>CAXXYH010000001.1:0-197878 GCA_963677925.2 Spirochaetia bacterium
GATGGTAGCCGCTTAAGAACAGTAGATGTACGGGGGCGCAGAATTGACGATGATGATTATCAGATTATTGCGCCGGAAAACGGTAATAATCTTGTTTTGACCCTTGATCGTGATATACAGATTTTATGTGAAAAAGCTTTAGGTAACCGACTTGGTTCAGTTGTAGTTCTGAAACCAAATACCGGTGAAGTCTTGGCAATGGTTTCATATCCTAATTATGATCCTAATATTTTTTATACAGATGAAGGTAATAGAGAATATAACAGACTATCCCTTGATTCAAGATTTCCATTTTTAAACCGCAGTATTCAATCCGGATATGCTCCGGCTTCAACATTTAAAATGTTTATGACTGCTGCGGTTTTGGAAGAGGAAGCCTTTCCTCTTAATAAGACAATAAACTGCACCGGTGAAAAACGACTAGGTGACAGAATATTTAAATGTCACAAACTAAGCGGGCATGGGCCGCTGGATCTTGCCCACGGACTTGCAGAGTCATGTAATGTATTTTTCTACACTATGGGTATAGACTATCTGGGTATAGATAAGATTTCCGATTATGCCGGCCGGTTCGGATTCGGTCAGATAACAGGAATTGATCTACCTGGAGAAATTCAGGGGCTTGTTCCTACACCGGAATGGAAAGAAGAAGTTTATCATACTATCTGGGTCGGCGGAGATACTATGAATGTTTCAATCGGGCAGGGGGCTTTAAATGTAACACCTCTGCAGCTTGCTAATGCTGTGGCAATGATTGTAAACGAGGGAGTAGCTTATAAACCCCATATTCTTAAAATGGTAACAGATTCTACAACAGGAGAAGTGATATCTTCGGTTGAACCTGAAATCTTGCGTACAAGTAATATTCGAAAAGAAACCTTTCAGACTTTGAAAGAATATATGCGTGGAGTAATCACAGAAGGTACAGCAAGGTGGGTAATTACAACGAAGGCCGTTGAGATAGCCGAAAAACTGGAACCGGTCAGGCTGGATACGAAGAACAGTGGGACTCCTGGTTTGCTGCATACGGTCCTTATGATGCTGTAGATCCTGACGATCAGGTTGTTGTTGTTGTCAACGTCGAAGCAAAGAATGATTGGGAATGGTGGGGCCCGAAAGCAGCAGATATGATTTTTCAGGGAATATTTGCTGATCAGAATTATGAAGAAGTGCTGGATGAATTTAAATATCGCTGGTACATTCAGGAACTGAGGAATCGTGAAGAGTGAAATCCAAATCTTTTTTTGCCTTTGATCTGATAATTTTTTTCTCGATAGTAGCTTTGGTTACAATAGGAATAATCTTTATATATTCCAGCGGGATTTCTTCTGATGGCATTTTGCAGAATAATGAATATATTAAGCAAATAGTATGGGGCGTTATAGGTATAATTTTTTATATGCTGGTTTCTTTCTTTGATTACGAGAAACTGCGCAGCTACAGTAACCAGATTTATTATGCAATGATTATTATGCTTGTTATTGTTTTGGCTTTCGGTTCTATCGTTAATGGGGCCAGATCCTGGATTAGTTTTAAAGGTGTCGGATTTCAACCCTCCGAGTTTATGAAAATTGCATTGATTATTCAGCTTGCAGCTTTTTATGAAAAGAATGAAAAAAAGTATAATGATCTGGTTAAATTTCTGATAGGTATGCTTCTTATGGCAATACCTATGGGACTTGTTCTTATCCAGCCAGATATGGGTACAGCTTTGGTTTATCTGCCTATTTTTCTTGTTATTTCTTTCACTGCTGGAATCAAACGCCGATATATTTTCTTCATTCTCTTAACCGGTATTTTTATTATTATCTTCACCCTTATTCCTGCATGGGATAGTTATATTGTCATAGAAAAGAATCTAAAAATTACTCGTATTTTAACAGAGAAACATATTCTTTTAATTGTTATAGGTTCTATTGCATTAATAGCCGGATTGTGCGGTGCAGGGCTTCTCTTTTATAAAAAAGCATATTTTTACTGGATAGGATATTTTGCCCTTATTTTAAGTATCGCTCTTGGTATGACTTTTATAGCATCGGATTTTCTAAAAGATTATCAGCTTAAAAGACTTATCATATTTCTAGATCCTCAGGTTGACCCTAAAGGCGCAGGATGGAATGTTATTCAGTCAATCACTGCAGTAGGTTCCGGAGGTCCCTTCGGAAAAGGCTTTCTGCAGGGAACCCAAAGTCATTACAGATACCTTCCACAGCAGTCTACAGATTTTATATTCTCTATTATTGCCGAAGAATGGGGATTCCTTGGAAGTATTATTGTTTTTGTGCTGTTTCTTGTGATAATGCTTAGAACTCTTTTTGTAATGACTTCGGTGAAGGATGCTTTTGCACTTTACATAGGTGTAGGAGTTGTGGGAATGCTGTTCTTTCACTTTATAGTTAACATAGGTATGGCTATGGGCATAATGCCTGTAACAGGAATCCCTCTATTAATGGTTTCATATGGCGGGTCTTCTATACTGACAAGTATGATGGCGCTTGGTCTTATATCCAGCATCTACTTGCATAAATACAAATACTGATATAGGTTTTATTTCTATGAATAGTTTCTCAAACAAAAGAATTCCTGATGCAGAATTTAAAAAAATTCTGTTAAATGTGACTTCCCCCGGAAGATATTCCGGAGGTGAGTATAATTCGATAAAAAAAGCTGATTCGATATTAAAAATTGCGCTCTGTTTTCCTGATTTATACGAAATCGGGATGTCGAATCAAGCTGTAAAGATACTTTATAATATCATAAATAAAAAAACTCATTCTCAATGTGAGCGAGTTTTTTGTCCGGCTCCGGATATGGAACAGGCACTGGAACAAAATAAAAATCCATTATTTTCGCTTGAGACGAGAACTCCGGTAAAACAATTTAATATTCTGGCTTTTACGGTTGGATATGAACTTGCTGCTACTAATATGCTTAATGTTTTATCTTTAAGCGGTATTCCTGTTTTAGCCGGAGAACGAACTGAAGAAGACCCAGTTGTAATCGCAGGAGGACCGGCAATAACAAATCCTTTACCATTTGGTAAATTTATTGATGCAGTTTTTATAGGTGAGGCTGAATCAGAATTCTTATCTTTAATTAAAGACCTTGAAAATCTGAAGACGGAAGGTTTAGGAAGAACGGAAATCCTTAATATTTTACAAAAAAATCCTTTCGTATGGTATTCAGGAAAAAAGGAAAAGACGAAGAGGGCTGTATGGAACGATTTCGGCAGCAATCTTACGGATATGGAATATCTTGTTCCTTCAATAAAGACCGTTCAGGACCATGGTGTGATAGAAATCATGAGAGGCTGCCCTAATGGCTGTAGATTCTGTCATGCAGGTATTTACTATAGGCCTTTCAGGGAAAAATCGGTAAATAATATCATAAGTGAAGCTGAAAACATTATTAAACAATGCGGGTATCGTGAAATGACTTTGTCTTCGCTGTCCAGTGGTGATTATACACAGATACAGACGCTCAGCAGACGTTTAAATGATATTTTCAGCAAAAGAAAGATATCTTTTTCTTTTCCGTCCATGCGCGTAAACGGTTTTACATTACCTTTAATAAATGAAATATCAAAAGTGCGTAAAAGCGGGCTTACATTTGCAATTGAAACACCGGATATCGCTCACCAGAAAGGGCTTAATAAAGAAGTTACAACTGATAAGATAATCGAAATACTAAATCAAGCAAAAAAATATGGCTGGAATAAAGCTAAATTCTATTTTATGGTTGGACTGCCATTCTTCAGAGAAGATGAAGAAACCGATAATATTATTGATTTTCTGAGAAAAGTTGGGCGCGAATCAAGAATGCAGATTAATGTAAATCTTGGTACGTTTATTCCTAAACCGCATACTCCATATCAGTGGTCTTTTCAGCTTACCGAGGAAGAAGCTCTGCAAAGAATAATGAAAATTAAAAAAGCTCTTCCGCCAAGATTCTTTAAAGTTGGTTATCAATCTCCTTTTATGTCCATGATAGAAGGAGTTATAAGCAGAGGTGACGAATCTGCGGCAGATATTATTCTTACCGCTTACAAGAACGGTGCCAGGCTGGACGCATGGGAAGAGTATATTGACCGTGATGCATGGAGAAATGCAATAACCGACTGTGATGTTAACATGGATATTTTATTTTCTAGTAAAGATACTGAAGAAGCTCTGCCATGGGATGATATCAGTTTAAATGTGGGAAAGGCATTTCTTAAACGAGAACTGTCCAAAGCCTTCAACAGTGAAATAACAGATCCTTGCAATAACCCATGCAATGATTTATGCGGCTGCTGTAATGATGATACAACTAAAGTAATCCATGCTCAAAGGCCTGCAGATGAAGAAAACCCAGAAAATAAAACGGAAAAATCAAAGGAAGATTTAGAAAAGAGAATTAAGATATTATTTTCATTCACTAAAAATGAATCAGCTGTATATCTATCCCACATAAATATTATGTCTGTTTTTGAACGGGCATTCCTGCGTGCTGGTCTTAATGTTTGTTATACCGAAGGGTTTAATCCAAAGCCGGTGCTTGAATTTGCAAATCCTGTTTCTCTCGGGATCTATTCTGACGAAGAAATTGCAGCAGCAGATTTTACTTTTTCTCAAAATACAAATTGTGATATCATTGAAAGCAGTTTCAAAGATGGATTAAATGCAGTTCTTCCTGAAGGCGTTAAGATTGTAAGATGTAAAGTCATAAAACTGATTGAAAATGAAGAAACTGGTAAAAAAACAAGATCTACCATGTCTGTCTATGCAGGCGGTGTATATGAAATCAGTGCTGCTGTTGATTTACAATCTGAGAAAATAGACAAGCTTGAAAACTTTCTTGAAAATAATTATGACATGAAATTCGAAAGGCAGGGTAAGAAAATAATACTAAGTACTGGTTTGAATAATTTAAATGAAAAAGTTAAAATTGTTAATCCAGTTAAATTTTTAAATGAAAAGTTTTCTGAGTTTTTCATTTCAGAGTTTACTGTAACAAGAATATCTACGCTTGCAGAAGACTGGAGAGAAGTAGACAGGTATGTGCAAGTTAATTACTTTGATCTATATCAGTAGTATTTTGTTTTAACTTTGCCTCATCCCATAGTTTATCAAGATGTTCGAGAGACATTTCGGACATCTTTTTATTTTGTGATTTTACTTCACACTCAATATATTTAAAACGATCTATGAACTTTGAGTTGGTTTTTGAAAGAGCAGTAGATGGATCTACTTTAAGATATCTTGAGATATTAACAATAGTAAACAGGATATCTCCGATTTCTTCCTCAATATTTTCATCCGATTTATTTAGAACCGCCTGTTTGAGCTCATCAACTTCTTCATCAAGCTTGGAAATTACTTCATCTATAGTATCCCATTCAAAGTTGTTTTTAGCTGCTTTTTTCTGTATCTTGTAAGCTTTTAAAAGAGGAGGGAAATGCTTTGCAAGAGAATCCATTACCGAATCATGATGTATTCTGCCTTCAACATGCAGTTTGATGTCTTCCCACTGCCGTTTTACTTCCTCCGATGTACCTGCCTTTGTGTCGCTGAAAATATGCGGATGTCTTCTGATTAATTTCTCGCAGATAGATTTAAAAACATCATTCATACTGAATTTATCTTGCTTTTCATAGATCATACTTATAAATGCTGCAAGCAAAAAGACATCACCTAATTCTTCGCATGCATGTTCATAGTCATTCTCAATTATAGCATCAAAACATTCGTAAGCTTCTTCTATAAGATTTTCTTTAAGACTGTCAGGTGTTTGTTCCCGATCCCAGGGACAACCATTGGGTCCGAGAAGTGTATTTAATATCTCGATTAGAGAGTTGAAATCATATGAAGGTGTATTGTTTTCCATACAGTAATGATATCACATATATAAAAATTAATTAATATCCTGAAAATAATTAGAATATTTGATGTCAAATGTTAGGTATTCCAATACTTCAGAGCAGGAGTGTATGAAAAATAATACAATATAATGTAGTTTATAAGTTTTTTTGATAATTTGAATTAAGTCAGGTTTGTTGTTGTAGTATATTGTTTATTATTTTATGGTGTGTTTAGTAGTGGTAAAGTAAAGGTATTATTAGAAAAAGGTTTATAAAAAGAAAAACAACTTATAGGAGTAGACAGAATATATATTATCGGAAGTAAAATGTAGCGAATGAGATTTTTAATTTATGCAACCAACCCAAAAGAGCCCATTATTCATGAAACACACTGACCTCTCTCTTTGAGGGTTTTTTATGTCTTAATCAGTTATTCTCAGCTACTATACTGTAAAATAATACGACAACTATCGAAGTTATCAATGGCATGAATATACTTATTGTAAAAATATTTCTGAAAAAGCTGAAATACTTAAGAGGATCAAAAGTGACAAAAAGATTTAAGAAACCTCCAAGGAATGAACCTATTACTCCAAATAATAAGCAGGGAAGAAAATGTTTAAGACTTTTTCGTTTAAAAAATAAAAAGAAAAGGAAAGATATAATAGTACCAATTAAAAGATATGTAAGTGCTACATTAAAATAAAAAAACATCTAACTATAAATCTCCAAAATCAAAAAGTATCAGTAGGAATCTGTTATACTGCAGTCAAAGCTTAAGGTACCCAGATATTCAGGTTCACTATAAACGGACTGGGTAATATCTTCTGTATCTCTTCCATAGGAACATATATAAAACGTTATGTAGAGGTTAAGCACATCCGTCATATTTGCAGAAGTAATACTTGTTGGCATATCACTGTCATTAATATCAAAATCAGTATCATTAAAAGATTTTGCAATATAATCAGAACTTGCGGGATCTGATATTTGATCATTATAAACCCATCTATAAAGATAAGGCGTCGGGTCAAAAGTATATGTGCTTGTGTTATACGATTCAATATTATTATAATTCTCATTGAGAAAGTTAAATCTGATTTCAAAATCAGCATCCAGCATGTTCTCATCAAGTAGAAATGCAGGTTTAGAATTACTGTGTAAAGTTTCATCAATACCGGATGTAATTTGAGTTGAAGATGTTACCTCGCCGATGGAGATATACAATCTTCTGAATCCGTTATTTTTTAAAAGAGTATAATCAGGACTGGAGTTTCCATCAATTTTATTGAAATCAGTGAGATACGTAGTAGAACTTGTTGAATCAGGATAATAGATTTTATAAAATATTTCATATCCCTGAAAAATATTTAAGGAATTAGTATAAGCGTTTTGAAAAATTAAATCATATTCACCTGTAGTAGGATCATCACGTACCTGAGTTTTTTGGGGCGGTGCAAGATAAGAATATGTAGGTAACCCGCAAGATGAAATAAAAAATAATATAAAAAATATATTTACTAGGCTAAAAAAGCTCCAGCAGGACGGTAAAGAATTAAAAATTACCACTACCCTATTTTCTATAATTTCCAATCTATCTTTTCTATTAAATATCAATAAGCTCATAAATTGTTTCAAGCTTATTCTTACCTTTTACTCTTATAATGTCAAGCTCATGTATGATAACTTTATCCTGCATTGGAAATTAAAGTACTACGGGGGGGCTGTAAAAAAGTCCTGGAAATTTAACTGGTTTGTTTCTTAGACAAAAAAAGCCCTGTTCCCAGAGAAAGGAATCAGAGCTTTTTTTGTGTTAAGGTAAATTTAGCTTATATACCCCCTATAAAATATCAATAAGTTCATAGATGAGTACCGGTTTATTCTTTCCCTTTACCCTGATGTTATCGAGTTCCCTGGCAATAACTTTATCTTTAACCTTTCCGTATGTATTATCACTCATTATTATGTTTGTTCTGTACTGTTTATTGGTTCCTTCAAGCCTTGCACCCAGGTTTACATTATCACCCATTACCGTATAATCCATTCTCTGGGCGGCACCCATGTTCCCTACAGTCATTTTTCCTGAATTAAGGCCTATTCCAATATCAATCTGCTTTTCAGGTGGTAAAGTTTTGTTCAATTCTTTTAATGCTTCCATCTGCTTAATAGCAGCTGTACATGCCCTTAAAGCATGGTCATCCTGTTCAAGAGGAGCGCCCCAGAAGGCCATGATGGCGTCACCTTCAAACTTATCAAGAGTTCCCTCTGTTTCGATTATAATGTTAGTCATCTCAGTCAGGTACTTATTAAGCAGCTGCACAAGCTCCTGCGGCTCCATTGATTCTGAGAGTGTTGTAAAACCTCTAATGTCAGAGAAGAATACTGTCAAATCCTTATCAACACCGCCAAGCTCGGGAGGATTATCCATCATCTGCTCAACAACCTTCGGACTGAGATATGTACCGAACATTCCCTTTATTTTACGTTTATCACGTTCCTCAGTCATTGCCCTGTAGGCAATGATCATAAGGAAGGTCAGAACTATAGCCGAGGCTGGTTCCGGAAAAGAAATTACATAATTATGTGCGTCAAATATAAAGCTGGATCCTATGAAAATACCCAGAATGAGAACAAGTGATATAAGCAGAGACCATAACGTTGGCAGCCTTGAAGAAAGAAACGCAACAAGGAAAATAGCGACAGCCAAGATTAAAGTATCTACCCAGAAAGGAGCATCCGTAAGGAATTTATCCATCAGGATGGTATTAAGGGCATTGGCGTGTATCTCAACACCGAACATAAGCCCGTATGGTGTAGGTTTCTCATCATCAGCCATTCCTCTTGTAAAGGCTCCAACCATTACAATTTTATTACCCAGAGCCTTGGTTCTGGGTAGTCTTCCTCCGGCCTCAGGAGGTGTAGTCGCATAACCGGAAAAGGAACGTATAGGATAGGTTTGTCGTTCTCCAGCTGCTGCAAATGATGGGAATCCCATATAATTTATAAGCATTGTACCGTCTTCATCAATTGGAATGCGTATTTCGTCGATATCACGCTTGACAGCGTCCTTGGTCAGATTGCCTTCTTCATCAAATTCAGCCGGGCTTGTAATTATTGTGTATTTTTCCCAGGCTCCGCTTTCGACGTTAAAAACCTGTGGAGCAGGAATAATAATAGACTCCCCTATTGTAATATCAAGATCATCAAGCGACTTACCGAAATAATTACAAGATAAACTTAAGGTGATAGACGGAACAAAGCTGTTTTCATATTTTTCAACAATGTAATATTTTTCATCCGGTTCACCGTCATTGTTGGTATCAACGGTTTTTAAAGGTGCATCCTTTTCCATATCACTTTTAAGCTTATCAATAATCTGTCTAGTAAGTGGGTACTCTATATTATGTTTGTTGCCTGTATTATCGGTCCAAACTAGCTGTTCATAATTATCAAAATCAACGGGATAATCAACATCAAGTTCACTTAATTTAACTGAATCAATTAATTTGCTGCTTTTTGCAACCAGAGCCTGTCGACGGTAAATTCCGTCATTATCCTCTTTAAAGTTTGCATGTCCGTATCCGTATGTTGAATTGGCATAAGGCGCGAGAGGAGGTTCAAGTCCGTAGAATGACATCATATCAGACCAGTTTCCTTTTATATCGCGTAATTCCCCGTAATTTTTATATAACAGTTCCTGACGGTAAAAATAATCATCATATGTTGTTGAAGAAGGCGGTGTCTGGCTGAGAACGGTTTCAAGGAAGACTCTTCCATTTTCATTTATCGCTTCATTAAGAATTCCGTCATGCGTAGTATTGTTGTCAGGGTCGGTAAGAAAAATATCCATGAAGATGGAACTTTCTCTTTCATCCTGATTCTGAATTCTTGCAAGTGAACTGAGAAGATCAGCTTCCCTCCAGCGTGGAAAAGGCCATTTTCCCAGTCTTTCAAGTGATTTTAAATCGATACCCACTATAAGGATATCAGGAGATATATTGGGATTGAATTCTTCCAGGGTAACGCCGACTTCTATGTCTTTATTCTGTCTTGAATATCTGTTTTTAAAAAAAGTATCTAGCATGGAAGAATCGAGCCGTCTAAAGACATCTGTATATTCTGAGACCGCAGTGAACGCGAGTAGAAGAAGAAGACCAATGATCCAGCAGAATACCTTTGTTTCAAATATTTTTAACCGTTTCTTTTTTCCTGACATAAAGGGTTCTCCTGACTAATTATGTCAAAAAAATACGCAAAATAAAAGCATTTTTTAACAAAAAAAGAGCTGACAATGAATAGTCAATGTCAGCTCATCTCTGAATAGGTATTTTAATTTATTTATTTAACTGTATTAGTCTGGTATGTGCAAAATCGGTCCAGCCATTGGATGGAAATTCGTCTATAAGACTGTTGTAGTACTCAACCGCCTTGTCAATGTCTCCAGAAGCCTCATAGAGTCTACCGAGTGAAAGAATAGCTCTTGGTGCATCAGCATAGGTATCACTGTAGTTCTCTGCTATATTCTGGTACATTCCGATTGCTTTTTCATCATTTCCTGAATTTTCATAGGATATTGCAGCAAGCATGATTGAAACAGGTGCAAGGTAACTCTTTTTGTTTACCTCTGAGGATTTAACATAGTAATCTGCAGCCTCATCATATTTTTCCGCTGCCGATTTCATATTTCCTGAGAGAAAATAGGCCTTTTGTGCTGCATAACTGCCTTTATACTCGGAAATAAGTGTTTCTGCATCAGCAATAATTTCCTGTTCCAGCGCAGTTTTATCTGCTTCCTCTTCATCTGTGAAAGACTGCCACTCAACATATTTTTCCTGAAGTGCTTCAACACTTAAAGCCGCTTCATTATTTCTCTTTTCGGAAAGGTTTGTAATTACAGCTGAAACGATTACCGCAACAAAAATAACTGCAAGCAGGATAATCAGTAGCTTTTTGTTTTTTTCAAGAAAGGATGATAATCCATTTAAAAATTTCTGTTTGCCGCTAAGTTCTTTAGCATTTTTCGAAGTCGCCATTTTATCTAAAAATTCTCCTTTGGTGTATTATATATCAAGAATTGATTATTTCAAGTTCCCTTAACAATTTAGACAGATATGTTCTCTGTATACCAAGAGTTTTTGCAGTCTCGGTTTGATTCCAGCCATGGTTTTCTAAAGTACTTTTGATAAAGTGCTTTTTGAATGTATTTACTGCATCTTTAAGGCTGCTCTTATCATAATCTCCGGCCTGATCTGCATTATTAAATAAAAGCAGGTGCTGAGGTTTAATAAAATCTTCATCACAGATAACTACAGATCGTTCAATTACATTTTCAAGTTCCCTGACATTGCCGGGCCATGCATAACTCATCAGTGCATCCAGAGCTTCATTAGAGAACTCTTTTATTCTCTTTTTAAGCTCACGGTTGAACTTTTTAAGAAAAAAGGAAGACAATTCGGGAATATCTTCCACACGCTCTCTTAACGGCGGAACATAAAAAGGAAGCACATTAAGTCTGTAATATAAATCTCTTCTGAACTCGCCAAGTTCAATAAGCTTTTCAATATCTTTATTTGTTGCAGCAAGAACCCTTACGTCAACAGTAGTGGGTTCACTGGCTCCGACTTTTTCAAAAACCATGTGCTGTAAAACTCTCAATAGTTTGCTTTGAAGATTCAGAGGCATATCGCCTATTTCATCAAGAAAAATTGTACCCCCGTCCGCCAGTTCAAAGCGGCCGCGTCTGTCATTAGTTGCATCTGTGAAGGCACCCTTAACATGACCGAAAAGCTCACTTTCAAGAAGATGTTCAGGAAGAGCCGCACAGTTTATCCTGATAAAAGGACCATCTGCTCTTTTGCTGTTTAGGTGTATCTGCTCAGCAAAGAGTTCTTTACCTGCGCCGCTTTCACCAAGAATAAGTACCGATGAATCTGTCGATGCAATCTTCTCTGCAAGTTCCAGTTTTTCTTTAATTATTCTGCTGCCGTGAATAAATGGATGATATCCTTTTTCCACATTGATTTTATCCTGCAGCCTGATAATTTCATCAGTAAGGCGCTGGTAGGATCTTGCGTTCTGAATAGCCAGTGCCGCCTGAACAGCAAAGCGTTCAAGCCATACAAGATCATCATTGGTAAAATTCTGCTGATCCAGTCTGTTAATAATTTCTATAACACCGACACAGCGGTCTTTAATACGCATAGGTACAGCCAGAATCGACGTTGTAGCATATCCTGTCTGCGAATCGATGCCCTTGAAGTGTCTTTCGTCTTTATCAACATCATTTACTATCAGACTTTTATTATGTTTCGCCACCCATCCGGCTATGCCCTCACCTACTTTAACTGAAAATTTTTGAACTTCAGGCCCCTTTGGTCCAAGCGAGATTTCAAAATATAGTCTGTCATTTTCAGGATTCAATAAAAGGATGGATGAAGATTCACCGTTTGTCAGGCGGGAGGCAGCCTCCAGTATATGTGTTAAAAGCGCCTTGTCATCAGCATAATCGGAATTAATAAGAGTGTTAATTTCGATTAGTGTTTCAAGGCGCTCAACATCAATGGACGCTGCCTGCATAGGTTTTACCGTCCTGTCAGTTTTTATTCTTCGTCGAGATTTATTTTATCTTTAAGCATGTCGCCGAGTGTAAAGTTTCCTTCCTCTTCACTGTCATGAATGTATTTGGAAAGTTCTTCACGCTGAAGACTCTTCTGGTATTCCCTTATAGAAAGTGAAAGTCTCTGTGCATCAGCTTTGATTTCAGTAACAAGTGCTTTAACCTTATCACCTACATTGAACTTCTTTAGAAGTTCTTCGTCTGATATTTCTCTGTTGGGGTTTTCAGCAAGATTATACTTGTTGATAAGACCTTCAATACCGCCGGGAACTTTTACAAAAATACCAAAGTCGGTAACATTGGTGACTTCGCCTTCAATAAGACTTCCTCTAGGATAGGTTTTCTTAAGCTGATCCCATGGGTCGTCTGAAAGCTGTTTAACACCAAGCCTTACACGCTTGTTTTCACTGTCAACAGATATAACTGATGCTTCAATTTCCTCGCCTTCTTTGAGAACTGAAGAAGCATTTTTAATCTTCTTTGTCCAGGAAAGATCATCTATATGAAGGAAGGCATCAATACCTTCTTCAAGTTCAATGAATGCACCGGAATTGGTAACTTTCTTGATAGTTTTTTTAAGAACCATTCCAACAGGGAATTTCTCTGCAATTGAATCCCAGGGATTCGGTAGAACCTGCTTGAGTCCAAGTGAAATACGTCCCTCATCAAGGTTGAAAGCAAGTATTTTGGCTTCTACTTCATCACCGATGGAAACAACTTCTTTCGGATGATTAACTCTCTTGGTCCATGAAAGTTCTGAAATATGTGCCAGGCCTTCAATACCTTCTTCTATTTCAATAAAAGCACCGAAATCTGTAAGCTTTGTGACCTTGCCCTTGATGACATCATCGATATGGTATCTGTGCTCAAAGGTGTTCCATGGATTATCTGTAAAATGTTTAAGCGAAAGGTTTATTTTCTTATCTTCCGGATCAATCTTGATTACCTTAAGCTTGATAACCTGACCCTTCTTTACATAATCTTTCGGCTTTGTAACATGTCCCCAGCTCATATCATTGATATGAAGAAGTCCGTCAAAACCACCCAGATCTATGAATGCTCCGAAAGAAGTGAAGCTTTTAACTGAACCTTCAACTTCATCACCGATAGTTGTGTTTTCAAAGAAATCTTTCTTGGCTTTTTCAGCAGCTTTTTCAAGATACTGTCTTCTTGAAACGACTATTCTTGCCCGTGAAGAAGTACTGAATTTGTCAATGAGAAACTTTGACTTAAGATTGAGGTATTCTTCCGGTGTTTCTACTCTGATTGTGTCAATTTTTGAAATCGGGTTGAAAGCCTTTACATCAAACCCCAGATCAACTTCAAAACCACCCTTGATAACCTTGCATACTGTTCCTTCAATGGGTGTTTCATTCTCTGAAGCTTCTTTCAGGTTTTTCCAGAATACCTGACTGTCGGCTTTTTTCTTGGAAACGACAACCTGGCCGCCTCTTCCTTCTTTCTTAATCAGTACAACACTGACCTTATCCCCAATTTCTGGTTTATTTTCAAATTCTTCAAGGGAGATTTTGCCTTCTGATTTATAGCCTACGTCTATAAAAACCTGTTCGGGGGTAATCTCTATTACTGTACCCTCAATCAGGGCCCCTTCTTCGATATCTTCGAAGTTCTTCAGATATTCTTCCTGAAGGGTCATGTTGTTATTGTCGGCGGTAACATCTCTGTCTGTCATAAGCGGCAACTATCTCCTAAAACCTGTTATTTCATCTCTGAATTTTATGTAATACTTTCTCACAAACTTCATCTATGGTCAAGTCCGATGTGTTCAAATATATGGCATCCTCGGCTAATTTAAGACTCCCCACAGGTTTGTTTTTATCTATTTCATCACGTTCTCTTATAGAGTTTATAAGCTCTTCCAGTGATTGGGAACTGGTTCCCTGTTTATAGCGGCGGCCGGCCCTGACTTCAATTGAAGCATCCATATAAAACTTGAAATCTGCATCCGGAAAAACGACTGTTGAGATATCACGGCCTTCAACAACTACATCCATGCCTGATGCCGTTTTACGGAGAGCATCGGTAACGATGCTTCTAACATCAACTATCGCAGAATGTGTGGCTACCCACTTATCAACGGCATCAGTGTGAAGCTGAGTTTCTACATTAATTCCATCAAGGTGAAGCTTTTTATCTTTTATTTCAATGCTTATATGTTTCGCATTCTCAGTAATTGCAGTCTTATCTGTCAGTTCAAGATTCTTTGTAATGGCTGAAAGTGTTACCGCCCTGTAAAAATTTCCAGAATTCAGGTAAAAAAATCCGGATTTTTCCGCTATTTTTTTAGCTATGGTGCTTTTACCGACGCCGGCAGGACCGTCGAGTGCTATAATCAATTTCCGTCTCCTGCTCTCAGAAGCCTTGATACTTCCTTATCGTTTAAATATCTGTATTCACCGGGTTTTATGCCCTTGATTGAAATGTTTCCAATCATAATTCTGTGCAGTTTTTTAATCTTGTATAGACGTGAGGCAAAGAGGTTTCTTATTTCCCGGTTTTTACCTTCAGCAAGAGTGACTTCAACCTTGTATGGTGATTTTTTTGAAAAATCACTGATTTGGTATTTAATACCTTTTACCCGGACACCCTTTTTCCACTCTTCAAGATCCTCCTCCTTGATTTCCTCTCTTGTTTCAATCAGGTAGGTTTTCAGGACACCGGAAGACGGATGAGTAATTACCTTGGTAAATTCGCCGTCATTGGTAAAAAGAATCAGTCCGGAAGACATATAATCAAGACGTCCTACATTATATATTCTGCCGGGCCAGGCATTCTTTACGAGGTCGAGTGCTGTCGGACGTCCGTCAGGATCATCTGAAGTGCATACATAACGTATGGGTTTATTCAGTGCAAGATATATTTTTTTCTTTGCCGGATATACCGGTCTTCCATCGAAAGATACTGAATCATCAGTAATTTTTATGCCCTGTTCCCGCACGATCTTGCCGTTTACAGAAACTCTTCCCTGTGAAATAAATTCTTCACATTTACGCCTGGAACCTATTCCGGAATGAGCCAGATATACCTGCAGTCTTATTGCTTCTTTATTGTCATCCATTTAATTCAAACCTGTCACTTTGGACATCATCCAGTTTCGGCAGATCGGATATACTGCCGAGTCCGAATGTTTTTAAAAATTCTTTAGTAGTTCCGTATTGAACCGGTTTACCCGGTACATCCTTCTTACCTACTACTTTAATAAGAGTTCTTTCACTGAGTATCCGCATCATATTGTCGGCTGAAACTCCCCTGATATTCTCAATTTCAGCCTTTGTAATAGGCTGTGAATAAGCAATGATTGCCAGTGTTTCCATTGCGGCTCTGGAGAGTCTTTTATCGTTTTTCTGCCCGTATCTCTCTTTTAGATAATCCCAAAGCTCACCTTTAGGGGTCAGCAGATATCCTCCGGCAAACTCAATCAGATCAAGTCCGTTTCCTTCTGACTTGTATTTTTCTTCAAGCTTTTCGAGAGCTTTTA
This sequence comes from Spirochaetia bacterium, assembly GCA_963677925.2. GTDB lineage: Bacteria > Spirochaetota > Spirochaetia > UBA9216 > UBA9216. The sequence continues at coordinate 15,955 of CAXXYH010000001.1, forward strand.
AAATCAAATCTTCCGGAAGATCTGTAATCTTCTTGATGGTTTTAATTTCAACCGGATCTGATTCAAGAAAAAGGACTGCTTCTATAAGCGCCATTTCACTAAGCAGTTCCATCTAGCGGTTCCTCCTGCACTTCGGGTTCTTCGCGTTTCTTAATAAGTATGTCTCCGAAAAGTTTGTTCTGCAGTATAGTAATTCTTTTCTGTTTTACCGATTCAAGAACGGCAAGAAAGGCACAGACGACATCAAGAATCGAATTTTCACGTACGAGCAGTTCCGAGAACAGGAACTCTTCCCTTGCTTCGAAATACTCATACATCAGACTTATCTTTTCATTGATGCTTACTTCTTCGTATAAATCAAGAATACGCTCTGATGATAATGAAGTAATAATATTTGAGAAAGTCTGAAAAAGATCCCATACATCAACCTGCTCCCATAGACTGTCATCCTGCGGGAAAGGAAGCGTTCGCTGTTTTCTTGTCCGCTCAATCCGCCATTCCGATTCAGCTTCTTTTTCAGCCATAAGATCGGAGATCTTTTTGAATTTCTGATATTCAATAAGCCGCTCGACAAGTTCCTTTCTGGGGTCTTCAAGCTCTTCATCGACATCGATTTCAACCGGAAGAAGCATTCTGCTTTTAATATAAAGAAGGGTTGACGCCATAACATAAAACTCTGTCAGGTTATCAAGATTAACCGAGACGGCATATTCTATAAATTTTATATATTGTTCCGTGATCTGAGAAATTGGTATATCATAAATATTGATTTCCGATTTTTTTATCAGAAAAAGCAGAACATCGAGCGGACCCTCAAAATCATTAACCTTAAAATGACTGTGAAGCTCCGTTTCAGACCTTTCATCCATGAGGGTTAATATAACTTTTCAGTTAAAAACAGTAAATACCCTGTTCAGAAAGCCCTTCAATAAATGTGCTGTAAAGGACATCGGTACCGGGCTGTTTTATTTCAGGATTAAGTTCCAATAGCGGTACTAAGGCAAATTTACGCAGGTGCAGACGTTCATGAGGAATAACCAGAACGGGCGGATCAATAATTAATTCATTTCCATAGAGTAGTATATCAATATCGAGAGTTCGCGGTCCTCTTCTGATTTCATTTTCCCTGTTGCGGCCGTATTCTGTCTCAATTCTGTTAATTTCCGAAAGTAATTCATAAGCTGACAGTCCTGTCATACCTCTTACTGCGGTATTGATGAACTGCGGCTGATCTGTTACATCCTGAGGTTCTGTTCTGTAAAATGATGCAATTTCCGCATTTGAAAGTATTTTTTTTAACTGTTCAAAAGCGTCTTTAAGGGTTTGCACCGGGTTCCCGAGATTGGAACCCAGTCCAAGATATACCGTTTTTTCAGTCAATTCAGAAAAGATCTCCATCAGCTGCCGGAACAGCTTTCTTGGATGCAGCAGTTTTCTTTTCTTCTTTCCTGCTGTCATCAGCTGGTGCTGAAGCTTCGGGCTTGGGAAACATAACCTGACGAAGCTTTGCCTCTATATCAGCAGCGGTATCCGGGTTGTTTTCAATGAAAAGTTTGGCATTTTCACGCCCCTGACCGATTCTCTCTTCTCCGTAAGAATACCAGCTTCCGCTTTTGTCTATCAGTTCATACTTAACAGCCGCATCAAGAAGACTTCCGCTGGCTGAAATACCCTTTCCGAACATAATTTCCATCTCCACTTTTTTGAAAGGAGGTGCAACCTTGTTCTTAACGACCTTTACTCTAACTTTGTTTCCGATAGCGTTATCGGTTCCCTGAGTAATGGTTTCGACTCTTCTGACTTCAAGTCTTACAGACGAATAGAATTTAAGAGCGTTTCCGCCTGTAGTTGTTTCAGGGTTACCGAACATAACACCGATTTTCATTCTAATCTGGTTGATAAAGATCAGACAGCATCCGGATTTGGAGATAGTACCGGTCAGTTTTCTAAGTGCCTGGCTCATAAGTCTGGCCTGAAGTCCCATATGGGAATCTCCCATTTCTCCTTCGATTTCAGCCTGGGGTGTAAGAGCCGCTACCGAATCTATAACAACAATATCTACTGCTCCGGATCGTACCAGTGACTCGGCTATCTCAAGGGCTTGTTCACCGGTATCAGGCTGTGAAACCCACAGTTCATCGGTATTAACGCCTAGAGCCTTGGCATAAGTAGGATCGAGCGCATGCTCGGCATCTATAAATGCCGCAATACCGCCTTTTTTCTGTGCTTCAGCGATAGCATGCAGTGTGAGAGTTGTTTTACCTGAAGATTCTGGTCCGTAGACTTCAATAATTCTTCCTTTCGGATATCCGCCGACTCCAAGAGCTTCATCAAGAAGGATGGAACCCGACGGTATAGATTCAACATTCAAGTCGGTACCGGTCCCCAATTTCATTAGTGAACCTTTTCCGAACTGTTTTTCTATCTGAAGTCGTGCTGCTTCAAGAGCTTTATCTTTTTCACTGTCATCAGTAATTACTTTGGTTTCGGGCAATGCTGCTCGTTTTGCCATAAATATACTCCTTACCCTCCCAATACCGAAAAATATTTACGGTGATTCAGGAATATCTTTTTTGTAATAATAGCTTAGAAAATTAAAAAAGTACAGGCATCTGTTACGGTGAGTTTCAGAGAGAAAACGGAATATCAGTAAAGCCGCTGAACCGTTTTTCCTTTCAGGATTATCTGACCGGAATCATCAATATCTATTCGTGCAAGTACGGCTACAGGCTGATTTGCATTTACCCTGATGCCGAAATCAAATTCAACGGGAAGAACACCATCAAGATTTTTTTCCTCATGATAGCCGACCAGGAAATCAAATCTTATAACATCTTCACTTTCAAAGACGTTCGTTGTTTTGCCCTTCCACAAAACATAGCAGCCGCGATAAAGAGACGGTTCGGCTAATACTTCTGCATAGGTGAAGTTGTCTTTTACATCGGTTATTTCAGGTGCTCTTACGTATTCAGACAGAAGTCTCGCACGGTCTTTTACATATTCAGTGGCATTTGAAAGCAGAAGTCTGTTAATTTCTCTCATGGCAATATTATCGCGGAAATCATAAAGATAATCCTGGATATCTTTCAAAAGCTTTTCTACTTCTTTTTCTGAAAAAGTATAGGAAAAGCTGCCTGTGAGTTCAGTGAACTCCTTTCTTGCATCAAGTTCTACATCAGGCAGTTCCGGTCTGGCTGAGCCTGTATCAAAAACATTAATAAATTTAAAAACTTTAACAGGCGCTGGAATCAGCCTGCCGGGAATTATTTGAACTGCAATAAGCAGTAAAATCAGAATTGCTGCAGGTATTAATAGATATTTAAGATTATTTCTTTTTTTACCTGGAACAGGAATAAATTTCTGAAGTCGCTCCTGTGCGGCTACTCCGGTGAAATAATCGCTTTCCGCATTTTTTTTGAGAAAATTAAGACCTCGTGCCGCATACGTGTTGTCTGGATCGAGTTCAATAACATCAAGCCATATTCTAAGTGCATTACCAGTATCGCCTCTTTTAAGATAAACTACAGCGATTCCAAGGAGAGAGACTATATCATCTTCATTTATAGTGATTGCCCGTCTCAGATACGAATAGGCTCCGCCGTAATCACCTGTAAAAAGACAGGACATCCCGAGTAAATGGTAGAATTCAAAATTATCACGGAAACGGAATACCTGAGGTTCAAGTATCCTTATTACGTCGGAGAATTTTTGTTTGTTGTACAGTATAAGAGCATTCTTGAAACTTTCCGCCATCGTTATTCTTCAAAATTCTCTTTATTCTTTTCTAATGTCTGTATCATTATATTCAATGTATTAAGCTCGTCTGCTGTTAAAGGTTCATTGGAGTTAAGCAGTCTGTTTATATGAGTAATAAGGTCATCAGTCAATACCAGTTCATTCTTGATTGCGTTTTCAGTACTTGTAAATGATTCTGTGGAATCGTCAGTAGAGACTCGGTTATAAAGATCGTCAAGATTTGAATTTTCAGTTGCAGTCTTTACCTCAAATCCGGTTTCAGAATAATTGCCGAGTACGAGAGTGATCGTTCGGCTGCTTCCGGAGGGGATTCTGACAGGGTCATAATAATGTGCAACAGCCGAATCATTAATTGAATAAGGAAGCAGGTTGAAATTCCGGTTGTCCTTTGTGTTAAGTGTCCAACCGCTTTCATCAAGTCTTTTCCAGTTAGCAAAGATAACCTGGTCGGGCTGAGTTACTACCTTATTATCAAGCATTACAAGTAGCCCGATGTCCGGTGTATCCTCATCAATGGAAACCCAGTAATCGGGCATGAGCCCCTTATATACCTTTTCACCGGAAATATATGTATAATCAGGATTTCGAAAATGCCGGCTGCTCTTGTTTTTTTCACCAAGCCAGGTATCAAAAAGATATTTCAGTCCTACACTTAGGGTTGTTTCAGAAATGTTATTTATCGTGATATCGATTCTTACTCCATCTGCTATACTGGAACTCTTTGATGTGACAAATGAAAAGGCCTCTGTTATCTTGAGCTGCTTTGATGTCCATACAAATGAAGAACCTGTTTTAGTCGGTTCGATACTCTGTTCAAAATCATAACTGTCACCGAGTTTGAAGGTTTTATTATCAACAAGCAGGGTTATACCGCTTGTTCGCGGATCCTGTTTGAGCAGAAGTGATGTATATTTGTCTGTAACAAGCTCGTTCTGATAGAAAACACTTATTCTTCCGCTGGATTCATGCATTGAAAGCTTCATCCGGCCTTCTTTAAGGTCTTCTGCAGAAATAAGAGATGTAAATACTAATGCCGCTAATATGACTGCGTATAACTTTTTCATTTACTCTCTCCCGACCTTGCTTAGATATTCAAGATAAAAGTTTTTGATTTCCTGAGCTCTTGATTTTATTTCAAGCAGCTTCAGCCGGTCATCCGCGGTCAGATTGGTTTTTTCCTCTGTATCCGCGGGTTCCACATCTGATGCAGCCGATTCTTCAGGATTTACTTCAATAACCTTCGCCGCTGATTCCTGAACTTTGGTTTCTGCGTTAGTAAGCCTGTATTCAAGTTCAGCAATTTTACGTTTCAGTGCCATGATTTCGTTGTCTTTATTTCTAAGTTTTGTCTGCAGGTCCAGAAGCTCAACTGAAAGCCCCTGTGAACTGTCCTGTATTCCGGTTTCAGACAGTGAGAGACGCTTCTGATAATTATCCAGAGCTTTTTCGTAGGTTTTTTCCCTTACCTGAAATTCTTCAAGAGATTTCAGATATTCTTCATGTGTAAGTTTTAGAAGATCTATCAGAGATTCCTCTCTATATTTCTGTTCAATCAGACCAAGACGGTAATTTGCAGATTCAACCTTATAGCTTGAAGGATATTTATAGGTAATGTAGCTGTATATCTTTTCTGCTTCCTGAAGTCTGCCGAGAGAATATAAAGACTCAGCGGTCCAGTAATAAGCGTTTGCAGTAAAAGGCGCCTCCGGATATTTCTCTATGTATTTCTGATTTTCCTGAATACAGTTCTCATAATCCTGTTGTAGAAAAAGAAGCCTGCCTTTCTGATACAGAGCCTCCGGATAAAATCTGTGTTCAGGAAAGTTTGATATAAAGAATTCAAGATTCTGTTCCGCATTATCGAGCTTTCTAAGCGCCATATAGGATTTTGCAATCCAGAAATAGGCATCAGAATGGTAAGATTTAAGTCCTGAGTCTATAATTACTTCACGAAAATAATTTAAGGCAGTCTCATAATCAGCCACACCGAAACTTTTTATGCCCATATCCAGTTTTGAAACTGAAACGGTATTCTGAGCGGTCGCCGAGACTGCTGTTATATATAAAAGAGAAACTGCCATAAGGATTTTAGATATACGTTTCAAGGTCTACACTCCTATCTTCAATTTCGACCTTTTTCCGTATTATATAAAGAATTAAATACGGCCTTTTATGATTCCGGCTTCCTTTACCGGGTCCTCTGCTCCATAGAAAGAGCTTCCGCTTACTGCTACATCAAGCCCTGCTTCAATCATAGGGCCTACAGTATCCCGGCTGATACCGCCGTCTGCAGAAATCAGGTAATTATAGCCTTTTTCTTCACGGATTGCCGCAAGTTTTCTTATCTTTTCTATACATGCAGGGATAAGTTTCTGGCCTCCGAACCCGGGGTTTACGGTCATTACAAGGACCAGATCAACTTCGGAAAGTATTTCGGAAAGTGCATCAACAGGGGTTGACGGAACCAATGAAATACCGGCTTTAACACCGCCGTCTTTAATTTTGTTAATTACCCTGTTCACATGAACAGTGCTTTCCATATGTATAGTAATATAATCTGCACCCGCCTTGATAAAATTATCGATCTGATTTTCAGGCGAATTAATCATCAGGTGGGCATCCAGAACCAGTTTTGTAAGCGGTCTTATGTCAGCTATCATTTTATGACCGAAGGTGATAACAGGCACAAAATTCCCGTCCATGACATCAAGATGAAGCCATTCACAGCCTGCTTTTTCAGCCAGTCTGACCCCTTCATTCATAGCTGTAAAATCAGCGGAAAGTACTGAGGGGGCAAGAATTATTCCATTTTTATCTTTCATGGCTAAACTGTAACAGAATTTGCACAAAGGTTCAATTATTGTCACTCTGAGTTTTCCTCCACTGATTGACTAATAATCCACACATGTTATAATGAAAGACGCACATGAACAGCGTAATGAAGTCATCTCTCCTCGAAGAGGCATATGGTTTTTTTCACAAGGGCTTTTTTGGAGATGCCATTGAAACACTTGAGAAAGCTCTGGAGATAGATTTTGAGGATGATAGAATCCTGAGTGCTCTTAAATGTGCAAATTTCTGGCGGGAGAAAGAGAACAGGATAGATACGATTGGTGAAAATCTTGCCAAGGGTGAATATCTTCTTAAGGAATGGAAGAACTTCATGGCCTTTGCAGAGAATTTTACCGGATTTGATGAAAAGTGCATTAATGCACTTAGACAGTGGTGTTTCGGGACTGCTTTGAACAGCTATGAGAAAGTTTTCTATGATTCTGGCGGGAATGATCACGAGATACTGTTTAAAATAGGAAGGTGCTATAAATGCATGGGTGATTATGCAAATGCCCTGACCTTTCTTGAAAGAACTTTCAGACAGCAGAAAGAGAATGCTGCAGTAATGGCTGAACTTGCAGACTGCTATGCTTTAATCAACGAGATTAAACCGGCAAAACTGTTCTTCAGGGAGGCCTTTTTTATTGATCCTTCAAAAGTAGAGACAGCCTTTCTGGAATCAATGATGATTCAGCGGCTTATTTCGAGAGTAAGAGAGCTGAATTTGAGCAGGGAGCAGATAAAAGAATGGATACCCGTCTACGGGGTGATATACGGAGTATTCAATATCAAAAGAGAGCTTAAGCCGCTTGAGCTTGGAAAATTAAAACAGTCTATTTTTTCGTTTGAAAACAGACTTGAAGAAAACGGAGAGATTGGTGCGGAAACACAGCCCAGACTACTCAATGCATACTTCAGGCTTGTTGATCATTATATTTCAGTTGGTGAAGAACGTGAAAAAATTGAGGAACTGTTGCGGAAAATAAAAAGACTTAATAACGAAGTCTTTAATCAATATATTAACTAGTCAGGAGTACATATGTCCACAGATTGCATAAAAACGATTTCTGAGATCCTAAACGAAGAGAAATGGACCAGAGCAACTTTAAACAGCTATACAATAAATAACTTCAAGGAGCTTGAATCACTTATCAAACTTGCCTATGAAGATGAAATACAGAATGAAGTAAAGGATCTTTGTGACGAACACCTGACTCACACAAAAAACAGCATTGTAGCACTATATATTTCCGGAATCCTGTCTTTAAGACGCCAGCTCATCGATGATACCAACCTTGTGATGCTGATTACCATATTCACAGATAACCATAAATGGAACATTGTTGAGTTTCTTTGCGAAAGAATCCTCGAATTCGGGGAAAACAAGTACGCATTAAGAACCCTTGCTGAATGTTATGAAAATGAGAACGAAGAAGAGAAAAAGTATGAAGTCTGGGACAGACTGATTAAAGTAGATTATGAAGAAGCTGATATTACAAAGCTTCTTGCTGAAAAAAGAGAAAATGAAGGCCAGATTGAAGAAGCCGTTGAATTATATAAGAAGGCCATTCACCGTTATATTAATAAGAAACTGTTCAGCAGTGTAAAGGAAATATGGGCAAAGCTCATTGAATACTCACCCGAAGAAACTGACTTTTTTGCCCACGTTGATAGAAAAGTCAGCACAATCATCAGCACAGAACGTGCTTCACAGCTACTTGAAGACCTGTATGCATACTATAAGCAGGAAGAACTCTGGGATAAGTGTATAGAGATACTGAAGCAGATCCTCATCTATGATCCCAAGAATGCCTGGGCAAGGAAAGAAATTACAGACTGTTTCAAGGCCAAATACAGCTTTCACAGCCAGCTTGATGAGTATGTACGTCTTTCCAACCTTAATCAGAGCTGGAGAAATGTACATGATGCGATTGCTGACTTTGAAAAGCATATTTCATTCGATGTCGGAAGCTTTGTAAGCCATAATTCCTGGGGGATCGGTAAAATTAAAAGCATAAGCGGTGACGAAATTGTTATCGATTTTGTTAAAAAGCGTAATCACAAGATGTCGCTTAAGATGGCAGTAAACGCTCTTACCAGTCTCGCAAAGGATCACATAACAGTTCTTAAAGTAAGAAAGAAGAAAGATGTGCTGCATGATAAGATTAAAAACGACATTACATGGGCATTAAAGATAGTAATCCGAAGCTTTGATAATGCGGCTAATATGAAGCAGATCAAGGCGGCTCTGGTCCCTGGAATCCTTACACAGGGTGAATGGTCCAGCTGGAGTACAAATGCAAGAAACATCCTGAAGGAAGACCCTGTTTTCGGCAACCATCCCGATAAAATCGATGTTTTTATTGTACGAGACAAGCCTATATCCAAAGAAGAGAAAATCTATAATAAATTTAAAGCAGAAAAGAACTTCTTTAATAAGATCAAAGCACTTGATGACTTTGTGAAAGTCAGTGATGTAGAATCGGATTTTTTCAATGAAATGTTTTCCTATTTTGCCAATCTGCTTAAATCTCATACCATTGTAAACGAACAGACTATTGCAAGTTTCTTTGTTGTCAGCAAGCTTGTAAATGAGTTTCCGTTTCTGAAATCTGCTGAATTTGAACTTGATTTTATGAAGCTGATTGCAAATATTGATGATCTTGAAGCCGTTTATGTAAAGCTTGATAACAGTGATATTAAAAGAAGTTTTCTTATTGCTCTTAAGCAGCTTGAAGACTGGCCTGATCTTTATATCAGATTATTCCCGAAATCAATGTCTACTGCCATTATTGATGAACTCTCCTCTTCAGGATACAAGGACAGAATTGAAGAACTTTTCATTTCGATTTCAGACCGATACAGGGAGTTCAGAGAAGCATTTATCTGGATTGTTAGAAATTACGTCACTGAAAAATGGTGCAGCAAGCATAATACCAATTATGAAAAGATTCTCATAAACATGGTGCATCTTCTTGATATTACCTTCAGAGAGATATCTGATAAAAAGGATGTAAGTGATAACAGAAGGCTCAACAAGCAGATTCAGACTTTTCTATTCAGGGAAGGCAAGATCAGCGACTACCTTTCAAGTGCTGACGAAGATTCTGTATCAAGAATTTATACTCTTATATCAGATGTTAAGGATCTTGATCCGCAGATTAAGATTAAACTTAAAGATACAATCAAACACAGATTCCCTGACTTCAGGTTCTACGATGAAACATCATCCAAGGCTGAAAAGAAGACATCTATCAGAGGACTTCTTGTTTCTGAAAAATCTTATAAAGTTAAACAGCAGGAACTTAAACATCTCGTTGAAGTTGAGATACCGATGAACTCAAAGGAGATCGGTGCTGCAATTGCACTTGGTGACCTAAGTGAAAATGCAGAGTATAAAGCTGGAAAGGAAAAGCAGGAGCTTCTCCAGATTACTGTAGGTAAACTGAAGGAAGAGATAGAAAAGGCTCAGATTGTTGATCCGGCTAATATAAGCGATGAGAAGATTGCTTTCGGTGTTAAAGTTTCAATGAAAAATAATACTTCAGGTAAGAATGAAGAGTTTACTATTCTCGGCCCATGGGAGTCAGATCCTGCAAAGAATATTATCTCTTACCAGTCTCCGTTCGCAGGAGAACTGCTTGGGCATCAGGCTGGAGAAACACTCACCTTTACAATCAACGAGAGAGAATACAACTACACAATCGAAAAACTGGCCGTCTCTGAATTCTAAACCGGAGCGTTTTCATGAAAAAAAGTGTTATATTTTTTATAATTTTCCTGTTGGTTCTGCTCAGCCCTGTTTCAGGTGCGGACAGAACCGATATGGTTATTCTTCTTGATAATTCCGTAAGCGTAATCCCCTACTACGATCGTATTCAGGAATCTCTTATCGGTAAAATAATTACAGAACATCTGAAACCAGGTGATACTTTCAACCTGATAACTTTTTCTGATTCCACTGAAGTGGAAATAGCCAGGGAAATCCGGAATAATGATGACCTCAACCAGGTTATGAATTATTCAATGCTTCTTCAGCCTATGGGACAGCACACTGATCTTATTCTGGCTTTGCGGGTTCTGTATAAATACTGCATGGATCTCCCGTTAAGCAATGCCAAAAAAATTATTATTTTAACCGACGGTATTCATGATCCTCCTGAGGGGAGTCCTTACTACGGTAAAACTAATGATGAAGTTCTTGATGAACTGAACAGGGTTTCAGGTGATATCCACAAGGAAGGCTGGGATGTAAGTATCCTGCAGCTGAAAACTGATGAAGCGGAAAACCGTTCAGACAATGAATCATTGAATACACTTTCCCCGGCGCAGTCTGAAACTGAAGATACAGGAAATCAAAATACAGCTGCAGGTTCCGGGGAGCAGACTGATGATACTTCTGCAGCTGCCGGCTCCGGAAATACTCCGTCCGGTTCTGCTGAATCAGAAAGAACTGACAGCAATGAAGTTATTGCAAGAGTAAGTGAAGCAGCCGGAGCAAGTTCAAGCGTTTTTGATGTCGATGAAGATGACATGGCGGCCGTCGCTCTGGGGATTCCTGAGCTTCATGTGGATAGTGAGCTGGGAGAGGTAAAAAGAAATTTTAAACTTCATATTGAAATTAATAATAAATCTGATTCAAGTATTTTACTGAGTCTTTCCGCCCTGTCATGGGACGGACGGAACATTCTTCAGGAACCGGTAAGTCTTAAACTTGAAGGACGGTCCGAAGGTACGCTGACTGCAGCTGTCAGCCTTCCCGATTCAGTGGCACCGGGTGAATATACTGCAGGAATAAAATTTGTTTTCACTGGTGGACAGAGGGTAAGTCCTGACAATGTAATTTTTCATTTTAAATTGATGGAAAGCCGCGGCCTGCTCTCTTCGTTCAGTCCGGTAGTCAGATTTATAATTATTACGCTTCTTGCTGCAATCGTTATTGCAGTGCTGGTAATTCTTATACTAAGAAAGTTTTCAGGGTCAGCGTCGCATTTACCGTCGATGGCCTCACCTGCAGCGCATCATATAGTTTCTGAAGCTGCATCAGAACTTCCTGCATCAAAGTCTGCGAAGAAAACTGAAGAGCCGGTTGAACCGGGCGAATCTGAACCTGCTGTAGATAAAAAACAAAAAGTCCATGAAGAGATGCCTGTTATCGAACGGCCTAACGCAATGCAGGAACTGATGATTGCCGAAGCAAAACGCCGCGGTTTTGATGAGTTTGATATAAAGAAAAACAGACCGATACAAATGATCGTGTACGGGCAGAACACTCAAACCGGAGTATTTAATATAAAGTGGCTTGGAATTAATACCAGACAGAAGATAGGCGGGTCAGCAGGAGCGGCATTCAGGATTTTTCTGGTAAAGGTTCCGGCGGTAATTGCTACAATAGAATGTACTGGTGATGATTTTATTTTACGGCCTGAAATCCCTGAGTTTTTCCCGGAACTTGAGGGTCCCATGCACGGCTGTCTTTACAGGCCTGTAAAAGTTGTTAATAAGGATGAGCATACTTTTTATATCGAGTTCAGACAGCATATTTCCAAACTGGAAAAACTCAATAGATATCTTAATATGACCAGAAAAACCGGAACGCCTGATCTGGAATTCTAAATAATGCGGTATTTAAAAACTGCATTACCAATCTTCGAGCACAGATAAGGCATTCTTTTTTACTGCGTTATTGCCTGATGATTCAGTGATTGCTTCGAGTTTTTCCTTAAGATCTTTAAATCCGTTTAATTCTATACCCTTGATTCCGTATATCTTAACAGCGACATCGTTATGATCAAGCATTCGAAGATAAAGATCTTTAAGTCCTGAGTTATTCTGCTTGCTGAGAAAGTTACATATATGACCAAGAATCGGTGAAGTTTCTTTTTCATACTCTTCAGCAAAAACCTTTTTTACAGTGTCAAGAGAGGCGGTAAGATCTTTTTCTATTACAGTTTGTGCACAAAGAGCACGTATTCCGGCAGAAGTAGTACTGCTGCCGAAGGCTTCACGCAGAAACTCAAATGCCTCTTTTGTTCCTATTTCGCCAAGAGCTTCCACTGCAGCTTTTTTAACATTAGTTTCAGGATCTTTTTCAGCTTTATAAATCAGAATATCTACAGCTTCGCTTGTCTTCCTTTCACCAAGGGCTTCTGCTGCACTTACTCGGACTCTCCAGAATGAATCACGCAGGGACTGAATGAGAGTTTTTTCTATATCCCTTCCCTCATAGGATGAGAGTGCTTTTACAGCAAATGAGCGAAGATATGTATCCTTATCGAGCAGTGCTTCTTTAATAGACGGAAGAGCTTCTGGATCGCCGATTTTTCCAAGTGCTTCACATGCGTTCCACCGCCAGGATTTCTCTTCATCGATGTCATCCAGAATTTCGATCAGGATATCGACTGAAATCGCAGATTTCATATCACCAAGGGCTTTAATAATTGTAGGTTTCAGTTCATCAGGAAAATCATCATCCTCAAGATAATCAAGCAGTGTATCAGCACTTTTTTCTGTACCGCATTTACCAAGTGCAGTTATTGCTGCAGAAGCTAAAAGTTTGTTCTCATTGTCAACAAGGTTTATAATGATATCCTCAGATTCTTCATCCGGATACGTAGATACATACCGCAGTGCAGCGGAAAGTGAATTATTATTTTCATCTTCAAAATTTCTGATAATATTCCTGGATTTTTCACCTGCACCATCAAATTCTACAGCGATGAAATAATTAACACAGCTGCTTATTATCGAAGGATTCAGAGCTGCAGAATAGATTTCGCTGATTTCAGGTATGAACTTTGAATCCTTTTCAGAAGTCAGTTTATCTATCAGATCGGTAACCTCTGAATCAATGCCGTAGAGAAGAGTATCTCTTCTGTCTTCATCAAGAGATTTAAGCTGCTCTTCTGCTTTTTTGTCATCTTCCTTCGTATGTTCATCCGCTGACGTTTCATTTGAAGTTTTATCGGCTTCATTTGCGATATCCTGTGCGGATATATTAAAAAGCGGAATAAGAAAAATTACCGCATAACAAAGGAAGGTTTGTATTTTATGCATTTTTTCTTTTCCTTCTGCTCAACAGATCATTTATCATCTCGACTCTAGTAAGTTTATACATCCCCAATATCAGTGCACAACTGCCGATAAAACCGGTTAAAAGCATGGATACTCCGTAAAAACTGCTTCCATCCAGCCACCAGTCTCCGCTTAATTTCTTAAAAATCAGGAGAAAAGCGACAAAGGGTGTCATTGAAAAGAGTATTTTCAAAAATGTCTTTAAAATACTTTTATAATCAATAGTCTTAAGTTTTAATACTGCAAGAATAAAGAGAATTATAAACCCGATACTGAAGGAAATTGTATTTGCATAGGCAAGTCCCCTAACACCGAGATAAGTTTCTTTTAAAATAAGTGAAAGAATTATATCGCTTACAGCAATTATCATTGTCATATAAAGAGGAATTCGGTAATTTCCGGAGCTGTAAAAAAATCTCTGGAGGAAATTATAAGCGCCGGAACTGAACAGTCCTGCACTATAGGCTGTTAATACTGATGCCGTCATAACTGTATTTTCGGCAGTAAACATCCCATGCTGAATGGTGACTGCTATTATCTCTCTGCCGAAAAGGCTTAGAAAAAGAGTTGAAGGAATTAGAAGTACAGCCAGATAGCGTATTCCGTACTGAATTGTATCTGCAAGACCGGTGTAATCAGATGAAGCGGCCTGACGGCTCATTCGCGGAAACAGTACTGTTGATATTGATGCCGAAAATATTCCGTAAGGGAACTGCCAGAAAACTACTGCATTGCTTAGTGCGGAAGTACTTCCTTCAGCGAGGCCGCTAGCAAAACGGAAGGCAATTGTCTGTGTAACTGTTAAAATTGAGCTGGTTGCCAGAACCGGCATCCACTGTTTCATTATACGCTGAAAACCTGAATTTTTGAATTTGAAATCAGGTTTAAAATCAAAGCCGGATTTAATGAAAACAGGAGATTGAAACAGTATTTGAGCAAGCCCTCCGGCCAGGACTCCCACAACCATTGAATAGACACCAAGAATCTCATGAAGTAGGACTATTGAACCTATTACGCAGATTGAAAAAAGTATCGGTGTAACTGCCGGTACCATAAAATGACCTGACGAGTTCAAAGTAGCCATTAGAACAGCACTGATGCTTATAAAAAGCAGATAATTGATAAACCATCTGAAAAGTTTTACAGCTAGGTCAACCTGCCATTGAGCTTCAAATTCAGCGAGAACAAGAGATATGAGCGGTTTTGCAAAAATTATAAGCAGTACACATAGGGGAACAAGAATTAGAACCTGAAACGACAGGATATTTCGCACCAGACGCTTTGGCTCCTTTCCTGTTTTGTCTTTCACCATAGCCTGTGAAAGCACAGGAATAAATGCTGAAGAAAGTGCCCCTTCAGCCATCAGCTTCCGGAGGTTATTTGGGATTGAAAAAGTAAGATTTATAACATCTGCAACTTCGCCGGCTCCGAAAATTGCCGTAATCACGGCAATCCGTATGAATCCGAGTATTCTAGATGCAAAGGTGCAGATCATCACAACAAAAGTTGAACGGACCGTTTTTGTTTTATCGCTCATAATTTTTATCTGCCGGCCTTTCCAGTTGAATTGCTTGAGTTATAGACGGACAAAAAGTCTTTTTTAAACTGAGTAAATCGATCTTCGCGTATACTTTTTCGTATATCTTCAAGCATATTATAAAGGAAATAGAGGTTATGTTCAGTGGCAAGCATTGGACCGTACATCTCTCCTGCCTTGAACATGTGCCGCAGGTAAGCCCTGGAATATTGTGTGCAGGCTCTGCAGCCACAGCCTTCTTCAATAGGTTCATGAGATGAGGCGTGTACAGCCTTTTTGAGCGAAATGGTTCCTCTTCTTGTGAATACAGTACCATTACGGGCAATTCTGGTAGGAAGTACGCAGTCAAATAGATCAATACCGTTTTCAACTGCATCAAGTATATATTCAGGTGTGCCTATACCCATAAGATATCTTGGTTTTGATTCGGGCAGGAATTGTGAAGTGTATGAAAGAAAGTCACGGAATACATTATATTCTTCACCAACAGAAAGACCGCCGATGGCGTATCCGGGAAGATCAAGCTCAATCAGTTCTTCTGCACTTCTTTTTCTAAGATCTTCATAAAAATTTCCCTGCACTATACCGAACAGGCTTCCTTCATAACCGGGCGATTCCTTCATCCACTCGGATTTACATCTGCCGGCCCATCTTGTTGTAAGTTCAAGAGCCTCTAGAGCCTTGCGATAGTCTATTTCAGGTGCTGTGCAGACGTCTAATTGCATCATTATGTCGCTGTTGAAAGCCTTCTGCAGCTGTACAACCTTTTCAGGAGTCAAAGTATGATAGCTTCCGTCTATATGAGATCTGAAATATACACCCTCTTCTTTAATTTTTCTGAATGGTGCAAGAGAGAATACCTGAAATCCGCCGCTGTCGGTAAGTATATTATGCTTCCAGTTACTGAACTTGTGTACTCCGCCGAACTCAAGAAACAGATCCATGCCCGGACGAAGATACAGGTGGTAAGTATTGGCAAGAATGAGCTTGAATCCGATATTATCAAGGGTTTCATGATGCATACCCTTTACAGTTGCATTTGTTCCTACCGGCATAAAAACCGGAGTTTCAAGGGAGCCGTGAGGCAGTTCCAGATTTCCGGTTCTGGCGGAAGAGCCTGAATCATTTTTTATAACTTCGAATTTCAACTAATACTCCATAAATAAGAATGATTTATTACGAATGCGACCATCGATAGGCAAAGAATCCAAGTATGCAGAAAAAGATAAATGGTGACCAGGCACCGGCAGCCGGTGAAATATAACCCAGGTTAGCAAGGATAACCAGAACCATCTGCATTACATAGTATACTACAGATATGATAAGACTTGTAAGCAGACTCATCAAGAGGATATTTTTCCTGAACCTCCCTCCTATGGCAGCAGACAGCAGACTTACTATAAATGGGGTCAGAGCAAAAGAAAATCTCTTGTAATAAGCTGTAAGGGCTTCTCTGTAAGGCAGACCGGCTTTCTGAAGCGCTTCAATCCATAATGAGGCATCTTTAAGCTGCATTTCTTCAACATCCCGCACAACCTTTCGAAATGTAAAGGGAGCTGCGTCGTATAATTCATTGGTAAACTTGTCTATATAATCAATTTCATAAAAACCGGTATCGGAATTCAGAGAATATATCCTGCAGCGGTTAAATTCCCAGAGTAATTTTTCCTCATTCCATTTTGCATATTCAGCACTTAAACTCTGTATCAGATTACCTTCAGAATCTCGTTCTATAAGAGTTAAATTAGTAAGATTAGTTTCATTATCATTATAAAAATCGGCGCTGTAGATAACCCTTCCATTCTGATCAATTACTGTCGGATTGCTGTTATTAAGACTTTCAGAACGTCGAAGCATCTGATTGGATAGATCATTTTTCATTTTGTAGGTTTCTATAACAAGATTTTCCTCAAAAGCAAATGAAAACACACTGAGTATAAGTCCTGCAAAAATTAAAGGAAGAACAAACCTGAATAGTGGAACTCCGGAACCGAAAACTGCAATAAGTTCATTGTTGGAATAGAAGTTTCCAAGAGTATATGATACAGCAAACAATAGTGCCATTGGAATTGAAAATGAAATACACTTTGGAATATATAATACAAATACAGAAACTATCTGGATTAATGGGGTCTCATTATCAATATACCGCCAGAGGTTGGCGAACAAATCGACCATCTCAAGGATTAGAACAAAAAACATTACAGCGACCAGTAGTGTCGGTAAAAACTGTCTGATGATCATTCTATCTAATGTATTCAATGGCGAAACCTCAGTAGTGAAAATATCAGAGCTGCAGCTATGATTACAATATCAGGCATCCACATCGTCAATATCGGAATAGAATCGTTTTGTATCCCGAATGTCTGTCCAGCAAACAGAAGTCCCCAGTAAGCGACAGCAACAAGCAGTCCTATACCGAAGCCTACAGAGCGGCCGCTTCTTTTGGTGAAAAGTCCAACAGGAAATGCAAACAATACAAAGGCAAAGCAGGCAAAGGGCAATGAAAACTTTTTATAGTATTCAACAAGGTATATTTTTAATGAACGATCACTAATGTTCTTATTCAGTCTGTTTCTGTAATCTTCAAGATTAGAACTCATTATTTTAAAGTCGAAATCAGGCGGAAACTGAGAAACAGCCGTATAGTATTCAGAGGCTAAAGTATATCCTGAAAGTTCAGCACTCCTGAGGTTTGAGAGAATCTTGGAATCAAGCGAACCCTCTTTTTTAAGGATTTCAGCTTTAACATCTCTGGAACTCATTTCCCTCGGCCCGGGTGATTTCATTGAAAAGGAAATATCCTTTAGAAGGATATTATAAACCATGGACTTTGATGTGAGATAATCAAAATCATTCTTCTTCTTTTGATCAAAGGTCTGAATGAATACACCATTCAGTTCAAGAGAAATTACACCGTTCTGCTCTTCAAGCTTGTTGAGGGATGCAGAATCAGCAAGAATGATACGTCTGTCTTTTTCTGGAGTTTTATCCATGATCACAAGATCATAGATTACGTTATTTTCAATTTTTCCTGTGATTATTGTACTTTTCTGGTAGCGTTTGATTGAATATGGAGATAATTCAAGTTCAGGATTTGAATATAAGACTTCTCTGTAAAGCTGGCTGAATTTTATATTTCCCATTGGATAGAATATATCATTCATTAAGAAACTGAATAAGGAAAATACAAGACCTACTACTGCAATAGGAATAAAAAGCCTTATTGCAGGCACTCCACAGGCCTGAAATGCAAGAACTTCATTATCCGAAGAGAGACGGCCGATAGCCATTAAGGCTCCTACGAGTGAACCGAAGGGGAATGAGAAAGATATTATTGCCGGAAGGGAATAAATCAGCAGTCTAAGTACAATAAATATACCGATATTTTTAGAAAGTATTTCTTCTGCCATGAGAAGTATCTGATTTACAAAGAAGATAAAGAAAAAAAATAAAAACGCAACGGTAAATGAAAAGAGAAATTCTTCCGCAACGTATCTGTAAACACTGGTAAACTTTCTACCCACTTAATTAATTTATCCCTGATACTCAGACTCCGGTAGAGCCGAAACCGCCGCTCCCCCTGTCTGTTTCTGAAAGTACTTCTGTTTCTATCAATTCTGCCTGAACAACAGGTGCAAAAACAAGCTGTGCTATGCGGTCTCCTCGTTTGATCGTAAAATCTTCACTGCTAAGGTTTATCAGAATTATTTTAACTTCACCACGGTAATCGGCATCGATAGTACCCGGAGTATTCAGAACTGTAATTCCGCTTTTGGCAGCAAGTCCTGATCTGGGTCTTACCTGGGCTTCATAACCGGCTGGTATTTCAAGTCTGATACCGGTTGGAACCATAACCCGCTGGAGAGGGCTGAGTATAATATCTTCAATAACATCAGCCTTTAAATCAGCTCCTGACGCAAATTCTGAAGAATATACCGGTTCAAGATTTTCAGTGCAGCTGTATCGTACTTTTAAATTTTTCATCACGGCTCCAAAAAAGAACCCGGTGTCTTACCACCGGGTTTAATTTACCTAAGTAAGTTATTCTGTTTTTTCATCAGCAGGTTTGTCAGCTTTTTCCTGATCTTCAAGTGCATCAATATAGCTGAGGTTTATTCTGCCCATTCTGTCAATTTCAATAATCTTAACAGGAATTTCCTGGTTAAGCTGAAGAACATCGCCTACAGCATTAACTCTCTTTCTGGAAAGCCTTGAAATATGACAAAGACCTTCTTTCCCGGGAAGGAACTCAATAAAAGCACCAAAGTCCATTATTCTCTTTACGACACCCTGGTATAAAGTTCCTACTTCCGGTTCTGCAACAAGGCCTTTAACAACTACCAGAGCTTCTTCAGCATTCTGACTGTTTTTACCGTAGATGGTTGTCGAACCGTCCTGTTCAATATTGATGTTTACATCATATTTCTCAGAGATAGCTTTAATAGACTTACCGCCCTGTCCGATTACTGCACCTATTTTATCTTCCGGAATCTTGATATTGATAATTCTCGGGGCAAACTCGGAAACAGTAGAACTTGGCTCACTAATTGTTTTACCCATAATATCAAGAATATGCATTCTTCCGCGTTTGGCCTGCTCAAGAGCAGTTTTCATAATCTCGGGGCTTACTCCTGAGATTTTGATATCCATCTGGAAGGCTGTAATACCGTCAGCGGTTCCGCAGACTTTGAAGTCCATGTCTCCGAGGTGATCTTCTTCTCCAAGAATATCGGAAAGAACTACAGTATTAGTGTTGTCAGTTATCAGACCCATCGCAATACCTGCAACAGGTTTTTTAATAGGAACTCCGGCATTAAGCAGTGAAAGTGTTCCGCTGCAGACTGTTGCCATTGATGAAGATCCGTTAGATTCAAGTATTTCTGAAACTATCCTTATAGTATAGGGAAAAGATTCTTTAGTCGGGATAACCGCTGCAAGAGCCCGCTGGGCAAGATGCCCATGGCCAATTTCACGTCGTCCGGTAGAAAGTCTTCCGCACTCACCTACTGAAAAAGGAGGAAAGTTATAATGAAGCATGAAGTTGGTATATCTCTTATCACCGTCAATATCATCTATCATCTGCTCATCAAAAACAGTTCCAAGTGTAGTTACACCAAGTGACTGTGTTTCGCCTCTTGTAAAAAGGGCGCTTCCGTGAGTTCTCTGAAGAACACCGATGTCGCATGTGATCTGTCTGATATCTTCAGGACCTCGTCCGTCAGTTCTGAGCTTCTTCTCGAGGATAGATTTTCTAACTACGTTGTACTCAATATCTTCCATAAGTGCATCAAAGAGTTTCATTTCATCTTCAGAAAATTCTGCACAGAACTTTTCTTTGGCCTGAGTTTTAACTGCTTTGATTGCTGCATATCTGGTATGTTTGCCTTTTACAAAGCATGCTTCACTGATAAGCGGTGTAGCAAAGCTTTCTATCTCATCGCGTCCGGGAAGTTCAAGCTTGGATTCAGTAAGACCAAGTTTTTCCAGTCCGCATTTTTCAGCAAGTTCCTGCTGAATCCGGCAAAGCTGATCAATAACAGCCTTACCCTTGTCGATGGCAGTTAAAAGAATTTCTTCAGAAACCTCTTTTGCACCACCCTCAACCATTGTTATACCTTCAGTTGATCCGGCTACAACAATTTCAAGTTCACTGTTTTCGATCTGTTCAAAGGTCGGGTTTACTGTATATTCCCCGTTTGCATAACAAACTCTGACAGCACCGATAGGTCCGTCAAATGGAATATCTGATATTACAACAGCCGCAAAAGAAGCTGCCATTGCAATTACATCCGGCGGATTGACCTGGTCAGATGAAACTACAGTAGGCACTACCTGAATCTCTCTGCCGAACTCTTTAAAGAAAAGCGGACGCATCGGTCTGTCGATAAGTCTTGAAACAAGAATTTCCTTATCTTTAGGCCGTCCCTCTCTCTTTAAGAAACCACCTGGAATTTTTCCGGCAGCATAGTATTTCTCGTTATATTCAACCTGAAGAGGAACATAATCGAGCCCTTCAACCGGTTTATCACCACAGCAGACAGTAGCAAGTACTGCTGATCCGCCATAAGTTGCGAATACAGCTCCGTTTGCCTGCTTTGCCATCTTTCCGGTTTCAAGAACCAGCTCTTTTCCGTCAATTTCCAGACTAACTCTATTTATCATAAAAAATTCCTAATAATTAATTACTTTCTGAGATTCAGTTTCTTCAAAATCTCCCTGTAAGCTTCCAGATCTGTTCTTTTAAGATATTTCAGAAAAGTTCTTCTCTGGCCGACCATCTTCAGAAGTCCTCTTCTCGAACTGTGGTCCTTCTTGTGCTCTTTAAAGTGATCAGTTAAATCCTGAATTCTTGCTGTAAGCAGTGCAATCTGAACCTCGGTTGAACCAGTGTCCTTATCGTTGAGTCCAAATTCTGCTATAATCGCCTGCTTGCGTTCTTTTGTTAACATTGTATACTCCCTACAAAAGATTAAAAATTTTTAGTTTGTCAGATTTAAAATCCGGCAGATTTTCCACTATCAGCCGGTCTTCCGTAATCTGAATCGTTGTGGCGAAGGTAAAGCCGCTGTTATCGTATTCTACAGCATATCGTCCGAATAACGGCAGCACCTGTTTAATATCTCTTCTCCTGTACCAGGAGGAGTTATTCTCTATTACGGGACTGATGCCCCCTATGTTTAATTCATGACGGCAGCCTAAAAGCTTTTCTGCAGTATTAAAATCGCCTTCCTCTATGGAATTCCGTATTCTTGTACTGCTTACCGGTAAATCGCCGTCTATAAGCGGTTCAACGATATCAACCTTTATTCCCTGGGGTTCCAGCTGTTCTCTTGCGATTTCAGATGAAGTATCTCCATTCCGCCCCAGCTTATGGTCTTTTCCAAGTACCAGATGGCTGAGTTTCATCGAATCTTTAAGACAATTGAAGAAATCCCTTCCTGACAGTTTACTGAATTCTGGAGAAAAGTCAATTAGAATGATGGCGGCACAGCCTGCCTCAATAAGCCGTTCAAGCTTCTGTTCATAGGTCAGAATGTCGCCTTTGTAAAGATCCGGTCTGAAAAGGAGAATAGGATTCGATTTGAATGTAGCAACAACTGGTGATGTGCCTTCCCTGGTTTTCAGACATTCTATCAGCTGCCTATGTCCTCTGTGAACTCCGTCAAAAACTCCAACAGTAAGTGAGATCTCCTGTTGCAGAGGAAGCCCGTTTTTCAGTAATTCATTCCATCCAATTATATGCATAATTTATAAAGTCACCATTAAATATCTGTAATCACCATTAGAATATTCAATAACCGCACATAATGTCTTACCGCTGTATACAGCATAAGTTCCTGCAGAGTCAGGTTTCTTATCAAAAAATGAATCATCAGGTAGTGACCCGTGGGTTATATCCTGCAGTTTTTCCCGCTTTAAATCGAGTATCCCGATACTCTTGTTATGTTTATTGATTGCTTCTATCGCAGCCCTGCTGTCAAGAAAATTTGATTCAGGATTAAATTCCGTTTCACTGACCGCATCGTCAAGGCTGAAAGGGCCAACTTCTGTTCGCTGAAGTTCTGTCAGATATGCGCAGGTTCCGCATCTCTGTCCAAGATCCCTTGCAAGTGATCTTATATAAGTACCCTTGGAACAATGTATATCCACGCTTAAGAAAGGGCTTTGCCAGGAAGTTACTTCAAAAGAATAAATATGAATTT
Organism: Spirochaetia bacterium; assembly: GCA_963677925.2. Lineage (GTDB taxonomy): Bacteria > Spirochaetota > Spirochaetia > UBA9216 > UBA9216. The sequence goes on from CAXXYH010000001.1 coordinate 38,860, forward strand.
CACGGGACGGAATATTTACTTCCTCCCCCTTTAATGCCATTTTATATGCTCTTTTTCCGTTAACATGGACCGCCGAATATTTGGGAGGTACCTGTTCAATTTTTCCTTTTAGAGTTTCTATCTTTTCGGTTATTAATGTCAAATCAGGAATCGATCCTGTCTGAGTGACAACTCCTTCCGGATCAAGGGTTTCGGTAGTTTCTCCGAATTTTATCACTGCGCTGTATTTCTTATCAAAGCCTGAGAATATCTGATTCAGACGTGTATATTTACCGGAAAGAACTACAAGAAGCCCTGATGCAAACTGGTCAAGTGTGCCGGTATGACCTACCTTCACCTTGTTTCCGGAATGTTCTTTTAAAATTCGTTTTAAACCGTTTAATGCCTTAAAGGATGTAAGGCCGGAAGATTTTTTCAGGAGAATAATCCCGTTTGCTTCGCTCAAATTGACTATTCCGTATTCTCCGTATCAGATTCGGGAGTGATTTCGAGTTCTTCAAGTTTCCTGGTCATCTCAAAACCGTCTTTTATAGAGGTATCGAATACGAAATGCGGTTTTGGTGTTGACCGGGTATGCATTTTCTTTCCAAGCTGTTTCTGAATAAATCCTGATGCGTGGTTAAGTGCATCAACACATTTCTTTATCTTATTTTCGTTTTCAAATCCGGAAATGAAAACTTTAGCATGAGAAAGATCATTGGATACTTCAATTCTGGAGATGGAAGCAAGCGTACTAATGCGCGGGTCTTTTATAACACCGCGCATAATCATACTGCTTATTTCTTCTCTCAGCAGGTTTTCTACCCTGTTCAGTCTGTATTCAGCCATTTAAAATCTCCTGAATCAGCTCAGGTTCCTTGCTGTTTCCTTGATGATGAAAACTTCAAACTGGTCGCCGACCTGTACATCAGCATAGTTTTCAATGCCGATACCGCATTCATAACCGGCATCAACTTCTTTTGCATCATCTTTAAAGCGTTTGAGTGATGTAATCTTTCCGGAATGGATAATTACACCGTCACGTATAACATGGGCCTGCTCATTACGTTTCACCTTACCGGTAAGGACATAACATCCTGCAATAAGTCCGATTTTCGGAACCTTGAAGACATCACGAACTTCAACAGTACCGATGGTCTCTTCTGATAATTCCGGAGCAAGCATTCCTTCCATGGCTGCTTTTATATCTGCAACAGCATCGTAAATGATGTTGTATTTTCTGATATCAACCTTTTCCTGTTCAGCAAGAACAAGAGCTTTTGCTGTAGGTCTTACATGGAACCCGATGATAATGGCATTTGACGCAGAAGCAAGTGTTACATCGTTTTCAACAATAGCACCTGCAGATGCATGAATTGGAACCAGCCTGATTTCATCAGTGCTTAGCTTCTTCAGGCTTGACTGCAGAGCTTCTACGGAACCATGCACATCACCCTTGATAATAACCTTGAGTTCCTGAACTGCACCGTCCTGAATGGAATCATAAAGGTTATCAAGCGTAACCTTACTGAGATTTTCAGCCTTGCCAAGCTTTTCAAGTTCCTGTCGTTTTTCACCTACCTGTCTGGCCGTTCTCTCGTTTTCAGTTACCTGAAATGGAGCACCGGCACTGGCAATACCTGAAAAACCAAGGATTTCAACCGGTGTTGCGGGACCTGCTTCATCGATCTTATCACCCTTATCATCAAAAAGGGCTCTAACTTTACCGGGGAAAACTCCAGCAACGAAAGTATCACCGATTCTAAGTGTTCCTCTTTCTATAATTACAGAAGAAACGATACCGCGTCCCTGATCAACCCTGGATTCGATAACTTTACCTTCTGCACGGCAGTCATAATTAGCCTTAAGTTCAAGGATTTCAGCCTGTAGAAGAATAGTATCAAGAAGCTCCTGAACACCTGTTCCTTTAAGAGCTGAGATTTCACAGAATAAAGTGGAGCCGCCCCAGTCTTCAGGGATGAGTTCGTACTCTGAAAGCTGCTGTTTAACCCTGTCCGGGTTTGCTTCGGGCAAATCACATTTGTTTACTGCAATTATAATGGGTACTTTAGCCTCTTTTGCATGGTTGATAGCTTCAATTGTCTGAGGCATAACTCCGTCATTTGCTGCTACAACAAGAACTACTATATCAGTAACCTGTGCACCGCGGGCTCGCATAAGAGTAAAGGCTTCATGACCCGGAGTGTCAAGGAATACTATTGAACCCTGGTCGAGAGCTACTTTGTAAGCACCTATGTGCTGTGTAATTCCACCATGCTCATCTGCGACCTTGTCAGTTTTTCTTATTGCATCAAGGAGTTTTGTTTTACCATGGTCTACATGACCCATGACAGTTACAATTGGAGATCTCGGTTTAAGATCTGATTCTTCATCCTTTTCGCTTTCAATAATTGTTTCATCATAAAGCGAAACAATTTTTACCTTACAGTTATATTCAGCAGCAAGTATTTCAGCTGTTTCAGCATCTATCTGCTGATTTATAGTAACCATCATGCCCATACCCATAAGCTTGGCTATGAGTTCTGATGCCTTAAGATTCATTTTTCTCGCAAGATCAGAAACTGTAATAACTTCCATCATTTCAATTTCAGAAGGAACCGGGTTTGCACGCTGAACAGTCTTTTTCTTGATTTGAAAATCTCTTTCCTGAACATCGTCCTTCTTTTTGTAGTCGGTCTTCTTCTTGGTTTTAAAAACCTTTCGCCCTGCGCTCTTCTTGTTTTCCTGTGAATCTGGTGCCGGACCTGCAGCCCCTGGTCGTCCAGGTCCGCCTGTTCTAGGCCCTCCTGGCCGTCCCGGTCCGCCTGGTCTACCCTGGTATCCGCTTCCGCCCTGGCGATTGCCCTGGTATCCGCTTCCGCCCTGGCGATTGCCCTGGTATCCGCTTCCGCCCTGGCGATTGCCCTGGTATCCGCTTCCCCCCTGGCGGTTGCCCTGGTATCCGCTTCCGCCCTGACGATTGCCCTGGTATCCACCGCCATCGCGATTGCCCTGATAGCCACCGCCCTGACGATTGCCCTGGTATCCACCGCCCTGACGATTGCCCTGGTATCCACCGCCGTCGCGGTTGCCCTGATAACCACCGCCCTGACGATTGCCCTGGTATCCACCGCCGTCGCGGTTGCCCTGATAACCACCGCCCTGACGATTGCCCTGGTATCCACCGCCGTCGCGGTTGCCCTGATAGCCACCGCCCTGACGGTTACCCTGGTATCCACCGCCGTCGCGATTGCCCTGATAGCCACCGCCCTGACGATTGCCCTGGTATCCACCGCCGTCGCGGTTGCCCTGATAGCCACCGCCCTGACGATTGCCCTGGTATCCACCGCCGTCGCGGTTGCCTTGATAGCCACCGCCCTGACGATTGCCCTGGTATCCACCGCCCTGGCGATCTCCCTGGTAGGTACTTCTGGTTTCGCTGTTATTGTCCCTGCTGTATTTTTCTCTGGGACTGTTTTCACGTGTTTCCTGTTTATTGTCAGAAGAAGGTTCAGAAACAGGCGCTGCGGTTTCAGTACTTTCATTAGCCGCCTGATTAGGTGAATAAAGATCGTCCTGTGCCCTGCCTTTTCTTGAGCCGCCCTGAGGACGCTCGTTTCGACCGGCTGTCTTGGAAGAATCATCAGTACGGACTCGAATATTCTTATCCTTGGAGTCGGATGAATCATTTCCTGACGCAGGTACGGCTTTTACTACAGGTTTCTTTTTCTTCTTTACAACAACTACTTTTTTCTTTTCGTTCTTGGAAGCATCAGATTCCTGCGGCGCCTTCTTGTGTTTAATTAAAGTCGCTTTGGGTAAATTTTTCTTTTCTATTTCTTCTGACATAAAATTCCTTCAAACAGCGTGTTTGTTTTTATTCCTCATCATCCTCTATTTCAAAACTGATTCCTACACCACAGTTAGGACAGGATGTCATTTCAAGTGTAATTGGAGAGCCGCACTCAGGGCACTCATATCCTTCTTCATCGTCATCCTCATCATCTTCCTCTTCGGTTTCAGCATCATCACCGGAGTCTTCTGAGTCGGAGACTTCTTCATCGTCATATGCCTCGTCTTCGTAGTATTCATCATCATCGGCATCCTGACTTTCTATATAATCTTCTTCTTCTTCGATAATGTCAACATTCTCGGCTATGATAGACTTTATCAGAGCAACATCATCAGTGCTGAGGTTTTCAATTTTCTCAAGTTCCTCATCCTGCATGGCGACAAGATCTTCTATCAGCTCAATGTCGTTGGCCTGGAGAGAATCGACAATTCTCTCAGTTATCCCCGGCAGTTCAGCGATTGCTGTAATCTCTTCAGTTTCATCAATATCACCAAACAGTTCAGAAACGGCCTTTCTGGATTCAACTGCTATATCAAGCTCATCAAACTGAGCTTCAGTTTTAACATCAATGTTCCAGTCAACAAGTCTGTTGGCAAGTCTGACGTTAAGCCCCTGCTTACCGATTGCAAGAGAAAGCTGACTTTCAGCAACTATTGCAAGAGCCTGCCTTTTTGCCTCATCAAGTACAATTATATCATTGACTTCAGCCGGCGAAAGAGCATTCTTGATGAAAACCCGCGGATCAACATCGTATTTAAGGATGTCAATCTTCTCTCCTTCCAGTTCGCGCACGATTGCCTGGATTCGTACACCTTTCATACCTACACATGCACCGACCGGATCTACATCATCACGGTTTGAGTAAACAGCTATTTTTGTTCTGTATCCCGGTTCCCGGACAATTTTGAAGATTTCAACAGTTTTGTCGTATATTTCAGGAACCTCAAGCTCAAATACTCTTTTTACGAAGTCAGTATGTGTTCTTGATAGAATTATCTGCAGGCCGCTGGGAGACTTGTTGATTTCATATATAAGGGCCTTGATACGATCATTGGGTCTGTATATTTCACGGGGAGACTGAAAACGTTTCGGCAGGATACCTTCGGTTTTTCCAAGATCAACATAGATATTACCGTTTCGTTCACGCTGGTAATACCCGATTATCATCTCTCCGAGTTTTTCATTATATTCTGAAAACAGAGTGTCTTTCTGTATTTCCCGAAGGGTCTGCTTGGCTTTCTGCTTAGCGCTCTGAACTGCTACGCGATCAAAATCCATCGGATCAATGGGAATGAGAAGTTCATCACCGACTTCACAGTCTTCATTAAGCTTAAGAGCATCTTCAAGTTCGATCTCGGAAACAGGATCGTAAACACCGTCTACAATTTCCTTCTTAGCGAAAAGTTCAACTTCCGCTCCGTCTTCACTGAACTGAACTACTGCGTTGTCCACAGTACCAAAAGTTTTCTTATATGCTGCAAGCAGAAAATCTTCAATGGTTTTGATAACCAGATCTTCTGAAATACCTTTATCCTGAACTAACTGTCTTATAGCATCAGCTAAACCACCGGCTGCCATATTGTTCCTCCGTTTATTTAATAAAGTTTGGCTTTCTGTATAGAATCAAACATATATTTTACGGTTTCACCGTTTTCCGTTTTTATATCGACTGATTCTGTACCTGCCTCAACGATATCTCCGGTGAGCCACTGACTGTCTATCAGAAGCTGTATCTTTTCACCGGCGAATACTTGAAACTCGTAAGCATCCTTAAGAATACGGCCGATTCCCGGAGAAGATATCTCGAGAGATACATCCCTGTTTTCAGCCCATACTTCAATTCGTGGCATTACAGCCCTGGAGATAGTGCCGCACTGGTCAATTCCAATCCCGCCCTTCTGGTAAAGTACAAGATTTATCTGTAGGGTTTTATTGATGACCGCGGAACTGAGCCTGACGATAGACGCGTCATAACCATCACAAACGGGTTTTATTACTGAAAATAATTCATTTTCTTCGTAGCTGTTATATTTCAACATTCCACCTGTAAAAAACTGAATAGCATAAAAAAAGAAGTCGTTGATAGACTTCTTAAAGCAGGTTTCTTCAGTTGTCAAGTCATAATATCTTATTGAGATATTTATGTCAATAAAGACAGCTTTCCGTAAGGGACAAATCCTATATATCGATAACAAATGTAAGGCAGCGGATTTCACTGCAGCCCTGGTCTCCCAGAACTTCCGCGCAGCAGTCAAGTGTTGCCCCTGTTGTAAAAACATCATCCAGCAGGAGTACTTTTTCAGGTGGGCGAATATCCTGCATGCAGCTTATTTTTCCATGCAGATTCTTTTTCCTGTGTTCATAATCAAGAGTTTTCTGGGCTGCCCCGTCTTCTCTTAACAGGCATTCATAAACAGGCAGTTTGTATCGGGTGCGAAGAAGATCTGTGACCGTTTTTACCTGATCCCACCCCCTTTTTTTTACTGAAGACGGTCTGAACGGAACAGGAACTAAAGTATACCCTTCCATTTTTCCGGCATAATATTGATTAACCATATAGGCGTAAAATGAAGAGAGATTTTTTATTTTACCGAATTTATATTCACGCAGGATTTTCTTGGAAAGCTCTCTGTATGTGCTTAAACTTTCCGATGATGAGAAATGCCAGGCATTTTCACGGCATCTCAGACATAATTCCCGCTCAGATGTCATCGGGTATCCGCATACACGGCATCTGTCCTCAAATATTTTTCCAAATATACCGGTTTCACTGATGTACTCATTGAAACATACTGAACATAGCGGAATCTGAGGTACTGACAGATTTCTGGATGACAACAGATTTACAGAACAGCCGATACAGTAGTCCGGGAGAATGAGATCTGAAAAAATGCGGAAAATATTCTTAACGTCGGGCTTAATCATGTAATAAAGAAAAGGGTATAATTATTCTGCTGATTCAGCTGTCCGCCAGCTTTTCCTTCCATGAAGAGATTTTATTTAGAGCATCAAGGGGGGTCATTTTGTTCAAATCACATGATTTGATTTCGTTCTCAATCATTTCGGATTCACTGAAAAGCTGAAGATTCGGTGTATTAAGAGGCACGGATTTACTTTTAATTACCTTCTGTTCAAGTTCTGCCTTGGATTCCAGTTCCGCCTGGATTTCACGGGCTCTGGTGATTACCGAATCGGGTATTCCTGCAAGCCTCGCTACATGTATACCGTATGATGCATCAGCCGGACCTTCCTTGATTCTTTTAAGAAAGATTATATTCTCATCCTTCTCGATTACCTCAAGCGACAGATTTATAAGTCCCTGATGCTCAAGAAGAGTCAGTTCATGGTAGTGAGTGGCGAAAAGTGTTTTTGCTGAAAGTTTATCAAGCAGGTACTCAGATACTGCCCAGGCAATTGAGAGACCGTCATTTGTTCCTGTTCCGCGCCCTACTTCATCCATGATAATCAGACTTCTGGAGCTTGCCGAGTTAAGGATGTTTGCTGTTTCGTTCATTTCAACAAGAAATGTGGATTCTCCTCTTGCAAGGTTGTCGGAAGCTCCGACCCGGCAGAAGATCTTGTCAACAGTTCCGATTTCGGCCGAATCTGCCGGGACAAATGATCCTGATTGAGCCAGGAGTGCTATAAGTGCGTTCTGTCTTAAAAAGGTGGATTTACCCGCCATATTCGGACCTGTGATCAGAGCAAAATAATTACTGCCGTTATCAAGCTCAAGTGAATTGGGAATAAAATCACCCGACGGCAGGTTTGCTTCGACTACGGGATGCCTTCCGTTTCGGATATCCATCTTTGAGCTTTCATTAACAACAGGTTTTACCCATCCGAATTTTGTAGCTGCGGTTGCAAAAGATGCCACACAGTCTATTTCAGCTATATAGGCAGAAAGCAGTAATAATGTTTCGATATCCTTTCTGATTTCAGATCTGATTTTTACGAAAATCTCTTTTTCAAGCTCAACCGCTTTTTCAGAGGCGGAATTGAGATCGGTTTCAAGATCTGCAAGTTTTTCAGTCGTGAAGCGTTCTGCACCAACGAGAGACTGGCGTCTTATGAAGTGTCCGGGTACAGCGTTAAGGTTTGATTTTGTCACTTCGATAAAATACCCGATAATTTTGTTGTATTTAATTTTAAGATTATTGATTCCGGAATCTTCTTTTTCCTTTTCAAGGTATTCTTTAAGAATTTCCCGGCTGTGTTCTTTAAGCTGTTTCAGCCTGTCAAGTTCACCGTCCCAGCCTCTTTTAATAAGCCTTCCTTCAGTGAGCAGTATTGACGGGTCTTCATCGATAGTTTTCTCAAGTAAATCAAGCATTCTGAGGCTGTTGGATACTGCTTCGTCAGGAAGCTTTGCCTCCTCATAATCCCACTCAATAAGAAGTTCATTAAGCCTCTGGACAGCTCTGAGTGAGTTTCTCACTGAAAGAAGATCCCTGGCGTGAGCCTTCTCCATGGCTATTCTGGAACTGAGTCGTTCAATATCCAGTATTGATGACAGTTCAGCAGTAATTGCAGACAGCAGGATTTGATCATGGTAGAGTGAATTTACCCGCTCGAGACGGCTGTTGATTTCATCAGTTTTAACAAGCGGATGAACTATCCAGTTTTTCAGCCTGCGGGCTCCCATTGCTGTTCTTGTGTGATCAACAACCTCAATCAGAGAATATCTTCTGCTTCCGTCTGTCAGATTTGAGGTTATTTCAAGATTCCTCAGGCTTGATTCATCGAGCAGAAGAAAATCACTGTCATTAAGAAGTTTTAAGGTTCTGACATGTGGAAGAAGACTTTTTGATGTATCAGATAAATATTCAAGAATTACCCCGCAGGAATAAACTGAAGGATCAGAATCGGAAATACCGAAGCCCTTCAGTGATGAAACCTTGAATTGTCTTGTAAGCAGCTTGTATGAGTTCTCAAGATCGAAGGACCAGTCTGGGAAATGGTTAACTAATAGGCTGCTGCGATCTTTCAGAAGTCTCGAAATATCTGAGTTGCTTTCCGCTATAGACTGCTGTATAAGAAGTTCTCCCGGTGCAAGTCTGAGCAGTTCCCTTTTCAGGATTTCATACGCCGATTCAGCCGGATAGGATGATGCGTAAAACTCGCCGGTTGATAAATCTATGTAGGAAATTGAAAGATGTTTTTTATAAATACCGGCCGACATGAGATAATTGTTTCTGGTGCTGTCAAGGAAATCTTCCTCTGTAACTGTACCGGGTGTGATGATTTCAACTACTTCACGTTCGGCAATTCCCTTGCCGCCCTCGGGCATTTTTACCTGCTCACAGATTGCTATTTTTCTGCCGGCTTTAAGCAGCCTTGCAATATATCCGTGCGAGGCATGATAAGGGATTCCGCACATAGGGATATTATGCCGTTTGGTAAGTGTAAGATTCAGAATTGATGAGGCTTCTTTTGCATCACTCTGAAACATTTCATAGAAATCTCCAAGGCGGAAAAAGAGGATTGAATCAGTGTGTTCAGCTTTGATGCGCCTGTACTGGCGCATCATTGGCGTGTCAGTCGACATGCAGCTTAATTATTTTCCCTTGCCGCCTGCCACTGTAATCTTTCAAGCACCAGATCAGTAATGTCAATTTCATGGTTGTACCATAAAATATCGGGGTCCTGGGTTCTCATAATCATTGAGTAACCTTCTGACTCTGCAATATAAGTGATTGCATCGAGAATCTCTGCCGTAAAGGTTGAAGACTGAGCAAGCCCCTGTTTTTTTGCATTGATCCGGTTTGTCATAACTGAATGGAATTCTTTGGCATATTCCTGCTTCGAATAAATCTGAGCGTCAATCTGAAGGACCTTCTGATCATCCCCTGCATTCTCTGCTTCAAGCTTCTGCATCTTGAGATCGTTAATTTCATCAAGAATATCAGCCATTCCATCATTGTATTTCTCCTGAATTGCTGATATTTCACGCCAGGCTGAAGATTCGGCGAAATAGTCATCAACAATCCTTGAGAAGTTTACAATTCCGATTTTGGAAAGCTGTTCGGCATAGAGGCTGCCTGATATTGAGATAATAATTAAAATTAAAATAAAGATTTTCTTATTCAAAATTCTACTCCTTAAAGTCTAATTAAAAGTAATCAAGATCGAAACTTACTACAAAGTCAAGACCGCCGGTTTCACTGTCTCCGGCAAAAAGTTCACCCTGCTGCCACTGAAAAGTGCCTTCACTGTCGAAATTAAATCTTTTGGCCAGGAAGAAGGAGATTGGGAAACTCGGTATATCAACCTGCAGACCGGTACCGAATGAGAAGTAAAAGTCGTCAAGTGAAATACCTGACAGATCTGAAACCTCATCCCATACAGCAGTACTGCTGAAGAAGTTTACCCATGACAGCATACCGGGTGCTACCGGTGTAGTAAAATCAATTACATTGTCCCAGAGGACCTTGTTATCATAGTTATATCCCCAGCCTCTTGCAATAAACATACCATCAAAATAAAGCAGATCGGAACGGGTAGCTACAGTATCTGTGGTCCATGAACCTGAGCTGCTGTCATAATAAAACTGATCGAGAATCATTGAGAACTGGGAATGCAGTCCCATGACCATGCTCAGGTTGAATTCCTCTGAAAGTGAAATATCAAAAAGTTTGAAATATGCATCGGCATCGGTTTTGGTTTTTATATAATGTCTGCTTCCGAAGAGAAATCCTCCGGTATATGTAAGGGTCTCCTTAATCTGGTATCCCTTTGTAGGTGAATATGTAAGGTCTCTGGTATCCCAGCTTGCTGTTGTCCAAAGCTTGTTGACAAACTGCCAGGTATCAAGTGCATCCCTTATGGTTTTGTCATAGGGGCGGTAAATAGATGAATCGTACTGTGCAAAGGAAAGCGTTGTGCTTGCGCCTGTGCCTACTCCAAGTCTTCCATAGGGGGTATGCCAGGAATATCCTGCATTTCCGCCAAGAGAGAAGTCAAAGGACTCATAGGACATCAGGTATTCGCTTCCGATAGTTTCACTCTGTGAGACGGCATAATCATAATCAGTTAAAACATCACCGTCATCGATAAGAGTCTGGAGTTCACCTGAGGCTTCCAGTGCTGTAAGTTCGGCATCGGTAAGCGCTTCACCGGCTGAATACGAATCATCACTCGCATCAGCAGCCCAGACAAGGTGTCCATCGTAGGGATCCGGAACAACGAAAATATTATCGTCATCATCTATATCAAAAATCGGATACATAACATCCTGCGGAACACTGCTGTAAAGGTTATGACTGATAGAAAAATCAACACCGGCGGATATTCTCTGGTCAAAAAGCCAGCCGTCATCCCAGCTGAAGGTGACTTCCTGCGTCGCAGTTGAAAGTTCAACACCGACGCTTAACGCGTTTCCTTCGCCGAGAAAGTTGGTATCGGTCCATTTTAGAAAACCTATAATCGGAAGAGAGCTTTCTGTAGATGTAAAAGTCATTCCGAACTGAATGTCGGTAGTGTTGTCTTCTTCTACGTTGATCACGAGATCCATAAGGCCGGATTCACTGCCGTAGGGCATTTCCGGAATAACAGAGGTGAAGTATCTCGTGTTATAAAGGTTGTTCAGTCCCTGCATGATAGCTGACTTACTGAATATATCTCCAACTTCAAGCGGGATTTCACGAAGTATAACGTATTCCTTTGTCTTTTCATTGCCTTTTACAATAATGTTCTCGATATGTGCTCTGCTTAGCTCGGAAATATTAATCTTATACGATATTTCCTTAGTCTGTTCATTACGTGTTTCCTGTCGGCTGATAGTATTGTAGATATAGCCGTCATTGTAATACTTGTCGCTGATGAGCATGTAGTCGCTTTCAAGTTTTGTTCTGTTTAGAATAGAGCCGGGTTTTGATGAAACCTGCTTCAGAAGTTCTTCATCGGTAAAAAGCGTATTGCCGCTGAAGCTGAATCCCCCGAATTTCCATTGTGCGCCTTCTTCGATGTAAAATGTAATATTTACATAATTTCTGTCTTCAGCGTCATCTTCAGCTGCTTCCACTGCTACATCAAGGATTTTAGCATCGATATAGCCGCTGTCCATGTAGTATTTCAGAAGCGCCGCCTTATCTTCCTCTATACGGCTTTCTTTGTAGATACCAGTGGTAAAAAAAGACTGCTGTTTTGATTTAAGCTGACCCTTTAAGGTGTTTTCTGAAGCAAAGGTATTACCGCTGAAGGCTATGTTTTTAATTCTTGTCTGAGAACCTTCCACTATGGTAAAAGTGATATCGACAAGACCGTTGGTGTCAGCGGAACTGATTGAGCTTTCAATCTCAGCATCCGGGTAACCTTCGTCTGTGTAGAGATTCTTTACGGCCTCTGTATCCATCCTGATTCGGGCCTTATTGAGGATATCATCTTTCTTTGTCAGAATAACATCCATAATATCGTTTTTATTAACACTCTTGTTTCCGGAAAGAATGATTTTATCGACAAGCGGCCGTTCTGTAACGGTAAATTCAATTATGACTTCGGTTTGTTCATCATTGCCCGGAAGAGCGTTGGCGGTAAATGTTTCAAAATAATTAAGGGCATAAAGCTTGCTCTGAAGATCCCAGAAAAGCGTATCTGAGAAAGTTTTTCCCTTGAACTGTGATGTAATTCCTTCAAGTTCAGAAGGATTTATATGATTCAGACCGCTGAAAGTAACATCTTTGATGGGCTTATTAACATACCATTCAAGTTCCTGTCCAAAAGCAAATGCAGCTGTAAGGAGTATAAGAACAGCTGATATGATGATTTTTCGCATAATTTCTCCTCGAAAATTAATAAGAAAAATGCCAGGATAATCCGACACTAGTTTTTTTCAATCCTGCAGCAGGATCCACAAAGTCGGGAAAGAGGCTGAATTCAATATTTGCAACCGGCCCTTCCCACTCCAGTTTTATCTCACTGTCAAGGTTAAGATTCAATCCGTCAGAATAACCTGTATCGTTATAAAGATCAAACTGAAACAATCCCTGTAAGAATATATCATCTGTGAAGTACTTTCCCAAGAATAAGGTCGTATTGTCAAGATATTTGGCAAAATTGTCATCAGGATTTACAATACTGGTCTGAAGTTTGTCTTCAATTATGTTTCCGATAAAGGATGTACGGATTGACAGCAGATCCAGACCCAGAGTTTTCTTTAATTCGTTCTCGATACCCTTAAGTGCGTACTGGGTCGCAAGATCTGTCACGAAAGCTGCTGTTTCACCTAAATCTCCGTCTGAGGCGCCTATGGTATCAAGGATATTTCCGCCCAGCAGAGAAATTATTTCGTTTGTAGACATTGCCGGGTCGGATTCAAAACGCGGTACGAATGAGCTAAGCGGTGATTTGTCAACTATTAGAAAAATCTTTACAAGTTCCCCGGCTGCATTTACATCCCTTATTTCAGCTCTGGCGCTTAGAAGAGGATCCATTGCATAGACCATATCGTTTGTAAATCTGATTGAGCCTTCCTTGATATAGAAATTTCTTTCAAAATAGAATATTTCACCGCCCTTGAGTGCGAGGGCTCCGTCAAGAATAAGCTCATTGGGAATTGAATCATATCTGAGACTGAACTCATCTTCAGGTTTTATGTATGCCCTTACGATCGGCAGCGTCTGACTGGGCCACATTAGCTGGTTGTTTTCACCTACTCTGATTTTTAAATCTGCTCCAATCTGCTCGGTCGGCATACCCATTTTTCCGTCCCCGAGACTGTTGCTGAACATTATCGTCGCATCTATTGCCTTAATATCACCGCTGACGTTCATACGGAGAAAGTCTCCGTAAATACGCAGATTTCCCTCCGCAAAGCCTGATACATAAAAAGGTGCACGATAGAACATTGCAGAGATTCCCCGTCCTTCCGGAACAGACATATTAAAATCATAGTTTCTCGGCAGCCAGCGTTCCATAACACCGTCAATTGTCATCATTACTATTCCGTTTTCGGTGATGATGCGGGTTGACGGTAGAGTAATTGATTTTCCGCTGAAAAAGAAAGATGTGGAAAGGTCTTTGGTTTTCTCCTGTACAATAGGCGGTCTAAAATCAAGGTTATTCAAATCGAGCTGTCCGTAAAAATCAGGATCGTTAAATGGTCCTAGGATTTTAAGATCACCGGTAATGCTCCCTTTTTCAAAGTAAAAGAATGGAATTTCAAGTTTATCAAAAACATATTCAATACCGCTGATCCTTGCATCAATATATCCTCCGTTCATGGAGCCTTTAGCCGCAAATGTCAGCGGAACCGGATCTGCTATGTTGATAGTGAATGTTCCATCGTCATTATAACGGCCTGATACAGAATTTTCAGGACCTCCGGACAGGATGGATGTTCCCTCTGAATGGTTTATCGTAAAATTCAAATCATCTCTGGGCAGTTTATTATAGAGAAGATCTTCAAGGTTGAGCTGCAGGTTCATATCCTGGTTCATGACTGAAGCTATATCGCCAATATTTTCTATGGGGACTGATTTTCCCGTTATGCTGATCTGAGTTCCAAGTGTAAGAGGTGCCAGTTCTGCAGTCAGCTCCCCGGTCAGCTGATGTCTGCCTGTGGCGAAATCAAGCAGTCCCCTGCCTTGTTTAAAAGAGATACTGCCGGCGTTGAGATCTATACGTCCTGCTTCAAATACAAGGTCTTTATACTGCAGCGATGTATTAAGATCCAGGGGGCGTCCGGTGAACTCTGCATCTCCTGTGGTCAGTTCAAGACTGAGCTCCGGACTTGCAAGGCTGCCGGAAATAACAGCTGTTCCCGATATATCTCCCTCTACAGGCAGGATCCCTGAAAGCCTTTCAAGCTTGAAATTATTTATATCGAGTGATCCGCCTGCTTCACCTTTAGCCATATCAAATAACAGTGAGTAATTCTCATCCGATCGCCGGTCAGCAAGCTGAAGATATACACTTCCGCTGAGGCCGTCGGTAAAATCGGTAATTCTGACGAATCCGCTGCCGTTAAGCTCTGAATATGAATCACTGTATTTGAGGCTGCTCAGCTGGCCGCCATCGTTTCCTACAATCGCGCTGAGAAGCAGCCTGCCTGTATAGCCTGAAATCGGCAGGGCTGATACTGAGGTTTTATTTACAAAGATTTTCCAGTTTTCAGATGTATCAAAATATCCTGAAATATCAGCGCTTATTCCTGAGGGGCTGTCTTTTCCGATATAAAAAGGAAGTTCCTCGGTTTTCAGCTGAAAGGTGTATCCGGTTAAAGGAAGTTCAAGCAGACTCAGCTGGAAGCCGTGAGAACCGGTAAGACTTAAAGCTCCGCTTGATACACTGTATACCCCTCCGATATCATAGTTCAGATCATTCAGACTCAGGCTTGTACTCAGCATGATGGTCTTATCTGTGTCTATTTCTGCAGATACCTGGCCGCTGATAATATTCTGATTCCAGATTATATTGAGGTTTGTCAGGCTGATACGGCGATTATTTCCGGAGAGCTGAAGTTCGATTCTGTTTTCCGGCCCGGTACGGCTGGTCAGCAGAAATTCTGATGCGGCGAATGCCATCTGTCTGAGATCTCCTGAAAAGAAAAGCTCGGAACTCAGTCTGAAATCAAGCAGATCTACAGGAAGGCTTATACCGGGAGGGATAAGCGTCATTAATGGCCTTATACTGAGATTCTCAGTGGAAACAACTGTCTGAAGATACTGGTCTTTTCCGGACTGATATACACCTTCAATATAAAGCGATTCATTCTGCCCGTCATCGGATTCCGGTTCAGCCTCAAGAAGGAAGTCGAAATTATCCTGATAAGGAAGAATACTCAGCTTGAGTTTTCGCAATTTGAGATCTCCGGCTATGAGGCTGTCTGAATTTACAGTATATTTCCCGATATTATCTGTGGCTATGCTTATATCTGTGGAGATCTCCGCATTATTTAACTTCAAACTGTCTAATTCCGCATTTCCGTTAATTTCCGGCAAATCTCCGGTGAAGCCTATCCTGCCGCTGAAACCGCCTGAAAGGGCATCATTTTCAAAGCGGGAATCAGCAATAGTAAGTTCAATATTATTTCCGGCAAACGATGCTTCAATGTGAGAATCGGGAATAATAAAATCAGGATATGTATCGACTGCCAGGGCTCCATGATATTCGAGTTTTCTTTCGGCGTAATCGTAGTCAAGCGCGGCATTTCCGGTAACTGAAAGTCCAAGAAAATCAGTGTACTGCCTGGTATGCCTGCCGGGACTGAAATATTCGCTGAAAATAAAATCATCAGCATCCAGTTCCAAACGGACACTGTGTGTTTCCGTATCAAGTTTAAGATTAATATCTGCAGGTGTTTTGTCGCCGATTTTTGTAAGCTGATAGATACCTGGAGCGGTATACCTGAAGTTTATGCTTAAACGTTCAGCAGATATCAGATCCGAGTCAAGATTTCGGCTTTTAAGTACAAGTTCAACCCAGTTCAGATTTCGATCTATTCTTCCGGATGCATTGAGAGATGTTTCAACCGAGATTGAGTTATCATCAGCAGGAAGAGGTGTTTCATCGAAAAGCAGGTAAGCTTCAGATCTGGCTGTAAGGGCAAAATCGTCAGCTGAGGAGTTTTTCAGGGTAAAATAAAGTTTACTGAAACTGCCTGAATAATCCGGGGATATGAGACTCAAATTGAGATTCTTCCCTCGAAGGTAAAAGCTGGCCGGAAGATCGAAGGTAACCGAACTCGGTGATCCCCTTTCCCGGGATGAGCCGGCAGATTTAAACAGTTCAAGAAGCTCTGCATCTTCGGCTGTATCAAAGCTGAGTTTTGAGTTGATGATGGTCAGTCCCCTGAATGCTCCGACAGGATCGTTCTGAAGAAGCTTAAGCAGGCTGAAGTCAAGCCGCAGCCGGCCTATTTCGAGGAGTACATCATCTGAATTATTTTCAGCGAATATCTTAAATCCCTGGATTTCAAAAGCCCGGAAGATAGAAGGTGAGATGCTTTCATATGCAATATCACGGTTCAGTCTCAGTTCGAGAGTATTGATAAACCTCAGTTTTACATCTTCAAGATATGTAACAAATTTCCGCTGAAGCGGAAAAAGTACAAGCGGCAGAAGGATTGCGCAAACCGAGATTATTGATAATATTTGAATTGTCTTTGACCTTTTTGCAGAAGGTTTCAGAACAGGTACCTCTTCATCTTTTCAATTAGTGAATTTACACCAAATTCACTAATAAGTGTATAGAACTTCGTTTAAAAGTTTCCGACTTTTGAACTCATCAATATAAGATTGTCAAAAAAGACCCAATATTCTATTATCGGTGTGTGATGAGAGAGAAACCCGAAGTTTTACAAAATTTTATCGCCCTTGAGGGTCTTGACGGCAGCGGAACTACAACCCAGCTGAATATGCTTAAAAAATGGTTTGCGGACAATGATAAAGCATTGTATTCAACATGTGAGCCAACACCCATGCCTTCCGGTAAACTGATACGTCAGATTCTGCTGAAAGAGATAAAGGCCGAGCCTGAAACTCTTGCAAGGCTGTTTTCCGCAGACAGGTATGAGCATCTGCATAATCCGGATTCCGGAATTCTTAAAATGCTTGAATGCGGCAGTACTGTTCTTACCGACAGATATCTGTTCTCTTCACTTGCATACCAGAGCCTCGGCTGTGATTTTGAGCTTGTTCATGAGCTCAATCCGTACCCGATACCTGAATACACAATATTTCTTGACCTTCCGGCGGAAGTCTGCAGTCAGCGGATGCACAAGCGCGATAAAATTGAGCTTTTTGATGCCCTCTCTATTCAGAACAGGATTATTGAAAATTATAACAGGGCATTCAGTCTTTATGAGAATACCGGTATGAAGCTGCTGCGGATTGACGGTACAAAGAAACCCGAAGAAATATGTTCTGAAATAATTACGGCAATAAGCCGATAAGCTTCATGTGAGGCATTTATTTAAACCTGCAGTAATTATTCTCTTTTTTGCGCTGTTTGCAGTTCAGAACACTTTTGCCTACAAAATTCTTTACGCAGAACAGTTTTATAAGCTCTATCACAGTCACTATATCCAGTATCCTGAAGACAGTGCTGAAAACATCTACTATCTGGAAAATGCCTTAAAAAGACCCTTCGTTAATCCTCTGAATGCCCTGGCTGCCATCAAGACTGAGAAAGAATGGGAGCGATACAGATATTTGTTCACAATGCATATCTATCTGAAGCTTATTGAGCAGTGGCGGCTTCTGGGTGTCAAATACGATAAATTCGACGCATACTTTTATAACTATCCATGGAAACAGGAAAACCTTAAAAGTCTGCAGATGGCTGAAAAGTATTATAAGAATGCCCTCTACTACTGGGACAAGGTCCTTGAAATGAAAGCAGAGATTGACGCCATGCCCTATATCTATATTGAGGGCATGGAATACTGGGAAGATGAGCGGATTAAAATAGATGAGGGCGAGATCGATTATAAGGAATTTATAGAACTCGATCTGAAGCGCCTGTACGAGGTCCGGGAAGCATTTGAAAATATGACCCCGGACACTTACTGAAAATGACGATAAATCATATCGATGTCTCGGCTACAGCCTTATCGTAACCATCGCGCCGTATATGTCTTTTCTCAATCAAGGTATAAATAACCGGAACCAGAATCAATGTAAGAAGCGTTGATGTTATCAGTCCCCCTGCTATAGCCTGACCAAGCGGTGCATAAACCTCTGAGCCGTTTCCAAAGGCGAAGGCCATCGGCAGAACTCCAAAAAAGGTCGTCAGTGTAGTCATAAGTATAGGCTTTAACCTTGATGAGCATCCTTCAAGAACCGCCTGTTCAAGTCCTGTGCCCTTTTTCCGAAGCAGGTTAAGGTAGTCAATCATTACAATACCGTTGTTAACAACCATTCCGGCCAGAGATATCATACCAAGCATTGGAATGATGGATATCGTGGAACCGAAGGCAATAAGACCTAAAACAACACCAATCAGCGTGAATGGGATTGAAATCATTATTATAAACGGCTGAACGAATCTTTCAAATTGAATAACCATAACCATGTAGACAAGAAAGACAGCGATTCCCAGTATCATAAACAATGATTTAAATGAAGACCCGATGAGACTTGAGGTTCCCGCAATCTCCCATGAAACTCCGTAGGGAAGCTCAACATCATTCATATATTCCGACATTCTTCCGGTTACACCCATCTGATCCTGGGTTGTAAGGTATCCTGTGATTGTGATTGATATATTTCTGTTTTCCTTGGCTATCGATGAGACTGCCGGCTCCCTGTCGATTTCAGTGAGACTTGAGAGTGCAATCGGATCTCCTGAGGGCGTCTTGAGGGTAATCATATTTATAGTGTTTTCATCAATATCAGATCCGGCCACCTCTGAAGACAGCAGGATTGGTATATTCCCTTCATCGGTACGGTATTTACCGGTTTCCATGCCGTTAAAGAGAATTCTTGAAGTAACGGCTGTTTCATACGGTGTGATGCCGGTAGAGCCCAGATAATCAAGGATAAGATTTGATACAAGCTGTTCCTTTCCATAGTTCATGCTCATAGTTGTTTTAAAAACTTCCGGGTCATTCTCCAGCTGTCCGTCGACTATTTCAGCAGACTTCATGACCTGCTCAAGGCTGTTACCGTAAAGCCTGACCTTAAAACCCTGACCGCCGGTTGCCATACCCAGCAGTGAATCAAAGCCTCCGTTTACAACAATTACATCGATATCGGTGATTTCATTATTCAGGGCGGTCTGAAGTGAGTCTACAATTTCGTGAACGGTCCTGTCCCGGTGCTGATTCCCTGTGAGTCTTATTCTGCCGATTGCGACATTTTTCTTTGATGCTGAACTGAGGGTGCTTGAAGCACCGACATAGTATATTGAAGTTTCAATCTCAGGCGTAAGCTCAGTAACCAGCCTGTCTATTTCATCAATTTTGTCCCTTGTCTGCAGCAGGCTGTAAGATTCAGGGGTTTTGATGTGAATTTCAAACTCACCTGTATCGGAGGGAGGTATAAAACTGATTCCCATAAATGAAATAAGCATTACCGTGAGCACAAGCACTACAACAGCAACTATTAGTACCCTCAGCGGCCGTCTTATAGCCCCTGCAAGTATTTTCCTATATCCGGATGTTAGCTTATCCAGAGCTCCGTCGATAATTCTGTGAAACAGTACAGTTGATTTAAATCGCGGTTTATCCTCTTTAAGAAACTGGGCGGAAAGGTATGGCACGACTATAACAGATACCAGAGCCGACGCGCCCAGGGCAATGACTATAGTAAGGGATAAGCCCTTCATTATTATACCAATCAGCCCTGTTAGAAAAATCATCGGCAGAAATACGCAGATTGACGTGGTTGCCGATGCCAGCACTGCTCCCCCTACTTCTCCTGCTCCGATTGAGGCCGAACCGGCCGGATCGCCTGAGTCTGCAAAGTGGCGGTTGGTGTTTTCGAGAACTACGATGGAACTGTCCACGATCATACCGATTGCAACCGTGAGGCCGGACAGGCTGAGCATGTTCATTGTCGTTCCGGTCAGGTACATTCCTATTACGGTGATCAGCATTGAAAGCGGAATTGAAAGTCCGATGATAATAGTACTGCGGATGTTATGCAGAAAGATATAGATGATAAGGATGGCAAGAGCTATTCCGGTAAAGGCTGATTTGAGAACTGTATTGATAGTAAGCTCGGTGGTTACCTTTTCATCGGCTATAGTATAGAACTCAATCAGTCCCGAGTATTTTGCTTCAGTTTCCGCTTCAATACGCTTCAGACTGTCTACAATATCGAGTGTATTGCCTTCCTGGCGTTTCATAACATCTATAGCCATAACAGCCTGATTGTCGGAACGGATGTAAAAATCAGGTTCAGCGAAATTTATTTCGATATCCGCAATATCCTTGAGGTAGACATATGAATCATCAACATGACCTACCACTAGGTTCTGTATCTCTTCTATGTTTGAAAATTCACCTGAAGTCCGGAGATTCAGTGCCTCATCCTTGTAACTGATCTCTCCGGCCGGGAAAGAAATGTTCGAATACTGAAGAAGCTGGTAGATATCGAGTACTGAAAGTCCTCTGGGTTCAAGTTCATTTATATGCAGTTTTATCTCAAGCTGTTTCTGTACTCCGCCTTTTATCTGAATGTTTGAAACCCCGTCAATTCTGGTAATCTGGGGACTGAACTCATTTTCGATAAAATCTGTGAGAACTTCCGGCTCAAGTCTGCTTTTTACCATTACTGAATAGATTGGAAGAATAGCCGCCATATCATGAACTATAATAACAGGATCGCCTGATATCCCCTCCGGCAGATCATCCATAGCCGCGTTGACGAGTTCCCTTATTTCCGGCAGTTTGGCGTAGGCATCCACATTTTCATCGAATTCGATTACTACCGAGGACACTGAATCACTTGATGTCGAGGTCAGATTCGCAAGCCCTGAGAGACTTATTAATGAATCTTCAAGCGGTGCTGTAACATCACGTTCGACACTCTCGGCATCTACACCGGGATATATCGTAACCACAGATGCTCCGGGCATGCCTATTGCCGGAAATGCTTCCTGGTTTGAACCCTGCAGAGCAAAGAAACCGAAGAAAACTACGGCAATCAGTATTATGGTAATAACGGCAGGATGCTTTATCGAATAATCTGCAAGTTTCATCCGCTGCCTCTATCGGATACTTACCGGACTGCCTTCAACCAGAAAGCTCTGTCCTTCGATAATGAAGTCACTGTCTGAATATTTCTCCGGCACAGCAAAAAAACGGTTATTGGAATATACTTCATCAAAACTGATTTTCTCTGCAGTTTCATCAGCATGATTTACAATCCAGAGTGAATTGCCGGGACCGTAGACTGAATGAGGCAGATACCAGAGGCCGTCCTGCCTGTCGGTTTCAAAAATACAGTAGACAAACATTCCCGGCCGGAGTTCAGCCTCTTTATCGTTAATCCCTGCGACAATATCGAAGTTTCTTGTCTGGGCATTTATCATCGGTGAAATTTCACTGATTTCTGCTGTATGGAAAGCTGTAAGGCCGTCCTTGGAGACAGTTACCTTCATATCAGGATTTTTAGAGAAAAGTTCATAATACTTTTCCGGTACCCTAAGTTTGACTATAAGGTTTTTAAGATTGCCGATTGTCATAACCGGTATTTCCGGAGCTGCCATTGCCCCCTCTGTTGTATGCACCTTTAGAACTGTACCGCTGATAGGCGCTTCAATATGCGTATAGCTTACCTGGAGCTGTGCCAGTTCATACTGTGATTTATATGCATCATACTGGGACTTGGTCTGATCATAATTCTGCCTGGTTGCAGCGCCTGAATTATACATCTGTTCTATTCTTTCGTAGGAAGACTGGATCCCGAAATACGCCGCCTCGGCCTGTTTAAGCTGGAGGTCATAGGATTTTGAATCAATCTCCGCTATAACCTCTCCTTTTTCAACTGAGTCTCCGGCGGTCTTTGCAAGGCTCTCAAGAGTGCCTGAAACAAATGGAAGAACCGTTACTATTTCATTGGACTCAACATAACCGGTAAGTTTGAGTTCTCTTTCCAGAGAGCCGAACTGCGGTTTTAATACTTTTACCGGGGTTCCCGCGGGAGCTTCGGTTTCTTTAGGAATTTCCTTTCTGGCAAAAACGGTGACGGCAGAAAGCAGAACAACAACTGCTATGAGTACGGCAGAGGTGATAATTACAGCAAATTTCTTTTTAGAAAGAATATTCATTCTTTTAATATAAGAATTTTATTGATTTTTTTCAATATATTTGTGATACTAATTTTATGGCAAGACAAAGAGATGAAAAAAAGAAAGAAGTAATAATAGAAACTGCAACGGAACTGTTTGCCAGGAAAGGATTTCACGCTACATCCATCCAGGACATCGTTGCTGAATCGGGCCTGTCTGTAGGTACAATTTATCTTTACTTTGCCAATAAAGAAGAAATATTTGATGCCCTTCTCGATTCAGGCATTGAAATCCTGCGTATAGAGCTCTTTTTAAATATTGATATAGAGATGAGCAATCAGGAAAAAGCACTTCGGTTTACTGAAAATATCATGCAGCTTATCAAAAATCACAACAAAATAGTCACTGTTATCTTTAATGAGCTTAGTTTTCAAAACAAACTTCAGAATTTTTATCAGCGGATGGCTGGTATAATAGCAGAAAGATTTCATCAGGGCGATGCTGAAAGCATCTATGGGATGCTTAAACTGAATCACAGGGAGTTCTTCGTATTCGTTACCATAGTTGCAACTGGAATAGCCAACGCAATCAGGATATCACTTGCGAGTGGTGAGCTTATGGATTACCGTGATGTTAAAAAAGTTCTGAATGAAATCATTTTAAAAAGTCTTGTAGACAGAATCGAAATCAATCAGTAAAAAAAGCCTGCTCCCTATTGAATTTCAAACTAACGGTATGTATATTCTAATTAAAGAACGAGCATTCCTTTTTGGAGATTTTATATATGATGAAACTTAAAAAAAATATCCCGTTTGCAACAGCTGCTTTTATGGCTTTATCATTACTGCTTGCAGGCTGTTCTGTTGTCTTTACAAGTTCTGCAAACGGAAACATATCAGATTATGAACTGTATGAAAACGGAGATTCAGGCGCCGGAATCAGTGATGCCTATGTATATCTATATCTGGATGAGGCTGATCAGCTTAGCGATCTTGAGGCCTGGCAGGCTGATGAAAGCTTTCTGCCCGAGAACCGGACTGATACCGAACCCCTCTATTTTAACAAGACAGTTACAGATGACCAAGGCGACTATACTTTTAACGGCCTTATATGGAATGATTTATTCCCGAAATACGGGAAGTCCGGAGACAGAAAAGAAGTCTTTCTGCTTTTTTACCATCGTAATTACGGCCTGGCCGCAAACCCCTCTCCGGTGTATATAGTTTCAGATGTTACAAACCGGATTCCGGTTATAACGCTTAATAAAATTATGAATACTGCAGAAATCACCGGTGTTGTTACTGAAGCTGCAAGCGGCGATTACCTGGCAAATGCCACTGTTAATATCTGGGTGCCCCTGTCCTGGGAGTACAATTCAGACGGTTCCGTAAATACTGATGAAGCGAGTTTTACCTGGGCAGAAAATTCGACATATACATCGAATACCGATGAGAACGGCGAATGGAGCAGAGAAATATCTTATAACATGCTGCCCTCTTCCACCGATAATGCCGGAACTGTGATTGTAAGAATTACCTATTCCGCGGGGGGCTACATAGCCGAGAACGCCTCTGATGCCGACATAACCGACGGCGGCTGGGATATTGATGCTAACGGGGTTATTGATGATGATGAGAATACCGGCTATCTGCAGACTGCAGAGATATCAGCCGGAACATATCATGATACGGGTACAACCGCTCTTGCTGATGAGTTTAATACTTCTGAAATTTCCGGAACTGTAATTAATTCAAACACCGGAGAAGGTGAAGCGAATGTTATTGTTGAAATATTTGCAGCCGAAGAATGGACCTACAGTGATTCCTCGGATCCCGAAAGTATAATTTATACAGATATCGTCTGGCCTGAGAATCCCTCCTATACTCTTACAACCGATGATTCAGGAGAATACTCGCAGACTGTTGAGTTTGAAAGACGGCCGTCTGAAACAAACAACCTTGAAACCAGCTGTGTAAGAATTGTTTTTACAAAGAACAGCTTCCTGATAGATAATACAACAGATTCAAAGCTGACAGACGGAGGCTGGGATCGTGACGGCAACGGCACAACAGAATCGGACGAGTCTGACGCCTACTATGAACCCGCTTATTATGATGCATCTGCTCACACCAATTATATCCTTCACAATGAACAGAGCACGGATATGGGTAGCATAGTTATCAAGCAGACCGAGTTCAGCGAAACATTGTCCGGGGAGGTCTGGAACGCAGCCGGAACATTGCAGGTAAACGGCGTTGAAGTATGGCTGTTTTTTAATCCTGACGCCGCAACACTTCTGACTGCAGCTCCGGCAGACGGCGATGCTCCTGATTATATTGATACAACTGTAAACCAGATTATAGACACCAATAATTATGAGAAGGGCCATTTCTCATTTGACGGACTTGAATGGACAGATACTGCTTACACCGGTAACCAGAGCCGTGCCTCATACTACCTCTACCTGCCGACCTCTGCTGAAATTGAGGCAGGGGTATATGATATTGCGAATGCGGCCAATCTTGAGAAGGGTTATGTTACCGCGGGATCTTCAAACTATGTGAGTCTGACCCAATGATAAAAAAACTGAGAGCTGCCCGAAAGGTGTCGGGATTTTTAAAAATAATTATTGCTGCAGTTCTCTTCAGCTGTACTCAGCTGCTTTCTGCAGAGGATTCTTTGAAACTCACACCTGAAAGCCTATATAAATCGGCTGTTGAAAATAACATCAGTCTTATTCAGCTGGGAATTGAGAAGATGCAGTCTGAAGCCGATCTTAAAAAGGCAAAAGCCGCACGCTTTCCGACGGTGGATTTTCAGACAACCATGACATATATGACCAATCCCATGATCGAGCCTATAACTCTTACCGCAGGAGAACTGGGAAGCTATAGTACCGGCGGAAGCGATATTCTTCTTCCTTCTGAAGATATGGTTATATACAAGGGTTCGGAAAATACCCATTATAATTTTCAGTTTACATTTGATCAGCCCGTTTTCACCTGGGGTAAAATAAAGAATATGGAGCTTCTGTACAGTTCTATCAATGAAACAAGCGGACTGCAGCTTCAGAAGAAACAGCATGAGATACGCACAAGCCTCTATATTTACTCATATGTTCTTTATTACATCAGCTTGATTGAAGATACTCTGAAGATGCAGAAATCGGTTTCAGAACGGATGATTGAAATAGCTGATGAATCATACAAAAACGGATTTATACTCTATGCCGATCTTCTGGATGCCCGGATTAAAGCAAGCGAGATTAATGTGGCGGAGGCTCAGCTTAAACAGCAGCGGGAACAGACCCTGCTTCAGCTGGCAAGGCTTTCCGGAATAAAGGATATTTCTGCCCAGGACTTTGATTTTGATTTCATCAGTGAAATAAACAGTCTTGAAGTTCCCGGACGGGATGAATGTATGAAAAGCTCACTATCAAACAGTCCAGATATTCAGCTTCTGACAAGAGTAAAAAGAATAAATGAATTAAAATTAGATATCAGCCGGGCTTCTACAGGGTTTAAACCTGATATCGGGCTGCATTTTGAACTTTCATATTCGGGTTCGCGATTTCCTTTTATTGAAACAGACTGGTTCGGTCAGGATTCACTTGGGCTGACATCAACCATTGCAGTTTCAGGAAATGTTTTTGACGGAGGAAGCGCTCTTGCAGATGCCCAAAAAGACAGCTATGAGCTGGAGAAAGCCATGTACGATTATGAAGACGGTGTTGATTCAATCAGACAGTATATTTCAGAAACTCTGCTCAAGCTTGAGCTAAACAGAAGGAATATTGAATATCACCGTCTGAAACAGGAAAACGATAGCCTTCAGATTGGTATAAAAAATACTCAGTTTACAGCCGGATCCGGAGATGAAACAGATTTGCTCGAAGAGGAATTAAACCTGTATACCGACAGGATATCGGAATACAGGGAGTCAATCGATTTTTATACCAATTATTACTCCCTTTACGGTGCCTATGCTTTACCTGAGTTTTGATTGAAATAATGGTTTCCCGCAGGGTTATATATCAATTTTAAGGCTCCGGGTATTATTCTGATATCGAAAGCATCAGAAAAAATCAGCTCACCGTCTAGGTGGGCAGCAACTTTCTGTGAGAACGTCAGCTTAAGTGTTGATGCCCTGAAGTACTCAATCAGCGGATCTGCAATATGAGTACCCTTGGGAACCTGGGTCAGTATAGACATTCGCTTCATCAGTTTCAAAGGGTTGATATGCAGCACGTCAAGAAGTCCGTCATCGGCAATGGCTTCCGGGGTGAGGAAGAAATTACCTGCAAAACGCCGGCCTATCGAACAGGTGGTCATAAAACATTTTTCTGTCGTTGAGCTGCCGTCTCTGGTAAATGTAAGTTCCCGCTCTTTATATCCAAGCAGTGTTTTTACTATGTAGTAATTATACTTTGCCCGGCTGATGCGTCCGGTTCTAAGGCGATCTTCGGTCACAGCCGCTGTCATTTCTGCATCAAAGCCTATACCCATTCCGTTGAAAAATGGATTTCCGTTACAGTCTCCAACATCTACAGCTTTTGCCTCGGCATTAAGGAAGGTCTCCCATTCAAACTGTTCGAAAACGTCGCTGAATCCGCTGATCTGCATAAAATCATTTCCGGTGCCGGTGGGAACTACCCCGAGAATTATATCATTACCAAGAGCCGCCTTTGCTGCCTCATTAAAAGTGCCGTCTCCGCCTGCAACTGCTATGTGAGTAATCCCCTTGTTTATCATTTCTTCTGCAAGCTGGGTTGCATGACCGGGCTGCTCTGTAAATTTAATCACTGCGGAATCATCTATTCTGTTGAATTTTTTCATTATAACCTGACGTTTATCGTCAGAAAGTCCGCCGCCTGCTGCCGGATTTATTATTACACCCCATTTTGCCATAATTATCCCTCTGTTCTTTTACTGTATCGGTATTCAGATTCTACAGCCTCTTTTACTTTGAGAGCAATTTCAGAATCTGATAATTCCAAAAGTTTATCGGCCTCCAGCGGGCGGCCGATTACTATTTCAAGCTGTTCAGTAGTGTTTATATGTCTTTGATATTTTGATTTCCAGTAATACAGCCCATTAATTGTTATCGGCAGAACATCAGTTTCTGATTCT
This sequence comes from Spirochaetia bacterium, assembly GCA_963677925.2. Lineage (GTDB taxonomy): Bacteria > Spirochaetota > Spirochaetia > UBA9216 > UBA9216. Next base: position 66,496 of record CAXXYH010000001.1, read on the forward strand.
CTTAAAATACGGATAAACCCTTTTCTGAAATCTGCAATGCTGCCGTCGTCTGTTCTGGTTCCTTCGGGAAACATCAGGATAACCAGGCCCTCATTTGAACGTTCTGCGGCCAGTCTGATAGCTTCAAGGCTTTTTCGCCAGCTTGACGGTTCAATAGGTATATATTTAAGCCTTTTCAGCATTATATTGAAAAGAGGAAGATGCAGCAGTTTCTCACGTCCCACCCAGGCTCCGTTGGGAATTACAGTCATTACAGCAGGAATATCAAGATAGCTGGTGTGATTCATGACTGCTATGTAGGATTTTCCCTTTTCTATATAATTCCTGTTTGTAATATGCAGCCTTCTCCCCATGCTCCAGAAAAGTGAATGAGCCCAGAATTTCAGCAGGAGCCTGTTCAGGGCATCGAATCTCAAGAGGGAAAATAAAATTACGGGTATGAGCATGATCATTGTAAAAACATAGTGAAGGCAGTAATGGATGAGGGTCGGTAGTATTTCTCTGATTAAAAGAGTTTTCAAGTCACGATTTTTATTTCTCATTATGCTATATAGAATATATGGGTAACTGCAGTCTTTTGCAAGCTAAAACTTTTTCGGTATTATTTATAATATTCAGCCGGAAAAGTTGTCATCGGCAAGCTGTTCGTTAACAGCCCAGAATTCTTCAAAATTTTCAATAAGAATATCGACAAGCACAGGATCAAAGTGTCTCCCTCTTTCTTCTTCAAAAAGGTCAAACACACGTTCCTTGTCCCAGGCGTCTTTGTATACCCTCGAATTGGATATAGCATCAAAAACATCAGCCACAGCTGTAATTCGGCCGTAAAGGCTTATATCTTCTCCCTTAAGACCCTTCGGATATCCGCTTCCGTCCCATTTTTCATGATGCTGAAGAGCAATTTCTGCAGCTGCCTTGAATATCTGACGTTCCGAATGATTAAGCATGTCAAATCCGATAAAGGTATGGCTTTTCATCCTCTGCTTTTCTTCTTCTGTAAGAGGTCCGGGTTTAAGCAGTATTTCATCAGGTATTGCAATCTTGCCTATATCATGCAGCGGTGAAGCTGTTTTCAGCAGTACCGCATCCTGTTCCTTTAATCCGTAATGGAGGGCCAGAATCCGCGAAAATTCAGAAACACGCTTTACGTGATTACCGGTCTCCTTTGATCTCATTTCACCTGCTTCAGCAAGTGCAAAAATCATTTCCTTGAATGAGCTTTCTGTTTCCTCCTGAAGGAGAACAGCTTCAAGCTGGTTACCGGCATAACTTGCTGCAAGAACAAGTCTTTCCTGATCTTCCCTGGTAAATTCCTTCTGCTCTGTGAGGCTGTTTAAAACCTGAACTACACCAATCATTTTACCATGGCTGTCTTTTATCGGCAGGGCAATAATTCCGTAGGTATGGTAGCCGGTTTTCTGATCAACCTCCTTATCGAATCTGTCATCAGAATAAGGATCGTTTATTATTAATGGTTCGCCCGTTGTTGCAACTACACCGGCAATACCCTTCTCGAGAGGTATTTCTATCCTGTCGACCCCGTGTGCGACTATAGTCCAGAGAATTCTGCTTCTTTCATCAATAAGCCAAACGGTACAGCGGTCTGCACATACAATATCCCTGCCGAAGTCGGCAATGACATTGAGAATCCTGTCTACGCTTCTTTCTTTTGCAATGCGTTTCAGGTAATCAAAGATAATATCGAGCAGACGCTCTGCGCTTGGGCGTTCAACAAATGAATGTTCCATGTTCCTATTTAGAAAGATACTATAAACAAGGTTAAAATCAAAGTCTTTTACTTATTTTTTTTTATTTCAATTCATCTTAAATGTCTCTAAATGTCTATTATAATACCTTAAAGTACACTATTGACAAAGTGTGTATGCATACATATTCTTTATCTCAGGAGGGATACATGAAACTGTCATCTCTAATTGAAAAAGAATATATAATCACCGGTAGCAAGGCAGAAACCCGGGAAGACGTTATCAGGGAAGCTATCGGACAGCTTTATCAATTCAGATCACTGTCTATAAGCAAAAAAGATGCTATTGATGCAATAATGGAGCGTGATACTCTGGGAGGCACCGTATTCCCAACCGGGATGGCGATTCCCCATGCAAGACTGAAGGATTTTGAAGATCTTGTTATTATGATGGTCCTGCCGAAGACCCCAATAAGGGTTGAGGATGTTGATGTAAGCTGCTTTGTTATCATGCTTACATCTCTGAGTGTTTCTAATACCTATCTTCAGGTGCTTGCTTCATTTTCAAAAATGTCTACCGACAGGGAATTTTATACACAGATGATTGCCTGCAGTACAGTAGATGATATTCACCGTCAGCTTTCAACAATTTATATCAAAAAAGATCTTACAGTTGAAGACATAATGATAACTGATTTCAATTCAATCAAGCCGGAAAATACTATCAAAGAGCTTATTGATATCTTCTACAAGGAAAGGACAAGCTACCTTCCGGTTGTGGACAGCAGCAAAAATTTTCTGGGTGAAGTCCGGATTAACGACTTAATTGCAATAGGTATTCCCCAGTACGCTGTTTCGATAGGAAGCCTGAGTTTTCTGTCTAATTTTGAACCCTTTGAAAAGCTGCTTCGAGAGGAGGAAAACATTCTCACCAGGGATGTAATGAAAAAGCCCGCAGAAAAACTAAAACCGGGAGCTTCTGTTATTGAGGCTGCATTGAAAATGACTAAAGGCGGTTTAAGACATCTGCCGGTTATTCAGGACGGGAAGATTGTAGGAATTCTTAACATCATGGACATACTAACAAAGGTTTTAAGGAGGTAGCATCATGAGTATACTTGCAATTGCCGGTATTGTTATTTTCACTGCGATATTCATCATGATATCCCTCGAAAAAATTAATCAGACCATTCTGGCGCTTCTTGGTGCCGTTATTTTTATAATTGCCGGAATAATTGACCAGGAGACTGCTTTTTCTGAAGTTGACTGGAATGTAATTTTTCTTCTTATAGGAATGATGGTAATTGTCGGAATCACAAAGAACTCAGGAATCTTCCAATATGCAGCAATAGTTACCGCAAAAGCAGTAAAGGGTGACCCCTTTAAAATACTGCTTCTTTTTGCCTTTCTGAGCGCTATCTTCTCGGCAATACTGGATAATGTAACTACGGTTTTAATTCTTACACCGGTAACCATACTCATTGCTGTTGAGCTCGGGGTCGATCCGGTTCCATTTGTAATAACCAGTGCTATTGCCTCAAATATCGGCGGTACCGCTACACTTATTGGTGATCCTCCGAATATTATGATAGGAAGTGCCGCAGATTTCGGGTTTCTTGATTTTATTGTAACACTGGGGCCTATTGTAGTGATCAACTTTATAATCCTCTGCGTTATTTTATATTTTCTCTTCAGCAAGAAGCTGAAGGTAAGTATCGAAAGACGAGCCAGAATTATGGAATTTGATGAAAGACAGTCAATTAAGGACAAGGGGCTTTTGATAAAATCGCTTACAGTAATAGGTCTTGTAATTGCAGCCTTCCTTCTGCACGATTTAATAGGAATAAAGCCGGCCACTATAGCACTCTGCGGGGCTGCTGTACTTATGCTTCTTGCCGGCGGAGAGGAAGTGGATAAATACTTTCATGAGGTTGAATGGGGTACTATATTTTTCTTCATAGGTCTGTTTATCATGGTAGGAGGACTGGTTGAACTTGGTGTTATAGGAAAACTTTCGCAGGGACTTCTATCGCTTACTGAGGGCAATATTCCGCTTACCTCACAGCTTACACTCTGGTTTTCGGGCTTCATATCTACAATTGTGAATAATATCCCCTACGTTGCAACCATGGTACCGCTGGTAGAGCATATGGGTGAGACTCTTGGGCCGGATGCAGTTAACCCTGTATGGTGGTCGCTTGCTCTCGGTTCCTGTCTCGGCGGTAACGGAACACTTATAGGAGCTTCCGCCAATGTCGTGGGTGCGGGAATTGCCGGGAAAAACGGATACAGGATTTCGTTCTTTGAGTTCACTAAGTACGGAGCCTTCATAACCCTTATAACTCTCGGGGCATCAAGCCTGTATATTCATCTGCTTTTCAGATAACAGCAATAAAATTGTTTCATAACCGGGCTTATGCTGTATAATTATCCTGTTATGAAACATACCGCTGCTTTTTTCGATATCGACGGGACCCTCTACAGGGATTCCCTGATGATTGAACATTTTAAAAAACTGCTGAAATATGAAGTTCTTGACGAATCCCTCTGGCACAGTAATGTTAAACACACCTATGAAAACTGGAAAAAACGCCGGGGAAATTATGATGATTATCTGCTTGAACTTTCCGCTATCTATGTTGAATCGCTCAAGGGGCTTGAAAAATCCAAGATGGATTTTGTCACAGATCAGGTGATCAAGCTTAAGGGTGACAAGGTTTATATGTATACCCGGAATAAAATCAGGGAACATAAAAAGTCGGGACACTATGTATTCTTTATATCGGGAAGTCCCGATTACCTTGTTCACAGAATGGCTAAAAGGTATGGAATTACCGAATGCGCAGGAACAAAATACCATGTTGATGAAAAAGGCAGATACACTGGTGAGGTAAGTGCCATGTGGGATGCCGGCAACAAGGAAAAAGCTATCAACGGATTCTGTGAAAAATATGATATCGATCTTTCCCAAAGCTATGCCTATGGTGATACCAATGGAGATCTTTCCATGTTCAGAATGGTCGGACACCCGGTAGCAATCAACCCGACCCGTGAACTTATTCAGAACCTTAAAAACGATGAGGACCTGTCCGGGAAGGTGAAAATAAGGCTTGAAAGAAAGGATGTTATATATAAACTTGATTCAGCGGTTGATATTTTCTATCCTGAAATAGATTAAAAACGGAGTAAATATTATGAAACCAATCAGCTGTATCGGTGAACTGCTTATAGATTTTATATGTACTGATATTGATTCGAGTCTTTCTGAAGGCATTAATTTCAAGAAAATGGCCGGCGGCGCCCCTGCAAATGTTACAGCCGCCATTGCAAAGCTCGGAGGCCGGGCGGCTTTTATAGGAGCCGTGGGAGCAGACCCATTTGGAATATTTCTGGAAAAAACCATAAAGGAGGTCGGTGTTGATACATCCATGATGAAATTCAGCACTGAGCAGTCCACTACCCTTGCTTTTGTTTCATTGAAAGCAAGCGGTGAACGCGATTTTGTATTCAACCGCGGTGCCGATGCAGAACTTCTGATGAATGATATCGATACAGATAAAATAGAAAATTCAGCTCTTGTCCATTTCGGTTCTGCAACAGGTTTTCTTGATGGAAGTCTGAAGTCAACATATTCGGAGCTTCTTGATTTCTGCATAGAAAACAGCATCTACATATCATTTGATCCGAACTACCGGACTGATCTCTGGAAAGGCCGGGATGAAGAGTTTAAAAAATCTTCAGAACATTTCATCAGCAGGGCTGATCTGATAAAACTAAGTGATGATGAGCTTAAATTTCTTACCGGAACTGATGATATAGAACCGGCTGTGAAGTCGCTTGATGTGAAAAAAACTGCAGTGGTTATGATAACTCTCGGAAGCCGGGGGTACTTACATTTATTCTGCAGCTTCCGGTGAAAGTACAATTGTTGAGAGCATCAAAATTAAGTCAATTGACTCTACAGGCGCAGGGGACGCATTTACCGGAGCTGTTTTGTACCGGATTGCTTTGGATGATAATCCCTTTGACTATTTGTCTGATTTCAACCGGGTGAAGGAGGTTACAGCCTTCGCAAATAAAGTCGGTGCGGTCGTCTGTACAAAAATAGGTGCGATTGCCTCACTGCCGAATTTGAATGAGGTCAACAGTCTCTAGGCTCTAAAAGATATTAATCTGATGCAGACTGTTCTGCATCGGGAACATCAAAAGTAAGCGGACAGATTTTTCCGTCCCTGATTTCTGAAAGCAGAATCTTGCAGGCTCTTTCGGTATCAACTACTCCGCCTTTCAGCAGAAATCCTCTATTCCTGCCTATCTCTTCGATCAGCAGTTCCGTTTTTTCAGGTATTGATTCAAGCCTGAATCTTGACTTCAGTTCCTCCGGATACAATTCAGCCATGATATCCGCAGCCCTGAAGGCAATATCATATATGTCGAGGATTGTATCCTTGATAGAACCTAGAATTGCAAGTTTGTAGCCTATTTCTGGTTCAAATTTATGCCAAAGCAGACCGGGCGTGTCGATAAGGGTGAAGTCGTTTGAGAGAACAATCCTCTGAAAATCTTTGGTATGTCCCGGCTTGTTCTGAACAGAGGCTTTTTTCTGTTTCTTCAGGCGGTTGACCAGTGTCGATTTACCGACATTGGGAATTCCCGCTATCATAGCATTTATCTTTGTCCTGTTTCCGCCGGTACGGCTGCTGTCGACAATTTTTCTGCATAGGGGCACTATCGAATTGTAGGATGCAGGCTGGGTTGTGGAAACGCGGACTATATCTGTATAAGATTCTTTTAGACGGCGATACCAGGCTTCGGAACTTTCCGGATCCGCAAGGTCTGTTTTATTCAGAATAATTATATGCGGTTTTCCGCTTGTTATTTCATGCAGAAGGGGGTTTCTGCTGGATTCCGGAATCCTTGCGTCTATTACTTCAAGAATTATATCGATGCGGTTCATCTGCTCAGAGATGAGACGCTTAGTCCTGTTCATATGTCCGGGGAACCAGTTAATATTTGCCATTATTTCTCCGGGATCATTATAAACAAAACATTTAGTGTTAACTACCCCGCTTCAATTTCATCCCCGGTGAAGTGACTCACATGTGCGGTGAGGGTTTCAGTAATCTGCATGTTTTTTCTGCCGTTGATTTCAAGCTGTTTTGTAAGGTCAAACAGATTTCCGCTTTCATCTCTAATAATATCAAGATCGCTTACCGCTGTATTAAAACCGCCTTTAAGTTCCGCCGCTGATACTCTTATTTTTTTAATGTAGTCATCGATATATTCAGCAGACCCGGTAATATTATCATTTGCTGTTTTCAGTTTTTGAAACTCTCTGTTGACTGTTGTTCCCTTATCTTCTGTTGCAGAAAGTGATTCAGAAGTTAGTGTCATTTTACTGTTAACCTCGCCGGAGATTTTTTCAATCTTTCCAAAAATATGGCGGTTTTCACTGCTGACACTCTTTAAACTATCTATTGAATCAATTATCAGCTGCAGCTTATTTCTGGTTTCATCTGACCCCTTCTTGACCTTGAGTGCAAGAGCGGATATCTCCTTTGAAACAACTTTAAATCCGTGGCCGTACTGCCCGGCTCTTGATGCTTCAATGGCAGCGTTAATGCTTAAAATGTTTATTTCTGCCGATACATTCTCCATAAGTTCATTTATCGCCCGTATAGTGCCAGCCTGTTCGGCAATGCGGATTGTCTGATTATCAAGAGTACTCACAAGTCCTGAGCCCCTTGTCGTTTCAGATTTTAAAATCTCAGAAAGCTCCCTGCTTTCATTTCCAAAGATTTTTACCCTGCCGAGCTCTGCATGCATCTTTTCCATTTCTGAAACCGTGTGCAGAAAGATTTCAGACTGCTTTCGGGCATCAGAAGTTAGATTTGCAGCGTTATGAGAAATTGTTTCTATGGATTCGGATATACTCATTACGGCTTCATTAATAATACTGAAAAAATCATACAGGTTCTCACTGGTTGTTTTTAAGGAGGATGATGTATTGAAATTCTTTAATATATTCTGTTCCAGGTCTCCGCTCAGTTCGGAAGTGATTCTGATAGCAGAGAACAGCACTTCAAGCATTCTGCTGAGATTGTCCGAGAAGTTATTAAAATTTTCCCGCAGGATGCCCAGTTCATCCTTTCCTGTTGATTTAAATCTGAACTTAAGGCCTTCACCGCCTTCTGACAGCTTGCGTATTTCATCTCCCGTGGTTTTTATAGTTCCGATAACAGAATTTCTGAAATAAAATATTGAAAAAACAAGACCGGACAGAATCAAAACAAATATAGCGATAAAAATAATTCTGAAATTGCGTACATCATTTTCAATAGTTTTTAAAATATCCAGTTTAATCAGCCGGATATCAGAGAAATATCTGTTAAGTCCGTTTTTCAGTTTGTTATAGCTGTCGGTCAGGACAGCTGTGGTATTTACAGGATCGATAGCCTGATTATTGTTTATTTTCAGTATCAGCTCTTCCTGAATGACTGTATAAAGATTTGAAATATCAATAATGAGCTGTTCACTGCCATTAAAATTAAAATCCCTGCTTTCATCTAAAAGGTTTTCGATCGTCTGTTTCAGACGTGAATTGGTAAGTTTATATTCAACTAGTATTTCGCCTCCGACAGAACCCTCCTGAGTAAGAAGTATCCGGTAGCCCTGATTAAGCTGGAGCAGAAGAAGGTTTTCACTTTCCTGTAGCGAACTGATGTACTCATCAATGTGCTGCTGTTCATTTATTGACTTAACGGTAAGCGACATGAATAAAAATGAAAAAGCAAGCAGAGTTAAAAATCCGCTCAGTATTAAAATACTGAGCAGATTATATTTTGTCGTGATTTTCATTACTTAATTGCTAATGAAAAAGACCTGTATTTTTATTAGATTTTGGTTAGAGTTCGGTTAATTCAAAGGCTGTTTACAGCCTCCAGCGCCTTGGCGTAATCAGGCTCCTGTGCAATTTCCGGAACCTGTTCTGTGTAGACAACCTTTCCTTCACCGTCCAGGACAACCACAGCCCTTGAAAGCAGTCCTGCAAGCGGTCCGTCGGTCATAAGTACACCGTAATCCTTCCCAAACTCAGGATTTCTGAATACTGAGAGTGATTCAACTTTTTCAAGACCCTCTGTTGTGCAGAATCTTGAATGTGCAAAAGGAAGGTCCGCCGAAATACAGAGAACTGAAGTATTGTCGAGCTTGTTAAGTTCAGCATTGAATTTTCGTACCGAGGTGGCACATACCGATGTATCAAGACTTGGAAAGATATTGAGAATGACCTTTTTACCCTTGTAGTCTGATAATCCTGCAGTCGATAGATCATTTTTTACAAGCTCGAATGCAGGTGCTGAGGCTCCTGCTGCAGGCAGACTGCCTGAAGTATTTATTTTATTGCCTTTAAATGTTATTTCCGCCATAAATTAACTCCTATAATTTATTTATAAATAAAGGATAATACCGCGGAAAGCCGCAGTAAACATAAATCATGGATAAATTGTGAATCTGCTGTTATAATTCGGTCTATTATGAAAGCGTATTCTTCAAACATCGGTAAAAATTATCTATTTACATTTTTCTCAAATATAAACTTTACACACGGGCTATGGTTAATATTTCTTGCTCTCCGCGGATTCAGCCTTACAGAAATAGCGCTGCTTGAGAGTATTTTTCATATCAGCTCCCTGATTTTTGAAGTACCGTCCGGTGCAATAGCAGATATCTTCGGCCGGAAATACTGCCGAATTGCCGGCCGTTTTCTTTTTATTATCAGCCTGTTTATCATGTTTTATGCCGGAACATTTATTTTACAGGCAGTCGGTTTTATGCTTACAGCCTTCAGCTATAATCTTGAATCGGGAGCAGGTGAAGCCTTCGTATATGATTCAATGAAGCTCGACGGAAACGAATCGAAGTATATTCATACCGCAGGCAGAATAGAACTTTTCTATCAGCTTGCTACAATTATTTCATTTTTTGTCGGCGGATTCCTTGCCACCGGTCCAGGGTACATTTATGTTTTCTACCTAAGCGCGCTTTTCAGTCTGGCAGCATTAATCACAGGTCTGGGTTTCAGGGAACCGGAAATTACTGAGCATAAAGAGCAGGAACACCGAAGCATGCTCAAAGTGCTCAGGGACAGTGCCGTAATTCTTAAAAGCAGACCTAAAATAATATATTTAATTGTGTTCACTGAGACTATATTTGTATTCTCAACAAGCCTTTTTTTCTATCTTCAGAATTTTCTGAAAATTTCCGGACGAACTGAATTTTATATAGGCAGTTTCTATTCAATTTCTGCGGTTTTTGCTGCAGTTTCCGCCTTTTACGGCGGCAGAATAGAAGCAAGGATCGGAGAGAAAAACGTTATGCGCTACCTCCCGCTTCTGCTGGTTTTTATCATGTGGGGAGTATTTCTGACGGATTACAAGGAGTATTTCTTTGTTCTGACCGGTCTGATAGAGGGTATACTGATAGTAGCCGTTTCCAATTATATTAACAGGCTTATACCCTCTGAACTGCGTGCGACCATACTATCAGTACAGAGTATGTATTTCAGTTTTCTCATGATTATATTATTTCCATTACTCGGTTATATTGCAGAAAGTTTTTCATTTCAGACAATTTTTCTGCTCATGGCGCTTCTAACATCAGGCCTTACTCTAGCCTACTATTTTGCGGTGGTCTACGGCAGCCGTTTTCTCAACAGGGATGATACGGCCAGCGCTGCAGATGAAAATGCAAACTGAATATTATAGCCTCCGCTGTCGCCGTCAACATCAATAATTTCACCTGCAAAATACAGCCCGGGTGCTATTCTTGATTCCATTGTCCGGCGGTCAATTTCATCTGTAGAAACTCCGCCGGCAGTGCACATAGCGGTTTTTTTTATCAGCTGCTCAATTTTAAGCTCAAGCGACATAATACAGTTTATTATCTGCTTTCGCTCTTTTCCCGAAACTTCCGCACTCTTTTTATCTGAGGGAATTCCGGCTGTTTTCAAGAGAAAAGAAATCAGGCTCTCTGGAAGCCCGATGGAAGTTAAAGTGTTTTTTAGAAGCTTTTTTCCGTTTTCCCGAAGACTAGTATCAATGAGCTCTGAGACTTCCTCCCTGCTGCTTTCAGGACTAAAATTAACGCTGATTATATCGCCGGGTAGAAAATCACGGCTGTTGTCTATGATAACCGGTCCGGATACTCCTGTATGAGTAAAAAGCATTCGGCCGCTGAAGCGGCCTGTTTTTCTACCGTCTCTGAAGAGGCTTATTTCAGTATCACAGGCAATTCCAGCTATTTCTGCAGTGCTGGAATCTGAAATTTTCACTGCTGCAAGTGACGGCCGGGCTTCTGAAATTTTATGACCCAGGCCGCGGCTGAGCAGATAGCCGTCTCCCCTAGAACCGGTTGATGGATAGGTAAAACCGCCTGCGGCGAGCAGAATATTACTGCTTCTTAAATTCTCAGTATCTGTTTTAACGGTGAAATGCTTATCCGAATATTCTATTCCGGTTACTCTCCGGTTTGTTTCAATTTCTGCTCCGGCTGTGCTGCATGCTTTAAGAAGCGTTTCAAGTATATCTCTGCTCCGTTCACTGACCGGAAAAACTTTACCGTCCTCTCTGGAGAAAAGCGGAGTATTGTGTTCTGTAAAAAAATTAATGAGCGCTCTGTTATCGAAATGCATCAAGGCATTTTTTACAAAATTATTTTTTCTTCCGTATCTGCTGAAAAAATCCTGAATTGGTGCGGAATTGGTAAGGTTGCATTTACCCTCCCCGCTTATCAGCAGTTTTTTCCCCGGGCTTTTTTCACCCTCAAGAATCAGCGTTTTGACTCCTGCCTGTGCGGCAAGAATACCGGCAAACAAACCGGCCGGACCTGCACCTGTTATAATAAATTCATATTCTTTCATTTCAGTGTTATTATTGTATGATGAAGAAAAAAAGATGTCCATGGTGCGGTGATGATGAACTGTACTGTCAATACCACGATACAGAATGGGGTGTGCCGGTACATGATGATAGGAAACTGTTTGAACTGCTAATACTCGAAGGGGCACAGGCAGGCTTAAGCTGGATAACAGTGCTGCGGAAACGCGAGGCTTACAGAGAGGCTTTTGATTATTTTGATTATGAAAAAATTGCAGCCTACTCTGATGAAAAAGTAGCAAGTCTGCTGCAGAACCCGGGAATTATCCGTAACCGCCTTAAGATCAATTCAGCTGTTACAAATGCCAGGAACTTTCTGCGTATTCAGCATGAGTTCGGCAGTTTCGACAGCTATATCTGGCAGTTTACCGGCGGGAAAACAATTAAAAACCGTTTTGAAGATATTTCTGAAGTTCCGGCTACCAGTTCTGAGTCAGATGCAATGAGCGGAGCTCTAAAAAAACAGGGATTCAAGTTTATAGGCAGTACTATCTGTTATGCTTATATGCAATCGGCCGGTATGGTGAATGATCACCTGACAGAATGCTTCAGATATGATGAGGTCTAGGCTTTTCTCTTATATAAGTCTTTTAATTTCAGTGACAGTACTGCTTATTTTTATGCAGGCCTGCACCGGCTTGTATGTTAAGACTGGAAACAGTGATATCACGGAGCTTAATTCAGTAAGAGTCGGGAGCAGTTCCGGCTCTGATTACAGAACAATCTCTGAGGCTCTGGAAACAGCAGAAGGCGGAATCACTTATTTTATTCTGTCTGATGAAATCTATACTGAGAGCGGACTTACAGTTGACCGCAGAGCCGTACTGATTGGACAGAGCCCTGAGAAGACAGTAATTCAGGGAGCCTCAGAGAAGATGGCAGGTCCTGACAGGATTTTCACCGTAGCAGAAAGCGGGGTTCTTGTTATCAGGGATTTAAGTATCCGTAACGGCTATGCGCGTGAAATCCTGCGCAGAGGCGGAGGGATTCTTAATCTGGGACGCCTGAGCGCCGAAAACTGCTTAATTCACGGCAATGCAGCACTGTACGGAGCGGGAATCGATAACCGGGGTACGGCTCATCTGAGTTCCTGCACAGTATCAGGGAATATGGGCTTAAAGAGGCTTCCTGCCGAACTTACCAGCGGTATTGGCTGCACCGGAAGCGGTGGCGGAATTAAAAACGAACCCGGCGGATTTCTTTACATGTCCGACTGTATTGTTTCAGGTAATTCAACCAACCGTAAAGGCGGCGGGCTTTTTATTGCCTGTGATTCTTCCGCGGTTATCGAAAGATGCCGTTTCACTGATAATTCTGCCAGGATAAACGGCGGAGGAATATTCAGCAAGGGGAATATGGTGCTCAAAGAATCTCTAATATCAGCGAACACAGCAATGGCTGAAACAGGTGGAGTTTTTAACACCGGTATTGCTGATATTATATCAACAACAATTACAGAAAATTCACCGCGTGATTTCACAGACGGAAACGGCGGCGGTTTTTATGGTAACGGTTTTACCGGAATATTTAACGGAAACCGGATAGAATAGTTAAATAATTATTATATTACACATTTTGTCGGGTAAAAATATAAGAAATTTACTATACAAGTATTCCCTTATCAGCCGATAGAGTATATAGTGTTCGTCACTAAGTTATTTTTAAAAAAGGCGCTATATATAGCGTGGGAGGGACTAAATGTCAGACTGGAAATGGCAGCAGCCGATAAGTGAAGAAATTTTCAGGGCGAAATACTGTCTTCACGGTGAAAATACTGCAGAAGAAGTCTTTAAAGGCATATCTGAAGAGGTCTCCTCAGTAGAGGAAGACAGAGAACAGTGGAAAACGAAATTTTACGATGAGCTGATAAACGGCAGACTTATGCCGGCGGGACGTATTCTTGCTAATGCAAGACCGGACAGTCCTATGAAAAACTATAATAACTGCTTTACGATAGATATTGAAGATTCAATGGAAGGTATCTACGACTCATTAAAAGAAGATGCCATGATAAGCAAGATGGGCGGCGGTGTCGGCTTTGATATTTCAAAACTGAGGCCGAAAGGTGCTCCGATTACCGGTGGGAGTCAGTCATCCGGAGTTATTTCATTTCTGCGAATATTCGATCAGTCGGCAAAAACGATTGTAACCGGCGGACAGAGACGTTCCGCGCATATTGCGCTTCTGGATATATCTCATCCTGAAATTGAAGAGTTTATTACTGTCAAGAAGGGCGATCAGAACAAAGAGCTTACACAGTTCAATATATCTGTAAAGGTAAGTGATGATTTCATCACTGCCGTAAAAGAAGATACAGACTGGGACCTTGTATTCGACGGAGAGGTTTATAAAACTGTCCGTGCAAGAGATCTTTATGATCTGCTGGCAAAAAACGCCTATACACACAACGAACCTGGGATTTTTTATACCGACACTGTTGAACGATACAACAACGGGTACTGGGCTTTTAAAATGGACAGGGTTAACCCCTGCGGAGAGCTGGTTATGCCGCCCTACTCGCTATGCTGTCTTTCCGCAGTCAATCTGCTGCATTTTGTTGAAAACCCTTTTACAGAGAATGCTAAGTTCAGCTTTAAACGGTTCGCTGAAACCGTAAAAATCGGTGTAAGATTTCTTGATAATATTCTTGATCTTACCGCTTATCCTCTGGAAAAGATTGAAACCTTTTCAAAGAAGTGGCGGCGTATCGGGCTGGGTATTACAGGGCTCGGCGATATGTTTACAATGCTGGGAATAAAATACGGTTCACCTGAATCACGGGAACTTGTTGAAGAAATCGGAATGACGCTGAGAAACGAATCGTATGCTGCCAGTGCAGAGCTTGCAGGCGAAAAGGGTGCTTTTCCTTCATTTGATACAGAAAAATATCTTGCAGCAGAATTTGTAAAGCAGCTTCCAGCGCAGGTTCAGGAGCTTATCAGGAAAAACGGAATCCGTAATGTACAGATGAATACAATAGCGCCTACAGGAACAACCTCACTTTCTGTTGGACAGAACTGTTCTTCCGGTATCGAGCCGATCTTCGCCCTCACCTACAACCGGACAATCCGGACAGGTCATGATGATGAAACAACTACCGAAGAAGTATCAGACTATGCATATAATATGTACAGGGAGATTACCGGTAAAACTGATGTTCCTGAATATTTCGTAACCACCATGGATATTGACCCCTATGAATCTATAGAGGTACAGGCGGCCTTTCAGAAGTATATCGACCACAGTATCTCAAAGACTCTTAATCTGCCTTCAGGCACCAGTTTTGAGAGTTACAAGGACCTTTTTATGTATGCCTATGACCGGGGGCTTAAAGGCTTCACAACCTTCAATCCGGAAGGAAGCATGAAGGGAATACTTGAATATCAGAATATGGACAAGGAAGAACCTATCCATTCCCATCACGCCCCTAAAAGACCGAAGGATTTGCAATGTGATATCCACAGAGTCCGCGCAGGACGTGAAAGTATCATTGTTATCGCCGGTAAGATGAAAAACAGCCTGTACGAGCTTTTTGTAATAGATGATCCTGAATCAAGGATAGATGTGGAGACAGATCATAAGACTATTGTCCGTAAGGAACCTGACGGAAGATTTGATCTTATTTACGTAAACGGCGGTGAAGAAGTTAAACTGCAGGATTTTACCAGGCAGTTTGATTCTCCGAACAGTTCTCTTGCAAGATTTATCTCGATGGCTCTCAGGCATGGGACCCCGCTGCAGTTTGTAATAAATCAGCTGCAGAAGGATACAAACTTTACTGATTTTGAAAGAAGTGTCGCAAGAGTTCTTAAGAAGTATATTCAGGATGGTGAAGAAGTTATCACATCTGACGGTGAGTGTCCTGAATGCACCAGCAGGCTTACATTTGCCGACGGCTGTATAACCTGCTTTAACTGCGGTTACAGCCGCTGCGGCTGATATTGTTGTAAGTAAGCTTTGTGTAAATTCCGGATGATTTTGCGCAAAGTGATTGTTAATAGCACATGGGCTTCTGTGGTTTCAGGACTGCAGAAGCTCTTTTTTCAGATTATATCGCCGGATGATTCCGACAGGCTCAGCAGACCCAAGTAGCGGTCATAGCATTCGACTGTGACTATTTTAAGAAGGCTGTTAATTCTCATGATTATCTGATTTCCGCCGCAGGCTGCAGCAATTCCGGTAAAATCATTGAAAACCCGTTTCATTTTATTATCAAGCTCATCATCAGTAAGTGTGATTTGAATCATATCGTCACTAAGTTCATCAACTACATTATCAACCGCAAGCCCTTTCCCGTCTTTAAACTTTATTTCATTGCGCTGTTCATCACGTATATCGAAGATCAGCTGTGTATAATCAATTCTGTTTTTCTTAAGAAAGGCTGCAGTGTGAAGGCCCTCATTCAGATCAGTGGGTAATCCATCGGTGAAAAGAATGATTTTATTGTGGATATCCGGTTCTCTGAAGTGCAGAACCTTTTTCATGAATGATGAATATGACGTATTACCGCGTGTAACGCCAGCAGCTTCAATAGGAAATCCTACCGGCCGGCATTCATCACTGAAAGCGTAAAAATTGAATTTGGTACCCGGAGCCATTTTAGAATAGAAGTCAGTAAAGTAAGCGACAGTATCAAGTACAATTCCGAGTTTACCGCATGAATCCATACTTTTAGAAAAATCAATCACAATATGAAGAAGGACGTCTTTATCTTCAGGTATATTGAATTTGCTCTGAAGTCTGCCTGTGAATAAATCGGCAAAAGAAAGGCTTAGATCGATATCTGAAAGAAAAGATGGAACGGAATCCAGATCAGCATCAAGGGCGTACATATAGGAAAAAGAATTATAAATGTCCTTAAGTAGAAAATCCTGTTCGATAAATTCAGAGTTCAGCAGAGGCATTGTATAATCGCCCTTTGATTCATGTCCGCTGAGCAGCAGCTTCTTGCCTGCTGCAAAATCCTCCCTAAGCCTGTTGAATACAGTTCTGTTTTCTTCAGCCTCATTGAGCCGCTCTGTAAGATCTTCGGGATGGAAATTATAAAGGGCTTCTGCCGCAAGAACGTCCCTGTCTTTCAGAAACTGATATTTTGTCTGCAGGTTCTTTATCAGACCTGCTGATAATACCGGAAAATTCAGAAGCTCCGGGATTGGATTATCATTAATGGACACCCCTGATATTATTATCATTCCGGGTTTTAGATGTGCCCATCTTACTTTCTGCAGTTTGCCTAATCCGTCAAGTCTGAACATTACCGGTTATTCTTTATGGTATTTTCTATATTTTTTTTAAGTGACAGCAGTCTTCTGTCAGCGGGAAATCTTGATAAGGCATTGTTTACAATTTCAAGCGAGGTTTCGAAATCCTGCCTGTTATATGCGTCTGCAGCTCTGTTGTAAATTTCTGCCACTGTATTATTAAGATAAATCTTCTTTACCTGTTCCAGTCTTGAACTGCTTCCCTTTTCAAGGATGATTGCTTCTGTCTCGGTGAGGGCCGCCTCCCAACCGGAGACCGATGCCGTCCGTTCAAGTTTGGCCGTGTACCAGGCGTCTGCTATTTCACGGATTCTGCGGCTGTTTACTACACCTGCGGATTCTGCGGCTTCAACCGCTTTCTCAAAATCTTTTTCATCACCACCGGCCTTCACAGTTTCGAGCGCTGTAAACAGTTCAGCATCCGAAACAGCAAGTTCGAGAGTTGCATAGGTTTTCTCATCCATCAGTGCTGACAGGCGGTCAAGGCTGTTCCTTGCTTCAGGGATATTGCGCTGTCTGAGCAGTCTGACAATATAATTATTTGCTGCTGAGTTGGTTAAGTTTTCAAGCTTTCTATGAGTACCGAAGGTGGCAGCTGCAAGCTCTGTCCAGCTTAGAACTTCCTCCTCCCGGCCCGATTTAGCCAGCTGAGCGCCGTAGTTTGAAATACGATCAATAAGAAAATCAAATATTTCACCTTCTTCAGGAGATCCCAGAAGTGCCCAGCGATCCACCGCCAGAGGCACGGCCTCGGCATAACGCCCCTGTGCCTCAAGTTCCACTATTCTGTTAGAAATAACCAGAGAGAAGAGATACATCAAATCGATTTCATTCCGGTTCCGGTAATTTCTTGGCGGGACATAGGCATAACCGGTAATTGCACCGAAGGCATCATGAAATTCGGTTTTAGTTCCCGGATCAAAGCCCAATGCCGCTGTTGTTTCGACATCTACGGCTCCTTCCGGAGTGATAACAGAACAGAATGCATGATCGGGGGTGGAAATTCCCTGGACCTGAAGATTTACTGAAGTGGAGAGAATTGAATACAAAACTGCAGAAGAGACACAGTTGAATCGGCCGGTAGAAAAGAGAGTATCCAGCCTGGTCTGCTTTTCTATGTAAGTGGAAAGATATTTGTCGTGCATGAACTCGAGAACCTTTTCACCCTTCCGGTAATCATCCATGCCTTCAACACTTTTACTTAGTTCTGAAAGATCTTTACTGAAAATGCTTAACTGATCGGCGCTGTATTCTGCCCCGGAAACCCAGAATGCAAGTTTGTACAGTGCCTGCCAGTCGCCGGTATCAGTATCAGCGGAATATCTGTATGCCTCCGGGGACGCTGCAATCCTTGGAAAAGCATCAATGCTCCAGGCAGAAGAAACCCCGGAAATTAGGATTAAAAATACTGCAGAAAGAAATCCCTTTCTGCAGCGGTATCTGATAAAAATCATGAAAACGCCTTATCCGGCTGCCTGTCAGTTTCCTGCCTGAGTCAGGATTTCAGCAAGCTGAGCCTTAAGAGCCCTGTCGAACTCAGTATAATTATCTTCATATCCTGCATTATCAGCAATCTGAAGATTCATTGAAATATACTGATAAGCATCAACAGGATGTTCAGTATTCATAAGAGCTACAGCCGTAACCCTTCCAAGTGTAAGCGTATCTGTAATGGCCAGCTGTCCGGCTGGTACAAGCAGCATAAAATCTGATATATAGGGATTGGCATCGATAACAGCCTGATATTCTTTAAGATTGAAAGCATTGACGAGGAAGTTCATCAGAAAGTATACAGAACTTTCCCAGTTTTCGGTTTGTTTGAATATTTCTGCAGATTTGACCATAAGCTCCCAGGAAGATTTAAAATCTTTTACTGAAGTAAGACAGATAGCCTTCTCTGCATAACAGTCCGCAAGATAGTTTCTAGCAAGTACATCCGATTCGGATTCCTGGATTTTAAGTCCTTTTGGAAGATCCTTTTTGTAGTTTCCGCCGTCCCATATCAAAAAGCCGTAATCCCAGATAGCAAGTGCTCCCGAAGGATGACCCATTTCAACCAGTCTGTATGCACGCTGTTTAAGAATCATGTACAGTTGTTCTCTGGTAAGCGTTTCTTTTAACTCTGCAGCTTTCCAGATACTGTATAAGTACAGCTCGGCTGACCCTTCAAGATTTCCTTCGCCGTATTGAAAGTCGGCATTATAATAAATCTGCTCAAGCACCGGGTCTATCTTTCTTCCGTATTCAGACAGTTTGCTGTATGGGTTTTTTGCTTCTGTTATCAGTGTTTCAACTTCTGAACTAACAGGAATGATAATATTGGACTGGAAACTGTCAGTTTCGCTTTCTCCGGCGGCTGTCACTGATTGTAATGATGTAATAAACAGTAATAATATCAATGAAATGAAAATACTAAGCTGATGTTTCAAATTATACTCCGTTTTTATAAAATCTGTCATTTGCCGAATTATTATATCTGTAAATATTACTGTAATCCAAGCCGTAAATTATCAAAATCACGTAATGAAACCGTTTTCTGTTCACCTTCCGGGAAGGTAATACGAACCATGTCTCCGGGCTTTGTCCATTTAAGCTCGCGGAAGGTATCACTGCTTCCAAGAAATTCTGTTTCGGGATAATCCTGAAATAATATGTAATAGTAGGTCATTCCGGAGATTGTTTCACTGGTAATATCGGAGACCACTGTTTCCATAATGGTCTCACTGACAGAAGAATCAATGGAGAGTGAATCGCTTGAGTTTATAAGCGCTGTCTCAAAGGCACGTAAAGCTTCTCTAACTGTTGTTCCAACACCGAGAATCTGTTCGTTTTTAAGGGATATAAATCCGTACATCTTAACAAGACCGTCAGCGCCCTTAAGCGTACAGAAGTATACCGGTCTGCTGCCGATGTTGTACAGAATTGCAGGAGTTGCAGAATAGCCGGCTTCCTTCACACCCTTGGCATTTTCAAGTGCTTCACCGGCCCGGTCTTCGGTTATTCCGCTGATTCTGTAGAAACGGGTATCTTTTGTCCGGGTATTTACGAGGACAAATCCGGTAGTACCCCGGTCTGAGCCGGCAGACTGCATGCCTGAATAGAAGTAGGCCTCACCGCCGGAATAAACAAGAGAGGTTCCCTCAGTTTTTTTAAGGACATCCTTCTGTTTAATCCAGCTGTTAAGCCATCCGTGGGTAAAGGCGCCCCAGTAGTTAAGCTGTCTGTTTATAAAGAGTTCAGGCTGTATCCTATCGATAAAAGCGGGAGCTTCATCAATGCTGTATTCTGTGATCTCGCCTGTCTGTACATCTACTGCAACAATGCCGGAGGCTTCAGGTCCATTCCAGCCGATTGTTTTGTCATAGAGTGTCACAATATAAAATGGTCTTCCGTCGTTTTTAAGTTCAAAGGTATAGTCGGTAATACCCTTCATCATATATCCGTTTGCACGCAGGTATCTCTGTAGATTGTTTCCAAAATAATGGCCGGTTGAATAGTTGATTTCGAGTTTTTTACCGTTTAGCGCTGTTACAAAAAAGGCTCTGCTTGCATCCTGTGAAGAGACAATGATGTATCCGGGTGTTGTTTTTTCCTTGAAAGCCCCAGACGGATGCAGAACGCCTACCCAGACAAGTTCATTATCGAAGCTGAGGGTGCGGGTTTCGCCTTCTCCGGTTACAATATCAAAGCTTCCGTTAAGATTCTGAATGCTCATGCGGCCAAGTTCGACCTGTGAACCGAGACCTGAAATGCTTTCAATAAGAGTGCTTCCCCTCTGTCCTGCAAGCTGCTGATCAACAAGCCTGAGTTTTGACAGATCTACAGGTTCAACGTCGGCATTGAAATCAAGTGATTCGGTATCGGTTATTTTATTGTTCATGAGACTGTAATAGTCTTTTGACCGGATGATTTTGCCGCCTGCAAACAGCATAACCACTGCTGCCAGCGCAACTGCTGTCAAAGGTAAAAAATAGAAGATATTGATTCTGCGGCCGGCAAAAAACGGTCCGACTGCAGTCATTGACAGAGCCCAAAGCCATAAAGCCGGATATCTGAAGCCGACAGCCGGTCTTGCAAGCCAGAATATCCAGGCCGTTACGGCAGCTGTAATTAAAATTAGAACGAGATTCAGCACAGCTGTTGCAGTACTTTTCTGTTTACCGATTGCTGAAATAAAATAAAATACGGCCAGAACCGCAAAACTTGCTGATAAGGTAATAAAAAACATTTTTTCCTCCAGTGTTTATCTATACCTCATACTACAAATTTGTTCAATTTTTATTCACAGGAACTTCGTGCAAAATCCTGTTAGTTTCTATTCTGCGCGGTGCATGTAAATGGTTATTTCAGAATCTGAATCATCAGGATCAACTGCAGTAATACCGTCGATGAAGGAGCTTCTGGTTCCATCGGATTCAGCTTTAGCCTCTCCCTCTTTGGCAGTATCGCTGAACTCGATATTCGCGCCTGAATCAACGCGGTTATATAATTGAACCATGTCGTTAATATTGATGTTGAAACTGCAGTCAAATGACTCATTAAAATGATAAGCCTTGCTATTATCGGACAGATTCTGAATATTCCCATTGTCATGGTTAAGATATAGCAGAGCATCTGTTCCGACAATCTCAAAGGTTCCGTCACCGCTGGTAGTATTCCCAAGTTTAACCCGTCCGCTAAGATCATAGTAAACGCTGCCTGGAACGAAAACCATTATTTGTTCCCAGGTAATTTCGTCAAACTGAATTCTGTATTCCATTCTTTTTGCTGACATACCAAAACCTACACTGGCGTTGACATACGCAGCAGAATAGCTCGCAGATTCGTTGACATTCTGATTAACCTCAAGATCGCCGTTTATCGTGATATTGTAAGATAACCTTACACGGGTAGTCTCCGGACTGCTTGATGCAAAGGTAATATACAAATTATTCCATGCCCAGGATGTGACGTTGTAGTCCATTTCCCCGTTAAGCGGGTTAATCCCCTCTGCCTGTAGGACGGAATTAGTGTTTGCCTCTGTGGACATTTCGACAGTCTGGAGGCCTTTAAACATCACATTGTAGCTCTCTTCATCATGTTCATAAACCATTGGATAATTAATCGAGCCGGTTGTAACAGAATTGTCAGAAAGAAGGCCGGAAATTAAAATGAGTCCGCCGAGGCCTCCGCCTGCAGGTCCCGAATAACCGTAGTAAACCTGAGTATCAGTAACTGAGTCCAGGTCTTCAGGCAGTGAGCCGGTATAGACTATACCTCCGGGCAGAGTGTCTGTCCCTCCGGTATCTGTGTCGTCTGCTCCCGTACCCGCGGCAGTGCTGTCTGTATCTGTTGTGTCTGTACCGGGCGGTGTTGTATTATCAATATTGCAGCTGCTGAGAAAAAACATGCTGCCTGCAGTCAAAAGAAGAATCATCAGAATTTTGAAGGAACTTTTCATACTTACTCCGAAACTGTTTATTTAAATTTACTGTTCTGAGCATAATTATATATTAGCAATAAACTGATTTAACGGAGATGCCGCCGAAAACGTACGGAAACGAGTTGTTTTGACCAGCTCTATTTATCGATGTGAAGTCGGGTATTCTCAAACATGTGAAGAGACCATCCCTCACTTGTTATTTCCATCTTGTTTTTAGGCGGCAGGATGGTTCCTATATCCATTGTTTCAAAGAAACGTTTAAGTTTGTTAATCTGATTATAAATGCGCTTATAATCGGAACAGAGTGTAGCCTTCATTCTCTGTTCAAGACATTGGCTGCATTGTCGGGATAACACTGTTTCATCATGTATAATATTTAAACGGGCCATGATTCTGCTGCAGTTGAGTTTCCGGTCAGGGGTGCCTGCAAACAGGCTTATTATTTCAAGATCCGACGGCGATAAAAGGTTTGAATAATCATTTCCGTCAATCTTCAGAAAATTCTTTCCGGCTATGACATGACGGTTCAGTGAATTCTGCAGAATTATAACCGCATCTATCCCGACAAGGATATTAACAACTGAATACAGATTAAACAGCATCCAGTTGAATCCTGAATCTATCTTTTTAAAGATTATATGATACCCAAGCAGAAGCATCCACATTGCAGAAGCGAATATCATAACCAGACTGATAAGGATGAGGCTTCTGGTAACATTTTTAGAAGGGTCCTCTCTATAGATGTCTTTTTTTCGGTAAAGGGATATTATGAACAGCTGTCCTGCAGAGTGAAATGCTGATCGAAGAAAATCGGGATGGACCATGGCTCCTGCTGCAATAATTGAGAGGATGATAACCGCACCGAAGATAAGAAACAGAACCGGAAAGCTTTGCGCAGGAACATAGTTTATAACTGAATATGATATAAGATGGATGAACATCAGCACAAAGCCTGCAAGCAGGTAATAATTGCCTTCTGCCGGAATTTCTTCCATGTTTCTGATTGCTATACCTGCAAAGAGTACGGATAACGAGAAAAACAAAGTAAGCACAGGTTTTATACTTTTTCTATAATAAAGGGACATCGGACTAAAATATATCACGATGCCCCACAGATTTTCAATCAAACTATAATCTAATCTATGATCCTGCAGAGCCGCAGTCCTGAATAACCGTTTGCAAGCTCAGGGGACTGAGTGAGAAACTCCCGTCTTCCTACCCTGCCTACGCTGTCAGCAAAATTCCAGGAGCCGCCCCTGACATATACTTCACCGGGTGCGGAATCTGTATTTTCACAGCAGAGTTCTCCGACGTTCCCGCTCATATCAAAAAGGCCGAGTTTATTTGGATGCAGGATTCCAGCTTCGTTTGCATGATAGAAAGAGGGATAAGTCGCAGAATATGACCATGCTACTTCGGTGATATAATCGACATCCCCGTCTAGGTCAAAGTCTGTTCCGCCTGAGAATACATCAAAGGCAGTATCTGCACCGCTTGCATATGTTCCAGGATAGTATTCTCCCGGCTCACAGATATCTGCGTCGCCATTAAAATCACCGATATAACGGGCTGCAAGTTCCCATTCATCGATTGAGGGCAGCCTGTAGCCGTTTTTTCCAGTGTTCATGCTTGTTTCATCCTTCTCCCAGGCGGGAGAAGATGATATCCATTCATCATCACCGAATTGATCAAAGACATACACGAGGTTATCGGTACTTCCGTCCCTCATCATTGTCAGCCAGCTGCAGAGCATTACGGCACCGTACCAGCTTATGTCTGTAAGCGGATAATCTTCATAGCCGGGTTCTATACTGAATGTGTAGGTTGATGCTGAATATTCAATATGACATGTTGCAGAATCAAGATCTATCAGCTCCCTGCCGTAAGCCATAACAGTTGAGGCCGTTGCATACACAGGCTTCCAGGACAGTATGCTGATTAGAAACTCATTATCCGCCCAGTCCAGAATGGCAAGAGCTTCCGCATTGGTGAGTTCCGTTTCTCCAAGCATGTAGCGTCTTGATACTGAAGATATTGCATCATCTTCGGGATTGATCGGAAACTCCATTCCTTCAGTATTGTTCGCAAGAATAAAACTGATTTCGGCTGAATAATCAGGCAGATACAAAGAACCCTTATCTCCGGGTTCCGACATCGCCGAAAGATTCTCATCGGCCTCATAATAAACGGTTACCGTGTAATTCTTCTCAGTACCGTCCATCGCAACTGCTGTATAAACAAGAGGTTCGGAGAAATCATTCACAGTAACATGACTATCCTGAACAATATCACCAATCCTGATTTCTCTGCCGACTGTTGTGACTACAGCCGTCAGAGCGCTTAAATCAGTTCCTCCCGGCAGGATAACTGTAATTGTACCTGCGTCATGATCGAATATTCCCGAAGTATCCTGCGATATTTCAGTATTCTCACTGGCGGCGAAACCGAATACACCCATTCTTGCATCGGAGCTGTAAGTGTTGATTGCCAGCACGTAGTAATCCCGGCTGCTGCCGTCTTCTGCAGTTACCGTATAGACAAGTTCATCTGTAAAATCGTTGGTGCTTGTTCCGCTGGTCTGCGGGGTGCCATTTAAACTTACACTGCTGCCGTTATGGGTGAAAGCTGCTTTGAGATTTTCCAAAGCAGTACCATACGGGAGTATGATAGTTACATCAGTATCATCGAACTCTGCAGTGACATCCCTTGATAAACCGCTGTTGTCAGCTGTTCTAAATGTAAAGCTTATAAGTTCACAGGTACTGGATGGATTAGCCGGCACATCATTTTCGTCGGTATTTTCATCTATGGATTCGAACGGATCGTCTTCAAGCGGGACAACCTCCGGAGGGCATGCCGTAAACAATACTGCAGAGAATGCAATAAGCAGAAAAAGAATCAGCCTCAAGTGTTTCATAGTTTTTCTCCTGAACCATTTTTGTGATTACAATTGAAAAACTAACACTATTGATTATGATTTTATCATACAAAGAGTCCATATGGACTTATTTAGCCCTTTATGGCCTCGGGCCGGCCGGGCCCAACCTTTCTTTTTTCAGATAAAAGAAAGGTTGCCAAAGAAAATTACAGCCCTCCGGGTGGTAGCGGAAAATGTGAGAGTGAGGAGCTGCTAAAAAAAATATTTATTTTACATTAGGATCTAATTTTACTTTATATTCATTAAGATGCGGTCTTCCGCTCAAGTCGTTTTTGCCTGTGACGCAGTTCCGGAAGGTACTTTTTAATTCTTATGTGTTCAAGATTAAGTATTTCCTGTGTGATCCGGAGTGCTTTTTGCGGATCTTTTTCAGTATGCTCGTAGTACTTTGCAATTTCAACAGCGGCTTCGATGCTGCGCCAGCGGTTCCAGAGTTCTTTCCAGACGCGCAAAGCCTCAACATAGTTTTTAACTGATTTATAATAAAACCCGAGCATACGGCCTGCTTTACGGCTTCCATCCCTGAATGACTGTTCGTAGAGCTCAGCGCCGCGAGTATCTCCTCGTTCGATAAGCATTCTTGCAAGTCCATTCAAATCATATCTGATACCAATATCAGTTTCTGCCTGCCCTGCCGGTATACGGTAGAGCCGTTCGGTTATTGCTAGTACTTCCATCAGGCTTGCGATGTCTTCAAGATGGTGGGCGGCTATATCTTTCATAAAATCAAAATTACCAGTTTTTATGAAGTTGAAATAATAATCCGGAACCAGGAAACCTGGAACATCATCTGTTCTCTGCTTATTCAGAATGCCACGTTCAATGTCCCCGAGGGAACAGGTTCCAGTTATTCTTTTCCAGAGCCTTCTTGCCGGATAAAGCAGATCAAGCTGATAGCCGAACTTTGCGTTTATCCCATTCAGGAGGAACCGGCTTTTCATCAGGTTTGAGTCGAAGCTTTTTCCGTTGTATGAAACGTATATTCGCTCCGGGGAGACAAAGCCTTTAAGCAGATTCAGAAATTCAGGTTCTCCCGGGAAGTCGGTCATCAGATACTGGATTATTTCAAAACCGGCTGATGTCACATATCCGAAGCCGCAGAGAAATATCACCGTTCCAGCTCCGCCGGAAACCCCGGTTGTTTCGCAGTCATAGAAAATAAACTTTTCAGCAGGCGTTACTTCTGAAGATGCATTGCTGCTGTCTCGCTCATGATACAGAAAGTTGGATATCAGAGGCTTTAAAAGGTTTTCTTTGACAGTTTTAAGGCTGTATACGTATTCGGCTTTTTTTACCCATCCGCGGCTTATCAGACCTTCATGAATCCTGTCATTAACCGCTTCACGTTCTGCGATGCGTGCAGCATGATGTGAGCCGTTCCCTGTCCGGGGAACGGGCGGTTTGATACTGTTTGTCCCCTTTTCCAGGTCGCCCCGGGCCTGTCTGAGTCTTTCAAGTCTTGTGCGAAGATCCGGAGCTGCCATTTATCAGTCGAGCCATCCTCTGAGGAAGTCTATGATTATCTCTTTTTTATTATGGGTGACTGGTTCCTCTTCATCAGGCCCTATGCAGGAAGGACAGCCTGATTCACAGCTGCAGCTTTCAATACGTTCCTTCGCAGCAGAAAGAATAACCGATGCTTTTTCGGCAATACCCTCCGACAGGCCTGTACCGCCGGGGTAGCTGTCATATATGTAAATACATGGCTGACCCAGTACAGGATCCTTCAGTCTCTCGGCTATACCCAGGTCACGCACATCACATAAGAGAAATACAGGTGCCACATTCTGTATAAGGCTGCCGATACGTCCGATAATATGCTCTTTTAGTTCATCAGGGATCTGCTCGAAAGTTTCACGAGATTTTGTGCCTTCTGAAAATACTATAACAGCGCTTCGTGTATGCATTTCTTCTTCAGGAATGAAGATCTCGCCGTAGCCGATATTTTCGTGCGTGCCATATTTAATCTTTTTGAATTTGGCTACCTGTTTACGGACAAGCACATCACCTTCGGTCACTGATGCTCCGGGGATAGCCTTATCAGTATCCCTTTCTAGAAGCTTAATATCGGTTTTAACGATTGCGTCGGTGTAATAATTGAGATCGGATTTATTGACAAAGCATTTTTTATTCTCAATATCGAGCTCACGCACCTGGAACTGTTCTCCGCGGTGAATGTAAACGGCATTGTCGAAGAGCATTTCCTTGGCTGAAGGACGGTCCATCTCGCCGATAACATTATACTTTCCGGCGGTTTCATCGATAATCACCACATTTTCCGCAGTGGCGCTTCTAAGAGATATTGTCTCTGCCGGATAGGAGCGGTCGGACCAGAAATATTTACCGCCGGTAAGCCGCAGAACCCCTTCCTCTTCAAGGTACAGCAGCAGCTCTTCAGTTGATTTTCCGAATTCCTCGCCTGATTCAAAGGGAAGCTCGAAAGCCGCGCACTTCAAATGGTCAAGCAGAATGTATATGTTGTCTGCATCTATTCGTGCAGATTCAGGGTTACGGCCGAAAAAGTAGTCTTTGTGCTCTATTACATACTGATCAACCGGCGACATCGATGCAATAAGCACCGAGACCGATGTAGTGCTGCGTCTTCCCGCACGACCGGCCTGCTGCCATGAGGAGGATATGCTGCCGGGAAAGCCTGCCATTATTGAAACATCAAGCCCTCCGATGTCTATTCCAAGCTCAAGTGCATTTGTAGAAACAACCCCCTGAATACTTCCGTCGCGAAGTCCTTTTTCAATCTCCCGCCGTTCATTGGGAAGATAGCCTCCGCGGTATGCCTCAACGCGTGTACGGCTGTTGTCGTTGAACATATTCTCAAGGCTCTTGTTGATGTAGGAAGCAATCAGTTCGGTACGGATTCTTGAACGGCAGAACACTATAGTCTTTACCCGCTGCTTTAGAAATTTCAGTGCAAGACGCTGCGACTCAAGAACTACACCCCGTCTGATACCCTGCACAGCATCAACCAGCGGCGGATTATAAAGGATGAAGTGCTTTTCTCCCGACGGTGCTCCGTTCTGATCAACCAGTGCAACATCGGTCTCCAGTACATTCTGCGCATGCTCAAGCGGATTACCTATTGTGGCACTGCAGCATATAAAAACCGGATCCGAGCCGTAAAAACGGCAGATTCGTCTCAGTCGTCTTATCAGATTGGTTACATGCGAACCGAAAACACCCCGGTATATATGAAGTTCGTCTATAACGATGAACTTAACGTTTGAAAGAAACTTAATCCACTTCGGATGATTCGGCAGGATCCCGGCGTGAAGCATATCCGGATTTGATATGATAATCCTGCCGCCGTCTCGTGCTGCAACCCGTACCGATGAGGGGGTATCACCGTCGTAGGTAACGGTTTTGATAGGAAGTTCATCTGAAAGAAGTACTTCATTGAGTTCAGACTGCTGATCCTGTGACAGAGCCTTTGTCGGAAACATGTAAAGTGCCCGGGCTTCGGGATTTGACAGCAGATAATTAAGAACCGGAAGATTGTAGCACATAGTCTTCCCTGATGCTGTGGGTGTGACTACGACGGTACTTTTTCCTTCAGTGACAAAGTCGTATGCCTGTTTCTGATGTGAATAAAGTCTGTCTACACCCCTTTTGCTGTATATGCTGCGAAGGATCGGATTAATATCTTCAGGGAAATCTGTATATGAACCGGCTTTTGCCGGAATCTTCTCCCAGTGAGTTACATTTTTAACAAAGTCTGAATCTTTGTTTAATAAATTTAAGATAGCATCGGACATAATCTCATGTTAGCATATTTGTAATGACGATACTATATTAATGTTTAGTGGAGGTAATTATGCAGATTGCTATTTTAAGGTTTTTCAATGATATAGCCACACCCTTACTCGACCATATAGCTGAATATATAACAATGCTTGGAGAGCAGTATTTCTTCATCATTGTAATTGCTTTTATATACTGGAATGTGTCCAAAAAGGATGGTTTTAAGCTTGCTGCGGCATTCATGTATTCGTCTGCACTTAATTCAATGGTAAAAATTGCAGTACATTCACCGCGGCCGTTTGAAAAGCTCGATTTTATTAGCGGGAAGCGTGTTGAAACCGCAACCGGCTACTCTTTTCCGAGCGGTCATACCCAGGGTACTACGACCTTTTTTCTGACCTGGGCCAATATAATCCAGCGAAAATGGTTTGCTGTGCTTAGTATTATTGTGTTTGTGTTTGTGGGGATAAGCAGGGTTTATCTCGGGGTTCACTGGCCTGTTGATGTGCTGGGAGGTATAGTTCTCGGTATCATCATGTCTGTGCTCTTCTGTACGGTAATTGATCGTTTTTATGAAGATGAACTGATGCTGCGAAGGATTTTTTTCAGCCTGAATTTTGCCATGATAGCTATTGCAGTTATACTGCTGATTCTGGATATTTTTTACCTCAAAGGTTCAATGAAAATAACTGATTACTTTAAAATCGCCGGGGTCTCATCCGGTGCTGTCTACGGCTTCTTTATTCAGGAGAGACATGTTGATTTTGCTCCGAAGGATGCAGGATGGCCTGTTAAAATAATCAGATATATTCTGGGGCTTGTGATAACCATAGGGCTGATGGCCGGGCTGAAGCCTCTTCTGCCTCATCACTACGCCGCAGACTTTTTCAGATACGGAATTGTCGGACTCTGGGTTACGCTGCTCTGGCCGCTGATAGGCGTAAAAATAAAACTTTTTAAATACCGCTCAAGGGTGTGAAATGAAAAAAATTAAATTTTTTGGGATTCTGATTCTGCTGCTTGCAGGGGCTTCATCGGTATTTGCGTTTCCAGGACTCGGGAATGCCGACGGATCTCACTGGTCAATAAGCTCAAAGGCTCTTGAAAGTCTTTTTGGAAGGCATCAGGGAACTATAGTTTCAGTAAAAACAATGCCGGTATACGGGATAGAAAGCTATGAGTTTGAAAATCCTACTGCTACAAATATAATCCTCTGGGCGTCCGGCGGGCCGGATCTCTATAATTTCGGTGTTCAGGAGAGTCATTCACAGAGTTATGAATACAAATACAAAGACAAGATGTCAGCTGACCAGCTTAAAGCCTTTGAGAATAAATCTGTAACTGATTATCTTATCTACTGTGCAGGTTATATGCGCAGAATTGAGGCTGAATGGGCTGCCGGAAATACAAGAGAAGCTGCCTATCTTACCGGGTTTTTTATGCATACCTTCGAAGACCTGTTTGCTCACGGCGGAATTACAAATGCACAGCATCTCTGGCTGGAAGATAATGGAGAGAACCCTGACTATAACGTTGATTCATACCTTGCGGCTGTTGATTCAACCGGGTATTTCATTGAATCTCTGATAAACAACCTCAGCAGTGAGGCCGCTCATAATTTTATGCAGGCCGTAACTTCAGATGCTTATGTTGAGCCTCTGAGTGAAAAAGAAATTAAAAAGCTCCTCGGCAAAGGCCGGGATATTTATCTTGAAGGGATCATATATGTGGCATTTACCAAAGCTCCAGATAACTGCATGACTTATGCTGAGCGGATTAAGTGGGATTCGGAGGCACTGATTAAAATTTTCTGCAGTTCTGTTTATTATGAAAAACTTGCTGAAATTAAAAATACAGATGAGGCTGATGAACTTTTAAATGAAGCCGGTTACACGTACTGAATTGTTGTGATACAATTCAGCCATGAAGAACAGTCACGGATTTGTACGCATAGCCTGTGTAAGCCCCGAGCTTAAACTGGCGGATATTGATACCAATACACTATCAATCACTAAAACTGCATTTGAGGCCTGCAACGATGGCGCAGATATTATACTTTTTCCAGAACTCAGTCTTACAGGTTACACCTGCGCAGATCTGTTCCTGCAGAAAAAACTAAGATCAGCATCAATGAAGGCGCTTAAATATATTGCAGAATCAACGGCAGACATCCCGGCATTAATAGCCGTCGGTCTTCCCGTGTATCATGATGCCAGACTTTATAACTGCGCAGCCGTAATTTCCGGCGGAGCAATAATGGGCCTGGTCCCAAAGACTTATATCCCGAATTACGGTGAATACTATGAGGCAAGATGGTTTTCAAGCGGAAGCGATTCAGTCTCGGACAGTATTCTCTATGACGGAGACGAGATTCCTTTCGGTTCAGATCTGCTTTTCAAGTGTTCCGATTCCTCCGGGGAGCGTGATTTTACTGTGGGTGTTGAACTGTGCGAAGATATGTGGGCACCAATTCCGCCGTCCGCTTCCATGGCTCTAGCAGGTGCCGATGTGATTCTAAACCTTTCAGCCAGCAATGAACTTGCAGGAAAGGCTGATTACCGCAGGGAACTTATTTCCAAGCTTTCAGGCCAGTATCTTTGTGCATATACCTACTGTTCTTCAGGCATATATGAAAGCACTACAGATACCGTTTTCGGCGGACATCAGATAATTGCTGAAAACGGAAGGCTTCTTTGCGAAGGAGACCGCTTTACAGGCTCCGGCAGTATAATCTACGCCGATGCAGATATTGATCTCATAGAGCACGAAAGAACTGCCAATAAAACCTTTGCAGAGTGCGGAGCCGTAGAACTGGGACGAGGACGGGACGGCAAGTCATACCGGCTTGTAGAATGTGGTGTTCCAACAGGTAATTTGAACGATCTGATTGAACTTTCACCCTCAAATATCCGGAGAGATGTTCAGGCTCATCCCTTTATTCCGGGAAAGAAGGCGGATCGAACCGTACGCTGTTCGGAAATTTTTTCAATACAGAGTTCTGCTCTTGCCTCAAGACTTAGGCACATAGGCTGTAATAATGTAGTTATAGGTCTTTCAGGGGGCCTTGATTCAACACTTGCGCTGCTTGTTATAGTTGACGCCTTTAAACGCCTGGGACTGCCCTCTGAGGGCATCAAGAGCATCACAATGCCGGGTTTCGGAACTACAAAACGTACAAAATCAAACGCCGAAAAGCTTTGTGAAACAATGGGAATACCAATCGAAGTTATAGATATAACTCCCGCCTGTGTTCAGCATTTTAAGGATCTGGGGCATGACGGAGTTACTACTGATATTACCTATGAGAATACACAGGCCAGGGAGCGTACAAAGATTCTGATGAATAAATCAAATCAGGTCGGCGGTATTGTTATCGGAACAGGTGATCTTTCAGAGCTTGCTATGGGATGGTGCACGTATAACGGAGATCATATGTCTATGTACGCAGTTAATACCGGTGTCCCTAAAACTCTGGTCAGATATCTAGTGGAATACTACAAGGACCACCTCGCATCAGATGCTGCCGCTGAGATTCTTGCCGATATCATAGATACGCCGATCTCTCCGGAACTGCTTCCTCCGGATAAGAACGGTGAAATTGCCCAGAAGACCGAGGAAAATATCGGACCGTATGAGCTTCATGATTTCTTTCTGTATCAGGTTGTACGCTGCGGCTTTACACCGGCAAAGACATTGTTTCTTGCCCAAAAGGCCTTTGACGGAAAGCACGGAATTAACAGTTACAGCAGGGATGAAATTAAAAAGTGGCTGAGGCTGTTTTACAGAAGGTTTTTCAGTCAGCAGTTTAAACGTTCATGTATACCCGACGGTCCCAAGGTCGGAACCATCGCTCTCTCACCCCGCGCCGACTGGCGAATGCCCAGCGATGCCTCTGTTAATCTCTGGCTTAAAGAACTGGAAGAACTTTAAAATTAATTATCTTTTCCAGAACTGCGGCGTCAGCAGTGCAAATACTGTGAACAGCTCAAGACGTCCGGCCATCATTGCAAAGGATAGAATCCACTTAACATAGTCGGGAAAGAAAAAATAGTTATCAGTAGGACCAATCTGTCCGAATCCAGGACCAATGTTGCCGACGGTTACAAGCGCAGTAGTTACCGAGGTTTCGATATCAGTTCCTGATGTGGAGACCAGTACAGTTGTTACAAGAAGAGTGAATATGTAGAGGGCAAAAAATCCTGCAATTGTATAGACTACTTCTTTTTTTACTGTGGATTGTCCAATCTTCAAAGAGAAGACTCCCCGTGGATGCAGCATGTACTTGATATTGTTAAGTCCAAGCTTGGCCATGGTTACAATACGGATTACCTTTATTCCTCCGCCGGTTGATCCGGAACAGCCTCCGATAAACATCAGGAAAAACAGAAGAACCTTGGAAAAATTCGGCCAGAGTTCGAAGTCTGCAGTAGCATAACCTGTTGTTGTTATAATTGATGCGACCTGAAATGATGCAAATCTGAATGAACTGCTGCCGGTGCTGTAGTTTCCGCTCATGTACAGGTTTAAGGTTATCAGTCCGGTTATGACAAAGAAAATTATCACATAGGCTTTGAATTCACCGTCATGAAATATTTCCGAGAACTTTCCTTTAATTGCTTTAAAGTAAAGTGCAAAGTTGCATCCAGCCAGAACCATGAATATAGTTATTACGGCGTCAACATAGGCGCTGTTATAGTGCCCTACACTTGCCGCTTTGGGAGAGAAACCGCCTGTAGCCATAGTGCCGAATGTATGTGTAGCTGCATCAAAAAGATCCATCCCTCCGAAGAGCAGAAGCACTGTCTCAATAACCGATAGACCGAGGTAGATTAGCCAGAGAATAAGAGCATTATTCCGTATTTTCGGCGTAAACTTATCAACAGCAGGACCGGGAGATTCTGCACCTACCAGCTTTGTTCCTCCTACACCCAGAAGAGGAATCAGTGCTACAACAAGTACAACAATTCCCATTCCGCCCAGCCAGTGAGTGAGTGAGCGCCAGAACAGGATACTTCTGGGCAGGGCTTCAATATCAGTAAGAATAGAAGCTCCGGTTGTTGTAAATCCTGACATGATTTCAAAATAGGCGTCAGCATAATTTGGTATTGCGCCTGAAATCCATACGGGTATTGCGCCGAAACCTGCAGCCAATATCCAGCTTGATGTAACGAAGAAGAATCCGTCGCGTGTGGTAAGCATCTTGTTCGGAGCTTTCCTGGTGAGAAGTATATATACCGCCGCAAAAATCCATATGGCCAGTATTGTTCCGAGAAAACAGTAAAACTCAAAAGTTTCGCCGTAATAAGCTGCAATACCCGCTGGTATTACCATGAATGCGGAAACAACAACCTGAATTACTGCTGTAAGCCGCAGAATGTAAAATGGGTTCAAGTTAAGTCTCCGCTAAGAATTGAATAATTTATGCACATAATCAATGTTTGCGCGATCTACTGTTACAAGCAGTACATCATCAAGCTGCAGCCTGTCATTACCTGTAGGAATAAGGTTCTGCCCCCCTCTGGTAAGACCCGCAATGATACCCTTGCCTCTAAGGTTAATGTCTTTTATTTCCTTGTTCAGAACCGGTGTATCATCAGTAATTATAAACTCAAAAACTTCCAGCTTACCTTCAAAAAGGGAGTGAACGCTTGTAAAATTTCCGCCTCGTATATAACGCAGAACAGAGTTTACAGTTGAGCTGTTAACCGAAATAACAGAATCAAGATCCAGGTGCGGAGCCAGCCGCAGATAGTTTGTGTTATGCTTGATAAGGGCCATAGCCTTCTCTACACCGATACGCCTTGCATAGATGGCGGTAAGAATATTCAGCTCATCATTGCTCGTCAGAGTAATAATGAGATCATAGCTTGCGATATCCTCATCCTCATAGAGTGTCTCATCTGTTACATCGGATTTAATTATAAGAATCTCCGGAAACTGCTCTGCGAAGCTTTTACAGACCTCGCTGTCCTGATCAACCAGGGCAAAGAGCCTGCGATCAGCTGCTGAAAAGTTTTTAAGAAGAAAACGCGCTGTTTTACTTCCGCCTACAAGAAGAATCTTTTTAAGTTTCTTCTTCTGCTTGCCAAGCGCCTTGAAAACTTTTTCAACTCCCGCCTGTTCAGCTACTACCGAAAGCGTATCATTTTCATGAATAACAGTATCTCCTGAAGGAACAATCAGCCTGTGTTTTCGGTGAATAGCCGCAATAAGAAACTCATCATTTATCGAATTTCTTATTGTTTTAACATCCTTGTTCAGAAAAAGAGATTTTTCAGTTACATGAATATTGTGAAGCAGCAGTCCTGATTTCTGAAATGAAATCATATCGCTGAAAACACCCTTATCCACTATTTCATAGATGGTATTTGCAGCCTCTGCCTCGGGGTTAACAATATAGTCAATTCCAAGAATTGAGCCTGACAGCCCGTGAGAGCCTATATATGTCAGGTTTCTGATGCTTGCAATTTTATGTTCAACGTTGAATTCGCTGGAAACAAGCCCGCAGGCAACCATGTTTACTTCATCAGAATCTGTCATTGTGATGAACATATCGGTATCTTCGATACCGGCATCCTTCAGAACCTCAATAGAAGTCCCTGAACCGTTTATAACAAGGCAGTCAAGCTTGGACGACGCGTATGATGCCTTTTTAGGATCAGATTCAATCAGCACTACATCTTTTTTTTCTTCGATAAGATGTCTTGCAATCTGATAGCCGCGTGAACCGGCGCCTAGTATTACAATCTTCATACAGCTTGGGATCTTAACGGTAGATTCCGAATTATTCAAGATAAAGGTCTGAAAAACTGCAATTCCGATAAAATTTAACGTATATACATGGCATCGCCGTACGAGAAAAACCGGTATTTCCGTCTGACAGCCTCAGAATAAGCGTTCATTATGCTGTCCTTTCCGGCAAAGGCTGAAACAAGCATTAACAGTGAAGATTCAGGGGTATGAAAGTTGGTAAACATATGGTTTACAAGCCTGAACTCATATCCGGGATAGATGAAAATGTCGGTGCTTCTGCAGCCCGGCCTGACCTCTGAAGAGTTCCATCTTTTGGCTTCGGATTCGAGTGTACGGACAGATGTAGTTCCGACAGCGGTTATAGGTCTTTTATCAGCAACAGCCCTGTTGATTATTTCGGCGGTTTCCTCGGATATTTCATAATCTTCTGAATGCATCTGATGTTCTGTAATATCCTCGGTTCTTACCGGAAGAAAAGTTCCAAGTCCAACATGAAGAGTCAGGTGTACTGTCTCTATTCCGCGTTTTTTTATAGCTGACAGAATTTCATCTGTAAAATGTAGTCCTGCTGTAGGGGCTGCTACAGAACCAGTTTTTTCTGAAAAGACAGTCTGATACCTTTCAGCGTCAGCTGCAGCATCATCCCTTTTGATGTATGGCGGCAGTGGTATATGACCGTTGGTGTTCAGCCAGTTATCATTAACCGGACGAGAGAACTCAATTACTCTGTTACTTCCGTCAACCTCTGTGATTACGGCTTCAAGCCCGTCATCGAATTTGTATCTTCTGCCCGGTTTCTGTTTTTTTGACTTGGAAACCATCGCCAGCCATTTAATGCCTTCACCTTCATCAAGATTGCGAAGCAGAAGAAATTCTATCATAGCTCCGGTTTCAGATTCAGCATATAGCCGGGCTTTTCTGACTCGTGAGTTGTTGAAAACAACAAGTGAGCCTTCCGGTATCAGATTGGGAAAATCTGATACCATATAATCTGTAAGAGAATTACCGTCTTTGCGGTCCATAAGTAATAATCTTGATTCACCGCGTTTTTCAGCGGGATACTGTGCTATAAGATCTTCAGGGAGATCAAAAAAGAAGCTGCTGGTCTTCATCCTTTTCCTGCAATAAAGTATTGATTGACGGGGGAACTTTCAGACCCAGATGCTGGTAAGCAAGTGAAGTCACCATTCTTCCCCTTTGTGTACGTTTTATAAATCCCTGCTGAATCAGGTATGGTTCGTAAAAATCTTCAAGCGATTCTACGGCTTCACCGGCCGAGATAGCGAGTGTTTCCGCACCAACCGGTCCGCCGCTGTAGCGCTCGATAATAAGCCTGAGAATCTCACGATCCTGACGCTCAAGCCCCATTTTATCAATTTCGAGGCGTTTTAATCCTGTCGAGACTATCTTCCTGTTTATGGTATCAAGTCCCTCTACCTGGGCAAAGTCACGCATTCTTCTGAGCAGCCTGTTTGCTACACGGGGAGTTCCGCGTGAACACTGGGCTAGAAGTGCTACAGCGTCTTCGTCAATGTTTATTCCAAGAATACCTGAAGAGCGTTTAAGAATGCTGATGATATCCTTGATTTCATAGAAATTCATTCTGAAAGAGATTCCGAACCTGCTGTACAGCGGACTTGCAACCTGTCCAGCCTTGGTTGTGGCTCCTATAAGCGTAAATGGAGGAATTGGAATACGGATATTCCTGGCAGAAGGTCCCTGGCCTATGACCCAGTCCATCTCGTAATCTTCCATTGCTATGTAAAGCATTTCTTCTATAGCCGGTTTGAGCCTGTGAATTTCGTCAATAAAGAATACGCTTCTCTCGGTAATGCTGGTCAGTATTCCCGCGAGATCTTTCGGCTTTTCTATAGCCGGAGCGCTTGTAACCTTGAAGTCTGCATTAAGTTCGTTGGAAATGATTCCTGCAAGTGTGGTTTTCCCAAGACCCGGAGGACCGCAAAGAAATACATGGTCGAGGCTTTCCTCTCTTTCATTGGCTGCTTTTATGAATATATCAAGATTGCTTTTCAGTGCATCCTGGCCCTGAAAATCGGTTAACTTCTGAGGCCGTAAACCGTTTTCCTTACCATCAGTTCCGGGATCATAATTCCCCGAGAGTATGCTGTCATGATTATCTTTGCTGTCAGGCATTACACGTCCCCATTAATATTCAGCTGCTGAGCATGACAATGGCTTTTTTAAAGAGATTTTTCTCAAAATCGGAAGCATCACTGCTGTCAGCAGAAGCAGAAAGTTCATCAGCTGCTTTTCTGACCGCTGCTTCAGCTTTCTTCCGGTCAAAGCCCATGTCTGTAAGTGCGTTTATTATATCACTATGGCTGCCGGATGAGGAAGTCTCATCATCAAGACTTAATTTTCCTCTTAAAGTGAGCACAATTTTCTGAGCGGTTTTTTTACCCAGTCCAGGAAGCCTTGTCAGAGCATCGACATCGTTTTCATCAAGCTGCCGTATAAAGGCATCAACCTCTATTCCAGAAAGTATACGAACAGCCTGTTTAGGCCCTATTCCTCCAACCTTCAGAAGATCAAAAAACAGAGAGCGCTCGCGTTTATCATAAAAGCCGTAGAGCTGCATTACATCTTCACGATGATGAAGATAAACAAGTACACGGGCGTCCTCACCTGTTTTGGGCATCTTAGTTATGGAATTAAAAGGCATCAGGATCTGCCATTCTATGCCGTTGTTTTCAATAAAAACAGAAGATTCGTCTTTACCTGTAATGATTCCGCTTATACTGTTTATCATGTAATAACTCCTCTTGAGGCCATCAGGTAGGAGTTGAAGCCGCAGACGGCTGCTGCTAAAGCATCTGCTGCATGATCAGGCTGAGGAATTTCTTCCATCCCGAGGATCATCTTTACCATTTCCTGTACGGCTGTTTTATCCGCTCTCCCATTCCCGGTCAGGGACTGTTTGATCTGCTGAGGAGTAAATTC
Organism: Spirochaetia bacterium; assembly: GCA_963677925.2. Classification (GTDB taxonomy): domain Bacteria; phylum Spirochaetota; class Spirochaetia; order UBA9216; family UBA9216. The sequence continues at coordinate 105,227 of CAXXYH010000001.1, forward strand.
GGAAGCGGAGATATTATTCTGTGCAAGTACCAGCAGGAGTACTCCGCGTGCCTGAGCTACGGGGATCGCGCTGGTTACATTCTTTGCAAAGAATAGACTTTCAATTCCTGCAATGGCAGGTTTAAATTCTTTGATGAGTTCTTCACATTTTTCATGGATAATTTTCAGTCGATTACCGGTAGAAAGTTTTTTGTCTGTTTCAATGCTGCCGTAGGCAACCGGTTGAAACCGGCTGCTGTCAGCGTCTAAGACTCCCCATCCGGTAGAAGCAAGTCCGGGGTCCAACCCCAGGATTCTTACCATCTATTCCGCATCTGGGTCGTAGTCATCCGGTATTTCCAGATTAGAGTAAACATTCTGGACATCATCATTGTCTTCGAGCCTGTCAATAAGCTTAAGGACCTTTCCGGTTTTTTCATTATCAAGAGTAATAGTCTGATCGGCTACCATTGTTATTTCAGCGCTGTCTCTTTTGAAACCAGCTTCTTCAAGTGCATTAACCACAGCTTCAAAATCTTCAGGATCAGTTGTTACTTCAATAACATCAACATCAGTTGAAACATCTTCAGCGCCGGCTTCAAGCGCTGCATTGAAGATTTCATCTTCAGAGCAGTTTTCAGTACTGAATGTTATAACACCTTTCCGGTTGAACATGTATGAAACACATCCTGTTTCACCCAGGTTTCCGCCGGCTTTTGAAAAAATACTTCTAACATCGGCAGCTGTACGGTTTTTGTTGTCTGTAAGAGTCTCAACCATAATTGCAACTCCGCCGACTCCATAACCTTCGTACATTCCCTCAGTATAGTTTACACCGTCAAGATCACCTGTTCCCTTCTTGATTGCCCGTTCAATGTTGTCTTTGGGCATATTGGCGTCTTTAGCCTTAAGGACAATAGTTCTCAGTCTGGGGTTGGCTTCAATATCTCCGCCGCCCATCTTGGCTGCAACAGTAATTTCCTTGATGATCTTGGTAAATATTTTACCTCGTTTTGCGTCTGCCGCACCCTTTTTATGTTTAATAGTATGCCATTTACTGTGGCCTGACATGGTATCTCCTTTGCATAATTGTTATTTAATTATTGCTGTTCGAACAAGTTACCATACTGAAAAATCTGGTGTCAAGAGTGTTCATCATCACGAAGGTTTGATTTAACCGGAATATCAATTCTTGTTCCGCATGCAGGACAGCGGCCTTTTAAACCGGCTTTTTCCTTTGGTACTCTCAGACCCTTTCCGCATGAAGGGCAGCTGAATTTAACTGTTTCATTGTTATGCATAAATTTATTCTCCATAAAAAAAATCTTTAATTACAATTCTAAGCTATTTAATTGATTATTAAAAAGGACATATCGAAATTGCATTGTTTGAAGTTTATGTATTTACTTATTAAGTAATCATTTAAAGATATTTTACTTATAATATTTCTTTTTTCAAGTGTTTAGTGTTGTAAATAATAAAAACTTGATTAGAAATTATGCTTGGTTTATAGTGTTGAAATCAGTAATTCTATGAAAAGGAATATAGATGCTTAACGATGACAGTGTTTACTATGACATGCTAATCTCACTCAGGCAGATAATAAGATGTACGGATCTTCATTCAAAGAAGCTTGTTAAACACTACGGCCTTACCGGACCGCAGCTGATAATTATCAAGGTAATTGCAGATGAAGGTGAAATCTCTGTAGGAAAGCTGGCAAAAATCATAAGTCTAAGTCAGGCGACAGTGACAAATATTGTTGAAAGGCTTGAGCAGAAGGAAATTCTGTCCAGAATGAAAACAGACAATGATAAACGCCGGGTTATGGTGAGGGTAACTGAAAAGGCTCATGAAATTATTTCAAAAGAGCCTTCTCTTCTTGATGAAACGTTCATAGGCAGATATGAAAAACTGCAGACCTGGGAGCAGAATATGCTGCTTTCTTCAATACAGAGGATAGCTGATATGATGACAGGTCAGAATGAAAACCCTGATAAGGTTTTTCTTGAATCTCCTGCCGGAGTTTAATATGAAAGAAATATTTGATTTTCTGTCGGAAGATATTTACTGCACGGTATTTACGGGGGCCGGAGTCTCAACATTTTCGGGAATCCGGGATTTCAGGGGCAAAAACGGTCTTTACAATGAGCCTGATGCGGATAAGATTTTTGATATCGATTACTTTCAGCGGGACCCTTCATTTTACTACAGCCGGACAAAGGATTTTATTTACAATTTAGAAGATAAAGACCCAGGTGTTGTTCACCGCATGCTGGCAATGCTGGAGCAGAAGGGGCTGCTTAAACGTCTTATAACACAGAATATAGATCTTCTTCACCAGAAAGCAGGTAATACAGGTGTTGTAGAGGTTCATGGAACTCCGGCGGTACATCACTGTCTTTCCTGCGGTAAGAGTTATACCTATGAAGAAGTTGCTGCAAACGTACAGGAAGATATTTTGCCTATATGTTCAGACTGCGGCGGCATAATCAAACCTGATATTACTTTCTTCGGTGAACAGCTGCCCGCAGGCGCAATTGAAACAGCTTTTACCGAGGCTGTACGTTCCGATTTAATGTTCGTTCTTGGCTCCAGTCTTACAGTGCAGCCGGCCGCCTCAATACCTGTTCAGACAGTTCGCTCCGGAGGAAGAATTGTAATTGTTAATGATATGGCAACACCGCTCGATTCATCGGCATGGAAAAGGTTTTCTGATCTGGGTGAGTTCAGCGAACAGATGATCGAATACCTGAAAAAAAGGGACTGACTCTAAAGCCAGTCCCGATCTCCATATTTTATAAAAGTATACTTAAAGTGCACCAAACGGCGGGTTGCCGTTCTTTTTCGGAATTATAAAATGTTCAGGAACAGGAAATCTCGAAGTCAGTTCAAGAACCTCTTTTCCGACCTGAGAAATTACTTCTTCATTGCCCAGATTATCAGCTACTTTTGAGATGAGACCTGCAAGAATATCCATTTCAGGTTCCATCATTCCCCTGGTGGTAATTGCAGGAGTTCCGATCCTCAGACCGTTTGGTTTTGTAGGGGGTGCCGGATCGTGCGGAACGGTGTTAAAGTTAGCAACTATTCTTGCTCTGTCCAGTGCCTTTGCAAAATCTCTTCCCGGGATATTCTTTTTTCTGAGGTCAATCAGAATTATATGGTTATCAGTTCCGCCTGTAACAAGGTCAAAACCTTTTTCCATAAGTTTTTCAGAGAGCCTCTTTGAGTTTTTCAGAATCTGCTGTGCATAAAGCATAAATTCCTGAGTGTCTGCCTCTGCAAGAGCAACTGCAATTGCAGCTATAGTATGCATATGAGGACCGCCCTGCTGACCGGGCATAATAGCCTTGTCCAGTTTTGCAGCATGTTCAGCTTTACATAGAAGCATACCGCCTCTGGGACCTCGAAGGGTCTTGTGTGTGGTAGTTGAAACGATGTCAGCGTATGGAACCGGAGATTTATGCAGACCTGCTACTACAAGACCTGAAAGGTGGGCTATATCACTTACATGAAAAGCTCCAACTTCTTTCGCGATATTTCCGAAGATTTCAAAATCGATGGCTCTCGGGTAGGCAGTTGTTCCTGAAACAATTACATCAGGTTTTTCTCTTATTGCCATATCCCTGATCTCATCATAGTCAAGGTAACCGTCTTCCTTAACGCTGTAATTAACAGCCTCAAAAAATTTGCTTGTGATACTTACCTTTGATCCGTGAGTCAGATGACCGCCGGAACTAAGGTTCAGTCCCATGATCTTCTGACCAGGTTTAATAAGCGTATTATAGGCTCCGAGGTTTGCTACAGAACCTGAATAAGGCTGAACATTGGCATGATCAGCCTTGAAAACCTTTGTTGCCCGGTCTCTTGCAAGATTCTCAACAAGATCAGTTATCTGCTGGCCTTCATAATATCTTTTCCCGGGGTAGCCTTCAGAATATTTGTTGGTTAGACAGCTTCCGGTTGCCATTCTTACTGCCTGAGATACATAGTTCTCAGAGGGTATAAGTCTGAGTACGCCGCTCTGGCGTGCTTCTTCCTGTTTAATGAGTTCAAACATCTGCGGATCGTATTTTTCAAGTGCAGAGTACATTTCATCTCCTGTGTATATTTCTTTATTATGTTATAACGATTTGTCTCGACCTTCTCAACAGTATAAAAAGACACCGAAATTTGCTCTTGAAGCTCTTTTGACGGAATACCTCAAAATACAGAAAGTATTTTTAAGTATACATCAAAGACTTGTGTATATAACTTTTGATGCGGTAAAGAAAAAAATTTACTTTTTTTTCAAAAATGTAGATTCTTCCAGTTCTGAATAGATATCAGCAAGAAAAGAATTAAGTTTGCATGAAAGATCAAAGTCTATACGGCCTTCTTTATCGATTTTATAGCCGTAATTACGCCACCTTGTTAGTGTTTTAGGTACAAGCAAATGCGGCTGGATTCCGAATCTGGACTTAAATACCTTCCTGTCCGGACCTGAATCCATCCGATAGCCCATCATGTAATGTTCAAAAATATAATCTGTTCCGTCTATAATCTCTGTTTCAGAAAGATTCAGCAGATCCTCTGTGTTTTTACATTCAAGATATTTATTGATATCAGCAGGATTAGCTCTTCTAAAGGCCTTTATAGATTCGTAAGCGGAAGAAAAGGCTCCGGGACCTATTCCTTCATATGACTGCATTCGCCAGTAGGCGCAATTATGAACAGATTCCATACCAGGTTTACAGTAATTGGATATTTCGTAACGCTTGAATTCCTTAGCATTTAGGAAATCAAAAGTTTGTTTCATACTGTCAATCTGAGTATCTTCATCAGCGGGAATGAAGTCGTTTTCAAGTTCTCTATCAGAAAGCGGTGTTTCATCTTCTATGGTTAGAGAATAAACTGAAAGGTGATCAGGCTCAATTAGTACAGCTTTCTCAAGGTCTGGCAGGATGTCATATCCGGTTCCTGATATTAGATCAAGTGACAGCCTTCCCTTCCATAATGATCTGATCTGCTCAACCTTAGCGAATACCTCTTCCGGATAAACACCCCGTCCGATATGCTTAAGTATCATTTCATCAAAACTCTGAACACCAAGACTGAGCCGGTTGACTCCGTACCCGGATGAAATATTGAGGAAAGACTCTGTACAGCTTTCAGGATTTGCTTCAGTTGTAAATTCACAGTCATCAGAGATAAGTCCATGCGTTCTTTGAATGATTCCGGAAAGAAGGTTTTCGAGGATTTTATCGGGTAGAGATGAAGGGGTCCCTCCTCCGATGAATATTGAATCTATACATTCCGGCTGAATGATATCAAGCCGCGCTGAAAGTTCATCGAGCATGAGCCCGGTAAGCTTTTTAATCTGCGATGTTTCGATAGTTCTGCATTCAACAGAATAAAAATCACAGTAGTCACATTTTTTTTGACAAAAAGGAATATGAAAATAAAGTGAAAAACTCATTGGGGAATTTCAATTGATGGTACGTATTTGAGTATAACCTTTGCAGTAATATTCTTTTTATCTACCGGCCCCTGATAATATGAGTCGTTAGACATCGATCTGTTGTCTCCAAGCAGAAAATACTGATCTTCACCAAGTGATATTTCATCCATATTTCCGGCAAATGGAAAATCTTCCGGCCAGTTATCAGGTACCGGGTATCTGGTAATTGTATATTCAGCCTGCAGAATTTCCTTTTCGGAAAAGAAGTAACTCTTGCCTGCAGGTTTTATAAGCACTTCATTGTTTTCAAACTTGATTGTATCGCCTGGTATTCCGATTACGCGTTTCATCATCAGACTGTTTGACCATGTATCTTCATAACCGGGAAAACCCTTTTTCTGAATAGTGAAAAATCTGATAATGCTGTCCGGAACTTTAATATACCAGGGCATTTCTGAATAAAAAGAGGGTTTATATAAGATTATTTCGCCGCGTCTCGGGTTTCTGATTCCGGGAAAGGAAATTCCGGTAAATGGTATTTCCGGATGAAAGAATACAGGCGTAGCAATAAGATTATCCCCGGCGCTGATAGTAGGTTCCATTGATATGGATTCCATTTTAAAGGTGGAAATAAAAAGTGAAGATATTGCTTCGAAGGTAATAAAGAGTATTAGCAGAAATATAATAATCCGTTTGATAATGTTATTTCCGGCCTTGTGATATCCGCCGTATGATGAACTGCGATATCTGTCTTTTCTGCTTCTATAGCTCAACTGCCCCTGCCTATCTTATTACGCCGATACGTCCTGCAGGCCAGTACTTGAATATTGCCCTGCCGAGAACTTTATCAAGGCTGACTGGTCCGAAGTATCTTGCATCGCGTGAATTATCTCTGTTATCACCCATTGGGAATATCCAGCCTTCAGGTATAAACCATCCGGTATTTATTTTTCGCCAGGCACCGCCGTACTGATGGAGATGCGGATTTATTTCATACAGAGCCTGATAGCGGTATCCGCTCCAGGAATACATATCGGTATACTGTGAATTTGATGCTGAAGCTATTGTACTGTCAACGGTGTTGGGCCGGATTCCGGTATCATCATAAGCATCAATAAAAGCGGCTGCCCTTATGCCGTCATATTCATCTGCATTAATAAGTCTTCTAGTCTGATAAGTTTTTGCGGTGATTTCCTTTAAATCTGCTTCTGCCATCCATGTATCGAAACCTGCAGGTTTGAGCTGGACTTCACCGTCAGCAATTTTTATAGAATCACCTTCATGCGCCATTGCACGCTTGATCAGGAAGTGAGCCTTGGGGTTTCCGTACTGATCCTTATCTATATCAACAAGCGAAAATGTAATCATATAGATAATTCTCTGGGCTACATCAAAAACCGGTCCGCGTGAGAGATATGTAGGGCTTTCGAAGATAATAACTTCGTTTCTGGCAGGTTTTCTGAAACCGTCAACCTTGAAATTACCGGGAACCAGTTCAGGTCCGTAAATAAGCTTGTTAACAAAAATACGGTCTTTTACTTTAAGGGTTTCTACCATAGAAGGGGTTGGAATCTGGTAAGCCTGAAAGAAATACTGGTTGATAATTAAAACAACAACAGCTGCCCAGATAAAGGCTTCTATCCAGTCAAGAACAGGATTTTTGGCCTTTGCCTTCTCTTTTTTTATCCGGATCCGTTCCTTTCTTTTTGAGAGCAGATTTTCGGTTACAGACTGTACTCTGGTATTCCAGCTATCGGTTGAAGTTGCCATGAGCAAACAATATCATGTTATCCTGAACGTTGACAAGGGAGACATATAAATATAATCTCATTGTATGCTTGAGGAAGACATAGTTAAACTTAAACCAATTTTCGGCGTTCATCCCGGAAAGTATCTTACTGTACTTTATGCAGTTATTCTCGCACTGATTCTCTTTATTCTGTTATTTCTTCCGGGAATAATCAAACCTGGATCAGTATACCTGTTCAGTTCCGCTCCTTCAGGAGCAAGAGTCATGATAGACGGAGAATATCAGGGAGCAACACCCTGCCGAGTTTTTGTTCCCGGCGGCAGTCATGAGCTTGTTATTGAACGTGATTATTTTTCGGTTCATAACGAAACGCTGGAAAGCGGGAACCGGGTTTTTGCTTCCTTATTTGCTCCCAAAAAGGTTGAATACAGCGCACAGCTTGAACTTACAGATCCTGAAGGATTTTTTAATCATACCTTTACAGCTTTTTCAAACTGGGGAATGATTGATTCATATTATGAAAATTATCAGCCGGAGCCCGTTTTAAGCAGCTTTTTTAAGGCTCTTCAGGATACCGGATATACAAACGAAGAAGTAATGTATGATTTTCTATACAACGTAATGTCGTTTGTCCACACTGACTATCTTCTTCAGGACTTTTTTAATGCTGTAATGATATTTGAACAGATACGCGGTAATAAAGTTGAATTTGATCAGGATATTACAGAATCTTTTACTACTCTTCCTTTCTTTACAGAACTTGCAAAGGCTTATGATAATATTCCTTTCTGGATGTATAGTGTTCTTTCAGATGAGGAGCGGGAATCAGGACTTAACTGGTTTCCTGCAGTTCAGGAAGAATACAGCGGCTTTTTAAGAGATTTCAGCAATGATCATCCTGCAGCCTCCTCGGCTGTGAATTTATTCGGAATAAGATTTGTACGGCTTTCAGGCGGTCAGTTTCTTATGGGAAGCGACGGCAACAATTTTCCTTTTCCTGCTGCCGCAGGTGATTTTTTCATAATGGATCGAGAGGTGACTGCAGGCTTATACCGGCAGTTTATCAGTGAAAATCCGGACTGGAGTGCTGATAATTTATCTGTACTTATTTCAGAGAACCTGGTAAACGAAGACTATCTTAAAACATTCGATTCTTTATCTGATGATGCACCTGTTAATTTTATTTCCTGGTATGCTGCAGAGGCTTTCTGTTCATGGCTGACCGGAAAACTTCCTGCTTCTTTCAGCGAATATTCAGCCGGGCTTCCGGATGAGATTCAATGGGAATGGGCTGCAGCAACAGAAGACCAGAATACAGGTGTGTTTACCGAAAGTGAACCCGGCTCTGCATTATCTGTTTCAGGGCGTTTTCCCAACTCAAGCGGTATTTATGATATTCATGGAAATCTCTGGGAATGGTGTGACAACTGGTACTCACCTGCCGGCTACCTTATTTCATCCAGAGATCCAGCTTTAAATACCCTTTCGATCGAAAATTACCAGGCAGTTGAAAAATCTGTCCGGGGCGGTAGCTGGGCAAATAAGATTGATACAGTCACAGTATCCACACGAGGCTCTCAGCCACCATCATGGTGTACAGAGTTCAGCGGATTCAGAGTGATACTGGTAAAAGAATAAATGGCAGCAAAGAAAAATAAGAAAAATGAATTTACTTCCGACGGCATCAAGGTTCTCTCAGATAACCGGAAAGCACGTTTTAATTATGAAATTGAAGACAGGCTTGAATGCGGTATAGAATTGATGGGAACCGAAGTAAAATCGCTTCGAAACGGTAAATTTTCATTCAGCGACAGTTACTGCATAGTAAAGAACCTTGAACTCTGGATGGTTGCTTTTCATATTTCCCCATACGATTTTGGGAATATAAATAATCATGATCCTGACAGGAACAGAAAACTGCTAGCACACAAGCAGGAAATCAAACGGCTTTCACGAAAAGTTGATGAGAAAGGAATTACCCTCATTCCTCTTAAGGTTTATCTTAAAAACAGCAAAATAAAGATAGAGCTTGGACTCTGCCGCGGTAAGAATGTTCAGGACAAGAGAAATACGATTAAAGAACGTGATGAAAAACGCTCTATTGAAAGGGAGTTCCGTCAGCGGCTGTAAAACGCACATTGGATATGCTTATTACACAGCCGGCGGAAAAATCATCAGAAAAATTACAAAAAGAATAAGACCTGTCAGAGTATACAGAATAATTGTATTCGAGAAGAAATTCATATCCTCTTTATGCTCTGCTCCTATATATATCGGTATGATAAAAGGAGGAGGTAGAAGAATAAAGGTGAACCATGCATAAAAAAACAGTTCAGGCAGTTCCGGAATTATACGTATCAGAATGAAATAGAAGACAGATCCAAGCAGCAGTACAATCACCAGCCTTGTTATTGTAAAAATAAAGCTTCTGCCGAACTCAATATTATGAAGATTTATACCTGCCCCTACTATCAGCAGAACCACCGGCACGGTTGCCTGAGATAGCCAGGTTACGGCAGTAATAACACCGGAACCGTAAATAAATGAAGGTTTCAGATTAAAGACATTCAGTATGACTGCAATGAGTATTGCAATTATGATGGGTGATTTTATAAAACCGGCCAGTGAGGCTTCAATTCCGGGTTTGCCTTCGGAATGGGATTTAAGAAAAGGAAGATAAATAAACCATATAAACAGTTCATGTCCCAGACCGACTAGTGAAATTACAGAAAGACCTTCAGCTCCGAAAACGGCGCTGAAAAGAGCAACTCCTACCATACCGAATTCAAAACCGGTGAAAAACTCAGCAGTGTATATCCTGCTGAAAAGTCTTGTTATTTTAAGCAGTCTTCCGGCGGCAAATAGAATAATCATAAAAACAAGAGTTAAAATGAAAAGCATAAGATAGTTGACTGAAAGATTTATGGACGTGAATGCCAGAAAAAGACTGCACGGAAGAAACAGAGTAACTGTCATTGTCTTTAAAAACTTAAGATTGTTATCACTGATAATTGACGTCCGCTTTAATAGATAACCGGTAAGAATTAGAAGAAAGATTGGTATTATTCTTGGCAGCAGTTCATTCATATATTTATTATGAAGGCTGTCCTGCTTTAACACAAGTTTTTACTTGATTTTCCACCCTATTTTAAGTATTATCTTCCTACTATAAACGGGGGTGCACTGGTTTCGACTGGTGGATGTCATCGTTGTAGACTGCAGGCAGAGCTCTAACTCTTTAAACTGGAACCTAAATGTAATTGCCGAAGATAATTTCGAAGCTGATTACGCTTTAGCTGCTTAATTAACGCAGCGCGGGACACCGGGATGCTGCTCCTAAGACCGGTTGCTCCTGAAAGAAACCGGGGCTTACCTGTTATCGGGTCCGTACTTTAGCAGGGACATTTTTGCGGAATATAGATGAAGTTGGTTCGTTTTTTCACCGTGCTTCGTCCGAAAAAAATAAGAAGAAACTAAGCTTGTAGACGTTTACGGCGGGCCCATTAGGACGCGGGTTCGATTCCCGCCACCTCCATGAAATAGACTTATATAAGGTATTGTTATGATGCTTTATGTAAGTCTATTTTTTTTGGCACATCCTTTTCTTGATTTTTCCTCTATAAATTATAATATTTATTAAAGAGTTGCATATGAATATTAAAGTTATTTTTTACGATTCCAAACCTTACGATGAACTTTCTTTTAACAGGACAAATAAGTCCTATGGTTTTGATTTTACATTTCTGAAAACAAGATTAAACAAAAATACTGCAGCGCTCTCTAAAGGGTTCGATGTCGTTTGTGCTTTTGTAAACGATGAAATATCCAGTGAAGCTGCAGAAATTTTAGCTGATAACGGTATTAAACTTATAGTTTTAAGATCTGCAGGTTATAATAATGTAGATCTTAAATCAGTTTTCAAACGTATTCATGTCTTAAGGGTTCCCGCCTACTCCCCTTACGCAGTTGCTGAACATGCAGTTGCCTTAATGCTTGCCTTGAATAGAAAAACACACCGGGCTTATTATCGCGTTCGTGATAATAATTTCAACATAGACGGTCTGCTCGGTTTTGATATGAACGGTAAAACAGCCGGGGTTATTGGAACTGGAAAAATCGGCCGGATACTTATAAAAATTCTGCATGGATTCGGAATGAAAATACTGGCTTTTGACAGTTATCATGATAAAGAGTTTTCAGATAAGTATGACGTCGAATATGTTGATCTGCAGACCCTATATAAGAGCTCGGATATCATTTCACTGCACTGTCCCCTTACAGCCGAAACAAAGCATATGATAAATACCAAATCTATTGAAACCATGAAACCTGGAGTTATGATCATCAATACAGGACGCGGAAGCCTTGTTAACTCTGCAGACCTAATTGAAGGATTAAAATCAGGAAGGATTGGTTCTGCCGGTCTCGATGTATATGAAGAGGAAGCAGACTATTTTTTTGAAGATTATTCCTCTGCAACAATTGAAGATGATATCCTGGCCAGGCTAATGACTTTCCATAATGTTCTTATTACATCTCACCAGGCTTTTTTTACCGGTGAGGCTCTGAACAATATAGCAGAAACTACGCTTGAAAATATTAAGGCCTTTGCGGAAGATAAGCCGCTGGTGAACGAGATATGTTATAAGTGTGATCTGGGTTTCTGTGCCAAGGAAAAATACGGACGGTGTTTTTGAGTTGTGGAAAATAGTTCTTTTGATGATAGTGAACTTATTGATATATCTGATACCAATTGGTATCAGGATATGACAAGCAAGAGCACACCTGGGAAGACCCTTGAACGGTATAGGAAAAGAACAGGCATGAGCGAGCCAGAATTGGCTGAAAAGTTAGGAATGGTTAAACAGAATGTTTCCGCAATTGAAAACGGTTCAAGAGGCATTATTAAATCAACCGCTCACAAACTTGCTGAAATCTTTCAGTTATCTCCTGGTAGATTCTTTTAACCGCTGAAAGTGTAAATCGGAGCGTACCCTTGCAACCTTTCTAAAGAAGCCTCAGGCTGATGGGCCTAACCTTTCTTTTTTCAGATAAAAGAAAGGTTAATTAAGAAAACCACTGCCCTCCGGGTGGTGGCGTAATATGGGGCTTAAGAGCAGCACTCAATACTTAATAATTTATATAACCCTAATATAAAGCTTAACCAATCTGTCCGCCCAAAAACGGCTCGGAAACTGCACTTTCAGGCCCTGAGCTCAAAGCGATTTCGAGGCATTAAATCTGTAAGGTGATTTATATAGTTAACCGGCAGACTTCGTAAAACAGTCAGTTGTAACAAAATCTGCCGGCATTTCAGTTTCGCTCACCGCCCTTCCGGGTTCGTCTAACACGTGTTAGACGAAATTTGTTGGGACGGGAGGATATTACATATCAGGACCAGAACGTCGGTAATATAAGTTTTCCGGTCCAGTGATTACATCACCGCTATAATATGCAACTTCGCCATATTGTATATCCGGTGTTTCAATTAAGCCTAAGCTGAATTTATATTGAGATTCAGTTTCAAACCAAATGCAATTATCCTTAATATAATGTACTATTATTGTTCCAATTCTATCTTTATAATCATTATATAATTCAAGTTTGTAAATATTATTTTTTATTATCTGAACCGAGGTTATTTCATACAGAATTAGACCTTGAAAATCTAAGGAGCGATTGCGTTTATATAGATCATAATCTATTTGAACTGAACTACTATTAAGATATTCACCGATACCCCAAGAAAAAGTTCGTTCAGAACCTGGAATATCTTTATATGGTTCTTCATCCCAGACGCCAAAGATTTTTGTATAAAATCCGTCAGGTAATTCAATCCCTGAATTTAGGTTATCACCTGCAAAGAGATTTATAAGAGTTAAAATGAATACTAAAAAAAGTATAATTTTTTTCATTTTCTACCTCTTAACTACTGAGAATTGTCGCGGACTATAATTTTCAGAAATTGAATTTTTTACTCCTGTTGATGGATCCCAAACAAAATTATTTCCTGAATTACCAAGATTTCGATGCATATTAGTATTGGCAGTTATTCCTTTATTTATATTGAATGACCATTCAGCATTATTTGATGTACCCAAATTACTTATAAGATCAGATCTTCCTAATTTTGCTAGAGCGTTATCCATTATTGATAAATAATTTTCGACTTGATATTCGTACCCTGGTTTACTACCTGGTACAAATGTCATCAAAAGAGCTGCTGAAGCTGGGTTTGAGACATTTGAAAGCTCTCCGGTTGCTTCGTTTATCATATCTAAAGGCATTGGACTACCCAACCCTACTTCAATTCCGGCCTGCGCAGTTCTATATGCACAAGCATCTGAACCATCAGGTGATAATTCGGTTTGTAAATGAAGTGAATCAAGTAATTTTGAATCATATTGAGATTTTAATTCAGAATAAATAGCTCCATCAACACCACCCAAGCCTTCGTATTGAGCCATTTCATTCTTTAAGTCTGCTAACTCAGAATAATCAGAGATTTCCTGATCATGAAGACCATAGCCTTTCATATAACTGAAGTTATCTTTTACATATGCCTCTTGTTCTGTTATTTCAATCGGGGTTCCGGTGTCACGATCGATATCAATATGGCCTGTGGTATCATCTGATCCGAGCATGGTTCTCAACCCCGTCGGGTCAACAAACTTCAACGGATTGTTACTTGCGTAGATGTACCAGTTTAGGCCGTCTCTTATCGGGTCTTCTGTGGTGAATCGGCCGAGGTTCGGGTCATACCATCTGGCATTGTAGTAATACAAGCCTGTATCAGGATCAAAATCTTTTCCGGTGAACTGTGTTTTTTGCTCTGCAACATTCTGCTTGTCATTCAATTCACCGAAGGGTGTATATTCACCGTCCCATATAACATCAGCTTCCTCATCTGTTATCATGACTGTTGAACCAAGATGATCTGTATGGTAATAGTACTTTTTACTCATTGCTTCTCCTACTATACCATCTTCACGGGCAAATTTCGTAGTTTTTATATAAATATATTTTGACCAGGTAGAATCATATTTCTCTTCATAGAGGACATTTCCGTTAAGATCGAATACATAATAGTCAGTTCTTTCTTCCTTTTCTTTTTTGACACGTAATCCATCGGCATTATAAGTATAAGATGCCATTATTGTCCCGTTCTTTGATACTTGAATTAAACGGTTCAGAACATCATAGCTGTAATTACATAATTCATCGCTATCAGAGAAAGTTATACCTGATGTGCTGTCAGTAAAGCTGCTCCAGTTTGTCATAGCAGAGACCGAAACTTCCATGCTGTCAACAATAAGGGTTTTTCCTTTTGCTGTCATATTCCCGTTTGCATCATACTGATAGGCGTAATTACCATCCGTCATAAGACGGTTTGTCTTCGGATAATAAAGGTAAGTATTGGATATAGTTCCAAAGTCTGTACTGTTTCCGGTATATGCGACATCAAGACTTGTCCTGTTGCCTGCGTTATCGTATGAATATGTTTCATTTATAAGCGATACATAATGATATATTTTTAGAATGTCTTCCGGAGACCCTTTGAATTCGCTTAAGGTTCTAAGAGGGTTATAATCAATATCCCTTTCATTGAAATCAGTCATGACTTTGATATATCGGGTTTTTACAGGCTTTTTAAGTGTTATTTCAAATCCGCCTGTTTCAGTTTCATTGACGGTAAAATCCTTCTGTTCCGCATAACTGTTTTCAGTATTGTTATCACTTACGAAGACCCTCAAGTCCTCAGCCTTTACACGTGTTATATCCTTCGCTGTAAGTTCAATTCTTGCTACCTTGTAGTTTCCGTTCAGATCAACCCCAATACTTCCAGCTGCATAATCAAGAAAGATTTCTGTCCCCTCAGTTTCAACCAGTATATTCTGACCGTTCACATCATCTGCTTCGATATAAAGTGTTTCCTGGTTAGATGTATTTTCAGGATTGATCGCGAAATCTTCTCTCAGGTAATCCGATAATAGTCTGTTATTCAGATCATAATTATATGTACTTGCAAAAGCAGAATCATTTTTTATCAGGTCAGAAATATTACCTGCTTCATCATAATTAAGCGAATATTTTTTAACATACTCAGCTTCCTGACCACTGAATATCCTCGATGTAAGCCGGCTTTCTCCATCATATTCAAGTGAAAGGCATACACCGTTTGATGCAGTAATAGATTTTATCAAGCCTCCGGCATCATAAACGGGGGCAGAATCTATATAGCCTTCTACTGATTGTAACTCACCAAGAAGGTTATAATTGTAACCAACTCTTCCACCATCAGGGGATGTAATACCAGTCACCAAATCCGAAAGATTATATTCATAAACTGTACTGAAAGATTTACCATCCATACTCGTTTCAACTGATTTTATCCTTCCAAATACATCCGGTAGATAGGATTCCGGTGATGTGGAGACGGCTCCGTTGTACCCGGTAAAAACGTCATCATCAGATGACCATTTTACCTCGCCTGCTTCATCATATGCAAAAGTAACAGATTTTTCTCCATTTGGTCCGGTGATGTTTCTGCTTAAAAGAAGTCCGCGATCATCATAGAGATAACTGCTTCTATTGCCGTTTGAATCAACATTTTCAATGAGCCTCCCTCCATAATCATAATCAAATTCTTTTAAGAATCCGGCATCTGATTCCTCTCTGACAAGTCGGTTCAGACTGTCATAACTGTATATGATACTGTTTCCAAGCGCATCTGTTTCAAAGCTTATATTGCCGAATCTATCATATCCGTATGCTTTTTCAATAATAACGCTTGTTTCTTCAGATTTAACAGGGGCGAATTGTTTTATTAGTCTTTGGTAAGGATCATATTCAAATTTCTGGAAAATTTGAATTACATTGATTCCGTCTCTACCATACCACTGTTTTTCAATAAGATTCCCCGCTTCATCATAATCAAATCTGTTTATTGTATTCTCTGAGGTTCTTGAATATATCAATCGTCCGAGTTCATCATAATCCATGTTTGTAATTTGATTTCTTGGATCAGTAATTTTTTTAAGTTCACCTCTTCTGTTATATTCATTGGAAGTGATGTAACTCTTTCCATCACCTGTTATGCTTTTCTGTTCCACCCATTGTCTAGGTGTATACTTATATTCTGTAACAAGACCGTCTACATCGGTCTGCTTTACTAAATTACCCCGTAAATCGTATTCAAAATACACAGAAGTCCTTGCTCCTCCGTTATTCTTGGAAGGAAGCTCAACTCGACAAAGTCTTTTAAGCTTGTCATATTCATAAGTCACCTTGAAATCAAGAGACGGGTAATTACCGCTGTTTCCTCTTGGGTCTACTGCTGACTTGACAAGTCCGTCATCATAGTATTCATAGCTTGTTACACCATGTTCCGCATCTGTCTCTGTCTCAACATTGTTCCCAGGTGTGTAAGTGAAGGATGTTTCACATCCGTTCGGATCAATTTTACGGGTAACATTTCCATTTTCGTCATAGTAGATAAACTCTTCATTTAATTGTTCATCATCAAGAAAGTTCTTTATCTTTATAATTCTTCCAAGTTCATCGTATTGGTTTTTTATGATCCTTATTCCTTCAGAGGACATCCTTGTTTCTTTAACATTGTTGCCCTTGCTGTCATAAAAATATTCGGTTACAGGACGTATTGCGATACTGGTATCAATAGAGCCACCTTCGTAAAATGTATTCAGAGGCATACTCAGTTTAATTATTTGATTCAGACTGTTATATTTTTTTGTTATTACGGCGTCAGGATATGGACCTTCCTGTGCAATCAGATTTCCAAGTCCGTCATACCAGAATTCAGTAATGATTGTTTCATCATCAACAATCTGACTTTTCTTTATTACATTTCCTCTCATATCATAGATTTCAGTGCTTTGATTATTTTCTTCATCCGTGATGGTGAGAGTATTTGTATCGTAGTTATAATCCATAGTTTTTGAAACAGCCCCAGTTGATGTCCTGTATGGATATGAAATCTCGCTTAGCCGTCCAAGAGCATTATATCTGTACCAGGTTACATACTCATGTATATCACCAGCATCTGTCATACCGGCATTGGGATTAATCATCTTTGTTACTTTTCCGAAGCGATCATATCCAAGCTCTATAACAGATGCAGTAGCTGAATCCAGATAGCTGCTCTGCTTAACCATCTGTGATAGATCGTTATATTCCCTGACAATCTTTCTTCCAAGTGAATCCGTCATTGTTGAATACAATTGTCCATGAATATCATTGTAAAAAACATTGATGATATAGCTGCCCCCCGCATCTCCGGGTTCTGTTTTTGATACAACCCTGCCTAGTTTGTCAAAGGCTGTGGTTATTGTCTTCTGTCGGGGATCGGTTTCACTTATCAACCATCCAGAGTAATCATATTTATATCGCCACTTTATATCAGTCGGATTTCCATCAGCAGCGGAAACAGCTTTTTCTGTCTTGGTTAAAATATAATGATTGGCATCATAGGTGAATGATGTAACATGATTTTCAGAATCTGTAATTGAGGATAGGTCCCCTGCACTGTTCCATGTATATAAGGTTTTATTCCATACATTATTTGAAGAGTCCCAAAAAGATTTTCCGTTTAGTCTGCCCTTATCATCGTATGAATAATAATTGTATGCTTTCACAGCAGTTCCCGCATTATTACCCGCCGTCCCTGCTGAGTCAATTAAGGGATTATAGTTAGTAACTTGTTCTTTAATTACAAGATTCTTTATTCGGGCAGGCACGTTTTCATTTATTAATCCTGATTCAGAATATTCTTTATATGAAGCTCCCGATGCACTTTCACCGCTGGAATAGTCACGGTAAGTGATATTTTTACGTACTCGTGAACCCGCAACTGAAGTCTCTTCAATTACCGTTCTATTACCCCAATCATCATAAGTGTAATTGGTAGTTATACTATCATTTCCTAAACCATGTGTTATTTTTTCGGATGACGGATTAACATCTGTCTCTTCGGCATAGCTATTAGTTTTTGTTTTTAATAGTTTTAAATTTGAGCTGCTGTTATTTATTTTCTCATACCATTTTTCATTATTAAGACGGCTTCCTGAATTTTCATCATCTTCTATTGTTTCTGAAGTGATGATTCCATCTTCCTCGCTCCAGTAGGTCTTTGTTAGTTTCTTGAATTCATAATTATATGCGATATATCTATTGTGATTAAGTTCATCAACAATACTTTTAGAAATGTAATAGCCGTAGTCACTATCAGCATCTGTAAAATCATAACCGTACATAGTGGCTCTAACACTGTCTTCACTTCCTGCAGCATAATCATTGTAAACAGTTACCTGCTTTGTCAGAAGTCTGCAATATGCGTTTTCATCGTCACTCGGATGAACCGTATCGTATGTTGCTTCAATTCTGCCCATACCGGGACCTTCGATTGTTGACAGTGGTTTGTATGTATATTCTGATACTGGTTCGGCCAGATTTGAAATAATATCATATAAATCTGTATCATCATAAAATTCTTTAAGAGCTTCGGTTAGACTGAATGGGACTGGATTTTTGGGTCCTCCGACATAATATTCATTGCCATATCCATAGGACCAGTTTCTTCCTCCAGTATCAATTGAAGAGATAAGGTAACCGTTTTCCTGAGTGTAGCTGATGCTTCTTCTATATGGATCTGCTGAATCAAGACTTATTTTTTTTATGTATGGCATATCTATAGAATCTGAAGTTTCAGCATATTCAAAGGAAAGATTTCGGCCAACTGAATCTGTTATTTTATCAATTTCATAGCTGCCACTTGCATAGCTGACACTGATTGAAAACTCTTCATCGCTGCTTTTAATTTCTGTGGTTCTTCCTTTTCCATCAAATATATATTGTTTTCCATCTGTCAGAGTAAGTGTATATGAGGTGCTTATCCAGCTTTGTTCACTAGAGCCTCCTGCTCCAATAAAATATACCTCTTTGTCATTTTCCGTCTGTGTGACTAATAATGAGAAATGTTCACCGCTATGTGATTCAAGTATAAGGCTTCGCGTATCTGATTTAGCGGGAGTATTCGTTAATTGAAGCGAATTAAAACCAAACATACTTCCATCAGGCATAACAAGATATTGCTGAGCTGATGCATTCTTTATATAAGGAAGATTTAATCGCCACCCATTCCCCATTGAATAAGCATAGTCTCCCTGGTTTTCAAGATATTTCACTACATCTACAGGGACGTCCGCATGGGTATCACTTTTTGCAACCGAAAGATCATAGTAACGTTTAAGTTCAAAATCAAACCCATTGGGTCCACTTAAAACAAGTTCATTAACGCTCGTATGTGCATTCCCTCCCTGCGGACTGACGGTAAAACCTTCGTGATTTACATATGTTCCAAATGGAGAATATCCTGAATCAGCGATTTCCTCAGGTGAAATATCTTCCACGGAATCTGCGACTGGAGTATAGAGCGAAAAGTGATTTGAACTGAATACAACCTTATTGTTATCCGGATCTACAGCACAGTTTTTCAGTTTGCTCCATCTACCCCATCTTTTATCAAAGCTGTAAACACTGATGTTTTCTTCAGAGTAACCGGAAGGCAGTAATGAAGGATCATAATCGAGTACACCTATATAGGGTTCTGAAAAAAGTCTTCCCGGCGAGGTTTCTTCATCATTACTGTCGAGCAGAGTGAAATCGTATACCGAACCAACAAAAGTATGTTCAAAATTCAAGGCTTCAGCTTCTATCCAACCCGGTGCAAGTTCAGCAATTCGTATACTTTGAGCATCCGGAGGCAGGCTTTCTGTATTTATAAACAGCAAAGATGTTTCATACTCGGCCTTTACATTTCCACTGTCAGGAATAACCTGTGTTTCAATACCCGGTACAGCATTTATCGTATCGGTAAAACCGCTCTTATTCTCTGCACGATCAACAGCACGTACTTTGTAGGAATATTCAAAGCCGTTTAATACTTCGGTATCGGTAAATACCTGATTATCTTCTCTTCTTGATATGCAGAGCTGTTCTCCATCATCCCATTGAGGACTTCTAATAATTTCATATGAAATTACATCGGATTCACCGGCAGACCAATATAGATTAAGCTCAGCATTTCCAGGAATTATATCGAAAGTTGTAAGAGCTTCGGGTGGAATTGTATCGGTTTTTGTTTCGGCATATGAATATGTCATATGTCCTGCTTTATCTACAGCTCTAACAGCAATTTTGTGTTCACCTTCATCCTGAACAGGCAGCTGGTACGGGCTTTCAATTACATAGTAGCTGCCTTCATCAATTGATATCTCGTAATAATCAATACCGGATGTGGCATCCGTCGTTTTAAAACTGATTACAGGATGATTATCAGAAGTCCAACCGGCAGGAGTTACATCAACTGTAAAATCAACCGGTTGTACAGTATCCACTGTATAATCAAGATAATCCTGCCTAGTATTTCCAGCCTGATCTTTTAAAACCAGGGGAAGTGAATAAAACCCGTCTGAAAGAGAGATTGTTTTTTCAAATATTCCGCCTCCTCCGGGTACTACCAAACCATTCATAAAAACTGAAAGCTCACTTTCATCTGATACTGTGATTACAAAAGTATTTACACTTTCAGATAGTATTGAACCTCTTTCCGGTGATAAACCTGTTAACACCGGAGCATTTACATCACAGAAAACAGATATGCTGTCGCTTGAAGTTCTCCCGAATTGATCCGTCAAAGTTACTGTAATATTATTATTGACTCCACTTACAAGACTTACTGAAGCAACAGTAAACAAAGTTCCATCATCTTGCACTTCATAACCTTCGCATTCAATTTCGTATGTTCCGGCAACTGATAAAATACCTGTCACGTCAATCTGCTGTGCTGATGTATAATCAATATCGTCAGGCTTGCTGATTTCAAGAACAGGTTCTGTTGTGACAAGGAAGACACGTCTTTGA
This sequence comes from Spirochaetia bacterium, assembly GCA_963677925.2. Classification (GTDB taxonomy): domain Bacteria; phylum Spirochaetota; class Spirochaetia; order UBA9216; family UBA9216. The sequence continues at coordinate 126,340 of CAXXYH010000001.1, forward strand.
AGCAGAGCAAATACGCCCTGTGTCCGATGAACGAATTTAATCGTAATAATATTAAGTCCCGGAACAAGTTCTACATCTTTGGAATAGCGCCGGCTGCTGCCGTCAACTATTTCATCATTGATATATACAGAAGCTGAGGGATTAGTCCTTCCTGCTACTTTGATTGTATCATCAAGAGTATAAATAATTTCTTCACTCAGATCACAATTATAGACATTGCTGTCAATATTTGACCAATATATAGTTTTCTCAGTGGTCCTTCCTTCTAACTCCGTTGCAGATATATGAAGTGCATATTCACCGTCTGTGATAATATCACCCGGCATGTTTGCAATCCAGAAAAGGTTACCGATATTCTGTGCCTCTTCATCATTAAGACTGATAACAGCATTCTCATCATCGACATAACCTACCGCGAACATTGTACCGAGTTTGCTTTGTTCAATAACTTCGCCGTTTTTTGGCCAGTACATTTGAATCTGCGGAGCACTATCGGTTATTCTACTGCCTTTAACTGTAACACCGTATTGCGTTCCCGATGTCAATCCTTCAATTCGTATGCAATCAGCTGACAGGTTAACATTATTTCCTGATTCTGAAAGATAAACCGAATATTTTAATGTATGAGCAGTTAACGCGCTCCAGGATAATTCAAACCATTGATTTTCTGATCTGTAAAAAATCCTCTCATTGAAAATATTATTAGTTGTAAATAGAACTTCTTCAAGTGAAATATCCGAATTAAGATCGATCTCATAATAACCGGTTGAATCTGCTGTAAAATAATCCGGTACTCCAGTATTGTTGAGAATGCCCGTTCTTGAAATACCGGAAATTGAACCGCGGATAAGATGATTGTCAAGGGACTCAAGTCTCAGGAAGTTATCTCCATTCCAAAGTAAATCGTTATCAATTTTAACCTGATAAAAAAAGGCTTCATCTGTTTCTTTTAATAGAGGAACTTGAATCTGATTCCCGTTTATTTCAGCAATTATACAATTTCCGGCATTAACATTCAGAATAAGTTCAACCTTATAATTATCAGATAAAGACGCATCAAAAATGCCATTCAACCCTGAGTTTAAATCTGTATCTTCGATGAAAAATGCTAGAGCCTCAGTTACAGGACTATAAGATTTACCCCAGAATTCAATTTCACAAAGTCCTGAAATTTCTGATGAGTCAGATCCGAAAAGCCATGACCACCAACTGCCTGTGCTCCTGGTTTTATCAGAAATTAATTGAATTGAATCAGCTTCCAAGCCATACGGTATATCAATAATATGCCAGCCTGGAGTTATATTCTCCTCTTCAATTACTGTAATTTCTGTCCATTCACCATCAGCCAGGTAATTAATTCTGGCATCTCCGGTATAATCTTCAGAAAGATAGGCTTTAATTCGATATATTTTAGATGAGCTCTGTAAACTGATCACCGCACCATTTTCATTTTTCCACATCGTATCCTGGTTTCCAAAATTAAAGTTTCCGTTCTCAAAACATTCTGTAATCCAGTTTCGTGCTCCGCGAAGTAAATTTATCACCCAGTTCCCTATACTTTCTGTTTCCCAAAAAGTTTTTGTGTTCTCATCTGACAGGTTTGATAAGGGGTAGAAGATGTTTTCTTCTCCGCTAATGTTTTTTATATTCAATTTATGATATGTATCAGAAAAACTCTCACCAAAAACCTTAAGATCTTCAATGTCGCTGTAACTTGTATCTTCACCTTGCAGATGAACCCTGATTTTATCGGTTACTATTTTATAAGCGGATACATCAATATATTCGCCGCTTGAGCAAATAGAATTAATTTCGGGATTGAGAAAACTTTTCCAGATTCCGTTTGAATCGTATTCAAAGATAATATTATTTTCTAAATCAAGTGTTCCAAAAAGCTCAATTGCATAAATACATGATAATTCATCAAGAGTGATTTCAAACCAGCCTTCAGTTTCTTCAGGATAAAGCATCCAATAGGTAAGTATACTATCATCTACTGCATACTCAGCAGGATTCAACACATCTGTATTATTGGAAGCTCCTGTTACACTCAGCTCAAGAGTTCCTGCTGCAGCATGGATATTAGACAGAGATAGAAACAATAAAACTATGATAATTGAAATTTTTCTTGAAATTTTCATTTTTACACTCACCTTTTTTAATTTTCGATATATTCGATAAGTTCATTTCCATTCAGGATGAGCAGGTCCTGATGGTAATAATCATTTTTATTTCCACTAAACAGGCATCCATTTAGATCCGGATGTTCCGTAACAAAATCTTCTTTGATGCCGTACCAGATATTACCTGTAAAGCTATTTTCACCCGACAGGATTACCGATGAACTTACAATGTGAAGGCCTATACGGTTATCGGTAAAATTACAATTATCGATTGTGACCGTAGAAAAAGGACCAGCAGCAACAGCCCTGTCAGCATTTGAAAACTTAGTAAATGTGATATTTCCTTCACCTTTTATGAGAAGACCATTCCAATAAGGCATCGGTTCAGCGGAAAATAGAGGACCAATAATTGCTGAAGATATTGGGGTTCCCTTAATTTCAATAGAAGCTCCTTCCAAAACAGTAATTCCGGTATCATCTTGAGTGCAGACCAATGTCCCTGCAGATATAGTCAGACTTAATCCTGCTGGAACAACAACTACGCCGGTAAGTGTATGTTCTCCGCTCCAGGTTTCACTGACCAGAAGCTCACCTGATGTCGTATTTAATGCATCTAAAATAAAATTGACTTCAGTAATTTGCCCCCACCAGTCACTAACTTTGAGTGTTACTGTAAACTCTCCGCTTTCTGTATAGCTGTGTGTCGGGTATGCTTCGGTGCTGGTGTTTCCATCACCGAAATCCCATAAATAGCTGAGTTCATCTCCATCCGGATCAATTGCAGAGTAGAAGGAAATGTCGGATGGGCAATGCCAGATTTCGCCGACACGGGTTTCCAATAATGATTGATTTATTACTACTTCGGGTGGATTGTTATCTGTATCACCGGTAACGGATATTACATCTGAATAGTTTCCGACATTATCATAAACAATCATTTTGGTACAAACGAGAGTGTCTATGAGTTCCATCAGCCATCCGGTAATATTCATTCCATCAGGATCAGAAACTTCAACTAAGTACCCGATATCAGAGGACACATCTGAAATGTTGTTACTTATTGAGGAGTAACCGGTACCATTCACATCATTCCATATTATGATTTCAGAAACACCGCTGCTGGCAGCCCCGCTCCAGTCGTGAATAGATGCATGAAGATCAATCAAACTCTCTTCAGAACCTGATTTAGCAGTTAAGGTTCCAGATGGCGGGGCATTATCTATAGCGAATTGCCGAACATCAGAACGCCAACGTTCAAAGGAAAGATAGGAACTGCTATTCTCAAAAGCTTCCCAAACTTTTAGAGAACCGTCCCAATCGTAGTAATATTCTGTTATTTCGAGATAGCAATCATATACCCCAGTTTCTGATAGAACAGGAATATTATTTGTTTCATCATTTATTGATAAAAGAGGAAGTCCTGAGCCGGAAAAACCTGCATCAACATCCTTATACAATGATTCTGATACTTTTTTATAATAAAGCTTGAGTCCAAGTAAATCGCCTTCTGCATCCTTACTCTGAATCAGTTCATGAGAAGGGAATCCTGCTTTAAATATTTCATCTGTATCAGGAATTATAAAATCGTTATCAAGGGATAAGTCAGGAAGAATATTCTGTAACCTGAAACTTGTTTTTATATGATTCTGTATGTTTTCAAGTGCTGCACCCTTATCAACGTATATGTCTGCTACATACTCAAGTTTTGTTTTTAATTTATTTTGTTCAATTAAATCTGCAGGTATTTGAACTTTGTAGGTTTTATCTTCTTCCCATATTATTTCATCGCTATTATTCCATATTTCTATTTGATCTGAGGGATCTCTAATGACTATATCAAAACAATAACCTTCAGCACCGCCTTTATTGTCATATGTCCATTCAAAATAATATTTACCATCATTCTCGATGATTTCAATGTCATCAATATTCTCCGGCAGTGTTCTGACTTTTAACGTGTACTCGCTTTCGACTTTATTCCCGGCTTTATCAGATGCTGTTACGTAAATATAGTAATAATCTACACTTTCATTTAAACCGCTGCTTTCCTGTGGGATTTCAACCGTATAACAGCCATCATTCAGTTGAATTTGGTTCATGTCTGCCGATAATACTGTCTGGCTTTGAAGTATATGCGGATTAGTTATCCTAAGCTTATAATCATCCTCATCGGTGCCGCTTTGCCATTGTTCAGTGCCATCCATTGCTGGAAGCCATGATATGATGTCTTCTGTTCCCGTTGGAATGAAAATCAGGGTGCTGTCATTAGAGCTCGGGAAACAATGCTCAAGTGATTTGAATAAAGGTGCTTCAGGGGGGATATTATCAATGTTGAAATTTATATTTGATTTATTACCTATATTACCTAATTTGTCTTTAAAATATATAGAGGCTTGATATACTCCGCTTGACAAATCAATCAGTGTATTCGGATTGCAGGTGTCTAATAGTATATTATTTTGAAATAATTCTATAAATCCATCATCTGAACTAACGCCTGCTCTAATATCTCCTGAATCGTCCGGTACTGTTGATGAAATATTAATTGGACTAGTTGTGTAAACATTTTTTAAAGTTCCTTCTTCAAAGATGCATGATTCATTGATGAATATATTTTCCAGTGATGGCGCTTCCGGTCCTGCAGTATCAAAATATACATCTTTTGATTCGATATAACTATCATGTAAAGCGTTATCAGAAACATACCCGCTTATAGTATATGAACCAGTAGTAATATCAATTCCATTAAAGATTGGAACTTCTTTAAGTTTAGAATAAAACTTTTTAACTATAGATGTATTTGAAACGGAGATTGTGTATCCTTTTATCCCGGATGAGTAGACGCCTTCCGTTGACGGCCAATAGTATGAAATGTCTTGAGCCGTATCTAAAACCTCGCATGAAATGTTAAAATTGTCGGGAGTAAAAACTTGATTTATTGTATTTTCATTTTTATCGAAACCGTTGACATATGTTCCTCCTAAAGTAAAAACACCATCTTCAGAAGGCCCGATTGTATCTCGATAAGTTGAACCGGATGTATGACTGAAATTATAACTTGCATAATTGTAGTTTATGCCTCCGGGAACTGAAATCGTCCAGGTACATGCCTTTGTAATGGAGACCTGCATATAATGATTTTTGGGAATCAAAACATTTTTATTAAAAATACCACCGTCTAAACCTATATCATTTGTGAATTCATATGCAGTTTCATTATTAGAATTTTTTATCAGAATTTTTATTGTAGTATTTTCTCTTGCGTAGGTTGTATTCTGATTATTGAACAAGGGGTTAACTGAAAGATCCAAGGTTAGACAGATTATAGAGTCAGGTGAAGTAATAGAAAGATTTGTAGCACTAGTTTTTACACTTCCCTGATTATTATGTAAGTACAGTGTTATAGTTTCAGCGGAATAGCCATCAGGGATTGATAGTTTTTGTGAAAAAATTGGGTTTATACAAATTATTAAGAAAAATAGTATTTTTAAAATTATATATTTTTTCATAAATATTCCTTTTATTCAAAGAAACATTAAAAATCCATGTTGATTTAAAAAATAGAAAAAATATTGATTAAAATAAATAAAATAAGATTCTGAAGGATGAATTCTACTGTTTAAACCGCGTTTAATTATTACTATGATTAGTTTAGTTTTAAAAATTTCTATAATAGCCTTCCTGATTATGATTTCAATCATAGATTCTATAGATTTCCGTATCCCGCTGTATTTCAATATTCCTCTTCTTTTTTTTAACATTTTATTTCAAGTATATAGTGGTGAACATTCACTAGAGATTTCTTTGAAGATGCTAACTGGATTTATGATGTTGTTTTTAATTAGATTGTTTACAACTGGCGGGCTGGGCCTTGGAGATGCAATTCTTTCATCATCAATCGCCGTGCTCCATGGAATACGGCTATGGATAATTATTATGTTTTCAGCATGTGCACTTGCTCTGTTATTTACATTAGTTTTATTTTTAATGACAAACATTGATTTAAGATATAAAAGAATAGCTTTCGCACCATTTCTGTCTTTTCCGACAATTATATTTATTTTATTCTAAAAAGACAGTCAGACAGGACTATCTTAAAAGGCTAAGTTGATTAATTAGATGGTTAGCATATTTCGTGTTTACTATCAAAAGATGCGGTTTTATACTAAGAATTATTACTTGAAGATTGTAAAACCTTATTGTATATTCTGTTAATCGAAGGGTAAATTTGATGAGTATAAATAAAGAATTCCTGGTTTTAAGTTTAGATGAACGAATTTCACTTATCGAAGAATTATGGGATAGTATTACAGATGAACAGGATTCAGTTCCCATATCTTCAGCACAAAAAGACGAGTTGGAAAAACGTCTTGATATTTTGATGAAGGATTCTGACGCAGGAACTGACTGGGAGTCAGTAAAGAAAAGAATTCTTATGAGTTATGAATGATTATCAAATAATTGTCAGCCGGGAAGCAGAACTTGATATAAGGGAAGCTTTTTTATGGTATGAAAATAAAAGTCCTGGTTTGGGCTATGATCTGCTTCTATCAATAGAAGACTCACTTCTTTATATTCGAAAAAATCCTATTATTTACCAAATAAAATATAAGGGTATAAGAAGAGCCTTTATTAAAAGATTTCCATATGGAATATTTTATTCTATTGATGATTCAAATAAAAAAATACATATTATAGCTGTTTTTCATGCTCATCGTTCTCCGATTTCATGGAAGAGAAGAAATAAGTCTTAAATTTTTAAATCAGAATATATTTTGTTTGATAATACCTCTCTACTAGCGTTAACTAACTTGTATATAAAGTAATCCTATACATGCTGTTAAAAAAGTAAGCCAAAAGATACAAAACTCCTTGGCTGTTTTTTCATTACTTCGATGTTTTTCCTTATAATTTTAAAAATTATCATCAAACCTGAAGTAAATCGAACAAATTAGCGTTATCACTTTTCAGCGAGCATATAAAATAAAAGAAGTTTACGGAAATACAGATGAAAATTAGATTGTGCCTGATTAGTCTGATACTCAGTATATTTACACCGTTTCTACTATATGCTGATGAAATTATAAAGAGTATTGAGTTCAGAAACAAACCTCTTGTTGATGTTTTAGTAGCCCTTGGTTCAACTGCCGGCTATTCAATACTTTCAGATGATACAGTTACAGGAACAGCTACATACCGTTTTTCGGATACAACCTTTGAAGAGTCCCTCGAGAATCTAAGCCAAAAATATGGTTTTTTTTATAAAAAAACAGGAGAACGAATTTATTCAATCTCAAGAATCGATGCTGTTTATGAACCGGAACAAGGATTGTTTTCAATAAAAGCAATTGATGCAAATCTATTCAACATATTGCAGGAAGCTTCTATAGCTATTGGAAAGACCATTCTCTTCGATCCCCTGCCCTCAGAACGGCTAACACTCAACAGCGTGGGGATAACTCCGGAAAGTTTTCTTACTATGATAACATCCCGTTTTTCAAGTTATTCACTATATATAGATAATGATTATTTTTACATTAAACGGGAACAGGTATCCTCTATCATTGGGACGGAAAAAGCTGAGCAGGAGTCTATAGCCTCTGACGGTGATAACAGCTATTCCCTTAAAATCGACCGTGGCGATCTACTCTCGGTGATCGATGAACTCTTCGACAAGGCGGACAAAGAATACGTTCTGCTCTTTAAATCATCCGCATCACTGAAGGACCTTTCGTACACCGATAAAAGCTTTGATGAACTTCTTCGACTTCTTCTTGTTCAGACAGGCGGTGATTATACTGTAAATAATGATATCTATTACCTTTTCGACATAAACCGCCAGGATATTCTTAAGCAGTACAAGCTTTCCGAGTACTATACTCTAAACTACATCTCGGCCGAAGATGTTCCATCCCTGCTGCCTAACCTTCTAAGCTCAAGCAGTTTCTACAAGATAGACAAAGACAGGAATTCGCTTGTCCTGAGCGGGAGCCTTGAAGAACTAAGACCGCTCAAAGACTACTTAAAAGCAATAGATAAGCCCCAGACCGATAAAGAGTACTATACTTTTACACTTGATTTCATGGAACCATCTACAGCTCTTGAGGCTTTCCCCCAAAGACTTAAGGCGCCACAGCCCATTGTATTGAAGAATGCTCATTCGTTTTTGGGATTTTATACAGATGCACAAAAGAACGAGGTTGACGGCCTTCTTTCTGCAATGGATGTACCAAGGGAATCTCATGTACTGACTTTCAAGTATCTGAAGGCTGAAGATTTTCTTGGCAACCCGCCTCCTCCGTTTACCACGGATGATTTTAAAGATACCGGCAGCATGTCGTCCGTATATTTTATCGGCAGCAGTTCAAGGCTGGAATATCTTAAGTCACTCGTTGCAGAAATTGATGTTCCGGCTCCCCAGCTTAGATACAAGCTTATGATAGTCCAGTACCAAAAGAGCAAAGGGCTTGATTTCGGCATCAGCGTATCCAATTCGGCATCCGAGGATGACAGTGAATCAGCTTTTCTTGGAACTATAGGCCATCTGCTGTCGCTTGATTTTGATATCCTTTCAACTTTTGGATACCTCTTCGCCGTTGAGCTGGATACAAAACTGAGCAACAGCAAAGCTGAAGTAATGGCTGATACTACTCTGCATGGACTATCCGGGCAGACAGTCAGTTTTCAGAACAGCTCAACCTACCGTTACCGCGAACCGGAGGTTGATGATGACGGGGATACTACATACACCGGTGTTACAAGCGAGATCTCAACAGGGCTTTTTATGGAAATAACCGGCTGGGTTTCCGGTGATAATATGATTACTATGGAGGTCGAATCGACTATTTCCAAGGAAAGCGACAGTGAAAGCAGTGAAGACGAGCTGCCTCCTACAACAGAAAGAATTATAAACACCCACTTGCGAACACCATCGGGGAAGCCGATAGTAATCGGTGGTTTGATGCAGAAGGAAGTAACTGAATCAGTATCAAAAGTCCCGATTCTTGGAGATATTCCGCTCATCGGCTTTTTATTCAGGAAGATCAGTAATACCGAAGAAAATACTGAGTTCGTCGTTTACCTTGTTCCCTATCTTGAGGAAGAAACTGTCGGCGATACCGTTCTGTCGGTAGAAGAAGAAATTACAAGATTATCAAAAGAGTTTTTCCCGAAATCATGAAGATCCCGAAAGCCGCAATTAAAGATTACGAACCTCTTCCGCCTATTAATGAACAGTATGCAGTTAAGTTCATGGAGAAAAATAAAGTTCTCAAGCTTGGCCTGAATGAAAACGGAATATCTATTACAGGAATATGTTCTCCCTACAGTCAGGAGTTGATTGATGAAATAATAGATTTTCATCGGGGTGCTGTCGAGTTCTTTGAGATTGAGCCCGAAGATTTTACGATTTATCTGGGCCGTGCACTATCCGTCGCAGACGCTTATCAATCATCCTCCGGTCCTGATATGCATATTGAGATAGATACGTTTGCGGATGATGCTCCAATTATAAATCTGGTTAACTCTATTTTTATTGAAGCCATTCGAAAAAAGGCTTCGGATATTCACATTGAGGGACGTGCAGACAGGCTGTCAATACGCTACCGTATAGATGGTGTGCTGGTTCAGGCCATGGAATACGATGCTGCATTTTTCTCTCCTGTTTCAAGCCGTATTAAGATAATGGCAGATCTGAACATTATGGAAAGAAGGCTTCCACAGGACGGCCGAATTTCAGTCAGTATAGACGGAGTTGAACTGGACATGAGGCTTTCAATTGTTCCCATCACGGGAGGAGAATCGATAGTACTTCGACTTTTCAACCGGAAAGGGTCACTTCTTGGTATTAATGAACTTGGTTTTTCCGAATCTGTGAGGAAGAACATTGTTCACCTCTATAACCAGCCGCATGGTCTTGTCCTTTTCACCGGGCCTACAGGCTCCGGTAAAACGACCAGTCTGAATGCTATTATTGGTAACCTTGATCACCGGTCAAACAAAATCGTTACTATTGAGGATCCAGTAGAATACAGTATAGAGGGCGTTAATCAGATTCAGACCAACGATGAAATCGGACTGACATTTCATTCCCTTCTCAGACGTGTTTTACGGCAGGATCCGAATATTATAATGGTTGGAGAAATAAGGGATTCCGATACAGCTCAGCTTGCCGTTAGAGCAGCTCTTACCGGACATCTTGTCCTATCTTCTCTTCATACAAATGATGCTGTTTCATCTGTCCATCGTCTCATAAATATGGGAGTTGAATCATACCTGCTTGCGGCAATTCTACGCGGTGCGATTGCACAGAGGCTTGTCAGGGTTTTATGCCCCGCCTGCAAAAAAGAAATCAAACTGTCTGCATCCGAAAAATCTATCTATGCACAATACGGCCTTGAAACAGAATCAAGTTTTATCCACCGTGGATGTCCGGAGTGCAGCTTCACAGGATATTCCGGACGTACAACCGTTGCAGAATGTTTTGTTAAATCTGCGGAACTCGAAGAGTTAATAGTAAAAAACTCGCCTAATAATATTCTGGCAGCACAGCTTGAAAAAGAAAAATATTCTGTGCTGTTTAAAAATGGCTTGCAGAAGACAATTGACGGTGTGACTGACCTCGCAGAAATTGAGAGAGTTATATGAATATGCGGAACTGCAGGCAGCTGAAAACAAAGGAACTTCTTGATTTTACATCAAACCTATCTCTTCTGTTGAACTCCGGTCTGTCTGTTTATAATTCAATACAAATGATTAATAGTTTTTCTGCAGGTAATAAGCTAAAGCCCCTTACAACCTACCTTGAAGAAGGATTAAAAAAAGGAAATTCACTCTCGAGTCTGCTTGATAAAGGTGATTACGTTTTTCCTCCCTTATACAGCGGTCTTATTAATATCGGCGATCGAATAGGTTCTTTATCTACAATATTGCCTACATTAAAAACCTATCTGGAAAGAAACAAAAAAGTCCATGACAAATTTATTAACGCTTCGATATATCCGGTGATGATACTTGTGATGCTGTTTACCGGACTTTTCTTTTTGATGATTCTGGGAATTCCAAAAATAGAAGAGCTATTCAGTGAGATAGCCGGAAAGGGGTCGCAGCTTGAGTCTTTCCAGGCAAAGATAATCGGACTCAGGATTTCAGGTACCGTCTTAATTTTGTTGGTTATTCTATTTGCAACTGCAATTTTTACACGTAAAAATGTTGAATGTTTTAAACGGGCAACAGACAGCCTTCTTTTAAAGATCCCTGTTTTATCAAACATTATTAAGACGATAGATATTTTTAATTTATCCTTTGCTGTTGAAACCCTGACAAAACACGGAATACCGCTCTCTTCTGCAGTTCTTGAAGCGAAGGAAGTCTGCAGCAATGAAGCACTTAAGGAAATTTTCCGTTTAGTTAATAAGGAGCTGGTTTCCGGCCGCAGCTTATACAAGGCATTCTCAGTACGCAGGGAAATTCCGCCTAGAATGGTTCAGTGGATAGGGATTGGTGAAAATACCGGTCAGACTGAGCATGTATTTGCACAGCTTCGAATTTATTATGAATCAGAGATTGAAAATCTCACGACAAGGCTTCTCGGCATTATAGAACCTCTGCTGACTGTAATAGTAGGAGCCATAATAATTTACCTTATACTCAATTTAATTGTACCGCTGTTTTCCCTTTTCGGAACAATAGCATAATCAGACTTCAGGAGTTGTAATGAAAGATATAAAGAAAAAACTTGAAGAAGGCTGGACCTTTGTTGAAACACTCATTGTTATAGCGATAGTGCTGATCTTAACCAGTTCCGTCGGCTTTATGGCCTTTAAGTATATAGACAAGGCAAAAGTCGTCACTTCCAGAACTCAAATTGAAAACCTGAGTCTTGCACTTAACTCTTATTTTTTCGATAACAGACAGTTTCCAACACAGGACCAGGGCCTTGAGGCACTTTGGAAAAAGACAAATATCTCACCGGTCCCGGAGGATTGGAACGGCCCTTATCTGGAAAAGGAAGTTCCGGATGATCCCTGGGGCAACAAGTTCGAATATACAGTTCCCGGGCCGAACGGACTGCCGTTTGGAATAAGATCGTTTGGTGCGGACGGTCTTGAAGGCGGAGAGAATCTTGAAAAGGATATTACATCCTGGGACAACTGATGCTTGAGAAAGTATTATCAAGGGAGGACTATGATGTACGGTTCCTTGATATACCTGATAACAGAGAAAATTTATCTCCTGAACAATATATAGACTCAAAGATTCATTCTATTTATCCTGGAAACAACGGGGCGTATGAGTACACCTACAGGTTATACAATCAGAAAACGGCAATAATTGTCTTTATCACAAAGGAAACAGGAGTTAATTATGGTAGTAGAAAACCCTTTGTTCCTGTTTTTATACTGCCTGATTTATCAGTAAAATTAGTTGATATTGATATCCTTTGTATATCAAATAATAAGGTTATAGAAAAAATCATATTCAAAGACAGTGTGCCTGTTCGATCTCAGTTGACAGATTATCACGATCCAGATTTATTAAATCCCGGTATTATGACCGGCTGGTTATTTATTGAGGGAAAGGATACTAATGGTTTTCCTAATGTTGAGTCTTGTCGAATTTATAAACTGCCCCGATTTACTGAATTCCATCGCTTTAAAAAGATCAGAAACAGCAGGGCTATAAGTTTTAGATCTTTTTATATTCTTACAGCTCTTCTCCTTCTTCTAATCGGAGGGGCAGGTTACAGATATTCGATACTTCTTGATTCTGAAATTTCTAAACGTATTGCCGTACAAAATCAGATTATCCAATTTCAGAGTCGTAATACAGAAATTGAAAAAAAGATTTTGGAAGTCCGGTCATCAATTAATACGCTTAGAATCGAAGAGATTGGTGATCCGTATAATTTATTAATTGCAATATATGAAACTGTTGGGTATGAACTGAAAATCAGAAGAATCTCTATTCAAAAAAATACCTTCTCAGTAGAAGCGGAGAGCGAAAGTCCGATTGTTGTATCGGATCGTCTATCGAAAAACAGCTTGTTTTCAGATGTAAGTATCCAGAGAATCCAGGATAATGATGATGGATTCAGATTCTCATTATCGGGACGTTTCAATGGATAAAGATAGAAAAATACTGTTGAGAATTCTTTTGTCAACACTGCTTGTTCCGTTAATACTGTTTATCGGATGGAATATAAACGCTATAAAAAGCAGCCGTAATAGAATATCCCGGTTAGAAATTACCCATAGCCTGTCTGATCTTCAAACTGAATACATCAAATTGTCTAAAGAATTTGAATACGCTGAAAACAGGTATAATGAAATTGTATCATTTCTGTTTTGTGAGGATGATATTAAATTTTATGAGTTTTGTAATCTAATCATTGATGCCGCAGAAAACCGAAGAGTGACCGTTAATAACTACAGCGCAAATGAGTCTACAGATCCTGAACGTATAAACATTACAGCTGAGGGCCGTATTAACGATATCCTTCAATATCTTCAGTTTATTGATGAATACCAAAAAAAAATTGATATAACTCAGATGTCACTTGGCTATAATTATGAAAAAAATGATTACAATCTGTCATTGATGATCAATTTTGTCACCAGTGATTCTTTTACAGGGAGAAAATAATGAAAAGGTCATATATTATAGTTCTCATTTTAATTTCCGTTTTAATCGGATGTGCATCTGCACCAGAGAACTTTTTCCCGGAAAATTTAGCCGGAATCATATTCGATAATTATAACAACCCTGTCACCGGAGCTTTGGTAACAGTTAATAGTGATAAAACATTTACTTCAGATATTGACGGCAGGTTTATTATTGCGGATCTTGATGCAGGCAAATATCATATAAGCATTACAAAGGCCGGTTTTGAGACAATAGAAACTGATATCGATTTCTTGGATCCCAAACAGGTCATGTACCTCAAAATGTCATCATTAAGTTTTTTCAAAAGTGAAATTGAAGCTGATATTAAAAAAAGAGACTATGTAAAAGCTCAACAGCAGCTTGACAGAGCTTTCAAAATTGCAGAAGCAGATCCTGTTTTAATATATCTTGCAGCGGTATGCAGTTTTTATCAAGGTAAATATATAGATAGTCAAACATATCTGAAGCGGCTAAGAGAGTCCGGATATTCGCTTGAATCGCTGCACGAGCTGGAGAATAAAATTGATGAAAAAATACTTTCTGAATAAGTTTACTGATGGATATATATTATTGGATTCTCTGGTAGCCGTAATTATTACTGCAGTATTTATTATTTCATTAGCCAGCCTATACTCATCTATAATTAAATTGTCTGTCAAACGCGATTCCGCCTACATTGAGTATCTTACTGTAAATAATAATTTAATAGATTCGGGAAAATTTATCTTTAATGAAGAATAAACTCTCTGAATTGGAAGAAGGCTTTACGCTGACAGAAACGGTTATCGCTGTTTTTATTTTATCACTTGCGTCGATTCTGCTGTTTATGGGTGGACAAAAGTTGTTTGTCAGTTTCAATTCTATCATGGATACGAATATCTTTCTTAAAGAAGCTGCACAGGCTGATATTCTGTTGAAAGATTTATGTAATGATATACAGATACCATTCTGGGAAGAATATCCGGAGTATGTCAGTGATTCGAAAAGTATTGAATTACCATATCTGAAAGGCAATAAAGATTCAGTTATCAAAATCGCTTTTACTGCAGAAGGTTTAAATATTAAAAGAGATGATGAAACTCAGCTCGTTTTTCAGAATCTGAAGATCGGCTATTTTGAACCTTTAATAGTTGATGAAATAACATACGGAATTCAAATCATATTAATTGATTCAGATCAGAAAGACTACAGATATAAGCTTCTATTCGGTAGTTACTCTCTTGTTTACGGAAATACGGATGGCTGATAAAAAACAGGATAAGTTAACCGAAGCATTCGCTACCCCATATGCTTTTATGCTGATAGTCTTTCTGTCGATTATTTTCATTGGTCTGTCATATGTAATATCATCAGGCAGACAAGATATTTCAATGCTTTCAGATATTACAGAAGAGAAAAGAGTCCAGGAAACTATCGAAGAGATTATTGAAGCAATTCTGAATGATGAAACTCCGGAATCAGATTCCTGTGTTGATCTAGTTTGGAATAAAATTGAATCATTGAATACTGATAACTTCTATGTGACTATGAGTGATATCTCCAGCCGGATAAATCTTAATTATTTCAGAGACGAACTCATTGACGGTACAGATATCAATAAACTTCTTTTCAAGAAAGGTAAATCCATGTCTGAACTTGAACAATACAGGCATGATATTGGGCTCTTCCCTGACCCTCAGTGTTTACAGGATGACTATCTAACTGAAGATGCGGTTCTGAAATACGCAACGGTCCACAGTTACATGAACATAAATATTGCCGATGAACTGGCGCTTACTGAATTGTTTAAAATTCGTACCGGTAATGACGCCGGATCTGAATCTTTCAGGCGAAGGGTTCAGAATGAAAGAATGAATAATGCTGTAGTATCAAACAATAATCTAAAAACAATCCTGGAAACCCATATGGATATGCTTTACCCCTTCATCAATGCCGTGCCGGTTATGAATATTCATTACGTAGCTGAAGAAATACTTATCAGAACCCTTAAATATGATTTTGGAGATAAGCCCCTGTCTTACCCCGATAGAGCTTATAACACGATAATTCAAAGCCGTGACAGCAGAGAGTTTAAACCGGAAAATTTGAAATCAGTCTTTACGATTGATGATGTCTCACACCCTATCTTTGATTATTGTGGTACAAAAAGCTGGTTTTGGGAAATTCTAATATCTACTGCAGATAACAAATATAAAACTGTAATTGCTGAAATTCCCGATATCGGTTTATCATATCGTCCTGAGGAAGATGCTGATTATATTAACACAAAAAGGATTATTCAAATTATCAGTAGTGTGAAAAGTGAGGAATGAAAATGGCAAAGGTTTCAACAACAACTAAGACAATTCTGATAACAGCAATAACTGCTGCTGCAGTATATATCATCCTGACCTTCATCCTGCCTCCTGAGGTTCTTGTAAAACGGCATGCTGCACAAAAAACAGAATCAGCCGATATCCAATCTTCTGAGCACTATGATGATGAATCTGCAAAAAATTCTGATAACACAGAAATGGTGAAATCCAATATACCGGCACTGCAGATGACTAATATGTTCTACAGTGAAGGAAGGCAAAAAACAGAGCAAACTGAAATTATATCAGTACCTGAAAGTGATACAACCTACAACACTAACCGCTTTATGTTCCTTGGCACCATGTGCACAAAGGGTATCTGCCTGTATATGCTGAAAGACACTGAACTTGATTTCGTATTCGGAATACCTGAATTTTCCGACGCCGAAGGTTTTACAATGACTGCGTTTGATGAAGATGCTCAGTTTATTGTAATTACAGATGGTGAATCAGATTATAAAATATATATGCAATAATCCCTGTACGTTAAAAAACGGAAGCCCCCAGGCCTGTACTTGTTGAACCGATATTTAGGCTGTATGGATAATTTAGCTCTATAAAGTCCGGATCTGATGAGTTTGAACCGGACTCTCTTCCGCTGTCCTGCTGTAATTTTGATAATTCATAAGCGGTATATTTGGTGGATGTATCCAGACTTGAATTATCCCAGATAACCGCAAGATAATCCCAGTCACTATCTTCAACCGGAAACAGACAGTTTGATTCTGAATAAAATTCCGCTGAATTGAAAGTAGCCTCATCAAGAAAAAATACAACATTGCCGCCGTAGAAAATATTATATCGGAATATTATCTGATTAAGAGCAGCCAGATTTCCGAACTCGGCTACATGACTGCCGTTAATATCAGGCCTCTGCTTCCCCCAGCCGCTTCCGGGATTTATGCTTGTATTATACTCAAAAATAATATTATCCATTGTTGAAGATGATTCCTGGTTCCAGAACTCAAAAGATGCAAGCGCACAGTTTTCCAGTATGTTATTACGGTAAGTTAAATTCTTCTGTACTACAGAACTTGAATGATTTTGATTAGTCAGCGCTGTGTCGTATATGTCATGTATATAACAGTTTTCAACTGTATTATTTACAGCTTCACCCCAGAACTCTATTCCGTTGCCGTATCTGACGGGCTCTCCGTCTTTTTCATAGAGGTATCCTCCGCCTATAAATGATAATTCACAGTCGTAAATCCGGATATTACTGGTATTTCCTCCGCCGAAACCATGTGCTGCGCCATAACGAAAATGAAGATTTGAAAATTCAGCAAATGATGTGTTTGAAAAATCTACTATGTGTGAGCTTATTGCAGCTTCTATAGATGTATGGTTTTCAGCTGGATTTACAGATGATTTTAAATAAAGTTTTTTCCAGAATCTGTCAAAATAGAAATCATCATCTGCAGCAAGGTCTCCTTTAGACCATTTTCTAATACCGCAGGATTCGTCTTCGAAAATAATATTACCTACTTCGGTTGTGAACTTGAAATCGGCCTTCCAGAGATTGCTTCCCGTGTTTATCCATAAAGCGGAAGAAGAGAGATCAACAGAATTTTGAATAACCGCATATTCATCACCGCCATAGCTGCTGTATGTCACATTTGAGGCCGAATCTCCGCTTGACGGAAAAATTGAACCTCTGAAAGTTAATCCTGATTTGAAAAGTATTTCTGAGCCCGGAGCAAATATACAGCTGTTTATTTTAGCCAGTGATTTAAATGCATAGTCTTCACTTAGGCCGCTGTTATCATCATTTCCTGTTTCTGAATCAACGTAATATATTCCAGCCGGCATGTATGTCATCGGTATTGAACAGGAAATAAAAAAAAGTATTATAAATGAAAAAATTACAAGCTTATCAGAAGTTCTTTTCATAGGTTAATTGTATACGTAACTTTATTATTTTTCTAATTTGTATTATAGAAAATGGTTGATAATTAATTTAATTGATATATTAGAACTGTGTATATAAGGATTTAAAAAATGAAATTAAGTATAAGATATCCTGCTGTTATTGCAATTACAGCCTTATTAACTTTCTCATGCTGCCTGTTCGATCTGTTTGATGATTTCAATGCCGATGACTACGAGTTTACCGAACCGGCTGTTACGGGAAATACATGGTATGTGGATCCGGTAAATGGTTCTATCGACGGCGATGGAAGCTCTTTAAATCCATGGCTTACAATGCAGCAGATTCTTGAAGATGATCTTATACAGTTTTACTCGCACGAGGAAAGTTATAATTCAAACTCCGACTGGGTTTTAAATAATCCTGATGCCCCGGTAAAAGGCGGCGATACGATCATCCTTCGCTCCGGTTATCATGGACATCTTGATATAAATGCATTTATGTTTGAAGACTGGCTTGTAATAAAGGCTGCTGATGGTGCTGAACCTGTTTTCTCCCAGATTAAGCTGACAGGTGCTTTCTGTAAAATATACTTTAAAAATCTAACTGTACTTAAAGAAAGTTTCACTCAAAACGGCGGAACATCATACTGGGAAGCAGATGAGATAACTCATAATACAAGTTCCGGGGTGTATCTTGGTTCCAATGATTTCTGGGGCAAAGGGAGTGATGTAAAGCTCTACGGGCTGAAAGTTATGACGGCTGAAGATATAACATCCTGGACAGCCGAAGACTGGGTTGAGAAAGCTGCCGGCGGTATCAGTCTGAGATCGGTAAGCAATATAGAAATTAACAGCTGCAGTATTCAGAATATCTCAATGGGGATAACCATAGAGTATTTTTCTGAAAATATTTATGCGCTGAATAATACGGTTAAAAATTTCAGCGGAGACGGTGCCAGAATAATCAGCAATAATGTGTATTTCGGGTACAACACCATTACAGACTGCTTCAAGGTTGATGATAATCACGATGACGGTATTCAGAGTTACTCACGCGGTGATGATAATACGGTCGGTGAAGGTGTAATTGAAAATGTTGTGATACGCGGCAATATAATTATTGCGTCGACAGACAGTTCTAATCCGCTTGGAGGTAATCCGCAGGGAATCGGCTGTTTTGACGGCTTTTTTAGAAACTGGGTCGTTGAGAATAACCTTGTTGTATCAAGCACATACCATGGAATCTCTCTGTACGGGCTTATTGACGGAAAAATATTCAATAATACAGTAGTTGACCAGAATCCTGATGATGATCCTGCTCCCTGGATAATGGTCACTGACCATAAAGACGGACGCTCAAGCAGAAACTATGAGGTTAAAAATAATCTTGTTTCAGCATCAGTCAGCTGTTCCGGAGATTTTGTTACCGAGGCGGGTAATTTCATAATTGGGAATGATAACTATTCAGATATAGATGATATTTTCACAAATCCGGCAGAATATGACTTCAGCCTATTGGATAGCACATATAATCAAACGAACATAATTGACAAGGGTATTAATACAGATGAATATTCATCCCAGTATGATATCGCTGATAATGCAAGGAGAGGAAACCCTGATATAGGGGCATATGAATTTAATTACTGATGAGTGTACTCTTCAACGTCTTCATATCCCACAAGCGTATTGGCGTGATTAGTTCCGCTGGGCTGATAATTATCAGCATCCCAGACATCATCATCGCTTAAATTGCTGTATTGATATGCATCAATACTGATTGAGGCAAGTATTCCCTGGTCAAGAAGAGTCTGAAGCAGACGAATGTCATCGTCATCTGCAACTCTAAGATAATAAAGAGTTCCATACTCAGTATTTGTTTTCAGATATTCTGATCTTGCAAGCTGACCTTCCCTCCATGCTGTCTCTGAGGGCCATGAAGTGTGGTCCGAAGTGCTGTAAGGCATGGTTGCCCATGATGAGCAGCCGTTTTTATCAAGCACCATCATCCCTGTTACATAACTTGAACCTGCATCTACACCTCCGTTTATCTGATGATAGAGATAATCAGGAGAATATATCCAGTCAAGTTTACTAAGAGGAGAATATCCGTTTGATGAAGCAGAGGCAACATCCCTGTCGTTATCAAGCGCCTGCTGAAATGTTTTAATATAATATGCAAGCGACCACGCTACACATGAACCTTCCGAACTCTGCGAACCGATTGGCGGAAAGTATTTTGTCTCAGACCAGTCAATAGATGATAATCCGGCTCCGTCAGTGAAAAGGGCTGCTGCATCCGCTGAAATCAGTTTTGAATCAAGAATATAAGTGGAACTCTCAATAGCATCCCATTCACCCTCATCAAAAGGCCGCAGTCCGGTGCCGAATCCTCCAACTTTTAAATTATAATTATTTCCCTTCTCTGCGATTCCCAAATCAGACTTCAATTCAGAAAGTTCACTTGAAGTAAGTTTTCTGGCGGCTCCAAGACTGCTGATTAAAGCTCGGCTTCCGGAAGAAGTTGCAACAACCGTCCCGCCGGAGAACCCTGATGTGGAGAGTACAACAGAAACAGTCTCCCCGTCTGTAAAACTCAGCGGTAAACTGCCGGCAGATACAGTTTTTACAGGGGCTGGATTTTCAAAGTCATAGTCTGAATATTCCTCAAGTATAAAGCTGTCAAGAGTACCGCCGGAATAACTGTCACCGGCTTCATCTATAATCCTTATGAAAAAATCATTGCTGCCGAAATATTCTGAAAACTCAGATACATCAAATACCATTTCATTATCAGGGAACGGTATTTCACCACCGGGACAGCTGCCAAAGGATGAGCTGTAATTTGTATTGTAGAAGTCTTCTTCACTGTTGAATGATTTCCAGACAGTTGGATTTTCAGGATCTCCTATCCCGAAATACACTTTGCATGAGTTTCTGGCATCATGAGAGATTTTGAAAACAGCAAGATGAGTCGGGGAATAATCTTCCAGATCCGCATATATAAATGCATAAACATTCTGAGCTTTCATTGCATCATAGGTTATGCGGTAAAACCCGTCCGCTACATTTTCCCAGGAACTTCCGATTCCCCAGGAGTTGGCTACCTTAAAGTATCCGTAAAACGCATCGGTAATTGTATAATCTGCAGATCTGATTCCGGAATCAGTATAGCCATCCTTAATTCCAATAGCCTTGATTGTTATTGAGGTCCCCACTCCGCTCACATGTATCGGTTCTGAATAAATTTCTGACGATACATCAGGTGTGCTCCCGTCAGTGGTATAATGAATTGCGGCACCCTCTGTTGTACAGCTGATAGTTACATCAGTATCCTCATAATAATTCCCGCCGGCTGGAGTAAAGACAGGTGTGTAGACATAATTCTGAGGTTTTGAGTTTACATAGAATATGCTTTCTTCAGACCATTCTGATGTATCGTCATTAACCGATGTACAAACCTTCCAGTACCAGTATTCAGCATCAGGAACCTGATCGCGGATAGTATAGTAGTATTCCGAGTCAACAGTAGTGATATCAATAAAATCGGTTTCGCTTCCGTCATATCCGACAACAAGCTGATAAGAATCTGCATCGGCAGCATCTGTCCAGTCAAAGTACCATTGCCCCTCCAATACCGTGCCGTCAGATGTAATTTCCATTACAGCATTATTTTCCGGACTCAGCGTTTCAGGCGTATCGGGAATTCCCGGTGAGTCAGGAGTATCGTCGTCATGCAGGTTTATTATATATGAGGCAGAATTTGTATCAGAATCGAGCATCCCTTCTTTTACAGCATATGCGCGCACAGTTAAAGATGTCCCGTCACTGGTGAGTTCAATTTCAGAATCATATTGCGTTGATTCCGTATCGGGATCGCTTCCGTCGGTTGTATAATAAATTACAGCATCTTCAGTTACCGTAGAAATACTTATGCTTATTTTCGAATTATATGTGCCGGTTGACTTGGAGAATGAAGGAGTCTCAACCTGTTCCCGGTTCATCAGGAAATCAAAGATATTGTTTTCACATCCGGAAAGAACTGCAGTGAAAGGCAGCAGAGAGAGCACTAATAATCCTGTATTGAACTTTTTCATATAAGTAATCCTGTGCATAACTTTATTGCAGATAATTCCAGCTGTCAATAATCGCACCAGATTTCAAGTCCAAGCGATAAGCGGTGCTGCAATTTAACATACAAATCTCCTAGCGGCAGCCACTGCAGACCGTAATTAATAGATATGCCGTACCTGCTGTTCTGCTTAAACAATCCGGAAGACGGGAATAGAGCGATCGGTTTAGTTCTTATTCCGGCTTCAGGCTGGAGAACCATTCCCGAATTGTAATCTATGAAATCCTCCAGATCCCAGTATTTTTCAAGTCTGTATCCCGCTCCTACTCCCGTATAGACTTCAAAGGGTGAAGAAAAGAAACCCGGAGTATAGGCAATTTGAACTCCGGCCGATAACTGCATCAGCCTTACCTGCCGCTCAGTACTATAGAAATCTCCCAGTGCGTCTGCATAAGAAAAATCAGCAAAAGGTGAAATTTGAAAACTGCTGGATGTCGCAAGAGGAAAAAGCATCTTAATCTCTTTTTCATATGAAATAAGATCAAGCATATAATCAATAATAAAATCAGGCTTTGTGTAGGAATATACTTTGTCATTATTTCCGGTATTCAGAGTGAGGCTGATGTAACCGTTAGCAAAACCGCTTAAAGGATATATTAACGTCTCATATGCAAGCATTCCTGCTGCCAGTTTGAAGCCGGTGTAAAAACCGTTTTCAAGTTCGAGAGAATTATCAATGGTTGAACCGGGAAAATCAGCTGATATCATGGAATATCCGGTAAAGATGCTGAACAGGTCATCTGCAGATCCATTCAATTTTATAAGGGCAGCAGCGTTTAAAAAGACGCCGGAGGGGACAGAATATTCAAATGATGTCTGAAATGCCGGGATTAATTCTGCCTCAGTAAATATCGGAAAAGCTTTCTGCCACGAGAGATTAAGGCATGCAGTAAAATCAGCTGACATGATTTGGGAATTTCTGCCCTCATCATAAATCATATCAACTTCCTTGATTCCAAAGAACCTATGAACAAAATTCTGCAGAGCCTGGCCTCCAATATTTCCTGTCAGCCTTGCACCGGCAACAGGAAAAACTATCAGATCTCCATAAATATCAGAAAAATTGAAAATATAACCGATATCCAGAAGCAGCTCATCTGATCTTGAATTCTGTTCTCTATCTGTATAACCGTAATACTCAAATGAAGCTGAATACCCTTTATCAAAGACCGACGCCATCCCGAATCCGTAACTTCTGAAATCGTCCCTATCCAGTACAAACTCGCCTCCGAAACAGTCATTACTGGTCATTATGGTTGTAATCCCTTTCTCAGACTCAAAGGGTTCTGCCGACAGCAAAAATAAATTTAAAAAAAGAAAGAGTGCAAGGGATAAAATGAAATATAACTTCTTAAAACTATACATATTTATTGACACTGTATCACATTTTCTTCAAAACACTTTATTGACACATCAGTTTATTACGATTAGATTATAACTGTCGTGGGGTGGCTGCGGTTCTAAACCGTTTGTCCTGAGATTATACCCGTTGAACCTGATCCGGATAATGCCGGCGAAGGGAGCGAGACATTTTCTACCCACACATCATAAATTCTACTCTGGAGGTTTTCATGAAGAAAACGGTTTTCACTAAGAAAACAAAAGTTTCAGCTTTATTGATGTTGGCGGCACTATGTATATCAGTTGTATCCTGTGCAAAAAATGACGACAATTCAGCTGCCGAAAAGTCTTTAGATGACAACACACTTGTCATCTACACCTATGATTCATTCGCATCAGACTGGGGTCCGGCGGCTCAGGTAATTCCGCCTTTTGAAGAGAAGTATGGTATTAAAGTTGACCTGCGGGCTGCGGGAGATGCAGGTGCTGTATTAAGCAGGATTATTCTTGAAAAAGAATCCCCGAAAGCTGATATAATGATCGGTCTTGATAATAATATGCTTGCAAAGGCTCTGGAATCGGACGTATTTGAAGCTTATAAGCCTGAAAATGCCTCAAAAATTCCCGAACATCTTGTCTTTGACGAGTCATGGCATGCAGTTCCATTTGATTACGGGTATTTTTCTATTAACTATGACTCCACCAGACTGTTCAATCTGCCGGCATCACTTGAAGATCTTACAAAGGAAGAGTATGCGGATTCTCTTATTCTGATGGACCCAAGGACTTCAAGCCCCGGATTGGGTTTTATGCTCTGGACAGTTGCTGTTTATGGAGATGATTTTACTGAATACTGGAAGAGGCTCGGGCCGTCAGTCCTGACCATAACCGACGGATGGGATACCGGTTACGGTATGTATACAACTGGTGAGGCTCCTATGGTATTAAGCTATAATACAAGCCCTCCGGTTCATGTAGAATATGATGAAACTGATAAGTACCGTGCGTTGATCTTCGACGAAGGTAATTACATGCAGATTGAAGCAATGGCCATCGTCAAAAATGCTCAGCATAGAAAGGCTGCTGAAAAATTTATCGAGTATATGCTTACCGATGATTTTCAGAATGCAATTCCGCTTACAAATTTCATGCTTCCTGTCAATCCTGATACTAAACTACCTGATTCCTACCAGTATGCACCGGATGCAAGTAAGACTCTGCTTCTTTCAACAAGTGAAATAGAAAGCAACCTCGATAACTGGCTCGAACATTGGCTTGAGGTAACATCAAAATATTAGGTTTTAAATGAATAATTCAGTTACTGCCGGACAATTTAAGTCCGGCAGTTTCAACACTAATTATCTGTATCTCATTTTTCCTTCAGCAGTTTTACTGCTTTTTTTTCTGATACCGGTAATTTCGGTATTTAAGGGTACATCTCCTGCTGCATTGCTGTCTGTTTTTACGGACAGTTACTACCTGCATATAATAACTTTTACTGTATTTCAGGCTCTGCTGAGCGCTTTTTTTTCAATATTAGCCGGTCTTCCAGGTGCCTGGATAATGGCTGCAATTGATTTCAAAGGCAAGAAGTTAATTAGAAGTCTTACAACAATTCCCTTTGTGCTGCCTTCAATTCTGGTGGTGCTGGGATTTGTTCTTACCTTTGGAAACAGCGGCTATTTAAACCGTTTTGTTATGGCAGTAACCGGGACTTCCCAACCGCCGTTAAAAATCCTTTATTCATTCAAGGCTATAATTCTGGCGCATGTCTTTTATAATTTTCCGGTTTCATTGAGGCTTATATCTTCTGCCTGGTCGCAGATTCCTGAAAACCGGTATGAGGCGGCAAAAAGCCTTTCTGCAGGTAAAATCAGAATATTCAGAACTGTAACACTGCCTTCGCTTATTCCGGCAGTACTTGCATCTTTTTCGCTAATATTTATTTTCTGTTTTATGAGCTTTGCAGTTATTCTGGTTCTCGGAGGAGGTCCAGCACTTTCAACTATTGAAGTTGAAATATACAGGCTTGCCCGAATTAATCTTGATATAAATGCTGCAGCTGCTCTGGCAGGAGCAGGAGCAGTTTTAACAACTGTATTTACAGCAGCTTATATTTTTCTACAGAAAAATTCTTCGGGTAACTCAATGGATTCAGGAGCCGGTATTAAAAAAATCCGGTTTTCCAGCCTGTCATCACCCGCTCGACTTCTTGCAATGGTTTATATACTTTTTATTATTCTGATAATTGCAGGTCCTTTAACCGCTGTTGTTGTACGTTCATTCCAGACTCAGACCGGATGGGGTGGGAAAATATCCTACACCCTCAGATGGTATAAACAGATTATGACGCCTGGTATTACGCTTAAGGCAATTAAGAATACATTATTATTCGGTGCCGGGTCTCTGCTTATTTCTCTTCCAGCCGGACTATCAGCAGCCTGGGTCGGTGCAAAAAGCCGGGGTAATACTGGAAGAATAATTGAAATTATTTTTATGCTTCCTATCGGAATATCTACAGTAGTACTGGGGCTCGGTTATTTCAGATTAATTTCTGTTCTGCCCGAGAGTTTTATAAAATCAGGAATTCTGATTATCTTTGCACATTCGGTAATTGGTCTGCCGTTTATTGTTCGAAGCCTCACTGCTTCTTTCCAAAAGATTAATCCGTCGATGATTGATGCCGCTCGCTCTTTGGGGGCGGATACTGCAAGAGTTTTTTTTGACATCGAACTTCCTCTTGTGATCTCAAATGTAATAAGCGCGGCAGCCTTTGGATTCTGTATTTCCGCAGGTGAGATTAACTCTGCAATTATTCTTTCTGACGGCGGGGTTCTTACAATTCCCATTGCCATATACCGATTGATCTCAAGCTATAATTTTTTCGGGGCCTGTGCGATGGGTACTATTTTAATGCTTATCTGTGTTATTTCACTGTATATTATAGAAAAAACCGGTAATGAGGAGCTCTTTTGAAATTAGAGATTGATAATATATATTTTGAATATCCTGGATTTTCACTGTCGGCAGACATCAACATACCAGGCGGTGCTTTTCTTTCTATTTTAGGTCCATCCGGATGCGGGAAATCTACTCTGCTTCGGATGATCGGCGGATTTATTAAACCAGTCAAAGGGAGTATTACCTCCGGCGGCATTGATATTACCCGTCTAAACCCTGAAAAAAGGAATTTCGGAATGGTTTTTCAGGATTATGCTCTTTTTCCTCATATGAATGTGGAAAAAAATATTGCCTATGGATTGAAGATTCAAAAAAAGACTGCTGCAGAAATAAATTACAGGATAGATGAACTTCTTGAAGTTGTAAGATTGACCGGATACAGGCACCGCAGTATTCACGAATTATCCGGTGGCGAAAAGCAGAGGATTGCGCTGGCAAGAGCGCTTGCTCCAAATCCGCCGGTAATGCTGTTTGATGAACCGCTTAGTGCTCTTGATGTAAAACTCAGGAAAGAATTACGGACAGAGATTAAACGTATTCAGAATGAAATTGGTTTTACTGCTGTTTATGTTACTCACGATCAAGAGGAGGCTCTTGCTGTGTCTGATTTAATTGCTGTTATGAACAGGGGCAGAATACTTCAGACAGGAACTCCGGAAGAAGTATATGAGAACCCTGAAGACAAGTTTACTGCAGGATTTCTTGGAGAGATGAATACTGTCAATCTGGATATCCACGGTGACACCCGTATAATTACTTTCCGTCCGGAAAATTGTGTCATTTTAGAGAACGCTGAATCTGAACCGGTTCTAAAGATCAGAATAGGAAATATTGAATACACAGGCGGTCGCTATAAGTGTATCGGTTACACAGAATCAAAAGAAGCTGTTATTTTTTACAGTCGGAAAAAATACAGTCTGAATGAGTCAGTTCATCTCGGTATTGAAAAATATAATTAGAAACAGTATCTACTGTTCCCGCACGCTGCGGGCGGCTTTTTCAGCATCATCCTTGGTATCATATACTGAAAGGTAGGAACCAAATACCCAGCCCTGAAGACCGTCATAGGTTATCTGGTACCAGTAATCTTCCTGATTTTCAATAAAGACCCTTGTCGGGCCTCTTGATATGATTTCAAGAACATATCCGCGCCAAAGAGTTGTAACGACTCTTGCATTTTCTTCAGGTCTTTCACGCAGCCTGAGATAGGAAGAATCAATAACTGCCCAGCTGCTAGATTCAGAAATAAGCGGGGCCGGCGGAAGGTAAATATCTCCAATCACTTCCTCTTTTTCTTTGCATCCGGTTAATGAAAAAGGTACAATAAAAACAGTGATCATCATAATGTAAAAAAATCGAAGTTTTTTCATAAAGCCTTTGAAAATCCGCCTATTAGAAGTAAATTAAAGTAATGAAGAAACTCATCATAACATTTTTTCTTCTTTTATGCATCGGTTTCAAAGTCTTTTCTATTGACGATTTTTTCACCGGGTCCCTTTCCGCAGCGGGCGGTGTTCATATAAGTTCTGTATCTGATTTTTACCCGAAACCTCAGCTTGAGGGAGAAATTTCCGCTGCAGGTCTGATTATGTTCAGCCCGCAGTTTGGCGCAGGGTTTTCGGTTTCAGGTTTATACACAGGAAGTTCTGGAATGGGCGGCGGATGGAGTTATCCGGGATTCAGCGGACTTGAAGGCGGACTTGAGTTTCTGTACAATTTTGAAACTCCTGTATCACTCTCTTTAGCACTGGATCTTTCGGCCGGATTTTATAAATACAATCTGACACCTAATTACTTTTTTATGCCGTCAGTTAAGCTGATACCCGGATGGACTGTTTATCAGTCAGAATCCATTAAACTGGATGCCATTCTTCCGCTTAAATATTATATCAGGACCGATGGAATCTTGTTTTTATCAGTTAATGCAGGCCTGAGGATTAGAATATGAAAAGAAAAATATCTGCAGAACGAATTTTTATTCTGATAACAACCGCAATCCTCAGTTTCACACTTTCCTGTTCGGAACCTGACCCGGCAGAAACATATGCACTGGTATATGGACTGGCTGATTATCTTTATATTTCAGACTTAAATCTTACAGATGATGATGCAGAGGCTGTTGCGGATCTGCTTGAGGCAAAAGGCTGGGATGTAACTTTACGTCTTTCATCTGAAGCTACTCTCGCTCAGATAGAAGCTGATATTTCTGAGCTTTCTGCTGTCATGGATGATAATGACAGACTTCTGTTCTATTACTCAGGACACGGAGTATCCTATAATGATAATTACTGGATTTTCCCGTATGACGGAAATACTGCAGATTTATATAGTACCTCTATAAATACCAGTATTCTTAAAGCTATGATTGAATCGTCCGGGGCCGGATTGATGACCGTGATTCTGGACAGCTGCAATTCAGGCGGATTTGTAGACAGCAATATCACTGTGGATACAGTTGCTGATAATTATTTTAAATCCTACAGCAGCGGAATTTCTGCTGTAAATGAGAGTTTTTCCCTGTATCTTTCAGTTTCAGATGCTGATCAGAAATATACAGTGCTTTCTGCAGCCGGTGCCGGAGAGGAATCTTATGAAACCAGTACAATCGGTCATGGTGTCTTTACTTATTTTCTGCTGCAGACACCTTCATATGCAGATTATAACAGGGATGGATACATAACCCTGACAGAAGCCTTCTATTACACAGCTTATTATATTGATACTTACTGGAATGATGATGAATATGAAGGTGAAAATGATTTAGATTACTACCCCCATGTCTCAGCTTTTCCTGTAGATCCCTTGCTTTTTGAAGCTGATTAGTTCATATTTAAGCAGGAGAAAACTGAACAGAATGATGAAATTGTTTAGAGGGGTTACCCGGACTGATTCATTTCTTTTTAACAGGATTTATGGGTTATCCGGTCATAAATTCCTGGATCACTTCTTTTATATTGTTTCACGAATCGGAGACGGTTGGGTTTACGCCGGATTAATAATCCTATATATAATCTTTAAAACATCTGAAGCTCTGAGAATCCTTCCCGCTTTTGTCACAGCATTTGTTGTTGAAGGGAGCATTTATTTTCTGGTTAAGAAAAATGTTAAGAGAATCAGACCCTTTGTTAAATTTGATGATGTAGATTCCCTTATAATGCCGCCTGATGAGTTCAGCTTTCCCTCCGGTCACACTGCAGCCGCTGCCGTATTCTCAACCTTTGCACTGTATATATTTCCCTGGCTTAGTCCGGCTGGAATTATTTACGTTGGTCTTATAGGTTTTTCCAGAATTTACAACGGTGTTCACTATCCAGGTGATGTTCTGGCCGGTGCTGCGCTTGGGACAGTGATTTCAAAAATGAGTATTGCAGTTTTTTATTAATTCAATTTATTAATCGCCAAGCTGTTTCAGCTTTTCAATCTCATCCCTGACAAAGGCCGCTTTTTCAAACTCCAGATTTTTGGCAAGTTCAAACATCTCTTTTTCAAGGGCCTTGATGAAAGCCTTTCTTTCCTTGACTATCATTACATTGAAATTATCGCGCATGATATCAATGCTGATTTTTTCATCCTTCTGCTTTTCTTCCCGTTTTCTGGTAAGTATATCCTGAACCGCTTTCTTGATAGTTGTCGGTGTAATTCCATGTTCTTCGTTGTATGCCTGCTGAATGGCACGCCTCCGCTCGGTTTCTCCGATTGCCTCACGCATCGCGTCCGATTCCCGGTCGGCATACATAATAACCTGACCGGCGGCGTTTCTTGCAGCCCTTCCGATTGTCTGGATAAGTGAAGTTGCAGACCTGAGAAAACCTATTTTATCGGCATCAAGTATAGCAATCAGAGATACTTCCGGTAAATCAAGGCCTTCTCTTAGCAGGTTGATTCCAATAATTACATCGATAGTTCCAATACGTAGTTCCTTGAGAATTTCAACACGTTCAATGGTTTCAATCTCTGAATGAAGATATCTAACCTTGATCCCCAGATTTGAGAGATAGTCTGTAAGATCCTCGGACATCTTCTTGGTAAGAGTCGTAACGAGTACCCTTTCTTTTCGTTCTATTCTGATCTTTATTTCAGAGAAAAGATCCTCAATCTGGCCCTGTGTAGGTCTTACCTCAATCTCAGGATCGAGAAGTCCTGTGGGCCTGATCACCTGCTCGGCAATATTCTCGGATCTGTCTATTTCCTTCTTACCTGGTGTAGCTGAAACATAGATTACTCTGTCAGTGAGTGCTTCAAATTCCGCTATATACAGCGGCCGGTTATCCAGTGCTGACGGCAGTCTGAAGCCGAAGTTAACCAGATTCATTTTTCTTGAGCGATCTCCCTCATACATACCGCCTATCTGCGGAAGCGTTACATGAGATTCATCTATAAAGGTCAGAAAATTATCCGGGAAATAGTCAATTAAAACCGCCGGCCGTTCACCTTCCTTGCGGCCGGACAGAGGTCTAGAATAATTTTCTATACCGGAGCAGTATCCAAGTTCTTCAAGCATCTCAATATCATATTCAGTCCGGCTCTTAATGCGCTGGGCTTCTACCAGTTTATTTTCCCTCATGAGTTCGTTGTAACGCTCTTCGAGTTCAGCCCTGATATTATCAATTGCAGGTTTCATCTGGTCTTCGGGCATAACAAAGTGTTTAGCCGGATAAATCGTACAGCGGTCAAGTTCTTCAAGAACTTCTCCGGTAACTGCATGAGTCATTGTTATTCTTGAAACAGTATCCCACTCCAGCTCAATGCGGTAAACGGCTTTCATGTAGGCTGGATATATTTCCATCACATCGCCGCGTATGCGGAAACAGCCCCGCTTAAGAACATCGTTATTTCGATCATATTGAAGTGAAATCAGTTCCCTGCTTATTTTGTCAAATCCGGTTTCATCTCCCTTGTGAACAGAGACTCTCATACCTTTGAAAGCTTCGGGGTTTCCAAGGCCGTAAATGCAGGAAACCGTTGCTATTACTATTACATCCTTCCGCTCAATAAGTGATGATGTGGCAGATAGCCGCATTCGGTCTATTTCCTGGTTGATGTCCGAATCTTTTTCAATATACAGGTCTTTTGAAGGTACATAAGCTTCAGGCTGGTAATAATCGTAGTAGGATACAAAGTATTCGACTGCATTATCAGGGAAGAAATCAAGAAACTCACGGTACAGCTGAGCCGCAAGTGTTTTATTATGACTTAAAATAAGGGTCGGAAGCTGTACTTCCTGAATAATACTGGCCATAGTAAATGTCTTGCCGGAACCTGTTACACCCTTGAGTGTCTGAAGTTTTTTTCCGCTGCGGATACCGTCAGCCAGGCTTTTGATTGCCTGCTCCTGGTCGCCGGCAGGACTGAAATCGGCTTTTACTTTAAATTCATTCATAATTTAATCCCAGGAAAGGCCTTCTGAGCGGTCTGAAAGTTCCACCTGAATGGTTTTCTTCTGTTTCTTTCTTACAACCACAATATCAATTAATTCACCGGGCTTATTATCTTCAAGTGCAGTAAACATGTCCGCAATGGATTCAGTCTTAAAACCGTCAATCTCAACAATAATATCACCGCCCAGATAGATAGTATCACGGCCGTAGCGGACAGGTCGTGAAGTGTCGCCTCCGTTAATACCTGCCCTGTCTGCATTACCGTTTTTCTCTACTTCTGATACAAGGAGCCCCTTGTCGACTGACAGTTCGGCATAGCGGACAATATTTCGATCAAGCTGAATTGGAACGATGCTTATCCAGCCTCGTTTAACTTCACCATAATTAATGAGTTCCGGGACAACCCGTATAGCCGAATCAACTGGAACAGCAAAACCAATTCCGACTGAGCCACCGGTGGGACTGTAGATCATCGTATTTATGCCTATCATCCTGCCAGTAGAGTCAATTAAAGGTCCTCCCGAATTTCCGGGATTAATAGAAGCGTCGGTCTGAATCATTCCCTGAATAACTAGTCCGTTATTGGTTTTGACAGGTCTCCCCAGACCGGAAACGATACCTGTAGTGAGTGTCCGGTCATAGCCGTAGGGGTTGCCGATAGCCAGGACTTTCTGGCCTACCCTCAAATCATCAGATCGGCCGAAGGGTATGGTAACAAGTTCCTTGCTGTCAGGATCAAATTTGACTATTGCAAGATCATTCTCACGGTCTCTGCCTATAACCTCACCTTCAAAATGGCTTCCGTCATAAAGGGTTATGTATACCTTGTAGGCATTTTCAACGACGTGAAAATTTGTCAGTACATATCCGCGTTTATCTATAATTGAACCGGAGCCGGTACCGCCTTCCATTGGTACCGGTTCAAGAAAAAGGTTGATTCCGAGTGTTTCCGTTGAAATATTGACAACGCCCTCATTAAGTCTTTCATAGACTTTAATATTGATAAGTTCATCATCACAGTATTTTTCATACTCTGATACAGGAAGGATGTTATTGTCGGCAATTACATTAGTCTGAAGTTCAAAAACGGTTTCTGTTTCCGGAACTTTTTCCACAGCAACAGGCTTTTCGCTGCGGTTAAAAAAACCGAAGCCGAACAGAAGAAAAAATACAAGTAAGCAGGCAGACAGAGTTATCAGAAGAACCTGTCCGCGACTGTAAAGTTTCATTAACCGCCTCCGTTTCTAAATATAACTTATAGTATCAAAAATCAACAGGCTGTAGACAGAATTTCTTTTTGAATTCAGGGTATTTTCACTTGCATTATAATGTTATAACATTCTATAATGTTATAACATTATAACCTATTGTTATGTTTGGAGATCTAATATGATTAAAGCAAATTATGAATCTGATGCAGGTAAGAGAAAATTTACTTCGCATGAGGAACTGGGTACTATCCCGCACATGACCTTTGAAGAGTATTCAGAAAAACTGAAACACTGCTTCATAATGAAGAGAGAAAACGGAATTCTTGAAGCAAGACTTCATACTGACGGTGATTCAATGAGATGGGGAGCACCTGCTCACCAGGCACTTCACTACTTTTTTGACTGGGCCGGACGTGATCCCGACAATGAGGTAATCATCCTCGGCGGAACAGGGAAAGATTTCATAAAATCAATGGGACGTCCTGATCCGAATGACTCAAGTAAAGATCCTGAAGCAACTGAGTTCAGCTCAAAGGAATCTGAAGCATGGAAGATGTATGAATACCAGTACTATGATGGCATAAACGACATCGAAGGCCAGATTTTTGATGTTGAAGTACCTACTATCGGAGTCTGGAACGGTGCCGCCTTCCATACTGATCTGGTTCTTTATAATGACATCACTCTGTGTACAGAAGATGCATGGACAACTGAAATGCACTTCCGCGTAAACATGGTTCCCGGCGACGGCATCCAGTTTGCATGGAGAGAACTCATGGGGTACAAGAGATTTGCTTATGCTGAGCTTACCGGTGAGATTATTACAGCACGAAAAGCACTTGCACTTGGTATGGTTAACGAAATATGTGCCGACACAGAAGCATGCTACAAGAGAGCATGGGAAATTGCTGAACTTATCATGAGAACCGGTTCCCGTGTCACAAGAAGGATTACTACCCAGCAGATTAGAGCACCCTGGAAGCAGATTATTGCAACTGAAGCAAGAAATGCTTTCTCTACAGAGATGTTCGTGACTGCAACAGAGCACTCTCCCCATGATAACTATTTCTGGGACTGGGCCAAGGAAGAAGCAGAACTTGTTAAGGAAGCTGAGAAACAGGGCAAGGTCGTCAGACCTAGAGTAGGCGGCGGACAGTTCGAAGACGAAATCAAATAACAGAGTAAGCCAAAAGCTTGACTCCGTTCATTCCTTTTTACTTTACCCCGTCCAACTGATTCTGGACGGGGTATTCTTTTTTACGTTCTTTGGCAGAATAAAAGATTTATTCGATGATCTCCGCGGTTATATTTTTCAGGTAGAAAACTTCATAATGATCATATTGATCGATATTTGTAGAACAGAATCTCAACCCGGAAAAATATAAAGATGATTCATTATAATCTCTTAAATCCACCGATCCTGATAATGTTTTATAACCTTCATATCCTGGAATCGTGCTGATGGTTCGACTGTAAAGATTCATCGTTGTCTGTGCTGATGAGATGCCGGAGTTTCCGTTAGAAAAAACAGCACAGAGGTTCCAGTCGTCCTCAAACATATAATTTTGTTTTAGAATCACATTTATTATGATTTTGTGACCCGATAAACTGGAAATATCAGTATAGTCCTTAAGAAGCAAATAACTTTCAAACCGCTCCTTATAATAACCGTAAATATAATCTGTACCCGTAGAAATATTTTTAAATTCAGATTTTATTCCGGTTTTATTAAATTCTTCAGCAATATACATTCTTACACCAAGGATTTTCTCTCCCGGGTACCAATAAGCACCATCTTTAATCTTTATGATAGTGGAAAAGTAGTTTTCGTGTTCCTGAATCCCCTCAAAAAGCGATTTATATGAGCGGGCATACATAGGAATTGAGTCTTCCGGATATGAATTAGAATCATAAATAGTAATTAATTCTGAGTCTGAGGCTTGAGAAAAGGCTGCTGATATACTAAATAAAGATAATGTTAAAAAGGTCAAATATACTTTTAAGATATGCATAATAAGCTCCGCTGATGATGATATAAATATCAGATTAGCATTTTAAGTATCATAATTCTACCTTAGTATAAGCCTATAATTTTATGCTTTTTTGTTCATACTTTATCCCAGAAAAAATCCCGTTCACCGTATCGGCGATGCTGAATAGCTTCGAAAACATCATCTGTAGTTACATGACCTTCCCTGCCGGCAAGATCTGCAATAGTACGTGATGTTTTAAGTACGGAAACACAGGCTCTTGATGACAGCCCAAGAAGTCTTGAAGCGTTCAGGAATTCAGCTTCCGCCTCCTGCTCCAGCCTGCAGTAGGTTCGTATACCTGACGGAGCGATTCGAGCATTACGTTTATAGTTTTCACCGGTAAAACGCTTCATCTGAATCCTTACAGCTCGCTCTATTTTCTCAGTTACATCATTGCTGTTTTCCTTATTTTCGCTTGTTAGTTCAGCGGGATCAACTGGTTCAACAGGGACTCTTATGTCAATTCTGTCCATCATTGCACCGCCTATCTTCTTCCAGTAATTCATTACTTCCTTTTTACTGCATGTGCATATGCCATCCTGCTTTCCAAGGTTTCCGCAGGGACAGGGATTAGCCGCCATTACAAGCTGAAAATCAGCCGGGAAGGATATAACCTTGCCTGCACGTACAAGATCGACATGTCCTTCTTCTGATGGTTCACGCAGGGACTGCAGCAGGTTCTTGCGGAATTCGGGTGTTTCATCCAGAAAGAGAACTCCATGATGTGCCAGAGAAACCTCACCGGGCTTTATCCCACGGCCGCCTCCGATTAGGCCTTCCTCGGAGGCTGAATGGTGGGGTTCGCGGAATGGGGCCTGCCGCATAAGTCCGGCTTCAGCTGGAAGAAGCCCCGCGGTAGAATAAATCTTGGTTACCTCTATTGCTTCCTCACTGCTTAATTCAGGAAGAATGCCGGCAAGGCTTCGGGCCGCCATGGTCTTGCCCCCGCCGGGAGGTCCAAAAAGAAACAGATTATGCCTTCCGGCAGCCGCTATCTCAAGAGCTCTTTTTACTACCGGAAGCCCGCGAATGTCTGCAAAATCAACAATACGGTTTTCACCTGCTCTATATTTATCTCCTTCAGATTCCGGAGTAATAGAACGTTTTCCGTCAGTGATGTTATTAAAAAGATTTTGAAGAGCATTTAAAGTCGATATTCCGAAGACAGAGCCTCCCTCCAGAGATGAGCCCTCAGCGGTATTCGCAGAAGGAACAACGATAGTTTTTATTCCTTTGCTATAGGCAGCTGATACGGCAGACAGAACCCCGTTTACCGGTCTGATTTCACCCGACAGCATCAGCTCTCCCATTATCAGTATTTCGGTATCAGGTATGTTTTTAATTCCTCCTGATGCTGTCAGTATCCCTGCAGCAAGAGCCAGATCAAATGAGGCTCCTTCTTTCCTTAATCCCGCAGGGGCCAGGTTAATAAGCACTCGTTCCCTTGGGAATTCAAACCCGCTGTTGCGTATAGCCGCTCTTATTCTGTCCCTTGATTCGAGCACAGCACTGTCAGGAAGTCCGATAATATCTACACCCGGAATCCCACGTCGCAAATCAACCTCAATTCTTACAAGACTTCCGTCATAGCCGTCGGCAGAAAAACTCCAAATGGTCATAAACCCCTCCGGTTATATAAAACGGATTTTTTGTAAATTGATTGATTGCAGAATAACTTTTTACAGTTTGTTAAACAGATAAAAAATGATATATGATATTATACTGAAATTATTATGAGCTTGAATAAAAATGATAAAGATAAAGTCAGCCGGCAGCGTGGATTACGTTTTGAAGAAGCCCTTTTAATTGGTGAGAAAACCGGTGAAAGGATAGTTCCGACTTTCTGTGCGATGTGCGGTCCGTCCGCCGGATGCGGGATCTATGCATTTGTAAAAGACGGCATTTTTACAAGGGCGGCGGGAATGAAAGAGTCTCCGGTTAACCGCGGCGCTTTATGTCCAAAGGGCCAGGCAGCTCCACAATGGCTGTATTCATCCCAGCGGCTGAGAACTCCGCTTAAAAGGACAGGAAAAAAAGGTGAAGGACAGTTCACTGAAATTACATGGGATGAAGCCATTGGTATTATTGCCGAAAAGCTGACAGAACAGAAAATGCTCTACGGA
Source organism: Spirochaetia bacterium (assembly GCA_963677925.2). Classification (GTDB taxonomy): domain Bacteria; phylum Spirochaetota; class Spirochaetia; order UBA9216; family UBA9216. The sequence continues at coordinate 163,529 of CAXXYH010000001.1, forward strand.
CCTGAATCTCTTGCTATTCTTTCACCTGCAAGACGATCTTACAGCGATTTTATACAGCGTTTTCTTATTGCCCACGGCAGCCCAAACTACGGTCACAGCGGTATCTGTGCAATGCAGAGAGCCTTTTCATATGCCTACACTATAGGAGCTTCTCCGGCCTGTGATTACAAAAATACTGAGCTGATTATTCTCTGGGGACGCCAGCCGATTTATTCAGGACCTGCAATGACCATCGCAAAAGATTTCATTGCTGCTAAACAGCGTGGAGCAAAGATAATAGCTGTTAAACCCTCAGTTGAACCTGATGTGGGAATGTCTGATATTTGGATGCCGCTCAGACCCGGTACAGATGCTGCATTGGCTCTATCAATGCTCCATGTAATAATAAATGAAAAGCTCTATGATGAAGAGTTTGTACAGAACTGGTGCTACGGTTTCACTGAACTTAAAGAGCATGTCCGGAAATATCCTCCTTCCTGGGGAGAGCAGATAAGCGGAGTTCCAAAAGAGCAGATAATCGAAGTAGCAAGGCTGTACGCAGGTACCCCCAAAGCCCTGATTGATATGGGAAACGGTGTAGAACATATGCCTGCCGCCAATGATGCTGTACGGGCAGTTGCAATGATGATGGCTATAACCGGTCATCTTGATCATGAAGGCAGCAATATTTTCGGCGGAGGTCCTAAGGGAGCAGTTAAGGGAATCCCGAGGCCTAAATCGGTTAATATGCCTGAACGCTACACCCCTGAAATGGTATCAAAACTTGTGGGGCCTGAATTCCCGCCGGCATTCCAGCCGTTTCTTGAAGGCACATCATCTGCATACTACCGGATAATCGAGAGTGTCCTGACAGAGAGACCGTATCCTGTACGTACAATAATTGCGCCGGGAACCCAGCCCACCCTAAGCACGCGCGGGACAAGACATGTAGTAAAAGCTTTGGAAAAGCTTGATTTCTATGTAGTAGTTGATGTGACACGTACAGCAGATATGGATTACGCAGATATAGTGCTTCCCACAGCCTCAATGTATGAGACTAATCATCCATTTGAAGCCAGAGGCAATTTGCTGATGGCAAGAAACCCCGTAGTTGAGCCTCTTGGTGATTATAAATCGACCTACGAATTCTTTCTTGATCTTGGCAAAGCTATGGGTTACGGCGAAGATTTCTGGAATGGTGACATGGATGCATGCCAGAATTATATGCTTGAACCTTTTGGGATGAGAATAGATGAACTTAGAGGACTTCCTCTTGGTCGTCATTTTGAAATTCCGGATGTAAAACCGGTTTATGAGAAATATGCAAAAGTGTTTGCATCAAAAAGCACCCGCTTCGGAAATCCTCCCTATCTGCCTCAGGGGAAAGTAGCCCTTTACAATACTACCTTTGAAAAAGAAGGATTCAGCCCGCTTCCTGAATGGCGTGAGCCGCCTGAAAGTATAACAGGAACACCTGAACTTACTTTGAAGTATCCGCTTGTGCTATCTGATTATCATACGGCAAAGATGTTCACCGCCTCATGGCAGCGCAATGTTCCAATACTTAGAGAGATGCAGCCTGATCCTCTGCTTCATATTCATCCGGAAACCGCTGCTGAAAGACAAATTGAAAACGGCGAATGGGTAAAGGTTGAATCACCGCATGGATGGATTAAAGTAAAGGCTGAGTACTATCCCGGAATCAGGCCGGATACGGTGATGATGCTTCACGGTTCATGGCAGGGCTGTCCCGAGCTTGGACTTGAGGAAAATACAGTTCTTGACGGCGGGGCAAATGTAAACCTGCTCTACAGCGTAGATCCCCAAAAAGCATATGACCCTCTGATTACGGCAATGTCCAGTCAGACCCTGGTTGAGGTAAGCAGATATGAACAGAACTGAAAAAAGTTTTATATTTAACAGTGAGCTGTGTATTCAGTGCAATGCCTGTGAGACAGCCTGCAGAAACTGGAAAGCTGCAGAATCAGGACTCCAATACCGCACAGTAAAAAATATATGGCACGGAGTGTATCCTGAAGTAAAAAGTGAAACTGTCACATCATCCTGTATGCACTGCACCGAACCTGCATGTATACCGGTCTGTCCGACAGAAGCTCTGTACAAACGGGAATCAGATGGTCTTGTACTGCTTGAAAGTGAAAAATGCATTGGCTGCCGCGCCTGCCTGAAAGCCTGTAACTACAAGGCTCCTGTATTCAGGGGCAGAATGATGCATAAATGCGATATGTGTGCTAATGAGGATTTCCCCTCTCCCTGTGTTACAACCTGCCCGACAGGTGCATTGAGAATTGAATTGTTGATAATAGAAGAAAAAAAAGCCGAAGAAAAGAAAATCCTCAGCCTGATTAATCTGACAGATTAGCCTCTGACTTATTACTTTCGATATTTATCCATCTCTGCACCGACCATTGAATCACATTCTTCGTTAAGAGGATTTCCGGCATGGCCCTTGACCCATTTCCAGGTTACATTCAGGGAATCATCAAGTTCCTTAAGTCTTATCCAGTATTCCTTGTTTTTAACAGGCTGTTTTGATGCAGTTTTCCAGCCGTTTCGTACCCAGCCGTGAATCCATGTCGTAATACCGTTTTTAACATACTGTGAGTCGGTATGCAGTTCTATTGAATCACCCTTAAGCTCTTCAGTTGCAATGCATTTTTCCAGTGCACTGATAACCGCTGTAAGTTCCATCTTGTTATTTGTTGTGTGCGGTTCACCGCCCGATGCCTTTATATTGCTGCTGCCGGCATTGATAATATAAGCCCATCCTCCGGGCCCCGGATTGCCTGAACAGCCTCCGTCTGTATAAATCTCAATCATGCACCTAAAATAACCTGTGACGCGGCTTATTACAATAGCTTTTTTATGTTCGGACTGAACTTACTGACAAAAAGGCTGTTTGAGCATATAATATTGATTGTACTCAGGGAGGGGACATGGCTGAACAGCTGATATTAAAAAATCTTGAATTCATTAAAATCCTGCCCGGATGGGCTCAGGAACTTTCATATAAATACTGCTCTGAAACGGCAAATTTGTATATAATTCACGGAAACATTAGAGACTTTCTTCCCAACAAGATGTATGAGGGAGAGTTTGTTTTTGTGCGAATTCAGGAGTTTGTTTCTGAGGTTCTGTTCGGTAATCAGGATATAATAGTCTTTTATGACAGGTCTTCAGGGGTTAATTTCTGTACAAAAGAAATGCAGGATGAATATCTGGCGGCCATGAAAAGCACCTTTCCCGATGTTCCCGAGCATGATCTGCTGTCATCCAGACCTTCCAAGGCCTTTGATTATCTTGAAAAATACTTTTTAATGAATGTTTCAAAAAAGCTCCGCATTGTACTGATTATTGATTTTGCCGAGACCATTGTTCCAAATGCATCCATACCCGAGTTGTCAGATGAAGACCGGTACTGTCTTGTCACACTAAACCGCTGGGCACATGACCCAATTTTTACCCAGGGTGATATTTCCATAATGCTTCTTTCAGAGAACCTATCCGATTTGAATGAAAGGCTTGTCCGCTCTCCAAATACTGTAAAATTGAGTGTTCCCTTTCCCGATATGAGTGTCCGCAAGGCTTTTTTAGAGTTTGCTAAGAACCGCGATTACCTGATGCTCGAAAGCAGGCTCAATCCGGAACGTGTAGCATCTCTGACAAGCGGACTGAATCTTATGAACCTGAATCAGATAGCTGCAGAGTCATATCAGGAAGATCGTACCATAACAAGTGAATATCTTAGAGACCGGAAGAAAGAAATAATTGAAAATGAAGCAGCAGGCCTGTTGGAATTTATTAATACTGATTATGATCTCTCCATGGTAGCCGGTCACAGTTTTGTGAAGAAAAGGCTGCGCGATGCTGCAAAGGCAATAAAAAAAGGCCAGCTTGATGTACTTCCAATGGGTTACCTGATATCCGGGCCGGTGGGAACCGGGAAAACTTTTATAGTCACAGCCTTTGCCGGTGAAGTCGGCATCCCTGTAGTTAAATTTCGTCCCGGATGGACCAGCGCCGCTGATTCAAATTTTGACAAGGTTATGAACATTCTGAAAGCAATGTCCCCTGTCGGAGTCCTTATCGATGAGGCTGATACTCTGCTTGGCCGGAAAAACCGTCTTGACCGTGTAGGCAGCGATACCAATCTATTTACCAGGCTTGCCGACTTTATGGGTAATACATCCTACCGCGGCAAAATAATCTGGTTTATAGCTACCAATCGTCCGGATCTGATACCAATAGATTTGAAGCGTCAGGGCCGGGCAGAAGAGCATCTTGCCCTGTTTTTTCCTGACTCATCGTCCGAAGTAGATGAGCTGTTTGAAATACTGCTTAAAAAACTGAAGCTCAAGACTACAGGCTTTTCAATTTCTGAAATACTAAAGAAAAACGGCATGAGTCTTTCAGGCGCCGATCTTGAATCAATACTTATAAGGGCAAAATTCAACGCCTCTCTGGATAACAGAGTGGTTATAAATAATACAGATATTGAAGCTACTGTAAGAGATTTTATTCCGCCTTCCTACCCGCATGAAATTGAACTTCAAAATCTCGTAGCTGTTCTTGAGTGCACAAGCAGGGATATGGTTCCATCAAGATTTGCAAAGATGGACAGAAACAGGCTTATCAGCGAAATAAGCCAGCTGAAATTACTTCTTGGAGAAAATTAATATGAAGGTTGAAGGAAAGACTTACGGAAAAACAGCATCCGGGGAAAGGATTGACTCGGTAACTATTGAAAACAGTAATGGTGTAAGCATTACTGTGATAAGTCTGGGCTCTGCTCTTATTTCGGTTAAGACTCCTGACAGGGACGGTGTCAGTTCAGAAATAACACTCTGCAAACCTTCACTCTCAGATTATGAACAGCCGCCTCGGTATTTCGGTGCTACCGTCGGACGTTTCTGCAACAGGATTGGCGGAGCTTCTTTCAGTCTTGACGGCAAAGAATATAGACTTCCGGCAAATGACGGTCCAAACTGCCTCCACGGAGGTCCCGGCGGCTTTGACCAGAAAGTCTGGGATATATTTCCTTTCAAGGAAGAAGGTAGAGCCGGCGTAAAATTCTTCTATAACAGTCCCGATGGTGAAGAAGGATTTCCTGGCAGCCTTGAAGTAAGCTCTGTTTACACCCTTACTGATAAAAATGAACTGATTATGGAATATGAGGCAGCCACAGATAAGGCCACTCCTGTAAATATGACTAACCACGTTTACTGGAACCTTTCCGGAGGAGCTGCGGATACAATTCTTGATCATAAACTGAAAATAAATTCATCAGAATACCTTCCGGTAGATGAAAAACTTATACCGACAGGGGTTATTAAACCGGTTGCTGACACTCCCTTCGATTTCAGAAACGAAAAAGTTGTGGGCTCTGAAATAAACGAAGCAGGTGGATATGATCACTGCTTCGTTTTAAAAGATGAATACGCCAGAGCTGAAAAGCCTTTTGCTGAATTGACGGAAAATGAATCAGGCAGGAAGCTTTCGTTTTATACAACACAGCCCGGAGTTCAGTTTTACACAGGCAATTTCGTGAAAGATTTTGTTAGTCCCGAAAAAACTTACCAGAAGCATGGGGGGCTCTGTCTGGAAACACAGGGTTATCCTGATGCACCTAATAAACCTGAGTTCCCTTCCTGTGTTCTTAAGCCGGGAGATAGATATTCGCAAAGGACGATTGTAGTATTCAGCATTACTTGACAAAGCCTCTAGCCGGACTATAATGGACATTAACAGACAGAGGTGAAGTTTTATGGATAACTATACACTTTCAGGCAATCTGATGACATTATCAGAGGTGGCAACTTACCTAAAGGTAGCTGAAAAAACCATACTGCGAATGATTCAGAAAAATGAAATTCCCTGCGTTAAGATAGCCAGCCAGTGGCGCTTCGATCGTGGAATTATTGATTCATGGATACTTGATAAAATGAATCCTTCATCAAGTGATGAACTTACTAAACTGATTTCTGAAGATATGGATAATGTTCCCCTTTCAAGGCTTGTTTCTGAGCAGCTTGTTATACCAAAAATAAAGCCGGGAACAAGAGAAGAAATTCTGACACAATTATCACAGCCGCTGCTGAAAACAGGCTTCATCAAAGATCTTGATTCTTTTGTAGAAAAACTGATAGCAAGAGAAAATATGATGCCCACGACCCTTGGTCACGGTATTGCCATGCCTCATGTAAGAAACCCGAGGGAAAACATAAGCAGCAAACCGGCTATCGTGATAGGAATATGCAGAGAAGGCACCTCCTTCGGTGAAGATGATGAAGAACCGGTAAAATTCTTTTTTCTGATATATACAAACAGTGAAATTGCGCATTTGCGGATAATCGGGAAGCTCAATAATTTTTTGAAAAAATTTTGCAATTTTAACGACTTTTTAACATCAGAAAGCCCAGAAGATGTGCTTCGGGTATTGATAAAATATGAGAAAACTGATATTAATTTATCTGTAAAGTGACTTAGGTTATTTTACAGCGTTTCTCCGGAAACGCTGCAGGTACAGGAACCTGCAGTTTTCTAAACACCTCCTTTTTTAATCAACCTCCTTTCCCGTCTGATTCGTTGAATCAGGCGGGTCTTTTTTTTATCAACCTCATTTCCTGTTTTCTAAAAGCATTTCTGTATAGAAGCGTTTTTCAATGGCAGTTTCATCGATTCCGCTGTCCGAAAGTACTTTGTAAATATCGTTCCGTGCTGCTTCGATGGACGTCTCATCAGCACTGTTAATTTCGACAAGTTTTTCAATTTCAATAAACCATCCAAGCCCGGTAACTTCGCAGAGTTCAACTGTAATAAGCTTATCCCCTGCACCGTATAGGTACTTGAATCCGCTTTTTGTTTTTCTGATATAGCTTTCGGCCTCATTTAGCTGTAAAAAGCGTACAAAGGCTTCGTTGTCAGATACTGTAAACTCAATTTCATCATTTACTTCGGTATTTCCGGATAAAGTTTTATTTTTCGCTGTTATTACGGTAATTCCGCCCTCGTCTCGCAAGCGTACGAGTTTGCCGCTGGATTTGAATTTGTAGTAGATGTCGTCTTTATAAATATGTTCAGGATCTCCGTAAAGCTCTTTAAGTCTGTCCCGGATTTTATCGGGATCACTGACATGAGCTTTTATTTCAATCTCTTTTTTCAATCCAATTCCTCAAATAAACTTTTTTTAGACTCAATGTGACGATAATGCAATTGAAAAGTGTTATAATTAATACCCTAAACACTATCAGGAGGAAAATAATAATAATATGAATTCAGTAAAAAAGAAAGCAATATTTTCAACGGCTTTAATCCTGGTTATAGCGGCAATAATATTTATCGCGACCGCATGTGACATCTATTTTTACTACTATGATTATTCCGGTGTGGCAGTTAATGTAAAATCTGAGGGTGATTCAACAACTTACTGGAAAGACGGCGATTACACGCTTGCAGGAGCATCCGCAAAATTATTTGCATATAATTCAGATAATGGAACTTTTTCCAGTACTGCTGATTATACAGCGGAAGTAAGTTCATCAGGCAGTTTTACATTCTCACAGATTCCAACAGGCAAATACCTTCTGACAGGTTCTGACAGCAGCAGTTACTGGACTTTTGTTCCAAGGTTTATTGAAATATCCGGTGACGGCGGAGCCCTTCCCGACCTTTTCGCCTACCCAGCCGCTGATGCAGGTGTATTTACAATAATAACAAGCTGGGAAAATGCGGCAATCGATGTTGATTCAATTCTTACCTATGGTGAATCCGACGGCAGTACGACAGATGACTGGACCGATGCTTTAAAGAATCCGGCAACCGGGCATAGGACAAAAATATATTCAGGAGCCAGAGGTTCAACAGACGGAATCTATCTAGACAGGGATGTTTACAGTTCAACTTACGGTCCTGAAACGACATCTTCAACAATACCAAGGGTTGAAACTATTTCCATATACAGCGGCGTAACTAGCTGGCTTGATATTGCAGATGTAATGTATTTCTATGTTGATTCCTACTGGGATGATGAAGAAGATGAAATAAGCGGATATGACACAGTTCCATACCAGTCTCTGACAGGTCTTACCGGCGAATACGCTTCTGCATTTGCTCAGGTGGATGTTATGTACGGGAATGAACACTATGGTACATGGGTCCTTCCATGGAATTCAGCTGAAGATACATTACAGGTTTTAAGACTTGATTATAACGGAACAGACCTAATAGTTGCATCTGCAGGTAATGCCGATGACGCATATGGTGGAATCAGATCTATATCCTGGGAGTAAATGTAAATGATAAAAACTAAGAAAATTACAGCATTATTAATTGTGCTTCTTCTTATCTCTTCTGTGTCAGTATTTGCTCAGCGTGGAGGCAGTCTTGGCGGAAGTACAAGTACACAGAGTGCAACCTTCAGCCTTACAGTGAACTGTGACATAAGAACAGCAGCAGTATTGATAGTTCCTTTAAACGGTAACAGTCAGACAAGAGGAAAGGCTCCTTTCACTGTACAGCTTGCACCCGGGGTTTATCGGGTAACTGTCAGTTATCCCGGTTTCAATGCTGAAACTAAGGAAATAAATCTCAATTCCAACTCTACCCTTAACTTCAACCTACAGCAGCAGAATGTAAACCTGACAGTTACAAGTAATGTCCAGAATGCCCGTGTTGTTATTCAGGGCAATGGTATAAACGGCCAGATTTCCGGAAACGCAAGTTTTACAGCCAATCTGACACCTGGAACGTATACTGTACGTGTGAATGCCCCGGGATACTCTCCTGTTCAGCAGACAGTTAATGTTAACAGCACAATGACTCTGAACGTTCCGCTTCAGCCGCAGACTGCACGTGTAAATATAATCATTCCTAATTCAATGCTTGATTACACTACTTCAAACCCTGCGGGCAGAATCAAAATTTATGACAACGGAAGTGAGATAAACGGAAACGTTCTTGAACTTCTTCCGGGCCAGCATACAATCAGGGTAACAAGCGGCGGGCTTGCTGTTCAGGAAACTATTACAGTACGGGCCGGCGAGGTATACAATTTTGAACTTGATTTCGGTTTTAAAATTAACCGCGGTCAGGGAAATAACAGATAAGAATAATTGTTATTATAAAGCTTTAGCCGTCCGAAAGGGCGGCTTTTTATTTCAGTGATTCTATTCGATGCAGCCCTTCTCTGTTTAAAACGAGTCTGTTATGGTACTGCTTTACTTCACCGTTGTTTGCGTTTTTCAGTCTTATCAAAAGGTGCAGATGATAGACTCTTGGCATTCTTTTTCTTTTAAGCTGTCCTGAGACTGCATGATAAAAAACTTGTGCAGGATCATCCATCTGATTGATCCATCTGCTTAAATCAAGTCTTAAAATCTCGGTTACAGATTCCATTCTTCTGTGAAAGTTATGCGCTTTAACACCGTCAATGATTACATCATGCGTATACTGAATGACGTCTTCCGGAGGAAGTATGTGTCTGAAAGGATTACTGCTTTTATTGCGCTCTGACGTAATATCCTCAGAAAGCTTGTCGGAACTGGTAAACTTTACAACTGCTCGTGAATGCCCGATTCGTTTTTCAGTTAAACTGTCCTTTAAAATATGCATCTGATCCGGGATAAGTCTTGGAACCAATCTGTTTAAAACAGCACGCAGACTTTCCTTTATTCTGTCTTTAAAGATATATGCTACAACTATCGCCATTGCCCATGCTGTTGTATTTTGAGCCAAAAGCTTGTTTGTAAGCAGTGTTGTGGTAACCGCAAAAGTCATGGCTACTGCAGCTGCTATTCCGGCAATAACCTGAGCGACTCTGGCTGGTGTATTGCTTTTTTCAACATTCAGATACAGTGCCGACTGGGACCATTTCTTGAGAATGCTTTCCCGGTAAACTAGATCTTCACCGCTTGTTGACCTGCTGCCGGTAAGCACGGTTTTATAATGTCTTTTTTTTCTATATTGTTCTTCCTGATCGATAGCTGAAATAATTTCAGTTTTTATTTCCAACTTGATTTCAGTATCTCTGCAGATCCCCTCGATATATCCAAGTTCACGCTGAATATTTAGACTTATTGATTCATCACACCATTTAAAAAGATCTACATATTTTTTACTGTTCTCATCTGATTTAATTTCCTTTCGCAGATCCCTGAATTCCGAGGCAAGAAGTATAAGGTCATCTAACAGTATATTAATTTTCTTTTCTATCTCTGACGGTGATTCTTCTTTCTTTACAGCTTTCTGAATATTTTCTCGAACTGTTCGAAGATAAACTCTAAGTGCACTGGTCAGTATTCTGAATTCATACTGCAGATTCTGGTATTTTACACTGTCTTCATCTTCAGAATCAGTTAACATTTTTCTAATTCTTGTAAGAGGGCTTCTGGGGTTGTCAGGATCAGTAAGTTCTTTTATTCCAAGTCTAGGTGTTGTATATCTGATAAGTACTTTAAGATCGTTCAGGAAAGATGAAATACCATATTTCTTCGTATCAACAGATAAGGACTTTGCCGAAAAGATATACATCTCAAGGGTATAGCGGTTCTTTGTTTTTTCAACAGGATAGATAATTTTAAATTCAGTTATAAACTGACCATGGGGTTTAAGAATAAGGCTGCAGTTCTGCATAATTTAATTATAGACTGAAACTGTTCAGTATTTCCATTGATCGACTGTTTTTATAAAAAAATAGCTGATCCGGAATTATTCCTGATCAGCTGAATATTAGTGGCGAAGGGACTTGAACCCCTGACCGTTCGGATATGAGCCGAATGCTCTACCAACTGAGCTACACCACCAAGTTGTACTCTTACCGAGCTACAGCAATATACCAGAGCTCACGCTTTTATGTCAATAAGTTACGGCTATATAAGTTTTTCTTTTTTCGCCTCGGAAACAAGCCTTGCATTCCAGTAGTTTTTATTCATAAATTCCTGCCTTACCCCTGGATCTTCGATTCGGCTTGATGTCTGCTGAAGGTATTTCAAAGCTTTACTCAAAAGAGTCAGCTTATCTATCAAATCAGAACTGTCTTTGCGATCCAGCAGTATGGCATAGTAATAAAAATAAAGCCGGTTATAAGGATCATTTTCTGAGAGTTTCTGTTCACGTGTAAGACTGTATAGAAGTTCTGTCCCCTCTTCTTTTTTTCCGGACAGGCCCAGAAGATAGGCCTTTAGAGCCCTTATGTTATGAAATAGAACTCCGGTCCCTTCTTCAGATCGAAGCATTCTGCCCTCGGTCTGAACATATCCGTTTTTCCATGATAGAAACTCAAGAGGCAGAAAGCCCAGGCTGAAGTACTCTGAATGCTGCAGCGCGCTGTCTGTATATTCAAGTGCTTTGCTCAGATTACCATTAAAAAACATGGCCTCTGCAAGAAAATATAGAGTCTCAGGGTCTTCTGGCAGAGATTTCAGCATGTTGATACCTCTGTATACTTTTCCCTGATAAATACATGCCCTGGCTGTCCAGCTTAAAAACAGTTTTCTTCGGTTTTCGTCGTGAAATATTTCATTCTGCAGTAAACAGGATGATAACAGACGTTCAGCATCAAAATATCTTCCAAGCTCAAAGAATATTCTGCACTGAAAAAAACGGCAGGAAAAAAGCCAGTTCTCTTCTCCGGAAAGCATTGCAAGCTCTATAGCCTTATCATTGCTGTCGATGGCCAGTTTCAACTCACCACGCAGGTAATGACCTGCTGCAGTAAAAAGGTAGGCTTTCATAAGGCTGTAGTTATCACCAGTACCGTAGAGTCTTTCTATGGCAAGATAAAGATATTCAGAAGATTCCAGGGTCTTGCCTTTACAAAGCATAATAAAGCCAAGTTCAATGAATGCTGTACCCTCAAGGCGCTGATGTCCCGTATCCTGCAGATAAATTAAAGCCTTTTTTACAGATTGCAGTGCATGAAAATAATCTGAAGAGGCATGGTAATAACGTGATATCTCAAGGAGCAGTACTGCGTCATAATGATTTTCAGCATTCAAGGGTTCGGTAATCTGATTCATAGCAGCTGCAGCGCCTTCCCTGTCGCCTTTAATATGAGCAGCTCTCATCAAAAGTGATGCTCGAAGACCCGCTTTAAGATTCTGATTCTTTTCAACTGTTTCTATAACAAAATCAGTCTGTCCCCTGTCAAGCTCTCTGGTAAGACAGTCAAAAAATGCATTATTAACAGATTCAGAGCCGGTAAAAAGCGAAAGCCTTGTAGCTGAAAGACTGAAATCAATTATTTTACCGGAATAAATCCCTTTATTGATAAAATCTGCAATGCTTGACTGAAGCTCCCTGATATCTGTTAATTCACTAATAAATTCATCTATCTCAGGTATCGGTACAGTATAGGGATATCGGCCGTCAAACAGTAAACCTTCTTCGGAAAGTGTTTTAAGACCATTGTGAATATCCTTAAGTTCGAATCCGTATTGACCTAGAAATTCTATCAGAATATCTGATGTAAATAATCCTTCACACCACTTGCAGATGCCGAGAAGTTTTTTATGAATGTATTTTAATGATGCAGATGACTGGAATCCGGCGGGAATACCTTCGGAATTATCAGCATCAAGATTGAAAACTGCTGAATCAGAGAAAACTTCTGATATTCTTGTAGAATTTCCTTTAACAGTTATAATGATTGATAATTCACAGCTTTTATCAGCGCATAGTGAGTTCAGTATTTCATAAAGATAAGCAAGTGCTTCAGAGCTGCAGTTTTCAGCACCTTCAATATAAACTATTGATGGCTGATATCCATCCGGAACAGATTTTATTCTTGATTTTAAATAGAGTGTAAGGTAGCTTTTGAATAATTTTTCAGGATAATCAGAATTAATTGAGTGACTTCCAAGATTACTCTGTTCCCATAATCTGAGCTCAACTCCGGATAAATTTTCCCCTGCTCTGCCGATAAAATCATTATCAACAGCTCTTAGAAGCGGCTTAACAGCACCGCGATCTCCGGGTACAAATACTGTATGGCTGACAAGGCATTGCTTATCCGGTCCGGATGCAGCCGATACAACAGCATCGGCTGTATGTTTTAATTTAAGACCGCTTGATGAACTGATAATGATAACCTGATTATTTCCGGAACATTCTTCTTCGGGTATGATCTTCTCAGTAATTTCTGTCACAGTACTGTTCTGTATATATATTCCTGTTCCCGGACGATCCGAATTGCCGGAAGCAATATTTCCTGTAATAAAAAAATAGCCGGAACCTTCACTGCTCTCTTCAAAGAGTCCGGTAGCACCGGCTGTTTCATTATCTGCAAGAAGTGAATAATCTACACTGTTTGCATAAAAGGACTGTTTAATATTATTAAGAAAAAGAGTCGAGTTCCGGTAATCGGTGTAATAAAGAATTCCTGAAAAAGCATGAAGGTTTTCGGCGTTCTCTGTAAGGGCTTCAAAAACTCTGGTTGATGATTCAGCAACCATCATTGCATTACGCAGTTCAGATTCAATAATAAATAGAATAAATGGACCGTTTACTTCAACCGCTGTCGGCTGGGAATTATTCAGAATTCTTGATAACCTGCTTATAAGCTCTTCGGTGAAAACTGAGTCTATTTTGTAGTACTGCTGCAGTCCGCTTATCTCAACGGCCAGAATAAACCTTTTCATATATTACTTTTCGGCATATTTATAGTTCCAGTGTAGGAGGCTTTGACCCGCCTTCCCACAGCACATTATCATTCTCTGTGAATACTCTGCCGTATACGTATTCAAACAGATATCTGAAATCTTCCGGACTGATACTCATGAACTGAACACCGTAAAAAGTTCGTCCACGGCTGTGAAATTTACGCATAACTCGGCTTGATACAATTACTTTACGCGGTCCGATAGTCAGCTGCATATCTATATCTGAATATAGATTAACAGCATCACTTAAATTCTCAGAATTATCAGTAAACAGAAGTCCCGATGCGCTTATATCAACAATCTGGCTGCTGAACTCTTCAGATACCGGCTTTCCATCGGAAAAATATCCGTTTTTGCCGAGTGTCCATGCAAGAACCTTTGAAAATTCAGAAACATAATCGAGGGTCTCAACGGCTATTTTTTTATTCCGTGTGTTACTAAGGTAGATATAACCGGCAGTGTATTCATGGTATAGAATCGGTGTGTACAGTGCTGAATATACACCGGCTTTTTTCATTGAAGAAAAGATATCCTCAATTACTTCCGGTTCAAGATTATCCCTGTCCAGCAGTTCCATATCGGTCTCTGTTTCGGGTACTGATATACCTTCATAAATAGACTGTACAAAAAAAGATTTTCCGGTTTGAGCTATCAGTTTTTCCTCATAGCTTTCCGGTCTTTTTTCTCTGAACATTGTGATTTTATTATTATCACAATGCCCGGAAATGATACTTCTGAATTCTTCAATAAGGTTATTTATATTGCTTGTGTCGAATTTTTCAGTATATGTGTAATCCTCAAGACGACTAAATTTCTCCGACTGAGGAAAATCAAGTTCAAATTTTATATTATCAATTAAAAATGACAGGTGAACATCCTTCGGAGGATCAACCCTTTCATATTTTCTCTGCAGATTTTTAAGGACTTTTTCCGGAAAGGTGATTTTCAGTTTTTCATCATTTCCTTTTATTATTACGGAATTAAAAGTCATCACATGTCCGTAGTATGAAAAGAATACTCTGACAGGTTCATTTGCTTCAAATCCGTCAAGATCACGTTCCTTGGAGAAAAGTTCTATGTATTCTTCATTCTCGAAATTAAGTATGACTGCTTCAGCTTCTTTTTTATTTCCGTGCACATCAACAGGAAATTTATTATCATCGAGAGCCTTGATAATAAATTCCCTTTCAATACGACTGATGATGTTTCCCATTTTTTAAAACCTCTTTTTATTTATACCATATTCAACCGGTTCAAAGCTATCCGATTTTTCAGGAACAGCAGTTTGCGGCGGCTCTATCTGGAAATCGTATATTTTCCAGGTTTCCCTGTCCTCAAGATAAATTTCACCGTTTCTTGTGATATTTTCACCGAACAGCCTGAATGCGGCTGATACAGGTGTAGAAGTGAAATCAGGATACCCTATTCTAAACCCGGTGTACCGGTCCGATATATCCGCATCGAGAGTGTTTACCTTGATAAACTCGGCCTTCTCCGGGATGAGCATTTCTGTAAATGATTCACCGGAAAGTACAGAATTAAGAAATATAGAGACTGTACGGTACACTGCTCTTTCATCTATATTTTCAGATTCTGAATAAAGAAGCTCGCCTATTTCATAATCTTCTGCGACAACAGGTTCGGGTACTTTTCCGAAATAAAGCAGAAAATCATTTCCTGCCGGATCTGATATTGATGCGTTTTGTACACTGCTTTCAGATACTGAAGCTGTGGGTTGTGTATTTTCTTTTTTTTCAGCAGGGGCATCATCAGCCGGTGTATTTTTTCCGGTTACAGAAGGTCTTTTTTCCTCTGTGTTTGAAGACCCGGCAGAGGATTCTGAATCAGTTTTTGTACAGCCGCTGAAAGCAATAAGCGAAATCAGAAAAGCTGCAAATAATTTACAGGTGGAAGTTTCAAAAGCCATCAGTGCATCCCCGGGTTACTAAGGCAGTAACAATTTTATCTAATTATTTGTAATACCTAAAAATGGTGATTTATGCAAGGCTGTAGCAGGCAATGAAGCCGGATCGAATTGACTTGCTATTTCATGATCGTTATTATAGTACGAAATCAGGACAAAAGGAGTCAACTGTGGGACTTACACTTACAGAAAAGATACTAAAAGCCCATCTTATAGAAGGCGAACTTGAACAGGGAAAAGAGATTGGAATCAGAATTGACCAGACTCTTACACAGGATGCGACAGGAACCATGGTATATCTTCAATTTGAATCTATGGACATCCCCCGTATAAAGACAGAGCTTTCAGTATCTTATGTTGATCATAATACCCTACAGAATGATTTTAAAAATATGGACGACCATCGTTTTCTTCAGAGCGCAGCTGCCAAATATGGTCTGCACTTCTCAAGACCTGGAAACGGTATTTGCCATCAGGTGCACCTTGAACGTTTCGGCGTTCCCGGAAAAACCCTGCTCGGGTCAGACTCGCATACACCGACAGACGGCGGACTCGGAGCTCTGGCAATCGGTGCCGGAGGGCTTGATATAGCTGTGGCAATGGCCGGAGGACCATTCTACCTCAAGACTCCAGAGGTAATCGGAGTGCACCTTACCGGAAAACTTCAGCCGATGTGTTCTGCAAAGGATATAATTCTGACTGTTCTTCAGCATGAAACTGTAAAAGGCGGTGTTGGTAAGGTTTATGAATATTATGGAACCGGTGTAGCCAGCCTTACAGTTCCGGAGCGTTCAACAATTACCAATATGGGTGCTGAACTCGGTGCAACATCATCAATTTTTCCATCAGACGTAAGAACTAAGGAATTCCTTAAACTTCAGAATCGTGAAGAGGTCTGGACAGAACAGAAGGCTGATGATGATGCAGTTTATTCAAAGGTAATAGAAATCAATCTTGATGAAGTTGAACCTCTTATTGCACAGCCTCATATGCCTGATAATGTAGTAAAAGTTAAAGATGTTGCAGGAACGGTTCTCAACCAGGTTGCAATCGGTTCATGTACTAACTCTTCTATCAACGATCTTGGAATTGCTGCTGATATACTTGACGGCAAAACTGTTGCAGAAAATGTATCTCTCGGAATAGCTCCGGGTTCAAAACAGACCATTAACAGCGCTCTTGAAGCAGGAATCATTAAAAAACTGATTAAAAGCGGTGCAAGAATGCTTGAGAGCGCCTGCGGTGCCTGTATCGGTATGGGTTTTGCTCCTGCCAGCGGTTCGGTAAGCCTTAGAACATTTAACCGAAACTTTAAGGGACGAAGCGGAACAGCAGATGCACTGGTTTATCTTGTTTCGCCCGAAACAGCCGCCGCTTCTGCGCTGACCGGTGTAATTACAGACCCAAGAGATATTAAAGGTATCGAAAGAAAAGACTACTCTTCATTTGTTGAAATTGATGACAATATGATAATAAAGCCCTTTTCTGAAGCCGAGGCTGCAAAGGTTGAGATAGTAAGGGGTCCGAACATTCAGCCCTGTCCCAAGGCTCCGGTCCTGAATGAAAGCCTTGAAGCTGAAATACTCATAAAAACAGGTGATAATATTACAACCGATCATATAATGCCAGCAGGTGCCAAGGTTCTTCCTTTAAGATCAAATATTCCGGAAATCTCAAAACATGTTTTTGCAGCCCTTGATCCTGAGTTTTATCTAAAGGCCCAGAAAGCAGGAACAGGAATAATTATCGGCGGAGAAAACTACGGTCAGGGTTCAAGCCGTGAGCATGCTGCGCTGGCTCCGATGTATCTTGGTGTAAGGGCTGTAATTGTTAAAAGCTTTGCAAGAATACATAAGGCTAACCTGATAAATTTCGGTATTATTCCCTTTGTTTTCGAAAATCCTGATGATTATGAATCCATAAAACAGGGTGATAAAATTGTGATAAAAGATATAAGAAATCTTATCGGCAAAACCAATACTATCAGTGCTGAAAATACAACAACCGGCAAATCCTTTAATATTGTTCATGATCTGGATGAAAGACAGCTTGTGCTTATACTTGAAGGCGGACTATTGAACTATACCAAGAGCCGAAGTTGAAAAGAGATATACTGGATTACCTGAACAATGAGTTCACTGAACCTGTCAGGGATCCTCTTTGGAAGAATATATTCCTGTCGCCGGGAATTAAAAAACTGGTTAGTCTCGGACCGTTCCAGAGACTCGCGGGAATCCGACAGCTGGGGCCCGCATACCATGTTTATCCCGGTGCCACACATACCAGGCTGGCACACAGCCTGGGAGTTTTTCACCTTTCAAGAAGGCTGATAACCGTACTATTAAATGACCATGACTGTCCGGAGCTTTCTGCCGAGGGCGTTAATTCGTTTCTGTGCGCCGCCCTTCTTCATGATCTGGGACATTTTCCATATGCCCACTCTCTTAAGGAACTTCCGCTAAAAGAACATGAAGAGCTTACTGCAGAATTTATTCTTTCAGAACCTGTAAAAAGCTGCCTTTTAAACGATGTCGGAGCCGACCCGGTAAAAACGGCACAGATAGTCAACTTTAAGATGGATGCTCCCGATGCCGAAACAAGTTTTTTCAGAAATCTGCTTTCCGGGGTGCTTGATCCTGATAAGCTTGATTACCTGAACCGTGATGCATTCTTCTGCGGTGTTCCATACGGAATACAGGATACAGATTTTGTATTTTCCAAGATAAAACCGACAAATGAAGGTATTGCTATCAAAAGGCAGGGGATCTCCGCTATTGAGAATATTCTTTTTTCAAAATACCTTATGTACAGAACCATCTACTGGCATAAAACTGTAAGAATAGCTACAGCTATGATAAAAAAAGCTGTTATCCGTGCTCTGCTTGACGGAAAAATCAAAGCTGAGGATCTATATGGCCTGAATGATGATGAGTTCTTTGCAAGGTTCAACGGCGACTTTTACCCTGTGATGAAGCTAATGGATATGGTTAATTCGAGGGAACTGTACAAATGTGTTTATGAAACTCCATTTGATACTGAGAATGAGCTTCATAATAAACTGTCTGATCTTGAGTTCAGGCTTGATTATGAACAGGAAAGTCTTGCATGCAACTGCTGTTCAGATATCATTATTGATATTCCTGAACCGATATCATTTGAAATTAATTTGAAAGTAATCGAGGATAGTGAATCAAGGCAGTACCGTGATTCCGAAACTGTTTTTTCCGCTCCGGTGGTCAACGGCTTCACCTCTTCATTGAGAAAAGTTCGAATCTACGTTCCCCAGAAGGACACTGAAAACTTTAAAGATTCCGGAGACTTTATACTTAAATGAATAAGACTGCTGAAATTTTCAGCGGTACTATACCTCCCTGGATTATGCGGTTTGTAAAACAGACCGGTAAAGGTATTAACCGCTTTAATATGATTAAAGAAAATGACAAAGTCGTTATAGGCGTATCAGGCGGCAAAGATTCTCTCGCCCTGGCTTTTGCTCTGGCTCTCAGGCGCAGATGGCTGCCTATAAAATATGAGCTCACGGCGGTTCACATCAACTGGAAAGAGTATCCTGTAACTGAAAAGCAGATTGCTGATTTACAGGAGTTCTTTGCTATTCTTGAAATCCCTTTTAAAACCATTGATGTCAGTATGTTCCCGGATTCATTCAATGAAAATTTTAACTGCTATCTCTGTTCAAGAAATCGAAAGAGGGTTCTCTTTACAGAAGCTGAAGCCATCGGGGCAAATATAGTAGCGCTTGGACATCATCTGGATGATATTGTAGAAACGACAATGATAAATCTCTGTTTTAGAGGCCGTTTTACAACTATGCTGCCTGTTCAGGAGTTTTTCGGAGGTAAACTGCATATTGTGCGCCCCATGTGCGAGGTTAAAGAATCCGCAGTTTCAAGGCTCACCCAGGCTCTTGAATTTCCTGTATGCAAATCACCCTGTCCGTACAATGATACAAATATAAGGAGTAAGGTAAAACCGATAATCAGTGAGCTTTCACATATTGATAAATTAACAAGAGAACATATATATAATTCATTCTGGAAGGATAAGGACGACTTCAATGATCTTCAGAAGTAATGGACTTTCTTTTGATTCCATAATAAATTATTAACAGAGGAGTAGAATGAAATACACCAAACTGATGAAAGAACGAATACGCAGAGTTTCAGTCCTTTTTAAAGAGCTAGGATATGATCTGTCAGATGGAGAAATGACGGAAAATACCTATTCTGCAGGTTATGAAAAAGAATCAGTGTTTCAGGGCGGCTTTTTTATTGATGATGACAGTAAATTTCTTGAAGTTGCCTTTACATTCTCATTCTCCTCAAGAATGGGATCATATGTTCAGGATAGACTGGAAGAGATGCTTAAGATCTGCTATGAGTATGGATGTTATATGAATATTCAGAAATTTGAAGAATATAACTTTTCTGTTTTCTCAAAGATTTACTTTGCAGGTCTGAACTATTATGCTTTAAAAGAGACACTCAGAGATTTTCAGTATTGTGTTGAAGATCTCAAGGAGATTATTGAAATAAACTCCGAAGTCCAGGAGGATTAGATGAAACCGCATAATATCATGGAAGATCTTGTTGTACAAACTGTTGAGGAACTGTTTGAAAACCCGTCGCTTGTGAACCGTACCGGATGTGTTGATAACAGACAGTGCCGTACTGATGTAGTATGCTATGTATTAAACCGTCTGAAACCGATGTACACTACCTCAGGACGGGGGCTTACTCATATAGAAAAATCTTATCTGGAAAAACCGCAGATAGTTGCTGATATTACTGCGCTTGCAAATGAAGGACTTCGTCAGGTCGGGACCCATATGCGACCTGAAGATACAGCTATAAACGATATTCATGAATTTTCACAAAAATTCTTCTTTAATTTTCCAATCATTAAAGGAAAAGTTTATAACGGAAAAACTTTTGCACCATATTTTGGTTCTGAAGTTAAACTTTTTCTTAATAATAACCCAGCCAAAATGCGTGACAAAAGCTGGCAGAACCCATGTCCGCTGGTATCTGAAACCGACGGTATCTTCATGTTCTGGCCGTTTCCGGAAGAAGCTGAAAACATGGGTAATGAACAGACCTTTTCATTTAGAATTGAGATTGAAGCAGATGGTTTTAAACCTGTAAAACATTTTTTCTCAATGGAAATTACAGCTGAAGATGCTTTTGTAGATGCAATGGAGATCGATTGTATCCATAAGCTTGACGATATTTATCTGTTTCCTGCCGATGAACCGGAAGAAATTGGGCTTTGAAAAGGGGGGGCAAAGCCCGCTTTAGATCAAATCCGGATTAATAACGTTCTGAATGAATTTCAACATCATGAAGTCTGCCGGGAACTTCGTCTTCCGCGAATCTTAATATTTTATGCATTACCTGTTCACCATACTGAACTGAATTTGATACAAGGGCTATACCAATCTGGGTGAATCGCAGTGAATCCTGAAGATCGACCTCAGCAGCAGAAACTTTAAATTTCCGGATAAGTTTCTCCTTGAAAGACTTCACAATACGGCGTTTGTCTTTGATATTCTCTACTTCCGGCAGCTCAAAGACAAACTGAATCATTGAAACTATCATCAAAAAAGATTTTTAATATCATCCATCTTTAATTCAAGAGAATCTGCATCTATAGAGGACTCTTCAGCATGACTGCGATCCTTCATAGGCAGAAAAACCTTATTATATTCAGAGGCAAGTCTGAATATATCATCATCTTTGAAGTCAGCGGGAATTTTTACCTCAAAATTATATGATTTTTCTGAAAGGCCCCTGCGCATTACGTGAACAGGATCACTTATTGTAATCGCAAAATGCGGACTGTAGAAAAGAGTATATGCAACAACAAGCCCCACAATCAGGATAAAATACACAAGATTATCGCGAGACTGAATCTTTTCCAGCTGTCTGTTGTCAAAAAAGAACTGGTAATTCCCGTATTCGGCGAAGGTATAATCATTGAATCCGAAATTAGCCGAGTAAAAATCATTACCGTACCGGCTGAAAAGGGTTTGATTATTTTCTTTTACTATAAGGAGTGTTCGGAAATATTCAGCTGAATCTGAATTACCTTCACTATATGCATAGATAACATCGGTCATTACTTCTTTGTTATAGTTTTCTGCTGAGGGGAGTCCGGTTATCTGAGATATTATAGATGTTATAAATAAAATAAAAACAAACACTGAAACACCCATCGCGGCAATTTTAGAAACATGTCTTTGCGCCATTTCACTTTCAGCATTTTTAATCTGCTTAAATATTTTAAGAACACGAAGCAGCCTGAGTACTCTGGCAATTCTTACTGCTTTTATAACCTTTAGTATGTTCAGTATTCCCGCTGTACTTCCCACAGCGCCTCCGCCGAAGAGAATAGCTGCAGCTATGGGGCCGGAGTTGAAAACCAGAAGGGGAATGGAGGCCATAAAGTCAATCCAGCCCTTTTCGAGAAATATATATTCTCTGACCATGCCCTTTTTTGATGCTGAAACAAGCCGTGTAATAAATTCAACAGTAAAAAAAAGGTCAAAGAAAAAACCGGCTAAAATTATGCTGCTGCGGACTGCCCATGTAAATCCAAGCAGTACGGCAAGATCTTCAAGAAATGTCTGTATTAGTACAAGAAGTATAGCTGCAATAACAACGTTTTCAAGTATATCGGTTATTTTCTTATTCATAAGTTCTACCATCCATAATCAGCGGCTATGATATATAGTTCATCCAGCATTTTCAGGTCATAGCCGTAGAATTTATAATTCTTTCTGGATACGTTTATCCAGCTCTTGAGTGCGGTATCAGCTCCTTTATCGACAGCCATTCCGGGTTTATAATTTCTGCTCATTGAAGCCAGAATGTTGCTCATCCTTGCACTTGCTTCAAGCTGATGATCATCAGAGAATGAAGCGCTTGAGTTCATTCCGCTGTAAAATATCTGCTGCGGAATTTCAGGAAATTTCTGTACAAATGTAGCCGCTACATTCTTTGTAAACTGACTGAGAAATACATGACCGTTCGCAGTATTGCGGACTGCGGTATTTTCAGGGATATACATATAGATTAAGGGTTTGATCAGCAGGATAGTATTCATCAAATGAAGAGCATCAGATTCGCTGAGTCTCAGTTTTTCAACTTTAGTAAGTTCAAAATGAATATATTTTTTCCGTTTATATATCTCGCTTATATATTTTCTGACTATTCCGGTTGTTATTGCTGTATATGAACCTGTGAGCACCCTTCTTACCTGCTCATTATTAACACCATCAAGGAGTATCTTTGTCAGAACTTCTTTTGACTGATCACTTGTAATACCGCGGTCTTCGATAAGAGTGAAGAAAGTTGTATCGATCTGTCCAATGATTTCATTGAATTCTGGCAGAAGTTCCATGTTTGTTATTTCATAAAGAGTTGATACAAGAATGCCCCAGATATTGTTCCATTCCCAGTTTTTAAAAAAATTATCCGAAGAAAGTGTCGGATATAGCTGTTTTGCATTTAAGGACAGAAATTGAAGGATCTGTTCTTCACGCTGCAGTGTGCTCATAGTTTTTAAAGCCGGATTAGCAGTCAGCCGGGCTATAAAAGTTTGAGCTTTTTGTTTATCGGTATCGCTGAATTCCATTGTTTTTATTTTCGTCAAAAGGACTTAAAAAATCAACTCAACTGTGACAAAACAGAATAAATCGCGTTATACTGTTTTTCAGATGCCGGAATTTAAAAACCATCTATTTGGACTGCTATTATTTTCTGTATTATCAGTATTCTCATTCCCGGTTTTTTCTGAAGATGTTTTACTGCCAGAAGAGGAAGCTCCGGAGCATTTTCTTGATCTGGGAATGGACAGCGCAGATGTAATGCTTTTTGTAACAGGAAGCTGGAAAATCGGTTTATATGCAAGTTACGGTTTCGGCTGGTCTGAAAACTATGGTTTTGATTACACGGCTGGTTACCCGGGACTTAATACAAATTTTACTTTTGAACATTCACCTGATTTTACGGCTTCATTGAACATTCTAGACAGGTATATTTTTGAAACAACCTTCACCGACGATCTTGAAGAATCCACCTTTATGCTTGGTTACAGGGGAAAGGAAAATGAATTTCTTCAGGATGTAAGTCTTGGAAATATGGGCCTGGATCTTCAGAAACAGAGCAGTATGTCGGATTATTATTTTGTTCCCGACGGAAGCTATTCAGCTTTCGGAGCATATACCCGTTTTCAGAGCCCCTTCTCTACCCATGAACTTCTCCTTAGATTTGACCCTGAGGATGAACTGACTAAAACTTATATCGGCAGTGATCTGGTGACTGAAATTGAACTTGAAACATACGAGTATCTTCAAAACCGGTATTTTATTGTGCCTGACGGCCCCTCGGATGCAGTCTTCTATACTGAAATTTCCGAGGATGATGAATATTCACTGACTATGAACTGGGGAGACAGTCAAAGATATTTTATTGTGTGCGACTCCGCCGACTATTCGTATAACCCCGGAACCGGGATACTTGTTTTCAGTGATGAACAAGACGGTGCAATACTTGCTCTATCATCAGATTTTTCCTGGACTTCAACGGTTGAAAATCCGTATATTACTTCTCCTGTAAAAACACTGGCAGACTACTCAGAAATTACAACCGCAGGCACCGTTCTTATGCTTTCTGATCCGGGAACCTTTTCACCCTTCCAGTCATGCTCAGCATACAGTTTCGGTTCATCGCTGCCTGATGACAGCTATAAAACAAGGGTCTATCTTGCCGAAGATGCATCCCTGTTAAATTCTGCGCTCGAACCCGGTTATTCCGCCGATAAGGATGCCGGAATCATTATAATTAAATCTGTATCCGGAAGTGATGTCCGGTATCCGCTGTACAACCTGAGCGGAGGATACAGCCGAATATATGGACCGCAGGCTGTAAGCGGAGATGGCTTTACAGGCAGGAAGGTAATTATTCAGACTCTGGAAGAACAGGAGAGCTACAATATTGATGATGCCGTCGACGGATCTGTTAGAATTTATATTAACGGAGAAAAAACTACTGACTGGGAACTCGGCAGCGGCGGTGTCATTACATTTAATACGCAGCCGGCTTCTACCGACAGAATTGTCATAAATTACCACACACAGTCAAGTCTTGAAGCAGGTTCTGATATTCTGTTTGCATCTGCAAATACTTTCTCTGTTTCTCCTTCAATTACTGCAGGCTTTGATACCGGTTTAAAATGGAATATTACATCAGGAAAATACTCTGAATATGACGGACAGAACGAAGGAATGCTCTATGCCGCAGCAGACTTATCCTATTTAAAAGAGTTTGAAGCCTCAGGGATAAAAATTGAAGCAGGTCTTCAGACTGCTGTAAAACTGGAAACAACAAATACAAACGGGCTTTTACGACTTCGGGATATGAATGAATCCGGATTAAATATAAATTTCAGCAGTAAGAATATATATCCTGCCTCGCCATCAGGTATCATTGATGGTGGTTTAACAAACAGCAGCCGCGGAATTCTTTATTATAAGGATTACAGGTATACAGCCGCTTCCAGTTCATATCAGGATTATAATACCGAAATTGATGAAAGCCTTATATTCAGTCCGGCTGATTCCACAGCAGCAGATCTACATAAAGCAGGACCTTATATTGCGTCCATACCTGATTCTGACGGCATCGGAATAACAAATGCGCTTATTCTTGATTATGAACTGGCAGACAGCACTGAATGGGTCGGAATGCAGTTTCCGCTGAATAAAGGCGGAAACAATCTGGATATAAGCATGTATAAATCATTCAGTTTCTATATGAAATCGGAAGGAGATATATCAGATTTGTCTGTTTATATTGAAGCCGGTTCGGTAGCTGAGGATCTCGACGCAGACGGTTATATCGATGAAGAATCCAGTGAGTATTCAGAGGGTTTCTTTTTTAATGATCCGAATTCCTCATCCGGCACATTAATCGGCGGAGACAACCAAAACGGTTCAAATGATGTTCTTGACAGTGAAGATATTAATGAAAACGGAATCGCGGACCGTGAAAAAACCGGCTCAATAGCTATGTTTGAAAGCGGAACTGATTTTCAGCTGCCTGGAAACGGCTGGAAAAAAATCAGGTGTTATTTTACAGACAGCGGAGCTGCAGCTTCTTCCCTTCTAAAAGACTCGGAGTTTTTAAGAATTACAGTAAAAAGCAATACTGGTGCGGCTGACGGCAGACTTATGTTTACAGATTTTAAGTTTGAAGGTTCATCCATGTATCCAAATACAGAAGAAAGTTACACAGCTCCAAGGTATTCAGAGATTTATGAGGATGACATACTCAGCTCTGAAGCTCCTGATGAAGCTCTTTCTACAGATTATCTTGGAAGTGAGTCAAATCGCGTTCTTCGAATTGACTGGAACTCAGACTGGAATATGTATTCTTATATAGAACCGGTAGAATTCTCGAAATACAGATCCCTTTCATTTTATTATCATGCTCCATTACTAACTGCAGACAGCAATCTTGGTGTCAGGGTTACAGATGGCAGCTCAAACGGATATGAAATGCTCCTTTCAGTTTCTGAAACCTCAGGCTGGCATAAAGTAGAAATGAATTATTCCGATTCCTCTGTATATATCGACGGTGTCTTATCTGCTGATACAGATATCACCGTCTTGGGAAGCCCGGATTCACTGTCACTTATTGAGTTTTTTATAGATGACACAATCGGCGGGACAGTTTTTATTGATGAGATTAACCTGGAAGATTCAGTTTATTTTGCAGGTGCCGGCCTTTCCGCTAATTTCAGTATTAATTCCGGAAAGGCTGTTCTTAAAGCCGGAGATACAGAAATAATCGGTGTTACTTCTTTCAGTGAAAATGCAGCCTTTGATTTAAGCGATACCGGAACTGATATTTATGAAATAAGTTCACAAAGCGAAATTTCCACAACTATACTGGGCAGTAATTTAAAAACATCACTTGGTGTTTATAATTCACAGCAGTATTCAAGATATTCCGGCTATCACAGTCTGCATGTTCCTGTAGCAGGAAGTTCCCTGGTAATCAACGACGTATATAAATCTGCAGATACTTCAGCTGATGATTTTTCAAAAACAGATTCGGTCATGCTGAACCTTCCCTGGCTTTCAGGTGAACTTGCCGGATTTACAGCTTCCCTGTCTGATGATTTGCTTCTTCAGGACTGGAACTCAGCATTAAACTTAAGCATCGGTTCTTTTTACTGCGGAGCTTCAGCTGCGGTTGTTTTGTCAGGTTCCGGTTATGATCCGGGATGGAAAGGATATTTTGACGGGTGGTTCAATTCTTTCGGTTTAATGCTGCCCTACTATACCGGCGGGAATATTGAAAGAAGCAGCGCATTCAGTCTGAATCCGGGAATAAAAACCGTACCTGCAGGGTTTGAAACTTCGATTTCACTTGCAGGCAGTGTTGACAGTGATAACATTAAGACAGACTCATTCGATGCGGACATTGCTGTTCCGTTCAGCCTTCCTGATGAAATTTGGGGAATGACAGCTCGAATCGGCTACAGCAGGAAGGCTGATTTTACATATGACACTGAAGATACACTTATTGAGGAAGATATTGAGCAGCTGTTCACCACTGTTTCACAGCAGGCGTATCTGTTTAATTCAATTCCTGGCTATGAAATGTTCAGTGAAACACTGTCTGAGACCTTCTATGATAACTGTACTGTCAATGAAATTGACTACGCAGAGCTTACCAACAGTCTTTACCTGACGCTTAACAGAAAATACAGCAGTCGGATTCTGGATCTATTTCTTCCATCCTTTATGGATATCAGCCTCACCGGAAATATTATTAAGGATTATCTTGAGCTTGAAAGTGATCTGAGCCTTGATTTTACGGGGCGTTCTACAGCCTTGAATCTTTTCGGTCAGGCTGGAGCACATTCCTTTACAAATTTGTGGTATTCAGATGAATACAGCTGGTCTGCAACTGCGATTCTTTCCGGGCTGAGGGATTTGAACCCTGTTCAGGAATACGGTCTTGGTACCTCAGCCGTGTTCTATACCGATGAAACAGAATCAATTTCGTTTGAAACAGCATCTGTCCTTCCTTTTAATAATGAGGACATTACAGGATCATTTGAAGCTGCTGTAACCTGGAGCTGGAACCGCATTCCGGAAAAACCAATCGACCTACCTTTTTTCAGCCCTGAAGAAGAGGAACTTGAAATATTTACAAACGAAGAACTTATGATTTTCGGCTTATCAGATTCTTATGATATAGAGCTTAAGCACACAACATCACTAACCATTTTTCAGACTTTTACACTATCCGCTTATATTGAAGCCGGTTTGTCCTATGAAAATTCTGATGACGGGAATGTCTGGCTTTTCGGAACGGGTGCCGGTATTAGCGGAAGTGTGATGTATTAATTTACACAGCTAAATTGTTTAATAAGTCGATAAGGTATATAATATTAACAAGGAGAATTTGTCATGAAATCTAACAGATTATTTTTCCTGATTATTATTTTAACAACGTTGATGATTCCGGTTTTTGCACAGGATGCTGAATCCGGCGGTTCAGGTGCTGATTTCGGTCTGGGACTCCTTCTTGGTGTAGAAACATTTGATACACTCGGCGGAACCCCGGAAACTTATCAGACTATAGCACTTCAGCCTGATCTTGCAATAGGAAATTTCGGTGTAGGACTTGACGTAGTTCTTCATTACAGGTTTGTAGATCCAGCTGATAATGACGGCAGCAGTTTTGATATCCGTGAAGAAGACTGGGTAATTGAAAATGGAACTTTTGCAGATTACCTGGCATTGTACATGCCGAAAATCACCTATGTCAGATATGGTTACAAGGGTGATCCTCTATATGTAAAATACGGACAGATAGAAGATGCTACCCTTGGTACCGGGTTTATAGTAAGCAATTATTCAAATACACTCTTTCAGCCGAATGAAAAAATTGCCGGTCTGAATTTTGATATGGACGGTACACTTTTTAAATTTCCATATGTAGGACTTGAGACCTTTGTAGGTAATCTGGCCAGCTTTGATGTAATAGGCGGTAGAATTTATGCAAGGCCGATGATTTGGTCTGAAATTCCCGTACTTAAAAATCTGGAATGGGGTATTTCCGGTGCATGGGACACCGCTCCTGATTACCGTGAAGAGTATTTTGATTCTACTCTTACTGCCGACACCGTTTTTATATGGGGTACCGATATTATTCAGCCTGTTCTTAATCTACCCTTCCTGAGTCTTGCCCTTTTCGGGGATGTTGCTTTCCAGGGTGCAAATCATGGTGAGATGATCGGATTCGGCGGAAGAATTATAAGCATTCTTCCATATGTATTTCAGGTTCGATTCCTCGGAGAAAATTTTATTCCTTCCTATTTTGATTCAACCTATGATATTTACCGCGGCACAAAGTTCGCGATATTGAATTCAGATACCACGGTTATAGACCCAAGCGTAGCGTGGATGGCCACCACAGGTATTTCGCTGTTTGATGATATGCTGATGTTTACAGCTACAGTGGACGGGCCCTTTGAAGCCGTACCTGAACTTGGTGCCGGCGAAACAGTGCATGATTATTACTACACTGATTACCCGCATATGCTTGCAAGGCTAATTCTTGGTGAAGGTTTAATACCCAAGTTCTCTCTTGAGGCATCTTATGATAAAAAATATATCACCTCTTTCAGTGACCTGATAGCAGGTGAAGATAGTTATATTAATTTGGCGGTCAACTATGATGCAGGAGGCGCGGTCGTAACCTTATCATATGACCTTCTGTACAATCCGGATGATGATCCGGAGCTCACTATGGATGATTATACCGTCAATTCCACTCTAAGCTGTTCGCTGCAGCTGTTCTGAGGCAGGAGGATTTTATGATCAGACGACTTAATTCAGCCATTTTAATAATTTTTACACTTCTATTTTTAATCGCAGTTTTTCCGGCTGCAGCTCAGGATCAGATAAATCCTACTGCATTTCTGGTTTACTACGATGATGACTTCGAACTGGAAATTTTTGACAGTGCCGGTGAATATATTGGAGATGTCTTTACCGGCATGGAACTTTTTCCGGGTGCAACAGTAAAGACCTATAATTCAACTGCTGAAATTCAGCTGGATCCCAACGGTTCCATTCTAAAGATATCTGAAAACTCTGTTTTTCAGATTGAAGCATTTCAGCGTACGGCAGATGAATCAAATGATTTCTCACTTTTCAACGGTAAATTGAGGGTAATAGCTGCCAGGGCCGGACTTGGATTTGAGAACTACTCTATTGTGACTCAGTCGGCAGTCTGCGGTGTCCGCGGGACCGACTTTGTTATTGACTCCATCGGCAAACTGGCTGTTAAGGATGGAGCAGTTGCATTTTCCAGTCTTCTCAACGGAGATACAATAGATGTTTTAGGCGGTCAGGTGGCAGATGTTTTTGCTGATGTTTTTACAGCGGCCGCAGTGCCTGCATCGCAGCTTGGTGAATATTTCAATGACATGCAGTTCAAGGGTGTGGATCCAGGACAGGTTCCCGGTCATACCGTTACCCCTGATGAGCCGGAAGAAGAAACTGAAAAGGAAGCCGAAGAGGAAGAACCTCAGGCCCCCGAAGAAAAAGCTGTTGAAGAACCGGAAGCAGAAGCGGAAACTGCTCCTGAACCTTCCGCAGGTTCAGCCGCCGGTATAATTTCCGGAAAGCCTGCCTCAAGAGGCGGTTCCGGCGATTCAGAAGGTGATAATGAAGAAAAGAAATCCGCTGAACCAGGACCCTTTGATGATCTTTTATCAGATATAGGGGATTTTCTCGGTTTTGAAATTGGTTCGGTCACTATAGACGGTGAAACATACGCCAAGGCGGTTATGCAGCCTCAGTTTGAGATTGGCAAGTTCAGAGCGGGTCTGTATCTGCCTGTCATATATCAGGACAATCTTTTTGATCCAGACTCCTGGTACCATCCTTCAGGAAACGATGAATGGTCTTTCGGTACTGATCAAAACGGATGGGTGGATGTCAGCCTTGATATAGTCAGCGATCTGTTTCTCAAAATAAGATATCTTCAGTGGGGAGATAACGGAGATGATTTCTACCTGAAATTCGGTAATTTAAACAACATGACAATTGGTCATGGAATCCTAATGTATAATTATGCTAACGACACCGAATTTCCCGCAATCAGAAAAGTCGGTCTTAATACCGGTATGAAGTTTGAATACATAGATTTTGAAGCTGTTATAGATGATGCCTCTGCACCATCAATCTTCGGAGGACGCTTTGTTGTTAAACCCATGGGTACTAAATTCCCTCTGGGTTTTGGGCTGTCAGCTGTAGCCGATATAAACCCCGACTCAGAGCTTGAATCAGACAGCGGTCTTTTTGATCCAATGTTTGTTAATCCTTCTTTCGATATTGAACTGCCGCTCAGCATGATTAACATGACTCTGTTTGCTGATACTGCAACTATGCTTCCATATATCAACGGAAGTCTTGAATATTCCACCTTCTACAATGCAGCTGCATCCGATCTCGGCTCTGCGCTTAACAATTACGGTATTGCAACCGGATTCTACGGTGATGTATTCGGACTTGATTACAGGCTTGAATACCGATACAGCAAGGGGCTTTTTACACCTGCGTTCTATAACTCAAATTACGACAGGAACAAGACTTCCTACTACAATGCTATTCTTGCTTATTTAGATAACCCTGGCGATGAGAGTTATCAGACTGTTACCATGGGTATCTATGGTGAGCTGGGAATGAACTTTTTTGATGCGCTTGCTCTCACAGGCGGATATTTGTGGCCATGGCAGCTTGACGGAGATACGGTCAGCCCGGCAGATGATGATTATTTCATACTTTCTCTGGAACTTATGCCTGATGTTATACCTGTAGTAGGTCTATATGGTTCTGTAAGCTATATTAGGACCAACCTTGCTTCAAGTATAAGAGATACCGTTGACGGAGCTTCTTTCCAGTTGTTTGATACAGATACAATTTTTAATGGTGAACTTGTCTATCCATTCTCTAATAATCTTGATGTTGCACTGCAGTTTGCAACTGCTTTAAGCAGGGATAACAACGGCAATATTACAGAAGATTCAGAGGTTTATTACGCCTTCACTATTGATACAAGGGTACATTTCTAAAAGATTTTATGACTGATAATTATATTAACTCTTCCCGGAGAATTGAAGTTCTCCGGGATTCTGTCGCCCGCCGAATTGCAGCGGGCGAAGTTATAGACAGGCCTCAGGCTGTGCTTCGTGAACTTCTTGATAATTCAATTGACTCAGAAGCTTCGGAAATAATTGTCCATATCGAAAACGGCGGTATTTCAAATATCCGGGTAACCGACGACGGCTGCGGGATGGATGAAGATAATTTAAAGAAATGCTTTCTTCCTCATGCTACCAGTAAGATTAAGGATTTCGAAGATATTTACAGTACGACTACGATGGGATTTCGAGGCGAAGCGCTCTCAAGTATAGCTTCCTGTGCCAAACTTACAATCACAAGCTGTTCTTCTAATCAGGATTCAGCTATGATACTTGAAGTTGAGGATGGAAAACTTATCAGGCTTGAACCAGGCAGGGGAAAACAGGGAACAACTGTACAGGTTAAAGATCTGTTTTATTCCATGCCTGGGCGTAAAAACTTTTTAAAAAATCCTTCCTCGGAATCTGCTCAATGCCGATCCGTATTTATTGAAAAAGCACTTCCTCATATCAGCACTGCATTCAGGTATTTTACAGAGGGTAATCTCAAAATATTTCTTCCGGTTTCTGATTTGAAGACAAGGGTATTATCTGCATACAGCGGTATAATGCAGCCGGATTTTACTTCATATTTTGAGACAGAATCTGATGGAATCAAAGTAAAAGCTGTATACAGCACTCCCTCCCAGTACAGAAAGGATCGTAAATACATTCATGTTTTTATTAACAATAGAAGAATAAATGATTATTCCCTGGTACAGGCTATTGATTATGCATATGATGCTTTTCTTCCGGGCGGTTGTCACCCGATATGTTTTCTTTTTCTTGATGTCTCACCTGAGCATATAGACTTTAATATTCATCCGGCAAAACGCGAGGTTAAATTCAGAAACCTTCCCGCACTTCATCATACTGTGACAACCGCAATGAAAGATGAACTTTCAGGTTTCGGCAGTAAAAAAAGTATTTCGGCTGTAAATACAGCGTTCACAGACACAGAGCTGTTTACTGACTTTAATGAATCAAAGGTAAAACCGAAGACCCCGGTACATTTTGATCACATCCCACGTGCATTTAAAACCGATCAAGTCAGACAGCAGAACTCATCTGCCTCTGAGTCTATATTCAGAAATGAAAGGCTTGATAGAATTGCAGCTGAAATAAAAAATGAAGACACTCCTCTTTCTTTATACGATAGAAAAGAGTTGGACAGTACTGTTGCGGAAAATTTTGAAAAGACAGCAGGACTTCTATATATCGGACAGCTTTTCAACCTTTTTCTATTATTTGAAAAAACTGATGAATTTCTTATTATCGATCAGCATGCAGCACATGAGAGAATTATATTCAATCAGTTATCGCGAGAAGAAGGAAAAAGTCAGGATTTACTGATTCCTGAGCTTCTTGAACTTGAAAAGGATGAAGAGGAAAATCTTATCAGGAATATGAATCTTTATATGAAAACCGGCTTTAAAATCGAGAAAAGCAGTCCCGGAATCTGGCAGCTAACTGCGGTTCCTTCTCTTGCTTATTCCGGCAGTTCGAGTTATCTAGAATTCTTCAAAAGCACTAATCTGACACGTGAAGAGCTTCACAAGAAACTGTTTGCTTTGATATCATGCAGATCTGCGATCATGGATGGTGAGATTATCGACAGCATTACGGCATATGAACTTGCCGAAAAGGTTTTACTGCTTGAAAATCCACGCTGTCCCCATGGAAGGCCTGTTGTCCAGACTCTCGACAGGGAACAGCTGTATAAAATGTTCGGAAGAATTATTTAGTTAACTACATTATGAGGGCTTCCATTTCGGCCCTTCTTGCATAATCAGGATTCTTGTCCAGAAGTTTTTTTGCAACCTCTGAGGCCCCGCGTTCGTCACCGTTTGCATACATAAGTGTTGCAAGCTGGTAATAGGCATCCCAGTAATTTGAATCTATTTTTAGCAGTTCCTGCAGGGTCTTGATTGCAGAATCCTTATTTTCAGTTTCGATATAGGCCATAGCCAGATTATACCTGACTTTTGATTCATTAGGCTTTTTCTCAATAGCCTTTTTAAGATGTTTAATACTGTCTTCATATAATCCTGTATGCTGGTAAACATTTCCCAGGTTGTTATTTACCGGAAATGATTCAGGATCCAGTTTATAAGCTACTACAAGATGGTTGAGCGCCTTATCGAACTGACCGTCTTCATCATAGAGTTTTCCAAGGTTAATACGCGGTGGAAGATAATCCTTATCAGCGGCAACCGACTTTTCATAAACCGCAATGGCATTTGTTATATCACCAAGGGCTTCGCTGATTTCACCCAGGGTGAAAAGATAGGCGGCATTTGATGATGAAGCCTGTACTGCCTTAACTGAATATTCCAGAGCTTCAGAATATCTCTTCTGCATTGAAAGAGTCATAGCCATGTTATAATTCGTTTCAGCAGATTCAGGTTCAATAGCAAGCGATCTGCTGAAATTATTCTCAGCCTCTGAATATTTCCCATTTTTGTAGAGCACAACACCAAGTAA
>CAXXYH010000002.1:0-19955 GCA_963677925.2 Spirochaetia bacterium
GGCGTCCTCTGGATTTAATCTTGAAGCTTCCTTGAATTCTTTTATGGCTTCATTCCAGTTTCTTGTCTGTACATATATCTTACCTAGTGTATTATGAGGTATCCATAGTGAATCATCGTAATTTATGGCTTTATTTGCATATTCAACCGCTTCTCTGATATTTATCTGATTGCTGTCATCTTCCTGAAAATATGCTTCTCCCATCTGTGCATAGGCTTCCGCAGCTCTCGGATCCAGAGATATTGCTTCGCTGAAATTATCACGTGCTCCCCTGAAGTTGGAAGACTGCATTTTTTCAACACCCTCGTCGATGAGTTTTCGAACCTGTTCCGCCTTCTTTTTCTCAGCCTCGGAGAGAGCTGCAAGACGGGCTTCCTCCTCCTTTCTGCGCTCTTTCTGCAAGCCGTTTCTGCTCTTCAAGAGCTCTCATCTGTTCTTCAAGTCGTTTCTGCTCTGCTGCAGCTTCTGCCGCTGCCTGTTCAGCTGATTTCTGCGGAATGATTGTATTATTATTTACAGAGGTATTTTTACTGATACTTTCACCAAGGTCTTCAAGGGTTTCAACAAGGTCATTCTGTTTCTGGTCTGACGCCTGTTTTTCTTCCTGTTCGGCCAGTTTTCGGGCTGAGAATACTTCATCTCTGAGCTTTCTGACCTCTTCATCGGATGCATCCTTTATTAGAAGTCCGTCAAGAAGGTCAAGAGCCCGCTGGAAGTCACCTTTTTCCAGATAATCTCGAGCAAGTATCATGGTATTTTCTTTTACTTTCTGTGTTTCATCCATCACGGCAGTTCCGGAATCATTGTTTCCAAGAGTCAAAAAAAGAACGACTCCTGCAATAAGTACCAGAACCGCTGCTGCTACAATTATTATTCTTTTATCCATATCTATACCTATATCCCGCCTAGTCTTCTATATCCAGTTCCACTTCAATATCTTCAATATCTTCTGATTCTGCAGATATATTGGTTGTATCTTCTCCAGCATTGCTTAGAGACTGCAGTACGCTGTCAAGCAGTGCCTTCTGTCTTGCTTCCTCAGCCAGTCGTCTTGCTTCTTCCTCAGCGCGAAGTCTTTCATCCTCTGCCACCGTCAATTCAAGTATTGAAATCATCTTTTCAATTTCTGTTTTCTGTGAGGAAGCGGGAACCATATTCAGATATAGTCTGTAATCTCTTGCTGCAAGAGTATAATCACCTGATTTCACTCTTGAATTAGCTCTGTTCAGATAAGGATCGGCAAAACCGGAAGAATTCTGAATCGATCTTGAATACATATCGGCAGCTGAAATGTAATCGCCGTCCTTAAAATAATTATTTCCAATTTCAAAATAAAAACGCCCGGTTTCTTTTCCTGTGGTGTTAAGACCTTTAGTGAGGATATTTACTGCTGACGAGTATTCTTTTCTTATTTCATATATATTACCAAGATAGAAGTAAGTCCGGGTATTCATCGGGTCCTGTTCAAGAGCACCTTCAAACATTACTATAGCTTCTGAAAGCTGATTGTTTAAAAGAAGCTTTTCTCCTTGTTCAAACATGGATGCCGATGACAAAACCATAACACATAAAGGAATAAGTATAATTTCAGGCTTCAATTTTTTCATTTAAACCCCTTTTTTGCCAGCTTTATATTTGACACTCTTCAAATAACCGATTAATCTTATCATGGAGTATCTATGGCACCAGTAGTTCTATTACTTTTAATCGTCGGCCTCATAGGCGTTGTTACTATAGTTATAATTGTAAAATCTGCTCTCGCTCCTAGAAAGGTAGCAGGTATTTATGATCTCTACAAGCAGGGCAAATATGCTGCCGTCATAAAGCAGACAAAGCAGAATCTTGCTAATGACGCGAGAAATCATGAAATGCACTACCTGCTCGGTCTGGCGTATCTTGGCGACGGGAAAAACGAACTTGCACTTATGGAACTTAAAAAAGTTAATGAGTTCGGAGAGTTTTCAGGAATTGTTAAAGAAGTTGAATTTCGCAGGACAATTGCCAAACTTTACAATGATTTTGGACAGCCTGAAGAAGCCCTTAAGGAATTTGTTCTACTTATCCGTATGCAGCCTGAAGAGCCTGAATGGTATTTTATGTCCGGTACATTATTCGAGCAGCGCGGGAAGACAGACAGTGCAGTTAAGAATTATAAAAAAAACGATTGATCTTGACCCAAGG
Source organism: Spirochaetia bacterium (assembly GCA_963677925.2). GTDB lineage: Bacteria > Spirochaetota > Spirochaetia > UBA9216 > UBA9216. The sequence goes on from CAXXYH010000002.1 coordinate 2,182, forward strand.
CATACTGATGCTCATTTCAGGCTTGGTAACATATATTACAGAAACAAGCGTGCCCAGGAAGCCAAAACCGAGCTTGATCTTGCACTAAAATACAACCCTGAAAATCATAAGGCTAATTTTTTTATAGGAAAGATTCTTAAGGAAAAGAAGGATTTTGCCGGAGCCCTGTCATATTTCGAAAAATCTCAGCGCGATAGTGAACTGAAAGTTAAATCGCTTCTTGAACGCGGTATCTGTTTTATCAGTATGAAGAATTTTGACAGGGCAATCTCTGAACTTGAAAGAGCTATTTCCAACAGCATTAATTCTGAAGGCGGTCAGGAAATACTTTTTGCACGTTATTTCCTTGCATACTGCCATGAACAGAAACGTGATATTGATAATGCAATCAAGCAGTGGGAAGAAATATACTCCAAGAAACCAACATTCAAGGATGTCGGTGAAAAACTAAGCCAGTATCAGGATCTTAGAACTGACGACAGAATGAAAGACTATCTTACAGCAAGCCGTGATGAATTCTTCTCGATTTGTAAGGGTGCCACAGCAGCCATGGGGCTCAGTGTAAGGGATATCGGAGATATTCAGAACGGATGCCAGATTATTGCCGTTGAGTCGGAATCAAAATGGCGCGGAGCCAAGAAGATTCCTCTGCTCATATGGTTTCTGCGTGTCCCTGAGATGGTTTCTGAAAGTACTGCAAGAGCCATTCATGAATCTATGAAAAAAAATAATGTCGGACGTGCTATGATTGTAACCAGTTCAGAGTTTTCAAAGAAAGCCCGTGAGTTTTCAGAAACAAGACCGGTAAACCTGGTAGGAAAGGAAAAGCTTCAGCAGATGCTTAAAAAGATCCCTTAAGATATGGGCCTGCCATAAAAGCCGCACCTATACTGTCATTATAGGCTGATACATATACAGACTGATATTTTCTTGAAACATCATCACCATGCGGAAGATCTCTGATGACTATACTGCCCTCTGTTGCTCTGTAAGCCTGAAGAAGTTCTCCTGATTTGTCATAAAAGGAAATAATAGAGTATTGATATGGGCTTTCAAGCACTAAGGTTATGGGGTTATCATCTGAAGCCGACAGCTTAGGAAACATATCAGCGTCTAAATCCTGACTTACAGGCCGTATAATGATTTCATCATTAACCTGTTCTCCGGCCCGGTCTTTCAGTATAAGTCGGTAAGTTCCTGGAGAAAAAACATTGTTTTCAGCCAGGACCAGTTTTTCTATGCCGCGCCACTCTATACCGTTTTGTTCACGAATAACCCAGTCTTCACTATAACTGCGCCAAAGAAGTTCATCATTATCCGACAGTAGATACAGGTTGAGAAGATCTTCAATTCCGTCTTTATCGTCTGCATTTATATATAAATTGGTATAAAAACTTATTTCACCGGTTTCCGGTGAAATAAGATAATTCTGCTGGCTGTTTACTCCTGAAATCTGCGGAATACTGTTCCCGCATGAAAAGCAGATTAGTAGCGCTGATAAAAGGAGTGCAAAAGAAACAATTTTACTGCTGTTCATCGAAGAAAACGGCCTCTTCCTGATTTGTTACAGGCCTTGCATACATATTTAGAACTTTAAGTCTTACCGGTTCTCCAAGTTTTCTGAATCTATGAAGAAATTCTTCTCTTTGGGTTTCTGTGTAATTATCAGCATATTTACCTGTCTTGTTGAGTTCATCATAGCTGATATAGTTGCTTGGCCAAAGTTTGTACCCGCGGTGTATTCCCCTGTCCAGAGCTGCGGCTACATCCTTGTCGTTGCTGTAGTTGCCGCTTAGAGGTTCTCCATAGTGTATGTGTACCCTGCCCTTTGCGCCGCGCATTCCGGTCCACATGCTTACAAGATCGAGGTTTTTAGTTTTTTGAATATTTTCTCTTGTTTCAGCTCTGTATACTTCCCAGCCCTTCAGTGTATCGCATGGATCTAGTTCATAGGAAATTGAAACAGGAACAATTCTAAGTTTTTTGATAAAATCAGAAAATTCCACACCGCTTTTTCTCTGTGAAAGAAACAGCATCTTAATAACCGCTGGATTTGTCTGATCGGCGCCGTCTTTTGAACGTCCCTCTTTCTGTGCTATCCAGATTGAATCACCGCTTTCTATCATATGATAAATGTATTTTGACAGTTTAATCGATGCTTCGAGCTGCTCTCTAAGACTTAGATTACGCTTTACAATAAAAGATTTATTGATCCTAATAAGATCGGTTACAAGCTCATTTATCAAGAGATTGTCTCCAAAGGCAATCTGAGTGGTGCTGAAACCGTTTTTAACCAGAAAATAGTTTAAAAGAGTTGCATCAAGCACTATATCACGATGATTGCTGATAAACATGTAGGCAGTATTCTTATCAAGTTCATCGAGTCCTGAACAGGAAACTCCGTCGGTTGTCTTATCTACTACCCACTGCACAAATTTATTGATGATAATATCATGCTGAAAATCTCTGATAGTTGTTACTTTTTTCAGTTCACTTTTTAAATACAAGCCTATCGCCTGATCTGCTGCAGGCTTTAAAATAGACGGGCAGTTCGGCCATTTTATATTTCTGAAAAATCCGCGCAGGAATTTATCTTCATGAATCCTTTTTTTGACTGCTGGAAATTCCACATCGCTGTAAGGCCTGATGTCTTCAAATTCGTCTTGCATTTATTTCCCCTGTAGAACCTAATAATAACGGATAGTTTTTGGATCTTCAAGCTTTATCAGACAGGATTTTATCGGGTTATGATTGCATGAATCGGTGCTCAGGCGTATAATTAACTGTTAAAAATTTAACGGAGGCAAAATCGAATGAAAAAAACAATTCTAATTTCAACTGTCCTGCTTCTGATTCTTTCCGCTATGGCATTTGCAGGCGGTAAAGCTGAAGCCGCTCTCGGTACTGAAGAAAATCCGATTATCTGGTCTTTTGTTCCATCAGGAGAAATGGAAAGGGTATCTTCCGGTGCTCAGGCAGTTGCAGACATGCTTCATGATGAAACAGGTTACTACTTCAAAACCAATGTAGCAACCGAGTATGCCGGTGTAATTGAAGCCATGGCCAGTGATCCTCCAGAGGCTCATATGTCATCGCTTGCTACTTTTGCATACGTTCTTGCTGCAGAAAAAGGTGTAGCAGAAGCCGAACTTGTATCTGTAAGATACGGAAGCCCCACCTATAACGGACAGCTTATGGTTAGAGCTGACAGCGGAATTACCGATGTTGCAGGGATTTCAGGTCATACATTCGGTCGTCCTGATCCTCTTTCAACAAGCGGATGGATTATACCTATGCTCACTATGAGAGCTGCAGGTGTTGATCCTGAATCAGATCTTGCCGGTGTAGTAGATGCAGGCAGCCATGATGCTGTAATTGCAGCAATCTATAACGGTGATGTTGATGCCGGTGCTTCATATGTTGATGCAAGAACAAGGCTTGAAGGTGATTATCCTGATGTAATGGACAAGGTGATCGTAATTGCCCTTACTGAAAATATTCCTAATGACGGTGTTCAGTTCATCCCTGGTATGGATAATGAAATGAAATCAAAAATTGTAGACGCACTTCTTAAAATAGCTTCTACTGAAGAAGGTAAAGATGCGTTAAATACCGCATATCAGTGGAATGCTCTCGAAAAACACGATGATACATTCTACGATCCTTTTAGACAGGTTCTCCAGGCTTCCGGTCTGAGCATCGAAGAACTTACAAACTAAGAAACTATTTCTAACAGGGAGCTGCATCCGTTTGCAGCTCCCTTTCTTTTTGGAGGCATAATGCTTGAGATCCGCAATCTCACAAAAATATACGATGATGGTACCAAGGCCCTTGATAATGTGAGCTTTACTGTAAATGACGGTGAATTTCTTGTAATTATCGGTCTTTCCGGTTCAGGTAAATCCACTCTGCTGCGCTGTATCAACAGACTGATAGAACCTACAGACGGTGAAATTATATGGAACGGAGAGATGGTGACCGGGGCTGACAGTAAAACACTCAGAAAAGTCAGACGGCAGATTGGAATGATATTTCAGCATTTTAATCTGGTTAAGCGTTCAAGCGTAATGCAGAATGTACTTTCAGGACTGCTCGGATATACAAGGCCGTCTTCAAGTCTTTTATATCATTTCTCCCCGGCGGATAGAAAAAAGGCTCAGGATGCATTAAAAATGGTTGGAATTGAGGATCAGGCTGAAAAACGTGCTGATGAATTATCCGGCGGACAGCAGCAGCGTGTAGGTATTGCCAGAGCACTGATGCAGGATCCGCTGATGATTCTTGCTGATGAACCGGTAGCAAGCCTTGACCCGGTTCTTGCTCATTCTATATTGGGATACCTTGAAGATATAAACAAGCAGAAAAGTATAACTGTGATGTGCAGCCTGCATTATCTTGATCTTGTCCAGAGATATTCAACCAGGGTTATAGGTTTGAAAGGCGGAAAGATTGTATATGAAGGCAGTAATGCTGATATTAAAAAGATGACAGATGCTCAATTTAAAGATATATACGGTGAAGAAGCCATCAGGGTTAATGCCGGTTCTATAAGCGGAGGCGCAAATGGCTAAGAAAAAGGAAACACTGAAAACAATCATACTTCCATTGCCTTCCGCAATTATTTCAGCCTTAATCCCAGGGCTGGGACAGTTAATTAATTTACGGATTCGACGCGGGCTGCTGCTGCTTGCATCATTTATAAGTATAGTAGGACTGTTTATCTGGAGAATTGAACTGCTTGCACATCGTGAACCGACATTTATAGCAAAATTTATAAAATCTGTTGATCGTGCACCCTTCTTTATGGTGTTTATTTCAGTTGCTTTAGTCGTTCTTTATATTTGGATAATTCTTGATTCATGGAACATCGCAAAAAGCGGCAGGGAACGGAATGTTCTGCTTTTTGGTCTTGTTCTTGTACTGTTTTTCAGTATGGGATGGCAGATTAGTGAAATCAATGTTTATAAGATGGTAACTGAATTCCCGGAGGCATGGCCGCCGCTTTCGAGGATTCTTTGGCCCTGGGAAGCCGCTGTAACGCGCGATATTTCCACCGTGGAAGCTGAGGCCAGAATTCTTGCTGATTCAGATGAAGCTCCGCCTGAGGTTCCTGTATATGAAGAGGGTAAACCATATATAAAATCAACTCCTACATACGGAAATCTATCCAGGCTGGATAAGGATAATAATGTAATAAAGGGTGATGTTCTGCACCTTGAAGGCAGCGGTTTCGCTCCGGAGACTGAAACACTCATTGTCTGGGAGGATTCTGTCGGTAATGAATTCCGGCCCAGACAGGACGGAAAGTATGTCAGCGTCATGACTGATGACAGCGGTGCATTTGAATTTGACCTTGTCATGCCGTACAGGCTTACCCCGCCATCAGCTGTCGGTCTGCAGTACCATAGTGTTCATGCCAGACAGGAGTCTGCGGTAGGTCCTTTAAAAGCAAGTGAACCGCTGAGATTAACAATAGAACTTATGCTTGAAACCATATTCATGGGTATGATGGCAACTTTGTTTGGAATAATTATTTCTATACCGCTTAGTTTTCTCGCAGCCAGAAATATGATGTCCGGCTCAAAACTGACGATAGTTATTTATTATATAACAAGAACGATTTTTAATATTATAAGGTCAATAGAACCTATGATATGGGCCTTGATAGCCGTAGTATGGGTAGGTCTTGGACCCTTCGCGGGTATTCTTGCTCTTACCATCCATTCAGTGGCTGCGCTCGGCAAGCTGTATTCTGAATCAATTGAAAGTATTGATCCGGGTCCTATAGAAGCTATTCAGGCCACCGGTGCAAATAAACTTCAAACCATTATGTTTGCGGTTGTACCACAGATGATACCGCCCTTTGTTTCATTTACAATTTACCGCTGGGATATCAATGTAAGAATGTCTACAATTATCGGTATGGTCGGCGGAGGCGGTATCGGCTTCCTGCTGGTTCAGTACATCCGTCTGCTTGATTACAAGTCGGCGGGTATAGCCGTTTGGTTTATCGCTGTGACTGTAGCTATTCTTGATTATGTAAGTTCAAAGATAAGAGAGAAATTTGTTTGACAGATTTTAGGTTGCATAATTATCGCCGGGTTAACCGGCGATTTTTTTTCTGTAGTCATTTTGAAAAAAGATAATACTAAATATCTGACAGGTATTTTCTTACACCCTTCCAGACGGCTTTTTCAGTTTCAGTATTTAGATCAAAGTTTTCGCCGGGAGGAGGAAGTGTTAATAATCTGGTGATACTGAAGCCTTCTTTAATACGGAAAAACTTCAGCATTGAAAGAGAAAGTGCCTGTTCAGGACAGGAGTAAATGCAGCCAAGACAAAGTGTACAGAGGGTGGAAAATACAGGCTTACCGTCATTAAGTTTTATATTTCCGACCGGACATTTAATACTGCAGATTCCGCAGCCTGTACAGTCCTTTGATATAATCATTTTTCTGCCGACCTTTTCTGCTCCGAAATGTTCAAGACGGCAGAGTATTGACAGAAGTCTGTTTCCCGGTCCCGGAGCTGTTCTGCGGACAATTCCGGAAAATATGGCTGAAAGAATTTTTTCAGCTTTTAAGGGTAGAACCTCTATCAGTCTTGAAGCAAGGTTATCACTCATTGCAATAACCCAGTTTGAAGGCATAATCAGCATATCTTCATATATGATATTCATACCTTTTTTTTCAAGAATCCTGACAGCAGGAAGCCTGGATGCAAGGTTCGGTGTAATTTCGCCGCCGCCGGAGACTGAGAGGACTGCTGCAGAATTACCAGCATTATGAAGATTTTTCAGCCAGTTAATAACAGGTTTAGGTGGATTACAGGCGTGAACCACATAACATATAATAAGAAGTTCATCAGTCTTTAAATCAAATTCTTCAGCGGAACCTATTTTGTATAATGCTGCCTCATGCCCCATTTTTTCCGCCGTTTGTCTGAGGATAGAAGCTGCATATGCAGTACACCCCGTTCCGCTGAAATAAGCAATTTTAATATTCATATGTTTCATATTCGATTTGAAATTCATTGTCCGACGTCCTGAAAATTTCCTTGAGTTTATTGAAGTACAGTTCCTTTTCGAGTCTTGTAACAACATCAAAACCGTAATGTTTGTTTTTATAACCTTTAAGCTGCTTTTTCTTTTTGTAATCAGTCAGAAAATCTATGTGGGAAGTAATTCTCTGTTCAATAACAGAATTTCCTTCAGTTTTAAAATTTTCCGGTGAGTCAAAGAAAAGTTCACCTATATCATGATCAATTTCCACACCGATACTGTTTCTACATGTAAATGCAGCTGCTTTCATAGTTGTCCCTGTTCCGGCGAAGGGGTCAAAAACAATGTCATTTTTTACTGAAAGCATATTGATAAGTCTGAATGGAACTTCGAAAGGAAACGCTGCACTTCTCTCTCTTGCAGAGCCTGCAACGATTTTCTGCCTTATTCCCTTAAACTGCCAAAGATCAGAATACCATTGATTTCGTTCTTCCCAGAAAATAGAACTTTCCCTTCTTTGTTTTTTTTCTGAATCCGATATAAAGTTTCTTTTTCCAGGTTTTTTCATTATAAGTATATACTCATGTTCCAGTGTCACATAGGCTCCAGCGGGCAGTGTGCCGGATCCCATAAATTTGGTAGGTGAATTAGTTGTTTTACGCCAGATTATCAGCGGGAGAATTTCAAAGCCTATTTTATGACAGCATTCAATAATTCTGGAATGATTACTGAACATTCTGAAGCCTTCAACGGATTTTCTTGCCGCGTCTCCAATATTGATACATGCAAAGCCTCCGGGTTTAAGGATACGGAATGTCTCAAGCCATGTTTTATCAAGTTCATGATGCATCATATCAAAAGCATTGGAAGGGGTATTAAAGGAATCTTCATTAATCCTGGGATTGAGGATTGAAAACAATGAATCCCACATTGGGATCATTGGATAAGGCGGTGATGTAACCACAAGATCTACCGTGTTATCCGATACTAAAGATTGTAAATTACGGGAATCGCTGAATATGATTTTATGCGAAGTTTTCATAAATATTTTTCAAGTATGTAATCAGTCTGCAGTTCCTCTCCCATTCTGAAATTATGTTCACCGCATTTGTTAAAACCCATTTTAGCATAGAATTCAAGCGCTGCGCTGTTCTTTTCCCAAACACCAAGCCATATTTTAGCACAATTGTTTTCCACTGCAAACGTTTCAGTAAATTCAATTATTTTACTGCCAAGGCCTCTGCCTTTATACTCTGAGAGAACATATATACGTTCAAGCTCAAGTGATTCAGGATCATTTATATCTGATTGATAAGGAACCATATTCAGTTTGAAATAGGCGGCTATCGACTTTTCAATTTCACAAAAATAAAAAAACGAGCCGGGATTAGCCGCTTCTGCGGCAATTTTATCTTTATTAAAAGCCTCATCAAGGTAGGCACTCATGGTCTCCGCAGTGTTGAATTTTCTGAAGGTATCGAAGTAGGTATTTCTGCCTATTTCTATAAGAGTTTCAAGTTCATTTTCAGTACATAATCTGATATTCATAGATACATTTTATCAAAGAAATGCTGAAAAAAAATTGTTTTTTTCATATAATCCCAAATATGAGACTATATAAATCCTACACCGGATTTCTTTCCAAATACGGTAAATTTATCATGATTTTTACAGTATTAATGATGGCATTTTCGCTTGCCGGAATTATCCTTGTAGACATAAATACTGATTTTACTGTTTTTATGCCCATGAAATCTGAACAGCTGAAGAAAATACATTTTCTGAATGATATATTCGGCGATTCTGATGAAATACTGATATTAATCAGCTCAGATAACAGCAGGGAAGATCTTGATGATATTAGTTTTATTGCTGATGAATTATCGCTTATATCAGGAATTAACAAGGTTGAACTGCCCTACAGCAGAGAAATCCTTGATTCTGCTGATTTTGATACTGATACACTGCTTGAAAATCTGAATACGGGAATAGAGCTGAAAAACAGTGACTGGGTAATCTGCAGGGTATTTTTAGGGCTGCATAATGAATATCCGCCTATAATTAAAAATATTCAGAATACACTGGACGGCTCAGGCCGTGAGTATCTCCTATCCGGAGAACCCTATCTTCAGGGCAAAATATTTGATTATATTCTTCGTGTTTTAATTTTTCTTCCTCCCATTGCAATTATTCTTCTTGTAAATGTATTCAGAATCAGGATCGGCAGTCTCAGGGCAACCGTACTCAGTATGTCACCCGCAATTATTGCCGGTGTTATGACTCTGGGTATTATGTCCTGGATTGAGGGCAGTATTTCAATAATGACTGTACTCATTCCAATTTTTATTATAGTTCTGGGAAGTGCAGACGGTCTGCATATCACAAGTCATGTAATGGACAGGCTAGCAGAAGGCCGTTCAACATTTGCCGCTGTATCGGAAACTCTCGAAGCAGTCGGTGTCCCTATAATAATGACTTCTTTGACGACTATGGCCGGTTTTCTGTCTATGCTTCTCATTGACAGTGAAGCAATCAGGAGTATGGCTGCAGGTGCTGCATGGGGAATTCTGGCAGCCGGTGCTGCAACCTGGATAATCCTTCCAATCCTTCTGCTTCATCAGAAACCGCTTGAATCAAGACGTTATAACAGTAAAAACCGGGTACTTGGACTCTTTAAGAAGATACAGGGCGGTAACTCTATAGTTATCACTCTCCTGATTATTGCAGTTGCTATTCCTGGTACATTTTTTCTAAAATCTGATTTCTCAATGCTTTCGATGTATAAAAAGAATACAGAAGTGTATCAATCAATTGACAGAATAACAGAAATCCTTGGAGGTGCGATACCTGTAACATTGCTTTACGAAGCCCCCTCACCTCTTGATATGAATACTGCCGAAGCAGTTCTTGCTTTTCAGAAAGAAGTAAATAAAAAAGGTATTGCCGGCAGCAGTCTCTCTCTATTTTCGCTTGTCGAGGGATTTCTATCCTCTACAACACGGATGACTGAAATACCTGATGATCCTTTTGTGCAGAGGATGATTTTAAATAGAATAAAAAAATTGAGTCCATCCGGATTAGATAATTTCTATTCAGATGAAGGCTATGGCCGTGCGTTTTTCTTTCTTCCTGATTTAAGTGACGCTACTTTAAATGGTTTCATTGAAACTGCTGAACAGATAAGTAAGGATTATGGTATTGAACTTCAGCCTGTAAGTACAGCCTTTGCAATGAAAGAGCTTAATGACACGATAATGCCGCAGCAGACCGGATCTCTTGTACTTGCGGTGATTCTTGTTATGGTACTGACAACTATTACTCAGAGAAGCTTCAAACTGGGAATACTTTCCGGTATTCCTGTTGCAATTACGCTGGCGGGGCTCTTCGGTTTTATGGGTTATTCAGGAATAAGACTGAGTATTATATCAAGTATGATGGCAGGACTGACTGTCGGTGTTGGAATTGATTATGCCATTCATTTTGTTTCTTTGTACCGGTTCGAAAAAAAGAAACTTGTTCAAGGGGAAGCATCCACACTCGCTGTAACCCGAGCTCTTGATTATGTAGCTACACCGGTAATTGCTAATGCAATGGGACTCGCTATAGGTTTTACAGCTATGGTTTTCAGTCCTTTTCAAATACATGTGACATTAAGCATTCTGATGTGGGTAACTATGATTCTCAGTTCCTTTTTAAGCCTCAGTCTTCTTCCCACGATACTTAAAATAAGCCTAGGGAAAAACGGGGATAAAATAAATGAAAAAATCAACAAGTGAAACAATTAGGATCATTATTACCGGAGGAACCTTTGATAAAGAATATGACGCAATAAAGGGAGATCTTACTTTTCAAAACAGTCACCTTCCGGAAATAGTAAAAACTGTGAGACCTACACTTTCGGTTGAACTTGAAGTAAACCAGCTTATCGACAGTCTTGATATGGCTGAAAGCAACCGTATTTCTATTCTTGATTCCTGTAGAAGAGCAAGGGAAGAAAGAATTATAATTACGCATGGAACAGATACAATGGCTGAGACCGCTTCAATTATAGGTTCGGCCCGGCTTGAAAAAACTATTATCCTGACAGGAGCAATGATCCCATATACTGTAGCGGGGTCAGATGCGGTATTTAACCTGGGCTGCAGTTTTTCCGCAGTTCAGCTGCTGGAGTATGGCGTATATATTGTGATGAACGGAAGAATATTTAATTATGACAATGTCAGGAAGAACCGTGAGCGGGGATTTTTTGAATCATTGAAAGGCTGATTATTTCTTCCACTCATTTCCTGTGCAGTCAATTTTCCAGGTAATTTCCGGTTTCTGTTCTCTGATAAAACCGGGCAGATAAATCGGAATAAATGCCTGTTCAGATATTTCATCGATGGAGCGGATATAATCATCAAGCCTGTCGGCTCTTGTCAGATCTGTATCATCACTGTTAGGCATCAGCCATGCAATTACTTCATCATCGTGAAGAATTGCCTTCCAGAGAAAATCAGGAGTTTTGATTCCATGAGATTCAATAAAATAATCATTCGACTCATCATCACCCCAGATAACACCTCCGAAAATTGTGAGATAATATTCTTCTCTTAGACATTCAATAATTCTCTCAGTCTCTCTCCATGTTCCTCTCTGATTAAGATAACTGGCCTGCGGTACGATATCGGTAAGATATTCAGTAGCTGCTGCAGTTTCCCTATATGAATCAAGATGATTAAGCGGCACCAGATGCCCCAAATCCCATCCTTGATGAATCGAAGCGTATGTTCCAAAATCATTTTGCTGAAATTCAGAATCGAGCCATGGATCCGGTTTATAATTTCTTTTATTGTAATTTCCGTTATCAGGGCCTATATTGTACATAAAAAATACAGGCCCCCTTTGTTCCGTATCTATCCAGAGTGTGTAGCCGTTATATGCTCTGATGATTATATCTGCATGAAGAACCGCTGAGACTGAAAATATTATAAGAAATGTGAATATAATTTTACGAAAAACCATTGATGTAATTTCCTGTATATTTTAACTCTGTTTTTGATGTTCAATCAATACTGATCCGATTGCGGCTAAAGCTGCAATCGCACCTGATATGCCTGTATACATAGTTTTTATCAGTATATAATAATTATTACCAATTGTGTCGGTTCCTGATAAGCTGATTCCAAGCCAGAAGAAAAGCATTATGAGACAGCTTGTTATAAATGAAATAACAATTGAGCGTAATAATATATTCCCGGGCATAATTCTGAAAACCGGACTGTCGGTAAAATCCTTGAGTCGGTGCATGAAAACTTCTTTCCTGACAGAATCGGTAAGCAGCCAGGCAACAATAAAACCGATTATAAAAGCAGTTATGCCTGAATCGATCAGACCGTCTACAGCCTTAACTGCAGAATGATTAATATAGCTGAAAAAAGCAATAAGACCGTTTGCAATACTATTAACTATTAAGCTGTAAAATACCTGCTTTTTTAGAAAAGAGCGTCCTGTCTGACGCTTGTCTGAATGCGGACTGTATTTTTCACTATTTGCTGTTCTATTGGCAAGCTCTGCAATAATTACAGTGAAAGGTTCTTCTTTCTTAAGACCAGCCAATGGAATTGTAAGGGTTTCGTTTGAATATTTATAATCACATGTTTTTCCGGTACTTAATTTAACTGAAACGACATCTGCAGGTAGATCTGTAAGTTCTAATGTGACGTCTTTTAAATCAATTTTTACAAAGAAGTATAGATTATTACCTTTTCCAAGTGCATAGCCCCAGGTTTGATCCTGTATTCCGGTATAATTACTTCCGTAAATAAACTCTCCGTATTTATTTATCCATGTACCGATATCCTTCAGTCTGTTCACAGCTTCTGATGGAAAACGGCCGAGTTCATCCGGGCCGATATTAAGAAGATAGTTACCTCCCTTAGCCGATACGGCAACCAGATTTTCAATTAAGGATGATGAAGCTTTCCAGTTTTTTTCAGAAGGATTAAATGCCCATGTACTGCCTATAGTCATACATGTCTCCCAGGGCTGAAAAAAATCAGGTTCAGGATATGCCTCTCTGTATACAGGCGAAAGCTCCAGTTCCCCCGTTGAGTATTTTTCCATCTGTTTTCTGATATAAATATTTATCAGCGGAACCTTAAAAAGAGTATTAACTGTCCTAAAGAAACTATCACCGCCCGGTTCCATTCCGGGAGCCTTTGAAAAACTCTTTGCAGGAATTCCATCTTTTGGTATAAACTGTTCCGGTGTAAGAAAATCATAGCCATCACCAAGTCTGTCATTTATTAATGTATCCGGGCTGATCTTCCTGATAAGTTTATGAAAACGCTCCGGCTGATATTTTCCGTGATTTGACAGACCGTCAAACCAGATTACGGAGATTTTTCCGTAATCTGTCAGCAATTTTACTATATGAGATTCCATATAATCTAAATAGTCAGCCCATTCTCTTTTTCGTTCAGGCTGTCCCGTCCAGTTAGCAGTTACTGGTTTTGAAGTATCACGGTATCCAGGATGATTCATATCAGGCGGAGAATAATAAAAGCCTAGAGGCATATCTGCTCTTCGGCAGGCTTCAGCAAGCTCAAGACATATATCACGGCCGTAAGGAGTATTAGTAATCTTGTATGAGGTTCCGGGAGCATCAAACATGCAGAAGCCATCGTGGTGTTTTGATGTAAAAATGATGTATTTCATACCAGCGTTTCTGGCGCTTTGAACCCATTCATCAGGTTTAAATTCAACGGGATTGAATTTTTCAGGAAGTTTAAAATAATCTTCTTCTGCAATATCTGAAGGAACCTTGAACATGGCCTCAGACATTCTCGGTGCCATTATCGGCCAGGAAGCTTCCACCCCTGCCACAGAGTATGCTCCCCAATGAATGAAGAGTCCGAATCCGGCATCCTTGTACCATTGTGTCTTCTGTGACATGCTGTTCTCCATTAAAAAATATACACTTATTTTATCATAAAAATGTAAGATCGCTATCTTTATTTAAAGCATACTGTTTCTTCATAAACCTGTAAGGTTTCTTTTTATAAGATTCCGGCCTAGGTTGAGACTTTCTTTTGCGGCTTCTATTTCGAGAATATAAGAAATTCCATCTTCAGCGTAAAATCGTTTAGAGATTTTATTTGAACAGCTGTTATTTTTAATAATTACAGAGACAGACCATCTTCCGTTAGAGGTTTGAAGAGGTGCAGCTGTAATGATATAGTTATCGTATGTTTCCTGTATCATCTGCCTATTGTATCATAGCATTACTTTATATAATCAATATCAACTACAACCTGGGGTATTTTCTTTCCAATGGTGCTTTCATTTGATAAATTATATCAGCCAAATTAAGATATTACTGATTATCAGCTATTTATTCATTGAACAATAATGTCAGAGTGATAAAATATAGATATAAATCACAAGTATCCTTCTAAAATATAATAGCTGCTGTAAGTGATATATTCCCAAGGAGAAAACAATGAAGAATGTAATTGTTACTTTTCTTTCGGTTGTAGTCATCCTTACTGTACTTATATCATGCAATCCAGAAACTACACCGGACATCAATCCCAATTATGATTTGGAGCTCAATTTTACTGATGTTACACTGGATGATTTATCCAGAATTAACTTTGGTGAAATTCAGGTCGGTGAATCCTCTGAAACTGTTTCAGGGACGATAGAAAATACTGGTGATACTGTCTTCAAAATTAACAGTATAACAGTCGATAATACAGATGATTTTACAGTTTCTGTCAGTGGGCTTCCCGGTGATCTTGAATCCGGAAGTGTTGTCAGTTTTTCAGTAACCTTTAATCCATCCGACAACGGCACAAGAGATGCCGCAGTTGCTGTCAGTTATGAAACGGATGCGGTTAATACGGTGTCCTTTAATCTTACCGGAACAGGAAATTATGCACCGGAGGCCGTATTCGGAATAGCAGTCAGTAATACTACTGAGATTACACAGATTGAGGGATTTTACTTAAAAGATGTCTCGGGCGACTACTATACAATGGAAAATGCCGGAATTACCTATTATATTTATTATTATGACTCTGACGGAGGGTTCTGGGCTATCAGTGATTCCATGGATGATAATGTATACCCCCATTATGGAGAGGAATCCGCTCCTCTGGCTGCTATCGGACCATTAACCAATATTGTCTATTACTATCCGATTGAACGTCAGTTTGATTCTTCAACAAACAGATACTGGGAAGAGATAATTGAAGGATATAGATCTGATTCACCTACAATGAGCTTCTACACAGGAGTCACAAGGATAATGAATCAACTTAGAGCAGATTATGTCTATACAGACACTGACGATGATGACGAAGCAGATACGGTGATAGCATGGTATATTTCCGATTCGGCTGATGGCACCTACACGCTGATAGATGGTGAAACAGCAGCTTCGTATAATATTCAATCTTCAGATGTTGGTAAATATATCAAAGCAGTTGTTACACCGGTAGATTCAAAAGGATATGAAGGCGAGCCGGTTTCAAGCGACCCATATTATATTGAAACCCTGATACCGCTGGTCACTTAACTCTGAGGGTGAAACTTTTTACAGCAGAGCGGCACCTATTGCTGTGGCATATTCCGCATCCTGAGGAAATTCGTACTTAATTCCGTACATTTCTGATATTTTATTGAGTACATTCTGACCCAGGAGATTATGGCTGCCGTTTCCTGTTACAACTACAATGTCTTTGTTTCTGCTCTGGGCTGCAAATACTGCTATCATCCCGATAACCTGGTAGATCATGTTTATCAGGCCCAGGGCGATGTCCTCTTTAGAAGCAGTATCAAGGATTTTTCCAAAATTGGAGGCAGTATCTTCCATGTTCAGAAAGCTGATGTTCTTTTCAACAATATCACCGATCAGAAGATCTACTGAATTCAATGTTCCTTTTTCAGCCAGCTCGACAATACCCTTAAAATCAGATGTGTTCAGAAGCAGTTTAGCCAGACCGACGAGTGTACCGCCTCCAACAGCGGTTCCGCCTAAATGTGAAATTTTGCCTCCGATATTCTCCACCATCGCAGTACCGGTTCCAATATTTGCTATAACAATATCATCCTTACCGGAGAGAAACTTCCCTCCGTGACCGATGGCATTGATCTCTTCGATTTTTTTTGTTGGTATATTAAAAATATTTTTATGAATTTTGAGAGCGCCTGCTCCGGTAATATTGATTTTCTGAATATCACCTATTTCAATATCGTGCTCAACTGTGATACGTCCTAAAACCCCTGTTGCAGAGGTTACAGAGTCGGAAGCTTTTACTTTCATTTTGGTAAGCAGTTTATTGTCTTTCATGACAACAGCCTTGGTTGTTGTACTGCCTATATCTATTCCTACTATCATAAAAACTCCTTCAGTTACACCATATGTAACATCTATATGCTATTAAAAAGATGATTTTGTCTACAAGAAAAGAGGTATCTGAACAAGGAAACCGGCGCCTCCAAGGTCCGACTGAAAATATTCTATGCTTCCGCCATGATTTTCAATAATCAGCTGCACAGAGCTAAGCCCTACTCCAAGTCCTCTGCTGTTCCGTGTCTGATCAGCCCTGTAGAAAACTCCGAAAATTTTATCTCTGTGTTCCGCGCTTATACCGGGTCCGGAATCCTCCAGACGCAGAAGCAGGCTGTTCTCATGTCTTTCAACTGAAAGTCTGATTATATCATTGTCATCTGTATATCTGCATGCATTATCAAATAGATTTTCCAGAACCTGAAAGAGCATTTTCTGATCACCGTTTATACTGATTCCGGATTCAATCGTAATATTTTTTTCAAACTGTCGTTTTCTTATAAATGCATCATCACTGAAAACCTGAGATATTTCTTCAATTAGGGTCTTAACAGAGATTTGTGTAAAGCCTGCCTGCCAGTCACTTGTTCTAAGTTTTGCAAACTGGATAAGGTCATTTATCCGTTCTTCGAGTATGATTGAACGGTCAAAGATAACATCGGCATATTCAATAACCTGTTCCGGGGTTTCTGCCATTCCGTCTTTTAAAGCTTCAACGTAGCCCTTAATCAGGGTAAGAGGGGTTTTAAGATCATGTGAAATTGCCAGCATCATACGGCTTTGCCTTTCGTGGTTTTCCTTAAGCTCATTACGCATGCCGTCGAATGCTTTTTCGAGGGACGCAAGTTCTTTGAATATTGGATTCTTTTTACCGGCTTGTTTTGTAAGTTTAATACTAACATCAAGATTTCCCCTGCCTATTTCATTTGCGGCGTTTTCAAGTACTGTAAATGAGTGAATTGCAGGTCTAATGTTGATTATGATGAACAGCAGGGGTATCAGAATCATACCGTAATAGATGATTACAATCAGAAGATTGCTCAGTTTAAAAAGTTTAGCTCCGGTAAAAGCCGTTTCCAGAAACATTACCATTCCTGGTTTTCCCTGATAGGAATAAACAATGAAATTTACAGGAATGCCCGGCATTCTGTTCATCAGTTCTGTGTATATTTTGTCAAATCCGGTCCAGTCACGTTTATCAAGTTCATACTGAACCTCATGTCTTGCCCATATAATGTTTGCCTCATCATCAAGTACCATGATAATTCCTGCTGAATGCTCATCAAGCGTATCTGCTTCACCCTGAAGTATTTTAAGAAGCGGTTTATGCATGAATCGGGGTACCGTGAGCTCATTATCATCCTGCCAGCTCAGTGACCATGAAAGATAGAAAGTGACCGATGTAATAATTATTGATAACAGCGGGATAACGAGAAA
>CAXXYH010000003.1:0-2205822 GCA_963677925.2 Spirochaetia bacterium
GTATAATTCCGTTATTTACGACTATGCCCAGCAGCATTACAATACCAATAAGGGACGGCATGCTCAGCGGCTCACCGGTGATGGTGTATATTGCTACTACGCCGATAAGCAGCATCGGTATCATTATTACAATGATTAGCGGGAGTTTAAGTGATTCAAACTGGCTTACCATAACAGCAAAGACAAGAAGTGCCGCAAAAATAAGCACCAGCTGCATTCCATCCATGGCATCTGTAAGCATTTCCATCTGACCGCCGGTGGTAAATGATACACCTTCAGGAAGTACTATAGCTTCCCTGGCTAAAGTTTCGATTTCATTCTGGACGAAGTTGGCCTTGGCTCCGGGCTGCAGGCTGCCGGAGAGTGTAATAGTTTTTAGAACGGTCCTCCCTGTAAATTGATACAGGTCCGACGGTTTTTACAACATCTCCAAAACTTGAAAACGGTATTTTCTGACCGAAACTGTTTGATACAAATATACGGTTAATATCAAATTCTGAATCACGATCTTCTTCTCTGAGCTGCAGAACTACATCATAGCTTTCTCCATCAAGAGTGATATTTGTCGCGGTCACACCGGCTATCTGTGAACGTATTTCGTATGCTACGGTCTGTGAATTAAGTCCCAGATCAAAGAGTTTTTGAACGATCCAGTTCAAGCTGTATTTCGGGAAGTGCATTTGAATGACTGCTTGTGAACTCTTTAATTTCAGGGATCTGTTCCTTTACCAGCTGCATCAGTTCTTCACTTACATAAACAAGGTCATCCAGTTTTGTACCTTTTATATTTATTGATACATCGCTTCCGGTCATCATTCTTGCCTGGTCGGTTGTTGAAAACTGGATAACAGCATCCGGAAACATATCGAATCTGCTTCGGAAGATTTCTCTTATTTCTTCATCGGTCATGCTTCGTTCTGCCGGATCCGGCAGAGAAATTTCTATTGTTCCGGTATGCGTACCTCCGCTTGAATTGAGTCCGCCGCTTGAACCGGATGATATAACGATGCTTCTCCGTTCACTTTCCGGAATATTCTCAAGAGCAATTTCCTGCCACTGCATCATTACCGCTTCGGTTTGTTCGAGTGCAGTACCTTCAGGCATATTCACATTCATAATAATAGAAGTTTCACCTGAGTCAGGCATCATTATAAGACCGAGTCTTGGGATTTGAATAACCGAGACGGCAAGAAGTGCAACTGAAAAGAAGGATAATTACTGCTTTATGATTTAAGCACCAACCTACAGCTTTCCGATAAGCTTCGGTAAATTTATTCATACCCTTTTCCATGCTGTCATCCATATATTTTAAAGCACGGCTTTTTACAGGTTTTTCCTCTCTGGTATAAATAGGAAAAACTTTTGAAGCAAGTACGGGAACTAGGAGGATTGAAACAGCAAGAGATGAAAGAAGGGCTACAACAATTGTAAAAGCCATATCGTCAAACATTATTCCAACTACACCCAGATCACTTTTAAAAATAAGAAGAGGCAGAAATACACAAATGGATGTAAGGATTGAGCCGGTGATGGCACCAATAACTTCCTGGGTTCCAAGTTCTGCAGATGACTGCTGAAGCGCTCCTTTCTGTCTGTATCTGAATATATTTTCAATAACTACTATTGAGCCGTCTACTATCATACCTAAAGCGAGTATAAGTCCGGTAAGTGAAATCATATTGAAGGTTTTACCGGCCAGACTCATTGCCCCTATTGTAATCAGCAGACTCACGGGTATTGATATTGCAATAATAATAGTAGGTTTAATTCTGCGGAGAAAAAGTATAAGAACCAGCACTGCAAAAAGTATACCTATGGCTGCTGAGCTGAGTACCTGGTTAATTACCGAGTTAACCATTATGGAATTATCCTGAAGAACTTTTATACTGTTTCCGTCAGAAAGAATATTTTCAAGGGAAGAAATTTCATTTTTAACAGCATTAACGACATCTATCATATTTGCATCATCAGTTTTTCTGACAGATATCTGAATGCCTTCCTGTCCGTCAATTAGCACTATACTTGTCTGGTTTGCAGTCCCCATATGAACATCCGCAATATCCCGTAAAAGTATTTCATAATAAGAGTTTCTTCCTGTTGCCTTTACACCGACTGTTGTCATTTCGAGTTCTTTTAAAGTACTAATTTCGCCTGATGTCTGTATGATGTAATTCTTGCCGCCTTCGAGCATCTCTCCTGCACCCAGTTTCATATTCTGGCTTGCAAGTGCTGCGGAAATCTGTGAGATGCTTAACCCAAGTGAATATAGCCTTTCCTGATAAAAATCCACCTGTACTATTTCCTCAAGGCCGCCTGTTACTGCTGCTTCAGCAACACCGCTGATACGCTCAAGTCTAGGCTGAACTTCATCTGTTGCTATCTGCAATAGATCTTCAAGCCGCTGGTCTCCGGTCAGGGCGAGGGTTATCACCGGCTGTGCGTTCGGATCAAAACGGAAAATTGAGGGTGTATTAGAATCTTCAGGCAGACTGTTTGAAACCATCGAAAGCTTATCGCGTATATCTGCTGTTGTTTCGGTCATATCGGTATCAAAATCAAGCATCATGACTATCATGCTGTAGTTTTCGTATGAGTAAGAGGTCATAGAATCAAGACCCGAAACATTGGCCAGCTGAGCTTCTATCGGTCTTGTAACCTTTTCTTCTATCTCTGATGGTGAAGCCATTGGATAGGTTGTTACTACAGCCAGAGCCGGCATGTCTATTTCCGGTAAAAGATTGACAGCAAGTCTCCCGATAAGTGTCGCTCCGGCAATTGAAATTACCAGAAAGACAATTATCATGGTCATCGGACGGCTTAATATTCGTCTTGAAATTGTCATTTGCTGCTGTCCTTATTGATAATCTTTACACCGCTTCCGGCTGAAAGCAATGCAGCTCCTTCGGTGACTACAATGTCACCTTCATCAATACCGGAAATAATCTCGACAAACTCATTATCTTCAATTCCTGTTTCTACGATTACCCGCTCTGCTTTTTCATCAGATACACGATATACGTAGCTGTATTCATCTCTGGTAAGCACGGCCTTTTCCGGCAGTATTACAGCTGATTTTCTGGTTGAGGTTATCAGTTCAATCCCGACGAACATACCCGCCTTTATGGGTGTTTTCCCTGTAATTTCTAGTTCTATGCTCAGGGTTCTGCTGGTTGGATTAACAACAGGTGCTATCGAAGTAATTATTGCCTGATAATATGTTCCCGGTGAAGCTGTGGTAGAAATATTTGCTTTCTGCCCCTTCTCGACCATGTATATAAATCGTTCGGGAACCTGTGTTTTTATTATCAGGCTGTCTATATTACCTATGCTGAATAAGGCCATCTGCTGAGATACTGTTGCCCCTGTATCAGCATTTACCGCAGTCACTGTTCCGCTTACCGGAGCTTCTACCGGGCTTTCGGCATAATTCATTCCCGGTCTTGCCTGATCAACCTTGGCCAGGACCTGTCCTTTTGAAACATAATCACCTGCTTCAATAAGCAGTGATGTAATTTTACCGGCCACTGATGGATATACGTCTACTGATGATGAAGCTTCAACGTCTCCGCTTAGTATAAGTCTGTTGGATATTGAACCTATTTGCGCTTCAGCTGTACGTACATTTATTCTTTTATCAATAACCTGTTCTGTCCCTGCAGTTCTGACTCCTTCCTGCGAGACAGCTGCGGCACCGCATCCTGAAATGATAATTACTGCAGTTAATACTGCTGCAGTTTTTACATAAAATTGTTTCATATCGACTCCCCGTCTTTCTATAATTCAGTATTTAAAGCCTGCTCAAGACTTAAAAAATTGGAAATGTAGCTGTATTTTTCAGACAGCAGATCAAGTTCAGCCTGCAGTAGAGAATTTTCACTTGATTCAAGCTCGAGCAGCTGCAGTTCTCCTTTTTCATAAGCTTCCCTGCTCATGTCATAATTCTTTTGATTAAGTTCGATTGACTCAGTCAGCACTTCCATATTTTTCCTGCTTGTATTAAGCGTTCTCACAAGTGAGCGTATTTCCATCTCGGCTGCCGTATATGCCAGTTCTTTCTGATATTCAAGCTGATTCAGAGCGTCTTCAGATGCTTTAATTTTATTAGCAGATGCTGAATGCGGAAGCCACTCATCAACCGGTATTGAAAGGGTTACTGAAAATGCTCCGTTATCACCGTACATGTCCTCATTGTCCCAGCTTTCTGATGCAAAGGGATCTGATATATAAGGACTGTAACTGTAGCCAAGGACAAGCGCCGGTAAATAGGACTGGTTAAAAACTGCCGATTTTGAGTTTTCCAGCATTTCATAGTTTACTGACAGCTGCTGCAGGTCAATCCTTCCTGTCAGAAATGATTGAATAAGTTTATCGGCATAGAGGTTTTCAGGTACTACTTCTACAGTACCGGATAGTTCAAGCGGAATGCTTAAATCAAGACCAAGATCCATTTTAAAAGCCATCAGCAGCTGCTGATAAGCATCTTCCATTTTTGAAAGACTCGGCCCCATGGATGATAGACCTGAACGGGTGTTTAAAAGATCAAGTTCTGTTATATAACCGTAACTGTACATAAGCTGCATACTCTCAAGCCTGTTTTCTGTTGTTTGGATATTCTTTTCTAGTACACTGATTTGTTCCTGCAGAAGCAGAAGATTATAAAAATTACGTTTTATTGACTGCCTTGTGGATAGTTCAGCGGAATTATATTCAAGCATTGAATTCCGGTAGTCCAGATCCAGCTGTTTTGCTCCGTTAACCATAGCCGGAGAAAGCGCCAGCTGTGCTGAAATTTTACCTACCAGCGTCCAGGGATCTGCTTCATATTCATAACCCTGCATGAATATATAATCATAAAGTCCATCATCTGCAGAAAAAGAACTGCTGTCAAAGGGATTATTGGTACCCAGAACTGCAACACCGCTGCCGCTTGCTGCGACATTGCTCCTGCTTAGTGTTGCTGAAGCTGATATATCCGGAATCAAAACATTCCAGGCATCTCTCTGCTCTCTGCTTTTCTGGGCAGTTTCAATTGTTTTTACTTTAAGATTATAATTATTCTGCAGACCCAGTGTTACAGCATCCTCTACACTCAATAGTAGTAAGTTACCTGAATTTTCTGCAGAAATATTTGCAGATAAAGATGTTAAAATTATTAGTATGAAAAAAAATCTCTTCATTATTTGCTCCGCTGGTTTGATTACAAGGTAAAAATATATGTAAAGGCATGTTAAAGCTATAAATAACGGATTACATAAATATTAACTTTTTGTTTAAGTTTGCAGTTACCGGTTGCTTTAAAAGGATTTTTAAGTAAATTGTATGTGAAGTTTTTTTATTATGCGGAGTCTTTAATGCTTACCAGATTAAACAAGAAGAATGGCGATGAACTTTCAATCCTGGGATTCGGCTGTATGCGTTTTCCCATGAAGGGCAACAGTATAGATGAAGAGAAAACTACATCACTTATAAGAACTGCAATTGAAAAGGGAATTAACTACTTTGACACTGCTTATCCGTATCATGGCGGAAAAAGCGAAGTAATGCTAGGAAAGGCGCTTGAGGGCGGTTACAGAGAAAGAGTAATGATTGCAGATAAGCTGCCTCATTATCTTGTCGGGAGCCTGGAACGGGCTAAAAAGATTTTTGATACACAGCTTGCAAGACTCAATACTGACTATATCGATTACTATCTTATTCATATGCTTTCTGACTGTACCGGTTTTGAACGGCTTGAGAAACTTGGTGTAATGTCCTGGCTTGAAGATTTAAAAAAGAATGGCATAATTAAGAATCTTGGATTTTCTTTCCACGGCAGTAAAAAAGATTTTGAAGAGCTTGTGAGTGCATATCCATGGGATCTATGCCAGATTCAGTATAATTATCTAGATGAGAATAACCAGGCTACAAGATCCGGACTGGAACTTGCCCATTCCCTGGGACTGCCTGTTATCATAATGGAGCCCCTTCGGGGAGGACAGCTCGTGAATAATCTGCCTAAAGAGGTTATTAAGGAGTTCGGGAACTATAAGATTAATAGAAGTCCTGCAGAATGGTCGCTTCGCTGGATATGGAACCATCCTGAAGTAACTCTTATTCTTTCCGGAATGAATGAGTTCAGCCAGCTTGATGAAAATATTGCGACTGCATCAACGGCTGAGTCAGGTTCTCTAACACCTGAGGAAATGAAGATTTATGACAGGGTAAAAAAGATTATCCTTGAAAAAACCAAGGTTCCCTGTACAGGCTGCGCATACTGCATGCCCTGTCCTGCAGGTGTTAATATTCCCCAATGTTTTACAGCCTATAATGATAAGTATTTGCTGGGAGCACGCGGCATCCGATTCAATTATATGATGAATCTCGGAGGAGGCGCAAAGAAACCTGCATTTGCTTCATTGTGTATTGAATGCGGCAAATGTGAAAAGCATTGTCCCCAGCATATTGAAATTAGAAAGGAACTCAAGAGCGTTAAGAAGGAACTTGAAGGTCCCTTCTTTAAGCCGGTTGTGGCGATTGCACGAAAGGTGATGAAGGTAGGCTGAGCTCCTTATACTTTTGAGTTATAGTCTTCCATGAATCAGTTCCGGGTGTTATCTGACAGATTTCCTTTAGAACTTTTTCGGGGCCGTCGGATTTTAATATTCCGGCAGCCCTGATTTCTGCAGGATCTTTAAAACAAAGCGCTGCAGCTATTGCCTTGCAGATTGCGTCTGTTCCTATTCCGTGTTTAATACATAAATTAAGTGCTCCTGTGAGCCTGTCCTCCGGTGAAAGTTTGCGGCTTAAATCACGGCCTACTCTTGCAACTGTATCGCCAAGCTGTCTGTTGCCGAAACGTGACAGAAGATCATCAATATGTTCAAGCAAATCATTTATGTCCACTTTATGTTCTATGGACAGGGCTTTTGCAGATGATATCATGGCTTCTTTTACAGTTTTCAGAATCTGTTCATCTTCAACGGCCTGCCAAATGCATGTATAGCCTTTCAAAGCCCCCAGATAGGCTGAAGCTGCATGGCCCATATTGTGAATGAATAGTTTTCTCTGAATATAAAAACTGAAAGGGCTGAAGGGCTTCAGATTTTTAATTTCAGGAATATCTCCTTTAAATCCATCTTTATCAACTGGAAGCTGAGAATATTCTTCAACACATATCCGAAGTATATTATCTCCCTGCATGTCCGGGGTCATTACAGGAACCATCCGCCCTATTGAAGCTTCAACAAAACCAACTTTCTGTTCAGCTTTTTTTATATCAGCATCTTCAAGCTGATCGGAGATAAGTTTTTTAAGATAAAGATCTGCATCAATAAGATTCTCACAGATAATAATATTAAGAGGTGTTTCATTTCCGCTGCTCCATCGTCTTTTTAATCCAAGAGCAAGCGGCCTTGCTATAAAAGGTAAAATATTAACCCCTACTGCCGTGGCCATTATATCAGCTTCCGCAATTGCATCTGCTGCATCCTGCTCATTGCGGCCGTTAACAGCACTTATATTTTTTACCGTCAGTTCATGAGTTCCGTTGTCAGACACAAATTTTACAGGATAGCTTTTATCTGAATTTATTTTTTCAACCACATCTGAGTTTACATCAATAAAAACAGTTTCATATCCTGATTCATAAAATAACTGCCCGATAAAGCCGCGGCCTATATTACCTGCCCCGTACATTACTGCTTTTTTCATTATATAATTCCTTAGAAAATCGGCCTGACCGATGGATATATTTTTTTGTAAGTCTGAAATTTCTCTTTATAAATGCTGTTCATATTTTCATCCGGATAAAATACATTTTTCTTTTTAACAAGATGATTTACAGCTTCTTCGGTACTGCCGTATATTCCCGCAGCAGTTCCGGCAAGGATGGCTACACCAAGTGTTCCGGCTTCTGAGATCTCAAGCGTAGAAACCTCCCGCCCCATAATGTCTGCCTTGATTTGGAGAAATGTATCCGATTTGGAAAGACCGCCGACAGCGCGCAGTTCGTTCACTCGTATTCCTGCGTCATCAAGCCTTTCAACATTTACCATTATCTCATAAGTAATGCCTTCAAGGATTGCACGTAAAATTTCTTCGGGCTTGGTATTGATAGTCAGACCGACTATTGCCCCCCTGGAACCGGTATCCATATATGGCGTTGCCGCTCCCGCAAAATGTGGAAGAATAAAAATATTTGACGGAGTCTTTGCTGCAGCGTCAATAAGATTACCATAGCTTTGATTTGATGAATTGCTGTGAAGTTTACCGAAATAATCGCGGTACCATTTAAGGACACTTCCGCTGGTAAAGGTGAAGGCATAGGTTACGTACATGTCTCTAACAACATGAGGAACACAGGCAAAACTGCTTTCGGCTGTTTTTGTAGAAATTACCGGACGATTAAAGGCCGGAGTAATGCATTCTGTGGACCCCAGTCCGTCTACTGCAAGATCGCTTCGGATAACTCCTGCACCGAGTGCAGCGCACGGCTGGTCATGTCCGCCAGCTACAAGTCTGGTATTCGTAGGAAGGCCAAGTTCCGAGGTTATTTTTTTTGATATGGAGCCTACTACAGTTCCACTCTGAACAGGTGTTCCGAAAATTTCAGTTTTAACATCTGCGCAGTTAAGAATATCAGAAGACCATTCTTTATTTATAATATCAAAGGCCTGGGTTCGTCCGCCCAGTGAATAATCCATATGAGGATCTGCACCCAGCCTGAACAGAATAAAATCGGCAAAGGCCATAAATTTCCAAGTCTGTTTATATGTTTCAGGAAGATGTTTTTTTATCCACATGATTTTACTTATAGAAAACATGGAATGTGCCGGAACCCCGGTTATCGCCTGTATTTTTTCATCTCCGAGAGCTGAACTTAGAAATTCAGCTTCCTCCTGTCCGCGCTTATCAATATAAATTATTGCATTATGCAGAACCCTGCCGTCATTTCCGACCGGAATAGCTGCTTCTCCGAAAGATGATACACTTACTGCAACTACAGGATCTGAACTGCATCTTGAAATTGATTCAGAAATAACTGCTTTAACAGATTTCCATACGGTTTCAGGATCAAGTTCTTCAAGGCCGGGGCCGGGATTTATTAAATGATATTCCCGATGTGCCTGTCCCAGTACAGCTCCTTCATAATCTACTATTGTAGCTTTGCATCCTGATGTTCCTATATCAAGTCCGAGAAGAGACATAATTTACTCCTGTCCTATACATACCAGAGATCAAGATAGCCTCTGACAATTTTTTTCATTTCTTCAAATATGATTTGCTGCCTTGCTTCAGTAGTGAAGAATGCAATCGAAGCCTTTTCACCATTCCTGCATTTTTCGGTCAGATAACCTTCCTTAATTAGTTCACCAACCATGTCTGAACCGCCGGTTTTTGATGCGTTTTGAACCATTAATTTTAAAAGTACAGGTGAGGAATCCCGTTCAAGAGCCGTCCAAATATTGACCTTACAGACTCCGTCTTCAATGAGATGAGCTATCTGCTCCCCGTGTACCGAGGAAGCTCCATGAAGAACTATCCTGGTTCCAATCTTTTCTTTGATTTTTCTTGCGTAATCTCCGTAATATTTCAAGTCTGCACCGCTGGCTCTGTGTTCTGTACCAAGATTTGCAACTATTAGATCAACTCCGGTTTTGCGAAAAAAATCTTCTGCTTTTTCTGCTGTTGTAAGTTCACTTTTATCCTGCCCCGTTGCGTCAACAATCTCATCGCAAGCGCCTTCAATAACTATATTACTGCCCTGTGCTTCTACGAACTTTTTTGTAAGAGTTATATTCTGATCAAGCGGGACTTTTGATGCATCAAACATTATTGAGGAAAACTGCTTCATATCCCATGAAAGTAAATCTGCATCATCATCAAACTGTGTATGATCAAGATGAACCATTACTCTCAAGTTTTCATAAGGAGAGCCGGATGACATAAGAACACCCAGATCAGCCATAAAGAGTTTTAAACCTATATCCCAGCGTCTTGTATGAGTATAATAAGCAGACTGTGTCCGGTGATCATATTGATTTGTGATTGCTACTATTACCGGAATATCCGGTATGGATTTGTCTTTTCCGTACTCGAGTGCGGCCTGAAGAATAGCTTCTGTTGTCGTAAGATTTTCAGTGCACAGACATGGTATTACCCATCCTTTCTTTTCTGCTTCTTCATAGATACCAAGAACTTCTTTTCTTTCTGTAATTACAGGCAATTTTTCCTCCAGTTTAAATGACTCTTAAAATGAATCGATTCATTTTAAGAGTCTCTAAAATCGAAATAAGACCTTTTTAATTGTCTTATGCCGATAAATTATATTTTTTACCCTTATTTAGTATTTTATTATATAATGATATCGATTCATTTTCAAGAATAAACAGAAAAGGATATTAAATGGCGGTTATTAAGGATGTAGCCGGTCTAGCCGAAGTCTCCGTAGGTACAGTATCAAAATATCTTAATAATCCAGACTCTCTTAAGGCAAAAACCCGTGAACGTGTAGAACGTGCAATTAAGGAACTTCACTACAGCCCCAGCCCGCTTGCGCGGAGCATGAGAACCGGAAAAACAGGACTGATTTCGGTTATTACTCCGAATATAAGCAATCCGTTTTTTGTAGAAGTTTTTAATTCCATCAGAACCAATGCTGTAAGCAACGGTCTTACAGCTACACTTATGACAATTGAAGATGATTTTAAGGTAATTAAAAACTATCTTGATAATATCAGTAAAAATCCTGTTGACGGACTGATTCTCTGCTTTGTCGATCAGGAACAGATGATTGATGAGTATGTGAAAGAGCTGCAGGATACTCTCCCCGTTGTTCTGCTCAGCTGGGATATTGAGATGACAAGGCTGAACCGGGTATGTATCGATGTGTGTGAAGGTATGTACAAAGCTACAGATTACCTGCTGAAAGCAGGTCACCGAAGAATTGCCTATGCCGGAGGTTACTCTGATAACCGTATTTCCGCTCAGAAGTTTCAAGGCTTTTGCGACGCTCTGAAAGAGGCGGGATTAGATGCGGATCCGAAGCTGGTCTTTAACGGCCCTCTCAAGATGCAGAACGGATATTATACAGCAAGAAAGATTATGGATATGGAGCAAAGACCCGATGCTGTTGTTGCAGAGAATGATAATGTCGGACTGGGCTGCCTTAAATATTTTTCACAGTGTAAACTTGAAATTCCAGATGATATTGCATTAATCGGCTTCGATAATATCATGCTGTCTGCAATGTATGAACCTGCCCTGTCCACGGTGTCACTGCCTATTTCAGATATGGGTGAAGAAGCTGTAAAATTACTTAGAGAGATTATTGATAACCCCTCTGTAAAAAACAGACTTACAGTTCTTGGTACGGAACTTGTAATACGCAGTTCAACTGATAAGTCTGCACCTGTTGAGCTTGATTTCTAATTCAGGTTCTGAATAAACTGAATTTTTACGCCATCTGGATCTTTTGCATAGAAGAATTTTATAAAGGGTGAAGGCTGATATGGGCCGTCAATTTCAGTAATTCCATTCTTTTTAAGTTCTTCAATTTTATTTTCAAGATTTTCAACTGTAAATCCAATTGATATATCGCTGCCGTGAACCGGATTTGGATTCTTCGAATTCTGAATCAGTTCAACCTCTGTATATCCACCTTCAAAGCCTAGAAATGCAAGTCGGGTTCCCGGCATGGGTTCAGACTGTCTGTTAATTTTCAAACCGGTCATATCCTGATAAAATGCAAGAGATTTCTCCATATTTTTTACAATAATTGTAACCCAGCTGAATGCCATATTTTACTCCTGTACAATACTGATAGAGTTTTATGCAAAACTTTCTTAGTTTTGAAATTGCCTCATATAGTTAATTATAACCGACAATTTGATTTTTCAAAATCAAGAAGCCATTGTTTTCTCTCAAGTCCGCCTGCATAACCGGTGAGGCTTCCGTCACTTCCGATAACCCTGTGGCATGGGATAATTATTGCAATACGATTATTTCCATTTGCGGTAGCCACAGCCCTGACCGCTTTTTCCCTTCCTATGGATGCCGCCTGTTTAAGATATGAAGTTGTTTCTCCATATGGAATTTTTTTCAGGCTGTTCCATACAAGCTGCTGAAATTCTGTTCCAGGGGTAACAAGTAAAACAGTAAACTGTTTTCGCGTTCCTTCAAAATACTCTTTAAGTTCTTTTTCAAGCTGTTTAATATGATCATTTACACCTGCAATAATAACAGCATTCAGTTTTTTTTGTATATCCCTGAATTCTGTTTCCAGGGCTCTTCTGTTTGTAAATTCAAGGAGACAAATTCCTTCATCCGTGGCACAGGTAAACATGGGCCCAATAGGAGTTGTCAGGCGATGTATTAGAATGATATTTTTTCCGTTGGTTTTAGCAGGTGAATTCCCAAATAATTTTTTATATGTATATCCAAAACCGTTAAGGGATTCATATCCAGATTCAAAGGCTATATCAGTAACATTTTTTCCTTTCTGAAGTTCTTCAAACGCTGTGTTTATTCTGTACATTCTCTGAAAAGACTGAAATGTAATGCCATAGTTATCCTGAAACCATCGTCTTAGAAAACTGGGACTGAAACCAAGCGTTTTCATTTCATAATCATTGTATTTCTGCTTCGGATTATCAGTGATAAGTTTTACAGCTTCTTTTACTTCATCAGGAGCTTCCTGAGAATTTTCGGTGGGACGGCATATCCTGCATGGACGAAACCCTTCTATCAGAGCTTCTTTGAAATCAGAAAAAAATACAACATTTTCTATTCTGGGTTTTCTGGCTCTGCAGGTAGAAATACAGAATATAGAAGTAGTTTTTACACATGCATAAAATACTCCCTGATAATCTTCATTGCGCTCAACAAGAGCTTCGTAGTATTCATTAATTTTATCAGCATTTGTAATCTTCATTAGAAGCTCCATCTCAAGTAAGGATATATTCAATATGCTTTAACTTTATTAATTGAGCAACCAAAAATTTAACAGGTAATTCCTGAATAATCTATTTTAACTTCTTTACTCGCTTTTCAATTATTTTCAAGAGTTTATTATAGGACGGAGGCGGTCCGGTATTGATTGCTTTTTTATCAACATATAAAGCATCCATGATTCCCCAATCAAGAAAGACTTTACGGTCCGAGGTATTTATTCGCCTGAAAATTACTTTTTCTCCAGCTTTTTCTGCCGCACGCTTTGCTCTCTCATAAACAAGGTTTTGTGCAGGACACCATCCGTTTATGAAGGCTGTAACAGTTACTTTGTCTTTTTCAGTTTCAGGTTTACGTGCAGGCCGAATCCAGCATGGTTTCATGGCATCTTCAGAAAAAGGTTTCCATAGAAGTTCCTGAATACCAATTTTATCAACTTTTTTGTATCCATGCTTTTTAAACCATGAAGCCTTCATCCAGAAAGGCAGTGATATACCCCAGGTAACAAGACCCTTTGCTCCGAGAGCTTTTACATCTTCTTCGGCAGCCTTCAGCAATGCTTTACCCATTCCACTTTTCTGAAAATTACCCCGGCCCTGTTTATATCCATGAACCCAGATACAATTGACAAAATAAAGGTCAGAACCTGATGCTGCAGATTCTTCAATAGGCAAATATTGGATCATACCTCCTGTATTTCCTTTTTCATCCTCTGATAGTTTGACTCTAAGCCCTTTTGATTTATTTGCAGCATACCAGAGTTCTTTATGATTACCGGCCTCCTTTATTTCATCAGACCAGTCCTCAAGGCACATGCAGTACAGCTTTTCTTTTTCAGGAGTCAGATCTTTAATTTTCATTTTCATCCTCCATATCATTAAGAATAGCAAAATGCAGATGGTCTTCCCATCTATTATTGATTTTTAAATATTTACGGCTTAACCCCTCATCAGTAAATCCAAGCCTTTTTACAAGTTTTATAGAATCCGTGTTTCGGGGCATGATGTTAGCTTCGATTCTATGAAGCCGAAGTTCTGAAAATGCAATTTCAATAGTCTTTTCAACAGCCTCGGACATTTTACCTTTTTTTATCTCATCTACGTCGAGTTTGTATCCAAGAAAGCAAGACTGAAAAACACCTCTGACAATATTGGATAAACTGACTGTCCCTATTATGTTAGAGTCGTTTTTATTACTGATAAATAAGGTAAGATAGGATTTGCTCTTTATTCCATCCTGCTGTTCTTTGCAAAACTTATTTGCAGAGTCAATTGTGAAATATGAATCTGTGCGTGCAGGTTCCCATTCTCTCAGGAACTCCCGGTTTCTTATAAGATATTCAAGATAATCCTTGCCGCATGAATCATCGGGATATTTTAAAACAAGACGCTCAGTTTCATAATGCATTTGTTCCCACCGTTTAATTTAATTCAGTGAACAGCTCATGTATATTGCCGTCCGGATCTTTAAAGAAGGCAGTGCGCTGGTTCCATGGCATATTTGAAGGGCCCTGTACCGCTACAGCACCTTTTGAGATGATTTTTTTATACGAGGCATCCAGATCCTCTACTGATTCACAGGGGAAAGCCAGTTCCAAAATCTGTCCAATGGGTTTTTCTTTGAATTCAGCAGAAGTACCGTGCATTACAGACCTTTTGCAAACGGCAAATCTGCAGCCTTCATTATGGAATTCTACATAATCGCCAAGATCATTAATAATTTCGAAGTCAAGAACCGTCGAATAAAAAGTTTTCATCTCTTCGATATTATCAGTCCATATTGTAACAAGATTAATTATTGTTTTCATAATGGTACTCCTTTGCTGTATTCAAAATTAAATAATCCAGACTATATAATAATATATTTTATACTGAAAATGCCTTCTTAGTACTCATATCTTGGACAGTCATCAAGATGAAAGTCACCTGAACCTTCCCAGTAACTTGTATCATCAGTTGCAGAATCTATAAACCAGACAGCAACCCAGTCTCCGGCTTCAGCATATACTTCTGTTCTTTCATTATCTTCACTGTCAAATCCAACATCGGTGGTGAACTCCATATAAATATCAGAGGATCCTGCAGGAATATTATATACTTTCCATGAATATCCGTCATATTCCAGCGTATCTACAGGATTTGCGTAAATGTTTGTTCCGGAACCTGAATTAGCCCCGGGAGAAAGGATTTTAATAGTGTAGAGTTCATGCTCAGATCTAGTTTCATCAGTTATATAAAGTTTAGCTCCAAAAATTCCGAATAAATCACAGCTGCTGATAAAGAAAGTAAATAACGGAATTAAAAGTATAAATCCAATTTTTTTCATAGTTTTTCTCCAATTTATTTATTATTTTTTTTTTAATCTCTGTATTAGAACATAATAATATTATTATGTTTTTAATTGATATAATTTGTTGATATCCGGTTTTAAAACCGGTTCACCATGACTGAATAAAGCAATTTCAATTTCATAATTAAGAAGTTTCTGTCCATCTTTCAGTGTCTGCTGAGTATCGTGGTTATAGTGTTCAGGTATACCTATACACAACCCCTGTCCTTCAATATCCTTAATAACATCTCCGAAAAACATTATTTTTTTGTCTCTCTGGTATAAAGCAATGCTTCCCGGAGTATGCCCGCTGACGTTGATCACTTCAAGACCGCCAATCAAATCAATAAAGTCTCCATCTTTTAATTCAACATCAATTTTATCCCTGCAGCATCCGCAGCTGCAGAGGACACTTGTTATTGAATCGACATCATTTTCGTGAGCCTCAAGGACTGCAGCTGAGAGCAGCATAAGTTTTTTAAGTCCGCCAACATGATCGGGGTGATAATGCGATAGAATAATTCTCGATAGTCTGCCGGGTTCAAAACCGTTTTCTTTAAGTTCTTTTATAAGATAATCAGTACCGTTTTCCATTCCGGTATCAATCAAGGAATAGTTTTCCTTATCACCTATAACAAAAACATTGGCTACGCCGACATTTTTTATAATGTATAAGCCTTCTATTATTTTTTCCAATTTTTATTCCTGTTTAATCAATTTTAACAATATTATAGCATATCTGAATATAAAATTTGATTTTTATATAAAAGTGATATATATATAACATATAGATGCATATATTTAACAAAGGAGCAGTTTATGAAAAAAAATTCTATGTTGATTATTGTTGGATTTATTATGTCAGTGATTGCCCTGGCAGGTTATTTTAAACATGAAAACTTTCAGATAACCGCCGTAATTTCTGTAATAATCTTTCTCGTAATAATATTCTCAATTTTCCTTGCACTGAAAAAAAATGAGAGACTTCAGAGGGTACAAAAAGATGAACTTACAAATCTTATTTCACTCAAAAGTTTTAGAAACGCATTTTTTTCAGTTTTTATTCTTATGTATATCGTAAATATTGCTTCCAATTTCAATTTAATGAATTTGAAGGTTGACGCATTCATTATTTATATCTATGCAGTCAGTTTGATAACCTTCTTTACTTCCCGAATCATCTACAATAAAAGGCTTTCAGCCGAATGAGAACAAGAATCAAGGAATTCAGAGCCAGGTATGACCTTACTCAGGAACAGCTTGGAGTTCTTGTGAATGCCAGAAGGGAAACCATAAGTTTTATAGAGAAAGGAAATTACAATCCTTCAATTAAACTGGCTCATCGAATAGCAAAAAATCTGAATTCTTCTATTGATGAATTATTCATTTTCGACGATGATGAGGACGATGATTAACGAGCGTATTTATACATTTGCCGCTACTGCAGCGGGCGGCTGCCTTGCCTTAATGGTATTGATTAATGGTATATTAAGCCGTTATACCAATCCGTTCTTCAGTTCCTTAATTGTGCATGTCGCCGGCCTGGCAGGCAGTTTTATTCTCTGGCTTATAATAAACAGTCATCGAAAAGGCATACTATTTTCAAAGGAAGCTCCTCTCTGGGCATATACCGGCGGTGTAGCAGGCTCTCTGACTGTTGTGATTTCGAATATTGTAGTTAATTCGCCTCTAGGACTTGCCGGCAGCTTAAGCTGTCTTATTCTGGGACAGACCTCAGCGGCGCTTTTATTTGATTATACAGGATTCATAGTAGAAACAAGACGTACTCCTGGAGTACGAGACATTATAAGGCTGCTATGTATTTTGACAGGAGCTCTTTTAATTATTAATTCAAGGGGAAACGCATGATAATCCCCTATATTCTTCTTGCCTTATTCAGCGGAATGGTCGGAATTCTTGCAAGATCAATAAACGCAAAACTTGGCAGTCTGATAAATCCTGCCGGAGCATCACTGTGGAACCATCTTACTGGTTCTGTTGTTATGGCTGTAATCGTGGCGGTTATGAACAGTTATGCATTTAAATATGCCGAGATTCCATATTATGCCTATTTAGGAGGTTTTATCGGAGCCTTATACGTTACTATTTCAAATTTTGTCGTACCTAAAATAGGAGCCGCCAAGGCAACCGTTATGATGATAGGCGGTCAGGTATTTACTGCTGCAATTATTGATTATTTTAGAGGAGTTATAAAACACCCTCTTATGGCAGTTGCAGGAACAGCCCTGATCATTATTGGAGTTTATATCGGCGAAAAAAATAAAACCTAAGATGTCTTTAATAAGTTTATAATTTATCTGAAACCATTTTAATCAGTATTTTTTCAACTTCTTCAAGCCACCTGGTACGCTGTTTTTCATCACTGTCAGCTATTATCCTGAACATTTTTCGAAGACAGTCAGTTATTCCGCAAAAACCGAAGGTACATTTTATCCACTCATTCTCCAGCGGATCTCCGAAATAATCATTTTCTCTGTCTTCAGGTGTATTTGAAGTGTTAAAAACTATGCCGTATTTACCTTTCAGTTTCTCAATAGGCAGGCCTCCGCCTGAACCGTCCTCCGGCATATCATAGGCATGAGGCGGCCTGAAAACGCGATCTATATAACCTTTAAGCATTGCCGGAGGCTGACCCCACCAGTTCGGATGAATAAACACAAGATAATCAGATTCAACCAGTTCTTCAGAAAATTTATTTACAAGAGGATCCTCCGATTTGTTCCAGCCTAGTTCATTAACCGTGAGAATAGGATTAAAATTTTCTGAATAAAGATCATGAGCAAAGGTGATAATACCCTGCTCATTCAAAGTTTTAACTGCTCTATTAAAAATAGCATGATTAAAACTTTTATTATAAGGATGCGCGAGTATAACACTTGCTTTCATTTTTCATCTCCATTAACAGTCAATCGCATTACAAGCATATCATTGATATATTCTTCTTTAAATCCTAAATCCAAATAAGTTTTATAAACAATTTTGATAAATCATGTCCTCGTTGTTCTTTTTCAATTCTATACATGGTTGTTTCCATTGCTTAGCTGAAGGTTCGGATTTACGAGGGTAATTTCTATTCTTTCCCTCCCCTTACCTATGTTATTCCTTTTAAGCCTGACTTGACCAATTTCACCGGTAGTCCGGAGATGAGTTCCCCCGCAATTAACACATGCAAATCCTTCAATCTCCCAGCACCGTATTTCATTTTTCTCATCTGTGAAATAACTGCGGATATTATGATTTTCAATTATAAGCTTTTCAAGATCAGGCCTAATTTTATCAATAGCCTCGGTGATATTTCCATTCCATTCAAAATCAAGTCTTGCTTTAGCAGGGTTAATATGTGCACCTGTTTTATATGGTTTATTATAATTCCGGTAAACGAGTTCAAGAACAAGTTCGGCGGCAAAATGCAGCCTCATTAGCCTGTATCTTCTGGGCCAGTCAATATGCATTTTAATTTTCTGTCCCTCAAACATTTCATATTCGGGATTTATTGAATAGATTATTTCCTTATTTTCGATTCTTGAATCAATAACTGAATTTCCGCCTATAGTTGCATAATCAGATTCCTGACCGCCGGAAAAAGAGAAAATGATGGTCTTATCCAGTATAATTTCATTTTTATCAAGATAAGTAATTACTGCATCAAGCTTTTGTAAATATGGATCCTGCCAGAACACTTTTTCAACACTCATAGGTTGATTATAGCATAACCGGCAGGAATTACAGCTATTCTACTATTATTTCAATCACTAAAGATGGAATCCAAATACTTGAAAAACCGTCTGAATATAAATATTGGGTTTCGGCTGCTCCATATGAGTCCGCATCGGCTAATTGTGCAGAATCCCAGTCGGCAATATCATTCCCGTCATTCCATACAGGTGCTGAAGAAACAGCTGAATCAGTGCATGAGAATACTTCTTCTATGCTGTCAGCTTCGTTAAATGCAACTATTAAATAGTAAGTGCCGGGAGTTGAAGGAGCTGTCTCGTGTACATCAATAGAATATGTGTTAGTACCATTTTCAATATTCAGCTGCTCAAGCCAGTATGCAGATTCATTACCATCCCAGGTATTAGTTACACCAAGCGGTACGTTGGCACTACTTTCAAATCCGTTAAGGGTTTCAATCATAATTGTCCCCATAAAATATGTATCTGTTGAAACAGTAAATGATCTATCTTCTGGGGTAATAGTTGTACCGTTCAACTCTCCGCTGATAAAGGAAATTTTACTTGATAAATCCGGTGCCTCGGATACAGACGGGTTTGATTTATCCCATGCAAGCTCCAGTGATGAAAATGGATCACATGAAGCAATAATGAATGAACCGGATAATATTGAAAAAAGCAGCAGTTGTCTCAATTTAGTCATAGTATTTCTTCTATATACATAAACAATTATGAACTTTTCTTACCAAGTAATAAGATAACTCTGATTGAACAAATTATCACGAAAAAAGGAGGAAATATTATCATTTTGCTAATATTAGAAATACGGTCTAAATCCTGATAATGCCTCTGAAACCGCGTGAACTATAATAGGACTCTGCACCGTTATGATAGATAAAAACGGTACCGTATCTATAATCTGCGAATATTGCCCCGCCCAGTTTTCTGATAGAATCAGGGGTCTTTATCCAGCTTGAAGTATTCTGATCGAAAGGTTCCAACGCCTGCAGGTTTCTGTATTGTTCTTCGTCAAGCAGTTCAATTCCAATCTCAGCTGCAGTATCAAGAACATTACCTACCGGTTTATGCTCTTTTCTGGATTCAAGGGCTTCAGAGTCATAACACAGGCTTCTTCTTTCTTTAGGGCTTTCAGCTGAACAGTCGCAAAAAATTATTCTGCCCTTATCAGCTTCCTGTCCAATTACATCAGGTTCACCGCCGCTTTGCTCCATCTTAAGCAGCACACTGAAAAGTGTACTGTTTTCATTCAGACGGCTGTAAACATGATCCCAGTCAATATCTGTATGTCTGCCGCGGTTTTCCTCAAAACGTTTTTGAAGGATTTTTAGAAGCTCATCTTTATCCAATTAAAAGCCCCCTTTTCATAATATAATGGTCGTAAGTAAAGTATAATCATCGTTTATTACAGAAGGAAACATTTGTTTTTCGATATCTGAAATTATTTCTTTATGATTATGTACCGAGAATCTCTTATTAAGAAATATATCTTTAAAATTAATCTCAGTGAAATTTTCTGAATCTGAACCTGATGGAAAAATTCCGTCGGTACATAGCACAAGAATATCATCTTTATATATTTTTTCAGTTACTTCTGCATATATCTCATCCGGATTTATACCCAAAGCCAGACCGTCATGTTTTATTGATTTTATACTGTTATCTCTTATTAAATAAACAGGCGGCTGTCCGGCGTTGGCAGTTGTTATGGTCATTTTCTTAAAATCCAAAAGAACCGCACTGAAAGTTAGAAACATGTAATCAAATCCGTCAAGAAACTCGGTTATCCGTTTATTAAGCCAGGAGATTAAAGATGAAGGAGTAATATCATCAATGCTGTTTGTCCGGATATAATCAGGATAGATAATAGATTTTAAAGCTGCTGTTAGAAATGAACTCTGAACTCCATGACCGGAAACGTCACCTGACAGAATCAGCATTTTATTTTCGGATAATTTTATAATATCGTAATAATCACCGCTTATCCCCGACTGGCTGTTAGGCATAAAGGTTACATTAACGGAACATCTGTCTTTTAAGGGGTTTTCTGCATTCATTATAGTTTTCTGCAGGTTAGAAGCTACCTGCAGGTCGGATAAGAGTTCATTTTTCATTTGAATATTTTCCTGAACAATAGAATAATAGTTTACTGCGTTGGTTATTTCATTCTGGAGATCTTTATTATCCCATGGCTTCGCTCTATAGGCAAAGACTCCGGTGTTGATTATATCCTGCATGTCTTCCATACTTGAATGTCCAGACAGTATTATTACCGGAAGGTCCGGTGAATTCTTTTTTAACACCTTGGCAAGTTCATTTCCCTTCAATACAGGCATCTGCTGATCTGTGACAATAGTTTTAATTTCATTTTTATGATCTTTAAATATATTAACAGCATCAACGACTGTATTGGCAAAAAGCGCCTTCATCTCGTTTGCTGAAAGCCATCGCTGCATGCTTCTCATCAATGATTTCAGCACATTCTCATCATCATCTATGAATAAAACATAATTAGTCTTTGTCATCATCCGCCTCCCTGACAGGCCTAATCTTCAATATCAATTTCAATCAGCCCCTGTGCATCTCTTAATTCATTATTATTTTTCAGGTGAAGTTCTTCTGATAGAATGAAAGCTTCATTTATTACAGATGAAACTTTTTCTTTAGTCCACGGTTTAAAAAGAAAACTGTATATATCTTTATTCTTTACGGCTTCTTTAATTACTTCACTGTTTGCGTATCCGGACAGCATAATTCTGACAACATCCGGATATTTTTCCTTTGTTATTTTAATCAGATCAATACCGTTCATTCCCGGCATTCTCTCATCTGTTATGAGCACGTTAACATCGTTCAGCTCAAGCAGGTGCAGAGCATCCTTCGCATTATTGGCAGTAAGCAGTTTAAAATCCGCATTTCTGAACTGCCTTAAAATTGTCTTAATAATAGGTATCTCATCATCTACAAAAAGCAGTGTTCTCTCATTCATCATTTTTACTCCTCACATTAGGTAATTTAATAACAAAACTTGTACCTTCTCCAACTTTGCTTTCAACATCTATTGTACCGTTGTGATCTTCGATAATGCCGAGCGAGATGGATAATCCAAGGCCTGTTCCTTTTCCGATATCCTTTGTTGTAAAAAAAGGTTCAAATAGTTTTGAAATATTTTCCGCCGGTATTCCGCTGCCTGTATCTTTTATCTTTATGGTTACCCAATCATCATCAGCAGAGGTGCTGACAAAAATTTTACCATGCTCCGATATTGCGTTTCCTGCATTAATGAGAATGTTAATGAACACCTGCGTAAGGCGGTCTTCCATGCAGTCTATTACAGGGACTTTTTTAAGGTCAGTAATTATTTCACAGTTATATTTAAGTTCATTACGTGTAAGTTTCAGTGCTGTTTCAAGGGCATCATTAATATTTCCGGGTTTAGGTACATGATTTTCAGTTCTGGCAAAATTTTTGAGCCCCTGTACAATGTCCTTGATTTTTTCAGTTCCCGAAATTGATTCCTCTACAAGGTCGTTTATATCTGACATGATAAACTGTGTGTCCTGATTCCCGATGATATTTTTTACTTCATCAAGTGATTCGTTCAGCATTTTGCTGTCTTCAGATTGCCGCGCATAAACTGCTTTTTCAATAGAACTGTACATTGATTTAAAAACATCAAGATATTCCTGAAGTGTTGTAAGATTATTATAGACATATCCTGTCGGATTATTTATTTCGTGAGCAACACCTGCGGCAAGATGGCCGATAGATGCCATTTTTTCACTTGTTACCAGCTGCTCCTGTGTGCTTTTAATTTCCTCCCATGCTGTTGTAAGGCTCTTATTGGTCCATTCAAGCTGGCTTCTTCTTCTTTCAAGTGACTGATGCATTTTTATAAATGTTTCTGAAAGATACGTTATTTCACCGGCAACTCTTGGTATTCTTGAAAGCTGTGTCCGCTTTCCCTCACTTATCTCAGAAATTTCTTTTGCAAGAATTTTAATAGGCCGGGACATTGTTATTGATGAAATTATCGTGATAAGCAGGGTTGATATAATGCCTGTTAATATTGCCAGATAAAGCAATTTAGCACCTATTTCAGCCGAGATATTATTTCTTATCCTGTTTGAAGTATGCATCTCAATTTTAACAGGTGCAAATTCAAGTTCCAGAGAATTTACAGTGTCGTCATTTAAAAAATCACCTGATTCAATTATAAGTTCATTGTTAATATAAAATTTAAAACTGTGTTCAGGAGCCTGAACTGCCAGGTAATGTTTTACAGAATCATAAAATACCCTGAATTCAACCGCAAAAAGAATATACCCGTATGAATATAAATCCTGTTCCTGTATTTTAACAAAGAATACGATTTGATGATTATCTGAGCTGATAAAAAATCCTCTGTTCTCGTCGTGCAAAGTCAATAAAGCATCATTTAAACTTTTGGTCAGTTCTGTATTTACACGGGCTTCTGATGAGGCAACGATAAGGCCTTCATTTGAAATCATATAATAAGTACCGTATATATCGCCGTTGTTAAAGGTTTTCCATTTTTCTGTTAAAAGTTCATCGGCATTCTCCGGATCTTCAAAAACGTTTTTAAAAATTAAATCCTGAGTATCATACTTCAAATCTCTGCTGTATTCATCAAGGTGACTTTCAATAATCTCTGATATTATAAGAAGTCTGTTCTGTTCATCAGCGTCTATATGGCGTCCCATGATCTGGTTAATATTAATCATAAAAACTGTCATCAATCCGGCTACAAGAAAGCCTACAATTATAAGATTCATCAGCCCCATCCGGAAAGGAATACTTCTGTTAAAAAAACTTATAAAATTATTATTGTCTTTCATGTTATCCTCCTTCCGAATGGGGTGCAGCGGTCTAACCGGCCATTGCTTCAGCACTTTTACCCTTCTCTCTTATCCGTCTGTAAGCAGCTTTAAGCTGTGCAGATACAACACTGAATGTGAGACCGAAGTACATAAAGAACATTAAAAATCCAAGAACCGGATGTTCAAGATATCTGCGTATGTTTGATTTACGGTATATAACTGGTCTGAAAAAATACC
Organism: Spirochaetia bacterium; assembly: GCA_963677925.2. GTDB lineage: Bacteria > Spirochaetota > Spirochaetia > UBA9216 > UBA9216. The sequence continues at coordinate 24,047 of CAXXYH010000003.1, forward strand.
ATCGCTTAAGCATTTCCATAAATCCGTTGGATTCCAGTCTTGCTGTAGATTCCATTGCGGTAAAGTATCCCTTTTTTTTACTGAAAATATTTTTCCATGTTACCTGTTTTTCATCGTGGGTAACCTGTGTCTGCTGTGCCCTTCTTACAATTCCGCCCTGTTTTATGTACCGGATGGTCGGCTGAATTTCTTCAAAGGCAGTCTGCCGGGAATTAAGGCCGCCGCTTTGCTTATAAGCTCCGGTTCTCCAGAAACGGGCTGCTTCTATTGAGTTTTTATCAAGGTCCGGGCCGGCATCGTTTAATACAGTTCTTTCAAATATTTTAACCCGGGTCCATATATTATTAAAATCAGATACAGGTTTTTCCGGAACAACCAGAGCTCCGCAATCCGGTTCCTGCTCGAATTTCCTGACGCATGTTTCAATGCAATTTTTTTCCAGAGTCATATCACTATCTATAAATAATATGTATTCCGGCTCATATTTCAATGCCTGTTCAATAGATGCTAATCTTGCAATACCTCTTTCACCATGGGGAAGTCTTAAGATTTCAACTTCACTCGTAATATTCCCGGCTGTTCTGTCTGCACTGAGATAAAGATCCAGATTTTCCAAAGTATTGTCTGTAGAGCCGTCGTCAGAAATTACGACTTTGATGTCACTATAAGTCTGCTTTATTATACTGTCCAGACATGAAACTGCATGGTCCGGATTGTTATATGTTGAAAACACTACTGCTACACAACCCATTTCAGTCCTCCTTTTGAATATGTGAGAGTATTAAGAAATTCTGTAAATAATTGTCCTGTTTTTTTCCAGTCGAGTCTGAAGGCATACGAATAAGCTTTGATCTGCATGTTACGGTAATCAATGTCGTTACTGCAGGCTTTAAAACACTTGGATGCAAGCTCTTGCGTACTCCGATCACTGCACATATAACCGGCATTTCCGTAATCTACAGCATCCCTTGTCCCTGGAGCATCAAAAACTATACTGGGAGTACCCACTGCAGCAGCCTCGCTTATAATCAAGCCCCAGCCTTCCCTGACAGAAGGAAAGATAAGAGCTTTAGCCCTGCTCATCAATTCGAGCTTTTTCTCTTCTGAAACGAAGCCCCAGATAACAACATCCGGATTTTCATCCCTTGGTCCGATACTCAGACCGATTTTACTGCAGAGAGGCAGAAGAACCTTTTTCACATATTCATTATCAGGCTTACCCACGAGCCAAAGAACAGCATCTCTATGCTGTTTCTTAACCTCTGAAAAGGCGATAATAGCCTTGTTTATTCCCTTATAGCGGCTGTATCTGCCCACATAGATAAACGCAGGCCCTTCATCCTTTTTTTCCCATTTATCTGCCTCCCAGGGAGTAAACGACAAACCCTCAGGCAGAATGCTTATCTTTTCCTTATTAAACCCTATTCGTATAAGTTCAGCTGCAGTTGAATTAGAAACTGTTATAGTCCGGTCATACCTGTGCAGCCGAAGCATTGGCGATTCAAGCAGATAACCTGCAAGGCTGAATGGAAAACTCATTTGCTGAAACCAGATTTCCCTTGTCTGCTGATGAATAAAAAACAGTCTTTTTTCTTTTTCAACCCAGAAAGGAGTAAAGAACTGATGGGTATTTGACTGGTCAACCACATAATCAATATTCTGTTTATTATAGTTATAGAATTCTTTTGCTTTGCCTATTACGTTTAATAGGGAACCTTCTCTTATATAGAGGATACCGTCAATAAACTCATAATCTGAAAGACCATCAACACCGCATGAAAAATGTATGAAACGGTATTTATCATGGTCAGCATTTTTAAGCATTTCATGTGTATAAACTTCGGCTCCTCCGGCCTTAGGAGATTTTATATCCCTCCAGGAAAGGAAAAGCACTGTAACTCTGTTTTCACTGTAAATTTCTTTCATCGTATCCTCCTCAATGCAGTATGATTATTGCAATAATGATGCCAAGTGCCGGTAACCGGGCAGAATGACAAAATATCAGCCTATGTGCAAAGATTGTACAGTTACAAAATTTGCACCTGTGCAGAAAATGTAATAGCATTCAGGTATGGATACAGGAGTATATAAGCCATTGATGCTCATTGCGGATGATGATGATCTTTATCTGTCATCTCTTTTAAGGGCAATACGGAGTAATGAAATCATTGATCATATTAGACTTGATTCAGCAGCCGGAGGTCCTGAGGCTGTCAGAATGATAGAACAGAAAAAATACGATATCATTCTGACAGATCTTCATATGCCAGAAGTTCCCGGAGATCTGGTAGCCGAAGCAGCTCTTGAAGAAAATCCGGAGATTTTCATTCTTATAATGACAGGCTATTCAGATCTGAAAAGTGCGGTAGATCTTATTAAAAAGGGAATTTATGACTACATACCAAAACCCTTTAATACATCAGAGCTTATATTAAAAATCAGAAGAATAATTCTTCAGATAAAACAGAAAAATGAATTGGAAGATTTAAAGAATGAACTCAACAGAAGGAATCAGTATGACTCGTCAATAGTTTATTCTGATCCAAAAATGGGTAAATTATTAAAAACGGCTTCAGGAATCGCCGACACCGATTTTCCTGTATTAATAATGGGTGAAAGCGGTACCGGAAAAGAGCTTATAGCAGATCTTATACATAAGTACAGTCCCCGCTCAAACGGCCCGTTCATAAAGATAAACTGCGCCGGTCTTGTATCCAGTCTTCTTGAAAGTGAACTTTTCGGGCATGAAAAGGGGGCTTTTACCGGGGCTTTGCGGGAAAAACCGGGTAAATTTGAACTTGCCGACCATGGAACACTGTTTCTGGACGAAATCGGAGATATGGAAATGTCAATTCAGGCAAAATTCCTCCGGCTGCTTCAGCAGGGTGAATTTCAGCGTGTCGGAGGCACCCGGACTCTTAAAAGTGATGTTAGAATTCTTGCCGCAACAAATAAAAATCTTAAAAAACAGATAGAGGCAGGAGAATTCAGGGAGGATTTGTACTACAGACTGAATACAATAGAGATTGATATTCCGCCGCTTAGAGAGAGAACATCTGACATACCTCTGCTTGTAATGCATTTTCTTGATGCTCTTGGAGAACACTACAACAGACCGTCTGCAGGTGTCTCTAAAGAAGCTATTAAGGTTCTTTCTGCTTACAGCTACCCCGGGAATATACGTGAACTTGAGAACATTATTTCGCATGCATATGCTCTTGCCCGTGAAGATGAGATTACTATAGAGGATTTACCGCCTCAAATTTCCAGAAGCATGCCTAAAGGGAGTGAATCCTCAGCAGAAACACCTGAAAATGATATTGTCAGAATTCATGACAACCTTCTCCGCCCTCTTGATATTCAGGTTTCCGAACTTGAAAAACAGGCCATTACAGAAGCATTAAAACAAACCGGAAACAACAGAATTCAGGCGGCGAAAATTCTTAACATATCAAGAAGACAATTTTATTATAAACTTGAAAAATATGATATCTCCTGATGTTGGCATAATAAATGCATTCTATTCATATCAAACCGAATCAGGAGGATATGATGAAAAAAGAATACGTAATTATTATGCAGCAGAAAGATTCCGCAATGGATCTTTCTATTGTTAAAGATTTTTATACAAATATTAACTTCAATGAAAATATAGACGCTGAAATCTTTTCAAGGGGTGTCGGAATTATTGATTACCGGGATCAGGAAGATATACTGGAGGCTGCTAGGAATCTCCGTGAGAAAAATAAGTCGCTGCCACTTCTGATTCTTCGTGAATTCGGGGCAAGAGACAGCAGTCCGCTGCTTGGCGTTCTGCCTGGCTCCGGGCAGGCCAGAGTGCTTTACTATAAATCGAGTGAACAGCAGCAGCTTCTCGCAGCAGTTCAGGCAATGCTTCATCCTGAGTATCCATCCAAACGAACAGACATCGCAGTAATTCTTCCGGTTTATAATGAAGAATCAAGATTCAAACACGTAGTTAATTTTACCCATAAGGTAAAGGAACTTATTGAAGATTCATTTCTTAATTTGAGTATTTTCTTTATAAACGACGGAAGTACAGACAAGACGGATATTCTTGTTCATGAACTTACATCAGAGAGCATCGATGATCTGCCTCTTATTCAGAGACAGCAATTCCTAGGTCAGCGTCAGCTTACAAATAATACAAGGAAAGCCGGAACTTACATTGAAGCAATATCAAAAATTCAGGCGGATATTCTTGTTTTTGCTGATGCCGATGATTCGTTTTCAGTAGAGGATATAGCAAGGTTTATAAATATAATTCAGGACGGCTATTACGATATGGTGGTTGGAACAAAGGATCTTACAGCGGAAAACCGTTCTATGGTGCGCAGAATGATGAGTTTCGCCAAAAGAATACTGACAAAGAATCTGCTTCCTGAAGGTGTATATGATTCTCAAACCGGACTGAAGGCTTTTAATGCCCTTGCAGCCAGGTATATTATAGGAAACCTTCATCAGGCTACCGAACTGGCAATAGATCTTGAAATGCTGTTTCTGGCAAAAAAGATGCGGTTCAGAGTCCTTCAGAAACCTGTCTACTGTCTTGACCGTGAAGGCTCACATGTAAATATAGTAAGTGATTCAATAGCTTTTATAAAGAATATAGTAAAGATACCCAGAATGAACAGAAATATAGTTTTTGAAGAGGTGCAGATATGAACGCAACAATACTTTTTGTAGATGATGAAAAAGCCGTTCTTGACGGTATTAAAAGAAGACTTTCCGGTACACCATATTCCCTGCTTTTTGCAAACAGCGGAAAGGAAGCCCTTGGAATACTTGAAACAGTTAAGGTGGATGTTATTGTAGCAGATCTTGTTATGCCCGGGATAAGCGGTCTTCAGCTTCTTGAAGAAGTTGCCGCATCATACCCGCTGACGGTAAGAATAATCCTGTCAGGTTTTACTGAGGTTCCGTCAATTCTAAACGCCCTTAACTCTAATCTGATATTCAGATTCCTTACAAAGCCGTGGCGCATAGATGATGATGGTCTTAATGTGCTCAAGGAAGCTGTAAAACAGGCTGAGATGAACCGTAGTGCTGAGAACAAGGCTTTCCAGGTTCCGCTTGAAATCCTGCTGAAACTTTTTGATCAGCATAATGTTCAGTATGTAGTCGGAAATCAGGCAGGCGTTGTAGAATTCAGCAGTATTGAAAATATGATGGGAAAAACTGTAATTTACAGTGACAGCTCACATAAGCTGACAGTTTCAGGAGCAGACGGTTTGTCCCAGGGTTCAGAAGTTACTGAAATATTTTCAAGCCTTACCGGGCAGACCGCATACGTAACTTATTGAATCTGATAAGGGCGTATATTATAAGAACTGACGCAGCAGCACCGAACAGAATCATTTCTGTGAAAAGAACATCATAGATTGCTGAAGAAAACCGGATGAGACCGATAGGAAGAATAACAGCAAGAAGGGACAGAAAAATAAGATAGTAGCTGTCCCTGATTGCAATAAATGTGGTAACCAGATAAAAAATCAGAAGCAGGAGGCTGTAGGCCGCAGCTGCCACAACAAAATAATTTCCGGCTTCGGCATAATTACTTCCGAATAACGGGACTACAGTCCAGGGGAGAATCCACTTAAAACCGGCAAGAGAAACTGTTAGAAGACAGGCAAGTAAAGCAAGCTGCTTCAGCCATGTTTTAATAAAAACAGAATAATCAGAAGCTGCACGGTTAAGGCCGGGCGTCAGAAGGGCAAAAAGACTGAATCCTGCAAAGAATATCAGCTGACTGTAGCGCAGCACAACGGCGAAAATACCGGAGTTCTCAGGCAGCCTGTTATTAACAATAAGCATATCCAGCGCAGTTAAATAGTATAAAAATATATTACCTGCAATAACAAAAGCGATTTTTCTGAAAGTAAAAGGTACCGATTTTTTTTCTTCTGAGAACATCTTCCAGCTCCGCAATAGTCTGCGGTACTGCGGCCTGGCTGCTATGAGGGTATGTATAAAGGATACCAGCATTCCGGCGAGGAGGCAGAAAATAACTTTTTCCAGATTCAAACTTGCCCGTAGAAATAAAACCAGAAGCAGAATTTTAGTAAGTACTTCCAGATAAAAGCTAATATTTAGTCTTAAAAACTGTTCCCTGGCCTGAAAAATTCCTCTTCCTATACTGAGAGCTACATTAAGTATAAAAATTCCAAGAACCATCAGCAGCGGTCTAAAACTAATTCTTAAAAACGTTTCGATTCTTGAATGGAAAATCAGAACTATAATCAAAACGGCCGTTATGTATATAAACGCATTGAAAGCTACGCTGTGCATTTCTCTTCTTATCTTCTTATCCTGAACCAGTGATCTTCCAATATATGACTGGAAGGAAATACCAATTACAAAGAGAATGGATGCGAAGGACATAAGCGCATTGAATCTGCCGTAATCGCTTCCGCTTGAAGCTCTGCTGACTGCAATATGGAAAAGGTAATTGAAACCGTTAAGACCGATATCAAATATCAGAAATAGTGCTTTTTCACGGTTTTTACTGAGAGGTTTCATAAAGCCCCTTCAACGGCAGTTTAATAATTCCCTTCACTCTTTCTGATTCAAATAGTATATCAAGACGCCCTTTTGAATGATCGTTAATAAGATAACCGGCTGTAATATATGAACTGCTTCTTTGATAATCTGCAGTCCAGAGCTTTGCTGAATCTGATTCAGCCTCTATCCAGAAGAATACATTCTCATTATCAAAATTTATTCCGGCATAGAGTTTTTGCTGTCCTGATAACGTTTCCTCTTTAGAACACTCTGAAACAAGAATTTCCACTACACAGCATAATGATAGAATCAATGAAAAAGGACTGCACCAGACAGAAATTCCTCCGCCTTCCTTATCGTATTCAAGGATAAATTTGTATTTCCATAGATTTCTTGTAACATAAAGAGCTGATTCAAATACTTCATCAGCAGGGAAATCCTGAAATGGACGATAAAAATCAGATGATAATAGTGAAAGTCCTTTGATTATTCTGTTCATAGTACGGTTTCCGGTTAGTGAATCCTTAACTGCATCCTTAATTTCGTCTTTATCCATATCGTCCTGTTCAATTTCATGTTCAATATACTCAAGATTGTCATGAATAAACTGAATTGGTGAATTAAGTTCATGTATAATTCCCGGTAAAAGTTTGATAATAAGTCTCTCTGAATACTCAATATTTTCTTTAAGATCCAATCTAATCTCCCTGCTAAATTATCATGCGCAGATTATTCAAAGTCAATTTTCTTACAAAATTTGCACAATTAGCAATTTAGCTACATTTTCTGCACATAAATTTGCTCAAAATCATGCCTAGGCAGCCTGAAATCTATATTTTTAGCGATTGGCATGTTTGTTGCACATATTACATAGAAATTTCTTGTTGAAGGGAGAAAATATGAAAAACATAATAATTATGATACTGACAGTATTTTTTATATTCGGATGTACCGCAGGATTCATTCCTGAAGATATATCAGATGATACTGCCGATATTTCAACAGCCGCGGCAGACGGCGGTTCAGACGGAGCCCCATTATCTGACGAGGATTTCAATTACAGCACCTCAAAATGGATTTTAGTTACAATTCTAACCGATTATCCTGAGGTTCCTTTTGACGTTTATGATGATAAGGGTAAAATGCTTATATCAGCGAAAACAGGCTCCGACGGCAGTCTTAATTTGAGTATTACCGCAGCAGAAACAACTGAAACCCTTTTTATTAAAACTGATTACATTGGAATGCCCGGTGAAATTGAGGCGGAGCTTGAAAATGATGCAGTAAATATTGATTTAAGACATTCATCACAGGGGACTGCCAGAGCTTTCAGTTCAAGAGCTCTTACAGTCGCACCGCTGTATCAGTCAATAAGCGGTCTTCCTTCATATAAAATACTCGGAAGCTGGTCTTCCAACGGCAAGCCCCTGTATCTGGACAGTAGAAAGAGTATTTCAGCTGAACTTCTCGCTGCTCTTAACGAAGCTGTCCCGGAATATCAGCCTGTCCCGGAGTACAGACCTCAATACCTGATGGATACTGTTGATACAGATCTTCATATGACTGAGAGCGGTGAAGTTTTTGTCACCTTTATTCATGAAGGTGCGGGATATAAAAATGCATTAGGTTTCTATACATACAATACGGCTGACGGACCACCTGAATCTGTTCCTGATGAAGATATTACAATAATTTTTCCTAACGTGAGCTACTACTACGGCGGAGGAGAGCTGGTAAGTGGTGATACTGTTAAAATCGGTACTTTTGACGCCGGTACATCAATCGGCTGGACGCTTATTTCCAATGCTTACAGCACGCGTTTTTACGGAGTTACATCAGGTTTGAATACATTCTACTCTGAAAGCAGTCTTAATCCTGATGCCTCTCCCTATCAGCAGCACATAATTCAGCTTGATCTGAACGGTGAGATTGTTCTGGGCATTGAAGACCTGGTAAGACCCGGCGGAGATAATGATTTTAATGACGCTATCTTTACTGTAAGTTCCAATCCTGTAACGGCCATCAGCAGATCCGGCCTTGTTACAGATACAACCGTTCATTATACAGCTCCTGAAGAACCTGCAGATACACTTACTCTGAAGGACGCTCCCCTGTATACAGTTACCGGTTATCAGTTTTTCCCCGGCATGGATGAATACGGCACACTTGCCTATGAGGACCTGTGGCCATGGAAGGGCGATTATGATTTCAACGACCTGGTCCTTGATTATAATGTTATTGAAGCCCTTGATGCAGATAACAAAATAGTTCAGATACAGCTTAGTCTCAAAATAGTGGGAATTATTGCAAGTATGCATAACGGATTCGGAGTACAGCTAGGTGTTGCTCCCGAGCTTGTTGCATCAGTAAGCGGAGCTCTATATACAAAGGGCGACATTTACGTTGCTGATAACGGAACAGAATTACGACAGCAGAAGGCAGTAATTATAGTTTTTGAGGATGCCCAGGAGCATTATAATGCGGCTTCACCGGATGATTCAGAACTTATAGAGGTTTCAATAAACTTCGTAAGAGGCGTAACAAGATCTGAACTCGGCTTTGCGCCCTATAATCCCTTTATCATCAGTAACGGTGAGCGTGGAAGAGAGGTACATCTTCCCGGATACCAGCCTACAAGTCTGGTTCATATTCCATACTTCGGTAGTGAGGATGATGACAGCGTCATCGGTACAACCTTTGTCTACAAGACAACCAATGATCTCCCCTGGGCACTGCACCTTCCTGAGCCCTTTGCCTATCCCTATGACAGCATAAAAATTTATGATGCTTACAATCTTTTTCAGACCTGGGTTGACAGCAACGGCTTCAGTTATTCGGACTGGTACATGGATAAACCCGATTACAGGAATTTAACCAGAATTATGCGTATTCCTTAATACTTAGTTAAAAGAATAAAAACGGCTGTCTCATGACGGTCGTTTTTTTATGCCCGATGAAATTAAATGTTTTATTCTGCGAATTAGGGGCAGAGGATGTTTCAGAATGCGGAAACCAATAAACAGAAAAATCAACGCAGCGGGTATTCCTGCCAGACCTCTAAAATACATAGCTTTAAACATGACTCCAAGATCAGGAATTTCATCCTGATCACCTATGACATGACCCTGTGTCAATCCGTTGATAATAACTGGGTCTGCATTACCCCGTACCCAAAGCGGCGAAGGTGATTTAAAGCTGTTTATAACTGACTTTCCTGACACCGGAGTCGAAGGAGTTTTTGCTTCTACTACTGCAAGTGCATCAAGAAGTGCAAATTCTGAAACAGCATAAAACCCAAGGTCTTGAACGTTCAGAAGTCCTCTATCAAATTTACTGCCCCTCGCCCACCATTGAATGACAGCATATACGGCCTTCTCCGGTGCTATGGTAAGATGCTCATATTTATTATCACGGCTCTTGTAGCTCTCTTCAACCTCCGGAATATAGTCAGTTGATATTATACGCTTCTCTTCATTCAAATACAGTATTTTGCTGTGACGTTTATCCAGATGCTCTGAACCAGCTGTATAACCAAGATAGTATTCTTTTCCTGGAGAGACTCTAAGTAAACTGCTTGAAACAATATACCAGTCGCAGGAACAGGTAGCTTCAGCCTCTGCACTAAAATCAATCTGATTTCCCCCTGACCTGCGTACATTAAGACTTAAATCATCATAACTTATTTTTTCACATTCGCTGCAGTCAATTTCCTGCTGCGGTGGAAGGTAGGCCGGCAGTTTTATTTCTGCAGGACTGAATTTACGCAGGCTGTTTACTGAAAGAAGGTTTTCGGCATCAGAACTGAACTCAATCTTAATATTATAAGTTCCAGCCGGCAGTCTTAAATCACCGGTTTTAAATTTTCCTAAAGACGGAAATTCATCAGGCAGGTCAATTATTTTCCGTTTATATTCAGCCCTTGGATCCTCATCAGTATTTTCAATAATAATACCGTCGGAATCCTCATCATTGCTGAAAGTTACCGGAAAGGAAACAGGCTGAAAATAATCGCTTGTTAAATCCAGTGGAATTACAGAGAGAGTCATTCCCGGGGCTGTATATTTATAACCCCCGAATAATTCAATGTGATATATACTGCTTTCTGGAATAATGACCCTTCGCGTCGCTTCTCCTGAGCGTGATCTTATAGCGTTACCTCTGCTCAATACAGGAGCTCTTCTGCTGCTTTGAATTTCGCCATTAAAATCAAAATCAGATTCCGCTTCATATCCTATAACGGTCGTTGACCGGTGAAGTGCGGCATCTGCGGCAGCCATAAATCTTCCTGTTTCATTTTCCGGCACCGCCGCAATAAGGTTGATTCCCTGAAAACCTTCATGGTTTGTAATTGTAAACTTTTCCCCTTTTACGAGATTGAATGTTCCAAGCTCGGTCCAGACAAAACCTGATTTTGAAATGCTTTGTGTTTTAATTTCTGTTTGTTTCTCAGCCGTATCGAATAAGAGAGTTCCTCCGGAGGGTGAGTGAAAATTTCTCATAAAAAACCTGTAACGGCCTGAGTCTTTATTAAAAGGAACTGAAAAACTGTTGGGAATGCTGAAATCTGAAAGATCTTCAAGCTCAAGGTCATGTATCCACCAGTGTATTCTCTGCTCAGCTCTCTGACGGCTGAGAATGTCTATTCTGCATTCAGCAGTTTCGGGCGGTGTCACAAATTCTGTATAAAACTCCAGACTGTCGTAATTAGTGAACTCTCCGGGAGCAACAGCATAGGAAATACCCAGTTCATTTTGATTCTTATCATAAAACCTCAATTTCAAATGAAGCTGGTTGGCACCACGGCCTGAGACAAGAACTGAAAAACGGTAGGGAGTTTTCTCATGCATCTGAATCATACCTGACTTTGCAACCTGCCAGAGCTTTCCCTGATCACTTTGGGCAATAATTCCCCGTATAAGAGGAAACACATTGCCTTCAGAAATAGGATTCGCGGCAATCTCAAAACTTTCCGGGTTATCTGCCTTAAAAAACAGATCCATCCTCAGCATAGTGTTGAAATCAAGTACTATCGCCCCGTTTAATGCAGGCCATCTGTAGTTTGGAGGGACAAGGCTTGCAGGAGAATATGTCATTGCAAGATTGGATGAGAAATCAAATTCATATCCGAAATCATATATTCCGAGTGATTCAAGCTGCCAAAGCCAGTCGCCTGTATGAGCAGCAGTCTGAGACCATCCCAGCAGAGGATTTCCGGTTTTCAGTTCCAGAGCAGGATACAGGTACTGATCTGCGGGCAGTGTATTCAGCCAGACCTGTTCAGGCTGCTTTGTAAAAAGATAAGCTTCGGATGCCTTCAGATTGAGCGATTCTTCATGCGTTGATAAGGTTGTGTAAAAAACAGATGAGGCCTCCCCCGTTATTCCAAGTCTTGCTAATAGAGATTCGCTTGCAATACCTTCAGTATTAATAACAGGTGTATCTACACGCTTAAGGGTATCGCTTCCCGTAAATCGGTAGACGGTAAAAATGGAATTTTCATAAATCTTTGCGGCATTTCTCTGCATATCAAGCATCTGAAGATTAAACTGCTGTCTGTCTTCCTGTCCTGTAAACTGATTCTGATAAACCAGGGTATCAATTCCAAGCACAGGCAGAAAACCCGCATTTGAATTGGAAAGTCCAAGGTCTAGATCATGCTGAAGGTATGAAAGATGATAGCCGATAGACGGCAGATTTCCCTCATGATGAAAAAAGGTATCCCGCTCCATCTGGTATATTGTGTAGTCGCCTGTTGCTTTTTCCAGAATATCGGGCCGGCCTGCAGTATTCCAGAAATAAGTTGCCACGCCAGTAGACGGCTGAGTCATATTATCAGCAACCGGAAATATCAGAACTCTGCTTGAGCCATTTGAGGCAAGATACCTGTTTACCAGGCTGTACTCTTCAGGAACAATTACGGGTTTATAATATCCCGACAGGTATCGATCGTAATAAGGGGCCAGATAGAGAAATACGGCAGCTAAATAGATTCCTATGGCAATACTTATCCTTCCATGAGTCAGAAAGGTCCGGTTTAACCAGTGAAATCCGAATATAATAAACAGGGAATATCCAAGTGCTGTCAGGCCTGAAAGTTTATTCGGATCACGGAACATACTTCCTATTACCGGGGTTTTTGTAACAAGGGTTACAAAAAGGGAATCTATATACTTATAATAAGTACCTGTTGAAAGAATTAAAAACAGTACTGTTAAGACCGTAAAAAATAATAGAATCGGATATCTTCCGGCTGAGGATAGAAAGCCTGTGATAATCAGTATGATAATAAAGATTACAGAAATGTTAAACGATAAAGGCAGAGCCGAAAGATCAAACATCGGCCACCAGTAACCGGTTAAGGCAAGGCTGTTTGCGGCATTCGCGTTTCTGCTGAACATCATTAAAGTATCATTTACATTAATATTATGCTGAGATCCCTGCGTTCCCTTCAGTATACCCATGACATATACTGAAAGCCAGTGAAAAGATAATAGTGAAAGAAAAAAGACGAGAACTATAGCTTTTACAAAAAAATTGGCAATTATCGAGCGTTCATAAAGGACTCCTTCCCTTCTGTGCGCTGCCAGGGTTTTTACAAGCAAAGCAGCCCACAGCCCTGCATACATAATGATGGTATAGAAAAAATAGTGTATTGCGGCTGAAAGTGTTGAGATGACAAGTGCGGCAAGAAAGATATCAAAAAGATTTCTGCTGTACATCCTCTGACGTGATACTCTGTAATTTTTTATCAGCTGACTTTGAAATTTGGGGTCGAAAATATTAAAAAATAGAAGCAAAGCCAACGGCAGAAGACTGTATCCGCATAGAAGATATAAATGCTGTATCCTGGTGATAAACCATGGATTTGCAGCATAAAAGAGTGCACCAAGTGATACGAAAAAGACGGAGGCAAAAGAAAATCTGCTACCTAAATATACAGAAGTAATTCTTTTTCCGAAAAGATACATTGAAAAGGCACTGATGATAACCAGAAGAATTATATATGTTTTGATAAAAACAGCGCCGCTGAAGCCGAAAACAGCAGACAACAGCCAGGGCCAGAAGGTGTATAATAGACGGGGCAGATTCAGCTGTGTTGAAGTATTCCAGCGTTCATTCCATATACCGGTAAGCTCCTCGAGATATCTCTTACTGTCGCCTGGAAAATCAAGATCACTGAAGATTATATGCCCTTCTGAAAGAATCGGAGAATATATACCTAATAAGACTAAAAAAAGCAGCAGTAAGGCTATGGCGTCATAACGGTAGGGAAAAAGAAGTTGATTTAGTTTCCAGAAATTACTTTGCCGTTTTATCATTTTTTACCCGGGGCTTCCTCCTGACTGTCTTTTTCACTGCGGATTTTTTTCTGCTTAAACGTCCGGAATCTTTTTTACCCTGAGGTGACTTTTCCTGTATTACCTCTAGATCGTTATAAAGATAGTTAATATCATTTCTGATTTCATCAAGAACAGGCAGATTTTTCCTTACCCGCTCTATAGATTTGAGCAGTCTTCTGAAAAACAGCATATCACCGGTATACCTGTCGGAAACGAGTAGATTCTCACCGAACTCTGCTACTGATTTGTTTAAATACCAGGCTGTAACAAAAGCACCTGCCGAAACAAGTAAAAATGCAAGAATCATCAGGTTCAGAAAACCAGACCGTTGCACAAAGGCCAGACTCTGGTCCTGAATTACTGAAAAATAAATTCGTTCCGGAAAAATACGTATGGAAGTATAAGATATCCGCATTGATTCGAATGTCTCTGTATTCGAATATCCGTCAATCATCTTTTCTGTAATCTGATTAAGAAGCGTTATATAAGGATTTTCAGGGAATTTTGAATCATATAAAACATGGTAGTTTCTATTTAAAAGCTGTATTCTGATATTTTCAAATTCAAGCAGATACGCACTGTAAAAGGGCATTTTCATTATTATTGCCGCATATCTGTATGGGCTTTCCCCATCCAAAACATTATTTATCAGGAACAGTACCGGTATAAAATCTCCTCCATCCAATATAAAACGATATGAAAAATAATCAGAAAAAATTTCATTTTGCAATGATGAACGGATTTCACCTTGAATCTCAGATTCCTCTAGTCTGCCGTTATCAGACATTCCTCCGGTAAAGGAATAGTCATCATCATATAAACTTATCTGCTGAATATAATTACCCTTATAATTTAAGTGTTCATAGAAAGACTCGGGATTCATTCCGTCCTCTGTAAAATTAAGGTAGGCATACCTGCTGAAATCATTAAAGTAGTTTTCACCTGTGCGGCTTAGCGAATCACGTATGGTTTCAAGTTCTGTATCCTGATTCTGTATATGCAGGCCGGTAATACGGGTAAAAGCGGCAAAGATTAAAATTGCAAAGGGAATTAGAATAGCTGCAATTACAACAAAGTAAAGCTTCCTGGAAATTGTCAGTGTAATTCCTTTAAGAATTTTTATATTCATGAAATAATTATATTCTACTGAAAGAAATTGTCAAAATCATGAAAATTCTATTTCTAAAAACTTTGATTTTGAAGGCATGAAAAACTATGCTGAATATATGAAAGCTGCTGGAAAAATCATAATAATATTTATAGTATCTGTCATATCAGCAGAATCTCTGTATGCAGATGACCCTGTATTTCTGATGCCGGTGGAATTGGTTACGGAGGTATATGACAAGGTTGATGAAGAACCAAATAATCAGCAGCTTGGCGGAGTCCTTCTGAGTGTAAAACCCCAGATAATCTGGAAACTTGATAATGCGCTGCTTCTTTTATCATTACAGATTTACGGATATCTTGGTGAAACTACTTCAGAGATTCCTGAGGAGGCTGCCGATCCTGTTCTTTCATACTCAGGAAGTTTTAGCAGTCAGGATCTTATCGGTATAGCTCTAAAGCCCGACAGCTTTTATCAGTCAACTATCAGAGATTCTGATTTATATTTCAAAGTCGGAAAGTATACTACTGAAATACCATTTCTTTACGGTGGTGATCTGGTTTCAGGCCAGTTTGAATTTGGAATCAGAAAAACTGATAAATACCGCATATACACAAGTTCTATCTTCTATAACTGGTTTACAACAGATATATTTGAACAGCCGGATCAGAAAATAATACAGCTGCTTGCCATGAATCTGTGGTTTGGGGAGCAAAACATTAGTCTGTATTATCCCTTCCTTATAAACAATGCATTTCTTGAACAGTATCATTTTCCATCGGTTCAGTGGATTTTCAGCGGAGAAAAGATTAGAAATGATGTATTCGGCGGATTCAGCTACCATAAAAATCTTGAAGGAGAATCAGGATATTCATGGGCGGTCCGTGAGGAAGCCGGAATAAGATATGGTGAAGCATGGAGAACCAGTATAATGTACAGCTTTCTGAGTGCTTCTGATACAGTTACAAATAATTATGCTTTCACATCGGTAGATGCACAGACTCCGTATTTAAGTTACGGACATCATTTTGATTATATTTATGAAGTTATCGGAAATATCTACGGTCTGCATTCTGCTGGTATTCATCAGGCGTTTTCAAAAGAAGATCTGAGCTGGTGGCTGGAATCAGCTGTATTTTTCACAGCCCTTCCTTCTGATTCAGCTTCTAAATTTGCCGGAGTAGCCCTTCGGGGAGACATGAAGCTTTTTAACCTGTGGAATTCCGGAAGTATATTGGAAATATACGGAGCAGTTCTTTTTCCCGGATCTTTCTCACAGAGAAATCTGGATAAAACTTACAATCCGGGGTATCAATTATTAATAAAACTGCAGCAGAATTTTTAAGAGTTTTCTATCTCCCGAAATTTCGGCAAAAACATCCCCACTTTTCTTCTGTACTCTCTATACTCTTCTTCAAAATGCATAATAAGATTTTTTTCTTCCCTCGGGTTTCCATGAATAAAAAATGCAGAAGTACAGACAGAAATATACTTGAATACAATCCTGTAAAGGCTACATACCAACCGGTGAATGTCAGCATAAGACCCAGATTTACAGAATGCCGGATGGATATAGCTGTAAAGTCCGTTATTGATAATATTGTTCGGAATCTCTCAGAAGCCGTTAAGATCAGTTTTTACAAGCTGAATACTTCCTGCCAGCATTAGTAAAATCCCGAATAAGCAAAAAATACCTCTTAGGATAGCAAAGCCTGCTCTGAATAGAAAACTTCCTTTCATTTTAATAAAGGTTAAATACATTATTAAAAACGATATGGAAGCAATAAAAATAAAAATCTGCAGTCTAATAAGTTCAGCTAAATACATACAGATTGTTCTCCTTAAATACGGAAAACTATATACTATCAGATTACTTCTTAAAAAGATTAAAGTCAAATCTGCCTTATCAGGGTTTGGCTAACATCAAAATATTTTTGTCATCTGTATTTACTATTTCCCATATCTCATTCGTTGTATTATTCAAAAAAGTATCATCATGACTTACAAGAATAATAGCACAGTCAATTTCACTGAGCGTACTTTCTAACTTTTCAATTGTACCAAGATCCATATGATTTGTAGGTTCATCCATTATCAGTAATTTTGGAGAATAAAGAAAACCTTCTGATAATAAGAGTTTCCGCAGTTCACCGGGACTTGGTGTGTTTGTATTTAATATTCTGTGTGGATCCGACCCCAGTCTGTCGAGTGATGCAAATACTTTACCTTTATCAGTTCTATTCAAATGGTCTATCCTTTTGGTAATTATATCAGCTTCACCCATAGATATTTCCTGGGGAATATATAAAGTACGGGAATTGGTATTCATTTTAATAAGATATTTAATAAAACTAGATTTACCGGTTCCATTAGCACCTTTAATTCCAATATTGGTTCCAGGAGATATCTCAATTTCCGGAAATACTAGTTTTCGCTTCCCAATATTCAATATTCCGGAATTCAGCCTGATAATGTAATCTGACCTTGCTTCTTCGGATGTATTATACAGCTTTAGCTCCCTCTTTATTTTTACATCCGCCTCAGAAAGCTTTTTCTTTTCGTGAGCAATTCTATTTTGCATAATGGAATACATCTTAGCCTGTACAGCATCCTTTCCAGTAAGACGGCCCAGATCAATCTTTGCTTTTGCATCGTGATCTTTGTTATCAAGTCTTCTTTTCGAACTGTCTGATTCTGCTTTTGCAGTCAGTCTCTTTTTATTATCTGCAGCAGTTTCCAGTTTTTTTATAGTTCTTCCAAGCTTATTTTTCAGTCGAACAGCCTCTTTATACTCTCTTTCTTCTTCAATTTTTCCTGAAGAATAAGTCCCTTTCCGCAGAGTGACATTCGGAGGATTAATAAACAGACACTGGAAAGGCAGCTGTTCCAGTAAAGCTCTGTCATGGCTTACTAATAATCCAGTACCTTTAAACAGTTTTAAAGAATTAATAATCATTTCCCTGCTATTTTTATCAAGATGATTAGTCGGTTCATCTGTAAGAAGAATGTCGGGCTCTTGAAATAATGCACAGGCAATTTGAAACCTGATTCTTTCTCCATAACTCAGTGTGGGCCATCTGTCCGGCCAGTCATATTCAATATTAAGAATTCCTCTAAGCCGCATGGAAACACCGGTAAAATCATATAGAAAATCCTGTGAATTTTCAGGCGGATTTTCCGA
The DNA here is from genome assembly GCA_963677925.2 of Spirochaetia bacterium. Classification (GTDB taxonomy): domain Bacteria; phylum Spirochaetota; class Spirochaetia; order UBA9216; family UBA9216. The sequence goes on from CAXXYH010000003.1 coordinate 42,198, forward strand.
ATGCTGTGAGCAGTAAGAGACAAGACCATGTGTTGAAATTCCGCCACTCCACGGTTTTAGTTCTCCTTTAATTAGACGAAGAAGTGTTGTTTTACCGCAGCCGTTATTCCCGACAATTGCAGTCCATCCTTCCGAGAACTGAATATTTAGATTATTGAAAATTTGAGTTGAATATCCGAATGTTAGATTATTTATAATTATACCGGTCACAGCTTCCTCCTGAAGTGTAACCGGGCTTTTCTTATAACAAAAAAAGTTACAACAGAGAGCCCGGGGAAAAGCAGTGCAGACAACCACAATAATGAACCTGAAGAGTTCTGATATAGTATTTTGTGATGATCTGCCTTAGAGCCTCATGTCCCTTTGTACTCCTGTTAAATAAGTAATTTTATGTTAACGATGAAGTTAAATAATGTCAACGCTTAACTTTTCTTTTATAAACCTAAAGAACTAATCCAACGGTTAATCTCATGAAGAAGCTCTACTGAAACTGTATCATCAATATCAGAATAATCCTGATATCCTTTAGTAGGCTGAAGCATATGGTTCAAATTAGGAAACTCTATTATTGAATTTTTATCATTCCAGTTCCTGCTTAAGGCTAATTTTGTATATTTAAGGTTTTCTTCCGGCGGCACCTGAATGTCATACTGTCCTATAACGGCAAGTACGGGCATTTTGAGTTTTTCTATATAATCAGAAGGATTATTCAAAAATATATATCTGTACCATGGTAAAGTAATTTTTGTGGAAAGATTATAACGGTCAGCCAGGTTATAAATTTCAGTATCTTTGAAATATGAATCATATAGTTTTTCAACTTTAAATCTGGACTCATTACGGTTACTGTAATTATCAACAAGTTCATTATATTCCCTGTGAAAACTCATCAGCATCTCTTTCTCATCATCCGGAGTCCCTGCAATTTCGTAGGATAAGACTGCCGCATTCAGGCTTACATCCCTTAACGGCAGAGCAGGAGTTCCAAGTAGAATTACGAATGAAATATCAGGGTCTTCAGCTGCCGCCATTGCGCTTACTATTCCCCCCTCAGAATGACCGATAAATCCGATATTACAATTACGAGTCTCTTTATAACTTCTTAAAAAACTAAGCGCAGCGCTCAGATCCCGTGCAAAATCTGCGGTTGTGTTCTGGTAAAACAACTCAGGATCTGAGTTATATTCACGATCATTAAGCCTGAGAACTGCAGTACCGTTTTCTGCAAGGAAATCAGCAATAACGGCAAAAGGTTTATGATAATTCCATTCCGCATCATAGTTATGCGGGCCGGAACCGCTTACCAAAACTACTACCGGAAAGGAGTTCCTGTTATTGGGTATGCTTAAAATACCTTCCAAAAATACATCATCATCTTCGTTATAAATAGTAACAAATTGATTTTCATAATTAAAAGGCGGTTCCGGGTTTTGCGGTCTTGAAACGGTTTGACAGGAAGTTAGTACAACTAAAAATATTATAAGAACTTTGATTTTTATATTCATGACAATTACTATTATATTAAATATTTTTAATATTTGTACATAGATTTGAATTACACGGTATTTTTTCATAAAGTTAGTATGTATGCAGGAATTTAATGAATTTTAATACATTTTTTAGACGTATTATAGGATTATTTGCCGCGGAAGATGAGCTGCTTATGGGCCGTGAAATAAAAGAATGGCGTCAGGAAGTCTGTGATACAGTATTCAAATTTTTCGCAATACTTGCATTTTTCACTTATATTCCCAGTGTCTATCTATCAATTAAGGAGCATTATTATCTTATTGCTTTTGCTGATACTCTGTTTTATTTATCATTTTTGATATTGGCAAGAATAAAGAATTTGAATTACAAAATTAAAAACTCGATTGGACTTGCCATATTCTTTTTTCTTGGCTTAGTAGTTCTTATAGTTCTCGGTCCTCTGGGTGCCGGTGAAATATGGATGTTTTCAACAACTATTCTTGCCGCTTTTTTATTGGGGAATAAGGGCGCTATAGCCTCATTTTTGATATACACTATTACCAATATCACAGTCTGGATTCTACTGGATTCTGGAAACCTGGACTGGGAAAGTAAATTTAATATACTTCCAGACGCCTGGCTTGTAAAAAGTCTAAATTATATTCTGCTGAATATGAGTATTGTTGTTTCTAATGCATTATTTTTAAAAGGTTTTCAGAATCTGATCAAAAGAATTGTTCAAACTAGAAATGCAAGTATGATCGGTCTGGCTAAACTTGCAGAATACAGAGATAATGACACCGGACAGCACCTTATACGTTTACAGAACTATATAGAGCTCCTGACGGATGATCTGAGAATATCAGGTAAATACCACGGCTATATAACAAAGGAGTACATAAGAGATCTCAAAAATTCAATTATTCTTCATGATATTGGAAAAGTAGGAATTCAGGATTCCATATTATTGAAACCAGACAAACTCGATAAGGAAGAATATGATATTATTAAAAGTCATCCTGTAATTGGAGGAGCTGTTATCTCAGCTATAGAGAAAAATATCTCCGGTCAATCCTTATACAGCCTAGGTAAGGAGATAGCCTTATATCATCATGAAAGGTGGGATGGTTTGGGGTATCCAGAAGGTTTGAAAGGCGACAGGATACCCTTATCAGCACGAATAACAGCGCTGGTTGATGTTTATGATGCCCTTGTTTCAGAACGTCCCTATAAAAAAGCCTTCAAACATGAAGATGCAGTTGAACTCATTAGTGAGCAGCGTGGTAAGCAGTTTGATCCGGATATAGTGGACAGCTTCATGAACGTATCTGAACAGATATTCAGAATCTCCATTTCGCATTCAGATACTGAGTAATCTCGGGATAATTATATCAGCTGTGATGCAAGCTTTTCAGCAGCTTCTTTAAGTTCCTCGCCTTTTTCGAGTCCGCTTATAAATTTTGATGGAATACCGCTTAGTCCTACCTGTGCCCCTGTAAGTGCACCGGTTAGAATTGCGCGGGCCTGATTCTGGCCTCCGCCGTTGACTGCATTCAATACTGCCGATTCAAAATCATTTCTAAATCGAGCTGAAAGATAATAAACTGCCGGAATTTGATGATATATAGCACAGGGCATTCCGTAAACTATAGAAACTTTCCATGCAGGTTCAATTTTAATATCCGGATCAGCCGCAGCCTCAGCCATATATGATGGCGTAAGCAGTGCATCAGGTGAGGCAAACCTGCCTGCTCTTGGCATTTCAGTATCGCCTGCTTTCGGGGGTTCAAGATCTTCATTTGTTACAGAATGAAAAGGTAGTTCACCAGTGTGAACTAGTTTCATGAGTCTTCCTGATATTTGCTTATCTAATGGATACCCCTGAACAAGCTGACCAAGAATTGCTGCATATGCAACCGTTATCGATACGATGGTGTCGTCAGTTTGAGTCAGCAATGTATTTCCGGATACAAATTCGGCCAGTTTTGAAGGTTTAAGTGCGTATCTTACAGCGATAGGTATTGTTCTTTCTATAGCTTCGGTAGTATCGGCATTCCCCCCTGTTTGTCCCCAGGGTAATTTTCTTAAAGTTCTTTTTTTCCAGGCTTCACGTATTGACTGGCTTGTATAATTACCCGGACCGCTTATTGGAGTTCCATCAATAAGGGGAAAGAAATCATTATCCATTCTTCTGCAGAAATCTACTTCGCTGTATCCTCCGTGTTCTATTAAAGAATTAAGAGTCAAATTAAGCAGATATCCTGCCTGTGACAGCGAACCGGCTTTTAATCCGTCATGATATCGACCCGGCATAGGATCTGTGTAATAATCAATCCATTCGCCGTAATCTATTCTTTGTTTTTCTATATTGTAATACCAGTGCGGTCCAAGAGCGAGTGCATCTCCGATAAATGCCCCTAAAACAGCACCTGCAGCCCGATCTTTAATCTTTTTATCTAAATCAGCCATAGTTAACTCCTCAAACTTATCTAAATTTAATAAAAAATTTACTGAAAATCAAAAAGGATTGTATTCGATTACATAGCATTTTAAGATTTCATTTCATATAATTAATTATTACAGTTTTAAACGGTATTTAACGGAGCCGTCTGATTGAAAGAAAAAGTTGACATCAAGACATTCAGAACAGGAATCATATTAGCCTATCTCTTTTACGGTGCTTTCGGATTTATTGATTATATGCTAATGCCTGTTCATTTCAAAACCGGGTTTTATATTAGGTTTTTAATGGTGTATCCGGTAATAACTGCAGGATTTATTATTTCAAATTTCAGAAATTCTGAGAAATATCTAAAATTACTGGCTCTTTTACTGCTTATCACCGGTCAGGCTGGTATTCTTATTATGATTTCAGTCTCTTCTGCAGAAGAGCCTGCATACTATCATTACTACGTTGGGTTGATACTAATGATTTTAGCCTGCGAATTTATCTTTAGATTAAATTTATTAACAACATTGCTTTACTTTCTTCTTTCAGAGTTTGCATATATTTTTGTTGCATTTTATTTTCAAAGAATAGCTGAAAATACTGATTTTTATAAAGATATTCACTGGTTCTGGGGAAATCTGATGTTCATGACATCAGCTGGAATTATATCAATAATGGGGACTGGCAGAATTCAGAAGAACGCCAAAGAAATACGTGAGAAAGCTCAAGTCCTTATTTCGGCAAAACTTGAGGCAGAAGAGGCTAATAAAATTAAGTCTGCATTTTTACATAATATCAGCCATGAAATTCGCACCCCTTTAAACGGAATTATTGGATATTCAAGGCTTATTGCAGATACCGCAGATGTAGAAAATGATAAATTGCAGACATATTGTGAAATTGTTAACTATAGCAGTTCACAGCTTATTGATATTGTTGACAGCATTATATATATGTCTGAAATTGAGACAGGAAAATCGGAACTTAATATTGAACCGGTATGTTTGATAAGTCTTTCTGCTGAGCTAAAGAAACATTTTAAATTTCCGACTGAGCATAAATCGCTGATATTAAATATAAATACAAATCTTAACGCAAAAAACCAAATGATAAATACAGATGAACAGCGTTTAAAGATTGTTCTTAACGATCTAGTAGGTAATGCTGTGAAATTTACTGAAAAAGGTTCAATTACATTAAATATTGATTATAATGATTCAGAGTATGTAATTAGTGTCAGTGATACCGGAATCGGTATAGAACAGAAATATTTTTATAAAATATTTGAGCCGTTCTATCAGGTAGAAAGCGGTTATGAAAGAAGCTACAGGGGAAATGGTCTCGGGCTTGCTGTTGCAAAGTCCTTTACCGAACTGCTTGGGGGAAAAATAACTATTGAAAGTACTCCTGGTAAAGGTTCTGTTTTTACTTTAAAACTGCCCGATTTAAAATAGTGAAATCAGCATTCATACTGGATAGTCAGGGAAGAATTGGATATGCTGGAATTCTTACAACGACTGAAAATGAAGGCAGAGTTAAAAAAAATCAGGAGCTTTTTTTCTTTTTAGCATGAAAAAAAGAAGAATCCCAAAAAGCGAAAGAATTATTCCAAGTGCGTTAAACCATACAGGCTGATGCAGTGTTTCAGAAGTTGGAATGTAACCGTTTATACTGACTCCGATTATATCGATGAGCAGGACAGGAAGAAAATTTACAGCAGCATGTAAAATGATACCCGGCAGTACAGAACCTGAGAGTATAAATAAATATCCGAAAATACAGCCATAAATAAAGGCTCCCGGGAACTGCAGCGGATTAAGATGGAATAAACCGAAGAGAAATGCTGACCAGAATATTGCTTTTGGTGAAGATATTGTTCTATTTAATCTTTCAAGGATTAGTCCACGGAAAATCAGTTCTTCAGTAAGGGGGGCGACAATACATAAGGTCAGAATTTCAACCAGGATATCAAAAAAGCTGCCATTGGTACTTATTAAATTTTCAAGTAGAAATATTTCATGTAGAGGAAGAACAGTTCTTAAAATATTATCAAATTCAGATACTAAAATAGATATTCCTAGAATCAGTAGTAACCCTGGGAAAAGATATATGGTCCGGAAGCGTTTGATTGAGTAAAAATTAAAAAGATCGGCTCCGTCTCTGCTTGCAAGATAATATATATAGCTGCCGAAAACTATGATATTTACAAAACCTGCAATTAAAGTGATATTCAGATTTTTGTTTATCAGCATTGCCGCTGCCGTAATAAACAGTCCGCCTAAAAACTGAAGAACTGAAAGAATAATGAGAATTACAATCGCTTTTTTTAAACCAAAATAATTATCTTCCATGCTTTTTTATACTGACAAATATTATAATAATTTGGTTTAACATCTTCATCCTCTGGTTAGATTGAGCTGATTTCCCAGAGTTTTAGCGGCTTTATCCATTCTGGCGCCTATAGCTACACCAATAGCTAATCCAATAGGAAGGCCAAGACCTATAAAGGCCATGTTATTCAATGATAAACCGAGAGCTGCACCTATTGGTACACCAAAAGCTGCCATTCCCATGGCCATCCATTTATTTTGATAATGATTTTTAGTTACCAGTTTTAGTTCTTTTTCAAGAGTGTTGAGTACATTCTCCTGGGTACTGTTTAATAGTTTCAAAAGTTTTTTTGGTTCGCCATCAAATGAATTTATTGAATCTATCATATTATTAAAAGTTTCAATCATTTTATCAGGTATATTTCTGTTTCTAATTTCATTAAACAAGTTAACAAGACTTACCAAGCGAACCTGAATTTTCTGATTTTCATAATCGCTATGGTTTAATTCAATTTTTTTGATTCTCATATAGAAAATTTCTCCATATATCAGATGCTGAAATATTTTATCATAAAAAATTTAAAAAGCAAGAATATCAGTTTCAGATTTATTTAGAACTGTAGAAATACTGAGGAATCGGTCAGTCAAAAAAATGTAGAAGAGGATCATCATCTTCATCATCCTCCGGTAAAGGTTTAGATGTTATAAAAATAACATCTTTTTCTATTTTCAGCCCATATCTTTTTAATCTGGAAGCATCATGATTGAGGCATTCTCCAGTCACCAGATTAAATTTCCATCCATGTCGCGGACAGGTCGCGACATCTCCTGATATTTTTCCTGTTGTTATATCTGCGCCCTGGTGTTTACAGCCAACTTCGATTGCGTAAAACTCAGAATCCGCTTCTTTTATAATTGCTACTTTTTTACTCAATATAGTGAGACTTTTTATTCTATTATTTTTAAAATCATTAATATTTGCTGCTTTTATATAATTCAATCTCTTTACCCTTCCCTGTATTATAGCATATTGTTTAATATAAGCAGGTTATTTTTCGTTGCTCCGACGATTATCGACCTGGAACAGGCTCAAAACATTTTTAACAACATTCAAAACGACTTCATCACCCAATTCCTGATTAACCTGGGCGAATACGGCGCTGCAATCGCATTGATTTTCTTCGGCATGCATTCTATTCTCAACGGCATCCTGATACTGAAAACAGAACGATTGCCCAATTTTGTAAGCCTCGCATTCATTATAGGCGGTGCTGGGTTGCGGAGCTTTTTCTACCGTCTCCTTGGTTTTTCGCTGTTTATGATTGTAGCACTTCCCGGTCTGATTGCGGTGTCCATAATCAGCTTTTGGCTGGTGTTCAAGGGCGCTCCGAATAGTTCAGACCATTATCCATTGTCTTCAATGCTTCTAAAATAATATCTCTTAATTCATCATTATATTTTGGTTTTTTTTCAAAAATATAAATATTCTTTATATTCTTCATGCCAAAGAGCAAAGTGAAATATAAAGAACGCAGAAATGTAATGATATTTAGCCATACTGTTGAATATTCTTGATTATCTGCAATATCTGTCCAGTGCTTTTCATCAAATATTAGGGTTAGGTTATGTATCCAGCGTTCATAATCAGAGATATTTAGCAGTCCTCTATACATCATAATAATTACAATGCGGGCAAGTCTATTATCTTCATTATTTATAAAATACAAATTGTTGTATTTATGAAATTGAGAAGCAATAAGATTTAGCATTTCAAGATGATCATCTTTTGTTGAATAACGATGGAATGCGAGATCCCGTAATAGATCAGCTGTATGTGATATTGCATGAGCCCAACCCTTTCCGGAGATATATCCTCTAAAATCATTTTCTTCTTTTGCATAGTGTATTGATTTTTCATACCATGAAATGTATTCATTATATGGCAAAAATGAAGTTCGATTATTCAAAAATAAAAGCTCATCTTGTGTGATAATAAGAGAAATAATGAGCACTGAAAAAGTTCTCAAAAAGATTGAATCAGATTCTTTCCTATCAAATTTATAAGAAATATTATCAATCAAACGATTTCCTATCTCTAATAGCTTTTTTCCAGATAAAACATTTGATTCAATTAATTCCCAAAGTAAATCTAAACAGCCTTCTCTGATCAGACTATCTGTATTACCTAAATTTGATTCTATCTGTAATAATATACTCTGAAAATCTGATTCATTAATAAGTTCTATGCCTGTGCTTGTATACTTTTGTAATTCTAAATTATCCAATAATTAAACCTCTTTCACATTTTTTATTTTATTAAATAAGCCCATCATTATAATATCTCCATACACTTACAAGTTTGTAAGCTTCATTCTTTATTGTAAATTCAAATTCTTGGAACATTTCAAATCTCTTAATATAAATAATTTCCCTAATAATTACAGGTTACTTTTAACTCTTACTTTCTAAAAATTTTCAATTACCATTTATTAAACAAAATATGTTTGTCTATATCTAATTTCTTCTGTGGAATTTCTTTAATTTCACTTTTTTTATACCCAATTGGTATTATTGAAGCTACTTCAAAGTTATCTGGAATGCCTAATATATTTTTTACAGCTCCTGTATTTTTTGGAATGAATGTTACACCAAAAATATTTTTTTCAGTCAATGAAAGTAATAAATTTTCAATTGCACACCAAATAGAAGCAAATCCATTAATATCATAAACTCTTACAGCTTCTTTAATATTTGTTTTTGGTTTATATACTGCAACAATTGATAAAGGAGCTTCAAGAATCATTCTTTTTTGTTTTGGAATTGCATCAAAATACATTTTTCTTGCAATTGGATCATGATCTTTAAACGATACTTTCATTTCTTCTGTTATTCTTTCATACATTTCTTCTGTTTGAGTAAGTTTGACCTTTTGTTTTTCATCATCAATTATTAGAAAGTACCATTTTTTTAAATGATCATATGTTGGTGCCATAAAAGCATTTTTGATTGCATCTTTTACTTCATCAATATCTAATGCTTGATCTGAGAAATCTCTTATTGTTCGTCTGTTTATGATTACCTGTTTAAAATCCATCATAGTTCCCCAATTATTTTAAAGACTATCAGTTTTACTTGTTTTCTCGTCTTATTTATTTTACTATTTTTTTGCAGCCTGACGGTTGCAGTCTTCGATGCATGGCGCAGTTCTGGAACGCAGTATGAACAGCCTGGAGTGTCTCTGCCAGAACTGTAACAAAGGTGTTGACGACTCTAAATCTCTTGTTATCAAGAGCTTTTCTCTTAATATCTTATTTCTCTTTCTTAATTTCACGATTTCTCTTTTTCCCATTCCATTATGTATTCTGATTCTTCAGTATCATTATCAATTATATCTGAAATTATTTTAAATCCATTGTTTTTATAAAAATTTATACTTTTCAAATTCTTTTTATATACTTTCAATTGTATTCTATCTCGTATTTCTTTTACGTAATTTATTAATTCACTACCAATTCCTAAACCTTGCATTTCTGTTTTTATAAAGATTGCTGCGAGATATTCATCTATCATTGAAATAAATCCCATAAGCGTATTTTCATTTTTAGCAACGTAAGTTTCTGAAATTGGAATATATTTTTCTTTCATTAACGATTTATTCTCTTTCCAATAATTATCCGTAATGAAATCATGTGCTTTTATTGATACCTCATACCAGATTTCAATTATTTCATCTAAATCATTATCACTTAATTTTTGTATTCTTATATTTTTCAAACTATTCCCTCATGCAGTCTTTTTCATTTAAGAAGTCTCTATTCGCCGCCCTAATGCTCGCTTCCATCTGAATATCTAACATTGATATTTACATATATATAATATTTAAATCAAAAAATTTAGCTATATAACGACGATTTGAGTAGCGAAACCGGCCAAGTCTTCGAGGCTTGGCACAGTTCTGGAACGTAGCGCGATCAGCGCGGAGTGTCACCGCCAGAACTGTGACAAAGATTTTGACTACTACAAAATTCTAGTTATCTGCTGTTGTAAATAATAATTAATGGAGTATATAGATCAGCATACCTCCATATTTTATTCTTAATAATATTAATATAATATTTAAATAAAACTTAAACTCCTACCTTTCTATTTCTATAAGTTCAAAGATTTCTACTGGATTTTGTTTAAATTCAACTTTTATTGAATCTACAGAACGTCTAATAAAATATTTCTCCAATTCTTTTTCTACATATTCTGATATTAAAATTTGAGTTTGGTACATCATATTAGATTGAGATAATCTATAACTTAAATTAACTGCATCACCTAAGACACTAAAGAATAATCTTGATTCAGTCCCTATGTTTCCAACACTTACAAAACCGCTATTGATTCCTATGACAATTGGAATAACTAAATCTTCATTATTAATTTCATCTTGTCCTTTTTTAATTTCTATTGCAGTAATACATGCATCATCATAGTGATTTCCTCCATTTAATCCAAAAACTGCCATTATAGTATCACCTGATAGATTTATAATTTCTCCATTATTTTTTTCTATTATTTCAAAAGTATTTTTTATATAAGTATTCAAGGCATGTGTTAGACTAAACGGATTTAAATTTTCAGAAAGAAAATCCATCGATAAAACATCAACAACCAATATGGTTAAATTTTCATCGTTAAAACCTATATTACATATAGACTTTTCACCTTTTTGTATTTGATTATAAATATAATTACCAACAAATTTTTTGAATGATTCTGTTTTTTTCTTAAACACAACATTAACTCCTATATTTAACTTCTATATATAAACATTTAAAACAATTTGTACTCTTTCAACATTATTTGTCTGCAATAAGTAATTATAGAATTTCTATAATATTCTATTACATATTAAACCAAATATAATAGTTCTTAAATTTTTATCACTCTTCGTGCATATAACTACTCCAAATCTCTTGTTAAATGCTTACACCCAACTTACCCAAATCATAAAATAAAAATTTGGCGCAGCCCGATGAGTTTATAGCGACGAGCAAATAACTCCTGTTATAGGCAGTAAGCGCCTCTTTGATTACATTTAGAGAGGCACGGATGCCGAACGGAAAGCTTTCTTCTTAATTTTTCTTCTCAACAACATTTGTAATCGACAAGTCTGAATTGATTCTGCTCTCAGAAATAATTCCAATTAAATCTTCTTCTCTCCACCATTTCTTCATATCCTCTTCACCAAAATCAGAACTAACTGATTTCGATTTATGTCGTAGTAATGTCTCTTTAAAAGATAAATCATAATAATATGCAAATATTTCAGAGTCAAATTCTTCAATTGCTGTTTTAAATAATCTAAGATAATAATCGGAGTATAAAATTCCTTCCAAAATTACAAATTCCGAATTCCTCTTCCCATATTTAATTAATTCCTCTAAAAGCGGAATTGCCTCATTTTCAATTCTATCATGGACCCACAACATCTCTCTTCTAACATAATCCTGAGAAACAAGCATTGTATTACGGCCGAATTTTCGTTGTAAAGATTTAGCTAGTGAAGTTTTCCCACTTCCTGAATTACCTCTAATTATTATCAACTTTGACATCTACTTTATACATTCCTCTTAGAATCCGACACGGATGGCGGATTTCCTTCTTCTCGAAAAAACTTGGCGCTTATTGCCTATAACGTCCCGGGAATATAAGACGTTTTTATTTTTCTCATTGATTCTAACACACCCGAGGGTATCCCGAAACTGAAAAATCCCGTGTATTTAACGATGATTTGAGCTGCCTGGTGGCGCGAATCTTCGAGCGCATTGACATGATTCTGGAGTGCGGCGATCAGTCGAACGTCTCTGCAAGAATCATGACAATAACCATGACTGCTCCAATTTTCATGTTATACGGAAATTAGAGCTTTATTTTTTTGCGGTATATATCAAAAAAGCGGTTTAACTATGTATTTACTCTACTTAAAAATTTGCTGGAGCATTCTTTGAATTTTAATTTCTAAATCAATAATGAAATCTACAAGATATAATCTTAATTATTTCATCATCTACCTCATATACAATTCTATGTTCTTGATCTATTCTCCTGGACCAACAACCCTGCAATTGATATTTTAGAGGTTCAGGTTTTCCAATTCCTTCGAAAGGGTCCCTTGTTATTTCTTTAATTAATTCATTAATTCTTCTTAAATTCTTTTTGTCATTTTTTTGCCAATACAAGTAATCATCCCATGATTCGGGAGTAAATAGTATATTCATTCTTCGATTAATTCTTTTCTAAGTGTATTACCGGATCGGGCTGAATGTAATGATTTCATGAGATGTTCAGCATTTTTTTCAGATGATAATAAGTATTGTGTTTCTGTAAGACTATTGTAGTCATCAAGAGAAATCATAACCAAATTCTCATTATTCTTGCGAGTTATAATCAAAGGTTCATGATCTTGGTAAACTTGTTCCATTCGAGCCTTTAAATTTCTTCTTAAATCGGTATAATTTATCGCATTCATATGTACAATATAACGTACCTATTTGTGTACGTCAATCTATTTCTATTGATTTTCACAAAGTCTAGAATTAGCAACTTTTGAAACAATTATTACGGGATATCTTAAGATATATATTTATCCATATCAAAATTCCGTATAACGACCAGTTCAGCAGCTTAGCGGCGTGTGTTTTCACACGCATTGGCGAGGTTCTGGAGTGTAGCGCATCAGCGCGAAACGTCTCAGCCAGAACTGTGACAATAGCCAGGACAGTTCCAAAACCCTTGTTAAATGCTATTACCCATATAATCCTAAATTAACAAAAATATATATAACGAAGAATAGAGTATAATTAACGAAACATATCATCATAGAACGCAGATTTAATTGGACTTCCAAGACCCTCCAAAAGCTAAATCCGGATTACCATCTATATTTAAAATTTTCATCTCCATTTTTCATTTTTTAGTTTTGCTGCTAATTCTTGAGAGTTTTTACAATCTATTGCAATATCCCAAAAATATCTTTTAGATTGCTGCATACCACCGCTTGATATTTTAAAAAAAGATGTCTCAAATGGTTTCTCCAATAAAAAAACCTGTAAATCCACGGTTTTATTTTCTTCTACTCTCCAATCCCATTTTCGTATCATATTTTTTGCTTCTATAATCAATATTTCATCTTCAACGTTCACATTTTTCCATTTTATTCTTCCATCACTAATTTCTTTTTCAATAACTACTAAAGCTTTAATTTCGAAAATTTGATTTATTGATTTATTTAAATACGGCCCGAAGTATTTAGCTCTTCTATGACTATATGCACCACCTGTATCTGGACACATATAAACATTTTCATCAATCTCTTCATAAGTTCCTGTACAATTTACAACATCTAGCAAATATTTCCACTTTGGTAACAGATCATTTCGTTCTAAATATGTCTTGAATTCATCCAATAGATTTTGTAAATCTAAAGTATTACATGCTCCTTCCAATGCTCCCACAAAGTCTTCAAAACTAAGTGGTTGGATTATTATATTTTCTGATTTGGCAGATTGTATTGCTTCATGAAATCTAATCTCTATATTTTGATCTTCAAAATTAGATAATAATATTAGTATTTTTATTTCAGATTTATTATCAAAGCTTGTAATGTGTCTTCGAATTTGTTCTTCATAAAACCAATCACTTAATTTTGTTTCAAAGAAAATTGAAAAAGATCGTTGTGTGATTGCTAAATCCGGAATACTTTTTCTTTGTTTAGTTTGTTGTTGAAATCTGGTTCCTACTATTAAATTTATTTCGTTTGGTAAAATTGTTGTTAAAATCTCCTCAAAATTTTTTGGACTGTTTTCATAAATCGTCTTCATCATTAAACCACAATAATTAGTTAAACTATTTTCTCTTTGATGATAATCTGAAAAAATCGATATTTCTCTACTCATTTTTATTTCCTATTTCTATAAAACTATGTTGTTTATTTGTACCATTTTCCTTTTTTATCAATTGACCAAAGGTTAAGAATCTCCATCTTTATGAGCTAAATTAAGCTAATGTTCCAAGTTTATCAATTTTTATTGTAACACCACTTACTCTTGCTTCCCTATTGAAAATGAAAATTTCTTGACATTTAACGACGATTTGAGTAGCGAAACCGGCCGAGTCTTCGAGGCTTGGCGCAGTTCTGGAACGCAGCGCGATCAGCGCGAAACGTCTCAGCCAGAACCTTGATAATAGCCAAGACAGTTGCAACCGTTTGTTCTACAGACTTATATTATTGATAATGTGTCCACATTCTTAATATTTTTACAATCTGTTCGTCATAAAGAACTTGGTATACAAGTCTATGCTGGATATTTATACGTCTTGAATAAGCGCCAGTTAAATCTCCAATTAATTTTTCATATGGGGGTGGATTTTGAAATGGATCTATTTTAATTATCTCTAATAATTCTTGAGTTTTTCTTTTAAGATTACTTTCTGAAAGTTTTTTTGCATCTTTTTTAGCTTGCTTAGTATAGAGTAATCGATACATTTACCAATCCAGATTTTCTTCTAAATCATTAATTGGTGTATTCAATCCATCAACTATTGATTCTCTCATTCCAGGAATAGACATTAAATAAAGTGTTTCTTCTATACTCTTCCAATCATCTTCTCCGATTAAAACCGCAGAGCTGTTTTTTCCGGTTATATGAATAGGCTCATGTGATAAATTGACTGATTCAACAATTCTGTAAAGGTCTTTTCTAGCATTAGTGATGTTTATAGAACTCATAGATCCTCCGTACGTTAAAACGCACGTATAATATACTATATAAATCTATTATTGTCTATTTAAAAATTATAGCTAAAAACCAAACCTAAACTGGAGGTTTATCCACCCAGAGTCTGGCTTCCAGTGGTCCGTTAACCTTAATTACCCATAATTTTTTGATTGTTGTTGTAAGAAACTAATTTGTTCTGTAGAACGACGATTTGAGTAGCAAAATTGATCGGCGTCTTCGCCGAATTGGCGCGATTCTGGAGTGAGCGATCAGCGAGCGTCTTTAGCCAGAATCGTGACAATAAATTTTGACTACTCCAAATCTCTTGTTATATGGATTTTTTTAAAATCACTGTTTTATCCAATTCATCCTCGATAAATCTATTTTCGAAACATTCAAACTCTTGCATAATTTGCATAAATTCAATTCCTTTAACATGCCCCTCACTATATTGCCTTTCAATTTTTTCTATTATTATTTTTTCAAATAATTCTTGATCATTGTTAAGTATCTGTATCAAAATCTCAAATTCTTCTATATTAATCATAAATGCATTATGAAAATTACAATCATCATCATTCGAGATCTTCTCTAATCTCTCTTTTATTACTCCGTCAGCTAAAAAAATATCATCAAAATATAGAACCAGCTTAATTATCTCTATTTCTTTATCTAAAGTTTGCTCAGTTCTAGATAATTGCTTGACAGCTTTTATATATTCTTTAAAAACGTAATCTATTTTTTCAAGATCAAAAATTATATCTTTTTCTGATATGTTAAACATCTTAAATTTTTGTTCAATTAATAATATATATTTCTGTGAATTAACTATCAAATCAGCTCGTTTCTGCTTTTTATCTTCTTTTAATCTTTCAAATTTAATATTAAATTTCTTTAGGATTTTATCAACATATTTTTCAAAGCGCATCCCTAAGTGTTGATTGATTTCTTTACCATAACTCTTTTTATATTTTTCTCGTGTATACCAATATATAAACCCCAAACATTTATTAGCATATATAAATGAATTTAGAATCTTATATTCATCTTTACCAATTTCTATAATAGGAGTTACAAACATTTGCTTTTGATTTAAAGTTGATTTCCTAAAACAACTATAATCTGTAGCAAACTTCCTTATAATATCATGAAGTAAACTACTATTTTTTCCATATAGCAGGAACTGTTTATCTAATGCAATTGGGAATTTAATAATTGTTCCTCTTTGAGCCATTATCATTAACACAAAAGATGCAAGAACGACATTGCTAAATTCAACCTTAAATTCATCTTCGATTATCGATTGGAGATTCACATTATCATTATAATTATCAGTTAACAATAAATTGAATCTTACAAACTTATTTATCATTCGGTACCCTTCTTGATACCAAAATGTTTTCTGCATTAAACCAAATAGGATATAGAAAAACATACTTTCATCATCAAACTGTTTACTTTCTCTATCTTTTTTAGATATTTCATCATCGAAACCAAGAAATAATCCATATAAATTCATGAATTCATGTTCTGTAATTTTACGTGTTGATAATTCATTAGTATATTTTATTGCATAATATGAAATATCCGCTAAATTCCAAGGAGTCAGGAAAGACGACCCCTTTTTAATTAGAATATTACTTTCACTTGATGTTTTCTCAAAAAGATGAAATCGGACTACTGGTTCATCATTCATCCATAATTTCATTGATAATGATGAAGAAATTTCCAAAATACTACTTAGTTTATAGTTTTTTATTTCTCTAATAAATCTGTAATTCTCAAACAACTATTTTTTCCTATTCTTAATTCCATATAACGACGATTTGAGTAGCGAAACCGGCCGAGTCTTCGAGGCTTGGCGCAGTTCTGGAACGTAGCGCGATCAGCGCGGAGTGTCTTTAGCCAGAACTGTGACAAAGGTTTTGACTACTCCAAATCTCTTGTTATATGGATTTATTCTCTTTCTCTAATTCATGCTCCTCTAAATTAGATATCTTAAAAATAATATAAGTATATAGGACAAAGAATACATACCTAATTACAAACAGTATTATGAACCTTATAAGATTATTACTTATAATCATCAATATATTTGTACTATCCAAAGTTATTGATCTCAGAAAATAGTCAATTACAACATTGACTCCTAAAAAGATAATATTATATTTTAAGAGACTGGATAAATTCCTTACTATGAAATCGATTGTATTTAATAAAGCTATTTTTAATTTTTCATTATAAATACTGATTCTAATTAATAATACCGGAACTAAGAAACCAAACACTATTTTTATAAAAGAAATTAATGTTATATATTTATTAAACAAATCTTTATCTATATAAAACCCTACAGAGAATATAAAACTAGTTAGTACAATTATAAAGAATATTGAGATATTGTTTTCAATACTAAAAGTGATTATCTCTTTATTATCACATTTTATATCCTTAAAATAGTTTATCAGACAAGTAAATACGTATCTATAAAATATTGAAGCTATATAAGATATCAAAATAGTTTGCAAAATCATTATTACTTTTTCAATATTGCGTATTTCAAAATTATCATAAAAAATAGCTAATAATATTAATAACAATACAAGTGCAGCAAATACCGTATAAATAATATATATTTCTTTTATTTTACTTCTTTTTATTCCTTTTCCTACTCTTATTATATATATAAATAAGGCTATTATCATTATAAACATAATTGTATTGTAAAAATTAAATAGGGAAATAGTACTATATAAATATTTACCAAGGTTTTGGTAAAGAAAAATTATAATATTTTTTAAATCTAACAAATCGTTTGCACTTTTAAATATTAACCCATTATCACCTTTATAATATTTTACATAATTCATTAGATTTGGAATCTGAATAGCTTCAATCACTATCTTAGTAACAACAGGGATAATAAAAAATAAGATCCAATTTTTAGACATGCTATTCTTACAAAGATCAATTATATTTCTTCTATCTAAAATATTCTTATCTTCAATATTTCTATTATTATCATTCTTTATTCTCATTAGAATTATAAAACATAATACAGCTATGAAAGATGTGATTAATAGATCGTAGTTTATCTCCATTTTCATTGCTCCCATATTATCATATTCATACTAAATTTAGTAATATCTCTCAGAATTCCATATAACGACGATTTGAGTAGCGAAACCGGCCGAGTCTTCGAGGCTTGGCGCAGTTCTGGAACGCAGCGCGATTAGCGCAGAGTGTCTTTAGCCAGAACTGTGACAAAGGTTTTGACTACTCCAAATCTCTTGTTATGTTGTATTTTGTTTTTCTATTCTTTTTATATTTTCATTATTTTGTTCCAAGGTTCTTATTTTTCATAATTAAAATTTATAAATCTATAATATCCATTTTATATTCTACTGTGCTAGGAATAGCTTTATAGTAATCAATCTGACAATTTTTTTCTTTAAATACATTTTTTATCAAATCGATATTATCAATTTTTGTTTTATCTCCAAATATTATTCCACATAATTTTCTCGGATTGTAAGTAATTTTCTGCTTTGAATTTGAAAACTTATCATAGATAACCGCACGCCACTCTTGCTCATATTTCCAATTTTCATGTTTAGTATATAAATATTTTGCCATATCTTCTATATTTCGATTTAATATATTGTTTTGTACAGGCATTGTTTCAGAATAATTGATTTTTTTTATAAATATAAATCCAGGAGGAACAAGGTTAGTATGTCTCCCATTAAAATTGTGTCCTTTGAATTTAATTCCATATAAATCATTATAATTATTTAACTCTATCTTTATACATATTCCGGAATGATTTTCTGCATAATGACTCCACATCAATGTATTATGTGGATTTTCTGTTAGAGACAATACGCTTATAGTATCATTTGCTTTTTCTATATTATTCTTATTGAATTTATCATCTAAAAGTTTGGGATTGTTCAAATACTTTATATATTCATAATATTTATTATTAGTAGGTTTTAATTTTGTACTCCTAATATAATCTCTTTTTTCTTCATCAGTACCTTTAATATAGTAACGAATTTTACAATCGAATGGATCATTGAGTTGACTTGGTTTAGCAAAATATAAATAACTATTTTTTAAAGAATCTAAGGTATTTTCATTAATATTATAAAATTTATATATATATTTCATTTTCTAAATATTCCTTCTCCAATTCTTTTTTTAAATCGGAACTCAACATATTAAACAACTGCAGTTCAGTTTGGCCTTCTTATTTGATTCTGCTTGGAAACTAATCTATTAGAAAATTGTATATCCAGATAGTAAACTATTCCCTATATCAACATAACGACGATTTAAACGCAGCCCATGGAAGAAGTTGTTGAAAAAGTAGGGTAAACCCTTACCCAATAACACTTTACTCCTCTGTAAGGTTCTATCTAATACTAAACCAAAATGGCCGTGTATGCAGCTATGATAGCATTTCGGCCGCATAAGGAGTTTTTATGCGTTACAGAGAACCTTTTACACTCTATCTCAGGAAGTTACCCTCGGGTAAGAAGATTTGGTATTATCAAACATACGATATGAACAACAAACGGACAAGCGCCTTTTCTACAGGTAAGAAATCTAAAACTGCAGCAAAAGCTTATTGTTTTGATTTACTGAAAAAAGATTTATTGATTCCGGTAAGACTGAGCAAAATCACTTTTAAAAAATATTCTGAAAACTGGTGGCTATGGGATAAATGTGAATACTTGAATTATCTCAAAAAGAGAAAGACGATTTCAAGATCATATGCGAAGACCGCCCGGGTTATGCTTGGCAAGCATATACTACCGTATTTTGGAAAGCTGCAGTTGAGAGAAATAAGGTCATACGATATTGAGAAATGGCTGGATACATTTGCTGTTAAGGGTCTGGCGAATGCAACGGCAAATCTCGGATTGGCTTTTTTGAAGATCATGTTCAAGGAAGCTGTAAGACGTGAGATTATATTTGAGGATTCTTCAAGCTCAATCATGCCGCTTAAAACGGAAGCGGTAGTTCGCGGGGTCCTCTCCCAGGATGAAGTCTCAAAGCTTTTTAATCCTGAGAATAAAAAACAAATATGGTCAAATGATATTTATTATTACGCAAATTTGTTGTCAGCCTGCACGGGCATGAGGCTTGGTGAAATACTCGCGGTTCGTGGGGAAGTACTGAAAGATAATTATATCATCGTTGACAAGCAGTATACTAAGAGCTTCGGGCTAACGGATACGAAGACTCATCATTCGAGAAAGGTAATAATTCCAGAAACATTGATGGCCGAGGTTCTGAATTACTCGGAACAAAATAACGGCGGATATATATTTTCAATAGACGGCGGGAAGCAGCCGGTTTATCCGGACACTATGCGCCGAGCATTATTTAAAGCACTTGGGAATATTGGAATTGATGATGAACAAAGACGTGAACGAAACATATGCTTTCACAGTTGGAGGCATTACCTGAACACTACCCTAAGAAGCAACAACATCACCGACGGCAAGCTCAGAGCGCTGGTCGGACATTCATCTTCCAGGATGACCGAACACTACACCCATTTTGATACTGAGGATTTCAAGGACATTCAGGAGATCCAGAACAAGATAATAAACTTTAAAAAAGTAGTATGAGTCAATTCGAAACTGGTAAATAGCAAAGTCTACCAGTTTCATTTTTCAAAAATCTGGAATAATTTTCTAAAACAGTTTCAAGGTCTTGGTATTTCTGTAAATTTCATGTTAGGATTAAAAGTGTAAAATCTGCTGCAAATCCTCAGCCAATACCAAGAAGCAAAAACTACAAACAGCGTTTACAGTACCGAACATGAGACTCGAGTTAATAGTATTCAATGCACAAAGCTATGTAGCTATAGCATTCATAATATATTCCCAGGAGAAAAACTATGAAACCAGTCCAATGCTGTCTCTAGCAAAAAGAAGAATTCACGAAGGAGGACCTTCAACTTGAAAACATACATACCTATGAAGATAATGATCACTTTAAACATAAGCTGAAAAGATGCCGGGAATGCGGTCAACTGTATTTCTATGAGTTTTATGAGGAAATAGACTGGGAAAACGGCAACGACCCCAGTTATATTACATATATTCCGGTTAAAACAAAAGAAGAAGCAGATTCCGTGGCCGGGTTATCTCCAATGGAACTGTTATCCCACTTCCCGCAGATTAGAGATGACTTCCCAAGTGATGCTGATAAACCAAGAATAAGCTGGAGAGGTCGTGATTAGAGATACTGCCTGTAATTATCAATACAGCTTTTTAGACGCTGACCGAGATATTCATGGAAAGCAGCAAGCTTTTCATAAATCAACTCTGCTTCCTGAAGATAGCTCAATTTTTCTTCAGGGGACCAATGTGGGGGCGGTTCCTGTAAATTTGTAATACGGTCGCAAAGCTTTACCATTGCTGCAGATTTTCCAATAGACATTATACGTTCAAGAGAATCTTCCATCTGTTCAGTTTTTGATAAACCGCTTTTTTGTTTCTTGGTCAATGCTTTAACAGCAGCAGTTACCTCTGGACCGAACTCCTTTAAAAGTTCTTTTTCTGAAGTATCGGTATCTTCGATGGTATCATGCAATAGAGCTGCCTGGATAACAACATCAGGGTTATCAGGAGCTTCTTTAAACATCGCCAGTCCTGCTTCTGCGGCAACATTGCTGAGATGAACCACATAGGAGTAATTTTTACCCGGTACTTTCTGTTCTTTTTCTTCATGCTTTGCAGCGGCAAAATCAATTGCTTTTTGGTAACTCTCTTGTTTCCACATGGCAAAACCCTTTTTTACACATAAATATTAGTAAAAGTATTCTAACAATTCCGGCCCGATTTCACAAGAAAGTAACTGTTGCAAAATAAGCGCAATATACAACAAGAAAACTTAAAAAGTAGGGTAAACCCTACCCTGCCAGTTGCGTTAAAAGCGGTAGATTGAAATACAGTCTATCGCTTTTTATTTTCGAGGAGGTTTGAGATGAAGGCATTATTGACTATTGAAGAAGCATCGGAACTTACGAAGCTGAGTATTAAAACCCTGTATAAATACGCGGAACGGGAAACTATCCCGCATATAAAACTCGGGCGCCGGGTTCTGTTCGACGAAGATGCTATTGAGGGATGGGTAAACAGCTATAGGGTTGCACCCGTGAGTGAGGCTGCGACGAAGCCTACCGCTGCGGTTGAAGCCAAGGAAGAGGCGTTGCAAGAAGCGGGAGAGCCGGTCTGATGAAGAAGAAATATCTTACCGTAGAAAACATTCGCGGTGCGCTGAAGTTCTTAAAGGCGCGACGGGAGCATGCTAAGACCACCGGCAATAGAAAATGTATTAAATCATGCAAGATCTCTATATGGGCTCTTTTCAGGGACTATATCCTATATTTATTTCTGCTGTTGAATCATTTTAAAGCAAGATCTGTTCAAAAGATAATTAACGTCATTATCAGGGAATCTCAATCTCACAACCTTCCAGGAATACAAAAGAATCAACCTGACGGTGCCAGCCGCCAGGTTAAAACGACTTACTTTGCCGTACTGGACAGGTGCTGAATCTGCAACACCGGCAATAACATTTGTAAGCGGACAAAGAGCACACCGCCGGTCTCTGCAATTGCTGCAGATGTTATTGCATTTCTTCATGGAGACAAAAGCTGCAACAGCGATATTCAGTGTCTGCGTCATTGGTTTGTTCAAGGCCCATGCGAGCCGCCTGAGAATGAAAGCCGTTTCGGAACTGATTTGGGGAGTATAAACTCTTTGTTTTGGTTGTTGATTCTGATACATAATGTACCTCCGTTTAGTGATTTGCTTTACGGACGAACAAAGGATTTACCTCCCTTGCTTGCCGCGCTTAACCGTTCTCGACCAGCCTTCATCAGGCCATGTCAAGGCCGACCGCAGGGAGCCCGCAGGGCCGAAGGGCCTTTACCTGGACAGATAAGGCGGTACAATGAGAGACGTGCGGAAACATTTCTTTTTAAAGGATTGTGTTTATATTATTTCTTGTTCAACTGAATAGCCTAATGCCTCATAGCCTTTCAGTCTTTTTGCATGCATTCTTGATAATACCGGGACATTTAGATCGGCGTAATCGTAAATCACAACATCGTCCTTGCCGTGATAATCTCTGTGCAATCTGCCGGCATATTGAGAGAGGGTTCCCCTCCATGAAACAGGAAAAGTCAATAATAAAGTATCCAGAAACGGCATATCAATTCCCTCACCGAGATATTTACCGGTAGAGAGGATTATTCTTGAGGTACCATCTTCTACCTGATTTATTTCATCAAATATCTTCTTCAGCTGTTTCTTACCTAACCCGCCTTTTAGAAGAAATAAATTATAATTCATCGGTTCGAGAAGATCATAGAGGGTATTGAGGTGTTCAATCCTTTCACTCAGTATAAGTATTTGCCTGCCAGTAGAAACAAGGGTTTTAACGTCTGAAATGATTTGATTGTTTCTAATTTCATCCGCACAAACAACCTTAAAGAGTTCCTGAATGCTGTAGTCAGCGTTCTTATTAATAGTAAACTTAGTCACACACACAATTATCCGGTGATCAAAATCCCGTTCCAAAGCCTGCTTTCTGGCATTTACCGAATATCTGATTTTACCAAGGTTCATAAATATGATCGGATGCTGGCCATCCTTCCGATATACCGTTGCAGATAACCCCATCTTATAAAAAGCATTGCTTTGCCTAATTGCCTGTTCAAATGAAAAAGCTGATATGTGATGGCATTCATCCACTATCACCTGACCATAATGCTGAATCCAATCCGGAGTGATTCCGTTTCGTGAGACACTTTGAATAACGGCTATATCCAGTTTTCCATTTCTTTTCTTTTTGCCGCCACCGAATTGTCCTACTTCTTTGGCGGGAATGTCGAAAAACTGACTAATTCGCTCCACCCATTGCTCCATCAGCTGTTTTCTGTGAACCAGAATCAGAGTATTTACTTTTCTCTGAGCAATTAACCATAAGGCAATAACTGTTTTCCCGAATGCTGTCGTAGCAGACAGAACACCGGTTTCATTCTTTAATAACCCTTCAGCAGCTTTTATCTGTTCATCTTTAAGTTTCCCGGCAAATTTTACATCTATAGGAGTCCCATGATTTCTTTCGTCATTAGTTATGGGTTTAATATTATAGTGTTTCAGCAAATCCATAAGTTCATCGAGACAGCCAATCGGAATTGCTATATACTTCGGAAACTGTTCATATAGATATAAGATTCTTGGTTTATCCCATGTCGGTAGCCGCATTCGCTGGGCTTGATAAAACTCAGGATTAGAAAAGGATGCCAATCGAAGTATTCTGTTTATAATGATTGGCGGCAAACCTGAATAATCAATAAAGATCTGATTTGACAATGTGATATCTATCTTATCCGGAATCATTTCATTAATTTCCGGGTAACGTATATGGTTTTTAATTTTCCAGGGAAGATCTTCATCAACCTGACTACCGAAATCAGGTCCGACCGGTAGAAGTTCTCCGTTACTCTGTGCCCTTTGAACAAAATCCTCAATAAAACCTTTTTCAATCTTTTCTATTCCTGAAAGGAATGTCCATTGATCCGGATAAGGAGTGAAATTCCTATCTAAGAATACAGAATGGTTTTTATCGCGGGCTTTTTTCTGTAACGGTAATGCAATAAGATTTCCAAAACCGCCGCGAGGGATTGTATCCTGATTGGGAAAAAAGCGATCAAATGAATCAAGACCAATTTCGGGCCGTATGTCGAGAGTCTTGGTTATCAGCGAGGAACCCAGCTTTCTGGCAAGCGAGGCTTCTACCCTTTCTTTGAAAAATAGCCATACATGACCTCCGTTACCGGATCTGGATCTTTCAAGATAGGCAGGAACATCTTCAGCCGCACAAGTATCAAGAAAAGCGCAGGAATCAAGCTTCCATTGTTCTTTATCGAAATCCAATGCCAGAAACCAGCAAGTTTCATCTTTTAAAAGTGGATATACACCCATCACAAACGGCTTTGATTTCTTCTCACCCATCAAATGAGCTCTTATCTCTTCATCAGTTAATTCTAAATATGCCTTGTTAGGGCAATCCCGACATTTCTTTTGGGGTTTTCCGCATAAGCCAAGTACCCATTCATTTCTACATGCCGGCTGATAACCAGTTTTACCGGTTTTTTTGCTTTCGAACCTGCGCGCAAAGACATCCTCTCTGCCGCGAAATAATGAACGAAACAGCTTTATCTTTTCTTCGGGAGATGAAGTATTTGAAATAGTAGATTGTTTCTCCGATATCTGCTCCGGAATAGTTTGCAGCAAAGCTAACTCTTCCTTTTTTAGGTTCAGCACTGCTTCAAGTTGTGAAATCTCAGACTGCAGTTTATTTATTTTATCAGCAGGATTTTCCATTGCTTTTTGATGATAACCTATAGTAGAAGTACTGTTAAGCGTCTCGCAAGAGACAATATATGATGAAAAAATCTATCAAATCAGTTATAATCCACATATGATATCTAAAAAATGTATGTATATATTCCAAGTTGAACATAAAAGGCAAAATACTTGAGCATAGCCGGAGTTCATTCAAACAGGGGCGATATATACCAAACTCTGATCGCATTTGACTGGGCCATAAAAGTATTTTCTGACCCGTCCTTTCAATGGCTCGAAGTAGATTCGATATTATTCCCGGAGGTTGATGATGTAGTTATAGGAAAGACAGATGGAACATTAATCTGTTGTCAGTGTAAAAAGAATCAATCGGACTTCAAAGCCTGGTCTTTTTCTGACTTAAAAAATGAGTTGGAAAAGACAATTAATCTACTCTGCACCAATGAAATGGCTACAGCACATTTTTATTCCCGCGATTCCTTTGGCGGTATGGCCAATTTAAGAGACTACATTGATATCCAATCAGACAAGGGGAATTATTATAAAAATCTATCTCAGAAATTACAAAAAGTAGATTCTGATTTAAACGATCTTATAACCGAACAAGGATACAACTTTTCATCATATGATTTAATAAAGCGTATAACATTTGAAACTACCTTTGGATTCGAGAAGTTGGAAGATCTTTTAAGGGAAAGATTAAATGCCATAGTCAGCAATTCTGACAACGCCTATAATGCCCTTTGGACACGTCTTGCTCACCTTGGCGGATGCATGGGCGGGGATTTAGCATCCGGTTCAAACAACGCCCGGTTAACTAAAGAGGATCTAAACAAAATTCTTATTGAAGCAGGAGCAATAAAAGCCCCGATTGTTGATATCAAAGAAGCCAAAATGTCCTTTTTACGTGCGTCCTCAATCGGCCGGAACTGGCAGCGAGATATTGCCGGCAAAACTATACCTATGCCGATAATTGATGATTTGTTATCCGCTATCAGTGAAAAGAAAAAATCAATTCTGCTTACAGGAGCCCCTGGCTCCGGAAAAACCTGTGTGCTTCTTTCGCTTATGGAAAAATTAGAGGGACTTTATAAAAATAGATCTGATATTGTTCCCATATTTATCCAGTCCCGGGAATTTGCTGATTTAAAGAGCCAAATAGATCGTGAAGCTCAAGGATTTCCAAAACAATTCTTCGAAACAACTGCTCGTTTAGCTGAAGAGTCGCATGTAATAGTGATTATTGATTCCCTTGATGTCCTTTCAATTTCGAGGGAACATTCAGCTTTAACATTTTTTCTATCACAAATAGACCAACTGCTACAGATTTCAAATGTTTCTATTGTCACTGCATGTCGTAATTTTGACAGACAATATGATTATAGAATTGCTGTAAGAAATTGGGAATATGAGCTTGAATGTCCGCCTCTGGATTGGGGCAGTCAGATTGTGCCTTTACTTGAAGCCGTGGGCATTGCTCCGGAAGAAATTGATAAAAATACACATGAGCTAATTTTAAACCCGCGAGAACTTGATTTATATGTAACGCTTGTAAAAAAGGAAGGGAATGTAAGTTCCGTTACCAGCCAGGATCTGGCGCAACGTTATCTGGAAGCCGTTATTAGTACTGATCCTCATTTAGGGAGACCTGCACTGGAGGCGGTTGAGGACATCGCAGATGAGATGTTAAAAAATCGCAGCCTCGTTGTCCCTGTTCAAAGATTTAAAGGATCGGAGTTTTTACCGAACTTGCGAAGCGCAAACATACTACGGGAAAAAGATGGGGGACTCTCGTTCGGTCATCAAACCCTGCTGGATGTATTGGTTATAAGCAGAGCCATACATAACGGCATTACCCTAAGCGAGTTTATTGAAAACCTCCCTCCTGTTCCGTTTGTTAGACCGAGCATCAGAAGCTTTGTTGCTCACCTTGCGAGTGGAAATCGAAAAACATTTAGAAAACAGATTAGGGCGGTGCTTACAAGTAGTAGTGCTTTTCATATACGGCGTCTTATTGCTGAATCAGTAGCGGAACAGATTCCGACTGACGATGATTGGCCTTTAATACGAGATCTGAAAATAAATCATAATGAAGTTTTTCAGGTTATCTATATGAAAACACAGAAGATAGAGTGGCTTGATTTCTGGGATAGAAACCTTGTTCCAATGTTGACTACAACAAACGATTACGAAGGGCTCGTATCTCATGCATATAAAATTTCAATTTGGGAAAATAACTCTCCTGAAAAAGTTATTAACTTCTGGATGGAACTTCTGAAAATGCAGACTGATAACGAAGAACGTATTAGAACTCAAATTGAAATTTATCTTTCGGATATAAGAATTGAATATTCAAAATACATAGTTCCAATATTAGAAATCTTAATAGATAAACCAAAATCGCAACATAATTTCTTAGGACGTAGTATAGCAAAGTGTGTTCACACAGGAGTTATAAATGATTCGCTACTTTGGAAATATATTTCCGGTGATGTTACTGATGAAGATGTAAGAAATAATCATTTCAATAAAAAATTATTCTGCGCTTATCATCATTTTGGAGATAAGGATAAAGACTTTCTTAGCGATAGAATGAAACATTCTGAAAATCTATTGGATCTTGCTATCACCTCAATTTTAGAATGGAATAAAATCAAATATCATGAATTTGGAAGAACCGGTTTCAACTTTACAAATGGCTTTCTCTCCTATACTTCTTATGAAATGGTTCACACAAAACATGATACATATCCAGTTGATGACGAAACAATACTCTTCAAAGCTGTAGAGGTGGCCATATTTTATCATGCAGAGAACCATTCTGATTGGTGGAAGAATAATAGTGAATCCATTGCGTTCTGTAATGAAACGGCTTTACGCTATTTTATTATTATTGCATGTACTCGTTTCCCTGAATTCAATATGGAATTAATTGGACGAATTCTAACTGATAAAGAATTGCTGGAATCAGAATTATCATATGAATTAGGCTGCTTGATAAAAAAATCCTTTGTTTATCTCACCTCTGATATTCAACATGAAATTATTGAAATAGTTTCAAATATTCATAGTGACTATCTGTCTGATGAAGAAAATAAACAGTGGGTCGAACGGAATCGAGCAGAAATGTTTAAAACTATCCCCTGTCATTTGCGCTCACCTGAAGCTCAAAGGCTATTAGATAGTTTTGAGAATATGAACGGTACATTGCATATTCAACCCCGGTTACATGCATGGGGAGGATTAGTTTCTGCTCCTTTTTCATATACCGCATTCCTTACTCTATCTGATGATGCAATTGTTTGTATATTAAAACACTATACAGAATATAAAAGAGATCTTCATGATTATCCTCGTGGAGGGAGTACTGAGGTCAGTAGCCAATTACGCGAAGCTGCATCAAGATCCCCGTCAAAATTCTTAAATATTTTGAAAAAATATCGTAATATAATTGGTAAAGCTTTTTGTGAAAACATTATTGATGGAATATCGAATTATCTGGCCTACCAGTATGGTAATCTGACACCAAACAAGAACTGGGAACCTCTTGAACAAACTGATTCTGCTATTCTTGTTCACGATATTCTTACTGAACTTGAAACACAATCGGGCTCCTGGAATAAAGACCATTCGGCATCAAATGCCTTGCAAGCCTGTGCTCATGTTGTAGATAATAAAGAAGATGGAGAACGGATAGTTTTCTTAAGCTTGGGATTTAAATTTATACAAGAATATCATGATTCGAAAGATGATTATAGCGACCTTATTAATGTTGGCATCAATATGAGCAGAGGTCATGTTGCAGAAGCTTTAATAATCATTGCAAATAGATTCACTGAAAAAGGCATTCTACTACCCGAATTGCTTGTTCCTGCCCTATTCCATTTTTCTAATGATGATCATCCGGCAGTACGGGCAGTTATATTGCGCAGGCTACCTTATCTTTTATATTACAGACCTGATCTTGGCTGGGATTTACTAGAATCTTTACTACAGGCTTCAGAAGGCTTATGGCCGTTAGCTGAATCATGTCTATATCAAATGTACCATAAAAATTTCGATAAGGTCGGTCCATTGCTGGACAGAATTCTGAAAGAGGGAAAGGAAAAAGATTTTGAAACCTGGGGAAGGATTTCTGCGCTTGCTGCAATAGGTAATTTCATAGACATAAATGACTTTATCAGAAACCTGGAAAAACTGAACAGTTCCGAAGCATGGGATGGAGCACTAATGGTTTGGACACATTCCGGCAATTTCAAACAGAAAAAAGAGAGTTGCCTTTTAGGAATACGTGCAGGATTTACTTCAAATATGTCAATAATTACTACACAGAATGTTACTAAGATGTTCCTTAATAAGGATTTCGTATTTATACCTATGGACATCATTGAAGCATGCCTTACAGTTGCCGCTGAGAATGATAAAGAACAAAACATGATCCATGGGTTGGAAGAATGGCTGAATACCCTATCACAATATTATCCGGAGCAGGCGTTAGATGGTATTGAGGCTTATGTTAAATATGCAAAACAGGCGTTTCCGTACATGCTTGACTATAAGAATAACCTTACCCAGCTGATGACCAGACTCTTTGCAGAGGCGGAGGAAAAAGAAGAATCTGATAATGGAGATATGCTTCTTAGAGTTGTATCTGTACAGGACAGATTATTATCACTAGGAATTAACGGCATCCAGGAATGGCTCGAGGCTGCTGAACGGCCATAACTAAATTGCCGGCGCTCATATTTTCACCGACGACTTAGAAAAATCTGATTAAGGCATCTGTCTTTCAATAAAATCAAGCGCAGTCATCAATGGTAACTTGAATTACAGTATGCGACATGATATCAAAAATAGAGCCTGGATCTATGTATTTCTCATCCGTTAAACACTCATATAAAGAACGTTCCATGTAGCTGCTTTCAATAGACTTCCTGACATCTCTTTTATAGATATTATCAAGATAATCCATATCATCAATATGGACCGTTATAATATGATTAATCGATTGATCATGGATTTTCTCTTCACAAACATCCTTTATGACGAGAGCCTCTGCTTCAGATATTTTATATTTTTCGCGAATACTTTCAATAACATCACTAACTGTTACTTTTTGCGGCTTAGTATTACCGCCTGCGCCGCCAGTATTCTTTTTAGAATATTTCCCTTCAAGCTTTTTTTCTCCGGCATAGGACACTGCTGCCTTTGTTACATAGATCCCGCGCATTATTTTTTTTAACTCAGACTCGGAACCTTCTTTCAGTAATTGAGGATAGATAAAAGCAGTAAAAACAGCAAAGATCAAAAAATCTTCTTCTATTTCGAAAAAGTTGCTAAGGAAAACAAAGGTCGAATGGTATTTTGACAAGAGATTTATGTACTCTTTCTGGTGCTCTACATCTTTTATTTTCCCCAAGAAAAGGGTTTTCAATCTTATAACAAGCGTCTGTTGATTAGCATCTAAACCGGACTTAATTATTTCTATATTATCCCTGGCGGTTGCCATATTAAAAACATTCCAGGATATTATTTCATCATAAAGACTTTTTAGTTTCTTTATGTTCGGTTCTACCGGTTCAAATGGTGTTCCTTCCCGATACTTCTTGAATGCCTTGATTATCTCATCAGCATTATTGGTGAAGTCGACAACAACTACATGGTCTTTATTGTCATGACAGCGGTTTAAACGGGATACTGTTTGAACTGCGTTTCGATCACTGACAGGCTTATCGAGAAACATTCCAGCTAACAGAGGTTGATCAAAACCTGTCTGGAACTTATTGGCGACAACAAGAAGGCGGTATTTATCAGTATCAAATAAATCTTCTATCAATTCACCATTGCTTAAGGCGTTTATCTGCTGTTCTGTAATATCTTTTCCCGTTTCAGGATTGGTAAAATCGGAAAAAGCATAGATGACGTCATACCCATATTTTTCAGGATCCGCTTTTCTTTTTTCTTTTAATTTTTCTTTAAGGACTTTGTAGTATTCCAAACCGGCAATTCTTGATGTTGCCACAATCATTGCCTTTGCTTTACCGTCTATAAGGTCGTAAATATTTTCTTCAAATATTCTCAGCATAAGCTCTGCTTTGTACTGAATAAGGCCCTTATCCTGATACGCAATATTCTTCAGCATCTTGCTGATAATTCCGGGCGGAAATGTTTTCTCATCCTTAAAAGGAATAATCCGGCTCTCAAGATTATAGAGCGTTTTATACGAGATAATGCTTGAAGCGACATCAACAATATAGCCTTCCTGAATAGCCTCAGCTTCAGAATAGGTATCAAAAGGTTTACCGAATAACTGAACAGTTGATTGGCTTGGAGTTGCTGTAAAGGCAACCGTCATCATATTGGGAAATTCAGCCTTTTTAAGCTCAGTATTGATTTCATCCTCTTCATCAGGAGCTTCCTCTACAACAAAAGATCCGTCATCCTTAAACAAGTTACGGATATTTGTTCCGGCTTTCCCTCCCTGAGACCGATGAGCTTCATCTATCAGGAGGGCTACATTTAATGTTTTTATCTCAGAATCACTTTTCAGTTTCTCAATAATCCAGGTAATCTTTTGCTGTGTTGTAACAATAATCTGCTCACGATTTTTGATGTACTTAGGCAAGTCATCCGCTTTCCTGGCAAATTTCATTTTATTATTCAGATGAGTAAAGTTGCCGAGTTCATCACAAACATTTTTATCCAGAACCTTTCTATCCGTCAGGATAAATACTATATCTATTATTTTCTTATTTGTTCCCGGAACATAGAGGCTGTTAAGACGGTCTGCCAACCAGGATATAGTAAGGGTTTTCCCGGATCCGGCTGAATGGTTAATCAGATAGCGGTTTCCACAGTTACCATGCTCATGGTAATAATCAAGTATATCATCCGCCAATGCAGAAACAACACGGGACTGGTGATATCGGGGGAAAATACTAAAAGCCTCTTTCTCCGGGATGCCATCTGCCGCAGAAACTTTAGGAACATAGATGAGATAGAAACTTAAAATCTCCAATATCGATTCCCGGCTCAATACATGTCGATACAAATATTCGATCGGATACTCATCACTATTCTCCGGTTGATTAACAAGACCGGTATTATACCAGCGGAAGTTCTCTTCCTTCGACGGATTGGCAGCAGCCTTTACTTCGGTGGTATCCGAGGCAATATAAAGAAAAGGCAATCTAAAAATCTTATCCAGATGATTTCTTCGTACAAATTGGGTAACGGCATCATGTACATTCTGATTTTTTTCGTGCTTTAGCTCTATAACAATTATCGGAAGACCATTAAGAAACAGAACGATGTCGGGACGTTTCTCTTCTCCTATCTCAAGCTGCGGGATAAAACCGATAATATTATTTGAAGGATTCTCTGACGATTCCAGGGAACGAGGAATACGGTCAAACAAATTGAAATGGATTCCTCTGACGGTTAATCCATTACGAAAGATCATCCACAGAGGTCTATGATTCGTCTCTTCTTTTAACGCTCTGATAATTTCATCATTAGTATCGCTTCCATAATTCTGCTCCAGTTTTACATAAGTATAGAGCTGAGTCTTACGAATATAGGCAATTAAATCATCTTCGATAAGATACCATTCTTTATCAGACAGATTCTGATTTGAATATTTCTCATATTCATGGATTTCAACTAATGCTTTCTCAAAATGCCTTTGAAAATCAAGTTCCGTTCCCATTTTTTACCTGCTTATTGCTTCATATATCCTTAATTTTATTACTTCATCATCTATATCATCGTTAATTACCGCTTCAATAATATCATGCAGAAGCTCTTTATCAATCTTACCGGCAGCCAGATGAAAACTTATATTCTCCATCTCTTTAATAAAACGCGGAACAGCAAAAACATAACCGTTTATAAGAAGGAACTGAGCTCCCAGTGATATTGCAATACGCTTATTTCCATCCTGAAAGCAATGGAATTTATTCGAGCAGTAAAAGAGGTGGGTCAATTTCTCGACAAAGTCGGGATAATAATCATCGTTCTGGATATGAGCTAAGACACTTTCCAACTGCCCTAAATTCAAGACACCGTCAGAACCGCCGCCGCTGACCTCTATAGTCTTATGATATACCTCGAGAGCATTTTCAATGGTGATATAAACGGTGCGGCTCAATCCCTCTCCTTCAGACGCTTGAACACATCCTTGGCCTCTTCCAGACGATCCGCCAATTCTTTGCTCTTTTCCCCAATAAACCGCTCAAATTCATCAGCCTGTACCGGAGAAATGTAATCCTTAAGCTGCAAGTGCAGAGCATCGCGAAAGGCCAAATCACGGCTTGCCATCTTGTTTCTTGCACGTTCGACAAGGGGTACCCAATGGGGCTGCCTTTCGAATTCGGAGAATAAGACATCAGCTTCAAAGGATGTCAGCATTGCCCCTTTCTTCTTGAAGGCTTCTTCAAGTGTTTTAGCAAATCCGTATTCATATGCAGCAATAAGGTCGAGGATCTCGGAATAGAAGGTATCCCGGACCTTATCCTTCTCCTGAAGTTTCAGGATTTTCCTATATTCTTTCGAATTCTCCCTGAAAATGCTTACATATATCTTATCGGTATAAAGAGGGTACTTGTATTTCCCCATATCAAGATAGTTCTTAAGGGCATCGGTAAACTCTTTTCGATAGTTTTCTTCCTGAAAATAGGCGATTATAAAGTCTTCATCACGCTGATTCACATATTTTGTAGCACCGCCGGTACACTTGTTGATAGTATCGATGACGATATCCAGAATCACCTGACGGAGGATTTTAGCCTTTTCGCTTTCCGTAATCAGCATTCCCAGGTTCAAAAATGAACGAAAATCAAAAACACCAAGGCTTGGAGCCTTCTTGATGTTAACGAAATACATTTCGTCGACATCAGCTTCGGAAATGGCTAATTTCAACTCCTGCAAGGCTTTACCCCGTAAAACCTCGTAACCGTTATGTTTAAGCTCATCTTCGTTCTGAGACAGATAATTATCGATAGTCCGGGGGCTTACCTCAAAAAAATCAGCAACCTGCTCTTTTGTTAGAACGGCCTTATCCATGTAGCTGATGGTGTGGATTCCGACATTGCTTTTAATTTCTTCCAGAGCATATGGATTATTGAGGATATTCTGCCGTTCTACCCCGGATACGGTGAGATCTTTAGGCATAAACAGCCTCCTGTACATCTGCTTCGGTAATTCGCCGTTTACCGGTAACACATTCATGAATCAACGATTTCTTATACTCTTCCAGCTTCTCAATCTGGAGGGTTATTTTCTCGAGAACGGTATCTATTTCAGATGTTTTTTGGTCGAGGTAAGCTGCAATATTTAATTGTT
Organism: Spirochaetia bacterium; assembly: GCA_963677925.2. Taxonomy (GTDB): domain Bacteria; phylum Spirochaetota; class Spirochaetia; order UBA9216; family UBA9216. Next base: position 76,957 of record CAXXYH010000003.1, read on the forward strand.
CTTTATAGCCTGGAACAGGAATATATAATCTTTTTATTGTATCAACTGAAATCCCAGGCTGTGCTGCGGCATTTGAATATTGATTAAGATTCATAATGATTAATAATGCCTCTAACCAACGAATTGCATATCGCCTTATTGGATAGCAAACTATTGCATGCTCTGTTGCCCAAAACTTTCCGCTAATATAATTTATATTCCCACAAAGAGCGCCTTGTCGTCCAATTAATAGATACTCACCATCATTATTGTATTCTGGAAAATATCCACGTAAACCATTGCCGCCCAATACAGGGAATGAGCCTTCATTTTGTATCTGCTCTGATGTAAGGTTCTCACCACTTTGAAGTTTAAAATTATCTTTAATTCTTTTAACCTTCCAGCCTTTCGGTATTTTTCCAATCCATTCAATTCCGGAATCTTTCATCTCTACTGAATCATCCAGCCCCTTGGTAACAGCTTTATAGATAATGGATTTCTTGAGTTCTTCAAGATTCTCAAGCTGTTTCCTTTTTACAGCAACGGCCTTATCTATGGTAGCAGTTGTTCTATCCAGATAGGCTGAGATAAGCTTTTGCTCCGGAAGAGGTGGAAGAGGCAGTATTCCATTTTTGATATGCCTTCTTGAAATAGCCCATCGAGTAATTCCTGTTGCTTCCCGATGAAATTGAGATGCAATAGATAAATCTTTAAAACACCAAAAAATAAAAGCCCCATACAAGCGATTTTTATAATTTCGTAATATTGCTAAATGATAACCACATAATAGATTTTCAATTTTATCCTTAACAATAGCAGGTACTGCAATATCGAAAGGGTCCTCAGAGTCTTTTGTAATAATTACATCGCTTTCTTCAAGCTGGAACTTAATAACTTCATTTTCATTTGCAGTTGCTTCCATGAAATTGATATCTTGTTTTATGAAATCGTTATAATAGACATCAACATAATTACATAGTTTAACTGGTTGCTCATTATCCTCAGTCTTTTTATCCACATTACTAGGAATTACATAGCAACTCCCCTTAATCTTTGTAGAACGCCATTCCCTCTGGATCATACCGATCCATTCGGTACCTGACTCAATCAAATCTGACACAATCATTTCAGCCCCTTCAGAATTACTTCCGCTTCTGATTCCAGCTGCCAGAACTCTTCCAGTATTTTATCCGCAGGCTTTGGAGGTTCGTATTTATAAAAATACTTGTTCGGCAGGATTTCATAACCAAGCTGCGGCCGGTCTTCCCATTTGATAATGGGCTTGGAAATCTCCCTTTCAAGAAAAGCCTCTATATCTTCACCATAGGGAATGTATTCATCATCCTGAATGTAATGCTTATGTGTATATTTTGCAGAAAGATCCCAATCCTTTATTGCCTTAAAAATCTTCGCGGCTGTTTTATGTACTTCAAGCTCGGGGAAATCAGTCCTGGCTAAATCTGATAGCTGGGCTTCAAAAGATTTTGATTCTTTGGTTTGAAGTACAGAATATTCTTTTTCAATACCATCAGGGGTAATAAGCTTTACAGTAAAATCAAGATCACCATAGAGATCAAATTTCTTTTTCACATTCGTATTGGAAAGCTGGACATCGAAATTTTCGGTAACCATCATCGGCTCATCATTTTCATCAGTCTGCCAGAAAGTAACGGCAACCTTATGATATGCAAAATCACTGTTCTGAAATATCTTTACATTTTCATTATCATAACCGGACTTCCTTCCAAGATTATACTGTTCTTTAATCCAGGCTCTATGTTCATTCGTCATTCGATTACGCTTGTTGCCGAAGGATTTAGGTTCTTTTTCAAACTGCTGTCTGGCATCAATAATCATCACCTTGCCTTTATGTTCTACAGGCCTATTGTTTGAAAGCAGCCAGATATAGGTATAGATGCCGGTATTATAGAACATCTGATCCGGCAGCATAACAATTGCATCAAGCCAGTTATTTTCAATGATCCATCGGCGGATTTCACTCTCTCCGGATCCGCAGTCACCGTTACTCAATGGTGAACCATTAAAGATTATTGCAATTTTGCTGCCGCCGTCATCTACAGGCTTCATCTTAGTCAGCATTGTCTGTAAAAATAGTAATGCACCGTCATTGGTTCTGGGCATTCCGGCTTTGTAGCGGGTGCTTCCCAGCTTGCGGGCTTCTTTTTCATAACCGTCTTCACCGCCCCAGGTTACGCCGAAAGGAGGATTTGAAAGCATGTAATCAAATTGATCGTGTTCTCCGGAAAGCTGGTCCCCGGGATCATCGCTTTCCGGATCATGAGGAATAAGTGAATTTCCGTAATAAATAAAGGCGTTGGAATCGTTCTTAATGAGCATATCAGCCTTACAGATAGCATAGTTCTGGGGCTGAATTTCATGGCCATGGAGGGTAATCAGGGTTTCGGTTCTGGACTTTTCATCTGAATCATGTATTCTGTCCACAACATGGGCTTTTGCAACGGAAAGCATTCCGCCGGTTCCGCAAGCAGGATCGTAGATGGAAACATGCTTATCTTTAACGGAGATATCAAGAAGTTCTACCATTAGACGAATGACTTCTCTTGGCGTAAAATGTTCTCCGGCTTCTTCCCCGCTCTGCTCTGAGAATCGTCTTAACAATTCTTCATAGATATATCCCATCTCAAGGTTACTGATTTTCTCAGGGCTCAGATCTTCATTTCGATACTGGTTAATGATTGGAGCAAGGCGGCCGTTCTTTTTCATCTGGCCGATGATAGCTCTGTAATTGAAATGATCTATGATCTCCTGGATATTCTCGGAAAAACCGTTGATATAATCCCGGAAGTTCTTTTCCATTATGGTATGATCTTCCTGATAGATTGAATCCAGGGTCCAGTTTGTTGAATTTGAGAAATTGTAGGTGGATAATTCCATCTTTTTGACCATCTCATCAAGGTTCCTGGAAGCAAGATCAGGACGTTTTGAGTGTATTTCTGCTTTTGTTGCTTCTCTCATTTCAATAAGAACACATTCAATGCGCCTGATTACTATAATAGGGAGAATAACGTTTTGATATTCGTATGCTTTGAACTTTCCCCGAAGGCGTTCAGCTGATTTCCATATTTCATTCGCTAAATTATTAAGTATTTCCTGTGTTGCCACGATATTCCTCTTTTGTATTGCCCAGCAGAGGGGCCTATGATAATAGTTTCTCTTTATCTGATTATTATTTATATCATATTTTGATATATTTTAGGGTTAAATTATATTGGATATAGATTGAACTTGTGAACCTTAATGAACTTTTTTTGAAAAGAAAAATATAAAATATAGAAGTGTATAGTATAAGTAAAAGAAGTGAACTCATTCTTGGCAAAGGCCTCCCCCCTACTGTGGGCATAAATCATTGTAATTACTTTATATGTAGCAGATTGCATAAGATAGTGTTACTCCATTTTTTCACAAAAATATATAAATTTTTGTGAAATTTCTCGGGTATCAATTGTTACAAGCACCAAAATTTTCACCGACGTTTTCCCGGCAATTGCGGTATCATCTTATAAACCGCTCCACAGACATTGTCTCAGTATCTATCACTACAAATACCAGTGCTCCGGTTTGACCTGGTTGTATCACAATCGTGTTGCCTACTTCGTGCTTCCATTTCCCGCTGACATCGGGTGATTCATGAATATGGCCATGTAATGAAAATAAAGGTTGTCTTTGCTTTATGAAATTATATATGGAATCGGAGCCAACACGTCTTCCATCCATACAGACATCCAGACCAAGCTTTGAAGGCGGCATGTGAATAATATAAACAACCTTTTCATTACCGGATTTCGGCAAATTCTCGAGTTCATCATGTATAGTAGGTAGTTTTTTTACATATCCGGACCAATCGACAATTTCAGTCCATCCGTCCTCAGTCGAAAGCAGCGCAGTTCCGTTTTGTATTTGAGGAAGGTAATTGTCATTATCCATCCGGCATCTATCTTTTAATCTGAACGGGTAATCGACAACCCAGTTCATTCCAATAAAATCAAAATCATTAATCGTTATTATTTTTTGAGCGATATCATGGATATAATCAAATCGACTGCATTCTTCCTGAAAAAGTTCGTCAAAAATCTTTAGATCATCATTTCCCGGGTAACTTAGATAATGGATTCCAAGCTGCTCGAATCTTTCAAAATGCTTATGCAGTTTATCCTTTATAAAAGCATCCTGTTTGTGCAGATCAATATTCTTAGGAAACATATCTCCACCATTAATCACAACGTCAGGATGTAATTCATCAGCAACATTCACTAATGCATCATATTTTCGATTATCACCGTGAAGATCTGTAATGTATATTATTTTCATCGTTTCCTTTTAATCGCCAAATATTCCGCCGTTAGCGCCTCTATCCTGAAACTTATGTTTTTCTACTAAAGCGCCAAGAGGGTCCTCGACTTCCAATATTTCACTTTTTGAAAGAAGATTGAATGTATTTAATAAAAAAGCTTCTTTATCTTCTGCCTTTTCATATTCACTGAGAATTGAAATCTCCTGATACAAACTGCTGAAGCGTCTATGCCATAGATCCCGTTCCGTTTGGGCCTTGTCCAGCCATTCAATGAGATCGAGCCTATCAATTGAGTTCAACCTTTCTTCTGCTTCATCTTCTGAATTGAAAATACCGATATATATTGAATGCCAGACAGCGATATAAACAAGACCGTTATTTACATCTTTTGGCCAACGACATTTATCACAATACAGTGTCTCAGTAATAATTCCCGTTCTTATCCTGCATCCTCTTGTTATATCTCCCGGCTCATATGTATCCATAAAGTTTTCAAAAACTTTGGTCTGAACAGAATTGATTTCATTACCGCAATCAGGACATTTTATCGAATCCCCCAGTATTAATGTGTCGAATAATCCCATATTATGCCCCAAAAAAGTATAGTTTTACGCAGTTTTATACGTTACTAACGTATATCTCATTATAACCTGAATCTAATAAAAATAATTCCGGTGTTTTGCATTTTAATACCGGGGTGACAATTAGCAAGTTTATTTTAAATATCTCATGACTCATCTATAAAGCCATCTACTAAAACATATTGTAATACAAGAATCAGTAAATATCAAACATTCATAAAGTTGGCCGTCACATCAACCTTAACAATTACAGATATTGGTATAGTATTGGTGGCATGGATGATGTAAAGAGGGCCGCGGTGTGAAACACGGCGGTGCGCGGGCCTTTTTACGGCTGGAAGCCAGACGCTCCCCCCCAGCGGGGGGGACGGGAGGGGGGGGAGAATACAATAACTTACCTTTCGGCGCCGGTCCGGGAGGAAGCCGTAAAAAGCCGACCCGAAGATAGCAGCTATTCAATAGCCTTATTTACCGCTCATGAGGGTTACTATAAAAATGAGGTTCCAATGCCTATTACGTTATGATTCTATTGAATGGCTGTTTGATGAGGGCCGGAAAAGTTCCAGGTAACAACCCAGGCACACAACCGCGCAGGGACGCGCGGGACCTGCAGGTACAGCCCTGGACTAAATGGCATGCCCGGAAAAGGGAGCGCGGAAGCGCGGTTTCCGGGTGTTGAAACAAAGAGTGTCAGAGCAAAAACGGGAGCGTGAAAATGCAAAGCATTTTACGCGGGTTTTTGCAGCGGCTACGGATTAAAAGCCCGCCGGTCTGCGTGAGCAGTCCGGGAGTATTGTCTTTTTTTCTTGTAATAAGGAATTTATCACGGGCGGAGCCGGTGATAAATATTGGTATTACTAAACAACTATCTGAACAATATTCGGCTAACACCATAGCTTTTAAAATAATATTATTTACTATACGCTCATACTGTATCATAATATGCATATAATTTAATTCGTTATTAAGAGGTGAATGTAGATGGCAAAAATACAGTGTCCTTATTGTCGAAAACCCATCGATGAAAATATAGAATATTGTTCTTTTTGTGGTAAATCTTTAGATGTAGATACAATCAAACTCAGTAAAGAGAAGCAGAAGAAAAGAAATAAACGGATTTGGATATTTGTTGCTATTTCTATTGCTTTTTTTACGATTGTCATGTTCATTCCATCGGATGGGTCGTCATCAAGTAGTAGTACAGCACAAACTAAAGAAGTTGTCACAAATAGTTCTTTAGATTCCTCTGTATCTCAAGTAAAAGTGTGGATGAGAAGTAATTTAAAAGATCCAGATTCATTGGAATATTTAGAATGGTCAGCTGTACAAAAGACAAACACCGGAGATTATAGAGTTCGTGTTAAATATAGAGCAAAGAATTCTTTCAATGCAGTGGTTATTGAAAACAAGTTATTCACGTTGGATTCTAATGGTGTTGTTATAGATGTGGTGGATTATCATTAAATATAAATTATTCTTTGTCAGCAAATATGATAGCATTTAGCTTACGGAATTGGTAGAAATAGGCAAGAATTAAGAACATTACAAGGCAATCATATTTGACTAATTCCTTATATAGTAGTAATATAGAGAAATAGATAGTAATCTACGGAATTGAGCGGTTTAACGACGATTTGAGTAGCGAAACCGGCCGAGTCTTCGAGGCTTGGCGCAGTTCTGGAACGTAGCGCAATCAGCGCGGAGTGTCTTTAGCCAGAACTGTGACAAAGGTTTTGACTACTCCAAATCTCTTGTTATATGTCATTCTAAATTTCTTACAATATCTTCAACATCCTTTCTCTTAGATGCTACAATACAATTGTATTTATTATCATATGATAATTTCCCATTAATAATCATAGAATTTAATGGTTTTTCTGTAAAAAAGTAATCACAATAAGGCAAAGCAAATGAGGCATGTATAAAATCCATTGTATCATTCTTATGATGCGGTTTATTTTTATCCCATCTTACAGCTGCAAATAAACCGGAAGGAATATCAATAGATGGAAATTCATCTTTAATTTTTCCTAATCTAATCAAATTATAAATAGCATAAATAACATTACTTTCATTCCCAAAACTCTCTAAATATTCTTTTTCATCATTTGTAAAATAATAAAATAAATCTTTCATTGCTTCTTCTATTATATTCCTATGGGATTCAAGCCCTCCAGCGAGTTCTGCCAAATATAATTTTTTAAATGTATTATGCTCTGATATATGCTCAATTTTCTTTTTATTCAAATATTCAGTATTATCAAAATGTTTAAAAACATCATTTCCCATATATTCATCAATTTCTAAGAATTTCATGCCCCACAAACGATCAATAAATTGTCTATTAATATATTTAGTATCTTCAATTTTCTCAAATTTATAAGGTGGAATTAAAGTACCAAAAATAAAAGGTAATTTTGTCCAAACAAGTTCTTCATTTTTATATAAATTAATTGGTAATGATTTCCCGAAATACGTCATCACCTCTAAGGTTATCCTTTCATAAAGACTAATTGAAGTTATTCCTTCAGAAAGTAAATCAATTAGTTTGATTGTTTCAATCCTTGTATTTTTGTCTGATTGCTTTATAACTTCTAAATATGTTACATCACTGATTGGGAAAATATATTTCCCAGAATCATGAAGTTGTAAGATTTTTTTAAGAAATACATTATCAGATGATATTTTTTTCAAATCTCTTAAAATAATCCAATAATTAACATCGAGATATATCTTTACTTTATCTTTTACTTTTTCTTCATATAGAGCAATTTTCTTCTTTTTTACATAAGCATTGTAATCATCATTAATTTGAAATTCTTCACTTTTCATAATGCTAATCACCTTATAATCAATTAAGATTATTTAATCTTTATTATTTATGTACATATAACGCCCGCATCAGCTGCAATTTTGCCCCGAAGGGTTGGCGTAGTTTTTGAAATGAGCGAAGTGACTTCAAAAACTATGACAAAAAAATTGTCAGTTGCATGCGATTGTTATGCATCTCCTTTTTCTAAATTGAATTACTAATCTGTAATATTTATCTTCATTTACTTCCATTATAATCTCGACTCTATAAGACTTAATGTATCTTGAATTAAATTATCTAACTCTGAAACTGTTATTGTATTTGGGTTCATTCCAAGTGTTGTATAATCTGGATTAGGGTCACCATGATGAGGTTTCCAAGAAACCCCATTGATTAAGTTTAATTTCAAAATAATATCAGATCTATTTGCATTGTCTCTAAATGTTACTGGATAATTATTTAAGAAAGAAATAAGCCTTCCAAAAGTCTGCTGACTCGACATAGAGCGAATTTCTTTATAAAATTTAAACCGTAAATGAGACTCTAGTACATTTCTTAACCAACCTAGAACAGAATCTTTTAAATTAATGTCTGGGTTCCTTCTAAATTCTTCTAATTTTTCGATATGTTTAAAGTAATCAATTTTGACTAATTCATTTAAATCACATAGCTCAATTCTTGAAGCTTTTGCAACAAAATCTTCAGTAATACGTAGGGTACATTTATTTGAAGCATTGATATCTTTACCAATTTCATGAAGAAAATACTCATTGTGACTTAAAACAACGATTTGTTTTAAATCATTAAAAAGAGCCCTAATTAGCCCAATGGTATATGTTCTTCTGTTTGTATCCAAACTTGACAATGGATCGTCAAAAATCAGTATTTTATTTTGCCTATTTGAATCTATATCAAGTTTTGACAAAAAGAACGAAAGAGCAATTGTACTTTTATCTCCCTCACTTAAGCATTCTTTTGCATTAAATGGTTCGTTGGGTATAAATGAAATATCTTGTCCATCAATTGTTAGCTTATAACTTATTTTACTTTGAGTAGCTCTACCCCTGGGTGCAATATGGTTTACATCTTCAATTTTAAATGGTGTTCTAAATACATTCTCCAAGTAATGGTTTATTCTTATTTGATAATTACTGAAGAATGTAGAAGCCGCTTGCTCTTGTTGCTGAGATAATTGTGTATAAATAGTTTCAAGATCTCTAAGTTTCTGCCTTTCAGTACTAAGTTGATCACAAAGAGTATTAATCGGAACTTCAAATCTCTTTTTTATCCTTTTTAGACTATCAAGTTCACTTTGTGCATTTTGCACAGACTTTATACTCGAACGAAAGGTAGATATTTCCGAATTATATTTGATAACAGTTTGATTATATTCATTTATTTTTGAAGATATAATTTGAAATTTCTCCCTAATATCATCAATTGTGGATATATCAATAGCAACTGTGGGATTTTGGATTTTACTCTGAACTAAATCAATTGCGGTTTGAAATTCAGATTTTAAATTTTCTTCATCTTCAATAAAACTAAATTCTGGGATCTGGACAGTCTCTGGCAAATGTAATGACCAAGTTTCTATTAAACTCAAATTCAGCGTATGGATATTAATTATTGATTGTATTTTGGCTTCAATATTAAAACTCTGAAGTTTTTCTTTATATTCATTTAATCTTCTAATCAGATCATTAAAGGCTGTATCAAATTTACTTGTATAGGCATTTATTATATCTGAATTAAAATCAAGAGATTGCCTACAAAAAGGACATAGCTGATTAAGCTCATTATTTGCTTGCTTTTTTTTCACATAAGAATAGCCTTTCTGTAGCCAGTTTTCAGATCCATCAAGATTGTTATTCGTTAATTCTTCACAATGTTGATTGTACAAAGCTTCTAGTGCAGCATTTTGAATTGTTTTCGATGTAATTTGTAAGTCAGAAGTTATAGGATTTAAATCTAATCTCGAAATTTCATCAGTAATTTTGGAAAGGGTTTGAAAACTCTGAATAAAAGCATTTGCATTTGCACTTGCTAGTGCAGCTTCTGCATTAGAAATTTGTTGATCTATATCATTTTTTTGGGAGGGAGGAATATTTAGAAAACGATTAATTAAGTCATCTGTTAAATTATTTCCAACTTGTTGAATTAATTCTGATTTTAAGCTTGTTTGAACTTGTCTTGAGTTGGTCTTTGCTGCTTTATTTTGTTCAATCTGATTCTGGACAGCAACGCCTTGAGCTCCAATAACAAAATTATGAAGTTGCTTTCTTTGTTCATCATTGAAATCAAATCCTGAGTATATATTTTCATTAATAAAATGAATATCAAAGACTTCTATATCCGAAAAAGGAATTGACCAACCAGATGTTCCAAATGTATGGAAAATATTAGGAGATCCAACTTCACTAATTTGTGCAGACTGTGGATCGGAATGATTTGTAGAAATTCTATTTCTAATTATTTCTGGATCATTATTGGATACTGAACGAAATATCGATGACAAAGTTGTTTTACCTCCGCCATTATCACCATAAATCAAAGTCAATTTCTTAAAATTTACTGGACCTGATGCTTGATAATTGCGATATTTTCCAATGGAGATGATTTTTTCTATTTTATTAATCATTCATCTATCCTGTTATTGTATTCTTTTGTATTTAACATACTCATACTTCTGTATGCATAACGACGATTTGAGTAGCGAAACCGGCCGAGTCTTCGAGGCTTGGCGCAGTTCTGGAACGTAGCGCGATCAGCGCGGAGTGTCTCTGCCAGAACTGTGACAAAGGTTTTGACTACTCCAAATCTCTTGTTCTACAGATTTTTCTCTAAATTCTCAATCTTCATATTAATCATATCATTTTTATTATCTCTAACAACCTTAAATAATACCTCATTTTTATCACATAATATTTTCTTAACTAATTCAACTTCTTCTTTTGTTGTATTAATTCCAAATATAATTTCCTTAATTTCAGGCGCTTCAATTTTATCTTTTTTCATATTATAACTAATCATTCTATATTCATTTTCATAACACCATTCATTATTCTTGATCAAAAATGAATCTTCTAGTAGCCCTTCATATTCTTCAGGATTCTTATTAATAAATTCATGTTTTTTGTATTTAACTTTTTCAAAAATTACATTATTTTCTTTACAATATTTATCATCTATTATGTATCCAATACATATTCCTTTATGTGAATCAGCATAATGGCTCCACATAAGTATCGAATTTTCATATGATGAAAAACATGTAACTCGTATTTTATCTAAAACGTTTGAAAGTGATTTATGATTTCGATAGTTATCTCCTCTATATATAGGACAATCAAAAGGATCATTAAACTGTTTAGGGTCATTAAAAAACAAATTTTCATTAATCAAATCAACAATTGTATATTTATCTAATTTGATATATTTATAAAACATTTTATTAAAATTATACTTTTGTAATTTCTGATCCATTAGAATTGTAATTGATTTTTCGTAATAATTTTCTGCTTGCTCAATATTTCCTAAATTATTATATACTAACGCTAAATGTGTATAAGTAACATAATCCTGGTCATCAATATCTAAAGCCTTTTCAAGATTATCTTTTGCCATTTCTAATAGCTCATTTTTTTCTTTTATATCTATCTTTTTTTCTGAAACAGCGGCTTGTATTCTTCCCAGCTCTTGTAATGCTATTATTAGAGGTAAATTATTACTAATATTTGAATTATTTTCATACGTATTAATTATCTCACCGTATATATCAACAGCTTTTTGTAAATTTGATATATTCTTATATGAATTCGCCATAATCATTTTAGTAGAATTTAGTATATATAATAATTCTCCTTTAGCTATCCCCAAGTCCGTATTATTTAACTTTTCAATAATCTTATTACCACAATCAATATTTTTTTCATAATCGTTTTTTGAATTATAGCGGCCAAACAACTCTATATATATTGGTAAGCTTTGAGTTTTATTATTATGTAATTCTTTTAAGAGGTTGTCTAATTCAATTATTGCTTTCTCATCATCTTCAATTTGTTCAATCTCATTTAGTTTCTTTTCATACTCGTAATTGTTCATAATACTATTTTACCTTTTTAAAAACATTAATACCAATTCTGAATTCTGTAGAACGACCAAATAAGTAGCGAAACCGGCCGAGGGCTTCCGAGGCTTGGCGCGGTTTCTGAGCGAGGAGTATTCGACGAGCGTCTCCGCAGAAACCGTGCCAAAGGTTTTGACTACTTCATTTGATGTGTTAAATACCGATCAAACCATAGTACACGGATGTACTATGGTTTTTTATCTTAAATTCTCTAAAATTTGCTCTCTAAAATAATTAATTGACTTTTCCAAACCTTCTATTGTCTTTGTTTCTAAAATTATTGATTTTACATCTGTTCGCGTTGATTCTAATATTTTCATAATATCTATTTCTCCAGTTCCTAATGGAAGGTGATTATTTTTCCCAATCGCATCATGTAGATGAAGATGAATTATCTTTTCAATATTCTTCAAATAACAATTCTTATCTTTTTCTCCACTGGAAAAATCATGCCCGACATCCCAGGTAAGCCTAAAACTGTCATATTCTATTAATAAATCTACTGCTTCTTTAATAAACTTTTTATCCAAAACTCCGGTATTTTCTATACATATTTTTATATTAGTATTTCTTAATTTCTTATTTATCTTTTCTCCAAATTCTTTGCTTAAATCAAGATATCTTTCTTTATTTTCTTCAAATATAAATCTTTTTTCATCTGGTAAAGTGAAATATATTCCTTCATTCATATGCATATTCAGTATTTCTATATTTTTAATCAGAGATACTTCTATCAATTCATCGATTGTCTCTAAATAAGTATTTTTTATCTTTCCATTATAATCCCATATATTAAATTCTTCTGGAAGATGAATTGAAAACCTAATGTTTTTATTTACATCTATTTTCTTTATATTTTCTATTTGTAGATAGGGTAAATTCATGTTTAGTTCTATTAAAGATAGTCCAAGCCTTTTACATAATTCTATATTTTCTTCAAAAGAGTACAGTTCAATAAGTGTAGGCATTCCTAAAAGGACGTTTTCATTTAATGACATATTTTCTATTCTTCTCTTTGCCATGGACGGCAAAGAGTCTTCTTTCCCCCACAAAAAAATCTATTACTTTTAAAATATCCCAAATCTGAGAAACTTCGTGTATTTAACGACGAAATAAGTTGCGCCCTCGATCCTGGAGCGAAGCGGAAGGAATTGGCGTGATTCTGGAGTGGAGCGCGATCAGCGCGGAACGTCTTTAGCCAGAATCATGACAATAGACGGCGACAACTTCATTTCATTTGTTATGCAGCTATTTCGATTATGAAATTTTAGCTCCATTTCTATTTTTCTTTCCTAAGAAGTAACCGTAGATTAAGTTAATTACTATTGCAACAGAAAACACTAATACTAACATTTTCAAGGAATATGAATTTCCTGAGCGCAGATTTAAAAATAAGATGCCAATAAAGAAGAGTATCGCACTTTCAATAGTAACAGCTAATTGTAACCAACTATGTGCAGAAAATGGCCATGGTAGACCTTGCTCCTTTCTACTCAAATTTTGATGAATTCTAAAACGAAATAATGCATACCCAAAAATTTGCAATATTAAACCTAATATTATATAGAGAATTCCTATTGCAAGTAGCATACTAATTCCATTTTCATTAGGCCAATTCATATTTTTCACTGTAATTGATCCAATGAAAGAGATTGCTAGTGTAAATATAGCTGTAGCCCAAGCAGGAACTTGCCATATTAAGTTATCGAAGTGCTTATATTCAGTACTATATGAAGGTGGATTCTCTTTTGTGTAGTGATTAAAAACTGAAAAATAATTTCTTAGTGACGTTCGTTTTAATTCATCTTTTTTCTTATCTTTATTTTGTTTTAAATTATATTTAGATTCTAATTCAGTCTTAAATTCTTCAAAGGTTATCGATGTATCTTCATGCCAATCAGACATAGATACATCACCATGTTTAACTGTATGCATAATTGTGTCAGGAAATGTATAGATATTATGAGGGACATTTGGTTCTGTTGTAAAAATACCATTTTCATTTATTATTTCTTCATACCATTTATTTTCTTTATTGAAAGCATAGATAACTTTTCCTGATTGAATTATATATGTTTCTCCAAAATATTTATGATAGTGAGGTTTTTGCCAAACACCTTCATCTTTAGATATAGTCATAATATATCCATATTTGCCTTTCTGATTTAAATAAAAACGTACTTCTCCATTTTTCATTTTCTGATTATAAGTCTTAATCCCAAACTTCAATTTTCTTATTGTTCTACTAATAATTCCTACCATTTTTTTCACCTTCAACCTATTATTTACAAAATAGGTATAGAGATATTGCCTTTATTGAATATTATCATAATTACTGCAATTTTATTATTTTATTCTTGCTTGCTTCTTATCCTTTGTATATTTGTTCGTTTGTTAAGACCGAGCTTTGTATACAAATTTCTAATAACCACATGTACAAATTTTCTTGCATTTCTATCATTTTAAGGCTGTTTTCAGCCCCTGGGAACTATATTTTATAAATAATTCTATCAAGCTTAGCTTGAAATAGACAATTATTAGTTAAGTCCTTGGACAGTTAAGACTTATTGATTTGTAATGTAATGAAAAATCAATAAGTCCCTTAATTTTTAAAACTCTTTTCGGTGTATTATCTTAATCAGGAGCTAATCTCATCTCTTTTTCTTAATAAATCATAGCTGTACACTAATCTATTAGAATTGTGTTGACCAAGCTACCGGCGTTACCTGTTGTCTGCATAACGACCAAATAAGTTGCGCCCTCGATCCTGAGCGAAGCGAAGGAATTGGCACTGTTTCTGAGTGAGGGCCATTGCCCGAACGTCTTTAGCAGAAACCGTGACAATAGACGGCGACAACTTCATTTCATTTGTTATATGCCGTTAATACCAGACCGCACGACGGAGTCAAGGGCTGGTTTCTAATTCTTGATTTTCCAACCTCTCTTTAATTTTATTATAAACTTCATATTTATCTAAATCAGGATTTAAAACAATTTCTATCAAATAATCATATTCTATCATTCTCATTGACATAATTTTATCCAGATCAACAGTATTCCATTTTTCTTCAGTCATATCTGGTTCAGTTGGTAATTCAACCTCGATTATCCACCACTTATCAATCTTAGCGATCAATCTTTTTATTTCAAACAAATATTTCGTATTTATCTCTTTTTCAGAATCTGATAAATATTTAAATAATTCATGAGCGACTTCATTTCTATGAATTGTTATTTCTTCAATTATTTTCACTTCATTATCATTTATTATTTTACGATTTTGCAACCATTTTATTGAACTTTGAAATTTTCTTTTTTTAGGATCTAATTCTAATACATTCAGGATGTATCTATCACTATATGTTGTTTTATTATTTTTATATCCGTTAATATAGAAAGATTTCAAATTCTCCACTATTGATTCTTTTAAAAGTTCATATCCGGTTAAAAACAAAGAAGCAGTTATAAAATTAGCAAATAAACTATCAGGATTTAGAAATTTTAGCCAATCGTTATCAGATTTGGTCATAGTTTCTCTTCATCTTTTATCTTCTCTACAATCAAGTCGAAATCTTCTTGCGTATTACTAAGTAATAATTTAGCAATTTCAGTATTTTTCATTTCCAAATATTCTTGCACTTCATTAAACTGCTGAGAATTATTCCCCATAGACCAGGCCGCAGAAACACGAGTGTAAAATAAATTCTTCTCAAAATCTTTTAAAGAAGAACCATCAATAATTTTATATAATATTTTTAAATATTTAACATCACCATATGCAAAATATGATGCCCAAATCATATCATTCAACTCTGGGCTGTAATTTTCTTTAACATAATAATCGTCTATATTAGTTCTTGAAATTGTATTAAAATAGCCTTTTACTTTTTCATTTGCTTTTTCATCAATTACAGCCATAATATCTTTCTTAATATTGTCATCTTCGAATAAAGTTGAATAAAAAGCCAAATATATATTTGTTAATTCTGGGCTTAACTCATCCACATCTTGAAAATAATCTATTGTGATATCAACAATTTCATTTGTTCTATTTTGAAAAAAGTGCATTATATATATCGTAAAATCTTCTGAACTAATTGAAAATAGATTAGAAGCTGTTAGTAACAATGTAATTATTAATAATATCTTTTTCACCTTTCATCTACTCCTTGACTCATTTTTTTTAAATCTTCATAGCCCGTCGGCCGGAGGTCCGGGCTATTTCTTTGGTCTTATTTTACACCCACCTGCGAATATATTCTAATACTTTTAGCTATATCTAAATTCGTGCATATAACGACGATTTGAGTAGCGAAACCGGCCGAGTCTTCGAGGCTTGGCGCAGTTCTGGAACGTAGCGCGATCAGCGCGGAGTGTCTTTAGCCAGAACTGTGACAAAGGTTTTGACTACTCCAAATCTCTTGTTATAAAGCAATCTTCATATTTCTAAATATTTTAAAATAATCTCACATCTTTGTAGTATAGATAGCGCATCATTAGTGCCTTGTTGTGTCATATTAAAATAATCATATAATTCATAATTAGCTTTATCGAATTCATTTTCTGCAATTTCTCTATTATCCTGAACTTTATCAACAAATTCTTCAAAATGCTTTCTACTTATTTTTGTAACCAAATTCCTTTTAATTAACTCATCAAATACTAGATAGAAAACAACCATATTACCTTGTGCTGATAACAATTTATCATTATCAATAAAAATATTAGTCATTACATCTAATTTTCGAATTACTTCTTTTGTCAATTCATTAACAAATTTTTTATTTCCACTTTTATATCTTTTAGTTATATCGTCTAAGAAAACTTTCTTTGTATCAATCAATTTTTCATTTTTACTCAATTTCTCTTGAGTTAATAATAATCTACAAGCGATTTCTCTATGTTGATATCTTTTGTTAGTAAATTTAACTTTTTCTTTAAAAAACTTATGATTAGCTACTTTTCTTATTGATACAACAAAATCTCCACCTAAGGCGTTTCGTTTCTCAGCTGAATTTAGTGGAGCAGCTTCATTTAGCCTAGAAAACATTTCTTCTATTAAATCTATCTCATCTGTTCTTACTAAAACAATAGGTAAAACAAATGAATCGAATATAATTTTTATCTTTGGATATTTTTTTGAAATATCATTATAACTCATTCCACTTAAATTTATTTCCTTATTTTTTAAGTATTCGAAATTTTTATCCAAGGTAAATTTATTTTCAATAAAATCCCAAATTGTTTCTAATCTTTGTTTGCCATCTATTACAGAGTAAGAAAACCCAGATTTCAATTTTTCATCTTGTTCATAAACATGAAAATATAGTTTAGGTATATCATATTCATTAATTATTGAATCAATTAACAATTTCTTTTTATCTTCTGTCCAAATCTGACTATTTCTTTGATAGTCAGGATCTAACACAAGTTCATCTTTTTCTGAATAAATTCGTAAAATTGCGCTATTTGTTAACTCATAAGTATCAATGAAACTCATTTCAAATCCCCTTTGATTATTTCGCCAATACTTGACAATTCCGGAAATAATTGGAATTTTGTAATTCCAAGATATCTTAATTCTTCAATTAAATCGTTCTTAGTATTTGATGCTATTATATACTTTTTAATATGACTTTTATCACCTATCTCTTCAATTGGTGTTTTATTACGATGACTTATTGTGAAAACACCTAATTGAGCTTGAATCCTATCATTATTCCTTGTAGCTATTGAAGCCATTGGTAATAATTTACTCGTCGTTTCTTGTTGAAGACTTTCAACTGAATAATTCTTTAGATAATCCGATTCAAATGATGGTATAAAATTCTTCTCTTTTGAGTCTATTCCGGCATTAATATTTAATTGTGTTGGTTTCAATACCCATAAAGCAGCATCCTTTTTCTTATGCTTTGATTCATTAATAGCAAAATATAATGCTACTAAAGCACTTTCCGACCAATCTAGTAAACGAGTAGGAACACCATAATGCTGCATTAAAAACAGCCAATCGAAACTTTCCTTTGGTTTGTCTGATAATAACATCATGGCATTTTGTTTAAACCGCACAAGTAAACTATTTTCTGAAGGAGCTTTTGACAACCTCAAATAATTTGGTAATAGTGGCCAAGTTTCATTTGCTTGTCCCCTAAACCATAATGGACCATTGTAATCAATATAATCTCTCTTTAATGTACTAACGAGATCTCCAATACTGTTTATCATTCATTTCTCCATCAATAGAGCATTTTTATTATTAAACCACCAAAACTATATTATAACAATTATTTATTCATTTTTTTGTCTTTATAACGACGATTTGAGTAGCAAAACCGGCCGAGTCTTCGAGGCTTGGCGCAGTTCTGGAACGCAGCGCGATCAGCGCGGAGTGTCTTTAGCCAGAACTGTGACAAAGGTTTTGACTACTCCAAATCTCTTGTTATGTACATTTAATCTATGAATATACTTGTTACAAAATGGTTTAAGCTACTCATAATATCAAAGTAATTTACTAAATTGATTTTTTTCTCTTTTTGACTTTTATAATAATCTCTCTTAATATCTCCAGTTCCTTGTTCATCATGCATTTTATTAGATAATATTGTTAATTCAGTATCATAGAATTCATGTGTATGCGGACCGTATTCTAAGAAATGTATATTGGTCTCATCAAACACCTCGAAAAGTGGTTCCCCTTTTAGTACCGATTTAGGTAATTGATATATCAAATTTGAAGATTTTCCAAATTTCTCACAATGCTTAACATGATAATAATAAATTAAACCATCGCTAATTTGTTTAGAACCAATTGTATTTACATGTAATAATTTACTTTTATCATATTTTGATATTCTGACTTCGTCATTGAAAGTTAATTCTTTTCTATCATTTTCTTCATTTGTATTAGGTATTAATACTGCTCCGTTAAAAGGATATGAACTTACATCAAAGCTATATAATTCTTTTGGATGTTCAATGTATTTATCCCTAAAAAAAAGAGCATTTTCAATAATTTTTGAAAAATTTAATATCTTATTTAATATTTCATCATTATATTCACTTTTCTTTATTGATTCATAGAAACTATGAAAACTCTTAAATCTTAAATTATTTTTATTCATATATATCTTTGAAAAATATATTGTTATTTCATTTAGAAATGTTTTAAAATTTGATAGAAAAATTAATATAGCATCAATAAATAGTTCCTTATTATTATGATACTTTTCATGTTCACAAAGTGAAATAGAATCAATCGTACAGTGTTCTTCAATTAAGATTTGTCTATCCTTATCATAATTTAAACATTGCATAAAACATGTATATACTTTTTTATAACTTTTCGACAACGTCATATTATTTTTCTTCAAATATTCGTAAAGTATTGAATACTCACTATTAAAATCTTTTTTTATTTTTGAATATTCTTTATTAAGATATGATTTTTCCATCTATCTATTATACACCCTCTTTTATAATAATTATTACTTTTTCATCCTTATATAGTCTTTAATGCATATAGCATCTCTCTTATTGTACATAACGACGATTTGAGTAGCGAAACCGGCCGAGTCTTCGAGGCTTGGCGCAGTTCTGGAACGCAGCGCGATCAGCGCGGAGTGTCTCCGCCAGAACTGTGACAAAGGTTTTGACTACTCCAAATCTCTTGTTATGAAGTATTTTATAAATAATAATCAGTCAGATTCTCCAATTCTTTATTAAATTCTTCTATTGTGTTCTCTTCTATATTAAGCACGACAGTTATATCTAATTTAATATCCTCTTCACCCTTTTCTATTTTATCATATAACCTATTTACATCTTCATGAAATTTCTGTGGAAATCTCCATAAAGTATTTATTGAATCATCAAACATTCCACCAAGAATCTTTATTATCTTTACCATTTCATCATTTACGCTAACACTTTTGATTTCTAAAGAGCATTTTATCATTTCTTCTAATAATCTTGTCATTGCAACAGCAACAAGGAATAAGCCATTTAAATCTGCCGGTTCACCAGGGGCACCAATACTTTGATTTAATTTATTATTAAATAAATTAGTAAATGAAGTTGAAATATTTTCCATTGTTCTAAAATGGCTTCTACTCCAATCAGCAAATATTTGTGGTTCACTTATATGTAGATTGCTTTTAGTAAGAATATTATAATCAAAATAATCTTTTAATAATTCTATTTTATTATACTCATCAAATAACACTTGATTAAAAAACTCAAATTCAAATAATTCATTTTTCAAAATTAAGATTCGTCTAGCTTCTGGAGATATTTTATCAAATAATTTTCTATCCTTAATATTCATTTCGATTTTTCTTTTATCTAGCATTTTTTTAAATAAAAATGAAAACTGTTCCTTTAAACATTCAATAATATCTCCAGCATATTCAAATTCGAAACACCAATTTTCTCCAGAATCTCTTAATTTTTCAATAAATTTAAATATTTCAATGTCATCAACAATTCCTTCGAAATTACCACTTTTATTTCTTTTCCAAACCTCATATGTAGGTAAGATTTTCTTATTAATAAAAATATAGATCGGAACATTTTTTTCTTTTGCAGTTAAGTATTCTAAATTTGTTATAGATTTACCGCTTTCATTCTTAGAACCATACCTATTCCCTATTAATAAAATAAAAAGATCTGCATTTTCACGAACAGTTTCTATACAATTTGTATACGTATCGTTTTCTGGATTAATTGGAAAACTTTTATGCTCTGATAGAATAGGTATAAATCCGATATTGTTTAAATATGTAGATATTTCTTGCCTAATCTGTGATAGATCATAGCAAGTTGAACTAACAAATACTTTTGGTTTCATTTTATCCTTCTTTATTGATACTTTTTACTATATTTTATCACCAAACTTAATAATCTTAAATTTATTTCTATAGAGATTTTTTATAAGACACTATTGCGATAAATCCTATATCTTCATAACGACCAGTTCAGCAGCTTAGCGGCGTGTGTTTTCACACGCATTGGCGAGGTTCTGGAGTGTAGCGCATCAGCGCGTAACGTCTCAGCCAGAACCTTGACAATAGCTAAGACTGTTGCAACTGCTTGTTATATTTCGATATGCCCAAGTTAAAAAAATTAGGAAACCCATGAGCTTTCTCCAGTTCAAAAAGCTTCTTAATTCGTAGATTCCCAGGCAAATTCGGATACCTTAACCCTACTTGCCTGCTTTAAGAAAGCTCATTCGGTTCAGGCAAATTCACATATATTTTTGCTATCTTGGCCTGCACAGATTAATTCAATGAACCTTTAATTTACGCAGACCATCAGGTCTGATTTATTTTAAACCCAAATATGAAATTTACCTAACCAATTATTGGCCAGGAGTTAAGCTTTTATTGTAAAAAACAAGTTTAAAGAATAGACAAAGTTTACTGATATAGTCGTAAATATAACGACCAAATTGAGTTGCGCCCTCGATCCTGGACACTGGAATAAGTTAAATGCTGCTGTTTAGTCGGAAAAGTAACGGTTTTAGTAATGTGTGTCCAGGAATTGGCGTGGTTCCAGAGTGGAGCGATTAGCGGAACGTCTCCGCTGGAACCATGACAATAGACGGCGTCAACTCCAATTTATTTGTTATGTTCATTTTTTTAATTATAATTATTATTTGTCAAAAGTAATATTTTTAATATTTCTCCAATCAGTTTCCATGATAATATCAATTTTTATTTCATTTTCAGTATCTATTAATTCTATATTTTCATTTTCGAAGCTTAACAATTTTATATGCATTTTGCTAATGGAAATACCAATATTTTTCTCTATTTCACTTCTTTTTTCATTAATTATTTCAATTATTTTTTTTTGGATTTGTTCCCAAATAATGGCAGATTGAATATAATTCATTGTTGCCTTTGTACTACGTCCGGCAGTATTAATACCTCCGCCTGGAGAAAAATAGAGATCACCATCGATTGAGGTTGATGTCGAACCACCAGCTTTTCTAATAGAAATCCTTTCACTTTCAGTTATATTTTGTTCGGGATTATGTATGTTTTCAAATTTTGAGTTTTCCAAAATCTCTGGAAAATCATTTTTGATTATTTTTAGTAAATCCAAATCTGCCCATTTACCATGGTTATCAATACAAAGGAAGAATGCAATATCTTTGTAAAAAGTTAAATATAAAATTTCTGCTGTAGTCTCAACTAAATAAGGCTTATCTTTATGAGGTTCTATTCCGAGATGTAAATGATATATTCCCCAATCAAATAGCATTCCATCTTGCATAGTAGAAGCCTGTATTCCACGGCTGACATGTGGATATAAAGACTCTCCATTTTTTATCTTTTTTTCTAAGTTATCTAAACCTTTTCTTAAATATGTAGGACACTTAAAATCTCTAGAATATTTTACTTTTCTTGGGATAGATTCAGGAATTTTATATAATAGATTATGATAAGTTATTATTAATTCAGATTTAAATTTATTTTTTAAAGATTTTTCTTCAAGTAGTTTTTCAACATTAGCAAAGTTTTTTTTCTCTTTTTTTAAAGTATTAATTCTATTTTTGTAGTCAACAATTTTTTGAGCTTTCCAATCATCATATTCAATAAAAGTAAAACCAATAGTTTTTAATTCATTAATCTTCAATAAAATCTTATTTTTCCAATCGTTTATTAAATTTATCGTGATTTCCATTTTTTACCTCTTATTGAGATAATTTTTATAATTTTAAGTATAATACCAAATTTTAATAAAAAAAATATTGTATTTGGTATCGAATAAACATTATGGTAAATTAACTAAAATTTAAAAATTATATTTTAGTTAATTGTAAATGAACATAACGACCTTTTGAGCTGCGCCCTCGTTCCTGGCCAGAAGAGTTATATTGTTCTTGCGGTTTGTGAGTAAAATGGGTCAGATTTATTGAAGGTCTGGCAAGGAATTGGCGCGGTTTTTGAGTGAGCGATTAGCGAACGGCTGAAAGCAAAAACCGTGACAATAGACGGCGTCTGCTCCAAAAGACTTGTTATGTCGATTTTGTCTATTATTTTCTAAATATCTTTAAAACAGGTGTTAATAAACTTTTATTGATTGCCTCACTATCTTTCAAGCTATATAGCTTTCTTTCTAAATATTCACCTTTTAATGTCATATAAGAATCTGAATAATTAATTGTTTTTGGTTCAGTAAAAATCTTCTTGTAGGAATATTCAATTTGGCCAATTATATTTTCATATTTTTTTATCCACTTAACGTTTTCTTTTCTTGCGATTTCATTAAAAATCCCTGCTAAAATTATTGGCTCTGAATCTAATGAATCAAAAAGTGAAAATCGAAAGAAGATAACTTTTAAATCAGGTGAAAAATTTGTTATTGTTTGGCCTTTTTCTAGTTTGGTGAAAATTTCAGGAATAAATGTTACGGAAAAATTCTTTAATAACCAATATGGTACATTATTTGATTCTAAGCCAGTTGAACTTCTTGCCGAAATACTATAGCCAGACGGTCTGGCGATTAAAAAATTCTCTTCTTCATTACTTAGTATGCCTTCAATTTCTTTTATGAGATAAGAAATTTCAAAAAAAAGTTTTTCAATAAAATTAAAAGCGTTATTAGATTGAATAATTAAATTTTTGCCATCATCCATAAAATTCTCCTGAAAAAAATATATTGTTGGTAAAATTTCTTATTACTCCAATATCTTCCAATGAAGAAAAATGTTTCTTAATGGAGTTGAAGAAAATGGTTTTATCATTAGTTATTTTGTTTATGGTATTTGTATCATTTAAACTGTTTATAAAACCGATAAAATGTCCTCTAAATTTAGATTTTTTAAAATTAAAGAAAATTTCGTTGCGATCTTCTATCTGAGAATTGAATTGATTCAAATTTTTCAAATCAAATTTTATTAGTTTTTTCTTTTCAAGAAGTAAATATAAATCAAGAGCAAAATATAAATTTTGCTGCATTTTATCAATAAATAGTTTTTGATAAAGAAATGTAGAAATGGATTGCCAATTTGTCCAAATATGATATTTTTTCTGGGTTGAATTAATAATATTAAACTTTTCTTTTTTGTAAAAATAATCAGCTGTAACTGTTAAATAGATAAAGTTAAGATTTTGGTTTGATGCTTCTTGTAATCCCATTTCGATTTCTCTGTTAATTTGAGAATCAATTTTGTTTGTTGCATCTGAAAAATTTGAGAAATATTTTGCTTCAACTAAAATATAATAAATTCCTGCAATAATAACTAAATCAGGTTCAGTTCCATCAATGAATTTAGGCCAGAAAATGAATTGTGCATTATTTACATCATTTACAGTAACTTCAAGATTAAGATTTAATAAATAATTAAATAAATAGATTGAACGATCTGAATACTTAAAAAAAGAGAAAACGTTTGAAGTTAATATATCCTCTAAATTGTCTAATTTTGAAGATATTTTTCCATTTAATTCCGCTTGGTACATTTATTTTAATATTATAATTGAAAAAATTAAAATGTAAACAATTATTTGTAAAGCGACATAACGGCCCAATTGAGCTGCGCCCTCGATCCTGGACATCCGAATGAGCTAGTTCTTCCTGTTTTTGGTTTAAAAGGGTGGGTTGTAGAAATGGTGTGGCCAGGAATTGGCGCGGTTCCAGAGCGGAGGGCGATAAGCCCGCAGCGTCTCTGCTGGAACCGTGACAATAGACGGCGTCAGCTCCAATTGATATGTTAACTTCCAGTATCGAGGGTTAGATGTTTCCTCTTTTAATAATCACAACCGAAAAGCAAATATTTATTCAGTAAAGAAATGGGTTGTAAGTGCGATTCTTTATCTTTCCAGTAATGAAATATTTATCAATTTGGATTAAAAATGGTAGCCGAAGAGCAGTAAAAGAAAGCAAGCATGCCTTAAAAATGCCATGAGGACTATTTATAGCCTAAAAGATAAGTACAAAACCGAAAAACATGAATGGGGTGCGCGGGATGAGCGAGGCCCAGCGTGGAGAACAGGCGAATATGCGTGGGATTTCTCTTGAGCGCGGAAGCCTGTTCAATAAGGGCTCGAACCGTGAATATAGTGAAAAATGCTCATGCTTGAGGCCCTTATCCAGAAAGGCAAAAATATTATAAAGCCCTCCCCGGAGGGGAAGTTAACGACCCAATTGAGCTGTTCCCTCGATCCTGGACAAAGATTTATTTATTTCTTATGGTTTTGGGGGTGAAAAAGTAGGTTTTAGTGATGGTTTGGCCAGGAATTGGCGCGGTTCCAGAGTGGAGCGAAGAGCGGAACGTCTATGCTGGAACCGTGACAATAGACGGAATCTGCTCCAATTGACTTGTTATCTTCATACTTTTAATATTTGTTAATTTCTCCGTATAACATTTCATATTGTAATTCTTGAAATGTTTTAGGAAGTTGTTTTTCAATTTTTTTAATATCCGGAATCAAATCAAAAATTGTGTTATATAATCCCATTTGTCCCAATATCCAAATACAATAGCATAGTTCTCCGATTGATTTAACACTATAAAAAATTTCCTTTATATTACTTAAAAAATTTTTATTATTTGCATGATAAGAAGCTGACATAAAAGATACCAAATCTAATTCTTTTATTTTTGGTAATATATCCTTATTATATTTTCCTAATTTATTAATAATATCATGCTTTAGCTTTATATTTATTTCAGTATTATTCCATAATTCTTTAAAATTATTATAAATATAGTCATAATCATCTTTTGCAATAAATATATAAATTACCTCAATATCATGATACTTTTCCCAATTATCAATTAAATCTTTTTTAATATTATTTCTATTATATAATGAATAAGCTTGCTCATATCCTTTTTTCCTAATAGATGGCATATTAGATTTAATTGATAATTTATATATTTTTTCTCGTTGAAAAGTATTTAATTTTTCATCTAATACAGTAAATATTTTTCCAATAATTCTTTTTATTTTTCCATTTGCATTTTCATATTTTTCAATTAAGAAAGATATTAGTTCTTCACAGTTCTGTTTTACATATCTTTTTTCTAATTGTTTTAAGAGTTTATCTCTTATTTCAACATTCAAATAATTTTCTTTTAAATACTTTATTATTTCTTCATATTTTAAGGTTGAGTATAAAGCATATTTAATTGTGTATTCAGATCTTAATGATTCTTCTGAAATTCTTTCAATTTTACTTATTTTACTCATAATATATTAGCTTACTCTTATATTACAACGAATTTGAGAAATTGCAATCATTTCTCTATTTACCATTATATAAATATTATTAAAAAAATAAATTTAAATTTTGAATTTCCCAATTATTGAAGATAACGACGTTTTGAGTAGCAAAATCGTTCGGCGTCTTCGCCGAATTGGCGCGATTCTGGAGTGAGGGCCATTGCCCGAACGTCTTTAGCCAGAATCGTGACAATAGATTTTGACTACTCCAAAACTCTTGTTAAATGCCGTTTCTTACCAGACCGCACGGTAGAGCCAAGGTCTGGTTAATTCTAATATGACTTTCTGAAATGTTCTAATATTTCTTTTGCAATATTCAGATTTTTATCATATTCAGTATCAAGCAAATTACTGATCAATTCACATGATTTTACCAATACCCCCATCATGCTATCAACATAAGGTAATATCTTTGATTCATCAATCTTCTTAAATATCTCAACCCCGAGAGTATCTTCATTAAAATGTCTACTAGATAAACTTATCACATTATTATGAGTTTCTTGGCAGAGCAAATTATAAATAGATAAATATAAATCTTCAGATTCAGCTTTCTCAAATTTTTCTATTATTGTTAAGACTTTGGCACCATCATTTATTAAATCATCAAATTCGTCTTTTGATTCTTGGTATTTTTTACAAATATCCTCTATATTTTTTAATTCTTCAATAAATCTATTTTCTTTTTTATCACATGCAGATTTCAGAATTTTATTTCGTTCTTTTAAATAAGATACCGCCATATCTTTATAATAATTTTCATCCTGAATAATATTAATCAAGTCGATATGGGCTTCTAAGATATTTCTAAATAATACAGTAACTGCTGTATACATATTTTTCTTCAATAAAATCATACTTGACGTACAATTCTCATAAATTGTGCACAGTAAGGTCATCATAAAAAATTGCTGTGGGATTGTATTATCAAAAACATAGTTTTTTATTGTAGATTCTAATAATGTAATTACATTTTCTAAATATTTAATCATCTCTTAAATCTTCATTTTTTATTGTTTTTTAATTTCTTTTACTATACGAATAATGCCTTTTGCAACTTCAAAACTTGCTTCATCCATATTATCCCAAGTTGTTATCGGCTTCCCATCAGCTGGTAATGCTTGTAATTTACCAAATGGAGAATCTTGCCAAGCACATGGTCTTAAAATAATAGGTATTACAACAGCTTCTTGAGCTTCATGTCTTTTTAAAGCTTCCTGCCCCTCAATTTCATAACAATATTTTGATTCTATAAAACTTGGACTCATAAATAGTAATATTATAGCAGCCCGTTTTATTCGATTATCAATTTGGGTCTTCCATTCTGAGCCAGCAGGTATTTTCCTATCATGCCATTTCCGAATATAATTTTCTCGTTCATAAACAATCAATTGACGTCTCACTTCATCCATCAGAACTTCATCTTCATGTGCGTATGAAAAGAAAACTTCTATCATTATTATATTCTCCAACAGTTCATATTTCTAATAGCCCGTCGGCCGGAGGTCCGGGCTATTTCTTCCCTCATTTTACACCCAGAAACGAGAAACTCCTAAGATTTTTAGTATTCCTCCGCTTCATGCATTTAACGACGATTTGAGTAGCAAAATCGGCCGAGTCTTCGAGGCTTGGCGCAGTTCTGGAGTGAAGCGCGATCAGCGCTGAACGTCTCCGCCAGAACTGTGACAAAGATTTTGACTACTCCAAATCTCTTGTTAAATACCTTTCTTAACCAGACCGTACGGCGGAGCCAGGTCTGGTTTATCTTCTTATTTTAAGATATCTATTACTTTTATTTCTCCATTAAAAATTATTTCATTATTTCTCTTAATATTCGTACTTTCTCCTGACCAATATTTGACAGCATTATTATAATATTCATTGTACCCTACAATCTCGCTATCAAGAAAATCTTGATTACCTTTATGAAAATTTCCTTCACACTCAAATTCATAAATTTTATAATCAAAACCATC
Source organism: Spirochaetia bacterium (assembly GCA_963677925.2). Taxonomy (GTDB): domain Bacteria; phylum Spirochaetota; class Spirochaetia; order UBA9216; family UBA9216. Next base: position 105,001 of record CAXXYH010000003.1, read on the forward strand.
CTGCTTTATCCACTTCAACCAAAATTCTATATTTTCTTCTTCTGTTAGCCAAATACAATTCCTACGAGAAGGCGAATTATTATAATCTTGCTTTCTTACTTCTTCAAATATCAATTCTCGAATAAGCATTCCACTTTCATATAATGCATCAGAAAGATATTTTAAACCAATTGGATGTATTTCATTTTTCTCTACACAAGATAATGCGTATCTTGCAGGTTTTATATATCGTTTATCATCGAAAGTAATATATGGAGAATATGTTTTATAAAATTCCCAAAAATTATTACTATCAAAAGTATTATATATTTTTCCTAATTCAAAAAACGGTTTATTTTTACATTCAAATTTATGTATGTGAAATAATCTTTTAATATTCATTATTTTTTACATCTTCATCTGATAAAAACAATTCAAATTTTTCAATTCCATTTTCTTTTGCTATTCTTGTTATTTCTTGTTTTCCTTGTATGACTATAACATTTGACTCTCTTGCTTCACGATATTGTTCACTTGATAATCTTCCGGTTGTAATAAATATTGCATTATCTACCCTTCTTGCAAAACATCCTGATAAGAATTTCAACCATTCCATTTGCGTTGGTGAATTCTTTTCTTTATGAAACTTAGCTTGAACACCTATAGATCGTATTTCACTAAATTTTTCACCCAATTTATCTCCAATAAAATCCAATCCTCTTTCAGAAGCTTTATATCGACCTTGATGATGCCATACAAAATTTGGATATAATGCTTTTAGCAATTCTAATGTATATAGCTCAAAAGCTTGCCCACGCGCTGAATTAGAGATAGATAATTCTTCTTGATCAGTATCAGTATTTACTGTAATTTCATTTTCTAATTCATTTTTTATATATTCTTTTCCAGACGGTGTAACTTGCCATCCTGGATCTTCTTTATTATAAGGATATATAAAACCAGCTTTCACAGCTACCTTATTTATAAAAAACCTTAGGCTTGCTTTCCCTTGAGTTGATAACTTCTTTCCTGGCATTTCATTTTCAATAGCTTTATATAAATCTTTAATATCAGCTTTTCCACCTAAATCTAAAATCGCTTTTATTGCAATTTTAATTTGAGCTTCACCATTTAAACCAATATCATTTCCAGTACATTCATTATCCAATTTTAACCTCTTACATTTCTTTATAGCTCGTCGGCCGGAGGTCCGGGCTATTACTTCTCATATTTTACACCCAACCAGCGAATTCTTCTAATATTTTTATTGCTTCAAATTCTAATGTGTATTTAACGACGTTTTGAGTTGCAAAATCGTTCGGTGTCCACGCCGAATTGGCGCGATTCTGGAGTGCAGCGCGATCAGCGCGGAACGTCTTTAGCCAGAATCGTGACAATAGATTTTGACTACTCCAAAACTTTTGTTAAATGCTTATACCCAACTTACCCTGCACATAAAATAAAAATGTGGCAAAGCCTGGAGCCCGAATGGGCGGAACATATAACCCCTGTTATATAAAGTACTTGGGCCACCTAATTAAAAACCCTAAATACATGGATGTATTTAGGGCAGTATTGATTTTGGTTTTATATTTCAATATCTGTAATACGAATAAATAAATTACTAATTCTATCAATAATTTTTCAAACACTTCATGATTATCAATTACTTCTATCATAGTCTTTAAACCAGTTTTGTTTTTATCTTTCATTCTTAAATATTTGATATAACTTCCATGGTATTCAACTATCTCATAATATGAATGAACATATTTATTTCTATCTTCTTCAACTCTTTTTAATTCTTTCTTCAGTTCTGAAAATTCGTCAATCACAATACTTTTAACATTATTCTGATACATTATTGATTCAATAATATTTATGATTTTATAGAAACTAATCTCGGAGGCTATAATTCTTGCATATTCAACATTCCCCAATAATTGCCCCAACAATTCAACAAGTGCATGTTCCAATTCTTGAAAGGAAAAAATAATTAATCCTAATGTACTTGTCGGATCATTCATGAATAAATTATTATTTGCATTTTCCATCCAATCGGGTATTTTTGAATCCATTTCATCCTCTATCTAAGATTTAAGTTTTAACTTGTCAAACAAATTGAACTAATATTATCACACCTTCTGCCCATTCATATTTCTCAATTATGCGTTGAACTATTTTTGTAACAAACTCTATATAATTGTTTTTGGCACTATAAGATATTGGATTTTCTCCATTAGCAGTAGTCAATGTAACAATTAATTTATTAACTCCTTCTTCATTTAATAGGGCAACTCTAAAAGCTATTCTAGTTGCCCATGCATCAGTTTCAATTTTTATATTTTTAAAAGCTTCATATTCTAACCATTCTTTTCTACTGATATCATATGGTAGAGTTAAATCATAAGAGAATAATGGTATAGTTAAAGCAAAAAGCATAATACTGAAGATTAATTTTTTCATTCTTACTCCTAACTTCTAATTCAATCTTTTATGTTCAACACGAGCCAGGACGGCGAGTGCCAAATCTCCGCTGCCCAAGTATTTTATATAACGTCCCGGGGTTATATGACGTTTTTATTTTTCTTAATTTTACCACCACTTACCCGTATTTACCAATCATAAACTATTGGCCCATGTCTGTGCATTTAACGACGAAATAAGTTGCGCCCTCGATCCTGAGCCGCAGGCGAAGGAATTGGCGCGGTTTCTGAGTGAGGGCCATTGCCCGAACGTCTTTAGCAGAAACCGTGACAATAGACGGCGACAACTTCATTTCATTTGTTATGTGTTTCATTCCCTCATCTCAGGTGCAAATCGATAAGAATATACTATTTCTTCTACTGAATTATTATAAAGTATTTCATTATCAACTAAATTATATAATTGTCTTAGTAATTTTTGATATTCTTCATTATCATTTATCTGGCTCATTACAGTGTAATGTTCTAAAAAGAATGGTAAGAATGAAATAGTAGTAATTTCGTTTACTTCTTTATAAAATTCATTTGTATCAGTATTATTATACAATCCTAAATACTTCTCAAAATTTTCATATTGAATTGTCAAATACTCTAATATTTCTATTTCTCCATTGATCAACTTATCCAAATTCATTTTACCACTGATAACCACATCTCTATCAATTCCTAAAAAATAATTTGAGAAAGAGGCTAAATAATTATCTTTATAATCTACACTTAAAAACCATTCAAATCTGGTAACCTTATATCCTTTTTCAATAAATGCATGATTAATATATCTGCTTTGAAAATAATATGAATCAAGAATATACAAATATTCTTCTAATTTGTTTGCAGAAATATATTCGAACCTTTTATTATTCATATAATCATATATAACTTTGAATTCTCGTACCACTGAAGATATTACTAATGTTAATAAGTCTTCTTTTTCAAGATAATATCTACTTAGATACAATGTTAAATTCTCATTTTCATCAGTTGATACGAGTGCGACATGGGTTATATCTTCATCTGTATTAGTCTTTATTTCAAATACTCCATTTTCAATCATTTCTGCAATATCTTTAGCGATTGCCCCATAATCGATCATTTCATCTTCAATATTTTGCATATCATCTAAAATATGATCTATCAATTCATATGTCCCAGGCCCTGCTTCTCGTGAATCTGTGTCAGGTAATAAATCATTTAAATCTGAATAATTAATATTCCATTCTTCTTCCATTCCGGATATATACCCAGTTCTTGCACTGAAATCAATTGTTTCAGCATAAATGATTACTGTACTGCAAAAAAATAGAAGTATTAGACTAATCTTTTTCATTAAATTTCCTCTTTAAATTATTTTATCACTAAATCGTAAATCTTAAATACACATAACGACGAAATAAGTTGCGCCCTCGATCCTGAGCGTAGCGAAGGAATTGGCGTGATTCTGGAGTGGAGCGCGATCAGCGCGGAACGTCTCCGCCAGAATCATGACAATAGACGGCGACAACTTCATTTCATTTGTTAAATGCCGATAATATCGACTCATTTCAGAAAAATAAAAATGAGCTGAAGGCCAAGCTCAATTATAACAATGCTTATATTCTCCAAGAATGTACAAGTTTCTGATTACTTTTAATAATATCGCCAAAAGTACACGGATGTACTTTTGAAACTGTATTCTAATATATTTACAAATCTTCTCCAGTTTTATTTTTATATGCAGCAAACAAATAGTTACATATAGATTTTGTAGAATCAATTGTCAGTCTTGCATGATGTTCTTTAAGTTTATAATATTTCCCCTTAGATTTTCCATGTGAATCCGAATGTTGATTTCTTATCTCACTAATTCCTTGTACTATTGAAAAAAATCCAGATAGAATTTTCTTAAAATATTCTTCTTTATAATCTATTGGATCTAAGTGAAGAAAATTAGAAACTTTCTTATACAGTTTTATTAGATCATCATTACTACTAATTTCTATAGACTGCTTTTCAAGTATTGTTTTTAATAATGTTTCAAGTAATGTTCGAGAATTTGTTACTGCACCGTCAAAATCTTTATCCATTAATTTACGATCAATTTTTTCTATCTGTTCTATAGCGTAATCAAAGCTAATTTTCTCTATATGGTTTTCAATTTTGATATTATCTACAGGAATTTTCATTGTTGGATCTATAAAAGATTCAATCCAACAAAGATCAATAGAATTTTCTTCAACTGGATATAAAATATGGAAAGCATCCAAGATTATTTCATTATCATCATGAGAAAGTTCTTGTAACTTTTCATAAGTTACAATATCAGAGTATAATTTTAGTCCAGTACGATATGAATTAAAGGCTCGACCAAAGCTACTTGATTCAATAAACTCATATGAACATTTTTTAAGTAAAATTGCTAAATCATTCCTTTTTTTATAAATCAAATATTCTAAAATTCTATCTTCCATTCTTCCTCTTTATAGCGAGCCAAGGACGGCGAGCAAAAAACCAACTAAAATCAGAAATTGTACATAGATTATGTGACGTTTTATTTTTCTTATTGTATTCTATCACACTCATCATTTTCCCAAAACTGTTATTTTTTCGTGCATTTAACGACAATTTGAGCTGCCTGGCGGCGCGAGTCTTCGAGCGCATTGGCGTGATTCTGGAACGTAGCGCGATCAGCGCGAAGTGTCTCTGCCAGAATCATGACAATAGCCAGGACTGCTCCAAATTTTTTGTTAAATGCCGTTTTCCATCAAGTCTAAAGTTTCATCTGCTTCTTCAATCCATCTATTTATTATCGCTTTATTCTCATTCTTTTTTTCTTGATTTTTTGTATAGGATTCATTCAAGTCTTTTTGATGTTTATAATATTCACCGAGTTTTGATATTAAATCGCGTCCTTTCTCATTAATTTTCTTATCTTTAATTATCTTGGTTAGTTCTCTTTCCATTTCTTCAACAGAATATCCTGTCGTTTTCTTAAAATCTCTTATTACCCATTGTTTTTCAAATATATTTCGTTTCAACCAGCCGTCATATTGTTCTTTATATGTTCCATAGATCTTTTCTATTTTGTTTTCCAGTTCTTTATCTATTGCTCTTTTATTTTCTTCTTTTTCACTAATTTTTATTTTCTCATCAAGTAATACCTGTATTGAGCCTACTTCCTTTCCATTATATTTCTCCGGCACTAATAATGATAATGCAACCCCTAAACCTGCTTCTTCTTTGGTTAATTCATGACTTTTATTTATTTCATCAAATTCTTTTTGACTTATTCCCATATATCCTGCAATTTGTTCTGTTGATTCTTTTGTCGTCATAGTTTTTACATACCCCGGCCCAACACAATAAGTATTTATCTTTAATCTTTCTAATTCCATTGATAAAGTATTACATAATTCAATCTGTGCTGTTTTTAATATCTCATAACATCCCATATATGGGACTGCACCTGATGACGGCATAAAAACTATAGTTCCACTATTCTTTTCTTTCATATATGGTAAAAATGCTTTTATTAGTAATACTGGACCCTTTAAATTTACATTATAGCTTAAATCCCATTCTTCCGGTTCAATTTCTTCAAGTTTTCCAATCTTTACTATTGTTGCATTATTTATTATCACATCTATTCTTTTATATTTATTAAAAATAAGTTTTTTAACTTTTTCAATTTCATTGATATCACCAATATCGCATTCTATTATCTTTAAATTTCCTAATTCCTTTTTCTCACGAGTGTAATTTTCTATTTTATTCTTGTCATTTTCTAATATTACTACATTTGCTCCAAATTTTTCACAATTCCTCGCAATTTCCATGCCTATATCACCACAGCCTCCAGTAATTAAAATGACTTTTCCTTTTAACCTATCGTAGTCTTTAATTTCTTTTTCCATATTCTTCTCATCATAATTGTATTATTGATAATAACAAATGTATATCATAAATTCCGTGCATTTAACGACGAAATAAGTAGCGAAACTGTCCCGAGTCTTCGAGGGTTGGAGCGGTTCTGGAACGAGCGATCAGCGAGTGTCTCCGCCAGAACCGTGTCAAAAGTTTTGACTACTTCATTTCATTTGTTAAATGCTTTTCTTTATCAGACCGCACGACGGAGTCAAGGTCTGATTATATATTACTCTTAATAATGATTGTGGTACCAACTCCACCTTCTTTATAAATATTTCCTAAATTTTCTTTAAAATATTCTATTCCTACATCTCCAGTGCTATGCATAGGATATAAACATCTTAAAGGTATCTCCTGAAATTTCTTCTTTGTATATACCAATAATCTTTCATTTGCTTGATGTAATTGTAAGCCTCCAATAATAAAACTTATATTATTATCACTCTTTTTTATGATATGATTTATTGTATTCACTATTCCTGAATGACAACATCCACATATTACAATTTTACTATTATCTTCAAGTTCAATAACTAATGAAATATCATCATCCAATTGATCCTGTTCTTCAATTCCATTCTCTCTTTTTATTACTTTTTTTAACATTGGATTTAAAATCTCATAATCATTTTTTCTTGGGATTTCTCCTGTTATCCAAATATTATCAGTTATTCTATATTCATCTTTTCTCTTAATTATTCTGCCACTTTGTTCAATTCTTTCTATTTCTTTAGTATCTTGTATCCCAACATTTTTTTCAGTACCATCTTCCAATATTAATATTTTTTCTATTAACGTATCAGGATGGCAAACAACTCTAACATAGTCATTTGAATTCGTAAAAGCATATGATAATCCACCGGTATGATCAAAATGTCCATGACTTAAAACTATATAATCAATATCGCTTATATCTAACTTTAATTTTTGTAGATTTATTTTCAATCTTTCATTTTCTGGGCCAGTATCAAATAGTATTTTTATAATAGTTCCATCATCTAATTCATTCTCAACTAATGCTGAAAATCCTCCAGGAGCATATTCGTCTCCAACAATTGATTTATTATCAACTATTACCGTGATTTTAACCTGTTTTACCATTTACAATATTTCCCTTATCTATTATCGAGAGTATAAACACTGATACAATCCTATAGCCCGTCGGCCGGAGGTCCGGGCTATTTCTTCATTCTTATACTAAACCCAATATACAAAATCGACTAACATTTTTATGATTTATACTTTAAGTGCATTTAACGACCAAATAAGTAGCGAAACCGGCTGAGGTCTTCCGAAGCTTGGCGCGGTTTCTGAGCGAGGAGCATTCGACGAGCGTCTCCGCAGAAACCGTGTCAAAGGTTTTGACTACTTCATTTGATTTGTTATCAAGAGCAATTTTCTTCATTTCTCGAATTCTATTTTTCCCATTCCATTATGAATTCTATTTCTCCAGTATCTTTATCTATTGAGTCTGATATTATTTCAAATTTTTTATTCCTATAGAATCTTATACTTTTCTCATTCTTTTTATATACTCTTAATTCTATTCTTTCTCGTTTTTCTTTTACGAAGTTTAATAATTGACTACCAATCCCCATACCTTGTATTTCTGTTAGTACAAAAATTGCTGCAAGATATTCATTTATCATTGATACGAACCCCAAAAGCTTTTTATCATTTTGGGCGATATAGGTTTCTGACTTTGGGATATATTCTTCTTTCATCATTGATTTATTCCTTTCCCAATATTCATCTGAAATAAAACTATGAGTTTCTATTGATACCTTATACCAAAGTTCAACAATATCATCTATATCTTCATGACTTGCTTTCGTTATCCTTACATTTTCCAATAATTTACCTTTTAATATCGACGCAGTCTCTATTCCCAGCCCTAATGTTCGCTTCCACTGGGGTTTTTACTTTCAGTTCCGCTTCCATTGGGATTTTTCTTAATTATCTCTTTCCTTTTCTTTATGATACCTTCCACTTAATATCCAATTTAAGATGTTTTCTAGCGCAATCTGCCAAATACAAATTGATCAATTGCTGATATTTTATTCCAGATTCCTCTGACATATCCTTAAAATAATCTATTGTATCTTCATCTAAGCGGATAGTTATCTGTTTCTTTAATTTCGATACATACGGATTCTTTTTTGCATTTGAAAAATCATAATGTTCTCTCATAATTTCATCCTCCATATTCCCTTGTTTCATCCTTATCAGCTTTCCTTGCTGATATAATCCTTATTATTTCGTCATTTTCCCTATAACAATGACACACCACCAATACTTTTAAAGTTTGTGATAATCCCATAATCAAGAATCTTTCTTCATCTTCAGAATGATCCGGATCATGTATTATTAAAGCAGCTGGATCATAGAACACTGTTTTTGCTTCATCAAAGCTTACCTTATGTTTCTTTTTATTGATATTATTCTTATTTTCATCCCATTCGAACTGGATATTTTTCATACTTATAATGTACATACATTGTAGTGTTTTGTCAATTTTTATATTTCATAATAATCCCAGCCCTAACGCTCGCTTCCACTGGGGTTCTCTCACCGTTTCGCTTCCGCTGGCAGCTGAATTTCGTTCCCATATGGGTTTAAACTACAACAATTATTTCATCAAATTTACACTGCGTTATTGGTTCTTGATAACGACGAAATAAGTTGCGCCCTCGATCCTGAGCCGAAGGCGAAGGAATTGGCGTGATTCTGGAGTGGAGCGCGATCAGCGTGGAACGTCTCCGCCAGAATCATGACAATAGACGGCGACAACTTCATTTCATTTGTTATACGGATTTTCTATACTTTTTCCAATAATTTCCCAGATACATATTTATGCAATATCATTGAAACCAGGGTTTGATATGGTAATCCTTCTTCCATTGCTTTTATCTTCAAATTCTTCAAATCTCTTTCTGATATTCTTATATTCATCCTTTTATCTTTTTTCATCGTAGCTTCAGCATATTTTTTTGCTTGAAGCCTATATTCTTCATTTTCTTCTATTTCTTCCCATTCACCTTTCTCAAGTGAATTTATTAAATCGCGTTCTTCTTCATCTATCGGAGTAAACATATTTTCCTCTTTCATTCCTTTCCTCCATTCTTCAATAATTTCTTCGTATATTCCCTACTCGGGTATATTGTCTTTAGAAATATCTCTTCACCTTCTTTATTTTCAACAAAAGGCACTATATATATATAATCATTATAGTTGATTAGATAAATTTTCTGATTTCCATATTTTTCTTCATTTGGATGCCTTAAGACTTTTACAACTTTTCCTTCAGAAATACACAATATAATTTCTTCAAATGACATGTTTCGTTGTTCCTTCAGTATTTCATTCTTTTCATCATTCCAATTATATGTCATATTATAAAGATAAGCTCACGTGTGCCTTTTGTCAATACTTTATATTTCTTAATTTTTTACGGAGTCTCGATTTAACCACAAATGGCCCACTAAACTATGAAATCTATCAATATTATTTTATCTAATTCTTAATTCCGTATAACGACGATTTGAGTAGCAAAACCGGCCGAGTCAGCGAGGCTTGGCGCAGTTCTGGAACGTAGCGCGATCAGCGCGGAGTGTCTCCGCCAGAACTGTGACAAAGGTTTTGACTACTCCAAATCTCTTGTTATGTTTCAGTATCTCTATCTATTAAAGCTCTAATATTCTCTCGATTCTTTAATCTATTAATTTCTTTATAAAAAAATCTTAATGATTGTTCATTGAAAATGTCATGCATATATTCAAAAGCATCCTTAATTTCAGATGTTAATTCCATTATATCGACACTATCGTATTTTCTTATCATTTTATGAGCAAGTAAATTTCTTGTTGCATTTAGTTTCTTGCTTAATATTAATATATCTTCTTTACCTTCAAATTGAAAAGAATCTTTAATATAACTGATTATATTGCCAATAGGGATATCTAAATTATGTTCTTTTATTTTCTTTGGATATGCCTTACATTTTTCAATTAAATCTATATACAATAATACCAATTTTAAAATTTCTTTTTGCAATTGATTATAAATAAATACTGATGCTATTCTTCCTTCAATTGTATTTTGTTCAAACATTTGTGATGCTTTTTTATTTAATTTCACATGTGGTTCAATATTCTCTATCCAGAGACGATTAGGAGTATCAATTAAATCTAGTTTCAATATTTCTTCATATTCCATATATTCTATCTCCAAAATCTATGATCGTATCTATAAATATTTTTCATATTTTCATAGTCAAATTGAAAAAAACCTCTATCATGAAAATCATATATCTCTTTTTCTACTTTAATACTTTCTATAATCTCAATTTTATCATTTTCAAAAGATTCAAAACAGGTATAGTCATCTAAAATAATTTCCGAGTCAATTTGAATCTTAAAATATCTAGAAATTGCTTTTCTATACATATATATTTTGTCATATGACGTAACCGCTTCTATAGGGACTCTACATTTTAAAATGTATGGAACACCATTATTCCTTAAAAATCTCCTACAAATTTCTGGATTTAAACTAGTTACAATACCTAATAGCGTTTCACTCCCATATATTAAATAATGACATGAACCATCATGGTCAAAGCAATGAATATTAGAGCAAAAATTCAAGTTCATATCATTAATTCGGTTAGTATTGTTCTCTATTGCCTTCTGTATCTCTTCATCAGCAAATCCATCAAACATGGTTTTACATATATATTCATAATCACTTTTTCTTAATATTTTTAAACTGGTAAAACCACCTTGAAATAGTTTAGTTGCATGATATCCGTAAATATTATTTAATGAATTTTCTATTAATTCAATTTGTATATCATTATCATAGAATTTATAATCAATCAAATAGCCGTCTATAATTTCTTCAATTACTGAATAGAAATCTAATCCACTTTGGTAAGGATCTATTTTCAATATCTCTTCTCTTACATAATCAAGAAGATACTTATTTATATGTTCTTCGAGCAAATTGATATATACTTCTTTATCATCTAAATCAATAACATCATACATATTTATTATATTTCTCACTCATTTTATTCCAATTTTTCTTCTGTAAACATAACGACGATTTGAGTAGCGAAACCGGCCGAGTCTTCGAGGCTTGGCGTAGTTCTGGAACGTAGCGCGATCAGCGCGGAGTGTCTTTAGCCAGAACTATGACAAAGGTTTTGACTACTCCAAATCTCTTGTTATCTATATTATTTTTCTTATCAAAATTCCTCGTTCTGCAAAATATTTTTTAAATAGTTCCAATTGTATTTTGTAATTTTGTTGAGTTCTTATTTCATCTCCTGAAGGATTATTAATATAAATAGTATTGTTCAAATTATCGACACCTGATACAACAACAAGATGACCACCTTTTTCCCCATTATATGTCATATCCGGTTTACGGATTAAATAATGTACCGACACAATAAATATATTGCCATCTAATGTTGCATTAAATATCTCATCTGTGTTTAAAGGTGAAACAGAGTTTGCATCTAACTGAAAACTATCCTTTAAATATTCACAAAACGGTACATAAAATAATCCATCAATACTTTCCTTATTAACTTTAGATCCACCATATTCAGTACATTCTTTTGCTAATTGGATTATAGGTGGTGAATCAATCTTCCAGTATTCTAAAATCATTTTCAAACATGCCATTCCGCAAATGTTTTTAGCCCATAATTCATATTCTTTAACATTATTTGCTCCAGAATATTCCCATAAAGGATCATTTGTTGCTTGGATTTTACCAGATATAATTTCTCCTACTATCTCACGAGACATCCATTGTGAATAATAAGGCATTTCATTAAGTATAATTTTTTGACTATTAACCATTTTCCCAACTTAAAATTTGATAGACAATAATATAGAGCTTTATTCCCAATTTTTTTGGGTTAATTCTATCACCTAACATAATCATTTACATTTATTCAATAGCTTAGTGCTTTTGTATATTCATATTCTTCTTATTTACCTCATAATACGGTAAAATCTATTCAAAGACATTAGATCTATTTCCGAATGTTCAGACCGAGCCTTATATACAAATTTCTAATAACCACATGTACAGAAATTCTTGTATTTTTTCATTTTAAAGCTGTTTTCAGACTATTGGAACTATATTTTATTAATTATTCTATATTGTTCTTTTGGATATAGGCAATTGTTAAGTAAGTCTTTAGCTGATAAATACTTAATGATTTTAAATGCAATTGAAAATCATTAATTTCCTTTATTCTTATAATTCTTATAGGCTTAAGATTTTAATAACAAACTGCTTTTTTAAAGAATTCTAATTGTATTAAGCTTGTACACTAATTCATTAGAAATTTGATGACAGAGTTATCCGCCTGTACCCGAATTATAGATAACGACGATTTGAGTAGCGAAACCGGCCGAGTCTTCGAGGCTTGGCGCAGTTCTGGAACGCAGCGCGATCAGCGCGGAGTGTCTCTGCCAGAACTGTGACAAAGGTTTTGACTACTCCAAATCTCTTGTTAAATGCCTTATTATCCAGACCGTACGGCGGAGCCAGGTCTGGATTTCTTCATTATTATTTTTTTGATATTAATAAAGTTTTTATTAAACCTCTTGTATTAATTCATTTTTATAGAAATTTTTTAAACTTTCTTCATATGCTAAATATGGTCTTTTTATAGATTCGGTTGATAATTTTATTAATTCTGATAACCAAATAATTAGATCAACTAATGCATTTTCAATTCTAAATTTATCTATTTCAAAATGTAACCCTTTATTAAATAAGTCTAAAAGACGATCAGCTTCATCCCCAAGTTCAGTTAATTTATTTGTTTCTTTTATATTATTTTCTTCAATTGTTTTTTCAATATATGCCCATATTCTATTTTTAAACTTATCATTTCCAACATCTCTCCCTTTCCATTTTTCTTTTTGTGCAGGGAAAAGGTAATTTGCAATTTTTTCTAAAAATCTTCTTCCAGATATTGCAACTTGAGCAAAATCATCCTCTGTTTCAGCATTTTTAAATACTCTTGCAGCAGAAGCTAAAGTTTCAAAAATCTTTGGATGAAGCTCTTCAATAAAAAAGCTGACGTCTGATGCAATTTCATCATTTAATCCATTTAACTTAGAAAAAATATCTTTAAATTCTTCAACTCTTTTAAAATGTTCTAAACTATCATAATTATCAAAAATTGTTCTTCTTGCGCCTATATCTTCATAATTAACAATAAATCCATTTTTTTCGAAACAATTCTTTATGGAGATATCGGGATCTTCATTATCATTCATATGGTAAAAGATTGAGCATTTATTTGAAATTAATCCATATTCTTCACATAATGAATTCCTAAATAATGCCAAATGTGGGCCATAATTAAAAATAACATCCATAGCTCCAAGATAAGTTTTATCATCTCGTAAAATTACATCAATGTTAGAAGCAATTTCATATGTCATATTTTGAAAAACCCAACAAAAAACTGTTGCAGTTGTAAATGTACTTTCCAACTCTGTTTCTTTAAGCTTATTATATTTATGAGGTCTATAAACTTTTCTACAAACTTCTTCCAGATGAGCATAAGTTCTATTCTGACTTTGAGAAACAATTCCATAAGTTAAAACGTCTCCTATCGAAAGCCTCATATGTCTCTTTGTATTTTGTAAAATGTTAGTTCTAAGTATTTTATTCATTATCGGAATACCATAAAATCCATCATACTCTTCATGATCTGAATTAAATAGAAAAGCAATATTCATACACATCCCTTCGTCATAATTTTTTAATAAGAGTTAATTACTCCCCACAATCGCCCGTCGGCCGGAGGTCCGGGCGATTTCTTATTCCTTATATTACCCCCTAAAACGATTATCAGCTAATATTTTTATTATTACATTCTCTAAGTGCATTTAACGACGTTTTGAGCTGCCTGGCGGCGCGAGTCTTCGCGCGCATTGGCGTGATTCTGGAGTGCAGCGCGATCAGCGCGGAACGTCTATGCCAGAATCATGACAATAGCCAGGACTGCTCCAAAACTTTTGTTAAATGCTATACCCAAACAACCCAATCCATAAAATAAAAATGTGGCGCAGCCCGAAGCCCGAATGGGCTGAGCATATAGCCCCTGTTATAGGAAGTATTTTGGCTCTTGAGTCAGACCGTACATCGGAGATAGGGCTGGCCTCTTAAACATACAACTTTCAACTTTAACAGTATCCTAAAACAAACTTTGTCAATTAAAAGCATACTTCACTAAAGCTATTTCATTCTCACTATCACTACCTTTTTCAAATAAAAATAAGTTATCTCCAGTTTGAAGTTTTCTTACAACTTCGATGTCTTTCAAATCCTCATCAATAGTCCCAATCCATCTTGGACTATTTAACTCTCTTATATCATAAACAAAATAATTCCCGATTAAAATATTATTAAAATCAAAATCTAAATCAAAATAACTAAACAAGTTTATTTCATCTGTTGAATTACATTTTTGTAGAAATTCATATTTTTTTTCACTATCTAATTTTATTATGCTCCAAAAATACTCTTCTGAATTTAAACCTCTTGCTCCATCACTTACTATAATATCATTATATATATTAAATCCATTGTCCTCTAAACTGATAGAATTTATATCGACCAATTCATAATTATTAGAAATATTAGTAATATCATAAACAATCATTTGATTTGTTATTGTAAAAGGATTACCATCTTTATCAACTTTAAGCTCACTTGAAAAAGTGTATAAATAATTTGAATTTAAGTAAATTTCTTTATCAATTACTCCTTCGAAAGAATCTAAATAATGTCTTTCAATTTCTAGCATATTATCAGCATCCAAAATTAATAATAGTTTATAGTATGAAAATGAATTAGAATCTAAAATATAAATTTTATTATCCATACATCTTAAACTTAAATAATAGGTAGTGTTTAAATTATAGGTATTATTTTCACTAATAGAATATTTAAAAGATGGATTTGTTATATCCTCAATCAAATATACCAGACAATCCGTTGACCCTAGAAGATACAAATAATTTTCATAAATATACAATTGTTTAAAATCAGGAACAATATCATTATAATAATTTGAATTATCAACCCAAGGGATGGTGGAAACTTCAATCAATCCTTCCAAATCTATCAAGTGCACCATCCCATCAGTACTATAATATACTAAAACTTTAGAAGTCTCAGATATAAACGCAGAGAATGAATCTGCTTTTTCATCTAAAATAAGTTTTGTATCTTTAGAAAATATTTGATTGAAATGGTATCCATTTTGATAATATGGAAAAAAGTTTTTACATGAGGTTATTCCTAATAATAATAAAAATAATAAAATCCTTTTCAATACGTTTCATTCCTTATATATTGACATAATATATCAATTTTAAATTTTATTCTTTTTTTCTTATTGCCCGTCGGCCGGAGGTCCGGGCGTCTTTCTCTTAGCCAAAATATTTCCTATAACGTCCCGGGGTTATATGACGTTTTTATTTTTTAATTTTACCACCAATTACCCGTATTTACCATTTCAAACTGTTTTACCATGTTGTGCATTTAACGACGATTTGAGTAGCAAAATCGGCCGAGTCTTCGAGGCTTGGCGCAGTTCTGGAACGTAGCGCGATCAGCGCGGAGTGTCTCTGCCAGAACTGTGACAAAGATTTTGACTACTCCAAATCTTTTGTTATATGGGATTTCCATTATTTATGGATAAAAATTATGTTCTGGGTCTACAAATACGACATAAAAAGTATTCTTATCAAATGCTTTTCCAGTTTTACAATGGATTTTCCCATTATATTCATCTGGAACTACAAAACCAATAAGCCTTTTATCATATTCTAAACGGAATCTACCCCATAGTACTTGATGTGGAATATATGAAGGATGTTTTAATTTTGAATGCTTTGGAAATGCACCATAATTTACATAAATACTGTTTCGGTGCTTCCCACTTCCAATTTTCATATTTTCCCAATGCTCTAAATTTTCTCTACTATACTCAATTAATTTCTTAAATATTTTATTACTATCATCCTTCTGCATATTCTTTATATCTTCACATAAAGACTGAGAGCTATCAAAATAGCTGAAATTAAATTTCATTCTATTGGATAGAGTATCGGTTTCAGAATCAAGACTAGCTTGTGGAAAAGAATTAATAAACGAATCTTTTTTACTATTCTGAAAATTTTTCATATTTTAGGGACTCCCCCTAATTTACCACTAAAATAAATATTTGAAATTTGTCGATCATTCCTTACAATATCGCCAGGTAGCTCATCTAATCTATAAGCAAAACTACAATTTTTTTCTTTATTTACCAGAATTGTTTTGTATTTCCCAAGTTCGTCCATTATTTTATTATTATGTGTTGTAAAAATTAATTGAGCATCCTTTTGATTTGCTTCTTCATCAAATAACTTAATTAGTTTTGGTAAAATTAATGGATGGAGATTTATATCAAATTCATCCAGAACTAAAACTCCTCCCACATCCAAAATTGCTTTATATAAAAATAAAGTTGAATACAATGCTTTAGTTCCACTTGATTCATAATGTATTGTTAATGCTTCGACTCTATCCTCTAAATCATGATAAAAAATAGGAAAATAACTTTTATCACCATTATCTAAATCGCGATCGAATATTTTTATATCATTAATTCCTACATCACATTTTTTTATTTGTTCAATTGCAAAAGTAAAAGCTTTTTCATTTTGTAAATATAATTCTGAGATCTTACTAATATCAGGGTTGAATCCATGATAACCAAAATTATTTACATTAGTTACAATGTTTTTAAAAAATGAATACACATTATTGATTGATTTGAAATCATATTGATGTGCAGTACTTATAAACGAGGCATTATTTCTTAACTTCATCATTTTGATTTCATCATAATCTTTATTCGTGTATATAATTTCATTATATTTTCTTTCTACTATTTTAGTATTTCTTTTAATTTTCTTATATAAGACTTCTGAAATAACGTTTTGTTGTGTTGTCTCTAGCTCGTATCTATACTCGATATCATCAATCTTGAAAACAATATAAAAATCGGTTGGGTCCTTACTTTCAAAAAATGATTCTAACATTATTTCATCGTCAGGTTTCATTCGAAATGAATCAATACAAAAATTCCTTATGAAATCTATAGTTTTTAATATATTTGTTTTTCCACTTGCGTTTCCACCTTTTACACATATTACATTTGTAAATTCCTTTCCATGAGATATGCTTTCTGGACAATTATTATTCAAACGCAATGAAGCTTCAAAACCTTCTTTAAAAGAAAAGTAATTCCTAGCACCAAATTCTAATAACATATCGATCTCCTATAGGATTCTACTAATAATATCGTCTAAATCCTTAAAAAGTCAACTCTTATTAGCTTTTTTTGTCATTTTTGACTAATTATGCCTGTTATAATCCAATATTCTCCATATAACGACGATTTGAGTAGCGAAACCGTGCCGAGTCTTCGAGGCTTGGCGCGATTCTGGAGTGGAGGCACGATCAGTGCCGCAACGTCCCTGCCAGAACCGTGACAATGGTTTTGACTACTCCAAAACTTTTGTTATACATTTTTTATTTCAATCATGTTTTTCTATTTCTTTTTGTTCTTTTGAATAAATAGTTTTAGCCATTCCTTTAACCATAGTTTCAGAAATAAAAATAATTTGTCCTTTTTTATTTTTATAATAATCAGAGGATAATCTTTTATAATAACCTCTACGAAAGTGAGGGGACACAACTTTACCAGAAGAAGAGTTATTGACAGGTTCTACTATTTTATCGGCAATTTCTAATATGAAAGATTTTTCCTTTATTTCCTCCTTAATATAAGGAGGAACTCCTTCCTTAACACATTCAGGAAATGCTTCCATATATGCAATAGTGTTAATTGCAAGTCGAAAGATTCGGCAAATTTCATTGGAATTTCGTGAATCTTCCTTTAATAATTCTTTATAATTTTTCTCTGAGCACCAGGCACCTCCTTTGCCTATAGCCCAATATAGAATAATTTGATTCTGTTCATTATTCATTAATCCAAATGCATAACCCTTATACTTATTTTCATATGGAATATGTAATCCAAATGGAAAAATACGTAATTTTAAATTACCTTGTTCTTCAATCATTCCATTCTCATTAATATATTTTCCAATACCTTCGAGATCTGCTAATTGAATATTTTCAAGAAAATTTCTTAAGTTTTTATCAATGAAGTATAGGTGTAACATTTTATTAATAGCATCTGTATACCATAAATCCCACGTAAACTTTTTTAATTGCTGCTTTTGCCAAGATTGAAAAGGATTATTCATTATTTGTTGATTAATGCGTATTAAAAACTGTTCAATTGTATCTTTATTATTTTTGTAATTTTCTAAGTAGTTATCCCATTGAGTCGCTAAAGGTTTACTATACCAAGGTTTCTTTCCCATATTCTAAAATAGTGGCATTATAAATTGTTCATCTTTATTAAAAGACCACTGAACTTGCCACGTTGAACCTGTAATTTGATCTAAAAGGATAAAATTCCACATATTACTAGTATAATATAGTGTAAATCTTCCATCTATCTTTTTTTTATTTTCTGCCAGATTCTTATCATTTAAAATTACTCCACCTCTTTCATTATCTTCTACAGAATATTGTAAAATCCACATTTTTCCCGTAGCAGTCTCTAGTTCAATAAATGTCCAAATATTTTGTGTTTTAAAGAGTCGATAAGGAGCATTAGGATCTTGAGTTGATTCTATAACCTGAGTTTGTGCTATTAATCCTGTAGATATAATAAAAAAGACAACTAAAAATATCATAACTTTCTTCATAATATCCTCCAAAACTATTTAACCCTTCTTAGAATATGTATAACGACGATTTGAGTAGCAAAATTGATCCGCGTCTTCGCGGAATTGGCGCGATTCTGGAGTGAGCGATCAGCGAACGTCTTTAGCCAGAATCGTGACAATAAATTTTGACTACTCCAAATCTCTTGTTAAATGCTTTTGCCCAACTTACCCAATTCATAAAATAAAAATGTGGCGTAGCCCAAGGAGCGCTTAGCGACGAAGCAAATAACCCCTGTTATACGCTTTGAGCTTGACATACAGACCGTTCAACGGAGTTAGGTCTGGATTCTTTATCTAATATAGTAAAATTTTTATCGGAATAATTAATATTATACTCTAATCAACCCAAGCAGGTACTTCAGGAGCAAAATCTATTTTATTAGTTACTAACCGATATGCTAATGCCTCTCCTTCATGTTTTATATCAATAGATGTTATTTCACATTTGAAAATATGTTGATATTTCTCAGTTAGAACTTCATACGCTTGTTGATTCAGGAGAGTATTAGAAGCTTCTGTATTTGACATTCGACAAGCATATACTACAGGGACTCCAACAACAGTGTACTCATTATTTATGATATTCAACGAAACCTCTCCATAATCAATCCCAATGCCTAATCCTATATTATTTAAAATAACGTTAAAACATGATTTTGATTGATCATAAACTTTATTAAATTCTTCATGACATTCAATTGAACTTTTTAAAGCATAAAACAGAGCATCTTTTCCTGAATAAAAATCAGGAAAAAATGCAAGAATCCCATCGCCAGTAAATTTATCAAATATACCATAATTTTTTTGTATTATTTTAATTATTCCTTTTATTAGCTCATTTATAAATTCAGAGAATTTATCTGGGGTTCTTGACTTTAACATTAATTCTGTAGATCTTCTAATATCCAATGAAAACACAACAGCATTTGATTTTCTCACTTCCTCAAATTGCTTTCTAAATTTTTCATCATTTAGTAATTTGGTTTGAGCTGCTTCATTAATCCTATGATAAATGTATCTTAATTTATATTTATTCTGAAGTTCTTCGAATTTATCCTTTAGCACTTTTGTTTCATCTCTTGGATTTTTATTAAAAGTACCAAGTTTTTTTGCCATATCTGCTATTTCATCAAAAGTGCTAAAATAGTTTTCAAATTTTATGGATTTTAATGTTTCGTCTAATTGATCCAACACATCAAAAGCTATTGATTTAATATTTCTATCAGAAAAATCTTTTAGAGCCTCAGCTAATTCTTTTATTTTTTCTTCTTCTAAATAACTTTTTGTTAAAATAGCATCTACTTTTGAAATATTATTTTTAGATTCTCTTAATGCTTTTCCTGACTCTTCTTTTGCATCATCAAAATTCAATATTACACCTCCAACTTTTTTATATCTAAAAATAAAAACTAAATATTAACTCGCCCGTCGGCCGGAGGTCCGGGCGTCTTATTCTTGTCAAGCTCATTGCGTAATAACGTTCCGGGGTTATGTGACGTACGGCGAAGCCGTATGTGGCGCAGCCCGAGGAGCGTAGTGACGAGCGAATAACCCTTGTTAGACGATGTCACGAACCTTCTTCAAAGCCAAGCAACATGGATGTTGTTTGGCTTTAATCTATTAACATTTCCTGTAGCACATTCTTGACGAGATCTACTTCTTTTCTATTTATTTTACCAATCTTTTTAATTAATCTCTTCCTATCAACAGTTCTTAATTGATCTAAAACAATCCATCCATCTTTATTTTGAAACTTAACAGCTACACGAGTAGGATATGTATGTGATTTTGTTGTCATTGGAGCGATAATAATAGTCTGGATTGTTTCATTCATTTCATTTGGTGAAATCACTAAACAAGGTCTTGTCTTTTTTATTTCATGGCCAACTGTTGGATCTAAGTTTATTAAATATACCTCATATTGATGAATTACCATTCCCATTCAAAATCACCCTGTTCAGTCAAATTGTCTAAAAGTAATGAATCATCCCCATTTTGATGCATCTTCATAAACTCTTCGGACCATCCTTCCCTTGGCTTTTTCTTTATTGGTCTAATCAGTATTTCTGTATTATGCACTTCTAATTCAACTTTTTCTTCAATATTTAACTGTTGCAAAATGCTCTTCGGAATTCGTATTCCTTTTGAATTGCCTATAGGAACCACTGAAACTAACATAATACACCTCTTTATTGTAATTATATAGTAATTACATAAATTTGTCAATCTTTGCTTGCCAAGGATGGCAAGCATCCTCTTTCTCTTAGGTTCGTGATTTCGTCTAACGCCCCGGGGTTATATGACGTTTTTATTTTTCTCAATTTTACCACCAATTACCCGTATTTACCATTTCAAACTGTTTTACCATGTTGTGCATTTAACGACGATTTGAGTAGCGAAACCGGCCGAGTCTTCGAGGCTTGGCGTAGTTCTGGAACGTAGCGCGATCAGCGCGGAGTGTCTTTAGCCAGAACTATGACAAAGGTTTTGACTACTCCAAATCTCTTGTTATCTATATTATTTTTCTTTATTTATTAATTTTCTTATCAAAATTCCTCGTTCTGCAAAATATTTTTTAAATAGTTCCAATTGTATTTTGTAATTTTGTTGAGTTCTTATTTTATCTCCTGAAGGATTATTAATATAAATAGTATTGTTCAAATTATCGACACCTGATACAACAACAAGATGACCACCTTTTTCCCCATTATATGTCATATCCGGTTTACGGATTAAATAATGTACCGACACAATAAATATATTGCCATCTAATGTTGCATTAAATATCTCATCTGTGTTTAAAGGTGAAACAGAGTTTGCATCTAACTGAAATCTATCCTTTAAATATTCACAAAACGGTACATAAAATAATCCATCAATACTTTCCTTATTAACTTTATATCCACCATATTCAGTACATTCTTTTGCTAATTGGATTATAGGTGGTGAATCAATCTTCCAGTATTCTAAAATCATTTTCAAACATGCCATTCCGCAAATGTTTTTAGCCCATAATTCATATTCTTTAACATTATTTGCTCCAGAATATTCCCATAAAGGATCATCTGTTGCTTGGATTTTACCAGATATAATTTCTCCTACTATCTCACGAGACATCCATTGTGAATAATAAGGCATTTCATTAAGTATAATTTTTTGACTATTAACCATTTTCCCAACTTAAAATTTGATAGACAATAATATAGAGCTTTATTCCCAATTTTTTTGGGTTAATTCTATCACCTAACATAATCATTTACATTTATTCAATAGCTTAGTGCTTTTGTATATTCATATTCTTCTTATTTACCTCATAATACGGTAAAATCTATTCAAAGACATTAGATCTATTTCCGAATGTTCAGACCGAGCCTTATATACAAATTTCTAATAACCACATGTACAGAAATTCTTGTATTTTTTCATTTTAAAGCTGTTTTCAGACTATTGGAACTATATTTTATTAATTATTCTATATTGTTCTTTTGGATATAGGCAATTGTTAAGTAAGTCTTTAGCTGATAAATACTTAATGATTTTAAATGCAATTGAAAATCATTAATTTCCTTTATTCTTATAATTCTTATAGGCTTAAGATTTTAATAACAAACTGCTTTTTTAAAGAATTCTAATTGTATTAAGCTTGTACACTAATTCATTAGAAATTTGATGACAGAGTTATCCGCCTGTACCCGAATTATAGATAACATATTAGATCCCAAGTTTTCTATATATCAAAGAATATCCCACAATCAACAGAAACATTAAACCGGTCTATTTAACTTGATCCCGAGTTCTATATAACTCAGCTATTTCTAAATTATACAGCATATATCCTTAATGAGCATAAAAATATTCTCTTATACTGTTAGAAGAAACAGTTTTAGCAGTTTTTTTCAATCATACAGAAAAATTTTTAGTTTATAAAAACATGAAAAATTTATTAAATTTCACATTTGATCCAGCTGAATATACTAGATATCTTAGAATAAATACTGTACTCCCTGTCAAGGTTTATCCATACTATTGCAATTGGGTTAGTAGTTTTTTATCATATTTGAAAAAGGCCCCCTCGGATGATAGTTTATATAAAAATTATATCAGTTATCTAAAACTAAATAGTAAAATAGATGATTGGCAGATAATTCAAGCTGAAGATGCTGTAATAAAATATCTGAAATTTTCACGTGTTGATATAAATTTTGAAGATAATAGCCATAAAGATATCGATCCCGGATGGATATCAAAAATTGAGGAAAATCGTATTCAGTTACGTTTAAGGCATAGATCATTACAAACTGAAAAATCTTACCAGTGGTGGGTTAAAGATTTTATAAAAAATACAGATGCATTACCTGATGCAGTTGAAGAGCAGGATTTCATCAAGTATATTCATACGATAGCTTCAACCCGGCAAGTTTCTGCAAGCACACAAAAGCAGGCATTTAATGCTGTACTTTTCTTTGCAAGAAGCGTATATGGTATAGATGAAATAAACATAAAAAATATAAAGCTTTCTACAAGGAATCCGAAGTTACCTGTAGTACTCACAATAGATGAAGTATCTAAAGTATTCAATTATTTGGAAGGGACTAATAAGCTTATGTCCAAATTGATATACGGTACTGGTATGCGCTTAAAGGAATGTCTTGCATTAAGGGTGAAGGATATTGATTTTAATGGAAAATGTATTCATATTCGCTCTGGAAAAGGGAATAAAGATCGTCTCACATTGCTTCCTGAATCCTTGATATCGGAACTTGAACATCATCTGAAAACAATAAGAAAAATATATGAAAAAGATCGTAATTCGGGGTGTGAAGGTGTAATGATGCCGCAGGCTCTTTCATCAAAATACACAAATGCTTCAAAATCGTGGATATGGTTCTGGGTTTTTCCATCCAAACATCTTTCTGTTGATCCATTTTCACAGGTGGTTAGAAGATTTCACATTTATCATTCTACATTACAAAAAGCTTTCCATACAGCTGTCTTACAAGCTGGGATAACAAAACAGGCAAGCGTTCATACTTTAAGGCACAGCTTTGCCACTAATTTAATAGAAACAGGATATGATATCCGAACAGTTCAGGAACTTCTCGGGCATTCTGATCTCAGTACTACAATGATATACACTCATGTAGCGAATAAAAACAAGCTTGGAGTTAAAAGTCCTCTCGATAATCTTTAATTTGATGGCATTTTAGATGTTAGTATTATAAGCTGTTTTATAGATGCTTCTTTTTTTCAAGTCGGCTTTTGACCATCTTCATTAACAGAAAACTTTCTCTTTCTGCTTCTTCAAGACGGCTTATTGTGAATTGAAGCGATTCTTTTAAGTCTGGAATTGCAATTTTTTCGAGGGCGTTTACTTTTCTGATTGTTTTTTTTACTTCCTGTGCAAGCCGCATAATTGATACTTTCAGTTCTGCCATACGGCCCATCAGTTTCAAAGCTTCCTTGAAATTATACAGAGCATCCTCTATCAGATAGCTTGTGCCAAGCGGGCTAAAGTATGGTCCGTTATCAATAAACTCTGTGTTTACAACCGGAAGGCGTACTCCCATTACTCGTCTTTCTTTAATTTTGATGTTGCTGGTAATATCAATTGCTCCGGTAAGATTTCCGATTTTTAATTTCCCCATTTCCATCACGGCATCTTCAAGGCTGCTGTACGCCTGACTGAGAGAATCATTTACTTTTGTTTCATATTCTACTGCCTGGTCTACAAGGTTAAGAAGTTCAATAACAAGGATATTTCTTTTCTGATCAAGAAGTTCATAGCCCAGTTCTGCGAACTTAAGTTCTTCTTTGAGCTTCATCAAATTGGATCTTGTAGGCGCTATGTTTTTACTCATTTAACCTCTGTAGTAGTCATCAATTTCATCCTCGGTGACTCGATGAAGTTCTTCCGCTGGAAGTTTTGAAAGAGCCTGCCAGCCTATGTCCAGTGTTTCGTCAATGCTGCGATTATCATGATAGCCCTGATTTACAAAATTCCTCTCAAAATATTCACCGAACTCAAGATACTGATGATCCAAAGGAGTTAATTCCTCTTCTCCAATGACAGATGCAAGGTTACGTACATCCTTAACATAACTGTAGGATGCAAAAAGTTGATTTGATAGATGCGGATGATCTTCCCTAGTCATCCCCTCACCTATGCCGTCTTTCATCAGACGGGATAATGATGGAAGACCTGCAACAGGAGGATATATTCCCCTGCTGAACATCTCACGTTCAAATACTATCTGACCTTCTGTAATGTACCCGGAAAGATCCGGAACCGGATGACTGATATCATCATTAGGCATTGTAAGTATGGGGAGTTGAGTAATTGAACCCGAATAACCTTTCAACATTCCTGATCTTTCGTATATCTCTGCAAGGTCTGAATACAGGTAACCGGGATATCCTTTTCGTGAAGGGATCTCTCCGCGTAGAGTTGAAATTTCTCTAAGAGATTCACAGTAGTTTGTCATATCGGTCATTATAACAAGGACATGCATTCCCTTTGTAAAGGCCAAATGCTCTGCAAGTGTAAGTGCTGTTCGTGGTGTAATAGTCCGTTCAATTGAAGGGTCATCTGCCAGGGAAAGAAAAAGCGCTACGTTTGCGAGTACTCCGGTTTCTTCAAAGCTCTTTATAAAGAATCTTGCTACATCATGCTTAACTCCCATTGCAGCAAATACAACAGCAAAGTTTGAAGTACTGCTTTTAATTTTTGCCTGCCGGGCAATTTGAGCAGCCAGTTCATTGTGGGGCAAGCCGTTTCCGCTGAAGATAGGCAGTTTCTGTCCGCGTATCAGCGTGGTCATTCCGTCAATTATCGAAATACCTGTCTGAATAAAATCACGGGGATATTCGCGGGCTGTAGGGTTTATAGGCCGGCCGTTTACATTAAGCTCATCCTCCGAAGCTGTTGCTCCACCTCCGTCTATTGGTTTTCCCAGTCCGTTAAAAACACGGCCGAGCATTGATTCTGAGACACCTATTGAAAGAGGTTCCCCCATAAAGCGTATCTTAGTGTCAGGAAGTGTCAGTCCTGAAGTTCCTTCAAAAATCTGGACTACTACAACATCATCAGAGGTATCAAGCACCAGACCTGTTCTGATGTTTCCATCCTTATCTACACATTCAACAAGTTCCTGATAGCCGACCGGGTGCGTATTTTTTATATAAACAAGCGGACCTTCAATCTGATTCACACCGGAATACTCTCTTCCTGCCAGAAGCTGTTTTTCAATGCTGTTCAAATTATTCATAAATACTCTCCAGCTGGTCCATAGCCCTTTCAAGTTTAACCTGAAGTTTATCAAGCTCTTTTGTATCTTCATTTGATACATTGAATTTCATTCGGGCAATATCCTGTACAACTTTCATATGTCTCAATTTTAGAATTGTAATTCCTTTTTTTATCGCTTCAGAGCCTCTTCGACTGTATTCAAGAATTATCTCAAGCATCTTGATTTGTTTTTCAACTGTAGAATAGCGGTCAATATCATCAAAAGCGTTCTGCTGTAAAAAGGCATTCTTGAAAAGTGTGCAGACTTCAATAATAAATCTCTGACTGTCAGGAAGAGCGTCGGGTCCGACAAGTTTAACAACCTGCTGCAGCCTTACCTCTTTCTGAAGAAGCTCCATTATTTCGCTTCTGTTCTGTACCCAGGATGTTTCTGATTTATCCTCCCACCAGGCAGATACATCGTCAATGTATTCGCTGTAGGAATCAAGCCAGCCTATTGCCGGATAATGTCTTGCATTGGCAAGCTGTCGATCCAGCCCCCAGAAGCATCGGACAAAACGTTTGGTATGCTGCGTAACGGGTTCAGAAAAATCCCCTCCTGGCGGAGATACGGCTCCAATAATGGTGACCGAGCCTTCATCTTCATTCAGGGTAGTCATATAACCTGCTCTTTCGTAGAACTCGGCTATTCTTGTGGGCAGATATGCGGGAAAGCCTTCTTCAGCCGGCATTTCCTCCATACGGCCTGAAAGCTCGCGAAGGGCTTCTGCCCATCTTGAGGTTGAGTCTGCCATTATCGCTACATGGTAGCCCTGATCACGATAATATTCTGCGAGAGTCACCCCGGTATAAATACTGGCTTCACGTGCAGAAACCGGCATATTACTGGTATTAGCAATCAGGATTGTCCGCTCCATTAACGACATTCCCGTTCGAGGATCTATAAGCTCGGGAAACTCCATGAGTACATCAGTCATTTCATTACCGCGTTCACCGCATCCTATGTAGACGATAATATCAGCATCACACCATTTTGCAATTGCATGCTGAGTCATTGTTTTCCCGGTACCGAAGCCGCCGGGTATTGCAACTGTTCCGCCTTTTGCAAGCGGGAACAGTGTATCAATGACTCTCTGTCCGGTAACAAGAGGAATATTAAGAGGCTGTCTATATTTAACAGGCCGTGGGTTTCTTATCGGCCAGCGCTGAAGCATTGAAACCTCAATGTCGCTTCCATCCTTCTGCTTTATGACTGCTATAGTGTCTTCAATAGTAAAAAGTCCCTGTTCTGATATTCTGACAAGTTCTCCTTCCATTCCCGGAGGCAGAAGGACTTTATGCAGAACACGCTCTGTTTCCTGAACTGTTCCAATGATGGAACCCGCTGTAATATAATCTCCGGGTTTTAGATCTGCAGAAGGAGAAAATTCCCATTGCTTTTGCTTATCAAGCGCAGGCCTGGTTACTCCGCGTTCAATAAATTCACCGCTTGCCTCAAGCAGGGCTTCAAGCGGACGCTGAATACCGTCATAGATGGTTCCGATAAGTCCTGGTCCAAGTTCAACCGATAGGGGCATCCCGCTTCCAAAAACATTGTCTCCGGGTTTTATGCCGGTTGTATCTTCATACACCTGTACAACTGCTGTATTTTCGTAGAGTTTTACAATTTCCCCTACAAGACGCCCTTCTCCTACACGCACAAGTTCCATCATCATGGCATCGGTTATATTATCTGCTTCAATAACAGGTCCGTTAACCCGCTTTACCTGCCCGATTATTCTGTCCATCATTTCTGAAGCCGCTCCTTTTCGAGGTCGCTTGAAATTATCCGGTTAATATCATCCTTAAAGCGTCTGATCCTGGATTCAACAGTATTTGTATACGATACTCTCATATCAGATGACAGTACGCTAATCCCGTTTTCAAACAGATAATTATCTCTGTCCGGGGTCAGGATAATATCCTTGCCCGTATATTCCTTTACTATCTCAACGGACTTTTTTAGTATTTGGTCTGATATCTGAATGTTGCTGCTGCTTCTGACATACATCTCCTGGAAATTAACAGATATACAGCCTTCCGCAATCCAGGCAGAAAGAATGTTTTCAAACTCTGGTTTATTTATAGTTTCTGTAAAGTGTTTTTTAACATCTTTGATAGATTTCAAATAAACCTTTTCCCGTTTACTTAATTTGATTTTTCGTCTTTCAGATACAATCACAGATTCTGTCTGTTTTTCTATAAGTTTAATCTTCTCTGATATCTTGAGATCTGTCTCGGAAGTAATTTGGGAAATCTGTGTTTTTATTCCGCCGCGAATAATTGATGCTCTTTCACTGGCCTCACTAAGAAGCCGTTCTCTTTCATTTTCCGCGTCATCAATAATTTTTTTAATAATTTTATTCTCTGACATATTATTACAACTTTATCCCGATGGCTTCATTAACGAGTGTTCGAAGATCCCTCCGGCCTTCCTTTCGTCCACGGCTTCCGGGAATCTCAACAATAAGAGGAAATTGGGCTGAAAATAAATATCTGTCTACAACTTCACGAATCATATCAGCTGTATTTTCAGTGATGATTAGAATTCCATGTTCTTTGTTTTGAAGGGCGCCGTTAAATGAAGCAAGAGCCTCGGAAGGAGTTTTTACAGCCTTTCCGCTTACTCCCGCAAGTTCAAAACCGAGAACTGTATCCTCATCACCGATTATAAAATAGTCCATACGGTTATATTACCGTCATACCTTTCCAAGTATCATCAGTGCTGTAATAAAACCGAATACTACGAGTCCTTCAGCAAGGGCTATAAAAATAAGTGCCTGTGAAGCCAGTTCCGGCTTTTCGCCGATAGCGCCCATTGCTGCGGCGCCTACATTTGCAATCGCAATACCTGCACCTATAGCCCCAAAACCGAATGCAACAGCTGCCGCTATCAAAGCCCACTGCAGTGATGAGGAATTTGAAGCTTCAGTAGTACCTTCAGCAAATACACTTGCAGATCCTGCAAAGAAAAATATAACAAGGAATACTGTCAAGAATACAACACTGAAAGTTACCTTTCTTTTAAAATCTCGTTTTACGTTCATTTACTCCCTCCAGAGTTTCTGTTCTTCAGTGATACCGGATTATAGGCTATGCCGGTGCCGGTAAAATACCTTGAAAAGAATTCGTAATAATTAAGCCTTAAGGCCTGAATACCTGCAGAAAGTCCTTCAAGGGCAATTACAAGTATGTTTCCCAATACAAGAATAATTATAGAGCCGAGTCCTCCGCCGGTCATCGCTGCGATTGTAGCGAAGGCAGTCATAAGACTTACATGTGCAATACCTAATCCCGCAACCCTCATAAATGAAAGAGTATTAGCAAGATATCCGGAAAATATTTCAAGAAGCTCTACTATCCACTCCATTATAAAATCAATAATTGTGAACGGGGAGAACTCCTTATGTCCTCTTTCATTAAAATAGAAATTAAGAGGTGCTTTAAAAAGCAGAAGCATTACGGGTATTCCGAAAACTAGAGGAATAAAATTACCCTCCGGCAGAGATTTATACCCGGTCCCTACGAAATAAAATGATGTATAGACTCCAAAACCATAGAACCAGCCGCCAAGTATTCCGGACTTATCCAGAAGCAGCGTAAAGAAATCTCTTTTCTTTATAAGATTTATCCAGTTGAGTAACAGTCCGACGAAGATAACGCTGATGCCGAAATAGATTGTTATCCTTAAAATATCATAAACATTCTGAATACTGCTGCCTGTTTCAGCATTATGCCCGGAAACGACTCCGTGATAATCAAACCATAGCGGCGGAAATATCGGATTCCCGAAATAACTGCCGAAAAGAATACCTGTAATAATTGATGCGATTCCGCAGTAAACGAACAGCTGCATGAGGTTTTTAATTCCTTCTGATGCAGTTTTAAACAGTTTTTTACCAAACAGACCCATCAGCATAATAACAAGCCCCTGTCCCGAATCTCCAAACATCAGTCCGAACATAATTGTATAAGCTGCTGCCACGAATATTGTCGGATCGACCGTACCGTATTCAGGGATGGCGTAATTGGATACCAGCATTCTGAACGGCTGCAAAGCCTTTGAGTGATTAATCTCAACAGGAATACGGCTTTTATCAAAATCAGATGTTTGAGACCATTCAATATAACATTCATCATCAGAAGCTTTTCTAATTACTGCTTCAATATCTCCAGCTTTCTCAGCCGGCAGCCAGCCTGAAAAGAGGCTCGTATTTTTTGTATGTGAATAATTCTCTTTAATAACCCCGAAAAGTTCATGAAGGCGCAGATTTATCCATTGTGATGTAAGTTCAGATTTCTTATCGCTGATAAAGGAGCTGATGGATATTTTAATGAAATCCATTTGTTCTTTAAGAGCTATTTCCTGTTTACTTATGTTTTCAGAAACAGCTTCGCTTTCTTTTCTGCTTACCGGCTGATTGTCGGATTCTATCCAGCCGTATCTTTCAAGAATTCCATTTACAGCTGATATATCACGTTTAAGAACAAGCAGGACGGATTCGTCTGAATCCGGTATCCGGTAAAGCATATGAGGATAGTTTTCAAGATTTGCTTCAAAATTTTCAAGTGAAATTTTTGAAGGTCTGCCTCTGAGTACTGCAAGAAATTTACCTCCGGAGGATTTGGTATCTTTATCATTTGAATTGAAATATTCAGACACTTCATGAATTTTCATCAGTTCCTGATTCAGGGTTTTCAGTTCTTCTCTTCTTTTGTTGATTTCGTTATTGATGGAATCAATAACCTGAACACAGGACTCAATATCAAGCGGCTCTATCTGCTCTACACTCAATTCAATGTTATATAAAGATGGAAGGTTGGCTTGAGAATAGATACTTTCAATTTTTTTACGTAAATCACTTATTTTAAGTCTCTCGGAACTTACTCCGGCGCTGGATAATTCTATTTCGGAAATTTCCGGAATACTGGAGATTTTTATAAAATCAATAACACCGATTTTCAGCAGCTGAGTTGTAACTTTTTCAACCTTTTCTTCGCTTACCACGGCAGTAAGAAGTCTCATCTTTGATGTGAAAAAACTCATTAAAGAAACTCCCTGAATTTATCATCTTTCAGCTTATAATATTTACCGCTTAATACGGATGAAATGAATTTTACTTCTCTTTCAACCATAAACAGAAAAACAAGTACTGTACCTATTGTAAATGGATATCCTGCAAGAATGGAAGTAAAATATCTTTTCCTTGTCTCTGAAAGAAGTTTTTCAAAGAGCATAGCCTGTGAAGAGAAGTTACGGTTCTCGGAAATGTTTATACGGGAAAGTTCCGGATAGCTGCGGCTTAAAAGTTCAGCAGGATTCAGTTTGTCTGAATCGCCTTTTATAAAATTATTTATCAAATCAGAGTTCAGATCATGTCCGCCCGGAAGCAGAATATTTCTTAGATCATCAGTCTGAAGTTTATAAAAATGTGTGTATCTTACAAGCCAGCTTATGTTCTGCAGATCTACCTCGGTGCTTGTTATATTCCTCACAATTTCAGCATCTCTGCCGGATAGTTTGTCAGCAGCGTCTATAAGTGATGTGTAATAGAACCTGTCCAGAGCCGTTTCAAATTCAAATAATCCGGATTTTCCGCTAATATCTTCTTTTTTATCGGAGAAAATACTGCTATAAGCTGTCCGGGCAAGAATCTCTTTTATTTCGGCGAAAGTTTCAGCGTTGATTATCGAAATCCAGTCGATATCTTCGTGTATTTTTTCCTTATAGATATACCCTGACCTGTAATCTATAGGACGGCCTTTTATTCTGCTTCCGTACCATAACCTGACAGTATTCTTTAGATTCTCTATTTCAGGTTTAAACAGAAGTACCGAACAGAAATCCTTGACTTCTTCTTCCGTATTTCTGAGAATTACGATGTATTCATTGATAAGTTTTTTGAAAAGTTCAAATTCTACAAGCTGAATGTCGGCTGTATTCTGCCATACTTCCGCAACTCCGGAATATCCGTTTTCTGCAACCGTTTGTACAGCCTCTGAAATATCAGAGGCGTAAATAAGAGAATCTGTAAAACTATCAGACAATATTCTGCTGAGCCTTGTACGCAGTTTTGCATTGATATAAGCATATCGGCTGACAGCAGTTTTCTTCATTTTATTGTCTCATCCCCTTTCAACGCTGCTGATCGAAAACTGTCTGTTTAATCCTGTTAATAA
Organism: Spirochaetia bacterium; assembly: GCA_963677925.2. Classification (GTDB taxonomy): domain Bacteria; phylum Spirochaetota; class Spirochaetia; order UBA9216; family UBA9216. The sequence continues at coordinate 137,733 of CAXXYH010000003.1, forward strand.
TTTTTTCAGTAATATTTGAAGTATCAGGGATGTTGACTTCACTATGCTGTTCTTTCTCAATTAATTTACTGCGTGACTCTTCAAATATTTTTACTTCCTGATTAAACCTTTTAATCTCAGTTTCACGATATTTTCTTGTTTCCAGGGCAACATCCGATTCAGCCTGACTTATTAAACCAAGGGCGGTATTTGCTGCCTCAGCCACTATTTTTTCAGCCTCTTTTTCTGCATCAATTATCGATTCAATAACTTCACGCATAGGTTACAGTAAATGGAAATACATCAGAGTTCAAGTCTTTTTTCTTAAGGTTTTCAGTATATTTTTTTTTCTTTATAAATTAAAATAATATATCATAATTTGAGCGAGGGAGTTTTCAAATGAATGTTTCTGCTTTTAACTGTGTAAACAATAAAAAATTAATCTTCAGTAAAGGTTCATTTTCAAAATTGCCGGAAGAAGCTGCATTCTTTGGAGATCAAGTCCTGCTGCTTACCGGTGGCAAATCTTTAAAGGCCGGAGGAAAACTGGATGAACTTCTTTCAGCTTTCGAAGCACAAAACGCCGAAATTTCGGTTAATTCTATTATTGGAGAGCCCTCCCCGGCAATTATTGATGGAATAACAGCAGAATTCAGTAATAATATTCCCGATGTTATCTGTGCAGTTGGAGGCGGAAGCGTCATTGATTCTGCTAAGGCTGTAAGTGCTATGCTGTGTCAGCCTGGAAAAATAAGTGATTATCTTGAGGGTGTGGGAACCGAGAAACCGACCGGAAGGAAAGTTCCTGTTATTGCGGTTCCAACTACTGCAGGCACAGGAAGTGAAGCCAGCTGCAACGCAGTAATCACCGATCTCGGACCTGAAGGCTACAAAAAATCCCTGAGGCATTACAACTATATTCCGGATGTTGCACTCATTGATCCTGAATTATATATGAGCTGTCCTTCTACAGTTGCAGCTTCCAGCGGTATGGATGCTCTTTCCCAGCTAGTTGAATCATATATTTCAACCGGTTCAAACTTCTATACCGACATGCATGTTGCCGGTGCTATAAAATTGGCTCTTGAAGCCCTCCCAGTTATAACAGGCAGCAATGAATCCGAAGAAAAAAAATCGAAGGCATGGGAGAAGATTGCATATGCTTCATACATAAGCGGTTTTGCACTCCTGAATGCCGGACTTGCTCTTGTGCACGGTATAGCCGGACCTGCCGGCGGATTTTATGATATACCTCACGGTGTTATATGCGGGACACTTCTGGCGCCTGCTATGAAACATACTATTAACAAGCTTTCAAGGGTTGAACCTGAATCTCCTTACCTTCTGAAATTTTCAGCACTCGGTAATATTGCTTCCGGCAGTGATGATATGCTGCCCTCGGAATCACGAACCAGATTTATCAGAGTCCTTGAAGGCCTTACTGAAAGTCTCAATATACCCAGATTTTCTGATTACGGTCTGAAAACCGAAGATCTTAAAAAGATTGCCGCAGCTTCTGACAATAAGAAAAACCCTGTCAAACTTGATGAACAGGAAATCTTCGAAGTACTCAGCGAACGCTTATAATCACTGACTGAGAATATTAAAAAAACAATCCTGTCTTATAATACTGCTCTTGCATTATGAGCATATGTTCAATATAATAACTCAATAAACTTAAATATTCGGAGATTATATGCCAAGACCGCAAAAAGAGCGGATAGTATCTGTACCGCCGGTGTTCAGTTCATTTAAACCTACGGGTGTGCAGAGACATAAACTGAACCTAGTAATTATGTCGCTTGATGAATATGAAGCAATAAGACTTGCTGATTTTCTAAAACATGATCATGAAAGTGCTGCTGAACTTATGGGAATTTCAAGACCGACGTTCACAAGGCTTATTGATTCTGCAAGAGCTAAATCGGCCCGGCACTTTGTAGAAGGTGCGGAACTTCGGATTGAAGGCGGAAACATTCATTTCAAGGGAAATATCTATAAATGCAGGAACTGCGGTCATATTTTCCGTAAAGAACTAAGTGAAAATGAACAGGAATGTCCAGAGTGCAGCAGCCGCGAATTGACTGATATCGCTGAAAGCTTTGGTCACGGTAAGTGCTGCAGGGAGTTTAATTCATGATTACTGCAGTAGCCAGTGGAAAGGGCGGAACAGGAAAAACCACATTATCTGTTAATCTTGCTGCATATCTTACATCCGAAATAAAATCGGAGAATCAGATAGTTCTTGCAGACCTTGATGTCGAAGAGCCGAATTCCGGACTGTTTATAGGCAGAGATTATACAGATAAAATTGAAAGATACAGGAAGGTCCCTTCCTGGGACAGGGAGAAATGCATACTTTGCGGAAAATGTGATGACTACTGCCGTTTTAATGCAATAATCAAAATGGGAAAAAGCATAGTCGTACTTCCTGAAGTATGCCATTCATGCCGAATGTGCACCGAACTCTGCCCGCAGAACGCCCTGCCGTTTAATAATCTGCATATAGGAACTACATCAATAAGCAGCAGTGATAACCTGATTTTTATTGAGAGCCGCCTTGATATTGGTCAGGAACAGGCAGTACCGCTGATAAAACAGACTTTGGATCATATTAATAAAAAATACGGCAGTTATGAACATATTCTTCTCGACTGCCCGCCCGGCACTTCATGTCCCATGATTGAATCTGTTCATCATGCAGATTTTGTACTTCTTGTCACAGAACCGACACCATTCGGATTTCATGATCTGAAGCTTGCAATTGAGACCATGCAGATTATAGGAAAAGATTTTGCAGTTGTGATAAACCGTTACGGATCCGGTAATAATGAAGTTGAAGATTACTGTGAACAAAATAACATAGATATTGCCGCAAAATTTCCTGACAGCCGAAAAGCAGCCGAGCTCTATTCTGAAGGAAAACTAATCTATGAAGAATTGCCGGAATTCAGGAGTGAGCTTGAGAAGCTGTCAAAGTATTTAGGAAGGCAAAAGAAATGAAAGAAATTGTAGTTTTATCTGGCAAGGGAGGCACAGGAAAAACATCTATTACAGCATCATTGGCGGTTAAGTTCGGCAGTGATGCTGTAGTATGTGACTGCGATGTAGATGCTGATGACATGCATATCCTGCTTGAACCCGATTACTCAGGCAGGGAGGATTTTTACATCGGAAACGAAGCTTATATAGATTCCTCAAATTGTATTTCATGCGGTAAATGTATTGAGTCCTGTGCATTTGGAGCTATTTCTGTTAAAAAGGGAAAATTCGAAGTTAATTCGGTTTCATGCGAAGGCTGCGGCTACTGCTTTGAAATATGTCCGGCAGGGGCAGTCAGTCTTTCACCTAAACATTCAGGTGAAAGCTATACGTCTGGCATTCGTACAGGAACCACAATGGTGCATGCCAGGCTTAAACCCGGCTCGGACAACTCGGGGAAGCTTGTTGCTCATGCTAAAAAAACTGCTCGTCAAATAGCAGAAAGAGACAGCAAGCAAATTATTATTGTTGACGGCTCACCCGGTATAGGCTGTCCGGTAATTTCATCGATAAGCGGAGCAGATTTAATTGTCTTCGTTACCGAGCCCACCAAGTCAGGACTTCATGATCTTAAAAGGGTTTTTGAACTTTCACGGAAATTCGGTATTAAATCATGTCTGATTATTAATAAGGCAGATCTGAACAATTCCAATACTGTTGAAATCAGAGTCTTCGCAGAGCAAAGCGGTCTTCCACTGCTTGCTGAATTACCATACAGCAGAGTATTTACCGAAATGATGCTTGAAGGGAAAACAGCAGCTGAAACTTCGGATGATTCAATACACAAAATAATTTGTGATATTCATAAAGAAATTAAAGTTATAATTAAGGAGAACAATAAATGAAAATAGCATTTACGACAAAGGGAACAGATCTGGATTCACAGATTGATGCAAGATTCGGCAGAACTGACTATCTGCTCTGCCTTGATGAAGAAGATAATTCAATCAGCCTGGTAGACAATACTGATGTACAGAATGAGGCACATGGTGCAGGTCCGAGAACTACAAAAAGACTGTTTGATACAGGTTCAGAAATACTGATAACAGGCAACGGGCCGGGAGGAAATGCCGCTGAAGTTCTGAAGAGTTCCGGGATTAAAATATATGTCGGAGCAGAAGGTCTAAGTGTAAAAGATGCGCTTGAAAAATATAAAAGCGGTGAACTTAAAGAATTTGCACTTTAAGCTTCAGAAAAAAGATGTTCAGTGCTTAGAGGCTGAACATCTTTCTGAGTTCCTGTTTGGAAAACTCGTATACGGTATTGCAGTTATGACAGGTGGTTTTTAATGGAAATGGACCATTATCTGCCAGATCTGTCCTGTCATTTTCCGGAAGCCCCTTCAGATAGGTCTCAAAAAGCTCCCTGTTGCAGCTGCATGAAAAGTTTATCGACCTTTCGGAAATAACATCCGGTTGAAAAATCTTAAAATTATTAAAAACAATCTCGGATAATTCTGTACCCTCTGCAATACTATCTCCGATAGAATCCATATCTACCAAAGCATTTTCAATCTCTGCTGTTCTCTCATCACCGCCTTTTAAAATCTCAGAATCAGGAAGTCGTTGAATAAACATTCCTCCGGCACCTTTTATTGAGCCGTCTTTATTGAATTTAACACTCAAATTAAATGCAGTAGGAGTATTCTCAGAGGTTGTATAATACCCGGCCAGATCTTTTGCGATGCTTCCGTATTCAATCATAACCTGTCCGGTAAATGACTGCCTGCTGCCTTCCGGGAATTTTATAATAGAGAGAAACCCAGGACCGAATAAATCTGACAGATCCAAACTCTCAGGAATTTTCGAAAGCGGTATAGGGTTATTCATTAAATAACCCCTGACATTACCTTCAGCAGTGGTTTCTACACTTATTCCCTTAATTGGCCCCTGACATTCGAAGCGGATTATCATCCGGTCTTTGCCTTTAAGCATCGATGATAACAGTCCGGCAGCCGTGTATGTTTCACCTAAAGCAAAGGTTTCAAGTACGCCTGTTTCATGTTTTTCCTGCATCAATCTCAGCATTTCCGTAGAATCAATTATTGCGCCTCTATATCTTCCGTTATCAAGAAGAAAAATCAGCATATTGTCCTGTGACATCTTAACTCCATTTATCAATAGTTTCGCCGCTGTAATTATCCAGCAGTTTAAATAACTCTTCAGGCTCATCAGAAATAATAAGTCTGTTTCTGTGAACCGGCTTTATAAATCCTTCGCTTACTGCATGATCAAGAAAACCTGTAAAACGGTCAAAAAATCTATTAATATTATAAAGCGAAACCGGTTTATTATGGTAACCGAGCTGCTGCCAGGTATAGACTTCCGACAATTCTTCTATAGTGCCTATACCGCCTGGAAGTGCTATAAAACCGTCCGCAAGCTCATACATTGTTTTCTTACGTTCATGCATGTCTTTTGTAACTATATTTCTGGTCAGATTTATATGTTCCACCTTTCCGCTTATCAGTTCTGGAATAACCCCGGTGACCGTTCCGCCGTTCTTCATGACAGCTTCAGCCAACACTCCCATAAGCCCGACGGCACCGCCTCCATATACAAGGTTAATGCTTTTTACAGCTAATAATCTTCCAAGTGCTTCTGTTTTCTCTCTATATATCTTGTTGTTTCCGAAACTTGATCCGCAGAATACGCAGATGCTTTTTACTGACATAATAAAACCCCAACACAATATACTAATCACTTAGCTTGTGGTAAATAGGAAATATCATTATTATTGAGCACAAAAGATATGTGAGGTTGCCTTGAATAGATACAATTGTCTGATATTTGATCATGATGATACTTCAGTTAAAAGCACTGCTGAGATTCACTATCCGGCCCATGTTGAAACTATAAGGATTATGCGTCCCGAACTGACCCCCGTAGATTTAAATACCTGGCTTTTAAAAAACTATGATCCCGGAGTTATTCAATACTTTGTAAATGAACTTGGATTTTCAGATGAAGAAATGAAGCAGGAATATGACATATGGAGAAGTTTTAATGAAGACTCCAACCCCCACTTCTTTAAGGGTATTCTTGATATAATGAAAATCTTCCAGTCTCGGGGCGGTAAGATTATTGTTGTTTCACACTCGGAAGCTGATGTAATAAAAAGGCATTATAAAACCCGAGGCGACGGCTTTATGCCTGATATGATATTCGGATGGGATTATGATGAGAGTAAAAGAAAACCCAGTGTCTGGCCGGTGGATCAGATAATAGATGAATACGGTTTTAAACGGAATGAAATTCTAATGATTGACGACCTAAAACCGGGAGTCACTATGGCCAGAAATTCAGGTATTGACATTGCCGGTGCCGGATGGGGACATGCAATTCCTGAAATTGAAAATGATATGAAAGCTTCATGTGATTATTATTTTCATTCTGTAACACAACTTGCTGATCTTCTGGAGATAGAATTATGCATTTAACAACGGTTTTTGCAATTGCTGTCAGTCTGGCCATGGATGCCTTTGCAGTATCAATAACATGCGGATGTTCAAATCCCGGGCTTAAATGGTCCAAATCTCTTATAGTCGCCGGAGCGTTCGGATTTTTCCAGTTCCTCATGCCGATAATCGGCTGGTTTGCAGGAAATATACTCAGCCTTTTCATGGCTGTCGTTACAAGGTGGATTTCCTTTGGACTGCTGGGCTTTGTCGGCGTCAAAATGATGTTTGAGAGTATTAAATCAGAAGAAGGCTGCCGTGATCCTGATGATTATTTTAATTTCAGAATACTTCTCATGCTCTCGGTAGCAACAAGCATAGATGCTATGGCTGCCGGAATGTCATATTCCAGTATGGGATATGGTATTATTTTTCCGGCTTTGATAACCGGCGTAGTAACCCTGTTAATCTCAACATTCGGAGCCCATGCCGGCAAACGGATCGGACTCTCGCTTGGACAGCATGCAGAAACTGCAGGCGGCGGAGTACTTGTACTGATAGCGGTTATTATGCTTTTAAGAAACCTGGGAGTGTTTTAAGCTATTCCCACTCGATTGTTGCGGGCGGTTTTGATGAAATATCATAAACCACCCTCCCGATACCCGGTATAGAGTTTGTTATTAGAGATGATATTTCAAGCAGGTCTTTGGTTTCAAATGGATATACATCAGCGGTCATTCCGTCGCTGCTGTTGATTGCCCGCAGTGCAAGAACATTACCGTATTTTCTGACATCGCCTGCAACCCCTACCGATTTAACCGGCAGCAGAACGGCAAATGCCTGCCAGATTTTATCATATAAACCGCGCTTTTTAAGTTCACTGATAAATATATAATCTGCTTCACGAAGCAGCTCGCATTTTTCAAAGGTAATATCACTTAGTATTCTTACAGCAAGGCCCGGTCCCGGGAAGGGATGCCTTCGGATAATTTCTTCGCTTATTCCAACCTTGCGTCCGAGTTCACGAACTTCGTCCTTATACAATTTCCCGAGAGGTTCAATTATCAGCCCTGCTTCCCTTTTTGCTTCAACAAGAGGTGAGCGGACATTGTGATGTGATTTAATTACATGGGCTTTCTTGCCGACGCCCTTGCCCGATTCAATAAGATCGGTGTACAAAGTTCCCTGCGCGAGCATATAGTCTCCGCTGAGTCTTTTTCTAATCTCATCTTCCTGGACTTTGATAAAAAGGTCGCCGATAATTTCACGCTTTTTCTCAGGTTCGCTTACACCCTTAAGAGCTGTAAGAAAACGCTCCGAAGCATCAATAAGATAGAGATTTTCAGCACCCAGTTTCTTAAGTCCCTGCTCTACCTCTGCTGATTCATTCTTGCGCATCATACCGGTATCAATGTACATAAGATGTACTTTTGAAGGATTTAGAGCTTTAAGCAGCAGTCCCCCCACTACCGTGGAATCAACACCGCCGGAAATGAGAAGAAGGACATCATGTTCACCAACACGGCGCTGAACTTCCTCAATTTCCTGGTGAAGGTAGGCGTCCATATTCCATCCAGTCTCTGCTCCGCAAATTCCTGTAACGAAGTTTTTAAGAACATCAATACCCCGCTCACAATGGGTTACCTCAGGATGGAACTGAATTCCGTAGGCATTTATTTTACTGTTATATCCGCAGGCGATATGATGCTCGGATTCAGCAATCAGCTCAAACCCGTCTCCGAGTTGTTCTATACTGTCGCCGTGACTCATCCAGGATGTGAATCCGTCATTTATGCCCGCGAAAAGCTGTGATTCTTTTTTATAGGAGATATTGGATCTTCCGTATTCCCGTTTTTCGAGGGCTTCAACCTTTCCCCCGAAGTCGGCTGTCATTCTCTGAAAGCCGTAGCAGATTCCAAGCATCGGAAGACCTGTTTCATATATAGAAGAATGAGGCTTTGGTGCATCCTGTTCATAAACTGAGGAAGGTGAACCGGACATTATAATGCCCCTTACATCCTTCAACAGTTCAGGAGTACATTCAGTTTCCGCTGTAACTATATCGGTGTACACACCGAAATCGCGTATTCTTCTTGCTATGAGCTGTGTAGTCTGACTGCCGAAATCAAAAACGAGAATTTTATCCATCTATTTCCAGAAATCCTTTCTTAAGATTGTTTCTTCCCTTTTATAACCTATTGAAACAATATCTACTGAAGTTTCAGTGTACTTTTCAATAAACTCAATGTATTCAACGGCTTCTTTCGGAAGTTCATCAAAAGACCTGCAGTCTTTTAGGCTTTTTTTCCAGCCTTTGAATTTCCTGGTTACAGGAACAGCTTTTTCAAGAACTGTTATATCTGTCGGGAAGTTTTCAATAAGCTCACCGTCGCATTCATAAGCTATACAGACTTTAAGCTCATCTATTTCGTCGTAAACATCAAGGTGTGTAAGAACAAGTGAATCAAGCGAGTTAACCCTGCATGAATATTTTAGAGCAGGCAGATCAAGGTATCCGCAGCGTCTGGGACGTCCGGTTGTTACACCGTATTCACGGCCGGTTTCCCGTATGTAGTTTTCAAGATCGCCGTCGCGGCCTTCTTTAAACTCACTTGGGAAAGGACCATTTCCTACTCTTGTTGAGTAAGCCTTGAATACGCCCATTACTCCATGAATATTACGCGGGCCGATTCCCCCGCCCATAGCGGCACCGGCAGCCTGTGAGTAGCCAGAAGATACAAAGGGATATGTCCCGACGTCCAGGTCAAGAAGTACACCCTGTGCTCCTTCGAACAGAACTCTTTTGTCTTTGCTGTCTGCCATAAAGCTGCAGAGATCAATTACCATTTCTTTGATACGATCTTTGTACTGGGAAAGATAATCGGTATCTGCCTTGCTAAGGCGTCCGTAAATATCATCGTTAAACAGATCCGCAATTCTCACACCGTCCCGGTGTGCTTTGTGAGCATAAGTAACACCCATTCCGCGGCCTGTTGTTCCGATGGGTTTGATTCGTTTTTTATCGAGGTCTATATCTTCTTCCTTATATCTAGGAAGAACAATATGTGCACGATCAGAAATAAGAACTCTTCCCTTCCAGTCAATTCCCTGACTGCTTAGGGTTTCCAGCTCCTCAAACATTGAAGTAAGGTCGATAGCCATTCCGGTACCAAGTACAACAGTTTTATCTCCGTAAATAATACCGGAAGGAATCAGGTGAAGCTTGTAAGTCGTATCACCTGCAACAATAGTATGTCCAGCATTGGCGCCGCCGGAATATCGTACTACGAGATCCGCCTCACTAGCGAGATAATCAACAATTTTACCCTTGCCCTCATCACCCCACTGAGCGCCGACAACTACAAGATTCATAAAAATTCCCCTTAATTCTTTGAATAGTTAGGAGCCTCCTGGGTTATCATAATGTCATGAGCATGACTTTCCCGGAGACCAGCGGGGGAAATCTTAACAAAATTTTTATAATTGCGCAATTCATTTATATCCGAACATCCGCAATAACTCATCCCTTTTTTCAGGCCTGTCATAAGCTGATGAAGGAAGGGTTTCAGCTCACCCTTGTACGGAACGCGTCCCTCAATTCCCTCGGGCACCGGTGCGTCACCTTCTTTCATCTGATAGCGGTCTCCGGAACCTTCGGCTATGGCTCCGATTGACCCCATACCTCTGTACTGCTTGAAAATACGACCTTCGTAGATAACTTCCTTACCCGGTGATTCTTTAAGCCCGGCAAAGAGGTTTCCTACCATAATGGAAGAACCTCCCGCTGCAATCGCCTTGGTGATATCGCCGGAAAACTTGATTCCGCCGTCAGCAATAATTGGTATGTTATCTTTTTCAGCTTCTTCGGCGCACCACATAACTGCTGAAAACTGCGGAACACCGATTCCTGCAACAATACGTGTTGTACAGATTGAACCTGGCCCTACTCCCACTTTTACAGCATCAGACCCGGCATCAATCAGCCTTCTGGTAGCTTCAGCTGTTGCTGCATTTCCGCCGATAACAGTGATGTTGTATTTTTTCTTGATGTCTGCAACAGCTTTGATTACGCTGTCTGCGTCACCGTGGGCAGTATCAAGTGCAATAAAATCAACTCTGTTTTCAAGCAGCAGCGGAATACGTTTATCAAAATCCTGAGGAGAAACAGCGGCGCCTACAATAAGCCTTCCATGAGCATCAGTTGCTGCATTTGGATGATCGTTGTGCTTTTCCATATCTTTTACGGTAATCAGTCCGGTAATCTTTCCGGAAGCATCAACTACCGGCAGTTTCTCAATTTTATAAGTGTTGAATTTATCCTGTGCAGATTCAGGTGTTATGTTTCCGCTTTCAGTAATAACCTTTCCGGTCATAACATCTTTAACAAGCAGATTATTGTTATCGCAGAACCTCAGATCACGTCCGGTAATAATACCTGTTAAAATACCGGTTTCATTGGTTACCGGAAAGCCAGACACACCGTATTTCTGTCTGAGAGCCCTTACATCGCCTATCAGCGTGTCTTCATGAACAGTTATGGGATTTTCTATGATCCAGTTTAGAAAACGCTTTACAGACCCAACCTGAGCAGCCTGTTCTTCCGGAGAAAGATTACGGTGAATAACACCTGCGCCTCCTTCAAGTGCCAGTGCAATGGCCATATCCTCTTCTGTTACGGTATCCATAGCGGCTGAAAGAACCGGAGTATTAAGATATATATCACCGGCCAGTCTTGTTTTTACACTCGCTGTATGAGGAAGAACTGAAGAATTCCCGGGGATGAGAAGAATATCGTCGTAACTGTATGATTCTTTTATTTCCATCTTAGAGACTCTCCCTTATTTTTTTCATTTCTTCTGTATATCTGCCGGTAATCATCATTGTCTTTTCTACAGCCTTGCCCCGGTAAAGTTCTGGTTTTGCAAAAAATTCTGCAGCATCTATTCCTGCAGTTGATGAAAGCTGTTCAGAGATGCTCTTCCAGACTTCGGGCTGCTTCGGAAGTTCAGCAGCAAGAGTTGTTCCGTTCTTTTCACATTCAAGGGTCACTTTTCTTATAACTTCGTGTGCATCGGGTTCACCGGCGCATGAAAGAAGAATATAAGCGGCCTCTGCAAGAACAAGATCTCCGGTGAAATGCAGATTCTCGGAAAGTCTCTTCTTATCAACATAAAGTGTGCTGACAATCTTAATCATTCTTGCCACTGCAGCGCTGAAGCCTGCTATGTAATCAGCAATAAATCTGGATGAGGCTGAGTTGGAAAGATCCCTCTGATGCTCTGAAATCTGGTCCATGTAAAATGTAACAACCCTGGGTGCAAATGCTTTCCACAGGCTTTTGACATGCTCTGAATTCCACGGATTTCTTTTCTGGGGCATTGTCGATGAGCCGACCTGGGTTGATGTGAACATCTCGCGCAGTTCGGAAATTTCAGAACGCTGTAGATGCCTCAGGTCATCGGCAAGATTTGCCAGTACTCCGAATGCTGTATTTATTTCGAGAAGCAGTCTAAGCAGGTATTCCGGCTCCACCATCTGGGTTGAATGCTCTGAGGCTTCAAGGCCGAGATAGTCAAGATATCTTTTTTCAAGATCAAAGGGATCCTTAACCATCATGCTTGTTGAGTTATATGCTCCTACGGCACCTGCAAGTTTTCCTTTAAGCTGATTGGATAGTCTTTCAATTTCAATAATTGATTTACCTAGTCTGGATACATACTCTGCAAGGGCAAAACCAAGAGTTACCGGAACCGCATGCTGTCCGTGAGTTCTTCCTACCTGCGGAGTATCTGCCTCATCGGCAGCAACTTTTATAAGTTTTTCTTCGAGTTCAATTAACTGCGGCAGAATAACGTTTTTAACACCATCCCGGTACTTCATAGATGAAGCGGTATCAAGAATATCTACCGAAGTAGCGCCGAGATGAACAAAGGGTTTTATTTCATCCGGGAGCTTTGCCTTCATAACGTTGACAAGAGCTCTGATGTTATGCTGTGTTTTTTCTTCTTCAGCGTATACTTCGTCGGGAGTTATTTCTTCTGCGATTCGGTCAACTGTTTCGAAGAAGCTGTCATAAGCGGGGCTCTGAAGGCTCATGTGGCTTTTGAGCAGTGCACATTCGGCTTTGATGCAGTACATGATACTGGCTTCTTCACTTATATATTCTGCCAGCGCATCAAAATTCTTTCGGTTTGCTAAATAATATCGGTGATCTAGCGGTGATATGTTCTTAAAAATGTTTCTGTCTTCCATACGAGAAGATACCAGAAAACTTTTAAAATGTGAATACAGACCGGGTTTAAATATGATATTATTCAGTATCTATGATAAAAACCAAAAGTCCTGAATTACTTCTGACAGAGGCCATAGAAGACGGGCGCAACCGTAATTACCAGTCGGCACTGAAAAAACTCAAAGAAGTACTCGTGCTCACAGACGGGCTCCCCGAAGCTTTTCTTTATGCCGGAAGGGCTAACCATGCCCTGGGTAATCTTGAAGCGGCGGTTACAGCATATAAATTTTATATAGATAAAGTTCCTCAATCAGGTGCCGGATATTTTTATCTTGGAAGAACTTATATTGCTCTGGATAACTTTGTGCAGGCGTCAATCTGCTTTGCAGAATCAATACAGTATAGCAAAAGCTTCGCCCCTGCCTATGCCTATTATGGTTATTCACTGGTAAGACGGGGGAAATTCAGAATCGCGCTAAGGTATCTTGAACAGGCTGTTAATCTTGATCCAGTTGACAGATCAATTTACACGATGTATGTAAACGCTGTTTTTATTGCTTCTGTAGATGCGTTTCGAAAGGAAGATTTCGACTACGCACTATCTGGTTTTCTTTTTCTTAATGAATCAGATAATTCGAATCTTTCTACTCTTCTATATACCGGAATCATTCTAAAAGACAGCGGAAGACATGACGAGGCTGCTGCTTTTTTACAGATGGCCTCAGCATACGCTTCTGATGATAATGAAATAAAAAGTCTTTTAGCAGAAGCTCTTTTTTTAAGCGGACAAATCGAGGAAGGAGATAAAGTCCTCTCATCTTTTATGACGCCGTCTGATAAAAATGAATTTATCAGCAATTTGAGCAATCTGGAAGATATTTTTGCGGTAGCTTACTATAAAAAAAATGATTTTAAATCCGCCTTTCATTTTGCAATAAAATCACTTAAAAAAGATAAAACCGAAAGCATGTATCTGTTGGCAGGTGACTGCATTCTTAAATCCGGCAATATAGAAATTGCCTACAATCACTTCACACGTGCCCTTGAATTAAACAGAAAGTCCTCCGGCGCAATGCAGGGACGGGCTGCAGCTCTCTGGCTTTTAAGAGATTTCAGTAATATGAAGAAAGAAATCAGTGCTATCCTGAAAATTAATCCGTCAGACGAGTTTGCTGAATATTATAAACCCTTGTGCAGTTATTATACAAAAGAGCCTGTATCAGAATGGAAGTTCGCTATAGAGCAGAGAATCAAGAAAAATCCTGATCACTGGTACTGCACTGTTCTTGGCGAATATTATTTAAATCAAGGCAAGGCTCCTGAAAAAGCTGAAAAACTTTTTAAGAAAGCTGTAGCTGCCAAACCGGACCACAAAGAAGCCTGGGATGGACTTTTAATCATTCACCATGACAGGTCCGATAACAATACTGAAAAAATTCTCAGTGATTATCTCCGTGTTTACCGATTTGATCAGCAGATAAGAGAAAAACTTGTTCATATCTACATTAAAAATTCTAATTTTAAGCAGGCTATAACCGAACTGGAAATAATTTCAGCAGAACAGAGTACTAATATTAAAATAATCAGGCAGCTTGCATACTGCAACAGAATGAGTAAAAACTTCAGGGAAGCTGCAATATTGTACCGCAGAATCCTTCAAACCATGCCGGAAGATGAAAACATCCTGAAAAACCTGGTCTACTGCTATCGAAGATCAGGGAATGAAGTGCAGGCAGGCCTTCTGCTTGCTGCGGCTATAGATTACCTGCCCAAGCCGGGAACAGAACTATTTCTTACATACGGAGTATCATTATACAGGCTTGGGAAACCGGAAGAGGCATTAAGCGTTTTTCAGAAATGCTTATACAGCGGTCATCGTGACTGGCGGCTTTTTAGAAATATGGGAATTATCTACCGTGAAAAAGGCCTTAAAGATTATTCAAGAATGTATTTCAGTAAGGCAGAGGAACTGAAAAAAAGATAAACTTTATTGCGTAATAAAGTTGTTCATTCTATAATAATTACAGGAGGATGGCATGGGTAACGTAAAAGCACTCGATTTATTTCAGGCATACAACGAAGGTAAACTTCCGCAGGACGGCGGATATATTGTTTCTTCATTTTTCAGCAATAATTCCCCATATGCAATTTATGAGGTTGTAGCCTATGCAGGAGTTAAAAATATCAGTTTAAGCGGTGAAGGTCTTACATTTCAGACTGACGGAAGCAAACTGTACATACTTGTCGAACCGTCAATGTATCCCAAAAAGTACATTGAACCGGTTTCCAGGGAATTCGGTAAATCTATTCCTTTCAGATTTAATGAACTTAATATACATAATTCAAAAAATCAGTATAAAATTATGGTTCCTAAAAAGCCGATTATTACTTATTCTTCATTTACAATCCTGAAACCAACCGGTATTAATTTTGCATTATGTTTTTATCATCTTCCAGAAGTACTGGAAACACTTGAATTTTTCTTCGTACAGACCTTCAACAGAGAATGTCAGGTACCTAAAAGAGATTCGGAACAGGCAGCCAAGATGGTAATTGAAGGTGTTAAAAATTTCGGAACATTCTAATAACTTTTTATTTTTATAAAAAAAGGGGCTTTCTTATAAAAAGATGCCCCTTTTTTGTTTATGTATGCGTTAAGCTTCTAATTCGTTTTCAGCAGAGCCTGTGCAGTTGCAAGAGCGGCTATAGGAACTGAATAGGTTGAGCAGGATACATAATCCAGTCCGTTTTCAATACAGAATTCTATATTCTCAGGTGCTGCTCCATGTTCACCGCAAAGTCCCTTCTTTAGATCGGGCCTTGTTATAGTTCCCCGCTGAACAGCTGTTGCTATCAGTTCCTTTACAGGACGTTCCAGTGTTCTGAAAGGATTACCGCTCATAATATCATAAAGGGTATAGTCAGGCATAAACGAAGTAAAATCATCTCTTGAGAGGCCTAATGTAGTCTGAGTAAGATCATTGGTGCCAAACGAGAAAAACTGTGCATATCTGGCAATATTATCAGCGGACAATGCAGCCGCAGGAAGCTCAATCATAGTCCCTACTTTATAATCAACCGGTTTTACTTTCAGCTGTTCACGAACGTTCTGCTCTATTTCGACAAGGCCCTTATAATGAGAACCTTCAATTTTCTTTCCGTAAAGGATCATCTTAAGTTCGGTCTCATTCATAATCAGCGGTATCATTATCTCAGGTTTTACATCTATACCCTTCGATTTAACAGCATAGGCGGCCTCAA
Organism: Spirochaetia bacterium; assembly: GCA_963677925.2. Taxonomy (GTDB): domain Bacteria; phylum Spirochaetota; class Spirochaetia; order UBA9216; family UBA9216. Next base: position 153,644 of record CAXXYH010000003.1, read on the forward strand.
AGATAGATTCGATCTGCATTTGATAAATTTCAGGATAACTGATTGCTATTCTGCACCCTCTATGACCAAGCATGGGATTGAATTCTTTAAGGCTCTCTGATTTTTCCCTTAGCTGTTTTTCAGTGATTTTCGTTCCGGAAGTTTTAAGGTAATCAAGAAATGCTTTTACCTCTGCAGTATTGTGAGGCAGAAACTCATGAAGCGGAGCATCAAGAAGTCTTATGTTGATTTCTTTTCCGTTCATTACCTTAAAGAGATCCTGAAAATCTTTTTTCTGCATCTGTTTAAGTTTTTTAAGGACCTTAGCTCTTTCTTCAGAGGTCTCGGCAAAAATCATTTCACGAAATACATTGATGCGTTTTTCATCGAAAAACATATGCTCTGTTCTACATAGCCCGATTCCATCTGCACCGAAGGCAAGAGCCAGTTTTGCATCTGCAGCTTTATCACAGTTTGCCCGTATATCAAATCCTTTTATATTATCTTTAACTATCTTAAGAAAATCTATCAAACCATTTTTAGCAGGATCAGGTTTTATAAGCTGAGCTTTACCCCATACAATTGAAGGTGTATCAAATTCCGGTACATTAAGCGTGATGAAATCACCTTCCTTAATAGTCTTACCGCCAATAGTGGCTTTTTTACCGTTGATTTTAATATCAGGATTTACAAGCGATACTTTACCATACTGTCTTGCAACTACTGAGGCATGAGCCGAATAGCCACCTTCTGAAGAAAGTACTCCGGTAGCAATTTCTATAGCCTTAACATCCTCTGCAAAACTTGAAGTAAGACACAAAATCAGTCTGTCATCAAGATCATTCATTCTTGAGGTTTTATACTCTTCAATAAGTCCCTCTGTAGAAAAGAAAACCCTGCCGACAGCCGCACCCGGAGCGCCTGAAATTCCCCCCTCTACTTTCGGCATAGACTTTACTGAATCAAGATCTATAACAGGGTGTAGAAGTTCATTAAGTTCAGAAGGTTTGATAGCATTAATAACCTGAGTATCATTTATAAGTTTTTTATTTTTAAGGTCAAGAAGCAGCTGAATATCGGCTCTTGTTGATTTTTCACTGATCGGATTCTGATTTATAAGTGACAGTCTTCCGTTTTCAATAGTAAAACCTATTTTTCGGATATCAAGATAGGTCGTTTCAAGTTTTAAAGCTATATCTTCAAACTGTTTAAGATATTTTTTATCTATATTTTTGATCGACTTACCGCTTGATTCGGGGGAATTGAATTTATTAGTAAAATATTCACCTTCAAGAACTCCATTTCCGGTGATTGTATTTCTTGTTGTGAAATATCCGGAATAACTGTCTTTACCATAGTTACCGTAAACCATAGGCTGTATAAGAACGGCAACACCGGTATTTTCAGTATCTTCCAGTTTAATCAGGTAGCTTATGCGTTTTAAAACGGCCGCCAGCTGAGTCCTTGCAGTACTGAAAAGTTCTTCAGGAAGATCTTTCTTTTTCTGTTCCAGATATTTTCTACATTCATCAGCCTTCATGTTCTTACTGAGAAAACGTCCCGTTTCCTTTATATACTGATGATATTTATTGGCAAGTTTTGTATCTTCATTAAGTTCTGCAATTCTTTCTTCTATTGCGTAAATACCGTTGAGCATAAAAAGTATTTCCTGATACGCAAAATCTTTACCAACAAACTCACTGAAGCCTTCGAATGTATTATCAGCAAGTCCGAAATTATGCAGAACGGGGTACCTGGCGATTGCCAGATTAGAACTGATAACGAGTTTAAGCAGCATCGGGTTTTTATCGCTGTCAAATGTTTTGCCGCTTTCTTTAGTATAATCACTGAAAAAGGGTTTTAAAGCATCAATAACTGCATCAACATCATCAAGATTTGAAGTTATTTCTGTTCCAAGTATAACACCTGGAACTACAGGCATTCCCATTGAAATGAGGTCATAGGTCTGCTGCCCTCTTATTCCTATTTTATTCTGTTCAGGTGCAGTTTTTGATAATTTATTCTTGCTTATAAAATATATATTTGATTTGATATCCATGAATTAACCCTTATTATTAGAAAAGATTTAAAACAGTATTGACCGGAAACCTTAAAAAGGCTTCAAACTGAGGACTTGCTCCCTGTTTTAAATATTTCTGAAGTTTTGCAACATCCTGAATATTTTCACCTGCTACGGCAAATAGAATAGCACTTCCATGTTTAACTTTACCCCATTTAAACAGTGAAGCAATATTTTGAATTCTTTCACCTTCATAAAAAATATATACTTCAAGATCAGGATTCTTTACTTTATAACTCTGAATTATTCGCTTCCAGGCTTCTACGTTACCATTATGAAAGAGTTCGTTGGTAACGGGGACTGAATATAAGGGGGTCATTTTAGAAGTATTTACAGGACCGCCGGCAACAACATCTTCCGTTTCTTCATCCTGATATGAAGTTTCAGCTTTTTGGGGAGCTGAAGCTTTTTTAGCCGGGGTCTTAGCCACTTTTCTGGGTGCTGCTTTTTTCACAGGCTCTTCTGAAAGAGCATTATACTTATATTTGCCCTTTAGTAGGTTTTCCGGAAGTTTGAGCTTTTTACCCTCAAAAAGATCGAAAACCTTCTGAATTAAAGTATCCACCTCTTTAGGGTTGGAAACCTCATCAGTAAATTTTCCGGCATATACAGTGAAATACTCATTTTTTCTGAACTCAGAGACATTTTTCCAGCTCTCAGGATTCTTTGGATTTATTACATTATATCCAAGCTCCGGATGTATGTAAGAAATTACTAAATCATAGGATTTAAGCTTCTCTAATGAAGAAGCGATATATTCAAAATCAATTAAACTGTTTTTAAAATTACCGGACTTATACTTGTAGGAATATTTATCAACGAGAAGTGCACTCACTATTGACGGCATCTGATCCTGCTTGATTTCCTTCTCATTTACAAGATCATTTAATATATCAGCAAGACTGTATCCATCTTCAAAATCTGCAATAATACCCATTACAGACTGAAAATGAATTAATGCATTATTAAAACCATTCCTGTCAGACAGATGATCATAGACGCGTAAAGTATCGTTCATTATGTTCCCTCGGTAAAAAATGCCCCTCAATAATTGAGGGGCAGCATTTCTTGTTAGATTGTATCCAGATTTGATCTTCTTGGTCTGCCGCGTCTTGTTTTTGTCTTGTCGTTATCAACAACACCCTTAGACTTGGCTTTAGTTTTCGGTGCAGCTTTTTTAGCAGGTGCCTTAGGCTTTGTTTTGATAGTAGTATCCGCTAATGCAGGACTGTCATCTGGTGAATTAAGCATATCAAGATATGATTCACCAAGAGATTTCTGCTTAAGCATATCATCTTCAGAAAGATCCGAAGCAAAACTCATATCAATATCTTCTCTGACAGTGGAACGTCTTCTTGAGAAGGCTGCAAATGCTGCATCCTGAAATCCTTTTGAAACACCATGAAGGAACTCATTGAGAACATTTGCCATTCCGTCCAGAGTAGCCTTCTTTCTCTTGATTGAAGTAATATCAACATCAAGAAGAAGTCCAGGCTGGATATGGTAAGGATTGATAAGATAATCGAATTTATTGAATTCGGCTTCAAGAAAAGTAAGTCTGTCTTCAAGGACACGTCTCTGAATCGGGTACTTATAACTGTACATATCCTGAAGTTTATCTCTCATAAGAATAAGCTTTTTCTTAAGTTTATCTTTTTCCAGAACATATGTTCTGTTCATTTTTTCAACTTCAGTTTCAGCTGCGCTTACAAAAGAGATTTCATCCCAGCTCTTTTCGATGTCTTCGTAAAGAGGATCACCGGTTTTTGCCTTGATGTTCTTCTTGATTTTATTTTTGTATCTGTCTGATAGGTCTTTAAAATCGACAACGCCTTTAAATCTCTTACCGTCAGAGTAAACCATTTCAAGAACGTCCCATACATGTTCAACTTCAACCTCAAAGGATTTTACCTGAACATCATAAGCCTTTCTCTCTTCGATTAGCTGAGCATTGTCGTAGTATTTAAGACGAATGTTATATCTTTCATCAGGAAGTATGGCTGCATCAGTATCTTCATACTCTCTGATAACAAGTTCTCTTGCATTTTTAAGGTTCTCGATATACTGATAACCCATTTTTGAAGTATCAAGAATACTTGTAATTGAATTAACTGCTGTGTTGTAGCCTCTGTTTCTAATATTCTCAATATCCATGATTTTTTTAAGATTTTCACGGATGTTCAGAGGATCGAACTCATTAGGATCAATCTCAGCTCTAAGCCCTTCAACCTTCTCCATAATGTTCTTGGCTATGTATTTATACCTGTTTGATTTTGCATTGTTTACTTCATCAGCGGTATGATTTTCTACACGGCCCATCTTCTGAAAGATGATTTCACTGTCGTTAAGCTCTTCAAGTCCCTTATCGAGTCTTTCATCCTTAAGATTCTCAATTTCCTTGTCAATTGCGTCAATAATCTGCTTTGAAACAAGGTCTTTGATAAGATACTCAACTGTAGCCTGATAGTGAAAAATTGGACTTATCAGCTCAGAATCAAGAATATTAACTGAAAGCTTTACATTACATACAGTCTTTGGTTTCTCGATACTGTCCTTGAAAGAACATTTAACTACTGAATAAGCATTCTCGCCTCTTATGAAAGCACCAACATCGGTTTTCTGTCTAAGGAGTGAGTTGGTAAGGTTTTCAAGATCATTCATACCTCTCTGTATATGCCCCTGAAGGTGACCATACATATTAACAATTGATTTCTCAATTTCACCGGTATTGAATCTGTCCATACCGCCTACTTCTTCAAGCAGCGCTGCTATTTCTTTGGGTGTGTACCTGGTAAGTACTTTCATTTCTTCTTTATCAATGAAGTTTCTTACCTTTTTAACCATTTCATCTTCAGTTGTAACTATGTAACGGTTGAACATATTCTGGTAGTTCTGGTTGAAATAGTTATAAACTTTCTCTTTTAAGCCACCCATGACATCCAGTTTAGAAAGGACATCTTCCGGTAATTTGGCATTGATATGGTTAACGACTTTATCTACTTCTTCTTCGAGCAGTCTTTCTACTTCTGCCTGCTGGTCCCTGCTTTCCTGAGCGAGAGAGTTCCTGGAGCCCACCGCACTCCTCTTTTCAGGATGGAATACCATTGGACTTTTAGGTAGATCTATGCTTCCCATTTTACTCTCCTTAATTCTCTTATATCTATACAGATTATCAATAAGATTACTGATATGTAAAGTACGTTTTTTTTTTTTTTAATAAGTTTTAATGCTTTTTTATAAAAAAACAACATGTTACTATAAAGCCGAAGGGTAAATGTTATTATGAAAAAAAATTACACGTTCTTTATGGTTTTATTAGTATTTTCAGTACTCTCTACCTCTCTTTACGCTGATAAAAGGACTGAAAATATTGATATGTTTCTTGTAGTCGATAAAAGCAAGTCGATGGTTGAAGAAATTGAAGATGTCAGTACTTATATTATAGAAAATTTCATTGATAATTTTCTTATTGAGGGTGACCATTTAACTGTAATAGAATTCTATGGCAAAGCTGATGTTGTTTTCAATAAAACACTTACTTTTCAGGGAATTGAACAGATATCAGATGAGCTGCTGAACCTGAAAGCCGACGGACGGTTTACAGATATAGGAAATGCTCTGGACAGACTTGGAAGTTCACTTTCGGCATATAATTCAGAAAACAGCCGGCAATATCTTATTTTATTGACAGACGGAAAGCAGGAGGCTCCGGAGAATAGTCCATATTATTCTCCGGACGGCTCTTTTAATCACAACTTTCTGGAAAATACAAAGACTATCCAGAAAAAAGGCTGGAAAATCATTCTTCTTGGTGTCGGCAACGAATCCGCTGTTGAGGAACTTTCAAAAGAGCTGTTAACAACATACGAAGAAATTGATTTCAGCAGCAATGTCACCGAACTCTCTCCTGCAGATGAGACTCTTGGACGTATTCTTTCATCAGGATTTTATATACAGGATGACACAATCAATATAAGTCTTAAAAGCGACGGCTACAGTACTGAACGTACTGTGATCATCAGCAGAATACTGTATCAGGAACAGGGAATTAATTACGAGCTACTCGCTGAACCCTTTGAAGTTAAAATTCCTTCAGAAACTGCAGTTGAGGTAAAAATTCCGTTTAAATTATCAGGTGAACTTACTCCCGGAATGCATTCGGGCTCCTTTCTTTTCAACTTTTCGGGCGATACACCATTTATACCTGCCGTATTTGATTACCAGATTGAAGTTGAAAACGGTAGAATTATGACGGAAAGCAGTGAAATTGTTAAAAATAATTCTGCAGAGGGAAGCAAAACTTCATCAAAATTTCTTATAATTATAGTAATTCTGGCAGTTATTGCTGCGGCAGTTGCTGCATTTATAATTATTAGAAATTATATCATCAGGGCTTCAGCTGAAAAGGATGAAAAACGAAATAATGAGATTTCAGGCAATAATTGATTTTATCAACAGCAACAGCAAATTCATACTCACAGCTCATGAAACTCCTGATGGAGATGCTATCGGAAGTGAAATTGCTGCCAGCCATGCTCTCAGATCTTTAGGTAAACAGACAATCATTTTTAATGCCGATCCCATGGGGGAAAAATACCGTTTTCTCGACACAGATGATGAGGTTCAGCTGCTGAACAGTGAAGCCGTTCTCCCTGAAGATATTAAAGACTGGGTTCTTATTATTCTCGACACAAACGATATCAATAATATCGGTGCTGTAAAAGATCGTATACTTACAAAGGTTAAGGATTTTTTTATTTTCGATCATCATGAGGGCGGTGATTCTGTTTTGTCTGCCAATCATATCGAAAATGAAGCATCTTCCACATGTGAGATGCTCTTCGAACTTTTTGAAGCGATGAACCTTACACTCACCCTTGCGATGGCACAGGCTCTTTATCTTGGAATTGTTTATGACACCGGTTCATTCATTTATCCTAAAACTACAGCAAAAACATTTTCCATTGCCGAAAAATGTGTAAGTCTGGGAGTCAACCCCAACTTTATTTATTCAAAATTATATGAAAGCAATTCGATTTCTTCTTTGATGCTTCAGTCAAGAGTATTATCAACATTAGAGTTTTTTTATGATCATAATGTTGCAATTCAAACTATGCTTAAAGATGACATTATAAAAAGCGGAGCTATGTATGAAGAAGCCGATTCCCTGATAAACCTTCCTCTAAAAAGTGAAGCTATCAAAGTTTCAATATTTTTCAAGGAAAACCTGGAGGGTATTCTAAGATGTTCGCTTCGTTCAAAGGGAAATATTGATGTAGCTTTTATTGCCCAGGTTTTCGGTGGAGGCGGTCATAAAACGGCCGCCGGTTTTAAGAGTAAATTCCCACTTGAAGAGATACGCAAAAAAGTGTTAGAAATGCTTAGAAAATACTTCGTGTGAATCTATGATAAAGAAAAATATACTGTTTTTTATAGTTATAATGCTTTTAAGCAATTTATATTCCTGTAACAGAGCTTCCGAGGTTTACGAAAGACCCGAAAGTGTTACTCAGCTGACGCCTGCTCCGGATGAAGATAGTATTTCAGATGATGAAAAATATGAAGACAGCTTCAGTATTCAGGAAACAAAGCCAAATATTGTTATCAGAAGCGATGAAACTGTTTTAAGTACTATTAACCTGAATCTTGATCTTGATACTTCGGATGAACAGATTATTGTATTGAAGAACAGACAGAATCCGGCTCTTGAAATTTATATTGCTGTAGCAGATTATGATAATGTTAAAGGAGATTATGTCCGGGTCTGGGAAGGTACTACATCCGCAACAAGCGGAAGATCCTTCAGTGTTTATCTTGAGGATTTAGTCGGCGATCATTCAAATCAGATCGTATGTTCAGGTAGGGATTCTGAAGGCAATACGACGCTTGATGTATTCTGGAGAAATAATGAGAGCAGCGGCAGCGGACTTAATTATTCTTCCATTTTCAGCCTGAAGCAGCCGGGAGCAATTGAGATTATTCCTGTCAAACGCAGTATGGCCTACGAATCCGGGCAGAAAGACGGCGTAAGCTATACGATTTCTGCGTCCACTGAAAAATCAGGCAATGACGGAAAAATCAGTCTCATTCAGTCTATTTATTTCTGGGATTTCCCTCTGAAAAAATTTATCAAACTTAAAGAGGAAGAGCTAGAGTACACAACTATTGAAGAAAAACAGCTTGCTGATATTTACAGCGGGCCGGAAGAAAATTTCTATGCTTATATTAACGGACCATGGTTTACGGAAAATTCAACTTCCTGGAATAATAATATTATTGTACTTATGGATCCTAAGGCTGAGACTATTACTTTTTACAGCGATAGAATTCAGGAAAATTTTAAGTGGACTAATTCATATAAAGTCTTAAGTAATCTTCTGTATATACGTGCTCAGAATGAAATAATAAATTATATAGAAATTGAAGTTTATGTGCGTATTGTCAATCTTGATGAGATACGCCTGACTGTCAAGGATATTGACAATCAGACAAGAGTTATTTCCCCTAATGATGTCTGGACTGATAACTACTACCGTATGGGTGAACGTGAGAAATTCGATACAATCAAAACTCTAAGAAAGGCTTCAGAAGCAATAGAATTACCGGAGCTGAATGGACAGTATATCAGTGATGCCGGAGATATCATTGAATTCTACGGCACATCCTTCCATATGAAAAACAGCTTTGAAGAAATCTCAGGCGGTTATGCAGTATACTCAGCCGATACCCCTGTTTTAAGTTTGAAAATTGTTGATGATTCAGGCATTGAAATTGATACAAGAGCATTTTCAATTGATTTTTCGGAAGAAAATAAAAACAGAATTATCGAGCGGACGCTTGTGATGGTGCCCGGAGAGTTAAGTATATATGGTTTCAAACCTTCTGATACCGAATATTACAGGTTTACACAGACTGAAACTCTGGATATGTCATCAGAGAATGAATAATCAGTATATTGGATAAGCCTCGTACCCGTTTTCTTTTAATTTAATCACCATATCCTGAAGTTCTTCTGCAGGAATAGCCGGCATGAGTACTACATGGTATATCTTGCTGTTTACTGTTTTTTCAGACAATTTCACCTGGAATCCCTCAGCAAGCAGTTTTTTAAGCAGTTCATCAGCATTCTTCTCTACCCCGAATGAACCGAGCTGAATTGAAATTGTATTCTCATCATCAACAGCAGATTCGGTTTCAGATTCAATTATTTCTACTTTATTCTCAGCCTGATCTGAAACAGTAACAAATTCCTGTTCAGGATTTATTCTAAAAAAACCGAGAAGCCGTTCAGGACTAGGAAAATCTGTAAATTGAACAAGTTCGGCTATATTATTAATTTTATCCATATTTCTGCTGATTATTCCATTAATCTTATTAAGGCTGCTATCTGCAGCCTTGGAGAGCTCATCAAGCCAGAAAACTGCTTCAAGCGGGATGTCGTCTCTGGAGAATACATCCTCTATCATATCTACAGATTCTTGATCTTCTCCTCTCAGAAAATAAACTCTTGATAACAATGTTCTGCATTTTTGAGAGAGATTCAGATCTTCAGTGAAATTCATGATGATTTTCAGCTGTGATTCAGATTTATGGTAATCGGCTATTTCGGCATTTAATACTGCACTTTTATAAAGCGATTCATAGTCTTTATTTCCACTGACGGCAAGAGAAGCCTGCTCAAAATACCCGGCGGCCTTTGATAGATTTCCAGAGCTTTCGCTGATATATCCTGCTTCCAGATATTTTTGGTACAGTTCAGTTTCACTGATATTGGCACTGTTCTCGAAAAGACCGGAAAGAACTTCATCAGCCTTAGATTCACTTACTTTAATAATATCCTGGGCATGAACATTGAATAAAGCTGTTAGAAAAAAAACAAACAGCAGAAGTGATTTATAATTCTTTTTCAACAGGATTAACTGGTTCCGGTATAATTTCGTCATCAATATATTCAACTTTCTTCTTTTTTTTGCTAACTTCTTTTTTGTTCTTCATACTCACATAAAAGGCAAACGGGAGCGTAAATACGGCTCCGGCAAGAAAAGCAGTGAAAATACTTAAAAAAACAGGTACATCAGTAAATTTCACAAAACCAAGAGATATATCAGACATATTTCCCAGGTTCAGTGCCGAGATAATAAGTGCGATACCAAGTCCGACAAGAAAAAACACCAGTTTAAACATTGATTAAACCTCCGGTATATGTACTTCCTTTTAATCCGCTTATGCTTAAGTTAACATATCTGTTTAATAAGTCAACTCCTCCCGGAAATACAATCATACTATTTTTATCGGTGCGGCCAAGCAGCATCTTGTCATCTTTTTTAGATATCGACTCGACTACTGCGGTGGTTTCCTGCCCTATCCTTTTTAATTTAACGTCTGTTGATGTAGTTCTGTGAATTTCAATAATTTCACTTAACCGTTTTGATTTCACATCATGAGGTACATCATCAGTCATTTTATAGGCGGCAGTCCCTTCACGCGGATTATAGTAATATGTGAAAGCATCTTCAAAACGCATTTCATTCATAAAATCTTTCAGCTTATTAAAATCTTCTTCTGTTTCTCCGGGAAAGCCGACCATAATATCAGTGCTCAATGATAAATCTGTAATTTTTGATCGAAGTTTTCTTATTATTGTTCGGTATTGCTCTACTGTATATTTTCTGTTCATATTCTTTAGAACATTATCAGAGCCGTGCTGTGCAGGAAGATGAAGATATTTGCAGAGACGGTCCTCAGAAGCGTACAGCTCAATTAGTTCGTCAGAAAAGTCCTGCGGATTGGAACTGGTAAATCGAAGCCATTTTACATCAGTGTCATTTAGAATACGGCGAATCAGTGCTGAAAAATTAATTTCAAAACTATCCTTTCTATATCTGAAAGAATTTACATTCTGACCTAACAAGGTTATTTCACTCACTCCTTCTGCGGTCAGCTGTCTAATTTCTTTAATTATCTCATCATCATTTCTTGATGTCTCACGGCCCCGCACATACGGGACTATACAGTATGAACAGAAGTTATCACATCCGTTCATCACAGGAACCATTGCATGCGTTGAACTGACCTTACCGTACTTTTCAAAAAAACTGTAATCTTCAGTCAGGTCAGAAGTGCTGTCATCTTCAGTGCCTGACAGGATTCTGGCGGCTTTGTTTTTATGTTCATTATCAATAACGTCACTGACTACCGGGAATTTCTTCTTAAGTTCGTCTTTCAGCCTTTCGGCCATACAGCCGATAATTACGAGTCGGAATTCGTGCTGTTCCGAAAGACTTTTAAAGTATCCCAGACGGCCCCAGATACGGTTTTCAGCCGACTGCCTTACCGAGCATGTATTTATAACTATCAGCTGAGCTTCTTTATCATATTCAGCTTCAGTCCATCCGCTGCTTCGCAGTTCGTTTTTTAAAGCTTCGCTTTCGGCTGTATTCATCTGACAGCCGTATGTCTCAATAAAAAATTTTCGGGACAAGCTATAATTCTCCCTGTATAATTTTCCTTACATACCACCTGATAACATTCCAGTCATCATTCTCTGGCAGCAGTATCCATGCTCCTTCGGAGCTGTATGTATCATACAGGATATTATCAAAACTTAAAACATGCTTGCCGGCCAGCTGAGAATTACCAAAATTACTGTAGAGACTTAAAAATTCAACAGGACTGAAATCGGTATCGACGTAATTGAAGAAAGCGTTTATAAGACTGTAAACCTTTGCTGCATCTGTAACCCGAAGCTGCTGGAATTTATTAACTGCTCCTTCTATTATCATCTGCTGTCTTTCTGAACGGTTAAAATCGTTAGAACCATGTCTTGATCTTGCAACCCTCAGAGCTTCAACTCCGTTCAGACTGTAATCGCCGGCTTTGTAATTAAGAGTTGACCATTCACCGTTCTCACGTATCCGGTAGGTAGGATCGATGAGATCTTCATTTAAAGTTATATCAATACCGCCTAAAATATTCACAATATCTATAAAAGCATACATATCAACTATCACATATCTTGAAATATCCAGTCCAGTAATTGTTGATAATTCTTTTTTTAACTGTTCCGGCCCGTAATACTGGTAGATGCTGTTTACCCGCCTGCCCTTCCAGTACAAATCTCTGGGAATACCAATGAGATAAGCCTTTCCTGTGCTTTTATCGGCATGTACGATAATCATAGTATCAGTATTTTTTTCATGCATCCCGACAAGAAGACAGGTTATTGAATCCCGGCTTGAGTATATATCATTTACACTGCTGATATTTTCAGGGATTATAAAGTTTTTTTTTGATTCAGCCTTAAGCTCTGATTTAATGCTTACGGTTTTCAGCGAGGAAATTGGTACTTCATCAGCATCAACAAGGTATATATCACCCAGCTTTTTTAAAACTGAAAATGAACCAAGCCTGCTGCCGTCTGCTTTTATCAGATCATAATAATAATAATCATTATCTTCTCTGGGTATAAAATTCAATGTAAGATCAAGGGATTCGAGATAGCTTTGAAAAACTGAATCATTCTGAAGATCTTCAATTTTTGCCTGCGCATTCTGAATTAAAACTTCCTCAGCAGAACGAAGATCAAGAGTCTGTAATTGACTCAGAATAATGTTTGATATATCAGCGTCCTCGGAATAATAACTATTGTTAATAAGAAAGCCCGGTTCATCTGCAACAGTAGTAAGTTCAGCACGCAGTGTATTAGAGTTGTTTTTGTTTGAAAAAATTAAAACTGGATTATTTTCATCATCAATTGATATTCTGATGTCATGTTCAGTGCAGAATTGAGCTACTTTTTCTGAAACTGCTGAATTTGAAAGGTTAGCTGCCATCTCCTTCTGTAAACTCAGTCTTTTATCATATTTGGATGCCGCATCTCTGATAAAAGATACAGCTTCGTTTGAAGCTGATGTGATATCAAGTCTGCTGCCCTCAAAGCCGCTTATTGTATAAACTTCCGTTTCTGCTATAATTTCACCAAGCTGGAAGCCATTCTTATAGAATCCGCCGGTATTATTACCGGTCTTACGCATACTGACGCCTTCTTTGTTTAATGCAGTATTAAAATCGGTATCATTAATTATTTTCCCAAGCTTAACCGAAAGTTTATAATTGTTTTCAGCATTAAAAAAGGCATCGATTGCCAGAAGAAATTCATTCGAGGCAGAATCTTGAGATATGGAATCAGATTCTTCTGATATTCTTTCCGGATAAACCCTTATCGGCAGGCCGTTGGATTCACGGGTGTTTGTTAAATCCGAAACAAGCATTCCGCTGACATTGGATAAATAATTCAGGGTTTCCCTATCTTCCGAAATCTCCGCCATAAATGCATCATTGCGGCTGCTGAACTCTATTGTAAGTTTATGCAGTCTTGTATTCATCACAGATAAAGTAATGACAAGCGCAATGAGTAAAATAAGTAATATAATATTCTTTAAACTAATAAGCTCTTTTAACTTATCAAAAATCAATGCTTGAAACTCCGCTGACCTGTAAATACCATTGCTGCATTATATTCATTACAGGCTTCAATACTTTCGAAATCCCGTAACGAACCTCCAGGCTGTATAATCGAACTGATGCCTTCTTTCAGGCCGACCTCTATTCCGTCTCTAAACGGAAAGAAAGCGTCCGAAATCATTGCACTTCCGGGCAGTCCGCCTTTTTTCTCTGCAGTTTCAGCCTGAACGGCATCAATAATAGCTTTATCGGTCATTACAGCAAGCGGCTGGCCATGTTTTTCATAACATATTCTATCTGCAAATTTCCTGTATGCTTTATCCCGTGCAATTTCGGCAACACCTACTCTATCCTGCTCGCCGGTACCGATACCAACAGTAACCCCGTCTTTGACATAGATTACAGAATTGCTGGTTATACCGCTTTCTATAAGCCATCCAAAAAGCATATCATTCAGTTCCTGCTCTGTAGGCTCTCTAAGAACTTTATACTCCTTATCTCTGTAAACAGTTTCAGCAGGAAGAAGAGTTTCCTTTTCTGCTTTGGGAACAAATGACCATTGAGCAACAAGTCCGCCGTCAATCAATGATTTAAAATCTACAAACTGTTCACCGACAAAATCATGCAGTTTTGACATATTACCTATTTTCATCACTCTAAGATTTTTCCTGGTTGCAAGAAGTTCAAGAGTGCCTTCTTCAAATTCAGGAGCTACAACCACTTCAAGGTAACTTTCGGTAATCAATTTCGCGGTTTCCATATCAAGCGGTTTATTTACAGCTACAGCACCTCCGAAGGCCGCTATGCGGTCAGCCATAAGAGCTTTATAGTAAGATTCAGCCAGAGTTTTCCCTCTGGCTACACCGCAGGGATTATTATGTTTTACAATAACAGTAACAGGGTAATCATTGAAATATCTAAGGATATTAAGGGAATTGTCTGCATCGGTAATATTAGTTTTACCCGGATGTTTTCCAGACTGAAGAAGCTCAATATCGGAAGCAAGATACTTACCCGGCATTATTGAACTTACTTCTCCGAGAACAAGGTTTCCGTTTACAAGACGGTAAAGGGCAGCTTCCTGATCAGGATTTTCTCCGTATCTCAGCCCCTGCTTATCTCCATCTATATCCCAGTATACCTTTTCATATTTAAGTGACTGGCGATCTGAATCATTATTATAAAAACTGATTTCCATATTATCAGGAAATAAATCCTTCCTGATTCGTTTATATATCGATGAAAGCTTTTCCTTAGCCATTATCTGCCTCCCTTGAAACTGTATACAGATTGAACAGAATTATAGGTTTTACTCAATAGAAAGCTGCTGATCTGACTGTCATATTCTGCAGTGTGGCTGAAAGTTTTTTTTGCAAGCTCAAAACGGAATTCCAATGATAATTTACCGTCTTCAGATTTCATTTCTCTGATTATCTTTTCATAATCTGAAGGATTGCAGACTGAAGCAACTCTTAGATAATTCTTTGCAGACGCTCTCAGCATGCATGGGCCGCCGATGTCGATATTCGTTCTGGCTTCTTCGGCTGTTATACCATCCTGTTTGATGGTCTCACTGAAGGGATAAAGATTAACTACAACCATATCGAAGGCCACTGCACCGGTTCTTGAAAGATCGGCCTTATGTGCCTCATTATAAGTTTCACTAAGCAGTCCCAGATAAATTTTAAAATCAAGGGTTTTTACCAGTCCGCCCTGCATTTCGGGCTGTCCGGTATAATCACTTACAGAAATAAGATTTTTTACTGCATCATTACCAAGAAGTTCTGAAATTTTATTGTAAGTACCGCCTGTCGAATATATCTTGATGTCCGGGTTAATGCTTATAAGTCCCCTTACGAGGTCCTCCAGTCCTGTTTTATCAGATACGCTGATAAGTACATTGTTAATTGATACTTTGTCATCAATATCCGCAACTATATTTAATGCCATGGTAGACCTCCGTATGTAAAACTTTTACCATACAAACAGTCATAGTTTCAACATATCCTTGAAAAAAGACTTTTGTGGTGATACTATTTCGTTGATTATTATCTATTGAGGATATACTTTGAAAAAAAAATTAGTTCCAATCTTACTGACTGCTATGATTATTACGGTTTTTCCGATTACAGCACAAACCTCCGAAGAGGATGTTTCTGATGATTATATTGGAAAATCAGCTTATTCTACCGGTGAACAGGTTTTTAATATCAATGCCGGTGCTATATTTCCCTTATTCACAATTGCTCCCTTCGCTTCAGAAGGAACAAGTGCAATAAATCCGGATATCGGTGAAACTTCAATAGGACTGACCGGAAGTCTTGAGTTCGGCGCTTTTGTTATGGACAATCTGATGCTCGGCGGAGAACTAAGCGGTATGTTTGCTGCAACCCCTAACCGAGTTCTGACAATGGTTCCTATTTCTTTTACCGCAGCCTATTACTTCATGTTTTACCCTATAGAAGTTCCTGTACATTTGAATATCGGCATGTCTTTTAATACTCTAGGAGATTATTTTACCATGACACCGGTGATTAAACCCGGTATCGGTGCTCTATGGAATATCAATGATGAGTGGGCAATTGGATTAAATGCTGAATACTGGTTTATTCCGGAAATATATTATTCAGATGAATTCAAAGATCAAAGTCGTATCGCTAATTTTCTGGAACTTGGAATTTCCGGGTCGTATCACTTCTAAGGAATATTTATGAAAAGAATTTTAACCATATTAACATTGATATCTTCCGTTTTATTGATTTATTCCTGTCCGGATAATCCGACTGGTATGTTTTACAGTCTTGAAGAAGAGATAGAAATAGCAAACGGTTCGCTTGATGATGCTCTTACTGTACGCTCAATGGGTAAATTCGGAACTGGAACTGATGAAACATACTTTGCTGCGGCAGGGAATTTATATTTCAAAAAAACAGATGATATTGAATCAAGCGGAGTGGTTTGGAACTATGCAAAACCGCCGGGATCTACTGAATCTGAGAACTCAAATTATATAACCTACGAAGCTATTCTTTTAAACGGTAAAATCTTTGCAGTTTATTATGATACAGACACCACAGAGCATCATCTGTACAGCTGTGAGGCCTCTTCCCTTTCTGCTGACTCTGTTTCGCTCTGGACCGAGGTTGATATAAACCAGCTCGATTCATCTGCAGGGGAATATGTAGTGAATATCGAGATTGCAGATACAACACCAAATCAGACCTTATTTATTTACACTATTACACCTAATGCAACTGTGGGCGGTTATTCGACTTCCGTCTACAATGTTTATTCTTATACAGCTCCTGTTCTTGATATTACTGCTGCAATGACGCTGACTGAGGAGCTGACTGAGATTACAAACGGCGGGACCTTTGATGTAGATGTTGAAAGTGACAATACATTCTGGTTAATTTCGGGTATAAGGCTTTATACCGGAGCGACAGGCTCTCTTTCTGAAATATCTGATACTGCAGTTTTTGATGACACAGATGCAGGTACCGATGATGAAAAGATTTCAGATTTACTTCTGAATCAGGGATACGGAGGTCTCGTATGTTATAATAACGGATCGACGGATTATATCTATCTTACATTAAAAGAAGGCTATATTTTAAGGTATGACGGCAGTTCATGGACTGATGCATATAACACGGATATTTACAGCTCATCAGCCGATACTTATCCAGATCCGCTTGACCTTGATCTTTACGATGTTGAACTTGTTACTTTTGGTGATGAGAAAGTCCTGCTTTTCGGTACCAATTCAGGATATTATGAGCTTCAAATTGAATCTGCCGGCACAATGAATACAACTGCAGAGATTTTTTCACCGGAAGACTCAACTTCATTATTTTGTACTAAAACACATTACACTTCAATTGATTTATCGAATGCTGTAATAACTGATTTTTATTATGATTCTGATTATGACTATCTCTTTGCATTGGGGTTTAACAACGGATTGTGGTTCAACTATGAGAGCTCAGACAGTTCAAGACTCTGGGCTGTTGAATAATAGAATATTTAATCAGGCTATTTAACAGATGCTTTTAAAAAGTCATATCTAAATTACCAAATAGGTATTTTGATATGACTTTTTTTAATAATCGTAATATTCATCAGCCCCGATATCATATACCGGATTTACTCCAAGAACTCTATTCGGTCTTGATTCTCCATCGATATCAGCCTTGTTATTTATCAAATTTTCGAGATTATAACCGGAGTCAATACATGGTGATTCCGGATTGAGCCGGTAGTTCCCGTCTTCATTAAAAATTAAATCAGTACCAATATTCCCTGATATATTACCGCTTGAAAAGGAACCGTCAAGAAGATCAAGTTCAATTAGATTTAAAGCAGCATTTATACCGGCAGTAAATGCAGACCAGCCATTAAAGCAGTTATTTTTAATGGAGAAATGGTTATCATTAAAATTATTTACAAAAATACCCTGATTTCCAGGCATCTCTATATCAAAAATATTATTTATATATTTTATATTACTGTTAACAGACTCATCAAACAGTACTTCAGCATCGATTGAATTAAGAACAAAGGTATTATTGAAAACTTCAATGTCAGATTCTTTATTTTTAAAGGCCAGAATATTATCGGTATCGCCAAAGTCAAATATATTGGTTTCAAAACGATGTTTCCCATTAGCGGAATTAAAAAGATAAACGAAATCAGAAACACTGTTTCCTGTTTTAATTGTATTTCTATTAAAAGAGGACTGCCCTCCGGTGAGTTTAAATCCTACTATACTGTTTCCTGCGTCAGTTACAAAAGTAGATGCTGTAAGCTCTATACTCGAATCTACCGCTTCAACAATATTGAAAAGTCTTACATCGGGATGGCTTTTTACTTTAATGTAGGTTGCTGTCAAATTGGAGTTTTCCGCATTGATTACAGAAGCCGAGACATCAGCTGAGACAATATTAAATTCTGCAGAGCGCAGATTCAGAAAACTTGAATCGGATCTTATACAGTTTAAATTTCTACCGCTTTCAGCAGTTATTTTTGATGAACTTAATACAAAATTTCCTGTGTTATTGATCCTTATAATATCAAAATTATTATTATCGCTTCCTCCGATTATGCTGCTGTTTACAATTTTCAATAAACCGTCTGATGAATCAATTATACTATCCTGCTGTGCCGTTGCTGATATAGACGAATTTATAATATTTACTTCACCGTAAAACTGTCTGATAAAAGATGACAATTTAACTGCTGTAGTATTAAATTCGCAATCGTTAAAATTCAATGTCCCCTTATTCAGAAAAAAGACAGAATCAGTTAACTGTTCAATGTTTTCAGTTCTAATCTTCCTCAAATTTAAGGTGCCGCCGTAAATATAAAACAAAGGATTGGATCCTCGAAATACGTCACCTGTTTCAATAAGGCTTGTTCCTTTTTGCTCAAACCAGTTGTTACTGTTAAAACCACCGTAAATAGAGATATCTTCATCGATTATTACTGAAGAATTTAGAGTATAGATGCCTTCTGCAAGAAATATTGTTTTTCTGTCGGAATTTTTAAGCTGTTCAACTGCCCGGTTTAAAGTTTTAAAAGGATTGCTCCTTGTTCCGCTGGCATAATCCTTACCGTCCGGTGATACATATATGATCTCTTTATCAATTGTAATCGACCATACTGCCGTATTTGATCTGTTACCGGCTCCGTCTTCGCTGAAGGCCATAATCATATAGGTCGAATAAGTTCCTGATTCAGATGCAATACGGATAGGTTTTGTAAAAAGGCTGAATTCTTCAGAAGACGAATTTATATCAGTAATTGAATAAAATATTTTACGCTCATTAGATTCAAAACTAACGGTTTGATCATCCAGGTAATATTCACCATCGATAATTCCTGAAAGCCCCGGGGGCAGCGGTGCTTTCTTATCAATACTGAATCGAATTGTTTGCTGTTTTCCACCGGTTATATCATCTTTATTCTGGAATTCTTTAAATTTTACAGAATAATTAATAGTTTCACCATCTGCTGCGCTGAAAACAAGTTTATCGGGCATTTCCGGACTGAATACTGTTACTTCAGGAACGTTGAAATCTTCTGTAGATATTTCATAACGTATAAATGCTCCGTCTGTTACACGCCTTGCATTAACATCACTGTTATATGAAGCATTGTTTTCAATTCCATTTACAATTACGCCCTCGTTATTAAATGGCAGAAAAATATTCTGACTGCGTATATCGCTGAAATTCCCGCCTGAATCAGTTTTTAAGTACTCAATATGAATACTTTCAAGATCCTTATCGAATTTAAATGTTATAGGGTAAATAAAATCTGTAAACTCTTCATCTATTTCAGGTATTCTGAATTTCAAAGAATCTGATCCGGTATTCCAACCCAACAGAATACGTGATTTACTATGGTTGAATTCAATAAACGGCAAAATATTATTTACAGGTTTTTTCTGATCAATTTTAAAACTTAAAAATTTAGTTTCACGGCTTAGATTACCGGCAGAATCCGAGGTTTTAATTTTCACATAGAGATTTTTTTCAATTCCCGGTTCTCCGTTTACAATAAGATTATCTGTGAAAAACTTTGAACCGATTCCCGGCTCTACTGGGATTTCCGGACTCTCTGTTATTTCATAATAGTATTTCCGGGAACCGTCCGGATTGTATGCTGAGATTACAAATGAATCAGTGAAGTCCGATACTGATTCTGTAAGGATTGAACTATTATCCGGGACCTTTTTATCGATCGTAAAACTGAATAGCTCATCATTAATGCTGCGGTTACCTGCGGCATCTTCAGAACCTATGACTATATTAAATGTTTTTTCACTGCCGTCATCAACATCAAAAACAACAGGCTTATTAAATATAAAAGAATTATCATCAAAAGGACTGCCCGGTATTTCCTGTCCTTCTCTGAAAGACATAAAAACTGTTGAGTTATCATCAATCAGCGGATTTAGCATAACCTGATAATTGACGGTCATACCGTTTCTTATACCGATAAGTTCAGGAATCTCTGGATTCTTATTGTCAATAACAAAACTGAAATTTTTAAAGTCTGATGTTTTTCCTGTGTTTTTATTTTTTGAAAAAACTTCAAGATAATATTCAAGAAGGGTATTCGGCTCACCTTCAATTCTAATATTATTTGAAGTTTTTACAGGACCTGTTGTCGAAGTTTTTCCTTCTTCATCAGTCAATGTAAGATAATAAAATAATTCATCATTAAGATTTTGTGGAAAAACTTTAAACTCAACGAAATCGCCGCTGTATATATTCTGGTTTGTATCATTCCTGCTGAAAAGAGGTTCCCCGGGGATGATGCTTGTCTCAGGTATGTATAGATAAGAAAGATCGCTTTTATTTCCAAAAGAATCAAAAGATTCAATATTAAATTTAAGAACAGAATTATTCCCCGGCAAATCAGGCACATTGAACGGACCTTCATACCTGGAAGAATCTTTACTAATCAGAAGCCCTTCTCTGTACACTTCGAAACTATAGAAAGTATCAGCAGTCTCCGTATTTATTGTAATTTTATTATCGGTAATTAAAAGTTCAGGTTTTGAAGGCGCTTTGCGATCAGCATGTATTTTAAATATTTCAGTCTCATCAGATTTGTTTCCGGCCTCATCTATCTGTATAAACTGAATATAAAAATCACTCTCATAACCTTCAGGAACATCAAGGATAAAATCGGACAAAACTGCAGGAGCATAACTTATATCAGAAAGATCACTGTTTGAAGAAATTCTGTATTTAAGTTGTGCCCCCGGCTCTGTTTCTGCAGTTAATTTATATGTGTTTGATTGTTGATCATGGATAATATCAACAATTGGAATTTCAGGTTTCTGTGTATCATAAGTAATAATATTTGAAATTATTCTGCTGGATTTACCATTAAGTGAAATAGTTCTCGATTTAAGGATAAATGAACCGGCGTTACGGTTTTCAGGAGCTGAAAGTGTAAAAGGTTTGGTATATTCAGTGGATCCTGAGCCGGGATTTGAACCGTCAAGAGTATAATAGATATTTGAGTAGTCCGGACCGAACATTGATACTTCAACCTTACCGTTAAAAGGAAGGTCCTGATCAAGCTGAATAATCGGATTAGCAGGTTTACGGTCATCAAAAATATAAAAATACCTGAATTCACTCTGCTCGGCATCATTCACATTTCGAAGTCTAAGCGTTGAATATTTAACCCCGCCTGCCACTGGATTCAGTAAAAGCTCATGGTTAAAATCCAAATCCTTTTCATCCGGGCTTCTTTCTTCGATACAGTACTTATAGGTTTCAAATTCATTTAATATTCTTATAGCTGATGAATAAATACCGCTTTCAGGTATATTTTTAAGAGGAGCTCTTGTTGTAACCCTGTAATTCACCTCGTCATATAGTATTTTTTCAGAGCCCTGAAGCTTTCCGGCTACTTTAAGAGTAATATTTCCATAGCGCCTTATTTCTACAGGCATATAATATTCAATACCGTCTTCAACCGGATCATTCATATTAAGAGTGTATTTAATCCAGTCAAAACCTGTTTTATCGATAAACAGAAGCTGAGTATTCGCGAATTCCCCTTCAACCGGACTTTTTATATCAATCAGGTTAACCTTTCTGCGGATTGCTGCTTCATCAATTTTGTGTATGGAATAATCGCTTACATTTCCTGCACTGTCACGTGAGAAAGCATAAACAATAGTTGAATCTGAGGCTGTAACATAGTCACCTTCAAATTTAACCGGATCAGGATTCTTAATATTATCGAAACCATAGAAAGTATCAGAGCCTGATTCGCTTTTAAAATAGATTTTCTTTTGTCCGGTTTCAAAATCATTCTCGACTCTAATTTCAGGCTTAACCGGAACTTTCCTGTCAATTTTATAATTAAAGGTAAGTTTCTTATTATCATAATTAAAAATGATCCGGTACTCACGTTCTTCACCGGGAAGTGCTGAAAGAACAATGCCGCCTGGAAAATCCAGAAAATCAGAGTCTTCACTGTTATCAAAGCTGTACAAGACGTTTTTAACACTATCACTGTTCAGCCTGATTATAATATTCTGATTATATATCCCCGGTGCCGGCTCAATTGATAAATCCGGTGCTGTCTGTGCATAAATAAACAGAGGGAGAAACAGATATAACAGTGTTAAAATAGCTGATTTATTTTTTTTCAAAAATATCCAGTGCCTCTCTAAGCTCTTCATCATTGTTAAAATAATACTTTTCAAGCTCTTCATGTTTAAGCCCAATCAATTCATGGCTCATATAATGAATCCAGAGGTCTTCCTCCGGGCTTTTAATTAAATGTTTTCGGCAATAATAATCAGGCTGAAATTCATTCTGCTCCGGTTTGTATTCAAAGAATTTATAATCATGAACAGCAATTTTAAGATCTTTTCGCGGAACACCTCTCTGCAGTATTTTATCTGCAAGAAAGTTAATTGTTTTTCCGGAATCATAAATATCATCAACAAGCAGAATTTTATCTCCCTGTCTTAGATATTCCGGGTTGTAAGTCCAACCGTCAATACGGACTTCATCATGATTATGTATGTCAGTATAGGAACGTGCTACCACAGCAGCGTATAGAACGGGACTGTCGGCTCGTACAACTTTAAAATATTCGCTGATTAGATTTCCTATATATGCCCCACCCCTCAGTGAAACATATATCACATCGGGAATAAATCCGTCTTTATGAATTTTATGTGCGAGTTTTATGGCGTTATTTCTTACCATGTTGTATTCAAGAAAGTTTTTGGACATAATCTCCATCCTCTAGCGTATAAGTTCTATCTCAACTTGTTTACTGTTTCTCAGAACTTTTATTAAATAGCTGCTGTTCTTTTTATCGTTAAGAGCAGTGAAAAAATCCATCATATTATTAATTTTCATACCGCTGATTTCTGTTATTATATCATAATCCTTAAGTCCCGATTCAGCAGCACGGGTTTTGGGTTCGACGGCAATGATTACTCCATGCAATGAATCAGCCAGACCTGCTTCTTTTTTCAGTCCCTCATCAAGAGTTCTGCCTGAAAGACCCGGCCAGATTTTACCATACAAAGACGTCAGTTCTGCACGATCAGCCCTATTACCGATAGTAACCGGGATATTCATTATTTTACCCTCTCTGATTAACTTAACTTCAATCCTTGCACCCGCTCTGACATCACCTACCAACCTTGTAAACTGCATATAATCAGAAATTTCAGTATTATTAAGCTTTATAATAAAATCTCCCGGAAGCAAACCGGCCTTGTCGGCAGGACTGTCTTCATAAAGATTATATATAAGGGCCCCTTTTTGAGCTTCAATCCCGAGATCTATTGCTGTCTGTTCATCAGGGTTTGTTATACTTACACCAAGCCATCCATATTTGACTTCACCGGATTCTATAAAATCGTCTACGGCATTTTTAACATTATCAACAGGAATGGCGAATCCAAGACCGATGCTCACACCGTTCGGAGTAGCAATCCAGGTATTTATTCCGACAACCTCACCGTCAAGATTTACAAGAGCCCCTCCGGAGTTGCCCTGATTGATCGACGCATCTGTCTGGATAAAATCACTGATGTTATCGGAAGGCCCGTTTCTACCAATCGCACTTACAATACCGGCTGTAACTGTTGATTCATATCCAAGAGGATTTCCGACTGCAAGAACCCAGTCTCCAACTCTAAGTTCATCTGAAGAACCCAGGACAGCCACATCAAGGTCGGCCTCATTCACAAACGAAACCATGGCCAGATCTTTTCTTTCATCGCGACCTACAATTTCTGCCGTATAGCTTTCACCCTTGTATAGTTTAACTGAAATACTGTCCGCCTGTCCAATTACATGATTATTGGTTAAAACGTAATATGTATTTTCATCACGGCCGACAATAACCCCGGATCCCAGACCTTCGGATTCAAATTCTTCAATCCTTGGGGCTTCATCCCCGGTTTCATCATCGGGTTCTATAAAATTAAAAGGCCAGGTATAACCTTCAGGCATTTCCTGCTGGATAACTTCAGTTGTAGTTATTTCAACTACGACAGGAAGCACTTTTTCTGATACAGCCCTGAAAGTATACTGCATATCGATTAAATCTGTTTTAGAAGCCTTAACTTCACCAGGTTTAAAAATTCTGCTGCCTGAAAAATAATTACCGGTAACTGTACCTGCAAATACAGCAATAAAAAAGATTATCAGGGTTAAAGTTTTGCTCTTAAATTTATTTGCGGACATTTAAACTCCGTTTTAATCTGCAATAGTAAGGATTTCTGTATGATCTTCAAATACGGCTACAGTATGTTCAAAATGAGCTGATATACTGTGATCTGATGTAATTACAGTCCACTCATCTTCAAGAATTTCTATCTCATCTCCGCCGAGGTTAATCATCGGTTCGATGGCAAGTACCATTCCTTTTTTTATTCTCGGATTGGGACCCGGATGAACATAATTGGGAATCTGCGGGGATTCATGCAGACCAAGACCGACACCATGTCCGCAAAATTCACGCACTACACCGTATCCCTGATTTTTTGCAACGTTGAAAACGGCCCCGGATATATCCTTAATTCGCCCACCGGCCTTACAGGCATCAATTCCCTTATAAAGCGCATTACGTGTG
The DNA here is from genome assembly GCA_963677925.2 of Spirochaetia bacterium. Lineage (GTDB taxonomy): Bacteria > Spirochaetota > Spirochaetia > UBA9216 > UBA9216. Next base: position 178,800 of record CAXXYH010000003.1, read on the forward strand.
GTCTCCATTAGCTTTTCAGCATCAGAGCTGACAGTTCCCACCGGAAGTGTCATTGCTGCATCAGATATGTATCCTTTAAGATCGATTCCAAGATCGAGACTTACTACATCACCTTTTTTAAGTCTTCGTTTACCGGGAATCCCATGAATCACTTCCTCATTAACACTTATGCAGATTGAAGCTGGAAAGCCCTGATAATTCAAAAATGCGGGGATAGCCCCCCTTTTGGTAATTTCACTATAACAGAGACTGTCAATTTCCTTGGTTGTAACACCCTCAACTACAGCTTCCTGTATAATTTTATATACCTCTGCAAGCATTTTACAGGATTCTCTAATTCTGTTTATCTGTTCATCATTCTTTAATCTAATCATAATATTCCGTTTCTATTTTATTTTTTAACAGATCCGCTTTCAGATAGCTTTTATCAAGTTTTTCAATATAGCCAAGCTGCTTTAAAGCATTCTCTGTCTGTTTAAGATTATAATATGTTTCAGCTGTTTTGAAGTAGATTTTAATAAGATTATCTTTATCAATATTTTTCAGAGTAGATGCATATTTTAAATTTTCAATTGCAGCGGTATTATCACCGTTTAAGGCCTGGATAACCGCCTTATTATACATACTCAAAGCATCCCGGCTGCTGATATTATTAATGACTGAATAAGCATCACTAAAATCACCGTTGAGTATACTCAGTACTGCTTTATAATTCAGGTATACATTCTCTGAAGCCGGGCGGTAATTTTTTGAAAATGAATCAACAAGCTCAGACGCTTCTGCTAAATTTCTGATTTTCAATAGAAAATTATAAAAATAAATAAAGACTTTCTCATTACCCTTATCAATATTAAAAATATTCCATAAATTACCGGTGATAAATTCGGCAGACCTTCCTTTTGAACTGTTTATAAGATACATCAGCTGTATTTCAGGATCATTTGAATATAAGTCCATCAGCTTAGCTGTAATTTCAGATACCTCAGTTACATTTTTGCTATATTCAGGAGATTTAAGAGCTTCTACGAGCAGATCTTTATTGTCCGGAAAGTATTTCAATCCCTGTTTCAAATACTCAAAACCGGTTCCCGCTTTATTCATTTTAAAGAGATTATAATACGGTACTGCTGAATAATCCGGCGAACTCTCGATAATATGACGATATAGTGCTGATGCTTTATCATTCATCCCTGACTGCATGTAAATATCAGCTCTGAACATCTGCATTTTGTCTGAAGAGTAAAAGGGGTCATCACTTTTCAACTCGTTAATCAAAGATGCTGCCTTATTATAATTTCCCATATCGTATGCAAGAAATGTTCTTACTTCTGTAAAATATTCAGCGTCAATATCTTTAAGATAAGAGTCTGCAGATTGAAAATCGCCTGATTGAGCCTTGAGCAAAGCAAGATCCAGCAATATTTTTCTGTCATATTTCAGAATACCGGACTCAGATAAATCATTTTCAGATATATCTGTTAATTCTGAATATAGAAGCAGCTGCTGCCATTGGTTAAGTTTCTTTTTAAGTTTTTTATCATTCAGCTTTTCTGGATAGTCCAAATTAGCAATCAAATACAATTCAAAAAATCCGGAATATTTAAGATCCTGAAGATACTGTTCGGGGATGCTTTTTTCATAATTTAATTTTGTATCTATAAAAGCAAGAATTGCCTTTATATCTATGCTATTAGGGAATTTGTTATTTAAGTTAACAGCCAGCTTCTTATAAAAATTCAAATCAGAAGTATTTCGGTAAATAATATCTGCTCTTTTTAATGCACTTAAACCTTGTTTTGACGTTTTTACCTGAACAGCATAATCTAGAAGGAGACGCTGTGCTTCGGAATAAAAACCTGAAGAAAGATCAAGGTCAATCTCATTAATCAGAGCATTTACATCATTCTCTGTATTTGATTTTAATTCAATTACTACGATAACTGCCAGTACAGATGCAGTTAAAACAAGAGCCGCAAGAATTACATATAATAACTTTTCAGTCTTCATTCTCTTTATTGATACTGTCCAGAACTCCGTTTACAAACTTATAAGATTCATCACTGCCGTACTGTTTGGCAATGTCAACTGCTTCATCAATAGTTACCGATGAAGGAATTTCCTTTCGGTAAAGCAGGCTGTAAACACTGATTCTGAGTATGGCCAGATCAACTTTCGATAGACGGTTAAAATCCCAGTTAACAAGATGCTCTTTAATTTTTTTATCGACACTTTCGATATTTTCAATTGTTCCGGAAATTAATAGACGGGCGAAATCAATTGCTGCCTGATTTCTTTCATTCTTTTCCATATCAAGCCATTCAAACTCTATCAGGCCGGAAGGATCTGTCTCAGACAACTGCCAGCTGAATATTGATTGAAAAGCTATTACCCGTCCTTTTCTGCGGGTTCCCATCAGTTTATATTTTCCTCATATATTGTAATCTCAGCTTTCTTTTTGAGCTCTTCAACAAGGCTCTCAAGGGCTTTGTTCAGGGCTGCATTCTGCATAGATGCAATATATTTTTCAGCTATGTAATCCCTTACCGTCTTTTTGGTTGAAGGGTGCATAGGATCATCTAGACCTAGAAGTCTTTCTTTATAATACTCGGTCACTTTAATAATATGAAATCCTATATTGGATTTAATAACACCTTTAACTTCACCCAGAGGCGTACTGAACAAGGCATCCATAAAGCCGCTGCCCAGATATGCTCTGGCATTAGGATCATTCAAAGTAATATATCCGGTATCTCCATTCTTATATTTAGAAGTCTGATCTTCGGTATAGTCATTAACTATTTTTTCAAATGTTGCAGTGCCGTTTACATATTTCCGGTATGCATCATTAGCTTTTTTTTCTGCAGCTTCGAGCTCACTGCCTGATAGATTTAAAGTGCTAATATAAACCTGGCTGTATCTTATGGTTTTACTTTGAACAAAAGAACTGATTTCAGAGTTATATAATTTTTCAATATCATCTGAACTTGGAAGAGTCATTGAAGCATTGATTTCTTCCTGTTTTTCACGGGCTATGTATTTCTGCAGAACAATCTGCTCAGCTATCTGACTTTTGTATTTATCCCAGGAATAACCTGTCTGAGATTCAATCATGCTTTTAAACTGCTGATCGGAAATCTTAGCGTTATTCTGCTGTTCCAGCTGAGTTTTCTGAGTCTGAATAGTTTCATTAACCTCATTGTCTTCGGCTTTTAATCCGCTGTCTGCAGCCGCCTGGGAAATCAGCATCTCGGAAATCATTTTATCAAGGACTTCAAGCTTATCAGATTTCTTTACAGCAACAGCAGGAAGTCCGGAACGAACCCTGAGCTGATTGAGCATATTAACCTGCGCTTCAAGCTGCTTTACTGAGATCATTTCCGGCTTTGAAAGATTTACAGATGCAGCCGGTTTATCAATAACCAGCTGTCCGAAAACAATTCCACCTGTAAGTAAAAGGGATAAAAGTATAAATATTTTTCTATGATTCACGGTTACTTCCGTTAAAAATTATTCGGTAGGTACGTCCCACCAGTCGCCTGCATCTTCAGTATTCTGCATATTCTCTCTCGCAGCCTTTAAAACATCACTGTCATCAACGGATCTGTTAAACCATGCAAGCGAGAAAGCACAAATAATAAAAATTGCTCCAAGTACTGATGTAAACTTTGTTAAAATATTTCCGGATCTGCTTCCAAAGGCTGAAGAACTTCCGCCTCCGAATATTCCGCCAAGACCTTCACCCTGCTCATCCTGCAGAAGGACTATGATAATTAAAAGAACTGCGCTTATGCTGAATAAAACCAGCAGTATGACTCCAATCGCACCCATTAAGATATCTCCGATAATAAAAATATAGCCTCTCCTTTTGAGAGAGGCTTTATTATATACTTATTTGTCGTATAAGGCTATAGGTAAAAACAAATCTGCTTTTAAAGATGCTCCGCCGACGAGCGCACCGTCGATATCGGGCATGCCCATCAGCTGTGCAGCATTATCGGGTTTTACTGAACCGCCGTACTGAATGATCATATCTTCAGCGGCTTTTTCAGAATAAAGAGCTTTAACTGTATCCCTTGTAACTTTATGAATCTGTTCTGCATCATCGGGAGTGGCAGTCTTGCCGGTACCGATAGCCCATACAGGTTCATACGCAATAGTGACTTTTTCAAGCTCTTTTTCAGAAACATCTTTAAGACCTTTTTCTGTCTGAGATTTAACAACCTCTTCAGCTTTACCGGCTTCTCTTTCATCAAGCGTTTCACCGACACAGAGAATTACCTCAAGGCCTTCAGCAATAGCAAGTTTTACTTTCTTATTAATAAATTCGTCGGTTTCACCGTAAATATGCCGTCTTTCGGAATGTCCGAGTATTACTGCATCAACTCCAAGTTCCTTAAGCATTTTTACAGAAGTTTCTCCTGTAAAAGCGCCTTCAACTTCATCAGACATATTCTGTGCACCAAGCATAATATTACTGCCCTTAACAACATCAGCTACAGCAGGTATGCAGACAAAACTTGGAGCAACCAGTATCTTATGGCCGCAGTTTCCCAGTCCTGCTTTTAATTCCTCTGCAAGCTTAGCTGCCTCGGACGGTGTTTTATTCATTTTCCAGTTTCCTGCAATGAATGATTTTCTCATAACTTTACTCCCCTTTACTAATTAACTGCGAAGAGCATCTATTCCGGGAAGAACCTTGCCTTCAAGGAATTCGAGTGAGGCTCCGCCGCCGGTAGATACGTGATCAATTTTATCTGCAAATCCGAATTTGTTTACAGCAGCAACTGAATCTCCGCCACCGACAACTGTGGTCCCCTTACAGTCAGCAACATACTGTGCAACTTCAAGAGTTCCCTTTGAGAAGGCATCGAATTCAAACACACCCATTGGACCGTTCCATACAATTGACTGAGCATTAACAATACGATCCTTAACCTTGGCAAGCGTTTTAGCTCCGATGTCCATGCCAAGCATATCAGCAGGGATATCCAGGCCGTCAATATATACAGCCTCTGCTGTTTCACTGAATTCTTTCGCAGCAACATGATCTTCAGGAAGAATAATTTCAACTTTCTTCTCAGCCGCTTTTGTAAGAAGATTTTTCGCAGTATCAAGGTAATCTTCTTCGAAAAGAGATTTTCCAATACTGTGTCCCTGTGCATAAAGAAATGTATAAGCCATTCCCCCGCCTATAATGAGACTGTCAGCTTTTTCCAGAAGAGATTCAAGTACTCCGATTTTTGAGGAAACCTTAGCTCCGCCGATTATTGCTACAAAGGGTTTTTTCGGATTTTCAAGGATATTATCAAAGAATTTACATTCTTTCTCAATCAGAAAACCTGCAACAGCCGGAAGATACTTACTGACTCCTTCAGTAGATGCATGTGCTCTGTGCGCTGCACCGAAGGCATCATTAACATAAACCTCGCCTAGTTTTGCAATTTTTTCTGCAAAGCCCGGATCATTTTTTGTTTCTTCCTTGTAGTAACGGGTATTTTCAAGAACAAGAATCTCTCCGCCCTTGAGATCAGAAGCCATTTTTTCGACTTCAGGACCTATGACATCAGGAGCCATAATAACTGATTTACCAAGAAGTTCAGCAAGCCTGTCAGCGGCCGGTTTAAGACTGAACTCAGGATTCTTTTCACCGCCCGGCCTTCCGCAGTGACTCATCACGATAAGGCTGGCACCGGGCTGTTCAAGAATGTATTTAATAGTCGGCAATGCCGCTACAATCCTGGTATCATCTGTGATAACACCATTTTTCAGGGGGACGTTAAAGTCCACCCTGATTAATACTCTTTTATTTTTAAGGTCAATATCTTTTACAGTTTTGAGACCCATACAAACAGCTCCTCTTGATTAAACGAGTTTCTGAGCGAGGTCTACAACTCTTGTAGAATATCCCATTTCGTTGTCGTACCATGACATAACTTTGGCAAAGCCGTTATCAAGAACCATGGTTGACAGCGCATCAAAAATTGATGAATGAGGATTTCCCTTAATATCCATTGAAACGATAGGATCTTCTGTATATTCAAGAACGCCTTTCATTGGTCCTTCTGCGGCTTCTTTTATAGCAGCATTGATTTCTTCTGCTGTTGCAGACTTTTTAAGCTGAACTGTGAGATCAACTATTGAACCGGTAGGAGTGGGAACTCTCATTGCACCGCCGTTCAGTTTACCCTTAAGCTCAGGGATTACCAGACCTACAGCCTTTGCAGCGCCTGTAGTTGTGGGGATAATTGAAAGACCGGCAGCTCTTGCTCTTCTGAGATCTTCGTGCGGAAGATCGAGTATAACCTGGTCATTTGTGTAAGCGTGAACAGTTGTCATTAATCCCTGCTCAATTCCGAACTTGTCGTTAAGAACTTTTGCAACAGGAGCAAGACAGTTTGTAGTACATGAAGCATTGGAGTATGCATTGATTGAAGGACTTATTTTGTCTTCATTTACTCCAAGAACAACGGTCTGAATATCATCTTTTGCCGGGACTGTAAGGATAACCTTCTTTGCGCCGGCCTTAATATGGTCCATATAACCGCCCTTGGGGCTTTCTGCTGCTCTGAATACACCTGTTGACTCAACAACAACATCAACTCCGAGAGATCCCCAGGGAAGACTTGCAGGGTTTCTTTCTGCAAAGATTTTAATTTCCTTTCCATCGACAACTATAGCATCATCCTTTGCTGAAACGGACTTGCCGTAAACACCAAAAGTTGAGTCATATTTGAGAAGATGTGCAAGTGTCTTTGGATTTGTAAGATCATTTATACCAACAATCTCAACTCCGGGCCTGTCAAATGCGATTTTGAATACGTTTCTACCGATTCTACCGAAACCATTAATAGCTATTTTCATTGTTTCCTCCGCTAAATATATGTAGATGTTATAAAAAAATATATGAAATGAAATGCTTAGTGTCAATTGTCTGACAGTTATTATTTACCTGATATTGTTGATTGAACTGAAAAGATCATCAGGAATGAACAATTGTGCATCTGATGTTACGGGAAGCTGCTGCTCACTGGTATTTTCATCTTCCGAGGCGGGAATTACCGGAATAACATAATCTCCGGGGTTAATCATGTCAAAAAACTGGGACACTGACACCTCACCTTCCGATACAAGTTCATCAGAAGAGCTGATTTTTATGCTTCCAAGAAGGTCTTCTGAAGCGAAAGAGAGGGAAAAATCACTTTTGTTCCTCTGTATCATTCCCTTTTTTATGATCATCAGCTCGGCACCGGAACTTATGCCGTCTCGATGACCAAGATTGATAACTACCTGATCAAATTTTCTGTTTATAATGCTTCCGTAAACTGGAAGTCTTGAGTGTATTTCCTCTACAATAGCTGATGATGCTTCATGCAGCATCTGATTTCCTGTTCTCACAGCTTCAAGTCTTTCAAGCTCTCCGCCGGTATCTGCAAGATATACCCGGCTTTGAAGAGAAACTACCCTTTCTGTTTCATAGATATCGAAAATAATAAAATAATCAGCATTATTTTCTCGTGAAAGTCTGAAACATTCTGCATAATCACCATTGAATCCTGTTACAGTGATTTCAATATTTTCATAACCGGTAAGAAGATAATTAATGTATTCAGAAAGGATCTGTTCTCCCTGAATATGATTCATTGAATCTTCAGCGTAGAATACCGCTATTTTATTCTTCATCTTTGGTTCCGTGAACTGATTAATATTCCATTTTTCAGATAGCGTTTCATCCATTAGACTTTTCTGTATTTCTATCTCATCTTTTAAATCTATGTCATCAGTACGGATGGCTGATAATTCGGTTAATATTGATATATATCTCTCATCATAGCCAATACGTTTATAAATCCCTGCAGACAGGAGTCTGGCCTCATAAGAATCAGGATAAATAAGCAAGGCTCTCCGGTATTCGTACTCAGCTTTATCGATCATGTTTCTTTCTTCATATTTTCTGCCGAGTTCAACATGATAGTTTGAATACTTTACACGCACATTATCATCAATCTGGGTGTTTCTGATTATTTCATTTTCAAGTGCAATTCTGGATAAATCTTCATCAGGTTTAATATTAAATGCTCTTGAATAGCATAATATTGATTTAGAAGTATCGCCTGAGTTCTCATAGGCTCTACCGAGCATATACCATAACAATACTTCGTTATCATTTTCGGATATAATATTATTAATAACGCTGATAACTTCATTATATTTCTGCTGATCCATATATAGACGGCTCAGGAGCAGAGAAGCTTCAGTAAAATCCTTTTTTAGGAATAGAGCTGTTTTTAAGTGGAAAAGAGCTTCATCGAGGTTGCCTTCGTTGTAGTAATGTTCAGCTGCCGTATACCGGACATAGGGATTCCCGGAATAATACTGAAGAGCCTGTGTGAGGTAGTATTCAGCTTTTTCAGTATCACCGTTTCTGTCGCTTATCAGAACCATTGATAGAAGTGCTTTCCTGCTTTCCGGAGATACTGCAATCGCTTCTTCAAAACGCTCAGCAGCTCTTGTTATACGGCCTGAGGCTATATCTATCTCAGCAAGACCAAAACCTGCATCTATATTGTTTTCCTCGATTTCCAGAATTTTATTAAACAGGATTTCAGCATTATTAAAATCACCTGTAGAAAGAAAAAGACGGGCTTTTAGATTCATAACTTCAGTGTTGTTTTTATCAAGTCTTTCTGCTTTTTCGATATATAACAAAGCCTCTTCATATTCATTCAGAAAATAATATGCTCTGGCCAGGCCTATTACCGGCTCTATATAGTTATTATTGCGCGATAGCGAGGTTTTATACAGTTCTATAGCTTTGTAATAGTTCCCTGCTGACTCCTGATAATTACCATCGCTGTAAAGCTCTACAGCGCCCCGTGACTGAGCGTGGATCTGCATGCTGGCAATAAAGAGCAGAATAACTATTAAAAACCTTTTCACTTTTATTCCTTTTTTATTATCTTTATAGTACTGATCTTATGTCCGTCAACTTCCTGAATAACAAAATCAAGATTATCAACTGAAACCTTTTCATACCTGACAGGAATTTTACCAAAAAGATCAAAAACAAATCCTCCAAGCGTATCAAACTCCTCATCAGACAATTCAGTGCCTATATGTTCATTAAGGTCCTCAAGATTAATTCTTGCATCACAAAGATATACACCTTCTCCGATCTGCATTATTTCATCATCTTCATTGTCAAATTCATCCTGAATATCACCGACTATTTCTTCTATAATGTCTTCCATGCAGACTATCCCGGACACACCGCCGTATTCATCAACACTGACAGCAATATGAACCTTGCGTCTTTTAAACTCTCTTAACAGCGAATCGAGTTTTTTACTTTCAGGTACAAAATATGGTTTACGCATTATCTGCTCGATTTTTATACCCTCAAAACTGTTTTTATCGGCTATAAAATATTTAAGCAGATCTTTTGCATAAAGAATGCCTGCAATATGATCGATGGTGTCATCGTAAACCGGTACTCTCGAATGACCGCATTCAAGAAGTGTTTGAACGGCTTCATTGATATTGATGTCTTTTGAAATAAAAACAACATCAATTCTTGGAACCATAACCTCTTTAACAGAGGTTTCAGCAAGTTCTACAACTCCCCTTATCATATCCTTTTCAGTTGAATTAAGATGTTGAAAACTTTCTTCATCCTCATCCTGGGTGCGGCTGGTGAGCTTTTCCCAAAAACCTTTCTTTTTCAAAATTTAAATTCTCCAAACTCCTGTAATATTTTTTCCTGATATAACAGCATTTCTTCGTCAGCATCATTGGTTTCATGATCCATTCCGCTAAGATGAAGAATACCATGAATAAGCAGTCTTTTAAATTCCTCCTGCTGTTCAACATTAAAATACTCTGCGTTCTTTTTCAGACTGTCAACAGACAGTACCAGATCTCCCCAGTAGACCGTTTCATCATCGTCAGGGTCAGTCACAAAATCCCAGGGCTCTTCATCTTCGGTACAGAAGCTTAATATATCAGTAGGTTCATCTTTGCTGCGGTATGTTTTATTAAGCTTTTTAATATATTCATCATCACAGATCAGCAGTGAAAATTCTTTATTATCAGCTCCTATTTGCCTGCAAACAGCCTGCATATAAGCAATTATTTTCTCCTGACTGTATTCTAAACTAATATCTTCAACTATTAAATCAATTTTATTCATTTTCGCTCTTTTCTTTCTGATTGGGATACTCAATCCTCGTATGAAAACTACCGCCTAATATCTGAACAAATGAATTTTTAACAGTTTCGAGATCTTTAAATGTAAGGGCTGTATTTTTCATCTGACCGTGGCTCACTTTCTCCATTATGAGTTCCCACACGAATCTTTCAAGCTTTGCCATAGTAGGGTTTTTTAGAGTACGTGTAGCAGCCTCTACAGTATCAGCCAGCATTACCACAGCAGCCTCACGGCTCACAGGAGGAGTCCCGTTATATGCAAAATCTTCAGGTGACAGTTTTTGATCCATTTTCTGCTCTTTCAGCGCTTTCATGTAAAAATAGCTGATTTGTCCGCTGCCGTGATGCTGCGAAATTATTTCCATTACGGCATCGGGAAGACCAAGCTCCTTCGCTTTTTCAAAACCGATTTTGACATGACTTTTAATAACTGCGGTTGAGAGTGTTGCCTTCAGATCATCATGCTTGTTGCCCTCTTTCTGATTCTCGATAAAATACTCAGCCTGATCGATTTTTCCAATATCATGATAATAAGCGCCTACGCGTGCCAGAAGGGCATTGGCGCCAATCTCCTTAGCTGCAGTTTCAGCGAGATTCGCTACACTCACACTATGACTGTAGGTACCAGGTGCAAGAATAAGCATTCGCTTGAACAATGGAGTATTTAAATCCGAAAGCTCCATAAGTCTGAAAGGTGTGGGAGCGTTCAGCATATGTTCAAGTATGGGCAGCAGACCAAGAGTAAAAATACCGCACAGGAAGCCATTAACAATGGATACAAGCACAGCATTCAGATACCATGAAGCTTCCATGCTCTGCAGGAGGCCGATAATTATAATTACTGAAGTATTCAGAAGAGATACAAATAATCCCGCTTTAACAAGGGTTATTCGATTTTCGGCACCATAAACGATTAGACTACCGAAAGCTCCTGAAAGAAATGTAAAAATAAAATTATAAATTTGATTTCCCGGCATGATTAAAATCGAAAGACTTAGAATAATTGAACTTATGATACCGACCCTCGTATTAATCATTATTGAAATCAGCATCGTAACAAGGGCAGTAGGAACAAAAGCTGAAAATATCATTCCTTCCTGAAGATTCAGATATCTGATGACCAGTGAAGAAGTTACTGAATACACGGCAAACAGTATGAGCATAAGAAAAAGCATATTGCGTATGGGCGTTCTTAATAAAATCGGGGGCTGTAGAAGCTTAACAGAAATAATGAACAGGAACAGAAGATATAAAAATCGACCTAAAAATACAGTTACATTTACCTTTTCAGAAAAAGAACCTAATGCCTCAACTTTAATCATATTTTCTTCGGTAATGATAAAACCCTTCTTAACTATAACCTCGCCTTTCACCATTTTTTTTATAACAGGTTCTACCTGGTCTCTGGCTCTGGCCCTGTTTTTTTCAGTAAGTTCGGAATCATAAAAAGAATTTTCCTCTATGGCCCTTAAAACCAGCTCAACAGAGGTTTTAGTCTGCAGTTCGGTGAAGTTGGTGTCAATTAGTATCATCTCCACAGCTTTGGGAATGGTCCTGACGGTGACGGCATCATCCTGAAAAATAATTTCTCTTTCTTTTTCTCCATCACGCCATCGCAGAACTTCAATTGAGTCAGTGCTGTTTTTAAAGTTGTCCGGAATACTTGTAATTCCGGTAACCATCAATTGCTGTAAAACACTCCTGATAGCATTCAAAAAACTGTCCGGTTCTTTAATAAGGTATAGATCGGCTACTGTCTTTTCATCAAGATATCCTGGAAGTTCCGATTGGATTTCCAGAAAAACCTCTTCCGGCAATTTCCCCTGTGAATAAAAACTCAGATATGAATTGACCATTGAATCAAAGGTAGTCATCACACGCTCAGTAATACTGTCTGAAACAGTGAAAACCGGCTCTACAAGAAGAGCTTCTGCCTGACGTTTAAGTTCGGTAGCCTTGCTGTCTACATACTCCAAATCCCTATCGACAATAAGATCCCGTTCAGCGACCTTGCCAAGTTCATAATCGGAGAGCTTTACTCCAGCTGTAAGTATACCGTTATTGGCTATAAGGACTACCGACAGGTAATAAATAATTATAAGAGCCAAAACTGCTAAAGCGAGTATTCTGTCTGAAAAAATTCCTGAAAAATTTTTGAAAAAATGCTGAGATTTAACTCTGTTTTTATCCGTGTTTTTCATACGCCTGTATTATCTGTCTGACTATTTTTTTTCTGACTACATCTTTTGTGTCAAAATAGTTAAACGAGATACCTTCTATATCTTTTAGAATTGAAGATGCATGGATCAAACCTGATTCCATGCCTTTAGGCAGGTCCGTCTGCGTAACATCACCGGTTATAACAGCCTGAGAACCCTCTCCTATTCGAGTCAGGAACATTTTCATCTGTGTTTTCGTTGTGTTCTGAGCTTCATCAAGGATGATAAAGCTGTCGGTAAGACTTCGACCTCTCATATATGCGAGCGGAGCGATCTCTATCAGACGGTTCTCTTCCATCCTTGTTATGACTTCGTAGGGAAGAAATGAGTCCATTGCATCGTATATGGGTTTCAGATAGGGACTAAGCTTCTGAGTAAGATCACCAGGCAGAAATCCGAGACTTTCACCTGCCTCAACCACTGGTCTGGTTATAATTATACGCCGCTTTTTTTTAGAGAGAACATCGCTTAGCGCCGAGGCTACGGCAAGATATGTTTTTCCTGTTCCTGCCGGTCCAATACCGAAAACAACTTCATTTTTCTCTATATTCTGTATATAAGCTGCCTGATGCGAGTTTCTGGGGAAGATTTTTTTCCCTCCCGGGACATTTATTATTTTATTCGCAAAGAGTTCACGTTCATCTGCCGTATCATTTGTAAGCGTCTCATATACTTCAGAAACAAGACGAGGGTCTACAACACGTCCGCTTTTAATACAGTTTCTCAAAGAATCGACAAGCTGTCTGAAAGCCTCCTGTTTAGTCTGCTCATCAGAATCAAGTCTTATTTCATTTCCTTTATAACGCACTTCAGCACTAAGCAGTGCTTCTATGGCTTTTAAATTTTCATCATTGGCACCGCAAAGTTCAGTAAGAACTCCATGGTCTTCAAGGACAATTGTAAGATTGCTGTTCAAGTCTTCTCCTTATGGACAAGTGTAGCTAATCACGACGCGATGAGTCAAGTTAAAAACTTATTTCACCGTTATCTATGCTGATATCTGATTTGATTTCAGGAATACCCTTCCATTTCATACTAATTGTAATCTCGGTCCCCCAATCGTACTGGTACTCACTGCCGCTTTCATCAATATACGGGGAACCGCTGTAAGTCAGATTAAGATCCCAGTCATGAAGATCATGTGTAAGAGTAATATTCATATTCTTAAGATTAAAATTCGATCTGCGACGATCCTCCACATCAAAAAAATTAAAAGATTTATACAGATCATCGAAGAGACTAAGAGTGCTGACTCCTGTCTCCTCTGCAAGAGAAGGGAAATAACGGAAAACAGCCAGATTCTGGCTGTTGGTTGAAATAGTCAGATTCATAAACTCAAAAATATCAACTTTCAAAGCAAAAGTGAATAAAAATTGTGATTCTGTGTATTCAATCAAATTAAAATCAAGACTGCTGTCTATATCTACAGAGAATTCCGCTCTGTTTTTCCAGAAAAGCCCGGTTGAATAACTGGTTTCGTAAGAGGCAGTAATACTTGAAGGAATGAAAGCTTCTTCATCTTCATCGATCCAGCCGCTGTCCGAATCAAAATATTCAGGATAAGTATTAGCCATTTTATATTCTGCTGTAAAATCCCATAGTTTCAATTTAGCTGAAAGATTTACAGGTTCATCATTTTCAAAATCATAAATTAGATTAGTATATAGATTTAAATTTCCGTCAAAAAGATTAAGCTGACCAGTCGAAGTGTTTGTCTCGAAAAAAGATTCTTCATAATTATAATTAAAGCTGTTGCTTAAATAGGTATTATCAAAAAAAGTAATTTTTTCAAGAACCGTTAGCGGATCATAAACAAATTCATCATCTTCAAGACTTAAAGCAGTGTTCAGTGTGGTTTTTGACGGACCAAAGGACATCTGAAAATCGGCACTTGAATCAAAATCAACCGGAGGAAGTGTAGTTTTTAGTGTCAGCTTATGACTGTATGCACCGATTTCAAGCGGGAAATACATCTGAAGCGTTTGTACACTGATATGCTCTGTATCCCACTGAAATGTATCAGTTACAAACATCTCATCATCAGATTCATAACTGTAATCATAAAAAACAGTTGAAAGATTATAGCTTAAATTAGTTCCGGAAAAATAATCTTCGTCGACTGAAGGATAATATTTTAAAGTAAAAACATCTTTGATATTTAAATTTGTTGATTCCTTGTCTTCCAGCAAATAATTATCTGCAGTATCTTCATCCAGCAGATCCATATTATAGTGCTGATTATATTTACCGCTGAAATTTACATTATTTGTTATTTTTATTTTATCGTAAAAAAAATCACCGGTATATTTCAAACTTGAACTAAGGCTCATACTCTGATAGCTGTACTCAACTGCGTTATCTATATCTTCAGGAGTATCCCATTCCTCATCATAATACTGACTTTTATTTGTGAAAGACGGGCTTATTGTATAACTTAGACTGTTATCCATGAATGACCCGCTGAGATTTGAATTATCAAAATCAAAATCAATATCTTTCTGCATCTCTGGAAGTCTGCTTTCAGGCTCGTCTGTAATACTGTTTTTACCATTTTCATGTTCAGAATCATTCTGCCAGGGTGATCTTAAACTGATATCCACGGTTTCATTTTCTTCATCTGATGTTTCAGTTTCACTTACAGAACTGTTTTTAAAAGGCAGAATCGCACCTGATATACTGGCACTGACAGAAGGGAAAATGATGCTGTCGGGATAATAAAAATTATTAACGGTATTATCTTCCCAGTCATCAGGAAAATCAGAAGAAACCCAGTTTATATATGCATCAAGGTCACTGATACTTAAAGATTTTAAATAAGGTGACAGAAATTTTAAATCAGGGCTGTAAGATGTCTGCAAGCCCCATTTATAAGAAGAAACAGTAGTTGAACTAGTTGTCTCTTCTGCGGAAGTTTCCAGTCCGACAAAATCAGCAAGATCCAGTGTTTCAGAACGTGCTGAATAATCACTCAGAATATCTTCATCAGAATAAAAAGGCAGATCAAGCTGAAGATTGAATTTTCCCAAACTTAAACTTGTAGATAGATCAAAAGCATATCTGAACGGCAGATTGGTTTTATAGAAATATGAAGAGAGCCATACAGGGGAATACACACCTTCATCATCCTTATACAGATAAGTGCCGTTATCCGTCAGGCGCTTCCCGGCAAGGGATGTATAAACTGAAAGGTTATCAAGAACACCAAGCTCTTTAAGATCACCATCCAGAGCCGTAAAATAGCCGTACACAGAGTAATAATCAAACAGCAGTTTTAAATAGTTATTACCGTTATTTCCGTAATCCTGAATTTTTTTTGAAAAGTCAGAAGGGTCGGGGTCATCAGTTAGAAATATACCGCTAAGTTTCTGATAACCACTTTCCTCATCACTCTGCAGAAATGAAAATGAGGTCTGATCATCATCTTTTTTTCCAATAAGATAAGTTGTAGTCTGTAAAAAATAACCATAACTGTCTTTATACCCAAAAACTGGATTAAAGAATATTTCGTCTCCGGTTTTTATAAGACCCGGAATATAGAGCATTGGAATACGCCCTACATACAAAACCCCGTTATATATTGCCCATTCATCGCCGCTGAGAAGCCATATCTTATCGGCTTTTATTTTATAATGCGGGTCATCTGAACTGCATGAGGTTATTTCACCCTTTTTTAGTATTACATAATTCTCAGCTGTTTTATTTATTAAATCACCCTTAAAGTAAAATTTAACGCTGGAATCTTCTATTTCTTTGTCTTCCTGTGAAACGCCTTTATCAAATAAACCTTCCCAATTCTCAACATTGAAAGTAATTGCGTTTCCTGTGAAATGTTCTGTTTTATCACTTCCTTCAAGCTGGTAGTCTATGTTGCCTACAGCACTTAGAAAATTTTCTTTAAAATTGAAAAGAATAGTATCGGCCTTGATTATATGGATTTCCCCGGTTTCTTCATCTTTCATCTTAAGAAAAACATCGCCGCTTATTTTCACATAATTTTCATCTACAGGTTCTATGGTGAAATAATCAAGATTATCAGCTTTTTCAATTGTTATTATATTACCCTTACCATTTGTCTGATTATCACGGGACGGCGGAGAATTATTAACTTTATAATAAGTGTAAAGTTTTTTCCGAAGTTCATTTATGGTTCCTGAAGAATCAAGTCCCAACCTTTCACACCAGTGTTTAAGTTCATAATAATCTGCTGTAGAAATGTCATAATAAAGCGTTCTGTCATAAAGACTGAGTGCTTCTGAACTCAAAGATTCATCTATTTCGGTAATTTCTGTTTCGGGTTCTGGTGCAGGAATACCATCATCAGATGATGCTTCCTGACTGTAAACCTGCCAGCCTGATAAGAGAATAAAAAAGAATACTGAAAAAACTAACTTTCTGATATTCAGGTTAAAACATCCTTAAGATAATGGCCTGTGTATGACTCTTTACTCTCTGCCACTTCTTCCGGAGTTCCTGATGCAACAATAGTACCGCCGCGAACTCCCCCTTCAGGACCCAGATCTATAATATGATCGGCCTGCTTAATAACATCCAGATTATGTTCGATTAGAACGATTGTGTTCCCTTTTTCAACCAGAAGCTGCAGCACCTCAAGAAGTTTTTTTACATCAGCAAAATGCAGTCCTGTAGTAGGTTCATCAAGTATATAAAATGTTTTGCCGGTACTTCGCTTTGAGAGTTCGAGTGCAAGCTTAACCCGCTGAGCTTCCCCTCCTGAAAGAGTTAAGGCTGACTGTCCAAGCTTTATATACTCAAGTCCGACATCGCTGAGTGTCTGGAGTTTGTTTCTTATCTTTGGTATTTTATCAAAGAACTCCAGACCTTCCTCTACGGTCATCTCAAGAACTTCATAGATGTTCTTACCCTTATATCTGATATCAAGTGTTTCACGGTTAAACCGCCTTCCTCCGCATACGTCACAGGTTACATATACATCGGGAAGGAAGTGCATCTCGATTTTCTTAGTTCCATCACCCTGACATTGCTCACAGCGGCCGCCTTTAACGTTAAATGAGAATCTTCCGGGTTTATATCCTCGGGCTTTTGATTCCGGTAAATTTGAAAAAAGATCTCTGACAGGAGTGAATAATCCTACATATGTAGCCGGATTAGAACGAGGAGTTCTGCCGATAGGACTTTGATCAATGTTTATTATTTTATCAATATGCTCCAGACCTTCTACAGATTCATGCTTACCGCATGATATATTTGATCTGTTAATTTTATTGTTAATTGCCGGATACAGGATATCACCAAGAAGAGTGGATTTTCCGCTGCCGGAGACCCCGGTTATTACGATAAATTTCCCGAGAGGAAAATCCGCATTAACATTTTTCAAATTATGTTCTGTGGCCCCTGTGATCTTTATAAATTGTCCGTTTCCTTCCCTTCTTTTTTCAGGCACATCAATTTTAATTTTTCCAGACAAATATTGACCAGTCAGGCTTTTTTCATTTTTAACAACCTGCTCATAAGTCCCCTGTGCTGTAATGTAACCACCATGAACCCCGGCGCCTGGCCCCAGATCTACGATATAATCAGCTGTTTTAAGGGTTTGTTCATCATGTTCTACAACAACAAGGGTGTTGCCTATATCCCGCAGATGCTTGAGAGTATCTATGAGACGCTGATTATCCCGCTGATGAAGACCGATTGTGGGTTCATCAAGGATATAAAGAACTCCGACCAGCGAGGAGCCGATCTGAGTAGCAAGTCTTATTCTCTGAGCCTCGCCTCCGGACAGGGTCGAAGCCTTTCTTTCAAGATCAAGATAATCCAGCCCTACACTTATCATAAATCCAAGCCTTGAATTGATCTCTTTAAGAATCTGGTTGGATATCTTTGCCTCGGTTTCCGTGAGATCAAGATTTTCAAAAAATTTCTGAGCATCGCCTACGGTCAGACAAGTAACTTCATTAATATTCTTACCGTTAACCAGAACGCCTAAACTTTCTTTTCTCAGACGTTTACCGCCGCAGGCTGTACATTCATTCTGGCTCATGAAGCCTTCCAGCCATTCCTTTATGTAACTGCTGGAAGATTCAAGGTATCTTCTTTTTAACTCTGCAAGAATACCGTTAAAATTGGTAGTGTATTCAAATTTTCCGGTTTTTTTACTGTTTACGTAACTGACATCGATCTTATCTTTAGTTCCGTAAAGGATGGTATCTATAATTTTTTCAGGCAGTTTGTCAAATGGAGTATCAAGACTGAATTTATAATGGCTGGAAAGAGCCTCAAACCAGCTTCTATGCCAATTTGCCTCGGGATTATGTGTTTTTACAGCTCCCTCGTTAAAAGAAAGGCTCATATCCGGAATTACAAGGTTTTTATCAAACTCAAGTGTCATTCCCAATCCGGAGCATACCGGACAGGCACCCTCCGGATTATTAAAAGAAAACAGTCTGGGTTCCAGCTCGGGTATGCTTATTCCGCAGTGAGCACAGGAATTTTTTATTGAGAAAAACTCTGAATTTTCATCTTTCTCCTCTTTTTTTATTACAAGTATCTGCCCATCTGCTACCTCAAGACAGGTCTCAACCGATTCAGCTACACGCTTTCTAATTTCATTATTTATTATCAGACGATCAACAATAATTTCTATTGTGTGCTTTTTATTTTTTTCAAGGCTGATGGGTTCATCAAGGTTTACTGGTACACCATCAATTCGAGCCCTTGCGAAACCGGCTTTTGAGGCATCTTCAAGAATCTTCTGATGTTCGCCTTTCTTACCTTTTATGACCGGTGCAAGAAGCATAATCCTGCTGTTCTCAGAATAGGACATTACTGTGTCTATAATCTGATCCACTGACTGTTCTTTTATCTCTCTGCCGCAGTCCGGGCAGTGGGGCTTGCCTATTCTTGCAAATAGCAGCCTGAGATAATCATATATTTCGGTAACTGTACCTACCGTAGACCTGGGATTCCTGTGTGTGGTCTTCTGTTCTATTGAAATAGCTGGCGATAACCCCTCAATATAGTCTAGATCAGGTTTATCCAGACGTCCAAGAAACTGTCTGGCATAAGAGGAGAGACTTTCTACATACCGCCGCTGTCCTTCTGCAAAAATTGTATCGAATGCAAGCGATGATTTACCGCTGCCGCTTAATCCTGAGATAACAATAAAACTGTCTCTTGGAAGTTCAAGGCTGATATTTTTAAGGTTGTGCTCCCTTGCGCCTTTAATTATTATTTTGTCCATACTTAGAGAAAGTTACGATTAATTTCTTTGCTGTTCAAGTGCGGGGGGAAATCAGGGGCTCGATGAATGGTGAATTCAGCTGTCGGGTTGACCTGATAGACCAAATGCTCTCCGGGCTGTCATAATCTTTTATTATCTGCCAAAGCTCATTTGAGACATCAAGATTCCCCTCTGCATACAAAGCTGCTGCCAGATAGTAGGCCGAACGGAAAAAACTGTTTTCCTGCATATATTCTGTGAGTATGTAATCTGCCAGCATAGATGAAATATGATCTCTGACCGTAGTGTATTCATAATCACCTCTTTTCTCATATAAATACTCAAATCCGGTAGATAAAATAGATACGAAGGGAACAGTTAAATTCAATTCAGCTTCGGAATAGCGTCCGGTCTGATAATAGAAAATACCCAGGCTAATACGTGCGCTGTTGAATTTTCCGTCGGTATATCGGTAAAGTTCGAAGAGCTTATCTACACCTCGATTGTTAAGGACATCTGTCATTGCATAAAAAAGCCTGAAGTTTGTGTTGAAGCCCTCGTCATTCTCTATAATATCTATCAGTATTTTTTCATACTTTCCATACTGACTCGTAACACGGTATATTTCAGTAAGTCTGTACATCAGGGTGAATCTGTCTTCAAGAATATAGAGCTGATTTTTATTCTCTAGCGCTTTTAAATACTGTTTTTCAGCAAGCAGAGGTTCACCCTCCTGTTCATAAATATATCCCAGCCACATTTCGGCATCGGGAGAAATTGAGTTTCTGTCAATTATTTCACGGAATATTCTCGAGGCCAAGCCAAGTTCACCCAGTTCAAATGATTCACGGCCTCTTTCCATCATCAGCCATACCGGTAGATTATTCATGTATGTATCTTCGATAAAGGCGACTCTTTCCTGGTCGGGTACACGCTGCGCATATATTGATATTGCCAAAAATAGTAGAGAAAAGACTGAAATAATCTTTTTCAAAAACTAAACCTCAGAATCAAGAGCTTTCAGTTCCTCAAGGAACGCCTCAATACTGTTATTTTCGTCAACTTTTCTAATAATCTTACCATGTTTAAAAATAACAGCCTTTTTTCCGCTTCCTGTGATACCCAGATCCGCATGAAGGGCCTCTCCAGGACCGTTTACGATACATCCCATAACAGCAATTTTCAGAGGCTTTTTAATCAGATAAAGTTCGGAATACACACGGTTTATAAATTCAGTCGTGTTGAAAGTCGAACGGCCGCATCTTGGACATGAAATGATATCAACGCCGTAATTACTTTTCCCGCAGGCTTTCAGTATTTCACGGCCTGTAATTACTTCATTAAGCGGAGTATCGGTAAGGGAAACCCGAATAGTGTCTCCAATTCCTTTTTCAAGAAGTCTGTAAAAAGCTATTGAACTTTTTACAGTGCCTGCTGTTCCCGGGCCGGCTTCGGTAATACCTATGTGCAGAGGATAATCCCATTTTTGTGAAAATTCTTCATTAGCAGTGATCGTATTCTCAATATCAGAAGCTTTCAGGGAGAAAACCGCATTCCTGAAATTCATTTTTTCAAGAATTTCAATTTCTTTTTCCGCGGCTTTAATCATTGCATCAGCGATATTGTCTAAACCGGAAACCGTCTCAGGCAATGAACCGGAATTTATTCCGACTCTGATTGGGATATTGCTGTCGGAAGCTGCAGTTAAAACTTCCCGAACCTTCCATTCAGGTCCAATATTACCCGGATTGATTCGTATCTTATCAATTCCGTTGTTTATACATTCAAGAGCAATTTTATAATCAAAATGTATATCTGCAACTACAGGAATGGATATTTGCGGCTTCAGGTTTTTAAGAATACCGGCGCTTTTCATATCAGGAACTGAAAATCTGATTATATCACAACCGAAATCCTGTAAACTTAGAATCTCATTAACATCTGCTTGTGTAACATTATGCAGACTTCGCTTCCACATTGTCTGTACAGTCAGTCTGTTCTCACCGCCTACAGCAATCCGGCCTACATTTATTGTGCGTGTTTTATTTTTCATTAAGGGGATAAAAGGGGCTGTTTTAGCAGCCCCATTCTTCCATTAGATAAGGAACAGGAATGCGAGTACGAGAATAGCTACAGACTCAACAATACCAAGTGCGAGTACATACTGTGCTGTACCCTTACCTGTTTCTGACTGAGCATCACAAGCTACTGCCGCTGCTTTACCCTGAAGCCATGCAGACATTCCGATAGCAAGTCCGCCGAAAAGTCCGGTTGCAAGCTGTTTCATGTCGCCTGTTTTTGCAGGAACAACTACGAGCATTACCAGAAATCCGTAGAGTGTCTGAGAAAGAGGGAAACCTACGAACGCTGCAAGAAGCATACTTGGCGCTTTATTTGCTGCAAGTGCTTTCTTCCATGCTCCAACCGCGCCCTGTGCGGCTGTACCACATCCAAGTGCTGAACCTACTGCTGCAAGACCTAATGCTGCAGCCTGACCAATAATTCCAAAACTCATATAAATTCTCCTTTATAGCTTTGACTTTCGTCGACACTAACCTTAAAGGGGTCGTATTTAAATCCGGACCATTCGACGCCGACTTTTCCGGAATATTCCAGGATATTCAAACGCACTGCATGTACAAGAATTGCCATAAGACCAAGTACAATGTTAAGCGTATGACCGATTATAATAATTAAAATACCAAACACTATCATCCAGCTGCCGGACATTCCAGCTCCAAGCTGATTAAATGTTTCCGCAATTTTTACTGATGCAAGTCCAACGGCAAACAGCCTTACGTAGGACATGATATCCGAAAATGTTCCTACAACATCAAGGAAAAGCTGCAGAAAGTTAGTTAAAGAATTAATAATTCCCTTTACAAAACTCTGACCCTCTTCCTGTCCGCCGAATAAGAATATTACAGCTACTCCACCAAGAAGCAGATACATCATCTGTTTCGGGTAGGTATCCAGCCCTGCACGTCTTACTACAAGCACAAGGACTAGGTAGTAAACTGCTATAAGTACAGCAAACCATCCAATCTGTGCGAAACTGTTCTTTTTCGGAAAATTCTTTTTAAAGTTCTGAACAACTCCGATTAGAAGCTGAACAATACCAAGAAAAAAGCTTATCCCCATTACAACAGCAATCTGTTCTTCATCACTGCCCTTAAAAACATCAAGTTTAAGCGCGGCAATCGGACCGATCTCCATGATGCTCTGGCTTGCAAACCAGGTGCCCGTGACAATACCCCAGGCAATTGTAGTTACACTGAGCAGCAGAAGAAGGAATACCGCCTTTGGTATAGGTTTCTTCTTAGAACCGAATGCAATCATCACAACAGCAGTTACTGCAAGA
This sequence comes from Spirochaetia bacterium, assembly GCA_963677925.2. Classification (GTDB taxonomy): domain Bacteria; phylum Spirochaetota; class Spirochaetia; order UBA9216; family UBA9216. The sequence goes on from CAXXYH010000003.1 coordinate 201,781, forward strand.
AAAATCAGGCCGTAACCAGCATCACCGATAAGCATTGCAGTAAAAATTGAAAAGAAACACAGGAAGAAAAAGCTTATATCATATTCCCTGTAACCGGGAAGTATTCCGAGAAAATCAAGAACCGGAGACAGCATTGAAGTGAACTTTCCTACCTTAAGTTCTGTTGGAACTTCATCTTCTTCTGTCGGTTCTTCAATTAGCAGTCCCCAGCCTTCCTCAGCGGCTTTAGCCTTAAGTTTTTCAAGTTTCTCAACAGGACAGAACCCGCTCAAATAGGACAGTTCCTCTTCCTTGTTGATTCCTGATCTTACATTTTCATATACAAGATCCTGATCAATTATCTTAAGACCTTCAGACAGAGGAATCCTCATTGAGGACATCTCTTCCAGTTCTTTATTAAGCTTGTTAAGAACTCCGCTCAGCGCAGATTTTTCCTTGCTAAGTTCAGTTAAACTTTTTTCAGGTAAATCAAGAATTTCAACCGACTTTAAATTTTCAGGTATATTGCCCACAACAGCAAAGAACTGATTATTTTTAGTAACAGCAACCCTGAAACTGTTTTCGCCAGTGAAGAGCGCCTCATCAGATTTTTTAGCCTTAAAAACTGTAATTTTCAGATTTTTATCTTCAAGAGTTTTTAAAAGAGAAGGATCAAAATCTCCCAGCGGTCCAATCTTTTCAACTTCCCTGACAATAGCTAAAATACGCTCGTTAGCCGCCTGCTTTTCTGCCACTTTCTCAAGGATTGCATCTGCTTTCTCCAGAGAATCCATGATTCCGCTAAAGGCCTGCGGCTCTATTCCGCTGATTGCTGGTACATACACCAGAGCACTTGAAAGTTTATCCCTTAGAGAAGAAAGATGTTCGAATTTTTCACCATTGCCTTTTAATGCATTAAGATGAAGAACTCCAAGTCTTCTCAGCTGCTTTAATGATTCATCTCTGTATTTATCAAGCAGTACAAGGGAGACTTTGTTCATTTTTACTATCATGCATCAGCCCCCTTTACAACTTTGCCCTTTGCCATCTTGCCCCTTACAACCGCAGCAGTCTGCTGGTCGCCGAGGTAGATACCGATTTTCCTGATTACCTCTTTGGTCTCAGGTATCTTTACCTTTTCGAAGAGATTAACTCTCTGAGTTGTTGTTCGAAGTTCATTATCAAGAAGCTCTTTAGCTTCAATAAGAACTTCGATTTCAGCATTCAGAGAAGCAAGCTCTTTCATGGTGATAATACCCTTATCAACCCAGAGCGGCATCATGAATAAATCATATCCAACAGGCATAAATTCCAGTTTTTTAAAGACAGGGATATCTACACCTGCAATATTGCCGCGTTCCCTCTCTATTTCCTTTATCTGCAGAAGATCTCCGATGCCTGTATCTTCACCGAAAACACCAATCCAGTCTTCAAGTGAATCCTGGTATTTTGATATCTCTTTTCGCTTAGCCTCTATATCAGCTTCAAACTGACGGATAACCAGCTGCAGCTGCTGTTTTTTCAGCTGCAGAGTAGGCAGATATCTGGTGAATCGCTTCAGAGCATCTTTCTGTTTCTTCTGCTCATTTTTGGTAAGCTTTACCTTTGCCATATAGCCCGTCCGTTTTTATTTGTTTGGCCAGAATTTCTTAAGTAAATCTGTTTTAAGTCCTGTTTCTTCAGGTGTAAAACATTCCGCAAGAATTTCCCAACCCTTATCAAGCGCACCTTCCAGAGGGATATTAACCGTGAGGTCCATCATTTCCTTCTCAAAGATAACACCGTATTTCAGAAGCTTGGTGTCCCAGTCCGACATCCTGAATCCCATGGACTTTTTCTCCATTGATTCAAGATATGCAGCATAGAGCTTAATCATACCGTCCATAAGAGCACGGTGGTCTTCTCTGGTATCTCCGTTAACCTGCTGCTTAAGTCTTGAGAGTGAACCGAAAGGCTCAATTCTTCCGCCCTTCAGGTAATACTGCCCCTCGGTAATATACCCTGTATTATCAGGTACCGGGTGGGTAACGTCGTCGCCGGGCATTGTAGTTACAGCAAGGATAGTGATGGAACCGGCGCCTTCAAAGTCAACTGCCTTTTCATATCTTGAAGCAAGCTGACTGTAAAGGTCTCCAGGATAACCTCGGTTGGAGGGAACCTGTTCCTGTGTAATAGCAATTTCTTTCATTGCATCTGAGAAGTTAGTCATATCGGTAAGAAGAACTAGAACCTTCTTTCCTTTAAGTGCAAACTTTTCAGCAACTGCAAGTGAGATGTCCGGAACGAGTAGACATTCTACAATCGGATCAGCTGCGGTATGAACAAAAAAGATTGTTCTGCTTAGAGCTCCGCCTTCTTCAAGAGTGTCTTTAAAGAAAAGATAGTCGTCGTATTTGAGCCCCATACCGCCGATGATAATCATATCAACTTCGGCCTGCATCGCAATTCTTGCAAGCAGTTCATTGTAGGGTTCACCTGAAATTGAGAAAATAGGAAGCTTCTGTGATTCAACCAGGGTGTTGAATACATCAATCATAGGAATACCCGTTCGAATCATATTTCTCGGTATAATTCGTTTGGCAGGGTTAACCGATGGGCCGCCTATCTCTATAAGATTTTCGGTAAGTTCCGGACCATTGTCTCGAGGCATACCGCTTCCTGTAAAAATTCTGCCCATAAGGTTGTCTGAAAATGCAACCTGCATGGGATGACTCATAAATCTAACTTCATCACCGGTTGATACACCACGGCCTCCGGAGTAAACCTGAAGTGAAACTGTATCACCATCGAGCCTGATAACATCTGCGAGTGATTTTCCATGTGATGATGTAACTTCCGCCAGTTCTCCGTACTTAATACCGTCGGCTTTGACAGTGATTACGTTTCCGGCAATTGATTCAATTTTACTGTATACTTTACGCATCTTAATCTACTCCCGACTCGATTTAATTTTCTTCCGCATCATCTGCGGAGTTTGAAAGAAGTCTCTCGTCAATGCCGGAAACTTTTTCCTCTATCATACTGGTTATTTCTTTCTCAAGCCGAACGAACTCATCATTGCCCCACTCTGCTCCGTTATAGTCAAGGAATCTCTGCCTGAGCTGATAGAACCAGGTTCGCGCCTCGTCCTTATCCTTAAGAGAAAGTGTTGAAGTGAGTACTTTAAACAGAATATCAAAAATATGATTCTGTCTTTCAACACTCACTGAACTGTCGACAGGGTCAAAAGAATTCTGCTGCATATAAACTGAATCCAGGAAGTCTCCTTTGAGATAAACGATGTAGTCATCGATACTTGTACCTTCTTCACCTACAACCTTCATCATCTGTTCAACTTCATTTCCTCTGAGAATAAGTGAACGTGCAATTTCAGTTTTTTCAAAGTCAAGAATACCCTTGTATTTACTCCAGCTTTCAAGCGGATGGATTGCAGGATATTTACGGGCATCAGAGCGCTCTCTTGAAAGACCGTGGAATGCGCCTACAACTTTCAGTGTGGCCTGAGTTACCGGTTCTTCAAAGTTACCTCCTGCTGGAGAAACTGTACCGCCGATAGTAACAGAACCTTCAGATCCGTCTTTAAGCTTAACACGTCCTGCTCTTTCATAGAAACTCGCGATAGTCGATTCTAGGTAAGCCGGGAATGCTTCCTCACCCGGTATCTCTTCAAGTCTTCCGGACATCTCACGCATCGCCTGAGCCCATCTTGATGTTGAATCTGCCAGAAGCAGTACGTTCAGCCCCATCTGCCTGTAATATTCAGCAAGTGTTACAGCTGTGTATACTGAAGCTTCACGGGCGGCAACAGGCATTGAAGAGGTATTACAAATAATAATAGTTCTCTCCATAAGACTCTTGCCGGTCTTCGGGTCAATAAGTTCAGGGAATTCTTTGAGTGTTTCTACAACCTCACCTGCACGCTCACCGCATGCAGCAACTATTACAATATCAACATCCGCATTTCGACTGGTTACCTGCTGCAGAACTGTTTTACCGGCACCGAAAGGTCCCGGAATACAGTATGTTCCGCCAAGAGCAACCGGAAAGAATGTATCAATCAGCCTGAGTTTTGTTACCATCGGCTTTGTTGGTCTCATTCTTTCAATATAATTGGTAATAGGCCTCTTAACCGGCCAGTTGAAACTCATTGTAAGGTTAAATTTATTTCCCTTTGAGTCGGTAATCTCCGCAACGTTGTCTCTTACCGTATATTCACCCTCTGATGCTACACTTGTAACTGTGTAGGTATCAAAATAGTTGAATGGAACCATGATTCTATGCTCAAAGATTCCCTCAGGTACGGTACCGATAGTATCGCCCTTTTCAATTTTTGCTCCGACCTCTACCTTCGGCGTAAATTTCCACTTTGTTTCAGTGGGGAGAGCATCAAGGTAGACACCTCTCTCAAGGAAGAACCCGCATTTTTCTGCGAGCTGCGGAAGCGGATTCTGAAGACCGTCATAAACCTGTCCGAGCAGACCCGGTCCAAGCTCAACCGCGAGCATGTCTTCAGTAAAGGCTACATTGTCGCCTATACCTATTCCCTTGGTCATTTCAAAAACCTGGAGTTCAGCCTTGCTTCCTTTTATTCGAATTACCTCAGCTTTAAGGCGTTGATCGCCAACTTCGATATACGCTACTTCATTCATGGAAACAACGCCGTCGACTTCGACGGAAACCATGTTTCCATTTACACCTATTACTTTTCCGTTACTAACTGCCATCTATAATTCTCCATCGTACGATTGATGTATTTTATCCGTAATCTGATTATATAATTCCGAATATTTCTCTTTTCCAACTTCAGGCTTCAGTAGCTGTCTGCGTTCAAGCAGCTGAAGCTTAAGGTAGTAAATAATCAGTCTGGACAGGTCAAAATAATGACCTACTTCCAGATTATCCAGAAATGCCCATCGGGCTTTATTCAGGATATCTTCTCCTAACAGCGGATTTGCAGAATTGTAGGCTTCTCTGGCTGCATCATAGGCACCGGTTGCATATTCGTTTTCCCGGATATATGACTCCGCATCGAGCCCGGTTGAAGCCGAACGCATTTTCACAAGCTCGTTTCTGAGTGTTTTTTCCCAGCTGTTCCAGAGAATAAGAATACTGTCTTCTGCAGCATCATTCGGAACTAAATCTGCGCTGCAGAGTATTCTGTAATCTTCCGCATTTACAGTATTAATGCATGACTCATGAAAATACTGTATATCAATAGGAGGTTCCTGCTCGTATGACAGCATCGGAAGTGATGCTACCGTGTAATAATACTGAGCCAAAATACTACTCCTTTACAGCTTCTTTAACGATCTCTGCAAGCTTCGGATTAAGCAGTGCCGAAAATACCTCTGCAATGCCCTCGGATGTAAAATTATAGTAGGCTGAACCGTCTTTATCAGAAACCCTGAATCCGGATTCAATACCGCTGAACGGTTTAATTTCAAAACCCGCTTTAAGTTCTGCAGCAAGTTTGGATTTAAGTCCCGATTCAAGTTCCTTAAGATCCTTTTCAGCAAGCTGTACTGCGCCAGCGCTGTCTTCAGACCAGCTTTTCACTACTGTAACAACAGCATCTTCAAGAACCTTACCCTTGTAAATGTCCTTGATTTCGCCTTCTATGATGGAATTAAAAAGTTTTTCAATTTCAGTTTTTGTTTTAAGAACAAGGTCGCGCCCCGCCTGTGTGATTGCAGCTTTACCGCCGGCTTCAGCCTTTGCAGCCTCAGCCTTGGCATCTGCAATGATTTTTTCCGCTTTTTTTTCTGCTTCAGCAACAATTTTTTCTGCTTTGTTCTCAGCACCGGAAACAATCTCAGAGGCTTTCTGTTCGGCGTCTTGAACGCCTTCTTTATTAATCTTTTCTAAAAGTTCTTTAAGCTGAACGTCCATATAATCCTCACATTTAATCAGAATCTATTACTATATATATTATTAAACCTTTCCTGCGGACGCAACACCGTCCTTCTGAAAAGTATAATTTTATAAATGACTTACTTAACTATGAGATCTCCGTAAATTTTGAGAACATTCCCATCTCTGGAAACATGAATATCCTGTTCAGGAAAAACTTCGGTAATGATTTCTCTCAAAAGATCTCCGACTTCCTCTTCAATACGCCGGAACACTTCCTCCGGAACATAATCAAGGGTTACCAGATCGACATCTACAACGTATCCCCTCCCATGAATACTGCCGTAGCCTGCGCTGAAACTTGCGCCGACGTTGAACAGACCGTCACTAGCCTTGTTAGCGGTTTTTCCCCGTTCTGGTCGGTTTGGATGTAATCTGTACCTATTACCGTAATTGTTTTCCAAATAATCGTCAATAATGTCGAAAATTTTTTTTAACTTGTCATCAAACTCTCTAATCTTTTGACTGTAAACCACGTTTATGTATAACCTCAATAAAACATTATTTTTTTAACAGATATCTAAATTATTTAAGCTTAACAATAGTCTTTCCAAATCCTCCGGATTCAGCATCCGAGAAAAAAATTTCTTTAACATTTCTGTTTTTTTTCAGAAAATCATGTACAAATTTCTGAAGAATTCCGTCACCAAGGCCGTGAATCACTGAAAACTCATTCAGACTGCTTAAAATTGCACCATCAAGCTGACGTTCGAGTGCGTCACGTGCTTCTTCCACGCGCATGCCTCTTATATCAAGTTCAAAACTTGCTTTAATATCAAAACCGCTGCTTGCGACACTGATTTTGTTTTCTGTTTTTTTATCTACCGCCAGAGGTTCAATATCCTTAACTTTAACATTCAGTTTAATATTCCCAAAAGAGGCAATCCATTCATCATTCTTTCTTTTTTCAATGAGTACGCCTTTCTTTCTGGTTTTTCTATTTAATATCTGCATTCCTTCAGCAAGCTCAATATTCAAAACGTGGCTTACACCTGTTCCTGTTTCAGCATTGTCTACCGAATCTTTTTCCGAATAAAGTTTTATTTTTTCATCTTCAAGTACACCGCTCATCGTTTCAATGAAGCTCTTTACTTTTAAATTCTTTTCCCGTGTTATTTCACCTTCACGCAGTTCCCTTACTAAATTCTCAAGATCGCTTCTTGTCCTGTGCACAAAGCTTTTCAGCTCACCGAATTCTGATTCTTTCAGAATCATATTCTGCTGCCTGAGTTTTAGAATTTCCAGATCCTTCTTTTTTCTGACCTCATTGAATTTCGCTTCACGGTCTTTCTGCTCTTTTTCTTTTACAAGAAATTCTCTCTGTCGTCTTTCAAGCTCGGCTATCATACTTTCAACGGAGGAATCTCCGTCATCTATTAGTTTTTTAGCAGATTCTATTATCCGGCGGTCTATACCGCAGGACAAAGCGATTTCAACAGCATGACTTTCACCCGGCACACCTTCAATGATTCTATAGGTAGGCTTCATTGTTTCCGAATCAAACTCCACGCTTGCATTTGCTGCACCACTTCTTGTATACCCGAATCTTTTAACGGCTGAATGGTGTGTTGTGACAACAGTAGTAACATTCCGTCCTAAAAGCTCCTCAAGAACCGAAGAGGCAATAGCGGATCCCTGTACCGGATCAGTTCCGGAACCAAGCTCATCAAGCAGCACCATAGTGCGGTTATCTGATTTCCTGAGAATTTCTGAAATTCTTTTCATATGCCCGCTGAAAGTAGATAACGATTCCTCGATAGACTGATCATCACCGATGTCGGCTATAATATCGGTGTACAAGCCTATTTCAGTACCTTCTTCGGCCGGGAGTTCGAGGGCAAACTGGTTCATCAGTATAAAAATACCGCATGTTTTAAGTGTGACTGTTTTTCCGCCTGCATTAGGACCGGTGATAATCAGAGTTTTAATTTCAGGTTTTATTGATATTGTTATAGGCACAGCCTTTGAACCAAGTGCCGGATGCCGGCCCTGATTGATGGTTATTCCCCTTTCTATTTCAACAGGTCTGACACATCTGTTTCGTATTGAATGAACTGCACGGGCATAATAGGAATCGATCTCGGATACAGTATCTATAAGAAAAAGAAAATCCTGGAAGCTGTCATTAAGTTTTTCTGTTAAAGACCTGTAAATCTTATTAACCTTCTGTGCAAGCTGATTCTGCTCATAACTCATCTGGTTGTTTAGTTCCACCAGTTCAAAAGGTTCAATATAGACGGTTGCTCCGCTTGATGAAAACTCATGTACAAGACCCTTTACTCGTCCTCTGTAATTTGTTTTCAGCGGAAGAACAATCCTTCCGTCTCGCTGAGATGGTACCGTATTCTGCCATATTCCTTTATCATCAGATATAAAATCAGAGGAAATTCTGCTTATCTTCTTGTGCAGGGTTGCAATTTTAGCCCTGGCGCTCTTTAAAAGGGGATGATCTTCCTTAACAGTTCCATCAGAATTAATTTCTTTAAATATAGAATCTGAACACTGGTGCAGATCGGGTATTTTTTCCGCGGCCTCTGAGAGGATTCCGGACATAGAAATTCCCTGTTCAGGAACAGATGTGCAGTATTTCTTTAATCGCAGGCCTGAAATTATAAAATCAGCAGAGGCTGCAAGTTCCTGCCCCTCAAGAACCATTCCTTTTTTACCCAGTTTATCTGTAAAGTATATGTCTGAAAAACTGAAAGAAGGGCGCTTCAGATCAGAGCTCAGAAGTTTCTTCCAGTCTGAAACAAAATCTTTTTTATAATTTAAAACCTTTGAGTCGGTATCCGGTTCCTGCGTGAGTATAAGAAGCGCTCCGCCGGGGGATAAAGCGTATTCAGATACATTTTTCTTAACTGAGTAAAAATCAAGCAGTTCAATTGTATGCTTTTCCAGATTACTTCCCCTTTTTATATTTATTGTATTCAGTTCTCTTCTTCAGATTTTCTAAAATCCTTAAATAACTGTCATAACGTTCTTCGCTTATCTCACCGTTTTCGACAGCGTCCTTAATTCTGCATCCTGGTTCATGATCGTGCAAACACTGGCTGTGAGCACAATCGTTCAAAAAAGGAACAAATTCAGGCATAAAATGTGACAGATTTTCAGGCTCCATCCCGACCGGATCAATTTCCTTGATACCCGGTGTATCAATTATCCTTCCCCTTTCCCAGACATCCAGCACCGCATAGCAAGTTGTATGTGTACCCTTATTGAATTTATCTGAAACTGCGCCTGTACGGAAATTGAAATCAGGATTTATGCTGTTAAGAACCGAAGACTTGCCGACACCGGACTGCCCGACAAAGGCTGAAGTCCTGCCGGATATAATGTCTTTAAGCTCTACAAGTCCCTCTCCTGTAACTGTACTGCACCTGTGTATTCGATAGCCGAGCGTATGCCATATTTCAAGCCAGCGTTCGACCTCATCCGATATCGGCTGATCAATCTTATTAAGAACTATAAGGACTTCGATATTCTGTTCACAGTTAATAAGAACCCTGTCGCAGAAACGGGGACGGAAGGGAGGAGAATCCGGAGAAAGTATACATACTGCAAGGTCAATATTGGCGGCAATTGTCTGAATGCAGTTGCGCTTCCGGTTCCACCGGGCAAAGGAATTATTTCTCGGATATCTGGAAACAATCATTGCCTTCCCTGGATGATGTTCATCTATTTCAATTTCAACATAGTCGCCGGATGCAAGAGGGTTGTATTCATCTTCTGCACCTTTCAGTTTTTTCCCCTTGAAACGGCATTCAAAGTTACCCTTATCTGTTTCAACGGTGTAGATATTATTTATTCCGTATAGAACTATTCCGCGCATAATCCGTACTCTTCCAGAATCCAGGTAGAATTCCGCAGTTTTTCAGAGGTTCCCGATTTATCAGTAAGTATAAAAAGATCATTTCCTTTTTTTTCCTCCGACAATAGATTATTATTCGTGAGAACTCTTATAATCTGATTGCCGACACCATCCCTTGAATCTATAATCTCAAAATTTTCTGAATTATACTTTTTTAATTCCTCTTCCATAAGCAGAAAATGGGTACAGCCAAGGACGATCTTATCTGTATTGTTATTTGAGAAAAAATTCATTGCAGGACTCAGCACTTTATGCTTTTCCTCGTCTGATGAGGAATAAAGCTTCTTTTCGATAAAATCAATTATTTCCGTTCCTGCAAAACGGTAAATTTCACAGCCGGAGGCATGTTCATGTATGAGAGCTTCAGTATAAACATCATTCAAGGTTCTGTCGGTTGCCATTAGGCCTATCTTTTTATTAACTGATTTAAGAGCCGCAGTCTTTACTGCCGGTACAGTACCTACAAAAGGTATATCAAATTTAGTTCTCAGATACGCAAGAGCGGTAACCGAAGCTGTGTTGCAGGCCACTACTATTATTTTTGGGTTGTGTTTTTCAATGAGTTTGCGAACAAGTGCTTCGAGCAGAAGCTGAAGCTCATCGCGTTCTTTCGGCCCATAGGGGAAATTCGCGTTATCTGCGGTATAAATAAATCTTTCCAGAGGAAGATGCTGTTTGACCCATTTTAAATACGGCAGACCACCGACTCCTGAATCAATGAATGCAACCGGTCTGTTATCCATTGCCGAATAGATTATCAAAACCCTTACGTGCATCAGAAGCTTTACGGGCCCCTGCTCCGTCCGATTTTGAGTTTCCAAATACGAAATAGTCACAGAAATTGCCGGACTCTTTATCTTTAACGTTTTCACTGATGTTTTCACTGCAGTCCCATTTCATTCCGGGCTTGTAAAAACTGCAGTTTTTACAGCAGTGCACTGGTTTCCGGCATTCGGGGCACTCAGCATTTCTACCGGGCTTAAAACCGTAATCAAATTCATATCCGCAGAAATAACATACTGACATACCTGATAATAACCTTAATAATAATTGATTGTCCAGTATTTGAGTTTTTTGAAAAAGGCTGATATGATTCAAATATGTTTTCATTCAAAAAATGCCTGCATGACGACTGTCAGGAATATGCGGTATCAGGCAGTAAATACTGCTTTAATCATATTGATGATACCGAAGGTTTTTTAAAGCAGACTGTTTCACAGCTCAGCGACTGTGAACAAATGATGAATTTTAAATTATGCAAGGGCCATATCGAGAATTTTCATATACCCTGTAAAAGTATCATTACCAGTAAATTTTCCGGTACGATTTTTACAAATATGAATTTCGACAACATCAGTATTAAACTGTGTTTTTTTGATTTTTGTAAATTCTACAATTGCAGCTTTGCTGATACTGATATCAAATATTCAGTTTTTGCCGGCTCAGTTTTTACCGACTGCGTATTTAACGGTTCAGATATTCTCCACACTAATTTTAACGGTGCAAACTTTGATATAGCCGATTTCAAAAGCTGTGATCTTTATTATTCATGCTTCGTCTCCACTGAGATGAAAAATGTTAATTTCAACGACTGCAACCTTAAAAAAGTAAATTTTATAAGTTCAACCCGTGAGAATGTCAGTTTTAAGTATTCCAATTCTGAGGAAGCAGAATTTTCCCGGGGAGATAATCCATGAAACTTTTTTTCCATTTTGTTCTTGCGAATTTCTCCAACACCTATCTGCTGGGGCCGTCGGAGGGCGGTAATGCGATTATTATTGATCCTGGCGTAATGGATATACCGCTTTTAAAACAGATAGAGAACAATAATTTCTATATAAAACATATTCTAGTAACTCACAATCACAAGTCTCATGTTAATGGAATAAAGACACTTAAAAAGATCTATGATGCTGATATTTACAGTAATATGGAATTACCCTTCGACATGAAAATCAATCAGATTAATGATTCCGATATCCTTCATCTTGATGACTTCATTGTTAATGTGATCAATGTTCCCGGACATTCTGCTGATTCAATGTTATTCCGCATTCAGAATATGCTTTTTACAGGTGATGTGATATATGCCGGCAGTCTGGATGACGGACTTTCGAGGATTGCAGAAGAACAGCTTAAAGCAAACATAAAGGACAAGATTTTCGGACTGGAAGACGATCTGCTGATTTTTCCCGGCCATGGTGCACCGACTACTATAAAAGCCGAGAAAATGTTTAATCCCTTTTTGAAAGATCCTTTAGAATAAGTTTAAAACGCTCAGGCAGAGGTGCTCTGAAAACAGATTCTTTAAACTTCCCATCCTCTGGCACTCTGATTCTGAGTCTATAAGCATGGAGTGACAGACCGAAGCCGAAGGGATCCTTTCTCGAAGAATAAATCGGGTCTCCGCATATCGGTGTGCCCATACTCTTCATATGAACACGCAATTGATGTGTACGTCCGGTTTTGGGATAAAGTGCTACAAATGAGTATTGGTCAAATACTTTCAGGACCCTGTATTCAGTATGGGCCTCACGCCCGGAATCAGTCCTGACAGTCATTTTTTTTCTATCGTTCCGATCCCTGTTTATCAGTGTTTTAATTTCACCTTTAACAGCGGGAAGTCTTCCGTGAATGACAGCAAGGTATGTTTTTCTTGCTCTTCTTTCACGAAACTCATCAGAGAGAAAATGCATTGATGAAGTATTTTTAGCAGTAATAAGGATACCCGAGGTATCCTTATCAAGCCGATGCACTATTCCGGGTCTTGTATCATCTTCAGTGAAATCACTCTCAGCTTTACACAAATAATACTTCAACCCCTGTGCAAGCGTACCAGTATAATTACCGGCAGCAGGATGCACCACCATACCTGAAGGCTTGTTTATTACTATCACATTCTCATTTTCATAGACGATATCAAAATCAATTTTTTCTGCCTTGATTTCTGTAGACACCTCATCGGCGATTTCATAGGAAATCAAATCTCCAGACTGAACTTTCCGGGATAATTTAATATCCCTGCCATTACACTTAAGATTTTCAAGTCTGTTTTTAAGGCTGCTTCTGCTGAGATTTTTATCGAGATCTGTAATAAGAATATCGACTCTTTCAGGTCTGCTGATATCCGGAACTCTAAAATTGAAGGATTTACTCATCTTTCTCAAATAATCCGATGATAAAATCAGCAAGGGCTGCTGTTGCGGACAGCCCGAGACTTATAATCATAATCTGCATATTTTCATCATTGCTAAGGTCAGTCGACGATAAAAAACTGCTGAACGCATCTGCACCTGAATCACTGTTGTCGGTTACAGTTCTGTACACATTATACCCAAGGCTGGACAGAAGCACAGAAAGCGGGATTGTTCCTGCAAAAATAATTTCCGCTCTTCTCAGTTCATTAAGCCAGCCCGGAAACTCTTCATCAGAATAAGCTTCAGGCTCCTGTTCCTGGTCCTGTTCAGAAATCATTTCATCGCTGTCATCAATACTTGCACATGACAGGAAGTTAATGCTTAATACAGATATTATCAGAAGTAAAACGGTTGTTTTTTTTAATAATAAACTCATAAAGTATATTACCGGCCTCCGAAGATCGCAGTCCCAACCCTGATAAGGGTGCTGCCTTCTTCAATGGCAATCCTGAAGTCAGAAGACATTCCCATTGAAAGTGTATCAAAAGCATCAAGATTAATTTGAGTTTTTATTTTCTCATAATATTCATACAGTGTTCTGAAAGATTTTCTTACTGCTGCCTGCTCATGAGTAAAAGGTGCAATAGTCATAAGTCCTCTGATATTAAGCATCTCAAGCCCAAGATAATCTTCAATATCAGACAGTACAGATTCAAAACTGTGATAACCGTCTTTTGAATATTCACCGGATGTATTAATCTCAATAAGATAATCAATTTTTCTGCCGGCTGATAAAGCCTTTTTATTCAGCTCTTTAGCAGTATTGAGTTTATCAATCGACTGAACACAGTCAACATTCTCTGCTGCGGCTTTCGCCTTATTACTCTGAAGATGACCAATCATATGAAGTTCAAGATCCGCCGGAAGTAAAGGCTTTTTTTCGATTATTTCCTGGATTCTGTTTTCACCGAAAAGCCGGTGTCCTGCCTGATATGCAGCAAGCAGATCTTCAACAGGTTTTGTTTTGGAAACCGCCATCAATCTGATCTCAGATGGTTTCCGTCCTGCTCCGTCAGCTGCTTTTGAAATATCGTCATTAATCTTTTCAATTTTGTTTTTTATGTCTATGGCTCTGTCGTTCAGCATATGTTTATTCTATTCGTATTTTAATCTAATTACAATATTAAGTACAAATGCAGAAAATCTAATTTTGATTTTGAATGGACAACATTCTATGTATTGATATAATAATTCCATTATTGACATTAAAAATATAACGGGATTTAAAATGAAAAAACTTTTACTTATTTTTGTATCTTTTATCTTTATTAACTCTGCAGTATTCTGCCAATCACAAAAAACAATAACAATTATCGATTTCCAGACCAGCAACGTTTCAGAACAGGAAATGAATCTGATAGTTGATTTACTTAATATAACTATTAATCGCTATGACTATTTTACAGTTATAGACCGGAACATGAGAGAGTCGGCACTTTACGGTACATCTTACACAAATCAGGAATGTACTGATGATACATGTGCAATAGAAATTGCAAGGCTTATTTCTGCGGACGAAGTTATTACCGGAAGCCTTGGAAGTGTGGGAAGCCGTTATATTCTAACGATGAAACTTGTAAATGTTGCTGATATTGAAATAATTAAGGATACATCCGGGGTTTTTGACAGTCTTGATGAGCTCGTAGATAACTGCAGTTTGCTTGCAGGGGAACTTTTAAATCAGAATCAAAGCCAGGCTTCCTCAAGCGGTTCTCAAAACCCTGCTGACACTTCTTCAGCTTATGTAAAAAGGTATTTCTGGGGTGAGGGAGATGAAAAAGTCCAGCTTACTAAAACAATGTATAACAGGGCAAAAAGAAACCAGTACACCCGAATCGGCATGTGGGGCTGCTACAGCGTCGGAATTGCCTGTACAGCTGCAGATATCGGAATACTTCTTCTAGCGGGTGGAAGTCTTGGCGATCTTAATGAAATTGAGATGGTTTTAATGTCTTACGGCATTATCTACGGACTGCTCGGCTACATTGGAGGTGCAGTTCTTCAGTGGGGAATAGAAGAAATTTATGATGTAGACGGGAATCTGACTGATTTTTAATTGTCTAAATCAATTGAATAAAAAAAAGGACTACCTGTTAAGGTAGTCCACATGGGCGATGACGGGTTTGAACCGCCGACATCCTGCTTGTAAGGCAGGCGCTCTCCCAGCTGAGCTAATCGCCCGTGCTCGTTGCGAGAATGAAAATAGCATAGTATCCATTTTTTTGTCAATAAGATTACAGAAATTATTTATAAAATATTGTTTTTACATCCTCTTTAAAAAAAATAATGATCTGTGATATTATGCGCGCGGAGACAATAATGACAGCAGAGAACATGAGAAATATCGGTATAATGGCACACATTGATGCCGGAAAAACGACAACAACAGAGCGAATACTCTTTTATACCGGGAAAAGCCACCGTATAGGTGAAGTAGATGACGGTGAAGCTACAATGGACTGGATGGAGCAGGAACAGAACCGGGGCATCACCATCGTATCAGCAGCCACAACATGTTTCTGGAAGGATAAGCAGATAAATATTATCGACACTCCGGGTCATGTTGATTTTACCGCTGAAGTTGAACGCTCTCTACGTGTTCTAGACGGTGCTGTAGCCATTTTCTGTGCTGTCGGCGGTGTTGAGCCGCAGTCTGAAACTGTGTGGCATCAGGCTGACACCTACAATGTTTCCAGAATTGCCTATATCAACAAGATGGACCGTATAGGTGCAGATTTTTTTGATGTACTTACTGAAATTGAAGAAAAACTGGGAGCTGTCCCGGTACCATTGTATCTGCCCATCGGAGCAGAGTCCGGCTTTAAGGGGATTATAGATCTTCTCAATATGAGAGAAATATACTGGCCTGAAGATCCGGCAGCAGAACTGATATACAAAGAGATCTCTCCTGAAAATACAGAACTGGCTTCAGAGTGGAGAGAGAAGCTTATAGATAAACTCGGTGAAGTAAGCGATGAGGTAACCGAGCTATATCTTGAAGGCGAGGATATTCCTGTTGAACTTATTAATAAAGTGTTAAGGAAGGTAGTTCTTGATCAGAGTTTTCTGCCCGTTTTTGTTGGAGCTTCCTTAAGGAATATCGGAGTACAGCCTCTGCTTGACGGTATTGTCGAATATCTCCCTGCTCCAGGGGATCTTCCAGCGATAACCGGCCATTCCGTCAAAAACGAAAGCGAAGTAACAGTTGACCGAAGTGATGACGGGAATCCGCTTGCCCTCGTTTTTAAGATTCAGAATGATCGTGAAGCCGGTCCTATGTGTTATGTCCGCGTTTATTCCGGAGTTATCAAAAAAGGTACTGCAGTCTACAATATGAACAAACGTAAAAGAGAGCGTATAAACCGTATTTTACGTATGCATTCAAATACTTCCGAAGACCTGTCATCTCTTGCAGCCGGAGAAATCGGTGTAATAATCGGTATGAAAGATGCTCAGACAGGAGACACCATAGGAAGCGAGGGGCATCAGGTTCTGCTGGAAAACCTGCATTTCCCTGAACCTGTAATTTCTGTCGCAATTGAACCGAAATCCATGTCTGATATGGACAAACTGAAAAAGACCCTGGACAACCTTACAAGGGAAGACCCGACCTTCATAGTTAAAGAAAATGAGGAAACCGGACAGCTTGTTATATCAGGAATGGGAGAGCTGCATCTTGATGTTCTTGTTACGAGAATAGTAGATGACTATAGAGTTGCTGCCAAAATCGGTAATCCTCAGGTATCTTACAGAGAAACAATTACACAGGAATATATTCATACCGAAAAATTCCATAAGGTTATGGCCGGTAAAGATAATACAGCAGAACTTACCATAAGGGTTAAACCCTCTGAACGCGGAGCCGGCAACCAGTTCTCCAGCCTTGTTACAGAAAAAAATCTGCCCCGTGAATATCTTGATGCCATCCGTCGCGGAATTGAAAATTCCTTTTCAGGCGGTATCATGTACGGATACCCCGGTATTGATGTAAGTGTAGTGCTTGAATCTGCCGTATACAATGAAATGACATCTACAGCCTTTGCCTTTGAGGCTGCAGCAGCTATGGGTTTTGATGAAGCCTGCCGAAATGCTGGCCCCGTCCTTCTTGAGCCAGTCATGAAAGTAGGTATCCTCTGCCCGAAAGACTACATTGGAGAGGTAATAAACAATGTGACAGTCCGCGGCGGAATAGTGCACAGCCTTGAAAGCCGTACCGCTATTGAACATCTTAATGTTGAAGCGCCTCTTTCAAAGATGTTCGGGTACTCAACAGTACTTCGAAGCCTTACTCAGGGTCGAGGCACTTTCTCTATGGAATTCAGCCACTTTGCACCCAAGGAAGGGGGAATATAATCTCGATAAAATCGAGATTATATTCTGAATAAAACGTGATAAGAATCACGTTTTATTCATGGAATATTTTTCAAATAAGATTAACCCAGTGATTTAATAAATGTGACAGATCACATATTCTTTCGTGGAATATTTTTTCACTACGATTTAATTAACAGAGTTTTAACACCCGCCTCACCGTCTTCTAATTAATTCTTGACGGCTGAAAAAATCACGTCTATAGTTAATTATCCAACCTCACAACAAGGAGCAAACATGAGTTTCCCAACAAATGCCATCAGAAACATTGCACTCGCCGGTCATGGCAGTACAGGAAAAACAACCGTGGTTGAGCAGATGCTCTTTAACGGTAACGTTATCTCAAAGGCTGAAAGTGTTGACAACGGGAAAACTGTCAGCGATTTTTCAGAGGAGGAGATTAATAGAAAAATTTCAATTCACACAAGTCTCTCAAATATTGTCTGGAAAGAAAAACAGATTAATATTCTGGATACTCCCGGTGCTTCAGACTTCGTAGGTGAAGTAGTTGCAGCATTCCGATCTGCAGAAACCGCTATAATGCTGGTCTCCGCTGATGCAGGAGTTCAGATTGAAACCCTCAAACTCTGGCGACGCCTGAATGCGCGCAATAAACCAAGAGTAGCTTTTATCAACAAAATGGATAAGGATCGTGCAGATTTTGATTCCTGCTTTGCTGACCTTAAAGATAAATTCAAACTTCCGCTTGTTCCTGTAACCATTCCAATTGGATCAGGAAGCAATTATAAAGGTATAATAAACCTTATTGAAAATAAAGCTTATCTCATACCGGAAGCCGGCGGCAAAGAAAAGGCTACCGATATTCCGGAAGATATGAAAGATATTGTCGAAGAATACCGTCTTCTTACAATTGAATCAGCAGCAGAGGGTGATGATGACCTTCTGGAAAAATATTTTGCAGAAGGGACTCTCAGCGAAGATGAAATAAGACACGGCCTGAATGAAGGTCTTGTAAGTAATAAAATTGTTCCCGTTCTCTGCGGTGCAGCCACAATGAACAGCGGTCTTGCATCCCTGCTTAATTTTATTGCTAATAATGCACCTAATCCTGAAGGTCTTAATGAACCGGCATTAAATGAGAATGAGGAAGAAGTTGAAGTTAAATATGATGCTTCCAAGCCTGTATCTCTCATGGTTTTTAAAACAACCATTGATCAGTTCTCCGGACGGCTATCATATATTAAGGTTATTACCGGTAAATTCAATTCCGAATCTGAAATACATAATGTTAAGGACAATAAAAAGGAAAGAATTTCCAAACTTTACAAGGCTCAGGGTAAAAAACTGATTGAAGTGAGCGAGTTAATTGCAGGCGACATAGGGATAATGGCTAAAGTTGAAGGCGCAAACACTAATGACACATACTGTGCAGCTGATATAAAATATCATTTCGTGCCGCTAAAACTCCCCCAGCCTGTTCATTCTGTTGCAATATCAGCTGAGAGTAAAAAAGAAGAAGACAAGCTCAATCAGTTCCTTCACAAGGCTGCTGATCAGGATCTTACATTTCAGATTAAATACAATACGGAAACAAAAGAAACTGTTGTTTCCTGTATGGGTGAACTTCAGCTTAATATCGTTCTGGATAATGTTCGCGATAAGGGCAAGGTTGCTGTTGAAATCAGAAAACCAAGGATAGCTTATCGGGAATCGATAACAAAACCTGCAAACGCTGAATATACCCATAAAAAACAGTCCGGAGGACATGGTCAGTACGGCCGTGTTGTAATGGAAATCAAGCCTATTGAACGCGGTGAATACATGCGTTTTGAAAACGCAATCAAAGGCGGATCAATTTCAAAAGGATATATGCCTGGAATTGAAAAAGGTATTCTTGAGGCGATGGAGGAAGGTTTTCTTGCCGGCTACCCTGTAGTAGATCTTGAAGCAAGAATTATCGACGGTAAAGAGCATCCTGTAGATTCTTCGGAAATGGCTTTCAAACTTGCAGGAAAGGGCGCGCTTAAAGCCGCTTTTGAAAAAGCCGGAGTCAAACTTCTTGAACCAATAATGAATCTTAAAGTTTTCTGTGAAGAACAGTATATGGGCGACATATTATCGGATCTCAGCTCAAAACGCGGAAAGGTATCAGGACAGGAACCTCTTGGAGGCGGAATTCTTGAAATAGATGCTCAGGTACCTCAGGGTGAAATGCTGAACTACTCTGTAGATTTACGCTCCATAACTTCCGGTACCGCTTCATTCGAAATGGAGTTCGATCACTACACTCCAATTTCCGGACCTATTGCTGATAAGGTAATCGCAGAATCAAAGGCGCACAAAGAAGAGGAATAACAGCCTTCCTTTTATAGTTACAGTAATTATTGCAGGATAGAACAATTGTTCTATCCTGCTTTTTTTTAAAGCAATGCTTCTACCGGGGATTCAAGCATTGACTTGAGATCTGCCAGAAATGCCGCTCCATCTGCACCATCTATAACCCTGTGATCACAGGACAGGGACAGTTTCATCATTGGTTTTATTGTAATTATATCCTCGCCTACTTCATCCTGAACGACAACCGGTTTCTTTATTATCGCTCCGATTGCAAGAATAGAAGCTCCGGGCGGATTTATAATTGCTGTAAAATTCTCAATACCAAAACCTCCAAGATTACTTATGCTGAATCCTGCTCCTGAATACTCTTCAGGCTTGATAGTACCGCTTTTAGCACGATCTGCAAGTCTTTTAAACTCAGAATCGATTTCCAGTATTCCCATCCTGTCTGTATTTTTTATAACAGGAGCAATAAGCCCCTGGTCAAGAGCGACGGCAAATCCAACATTAACTGCTCCAAACTGAATAATAGAATCACCGTTCCAGCTGCTGTTTATAACAGGATGCCGTTTTAAAGCTGCTGCGGCAATTTTAATTATAAAAGAATTCATGGAAATTTTATTCCCGATTTTACGGTTAATTTCAGCACGGGCCTCTGTCAGTGCAGTCATATCTACAGAAACATTCAGATAGTAATGCGGCGCAGAAAACTTGGACTCTGCAAGCCGGCGTGCAATTACCGATCGCATACCTGAAACAGGAATTTCTTTATCTGAATCCTGTGCTGCAATATAATTTCCTGCCGGAGCAGCTGCTCCGCCTTCCAGAACCGATTCAATATCACGTTTTATAATTCTTCCGTCTGTGCCGCTGCCGGTTACCGACCTGATTGGAATTCCGTGTTCCGAAGCAATCTTTTTGGCAAGAGGCGAAATTCTTATCCGTTTCCCGTCTGCAGCCACGTCACTCGCATATTTTTTTTCTGAGACCGGTTTATCGTCCGTAGTCTTCACAGAAGGAGCAGTCTTATCTTCCGCAGCTGCGGCCTTCTTTGAAACTTCAGTCTTTTTCGTATCACTGATTTCTACAGTTTCACCTTCCTCGCCGTAATAGGCAATTACATCACCTACTTCAGCGGAACTGCCTTCAGGAAGAACAATTTTCAGTATATATGCATCGAAGTCGGATTCATAATCCATAACTGCCTTATCTGTTTCCACTTCACATATTACATCACCGCTTTTTACAGCATCGCCCTCTTTTTTATTCCAGCTGACTATTCTGCCTTTCTCCATTGTAGGAGAAAGCGCCGCCATAAATAATTTTTCTGCCATTCTGCTTCCTCCGTTTAAATATAGAGTATTTTCTCTGCACCCTTGATTATTTTATCTGTGGTTATACACACATTTTTTTCCAGCTCCCTGTTATAAGGCATGGGAACATCTTCCATTGCAACCAGTTCAGGCGGTGCATCAAGAAAATCAAAAGCTTTTGAAGTTATTATCGAACATACTGAATGTCCTACACTTGCAAAGGGCCATGCCTCTTCAACCATTAAAAACCTGTTTGTTTTACGTACCGACTGAAGAATTGTCTCCTCATCCAGCGGACGCAGAGACCTTAAATCAATAACCTCTACACTTATTCCCCGCTCTTCAAGCCTTTCAGCTGCCTCTTCTACCAGCCTCATCGGTTTTGAAAAACTGGCGATGGTGATATCATTTCCTGCAGTTCGTACAACT
This sequence comes from Spirochaetia bacterium, assembly GCA_963677925.2. Taxonomy (GTDB): domain Bacteria; phylum Spirochaetota; class Spirochaetia; order UBA9216; family UBA9216. Next base: position 223,146 of record CAXXYH010000003.1, read on the forward strand.
GCCTTATCAATAGGCTCAAGATATTCTTCTTCAGGAACTTCGCCCTTCCATGAATACATCATTTCGGCTTCAAGAAAAATAACCGGATTATCATCCCTTATGGCAGTCTTAAGCATACCCTTCGCGTCATGACAGGTTGATGGAGCACATACCTTAAGCCCCGGAATATGGGCATAAATCGACTGGAATGCCTGACTGTGCTGTGAAGCCAGAAACTCGGCAGGACCGTTTGGGCCTCTCATGACCATGGGCATGCTGAACTGTCCGCCTGACATATATCTTGTTTTCGCCGCATTATTGATCACCTGATCATATGCCATCAAAGAAAAATTAAGCGTCATCCACTCAACAATAGGCCTTAAACCGGCCATGGCGGCACCTACGGCAAGTCCTGTAAATCCTTCTTCCGAAATAGGAGTATCGATGACCCTCTCAGGGCCGAACTCATCAAGCATACCCTGAGTTACCTTATAAGCGCCGTCGTACTGCGCAACTTCCTCACCTAAAATGAATACATCTGGATCGTGTCTCATTTCTTCACTCATAGCCTGATTCAGCGCTTCTCTGAAAGTAATTTCCATTTCAACCTCCTCAGGCGTATATATCTGTATACATCTCTTCAAGAGACGGTTCTGGTGATGATTCTGCAAAATCAGCAGAGTCCTTTGAAATCTTCTGTGCTTCCTTATCGTAACTGCTGTATTCCTCTTCAGTGAGAAGTCCTTTATCCATCATTCTTGTTTTTAAAAGTATGATGGGGTCACGCTCCCTGTATTCTTCAAGTTCTTCTTTAGTTCTGTATTTACCAGGATCACTCATAGAGTGTCCCTTATACCGGTAGGTTTTAATTTCAAGAAGTCCGGGTCCGGGATTCTTTTTAAGTTTATCAGCAAGTTCTTTAACTCCGGAATAAACTTCCAGCACATCCATGCCGTTCAGCTGTAATCCCTCAATGCCATATGATTTACCCATAACTGAAAAATCATCTACAGCTGATACCCTTCTGAAATCAGTCCCCATTCCATACTGATTATTTTCACAGATGTAAATCACCGGTAGATTATATATCTTTGCAAGGTTCACACTTTCATGAAAACTGCCCTGATGAATAGCACCGTCCCCGAAAAAGCATAAAACTACGCCTTTTTCCTTCCTGTATTTAATTTTAAATGCAGCCCCGGTAGCCACCGGAATCTGTCCTCCGACTATTCCGTTACCGCCGAACATATGCTTTTCAGCATCAAACATATGCATTGAGCCGCCCTTACCCTTACTGCATCCTGTAATTTTACCGTAAAGTTCTGCCATAATCGCATTCGGGTCCATTCCACAGGCAAGAGCATGCCCGTGATCCCTGTAAGCGGCAGCGATATAATCAGTTGATAAATCCAGAGCGGATATTGCACCAGTGGCAACAGCTTCTTCGCCTATGTATAAATGACAGAATCCTCCGATTTTTCGAAGTCCGTACATTCTTGCGGCAACTTCCTCAAAGCGTCGTATAAGGAGCATCTCTTTAAGCAGGACGGTTAATAGTTTTTTATTTTTTTCAGTGAGTAATTTATCTGATGACATATCTCCCCCTTCAGAAAGTAATTAGATATTTCTGGCTTTTAACAGGGGTAAAAACCGAAGCTTTGATAATCCTGCTCTCCAGAACGACTAGAGAAGAAGAATCTTTATTGACAGTCCAGAATGTATTAAGCCGTACCCCCATAGCCTGAAGGACTTCTGCTTCAACTGCCGGATTTTCCTGAATTGAAATTTCACAATCGACATTGATTATCAGATCGAGGGCTTTAGATTGAAACATCCACTGAACCTTATTATTATCTTTAATATCCGGTATTTTTGAAAACCTTGATGAAGTTACTGCATAGATATTATCACGGTCATTTTTTAGAAAAACCGGTGTCATCCAGCGCATTCCCGGAATATTTGACGAGCCTGCAGTTGCAAGTACTGCCGTGCCGGTATCATCGATTATTTTTTTTAATTTTATGATTACCTCATTTTTTTCCATTTAACATGCTCCTTATTTAAATGATAAGAACAAGTATTTATGAGGTCAAATTTTATTTGCAGATATATTGAGTATGAATTTAAAAAGCCGCTCCTTTCCGGAACGGCTTCGGTATAAAAAACTGCGATTAAACTCTATCTTTAAGAGGTATATAGGGTTTCGAACGCGAAACATTCTTGTATGCCGGACGCATAATCTTACCGCCCTTAACAAGTTCTTCAATCCGGTGTGCACACCAGCCTGAAATTCTTGCAATTGCAAATATAGGTGTAAACAGTTCTGTCGGAATGTTAAGCATACTGTAAACAAAGCCTGAATAGAAATCTACATTAGCGCTTACAGGTTTGTCAGAACCCTTGAATTCTTTAAATGCCTCTGAACCAAGTCTTTCAACAGCTTCATAAAGCCTGAATTCTTCAAGCATGCCGGTTTCTTTTGCAAGCATTTCCGCTTTCTTCTTAAGCAGCAGCGCGCGCGGATCTGAAATAGTATATACGGCATGCCCCAGTCCGTAGATTAGGCCTGAATTATCAAAAGCCTTTTTATTCAGAATTTTTACAAGATGAGCTTTTACCTCTTCGTCATCACTCCAGTTTTTAACATTGCTCTTTATATCATCGAACATGTCATGAACTTTAATATTGGCACCGCCGTGTCTATCACCTTTTAGGGAACCGATACCGGCAGATATTGCAGAATATGTATCAGTACTGGCAGAAGATACTACATGGATAGTAAAAGCAGAGTTATTTCCACCTCCGTGCTCTGCATGCAGGACCAGACAAAGATCGAGAAGTTCAGCCTCAAGCTGTGAATATTTTCTATCAGGACGAATGAGCATAAGAAAATTCTCAGCAGTGGAAAGTGCCGGATCCGGAGTATGCAGAAACAGACTCTTCTGATCATAATATCTTCGTTTAGCCTGATAGGAATGAGCAACAATTGTCGGGAATCTTGCAATCAGATTGATGGACTGTTTTAGAACATTTCCGATTGACTGATCCTCAGAATTTTCATCAAAAGAATAATGTGCAAGAACACTTCTTGCAAGTTTATTCATAATATTTGCGCTCGGCGTATTGAGAATCATATCCTCTGTAAAGTTTTTTGGAAGACTTCTCAGTGAACCAAGGTAGTCATAGAAAAGTTTGTAATCTTCCTGACTTGGTAATTCTCCGAAAAGCAGCAGATAGACAACCTCTTCAAAGCCGGGCCGGTTCTCTTTCTGAAAACCATCTACCAGATCTTTTACATCGATACCCCTGTATTTTAAACGGCCTTCTACCGGCACTTTCTCACTTTCATCCATGATGTATCCGTGAACATCACCTATTTCAGTCAATCCAACCAGTACGCCTGAGCCGTCTGAGTTTCTAAGTCCCCTTTTAACATTATACTTGTTATAATGTTCCGGAGAGATAGTGTTATTCTCTGTAGCGATTCGGACATATCGATCCATATTTTCATTATCTAAGATCATTGTGTTACCTCTTTTATGTGATGTGCGGAATCGTATAATATTAATACGTTTTTACTGATATAATCAAGCTAAAAATGCATTTTTAACTAAACACGTATATAGTATAATTCTTTTATCAAATGATTCTTTTTAAGGCCTTTTCTTTCAAATCCGGTTTCCGGACGCCAGCTGATATTCTCGGCCCATTTTTCGAATGAATTTTCAAGATCTGTATTTCTTTCAAAAACTTCAAACATTTGGTCGGCATAATCTTCCCAGTCGGTAGCAGTATAAATATAACCGCCTTTTTTAAGTCTTGAAACGAGCAGTTTTGTAAAATCATCATTTATCAGACGTCTTTTCTGATGCTTTTTTTTGGGCCATGGGTCCGGGAAAAATATATGAAATCCATCTACAGATTCTTCATTGAACATAGTATTCAGGACCTGAACCGCGTCATATTTAATGATTCTAAGGTTCTGCAGCCCACGCTTTTCTATTTCTGAAAGAAGCTTTCCCACTCCGGGAGTATGAACTTCAATTCCCAGATATGCTTTTTCGGGATTTTTTTCAGCGATCTCCGCTGTAGCTGTCCCCATTCCGAAACCAATTTCAATGCAGAGAGATGATGGATCTCCAAATATCCGGTTTACATCAAGCTCAGCTCCGAATTCAATGCTGTATTTTTTATAATGTTTTTCATAAGCTTCCCGCTGCAGGGGACTCATCCTTCCTGCACGTATAACATAGCTTTTTATATTACGTCTGTCTGCTTCCAATTCACGCTTCCGTTTACATAAGTATGGAAAGCCGTTCTCTAATGAACTCGGCTTTTTCTGAAAGATTTATAGATTCTGTTTTAATTATCAGTTCATTCATCTTTTTATGATTTATAGTAACTTTTCCGCCGCTCTCCACAATAAGCCTGGCGACCTTGTCCGGATTTATAACTCGTACATACGCGAATTCCACCCTAATCTGACCTGCTCTCTCTCTGATAGCTGATATATGAAGCTTTCTGGACATAGCCTTTATATCTGCTATAGCAAGAAGATTAAGAACTTCCTCGGGGAGTGGTCCAAACCGGTCTTCAAGTTCCTGCTGAACCCCGGCAAGCTCTTCATCAGTCTGTACCGACGCAATCTTTTTATAAACTTCCATCTTTTCGACTGATTCTGATATGTAGCTGTCAGGAATGAATCCGGAATAGTCGAGCTCAAGAAATACTTCAGGAGCCCTGGGTTCGGCGGAAGCTTCAGACCTTTCAGAAACGGCTTCATCCAGAATCTTCATATACATATCAAAGCCGACCGACATGATGTCTCCGCTCTGCTGCCTGCCCAGAAGATTTCCGGCACCCCGGATTTCCATATCCTTCATGGCTATCTTGAAACCTGAACCGAGTTCTGTTAAGTCTGAAATAACCTGAAGCCTTTTCATTGCTATTTCGGACAGTGCACGCTGATCGGGATAAAGGAGATATGCATAGGAGGTCTTGTTTGAACGCCCTACACGCCCCCTCAGCTGATACAGCTGGGATATTCCATAGTTATCGGCTCTGTCGATAATTATTGTATTTACATTCGGTATGTCTATACCGTTTTCTATAATGGTAGTAGCTATTAGAACATGGAAAGCGCCATGAATAAACCGGTGCATTACATCTTCAAGCTCGCTGCTTGACATCTGCCCGTGCGCTGTTTCAACCATCACCTCAGGAACAACACGGCTTAGAAACATCTGCACCTGTTCCAGGGTTTCCACCCTGTTATGAAGGTAGAAAACCTGTCCGCCGCGGTCTGTTTCTTTCCTGATGGCTGCAGCGATGACTTCATCATCGAACTCGCGTATGAATGTTTCGATCGGACGGCGATTATGCGGCGCTGTTGTAAGCAGAGACATATCACGTATTTTCAGCAATGACATATGAAGAGTTCTGGGTATTGGAGTTGCTGATAAGGCGAGTGAATCAATATTGGTTTTAAGCTGCTTTAATTTTTCCTTGTCCTTAACCCCGAAGCGCTGCTCTTCATCTATAATCAAAAGGCCGATATTTTTATATTTAACATCCTTCTGAAGTATTCTGTGCGTACCGATCAGGATATCGATTTCACCGTCTGCCAGCCTTTTAAGAACTTCACGCTGCTTTTTGGGAGGCACAAACCTTGATACCATATCAATTTCTACAGGGAATCTTTCAAAACGTTCCACGAAGTTCTCATAATGCTGTTCCGCAAGTATAGTTGTCGGGGCCAGAAAGGCCACCTGCTTTCCGCCGATAACAGCCTTCATAGCCGCCCTCATTGCGACTTCGGTCTTTCCGTAGCCGACATCTCCGCAGACAAGTCTGTCCATTGGCGTAGGACTCTCCATATCGACTTTTATATCATCAATACAGCTTAACTGATCATCAGTTTCCTGATATGGAAAGGCTGCCTCGAATTCAATCTGCCAGTCAGTATCCTTAGGAAAGGCATATCCCACAGCTTCTTTCCGTTCTGAATAAAGCTGTATAAGCATGTCGGCAAGATCTTCAACAGACTTCTTAACCTTATTTTTGCGGTTTTCCCAGGCTTTGCCGCCTATTCTGTCAAGTGAAGGGTCTCTGCCCTCATTTCCGATATACCTCTGTATGAGGTTAACCTGTTCGATTGGAATAAAAACAGTTTCGGCATCAGCATATTCTATTTTTATATAATCTCTTTCGGTTTTTTTAGTGCTTACTCGCTGTATACCCTTAAAAAGGCCGATACCGTAGTTAACATGTACAACAAAATCACCGGGATTAAGATCAACAAAGGTGTCAATTGCTTCGCTTTTTGCCTTTTTAACCGATGATGGAAGTTTTTTCCGTCTGCCGAATATTTCGCTTTCAGCTATAGTGATAATCTTCAGTTCGGGTATAGAAAAACCGGCACTTATACCGGAAGCAATAACTTCAACTTTCTGCTCTTTAAGAAGATATCTTATTCTTTCCGCCTGGGATTCAGATTCAGCGAAGATAAATACTGAATAACCGGCGGCAGAAAGTGATTTAAGTTCCTCGCGAAAATAAGAGATATTTCCAAAGAAAGCCCTCGGCCCCGTATACTCAAGGTCAATACGCTGATCTTTCTTTTCCGGATCACGGATATTGGAAAAAATAACCTTTTTTTCGGTTTTTTCGATTATTTCATCATAATCCAGAAGCAGTTCAGAAGGATGGGGATAAAATGCTGCATCCTTCTGATCTTCCACATTTCTTGTTTCAGCATAAAGCTTGTTGTATTCCTTCCTTAACTGAGTATAAACTCTGCCGAGGTTTTCTTCACCTGAGAAAACCGTAATACCGTCAGGAGGATTAAAATCTGAAAGCCGGGCCTGATATTCAAAACTCAACGGAAAGAGAAGTTCTTCGTAATCTATGGTCCGGTTCTGTTCCAGTATTTCAAAGAGACTGTCAAGGCTTTCTATATTTCCATACTCACGGTTTAAAAATCTGGCCTTAAGCCCCAGGATGCGTTCATCTGTCCAGACAATTTCCTTGACCGGAATTATCCTGAGCTTTTTTAGTTTTGCGAGTGATTTTTGAGTAAGGACATCGAAAGATTTAATCTCTTCGATTTCATCGAATTCAAATACAATACGAACCGGATTTTCATTTCCGGCAATAAAAATATCGAGAACCTCACCCCTCAGGGCAAATTCCCCGTGCATGCTTACTCTGGGAACTCTTAAATAGCCATAGCTGACGAGCTTTTTCTCAAGCTCAACAGTGTCTATGTTATCTCCGCTCTTAATATTAATTGCAAGATTTCTGATATATTCAGGCGGGGGAAGCGGAGTCAAATAATTACGTACCGAAGCGGCGATAATATTGCTGCCGCCATCAAGCATTTCGGACATTATTTCAATTCGTTCACCGAAAAGCGATACTGGTATCGAACCGTGCTGATAAACGCGCTTATTCCAACCGCTGAAAGTAATAAGATTACTGCCTAGAACTTCAAGATCCCTGTTAAGTGTTTCACATTCACGTTCATCAGCAGTAACAATTACCATATTGCGGCCGGTAATTTCAGATATAAGGGCAAGAACAACAGCTTTAAAAAAGCCGTCAGCCCATTCAAGGTTTACCGGATAATTTTCTTCCTGAATATTTTCAAGTAAATCTTTAAATGGTTTGTAATCTTTGAGTTTTTCATTTATTGTATTTAAGAATAAATTTATCATCAATTATACCGAAAATTAGATTAAGATCTGTTTGGAGTTGAAAAATTGAAAAAAACAATCTTTCCAGTTGCATTATTCCTGTTATTCTCCGTTGCATTACCTGTGTTTTCACAGCAGGTTGAATTGAACATCAGATATTACGACAAGAAAATATACTATACTGACAGTTCTGTAATGATAAAGATAGAAATCGTAAATAATAGTCCGGATACCTTCAGATTCAAATCATCAGAATTGCGATGTTTTAACTTTGAATTTGATGTCAGGACTCTTACCAATAAGGCTCTTAATCATTCAGCAGAATTTATCACGGATAGAAACACTAATCAACAGGTTTTCTTCAGGGAAGTAAGTCTCGAGCCCGGTGAAAGCTATTCAGTTGTAGAAGATCTTTCCTATTTTGCAGAAATGAATGAAGCCGGCGTATATATTGTTAATACAAGATTTTATCCTGATCTTTACTCAAGTCCAAAATCATCATACATGGTTTCAAACAATCTGACTCTCAACCTGAGACCTGCTGCAGCATCCGCTACAATTCAGGATATGATCGATTACGAAACAGGCGAAATAATAAAAGCCTCTCCAATACCTCCCGATGAAGTTGTTGAATACATGCTAAGTTCAAGACAGAAAAGCCAGTGGAATAAATTCCTCTTATATATAGATCTCGAAGGATTGTACCTGAGGAGCCAGACTAATTCTGAACGCTACAGAAGGCTCTCTCAGAAAGACAGGATCCTTGAGATTGACCGATACAGGGATTTGCTTAAACAGGAAATTGTCGATACCGATATCGTAATGATTCCCTGGGAATACAAAATAATGAGGACTTCGTATACAGATTATGAAGCCGAAGTAAAGGTAACCGAGAAGTTTAAATTTGCCGATTTTACTGAAATCAAAGAATATAATTATTATCTTCACCGTGATAACGGCATATGGTATATTTATGATTACGACGTTAGGAATATGGGTACTGAATGAAACTGCTTCTCGTAACCGACAAAGAAGAGACTCGCAACAAGTTCATTGGTCATTTCGAAAAATTAGGATATGACCTGATCTTTTATAATAACCCTCTCAAGGCGATGGATAACCTTACAGAAATCTCACCCGATGCAGTTCTTTTTAACTCAGAGGACTTTCCCAGACACTGGAAGCCCTTCCTCCAGGTTTTAAGGCAGCTTTTTGAAAGAGAAAAATCAGTTTTTGTTATTCTTAAGGGTGAATCATTTGATGAAGAAGAGGCCATGAAAGCCGGCAGCCTTGGTGTAAATGCCGTTATTTCTGAGTCTTTTGAAAACCAGGAAGAAATGGTTCAGCTTGAGAATATCCTTGCAAGATATATAATTCACAATGATCTGAGAGGTCCCAGACGTTTCAGTACCACAAAGTTTGAAGATGTTGAGTTTCTTTTTAACCACCCCGAAAACTATTCCCTTTTAACCGGACAGGTTATTGATTTATCCTTCGACGGGTTGAAATTCAGCCCTGATAGTCCTCAGCTCTGTGCCGATATAAAGGAAGGTACTGATATGCCGGCATGTTCACTGAGATTCGGTGAATTCGTCTGTTCTGTTGGAGTCAGGGTTATAAGAAACAATAAAACTATCAGTTTCAGATTTTCTTCTTTCGATGAAGCCGACAGGGACTGCTTTATTGATTTTCTTGATAATCTTGCTTATAAGAACCTTGCACTCACCAAAGATTCAGAATGAGTATCAGATGCGGTATTTGTCCGCACAACTGTCTATTAGAAGAAAATAAATTCGGGATTTGCGGAACAAGAAAATTAAAAAATAATGAAATAGAACTTCCCTTTTACGGGCTTATATCAGCTGCCGCTATCGATCCTGTAGAAAAGAAACCTCTGTATCACTTCCACCCTTCAAAGACTGTATTTTCAGTTGGATTCTTCGGATGCAGTCTTTCCTGCCCCTTCTGCCAGAATCATTCTATTTCAAAGGATTTTAAAACCCGTATATCCTCAGGCAGTTTCTATAAACCCGAAGAACTTATAAGTAAAGCTGCTGATAGCGGAAGTTTCGGGATTGCCTACACCTACAGTGAACCTTTAATTCATTTTGAATATCTTTTTGATTGTATGAAACTTGCAAAAAAACGGGGCTTAAAAAATATACTTGTCACAAACGGCTATATAAATGAAACACCTGGTAACAAACTTTTAGAATATACTGACGCCCTTAATATTGACCTTAAAAGTTTTGATGAAGATTTCTATAAACAGGAACTCAAAGGAAAACTTGAACCTGTATTAAATTTTATACAGAAAGCTGCATCCAGGGTTCATATAGAGGTTACTACTCTTATTATTCCAGGGAAAAACGATTCCGAGGAGGAGATCCTGCAGTGTGCAGATTTTCTTTCATCAATCAACCCGGGTATTCCGTATCATTTATCAGCCTACTATCCTTCTTATAAATATTATATCAACCCGACCGATCCTCGAGATTTGATGAAACTTGCTGAGGCAGCATCAGCTAAACTTGATTTTGTTTACACCGGAAATATATACGGAGGACAGCAGGATACTTTTTGCTCCTCATGCGGAAATTTACTTATCAAGCGTTCCGGATACAAAACATTATTACAAGGCATCTCCGGCGACAAATGTTCAGCCTGCGGTATTGATCTTAATACTATAAATATCCATATTTAGTTCATGTCTTTTTTTGATTCAGAAAATCACTGGAAATGGCGCTATGAAGCAGCCGAAGAAATTGCAGCAGGTATAACTTCAGATTTTAATGTTAAGGGTTTTTATATTTTCGGGAGTTCCAAGAATGCAGACAGCGGACCGGCTAGCGATATAGATTTGATTATACATATTGCAGGAGAAAGGGTCAGCAGTAAGCTGGAGCTTTATTTGAATACCTGGAGTCATGCTTTGGATTATATGAACTCTCTGCGGACCGGAATTAAAACCGGTGGCTTGCTGGATATTCATTATATTACTGACAGCGATGTTGAAAAACGTGACAGTTTTGCAATAAAAATTGATGCAGTCAGTGACGGCGCACATAAACTTCCACTAAAAGGAAATGTTGATGAGTAAACTTTTCTTTGTATCAGATCTTCACGGTGATTGTGAAAAATATAAAAAACTCATTGAAAAAATAAAAGAACTGAAGCCTGAATATGTTCTGTTAGGGGGAGATCTTCTTCCGCCGTCTCTTCCTTTAAAAAAAATATACAGTCAGGATAAAGTCAATTTTATAACAGAGTTTTTGACGCCGAAATTTTCTGATTTGCAAAAAGAGATGCTCATTGAATATCCGGAAATATTTCTCATTATGGGAAATGATGATCCTGCTTTTTTTGAACCCTTTTTAATAAATTCTGAATTATGGATTTATCTTCACAACAGAACTTATATTTCAGGAAAGTTTACATTCTGCGGTTACAATTTTGTTCCGCCCTCACCTTTCTTTCTAAAAGACTGGGAACGTTATGACGTTTCCAGATACTCGGATCCCGGAACTATTGATCTGGAAGATGGAGTCCGTTCTATTCTGATGTCTGAACATGATATTAAATGGACGACCATAAGTGAGGATTTAAGCCTGCTAAGTCATAATTTAAATGCTGATAACACCATTTTTCTCTTTCACACTCCTCCGTATAACTGCAGTCTTGATTTGGGAGAACTGAACGGTAAGATGATTGACTATGTACCTCTTGATGAGCATTTAGGAAGCATTGCAGTACGCCGATTTATAGAAGATTTTCAGCCGAAACTTACACTGCATGGCCATATACACGAGTCTACCCGGATGAGTGGTGTCTGGCTAGAAAAATTTGATTCAACAGTAAGTATAAACGGAGCATCCGAAGGCGAACTTCTAACTCTGATTATAATAGATTCAGAAAAACCTGAATCGGCACAAAGGCTGCTTATTTAAATTTTTTCAACATGATTCATTTTTTTCAGTCTGTATGTACTATATTAGGCGTTTCATATTTTTTTCCGGTTTTTCGAGCAAGGAGGAAAATAAAAGTGAAATTAACCCAAGTAATGCCGCAAGACTGAAAAGGAATTCTATACCAAGCGACTCCCATAATATCCCTCCGCCGATTGCAATGAATATTCCAATGAGGTGGTTAACAGATAAGCCTGTTGCCAGTGTTGAAGTAATCTCATCCTTTGTATCAGACATACTGCGGGCGTACATATCTCTTGCCATCCCGAAGGCAAACATCACTGCATCAAGAACAAATACTGCACAGATTACTGCATAGGCGGTATTAAAAGGCAGGATTCTATGTGCAAAACCATATATAATACATACCAATACAAGAATGATTGAATCAGCAATTAAAACTTTTTTGTACCCTGCCCTGTCTATAAGTCTGCCTACAACCGGACCGATAAATATATTTATTATTGACCACAGACCGTATAAAACTGAAATAAGTTCAGCACCGGCTCCATACACTGTAATCAAGACATAGGGTGCGAAAGTAAGAAAAACCTGCTTTCTGGCGCCGAAAAATACTTCAAGCAGATAATATTTTGTGTATTTTTTTCTTATGTAAATTTTTTTCCGGTTCACCTTATTGTCTGATTTTTTAAGCCTGAAGGATAATACCAGACCTACAGCAAGAATAAGGAATGCAATAAGGAAAACGGTTCGGTATTTAGTAAACGGATCTTCTGCTTTCGTAAAGAATGCAACAGCAAGCATTATAAGAGGACCCAGATAATATCCAACAGCCTGACCAGCGTTTCCGAACCCCCGGAGTATACCCATTGCAACTCCGTCTTTGCCTTCCCTGGCAAAATGCAGCCCGACTGACTGCCTTACCGGCATCATTATATGTTCACCGGTACTGTAAATCATCATCAGAATGACAGCACCGATTCTGTTATTACCGAAAAGAAACAAAAATAGAAGTGCAGTGCCAGTCAGGAAAAATGCGGCCCGAATTAGCTTAATCTCTGAAAAACGGTAGAGCACAGCAAGGACTGCAATTAAAAACAGACCGGGGAGTTCTCTTGGAAGCTCAAGCCAGCCGCGTTCAGCCTTTGTGAGCCCAAGAACCTCATAAAGATAATTATTAAAAACCCCGTTATACAGACCGATTACAATACCAAAAAGCAGCATGGATACAAGAAAGCTCTTTATCCTGCTGCTTGAATAATAAGTTTTAAGATTCAACTTCATTCAAGAAGTATAATTTCTTTTCAGGTTAATAACAATTCCTCTGCGACACCGTCTTCTTCAAGAGCATCAAGAATTTGGTCAACTGCATCTTCAGAATCTACCCCGCCGTACCACGTGTTATCAGGAAAGACTACAAGAATGGGACCTCTGTCGCACATATTAAGACATGAAGTCATTGCTACAGAAATTGTATCAAGCCCCCTGTCCTGCAGTTCTTCAGTGATATAGGGAATCAGTCCCATGGCACCTTTTTTATGACATACACCCTGAGGTTCTCCGGAAGCTCTGAAACTTCCGCATACTAAAATTTGTTTATCTGGCTTTTCCACTATCTTCTCCTTTAATAATAATTAGGCATTTTATATATTCAACCGCATCCGTTCCCTGAACCGATACAGTTTTTACCTGCTCCGCATACATGCCGCTTTTTTAGATATGCAATACTTTCCCCGTTAAAAATTTTCATTGCGGCTTCTTCTGCGACACCCTCAATAATGGCGACACTCAAACCTGATTCCGAAAGGATACTCACTGGCTTATCGCCGGCTCCTCCTACAAGGAGATGCGAACAGTCTTTAAGTGCTGCAGCAATCTCAAGCCATCGGCTGTCTCCGCCTCCAGGCAAAGGAGCTTTTCTTTTATCAGTAACTTTTAAAACTCCGTCAAAGTTTTCAATGATATATAGATAATCAGCTTCACCTAGATGCCTGTTAACAAGAAACCCTTCCCGGGAAACAAAGGCAACCTTGTCACGTCCGGCTTCGGGTTCCGGTTCAATTTCTGAGGCGGCTTTCAGAAGATCTGTAATCTCATCTTTCTGCTGCTCACCAAGCAGCCCTACTGCATCAGCCCTGCATCTTTTACAGTGCCTTGACTGGCTTATATGTTCGGAAGCCTTCGCACGGAAACCCTCAACCGTTTTGCAGTCCGGCTCTTTAATATCAGCAAAGACTGTATCCTCTACAGGTATCAGCGGTATTATATTCATCATATCGCAGCCGATTTCAGCAGCTTTCCTGGCTACAGGAATTATCTGGCTTTCATTTATTCCGGGAATTAGAATTGTGTTTACTTTAACGCTGAGTCCCAATTCCTTAGCCTTTATCATTGTTTCAAGCTGTCTCTCAATCAGAATTTCAGCTGCTTCAAGCCCGCGATAATTACGTTTTTTATATCTGGCCCAGTGATAAATACCGGTCCCAATCTCAGCATCAAGTGTATTCATTGTAACAGTCAGATGGGATACGCCGGCCTTCTGCACCTGTTCAAGATATTCGGGGGCACCGAGACCGTTGGTTGAAAGACAGAAAAGCATATCACTTTTAACATTTCTGCATCTTTCTATGGTTTCAATAGTAACTTCAGGCTGAGCGAAGGCATCACCAGGGCCTGCAATTCCAACTACTCCTAAAGGCATTCTTTTAATTAGCTCTGACAAATAAATCTCAGCCTGGGCAGGATTAAGAACTGAAGAGGAAACACCAGGTCTTCCTTCATTTATACAGTCATACTTTCTGGAACAGTACTTGCACTGAATATTGCACTTAGGAGCAACGGGGAGATGTACTCTGGCAGTTGTATGTGATGCTTTTTCATCAAAACATGGGTGTATTAAAGCAGTTTTTGTTTCATTCATAATTGCACTCCTACATGCTCATATAACCGACTGGAGACAGCTCCTGTCTTTTAGCTATAATCGTGTTCGCTGTTTCATCAAGAAGCCTGAGAGCTCCTTCATATCCGATATGCACTTTTCGCTGACCTCCGAATCTGTCAGTAATTGGAAATCCGGCTCTAATCATCGGTATATCCAGTGCCCTGGCTGTTTTGTATCCCTTAGAGTTCCCAATAAGCAGATCTATTTTTCTCTCTTCAGCGGCCTTATCCAGACCGGAAAAATCTTCATCGACCATAAGGCTGCATTCCGGATTTCCGTTCTTAGTCTGTAAACTAAGGAATTCCTGTTCATCTGCATCGGATATTTTTTCTCCGGTCATGCATAGTGACGGAATAATACCTATTTCATTGAGAAACGATGCCATTCCGGATACGAAATCAAATTCACCGTATACTGCGGCATTGCAGCTGGAAAAATAACGGTGTGAATCAGAATAAGCATCAAGAAGTCTTGCCCTGTTATTCTGCATTTCATCAGGTAGTTCAATTTTTTTGCCGCATGCTGCTGCAGCTTTTTTAATCTCATTTATAAAAAGATCTGTATTTCTTATTCCTATAGGCAGCGGGAGAACTGAATAGTTTACATCGGTTTTAACCTTTATTACTCCGGCCGGGTTTGCCAGCCTTGTTGAATGCGGTCCAAACTGTATTGTGTAATCAGCACATCCCATAGATTTGATATCATCGACTGAAGTTCCGCCGGGAGGAATGGGATTGTGCTTTTCCCATGCTCCTCCGTCAAGGGTTTCACTGTAATCAGGCAGCATGACAGCTTCAATATTCATACTCGTAAGCATGTACTTAAGATGTCTGAGATCTCCGGGACTTAACATCCATGGAATTATATTCAGCCTGAACCTGTCACTTTCATGTTTAAGTTCAGGAGATTCAGCCAAACCGGCTAGCGATGAAACCATCTTCATAAAACCGTCTACATGAGTTCCCCTGTAGGAAGCCGTCTCGGCATGAATGTATACCCGTTTTTCTTTTTCAGGCATTTCCTTCATATACATCCCAACATCTTCACCGATTGTCTCGGCAAGGCAGGATGTTGCGATTCCAATAACCTCGGGGTCATACTTCTGAATCATGTTTTCAAGCCCTTTAAGCAGGTTTTCCTTACCGCCGAATACGGCTGTGTTTTCATCAAATGATGATGAAGCAATATCAATCGGCTCCCTGAAATGTCCGATTAAAAATCTTCTGATATATGTTGAACAGCCCTGTGAACCGTGAAGAATACACATGCTGTTTTTTATCCCTTTCATTGCAAGCGAGGCTCCCAACGGCGAACATGTCTTACATGGATTTACTGTGTGGTCCATGGATTATTCCTCCTTGCTTCTTTCATAACATCCCATACGGGAGTGTTTAATGTGCTGTAAACCTCTTCTGCAAAATTGAGCATTCCTTCAAAACCGGTAAGTGCTATCTTGCGTTCATGATTATGATCACAGAAACCTACTCCGAGTTTGAAAGCCATAGGTCTTTCCTTTACACCGCCTATAAAAAGATCTACTCCAAGTTCCTCTATAAACTGAGCGAGCTCTGACGGATTTGAATCATCAACTATAACTGTCCCGGGATCAGCGAGTTCTTTCATTTCCTCATAATCCTCGGCAGTACCTGTCTGTGAGCCCATAAGGACTACTTTTACTCCCAGATACTTAAGTGACTTTAGAAGGCTGATAGCCTTGAATGCGCCGCCTACATAAACTGCGGCCTTTTTGCCGGCAAGTCCGGCCTTGTATTTCATCAGCTTTGGATAAGTTTCTTTCAGCTGACCATGAACGAACTCTCTGGTTTTTTCCAGGATTCCCGGCACTTCACTGAAAAACTCAGCTACTGTATAAAGGGCTTCCGCAGTGTCTTCGATACCGAAATAGGATACCTGTTTAAATGGTATACCGTAATCTTTCTCCATGTCCTTTGCCAGGAACTTTAAAGAACCTGAGCACTGAACGACATTTAATGCTGACCGATAGGAATTCTGTATCCTTTCGACCCTTCCGTCGCCTGTAAGAATTGCACCTACTTTTACACCTATTGCGTCGTAGTAGCTCTGTATCATCCAGGCCTCACCGGCAAGATTGAATTCGCCCAGTATGTTTATGACAGGTTCCCTTTTTACAGGGACCTTATCAACGTCGGACTTAAGATGTATCAGTCTGCTTAGAGCATTACACGCCGCCTTGTATCCGTCCTTTTTTGTTCCCTTAAACCCTTCCGAGTGGACGGGTATAACAGGAATATTAAATTTCTCTGAGGTTTTCCGGCAGACAGCCTCCACATCATCACCGATGATACCGACGATACATGTGCTGTAGACAAAAACAGCAGAAGGTTTGTATTCAGGAATCAGAGATTCCATTGCGGCCGAGAGTTTCTTCTCTCCTCCGAAGATGACGTCATCTTCCCTTAAATCGGTTGAAAAACTTTTTCGGTGAAGCTCAGGACCTGAACTCAGGGCACCCCTTATGTCCCAGGTATAAGCTGCACAGCCGATTGGTCCGTGTACAAGATGAAGTGCATCGGCTATCGGATAAAGAACTACCCTCGATCCGCAGAATACGCAGGCTCTCTGACTTACTGAACCTGCAGCTGATACCTTCTCGCCTGTTATTACAAAATTGTCTGTTCCTTTTCTGAAAACCTGCTGTCTTCTTTCTTTTATCAGACTGTCTGCCATAGTTGTCCTCTTTATGCTGCTGCAATTGCTGAAGCTTACGCTCAAGCGACTGATTACATTACCAGCTCAAATCTTTCCTCAGGAGCATCTCTGTCCTGTCTGTCCATCATCAGGTTAAGGATCTTTTCCACGATGCGCATTGCACCTGCGTATCCGACAGTCGGTGAATACTGGTGACCGATTCTGTCGTAAATAGGGAATCCCATCCTCATGAAAGGAATGTCTTCATCCCTGGCAATATATTTGCCGTATGAATTACCGATCAGAAGATCGATTGGTTCATTTTTAATCCACTGATGAAGCAGAAACATATCGGCCCTGGGGCCGTTTTTAACGTTCTCAGTTGAAAAATCTCCAGCTTCAAAAACTTCGTTTATCTTTTTCATAAATTTCTTACCTGGAGTTCCGGATACAATGTGCACGGGTTTCATACCCATATCGATTAAAAACTCAGTAAGAGGAATAAGCTGATCGGGATCACCGTATATACCGACTTTTTTACCGTAGAGGTACTGCTGCATATCTGATAGTACATCAACTACACGGCCGCGCTCATCGGTGATAGAATCCGGAACCGGATGTCCTGTTACTTCGGCAATTTTCATAAGGAATCTGTCTGTTGCTCTTATTCCGATTGGCAGATCCATAACTTCGTACGGAACCTTTGCTATTTTCTTTATTTCATTAACTGCAGCTTCGCTTGCAAAACTGCCTAGCGCAAAGCTGTAATGGCTCTTTCCGATAGTCTCAAGTTCTTCAACCTTTGTACCGCCCTTAGGGAACATGTCATGAACACCGGTCATGGGGGTATCAAGTACGTTTGAAGTATCAGGGAACATTACATTGGCAACACGCATCTCCCTCATTATTCTTTTAATTTCACGCATATCCGAAGGTTCAACCCAGCCCGGAACAATGTTTACCTGGTTGGTTTTTTCTTCTTCGTCAACGCAGAAAGCCTTGGCAAATGCTGCAGTCATGGATGAAAATCCGGTTACATGCGAACCTACATAAGAAGGTGTACTGCACTGAATAACTTTTTTACCTTCCGGTATTTTACCGTCATCCATAGCTTTCTGTGCAATCTGACTCACATCATCTCCGATAGTTTCGGACAGACAGGTTGTATGTACCGCAATCATGTCGGGATTGTACACGCTGAACATAGTGTTAAGAGCTGTTATGAGGTTAGCCTGACCTCCGAATACTGAAGCACCCTCAGTAAAGGAACTGGTGCCGGCCATAACAGGTTCTTTATAATGTCTTGTTAATGCTGAGCGGTGATAAGCGCAGCATCCCTGGGAGCCATGGCTGTGCGGAAGACATCCGTGAATACCAAGCGCAGCATACATTGCTCCAACCGGCTGACAAGTTTTTGCCGGATTAACTGTTAACGCTTTTCTTTCCGCTACTTCTGCGGTTGTATGTCTAAGTAACATGACTCTCTCCTATTTCTTTATAAAGCTGCCGTACAGCGATTTATTTTTTTCCCATGGTGCGCCGATTAAACTGAAAATCTTGCTGCTGGTCATTCTGTCTATTTCTCTGTACCAGTTGATTGCACCTACGAAACCTGCATATGGTCCGCCGTAGTCATAACTGTGAAGCTGTTTCAGGGGTATACCCATTTTCTGTACAGCATATTTTTCTTTTATACCTGCACAGAAGATATCGGGATGATACTCTTCAACCAGTTTCTCCATTTCGTAATGACTGATGTCATCAATTACATAGGTTCCGTTTTCCATCTCTGGCCAGAGCCCCTCATAATCACTGAAAGTTACACCTTTGGCCTCAAGTGCAGCCTTCTCTTCTTCAGTTTTTCTCGGACTGTATTTCTCGGGATCCGGTTCAACTGAAAGCTCTTCAATATTCCGGCTGTCAGCATCTACTTTTATAGTAGGAAGAACATGACGTCCCTCGTAGTCATCACGGTGTCCGAACTCATAACCGGCAGCAAGAACCTTCATTCCAAGCTCTCTGAAAAGCTCCTGGTAATGGTGTGCTCTTGAACCTCCGACGAAAAGCATTGTTGATTTACCCTCAGTTCTTGGCCTGATTTCTTCAATTACAGCCTCGACGCCTGCAATTTCTTCAGCTATTACTTCTTCAACCTTTTCCATAAGTTCAGTATCTTCGAAGTATCCGGCAATTTTTCTTAGGGATTTTGCGGTTGCCTCTGCACCGATAAAGTTCACCTTAATCCAGGGAATACCGTATTTTTTCTCCATCATTTCAGCGACATAGTTTATAGATCTGTGACACATAATTGTATTCAAGTCGGCAGTGTGTGATGAAGCAAAATGATCTATAGAAGAATTACCGCTGTATGTTGAAACAAGTGTAATCCCGCATTTCTCAAGGAGATTTTCAATAACAAAGGCATCACCGCCGATGTTGTATTCACCAAGAAGGTTGATTTTGTATTTCCCCTGCTTGCCTTCTTCTTTTGTTCCGACAACATGCTTGAAAATCTGGTTATTGGCGATATGGTGCCCAGCCGACTGGCTGACACCCTTGTAGCCTTCACACGAAAAACCGAAGACATTGCAGTCGCCGAAAGTTTCCTTCATTTCCTTTGCAACAGCATGAATATCATCACCAATAAGTCCAACAGGACATGTTGAAAAGATAGCAATCGCCTTGGGTTTGAAAATGTCATAGGCTTCCTGTATTGCCTGCTTCAGAAGTTTTTCACCGCCGAAAACGATATTCTCATCCTGCATGTCTGTTGAAAAACAGTATGGCATAAAGTTTTCCTGACCCGGACTGTCTTCCGGTCTTGTCTGATTACGTCTTGTAAGCCATGAGTAAAATCCGCAGCCGATAGGACCGTGAGTTATATTAATAATGTCCCTTGTAGGACCTAAAACTACGCCCTTACAGCCTGCATAACAGCATCCGCGCTGTGTTATTATTCCGGGAATAGTTCTTACATTTGCCTGAATCTGCTGTGATGGTTCATCATTTTTAATGACGAACTGCTTGGCTCTCTTTTTAAGAACTTTAGCCGGATATACATCCATTGTTCGGTCTTTAAAGACTTCCGAATTTATGTTGTTATTTTCAGCCATATTTAATTCCTTGCTATTACACTCAGTCGAGTGTTTTCTCGCCTTTTTCGCCAGTTCTAACCCTGATGCTTTCAGCTACAGGGAAAACAAATATCTTTCCGTCTCCAGGATTTCCTGTCTTGTTAATCTTGATGATAGTCTGAATAGCCAGCTCCTTTTTATCATCATTGACTACAAGCGTTATCAGCCTTTTGGGAACCAGCCTCGGACCTCCGCCAAGCTGTGAAATTGCTTCCTGATAGCCATCCTGGGCACCCTTTATAACCTGATAGTCAACAAGCCCCTTTCCGCGGCCGAGAACTCTTCCCGTTGCGGTAAATCCGGAGAAACCTGCGCTGCTTAAAGCACGCTTGGTTTCATTTATCTTATTCATACGAATAACAGCCATTATCTCTTTCATTACATCTCCTTGAATCCGGAGCTGATTGTGTAAGCTTCTTCTACTTCAGTGATAAAGATTTTACCGTCACCGTATGCTCCGCTTTCAGTTGATTTAGCGTTGTCAAGAATGACTTTAATTACAATATCTTTCTCAGAATTGGGAACTACCATCATAAGAAGCTCTTTCGGCAGTTCGTCGTACATTATTTCCCCGACTTTAATACCGCGCTGCTGGCCGCGTCCTGCTACATTAACTCTTGTTACTGCCGGATATCCGGCTTCCAGAAGTGCATCAAGTACATCCTGTGCTTTTTCCGGTCTGACTATCGATCTTACCATCAACATAATTCTTCTCTCCTCTTTCTTCTTTTAGTTTGCAATTCCGAAATCAATTAGCAGTTTTTCAAGTTCTTCAATCTCTAGTGGGTTCGGAACAACAAACATCTGGTTTTCATCGATCTTTTTAGCAAGAGATCTGTATTCATCTGCCTGAGCATGAGTAGGTTCAAAATCGATAACTGTTTTTCTGTGTATTTCAGCCTTCTGTACCATGTTTTCTCTCGGTACGAAGTGAATCATCTGTGTACCAAGCTGACGTGCAAGTTCTTCAATCATTGCTCTTTCGTTGTCAACCTTTCTTGAGTTACAGATAAGACCTCCAAGTCTTACACCGCCGGCATCTGCATACTTAACAATACCCTTACAGATGTTATTAGCAGCATACATAGCCATCATCTCACCTGAGACAACGATGTATATTTCCTGTGCTTTACCGTCACGGATAGGCATTGCAAATCCTCCGCATACAACATCTCCAAGAACATCGTAAAATGCATAATCAAGTTCTTTGTCATCATCATACGCACCAAGCTGCTCAAGCATGTTTATAGAAGTAATAATTCCGCGACCGGCACAACCGACACCCGGTTCCGGTCCGCCTGACTCAGTACATGATGTATTTCCGAAACCGGTCTTCATGATGTCTTCAAGTTCTACATCTTCTCCTTCTTCTCTGAGGGTATCCAGAACTGTCTTCTGAGCCAGCCCTCCAAGCAGCAGCCTTGTTGAGTCTGCTTTAGGATCGCAGCCTACAACCATTACTTTTTTACCCATCTCGGCTAATCCCGCAACGGTATTCTGTGTAGTAGTAGATTTACCAATTCCGCCCTTACCGTAGATAGCAATCTTTCTCATTGTGTTCCTCCAATGTATAAGCCGGACTAATGCCGGAGATTTTTCTGCTTTTTATCAGCAGTCACTTATATAATGCAGGTAATATGCCAAGTTTTCGGTTCTTGGCGGCAACTTGCCATATTTACCGCAAAATATATGTAAAAGGGCCTAATATTGCCTTAATTTTTGTTTTACAAACATATTTACAGATATATTTTGTTTTACAAAACAATGTATTTTTTACATTTTGGTATTTTCTAAAGAACCTTATTTACTTTTTTACATCTGTGTATAAATAGGCAGAAACATGTTTTTACAGAAAGGTAAAAAAAAAGGACTAAAACTCCTGTTTCAGTCCTTTTTCTACATAGATGTAATTTTTCTATTTCCGGTACTTTCGATAGTTTTTATAATCAAGCCCGTATTTCTGCATTCGTACACCAATCATCCTGTTGGTTAATCCAAGCTCTTTTGCCGCCTCCGAAAGATTTCCATTAGCTGCTTTCAAAGCTTCAACCAGAAGTTCATACTCCAATGCATCAAGCTGCTGCTGCATTGAACCCCGATCAGTTTTACTACCCGAGGTTTTAGGAACTCTCATCTGGAGAGTCGGCGGAAGATGATAACCATGAATAACATTATCTTCGCTCAAAATAACAGCATGTTCCATACAGTTCTCAAGTTCACGGATATTTCCCGGCCAATGGTAGGAGAAAAGCATATCAATTGCGGGCGTTGAAATTCGACGGACATTTTTATTATTAAGCGCATTATATTTTTCTATAAAATGATTCACCAAAAGTGGAATATCTGATTTTCTTTCCCTTAGAGGCGGTACTGTAATCGGAATAATGTTAAGCCGGTAATACAGGTCTTCACGGAAGTTGCCATTTTTAATTTCATCTTCTAGATTACGGTTTGTTGCAGTTATTACCCTTACATCGCATTTAATGGTCTGGGTACCGCCCACACGTTCAAATTCCCGTTCCTGCAGAACCCTTAGTAATTTGGTCTGAACATTAAGACTGAGTTCACCCACCTCATCAAGAAAGATAGTGCCTTCCTGGGCTAGTTCAAAACGGCCTTTTCTTTCTCTTACCGCTCCTGTAAAGGCTCCCTTCTCATGACCGAATAATTCACTTTCAATTATGGATTCAGGAAGAGCGGCGCAGTTAAGCTTTACAAAGGGTTTATTCTTTCGGTTACTTGCATAGTGAATGGATTTTGCAACTAGCTCCTTTCCAACTCCGCTTTCACCAAGGATTAGAACAGTTGCAACTGTATCGGCTATTTTATTAACATAGTCGAATACTCTTCGAATAACCTTTGACGTACCAATAAACAGGTTCTGGTTAAATTTATCCTGAAGTTCTCTATGCAGCCTTTCATTTTCAAGCTGAAGCTGTTCATTCTCTTCATGATGAGCCTGGTACAGCTGAACAGCCTGAGAAATCATTGCAGCTACAATCTGTATCAGATACAGCTCATCTTCCAGGCTTTCTGTATTTTCATTTATTTTTTCTGCATTTAGTGTACCGATAACTTCCTTTCCTGCTTTTACAGGAACAGAAATAAATGCAGTCTTCTTTTTTTCCTGTCCCTCCGGAAATGATTTTGTTCTATTAAGAAACTTCGGTTCACGTGAGATATCAGGAATTACGGAAGGTAAACCGGTTTCTATTACATTTCCGGTAATCCCCTCTCCGGGCTTATACACACCAAGGGCACGCTGTTCCGCAGAAATACCGAAACCTTCTTCAATAGAAATATTTCCTGTTTTTCTATTGAAGATTGTTATAGTACTGCTCTTTAAATTTAGAAATGATGACAGCCGTTTAAGCATTGTGTTAAGAACAACTGACAGATCATCCTCACTTAACAGTAAACGGCTGATTTCAAAGAGAAGATTAAGCTGGTACTTATTGCAGGATTCGCAATCAGAACAGCCGTTATATTGCGGCAGATTTTCTGCTGTGTTCAAACTCATAGTATATTCTCTCAATTTCCTCTTGGTTTAGATCTCTTTTTCTGGCAGCAGATTCTTTCTTGACCAGATCCAGAATGATTTCAGATTTATAATCGCTGATAAATATTAATTTCTGAGCAAGTATATGTTTTACAGCCTTTCTGCCGCTATGTGAGCCGGCTGAAAGTTTAATGCTTCCAAGCCCCTTTTCTTCTGGGTTAAACGGCATGAAAGCAGATGGATTTTCCAATGTACCTGCTACATGAATTCCTGATTTATGAGAAAAAATATTTTTACCGGTAACAGGTTTATCAAGGGGTATATCCCTGCCTGTAATTTCAGAAATCAGCTTACATAGATGATTAAGCTTTCCGAGCTCAAAATTTCTTTTATTATTCACATCCAGAAAAGCTGCAACCTCTTCAAGTCTTGCGTTTCCGGCACGTTCACCGATTCCGGATACAGTTACGCTGACGGCCTTGAACCCCTGATTAATAGCAGTAACAGCATTCGCTGTCGCCATACCAAAATCATTATGTGCATGCAGTTCCAGTTTAGGCTTATACTCATATAGAAGGCTTCCCAGTTTGAAAATATCATCCGGAGTCATTATTCCTGCTGTATCAGCGAGCCTAATCATGGAATAACCGCATCTGTCGGCAGTCCTGATTACCGTTTCAAGCAGCAGACGGTCGGCTCTTGAAATGTCCATAAAACCTATATTTACTTTTTCAAATTTTGTTTCCGCATAATCATATAAACTGCAGATATTATCTAAAAGCCAGTTTCTGCTTTTATGGAAAACATTCAGATGTATATCAGATAAAGGAAAACTTATGTGAATTGTACCCAGACCGGTTGTTTCTGCAAGATCAATATCTTTTTCGGCGGCTCGGCACCAGCAGGAGGCATTGAGGCCTCTGGTCGAACACCATTTTAAAAAATGTACGGAATCTGTACCCATAGCCGGAATACCAGCTTCTATAAGATCTACCCCTGATTCCGAGAGAAGCATGGCGATTCTTTTCTTTTCCGCTGTAGTAAAAAAAATTCCCGGAGCCTGTTCTCCGTCCCTTAGAGTTGAATCAATAATCTGCATTCTAAAACTATGAGTATTGCAATCCATATAATTTAATTAGCAAGAATTGAGCCATATTATCCGAGGTTATTATTTTTGATAGTAATTAGGGTTAAAACGGCATTTTTTAGTATAAAAATGATAAAATTTCGTTTTTTAAATCATAAAAAACCTACACTTTTGTAGGTTGAAGATATCCAAACTACTGTTTTGTAGGTCATTTTAAACATCAAATTTATTATTCAAAGTTAATATAAGAAGAAAAACAATATTTTACGGCGATATAATCCAATATCACACTTAAATAGAGACTTGGCATGTTTTATGCAAAAGGATAGTTGAGAAATTTAAGGAGCGGAAAGTTGTCTAACAGGTTTTGTATAGTACTTACATTTACTCTTATCAGCATCAGTGTTTTTGCCTCCGGGACTATGGAGAAAAATGAGAATGAACTTATCATTTTTAATGCAGCCAGTACAACTGATTTGATTATTGATGCCGGTAAAATCTTTTATGATAAGACTGGAATCTCTGTAAAAACCAATCCTGCTTCAAGCGGCACTCTTGCCAGGCAGATTACTGAAGGAGCCGATGCCAATATATATATATCAGCCTCCGAGAAATGGACGGCTTATGTCAATGAAAACGGGTATTCAGTTAAATCAGCATCTTTGCTTGTAAATGACCTTGTACTTATTGCACCGGCAGAAAGTACTGCCGAATCCTTCATTCTTAGTTTTGATGCAGATTTACCCGGCCGATTTCAGGGCCGTATTTCCACTGGTGATCCGGCGCATGTTCCGGCAGGAATGTACGCTGAGCAGGCTCTTGATTACTTTAACTGGAAATCAGTTCTAGCAGAAAGAATACAGCCTGCTTCCGATGTTCGTGCAGCACTGATGGTTGTTGAACTCGGGGAATGTGAGCTTGGAATTGTTTACCGCACAGATGCGGAAAAATCAAATAAGGTGAAAATCATCTCGGTATTTCCGGATGAATCACATATACCAATCGTATATTTCATATCAGCTTTGACTGATGATGAAATTACACAGAAATTCTACAGCTTCATGCTGCAGGATGAAGATGTAAAAAACATATACAACAAATATGGATTTACCTTCAATGGTTAGAAGGCAATGACTTCCACTGAGATCCTTTCCTGTGTTTTCCTTTCTTTGAAGATTGGGCTGCTGGCAACAGCAGCCAATCTCCCGCCTTCCCTTATTGTTGTTTATCTTCTGCACAGATACCGTATAAAAGGAAGTTCGCTTATTGAAGGAATTTTCAATTTACCGCTTGTAATGCCGCCGGTTACTACCGGATTCCTTTTGCTCATAATACTTGGAAAAAACGGACTAATCGGCAGTTATATATACAGCTTCTTTGGTATACGGATTGCTTTCACAACACTTGCCGCGGTTCTGTCTGCAATGATTGTATCATTTCCGCTGCTGCTTCGAAGTTTGAAGGTGTCTATTGAAATGATTAATCCGATGTACGAAAAAGCCGCATTTACTCTTGGAGCCGGAAAGATTTCAGTATTCTTCAGAGTTACTCTTCCCCTTATGAAACCCGGCATCATCAGCGGGGTCGTACTTGCATTTGCCCGCAGTCTTGGTGAATTCGGAGCAACCATAACATTCGCGGGAAATATTGAAGGAGTGACAAGGACCATTCCTCTTGCCGTTTATTCCATGCTTCAAATACCCGGAAAGGAAAAGGAAGCCGCTGTATTAGTTGCAATATCAGCATGTATCTCATTGCTTGCAGTGATTTTATCTTCATATTTAGTAAAAAATAATCTGAAAGAAGGAGAAGGACTGCAATGAGTATCTGTTTTAATCTCAAATTAAACAGGAAAAACTTTTCAGTTGATTTAAAAGCCCAGATTAATAATAAAACTACCGGTATTTTCGGCCCGTCAGGTGCTGGAAAAACAACACTGTTTAATCTTATATCCGGGTTAATAAAACCAGATGAAGGATTTATAACTATAAACGGAAAACCGGTGACTGATATTGAAAGACGCATTTTTGTACCTCCTTATAAAAGAAAAATTGGCGTAGTTTTTCAGGAGAAACTTCTATTTCCCCATCTCACAATAAGAGAAAATATTCTGTTCAGTAAAAAATACAAGCGTGAAGGAAATCTAAATATAAATGAACTGATAGAATTGTTTGAACTTGGGAAAATTTCAGACTCTTATCCTTCCATGGTTTCCGGTGGAGAACAGCAGAGGACGGCAATCGCAAGAGCGCTTTATACGACGCCGGAAATACTGCTGCTTGATGAACCATTTAATGCAGTTGACTCCAACCTCAGAACAAGTATACTTCCCTATCTTAAACGTATCCGCGATATTCTTAAGATACAAATGCTGCTTATAAGCCATGATCTGCCTGATATTCAGCGTATGACAGATGAAATCTATCTTATTGAAGACGGAAGATGCAAAGGTTTCGGCAATATTCTTGATGTACTGTCCCAGGATAAAGGTATTGCGTCCAAAGAAGATTTAATTAATACTATCAATATAGACTCTTCAGAAAAAATATGTGAAGGCTTGTACAGCTGCAGAATAAAAGAAATTTTTAATTATGATATTAAATCAGCAGTTTCGCCGGGAGGGAAATTCACACTGACTATACAGCCGGATGAAATTGCATTATCTAAAAAATATAATTATGATATCTCAATACAGAATCAGATACCGGGAAAGATAATAAATATTTACAGCACCGATAATGCTGATATCTGCGTGATTGATGCAGGTATCCAGCTGATAACCAAGCTGACAAGGGAATCATTCAAGCGGCTGAATCTTCAGACTGATGATTATGTTTACTGTCTGTTCAAGGCTCACAGCCTTCATCTTTAAAACTAACCTGACATCGCTATTCTGTTCTTTCCAGCTTTTTTAGCCTTATATAAGGCTTCATCCGCCTTTTTTATCAGCTCTTCAATATTATCATTTCTTATGCTTACTGCAAGTCCGCCGCTTATAGTTACAACTCCGTATTCATCAGACTTTTCATGCGGTATACCAAGATCATATACAGCCTTGGTAATTCTGCCGCTGACATTCAGGGCAGCCTTATTGTCGGTTGACAGAAGTATAAGAAGGAATTCCTCACCGCCGTATCTTGCAACAAGGTCCCCCTTGCTTCTGGTTACAGATTTCAGGGATTCAGATATCATACGAAGACATTCATCACCTGCCTGATGACCGTAGTAATCATTATAAGCTTTGAAATTATCCAAATCCATAAGGATAACAGCAATATTTTCTTCTATCCCGCTTCGTTTAAGTTTATCAATATATTCATCAATCTGACGTCTGTTGGGCAGGCCAGTCAGTGCATCAATTTGGGACAGCATAACCAGCTCACTGTTTATCTCATGCAGATTTATGGTTTGTATCCGCTCTCTCAGAATGAGCAGATAATTTTTCCGAAGATATTTTTCAGTCGTATAGCTGCTAATTAAAGTGAACAGACCTGTAGAAAAGAGAAAAATTAAATTATTAACCATGATTGGAGTTTTTATAAGATAGAAAAAAGGGGTACATAACAGATAAATCAAAAATAAAGATATTGTTCCAAAAAAACTGTATCTGAACTTTATTCTAACAAAAAGATTGGAAAATATCAGTATTAAAGTCACTCCCGGATGATATGCCCCGGCATTCTCAGAATTACTGAGAATCAGTATAAAAATCAGACTCAAACCTACAATAAAAGCCACAACAGATTCGATAAATTCCCTGACAAAAGGCCGCGGATTTCTTTTAACCAGAATCATTGTAAAAATTATCACAGGTGTAACAATACAGGTTCTCATAATAACTGCGGTTTTGAATATATCGGGAATCATAAAATAGTCGGTAACTATAAAAAGGTTATAAACAAACAATGCCAGAAAACCAGACTTAAAGAAATGTGCATTTGTCCGGTTCCCGGTTTCTTTCTCATAAAAGTCTTCAAGTAAGGCCGGAAAGGTAAGAAAAAATGAGCGCCTTACCAATGCATCCTCTACCATTGGTGAAAGCCTTATAAGCTCAAGTTTATTATTACGCAAATCCGGTTCATCGGTATTAAGCTTAAAATTTTCCATATGTTTTTAGTATAAACACTGCGACATGAAAACTCTAAATAAATTTGACAATTTTGTAATTTTATTATATTTTAAGTTCGCATATATACGTACTTAAGGATTTTTATGATTATTTTTAATGTCTTTAAAAAAAATCTCATCTCAGCACTTAGAGGCGAATATGCGGATTTTTTTATCAGCAGGCTGACATTTATTTTTTTTACCGTTGCCACTGCTTTCATATTGTTCCGACTTAACAACGGAATTGTTTCGTCTTCATTCATCAGATATTCCGGAATCAGTGACTACAGAGGTTTTATTATAATCGGCTCTGCATTATACGGAACAACCCAGGGAATTTTATTGAATGTCAGCAGAACTCTTATGACTGAACGCCGGGAAGGTACTCTCGAGTGCATTCTGATTATTCCGTTTCAACGTTGTAAGTATTACATGGGAAACCAGCTGCATCAGTTATCACTGTCTTTAATTGATTTCTTGATTGCAGCAGTTATTTCTGCTTTAGCCGGAATTGCTTATAAAGTTAATCTATTCACTGTTGTACTTGGATTATTACAGATACTTTTTACTCTCCATGGGCTTGCCTTGGTTACAAGTATTTTAATGATCACATTTCGTGACACATTTATAATTCAGAATACCCTGCTTCCCCTGATGCTGCTATGCGGCGGATATCTATTCACAGTAGAATCGCTGCCGCACCCATTATTTCTTTTCAGCAGATTTATACCCGTTAATTACGGTGTTAACCTTGTCCGAACCGGCTTATTTAATGGGTACAGTATGAGCAGTTTCATTGAATATTTATTAAATCTTATACCAGCCATAATCCTTATTACAGCCGGCTACCTGCTGCTTCCGCTAGTTGAGCGCAAAGCCCTTGAAAATTATTTATCATAGGAGAACTGCATGATAAAAATTAATAATGTATCCAAAATATATAAAACAAGAAAAGTTTTAAAGAAATCTGAATACAGTACCGGAGTCCGTAATCTTGATTTGGAAATACCTGCCGGAGCATACGGTCTTCTTGGTATTAATGGAGCAGGTAAAACTACAACATTAAAAATGATTGCAACATTGCTTCGTCCCAGTTCCGGTTCTATCCAACTCGATGGATTTGATACTGTACAGGATGAAAAGGTGCTGCGTTCTCAGATAAATATGATAACAGGCAGTGACCGCATGCTTTATTTCAGGCTGACAGGAAAAGAAAATCTGTTCTATTTTTCATCACTGTACGGTATGTCCTACCGTGAGTCAAAAAAACGTGTTGATGAACTTCTTTCACTTACAGGTCTTGCAAGCAAAGCAGACAAACGGGTGGAAACCTACTCAAGAGGAATGAAACAGAGACTTACAATTGCCAGAGGGCTGATAAATAATCCGAGATATCTGCTGCTTGATGAACCTACACTTGGACTCGATGTGGCAATAGCAGTTGAAATACGGAACTTTATTAAGGAAATTCTGGTTTCAGATGAAAAAAGAACAATAATACTTACAAGCCATTACATGTCGGAAATTGAACAAATATGTAAAAATGTTGGAATTCTGCAGCAGGGAAGCCTTATCTTTGATGGAACATATAAAGAATTATTTAATTTGACAGGTTTGAAAGAGAAGCATCATTTCAGTTTTTCAGATCAGCGGCTTCTAAATAAAATAAATCAACTGATAGCATTAGATGAATCATCAGTAATTAAAGAAGGAAATAAATTTATCATCACAGTGGACAAAACGGAAGGATATCATTTATTAAAGAATATTGAGTTTGACGGAACATCCGGGTTGGAATATACACAAAGACTGCCATCGCTTGAAGATGCAATAATAAAGCTGTCGGCCTGTTGATCGGAGAGAAATATGACAATATTTAATTTTATATACTGGCAGAGCTTAAAAGGATTTAAATCACAGCATTTCAATAAACTTTTTTTTCTGATGCAGCAGATATCATGGCCGCTTCTGAATTGCCTAACATACTATCTGTTTTACTCACCGCTTTTTGAGGGTAATGAGTTGCCGGCTTCCTTTGACAGCGGATTCTTTAAGATAATGAGCTATATCATTCCCGGGATCCTTGTTCTTTCTATATTCAACGAATATATAAATACTGGTGCAGCAATGGGCGTACAGAGAGATTACGGTATACTTGAACCTATTTATATATCACCGGTAAACAGAACTCTCTGGCTCATTTCCAATGCAGCAGGCGTACTGCCCTCCTTTCTTGCTTCGTACGCAGGTTTTCTAATTTCTGCCCATATAGTATTCAGGGTGCAGCCTCCGAATATCCTTATATTTATAGCTCTGTCTATCCTTATATTTGTATTAAGCCTTCCCTGGGGGAGTCTTGTATGTGCCATCTTTTTAACAGGAAGAAACATGCGCCTGGTGTATGCACTTTTCGAAACTCCATCCGAGTTTTTGTCAGGGATTCGTTTTCCAGTTGCAGCTCTGCCTGGGGCCTTATCTTTTGCAGCACTTGCATACCCGCTTTCTCATTGTGTAAAACTTTTAAGAACAGCTTATCTTCCGGTAATAGATTTAATAATCATCGGCAGAGAGCTGGCAACATTATCACTACTTGCCGTAATATACCTGTTGGCTTCATCTCTGATCCTTCGGTATGCAGAATACCGTGGAAAAGTTGAGGGAACCCTAACCTTTACATAAAGGATCCTCTGATTTATAATCAGCGGTCGAACATGATTTACATTAATGATTATAAAAATCTGCAGCAAAAGGTAAAAATAACCTATAATCCGATCTCTGATATGGTCATGTCACTAGATGTAATATCAGATCCGGGCCATCACGGTCCAAGTTCTGTATGGGCATTCGAGGTATACAGAAACTTTTCAAGAAAGGAAAAAGATCTTTTCAGGTTGATTGAAAGCAAAATCGGCGGCTGGCTTCATCTTGACGAATATATTAATCAGTATACTTTTCAAGACTTTAATTTGGACAGCTCTGTAGAGATTATAAATTTCGTTAATGACTACGGTAATTGGACGAGATTTCCCGAAGATATTAAACCTGAAAGTCTGACTTTTTTTCTGGAAACATACTGCAGGAATTTTTTTATCGATATCATCGAAGAACATCAAACTTTAATTAAAGCATCAATCAAAAATGAAACAACCTTATCCAGGACCCTTGCATTCACCGATTATGTAAAACGTATGAATCCCAGAGTTTCAATTAAAAAAAATCAGATGGTTATGGAAAAAATGTACAGTACATCTTTCAACTCTGAAGTTCTTGATGTTTTTTATATAAAACTAAGCCTCTTTTCTTTCCCTCACCTTGTTATTGATGATCGTCATGATGCAGGTATTTTCAGCCTATGTATGGATCTTCCTTTTCGCGACGATGATTACAGTCTCAAAGGTTCGAATTCGATAAGTACGAAAGCATTCGCCCTTTCAGATCGGACCAGGCTTGAAATATTATTTATGCTTTCAAGGCAGCCTATGACACAGAAAGAGCTCACAATAAAAATGGGGCTGGCCAAGTCTACAGTTTCAAGACATGTAAATATTCTTATGGAAAGCAAAATTCTGTATTCAGCCGACGGAGAAAGAAATACAAAACTTTTTATTAATTCAGGTTCAATTGAAACTATCTCCGAAGAAATTATAAACTGGCTCAATTTAGATACAAGAAATAACTAAATTTTAACTCTCGGGCTTCTTTTTATATTAAGCTCTTCGAAAGGCTTCGGCTTGCCGATATAAAATCCCTGAGAAAATTCTACATTCAGTTCTTTCAGGCGTGTTATTTCTTTCTCATTTGAAACAAATTCAGCTATCAAAGATATATCAAGATCCCGGGCAAAGGCTGATATTGCCGTTATAATGGCATCCGAATGTTTTTCAGTAAGCAGCTTTTTTATCAGAGTACCGTCAATTTTTATATAATTAGCATGAAATTGGGACAGATAAATAAAATTTGAATAGCCGCTTCCGAAATCATCAATTGCTATCCGTATTCCCTCTTCTTTTAGCCGGTGTATATTACGGAAAATTGTTTCATAGTGAATTATCGATTCTGATTCAAGCAGTTCGATTATAACATAATGCTGCATATTATAATCTCTGCAGCATTTCACCAGGAAATCGACTGTAGAATCATCCTCTATATCACGGGCACTGAAATTCAATGAAATTGTCTTTCCCATACCTGTGAAATCCCTGAACGATTTCCTTATCATGCATAAAGTAAGCTCTTTATATAGTTTACTTTTTCTGGCAACCTCCAGAAAATCGCCTGGAAGCAGTACTTCTCCATTTTCTCTGCGGATTCGTATCAGGGCTTCATATTTTTCAATTTCATCTGTGTAATTATTTTTAATCGGCTGGTAGTAAGGAATTACCGCATCAGCCTTAATAGCTTCTTTTATAATACCTATTGTTTTGAAATTGTTGTTGTAATTCGTTTCAACCTTCATCGAATCATCATAAAGAATCCAGCCCTTCTTTTCATACTTAGCTCTGTTCTTTGCAATATTTGCATGACTTAGAAGCTCCATATGCATAGTTTCCTGATAAACAATTCCTGCAGTAACTGTTAAATCAAGCGGCTGCCCTATATTTACAAAACTCTCATCTGAAATAGTATTTATAATTTTTTCTGCCGTTTGTATAATAAAATCAAGTTCCCCGCAGTCTTTAGCCAGAATTATGAACTCATCAACAGGAAATTTATAAAGCTTTAAATGCGGAGTACAGATTTCATTAATAATATCAGCAATACGGAGCAGGACTCTGTCTCCTACAATTCCGCCGAACAGATTGTTTATATCCCTGAAGGAATCAATATCAATCATAATTACAGACATATATTTTCGTTCAACAGGAGCTGTGTCACGTATAAATCCATCGCGGTTGGGCAGATGTGTTAATTTATCTGAATATATAAGTTTCTCAAGATCTGCGGTCCTTCGATCAGCTCCTTTTTTTAGAATATATGTCAGGGGAATCAGCGGTATCATGAAAATGCAGATGAGAATAACAGCTTTATAAATACTGCTTCGAAGTATACTTATCTGGTCCTGAAGTTTTATATCAGCAGCAAGCATGTATTTATTTCCCTCCGGACTTATACCGGGCAGAAAAATTGAATAATAACTGTTCCAAATATTCCTGTATGCAGAATAATACCTGTAGGTAACTTTTCCTGCGTCAAATGCATCTGTAAGATCCTTGGGCGGAAAAGGATAAGGATTGTAGAAAAGACTTGGAGTTCCCCTTATTAAATCATCTTCGGTTTCATTACTGACCACAAAATAAATTGTGCTATTCTGACGAACCATTGCATATACATATTCGAGCCCAAGTGAATCTGCAAAATTATTCAATACTTTAGTGATTTTTTCGTATTCAGCTGCTGAAATCCTGTTATTAAAATTATATTGATCAAAAAAATCAGGACCAATAATCATATCAAGGGACTTTGCAGCTGCGTAAAGACTGTTATTAAGCTGCTCTTCTTTACTTTTATATTCAATACGATAAATATAGACAGAAAAAGCTGCAGTTAATATTATATAAATTAAAATAATCAGCGAAACTTTAGATCTTATACTTTTATTCATTTTTAACCCGTCTGTTTTTATAATGATTTTCAAAACTAACCGAGGTTTGCTGGAAGATCACATCTTTAAAATATACAACAACAGTTGCGTTTTATCTTTCCTATTCGAAGCCAGCAACTATTTTTTCAAAGCGGTCGTTTATTTCACCCTGAAAATTTGAGTCATTAAGACTAAGCTGCATAACATTTTCAGTCTCCGGAGAGAGCATAGCTATCGGAAGCGCGGATGCTCCGGCAAAACGATCTCCGATAATTTCTTCTATTTTCTTGAATACAGTGTCATAGCCGAATTTGGAATCCTTCTGTTCCTCTGTTGAGCCGCAGCAGGAAATAAAATACAGTTTTTTAATACTTTCACTGTATTTATTAATGTATTTGAATACAGGATAAACCACAGTCCCCATCCATATAGGACTGCAGATTATAACCCTGTCAAAATCTGCCGGTGAATATTTTGAAGAACTGATGCCGAAGCCGAATCTGACCCCTGAAAATAAAAGCTGCAGAAGGTGAAGGTTTCCCCTAGGTTTAATTTCCTCGATACTGCATTTTAATCTTTTTGAGAACTCCTGAGCAATAAACCGGTTATTATTTGAATGTGAATAGTAAGCAACCAAAGTCTTCATACTTTCTCCTAATATTTAAACAGGAATATTTTAGCATAGAAAATATAATTTTAAAAATATCTTGTGCTGACCTCTTTTTTCTAACCTCTGATTGCTTATAATACCTAAAGAGAGAATCTAATGAAAAATAAAATGTTAAAATTTCAGGCACTCGGACTCGCAGGATTTTTCCTTATCATTCTAAGCGTAATGCTCATATGGGTAAGCAGTCTGCTTTTTAATCAGGTAGAATCGCAACGAACTATAGATTCATATAATAGATACATGAATTTTAACAACCATCTTGAAAATTTCATATTGACTCACAATGATATTCTACTCGGATTTTCAGCTTACATTGAAACATTTGATAATTTTCAGGATGAAGAAATTTACATATTTTTAGCTAATTTAATGCACGACAGAAGTCCATATATCCGGAATATCGGGATACTCAAGGATACAACGCTTATATGGAACTACCCCAGAGAAAAAAATGCCGCCGCTATCGGGGTTGATCTCTCACAAATAGAAGGTCAGTCCCGAAAAGTCCTCCAGGTTAAACGGGAACTAAGACCTGTTTTTCAGGGACCGGTAAATCTTGTTCAGGGCGGTATCGGGTATATCATAAGGCTTCCCTTTTTAAAAGACGGTTTATATTGGGGACAGGCAAGTATTGTTCTTGATGGAATCAAATTCAATGAATATATAGATCAAATAAGCAAAGATGCTGAAATCAAGGTTCTTATATTGGATAAAAGCGAAAAATCTCAAATCATGTACGGCAATCCAGAGATAATTGATATGGATCCTGAAAAAATTATTAAAAAAACAGATTTTGGGGACTGGGAAATCTATTATATCCCTGATGAACTTACTAACAATTTTAACTACAGCATAATCTACCTTGTAATACTGCTAGGTATTATGGTTATTTTATCTGCAACTATCAGTTTATATCGTATTTCAGTCAAACATATGCAGCTTCGTAATAAAAATAGAACACTGAATGAGACTGCTGTAACTGACAGGCTGACAGGTGTTTTTAATAGAGAAATGCTGGAGAGGAACATTCACAGCGAAATTGATAGAGCTGATCGATTGGAATACGATCTTTCAATAATTCTTTTTGATCTGGATCATTTTAAACATGTAAATGATAATTTTGGTCATGAAGCAGGTGATCGGGTATTGATTGGCACTGCCGCAAAAGCCAAAGAAATAATCAGAAAAAGTGATCTCCTGGTACGATGGGGCGGAGAGGAATTTTTAATCATTGTTTCCGGCGGCAGTTTGAATATAGCCGTCGGTATTGCTGAGAAACTGCGTACAGCGATTTCAAAAATTGAATATAACGATATAGGTCATGTAACAATAAGTCTTGGAATTGCTCAGCGTCTTGAGTATGAGTTCTGGGGCAGCTTATTCAAACGTGTTGATAATGCCCTCTATAAGGCAAAAAATGACGGCAGGAACAGGTTATCAATAAGTATGGACAGTGAACCGATGAAAAGAGAATTGAAAACACTTGACTGGAAGAGTGAATGGTTTTGCAGTAATAATACAATTAATCAGCAGCATAAACAGCTGATGGTTGATGCCAACGCAATGATTGATTTATTTGACGTTAATCCTGAGAAATTTCACTTACTATATATCGACTTCATTGAATCTCTGACAAGACATTTCAGATATGAAGAAGGAATTCTTCTTAAAGCCG
Source organism: Spirochaetia bacterium (assembly GCA_963677925.2). Classification (GTDB taxonomy): domain Bacteria; phylum Spirochaetota; class Spirochaetia; order UBA9216; family UBA9216. The sequence goes on from CAXXYH010000003.1 coordinate 260,109, forward strand.
GATATCCATTTCTTGATGATCATAAAGAAATACATACCCATATTCTAAACAGTATTAATCGCACAGAAGCAAACATTGATCATTATATAAAAACTCCTGAAGCTCTCTTTGATTATATTCTTGAAGAAATTCTTGTGGGTCATTTTTTTATAGAAGACTTCAAATTTTTTAACTATTTATAAAATTTCATCATTCGGAATAGAAAAGAAGTAGATCGGTTACAGATACAAAAAAAAGACTGTCTGAAATTATTACAGACAGTCTTTAATACTCCCCCGGACAGACTTGAACTGCCGACCTAGTGATTAACAGTCACCCGCTCTACCAGCTGAGCTACAGGGGATTGCTTAATGCTTGGTTAAGATAAATGAATTTAATTTTTATGTCAACGGGTATTCAAAAGTTTTCTTAATATTTTTAATACGATATAAATTATTGTATAATAACTAATTAAATAAAATCTCTTATAATGATGCAAAATGTTTTTTCCTGATAAAATCCATTGCTAAATAAGCATTACTATTATATAATATTTTAATGCATTTACATACAGAGAACCTGACTTTTATACGGGAGGAATTCAAAAAGTGCGGTTTGCGCATGACCCCCAACAGAGTCACTATATTTAATTTGATTAAGCCTCTAAAAACTCATCCTACTGTAGATGAAGTTTATAAACTTGTTAAACCGGTTATACCTTCAGTGACTTATGACACAGTGAACAGGACAATGCAGACTTTTCATGACTGCGGGCTTATTGAGAAAACCGAAACCTACGGCTCTACAAGACGCTTTGATACCCAGACGCATGGACATAATCACTTTCATTGTACGGAATGCGGAAATATCTATGATATCGAATCCAAAGGTAATGAAAAGGAAGTTGAATATTTGACAGCACCTCCTGAAAATTTCACAATTACAGGTATGAGAATAGTCTACAGCGGGATATGCAGCAGCTGTAAACATAATTAAGGAATCATCATTCTGTTAAACAGATGATAAAAATATATTTATAGGAGTATCATTATGGGAAAAACTTCAGAGAATCTGCAGTCTGCCTTCGCAGGTGAATCTCAGGCCAGAAACAAATATACATTCTGGGCTGCAGTAGCTAGAGAAGAAGGCTATAACTACATAGCCAAAATTTTTGAAGAAACTGCAGCAAACGAAATGCAGCACGCTTTTGACGAGTTTACTATGCTCGGAGGTATCGGAGATACTGCGGCAAACCTGAAGGCCGCCATGGAAGGTGAAGATTACGAAGTACAGACAATGTATGCTGATTTTGCAAAGGAAGCCGAAGCTGAAGGTGAAAAAGATGCTATGAATCTATTCAAACAGATTCTTAAAGTCGAAGCTCATCACAGAGACAGATACAAAAGACTTCTTGAAATGGTTAACAACGGTACAGTCTATAAAAGAGACGAACCTATTCTATGGAAGTGCAGTGTATGCGGTTACATTGTTGAAAATACAGAACCGCCTGTAAAGTGCCCATGCTGCAAGAGCGGAAAAGAACTTTTCGAACCGGCAAACCTCGACCTCTAAAATTAATTTTCCTGAGAAGAAAGCCGCCTTTCAAAGGCGGTTTTTTAATGTATAATGTTTCATTATGAAGTACCATAAAATCTTTAAAAACCGTAAAGAAAGCATTGGAAGTCCTCCAGGCTCACTGGTCCATATCGGCAGAAAAAAAACTGATAAGGCTGTGATATCTCTAATGAGATACAATGAAACAGAATTATCAGAAACTGTACCGGATGATATTAATTCCGCTCTAATCGAAAAACAGGCTGATTATGTCAACTGGATCAACATTGACGGGCTTCATGATATAGAACTGATTAACAGAACAGGCACTCTTTTTAATATACATCCCCTGCTCCTTGAAGATATTCTGAATACTACAATTCTTCCCAAAATTGACATAATTGATGATCAGATGCTTTTAATACTGAAAATGATCTCCTGGGATGAGAAAAGCGGGAGCATTGAGTCTGAACAGGTCAGTTTTATCCTTGGCAAGGATTACCTAATCAGTTTTCAGGAAAAACCGGGAGACCTTTTCGATCCTGTCAGGGCAAGACTTAGAAACTGCCTTGGTAAAATCAGAAAAAAGGGTAATGATTATCTATTTTACGCGTTAATTGATATTATTATCGACAACTACATGGCAGTCACAGATACACTTTCAGAACGTATAGATAATCTTGAAGATGAAGTACTCAAAAATCCAGTCAGCGAACACACCACAGCGCTGCATGATTTAAGAAAGGAACTGCTCTACCTTCGCAAAATAACAATGCCCCTTAAGGAAATTGCAAATAACATAAAACGCGAAGAAACTGATTTGATCAGCGAAGACACTCTGGTTTTCTTCAACGATGTGTCTGACCATGTCATACAGGTTGTTGAGTTTATCGATGTATTCCGTGAAATTCTAAGCGGTGTATATGACACATATACTTCAACTATAAGCAACCGGATGAACTCAGTAATGAAGGTTCTGACACTGATTGCTACAATTTTTATTCCGTTAACATTTATTGCCGGTATTTACGGTATGAATTTTTCCTATATGCCTGAACTTTCTGTTAAATGGGCTTATTTTGCAGTTCTTCTTGTTATGCTTATAATCGGTGTATCTATGCTCGTTTTCTTTAAAAAGAAAAAATGGTTATAAAAGAGGAATTAAATGGCTGACGATAATTCAAATAATTTTTTCTGGTCAAAAATTCCCGAAGAAATACCGGAAATATTATTGATAAATTACGGTATAAGTGAAATTTGTATCCTGAAAAAGGCTGATTCTTTGTATACAGCATTAAAAACAAGTACAGACGGCCGTGAAAAATTCAGTTTAAACGATAAAATATCAGAGGATGCTTCGACCTCTTTCAATTTGGAAATGCTGGGTTTAAAAAACATGGGAAAAAGCAGTCTGTGTCCAGTATTTCCCGACAGACCGCTCATTCTGATGTTTGATTTCCCCTTCACACTCAATCCGGATACAGATATAAGCTTTCTCTGCAGCCTTCCTGTAGCACCGGCAATTGTAAAACAAAACCCGAAAGGTATTCTTAAAGAATTCTCAACCTGGAAGCTCTCAAATACCTGGTCAGGCGATTTTGAATCCGGCGATCTGTGTTTTTCTTACAACACTGTATTTCATGACAGGAAAGATCTTGAAAACCTTAAACCTGACAAAGCGGCAATACTAATACATTTCTCTAATAAATCCTCTGAAGCATTCCGTTTTTATAAAATTTTTCTTAACACTCCTTCGCTTAAGATTTTTCAAAACGGCAGATACCTTTCATCTAATAAGGTTGATGTTACAGTATCAGGACCGGAACAGCTGCTGCAGTATAATTATCATGATACGCCGGGGAGAGAGATTGAATTCGATAATCTGCTTACCAGTCCAAGACGGTCTGATGATAAAAGTCTGATCAGAAGAAGTTTCAGATTTTTTAAAAATCTAGGCTGACAGGAGTAAAATATGGATTTCAAAAACCTAAATGAATTTTTCAACAATCTTCCGTATCAAACTATTCTTAAAGCGGCAATTATTGCAGTCTGCGGGCTTATAATAATCAGGATAATTACCGCCGTTTTAAAACGTACATTAAAGAAAAAAATCTCCCAGCAGAGCTATATGCTGATAAACAAAATTGTTATCTATGCAGGTCTTTTCATTGTTATTCTGACGGTACTTTCAATTTTCGATATTGATCTTACAGCGCTTCTGGGAGCCGCCGGAATTGCAGGCTTGACGATAGGTGTGGCCTCAAAAAACAGTGTTGGTAATATAATCAGCGGTATTTTTCTTATAAGTGAAAAATCTTTCCAGGTTGGTGATGTTGTTAAAATAGGAGATAAGACCGGAATAGTCTATTCAATAGATCTGCTGTCCATAAAACTAAGGACCTTTGACAACCTTTTTGTCCGTATTCCGAACGAGAATATTATCAATTCAGACGTTACTACTGTTACCAGATTTCCTATAAGAAGAATGGATATCAATATCTCTGTACCTTATAATACAGACCTTGAAAAAGTAAAAAACATTCTTTTATCGGCCGCTTCAGAGAATCCGCTTTGCCTTACCGAACCTGAACCTTTATTTGTATATAACGGCTTCGGGGAAAAAGGCTGTGAAATATTGTTGGGGATGTGGTTTGAGAAAACAAGCTATCTTCAGCTAAAAAACTCTATAATTCCTGAAATAAAGACAGCATTTGAAAAAGAGAAAATTGAATTCGCATACCCTGCGCTCAAGATTCATACAAAATAATACATTTGCTTGTATTTTAAAAATACAGATCATATAATTATCTCAGATTTCAGGAGGCCCAGTCATGTCAGATCATTTATACCTGAAACATAGCCCTCTAAACCATCTTCATCTTGAACACAACGCCCGTATGACAGCGTTTACCGGCTGGTCACTGCCTCTTCACTACGGTTCCATCATAGCGGAACATAACTATACAAGGAAGGCTGCATCAATATTTGATATCAGCCATATGGGTGAAATTATCATTGAAGGCAGCACTGCAGAAGAAGAGCTCAACAGACTGTTTACACGTGATATAAAACAAATTCCCGTCAATTCCTGCCGTTACGGATTCATGCTCAATAACGATGGTTTTACAATCGATGATCTTATTTTATACAGATTTTCATCAAATAAATTTATGGCCGTTGTAAATTCATCCCGCATTGATGAAGATTTTGAGTGGCTGCTTTCAAATTTATCATCTGAAAATAATGTAATTAATATTTCTGACGATACCGTCAAACTTGATTTACAGGGACCTGATTCAATAAAAGCAGTTTCACAGATATTTGAATCAAAGGATTTACAGGATTTAATGCGGTTCTCATTTACTGAAATTGATTATGAAAGTTTTCATATAATCATCAGCAGAACCGGATATACCGGCGAGGATGGTTTTGAATTATACATACCGGTTGAGGCCGGAGGACTTTTATGGACCAGATTTATAGAAAATACTGTTGTTAAACCAGCCGGACTGGGTGCAAGAGACAGCCTTAGACTTGAAAAGGGGTATTCTCTATACGGACATGAGCTTTCACTTAAAATATCTCCTTCTGAAGCAAATCTTATGCATTTTGTCGACATGGAAAAAGATTTTATTGGAAAAAAAGCACTCACTGATATTGAAAATAAAGGACCTGACGTCATAATTACACCTTTTATCTGCGAAGGCAGACAGACTGCAAGGGATGATTACGAAATCTATCTGGATAAAAGAAGAATAGGAATTGTTACAAGCGGCTGTTTTTCACCAGTTCTTAAAAGAGGAATAGGACTTGCCCTCATAGACCGGCGATATTATGATAAGAATTTAAATATAACATGTGTGAATGAGGATATAAGCATAAAAGCGGAAATTGCCAGACTTCCGTTTGTTTAAAAAAGGAGAAAATGATGATACCCAAAGATCGACGATACACAAAGGAACATGAATGGATTATTACCGAAGGTGATACCGGAACTATTGGTATAACACAGCATGCCAGTGATGAACTTGGTGATATAACCTATGTTGAACTTCCCGCTCCAGGAACTTCATTCAGCGAGGGTGACAGCGTGGTAACGCTTGAGTCTGTGAAGGCAGTCAGTCCTGTCTACTGCCCGGCTACGGGAAGTGTAATCGAAATCAACACAATGCTGGAAGATTCTCCGGAGCTGATAAATACAGACTGCTACAATCAAGGCTGGATAATAAAACTGAAGCTGACTTCAGGCTTAAAAGATCAGCTGCTTGATTCAGAAGAATATGAGGAATATCTGAAATCACTTGAAAATGAATAGGAGTTCAATATGAGTTACATTCCAAACGGTGAATCCGGTAGAAATAAAATGCTTGAATTCATTGGAGTGGAACATAATGAACTTGATAAATTATTCTCAATAATTCCACAGGAACTTCGGGCTGCAAGCTTTAATTTACCAGCCGGTAAATCCGAGTTCGAAGTAATAAGACAGTTAAAAGACCTTGGAAATAAAAACGTTCATAATCTTGTCTATTTTGTAGGCGGCGGATTTTATGATCATGAAATTCCATCTGCTGTTGATACACTCGTAAGCCGCGGAGAGTTTTTCACCGCCTACACACCGTATCAGCCGGAAGCCTCACAGGGGACTCTTCAGGCAATATATGAATACCAGAGCTGTATATGCGGGCTCACCGGTATGGATGTTGCGAATGCATCCCTGTATGACGGGGGAACCGCTTTATATGAAGCTATGATGATGGCTATAAGAGCCACCGGACGTAAAAAGGTGGTTATGGACGGCGGAGTAAATCCAATTTACCGGAAAATGATTAAAAGCTATTCAGAAAACCTATCAATTGACTTCTATGAGGTTCCGGTCTGCCATGGACAGACCTGCAGAGAGGCCGTTGAAGCCTTTATTGACAATGAAACTGCGGCAGTAATAGTTCAAAATCCTAATTTTTTCGGAGCTGTGGATGATCACACAGATATTGCAGAACTATGCCACAGCAAGGGCGCTCTGATTATTTCAAGTGTTTATCCGGTAAGCCTTGGAATGCTTAAACCGCCATCCCTGATGAATATCGACATAGTAACCGGCGAAGGTCAGTCGCTTGGTATTCCCCTGTCTTTTGGGGGACCATATCTCGGCTTTCTGGCAGCAAAACAGGAACTAGTCCGTAAAATGCCCGGGCGAATCTGCGGAAAGACGACAGACCGCAACGGCAGAGAAGGCTTTGTACTGACGCTGCAGACCAGGGAGCAGCATATCAGACGAGAAACTGCTAATTCCAATATTTGTTCAAATCAATCTCTCTGCGCGCTGCGCGCGGTAATATACATGTCTCTTCTGGGCTCAGAGGGACTGAAACAGCTTGCCGGCTTATGCCGTGATAAAACCGAATATCTCAAAGGAAGACTTTCTGCAATACCCGGAATAGAAGTAATGAAATCATCTCCCACCTTCAATGAGTTTACAGTAAAACTTCCGGTTAACGCAAATGAAGTAATCGGTTCACTTATTGAAAAAGGTATTGCTGCAGGATTTCCGCTTGGACGGTACTACGCCGAAATGCAGAATTATCTTTTAATCGCGGTTACTGAAAAAAGAACCAGACATGAACTTGCACTTTATGCAGATCTTCTGGAGGAGGCAGTATGCAGCTGATTTTTGAAAAATCAAACCCTGATCACCGGGGTATAAAACTCCCTGCATCCGATGTTCCTGCTGCAGAGAAACTTGAAGAACGTTATCTCAACACTGCGCCTCCCAGGCTTCCAGCTCTTTCAGAATCAGAGGTTGTCAGGCACTATACAAGGCTTTCACAGCTTAATTTCAGTGTTGATACCAACTTCTATCCCCTAGGTTCCTGCACCATGAAGTACAATCCCAGATTTACAGAAAAAATTGCATCGCTGGATAGTTTTGCCAGTCTGCATCCGCTTCAGCCGCAGCTTGTAAAAGGCGGAGTTCTGACCCAGGGTGCACTGCAGGTAATTTATGAACTTGAAAAGCAGCTCTCTGAAATAACCGGAATGGCAGCCTTCACTACCCAGCCAATGGCGGGAGCACACGGAGAATTAACCGGAGTAATGCTGATAGCAGCCTATCATAGACACAATAAAGTTAAGAAAGAAAATATCATAATCCCGGACTCCGGTCATGGAACGAATCCGGCCAGCGCAGCTATTGCAGGGTTTAAGGTTATAACTGTTAAATCTGATTCCGACGGTCTTATGGATATGGATGAATTCAAAAAGGTTCTTGATGAAAATACCGCAGGAGTTATGCTGACTTGTCCGAATACACTTGGAATCTTTAATCCCCATATCAGAGAAATAGCAGATCTGGCGCATTCTTTCGGGGCCCTTCTTTATTACGACGGTGCAAACATGAACGCTATCATGGGAAAGGCCCGTCCGGGAGATTTAGGATTTGATATAGTACATTTGAATTTGCATAAAACCTTTTCAACTCCTCACGGAGGCGGCGGTCCGGGAGCTGGGCCTGTAGGCGTTAAAGATTTCCTAATCGAGTTTCTTCCGACTTCAAGGATCTCAAAGCGTGAAGACGGTACATTTGCACTTGATTATCACAAACCTGAGTCAATCGGATATATCTCACCGTTTTATGGTAATTTCGGGATACTGCTGCGTGCATACGCATACATTCTCTACATGGGAAGAGACGGCTTAATCGAAGTCAGTGAGAATGCTGTTCTGAATGCCAATTATCTGAAAAAAAAGCTGGAAAAAAGATTCAGCATTCCTTATCCAGGAGGAACCCTGCATGAGTTTGTAATAAGTGCAAAGGATTATGCCTCAAAGGGTGTAAAGGCACTGGACTTTGCAAAGGCACTTATTGATTACGGCATGCATCCACCTACTGTTTATTTCCCGCTGAACGTCCAGGAAGCACTTATGATAGAACCGACTGAAACAGAGAGTCCGGAAACACTTGATCAGTTTGCTGATGCACTGCTTGAGCTTTCTGAGAAAGCAGACCATGAATCTGCATTTTTTGAGTCATGTCCCCGAACAACTGTTGTTTCAAGACTGGATGAAGTTAAAGCGGTAAAACAGCTTGATATCAATTATTTTAAAGCCGAATAAGTTGAAAACGGTACTTAAAGATCTTATTCTTGTTATATGGAACTGATATTTGATGAAGCTGTACTGGATTTTAACAAGTTCCTTGGTTACAGCAGTGAAGACTTTTATGGCGGCAGCAGGCTAGGCAATTTCCTCGACAGATATCATAATCTGCTTTTCAATCTTGAGCAGTCTATAATTACGCGGGAAAATGCAACAATCTGCAGGGCGGTTAGTGAAATCAGATCTTTTACAGAAAACAACGGAGGAACCCGTATAAGTTCTATTCTCGCTGAATACGAAAAACATTCTGCAATCGGTGATTATGTAAAAACCGGAAAGTTTGAATCATTCATCTTCGAAGAACTTAATCTTTTCAAGGAGACTGTAATAAGTTCCTTCTGCTGAATAAAAAGGCCGGAACAACCGGCCTTTTATAATTAAAAAATAACAATTATCTCCAACTATCAGGGGCAGTATCAGTGATTAATTCCTGCCCGGCTTTAAATCCTTCCAGATAGGCATCCCTGAATGCATCAGTATATCCCTGTTTGTAGCCTTCACTGTATCCGTCATTATAACCATCATCATAGCTTGAGTAATCATCATAGCTCTCATCATAATCATCGAAGCCTTCGTAATCATCAATAGTGATATAGATTACATCTTCAGCCATGATATCAATCTCATATTTGGAATAATAGTCATCATCTATATCCACTGCCTGAAGATCATATAAAACGGCTTCAGCATCATACATATCAAGTGAAATTGTAATTTCATCACCGTAATACAGAATATCTCCCTCGAGAAAATCATCTCCCCAGTCATCATAGTCAGTTGGTGAAAAATAAAGACTGGTTATATCGTATCCTGTATCGTTATTGATAGTTACAGTAACGTCCTGTCCGAAAACCAGCACAGCCGACAATACCAATAAACCTATAAAAAAAATCCGCTTCATGAATACTCCTAATATTATAATAATTTATTAATATGAAAGTTATTTGCCAATTCCATATATTAATTATATTATAATACTAAATTTTTATATAACGGGGAAATAATTGATAAATTCTGAAGATATAAACGGAAAGATTTTATTCCAGACAGAAGGCCATCAGTTTATATGGCTTGGCGCCGATGAGGAAGAAGAAGTTGGTGTAGTACAGACCAATCAGTACCTTATTATAAATAACGGTCGGGGCACCCTTGTCGATCCCGGCGGAATTCACCTTTTTTCCAGGGTTGTAGCCCTTGTCAGTCAGTATATAGATCTCGATCACATTGATAATATTTTCTACTCGCATCAGGATCCGGATGTTTCCAGCGGTATAGCGCTGTGGCTGGGTGTTACACATGCTAAAATCTATATTTCAGGTCTCTGGCTTAGATTTATTCCGCATTTCGGCATTGTTGATAACAGCAGAATTTCATCTATTGAAAATCTTGGCGGAAAGCTTAAAATTTCACAGAACAAGGAACTGACTATGGTTCCTTCACATTTTCTTCACTCAACCGGATGTTATTCCTTTTTTGATGAAACATCAGGAATTCTATTCACAGGAGATATCGGCGCAGCGGTTTTCAAACCCGGGAACCAGTATCTTTTTGTGGAGGATTTTAATGAGCATATTAAGATTTGTGAGGGGTTCCACAAACGCTATATGAGCTCCAATAAAGTAATCAAGAAATGGATCAGCAAACTCAGCGGGATGAACATCAGTATGATAGCACCTCAGCATGGCGCCATTTATACAGGTGAAAATGTCAACAAGTTTCTGGACTGGTTTTCCGGTCTAAGCTGCGGTATCGATATAATTGATGAGTTATACAACTAAGGCAGGCTGGCTGGAATATGAATAAATTTATTCGCAAAACACTGACTCTGCTGACAGTCGGATATAATAAGGGTATTATACTTTCCCGCATTACCCAGAATGCGATGAATATAATAACAAGAAAGATTGCATCCATCCATAATGCCCTGGAAACTGTGGTTACCAGCTTTGAAGAGGTTCGTGCTACCTCTCAAAGTACTTCTGCCAATACCAAAAGCATTAACAATGCTATGGACAGCATTATCGAGTCATCCACACTCATCAACAGGAATATTCAAAAGAATGTGAATGAAATTTCCACTGCGACTACGGAATCTGAAAAGATTTTTAAACTTTTCAATTCTCTGGAACAGCAGTCCTACAAGGTCAGGGAAATTACTGAAGCAATAGAAGATGTTGCACAGCAGACCAATATTCTGGCAATAAATGCTTCAATCGAAGCTGCCCGTGCCGGAAATGCAGGACGGGGATTTCATATTATTGCAAAAGAAATTAGAAAACTTTCTGAACAGACTCAGGATTTTGCAACAACAATATCCGGCACCATAAATGAATTTAACAGCGGCATTAATAAAATACAGGAAAACTTCAACAAGCTCGTTCTGCTTCTCAACAGCTCACGTGATGAACTTGCGAATACAAGTGAAACCTTTCAGCAGAACGAAAAAAGCCTTTCCGATTCCGGATACAGACTTGCCGAAATCAATGCCGCAGTCACAGAACAGACTGAGGCAATGACCGACGGGTTAAAATCACTTGAAAAAGTATTTGCCCTTCTTAAGGATGCTAATTCAATTTCACAGACTCTTCATGCGTCTCAGGAATCACTGGACAAACTTCTGGATAAGAAACTCTAATCAGGCTGCCCTTTCAGGGCGGTCTTTTTTAAGTGCAGAATATATTTCGGAAGTTGTCGGCAGCCGCTTAATTCTTCCGCCAGCATCCGCCTTAACCATACTTTTTAAAAGTGCCAGATGATCCTTTCTTAACACAATAAACTTTTCACCGATTTCAGAAAACGGCTGATAAGTTCTTTGGAAACTTTTAAAACTGTAACTGAAATCCTGTGGAGTAACTGAGGGCAGGCTTTTCTGAATAATTTGAAGACGTTTAGTATCTATAGAAGTTTTTATCATATAAGCCCAGCAGTTATCCGCAACAGCCAGGTAGACTCCCGGGAATCCAAGCCTGAATTCTGCAAGTTCAAGGTGATTAATATTTGAAGGTCGGATATATGGCGGAAGAAAAAGAAAATCCGGGTCACAGGCTTTTTTAAATGAAAGGCTGTACTGTCTGTACTCTTTTTTATTATTACTGTCCGTACTTACAGACTTTTTAAAATCATCAATTATTTCAGATTTCACGGAAACAAAATCATAGGATTCACAGTCAAATTTACCTTTGTCACTGGTTAAAAAATGTTCAAACTCATCAAGCATTTCACCGGTAAATTTAATCAATGTACTGCTGTCAGCCCTGAAGGCTTCAGCATACCAGCATCTATGGGCATCATATGATTTACAAATAAGGCTCTGATTTGGCATTGCATGAATAAGGCATTTTCCGCTGTCAGCATCAACAGACAGACACTTACGCCTTAAGTAAAGGTTCCATTCGCCGCTTTTTTTCAATACAGGGTATATATCCCTGAATACAGAACTTAACTGCAGGTTGACCATGTCAGAATAATTATTCAGTTTTAAAATATCCAGCGGAAGGTTTTTACAGCAGGGAGTGCTATCACAAACTGTACATGGAGAAACACCCCAGACATCCTGTTTCACAGACAGGTTTGAAGGCAAGTTCAATTTTTGATTCATTAAATATCAGCAATAAGCTCCTTGAGATTATTAAGTATATATACAGGACGGGTTTTCAGTTCATCAGGACTGTTCGGCCCCCATGAGGCAAATGCAGTATCTACTCCGGCACTGAATCCGCTTTTGATATCAAATTCTGCGTCACCAATAAAGAGCGCTTCTTCCCTCCCGGCATTGAAATAATCAAGCGCAAATAAAACCGGTTCAGGATCCGGTTTATGGTTTTCTGTTGATTCAGGAGTAACTACAAGATCAAATACACCTTCAAGCTTGAAGTGCTGTAAATATCTGTTAAGGGAATCAAGAGATCTTGAAGTAACCAGAGCTGTTTTTTTCTTCTTATCCTTTAGTATTTCTAAAATTTCAATAGTATCCGGAAACAGCTTCAAATATTCTCTGTAAATCTGTTTCTGATATTCCCTGTGAGAAGCAAGAATTTCATTCAGTTTCTCATCTGAAAAATCTTTAAAATACATTTTCATCTGCTGCATAATAGGTATACCTACATGCTTTGTAACATCTTTACGGTCAATTTCAAAATTACCGTATTTCAGACATGTGTAGCGGAAAGTCTGATAAATAAGCTCCATAGTATCAAGGAGAGTGCCGTCAACATCAAAAAAGTAGTACTGGTATTCTTTCATTGCAGAGGAGTATAATTAATTTCCCTTTATTTTTCTATATCTGAATTTTATTTAGAAAAAAGTTCAGAACTATATTGTTTTATCTGCTCCTTACCCTGAAGAACTCTTACTGCACCCGCAGCAAGGGCATCCATTTCGTTTTCACCGGGGTAAACTGTTACTCCGCAGTTGAGCTGATTAATGATTCCTTCAATTTCAGAAACAAGAAAATCACTCCTGACCATACCGCCTGTAAGAATTACCTGCTCGACGGCCTCGCCGTTAAAAGCCGGGAGTAAAGAGCATATTGCCTTTGCCGTCTGATATATAAGAGCTTCAATAACCGTTTCTGCAAAGGCGTCGGTCTTTGCCTGTTCAATAATTTCTCTCAAATCTGTAGTTCCAAGAAGATCATAGAAACCGCCGCCTCCGACATTCAGAAACCTGATCTCCTTTTCGCTTAATCTGCCTGAAAAGCACAGATCTATCAGCGCGCCGGCCGGTATAGTACCTGATCTCTGGGGAGAAAAGGGGCCCTCCCCGTTCAGAGCGTTGTTTACATCTACATAACGTCCCCTGTGATGAGCACCTATCGAAATGCCGCCGCCCATATGACAGACAATCACATTAATATTTTCATAAAAAGTCTCATTCTCATACGCGTATCTTCTGGCAGAGGCAATCTGATTCAAGGCATGGCTGATAATTTCTCTTTTAATACTTTTTATTCCGGTTATCTTAACCCTGTCATCAGCTTCATCGACAACTACGGGGTCTGTTATAAAAGCAGGGACATTGCTGCCATTTGTAAGAGACTCAGCTATTATTCCTCCTAAATTTGATGCATGTTCCCCGCTTATTCCGGCTTTTAAATGCTGAAGCATGAGATCATTCACAGCGTAGGTTCCATGAGGGATTGGCTTCAGAAGGCCTCCTCTGGCCGATACGGCATCAAGGTCCTTAACAGAGTAGCCATTTTCAGTCAGAAAATTTACAACCATCGTCCTGCGGTATTCAAACTGAGAAGTTACAGGTTCGTTTTCAAATTCTTTAAGTTCTTCAGGTTTGTGCTGCAGTTCTTCTGAAAGGATCTGATATTCTCCTTCATACAGACTAACCTTTGTCGAAGTAGAACCCGGATTAATGGACAGGATCCTGTACATCGGGAAAAAATTATCCTGCGGAGTCTTTTTCCAATCCTCTTTCTGAAGTAAATTCAGCATGGTGGCTTTAATAGCAAGACGTATATCATCAGCGCTGCAGTCCTTGGCCAGATCAACTGCAGAAAAACCTATTCCGGAAATTATGGTGAATTTCTTGGCATCAGGGAAACGTGTGGCATAAAGATGATACAGCATATTCCCCATATCAAGGTTGGGACAGATAATTACATTTGTACCACCCTGCCAGTCTTTCTCTCCCGGCTTGCTGTAATACATTGCAGATCTTTCAGACAGGGCAACATTGACCTTTACCTCACCTTCAATGTTTATTGTTTTATACCGTTGATCTTTGAGAATATATTCTTCGAGCAGGCCAGGAACCAGGGAAGAGGCCTTATTTACAAGTACAGGTGAAGGCCCTTCATCCGAGCCGTGATTGGAATAGGAAACAATTGCTCCATTGATATTTGAAAGAACATCTTCAGGAATAATATTTCTTGTAATAGTGCAGATATCAACAGCAAGATTTGCCAGTGTTTCTTCATCCATTGTCGCATTAACGCCGACATCTCCAAAGACAATTATGTTTTTTGGAAAAACCTTCTCTGAATGCTCATCAGATAAAACAAAAATGCCGGTTTCACACTGAACTTTTCTTTTTTTCAGATACTTCAGCATCGGTCTGAAGAAAGTTATCGGTTCATGAGTTATTCCGCCTACGACCATATCTGCATATCCGAATTTAACACATAGAATTCCAAACAGGCAGGGATCAGAAACTGCAGATCTTATTTCCTCTGTCGTTTTCCGGCTTCCTTCAGATTCTAGCTGACCTCTGTAAAAATGACAGAATTCATCAAGAATACCATGTTCAGAGGCAATATTTATAAATCTTGATTCCGAAATTGTAAACTCTACCCTGCTGCGGTCTATGGCAGCCGCCTCATTCTCATATAGAGAGCGAATCCGTTCTTCAGACTCCAGCAGAACAGGTTTTATATACCTGCATAAGTATGAAACGGCCTCAAGTACTCTGATATCAACAGATTCTGTGAAGATAACCACCGGTCTTGAGCGGTTAAACGAAAGTATCTGCTGTTCAAGCGATTTTTCTATATCAAACATAAACTACTCCGTGGCAAGTTTATAACCGGTTTCTTCAGCATCTTTCAGAATTTTAAGATTGCGTTCATAATCAGGCTGAGCAAGATCTTCAGGGATCTTCATCATCCTGTAAAGCGCCTTCAGTCTTGAAGCATTCAAATCAAGCTGTCCCGCTACTGCAAGTCTTGTAGAATTTTGAAAGGTAAAACTGTTTCCTTCCCCGAAATTTGAAGTTATGAAATTAAAAAGATCTACAAGAGGTCCGGCATCTTCATCAGAACTGCTGCCCATAGCAGTTATAAGGTGAAATTTCTTTGACCAGGCTATATGGGGAGTATGAAGAATACCGTCCCTGGTAATTTGAACAGTGATAAATGATCTGAACCGATCAAGTATTTTTTTCATTGAAGCTGTCATATGATGAAAATAGACAGGAGTTGCAAAAACAAGAAGGTCCGAAGCCAGAATCTCACTGCTTAGAGTCTCCCATTCATCATTTTTTATAATGCATTTCTTTTTTACATTGCAGACAAGGCATCCTGTACAGGGCTTGATGTCAAGCTTATCAGTTTCATACAGACTAATCTCTGCGCCTGCCGTCTCTGCTCCTTTTAAAAAAGCATCCAATATTCTTCTGCTGTTTGAATTCTTACGCGGGCTTCCGCTGAATGCAGTAACTTTCATAAGCTAATGATATCTTATTTTAATTTTAAATACAATTTTTTGTTTGCAATATACACCTGGCTCCGCTATTCTGAAAGTATGGCAGTAATTTTACCAATAGCAAGCGGAAAAGGCGGCGTCGGAAAAACAGTTATTACCGGGTCGGCCGGAGTGCACCTGTCCAATTTAGGATTTAAAACTGTATTAATTGACCTTGATTTGGGTGGAAGTAATCTTCACACCTGCCTTGGTGTACGTAACCGGCATAACGGTATGGGTGCCTTCATCAATAAACAGGAATCAAATATTGAAGATATTATGGTGCCGGCAATCAACAATAATCTTTTTATGATTCCAGGCGACATGCTGTATCCAGGGACTGGAAACCTTCCCTTTTTTATCAAACAGAAGATAATAAAACAGATTCTTGAGATAGAAGCAGATTATGTACTGCTCGATCTTGGTGCCGGCACAGCCTATAACACTGTAGATTTTTTCCTTATATCGAGCCCCGGTATTATTATTACTACACCTGAAACTACATCAATTCTTAATGCATACTCGTTTATTAAGACAGCTGTTTTCAGACTGCTTTTCAGAAGCTTCAAGGCTAAAAGTGATGAAAGGAAAATTATACAGGAGTTTGTTTCCCAGAAACTTGAAGGCTCGGGAAGATCCTTCAGTGCTGATCTGATAAATGAATTATATGGTTATTCAAGACAGTCAGGTGAAATTGCAGAAAGCAAACTGCATGACTTTTTCCCCTGGATAGTCCTTAACCGTGTTTCAGATGCAGGCAACAGTGCTCTAGGTTCAAAGCTGAAAGAAATAACTGTTAAAAATATTGGAATCGAAGTTGAAGACATCGGCAGTCTGCCTGATGACCAAAGTGTCGGCCGGTCAATCTTTTCACGGAAGCCTGCAGTGGTTGAAGCCCCAGACAGCCCTTTCAGCAGGGAACTTCTGCGGCTGATTCAGAAAATAAGTTCCGGAGCAATTCCGAAACAGCATGGACTCTACCTTGATGATGAAGAAATACTGCAGATTGATGCTCAGGAAGAATAAGATTTAATTCTGCATACTCTCATATATCCTGATATATGCTTCAGCAGATTTCTCCCAGTCGAATCTTTTTTTCATAGCAGCCTTTCTCATTTTTGTTATATGAGGTCGTCTGTTTTCCCAAGTATCAACCACCCAGTGCATTACATTGTACAGGACCTCCGGGTTTATATCATCAAAGACAAAGCCTGTACCGCTGCCGGTTTCCTGATCGTAATTTTCAACAGTATCCGCTAAACCTCCTGTAGAACGTACAATCGGCAGAGTTCCGTAGGAAAGAGAATATATCTGGTTCAGACCGCAGGGTTCGTAAATACTCGGCATCAGAAAGAAATCTGAACCAGCCTCGATCAGGTGCGCCAGACGGTTGTTAAATCCTATATATACAGATAAATTGGGAAGCCCGTCTGCCAGGCTGTTGAGTTCATCTTCACACCACCGGTCTCCGCTTCCGAGGAGCACAAACTGTACATTCATGCTGCTGCAAATCGAATACAGAGATCCGTAATTCGGTGCGCATAGTTCCTTAAAGCCCTTCTGCTCTACCAGTCGGCTTATCATTCCAACCAGAGGCACTTTCGGATCAATCTTCAGTCCCATTTCCTTCTGCAGGAGTTTTTTAACAGACGCCTTATTTTTCAGTGAATCGGCACTGAAATAATCAGGTTCGATGTACTTGTCCTTTTCCGGCGACCAGACATCGTAATCAATGCCATTCAGAATGCCATGCAGGTCTTCATGTCTGTAATTAAGCAGACCATCCATATTGAAACCGTGTTCAGGGCGTTTAATTTCCTCAGCATAATTTGGAGAAACTGTTGTAATTTTGTCCGCAGTAATTATTCCTGATTTAAGGAAGTTCAGTGCCCCCGAAAACTCAAGTGCCGAAAGATTCAGGCGGTCCGTCTCCTTTTGCAGGTAGACAGCATCCTTAAGATCGAAGATTCCCTGATAGCCCAGATTGTGAATGGTCAAAACACTTGAAGTTCCGGAGAATTCTGTAGCCTGTTCTTCTTTTTTGAGCAGGTAGCATGCGGGTGCTGACGGCCAGTCATGACAATGCAGAACATCGGGAATCCAGTGAAGCATTCGGCAAAGCTGAAAGGCGCCCCGGGAAAGAAGTGCAAAACGGGCTGCATTGTCCTTAAAACCCTCGTCCGGTCTGTGACCGTAGATGCCGTCACGTCCGTAGAAGCGCTCATGATCAAGAAAATATACCGGAACTTCAGAACCCGGCAGGACCGTTTCATAAACAGCGGTCCATTCTTCACCATGTCCAAGCCATATCCCCAGGGCTTCATCATGTTTTTTGAGCTCGGATCGGTCAATATGATAATATCTGGGCATTATGATTCTTACGTCATAACCAAGTCTTTTCAACTGAAGTGACAGTTCTGTAACGACCTCAGCAAGCCCTCCTGTTTTTGCAAAAGGGATAGCTTCGCTTGAAACCATGAGTATTTTCTTTACTTCTTTCACATACAGCTCCGGTTTTATTCTTTTATCAGTAATGCAGCGACTCCGCATTTTCCCAAATTAACAATAAGATGCTCATTTACATATTCGGTCTGTGCATCCAGAGCATATATTAACTTAAATTCAGGTATATGTCCTGCTGAAAAACTTTGGGGTGAATTAGTGTTGAAATTAGCTGCAAGAAGAATTTTTCTGCCGGTTTTGCTGTCAGTACGCTCACAGATTATCAGGCTGTCATTACCGGTTTCAATAAACTTGATATTTCCGCCCTTACGCAGCAGCGGCTCCGCTGAGAGGATACTGTTAACAGATTTTATAAAATCGGTTAAATCAAGTTCACCGCTTAAATCAACCTTTCCCTGGTAACCGATAAACTCTACCTTCCTGGGGTATCCGTTTTCAAAGCCCTGAACTGCTCCGGACTGACCTGTGCCCATAAGTGCACAGCAGAAATACCTTGGAATCGAGGATAATGCTGTCCCGAAAAGCTGTGCAGCCGCGCCGGTGTCATGTGAAGTAGGCTGAATCATGTAACGGAGAGTATCCCTGCTGTCATGGATGAACTGAAAATATTGCTGAAGTCTCGGAGCAAAGGGCTGTTCCCAGGTATTTGCCGTCAGAAGGTTCAGTCCAAGTGATGAAACCCCTTTTATAAGATCTTCATCTGAACCAAAAAATTCAGAAAGAATAATAATTCCAGGTGAAAACTTCCGCAGACGGTGAATAAACCATTTTATAAATTCCATATTGGATGAATGCAGATTATCAAGCCGGATTACAGCACCGCATTTCTCAACCTTTTTAACCCAGAAAAGAACATATGAAAGCATGTATTCATAGATATCATGTTTTATTTTTTCAGCGGGATGATCATAATTGATTAAAACCAAATCCTCCCAGGAAATCCAGCTGTTCATATGCCAGCAGCCGGCCCTTTTCAGACCGTCAGCGCGTTCCTTATCAGAAATAAACCAGTGGCCGTTGGTTCTTGTAAGTTCATTCTGATCACTTAAATGGTTTAATACAATGTCAAAGCATATTCTGATACCATTATCTGCCGCCTTTTGGGCAAAAAGTTCAAAATCAGCTTCATCGCCCCGATATCCGGGATCGAGTTTAAACAGATCCGCTGCAGCATATGGACTTTGAGAGGGTCCCATAGCTGTGAATGGAAGTATATGAACCGCGTTAAAACCAAGATCAGATATTTCATCCAGTTTTGCAGTCCAGTCAGCTATGGTTCCTGATACAGTTGGTATAAGCGTATACATCCGCAGGTTGTGCATAAAATCAGGATCAACAAGAAGACGGTGGTAATCTCCGGGTTCCCAGAAGGCGTCATGCCCCTGTACCATGAAAAAGCGGAAACTGAAAAAACCTCCTTTCGGGAGATCTATTGAAAGTGTATAGATACATGGGTCTTCATTTTTTTTAAATTTAATCCTGCCCCACTGAGTTTCAGGAAGATCAGTATGGATGTAAATCTCATCTGAATCAGGAGGCTGCTGAAATTCAAGCTGAAGTATCAGTTCTGAAGAACCTGTTACCCTGTTAAAATCTTTAACAGGGTTCAGGATTCCATCCATATCAGATATTTCAAACTTCCAGTTTCTTATACTGGTTAGAACACAGTTATTTTTTAACATGGCAGGGCTTCAGGTTCCATATGTCTCCGGCATACTCATCTATTGTCCTGTCTGAAGAAAATTTTCCTGCGCTTGCAATGTTAATCAGTGAGGATTTCAGCCAGGACTCACGGTCTCTGTATTTGATTTCAACCAGTTTTTGCGCATCGATGTAGGCCGGCAGATCAGCAAGATTCATATAGTAATCATAATCCATAAGGTTTTTTATCAGCTGATCAAAAATTCCAGGTTCACTGATATTGAAAAATCCGCTGTTCATGAGCTTGAAGATTTCAGCTATCTCCGGGTAATTGAGAAGATAGTCTACCGGTTTATAACCGTTTCTTTTTTCAGTTACTTCCTCTGTTTTCATTCCGAAAATGAACATATTCTCTTCACCGGCTTCCTCAACAATCTCTATATTTGCACCGTCAAGAGTTCCCATGGTAAGCGCCCCGTTAAGCATGAACTTCATATTGCTCGTACCGGAAGCCTCTGTTCCGGCTGTGGATATCTGTTCGGAAATTTCTGCTGCCGGAAAAATCTTCTCAGCCAGTGAGACGCTGTAATTCGGAAGGAAAAAGACCTTCAGCATTTCATTTACTTTTCGATCACCGTTAATAACATGGCTTACATTATTTATAAGCTTTATTATCATTTTGGCCATATCATAGCCCGGAGCAGCTTTTCCGCTGAAAATAAAAGTTCTCGGATATATTTTTTCCCCGGATCTTATCCTGTTATATAAAACTATAATATGCAGAACATTAAGCAGCTGTCTTTTATATTCATGTATACGCTTAACATGAATATCAAAAATTGATTCAGGGTCCATTATGAAACCGAATTCTTTTTTACAGTGCGCAGCAAGATCAATCTTGCCCTGTTTTTTAACCTGATCAAGTTTTTCAAGGAATGCACTGTCATCGACGTGCTTTTTAAGCCCCTTAAGTTCCGAGAGATTTGTAATCCAGCCATCCCCGATACTCGAGGTAATCAGCTCGGAAAGCGGTTTATTTGCCTTCCGCAGCCATCTGCGCTGAGTTATTCCGTTGGTTTTGTTATTAAAACGCTCGGGAAATATTTCGTAGAAATCCGGAACAAGCCGTTCTTTAATCAGTTTTGAATGAATTTCCGCAACACCGTTTACCGAATGTGAACCCAGGATTGCGAGAGGAGCCATTCTTATCCTTTTTTCACCATGCTCTTCTATAAGTGAAAGCCGGGAAAGTTTCCCCATATCGCCCGGATACATCCCTGTGACCTTCTGCAGAAAGAAATGGTTAATCTGGTAGATTATCTCCAGATGACGCGGCAGAAAGCGTTCAAACATGCTTACAGGCCATGTTTCAAGGGCTTCAGGCATCAATGTATGGTTTGTATATCCCAGGCAGGCTCTTGTGACATCCCAGGCTGTATCCCAGTCAATTTCTTCGATATCTACAAGAATACGCATCAGTTCCGGAACTGCAATTGCAGGATGGGTATCATTAAGCTGTATTGCCATATAATTACTGAGGTTCTCTATAGGCTCATTAAGGCGCTTGAATCTTCTAAATATATCCTGCATTGAAGCACTCACGAAGAAAAACTGCTGCTTGAACCTCAATTCCTTACCCGAATAAATTGCGTCATTGGGATACAGAACCTGTGTCAATGTTTCAGCAAGAACTTCTTCATCAACTGTGTTATAGTAATCACCCTGATTGAAAGCCTGAAAATCAAACTGTTCCGAACTCTTGGAATCCCAGAGCCGCAGGGTATTAACAGTATTCCCTCCGTAACCTACTATAGGTGTATCATATGGAACACCGATTATATCATTGGTATCAACCCAGAAGCAGCGGCCTTTCTTGTTCCTTGCAACACGGCCGCCGAACTGAACTGTTACCGGAATATCATTCCGCCTTATCTCCCATGGATTCTTGAAACGTAGCCAGTCATCGGCCTCCTCAACCTGGTAGCCGTTAACTATGGTCTGCTTGAAAAAACCGTATTTATACCGCAGTCCATAACCGTAGGCAGGAAACTCCAAGGTTGCCAGCGAATCAAGAAAACAGGCGGCAAGTCTTCCAAGGCCGCCGTTACCAAGGCCGCTGTCAACCATTGCTGCACTTATATCCTCCCATTCAACACCTACTTCTTCAAGCATTGCATCAACTTCATTCTTTATCCCTAGATTGATCATGTTATTAGACATTGATCTTCCCATAAGGAATTCAAATGAGAAATAGTTCACAAATTTCGCTTTCTGTTCTTCGTGTGTTTTTTTGGAGGCAAACCACCGGTCAATTATTCGATCCCTTACCATAAAAGCAAGGGCAATATACTTGTCTGTACTGTGGCTGTTCTCAAGCTTCACAGCAAGGCTGTATTTTAGATGTTCAAGAAATCCCTGTTTGATTTCTTCGGTACTTATACCTTTTTCAGGTAACCCGTAGGTATTCTGCATAACCGCTCCTTGCGGCAAGGACTCTCCTTTATTTTAACAGAGAGTATGCCCTTAATAATTCCCCGGTACTCCAGGCCTGTGCAAAGCATCCCTTTCCGTTTTCCGGCAGTAAACCGTCAAAGATTTCGGAAACATGACCCACACCCTGCCTGTATAAATGCTTATCCAGAAGATTATCCAGATAATCACCCCAGAATTTTAATTCTTTTTTCTTATCTTCGCAATATAGAAGACTTGATTCAACCATAATACCAATAAGCCAGGGCCATACAGTTCCCTGATGATACTTTGCATCCCTTTCATCAGAACTGCCTGAATATTCTCCCCTGAAGTCAGGATGATCCGGAGATAAAGTTCTTAATCCCATTGGTGTAAGAAGTTTCTCTTTTACTTTTTTTATTGATGAAACCCTTATATCCCTATTTATCAGGCCCTCTGATGCTGAGGTCGCAAACAGAAGATTCGGTCTAAGCTTGTGATCTGCAGCACCGTCAACACTGGTATCGCTTAGATAGCCGTCATTTTCGTTCCAGAATGCCTCTATAAAAGCTGCAGGGATTTTATTAATATATTCATCTGCATAGGCCGGAATATCTGATTTTATAATTCCGCAGAGCTTTTTAATAAGAATGAAGCTGTCATACCACATTGCATTCAACTCTACTGCATAGCCGTGTCTTGAGGTTACAGGCTTACCTTTGGATGTAGCATCCATCCAGGTGAGCTGAGTATTTTCGTTCCCGGTTGATATCAGGCCGCTGGAATCAAGCCTTGTTTCAGGTACCGCACCATTCAAAAATGCTTCCACTATGCTCGTGACTGCCTGAAACAGAACAGAACGTATAAAAACCGCTTCACCTGGCTTATTACCGTATCCGAATTCTATAAGTTTCATAACCGCCCTGCAGTAAAGCAGACCTGCATCAATTGAATTGTAGGATGTGAAGCCCTGTGATTCACCGATGGTATTCGGAAGCATACCGTTTTTTATCATGCCTGCATAATCTTTCAGAACATCAAGACCCCAGGCAGTATTGCCATTACACCAGGTCAGCCCCGGAAGCGCAATCATTGTGTCCCGGCCCCATTCACCGAACCATGGATATCCGGCATTAACCGATTTTAGACCTGAGAAACTGCTTACAAGAAAATCCCCTGCACCCAATGAAAGAAGATCCTTATTTGTTTTAATGTTTTTTGCATACCCTATCTTTTTGGCAAGAATTTCACTGTATCCAGCAATCATATCTCCTCTATAGCTCTTATCTTCACCTGCTGAAACTTTTAAAACAAAAGGCTGTCCCTGTTTAAGGGTGATTTTTTCATGCCCGGGAACAAAGCGATCTTCCTCAAAATCCAAACCTCTATCCCGTTCAATTTCATATATAACATTATGATCCCAGTAAAAATCACCGAAATGAGCCCATTCTCCACTGAATGAAACATTAACAGAAGGCAGTATTGAATAGGGCTGAATACTGTATCCGGTTTCATTGAAGCTGATATTATTTTTTAGAGCTTTATTTTCTCTGGTTGTAGTATGACTGTCGCGGAAGGTAAAAAGCAGCCTCAATTCAGCAGGTAGAGTTTCTGCACCTTCAATCAGCGTATATACAATGTATACAGAAGCTTCTTCTTCACGCATCAGTATCTCTTTCTTTAAAAGGACATCTCCGAAACTGTAAATCCATGTCGGTACAGGAAGAGTACAGAAATCTTTGATATATCCATATCCTTCCGGATACATCACTCCAGGATATATATTATTTCCAAGTCTGATTTGACTGCCGTTATTAATATTTTCC
Source organism: Spirochaetia bacterium (assembly GCA_963677925.2). Taxonomy (GTDB): domain Bacteria; phylum Spirochaetota; class Spirochaetia; order UBA9216; family UBA9216. The sequence continues at coordinate 284,368 of CAXXYH010000003.1, forward strand.
TCTATCGATGATAGAAAATGAATCCGCCCCTCTCTTCCCGGAAGGGTTGTAACAAGCAGTCCGTGATATTTCCTTGTATGGCAGCCTATGGCAGTGGAAGACGAAAACCCGCCCTTTGAATTTGTAATAAGCCATTCTGATGTAAGCCCTTCAAAGGTATCGGGAACTATACTTTTTATTCTGTCTAATGGAGTCATCTTATCCTCCGGGACTTGTCCTTCTGAAGACAAGGACTGTCCTTGTCGGCAGGTAGGGAGTAATCCAACCGGAATCGCTTTTGTAATCTGCAGCTTTCAGTACAAGATTACCGGGGATCCTTCCATTACCATCGTACTTTTCCGAATCAGAATCAAGAAGAAGATGATAACTTCCCGCAGGAACATTTATTCTGTAATCACGGTATGACTTTGTTCCGCTCATATTCACTATAAAATACAGCTCTCCCCGGCTATAGGCAAGGACTTGATCATCTTCATGAAGACAAAGAAGAGTTGAATAACTGTTATTAAGAACATTGCTGCACTGATGCAGCATATCTCCGGTAAATTCAAGTATTCTGCCGTACCTGAGGTCCCTGTTGGTGCTGAGAGACCATTGACGCCGGGCATAGTGATAACTCCAGCCGTTTCCCTCCCTTGGAAAGTCAATCCATTCAGGATGGCCGAATTCATTCCCCATAAAACACATGTAGCCGTCTCCGCCCAGGGAAAATGTCAGCATATTTATTATCTTTATCAGGGCAATTCCACGGCTGACTGTCAGCGAATCAGTACCTATCGACATATCTGTGTACATGGCCGAATCGAGCATACGGAATATAAGTGTTTTATCGCCGACCAGAGCCTGGTCATGACTTTCAGAGTAAGCTATATGCTTTTCTGTGAATCTTCTGTTGTTAAGGACTCCCCAGATTTCGCCGGGACTCCACTGTTCATCACTCTTTTCCTTGAGTATCTTAATCCAGAAATCCGGTATACCCATTGCCAACCGGTAATCAAAGCCGCAGCCGCCGTCTTCAGGAGCCCTTGCCATTCCAGGCATACCGCTCATATCTTCAGCTATACTGATAAAATCAGGCTTAATGCTGTGTATCAGATGATTTGCGAGAGAAAGGTAGCATACTGCATCTTCATCGGTATTAGCACCGAAATATTTGTCATAGTTATCAAATGAAGCCCCCAGACCGTGATCATGATAGAGCATACTCGTTACCCCGTCAAAACGATAGCCGTCAATATGGTATTCTTCTATCCAGTAGACACAGTTTGAAAGCAGAAAATTGATCACATTGGTGTTTGAATAGTCAAAGCATCTTGAATCCCATGCCGGATGATATCCGCGCGGTCCTTCATGAAAATACAGATATGGGGTTCCATCAAAGTTGCTCAGGCCCTCAAGCTCATTTTTAACCGCATGGCTGTGAACAAGATCCATAATTACAGCTACACCGTTACGGTGACATTCATCTACCAGAAACTTAAAGTCTTCAGGCGTCCCGTATTTGGAACTTAATGCAAAAAAATTAGCAACCTGATAACCAAAGGACCCGTAATAAGGATGTTCCATAAGGGCCATAAACTGAACAGTATTGAAGCCCGCGGAAATTATTCGCGGCAGGACATTCTCACGGAATTCATTGAATGTACCTATACCGTAATGTTCAGCCGCCATTCCGATGTGGGCTTCATAAATAACCGGAGCACGGGGCGGGGTAAAATCTTTTACAGTCCATTTATATTCCTGCGCAGGGTTCCACATTCGGGAACAGTAGATGTAGGTCTGACTGTCCTGCTCAACCCTTGTGGCATAGGCTGGAATGCGGTCTCCTTCACCGCCCTTCCACTTAAGATACAGCCTGTAATAATCTCCGTGTTCAAGAACACCTTCAGGCAGTATGATTTCCCAGTCTCCGTGCTCATTCAGCCGGCTGAAACGGTAATCATCCGAACATCCCCAGGATGTGCGGTCCGAAAGCAGATACATTTCAGTTGCATTAGGAGCCCATTCACGAACAAGAGTGTTCACACCCTGTTTATGCACTCCGTAATATTCAAATGATCTGCCGAATCCTTCAACACCTTCAAGCAGATGATGCTTCCTGTATTTATAAAGGTCAATTCGTTTCTGAATATCTCCGGCATACGGAGCGAGATAGGGGTCTTCCTGTATCAGCGGATTAAGAGGCGTATTGTTTTTCAGATTGCGGTTCCATCCTGAAGAATCGCATTCTTATGAATAATCAGAACTCCGTCAACTATATGATAATTTCCGTAATCGCCGTCCTTCCGCTCAAAATTATCTATACCTATACGGCAGTGAGCACCTATTCTGGCGTTTTTATCAATAATTGCCCTTTTGATTATTGCACCGCGGCCTATACCGACATTGGGAATATTCTTTTTTCTGTTTTCCTCAACCTGTTCAGGCGTTTCATAAAAATCGGCACCCATACAATATACACCGTCAAGGGTGGCTCCGTCTGAAATTATTGTTCTTGCTCCGACAATTGAGTATGAAATTGACGCATCAGTAATTATGGACCCCTCAGCTGCAAGAGACTGCTTGAATGTACAGGAATTAATTTTTGAAGGAGGAAGATGCCTTCGGTAATTATAAACAGGGGTTTCTTCATCGTAAAGGTTGAAGTTAGGTTCTATTGAAGCGAGGTTTATATTAGCCTCATAGAAGTTTTTAATAGTTCCTATATCCTCCCAATAGCCGTTGTATACATAAGATTTAACATTAAGGCTTTTTATTGCCTCAGGAATAATCTCCTTACCGAAGTCGGTAAAATCAGATTCCAGACACCTGTGCATAACATCAGCGTTAAAAAGATAGATACCCATAGATGCAAGATAATCCTTACCGGATTCCGGTCTTATTGAGTTACGTTCGGCAACCTCCTGGGGGATTTTATAATCATTAATATCCAGACTGGGCCCGGGTTTTTCAAGAAACATATTGATTGTATTTTTTTTATCCGTCTGAAGGATTCCAAGTTCATTTGCATCTGTTCTTGTAACAGGGGTGGATGCTATTGAAATCTCTGCACCCCGTTCCTTATGCTTATTCAGAAAATCTTTTAAATCCATCTTATACAGCTGATCTCCGGATAAAATCATATAATGAGTAGGCTGGTTGTCCGAAAACCGCTGAAGGTTTTTTCTGACCGCATCTGCAGTGCCCTCATACCATCCGCTGCTTGAATGAGTCTGCGAGGCTGCAAGAATTTCAACAAAGCCCTTTGAGAAAACATCAAACTGATATGCTCTGTTTACATGAAGGTTAAGCGACGCTGACTCAAACTGGGTAAGAATATATATCTGTCTAAACCCGGAATTAATACTGTTTGATATGGCTATATCAATAAGTCTGTATTTTCCGCCGAAAGAAACCGCAGGTTTTGCACGTTCCTTTGTAAGAGGATAAAGCCTGGTACCCTTTCCGCCGCCCAAAATAATGATAATCACTCTGTCCATATTCCTCTCCTTATATATGGTTATTATATAATGATGTTCCTGATTTTCGCAAACCAACATTTGGTTAATAATTAAGATTATTTCCCTCTCTATTAAAATCTGCTGTATTTAGGTATACTCCTGTTTATGAAATTGAATTTTGTTGATTTAGGCAAAATGAATTACGGTGAAGCCCTGGAGATACAGCACAAGGCGGTATCCCTCATTCAGCAGGATAAACTTTCCAATACACTTTTTTTCGTTGAACATTCTCCGGTTTTAACTCTTGGCAGGCGTACTGAAAGAAAGAATATACTCGCTACGGACCAAATGCTTGAGGATGAGGGTGTTGAACTCTTTGATGTAGAACGGGGCGGTGATGTAACCTATCACGGACCGGGACAGCTTGTAGGATACCCTGTACTAAGACTTGAAGAATTCGGAAAGGATCTTCATCTTTATGTCAGCATGCTTGAGAGTGTAATCGAAAATCTGCTGAAAGAAGAATACGGAATTGAAACAACCTCCGACAAGGGTAAGTATACAGGGGTATATATAGGCTCAAGAAAAATTACTGCAATCGGAATAGCTGTCCGGAAGTGGATAAGTTTTCACGGCTTTGCCTTTAATGTAAAAACCAATCTGAAACATTTTGACTGGATAATCCCCTGCGGACTTGCTGACCGAAGCGTTACTTCACTTGAAAAAGAACTTCAGGAAAAAGTCGACTTTGAACTGGTAAAACAGATGACACTTAAACATTTTTCGAATGTCTTTAAAGTCGACATTGCTGAAAAAAGCATAGGAGAAATACTTGAAATCTAATTCAGGCAGGCCGGAATGGCTTAAAGTAAGATACCGTGCAGGAGCTGATTTTTCTTTTGTTGAAAACCTTCTTGAGTCTCTTAATCTTAATACTGTCTGTGAAGAAGCAGCCTGCCCCAACAAGGGTGAATGCTTTAACAGAAAAACAGCCACTTTTATGATTCTTGGAAAAGTATGCACTAGAAACTGCACCTTCTGCAATGTATCAGGCGGAACTCCTGAAGATGTATTATCTTCTGAACCTGAGAATATTGCACAGGCTGTAAAAGAATTAAAGTTGAAGCATGTCGTCATAACATCGGTTACAAGAGACGATCTTCCTGACGGCGGCTCCGGTCATTTTGCTGAGGTAATCAGCGAAATAAGAAAAGCCTATGCAGATGTGATTATTGAGGTTCTCATACCTGACTTCCAGGGCATTACAGATGATCTGAAAAGAGTTATTGATGCCGGTCCTCATATTATAAATCACAACGTTGAAACCGTGCCCCGGCTCTACGATGAAGTACGTCCAATGGCCGATTACCGGCAGTCGCTGGAACTTCTCGAAAAAGTTAAAACTTTTTCTGACGGGATCTATACGAAATCTGGGCTTATGACCGGTCTCGGTGAGAAAACTGAGGAAGTTATTCAGGTTTTCAGCGATCTTAGAAAAGCGGACTGTGATTTTCTGACTGTCGGACAGTATCTTGCACCTTCAGACAAACATCATCCCATAATCGAGTACACAACACCGGAGCAGTTTGACATGTACGCGGAACAGGCCATGAAACTTGGTTTTCTGCATGTCTCATCCGCACCGCTTGTCCGCAGTTCATATCTTGCAGATGAAGCAATAAAAAATATTAAGTCCTGATTTTTACAGGGCAAAAAAAAGCAGCCGATCTCCAGCTGCTTTTTTATTTTAAGAATCTGTTAGACTATCTGAGGACCCTTTCTCATGAGGTACTGTCCAAAGCCCTTCTCAACGCAGAGTTTATCTCCGTCGGTAACGGTAGTTCCGCGGATGATTGTTCTCACCGGCATACCTTTGATTTCCATGCCTTCGTATGCGTTGTAGTCAACATTCATATGATGTGTCTTTGCAGAGATTGTATGCGTCTTCTCAGGATCCCAGAATACGATATCAGCATCTGAACCTACTGAAATTGTACCCTTTCTAGGATAGAGGCCCATAGCCTTTGCTGTATTAGTAGATGTTATAGCAACAAAACGGTTAAGATCAATTTTACCGGAGTTAACACCGTTATGGTACATTACCATCATTCGGTCTTCAATTCCGGGAATTCCATTAGGAATCATATGCCAGCCGGGTTTACCCAGTTCCTTACCTGCTTTTTTGCCGTCAACTCCGCCTTCATAATTGAAGGAGCAGTGGTCTGTAGAAACACACTGAAGAGTAGTATTTCTTAGAGCTTCCCAGATATATTTTGCATCTTCCGGTGTTCTTACGGGTGGTCCGCATGCCCATTTGGCACCTTCAAAACCGGGAACACGCATATCGTCTTCAAACTTGAACATATACTGAGTACATGTTTCTCCCATTACTTTGTAACCCTTTGAACGTCCAATAGCCATCTGCTCGATAGAATCGCTGCAGGACATGTGGACAACGTAGAGTTTTGCACCTGTAATGGCAGCCATGGCAATGGCTCTGGCAGTAGCCTCACCCTCAATCTCACGCGGATGTGCGACAAGATGATACTTGGGCTCGAGTTTGCCTTCAGCAACAAGCTTTTCAGTAAGCAAAGCAATGGCATCTCCGTTCTCGGAGTGTGTCATTAACATTATATCAGCCTCTGCAGTTTTCTCCATAGCCTTATACAGCGCGGTATCATCAACCATAAAAGCGCCTTTGTAAGCCTGAAAAACCTTCAGAGAACAAACACCGATATCATTGAGGGTGGAAATTTCATTGATAGATTCTTCTGTAGGATCGGTTATAGCAATATGGAAACCATAATCGATGATGGTATTTCCCTTTGCCTTTTCCTGCCACATTTCAACACCCTGTTTCAGGGTCTGACCTTTCTGCTGTAAAGCAAAGTCAATGTGAGTAGTTGTACCGCCGAATGCAGCTGCTGACTGTCCTGTGTAGAAATCGTCAGCTGTTATTGTACCGCCGAATGGCATATCCAGGTGGGTATGCGCATCGATACCACCGGGTATAAGGTATTTTCCTGAAGCATCTATAACTTCAGCGCCTTCTGAAGGAAGGTTTGATCCAATCATGGCAATTTTCTCGCCGTCGATCAGAACATCAGCCTTATAGGTGTCACTGGCGGTTACAATTGTACCGTTTTTAATAAGGGTCTTCATTGTATTACCTCCGAAAAATTACATTCACGATGTTAGCGTGAACAATTACATTCTAATACCTATATATTAATCAGGCAACCTGAAATTGTCTTATATTCAGGGTTTTGTATCGTTGAGAACTTTTATGATGTAAAGTGACAGATACTGTCTGAATTTTTCCTTCTTTTTTATAACATTGAAGGCGCTGTTTCTTGAAAGCAGTTCAGCAATATTCTCAACACGCTCAGGATCTGGCACAGCAAAGGCTGTTTCTCTGAGGATCTTTCTCATATAGTCACGGACCATATTCTTAACATCCTTGACGAGATTGTTTCTTGCTTCATAATCGAGTAGCGGATTCCATTCCTCCTGAAGTTCAGTAAGGGTGTTTTCAATTGTAAAACTTGTATAATTATACCTTAGCTTAAGCAATTCTACACCCTTCTTATAATCCTGAGAGGAAACCTTTTTGACGGAACCTGCTGCCGTAGATCTTGGAACATGATTTGAATCTGAAATAGTTATCCTGGATTCTTTAGTTTCAGAGGCCGTCTTTTTAACCTTCCGCTTGCGGCGTCCACGGAACATGAATACAAGCTTTCTGAGAAAAGAAAAACTCATCCAGAACGGCATTGAACTTCTGGCTACTGAATACAAATCCTTCCTGCGGAGATCAAGAATAATAGAAATAGGCTTCATATGAACGGCCTTATCCTCCATCCAGCCCTGAATTACCGCCTTCAGTTTGATATTCTTTGATTCCTGCATGGCAAGATAAAGAAGTTCATAACTTAAAAGAGCAAAAAGCAGGGGATCTTCCTTTTTTATGTCCTTCACCAGTTCCGCATGATATACCTCATCACTTGTCATGGCAGGCAGCATTCTGTACTCATTCATCGCATCAATCCAGTTATCAAGAATCTTCTTGCGGTAAAAATCATGAGCATTCGCAACCTTTCGGTGTACAAGTGTCAGGATGGAAGACTTATGGATGTAATAAATCTTCTTGTCAACGGTCTTAATTTTTACAAGCTCAGGAAGTATTTCATCTTCCTTAATCTTCAGCTTGCCTTCAATAAACTCATGAAGATCTTTTTTTGAAAACTTGCTGTTAAGGTAGGGACCGGATTTATCCTTAAAATCATAAATATCACTGATAGAATAATAAAAGGGTTCCTTCTTAAGCTGATCCCCTACACTTTTAAGGGCACTTTCCTTCTGCTTCTGCCGCTGTACAATACCTTTATAATAAAGAATATAACCGTGAATAAGGATGGAGGAATGAAGAATGCCCTCATCCTGACTTGTTTTATTCTCTTTATCTGAAAGTTCCTTCCTGATAAAGGCTGAAAGCTGGGTCCAGAATGTGAAAATAAACTCATCCGGCTTACGGATATTGGTTACAGCTCTGCCGGGGTTGCCCTGGATCATCTTTATTAGTTCTCCCAGTGCCCGGGTATTCTGCTTAAAAAGGGGTATCATCTTGTGGTAGATATAATTGGAATTATTTTTGTGAACCAGATAATTTCTCATCTTGTTAACAGCAAGTGAGAGAAGCCGGTTTTTTATCTGAGCTCCCGGAGCAATTATATTATTAACTCCGCTGCTGAACTTAAGACGGTAGAGCTGATTATCTTTTGAAGAATTAAGAACTATTGTCATTTCATCAGGCATGTTCAAATTAAACAGACTGTCTTCCGGTATTCTGATGTTAATACTGTTTTCGGTAGGAAAAGGATAATCGGAATTAGCTTCAACTTTGGCAAATTCCGCTTCAACAGCTGTAGCCTGAAAACTGATGTTCTGGATAAATGTTATCCGGCTGCCCTCATATACAAGTTTACAGTCACCGGATTTTTCAAGATCGATGAGCATTGCTGTCAGAATATCATCGGTATTGGTCTCAAAAACTGAATATCGGTCATTTTCATCATTTAAAACGAGCTGATGAATAAATTCCAGAAGGCTGTCGTAGTCAATTTCCCAGATATTTTTCCTTTTGGAATAAGCATTTATGATTCTTGTCAGAATATTGGTTCCGGCCATTAACAGTAATCCTACCGGCGCTTCAACGCTTTGTCAACGATGTTATTTTTTGATGTTATTTTTTTTATTTCATCAATTTGAACTGTCAGAGGTTTTTACTTGCTTTTATTTCTTTTTTGCCTTTACAATAAATATTATGAAAGATCTCAAATGGTATTTTCCGGATAATCTTTCAGCTGCAGTTGAACTATTTTCCGCTGGTAACAAACTTCATGGCGGGGGCACCTTTCTTTTCAAATCTCCGCTCAACACGCCCGGTCTGATTGATTTAAGACATATCACACAGATGAATACAATTGAAATTACTGATGATACAATCAGAATCGGTGCGAACTGCACCTATACCGATATTTCAAAGTTTCTATCAGAATTAGATGCCGAAAATATTTTCACAGCATCGATCGGAAACGCGGCAGCAACTCCGCTGCGTAACCGAATCACATTGGGCGGCAGCATTCACGCTGCTCCGAAGTGGTCCGACATCACCGGCCCGCTTCTTGTTTCAGACGCCGGACTTCTTATCAACGGTTCTGAAGCTTCGGTTTCTGCAAAAGACTATTACAGCAGCAGGGAACTTAGAAAATCAGGGATTATATCCGAGGTGCTTATAAAGCTTAGCAACTTAAAAGGCAGCTATTTCAGATATACCAGAACTGATTTCGATTACCCCTTCTTTACTGTCTCTGCAGGAGCAGCAGCAGAAGGGAAATTTAACGTTGCAGTAACCGGAATCTCCGGCGGTTATCTATTATACAGCGGTACCCCTGATGAAATTATTGAACAGATTGATGCAGAAGCCGTATTCAGCGATGAAAGAGGTACCGGAGCTGAATATCTGAAACACCGCCTTATGGTTGAACTTAAAAGAACTCTCTCAAAGACCGGAGGTGACAATGTCTGATTTTATTGAGATGGATTTTATAATCAACGGCAGAAGGGAATCATACAGGTTCAACCCCGGCGATACACTGCTTAAAGTTCTGCGTGATAACGGACATACAGAAGTTCATAACGGCTGTGAAAGCGGCGACTGCGGAGCCTGTGTCGTAATCATGGATGGCAGAACGGTTAATTCCTGCGCTGTATTTGCAGCCACAGCCTCGGAACGCGAAATTATAACAGTTAAGGGTATCGGCAGCGTTCACAAACCGCATCCCATCCAGACAGCCTTTGCCGAAGCAGGCGCTATCCAGTGCGGATTCTGTACTCCCGGACAGATAATGAGTACATACGCACTTTTAATGAATAATCCTGATCCCGGAATAGGTGAAATTAAAAAAGCACTCGACGGCAACTTATGCAGATGCACAGGCTACAAAAAAATAATTGAGGCGGTTCAGTTATCTGCATCAAGAATGAGGGAGGCTGATAATGAAGCATAGTTTTAAAGAAGCCTCTGTATCTCACCCTAAATATGATGCACTGTCACTGGCCTGCGGGAGCGAGCATTATACCGACGACTATAAAACTGATAATCCTGTTTATGTTGCCTTTCTCTATTCCAAAATAGCCTTCGGTGAAATCATATCAATAGACACTTCTGAAGCTGAAAAAGCTGATGGTGTACAGGGGATATATCATTATGGAAATACCCCTTCTACACTGTACACGACAGCAGGTCAGGGTTTTCCGGAACCATCTCCGTATGACTGCAGGATGTTCGATCGTTATGTCCGATTCTGCGGCGATCGTATAGCAGCTGTCGCTGCCGATGATATAGAAACTGCCAGAAAAGCCGTTAACCTGATTAAAGTTGAAATACGGGAAAAAACACCGCTTTTCGATGTTGAATCAGCGATGGAGTCGGATGCTCCGAGGCTTCATTTTGATGACGAATACCCTGCGATTCCGGTAACTTATAAACCCGAAAAAAACCTTGCCGCCGAAGTAATTATCGGATTCGGCGATATGGAAAAAGGGTTTGACACAGCAGATGAAATTCTTGAGGACAGTTACAGCATGCAGTACGCGTCCCACTGTGCCATGGAGCCTCATTCAGTTATTACATATTTCGACAGCCGCGGCAGGCTTGTGATCGTTTCCGCAACCCAGGTTCCCTATCATGTAAGACGCATAACAGGAAGGGTCTGCGGCCGTGAGCTTAAACAGATACGCGTAATAAAACCGCGTGTGGGCGGAGGATTCGGCGGAAAGCAGGAGGTTTTTCTTGAACCTGCGGCTGCATGGATAGCCTGGGACCTTAAAAGATCTGTTCGTATTATTCTTTCAAGAAAAGAAGTCTTTATCAGCAGCAGGACACGACATCCAATGCGGAGCCGTGTGAAAATCGGTTTTAAGAAATCCGGTAAAATAACCGCTCTGGAAATAGACGATCTGATGAACGCAGGAGCCTACGGACCGCATGCTCTTACTGTTCTTTCAAACGCAGGCGCAAAGGTACTTCCGCTCTACAATAAAATTGAGAATATGGCGTTCACGGGAAGGTCAGTATATACAAACCTTCCGGTAGGCGGGGCATATCGCGGTTACGGAGCTACCCAGGGTTACTTTGCACTGAATCAGCATATAGATGAGATTTCAAGACGCTGCGGCATAGATTTTCTCGACTATGTGATGAAATGGCATATAAAATCGGGTGAAACATCCAAAGTCTTTGAAGCCCTCGGTGAGGGAAAAGAAGGCGTCAGTCAGTACATTCGGTCCTGCGGCCTTGATGAATGCATCAAAAGGGGCGCAGCCGCCATCGACTGGAAAAACAAACGCGGAAAAAAAATAAAAAAAGGAAGCCTTATAAGCGGCGTCGGCGCCTCTGTAAGCATGCAGGGGTCCGGAATTCCCGAGATTGATATGGCAAGCTGTTATATCAAGATGAATGAGGACGGTTCTTTCAATCTGCAGACTGGAGCTACTGATATAGGCCAGGGTTCGGATACCATCCTTGCTCAGATTGCAGCTGAAGTGCTGCACACCGAAACAGCAGAATTTATTGTTCTCTCATCAGATACAGATACAACACCCTTTGATACCGGAGCTTATGCTTCTTCGACTACATATGTAACCGGGAATGCTGTTAAAAATTGTGCTCAATCCGTTTTCAGTCAGATTATGGACGCAGCCTCTGAAATGCTGGGAATACCGGTTGATAAACTCAAGGCGGAAACAGGAATAGTAACAGCAGATAACGGAAAGAAAAGTATAACCTACGGTGAAATCTGCGCCTACAGACTTTATACTTCCGGACAGTTTCAGATTCAGGCTACCGAATCCTATGTCGGAAGTGAGTCGCCGCCCCCTTTCACAGCGCAGTTTGCTGAAGTAACTGTAGACACGGAAACCGGTGAAATAAAAGTAGTTAAATTTGTAACAGGCATGGACTGCGGAACAGCTCTCAACCCGATGCTTGCAGAAGGTCAGATAGAGGGAGCGGTCATGAACGGTATTTCCTATGCTCTTACAGAAGAATACCTGTTCAATAAAGACGGCCGAATGACTAATCCGGACTTCGGAGCCTATAAAATCTTCAATGCAGCAGATGCTCCGGAGATGGTTACAATTATTGCGGACAGTTTTGAAGAAACCGGACCTCTCGGAGCCAAAAGTGTCGGAGAGATTGCTCTTAACGGTCCGGCACCGGCAATTGCAAATGCAGTCTTTGACGCTGTCGGAATAAGACTTACCCAGACCCCGTTTACAGCGGAAAAGGTATGGGAAAAACTTAACAGGGTTTAAGATGAAAAAGAAGATACTGCTTAAAAACTGCGTCATCGCCGACAGAACATTATTCATAGAGAACGGAGCCTTGCTGATTGAAGACGGAAGCATTAAAAAAATTACTTCAGCCCCCGATTCAATCAAAACGGATTTAAATGATACTGATATTTTCGATCTGCAGGGCCGCCTGCTTCTCCCGGGACTGACAAATCCGCATACACACCTTTATTCATCACTAGCAACAGGCCTGTCTCCGCTTAACACACCTAGAAACTTCTCGGAAATACTTTCAAATTACTGGTGGCCGCTTGATAAAGTTCATGATGAACAATCTGTTTACTACAGCGCTGTAGCCGGAATACTGGACGCTGTCAAGCACGGAGTCACATGTATCTTCGACCATCATGCTTCGATGAGTTTTGTTGAAGGCAGTCTTGATGTAATTGAAAAAGCTGTAAAGCTTTCCGGAATAAAGGCAGTACTATGTTATGAAACAAGCGGCCGTTACGGAATGGATAAGGTTCCTTTGCATGTTGAAGAGAATCTTGATTTTCTTCAGCGTCACACACATGATACTCATATTAAAGGAATGCTTGGTTTTCATGCAAACTTTACTCTGAGCAATTCTGCACTTGCTGAGACAGCAGAAGTTATCTCAAAATACCTTGGCGAAATCCCCATACACATTCACTGCGGAGAGGATAAGGCTGATCTTGATTTCTGTCTCGAAAGCGGATATTACGGTCCAGTAGACCGGCTTGATCGTTACAGACTGATCAATTCAAAATCAATTCTGGCACACTGTGTTCACCTTTCTCATAAAGACTATGAAATACTGCATGATGTTAAACCCCATATCGTAACCAATCCCGAATCAAATGCGAACAACCGCGTAGGAAAAATGGATCGTTCTATTCTGCCTTTTTTCACTCTGGGAACCGACGGGATGAGTTTTGATATGATTGCATCGCTTCGCTCAATGTATCTGCTGGGAAGGGGATATACCGAAGATATGAAAAAGCTTCATGACACTTTCTTCGGAGAAACAGCAAAACTCGTTCAGGATTATTTTCCTTCTTCAGGGACACTTGAGGAAGGAAAAGATGCAGACATCGCGGTACTCGATTATATTCCTCAGACAGAAATTAAGGCAGACAATCTGATAGGACATTTAATTTTTGGTGCAAAGGGCGGAAATGCTTATATGACCATTGCAAGGGGAAATATATTGTACAGCAGCGGAAATATCAATTTCACTTACGAAGGAAGTTTGCGGACTGAAATCAAAAAAGCCGCGGCTGAACTTCACCGGAGGTATCATGGCTGATCTGTCAGTAAAAATTAATGGAATTGACTTCTTAAATCCTGTAATGCCGGCTGCCGGACCGAATGTAAAAACAGCTGTTCTAATGACCAGGGCTGCACAGCTCGGGGCGGGTGCAATTGTTTCAAAAACCTTTTCAGTGAAACCTGCATCAGACCCAAGACCGACGATGAAGAAGATAAGGGATGGCGGACTTCTGAACTGCGAAACATGGCTTGAGGACAGTTACAGCAATTTCATTGATGAACTGCATAAAGTAAAAGAAAACAATATACCGCTCATTGTTTCAATAGGTTACAGCGCAGAGGATGTAAATTTCCTGGGCAGTCTGCTTGAAAGGGAAATTAAACCGGACGCAGTTGAATTCTCAACCCATTACACGGGCCATGATGTTGAACCGCTGGTTGATGTAGCAGAATCACTGCGGAATAGTGTTAAGGTCCCTGTATGGATGAAGATTTCCCCGGGCTTTCCCGACATCGAAAAACTTGTACTTGCAGCAGAACCCTTTGTCGACGCTTTTGTTGCGGTTAATTCACTAGGACCGGCACTCGATTTCGATCCGGTCAAATGCAGACCTTCATTAGGTTCTGACTGGGGTCAGGGCTGGATATCCGGACCTCCGCTGATGCCTGTTGCCCTGGCGGTTGTTCACAGGCTTTCCATGACAGTAAAAAAACCGATTGTCGGCGTCGGCGGAATCACCACCGGTGAGGATGCGGTAAAGTTCCTCATGGCGGGAGCCTCCGCGGTTCAAGTCTGTACAGCGGCTATTCATGAGGGGCCGTCAGCATACGGCAGGATTGCTGAAGAGATAAATACCTGGCTTGATGACAATAACTATTCTGAGATAAAGGAAATAATCGGACTTTATAGAAAAAATTAATATCAGGAGTTTTTAGAATGACATCCGAAATTTACAGCCTCATAGAAGACCTTTCCCAAAAATACAGGGACTACACTGCAGACAATCTGTCAAAGATTGTTCAAATACCAAGTTTCAGCGGTCAGGAGGAGGATGTTATAAAAAAACTTCAGTCGCTATGCGTAACGGCAGGTTTTGATGATGTCTATATCGACGGACTCGGAAATCTGATTGGACGTGTAGGAAACGGTCCGATGAAAATTGCATTCGACGCACATATTGATACGGTAACAGTCGGTGATGAAAAACAATGGACTACTCCGCCCTTCTCCGGTGAAATAACAGAAGAACTGGTAAAAGGCAGAGGAGCAGCAGATCAGAAAGGCGGTGCAGCATCTATGATAACCGCCGGACGTATGCTGAAGGAATTGGGCTATGACGGAAAGTTCTCAGTATTTTTCACATTTACAGTCATGGAAGAAGACTGCGACGGCATGTGCTGGAAATTCATTATTGAAGAAGAAAAGCTTGTACCTGATTATTTCGTAAGCACCGAGCCCTCATCCTGCAATCTGTACCGCGGTCACCGCGGCAGAATGGAAATGGAAGTAATTTTCAAGGGAGTTTCCTGTCACGGCAGTGCTCCGGAACGCGGAGAAAGTGCTGCATATAAGGCTGCTAGAGGTGCATTAGCAGCAGAAAAACTCAATGAAGAACTGGAACCTGATGAGGATAATTTTCTCGGAAAGGGCACTGTTGTTGTTTCTGTTATGGACGCCCACGGACCGTCTCAATGCGCAGTCCCCGATCAGGCAAAACTCTATCTTGATCGAAGGCTGACATGGGGCGAAACCGAGGAACTTGCTGTAGAGCAAATTAAAAAAATCATGCCTGATGCTGAATCAGTTACAGTACCCTACTATGATAAAATCAGCTGGAAAGGAACTAAATACGGCCAGCCGCTTTATTTCCCTACCTGGAAGATAGGTCGTGAGCATAAACTTGTTACATCAGGAGAGTCTGCGTACCGAAGCCTGTTTAACAAGGATGTAAAGGTTGACAAGTGGACTTTCTCGACCAATGCAGTGTCAGTTTGCGGGCGTCACGGAATTCCTTCAATAGGCTTCGGGCCTGGTGATGAAAACCAGGCTCACGCACCGAATGAAGTTAACCGGATTGATGACCTCAGGCTGTGCAGCGCCTTTTATACAGCCCTTGTCTACTCGCTTGAAGCACAGCTTGAAGGTAACCAAAATTGAAATTTTATTACAGATGTTCTGACTGCGGTAAAACCTATGATATCAAACCAGATGTATATCTGTGTCCTTCATGTTCTTCAAGACAGCCTGAAAACAGGCCCCTAAAAGGAGTTCTTGAAACAACATTTGAAGGCAAAACGGATCCAGATACAAAAGATCACAAAGATTTCATTCATCGGCTCCTTCCGGTAGAAAAAAAATATTTCCCGCCTGTGCCTGTGGGAAGTACCCCGCTATGGAAGCCGGAAAATCTCCGTAGAGAACTAAATCTTGAAGAACTGTATATCAAGGATGATACTCTTAATCCAACCGGAAGTCTGAAGGATCGTGCATCCTACCTTGTTTCCGCATTTGCTAATAAATACAGGATAAATGAAATAACAGTTGCTTCGACAGGAAATGCGGCTTCATCCATGTCCGGAATCGGAGCATCAGCAGGGCAGAAAATAAAAATCTTTATACCTAAATCTGCACCAAAAGCAAAAATGGTTCAGTCGCTTCAGTACGGGGCAGAAGTTACTCTTGTTGAAGGAACTTATGATCTGGCCTTTGATCAGTCAATCGCTTACACGAAAGAGAACGGAGGTTTGAACAGGAACACAGCTTTTAATCCTCTTACACTTGCAGGGAAAAAAACCGCTGCTCTTGAAATATTTCTCCAGCTGGGGAAGGTTCCTGACTATCTCTTTGTTCCTGTAGGAGACGGTGTAATTCTCGGAGGACTATACAGAGGTTTTGAAGATTTAATCCGTCTCGGACTTTCAGAAAAAGTTCCGGTTATTCACAGCGTTCAGGCCGAGGGCTCAAATGCCATAAACAGAGCCTTAAAAAACGGAGATTTCTCGGATCCGGTTTCATCCTCAACAGTAGCAGATTCAATTTCAGTTGATATTCCCCGAAACGGTTATCTTGCCATGAAAAAACTGATACAGCATTCAGGAGTCGGGGTAGATGTTTCAGACACCGAAATCCTTTCAGCACAGAAAAAACTCGCATCAACCACAGGGCTGTTCGCAGAGCCTTCATCGTCCTCTGTGCTGGCAGGGCTGCTCGCATTCAGAAAACAAATTCCGGATCGTGCTGCTGTTGTTCTACTCGTAACAGGCAGCGGCTTAAAAGACATCGACGGAGCAATGAAAGGGCTTGAATTAAACGGAGTTTAATATGCACAAAATAAGTAATCCGGTAATCAGAACAGATGCAGCCTCCAAGGCATCAGGGAAGGCGGAATACACCGCGGATCTTGATTTTGAAGGACTTACCTGGGGTATACCTGTGGCCTCTTCAATTCAATGCGGAACTATTGAATCTATCCGTTACCCCGAACTGCCTGAAGGTTATTTTATAACAGGCGCAGATGACATAGACGGCCTTAACAGAGCAAGCATTGTAGCACAGGATTGGCCGGTTTTTGCTGAGAAGGAAATTTCTTTCTACGGACAGACAATATGTGTAGTATCAGGACCTGACCAGAACATATGCAGGGCATTGGCAGCCAATATTAAAATAGATTATTTCCAGACAGACGCGGTTTCCGGGATCGGGGAATCTGCAGAGTGGTTCAATGATTATCATATTAAAAAGGGAGATCCTGAAAAGAGTTTCAGTTCGGCATGGAAAATCTTTGTTAATGAATTCCGTACAGGTATTCAGGAACAGGCATATATGGAACCTCAGGCAATGACTGCCGTCTATAACAACGGCAGTTTAACAATATACGGGTCACTTCAATGTCCCTATTATGTTAAGAATTCAATTGCGGCCAGTTTCAAACTTGACCCCGAGAAGATACGGATTATTCAGTCTGTAACCGGAGGGGCTTTTGGAGGCAAAGAAGATTATCCCTCAATACTTGCATCCCAGGCTGCTGCTGCTGCAATAAAATCAGGTTCCCCTGTTCGGATAGTTCTTGACCGCCGATATGACATGACCGTCACTCCAAAGCGCCACCCTTCTGTCATACGAATACGTACTGCGGTAGATAAAGAAGGTCGAATTACAGCACTCGATATAGATACTAAAATTGACGCCGGTGCCTTTCAGACTCTATCAGGTGTAGTACTTGAACGTGCAGTTTTTATCTGCAGCGGAGCGTACAATATAGAAAATCTAAAAGTTCGCGGAAGAACGATGAAAACTAATCATGTGCCTTCCGGAGCGTTCAGAGGGTTTGGAGGCCCGCAGGCTTTGTTTGCTGCAGAGATGAATATGTATGCAGTTGCAAAGGCACTTAAACAGGATCCATCCGGGTTTAAATTAAATCATTTGCTTAAAAAAGGAGACCTGTCGGTTACCGGAGGGCGTTTCCGCGAAGATATACTTCTTAAACAGATGTTTGAGAAGGTTAATAAAGTATCCGGATATACAGAAAAATATGAACGTTATTCAAAGCCGGAAAATTTGCAGAGCCGTAAGATACGAGGCATAGGTATATCATATGCTGCACACGGAGGCGCCTTTACCGGAAGCGGTGAACAGGAAATCATAAAAAGTCTCGTAAGGCTGAAAGCTTCTCCTGCCGATTCCGACCCTGATAAACCCGTAATAACAGTGCTGGTTTCAAATGTTGAAATGGGTCAGGGAGCATCAACCACTCTTAGAAAGATAGTTGCTGAAACAATGAATATCCCGCTTTGTAACATTGTTTTTCAGCAGCCTGATACTGCTGAGGTTCCTGATTCAGGGCCGACGGTAGCTTCCCGCACGGTAATGATTGTAGGCAAGCTTCTCGCCGATGCTGCAGCTGAACTGTCATTAAAACTCAAAGATTCTGTAAGTAATTATTCAGATGCAATTACCGTGGAAAAGCGGTATGTGCATCCACCAGGACTTGTTTGGGATGAAAAGACATTCAGCGGTGATGCTTATCCAGGATACAGCTGGTCGGTAAATGTCGTCGAAGTGGAAGTCGACAGCCTAACCAGACAGATTGAGGTAAAGGGCTCCTGGGCAGTTTATGATGTCGGAACGCCGATCGATCTTACCATACTTAAGGGACAGATGCAGGGAGGAACAGTCCAGGCATTCGGATATTCAACAATAGAAAACATGACGCTTCGCAATGGAAAATTCGCCCAGGCTTCTTTTACAGACTATACAATTCCCACAACAATGGATTTTCCTGACACCGAATGCCAATTCATGGATAACCCATACCCCCGCGGCCCCTTCGGAGCCAAGGCTGCAGGAGAACTTCCAAACGAAGGGCCTGCTGCAGCTGTAGCAGCAGCTGTATCTCAGGCTACAGGGAAAATACAGTACAGCATACCTATAACACCTGAAATGCTCGAGGAACAGTCATGAACAGCAATGTAAAAATTAACCTGAAATTTAATCTGAATGGAAAAGATATTGAAATAACTGCGGGCTCTTCTGAGCGTCTGCTTGATATTCTGCGGAATAAATTTGAACTGACAGGTGTCAAGGAAGGCTGCGGTGAGGGCGAATGCGGCGCCTGCAGTATCCTGAGAAACGGAAGGCTTGTAAATTCCTGCACTATACCTGCGGCAGCAGTAGATGGCGATGAAATTATAACCATAGAAGGTTTCAGTAAAACCGAGGAATTCAGGATAATTTCAGAAGCATATGCTCAATGCGGCGCTGTACAGTGCGGATTCTGTACACCGGGGTTCATACTGGCAACAGCAGCTTTGCTTAGAAAAAACCCGAATCCTGATGATGAACAGATAAAAGAAGGTCTTTCAGGTAATCTCTGCCGCTGCACAGGATACAGTATGATTATGGAAGCTGTAAAAACCGCTTCTCAAAACGGAGCACACATATGGCGGAAATAATTAACCTCTCACCGAAAAATATAGAAGATGCACTGCTTCTGCTCGAAAAAGGTTTCATACCTGTTGCAGGCGGTTCAGATTTAATGGTCAGACGTCATGCCTTATTAAACCAGGGCTCTTCGTTTCCATCTGATACCCGAAATCGTGATTTTCCTGAAATCTTCTATACCGGTCACATAAAAGATTTTGATGTGATTGAAAAAGACTGCTCGCTGTTTTATGCCGGGGCTTCTGTTGTCCTGTCCGACCTGATTGAACACAGTGATACCCCTCCGCCTCTAGTAGAAGCGTTAAAACACATTGCTTCCCCCGGAATACGAAATACCGCAACCCTTGCAGGCAATATCTGCAACGCAAGCCCTGCCGCGGATTCCTTACCTGTGCTGTATATCCTTGATACTGAAATTGAATGTATTTCATTAATAAATAAGAAAAACAGTAACGCCGGAACCACAATAAGAAAAGTTGCAATAGATGATTTCATCACAGGACCGGGATCTACTGACTTAAAAGCAGGTGAACTTCTTCGCGGTATCAGCATGACATATGATTCCGATTTGCAGACGAAATTTATCAAAGTAGGAACAAGGGCTGCAAATGCACTATCCAAGCTCAGCATTGCGGCAGCATGGGAACTTGTAGACGGGAATATAGAAGATATTAGAATAGCAGTAGGGGCCTGCGGTCCGAAGGTAATAAGAAGCGAAGAAGCTGAAGACCTGTTAACCGGTATAAATCCTTCAGAAGATTATGAAAAAATTAATCGTGCTGTTGAAATATATTCCAGTCTTTTAAAACCTATTAACGATCAGCGAAGTACTGCTCTATACAGATTTAATACTGCACTTCGGCTAATAAAAGATATTATCATTTCCACCGGAGATAAAGATGCTGATACTGAAAAATCTTAAATCTTTATACGATGGTTCACAACTGTATTCTGATGTGAACCTCATTATTAACGGAAACATCATTGAGGCTGTTGTAAGTACAGCTGACATGGATTTTTCTCATTACCCTTCTCATGAAATAATCGACTGTTCAGGATGCATAGCAGTTCCCGGTTTTGTAAATACCCATCATCATTTCTATCAGGTACTCACCCGCAATCTTCCTGAAGTACAGAATGCCGAACTTTTTGAATGGCTGGTTTTTCTCTATGAAAAATGGAAAAATATAGATTCTGAAGCGGTTTATTATTCTTCACTTTGCGCTTCAGCTGAATTAATGAAGACCGGATGTACATGTTCAACAGATCACCATTATCTTTATCCTTCCGGTTTTACCGGTGATATTATGGGGCTTCAGTTTGAAGCAGCCGGAAAACTGGGTTTACGTTTTTCACCCACACGCGGCTCAATGTCACTCAGCAGAAAAGACGGTGGGCTGCCACCTGATACAGTTGTACAGACAGGTACAGAAATAATCAAAGACAGTGAACGCGTAATCCGTGAGTTCCATGATGAGGATAGATATTCCATGCAGCGGATTATACTTGCTCCCTGCAGCCCTTTTTCTGTTACTACAGAACTCATGAAGCAAACCGCTTTACTCGCACGTGAGAAGAACGTCCTTCTTCACACTCATCTTGCCGAAACCTTCGATGAGAATGATTTCTGTATCAAGAAACATGGAATAAGGCCGCTGGAGCTGATGAAAAGCTGTGATTTTACAGGCCCTGATGTTTCATTTGCCCATGGAATACATTTTAATGATGAGGAACTTTCCTACCTGAAAGATTCAGGATGCTGTATATGCCATTGCCCATCATCCAACATGCGGCTTGGCTCGGGAATTGCCCGTATCAGAGAGATGATTGATCTCGGAATTAATGTCAGTCTTGCTGTTGACGGTTCAGCATCGAATGACAGCTGCGATATGCTGGGTGAGATAAGAGCCGCTCTGATGCTGCAGAGAATTAAATACGGAGCATCCGGATTGACAGTTAAAGAAGCCTTCAGCATGGCCTCTGCCGGCGGAGCTAAAACACTTAATTACGATACTATCGGATATATTAAACAGGGCTATGCTGCAGATGTTGCAGTCTTTGATATCTCAGGATTGGAATACTCAGGCTCAGAGTCCGATCCGCTCGCATCACTTATTTTCTGCGGGCATAATCACACTACTAAATATACGATAGTCAACGGAAAGATTACTGTCTATAAAGGAGAACTTACAGGATTTGATGAAGAGGAACTCTCATTTAAAACAAGAGAGATATCTTCAGCGCTTCTTAATAAATTCTAATCTGCAAAATTTCTAAAAGAGAGGATAAATATGGAGAACAGGGAAATAAAAAAATTACTTACTGAACTTAACAGCCTTGACTGGTCAAAGATGTTCGGAGGAGATTTTCTGCTCACCTGGGATAAAACATTCGACGAACTTGATGCCGTTTTCAAAACCGCTGAACTGCTCAGGCTGCTGCGTAAAGCCAATATATCTCCAAGAATATTTGATTCCGGTCTTGCTGTTTCAATCTTCAGGGATAATTCCACCAGAACAAGGTTTTCTTTTGCCAGTGCTGCAAACCTGCTTGGCCTAACGGTTCAGGATCTTGATGAACAGAAATCTCAGATCGCACACGGAGAAACCGTCAGAGAAACCGCATGTATGATTAGTTTTCTTACAGAAGCAATCGGAATAAGAGATGATATCTTCATAGGAGAAGGACACACCTACATGACGGAAGTAGCAAAATCACTCAGTGAAGATTTTAAGGACGGCATTATTCCTTCAAGACCTGCACTTGTGAACCTTCAGTGCGATCTTGACCACCCGACTCAGGGTATGGCTGATACACTACACCTCATAAATACCTTCGGCGGTATTGACCAGCTCAAGGGTAAAAAGGTAGCAATGACCTGGGCATATTCTCCATCTTACGGGAAACCTCTTTCTGTTCCGCAGGGAGTGATCGGGTTGATGAGCCGCTTCGGAATGGATGTGAGTCTTGCATATCCGAAGGGGTACAATCTTATAGATGAAACAGTTGAAATTGCAAAAGGATTTTCTGCTAAAAGCGGCGGAAGCTTTACTGTCACAAACTCAATGGAAGAAGCATTTGAAGGTGCTGATATAGTTTACCCGAAAAGCTGGGCTCCTTTCAGCGTGATGGAAAAACGTACTAAACTATTTCGGGAAAATGATCGTGAGGGTCTTGTTCAGTTAGAGAAAAACTGTCTGGAACAGAACAAAGATTATATGTCATGGGAATGCAGTGAAGAACTTATGACTAAGACAAAAAACGGAAAAGCCGTGTATATGCATTGCCTGCCGGCAGATATAAGCGGAGTGAGCTGTGAACATGGAGAAGTAGCGGCTTCTGTATTTGACAGGTATCGTAAAACAACTTATATAGAAGCAGGATATAAACCTTATATAATTGCCGCCATGATCTTTTTAAGCAAGGTCATGAATCCTGTTTCAGGAATTCATGATCTTATTAAAAAGTCATCTTTCAGATCTCTAATATAGTAAATGTTTTACATAAAAAGAGCTGTCCGAAGTAACACTAAGGACAGCTCAAAATATTAGTTGGAAAAAGTGATTTAAATTTTAACCTGATTAGAAAACAAGTCCCTGATCAAGCATTGAATCAGCAACTTTCTTGAAAGCTGCAATATTAGCTCCGTTAACATAGTTACCGGGAGTTCCGTATTCTTCTGCTGCTTTGGCACAGTTTGCATGAATATTAACCATGATTGTGTGGAGTTTTTCATCTACTTCATCACGTGACCATGAAAGTCTCATACTGTTCTGTGACATTTCGAGTCCTGAAGTGGCTACACCGCCGGCATTAACTGCTTTTCCGGGACCGAAAGCGACCTTGTTTCCGAGGAAGATTTCAACTGCTTCTGGAGTTGAAGGCATGTTTGCACCTTCAGCAACACAGAGACATCCGTTTTTAACAAGCTGCTGTGCATCTTCATCAGAAATCTCATTCTGTGTAGCACATGGAAGAGCAACCTCGGCCTTTGCAAGTCCCCAGGGTCTTCTGCCGTCATAATACGGTACTCCGTATTCTTCTGCATATTCCTTGATGCGGCCTCTTCTGTTATTCTTAAGATCCATAAGGAATTCCCATCTGTCACCTGTTATTCCGTTTTCATCAATGATTGAACCTGCGGAATCTGACATAGAAATTACCTTACCGCCGAGCTGCGCAATTTTTTCAGCTGCGAACTGTGCTACGTTTCCTGAACCGGAAAGCATTACTTTTTTGCCTTCAAAATCAGTCCCCTTAACCTTGAGCATTTCTTCAGCAAAATATACTGCACCGTAACCTGTTGCTTCAGGTCTAATCAGTGAACCGCCCCAGTTGAGGCCCTTACCGGTAAGAACTCCCTCAAAACGGTTTACTATGCGTTTATACTGACCGAACATATATCCGATCTCACGTCCGCCTACTCCGATATCACCTGCAGGTACATCAGTATTCGGGCCGATATGCCTGTAAAGTTCTGTCATAAGACTCTGACAGAATCTCATAACCTCAGAATCGCTTTTACCTTTAGGATCGAAATCACTTCCGCCCTTACCACCGCCCATCGGCAGACCAGTAAGACTGTTTTTGAAAATCTGTTCGAAACCGAGGAATTTAAGAATTCCCTGATTAACAGACGGGTGAAATCTCATACCGCCCTTGTAAGGTCCAATTGCACTGTTGAATTCAATTCGGTAGCCTGAATTCACATGAACATTGCCTTTGTCATCCTGCCAGGGTATTTTGAAAGAAACAACCCTTTCAGGTTCAACTATTCTTTCCAGGATGCAAGCTGCTTTGTACTTCGGTTCTCGTTCAACAACAGGAGTAAGAGATTCGAGAACCTCTTCTGCTGCCTGTAGGAATTCTTTTTCCCAGTAGTATTTTTTCTTTAAGTTTTCAAGAACACCTGCGACATATTCGTTCATATAATGTCTCCTCCATGCGTTATACGCTATAGCATTCCTCACAAATATAGGTCAGGCCTTTTTGTTTGTCAAGAAAAAATACTTCATTTTTTTCACATAAATCTCTGTTATATCTCTTACTTTTGTATGACAGACATAGAGTTTTTACCATCCATAATAACTTTAAATGGCTTATCGTTCACAATATGGGTAAAATACTGATACTTTATAGCACCTTTAAAGTCTTTTATGTGATTCCAATCAATATTTGACCTTTTTTTCTTCTTGTGCGGAACATTAAAATAGCCGATATTCATTGCAACGACATTATGAAAAAAATGTGTGCCCTGCGAAGGTTCTATATCGAAATTTTCAAGTCCAACTTCAACAATTACTCTAGCCTTGCTTATTTGGGACCATAAAACAGGAATTCCAAGAAATCTATCACGCGATCCCCAGCGTCCGGGAGCAATAAGGATGTATTCTCTACCCGCTTCTTTCATCTCATCATTGAGCATTTCAATTTCCTGCTGCATTTCCATTGTCTTTGTATTATCAAAATCCTCCGGAGCTATAAAAATTATGTCTCTGATATCATCTATGAGACCGTTTCCAAGCCCTTCTTCCGTGTAGAGAATCAGATCATCCTTATCCAGACTTTCAAAATCGATACATGCCTCATCAAGATTAACTGTCATAGGACGGACCTGAAGCAGGTAAAAGGACGGCAGCTCATCCGCCGTTTTCATTAAATCGACGGCAAACTCTATTTCAACAGGCACTCCAAGTGCAGCCTGTGCCATCTCCAGAACCTCTTTAACAATATCCGAAAGTGGAAATACGTTATATTTCAGAATATTGGCAAAATTAATTACTCTGGGCCCCGGCGAACTGATACCGTCAACCATCCGCTGGTTTTCAGAATCCCAGACTGAAGCCATGTGATAAAGATTCCTGTGTTTTTCGGCAACATTGACCCGCAGCCTGGAAAGTGTTTCATATTCTCCTTTAAGAATATCCGTGTCTTTCTTATTCAGATCTATTGCATAGAAATGCGTCTGAGTAGATTTTACAATCTCCTCATCGGAAAGATACGAAACAGTAGGATATTCCGGACAGAAGCGGTAGTTTTTCTCACCGTCAACAACAGCCTGCCCCAGCCCCACAGCAATTGAAGCAACTCCGTCCGTATTTTTCATATTCCCAAGGGGATAGTAATTAAAGGACTGTCCGACTCCGGAGACATGCGGGTAATAGTAGCTGTCATAAGAACGCCCTACAACTTCCTGTATAACCACCGCCATCCTCTCTTCTTCAATGAGGTAATTAAGATTTTCAATGTATTTTCGAGTATTATTAAGAAATACTGATGAATAAACAAGTTTAATTGCATTTGTAAGCTGTTTCAGCCGCTGCTCAATACTGTCGTCATTATTTGGGATCATATATGTCTGATAAACACCGGCAAAAGGCTGAGATTGTGAATCTTCAAGCAGCCCCGAAGAACGTACTGCAAGCGGAACCCTGACTTCTTCAAGAAAAAGCATCAGTTTTTCGTTAACAAACGGCGAGAGTCTTCCTGCAACAAATTTTTGTTTGATATCCTCGTCATCAGGACTATTTCTGAGTTCAAAAAGGTTGTTTTCATTTACAAAATCACTGAATACCGATGTTCCAATAATTGTTGTCCTTGGAATTTTAACCAGAACATCCTTGAATTTATTCTCAAACTCGGTAGTCACCAGAAAAGAGTTAAAAAAGGCTAGACCGCGCCCTTTCCCACCGAGAGATCCTGATCCAATTCGATTGATTACACCGTCATTCTTTAGACTTTCTAGATTAAGGCTTACTATCTTACCGCGGTTTCTCATTCGACGCAGCTTCATAAACTGCTGAAGAAGATACTTGCGGTAGGTATCGTAGTTATTAAAATCCTCAGCTTCAACCGGCCGAAGGATTCTTGCCAGCTGCATTTCTCCATGCGCAATCAGCCATGATGAGAAATCTTTTTTCCGGCTGTGATTAAGCAGTGATTCAAGCGGCAATTCCGGAATAATTCTTTCAAAATCACCAAGATTTCTGGCCCTTGCTATTTCCCCGCCATCTTCATCCTTGAAAACCAGATCTCCGAAACCAAGATTCTCGATTATAAAATTGCGCAGATCTTTCAGAAGAAACTGGGACTGCTTATGAAAGAAATTAACCCCGAGCTGTTCAGCTCTTCTTCTGTTTGTGAGCACCGATGACTGAAGAATACAGGGCATATCAGGATTCTCATTTCTTATCTTTCCAAGAAATTTAACTCCTGCATCTCCATCCAGAGCGTGGTCTTTATAAAACTCCATATCTGACATAACGCAGAGAATATGCTCCTGGTACTGTTCATAAAGTTCCACACCTTTTTCATAGTTATCGGTTACAATAACCTTTGGTCTTGTACGCATCCGGTTGTATTTCTGGTTATCATTAAGCTCTTCGGATATCAGCCGCTGAGTCTGCTCCATAATTTCGGTATATAGAAGCGGCAGGTATATTGAGATAAAGTTAATTGAATCTTCAACAAGGAGAATCACCTTAACCAGTCCGTGTTCAGTATCATAAGGAGCATTTTTTTTATCCTCGATAAACTTAATCATTGCAAGAATAAGCTTGGAATCACCGTTCCAGAGAAATATATTCTCAATATGCTCAAGCCGGTTCCGGTTTCTGTTTACAAGCGCTATATCAGACTGTACTGTTAAAAGCAGGATCACAGGAACATCAGGCTGTACTTCCTTAATCTTGGCAGAGAGTTCAAAACTGCTCTCTTCACCCGTCCTGAGAGTTGTAATTACAAGATCAAAGCGTCTTTCGCGCAGCAGATTAAGCGCATCAGTACCGGTAGGCGTACTCGTTATCCTTGGCACCGTAGTCAGGTTTAGCTGATGATACTCGCCTACTATCTGCTCTGAAAGTAGAGAATCATGCTCAAATATATAAGCATCATAAAAAGTTGAGATAAGAAGTATCTCTTTAACGCGGTACTGCATCAGATTATGAAAGTTATCTTCACCGTATTTAAATTTGTCATAGTAAAATCTCAGTTCTTCAAGATTCATATAATTCTCCCCTTTCAGCTTAAGCCGATGATCTGCCTATGGTCAATATATAACTTTTAGGTAATTTTGTTTGCATGATTCATTCTTATCTGGTATTATGTATATATATGTTCGGGCAAACATTTTTAACACATCCGGATTACCCGCCGGACTAAAATGTTTGTAATTTTTCAGGAGGACGATATCATATGGATCTAAAAGAATTACGGATCGATGGTGCCAGATTAAAAAGCACCCTCGAAGAATCGGCCAAAATCGGAAAAACTGAGAATAATGGTCTGATTAGATGTGCCGCAACTGATGAAGATAAAATTGGAAGAGATCTTCTTGTTAAATGGTACAAGGAATGTGGTTGTGAAATCACTATTGATGAAATGGGAAACATTTTTGCCCGTCGTCCGGGTAAGAATCCGGAACTCGGTGCAGTAATGACCGGGTCGCATTTTGACACTCAAAAACCCGGCGGAAGGTTTGACGGTATTCTTGGTGTTCTTGGAGCACTTGAGGTAATGCGTGTTATCAACGAGAATAACATTGAACTTGAAAGAGATTTTATTATAGTAGACTGGACCAATGAAGAAGGCGGCTGGTTTGCTCCCGCATGTATGGGTTCAGGTGTTTGGGTTGGTAATCATACTAAAGAATGGGCCTATGAAAGAAAGGACCGTGACGGAAACACCGTTTTCGGTGAAGAGCTTGAGAGAATCGGCTACAAGGGCACTTACCCATGCTCCCACAAAGAATGGAATATCTATGCTGCGTACGAACTTCATATCGAGCAGGGACCACAGCTTGAAAAAGAAGGAATCCAGATTGGAGCTCCCAAGGGAATTCTCTGTCTTCACTGGTATGACATCTACCTTGAAGGTACAGCCAACCAGGTTGGACCGACACCAATGGTAGGCAGAAACGATGCGCTCCTGGCATTTTCTGAAATGAATATGGTGGTAAATAAAGTAGCTCATCAGTTCGGTGATATGGTTGGAACAGTAGGCGAAATTCAGAACTATCCTAATTCAAGAAACATCATTCCGGACAAGGTTCACTTCACAGTAGACATTCGTTCATGGGATGATGATCATGCTATCAAAGCATGGGAAATGATGAAGAAAGAGTTTGAAGTTATTGCTGAGCGGAGAGGATGTCCTATCAGAACAGAAGAAACCTGGAAAGTAGCTCATGCACCATTCGATAAGGATTTATGGGATCGTGTAGTAGAAACATCCGAAGAACTCGGCTATTCATCAATGCGGATGGTATCAGGTGCCGGCCACGATATGAGTGAAGTTAATCAGGTTACCAGAGGCGCAATGATCTTTGTTCCGTCTATCAACGGACGCAGTCACGTAGAAGTTGAAGACACTCCTTATGAAGACTGTGAAAGAGGTGCAAACGTGCTTCTCCACTGTATTCTAAAGACTGCAAACGAAAAATAAATTTACCAATAACACACAAAGCTACTATCCGTAGCATAAAATACAGGCAGCTTAACAGCTGCCTTTTTTTAAACGTTATTCAAAAAAAACTTCGGATTTTTTTAAAAATAAGAAATAAAGGATAGCCAAGACATCCGCCAGCACTGTTGAGTGCAAGATCAAGCATTGATGAATTCCTGCCGGGTATCCCGACCTGAAGTAATTCTATAAATAAACTAACTCCAAAAGAGATGCATAGCACAATTAGAAACCTGCGAATCTTTCTTTTTTTAATCTTCTGAAAGCTCAATATCGAAGAAATAAAACCCAATGGAATAAAACCCAAAAAGTTAATTACAGCGTCTCTTTGTAAATTTCTTGAATAAAATAGATCAAAACCTGTGTTTTGCAGATAAACAGGATATATATTGCTGTTCTTTTGAGGGATAATAATATCAGAACGCTTTGATATTGTATCGACTGAAATTTCTTCGACTGCAATATCATTATTTTTATAAAAGCTTATATTTGAAATTGCCCCATGCCACGGAGCGGTACCGGAAGAGTGATTACCTATTATCAATCGATAATTTTTTTTTGAAGGTTCAAGTTTTAAAACTAAATTGTCAGAGGTTCTTTCAAGTACACCATCAACGTACACAGTTGTTTTTTTAAATCCGCCAGCAACCTTAATTTTGTAGCTCCCCGGCTTTTCACTAAGCGGTACATAAATTTTAGGTTCTTTTCTATTATTGCTGTAATCATCTCCGTTCATTATCATCAGACTGTTTTGCCATTGACCGATTACAAACTGCTTTTTGCTATCTCCGTAAGTCAGCATTAAAAGTACGCTGAATCTTTTTTCATCGAGACGCTCAGGCTTAACAGTTAATTCAATAATAAAACCGTCATCAAAACTATGTTTTGCTAAAAAACCTTCATCGGTATATAACATAGAGTTTTTTGTAAATATCAAATCGGAATCCGAATCTATATCAAAGCTATTAATGGATGCCTGTCCATTTTTTTTAAGACCGAAATACAAAATGAAAGACAGGATAATGATAAAAGATATGATACAAAGTAATTTTTTCAATCTCATTGCTTATAGTTTTTAAATTTATTATCAGATTTTAGCAAGCCGTTAAAGCCTGCTAAAATCTGATTTAGAATTATTAATCCTGTTCATATGCGCCAATAGACCAGCCTGTACTTCCATTCCCTGTTCTCAGGGTTCCATCAATATCATCAGTGAAAGACCAGCCGTTTGAACTTCCGTCAATCGCTCCTTCTCTTACTGTTATATCTGCGCTTGAGGTAAGATGCCAATCGGCTGTCTCATCTACAAAATAAGTATTGCTGCCATCAACAAGATCGACAGAAACATTAGAGCTTGCGCCTGTAATTGAACTATTCAGATCAGCAGCACTTATATAGTTCTCAGAACCTGAATTACCGTAGTAAAAAGAATCAAGTTGAAAAAAATTATTATTTTTTAAAGAAACCACGTCCCAGACTGATGTAGTTCTGCACAGACCATATGAACCGCCGTCGAATGTTTCATAATACTCATATACAATATTATTATCAAAGGAAATTGTTACAGTTCCTGTATTCGCTGAAGTTTCACCAAAAGCATATGATGGAGAGGCATTACCATCTTCACCAATAATAAAAGTATTATTTCTTACGATAAAAACAGGATTTGTACATGAGGCTAAATGGATTCCGCAGCTGCCGCCGTTAACGGGGTTAAACCTGAGATTAAACAGATTATTCAGGATTGATGCAGTCCCTGTAAATGATGAAGCATAAACTGCATAAACGTATCTTGGCCCGGTCTGCATTTCTATAACATTATTTTTTAATATAAACCCATCTGATGCTGAATATAATGCTACACCTACTCCTGTACTGTTTGACCCCTTTACAACTATATTATTGCTGCTGACGGTCAAATTCTGGCAGTTAGTCAGATAAAGCCCATAGGCGCTTCCTGAACTATTTATAGATTCGATAGTAAATCCGTCAATTGTAAGCCCTGTGCTTAAAGAACTTCCCGTGAACGCATATATTGTAGTACTGGTTGAACCTTGACTTATTGTTGTTGTATTTACTGCAACATCTCTGGTCCACTCAGAACTTTCATATCCTCCGAACAACGAGACTCCATCCGCAAGAGTTATAGTCGAGGCACTGTCTATTACATATGTGCCGGATGCGACTTTTACTGTATCCCTTGCTGCAATCACCGCTTCATCAATGCCTTTCTGAATTGTAGCATATGGAAGAACGGAAGACCCATCCCCGGTTGTATCATTTCCGGTCGTCGCGACGTAGACAGAACTGTCTGCACCCGCCTTAATAGTTGAAATTGAAATATTACCGCCCAGACTGGACTCTGCACCAATTCGGATACAATCAAGCGCTATTGCAGAAGTTACCGTGCCGCTGCCGGTACTTCCTCCTGCATTAAGGGTCCAGAAACCGGTATCATATTCATATGTAAAAATTACAGTCTGTGCTGCAGCTGTAACAGCAGGCGACAGAAGAGCAGAACCAGGATCTCCACCTATACCCCAACCGGACAGAGAGCCGATATTTCCGATGAAAAAATGTTCCG
The DNA here is from genome assembly GCA_963677925.2 of Spirochaetia bacterium. GTDB lineage: Bacteria > Spirochaetota > Spirochaetia > UBA9216 > UBA9216. The sequence continues at coordinate 315,941 of CAXXYH010000003.1, forward strand.
TTCCGGAAGAGCCGCCTGAATACAGACTTATTCCAGCCCAGCTTGTATTTGCAAACGTACCGCTGCCAAGCTCTTCTGTTGTAAATGTCAATACAAGAGTTTCTCCTGAAGCAAGCGAGGAACTCAGATCTGCATAAGCATATTTGTCAGTAGCGGTTAAACTGGTATCAATAATCCCGTTTGAAACGATAAAAGTACCAGAAGAGACCGACCAGACTCCTCCGACATCCGGAGTCAAACCGTCAAGTGAGCCATCCGTACTGAAATCATCAAAAAATAAATCACTCAAAGCCGGTGAAGCTGTAGTTGCATTATTTGAGATATAAACAGCCTTGTTACCATCTTCATCTGAAACCAATATGTTAATATAGTAAGAAGTGTTTGAGATCAAACTTCCTGCATTATAACTGGATATATTTGTCAGATTACTGCCGTTCAGTTTTGTACCGTTTAAGATACAGTCAGTGAGACTTGTTATATTATTTGCAGTGGAGATATAAACCTCATAATTGAGATTTGACTGACTTGTTGTCGTATCGGTTGCTGCAGACCATGATACTGTAAATGAAGAATCAGTAATAGATGAAATTGATAATATACCGCTGCCGCCGGGAACAGGCGGTACAGCATCTGCCCATGCTGCATATAAAGTAAGATCTGAATTTACAACATCAGAAGCGAGAATCCACTCCTGAGTAAGCAGGCTGTCTGTATACCATCCTGAAATTGAAAAGTCTGTTCTAACTGGATTCACAGGAATAGAAACAAGCCCTCCCTTTTGCACATACTGAACAGGCAGAGACGTTCCGCCGTTCGTATTGAAGGTCACATAAAACCCAGCATATCCAAGGTTAATTACCAGCTCTGCATCTTCTCCTGCGGTAAGGTTAATTGTTGAATTTCCGGAAAACAGGACATTTCCATCTGCATCCAAAGCTTCAAGTACGAAACGCCGGTTGGGTCCTGCTTCAACCTCAATACTGATTGATTCTTCAGTAAACTCATACTCTATCGCCGACATATCATCAGCGGAAATACTTATTTTAAAGGAGATAACATCAGCTGCGGCAGTCCTGCTTTCCGCAGGGTTCAGGCCTGTATTAACAGTGACTCTTGTTGTTTCTATTAAAAAGTTGTTCAAAGGGTTACAGGTGGTGATTACAAATATCATTGGAATTAAGAGTAATATAATTAAATACTTCATTATTTTGCTGGCCATACTATTCTCCATATACCGGGGGCTGCCCCTATCCGCATCAGGAACCTGCAGAATTATTAAAGGTGTGAGAACTCTCTTCATGCAGAACTCCGGCTAAAATTACTCAGGCCAGTTAACCTGAATATTAACATTTGTAGTTGTAGGCACCACTGTGGTAATAACCTCTGTTATCACTGCGGTAATTGCCGACTCGGTTTCAGTTGAGGAGACACTGCCGCCGCCTGTTGAGATATCTGACGGAGAGGGCGGTTTTGTAGAGACGGTGACTATTGACTGCGCAATTGCAGTAGCCATTGGTGTAACCATTCCACCGTCTGCACCGCTTGCAAGCAAAGGAGCAGATGCAATTTCCGCCGGAGGCTCGGATGGTTCGGGAAGATCTGCACCAGCATCTTCAGTAGAATCATCACCTGCGACTTCCTCACCATCGGCTTCATCACTGCTGTCAGACTCTTCACCGTCTTTTTTTTCTTTAGTCTTTGTTTTCTTCTCTTCACCTACCGTAGCTTTTTTCCCTGTCCTGATATCGGTAACTACAGCCATACCGTCCCATGCCATCACCTTCATCCCTTGGCCGTCACCGAGTATTTCAACATCAAGAACCGTACCCCGGACAGATGCAGTAGAGTTTGCATTTCTAATGGTAAAATCATGATCAACACCCTCACTCGAATGCACTTCAGATCTGACATTCCCGATATCAAGGAATAGATCTGTTACAACCGTTCCTTCTTTTTCTACAAGTTCTGATAATGTAAGCCTGGTCAGATCTTTTGCAACAACAACTGATGAATCACCCAGTATCATCACAGCTTTGGAGTTAAAACCGGTAGAAATACTGTCACCTGCAGTCAACTTATCTCCAGGGACTACAGGGCGCCATCCTCCTCCGCCTATTTTAGCCTCAACTTTACCACTCACCTCTTTGATAGTGGCAGTCAGCTCCGCCGCTGTAATTCCAACAGTTATTACAAAAATCATAAAAAAAATTATGGTAATCTTTTTAAGCATACTATCCTCCTATAGACTCAATGAGACTGATGCTGTGACCTTAAACTGAATAGATTGATCAAGCATAACCGAAGAAGGGAAAAAGACATTTCCTCCTGCAGACATTCCCAAATCAGAGAGAAGTCTCATCATGACATTCAGGTTAGCTTCAGTTCCAAGATATAAACCGGTAGAATCTGCCGAAGTATTTCCTGTACTTACAGGTCCTGCAGTGCTTCTGAAAAAAGTAGTCCCTTTGAGCATTATCATTGTGCTTTTTACTGGTTTCATTGAATATAAAGCACTGAAATAAAACAGATTCGACTGCTGTGCCGTAAAGATCACTCCGGCTGCTATCGGGGTTACAGGTGTGTACATTGTTGAAAACCCCGATGTATTTCCTTCATAAAATCCGGAATAATCTGCATCACCGCTGGAGTAATGGCCCTCAACAGAAACTCTTGATGACAAAAAAGCAGGAATCAGATAATTCAAACCGCCGCCGGCTATATACGCAAGGATCTGATTATCCCCATAGCTTCCTCCGTTCCAGAAACCGTAAGCACTGTAAAAAAATGAAGGAAGTATAGGTATCGGCCCCATCAGCCCGGCCCCCGCATAATAAGTATTGAGCCTGTTTCCTCCTGAAACTATCTGAGCATCTGTATGCAAGTCCTGCTGAAATAAACCTGACAGAATAAGTGTCTGCCCTGCAAACAGCGCTGGAAAGGTTATACGTAATCCTTCCACAAGTCTCGGTGATGCAAAAGGGCCCCACACAGGAACAGGATCTACAGCCTGAGCCGATAGATCCGAATGGCTCATAATTATAGTTGCTGCAGGCCCCTGGATAAGACCGGTATAGGCAGTAAACATAGAAAAGCTTACAGCCGGCAGAGCCCAGTCTATAAAAATACCGTCACCGGTATGAGAAAAAACTTTTGTAGAAAAATCCGAAAAAGAGAAACGGCCTGCTTTAAATGACAAATTACCCAGGCCTCCATCATCGAGACTGTATTTCCCCTGAAGTTTAAGCTGATCCAGTTCAAGAAGGAAGGCTCTGCTGTCTTTGAAAGTGTAACTGCCCTGGAATTCATAACTTAAAGCCTTGTTAATTTTACCGTTTGCCCAGCCTGCTGATTTTATCGTGTAGGAAAGGCCGCTCCAGTCAACTTCCGTCTGTCCCGAATTAAAGAGCATTGCAGGCGAAGCATCTACAGTTAATCCAAAATCATATCCGTAGGCAGTTCCTGTAAGTATGATAATCAAAAGCGCTATTATAACTGTTCTCTTCATAACTTCAGCTCCGCTCTCTCATTATTTTCCCAATTATGGAAACCGCTTCACCACCGGTCATACTCCTGTATGCACCGGAATTTTTACTTATATATCCCATAAATCCAAGTTCACGGGAGGCGTAACGCGGAGAGGGAAAAATTGAATACATTAAACCGCCTTTCATTTCAAATCCCTTCATTATTAGAAAAGAAAACTCGCCCAGGGTCATTCCGGCTGATGGTGTTCTAAATTCCTTTATCCAGTTTTTCTCCTGCAAAAGAATAAAAGCCTGAGCAGGTGCAATGTTGTCGTCCCCGAGGCCTGCAGCAGTCGCAACAAGGTATGCACCCATACCGCAGTTTAAAATTTCAGCCTCGAGAATACCGTCTATCACATCATTTGACTGGCCGAAGGCTGATAATGGAGATACAAATATCAAGGCTATAAAAAGAAATTTTATTTTGTTCATACTTAAAAGTATATGTAGATGAGCTGAGTTTGCAATTTCGGTTTTCAAAAATTATAATTTTTTTATGAATATAAAACATCTGCAAAAAACCTTTCTTATTCCGGTGGCATTCGTAATCTTATTCTCTCTAATGAATATTTTTACCTTCTACAGAGATGGTGAACATTTTTTTATGGATCTCTATATGAAAATGACTCCAGGACCGCAGGATAAAGAGAATATTGTTCTTCTTAATATAGATGATCTTGCAATTGCAAAAGTGGGTATGTTTCCATGGAGCCGGGCAATTATGGCAGACGGTCTCATTCTTATGAAGGAAATGGGTGCTCAGTATGCAGTATTTGATATTGAGTACACTGAAGAAAGTCCTATGGGGCTGAACAGTGAATTTCTATATAATGAAATTCCAAAATCGCTGGATGAAAAATTTGCAGAAATAACAGGTAATACTGAAGGTTTATTTAATGCTATAGTTTCAGGAAATATAAGTCTTTCTGATGCATCTGAATACGTGGCCCAGCTTAATGACCTCAGTATAGCATCTAAAAGTGATCTTTATGAAAAAATCAAATCTGTAGCCAGGGATAATGATGCCTATTTCGGTCTGGCAGCTGCATATTTCGGTAATTCATTTTTTACTATTAACATTCTTAATCAGGAAGAGGACGAATACTCTTCTGATTTAAAAGACTGGATAACTGAAAATATGGGAATTAAAGTTACTGCAGAAGATAATTCAAGACTTCTTAAAGGTATTGATATCAGACCGGCGGTAAGCCAGATAAGCATGAATGCAGCGAGTCTAGGGTTCCCTAATGTTCATATTGATAATGACGGTGTAAGACGCAGAGTAAATCTTATAGCAGAATATGAGAATACTTTTTTTCCACAGCTCAGTTTTCAGGCCGTATACAAGATTCTCGGTGAGCCAGAAATAGAGATTGACAAGGACAGAATTATACTTAAAAAAGCAGCCTTTCCCGACGGTGAAAGCAGAGATCTTATCATCCCTCTTGATAAGGACGGTTATTTCGTAATTAATTGGCCGCGTAAAGATTTTGATGAAAGCTTTACTCAGCTTTCCTACTATTACCTGGTTCTTCATAAAAGGCAGGAAACACTTCTGGTTCAGAATCTTGAAATAATGAAAGATGCAGGATATCTGAATTACTATCAGGGCAATATGCCTATCCTTGATATCTATAACTACACTCAGTCCTTACAGAGCGATATGCTTGAATCAGGGAACACTGAAGAGTTTAGTGAATATCAACATATACGCAATTACTTCTTTACTGAAACTGCAAACTTTCTTGGAGGTGATGCTGAAAATAGTATTGTGTCAAGAATTGACCAGATTCTTGATTCTCCAGATATCCCTGATACTCAAAAGGAACGATATTCAGAAATCAAGGTTTCAGTTCAAACCAGTTTTTCAGAAACTGCTGACCTGTTAAACAATCTGTTAAAAACCCGGGAGATTCTTTCCTCTACTCTCGAGGGCGCAATCTGCTATTTAGGTTGGACCGGAACTGCGACAACTGATAGAGGTGTAAATCCATTTGATTCCACCTATGACAATGTAGGTACACATGCATCAATTGCCAATACAATTCTAAATAAAGATTTTGTAGATATACTACCTCAATGGGTTTCAATAATAGCAGCCGTCATTCTCGTTCTTATATACTATAGAATAAAAATAATGCTTAATCCCGTACCGTCAATTCTTACCGGTTTCGGTTTCATCATTTTAATATTTTTCTCCGGATTACTGGTTTTCTCCGTAACTGGTAACTACTTTCCTGTCCTGACTCCGGTCATGACTATATCATCAAGTTTCGTAATTCTTACAATAGTTAATTTTCTCTCGACATCAAAGGAAAAAACTTTTATTCGAAGCGCTTTCGGACAATATCTTTCAAACGAAGTTATAAACGATCTTCTTGATAACCCTGAAAAACTGAATCTCGGCGGTGAAAAAAAGAATCTTACAGCTCTTTTTACAGATGTCAAAGGCTTTTCTACAATTTCAGAAGCTATGGATCCTACAGATCTCGTTAACCTTTTGAATATGTATCTCACGAAGATGTCGGACATTATCATGGACAGACAAGGAACAATTGATAAGTTTGAAGGTGATGCAATAATTTCATTCTTCGGGGCGCCCACCGATTTTACTGATCATGCTTATAAGGCATGCCTGGCCTCAATCGAGATGAAGAGAGCCGAAGCTATTATGAATAAAATAATTGAGGATGAAAAACTAAGTCCAAATCCGCTGTTAACCAGAATAGGACTTAACACAGGCGATATGGTTGTTGGAAACATGGGGACGGCAAAAAAGATGGATTACACAATGATGGGCAACGCTGTTAATCTTGCGGCAAGACTTGAAGGCGTGAATAAACGTTATGGAACATGGCTTCTTATAAGTGATTCAACATATGAAGCCGGCGGCAAGGAGTTTGCCACAAGAAGACTCGACCGAGTCCGTGTAGTAGGTATAAATACCCCTGTCCGGTTGTATGAGCTGGTTGAAGAAAAATCACAGTTAGCAAAAGAGAAAAAGGAATTGCTTCAGATATTCGAAGAAGGACTCACTACTTTTGAAGAAAGAGACTGGACCGGTGCAGAAAAACTATTCAGGCAGGCATTGAAAATTACTTCAGATGACGGACCGTCATTATATTACCTTGATCGATGTGAAAAATATATAAAGGAACCGCCCCGTACAAACTGGGATGGTGTTTACAACCTTACCGAGAAATGACCTGCTGTCTGCCGACCTTAAACTGGCAGACGGCTCACCAGTCTATTGGGAAATAGTCTTTTAGAAACATTCCGCACCAGTGACGTCCTGTGTTTATACCGTCAAAAAGAGGATCACAGACTCGGGCGGCGCCGTCTACTATATCCAGCGGGGGCTGAAAATCATGCAGCTCCTGCTTCTTTTTCGCCAGCTGGGCCGGATCTTCATCGGTAACCCAGCCGGTATCAACTGCATTCATATATATTCCGTGTTCAGCAAGCTCACTCGCGGATGTGTGTGTAAGCATGTTAAGAGCTGCTTTTGCCATATTTGTATGCGGATGCCTCTCACCTTTCTTAAAACGCATAAACTTGCCTTCCATGGCAGAAACATTGACTATATGTTTGCAGCCTGTGTTCTCTTTTTTCATGAGAGGCACAAGTCTGTTGCACAGAACAAATGGTGCTACAGAGTTAATAAGCTGTAGTTCAAGCATTTCCGAGGTCTGAATCTCACCAAGCTTAAGGCGCCAGCTGTTTGTTGTTCGCAGATCAACCTGCTGCAGGTCGACATCCAGTTTGCCTTGAGGAAAAACAGCTTCAACTTCATGATTGTCTTCATACGCATACGGGATCTGCGATAATCTAGCCGATTCAATCATCCCGAGACCGGGAGTTCTGGCCTCCCAGGATACAGGAACAAGAGCATCATCTGAATGACTGCTGTGTGAAAATTTCTCAATCCGGTTGAGACAGGATTCATAATCAAAAAGAAGGCTGCGGACTTTTTCAGGAAGCGCCTCCCGCGGCATCAGTTCATTATCCATCAGATGCTGGTAAAAACCGGGCGGACGCCGGACTGTCTGGGCAGCATTGTTTATAAGTATATCCAGCCGTCCAAACCTGTCGGTAATATGAGTACAGAATAGCTCAACACTGGGGGTGTGACGCAGATCGAGCCCGTAGACATGCAGACGATGACCCCAGTCAGCAAAATCAGCTTCTTTCGAATATCGAATTGCGGAATCCACAGGAAATCGTGTTGTGGCAACAACCTCAGCACCGGCCCTAAGAAGCATCAACGTTGCCTGATATCCAATTTTAAGCCTGGAACCCGTAATCACAGCAACCTGGCCTCTTAGATCTGCAGTCTGAAATCTTTTATAATAGTTCAGCTCTGCACATTCCGGACACATAGCATCATAAAAGAAATGCATGCGGGTATATTCTTTTTTACAGACGTAGCAATTACGCGGAGAATTCAGAACAAGTTCTTTATCATTATCCATCTCATCACAGGTCAGCTGCTTTGGTGCAGAAAATACGAGATTCTCCCTGGCACTTCGTATTCCGGTTGCCGCGCGTGCAGCCCGTTCATCAGCTACAGTCTCCTGCCGTTTTTTTCTGGCGGCGGCCTTCTTTCTCTGTTTTAAAACGGCATGATCCGGTTTGGACAATGCGCCTGCGGCCTTTAGAAGTTCAATCTGTGTATCTCTGGGAATAGCAACTAACTGATCTGCATTTTCAGATAGAGCTTTTAATATATTTATACAGTTATTTATTTCTTCTTCTGTGTAATTTGATTCAGTGTCTTCGTTCATCTATGTTCCTGTCTTACCCTTATCTATACATATGTAAAGGCGTATAGTCAACAGTATATTTAGATACAAAAAAGCCGGAGCAGTTCATTGCTCCGGCTGATAAATATTCAATGTATTTTATAAAAAATTAAAACAGTCCTTTTACCCGCCCTGTCTGGGTATCAACATCAATCTGCCTGAATGCAGGATCTGACGCAGTACCCGGCATAAGCTTGATGCCTCCGGCAACAGGTACAATAAACCCGGCGCCCTGATATACAAGGATATCGCTGATAGGCAGAGTCCAGCCTTTTGGGCGGCCCTTCAGAGTCGGGTCATGTGACAACGAAAGATGAGTCTTAACCATACATGTACCCAGACCGTTTAATGAACTGTCATTCTGTATCTTTTCCAGCTTGGCAGAAGCTTCTGCACTGTAGCTAACACCATCTGCACCATAAACCTGGGTAGCAATCAGCTCAATTCTTTCCTTAAGAGGTGTGGAATCTTCATACAGAAATTTAAAATCAGGTTTTTCTTCACAGGCCTCGACAACTGCGTTTGCAAGTTCAACCGCACCTTCACCGCCTTTTTCCCAGTGCTTTGATAAGGCAACCCTGGCACCGGCTTTCTTACAGGCTTCTCTGATGACCTCAATTTCCTTATCTGTATCAGTATAAAAGTGGTTTATACATACAACTGCAGGTACACCGCTCTTTCTGACAGTTGCAATATGGGCAAGAAGGTTTTCAAGTCCTTTTTCAACCAGTTCAATATTCTCTTCTGTATATGCCTTATCGAGAGGTTTGCCCGGAACAACCTTCGGTCCTCCTCCGTGCATCTTTAAAGCCCTTACTGTACACACAATTACAGAACAGTTCGGAACAAGTCCTGAGAACCTGCATTTAAGATTCCAGAATTTCTCAAAACCGATATCTGCACCGAAACCGCTCTCTGTTACATGGTAATCACAGAGTTTAAGACCCACACGGTCAGCTATAATTGATGACTGGCCGATTGCAATATTTGCAAAAGGGCCTGCATGAACAAGGACCGGCTGGCCTTCGATAGTCTGCATAATGTTCGGGTTTATAGCCCGTGCCATCAGGGCAGTCATTGCTCCGCCTACTTCCAGATCATCAGCAGTAACAGCTTCGCCTTTCTTGTTGTAACCGATAATCATCTTACCTATGCGTTCGCGCATATCCTTAAGATCTTTTGCAACAGCAAGTATAGCCATAATTTCTGATGAAACGGTAATCTGAAAACCGCTTTTCATCATAAATCCGTCCATCTTCCCGCCGAGTCCTATTATTATTTCCCGGAGTGCCTGGGCTGAAAAATCTATAGCCCATCCTATTGCAGGGTTTCTTGGATCTATATCGAGTCTTTTGAGATTCTTTTTTTCAAGCACATCATCGCCGTAGTTGAATTCATGCTGAATCCGGCTGGTAAGAGCAACCATAGCCAGGTTGTGTGCGTTAGTGATGGCGTCTATATCGCCGGTAAGTCCGAGACTGAACTCAGTAAGAGGTACACATTGTGCAAGTCCGCCGCCAGCGGCTGACCCCTTAATGTTGAATGTAGGTCCGCCTGAAGGCTGCCTGATGGCTCCGCAGACAGACTTCCCAATCTTACCAAGTCCTTCAACCAGTCCCATGGTTGTAGTTGTCTTTCCTTCACCGAGAGGAGTAGGATTTATTGCCGTAACTTCGATGTATTTTCCATCCGGTTTATCTTTCAGTCGCTCAAGAATAGCGTTGTAATCCAGTTTACCAAGGAAGTGACCATAAGGCAGAATCTCCATTTTATCAAGATTCAGTTCTTCAGCCAGCTGATAGACTGTCTTCATATCCTTTTCAGCTGCTTCAGCAATCTCCCAGTCCTTCATCTTAGTCGGATCAAGTTTCATAATTATAACCTCAATGCGTATTTGAATGATTTTAAAGTATTCTTCATAAGCATTGTTATTGTCATGGGACCTACACCGCCGGGTACGGGGGTAATATATCCGGCAATCTGAGAGGCTTCTTCAAAATCAACATCACCCTTAAGAACTGCTATCTTCTTTCCGGTTTTTTCACTGATTTTTTCACCTACCCTGTTTACTCCGACATCAATAACACATGCTCCTTTTTTAATCCATTGCGGCTTAACCAGTCCCGGAACACCGGCTGCAACTATCAGGATATCTGCCCTCAGGCAGTGTTCAGCCAGGTTCTTGGTACCGGTATGCACAACTGTCACAGTAGAATTAGCCCCTGCACCTTTCTGCAGCATCATATTGGCTATAGGCTTTCCAACAATATTGGAACGCCCTACTACTACAACTTCAGCTCCTTTAGTTTCAACACCGGAACGGATAATCATCTCCTGAATTGCTGCAGGAGTACATGGCGGATATTTCACCTCATCACCGCCGATCATCAGCCGTCCGACATTTACAGGATGAAATCCATCGACATCCTTATCAGGATCAATAGCATTCAGAACTTTCTTCTCATCGATATGTTTCGGAAGAGGAAGCTGAACAAGGATACCATGGATATTTTCATCCTTATTATATTTATCAATTAATTCAAGTAATTCAGCCTCGGTTATATTTTCAGACCTTGTGTCCTGAATTTCATTATAACCGAGACTCTGTGCTGTCTTGATCTTGAGGGTTACATAGGAGATAGAGGCCGGGTTTTCACCAATAAGAATAGTAACGAGACCCGGAACTTTTCCGTACTTCTCTTTAAGCTCTGCAGTTTCTGCCCTTAATTCAGCGAGAATCTCTTCCCGTATATCTGTTCCCTTAATCAATACAGCTGACATATTAAAGCCCCAGTGCCTTTTTCAGTTCTTCAACGGCTTCGGCTTTCATGTTGAAACTGTGGTCGTTTGTAGGAAATTTTACATCCTTAACTTCACCGATAAATTCCTTAACAGCATTAACCTGAGGTGTATACATATCAGCATAAACCTTTACAAACTTCGGAGTAAATCTCTTAAAGAGTCCGAGAAGGTCATGATAAACAAGAACCTGTCCTGCGCATGAAGGACCAGCTCCGATACCAACTGTTGGAATAGTAAGCTGTTCTGTAATTATTGCAGCAAGCTGCTGGGGAATAGCTTCAAGAATGATTGCAAAAGCACCTGCGTCCTGCATTGCAAGAGCATCATCGAGCACTGATTTTGCAGCATCAAGTGATTTACCCTGAACCTTGAAACCGCCCATTGTGGCAGCTGTCTGAGGTGTAAGTCCGATATGTGCAAAAACCGGGATTCCGGCTTTGGTTATCGCTGCAGCTGTAGGTGCAAAATCCTGACCGCCTTCAAACTTGATGGAATCGCAAAGACCATCCTTATAAAGGATACCTGCATTGGTTACAGCCTGTTCATTTGAGATATTGTATGACATGAATGGAAGGTCACCTACTACGTGAGCTCTGTTTACAGCCCTCATAACAGCCTTTGTATGCATCAGCATTTCGTCCATAGTTACTGGAACAGTGTCCTTGTAACCAAGTTCAACCATGCCCAGTGAATCACCTACCAGGATAATGTCGATACCTGCTTCATCAACAACCATTGCCTGTGGATAGTTATAAGCAGTGATCATTGATATCTTTTCGCCGTCGTCTTTCATCTTCTGAAGATCAGCAGCGAGCAATTTTTTTGTTGCTTCCGGATGTGAACTCATATTAAACTCCTAAAGTGTATAATTTAACCTATATTTACCTTGTATAATAATATAACCTATAATAGTATTTTTTAACAAGGAAAAGATAGCGAAATTTAACTAATACTTAATTATAATGGAATTCTGAGTTCTTTTCAAACAGGAGGCATTATTTGAAAATTCTTATTATCAACAGCGGTAGCACTTCAATAAAATTCCAGATATTTAAAATGGATACTGAAGAAACCATTTGCAGGGGTCTGGTTGACAGGGTTGGAAACAACAGCGTTATCAAGATTGAAACTTCGGTTTTTAAGAAGGAATTTAATATTAATGTTGAAAATCACAAACAGGGGCTAGAGACTGTATTGAATCTGCTTACATCCGATGAGACAGGCATACTAAAAGATATTTCTGAAATTGATGCTGTCGGGCACAGGCTTGTACATGGCGGAGATAAACTTACCAGGCCCATGCTGATTACTCCTGAGGTTGTTTCAGTGGTGGAAGACAATCTCAACCTTGCTCCGCTTCACAATCCTCCGGGACTTCTGGGCGTGCAGGCCATAACCTCCCTGCTTCCGGATGTTCCCCAGTGCGCAAGTTTTGATACCGCCTATTATTCCGATATGAGTCAGGCTGCCTTTTCATTCGGACTGGGCTATGAATACTATGAGAAATACGGCCTTCGGAAATTCGGATTTCACGGAGCCTCACATAAATACATCAATCTAAGGGCTGCAGAAATGCTCGGGCTGCCTAAAGAGAAACTTCATACCGTAAGCGCACATATCGGAGGCGGTGTATCACTTACGTCATCTATAGGATGCAGAGCTGTGGATACTTCACTAGGTTTAGGAACAGCCTGCGGTGTTCCAATGGGGACACGTGCCGGGGATGTGGATCCCGATGCAGTTTTACACCTTATAACTGAAGCAGGCTTTTCTGCAGCAGAGGTGAAGGACATAATTTATAAGAAATCCGGTCTTGCCGGAATAAGCGGAGTTTCTCCTGATTTACGTGATATTCTTAAAGCTGCAGATGAAGGACAGGAAAGAAGCGTACTTGCACTTGAGATTTTTGTACGTTCTATCAGAAAATATATAGGTAAGCTTGCCTGTACTCTAGAGGGCAGAATGGATGCACTTATTTTCACTGCAGGAATTGGTGAAAACTCAGCAGTTATAAGAGAAAAAATATGCAGCGGCCTGGAGGTTCTTGGTATAGAAATTGACCCGGAACTTAACAAAACGGCAACAGGAGTTGAAGCGGTTATAAGCAGCGGTAATTCAAAGGTTAAAGTACTTGTCATACCAACTAATGAAGAATGGATGATGGCATCAGAAACTAAAGAAGTATTAGAAAATTTAGAATAAATTTGGAGTAATAATGAGCGGAAGTATATGCGATGTGCCGGGAATAAAAGTCGGGCATGCACAGGATTTAACAGGTGGTACAGGATGTACAGTTATTCTGCCGGATACAGAGGCTGTATGCGGTGTTGATGTTGCCGGCGGAGCTCCTGGAACCAGAGAAACAGACTGCCTCAATCCGGTTAATTATATCCAGACGGTCCATGCAGTTTATCTTGGCGGGGGAAGTGCCTACGGACTGGCCGGTGCAGACGGAGTTATGAAGTGGAGCGAAGAGAATAACAGAGGTCTTGATATCGGAATAGGACTGGTACCAATAGTTCCCGGAGCAGTCCTTTTTGATCTGCCGGTAGCCGATTATAAAGCCCGTCCGGATCAAAAGATGGGGTATGAAGCCTGTCTGGCGGCCAATTCAAATGAATCAAGAATGGGTAATATTGGCGCAGGAACAGGGGCAACCCTGGGAAAAGCCAAAGGTATTGATTTCTGCATGAAGGGCGGGCTTGGAACTGCAAGCATGAAGATAGGTGAAATCGTTGTCGGTGCAATAGTGGCTGTAAACTGCTTTGGAGATGTCATAGACAATACTACCGGCCGGATAATTGCAGGAACCAGATCAGATAAACCCGGAGAATTTCCGGGAACTGCAAAACTGCTGGCAGAACAGGCATCAACAGGCATCAATCCGATAAAGTCAAATACAACCATAGGAGTAATTGCTACTAACGCTAAACTGACTAAACCTCAGGCTGCAAAAGTGGCCCAGATGGCTCATGACGGCTATGCCAGAACTATAAACCCGATACATACCATGCATGACGGAGACAGTATTTTCTGTCTTTCAAATGGAGATATAGAAGCAGATTTGACCGCAATCGGCAGTATGGCAGCTGAAGTAATGGCAGTTGCAGTCATTGAAGGCGTGAAAGCTGCAAAAACCATATTCGGAATACCGGGATTAGCAGGAGAATAAAATGAAAATATCAATTATCGGTTCAGGAGCAATGGGTTCACTGTTCGGAGGAAAACTTGCAGCAGCAGGTAATGAAGTTGTTTTATATGATATAAATCTGGCTCATGTGAATGCAGTAAATGAAAACGGCTTAAGAATAGAAACCCTTGCGACAGGAGACAGCGAATTCATAAAGGTAAAAGCTTCCGACAACCCTGAAGATGTGAAAGATTCAGACATAATGATCATCTTCGTAAAATCAACGGCAACAAAAGCCGTTGCCGAATCTTTCAAAAAACATGCTTCTGATGAAACAGTAGTAGTTACGCTTCAGAACGGAATCGGCAATGAAGATCTTATAAGAGAGGTTTTCGGCGAATCAAATACCGCCGCCGGGGTTACATCTCAGGGTGCGACATTTGCCGGCCCCGGACATATCAAACACGCCGGAAACGGCCCCACCCACCTGTGTATGTCAAACGGCAAAAACTCAAAACTTGAGGCTTTTTCCAGAGAGCTTGCAAAAGCCGGATTTGAAATTATGCTTGAAGATGATATTGCAGGACTTGTATGGAGTAAGCTTGTTATCAATGTCGGCATAAATGCATTAACTGCTTTAACAGGGCTCAAGAACGGTGAACTGCTTGATTATGAAACAACCAGGGAATTAATGAGTGACCTGGTTAACGAAGCTGTGGCAGTTGCAAAAGCAGCAGGAATACAGCTTACCTATGATAACCCTCTTGAAACTGTTTATTCAGTTGCTGAAAAGACAGGAGCAAACAGGTCATCCATGCTTCAGGATTTTGACAGGGGCAGCCGCACGGAAATAGATTTTATAAATAATGCAATAGTAAAAAAGGGACAGGAACTTGGAATTGATACTCCGGCTAACCGAATAATTGGAGCCCTGGTAAAAACCTATGACCTTAAAAGATAGAGCTTCTTGCAAAACTCGGTTAGTTTTGCAAGAAGCTTTGAAGCAAAATTTTACATAATTTTGTAAATTATTATTTAATAACAAATTGTAAAATTTTCTTCACTTACATTAAGGTAACAATTTAAAAACTTTCTTAGTTTTTAAATTGCCTAGATAAATCAAACTGATTTAAATATTAAATCATCATAAAAAAAACCGCAGACATTGAACTTTAGTCAGTTCGGTCTGCGGTTTTTTTATAAACCTGATTAAGATTTACTGAGCTGTAATTTTATCAACAAGTACTTTCTCTCCGCCTTTGATTTCAAAGAGGAAGAGGGGCTTGTCTGCAGGATATCCGCCTTTATTGGTCCAGCTGTACTGAAGACCGTCAAAGTTCTGAATATCATTACAGTAGTCTCTGATTAAAGTTCTTTCTTCTGCAAGTTTTGCAGGATCACCAGTCACACCGGTTTCTTCGATTGCTCTTTTGATCATGTAAACAGCATCGTAGTAGTTGGGTGAAAGACTGAAGGGCTCTATACCGTCATGATCGTCCTTGAAACTCTGTCTGAAAGTATTCCATCTTGGAGTATCGAGACTTGGATCACTGTAGTTATAAAGCATGATACCATCGATTTTATCGCCGCCTGTTGTGTAAAGAGCAGCGTCATCAGCACTTGAGAATACAAGTATTTTACTCATATCTTCCCAGCCTCTGTTCTTGAGTTCGATGATAATTTTAGCTACTTTTTCTGCATTACATGCAAAAATTATACCGTCAGGATTCTGTGCAAGGGCCTTAACGATAAGCGGACCAAAAGATACTGCATCTGATGGTACATCTACATCTTCAAGAATATTTGCGCCAGCGTCCTTAACTCCCTTTACATGAGCTTTTGCCATGCCGGGCCATGCGCCGTAGTTTTCTACAAACTGAACAACGTTTTTAGCACCGGTTTTCTCTGCCCATGCAGTAATAATCGGTGCAAGCCTTTCTTCTGTAGGAGCAAACCATGAAATTGCCCATGGAAAATACTCAGCGGCATATTCGTAGGAAGTTGTAGCTGTAAAGCTGTAAAGTCCCTCATCAGCTGCGATTGGTACAGCAGCCATAATTACAGGTTCGGGTACGGGACCCATAACTACAAGAGCACTGTCAACAAGCTTTGACATTTCAACAGTTCCCTTTTCAGGGCTCATAGCGGTATCAATACCAACAACCTTTACAGGTTTTCCGGCAATACCGCCGGCAGCATTGATTTCTTCTGCTGCGTACTCAGCACCCCACTGCAGGTATTCACCGATACTTGCAATAGGTCCGGTAAGACAGTTAAGGAAAGGGATTTCCCATTCATCGACAACGACCCCACCGCTTTCAGAAGCGCCTGCTTCCTGACTTCCGCCTGCATAAACGAAAGACATGGAGAGAAGCAGCAGAACTAAGACTGTTAAAATCTTTTTCATTTTTTCCTCCTAATATTCTAAACGCATACGCGTTTATTACAATTTATAAATATCGGATATTTTCAAATATAAAACAGTTTAAAAATATTCCGTTATACCTTTTTCGGTTTTTTGAAAACATTGACAATCTTTTCAATCATCTGCCTTGTAATAACACCTTCAGGCTTTATGACAAGAACAACTATGAGAAGTATACCATAGATTACAATATTCCAAGATTCAACAATATCCGGAAGTATCAACGGAAATCCCCATAATAGCGGGGCTGCAAGCAGGGCTCCCCACTGAGTGGTGTACCCGCCGACAAACAGCATTGTCATACAGACACCGACAATATGGAATGTAAAATGGTTCGGTGAAATACTTCTCATAATGAAAGCATAAAGAACACCGGACATTCCGCCGAGTGCGCTCGCCCAGGTCTGAAGAAACATACCCATCTTCTTCACATCAACCCCGAAGGATACAGCAAGCTCTCTGTCGATAAAAATTGCTGATGCTGCACGGCCAAGTCTTGAATTATCAAAACGATGTATAAGAAAACCTGTAATTATCACCATAGCGTATATGAAAATGATAAGAAATGTTCTGTTAGCCGCCGAAGTCTGTAGAATCTTGGGTATACTGAAAATACCGAGCGGACCTCCGAATGCTTCAACATTTTCAATAATTGTTTTTGTAAGATAGATAAAAGTAAAACCTACAATAACAACAGCAAAGCAGGGAGCATCACCTATAGCTATGGAAACAAGGAACCCGATTAATGCACCAAGCAATGTTCCCACTATAAAAACAACTATAAAAGGCCAATCAAAATTGATAGCCATTAAGGCTGAAAAATATGCTGATATTGCCATATTAGCAACTGTCATAAAATGAAGCTGTCCTACCCTGTACGGGATATAGATGGACCAGCTCATTAGTATATAGATGGCGGTTATTGCCAGAAAATAATATAAAGGTAAAGACACAGTACTCCTCCTGACTTCCTATAGCTTGCTTCCGAATACGCCTTTCGGTTTAGCCAGAATAACAACAAGCATAATTATAAAAGCGATAGCGTTAGACCAGGAACCGGCTAGGTACCCCTGAATGATAGCTTCCAGAACACCCAGAAGCAATCCGATAATCAGTCCGCCCGTCAAATTACCCAGACCGGCAATGATTGAAACAGCAAGAACCTTATGTCCTAAAGAATCACCAAGACCGGCAGATGCTGAACCAAGCAGAATAGCCATGAGAACTGCAGTCACACCGCCCAGAATACCTGTCAGTGCGTAACTTAAAAATCCGGTTTTCAACAGCGGAATACCTACCAGTTTTGCTCCGTTCGGATCTTCGGCAATAGCCCTGAATGCGCGTCCGGTTCTGGTCTTATAAAGCAGCCAGAACAGAAATGCTACAAAAAGAACTCCGACAATCAGGGTAAGAACCTGCCCTCTTGAAATACTGATAAGACCTACACTTATGAGTGCTCCCTTATCATTTCCAGTCAGTGCATCTGGAAAGGCAATAGGAAAACCCTGGTTAAAAGTGTGGGAAAGTATGTCGGTAATAATCATTCCCATCCCCATTGAAATAACCATTGTTGCATTTATATCAACACTGCCTCGTTTTTTCATAATATGCTGAAACATCGGTGCAGTAAGTGCGTTAACCGCAATCGCCGAAGCAATGCCTCCCAGAACACCGAGTGGTATATTATTACCGGTTAACCCCAGCACGACCCAGGATATATACATCGAAAAAACAATTACCACCGGAAAAGAAAAGTGAATAATCATCGCTACAAGCAGAAGCAGATTAAATCCCGTTACCAGCAGAACATAAATGCTTCCAAGCGAAAGTCCGTTAAATATTTGTGCTATTAATATTTCCATTCTCTATGCTCCAAGATATGCTTCTTTAACTGCAGGATCATTCAACAGTTCTTCAGAAGTTCCGCTCTTGATTATATTTCCTGTTTCAAGAACATAACCGCGATGTGCAATTTTAAGAGCCTTATATACATTCTGTTCAGAAAGGAGGATTGTATACCCTTCTTTGTTCAGATTTACAAGAATCTCAAAAATATCGTTTACAATAATCGGAGCAAGCCCGATAGACGGTTCATCTACCATAATCATATCAGGTGATGACATCAGAGCTCTTGCTATAGCAAGCATCTGTCTTTCACCGCCGCTTAACGTACCGGCAACCTGATTTTTTCTGTTGCCTAGAACCGGAAAGGAATCATAGACAAGTTCAAGTTTTTTATCCGACTGAGAAAGGTTGTGGTGAGCGCCGAGAAGAAGGTTATCCAGAACAGTCATCGATGAAAAAACTCCGCGCCCTTCAGGAACCAGGAACATACCGCTTCTCACATTCTTATCTACAGATGTATTGGTAATATCCTTGCCTTTATAAGTAATTTTACCGTTCTCAGGAACATTTGCACCAAGGACAGTTTCCATTATAGTTGTTTTACCAGCCCCGTTGGCGCCTACTAAAACAACAATCTCACCTTTCTTAAGTTCAAGATCAATATTTTTAAGCGCTTTTACATGTCCGTAATTTACAGAAAGGTTTTCAACACTCAGTATATTTTCATTCTGTGCCAAGATATGCCTCCAGTACTCTCTGGTCTTTCTGTACCTCAGAAGGTGTTCCCTCAAAAATATTGTCTCCGAAGTTAAGAACAGTGACCGTCTCAGCAACATTCATAAGCATTTTCATATCATGACTTACAACTACTACTGTAATTCCCATTTCCTTAATTTTCTGAATAAGCTCACCGACCTGTTCAGTCTCCTTCGGGCCCATACCGGAGGCGGGTTCATCCATAAGCAGAATTTTAGGCTTGGAAACAAGAGCCCTTGCAATCTGAACAAACTGCCGTTCAGCCCATACAAGATCAGATGCCCATCTATCAGCAGATCCTGAAAGATTAAGCATTTCAAGAACCTCAAAAGCTGAATCGCGAAGTTCTTTTTCTACTTTCGACTGTCTGAACGGAATTCTGAAAAAAGTATCTTTGATATCAGATTTATGATAGTCATAGACACCGCTCATTACATTTTCTATAACTTTAAGTGACGGAACAAGTTTCCCCTGCTGGAAGGTCCGTCTGATACCTAAATTGGAAATCTCATGCGCAGGTTTACCGGTGATCTCAATGTCATTCAGGTAGATATTACCCGCAGTCACCTCTAAAAGTCCGGTTATACAGTTAAACATAGTAGTTTTACCGGAACCGTTGGGGCCAATAATGCCATGAATACGTCCGTCCTGAATATCAAAACTTACGTCTTTCAATGCCTTTAGACCGCCAAAGTGCTTACTTACACCCTTAATTGACAGCATCAACATATCCTTAAATATTTTTCCGAAATGCTTAAGAATTTACCCGAAAAAGCAGTCCGGTTGTTTGAGTATCAATTTTAAATAGGGTCTGTTAGAAAGTCAAGGGAAAGTATAGGTTTACTTTTGAAAAACATAATTAATCAGCACTAAACTATCGTTTTCGTTAAAAAAGTATCTGTATAATATTTGGATTATGGCGGAAGGCAGATTACAGCCTAATGACCCTCACCTTTTATCATTAATAAGGCATGTTCAAGAATGCCTAGAAGGTAATTTGTACAGGATGTAACAGCCTTAACCGATCCCGGCAGATTGATAATCAGTGTGTTTCCATGGAGCCCTGAATACCCCCGGCTTAGAACTGCCATCGGTGTTTCCCTGTATGAATGTATTCTTATAGCCTCCGATATACCCGGAACATCCCTGTCGCACCAGGCTGCTGAAACTTCAGGCGTAATATCTCTCGGGCCAAGACCGGTTCCGCCTGTTGTAATTATCAGATCAAAAGACTCATATTGATTAAGAGCATGAAGAATAGCTTCCATCTCATCAGCAACAATCGTACCGGAAAGCTCAATCTCCTCCTGAAATTTCTGCCTTAAAATTTCAGTTATGGCAGGACCGGACAAATCTTCGTATTCACCTCTGCTGGCTCTGTCAGATATTGTAATAACAGCTGCTTTCAACTGTAATCCTCCCGCCTTTAATAACTTTTGCAAATATTCCGCGCCTGGGCATTATACAGTCGCCTACCTGCTCTCTGATAGCACATCCGTGATGACATTCTTTTCCGATCTGCGTAACTTCAAGTTCAGTATCACCGATAAAAAGTCTTGTCCCTACAGGAAGGCTGTATAATTCTATACCTCTGGTTGTTATATTTTCCGCAAAATCACCGAAATTGAGTTCAATACCCTTTCCACGCATAAGATCTATATCTTCATCAGCAAGAAGGGATATCTGTCTGTGCCAGTTGCCCGCATGGGCATCTCCCTCTATGCCATGTTCAGGTTTAATTTCAAAAAAATCAACCGGTACTTTTTTCTCACCTTTCTTCTTTGAGATATTCAGTGATAACAGTTCAAATTTATTTTTCATATTTCAGCCTTTTCTATTTTCTCTGCCACAGACCGGATTTTCCTCCGGATTTTCTAATCAATCTTATGGCGGTTATTTCCATACCCCGATCAACTGCCTTGCACATATCGTAGACCGTCAGAGCTGCTGTTGAAACCGCTGTCATTGCTTCCATCTCTATTCCGGTTTGACCGGAGGTTCTGGCTGTGGCGGTAATGTTTACCTTTCCGTATTTATTTCCGTTTTCACCCTCAGCTTCAATTAATTCAAAATCCATATCGACACCGGAAATGAAAATATTATGACACATAGGTATAAGATCAGAAGTTTTTTTTGCACCGGTTATTCCCGCAATCTGCGCAGTTCCCAGGACATCACCCTTTTTCAAACTGCCGTCACGGATAAGTCTCAAAGTTTCAACTTTCATATAAACTGAACCTTCCGCTACGGCCTCGCGTGCAGTCATTGCTTTTTCAGATACATCAACCATTTTAGGACGGCCGTCCTTGTTAAAATGCGTAAATTCCAAATCAGCCCCCTACTTCATGCATGCTGTGAATTGTTTTTTCAAAATCAGTCATTTCAAGATTATGTTCACCGGGTTTCATTCTGATTCCTTCCGCAAAAACTTCAGCCAATGTTTTTCCTTCGTCCAAAGCCTCCCGGATATCCATACCTCTGTTTGAATGGAGACATGAAAGCAGCTTTCCCTCTGATGTGATTCGAAGCCTGTTACAATCTCCGCAGAATTTATGACTTATCGGATTTATAAAACCGAACCTTCCCTTCCCCTCGGGAAGCTGCCAGACCTCAGCAGGACTTCCCTTTTCGGTGATATCAATTTTAACCATACCGGGAACCTTATCGAAAACCGTTTTATTAGGAAGATATCGGTCTTCAGTCCAGCCTGAAGCCTCGCCTACCGGCATCAGCTCAATAAATCTTATCTCAATATCAAGATATTCTGCAAGCTTTTTGAACTCCAGAATTTCATCTTCATTAAAATCTTTGATGAGCACCGAATTTATTTTCAGAGGCGTTAACCCGGCTTTTAGCGCAGTGTCTATCCCCTTGAGAACTGAATCAAGTTTATCAAGGCGGGTTATCCATTTGAATTTCTCACGATTAAGAGAATCAAGACTGATATTTACCCGATCAAGGCCTGCATCTTTAAGCTTAAAGGCCATATCCGGAAGCAGAATTCCATTAGTTGTCAGGGTCAAAGTTTTCAAACCATCAATTTTACGAATATTCTGAATAAGTTCTATAAGCCCCTTTCTCACCAGAGGTTCACCGCCTGTAAGTCTGATTTTGTTTATTCCGCAGGAAACTGCAGCTTCTGCTATCTCAGTCAGTTCTTCAATTCTCAGAATCTTTGAGTGTTCTTTTTTTTCAATCCCGCCAGATGGCATACAGTATCGGCATCTGAGATTACATAAATCAGTTATTGACAGTCGAAGGTAATTGATATTACGGCTAAAGGTATCTAACACTCTTCTTTCCTTATAATTTTTCCCGGAGCATCAAGAATGTATCCGCCAAGCCTGTTAACCTCAAGTTTAAACTGTTCAGAACAGAGAACGTTTAAAAAGGTCTGTCCTGCTTCCGAATCCAGAACCTCTGTCCTCAGAATAAAATCGTAGTCTTCCTCACCAATCGGAATAAAATCAAGTCCCATGCTGCGGGCTGCGGATTCAACCCCCATGCCGGCATCTGCGGTGCCGGACAGTACAGCCTGTGCGACTGACATATGGGTATTCATTTCGCGGCCATAACCTTTTATGGAATCAGCCGGTATATTTCTTTTTCCGCATAAATAATCGAATAGTATTCGCGTACCTGCACCCCGCTGCCTGTTAACAAAACTCAGTCCTCTTTCTGCCAAATCAGTTATTGAAGTAATCTTTTCCGGATTATGCTCAGCAACGATAAGCCCCTGTACCCTTTTAATACCCTTTACGATAACTACCTCATTATCAGCCAGATACTGCTTCAGCAGATGAGTATTGTACACACCGTTTTCAGGATTAAGAACATGAACCGGGGCAATATGACATTCACCTCTTTTTACGGCCATAACACCGCCCATTGTGCCGCTATGAGTAGAAGAAAGTCCGCTTGATCCATTTCTTATCATAATCTCGTTTATTATATCCATCAGAAGATCGTGACTGCCTATGGAAACCAGTCTTTCAGATATTTCCTCCCAGGGTTTAAGCATATAAAGCGGAACTTCCGAACCGGCAGGATAGCCTTCATACTCTCTTGGAACTTCAACAATTGCATCGGCATTAACAAGACTCATAGTTATTCCCGCACCTCTGCTGAGCGGTGTCACAATTGTATTTTCTCCGACCTGTCCGCATTTAACCCTTACATACTCAAGATGTTTCAATGATGAAACAAGTGGTCTTGTAAGGATACCGCTCCTTTTAAGTTTAGGTTCTGCTTTTACACGGGACATAGCTCTTATTAGAGGCTGAACAAGTCTGTCGAATACAATCCACGCAGATACAGGATATCCGGGTATGCAGATTAGCGGTTTTTCCGAGGCTTTGCCGAAAATAGCAGGCTTTCCGGGTTTTATTGCAATCCCGTGAAACAGCAGAGTTCCTATTTCTTCGATTATAGACTTTGAAAAGTCCTCGGAACCAGCCGATGAACCGGCGCCAAGAATTACCAGGTCACATTCTTCAAGTGCCTTGATAACTGCTTCTTTCAGAAGCTTATAGTCATCCTTTACAGGAGAATACCTAAGCGGAGTGCCGCCGTATTCAGAAACCATAGCCGAGAACATCCTTGAATTGGAATCAAGAATTGCACCGGGGATCATCTGATCGGGTGTTTCAATAATTTCTGTACCGGACGGAATAATGCCTACTACGGGTTTCTTTATTACCTCAATAGCGGTTATCCCTCCGCCTATCATAGCACCTATATCCACGGGCCTTATCCTGTGCATGGATGGAATAATCATTTCAGAACAGACAATATCTTCCCCCACCGGCCTGACATGCTGCCAGGGGACTGCGGGAGAAGTAATCACAACAGATTTTTGCTCCGCCTCACTGAGGTCTTCCATCATAATA
This sequence comes from Spirochaetia bacterium, assembly GCA_963677925.2. Classification (GTDB taxonomy): domain Bacteria; phylum Spirochaetota; class Spirochaetia; order UBA9216; family UBA9216. The sequence continues at coordinate 340,114 of CAXXYH010000003.1, forward strand.
ACAGCATCCATATCATCAGGAAGAACATCCCCGGTATCAACCCATTTAAAATCAATATCCACAGATAGCTTTACCGGATTACGTGGATCAGCTTCATGTGTGGAGGCTGATTTTACACTGATTCCATCCATAGCCGCGGCATTATGATTTGGATTCGAAAGTTTTGCTATTACAGGAGAGGAACTTATCCGTCCTAAAGAATCTTCAACTGAAATGATTTCAGTTTTATGATTTTCTTTAAACCTGAACTCTGTGTCTATACAATTTTGTGCATCATCAAAGCTTAAAGGATTAAGATATATATTTCTTTTCATAACAGACTCCTAAAACCGGTAAACACGAACCGGTATACCTGAAGACAGACCTTCAGTGTCGCGGCTGATCTCAATATAGCCGTAAGCCCGGCTTAGAGTTGTAATCATGCTTGAGCCGCCTCCAACAGGAGTCGCTTCAAAATTGTTATCTGAATTTTTCAAGAGAAAAACCGGTTTATAAGTATCACGGCCGGGAGACCCATGAATATTTTCAGTCAGGACTGCCTCAACCCAGGGTTCAACAGGAGCCAGGGCATTGCAAAGCAGATAGAACAAATGTTTCCCGATAATTTTAAATACCATAAGAGCAGAAACCGGATGGCCCGGAAGTCCGACAAGAGGGAATCCTCCGGCGCTTGCAAGTATCGTAGGCTTTCCCGGGTTAAATGCAATTCCATGCACGAAACAGCCGGGTTCTCCGATTTTATCAAAAATTTCCATTGTAAAATCTTTATTACCGGCCGAACTTCCGCCGCTTAAAAAAACAACATCCGAGCTGGTCATTGCTTCCCTTATTGCCTTTTCCAGCAGCAATTTATCATCACTAACAACTTCGGCGCTTACCACATCAAAGCCGATTTTCTCGGCCTCAGCTCTCAAAGTATGTGAATTGATGTCTCTGATCTTTGCGGGAACAAGTACGGTATCAGAGGCTGTTATTTCATCACCGGTTGAAATTATAACAGCCGAGGGCTTTTTATAAACTTTGATATCCGTAATACCGGAAGCGGATAATACACCAATATCTGCTGAATCTATCTGCCTTCCAGCCTCAAACAGAAGTTCACCCACGCTGATATCCCTTCCGACCGGAACTACATTCATTCCCTTAACAGCAGGAACAGAAAAAGCTATTTCATCACCTATCTGTTCAGAGTATTCTATCATTACAACTGCATCTGCGCCTTCAGGCATCATTCCGCCGGTGGGGATGTAAGCGGCAGTACCTGAGCTTATTTTAAAATCCGGAGCTTTACCCATTGATACTTCACCTGCGATTTTCATAATAATTGGTATAGTCTCGGATGCCCCGGAAGTTTCAGCTGCGATTACGGCATAGCCGTCCATTGTGGATTTTGCAAAATGCGGTACAGGATCAGCAGAGTATATATTTTCAGCGACAATTCTTCCTGAAGATTTATAAACCGCTATGTTCTCGGTTTTCCCGGGATTTGCCTTAAAATGAGTATTAATAAGTTCAAGTGCAGTATCAACTGTTACTACTTTCAACAAAGGCATCAGCTCCTCCCTATAACATCAAAATCAAAAACATTGTCTGCAATTTTTTCCATAAACTGTTTATCATGAGTAGAAATAACTATAGTAACACCTGTACTTTTCAATTTTAATAGATGAGAACCAAGTTTTTTGGAACTCGCATCATCAAGATTTGCAGTCGGCTCATCAAGCATAAGGACTCTTTTTTCAGCTGCCAGAGCCCTGGAAATTGCAAGACGTTTCTTTTCTCCCCCTGACAAATTAGAGGCTTTTTTCTTTTCAAAACCGGATAAACCTGTCAGTTCGAGAGACCTGGAAATAATTCCGCTTTTTTCTGATTTTCTGATATCTGAATGCAGAAGAAGTGAAATATTGCTGAATACAGTTCCTTTCAGAATATATGGCTCCTGATGTACGTATATCGAGTTGAGTTTAACTTTGTCGCTGTTTAATTCATTTCCGCTTTCATCGAGGTAAATAACTTTCCCCGTGTCAGGAACGTACAAGCCTGCAATAAGCTTCATCATTGTGGTTTTTCCGGTTCCGTTCCCTCCGCAGAATACGGTAATCTCTCCCGGATTTATCGACATATTAACCTCACACAACACATTTGTACCCGGCTCGTATGCGAATGATAAATTGATGCTTCTTATAGAAAAATTATTCATCACTATCAGCTCCGGAACCAATTTTGATCAATATATTTACTGCAAGTGAAATCGATAAAAGTATCATACCAAGTGCAAGCCCGAGCTCAAACTGTCCCTTACTTGTTTCGAGTGAAATTGCGGTAGTTATAGTCCTTGTATACCATCTAATATTTCCTCCAAGCATCATTGACACGCCTACTTCACCGATAACCCTGCCAAACCCCGTTACAATCACAAGTATAATCTGGGTTTTAACTTCTCTTAAAATCAGAATATTCTTTTTGAATGAAGATATGCAGAAGGCATCAAGCGTCTCGATGAGCATTGGATTGACACCGGATAATGTTGTCCAGATCATTGAAATCATAATAGGAAGAATCAGTATAACCTGTCCCAGTATTATTCCGCCCTGGGTGAAAAGCAGACCAAAAGGCCCTAGAAGACCCTGTCTGTTTATTAGAGAATAGACGAACAGACCTACAACTACAGTGGGAATGCCCATCAGGCTGTTAAAAAACACCTTAAGAGCCTTCCTTCCCGGAAAAGAGGTGAAACCCAGAAATATTCCAATAGGAATTCCTATAAGTGTGGCTAATCCGGTAGAACTGACTGCAAGGAACAGGGAAGTCCCTGCTATATTAAAGACTTCCCTGTCGCCTGATAAAATCAGTGCAGCTGCTCTGCCTAGAAGGCTGAACATCAGATAATCCTGATTAATCTATTTGGCATCCGGATAAAAAAGCTGTTCGCCGTTTTTCTGAAATCCGCCGATAACAGCCTGGCCTTCTTCTGAAACCACATAATTGATGAATTCCATAGCTGCATCATATTTAACATGAGAATATTTCTCAGGATTTACAGCAATAATTCCATAGGGGTTAAAAAGTACCCGGTCACCATCGAACTTGACTCTGAGACCGATGTCATCTTTCATAGCCAGATAAGTAGCTCGGTCAGAAATAGTATAGCCGTTCATATCATTAGCCATGGTTATGACAGTTCCCATGCCCTGACCTGCTTCCTTATACCACTGCCCGGAAGGTGCTATTCCGGCTTCTGCCCAGATCGCTTTTTCCTTGATATGAGTTCCGGAATCATCACCTCTGGATACAAAGTCAGCCCCTGATGCGGCAATAAGCTTCATTGCGTCAGCAGCGGTTTCGGCTGAGCTTATTCCTGCGGGATCGTTTTCAGGACCGATAATTACGAAATCATTGTACATTACATCCTTGCGGTTTACACCGTAACCGTCAGCTACAAAAGCATCTTCACGTGAACGGGCATGAACAAAGATTAGATCAACATCTCCGTTTTCACCATGTGCAATAGCTTTTCCGGTACCCACTGCTATTACATCTACTGCTATACCTGTTTTTTCAGCAAAAGCAGGTATAAGAACATCAAGAAGACCTGAATTTTCTGTACTGGTGGTTGTCGCCATTTTGATCCGGACTTCCTCAGCGGGTTTAGTTTCCTGCTGACCGCCTGCAAATACTGCATTCACAGATAAAATCAGCAACAGAATAAGAATGAAATTTCTGACAGAGCGTACACCTGTTAAGGGCATACCGAGAGACGGGTTCGTTCTCATTACTATCTCCTTTACAAATACGGAAGGCAGTACTGTTTCCGGTACCACCCTTTTGAACGACGTTCAAAGCAGTCTACACAAATAGCTCAGTTCTTTGATACGAAATTCATCGGCCTATATTCCATACCTATTCGGCTGCAGGAAAGAAGGCTCGGACAATAATATGATTGTTGCAGTCATATTAGCAGAGATTTTTCAGCTGGGCAATAAAATAGTTAAACAAATATATAATAATCTGCAGACATAGAATTCATAAAATTATTTACATTTCATCAATCTATTGTATGATGGTTTTATTATGAACTATAACTTTAAAACACTTGAAGAAAATGCAGTTAAAAAACCGTCAAAATCTGTTGCTCTGGCAATGGCGGAAGAAGATGATGCTTTAGCTGCCATAGCTGCTGCGGCCGGAAAAAATATAGTTAAACCTATTCTTGTAGGAAATCCGGAAAAAATCAAATCTATAGCGTCTCAGAGCAGTATATGTATCGAAGCCTTTGAGATTATTGAGGCTGATGGTGAAAAAGCCTGTGCACAGAAGGCTGTTGAACTTGTAAAATCAGGTAAAGCAGACTGCCTTATGAAAGGAAAAACCGCAACGTCAGTTATTATGAAAGCAGCTCTTGATCGTGAAAATGGACTCTCGGGTTCAGGAATGCTTTCTCATTTGGCTATTATAGATATAAAGTCATACCACAAACTGCTTATTGCCACCGATGCCGCAATGAACATCGCACCTGAACTTAAAGAAAAAGTGCTTCTAACCGAAAACGCCGTTAAAATCGCTCATACGCTGGGAATTGAAAAACCTCTGGTTGCTGTTATAGGTGCCGTTGAAAAAGTTAACCCCTCCATGCCCTGCACTCTTGATGCAGCTATGCTTTCAAAGATGGCCGATCGCGGTCAGATAAAAGGCTGTATTATAGACGGGCCGTTCGCCCTTGATAATGCCATATCAAAGCACAGCTGCGAAGTTAAGGGAATAAGCGGAGAAGTCGGCGGAAATGCCGACATTCTGCTGTTTCCCGATATTGAAGCGGCAAATGTCTTCTATAAAACAATGGCCTACTTCACCGACTGCGACATGGCCGGAATAATTGCCGGAGCTTCCGCACCGATTATTCTGACATCCAGGGCGGACAGTGAACGAACCAAATACCTGTCGATACTGGCCGGCGTTTCGCTTTGCTGAAAAAAAAGGCTGCACGTTATTTGGTGCAGCCTTTTTTCAAAACATAGTATTTATTCAAGCACCCAAAGAGCCGCAAAACCGTTTTCCACTCCGGCCAGAAGAACTTTTCCATCGTCCCCAATTGAAACTGATATAAAGTCAGAATTCTCACGGAAAAAACGTCCATTGTTAGCAAACGACTGATCAAGTGAACCATCAGAATTAATTCTGTACAGACAGGCAATTGTAATCGAATCAACATAATATCCACAGATATAAATTTTATCATCAGCCTGAACCGCAATGTCCGACGGAATAAAACCTGAATCAAAGAATGTACTGCTGGTTCCGTTACTTCCGAAACTGGTATCCACATTCATTAAAGAATCAAATCTACCGACAAGTTCAGGCGCTGCAATTATCAACCTATCAGAATTATCTGCAGCAATTTGCATTTCAGGCACAGCTACCGGCCATTCTGCCGATAATTCTGCAATCTGCTTTATGCTTAGGTCTGTATCCAGTCTGATTACAATACTTTTTGCATCTACAACCGGCGGTCCTGCAAACGCTCCATGATATCCAAGGACATATACCATATCCCCCTGTTTCACTATATCATAAGCATCAGCGCTGACCCCGGATGTGCCGAAATGAGTTAGAGGATCAACCAGAAATACATCATCCGCAGTCATTGTACCTAAGTTATAATTATAAAGCTTGATAACAGATGTTCCATTATCTCCACATAAGAAAACTGATTCCCCCTGGTGGAATACAGATCCGGAGACAACAAGAAAATCTGCAGTAATGTGCTCCGCATCATCTCCAAGATCTATATAACTGACATATTGATTATAATTTATGTCTATAAGATCAATATCCGATGATGTTTTTATAATTTCATACGAGGGATAACTGCCAACGTAATCTACAATTTTTTGCTGTACGGATGTTCCATCAGTTCGAATTGAATATATTCCACCTACGGGGGATGCATAAGCAATTCCCAATCCCAAATAATATCTATCGTCTTTTTGCACAACATCACTGAATTGGGAATCAGTACCCTGAACATATGAATATACCGCACCACTATTGAAATCTGATGATAATTCACCTTTTGCAGAGCAAGTCACTGTCCCGGTAGCGATATCAGAGCTTAAAACATCTGTAGAAGAGACTCCAACTACCCATACATTATATTCTGTTCCATAAATCAAATCACTTTCTATTGTATAAGTATAAGTTCCATCACCGTTGTCAGTATTGTAATTTGCTGTTTGTCCGGCTTCAACAAGTGCGCTTTGATCAAAATCCGAACTGTCGCTCCAGAATATTGTATAATCTTCAGCATTATCTGAAGCTTCCCATTTTACAATTATAGAAGACAGGCTTGCACTTAATTCAATTGAAGACGGAGCATCAGGAACTACTGCATCACCTTCATATGACGGGTCGAAGGTATTATCCCGGAGGGGTGGCTCGAATAATTCACAAGCATTAAAAATTGAGATGGATAATATAGTAATAACTGTTAATAAAATAATTATTCTGTTTTTCATGAAGGCCTCCTTAATAGCTCACTCTGACAAGCAGGCCCGGATTTTTTCCGACTACCGGACTGAATGCAACATTTGAAGTTTCCGGTGCCGAATCATTTGCAAATAATATTATACCGACAGTTGTCAGAACTGCTCCGGCACCGGCAGCAATTGAACCGATAAGAAAATCATTAAAAGCTGCATCACGGGATGTTTCCAGTGCAGTGAATAGTGCATCGAAATCGGAGCCGTATGATGCAGAATCGTATGCAGTATTTGCAGTGTTAAAAGCAGGCAGAGTATTTGCAAAAAGATTGTATATAAAATAACCTCCTACACCCAAACCTGCTGCACCGGCACTGGTACATATAATAGCCGGAATATCAACTCCGCCTTTATCTGCAGCGGCTGTTTTTTCAGCAGGGGCTGCAGATTCATTGCCTGCTTCAGCAGCAATATTATCATTTCCGGATTTCTCCGATGAAGAGGATTCAGCAACAGTTTCAGTTTTTTCAGGCTGTGCCTCAACAACTGTTTCGGTGATCGGATTCCCCGCCAGTTCAGCGGCTACATTCTCCAGCCCGTCTATGAGCTCATCAAGATCTCCGTATTTGCCATTTGAGGTTGCAAGAGTTTTGGAGGTTTCGGTTTCAAGCATCTTGACCGACATCAGATACCGGCTTCCGATTTTAGACAAAGTTCCGGTAACTATAGTTTCTGCGGAAAGAAGCTTTCCTATTTCAAGCGCACATGATTCATCAGTACAGCCCGACATGGAAAACTCCATCTCATTAAGAATGGTTTCACGCTGTGATACATCAATAACTATAAATTTTCCTGTATTGAATAATTCAGCTGACAAATACTCGACAATAGCTTTCATTTCGGTCCTGGACACCGCTTCAGTGGTAAAATCCAAAACAGCCAGGGTGTCCTGACCAAAAACAAAGCCCGGTGTAATCAGCGCAATAAACAGCACCAAAATCCAGACAGCCTTTTTATATTTCATTGTTTTTCTCCAGTTTTTTTATTGCTCAATATTAAAATAATACCTCAAAATCCACAAGTTTCTGTTTCTCTGAAATAATTATTTTTTTGTATTTCTTTTATTTATATCGGTTTAAGACTTTTTTATTCTTCATTAAAAAATTATAAACAGAATAGAATTAAAAAATAAGATTTATTGACAGCGGTTCACCTGCTCTTTACAATCTCAGCGGAGAAATATGATGAAATTATTTACAGATACTTTTAAAGTCAGAGGATTTCAGACGGACACACACGGGAAACTGTCAATACGAAGCCTATGTGATTATATGAATGAAGCTGCAGGAAATCACTGCATTGAATATAAGATCACAGTAGATGATCTGAATAAAATCGGACTAACATGGATGCTCTCCCGCCTTAAGTTCCGAATTATACGACTTCCCGAAAAAGATGAAATTATCAAAGTAAATACTTGGCCCTCCGGAGCTCAGGGGCTATTCTCATGCCGTGATTTTATAGTAACAGACGATAAGGATCGGGAACTTGTGAAAGCAACCAGTGCCTGGCTGACTATAAATCTCGAAAAAAGACGCATAGTACGGCTTCCCCAGATTATAACCGAAATGCATCCGGAGCCGGGTTCTTCTAAATCTGCACTTGAAGCCGATTTTAAATCAAAAATGCCTCAAATTGAATCACAGACATCTGAATACCATTTACGGCCGGGTTACTCAGCCCTTGATATGAACCGCCATGTAACTTCAACCAGATATATTGAATGGATGATTAATTCTTTACCGGTAAGCTTTCTTGATACACATAATTTATCAGAGTTTGAAATAAGCTATAAACAGGAAATCCTTCCTGAACAGGATGCAGTTATAGTGAATGACTTTAACGGAACAGAATTATCAGGCATAAATCATGAAGTAAAGGATTCCGATTCGGGAAATATTAACTGTGTGGCCGTAAGCAGCTGGAATCCTAAATCATAATAATCCTGCAAGATAAATTACTACGGGAATAGTAAATATCCCCATTACTGTTGAAACAATCAGCATTGAACCGGCAAGTTCTGCATCTCTTCCATACCTGACCGGCAGTACATAGGTGAATATAGCAGAAGGTAAACTCATTGCAATGATAAACACAGTTTTCATTGTATCCTGAAGCCCCAAAACCAAAGCTCCGAGTAATCCGGCAATAAATCCGCCTAAAAATCTTAACAGCAAACCGAAAACCAAATGTCTGTTAAAAACCATTGGTTTTCCTGCAATGGAAGCCCCGACGATAAAAGCGGCGAGCGGCATAACCCCTGAACCGCTGAATTCAGCTGTTTTTATTATTATATCCGGAAGTCTGATATTAAATGCATTAAAGAGAAAGCCGGCAACAATTGCCCATAAGATCGGGGCTTTTACCATCTCTTTAAAGCTTTTTGCGTTAAATCCGCCTGTTACCATCATTAAACCAAGGCTGAAGATAAATATATTCTGAATCTGATCTATAATCACTTCTACATTAACAGCATATGACCCGCCCCATAATGCCATCAGAGGAATTCCAAGAAATCCTGTATTCATAAAACAAATTGAAGGACCTAAATCCGAAAAATCTGTTCTGGTGATTTTAGAATAGATTAATGAAAAAAAGGCCAGTAAAAAAAGTGAAAAAATTACTGCACCGAAGAGTTTTGCAGTATCCATAAACACAATTTTTGATGTATAAAGAGAATGGAAGGCCATTGCAGGCAGAAAAAAATCTGTCAAAGCCCGGCTTAATGAAGCAGAATCTATTTTATGCAGCTTTGATATAAAATATCCTGCAGCTACCACGACTAAAAGTGGTAAAATTATAATAAAAATGCTAAAAATCAATGGTGTAACCCCTTCGTAATGTTTAGGCAAACATTTTTAGTAATAAAATGTTGCCAATTCACAAAAAACCATTTATAATTTATCTCTATGGCAGAAAATTCATCAGTTTTCAAGGCAGAACCCCTAATAATCTTGCCCGATGATAATATTTCTGAAACTTTAGCTCAACTTGCAAACGCAAATTTATACAATAAAATTAAATTAAAGGCAAAATATTTTTGAAGCCGTAATCAGCGGTGTAAATATTTTTATGCAGGCATTTGTCTGTAATTTCATTCAGGAGGGTGAATAATGTCTAATAACAGCAAACAGGATATGCAGAAGCAGTATCTGTGTGAAGAAGTACCCCCTTTTAACATTGCAACTGCAATGGAAGAGGCTTCACGCTGTCTTCTCTGTCTTGACGCACCATGTTCCCAGGATTGTCCGGCCGGAACAAACCCGGGAGACTTTATAAGATCTATAAGGTTCAGAAACTTCAAAGGTGCAGCGGAGATAATTCGAACCAACAATGTGCTAGGCGGAATCTGTGCAAGAGTCTGTCCATATGAAGTACTTTGTGAAAAAGCCTGTTCAAGAACAGGAATCGACAAACCTATACAGATAGGCAGACTTCAGAGGTTCGCTACAGATTATGAAAAAGCAACCGGATTCAAGGCACTCGAAAAGGTCGATGCTACAAAAGACAAGGTAGCAATGATTGGTTCGGGACCGGCATCTCTGACATGTGCTGCAGAACTTGCACAAAAAGGTTATCGGGTAACCATTTTTGAAGAAAAAGCAATACCTGGCGGTGTTCTATCCTACGGAGTTGTTCCTGCAAGACTTCCTCAGTACATCGTTGATGAAGAAGTTCAGCTCATTAAAGATCTTGGCGTTGAAATCGTATGCAATACAAAGATCGGTAAAGATAAAACTATCGATCAGCTGAAAGCTGATGGTTTTAAAGCTTTTTTTATCGGAGCAGGTATCCAGGCTCCCAAATCACTTGATATTCCCGGTGTTGACCTTGATGGAGTAACAAATGCAGTAGAATATTTAGGTGCAGCTAAACCGTCTGAAGGCAATATAGAACCGGGTAACAAGGTTGTAGTACTCGGCGGAGGTGATGTTGCCATGGACTGTGCCACAACTGCACGGCTGCTTGGTGCAGAAAAGGTAATGATTCTCTATAGAAGAACCAGAGAGGAAGCACCTGCACATAAAACCGAAATGAATTATGTTGAATCACTTGGTGTTCATATGCATTACGGATTTACACCGGCAGAGATTATAGGAAAAGACGGGAAGGTTGTTGGTATCAAGGGAGAAGGCTTCAGAGATTCATCAAAAATCGAGCTTGAATGTGACAAAGTCATTTTTGCCATTGGTCAGGCACCTGATCCTTCAGTAAAGGACATCGCAGATATAAATTTCGGTCCTAAAAATACAATAGTTGCAGACGAAAGCAAAGACTGCCGGACAAGTGTTCCGTACATCTTTGCAGGCGGCGATATAGTAAACGGCGGAAAAACAGTTGTTCAGGCTGTTGCCGTAGGTAAAGTTGCTGCCGAAAATATCGACAAATATCTCACAAAGGAGGCAAAGTAATCATGGTAAAGAGAAAACATGCAGATTTATCAGTTGATTTTTGCGGATTTAAATGTGAAAACCCGTTCTTCCTTTCTTCTTCACCGGTAGCAGCCACCTATGAGATGTGCGCTAAATTCCTTGAAGCAGGCGGCGGCGGAGTTGTTTTTAAAACTATAGGAACTTACATTCCTGATGAATGTTCCCCGCGTTTTGACCATGTTAGAAAAGAAGGCGAACCATTTGTCGGCTTTAAAAATATGGAACAGATTTCAGATCATCCTTATGAGGAAAACCTTGAATTCCTTCGCAAACTTAAAAAAGACTTTCCTACCAAATGTCTTATTGTTTCAATAATGGGAATGAATGAAGATGACTGGACAAGACTTGCCAAGGATGTAACTGAAGCCGGCGCAGATATAATTGAATGTAACTATTCATGTCCTCAGATGACCCAGGAAAACATGGGTTCTGATGTAGGTGCTAATCTTGAGCTTATTGAAAGCTTTACCAAAGCTACCCTCAAAGGAACTAACCTTCCTGTTATGCTTAAGATGACCCCTAATATTGAAAAGATGGAAATTCCTGCAAGAGCCTCAATCGCAGCAGGCGGACATGCTATTGCAGCCATTAATACTATTAAATCAATCACAGGACTTGATCTTGATAAATTAACCGGGCTTCCGGTTGTTAACGGAAAATCATCAATCTCAGGCTATTCAGGAAAAGCTGCAAAACCAATTGCCCTTAGATTCATAGCTCAGATGAAACAGGATGAAGTTCTAAAAGATATTCCTATCAGCGGAATCGGCGGAATTGAAACCTGGGAAGACTGTGCAGAATTCCTTCTTCTTGGATGTACAAACCTGCAGTTCACAACTTCTGTTATGCAGTACGGATTCAGGATTGTTGAAGACATGATCAGCGGTCTTTCAATCTGGATGGAAGAGAAAGGATTTAAATCAATTGATGACTTCGTAGGTCTTGCAGTTAAAAGTATCGTACCTGCCGAAGAACTCGATAGAGATTTCAAGGTTTACCCGCAGATCGATTACGATAAATGTGTAAGCTGCGGCAGATGCTATGTATCCTGTTTTGACGGAGCTCATCAGGCGATCACCTGGGATCAGGAAAATAGAAAAGTCGCCATTGATGAAGATAAGTGTGTAGGCTGTCATCTCTGTCTGCATGTATGTCCGGTTGCCGGCTGTATAACTCCGGGCAAAGTTGTTTTCAAACCCGAAGATCAGTTCGGAAAAGGAAGCGAAGCAGTATATACAGAAAATGCTCCTTGTAAACGCGAAATAGTTGTCGGGGAGTATGACCAGTAAACAATAAGAATTCAATTAAGAAACATTTATTGTTTAAGAGTAAACCAATATTCATAATACAATTTCTGATTTCGGCTGACCGGCAACCCCGGTCAGCTTTTTTTTATTTTGGCAAAAATATCGATAGAAATGACTTTTTATCTTCAGTTCTTTTATTAAAACCTTCAATAGGCGTGTTCATCAAATATCCCATAACAAGCTGTTCTGCATTTTCCCTGTTATCGTTGTTATTGAAGATAAACTGATATTCATCAAGATATTCCTGAAGGAACTGCTCTGAGACATTATGATGACCGTTTCTAAGTCCGTATTTAACATCCTGCAGAACAATATGAATATTCATAAACTTTCCGCCGTAAGCGGTGATGGAGCTTTTCTGTTTAAACCTGTTTAATTCGAGCCAATTTCTTAAATACAGTTTTTGAGGGTCAACGATAAATACTGTATTTTTATCAAAATTCTTTTTAAAATAATCCTTTATATTCATTTCATCAGGATTTTTAACCATTCTAAGAGAAAGCCTTTTCTCACCTGACATTTCAAGAGCTCCAAGAATACTTACTTTCCGGTAATCCTCTCCCTGCCCTCTTTTTATAATTTCATCAAACTCAACTTCTCCCACCAAATGTTCATCCTCTCTGTGAAAAGAGATTGCATACCTGATTTTTCTTAGTGCATTCCAGGCACTTCTGTAAGATCCCAGCGGGATCTCCCTGAATATTGTTTTTGCTGTTATAACCCTGTCGGCTGAATTGATCATCAGTTTGATTATACCTGACCATTGCTCAAGGCTTATATGAGATCGGTGAAGCATTGTCCCGGCAAGCGGTGATTTTTCAGATCGGCAATGTCTGCATACGGCAATTCTTTTTACAGGCTTTTCCCAGAATTCCTTCCCTCCGCAATTTTTGCAGACCATCCCTTCCGGAAACTTTAATTGAATTAAATTTTCAAAAGATTCCTGTTCTTTATGGTAATTTATGTTCTTTTTCATAATTTTTTGAATTTTAACATTGTTTTTCAATATTGTGGTACTAAAGTGGATATGTTAGAGAATTTTCTGTATTGACAGTTTTTTTCTTTCACATTTAACCTGAATTAGAGTTATGCATTACTCAAAAAATAAAAATATTCGGAGGAAAAATGTTTGGTTTACCACCGGTAACAGCCCTTGTGCTGTTTGGTTTCCCGCTTTTCTGGCTTGTCTATACATTGATATTTTTCGTCAAAACCAGGAACTGGGTTGAAGACTCTGAAAAACAGGGAGGAAAGGAATAATGAATCCTGTCGTCCTCGTATTTTTAATTATTTATTATGTGGTTGTTGTCCTAATCGGCTTTTGGGCCGTTAAAAAAGGCGGAGCCAAAGATCTTGAAGGTTATCTTCTTGGCGGCCGTCAGGTCGGCCCGCTGGTAACAGCAATGACTCTGCAGTCCACTTCCATGAGCGGTTACATGTTCCTGGGAGGCGGTTCTGAAGGATTCAGGGCCGGATACTGGGCAATATGGTATGCTTCAGGCGATATAGGAGGCGGTGTTGTCAATCTGTCTGTTATAGGCCGGAGAATGCGTAAACTGTCAAAAATACTCGGGTCTCTTACTTCAATAGAATATCTTGAACATCGGTATCCGCATCCTGCTACCAGAATTATCAGCGGAGGTCTTTCGGTCTTCCTTCTATATTTTTACGTTCTGGCACAGTTTATTGCCGGAGGAAAAGGTATGGCACTCGTTACAGGCCTTCCATACGGTGCGGCTCTAACTATTGCTGTAGGCATCATTATGCTGTACACATTCCTTGGCGGTTATTTTGCTGTTGCTTATACTGACTTTTTCCAGAGTCTTGTGATGATTGTTGGTATGCTCTGGATATTTATTGCAACGCTTGTAAATGTAGGAGGTTTCACTGCTGCTAATATTGCAATTGGAGAACTTGATCCAACCTATCTTTCGATATGGGGAAAGGATCTTCAGTTTCATAACAACTGGGGAGAGATTTTAGGTGCAGTATTAATATTCTCAGTAGGTTATATGGGATGGCCTCATGTTGTTACAAGACATATGGCAATGAAGAGTCCTAAAACTGCACGTATGGCAGCTGTTTATTCCACTATCTGGAATCTTTTCTTTGTCACAGCCCCCTATCTGCTCGGTATTTTCGCAATTCTTATTCTACCGAATCTTGCAGACCCTGAAATGGCAATCTTCACACTGGCACAGGAACTTCTGCCTCCTGCTGTAACCGGAATTGTTATGGCCGCAATAATGGCTGCCATTATGTCAACTGCAGATTCGATTCTTCTACAGGTCGGAACTATTGCTTCCAGAGATATATTCCAGCGGTTCATTAACCCGAAAGCCTCTGACAGCCAGATGGTATGGGTTTCAAGATTTCTGGTAGCCGGAATGGGAATTATCGGCTTGGTAGTTGCCCTTGTAAGTCCTCCGGGAGTCTTTTCAATAGTTACTTTTACCACATCAGTTCTTGGTAGCGCCTTCCTGCCGGCATATGTATGTGCCGTGTGGTGGAAAAAAGCAAACACAAAGGGTGCTCTGGCTTCAATAGTCGGCGGTGCTTTAATGGCATTTATCGCCAAAAAGACATCAATTCCGCTGCACCCGATGCTTGCAGGACTTATTGTTTCATGGCTGCTGATGATAGTTGTCAGCCTTGCAACACAGAAATCATCACCAGTTGCAGAGCATATTATTAAGGCAATGAATGAGGCTGCAAGTTTAGGCCCCATCCCAAAAGAAATGCTTGCCAATGCTGATTTCGATCTCTCAGGTGAGGCAAGTGCCATCAATAAAAAATTAAAAAGCTGATAAGCTCATAAATCCCTGGAACTCCCCTTACAAATCAGGGGAGTTCCTTTTTCGGAGTTATTTATTGTATATCGACGCTATTGAATCGACTATAACAAGAGAAGACGCGGCCTCTATCCTGCAGGCAAAAACTGCCAGCATAATTCCCAGAGTTCAGAAACTGATATACTACCCTTATTACTGGGTATTTTTTTCTTTCAGAGTAAAAACTCTTTTCGGAATGGGCCGGGAAAATAAAGCATCATGTCTTGTCGATATGATTAATAATCAGGCATCAACAACTGATTCCTTTAAACATTTTGAAGTTGAAGTCCCTGATGAAAATATCCTTGAGAGTGATTTCAGCCGGGAGGAATCCTTAAAAACTGCCAGAACATATCTTAACCATGCCGCCATGCATAAAATGAAGGCACTGGTAGTTCCGCAGGCAGAAATTATTGAAGAAAAAAAAATACATAAACCTTTCTGGATAGTAAAATGTTTTAACCAGGATAACAGTCATTTCACCATGATTGTTGATGCCGTAACAGGCAAATATCAGAATTTATAGGAGATATCTATGCTGAAGTTCCTTTTTTTACCAGGTGCGCTTTTTCTCGGTGTTATCCTGCTCAGGGTGGTCATCCCCTATATCTCAACTGCCGGCTGGAAAAGACTGCTGGACAGTTCACGATATGCAAAATTTCATAAAGACTTTCCAAAAGCAGATAAACTGCTGGAGAAGGCTGTTGAAAAGTATCCGGGCCAGCCTGAAGTATATCTTGAATATTTTCTCAACCATAGCGACACAAAGAATATAGCACAGAGATTCAGCATACTGAAAAATGGATATGAAAAAACAAAGGATACCGCTCTTGCCTTTTTCTTAGGTTCAACCTACCTTGAGCATGGAGATTTTGAATCAGCCGAGTTCTACCTCAGCAGCCCTGAATGCAGGGCATATATGCAGGCCAGACGTCTCACCTTGCTTCCTCAACTGTATTACGAACAGGGGCGCCACACTGAAGCTGAAAATGAATTTATAGATTTCTATTCAAATTTATTCGGTATTGCAAAAAAAGATTTTGAAAACAGCCTTGATCGCCTTTCACCCCAGGAACTGCTTACCCTTGCTATGATAAAAAAGGAATCTGGAAGTGACTATTCCGAAATACTGGAACTGGCACCAAAAAGCAGTTTTCATTCTGATATGAGCTGGAAGGATCTTCTACAGTCCCTTAAAGAAAGTTTCAACGCTCTTGAACCGGCAGTTACAGGTATTAATGGCGATCCCGGAGAGTTCAACCGGCGAAGAAAGGATTATTACAGCAGGCGGATTCAGCTTATTGAATCATATCTATAAAAAAACCGCCGAATTTCTCCGGCGGTCGGTTTTTTCAGATTTATTTAATCCTACAGCAGGTTCTCATCTACCCAGGTAGCAACCTTATCAAGGATATCAAAGGCTTCCTGAAGTTCAGCTTCTGTAATAATAAGAGGTGGTGAAACTGCAACCATATTTTCATGTGAATATGTTACAAAACCGTTTTCTCTTAATTTACCAAGTATCTGTTTCATAAGACCTTTAGGATCTTTTGCATAAGGAACAAGCGGTCCATTGTTTTTATCAACAAACTCAACCATACCGAAAAGGCCGATATTTCTGCAGGGACCGACTGACGGATGCTTAGCCTGAAGTTCTGCCATCATCTTAGCCATCACAGGCCCCATCTTTTTGGAATTGTTAATTAGATCAAGTTCTTTGTAAACTTCAATTGTAGCAATACCGGCTGCACATCCAAGAAGGTGTGCGCTGTATGTAAGACCGCAGTAGAGAACATTATCTTCAAAATGTTCAGCAATCGCTTTAGAAACTATTGCACCGCCGATTGGAGCATAACCGCATGTAACACCCTTTGCAAAAGTTACGATATCCGGCTTAACATCCCAGTTCATGAATGCAAACCATTCCCCGGTTCTTCCCCAGCCTGCCATAACTTCATCACAGACCATCATAATACCGTATTTATCGCAAAGTGCTCTGACACCTTCAAGGTAACCCTTCGGCGGAATGAGAACACCGTTAGAACCAACTACAGTCTCAAGGAAAATAGCGGCAACATTGTTTTCGCCTTCCCAGATAATCTGTTCTTCAAGCTTTGCAAGACAGTATTTTGAATACTCTTCTTCGCTGCCGAATTTAATTACCGGTTCTCTTTCAATATACGGATTAAAGAATTTTACAAAACCGGCTATACCAGGTTCTGAAGGAAATCTTCTTGGTTCACCTGTAAGGTTTGCTGCACCATAGGTTGCACCGTGGTATGATCGGTAACCGCTGAAAATCTTCTGCTTACCGGTAACCATTCTTGCAATCTTGATTGCATTCTCGTTTGCTTCCGCACCTGCGTTTGTAAAGAAGATTTTTCCCATAAAAGGAACAATTTCTTCAATGATTTTTCTTGCAAGTTCAGATCTTACATCAACTGCGTAAGCAGGTCCGATAAACGGCATTTTTTCAGCCTGGTCCTGAATAGCCTTGATGATCTTCTTGTTTCCATGACCAACGTTCATGTTAACAAGCTGAGATGACATATCATAGTATTTTTTACCATCTGCATCCCAGAAAAAGATTCCTTCCGCCTTATCAACCACTATTGGATTTAGTGCTTTCTGAGAACTCCATGAATGTAAATTGTATTTCTTATCTAGAGCCCTTATCTCTTCACCAGCCATGCTTTACCCTCCATAGCTAAAGTTAAATATTGGTTAACCGGTAATTACTCCGGTAAATTAATTACAATCGCTGTACCACAGCTTTTGAAAAAAATCAATATTCTGATACAATATCCGCATGAATAACGATGATAAAACATGCGACTACTGTGAAGCCCTTCAAGGTGACAGCTGCCAACTAGGTTATAAGCTGGAACCTCTTTATTTTTCAATCTGCTACCGGACTGATGGTTACAAACCGGAAACCGATTGCCCAGGGCCGTTTAAAAAAGGCGGCGAAAAAAATTTCCGCCGCCCTGAATAATCATTCAAAAGGCCTATTCGTACATTACTGTTCCGAAAAGTTCCTCATCACTCGGCATTGTATTTGCGATTTCATAAGAAACCCATGTATAGTTAAGAAGGTGCTTGTAAGTGATGTTCTCAGAAGCAACGTTTCCGCCCCATGTACCGCAACCGAGAGTCATTGACATCGGCATACCGTTTGTCCATGCACCTGAGTTGGCAAGACACTGCGGCTGATTAACCATGATTCTTGAAACTTTTACTTTTCTACCAAGTTCCTTAACTTTCTTGTCATCAGTTGTATGAATACCGCATGAGTGACCTGCACCTGAGTAGTCAGTAATTCTGTTTACGAGCTCAACTGCGTCTTCGAAAGTCTTGTATTTGTAAAGTGTTGTTACAGGTGAAAGTTTTTCGCCTGAGAAAGGAGCGTCAGCTCCAACTTCTGTTTCAGGAACCATGATGAAGCATTTGTCATCGCCCATTGAAAGACCGGCAAGTTTTGCGATCTTCTGAGCAGGCTGTGCAACAATGTTTCTTGAAAGTGTGTGACCATCTTCCCACATTGTATCCTGAAGTTTTTTCTTGTCGGCAGCATCAGCTACATAGTAACCGCCTTCTGCTTCCATTGCTTTAACCATGTCATCATAGATGCCTTCCTGAATAAGGACAGCATTTTCAGTTGAACAGCTTGTAGCATGATCAAAAATCTTTGATCTTTTAATCTTGTTTGCTGCATCAGCAAGGTTTGCTGTAGTATCAATAATACTTACTGCATTTCCTGCACCTACACCGTAAGCAGGAGTACCGCTTGAGTAAGCTGCTTTAACCATTCCTGCACCGCCTGTAGCAACAACAAGGTCAGCCTGCTTCATAAGCTCATTACTGGCTTCTACAGAAACCTGATCAATGTTGATTACGAGGTCTTCAGGAAAACCGCCCTTTTTAAGAGTAGCTCTGATAGCATCAACAGCCATCTTGTTTGTACCCTTTGTTCTTGGGTGCGGAGAAAGGATGATTGCATTTCTGGTTTTAATTGCCCAGAGAGCCTTAACAAAAGGAGTAGCTTCAGGGTTTGTACAGGGTACAAGAGCTCCTACTGCTCCAATCGGCTTTGCAAACTTCAAAAGACCTTTCTCTTCATCAGTCTCAACAAGACCACAGGTCTTTTTACCCTTCATATCACGAAGAGTTCCCTTAACTTTTGAATAGATTTTAGCTACTTTGTCGGGAGCGAAACCCATTCCTGATTCTTCTGCAGCAAACTCACCGAGTTTTTTTGCGAATTCAGGATTACATCCGGCCCAGGCGACTCTAACACACATTTCATCAACCTGTTCCTGTGTAGCGAATTCTATTTCTTTCTGGGCTGCGTGTGCTCTGTCAATGAGACCGGCAATATATGCAGCCGCTTCTTTTGGATCTGCCATCTTTTCCTCCATTTTACGAGATATTAACTAGGACTATGACCAAACAGAATCATACCATCACCTTAATCCTCTTTCCTCCATAGGTCAAGGTTAGAATATAAGAAAAAAACAGTTTTTTTTAGCGCAAACATTTTTATAACAAATTTAACTTGACGGATCTTCCTAACATAACATAAAATCATTTGTTGTATTTTCAGTGCTTTTATTTTAGTTGACTTTCATCCATAGAACTGATAAGGATATCTATATAAATGATGTTTAACACCAGAAGTTTTTTTTTATCACACACCACACACACTTTCGACGAACTTAATAATCCAGAATACTGCAGCACTTTTTTATATAGGGAGTAACAGGATGTTTATCATCCTGAAAAATATTTTTTTGGAGGATTTATGAGCGACGAAGCAAACAAAGGCGGCGGATGGGTAATTTACCCTATCGGCAGCCGACCCAAGTGGGGACTTGCATTCCTTCTTGGTGCTCAGCAGTTCCTGACACAGTTCGGATCAACAGTAATTATTCCGATCATTGTCGGTGGAGCTATGGGGCTTCCTACTGAAGAACTAGCACTTCTTATTTCTACAATGTTCTTCTGTGCCGGAATTACAACCCTGATTCAGCAGTCACCTATTGGTAATAAACTGCCGATTCTGCAGGGTGGTACTTTCTCATTCCTTGGACCTATGTTCGCAATTGTTGGTATGTGTGCAGCAGAGGGACTTGGATACGAGGTTATGATTCAGCAGGTTTGTGCAGCCGTAATGATTGCATCACTGTTTGAAATTATAATTGGCTACACAGGACTTATGGGACTGATCAAAAGAGCATTCAGTCCGATAGTTATCGGTCCTACAATTGCAATGATTGGTCTTGCACTTTATGGAGTTGGTGCTCCATGGATGGCTGGAAACTGGGTTATTTCACTTATAACCTTTGTAGCAATCGTTGTTTTCTCACAGATTTTCTCAAGAAAGTCTAAGGTTTTTGCTCTTTTTCCGATACTTCTTGCTGTTATCCTCGGATGGCTCTGCTCACTTATCGGAACTTTTACCGGTCTTATTCCTGAAGGCGATGCAGCTAACCTTAAAAACGGAATTGAACTCATTGGTTCAGCACCTGTTTTCTGGATTAAACCTGCTATTCCTTTCAAATGGGGATTCCCGTCATTTAATGCTATTACAGCAGCAGGTGCACTTGGAATGCTCGCCGGTTATGTTGGGTCAATGATTGAATCAGTAGGTGACTACTACTCATGTGCAAGAATTGCAGAAGCACCTGTTCCTACAGCAAAAGTTATCTCTAAGGGTATCGGAGCTGAAGGTATCGGATGTCTTATTGCTTCAATATTCCAGACATGTAACGGTACAACTTCCTACTCGGAAAACATTGGATCAATCGGTCTTACAAGAGTTGCCAGCCGCCGTGTTATCAGGGCAGCCGGTATTATTCTTCTTGTACTCCCCTTCTTCGGTAAGTTCGGAATGGTTCTTGCAACTCTTCCTCAGCCTATCGTAGGAGCACTTTTCTTTGCTATGTTCGGTCTTATTGCTGCAACCGGTCTTTCCAACCTGCAGTTTACAAACCTTAACAATGCAAGAAACCTCTTTATTGTAGGTGTCGGTTTCTTTGCCGGACTTACAGTTCCTGCACATTTCAACGCTGCTTCCATGGTTGCCGGTGATGCCGGTTCTGCACAGTATGTTATAACCAACATACTTCAGACCATTTTCACAACCGGAATGGCTGTTACTGCTATCATTACCATGATACTTGACAACCTTCTTCCCGGAGCAACAAGAGAAGAAAGAGGTCTTACTGTATGGGAAGCTGAAGCCAGCGATGAAGCCTGGGAAAAGGCTGAAGCCGAGTGGGCGAAAATTCCTGTTGGTCAGGCTAACTGGCACGTTATGAAATAGTATTTACTATTTATAGCAGGGGTGGAAACACCCCTGTTTATTTAGTTTAGGATGGAGTTTCTGATTGACAAATAAAAAGAGCCTGATTATTTATATTATACTAGCCCTGCTTATGGCACTTGACCTGTATTCGATTTTCAATGCAGGAAATCCCAATTCGTTTATCAGACACTTGGTCCCCGATCCTGGATATGATTTTTTAATAACAGCGATAATCTCACTGTTGATTGTTGCAAGTGTTCTTATTCTGAACAGCGGCAGTAAAAACAACGATGATCCTGTATTCATGACACTTCGTGATAACAGCGATCATATTCAAAAACTCAGATCCAAGGGGAAAAGTGATGAAGAAATAGCCTCATCATTTGTTAAAAACCTTAAGGAAACAGGCGTAGTAAAAAAACTGGCTTATAAAAAAGCATTAAAATACTTAAAAAGGATCTGATGAATGGACTATCTTGTAAACCTATCTCCTGTTGCTCTTGGTGTTATTATTTTTGCCATTGTTATTCTTATGGCTATCATCAGACATAGAGAAACAGGTTTTCTTACTTCAAAATATGATTCATCCAGTATAATACTCGCCTCTTACGGGGTTACTTTTTTCGGGCAGGAATCAAAAGTTGAAAAACCTAACAGAAAGACCGGAGCAATTGCACTGGTTAAAGACGGGATTTATTACCATTCCCGTTTTGGTAATATCGAACATTTTGTAAAAGCTTCCGACATCAAAAATATCGGTACTACTGATTTCTTTTGCGATAAAGCATTGAATGATACTGTTATTCAGGTATCTTTTAAGAATGATAAGGGTGAACTTGACCGTGTTGCTTACCGCATACCTTCACCGGCAAAATGGATAGTAACATTAAAAAAACATCTTTTATAGATTTTTTTTAGTTATACATGTTTGCGTTATCATTGAATATTTGTTCTTTTTAACGATGGATTTAAGTCAAGGGTTGACATTCGTACCATTTTAAGCGAATTTAGTCCTTAATATCAGACAATGATACAATTTCCGGAGGGTATCCATCATTAAATTCCGTATTTAGTTTCCGTAATACGCTTCTTACGGTAAATTCATGGCAATCTTCTTATATAGAGGGAGGAGAAGAAATTGGGTAACAAAGAAAAGTTACAGGAGTTTAAAGACTTCAGAGCAAAAATGCAGAAGGGCGGCGGCGACGCCAGAATCAAAGCCCAGCATGATAAAGGGAAATTTACTGCCAGAGAAAGGATCACCGGACTTCTGGATGAGGGAAGTTTCGTTGAAAGCCAGGCATACATCCAGACCCGCACCAGCCAGTTCGGCATGGATAAAAACAAGTTTGCCGGCGACGGAGTCGTAACCGGAACAGGCAAGATGAACGGCAAGCAGGTATTCCTGTCAGCCCAGGATTTTACCGTTCTCGGCGGTTCACTTGGAGAAATGCATGCCGAAAAGATTGCAGAGGCCCAGAGCCTTGCACTAAAAAACGGTTCACCGTTTATCCAGGTCAACGATTCAGGCGGAGCAAGAATCCAGGAGGGAATACTCTCACTCAACGGATACGCCAAAATTTTCAGGAATAACACCCTTTCATCAGGAGTTATCCCCCAGTTTTCAGTAATACTCGGTCCCTGTGCCGGAGGTGCAGTTTACTCACCGGCCATCACCGACTTCATATTCATGGTAGACGGTTCAAGTCACATGTACATCACCGGTCCGGATGTAATAAAGACAGTAACCGGTGAGGTAATCAGCCACGAAGACCTCGGCGGAGCATCAGCTCACTGTGCAAAAAGCGGAGTCGCCCACTTCCGTTTTTCATCCGAGCAGGAATGTTTTGATTTCATCAGAAGACTTATGGACTACCTGCCTTCAAACAACACAGAGCAGCCGCCGGTAAGTGCCTGTACAGATTCACTTGAAAGAACCACACCCGAAATCATGTCGATCATCCCCGAAGAGGCAAGAAAGCCCTACGATGTACGCGACATAATCGGAAGCGCCTTTGACGCAGGTTCATTTCTTGAAGTACAGGAAGACTTCGCAAAAAGCGTAGTAGTAGGTTTTGCAAAACTCAACGGCCGCACTGTAGGTATCTTTGCAAACCAGCCTAAGTTCATGGCTGCCTCACTCGATATCAACTCATCAGATAAGGGAGCAAGATTCATCCGCTTCTGTGATGCTTTCAATATTCCGGTAATCACACTTGTTGATGTTCCCGGCTACCTTCCCGGCGTTGCCCAGGAGCACGGCGGAATCATCAGACACGGAGCAAAGATCCTCTACGCAATAGCAGAGGCGACAGTGCCCAAGGTTTCACTGATTATGAGAAAGTCCTACGGCGGTTCAATGATAGCAATGTCATCCAAGTCACTTGGATACGACAGAGTCCTAGCCTACCCGACAGCAGAAATAGCAGTAATGGGAGCAGAGGGCGCAGCAAACATCATATTCAGAAAGGACATCAACTCAGCATCGGATCCTGAAGCAAAGAGACAGGAAAAGATAGCAGAGTTCCAGACAGAGTTCATGAACCCCTACGTAGCCGCAGGCCTTGGTCTTGTAGACGATATAATCGACCCCGAATACACCCGTGCAGAACTCATCAGAGCGCTTGAGATCAACATCAAAAAGCGCGAAGACAGACCTGCCAAGAAACACGGCAATATACCACTGTAGGAGGCGGAGAATTTTATGCAGGAAGAATTTATTTACAGTGTTATGACATCAATACTTGGAATACTGATAGTGTTTACACTGTTGGTCCTTCTGAGTCTGCTGATGGTTCTGATAAAGAAATTTGCAGACGGTGATACAGCCAAAAGCAAAGCGCCGAAATCTGCCGGGACATCTTCAGCAAAGAAGAGCGGCGGCCTGCCCCTGCCAGTAATAGTTGCAGCAGCAACTGCTACAATGGCCGATAACGCGAAATGGCTTTCGGCTGCGGTATCAGCGTTTCTGGCAGCTGAGGAAGATGAGCAGAATGCCCCAAAGGCTTCAGGATGGAGTTCAGCGGGAGCAGCAAAGTATGACCCGTGGGTCGCAAACAATAAAATCACAAGAAAAGCACCAGGAGTATAAGAGTTATGAGCAAGAATATTAAGTTTGAATATGAAGGAACCCTTTACGACATAAACGTAACAAGAAACGGAAATGTCCTTACAATTGAGCATGAAGGCGATAGTTACCTTGTAAGCCTTGCAACCCCTGCAGGAGCAACAGCAGCTCCTGTAGCAGCGCCCGCTGCGCCTGCAGCTCCTGCTGCACCGGCAGCGCCTGCACCGGCAGCTGTAGCACCCTCTCCCGCAGCCGCCGCGCCGGCACCAGCCGCCGCCCCTGTAGCAGCCGGAGCCGGAACCGAGAAGGCTGCAATAACAGGAACAATCAAGGAAATCAAGGTAGCCCAGGGCGCAAGCGTAGCCAAGGGAGATCTTCTTCTGATAATGGAAGCAATGAAGATGGACATTGAAGTATTTGCAAGCAACGCCGGTACAGTAAACGCCATCCATGTAACTCCGGGTACAAACGTAACCGAAGGACAGCCGCTTGTAGACATCGGCTAACGGAGGGATTTGGTGAATTTCGTAGATCTAATATTAAGATTTCTAAGCAGCACCGCCTTCACGGCAATCACCTGGCAGAACCTGGTAATGATTGCAATCGGCTGTCTGCTTGTTTACCTTGCAATAGCAAAGGGTTATGAGCCGCTGCTGCTTATCCCGATAGGATTCGGAGCAATACTGGTAAACCTTCCGCTTACAGGGCTTTTGGAAGGACCAATCGGAGACCAGGCCGGCGGACTTATATATTACTTTTATCAGGGTGTTCAGCTTGGACTGTTCCCGCCGATTATCTTCATGGGAATCGGAGCGATGACGGACTTCGGACCGCTTCTGGGCAAGCCTCAGACCTTCCTTCTTGGAGCAGCTGCACAGCTTGGTATATTTATAACCCTGCTTGGAGCAAAGGCACTTGGAGCAATACCCTTTCTTGCAGCGCATGATCTGGGCTTCAACTTTGCAGAGGCCTCTTCCATCGCAATAATCGGAGGGGCTGACGGTCCTACAGCTATATATCTCACATCAAAGCTTGCACCGCATCTGCTTGGACCTATTGCAGTAGCAGCCTATACGTATATGGCGCTTGTACCGATTATACAGCCGCCTATTATCAAGGCTCTTACAACCAAGAAGGAGAGACTTATCAGGATGGAGGATCCGAAGCCTGTTTCAAAACGGACCAAGATTCTTTTCCCGATAATCACAACAATAGTTACAGCCCTGCTTATTCCTGCATCTGCACCGCTAATCGGAATGCTAATGCTTGGAAACCTTTTCAAGGAATGCGGAGTTGTAGACAGGCTTTCAAAGACAGCCCAGAACGAGCTTATCAACATAGTAACGATATTCCTTGGAATATCAGTAGGCTCAAAGATGTCAGCCGACCACTTCCTTACATTTGAGACGATATTCATTATAGTCCTCGGATGTATAGCATTCGGAGTAGGAACCGGCGGCGGAGTTATGCTTGGAAAGCTGATGAGCAAGATAAGCGGCGGAAAGATCAATCCGATGATCGGAGCCGCGGGAGTATCTGCTGTACCGATGGCTGCGCGGGTAGTACAGAAGGTCGGCCAGAAAGAAGATCCGGGCAACTTCCTGCTTATGAACGCAATGGGCCCCAACGTAGCCGGAGTTATAGGCTCTGCAATTGCTGCGGGTGTTCTATTGTCGCTTAATTAGTTTAAAAACGGTTTCAATTCAGGCTGTCCGTGAGTAATCTCCGGACAGCCTTTTTTTTCAGACACGCGGTGCTGTCGAAGGGTCCATAGGCTTACCGTTTTTATATACAAAAAAATAGGCATCCGCCTTTCCGTCTGCTCCGCCCAGGATTCCGATAGAGCTTCCTGAAATAATCCGGTCTCCTACTTTTACAGTACTTTTCTCATTACCGCCGTAACCGTAGACGAGACCGTTATCAGACTCGACAAGAATCAGAAATTTATACATACCGTAATCGTCTGCCCAGACAACCGTACCGCTTGAGACAGCAGTAATACTGTCGCCTGGGTTTCCCGAAATCTGGATGCCTTTCAATTTCCCGTCAAGAGGTGCTCTGGCTCCGGTATGAGGCCATAGAACGTTTATTTCAGCTTTATCGGGTTCATCTGCAGTTTCAACTGCAGAACCCTCAGAACCCCCGTTCTCGGGCTTCTGAGCGATTACAACAGTCTTCTCATCGCTAAGACTGCCTGCAGGGATAGCCAGAATCTGTCCTGGATATAGCACATCTGAAATCTTCAGTTCATTACTGCTCAGCAGTTCCTCAAGACTGATATTATGCTTTCTTGCAATACCGTAAAAGGTGTCACCCTTCTTAACTGTATAGCCGGAGGGAATAAGGATTTTAATCCCGGGATATATCCTTGAAGCATTCTCTATATGGTTGTATTCCATCAGCTGCTGAACAGAAACATCATATTTTTTGCTCAAACTATAGAGGGTGTCGCCTTTCTGAATCAGATACTCAGAATCAGCATATACACTACCCGACACTGTAATTATTAACGCTGCTGCTATAAACGGTACTCTTCTCATCGTATTTAGATATTCGGCCAGCCTTCTTTTAAACTGAAAAACTATTAAAATCATAAAAAAGATTTTTATAACTTATTGACAGTTTTTCTCCAGTTCGCTATATTACATCTACCTTCTGGGGGCGTGGCGAAGCTGGTTATCGCGCCGGCCTGTCAAGCCGGAGATCGCGGGTTCAAGCCCCGTCGCTCCCGAAAGTAGCCCTTAAAGATTTCTTTAAGGGCTTTTTATTTACGGGCTGTAGCGCAGGGGGAGCGCGCGCCGTTCGGGACGGCGAGGTCGGAGGTTCAAATCCTCTCAGCCCGATACCCCTTCAGTTATTCAATAACAGTTAACCTGGTATAATTCAGATTATTTTCAGACCACTCGACCGCATCAGCTTTAATAATATCAAATAAAGGATCCCCGGCCTTATTCTCGCCTTTATATTCAGGAGTTTTTCCATCTGAAGTTATATTAAATTCAAGAATATTATCACATGCCGACACTTTAACTGAACACTCTTTTTCAGTCTGCGACAGGATATGAAGGAAAATCAAACCGAGTTTAACCGCATTCTCTACTTTAATTTCATAATCAGCTATTTCTTTTTTTACAACAACATCTTTTTCATCAAAGATTTCGCCGATCAAACCGTCTATAAATTTTTTAAGAGAGACTTTCTCTGAGGTTTTACTGAAATGGGAAAGACTATGTGAAAATGACAATATCTGTACGGCTTTCTTTATTATATCGAATCTGGTCTGAAAATCAGTAAACTGATAACTATGTTCGTATATGCTGATTATACTCAGAATTGTCTGCAGATTGTTCCGGACATTATGATGAAGTTCCGACAGAAGGATTTCCAGTTCCAGGGTTCTTTCCTTAACTGCAGATTCAAGCATTGAATGTTCATTGTCAAGCATAAAGAGGTTGTAAAGCCTTTCATCATCTGTTTTTTCCCTTCTCCAAACCATTACACAGTAAAGTATCAAAGCAGCTACAATATTAGCAGTTAAAACCCGTTCCTCCAGTGACAGTTTATTCTGAATTACCAGAACAAGAACCATTATGAAATATGGAACTCCTGCAGCTGTCACCGATTTTTTAAATCCGACCCCGTCAAATAACCCGCATCCGAAAATAACAAGAATGCTTCCTGATGTTGTACCGGCAAGCCCAACTGCTGTATAGGAGTCTGAATTACTGATTACTTCCCAAAAAATAGCTGACATCATACAGGAAAGAGCAAGAATTATTATAAAACCGAACCATTGAATGATTTCAGGATTAAGTTTATTTAAAAATCGGCTCCATAAACTTTTTATTATAACAAAGAACAGCATCGGAAACATTCCAACAAGCCGCCAGGGCAGTACATTCCCGAGATTTACCGCAGTCCTGTCCAGCAATGTGAATATGAGTACAAGGGGCACTCCAATCATCGATATCAAAAATCCAGATTTAAGGATTTCCTTTTTCTTTGTTTTTATCCTGAACTTCCTGTATTCCTGCATAATGTTATACTTTAAATTTAATTTATGGCTATGGAATTATCAATTGAGAATTGAAATATTTTACTATATCACATGCTTTTACGAAAACTCATTATGATTGACACATTGCATTGCTCATGCTATTGTTTCCTGAATATTTTTACTTCAAATTTAAGGAATACTTTATTTATGGCTTCCAGAGAACAGAAACGCAGATCACGTCATTTATCCAGTGAAAAAATTGATATGGCAGAGAAAAAAAAGGCAAACCACCCTGTAATGTGGATTGTCAGCCTTCTTACACTTGTAGTTATTATAGTTGCATTCGTAGGCGCACCTATAGCAGGTAGAATAAGTTCAGGCAACACTGCAGTTTTCGGTTCATACGATGGACAGGCGATTACATATTATGACGGCTCCTACTTTGCAGATCAGATTGCAAGCATAGCAGATAATTACAGCGATGCAATAACAGATGCCAATTCACAATTCATCCAGTATCAGGTATGGCGGACAGCCTTTGACAATACCGTTATAAGAACGGCCATGATTGTTGATGCACAAAACAGCGGCCTTAACGTGTCCGGTAATGCAGTAGATAAAGCTATTGTCTCTTACGGACCGTTTATGGAAAATGGTGAATTCAGTGAGAATCTTTATTCACAGTCATCAAATATCGAAAAAAAGAATGTCCGGAGCAGGCTAAAAGAAGAATTGATTTTTAATGAATACCTTATGGATATTTATTCCATTAACGGAAGTGAAGCTGAAGCCGACTTTCTTAAAGAGATTGCCGCAACAACAAAGAGCTTCAATTACGTAGTTTATAATTTCTCGGACTTTCCGCTTGAAAAAGCAGCCGAGTATGCAGAGACTAATTCAGATCTGTTTAAAAATGCAGCATTAAGCAAAATCACAATCAATACAGACCGTAAGGATGCAGAGCAGGTACTTGAAAAACTTAATGCCAACCCGGAAATGTTTTCTGAACTTGCAAAAACTCAGTCCTCTGATCCTTATGCCGACAAAGGCGGAGAGATGGGCGAAACATACTACTACGAACTTAAAAATCTCATCTCCGATGCAGACGCTGTTGATTCTATCTTCAGCCTTCCAGTAAACGGAATCAGTGATATTGTTGAAAACGAAACTACCTGGGTTATTTATCAGGTAACATCTGAAATAGAGAATCTTGATACTTCAAATGATTCTTCACTTGAAAAAGTTAAAACATATATGTCTCAGTTTGAAAAAGGTGTCATTGAAGATTACTTCACAGACCTTGCTCAGGAGTTCATTGATATAGCTTCTGCTTCAGGTTTTGAAAATGCAGGTATTCTTAAAAATACTGCTGTTCATGAGACCAATTATGCACCTTTGGTTTATGGCAATCCTTCTGTTTCTTATTATGGCCAGAACATTCCTGTTTATACTCAGCTTTCAGATGCCGACGGAAACTCCTTTCTGTCAAATGCCTCTTTTAATGAATATTTTCTAAAGAGTATAAATAAGCTTGAGAATGATGATGTATCAGAGCCACTTATTCTTAACAACCAGATTATTGTTATGCAGCTTAAAGATGTTAAAGAAGCGGAAGGTGATGAACTTGAGTCAATTCCATCAATGGTAGCATATAGTGCTCAGACCTGGCAGAGCGAAAGAGAACGTGATATCGTATTCGCATCTGATAAACTCGAAGACAACTTCACAGAGGTGTTTACAAGAATTTTCGTTTCTAACTGATAATGTTAGACAATAAACCGGTTCTGACAGTACGTGAAGGCATACAGAATGTCAGCTATCAGAACCGGCTGTTGTACAAAGATGATATAAATATCATCATCAACTCTCTAAAATCAGCTCCTGATACACTGTATATTGTAATCTCACCACTTTTATTTAAAGGTATTAAAGAACTTAAACGTTTCACTGGAACCAGTAAAAATATCCTTCTTATTGAAAACAATCATGAACTTTATAATTTTTCACTGAACTTCATGGAGCCTGAATTAAGGGACCTGCCCTACTTCTATACTGACAATAGTCCTTTACCGGCAGAAATTATTAATTTTTTAAATTCCGGTTCTTTTCGCAGGATCTGTCCTGTTTATCTTAATTCTTCCTATTTTTTTGATCGAAACTATTACAAAAATCTCGTGAATGAAATGAGCAGCTATATTCAGCGTTTATGGAAAAACAGACTTACCATGATACACATGGGACGTCTATGGAGCAGAAATATATTTCTCAATCTAGAATTTCTTCCTGATTCCTGTGAAATAAACAGTATTTATACAAACAAAAATGTCTTAGTTGCTGCAGCTGGAGAATCTTTAGAAATAGCAATCGAAGTCATAAAAGAGAATAGAGACCAATTTTTTTTAATTGCTGTAGACACAGCCCTGGGAACCTTATTATCAAACAGGATAACTCCTGATTTGTGCGTTGTTCTTGAAGCCCAGCACGCTAATCTCATGGACTTCTACTATCCTGAGGCTTTCAATATTCCTGCTGTTTTCGATTTAACATCATCACCGGAAGTTATCAGAAAGCATTGCGGAAAAAAATATTTTATTCTTTCTGAGTACACAGATACCAGTTTAATAAAGATACTTAAAGCTAACTATTTATGCCCGCCGCTTATTCCTCCTTTAGGTTCGGTTGGCATTGCTGCTCTCTACCTGGCTTTAAAAATAAGCTCTTCAGAGGTATTATTCACCGGTCTCGATTTTTCTTTTACCCCTGATAAATATCATTCAAACGGTTCTCCCACTCATAAACTATCACTGATGAACTGGCAAAGGCTTAAGCCTCCTCAGTATTTTGAGGCGGTTCTTGCTCCCAACCGTCATAAATGCAAAGATAAATCGGGACGTACGGTTTTTACAGATCCCATCATGGAATCATACTCAGAAAGAATTATTGAACTTGATAAAATTGATAAACGTCTTATTGATACAGCTGTCTATGGGCTTGAAGTTTGCTCAAAACATATTACTTTAAACGAAGTAACTGCAACAGTAAGCTCTATTGATATAAAAATTGAAAATGAAAAACATACAGGCTCTGTTTATAAAGCTGCAGCTATAAAAACTTTTATCAACAGTGAATTGGATAAACTAAACCGCGCTTCTGAAGAGGTGGTTGTATTTTTAAATGGAGAAGACAAAAGAAACGATGATTTAATTCAAAAATTAAAGGAATTAGATTACTGCTTTTATTTCTTTCCGGATTACAGAAACTCACCGGTCGTAGAAAGAAGTTTTCTTAAAAGATTCCTTGTTTCCAGCCGGTGGTTCAGCGAATATCTAAAAAAGATTACAGAAAAGATGTAGATCAGTTATCTTCAGTTTTAAGAACTGAAAGAAAAGCTTTCTGGGGCAGTTCTACATTTCCAACCATCTTCAGACGCTTCTTTCCTTCCTTCTGCTTTTCAAGGAGTTTACGTTTTCTTGAAATATCACCGCCGTAACATTTTGCAGTAACATCCTTACGAAGAGCAGAGATGGTCTCTCTGGCAATGATATTGGAACCTATAGCGCCCTGAAGAGCTATTTTAAACTGATGTCTCGGAATTTCATCTTTCAGCTTCCGGCATGCTAGACGCGCACGTGCTGTTGCATTCTCACGGAATACAAGCTGTGAAAGCGCATCGACCTTATCTCCGTTGATCATTATATCAAGTTTTACAAGATCAGTAGTGCGGTAATCACGTATCTCATAATCAAAGGAGGCATAGCCTCTGCTTATTGATTTCAACCGGTCATAAAAGTCGAAGAGAACTTCCGCCAGAGGCATCTCATATGTAAGTTCGACACGTTTTTCATCAAGGTAATTCATTCCTGTCTGAACACCTCTTTTTTCCAGACACAGATTGATAATAGGCCCTATATATTCTTTCGGGCAGATAATTGCTGCTTTAATATAAGGCTCTTCTGTATGCTGGATTTTTGCGGGATCAGGGTACTCTGACGGGTTGTCAATGTTAACCAGCTCTCCATTATTGAGCTGTACCTTATAAGCTACAGAGGGTGCAGTTAATACTATTGAAAGGCCGAACTCCCTTTCAATACGTTCCTGAACAACTTCCAGATGAAGCATACCCAGAAATCCGCATCTAAAACCGAAACCAAGCGCTACAGAAGCATCCTTCTCGTAAATCAGCGAAGCATCATTAAGCTTGAGCTTATCTATAGCAGTATGAAGCTCTTCATAATCATCAGAGTTAACCGGATATATAGAAGAAAACACAACGGGCTTTACTTCCCGGAATCCTCCAAGCGGTCTATCACAGGGATTTTTCTCACTTGTAACAGTATCACCAACGCGGATATCTGAAATATTCTTTATACCGGCAATAAAATATCCTACTTCACCGGCAGTAAGAAGATCTTTTTTATTGAGTACGACCCTGAAAATGCCTGTTTCTTCGACCTTGTAGACTGTATCAGAGGCCATAAGCTTTATATTCATTCCCGGAGCTATTTTACCGTCAAAAACCCTGATATGAACAATAACTCCACGGTAGGGGTCATAATGTGAATCAAAAATTAAAGCTTTAAGCGGCTTTTCAACAGAACCATCCGGAGAAGGTATGTTTTCTACGATTGATTCAAGCAAATCTTCTATCCCGATTCCGTTCTTCGCAGAAACAAGCATTGCAGCATCGGGATCAAGACCAAGTTCATGATCTATCTGATGCTTGACCATATCGATATCAGCACTGGGCAGATCAATTTTATTAATTACCGGAATAATTTCCAAATCGTACTCAATGGCCATGTACATATTCGCAAGTGTCTGAGCTTCAACGCCCTGGCTTGCATCAACAAGAAGAAGAGCGCCCTCACAAGATGAAATAGCTCTGGAGACTTCGTATGAAAAATCCACATGACCGGGAGTATCAACAAGGTTAAGTTCATACTCAACCCCGTTTTTATCAATATAAGGAATTGTAACAGCCTGGGATTTAATTGTAATCCCCCGCTCCCGCTCAATATCCATACTGTCGAGTATCTGATTCTTATATTCACGTTCCGAGATTATCATTGCCTTTTCGATAAATCGGTCGGCAAGGGTTGATTTTCCGTGGTCTATATGCGCAATAATACAGAAATTTCGTATTTCAGCTGTGTTACTCATTATTGTATGATTTCTCCTTAACCATATTCAGGCATGGTCGGACTTCAGATTTGTTTGTATGTATTATAATGATTTATAGAGTTATTTCAACCAGCATTATGCTTCATGGACCATTCGACAGCCCTTTGAATAAGTTCAATTCCGTCATTCAAATTGAGTTTTATTTTTAAATGAGATTTATAGGTCTCTATAGTTTTCACACTCAAATTCAGCTGTTCCGCTATACTTTTAGTTTTTAGACCGTTGCCTATCATCTGAAAAACTTCAAATTCGCGGTCACTGAGAATATCTATCGGATCTACTTTATCCTTTCTTCCGCCGTATGCAAGGTTCTCGATCATTTTGGACTGCATTTTACTGCTAAGATAGATTTCTCCTCCTGCAACTTTTCCTACAGCTGTTATGATATCGTCTACTGCCTCAGCTTTCATGATAAAGCCTCTTGCGCCGGCTCTGAGAACTCTCTCTGCATAAATTTCCTCATCATGCAGACTGACAACAAGTACTTTTACCTCAGGACAGAGCGCCTGAAGATCCTTAATAAGTTCAATACCGTTACTGTTTTTCAGAGACAAATCAACCATCGCAACGTCGGGTTTAAGTTTCTGAATCAGTTCGAGTGCTTCTGAGGCATCTTCAGCCTTGCCTACAACTTCAAAATTCTTTTCGGAATTTATCAGTTTTGCAAAGCCTTCCCGCACAATTGGATGATCATCAACTATTATTATCCTCTTCAACAACTTCTTTCTCCCCGTAGTTAAGCGGTACCCTGCAAATCACAAGAGTACCTTCTCCTTCTTCACTGTGTACAGACATTGAACCATTTATAATATTCGCCCTGTAACTCATAATTCTTAAACCTATTCCGGCTTTTTTTGTTTCAGAAAAACCTTTTCCGTTATCTTTTATAGATAATATTAGTTCTGACTGTACTATATGCAGATAAATAAACAATTTCGTGCAGTTTGCATGCTTGGCAGCATTATTGATCGCTTCCTGAGCAATATGATACAACTGAGTTTCTGTAATGATACTCACAGGTTTTATTAAATCGTCAATCTGAGTTTCTACCGCCATCTGATAAACCCTTCTTGCAAAGTTGGCAAGATCCTCTAATGCATGAGGCAGCCCTTCAGTCTGAAGTTTTATAGGCACAAGGCCTTTTGCAAGCTCCCGAGTCTGCATAATAGCATTTTTTATAAGGTCTTCAGTCTCTTTGAGTTTCTCGATAAAATCAGGCTGCTGTAATGGTTTCAGTTCATTCTCAAGTGATTTTACATTCAGCAGAATTCCCGTAAGCTGCTGTCCAAGGCTGTCATGAAGGTCCTGACCTATTCTTTCCCGCTCTTTTTCACTTGTTTCAAGAACTTCCTTTTCAAGAGCCTTCTTTTCAGTGATATCTCTTGCAATAACAGATATACCGGTAATTTTCCCATCCTTATCCTTTATCGGTGATGGAAGAATTGACATTTGTACAAGTTCACCATTCTTTCTTTGTCTGATTCCGTCATAGTGAAGAACAATTTCATGATTTTTCAACTTTTCTATCTTGTCGGTTAATTCATTCGGGTAATTAGACGGAGTTATCATGCTTATATTTTTACCAATCGCTTCAATCGGGGTATATCCGAAAACAGCTTCTGCACCGCTGTTCCAGGTCCGTATAGTACCGTCTGTTTTAATACCAATAATTGCATCACTTGAAGATTCCACAATCGATACTAGTCTGGAACTGATTGTTTCAATCTTTTTTCTTTCCTCTATATCCCTCAGTACATAAACATAACCCACAGGCTCTTTAAATGTATCCAAAAGTGTAGTTACAACAAACTCAACCCGTAGAAGATTTCCGCCTGTTTTATTTTTTAGTCTGTATTCGTTTTTAAACCGCTTTTTACGTTTTGTATGAAAGGGGTGAACATAGGCTTCATTATTATCATCAAGGAGCTTAAACCCTACCTGTTCTATATTTAATTTTGCATTAATATTTTTTTTAATTTTCAGAAGCTTTTCTGCGGGTTTATTGATGAATTGTATATTACCTTCCATATCTATTGTAATTACAGCATCTTCAATATTCTCCAGAGTAGTATTAAGGAGAAATTCATTCTCATGAACCTTTCTTTCAAGCTGACTTTTATATATAGCCATCTCAATGGTCGAATG
The DNA here is from genome assembly GCA_963677925.2 of Spirochaetia bacterium. Classification (GTDB taxonomy): domain Bacteria; phylum Spirochaetota; class Spirochaetia; order UBA9216; family UBA9216. The sequence goes on from CAXXYH010000003.1 coordinate 375,918, forward strand.
CAGTTCACTGTAATTGAATGATTTTGTAATATATCCATATGGAGCCGTTATCTTCGCTCTGGAAAGCGTAAGTTCATCGGTATAGCCAGTTATATAGATTATCGGAATAGCGAAAGCCTTATTTATCTGTTCTGCGGTCTGTATACCATCCATCTCGCCGGACAGCTGGATATCCATTAGAATAAGATCGGGTTTATCCCTCTTTATCATTTCCAGAGCTTCTTCTCCGGATGGAACAGCGTCAATTACGCTGTAACCCATTTCATGCAGAGTGTTGGCCATATCGAGTGACAGGATACCCTCGTCTTCAACTATTAGAATCTTATTCTTATTCATAATATTCTGTTAATATCCAGATAACTCCCTAATTGTATAACAGTTTCAAGAAATCCTGCCTTTCTTTTTTTAATTTTTAAGTTCATTAGTATTATTTCATTCTCATCATCATAGTACCATGAACTTATACTGAACGGGTCATTAATCGACAAGCCGGTCTCATCAGCCGGCATTCCAGGATAAACTTCATTTATTATATATTCTTTACTGATAAAACCGGAATCCCCTTCACTTATCTGCATACCGAATAATGCAGGTATTATAGAATATGGCTCCTCACCATGAATTGCATCAGCAAGGGGAATGTCAGGTCGTTCATCCGTTAAAACTATAATTTGCTTTTGAACGGTACCGCTTTTAACGTCCAACCTGATAATACTTCCCGGCTGCTTTGAAATTAAAATTTCCTGTGCATCGGCAATACGGTTAACAGGTATTCCGTCAATAGAAACAATTCTGTCACCGGTTTCAAGCCTCCATCCGGAAAGACTTGAAGAAGGATCTATATAAAGAATATCGAGGTTTTCAGACCCAGTCTCATGACTTTCATACACGGCTGTTCCAATCCAGGATTTTTTCATTTTACCGCCGTCAAATAGATAAGGAAGTGCATGAACAACCCATCTTGATGGAATGATAAAGTTTACACCTTCAAACTGTTCAATACCGGCGAAAACAATCCCGACAAGATCGCCGTTTTCATCTACAACCGGCCCGCCGCTATTACCGGCATTTATAGGAACATCTACCTGAATTGTATCTCCTATAGGAAGAAGTCTTCTATCCCCTGATGCCGAAATAATCCCGGATGTGATAGTTTTCTCGAGTCCGCCGGGAGAACCTATTGCATAAATCTTCTCACCAGGGGTAAAACTTCGTGTTTTAGAAAAGTTAAAAATAAACTCAGGCTCATAACTTGTTTTAAGAAGCGCCAGGTCCAGTGAAGAATCATACCCGATAACCTCTGCAGGTATTCTGATATCAGAATTATCAGTTTTTATATAAAGTCTGGAATAACCTTCGTACTCAGGATCAACCTCACTTGCAATAACGTGATAGTTGGTCATAAGATATCCGGATTTATCAATAAAAAATCCGCTGCCTATTACCCTGTCAGGATAACCCACTCCGCTTTCGATTCTAATCCCCCGGTTAACCCAGATTGTAGCGGTACCTTTCAGCATTTCAAACGGTTTTGGTTTCTCATCCAGTATTGATACAGCTTCTTCCAGTTCTCCTGCAAGCCCGGGATAATTATTAATAAGAAAATTGAGAACAGCCTTATTTTTCTGAGCCAAAGCAGTTTCAAAAATCAGATTAAACTGTTCAGCATCCAACTCTGCCTTCTGTTGTTTATTAATTATTCTGTCAAGAAAATATATCAGTCCCCGCGACTTCTCTCTGCCTTCAAGATATAAAACTGTCTGCTTAACGTACAGCTCACTTAAGTTGTACCCTGTTTCCAAACCGGCTGCACTCAATGAATTTAGATATGCGGCTGCAGTGTTATAATTATGATTCTCAACAGACTGGGTAAAAATTCCCAACAGCCCGCTCCTTGCTTTTTCGTTGTAATCTAAAAGACTACTCCGGAATTCCGGGATAAGCTCCTCTTCATTTAATAACATTTCCGATCTCACAAGTATTTTCTGATACTCATTATCATCCAGATACTTATACAAGCTGGAAATTGTATTTTCATAGAATGTAGCCGAATTTATTTCTGCTTTATCATTAGTTACGCAGGAGAATATCAAGGGAAAACTGAGCAGGATACAGATTTTCAGCAAAAACTTCATTTTCAGTCCTTTTCTACAAGATCGAATTCTCCATTCATTTTAGAAGAAAACTCTTTATACACTGTACCATCTTTTTCATAAACTCTGCAGTCGTAAATGCCATCTTCATTAAAATCCCATAATGATATCTGCTGCTGACCGTCAAATTCAATTTTATACTCATATATTCCATTTGAATTTTCATCTGCCTCTATTGAAACAAGTTTTCCATTCACATAATTCTCTTTCATATCAACTAAATCATCGTAATTAATATCTTTAAATCCCATCAGGGTCTCGTTCATACTCTGTATATACGTATAATTTCCGTTAAGTTCATTATAGACACGGAGAACCGAAATCTTTTCATCCCGGCGGTTCCATTCCCTTATAAGCCGGTTCATAGTATCCGTCGAGTTTCGTGAACTGTACTCAGCGATCCGTACAGAATTATCGCTAAGATAATCTATATTGCTGCCGGCTTCTATTATTTTTTCAGTATCAGGAGCAGTTCTTTTCAAACCTGAAGGCGCGGTTAAAAAATCAATACGGACGGAATTGGTTATCATTGTATACACTTTAAGTATGCCGTTGCTTGTAATACTTATTTCATCGACAAATGGATAATTTGAGTAAGTTACTCTTATAAAATCTTTATCAGTGTAAAGTACTTCTACGGGATAGCCTTTCTCGAATATTATAATAAGTTCAATTATACCATCCTGATTGTCATCTATACTTAGCCCTGTTAATAAACCGTTTTCATAAAGATAAAGCTCTTCATAGAAATTATCTCCATTGGTATCTTCATATATTTTACCTGTATATTCACTTTTAGCTTTTTTGATTATCTCTCTTCCGCTCAGCTGAGGGACAGACCTTTCAAGCTCAGCAGTCAATGTCCTTGATTCGAGAATATTTCTATTCAGCAGCTGTAAAATCCTGTTATCATCAAGTGTCCCGTTAAGACGATAATCATTCAAAAGCACCTCTACTGAAGAACCGCCGTCACGCAGATAGCGTTCTATTACCGTCTTTTTATCACGATCATCCAAAAGCTTTACAGAATCCGCCAGAACTTCAAGATATCCATTCTTATCATCAAAAAACAATTCATTTCTTATGAGTCTGTGAAGATAATCACCGCTTATTTTCGAATAGAGACCTGCAAACCGGTAATCATAAGGATATCTTTTTACTGCTCTCTCAAGAACATCCTGATACCTGTCATCATTCAGATATTTCAGACAAAGCACGTAAATGTACATCAAATCCACATCAGAATAAGAGGGATAATATTTTGTCTCAACAAAATCTACAAGTTTACCATACTGCTTTGTTCTGAACATCAGGAGGGAGAGTTCGGACATACAGTCTGAAGTTGAAAAAATCAGCCAATCATCATATTCGAGTGCTGCAGACATATAGGCCTGGGCCATGGGGATCTTATTATCCCGTTTCCAGGCTATCATACCTTTCAGGAAGGCGGAATCTGACGAAGTATCATAAAATTCATCAACTTTTTCAATCAGGGATTCGCTTAATTTATAGTCATCAAGCTGATACGCGGCAGCCGCCTTTTTAAGATAGACAATACTGATTTGGCGGTCGGTGGATACAGCAAAAACATTCCCGGATACAATAATCAGGAAAATTAAGATACATTTGTATAATTTTATCAGAGACATAAAAAAAACCCCCTCTCATTATCGGTATGAAGGGGGTTTATCTGCAAATTGTTTATGTAAAAATACTTATGCAGTGAAATCGGCATTTTTTTCCGGCAGTGGTAAATCAAGAATCACTCTGATTCTAGCATCATCAAGAGTTTCTTCTTCAACCAGTGCATCAGCCAATTTCACAAGCTGATCTTTATTCTTTGTAAGTATATCAGTTGTTTCTTTAAGACAGTTATTTAAAATCTGCTTTATTTCAGCGTCAATCATATTAGCTGTTTCTTCAGAATAATCCTTGTGTCTGGCTATTTCCTTACCTATAAAAATAGGTTCTTCGTCGCTGCCGTATGAAACAAATCCCAGCTTTTCAGACATACCCCATTCAGTAACCATTCTTCTGGCAAGATTGGTTGCCTGCTCAATATCGTTCTTGGTTCCTGTAGTAGTCTGGCCGTATTCAATATTTTCGGCTACATAGCCGCCCATTGCAATCTTGATTCGGTCCAGCAGCCAGCCTTTATTCTTTGAATAAGAATCCTTCTCCGGAAGCGACATTGCAAGCCCTAGAGCCTGTCCATGCGGAATAACTGTAACCTTGTGCAGGGGATCAGCATATTCAAGATGATAGTGCAGTAGAGCGTGTCCGGCTTCATGATAAGCAGTAGCCCTTTTCTCTTCGGGGCTGATCATACGGGATTTACGTGCTACACCCAGGAGTATTTTGTCACGGGCTTCCTCAAAATGTTCGCTGCTGACCTCATCAACACCATGCCTGCCTGCAAAAAGAGCGGCTTCATTTACAAGGTTTGCAAGATCTGCACCTGATGTCCCGGGAGTAGCTCTGGCTATTCTTTCAAGATCTACATCCGGTGCAAGATTTATCTTCTTTGCATGAATACCCAGTATCGCCTTTCTTTCAATTAAATCAGGCATATCGACAACCACCTGACGGTCAAATCTACCCGGCCTTAGAAGCGCAGGGTCAAGAACGTCGGGCCGGTTTGTGGCGGCAAGTATTATAACGCCGTCCTTTGTATCGAAACCGTCCATTTCTACAAGCATCTGATTCAGGGTCTGTTCACGCTCATCATGACCGCCTCCGTAACCTGCACCCCTGGTGCGTCCTACAGCATCAAGCTCATCAATGAACAGAATACAGGGAGCATTCTTGCGGCCCTGATCAAAAAGATCCCGAACTCTGCTGGCTCCGACACCTACAAACATTTCCACAAAATCCGAACCTGACATATGAAAAAAGTTTACACCCGCTTCACCGGCAGCCGCCTTTGCAAGAAGTGTTTTACCAGTACCCGGCATACCTACTAGCAGAACCCCCTTAGGAACTCTTGCTCCGAGTTTTCTGAACTTTTCAGGATTCTTCAGAAAGTCGACAACTTCCTCAAGTTCATACTTGGCTTCCTGCTGCCCTGCTACATCGGCAAAGGTAATTTTTTTATCATTCTGGGTGTATCGCTTGGCCTTGCTTTTTCCGAAAGAGAAAGCCTTGTTTCCGCCGCCCTGCATCTGCCGAAGCATAAACCAGATGAATGCAAAACCGATAAGCCAGGGAACTATCTGAATAAATATGGTGGCAGCTGTGTTTCCTTTTTCTGCCCCCTCAACTATGACATTTTTATCTGTCAGTTTCTGCATCAGATAATCGTCATAATATGGAATTTCAGTTTCAAATACGGTCTTCTGTCCTGAAGGACTGCTCAGCGTACCCTGAATTGTTTTGTTATCAAAAATCTTCACAGCAGAAATCTGCCCTTCATCCAGATAGTTAAGAAAAGTTGAGTACGGGATCTCCATACCTGCATCTGAATCATTCACAAGAAACAGAATAAAAAACATTACAATTAATGCAAGAAGAAAGAATAATGCAAATTTGTTATTATTGTTGAAATCGAAACCGGGCTTTTTGGGTTCTTTCTCCGGTCTGTTGTTATCCTTTTGGTCACTCACCTGTTGTCTCCGTTAGCTTGCTTACTTTAAGATAAAAATCTTCAGTTTCATGACAGTCACCGCTGTCATAATCAGCAAGTTTATTATTATATCCAAGATGTTCACCTAAAACAGCAGCGACACCCTGTCTGTTTTCTATAACAGGAATAAGGTCTCTGTCTGCTGAAAGAACACCCCATTCACTGAATAATTTACCAAGATCTTTTAAACCTTCACGGATTCGGATTTTGTCACCTGAGCGGCAGTTTCTAACGACCATAGGGGAATCGGTCTTTCTGCAGCAGATTCTTAAATACCCGCAATCCCCGGGCGGCTCCTTTGAAACTTCAAGAAGAACCGAGTCTGCAATCCTTACAGTATCTTTATTCAGGTATAAAAGATAACTTTTTTTATGCTGATTTACAAGTCTTTGTACAAAAATATGATTACGGGAAGTATATATCTGATAATCATTTGTCTTAAGAAGTATCATATTAGCCGGCCTGTTTTCAACAGAAACCGCAGCAGCAATAGAACTGTATGTAATACGTTTTTCATCACTTATTTTTTTATCAGAAAGCAGCTTCATTAATGATTTTATCCTGATAATCCGGTGCTGTGAAAAAAAATCGGTCTTCCCTGTGCGGAACACACCATTTTCAGATTCATCCCACACAATATTCTTCTTGACTATAGTCTCTATAAAATCATTATATTCAGCAGCCTGTGCAGTTAAAGACCTTATTCCTGTATATAATCCTGGAAAAGCATTTTTAATTTCGGGAATAAGATCATGCCTGATTCTATTGCGAAGAAAGTCGTTTTTATCATTTGTAGTATCAAGACTGAAACCAAGTTCTGTCTCGTCAATATAGGAAAGAACTTCAGATTTGGTAATACTAAGCATAGGCCGCAGAATCTTCCCGCGGACTGATGGGATCCCTGCCAGCCCCTGGATACCCGCTCCCTGAAACACGCGCATAAGAACAGTTTCAACCAGATCATCCATATTATGTCCTGTTGCAATATAGTCAACTTCATACCTTTCAGCACATTCTGCTAAAAACCTGTACCTGAAAAACCTGGCGGCATCTTCGATTCCGGTCCTGTATTCACTGGAATAAGTCGCTATCTCACCATCTGCAGCTTCACCAATTTCATATTCTATCCCCAGTCTTTTAGAAAAGTGTCTGATATAAGTCACTTCCGACTCAAGTTCTTCCGGCTCGCGAAGCTTATGATTAAAATAGCCACATACAATATGCAGATCATAATTCGGAATATTTTTTAATATATGAGCAAGTGCTGTTGAATCAGGACCGCCTGAAAAGGCCAGCAGAATTTTAACTTTAGAGGGAATGTTCTGAGAAATTAAAAAATCTTCAACTTTTTTTTCAACGATTTTTCTGATTGATTTCATTCATAACCTGCTCAAAACTTTTCTCTGACAGGTTTAAGAGCGCTTCAGCAGCCCTATCCAGGGAATCAGTGTATTCCTTAAGCTCCTGCCCTTCCATCCTGCCTAGAACATGCTCGATGGTATTATTGCTGTCTCTTCCGACACCAATATACATTCGTGCAAATTCACCGGTCCCCGCATATGCAATGATTGACTTAAGTCCGTTATGCCCGGCACTGGAACCATTCTTCTTGAGTCTGATTTTACCAGGTTTAAGATCCATATTGTCACAGACAATTATAACCTGATCAATTGAGGTTTTTGATTTCTGCATACAGTAATTAAGGACTTGTCCGGACAGGTTCATATAAGTCAGAGGCATGGCAAGTGATATGTCAGTATTCCCATGAATACCATGACCAATCATTACCGGTTTAAGAAAAGGTTTTTTGAAAGAGATACCAAGTTTCTCGGCGATTCTGTTAATTGTATCAAACCCGGCATTATGCCGTGTATTTTGATAATCAGGGCCGGGATTACCCAGCCCTATTATAAGCAGTTTACTGTTATTCTGCACTTTCCTCTGCTTCTTCGCCTTCAGCCTCATCTTCTTCAGCTGCTTCAACTGACTGTTTGACAACTGTTACAGAAACTACTGAAAGGTCCTCAGCACTGAGGATTTTAACTCCTTCAGGAACGACTACATCTCCAACATGGATAGCGTCTCCTGAAAGAAGATTCTTAACATCAATTTCAATTGCTTCGGGAATATCCTTAGGAAGACATTCTACTTCAAACTCATGCATCTGCTGTTCAAGAACACCGCCTTCTTTAACACCCTTTGCAGTTCCAACAAGGTGAATAGGTACATGTGTTTTAAGAGTCTTACCTCTTTCAATCTCAAAGAAATCTACATGTTTAATCTGACCCTTGACAATATCTTCCTGAAAATCCTTGATGAGAACATCATATTCTTTTCCTTCAACATTGACAGTAATAATTGTACTTTCAGAATTCTTTCCGAATTTTCTCATAAACTCTCTTTCATCAAGAGATACATGAACGGGTTCTGAATGCCCGTAAATAACTGCCGGAATTTTACCAGCGTTTCTGATCCTTTTGGCTGCACTCTTCCTGAACTCAGTTCTGGCTACAGCGCTGAAGGTTTTATTGTCTTCCATTTCTGGTTCTCCTTACCCTGTTTTAAGTTGTTAATATTTATACTGGGACGGCAGGATTCGAACCTGCGTATGCCGGCTCCAAAAACCGGAGGCTTAACCGCTTGCCGACGTCCCAAGAATAATTCATTTTCTGGTAACAGACAAGTTATAAGCCTACGATAGCGGAGTTTTTTTAGATAAGTACCTGTAATAGTTCGTATTACTTAGATGTCCTCAGATTCCAGCATGATAGTTGAGTCATCTGTCAGAGCTTTTTCATACTCTTCAAGAATCCTCTGCTGAAGAAGACCACGGAAATCCGAATTTATCGGATGAGCTACATCTTTGTATTCTCCGGTTTTGGTCTTCCTGCTCGGCATCGCTATAAACGCTCCATTTTTGCCTTCAATAACTTTAACATTGTGGACAACAAAACAATCCTCAAAAGTCACTGTTACATAAGCCCGCAGTTTCCCGTCAGCACTAACTCTCCGAATACGGATATCAGTAATGTCCATACACCTCTCCTTGCTTGTACATTAATCAGGCATAATTATTCTAATATGGCATATGGAATTCTATCAAGCGATTTTATTTTCTTAACGAATTTATATTCGGTTTTAAGGGCTTCATAAGCCCTATCAGCATCATATTCACAGTCAAACAGACCAAAAACAACAGATCCGCTGCCTGTCAGGCTACTGTAGCAGGATCCCTGTGCATATAATTTACTGATAATATTTGAAAAAATATCATTACCATCACTAACTGCTGCAAGAAAATCATTGCAGAAAGAGGTCCTGAAAAGACCGGGTGCAGGTAAAACCTTTATCATAGTATCATCCGGAAGAAATGATTCTTTGTATTCTGCGGTACGCGCTAATTTTGAATAAGCACCGCCTGTAGATATCTGAACATCAGGCTGTATGACAAGCATGTTATAAATACCATTAAAATCCAGAGCTTTGACTTTCTCACCGCGGCCCTTGATTAAACTGTAAGGACTGCTGAAAAAAAGAGGAATATCACTGCCTATTCCGGCACCTATTTCCGAAAGCTGCTCTAAACTCATTGGATTACCTTCAAGAAAATTCAAAGCCTTAAGTATTGCCGCCGCATCAGAAGATCCGCCGCCCATACCGGCCTGCGAAGGTATTTTCTTTTCTACCCTTACACGAATACCAATTTTATTTCCGGATGCTTCACAATAGCTTTGCCAGGCTTTAAATATTAAATTATCCTGAGCTTTACAGTCAAAGCTACCTTCTATCTCGCATCTGTTACCAGTTTTCAAAGAACTTATGGACAAACTGTCGCAAAGATCAACAATTGTAACAAGCGAGCATATTTCATGATAACCATCCTGCCTTTTTCTTCCAACCTGCAGGTGCAGATTCAGTTTTGCAGGTGCCTCGATAAAACATACCCTGTCCATAATGTCAGACTATTATACTGATAATAGTAATACTGTCAATTACTGTATATATAACATTTTATTCTAAATGATTTGACACAATGGATGTATATTCCTATACTTCATTTTATGGGAAACAGTAATCTAGAGCTAATAAGTAATGCCTGTCTGGAAGTCTTTGTTGAGAACGGGCTAAGTCAGATAGACATAAATACCACAGGTGTATCTTTTGACAAATCCAACATAACAGCAACCATCGGAATTACCGGTGATGTACACGGGCACCTAATCCTTTTTTCAAAACTCGACACCGCAGTTTCACTTGTAGAAGAGATTTTCAGAAACATGGGAATGCACGACGAAAAGATTGAACCCGGAGATCAGATGTTCAAGGAAACATTTGCCGAACTTCTCAATCAGCTTGGAGGAAGATCCACCATTAAACTTTCAGAAGCCGGTATTGACTCCGATATCACCCCTCCAACTATCATTAAGGGTGATAATATTTTCATTGATACCAAGTCATACGGTTCAACAGCTATAATAAAAATTGCCGGGAATTTCGGAAGTATGGGACTCTTTGTCGGACTTAAAAATTAATACAACAAATTAAATAAATATAGTTGACAATAGCCTTTTCTTCTACTTAGATTAAGTTTAAGAGAATAACAATAGTTCATGGAGAGGGCTTAACATGTCTGAAGGAAACGACTTCTATTACGCCAGTGATGATGATTTTGATGATCGGTATCACGATGATGATGACTTCTACGAAGACAATTTTGACAATTATGATTCAGAATATGATGAAGAGTACGACGAGTTTGACGAAGACGACGAAGAGCTTGAAAACTCTGCAGATGAGGATTTTGAAGAGGAAGAGTACAACGATTCATACGATGATGATCTGGAATATGACGACGATGACGATCTGGAATATGACGGAGGCGTTGATTACGACGATTTTGACGAATAAACAGATTTCCCATTAAACCAGAGCTTTTCAAGATCATAAAAATCTCTGGTTTCTTCATCAAATAGATGAATAACCATAAATCCGCAGTCGATGAAAAGCCATGAGTAATCATCGACTTTTTTATGCCTGTTTCGGAACTCAAGTTCATTTTCAGATAGATAATTCCTAATATTTTTCAGCAAACCTCTCATATGCCCCTGACTGTTTACAGTGGCTATTATGAAATAATCAGTCCAGCTGTTCTGATCGCGTAAATCTATTGCTATAACATCCCTGGCTTTATGTTCTTCTATTATCTGTGCAGTCTGGCGTACCAGCTCATTCTTTGCAGTATCTTCCATCAAAATCCTTACCTAAAATTATAATAACATCATATTCATATTCGTTTATATCTTCGGGCAATTCAATACCCTCGGAACCGGCAAGTACATTGCCGCATTTTATTATGTTAGCAGCACGCTGAGCCTGCGCTATATCACTTCCTCTGTTTATCACAAGAGTCTTTTCAATCTCACCGTCATAATTTCCAATATTCGCAACATCATAACCAAAACTCTGAAAAACCTGCGAAGTTCTGGAAGCCAGTCCGTTTACAGCTGTTCCATTAAGTATCTGGAGAGCAATATTCAGTTCATCGGTACTTACAACCTCTATATTTGCAATGGAACTGACAGTCTGTTTAACAGTTTCTTTCAGAAGATTGCCGTCATAGTGCCTGAAAAGCAGAACCTGATCATCAACAGACCTCTTCACCCCTAAAACCCGCTGAAAAACTATTCGACCAGTATCCATTTTTTCAGATTCTGTTATAAAGGCTCTGAATGAATCACGGTCAATATTGGTCTCCATAGTCTTATAAAGGTAAGGAAACATCCGGTTATTCAGAAGCTCTGAACCTCTATCCTGAAAAGTTTTTAAAAGTGACTGAATAAACTTTTCATGCCGTCCGCTTTTATCAATATCCGATTCTTCAGGATCCTCATAAGTTAGAAATGTTTCAGCCTTATCGCCGTCAAGTATAATACTTCCGGAAGGTAAAAGAACTGTGCGTCCGGGTTCCAGAATCTCAACCGGATTGGCTATAAACATTTCAAGCCCTTCAACAACATCAATCATGTCAGGAACTTCGCTGATATCCATCAATATATAAAAAGGTATTTCCTGATCGGTAATATTTTCAAGCTCAGAAATATACTCATCAGGATTTCCGGGCTCAAACAAAGTATCAATCCTGTCAATTTTCCCAAGTTTCTGAATAATAACCCCGGTTTCGCCGGGAATATCAAGCAGAGCCGCCTTAGCTGTTGCCGGATTATAAAACAGAATTTCAGTAAAAAGCAGCTTATCTTCATCATGAACAAGTATAACTATATTAATCTCATCACCGTTAACAACCATTTCAGTAATCTGATCAGTTCTGGTTCTGTCAAGAACAAGAAACACGGTAACTCCGATTATAATTACAATTACAACAAGGATAATCCAGCTTTTTTCAAATTCTATTTTATTCTTCAAATCAGCTCACCTTTTTTTCGAGTTCATGATATAACATAAAAGTCTGTTCAGCAACCGAATAGCCTTTAGAGCGACAGTAGGCAATACTGTTTCGCACAACTTCCATGACCAGCCGGTTTAGATTCATTTCACGAATACGGGCCCTGAAATTATTATCTATATGAGTCCGTCCCGGTTCAATATAATCAGCAACATACAAAACAGAAGACAGTTCAGACATATCTCGTTTCCCGGTCGTATGCCATCTTATAGCCTCCAGGATATCTTCATCCTGAATATTAAACTGTTCCTTTGCAATAACAGCTCCTGCTCTTCCATGTAAAAGTACAGGATATTCTTTTTCAATATCACTTATACCATATCCGTCATTCTTTACTTTATCGAACACCGTATCGTAATCAAGCTCACGTCCAATATCATGAAGCAGCCCTGCAACTCTTCCTTTTTCAGGATCACAGCCGTATAAACGACAGAGTTTTTCAGCAGTTTCAGCAGTACGTCTTGAATGCAGAAATCTTTTTTCCTTCAAATTGTTTCTGAGATAATTTTCTATCTCTTCTTCAACAGGCATATTAACTGTCTCCGTATAATTTATTCTCCAGAATATATTCATAAACGCCGTCAGGCATTAAAAATCGACAGGCTCTGCCTGTTTTTATCCGGTTTCGAATATCGCTGGATGAGATTTCTAAATAGAGATTTTCAAAAGTAATATGTTCGTAACTAAAATTTCCAGAAACGCCCTCCCCTCTGTCGGCTATTATAAGCCTTGCCTCAGAGGCAATTTCTTCCGGACATTTCCATTTTTCGAACCCGTTTACAAGATCATCTCCTATGAGTAATCCCGGTCTCTCGTTTAAATTATACTTTTTTCTGATATACCGTATTGTATCAATAGTATATGAAACACCACCCCTGTCTATCTCACAGGTTTCTATAATGAATCTGCGGTCTTTAACGGCCAGTTCAAGCATTCTGATCCGATGCTCTGGAGATATAACCTGTTTTTCTTTTTTATGAGGTGATATGAAGGACGGAACAAGAATAAGCCGTTCCGCCTTATAATGCAGTAAAACATCCTCTGCAAGCTGCATATGCCCATTATGCACAGGATCATAGGTTCCGCCCGCAATAATAGTTTTTATCTGTTCAGCCATAGCCTTTATGCAGACAGTACTGTCATTTCCCTTATCAGATCTTTCAGACCGTCCTCAGCAAAGGTAGAAATACCGATAATTTTTTCGCCGGGGTATTTGGCTTCAAGTTCTTTTAAATGTTCTTTGGTGCCTTCAAGGTCGGTCTTTGTTCCGAGAATAATTCTTTTCTTCATAAACAGGTCTTCAGAAAAATTTTTAACCTCATTAAGAAGTATATCAAATGCTTCAAGATATTTTTCATCTGAAAGATCCACCATAAAGATCAATGCCCGGGTTCTGGAAATATGCTTCAGGAATTTTATACCCATTCCTGCTCCTTCCGAAGCCCCTTCGATTATACCTGGAATATCAGCAAGAACTATATCAGTGTCACCAAGCCGCAGAACACCAAGATTGGGAATCTTGGTTGTAAAAGCATATGCCGCCACTTCAGGGTTTGCATTTGTAAGCCTGCGAAGCAGACTTGATTTACCTGCGTTCGGAAGTCCTACAAAACCTATGTCCGCTATTATATTGAGTTCAATATGCAGACGAAACTCCTGACCGGGTTTTCCGGGCTGAGCATACCTGGGAGTCTGTTTAATTGATGATTTATAGTGCCAGTTTCCGTTACCGCCGGAACCGCCTGAAGCTATTTTATAGCTCTGACCTGTATTGACCATATCTGCGAGAATTTTATCTGTTTCGGAATCTTTTATAAGGGTTCCCGGCGGAACTTCGATTACAGCATCAAGACCGTTTTTTCCGTGCTTCCGGGCTTTTTTCCCGTTTTCACCGTTCTCAGCCTTGAAGATCCGCTTTTTTCTGAGATGTACAAGTGTTTTAAGGTTTTCCTTAACAACAAATACTACATCACCGCCCTTTCCGCCGTCTCCACCGTCAGGGCCGCCTTTAGGAACATATTTTTCTCTTCTGAACGATATGTGTCCGTCTCCTCCTCTGCCGGAGGAGACTTCAATATAGGTCTCGTCAGCAAAACCTTGCATTTATTACTTATTCGCCTGGAACTACAGAAACGAACTTCCTTCCCATTCTGTCTTTAAATTCTACTGTCCCGTCAACTTTTGCGAAAAGTGTATCATCTTTTCCCTTGCCGACATTAGTTCCCGGATGAATTTTTGTGCCGCGCTGTCTAACGAGGATCTCTCCTCCGTTTACTACTTCGCCGCCGAATCTTTTTACACCCAGTCTCTGAGCGTTGGAATCTCTTCCGTTTTTACTGCTTCCGCCACCTTTTTTATGTGCCATTTACAGCTCCTTGATTACTGAATTATAGAAATTTAATGATGCATTCATCAGGATAATCTTTCTCTGTTTCAATAAGTCCTGCTAAAAGCACATCAGTGAGACCTTTCAGCCAGTCACTGTTGAGCTTTGATGCATCAACTGAAAATTCAAGACTGCCGGGCCGGTCTGCGCTTCCCCTCAGAATTGCAGTACCGCAGCATTCAAATGCTCTGACAGCCCCGCGCAGCTGTGCTGAAACAGCCGCACATGCAATGCTCACTCCATCATCACGCATTTCTGCATGACCTACGGACTTAAGCTTCTCAAGATTACCGCTTTTATCAAGCGTAATCTCCAGATTTATCAAGTCAGGCTCCGACTATATCTTCTACTCTGACTGTTGTGTACTGCTGTCTGTGACCCTTTCTAAGACTGTAGTTTTTTCTTCTCTTATATTTGAAGATTTTAACCTTCTTGCCTTTTACCTGATCTTCAACAACTGCTGTTACTTTGGCACCTGCAACATATGGAGTACCGACTTTAACATCGTCTCCGCTTAAAAACAGAACGGAATCAAACTCAACTTTTGAGCCGTTTTCGCTATCTATTTTATCAACCCTGAGCAGGCTGCCTTTTTCCGCTTTGTACTGTTTTCCCTTAATTTCAACCAGTGCGTACATTTATCCAACCTTAATCTAAATTATCTGAATTGATTATATACCATGATAATAGACAAATAGTCAAGACAGAGTATTTACAATACCTGCCCAACACCTATAACCTGAAAAAAATCATATTCACTATATATTATTCCCATAATCTCAACTATTTCATCTTTCTGATTTTTCAACGGAATTCCGAATAGAAGCAGTTCCTGAGTCTCATCATTTGAAATATACAAATGCCTGGAGCTGCATGTTTCACCGGATTTAATAGTTTCATCAATGAGTTCACTCCAGTTTTCCGACAGTGAACCCCATACTTTCCCAACAGGTTTACCGTAAAAATCATTCGGCGGCATGCCTGTAATTGATTGTATTTGACTGTTTGCATACCTGATTTTTTTTTCGAGATCAAAAATAACTATTACAGCAGGAATACTGTCAAGTGCAGAATTAAGCCGCTGCTGTGACTCAATAAGAGCAGATTCAGCTCTGTACCGTTTGGTAATATCACGGCCTATGCCCAGAACCCCTACAATACTGCCCTTCCGGTCATAGACCGGAGTTTTAATTGTTTCAAGAAGTATTTTATTTTTTCCATCAGGGAATTCTATCCACTCTTCGTTCATCGTGGGCTTACCTGCTGCCATAGCTTTCTTATCATTTTTCCTGAAAAAATCAGCCTGCTTTGTATCAACAAAGTCATAATCGGTTTTTCCCCGGATTTCATTTTCTGAGGCACCGTAATAAGCTTCAAATTTTGGATTACATGAGAGGAAAACTCCATCTGAATCCTTCAGCCAGACCATATCAGGAATTGTATTGATAAGAAGTTTCATTTTTGTATCTGACTCAATTACATTTACATTGGCGTTATATAGTTCAAATGCCATTTCGATTGACGATTCAAGAATAAAATCACCGGAATTCTTTAATAGATATCCATACCGTGTTATTCCCCGGACTTTTTCAACCATTTCCCGTTCAGAATGCGAAGTCAGAAAAACAATCGGAATAAACTTATGGCGGAGTATTTCACGGGCAGCCTCAGTTCCATCCATACCGTCACCAAGATCAATATCCATCAGGATCAGGTCGGCTTTTTCGTTCAGAGCTTTCTGTACGGCTTCATCACCTGAAACGGCAGTAATAACATCATATCCAAAAGATTGAATACTCACTTTTTCAGCCATCGCGATGATAACTTCGTCTTCAACGAGTAGTATAGTTTTTCTGCCTTCCTTTGACATAAGTTTCTCCCAATTATATTCGATGACCATGCCTGGGTTAACTATACTTTCTATTTTAAAGGGTATTTTTCTAAATGGCTACATTTTCTGTAAAAATGGTATACCTACAAGCTTAAATGCATTTTTAAGTACCTGCAGAACAGCCCTTGATAATTCAAGTCTGGCGAGTGCAAGCGCTTTATCTTCACAGTTAAGCACCGGATTATCATGGTAAAACCTTGAAAAATTCCTTGCAAGTTCATACAGGAAAGATGTAATTGCCGAGGGATTAAGCTCGGCACCTGCCTGAAAGACTGCTTCAGGGTATGATGAAAGATTTTTAAGCAGTTCCTTCTCGTCATCACCGTCAAGTAGGCTGTAGTCAGGATTAACTCCGTCAAAATCAGCCTTACGCTCTTCAAACTTCCTGAACATACTTGAGATTCTTGCTCCCATATACTGAAGATAGGGACCTGTATTTCCGTTAAAAGACAGAGATTCTTTAGGATTAAAGATCATATCTTTTGAAGGTGTGGTTTGGAGCAGATAGTAGTTCAGAGCTCCGAGTGCTATAGCCTTCGAAGTTTCTTCAAGATCTTCCACCTCATCTTCACGTTCCTTGTTTTTAATTTCATTTCCGGCAAGATTGATTAAATCTGCAACAAGATCATCTGCATCAACAACGGTACCTTCCCTTGATTTCATCTTGCCTTCTGGAAGGTTAACCATTCCATAGGAAAGATGAACAAGGTCTTCAGCCCATTTAAAGCCCAATTTTTTAAGGATATAAAAAAGAACCGCAAAATGATACTTCTGTTCTGAACCGACAACATAAATCAGCTTGTCAAAGGGCCAGTCTTCATGTCTGGCCTTGGCGGTACCGATATCCTGGGTCATATAAAGAGAAGTGCCGTCTCCGCGCAGAAGGACTTTTTTATCGAGTTTTATTTCTGATAAATCTGCCCACACTGAACCATCCTCTTCCTTATAGAAGATTCCGTCTTCAAGTCCCTTCAGAACTTCATCCTTCCCGCTCGAATATGTTTTGCTTTCATAATAAACTCGATCAAAACTGATTCCGGTTTTATCATATGTTTCCTGAATTCCGTCAATTGTCCACTTATTCATGGTTTTCCAGAGTTCATTAACTTCAGTATCGCCGTCCTCCCAGGCCTTGAGCATTTGCTGAGCCTGCGGGAGTGCTTTATCATCGGTTTTGGACCACTGATCGAACTTTACGTAATAATCGCCTACAAAATGGTCACTCTTGATATTCTCACTTTCCGGAGTAGTTCCATTACCGAATGTCTTGTATGCAAGCATTGATTTACATATATGAATGCCCCGGTCATTGATAAGGTTAACCTTGCATACTTCAGCACCGTTTTCTTCAATTATTCTGGAAACACAGGCACCGATTGAATCATTCCGTAAATGACCAAGATGAAGAGGCTTATTTGTATTCGGACATGAAAACTCAACCATAACCTTTTTTCCTGAATAAAGATCTGATTTACCATAGGATTCATTGTCACTGAATATCTTTTCCAGGATATCACCCGCATTAGAGGCAATATTAAGCCGGATATTTACATAAGGTCCTGCTGTCTCGGCTTTTCCAGCTCCGCTTACAGCTGAATCAGCATTTATAAGTCCTGCTACAGCTTCAGCTATCTGCTGCGGTGATTTCCTTAGAGTTTTTGCATATGGAAACATCGCAAAGGCAAAATCGCCCATATCCGGTTTAGGAGGATTACCGATCATTACTTCAGAAGCTGATGAAAGCTCTAATTCCAGCCCGCAGTCCTGCGCATGCTTCTTTAATGAGTTATAGATGTGTTCTTTCCAGACTTCCTTCATATCTGTCATGATCTGGTACCCTCCGGAGATGTATAGATAAAGTAGCTTATAATGTCATATTAAACTGATGGATTCAAGATACTGCCGACTATCATGCGGTTAAAGTTATCAGGACCTTCCCTTCTGAATGAGCCGAACCGTTTATCACAGCAAGTACAGTAATTTTTATCTGTAACCATACCAACTCCTTCATCAGCAAGGATTTTCAAATTTGCATTCTTTAGCGATAAATATGGACCGTCACTTTTTATTACTACAGAGCTGCTTCCCCATTCTTTGGAAAATTTTTCCGCCCGGTTTTGATCTACTTTATAACAGCAGTCTCCTATTGAGGGTCCAAGTACAACGTGCAGCTCTTCCGGCTTACTTCCATAAATATCCTTCATAATGGATATTGCATTTTTAACTATTCCGGTTCCCTGCCACCCGCTATGAAGCAGAGTGCGTACCATATTGTGGGAGTCATAGATAAATATAGGCATACAGTCTGCAACGGTAATAAGTGGAATTATCTTAGCTGAAGCTGTAACCATACCGTCTGCTTCTATATGAACAATGCTTTCCCTATCTTCATAATCTGACACATTAACAACTTTGCGCGTATGCAGCTGAGTAACAGTACAGACTCTTGAATAATCAATTCCCATATCTTTAAAAAAACTGATTCTGTTAATGTTGCCTGTATCATCAGACTGCCCCATACTTCCGGCAGCCCTTAGCGACATAAAACATGTGCAGCCCCGGCCGTCATTAAATAATTCTATATTAGTTTCCAAAAATTTTACTACCTGCCTTCTTCTTCTAGATCCATGATATCACCTAGAATCCGGCATGAATCTTCAAGTTTTGTGTACACATTATTAAGATCAATAATAAAATCACGGCTCTCTACAGTTACCAGACGGTTTATATTAGAAAGACTGTCGTACTGTCCTCCGGCCCTGCCGTGCAGAATTCCGTATAAAATCAGTTTAAGCATTGCCATTGCTTCAATTCCGGTACGGATTATCTCTCTAGCCTCCATATCAGCGGCTTCAATGAATGAAGCTTCTTTCTTCCTGCGTACACTTGTACCAGCCATTTCCTGCTCTATAGATGCAAGCTGAGAACCGATTTCACCCTGAGGAGACATTTTCTGATCAAATTTGTTAAGTTTCTCATACAAACCAAGAAGTCTGGAATATGAATCAGTAAAATCATCCTTATTCTGTTTTTTATAAAAGCGGCCGTCAACAAGAATTTTTTTTAAGATCTCATTCATACTGGAACTGAACTGCTCTCTTATGAAATCATTTAAAAAGCCGGTACTGTACTGGTAGGTGTATTTATAATGTTCAAGTTCAGGCAGCTTATCACTCTTATTAAAACGCCTGAGTTCTTCATAAATTCTAAGTTTTCTTTTCTCAGCACTGTATTTACGAAAAGCAATATCAGCGAGATTATTCCAGTATCTTGTATATATATTATACCAGTCTTCACCACCTGAAACCTTTACCGGCTGGTAGCCTATATTCTCAGTAATCAGCTTCATAAGCTTAACCGGCATAGTTCTCTTATTAAACTTTTTTACTGCCTCAAGATTTCTTTTTGAATTATTTAAAAATTTCTTAAGATCATTCTGAAAAGTTTCTTCATCGGTTTCCCGCAGATCCTGATTCACAAACAGAAATATTGCTTCAAGTACGATAGCATCAGGCGATATTCTGAATGATGTCAGTATATTTGTCAGTTTTTCAAGCATGTTTCTTGCAGCACCGAAAAAACAATTTGTTTCACCGTTTTTAGCTCTCTCACGGAACTGCCCGAGCAAGGCTTCAAAATCATATGATACCAGTTCTCCCAGCAGATGCAGAGTCTGTGCGTGGAGATACATGGTTTTCCTTAAATCTCCTGATACCAGATCAAGAGTACTTTCCAGACTGATACTCACTTCACGTTTAATATCAGACAGATTACTTAAACCGGTTCTTTTTTCAGCTTCCTCAAAGGATACAGCCATGCTCAGCTGCTGATGAATTTCCGGCATCTGCAGACTCCCGAGAAAGATTATAAAATCCTCACGGTTTGTGAAATATGAATTCTTCAGCCAGCTGTCAAAATACCGTACTGACTCTGCGAGTTTCAGCAGTTCCTCGCGGAAGGGAGGAAGAAGCTGTCCGTTTTTATACGAAATTATGCCGCCGCATTCCGATTTAATTTCCCGTTCTATTTTTTTTAAAATAATTTCTTCTGTCAGCTGAAGTTTATCCTCACCTGAGATTATGGATCTGAAAAAGATTATTATCCTTTCAATAAATCCCATAGAATAGAATTCTTTTTCAAGGTCCACTTCCTCTCCGCGGCTGAAATCAATCATGGGCTCCTGAAAAACCTCTACAGGACCGATTTTACTTAGCAGTTCCTTTCTTTCTACAGGCGTAAGTTCAAGTACTAATCTGTTAAATACATCTTTGTCTTTCATCTTGCTACAGTCATTTATCGGCTTATCGGCTGTATATATACACTCCCCGTTCCTGAGAAATAACAAAACCTACCTTTTCCATATAGCGTCTATGTATTTCAGAAGTATCAGCAGGAGCAGTTATTTCATAGGCGTCAGGAAACATTTCAGCTGCTTTTTTCAAAAAATATGCTGCATTCTTCATATCCCGGTACGCAGGTACGGCATAATCAAGATTTATTTTTATGGTGTTTTCCTCTTCTCTGTACAGAATAAGTGATGCAGGATTCATATCCCGAAGAACAAACACTGCCTGTGATTTTTTAAAATCATTTTCACAGAAATCAGGTACAAATTTGCAAATATCAGCTCTGTAAAAATCAACAAATTTTTTAAGATATGGCGAATCTGCAGCGGAGTCTACTTTCATGATTTCAAAAAAGCTCTCCGTCCTGCTCATAGTGATAATATAGTAGAGATCAATGGCAACAATAAAACCGTTAAGTCCGGCAACCGGCCATGCTCTTATAAAGATTCCGTATACTGTAAAGGCCAACGATCCGACAAGATTCAGTATTCTGAGTTTTTTAACGTTCTTCTGCATCAGCGATATAGCTACTATAACCGACGACAATGTTCCGAAATATTCTATAATCAGTTCCATACTTTAAATTATAACAGCATGAACGTCCAATTCAAAACTTAAAATTCTATCATATGGTTGACAAAAGGCAGATTCCCTATTAATCTTTCATCATGTTTAATAACATCGTTTCCGGCAAATCAATTATCTCTATACTCAGCATTATTATTATTCTACTATCAGGCTACTCAATGCAGGGAGATTGACTTACCGGAAACTGAATTTCCAACCGTTCTTCCTGCAAGGGGGGAACGGTTTTTTTTATTTAAGGAGGAAAAAATGGTATTTAAAGGCTCTGAGCTTATCGTTGAAGCATTGCGCAGGGAAAATATCGACACAATTTTCGGCTATCCCGGCGGAGTAGTAATACCAGTTTTCGACGTACTGTATGACGCCAAGGATATCAACGTAATCCTGACCAGACACGAGCAGGCTGCTGTTCATGCAGCTGATGCCTATGCAAGAACTACCGGCAAAACCGGTGTATGTCTGGTAACCAGCGGTCCGGGTGTAACCAACACAATAACAGGACTTGCTACAGCAAATTTCGACAGTGTACCCCTTGTCTGTATATCCGGTCAGGTTCCAAGAAAAATGATTGGAAATGATGCTTTTCAGGAAGCCGACACAGTTGGTTTAACCAGACCGGTTACAAAACATAATTATATAGTCACAGAAAGAGAGAAACTCGGTAAAACACTTAAAGATGCGTTTTACATAGCCTCAACCGGTCGTCCCGGCCCTGTTGTGATTGATATTCCGAAAGATATCATTCTCCAGCCTGAAGAGGAAAGCTACCCTGAAACTGTAAGCATTATGGGCTATGCTCCGCCTGAGAAAGGTCATAAGGGACAGATAAAAAGGGCGGCGAATCTTATCAACAAGGCAAAGAAACCTGTCCTTTTTGCAGGCGGCGGAATCAATGTTGGAAATGCCGCTGAAGTTTTCCGTGAAATTGTAAAGAAAACCGGAATCCCTGCAGTCAACTCACTTATGGGTATTGGTTCACTTGAAACAGAAAATCCGCTCAACCTCGGAATGCTTGGCATGCACGGAACATATGCTGCTAACAGGGCAATTACTGACAGCGACGTAATTTTCGGTATCGGTGTACGATTTGATGACAGGGTTACCATGGAGCTTGATAAATTTGCTCCCCATGCCAAGATAGTCCATCTTGATATTGATCCCGCAGCTATAGCGAGAAATGTGGCCGTTGAAGTGCCCATCGTCGGTGACGCCCAGAGTGTTCTGACAGATATGCTACCCATGCTTGAGCCGTTAGGCAATCCTGCATGGACAGAACAGATTAAGGCATGGAAGGAAGAAGCGGTTTGCAGAAATGCATATGAAGGCTTTCATTTAAAAGAGGAACCATCAGAACATTTAATGCCGCTTGAAGTTCTTGAAACTGTAAACAAGGCATTTCCGGAAGCAATTGTTACAACTGAAGTCGGGCAGAATCAGATGTGGACAGCCCTTTACTGGGAATTTAAAAATCCGAGAACCTTCGTAACCTCAGGAGGACTTGGAACAATGGGCTACGGCTTTCCGGCAGCTGTAGGTGCTGCAATCGCAAACCGTGACAAGCGTGTAGTAGCAGTATCCGGCGACGGGTCATTCCAGATGAATCTTCAGGAAATGGCAACTGCGGTAAAAAACAACCTGCCGATCATCATCCTTATTCTCAACAACGGTTATCTTGGAATGGTAAGACAGTGGCAGAAAATGTTTCAGAAGGGACGGTATTCTTCCACACATCTTAATGATTTAAAATATGACGGTGAAAAACCGGCTTATGAAGCGACTCCGGATTTCGTAAAGCTGGCTGAGGCATACACAGCCCGCGGTTTCAGAGTAAATACCATTGATGAGCTTGAAAAAGCTCTTATAGAAATTAAAGATATAAATGACAAACCGGTTATTATTGACTGTATAATTGAACCTGAAGCAGATGTCTGGCCTATGGTACCTCCTGGAGCCGGCCTGGGCGAAATGGTTTTCAGCCTTGATTCCGGGGAGGATAAAAAATGAATCATGTAATTTCACTTCTCGTTGAAAATAATGCCGGCGTGCTTGCCAGGATTTCCGGACTTCTCAGCGGACGGGGATATAATGTGGAAAGCTTCTCATCCGGCCCTACCCTCGACCCGGCAATTACAAGAATAACACTGGTATGCCGTGGAGATGATACAATCATTGACCAGATAAAAAAACAGCTTAACAAGCTTATTGAAGTTATCAAGGTTACCGATCTTACAAGCAAAGACACTATCGCAAGACAGTTTGCACTGATTAAGATATCAGTACTTCCGGGGAACCGTGGAGAAATAATACAGCTGGCTGAAGTCTTTGATGCAAAGGTTATGGATGTCGGCAGTAATACGATGGTTCTTGAGATTACCGGCAGCGCAAAAAAAATCGATGATCTTGTTATGCTTTTGGACGGCCACGTTTCTGAAATTGCAAGAAGCGGCCTGGTCTCTATAGAAAGAGGAAGAAAGATAAGCGGTACTGCTAAAAGTGCCAGGGAAAAGGAGTATTAGACATTATGGAAAATATCAGGATTTTTGACACCACGCTCAGAGACGGAGAACAGGCGCCCGGCGCGTCTATGACCATTGAACAGAAATATGAATTCGCACTTCAGCTTTCAAGGCTCGGTGTTGATATTATAGAAGCAGGTTTTCCGGTTTCTTCTCCCCATCAATTTGACGCCTGTAAGCTTATTGCTGAAAATGTAAAAGGAACAACCATTTGCGGACTTGCAAGGGCTGTTGAAAAGGATATTGACGCAGCTTATGAGTCAATAGGCAAGGCTGAAAATCCAAGACTTCACACCTTTATTGCAACATCACCAATCCATATGAAATACAAACTGAACATGGAACCGGATAAAGTTGTAGAAAATGCTGTAAAGGCAGTCACCTATGCCAGAAACAAATTTCCCGAGGTTGAGTTTTCTCCGGAAGACGGAACAAGAAGCGAGCTTGAGTTTCTTTACAGAATTCTTGAAAAGGTAATTGATGCCGGAGCAACAATCCTGAACATCCCAGATACTGTCGGTTACACAATGCCTGATGAATACGGTTCATTTATAAGTTCAATCATGAATAATGTTCCGAATATTGATAAGGCTATCATAAGCGTTCATTGTCACAATGACCTTGGAATGGCTGTAGCTAACACTCTTTCAGCTATAAAGAACGGCGCAAGGCAGGCAGAGGTTTCTGTTAACGGTATAGGAGAAAGAGCCGGTAATGCAAGCCTTGAAGAGCTGGTTATGGCACTTAATGTAAGAAAGGATATTCACGGTATCGAAACAGGAATCGATACGAAGCAGCTGTATTACACTTCAAGAATGCTTTCGATGATCATCGGCAGTCCGCTTCCCAGAAACAAGCCCATTGTAGGCGCCAATGCCTTCAGCCATGAATCAGGAATACATCAGGACGGAATGCTTAAAAACCGTGAAACTTATGAGATAATGACTCCTGAATCTGTAGGACGTGAAAACAGTGAGATTGTACTTGGAAGACATTCAGGCAAACACGGTTTCAAAAAGCGGATCGGAGAACTTGGAATTGCCCTTTCTGATGAGGAAATGGATTCAGCTTTTCAGGTATTTCTTAAACTGGCTGACAGAAAGAAAGAAGTATTTGATGAAGATATACTTTCTATCTGCGGTTCTGTACTTGGAAAAGAAACCTCAATTTATTCTCTTGAGTATTTTAAGATGTCTGTAGGTACTAACATGACTCCTACTGCTGAAGTAAAGATTAAAATAGAAGGTGAAACCTTTGAAGGTTCAGCCGAGGGTGACGGTTCGGTTTCCGCAATTTTTAATGCTTTGGAAAAAGCCACCGGGATACAGACTAAACTCGAAGAATATCATGTTCACGCAGTGACTTCCGGAAAACTTGCTATCGGAGAAGTTAATATTACAGTTGATATTGCAGGCAAGAAATTCCAGGGTAAGGGTTCTTCAACCGATACCATGAAAGCAAGCGCCAGAGCGTATATAAGCGCACTTAACCGGTATAAAATGGCGCAGCAGAATAACGGGGCATAAGATGCATGTAGATATATACGATACAACACTTCGGGACGGCATGCAGGGAATCGAAGTAAGCTTTACTCTGGCTGACAAGATACAGATTGCAAAGTCACTTGATGATATTAACGTGGACTATATAGAGGGAGGTTTTCCCTTTGCTAATGAAAAGGAAGCTGCATTTTTTGAAGGTGTTAAAAAAGAAAAATTTCACCATGCAAAAATTGTAGCCTTCGGATCAACCCGCGGCCCGAAAAACACTGCGGCGGAAGATCCGCATCTGAATGCCCTGCTCTCCGCCGACACTCCTGCGGTTACAATTGTCGGCAAATCATGGAAGGCTCATGTAACAAAGGTTCTGCACGCCAATGCTGAACAGAATCTTGAGATGATTGTTGATTCAATTGAATACTGCAAAAAGCATACTGATGAAGTGATTCTTGATCTTGAGCATTTCTTTGACGGATTCAAAGACGACCCGGAGTACTCAATGCTTCTAATGCGGGAGGCTACAAAAGCGGGTGCAGACTGCCTTGTTTTATGCGATACAAACGGAGGGACTCTTCCGAATGAAGTATGGAAGATAATAAACGGCATTCCCGTTAAGGAGCTGGCACGGATTGGTGTACACTACCATGACGACTGCGGTACCGCTGTAGCAAACTCTATAATAAGCCTTGATTTGGGAGCAACCCACATTCAGGGTACTATTAATGGCTGGGGAGAACGCTGCGGAAATGCGAACCTCTGTTCCATTACGCCAAATATTGCTTTTAAAACAGATTATAAGATCAACATGGCAAAGAAGCTTCAGGAGCTTACTTCTCTTTCAAGGTTTGTTGCCGAAAAAGCCAATATCATTCCTGACAAGAGAGCTCCCTATGTTGGAATTGCCGCTTTCAGTCACAAGGCCGGACAGCATGCCGATGTAATTTCCAAGGCTCCGGAGCTGATGGAGCATCTTGACGGCAGCAAAGTAGGAAATGAAAGAAGAATTCTTCTCTCGGAACTTGCGGGTAAATCAACTATTGTAAAAAAGATTGCAAAATACGGAGATTTTGATAAAAAATCACCCGAGGTTGTTGATATTATTAACGAACTTAAGAACAGGGAAAGCAACGGTTATGAATACGAGGCGGCTGAAGCATCCTTCTACCTCCTGGTATGGAAAAAACTTGGTATATACAAGCAGCTTTCGGAGCTGAATAATTACCATCTTGAATCTTTCAAGACCGGGGGACTTCCTTCAAAGACGGTCGGCCGTGTATTTCTTGAAACGCTTGATAAAAATGTAATGGGAGCCGGACTCGGCATAGGACCTGTAGAGACCCTTGATATGGCTCTAAGGGATGCCCTGAAGCCCTTTTTCCCTTTTATATCTAAAATATCACTTGTAGACTATAAAGTACGCGTACTGAACCCTGAACAGGCTTCAGCAGCCAAAGTAAGGGTATTTATCACCTCGTCTGATGTTAATAACAGCTGGGACACCGTTGGAGTTTCAGAGAATATAGTGGAAGCCTCATGGGAGGCTCTGATTGACAGTTTTGATTATTACTACAACAGATATGTCTGCAAACTGAAAAAAGACTGCTGAGCTTTTCAAAGCTGCATGATATAAAAAAGCCCCCGTTTGATGAAACAAACGGGGGCTTTTTTCTTGTATTCAGCTTTTATCTTGTAACCACATCCAGGCTTCCGGTAGAGACTTTTGCATCAATACTGTAAGCTGCAAAAGAACTCTGGCTCCAGTCGATATCAATCGAACCTGTGGCAACTGATGTATACAGACCTAAATCAAGTCCGTACTCAACTCTTACAGTACTGTCACCTGTCACAACAGTCAGCGATTTGTTGCAGGAATCATCAGTGATTGAGACATCGAGGCTTCCGGTAACTACATATACAGTGTGAAGAATATCTATGTCATCGGAATAAAACTGGCCAGTTGTAACTTCGGCATATTCAAGCTCATAGGCACGGCTTACAGATACTTCACCGGTAGTTACTGTAATATCATCGATATATATATCAGCATCAATTTCAACATTACCAGTAGTGTTATCAACTGAGACAATCATACCGACAGGTACATATACGGTAATATCAAACTGAACATCGGTACCTGGGAGTGACCCGCTGTAAGATTCAATGGTAAGTGTACCGGTATCAGTACTGCTTATTCCTGCTTCATACAGCTGTGATTCATATCTTGTTTTTATAGTGGCTTCAACAAGCACCTCTGCATCTTCAGTTGTATATACTTTAACGTTTCCGGTGCTGTTTTCCACAATTACCTTATTTGCTGCAGGTACCGAGAAACTCTGACTTGTATTCCGGCTGTAATTGAGATCCCAGGCCGGAAAATCAATATAGATATCACAACCGGCAAAAACCAATGCGGTCAGAATTATCATTAAAGTTAAAATCTTTTTCATACGATCTCCTTCAGAACGTGTTTAAATTTTAAACACAGCCGAAGCAGAGAACTGTTACTCGAAAGATGAAAAAACCCCGCTAATAATATTTATATAGCGGGGTTTCTGATTAAATCTGCATTGAGCAGATCCAATTTGAATTTATGCGGCCCTACTTAGCCAGCCATGTTTCAATTTCTCTTACTGCAAGCCTTGCACTTGTCACTGAAAATCCGCTGGCTGCACCATTGGCAATTCTCATATCGTATGTATCACCGTAGAGTCCGCCGGCATCAAGCCCGATAGCATAGAGCCCCGGAACCTTTTCACCTGATTTGTTGATAACTTCAAGGTTCTCTGTAACTCTTGCTCCGCCGACAGTGGCATACATTCCCAGAATTACTCTTACAGCATAGTAAGGAGCCTTCTCAATGGAATATAGAGCCCTTTCTTCAAGATAGAATTCCGGATCTACTCCATCAGCAGTGTATCTGTTCATATTTGCAACACTTTTTTTTAGGTTTTCAAGATTCATACCAGTCTGAGCAGACAGATCTTCAAGTGTTTCTGCCTTGAACATCCAGTCGTTATTTTCAGCAAGTGCTTTATCGAGACCTTCCTGAAGTCCCGGAAGCTGTCCCGGGAAACCGAATCCGAAGCGCTGACCTTTGGTCTTGAACTCATCTAGGGTTTTCTGGTCGAAGATTACATATGCGGTACCGCCGATCTGCTCGGTAGCATTTGAACGGAATTCGATAGGCAGTCTTTCATTCATGTACCTTTCACCCTGCTGAGAGAGTGTCATAAGACCTTCGTTGTATATAACTCCGAGAATTCCGGGATATTTAGTATCTGGGCCCATCTGCTGACTGATAGGTATCGGCATTACAAGACCGGCGCCGAGAACAGCAGTCATTCCGACAAGCTGTGCATCTACCTGCTCAAGCATTTTGATGCCGTCCCCTTCACGTCCGCCTGCTCCGATATTCAGATAGCCCGGAAACCTGAGGTACTTCTCTTTCATTTCTTCATTACTTGAAAAACCGCCTGAAGCAAGAATTACTGCACCTGCATTTATTTCAAGCCTTGTTCCGTCACCTTTTTCAGCCACAACTCCGCAAACTTCTCCATCTTTGATAATGAGTTCTCTTCCCGGAGTTTCATAAAGGATTTCACCATTGCTGCTGTTTTCAATTCTTTCAGTAATATTGTTTACAGCAAGACGGCCGGCCTGACCTCCGTCAAACAGATGCCATGCAGGGTAACCGTCCGGCGGATTTGCTGTAATAACACCTCGAAACTTAACACCACGGTCCATAAGCCATTCAATTGAATCGCCGGTATTTTCGTAAAAAGCCTTAAGCAGTTTTGCATTTGCAAGCCAGTGGTGAAATTCCTCAGACTGCTTAAAAATCTTTTCAACTGTCATCTCAATTCCGGCTTCTTTCTGAAGCGGACTGTTCATACCGAAAGTACCTTCAGCATAATTAAACCCGCCTCCGGTGTATGAAAGCTTTTCGAGAAGTACAACATTATAACCTGCTTCAACAGCAGCCAGAGTCGCAGTAAGGCCTGCCCCTCCTGCACCGATGACAACAATATCGCAGTCACGGGTTTCAGTAGATACTGATTTTGCCCGGCCGGTCATATCAGCCATTTTTTCAGGATCTCCCCCTGCCATAACAACTGCTGCTGCTACAGCATCAATTATTGCCTGGCTTGCAACAGTAGCTCCTGAAACAGTATCAACCTTGACAGTCTGCTGCTTTACGATTGTTTCAGGCATAAGCGCTACAGCCTTGTCTGCAACACCTTCAGTTTCTGAGTTTTCAAGAACCGTTACCGAGATTATCTCTGATTCACTGAAAATAACTTCGACCTTTACTTTTCCATTATGCCCGTCTGCTTCAGTAACATAAGTTCCGGGAGTATACTTTTCTTTTGAGCTGCTTACACATGACACAAGGCCTGTGATTACGATGGCAGCAATAAAGAACAGAATACCTGCCTTTTTGATAGCTTTTCTCATGAAATTCTCCTGTATCTGAATTTATGAGTATTCTAAAGCTTCAAGCTACTTGAAGGTCAAGATATAATTATTATTTTATCGGTAAATATATAACGTATAGATAGGCAGGCTCTTTTTCGCTATGCTCTATACCCAGAAAATGCCCGTAAAGCTCGTTTGGTATGGCAGATTCAGGATTCCCCAGGACTGCCAGAATTTGCTGGATTTCAGGTTGAGTAAAAAAACTGGCGGTTGACCTTCTAACGGCTGTCATAAGACATTTCCGAGGCTTGTAATATTGAACTGGAGCAGAAACATTAAGACGATATTTATCGGCTAAATCTTCAGATACTGAAAATCCCCAGTTTCCAATATCCCCTTCCTGCATAGCTTTGGGGGAACAATCTATTCGAACGGAATATTTAATAAAAGGAAGATGCTCCATCCATTGTTTTACAATAGTTTTTATTCCGGAATTTATTTTCAATTTTCCCTCGGCAATATTACCGATGAAATAATATCCCGGATTATCAATTACCCTAGTCATGCCCTGAAGCGAAGCAGCAATTTCACATAATTCTATATATGAATCAAGCGCTTTTTGTACTGCTTTAAGTTTTGCTATCTCTTTTTCAAGAGTTTCGGATTGAGTTTTAAGGATTTCTAAATTCCGATCATGTGTATTTGTTGTAACCATACCGCTGATTTCTTCAAGTTTGAGATCATAACTTCGGTACATTCTTGACATTAGAATATTGCAGGATTGAGCTGGTGTGAAGACCCTGTAATTATTTTCAATATTCTTTTCCGGTGAGATGATTCCATGCGTTTCATAGAATCTGAGAGTTGAAGAAGGTGTACCGATCAGACTGGATATCTCTCCTATCTGAATTTTATCTTCTTTGTTTACACCTTCTTCACTCATATTATCTTTATAACGCGCGTACTTCCGCTTTTTCTTCAAGCAGGTATTTTATACCTACTGCTGCAGCCTGCGCCGCTGAAGTAGTAGTGGTGTACGGGATTTTACTCCTGACAGCTTCGATTCTGATTTCATGGTCACCCTTCTGAGAAAAGCGTCCCAGCGGTGTATTCACCAGAAGACTTATTCGTCCGGCACGCATGTGATCCACAACATTCGGTCTTCCGTCATGAACTTTAAGGACTACCTCAGGGAATATGCCGTTTGAAAAAAGAAATTCTGCGGTTCCCCTGGTTGCTGCGAACTCAAAACCAAGCTCATCAAGCTGTTTAACTATTGGTAGCATGGTTTCCTTGTCTCTGTCGTGAACAGAAACGAAGACCTTTCCGTCGGAAGGTTTTGGAAGATATACAGAGGCTGCGGCGCTTGCCTTTGCAAAGGCTTCTCCGAAGGTCTCTCCGGTACCGATAACCTCACCGGTACTTTTCATCTCCGGGCCCAGAAGCGGATCAAGGTCTGCAAATCGGTCAAATGAGAAAACAGCTTCCTTGACAGCCCAGCCTGTACGGCACTGACCGATTCCGGTTCCGTTTACTGTGAGCCCCTGTTTTTCAAGATCTATCCCCTTCCAAACCTTGACCGCGGTATCGATAAGATCAACACCTGAAGCCTTGGAAAGAAAAGGAATTGTACGGGAAGCTCTGGGATTGACCTCCAGAATATACAGGACACCGTCTTTAAGAGCAAACTGGATATTAAGAAAGCCTTTAACGCCAAGTTCCCGGCCGATTTTATATGCAGCCTGAACCATCTCTTCCTCTGCTTTTTTCTCAGTTTTAAACGGAGGAAAGACACAGGCGGAATCACCTGAATGAACTCCTGCTGCTTCTATATGCTGCATTATACCGGCTATGTAGACATTGCTGCCGTCAGAGATTGCGTCCACGTCATACTCAAATGCATCTTCAAGAAACTGGTCAACAAGAACCGGACGTTCCTTCGACATTTCAATACCTTTCAATAGAAACTCGGCAAGCTCTTCACGTTTGTAGGCAACAAACATGCTGCGTCCGCCCAGAACAAAGGACGGCCGAAGGAGTACAGGAAAACCGATTTCTTCTGAATATTTAAGAACCTCGTCCGCATTTGCGGCCATTCTGTTATTCGGCTGAGTGAGGTTTAGTTTCTTCATGAGATTGGAGAAAAGCCCACGGTCTTCAACATCATAGATACTGTCAACTGAGGTTCCTACAATCTCTGCTCCTGAAGCTTCAAGCTCCCTGGCAATGTTGAGAGGAATCTGACCTCCAAGCTGAACAACAACCTTCTTTGTCTTTTCCTTTTTCATTATCTCATGAACATATTCGTAATTCAGAGGTTCAATATAGAGCCTGTCGGAAACATTGAAGTCTGTTGAAACTGTCTCAGGGTTTGAGTTCACAAGTATTGTTTTTGTTCCCTGATTCTGATATGCCAGTGAAGCCAGAGTACATGAGGTATCGAATTCAAGGCCCTGCCCTATACGGTTCGGACCGCTTCCAAGGATTATAACTGAATCCTCATCTAGAGGTTCACCTTCATCGACCTCACCATAGGTTGAGTAGAAATAAGGTGTATTTGCAGAAAATTCCCCGGCACATGTATCTACGAAGTGGTATACGGCATTTATACCGTTTTCAGAACGCATTGCAGAAATCTCTTCTTCGGTATTTCCGGAGATCTTTGCAATCCGCTTATCTGATATACCATAGCGTTTAGCTTCAAGAAGGTTGTCATTATTAACTCCTTCTTTACCGATTTTTTCTTCAAGTTCTATCTGTTCGAGCATCTGGTAAAGAAACCAGCGATCAAAACCGGTTGTTTTTTCAATTTTCGGTATAGCACGTGCGCCTTCCCTGCAGAGAACTGTATAGATTGCAAAAATCCTGAGCGGATGCTGTTTTTCAAGCATCTCATCAAGTCCGTTGTAACCCATATCAAGCATCCGCAGACCGTCGTAGCCCATCTCAGCTGAGCGGAGAGCCTTGTTCAGAGTTTCCATGAAGGTACGTCCGAGCGCAAGCGATTCGCCGACAGATTTCATCTGGGTTCCCAGACTCTTGTATCCCGTAGGAAATTTTTCCAGTTCAAATCTTGGAACCTTTACAGCGCAATAGTCCAGTGTCGGTTCAAAGCAGGATACGGTTTTTCCGGTTATCTCGTTAATTATTTCATCCATAGTGTAGCCGACTGCAAGTTTTGCTGAACAGCGTGCAATAGGAAAACCGGTAGCCTTACTGGCAAGAGCCGAAGAACGGGAAACACGGGGATTCATTTCTATGATTATCATTCTTCCGGTTTCGGGATTTACAGCAAATTGTACGTTTGAACCTCCGCAGTCAACTCCGATTGCCCTGAGTGTTTCAATTGATGCAGTACGCATCTTCTGGTATTCACGGTCTGAGAGTGTCTGAATAGGAGCTACTGTTATACTGTCACCTGTATGAACCCCCATCGGGTCGATATTTTCAATTGAACAGATAATTACAGCATTATCAGCCTTGTCACGCATTACCTCGAGCTCGAATTCCTTCCAGCCGATTAATGATTCTTCAATAAGAACCTGATGAACAGGGCTTTCACGCAGTGCTTTTTCAAGAAGACCTTCAAAATCTTCTTTCTTCTCGGCAATTGCTCCACCGCGTCCGCCGAGAGTAAAACTGGGCCGCAGTATAAGCGGAAAGCCTGTTTCCTCTGCAAACTTCTTGCCGTCTGCTATGGTTTTTACCGTTGCAGATTTTGGTGTATCAAGACCGATGGCGTTGACTGTTTCCTTGAAAAGCTGCCTGTCCTCGGCAAGTTCAATTGCCCGGACACCGGCTCCAATCAGTTCAACATTATATTTTTTAAGTATCCCGAGCTTTTCAAGTTCCAGGGTAAGGTTAAGCGCTGTCTGGCCGCCCATTGTAGGAAGCAGAGCATCGGGTTTTTCCTTTTTGATTATCTCTTCCATGTAAACCGGTTCAAGAGGCTCCATGTAGACAACATCAGCAATTCCGGGAGTTGTCATTACGGTTGCAGGATTAGGATTTGCAAGGACTACCTTGTATCCCTCTTCCTTCAGAGCCTTTACAGCCTGCGTACCTGAATAATCAAACTCACAGGCCTGCCCTATTACTATAGGACCGGATCCAATAATAAGAATGGTTTTTATATCTTTTCTAGCCGGCATCTGAAACTCCTTTAAGCCTTTGCCATCTCAACGTATTTATCAAATATCCAGGAAGTATCCTCAGGTCCCGGTGCAGCTTCAGGATGAAACTGTACGCAGGCAATATTTCTTTTCTGATTGATAATTCCCTCTACTGTTTTATCGTTTGCATTCATGAACCATATGTCGGTACCTTCCGGAAGTGATTCCGGTTTCACAGCAAACCCGTGGTTCTGACTTGTAACAAAAACCCTTCCCGTGAGCTCGTCGCGTACAGGGTTGTTTATACCGTGATGGCCGAATTTCATTTTGTAGGTTTCTGCACCAAGAGCAAGAGATATAAGCTGATGCCCCAGACAGATTCCGCATACCGGAAGCTTGTCAAATAGGCCCTGAACCAGTTTAATCTGGTCCTTTAGAACTGCGGGGTCACCGGGCCCATTGGAGAAAAGTACAGCGTCGGTTTTAGCTGAAAGTATTTCCTCTGCACTTGCCGTTGAAGGAAAAAGTTCAACGGTGACACCGCGTGAAGTAAGTTCCCTGATGATATTGGATTTTATTCCGCAGTCAACTACGGCAAACTTTAGTTTCTGACCGGCGTTAATTGTAAGTCGTTCACTTGTACCGACATCGCCTATCAGATTCTGTCCCTGCATATCAGGCATAGACTTGAGTGCTGCAACTGCTTTTTCTATGGCAGCCTTATCATCGGTACCGTCTGTTTTTATAATACAGCCTTTTAAGCTTCCGCCTTCACGCAGTTTCAGTGTCAGAGCCCTTGTATCGATATCGCTTATAGCTGATATATTATTAGCTTTGAAATAATCGTCGATGCTGCCGCGGCTTCCGGGAACCGACCCGCGGTATACAGATCTGACTACAAAGCCGCGAATCTTTACCGGGTTTCGCTCTTTACCCTCAGGTCCGCTTTCGGACCATTCTTCATCAATGCCGTAATTCCCGATATGCGGATATGTCATCATTACAATTTGACCTGTATATGATGGATCGGTAAATATCTCATGATATCCGCTCATTCCGGTGTTAAAAACAACTTCACCCTCTGAAAGCTGTCCGGGATCAGCACCGAAGCACCTGCCGGGAAAAGCTGTTCCGTCTTCTAATACAAGATATCCGTTTCTGTTCATAGTCATAATCCTGATTTATAAATATACATAAATAATGTATATTTATACATTGCTCTTTAAAAAAATACCGGCAAACAAAGCCGGTTTTTAGTCCCTAGGGGAATCGAACCCCTCTTTGAAGAATGAGAATCTCCTGTCCTAGCCGATAGACGAAGGGACCGAAAAATCCTTAGGATTTTTTTGAAGTTTCCTATGGAAACGTCAATAAATTATCCGGAAGTTTGTTAAACAAACTTTAAGCAAAAGCTGCAAAACAAAGGAATTAAAAAAGTTCTTTAAAAGAACTTCAAGAAATGAGCTGCATTGCAGCTCATTTCCGACTGCCCGAGAAGGACTCGAACCCTCACAAACGGAACCAGAATCCGTCGTGCTACCATTACACAATCGGGCAATTTATGTTGCCATAATCTACTAAAATTGATAGTTAGTGTCAATACTATTCGCTATGGTAATTTATTAAGGTTGTTATATTTATTCCCTCAAGTACCTTTTCATAATTAAGAAACGGCAGCCCTACTACTCCGAAGGCATCATTCACCTTTGCGCCGGCCTCTTCAAGCAGTTCTGCGGCAGCTTTCAGAGTACCCCCAGTTGCAATCAGGTCATCAACAAGCAGAACATTACTGCCGGGGACAACATCAGATTTATGAATTTGTATAGAGTCTTCACCGTATTCCAACGCGTAAGTTTTGGTCAGAGTCTCTCCCGGCAGCTTTCCTTTTTTTCTTATCAGAATTAAAGGAATTCCCAGCTTCTCACAGAATGGAGCTGCAAATAAAAAACCTCTGGCTTCGGCTGCTGCAACAGCATCAATTTTCTTATTTTTATACAGGGTCACCATACTATCAATACAATGTCTGAAAGCCATGGGATTTGTAAGAATACTGGTGATATCGTAAAACAGAATTCCCTCATGAGGAAAATCAGGAACCTTTCTGATAGCATCATCAAGAATAAATTCTTTACTCATAGTATTTCCTTAATTTAAAAATCAGCCTAATTATTAGTTACCCGCTCCTTATTGTCAACAGTTTAAACCGTATGTAAACTGCTCTTAATAATTATTTTTTCAGCTTGATCTTTGACCTGCACTCATCTATGATTTTTCAATGGATTTGGACTTTTATAAACTTCAAACAGCAGGCAATGACCTGATACTGATAAACTTTACAGGTAAGCTTTTTCCTTCAGACCATGAACTTAGAGAAATGTCCCGGAAGATATGCCGCAGAGATTATGGAATAGGCAGCAACGGTCTGATAGCAATGACCAGTGAGGGAATTGATAAGATAAAAGCCAGTTTTCTGACTCCTTCCGGAGAGTTTGCTGATGTAGTAAATGACGCCCTTATGTGTCTTGCCAGGTATATTTTTGATTCAGGCTTTTCTGGTAAGGATGATTTTTCAGTCGAACTAAACGGAAGGCTTCATAAAGTAGGAGTAATTGACAGTACTTTTTTTAGAATTAGCCTTGGATATCCCTTAAATTCGGAGGGTCTTCCCCTTATAGAACGTCCGGAGGAGGACTACCTTGTGAATCTCAGCTCCGGCGGTAAAAAGATTCCCTCGACAATTATACAGCTGGGGAAACCAGGCGTCGTCATCTACACTGAAAACAGATCCTTTCCTAAACTGAAAGAGATTGCTGATGAATTAATCATTCCTGATAAACTTTCTGAAGATATGCAGGTTATATTTGCAACAGTAAACAGCCGTGATGATCTGGAAGTGTTTATCAGAAAAAGCCGGAATGACGACTTTCTCTCATCATGCGCTATAGCAGCTGTAGCTTCTGTGGTGAATGGTTTTTCAAACAGGGATACTGCGGTTCATCACAAGCAGAGCGAGATGTTCTTTCAATGGATGCAGCCGACAAACGAAGTTTTCATAACCAGTTCGGCCGAATATCTGTTTACCGGATCTTTTTACTACGAGACATAGAACTCAGATGTCTATATCGTAATCCTGCAGCTTGCGGTGGAGAGTTTTCCTTCCGATTCCCAGGATTTCAGCAGTTTTAGTTTTATTTCCCTGCTCCATATTAAGAGTCTCTAAGATAATCTGCTTCTCGGCTGCAGAAAGTGAAGTTCCGGTACATATACGAATGCAGTTTTCCTCTGCTGTTTCCAGTATAGAAGGCGGAAGATCGTCAACCGTTATTACATCGCCCTTGCACATTACAACGGCGCTTTCGACAGCATTCCGCAGTTCCCTGACATTACCGGGCCAGCTGTAATTATGAATTGCAACTCTGGCCTTGTTTTCAAAACCGTCAATCTGCCGTCCGTTTTCATCTGCAAATTCCCGAAGGAATGCCGAAGCCATCAGCGAAATATCTTCTTTTCTTTCCCGAAGCGGCGGGACATGTATATTTACGACATTAAGCCTGTAAAACAGGTCTTCACGGAAATTACCCTTCTCAATTTCAGACTTTAGATCACGGTTAGTAGCAGAGATGATTCTTGTATCAATTTCAACGGTTTCTTCACCACCGACACGTTCAAAAGTTTTTTCCTGAAGGACCCTGAGTATTTTAATCTGAGTCGACTGATTAATTTCACCTATTTCATCCAGAAAAATAGAACCCAGATGCGACAGTTCAAATCGTCCCCGTTTTCTGGAGACTGCTCCGGTAAAGGCGCCCTTTTCATGACCGAAAAGCTCGCTTTCAAGCAGGCTTTCTGAAAGGGCTGCACAGTGAACCTTAATAAAGGGTTTGTCCTTACGGTCTGAAAGCTGATGGATTGCATCGGCAATCAGTTCCTTTCCTACTCCGCTTTCCCCGGTAATCAGTACAGAGGCACGGGTGGACGCAACTTGTTCAACGACCTCCATTACCCTCATCATTGCACTGCTTTTACCGATTATCCGTGAATATTTCTGTTTGGATTTAAGCCTGTCAACTTCGTCCTTAAGGGCACGGTGTTCCAGTACAAGCTCACGTCCTTCAAGTGCTCGTTTAACAAGCAGAGTAAGGCGGTTCAGATTGACCGGCTTGGTGAGAAAATCATATGCTCCGTCGCGCATAGCGGTAACTGCGGTTTCAATAGTTCCGTGGCCCGTCAGAACAATAACCGGAAGTCCCGGATATGAGGATATTGTTTTTTTTAGCAGTTCCTGACCGCTTACAACCGGCATTCTAAGGTCGGTTATTATCAAATCAATATCCTTTGAATTAAGAAGGTTCAAAGCTTCCTGACCGTCAGCAGCGAGGAAGACATTGTATCCGTCCATCTCCAGCGACATGGCAAGGCCTTCTCGAATATTCTTTTCATCATCGGCAATCAGTAAATTAAATCCCATATCAAGCTCCATCCCAGCTTATTAAGTGGCGTTCCTTCTGCGGAACAGGAAATCTCAGTATAAATACAGTTCCTTCTCCAACTTTTGATTTAAGCTGAATCTCTCCGTCATGTTCCTTTATTATCTTGTAAACAAGAGTCAGCCCCAATCCTGAACCGAAATCTTTCGTAGTAAAGTAGGGTTCAAAGATTTTATTAAGATTTTCTTCGGGAATACCTTCTCCATCATCCTTTACCTGTAGTACTACTGAATCTTCCTGACGGGCTGTTGAAAGATTCAGATGCCCTCCATTTTCCATGGCGTTTTTAGCATTTTTTACGATGTTAAGAATTGCCTGTTTAATAAGCTTTTCATCTATCTGCAGCAGAGGAATATCCTCTTCAAAATCAGTTTCAATTTCTATGTTTGATTCATCAAGTTCAGGTTTTACAAAATTTAAAATATCTGTAAGTATTTCATTAAGGCATTCATCTTTGAGATTCACATCCATAGGCCGGACAGCAAATAAAAAATCGACGACGATACTGTTAAGCCTTTCAACCTCTTCACTCAAGACGTTGAGATTCCGGTTGAAAAATTCAGGATCAGGCACTGAATCCCTGGCAAGTGCTTTCTGCATAAGCTGGATATGGATTCCTATTGCACCAAGGGGATTTTTAATTTCATGTGCAACACCGGCGGTAAAGGTTGTCAGTGAGGCCAGACTTTCAGCACGTCTTAAACGGGCTTCATTAACTTTTCTCTGAGTAATATCCTTTAGATAAATAAGGTTTCCTGAAATTTCACCTCTTA
Organism: Spirochaetia bacterium; assembly: GCA_963677925.2. Lineage (GTDB taxonomy): Bacteria > Spirochaetota > Spirochaetia > UBA9216 > UBA9216. The sequence continues at coordinate 415,167 of CAXXYH010000003.1, forward strand.
ATAAAAGAGGAAGAATGCTGCAGGTGATGATCCTCGGGCCGCCGGCCGCATCAAAGGCAAATTCGCGATCATGAACAGTTTCCTGCTTCGCCTCACTCTCCGATACAAGTTTTCTTATTTCCGGGTCAAGAATCACATCATTGTAGTGATTATCAATAAGCTCACCGCGCGAAAGCGGTATTATTCTTCGGGAAGCCCTGTTCGCAAAGGAAATTATTCCTTCCTTGTTTACAACAATAACTCCGGCAGTCATGGACTGCATGGCGCTTTCGAGTATTTCGTTTTCTGCAGCCAGTTCTTTTACAAGCTTTTCAATCTGCTTTTTATCCAGTTTCTCAAACATGCTGAGAGCACGCGACAGAAATTTCCTCATAAAATCACCCCGTCAAACCGCAGTAAGTTCTTTCAAATCATAAAACATAGCTTCAAGAACAAGCTGTGTCGACTGATTGAAGGAATCACGTCTGGCGGCAGATTCTTTTATAATCCGGTTCACAGCAGCTGCCCGGACGGCAGTTATACTTCCCTGCCTGAGAAGAGTGCCTGTAAGCATTGAGAGCTCTTCCATGAAAAGGTTGAAGAGTCTTCTCTGTTTGAATACTTCTTTCAGACTGTTCGAACTGTTAAATTCATGATATCCGGATTCAGAACTGATAAGGCTGCCGAATTCAGCAGCGGCGGTTCTGATAAGTCCCATATCCGCCTTGCGTCCGATAAAATATTCACGTATTGATTTATATTCCGGATTTTCCTCCCTGAATATACGCTTTATAACTTCAGCGGATGATTCCTCATTCCTTGGTACAAAATCATAAACTCTTACTCTGGAAAGAATAGTCGGGATAATTGCCCCTTTTCTTACTGTTGTAAGGATAAAAAAGCAGTCGGACGGGGGTTCTTCAAGAAGTTTCAGAAGCGAGTTTCTGGAGGCTTCACCCATAGCATCGGCATTTTCGATAATTACAACCTTCTTTGAATCAGATGAAGTTCTGGCCCAGCTGTTGATTCGGCGTATCATGTCAATTGGAATGTTGTCCGAAGCAAAAGAATCCGCTATTTTTGCCGCCTCATTTATGATCTTATCAATCTTTTTAGAAAGGGCTTCGATATTATCTATTGTACCCTCAACAGGTATCTCACGAAGCATCTCTTCGCAGGAAGAGGCATTTGATGACACCTGCTTGAATTTACTTTCATTGCCTTCCCAAAGAACGGGATCAAAACGCCGGGTAAGTTTTCTTACTGAACGGATAAACATATACCTGGCAAAGGTATTCTGATTCTGTTTTAGGATATCCCCGCAGGCGGATATTTCATCAGAGAAGTATCTGCTGCCCAGTATCTGCGTATATGGATGGATGAGAAGCCTGTGACTTTCACAGCTGTGACAGCTGCAGCTCCATGAGGCATCCCGTTCACAGGTAAGTACTCTTCCAAGTTCAAGTGCCGTGGAAAGTTTACCTGAGTAATCGTCACCGCTGAAAAGGATGGCGCCTGGAAGTGAAGCTGTCGTGACTGCCCTTGAGAGGTTTTCTACTATTCTTTGCTGGCCGATAATATTTTCAAACATAGACAGCTAAGCTTTTATTGTCTCCTCGATGGCGGAACTTCCGTCATCAATAAACTGCTGAAAACTGTTGTAATACCAGCTTTCCGCCTTTACTTTCTCCACATTGAAAAGCGGCTGAATATTTATGATAAAAAGCATGATCACCACAAGGGCAAAACCTTCTGCAAGCCCGAAAAAAAGGCCGAGTGATTTATCGAGTTTATCCAGATTAATTTTATTAACAAGTGCATTAAGACCGTTTTCAAAGATCTTGGTAAGAATATAGGCAACAAGAAAAATCAGCAAAAATGCTATTACCTGATTCCAGTTTGTATGTCCGAATTTCTGACTGATAAACTCTCCTAGGGTACCGGAAAGCAGTGCACCAAGAATTATTCCCAGACCGACTGCAGCAAGACTCATGAACTCAGTTACAAATCCCCGGACTATGGCTTTGATAGTCATAAACAGAATGACTATTGTAAAAAAGATATCTATAGGTAATACGTGAAAACTTCCTATATCCATTATTCAATCCTTTCTAATATTTTTTTCGCTATTAACACAGCAGGGTCTCCCGCTGACATTGCTCCAGATTTTTCAGACATAACATTTCGCCTTGAATCATTACTCATGATATTTTCTATAAGTTTTAGCAGTTCCCCGGCCTGTACTTCACCCGACAGGACCTCAGCTGCTCCTGCCTCACTGAATATCTCAGCATTAAGGATCTGATCACCGCGGCTTCCGGCTGTTCCAAGCGGTATCAGAATCATAGGCTTTGAGAGAGCTGAAAATTCCCAGAGCGCAGAAGCTCCCGCCCTGCTGATTACCAGATCCGCCGCTGCTATTATATCAGGAAGTTCATCTTTTATAAATTCCTTTGTTATATAGTTTTCCGTTTCGGAAGCCTTATATGTCAGACTTCCCATCTGATGAACTACTGTATATTTTTCTGCAAGCCTGCCTGCAATCTCCTGTATCAGAAGATTTATCTGCAAGGCGCCCTGGCTGCCTCCGAGAATCAGAATAATCGGCCGCTCCCCTGCTTGGGCCCAGCTCCGGCCTTTGACAGCGTCTGCCTTTCTTATAGAGCTTCTTACGGGGTTTCCTGCAGTTTCAGTATTTAAACCTGACAGATATTTTGCAGTTACCGGGTAGGCTGTAAGGATTTTCTCTGAAAATCTGCTGTTTATCCTTGTGGCAAGACCGGGTGTGACATCGGATTCATGTGAAATAACCGGTATTTTGAGAAAACCGCCGGCGATAACCGGAGGAACACTTACAAAACCGCCTTTTGAAAATATCAGCCCGGGTTTAAGCTTTTTGAGGATGCTGACAGATTTAAAAAAACCTGCGGTGATTCTGAAAAGATCGCTGATATTTTTCAGCGAGAAATACCTGCGGAGCTTTCCTGATGGTACTCCGATAAACCGTACACCGGCCTCTTCAACCAGAGCCTTTTCCATCCCCCCGGAGGACCCCATCCATATAACTTCAATTCCGGGGTCTTCCTCCTGAAGCTTCTCAATTACAGCCAAGCCTGGATAAACATGCCCCGCTGTACCTCCGCCGGTGAAAACAATAAGCCTGCTCATAAAAAAGAGAATACATGGAATAAAACGATTAATAAAGTAGATTTAAGATCTAAAAGTAATCTGAGAGCTCCATTGCATCTGTCACCATTATATCGGGTGAGCTCTGCTTAAGCTGTTCAGAATCCCTAAAGCCCCAGCATACAGCAGCAGATTTTAATCCGGCATTTTTTGCTGTCTGGATGTCAACCTCGCTGTCTCCAATAAATAGAGTGTTCTCAATGCTTGAATTCATTTGATTCACCGCTATAAGGGCAGCCTGAGGATCAGGCTTTCCGGCTATATCAGACCTTGTGCCCTGGATATATTTGAATTTCCAGCCGGATAAAAGTTTTCCTGTGATTTTCTGAACCAGCTCATCCTCTTTATTTGATAAAATTGACATAGGTACACCGAGATCTGCCAGAGCATCAAGAAGCCGGGGTATTCCATTATAGACTGAAGTTCTGTTTATGCAATTATCCCGGTAGTAAGCCATAAGCTGTTTATATACCCTGTCCTGTAAATCCGTATCATCAGAACCCAGAGCCTCCCTGACCAGAGACTTTAAGCCGTGACCTACCATTTTTCTGTATTCGGTTTCGGTATAAGGGGATAATCCGTTTTTTTCCAGAGCAAAATTAACCGAATCTGATATATCTCCCAGTGTATTAAGTAATGTTCCGTCAAGATCAAAAATTACTGCTTTAAACTTCATATAATGAACCTAAAACAAAACTTATATACAGGTCAATGAAGCTTGAATTATTTAGTGTATAAAACAGTACAAAAGACTCATATTTCCAATTCATGGTTTTAGTAATTTTTTTTCAAATTTTTATTTGAATTTTATCTTATTTTTACACTAAACTTTTATAAGTTGTGATTAAAAATATCCGACGCCTTATTATAAGTATATTTGTATTTTCCATACCCTTACTAATGACTGCCGCGGAGCCGTCAGCGACTCTGCGAATAGCTTTTCTAACATCAACATCCGAAAATAATACATACTGGCCTCAGGTCTACAGAATTCTGGAAACAGCAGCAGAAGATCTGGGTGTTGAAATACTTAAATATGAATTTAATGTCGATGATCGTTTTGCAATATTAAAAGACGGAGTTGATGCCTTATCAGCTGAACCTCATGTTGATGCTGCCGTAATAGGCTCTACATTCGGCCAAAGCCAAATACTTCTGGATACAGCGGAAGCACTTGAAATTCCTGTACTTATTCAGGGGCCGCTGCCTCCTGATGAGCTTTCAGGAATCGGATCAATTCCACGGAGAAAATATAAATACTGGATAGGCTATTTTTATCAGGATGAGCAGAGGAAAGCCTATCTGCTTACTAAATATCTAATCAGGCAATCTCTTATCAAGGGTCTCAACTCACCCGACGGCTCAGTCAAAATAATCGGGATCAATGGAGACAACAGCTGGTATGGCTCAGAACTTAGAGAAAAGGGACTTCTACAGGCTGTATCAGAATCTCCCAGCGCCCGCCTTTATCAGACAGTACCTACTTTCTGGAGCAGGTCTGACGGTCGGGAAAAGACTTATACCCTCCTGCAGAGGTACCGTGATGTGAATGCAGTATGGGCGGCAAGCGATCAGCTTGCGATTGGAGCGTCGGATGCGATCTATACATATCAGACTTTACATGACCGGGAACTGCTTACAGGAGGCTGCGACTTATCTTCTGAGGGCCTGAAGCACATACGTTACGGAAATATCTCATGCACTTTCGGCAGCAGTATGCTCTACTGGGCGGAAATTCTTGTTTATCTTCATGATTATCTTAAAGGTATGGATTTTCTATCGGATCCGGGGACAATAATCATTCCGGAAATCATCGGTGCCGATTTTAAAAATTATGACGATATAAACCGCTTATATACCGATTATGCTGCAATCGATTTTAAAACTTTCTCCAAAATTTTTTATCCTGAGAAAACTAATTATGATTTCTCATTAGGTAATTATTTTAAACTGCTGAACATCACCGGGGAGCCATATAAAAATTGAAAAAAGTAAACAGAAAGTTCAAATTCAGAGGTTTAACAGGTAAAACTACACTCATCATTATTTTCTGCAGTCTGCTGTTTTCAGTTATTTTCACAGCAATACAGGTCAATCTTGATTACAGAAGAGATTTAAAAAAAATTAAAAATCTGTTTACAATAGTTGAAAACAGCTATCTCCCGACCATTAATTACAGTCTTTTCTACCTGGATAACCGGCAGGTCTCGCTTATGCTTGATGGAATAACAAGTATTCCGGAATTCAATTTCCTGGAGATCTCTGAAATGAATGGAAATGAATCATTCATCCGCTACTATTCAGGAACCATGCCCAGGTCTGATTATCTGGTAAGAGAGTGGCGCCTGTCTTTTGTTTTTATGGGTGAAGAGAGAGAACTCGGAATCATGAAGCTGTATGCCTCACTTGAACCAATACAGTCAATCCGGGTACAGAGATTTCTTACAAGTCTCGGCCTGAATCTTATCAGATCTCTAATACTCGGTGCTCTGATATTTCTCATAATAGACAGACAGGTTTTCAGACATCTCCGATATATTACCTCATTTATCAGTAATATTGAGCTGGACAGCCCGCCGGGGAAAATGCTTGTTTTAAATCGGGATAAGAATATAAAAACCGGAAATGATGAACTTGATGATATTACAGCGATATTAAATGAAATGTATTCCAGAATATCTTCATCATATTCAATCATAACTAAAGCTCTTGATGACAAAGAGACGCTGTTAAGAGAACTGCATCACCGTACAAAAAACAACATGCAGATAATACACTCGATGCTGGCTCTGCAGGCTCAGAGACTGGAAAATAACCCGGATATTCAGGAAATTCTAAAAGAAACTGAAAGCCGTATATCTGCCATGTCTATGGTTCATACAATGCTTTATCGTTCAAACAACCTTTCCGAAGTAAATCTGAAGTATTACTGCGGAGAATTACTTGAAAAACTGGTTTCAAGCTACAATCCGGAGAACAAGAGGATTAGCTACAAAACTGATATAGATGAAATAAATATGAAAATTGATGAATCAATTCAGCTTGGACTTGTAATTGTTGAACTTGTAACAAACTCTATAAAACATGCTTTTAGCAATGTTAAAAATCCTGAAATACGATTTTCACTCAGTAAAACCTCCGATACTGCAGTACTCATCACCTATTCAGATAACGGTCCGGGATTAAGCATTCCTCCGGCCGAAGCCGGCGGCGTTTCACTTGGTTTAAGACTTCTTGATTCTATTGTAACAAGACAGCTTAACGGCAGCATTAATTTTCCGGATGGCGACGGCTTCCACTGTATTATTGAGATTCCGATATAATGTTTTTCTGCTCAGAGTTTTCTTGATATTGATTATTGCAGATCTTATATTAAGCATATGTTGAAATTGAAAACCATATACGATCATATAATAATCGGCTCAGGAATAGCCGGCACCAGAGCAGCTGAAACAATCAGAACCTTAAACAGCGATGCAGATATACTGATGATTTCATCGGAAGCAGGTCATCCTTACAAACGCACAAATATTGATAAACATATCGCGGAGGGATTCAGTGAAACAGATTTTCTGCTTCATCCGGAGGAATGGTATTCCGAAAACCGCATAGAATATATCTCAGAAGTTTCTGTCGATTCCATTCAGATTCCGGATAAAAAAGTGATTCTCAACGGTGATAAAATCATCAGCTTCGGAACCCTTCTGCTTGCCACAGGAGCGAATCCTGTAATTCCAGATTTTATAAAAACAGGCAGTGTTCCCACGTACTATATCAGAACAAAGACAGAAACATTAAACTTCATGAGAGAACTCAACAATGCCGAATCGGTCACGATAATCGGAGGAGGCGTTCAGAGTGCCGAAATTGCAGAGCAGTGCATTCTAAAAGGAAAAGAGGTTAATCTTATCTGCCGGAACAGCCGTCTGTTAAGAAAATATTTCCCTGCAGATTACAGCAGTGAAATAGAAAATCTTCTTATGGAGAAGGGAGTTAACTTATACCTGTCTATAGATGCTTATAATATTTCCTGGAGCGCTGAATCAGGATATAAAATCGGATTTGGAGATAAGCAGCTGCACTCTGACATGCTTGTTACATCCTGCGGAATTGAAGCTGAGGTACGGCTTGCAAAAACTGCCGGAATAAAAACAGACAAAGGCATTGTTGTTGATGAACACTGTGAAACCAGTGTTCCGGGGATATTTGCAGCCGGAGATTGTGCGCAGTACGGCTCACAGAATCCTGCAGGGCTATGGCATTCTGCAGAATATATGGGGATAACCGCAGGAAATAATATGTGCGGAAAGAAGGAATCAATAGGCAGTAAAACTTTCAGGCTGAAATGCGAGCTGTTCGGAAGTTTCTTCTTCAGTCAGAATTATTCTGCCGCAGGCAGCTTGAATTCCGAGTCCTTCAGCGGCCCTTCAATTCAGCAGCGATGGTTTTTTAAAGAATCAGCTGCAGCCGGAGTAATTATGACCAATGATAAACCAAGGGCCAAGACTTATGAAAGAGCAGTTAACGATGGCTGGAATATTTACAGAATAAAACAGGAGCTGCCTGTATAGCGATATTTCTTACATAAGCGTTCTCTTTTTGCAATTTTTTTGCATTTTTAAGTTCCATATTTGCATTTTTCTTTGACAGATCAATTTTTCGGGTTTATCCTGAACTAAATTATGATTAGAAAAGGAGAAAATATGGAACTTGGTGCATTACAATCAGTGGTCGATTTTTTTCTCGGCCTCGGAGCATCTGTCCTCCTCCCGATCATCCTGTTTATACTTTCGATTATATTCGGGGCGAAACCGGGGAAAGCAATAAGATCATCACTGATGTTCGGTGTTGGTTTTATTGGTCTGAATCTCATTATCGGGTTACTGTCCAGCAATATCGGACCTGTTTCCCAGTCAATGGTAGAGCGTTTCGGTCTGCAGCTTGATATTATTGATGTCGGCTGGCCTGCCTGTGCGTCTATCGCATTCGGTTCAAAAATTTCCACCCTTATAATTCCTGCAGGAATACTTTTGAACCTTCTGCTCCTTTTTACCCGGGTAACAAAAACCATCAACATTGATATCTGGAACTTCTGGCATTTTGCCTTCGTCGGCGGACTTGTACAGTGGGCAACCGGAAATATCTGGTACGGACTTATTTCAGCTCTTATTGTTGCAGCCGCTCTGCTGTTTTTTGCGGACTGGACCGCACCTGCTATTCAGCAGACTATGGGTCTTCCGGGAATATCTATTCCTCATGCATTTTCAGCTGCGCCCGTTCCATTCGCAATCATTATAAACAAAATTATTGATGTGATCCCCGGTATAAAGGATATAAAGGGTGATCCTGACACCGTAAAAAAGAAATTCGGGCTTATGGGCGAACCTCTCATTATGGGTGTCGTGATTGGTCTCATTCTCTCAGCAGTAGCCTACCTCGGAGTAGGTCCATGGACTGACTGGCTTGGAAAGATGCTTTCAACCGCTATCTCTCTTGGTGCTGTTATGGTTCTTATGCCTCGAATGGTTTCACTTCTGATGGAAGGTTTAATACCGCTCTCTGATGCAGCAAGAGATTTTCTTCAGAAAAAAGCCGGTGACAGGGAAATTTATATCGGTCTTGATTCCGCTATCATCGTTGGACATCCAACCGCAATAGCTACCGGACTGCTGATGGTTCCGATCACTTTGATTCTGGCAATTATACTTCCGGGAAACAAGGTTATTCCTTTCGGCGACCTTGCAGTTATCCCGTTTCTTGTTGCAATGGTAATTCCTATTGTTAAGGCTAACGTATTCCGATCTGTAGTTGTTTCTACAATTTTTATGATTCCTTCAATATACATAATGAATTATCTTGCTGAAGGTACAACAGCCGCTGCAATAGCTGCAGATTTCACCCTTCCTGAAGGTGCAAATCTTATTACATCGATATGTGACGGCGGAAACTGGATTTCAGCACTCTTTCTTGCTGCATCAAAATATTTCTGGGTCGGCAATATCCTAATAGTAGCTGTAATTGTAGTGCTCTGGGTAATCCTTAAAAAGAAACCTGAAGCCATGCATAAGATTGCAGGATACGACGCAGAAAAAACAGAATAAAAAAATCTCCCGCCCTTCGGGGCGGGTTTCCAACTGAGGGGTAAACATGAAAATTGAAGAGATATTAAAAGAAGACTGCATCCTAGGGAATATTGAAGTCCCCTCCAAAGAAGCCGCACTGGACATAATGGCCAGACATCTGTATGAAAAGGGATATGTGAAGGAATCATATATACAGGCAATCCAGGACAGGGAAGCCAGCTACCCTTCGGGCCTTCCGATGGAAATACTCAAGATAGCGATACCTCATACTGATGCAGATCATGTAAATCAGTCTGTTATCTGTTTTGCCAGACTTAACAAAGAAGTTGAATTTTCTGTTATGGGAGCACCTGAAGAAAAAATACCGGTCAGACTTATTTCGATGTTTGCACTGAAAGAAAAGAAAAAGATAGGCGACCTGCTTGAAACCCTTATCACAACATATCAGGATAATGATGTTCTGCAAGCCCTTGTTGATTCTTCTGATGAATCTGAAATCTACGAAATATTAAAAACCAATGTCGGAAAGAACTTAAAGGCTGAATAAATGAATCTATTTACAGGTAGAAGCGCATCCGGCGGGCTCTGCACCGGCAGAGCCTTTATATACAGACAACAGACTCTTGAGTTCGAGACATGTACTGTAAAAAATACCGATAAAGAAATTAATCGTCTAAATAAATCCTTTGATCAGGCATTCGGTGAACTTGCCCGGATTAAGGATTCATTCTCAGATGAGCTGGGTGAAGATTACGGACATATCTTCAGAGCCCAGATGACAATGATTGAAGATGACGAGTTTAAGGCTGAAATAGCAGAAATAATAAATAGGCAGCAGATTTGTGCAGAAGCTGCATTGAAAATGATATTTGAAGGATATTCAGAGGCTTTCAGCTGCATGGATGAGGATGACTATAATAGGCAAAGGCTCGCGGATCTCAATGATGTTTATACAAGGATTCTCCGGAATCTGCTTGGCCTTCCTGAAAACAGTCTTGCTGAAGTACCTCCTGAATCAATAGTTGTTGCCGAGGATCTAATGCCATCTGATACAGCAAAGATGAACAGGGCCAATACCGCAGGGATCATAACTGAAAAAGGCGGAGTAACATCACATGTTGCAATTCTGTCCAAAAGTCTCGGCATACCCGCAGCGGTCGGAGTTTCAGATATTTGCTCCAGGATTCAGCATGGCGAAGAGGCTTTTCTTGATACAACAGATCCTGAAAAAGCTGTTATATTCACCTCACCTTCTATAGAAGAAAGAAACAGCTTTAACGATAAGCTCATAAAACAGAGAGAGCATACTGCGCAAATCAGTTTGATGAAAAATCTCAAGCCGGTTACCGAAGATGGAAGAGAAATAATACTATCCGCTAATATAGGCTCTATAGAAGATTTGGAAAATGCTCTGACCTTCGGGGCAAAAAGTGTGGGACTTCTTCGAACGGAGTTTTTCTTTCTTGATACCACAGTTCTTCCGGATGAAGAGAAACAGTTTAATTTTTATAAATCAGCTGCAGAGAAACTTGACGGTGGAATGCTGATAGTACGAACTCTCGATATCGGCGGAGACAAGGAAGTGAAGTGTTTTGAACTCCCTGAGGAGGAAAATCCATTTCTCGGCTTGCGGGGAATCAGGGTCAGTTTAAAATACCGCGAAATATTTAAAACTCAGCTGAGAGCAATATTAAGAGCATCGGTATTTGGGAATATTAAAATTATGTTTCCGATGGTCGCCGATCTTTCGGAACTTATTGAAGCTAAAAAACTAATTACAGAAATCAGAGCCGAGCTGTCTGAGTCCGGAATCAAATTTTCTGAATCAGTTGAAATCGGAACTATGGTTGAAACCCCTGCTGCAGTTCTGCTGTCTGACCTCCTTACCAGGGAGGGTGATTTTATAAGCCTCGGAACAAATGACTTAACCCAGTATCTTCTGTGTGCGGATCGTATAAATGAAGATGTGTCATCCTATTACCGAATGTTCAGTCCTGCAGTTTTCAGGGCAATCAGACAGACTGCCGAAGCCGCCCATAAAAACGGTAAATGGGCCGGAGTCTGCGGAGAACTTGGAGGTAATGCTCTGGCAATTCCTCTGCTGGTTGGGCTTGGTATTGATGAATTAAGTATGACTGCTTCAATGATTCCCGAGGCAATATCAATTATTAGAAGTTTAAAATATTCTGACTGCAAAACTGCGGCAGATAAGGTATTATTAATGACAAGCGAGGATGAGATTAAGGATTATTTAAAATCCCTGATCAGCTAAACCAGGAGGAAAGGAATGGCTAAAAAGATACTTGTATCCTGCGGAACTGCAGTTGCAACCTCTACAGTAGTGCTTAGAAAGATTGAAGAATTACTTGGACAGAAGGGTATTAACCCTACTTTCGTACAGTGCAAGGCCTCAGAAGTACCGTCAAAACTTGACGGTGTTGACCTTATTGTTACAACGACACCGGTCGGGGATGTCGGTGATATACCTGTCATTCAGACCCTGTCTTTTTTAACAGGAATCGGTATTGATGCCGACATTGAAAAAATTATATCGTACATCAAGGACTGACAATGATTGAATCTATATCAATGGGTAAGCTTCTGTTTAAGGGCAAGGTTTCCAGATCCGACACCATAGTTTACCCGGATCATATGGACACTAAATGGTGGATAAAAAACCGGAACCGTATTGAAAGCTGTGATCTTGAAGCGGTTATAGCTTACAAACCTGAACTGGTGGTTGTGGGGACCGGTTTTGTCATGCAGCTTACAATCAGCGATGATGCAGTCAAGACTCTGGAATCTGCAGGCATTGAAGTGTTTGTCGATAAAGTGGAGGCTGCTGCCGAAAAATTCAATGAAAACTGCGGTAAGAAGAAAACCGTAGGATTATTCCATCTTCTGTAGGGAGCGGATGAAGAACAAAAGGGAAAGACTTAAAGGCATAATAGAGATACTCAGAATTGAGGATAATACTACTCTTGAAAATCTAGCCCGTAAATTCAAAGTTTCCACAGCAACTATTAGACGTGACATAAAAATACTGGAGAACTCAGGGCAGGTGATGCAGGCAATCGGCGGTGAAATATACTTCATTAAAGATTATGCCGGGCCCAGCCGTGAGGATATGCTTGCAACTGCCATAAATGAAAAGGTACAGATAGCAGAATACTGCTCAACTCTTATAAATGAGCATGAAACAATACTCATAGCACCGGGAGTTATTACAAATCTTGCCGGCAGAATTTTCGGCGGACTTGATTTCAACTTCAGGGTAATTACCAATTCTCTTACCCTGTCGCTTGAGCTTTCCAAGCTTGAAAATATCAGCCTGTTTCTTCTTGGCGGTGAAGTTGAAAAGCAGTATTCCAGCATCAGGAATATCAACAGTGATCTTCTCTGCGGGGTTCAGTATGCAGATAAACTGTTTTTGACATCTGACGGAATAGATCCGGAATACGGCCTTACCTACTTCGACTCCTCCATGAATCCGCTTATCAGCCGTATGATGGACATTGCAAAGGAAATAATATTCATTGCCGATTCAACCAAATTCGGAAATGTATGTTTCAATTATCTATGTGATCTGTCGAAACTGGACCTGGTTATTACTGACAGTAAACTGAATGATAAAATTAAAAAAAATATAGAATCAGAAAAAGTAAAAATAATCTGTGTATAGGATAGTTTATGTTTCTTGAAATATCCAAATCGCTGCTTGGTGAATGGGGAACTGCAATACTTGATTTCTACCTGGCCCATCAGCTGATTATAAATATTTTAATTATTTCATACGGTATTATCATGATAATTTTTCGCCGTAAAAAGAAACGCAAGGAGAATGTACAATGAAAGAACTGCTTATTACTGTGAAAAATGATACAGGCCTTCACTCAAGACCTGCTGATGTCTTTGTAAGAACTGCCAAGCTGTTTGAATCTGCAATTACCGTCTACAAGGGTGAAAAATCTGCAAATGCAAAAACAATAATCAAGATAATATTACTTAACGTCTCTCAGGATGATGAAATTAAAATAACAGCCGACGGACCTGATGAAGAACAGGCCCTGGCCGAATTAAAAACATTGATAGAATCAGATTTTACCGAAGTAAATGAGGCTGTAAAAATCTGATTCATTAAGGCTGGGCTGACTGCCTCAATGTCAGCCCTTCTCTCTTACTGATATAGATATACCTCTGTTATATGCCCGATATAAAGCGTATGAAAGTCTCCGCCGGGATAAGCCTTTTCAATAATATCCTTATCTATAAAATTTCCAGCCGGCATGAAATCCGTATAAACTTTTTTGCTGATAATAGTGTATTCAGCTTCCTCGAACATTAGAACCTCACCCTGAAAAACGGGAGTTAATCCGGTTTCTTTAACCTTATCAATATCCCGCCCTGATTTTGAGCCTGCAATCTGAAGAGCTTTTTCATAACCCGGTTTAAGGACAGAAAGAGAAAAAGAATCATGTTTGTCCATAAATTCCTTCGTAAAGCGGCTGTCTCTTACATAGGCCTGAACTGCGGGTTTAGACCAGATAACACCAAGCATTCCCCAGCTGACGGTCATAAAATTAAAGGATGATTCATCTCCTGCAGAAAGAAGCATCCACCTGTTTCCAATATCGTTAAACGGATTTACCTGCAGTTCTTCAGGTTTAATAAGTTTAAATGACATTTAAATCTCCTTATTTCTCAACTTAGCACAGAGTTTTTTTTCAATCAATATTTTACACCAAAGGTAGTTGCAAACGTCTCGCATTTACTCTATTTTTAGTTCAAGAGGTATTTATGATCCAGGCATATGCAACTGCGGCCGTCAGCATTTTTCTTGAAGGCCTGTTTTTCCTTTTAATAGGAGTGATAGTTTCAGGATTCATTGAAGCATTTGTACCTGATGATTTTTTCAGCAGGTTTCTGCCCCGAAACAGCACTATATCTATTTTTGCGGCAGTATTCATAGGTCTTCTTATTCCGGTTTGCGAATGCGGAATAGTACCGGTAATTTCACGACTAATCAAAAAAGGAGTACCAGTATATCTGGCTTTGACGCTGATGCTGGCATCACCGCTGATCAATATAATTGTAATTACCGGAACCGCGTACGCTTTTTACGATAATCTCTGGATTCCGCTCTTCAGGACTCTCGGAGGAATAATAATTCCTGTAATTGTCGGGTTTTATCTAAAAACTTCCTATCAGGAATCAGAAATGCTTCTACCCGGTTTCATTGAGATAGGACATGAAAGCAGCTGCCGCTGCGGCAGCTGCGGATCCGGCAGCGGTTTAAAAGTAAAACCATTTAAAGAAAAGATTTCAGATGCACTTGCACATACTGTGTCGGATTTTTTCAGTACCGGAGGTTATTTCATCTTTGGAATTCTTATAACCTCAGTTCTCAGGCTGAATATGAAAGACAGTCCTGCTCCTGTTTTTTAATGATAATTTTCCCCTGTCCAATTTTTTTATGCTGGGACTTCCCTATGTACTGTCGGTATGCAGCTATACTGACGCCTTTATTGCCAGGTCATTTTCTGATCTGTTTTCAAGTTCTTCAGTGCTGACTTTTCTAATTTTCGGAGCAATGTTTGACATCAAAACAACATTGATGCTTACGGGAACATTCAAAAAAAGATTTATAATCAAGCTCATTGTAATCACTGCCCTGCTTGTACTATCTTTCTCTGTTTTTTCAGAAATTATAATCAGGCGGGCAGGTTTATGAACAGAATCAGAAATATAATTTCCGGATTGTCTCAATCTTTGCTTCTGCTTTTTCTTTGCTTCTCCCTGCTTATGCTTCTGATAACAGGAAAAGACGGGATTCTGGTCAGCCCGATTTACCGAAAGTTTATTTTTATATCGGCAGTAATAATTTTTGCATTCTTTTTAATTTCACTTAAGAACATCTCCGGCTTTTCTCAGGCATCAGGTTCTTTCGTCAGCAGGATTCTTATGCTTATAATCAGTACAGCCTTCTATTTTATCTCTTATGAGAATTTTCAGGAGCGGATATCTTCACTACGTACATTTTCAGTAAAAAATAATTCTGCCTCTGCAGAAGGCAGACAACAATTAGCAGATAAATCTGTTATAAGTATGGATGATTTAAACTATGTCAGATACATTTATGATATCTACGACAATCCGGCATTGTATGAAGGTAAGAAAATTATTATAAAAGGTTTCATAATGCGTCCTGATATGCTGGAAGAACCGCTTTTTATCATTGCCCGTCTAAATATGTACTGCTGTGCCGCTGATGCGTCCATTGTAGGTTTTATATGCATTTTACATCAGTCTGATTTTACATTTGACGAAAAAAAATGGTATGATATAAACGGTACAATGGGACTTAAAAATCTGACTCTTGCTTCCGGCACTGATATTTATCCGGTAATTTATGTCGATCAAATAACCGAAACAGGTGCAGCCGACAGTCCGTATGTATATCCATTCTATAACGGAGACTAATCTATGGAATCCTGCGATCCTGTTAAGGTTTTAACAGATAATAAAATTAAAAAGACTAATCAGAGAATTTCAGTTCTTCAACTGATAATAGATTTAAAATCACCTTTCACTGTTGCCGGTCTTCACAGCCGACTCAAGGAGACTATGGATCTGGCTACTCTGTATCGAATTGTAAGCCTTTTTAAAGAAAATGACATTATTCGTGAAATTTTAACCGAAAGCGAGGAACGTCTGTATGAACGGTCCTGTATACATAATCCTGTTCATCCGCATCTTGCATGCAGAATTTGCGGACAGATAATCTGTCTTACGGAAATTCCCCAGAATGTTCTTGACTCAGTTAAAACTCTCTACCATGAACATATAATAGAAGACGCATCGATACAGTTTTCCGGAATCTGCTCTAATTGCAAATAATTCGCTTTTATTCTTGACTATTAATATTTTACTCCGTAATATAATTGCAAATGCTTCGCATTTACAGGAGTAAAATATGAAAAGAGCACTAGTAATCTTATTGCTGGTATTATCAGCAGCAGTCGTTTTTGCATCAGGTTCTCAGGAAAGCACTGAGAACACAAAAATATCGGTGTTTACAAGCCTTATTCCTCAAAAATTCTTTGTTGAAAAAATAGGCGGAGATAAAGTTGAGGTAAATTACCTTGTAGGTCCCGGTAAAAGTCCGGCAACATATGAACCCACACCTGATCAGGTAATTAAACTTGGAAAATCCGATTTACTTTTTACTATCGGCGTTCCATTTGAAGCTGCCTTTCTGCCTGCGGTCAGGGACAGCAAAAAACTCCGAATAGTTGATACATCAGAGGGAATTCAGAAAAGACATCTTGAAGCTCATTCCCATGAAGAAGAAGGTGAAGAACATCATGATGAACATGAGATAGAGCATGAAGAAAGTGGAACAGAAGATCCGCATATCTGGCTCTCCCCTTCACTAGTTATTCATCAGTCGGAAATTATCAGGGATGCACTTAAGGATATAGATCCTGAAAATTCTTCATTCTATGATGATAATTACAACAGCTTTACAGAAGAGCTGCAGAAGGTCAGCACTGATCTTTCTGCAGCTCTTAAACCTTTCAAGGGTGAGACAATATTTGTTTATCATCCTGCATTCGGATATTTTTGCGATGAATTTAATCTTCACCAGGAAGCTATTGAAACAGGAGGAAAAGAACCATCTGCCGCTCAGTTAACTGAAATAATTGAGGAAGCAAAAGCTGACGGCGTAAAGATTCTTTTTGTACAGCCTGAATTTGCAATGAAGAGCGCAAAGACTATAGCAGATGCAATCGGCGGCGTAGTTATCAGTCTTAATCCGCTTAGTGAAGATTATATTAACAATCTATATTCGATAGCGGATGAAGTAAAGAAAGCTTTCTGAATAATAAAAAATTATGCCCCAGTACCGGATTCTGTTTTTAACACCGAATCCGGTTTATTTTTGTATAAATATTCATAAATATATCTTTTACATATATAGACTTATTTCAATATATATAAATATTTTAAATGTTTATGAAAATTTATGTTAAAATTAGGCATTCCTAACTTTATAATTATTGACAACTTTCTTTTGGTTTGCTAAAGATATATAGAGCATTAATAATTCCGGAGGTTTATACCGTGACTTTATCAAAAGGTAATACAGGTGTTGTTTACAAAATCACATCTGTTGAAACTCAGCAGGATGAATTATCTGAATTTCTATTCAGTCTGGGATGTTATCCAGATGAGAAAATAACAATAATTTCAAAACTGGCATCCAACCTCGTAATAAATGTTAAAGATGCCAGATACAGCATCGATGATGAACTTGCCAAGGCCATCTCAATTGAAGAACTCTGCACATCAAAGCCGGAACTCATTGAGTTTCCGGCATAAAAATATATTCCTGGAGGAAAAAAAATGAAGATCGCCCTTACCGGTAATCCTAACAGTGGTAAAACTACACTGTTCAATGCCATAACCGGAAAAATTGAACATGTAGGTAACTGGCCCGGAGTAACAGTAGAGAAGAAAGAAGGTATTATTAAATCGTCATTAGCTTCGCGTGACAAAGCACTTACTGTCGTAGATTTACCCGGAGCTTATTCAATGTCTCCCTACACGAATGAAGAAAGCATAACAAAGGACTTTATTAATAATGAGAGTCCTGATGCAATCATAAATATTGTGGATGCAACAAATCTAAACCGCAGTTTATTTTTTACAACACAGCTTATTGAATTGGGTATTCCTGTTGTTATAGCCCTTAACAAAAGTGACTTAAACCGTCAGAAAGGAATAATTATTGACACTCAAATGCTGAGTGAACTAATAAAATGCCCTGTAGTAGAAACTGTAGCGACAAAAAATTCCGGAAATGGACTGCCTGAACTTATTAATTCTATTGAACTTATTTTCAGTAATAATTATAAGCAAGCATCTTTGGCGATAAAAGGTTCTAAAAGTGCAGCGACAGCAGATGATTTTGAAAAGGTTGATAAAAACCGTTACATTGCTGTAAATGAAATAACTGCACAAGTAGAACGAAGAAAAATCGATTCGAGCAGTCAAACCTTTCAGGATAAAGCCGACAGAATAATTGCACATAAATGGCTTGGTATTCCAATTTTCGCCGCGGTTATCTGGTTTGTTTTTTCAGTTTCACAATCCTGGATAGGGCCATTGCTTGCTGATTTTTTTGTAGGCTGGATCGATGCATTTTACGGAGCAGTTGAAGGTGTGATAGGAGAAGACGTAAACCCTGTTCTTTCATCTCTGCTTCTGGACGGAATTATCGGAGGAGTCGGCGCAGTAGTCGGATTTCTTCCTCTCATTATGGTTCTGTTCTTTATGCTGGCTTTACTTGAAGACTGCGGTTACATGGCAAGGGTTGCCGTAATTATGGACAGATTCTTCAAAAAAATCGGACTTTCCGGTAAATCCATCATTCCAATGATAGTCAGTACCGGATGCGCTATTCCTGGAATAATGGCCACAAGGACTATTAAAAATGAAAGACAGAGGCGTACAACAGCAATGCTCGCTCCTTTCATGCCATGCGGAGCCAAACTTCCTATTATTGCCTTATTCGCAGGAGTATTTTTCGGGGATAATGCATGGGTTGGAGCATCGATGTATTTTCTTGCCATAGGCGTAATTATTCTGAGTGGTCTCATAATTAGAAAGATAACCGGCGATACTTCGAAATCATACTTTATTATGGAACTTCCAGAATACAGGCTTCCGAGTCTTAAAAGAGCAGCATTATCCATGCTTGATCGTGCAAAGTCATTTATTATAAAAGCGGGCACTATAATTCTTGTATGTAATGCAGTTGTCCAGCTTCTTCAGACTTTTAACTGGCAGTTTCAGGTTATAGGCGAATCTGCGGCAGATACAAGTATACTCGCATATCTGGCTTCTCCGCTTGCTTTCATATTTATTCCCCTGGGCTTTGGACTTTGGCAGTTTGCTGCAGCAGCAATAACAGGTTTTATTGCGAAGGAAAATGTCGTAGGGACATTGGCTGTAACTTTTGCAATTACCAACTTTATCGATGTAGAAGAACTGGCTCTCATAGGCGGCAGTGCCGATGTAATGAGTATTTTCGGTATAGGTGCTGTAGGAGCACTTTCATATCTTGTTTTCAACCTGTTCACACCTCCATGCTTTGCTGCCATAGGGTCTATGAACTCTGAGCTGGAATCAAAAAAATGGCTGTTCGGAGCTATAGGATTTCAGCTTGGTACAGGCTACGTACTCTCATTCCTTGTGTACCAGATTGGTACACTGATTACGACAGGTGCTTTAGGAGCCGGATTTTTGGGCGGATTAATCGCTGTCGCTGCCATAGTCGGAACAGTGCTGTACATGATGTTCATGAAACCCGGTGATTCATATAATTTTGCGGGAAGGACGGCATAAATTGAACATGACTAATTTAATAGTATCGCTCATACTTGCTGCAATTATTTTTTCAGCAGTATTCAGGATAATAAAAGGCAGAAAGAAAGGTGCTTCATGCCCCGGATGCGGCGGATGCTCATTTTCTGAATCCTGTGCTGATAAAAAATAATGGAAACCGGCTGTACTTTGTGATGCCTGTACAGCCGGATCTTTTAAATTTATACATCTAATAATTTATCAAAGTCCACATGTATAAATAATATAAAATCAGTATGATAATCAGAAATGTTAGAAGTGTGCTGAACCCCGCCCTGCTTTTCTTATCAAATCCTGCACCCATCCGGATAAGAACAAGTGAATCGGAAATACTCAGAATAAGTCCTGCCCGGCCCAGATTTGATAAGCCGCCAACTGCATCGGAAAGAGCCCCCGATAAAAGAATTACAAGACCTGCAGAATATATCAGCATTTGATTTCTCAGTTCACCGCCGGGTTTAAAAGTCCTGATACTTACAAAAAGCATCAATCCGATTATCAGTATAGAAAAACCAATTGATACAGCAAACCTTGACCAGCCGTTCTGCACCAGTAATACAATACCGATAAAAATATTGACAAGAAGGAACAGTATTGCTGCAATCAGAACAATTACCGAAACACCTGCACCTGCACTTTCTCCCTCATGCGTCTCAACTACACTCGAACCTTCTATGCCTATTTCTCCAAGACCCATAGCAAGTAATATTATGCAGGGGATTACCTGAAAACTGCCGTATTCAGCAATAACTATTAGAAATCCACCGAATAATAATACAGGCGTCGAGATCTTCTTTATATAAAAAAGAAAAAGACTCGAATCCCGAAAGAAATACATCAGCTGTATTATTAAGTTAAAAGCAGCAAATGCTATCCATACTATACGTAATACATTCATAATCACTAATCATAACAGAATATTTTACAATCAGCCACATTTCATTTGACTGATATATTCCTTAGTATTATTATAATATTAGTTACACCTTACTTATTTAGTGATGTATAACTACTGACTGATTATAAGGAGAGTTTATGGGACTTTTAATAAAGAATGGAACAATAATAGAACATGATGGAAGAAGAAAGGCTGATATATACTGCGAAAATGATACTGTAACCAGCATAGGTAAAGATTTGGATACGGCACCCGGCACTGAAGTATTTGACGCAGAAGGGAAATACGTGTTCCCGGGTTTTATAGATCCGCATGTACACATACACCTCCCCTTCATGGGTACATTTGCCAAGGACACTCATACAACAGGTTCAAAAGCAGCCCTGATGGGAGGAACAACCTCCTTCATAGAAATGTGCTGCCCAAACAGATCAATGGATCTTGTAGATGGATATGAGGAATGGAAACAGAAAGCTGCAGACAACGCCTTCTGTGATTACACATTTCACATGGCTGTTCCCAAATGGGAAGATGGTAAAACGGATGCTCAGCTTGATAAGATCATTGCTGACGGAACGACATCCTTTAAAATATTTCTGGCCTACAAGGATTTCTTTGGAGTTTATGATGATGAACTTTTCAAACTTCTCACATATGCAGCAAAACATGGAATTATTACCACTGCACATACAGAGAATGCAGAAGTTGTTGCACAGATGCAGGCAAGACTGCTTGCAGAAGGTAAAACGGGACCTGAATATCATGAACCCAGCCGCCCCGACTATGTTGAAGCATCAGGAGTAAATCATTTTGCAACCTTCCTTGAGCTGACAGGTGCTGAAGGATATGTTGTTCACTTATCCAATGAAAAAGCGCTGAAAGAAGCGATGAAAGCACGTCATCGCGGAGTAAAACTTGGAGTTGAAGCAGTAATTCCTCACCTGATTCTGGACCGGAGCTATCCTGAACGTCCTGGATTTGAAGGTTCAAAATATATTATGAGTCCTCCGCTTCGCGGAAAATCTGATCAAGCCGCACTTTGGAACGGACTTAATACCGGGCTCGTGGATACCGTAGCCACCGACCACGCCCCCTTTGATTATGCAGCTCAGAAGATTATGGGTGAAAACGATTTTACAAAAATTCCAAACGGAATTCCGGCAATTGAAGATCGAATCAACCTTCTCTATACCTACGGCGTTTCAAGAGGAAATATGTCTCTTGAACGTTTTGTCGAAGTAGGTTCTACAAATGCAGCAAAGTTTTTTGGTTTATATCCAAGGAAAGGAACTCTCAGACCGGGATCTGATGCAGATATTGTTGTTTATAATCCTGATGCAAAGGGAGTTTTCAGTGTTAAGACCCAGAGCATGAATGTTGATTACAACGGTTTTGAAGGAATGGAACGTGACGGAGCGCCCGAACTTGTTACAGTCAGAGGCAAGGTTCAGGTAAAAGACGGTTCTTTTACCGGAGAAAAAGGATGGGGCAAATTACTCAGACGAGGAACCAGATAAATTATTTAGGGAATTGACAGCATAAACGCTGTGTTAACTTAATAGCTTCTTCTTTTGGACTGCAGTAAATAATTTACTGCAGTTCTTTTTTATCTTGACCATATTGAATAGGGATGTTAACTTATTAATGAAAATGATTTTCATTAAAGGAAATGATGATGAGACATGGACACGGCAGAGGCCGAAGATGGGGCCAGCAGCTTGAATGCAGGGGATTCAGAGTTACTGCAGCAAGAGAATTGATTCTTGAAATACTTTCAGATACTGATTCGCATTTGAGCGCGGAAGAAATCTATTTTACGGCACGTGAAGAAAATCCTTCTGTCGGACTGACAACAGTATACCGCAGTCTTGAGCTTCTTCAGCAGAACGGTATCGTGAACAAATTTGACTTCGGCGATGGAAGGGCAAAATTTGAACTGACAGAAGAGTTCAGTAGTAAACCTCATCACCATCACCTCATATGCAGAAAATGCGGAAGAATAGTCGATTACACCGACTTTAATGAGGATGAAAAACTATATGTGAGCAAGGCTGAAGATGGACTTCAGTCCAGATACGGATTCGATATTGACAGCCATATTATCAGGTTTTATGGAACCTGTCCTGAATGTAAAAAATAGTTTTTTTACATTCTTAATGATAATGGTTATCAATTTCAAAATATCAAAATTTATACGGAGGTATAATATGCCAAGAGGCGATCGTAGAGGACCTGACGGAAGTGGTCCAATGACAGGAAGAGGAATGGGATTTTGTGCAGGAAATGAAGCACCTGGATATATGAGCGATGGATTCGGGGGCGGCAGAGGTACAGGATTCGGAAAAGGACGCGGAGCAGGAATGGGACGCGGTTATGGAAGAACGGCAAAAGGATGGAACTGCGGAGGAGGCAGAGGCGGGCATGGAGCACGTGGCTTCAGATTCGAACAGAACGGCTATCAGGCATACGGAGCCGTACTGCCGCAGCCCTTCTCCATCGGCGAAGCTGATGAGCTTAGAATGTTAAAACGTCAGGCAGAAGACATGAAGCAGTACATTGAAAACGTGAACAGCAGAATAGCCGAACTTGAGAAAGACGCGTCAAAGCAGGATTAATTGCACTGATTATTCAAGAAAGTCTTTGATCTAAAACCCATTTAAGAAATCCGGAGTGAATCTCCCATGAGGAGCTTCCATAGCCTCCGGCGGCAAGCCAGGCTGATTTGATATTACGTTTCTCAAGAAACTGATATACAGCCTGGTCACGGGATAAGAGCTGTTCTTTTGTAAGCGCCAGCGGTGCTGATGAAGGCAGCTCATCCTTTTCAAAGGGATCCACACCTGCAACAACAATTGCAAGATCAGGAAGGCCTGATTTCTCAAGAGTTTCAAGACCTTCCAGAAGCCGTGGAATATAATATTCATCCGCACCCTTCTCTATTGGAATATCAACATCGCCGGGAATCCAGGCAGGATTTAATTGACCGTTACCCAGGTATTTTTTTCCGTCCAGGGGCCATCCATTTGCCATATGAATACTCAGAGTCTTAATTTCAGGAGTGCTTGAAAAAATATCTGCAGTGCCGTCGCCCCTGTGAGCATCTGTATCAATAATCCATATTACATCAGCCAGGCCTTCAGCGCGGGCCTTTGCAGCCGCGGCAGCTACATCATTTACAGGGCAGAAACCATGTCCGAAATCGGGGTGACCATGATGCATGACTCCGCCTAAATAATAACAAAAACCTTTTGAAACTGCGGTATTTACAGCTAAGTATGAACCTGAGAGAACCTTTAGAATATCGTCACGCATTCCGCTGAGCGGTTTCTGAGCATTGGCAGGATTATATCGGTTATAATTTCCTTCAGAATCAATAAGCTCATAAGCTTCCATCAGACGCTGTTCGAGCCTGATGTCATACAGTCCTTCCACATAGTCTGCACTATGTACGCGGAGAAGGTCTTCTCTTCCGATTACTTCCGGAATTTCTTCAATCAGCCATTGTTCACGTATTGATTCAAAACGAGGTTCAGCCAGAATACTCTCTATTGTACGGCTCATTCTGCTGTCGAGAGAGGGAATTTCAATTCCATATTTTATTTAGCTGATTTTTGCTTTTTCATTGTAAATTATCATAAAAATACCTTAGTGAATTATACATCCTATAGAACTCAAATAAATGAAATGTTCTCATATTTTAATATAAATTCTCAATATATATTATCAGTACTGATATAACCCGATATGTTTTATTGATGCAGGGAGAATCATATGATAAAATCGATTAACTTTTTTAATCATAATAAGTTACTGTAATTTTTAATAAATCATATTATTTATAGTGAGGCAATTTTGAAAAAGCATCTTCTTTCCGCAATATTTATTATATTGTCACTGCAGTTCCTACCGGCGGAGGATCTTCCTCTGCTAGCGGTGCCTAATATTACAGCTGTTGGAGTTTCTGAAACTCTTGCGACAACCAGCCGAAACATGGTTGAAACAGCGCTTATAAAAACAGGGAAATTTACTGTCCTTTCTTATTCAGATATGGAAGAGATACTCGACGCTCAGGCGTTCAGTCTTTCAGGCTGTACCGATGAATCCTGCGCCATTGAAATAGGTGAACTGCTTGCAGCAGACAACATAGTTGTCGGAGACCTTTCTGCCGTAGGCGAAGAGATGGTGCTGTCAATAAGACTGGTGAATGTTACAACCAGCCGGACGGCAAGCGGAGAGGTAATTCCAATCAGGAATCTGGAAGATATGCAGGAAGCAATTTTCCAGGGAGCATACTCTCTGGCCGGAATGAAATATGTCGGCGGATCTGCTGTTGTTGAAACCGGTTCTGTTTATGTTAAATCTCCTCCGGGAATGAAGGCTGAAATTTTTATCGATGGAAAATCATATGGTGACTCACCTGCCTTCATTGAAAACCTGCCGTTCGGAGTCCATATTCTTGAGGCTAAGGCCGATGATTACAGTTATCAATCGGAAATCAGCATAGCCTCTAAAGATATAATGGAAATTACTCCGGACATCAGTCTTTTAAAAGGCAATCTGTTTCTCACCATAGTCCCTCCCTCAGCGGAAGGCTTTAAGATAGCTATAAACGGTGAAGAAGGAACAGACGGCTTAAACAGGGACATTCCTGTGGGCTCATGTGATATCAGAATCAGCGGAAACGGATGGTACTATACCGGAAGTACAGAAATACTGCAGGATAAAACTGAAAGGCTGGTTGTGAAGCTGCAGGAAGCCGGCAGCATTCAGTTTTTCGGTCCTGCCGGTATAGAGGTTAGTGTAAAGTCAGTAAGTGGAGAAGTATTTCCGGTTCAAGATATCAGTAAGTCCCTGAACCTTCCAACAGGAAAATATACATACACGATTAGCCATGAAGACTATAAACCTGTAACAGATACTTTTTCGCTTAAGTTTCAGCAGGAACAAAAAGTAAATCCTGAATATGAGTTTAATGAACAGGCAGTGCTTAGACAGCGAATAGCTGAACTTGAGGACCAGAAAGTATCCGTATTAAAAAAGCGTAAAGCAATTTCCACCATAGGATGGGTATTTACAGGACTTGGGACTGCAGGTCTTGGCCTTAGCGGAAGCATGGAAGGACTGATACAATACGGTGCAATGCAGCTTGAGGCTATCTATCCTGAATACTCTGCATCTACAGATACTGAAGAGATTCAAAGTCTGGGTGAAGAGATATCAAACTGGAAAAACAACATCCCCACCTACCGGACAATCAGAAACTATTCTCTGATGGGAGGCGGAGGTTCTCTTTTAGTCGGCGGTATAGTCTTTATGTTTATGCCCAGGGTTAAACCGATTGAAAAAGAAATTGCCGAACTTGAAGGAATGCTCAAATGAAAAAAATATTTATACTCATAATACTTTCACTGCTTTTAATCTTTGCCTGTGATCTATATGATCCTTCGACAGTTGATTCAATACTTGAGAGTACTTTTCGGGACAATCCTCTGGACAGCAATTTCTGGGAAAAAAGAGCAAGTTACGGCAATGATGACTGGGGTGTAACTGATGGACCTGTTACCTTCTGTATAGATGACAAATACTATGTAGGTCTGGGGACAGACTGGGTATCTGTCGAAACAGCTTTCAGCTGGGTTTACACCGAGACAGCCTATGATTTTAAAAAACTATCGGTATACGATCCTGATACCGATTCATGGAGTTTGTGCGCTGAATACCCCGGAGATAATTCCAGGAACGGTTTTGCTACTGTTTATAATAATGAAGCCTATGTTGCTTTTACTGAACATTATGACAGCGATCTTGAAGAAACGATATATCCGGTAGAATTCTGGAAATATACACCGTCAACTGATACATGGACTGAGCTGGCATCACTACCGGACGGTACTAAATTATATTCCGATTTTCATACGGCTTATAACGGCAAACTGTATACAAGCAACTATACAACCGTATATATATATGACGTGGTTCTTGACAGCTGGTCTTCAGAAACCCACTCATACTATAATTCCCCACAGGGAAACAATTCATTTATCAGCTCAATTGAATCTGAATATGTATATTCGATCTCTACATTAGATGAAAACTATGAAGAAATTACTATTACAGACGATGGGGAAACTTATACTATTTATGACTATGATAACTTTTATTACAGCATATCAAGTTATTCACTTGTATCAGATTCATCATCAACCACTTTATATTCATCTATTTATTCAGACTATTACCCGGCCTTTTATGAAGATACCTGGTGGGCTGATGAAACAGTTACGTACAACACCTATACCGGGTGTGCCACTTTCCTTATTGATGATTACATTTATCTTTGTTCAAATCAGAGAACTGGTACTTTCATGGTGCGGCTTCCGGCAGACGGAAGCGGCGCGCCGGAAACCCTGGACTGGCCTGAGGACTTTCAGACTGACAGCTTGAATTACAACACGACCTACCCCATTGTAGGTGAAGACAGACTATTTGTTCTTGATGAAGACTGTAACTTCTACATGTACAAACCATAGAACTCAAACCCCGTAGTTCTATATCTTACCAAGGCGCCTTGATATTTCGTCGGCAGTCTGCTTTACCGCCCTGCCGATGAAATCAGGGTCAGCCTCTGTTTTACTGACATTCCAGGCCGTACTGATTGCGGCAATTATTTTATTGCGGTAGTCATAGACCGGCGCACCCACACAGCGAACTCCGCTCTGATGCTCCTCAATATCCTCGGACCAGCCGCGTTTTTTCATTCGCCTTATTTTATGCTGCAGACGAATCGGATCGGTTTCTGTTTTCCTTGTAACCTTTTTCAATTCAATACTTGAAAGTATACTTTCAAGATTATCATCGTCTTCATCAAAAAGAAGAGATCTCCCCAGCGATGTACAGTGAATAGGAACACGCTTTCCTATTATTGAATAACGTCTGAGACTGTTGAACTGCTCAACTTTATCTATGTAAACCACTTCGGTTTCTTCACGTACAGCAAGAAAAACTGTCTGGCCGGTAAGATCCGAGAGCTGCCGTAAATATGGTTCAGCCTCAGTCTTAAGCTCAATGCTGTTTAGAAGATGACTTGAGAGCATTATAAAGCCCAGTCCAAGCCTGTAATATTTATCTGACTTCTCGACATATCCCCGATCGATAAGTGATTTCAGTATCCGGTAGACCGTTGACTTATGCAGCTCCAGCTGTTCCGAGAGTTCCGTAAGCCGAAGGCCTTTTCTTTCAAGAGAAAGGGCTTCCAGAATATCGAAGGCACGCGAAATTGACTGTACTGATGATTCGTTTCTTTGTTCCGCCATATGAAACTTTAGTTTATATTATGAACCTTTCAAAAGCAAGTCTGATTGACAGCTATAGCCTCCGATTTTATACTGATTTTATTAAAACCAAAGAAAATTAATTACACAGGAGTTTTTATGAACAAACTGAATATAAAACCAGCCTCTGAATGCCGCTGGGATGCAGCAGCACTCGGTGAAATAATGCTTAGATTCGATCCGGGTGACGGAAGAATTCGAAATACCCGTGAGTTCAGAGTATGGGAAGGCGGAGGCGAATACAATGTAATCCGCGGACTTCATAAATGCTTCAAACTCAGAACAACAGTAGTAACAGGTATACCTGATAATGATCTGGGTCTTCTGTTGGAAGATCTTATCTGTCAGGGCGGCGTTGATTATTCATATTCAAAAACCTTCCCCTACGACGGCATGGGAATCAACTACCGGCAGGGACTTAACTTTGTTGAAAAAGGCTTCGGAGTTAGAGGCGCATTGGGAGTTTCAGACAGAGCTCATACCGCCGCATCTTCAATTAAAGCCGGCGAAATAGACTGGAAGGCACTTTTTGATAAAGAAGGCGTAAGATGGTTTCATACCGGAGGAATCTATGCAGCCCTTTCCGAGGATGCTGCTGAGCTCACAATAGAAGCAATGAAGGCCGCAAAGGCTGCCGGGACTGTAGTAAGTTATGACCTCAACTATCGTCCGTCCCTGTGGAAAGCAAACGGTGGGCAGCAGAAGGCTCAGGAAATAAACCGTGAAATTGCAAAATATGTTGATGTAATGATAGGAAATGAAGAAGACTTTTCAGCAGCACTCGGCTTTGAACTTAAGAGCGCAGAGAAAGGATTTAAGGGCCTTGATATTGAGAACTACAAGGACATGATGAGAACCGTTGCTTCCGAGTATCCTAATTTCTGCGCTATAGCAACAACTCTCAGAGATGTAAAATCAGCCACGGTGAACGACTGGAGTGCAGTCCTTTATACTGACGATGAGTTTTATTATTCAATTGAAAGACCGGCACTTGAAATATACGACAGAGTCGGCGGCGGCGATTCATTTGCATCCGGATTGGTATATGGATTTCTTCAGGGATTTGATCCTGAGAAGTGTGTGAACTTCGGAGCCGCACATGGTGCACTTGCAATGACAACCCCCGGAGATACCTCTATGGCATCGCTTAAAGAAGTAGAAAAACTTGCAGGCGGGGGAAACGCACGGGTAGATAGATAGTATCTGCATAATGTCCAATTGCAGGTTTTTTCTTAATTCATATTTTTCAAATAATTCTGCCCTGTGATATAACAGCTCACAGGGCTTCTTTTCTTAATAAGAATCTAAAAGCTGGATAAGATATGGATATCCATTATTGATATCTGAATTGCTATCCCATTTTTCAGTAAAATCCCAGCCCTCGGCAATAAAGTTAGTTTCATCCTGCATTAAAATTGTAATCATCGACATTCCGATATCAGTCCAACTGTTACCCGAGCCCCCTGCGTCAATATAACCAGAGGTTTGAGCGTCATAAAAACAGGCTGTCACAATGCCGGTGTTTTGCCCTACCAGCCCACCGATAAAAGCAGAACCTGAAACAAAGCCTGTTGAATAACAGTTGGATACATCTATTGAAACATTAGTACCGATGAGACCTCCTGTATTGGTAATTCCTTCAACCGCTCCCATTGCATAGCTGTCGGTCACTGTTCCAGCTGATACAAGTCCAGCAAGTCCGCCGGTATCAGTGTCTCCTGAAACATTTCCGGTTGCGTAACAGGCTGTTATCTCACTTATATCTGAATCGCATAGCCCTACAAGTCCTCCGACCTGTATCAATCCTTCGACATTTCCGGTTGAAAAGCTGCGATAAATCTTGCCGGGGTTATTACCGACCAGACCTCCTCCACACTGCGCTTTTGAGATTACAGCTGTATCAGAACTGCAGCGAATGATTAGACCTTCGTTATATCCTGTTAACCCACCTATATCAATTTGACCTTCGACACTTCCTGAGACTTTGCAATCTGTAATAACGCCCATATTCCAGCCTGTCAGACAACCGCTTCCGCAACCCACATTCAAATTTACATCAGTTAGATTTAATCCATATATATGACCAGTTGAATAGGAGAAAAGACCCTTATAATGTTCATCTATGTCCTTATCAATTTTTAAATTTGATATAGTATGCCCGTTTCCGCTGAAAGAACCTGAAAAAACAAGTGCAGTAGGGTCAGAGCTGTAGCAAATGGGGGTCCATTCTACATTATCAAGATTAATATCTTTTGCAAGCAGATATGCACCATCGGGATTGCTGCTTATATTCAGCAGTTCATCTGCAGTAGTAATAATGCTGTATTCATCTGTTTCCCCGTCAAGTGATGGTGAAATATAAAGAGTATAATCAGCAGATTTATAGCCTGCAGTATCTACCGTATTGAAAGTGATGGTGTAAATGTAGTAATAGCCGGCAAGATCACTGATAACAAAACTTTCTTCTCCGGCACTTATTGTTCCGCTGAATGTATCAGTGTCACTGGAAACATTATACATAATGTAATTAAAATCATCCGCCTCCGGATCTGTCCATGTAAAAGATATTGAACTATCAGTTGTGGAAAGACTGACAAGCGAAAACATTTCAGGCGCAATTATAGCCGCTGTTTCAATACTCTCATCACATGAAAAGAAAAGTAAAAATGATACTGACAGAACAATGATAAAAATTGGAATAGTAAACTTTTTCATATATCACCTCTGAAATTTTTATTTCAGCAAGCAATATAGATCAAAATGAAAAGCAGATCGTCCCGCTGGATACAGCGGGACTTTTTTCTAACATTTGAATAAGCTTTAATGCTGCAGGCTGTCGTATGCGCTGATAAAGCCGGCAGCTGACCATGCCTGAAAGGCTTTTCCCATTGGTCGGCCGGTTTGGCCATGTACCCACTCATTGAATTCCCATTCATACCGGGCACCCTTCTCGTTTACCTGAGCAAGTCTGAAAAGTTCATTTTGAGCGAGGTTACGCATACCAAGGCTGCTGATGAACTGCACCCAGTATGAACCGATAAACGGCCATATGCCGCCGTTATGATAGTGATGCGGAAGGTTAAGCAAATTTACTGTATAATACTGCCGCCAGCCCGGATCTCCGGCATTTACCGGCGGATACAGGTTTGCAACCGGAGAGGGTTCATTTACACCGACACCCCACATAAAACTGAAGGCAGTCCGAGCCTTCTCCAGTGATATTACATTAAATAGAGCAGCAAGAATATTCGCGTAGACATCGCATCTCCAGTCGAATCCAAAGGGTGTAATTTCTGCAAGAAGGTACTGTGTATCACCAAGTGAATACTGCTGATCAGCAAATGTTTTTATAGTATCACTGTGGATACTTGGCCAGAATTTTCTATTAATAGTCTGCTTTATTGACTGTGACTTTCTGAGATAGAAACCGGCTTTTTCATAATCACCTGTAAGCTCGGCTATTCTTCCGGCACAAAGATTACAGTAGAACCACAGTACTTCATCGTAGAGTACATTGTAACTTCTGCCGAAAAGGTCCATCCAGTCTCCTGCTTCCGGAACTTCGATAAGGTCATCGGCATTACTGTCATGAGCCCAGAGCCAGTCCAGAATTTTAAAGATCACATCCTTCCAGGCTCTAAGATAAGTATAATCCCTGGCTTTCCTTATATAATGGTAAAAGGCAATTACAAGCCAGAGTCCGCTGTCAATTGAGGCAATTCCGCCGACTCCTGAATAGTCCGGGGTCAAATCATCAATACGTACATTGCTTGGAACCTGACCTGATTTTTTAACATTTTCAAGCAGAGTATCAAGAGTTCGGCGCTGAGCATGCTCAATTTCTTCATCCTCAAGGCTCAATGAGTTCATGACTGTAATAGCTCCATCACGAGCCCAAATACTTTTGTAATTTGCATCAGTAGCCTCAAAAGAATTATATTCAAGGCTGCATGCAGAAAAACCATGAGCGGTTATATTTTTCTTCAGAGCATCCACGGCCCTGGAATATGCAGTTTCAATATAATCAACCTGATTATCATCAAGTTGATTAAATGTTTCCGAACGTACTACGCCGCGAATTGAAGGAGCGTATTTCCTGTGTTCTATATCTATGCCGCTTTCATCTTCGATTTCATCGATTACACCATAATGTATCAAGCCGTCAAGAATTCCATCAGCAATTGTTTCTATAGAAATATAAGTATCAAGTTCAACCGTAGCAGCGAAAAGTTCAGGCTGTGAGTTTTCAACAACAATTCCCTTAACACCTGGGACAAAAAACATTGAAGAATCATTACCCGTATCACCGCCTACAATAACTTCTTCACCCTTTATATTCAGATTTTCCATTAACCACTTAAGAGCATTTCCCTTGTTCGCGTACTCAGGAAGAACATCCAGATCTCTGGAACTTGAATAAACAAGATTTACACGTAAACCCGCTTTTTCAAGCATCTGCTTAATTTCATCTATACGCTCCTTTGCTGCGTCATGAATATACCATGAGGATTTAAAAGCATCCTGAAATTTTTCCGGCTGACGGGTCAGATCAATTTCTGCTGAAAGAATTTCTTCTACAAGTTTTCCGTCCCATCCGCTTGTGAGAGTATTATTAAATTCTTTCAGAACGGTCTCTACTCCCGCATCATAGATAAGTGTTCCAACCCCGCATATACAGTAATCAGGTTTTGGAAGGTCACTTGAAGCTATGAGATCAAGAGTACTTTTAAGCAGCCTTCCGGAATTATAGCAAAGCAGAGGGCGCTTCTCTTCAGGGAGCTTTTCATAAGTCAGTTTGAATCTCAGCGTTGCATCAGGTTTTCCGATAAGAGTTCCATCCAGATCAAAGGACATAAGTTTAATATTTGTATCAGTATCATTAAAGGTTTTCATCTTTCCTCAGTTTATCAGTTCAGTACAGTGCTTCTGCTCTCTTTAAAATCATTTGATTCTACAAATTCTATAAGCTGGTTAACTATCTCTGTCCAGCTGAATTTACCTCGTGCCACCCTGCTGCCTTCAGATGATAGAAGGTACGCAAGAGCATCATGCTTAAGAATGGTATGCATATCCATAGCAAGGTCTTCAGGCTCAAAGGGATCAGATTTCAGACCATGTATGCCGTCTTTTATTACTTTGCACAATCCTCCATGTGCAGTAACTATAGTCGGCGTCCCGCAGGCCATTGCTTCAACTGCTGTCATACCGAAAGGTTCATAGCGGCTGGACAGAACAAATATATCTGCGGCCCGGTAACAGTCCGCCATCATATCATCCGGTATATAACCGGTAAAATGGACTCTGTCGGTTATTCCATATTTTTCAGCTCTTTCAATCAGATCGCTGTAGATTGCTTCTTCGGTCTCGGAACGCTCTTCATGTCCGACAGCCAGATAAAGGTGAGCATCAGGATCACGTTTGGCAAATATTGAGAAACCATCCATAAGCAGGTCCAGCCCCTTGTTGTGAGCCAGTCTTGAAATTGCAAGAATGCATGTTTCCGGTAAACCCCATCTTTTCTTTAATTATTGCTTTCGATGCATCTCCCATAGGGAAAAAACTTGTTATCGTCATATCCGGGCGGAATCATAGTGACTTTCTGTTCCGGAAGTTCATATTCGTTTATCAGCATTTCCTGCTGTATAGGAGTGGTAGCAACCAGGCCGCTGCAGTCATTAAAAATGGTCTCTTCATATTTGGTTCGATCTTCAAAATTATATATTTTTTCAAATTCAGCTTCACTTTTATCGAAATCTTTCTCCATATTATTCTTCTTCCAGATTCCGACTGAATGCGGTGTATGGATATGCGGAATAGACAGTTCTTTTCTTAAAATCTCCCCTGCAAGACCCGCATCCCAGTAGTGACTATTTATAAATTTATATTGGTGTTTATTTGTAATTATCCAGTTCTGCAGATTATCTGCAAACTCAGGGATATGTTCATATAAATATTCTTTAGGGATAAAATCATTCCCTCCGCATGGTATCCGCACAACACGGACACGTTCATCAACCTCATCTATTTCCGGCTGGTCTTCAAATCGTCTGGTAAAAATGATCAACATGATACCCCAGTCTGCCGAGAACTTTTGACAGCTCAAGGACATAAACAACCTGGCCTCCAGTGTCGGGAGCACCAAGCGGCGGCTCTGCAGCGACATATCCATGTGATGAGATCATCATTATTCTGTCTGAAATCTGTTTTTCGGGGTCCTCGCTTTCCGGTGACTCAAAAGGCGTCCCGATTGTAAAATCGTTGTTCATATTATCTCCTAAACTTAATAAAATATTAGTATTTATTTATATCTATAAATATTTACAGATATTTATTTCAACATACATAAATATAAGTTAATAATATACAGCGATTTACTCAAGTGTTATAGTAGCGAATAAGCTTACTTTTATTTAGAATTCTAAATATATATGGATTTTATTTTAAATAATATATATCAGGCGCCATGAGATATCAAAAATTCTGAATATTTTTTGTCGGTTCCCTTTATATGACTCTGAAGCCATCCTGCAAGAAAGTTCAGAATATCTATTGATAATGTTCTTTTGCCGCTCTTAAAATCTTCATTGAACACACTGATTTTCTCTACAAAATCGCGGTGTTCCGAGATATGTTCAGCTGCATCGGGATAATTATAAGACTTGAAAAGGTTTTCTTCTGTTTTAAAGTGTGTTTGGGTATATTTGATTAATCGCTGAATGATTGGACTCATAATATCGTTACCCTTACCGGCTTTCATTGCATCAGTAAGTTCGTTCAGCATCTTTACCAGATTAATATGCTGTTCATCAATTTCAGCAATTCCTACACTAAATGAATCATTCCAGTTAATTAAAGACATCTACACCTCCATTAGTTCTATACAGTCTAAAGAACATAGAGGTCAAAATCAAATAATCAGAGTAAAGTTACTATAGATATATCAGCCTCTAGTAGCCTTTTTCAAAATCCACAGTAAAGTTCAGCGGTTTACCGGAAATATAATTTTTAAGGTTTCCAAAAATAACATCAAAAACACGATCCCGATAAGCATCTGACAGGTAAGAATTGTGAGGGGTTATTATAATATCAGCAGCATCCCATAATGGACTGTCTGCAGCCAGCGGTTCCTGTTTAAATACATCAAGAGCAGCCCCCCTGAGAACTCCTTCTTTCAGTTTAGCAAGAAGGTCTTCTTCATTGACTACAGAACCTCTTGAAATATTTATAAAGCAGGCATCTTTTTTCAACAGCGACAATGTTTTCTTGTTAATTAAATTCTCAGTCTCGGAAGTCGCAGGAATAGCAGAAACGAGAATATCACATTCAGGAAGAAGATTAGCAAGCTGAGCGAGACTGCAGCAGCGATCGAAGCCGGCAACAGCCCTCCCGCTTCTGTTGATTCCTGTAATCTCAACTCCGAAAGCCTTCAGTCTTGAAGCCGCTTCAACTGCAATCCCTCCAGTACCAAGAAAGATTATGTTCTTACCTGCAAGCTCAGATATATTCCGGTCTTCATTCCATATTTTTTTTCTCATATTATTATACATGGTAGAAGAGTTTTTAAGCAGCATGAGAATCATTGTGATAATCCATTCGGCTATTGGAATAGATGTAGCATTGCCGTTATTAGCAACAATAATACCGGCTTTTTTTATTTTTTCCCGGGGTGCCTGGTTGATTCCCTTACTGACTAGTTGAATAAATTTAAGCTTCTCAAGATTACTGATATCAACTTTGTCAAATGGATCATAACAGATAAGAACTTCAGTGTTTCCGGGTATTTCATTTCCTGTTATTTTATCTTCATTTATATAAGCGACTTCATAACCTTCCAGCTCTATTTTACGGAAGTTTTCTCTTCCATATGGAAATGTAAATACCACTAGCGGTTTATTCTGCATTATTACTCCCGAAGTTCAAAATTTTGTTAAAATAATCTGCAAACCTTTCAGCTCCTGCAGTCATGGTTTCAGCTGAATTGGCAAAAGCAAGTCTAATCCAGCCTTCCGCCTCATTACCGAATGCTGTGCCCGGAACTGTCAGGACCCCGCCTTCAGAAAGAAGTTTCAATGAAAAGTCTCTCGAATTGATTCCTGTTTTTCTAATATCGGCCATTATTCCGAGAGAGCCTCCGGACTTAATATAATCAAGATTTTCGATAGAGTCGAATTTATCACAGATAATATTACGCCGGCGCTCGTATTCCCTGCGCATCTGCTCAACACAATCCTGAGAACCCTTAAGTGCTGCAGCTCCGGCATGCTGAATGAATATCGGCAGACATGAGATAAGCGCCTGCTGCATTTTATAAAATCCTGAAACTAAATTACTGCTTCCGAGAATATACCCAAGACGCCAGCCGGTCATGGCATATGTTTTAGACAGACTGTTTGCGATTAAGACCCTGCCTCTTAATTGAGGATGCTGCATAGGGCTGTAATGAGTTTTTCCGTCGAAGACTATCTTTTCATATACCTCATCTGAAATAATCAGAACATTGCAGCCTTCAAGCGCGTGTGCAAGCCTCTCACAGTATTCAAAATCGATTAACGTCCCTGACGGATTATTCGGATAATTTAGAATTACAGCTTTTGTTCTTGCAGTTACAGCTTCAGCAATTTCATCAGGATTCATTAGAAATCCGTTTTCAGAAGAAGCCCTGATACGAATTACGCGGCCTCCGAACATTCTCACCTGCCCTTCGTAGCTGGTGTAGCTTGGATCGGACACTATGACCTCATCTCCGCTGTCAAGAATTCCTGCAAGAATAATAAACATTGCTTCGACGCTTCCTGCAGTAGCCATGACATTATCGGGAGTAAAATCGAAACCGAACTGATCGATATACTTTGCGGCTACTGCCTCTCTCAGCTCAACAAGTCCGGATTCTGTGGAATATTTGGTATTCCCGTCACGAAGTGATTTTACAGCTGCCTCCACTATATGTTCAGGAGTAGCAAGATCCGGATCCCCGTTACACATGTTAACAGCATCCGGATATTTCCGGTACATATCAAGCATTTCACGTATGCCTGAAGCCGGCCATGTTTTAAGTAGTGTAGAAAATTGTTTCATATTAATCCAATTAACAGTTTTTATCTTGATTAGAGTGTTGAATGGTTATAGATTATTAGCCGGTATTCAGTTACAGCTGAATACCGGTCTAATAATATCCGGCAGATTAAATATCTGCAGCTTCTGCGACTTTATCTTCCTTAATATACTGTTCACCGTATTTAAGTTTTGACAGGTATCTGCTGGATATTCTTTTAACAATAAGAACAGCAACAATGAGACTGAGAATCTTGTCTGCGCTTTCTGTAATAAAGTGGGTAGAAAATACAGCAGTCCAGATCTTGGTTCCTGTAGCGAGGAATCCTGCAGTGATCATTGAAGTTGCATGTCCTGTCATTCCACCAAAAAGTATTACAGTGATGGGAGCGGCAGTACATGTAGCTACAAGAGCAATAATTACACCTGAAATACCAATCTTCCACCATTTGCCCATCATGCCTTTGGCAGAAAGCAGAGCAGCGAAGATACCGATTGCCATGTTTACAACTGAGTAAGGCAGGTATACAGGGTTAAAGATTGCATTAATAGCATTGGTCAGAAAACCAGTTATGATAGCAATCCAGGGACCAGCAACAATACCTACAAGTATTGTTCCGATTACATCAAGAAACACAGGGAGTCTCAGCAGCTGGGCAAGCTGAAATCCTACAATGTTGATAGCAACACATACTGGAATAAGCAGCAGTGAAACCAGGGTGAAGTCATCCTTGAAACTTCTTTTCTTTTCCATTTAATTTCTCCTCGTTATATATTTAATGCCCGTATGGACATCTATAACCATAATTATTTGAATTTCGCTATCGATTTGATAACCAGATCGATAAACTTTTCTCTGTCAATTTTAAAAGCCACCTCTGCATTTGCAGGCTTTTTTGTCACGCCGTTAAAATCAACAACTGTACTGCCCAGAGTCGGTCCGTCGTTTGTATCGATTTCAACATGACAGTCAACCATTCTGAAAATTGAAGGATCGACAATATAAGCCATGCAGCAGGCATCATGAAGGTGTACACCTTCTACCCAGTCCTCATCTGCCAGAAAATATCTGGTAGCCTTGGTGATAAAGAAATCAAGCAGATCGGCGAATATTTCTCCGGATTTTGTGCCAAGGTTCCGGAGTGACTTAATTTCATCAGGCATCATACTGGCCCGGTTTGTTACATCAAGTCCGAACATTGAAACTTTTACACCGCTTTTAAAAACTATGTCTGCAGCTTCAGGATCTACTAGAATATTAAACTCTGCAGCCGGAGTTATATTTCCTCCGAAACAGGCACCGCCCATAATGATTATCCGTTCAAGTTTTTCTTTTAATTCCGGATAAGCAAGAAGAAAAATAGCGACATTAGTAAGCGGACCTGTTGCAACCAGAGTAATTGGTTCCGGATGATTCCGGATAATATCTGCAGTAAAATCCCAGGCTTTCCCCTTGAATGCTGCTGTTGTCGGTTCCGGAAGTTCAGCACCATCAAGACCGGAATCACCGTGAATGTCGGCAGCAATCCGCAAATTTCTTGTCAGCGGTTTTGAAGCGCCGGGACATACAGTAATATCTTCTCTTTCCGCAAGTGCAAGAAGTTTTCTTGCGTTGTTGAATGTTTTTTCAGGGAGCTGATTACCTGCACAGGTAGTTATGCCCTTAACTTCTATTGCATCATTTGCAAGGGCAATGAATAATGCTACAGCATCATCATGCCCCGGATCACAGTCAAAAATTATCGGTATTGCCATTATGCTTCCTTTAATCCTGTTTCATTTTTTACAGCACTGATCATTTCAGTAACATCAAGAACGTTACCGGGCAGCCCCATTCGATATGCAACCCTACTGACATAGGGCTGTTTCAGCATGCTCTGTTTTAAAACATCGTGGTTCCAGAATGTTGCCCTTCTGTCTGAATCAGAGATAATTTTTTTGTTGGCCATTACAACGACTCTTTCAAAGTTCTTAACG
Source organism: Spirochaetia bacterium (assembly GCA_963677925.2). Lineage (GTDB taxonomy): Bacteria > Spirochaetota > Spirochaetia > UBA9216 > UBA9216. Next base: position 454,100 of record CAXXYH010000003.1, read on the forward strand.
ACAAACTCCATATCGTGTGTAATTGTAATTACCGTTTTACCCTGCTCCTTCAGGAATTTAAGTACATCTGCAAGAACTTCCATACCATAGAGGTCCTGTCCGGCTGTCGGTTCATCAAGAATGAGAACATCCGGATCATTTGCCATTATCGCTGCAATCGTTACAAACTTTCTTGTGGAGTAAGGAAGGTTATATGGATTTTCATTTAAATACGGACGTATCTTGGTAACATCAACAGCTGTGCGGACACGATTCTTAATCTCTTCGATCTGAAGTTTCATATACTTGGGACCAAAGGCAACCTCGCTGTAAATAGAATCGTTAAAAATCTGATCATCCGGATTCTGGAAGATATACCCTACTTTTGAGGAAAGCTGAGCAACGGTATGATCATTAGTGTTCCATCCGTCAATTACAACTTCACCTTCCTGCGGTTTTAAAAGTCCATTCATCAGCTTAACAGTAGTTGTCTTCCCTGCACCGTTCTGACCGACTATTGCCAGGAATTCACCTTTGGCTACTTCAAGATTGATATTCTCAATCGCAGTAAAATCATTTGGATATGTAAAAGTTACATTCTTCAGTTCAATAAAACTCACAGTACAGCCTCTTTTGTCAGTATTTTTTCCATCACGTTTATGCATTCATCTTCCGTGATCGCTACATCATCTACAGGCAGACCGCTGTTTTTGAGTGCAAGACAAAGCTGTGCAAACTGTGGAATGGCAGTATTATGCTCAAGAACATTCTCGCTGGAGAGAACCTCCTTAGCAGGTCCGTCCATTACAATCTCACCATCATCAAGAAGAATAATATGATCAGAGTACTCAGCAACCAGCTCAATCTTGTGTTCAACAAGTATGATGGTTTTACCCATTTCTTTCATAAGCTTGATAGTCTGAAAGACCTCTTCAGTACCGATAGGATCAAGCTGTGACGTAGGTTCATCAATTACAAGGACATCAGGTTCCATAACAAGGATTGATGCAAGAGCTACACGCTGCTTCTGTCCGCCGGAAAGAGCAAAGGGGTCTTTGTCTTTTAAGTATTCAATCTGCAGAAACTCGAACATCTTTTCTACACGCGCCTTAATTTCCTCAGGATCAACACCGAGGTTTTCAAGTCCGTATGCTACTTCTTCAAAAACTGTACCTTTAATACCGCTTATCTGAATAAAGGGATTCTGAAAGACATAGCCGATTTTCATAGCAAGCTCACCCATACTCAGCTCACTCATGTCCTGACCGTCAAGAATAATCTCACCGTTCAGCTCACCCTTGTAAAAGTTGGGCACAAATCCCCTTAATGCGCTGCATAATGTTGTTTTACCACTTCCGTTACAGCCGATAATTGAACAGAACTCACCTTTTTCAATTGAAAAATTCAGGTTCTTGAGAACATCGCCCTTGCTGGTCGGATATTTGTATGAAAGGTTTTTAACTTCTATAAGAGCCATAATGCAATCCTCCCTGCGATAAGTCCTATAAGAATAATAAGCATGACAATTTTGAGCGGCTTGTCGGCTCTTGTAAGTTCGATTTTATGAATCCTCGTTTTCTTGACCGGAGCTGTAAAAGCCCTTGATTCAAGTGTGATGGCTCTTTCTTCAGTATTGGCTATTGATGACAGAACCAGCGGCCCTAGCATCGGTATAAAGGCCTTTATTCTGACCATCAGACTGCCTTCGGTTTCAACACCTCTGGCCCTCTGGGCATCCATAATAACCGTTGACTGTTTTTTCATTTCAGGAATCATCTGCAGTGTTGCAAGAATGACGTAGGTTGCAGTCGGTGAAAAACCATTCTGCTCAAGAGCAAGAACGAAATCTTTCACTTCGGTGATCCTGAAAAAGAGAACGAAAGAACAGGCTATTGCAAGAACCCTCGAAGACATCTTGAACCCGAACTGGATTCCTTCATTAGTAATTCTGAAGATTCCCTTTCTCCATACTTCATCCACTCCAGGATAAAAGAACATCTGCATTACAAGAATCAGGATTACCAGAATCAGAATTGATTTCCTTGAAAACTTAAGATAATCCCTCAGGCAGCCTGCCATTGCAGCAATTACCGCCGCTATTAAAAAGCAGGAATAGGCATAAATGTAGCTCGGAATAATTACTGAAGACACAGCTATCAGCAGGGCGAGATACAGCTTGGTTGTCGGATAAAGCTGAAGAACAGCATTATTTTTACTCATCAGTCCCCTCTTTTTTATACTTCTCTGCTGTTTGCCAGCATGTAGTAAATTCAACATTTTCAAAAGATTTTATATGCTTAATAAGATTATCCAGAACTTTCATTCTTGCCGGGCGTCCAATCACCTGCGGGTGGCAGGTAAGAATGAAACAGATGTCTGAATTTTCTTCTTCCATAAACTCTTCATACAGGGCATCAAATTCAGCAATCCAGAATTCCTGCACAGCAGAAACCGGCTGTATCGCCTTACCCGGAATTCTTACCGTGTAAAGCCAGAAGGCTGCATCATCGAGTACCCAGTGAATTGGAAGTTCAACGATATTCGTCTTGCGCTCAAACACCTGAAGATGCCCTATACGGTCTGTATGCATCATATTGCTTGAATACTCAAATCCTATATCAAGAAGGATATCCAGTGTATTTTCACTGAACTCCCATGCTGGAGATCTATAACCTTTAGGCTTCTTTCCAGTCAGCTTTTCAAGAATCTCATTGGTTCTTGTAAGCTCTTCCTTTTCTGCATCAGCAGAAGGAAGTTTGTCCGGATATGTATGGCTGTAACTGTGATTGCAGATCTCGTGTCCGGCTGTATCTATTTTCTTTATCTGCCCGGGATACCTTTCAGCAATAATTCCGGGAACAAAAAATGTAGCAGGGACTTCATTTCTTTCAAGAACTTTCATTATTCTAGGAAGCCCTTCAATAATTCCGTAAGTTCCAAGAGAGCGGGTAACAGGAAGATGATCAAGCTCACGGGAAGCCCAGAGTGATTCTCCGTCGACATCAAAGGTAAGCATTACGGGCATTTTTTTCTTCATAATATTCTTCTCCCTAAAATCTTATTTTTTCAGAAACTCTATTGCAGAGAGGGCATAAATCTCAACAGACTGGGCAAGACGCTTTATCTCTACTTTTTCATCTGCAGTATGAGATTCATTTGCCGGACCGGGGCCGAGAATTACAACAGGGATACCGGCGTGAAAGATATGTGACGCATCGGTACAGCCGCCCTTTCCCCTGTATTTGGGATCGGTTCCTGTTACCTTTTTAAAGGCCTCTTCTATGGTAGTAACAACTGCATCTGAAGCTTCAGTTATAAATGGATCCCAGCCCTTGTTGATAAGACTTAATTCAGTTGTGAAACCCTCAGTTTCTGCCTCATCAAGAGCCGCCTGAATCTCGGATGTAATTGATTCTTCGGTTTCACCCGGAAGCATTCTGCGGTCGATTGTAAGAATGCATTCTTCAGGGATAATATTGGTCTGCCGGCCGCCGCTGATAATTGTGAAAGAAAGACTCGGCTGCTTAACCTGGTCTTCGAAAATTTCATTATAGTAGTCAAACTTGATTTTCTTTACCGATTCAATTACTTTTGCCGAATGCTCAACCGCATTCTTTCCTACATGCGGCCGGCCGGCATGACAGGCGGAGCCCGATATCTTGATTTCAAACCATCTCAAGCCCCGCTGTGCGTTTTCAATATAAAAATCTGTCGGCTCTGACGATACAGCACCATCGTAACGGTTACCAAGTTTTTCAAGAAGCATCCTTGTACCGTTTTTACTGCCAGTTTCTTCATCTCCGATACCCCAGAACTCAATCTCACCATCCAGTTCTATACCGTTATCCTTGATAGCCTTCATAGCCGACATCATTGATGCGACTCCGCTTTTCATATCTGAAGCGCCGCGTCCGATTATAAAACCGTCTTTTTCTACGGCTTGAAAAGGATCTACCGTCCAGTTCAATCCCGCAGGGACTACATCAAAGTGTCCGTTCCACAGAATTTTTCTGCCGCCTTTTTTACCGTATCTGGCAACAACATTGGCGACACCTTCACTTTTCACGATTTCGGCATCAATATCATTCGACAAAAACCATGAGAGTATAAATTCTGCACATTCATCCACATGTCCCGGAGGATTAACGCTTTTTATTCTGATAAGCTGTTTCGTAAGTTCTCTTACTTCTTCTGCATCTATTTTAAGTTCAATCATTTTAGTTTCCTGTTTCATTTCATCATTTTAAGAACACTTGCAACCCTGCGGCCAAGCATTTTTGCGCTTTTCATTCCAAGTTCATCATCAAGTACAGCATCCCTTGACTTGCCCCGCTGCGGATATGTAGTTCCTGCAGCACCAAGATAGCAGCCGGGTGTGGGTTCCGGGCCTGTTCCTACAACAATCATATTCTGTATGAAATAGTAGTAATGGATAGCCTGAATAGTAAATTCCTCACCGCCGTTTCTATTTCCGCCGACAGCAATTGCACCCCCGATTTTATTGCTTAATGCATTCTGATATGAACTTTTGCCATATCTAAGCAGGCCTTCGGTTCTATCCATAAATGCTTTTACCTGTGCAGTCATTGAACCGAAGTAAACCGGACTTCCTATGATCAGTGCGTCACATTCTTTAAGTTTTGGATAGATTTCTTCCATTCCGTCTGTAATGGGAAGACAGGGCTTATCTTTCTCAGCGGCTTTTTCATTACAGCAGGCAAAACATGAAATACATGGCTTAATTTCATAATCACGCAGGTAAATTGTTTCAGTCCTGACTCCGTCTTCAAGAGCAGCTTCATCAAGAGCAGTTTTAAGCATAATATCCAGATTAGCCCCCTTCCTGGGGCTTCCTGAAATTCCTAATATAAGTTTCTCACTCATTAAATAATCCTTATTTTAAAAGTGCTACAACGCCGGAGCTAAGCCCGGGTACAAAAGTAATAACAAGCAGTGTAATTAAAAGTCCAATAATAAAAGGCAGAGCCTTCGAAACTATTTTGTCCATTGGTATTCCTGTCATTCCCGATGCTACAAAAAGATTCAGTGCAACAGGAGGTGTAACAAAACCAACTTCAAGGTTAACAGTCATCATTATTCCAAGATGTATAGGATCTATTCCCAGAGGCTGCAGAACCGCAAGCAGAATAGGAGCGAATACAATTATTGCAGACATGGTATCAAGAACCATTCCTGCAAGAAGCAGAAAGACGTTAATTATCAATAGAATAACAATCAGATTGTCCGTTACCGAAAGCAGCAGATCACTTATCATTCCAGGTATCCCGAGCATGGCAAGCACTCCGCCCAAAGCCGCAGCCGGAGCAAAAGTCAGCATAATACCGCCGATGAATGAAGCGTTTTCGTTAAAGATTTTAAGCAGATCCTTCCACTTAAGTTCCTTATGAACAAACATTCCTATGATAATTCCATATACAATCGCAACTACCGCTGCTTCTGTCGGAGTAAAGATTCCGCCGTAGATTCCTCCAAGAATAATCACAGGCATAATCAAAGCCCACTTGGCCTCCCATAACGCGGCAAGAATTTCTTTAACTGATGACTTCTCACCGCTGCCCTTATATCCCTTTTTCCAGGAAACTATTTTAGCGATGACAATTAAAACACCAGCTTCTACAATTGCGGGAACGACGCCTGCAAGAAAAAGATCTCCAATTGATGTGTTTGTTGCACAGCCGTAAACAACCAGCGGTATGCTTGGCGGGACGATTACCCCGAGACTTCCCGATACAGCGACAAGACCAGTTGACCAGGTCCGATCGTATCCGGCTTTCTGCATATGCGGAATCATTATTGTTCCGATTGCAGCCACAGTCGCAGGGGCTGAACCTGATATTGCTCCAAAAAACAGGCAGGCAAGAATTACGACCGTCCCAAGTCCGCCGGTTGTTCCGCCGCTGAATTTATTTGCAGCGTTTATCAGCCGCCTCGAGAGTCCGCCCTTCTCCATAATAGCGCCTGCAAGAATAAAGCAGGGAACTGCAAGCAGAGGAAGCGAATCAAGGCCTGAATACATTGACTGGGCAATGAATTTTAAGCTTGTCACATCAAAAAGAAATGCAACCGATATCATTCCTATAGCGAAACAGATTCCTATCGGAACTCCTATTACAAGAAAAAGAACTGCCAGGCCGGCTAGTACCATAGTTTCCATTTAACTCTCCTGCAGTCCACTTTTAGATTCACGGATAATCTTCACTGTATCCTCAATCAGACGGATAGTGATTGCAGCAAACGAAATAGGTAGAACCGAATAAATCGCCCACTTCGGAATTTCTGTGATTGCAGTAGTCATTCCGAATCTTTTAAGATTAGCCACAACGCCTATCAGTCCGTAAATAATAAAAACATTTGTTATCATAAAAACTATATTGGCAATTACAGCCAAAACAGTCTGTGCTTTCGGTTTTAATAAATTTGTAACTACTTCTATCTTTAAATGCTGTCTTCTTCTGGTTGCGCCTATGGCGCCCAGGTAAACTGACAATATAAAAAGTACGATTGCAATTTCCTCAGTAAAGGAAATTGAGTTTCTGAATACATATCGTGAAACAACCTGAAGGAACAGCAGAACTACCATTACAGCAGAAAAAGATGCGGCTACTATATATTCAATATTCCCTAAAAACCATTTTAATCTTTTCACAAGATTCTCCTGTTCTTAATTCCCAAATATTTGCCGGCAGGAATATCCTGCCGGCTTCAAAAATCTATTTAAGTCCGGCAGCGGTAATAATGCTGTCGAAATATTCAACGCCGATTGACTCTTCCATTTCGGGCCATGCAGTCATTGCCTTTTCCTGGAACACTTTCAGTTCAGCTTCTGAAAGTTCATACACTTCAAGGATTCCCTTAAGCTTAAGAAGATATTCAGCTTCTGCGTTTTTTACTTCGTTAAGAGTAAAAGCTGCCGCCTCTGCTGAAGCCTTGTCAAAGGCTGCCTTAACATCAGCAGGAAGCCCCTGGTAGAAATCTTCGTTTACAGCCATAGTTCCCACTGCTGAAAGGTGGTTTGTGATAGTCAGGTACTTCTGAACTTCTGCAAACTTGTAGTCGTAGATAGTTGAAAGCGGGTTTTCCTGACCGTCAACAACCTTCTGCTGAAGAGAGGTGAAGAGCTCACCGAAAGAAATCGGAGTCGGTGAACATCCGAGAGCCTTCATACCGGCAATGTGAAGCGGGTTGTTCTGAACCCGGATCTTAAGACCCTTCATATCATCCGGAGTCTTAACTGCATTCTTACTGTTTGTAAGCTGTCTCATACCAATAGGAGCATAGTAAAGAGGTCTGAGGTTCGTATCTTCAAGGCATTTCTCAGTCATTATGTCACCTACTTCACCGCCAAGAAGTTCCATTGCGTTATCCATGGAAGTGAAAAGGTAAGGAACGTCAAAGGGCTGGAAAGCATTTGTAAGCTCGGCAAAACTTCCAAGGGGCCAGTCGGTCATTTCAAAAGATTCATTCTGAAGACCGCCAAGTATTGCATCGGTACTTGTACCAAGAGTTCCGCCGAGATAGTACTGAATCTCAACCTTATCACCGAGTTCTGTTTTTAGAACCTCAAAGAATTTCTTGAAACCTCTCATATAGGGGTGATCATCAAGGTTCCGGCTTGTTGAAGCGTATCTGAGGACAATTTTGTCCGGATTATCTGATTCTGCAGTAATGAAGTCGGTTACTGACATAGTTTCACCGGCTGCTTTTGCCTCGCTGCCTTCAGCAGATGCTGTTTCAACTTTTGCCTTCACACAACCGCTGAAAATCAATGCCGCTGCAACTATTGCTGCAAATAAAATATTTTTTTTCTTCATCTTGTATTCCTCCAAGTTAAATTATTAAAAAAGTAAATACTTCTGTTTCCTAATTTATAAGTTCCGCTCTTCTCCTCCTAAATTTAGGTTAGTTATATAATCTGCTCATGCATGAAGCTTTTCTGCCAGCCAGCCAAGATTTAAATCATACAGCTTGCCCCTGGACGGAATGCCTTTATCATCCCACCCTCTCATCTCAAAAAGATCTTTTATGCCGTCGGCCAGATTCTTTTTATCTACCGCATAATAATTGGAATGTTCATTTGCAAGATCTTCATGGCTCCTCTGTGAAAGAGCATCTTCACTTGCTGCAGAACCGTGCAGTATATTAAAGGCACGTCCCATATTTTCAGCTCGTTCTCCGGCTTTCATAATTTCGTAAAGGCTTGTATATTCCCAGCCTGTTGAAGCACGTAAAAGTTCAACAACCGTATTAAGGCTTATTACTCCTCGTGGAGCAAATACAAGTATGCACATACCCGCACAATTCTGAAAGCTGGTCCATTCTGAAACAGTTTTAACATTACGGGCCTTTTTCCAGGAAACTTCTGCAGGACTTATGGGTTCGTAAATCCCGATACCGCTTAGTTTATCCAGAACTATTCCAGGATTTGATATCATTGTGTCATGAACTGTGTACATGTGGTCGGTAGCATTGGCTGCAGTAGAGTATGCAAATGCAAGACCGGTTTTTGTCCGTGCATCGTGAAGAGCGTATTCCTGCTTTCTGCTCGTATTAAGATAGGCTTTGCTGCCTTTCCCAATCTTCTCAGCAGCTCTGAATGAACCTTCAGCAAGCAGAGATGAAAAGTTATCGGCCCGCATGGCTATTCTTTCAAGGAGAGTTAATACTGCGTACGAGTTTCCGAATTCAAGTCTAAGTCCATTGGTAAATTCTGTATCAATCAATCCGTTTTCAAAACATTCCATTGCAAAAGCAATAGTTCCGCTGACAGAAATAGTGTCCATGCCGAAACGGTTGCAAAGCTCATTGGCTTTTGAGATAAGTTTTAGATCGGCCATCATGCAGTTTGCACCGAATCCTGCAATTGTTTCATATTCAGGACCGCCGAAAGCCGGATCAATCGAAAGTGAATCGTCGCTGACATCTACAACACGCTTACATCTTACAGGACAGGCAAAACAGCCTTCCCGCTTGCTCATGATAGTCTCTGCAAGTTTCTGCCCGGTAATTTCTTCTGCGTGTGCATTCTCACCGTATCTAAAATTCCTTGACGGAAACATACCTGCAGCATTAAGTGTGGAGATGCCGCCCGATGTGCCGAAGTCAAACAGTCCACGGCTTAAGGGTTCATTCTTGTAAACAGCCAGATATTCTTTTCTTAAATCAGATATCTTTTCAGGATTTGCGGTTTTTATCTCTCCGCTGCCCTTTACTGCAATTGCCCTGAGATTCTTTGAACCCATAACCGCGCCCATTCCATTGCGTCCGTTATAATGTTTTAGATTATTGGTTATACAGGCGTACTTAACCAGATTTTCACCTGCAGGGCCAATCTGAAGAACAGAGGCTTTCTGTTCACCAAGCTCATCTCTTATCAGCTGCTGAACCGTACCGGTTTCTTTGCCCCAGAGATCAGCTGCATCATTAATCTCAATATCAGAGTCGGCAATGCTGAGGTAAACCGGTTTTTCCGCTTTTCCTTCTATAATAACCGCATCCCATCCGGCCTTTTTAAGTTCTGGGCCCCAGAAACCGCCCGCTTCCGACTGGCCGAAACCGCCGGTAAGGGGTGATTTTGCTCCTACGGTATACCTGGGTGTTCCTGCAATTGGTATACCTGTTAAAACACCAGTAGCAAAAATCAATTTATTTTCAGCACCTAATGCATCTGCATCAGGAGATACTTCATTTAAAAGATAATGAGCAATAATACCCTTCCCGCCCATATACATTCTGTAAAAGGTCTGATCAGGAGTTTCTATTGTTATCTCTGAAGTACTCAGATTAACTCTGAGTATCTTTCCCGTATATCCGTAAATTTTATTCTCTTCCATCATAAAAAAAATCATCCACCGCCAAAAATCGGAAAAACTTCCACGAAGTCTCCATCAGTTAAATTAACTGTATCGTTAATATTTCTGTTTAAACCGTTAACTCTGATTAAAGCGGTATAATCTTTTTTTACGCCGCATTTCATAAGCAGGTCCTGAACAGAAAAAACATCATCTGTTTCAAGTTCCAGAATTCCCTCCCTGTTTCCGGAAAGGAATATAAAAAATGAATAAAGCTTAACCCTTATCTTCACTGACATCCTTCAGCAATGGTATTGTAGCTCCAGCATCGGGCATCACAAGAACCGAGGCTCTCTCACCCATTTTACCGACAGCAGCATCGAGTGCCGCCTGCAGTGACTTAAAAGGGATAAAGTTAATAGACTTTACAGTTTCATCACCCAGATCACTGACCATAAATATTTCCGCCTTCTGCAGTATCATGGCAATGGCCGCAGCCTTGTGGCCGCCTAGTACAAAATTGGATTCAATTTCAGCCAGCATTTCAGAAGGTGTTTTATCCTTCATCCATGATTCAAAGGTTTTCTCGCCAAAACCCTCAGCAGCTGATGCGGCAAGAATAATTATTCCGCCGTCTTTTACAGCATATTTGGCATTATCAAGGCCCTTTTGAGCCTGATAAAGATTTATATCTTTCGGATATCCGCCCGGAGACGCAATTACAATATCAGCCTTTGAAGCAAACTCAACACCGTTCATCCGGTCAAGATACCTGCAGCCGTTTCTGTGAGCCTCAAGATAATGACCTGCAACTGCTTTAACAATCTCTTTCTTATTATCAAGAATCACGTTTAAAATAAAATCAATTTTGATAAACTCACCAACCTGGTCTATATCCTGTCTTACAGGATTATCATCAAGCCGGCCCGCTGCAGCATTCTTATTTGTCATATTAGAATGGTTGGCCTGAATAGCCGCATGACTGGAGACTCCGGGCATCAGAGCTTTTGCTCCGCCGGAATATCCTGCAAAATAATGGAACTCAATATTACCCACACAGATAAGCCTGTCCGCTTCCGCTACCGGTCTGAATATATCTACAGGTGTTCCGTTCCTGCACGCTCCGAGATTAATACAGAGGTCCATTTCTGAATCAAGCAGGTTTATTCCGCTTGAATAAACATCATCACCGGTCAGGTATTTCTTTTCATCTTCAGTATGTCTGCGGTGACTTCCCAGTGCAAAAACAATGGTAATATCACTGTCACTGACTCCTGCACTGTGAAGACGTTTAACAAGTTCGGGTATAACAAGTCTTCCCGGAAAGGGCCTTGTTATATCACTTGTAACAATCACAACAGACTCACCAGGTTTAACTATATCCTCAAGTCTTTCAGATCCTGCCGGATTATCAAGGGCATAATTAATTTCATCAGCTCCGCTTCTATCATGCACTATTTCATTGGGAATCAATGTTCCCGCATAATTTTTTTCAGGTATATCAACAGAGATAGTTTTTTTGCCGTATTTAAACTCAAACATCAGCCCAGACCTCCTCATCGGAAGGCATTACCGCTCCGTCTATCACTGTTGAAATTCGTGTAATATTCATTAAGTGTGTGTAATTAAAATTATCAGAGATAATATTGTTTCCCCATGTGCCGCATCCGAAGATAGTAGTTGGAACAAGACCATTCAGATAGCTTCCGCCGCTCATGGTAGCTCCGACCTGATTTACAAGCAGCCGGCTTACATTCAGGTTCTCACCGGCATATCTGACATGTTCATCATTTCCGGAATGTATAACAACAGAATGTCCCATACCTTCAGCTTCTATATTCTCAGCCGCGATTGCAACCGCCTCTTCAAATGTTTCGTATCTTTTAAGTCCAATTACCGGAAACAGCTTCTCTCTGCAGAAAAGTTCCTCTTCTCCGGTGCTGTAGACTTCAATAACTATAAGCCGAACAGTCTCTTCGAGTTCAATTCCTGCATCAGAAGCAAGCTTTGATACAGGCTGTCCGACTACCTCGCTTGAAACATTTCCGTCTTCATCGAATATCAGGTTCCTGAGTCTCAAGGCTTCATCAGAATTTCTGACGAAGTACGCGCCCTGAGACTCAAGTTCTTTTACTGTTTCAGCAAAATCATCATTATGAACGAGAATCATCTGCTCAGCAGAACTGATAATTCCGTTGTCAAAAATCCTTCCGTTTATTATTTTCTCAACCGATTCGCTTATACTGACGCCCCTGTCTATTATGCACTGCGCATTTCCTGCACCGACACCGAATGCAGGTTTTCCGCAGGAATATGCAGCCTTTACTGTTGTCGATCCTCCGATGGCAACAACAACATCAACTGAACTCATAAGTTCACTGCTTTTCAGCACATTAGGATCTTCTATTGTCTGTATAAGATTTTCGGGTGCTCCGAGAGTCTTAAGGTTCATATTAATAAGTTCAGCAGCATATGCGGCGCATTTTTTCGCACGCGGATGAGGAGCGATAATTATGGAATTACGCGCTTTTACTGCAAACATTGCAATACACATAGGTGTTGTTATGGGATTGGTGCATGGTGTTACCGCTCCCACAACACCCATAGGTTTTGCTATCTTTATAATTCCGTTTACAGCATCTTCTTCCACAGACCCTACAGATTTTTTACCCTTAAGATTGTGCCAAAGCATGCTTGCAGTCCTGCGGTTCTTTTCAACTTTATCGCCGTAAACTCCCATGGAGGTTTCATCAACTGCCATGCTTGCCAGAACTTCCGCATTATCAAAAACAGTTTTTGCAATAGCTTTTACGATTTCATCTATGTATTTCTGTGAGAATGTTTCTATTTTTTTCTGTGCGGCCGAAGCTTTCTGCACCATATCTGAAATTACATCAAATTCCATCTCAAGCTATTCCTTCTCGCTACTCTGTAACTGCTTTTATTGCTTTCTCAAGGATTTCCAGACCAACTTTAAGCTGCTCATCGGTAACAACAAGCGGCATAAGAGCTCTTACGATCTGATTATATGAGCCGGCAGCCTTGAGAACCAAGCCGGCCTTCCTGCACTCGGCAAGTATTTTATTTGCAGTTTCAGGATCCGGTTCTTTAGAAATCCTGTCTTTTACAAATTCAAGTGAAACCATTGCTCCGGTTACTCGGTAAGTTCCGATTGCCTTATACTTTTCAAACCAGTCTTTGAATGCAGCTTCGCATTTTTCGCCGATTGCCATGGCCTTGGAAGCATAGTCGTCTCTTTTTAGTATTTCGATTACTTTTAAAGAAGATGCACAGGCCACAGGATTTCCGCCGTATGTACCGCCGATTTCACCTGCAGTCAAAGATTCCATAATCTCTTCTCTTGCTGTAACAGCGCTTATCGGAAGTCCTCCGCCCATAGCCTTTGCTGTAATAAGAATATCAGGATAAACACCTGCCTCTTCCCAGTACTCTGTCGCAAACATTTTTCCTGTTCGGCAGTAACCGGTCTGAACTTCATCTGCTATAAGAAGTATTCCGTATTCATCACAAAGCTGTCTGAGACCCTTTATGTACTCGATAGGAGGTACAATAAAACCGCCTTCGCCCTGGATAGGTTCGATAATTACAGCAGCAACTTTCTGAGGAAGGATGTAGTCAACAAACATATACCGCAGTTTTTCCAGATAATAATCAGCAAGCTGCTCTTCAGCGATACCCGGTTCAGCCCGGTAAGTATTAGGGAATTCAGCGCGGTGAACACCCGGTGCAAGCGGCATAAAACCGGCCTTGTATACCTGGCCGCTGGTGAGGGTCATAGCCATAAAGGTTCTGCCGTGGAAACATCCTGAATATGCGATTATATCAGTACGTCCGCTGAACTTTCTTGCAATCTTTATAGCGTTATCAACTGCCTCGGAACCGCTGTTGAAAAATGCAGTTCTTTTCTTGAAATTTCCCGGAGTAATGTCATTTATAAGTTCTGCAAGCTCAATATACTCCGAATAGTGCAGTGTATTTATCTGCGGATGAAAGTATCTTCCAGCCTGCTCCTGTACAGCCTTGACCACCTCTTCATTGCTGTATCCGATATTCAGAGCGCCGATTCCTCCGACCCAGTCCATTATGATATTACCGTCAAGGTCGACTATCATAGCCCCCTCGCCTCTGTCAATTACAAAGGGCGCTGCACATCCGATTGATGATGGAATGGCTTTATTTCTTCTTTCAATTACTGCCTTTGATTTGGGTCCCGGCAGTTCAGTAACTATTTTTGGTAAAGATTCTCTAAGCAATTAATTTCTCCAAATTATTATTCTGCAATTTAATTGCATTTTTTGTGCCAAAAAACCACCATTACAGGTATTTTTATTTGAATTGGCTTAATTTTGCTGATATTTCCTTTGATTTTTGCATTTTTGTAAAATATTTTAAATTTTTGAAGGATTGATAAAACTACATTTTTGTAGGAGATAATTTATTTAGTTTAAAAGTATTAAGTTTGTAATACTCTATTAAAATTATTATTATTTTATGGTATTCTTGATACATCATCGGAGGGATTTTTTTGACTGAAAGAATAGATATAAACCTGTTTATCGAACCGGCAATACTGCTGGATGCTGATTATCAGCTCATAAAAACTAATCAGGCTTTTACCAGTTTTTTCAGCCGGGGCAACACTCTTGAGCAGGCGATAAAACTTATAAAAACAAGAGATGAAAAAAAAAATCAGGACTTTCTGCTTTTCATCTACGAAGATAAAGAGTTTATAATACATGTCTACAGTCTTTCAGATCAGCAACAGCTGCTCTGCCTGATTTCTGATTCAGCCCATATTGAAGACGCAGCCTTCTCTCTCTCATCAATTCAGTCAATGAAAGACGAGTTCCTCAACATGCTCAGTGTACTTCATGACGACTTTGTAATAATCGACCGCTATGGAGTAATTGTCAGCGCAATGCCTAATTTTGAGACAATGTACGGTATTTCAAGGCAGGAAGCTATCGGGAAAACAATTTTTGAAATGGAAGAAAAAAAGATTTTTAATCCTTCCGTAGCTATACGAGTATTTAAATCGGGAAATACAGAGACCCTCCTGCAGCTTACCGGAGCAGGAAAATATCTCATGTGTACCGCCATCCCGATAAAAGATAAAGATGGAAATATTGAAAAAGTCGTCAGTTATACACGTGATATTACAAAATATCAGACACTTAAGGATGAATTTGAAAACCTCGAGGATACTTTAAAATTATACAGTGCCGAAATTGACCGTCTGCGAAAGGATCGTGATCCGGTTCCTTCTATAATAGGCCGCTCACAGGTAATCAAAAATATATCGGCTACACTTCTCAAAATTTCACGGTTTGATGCCAACGTACTTTTTCTTGGAGAATCAGGTGTAGGCAAAACAATGTTTGCCAAGATTATGCATTCCCAAAGCGGCAGAAGTGAAGGCCCGTTTATTGAAATAAACTGCGGAGCGATCCCCGAAAGTCTGCTTGAATCGGAACTATTCGGCTATGAAAAGGGCGCATTCAGCGGAGCCAGCAAAGAAGGTAAACCAGGACTGATTGAACTTGCAAATGAGGGTACTCTCTTTCTTGATGAAATTGGAGACCTTCCGCTTCATATGCAGGTAAAGCTTTTAAAAGCCATACAGGAAAAGAAGATAATGCGGCTGGGCGGAGCAAATCTGAAGGAAGTAGATTTCAGACTTATCGCCGCTACAAATAAAAACCTGGAAGAACTTGTTAAGGACGGCTCATTCAGGGAAGATCTGTATTACCGGCTTAATGTAATAACCATCAAGATCCCCGGCCTGCGAGACAGGAAGGAAGATATTTTTTCACTGGCTAATCATTTTGTTGAAGTTATCGGAAAGAAATACGGACTCACAAGAACTCTTTCAGGAACCGTAATTGACTATCTTGTTGAATACGACTGGCCGGGTAATATCAGAGAACTTGAGAATCTGATAGAAAGAATGATACTAACATCCGATGACTATATGATAAGCGAGGAACAGCTGCCGACAAAAATTAAGGCCAGTATCTTTCATACAACAAGCAGCAGCAGTTCACTCAAAGATATTCTTGAATCGGTTGAGCGCAGACTCATAATTGATGCGTACAAAAAACACGGAACCTCAACCGGAGTAGCCGCCGAATTGAATATAAGTCAGCCTTCAGCTTCTAACAAGATCAACAAATATATAAAAGAGACAGAAGGCTAAAAAAGTTCTGCCAGCCTTCTGCCTGCAATATTATAAAGAGTCAAAACTGCCAGAGTCCTCTGGTTAAGAAGCATTTCCTTCTGGTTCAGCTGCTCATTGTAATCAAGCTCAACTGCCTTTACTGCAAGCGAAGTTGAGAGCCCCGCTTCCTGCCGGCTTTTTTCTCTTTCCAGCAGATCAAGATCATACACAAGTTCAGTCTCAATTAATTCAAGCTGCCTGTCTATATTCTTTATTGAATCCAGACCGCCCTCAAATGAAAGACTTACCTGTCTCAGAGCATCTTCAAACAGGTAGCGGGCAGCTTCTATTTCCGCCTTATCAGATTCTCTTCTTTTTTTATTTTCACCCCAGTCTATCAGGCCGAATGAAAGGGCTACTGTAAGCTGAGTGTTTAATTCTGCTTCACCAAGATTATCATATGCCTCAGAAATATCTTCGGCAGGATCTGTACTTCCAGGATTTATTAATGCGGTAACTTCAAATACGGGCTCAGTACCGTCAGGGAAAATTGCAGATTGAATTTCCAGTATTCTTTTCAGTTCTGATGCAGCCTGCACCTGTACAGATCCGCTGAACAGCGCTGCTTCAAGTTCTGCCAGAACAGTCCTGTCGGCTTCGATCAAAGGAAGAACAGGCATCTTTACCAGCTCACTTCCTGTAATATTTTTTATATCACGTAAAGCCGCCTCATACTGGTAAAGAAGCTCTCTGCTGATATCTTCCAGTCTTCTAAGCGACAGTTCTTCGGCAATAAAATCCAGCCTGCTTATTTTCCCTGAAGCTTCATCTTCAGCTGCAAGCTTAAGAGAATCAGCCGAGATAGCTATCCGCTGTTCAATTATTTCAAGTGACATTTCAATGGACAGGGCCTTAACAACTGCAGAATAAACCGATATTACAAGAGCATTTTCAGTATTAAGCACCGACCGGCTTTCTGAATTAACGCTTAGAACATTTAATTCCCTCGCAAGTTTAATTGAGTCAAACCGTATCATGGATTTGGAACTCCGATCGGTAAACAGCGGCTGGCGGAAATACAATCCGGCTGAGGGGCTCATGAAATAACTGAGCTCTTCATCATCTGCCGGTGAAGAAATAATGAGGCTGCCGCTTCCGCTTAGATTAAGCAGGCCTCCTCCGGGAAGGAGTGTATCCAGAGCAAGACCTGCGCCGGCGGTATGCTTTCGTTTTCTCTCTACCGGATATGAATAATAATCTTCACCCAGACTGTATTTGTAGAGGGGGTTATTGCTGTCGGTTGTAAATGACAGGCCTGGAAGTGTAGACAGATTTTCAGCCGCTGCCCCTGCCAAAACCGAACTGTATGAGGCCTGTGCTGCTTTAAGCTTATTATCAGAAGCAAGTGCAGCATCTATAAGATCATTAAAATCACTTCCATAAACATATGACCATGAACTTAGTATTACAAACAGAAATATAAGTTTATTTCTCATTTTTTATTCTCCTTTTACGGTCGTACAGGAAACCGTAGAATGACGGTATAAACAGAAGAGCAGTAGCAGTCGAAAAAATCAGACCGAAAACAATGGTAGTTGCCATAGGTCCCCATACGACCGACTTTCCTCCAAGACCGAGCGCAGTCGGGAGAAGTCCGGCTATTGTTGTTAAAGATGTAAGCATAATCGGACGCAGCCTTGTAGCAGCCGCCTCCACTACAGCATCCCCGGTATTCACCCCGGAGGCCTTTAGCTCGTTTATAAAGCTTATCAGGACTATCGAATCATTTACTGCAATTCCTGCAAGTGCAACACCGGCATATAAAACAGTGGTTGAAAATGGTGTTCCGGAGAAAAACAGGTAAAGTATAACTCCGGCAAATGCAAATGGGACTGTCAGCAATATCAATACAGGCTGTGTGTAGGAATTAAACTGTGCACCGAGAATTAAATAAATCAGAAAGGCGCCGATAAGAAAGAGCCTGAGGATATTGAGGATAAGATTAGAAAGTTCTGCGAACTCCCCTCCTACCTTCAGTTCAATTTCCGGATAAACAGGCGATATTTCTGTATTGAAAAAATCTTCAATCGATGTGTTTATATCAGGAACGGCATCATCATTGTAAGCGTCTGCAGAAATGGTAATCTCTCTTCTTCCGTCAACACGCTTTATCGATGAAAAGCCTTCCTCCTGCTCGACATAGCCGATGGATGTAAAAGGCACAAGGACTCCAGAAGATGAAGGAATTTTCATCTGATTAACCAGTCTGAATTCTACAGGTCTTTCAAGCTTGTATCTTACAACCACATCAGTTTCTTTATTTCTTCTGAAAATAGTTGTTGCTGTAACTCCATCAAACGAAGCTCTGACAAAGTTTCCCACATCTGCTACAGAAACACCCAAAGCGCTGGCGCGTTCACTGTCAATTTTAAGTCTGATTTCGGGCTTCCCGTTCTGAAGATTATCTTCGATATTAACAAGAGCATTATATGACCTTAATTTCTCCTGTATCAGTGTAGATACGGTTTTAAGATCTTCATAATCATCCCCTTCAAACCTGATGGTAAAAGCCTGCTCAACCGGCGGACCGTTAGCCGCTTTACGGTAAATCACCTTTTCAGGCCCGGGAACTTTTTTCAGTATATCTTTAACTTCTTCTATGATTTCAGGTATTGAACGAGTACGGCCGTCTTTTACCTCTTCAAGATCGACAGTAATCTGAGCCACGTTGTTACCGTTTAAGTTTCCGGAGCTCCCGCCTGAATAACCTGCAGATGAAGTTATTGAAGTTATTTCACCATTGCCGATAAGCGGAAATAATTCGGCTTCCATTTCCGAAACAACATCAAGGGTTTTCTCGAGCCGAGTTCCGGGGGCCATTTCAATATTCACATAAAACAAGCTGTAATCTTCGGCACTGAAAAGATCCTGGTTAAGTCCGGGCACCAGAGCAAATGATGCAAGCATCATTATAATAAAGATTATTACAGTTAATCCCCTGTGCCGGTATACAGATGAAATAATTTTCTTATAACGATTGCGTACCGGAACAAACCAGTCTTTAAGTTTTTTAGTTTTTGCAGAGGGCCAGTCTGCATAATGACTGGGAATAAAGACTATTGCCTCGAATGTGGAGGCGATAAGGGCTATGGAAACAGTTAGAGGAATAATCCGAAGAAACCGGCCTATGGTTCCGGGAAGTATCATCAAAGGAAGAAATGCAGCGACAGTAGTGCCAGTTGCCGCGATTACAGGAATTACGACCTGGTTTACACCTTTAATTGCAGCCTCGCGTCTGTCTAGACCGTCCTGCTGAAGCCGGTAGCTGTTCTCAATTATGACTATGGCATGATCGACAATCATACCGAGAACCAGAACAAGGCCAAATAGAGTATTCGTGTTAAAAGTCTCACCGAGATAATCGAGTATCAGAAACGTGATAGCAAAAGTGACAGGAATTCCCAAAGCAGTCATAAGAGCATTTCTCAAGCCTATAAAGACAATGAGTATGATTACCAGAAGAACAAGCCCTAGCATTGCATTATTCAGCAGAACACCTATACTGTCTTTAATTTGAATGGTGGAATCATTCTGGAGCTGTATTTTTACACCGGGATATTCCTCGTAGGAAAATTCTGCAACGGCGGTTTTTACTCCTGCAACAATCGAAGAGGCATCACCGCCTGCAACTTTTGCCACCTTTAAAAGAACTGCATCTTCTCCATTAAACCTCACATATTCACCTGAATCGGAAAAGACAGATTTAACTTCTGCTAAATCACCTACCCTGATTACACCGCTTGAGTCGCTTGTCCTCACAATAAGTTTCTCAAAACTCTCCGATGTATCAGCCTCTGCAACGGTTCGAACAAGGTATTCTCTTCCGCTTGTTTCAAGATCTCCGCCTGGGTAGTTTCCGGTATTTGACTGAATTGTTCTTACTATCTGACTGATAGTTATTCCTAAGGATTCCAATCTTGATTTATCAGCATCAACAAATATTTTCCTCTCACGTTCGCCGACCGTACTTACAGATGAGACCTGTGAAATTTTTTCAATTTCTGAAGAGAGAATCTCCGAGGCTTCTACTATTACCGGATAGGGAAGTTTTCCATAGACAGCTACTTCAATTACAGGCAGGAAGTCAGCAGATGAGAACTCATCAATAATTGCCGGCAGAGTTCCGTCCGGTAAAGAAATCCTTGAAAACCTTGTCTGAACATCCTGTACATACCGTCCAAACTCATCATTTGTGATTCCGTCATCAAATTCTACTCTTACTGTGCTTAAACCTTCGCTGCTTACAGACTGTATGCGCTTCAGATCCTTTAAGCCGTCCATCTCATTCTCTATTTTTACAGTAACAGAAGATTCAACATCTTCAGCCGAAACGCCTGGATATGGCACTATGATATTCACCCAGTAAAAAGGAACTTCTGCAAACTGTTCCTGAGGCAGTTGAAGCATACTGAAAGTTCCTAATATTATGAGGGTTATCATAAGAATAGTTAGAAGAACCGGGTTTTTAACCGAAAACTTTCCTATATTCATAGTCGTCTCCCTTAGTTCCTAAGTCTGAAAATAACAGGATATCCGTCTGCAAGACTCTTTATTCCGGTTACAAGAACTGTTTCTCCCTGCACGAGTCCCGATCTGATTTCTATCCGGTCGCCGGCAAGCTTACCGGGTTCTACTTCTGTAAGTCGTGCCCTTCCATGCTGTTCTACATATACAAAACTGCTGCCTCCGAAATTGACCACGGCTGCAGAAGGTATTACAAGGCTGTCTTCAACTTCAGGATTAATACTGACTACTGCGGGCATACCTGAACGAATTCTTGTTCCGTATGGATTATCCGCCGAGACTATAACTTTGAAGCTGCCGGTGGCTCTGTCACTGCTGAGTGCAACAGCCTCTACTTCAGAATCTATTTCAAGTCCGTCCACCATGATTACTGCAGGGGCACCTTCTGATATATTTCCTACATCATCATCACTTACAAAAACATCGACCTTAACACCTGAAAGATCAACAACAACACCTATAGGACTTCCCGTAGAAAGATAGCTGCCTTCTTCCAGGCTGCTGTTAAGATCTGCAAGATATCCTTCTAAAGGAGCAGTAATTGAAGTATTTTCGTAATTTTTTCGAGCCTGCTCCAGCCTGGCTTCTGCGCCTGTATAAGCACTTTTTGCCTTTATATATTCTGCATTACTTGCATTGCCGTTACGGTATGCCCGCTCAACAGCATCATAGTCAATCTTTATACTTTCTAAATCCTGCTCTGCCTGCCTTAAATTGAGAACAGCTATTGAATCATCAATAGTTATAATTGGTGCTCCTGCTTTAAGATAATCACCGATACCGGCCTTCAGGGCGGTAATCTTACCAGAAGTTTCTGCTACAACCGAGGCTTCCTTCACTCCCCTTAAAAGCCCGGAGGCGTCAACTGATGAAACCAGCTTTCCGTAATCAGCGTTGTATGCCTCAACCGAAACAGGGTCCGGTTCTGCAGGTATTGGACTTGATGTACTGACATCGTCCGCTTTTCCCGGGGAACATGAAAGAGCAAAAAATGAAGTTATACTAATTACTGCAGATACAATGATAATTCTGGAACTTTTCATATAATTCTCCTTATATAATAAAAGTAATATCACATAACGTGTTTGTAAAGAACTTTTATAAAAACTTTTTCTTTTACTTAATCACATTTTGTGTTATTTTATTATTATGAAACAGACTCAGGAATTATCCGACAGGCTCAGACTGTACAGAAAAAGAAAGGGAATCACACAAAAAGAACTTGCATCAGAAATTGGTATTGTTCAAACTGCTGTAGCCAACTATGAAACCGGAAAACGAAATCCCGATCTTGAGACATTGATAAAACTTGCAGATTTTTTTGAAACAAGTCTGGATGAGTTTACAGGCAGAGACTTCAATAATTCTCAGACAACATTTCAGGCCTTTAACTACCGTAAATCTGCTGAACTCTTAAAAGAAACTGATAAATTTCTTAACATATGTCTTAGCTCCAGAATGGAAGCAGGAAATTTCTGTCTTAATCTTCTCAACAGTAAACTTTATACCGAAGAGCAGATATTCCTTGATTTACTTATACCATCTCTGCAAAAAACAGGTGACGGATGGAATGAAGGAATATACGGAGTAGAAGAAGAGCATTTAATAAGTGAGACAATCCTTGAGTGCATTATTTCTGTACACACGCACACCCCCCACTCCTTACCTCTTAAAGGAACTATATGCAGCATGACTCCAAGCGGAGAGCAGCACACACTTGGACTTCGAATAGCAAGCTATCTGCTTGAGCATGCGGGATGGAAAAATCAATTTCTTGGAGCTCAGGTTCCTGCAGGGGCATTAATTGATTATTTAAGAGAAAAACAAACAGACATTCTTCTGATTTCCGTGACTCTGAATGAAAATATTGACTCTGCCGCAGGTATTATCAAAGCCGTAAGGCGTGAATTCGGATCAAGAATTAGAATTGCAGCCGGCGGCGCGGCTGTTTCGTCTTTGCCCGAAGAAGCTTCAAAAGCTTCAGATCTTGTTTCCGATGATATAGTTGAAATAATCAATTGGGCAAACTAAACAGTAAACATACATAGATTTAGAACTTATCAACACATAATATTTACATTTTTAATGCTTATTTGTAAGTTTTATGTTTACATAACTCTGTATTTATCGTACAAACATTAATATATACACTCAAAGGGAGAAGTAAAAATGATGAGCTCATATTCAGGCCTAAGGACTGTTCCAGCAAGAAAATATGAATTAATCGACGTGAAAGACCCGCAGCTTTATCGTGAACAGTTCCCCTATACTGAAGTGCCTAAAATTCTTTTCGATGGCACAACAGTTCCCCTGGATTTTCCGGAAGATATATGGATAACCGACACAACCTTCCGCGACGGGCAGCAGGCCCGTTCTCCCTATACACCGGTACAGATAAAAGAAATCTTTTCCATGCTGCACAAGCTGGCTGGAGATTCCGGAATAATCAGGCAGAGCGAGTTCTTCCTTTATAGCCATCGTGACCGTGAGGCTGTGGAAGCCTGTCTTTCACTTGGTTATAAATTTCCTGAAATTACCGGATGGATAAGAGCTAACGCTGAAGATTTCAAACTTGTAAAATCAATCGGCCTTAAGGAAACCGGAATTCTAACATCGGTATCCGATTATCATATATTCCTGAAGCTTAAAAAAAACCGGGCCCGTACAATGGATGAATATCTCGGCATAGTCAAGGCGGCTCTTTCAGAGGGAATAATTCCCCGGTGTCATTTTGAGGATGTTACTCGCTCGGATATATACGGGTTCTGCATACCATTTGCTCAGGAACTTAAAAGGCTGTCTGATGAAAGCGGTACACCTGTAAAGATAAGATTATGCGATACTATGGGATACGGTCTTTCATACCAGGGAACAGTACTGCCGCGAAGTATACCAAAGCTGCTGTATGCGTTTCGCAGGGACGCAGATTATCCGTCAGAATGGCTGGAATGGCATGGGCACAACGATTTTCACAAGGTGCATACAAACGCTGCAACAGCCTGGCTATACGGAGCATCATCATTAAATGCATCTCTGCTCGGTTACGGCGAAAGAACAGGAAATCCGCCTCTTGAAGCCGCGGTTATTGAATATATTGGATTGAAAGGCAGCAGCAGCGAACTTGATACGAGGGTAATAACTGAAATTGCCGAGTACTATCGAAATACAATCAAGGCTGTAATTCCCACTAATTACCCCTTCATTGGAGAAGAATTCAATACAACAAGAGCCGGTGTACATGCAGATGGAATTTTAAAGAATGAAGAAATTTATAACATTTTTGATACTGGCAGACTACTTAACCGTCCGCTTAAACTGATGATAACAGATAAAGCCGGAGCTGCCGGGATTGCCGCCTGGCTTACCGATTATGTAAAATTTGAGAATACACTCGAAACGGTAGAAGTAAGCAAACGACATCCCGGCGTAAAAAGGATTTACGAATGGGTTATGGAACAGTATGCTCAGGGCCGTACAACAAGTATATCAACCGATGAAATGATAGCTCAGGCAAAACACCATATTCCGTCCCTTTTTGAATCAGACTTTCAGAAAGTTAAGAAGGCTGCAGTTCTCAAGGCTACAAGAATCGCAGAAAAGATTTCAGGTTCCCCTGAAGTGCTCTCTATGAATGCAGATACAATGGAAAAATATCTTAACAACATTGCAAAGGAAGAAGGGTCAATACAGCTTCTTTCCATTATCAATACAGACGGCCAAAGACTGTCTCAGGTATATACACAGCGCGGAGATAAAGGCAGCTTCCGTAATCTGATGAATAAAAACTTTACTGAGAAAGACTGGTTTCAGAGTGTTCTTGATAAGAAAGAACGTTTCGTGTCGGATTTGTTTTTTTCAAAATACACAGGCCGTATGATTATTACGATAGCCGAGCCGATACTTAATCCGGAAGGAAACGTGGCGGCAGTTGTTGATGTTGATTTTATATTTGATGAACTTGTCAAACTGCTAAGCAATATTCCTGATGAAATACTGGAAAGAAGAAAATCATTCTAGGACAATTGCCCGGGTTTCCTGTTTCTGGAAGCCCTACTCCTGATAGATTTTAATTAATTCTTTCTTTATTTTATCTACACCGGCAGAAAGTACGGCGGTTCTGAACTCTATATTTTCCAAAAATGAGATGGTAATAGCAGAGAGCATTTTTCGTTCACTGTCAGGACATGGATCAGGAGCGAACATAAAAATCATCCGTTTATCATTTTCTTTACTGAATCTGATTACTCCTGCAGCTGGTTCTGACACTGTCTTTGATTTACAGTGAATTATTCTTATGTTCCATTCATCAACGACAAGTTCACCAAGTTCTTCACGCTTTTTTATGTCTCTTGTCAGACCGCGGCAGTCAGTAACTGAATCCTTAAGAAATCTCGGCAGCTTTCTGATAATCTGTTCAAAATTCGAAGATTCTTCCATTTCAACAATTCTGAATGAATTAATAAATCTTACGATCCTGCTGAATGAGGGAAATCCTGATTCAGCTTTAAACTCTTCAAATTTAACAGGAGCATCCATGTTACGGCTGCTTTTCATCACTTCCCCTGCAGCCTTTTCAATACTTGAGATTAGTGTCTCACGATTAATCGGCAGCGATACCGGTATAACCGGAATATCCAGACCGCTTATAGGAAATGTAGAAATTACAAGTTCAATACCATTTGCATCAAGATATTCCTGCCGTATCTTAAACACTGCAGTAGCTTCAACAATATTTATATGATCTATCTCTCTGGTTAGCAGCGACTTTAAATACGAGGCAAGACCGATTCCCTCAAAGCAGCAGATAAGACAGCGTACTTTCTTATCAGGCAGATCCGCTCTGGTGAATATCATCGAATGAAAATAAAGAAGAATATAATCGATGACTTTTGAATCGGCTTCAAGACCAAAAAATTCTCTAAGCAGATTATCAAGGATCAATCCCTTCTTTTTTCTATCCCATTTTTCAGAGGAAGTCTCCCCCCACTCGCCATGCCAGAACGGAATACCGTTTTTCAATCTGAGTATAAGAGAAGCGGAGGCAATTTTTAAAACCGACTCAAGATTATCATTCAGATAATACTGCCTGCTGTCCAGTATCCCGTATTCAGATATCAGTTTTTGTGTAAATCCGGTTACTGCATCAGTAATCATTCCGTTGAAATGTTTATCTGAATTCAGAACATTTATATCGCCGGGTTCAAGAACCTGCATTAAAAGACCAAGAAAATTATATTCCTGCTCCGGCAGACTGCCGCTGAATATCCGTGAAGTAAGCTTTCCAAGCACAGTTTCCGATAGATTCCTGAAATATGGAGAACATTCTGAAAAATTAGAATCCGTTATTAGGGCCCCGGCTTTGATCCGATGAACCGTAAGATGAAGATAAAAATAAAGAAGACACTCACCTGACATTGTAAACTGATATCCAAGGCGTCCTGAAAGATCAGATAATATTTCGAGTATAGCGGAATAGTTATTCTCAAAATTTATTTTATTCATCATGAACTTGAGCTGATTTATCTCAAGAAAAGTACTCCGGTCCTCCCGTACATTATAAAGATAGGGAATAATTGTTTTGGATGAAAATGACTCTGTCATCAGACTTAAAAACTTCAAACGCACAGCCGATTCATTTCCGGACAGTTTTATTCCGATCCCCTTCATCCGGTTTAACCTTAAACCTGAAGATTCAAGTTCAGATTCAATTTGATTCAGATCTCCCCAGACTGATGTATCGCTGATATAAAAAGTATTTGCAATTGCCGATATTTTAATTTCCCGGTTATTTACAAGCAGATAGAGAAGGATATTTGTTTTTCTCTGACTCGAGTCAAGCGACTCGATGTAATTATCCGGCTCATTTATTATATCCAGAAGTTCATCAGCAGTTTTACCGAATGAAATTACCCTTGTTCCGTTATTCGGTTTTCGCTCAAGACTCCCGCCCCTGAAAGACAGCCATCGCTCAATAACATCCAGATCCCTTGAAACTGTTCGTTTTCCGACAGAAAAAGCTTCGGCCAGTTCTTCAATTCGGAGAAATCCCTCATGAAGAAGCATAAACCTCAGCATTTTCTTCTGACGGTCTTTCATCAGAGCAGATCTCTTTCATTCAGAAAGCGGTTAAGTCTTGCACTTATTGCTTCAGAGGCAGGCAGCCTTAAAATTTCTGTAACCAGCTCTTTTGCCTCTGCCGAATCAATCTGTCTTACTATTCTTTTCAATTTCAGAATATTTGAAGCAGTTGTACTCAGCTCATCAACGCCAAGACCTATAAAAAATGGAAGTGCGAGCGGATTTCCTGCAAGTTCACCGCAGACACCATTAAGCTTTCCCTTCTTTGAAGCCTTTTTGATCACATGGGCAATAGAGCGTAGAACAGCAGGATGAAACTCATCATAATATTCATTCATAGACGGATTACCTCTGTCCGCCGCGAGCGTGTATTGAGTCAGATCATTTGTACCGATACTGATAAAATCTACCTGTTCAAGAATTTCTTCTATCAGCTGCACAGCTGCCGGAGTTTCAATCATCACGCCGAGTTTAAGATTATCAGGACCATTCCAGGCAAGTGCCTGCTTCTCTTCTTCAACTATAGCCCTCACCCGCTGAATTGGTTTTAATGAACCTATCATCGGAATCATCATCCCTACAGGTCCGGCTTCACTTGCTGTTAACAGTGCCTGGATTTGAGTTCTAAGTACATCTTCCTTCTGAAGCAGAAGCCTTATCCCCCTGACTCCCAGGAAGGGATTATCCTCATGCGGTAACGGCCAGTAAGACAGCGGCTTGTCAGCGCCTGTATCTAAAAGACGGATAATTACATTCCTGCCCTTCATTTCTTCGATGGCAGAACGGTAAACCTGTGTCTGACGTTCAAGCGTCGGAATGCTTTTTGTTTCCATAAAAAGGAATTCAGTTCGAAAAAGTCCTATTCCTTCAGCATTATATTTTTTTGCATTATCGATATCAAAAAGGCCGCCGACATTAGCATATAATCCGACAGGCTTTTTGTCAGAAGTTTCTGAGGGAAGATTCAGAAGGGTCATCAGCTCGGCTTTTTCTTTCTGCTTACGCAGGAGATTTCTTTCAATGATTCGGATGGTATCTGCGTCCGGATTTATCCAGACCTCGCCGGTGTCACCGTCAAGATATACCTTATCTCCATGCCTGAATTCCGAAAAAAGATTTTCATCATTAAGAATAACTGCAGGAAGTTCAAGTGAACGTGCAATTATTGCAGCATGTGAGTTCTTTCCTCCCTTTTGAACAATGAAACCTCTTACCTTCGACATATCAAGCGAGGCAGTCTGTGTTGGAGTCAGTTCAATGCTTACAACAACAGCATCTTCCGGCAGCTCAGCATCATCACCAAAACTTCCGCTTATTCCCTTTACCAGCTGTCTCCCGATGTCTCTGAAATCCTGACCGCGTTCCCTGAAATATTCATCATCCAGTTCTTCCATTTCTCGGGCATTTACTTCAGCAAAGATCTCCGCTGCTTTTTCAGCACATATCAGCTTTTCGGTAATAATTTCGATAACACCCTCTTCAACATCATCGGAAGTAAGTATTTCAAGATGACCTTCAAATATTTCCGCTTTATCGTCACCAAGCTCAACACGTACTTTGTTTATAAGCTGTTCAAGTTCCTGTGCTGCCCGGGTTCGCCCCTGCCGGAATCTTTCGATTTCTTTTTTTATCTCACCAGGCTTTATACTTCTGGCGGCAACTGATCCTGTTTCAGAAAACAGATGAACGGTTCCCCAGGAAATTCCTTCAGATACTGAAATACCTGTCATAATCAATGCTCCAGATTTAGAATACACTCAGAAACAGCTTTCAATGCAGCCTCTTCATCAGCTCCGTCACATTCAAGTTCAATCTCATCGTTGCTGCTTACTCCGAGTTTCATTATTTTAAGCAGGCTTTTAGCATCGGCTTCTTTATTACGGTATTTGATTTTTATACTGCTTTCAAACTTTTTCGCCTCGGCGACTACATTCTTAGCCGGCCTTGTGTGCAGGCCTGTAGGATTTCCCACCAATATATTTTCACTAATCATCTAATTCCTCTTTTATCCAGCCGGGATGAATACTCATAGCATTTCTGGATGCATATTCCCGTCCTCTGTCAACAGCAGCTTCAAGGGAAAGCCCCTCTGTTACAGCCTGTGCAATTCCTGCGGTCATAGAATCTCCGCATCCTATTGTATTTACAGCCTTAAGCTTATCGCTGGCTGTTTCAAACAATTTTCCATTTTCGGCAGTCAATGTGCCTTCAGGACCCCTTGTAACAATAAATGCCGTATGGTATTTCTCAGAAACCCCGACCATACTTTTTTCAAGGCCGCCGGAGTCTCCGAAAGTTTCAACAAATTCATGTTCATTAATTTTTATATAATCAGGTCTGATTGTCTCAGATATGAATGATTCAGAAAGATCCCTGCCCCGGTAATCCGCAAATAGAAGCAGATTACGCTCTTTTACCTTTTTAACCATAAACGGAATTATTTCATCAGAGAAACCTGCAAGACGGCTTCCTGATATGATCACCGCATCCCTGCACCCGGGCAGCAGCTCAATAAATTTTTCCCTGAATGCGGTTTCCTCATCAGTACTTATCAGCTCAGGCTCTCCTGCAACAAGCTCGGTACATCGATTTTTACTTTCTTCCACTATAGTCGAGCAGATACGAACCCTTCCGGCCGTTTCAACTGCAGTAAGCGGTATAGAATCTCTTGCACAAAGTTTTTCAAACTCAGCCTTGTTCTCTCTGCCGGCTACAGTAAGACAGGCGGTATCCGCTCCTCCCTGAACCAGAACCTTACAAGTGTTAACGCATTTTCCGGCAGCATCTGTGTAATAGGTACGGCTACGGTTCACCTCACCGACAGTGAAGTCTTCAAACAGCAGCGTTTTCTGAATTGCCGGGCTCAGGCCGACGCAAAGAATCCCGAATGAATCTTTCATAACTATATAGCAGCTCCGTTTTCAAGAAGATAATTCTCTGCCTCTACACTCCAAAGTCCATCGTTTCCGGAAACTATTGCAGCAAGACCTCTATATAGTTCAGATTCACCTGCTTTTTCCGACAGTTCATCAAGAGCTGTTAAAGGCATTGAAATACCAGTATATATCAGTTTTTTACCGCCGGGGAGTTTTGGCAGATTTAAAGTTGCATCAATTACCGCATCAAGCCCACCTATATGAGTAACAAGCACCTGAGGATCAATCAAATCCTTTTCCATTAAACTCAGCGCCTCTCTCATATCATCAACCGTACCTCCGGTTGTACCTATTATATGCTTTTCCTGATAATGCACATCATAATAATTAAGTTTTGCTGAAAGTGAATGATCAGTAGGGCCCGCAAAGAAATTCATACAGCCGTTAAATCCAAGCAGACTTTCTGCAAATTCAAGAACTGCAGCAGACGGAACCATAACCAGCATATCAGAGAAGCCTTCGTTCTCGGTAAGTCTCATTATAGTTGCATGCGGATCTTCAAGTTCACCGGTATTGATGAAAAGCAGGGATATTCCGTACTTTTCAGCCTTTTTACTGAACAGCTTTGAGGCTCTTTTCAGACGGTTGTTATCAAGATCAGTCACAATAAGCTGCTCCGGCTTAAACTCTCCTGTGATAGCATAATCAATAGCTGCCAGCCCCATCGGTCCACAGCCTCCTATAATTGCCATACGGCCGCCTTCCTTGATTCCCATGTAGTGATTGTGATTATGTCTGTCAGTTCGGTACAGGGACCGGCAGGCGCCGATAACACATGAAAAAGGTTCTGCCAGTGCAGCCTTAAAATACCCTTTACCATCGTATGGAAGCAGGCAATCCATTATCATCACTTCCGGTGGAAGTATCATATAAGTTGCATCTCCACCGCAGTATTTATATGAATACCCCGGTGAATCCATTGAACCTTTGTAATTCAAAGCCGGCTGAAGCGAAAACTTCTGTCCGACTTTGTATTTTGTCTGCCAGTCTTCACCGATCTCAAGGATCTCTCCTGAAAGTTCATGCCCTACTATGACCGGGTTTTCCGCGGCATCATTTGGGACACGCTGATGGTCGGTGCCAAGTACAGCAGCTTTGTATGTACTCATACATAAGCTGTCCGCATTTACCCGTACAAGTATTTCGTCACTTTTAACGGCCGGAAGATCAAACTCTTCCAGCCTTAAATCCATTTTACCATAAAGGCGTACAGCCTTAGTTTTCATTTAATTCTCCTGATTCTCAAGTATCGATATAATTGCAGAAACATCCTCAGCCTTTATAAGGGCGTCAACGGTTTCCTCTTCATCACACAAGTCAGCAATCTGTGAAATTGCTTCTTCATTGTGCTCCTTTACATTAGGTGCTGCCATAAAAATCAGAAGACTTACCGGGTCATTATCGGGATCATTAAAACTCACCGGCTGCTCCAGTGTGACAATGCCATATCCCAGAGCCATGGCTCCTTCTTCCGGTCTTGCATGTGGCATAGCTATGCCCGGTGCAATTACGATGTACGGACCATTATCCCTGCATTTCTGTACGATGGTTTCAAGGTATTCAGCAGTCGCTGCACCGTTATCCACCAGGATTTGTCCTCCCTTAATTATGGCATCTTCCCAAGTTTCAGCCTTAAGTCTGCAGATTACAGCTTTTTTACTTACTATATAATCTGTGAATCCCATTTAATCTCTCCCGCTTAGCTTTTTACTGTTTCTTTACCGTGGCTGCTGAGAACCACCTCAACCACATCCTTGTATTCAGGTGCGTTTACAAGATTTGTTACACTCACAATCTGAGCTTTTGTACCGGAAAGCCTTACTCTTTCAGCAAGATCCCGATGGCATATAACCAGGTCGGCATTGACAGGTATATCGTCAACCGAGCAGTGTTCCACCTTTATATCAAGACCTTCTGACTTAAGCATTTTTGTGAGCTTGTTTGCGCCCATTGCACTTGATCCCATACCTGCATCACAAGCAAAAAGTATTTCTGTAATTTTGCCCTTGCCCTTGCTCTCAGCCTTCATGTTAACCATCTGGTCCTGAGCATCAGAAAGAGAATCATCTTCCATAGTCAGAGCGAATTTTTTTACAAAAGGCATGGCAATTATAAAAGAAACTGCAGTGGCAACAATTACTCCGGCAAGAATCGGCAGATGTCCGCCTCTTGGAGCGACTGCCATAAGTGCAAAGATACTTCCGGGTGAAGGAGTAGCTACAGCACCTGAACCAAGAACGAGGTTTGTGAGAACACCGGCTGCGCCGCCGCCCATGGCTGCAAGAATAAGAATCGGTCTCATCAGGATATACGGAAAGTAAATCTCATGAATGCCGCCGAAGAAATGAATAATTATAGCGCCAGGAGCTGAGGCCTTTATATTTCCCTTTGAGAATAACCAGTAGGCAAGAAGAATTCCAAGACCGGGACCCGGGTTGGTTTCAAGCAGAAAGAGTATTGACTTTCCTGTTTCCTGAACCTGCTGAATACCCAGAGGACCAAGAATTCCATGATTCATTGCGTTATTGAGAAAAAGGACTTTTCCGGGTTCAATAAAGATAGAAACAAGAGGCAGAAGTTTTCTGCTGACCAGGAAGCCTACTCCGCCCTGAAGAACTGTGATTATCGCTGTAAGGATAGGCTGCATGACGAAGAAACCGAAAAGAGCAAGAATCATTCCGATAATACCGGCGGAAAAGTTATCAACGAGCATTTCAAAACCTACAGGAATCTTTCCCTCAACAAGCTTATCAGATCTCTTAATAACCCAGCCGGCAAATGGGCCCATTATCATCGCACCGATGAACATCGGGACATCTGTACCTACAATTACACCCATCGTTGCAATTGCACCCATAACACCGCCGCGGACACCCCATATCATTTTACCGCCTGTATACGCGATCAGCAGTGGAAGCAGATAGGTAATCATAGGACCTACAAGAGCGGCAAGTCTTTCGTTAGGTACCCATCCTGTAGGAATAAAAAAGGCGGTAATCAACGCCCATGCAATAAACGCGCCGATATTCGGCATGATCATTCCGCTTAGAAAGCGGCCCATTCTCTGTACACCTGCTTTTACAGATACAGATTTACTAACAGTACTCATATCTAAACACCTCTCAAAAATATTTAAGTAATTATTGAGCAGGTTTTTAAATCTTAAAAGAAATTGTAATTTTTAAATGGCATCAATTAGCATTAATTAATTTGGCAACAATTAAATTATAAGTGATTTTTCATAGAAATAAAAAGAATATTCTCTAAAAGGGAAATAACCCTCGCCCATTCTGCGGAATCCGTTTTTTTCATACAGTTTTAATGCTGCAGGGTTTTTACTGTATGCATCAAGTCTTATGAAAGAGTAATTATTCTTTAATGCAAATGCTTCAATAAATTTCATCAATTCTCCTGCAGTTCCCTTCCCCTGCCGATCAGGATGAACTGATAAGCGGTGAACAACCAGACACTTCTGCGGATTTTCAGACCACTTGATAGTCTTATACTCTTCAGGCTGATCTTCATTAATTGATACGTATGCAGCACATTTGCCATCTTCAATCAGAATGTAGGCGGATTCAGTTCTTATATCATCCACAATTATTGAACGATCCGGGTAATGTTCATTCCACTGAAAAATGTCTTTATTTTCCATATCTTTCACACAGGAAGCTATAATTGTCATAATATTTTCAATGTCGGTTATTTCAGCAGGTACAATTTTCACTGCAGTCTTCTCCGTAAAAATCTGGATACCAGGGCTGATTATAGCAGAATTTGAATAAAATATAGAACGGGCATCCTCCGTAGAAGATGCCCCATTAATTTTTTCTGTTTTTATATCTGATATTTTTTATCAGTGAATTGTCTCCCAGGTTTCATTTCTGGCTCCGGGCAGAAGTTCTGTGAAGCAGTAACCTACCCGCTCATCATCAGCATTATAAACCGCACAGAGTTCCTCAAAGTAACCGATGTTAACCTGACCGTCCATCAGCGGTACAATGGTATAGACCTCGTCCTTTACGCCCGGCATTGTCAGTTTCCAGCTTGAAGAAAACTTCAGATTCTGCTCTGTTGCAGTTGTAAAGCTGGTCGCTTCAATACTGTAGTTGTTCAGCCGGCTGTATGAACCGTCTTCCCTGATATAAGTTCCGTCAACTGCATCTACAGCCGGAAAAGTGAAGAGCATCAGCTCCTCATTATCATCAAACCTTATAGAAAACCATTCCCACTGGGTTGCCCTGTCCTGAATGGTATAATCGCCTCCCTGCCGGTCAAACCATGATTTGCCGCTTACATTAAGTACCTTACCGTCAATCACAATTGTTCCTGTTGTAGGCATATTGGTATACGAATAGTAGATTGTGCTTTCAGTTGTAGTTTCAGGATTCCCCATTATAAGAAAGCCGTCATCACAGTGCCATACAGGCCCCTTTCCGTAATCAAGATTCAGATTAAATGAAACCTCCTCAGTATCAGCATTGATGATCATACTGTTGTCAAATTTTTGAACAGAGGTAAAGTCTTCCATCTGAACTCTTGTCTCATTAACATACAATCCTTTTTTATTCATCCTTACATTGTTGAAAAGATGATGCTCATCATTTGTGAAGTCAGTGAGGGCCAGCTGTGTAACTATCGGTTTCAGTATTCCCATTTTATTCTGGGCTATAGTGAACTGGTATGAATACATATTGTCATCTTCATCATACAGAAACCCGGTCGCATACCACCATCCGTTTGTTCCTGAATAACTCAGCCATTCTTCCTCAAATGTTCCATGCGCCTGACCTGAGTACGGAATTTCCTTTACCGAAGTACTCATGCAGGAAGACAGCATCGCAATAAGCAACATGGCTACTGCAGCAAATTTTGTCTTTTTCATAATTTGTCTCCTTGTACAAGTGTATGTTTTCCTACACCTGTTGTTTTAATTTCTGTTAGATAATATAATGAGTTATTCACCGGCGGGAAATATCAGATGCAGATATCTGTCGGTTAAACAACACATTTATTCATATGTTGGATTTGAGGGATTTATGGACAGACGTATCAGAAAGACAAAAAACTCTATAAGAAAGCTGCTTCTGGAAATTATGGAGACGGATCCGGCTAACAGGATAACTGTAACCGAAATTTGCGGAATGCTTGATATAAACAGAAGCACATTCTACAGCCACTACGAAAGCATCGAAGATGTTCTTGCAGAAATAGAAGATGAGCTTATGGATGAAATTACTGCAAAAATAAGGAGTAACCAGGGAAAGGATTTCAACTCAGTTCTAAATGAAGTATCAGCCGGCATATCAGCAAATAAAAAGATATATCAGATACTGGTAAAATCCCATACCGGCAGATTCACCTGGAAACTGAGCGAAACTATTACAAACCTGCTTTCAATTGAAAACCGGGAAGCAGACTGGAAACCGAGACTGAAGTACAGCCGAGAATATATTAAGGCGTTCATGGTATCCGGACTAATCGGACTGCTGCTTGAATGGCTGAAGCATGACTGCACCGATACTATGCCGGCGGTTTCCAGAGAAATGCAGAGGTATTTCAGCAATTCAGATGTGTAAATTCATATTCCGAATTTTGACCATAACCCTTATTTTTATTATCTTTGCTTAATAAGATGAAGGAGAACTGAATGGAGTTTACACTTACAACCCCTGCGCTGCTGTTTCCTGCGATATCACTGCTGCTTCTTGCATATACAAACCGCTATCTCACAATAGCAGGACTCATCCGTGATCTGCATAAAGAATCAGCGAAGACGCATGAAGATCATCTTGAACTGCAGATAAAAAATCTCCGTTCACGGATTTATATAATCAGGAACATGCAGATATTCGGGGTAATTTCATTTTTTCTGTGTGTAGCTACCATGCTGCTGCTTTTTTACGGCCAAAGTACTGTCGGAGAGATTCTGTTCGCAGTCAGTCTTCTGTTTCTATTAATATCGCTTGCTTTGTCGATTAAAGAACTGACTATGTCCATAGGGGCACTAGAGATTCTGCTTGACGACTGTGATAGAAAACCTTCAGTCTGATTTAATCCTCAATAAGCATTCCATAGCCATCTTCTCAATTTCTGCTGTTTCAAAACATACCGCAGACGCAGCATCTAGATACTTATGATTGTTTGTCCTGCCTGCCGATTTAATCAAATCTGCAGTCGCAGTCCAGTTTGCAGCGGCCTGTGAATACAACTCAACTGCTTGTTCAAGCACCGGATTCGAAGGTAAATATGTCAGGGATTCATTTAAAAATGCAGTGAACATATTCCGGAAAACAGCGCCGCCTGTCCCGCCGTTCTCCATTAGATCAGCCTGATCATATAGTTCTTTTTCAGGCTTATCCGTACAGGAAAGCCAGTTCTGTATATCATCTGCTAATTTCTTTATTCCCAAATAGCCGAAACATTTCAGAGGCGGATTTAAAAAACCATCGGCAATTTTTCTTACTGCATCAGGTATTATCAACTCAGGTGCAATTTGAACCTTACTTTTTCTAATTGTGTAGGAACGAGCTTTTGCAGCCATTGACCCCCTTTCAAACCTTGCTTTTTCCAGATTCTCAAGTGATACCTTATATACTTTTCCGGTATCAAAGACGTAGGCATGAGTTGAATCATATCCGTATACAGTGACAAAATGTCCGGCAAAATGAAAACTATGATAAAAATGCTCAAGATGATAGGCATCAAGCTGTAAAGCTACCGGAACCCCCATATCTATAAATTGTTCCACGTTAAGCCAGGCTTTATTTCTCGAACTTGTCTGTCTCTCATCAACCTCAAATCCGGTATTTTCACAAAAAACTTTTGTCAGTTCATAGGGTTTAGCCCTTCCACCGATAAACGGAAGGTTCATAAAACTCATTTTCCAGTAAATAAAACCAAAGCCCTGGCTTAGTCCCAGCATCATCGGTTCACTGTATTCTACGCCCTCGTGAAGCAGCAGTAATCTGGTTGCGCTCGTCTCGCAATTGATTGCTTTAAATGGTTTAATGTTATCAATTATTTTCATTAGTAGATGATATCTCGATGTATATGACAGCTGTATGTCGTATTTATTGAAAGAAATTAAAAAGCTGCAGACTGAAAGACTTCTCCCTCAGCACTGCAGCTAAAAATGAAGACGTTGATTTATGCTAAATCAAACCTGTCAAGATTCATTACCTTAGTCCAGGCTGCAGCAAAGTCCTTTACAAACTTCTGCTTCGCATCCGCCTGACCGTAAACTTCAGAAAGAGCACGCAGCTGTGAATTAGAACCAAAGACAAGATCTGTCCTGCTGGCTTTCCATTTCACCTTACCGCTTTTACGGTCTGAAACGGTATAGCTGAGGCCTTCAGGGGTTTCTTTCTTCCACTCGTTATTCATATCAAGCAGATTCACAAAGAAGTCATTTGTCAGCTTACCCGGATTATCAGTAAAAACGCCCTGCTCAGAACCTCTGTAATTGGCTCCAAGGACACGGAGCCCCCCAAGAAGCACGGTCATTTCCGGAGCCGTCAGCTTCAGAAGCTGCGCCCTGTCAACCAGCAGCTCCTCGAAAGAAGTGCTGTACTGCTTAGGCTGATAATTTCTGAATCCATCGGCTATGGGTTCAAGCACAGAGAAGGACTCAACATCAGTCTGTTCCTGTACTGCATCCGTCCTGCCCGGAGTGAATGAAACAGATATCTGAGTGCCGGCATCAGCTGCCGCTTTCTCAACCGCAGCCGAACCGCCGAGTACTATCAGGTCGGCAATTGAAACCTTCTTATTTCCGGACTGAGCCTTATTGAATGATTCCTGTATTCCGGAGAGTACATCAATAACCTTTTTCAGCTCTGCGGGCTCATTAACATCCCAGTCTTTCTGCGGAGCAAGTCTTATCCGGGAGCCGTTTGCACCTCCGCGAAAGTCGGACCCCCGGAAAGTCGAAGCAGAAGCCCATGCAGTCTTGACCAGCTGCGCCACCGTCAAACCGGACTTAAGAATATCTACTTTCAATGCAGCGGCATCCTTTTCATCTATAAGATCATAGTCGCGTGCCGGAACGGGATCCTGCCAGATCAAATCTTCAGACGGAACTTCAGAGCCCAGATATCGTGCCTTGGGGCCCATATCCCTGTGGGTCAGTTTGAACCAGGCTCGTGCGAATGCATCTTCAAACTCTGCAGGATTCTCAAGAAAACGTTTGGCTATCTTCACATATACCGGATCATATTTTAACGACATATCCGCTGTAGTCATCATCGGCCGGTATTTCTTACTTGAATCATGAGCTCCGACAACCATGTCCTCATCATCTACGTCCTTGGCAAGCCACTGCCAGGCACCGGCCGGACTCTTTACAAGTTCCCAGTCGTATTTAAAAAGAACTTTAAGATAGCCCATATCCCAGGTAGTGGGCTTAGGCTTCCATGCTCCTTCAATGCCGCTGGTTATTGTGTCATCACCCTTTCCGCTCTTAAAACTGCTTTTCCATCCGAGCCCCTGCTCTTCAATATCAGCAGCCTCAGGTTCTGCTCCGACCATGGCGGCATCACCTGCTCCATGGGTCTTTCCGAATGTATGTCCTCCGGCTATCAGCGCAACAGTTTCCTCATCGTTCATTGCCATCCTGGCAAAGGTATCGCGTACATCAAAGGCTGATTTTTCCGGAACGGGGTTGCCGTCCGGACCTTCAGGATTTACATATATCAGTCCCATCTGAACCGCAGCAAGCGGGTTTTCAAGATCGCGTTCACCACTGTACCGGCTGTCGGGTTTTTCGCTTGTGGCAAGCCATTCTTTTTCGGTTCCCCAGTAAACATCCTCTTCCGGCTCCCAGATGTCCTCACGGCCGCCGGCAAAACCGAATGTTTTAAACCCCATCGATTCAAGAGCACAGTTTCCGGCCAGTATCATTAAATCGGCCCACGAAAGTCTGTTGCCGTATTTCTGCTTCACAGGCCAGAGCAGTCTTCGGGCCTTATCAAGATTCACATTATCCGGCCAGCTGTTCAGAGGTGCAAACCGCTGATTACCGGTATTTCCGCCGCCTCTACCGTCACTGGTACGGTATGTTCCGGCACTATGCCATGCCATTCGTATGAAAAGCGGTCCGTAATGACCGTAGTCAGCCGGCCACCACTCTTTTGAATCAGTCATCAGTTTATACAGATCCTGCTTTACCGCTTGAAGATCCAGTTTTTTGAACTCTTCCGCGTAATTGAAATCATCATCCATAGGATTCAGTGATTTCGGATTCTGGTGCAGAATTTTCAGGTTAAGCTGATTCGGCCACCAGTCCTTGTTTGAAGTGCCCTTTGCGGCCGATTTTCCCATTGCGCCCGTTACCGGACATTTTCCGTTACTACTCATAATTTTTAATCTCCTTCGCTTTTTTAAACAGCGTCTTTAATTTCACCCATCATTTTCAGATGTCTTTCAAGTTTTTCCTTACTGATTTCTCTTGGTTTTATTGAAGCTATATGCCAGGTTACCCCGACTCCTACGGCTGCAAGAAGCGTAAGAACCGGCCAGAGATTTCTGACAAACCAGCCTGAAATAAGCAGAGTTATCCAGAGGGTGGCTATACTCCAGCCTTTGCTTTTTCTGCTTAAGCCCTCGCCTCTTGTATAAACCCTTAAATATGCTCCTGTAAGCCTGTTTCTATGAAGCCACCTGTATAAAACAGGATTTGATTTAAGCAGAAACCCGCTTGCAAGAATAAAAAAAACTGTAGTCGGCAGCACCGGTGTTACAATTCCTATAATTCCAATGATCAAAAATACAATACCAAGACTGTTATAAAGAATATGTTTCCATGCACTCTGCGGCACTATGACCTTTCCATTGTCACTGACCTTTCTCATAATCCAGACCTCCTTAACTGGTACTATTAAAGTATAAGAGAAGTTTTTTCATAGATCAAATTGATATTTTCTAAGTTATGATAGATAATATCTATATGACGATTCAGCAGATTGAATATGTACTTGCGGTTATCGAATACGGAAGTTTTTCACGTGCGGCCGAGGCCTGCTTTGTAACCCAGCCCACGCTCAGCGCGCAAATCTCCAAGCTTGAAAATGAGCTTGGGATTTTTCTGCTTGATCGTCTTAGACGCCCTGTAGGTCCGGCCCCGGGAGCTGAGGAAATTATAAGCAGGGCAAGAACTGCAATAACTTCGCTGAATTTAATTCCTGCGATAGCCGATGAGCATAGAAATTCCGTATCAGGAGAACTAAGGGTAGGTGTAATACCGACACTTGCCCAATACCTTCTGCCTCTTTTTCTGGAGACCTTTCTTGACCGGTACCGCGAGCTTACGCTAAAAATCAGCGAGCTGCAGTCTGAAGATATTATTAAAGGCATAAAGGATTTCAGGCTGGACTGCGGAATAATAGCCCTTCCTTCAGGGGTGGATGAGCTTTCAGAAAAAACTCTTTTTTATGAAGAATTTCTGGTATTTCTTCCTCCGGGGAATCAGAAATCTGGAAGGATAGATATAGCTGATTTAAAGAGAGAGGAACTTCTGCTTTTAACCGAAGGCCACTGTTTCAGGGACCAGGTTATTGATTTATGCGGAAGCACTGCAGACTCGGGAAAAGCCCGGATAGAATTTGAAACCGGCAGTCTAGAAAGCCTCAAAAAGCTTGTGAATAAGGGTATCGGCCATACTCTTCTGCCGGAACTGGCTATAGTTGACATGAATCCTGAAGCCGGAAAAAGGATACATCCGCTGGGGCCGGTTACACCTTCCAGAAAAATAGGTATGATTTCAAACCCGGCCTACATACGACCGAAGCTGCTTGAAATACTGACTGATGCAATCATCGATAGTCTGCCTCCTGAAATAAGAAACAGAGAGTCTGATACTTTTCTGCCCTGGAGAAAGTAGTTTTAATATGATGTAAATTTATGACTAACTTTCAGCAACTTTTACCAGTCTACAGATTCAAAAATAATATTAGCCATAGATCTGCCGCCGGCCCTGTTAAGGTGAATTTTATCAAAGGAATATAGATCAAGTCTTCCCTGAAACGCGCCGTTCAGATCAATCATTTCGATGTTTGATTTTATACAGAAATCTTTTATATAAGGTACAATTTCATTTTCAATCACTTCATCCTGAATACTGTACAGACCAGAATAAGCCGGTATAGATGTCATCACAATAATTCTCGGTCTGGAAGGAATAGTCTGATATGAAGAAATGATTTCCTGAAAATCAGACTTAAATTCAGAGCTGTTCCAGTTAAAAGTTTTTGAGTCATTCGAACCGAGCATGAATAAAATTATATCAGGACGGAATTCCATTGACCGCCTATACTCGGGTAATTCCGTATATGGCTTGTTTGAGTCCCTCTGTACACAGGCTCCGCTCACTCCGAAATTCCTGACAGTGTATCCGGTATTAAGCAGTAACCCCAACTGAGAAGGATAGCTGTTTTTATTTTTATTTGGAATTAATGTTCCTTCTGTAATACTGTCACCAACAC
Source organism: Spirochaetia bacterium (assembly GCA_963677925.2). Lineage (GTDB taxonomy): Bacteria > Spirochaetota > Spirochaetia > UBA9216 > UBA9216. The sequence goes on from CAXXYH010000003.1 coordinate 495,144, forward strand.
ATGCAACCTTTAAATTTTTGCCGGTATCCGATGCTATCGTATTGCAGGATAAAAAAACTGATGCAGATATAACAATTCCGAATATAATAAAAATTATTCGTTTAGATTCTGTTCTTATTTTATGCAATTTTACTGTCACTTCCTTAAATATTTAATGGTTTACTATACTCTAATATTATTTTATTAACTATATTTATACTTTCATATAAATAATGTATCCAATATTTTTTTTGATTGACCGCCTTAAATGTCGGAGATATCATAAAATATGGCCAAAATAGTTCTGAGGCTTATATTTATATTAAGTATAACAACTTTCTATGTCTCATGCCTTCCACCTGAACTAAATTTCACAGCTGACGATACCTATATTATAATATGGGATCCTGAAAAAAATCTTACTAACCATAAAACACTTACCGACAGCCTGAACCGGAGATATCCGCAGACAATAATCATGTCAGAATATATGCCCAGTACAAATGCAGTTTTCTTTGAAACAGCATTTTCCCAAATACCTGAAGAGGCATTATGTATATTCATTATAATAAGCATGCGACCGCAGTTTCATATATCAAGCGAGTGGAATCTCTGGTTTCCTCAAATGTGGAGAAACCTTGACTGCAGAGGGAAAATACTGATAGCAGACGGCTCATGGGGCGATGAGTTTCTCAATTCTTTAAAAACATTCAACCCGGACTCTATCTGGGCCATTGACGGTAAGATAGGACAACTTAGACGCAAACTGCCCGGTTCGCTGCTGGCTGCAGCTTGCAGATTTGATGAAAGCAACCTGATAAGCCGGGGTATAGATGGAAAAACGAAAACAGCCCTGTTCTCATGGTACTTTATGAATCAGCTCTGTACCGAAGAATTACGAAAAATTGAAATTCTAAACTCTTTAGAGAAATCTATATATCTCACTCAGACAGCCCTTGAGCGGGGTGTTCTAACCGAGGTTGAAGAGACCGTTTTTTATAACAAAAGCGAGGTAAACAGAGAAGAATTTTTAAAATATCCTAATCCTGTCGTCTGGAACGGACTTGCAGAAAAAGTTTTCATTGAGGCAGCTGAGTGAAAATGTTTCTGAACCGGGTAAAAAGCATCACCGGTACCATAATTCTTTTTATCATTCTAATTCTGCTGATTGCAGTCCTCCCCTCTCTTTTTTCATATGGAAGAGCGTCAAATGATCAGTATTACTCAAATATTGAAGATCCTGATTTTATAGAAAAGAAACTTTATAAACTGCATTTTCATGCTGAGAATATATGGAGAAAACCTTTTTTTTATTTCAAACAGATAAAATCCGGCGGTGTCTTAATCTATGAGGAAGGAAAAACTGTCCGCAGTTTTATAGAAGAAGCACCTCGTTATTTCAGTGTCTCATTTTTTTACGCCGGCTTTGCAGGAATGATCAGTTTGACAGCAGGTATCATGCTCAGTCTGAGAATGTCCGATAAAAAGAATAATCCAATATATTATGAGTTCCTTTCATTCATGACAGTTTTTCCTGATTTTATCCTGATTCTCATTATTCAATTCATCTTTTTCAATATAAACAGAATAACAGGACTCACGGTCCTGCGGCTTTACACACCTTCCGCTTCAGACAGAGCTGTATTTCTCCCATTAATAGTCCTTTCGATATATCCCTGCCTATATATCATTAGAACTATAGGCACTCAGCTGAAGGACTTGAATACTGAGACTTTTATAAATATGGCACATGCCAAGGGGCTTTCCAAAAGAGCAGTCAGATACTTTCATCTGGGACCAGCTGCGGTATCTTTTATCAAAGGCGATATTCATAAGCTGCTGGCTATAATATTTTCGAATCTATTTATCACAGAGCTTATGTTCAATAATAAAGGTCTTACATCTTTTCTGTTCAACAACATTCAACAATATGATGCAACAGTTAATACAATAATTCTCATTCTTATTCTTTATCTGATAATTTACCTGGTGCTTCAGGCACTTCTCTTTATCATAGGTACGATCTTCAGGAGGAGCCTGCCGTGAATGCCCGTCTTATTACAGGACTGATGCTTCTCATACCTGTTCTTGCCGCTGTATTTTTCGGTCCTGCTCTGGCCCCATACGAAAAGTATTACACAGAATCAGTCCGCTATGAGGATACAGAGCAGGGACCTGTGCTTGTCGTTCCGCCAAGTGCACCCTCTTCTGAATACCTGCTGGGAACAACCACAGCAGGGAAAGATATACTAAGTCTTATTCTGTACGGTGCACGCTGGACTGTCGGCACCACCTTCGTACTTGCATTACTAAGAGTTCTGCTTGGTGCAATCAGCGGTGTATCTGCCGCTTTTGGAAAACTGCGTAAAGATAAAACTATAAAATCAATACCTCTTAATGCCCTGCCCCAGATAGTATTTCTCTATTTTGTTCTTTCAATCATTTCAATAAACTTTCCGTTCAATAAAATGATACTTATCTCAATTTTCAGTGTGATGGTCCTTATTTTCGGAACACCCGCAAATTCGGCTGCAATAGAAGCAGTCTGCAGAGAACAGAAAAAAAGAGAGTACTATATAGCAGCAGAAGCTTCCGGGGCGGGAAAATGGCATCTGATAATTAATCATATATTCCCGTTTATGAAGGAAAGACTTCTTACCCTTCTGATAAGTGAAATAATTGCAGTGCTCAACACTATCGGCCAGATGGGAATCTTCGGTGTTTTTCTTGGAGCAACTGTTAAAACATTCAGTCCTGCTATGCTGAATTCAAGATTATTCGACTGGGCGGGGCTTGTCGGACAGGCAAGGTTTTATATCTATAGTGAGCAGTGGATTCTTTTTGGGCCGCTTGCCGCTTACATACTTTATCTTGTAGCTCTCTACTTAATCCTGGAAGGAATTAAGCAGAGTTTTCGACAAAGTTACAGAAGATGACCAGCCCGGCCTTTAGTTCCTGAAAGAACGTGCTTCATTTTCAAGCAGGCTGAGTAACTGGTTTAATTTCTCTATCTCTTCAGAGCTAAGCGGCTTCATGATTTCTTTCAGCCACGTATCATTGAGCATAGAAAGAAAAGTAAAAAGATCCATTCCGGATTCAGTAAGATAAATTTCCTTGACCCTTGCGTCATTTCTGTTACGTAATGTTCTTACATATTTTTTATGTTCCATACTTTTAACGGAACGTGCAACAGCCGCTTTATCTACAACCAGCAGTTCCGACAGTCTTTCCTGTCTTATTCCTTCGTTTGCACCTATATTAAGCAAAAAAATACTGTCGCTGTAAGAAATATCCTTTCCTTCTATCGCGTTTGACATGTAAGTTGTATACACCCGGTTTAGAACACCTATAGCCCTGAAATTTTCAATCTGATTCAATTTAAATTCCTTTAATTGATTTCACTTAAAAAAAAACCTTCCAGAATACTGATAAATTCCTCTGGATCTTCTTCATGAACTACATGTCCTGAATTAATCCTTACATAACTCCCTTTTTTCAGCAGAGACATAACAAGGTCGGCATCATTCTGATCCATTGCTCCGTTAAGTTCTCCGTTTTCAAGTATTTCAAAGTCAGCATGAATCAGTAAAGCCGGACATTCAATTTTTGTAAGAGCTTCTGCATGATCGAAAGAGGCATTCCAGCTTCCATCATAAAAAGCCGCACCGAATCGGGGGTCATAGTAATTCATTCCGCGGAACATATTTCTTACTGTTCCCTGTAAAAACCTCAGCTCAACAGCCTCTCCCGGATTATCTTCACGATACCATTCCACAGCCTTAATAATTTTAGGAAGTGCATCATCACCAGCATAATTAGCCACAAAAGCTGCATTACTCTGAAGCCAGTACAAAAGAAAATCATCGTCTCCATCTTCAATAAATATGCTGCACGTAGTAAACGATCTGTATGAAATTGTCTGTTTTATACGGGGATATTCAGAAGAAAATAATGGAGGGTCTTCCAAAACTACAGCTTTAACGAACTCAGGTCTGTTTGCAGCCAGCCATACTGTCAGGAGGCCGCCGGATGAGTTTCCTGTTACGAAGGCCGGTTCACCGATTACATCTTTAATAAACAGGCCAAGATCGTTTCCGATTCTATCTGCAGTCATTGGATAGCCGGCTGGATATGTTGTATTTCCATGGCCCTGATAATCGACTGCAAAAATGTGAAAATTCTCAGACAAATCCGGAAGTACCTGATTGTAGCTGAACCAGTCCATGTGCTGAGCATTTAAAAGAATAAGCGGCGGACCATTATCAGGTCCCTCAGCATAGTTAAAATACACCTCTCCGGCCTGGATCTGTTTTTCAATTATTCCGGATTCCAGAATTTTTTCATGACCTGGATCGACATAATTGACGACTAGGCTTCTCGTGATGCTTTGACATCCATTCAGAACCGGAAGAATGGAAATAACTATTATTGCAGTGTATAAAAATGAAGATTTAGTATTACAATTTTTCAAATTATATTTTTCTCGCGCCACCAGCTTTACATTGAATCCTGATCGAAACCGGCCCGGTTAGGTTTGGTATTATGTCTTCTAAGTGTTTCGGTGATTTGTCAATGTTTTTAGATTGAGTTTAATAGCAATCTGAACTCTGAAACATTCAGAGTGTTTATCCTGGCGCCGCGCCGGCAGATTTTACTGAGTTTTCTGTCGTTCGTAACAATAGTTGTAGTCAAGTCTTTTAAATATAAAGTATGAATTATATCAACAATATCATTTTTATCAGCTGTTTTATTCAAATAGTTATGCCTGTAAAATTTACAGGAGTTTATAAAGATATTACTTTCTGAAGCGGTCATAACTGCACCGCCCGGGAGATAATTCATATACTCCACAGATAATATTTCACCGATAGGAATTGTTTGGTTCAGCAGACATACGCATAAATTTTTATATGACAAGTCCGTTTTACCGATTTTAGATAAAAACTCAGAATGATCATTGCACTTCAAAAGCAATTCTACATATTGCTTAAGGCGGTATGAATTTTCTTCAATAGACTGCCCCATATAGCCACCGAATAGCTCCATCATCTTTTGATTTACTGATTCCCAGTCAATGAATAGATGATTACAGATTACATCAAGTTTAATTTTCCTTTTTTCAAAATTATCTACAGATAAGCCCTTAATAAATTCTAAAACAGCAACTGAAGATGTGTAGACATTTATATTTTTTAATCCCAGAAGTTCATCAGCTGAAATGGCAATCAGGGCATTAGCTTCAAGGTAGTAAGAGTTTTTCACTGGTAACGGCCCAATTCAATTTTCAATCCTAATTCATTCTTCATTGTTAGAAGTGCTTCAACATTTCCCTTTACATCATCTAAAGGATCGTGTGTATGCTCGGTTTTTCGCAGATGTTTAAAATTTTGTGAATAATCTTTAACCAATCCTTTATACAAACTTCCAAGATTAACTGAGGAATAGCCGAAAGGATTATGTCCAAGAAAATGATGGAAGTACCAGCATATAAACATCCAGTCATATCCGTTATTATCACTTATAAACACGGCTCTGCTGTCAATACTCTTTCTCAGCCAGTTATTGAATTTACTCATTACAGCTTCCGGTTCATCAAACATAAGAGTTTCCTCCCTTGTAAACCCGGATACTGCCAGAGCATCATGATTAAAGTTATCTGAAACCGGTTTAAGCCGACCGGTAAAACTCAAAGACATTGAAGGCTCCACTATCATTGCAGCAAAACATATCATTGAATAATCACCTGGTATAGGGCCGTCAGATTCTATATCAACCATTACTAATGACATTATTCAACCCCATCAGGAATATTTTCAGACAGCTGCTTTCCCATACTCACGCGTTCTTCAACCATATAGCCGTTTTTAATGTAAAATTCCTTAACTGATTTATTTTCAGCCATTATCTGAAGATTAATTTTCATACAGCCCATTTGAGATAATGCAGCCTCTGCATACTGCAGCAGAAGAGTACCTACCCCGGCACTTCTGTACTCCGGCAGAACAGCCAGAGAATATATCCATCCGCGATGACCGTCATATCCGGCCATAACCGTTCCAATTACTTTAGACTCGATTTCTGCAATATATAGCTGCTGATCTATCGCAAGCTTTTTATCAATCACTAAACCGGGTGAATTCCTAAGGTCTGTATATCCGAAGACCTCCGTCCAGAGTTCAACCACTTCAGTCCGGTGAATTTTATCATCATATTTTTTTATCATCAGTAGTTTCCTGAATTTTAGAGACTTATCCATAGTCATGTATTATCATCCTGCTTATATAAAAAATAGAAGAAATTATAAATCTCTTACCAGTCTCCTGAAGATAGGCATTGCTTTCATAAAGTAATCTTTAGATTCCTGTTTTCCGGAAAAACCGTTTTTCGGCATCTGCGTTCTCACAATTACGACATCATAATCAGTGAAAACAAAAATGTCGGTATCAAGGTATCCTGAAGCATAATAACCTTTGACTGTAACATTTTCATCCAAAATCCACCACAAATATCCCATTTCCTTATTCAGCGGACTGGATACCGTTGCTTTTAAGATATAGTCCTCACTTACTATTTTCTGTCCTTTCCATATTCCGGTATTTTTCATCAGTATTCCAAGTCTGGCCATATCTCTGGGTGTAGTCTGTAATTCGGAATACAGCCATGGACTTCCTCCATAACTATAAAAATGAGTATTCTTCATTCCTAATTTATCAAAAAGATATTCATCGGCAAAATCCTGAGTACTCATACCTGCAACGGAACTGATAATTGGTTCAAGAAGCTGTACACCCTCATTGCTGTAACTGAATTTTTTACCAGGTTCATAATCAGGCTTTAAACTCAGAACAAATTCTGATTTATTACCGGGGGAAAACCCTATACTTGTATTGTCCACACGCTGTTCAAATCCTGCTGAATGTGTCAGTAAATCTACTATCCTGACTTCATCCCGGTACTGCCCGCTCCATTCGGGAATAATTTCTGTAACTTTATCCTGATAATGCAATTTACCCATATCAGCAAGAATTCCAACTAAAAGACTTGAAACTACCTTGGTAGACGACATTGCACCGATGGGTTCGGAATATCTGTCGGAATACCATTCAGAGACTATTTTGTTATTATAGATAATCAGTTGAGAATCTGCTCCCGTTTTTTTGCATAATTCCAGATGATCTATAGCGGCTTTTTCTGAGAGCCCGGTTTCTTCTATATCAGCGGTTTCCCAGAATGAATCAGAATTTGAATCATTCTGCGGTGGACTCATTAAAACAAGTTTATTTGAAGCACAAGCTGCAAGAATGAAAATACTAAAGAGAGTAAATATTACATTTTTCATGTTATAGAGTATAACATTAATTTTATTTTTATAAATTCAAAATTACTAATTGGTGCTTAATCAAAGCTGCTGGAGCTGAGCTTTTCCCAGACGTTTTGAGCAATACTCACACAAGTATGAATGCTTTCCTGATTCACTCCAACAGCCAGTAAATTCCAGACTGTCGCCTGTACTGCGATCTCAGTATCAGGCATATCACTATTTCTGAATTCTTCGATAACTGTTAAAAGTGCCCCCTGCCACAAAACTGCAGCCATTGAAGCAGACAGACCCTCAGGAAGAATATGACTGTTTGATAGTACGTTACGGGTGCGTTCGAACATATATGATCTGAGTTTTATATTTGATTTTGTACGCAATTCCGGAATCAGCAGAATCTTGGAAATTTTAATATCCTGTAGGCCTAAGCAAACTCCGGTATACATCATGGAAGCCAGTACCCCATATATCCCGCTATCTGAATTCCCTGCTAATTCACCGGCTTTATCAATGAGATTACCTAGCTTTTCAAGTTCACGCTGAACAAGCTGATCAAGCAAATCATCCTTATCTTTAAAATAAAAATAAAAATTCCCGTTCGATGTTGCTGCGGCTTCTATTGTTTTACGAACAGTTAAAGCTTTAAATCCTTTTGCAGTCAAAATCTCTACAGCAGAATTCAGCAGTTTTTCCTTCATTTCTTCACAATGCTGAATTCTGTTGTCTGTCTTTCTGTAAGGCACCTAAACCTCCGAATAATGAGTATGTTTAAATGCATCATCATACTTGTATCCATAACCTAATGCATGATCCATTCCGATATGGGCCGTCCAGATAAGTGCGGCGGCCAGCCAGAAGCGCCCCGGGGTTATAAAACTCAGCAGCAACAGTGCTGCCGGCCATAAGAGTGAGTGTCCTATATTGTACACTCTGGCACCAATCCTGGGATTCAACAGATAACCAAGCATGAAAATATCTGGTGTAAATAAGAATAAAGGAAAAATCCACCATTGATAGCCGAAATGGATAAACAGCCCAAGACCTAGACCAAACAATATTAAACCATCTATATGCAAACTTATTTTAGGCATTAAAAACTCCTTATAAAACAGAGCACTGCTCCATTCTATAATCAATGTATCTCTAAAATAAAAATAAAACAAGTTTTTTTTGACAATATTTGTAAGGTTTATATGTTTTAAAATTATTCAACGAACCTTTTCTACAGCTTTTCCCTGGCAAAAACTATCCTGTCGTCAGTGGAGGCTTCTTCACAAAACTTGTAACGGGAGAGGTCAAAACTTTTTAACTTCTCAATAGACTCTATTTTCTCCTTTGCAATATAACGTGTCATAAGACCGCGAGCCTGCTTTGAGTAAGTTGGCAGAGATTTCATATTGTTTCCCTGATCTTCCATAAAATCAACGGTAACAAACGACCCTTTGAGCTTTTTTCGGTTCACAGCTTTGCTGTATTCTTCAGAAGCTAAATTTAAAAGGGGTTCTCCATCCTGCAGATGGTCATTGAGTGAAGCGGTTATTTTCTCCTTCCAGAATGAGTAGAGATTTACTGACGGGAAAGTCTCTGTAAAAGCTGGCAGAGTTTGTGAGATATCAAGACGGTAAGGTGATATCAGGTCAAGCGGTCTAAGAATTCCGTACAATCCTGATAATATAAAAAGATTTTCCTGCAGAAAGAGTATACCCTTTTCATCTAAGGTTCTGCTGTTGAGATTTTGAAAGACCAGGCCTCCATAGGTGAAAATCGCGGCGGTGTTCCGGGTAGTTCCAAATTCCGTAAGATAAGACTCTGCCTCTGCTGCAATCTTTGGGCTGCATTTGTAAAAAGCTTTTAGATCATTGATGCTACGTAAAACTAACATGATGCTGTCTGCTTCTTTCTGAAAGAGAGGATTAGTTTCATAAAAGCTGGAAACTTCAGCCTGATGATGAAAGGTTTTAGCAGGAGATAGTATAATTTTCATAAAGTAAATTTTTCAATTACTGACATTATGCCTGTTATCTTGGGAGTCGTTCTGCTCTCGGCTTCTGCTATGACCTCATCGGAAAAATGTTCTTTTAGAAAAGTATCAACATCCATCCTTGCAAACCAGCAGTTCCTGAAGGATGAACAATATAGTTTCTGGCCCGGGGACAGGCAGTATGATACCGGAATGTGATGTCCAAGTTTTCTACAGTAAATTTCTTTATCCATTTTCTGATAAAGCCCCCTTATTTAAGGGGGCATAATTCCTTAAATTGATATACAAGCCTATCTGGCGGGTATTTTTGGGAAATCCTTAATCTTTGAAAGATTCTCTGCAATCTGCTCCGGAGGAAGTGCATAGTCAAAAAGATCACCGGCCATATAAGCCTGGTAACCCTTAAGATCCATAAGACCGTGACCTGAGAGGCCCATCACTATTACCTTTTCCTTTCCCTCTTCTTTAGCCTTGTTTGCTTCTCTGATTGTCGCAGCAACCGCATGACTGGTTTCAGGTGCAATTATTATACCCTCTGTCCTGGCAAAGGTCATTGCAGCTTCATAGCATTCCAGCTGATGAATTGCCTGAGGTGTAAGAAGTCCTGAAATTGCAGCCTGGGATACAAGCGGAGACATACCGTGGTAACGGAGACCGCCGGCATGAATAGGAGGCGGAATAAAATTATGTCCCAAGGTATGCATTGCCATCAGTGGAGTCATCCCTGACATATCACCGATATCATATGTAAAGCTTCCGCCGGTCATTGTCGGACATGAAGCAGGCTCAACCGGAATAATCTCGATATCATCACCATTAATCTTGTCCCTGACAAATGGGAATGCCAGTCCGGCAAAATTGGAACCGCCGCCTGCACATCCGATTACCACATCAGGCTTATCAATTCCAAACTTCTTCAGCTGAACCTTTGTTTCCTGACCGATAATAGTCTGATGGAGCATTACATGATTCAGAACTGAACCCAAAGCGTACTTGGTTTCACCAGTCGGATCTGATACAGCCTCTTCAACAGCCTCGCTTATAGCGATTCCGAGACTGCCCGGAGTATCCGGATCCATTTCAAGCATCTCTCGGCCGGTTTTCGTTTCATTGCTGGGACTTGCGACACAGTGACCGCCCCAGACCTGCATCATTACCTTACGGAAAGGTTTCTGATCAAAGCTGATCCGCACCATATAGATTTTACATTTAAGATCAAGCTGGGCACATGCAAAGGAAAGGGCGCTTCCCCACTGTCCTGCACCAGTTTCGGTGGTCAGCTTTTTAATACCTGCAACCTTGTTATAATATGCCTGTGCTACAGCGGTATTCGGTTTATGGCTTCCTGCAGGAGAGACGCTTTCATTTTTATAATAAATTTTAGCAGGTGTACCCAGAGCTTTTTCCAGGGCTACAGCCCGATGAAGCGGTGAAGGTCTCCACTTGTAAAGGATTTCAAGAACTTCCTGCGGAATTGCAATTTCTCTTTCCTGCGACATTTCCTGTTCAATAAGATTCATAGGAAATATGGGAGCCATCATATCCGGTGTAACGGGATTTCCGTCGGGACCAAGGTAAGGAAGCATCGGTGTGGGCAGATCCGCTGCTATGTTGTACCACTTGCGGGGTATTTCATCCTCGGCAAGATACATTTTAATAGGCATTTTCTCCTCCTGAAATATTCAACGTTACTTTAAATAGAATCGTTTCTACTAGAAGTAACATTAAACCGGTTTCAGTCCGCTGTCAACAAAGAAATTAAAATTAAACAATCTGTAAAGGGTGTTGAATACAGCAGGAAAAAATTATTCCAATAATTATCTGCAGCGAAGGAATCGGGTTTTGACCAGCGAAGAATTTAGTATTTCAGTCTCAACAGCTTTAAACTGTTTCCCGCTATTAAATTCCCCGAATAAAGGAATTCCGCCGCCGAGAACAACAGAAACCCTTGTGATGATCATTTCATCAATTAAATCGTACTCAAGGAAACTTTGTATTGTCTTTCCGCCGTCGATGTAAAGGTTCTTAAAACCTTCTTCATTTAGTGTTTTTACAATATCAGGGATATTACCGGTTACAATTGAAGCTCTGTTTCCAAGATGTTCCGGGAGTTCTTTAAGTCTGCTGCTTAAAACAAATACTTTTTTTGTATACGGCCAGATGCCGAATGTGAGAACCTTTTCAAAAGTATTCCTTCCCATCACAACAGCATCGATATTGTCCATAAACTCGCTGAAACCGTAATCGCTGCTTCCGGGATTGGGTATATCTTCCAGCCATTGCAGACCTCTGTCTTTATCAGCTATGAAACCGTCCAGTGACGCTGCAATATAAACAGAATTTCTCAATTTACTCTGCCTGTTTTTCTTTAAAGAAATCTGAAAGGTGTCGTTTACCGTAAAGAGGAGCTTCCATACTCATCACCATCGTAGTCATAAAAAACTCCATAGGACCATAGACTTTTGAACTGGTAAAAGTTTTAAGAAGAAACAGTGCGGTTTTTCTTATCCAGTCAGGAAGGTGTGTAATTTTCACTGGTTTGGAACAAGCTTCAAATGCAAGTTCCGCTATCTCATTCTGCGAGAGCATATCAGGTCCGCCAATATCCATCTCTTTAATATCTTCTTCAGCAGCGTTAACAATCGCTTCTGCAAGATCCGCCCCGTCTATCGGATTCAGTTTTAGTTTTCCGTCTCCGAAAAGAAAGATTCGGCCTTTACCTGCCATTGATAAAAAATCTTTCATGTCAGAAAAAAAGCCGTTCGGCCTGATAATACAGTATTCAAGTCCTGAAGCTTTCAGATAATCAACGAGCCTTTCCTTGGCTTCGCAGATCTTGATGTTTCTAAGCTGTTCGCCGTTCAGGACAGAAACATAAACAAATTTCTTAACATTGGCTTTTTTAGCTGCATCAATAAGATTAGCGTTAGCCTGATAATCGACATCCATATATTTAAGACCGTCTTTCTGTCTGGTTATTCCGACTGTGCTGAATACAGTGTCAATTCCTTCAAAAACACCTTCAAGAGATTCCGGCTCTGTAACCCTTGCCTCAATAATCTTAAGGAAGCGGCTATTACGATTAACACGTTTTTTATCACGTACAATCATTACAGTGTTTAAATTTCTTGATAACAGTTCATTGACTATGTGACTGCCGAGATATCCTGTACCTCCGGCTACCAGTACTTTATTCATGTTTAATCCTTTATCTGTTGAATATTTTGTCCAGTGATTTACCCTTCGCAAGTTCATCAATAAGTTTATCAAGATATCGGATTTTCCGCATCAGTTCATCTTCAATCTCTTCAATCCTGTAACCGCAGATAACACCTTTTATCTTTGAAACATCAGGATTCAGCTGAGGGACCCGGGCAAAAAATGTTTCAAAATCTGCTTTACTGTCAATCTGAGCCTTTAGTCCGTCAGCATCATAACCTGTTAACCAGTAAATAATTTCATCAACCTCAGCTTTATTCCGGCCCTTCCGCTCCGCCTTTTGAATATATAAAGGATAAATATCAGCAAAGGGTGTTTTAAAAATATTATGTTTTGGCATCTACGCTCCCTGATAAATTACTGCCATAAAGCAATTACACCGCCGAACAGACAGTATGTAACAAGATAGAGAACATTATTGATAATCAGAACTACCGGCTTTCGGCCTTCAAACTGAGTATTAAGGCTGTGTGTAAGGGCAAAAGTAAACCAGGCAACGGCACCAGTAAGCAGTCCAGTCATAAAATTACCGCCGATTGAATGAATAATTACCTGCAGGCCGTATGAAAGGAGAAAGGAGGCTGCCACGGAACCTCCCATCAGCCTCGGCATACTCTTTTTATCTTCCTCTGTCATCTCCGTCTTATTCGGATCTACTCCTACACCAATCTGCCATGCTTTAAACCATGGCATCGGCGGTGAGTAATATAACCAGCTTAATATGAAATTTGCAGCAGCGACTGCAAAGAATGGACCAATCGAAACATGAAAATCCAGCATAGGGACCTCCTGAAAATGAAAGGTATATTCCTTAATATAATCAATTTTATTGGGTTTACAAACAGAATTTATCTGCCGGATCTTTTCGGCAGGAATAACCCGACTTTTTTTGTGTACTCAATGTATTCACGGCCGAATCTCAACGCCAGATCATTATCTTCAACCACAGTGTAACATAAAAAAAGAGGTATCCATATAAGCGAAAAAATCAGGAGGGTCAGACTGTTCAGGATCATGGCAATCCCGAACCCTGAGAGCATTTCTCCCAGAGTCTGGGGGTGCCGCATAAAAGATAGGCTTTATCTTCTATCCTTAGAGACATGGATGCCGGCTGAAGGCTTAGAATATAAAATACTGTCAGACCCATAGTGCCGATAAAAATCATTATTCCGGAAATGAGTGAAATCATTTTCAGCTCCTGTCAGGGATGCAAGGCTATAATTAATTATATTGATTTATTACTCTGCAAACAATCTTCTTCTCAATCATAGATGTACTCCATGGTAATGCAGCACCATTCTTTCTGAATAGTCTGATAAAACTGCAGTTCTTTTTTCACTTCTTTAAATCCTGACTTCCTGTAGCAGTTTATTGCGGGAATATTAAAATCAAAAACCCTCAGTGACAGCTTCTTCAGCCCTAGTCTTTCTTTACCAAAGAATTTCATACTTTCGATCAGTTCAAAACCGTAATTTTTTCCCCGATATGCATCTCTTATGAAAACCCGACCGATAGAAGCACTCTTTTCCTTTTTATCAATTCTTAGGAACTGGCAATGTCCTATAGGAATATTTGATTTAGGGTCAACAGGTTTAAAAAGAATACTGTTCTGTTCCTCCATTGTCAGGAGCAACTGCTGCTCAGTAAGCGGGTATTTAAAATTACGCCCGGCAAACTGTATAAGGAATTCGGCATCAGCATCAGTCAGCCAGCTTAGTAACTGCGGGATATCATCTTGTGTAAATCTTGCAAGTTTAATCATCTGCATCACAATAATAACACAGAATCAGTAAAATATATAAAAAGACCGGTGTTTAAAACCGGTCCGGATTTATTCGGGTTAAATAGTTTTTACAAGGCGACTGCGGAATCAGCCCTCGAGAGCTTCAAGTCTTTTGTTTCTGAAGTATAGAGCAATATCAATGCTGACCATAACAAAGTTCAGAATATACAGGTAGATTACCAGGTCAAAACTGAAAAATACTTTGTGAATAATTCCCGATACGTATCCAAGATTGATTACAAAAAGAAACGGAAGACTCTTTCCGCCTGTTTTTCTGGATTTAACTGATTTGTAGATGTTAAGCGGCCAGGCTGCTCCAAAACAGATCAGCATAACTGCTTCAAAAATACTGAGATTCATATAATTATATCCTTTTAGATTAGCTTATTCCGACAGAGGCCTTCATGTACTGGGTTCTCTCATACTTCTCAGGCTGCTCACTCTCTTCCTGACAGAGCATACCATTAAAGTCTGAAATTGCCTTGAAGTTCTTTGAATCCATCCATGAAGATATTTCACTGTTAACCTTGCTTATGAAGTCAATTCCGTTCTTATATAAGGCTGTACAAAGCTGAACAGATTTTGCTCCTGCAAGAAGCTGTTTGATAACACCTTCTGAATTATGTACACCTGTTGTAGCTGAAAAATCAATATCAATTTCTCCGGAAAGTAGAGCTATCCACTGAAGAGCAAGAGAGATTTCCTCCTTCGCACTGTGAACAGGTGAATGTGAAAGCTTTAAATTGTTTATATCGATATCGGGTCTGTAAAATCTGTTGAAAAGAACAAGACCGTCAAGTCCAAGTTCATTAAATCGTTCAATAACTCCAGCAAGACTTGTAAAATGCGGGCTTATTTTGAATGCAACAGGAATACTGACCGCCTTCTTAATTTTAGAGGCTATTCCGTAATACATGTTTTCATAATCAGCACTTGTCATAGTCTTATTGACCGGCAGAGTGAAAACATTTATTTCAAGAGCATCAGCCCCGACATTCTGAAATCTTTCAGCGTACTTAATCCAGGCACCATCGGAAGCACAGTTTATACTTGCAATAACAGGCATATTTACAGCCTTCTTACAGTCTTCAACGAGCCCAAGGTACTCGTCAAGAAAATAGTTACTGCTCATTCCGTTAAAGAAATCGTAGGCCTCGGCATGAATTTCAGCATTCATTCCTTCTGTCATTCTGTTACTGTCGAAAAGAATCTGTTCTTCAAACAGAGATTTTAGAACAACTGCACCTGCACCGGCAGCTTCAATCTGCTTAACCTTTTCAACGGATGATGTTAATCCTGAACTTGCAGCAATAACCGGTGAGTTGAGTTCAAGTCCCATGTACTTTGTTTTAAGTTCTGCCATTATTACACTCCGTTTTATAAAATATATGGTACGCTTAAATTATAACCCTTATACACAATAAAGGTTTCAACATCAGCTACATCTTCAACCTTCGTAACCTCATGGGTATAAAATTCAAGAAGGCTGAATTCTTCGTTAAGCAATACCTGCACGATTATATCATATCTTCCGGTAACAACAGCAACACTAATTACGCCTTTAAGAGAACTGAATTCCTTCCCCTTCTCAACAAGACGCATATTGTTGACCTTGACACCGATAATAGCTACCTGATGACCGGGTATTTTTTCAGGATCAACGAGTCCGTGAACATTCAGGATGCCCTCCTCACTCAGCTTGTTGACCCTTGCTCTTACAGTGTTTTCGGTTATAGAGAGCTCATCTGCAATAACCTTGAAAGATTTTCGGCCGTCTATGAGGTGACGGATAATCTGCAGGTTTATATCATCAAACTTCATCGGCCTGATGCAAATTCCTTCATGAAATCAGCAAGTGCAGCTGCGCCCTCGTAAGGCATTGAGTTATAAACCGAAGCTCTGCATCCGCCTACACTTCTGTGTCCCTTAAGTCCCAGCATACCCCTTCCCTTTGCTGTGTCGATGAACTCTTTTTCAAGTTTTTCGTCAGCAAGGGTAAATACAATGTTCATGAGGGATCTTGATTCTTTTTCAACAGGACAGTTGTAAAAACCGCCGCTTGAGTCGATTGCATCATAAATAACAGCTGCTTTTTTCTCATTGGCAGCAGCTCTTACTGCAAGACCGCCGTCTGCCTTAAGTTTTTTAAGTACAAGCATAGTGGCATAGATGCTGAAAACAGGCGGTGTATTATAAAGCGAGTTCTTATCTGCATGGATTGAATAATTAAGGTAAGCAGGCAGGCTGTCTGATGATCTTGCTAAAAGATCATCTCTGGCTATTACCAGCGTGGTTCCAGCCGGCCCCAGATTCTTCTGAGCGCCTGCGTAAATAAGGCCGAATTTCTCAACAGGGACAGGCTTCGACATAATATCACTGGACATATCTGCAACCAGAGGAACGTCACCTGTATCAGGATAGTTTTTCCATTCAAGTCCGCCAATGGTTTCATTAGCAGTTATATGAAGGTAGGAAGAATCTTCACCGGGAGTAACCGATTTCGGTAAGGTAGTATAGCTTTCAGCCTTACCATCCCATACTGCTCTTGCATTTCCAAGTTTTTTTCCATCCTCGAAAGCTTTTTTAGCCCATGAACCGGTAACAACATAATCACAGTTCCCGGCACCCGTAAGCAGATTCATAGGAACCATTGCAAACTGCAGTGTAGCTCCTCCGCCGAGAAACATTACCTTATAGTTATCCGGAAGACCGAGCAGCTCTTTAACAAGACTTACAGCCTCGTTGTGTACTTCATCATAAGCGGCACTTCTGTGACTGTCTTCTATAAGAGAAAGCCCATTGCCGTGATAATCGACGATATTCTCTTTAATCTCTTCAAGTACTTCAACAGGAAGGGTCGAAGGTCCCGCATTGAAATTTAATTTACGACTCATTATATCCTCCGGAATTTATATCTCTATTTTATCGCATTTTTATAACCGCTTAGCAATACTATTACACTGCGGAATAAAAAAAAGAGGCAGCTAATGGGCTGCCTCTCTGAACAAAACCGCATATAGCGGCGGATTGCTAATAGTTCTTCATGTTCTGCAGCTTTCTCTGCTTTTTCATCTGCTTGCGCTGCATAGCTTTTGTCTTTCTATTCTTGATAGTTGAAGGCTTTTCAAAGTATTCGCGTTTTTTCCATTCGCGGATAATACCCTCTTTCTCAACCATTCTCTTAAAGCGTTTTATAGCCTTTTCGAGCGGCTCGCCTTCATCAATGTTAACATGAGCGATAGCAATCACCCCCTTTTGTGTATAATTATTGTTTAATATTACTTATTATAAAGTCTTTGTCAATAAGGCTTTCAGTAAGCCAGGTCTCAGGTTCAACAGCAACTCCTGCAACCCTAATCTCCCAGTGAAGGTGGGCTCCGGTAACCAGTCCTGTAGCTCCTACTGTACCGATAAGCTCCCTTTCTTTGAGTATTTTACCAGCCTCCGTGTTTATTTCCTGCATATGATAATAAAGGGAATAGACACCGGGAAGATGCTCTATTACCACAGTATTACCCGTAAGAATTCTCATATCAGAGAAAACAACCTTCCCCGGACCGGGTGAATAAATCGGAGTTCCAGGGACAGCGGAATAATCAATACCATTATGTAATGATGTTGCAGTTGTTCCGTCATCATAGAGATAGCGTCTTCGGTCACCGAAGAATGAAGTCTGACGGAGTGCGGTTACCGGAAGTGATAAATCAGAACTCATATATACAGCATCCGGATCGACCGACGTCAGTATACCATAGAGGATCTTCCATTCTTCGGCTTTTCTGATATCTTCAGACTGACGAAGCGTAGACATTGATTTTGTCAGAGGAATGTCCTCACTTATGAAATCGCGTTTAATAACATTTAAAACAGCTTCAATATGAAGATTTTCTCCATCGCCTGCAGAGACAGTGTAAATACCCGGCGAGGCGTCCGAGGGAACACCAAGCATTGCTATCACTGCCGTATAACCTTCAAGCACAACCTTAAAGCTTTCAGTCTTCGCAATTGTCCGTCCGCTTCTCTTAAGCAGAACTTCCGCACCGGAGTCTCCCGCTCCCTTTAAAACTGCTGTAATCACCCCGCCCTGAGGAACATTATCACTAAGAATAAGTTCGGCAGCCGGCAGAAATGCCGCAGTAATTACAAACGCGAAAAATAACGCTGAAACTTTCTTTATCATCTTTTCATATCCAATATTGTCAGCTGAAGGGTTTCCTTATTCATAAAATAGTTCCGGCCCAGCCTGAAAACTATATCAATTCTCTCTCCGGTACTGAAATCCCGGTTGGCTTTTTCAGCTGCGTTCCAGTAGACCGCAGGCCATTTAAACTTATCTGCCTCAAACAGAAGCCTGAGGTGATTCTTTTCATTTTTTCCCATTATTTCCATATTCAGAATCTTTATATTTCTGGCCAGAAAAACAAGGGGCGGGCTGCTTTCGCCATAGGGTTCGAACATCTCAACAGTTTTTATCAGATCAGGATTCAGATATTTAACAGGAAGTTCAGCATCGATATTAAGGCTTGCCTCAGTTGTGTCAGCCCCTTTAAGCCCGGGAGCAAGCTCCTCTATGCGGCTTGTAAAATCTGCAAAACGTGAAAGCTCCATACTGAAGCCGGCTGCATAATCATGGCCGCCGTAATCTATAAATATATCAGATGCACCTGCAATAAAATCCTTAACGTTAATATTCATTGCACTTCTTATGGAGCCAACCGCCTTATCTTCCATGATGGAGACGGCCATAGCCGGTACGCCGAAGAAATTTGCAAGCCGAGAAGCAATTATTCCCGTAATTCCGCGGTTGAGATCCTTATCGGCAACAAGGACCAGTCTGGCCTCAAGGTCCTGATAACTCCGCTTGGCAGAAGGAAGCAGTTTGTTCCATATATCTTCACCAAGTTTCTTGCGCTGACGGTTGAGTTCCACAACTTCAGATGTAAGGCGGTTAATATCTGCAGGTTCGCTGCTAAGCAGAAGCTCGGCAGCCCTGGAGGGAACACCCATTCTTCCGGTTGCATTGATTACCGGAGTAATCTGCCAGCCGATATCTGTAGTATTAAGTCTGCGCGCAAGCATATTCTGTGCTGAAAGCAGGCTTCTAAGTCCCTCACGCTCTGTCTTTTCAACGACCTTCATTCCCCGCTTAATCAGAATACGGTTCTCGTTCTCTATGGGCATCAGATCGGCAATAGTTCCAAGTGCAACCAGGTCAAGATCATGCTCTGATTTAAGAACGAAACCCTGGTCCTTCTTCACGATAAAGGTGGTAAACAGGTTTATAAGAACATCAAGTTCCCCCGGCGGCTTCTCACTGTAGCGGGCAAGGCGGCTGCCGTCCCTCATTTTAAGCAGACTTCTTCCTCTTAGAGACGGGAATACCTTCCATATTTCGGGAGCCGAATCTATCAAGTGAATATCTGTATTCTGACCGAACACAGATTTAAGCATTCGCAGCTGGGGTTCTGCATCATAGACAATTATCTGAAGCGAGAGAAAATCCATCAGTCTTGTGTTCTGCATATCGACAATGCCGGGAGCCAGAGTTTCCGTAATCCGGTCTTCAACAACGAGGTTTTTCATCCTGACCGCTTCAAGTATGACAGAATCATTCCCGGGACGTACATTCAGCAGGCAGAACTGCTGGTTATATATATCAAGCGATGAAAACCTAAGCGCCCAGATAACCTTGGATACGACGCCGCAGCCCGCAAGATGGGCAAAGGGATAGCAGCAGTCTTCCATTTTCGGATTTATAATACCGTATGCCGGTGGAAGGACTTCAGGGCTGTTATGGTGATCAATTACTATTGTATCAATACCCTTTTCATTCGCATATTCAATTTCATTATAGTTGGAAATTCCGCAGTCAACAGTGATAAGCAGACTTCCGTCAACTTCAGCAAAACTGTCGACTGCCTGCATGGTCAGTCCGTATGGTTCATCACCTGTCGGCAAAGCCCATTCTGCCTCAATGCCAATCTCTTTAAGGGCATTGTATATAAGCACCGTTGATGTAATTCCGTCGACATCGCGGTCGCCGAAGATCTTAACCCTTTCTTCCTCAGCAGCAGCCTGCTTAATTCGATCGATAATATCCTCCATTTCTTCGAAAAGAAATGGATTATGCAGATACTGCGAGTCATCTTCAAGATAGAACTTTATATCTTCATTTTCAATTATACCGCGACGTACAAATATTGATGAGGTAAGAAGATCCAGACCGAAGCGTTCGGATATCTGTCTCACTTTATCTGTGTCGATATCTTTTTTATTCCATATCATATTCAATAAAACCCAAAGTCTTCAGGGGAACTTCAATAACACTTTTAAGAATTATTATAAGCAGATCCCTTGTTTTTTTCATCAGCTGTAAATCTAACCTTTTTTCGAGAGCTTCTTCAAGCTTAAGCTGTGAATAACTTAGAAGATATTCAGCTGCCACGGCTTCAAGCGCCGGCATTCCCGCTGATCGGCACCGGCTGCAGATAAAAATATTTTCAACCTGTGAATAGTAGATCGTCTCATGCACAGAGTCTCTACCGCATCGTCCGCATGAACCAAGATCCGATATAAACCCGGCATCAAGCAGAAAGCCGTAAAGAAACAGGACAGTAAGCTCTACAGCCTTATCAGGATAACTGTCAAGAAGCCTCAATGCCGATGTAAGCAGACTGTAAACAGGCAGATAATCTGCTCCGGCTGCATGAGATTTCAAAACAACTTCCGACCATAACGAAGCATTGCACAGAGCTTCCATATTTCCCTTGATTCCGGAGTTAAGCGAGGCAGATTCACAGCTGTTTATTTTCCAGCTGTCCCGTGTCGGATTATAATATAAATCAAACCTTGAAACGGCAAATATATCGGTTATGCTGCTCATTCTGCTCTTACCCTTGTACGCCCCATGAGCAACAGCATCAATTATTCCCTGTTCAGGGCTGAGCATCGTAACTGATTTGTGGAAATCACCGAACCGTCTTGTTTTAAGTACTACAGCTTCTGTCTGACAATTCCTGTCCATTGAAAAATATTATAACATAAAAGCTCATCAATATTTGCCTTTTAGATCATTTTTGCATATTTTTAAGATAAGTAAACTAAAAGAAGAGGTTCAGCTATGCCAGATAAACAAATTGTGCCCGCGGATCAAATGCTACCTAGCAGGCTGTTTATTATTCCGACACTCGGGAAACCGGTCTTTCCCGGGATTTTCACACCCATGATGATAGAGTCGGAAAGTGATATCACTGTTGTGGATCAGGCCCTTAGTCAAAACAGTATGATTGGGCTTTTGATGATCAAGGATGAAGAAACAGAGAATCCCGCACCTTCAGACATGTACAACATCGGAACAGTCGGAAAGATTGTCAAGAAAATCAACCTTCCCGACGGCGGGATAAATATTTTCATATCGACACTTAAACGCTTCAAGATTAAGAAATACCTTTCAGATGAGCAGCCCTATGTTGCTGCGGTTGATTATCTTGATGATCAGAATGATGACTCCATAGAGGTAAAGGCGCTTACCCGCTCCATAATAAATGAGATGAAGCAGCTTTCAGAGAATAACCCTCTGTTCTCCGAAGAGATGCGTCTTTCTATGGTAAACATCGATCAGCCGGGTAAAATTGCAGATTTTTTCAGTTCAATCCTGAATATTGATCGTAAAGACCAGCAGAAGATTCTTGAAACACTAGATGTACAGAAAAGGCTTGAAAACGTCCTTGTATACATTAAGAAGGAACAGGAGCTGATGCGTATTCAGCGCAAGATTCAGAACCAGATTAATGAAAAGATTGAAAAGAATCAGCGTGAATACTTTCTGAAGGAAGAGCTTAAGGCTATCAAGAAAGAACTTGGGATGCCGGTTGATGCAAAGAGTGAGGAATACAACCGCTTCAAAGAAGCTGTTGAAGCCTTCAAATTTAAAGGCGAAATTAAGGAACAGGTAAACCAGGAGCTTGAGAAGTTCAAACTTATGGATCCCAACTCTTCCGAGTTTGTCGTTACCAGAAACTATCTTGATACAATCGTTTCATTGCCCTGGAAGGATCCGGAGCCTGAGAACTTTGATATGAAAGAAGCCAGGACCATCCTTGATCGTGATCATTACGGACTTGAGGATGTTAAGGAGCGTATTCTTGAGTATCTAGCTGTTAGAAAACTCAAGAAGGATTCCAAAGGCTCTATTATCTGTCTGGTAGGAGCTCCGGGTGTGGGGAAAACATCCATCGGTAAATCGATAGCAAGCGCCCTGAACAAGGAATTCTTCAGATTCTCAGTCGGCGGTATGCGTGATGAAGCGGAAATCAAAGGCCACAGAAGAACATATGTAGGAGCAATGCCGGGTAAGATCATCCAGGGGCTCAAGATTGTGAAGGCCAAGGATCCCGTTTTCATGATAGATGAGATCGATAAAATGGGTGCTTCATACCAGGGAGACCCATCCTCAGCCCTGCTTGAAGTTCTTGATCCTGAACAGAATATCAGCTTCAGAGATCACTACCTTGATCTCCCCTTTGATATCTCAAACATACTGTTCATTGTTACAGCAAATACTCTTGATACAATTCCGAGACCCCTTCTGGACCGTATGGAAATAATCAGACTCTCAGGATACATCGAACAGGAAAAGATTAAGATAGCCCAGAAATACCTTATACCCAAATCACTTGCAAAGACGGGACTCAAGCGTAAAGAGGTTAAATACACTACAAAGACCCTTTCAGCAATAGCAGTAAATTATGCCCGTGAAGCCGGAATGCGAAACTATGAAAAAGCGCTGGATAAGATTCACCGTAAACTTGCACGTAAAATTGTGCTGGATGAGGTAAAAGCTCCTTTCAATATCACTCCTGAAAACCTTGAGGAATACCTAGGAAAACCTGTTTTCCGTGAGGATGAGATAAAGGTGGTAACAAGCCCGGGTATGGCTGTAGGACTTGCCTGGACTAACTTCGGCGGAGATACACTAATGATCGAAGCTGTGAATATTAAGGGCAAGGAAGGAATCAAGCTTACGGGCCAGATGGGCAAGGTAATGCAGGAATCAGCAGGAATAGCCTACACCTATGTCCGGCATATAGCTGAAAAGAATGGAGTTGATCCCAAGTTTTTCGCTGAGAATATGATTCACCTGCATATCCCTGAGGGTGCTACTCCCAAGGACGGACCTTCCGCCGGTATAACAATGGCATCAGCCCTGCTCTCTCTGGCAAAAGGCAAAATGATGAAAAAGAAACTGGCTATGACCGGTGAACTTTCACTTGCAGGAAAGGTACTGCCGATAGGCGGTCTTAAAGAAAAAACAATTGCCGCAAGACGTGCAGGTATAAAAAATATTATAATACCCAAAGCCAATGAACGCGATCTGGATGAGATTCCTGATCATGTTAAAAAAGGCATTGCATTTCACCCTGTTGAAATGATGGATGAGGTAATTGAGAAGATTTTTTAAACTGCCGTATATTTTAATTGCTCTGGTGATAATATCAGCCGTCCCTGTTTCTGCAATGCAGTACAGGGACGCAGGTATTCAGGCTCCGGCAAAAAAAGAGCCGCTGGTATTAAGCTTTACCGGCGATATGATGGCCCATGTCATCAACTACAGTATGAAGGATTACTCGCTTATATACCGCGATATAGAATCAATCATGCAGAATGACAGTCTGACCTTCAGCAATGTTGAGTTTCCTGTCAATCCTGAAATTCCCCAGGCAAGCTACCCTGTTTTCAACATCCATCCAGAATATGTCATGGCCGCCATAGACGCCGGAGTGGATGTTGTTTCCATTGCAAACAATCATACCGCGGATCAGGGAGTTCCAGGCCTGCAGGCTACAGTAAGTACAATGTACTCTCTTATGAATTATTATAAAAAGCAGCAGAACAGGGAACTGCATTTTTCAGGCGCCAAGGACAACCCGGAAACTGATTTCAAACCTGTAACAATATATAAAAACGGATGGAAGATTGGATATCTGGCTGTTGCGCAGTTCTCAAACCATAACCCCGGCAGGGGCTACATGCAGCTTGTCGATTTCCGTGACAGAGAAGAGACCTCAGCCTTTGTAGATTTTATAAAGAAAGTCCGGACGGATTACGATCTCTTTGTTCTTGCATACCACGGGGGCGTTGAATACCTTGCCGAGCCTGTTAAGGCAAAAACCGAATTTTTTAATGATCTTGTGGCTGCCGGTGTTGATATAATCTGGGGTCACCATCCGCATATAATTCAGCCTGTAGATATCGTCACTACCGAAGGTAGAACCGGCGTTGTAATGAACTCTTTAGGCAACTTTATCTCTGGTCAGGGCAGGATAATAGATCCTGACCTTCCCGAAGAGGAATGGTCCTATACAGGCGATTCCGCAATTATCCAGGTAGAAGCAGCCTTCCGAAACGGCAGAATAGTCTTTGACAGGGTCGAGGCAATTCCCACGGCAAACATGATGACGACCAACAGGGAAGTGGTTATTACACCGCTTGAACAGCTCACCCACCAGCCTGTTCCGCAGCCATGGAACGACTTTTTCATGCAGCGCTACATGCTGATGCACGATTATTTTAACCGTAATATCAGACAGATAGATTTAACCGGAAGCAGATAGCATAGTACAATGTTACTGCCTGTATTTATTAAAGCTGTATTCGATAATTCCGGTTGCTGCACCTATCAGATTTTCTGATTCCCTCAAATCGGTTATATAGATATCAATATCAAAAAAGTTTCTGGCTATATACGAATTTTTAAGTTTCTTTCTTAACTCATTAATAAACATCTGCGGCTTATATATTATAAAACCTGAAAGAACAATCTTTTTAAGCATTGTAAAATTTATTGCATTTACAACTGCTGTAGAGAAAATGCCTGCATAATA
This sequence comes from Spirochaetia bacterium, assembly GCA_963677925.2. GTDB lineage: Bacteria > Spirochaetota > Spirochaetia > UBA9216 > UBA9216. The sequence goes on from CAXXYH010000003.1 coordinate 520,307, forward strand.
CTCAATAATATTTATAAAATATTTCTCACCTGCATAAGCCCTGTCTACAATCTCTTCCCAGTTCTTCAAATCAGGGAAATCTTTCCGGACTCTTTCAAGTATATTCATAAGTCCATAGAATCCGTATAAGCATCCCCTGTTTCCGCAGACACATTTTTCACCTTGAAAATCGATAGAGAGATGTCCGAACTCCGGAGTTAATCCAAGTTCACCTCCGAATAACTTTCTGTTTCTGATAATTCCGAAGCCCAATCCCACATAAGACATGATACAAATAAAATCGTCAAACTGACGGCCATATCCGAAATACAGTTCAGCCAGGCTTACTGCGTTTGCATCACGCTCCAGCCTGATTTCATAATCAAAATATTTTTTAAACTCGGTAATGATATTAAAACCCCGCCATAATTCAAAATCAGGTATTTCATCTATAATCCCGTGTAAGGTATCAACAGGGCCCGGTGTAGTAATACCCAGACCAAGTATTTCATTCACGACTCTGATATTCAAAATACTTTTTTTGATATCACTGCAAATTATTTCAACAGCCTGCTGCGGCGATCTGCAGCTGAATATATCGACTTTTTTAGAGATAAGCACATTTCCGCCGAAATCCACAAGCCCGATGCTGCAGCCGTCGCGGGCAATATCAACGCAGAGAATATTATACCGGTCGGAAACAATTTCAAGGGTTGTAGGATTCCGCCCTACGTTTTTGTTGTATAGCTCAAGTCCTGATTCTTTGATAAGTCCCTCATTAATAAGCTCATCAGTAATATTACTTATTGAAGCCTTTGTAAGTCCGGTCAAACGGGACAGTTCAGCACGTGAATAAGAATTCTTGAAAAGACTTCTTATTACAAGATGACGGTTGAATACCTTATTGTAGGGCGAATTCCTTGTGTCCAACTTTCTTCTCCAGTACGAAAATTCTTTTATTTATTTGACAGCCATCTAAAACATCTGCTCCAGAATTTTGCATAATTTTTCCAGTTAATAAATCCCTGGCCCCAGTGCGGAGCTAAATCGGAAGCAAATGCGAGGGTACGTCCGCTTCCATAGTTGTTTACAACCATCATCGGATCTCCATCCCATTCTGCAATAATTTTATCTTTGCTTCTTGCTTCAAAACGATTATACCCCAAAAAAAGAAGCGGCGAGCTATCCCATTCCATATCTTTTATAAGCGGATGTTCCGGTTTTACAGGATTGAATTTTGAACCTTCAGGTATTTCCACTCTATCATCGAATGGACTTACATTAATATCAAGAAGCTCTTCAAAAACAGTATTGTGATACCGCCCCTGCCCCATCTGTCCTCCGAATCCCATCCAGCCTCCGACTACAGCAAGTCCGCCGCCGTTTTTCACGTAATTCTCTATCAGTTTTAAACGGTTCGGTCCCATAGGTATTTTAAATCTATCCGGATACATCAGTATTGTATCTGTTCCAAGATCACTTAAAAGTATTACATCATATTTTGAAATTTCCTCGATGGTAGATGGAAAGTCCTTTGAGACATTCGGTGTAGGTAAATATGTAATATTTAATTCGGTGTCTGATTTTAGCGGCTCAAGTAAAAAAGCTCTTTCATCAAAGAGCTCAGCAAAGGAAAAAGAATTCATCCCCTTATAGAAGGTGGTACTGATTAGGGCGTAATCGCCTGCGTAAAGTACATTAATCATAAAAACTCCTGTTTTAAAGATTTATTAGTTAAATGTTTTAACTAATAAATGCTAACACGAGCTAATATTATTGTCAATTTTTTAAATTAAAAGAATATTCTTGAATCTTTGAACAAGTAAGGTTAATTATTTAGTTAAAGGTTTTTACATAAATGGTCAATTATAATATTCAATTTCTCGTACAACTGTTGATTCAGGTATAAGGTAATTTGAATAAGTGCCGGGCTCTTCCCTGCCGATGATCTTTATAAGCCAGTTATCCTTTTCATCGTATGTATATCCGTAAGCATATACAGCATAAACTATCCCCCTGTTGTCAGTAAATTCCTTCTTTACAGCCAGATCACGGCTGTTGTATTCGGTAGCAACACTGACTACAAGTACTCCGTCAGGATCATATTTTGTTTCTTCAACAACCCGGCTTAATTCATCATATTTGCGCTCATCACGCCATAGAAGTTTACTATCCATCCCGAAACCTTCTGTAGCAGTCAACCTGTTCCTGTTGTCATACTCAAACATGCGGCTGTAAACAAGAATCCACTTCCAGTAACGGTCATATTTACTTGTCAGTACTATTTTCCCATTGCTGTTATAGCTGTTTTTATAGCGCCAGCCGTAGTTTCCTGTTGAATATATCTTTTCAGCTTCAAGTATTCTGCCGTCAGGTGAATAGGTAAACATCTCACGATCCGGATTTCGAACTTCGGGGTGCTTTTGTAGTTTCAGGCTGAGGTTTCCGTCGGTATAATCGTATTCAATGGAATTGGCGGAACTGCCGTCCGCATTGAAGTATGCTTCGGACAATAGATAACCATCTTCGTCATAACTCAAAATCAGGGTGTATTCGAGTTCCTTCGAACTTAGGCCGCCCCCGGCTTTAATACTGAAAGCCTTTTCAGTAACCTGCTGTACACGGCCTTTAAGCGGCGCTGTCGGAAAGACATTATCAGGCCACTGGTCCGGGTACATAAGACCGCCGGTGATATCCTGTGCCGAAGAGAACACTAATGATAAAAGAAAAAAAGCCGGTATAAGTATGCACATCCGGAACCTGAACTTCATTGCTGTATTTTAATAATACTTAATTCGTTTGTATATCCCCCCTGTGATTGATTCGGGGGCGTTTTCCTGCTATGTTCATGCTATGGAACTTCTTTCTCCGGCAGGAAATATTGAAAAGCTGAAATATGCATACCTTTACGGAGCCGATGCAGTTTATATCGGCGTCAAGAACTTTTCACTGCGGCAGAAGGCTGATAATTTCAGCAGCCGCGAGTATGAAACAATTAAAAAGATTAAAGGAGACCGTAAACTTTACGGTGCTCTCAACATATACTTTCATGAACATGACCTTGATACTCTGGAAAGAGAGATCGATTATCTGAATGAGTACCCCTTTGATGCTTTTATTATAAGCGACATAGGTGCCGTTCCCGTCCTAAAAAAGCATTTCCCGAATACTGAACTGCACCTGAGTACGCAGGCCAATTGTGTTAACTCTGAAGCTGTAAAATTCTACCGTGATATGGGTTTTACCAGGATTGTCCTTGGGCGCGAGGTTTCACTTAAAGAAATTGAACGTATTAAGAACAAGGTTCCTGAGGTTGAAATTGAGTGCTTCATTCACGGTGCTATGTGCCTGGCCTATTCCGGCAGATGTTTTTTAAGCGCATGGATGGCGGATAGAAGCGGAAATAAGGGCCACTGTTCACATTCATGCAGGTGGGAATATAGGGTACTGGAAGAGGCAGAAAGACCCGGAGAATACTATCCGATTTATGAAGGCGACGGCTTCACGAGTATTCTCAGCTCACGTGATATCTGTATGATCAACCACCTCGATGATCTCAGGAATGCCGGAGTTGATTCACTGAAGATTGAAGGCAGAATGAAATCGGTTTACTATACTGCTGTTGTAACCCGTGCATACAGGAAGGCAATAGACAGACTTGAAGGCACATTCACCGGCGATACGGACGGATATATTGAAGAGCTTGAAAAAGTCAGTCACCGTGAGTTTTCAACCGGTTTTTACTACGGTAAGGAAGAAATTGAAAAACCAACCGAAAAATCATATCTGCGGCAGTATATCTTCCTGGGAACAATCGGAAAAAATGCAGGTGAAGGAAGATGGAGCATTGATGTTAAAAACCAGATCATTCCCGGAGAAGAGCTGGAATACATAGGCCCTGATATTCTTTTTACAACTGACGATTCTTACAGAATTACAGATGAAGAAGGTAATGATGTAAGCCAGGCTGACCATGGAAAAACCTACTTCCTCCATACATCAGCCCAGGTTTCGGAAGGATTCATAATACGCCGGAAAGCGCCTAATCCATATTAAAGTGCAGATATGCACTTATAGTGCATATACCTCCCTGGCTGGAATGATAGTTACCAGCTTATCCTCCCGTCCTCTCAGCAGCGTTTTGAGATGTTCCTTTCTTGCCCGGTTTTCCAGAGAACCTTCAAGTACTGTTCTTGTTATGCCGTCAAGAAACTCACGCTGCTCCATAGTAAAGAGGTAGCCTTCTTTCTGAAGAATTTCGACAAGATCTTCATTACTGGTAAATGAAATACGTGCATAATACTGCCGCTGGCCTATGACCTTCACATTCATCAGGTCCCTGATTTTGAGAACTATCAGGCCTCCTAGAGAAGAACCGAGCCCAAGAAAAACCAGCAGAGCCGGTTTATCGTTTATAAAATTAACAACCATGGCAATCACAGTCACACCGATTATACTTTCAACAAAATTAATTCCGAAAACACCGGCCATTTTACCTCTGTTGAAAAGTTCTATTTTCATATTGAAAACAAGATCCTGAAGAATCCTTGCGGCAAAAACAATAATTCCTGAAATTAATAAACTCTGCATAAATAAACTCCTGATTTAATAATAGTAATTTTAATAAGATTAATCATATTTACTCTAATAAATAAGTCAGTCCGCCGACAATAATATGATGAGGAGATGATTAGTATGAATGATGCTATTACGGAACTGATTTTTTTTCTTGAAACTTCCATTATGAAAACAAAGGATCCGATTGAAGCTGTTGAACTACAGAACCTTCTTGAAGCAGCGAGGACAATCCAGCAGCACCGAAAGCAGAGCTGCCGGATCTGATACCCGCTGTTTATCTGCTATTCCGGAACTATTCTAACAGCTCCGATGTCTGCAGATGAAGCAAATAACGAGTAGGCCCGCAGTGCAGCTGATACTTTCCGGTCTCTTGATACCGGAGTAAAAGCCTTATCGCCCCGGGCTTCTTCAGCCTTTCTTCTTTCAGCCAGTTCACTTTCAGAAACCTCAAGCTGAATTTTTCTTGCAGGAATATCAATTGATATCTTATCGCCGCTTTTAATTAGCCCGATAGCTCCGCCGGCGGCCGCTTCAGGAGAGACATGTCCGATAGACAGTCCCGATGTTCCGCCTGAGAACCGTCCGTCAGTAAGAAGAGCACATTTTTTATCTATCTTCCGGGATTTTAAGTAGGTGGTCGGATAAAGCATTTCCTGCATTCCGGGCCCGCCCTTGGGACCTTCATATCTAATGATTACAACATCACCTTCATTTACTGCTCCGTCAAGTATTCCGTCACAGGCATCTTCCTGGCTTTCAAAAACTCTCGCAGTTCCTTCAAATTGAAAAATTGAAGAATCTACACCGGCTGTTTTAACAATACAGCCCTTTTCTGCAATGTTGCCGAAAAGAACCGCAAGCCCTCCGTCCGGGTAGTAGCAGTTTTCAACACTTCTTATGCATCCGCCGGCTCTGTCCTTATCAAGTTCTTCGTATCTTGAGTCCTGTGAACCAAGCACAAGGTTTCTTCCCTTTCTTGCCGGCGCACAGTGATAAACCTCTTCGGTCTCAGCAGTACATGTTGGACGCATTATATCACAGGCATCAAGTGCATCCCCGAGTGTCGGGTAGTCAAGCCGCTTTACATCGCGGTTCAGCAGCCCTGCCCTGTCGAGTTCGCCGAGAATTCCAAGGATTCCACCGGCACGGTTGACGTCCTGAATGTGGTAGCTTGAGTTCGGCGCTACTTTTGAAACACATGGAATGCGTCTTGAAAGTGCATCGATATCCTTCATCTTGAAATCAACTCCGGCTTCAGTGGCAACAGCAAGCAGATGAAGTACAGTATTAGTTGAACCGCCCATTGCAATATCAAGAGACATGGCGTTCATGAAAACTTCTTTGGTGAGCATATTAAGCGGAAGAACGCTTTCATCACCGTCACCGTAGTATCGGTATGCAAGATCGACAATCAGATCAGCCGCTTTTTCAAAAAGTTTGATTCTGTTTTTATGTGTTGCTACAATTGTTCCGTTTCCCGGAAGTGCAAGACCTAGAGCCTCGTTAAGACAGTTCATGGAATTTGCTGTAAACATACCCGCACAGGAACCGCAGGTCGGACAGCTGTTAATTTCCATATCCATCAAATCTTCATCACTAACTGAAGGATCCCCGCCCTTTATCATAACATCGATCAAGTCGGTATCCCGTCCCTGAACATGCCCCGCTTCCATAGGTCCGCCGGAAACAAAGATGACCGGAATATTCAGTCTCATCGCACCGATCATCATGCCCGGGGTAATCTTGTCGCAGTTGCTTATACAAACCAAAGCATCTACCCTGTGGGCATTGCACATATATTCGACACTGTCAGCAATCAGCTCTCTTGAAGGTAGAGAATACAGCATTCCTGTATGCCCCATGGCTATACCATCATCGATCGCTATTGTATTGAATTCAGCCGCAAAGCATCCCTTTGCCTCTACAAGTTTCTTAACATGCTGTCCAATCTCATGAAGATGAACATGGCCGGGAACCATCTGAGTAAAAGAGTTGGCAATACCGATTACAGGTTTTCCAAAATGTTCCGGCTTCATGCCGTTTGCACGCCAGAGGCTTCTGGCTCCAGCCATTCTTCGTCCCTGTGTAGTATCGTCACTTCTCAGAGGTATTTTCATATGCAGCTCCTTATTTACTGTTTAACAGTTTTGATCAGAATAATGATTTTTACGTTTTTTTTCAATAATAAACGGGGTTTTGGACTATGAAATGAGGCCGCATTGAGACAGCCGTATCCCCGACTGCAGGTAATCTTCTTCGCAGCTTTTCAGAACTGAACGTGAATATGCTTCAAGCCAGTGAATATCAGCAAAACCGGAGCCGGAATCGGATAGTTCCTCAGATATTTTACTCAACTGCTGAATAGCCCTGCCCATTTCTCTATACAGCATTGAAATATTCTTCCCCTCCGGTGTAATACAGCGTACCCCTGCGGCGTCTATCGAGATAAGATATCGAAGCTCTGAGGAAAGCAGTGCAATTTTTTTACGTCCGTCTTCAAAATTTTTGAAAGACTGAATGTAACCAGCCGGAACCTCTTTTCCGGAGAAACCAAGTGAACATCTGCTGCAAAATTGTTCAAAGGGACTCATAACACAATCATTTTTTAGAATCCTCAGCGCAATATCATATTCACCTATAATTCCAGCTACAGCCGCATGGTATTCAGGATGCTCTGATGCCTCTGATTCAAGGAGATAAAATGATGATATGTTCTCACAGAGAGCTGTGATATCTTCAAGTACATCATCCATAAACCGCTTAAAACCTGTAGCTTCAGGATTGATAGTTAGAATATTCTCTTCTTTCCGGAACATCCGGCGGTAACCGGGGATTCTTAAAAGTCTTCCAAGATCTGAAGCTCCCGGAAACATAAGTGAAAAGGATATCCCCTGCTTATCCAAAAGCTTTACAAGATGCCCCAGAACTTCTTCCGGCAGAGTACCGCAGGACAGCAGTCTGGATTCAAATGTCCATGGGAAATTATCCAGAAGCCTGATAATAATTTCTGAAATACCATGACTCGAAAGTTCCGAAGGGAGAAGCAGCAGCCTTTCTGCGGCAGGAGGCTGAAAATCCAGATTTAATACTTGATTCATTTCATTATTCATCCAGCTTTCAAAATACCAGATCAATTTTAAGGTGTAAAGGATCTGTTCAATAAACAATGAATCAGGTAAAATCAGCACATGGAAAAGATTGCAGATATACTGAAGAAGAATGCTGTTGCAGTACCGGAAATACTCCTGCCTGCAGCTGGAACAGACATGACTAAATGGGCAGTTGTAGCCTGTGACCAGTACACCTCCCAGAAGGAATACTGGACTGGCCTGAAGGATTTGATTGCTGACGCACCTTCAACTCTGAACTGTATATTTCCCGAATGCTACCTTGAAGACGGCGATGAGGCTGAACGCATTAAAAGCATCAATTCACACATGAATAACTACATAGACTCAGGAGTTCTTGGAGAACCTGTTCCCGGCTTTATTCTGGTAAAAAGAGAAACACCTTCGTCAGCTCCAAGATGGGGATTGATGGTCTCACTTGATCTTGAAATGTATGATTTCAGCGTCGGTTCGGTCAGTGCCATCAGAGCTACCGAAGGAACAATACTTGAACGCATACCGCCAAGGGTCAGGATTCGTGAAAATGCACCGATTGAACTTCCGCATATCATGGTTTTAATCGATGATCCTGAAAAAAGCCTCATTGAACCTCTTTCTGCTGATACCGAATCTCTTGAGAAGGTGTACGATTTCGAACTTAATAATAAAAGCGGACATCTTACAGGATACCGGATAAACAGCCAGGAAAAACTGGAACAGATCGCAGCAGCATTCGAAAAGCTCGGTTCCGCAGATACAGCAAAGAAGATGTACGGAACAGAAAACAGGCTGCTTTTTGCCATGGGTGACGGAAACCACTCTCTGGCAACAGCTAAAACAATCTGGGAAGACTATAAAAAGAATAATGCCTCAGATCCGCAGCTTATGAGCAACCCTGCAAGGTGGGCCCTTGTTGAAATTGAGAATATCTACTGCGAAGGAATTGAATTTGAAGCCATCCACAGGATTCTTTTCGGTCTTGATTATGATAATTTTGTAAGTGCCGCAACAACTGATGGCAGCTTCAGTGTTACAGCAGCGTCTGATTTTAATGAAGCGCTCAGCCTTATGACTGAAAATGCTGAAGTCCAGCGCTGCGCTTTTGTGACTGATAAAGGTGCCGGTGTAATTACTGCCCGGAAACCGGACTCGTCAATAGCAGCAGGGACTTTTCAGAATTTTCTGGATGCATACCTTGAGAAAAACGCTGATACTAAAATTGACTATGTCCACGGTCTTGATGTAACCGAAGAAATTGGTAGTAAATCCGGAAATATGGGAATTGCTCTCCCCTCAATAGCAAAAGACAGCTTTTTCAGAACCGTAATAAATGACGGAGCCTTTCCCAGAAAGACCTTTTCCATGGGTGAAGCTTTTGAGAAACGATTTTATGTTGAAGCAAGAAAGATTAAAAAGTAAAACATGGTTGGTTTTACTTTTTAATTTGAAGAATTTTTGCGTGTTTATATTAATTCAGATGAATAGGACAGCTCTAAGAATTTCAAAATTCTGATTTTCTTCTGGACAAAAAAATTGCGAACGCGGAAGTTTGCTTCCTGCCAGAAGGACTTCCACGTTCACAGGAGAAAGTGTTGCCTACTCTTATTGTAGTAACTGGCGATTCATATTTCCACTGTTATTCAAAAGTTTTTTAAGTTTTTTTCGAAAAGGGGCTGTCGAGCAGCATCCAGGACAGGAAAAAAAACAGTATTCCAGTGATTAAGGCTGATATTCTGAATGCGGGGCTGTTATCCTTCTGCTTATAATCGCTGCTTAAGAGCAGGCCCATTGAATACAGACTTCGGCTGTCATTTGAATAGCCTTTAACAAGAATCATTCCCTCATCCGGGGCAAAATATCCGAGCTCTCTGGCTTTTACCTGTATCTCATCAGAATCAGTCATCAAACGCTGCGATTCTTTCTTTAACCCGGAATTTATCGAATCAAGCCGCTCAATATTATCCTCCAGCGACACCTTATATTCCTCAAGTTTCCTGTAGGAATTCATTCCATCCTGTCCGGATACAAGTATTAGTATTAAAAACACAGCTACGGAGAGCCATACTGATATAGCCAGCCTGATTGAAGTTTTCATATTAGTTATTACGGATTGTTTTACATCTTTCTTAAGTCTTATCGCTTAAACCTGCTTTCTTATTTTATATATTGTGTATTATAATTTATTAATACGTTTTTCTTGCCGATAATAATTACAGCGTTTTGTATTCAGGAGTAAAGAATGGCCGCTTTTGATGATATGGATGTTTCTTTTGACGATTTAGACGACGACACCGAAATCCAAGCCGGACTTGAAGACGACAATGATGAACTCGAAAAATACGGTGTATGGGTAAAAACAGGCCCGGTAGACGTCGAAGAATCCGAGGATGAAACCGACAGTTCTGATTTTGTACTTGAAGATCTCTCAGGCGATGATTTTGAAGAGGATTTTGATTCCGATTTTAATTTAGAAGTTGAAGATGATGAACCGGAGTATGAGGAAGAACACGACCTGCTGACTGATGAGGAAGAAAATCTTCTCAGCTCTTTGGAAGATGAGATGTCCGAAATTGAAGCTGGAATTGACGAGAATGAAGATTTCTCTTTTGACGATATAGATGATACCATTCCAACGGCTGATGACGAAGCCTCAGTTATTGACGAAGACACCTTTACATTAGAAGAACCCGAAATCGAGCTTCCTGAACTCGATATGGAAGAACCTGAAATAGAACCGGATACCGATGCAGAATTTAATGATCTCGATGCTCTGGAAGCTGATTTAACAAATATTGAAGAAGACCTTTCCGGAAGTATGACTGAACTGAGTGAAACGGTCTCATCTTCTGACGAACTTGACTCTGTAAGCTCAAAATCAATCCTAATGAAGATAGAAGAGGAACTTCTATCCATTAAAAAGGAACTTACAGACCTCAAATCAGAACTTTCAACTATCAAATCTGCACCCGGAGCTTCTGCGGCTGAACCGGATGAATCCGGCGGATTTTTCGAAGAAGATGAGGATGAAACAATTGCTCTGACAGGCGATGAGCTTGATAATATACTTAACACAGCAGATATTACGGAAGAAAGCGGACAGGAAACTGAAGCCCCCGAAGAATCATATGATTCACATACCGATGCAGTGTCCGGTGATGAACTGGATAATATTGAAGATATTGACCTTGACTCAATCAGCGGTCTGGATCTTGATGCTGAACCTGAAGAGCCCTTTATTTCAGAGGAAATAACAGATACAGATGTGGAATCACTTCTCAACGAAGAGATCCCGGCTTCAGATGACACTTTCAACCAGGATGACACCGAAGAATTACTTTCAGGCTTTGACGGGACTGAAATTCCTGAAGAGTCACTTTCAGACACCATTGATTCAGACGATATGCCGAATGAGACTCAGCTTGATGAAAAAGAACTTGAAATTATCCATGATGAGGAGATTGACCTTTCTTCAGTTGAAGATCTCGAAATGGATGATTTTGACATCAATGAAGAAGAAAGTGACGAACCTTCTTCAGACAGCTTTGCTGATGACATTATCACAGATGTACCTGACGACATCGATCTTGATGATATAGTTCTTGAAGAACCTGAAACTGAAGAAATAGATCTTAATGACCTCAATCTGGAAGAAGAGGGACTTATTACCAGTGACGATGCTATTTTGAATAGCATTGAGACAACTGAAGAAACTTCCCCTTCTGAAGAAGAGCTTGATTTGTCTGAAATAGGCGTTCAGATTGATGATGAAGAGCTGAATCTTGATAACGATATCGAACTTGAAGAAGAGGAACTCGAAATAGACGATGATCTCTTCCTTGAAGAGATAGAAACCTCACAGGAAGATGAAGAACTGAATCTTGATGAAGTTGCTGCTGAACTTAATAACGGTGAGATTATACTGGATGATGAACTTGGGGACACTGAATTAGAGCTCGAGGACACTGAATTAGAGCTCGAGGACACTGAATTAGAGCTCGAGGACACTGAATTAGAGCTCGAGGACACTGAATTAGAGCTCGAGGACACTGAATTAGAGCTCGAGGACACTGAATTAGAGCTCGAGGACACTGAATTAGAGCTCGAGGACACTGAATTAGAGCTCGAGGACACTGAATTAGAGCTCGAGGACACTGAATTAGAGCTCGAGGACACTGAATTAGAGCTCGAGGACACTGAATTAGAGCTCGAGGACACTGAATTAGAGCTCGAGGACACTGAATTAGAGCTCGAGGACACTGAATTAGAGCTCGAGGACACTGAATTAGAGCTCGAGGACACTGAATTAGAGCTCGAGGACACTGAATTAGAGCTCGAGGACACTGAATTAGAGCTCGAGGACACGGAGTTAGAGCTCGAGGACACTGAGTTAGAGCTTGAGGACAATGAATTAGAGCTTGAGGACACTGAGTTAGAGCTCGAGGACACTGAATTAGAGCTTGAGGACACTGAGTTAGAGCTCGAGGACACTGAATTAGAGCTTGAGGACACTGAGCCGGAAACCGTAGACTCTGAAATCGTTTTTGAAGATACAGATCTGGAACTTGACGAATCTGCCATTGAACTTGATGGCGAGACAATAAATCTCGAAGAAGATACTGACATCAATCTCGATGAACTTTCTTTTGAAGACAGTGAAATTTCAGAACCAGAGGAACCAACTGAAGAACCGACAGATGACATTAACCTTGACGAACTCTCTTTTGAAGATGAAGATGATAGTTTTGCAGATATAGAAGTTGGCACAACGACACTTGAGATTCCTGAAGAGGAAAACAGTCTTACTGATGAAATTGAGCTTGACGGTGAAAAATTTGCTATTGAGACTGAATCGGCTGATTCAATGATTGATATCGAAGGCCTTGACGAGCTTGAACACCCAGATGAGACAGTAACCGATGATTTTTCAGGTGTTTCGATAGAAGAGGAACCTTTTGACGAAATTGCACTTGACGAGGAACTGGACACTGATGACATTGAAGTTTCACCGACAGAAGAATCGCTCATAGAGGATCCTGCTCAGGTATCTCTTGTAACGGAAGAAAATATATCAGACATTTCTGAAATATCCGCTGTAGAGGATGATACTATTGCTTCTATACCTGAAGATCTCAGAGATGACATAAAATCAGTTCTCTCATATATGGATCATCTGCTTGAATCTCTTCCTGATGATAAAATTACTGAATTTGCCAAATCTGAGCATTTCGAGGTTTATAAAAAACTTTTTGAGGAACTGGGACTTAAATCATAATGGATGTTCAAACTAATAAGTCCGGCCTGCTCGGCAGGGCTCTGCTTTTAAATGTTACTGATTCAATTGAAGATATCAAACTGGATTCAGGTGAATATCATGAAGAAGCCGGTATTAATGATAATATAGAAGATCTTGTTCCAATAAACGGGGATGATTTTGAAGATCATATTGACGATTTAATTGAAGAAGTAGATGAAGATGAATTCAATTCAGACATAGACGAAACAGAAACATCAGAATCGTCTGATTCAGAATTTACAGAAGTAGAGGAAGAGATCTTTGACGACAGTGAAATTGAAGAGCTCGAAGAAGTAATTGAGGAAATCGAAGAAGTAACTGAAGAACCTGAAGAGGTAATTGAATTAGAAGAAGATTTTACTGAAGATGAATCGATTGAAGTTATAGAAGAAATTGATGAATTTGAAGATGATTCTGAAATTACAGATCTTGAAGAAGCCGTAGATGATGAAGAAAGTGTCGAAGAAATCAATGAAGATATAGAAATTTCAATAGGTGAAACCGACATAGAAATAGATGATGACTTTTCCGATTTGGAAGAGATTGATGATCTTGAAGATGAGGACTCTATAGTTGAGATAGATTCTCCCGATTTTAATGATGATCTGCTACCCTCACCTTCAGAGACGGAAGAAGAAACTGAAGAAGAAATCTCTGATCTTGACGGTTTAGATGACCTTGAAGATCTAGAAGAACTTCCAGGTGCTGATGATGCTGATGACGATATTGAGGAGCTTCCCTCATTAAATTTTAAAACTGAAAATGGAAACACCGAAAATCTTCTAAGCATTGACGCACTGCCCGAAAGAAAAATCAATTCTTCGACAAAGACGCTTCCTGTAGATATCCTTAATTCTGATATTAAATGGAACTATGATCATGATAAACTTAGAACAATGGTTCGAAATCTATCAGGCAGTCTTGAACTTCCCGCTGAAATATTTAAAGCAGCCCGTGAATATTTTTTAATTAAGTCAGGTATAATGCTTACTTTTGATTCAGAAAATGAAATTCTTCATCCATTCGCTTCAACAGGAATTGATCAGACAAGCCTTAGAAGATGCCGTATTAGTTCTGAATTTTTAAAAAAGAAAAACATTCTGATGAATGGCGATTCAATTTTCTTAAATCTCCAGAAGTCACTTTTTACCGATTTCTTTTCAAAAAGACAGCTTGATATTACTGAATCTTTTAATATTCTCGTATTTATGTATCAGGATAAACTTTCCGGTATAATGATAATTCTTGATTCTCCTGCGCTCCGCGACAGTCATTTCCAGGAAGCTGCTTATTTCTTCATTTCAAAAACTTCCGAAATGATGTTCAAAAATCGAGTTAATCGCATTGCGAAACTTTCATCGGCCGGCAACCTGCCTGCGATAGATTTTAATGATATAACCTCTAATGTTATCGATTTCTATGAAAGAAATGGAATAGAGCTTCATCAGGAGATTAAATTCACACTGATTGATTATTCAGGAATCATTAAATCTTTTGAATCATCCAACTCTCTTGTAGATACTTTTAATATTGAAAAGGATATTACGAAACTTCTTTTTTCAATGACAACAGATAAGGACTGCTTTCTAAGGGTCAGAGGCTATCGATTCTTTATCGGATTCTTTTCAGGTTTACGTGTTACGTCCGATATACTTAGAAATCAGATTAAGACTGCAGTATACTCAGTTTTTGATAAAAACAATATCGATTCTCCTCCTAGTGTTTCTATTTTTCAGTCTAATATTAATGCTGAAGAACTTGATAACCATATTAAAAATATCACAGAATAATAATGTACAATTTCCGTGAAACCAGATCAGGAAATGAAACTGTTGAAATAAACGGTCTGTTTCTTCACTCTAGTTTTGACCCTGTCAGAGAAGCAAAACGTTTCGTAAAATCAAATTTTAACAGTAACAGCACAACAGTTGTGTTGATCTGTCCTGGGCTGAATTATATTGCCGCAGAAATTCGCAAAGACTGCTGCCATAATATTAAAATAATCTCACTTTATGCCTCCAGTATTTTTGCAGACAAAGACAATAATAAATCAGATTTTATATGGAATGCAGAGAGTAATTTACCTCTTAAAACTTTCCTAACATCAGTTTTAAATGAATTAGATATTGAAGGTTTTTCACTGCTTAAATGGTCTGCATCAGAAACCATCTTTAAAAAAGAAACAGCCTCAATTGAAAATGTACTAAGTCAATTTATCCGTGAGCTTCATGGAAACATTACTACTATTTCAGGATTCGGTAAAATAATGTTTTCGAACTTTATTCGTAATTACAAGACGATTGAGAAGACCTTCAATATTACCGGAAAATCCGATTTAATTTTAATAGCAGCCTCAGGGCCTGGTCTTTCTGAAAGCATCAGTATTATTAAAAAAATACGAAAATCAGTTTTCCTGATTGCACTACCCTCTTCAGTTTCCTGTCTGCTTAATAATGAAATAGTACCTGATCTAATTATCTCTACAGATCCGGGATATTATGCCTCATTGCACCTCAGCAATTTAGAAATCCCGATTGCAGCACCGCTTACCGGAGCTCACAGCAGTAATATTCATAATATAACAGTTATTTTTACTCAAAATTATTTTCTTGAGAATGAAATCTTAAATAGCGAATCAGATTTTCTAAAAATTTCTTCGAATGGAACGGTAGCAGGTTCAGCATTAGGGCTTTCAGCGGTACTATCCAATTCATACATTATCTTCTGCGGTCTTGATTTATGTTTTTCAGATATACAGGATCACTGCCGTCCTCACACTTTTGACAATCTAATCGAAACTTCGACCAATAGAACAAATCCTCTTCATAACACTTATTACAACCGGAATGCATTGAATAGTTTTAAAATCGGTCACGGATTAGATAGACGCAGCCACGCAATGGAAGCTTATTACGGTTGGTTTGTTTCAAACAGCAGAAGGCTATCTAACAGAGTTTTATTTCATAATCCCCAAAAAAGAGCTCCTTCAGGATATAAAATATTAACTGATGCTCAGTTATTATCTTTATCTGAAAATTGCGTTAATAATATTTCATTCACTGATAACAATAGATACAATGACGATTATACTCGAAATTCACTTATACAAGAATATTTAATAAAAGCCCAGGATGAAATCAGACTATTTAAATCAGATACCGTCAATTCACTTAAAGATATATTAGCAAACCCTGATAAAAGTATTTTCTTTAATCTGTTTTTACCCCGGCTTCTTGAAATGAAAACCAGATATAATAAAGTTTCAGTGGACAGTCTTACTGAAATGGGTAATAATCTTGCAGAAGAAGCTGAAATCTTTATTAATAAAACAAGCAGATATGTTAACTAATTCATTATTCGAACGAAATCTATTATCGCTTTCACTGCGCCACAAGGATCTGTCTGTAAGATTATCAAATTGTAATAAATCTGATAATACAGAATTTAAGGATTCAAAAACCGGACTGCCTGTTCCCATGATCAAATATAACGGCAGAGATTTTGCTCTTCATAGTCTATTTGACCCCATAAAAGAGGGTAAACGCTATTCAGAATCGGTACATGGCGGCGGATACATTGTTATATTCGGCATGGGTGCCTGTTATCATATTAAGGGGCTTCTTGACCGTAACGATATTAACGGAATCCTTATCATCGACAAGGATATAACTGTTTTAAAGGCAGTCCTGTTATCTATTGATCTTTCTGATATTCTTTCAGATGCCAGAATTACTATTTTAATTGATGAAACGATAGAGTCAATTAAAGATTTTCTTTTATCAAGTTATCTTCCTGCTGTTATGGGTGATTTCCAGACTATATATCTTCGATCAAGAGTTGAAACCGAAAAAAATTATTTCAATGCAATAGGTGATTCCATAAAGGATATACTTGATGCACTTTCTGATGACTATACCGTCCAGACATGGTTCGGCAAAAAATGGTTTATTAACTCACTTGCTAATTTAGAAGCAGCGCAAAATTCAACAACTATAATTCCGCCGGCAAAAAAAGTGCTTATAGCCGCTGCCGGTCCATCTCTGGATATTCAGCTTGACGATCTTATTAAAAGACGGAGAGAAAGTTTTTTAATTTCAACCGATACTGCTCTGCCAAGTCTTATGAGTCATTCTATAAAACCTGACCTTGTAATTTCAATAGATTGCCAGCAGATAACTTATCATCATTTTATGGCCGGATATCCTGAGGATGTTCCCCTGGTACTGGATCTGGCTTCGCCTTCATTTCTTACAAGACTTACAGATAAAACATTTTTCTTTACAAGCGGACACCCTTTTTCAAAATATATAAACCGTAATTGGAGACAGTTTCCTTTTATAGACACATCCGGCGGGAATGTCACACATGCAGCGCTATCACTGGCAGACTCACTTGGCGCTGCTGAGATTTACCTTTACGGAACCGATTTCTCTTATCCTGAAGGTAAATCATATGCAAGGGGTACATATATCTATCCATATTTCGGCAGCAGGGCTGTTAGAACCTCTGGAATTGATTCAAATTTCTATAACTTCCTGCATCGTAATGAGAACATCAATCTTGTCAAAACAGATTACGGTTTCCGGTATACTACCAGACCGATGCTAAGCTACCGCGAGAGGCTGGAAAAGTTTTCTATTAATGTAAGAGGCAAAATAATTCCTGTTCCGGGACAGGGTGAAAAACTCGAAATAGTTCAGAATACGAACAAACCTGCAGCAAATTTTACCAGCTTTTTTTCTGCCGGGAAAAGCAGATCCAGCTGGTATGATTTTCTGGAGAACTACAGAAAAAAAATTCTTGAACTGCCGGAACCCGCGGATCCGCTTTCAGTATATTTTTCAATGCTGGATTTTACTGTAACAGACATATGGACAACACTTTTTCCAATTGCCGCAGTTTACCGGAAAAAATACCGAAACAGTAATTTCTCATCCTCGGAGATACTTAGAAAAGTACGTCTATGGGCTCTAGAAGCCACCGGGATTTATCTTAATAAATAATACCTGCATAACCTACAAAAGATCTTGAAGGCTGAATATCATAACTGCAGGCATAATCAACAAGCATACCTGATTTAATATTCATAAGGCCTGCAAATACTGCAGCTGCAGCGGCCGCTCCCGGAGAACATGCTGAGGTCTCACTTAAAGCTGTATTAATAATATTATCAGGATTCATTGCTATCATCGCATCTATCATCCTTTGATCATTTATATTTTTTACCCAGCTTACAGGGTCATTCAGTGAATCCATAGGTGCAAAACCGTAGTTTGGACCATAGTGAGTCAGATCCGTAGATCCTACTACTGCACCTGAAACTCCCTGGTCATCAAAAATATTTTTCAGTTTTTCTGCCAATATAATGCTTTTAGAATCTGAAGGTGCACGCAGCCACAGGATCTCTGCATCCGGCGCCATTTGATTAATCATGGGCAGCAGAACCTCAACTGTGTTATCTGCGTAAACATCTTCTTTAACAGATATTTCCTTCTTTAAACATCCAAGAATACCTGCTGAATTTTTAGCTCTGCCATTATCCGGAAGTTCAAAATAATCTTCTGAGGCAACAAGTATCGGATTCCCCGGCGGTAAATGTCCGCCAATTACAGCTATAACATCCTTATTGGAACAAAGCTTTTTTAATGTCTTTGCTGCTGTTCTTCCTGAAAAATACCATCCAGCATGGGGAACGACTGCAGCAGAAGTCATTTCATCATACTCCACTCCTTCAGTCCAATTATCTATCATTTTTTTGATATTATCACTTCTGGTTGGATACCATCCTTCAGGAAGCTTTCTGAAACGCATAGACATAGTGCAGCCTCTCTTTTTTATTAAAAAATAGTATATACATATTTTTTTCTACCGAATATTATTATATATGGTTAAAACATCGGTTAAAATATATTTTGCGGTAAGTTTGATATTTTTTATAGCCCTTGCAGGCTACATATGGTACTCAATAGATGGATTCAAAAAAAACGGTGATACAGCTGCGGCTGATATTATCAATGTTCTGCAGAAAGATGCAGAAGTTTCTTTTTCGCTTTCGAAAGGCTTTTCCGGAAGCGGGTTCAGCCAGCACGTACGTGAGATCATGAGCAGTTACCCTGAATTATCGGGACTGATTATCTATAGTAAACTTGAGGGTCCTGTTTATTTCAGTATTTATGATAAGAAGATTATAAGTTCAGATCCTTCAGAAATTTCGGAATGGAAGGGGCAGCCAGATTTCAATCTCTATAACCCCTTCTTTACTCAAAGATCTGTCAAATTATCCGTTCCTTCAAGTGATCTTTTTTTAACCATCGTGGTTAATACTTTTACCCGTTCATCAATACTTCCGGTACTTAGAAATTCACTTGTGCTCGCCGTACTTTTTCTTCTCGTAACAGGGATATTCCTCAGCATCAACGGCAGTAGAAATCCATCATTGACCTCAAATGATCGGCCATATACCGAAAATGGGAAAGTAGATAAGAATGATGGACCTTCTGAAGAAATACTTGATAAGCAGGCAGTTTCGGTTGCTGATTCTAAGCAAAAAGCAGATACGGGAAGCCTTTTCTCTCCAAAGAGCGGTCTAGTATGGGAACATCTTTTACCCGAGCGTCTGTCCGCTGAGCTCAAAAGGGCAGCTTCATTTGATCAGGATGCCTGCTTAAGCTTTATAAGTATAAAGAGTCCCTCCGGATTCATACCTTACAGAAATATTTCCGAACTTATTATTGAGCATTTTAATTATAAGGATCTTGCGTTTGAATATGGCAATAGCGGATTCTGCATTATTATACCTGACAAGGATATTGATGAGGGTCATACAGATGTTGAGCGCTTTAAAAAAAGTATTCTGAATCGTTTTCCGGAATCAGCCTTTAAAATATACGCAGGCCTTACATCACGAAACGGTCGGCTTCTTAACGAGGAACGTATGATTCATGAAGCAAAGGTTGCCCTTGCAAAGGCGGAAAAAGAAACAGACAGTTCAACAATAGCTTTCAGAACCGATTTAAAGAAATACAGGCAGTTTATAGCTACAAAGGTTTAATCAGTCTTCGTTAAGAATTGGAATATACTGTCCGTCTCTTGAGAGAAATGTATCAGGAAATACTGCTGCGGCCTCTTTCAGCATATGTTTCAGATCATATTCGGTATATCGTGGACTGTAATGTATAAGCCCCATCTTTTTTACACCGCCTGCCGCCTTGGCAGTTTCAGCAGCTTGTACAGCAGTCATGTGACGTTTTTCCCAAGCACTATCCTTCAGTTCATCACAGAACATACCTTCACAGATAAGCAGATCTGAATCCTTTACAAATTCGGGCATTTCAGAAGTAACTGCGGTATCGGTAATAAATGAAAACTTTCTGCCTTTCCTTGCTTCACCAAGAACATCACCGGGCTTGACTGTTACCCCATTTTCAAGAATAACATCTTCTCCCCGCTGCAGCTGCGACCAGAGAGGACCTTTGGGAACGCCCGACGCAACAGCTTTTTCAGGAAAAAAGATCCCGGGTCTGTCTTTTTCTACAAGCGAATAACCGACACAAGGCCTGGTATGATTGAGCTGTATGGTTTTAATGTAAAACTCTTCATTTTCATAAATAACACCGGGCTCAAAAATCTCCTTAACTACTATCTCATAATTAATGTACATCTCCAGAACCCTGCGGCTTGTCTCAACATATTCTTTTATTCTTGGCGGTCCGTAAATAAATAGAGGTTCATCACGATCAACCTGAGATGAAAGCATCAGAATGCCCGGAAGCCCGGTCACATGGTCTGCATGAGTATGGGAAATAAAAATAGAATTAATCTTTTTCCACTTCAGATTAAGTTTTCTTAATGAAACCTGTGTAGATTCACCGCAGTCAAAAAGAAATAAATCACCTTCCCTTCTTAAAAGTACGGAAGTCAAAAATCGGTAAGGAAGAGGCATCATGCCTCCGGTTCCTAGTATAAAAGCTTCAAGATTCATCGTGAAAAACCTATCACAAAAACTACTTTTTTGAAAGCATTTTCAAAGGATGCCCTGATAGTTTGAGATAGTCTCTCAGGGTTCTGGTTGATGAGCCGCCTACCTTCTGAAGGCAGACAAGAAAAACTTCCATACATGCTGCGGCATCATCTTCAGCGCGATGTGCATTTTCAAGGTTAATGCCGAGGTTCATTGCCAGACTTTCAAGAGTGTAACGCTGGTAACCACGCAGATGCCTTCTTGAAAGTGCAAGAGTATCAACAAGCGGAAGTTCAGGAACAAGCCAGCCGCAGTCGGAAATACTCTGCCTTAAAAATGCAGCGTCAAAACCTATATTATGCGCAACGAGTACCGAATCTTTTATAAAATCAATGAAGTCGGGAAGTATTACATCTATTGAAGGCTTGTCCGCTACCATATCATCAGAGATTCCGTTTACAGCCGAGGCAGCCTCTGGAATTCCGATTTCCGGATTTATCAGACCGGAAAAACGGTATTCTGCACCGCAGAGATCAAATTTTACCGCCCCTATCTCAATAATTTTATCCTTATCAGGATAGAGGCCGGTAGTTTCAAAGTCAAAAGCGACGTAGGAAAGTTCGTTAATTTTTTTGTTCAGCATGCTCTGTCTGTTCTTTATTGTTTTTCTTTAAACGGAACTTTATCTTTTCATTTCTGCTTTCAACAAGAATATGATCTCCGCTCTTGAAATTACCCTTCAGAATTTCCATTGACAGCGGATCTTCTATCTCATTCTGAATAGTTCGTCTTAAAGGTCTTGCTCCGTATTTTACATCATAACCGATTTCTATAAGACGCTCTTTTGCCTTTTTGCTGATTTCAATGAAAATATTATTCTCAAACAGTCTTATAGCTACTTCAGACATCATAACATCGAAAATCTCGCTGACATTAGCCTTATCAAGACTGTGGAATACTACAATATCATCAATTCGGTTCAAAAATTCAGGTCTGAAAACCCTTCTAAGCTCATTCATGGCAGAAGTTTTAATTTCGCCGTGATCCATCAAACCCTCAGAAACCTGAAAACCAAGAGATGAACCCTTTGATATTTCCCGGGCACCTGCATTACTTGTCATAATCAGAACTGTATTTCTAAATGACACTTTATGTCCAAGGTTATCAGCCAGTTCACCTTCTTCGAGAACCTGCAGCAGCAGATTAAAGACATCAGGATGGGCTTTTTCAATTTCATCAAGAAGAATAACACTGTAAGGACGTCTCCTTATCTGTTCTGTAAGTACACCGCCCTCCTCATAGCCGACATATCCAGGAGGAGCTCCTACCAGCCTTGAAAGGTTGTGTTTTTCCATGTAATCAGACATATCTATTCGGATAAGGGAATCCTGATTTCCAAAGAGAAACTCTGCAAGAGTTTTTGCAAGAAGAGTTTTACCAACACCCGTAGGTCCAAGAAAGATAAATGAACCCATCGGCCTCGTAGGTGAACTGAGACCGGTCCTCGATCTTCTTATCGATGATGCGACTACTTTAATGGCATCATCCTGGCCGATAACTGTCTTGTGAAGTTCTGCTTCAATTTTAAGAAGCCTTTCAGATTCTGTCTGTACAAGCCGGAACAAGGGAATACCGGTGATATTTGAAATCAGTTCCTGAATATCCTCATCAGTTACTACATTTTTCTCATGTCTCAGCGTATCCTGCCAGCCCTTCTTTAGCTCTTCAACTTCAGATTTCATCTGACGGACCTTGTCACGTACAGCGGCAGCCTTTTCGTAGTTCTGGCTGTTTACCAGCGTGATCTTTTCCTGGGTAAGCTCCTCTATCTTCTTCTCCATATCTGCAAGTTCTTTTGGCCTGATGCTGTTGTTTATACGTTTGTATGAACCTGCTTCATCTATAAGATCGATTGCCTTGTCAGGCAGAAACCTGTCCGGTACGTACTTATCTGAAAGCTTGGCTGCAGCAATAACAGCCTCATCGGTATATTTAACATTATGATGTTCTTCGTAATTGGCTTTCACTCCATGAAGTATGGCAATGGTATCCTCAACATTCGGTTCTTCGACAAGGATGGTCTGAAAGCGTCTTTCAAGTGCCGCATCTTTCTCTATATACTTCTTATATTCGTTCAGGGTGGTGGCACCAACGCACTGAAGCTCTCCGCGGGATAATGCCGGCTTTAGCATATTTGATGCGTCTATGGCCCCTTCAGCACCGCCTGCTCCTATAATT
The DNA here is from genome assembly GCA_963677925.2 of Spirochaetia bacterium. GTDB lineage: Bacteria > Spirochaetota > Spirochaetia > UBA9216 > UBA9216. The sequence goes on from CAXXYH010000003.1 coordinate 543,462, forward strand.
GTGTGAAGTTCGTCAATAAACAGAATAACATTTCCAGCCGCTCGTATTTCTTTCATTACACGCTTAAGTCTCTCCTCGAATTCACCGCGGTATTTTGTACCTGCTATAAGTGAGGCCAGATCAAGGGTAAGAACACGCTTTCCAATAAGAACCTCCGGGGCTTCTCCATCTACAATTTTCTGGGCAAGTCCTTCAACTATGGCTGTTTTACCAACTCCCGGTTCACCGATAAGTACGGGGTTGTTTTTATTACGTCTGGCGAGAATCTGAATTACACGCTGGATTTCCTTCTCACGTCCGATTACAGGGTCAAGCTTTTCCTGTCTGGCGTATTCGGTCAGCTCCCTGGCAAACTCATCCAGAGTAGGTGTGGATTTTTTGCTGTTAATAGGCAGCTTTTTCCTTGCAGGTTCATCAGTCTGGGCAGGTTTCTGCTTAACATTCCCGGGTCCTCTGATTTCAATCACTGTATTTCTTAAGTCATCCGGATTAACCGAATACTTGATGAAAAAGCGTGATGCTATACTACCCGCTTCATTCACTGCAGCAATAATCAGATGCTCGGTACCGATATAGTCATGACCGAGATTTCTAGCTTCCTCGGCTGAATCTTCAAGAATTTTCTTGCCGCGTCTTGATGGAGGCACATCGCCAAGTATCAGTCCGCTGTGTTTTTTAGGTATATTGCGCTCTATTTCAAGCTGAAGCTCTATGGGATCGATATTAAGCTTTTTCATAGCTTTATAACCGATTCCCTCACCTTCCTTTATAATTGCAAGCAGGATATGTTCGGGAAGCAGCTGATCCGAGTGAAACCGCTTAGCTTCTTCCTGGGCAAATATTGTCAGTATTCTCTGCGCTCTCTGTGTAAGGCCTTTGAACATTCCGTCCTCCGTATTTTTCTACAGTTGTTTTTCCAGTATTACCTTTTTTATAAGTTCGGCTCTAGTAAAATCTATTAATGAATCATTGGATGCATCTTCATCCTTTCCAAGCATTCTCTGTATATGTGATTTCTGGCTGAGAAATATCAGCGTACTGCACACATTCATTGGAAGCTCAAACATTCCAAGCGCGGCTCCAAGCCTCAGCATTGACAGGTTCTGCATTGCTTCGTTTGATCCGAGCAGTCTGCAGTTTGTAAGCAGACCGTATGCACGGTAGACAGTATCTTCCAGTTCAGTTCTTTTCTTTTCAAACAGTTCTTCACGGGCTTTACGTTCATAAAGGCTGATCTGCTGTGCAAGATTCTCCAGCTTTTCAATAAGTTCCTGCTCAGAATGACCTATTGTAAACTGATTTGAAATCTGGTACATGCTTCCGAGTGAATGATCTTCATCACCCATAAAACCCTTTACAGTAAAACCAATCTGAACAACAGCTTTTAAAGCTTTTTCAATCAGATTTGTTTTAACAAGTGCCGGCAAATGCATCATCACAGAAACCTTCATCCCTGTTCCGAGATTTCCGACCTCTGTATTGAGATACCCAAGATCAAAAGAAACCGCATAATCAAGATATTTTTCAAGTTCACGATCTATTGCATCAGCTTTCTTATAACACTCTTCGACATCAAGACCGCCCCCGAATACCGACAATCTTATATGGTCTCTTTCGTTTATCATACAGGAGCTCAGGTTATCTTCGCTCAAAGCGAATTTTCTCGATTGATGAAGTGTAAAGTCCTGGGAAATATGATTTCTTTCAAGCAGAATCTTACGATCAAGCGGATTTATATTACCAACTTCGTCAGTTCTGAAAATTGTAGCGCCAGAAATTTTTCCAAAAGAATCAGATATCTCAGCCCCTACCTTATCTTCTTCATCCTGCTCCATCTTTCCCGGATACATATGTCCGTTCAGATTTCTAGAAAGTCTTATCCGACTTGAGATTACAACATCTTCATGTGCACCGCTTTCAGAAAACCAGCCGGCCTTTTCCTTTATCAGCAGACTGCTACTCATCACCAACCCCCGCTCTTTTTTCAAGAAGCTTTATACGATCTCTGAGGATAGCCGCCTGTTCATAATCTTCGCTGCTGATTGCGCTGGAAAGCTTTTCACGAAGGCTTTCCTTGTCGACGAGAAGGGTTTTAAGCGTAATTACCTTTTCAGGGAGCTTGCCGGTATGACGGAAATTCCCGGCTGTATTCTGAAGATAATTCTCTACATCTTTAATAAACACATTATAGCATTCGGGACAGCCTACTGTTCCGTTCTTTCTGAAATCCTTAATATTTGTACCGCAGTTTCTGCAAACTTCACTGTCCGTTTTTTCGGAAATCTTGTCAGTGATATCGATAAGTCCGGTCAGAAGCTGTGAAAGAGAGAGTTCTATTATGTCCTCTTCACCTGAAATTCCTTTTTCACCGGCGCAGGATGTACATAAGTGAAGTTCTTTTACATCATTACCCATTATCTGTTTTACATGTATAACGGCGTCATTATCGCCGCAAATATCACATTTCATTCAGCCACCTTACATATTAGTTTAATAAAATTTGCGATTAAAATAAAGTGATTTAAATTTTGTCAATGTTTACTGATTACTTCCAACGGCTTCAGCTTCTCAGCCTTTCCGGCAGGTATTACTGCTGCAAGCGATGACAGGATCACTGCAGTAATAAAAACTGCAGCTATCTGATAAGGCCTGATGATGACCGGAATGTGATCCAGGTAGAAACCGGCCGCTTCGGAAATCCTGTTAAAAAACAGAATAATACGGTTAATATTCAATGATATCAGAAGCCCGGCAGCAATACCTGCGAATGCTCCGGTAATGCCGGTCACCGCCCCTGTAATAATGAAAGCAAGTCTTATCTGTCCCCGGCCGGCACCACAGCTTTTTAAAATGGCAATATCCTGCTGTCTGTCCATAATCATAATAATCATTGAAGAGGCAACATTAACCGATGCAACAACTACGATAATAATCATGATAAATAAAAGCAGAGTTCTTGTGGTATTCAGCGACTCATACATACTTCTGTTAAGCTGATACCAGGAATATATCATTGAACCTTTACCAGCAGCACGCTGCAGTTCTGCACTTACAGTCCCGGAATCAGCATACGGATCTTCAACTTTAGTCTCAAGATGCATTTCGCCGCTGCTTCTGAAAAGCATAGCCGCCTTGTCATAATTTATATATGCTGAAAGCGCATCCAGCTCGTAATAACCGGTTGAAAATATGCCTGTCACCGTAAAAACTTCGGGGCGCAGAACAGTGCGTCCGCTGGACGTCTGCATGGCTGTCAGCAGTTTCACTTCCTCTCCGGGCGATGTATCAAGAAGCTCTGCTATTCCGCTGCTTATCATGATTGAATTATTTTCATGAATATCAAAAGTTCCGCTCTCAATTTCAAGATATTCTTTAAGTCCTGAATCTCTTTCATATATATCATCAGGCAGACCTTTCACCTGTATTCCGCTTTTATATGACACAGAGTATATAAGCGCACTGCCTGTATAAACCGGATATGCACAAAGCACACCGGAGATATTTTCAGTTTTTTCGAGAGCTTCAGCGATTTCGGTTTTATCAGGTTCATCAAAGAATCTTGTCTGATAATGTCCGGTGCCTATTTCAATAAAGCGTCTTGTAATACCCTCAATCATTCCGGTAGAAACTTCAAGTACAACAATAAGCGGAATCATTGATAGAGCAATTCCAACAGCAGCTCCCGCCATCGTGCGTCTTTTCCCTCTGTTGAAGGTCATAAAATTTCTAAGTCCGAGAAATACTGAAAAAGCCGGAGAATTCATCATAATTTAACCAGCTCACCGGATGTAAGTTTATATTCAATGCTTCCGCGGCCTGCAAGCTCCATGTCGTGAGTAACCATGATGAGCGTTTTACCGTATTCGGCCACAAGTCTGAAAAGCAGTTCTTCAACAATTGAAGAAATTTTCCTCATCAAGGTTGCCGGTAGGTTCGTCTGCAAGAATAAGCTTCGGATCATTGACCAGAGCTCTGGCCATTGCGGCACGCTGCCTTTCCCCGCCTGAAAGCTGTGACGGAAAATGGTTGAGCCGTTCGCCAAGTTTTACATGCTCAAGCAGTTCCTCAGCTTTTTTCAAAGCTTTTTTCCTGCTTTCACCGGCCATGTAAAGAGGCATCATTACATTTTCCAGACATGTAAAATCTTTCAGAAGGTAATGAAACTGAAAAATGAACCCAATAGTTTTCTGGCGGTACCTTGCAATTTCATATTCAGTCATGGTGTTGATTTGATTTCCGTCAATTTCAACCAATCCTTCATCACCGTTATCCAGACCGCCTATGATATTAAGCAGAGTACTTTTACCGCAACCGCTGCCTCCGGTAATCATAACCTTAGTGCCCTTCTCTATTTTGAGATCAATATTTTTGAGTATCTGAAGATCCTCATTTCCTGTTTTATAGGCCTTTTTAAGACCTTCTATTTTTACCAGAATAATCCTCCCGAAATATTATTAAACCAGGTCTACTCATACCGCAGAACTTCCTGCGGCATAATTCTTGAAACCCTAGCAGAGGCAGCAGCAGCAGCGGCTATACAGAAAATTACAGCAGCTGAGAATATTATTGTAACCTCGGAAGGGACTACCCTGACCGGAACATCAATAAGAAATCCGGCGGTCCTGAGCGACAGTAATCCAAGTATATTGTTAATATTGAAGGTGATAAGCAGTCCGAAAACCACACCTATCAGCCCGCCGCCTGCACCGATGATAAAACCGTCAATAATGAATATATTCCTGATATTAGAAGGAGTTGCTCCTATTGCTCTTAGAATACCGATCTCCTCCTGCTTCTCAAAGACGGTTCTGCGGGTGGAATTAAATATTCCGAATGAAACCACAAGAAAAATCAGTCCGAGAAGAATAAACATCATATTTTTTTCAAGCTTGAGAGCTCCGAAAAAAGCTCTGTTGTATTCCTGCCAGCCTGTAACACTTACGGCATCAGAATTGCCTGCGATGTCTGAAATACTCTGTATAGCTGAATTAGTTCTAAAACGGTTTTTAAGTTTGACCCCGTATTTTATTTTTGTAATACCATCAAGTACTTCAATATCTTCAAGATTCGTAATCATCAGACTGGAATCAAAATCACCGTATCCGGATCTGAAAAAACCGCTTATTCTGAAATCGGTTGTAACAGGTCTCATCGCATTGAACTTTCCGCCGTTAAGAGACATTAAAGAGACTGTATCACCAATATTTACCCCAAGCCGGTATGCCATTGTCCTTCCGATAATCACAGAACGGTCGTCCTGTCCAAGCTCACCATCGGTTATGTTAAGCTGATTAGAAAAACCGGGGTCCAGAGTCTTAAAATCGGGAGGAATACCCTTTATCAGACAGGGCTCAAGTGAATAATCCGTACTTATTATGCTCTGGGTATCTTTGAAAGGCATTACACTTCTTACAGCGGGAAGTTTTCTGATTTCAGCAGCACTGTCTGCATCGATCCCCTCAACCATCACATGAAAAGATGATATCTCAAGAATATCCTCTATAAATCCCATTTGAAAACCGTTCATAACCGATATAACCGTTATCAATGCCGTTACACCGACAGCTATACCTATTCCCGATAAAAGGGTTGCTGTGAATCTTCTGTTTTTTCGTCCAACCTGCATATATCTGGAGGAAATAAAAAGAATCCATTTCCTAATCATTGCTGCTCCCGTCCGAAATCAAATCTATCACCTCGACAGCATCATCATTTTTATATTTTATTTCGACTGAGGGGCTGCCGTTTCTGTAGAATATTTCTGAATAAGAGTTTTCGTCTGTATAATTTATCTCTCTTATCCGGTTTCCGTTTCTCATATACAATTCTGAAATAAGTATACCCTCGTTATCATATGTAAAAAATTCCTTTTCAACCGTTCCCGTTACTGTTCTGATAATTGAGGCAGTTCTGCCATCATTATAGGTAAAATCAACCGTTTTAATTCTTAATCCATCTGAATCACGCTTATCCTCTCTGATAAGCAAATTCTCGGAATTGAAAGTCAAAGTGGTAACAGTACCGTCAATATTATTTTCTATTACTTCCCTGCTTCCGCGGCTGTCCCTGCTTATATGCCGTATTTTTGTAACAGTCTGATCTTTTTTAACCTCTTCCAGCGTAAGCCTGCCTTCATCGTCATAAACCAGAAGGCTGCTTTTTTTTGCCATACTGATAAGATAGGCTTTGATATTTCCGCCTGTAAAGAGAAAGGACATCAGTGAAGAATCATCACTGTCAGCAGAGACTCTTTTTACATCAAGAAGTCTGCCGCCTGCAGAATATGTATAACGGTCGGTATACAGCGCTGTTTCATTTTCATACGAAGTAACCTCACTGATTTCTGCTCCTGAGTAGCTGTAAACAGTTTTGAGGTCAGTGCCGTCTGAATTTCTGGATTCTTCCGATATCACCAGGCCGTTCTCTCTGACTGATAGTTCTGTGACATCAGCTTTAATAAGAGTTTCAACTGACTGACTGCCGGAAAAAGAAACAGTTTTTCTGGAGTAAATACGGCCTTCATGATAGAGAATAGAAACCTCTGAGTTCTCATCACCATCCATCACTTCAAGATACCACTCAAATCCTGAAGCTTCATCAGCTTCTGCAGGAGCAAGTCTCATTCCGATCATATTCGATTTAAAATAGGACTGTGCTGTGAGTATTCCGGGTATAAAAATAATGACTAAGAATAAGAAAACTTTCTTTATCATTCCCTGAGCATATTCTCTACAAACTTTTTCTTATCAAATTCAGCAAAATCGCTGTATTTTTCGCCAGTACCCATAAAAGCAAACGGAATACCCAGTTTTGTGGATATTGATACTGCTGTTCCGGCTTTTGCAGTAGAATCATACTTGGTCAGCACAATGCTGTCCACCTTTACCGCCTCACTGAAAAGTTCTGCCTGCCTGAAACCGTTCTGACCCGTGGTAGCATCAATTACAAGTATTTTCTGGTAGTTTGCGTCTGGAGCCTTGTTCGCAATTATTTTATCAATCTTCTGAAGCTCCTTCACAAGATTGGCCTTATTATGCATGCGGCCGGCAGTATCTGCAATTATAAGTTTTTCCCCCTTTGAAACAGCACTTTCAATACTGTCATATATAACAGCTCCCGGATCCGACCCGGGCTGCTGGTGGATAACCCTTAAATTCAGCCTTTCACCGTGAAGCTTCAGCTGATCAATTGCCGCGGCCCTGAAAGTATCACCTGCACTTAAAACTGCTTCAAGCTCATATTCACGCCGGTAGAAGTCAGCCATTTTAGCTATACTGGTGGTTTTTCCTACACCGTTCACCCCGAGAACAAGGATAATATTAAGTCTGGAAGGATCTATTACCGGCATTCCGGTCTTTATCATATCCTGCAGTTTCTCCTGAAGAAAGCCTGTAACCTCATCCTTTGCAGCCCTGCATTTTTTCCCGAATTTATCTTTCAGCATGTCGCTGAGTTCCATAGCGGTGGAAGCGCCGATATCCCCTTCAATAAGAAGATCCTCAAGATCTTCATAAAACTCCTCATCAGAGCCTGAACCGCTGAATAGTTTTTTAAGTTTAGCGCCTAGTCCGTTAACTGCCAAAATTTACCTCATCACTTAATTGACATTTCAACACTGTTTATATAATCAACAGCTTTAATTATTGTATCAAAAATCAGAAAAACATTCAGCCCTGTACAGCCCAGATATACAGCGTACTGCGCATACTCTAGAGCGATGATGTCATTCAGGACAGACTGATCGGGATTTTCAAGCGCCAGCTCGGTGTTATATGCAAAAGTAGACTGCTCAACCGCTGAATATGACATCATGGTGAGCGGAATTGACAGCAGTGCAGCACCGAAACTTCCGTAAAATGCGGACTTTTTCTTCTGTATATGAAGCTCCTCATCTGCGGCAGAAGAATTAAGATTAATATTCATTAGCGACTGATCGTTCTCATGAACAAAGAAAATCTGATCTTTATACCCCTCTTTTTTTATCATAACAGTAGCTGGAAATTCATTTACGGTTATTTTGACGGGAGATTCACCTGCCCATACAGAATTTTTATATATATCAGCATGCTGCGGAAATGTCTGGATTGTAAATTCTTTCTCAAGCTGTTCATTTAGAAACAGATTATACTCAAGTCTTTCATCCGGACTGGTATTTATGACTCTCTCTTCAGATTTAAAACCCGGCATTCTAACCTTAAGGTTATGGGCACCCGGCAGGAGCATGACATCTGATACAAAAGATATCCCGCTGAATTTATCATCGATATAAATCATAGCATTGCTGTTGCTGCGCAGCGTCAGAAGCGACCATTCCCGATCTCGGAGAGCAGAAATAATACGATCTGCCTGCCTGTCTATGATATCAAAAATATTCGCAGCCGATACTGCTGTTTTAAAACTGTAAACAGGAGCTTCCGCGTACCGGTACCAAAGAACCATTTCAAGGTAGACAAGCTCATCAACAGCCTCTATATTTCCGCTGAGTATAAAATCAAGATCATATTTATCAGCCGTTGTCTCTTCATCAATCCTGAATTCATAAAAACTGTGTTCATCAGGCCTTTTAAAATCAAGTTTCAGACCTGCTGTACGGTTATAAACAGACGCTGCTTCAAAAGATTCATATTCCAGGTTAAGAGACTTTATTTGTTCGAGTTTTTCACTGATTTTTTCATCTTTTTCGATCAGACTGTTTTTAAAATCAAGCTGAACTGAACCGGAAAAAAGAAGCTGATCCCTTTGTGAATAGAGAGTCTCAAGTTCTTTCCGGGCAAGTTTAATTTCTTCAGATTTCTCTTCTCGGGCCATTCGCCCAAGTTCAGCAGGACCGGCAAAACGGCTTTCTGTTATTCTGATTTTCTCATATATCCGTGCAGGAAGAGCAGAAGACAGATACGCATTTCCGGAAGAACCGGTGTAACTGAATTCGGTTATTCCGACTGACAGGGCTTGCTCAAGATCAAGGGAATAGGCAGCAGATGCAGAAAACAGTATCAGTAAAACCGTAATAAGTTTTCGTGTTTCAGTTGACTGATTTTTCATTATAACCGGCAGCTTTCCTTACTGCAGAAAGGATTCTCTCTGGTTTAAACGGCTTTACTATAAAATCCCTGGCTCCGAGCTGAATCGACTTGATAATAAATTTATCCTGTCCCATAGCAGAGCACATTATTACTCTGGCGTTGCCGTCAATTTTCATCAGCTTTTCAAGTGCTTCCAGCCCGTCCATTACGGGCATGGTTATATCAAGCAGAACGATATCGACCGGATTGCTGTAATACTTCTCAAGGCATTCAAGACCGTTTTCGGCTTCATCAGCAACCGGAATTGATGCCTCTTCGAGTATTTCACGTATTACGGTTCTCATAAACGACAGATCATCGACTATCATCACTCCGCGTGACAGTAACCCGTCCGTCAGTTTTTCTGCGCCCAGTTCCATTTAAGAAATTCCTCTATAAACTTTTCGAGGTCTCCATCCATCACCGCCTGAATATTTCCGGTTTCATGCCTGGTTCTGTGATCTTTTACCATGTTGTAGGGATGAAAGACATATGATCTAATCTGATTTCCCCAGGAAATATCCTTTTTTTCCTGGGCATGCTTTTCATTCTCTTTTTCCTGCTCAGCCTGATAGTGCTCATAGAGCCTGGAACGCAGAACCTTCATTGCATTAGCCTTATTCTTATGCTGGCTGCGCTCATTCTGACACTGTACGACAATACCGGTAGCAATATGAGTAATTCTTACCGCAGAATCGGTCTTGTTAACATGCTGACCGCCTGCGCCGGAAGCCCTGTATGTATCAATCCGGATATCATCCGGCTTGATATCAACATCAATATCATCTTCAATCACCGGTGATACATATACGGATGCAAATGAGGTATGGCGTCTGGCACTTGAATCGAATGGAGAAATTCTTACAAGCCTGTGTATACCTGATTCGCCCTTGAGGTATCCGTGAGCATAGTCGCCTGAAACCTGAACAGTAACAGACTTTATTCCGCCTTCAGCTTCAAGTAAATCAAGCAGACTGAACTTAAAATCATGTCTTTCAATCCATCTTGAATACATACGGTAAAGCATATTAACCCAGTCACAAGCTTCGGTACCGCCTGCACCGGAATGTATAGTGAGAAATGCATTATTTGCATCAAATTTATCGCCAAGGAGCTCAAGTATTTCAAGTTTTTCATATCGGGATGCTATGGCATCTACCGCTGATTTAATTTCAGGTTCAAGAGATTCATCCTCTTCCTCAACTGCCAGCGTATAAAGTTCTCTTGCGTCTTCCACATCGGTTTTAATCTGCTCCCAGGGTTCAAGTCTTCCCCTGATCCGCTTCATATCGCCAAGTACTTTCTCCGCATTTTCACGATCATTCCAGAAATTCTCGTCAGCTGTCTGTTTTTCAAAATCGGCTATCTGTGACTTCAGCTTATCCGGGTCAAAGATGCCTCCATGTTTCTGATATCTTTTTTTCGAGCTGAACAAGCTCTGAGTCTATATCCTGCAGCATAAAGCCTCCCGTTTGTCTGCTATGTTTTAATAACTGATTTTTTCCACTTCTTTTCGTTGAGAAATGATATTACCATAGTTCCCTCAAAAGGATACTGATAAAACCGGATTTTATCATAAAAATCGGTGGATTTATCTATATCCCATTTCAGCCGCTGAAGCGCCTTCTCACTGATTGAAGTACTTTCAAAGGTATTCTCGATTACACTCTTAAAACCGTATCGGCGGAGATAATCAAAAACCTGATCCCTGTGGCCGCCGTCGGCAATATCACATACTACTGATACGAACATTGGTACAGTTTAGAAAGATATTTTTTTTATGTCAAACCCTCTTTTTCCTATGGTGTATACCGAATCAGACCGAATATAATAATAGATATGAAAAAGAGTATTATTCTGCTCAGTTTATTTACAATCGCATGTTCCGCTCTATTCAGTCAGGAAAATTCCATCTTTACTCCCTTTGTCTCAAGACTTAAGGCTGAGTCGGGAGATAACAGTATAACACTTACCTGGAACGATACAGATGATGTGGACGGTCTTTGTATAATCTACAGAAATACTGTTCAGATTACTTCTGAAAATCTGTCTTCTGCGGTTAAAATTGCACGTGTTGCAAAAGATATTGAATATTATGAAGATTTCCCTCCCTACAGCAGAACTGATTATTATTATGCAGTTTTCATGGAAGAGCCTGACGGAAATTTCAATGAAGTTTTTATTCCTTTCAGGAATTTGACAACCAAGGGTGCAAGAATAGCTGAAAAAATCAAGGATAACAGTCCTTCTCTCATCACAAGCTTAAAAGCCTGGGCTACGGAAGAAGCCATACAGCTTTCATTCCGCTCAAGCAAACCAGCATCGGAACTTTTTGTATACAGAAACACTGAACCTATCGAATCCCGTGATGATCTGCTTGCAGCCAACCTTATAGCGACTATCCAGGGTTCTGCCAGCTCATATACTGATTATCCGGTTCCGGGGATCGGATACTATTACGGAATCATAGATTCAAATCTTATTAAAACCGGTAATTTTATTTTCAAAGCGGGTGAAAACTTCACTTCTGTACCTGTAGAAATTACACTTAAAAGTACTGAACGTGTCGGTCTGCCTAAAGCCGCAATCTCAAGACCCAGACCACTTCCCTACCTTTCATTAAGCCGCGGATTTCAAACCGGCCGTGAACTTTCCACATCGGCAATTGACATAATTCCCTACAAGAAAAATATCTCAACATCTACAGAAGCCGCTGTTTCCATGCTTCTTAGAGGAATCAGCCTTCCGGAGGACAAGATAATCGAACCGGTTATCCTCAAACAGGATAGAAATCCTGCACAGGGAAGTGAACGGGCAATTCTTTCGGCAATTCTAAATTCAGAGTTTTCCGGCGGGGATTATGAAGCTGCAAAACTGAGACTTATTGATTTTCAGAAGATACGCCGAGACCGTGACATTGAAGCTTCAGCAAGTTTTTATCTTGGTCAGGTCTATTATTTCCTCGAGGACTATAATAACTCGTTCAAGGCCTTTCTCAAGGCTCAGGACAAGTTTTATATCGAATCTAGGCCCTGGATTGACAGCCTCTTCATTAAAATGCGCAAAATTGATTAATCAACTTCGTTCAAGCCGCAGCTGAACCCGGTTTTTCCAGCTCTTTCCGGGACTTACGGTAAGTTCCCATTTCTGCAGAAAACAGCATGACTGATACAGCTCCTCAACTTCTTTACCGGTTCCAGTGCGGGTCTTAACCGGAAAAGCCCAAAGGGAACAGGGGATATCAGGATTCAGCGAAATACCGGTCTTCCTTTTAATATCATTTACCTGGATCTCGGTTACTCCGCTGTCGCTGAAAACCTCGCCTTCAGGAACTGATTCACTGTCAGTCTTTAAAAGCTTGAACTCTGCGCCGCAGCTGTACGGATCGCCGAAGGACAGATTGATTTCTGTTCCGAAAACAGTATTTAAAACATCCTCGGATTTATTGATAATTTCATAGTCAACGATAACGCTGTTTCGTTTAAAACTGTATTCTTTTTTCAGTATTACTGGAAAACGGTTTTTCTTTGTACTGATATTTCCATTTCGTACAAGAAGGACTGTTTTCTTCTCCCTGTTATATTTTTCAATCCGGTAGGGCGCCGAAAGAAAATCACCGGCTTCACGGTATTTCATTTCATAGAAATTCTGCAGTTTTTCATCAGGATGAAGGAAATGATCAACAAAAGCATTTCTGGTATACCAGTCTTTCACTTCATCAGCACTATGATACCATTCATGATGCCTTGCCATAGTGTCCACATAATTATATGAAACCCTGAGGTAATCAAGTTCGAAGATCATTCCTCCGTTCAAATGAATGAAGGCGTTCATTCCCGGCCCGCGGTAAATAAGTTCTTCTACACCATCCAGATCAAAGTCATCTTTTACAAGACTGGTTTTAAAGACGCCCCGTTCTCTTGAATACTTATCAGCCTCTATCAAAGCAGAATAAGCCTTGGCCCTTGCATCAGATGAGTAAATACCGGGGTCACCGCCGCCGTGCCAGTAAGCAATATGATTCTGACTCTTCCACAGCTCATTTTCAGCACTTTTCTTTCTCTGTTTATCACCACGAAGCTGGGAAATAAGATAATGGATGTTAATCATCCTTGAATACAGGTTATTGCTCTCGGGATATTTAGCCAGAAAGTGTCTGAAAAAACTCTGGTTGTTAACAGGGTTTATTGCAAGTGAGGTATCTTCATATTTATCAGACCACCCTTCTTCATAATCCAGCCGATCACGGTAAACCGGGCCCGACCAGCGTCCTACATCACCGGGCGAAACACATCCGAAATATACTTTTTTAAGATGCCCCAGACTCCTTGTAATTTTACCGGGCAGCTGAACATCAATTTTTCTGCTGTTTTGACCTATAAGTTCAAAAATGCGTCTTATTTTATCTCCTGCACCCTTTGAAAAATCGAGATCCTCTCCTCTCAGAAGAAAACTGACAATGCGTTCTTCCTTCTCACTTCTGCATTCAAGAATTGAGGAAACAATCTCTTCGGGTGTAGATATGGGAAACTGGCTTAGAATTCTGTTGGAAAGGGGTATTACAATTATTTTTTTACCCTGATCTTCAGTCATACAGGGCTGATAGAGTTCACCGTTAAATAGACCGGCATCCTCAAAGAATTCTTCATCAAGAAATGTATATTCCATGCCGGCATAATTCATCGTCATTGGCATTGAGGGTTCCCAGACTTTTTCTGTTATCCACATGCCCCGGGGACGCTTTCCGAATCTTCGTCTCAACTCGGTAGTCATCAGTTCAATCTGTCCAACCTTGTCTTTTCTGGGAATTAATGAAAAGAGAGGAGAATAATACCCCCCACCGAGTATTTCGATTTTACGCTCACGGAACAGATCGTTAAAAAGCATCTGCATACCCGCATGCTTATCAATTATCCAGGAAAGCAGTTCACCGCTGTAATACATAGTTACAGGTATTTTACAGTCGTGGATCAGTTTGAGAAAAGGGAGGTATGAATTTTCATAAACCTGATTGAGTTTTTCTTCTGTAAAAGATGCGGAACCGTTATTAACGGTTCCTATAATTAATTTGACTTTCTTCACTACCTGTTGTCTCCGGCTACTACCCCTCCCTATTCAGCAGCATCCAGATCAATAATACATTTCGCAGGGCACACCTCAACAGCTTCAGACCTGCTCCCCGCGGATGAATAATCTATAGTAGCCAGAAAATTCTCTACGCGGAATCCCCCTTCGGGAGATTTCTTATCACACATTTTACACCCTATGCAGCCGACTGAACAGTACTTTCTTACAACTCCGCCTTTATCTGTGGAATTGCAGGCTACAATATGAGAGGCGCTGTATGGTATCATTTTAATGACACCGGTAGGACATACATCTACACACTTTTCGCATGAAATGCACTTGTCTTTATCAATATCAAGCCATCCGGCTTCAGTTTTTACTATTGCATCTACAGGACAAACCTTAATGCAGCTGCCGAGTCCAAGACAGCCGTGGGGACAGGTTTTGTCGCCGCCGAAAGATGAATGCATTGCATTACAGTCATCAAGTCCGTTGTATTCGTATTTCTTGGTGCTGGTTGCAGCAGTTCCTCTGCAGTGAACCTGAGCAACCATCTTTTCAGCGGAAACATCTGCTGAAACGCCCATAAGCTCACCAATCTTTTTTACAACATCGGCTCCTCCGGGACTGCAGCGGGTAATTTCAACATCATCCTTAACTATGGCTTCAGCATATCCCGAACATCCCGGGTATCCGCAGGCACCGCAGTTAACGCCGGGAAGAATCTCCTCTACCTGTTCGATTCTTTCATCTTTTTTTACTGCAAATATCTTTGCGGCATAGGCAAGCGCAATTCCCAGAAGTCCGCCCAGAACTCCGACTGATAAAAAGGCGTATATTACTCTGTCGATCATATTCTCTCCTAGCCTATAAGATTATTCAGCAGTGCTTTGTCAAAAGCCATAAAAGCAAGCGCCATCAGTCCGCCGGTAATAAAAGCTATCGGCGTACCTCTAAGCGGTTTTGGGACCCACTCAGAGTCAAGCTTTTCCCTGATTGTAGACATCAGAAGAATAGCGAGAAGAAAACCAAGACCTGCAGCAAGACCGGCAACAAAGCTCTCAATTGCGTTATAGTTGCTTCGAACTGCTATGAGCGCTATACCGAGTACTGCACAGTTTGTTGTTATAAGGGGAAGGTAAATACCAAGCGCCTTGTAAAGAGATGGTGATGATTTCTGAACGAACATCTCAACAAACTGAACAAGAGCAGCAATCATCAGAATAAATGAAATTGTCTGAAGAAACTCAATATGCAGCGGAACCAGAATGAAATTCTGTATTGCCCATGTTGCAAGAGCCGCTATAGACATAACAAATGTAACAGCAAAACCCATTCCTATGGCAGATTCTACATTCTTTGAAACTCCGATAAAGGGGCAGAGACCCAGAAACTGAGTAAGAATAAAGTTATTTATAAAAACAAAGGTTATTATTATGCCAACATATGTCATTTTGCAGCTCCTGATTTTTTCATGCCGTACCAGATGAAGAAGGCCTGAAGATATCCCATAACAAGCAATGCTCCTGCAGCCAGGGTGAAGACTCTGGCGGGTGATGCTGACAGTCCGGGAATTGAAATAATTCCATCCCAGCCGCCGACAGGTACAAGGGTTATTGTTCCTGCACCAAGAACCTCACGAACTAGGGCTATTAGAATAAGTGAAAGTGTAAATCCTATTCCCATACCAAGCGCGTCTATAATAGATGCGCCCACAGTGTTCTTGTTCGCAAAAGCTTCAGCACGTCCGAGAATTACACAGTTTACAACAATAAGAGGAACGAAAACTCCGAGAGCTTCATAGAGTGCCGGGATAAACGCTTCCATTACCATTTGAACTATTGTAACAAAGGAGGCGATAATTACGATGTACGCAGGAATTCTGACCTTTCCGGGAATAAAGTTCTTCAGAAGTGCGACAAAGATATTGGAGCCTAGAAGAACGAATATTACTCCGGCGCCCATACCGAGTGCATTAACTACCTTTGAGGTTACACCTAAAGAGGGACAGAGTCCGAGGGCAAGTACAAATACAGGGTTTTCCTTGAAGATACCCTTGGTGAATTCTTTAAGCATCTACATGCCCTCCTTGTTTTTAACATATTCGGAGCCGCTGATGAGAGCCTTGCCGATTCCGGCAAAAGTAATCGTAGCGCCTGAAATTGTATCGGCATCAGCCTGTGCAAGCTGATTTTTCATTGAAGGAATATCATTCCCGCTGAAACCGAGATATTTTTCCATATAAACTGATTTTTCAGCTTCTTTTCCCAGACCGGGAGTTTCCTCATCCTGCATAAGAACGACCCCGTAGACCGAGCCGTCAGGCTTGTAGCTGGCAAGGATAATCAGGTTGCCGCCGTATCCCGAACCCTTAAGATTGAGGATGTATCCTGTAGGCTCCCCGGCATCTTCTGTTTTGTAATAGCTCATAACAACAGGATCACCAGCTTCAGTCAGTTCACCGATGGTTCCGCCGGGTGATACCTGCTCCAGAGCAGCCTTCAGCTTTTCAGCCCTGAATTTTGCAATCTGCGGTTCGGTAATCATGTTTACAATTCCGAGAAGGAATGCTGAAACAGCACAGATAAGAGCGAGTTTGCTTCCAATCTTCAACATACTATTCACCGCCCTTCTCTTTTTTAACCGTTCCGAATTTAACCGGCTGTGTCAGTCTGTTAATCATCGGAACAAAGATATTCATAAGGATGATTGCGAGTGATACGCCTTCAGGGAATGAACCGTAAAAACGGATAAGGAAGGTTAAAAATCCGCATCCGACTGCATATATCATCATACCCTTCTTTGTCACCGGAGAAGTTACCATATCGGTTGCCATAAAAAAGGCTCCGAGCATTATACCTCCAGTAAGAAGATGAAACAGAACATCTCCGCTGAAAAATCCGTTTCCGAATCCAAGACCGCCGAAAATCCATACCAGTACGGAGAAAGAGCCAAGATAGAAAACCGGGATTTCCCAGTCAACGATATGCATAAGTATCAGAAAGACTCCTCCGAGCAGCAGCAGAAGTGCCGAAACTTCACCGATACAGCCCGGAATTTTTCCTAAAAACAGATCCAGATAGCTGTCGACCGGATAACCCTGTGATGAAAGAAAGTCCATCGGGCCGGCAGAACCGCCGCTGTAGCTTAAAAGTCCTGTTTTAACAAATCCGAGAGGACTGGCGGATGTTACAGCATCAGCTGCAATCATCTTCGGCATTGACCATCTTGTCATACCTCCGGTCCAGGAAAAGAAAACAAATACACGGCCTGCAAGAGCAGGGTTCATCCAGTTTGTTCCAAGACCGCCGAAAGTCCATTTAACAACTAGAATGGCAAACAGCGACGCCATTACAGCAACATACAGAGGAACCTCTGCAGGCATGTTGTATCCTATAAGAATACCGGTTAAAAAGGCGCTGCCGTCATTTATTGTACCGCCTTTTTTAAGCAGTTTTACAACAATGAATTCAGCTGCAACAGCTGAAATAATTGAAACAGCCAGTACCAGCAGAGCCCGGAACCCGAAGGCATAGACTCCCCATAAACCAGAGGGAACAAGAGCCAGAACTACCAGCCACATAATTTTTGATGTTGTTCCCGTTGAATGTATCTGCGGCGAACTGCCGACAGTAAGATTTAATCCATCAGACATCAGCTAACCTTCTTCTTTCTTGCCATTTTCTTGCCGAGCCGCATCCCCTGAACCAGCGGGATATGAGCGGGGCAGGTAAAAGAGCAGCAGCCGCACTCTTTACAGTCCATGAGACCTGTATTCATAGCACCCTGGTAATCAGAATGATCTATAAGCTTGAACATTTTTGTAGGATTAAGACCCATCGGGCATTTCTGAATACATTTCCCGCAGGAGAGACAGTTGGTCCTTCCTGAAGCCTTAACCTCTTTATCTGTCAGAATCAGAATACCGGAAGTACCCTTTGTGACCGGTGTATCCAGATCGTAAACTGCAAAGCCCATCATAGGCCCGCCTATAACAACTTTAGCCGGATTCTCTTTCATTCCGCCGCAGGCTTCAATAAGAGCACTTACAGGAGTCCCTACTCTGGCAAGAAAGTTGCCCGGATTCTGTACACCCAGACCTGTTACGGAAACGACCCTCTCAAAAACCTTTTTTTCAAGTGCTACAGCTTCGTACACTGCATTTACAGTACCTACATTGGCAACTACACAGCCGACTTCAATTGGAAGACCTCCTGAGGGAACTTCGCGTCCGGTAACAGCCTTAATCAGCTGTTTCTCATCACCCTGAGGATATTTTAGCTTTAGCGGTACAATCTCAACATCCATGCCTGCTGCCTTAACAGCTTCACGCATTTTTTCAATTGCATTAGGTTTATTTATCTCTATACCTACAGCCGTCTTTTCAGGGCTGGTGATCGCACTGATAATTCTGATACCTTCCAGCAGCACTTCAGTCTTCTCGAGCATCAGTCTGTGGTCGGCAGAAAGATAGGGTTCACATTCAACACCGTTGATAATCAGGTATTCAACCTTTTTACCCTTTGGAACTGAAAACTTTACATTCGCCGGGAATGTAGCTCCGCCCATTCCGACAACCCCAGAGTTTTTAATGATTTCATTAAGCTCTGCTGACTCTATGGAGGACCAGTCTTTTTTTTGTGAATATTCGCCGGGTTTAAAATCTTCATCAACTGAAATTACAATTGCTGTTGATTTCATTCCATTTGCAAGGTAAATCTCGGTAATTTCCTTGACAGTACCGTCAGCAGGACTGTGAATAGCTGCTGAAATGAATCCGGTTGCCTCACCGATAATCTGGCCTTCCTTTACGGCTTCACCGGCTTCGACAACTGGTTTAGCCGGACTGCCGATATGCTGCCCCATAGGAACGGTAAGCTCTGCAGGTATAGCAGCTCTTACTATTTCTTTAGAATTGGTGAGATGCTTCCTTCCAGGAGGATGTATACCACCTCTGGGAAACGTCTTTATTCCCTTCATGCTTCCTGACCCTTCCTTTTTAAAGATATAGATACTCCCGGGATAAATAGGCTTAAAACCGGAAGATAGATAACAACACTTATTATTAAGAATTTCAACAGGATTTGTAAATTTTTCTGGTCTGCTGCTATGTATCCCGTTACGGCATTGGCTGACGAGGACTGGGAAATCAGTAATGCAGCAAGTCCTGTTTCTTTGTTCGCGTCGATTATACTTGTATACCAGTCCAGTGTAAACTGCAGAACAGCATCGTTAACCGTCTGAATTTCATTATTTTCCTGATGATAGCGCCTGATAACAAGCTGTTCATCAGGCTGTGGAAAATGATATTCCATCCCGTACATAAAACCTTCCTGATAAGCCTCATGAGCTATCAGATCTGCAGCACCGGTCAATGTTCCTGCTTTACGGCTGTCAAAAACGGTTTTCAGTTCACTGAAGGAGTAACCTCTTTCGGCTGCTTCAGAATCGGGCAGCGGCATATTCAGCCCCGCCCCCGATGGGATGAAAAGTGTAAAAAACGGCATAATAAGCGAAACAGCCAGAGCTGCGGCATAAACAGGAAGCTTTCTGCTTCTTGCCTCATATCCGGTATCAACCATTCTTATGGGGAAAAAAATACGGTGCTCCTGTCTGCGAACCCGTTCGCTTTTAGTACTGTAATAAACAAAAATCAGAAGAAGATCTCCAATTATCGCTGCAGCTGCAGGCAGTACAGAAAGATGAAAGATCAGCCCCAGGGCTGCAGAAGAGGCAATCAGGGCTGCGCCGTAAGTCAGCAGAGCGGGATATGCAGAAGCCTTTATTCTTGTTTCCCTGTAGTTAAGATAGAAAATAACCTCCGGGTATATCTCCTTGATCGCAATGAGCTGGGATATATAGACAACACAGGCGGCAGAAAGATATCCGCTGCCGGCAGCGGTAACAAGAAGAAACCAGGGAACTCCGGTAAATACAGACAGCAGTCTGATCTCTCTGAGCATCCAGATTCCAAAGCTCCATATCAAAAGAAAAAGAAAGCCCGAAACAATCCTGCCGGCAAGACTGAAATCCGGAAAACTCCAAGTTTCAGGAAAACTGCCGGACAGCACCGGGTTTATATAGAAACTAAGGAAGTGTTTGTCCGATTTTATGTAGAAAAGACGGTATTCTGAACCGTCCCTGCCCTCTGCACTGAAATAAGCAGCGGCATTACGCATGTATTCATCAACCCGCGGATCGCCTTCAACAAAACGCTGCTCAAGCTCATCCGGGCTAACTGTGCGGAAGGTACCAAAATCATTATACCGCAGTTCTGTATTAAAAGAGGCGATATACTCAAAACCTTCAAAATAGGCTTCGGCTGTCCTGCTGTTATAATCTTCCTCCGGCACAGCAACTGTGTAATACCCATTCCAGGCTCTTCCGGAATCTGCTGAACCGTTAAACATAACTACTATGGCACAGCACAACACAAAGCAGAGGACAAAAGGAAGATTATGAACATATTTTCTGAGCATTACTCTCTCGTATTATCAGGTTTAGTAGTGTGGATATTATAAACCAGCCGTGTTAGTATGACAATCCGTGAAAGGCTATATAGTTTTTTATTCAGGACCTGATGATGCAGGCAGAAGAGCAGACAGAGTAATCAAGAAATTCATGCCGGAAATCCCGGCAGGCCTTATATACTCTGCCATGCGAAAAAAAAAGATTCTCATTAACGGTAAAAAAATAAAACCCGATTACAGACTCTCTGAAAACGACCGGCTTGAGATACATCAGTCAATACGTGAGGCTAATCCTGCAGCAAATTCTTCAGATGGAACAATAGGCCCTGTAAATAAAACCAATTCTGCTCCGAACAGCTCCCGGCTTGACGCTATGACGGTATTAAGAACTGAAAACCTTATTTTCCTGAATAAACCCAGAGGAATGCTTACCCACGGAGATAATTCTGCTGCCGGTCTTCTGAAATCAGAATTAAAACCTCAGCTTGCAGAATCTTTATCCTTCACTCCTGCCCCCCTTCACCGGCTTGACCGGAACACATCGGGGCTGCTTGCCGCCTCATGCTCAATCCAGGGGGCAAGAGAGTTCAGCGAAAGACTGAGATCCGGAGGTATAAGAAAATTCTATATAGGCCTATGCCTTGGAAACCTTAAAAAAAGTATAGTGCTTGAAGACAGCCTGAAGCGTAGTGAACTTGTCTCTGAAATCGATATAAGCGGTACTTCTGATAAAAAAGCTGTGACAATAATGCATCCTTTCACCCAAACAAAGGGTTTTACACTCTGCATTTTTGAGATAATTACCGGACAAACACACCAGATACGGGCACAGGCATCGGCGGCAGGTTATCCGCTTGCCGGTGACTCCAAATATAACGGAGCGGTATCCGGCGTTAAGAGGTACTTTCTTCATTCCTATATGCTTATTAATCCGGAAAAAACAACGGTTATGAACTTCGAAAGCGTTAAAGCCGTACCGGATTCGCAATCCTGCAGTTTTCTGGAAAAACATATAGAAAGTAAAATCAGCACTGATTTTTTCAACCGGATAAGCAGCACGATTATCAGCCTTTAAATCTGTCAGTAACAGCAATTATTTCTCTGCAGGTATTGGAAAAACAGCCATACGCAAGTATTATTATCTAATGAAGCATTTGTTACTGAACCTCCAGTGGATTCTCAAAGGCGTCAAGGTTTTTGCCCTTGTCGGAAAAAGCGGAACCGGTAAAAGTTTCCGCTCAAAACTTATTGCCGACAAGTACGGCATTGAACTTCTGATTGATGACGGACTGCTCATCCGCGGCAATAAAATCATCTCAGGCAAATCGGCCAAAAAAGAATCAAATTATCTCGGCGCAATAAAAACCGCGCTTTTTGACGACAGAAAACACAGGGAAGCAGTCTGCAAAAAGCTTAAAGAAGAAAAATTCAGAAGAATTCTAATAATCGGTACATCAGAAAGGATGACAAGAAAAATAGCCGCCAGGCTCGATCTGCCTCCTGTTTCAAAAGTGATACAAATAGAAGATATAGCAACTGAGGACGAAATAAATACTGCCATAAGATCACGTAAAGAAGGCAAGCATGTTATTCCGGTACCGGCTGTTGAAATAAACCGTAACTATTCTCAGATGGTTTATGACTCTGTTAAGGTGTTTATGGAAAAGAAGTTCATGAACTTCCGTAAAAAGGGAAAGTACTTTGAGAAGACCGTAGTTAGACCTGAATTCTCCAAAAAAGGTCGTGTGAGCATTTCCGAATCGGCACTGACTCAGATGGTCCTTCATTGTGCAGATGAGTTTGACAGCTCGATTGCCATCCTGAAAGTCACTTTCCGTGAGGAAATAAACGGCTATAAGCTCTCGATCGACATAAGATTGCCCTATGGAGTCGAATTATCAAATATTGTGCACAACTTTAGGGAGTATCTGATCGATAATCTAGAAAGGTATTCAGGTATTATGATTGATACCGTTAATATAAATGTAGAGGACTTTTTCACAAAAAAGAAAAAGGTTTGACATATTTAAGAGTAGTGCCTAAAATTTAGAGTCTAATATTCCGGACAAGGAGAAAGGGAGCCATGAAGAAAGTTATATTGACTTTTTGCCTAGTTTTTTTGACTGCCCATGCTTTTTCACAGGAAATGAACCTGATAGAGAGCGATTACTACAAAGTATATTCCGAGGTTAGCGTAGGTCACGCAGCGGACACAGCAGAAGTGCTTGACGCATACTTCAATTTTTTCAATTCCTACTTTCATTTTGATGCGGCAGAAATCCCGTATCTGATGAGAGTTAAAATTTTTAAGGATAAGGCTTCATTCGATGATTACCTGTCCGATATAATCCCCGAACAGAAGAATTCTTTTGTATTTCTTCAGTACAACCAGGCAGATAAAAACGAGCTTGTCGGATACTACACCGACGACAGCAGCTACAACAGATATCTTGCACACCATGGATTCATGCAGTTTCTGAAAACTTTCATCCCGCAGCCGCCATTATGGCTGCAGAAAGGATTTGCAATTTATTTTGAAAACTCATATTACGACCCTGCTATAAAAAAGGTTGTTTATGAAGAAAATCTCAGCTGGCTGTATACCC
Organism: Spirochaetia bacterium; assembly: GCA_963677925.2. Classification (GTDB taxonomy): domain Bacteria; phylum Spirochaetota; class Spirochaetia; order UBA9216; family UBA9216. Next base: position 566,667 of record CAXXYH010000003.1, read on the forward strand.
TTAAAAAATATATAAACAATGCTTCAGAAGGAACCGATGGTTCAATTATTCCATTTCCAACTCTTCTTACCATGAATGTTGAAAATGCCAATTCAAGTATTGATGTATTTTATGCACAGTCCTGGGGGCTTGTAACCTTCCTCCTTAACAGCAGCAATAATTCCTATAACAGAATTATGTGGGATTCAATCAAGAGTCTTTCAGCTTCTGCAGACAGAAAGGCTAATGAAAATTCAACAATTAAAAATGCCTTCGAATGGGTCGGAAAAAATGATTTCTCCCGTGATTTTGTAAGCTACATTGAAAGAATAAAAACTTTTCCGGACCTTGTTGAGGACGGCATGGACCAGTACAATGCAGGCGATCTGAGCCTTGCTGAGCGGACTTTTATAAATGCTGTCAGCATGCGTGAAGATCATCCGGTACCCTACTACTACCTTGGTCTTATCTATTATGCCGAACATGATTACGGCATGGCTGAATACTACTACCAGACAGCTATTCAGATGGGCGGAGAACAGGGTATTTCCTTCTACGCCCTCGGCGTTAACGCCTATGCGGACGAGCGCTATGAAGCAGCTGTTGAATTCCTTGTAGAGTCCTATAATGCTGATCCCGGTTTTTATGGAGCAAAGGCTGTCAGCCTTCTTGAACAGATGGAAGAGGAAAAACCCGGTACAGTAACATCCTATCTTAAAGAAATGGGTGTAAGTGATGAGGAAATCGAAGCAGCTACCGCAGGGGCCGCCAGAGGCTGATAAAACTGATTAAACTAATTATTACGGGCCGGTTTCTCTGAAGCCGGCTCTTTTTTTCGTCTCGGGTACTTGCGTTTACGATTATGCTGACGCTGCCGTGAATTATGACTTGATGTGTTTTTAATCTTTATACCCTTCTCTTTGAAGTAAAAGGCTACAGCTTTGTCCACTTCAATGTTCGGAGGAGTAAGCGGGCTGATGATTTCTTTTATCTGCTTGAACACCTCGCGCTGGGCAGTCTTTGTTTTTATCATAAGTTCCGTGGGCGGAGTGAGAAATGATCTTGTTAACATGTAGATCATATGCTCACGGTTACATTCTCTATCTGAATTAACCAATTCATCAAGTTTTTTCAAATCATCAAGGATACAATCATTTATATTTCGTGATATATAGGGAACTATATGTACCAGCATGTTATAATCGATCAGATAACGTACTATCTGCTCGGAAGCTCCAGAAGCCAGGATTTTCATCAGTTCTTCTGTAAGCCTTGATAAAGCAGCCCGTGAAAGTTCCCCTGAGTATTTTTTAAGCGCTTTTTTAATTTTACCCGGCAGCATGAAGCCGGTGGTTGCCGCATACTTTACAGTTCTAATCAGTCTTACGGGATCTTCCTTGAATGTAATATCCAGAGGAATAAGAGAGTTAATTCTGGCCTGCCGGACATCTTCATATCCGCCGATATAATCTATTATTTGTTCATCATAGGGTGAGTAATACAGGGCGTTGAAGGTGAAATCGCGTCGTTTTACATCGTCTTCAATGGTGCCGTATATATTCTGTTCATCACCGGGATTTGAGCCTCTGAATGTTGAGACTTCAAAGATTTTATCCTGATAGTGAATATGTACAAGACGAAACCTGCGTCCTATAACCTTGGAATTCCAGAAAAGCTTTCTAATCTGCCGCGGGTGGGCATCAGTAACTATGTCAAAATCTTTAGGATGCTTGCCAATAAGCAGATCACGGACTGCCCCACCGACCACATAGGACTGGAAACCTGCCTGCCTGAGCTTCTTAATAACTTTCAGAGCATCACTGTCTATCATTCCGGTAGAAATTCGATGCTCATCAATTGTGTAGATATTTGCAAGCTTTATCCGCTTGCCCTTTTTAGTTGTTCCGTATCTGATTAGCAATTCTACATCCGTGTAAGTTTTGTTAAATTTATAAATGTAATGCTAAAGAATTTCAAGTACATTATTTTCTATTGATACTCATAACCTTTTTTATTAGAATCTCATAACGCCTTTTTGACAGAAACCCACACATCAGGAGCATATAATGGCCAAATTAGTCGACCCCAGAATACTCAAAGGTTTTCGTGATTTTCTTCCCGAATCCGAAATTCTGAGATCCGATATTAGAAATACACTCGAAAACACCTTCAAATCATTCGGGCTCGTACCTATTGATACGCCTGTTCTTGAATATACAGAAGTCCTTCTGGGCAAGGGCAGCGGAGAAACTGACAAGCAGATTTACCGCTTTAACGATCACGGGAAACGCGATGTTGCCATGCGCTTTGATCTGACAGTTCCCTTTGCACGCTTTATGGCTGCGCACCGGAACGAGTTATACCTTCCTTTCAAACGCTATCACATATCAAAGGTCTGGCGCGGAGAAAATACTCAGAGAGGCCGCTACAGGGAGTTTACTCAATGCGATTTTGATATTGTAGGGATCGACAGCGCTGAGGCTGACTTTGAAATACTCTCTATAATGCATGATTCACTGAAGGCGCTAGGTGTAGACGGCATTCACATTCACGTTTCTCACAGAGGAATTTTCAACCGCTTCCTCGAAAAACTTGAACTGTCAGAGGCTTCAGCTGATGTACTCAGGACAGTTGATAAGCTTGCAAAGATCGGCGAGGAGCAGGTTTTAACTCTTCTTGATGACATTACCGGTCGTGAAAAGGGACAGCTAATTCTTGAATACATAAAAGCCTCAGGAAGCTTTGAGGAAATACTCGATAAAATTGAAGGTCTTGCCGGGGGAGAAAACCCCGATTCAGCAAGACTCAGGCAGCTTCGCGGAATGATGGTTGATACCGGAATGGCGGACCTTTTTGTCTTAAACCCCTCAATCACAAGGGGACTGGATTACTATACAGGAATTGTCTTTGAAACATTTCTTGATGAACTGCCCGGAATAGGTTCTGTATGTTCCGGGGGAAGATACAACAACCTCGCGTCCATCTATTCCAAGGAGGAAATGCCCGGAGTCGGTTCTTCAATCGGTCTGGACAGACTGCTCGCAGCCCTTGAAGAGCTGGGAAAGATTTCCAGCCGTAAAAGCAATACCGACGTACTTATACTGAATATGGATAACAAACTGAAAAGCCATTATTTTTCGATGGCTGCAAAACTGAGACAGGCGGGACTTAAAGCTGAGGTCTACCTTGACACCAAAAAGCTTAAAAATCAGTTCAGTTTTGCGGATAATAAGAATATTCCTGCTCTTCTGATATGCGGAGAGGACGAATACGCTCAAAACAAGGTAAATGTTAAAGATTCAATTAAGCGAGAGAATTATGACAAGATAAGTCTTGAAGAAGCTATTGAAAGAATAAGAGAAATAGCCCGCGGTTAAACCGAAGCGGGCTGTTTTTTATTTTTACTGTCTTTTGAGGCCGGTTTACTGCTTTCGGTCTTTTTAGCAGCTGTTTCAGTTTTCTTTTCTGTCTTTGAATCTGATGATGCATCAGTCGATGAACTTTCGCTTTTTGAAACTGTTGAAGAGGTTGAAGATTTACCCTTTGTGTCAGTTACATAAAATCCGCTGCCTTTAAAAATAACTCCGGTCCCTCCGAAGATAAGTCGTTTTACAGCTCCGCCGCATTCTTCGCATTTATCAAGCGGTTCATCGGACATGTTCTGAAAAACCTCGAACCTGTTGCCGCATTCTCTGCATTCATATTCGTAAGTAGGCATAATATCTCCATATCAGTAATTGGGGCATCTCTGATAATCCTGATTCAGGAAAAATAGAGATGACTTAAATATAATAATTTTGATCCGCAGGGTCAATAATTTATATAACACAGGAAACAGATGTTTCCTGTGTATTTATCAAACTCTGCGTACAGGTATATCCTTTCCGTCAAGAAAGTCTTTGATACCAGGAACTGTATAACCGCCGAAATGCACCATAGAGGCAATAAGAGCAGCATCGGCCTTTCCATCTGTAAGGACCTCCGCAAGATGGTCTGAAGTACCGGCGCCGCCTGAAGCAACTACCGGAACTCCTACAGCCTCGGAGATCATTCTTGTCAGATTGATTTCGTATCCGTCCTGAGTACCGTCTGCATCAATAGAATTAAGAACTATCTCACCTGCACCCAGTGCCTCCGCCTTAAGCGCCCATTCAAGGGCATCAAGATCAGTTGCTGTACGGCCTCCGTTTATAACAACCCTGTAACCCGAAGGCATGGAACTGTCCGCTGCAGCATCCATCCCCAGAACTATGCACTGGCGTCCGAAAAGAGCTGCACCCTCAGAGATAATATCAGGATTTTTCACAGCCTGAGAATTGACGCTTATCTTCTCAGCTCCGGCAAGTAGAACCGCACGCATATCTGCAGCTGATCCTATACCTCCGCCTACACAGAATGGAATAAATATCTGTTCGGCAACACGGGAAACTACATCAATCATAATCCCCCGCTTCTCTGCCGATGCAGTTATATCATAAAAAACCAGTTCATCGACTCCCTGTCGGTAATACTCGGCAGCCATCTCTACAGGATCACCTATATCGACATTGCCCTTGAACTTGATTCCTTTGGTCGTTTTTCCGTCTCTTACATCGAGACATATAATAATTCTTTTCTGAAGCATACTACCCTCTTATACAGCTATAAAATTCGACAGGAGTTTCAAACCGACTTCGCCTGATTTTTCAGGGTGGAACTGGGTAATAAAAACATTATCCTTAAATGCGGCACTGCTGAATTCGATACCGTATTCGGTATATCCTGCAATATTCTCTTCTTTTTCAGCATCCGGATAAAATGAATGTACGAAATAGAAAGAAGAGTTCTCGGGCACACCATTAAACATAGGGTGGATACCCTCATGCCTTACCTGATTCCAGCCCATGTGAGGCACTTTAAGCCCCATATCCTTTGAGAACTCGCGTACTCGGCCTGGAATAATACCAAGACATTCGGTATCTCTTTCTTCTGAAAAATCAAAGAAAATCTGACATCCCAGACATATGCCGAAAGCAGGTTTGCCCTGACTGACAAATTCCTTCACAGCATCATCAAGCCCTGTTTTCTTCAGGACTGCCATTGATGAATAAGCTTCACCAACTCCGGGAAATATCATCTTGTCAGCCTTTAGAAGTTCTTCAGGTTTGTTGCTGATAAAAAAATCTGCAGAGAGGTGCTTAAGAGCAAGCTCTACACTTCTCAGGTTTCCTGCTTCATAATCTACTACACAAATCATATTCTACTCCTGGGGCCACTGCATTACCCCAATCCAGTTCTTTCCGGTATCTACAAGTACGGAAACGGGCAGCTTCATTCCTTTAAGTTTGACTGCGGCTCCGTCTTTCACTATTTCTATTTCACGCGGATTTTCAAACATCCGGCTTCCATCAGGATTTTTGGAAGCGATAACCGAAGCTCTCATCATGACAGAGAACAGAAAAGCATTAACTTCACTGTTCATATAAAAACTGCCTGAAATAAGGTATTCGTCTCCGCTTCTTTTAAGTCTAAGCTGTACGGTTTCAATCGGCAGCTTTTTAAACTCCGGAATGAATACCGCATATTCTTCGGGAAGCATGCCTCCGGTCTGAATAACAACATCAGATGAGGTTTCGGCTTCAAGCCAGCCATAGCCGGGAACAGAACCGCCATTACTCCAGGAATCAGCCATCTCACTAATTTTACCGCTGGAAGCAAGAATCAGACTTTTTTCGGGAATTGAAATCTGCTGTGCGGTGTGTTTACTCTGCCAGTAACTGAAGGCAGAGCTGCCGGTGTCAGATTTCAGTTTGTTCTGTTTCCAGTCAGGGCTGATTCCGAGACTGAAGCCTATGGTAGATGACGGATAATCACCTGAAGCCACCATACTGAACCCGGGTTCCTGAATAATTTCAGCATTTTCAGGTTCTGCTGAGGACACAGGGACTATTCCGGCCCATATGCTGTCCGTCCTGTCAAGGAATTCCTCCCTCAGATCTTCAGGCAGTTCCGAACCTAAAATATCCATTGCAGGCTCTATCAGCTCCCGGTTCTCTTCGATTGAGGCATAGATTATAACCTTGGCCCCTGAAGGAAGAAGCTGGACATTGCTGACAGATTCAGCCCTTTCAGGTATACCGGCACATCCGCTCAGTATAAACAATAAAACCAGAACGGCGGCTGCCGCTCCGGTTTTTAAAAATCTCTTACGCTTTTTTAAGAGCGATGCTGCATTCATCATCACCGCATTCCACCTTTTGTGCATTCGGAACTACCTCCCAGACCCAGCTTTCAGCGAGGGTTTCAGCTGAAAGATAATCCTGAAAGGCTTCAACTGCTGCTTTAATCGAATCAGATCCGCTGATTGAAAGAACAATACGGTCGGTTACATCAAAGTCGGCTTCCTTCCTCATGTTCTGGATACTTCTGACAATATCCCTGATTACACCTTCCTGCCTTAACTCTTCAGTGATTTCCGAATCAAGAGCTATAGTCAGGGAGCCTTCATTAAGAACCTTCATGTTCTCTTTCTCATTTCTCTGAATAACTACAGACTCCTCAGTAAGTTCAAGAGTTCCGAAGTCCAGGTCGAGTGAGAGTGTGGCTCCGTCAAGAAGTGACTGAATTTCACCGGGTGTAAGTTCTTCAATAGCTGCTGCAGCTGCCTTCATATTCTTTCCGAGTGTTTTACCAAGAACCTTGAAGTTAGCTTTTGCACTGTATTCAACGAGTTCTTCTTCATTCTCGCGGAAGATGACATCCTTAACATTCAGCTCTTCAGCAATTATATCCGCCATCTCTCTAAGAACCAGCTTTTCCTTCTGGTCCCTGGTAACAAGGTTGAGAGCCTTCAGAGGCTGCCTTGTCTTCAGGGAATGCATAGAACGAAGTGCCCGCCCCATTGACACGGCCTGGCGGGTAACAGCCATCTTTATTTCAAGATCTTCATCACGCTTGGTCTGATCGGCAACCGGCCAGTCTGCAAGATGTATTGAATCTGCATATCCTTCGGGTTTCAGATTCTGGTAAATCTCTTCAGTCACAAACGGAATAAAGGGACATGCAACAGTAATCAGCTTCATAAGAACTGAATAGAGAGTTTCATATGCCTGATTCTTATCAGAATCGTTCTCTGAACGCCAGAACCTTCTTCTGGACCTTCTGATGTACCAGTTATTCAGGAGATCGATAAAATTGAGTATCGGGCTGATAGCCTTCTGAAGCTCAAGAGCATCAAGCTGTTCTGTAACATCAGCAATGAGTCTTTCTGCTTCCGATAGAATCCACCTGTCAAGCGGATTCTCCGGATTTTCCGGGGCTGAAACCGGTTTTGCTTCATCAATGTTGGCATATGTCACAAAAAAGCTGTATGCATTCCACAGCGGTATAATTATGCTTTTAAGAATCTCAAGAACCCCGTCATCGGAGTATTTCAGATCTTCCGCTCTTACTACGGCCGAGTTCATAAGAAAAAGTCTTAGTGCATCTGCACCGAACTTGTTTATAACTTCAACAGGATCGGAATAGTTTCTTGCCGACTTTGACATCTTCTTGCCGTCTTCAGCCAGAACCAGACCGTTTACTACTACACTCTGGAATGCAGGCTTGTCAAAAAGCGCTGCAGCCAGAATTGTTAATGTATAAAACCAGCCTCTGGTCTGATCAAGTCCTTCGGATATAAAATGAGCAGGGAAGTTCTTTTCAAAATGCTCCTTGTTCTCAAAGGGATAGTGATTCTGAGCATAGGGCATAGAGCCTGACTCAAACCAGCAGTCGAGAACATCCGGTATTCTTTTCATCTTCGAACCGCATTTACAGTCAATCTCAATATGATCCACATAATGCTTGTGAAGATCGGTAACTTTAATACCTGATTTTTCCTCAAGTTCTTCGCGTGAACCTATACAGATCATTTCATTACAATCAGGACACTTCCAGACAGGAATCGGATTGCCCCAGTATCGGTTTCGTGATATAGCCCAGTCCCTGGCGCCTTCAAGCCATTTGCCGAAACGGCCTTTTTTGAGGTGTCCGGGAACCCAGTAAACGGTATCGTTTGATTTAAGCATTTTGGCCTTTACCTTGCCTATATCAACAAACCATGATGATATAGCCCGGTAGATAAGCGGACTCTCACAGCGCCAGCAGTGGGGGTATGAGTGAAGGTAGTTTTCGCGTTTTACGAGCTTACCCTCTTCCTTTAGCCTTGCAATTATATCCTTATCGCATTCCTTTACGAAGCGGCCTTCATAATCTGATACCTCTGAGGTAAATTTACACTCTGCGTCAATCGGGCAGACTGTAGGGATATCTGTTGCCTTTAGAGTGTTATAGTCATCTTCACCGAAACCGGGAGCTGTGTGAACAATACCGGTACCGTCTTCCGTTGTTACATAGTCAGCAGGGAAGACTCTGAAAGCACCCTTCTCCGCCGCGTCAGCAAAATACGGCAGAAGCGGTTCATATTCCTTGCCTACAAGTGCAGAGCCGGGCATGGTTCCCAGCAGTTCATATTCTTCAGCGCTCTTGTAATAGGAAGCCAGTCTTTCTTCAGCAAGTATATAGCATTCGTCGCCGTCCTTAACTTTCACATATGTAATTTCCTCACCTACTGCAAGTGCAAGGTTGGACGGAAGAGTCCATGGAGTAGTCGTCCATGCAAGAAAGAAAGTTGAAGGATCTTCCTTGGTTTTAAATTTAACGGTGATAGCAGGATCATGAACATCCTTGTATCCGCCCAGATTGAGTTCATGGTTTGAAAGAACAGTTGAACATCTTGGGCAGTACGGAAGGATGTAGTGGCCTTCATACATCAGGCCTTTTTTCCAGAGCTCGCTAACGACCCACCAGATTGATTCCATGTAATCCGGTTCCATTGTCTTGTAGTCATTCTCAAAATCAACCCATCGGCCGAGTCTTGTAATAATAGTTTCCCACTCTTTTGTATATCTGAGTACGATGGAACGGCAGGATTCATTAAATTCAGCAACTCCGTAATCCTCAATCTCTTTTTTCCCCGAGATTCCAAGTTCCTTTTCCATCTCATATTCTACAGGAAGTCCGTGACAGTCCCAGCCGAAGCGGCGGCCGACCTTCTTGCCTTTCATTGTCTGATAGCGGGGGATAATATCTTTAATAGTTCCAGGTACAAAATGTCCGAAATGAGGAAGACCGGTTGCAAATGGCGGGCCGTCGTAGAAGACAAACTCCTCGTTGCCATCGCGCTGATCTATTGATCTTTTGAAGATGTCATTCTTCTTCCAGAATTCAAGTATTCGCTCCTCCATACCGGGAAAGCTGACTTTCGGATCGACAGAATTATACAAAATTTCCTCCACTGAAATGTGCAATTTAAAAGTTAAATCATTCTATGGAAAACACGTATATCGGTCAAGCCACCGGCACTATCCCGAAGGGGTTCAGTCAGTGCTGTGACAGAACTTTTTCATAGACCTGACAGACAGCAAAGATAGCTGAAAGTCGGGATGTCTGTTAGAATGCCTGTATGTACGAAAAATTTTACCGTATCAACAAAGACAGAGGAAGTGTGATAATCGATATCGCACTAGACAACTACAACGACTTTTTCAATGAATGGGACAATACCTCTTTCAAGATAAGAGATATTCATCCGGAACTTGAGGAATATCTTAATTACTGTTCAGAAGAAATCCCCCTGCGCAAAAAACTTGAAATTCACTTCTTTGTTGAAGATCCGGAAGTCAACGAAACAAGGGAAAATCAGATTAAAACCAGTTACCGCAATTATTACACCTTTATGCAGAGAATCGAACGGAAAAAGGTAAACAGAAGTCTTTTCCAGGTTATAACTCTTACAGCGATCGCTATTGTTTGTATTTTTGCGTATTACATGCTGGAAAGTAGTCATGAGATTGAAAGTATCTGGGGTAATGTACTGGTTGAAGGCCTTATGATAGGCGGCTGGGTTTTTGCATGGGAGGCATTGTCAATAGTCACTTTTGAAATGCACAAACATCTGCGGAGAATCAGTGAACTAAAGCGTTTTTTTAAGGCTAAAATACATTTCGGATATAAAAAATAAGTATAATTAAGAACACAAGCTTAGAAGCTTGGAAATATTATGAAGCTTATTTATCCGTGTTTTTAAAGATTCAATTTTCTGAAGCTCATCTCTTGAGTTTAAATCATTCGGACGTGTATCACAGACAGACTTCCAGGACGCCTCAAATTCATTCAGTCCGCTGCTGATAATACCGAACTCCTCGCTGGACAGTTCAACAAGCACAGCTACCTCCAAAAGTAATAATCCACCTGTTATGATGTTAACGTGATAATAATTTGTCTGCAACAATTTTTTTTCAGCACTGTTTTTTTTATATATATCCTTGTAATGTAATCGATTTCGCATAATACTTAACCGTGTATGAATAAAGAGATTAAAATATACAGCACAGTTACAGGAGGCAGAAAGCTCGGCTTAACCTCATCAACAATGCAGCAGTATCACCGGAATCATAATATTGGAACTAAAATCGGGCCGAGAAACATCTGTTTTACAGAGAAAGATCTTGAGGATATATGCAGGCTCAGAGATAAACGCTGGTCCAAATCTTAAAAATATTTCGCTTGCTAATAGTCTCTGCTTTGTTTAAAATCATATATAGAAAATGAATCTAAGAAAAAAATTCAGACAGTTTTACGACTCTTTGACTGAGTCTCCATTCTACAGACTCGGTATAATGTTCACTATGCTTTTCGTCGGAACCGGCGGAATAGTTACAATTATCGAGTTCGGCAGAAACGACCAGTTTGAAAACTTTTTTGACGGTATCTGGTGGGCTGTAATCACATTCAGTACTATCGGTTACGGAGACAAATCTCCGGTGACCATGCCCGGAAGATTTATAACACTCATTTCAATTTTTTTCGGCATGGCATTGATGAGTTTACTCTCAGGTACCTTCGCGTCAGTTTTTGTTGAAAGAAATACAAGAGCCAGGAGAGGATTAATGGACTTCCCAAAACTCAGCAGCCATCTGGTAATATGCGGATGGAAAAGTAATATGAGCGACATTCTCAAAGACATCCTGCTTCTATCGGATTCCACACAGCCGGAAAAGATCGTTATCATATCAAATATTGAAACTGATAAAATTGAGGCGCTAAAGGAAACCCCTGAATTAAAAAAAGTAAAATACATAAGAGGTGACTACTTCTCTGAAGACACCCTTAAACGCGCGAATATAATGGGAGCTTCAAAGGCTATTGTACTTGCTGATACTGTTGAAAGCGCCGGAGCTTCTGAAGCAGACTCCAAAACTGTAATGACAGTGCTGACTATAAAAACACTTTCAAAAGATCTTTATGTCTGTGCCGAACTGGTTGACCGGAAATACGAGCCCTACCTCAGAAACGCCATGTGTGATGAGATACTTTTTCCAAGGGATCTCAACAGGCAGATGCTCGCCGGAACTACAATAACAAACGGGCTGTCAAACATACTCACAGATCTGATATCCAATACATCATCCCCTATTCAGATAAGCACAACTGAAATGATAACCGATTTCGTCGGTAAAACTTTCAAAGAATACAAAGAAAACATGCATCTGTCCGATGATAAAATCCTTATAGGGATTCTTGAAAACACAGGCTCTCCCAACAATGTAAAAATGGGTGCGCTTCGTGAAGCCCAGAAAACACCCGATATTTCCAAGCTGGTTACAAACCTCCAGGGAGTCAAGGGGCTGGCTCTTAACAAACCGGTTTTTATTCCCGGTGATGACTATATAATCCAGAAATATTCCAAGGGAATCATAATAGGCAAAACAAGCTTCATGCTTTCGGAAGAATCCGAAGCGGCGGTTTAGGAGGACTGACTTATGGGAATTCGCTCCCAGACAAGTGCACTGCATCTTGAAAAACTGAAAAGCATACCTCTTTTTGAAGCAATCAAGGACAACGATGAAGCCATGGAAAAGATCACATCGATCTGTTCTACAAAAAAATTCCATAAGGGCGATCATATAATAACAGAGGCTGAAACTGGTGATGAGCTTTTCATTCTTCTTGAGGGTGCTGTAAATATCTTAAAAAGAACACGTTCAGGTGACGATTATGTTGTAGTAAATCTTAGAGCCGAATTTAATATTTTCATTGGAGAAATGGCTCTTATCGATGATGATAAACGTTCAGCTTCAGTAGTAGCCACGGAAAACTGTGAAGTTCTTGTTATAGGGAAGTCGGACTTCCTGAATCTTGGAAACAACAACCCCGAGATAGGCCTCCCCATTACCAGGGCGCTGGCCAAGATTGTTGCAGGTAGACTCAGAAAAACAAACGAAGATATGATGACATTATTCGATGCTCTTCTGAGTGAAATTGAAGGATAATCATCTCCTGTGCAGAAATATGATATCAGACAGTACTCAATTTACATCATACTTATTTCTATAAATCTTATTATTTCTTTCTACTCCTCGGTTATTCTAAAAAATGTGATAATACTCAGTGTCTACCGGAAAATCAGCCTTTTTATTCCATTCCTTTTTATTATTTCAGCCTTCCTTGCATATCGAACAGCCGAGACGAGGATAGTTCTGTTAAATCTGGTCATCCTTATAATTTCATCAGCAGGCCCTCTGGTGAATGTACTGCTGCCTCTTCTCGGAAGGGAGCTTCCGGAAATATTCAAAACATCTCCAAAGGGGTTTTACAACATTTCCCTTCTTTTTCCTTTTGCATACGTATTAATTTTTTCATTTCCTGATCGGATAGGAAGATATTCGCTGTTAATTCCAAAAATTGTCCTTGCAGCCGGAGCATTTCTGTTCAGCGGGTTTTACCCCGGAGCTACAGCTGTACACACTGATATCCTTGCGAATCTGCCGATTCTCAGCCTTGAGGCGGCAGCGGTTTTATTCTCATTATTTCCGGCAGTCCTTCCTCTGATTACAGGCAGCCGCCGTACTTACACCCTTGCTCCGGCAGTTTCAGCTTCCATGCTGATGATAAGTATTCCCGCAATACTTAATTTCAGTTCTTTTCTTTATAATCTTTGTTTTCTGACCGCTGGAATTATCCAGCTTCACTCTCTTTACAGAATATACTGGGACAACTCATATATAGATGAACTTACAGGCTTGCTTAACCGCAGAGCCCTTGATGAGCGACTTCATAAATTAACCAGAGCCTACACTCTTTCAATGTCTGATATTGACCATTTCAAAAACTTTAACGACACCTACGGTCATGACTCGGGAGATAATGTGCTTAGACTTGTCGCAAAAATTCTATACAATCATTTCGGACGCAGTGCCTACAGATACGGAGGTGAGGAGTTCTGTGTAATATTCAGAAAAACTGAATTGAAACAGGCTGCTTCGCTGATGGATAATGCAAGAAAGTCTATAGCAGAGCATAGTTTTTACATAAGACAGGATTCAAAAAACAGAAAAAAATCCGGAAGGAATAAGACAGGCAGATCTGCGAAGAAAGTTGAAATAAATATCAGCGCCGGAGTTGCCCAGCCTGGCAGCTCAGCAGTAAGCGCTTTTGACGTGCTTAAAAACGCAGATACAGCCCTGTATGCGGCTAAAAAGAACGGACGGAACCGTGTTGAGATGAGCCGAAAACGCTGATTTTTCTATCTTTTCAACCAGACTTTCAGCCGCTGAGGAAAATGTCCCGGATTTTTTAATTTATTGAACGCTCTGACAACTGCATCTACATCATTCCGGCCCGGTGGTAATTCAGCATAAACACTCTGTATAAAATTCTCGGTTATCAGTTCAATATCCTGTCCGGCAAAATTATATACTTCAGTCAGCCTTGTATTATATTCAAACGGAGTTTCATTTTCCGCTCTTGGAACACCGCCGCGCCTTCCCCATTTTAAAAACTGACTGTAAACAGATTCTACTGTTTTTTCTGTTTTGCCTTTTTTCATCAGGAAGATTTTCAATCTGCCGAAGAAAATAGGTAGCATCTTAATGATCAGCTGTATAAGTTTTATAAAAGCTGATCCTGAAACTGCTTTTTCTTTTACAGCAGTACGGGCAAAAAGTTTCTTAACAGACATCCATAGAAAAACAGCCAGGGCTATCAGCACAGCGGCGGCAGACAGGACGCCCAGTATCCAGATTATAATCGAACCAAGAGTTGACTCATCTTCGGTTCCGCCGGACATGTACGCAGCCTCACCTGCCCCCTCACCTGATCCCGAAGCCGCTGCCTCAGTACGGGCGGTTTTTCTGAAAAAGAGAAAACGAAGTATACTGGCAAGTATATTACCCGCAGGAACTGAAGCCTGTTTCAGTACCCTGAACCCCGACTGAGCCGCTGAATTTAATTCCGGCAGCAGGATAAGAAAAATTACAGAGATAAAGGATAGTATAACAACCGCAGCAAGGAGAACCGCGCCTGTTCCGCGGTGACTGTTTATAAAAGTTTTACCGGTATCTGAAAATTCTCTTGATAAAATAATTGATGCAAGACTGAAAATAAAAAATACAAAGAAAAGTCTTATTAATTTTGTATCGATGATAACAATTTCAGCTCTGGTACGCAGGACCATTTTCAGAAGGAAAATAATAAAAAAAACAGCCGCACCGGCATCAAGCAGTCCGCAGCTCCGGGCATAATCATTCTTTTTGGCAGATACTGTTATTCCTGAAACCCATAAAAATCCCAGGGCAAAGATGTTAAGAAATAAAAAGAACAACTCTGAAATACTTCGCTGCATGCTGAAAAACGACCCGTACCAGTTCAAACTATATAAAGGTGAGGAAATATTATAGTAATCATGAATGAAAACTGTACCAAGAAGCAGAAAGAGAACAAGCTGAATAAAAATTACGAATATCAACCTTTGCCCCCTGCCCCGTCCTAACACCGATACAGTAAATGCAGCGGCATAAAACAGCAGAGCATAGAAAAAAGGGAAATCTCTACCCTCTAAAGCAAGAATTGTAAAATAGACTGCAGCATATCGCAAAAAAAATCCGCTTAGTCCGTTCAGCCTCGAGGCGTGAAGTATTCTATTTTTGTTCACAGATGCAGTCCTGTTGTATCGAGAATATCGTCAGAGGTGAATATATTACTATCCGTTTCCCAGGTATCTGCACTGTCTCTGCACACTGCTATGCCGGTAAATGATACCCCCCGGTGCACCAGAATTTCTTTTAAAGCCAGCAGTTGAAGCGGACTGTATCCGACAGCAACCAGACTTACTGAAGAATTAAGCCTGAATCCGCTATCCAGCAGTTCCATCATGCCGTATTCAGTCTGCGGTTCCATTGCAGCCATTGTTTCAAGTATAGAAGTTATATGACTGATGTTTCTTCCCGGCCTTAAAACTCGGCTGCGCCCGCTCCTGAGCACGGAATTCGTTATAAAACCTGTAATCACACCCATCCGATCCATTTCATATAAAACAGAAGCTGCGGTTTCTACAGCCTTTTCAAATAAAAAATTATCCTCAGCTTCAGAGAATCCTTCTGTATCCAGTACAAGAACAACCTTCTCCTGCTCGGAAGGATCAAATATCTTCTCCATTAAATGACTGTATCTGGCACTGGCCTTCCAGTGAATATTTCTAGCCGGCTGCCAGTGCTGATACTCCCTTGTGCCGAGGATATAAACCGGGTCCTGTACCGGACTCTTTTTACCTGCTTTCCCGAACAAATCTCCAGCCTGCACAACAGGGAGCTTGACAGGATGTATTCTAGGGTAAACGGTAATCTCAAAAGAAGATGCATTTCGTTCTTTTATGTAGAACCCGAAGAAATCACCTCCTGAGATTTTCACCGGACCAATCTGAAATATTCCGCGTCTTTCAGCAATCATATTCCATTCAAGCTTTGCCTGCTGATACCACAAAAGTCCAGCTGTAGCGGAAGATGCCTGACCCTCAAAAAAATTTATTCCCTCAGATACCTCGGGAAGACTTACTTTCGCTATGACAGGAAGCAATTTACGGTTGAAAATCTCAGTCTCAATCTTAAGGGAATCCCCCCTGAAACACCGCCCGGTGCAGGTAAACAGTCTGCATTCAAGATTTTTCAGACTTAGAACACTCCATATTTTTATTATTCCGACAAGACCAAGAATCCCGGCTGTAAAAAGAACCATATCACGATCCATCCTAAGCAGTCCGGAAAAAAGGAAGACAGCTACAGCCAGGAGGATAAAGGGAACTGAGATTACCGAAATGGAATCATTGGGCTTTTCTGACATCTTAAATATTCACTGATACTGGAACTTCATCAAGTATTCCGTGAAGAACATCTCCCGCCGTCATACCTTTAATCCTGTACTCATCTTTGAGGATTAAACGGTGGCATAGTACCGGCATCGCAAGCATCTTGACATCATCAGGCAAGACAAAATCGCGTCCTCTCAATGCCGCCATGGCCTGACCGGCACGCAGGAGGCCAAGCGAACCTCTGGGACTGGCTCCGTATTTAAGAAACTGACTTATTCTTGTAGCACCGGTGATATCAGCAATATATTCTTTTACAGGCTCAGAGACCTTTATCATCCGTCTTTCCTGCTGAAGCAGTACCAGTTCTTTCGGCGAAATAACAGCAGATATATGCTCAAGAGGATCTTCCTGCTGAAACCGGTTCATTATTTCAATTTCTTCTGCTTTATCCGGATAACCAAGATTGATTTTCAAAAGGAACCGGTCAAGCTGTGCTTCCGGTAAAGGAAATGTTCCTTCCTGCTCTATCGGATTCTGAGTTGCTATAACAAAAAATGGACTCGGCAGTTCCATAGTCTGTCCGTCTACAGTGATCTGCCGCTCCTCCATACTTTCCAGCAGACTGGACTGTGTACGTGGAATTGTCCTGTTGATTTCATCTGCAAGAAGTATATTCGACATTACTGGTCCGGGCTGATATGCGAAAGTTCCGCTTTTCTGATTATAAATATTAAAACCGGTTATATCCGATGGAAGAAGATCAGGAGTAAACTGGATGCGTTTATATAAACCGTCTATACTTTTTGCAAGTGCTTTTGATAATAGAGTTTTACCCTGCCCGGGTACATCTTCAAGAAGGACATGCCCCTCAGCGAGCAGTGCAACCATAACAAGCTCTATGGCTTCTCTTTTACCAACTACAGCCTTTGATATATTTTGCATCACTGAACTGCACAAACCGTATTTCATAGAATATCCTCGATCAATTTTTAGAACAGTTCATTTTAGAATCGTTTCCTGAATAACACAATGGAGATTCTTTGAGAATTTACATAGTTTACATATCAGCAGATAATATTCAGCAGAATAGACTGAAGAAGTTTTTAAAGAGAGTTTTACCGGTTGCTGTGTATTCATTATTGATTTCAGCAAATTCACTTAAAAGTTCAGCTCTTTTCATCACGCGGAGATCTTCATCTTCATCAAGCAGGCGTTTAAACAGGGGAGTATTCATCTCAAAATGACACTGTATTCCATAGGCTGAATTTTTATATTTCACTATCTGATTCTTACAGCTGCCGCCCTGCCCCTCACCGATCAGTTCAACCGATGCTGGAAGTTCGACCGTTTCGCCATGAAGCTGGAAAACTCTGAAGTGCTCACCAAGGTTTCGAAAAAGAAGTTCCTCGGCAGCACAGGCAGCACGACCAACAAAGTAGGGATTCCCGTTGCTGTGCTGAAAGCCGGTTTCCTTTTCAGGAGCTATAACGACCTTCCCGCCGCAGACTTTAACCAGCATCTGCATTCCAAGACAGATACCCAGGTATGGAATACCGGCAGCGATACAACTTTTTATAAAATTGAGTTCAGCAATTATTTTTTGATTATCGTCATTGGCACTGTCAGGACCGCCCAGGACTACAACAGCAAGAAGCTCTGAATAATCAGGATATCCGGCGAACGCTGCTGCATCAGCATCTATTATTACGTATGGTACTTTCATTTCTCTTAGAACATCAAGCGCGAGACCCGGGGTCTCACGCTCTACATTTCTTATAAAATGAACTTTTTTTTCCATGTAAAAAGTTTATCTTTCGAGTTCTTTTATGAAAAAGTTGATACGATCATTACGTTCGGTAAACTCGGCAAGTTTCCCTTTTTCCTTCTCAACTACATCATCAGGTGCATTATCAAGGAATTTTGAATTTCCGAGTTTGCCTTCAGTCTGCTTAATAAGTTTGGCAAGCTTGTCCTTTTCCTTTTTTAGTTTATCAATCTCTTTTTCAACATCAACAGCCTCACGAATGAAGGCATAGGCTTCAAATCCCTGTCCGGCTGATGCAACACTGCCGCTGATATCGGCTTTGCCGCTGGCCAGAACAAGCTTGTCTGTATTTACAAACTGGGCAATAAGCGGTTCATGAGTTCTGAAAAAATCCTCTGAAGCAAAGCCTTCATCCATAACAACAGTTACCGGAATCTTCTTCTCAGGCGGAATCGTAAATTCCGATCTGAGGGTTCTGATTCCTCTTATCAGATCCTGAAGCAGAGTGAAAGAAGCCGCAGATTCAGGAAAGTTGAACTTCTCTTCATAAACCGGGTAATCTTCAATAATCAGCGCCTTTTTCTCAAGGGGAAGCTTCTGGTAAATTTCCTCGGTAATAAATGAAAGGTAGGGATGAAGAAGCTTCAGAGCCTGACCAAGAATATAAACCAGCATTGAAATTGCCCTGTCCTTTTCGGCTTCATCCTTTGAATACAGAGACATCTTTGAAGCTTCGATGTACCAGTCACAGAAATCATTCCAGAAGAACTCATAGCCGGCCTGGGCAAAGTCATTGAATCTGTAAACAGCAAGTGCTTCATGAGCAGCCGCGGTTCTTTCATTAAGACGGTGAAGGATCCACTTATCAACTTCTTTCAGTTCAATATCATTGATATCAATAATTTTTCTGCCTTCAACATTCATAAGAATGTAGCGTGAGGCATTCCAGACCTTATTTGCAAACTTGGAGCCTAGCTTGAATGATTCCTTGTCTATCAGTATATCCTGTCCCTGGGCTGAAAGAAATGCCATGGTAAACTTCAGGGCGTCGGCACCGTATTCAGAAACAATCTCAAGCGGATCAAGACCGTTACCCAGAGATTTAGACATTTTACGTCCCTGCCTGTCACGTACAAGCCCTGTAATATAAATATCCCTGAAGGGGGCCTTATCCATAAACTCAAGCGAGGACATGATCATTCTGGCAACCCAGAAAAAAATTATATCGTAGCCGGTAACCAGAGTGCTTGTAGGAAAGAATCGGTCAAGATCAGCAGTCTTTTCAGGCCAGCCCAGAGTTGAGAAAGGCCAGAGCCAGGAGGAGAACCAGGTATCAAGAACATCTTCGTCCTGCCTTATATTAGAACTGCCGCATTTCTTGCATGTTGACGGATCATCGCGTTCAACCATCATCTCACCGCAGTCATCACAATACCATACAGGGATTCTGTGTCCCCACCAGAGCTGTCTGGATATACACCAATCCCGGATATTGGATAACCAGTGCTTATAAGTATTTTCCCATTTTTTCGGGTAAAAGATTACCTCGCTGTCTTCCCATGCTTTAAGAGCCATATCGGCCATTTTTTTCATGGATACAAACCATTGCTTCGATACATATGGTTCAACAACTGTGTCACATCGGTAGCAGTGGCCTACCTGGTGTTTATGTTCCTCATCCTTCAGATACAGTCCCAGAGCCTTTAGATCTTCAACTACTGCTTTTCGGGCAGTCTTTGCATCCATTCCCCTGTATTTTTCAGGAACGCTGTCATTCAGCGTTCCGTCGTCATTGAGTATGTTAATCTTTTCAAGGTTATGCCGGTTTCCAATTTCCCAGTCATTCGGATCATGCGCAGGGGTAATTTTAACCGCGCCGGTTCCGAATTCCATAGAAACATAGGAATCACCAATAACAGGAATAATACGGTCTGAAAGCGGGAGCTTCAGCTCCTTTCCTATAAGATGCTTGTATCGATCATCCTCAGGATTTACTGCCACAGCAGTATCTCCAAGCATTGTTTCGGGTCTTGTTGTAGCGATTTCAAGCTGACCGCTTCCATCCGCAAGCGGATAAAAATAATGGTACATCTTTCCGTTTACTTCACTGTGGTCAACCTCGTCATCTGCAAGAGCGGTTCCGCATGACGGGCACCAGTTAACAAGATAATTTCCCTGATATACGAGTCCTCTCTCATGAAGTCCTACGAAAACCTCGCGTACAGCTTTCGAACATCCCTCATCAAGCGTAAAACGTTCACGGCTCCAGTCGCAGGAAGAACCTATTTTCATCAGCTGTTTTTTGATGATGCTGTGATGTTCTTCCTTCACCTTCCATGTCTCTTCAACAAATTTTTCCCGGCCTAGGTCTCTTCGTTCAATCCCTTTCGCCCGAAGTTTTTTCTCAACAATATTCTGGGTTGCAATACCTGCATGATCAGTTCCCGGAACCCACAGAGCCGGGCGGCCGCACATACGGTGATATCGAATAAGCACATCCTGAAGAATGTTGTTCAGGCCGTGTCCCATATGCAGAACACCTGTAACATTTGGAGGAGGGATCACAATAACAAAGGGATCTTTATCTGAATCGGACGGTTTAAAATAACCGTTATCCATCCAGTACTTATAAATTCTGTCCTCAAATTCTTCAGGGTTAAAGGCTTTTGCCATCTCTTCTGTGCTCATAAATTACTCCGGTAAAAATATATCATTCAGAAAAAAGATATTACCAGAATACGAATAAAGCTTCAATCAGCATCGATTTATTCAATATTGTCCTGAGTGCTGATCTGTGTTAGATTCTAAATCTATGGGATTCAGAAAACCGGCTGCAGCAGCGATTCTTCTTACAATAATTACTTTTTCCTCCCTTGCTCAGAACAATACTGATACTGACTATCAGGAAGACAGGGTAAATCTGGCATCAGAACTGCGCAGCCAGGGGAAACTGATACAGACATCAGTTTATAATGCCTTTCTGGAAGTTCCCAGACACAGCTTTGTATCACAAAAATACAGACGTCTTGTTTATCAGGATATTCCGGTTCCCGCAGCCGACAGCAGTATTCTGCCATCTGCTTCAGATACTGCAGAATGCATTGACCTTCTCTCGCCTTCGTCATCAGACAGCATTCTGATAATAGGAAATAATGCCGGATATGCGGCAGCACTTCTGTCTCGGACCTGCAGGGAAGTCTATCTTATTGAGGAGTCATCTGCTGCTGCAAGCTATGCAGAGATATTCGCCTTAAACGGTTATGACAATATCAGACTTGCAGAAACTCAGGATGTTTCTGCATTTGATGAGATTCTTGCCTTCGATAAGATTTTCATTCACGGCGCGGTGAGCGGAGTTTCAGAAAAGATCACAGAGAAACTGGCACTTCAGGGAAATATTGTATTCATAGCCGCTCAGCCGGAGAGTCTGCAGCTTATCATGTCTTTCAGGCGTTCTCTGCTTGGTGACAGCATTATCAGCGGGAATGAATGTTTTTTTCCGGTAATTTCAAAATTAAAGGTTGTTAATTGAGCCTTTTTTTCTGGCCTTATCAATCCGCTCCATCTTCCGGTAGTACTTTGCCTGTTTTTCCACTTCTTCAGTACTTGTCAGATGTATCTTGTTGTTGACCACCTTAATTTTGGAGTTCTCAAACAGCTTCCTGATATAGACATTCCCTTCATCCTTAGGAAGACCTACAAGATTTATAAGTTCCTGAGGCCCGAAATCAAAGGTAAAGGGTTCGGAGGTTATAGGAGTTCTCATCTTTTCAAGCTGAATAAGAAGTGCATCGTAAAGCCTTCCAAGAGGATCAGTAAGCTGGGTATTGGCAAGCTGCTTATAAATAAACCAAATTCTTTCAGAAAGCAGCTGTGTAAGTTTCGAAATAATCTGAGGCTGGCTTGCAACCATCCGGTTGAAGTTGGCATTGTTCACCGCCATCAAAACTGTTTCTTCATGTGCAATAGCTGAAGCGGATCTGGGCTTGTTCTCAAGAAGCGACATTTCTCCGAATATATCACCAGGTTTCAGAAGTGCCAGAAGCTGTTCATTATCGTTTACGATTTTAGTAATCTTGACACTGCCCTTTTGTATTATATACAGCTCCTGACCAGGCTGTGATTCACTGAAAATCATTGTATCTTTCGGATATGTCCGTGTAAAATTCTTTTCATCACCATCAAGATATACAACTTTGGAATAGGGCTTTATTTTTGCCATTCGTTCCTTGGCTACATTCAAATTAGCACCGTCGGGACAGTATTTTATATATTGATGATAAGCATAGTAAGCCTGATTATACTGGCTCTGCCTGGCATAGTATTCAGCTACTTTAAAAAGATGAGATAAATCATCAACAGCAATACTTTTGAAGGTGATACGTGTAAGAGCCTCATCAAGATAGCGCATCTTCTGCGAGAACTGCTGTATTATTTTCATAGCCACAGGGGCATTACGTTCAATCAGAAGTCCATACTGTTCACGGTGAACCGTGATAAGGGCAGCATCAGTCAGTGCCTGTGCTGTTTCAATATGGCTGTGTGACGACATAGTGGAAACAACCCCGAAGAAGTCACCCGGATTGAGAATATTTCCGCCGACTTCCTCTACTATTTCAACTTCCTTGCTTACACGCACCTTTCCGCTGCGGATAATGTAGAAATAGTCAGCCTTCTGCTTACCTTCTACTATGATGTAAGAGCCTTTTCGGAATGTCTGCAAAGATAGTTGTAATGGATTATCCATACCTCACCTAACCAGAAAGAGTTTTATTCTTTTAATAATATCGGCTTCCATACTCTTAATCATAAACATATTTACCACCAATTAACTACCCTTACAGAGCGCCATAATGAAGAATATGAAAATAATCCTGCGGATTCTTCATAAATAGTCTGTAAGGAGAAAAGCCCCTTCCTTGTAACAATTCTTCCTTCTGGAGTAATCTGCCGGACCGGGATTACCCCCCTGGTAAAAGTCAGATGCTGGTTATCAAGACTGCCGAAATAATAGGAAGCCGGCTGTGTCTCATCAGCCAGAGGAAAATTAC
This sequence comes from Spirochaetia bacterium, assembly GCA_963677925.2. Taxonomy (GTDB): domain Bacteria; phylum Spirochaetota; class Spirochaetia; order UBA9216; family UBA9216. Next base: position 589,627 of record CAXXYH010000003.1, read on the forward strand.
CGAACCTTGCACCGTCACCCAGGGCCGGATCAACAGGTACCCATCCGTAACCTTCAAGGTAAAATTCAGCCCAGTAATGATTTATTGACTGTTTATTGTTGTATATAAGCACTCCCGCTACAGGACGGGCCGGAATTCCGGCAGCCCTGCACATTGCAGTAAAAAGCACTGAATAAGTATATGAATCACCCTCGCCGCTATTTATATTTTCGGCAATAAGAGTACTTGCCGGCTTAAGTGTATATTCCAGATTTCTAAGAAGATAATTGTAGATATTTTCTGCTTTGCGGTATGGATTGCGTTCACGCCCAACAGCAGAGGACGACCACCGTTTGACAGTATCATCCCCGGAAGGGATCAATGATTCCGCCTGTGTATATACTTTGAACAGCCTTCTGTCCTCATTATACCGTGTCTGAACTTTTGCGGTATTTACCCTTGTTTCTATTGCATAACATTCAAACCATGTCTGAATATTTATCTGCTTTGTTTCATTGTCTGTAATATCTGAAAATGAATAGCGCATCAGGCCCAGATAGTTCTCCCAAAGCGGAGCAGGTTCTGTAGTAGTCTCGACATTTCTCTGCTCAAGTCCCGGCCTTACTATAGGTATCCAGAGATCAAGGCTGTTGGAAGCATTGCCGTCGACCCTGTTGACATCAACACCATATTCTATCTGGTAGCCTTTCTTATCAGTATAATTCTTCACCCCGGAATTATCTTCAACTTCAAAATAGAGTGCGTTGCTGATGCCTCTGTCGGTCTGTATTCTGATATTTCCTGATGAAGCACCATCAGGTATGAATACATTTATCTGCTGATCATCCCAGCTGTCATAATCATAATCAATTTCAGAACAAACTATCATTCCGGCAAGTGAATCATCTCCTCCGGAGGCTTCCTCATCAAGTCCGGCCGCCGCAAAAAAAACTTCCGCGGTGCCTCTTTCATGACCGAAATTAAGGCCCTTTATGGTGACAAGGCTTCCGACTGAGCCGCTTTCAGGAGACAGCGACTCCATATAGGGGTAACCAGGCTTCTGCGGGCCGGAAAGTATTACAGGTATATGCTCACGGTTGGTAAAAAGAACGCCATTGCTTACCTTCCGTCTGGTTTTTACTGTAACCAGGCCGGAATCAGCATCTTCGGGAATTCTGACAATTATCTCATTATCAGACCATTTCTCATAATCATTGGACATAGCCCGTACACCGGCTATCCGTACTTCCACTCCGCTTCGGATATTTCCAAAATTACTGCCGATAATTCTTATATTCTCTCCGGGATATGCTACATCCGGTTCGATGGAACTGATAACCGGAAAACGGTAAATGCCCGATGCATTAACCGCAAAACCTGCGATAACTGCTGCGAGAATTACAATTGGGAGAAATAACCGGTTTTTAAAGAGAGTTTTTATCATTCCGTCCTTACTGAGTCTGAGTCATCTTCTACTGATAGAACCTGAATATCCATTTCGATGCTGTATACATTGCTGTCGGAATCATATGCCATTCCCAGCGGAAAAAACACAGCAGTCTCACCGAATTTAACGGGGAGACTTTTCAGAGTAGTATAGTATTTAACTTCCTTACTGTCAGTATTATTGGACAGAAAAATTTCGCCTTTAGCAACAAGAAAGACAGTGTTGTCCTCATTGAGATAAGGGGTGATATTTGCTATAACGACAAGATTGTCGCCTGAAAGCTTTACTTTTACAGCTTCGCCGGATACTGCGACCCTGTTGCTTTCCATATGCCAGAGGGTTTCATTGTCTGTACCAAGCCCCCTGGTTACGAGATTAATTTCAAGTTTTTTACCTTTTATAAAATCAAAGTCGAAACCTGCACTCTGTGCGTTTACCCCGAGCACAGATATCAGCAGGAGTACAATGCTGCTTATACTCCTCCGCACTATTGCCCCCGATGATAATCAGCTTTTCGGATAAGTTGGGGTTCTCCGGTCACTGCAGGGGTATCGCCGGCGGGTATTGTGATAAGAAGATCAAAACCCTCATCACTGGCAATAATGTAAGCGGCAGCATCTTCCAGGCTTATAACCTCAAAATCCTGAGCATCATCCTTGATTTCTTCAGCAACATATTCGGTAGTTCGGCCAGTTGTAAAAAGAAGAAACAGCCCCAGAAATAAAATTATAAGCATAGCTGCGGCAGCACCGGCAAAAACAGGCAGCGGCATACTTATAACCCTGGAAATATTCCGTTCAGGCATCATCTGCCGTTTGCGTTCCAGAGTTGCTGCAACTCTTTCCATTCTCAGCTTCTGCCCCGGAACGGATGATTCTGAAAGTAAATCACCTATTTCGGTATAATTTTTTACAGTATCTTCGCAGTCTGTACAATTTTTAATATGGGATTCGGCCTCATCATGCCATTTAGAATCAAGCTCACCGTCATAAAAAGCAGACAGTAATTGTCTGTCAGGACACATCAAAATCCTCCCTTGAAAGAATCTCTTCCAATATCGACCTGGCTCTGTATACTCTGACTTTCACATTCCCTTCGGTTATCCTGAGAATGGAAGCAATTTCTTTGTAATTCAGCTGACCGTATTCCTTAAAAATCAAAACTGTTCTCAGATTCAGAGGAAGTTCCATTAAAGCCTTCCTTACTGTTTCAATCCGTTCCTTATTCAAAAGGTCGGTTTCCCCGGTTACATCATCTGTCTGGGGAAGCAGTTTAATACGATCAACAGCCCGTGATTCCCTTCCCTTTCTTTTAACATAATTAAAACAAAGGTTTTTGACCACCCTTATCAGCCAGTATCTGGACTGTTCGATAGTGGGGATTCCGACAGGACGTGATATATATTTAAGAAAAGCTTCCTGACAGAGTTCCTCACCAACATCCGGATTTCCCGTTATATGATAGGCTATTTTGATAAGAACAGGAAAAACTTCAGAGTAAACCTGTTCAAAGGAATCCACGGCCCTTTCATCGTCTACCATACTAAACAACTTTCCTGCGCTGAGGTTACACTCTTTTTGTCCATCTCGGCCCCTGCGGGGTATCTTTTATGATTATACCCATAGAAAGCAGTTTATCCCGTGCTTCATCAGCTTTCTGCCAGTCTTTTGACTTTCGGGCATCCTCTCTCTGCTGTACAAGCGAAGCTTCTTCTTCGGTCAGCTCCGGAAGTGCAGCTTCCAGTTCATCCAGCCTGAGACCGAGCACTCTGTCCATCTGCAGTACTGCGGTAAGCTTGTCCTGCTCACTTATACTGCTGTCCTTGAGAAGCTGCCACATTTCAGAAAGAGCACGAGGCGCATTCAAGTCGTTGGCAAGATGCCCGTCAAAATCGGTAAGATATTTTGCAGCAGATTCAGAAATTGAATTGACCTCTGCAGGCTCTGCAGCCGATTTAAGGGCTATTACTCTGTCATTCAGATTAAGCCTGGCATTCCTGGAAGCATCAAGTGATTCATAATTGAAAACCAGCTGGGAACGGTAATGGCCGCCCAGACAGAAATATCTGTAATCAAGCGGATCATAGCCGCTGTCAACAAGAGTCTGAAGCGTAATAAAATTACCGGAAGATTTAGCCATCTTCTGCTTATCCATCAGCAGAAACTCACCATGCACCCAGTAGTTAACCCATTTTTTGCCGGTGGCTGCCTCTGACTGAGCTATTTCATTGGTATGATGAACCGGAATATGATCAATTCCCCCGCAGTGTATATCAAAAGTTTCACCGAGGTATTTCATACTCATAGCCGAACATTCAATATGCCATCCAGGATAGCCGCTTCCCCAGGGTGAATCCCACTGCATCAGGTGATTCTCAAATTTTGAGTTGGTAAACCAGAGAACGAAGTCTCTGGGGTTTTTCTTGTTTGTATCAACCTCAATTCTAGCACCGTCGCGAAGCTGCTGTCTGTCAAGCAGTGCAAGCTCGCCATAGGACGGGAACTTTGAAGTATCAAAGTAGACGTTTCCGCCGGAAACGTAGGTAAAACCGTTTTTTTCCAGCCGCTTGATGAGGCCTATCATGTTGCCGATATGGTCTGTCGCCGCGCAAGATGTTGAGGGTTTCAGAATATTAAGCCGCTGAGTATCGTTAAAAAAAGCCTCGGTATAGAAAGCGGCAATATCTTCAGGAGTTTTTCCGGTCTCCCTTGCACTCTTCTCCATCTTGTCTTCACCGTCATCAGCATCGCCGGTCAGGTGGCCTACATCGGTGATGTTCATGATATGATTTACCTTCAGTCCTGCGTATTCAAGCGCTCTTCTGAGTATATCTTCAAAGATATAGGTTCTAAGGTTACCTATGTGTGCGAAATTGTAAACGGTAGGGCCGCAGCAGTATAGTCCGACTTTTCCCTCTTTTACAGGTTTAAGTTCCTGGAGCTCACGGCCCAGTGTGTTATAAAGTCGAATCTGCACAATTGCCTCCGGCATATGGTAATATCACGGAATTTCATTTAGAATACCGATGTGACTAATTTACGGAATATACTTAAAAAAATCAACATCGACGGAGAAATCCGTTTTAATGAGTCCATGGCTGAACACACTACCTTTAAAACCGGCGGAAATGCCGATGTTTATATTCGGCCATCCGATGAAAACAGCCTTACCGGCCTTTTACAGATGCTTGCATCCGAAATGATTCCGTATTTCATTATAGGAGGAGGCTCCAATCTGCTTGTAGCTGACAGCGGAATTAGGGGGGCGGTGGTTGATACAAGTTCACTTAACAGTATAGAGATTGAAGCAGGCGGGATACTAACCGCCGGCTGCGGAGCAGTAGTTGACCGGATTGCTGAAAAAGCCTGTGAAGACGGACTGCAGGGTTTTGATTCCTTCTACGGCATGCCCGGAACTATCGGCGGAGCGGTCTGGATGAATGCCCGGTGCTACGGCAGATCGATTTCAGACATTCTCAAATCGGTAAGATACCTTGACCCGGCTCTGAAACCTGCAGACTATACTTTTAAACCTGAAGATTTTGAATATAAACACTCACCATTTCAGAGCAATAAGGGTATAATCCTTTCAGCCTCATTCAGTCTTGAAAAGGGAGCTATTCCCGAAATTGAAGCAGTGATGCAGGCAAACAGATCTGACCGTGAAAGCAAGGGGCACTATTCAGCCCCATGTGCAGGTTCCGTATTTAAAAATAACAGGGACTTCGGAAAGCCCAGCGGACAGATAATTGATTCACTTGGACTCAGAGGATTAAAAGAAGGCGGTGCCATGATTTCTGAAAAACACGCCAACATCATTATAAATCCGGGTACAGCCAGCTCATCAGACATTTACCGCCTCATAAAACTGACTGCAGAAAAGGTATATGAAGCCTACGGCTTCAGTCTGGAACCGGAGGTCAGGTTTGCCGGAGACTTCTCTGGACTCTAATTAGAGCCTGAAGCAATATCAGATGAAGCTCACGCTTCCCTTTAAAGCCTAATCAGGTTATCCTGTAAATACATATCAATTAATCCGGAGGCAGAATTATGGAACTTAAAGAAAAACTGAATTTAGAAGAAATGCCTCCGGAAGAACTCAGGGAAGTACTTAACGAAATTCCTCTTGCAGACCTGGTAGAAGGCTGGCACAGCCTGTCTGACGACGAAGCTCTCAGGGTAATTATGTTTCTGACACTTGACAGCAAAGTAGACCTCATGAATGCACTGTCATACTCAGAACAGGAAAAACTGATTGAATCACTTTCTGAACAGAGCCTCGGGCAGATTCTCTCCGAGATGGATCCGGACGACCTTACCGACTTTATACAGTCTGTTTCCCCTGAGGTAAGAAAATCCGCATGGAACAGCCTTAGTGAAGAGGCAAAAAAAGAAACCTTATTCCTTTTAAGATTTGACGAAGATGACGCCGCGGGACTGATGACCCCCCGCTATCTGGCTGTCCGTGCCGGAACCAGCGTGGCTCAGGCAATAAGTTTTGTACGCCGCGCTGCTGTAGAAGTAGAAACCGTTTACTATATCTATGTGCTTGATAATCTTCAGAGGCTCTCAGGTGTAGTATCCCTTAGGGAACTGCTTACAGCAAATGATGACAAAAAGCTCAGCGAGATAATGGAAACAAACTATGTTTCAGTACGTGAAGAAACAGACCAGGAAGAGGTAGCTAAAACCCTTGAAGCCTATGACCTCATAGCTCTCCCTGTAGTCGACAGCCGCAACCAGATGCTGGGTATTGTAACATTCGATGATATCATCGACGTTATCCGTGAGGAGCATACCGAGGATACCTACAAGATGGGAGCCATGGACGGTAACATTGATCCATATCTTGATACATCGGTATGGGGACTTGTCAAAAAAAGAGTTCCCTGGCTGATTATCCTGCTTATTCTCGGAACTATTTCTACAAATGTTGTCGATCATTACAACCATCTGATTACATCTGCAGCATTTCTGTTTGTATTCATGCCCGTAATAACACAGACCGGAGGCAATTCGGGAAGCCAGTCATCCACGCTGATGATTCGAGGTCTTGCGACCGGAGAGATTTACCCCAGAGATGCAGGAAGAGTCCTTTTGAAGGAACTGCTTGTCGGTCTGCTGATGGGAGTTATTACAGGATGCGTCATTCTGCTTCGAAGCTACTTCCTTCCGCCTGGAATAGGTTTCTACCAGGCTGTGACGATAGGAGCCTCACTCGGCTTTGTAGTGCTGTTTTCTTCGATGGTGGGAATAATTGCACCGCTGCTCATCAGCAGACTGGGCTTTGACCCGACAGTTATGTCCGCCCCGCTGATGGCAACAGTCATCGATGTAGCCGGCCTCACAATCTATTTTGAGATTGCAAGGCACATGCTTAATTTATAGTATCTTTTATCAGGATTTAAGAAGCATCCACACCTTGTCTCCGAATATCAGATCATAGGTGTCAATAGCTATCTGAAGTTCCTCGTTTGTAGGCATGATAATAATCGAGACAGGCGAATAATCCATTGATACAATGCCGGGAGCCGAACCGTTCTGCTTGTTCTTTTCGTAATCCATGAAGATTCCGATATTCTCAAGCTGATGACAGATCATCTCTCTGGTTTTAACATCATTCTCACCTATTCCGCCTGTAAAAATCAGTGCGTCAAGCTTGATCAGGTTCGCGGCATAGGCGCCGATGTACTGCCGAATCTTGTGAGCAAAAACCTCAAGTGCTTCCTGGGCATTCTGATTACCGCTTTCGGCAGCCTTGTGAAGATCACGCATATCATTTGAAACACCCGAAAGCCCCAGAAGGCCGCTTTCCTTGTTGAGCATTTTGTTAAGCTGTTCGGGTGTATACCCCTTATCCATCAGGAACATAAGAATCTGCGGATCTATATCACCGCTTCGGGTTCCCATAACAAGACCTTCGAGAGGTGTAAAACCCATTGAAGTTTCAACAGATTTTCCTGATTTTATTGCGGTGATTGATGCGCCATTTCCGAGATGGGCTGAGATTACATTTGTATTTTCAACTGATCTTTTCATCAGTTTAACAGCTTCATTTGAAACATAGCGGTGACTGGTTCCATGGAAACCGTAGCGCCTTATTCTATATTTATCGTAGAGCTCACGAGGTAATCCGTAAAGGTATGAGGAAGGAGCAAGTGTCTGGTGAAAAGCAGTATCAAATACTGCAACCTGCTTTACTCCCGGAAGCATCTCCATAGCCTCCTTTATGCCGGTAAGGTTGGCCGGATTATGCAGAGGCGCAAGTTCAATATTTTTTTCTATTGCTTTAATTACATCATCATCAATTATTACTGATGTTGCATAATCTTCTCCGCCATGTACAGTTCGGTGGCCTACACCGGTAATTTCAGAAATATTATTGAGAATTCCCTTCTCCGGATCAGTGAGTGCATCTTTGACCAGAGCCATGGCTGCTGAATGATCAGGAAGCGGCTGCCTAATCTCAATGACGCCTTTTTCTGATTTCTGGGTTATAATACCTTCATCCGAACCGATTCGCTCGACTAAGCCCTTTCCGAGACTTTTTCTGTCAGGCATCGCATATACTTCATACTTAAGCGACGAGCTGCCGCAATTGATAACAAGTAGTTTTTCCATCTCATGCTCCTGTTTGCGTTAACTTTCTGTACTTTTTTTACTTTAAAGGATTGTAAACCCAATGTTTTATTTGTTCAATGAATTATTGTACTTTTTTTCACTAATTGAATATTTGTCTACTTTTGACTCAACTCCTGAAACTAAGTTTAAAAAAAGGATTAAAGCCGTTCGAGTCTAAATGTTCTGCTGATTCGGGAATGATGTCAAGGCCGATATCAGCTTCAACACTATATCTTTCACTGCTGAACTCATTTTTTATACTTAAATTATAATTTTCAGTCTCTGCGCACTCTCCATTAAAATCCAGAACTGCTTCGACAGTAAATTCTGTATCAACTATGTCAGCAAAAACAGTGAATAATGCATATGCTGTTATTTCACTGCTGAATCCGCCGTCTGATTCAAGTTCTGAAAAATACCGACCACCGCTACCTAATCCGCAGAAACCTATGCTGTAATAAATAGAACTGTTTACACTGTAAGAATCCGTTTTACTGCCGTTACCGAAATAATTTACTTTTTTATACGCTTCTGTAATCATCGAGAAAGCCTCGGAATTCAGTTGTATTTTAGCTGAAACCTTTCTATCACCTGGAAGCTGGATAGAAGGAATTAACTGTTCTGCTGAATTCTGAGTTAAATAGGAAACTGAAGAATCAAGTTCAAGTCCTGAAAGCTTGACCGAACTGTAAATACCTGCGCCTCCAGCCAGGCTGTCAGCAGCAGAATCTCCATCCGGTCTGATAAAGGTCCTTCCCGACCATACAGCATTTAACCTGACATTGAGTAACCGGCTGCCTGCAGAAAAATAGCCTGAACAGCTGTATCCCTTATCTGTCTTTTCGGGAAAGGATCCGCCGGCTGATAAATCAAACATCAATGCCGGACTATCACTCTCTGCAGGATTCACAAGTGATGTATTCCGGCCCGGCGGGAAGGACATTGAAACACCTGCCCTCATAAAGAGTATATACTGCTGAGGCAGCCTTGCATAATCCGCAAACCAGGTATCATCAGCAGCTAAAGCCGGGGTCAGCCCGACAGCTGCTGTCAGAAAGCTTTCGAATACGGAAGCAGTACCAATTTCAAACTGCAATGGATGTACCATGCCCCCGGCATTGATCGATTTATTATTAAAACGGAGCAGCCATGCGTTACTGCCTTCGGTTTCAAATGCAAGCCCGAACATGGAAGAACGGCTAAAAGACGATGTAGCAGTCCAACCGCTTCGGGTAAACTCTTTTGTACCGGAGAGGGAAACACTGCCGGGATTAAAAAACCTGGAGAGCTGACCGGTGTACTTCAGCCTGCCGGCAGTAATATAAGGGCCTGAATATCCTGCTTCAGCAAAATCAAAATTACCGTTTTCAAAAGAGGATAGAATAAAAAAAAGTCCGTCTCCTTCATCAGCTCTGTAGCGGGCCCTAAACAATCCGCTGCTGTCCAGCCCGGCATATATACTTTCAGAATCTGCATAAACAATCTGATGAAATATACATAATACAAGAATGAAAAGGATAATCTTTTTAACCAGGGAAAGCCGAATCATCAAAGATAAAAACCATGATAAGTCGTTGCTGATTCATTCTTTACATCACAACCGCTTGAAAATCTCCGGGTTTTATGTATGATTTAATTATACATAAATTAACTGAAAATCCTTAGGAGGAAATCATTGGTAATATTAACCCTTAACTGTGGTAGTTCTTCGTTGAAATATCAGCTCTATGACTGGGACAACACTGAAACCCTGGCTGCAGGAAATATTGAGAGAGTCGGAATCGAAGGTTCTTTTATCAAACATGAAGCAAAGGACCATGATGAAGTAAAAATCGAAAGAGACTGCCCCACACACAAAGAGGCAATGGATCTGCTCATTGAATCTATCCTGCACCCTGAACACGGTGCTGTAAAATCTATTGATGAAATAAAGGCTGTCGGACACAGAGTTGTGCATGGCGGAGAGAAATTTGCAAAATCTGTAATCATCGATCAGGAAACTATTGATACCTTCAGGCAGCTTGAAAAGCTTGCACCTCTTCACATTCCTGCAAACCTTACCGGCATTGAATGTGCGATGGAGGTCCTTCCGAACGTTAAACACTGTGCAATCATGGATACTGCATGGCACCAGACTATGCCTGAGAGCAGCTTTATCTATGCTCTGCCGCACAGCTGGTATGAGAAATACGGCGTTAGAAGATACGGCTTTCACGGAACATCATTCCTTTACACTACAAAAAGAGCAGCTGCACTTCTTGGCAAGGACCCTTTTGAAACAAACCTTGTTATTGCCCATATTGGAAACGGCGCAAGCTGTAATGCTGTTAAAAACGGCTGTTCCTTCGATACTTCAATGGGTCTTACTCCGCTTGAGGGTCTTGTAATGGGAACAAGAAGCGGCGACATCGACCCTGCTATCCCCTTCTTCATAATGGAGAAAACCGGCATGAGCGCCGAGGAAGTTGAAAAGGCACTCAACAAGGAAAGCGGTGTTCTCGGCATCACTGAAAAGTGGGTTGACAGACGCGACATTGAAATTGCCGCTGAAGAAGGCAACAAGAGAGCCATCCTCTGTCAGGCAATTGAAGCATACAGAATCAAAAAATATATCGGAGCTTATTCAGCTGCTATCGGAGGAGCTGATGCAATTGTTTTCACTGCAGGTGTTGGTGAAAGAGGTCCAATTACACGAGCTCTTGCATGTGAGGGTCTTGAGTATATGGGAATCAAGATTGATCCCGCTAAGAACAAAGCATCAATGACAAGAAACGCCGAAACATGCATCAGTGCAGATGATTCTAAAGTTAAGGTATTCGTTATTCCTACCAACGAAGAGCTTGTTATGACCGAAGATACGTATGCCCTTCTTGAAGGAACCTACGATGTACACACAAAGTACACCTACCATTTTGAGCATGCTGACTATGTTAACAAGGAAAGAGAAGCAGGACTTCCAAAAGATCTTAAGAAATGGAACGGTCTTGATAAGGCTATAGTAACACCACCCAAGAAAAAGGGCGGATGCTGCTGCGGCGACTGTTAAGTCATCCTGTTTATTAAATCAAAAGGCTGAGAGGATTGTTTCCTGCTCAGCCTTTTTTTATATATCGAAAGGTGTATCCAGGTATATCTTTTTTACCCACTGTGTAAAAAACTCCAGTCCGTGAGCCCGCCAGTTGTTTACCATGTTTTCACGGCTGATATTCTCAGGCGGAACCATACCTTCCACTCCGGCGGCAATATCGCGGTCATACTCCTCCCAGAGCCTGTTTGTCGGATATTCAGGATGTCCAAGATGCATCATAAACTTGGAGTCGCTGCTTTCAAATATGGTATATCCGGCTTTGTCAGAATATCCAAGCAGATTTAATTTACCCTCAGCAGCGGCTTTCTCCAGAGCCTCATCAGGAATTCCGGCATTCCGGCTCTGTGGACAATAGAAAACATCATCCATCTCACCGGTTATTCTATTACCCAGATCGAGGTTTCTGATAGGGTAAACTCCGAAAAGCTTTCGGTTGTAGTTAATCTTGTCAATTCCCAGAAATTTCGACAGAGCAAGCCCGCCCCAGCATATTCCCAGAGTTCCTGCAAAATGCTCCCTGGAATATTTCAGGATCTCAGTAAGTTCATTCCAGTATGTAACATCCTCAAATTCGTATTCCTCTACCGGCGCACCGGTTACTATTATCCCGTCAAATCCCCTGTCCTTTACAGCCTCATCAAAATTGATATAAAGCTTTGCAAGATGACTCTGGTTTGAGCTTGAATATGAATGAGTATGAAGCTTAAGCCATACAGGCTCTATTTGAATTATCGAACGGCCGAGAGGAAACAGAATATTATATTCGTACGCCTCTGCCTTTGGCATAATATTCAGTATTCCGATACGGAGTGGCCGGATATCCTGGGATTCGGAGGCCGCCCTCGTTATACAGTGTATTTTTCGATCTTCAAGAGCCTTTCTGGCATGATAATCTTCAGGCAGAATTATTGACATCTATTTTCCCGCCTTCAATGCCTGATCGAGATCAGCAATTATATCATCCGGATGTTCAATTCCAATTGAGAGTCTGATCAGATCAACAGGGATACCTGCAAGCTTCTGGTCATCTTCTGAAAGCTGACCATGTGTTGTACTTGCGGGATGTATGGCAAGACTCTTGGCATCACCTACATTTGCAAGATGGGAGAATAGTTTCAGACTGTTGATGAACGAAGCCCCCGCTTTTAAGCCTCCCTTAACACCGAATACAACCATTCCGCCGAAACCGTGTTCAAACTGAGTCTTCGCATTCTCATGTGCGGGGTCACCGGGGAGTCCGGGATATCTGACCCAGTCAACCTGGGGATGATTTTTAAGAAATTCTGCAACCTTCAAAGCATTGCTGCAGTGCCTGTCCATTCTGAGAGGAAGAGTCTCCAATCCCTGAAGAAAGAGCCAGGCATTATCAGGGCTGATACAGGCACCGAGATTTCTAAGCGGAATCAGTCTCATCCTAAGTATGAATGCAAGGAAATTACGCTCTCCCAAATCTGTGGCGAACTTGAGTCCATGATATCCGGGATCGGGCTCGTTATAAAGGCGGAACTTTTTATCGGCCCAGTCAAAACTGCCGGCATCTACCACAATACCTCCGATTGCAGCACCGTGACCGCCGAGCCACTTTGTAAGCGAATGAATAACAATATCTGCACCGTGTTCAATAGGTCTGAAAACATAGGGAGTAGTAAATGTTGCATCAACAACCAGGGGAAGGTTATGTTTTTTAGCTACCTCTGATACTGCTTTCAGGTTTACAACATCGAGAGAGGGGTTTCCAATCGCCTCTACATATATCATCCTGGTTGCCGGGGTAATTGCCTTCTCAAAATCAGCAGCTTCCTGCCCTTCCGTAAAGTTCACTTTAATCCCGAGTTCAGGCAGAATACTGCTGAACATTGTAAAAGTGCCTCCGTAAAGATTGCCGGAGCTTACAATTTCATCTCCGTTTCCGCAGATATTAATTGCTGTATAAAAGATTGCAGATGTACCGGATGAGAGTGCCAGTGCAGCAGCGCCACCTTCAAGAGCTGCAACCCGCTGTTCAAGTACGTCCTGAGTGGGATTTCCAAGTCTCGTATAGATATTACCGTCTTCCTGCAGACCGAAAAGATTAGCTGCATGCTCTGTGTTCCTGAATAAATAGGCAGCAGTACGATGCAGAGGAACTGCCCTTGCACCTGTTTCATCTACTTTCTGTCCGCCGTGTATGCTTATTGTTTCAAATTTGTAACTCATATATATCTCCTGTTTTCCAGTGTAATAATCATACTTTTATTATTCGTTATTCAAACAGAAAGTCAAGTCTACTAATATGAGTAATTTGGTAATATTTAAGAAAAAATTAAAACAAAAGGCAAATTAACTAAAAAAATGATTATCGGGCCAGGTGAACAGTGGTAGGAGTATCGTTTGAACGATCTGCAATTTCAGGAAGTTTTTCGGCAGAAAAAGTAACTATAAAGCCGGCAGCAAGTACAATCAGTGCGGCAGTAATAACTCTTTTAAACATTCGTTTCCTCATTTGTATAGATCTTACCTCAAAGTGAACAATATTTCAAGTCTGAAAAGAAAACTTTGCTATTTTTGAATAGTACCGTTATGAATTTTTTCAGCAGTTTCCCTGTCTACAAGAACACTGATGATTTCAAAAGCAAACTCGGCTGCGGTACCGGCACCTCTTGCTGTGATAAGATTACCGTCAGCAACAACACGGCTGTCACTGAATTTAACATCAGAAGCAAATTTCTGTTCAAAACCGGGATAGCATGTTGCAGTCTTGCCGGAAAGGACTCCGGCAGAGTTAAGAACCACAGCTGGAGCAGCACAGATTGCCGCTACCAGCTTTTTGGCCTTCGCCATTTCAGAGATAATTCTGTTCGCATCGGCATCTGCTGCTATATTTGAGGCTCCGGGCATTCCGCCTGGAACCACTACTCCATCAAAATCTTCAGAGGATAGTGAAGCATCAAGTACAGTATCTGCAGAAATTTTTATATTATGAGCCCCGGTTATTACATTACCGCCAATACCGGCAGTAATAACCTCGATATCGGCTCTCCGCAGAAAATCAATGGGTGTAACAGCCTCAACCTCTTCAAAGCCTTCAGCCAGAAACAGAATTACCCTCTTCATACAGAAACTCCTTCCATTATTTTACCGACCTGTGCATATGCATATTCCATCATTTCTTCAGTTGTTTCCCAGCTGACGCATTCATCAGTTATTGAAACACCGTATGCAAGTTTGCTTTTATCCTCGGGAATCTTCTGACAGCCTTCATAAAGGTTGCTTTCTATCATGAAGCCCTTAATACCGGGATGTCTTGTCCGCTGTTCAAGCAGGGCCCTGAGAACTCGAAACTGCTTCTGGTGAGTCTTTCCGGAATTAGCATGACTGCAGTCGACAAGGATAGAAGGCTGCAGACCTGCATCAGCAAAAAGAGCCTCAGCATCTTCAACTGTTTCTTCGTAGTAATTCGGACCAACCTTTCCTCCCCGGAGGATAAGATGAACCGAGTCGTTACCGGCGGTGCTCAGGATACAGGTTCTGCCCTCATCATCTATACCCAGAAAACTGTGCGGATGTCTTGAAGACTGGATAGCATTCATTGCAGTATCCAGACTGCCGTCAGTTCCATTCTTGAATCCGACAGGCATTGAAAGCCCGCTGACCATGTTTCGGTGTGTCTGACTCTCGGTAGTTCTTGCACCCACGGCTGCCCAGCTGAGCAGTTCAGACATATACTGCGGAATAATAGGATCGAGCATCTCGGTGGCAGTCGGCATTCCCATATCTGTGAGTTTAAGCAGTATTTTTCTAGCCCGGCGTATTCCCTGATTTATGTTGTATGATCCGTCAAGATCAGGGTCGATAATAAGCCCGCGCCATCCGATTGTAGTACGGGGCTTTTCAAAATAAACCCTCATTGCAATATATAATCTGTCCTGATATTTAATTCTCAGTTTATTGAGCTTCTCGGCATATTCATAAGCTGCTGCTTCATCATGTATTGAGCATGGACCTGCAATTGCAAGCATTCTCTGATCGTTTCCGTGCAGTATATCATTGATAATGTTGCGGCTTTCAAAAACGGTTTCTGTACATTTATCTGTTACAGGGAATTCATTTTTAAGTTCATTTGGTGTAATGGCTGTTTCTTCACTGATGATTCTCAGGTTATTTGTTTGTCTCATAATGAGTTCAGGTTACCTTAAAATCAGTTTTGAAACAAGGAATATGAAGTTTATAATCTGGTTATACTATAGCGCCCGCTGTATCTCGCCTTTCCTGCATATAACCCATTGTCCTGACCAGTTCAGACCTGCAGCGATATCCTTTGCAAGAATATCAGGATGGTTGTTGGTCGATGAAAGATGGCAGAAATAGACTTCTTTCAGCCTTGATTCGGGATTCTTTTCGATACTGTTGAGAAAATTCAGAGCATCCTCATTTGAAAGGTGTCCAAGTTCAGACAATATACGCTGCTTCAGGGCGTGATGGTAGGGTCCGTCTATAAGCATCTGCTCGTTATAGTTCGCTTCAAGAAAGAGAACATCCGAGACACATGCGTAATCAAACATCTCACGGCTGAAGGCACCGGTATCGGTAATAATAGTAAATACCGCAGGACCGAGCCGGAAATGATAGCTTACTGAGTGCTCCGCGTCATGAGAGGTCCTGAATGCACGATAGGTAAAGTCTCCCTCGGTATATTCATTGCCCGGTTCGATATCAACCCGTTTATACAGATGGGTTTTAACCTTACGCCTCAGATCAAGCTCCTTATGCACGACAACAGGTGCTCTCAGTTTTCTGGAGAGGATTTCTATTCCCCTGAAATGATCGCCATGATCATGGGTCAGAAAGATATATTTTACCTTTGAAGTGTCAAAGCCGAGTGCCGCAGCTCTTTCCATAGCCTGTTTGCAGGAAAATCCATTATCAATAATGAATGCAAAATCATTAAATTCAAAAATATAGGAATTAGCCGAAGAGCCGCTTCCGAGTACTGCGTATTTTAGTCCGTCATGCTGCATTAAATTAAGTCTCTTTCCACCGGCATTGTCATACATCGGGCCCCTCCGCCTCCGCGGGCAAGCTCAACGCCGGTAATGCCTATTACAAGTTTATTATCAGGGTTTAAAAAACCGTTTATAGCATCAGAATTATTTTTCTGAAGGAAGTCTTCATCAGTAAGTATTTCATACCCGGCCGCATTCAGAGCATCCAGCGTATAATTATTGCAGGAGTAACCGATAATCTTGCCCGGGGCTGCTGCAAAAAAATTGTTACCGCTGAGCCACTGTTCACGCTGCTGCTGAACAGGATCCGCGTTGCCGCAGAAAACCGGTTTAAAGTCAAATCCCTCGGATTTCAGAGCCTTCAGAAGATCTTCATTTTCTTCAATTACCGCGGATTTACCAGGTTCAACCTTTATCTTCACTGATCGAAGACGACGGCTTCCGCATATATAAGGTTCATAAACCATTACCTGGTCATGATCCAGCTGAGTAAATATCATATCAAGATGAATAGTTGCCCGTTCCAGGGGCAGCTGCACAGCAAAAACAGTCAGCGGCCGTTCTGCTGAGATACGCTGTATAATTTCATCAGCTGCTTCAGAACTCGTGCGCTCGGATATGCCTATCATTATGCAGTTTTCTGATAAAACTAGAAAATCACCGCCTTCTATTGTTTTACCTGAAGTTTTCTCCGCATGCCCCTTGTAAAGAAATCCATTATTCTGCAGTTCGGGATGAGCTGAAAAAAATGTGTAGGCAGCAAGAGATTCCGGTTCACGTACCGTATTTGCCATTGCACCGGTTATGACTCTGTCATTAAAGACCATTGCAGAATCACGTGTAAAATAAAGATTAGGAAGCGGATTTATATCATATACTTTATTATCAAAAAACTTGCTTATAGTATCCTTTTTCTGTTTAAGTCCTGTAACAGAAATCCTGACAAGCTCTTCGGCGCTCATATCAAGAAGTTCGCCGGACCTTCTTCCTGGCCCCCTTTCATTAAATCCGCAGCATGGCCCCATTGATTTTACATAATCATCTTTCACGTCAGGATTACCAAGTGCGTCTTTCAGCAGATCAGTAAACTCATATACTATGCAGATTTTCTGCAGAACCTTTTTAAAACGGTTATGTTCTTCGCTTACGACTGAAAGCGGGATTATATCGTTATAAAGCAGCTTCTCGGCCATTTCAGGAGTCATATCCTGTATCTCGCGACCCGGCGAATGGATGATGACTTTCCTGAGTCTTCCAATTTCAGATGAAACATTTATCATGCCCATGCTCTAAATTATATCTTTCCAGGCTTCAGGATCAAAACCGACAACTGCTTTGCTTCCGTTTCTCACAACAGGGGTTTTCATAAGCTGGGGATTTTCCTCAATCTCTTCAAGAATATCAAAATCCATATGGGCCATCCCCTTTTTCCTGTACAATTGTGACTCAGTGTCAATCAAAGCATCTTTTCCGCAGGCTCTTGCAACACTTTGAAGTTCTCCGCTGCTTAATGCCCGCTGGTTCAGATCTACAAAATGATATGCTATGTTGCGTTCCTTAAAGTACCTCTCGGTCTTCTGTGTTTCCCTGCATTTCTTAGTTCCGATTATCTGAACTGCCATTATTTATATTCCTTATCTGATATGACTTACAAATCAGTTTGACTTGGAAGCACAACTATGTTAATTCTAATAGAGAGGAGTATAGCATGAGACCATCAATAAAAGAAATACTTCAGATGGAGCCCGGCGGAGATCTTACCAGTGTTTCCGGATGGGTAAGAACCAGACGGGATTCCAAGAACGTATGCTTTCTTGAATTATCCGACGGTTCCTGCCTGAAAAATCTTCAGGTGATAATTGATTTTGAAAAATACAATCCGAAGGACATTCTTTCACACATGACTACAGGCGCAGGCGTTGAAGTGCATGGCGAACTTGCTCAGTCGCCGGGACAAAATCAAAGCGTGGAGTTTCAGGCTTCTGAGATTATCCTTCTAGGGGATGCTCCGGCCGACACTTATCCGCTGCAGAAAAAGCGCCACAGTTTTGAGTTTCTACGTGAAATTGCCCATCTCAGACCCAGAACGAACACAATCGGGGCAGTAACCAGAGTGAGAAGTGCAGCAAGTTTTGCTGTTCACAGATTCTTTCAGGAACGCGGATTCTTTTATATACACACCCCGATTATTTCTGCAAGCGATGCAGAGGGTGCAGGAGAGATGTTTCAGGTGACAACCATGGACCTTGAGAACATTCCGCACATTGACGGCAAGCCGGATCAGGGTGTTGACTACAGCAAAGACTTTTTCGGAAAACGTTCTGCTTTAACCGTTAGCGGACAGCTTGAGGCTGAGATATTCGCATTATCGCATTCAAACGTTTATACATTCGGACCTACATTCCGTGCAGAAAATTCCAATACATCAAGACACCTCGCCGAGTTCTGGATGATAGAACCCGAAATGGCCTTCTGCGATTTAAACTGCGATATGGACACAGCCGAGGCATTCATTAAATACATTCTTAACTACATACTCTCGGAATGTTCCGAAGATATGGAATTCTTTAATAAATGGGTAGAAAAAGGCGTGGCTGAATCACTGCGTAAGGTTGCCGAGTCCTCATTCACAAGAATTACATATACCGAAGCAATGAAGCAGCTTGAGAAGGCTGATGCAAAATTTGAATTTCAGCCGCACTGGGGAGCCGATCTACAGTCCGAACATGAGAAATACCTTACGGAAAAAGTCTTTAACGGTCCGGTGATCGTAACTGACTATCCTAAGGAAATAAAAGCCTTCTACATGAAGATGAATGATGATAATAAGACCGTACGGGCAATGGATGTTCTAGTTCCAAGACTGGGTGAGATTATCGGAGGAAGCCAGCGTGAAGATAACCTTGATAAGCTTGAAAGAAGAATAGATGAGCTTGGACTTGTCAAGGATGATTACTGGTGGTATCTGGATCTGAGACGATTCGGCTCAGTGCCGCATTCCGGATTCGGACTCGGATTCGAAAGACTCATTCAGTACATGACCGGAATGCAGAATATCAGGGATGTAATACCATTTCCGAGAACTGTAAATAACGCTGATTTTTAACTTTCAAATTATGCCGGGATTTATGTCCCGGCTTTTAGAAGCTTGGTCAGCTCCCTGTCAAAGCAGTTTGCAAACTTCCCTACTTCCTTATTACTGAAACTGCTTTCTCTTTCCGGCATTATCCCCGCCTCACGAAAATCTTTCATCAGATCCCTTACAGAGAGCCGCTCACGGATATTCTCGGTTGTAAAAAGGTTACCCCTGTCATTTATTACAATAATATTCTGGTCTATAAGTCTTGCTGCGAGAGGAATATCACGGGTAACTGCCAGATCCCCGGGAGTACAGTTTTCAACGATGTAATCATCGGCTACACCTTCCCCCTTATCCACTACAACCATCTCGATAAACTCGCTTTCAGGAAGCTTGAGTTTCACATTAGCTGCAAAGACAGTTTGAATTTCCTTCCGTACTGCAGCACGGCATATGATGTCTCTAATCTGCGGAGGGCAGGAATCTGCGTCTACAAATATCTTCACACAGTTTCCTTTGCCGGAACCGATGCCCGATAAAACAATCCTTTTCCATTCAGATTAAGGCTTGTTCCATGCTCCGAGAAGGCAGTTTCACCGCGGGTTATCTGAATAGAACCTCCGGAACCATCTTTTATTTCCGCCTTTCCTTCAAGGCATATGAAAACAGAAGGCATTTCAGGTCCGTATGTGTGCCCGGAGATTTCATAGAAACCGTCAAGGTCTATTCTTGTCAGAATAAACTCAGGGGCTTCAGTTATATAGGCTGATTCATGCTCATTGAGCTTAACAGGATGCAGTATTTCCGGACGTCCGGTGCTGAAAGTGAGTGTCGATATAAGCTCCTGAACATCAATATATTTAGGCGTGAGTCCGCCACGCAGAACATTGTCTGAATTGGCCATAAGCTCCATTCCCAGTCCATGAAGATATGCATGCAGTTCGCCGGCCGGCAGATACATTGCCTCTCCTGGTTTAAGGACAACAACATTCAGGTACAGAGGGCTCACTATGCCGGTATCGCCGGGATACAATCCGGCAAAATCAAGAATCCATTTTGATTCAGGCAGCAAACCTGACTCTGCAGCTTTCACGGCAAGCGAAAGCAGCCTTTCTCTTGCTTCATCTTTCAGGCTCATCAGTTCGGTGAAAAATATTTTTACTGCAGAGGCTGCGGCATTATCTACTGATGCCGCACCTGAAACTGCGGGTGCTGCAGAGACTGTCTCAAGCATTGAAATAGAAGCTTCAAGCTCGGGTATCATTATCCTTCTGAAAGCAGCGGCTATTTCACCGGCAGGCCTGAACCCGCGCATGGCCGAGTACTCTGTAAGAGCACAGATGATTTCCGGTTTATGATTATCATCCTTATAGTTACGGTTAAATGCATCAAGCGGGATTCCGGCTTCATTTTCCCGCCGGAAACCGGCAGCTGCCTGCTTTAGATTCGGATGGGACTGGATTGAAAGAGGACTTCCGGCAGCAAGAACCTTGAAAAGAAAAGGAAGCCGCCGGCCGAACTGCTCCGAGATCCGCTTGCCGAGCACTCTATCTGAAGCAGAGCTTATGTAATCATCAAGTTTCTGCTGTATATTATCATCTTTTAAAATAACTGACGGAGCCTTCGGATGCGCACCCATCCAGAGCTCAGCCATCGGTTTGTTACCGGGATTTTCATAGCCTAAAAGCTCGGGAATGGCTGTTGAAGACCCCCATGCATAGGGCTGAATTGAATTTTTCATTTTATATACGGCCATGAGACTAGGCTATAATAAAACAGCACATTTTTCCACTATTTAATGCTTTTTCTTTCAAAAGCGGAATCTTGTTCCTTTCTGATATTTTTTGTATATTGCACTGTAAACTATAAAAGGAGTTATTTTATGAGTTATTCACCTCTTCAGAAGGAGCGTTATAACTATAAACCGCACCTTCCCGAGATTTTAAAAAAGAGTGTCGGATCTATAAACATCGAAAAGGGCGAACCTACACAGTCAGTTTCCGATCAGGATGAATTACAGAAACTTTTTAAATCAACCTATGGAATGCCGGTAGCTAAACTTGTTGAAGCCGCGAATGCTGATGCATCCAAAAAAATCAACGTCGGTGTTATCCTTTCCGGAGGTCAGGCCCCAGGCGGACATAATGTTATAGCCGGCCTGTTTGACGGAATCAAAGCCGGAAACAGTGAGTCAAAACTTTTCGGATTTCTCGGAGGCCCGTCCGGCCTTGTTGAAGATAAAAAATTAGAACTTACACCGGCAATTATCGATGAATACCGTAATACCGGCGGTTTCGATATCATCGGCTCTGGACGGACAAAGCTTGAAACTACAGAACAGTTCGATATAAGCCTTGAAGTATGCAGAAAGAATGATATAACAGCCATTGTTATAATTGGCGGAGACGATTCAAACACTAATGCGGCAATGCTCGCAGAGTACTTTGCATCAAAGGATGCAGGGGTTCAGGTTATCGGCTGTCCAAAGACTATCGACGGCGATCTTAAAAATGAACATATTGAAACTTCTTTCGGTTTTGATACCGCTACAAAGACTTATGCTGAGCTTATCGGAAACATCGAAAGAGACGCAAACTCAGCCAAGAAGTACTGGCATTTTATCAAACTGATGGGGCGTTCCGCTTCACATATAGCTCTTGAATGCGCACTTCAGACACAGCCCTCCTTCACCCTTATCTCGGAAGAGGTTGAGGAAAAGAAGATGAGCCTCAACCAGATAGTTGAAGACATCGCTGCTGTTGTTGTAAAACGTGCCGAGAATGGAGAAAACTTCGGTGTTGGTCTTATTCCCGAGGGACTGATTGAGTTTATTCCTGAAATCGGCGCACTCATAAGTGAACTAAACAACCTGCTTGCTGAAAAAGCCGATTACTATGATACACTCCACACGTTCGAAGATCAGGCTGAATGGATAAACAAAAATCTTTCAAAAGATTCTTCCTATGCCTTTTCTTCCCTGCCGTCAAACATTCAGAGACAGCTGCTTATGGACAGAGACCCGCACGGGAACGTTCAGGTTTCAAGAATTGAAACAGAACAGCTTCTTATCGAAATGGTAGAATCAAGACTCAAGGAACTTAAAAGTGAAGGCAAGTTCAAGGGCTCTTTCAGCCATCAGCACCACTTCTTCGGTTATGAAGGACGCTGTGCATTTCCGTCGAACTTCGATTCAGATTACTGCTACGCACTTGGATACACAGCCTTTGTACTTATAGCAAACGGCCTTACAGGATATATGTCATCTGTTAAGAATCTTTCCAAACCTGCAGCTGAATGGATTGCCGGAGGTATTCCTGTAACCATGATGATGAATCTTGAAAGACGGCATGGCAAGGATAAGCCTGTAATCAAGAAGGCTCTTGTGGAACTTGACGGTGCCCCTTTTAAGGAATTTGCATCCAAAAGAGACGAGTGGGCAGTGAAAACATCATTCAGATTCCCCGGTGCCATTCAGTACTACGGACCCGATGAAGTATGCAACGCCCCTACTTTAACACTTACACTTGAACATAAATAATCTTTTTTATATTATTTACACAAATGCCGTCCGGACATCTGGACGGCATTTTTTTTACCAGGATTATTCAGCGGCTCTGATATAAGTTTCTGAATCATGCAAATATCATAAGCAGGAAGAAAAGAATAAGCAAAGTTCTGTTTTTTCTGAACATTAAACCGGCTCCTGTTATATATTATTTTACTAACAATGATTTATATCGGTTTTTACGCTGTTACGAAAATACCACTTTATGGTTATATGTAAATTTTCTTGAAAGACCGGTATATTTCGACATATACTGTCAGCAGGAGTCATAGATGTCTGAAACGGAATACAAAAGACCCAGCTGGGATGAATACTTCATGGAAGTCGCGAACGCCATATCAAAAAGAGCCACCTGTGATCGCGGGCGCAGCGGCTGTGTTATAGCCAAAGAAAAACAGCTTCTTGTTACAGGCTATGTGGGTTCCCCAACGGGACTGCCGCACTGTGATGAAGTCGGACATCAGATGAAGAAAGTAGTGCATGAGGACGGAAGCGTTACCCAGCACTGTGTGCGAACGGTGCACGCAGAACAGAATGCAATATGCCAGGCGGCAAGACGCGGAATAGCGATAGACGGAGCAACCCTTTACTGCAGGATGACTCCATGCCGGACCTGTGCGATGCTGATTATTAACTGCGGAATATCACGCGTTGTCTGTGAAAAAAAATATCACGCCGGCGAGGAATCGGAACAGATGTTCCGGGAAGCCGGAGTTTCACTGGAGTACGTTGAAGATGAAGTACTCCAGTACGAGAATCAGTAGTCTGCTATTTCTTTTTTACTGGTACTGAAATCTGCCGGTTCTCGGGATTTACAGCTGTTTTATAGAGTATTGCTGTGTTTCCAATTACCCGAATCAATTCTGCATGTGTAAGCTCTGCAAGCTTTACAGATATTTCTTTCCGGCCGCTTTTAAAATCAACAAACTTAATCTTTACAAGCTCATTTAATTCCAGCACCTGCTCAGCCTGTTTTACAACAGCTTCTGTCAGACCCTTGGCTCCTATCATGACCAGCGGTTTAATATCATGTGCAAGTTTTGTCAGATAACTTCTCTGATAACCTTTAAGTTCCAATTAATATCCCTCCAAAAATGGAATCACTACCCAGTTTGCCGGATCTGACATGTCGGAAGCAATCTGTCCCAGTGCAACATCAGCTGTAGTCTCAGCAACCAGATATGCCTTATCCTTATATCTCATCCTGGCTCCGGGCCCCGGTACATCAGCAGTACCCATTGCGTGGCTGTGTACTGCCGAAACCATGACGACGGAATCAATACCATAATGATTTAACAGGATTGTGTAAAGCAGTGCACGGCTGTCGCAGTCACCGTCTTCAAAAGCGGCGGCATACAATGGACTGAGCAGGTCTGATCCGCCGGTTCTTGAATAATTAAAGCCCTGCAGCCAGTCAAGAAGACGGACTGCTGTGTTATAAGAATCATTACTGTCCGAAAGCCGCTCCTCGATCAGCGCTGCAGGATAATCGAGTTTTGAGTAACAATCGCGGTAGATCATCCTGTAAAAACGCTTCCATGCTTCAACTCCAGCTTCATCCTGAGGACGGTAGTCTGCCAATATCCTCGCTTCACGTTCAATCAGAGTCTGTGAAGTTTCAACAGCATGCATATCAACCTGCCAGATTACGGATTCGCCTTCGAATACGGTTGCAGCTGTTTTACGATCTTTCTCCGTGTATGAAGAGAGGTAATAAGTGCTGACCGGCCCCGGCAGCTGACGTCCTCCTGTATTCAGTGAGAATGAATCAAGCGCAGAAACTATATAGTCATTTAGTTTTGTACTCTGTTCGGGTGAGCAGAATGAAATAACCGCCAGATCATAATCCAGACCGTCCGCAAAAATTCCGTAACCTCTGTACTGAAAATTACCGGATGCAAAATTGATAATTGCAAATATTGCCTGGCGCCCGTAGTAGTCAAACAGCTCCCCCTCTCCGGAGGCCTGCAGTTTTTTTCCCACTTCATCAAACATGGTCTCGGCACTTTCGTAGGTATCTCCGGGATAAACCTTAATCTGAAGAAAGGCATCCCCTGTAAAATCATTGAAAGTATACCTTGTTTCAGATACATCCATGACGTCCCAGCCAATTGGAAGATCAACTACAAAGCCTAGCTCTTCCATGTATATTTCTTCTGCAGAAATAAAATGAAGCGAAACAAAGAAAAGCACTGCAGCTGATGCAGTAAAAATTACTTTTTTAGATATCCCTGTCATTATTTTACTGTGAACCTTTTAATCTTTTTTGTTGAAGACATCTCCATAGCCTCATCAAGAACCGTAATTCTGGCTATTCTTTTATAGGGAAGAAGTGTCCGGTTTACTTCTGCAATGATCTCATTAAAGCGGACTTTCATCTCTTCAGCAGTTTTGTCTTTTGAATAGGTTTCGGATGGATAAATATAAGCTTCAATCCCTTCGGTTTTCATCTTTTCATCAAGAATGTATCCCTTTACCATTATCTGTTCAATTTCATCATAGAGCTGGAACTCGTCCTCTATCTCTTCCGGGTATACATTTTTTCCGCCCTCAGTGACAATCATGTTCTTCTTTCGGCCTGTTAGATAAACATATCTATCATCATCAATATAACCAACGTCACCGGTGAGCAGCCATCCGTCTTCAGTAAAAGCGGCCTTTGTAGCTTCCTCATTTTTAAAATATCCCTTCATGATATTGGGACCGGAAGCAATAAGTTCACCGTTACCGTCTTCATCGGGGTCAATAACTTTCATCTCGACAAGGGGAATAATTTTCCCTATTGAGCTTTCACGATAGGCATATATCGGATTGAGGGTCAGTCCAGGCGCAGCTTCGGTCAGACCATATCCGACAACAAAATCAATTCCGAACTGATTAAAATATTTAAATGTTGAATCAGGGAGAGGACCTCCTCCGCATATGCAGATACGGTTGGTATCAAGTGAAACTTTTGAAAGTATCCCCTTAAAAAGTTTCTTGCCTATATTCACATTAAAAAGTTTTTTTACAAGTCCGCTGAACCCCATCAGAACTCTGATCACCGCATATACGACAATACCCTTCTCCCGTATCCCGTTCATAAGACCTTTAATTATCTTGTTATACAGCATCGGGATGCCGAGAAACATTGTTACACGGGCTTTTTTAAGATCCTTAAAAATCTGCTGGACAACTATCTTTTTGGCAAAAACAAGTTCTGCGCCTACAGAGATCGCTTCAATAAATACTGCAAGCATGGTATATGAGTGATGAATCGGCAGCAGGGCATAAAAAACATCCGTATGGTAGATATTCATATTACCCTGAAACATAAAGCAGTCGGAAACGAAATTTTTATGAGTAAGCATTGCACCCTTGGGATCACCTGTTGTTCCCGATGTAAACAGGATAGCCGCAATATCATCTTCACCGGCTTTCTCATGCTCAATTTTTTCAGAAAAATTGATATCCAGCACATAATTGTCTTTTTTAGGCGAAAGTGAAATTTTGACGAGTTTTCCTGACGGCGTTTTAGGCGTCAAACTGTCATATTTTTCTTCATCTGCAAAAATTACATTCACGTCTGCAAATTCAAGCAGACCTGAAACTTCATCGGTCTTTAATGCATAGTCAACCGGAACTACAGCAGCTCCGGTGCTTAAAATCGCCAGATAGGAGATTGCCCACTCGGGCGAATTTTTACCTGTCAGTCCTACTCTATCACCTTTTTTAACACCGAGACTAAGCAGATAGTTACAGATGGTATCCACTTTTTCGGCGGCCTGGCTGTAGGTAAATACCATCTCAGCTGGATCGTAACAGGTGAAACACCTGCGATCAGGATAGCGCTCTACTGAAACAGCAAAAAGTTCCGGCAGGGTCGGAAACTCTCCGGTATAAAGTTTACCTTTCCACGGCAGAAGATTTTCCCAGGGTCTGGGGTTATCTTTTGTTCTGGCCATACAACACCTCTCATTAAATCATTTTGAACAACATAGTATATCATTTATCAGAGGTTTTAAAAATTATTTCCCGAAGGATATTTTCATTCCATTACTGAAAATGCAAAATAATCCTGCAGCTTATTATCGGCTCTGCTGTGAATGAGCATTTTATTAAATCCGCCATTTTGAGCATAAGTATCAAGATCCTTAAGCATAATATCCGTGCCGGTAAAAATCCCCAGAAGAATTCCTTCAATATCATCCTGGGGAATATTAACTGTAAAGATTTCAGAGGTACTCATATCAGCTGTATTGATACTGAGAAAGACCGTCTGAGAGTCTCGGATATCTACCTGCATCCATCCGCCGTAAGGAGTATATTGAGCCCTTGTTTCAAGCTTCGAGGAACTTCCACCGCTGTAAAGATAATTCTCTGTCGAAGCAGCAAGACTGTTTGTTCCGCTATCATACTCAAGAACACTTCTGGTGTAGGAAAATTCTCCGGTATTTTTTTTATAATCGATAAGCCGAAGCCTGCCTTCAGCATCCGGACCGATAAGACTTGATTTGGTATCAGTATTAAGGTCAATACGCCATATATTAGATACACTTCCGCTGTATTCGGCAGAAAGTATTACAAGCCCGTCTTCAGAGAGAACCGGAGCCTCCCGCCCGGTCTGCTCGGAATCGGCGTATGTATCAGTGGTTTTTGTGCTGATATTAAAAACAGTGTAATCCGCTGTATCATCAGAATAGATATTCCGAAACAGGATATATCCGCTGCTTAAGTATAGCCAGTAGTCGAAGTTCGCTGAAGTATCTGCCTTCATTGATTCAATAATGATTACCGAAGTATCCTGTAAATCGGAAACAGACAAAGCCCGGAGCGTGCCGTCTGAAAGATAGTAGATAACTCCGTCTGCGTACCCCTGTATTTCATCCAGGTCAGCATCAACATCACTAATCAAAGCTGGCAGCCCTGAGCTGAATAAAATTAATTTCAGTATGCGGCTGCCGTCATTGTCAATACATTCTGCAAGTAATTCATCATTTAAGGAATCTGCATATACTCCCTTATAGTGCGGCATTTTTATATATGGATACAGACAGCTGCCGTTTTCATTGTTTATAACTATAGTTTCCCCATCCGGCAAATCGGCTGAATCGTAGCCGTCATAAAGATCCCATTTAACAAACTCGACCCCGGCAGAGGAATTAGCAGCAAACTGATACTCCACTGCGCCGGCACCGGTAATATGATAGTATTCACCCGCTTCCACTGTATCTGTAATATCATTGCCATCCGCTGTAATTGTCCCGAATTCAGCTCTGCTTACCAGAAGAGTCTGCTCATAGTATGTATCTAAAATACACGTGAACATCAGCAAAGCAGAAATAATAGCTGCTGCAATTTTCACTTTTTTTATCATCTCTTTCTCTCCGTCAATGCATTGCCTGAAATGCAGTAATCCCGGTTTGATCCTGAATAACAAGCAGATCTCCATAAGCGATTGTATTCACTTCATATCCGGAATTAAAAAAAGAAGAATCCTTTCCCATAACATATCCGGTTGCTGCCTCAATAAATAGAATTTCATTCGATGTAATCAGGTAATCAACACCGTTTATTTCTGCCGGCGGAATGCTTAAGTCGGAAACGTAATCACTGGACGAATATTCAAAGCTCCATTTAACGTCCTTATAGTATGAATCTATCTTATATAATGTATTTCCGCTTACTGCATTCAGCCAGTAGTCATCTGATGTATTCGAGCAGATACCGTACTCACTGCGGGTAAAAAGCTCATCAGAGCTTGCCATAAGCAGGTCCAGTGCATAGTTATCGTAAAAGGCTGAATAATTTATATACTTTATTTCTGAATCAAAATTCACGGGTATGTAGCAGTCAAGCCACTTAACAGTCAGCGAAGCACTGTCGGTATTGGGAAAGGATATCAGACTGGTCTTTGCACCTTCAGATGGTTCTGCAGTGTATTCATTTGCAAGAATATAAACGGTACCGGCTATGACTGCAGGCTCGGAATAGTCAGCCATGCCATATTCAGTGTCAATAACAGTTTTAATTTCAGCAGTGTAAGATGAGCCGGAGAGAAGTTCAACCGATTCAAGATCCAGCCTTATCAGAGCCTCTTCAGTACCGCCGGTTTTCCAGTAGAGGAAGCCGCCAACTTCCCTAAAATTATAATTGCAGTAACTGTACTGCTCATCAACTTCAATTCTGCCGGTAAAATTTCCGGAAAGATCGGTAATCACGATGTACCAGAGATCCGAAACCGGCATTGAAAGATAAATGCTGCCGTCATAAACAGCCATTGCGCTGCAGTCTTCAAGCTTTAATGTATTAATAATTTCATAATCTTCAAGGTTAATTGCATAAAGACAGTTATCGTAGTTATTGTAAAAAAAGAGACAGTTATCCTGCTGAATAATCAGGTTTCCGTAGGATGCGGCATCAATTTCTATTTTCCATTTCTGCTCCAAAGGAAACTCCGGAGCATTATCAGCATTCAGCCATGGGAAGCCTGCGATTATACAGGACTGGAATATAGAAACAAATAATAGAATAATCAGAAATGGAACCGTACTTTTTTTCAATAATGTCTCCGGTCATAAATACTTTTTTATATTAAAAATATAGCATCACAACCGGAGATTTTCCATAAAAATGGACTGACTGAAAAATTATAGAAAGGGGTTGGACCTCTTTTCACGGCCTATTCTTGTTGAATTGCCATGCCCCGGGTATACCTTTGTATCTTCCGGCAGGAACAGAAGCTTCTCTCTGATTGAGCTGAAAAGCTTTTCACCGTCGGAGGTTGGAAAGTCGTATCGGCCAACCGAGCCTTCAAAGAGTGTATCCCCCGAGAACATCAGTCTTTCATCCTCGCAGTAAAGACAGATCCCCCCCGGACTGTGACCGGGAGTATGAATAACTTTGAAGGTACTGCCGCCGATTTCAAGCTTCTGATCATCGGAAAGGATAAGCTCTGCTACAGGGGCAGTTATATTCATCCCCATCTGGGAGGACATGTTCAGTGACGCATCAGACAGAAATGCGGCTTCCTGGGAATGGATAGCCGATTTAATTCCAGGAAATGCTTTTACTACAGCCTCGCCGCCTGCAATATGATCAAGATGCGCGTGTGTATATATAAGCAGTTCAGGCTTCAAATCCTTAGCCTTTAAAGCCTCTATCATTGGTTCAGGCTCAAAACCGGCATCGATGATCCAGCAGTTTTTCTGACCTTCAGGATAAACTACGTATGAATTAACCATCCATGCGCCCAGTGTAAATTGTTCAACTTTGATCATTTTTCAGGTACTCCTTTAATCAAGCAGTTTTCTTGAGACTGCAACGCTCATTACGTTCATCAGAATATCATCGGACATATCAAGCGCATAGTCATTTACACCTTCACTGATATATTTGAGATCTTCATCGGCAATCAGTCCAGATTTTTCATCATATTCGCCCTCAAACAGATCCACCACTGCGGCAAGCAGGGTTAACAGACTGTCGGCTTTGGAACGGTCTTCAGATGCTGTATTAACTGATTCACCGAAACGGTTATAAATATCCCAGCACAGGTCTGCAGGGATATTATCCAGAAAACTGAACAGAATTGCTCTTAGTTTTTCCGGCTCAAGCCTGCCCTCTTTTTTTATTCCTCTTTCCGCCTGTCTTATAAAATCATCTGAATATGCCATCTGCGCTTAGATTCCTCTCAATAAATAATATCTCTCAGTTCGCTGAGTTTTTTTATAATATAATCCGGTTTTATTCCATCCTGCAGAGGTGCATCATCAGGATTGAACCAGCAGCTGTTAATTCCTGCGTTTATGGCTC
The DNA here is from genome assembly GCA_963677925.2 of Spirochaetia bacterium. Classification (GTDB taxonomy): domain Bacteria; phylum Spirochaetota; class Spirochaetia; order UBA9216; family UBA9216. The sequence goes on from CAXXYH010000003.1 coordinate 620,181, forward strand.
CCTGAATATCCGAAGAAAGGCCGTCGCCAATCATAAGAATACTGTCCGGAGCGGTGATTCCGGCCTTTTCCATAAGGATTCTGAAAATTTCAGGATTGGGTTTTGCAACACCTACTTCATCAGAAATGATAAGCGGATTAAATATATTCTTAAGGGGGGAATTAGCCAGTCTTGCTCTCTGAACATCTGAAATACCGTTTGTTACAGAGGCTATTCTGAACTTTTCAGCGGTTTCAAAGACTATCTCTTCAGCCCCATCTATCATGAAACCGCCCCTTCCAAGATTTTCAAGGTATACCCGGCTTACAACCGCCGCATCCCAGTTTAAATTGTGCAGGCTTCCGAATGTTTCAAACCTTTCTATACGCAGCTGTTCTGAAGTAATCTCACCCTTTTCATACCGCTGCCATGTTGCCTCATTTACAACACGGTAGGATTCCTTAATTGCCTCAGAACTTTCCAATTCAAAATGACGAAATGTTTCATCAAGTGCGAAATTCTCGGCCATATTATAGTCAAAAACAGTATTATCCAGATCAAAGATCAGGAGTTTGAATTTCATTCCCAGCTCCCCGTTGATTTACAGACTTACTTTAGTATAATATCGCGCTTAATGAAAGACCACAAACATGAAGTCGGGAATTTTGTACTTAATACGGCCGGGATCTCTACGGTTGAATTTTTCTGGGGACTCGGGCTGCCTCTTGTTCTTGAATCTACATTTCTTCAGCTCTTTTTAAAAGAACTGGGTGCCAGCAGTTTTCTTATCTCCTTTGTTCCCGGGTTTTTCTTTATAGGTCAGGCATTCTTCGGTCTGGTCTCAGCCTACAGAACCAGAGCACTGATTAAAAAAAGGCGCTCGGTACTGCTTTATCATCTTTACCCTGCGATTTTCATTTCCGGTTTCGGATTTTTTCTATTAGTGACATCCGGATTTTCAAAATATACTCTGCCTGTGTTTTTCATAAGCTACGGAGTTTTCAATTTCGGAATAGGAATGGTCCTTCCTGTCTGGCAGAATTACCTGGTTAAACTTTTTTCAGATAAAACGGTCCTCCCGGCACTTTCGGTGATGTTTATTGCTCAGACAGCCGGAAGACTGATAAGCAGTTTCCTGCTGGCCGGATATTTCACAGATAAAGATGTTACACCTGAATCATCTACAATACTGTTTCTGCTATGCGGTGCTTTATTCTTTTTCGGTTCATTCGGATTTCTGCTTACAAAAGAACCTGAAACGGAGGGCTCCAACGAAACCGGTGAAGCGGTGGAAACAGGCTTTTTCAAATACATTCTTAACTCTATCAGGATTATTATTAAAGACCGTAACCTTCTGAAATTCCTTTTCGGGGACCTGGAGCTCTATGCCATTATCACCGTACTGTCATTCTATGCTAATTATGCTGTTCAGTACCATGGCATCTCAGCCGCCGCGGCAGCAGGTGTCTTTGTTGGAGTCTATTTCCTTGGACAGATAATCTCGAACGTGTTGCTGGGAAGTTTCAATCTGCTCAGCCTGAAAAACAAATGCATACTTTCACGTTTTTTCAGTGTACCCGGAATAATAATATTGATCTTCTGCACAAATATTGCGGGATTTCTGGCTGCAAGTCTGTTTCTTGGATTAGCAAGATCTATCAGGAGTCTTATCTATGCTCCGGCAATCAAAATTATTTCAGGAAAGCCTGATGCGACAAGTCATTTTGCTGCAGCACCTGTGCTCATGCTTCCGCTCAGTCTTGGAATATCTGTACTAAGCGGTAAGATGCTTGATATTCTTTCATATACAGGAGCTGATTCATACAGGATATTATTCGGTATTCTTGCAGGATTGGCGGCTCTAAGCCTCCTCTTTATCATCCGTACTGATTTTAGATCCAGCTGACCATTTATATTTCTGAGTTTTCCAGGCGGAATTTTTTAAACTTATTAATTCCATAATCGGCGACCTGCTGATTACTCTTACCTGAGGATCTGTATTTTTTAGTTCCGAAGCACAGGCCTTGCACATGGAAGCCATATCCGATTTATCCTTCTTCTCATAGTAGCGGAAGGAATACTCGCCCCATTTGTATTCAATTTTTTCACCGCACTTAATACAGTGCTCTTCATTTTTATCAGGTCGCCAAGTATTTGATAATACAAGAGTTTTTTTCATTCTGCAGCATCCTCCTCAAAAGACTTGCGGTATTTTGCAACTTCACGGTTAAGCCGTATCGCCTCAATAAACACAAATCCTCCGTCAAAGCTTCTTTTAATCATATTTTCAAACTTTCCGGCTACAGCTGGATAATCTGCAAAAACAGGGGCAGGTTCTTTATGTGAGTTCAGGATTGTTCCGGCAATATCATACCACTGCTCCGGCAGCCCGGTCTCTTCCGGCTCTGTTGCCAGTACATTTTTCAATGCATCAGCTCTTACAGGTAATTTCCCTGTTTGAGAAGAAAGATAAATCTGCTGAGCCTCTTCGGTAAGCCAGTGTATAAAGATCCACGAAGAAAGCTGCTCTCCTGCCTCACCTTTCATAATCGCCGCGGTCAAGTCGGCATCAAGCACAAAGCTGTTTCCCAGACGTCTTGACGGAACAGGAACCGCCGACCAGCCAAGTTCAGGATTAACAGATTTCAGCACAGTATCGTAGTATTTTAATGCCTCTATTCCTGCAAGAGAACAGAGCATAGTTCCTGAAATAAATGATGTTTGATTCTCATAAGAAGCAGCAGGATAGAGTACTGCGTTTCTTTTTATAAGACTTTTAACCAGACTGACAGCACCAATAACGGTTGGATTGTTAAAACTGTATGCAGAGCGATTTGGGCGAAGGATAGAACCTCCCCTGCCGTTTATCAGCGATACATATGACTGTGCATTAAGTTCTATTCCGAAAGCCGGGAACCCGGTTAATCGGCTGACTTTTTTAACAAGCCGGCTGAAGAAAAACCATGTTCCGGGGAATTTTCCATATCCGGATTCTGCCAGAAGATCTTCATTAATAACAAGCACCCCTGCGTCCATTAGTATCGGCACAGAACTGATCTTTCTGCTCCAGTCCCAGTAATCGGTCTGTCCCCTGACAACAGCATAAAAAGCCATTCTGCCGAACGGTTCTCCCCAGAGGGGGTGATAAAAAAAGGGCGAAAGCTCAGAGGTTTTTCCAGCTTTCAGCAGTTTTTCAGATTCAGAGGCTGAAGTCAGAATAATATTTGAATCTTCAGGGGCCGTATATACCGACCGTTTTTTGAGAATAACACGAATTCCGTATTCATTCTCATTGTTAAACCTTCCGACCAGCACATCTAAAGCATCCAGTTCGCTGGAATAAAGATCATGCAGTACGGTTACTGCATCTGTGGAGGGTGATGATTCAGATAAAAAAGAATAATCTGGAAAAATTATTCCCGGGCTGCCGTTACATGAAAATATAAACAGCGGGAGAATAAAAAGCAGTATCAGCTTTCTGAAGTAACATCGCATTCCAGGGCACCCGTAATATCCAGCAGTCCTGCGAAGGAAACAGGAACACCTGATGAATCGCTGCCTGCGGCAGGATATACTGTTTCATATTCCGCCAGACTTACATCAATATAGACAGGAATATCTGTTTTACGAAACGGACAAACTTCACCCGGTCTGAAACCAAGTATGTCATAAAGCTCCTGGGCATTTGCCATTCTTGTCTTTGTTCCTGTTAAAGTCTTCAGTTTTGCAGTAGAAATCTTCTTGTCTCCGGCACAGACGACTAAATAAAAGTTGCCGTCCTTGCCTTTGAATAATATTGATTTTGCTATCTGCCCTACTGTTACTTTCAGCATCGATGCAGCAGTTTCTGCTGTAGGTGTACTTCCTTCCTCGAATTCAATAGCCTTGAGTCCGTTTGCCGAAAGGAATTCTTTTATATCAGCTGGAATCATGGGTCAGATTATAAATTAAAAACCCGACAGTTCAAAGCACCTTTTTATTGCGCAAAGCAGATATTCTGTTTATGCTGTAATTATAAATCTTTCAGAGGAGACCTTATGCCTGAAAAGGGTGATATTTTCGATCTCGGTACTAATGAATATGTAGAATTCCTTGAAAATTTTGACGATCTTCATGATCTGGTTGGACATTATACAAGGGATCCGGAAAACGCGCTGAAAGAAGTCAGAATACTCACACTGGTTCCTGTAAATTCTCTGGACGGCGAATACCGTAAAATCGGGCCCAATGAAAGAGAACGGCTGATGCATGTTTACAGGAATGCTTATCAGAAAAAATCTCCTGAATTCGAACGGCTGACAGGAACAGAGAAATAAAACTACCCTAAATTCAGAAGATTCTACATCAGAATTCCGCTGTAGTCTTTCCTGAATCCTTTGAGGATAGGAAGCTGTTCCCTGTAGCTGTAGACCTTATCGGTGTTTATTTCCCTGATTAAAATTCCCTCATCCTCATCCAGCGAATCCATAACCTCACCCCATGGATCAGTTATTAGAGAATTCCCCCATGAGAGATATCCGGCATCGTGATTTCGGGCGGGAGCGCATCCAGCCATAAAAACCTGATTATCCACTGCCCGTATACGGAATGTCAGCTCCCAGTGTGCAGGCCCGGTAGTCATATTGAATGCTCCGGGAACGATGATTGTGTGAGCACCCTGGACCGCCATTTCTCTGAACATTTCTGCAAACCTGATATCAAAGCAGATCGCCACCCCGATTTTACCGAACTCGGTATCAATTACAGTTACCCTGTTACCGGGACTGAGGGTTTCGGATTCATGAAAACTGATTCCGCCCTCAATATCAACATCAAAAAGATGGAGTTTCCTGTGCCTTTCAATAAGATCTCCATCCTTGTTGAAGCAGAAGCATGTGTTGAATATTTTTCCGTCGGAAGCTTTCTCAGGTATGGATCCGCCGATAAGCACTATTTTATAGTCGCTTGCAAGCCGTGATAATCTTTTTACCGTTTTACCGTTATCGGTTTCTGCATAATCTGGAAAACAGCTGTTATCATAAGGGCAATTAAACATTTCAGGCAGGACTACCACATCGGCTCCGGATTCTACGGCTGAGTCTATCATCTTCTCTGCATGTTCGAGATTCTTATCCTTGGAAGTTTCTACAAGCATCTGTATAAGTGCAAGGTTGAAAACAGACATATTTACTCCTTATTTGGAAGCTATGACGGTATAATCATTTGAAAGATATCCGCTTATTATTTTTACCGAACCGGCAAATGATGATGCAAGCTTTTCTGCCTCGGAAGGTTCAAAGTAGAAATAATTCTCATCCCTGTCCGGAGATGCGGGGTCCAGCAGGTTGAAAACAAAGTATTTATCTGCCAGCCCGGCCAGAACAGGAACTGCAGCCCTTAGAAAGGCTTCATTATTGCCGGCATTCAGATTAAAAATGCCGGATACAAAGGTAACATCAAAGGAGGATCTACCGATAACATCCTCTGACTTAAAACCCTCATCAAAAATATCAGCTGCTGCAAAAACAGTTTCCGGATGCAGTTCCGATGCCCTGTCAGTCATTTTCTTCAGTATGTCAACACCGAAATAATCAGCATTGACATCAATGGATTTCAGCCAGTCCAGAAGGTCTCCGCAGCCGCAGCCTACATCGAGTATCGATTTTCCGTTCAAATCAATATTATCAGTAAGAATACTGAACCTTGTTTTCTGAGCCTCAGGGCTCTCCCAGTCAAGGATTTTTGAGTTTTCATTGAATTTCTCGATTCTGGGTTCGTAATGTTTTTTAAGTATCTCAATTCTTCCCATGACGATTAGTATAGCTCTTATATATTTTTTTTTCGAGTAATACAGCACGTAATTATCCAAAGCTCTTAATCTTTCTTTTTTTATCGACTTTGAAGTTTTTTTTGTATATATTCATAGAAACGAGGTTATGAACATTGCTTAAAATATATAACACCATGGCCAGGGAGCTTGAGGAATTCAGGCCGAGGAATGGGAAAAACGTAAAAATATTTACATGCGGACCATCAATTTATCAGAAAGCTCATCTTGGCAACTACAGAACCTTTCTTTATGAAGATCTGCTGGTAAGGTATCTCAAGTTCAGCGGTTACCATGTTGAACGGGCGATGAACCTTACTGATATTGAAGATAAAACCATCTCGGAAGCTAAAAAGAAAGGTGTTGCAGTTCACGAGCTTACGGGCGACGTGCTTGCTATATTCAGAGACAGTCTGAACGGCTTTGATTTTGTTATGCCGGAACACCTCATTCCAGCAACAGAAAGCATTGACTCCACAGTAAAAATTATTAAAACCCTTGTTGAGAAGGGAATTGCCTATGAACTTGACGGTGATTATTTTTTCGATCCATTGAAAGTAGATAATTTCGGAAAACTTTTTCAGCTTGATATGAAACGCTGGCCTAAAGAGAAAAGGCGTTTCCGTCGTGATACCTATAACGGCAATAGATGGAACCTTGGTGATTTCATCCTGTGGCATGCAGACGGAGAAGAATACGGACCTGTCTGGGACACAGAAATAGGAAAAGGGCGTCCGTCCTGGAATATTCAGGATCCGGCCATTGTAGTAATGAGTCTTGGAGATCAGGTAGATATAAACTGCGGAGGTATTGATAATATTTACCGCCACCACGATTACAATATAGCAGTAATGGAGGGATATTCCGGTAAAGACTATGCAAACTACTACATGCACGGCGAACACCTGGTAGTTGACGGAATTTCCATGTCCAAGAGCCGGGGCAATATCGTTTACCCTGAAGATCTTGTAAAAAAGGGTCACTCCTGGAAAGAGATCCGTTTTTTCCTCACCTACCGGCATTACCGGAAGAAGCTGAATTATACCGAAGAGCATTTTAATAAGACGGTTAAAATCCTGCATGATTTCAGGAACTCAATCGACTCGGTTAATGGCAGAGGAAAAAAAGACAGCACTGCAGCAGGAGAACTGATAGATAATATCAATCCCGCCTTTTCAGAACAGCTTGATAAAGATCTTTCACTGGGCAAGGGTTTTGATGCTGTATACACCATTGTTAAGAAGCTTGAGAAAATATCAAAGGCAGAGGCTTTGTCTGAAAATCAGTTAAAAAGCCTTAAATCTGAACTGAAAAAAATTGACAATGTACTTAATGTAATCTACCCTACCTGATATACAGAAATATGAATGAAGTAAAGGAGTTAGAATGAATCTTAGCTATAAAAACATCATCTCTTATGTATGGGCAAGAGATCCTGAAAAAACTATTAATTTTTATACTGCAATTTTAGGTTTCAAAAAAGCATTTGAATCTGACGGATGGACTGAACTTGCGGTTCCGGGAACAACCAACACCTACCTTGCAGTTAACAAGTGGAGCAAGGAAGGAACCTACCCGGTCAACGAGTTTCTGACACTCGGTATAGAAGACCTAGATGCATTCAAGGCTCACCTTGTTGCCGAAGAAGTTACACTTTACGGTGATATAGTGGATTTCCCCGAGCAGGATATGCGGATGCTTAAGTTTTATGATCCTGACAAGAATGTACTGACAGTATCTGAGGTAAAGTAACAACTGAAACTGTTTTTATTAAATAGAAAGCTGCCTTTTATCAGGCAGCTTTTTTCTTGCCAGGACAAAGTAGTGTTTGCTGGTTTGGGTACTGTAGAAGGTATTAAAGCCCGTATTTACAAAGTCTCAGTTTTTCCAGTGAACCTCCAAGCAGCAGGATCTCATCTTCCAGAAGAAAAATTGCATCGATATCCGGATTACTAAAGCCGTCATCCCAGGGAAAAACAAGTCCTGTCCCGCCGAAAGTTTTGTCCAAATCTCCGTCAGGGGTGTAGCGGAAAAGACCGCTTGTTTTATAATAAGCGTTAGATGTGCCAACAATGTAGTTGCCCGCATCATCCGTAATTAGCGCTGATAGGGAAAATCTGTAATCGTCTAAAATTTCTTCAACAATACCATTGCTGCCGAAGCTTGTATCGAAAACTCCAGCAGCAGTAAATCTTGCAAGAAAAATATCTTCATCAGTATTTTCATCAGCATGGATAGTTCCACCCACCGTAATCGAACCGTCATCATGAAGCAACAGAGATACAGGACCGTAATAAAAGGTCTCATTGCCTTCAATTACGGCATATCCTGATGAATCTGTTCCGAAGTCTGAATCAAGACTGCCATCGGTGTTGAACCTTGCAAGGATCAAATCCTTACCGGAATCACTTGAACGTACACCTGAACCAAGAGCGAGGATCTTACCGTCAGCCTGCTCGCCGAGCTTATAACCTGCGGTGCTTGTATAATCAGCATTACTGAAATATGCAGTCCCATCGCTGCCGAAACTGGAATCTGTTCCGCCGTCTTCTTCACGGATGTTGATATATAAACGGTCCATCTCATTATAGTTTCTGGTTCCGATTGCTGCAAAACTTCCGGAAGCAAGAATTTCCAAATCTTCTATCGATATTGCATAAACAAGAGGCATGATTCCGTCACCGTTGAATGTTGCGTCCAGGTTTCCATCGGCGTCGTAGCGATATCCGACTGTTACATCTGTAGGCGAAAGATCGCGAATTCCGCCGGCCAGTATTCTACCGTCAGCATAAACATCAAAACAACGGAGTTCTTCGGCATTGACAGAATCAGGGTAATAGGCGATTCCATCGCCCCCCCCGAAGCTTGTATCGGGTTCACCAGAAAGCAGAAGCCTGGTAACGATAAAATCAGTGTCATCCTCAGACCCCACTAAAATACTTGCTGAATCATATCTTACTGCATCATAAACCATCGAATAGGTGATACCAATCTCATCATTTATATCAACAACCACTACACCGTCTTCCCCATACTCAGGGTCGATAGTACCGCATTGACTGACTTTCACCTCACACTCTTCCTGATAGTAGGAATCCTGACTGGATGTAGCGGTTATCACAGCAGTGCCTTCTGACAGCGCTGTGACTGTAGTCTCTGTACCTGTATCAGCGACAGAGACTACCGAACTGTCAGAGCTTCTCCAGGTTACGCTGAAAGCATCGTCTCCGTCAAAAATTTTAACCGTAAGCTCACGCTCTTCACCCCTGAAAAGCTCCAGAGACGTATTGGAAAGCGACAGTCCCGTCACGGGATTAGACTCGCAGGAGGAAAGAAGTAGTACAAAAACAAAACTGAAACTAAAAAGATAAAATAGCGTCTTTCGAATGTTATACAATTTCATACTAAGCTCCTCAATTAGGGGGTGTATTTAAACAGATACCCCGAAGAACTTCCCGGTAAGAACCCGTCACCGAATCCTGTCCACTGCCTTAAAAAATATGCATCCCCATCACATAAAACGAAAGAGCTGTTACCGTAATCCATGAAATATCCCTCAGGGAAAGATGCAAGCTCTGTCCATTCTGTATCTCCGGGAGTCCATGAATACAGCTTATTCTCATCACCTAGAACATAACCGGTTCCGTCTATAGAGAATCCTTTTTCCACTACTCCTGCAGATTCCGGCAGGGAAGGAATTGACACCCAGCTTCCATCGGCAGGATCAAATTCGCTGAACTCACGAACCGCATTAGTATCCACTCCATCATCGTCGGGGTCCTCGGAACTGTCAACAGGATATTTTCCACCGCCGGAATAGATCTTGTCTCCGATTGTAAAAAAAGCAGGGTTTCTATAACCGGAATAATCCGAATCGGACATTTGTCTTGTCACTACAGGATCTGCTGTATCGAAATACCAGCTGTAATAGACATAATCATAACTATCAGAGGTTCCGAACAAAATGCAGCTGTCTGTCCACGCACAATCAAGACCACTGGCGGGTATATTACTGAAATCAAGTGTTGTAAGTGTTAAGGTGCCTGCATCAACATCATATTCCCAGACAGTATCATGATTCCAGCCTTCAACAACATAAACCTTTCCATCATGTTCATAAGTTGTACATGAGTCATCATCCCTGGTTTCATGACCGCTTATTTCTATCTCTGTCCAGCTTTCGGATTCAGGATTATAAGTCCACATATCAAGCAATGGATTATCAGTGTCTTCATGATGTCCAAGACCGTAGTAAACCAGCCCGTCACGTTCAAATAGAACTGCTTCTGCTCTTTTATCTCCAGGGAAGGTTGTCTTTCGCTCCCAGAAATCATGATCAAGAGCATTGTCCCTGTCTGCTGCAAAGATTGCCGAATCAGCTGCTGATGGATCAAAGAGATCACAGGCAGTAAAAACAATAAGAGCCAGAATTATTAAACCTATCATTTTATTCTTCATTCAAGGCCCCCTGCAGTTTTTCAATCTTTCTTTCGATACTGGCTTCCCGGCCTGCCAGCAATACTGATATGAGTGTAAAGCCTGCGGCCGGCGCTCCTATATACAATGACGTATCACGAAACTCACGCCAGATAAAAATATTGTCTTCTTCAGCGGTTATTGCTGCACCCAGACGGTCCACTTCCGCCTGAGTAGTCGCAGCATCATACAGCGGTGCAAGCTCTGTCAGCTCATCTGTTGCCGACCATATCATATACTCTCCGGCAGCCGCGACTGAAGCACTCACGGCAGTTATCGAGCCGAAGATCCAGCTGCATCCCTTCCAGAATGCGGTAGATTTTTTTGCTCCTTCAAGCTTGAGACTAAGCTCAGCTATTTCTTCGCGTATTAAATATTCTTCTGTATATTCAAGTTCCTGTTCAATTCTTAATGTTTCATCACGGACTATCTCAACATCGATCACCGTATCTTTATAATCCGGATGCGATACAGTTACTTTATAACTGCCTGCTGCCAAAGTGTTAGTAGAGTTGGCTTTTAGCTGAATAAGCTCACCATCCTTATTCACAGCTTTGGCAGCTGCGCCTTCAGTACCAAGTATTTCAAGATACCCGCCCGGTATAAGCTCAATAGTCAGGCGTGTTGTTACACCTGACTCTATTTCAACATCATCGATATAGAACCATCCATCACCCTCGACATGAATTTGTTTGGTTCCTGCAGGAACAGCTTTGTTGAGCCCCTTCTTTGCGGAAAAATCTCCGATGGTTATTTCATATCCTGCGGCTTCTTTCGGAATAACCGTAAGAATTACGTTTCCAGTAAGCAGTTTGATATCAGCTTCAATTTCTACAATATCTTTGGATAGAATTGTTATCTCTTTTGTAAAAACATTATCTTCTGACTTTACCTCTACCAGATGGCTGCCAAACACTACATTTTCAATAAGCAGTGGAGTAATCCCAACACTCTCACCGTCCAGAAATACTTCAAGTTCAAGATCATCGGGGGCAGTAACATAAATTTCACCGACGACTTCGAATGAAACTCCGGTTTCCGGATTGTAATCCAGCCCCGCCAGCTTGTATGAAGCCGAAAAAACCTGTTCCTGCATTTCATCAAGTGAGCTGAATGTTACAACTTCGGCTCCTACGGTTCTGCTTGTTCCTACATCAATCATGCGGACAGCGAGGTTATATGTACTTCCAACAGCCGACAATTCTCCAAGCACAATAATTTCTGCGGCAAGAAGTTTACCGACTTCGATCGCACATGAATCATCAGTACAGCCGGAAAGAGAAAAAGCCTGTGCTTCCAGAATCTCCTGCATGTCGTTGTAGCTTAAAACCGTGTACAGATCTGTTTTAAAAAGGGCTGTCTCTACAATACTCCGGCAGGCTGTGGCATCCGCTTCTGAAACACCGTTTGCAGTTATAGCTGTTACAGCAAGAAGCGGTTTACTCTGAGCATAAACACTCGCTGAACCTACTAATAAAAATAAACATATTATATATTTCCGCATAAAATATTGTATGTTAGGTAAGTTTATGGGTCAAGGAATAAAAAATGTTACGGCCTGGTGGGACTTTTACAACAGCAGCCTCTAATCAGGCAGCTTTTTTCTTGCAAGAACGAAATAATGTTTACTTGTTTGGATACGGCCTTCAATAAAACAATCATCAATATGCCTTATCTGTTTGATTTCAAAGTTTGTAAATGTCTTGCGATTTTCAGAGTTTACTGCATAATAGCTTGTATGCATAATAACCAAACACCGATCATAAAATTATTACTAATACTGTTTCTCTTTACATCTTTTTCAATTTTCGCAGATGATAAAAGCACGAATACAATAACAGTAGATTCATTTGACGGCCCCGGTTCTGGCGGATATTACGACGGCAGCAGAATAATCTGGAATGCAGTCGGCAGCAGATATGCTACCCGCTTTGAATCGGAAAACCCTGGCGCTCCTGAAAACTTTCCCAGACTGGCTTATGCAGACAGGAACGCAGCGCCTGATATTTTCGGAACTCTGCCGGAACCATCTGAAAACTCGGCAGTGCTTGGTATCTGGTCCAGATTCGATCGGCCCGGCTATAATTCATATGAAATACTTCCCGGAGAAACCAGCGAAGGAGAATGGATTTACCGTCCGATTGAACTGGTTCAAAAAGTAAAAAGTATAAGCTTTTTAGCCTGGGGATCAGATTTGGATTATGAGATTGAGATTCATATAATGGATACGAACGGCTTTGTGTATCAGCTTCGGCCTTTCAGGACGGATACTGCAAACGGGAAACATATTGAATCAAGCTTAAAGTATACAGGATGGGCAGAGTTCTCAGCTAAAATACCGGATTATATAATCCAGCGAGACGTTGCAGTATCAAACCGGTTCCCTCTGTATATAAGTAAATTTGTTGTCCGGACTATGCCCGAAGAAAAAATTTCTGAATGCCGGCTTTATCTGGACAGGCTTGAAGTGATTACCATCCCGGCAGAGACTCTCGACGGGCTCTTTTAGTCCCCCCGTCTCTGAAGGACTCTTTCTCCGGCAGGGATATCCCTTGTAATCCAGACGTTACCGCCTATTTCTGCGCCCTTCCCGATGGTTACACGGCCCAGAACTGTGGCACCTGCATAAACTATCACATCATCTTCAACTATCGGATGGCGGGGAATGTTTTTAATGGGGTTACCGTCTTCATCTTTGGGAAAGCTCTTTGCTCCCAGAGTTACCCCCTGGTAGATCCTTACGTTCCGTCCGATTATTGAGGTTTCTCCTATTACGGTTCCTGTTCCATGGTCAATAAAGAACCGCTCGCCTATTGTTGCACCGGGATGAATGTCTATTCCCGCTTCGGAGTGAGCCATTTCACTTATCAGTCTGGGGATAATTGGAACACCAAGCTTGTACAGCTCATGGGCAATACGGTGATTTGTAAGCGCCCGGATGCTCGGATAGCAGAATATAGCCTCACCTATGCTTCGGGCTGCCGGGTCGCCCTCATAGGCAGCTTCGGCATCGGTTACCAGCATATGGCGGATATAGGGCAGCTTTTCAAACAGGCCTTTTACAGCTTTCTGTGAACTTGTTTCACAGACTGAGCATACAGAATCACTTATACAGGAAAAACAGAATCCGCGGCGAAGCTGTTCAGCAAGAATAGAGTAACACTTATCAAGAGTTGCACCGATGTAGAAATCCATTGTATCTTCCCGCAGTTCGGTATGTATGTAATATCCTGGAAAAAGAACAGAACGAAGCAGCTCAACAGCCTTCTTAAGCTCTTCAACATCAGGCATATGCATGTCGTGATGATGTGATTTAAAGAATACTCTTTTATATGATTCAGGCTGACACAGTTCTGAAACAACTTTCTGTAAATCAAGTTTTATGTCTTGTGATTCTGACATTCTGACTCCTGTGGTGTGAGTTTATTCTGTAAAAAGTCCGGAAGAAAGATATCTTTCACCGGTATCAGGGACTATGAATACAATTGTTTTATCTTTATTTTCAGGAAGCGATGCAGTTTGAAAAGCTGCATATGCAGCAGCACCTGCTGATATCCCGCAGAAGATGCCCTCTTCTTTCATCAGTCTTCTTGAGAAATCCATGGCATCATTGTCTTTCACTTTTATAACACTGTCTACAATGGAGAGGTCAAGGTTATCAGGAATAAATCCGGCACCTATTCCCTGAATTTTATGACTGCCGGGCTTCAGCACTTTACCTTCCAGCTTCTGAGTAATTACCGGAGAGGTTTCCGGCTCTACAGCAATAACTTCAAGATCGGGATTAAGCTCCTTAATACCCTTTGCAGTACCGCTGAGGGTTCCTCCGGTTCCTACACAGGCAATAAGAATATCAACAAGACCGTTGCTGTCTTTCCAGATTTCAGCTGCAGTAGTCCGGTAATGCATATCAGGATTGGAAGGATTAATAAACTGACCCGGGATAAAGGAGGATTCACTTTCAGAAGCAATCTGCTCAGCTCTATTGATAGCACCCTTCATGCCTTCTGTTCCGGGCGTAAGCACAAGTTCTGCGCCGAAGCCGGCAAGAACCTGTCTTCGTTCAATACTCATTGTTTCAGGCATGGTTAGAACAAGCCGGTAGCCCCGGACAGCACAGACCATTGCAAGGCCTATTCCTGTGTTGCCGCTTGTCGGCTCTACTATAACCGTATTTTCTTTTATAAGTCCGCGCTTTTCAGCGTCCTCTATTAGAGCCAGGGCAATTCTGTCTTTTACAGAACTGCCCGGATTAAAATATTCGAGTTTAGCAAGAACCTCGGCATTGCTGCCGCAGACACGGTTTATACGAACAAGTGGTGTATTACCGATTAGTCCGGCGACATTATCAGCCCTCATAATATATGAACCTTGATTGATTTATCTACCTTGTTTTTAAGAGTATCGCTAATCGCCTCAAAAGTACCGGTTCTGCTTGCTGCACAGCCTGCGCATGCACCCTTGTACCTTATGAAAATATTAGTAAAATCATCTTCGTCTTTCATATCAACGACTTCAACGCTTCCGCCGTCGGCATTAAGGATTGGCAGAATTGACTCTTCTATTGCCTTTTCTACAGCCTTATGCTTCTGTATCAGAGTAAGCTCTGAAAAAGCCTTGTCTTCAGGACCGGCGTTGAGTCTGTCCTTCTCCATCTCAGCCCTTGTATCACGAAGGATGTCCTCAAGATGAAATTTTCTCTCTTCATGGCCGCCCGGTTTCACACAGGACTTGCAGAAAGCACCGGCCTTTGTATACTGGGTTATCTCTTCCACAGTCTTGAGATCATTGAGTTTAATAACCTCTTTAATAGTACTGAGTGATACCCTTGCACATTCACAGACAATCTCTTCCTCTTCGAAAACAGACATATCAACGTTCTTGTACAATGATGCGGCTTTCTTGATTACATCATAGGCCATAACCGAACAATGCATTTTCTGGGGAGGAACCGCAGGAGTATCAGGTGAATCACGCAGATTCTTTTCAACATCAAGGTTAGTAATTTTTACTGCTTCATCAACAGTAAGCCCTATACACATCTCTGCCATAACATCGCTTGATGCAATAGCTGTTCCGCAGCCGAAACTCTTAAATCTTGCGTCAAGGATTTTATCGGTAGCTGTATCAACCATCCAGTACAGACGAACAGCGTCGCCGCAGGCATCAGCTCCGTAATCCGCAACTATCAGCTTAGCATTTTTTGCAGCAGCCTCTGCCTCGGTAATTTCACCCATGTATTTAGGCTCATTCATTCTGCTGCTTACTTTATCTGAATACTGTTCCCAGAGGGAACCTCCAATTAAATCTTTCTTTCCCATTGATAGTCTCCGGATTAAATATATTCTTTGCTGCTGGTGGAGGAAATTCCCCGAAGTCTGGCAACAGCTTTTTTAATAATATCGATAGTATAGTCAATCTCTTCCTCAGTTGTGAATCTCGAAAGACTGAACCTCATACCGGTGTGGGCAAGGTCCTGCGCAATATTCATGGCAACGAAGGTTGGGTTTGACTCAAGTGATTCTGAAGCGCATGCGCTTCCCGTAGATGCTGCAATACCGTTCTGATTAAGATCCCAGAGAAAGGCTTCGCCTTCAATGCCCCTGAAGCTGGCAAGGATGGTATTAGGTGTACGGATGTCCCTGCTGCCGATAACCTCTGAATCTTCTATTGAAAGAATTGCATCTTCAAGCTTGTCCCTTAGACGTCTGACTTGCTTATTCTCAAATTCAAGATTCTGTGTGGCAAGTTCCATTGCATAACCCATTCCAATAAAAGACTGAACGTTGATTGTTCCCGCTCTTAAGCCGGCCATCTGCTCACCGCCGTGAAAAAGCGGAACAAGCGGAGCGCCTTCACGTACATACAAGCCGCCGATACCCTTGGGGCCGTGAAACTTGTGTGCACTGAAGGTAATATAATCAGCCTTTACCTTCTGCATGTCTACAGGAAGCTTGCCGATTGCCTGTACCGCATCAAGGTGAAGAGGTACGCCGTTTTCGCGGCAAATCTCACCATAAGCTTCAACCGGGTTAATTATTCCAGTCTCATTATTTGCCCATATTATCGATACAAGGGCAGTGTTATCGGGATCGATCGTGTCTTTGAGAACCTGGGGATCTACAATTCCTTCGGTATTTACCGGAAGCCATTTAATTTCCATACCGAGCTTGTGAAGAAATTCACAGGTTTCTGATACCGCCGGGTGTTCAATGCTGCTGGTAATAATCTGTTTCTTTCCTGAATTAAGCATGTAGTTGAAATATGCTGTCTTCAAAACCGTATTATTACCCTCTGTGGCACAGCTGGTGATAAGTATATCATCATCATCGCCTGCATTGATTCCGTCATAAAGTCTGTCCAGAGCTATTTTCATATAAGGATGGACTTCTGTACCGAAACTGTGCAGTGAATTCGGATTACCGTACATCTGACAGGCAAAGGGCTCCATCGCATCCTTGACTGCCGGGTCTACTATAGTTGTAGCATTATTATCTAGATAAATTCTTTCCATATACTATAGAAATATAGCTATAAAAATTGATAAAGACAACTATTTTACCCCTCTTCGAAGTCTTTCGAACTTCCTTTGAAACCGGGAATTCGTTTTACCTTCGGAAGTGAAAGGCCGGTCTTCATAGCAAGCAGCCTGAACACTGTGGTTAAGGCAAAAGCGGTAAAAATGGAGAGGTCCGGAGACATTCCAATATGTGCCGAGAGGATGTAGACCCCTGCTCCGGCAAAGGAAGCTGTTGCATAAAAATCACGGCTGATAACGCCTGGGATTTCACGGACAAGCACATCTCGCAGCATCCCGCCGCCGGTAGCAGTGAGTGCTCCGGTAAGAAGTATTCCTACTATGCCGAGATCAAAGGCGGCGCCCTTCGCTGCGCCTATGGCCGTGAATACGCCAAGCCCTACAGCATCGAGCACTTTTACGAGTTTCCATATTTTTGCTATTCGCGGGGCAAGAAGGGCTGTAAGAATACCTGTGGCAATACAGGCGATAAAATATGTTTCATTACGGAAGGCTGCCGGCGGGGTATCACCCAGAAGCAGGTCGCGGAAAATTCCCCCTCCTACTCCGGTGATAAGTGAAAGTACACAGACGCCCAGGATATCAAGCTCATGCCGGATAGCCTTAAAGGCGCCAGTTATTGCAAAAATTACAGTACCGAAAATATCAAGATAGTAGAGAACTACCATGGCGGTACCTCTGTTTAATCAGATATGAAGGCCGTGATGACCATGCCACATTGAGTCGCGGAGGTTTCTGACATCCTCGCTTGCAAGGTACTCGTCAAACGGCATCATCCGGTCAATTATACCCTCGGGAGTGAACTCTATAATCCTGTTGGCTATAGAATGAACAAACTGGTGGTCATGAGAGTTGAACATTAAAACTCCCGGAAACTTGATAAGCGCATTGTTTAGTGCTGTGATAGATTCAAGGTCCAGATGGTTTGTCGGTTCATCCATAATAAGGCCGTTGGCGCCCTTGAGCATCATCATTGAGAGCATACAGCGGACCTTCTCGCCTCCGGAAAGAACCTTAACCTTTTTAAGCGACTCTTCACCGCTGAAAAGCATCCGGCCCAGAAAGCTTCTGACATCGGTTTCATCATCAATCTTGTACTGGGTCAGCCAGTCTACGATCGACATATCGACATCAAAGAAATCTGAATTATCTTTTGGAAAGTATGAAGTTGTGATTGTAACTCCCCAGCTGAATTCACCTGAATCAGCTTCGATATTGCCTGAAAGTATATCGAACAGCGCGGTCTTTGTGCTATGCATAGGGCCAACAAAGGCAATTTTATCATCACGGTTCATGGTAAGACTGAAATCTTTAAGGACATGCTCACCATCGACAGTCTTGTTAAGGCCTTCGATAGTCAGAATATTGTTTCCGGGTTCACGATCCGGCTTGAACTCGACATAGGGAAACTTTCTGGAGGAAGGTTCAATATCATCTATTGTCAGTTTATCAATCAGTTTTTTTCGGCTGGTTGCCTGCTTTGCCTTTGAAGCGTTGGAACTGAACCGCTGAATAAATTCCTTAAGTTCGGCAACCTTATCTTCACGTCGCTTTTTATCATCCTTCATCTGCTTCAAAGCGAGCTGACTTGCAAGGTACCAGAAGTCATAGTTTCCGACAAAGAGTTTAATCTTGCCGAAATCAACATCGGCAATATGAGTACAAACCCTGTTAAGAAAGTGTCTGTCGTGAGAAACAACAATAACGGTATTCTCGAACTTGTACAGAAACTCTTCGAGCCATGCAATTGATTCAAGATCAAGGTTGTTGGTTGGCTCATCAAGAAGAAGGATATCGGGATTTCCGAAAAGAGCCTGAGCCAGAAGAACACGAACCTTCTGGTTACTTTCAAGGTCTTTCATATCCTTGTAGTGGAGATCCTCGGGGATTCCAAGCTGGCTTAGAAGAATCGCCGCTTCACTTTCCGCTTCCCAGCCGTTCATTTCAGCAAATTCACCTTCAAGTTCAGCGGCGCGAAGTCCGTCTTCTTCGGTAAAATCAGCCTTTTCATAGATGGCATCTTTTTCAGTCATAACTTCATAGAGTTTCTGATGACCCATTATAACAGTATGAAGCAGTGAATATTCATCAAAGGCGAACTGGTCCTGCTTAAGAACAGCCATTCGTTCTCCTGGACCTATAATAATATCTCCCTTGTCAGCTTCAAGCTCACCTGAGAGGATTTTAAGAAAAGTCGATTTACCGGCGCCGTTTGCCCCGATAACACCATAACAGTTTCCCGGCAGAAATTTGATATTTACGTCTTTAAAAAGAGCCCTTTCGCCGAAAGAAAGGGAGACATCGCTAACAGTTAACATGGCTTGACCATACCGGAAAAAGGGTAAAAAAACAACCCTGATGAAGTTCGGGAACTAAAGTTTAAATTCGATTGT
The DNA here is from genome assembly GCA_963677925.2 of Spirochaetia bacterium. Classification (GTDB taxonomy): domain Bacteria; phylum Spirochaetota; class Spirochaetia; order UBA9216; family UBA9216. The sequence continues at coordinate 639,373 of CAXXYH010000003.1, forward strand.
TACCTCGGTACCACCGTTGCGAACGATGCTGTAAGTGCCGTCCAGCTGCTGAACAAGAGCTTCTATAAGCGTCATGCCGAATCCTGAAGAGTTATTTTTATTAAGTTCTTTCTGAATTCCCTTGCCGTTATCATGAACAGACAGTACGGCCTTATCACCGGAAATACGGGATTTTATCACTATCTCAGGTTCTTTTGTTTTTCCAAAAGCATACTTCATCGTATTGGTAAGTATCTCATTGATCAGAATAGCAAGAGTCTGTATCCTTCGGGCATCGAGATTGATACTCTCCAGTTCCTTTTTGACAGTTACAGCATCAGAACCGGGAAAACTTGAAATGATTTCATCTGCGAGCAATCCGATATATTCGCTGATATCAGCGTCATAGAAGTTTTCAGACCGGTAAAGTTTGTCGTAGAGCAGCGTCATACTTTCAACACGGGCCCTTGCATCATCAAGCGCTTCAACAGCCACCGGGTCTTTAAGAGGTGCCGCCTGCAGCGACAAAAGACTGCTTATTGTACTCATGTTGTTTTTAATTCTGTGATGTACTTCTTTCAATAAAAGCTGCTTCTCTTCAAGCAGTTTTTTGATATCTTTTTCGATCTTAAGATGCTCCATAAAAAGGACACCTATACCGCGAAGGCCGAAAAACATAAGTGTCGATATGATTATTCCAAGTATTTCATTTGAGAGAGCTATCTTGTACTCGGGATCTGAAAGCAGATAATAAAGAGGGGCTATTCTTCGAACAATCATAAGGACAAGACCTGCTGAAATGAGAAGCCAGAATACTCTGTAATCGGTTAGCCTGATAAAACGGATTGCAAGGACTACAGCAGCAAACTGGATGATTATTGACAATATCAGTGCGATAAATGCCGCTAAATTCAATTTATCTGCTCTCCCGTCTAATTATCGAAATAAAATACCATAAAATTTACTAATAACTTGAAATAGATATTTTGTTACCTATACTTAAATCAGTAATAAAACTATTGGAGGAAAAATATGGCCGATTGTGAATGCCTTCCAGGATGTCCGTTTTTCAATGACAAAATGGGAGATATGCCTTCTACAGCAAATCTGATGAAGAAAACCTACTGTCAGGGGAACTGGTCAACCTGTGCACGTCATATTGTATTTGAAAAATTGGGAAGAGATGCGGTTCCTAATACCCTGTATCCGAACATGAAAGATAAGGCTATGGAGATTCTGACGAAATCAGCCTGATGCTTTAGCGCTCAATTTAAGCTCTCAGCTTAAGCATCAAACTCAAACCTGAAGTTTACAGCTCCCGCTTATCAATAACACGTCTGATCTTGCCGCCGGAAGACCGCCCAAGGCTTCCCGGTTCGGTCAGCGTTATACGGGCATGCATTCCAGCCGACACCCGCAATTCCTCTCTTACACGCTCCTTGAAGCTCTCTATATGTTTGACCTCATCAAGTGAAGGAAAATCAGGACTTACTTCAATCTTCAGTTCGATACTGTCTTTTCCCTCATCCCGATCAAGCACTATCTGAAAATGCGGCTCAACACCCTCTATGTCTATAAGTATGGCTTCTATTTGTGATGGAAACAGGTTATTACCTTCAACAATGATCATATCATCAATTCTGCCGCCGATACGTTCAATTCTTGCTGTAGTTCTTCCGCAGGAGCATGCTTCCCGGTTGATTTTTGAAATGTCTCCGGTGCGATATCTGATAAGCGGAAAGGCCTGTTTGGTAAGTGTGGTAAAAACCAGTTCCCCCTTCTCTCCGTCGGGAAGAACTTCCAGTGTTTCGGGATCAATAATTTCAGCTATAAAATGATCCTCATTCACGTGCATTCCGCAATACTCTTCACATTCAAATGCAACGCCGGGACCGATAATTTCACTGAGCCCGTAATTATCAAAAGTTTTAATCTTAAGCCGGGCCTCAATCTCATCACGAAGTTTTTCACTCCAGGGCTCAGAGCCGAGTATTGCAGTCGAAAGGTTGAGTTCCTGGGAGTTTATTCCCCTTCTTTCGAGCTCTGACAGAAGATGCAGTGCATACCCTGGTGTTGAAACAAGGATCGATGAGCGGTAGTCCTTCATTATCTTAATCTGCCGTAGAATCTCTTCCCCTGAAGCGGGTATTACTGAAGCGCCTAGTTTCTCTGCACCATAATGAAAGCCAAGGCCTCCGGTTGACTGCGAATAATCGAAGGCTATCTGTACAAGATCTGTTCCGCTCACACCTGCAGCAGTCAGTACACGGGCAACAAGAGCTGACCAGATTGCAATATCGTTTCTTGTATACCCGACAACAACAGGAACACCCTTTGTACCGGAGGTAGAATGTATCCTGACAATATCACGCAGAGGAACAGCAAAGGCTTCATAGGGATAGCTTTTTGTAAGATCCGCCCGGGTGGTGAACGGAAGCTTCTGAAAATCATTCATTGATTTTACTGATGTCGGATCGATGCCGGAGGAATCAAACTGATTTTTATAGAAGGAAACGTTTCTATAAACATGGTTCAGTGCAATTTGAAGACGTTCAAGCTGAAGTTCAAGGAGGTCCTCCCTGTGCATGGATTCATATTCTCGTGAGTAAATCATTTCATTCCTCCTCATCAGTAAATGAACGGTAATCCTTTCCCAGATAAGCCCGCTTCACCTCATTGTTATCAAGCAGTTCTGAAGCTGTTCCTTCAAGCATAAGCATTCCGGTTTCCATCACATATCCCCGGTCCGCAATCTCGAGAACCGCTCTGGCATTCTGCTCTACTATTAAAATGGTTTTACCCTGCTCTCTAAGGTTTTCTACAACTTTGAAAATATCCTTTACGATAAGCGGTGCAAGCCCCATGGAGGGTTCATCCATAAGCAGAAGTTCAGGCTCGGACATCAAGGCACGTCCAATGGCAACCATCTGCTGTTCGCCGCCCGACAGGGTCCCGGCAAGCTGACCTGCGCGTTTCTCAAGAACAGGAAAGAGTTCGTAAATTTCCTTAAGCGTGTTCATTACCCTGTCCTTCTTACCGCTTCTGATGAGAGTGTACCCGCCGAGTATAAGGTTTTCATATACTGTCATTGCCGGATAAAGCTGGCGGCCTTCAGGTACCAGAGCGCATCCTCCTTTCACAACGACGTGAGGTTCAGCCTTCGTAACATCGGCACCTGCAAGTTTTATTTCACCTGAAAATGGTCTAATCAGTGCCGAAACAGTGTTCAGGAGAGTTGATTTGCCTGCGCCGTTTGCACCGATGATAGTGACTATCTCACCGCTGTTAACATGAAGGCTGATGCCCTTGAGAACTTTAAGCTTACCGTAGCCTGCTTCAAGATTTTTAATTTTAAGCATAGTCACCGCCCAGATATATCCTGATCACATCCTCGTTCTGCTGAATTTCAGAAGGCCTGCCCTCAGCTATTTTCTGACCGAAGTTCAGAACTACTATCTCATCAGAGATATCCATTACCAGGCTCATGTCATGCTCAACAATCAGAATTGTTCTGCCCTGCACTCTTAAGTCCTGAAGCTGCCCGGCAAGCTCTTCTGTTTCATGCATATTCAATCCGGCGGCAGGTTCATCAAGCAGAAGTACTGCCGGATCCGGAGCGAGCGCCCTTGCTAGCTCGACAGCCCTCTGATTTCCGAATGAGAGGCTTCCGGTTTCCTCATCTTTAAATTTATCTATGCCCAGCCATTCAAGCAGAGGCATTACCGCATCGACAGCGTCTTTCTCTTCTTTACGTGAAGCTTTTGCAGAAAGCATTCCTGACAGAAATCCCGCCTTTGTTCTTGTATGATATCCAAGCAGAACATTATCCAGGACACTTAGATTGCTGCTGAGTTTTAAATTCTGAAATGTCCTTAGTATACCTTCGGATGCAATATCATGGGGCTTTTTACCTGTTACATTCTTTCCCCGGAAGAGTACTTCACCATTATCCGGTGATATATATCCTGCAAGCATGTTGAACAGAGTTGTTTTCCCTGCCCCGTTGGGGCCAATAACAGCCTTGATTGTGGACTGCTCAACATTGAAACTTACTTCATCAACAGCATGAAGACCGCCGAAACTTTTATCTATTCCGTTAACAGAGAGGAAATGAGTATTTTCAGCCATTCTTTTTCCTCCTGCGTATTATCCCTTTTGGCATGAACATCATCATCAGTACAAGTACTACTCCGAAAACTGCATCATCAAAATGTCCGAAAACACCGCGCAGCGAGAGGAAGTTCAGAACCAGGCCCATTACCAGTGTTCCCCAGATATTCGCCATTCCGCCCACCGCGACTATAGCCACGTAACGGACCGACTTGGCAACAGATGCTTCCGAAGGGCCTATACCGCCGTTGTAATGCGTCAGGAAAAAACCCGCAGCGGCGGCAAATACGGCACCTATAACAAAGACTCTCACCTTATATTTGGCAGTATCAACACCCATGGCTTCAGCAGCTTCTTCACCGCTGTGAAGCGATCTCAGTGCACGGCCTGTACGTGAGTTTATGAGGTTAACAAGCAGCAGTACCGCAATAAGCACAATAGCCCAGGCTATATAGTAATTTGATATGCGGCTCTGAAAATCTCCGCTGACAGAAAGCCCCGGAATAATTTTAAACGGCGGCACATTGGTAATCCCATCCGCTTCGCCGAAGGCCTTGGTTCCAAGAACTATCCGGTAGATTATTATTCCAAATCCCATTGTTGCCATTGCCAGATAGTGACCTTTGAGCTTTAATACCGGTACACCGATTGCAAAAGCTGCGGCTGCAGAGAGCAGCAATGCGGCAATCAAAGATACCCAGGGAGTGATGTGGACAATCGTATCTCCGTACAGTGATTCTCTTGAAACAAGGATTCCTACTTTAAGTAGAGTTTCAGCTGCGGCGCTCTCTGCAACTGCTGAAAAATCTATTGTGGTTAAAAAGGCAGTAAGGTATCCGCCTATAGCAAAAAACCCGGCCTGCCCCAGTGAGATCTGGCCTGCATATCCCATAACCATGCATAGGCCGAGGGCTGTAAGAACATAGTAGGCAGACATTGTCAGCTGAGTCAGAAGGTAGGCCGTCCCGGTTATTGCCGTAAGAATCTGTATTATTACGGCGGCTCCGGCCAGTATGAAAACCGGCAGATATCTTTTCATTTAATAGTCCTTGAGTGAACCGGCAGCCCTTGAGCCGAAGAGCCCGCCGGGACGTACTACCAGAATAATAAGCAGAATAATTATTGAAACAACATCCTTATATGCCATGGGCATTAGACTGATGCAGAAACTTTCTATTATGCCGAGAAGCAGACCGGCGGCTACTGCGGCAATCGGATTACCCAGCCCGCCGAGTATTGCAACAGTAAACCCCTTTACTGCCAGATCACTGCCCATTGCGTAGTGAGTCTGGGTCAGCGGAGAGACCACACATCCGCCGAGAGCACCGATTCCGGCGGAGACCATAAATGACAGATTTATCATCCTTGAGGTTCTGATGCCGCAGAGATTAGCAGCCCTGGCATTCTCGGAGCAGGCCCGTAATGCCTGACCTGTAAGTGTGTACTTCAAAAAAAGATACAGCCCTGTAACAACAACAGCTGTAATTCCAAGAACCCACAGAACCTGCGGAGAAATACGCGCGCCAAAAATGCTGACAGATGAAATTTCATTTCCTGTAAAGAACCTTAAAGCTCTTATCTTTTCATCCCATATATAAAGAGCGGCCTCCCTGATAAGTATGGAAATTCCAATGGTTATTACAATCATTCCAAGTACCGAGGATTCCTTCATCCTTCTGATAAAGACATTCTCGATAAGCCCGCCGATAAGCGAAGTAATAAGGATTGCCAGAGCTATTGCTGCAGGCAGAGGCATTACCGCTGAGAAGCTGAAAGCAATCATCCCCCCGAGCATAACAAACTCACCCTGGGCAAAGTTTATGATTCCGGTGGCGTTATAAATAATGTTGTAACCTATAGCGACCAGTGCATAGATGCTGCCTACGGTTATTCCTGAAAATATGTATTGAAGTATCTGCTGTAATGACATTGCTTACCCGGTGGAAAAATCAGGGGAGCCATAGACTCCCCTCTTTCAATTTATGGATTTAAAAGATCAAACTGACCGTTTCTGACAGTGAGCATTTCCAGTGAATCTATATCCAGGCCGTTGTGATCGGCAGCAGTCATTTTAAAGATTCCGCCTGTACCTGCAAAACCGTTGATTTTTTCAATTGCAGCCCGCAGTCCGTCACGGTCAGTTGCGCCGGAGGCTTTAAGCGCTTCGATAATCAGCATAATGGAATCATACGCATGTCCTCCGAAGGTACTTACATCTTCATTGTATTTGCTTTCATATGCAGACTTGTAGGCAACAAGGTTTGCCTTCTGCGGATGACCTTCGGGAAGCTTTTCAGCAACAAGAAGTCTTCCTGCCGGAAATATGATGCCTTCTGCAGCTGCACCGGCAGCCTCAACATATTTTATATTTCCGAATCCGTGACTCTGAAAGAGAGGCATATCCATTCCAAGCTGCTTCATGTTCTTGGGTACAATTGACTGGGCAGGCACGATGGACCAGTTTACAACAGCTTCTATATTCTGAGACTTCAGCTTTGTAAGAACAGCTGTAAGATCTGTGGCCGCACTATCGTATGTTTCTGATGCGGCAATATCAATCCCGTATTCAGGAGCATATTTTTCAAGCTGTGCCAGACCTGCGTTTCCGAACCCGGTGTTTGCACCAACAATACCGATTCTGCTTATCCCCATATCGTTCATAGTAGAGAATATCCATTCGGCTACGTAATTATCCTTCTGCGGTGTTTTAAACACATAGCTTGCAACAGGTTCAACAATTGCTTCTGCTGCTGAACAGGAAAGCAGCGGAGTCTGGTATGACTGACAGAGATCCTTTATCTGCATAGTCTCACCGCTGGTTGATGGACCGATTATTGCGATAACCCGGTCTTCTTCAATCAGCTGCTTTGCAAAGGAAATAGCCTTTTCAGGATTTCCTGCTGAATCCTTGATTATGAGCTCTATCATCTTTCCGTTAATGCCTCCGGCTGCATTAACTTCCTCTGTGATCATCTCTGCAGTCTTAGCTTCCGGTGCGCCTAAAAATGAAGCACCTCCCGTGACTGCTAAAATAGCACCTATCTTTATTGTTCCTTCCTCTTTCTGACCTCCTGCAAAAAGTGAGGCCGTGCATAATCCTGCTATCAACAGGACAGCTGTTATTTTTCTCATCTTCTCCTCCAGAATGACTGTACAGCACAAAACTGACCCTATAGTCGGTTACTGACCGTACAGTCGGCTACTTACATTACAATACGCAATTGAATATTGCAAGAAATATTTTACTTTGGCACTTCAATTGAAATATATTTATAAGAGGGGACAATTATGAAAGTAAGATTGGGAACATGTTCATGGAATTACCCTTCATGGTCGGGCATTGTGTACAGCAGCAGGATGAGCAGGGCTGCAGACTACCTTCCTGAGTATTCAAAGCATTATAATACAGTTGAAATTGACAGCTGGTTTTATAAAATTCCCGATCCTTCAGAGGCAGAAGATTACGCTTCAAAAGTCGGTGAAGATTTTCAATTCACATGCAAGATTACCAACAGGCTTACCCTCACACACCTGAGGGGAACAAAGAACCGCCCGCCGGAAGAAAACCCCGAGTTTCTGTCACCTGAACTATTTATTGATTTCCTGAACAGCAGCGGACCTCTTCACTGTAAACTTGGATGCATCATGTTTGAGTTTGAATACCTCAATAAACAGAAGATGAGTTCTTCCGGCATGTTTATTAAGAAAGCGGAAGCCTTTATCCGGCAGATTCCCAGGAACATACCTGTAGCCTTCGAAATAAGAAACCCTAACTACCTTTCAAGCGAATATTTCAGCTTCCTGCGTGAATATAATATCGGGCATGTCTTTTCTGAGAAGATATACATGCCTCCTGTTACGGAGGTCTACAAAAGGTTCGGAAGCATTCTTACCCCTCATACAGTCATAAGGCTTCTGGGCGGTGAACGGCGGGACATCGAGCTGCTGACAAATAATACCTGGGACAGGATTGTCCAGCCCAAGGAAGAGCTTATAAACATTATACAGATGACGCAGGACCTCTACTCGGGAGGAAAGAAGATAACTATAAACGTGAATAATCACTATGAGGGCTGTGCACCGCTCACAATAAAAAAAATACAGGCGATGCTTAACTGAATACCAATAACAGCTGAATATTCGCCGTCTGAACCTGTAGATGATGATAGGGAGATTAATATGAAAAAAGCCTTACTGATAATTTTATCTGCAGCTCTGCTGCTCTCATGTTCCGCAAAAAAAGATCAGACTGCAGTGCCTTTGGATGCTGATAAAATAGCAGGTGAATGGTCCGGGACAATGAAGGCTGGAGGACAGGATCTTGAGCTTGCCTTTCACATCAAAAATGACAGCGGCGATCTTACTGCAGTAATGGATAGTATAACCCAGGGTGTAAACGGCATAATAGCAGAGGATGTCGCTATCAATCAGACTGAATTGAAAATAAACTTTAAATCAATAAACGCAGTTTATACTGCATCACTAAGCGGAACCGATACCCTTGAAGGCTCATGGAAGCAGGGCCCCGGAAAGTACGATCTTACATTACAGCGGAGAAGATCTGCTCTTACCGCACCCATGAGACCCCAGGATCCGTCTGAGCCCTATCCATACAAATCTGAGGATGTTACCTTCCGGAACCTGAAACAGGATGCAGTGCTTGCAGGTACCCTGACCTATCCTGATTCGGGAAAGGCTGATTATGCTATTATTCTTATATCAGGCTCAGGCAGTCAGGACCGTAACGAGGAGCTTATGAACCACCGGCCCTTCCTTGTGATTTCCGACTATCTGACCAGAGAAGGAATTGCGGTGCTGCGGTATGATGATCGTGGATTCGGGGAATCCACCGGTGATGCGGCTGATGCTACAAGTGCAGATTTGGCAACTGATGCAGATGCGGCGGTAAATTTCATGGCTCAGCAGGATTTTGTTCAGGTAGGAAAAATCGGCCTGGCCGGACACAGTGAAGGCGGACTCATTGCTCCGATTACGGCCAACAGCAATGAACTGGTTGACTTTGTCATACTGCTTGCCGGCCCCGGCGTACCGGGCGACAAGCTGTTGATGAGTCAGTCGGAGGCAATCATGAAGGCGGCCGGTGCCTCGGAAGCAGCAATTAAACAGACTTCAGAGATCAACAGGAAGGTTTACGACATTCTGCTGAATGAAACAGATGATGAAATAATTAAAAATCAGATTATTCCTCTGCTTCAGTCTGCGGGACTGTCAGAAGCTCAGGCAGAACAGCAGATGCAGCAGCTGACTTCACCATGGTTTAAATATTTTACCGCCTACAATCCTGAACAGGAATTAAGCAGACTGAGTATTCCGGTGCTGGCAGTTAACGGCTCACTCGATCTTCAGGTGCCGGCAGAGGAAAACCTGACAGCTATTAGAAAAATTCTTGAAAAATCCGAAAAATCTGATTTCACTATTAAAGAATTTGACGGCCTGAACCATCTTTTTCAGCCCGCAGTTAAGGGACTTCCCTCAGAGTACGGAAGCATTGAAAAGACAATTGCACCTGAAGTTCTTGAATATATCAGTTCATGGATAAAAACCGCTTTATAACTCCGTAGGCGAAGGCTTTATTACCGCGGCTGTCAAGCAGGTATGAATCCGGGTGCTGGATGTCAGTGCTGCCCTCTTTCAGTTTGAAGAAATAAACCTCTTCAACATCAAGAGAATCAAGGGTATGCATGTAGCCCGGAAGCCTGCTTGCCAGATCGAATTCAGTTGGATGCCCCAGTTCATCATAGAGCCTTTCGGGCCAGGGACCTCCGAATTCACTCACAATAACAGGAATGTTGTAATCAAGTCCTGAATTCTGAGCTGCTGTTCTGAAAGCCTGCAGATGCTTTGACCAGTCATCATTATCATCATAGAAATGGATATCAAGCATTTCGACATTCGTGTTCGAAAGTATATTCTCAACACGGGCGGTCATCCTGTCCTCCGTCGGCAGGGCTGCGTACTCGGCTACCTGATCTTCAAAAACGGACTGTCCCTCAATGGTAACTTCGGTTACAAGTCCCTGATCATAGGCAAGCATATGTCTTGCTGAAAAACTTCCGAGAACTATAGTCGGAGTCGAACTGCTGTTTGCAGTACGGTAATTTGTTACTTCCTCTGATAGAATATTCGTGTATGAAATAAAAGCCTCTTCAGAACCATTTAGATAATCATCGATTTCCCAGTTCCACTCATTGCCAAGCTGAATACGGGCAACCTTGTCACCGTAATCAGTAAGAAAATCTGCTATAAGCTGACGGAAGCTGGCAAGCGTGATGCTGTCGTCATGTTCAGAGTCATCGGGCAGCCAGTCCGGCCAGGAATGGGTCTCAACAGTCAGAAGAACCTTTATTCCTGCATCGGCAAAGGCATTCAGCCTGTATTCAAGCGCATCCCAGGAATATGAATCCTCTGAGGGTTCCCGGAATGACCAGTCAAAGCCTATTCTGGCCCAGCTGGTCCCCAGATCGGTCATGGCGGTTATTGATTCCGACACATCGGACTCCGATCTCACATTCGGGAAGGCAATTCCAACGTCAAGAGAATCAAGGGTGTAATCATAGTCTTCATAAGGGAATTCCTGAGATGTACATGACAGACCTGACAAAACCGTCACAACGATAATCAGAATTACGAAGCCTCTTAAAACAAAAGTAATTCTATTATTAATATTCAAATTAGGCTCCATTTTCATTACAATAGTTATTGAGAATATAATACTTTTTGCTTGCAATATCTTACGTATTTTATAATCTTTTAAGAACAATCTTTTTTATGGAGAAAACAGATGGGAAAAAATCTTTTCAATAAAGTATGGGACCTGCATAAAATAAAAACACTTGATTCAGGAATGGATCAGCTTTTTATAGGGCTTCACCTTATTCATGAGGTAACCTCACCCCAGGCATTTGCGATGCTTGAAGAAAGGGGGCTTAAAGTAAAATATCCTGATCGAACATTTGCAACAGTCGACCATATAGTGCCGACAGACAATCAGGCAAGGCCCTTTGCCGATGAACTTGCAGAGAAAATGATGCAGGCGCTTGAAAAAAATACAAAGGATGCAGGAATACAGTTTTTCTCCCCGACTACAGAGAATCAGGGAATTGTACACATTATAGGACCCGAACTTGGACTTACACAGCCGGGAATGACTATAGCCTGCGGAGATTCGCATACATCAACTCACGGAGCCTTCGGTGCAATCGCGTTCGGAGTTGGAACCTCTCAGATCCGTGATATTCTTGCAACGCAGACAATGGCTATCACACGTCCGGGAGTAAAACTTATCTATGTAGACGGCAAACTGAAAGACGGTGTTTATGCGAAAGACATTATCCTTAAAATAATCAGAGAGCTTGGTGTAAAGGGCGGGCTTGGACTTGCCTACGAATACGGAGGTCCTGCAATCCACGCGTTAAGCATGGAAGAAAGAATGACAATATGCAACATGAGTATTGAAGGCGGAGCCAGAGCCGGCTATGTCAACCCGGACAGCATTACCTATGAGTACCTTAAAGGCAGAAAATATGCCCCGGATGCGGCAAGCTATGCAAAAGCAGAAGCTTACTGGGACAGCCTGAAATCTGATGCCGATGCAGAATATGACGAACGCTGGGATCTTGATGTTTCAGGGCTCGGCCCGATGGTTACCTGGGGAATAAATCCCGGTCAGAGTGTTGAAGTTGATGAAAAGATGCCGGCTCTCGATTCATTCTCTCCTGAAGAGCGTGATACAGCAAGGCAGGCTTATGCGCATATGGACTTTAAAGAGAACGAGCAGATACTCGGAAAGAAGATAGATGTAGCCTTTATAGGCTCCTGTACAAACGGACGAATATCAGATCTCCGTGAAGCAGCATCGGTTGTAAAGGGAAAGCGGGTCAATTCCGATGTAAAGGCTCTGGTTGTTCCAGGCTCCAAACAGGTTGCAAAGCAGGCGGAAGCTGAGGGCCTTGACCGGATCTTTTCCGAAGCCGGCTTTCAGTGGAGAAATGCCGGATGTTCCATGTGTCTTGCAATGAATGCCGACAAACTTTCCGGACGCCAGCTGTCGGCTTCCTCATCAAACCGTAACTTTATCGGCCGTCAGGGCTCCCCTACCGGAAGGACTCTGCTTATGAGCCCGGCAATGGTAGCAGCTGCCGCACTGAATGGAAAAGTTACTGATATCAGAGAATATAAATAAGGGGAAGATGATGGTTAACGAAGCAATGGTAATAAAAGAATTAAGCGGAAAAACCGTAACAGTCAGGGGCAACGATATCGACACCGACCGGATCATCCCTGCGCGTTTCATGAAAGTTGTAACCTTTGACGGACTTGGAGAATTTGCCTTTCAGGATGAGCGTTTTGATCAGGAAGGCAATAAAAAGAAGCACCCCTTCAATGAAGAAGCATATACCGATGCCGAAATACTCATAGTGAATAAAAATTTCGGCTGCGGTTCATCCCGAGAACATGCCCCTCAAGCTCTTAACCGCTGGGGAATAAAAGCCGTTGTCGGCGAATCATATGCCGAGATATTTGCAGGCAACTGCGGTTCCATGGGAATTCCTGCAGTTACAGCATCTGCAGAGGATATTGAAAAGCTGATGAAGATTTCGGAATCTAATCCTGATGCTTCAATTACAATCGATCTTGAGAATATGGAAATTACAGCAGGAGATTTGAAGATCAAAACAGGAATGCAGCCTGCGGCGAGATCCGCCTTTCTTGAAGGAAGCTGGGATTCAACAGCATCACTGCTTGTAAACATGGAGCTTATTGAAAAACGGGCTTCAGAACTTCCTTATATAGCCGGTTATTAAACCTGGGAGAGAATTAAAACTTATGATAAAACTGGTACTTAAAAAAGGCAGAGAAAAATCTGTCCTGAACCGCCACCCATGGCTGTTTTCCGGTGCTGTTTATGAAATCACCGGTTCACCCCGAAAAGGGGATATTGCAGCTGTGTATGACAGCAGTAATAATTTTGTAGGTACCGGTTTTATCAACCCGGGCAATTCACTGGTTGTACGCTTTCTGTCATTTACCGAGGAAGCCATTGACAGCGCCTTCTGGGAGAAACGTATAGACAGTGCGTTAAAGCTGCGTAAACAGCTAATCGGCGAAAAAACAGATTCATACCGGATAATTCATGGTGAAGGCGATATGATGCCCGGGCTTACAGTTGATAAATACGGTGATTATCTTGCTGTACAGGTTTCAACCAGCGGAATGGAAAAGGTCAAGGATGAGATTTTTAAAATTCTTCTGGAAAAGACCGGAGCCGCCGGGATCTATGAGAAAAACGATCTGCTTTCCAGAAAGCATGAAAAACTCCCGCTGTACGAGGCGGTATACTCCGGTGAAATTCCAGAGCAGATCACCATCACTGAAAACAGCTATAAATTCATGGTCAACGTCCGGACCGGGCAGAAGACAGGGTTCTTCCTTGATCAGCGTGAAAACCGTAATTTTGTGAGGAAACTGTCAGAAGGCAGGAAGGTCCTTAATGCATGCTCCTACACTGGCGGATTCACAGTTTATGCTGCAGCCGGCGGAGCAGAAGAAACCGTCAGTCTTGATATCTCTGCCGAAGCACTAAAGGCTGCGGAAGCCAATATGAAACTTAACGGATTTGATTCGGAGAATCACCGCTACCTGACCGGCGATGTCTTTGAAAGGCTTAAAACCTTCCGTGATGAGAACTTTGACATGATTATACTTGATCCTCCCGCCTTTGCGAAAAGCCGGGATGCAATCAAATCAGCGGCAAGAGGCTACAAGGAAATAAATCTGCAGGCTCTGCGGATAATTGCACCCGGAGGAATACTAGTAACCTGCTCCTGCTCTCAGCACATTGATGCAGGCTTTTTCCAGAAGATCGTTCATGACGCGGCAAAGGATGCCGGGAGATATCTGAGAATAATTGAAATGCGTTCACAGGGCTTTGATCATCCGGTGAGCATCAATCATCCTGAAGGTGTGTACCTGAAGTGTCTTGCAGTTTATGTGGAATAAAACAGTAATCAGGGATTTATAAGGGCATTGGTCCAGTCGACAAGCTGATGCCCGTCCGGCATGCTGATGCGTATTGATTTTAATCCGATTATATATTCGTCATCGTCTTCTTTAATAAGATAAGTTGGTGTATTTGTAAATGTCTCTCCCCACGTACTGGATGAAACAGTACCAGAGAAAACAAGATCCTCACGCTCAATATCTGATGAATCAAGCCAGATCATATCAACTTCATAATCACAGTCATTTAGGAAATCCGTGCTTCCGAAATACACGGTTGAATTAATTTCAATAGCGATTTCATTTGAAGCATCGGTCTCATCGCGAAATTCAATATCTACCATATCATTAAGGTACTTGAATCTGAAAATTGCTGAATTGTAGGAAAATTTAGTTCCTCCGGAAGGCAAAGTACCACCTGAGGTTATTCCGCCCGTGGTAACTTCGGGATATTCCTGAGTTTCAACAGGTTGGATATACAAAAGGCTGAGATTTACAGTAACTTTTTTCGAATCGACTACAACCTCAGTCTCAAGAGAACCGCAGACAGAGTCTGCACTGTCGGTAGCTGTGCAGGTTAGATCATAAGTCCCGTATGGTACATCCTCAATGACATAATTCGTTCCGGTCAATTCAACTTCCTCTTCATTGAAATTTAAAAGATAAGTGCGGCTGTCGCTTCCCGGGAAAAGGGTGGTCGAACCATCTTCGGCATAAACAAAATTCAGATAAAGAGTACCAAGCAGAGGGGATTCACTGCTGCAGCTGAGAATAAGTAAGGTTGTAACTAATACCGCTAATAACTTTCTCATAGTACTATCACATTCTTAACTATATTATTTTAAAGACTTTCTAGGATTAATTGCAAATACTATTATAAAAAAATTGCTTTTTTTTCGTACCCGGATACTGATTTATAATATTTACATCTAAAAAGCTGTCGATTAAAATTGAAATATAAATTGATCATCAAGATGCACCTCAATGTGTTCTTCATTACTGCCGCGATTAACAGAAAACTGAAGGCGGATACAGAAACACGGGAGACAAGCATGAAAATTTATTTTATTAATTCAATCCTATTTTCAGTACTTTTAGTGATTTTCACCGGCAGCTGCACCGAGGCACCGGCTGGTCCGGAGGAAGATGTTATAAGCATTGCCTTTGACGGAATCAGCCTGGAAGATTACGGGTCCTACGATTTCGGGGATGTTCCGGTATACAGAACGAATACAGTATCAGTTTCTGTCACATACAATGGAGCAGGAATACTTCATATTACTGATGACATCGAAATTAACGGTACCGATGCAGATTTTTTTATGATATCCGGAGATTCTTCCGTTGAAATAGCTGCAGGCTCAACAGCAGAATTTACTTTATCCGGATACTCCGGTTCTGTTTATGGCATTAAAACAGCAGTGCTGACCATAAACAGCAGCTATGAGAGCAGTGAGACTTTTTCATGCAACCTAGAACTTAATTCAACACGCAGAGACTGGGTACAGGCTGAAACCGCCACCTCATGGGAGGGTAAAGTGCTTTCCGGCTGTATAGAGTTTAAGGATAAACTGTGGGTCCTGGGTGATTACACAGACTCAGTTTTTACAAATAACATATACTTCAGCTCAGACGGTCAGACATGGGAGCAGGCGGAAGTCACAAGCAGTACCATGTGGGCCGCACGGTATAATTTCGGCTGTACCGTATTCGATGACAAATTATGGGTTATCGGAGGACAGAATGCAGATTCTACGACAAATTTAAACGATGTCTGGTACAGTGAAACAGGGACAGACTGGCAGGAAGCAGAACAGACTTCCCGTGCAATGTGGTCTGTACGCTCCGGATTAGGCTGCGTCACATTTGACAATAAGTTATGGGTGATCGGCGGTTCTAATTCCGCAATCGGGGCGGCATACAATGATGTCTGGTTCAGTTCAGACGGCAGCTACTGGACAGAGGCAGTCCCCTCTTCCGGAATAATCTGGGATGAAAGACAATCATTCGGCTGCTCACCATTAAATGGCAAAATATATATAGCCGGAGGCATGGGTAGCTTTTCTCCTGGAAGTATGGCAACAACCTATTTCAGCGATGTCTGGTCCAGTGCTGACGGAATAACCTGGACTCGGCTGAACGCAGATAGTGAATGGGGCGCAAGAGCCTATCTTATGATGAAGCAATATTCCGCGAAATTATGGATAGCCGGAGGCGCCGGTGAGAATAATACCTCTGCACATAAAGATCTGTGGTACAGCTCAGACGGTATAAGCTGGTATGAATATGATACAGAAAATCACTGGGAAGCCCGGATTGGACAGTGCGGTACTGTCTATAAGGACAGGCTGTGGATAATGGGAGGATATAACACCGAGGGTAATATGTACACTGACATATGGTACTGGTAAAAACTGAATATTGTTTATCTAAAACTCATTTTCGGATATTCTTATAGCACAGCTCGGGAATTAATTATACCTCAATACTCAGCGACGGTACGGTAACCGGCTGCAATAACAACGGGCCGGCCTTTTACCAGGGGAATATAGCCGACCGTGATTTCAGTAAAATCCGTGAGAATAAATTCAAAATATACCGTTCTCCATTATGGAGAAAAAGCGGAATATGCACCGACTGTAAGGGATGGGTTTACTGTCTCGGCAACTCTGTTCACCTTCGCAACAGTGCAGATACCGAAGGCCCGGGTTTCTGCTATCTGTACAGGATCAGTCCATAAAGCTGCATTTATTTTTGAGCAGAACCTTATCACCTTTGACAGCCTGAAAAAGCTCCTCGCAGGTCCCGAAACCGCAGCTTCCGCAGTTTTTACCCGGCAGCGAAACTTCATTCCGTACCTCAGGAACAGCGAGTCCAGTCATCTGAGAGTTTGAAACCAGACGGTTCAGAATATAGCCTATAGTAAATATTGCAGGAACCGTGAGGGCATACCGCAGGGCAGTAAACTGAAGGCCCAGAGATTTTAATTCCATAAAAAGCATTGGGATTTTTATTACAGCCCAGGAACTGATCAGGATAGTCAGATTACCTACTGAAGCTCCCTTCTTCTTAAGCGAAATACAGACCGGGAAGGCTGCATACACGGGACCCGCAGAGAGACTTCCCAGGATGTAAGCAAAAAGAGCTCCTCTGAAACCTGAATCTTCACCAAGATGACGTTTAACAGTTTGTGCAGGAATCCATTCTCCAACAAGAGCAGAGAGTATAAGAACAAAGGGAAGAATCTGAACCATTTCTTTTAGAAATGAGAGAAGTATCAGAACGCCGCTCTGAGCTCGTTCCCGGTCAAAAATAATAACAATAAGCCATAGAACAATTACTGTAATGGTTAGCGGATTGAGTTTTTTCTTTTTCACAGAATTACCCCCATTATGAGAGCTATGGAAATTGCAAAAATAAAACTGATGCTGTTTCTAAGTACAGTATACCTCAGACCGAAATGTCTTTTTTCAAGCGGTGACGTCGCAAGCCCTACCATAGTAAGTGTAGTTATAAACGCAGCTATAGCAGCCAGCGAGGCTCCTGAAACAACAAGCTGCTTTGCAAGAGGAAAGGCTATTACTCCGGGTAGTATAGTTACAGAGCCTATAACTGCACCATAAACTGAAGCCAGCCAGCCCCTGCTGTTACCCAGATATTTTGCAATCTGTTCTTCGGGTAGATAGGCCAGGATAAGCGCAATTAAGGCAAGAAGAGAAAGCAGTTCAAGGCCCATCCCCTTTCCCATTTTCAGCGACATTTTCAGAGATTTTAACGTTCTGGGTTTTGATTTCAGAGCTGAGATAATCAACCCGATTAGTGTGAGTCCTATCAGAATATACAGGGTCATTACAATCCTCCTGAAATAAATATACAGTTGAGTTATTTCTATAAGTGTAAGATATCTTACACTATTTAATTTTTCTGTTAAAATATTTGATATGGATAGAAACAAACAGCTTGAAAATATGGAACTATTTAAAAATATCAGAAAAAGCGATATCCATTCGATATTGTCCCATCACGGCTGGCATTCAAAAACCTATGATGAGGGAGAATCTATTCACTACCCGCATGAAAAACTGGAATCTCTTATAATACTTGTTTCAGGCGGTGTTGAAGGAATTGTAATTACCGAAAGCGGCAGAAGACTGACTCTTAACCGGCGAAAGGGTCCTGAGCTATTGGGACTTGCAATGATATTCAGTGATAAAAAGACACTGATGAATATCAAAGCCTTTGAGAAGAGTCAGGTATTAAAATTGAACCGGAATAATTTCATGGAACTGATGAAAAGATATCCGCTTCTGCTGGACAATTTTTTACGAATATGTGCCAACCGTTTCAATTATCTTTCTAGCAGACTTGAAATTCTGAGCCTGCATACCATAAAAAAAAAGATTGCCCATTACCTTTTGGAACTTCACAGTATTCACGGCTGCTCATTCCGGCTTGACAGGACGATATCTGCACTAGCAGCTTATATGGGCGTGGAGCGGCCTTCTCTTTCCACAGCATTTCATGATATGAAAAAAAAAGGATATTTCGTTTATTCAAACGGGATGGTGAATATTTCTGATATATCTAAATTGGAAACAGAGCTTGAGTCAGATTAAATTTTATATCTATGAATGCTGAGAAGTATCATAAGGCAAAACTATCGTTGTGGTGGTTCCTACGCGGTTGGAGGACCTTTCATATGAATCAATATTCAAAGTACCTCCAAGCTGTCCAACCAGCTCTTTAATAATTCCCATTCCCATACTTTTGCTGCGCTCATTTACTTTTACAGTTTTCCGCCCTACACCGTCATCAGACACTATGAGTTTTAAAAATTCACCGTTGGAAGAGATTTCAATATCTATACGGCCACGCCGATCAGGGAAGGCATGTTTCAGTGAGTTTGTAGTCAGTTCGGTGACCAGCAATCCTATTGAAACAACGAGATCATTAGGCAGAGCAGCTGAAAAAGTATTCAGATTAATATCGATATTATCTGATTCAGCAAGATGGGAAGTACATAGTGTTTCAACCAGATTGTTCAGATAATCATTAAGGTTTACCTTCAAAACACAATCACTGCAGTAAAGCTGACTCTGTGCAGAGGCCATTGCGTTTATCCTGTCGCGGATATCATCAAGAACAGAGGTAACAGCTTTATCTTCGGAATAAATTTTCTGCAGTTCTATCATTGAAATTATCAACGAAAAATTATTCTTTGTTCTGTGAGACATTTCCCGTAATAAAAGGTCACGGTCACGAGCAGCCTGAGCAGCAACAAGTAGCATACAGCCGATTGCCCAGCCGATGCTAGTGAGACCGGTAAGCAGCATTGATAATGATATAACACCAGAGTACTTCATAAACGAACCTGTAACCTGAAGAGAAACTGAAACCGGTATTCTGAAAAGCAGGCTGAGGGCACATATTAAAAAGCTCAATATAAGCGTTTTTTCTGACGGAGCGGAATAATGTGAATTCCTGATGAGAAACGTTGCAGTTAAAATGGCACCTGCAGCACTCAATCCTGAAACTGTGATTATACGTATAATAAGAACCGGTTTAACAAGCCCGAACCAGTATTGCTCGGCAAAGGTAATTACAGCAAAAGCAATCACAGCTACTTTGACAGCTGTTGAGACTTTTTGACGATAGAAAAGCCGTAATGCCGCCGCTGGAAGGATGTAAGCGAAAACAATGAGGGTGTTGCTTAAAACAACAGTAAATACAGGATGCAGCAGATCCTGAATTCCCATTCCAAGAGTTCCTAAAATAAGCGATAAAAGCGCGGCTAATATCAGATCTATACCTTTTCTGTTTTTTCTATGCTCTAGCCAGAGCACAAACAAAAAAACTTCTATGAAAAATAGAAGACCTGAATTGGTTAAAAATATAGTTCTAAGATCCAGATTGAAAATCGTTACTCTCCATGATTGCGGGTTTTATTATACACCTGAAAATAATTTTTGCTAAGAATTAACAATTAAGATTTTTTGGCTGCCTTAATCAGTGCCTGCCATTCATTCTCATCAGCAGGTTTAAATTTCATAAGGAATCCACCGTAATGGTTAAAGATCTGTTGTGCAGGTTCAGACTTAGACAGATCGATTAGATTATGACCGAAATCAGTTCGATACAAAGTCATTGCACCGGGTATTTTATCATCAAAAGACAGAATCGCTGAAACTTCATGTTCATCTACCCATCGCCCGATAGCCGAGCGTAGAGGTGAAACAAGTTTGGAAGGCGGCTGTATAATGTAGCGCATTATATTCAATCCCTCTATACTTTCAATTTCTATATTGCCGTCTTCTTCAAGCCACAATACAGCCTCAGCTTTCAGTTGTTCGAATTCAATTTTATCACGCAGGCCTTCAATAAATATTCGAAGTACCGGCATGGGCTCATCAGAAAAACTTCTAAGAAGTATCCCCTGACTGAAGGTGAGGTAGTCGCGGCTCTCGTTTATGTGATCAAAATCATCGAGACTCATAGCGCCCCTTGTATCTACTTTTGATACAAGCTCCATATATTTGTGCAAATCTGTATCTTTGAGATCAGGAAAAAATTCATTGAAGACCAGAAGACCGGCGCTGTTGCAGTCCCGGTCCTGATGATGGTCGTACATTTTCCTTGCACTGTCGAAAACCATTCCGCAGTCAATGAAATATGTGTTTTCTTCATAAGCTCCTTCACTTACCAGTTTCGCCGCTTCCTGTGAATCAATTCTCTGAACTTCTTCCGGTTCCTCATCAAGATGAAGAGCAAGCAGGGCTGAGGCAAGAAGCTCATCCATATGAGCTTTTCCGTCATGAGTAATTATTTTATATGGCATTGATAGTTCCTTATGTTAAATTTATTTTTACTTTTTTAACAGTCAGTTTCAATACGGATCATATGAATAAGTTATATCAAATGCAGGCGAAAGTTTCCACATAACCTCTAATGTGTAACAGAATACACATTAGAGAGCTTAACAAGCTTTAAATAGTAATATTTTACACATTAAACCTTACTGATGAGCAGTACTGATACCTATTCCTGTAGCAAGATATATCTGCTGCTGCCGAACATCCACCGCTCTTATTACATTGGAGTTAAGGCCGTCCGAAGTAGTGAAATTCTCCCAGGAAACACCGCCGTCCTCTGACTTGCTAAGACCATATCCGTTCGTTCCGACCATAACACTATCTTCATCTACATACATCGAAAGACAGTAATTTCCGCACATTCCGTCAAGCGTCGATATATGTGTCCAGGTATTGCCTCTGTCGGTAGACTTATTGAGCTGACTTGTAGTTGCTGTCCATATTGCATCGGTATCTGCAAAAACTGCACGGCATGAATTACTGCTCAGACCGTCAGAAGTATTTATATTTGTCCAGGTACTGCCATTATCTTCTGAATACGAAATACCTCCGCCGGTTGCAGCCCATACGGTTGAATCATCTTCTATATAAATATCATAGATATAATTACTTCCCAGGCCATCTACAGTGTTATAAGTTTTCCAGGTATTACCGTCATCATCAGTTTTACTGAGACCGCCGCCGTTTGTACCAGCCCATACATTACCGGAAGCAGAATCAAAAGCTATTGAATAGATATAATTATTGCCCAGTCCCGAGGCTGTTGTATAAGTCGTCCAGGTGCTGCCGTTATCCATACTCTTTGATAAGCCGTTATTTGTACCTGCCCAGATTGCTGAACCCGATTTACCAAGTGTCCTTATGTAATTTGATGGCAGGCCGTTTGAATTACTGAATCTTATCCAGCTTTGACCTCCATCATTGCTGAAATTCAGACCGCTTCCCCAGGTGGCAGCCCACAGTTCATCTTCATCGGTAAAAACATCATATATGCTGTTGCTGCTTAATCCTTCAGCCGTTGTGATTGAATTCCATAGAATACTCAAAGATGCAGTGTCACTGACAGAAGCATCAAGTACCACAGTAGTAGTGTTCAGGCCAACCGAAGCCTCATCAGGAACTTTGCAGACTATCACCTTATTTGTCCAGGTGTAATAAGTTTCGACGTCAACTCCGCCTATCTGCAGAACTCCCGGGGCATCACTGAAACCGGTCCCAATAACAGACAGAACTTCACCAGCATGTGCAACTGACGGCTGAATTGAATCTATGGAAGGATTGATAGAAAAATCAAGGCTGCCGGTAATATTATCATCAACATTTACATAAATCCCGCCGCTTTGCGCATCATCAGGAACCACTGCAATTATTGTACTGCTGCTCCAAAGCCGGTATTCTTCTGCAGGATAATCTCCGAAATACACCTGACTGTCTTCCTGCGATGTTCCGAACAAGTTTCCGGAAATGGTAACAAGCTCTCCTGCTTCCGCATTAGTCGGAAATACAGCAAGCAGAGAAAGCTCTACAGCATCTGAACTGCTCACTGAGAGGGTTTTAACATTGCTGCCGACTCCGTCAATCTCAACGCTTACATCAACGGCACTTGAGAAATCAGGGATTGTAACAACAATGGTACTGTCGCTCCAAAGAGAATATGTATCTGCCGCTGTCGTACCGAACAAAACCCTGTTTGTGCCCTGCTCATCACCGAAACCTGAACCTGTCAGAGTTAAAGAATCACCGGCTGTTGCCGCTTCAGGAAGCAGCTCATTCAAAGTAGTTGCAGACGGCTCAGCAACTTCATCGCTGCAGGAATAGAAACCGATCAATACCGGCATAACCATCAGAATGACTGAAATAATCCTTGTAATGTTTAACTTATTCTTTTTAATAATCCTTTTCACTTTTGTCCTAACCTTCTTTTTACTATAAAAACACAGAAATAAAGCACAATTAGACATCCCGGGTGCTCAAACTATGCAGATTTCGGGGTTTTAATGTTTGTCGGTTAGTTGGCGCTTAATCTTCAATTTTTGGGAAGAGAGGGAAACCATTACTCGGCGGGGCCGCCGTCGGTTATTGTCCAGCCGTATGTATCTGTCAGTTCAGCCCTTGAGGAAACAGAAGCCGAACTGTATGTTGAATAACCGCCTGAAAAGGACACATCGGACTGCACAGTCTGAGCAGCCCAGCTTTGAAGAAGGGCATCGTAATTTTCAGTTGATAGAGTTACTCTTTCAAATATTTTACGCATATCAGTCACTCTTGAAACATCCCAGCCGCTCAGATCCTGATCAAATGCGTAAGCGTAGGCAAACATCAATTCCATATCTTCTACATAACTGGTATCCCAGCTGCTGAGATCCTGATTAAAAGAATATGCACTAGCGAACATAGCGCTCATATCCGAGACTCTTGAAGTATCCCAGGCTCCAAGTGGCTGGTTGAATGCTTCCGCATACCAAAACATTTTGTTCATATCCCGGACTCTTGAAGTATCCCAGGCCCCAAGTGGCTGGTTGAATGCTTCTGCATTATAAAACATATAGTGCATATAAAGTACATTGGAAGTATTCCAGCTGCCTATAGGCTGGTTAAAGGCTTCAGCATCAGAAAACATCCAGCTCATATTATTAACTCTTGATGTATCCCAGCCGTCTAAATTACCGTTAAAGGCAATAGCACAATAAAACATATAACTCATATCAGTTATATTTGACGTATCCCAGCCATCAAGATCCTGGTTAAAGGATTTTGCCCTAGCGAAGATACTATTCATATCTTTCACATTAGAGGTATCCCAACCACCGACAGGCTGATTAAAATCATCGGCATCATAGAACATACGGTACATATTAGTAACATTCGATGTATCCCAGCCGCCTATGGGCTGGTTAAAACGGTCTGCACCGTAAAACATACGGCACATGGTAATTATATTGGAAGTATCCCAGCTGCCTATAGGTCCGTTAAAAGATTCCGCTCCCTCAAAGACATAGCTCAAATCAGTAACTTTGGAGATATCCCAACTGTCGAGATCCTGATTAAATCCTGCAGCATAATAAAATATATAGGTTAAATCAGTCACATTTGAAGTGTCCCAGTCTCCGATAGGCTGATTAAAAACATCAGCCCCGGTGAACATACAGCTCATATCAGTAACATTTGATGTATTCCATTCACCTATCTCAGCGTTGAAGGAATCAGCACCGCTGAACATTCCCGCCATATCGGTTACAGCGGAAGTGTCCCAGCTGCCTATAGGCTGATTAAAACTTTCAGCATCACCGAACATATGATTCATATCTGTTACAGCAGATGTATCCCAGGCGCTGATATCCTGGTTGAAGGATTCAGCCCGGTAAAACATATGGCTCATATTCGTAACATTTGAAGTTTCCCAATCTCCCATTCCATAAACTGTTGTAAGTGAAAGATTATTCTCAAAAGCCCTGTAAAAACTTTGAACGGCGCCGGTATCAGGTGCATCCTTTGCTGATATAACGAGATTCTCTGCACCTGTGAACTGTCCCATTGTTTCGCCGAAAGCAAGAGGCCCCCAGGAGCTGATCAACGTTATTTTTTCTGCATCATTAAATCCAGTTTCCGAGCCGTCCGGGTTGAAGGACCAGCCCGTGATTTCCCCTGTAATTCTGACAGTATACATCCCGGCTGACGGATATGTATGAACAAGCTCTTCATCATCATAGGCTGTTATCACCGAACTGCTCCCGTCACCCCAGCTCACTGTAAAATCATAGCTGCCTCCTGAAACCAGCGGCAGACTTATCTGATCAGAGTCAGAGACTCCTTCATTGTCAGTCTGCCATGTACTTACAAAGGCATATTCAGATGTAAATGAAAGGCTGACAGGTTCTGATTCTCCGCAGCTGTTATAGGAAACAAGATTAAAAGTATAGTTATCACCCTCGTTATAAACCGAATAACCCAAATCAGCCGATGTAATGGAAGTAATACCTGCCGCGGTTGCAGCCTCCGGGACACCGTCTGCATCTCCTTCATAAATTCTGAACCCGGATTCCGTGGAGGAGGAGTCTGTCCATAGAAGGGAAAAGCTGAGATCCTCGTTCTGCATTACGGAGAACCCGCTTGGTGCGGCGGGGGGCTGAAACAAATCCCCGGATTCAAGAACCAGCACAGAACTGCTTGTCAGGTTATCATATATAAGAACTATCTCTGAAAGCGGAGGATATTCAACCGGAAGATCAGGCCCGCCGGGATCATAACCGAATACAACAGACAGAAAATACTGACCGCTTGATAGCGTTTTGTATATAGAGAGGATGCCAGCGGTACTAAAATCACTATTATAATCGGCTCCCTCTGAAAGCTGGTATTCATCACCTCCGCCAATCGGCCAGGGATCTATATACACAGAAACACTGTCCACATCTTCATCCGGAAAATTTATTTTATAATCAATTATTCCGCTGCCCGTACCGCTGACCGGATAGAGAACTGCCGTGAGGCTGTTGCTTCCGTTTTCTATTAGAACAGGATTTCCAGTATCCGGTATTCCAGTACAGATAATCTCAGCATCAGCATTAACTCCGCTGATAATGATATCCCAGGTTCCGGCATAGATATCAGGTATTGTGGTTCCGTCAGTATAGGATGAAACGGTAAAATCAGCCTGACCTCCCGAATGATTGGAGAAGCTGATGGAATAGGAATCAACCAGGCTCTTTAAGTCGGATGCGGGGGCAATGGTTCGTGAGCCTGCTGAATCTCCAAAATAGAAAACAAGACACCCCTGTCCCGACGGTTTTCCATTAAGAAGGTCATCGTTGTCGATTGGATTAAGGCAGCCGGCAATCAGCAAATTTATCAAAATGACAGAGAGACTTAAAAAAATAGCCCGATATTTATTCACGTTTTTCATATCAATACTGCTCTACTTTAAAAATAAAACTGTCTGAATACGGCATTTCATCAATCACAACAATAAGAGTGAGCGTATTCTGCCCTCTTTCAAACCAGTCAGGGTCAGCTTCGGTATCCAGTGATATAGATGAACCGGTGCCGCGGCTTATTCCGTTTATCAGCCAGTTATATGAGGAAATGCTTATCCCCTCATCAGCCGAAACAGCAATAGTCTGCTCTGTTGTTCCACCATCTATCTGCAGAACAAATGATGAGGGATCCATACTGAATGAAGGATATTCAGGATTGTTTATAACGATACTTCCGGACGGCAAACTCCACTGCGCATAGAGATCCACATTTTCCGAACCCATTGAAAACTGAATGCCTGCAGTATAGTTAGCCCCCGTGCCGTCGGATAGGATATTCCAGGATTTAAAATTCATGCCTGACAGTACAAGATCTCCGGTATTTCCTATAACCGTTACTTTCGCATTTTCAAGGTAATAATTGCTGTCTACAGGGACTGAACCTGATTCGGCATCAGCGGCATGATAGGTCACTGTATAAACGGGATCAGAGGTCCAGGCAGCATACAGATCCACATCGGTCTTTTCAATTATAAACTGAGAACCGCAGGTATATCCTGTTCCCAAACCGCTCTCTTTGGTATTCCATCCTATAAAGGACCAGCCGCTGCGGACAAGGCCGCCGGTATTGCCTGAAACAGTTACGGTTTCTCCTTCCAGGTAGTTGCCGGAATCAACCGGAACAGAGCCCGATTCCGCATCCTCTGCATGGTAGGTGACTGAATAAACAGGGTCAGCCGTCCACTGAGCATATAGCCAGACATTGCTCTCCGGCATTACCAGGCAGTCGCCGGACTGATAGCTTTCGCCCTCACCGTTTGCGAGAGTATTCCACCCGGTAAATGAATATCCGTTTTTAGTTAAGCTACCGGTATTTCTGCTTACTGTCACAGTATCACCGGGATAGCAGGTTATTCCGGAAGGGACCGCACCGCCATCGGCGCCGTTCTTACTGTAAATAACCATACAGGAATCAATCAATTCCTCTGAAGGATTATCATCACAGCCTACAAGAATGGAAGTGAACATAGCAGAGAGTAAAACAAGCGGTGTAATAAACCGATATACTGATTTTTTCATATAATTCTCTTTTTCCATCAATAAGCCAGTCCTGAATCGGTTATTTTCCATCCATATGTTTCTATTAAAACCGCTCTTGCCCATTCAGCATCGGAACGGAATTTAGAATATCCTCCGCTGAAATAACATCCGGTTTTAACCGGCTGAACAGCCCAGCTTTTTAGAAGAGCATCGTAGTTATCAGTGGAAAGTTTTGCATTATCCAAAAATTTTTTAAATGAAGTGACCTGTGAAACATCCCAGTCAGCAATATTTTGATCGAAATCTGAACTATACAACATATAACGCATATCAGTCACTTTAGATGTATCCCAGCCTCCAAGATCCTGATTAAATGAATCAGCCGCACAAAACATATAACCCATATCAGTTACCGATGATGTATCCCATTTACTGATATCCTGATTGAAGACCGTGGCAGCATAGAAAAGCCCCCTCATGGAAGTAACCTTTGAGGTATTCCAGTTACTGATATCCTCATTGAATTTTCTTGCCAAGTAAAACATATCAGTCATATCGGTAACATTTGATGTATCCCACTCATTCATTCTGTGGATAGAGCTGAGCGCAAAATTAAAGTAAAAAGCATTATTAAAGCTGGTTACATCACTTGTATCGGGGACATCCTTAGCTGTGATATCAAGATTTCTTGCATGATAGAATTGCCCTTTTGTATCACCGAAAGCGAACGGCCCCCAGGAACTTATTTCAAGTATCTTTTCCGCATCACCAAAAGACGAATAGGAAGCTTCAGGACTGAAAGACCAGCCGGAAATCTCACCATATATTCTAAGTGTATAGCAGCCTGCCTCCGTATATGTATGAGTAACATCAGTATCATCATAAGAGGTTATTTCGGAGGTGCTGCCGTCTCCCCAGTAGATTGAAAAATCATAGGTTCCATTGGAAACAAGAGGAAGAGTTATCTGATTGTCTTCAGAGACGCCCTCATTATCAGTCTGCCAGGTACTTACAAATGAATACCCGGAAGAAAATGTTAGCCCGGCCGGTTCAGATTCACCGAAACGGTTATATGACACAATATAAAATGTGTATGTATCGCCTTCACTGTATTCCGTGAAACCAAGTTCCGCCGATGTTATAGTGGTTACCCCTGCTTCGACTTCCGCCTCGGGTACACCGTCAACAGAGCCTTCATAGATTCTGAACCCGTCTTCATCAGAGGATTCATCATCCCAGAAAAGAATAAAGCTTAAATCCGACTCCTGTGCCTCACTGAAATCTGAGGGAGGCTCAGGAGGCTGGGTTAAATCCTCTGCCGAAATTTCCAGGCTTGAACTGGATGTAAGGTTGTTGAAGATCTGTACTATTTCAACAAGAGGCGGATATTCAACTGGAAGATCAGGGGCTCCCGGATCATTACCAAGTGTAACAGTCAGACAGTATTGCCCGCTCTGAAGAGAACAGTTAACTGCAAGTTCGCCTTCAGCTGTAAAATCACTGTTGTAATCTACGCCCGCATCAAGTTCATAATCATCACCGCCGCCGATCGGCCAGGGGTCAACTGTTATGGTCACACTGTCAACATCCTCTGGCGGAAAGCTGATTGTATAATCAAGGATTCCAAAGCCTGAACCGGCTATTCTGTCGACAGTTATTGATAAAGAGTTGTCTCCTTCAGTTATAAGGACGGGATTTCCGGATTCCGGCAGCCCGGTGCAGATTATGTTTCCCTCACCATCCAGACCGTTTAATGTAATATCCCAGCTGCCTGTATATATATCTATTATTTTACTGCCCTCAATATAGGAATCTACAGTAAAATCAGGCTGACCTTCCGAATGATTTGAAAAATAAACTGAGTATGAATCTACAAGACTTTTCAAATCAGATACCGGGGAAATTGTACGTGAATCTGAGGTTTCATCAAGGCTGAAGACCAGCATCCCCCGGGGCATGGTATTATCAATCGTATCTTCTAAAGGATTTATGCACCCTGCTATTATTATATCTGATGCAATAACAGCTATGATTATCAGTATATTCTGTATTCTTTTTTTCATATCAGTACTGTTCCACAACAAAAATAAAGCTCTCGGAATACGGCGTTTCTTCAATTACAACTACAAGAGTCAGAGTATTTGGACCGGTAACAAACCAGTCAGGATTTGTCTCAGTATTCAGGGTCAGGGAAGAACCTGTTCCCCGCGATGTTCCGTTTATTAACCAGCTGCAGGAAGTGATATTGATTCCATCCCCGGCCGAGACAAAAATAGTCTGCTCCACAGTGCCTCCGCCTGTCTGCAGGGTAAGAGTTGAAGGACTTAAGCTGAATTGGGGATACTCAGGATTAACTATTACAATACTTCCTGAAGGAAAGCTCCATTGAGCATACAGATCAAGATCAACACAACCCATTGTGAGCTGGTCACCTGCATTATAGGCAGTTCCCGAACCGTCATATTCAGTATTCCATCCGGTAAAAGTTCCTCCGGATATTGCAAGACCGCCTGTATTTCCCAGGACTGTTACTGTCATATTTTCAAGATAATTATTGCTGTCAGAGGGAACAGAACCTGTGTCAGCGCTATCATCATGATAAGTTACAGTATAGGCAGGCTCCAAAGTCCAGACGGCAAAGAGTGCGACATCTGCCGTACCCATTAAAAACTCTGAACCTGATACATATTCCGTATCGGGGTCCTCTTCATCCGTGTTCCAGCCGATAAAAGTCCAGCCGTTTCGCGTAAGTCCTCCGGTATTGCCTAGAACAATCACCTTTTCATCTTCGAGATAAGAGTCTGAATCAACAGGGACAGAGCCGGATTCAGCAGTTTCCGCAGAGTATGTGACAGAGTATACCGGATAAGCATCCCACATTGCATAAAGACTGACACTGCTTTCCGGCATAAGTATGGTATCGCCCGGCTGATAGTCTTCGCCTTCTCCGCTTGAGAGTGTATTCCAGCCTATAAAAGAATTTCCTCTTCGGGAAAGAGTTCCTGTATTTTCACTTACAACAACAGAATCACCCGCATAGAAGATTTCAGCGTCCGGAATACTTCCGGAATCAGCCCCGTTTGCAAAATATAAGAATTGATAGCCCGGCAGACTCTCAGTGCATCCTGACAGCAGGTAAAAAACAGACAGTGCTAATATGCCCCTCAGAAAAGACTGACGTGATAAGTAACGATGCATGTATATCCCTTTTTAATTCTTTTATTACATGGTGTTTTAAGAAATAAATTCAGGTAAAATTATACATCCAAAGCCGTGAGTTTTAAACTGAATTTAATTAAATAAAGATTATTATCTGATATATTTTTTCCTTGCTTTAAACCAACCGGAGGACTTATGATAGTGATATCAGTAACGCGGCTGTCGTATAATGGTAATACTCCAGCTTCCCAAGCTGGCCACGGGGGTTCGATTCCCCTCAGCCGCTGAACGTCACCTGTTAAGGAAAAATTCAGAATACTTCTTATCTTCGATAAGAATGTGTTCTTTAAACCATTTCTTTAATTCTGCAGTTAATGTCATCGATATTATGACCTTACCCTCAACAGCTTTTTGGCGGTATCCCTCTATCATACGTATAATCTGGGCATGCATCTGCTTTTGAGAATCAATCTCGGGATAATGAATAGACTCCATGAAAGTTTCTTCCTGAGTAAAATGATAGTTTGTATATTCCAATACTTCATCAACAAGTATTTTTACATTCTCGGTCATGTCATCATTATTAAGTTTCTCATAAAAATTGTTCAAAATCTCAAGCCATCTTTGATGCTGCTGATCCATATCGGGTATTCCTAATTCAAATTTTGTGCTCCATTCCATAAATTTCATTTTTGTTTCTCCGGTTTTAATATGATCTAAATTGTTATATTAAAAGCATAATGTATTAGACCGGCAGATTCAAACTGGACGTTGTAAAATACTAAAACTGCAATTTGCAGATATAAACCATATTTTTTAACAATTATAAGATACTGATTGAATGATTTTCTGATAATAATTATCATATTTCTAATTGAACTTTAACACTGAGGCTTATATTACCCTCATATAATTTAAATTAACTCAACAAAGAGGTATATGTGAAAAAACTAATCATTGTACTGCCGATAATGGCAGTTTTAATAAACTTCCTTATGTTTGGGCTGGAACCGTTTTCCCAATACAGTTCAATTACCGCATACATTACAATTGTAGTTCTGTGCGCTGCATTCACTGTAGTCACATTCAGAGCCCATAAAAGAAACCAGTCGTATGATGATCTTATTTCAGACCGATTATGTTCAAATTGCAGAAATACCGGCTCCGTTTCAACAGTCACCTTACTTAAAGATCATATGAGCTCCTGTGAACAATCAAGAAACAGCATCAACGAAATAATAAAGGAAAACGAATCTGCATCACTGGAATTCAGTGAAGAATTAAGCCGCTCTGTATATCTGGTTACGTCAATAAACGGCAGCGTCAGAACAATAACTGAACGTATGGAACTGTTAAATAACAATCTTCTCAACTCATCCTCAGCAATAGAACAGATTACACAGACTATGAACGAGTTCAGTTCGCAGATTGAAAACCAGTCCAGTTCGGTCATTCAGACCTCAGCAGCCATTGAAGAAATGGATGCATCTATCCACAACGTAAAGGGAATAACAGATTCAAAACGTGATACATCACTCAAGCTTCTTAACCAGACAACCCTTGGTCAGGAGCATATGGAAGATATGAACCGCCTGATATCTGAAGTAAACAACAGCGTTGATTCAATTCAGGAGATCATTTCTGTAATCAACAATATTGCAAGCCAGACTAATCTATTATCCATGAATGCAGCAATAGAAGCGGCTCATGCCGGTGATGCGGGAAGAGGCTTTGCTGTTGTAGCTGAAGAAATACGCAAGCTTGCCGAATCTACAGCCAACAATTCAACCCTTGTAGCTGCTACACTTAAGAACATTATTGATAACATAGCCAGGGTTAAAACAGCTGGAAATGAAGCCCTTGATTCATATGAGCTTATCGGGAATGAAACAAAGGAAATGGTTTCAGCATTTGATGAAATACTGCAGGCAACATCAGAGCTGAATGTAGGAAGTATGGAAATAGTTGACGCTACCCACACATTGAATGAAGTGACTTCTATGATAAGAGACGGTGCAAAAGAAATCACCCACAGTTCTGCAGATATAAGAAATTCTATAAGTTTGATTGTAGAAGCCAGCCAGGAGAGTATGGAAAATATCAGCTCCATATCCAGAATATCACAGGATATCAATACTACATTTATGACCGTCTCCGGGTCTATCGTAAATTATGAAGAATATCTTGAAAAAATCCAGGAATTTCAGAACTGGGAATTCGGTTCGGATAAAAAAGCTTTTCAGCCTGTAAAAATTATTATTCAGCACCTGCTCTGGGTAATGCGGGCAAGAGCTGTTATAGACGGAAAACTAAAAATGGACAGCAGCAGAATCACTGATCATCACTCATGTGATTTAGGAAAATGGATCGACGGCAGCAGTTCGTCCAATGTTCATGATTACAAAGAATTTACAGAGATGCAGAAAGAACATGAAAAACTTCATAAGGAAGTAAACCATATAATTATCAATAAGGATCAAATGGACGCTCAGGAAAGGGAAAACGCATATTCCAGGGTACTGGAAATTTCAGGTAATGTAATCAGATTGATATATGAATTGAATGACCACCTAAAGTAAAAAACGCAGTAATTAAAAAAAACCCGGGAATAACCCCGGGTTCAATTATTAATAGATAATTTTAATCTGTTGTCAGAGCCCTGATGGCATATGTAATAATTTCCTTATCAGCAACGCTTACCTTAAGAAGAGTATTTTCAGGTTCAAAGTACGGTATGGTTATCAGACCGCCCTTGTGTTTCATCTGAAAAAGTTCAGTTCTGACACCGTCTGGAGTAATCTTGTCAACCTTCAGTGTTACAGGCACCTGGTAATCAGGCAGTGTTCTTTCAAGTATGCCGAAAACATATCCCTCCGGTGCTTCCTGGGGTGCCGCTATAACAAACTGCATAATAGTATCGTTGGGAACTTCAGCATCAGCAGACGGAGACTGGCTCACAACAGTTCCGGGTGCTTCGTTGGTTTTAGCCGGGGCAGATGTAAACACAAACTGTATATTGCTCTTTACAACACTTTCAATAACCTCACCGAAGGTAAGACTTGAATAATCAAGAACCTTTCTGCTCTGTCCCTGAGGCCCCTTGCTGACTACCAGTTCCAGTTCAGTTGCCGAGGCAATCTCGGTACCTGGTTCCGGGTTCTGTACCAGAACGGTGCCTACAGGAGAATCATCATAAATCCTTGTAATCGGTTTTTTAACCTGCAGAAGCGGGCCGTAAATTGAAACCATGCTCTTTATATGTGCTTCAAGATCATCAACGTTCCAGCCTACATAATCGTCTAGCTTTTCTACAGCCGAGCCCTTGCTCACCTTCAAAATAACCCTTGAACCGGCACGAACGCTTGTTCCAGGCTGAGGATCCTGGCCTACGACAAGGCCTTTATCTTCAATATTCTGTGTGTATCTAAGCTGAACGCTTGAATAAAGCGCCTTTTCTTCGAGTTCAACCAGGGCGTTTTCAACCTCAAGTCCTGTAATATCAGGAACCATAGTCAGTTCAACGCCCTTAAGGGAAAGAAAGAATGTTGAAAAACCTGCAATAAGCATTATGATAATAATGACAACTGCAAAAACCATAAAAGTCCTGAGAAACTTTTTCTCAGGGTCCTCAGAACCGTTTCCGAATAAAAGGTTCTGTAATTTGTTTCCGAGTGGGCCCACTACTCTCCTCCAAGTACTGTGTTGGTAAAATCTTTAACACCGTTCAGGAAATCTTTCCATCCTAGTGCCTTCTTTGACTGAAGCTGCAGCTTTTTTACTGAAATAAAACCGTCTCCGGTTTTAACCAGTATACCCGACTTTTTATCAGGTACAGCAACAGTTCCTGCAGCTTTATCCATTAAGTCTCCGGCTGTCTCCGGCAGGTTTTCTGGATAAATCTCAGCTTCCAGGATATTAAGTTTTTTACCGTTAAAAAATGTATAGATTCCGGGCCATGGTGTAAAGGCCCTTAACTGTCTGTCTATATGATCCGCGCTGCGGTTCCAGTCTATTTCACCGTCTTCCTTGTTTATATAGGAACAGTAGGTTGCAAGGCTTTCATCCTGTTCATGTTCAACAGCATTCCCGTTTTCGATGTCTGTAATAACCTCAGATAAGAGCTCGGCGCCCCTGTGAGCAAAATAATCGGTCAGCCATTCAGTAGTTTCTGTTCCGTTATAAACGTAGCGTTCCTGGCTTAGTATTGCACCGCTGTCCATTTTAAGCGCAAGTCTCTGAATTGAAACACCTGTCTCTGTTTCACCGGCTATAAGTGCGGCAGGAATTGGACTGGCTCCCCGGTATTTGGGAAGAAGCGAAGGATGAACATTTAATCCGCCCTGAGGAAAGACATCAATAAAATCCTTTTTAAAGATTTTTCCAAAGGCGGTTACAGCTAGAATATCCGGCTTTAAAGCCTTTATTTCATTGATAAAAGCCTCATCCAGGGCTTCAGGCTGATAAGTTCTTATTCCAAGCTCATCAGCCTTTACTTTAACCGGGCAGCACTTTATTTCACGGCCACGGCCGCAGCCTCTGTCCGGATTAGTCAGCACAGCTATAACATCATGATTCCGGCTTAAAACCTCCAGAGATGGAACGGCTATATCGGGAGTTCCTGCAAATAGTACTCTCATACCCTGTTATTTGCGATCCTTTTTCTGATATATTTTCAAGAGCCTTTCGCGTTTCTTTTCGTTAAGTCTGTCTATGAACAGCCGGCCTCTAAGATGATCATATTCATGCTGAATAACCCTTGCAAGAATCCCGTCTGCATCCAGAGTAAAAGGTTTTCCCTTTTCATTCCATGCCTGAATGGTAATCTGATCCGGCCTCATGACTTCCGCATAAATACCGGGAATGCTCAGACAGCCTTCTTCATACGGAACAAGGGCCTCAGATGTACTGATAATTTCAGGGTTGATAAAGACCCTCGGAATATCGTTCTGGGCATGAGTAACAAAGATCCTCAGCTGTTCATTTACCTGCGGACCGGCAAGTCCTATTCCCTTATAAACACTTAAAGATTCTATCATTGCCTGGGCAAGCCGCTCAATTTTTTCGTCAATATCGGCCACACTTGCAGCTTGTTTGTATAATACCGGTTCTTTCTCCGAACCAATCGTAACTACCTCTATCATAACTTAATAATACTATTTATTTTCTTCATTGAAAAGTAGATACGGATACTCCGCTTTCTAACCGATTTCTAATGATTTTCTAACAATCCAGATTTATTATCTGGACATGGTACTGACCAATATAGACCCGGATCGGATATGCTGCCGGGAGAAATGGACTGATAATATCGACAAACTCGATTATGCCTTTCAGCCTATAGTAAATATTCATACAGGTATTACGCTTGGATTTGAAGCACTGTTAAGGGGATGCAGCGAAGCCGGATTTAATTCTATAAATGAACTTTTCGACCTTGCCTACAATGAAACCACTCTTTACAGCCTGGATCTCCATCTTAGAGAACTTGCCATAAGCAAACTTTACAGCAGACGGGAATTTTCCGAGCTGAAGCTGTTTTATAATCTCGATAACCGTACACTTGAAATGCCTGATTATAACGAAGGAAATACCAGCAAATTTCTTCAGAAAAAGGGTCTTTATCCCGGAAATATATGTTTTGAAATCTCAGAAAAACACGAATTCAACTGCTATAACGATATCCACTTCATTCTGAAGAATTATAAGAACCAGAATTTCCGTCTGGCAATAGATGACTTCGGCTCTGGATATGCCGGACTCACCCTGCTATATCACAGTGAATCTGATTATATAAAAATCGATAGATTTTTCATCGAAAACATCAACAGCGACAGCCGGAAGAAATTCTTTGTTGCCAACGTTGTTAACCTTGCCCATATGATGGGCCTCTCGGTAATAGCAGAAGGAATAGAAACTGTCGGAGAGTTTTACGTCTGCAGGGAAATCGGCTGCGACTATGCTCAGGGATATCTTATTCAGCGGCCTGAACTAGATACCGCAAAGCTGCAGCTTACCTACCCTGAAGTTGAGAAATTCATAATCAAACAGCAGAGAAAGGAAGACGGCGACACCGATATGATACGGAAGGAGATCGATAAACTCCAGCCTGTTTTAATCGACTGTTCAACCGAAGATATCCTGGAAGTTTTCAGGAATGAACAAACCTACTGCTGTCTGCCTGTTATAAATAATTTCAATGAACCGATCGGCCTTCTGCGTGAAAAAGACCTTAAGAAATACGTCTATTCCCCATACGGAATCTCCATCCTGCAGCATAAATCCAACAGTGAGGGTATCGAAAGCCTTATTTTCAGGGCTCCTGTAATGGAAATATCCACTCCAATAGAGAAAATTCTTGAACTGTACAGCCTTAACCAGCAGCT
The DNA here is from genome assembly GCA_963677925.2 of Spirochaetia bacterium. Classification (GTDB taxonomy): domain Bacteria; phylum Spirochaetota; class Spirochaetia; order UBA9216; family UBA9216. Next base: position 675,907 of record CAXXYH010000003.1, read on the forward strand.
TGAAAGTGTAATAATTACAGAAAACGGCCGATATGTTGGGATCCTTGAATCAAGCGCTATTCTTAGAATTCTCAGCGAGAAAAAGATATCCATTGCCCAGGATCAGAATCCGCTGACAAGACTTCCCGGAAATTCGAGCATAAACAGCTATATTGCAGGTCTTGTGAAGAAATCGGGGCAGGACAGGATTGTGGCATACTTTGATTTTGATAATTTTAAACCCTTCAATGATGCCTACGGTTTCAGACAGGGCGACCGGATAATCAGACTATTTGCTGATATTCTACGGGAACACAGCGAAGTCGGAAAGGAATTTATTGGACATATCGGGGGTGATGATTTTTTTGCCGGATATTCTATGGCAACACATCATCAGCATAGAATTGTAAGCGAGATTAGAAGTATTATTGAGCGTTTTGAAAGTGACTGTCAGAGCTTCTACAAGGAGGAAGACAGATTAAACGGATACATCATAGCCAAGAACCGCAGCGGCAGGATGACAAAAATGCCGCTGCTTTCGGTAAGCGCGGCGGTAATCTGCATTAATGGTGTACCTGAAAACTATACATCTGAAAACTTTTCTGAACGGATTGCAGCCCTGAAGGTCCTGGCAAAAAAATCAAAGGACCATGTCGCTATCGACTACCTCACAGAAGGCTGACGGGATCAACATCAGTTTCAAGGTAAATTCCCGAGGGAACCTTAAATTGAAGTATTGCACCGGAAAGCAGTGCATGAACCTTATTAAACTGTGATGTTCTAATGATTATCTGAGCCCGGTAATTCCCGGCAATCATCGATATAGGACATTCAGCAGGGCCCAGGGTCTCAGTTTCCCCATTGTCATCTATACCGGCCTTTGTGTAATCAAGCCTGCCTGCAAACCTGTCCGCGGTCTCAAAAACCCGCTCCTCATTCTTTCCGCGGAACACTATCCTGAACAGGCGGGCATAGGGCGGGAATCCCAGCATTTTTCTTGTTTCAAGCTCGTTATTATAAAATGCTTCGGAATCTATTGATGCGGCAAGCTGGACTGCCTGGTTTTCGGGCTTGAAGGTCTGAATCAGCACCCTTCCGTCGGGTATATAGCGTCCGGCACGGCCCGAGACCTGAACTATAAGATTAAAGGTCCGTTCATAGGATCGGAAATCAGGCAGATGAAGGCCTGTATCGGCAAGTACGATGCCGACAAGCTTTACTCCTGGAAAATTCAGCCCCTTTGCAACCATCTGGGTTCCGAGCAGGATATCAATTTCACCCCTTTTAAAGCGGTCAAGGACATCCTTAAGACTGCCCCGCTGCTTTACAGAATCGGTATCTACACGCTCAATCCGAAGTGACGGGAACATCTGCTTCAGGTCATCTTCAATCATCTCGGTACCGAAACCTGAGTACCCGGTATCAAGCGAGCCGCACTCAGGACATACATCCACGGGTTTCTCGGAATAGCCGCAGTAGTGACAGACCAGACGGTTGCGGTGCTTGTGGTATGTAAGCGATACAGAACAGTTTCGGCAGCGTGCTTCATAACCGCAGGTACGGCAGTGAAAAAAGTAGCTGAAACCGCGGCGATTGAGAAACAGTATAGACTGTCTGCCCTCATCCGCAGTGTCGCGCAAAGCCTTTTCAAGCGGAGCCGAAATGCTGCCGTTGTATTTTTTCATATCTATCAGCTCGATCGACGGAAGTGCTCCGCCGGAGAGTCTTGCCGAAAGGTTGTACCCCTTGATCACACCTGAGCGAACCATATGCCAGGCTTCTAGAGAGGGTGTTGCACTGCCCATGACAAGCCTTGCCCCTTCGGAGGATATTATCCGCATTGCAACCTGTCTGGCATGATAGCGCGGTTTTGACGAGGACTTGTATGCACCCTCATGTTCTTCATCAATTATTATCAAACCTATATCGGGAACCGGTGCAAATATGGCACTTCTGGCACCGATAACAAAACGGGCTTCGCCCTTTTTTATCTTCATCCACTCTACAAGTTTCTGGGATGGGGTAAGGCTTGAATGAAGAACCGCCACTCCTTTACCGAAGCGGTGCGAGACTTCTTCAACAAGCTGATGGGTAAGTGAAATTTCCGGGACAAGGTAAATAACCCCCTGCCCCTGTGAAAGAACAGCTTCGGCAATACGTAGAAAGACCTCGGTTTTGCCGGAACCTGTTATACCGCTTAGATAGCTTATACCGCCCTCGGTTGAAAGGATTCCGTCAATAGCGGATTTCTGCTCGTCAGAGAGTGTAATTTCCTTTTTAACAGGGAGGCTGAACTCTTCGAGTGCGGGCATCAGGCTTTCGCGTTTCCCCCCTGGAAGCATGGCTGAAAGGGCTTCACCCTGGGAGCAGAAATACATACCGGCTATCCATGATGCAAGTTCGGCCTCTCTTTTCGAGAATACCGGTTCCTTGTCTATGCATCGGGAGATTTCTTTTATTTTAAAATCTCCTTCGGGTTCAGGAACGCCGGTTTTAATCACAAAACCATTCATTTTTCTGCTGCCGAATGGTGCTGCAACCCGGACACCTACAGGTATTTCCATACCTTCCGGAACCCGGTAGGTATAGCTTCCAGGAACCGGGGTATTAAATATAATTTCTATAAATTTATCAGAGGCTGAACTCATTTTCCGGAAGCCAGTGACTCAATAAGATTTTTAAGCCTTCTAAGATCATCCCAGACAGCAGATCTCAGTTCCGGGTTTCTTAGTACGGCACTGGGGTGATAAGTTGGAATAACGGGAATATCGTTGTAATAAAATGTGTGATTTCTAAGACGCCCGATGCCGTCTTCACTGCTGCATATTACCTGAGAGGCAAACCTTCCCAGAGTTACAATCGTCAGCGGTTTGAGCAAGGCCAGCTGACGATCGAGAAAATGCCTGCAGGCTCCTATTTCATCCGGAAGAGGATCTCGGTTTCCGGGCGGACGGCATTTAATTATATTTCCGATAAAACAGTCTTTCTGTCTGTCCAGGCCTATAGCCGAAACCCATTTATCAAGATACTGCCCGGCCTTCCCGACAAAGGGTCTGCCGCTGCGGTCTTCATCCGCGCCGGGGCCTTCACCTATAAACATAACAACAGGGTTCACAGCACCCTCTCCCGGAACAACATTGGTCCTGGTAGATGCAAGCCGGCAGACCGTACATCCGCCTATTTCAGCGGATATGCTTTCCAGATTATCGTCTGAGCTTTCCCCTGCAGCTGGGTCTGTAAAAGAGGAAGCTGCCGGAGTTATGCTGTAGTTCTGCCGTTTCCCGGGAGTTTTCCATCCGTCGCGGATAAAATCTTCGGCAGTGTTTATCAAATCAATGTAATCAGAAAAAGTCTCGTTCATTATAAAGTACCCTGTCCAGAAATAGTCCTTTTGCAGGGGCTGTAGCCCCTGCATTTTCACGGATTCCGCTGTCAAGAATCCTGCCCATCGCAGACGCATCTGCGCCATCGGATTCAAGCTGAACAGCAGTTCCTACAATGCTTCTAACCATCCGCCATAAAAAAGCGTTTCCCGCAATCTTAAACACGAGGAATTCATGCTGCGGATAGAAAACTGCACTGTAAAGCCGGCGAACCTTTGATTCACTCGGGTCTCCGGCTGCAGTAAAAGCAGTAAAATCGTGTACACCCGCAAGAGGGGCAGTCAGCCGGTTGAGCACTCTTATATCCGGCGTCTGGCGCAGCCGCCAGCAGTATTTATCTTCATGGGGCAGGCTTCGGCCGCCTGTACGTATATAATAGCGGTAAATTCTAATTTTTGCATCAAACCTTGAATGAAATTCATCATCCGCTTCACAGGACGAAAGAATAGTTACATCTCCGGGAAGAAGAGAATTAATCGCATCGGTAAACTTGTAATCGGGGATGTTCTCTTTTTCGGTGTAAAAATTCGCGACCTGCCCGTTTGCATGCACTCCGGAATCAGTCCGGCCCGACCCCGTCAGCCGTACTGCTTTCCCATGAATAGTCTGTAGTGCTTTTTCAATCTCTTCCTGTACGGTACGGCCGTTCTTCTGCACCTGCCAGCCGTTAAAATCTGTACCGTCGTATGAGATTGTAAGCCTGATATTTCTCATTGCTACTCAGCCTTCACTCATCTCTGAAGACATTTTTTCATAAAGGTCTTTTGCGTGTTCAAGAAGCGCTGAAGGCTTATCCTTGGAAGCCTTTCCCATTCCGAAAAGCCTGGCTACCGCCCTCTTTGCAAATTCAAGCCGTTTTTTTCTAATCTCAAAATCGTCTTTGCTTCCATACCGGTATTCAAGAAGTCCGCTCAGATAAAAGACTCCGTCATGAGCATAATTTTTATCAAGATCGGGACCAAGATGCTGAACCTCTGCCAGGCTTTCAGTTGCATCCTGTTCATATTCAACGGCCAGACTGTAGAAAAACTGAGCCTTGTGATAGAAAATCTTTGAAAGATAATCATAGTTATCATTGGGATAGCGTCTATGCAGATCAGTAAAAATCCACGCTGCACGAAGAGCGGAGATACCGCATTTCATTGTTGGAGAATGATCATGGGGAAAGTGCTCATAACAGGATATTGCAAGAAAGTAACTGGCAGCGCCCTCTTTCAGCCCGCGGTTATTTGTAAAATCAACATCAGGCAGGATCCTGTTCAGGCTGTTTTTACGTGTATCCGTCTCACTCTTTAGAATTTCTGCTGCAGATTCAGGTACATGATCAAAATCCTGCCCGTATGCGGCATACAGACACGACGGGCATACAGTAACCGGATAGTTAAGCGGACAGACATCTCCATATTTCTGGGAAGGCTCATAAAGCCGCCTCAGTTCATCGGTAAGTTCACCGGCAATAAGCCGGCCTCTTCCGGTCAGCAGTTCCTCTTTCTTAAAACTGCTTCCGCATACAGGGCATTCGACATCCTTCTTGGACCAGAACGTTATTTTACTCTCACCTTCTGCCATATCAGCTCTCCAGAACTACAACAGCTACAGCGTTGTCTCTTTCGTGTGTCATTGATACGAAGATATTTTGTGCACCGAACGCTTCAAGAGCCCGCTTTGCCGTGTCATGTACTTTTATATCAGGTTTGCCGTTGTGGTTTGAAACCACCTGGATATCTTTTAAATTGATTCCGGTAAGCCCGGTCCCCATTGCTTTACCAAGAGCTTCCTTGGCTGCAAATCTTGCAGCGAGAGAAACAGCACGTGATGATTTACGTGATTCTGCATCAGCAATTTCCTGTGGATGAAAAAATCTTTCAATCAGCCCCGGAATTGAATCCCAGTGCTCCAGACGCTCTACATGGACTATGTCTACACCTATTCCTCTAATCACCGGCTTCTTCCTTTTTCACTTCTATATTTATCACTTCAGGAGAATATTTCAGGACTGCAAGTCCCGGCGGAACAAGCGGCTGTATACTGATATCAAACCGGCCTTCCTCTGTTATAGCGCTGCAGTCGGCTATCAGTGAAAAATCAGCTGTTGTAGTATCTTCCAGCTCAAGCTGCTTCCCCTGAACCTTTATCTGGCCCGAACCCTGCGCTCCAACTATGTACAGTTCCTGCGGCAGATCAAGATAGATAATTCCGATATTTTCAAAGGTTTTCAGAATGACGGTTTCCTTTACAATGCCCTGAAATCCCACAGTATCCCCGGACGGAAAGCTGAGGTACGGGTCGTTGACTTTAAGTTTTGCTCTGATGTAAAAATCCTGATTTTTACCTTCAAGGCTTATATCCTCGGTCGGCACAAAATCAAGCTGCTCAATATGACTGCGGGGTCCTTCAATAATTATATCCTCATCACTTAGAAGATACTGATCAAGTTCCCAGCCTTTTTCCGGATATCCGCTCAGCTGCGGCTGTATCTTTACAGACCTTGATATTTTTCTCTCAAGCTCTACAGTAATCTCATCAGGGTCTATACGTACTTCAAGCGGTTCAACCTTCTCGGCGCTGCCGGTCTTTTTAAACTTAAGAACCTCGCGGAACTGTCCTTCCGAATTATGTGCTGAAAAATCAGCATATATTTCTATATCATCCTCAAGAATCATGAAGACATTTTCTTCCGATCCGCGAAGTGTCACCTTGACCGTAGAAGGGACATTGCTGGCAACTGCATAGCCCTCGTTAATTATTAGATCGAGGGGGACAGTAATGAAGCGTTCCTCCAGACTGGATGCCCTGTAAAAAAGGAACAGCAGAACTGCCGCAAATAAAGAGAGTATCTTGGCGGGCCAGTTCCGTTCCACCATGCGGGTAAATTTATTATCCAAAATCAGCCCCCTCAGGTGCGGCAACCTCTTCGCGTGAATTGAGGAGGTATTTCAGCTTTCGTTTTACTTCATCAATTGAGAGATCATAAAAAAGGTTGGCATCATAGGCCAGCGATACAGCACCGGTTTCTTCAGAAACTATCAGTACAACAGCATCTGTTTCTTCTGCAAGCCCAAGAGCCGCTCGATGTCTTGTTCCGAATGAGCGGCGTATATCTGTCTGCTCAGATAGTGGAAGAAAACAGCCTGCAGAACCGATTCTGCCGTTGTGAATTACCAGGGCACCGTCATGCAGAGGTGTATCAAAGCTGAATATCGTAAGAATAAGGCTTGAGGATAATTCGGCATCAAGCTGGGTGCCGGTATCAACAATGTTCTTAAGCCCCATCTTTCTTGAAAAGACAATAAGCGCTCCCCTGCGCCTTCCTGCAAGAACATCAACAGCATTCAGAACAGAATCGATCTGTCTGGGCTTTGCACCCGAAGAAGATTTAAACCAGTCACGCTGACCAATTTTGGTAAAAATACTCCTTAGCTCAGGCTGAAACACCACAGCAAGCACTACAACCAGAAGCGTTGTAAGTGCGTTCATTATCCAAAGCAGAGTATCAAGCTGAAGAATAAACGCGGCTGAATAGATAACAACTATCAGCATTGCGCCTTTAAGCAGCTGCAGGGCTCTGGTCTGGATCAGAATCTTGTACATCTGATAAATCAGAAATGAGAGAATTGCTATATCAAGTACAGGACGGATTATATCCTTGAAAACCCAGAACTGATTCAGTTTTTCCATCGGGTTCAGGCTCCTTCCACTGCTTTAATAATTTCAAGCATTGCTACAGTTTCGGGAACATCATGAACCCTGAGGATTGACGCACCGGCAAGTGCACTCAGCATATTGGCGGCAAGTGTTCCGGAAAGCCGATCTTCAACAACCGATCCGGTAACCGCTCCGATAAATGATTTCCGGGAAAGTCCGATAAGAATCGGATACCCCGTATCTGTAAATCTTTTAATTTCTTTTAATATTTTCAGGTTATCATCAAGCCTTTTACCGAATCCTATGCCCGGATCGAGTATAATTCTGTTTTTGGATATTCCGTAGGCGCCTGCCCTTCTGATACAGACTTCAAGCTCGGTAAGAATCTCTTCAATCGTATCGTTATAATGGGGATTCTGCTGCATCGTTTCAGGAGTTCCCCGCATATGCATCAGAATCAGAGGGACATCACGCTCCGCAGCAAGAAAACCGAGTTCGGGGTCATCAGCCAGGGCTGAAATATCGTTGATTATATCCGCACCGGCATTAAGCGCAGCCTCGGCTGTAGCGGATTTTCTGGTATCGATTGAAATTGGTATATCAGAAAAAGATCTGATTGCCTTAATAAGCGGGATGACCCGGCTGATTTCCTCATCCGCTGAAACATAGGCTGACCCCGGTCTGCTTGATTCACCGCCGATATCAATGATATCAGCACCTGCATGAATCATCTTCTCAGCGGAGGATCTGCCTTCCTCAGCCTCCACCCTGCTTCCGGGAAAAAAAGAATCGGGAGTTGTGTTAAGAATTCCCATTACAAAAGACTTTCTTTTTGTGGATATTGACCTTCCACCTGACAATTCAAGTTTCATCGGTTCATTATAGATGAAATTATCCGGTCTAACAATAAAAGTAATTTCAAAATCTGGTTTTAATAATCAGCATCTGTTATTATTCAGATATGAACAAATTATTCCGCTTTTCATTAGTATTATTTTTAATTGTAGCTTTACCCGCTTTTCATGTATCAGCTTCAGGCCGGAAAGAAAAAGAAGAGCCTGCTGTACAGGAAGAAGATATAAACAATGTGTTTGCCCCCGAAGTCGAGATGAATGAATCTGATGTCTCGCTTCCTTCCGACTGGGACTATCAGGTAGAGATAACGATGGAAGGCTCACGCAGTGAAGGCCGCATTGGGCATCTTTTTTTCATGGGAACCGAGATTGGTCCCTGGTTTGACTATATAATAATTAACGGCACGGGTCTTGAGTATATTCCGATGCAGAATATCTGGGACCGAAGCGGCTACCGTAAGATAACAAGATACAGCTGCTACAGCATAGTCACCGATATGAGCCTGCAGCATAATTATGAAATTACTGCCGAAGAACTTGGTAAGGGCTGGTATGAGGCTCCTGCTGATGAAAAGCACAGCGGAACTCCCTCCGAATGGGTACGATGCAAAAGCGGCGAGCTTTATTTCTGGGCTGATCCTGCCCGCCTGAATGAAATTGCAGAAACCATGGGTATAGACAGGCTTGATGTTCCCCAGATGGTTCCGGTAAAAAATGACTGATAGCAAACTGCTGCTTAAAAGCAGAAAAATTTTTACAGCAAACGGGGAAGCAGTATTCAGCGGTGCAGTCTCGATTGCGGATTCAGTTATTGAAAGAGTATTCAAATCACCCGCAGAACTTCCCAAAGAAGCAGAGGGGTACACCGTCGTAGACTGCGGAGAACGGCTTATTATGCCGGGATTCTGCGACAGCCATATTCACGGCTTTTTCGGGAGCCTGCAGTCAAGCTCTGTCTCACTCGGCGGATGCAGATCAGAAGAAGAAGCCGCTGCAAAAGCAGCTGAGTTCTACCGTGATGAGATAAACCGGGGATTCGATGACTGGCTTTTCGGTTTCGGATGGATGCATTTCACCTGGGATAAAAAAAACCTGCCCTCAAAGGAATCACTGGACAGATACTTCAAAAACACACCGGTATGCCTTTTTAATGACGAAATGCACAGCGTCTGGGTAAACTCGGAAGCTCTAAAACGCTGCGGAATAACAGCAGCCACACCGGATCCGTCCATCGGCAGAATTTTCCGTGATAATACTGGAAATCCTACAGGCTATCTGCTCGAACCCGAGGCTATGGATCTTGTTGTATCAAAGGCTTTGCGCTTTACTCCTGAGAGGCTGAGAGCGACAGCAGAAAACCTGCTTGCCGAAGCCGCCCGCTGCGGGGTTACATCAATGAGCGATATACAGATCCTCAATTCACTCAATCCCGCACTTTACAGTGAACTGGAGAAAGACGGGAAGCTGACATGCAGAATGCATATGGTCTTTCCGATGGAGCAGCCGCTTGAAGATATTCTTGAGCAGAGGTCGGAATATGCATCTGACTATCTGCGTTTCAGCGGCGTAAAGGAGTTTCTTGACGGGACAGCCCCCATGCAGACCGGAGTTCTGGTCGAACCCTATAATGAACCTGCCGGCTTCAATGCGCCCCTGCTTGTAGATATGGACCGGACCGTAAAAAGGGCAATCCGATTTGACAAAAACGGAATAAGAATACGCTTTCATGCCTGCGGTTCAGGCGCGGTAAGGGCAGCTCTCGATATATTTGAGGCGGTCCGGAATGCAAACGGATATAACGGCACCAGACACACTATTGAACATATTGAGGATATACATCCTGATGACATCCCCAGATTCAAAAAACTGAGTGTCACAGCATCCGTTCAGCCGGATCACCTGCTTGCCGAAGAATACTCCCTTCATCCTTTTCATGAAATACTTGGTGAAGAACGCTGCCGATGGGCCTGGCCGTTTAAATCGCTGATAGAAAGCGGTGCAGAGGTCTCCTTCGGTACAGACTACCCTATATCTCCGCTAAACCCGATGATTGGAGTCTTCCGTGCTGTTACCAGGCTGCATGAAGACTATAAGCCTGAGGGCGGATGGATACCCGAAGAGAGGCTGACTGTTGAACAGTCTCTTTATCATTACACAGCAGCCTCATCAAGGCAGATGTACACCGAAGGCCTGACCGGCAAACTTATCCCCGGACTGGCTGCAGACATAACAGTCCTTGACGGGAATCCGTTTGAATGCAACCCGGTTGAGCTTAGAAATATTAAAACCTTCCTGACCTTCTCCGGCGGAAAAAGGGTATTTGGATAGCTATGAACGACGAAGCAGTAGATTTTCTTGATATAGAAAAGGCGATCAAGGCTGAACGATACAGGCAGCTGAATCCGCTGGCACAAAAAGGCCGGATAGTTTTTGCCGGCTCATCTCTTGCAGAACAGTTCCCGGTCGACGAACTGCTGAAAGCTGCAGGTTCTGATAAAACTGTCTATAACCGGGGCATAAGCGGCGATGTCATTCAGGGACTGCTTGATAATATTGAAACACTTATTCTTGATCTGGCTCCGTCAAAGCTGTTCATCAATATAGGTTCAAATAACATCGGCAGTCCTGACTACAGCCTGGATACACTGATGTATAAATACAAAGAGATTCTGAGCATAGTGCGTACCAGGCTTCCGGACTGTAAAATTCACATACTTTCCTACTATCCGGTAAACCCCGACAAGGAATCCTTCATCCCGGCGGCAGAACGAATCGAAATGTTCAGGACCCGGTCGAATGAGGCTATCAGCCAGGCAAATACGGCTCTTCAGACGCTTGCAGAAGATTTCAATGCAGAATATATCGATGTAAGCAGTGTTTTAATGGATGAAGAACGCCGGCTTAAGGCTGAATACACCGTTGAAGGTGTACACCTATGGCCTGAAGCCTACAGGCTGGTCTTTGAAGTTCTTCTTCCCTGGTTTTAAAAAAGACCGGCTGTTAATCAGCCGGAGACTTTACCACCATAATTCTTAAGCGTCCGGATGCATTATTTTCAACCTGCCTATCAACATCTGCCGGGCATTCAAGAAGCTGATCCGCCGACAGTTCAGCCGAACTCTCATCAGTAGCAATAGTAGCTGTCCCTTCAAGGACAAAAAAGAAGGTTTTTACCTCAACCGAATGTTTTGGAATAACAGCTCCCGGCTCCATGGTAATTATATTTGCCTGGGCTTCAGGATGCTCATATATCCTTCGGCCTACCACACCGTCAGTTTCAAAAACAATCTTTCCATCTTCAGCATTTAAAATTTTCATAAAGCTGTCTCCCATCTCTCATCTGATTATAACCTGAAACAAGAGTACAGCCCGTAACAAATGTTACAAAAGACAAAAAAAGGCCGACATCCCTGTCAGCCCCGTAAAATAGTATGCAGTATGAAAAATATTAATAAGTTCCCGGTGTATATGTCTCGCCTGAATCATACCAGGCTTCAAAGAGCTCCCGCCATGTTTCAACAGTACCGTCACTGTCAGAGTCTGCAAAATCAATATTACCGTATAGGTAAGTCGAACCCATTTCTGTTTGGGTATCAAGCGCCGTATACCACCATTGGTAGGCATAATGTGAATAACTGTTATATATTTCTTCCCCATGGGAAAAGAATATTGAAAGCCCACGTACAGCAGCTGAATCATCTGTTTCATAAAAAGAAGTTATAGTCTCAAAACTTGTACCGGAATACTCGCCGAAACAGGCAATTACCGCGTTATCAAGAGCAGTTAAAACATTATCCGCAGCAGTATATACATCACCGGAGGTATAGTATGACTGCAGGACCAGACAGAAATCATAAATATCAGTATATGGGATAGATACAGGTTCAGTAGTCGAGTCTTTTGCGTAATAGTAAAGAGCTTCATCGCGGTATGTCTCAATATTGGACTGCTCACCTGCATTGTAAAGCGCTGCAGCCAGCGCATCTATTGCGGTTTTCAATTCATCGACATATGACAGATCAACGGCAGTCATAGTATTCTGATAGGTAGACGATGATGTTGAGGCCTGAAACTGTGTTACTATCTCAACAGCAAGCTCCTGTGCGGATGGTATATCACCTGCAGTATTAAACAGTCCGGAACCGAAGAGTTCAGAATAATCCCAGCCGTATCCCCATTCACTCGCAGGCGAGGCTGCATAATAGTCTGCAAGATTTCTAAACTCATAGGCAATTTCAACAGTCCCCATCAGACAGGCGTCTATACCGATGATATCAAGCATGGAGGAACCGAGAGCAGAGGAAATAGCCTGCTGTACTTCATCCATATACATTATATCCCCGCCGGAAGTTTCATCTTCAGCTATCTGTTTACTGATTTCAGAACCTGAATCAATAGAACGTGCTCCATTACCATGGTTCCACATTACAAGTGCATTCTTTGTTGACGCGTAATTATCGAGACCGTATTCAATAAAAGCCTGCAAAATATCAGGATCTGCCATATTTACTTCGTTATCTACGATAAAGTCAGCATACAGAACTGATGAAGCGATGGAGGAACTGCTGTTATCAGGTGATATCAGATAGAGTGTTGTATTGTTACTCCCCTTAGCATCAGCAAGTACCAGAATTTTCAACTCCTCCTGAATACCGGCATTACCGGCAGTAAGAGCATTATAGAGGCCTTCTTCCATTTCATTTATGTCATACGGCATTACTGGAGAAAGTGAGTTATCACCTGCCATATAAACCATTACAGTCCAGCCGTCACCGGATTCCGCGAAGTCTGCGGACAGTGAAATATCATCATCAGGCATCTGAATCTGAATTTCACGGGTTCCTGATGAATCCACTACATAACCGGTATCACCGTTCCAGCCTGCAAAATAATATCCGTCATCAGGCTGAGCATTAACCGTGACAAGTTCATCTTCAGTGTATTCATATCCCGATGGGTCAACAGTCACAGACCCGCCGGCCGAAGAATCAACAGTAAGAGTATACTTAGGTGCACATGAATTTATTGAAAATATTGCCGCAGCAATTCCGGCAGTAAATATTATCCGTTTCATCATAGAAGTCATCATATATCAAATATAACGCAATGAAACACTAAGGCCAAAGCTTTATCTCAATATTTACAATCAGGTAACAAAATTTACATATACCCGCAGCAGAATTTACAATATACTTCTAACAAAGTAATGATTCGAAAAAGATCGCTAAGCAGTACAATAAGATACGCCATAATAATGTTCAGTCTGGTTACTGTGATATCCGCAGCTGTGGTTTTTACATCTATCACTGTATTTTCCGGATTCAGAAACATCAACAGTGACATAGAGCTGTTCATTGAGTCCCAGAGGAATCTTGCCGAGGCAGAAACAAAGCATGCAGTTGAATATATCTACCACACCAGGTTCAATTCCGAATATACAGAGACGGCAAAGAAGACAATCATAAACTGGATAAATGTATATAAATTCAATCTGCTGTTCGATCAGGAAAGCTCATTCGTTATATATAACGGTAACGGCCTGCTTATTGCAGGAGAAGAATCCGAAGACTTCGGTGATATTGCAAACGGAAACATACATTCCGCCCGGAAAAAACTGCTTTCAGTCATAAAGGATATTCTCCCCCTTTCTCCTTACGGAAGCCAGGTCTGCATGAGTTCTCAAACTGCAGAATGCGCGGGAGCTTCATGTACATTCTGCGGATATGCAGCATCCATACCTGATTGGGACTGGTACATTTTTACCCGGGTAAAGCATGAACCGACAATTACTTACAGAAGACTCAAGCAGAAACATCTGCTGGTAACAACATTAATCAGTACTTTCGCAGCGGCAATGACCACAGTACTGCTGCTTTTTTTAAGTTTCAGGCAGAGCCGAAAATTTTCAAATTCAATTGCTGACAGTTTTAAAAAACTCGACTCCTATTTTTCCGGAGAAATTGAAGCCGACCATATTGCTGAAGAACAGGATATTGAGTATCAGGAATTCATCAATCTGGCCAGATACTCAATTGTAACGCTGAAACAGAAAGAAACCGCTCAAAAGCATCTTTCTACGGCACTTCAAATTTCAGGCTATATTTCCTGGGAGTATGATATAGAAAGCGGAAGTATAAGCCATCCGGATAACCTTACAAGCCGTGAGTTCAAAGCCTATTCAGAAATGGTTGTAACTCCTGAAAATCTTTCAGAGAAGAACCTTGCCCCCTTATACGGCAACAAGGCGGAACAGCTTTTCCGGCATATAAAATCAGGAAAAGAGAACAGTATTTATATGGAATATAAATTAAGGATAAACCACGAAACTGAGAAGTGGTTTAACCTCTATTATCAGATTACCCAGGCAGACGCCGACGGGAAGCCTTCGAGACTTCTTGGAATAGCAAGCGATATAACAGAAAAGGTTAATATGTCGGAAATGGTTATTCAGTCTGAAAAAATGCTGTCTGCAGGCAGTCTGGCCGCCGGGGTAGCACATGAGCTGAACAATCCGCTTGCCGGGATAATTCAGAACGCCTATGTTCTTAAAAACAGGCTCGATCCGGAACTTGAAAAGAATCAGAGTGCGGCGGATAAAACAGGAATTTCAATGGAGCAGCTCGCAGAATACTGTAATACAAGAGGTATCATCAGGCTGCTCGACGATATAATGTCATCTGGAAGAAGGGCCGCCGATATAATAAGCGATATGCTTGTTTTCAGCAGGAAAAGCCGGACCAGTATGTCAGCCCAGAGGCTGAGTGAGATCCTTGATAAGACTATCCAGCTTGCATCCAGCGATTACGAGCTGAAAAAAAAGTACAGATTTAAAGATATTGAAATCAAAAGAAGTTATGATAATGATGAGACCGAAGTCATGTGTGAACCTGAAAAAATGGGACAGGTATTCTTCAATATACTAAAAAACGGAGCCCAGGCAATGGCCTCAAAAGTTTATGAGGATGGTATAAAACCCTGTTTCTGTCTCAGCGTTAAAAATACTGTCCACGGAGTTCAGGTTGCTATTGAAGACAATGGTCCCGGTTTGTCCGAAAAGCTCCGCAGCAAGATTATCGAACCTTTTTTCACAACTAAGCAGGCCTCAGAGGGGACGGGGCTTGGATTATCAATCTCATACTATATAATTACTGACAAACACAAGGGAAAAATGTATATTGAATCGGAAGAAATGGAATGGACCAGATTTATTATAGAACTCCCCGCAGAGGATCGGAATGATAACAGTTCTTACAATTGATGATGAAAAAGCAGTACGAAACTCAATAAAAGAATTTCTGGAAGATTACGATTATGCTGTGATTGAAGCGGAAAATGGTGAAGAGGGAATAGATATATTCAAAGACCTTAATCCCGATGCGGTTCTGATTGATCTGAGAATGCCGGGCATGGACGGTCTTGAAGTTGTCAAAATAATGCACAGTATTTCAGACACAATACCCCTGATTGTAGTGTCAGGAGCCGGTGAAATTTCTACAGCCATTGACGCCCTGCACAGCGGCGCCTGGGATTATATTCTGAAACCAATAGGCGATATGGAAATTCTTCGTTCAGCCATCACCAAGACCCTTGCCCGAAGCAGACAGAGAAAGAAAGACAGGCTTTACCAGCAGCATCTTGAAGAAGAAGTTTCAAGAAAAACAGCAGAACTTGAAGAAAAAAGCCGGCAGCTTTCTGATTTTAACAGCAGGCTTAACAAAGTAATAAACTCAACAATATCCATTACAACAGTTCGCCGTATGCGTGAAATGGGAATCAGAATTCTGGATGATTTCGGCACACATCTCATGGCAACCGGCGGAAGCATATATCTCAAGGAAGATAAGGGCCTGAGGCTTGTTCATGCTCTTGACAGAGGACATGCCGAAGAGTTCATCCCCTTCCCTTTAAGAGAGAAATCTGTTTTCAGGAAAGTACTTGAAGAAGGGAAAAGCATTCTGATAAACAATATAGACAGTTTTCCGGATCTTCATTCCAGCGGTTACGAAGGATATACCGATTCATCCTTTATGGTATTCCCGCTGCCTGATCATAACGGAAATGTCATAGGTCTTCTCTCCATGCACAGCAAAACAAATCCTCCCTTCGTTTCAGAGGATAAGGAACTGGGACTGCTTTTATCCATCTTTTTTAAAGAAGCAACCAGAAATGTGCAGTCTGAAAAACAGATCGAATACCAGGAATCAAGATACAAGCGAATTACAGAGAATGTTGAAGCCATTGTCTTTTCTTATTCAATACCTGAGAATAGATTTGATTTCATGAATTCATCCTTCGAATTCATAACCGGCTATCCCGTAGAGAAAACTGCAAATCTTGACATGGAAGGACTTGTAGATCTTCTTCAGATTGCTCCAAAAAATGAATTTCTTTCAGCTTATTCTCAGCTTCTCAGCGGAGAAAGTTCCGGAAACGGTGCTGAGTATATGATTATCGATGCCTCAGGAAGAAGCCGATGGCTGTATCAGAAAGCAATAAGCATATCCGATCCGAATGGAATTCCGGTTACAATCGAGGGTTTAATCACTGATGTAAGCCGGCAGAAGGAAATACAGGAAGAACTTCAGAGGACGCTTACAGAGAAAGACTTTCTGATAAGTGAAATAAATCACCGTGTTAAGAATAATATGCAGCTGATATCCAGCCTCCTTTCACTGCAGGAACAGCAGAGTGATAATATGCTCGTTGTTAGAAAGATGAAAGCGGCAAGAGACAGAATTGAATCGATGGCCCTTGTGCATGATAATATCTACAGCGAAGACAAAATTCCGTCTATTAATGTAACGAATTATATCAGCAAACTGATATCCAATATGAGAGACAATCATGCCGTTGGTCCGAACATCAAGGTAGATATAGATGTTGAATCTTTCCAGCTTGATTTGGACAGGGCGGTGCTCTGCGGTCTCCTGATAAACGAAGTTGTTTCAAACAGCTTCACCCACGCCTTTCCCCGAAGCGGCAAGGGAGTCGTACGGATAAACATCTTTTCGCAGGACGAATCATATGTACTTGCAGTCTCCGATAACGGGATAGGATTTGATCCCCAGAGAGCGGACATTGAAACAAGAGGCCTGGGCCTTGATATAATCAAAAGCCTTGCATTTCAGCTCAACGGAGTTCTGCAGATTAGCGGTGAAGAAGGAACCCTGGTACAGATATCCTTCCCCGCCGGCTTTTAAATATACTGAGAGGAATTTTATGAACATTAATATTCGCAGATGGAGTTCACTGTCTGAAGATGAAAAAAAACAGATTTTCTCAAGATCTGAAACAGATATAAGTAATATCAGTTCTTCCGTTCAGAACATAATTGACGAGGTTAAAGAAAGGGGAGATGAAGCCCTTTACGAACTTACAGCAAAATTTGACAAGGTTAATCTGAAAGGAATACCGCTCCGGGTAACCGAAGCAGAATTCCGTGAAGCCTCTAATCTTATCGATGATGAACTGAAGAAGGCTCTTGAGTTTTCCATTGAAAACGTAAAAAAATTCCATAAAAGCCAGCTTCCCGAGGCAATGAGCTTCAGCGAGGTCAGACCCGGGATCTTTGCAGGTGAAAGAGCAACATCCATTGAGTCCGTAGGGCTGTATGTCCCCCGCGGCAGAGGCAGTTTTCCTTCAATGCTTTACATGCTGGCGGTACCCGCAGTTATTGCCGGGGTCGAAAGAATCGTTATCGTAACCCCGCCCAATGAGGATGGTACCGTTGATCCGGCATGTCTTTATGCTGCAGAATTATGCGGAGTAAAAGAGATTTACCGAATCGGCGGGGCGCAGGCAATTGCCGCACTTGCACTTGGAACCGAAAGTATTAAGCCGGTTATCAAGCTATCCGGCCCCGGAAGCATGTATGTTGCCGCGGCAAAGCGGCTGCTGTCTTCAGTTGTTGATGCCGGACTTCCGGCAGGTCCTTCCGAATCTGTGGTACTTGCAGACAGTACTGCTGATCCTTTCAAGGCAGCTATTGATCTGCTTATTGAAGCAGAACACGGTTCTGATTCATCAGCCCTTCTGATTACGCCTTCAGAGGAGCTTGCACAGAAGGCAGCAGCTGTACTTGCTGAAAAAGCAGAGGCACTGCCGGAACCCAGAAAAACATTTGTAACTGACGTACTCTCCGGATACGGGGGAATTATAATTACAGACTCGATAGATGAAGCCGCTGAAATAATCAATGATTTTGCACCCGAACATCTGCAGATTCAGGCCGAAGATCCATTCGATCTGCTTCCGCTAATTAAAAACGCAGGAGAGATTCTCATGGGTGATAATACCCCCTTCTCCATTGCAAACTACTCAACCGGGGCAAATGCTGTACTTCCAACAGGCGGCGGAGCAAAAACCTACTCCGCAGTATCGGTACGTGATTTTATCAAATACAGTTCGGTTGTATACGCCAGTGCTTCAGGCCTTAAGGAAACCGCAAAGCATGTTAAAACTCTTGCTGACTATGAAGGCTTTGTTACCCATGCCGCAGCACTTCGAGACAGAGGCCTTTAATTTTCAATGCGGTTCAATTCGGCAGAAGAAGCATTTACTCATCTTGAATCACTGAATAATCTCGAAAAGACTCCAAGTCTTACCGCCCGTGAATACCGTCTCGATCGAATGAAGGCTCTTCTGCCGGTGTTCGGCAACCCGCAGGAATCATTTAAATCAATCCATGTTGCAGGGTCAAAGGGCAAAGGGTCCACTTCAGCCTTTGCAGCTTTCATACTTAAGGCGGCAGGGTACAGAACCGGACTTTTTGTTTCACCTCACATAGAGACATATAAAGAACGTATAAGCCTCTGCGGTGAATACTTTAAGGATAATGTTTACATTGAAACCATCACTGAGATGGTTGAAACTATCGAAGCTCTTCCGGACGGAGTTCTTCCGCCGGGGGGACCTCCTACCACCTTTGAACTGCTTACTCTTCTCGCTTTTCTTATTTTCAGGAAAGAAGGTATTGAATGGGCGGTCTTTGAAACCGGGCTCGGGGGGCGTCTTGATGCTACAAACGTTCTGACTCCCGAAGCCTGTATACTTACCCCCATTGAACTGGAGCACACCGAGTTTCTGGGAAATACAATAGCAGAAATTGCAGGAGAAAAGGCCGGGATAATAAAAAACGGCGTACCTGTATTTTCCTCAGCCCAGAAAGCAGAAGCAGCTGAGGTATTCAGGAACAAGGCTGCTCAGATGAACTCAACACTTTGTTTTTTTCCTGATGTACTGGATAATATTGAAATGAAAGATCCCTTTCATGCTCTGTTTAAATGGAAAAACGGGACAGCTGAGGTTTTGACTCTGAAGATGTGCGGACGTATTCAAGCTGAAAATGCTGCCCTTGCTTCATTGTGTATCAGAAGTCTTATTCCCGGACTCAATACTGCTTCCGGAATCGAAACGGCTTCCCTGCCCGGAAGAAGCGAGCTCTTTCCGAATGTTTTGGGAACAGATTCTTCGATAATGATTGACGGAGCACACACCCCTGTATCCGTAGTTATAGCAGCAGAAGCCTTTAAATCAGTTTACGGAAGCGGAACGCTGATCTTCGGGGCTGTTGACGGCAAGGATATAAGGGGAATGGCGCAGAACATCTGCAGACACTTCAGCACAATCATCATTTCGACTCCGGGCAGTTTCAAACCGAACTCCCCTGAAACTGTATTTGAAATATTCAGAGAAATAAATCCTGATACTGTATTGGAGCTGAATCCAGAAACCGCACTTTCCGCTGCATTAGAAAAAGGCGGGCCGGTACTTGTTACCGGAAGCTTTTACATGGCTGCAGAAATAAGAAAACTCATAAGCTGACTAAAATCCTGCTGACAATAATTATTACTTCAGATAATATATGAATGCCTTTAAACTATTTATATGGAGTCATAAGATGTTTGCAGACAGAATGAACCAGCTTACTCCCTACGTACCGGGAGAGCAGCCGCAGGACGGACAGTATATTAAACTGAATACCAATGAAAATCCCTATCCCCCTACACCAAAAATTCTTGATTTCCTGCAGACATTCGATCATTCAAGGCTCAGACTCTATCCCGAACCGACATCACTGAAGCTCAGGAAGGCCATAGCCGATGACAATAACCTGAAACCGGAAAATGTCTTTATAGGAAACGGTTCAGATGAGGTTCTCTCTTTTGTTTTCTTCGGATTCTTTGACGGTAAAAACGGTCCCCTGCTGTTCCCGGAGTTCACCTACTCATTTTACCCTGTGTATTCCGGCTTTTACTCTATTCCTTACAAGAAGGTTCCGCTGAAAGCAGATTTTTCACTCGATATCGACAGCTATCTTAAAGAAAAATCCACAGGTATAATTGTTCCGAATCCCAACGCACCGACAGGAGTCTGTCTGACTCTCGATGAGATTAAATATCTGCTTGATTCATACCCTTCCGACCGGCTTGTATGCATAGATGAAGCCTACATAGCATTCGGAGGAGAAAGCGCAGCATCGCTGATAGAATCCTACAGCAATCTGCTTGTAGTAAGAACCTTCTCCAAAAGCTCTTCGCTTGCAGGCCTGCGACTCGGCTATGCACTTGGTGCACCGGAGCTTATTACAGCATTGAACACCGTGAAAGATTCCTTTAATTCCTACCCGGTAGACCTCATTGCGCAGACCTGCGGAGAACTTGCAGTTACAGACAGTACCTACTCTAAGGAAATTATCTCAAAAATTATTAATACAAGGGAATGGTTTACATCAGAAATCGAAGAATCCGGCTGGGAAGTCCTGCCATCCAAAGCAAATTTTGTATTCGCAAGAAAACAGGGATTAAACGGTGAGGAAGTATATTCTAAGCTTAAGAACAAAAAAATACTGGTACGTTATTTTAATAAACCCGGTATTGATGACTTTGTCAGAATTACAATCGGAACGGATGAAGATATGAAAACACTCGTTGAGGCTTTGAAAAGTCTCTGAATTTCGACTTTTTCTGATTATACGGCAATTTTACTGTAGACAGTTCTGCTTTCGTGCTCTTATCATATTAATCTATGGAGAAGATTCCTTCAGACAGACTGCGTTTTGTAGTCGGTGATATAACGGTCCTTGATGTTGACGCAATCGTTAACGCAGCCAATTCCAGTCTTCTTGGAGGCGGCGGTGTTGACGGCGCCATACACAGGGCCGGAGGTCCGGTTATCCTTGATGAATGCAGGGATATACGCACTCACAGATATCCTGAGGGGCTGCCGCCCGGACGAGCTGTACTGACCAGCGGAGGAACAATGCCCTGTGAATATGTTATTCACACCGTAGGTCCCATATGGCACGGCGGCAAAAGCGGTGAACGCGAAACGCTGGCCAACGCCTACCGGAATTCACTCAAGCTTGCGGCGGAAACCGGGATTAAAACAATTGCTTTTCCTTCCATTTCAACCGGAGTATACGGATTTCCGAAAAAACTGGCTAATGAAATTGCAGTAGACACAATTTCGGCACATCTGCAAAGCAGCAGTCTCCCGCGCGAGGTTACCCTCGTTTTCTTCAGTGAGAAAGATGCGGATATATATTCAGAGGTGCTTGATAAGCTTAAGATGTCCGTATAGAATTCCCGAATGTCTCTAAATTGTGTAGAAATAGATAAAATACTTGAAGAAATCAGTCTTGAAGGCTGCCACATCCAGAAGATAAAGCAGCCTGACTTCCACAGTCTCTTTCTTGAACTATACCGTCCCGGCGGAAGATTCAATCTGATAATCGATCTGGCACCGGGTAAAACCAGAATCCACACTACTGCCAATTCAGCTGTTTCCGAGATAAAACTTCAGCGCTTTGCCCAGCTTATGAGAGCCCGAATCAAGGGAGGTAAGATAACCGGCATTCAGCAGATCAATCAGGATCGAATTATTAAAATCGAGATCTCACGCAGCGGTGAACCCACTGTTCTATGGGTCCGCTTATGGAGCGGTGCAGCCAATATCATTGCCTGTGATTCAGAGCAGAAGATCCTTGACGCCTTTTACCGAAGACCCGGACGGGGTGAAACCTCAGGCGGTGTATTCACATTACCTGAAAATAAAGGAAACTCTTCGGGCAGGGTTTTCGAAATCAGGGATTATAATTCATCTGAGAGTTTTAATAGCTTTATTGATGAATATTATTCCCATGTCGAAGAAGATGAAAACATTGACCGCCTTCGCGACCGGGCCGTTAAAATAATTACAACGGCTATTAATCGTATAGAAAGCACTCTAAAAAACCTTGAACGGAAGGCTTCGGAATACGGACCTTATGAGGAATACAAGGAAACAGGTGATCTGATAATGAGCAACCTCCATATTGCACAGAAGGGGGCAATATGGCTCAAGGTTGTAAATTTTTACAGGGATAATACAGAAACCGATATCGAACTTGATCCCAGGCTGACACCTGAAAAGAATGCGGAAAAATACTATACCATGTACCGAAAGGCGAAATCCGGTATTGATATAGTTAATGAAGATATTGAAAATCACAGACTCCAGCTTAAAAACCTGAGAGCGGATCTGTTAATAACAGAAACAACTGACGATGCGTCACTTCTTAAAAAGATCTCGGAATCTGCACCGAAGCAGCAACAGAAGACAAAAGAAAAAGAATCTACTCCCGGACTCAGCTTCAGATCAGGAATGTACAGAATACTTGTAGGGCGCAGTGCAACCGAGAACGACCAGCTGCTGCGGAAGTACGTCCGGGGCAATGATATGTGGCTTC
Source organism: Spirochaetia bacterium (assembly GCA_963677925.2). Lineage (GTDB taxonomy): Bacteria > Spirochaetota > Spirochaetia > UBA9216 > UBA9216. The sequence continues at coordinate 698,496 of CAXXYH010000003.1, forward strand.
ATACCAGAGACTACCCCGGGGGATATGTTTTTATTAAAACACTGCCCGGTAAATCTGTACCTCTCGACATCCTTCTTGATGCGGGCAATCTTGCCCTGTTCTACAGTAAAGCAAGAAATTCCGGTAAAGCGGAGCTGTACTACACTCAGGTAAAATATCTTCGCAGGGCAAAAGACGGAAAAACAGGGCTTGTCCTGCCGACTCAGGAAAAAAACCTTTCCGTGGTTCTTGATCCGAGACGTATAGACCGGATAATGAATCCGGATAACTAAATAAGGAGGCTAAAATGGATTTTACTCTTACAATCGAAGAAAAATCGGCTCTTATTAAAACGGCACGCGGAAGAATAAGGTCAGAACTTTTCGGAGAAGAAACTGTATACCCTGAAGTATCAGGGGTTCTGAATGAAATCTGCGGAGCCTTTGTAACCATTCATATAGCCGGAAGCCTCAGAGGCTGTATCGGAAATATTGTCGGCAGACTTCCCTTATTTACCACGGTTAAAGAAATGGCTCACGCAGCAGCCTTTGAAGATCCAAGATTCCCTCCGTTGACCAAAGGTGAGTGGGATATGATTGATATTGAAATATCTGTCCTTTCGCCACTGTATCAAACTTCAGATGTAAATGAAATTGAGGTTGGAAAGCACGGAATTTTCATGAAAAAAGGATATCACTCCGGGGTTCTGCTTCCGCAGGTGCCTGTCGAACAGGGATGGGAAAGGGACAGATTTATACAGCATACCTGCCTGAAGGCGGGACTTCCTCCGGACGCATGGAAAGACCCGGCAATGGAGATTTATCTATTTACTGCTATTGTGTTCGGTGAAAAGGATATCTAGAAATTATTCTGCTATTTAATTCCGGTGAATTCTCTGACAGCGTCTGATATTCCTTCCAGGTCTTCCGGACTGTACCAGTTGATATCAGGGAGTTGACGAAAGAAAGTAATCTGCCGCTTTGCATAACGTCTGGAATTGCGTTTTATTAGCTCAACAGTTTTTTCAAAGCTTGTCTTTCCTGATTCATAATCAAAAAATTCACTGTAGCCTATTGCCTTCATGCCCGGATCTTCGGGGCCGTATCCAGCTTCTCTTAATTTCTTAAACTCGAATTCAAGTCCTTCATCAATCATCTGTTCCACTCGTTCATTTATTCTCCGGTAAAGCTCATCCCGCGGACGATCAAGCCCAATTAAAAAAAATCGATATCCGCTCCTGGGAGTATCGGGAACTTTGTAGTCAGAAAGAGGTTTACCGGTATTTTGAAAAACCTCCAGTGCCCGGACAAGTCTGTAATGATCATTTATTTCTATTCGTTCTGCGGATACAGGGTCAACCTGTGCGAGTTCTTTGAATAATTCAGATGAACCTTCGGTCTGCAGACGTTTTTCAAGCCTGACCCTGATTTCTTCTGAAGAAGCAGGAGCCTCAGGCAGTCCGAAAATAAAATTTTTAAAATAAAAGCCTGTACCTCCGCAGATAACAGGCAGCTTTCCGCTATGGTGGATATCTGAACAAAGCTCATCTGCAAGACGGACGAAATCTCCGGCATGAAACTGCATTGAGGGATCACGGATATCTATCAGGTGATGCTTAACTACGGCCAGAAAATCAGCAGACGGTTTGGCAGTACCGACATCCATTCCGCGATATACCTGCATTGAGTCTGCATTTATTATTTCTGAATTATTAAAGACTGGTGAAAGAAGAAGATTGGTTTTCCCAGTTGCGGTAGGTCCAAAAATCAGGACAACCGGTATACTGTCCATTTACCGGTATTTAGTCCTCTATTGCGTATTCAACTTTAGATGTAAGAATCTGATCTATTGCAGTTGATACAACCTTTCCATTATTTCTATCGAGGTCTTCATCACCTGCAACTGTAACCTGCTGTGCTCTTTTGATAATTGCAGATGTACAGGCATATACATCTTCCTGAAGATCAATAAGTTTATAGAGAGGAAGAATCATCGGCTACTCCTGAATTTCTTTCAAATTTATAATAAAATATAACAAAATTCGGCTTTATTGTAAAGATTCAGCGGCTTTTATTATGATATCTGCAACCTGATACTGATTGAACCGGTCTACATTTATGATAAGATCAGCAAAGGCAAAATCATTGTTATCGATATCGTAGATCTGCCGGTAACGCTCGGAATCATTTTGATCACGTTTTTTGGTAAAATCGGCAATAGCCTGAGAATCTCCGCCTTCCCTATTGTGAATTCTTGAAGCTCTGACCTCATCTGAAGCAGTTAAATAGATTTTCAGATCAGCTTCTTTAAGCATCCAGATAGCAAGGCGGCTTCCGTATACACAGTTTCCTTCCATAGCCAGCTCAACATTCCGGTTGTCCAGCTTTCTGTCATATGAAAAATCATCCCTGGTCATAGCATGAAGCTCTTCAAAAGGAATCCCCATTTCATCAGCCATCTGTCTAAAAGTATAGTTAATCATTTTCAGTCCGAGTTTTTCAGCGACGAGTCCGGTTACAGTGGTATTTCCGCAGCCGCTCTTGCCTGATATGGCTATCTTGATATCCTTTTTCATCTATTCAACATTCCTCAGCTGTTCCCGAATCTTTTCAAGGTTGTCCTTTACTTCAACAACCCTCTTGTTTACCCCAAATATTGTCGATTTAGAACCGATTGTGTTCACCTCACGGTTTATTTCCTGGCAAATAAAGTCGAGCTTTTTTCCGACGGCTTCCCCGGACTCTACCCCTTCAATGAAGGAATCCAGATGACCGCGAAGGCGCATAATCTCTTCATTGATTGTATATTTAACCAGAAGGACTGCTGTCTCAGCAAGAATCCGCTGTTCATCTATTTCACTTCCCAGCACTTCCTGAAATTTTGAAGCAATTCCATTTCTGATCTCGGATTCCATCTCATCGCCTTTCTGCTCAAACAGTTCAAGAGCGCTGTAGATTCCATTTATATTATTGCGGATATCGGCTTCTGTTTCTGCTCCCTCTTTCTGTCTTGAAGCATCCCACTGTCTGAAGCCTTCCTCATACATCGGCGCAAGCAGTTCACGATAGTGATCGATATCCCGCTTTTTTTCAGTTTTAAGGATTCCATCCAGGGCGAGAAAATGCGAAAGGTCAAGGCTCTGCTGGATACCGGCAAGTTCCTTAATTTTATTCAGTGTTTCTGCATATACAGCAACAGCAGGTTTATCAAGATGGACAACTATATCCTCTTCGAGTTCCCTTACCCTGATATATACTTCAACTCTTCCCCTTTCAGCCCTGCTTGAAATAAACTTTCTAAGTTCAGCTTCAAGCGGATTAAGAAATACAGGCTGATTGATAATAATATCCAGGTATCTGTTATTGTATGATTTAATCTCAAGAGTGATATGAATTTTCTCATCCTGAAACTCGGTATAGCCGTATCCGGTCATGCTTTTCATTCAGTACATCCGTATTGTTCTTCTTTAAAATAACTGTAAACCGATTCACCTAGTTTCCAGTTATCACCGGCACCCATTGTTACAAAAAGGTCTCCGGGTTTAAGCTCATTTATTACAAAGTCTTTTGCGTCCATTACTTCTTCGAAATACTGAACAGCACTGTGGTTTTTCTTTGTCTGTTCATAAAGATCCTGACCGCGAACAGTTCCCTGTTTTTCTCTTGCCGATGCATATATTTTATGGAGGATAACAACATCCGCTGCATCAAAGGATTTGCTGAAATCATCAAGCAGAGCCTCGGTCCTTGAATATGTATGGCTCATGAAATCAACAATAATCCTTCTTTTAGGATAAAAATCCCTGAGTCCGTGCAGGGTTGTTTTTATTGCTGCCGGGTGATGTCCATAATCATCCATAAAAATTATATCATCAGAGCTTCCGAGTATCTCACTTCTGCGTTTGGTTCCCCTGAATCCGGCAAGGGCTTCTGAAATAAGTTCACCGGAATCACGCCCGCGATCTTCAATATCCAGCAGCTGACATGCCACAGCAATTGCAGCAGCGGCATTTAGAACATTATGAGTTCCGGGAACAAGAAGCTTCATTTTTACTGAAGGGAATCTGTTGATTTTAAAACGGGTTTCACCGTCAGCCTTTTCCAGGTCAGTAAGCCCGAAATCGCCGTCAACTGTAAGACCGTATGGCACAAGTCTTACATCATCCCTGTTAGCCCTAATACGTTCAGCCGCTTCAGAGGCTCCGGCATCATCAGCGCAGTAAATAAGCGCTCCTCCATTGCTGAGCTTCATACCGTATTCGACAAAAGCGCTGAGTATATCATCGTAATCACGGTAATAATCCAGATGATCGGGTTCAACACTCGTAATAACAAGCCATTGGGGGCTGAAGTTAAGGAAATTTCTTTTATATTCACATGTCTCGGCTACAAAATAATCATTTCCCTTCACAAGAGTTGATCTTCCGCCGAAGTTGGCGGCAGCAGATCCGGTCAATATTGAAGCAGGAAGTTCCAGGGCATTTAAAATAGTCCCTGTCATTGCAGTTGTAGTAGTTTTTCCATGTACGCCGGCGATAGCCGCTGATCGGCTCATTCTTGATAAAGAGCCTAAAGCCTCTGCATAGCTCATCATCCTGATACCGCGCGCTGAAGCTGCTGTAAGTTCCGGATGCTCAGTCAGCGAATAAGCAGCTGAATACACCAGAAGATCAGTGCTTTCCGGAATATTATCAGGGCTGAAGCCCTTGAAAACCGGAATTCCAAGCTGAGTAAGAATCTCATCCGTATAAAAATGTTCATCAACATCGGAACCGGTAACAATAGCACCCCTGCTTCGGAAAATCTCAGCAAGAGCCGTCATACCGGTTCCCTTTATTCCTGTAAAAAATATAACGGAACCGCTAAGGTCCGGTAACTCTTTTTCTATCATACCGTTATAATAGAGTAAAATCGTTATAATTTCAATTAGAGACGGATCTTACCGATAAATGAGTATGAACAGATTAATGAACATCAACCCGGCGCATTTTAAGCTCCCGGTATCACTGCTTATCAGACTTCTGCAGACTATAGTGCATACATATACGAAATTTATGAGAGATAACGGACTTGCGAGAGCCGGCAGCATGGCATATTCAACACTGCTTGCCGCTGTTCCGCTTGCCGCCCTTGGTATATCCCTGATGAATTCCTTCGGGATTCTTGATTCCGCCCAGACTAAACTGACAGAGTTCATTGTACAGCTTATGATTCCAACCAGACAGGCTGAGGCGACCGCCCTTCTTGAACAGTTTCTGGAAAACTCAGGAAAGCTTGGAGTGGTCGGACTGGTTTTTTTTACAATATCAAGCGTTTTCCTGCTGGACAGCATCAGCAGCAACCTCAATGCGATATGGGGAAGCAAGCCTAAAAGTAACTTCTTTTCTAAATTTACAACCTACACCTCAGTTATAATATTCGGAACGCTGCTTATTACCGTAAGCCTTACGCTTTCAAAGGGTATCAATCCCTGGATATTTGAAAAGGCAAAGGCATTAACCCGGGTATTCATATCGATTTCACCATTTGTATTTAATTTCATGATTATCAGCATGCTCATAATCCTTACTCCATCAGCAAAGGTTAAACCTTCAAGTGCCGCTATTGCAGCGTTGCTCGGCTCGGTAGCCTGGGAAGTAATGAAATTCGGCTTCGTAAACATATCCAGCTGGGCTTTGCGGGCATCCGTCATCTACGGAACAATAGCAGTTGTACCGATTTTTCTTTTCTGGCTTTACATTCTCTGGATAATCATTATTGCCGCTATGGAACTGACGTGGCTTCATCAGCATCGAAAAAAACCCTGGACCAGACAGGAACCTTCAGAGATGCAGCCGGCGGAAAAAGCAGCCTTTGGTCTTGAAGTTTTTGTCTTTATAGCTGAAAAATTCGACGAAGGCGGAGAAGCGCCGGACATCAACGAACTTGCCATTAAGTTTGCGGTCTCCACTGAGGATATAAAAACTGTAACTGATCTGCTGATAGCTTCTAATTTACTGATAACAACCGGAGAAGACTCCGAGGCTCTGGTGCCATCGCGAAGCCTTACTTCAATGGATATGGAAGAGGTTGTTAAGGTACTGTTCGGGGAAATACAGTTTAGAAGCGGAAACAACCGGGAGGCAGCCAGAGTTATTCAGCGTATTCTGTATACAGGTATAGACCAGGTATCATCGCTGAACATGTCGGACCTGCTGGCACAAAAAAAACCCGGTCAAAAAACCGGGCTTTCAGCATCAGAATCTGATGATTAAAGAGCAGCTACAGCTTCAGCCTTCTTTCCGGCTGCGATTGCTGCCTTACACTGCTTGCAGATCATGAATTTCTTCTCATCTTTAGAGTATTCGTAGATAACTTTGATACCGGTTCTCTTGCAGACAGGGCAGCTCCCTCTTCCGTTATTGACCAGCTCACGAACACCAAAACCTCTATGTGATTTTGACATTAATATCTCCTTTCATACCGCCTGCCGCGGTTGATAACTGATTTACAGATATAAAATCCGGTCTGTTAATATACCTGTAGGCTTGAAAAAAGTCAATGGAGTTGACCATCAGCCTCTTCCGGTTTATCATCTCTGCTGATATTCAATGAAAATAGACCGTCTGTTATCAATCGTAGTATACCTTCTCAACAGAGAACTTGTCAGCGCCAGTGAGCTGGCAGATAAATTTGAGGTTTCGGTACGTACAATACAACGGGATATGGAAGCTATCGACCTGGCGGGGATTCCGGTTGTTACAGTCCAGGGTCCCCGCGGCGGCTACGGGATTATGAAGACATTTAAACTTGACCGTCAGCTTGTCAGCCCGGAAGATATTTTCTATATAATTACAGCGCTGAAGAGCATAAGCGATTCAATTGACAATCCGAAACTTGAGAATACTCTTGAAAAAATGAAAGGACTTATGCCCGGAGTACCGGGAGAATCCTTTTTAAAACATAGTTCCAAACTTCATATCGATTTTACAATGTTAGGCGGCGGACCCGATCAGAAGCGGATATTTCAGATAATAAATACCGCGGTAGAAAAGGAAAAACTGCTCAGAATCAGCTACACAAACAACAAACTGGAAAAAGATACCAGAATAATAGAGCCGATGACCATTGTTTTCAAATGGAGGGCATGGTATCTCTATGCCTGGTGCAGAAGCAGGGAGGATTACAGGTTTTTCCGCATTTCGAGAATCAGGGAACCGGAAATCCTCGAGCGGGGATTTATCAGAAGAGATCAAGGCTATGAAGAGTTTGAATCGCGGAATTCATATGGTCCCACAGGTACCGGCAGCGGCAGTATTGAAATAAAACTGCATTTTAAAACACCTATGACCGATCTGGTTGAAGAATATTACGATGAAAAGAACTGTGAAAAACTTGATGACGGCAGCATAATTTGTACGGTTTCAATGCCTGAAGACGGCTGGCTTTACGGCTATATTTTAAGCTTCGGTGAATATGTAGAAGTTCTTTCTCCGCCCCATCTGCGAAAGATAATAAAAGAAGGTGCCAAAAAGATTTCCGAAGTCTATGATTAGGGTTTCTCTTCAGTTAAAAACCAGTCGTATAATTCCTGTCCTGAATAAATTTCGGGCTGTATGTAGTGAGTACCCTTCTGTGTAATTGTATATTTAATATTACCGCCTGCATTATTCAGCTTCATAATAAAATTGATTTCATCCTTAATCTGTATAGGGAGATCATCCAATTCACTAGAAGTCCATACTGGCAGCTAAAAAACCTTTTATGCCAGCACTTAGAATCTGAATTTTTTTCAACCCTCTCTTTTTTATATTATTTAAATCATCAGTAGAGATACAGACTGCCAGTGCAATTCACTCTCTCAGCATTTTACGGTAATAAGCTGAACTTCCGGTCTCTGAGATCTCCAGTATCAGCTTCGCTGTAAAGCTGCCTATACCGCGGATTGCGGTTAACTCTTCATAACTCATTTCTGCAATCGGCTTGTCATTTTTAGTGAGAGAATAAACCGCATAACCATATGGGCTTTCACGATTTTTAAGCTTCAGCAGCCAGTCAAGCTGTTCCAGAATAAGTATAATAAGTTCATCCCTCGAGACTATAGACTCAAAAATCTCAGAAGGTATTCGTTTTGCCATAGCATATCTGGATGCGGCAGTATTAAAGCGCCCGGCGATAGCTGATGTATATGCCGAAGACGGTGCCCCCCAGCTGTTTTCATTACTATAAATCTTGTCGTATCCGTTTTTTAATTCAGGATGGTAATTATCCAGAAAATTCATAAAATAATCTTTCTGCCTGCCCGGTTTAAGTGTCATACCGCTGAATACAACGTAATCTGCTCCGGCCTTTGATGCAGCCGCTACTGACGCATCGATCTGCTCTGCAGAATCTGTAATGCCCGGAACAACCGGCATAAGAAACATTCCGCAGTTAAGTCCGGCCGCTTTTATGCTTTTCATAAGAGCAAGACGCTTTGAAGGCAGAGGCACCCCCGGTTCCAGCAGTTTTCCGAGTTCATCATCAACAGTTGAAAAACTGAAACTGACCGTTGCCCCTGTGTTTCGGTTAATATCAAGCAGAAGTTCCAGATCCCTCTCAACCAATGTTGATTTAGTCAGGATATGAACCGGATGATTAAACTCACGGAAAAGTTCCAGAGTCTGCCGGCATAGCTGAAGATCCGTTTCAAAGGGCTGGTATGAATCGCTTACTCCGCCGCAGATGATAAAATATCCGTTTTTAAAGGGTTTTCGCTTCCTGGAAGGATCAAGCTCCTTTCTCAGAAGTTCAATTGCATTGCTTTTTACACTCACATCACGTCCGAAAACGCCTTCAACCTGATATTTTTCATCACGGCCGTCACAGTAAACACAATTATGAGTGCATCCTCTGTACAGGTTTATAGCATATGCGCTAACAAACCAGGAATCGATCTTCTTATACTTCCTTAATATGCTTTTAGCCTCTATTTCAGTAATCATCCGTAATGAAGTCTTTCCTTTTAAAATGTCTGTCCTTGTATTTATATTCGTCAATATTCAGCAAATCAAGGACTAGAAGAGGATCCTTTTTTACCAGATTTCTGCAGGCTCTGTATGCAATCCAGTGAGAATCCGGGTTTCCGGATTCTGCAAGCTGTTTAACAACAGGGAAAGTAAGTTCAGGGTTTATCCTCAGCCAGTCGCTGAGGCTGTTACCTGCTGAAGTTCTGGGATAGGGAGAAGATTCAGTATACAGTAGTTTCAGCACAGAAAATGCGAAATCGGGAGCATTCTTAAACCAGCGATTCTCTGCTACCGGTCGCAGCGATTCAGAAGCAAAACGTCTATGCAGGGGATTATCGGATACAGCCATTTCCAAATACCAGGGTTTGACGAGCGCGTTGTGTGATTTCACGAGCTTCCTGATGAAGCCGGAACTGCATTCCCTCACAATCCAGTCTTCATCTTCAGAAGCTTTTCTGAATAATGACATAACAGGGTCTAAATCACCTGTTTCTTGAGCATACAGTGATGCCAGCTGAATACCCAGGCTTCTGACAAATGTATCATTCTCTGTATTTTTGTACAGAAGACTTCCGGCATCGAGAATCTCATCAATATCTAATAAGCCGGATTCCAAAATGAATATGCCCAGCTCCATCACGACAGAATAGCGGCCGATTGATATTCTCTTCTTATCGGGTATTGATGCATGCAGAAGCCTGATAAGCTCTTCTGTTTGCGGGCCTGCTGAAACAGTGTCAAAAACTCCCCAATCTGAGAGACTTCTTTGTAATTCAGAAATTATTTCAGGCTTAATTATTTTATAAGGATAGTTATTATTTCTCACAGATTAAATATACCACGCAGGAATCAATTTTCACAGAATGCATTCGACGATTTTTCTTGACGAATTAGCAAAGTCGTGTAAAAGTAAAAGTTACATGTTAGAAGCACCTGTGAAAAATCAGTGGATCAACAATAATTATTCTATCGGTGAGGTCTCAAACATATTCGGTATTCCATCAAAAATGCTGAGATACTGGGATAGTATTAATCTGTTAAAACCATATAACGTCGATCAGATTAATGGCTACAGATACTACTCCTCATCTCAGTTTTATCTAATTAATTTCATTAAATACCTTAGAAAACTAGATGTCTCATATGACATGATTAAGACAAAGTTGAATGAAACAAACATCCAGAGTCTTGAAGAGCTGATGATAGAGCAGATAAATGAGACAGAAAACAAGGTAAGAGAGCTCTCTAATATCAAAAAGACCTTCACAAGCCATATAGAATCTATAGAAGAGGCTCTGCATAATAAAGAAGTCGAAGTTATTCACATTGCCAAGGCAAAGGATTTTAAGCTGATATATCTTGAATATCCCTTTGATAACCGAAAAGATTTTGAAATAGCTGTGAGAAAACTTGAATCTGTTCTTGAAGGCAATCCCACGCTTTTGATTTCACAGGTTTCCACTGTATTCAGCAAGGACGATTTTATTAACGGTACTTATAATCAGTTTATTGGAATCAGCCTTAAATACGGTATATATAAATCCCGCAATAAATATGTTCAAAAAGTACCGGAGGATTCCGAATACGCTACGATGAGGTTCTGGGGCAGTCTCAATAACTCTGACGATTATTATAATAAGCTTAAAGATTTTCTGAAAAATGAAGATTATGAAATTGCCGGCGATGTTATCAGAAAATGTGTAGCACCCGGTACCATATCCGGAAAGCATGACCATCTTGCAGAGCTTTATGTTCCCGTAAAAAAAATTAATAAAAATATTTGACCTTCCCACAGTGGTAAGGTTTACCATCATTTATACCAAAATAAATGAGGGTTTACCTATTGGCTGATCAACACATAAAGGGCTGGGTTTTCGATATTCAGCACTACTCTATTCATGACGGGCCCGGAATAAGAACAACTGTATTTCTAAGCGGCTGTTCATTAAGGTGCAAATGGTGCCAGAACCCGGAATCTCATACAATTAAACCGGTATTATCTTTTAATGCTGATAAATGCATAACATGCGGCGCCTGCATCAGTGTATGTCCGGAGAAAGCGATCTTTATTGAAGATAATAAAATACATACAAACCGCAAATTGTGTACGGCATGCGGAGCCTGTGTGCCCGTCTGTCCTACTGAAGCCCGAAGTATAATCGGCAAGGAAATGACAGCGGCTGAAGTTATTGCTGATGTCGAATCGGACAAGATTTTTTACGAAGGTTCAGGAGGGGGAGTAACTTTAAGCGGAGGGGAAATCCTTTTTCAGCCTGAATTCTCCCGGACACTGCTGGCAATGCTAAAAGAAGCTGGAATATCAACTGCAGTTGAAACCACAGGAAACGCGGACTGGGAAGTAGTAAAAGACACTATAAAAGATGCCGATCTTGTTCTTTATGACCTTAAACACATGGATTCCGAAGGACATAAATTCGGTACAGGTGTAGGGAATAAAAGAATTCTTGAAAACATAGTTAAAATTAAGAAAGAACTGAATATTTCTGTCAATATTCGTATCCCCCTTATACCTGGATATAACGATTCATCAGAAAATCTGAATCAGACAGCCCGATTCATCAAAGAGCAGCTGGGTGAAGACACACCGGTAAGTCTTCTTCCTTATCATCGAATGGGAATCGGGAAATGGGAACAGCTTGAAAAAGAAGCTCCTTCCTTTGAGGCTGATCCGCCTGATGATGCACATATGAATTCTGTAAAATTTATTTTCGATCAGTATAACCTGATCAGTCAGATTGGAGGCTAAAATGACACCAAGAATTGAAAAGATGCTGAATGAGCTGCATGTCGAAAAATACCCCCTGTGCATTGAAAAATTCCGCATCGCAACCAAGACTCTTTCAGAAACCGAGGGGCAGCCGAATGTTCTGCGTCGTGCGCAGATTATGAAGAATATCCTCGAAAACATAACAATTTTCATCGAAGACGGCGATCTTTTTGCCGGCGCCGGTGCAAGCAAGCCATTCGGACTTGAGATTGATTATGAATACGGAACCTGGACTCCGGATGAGGTTGATTCGCTCAAATCCGAAAACTACAGCATTACCCCTGAAGAAGAGAAAGAACTTCAGGAAATTAATGAAAAATTCGGTGATTACAACCTTGTTTCAGCTATGGGCGCTGTCTTTATGAAGAATGAAAAACTCTGGCCGTTTATGAAATCAGGAATGATTCTCCCTCCATGGAAGGGAAAAGAAGGAAGCGGCGGCGGATATGCACAGTCAGGTCTCGGACTGGGACCCGGCTTCTTTCTTGTCGGTATGGATTTTGAAAGAATGTTAAATGACGGTTCATTAAAAATCATCGCGGACTGTGAAGCAGCACTTAAAGAACATGAAGCCAATGGAAATCCTGATAAGGAAGCTGTAGACTTTCTTAAATCTGTTATTATTGTTCACCATGCAGTAATAAAACTGGCTGAGAGATATGCTGATCTGGCAGAAAAAATGGGTGCTGAAGAAAATGACAAGCGGAGAAAAGCAGAACTTTTCAGAATTGCTGAAGCCTGCCGAAAAGTTCCTGCCAAACCAGCTGAATCCTTCTTTGAAGCAATTCAGTCTTTCTGGTTAACATTCCTGCTTGCATCACCATCACCTACAACAGCCGGTGCCCGATTCGACCAGTTCATGTATCCATTCTATAAAAAGGATATTGAAAACGGTGTAACAAATGATGATGAAATTCTCGAACTGCTTGAGAACCTCAGAGTCAAAGACATGAAGCTTAACCGGGTTTCAGGAAAACAGAATAGAAAGAAAAATGCAGGCATGGCAAAATGGCATAACTGGACTATCGGAGGTGTAGATAAGGACGGTAATGATGCCAGCAACCCGCTCACCTACCTTCTTCTTGATGCAGCAAAAGAAACCAGAGTGCCGCATCATACCCTGACACTTCGTGTTCATGACAAAACACCTGATGATCTTATGGTAAAGGCTCTTGAAGTCGTAAAAACCGGTATGGGAATGCCTGCCTTCGTAGGAGATAAATCCTACATCAACTTCTTCCGCTATCAGGGGATGTCCATTGAAGACTCACGCAATTACATTATGACCGGATGTCTAGATGGAAATATCCCGGCGAAAGCAAGAACTGTTGCCGTAGGAATGTTCATAATTGCACTTGCATACGATATCTTCATGCACAACGGATATAACAAGGGTACAGAGGAAATGGTCGGTATTGAAACCGGTGATGTAACCGGAATGTCTGATTTCGACCTGTACAAGGATGCATTCTACAGGCAGCTCGACTATCTTCTTGAACTTGGAGTTGAAAAAAGCAATATCGAGCTTAAAGCTGAACAGGATCTTTTCCCCGACCCATTCAGATCATCACTTATGAAAGATGCTATCAAGGAAGGCAAGGACATTCTCAGAAGAACCATGCCGCTTGAGAACGGACTTGTTCTCTGTACAATTGGAGCAATAAACGTAGCAGACTCGCTGGCTGCAGTTAAAAAGCTTGTGTTTGATGAAAAGAAATACACAATGCAGGAACTTCTCACTGCGCTGGATGCTGACTGGGAAGGTTACGAAGAAATGCGGCAGGATTTCCTTGACGCACCAAAGTACGGTAATGACATTGATGAAGTTGATGTACTGGCAGCAGAGCTGTATGACCATATAGAAAAGAAGCTGGCCTCGATGCCTACTTACTACGGCGGACGTGCAGTAACAACTGCTATTTCAATAACCTCGCACCAGCCGGGTGGACTTCTTACAGGAGCAACACCAGACGGACGAAAGAGCGGGGAGATTCTTGCAGACGGTTCAATGTCCCCGATGCATGGTATGGACAGAAAAGGCCCTACGGGTGTTCTAAAGAGCGCAATGAAAATCAACCAGGACACCTACCAGGCAACTCTGTTAAATATGAAATTTCATCCATCTGCTCTTAAGACAGAAGCTGATCTTGTAAAACTCGGAAACCTGATTAAAACTTATTTTGCCCAGGGCGGAAAACATATGCAGTTCAATATAGTTGATAAAGATCATCTAATTGCTGCAAAGATTGATCCTGAAAAGCACAAGGATCTTGTAGTAAGAGTTGCCGGCTACAGTGCTTATTTTACAGCGCTTGGGGAACCAATGCAGGACGAAATTATCGAAAGAACTGAATTCTCTCAGGTTTAACTAGGGTATAATGCCGGAGGAGGACCCGGCATTTAAATATTTACTTTCAAGGGGGAGTGATGACGATTATCATCATCAGTCTAATTGCAATTGTTGCTGTAATTGCATTAGGAGCTAAAACTAAAACTAATATAGGTCTGTGGGCTATAGCTGCAGCCTATATTATCGGAGTCTTTGTCCTTGGCGAATCACCACGAGGTTTAGTGGGAGTATTTCCAACAAGACTATTTCTGCTGCTTTTTTCTGTTACACTTTTCTACAGCTTTGCCGTACTTAACGGAACACTAGGAAAAGTCGCGGATAAGGTCGTTTATGCTGTCCGGAACATGCCATGGGCAATTCCCATTGTACTGTTCATACTGTCATTTATTATGGCTGCGATAGGAGCCGGAGACGGTGCTACCGTTATGATGATTCCTATCGGTCTGTCCATAGCTAAAGTTACCGGAATGAATAATATTCTTGCCGCGGTATCCTGTGTATCAGGTATCAGTGCAGGAGGTTTTTCACCGATAAGTACCGCAGGTATCTTCCTCAGGGAGATGGCCATGACTGCAGGCGGACATTCGATTGACGAAGTAAACAGTTATGGAAACCATGCGTTTTTCCAGATTACACTTCTTTTCACAATTATATTTATTGCTGCTTATATCCTCTTCAAGGGATATAAAATTGAAGCACCGGTTCTTGAAAAACCTGAACCCTTCGAACCGAAACAGAAGGCAAACCTTGCTGTTATTATCGGCTTTGTTCTAGTTCTGGTTGCGGCACCGCTTGTTGGACTTATTTTCCCGAACAGCCCTGCTGCTGCAAAAATAGCCCGCGGTGTATACCTGGTCTGGATTGCCTTCATCGGTACAGTAGTTCTCTCTGTACTGAAAGTCGGTGATGAAAAAGCAGCTTTTAAACGTGTCCCTCTTTCCGCACTTACAACACTCTGCGGTATGGGAACACTTATCGGAATAGTCAGCAAAACCGGAGCCATTGAGATGGTATCGACATGGCTCGGAGAAAGTGTTCCGGTTGCAATCGTACCGATTATGCTTGCACTTATTGCCGGAGTAATGAGTCTTTTTGTAAGCGGATTCGTAGTTAACACTACTTTCTTTGCCCTGGTTCCTGCTCTGGCAATAGCCGGCGGATTTGTACCGGGTATCGGCTATGCAGCTGTAGCAGTCGGAGCAATGGCTACTGCAGTCTCTCCGTTCTCAGGTTCAGGCGGTCTTGTAGTCGCAAGCGTTGACGATGACGGTCACAGAAAAACAATTTTCAATTTCCTGCTTGGCTGGCCGTTTATAAACCTTGCACTCTATTTAATTATGGTTGCTATAGGTATCTATTAGCATCGTCCTAATAATTCCTTTTCATTTTGCTCCGGCTGAAGTTTCAGCTAAAGCCGGAGCCCTTTTTTTTGTATTAAGTGAATTCATTTTTTTACTGAAACTGTTAAGCTGACTGACATTTTCCTGTCCAATTTCAGAGACTCTTACAGCCTGGGCTTCTGCATCAGTGAACATTCTTTTTATATCAGATATTGTTTCAGCTACGGTTTCTGCTTTGCTTACTATCTCATCGAGCTTCTCTGTATTCTGTGCATTTATATTCTCAAGGTTTTTCATAGCTTCATCTGCAAGAGCTGATTTATCAACTATTCCTTCAATTTCCGACAGAATAGCACCAGTCCCCTGAGACATCTCATCTATACCTGCAGAAGCCTCCCTGAACATCGATGAAACCTTTCGTATTTCTTCTGTAATTAAATGAAATGTCTGCCCTACTCTCTGACTGGCTTCAGTAGTTCTGCTGACTGCAGATATACTTTCTGATAGACGTTCAGAAATATTCCTTGAATTTTTAGCTGTTTCTTCCGCCAGTTTTCTTATTTCATCTGCAACAACAGCAAAACCTTTACCTGATTCACCTGCATGGGCTGCTTCAATTGCAGCATTCATTGCCAGCAAATTTGTCCGTTCAGCAATGCTCATAATAATCTGGACCATCTCAAGCATGTCAGAGGAACTCTTGTCGATACTGTTAATCAACTCGACAGAATCATCCATTTCAGATTCACCCGACATCGAGGATTTAACCAGGGCCTCCACAGCCTTCATCTGCGAGGCCGTATTTGATGAAATTGAATTAATGTTGGCAATCAGCTGTTCTACGGAAGAGGATGTAGTCTGTACCGTCAGATTGTATTTTTCCAGGGTTGAATTGAGAAACTCTACTGATTCAACAGATTTTTTATTGGCTCCTGACATTTCAAATATGCTTGTTTCCAATTCTTCAACAGAGTCTTTTATCCGGTTTAAATCTAATGAAACCCTGCTGATCGTATCAATAGATGTATCTGATGAACTCCTCAGCTCCTCGCCTATTCCGGTGAAAATTTCAAATGTTTCATGGACACCCGTATTAAACTCGGCAAAATGTTTCTGAACTTCTGCCTTTGAATCTTCCGCATCTTTCACAAGAGTTTTAAGCAGCCGCAGTATCATAACTGCTGTAAAGCCTGAGCCGATAACAATTATATAACAGGTAACAAGATTCTGAACATCCAGGATACCGACCTGCCCCTTCTGCGAGGGAAGAACATCAATAAAGTAAATTGCAGCTATTGCTCCACAGTTTAATATAGTTGCAGCAACAGGCTGGAATATAGAATATCCAACAAGACAGGTAATAATCAGAAAAAACAACCCAAGTGCTGAAATTACGTAGGTTTCATATACATCTACATATGCATCAAACTTGATTGTTGCAAAAATTATAAAAAAGAATACTGTCAGAAATAAATTTACGGCAATTTTAAAATTTCCTTTTTTAATCAGTAAAAGAAAAAATAAGCAGCAGACAGCCAGAACTGAAGTCATAACCATAGCAACAACCGCTCCGGTTAAAGCCATTGCAAGTGTCAGCAACAGAGAAAGTATAATAAAAAGAAAATTGATAACTACAAGAATCGAAGCTTTTTTCTGAACTTCGAGCGGACGTTCTGAATAACATTTTAAGAAATATGCACTTGTTCTACTCATATTTAAATTTATATTGATTTTAATTGACATGTCCAGCTGTTTATTTATTAATTATATTTTCAAACCTTTTAACACTGATGGGATGATAGCTAAGGATTTTCCCGTCATGAATAATTCCGAATGAACCGAAGGGACTCGGAGATTCCTGAACCTGTTCATGTGAACTGAGTTCTATCAGCTGAGAATTTAGCCTTTTTTCTTCAGCAGCTTTTATTATGGCGTCAACATTCTTAACCGTGTACGGGCATTGGGCTGATCTGAAAATATAAAGCCCCATCGAAAACTTTTCCGGGAAGATTTTCCGGAATTCCGGATTTGGATATGCATCATCAAATTTATTAACAAGCAGTTCAAAATCAGGCTTAGATGAATCTGATACTTTAAAATTGTTATTTATAAAAATGCCGCTGTCAGCCATGAAAGATCCCCTGCGGGCAACAACTGCAACGCCTTTATATCCGGAATTACGGCTTTCTTTTATACATTCTTCAATCAGCAGTGAGGCATAACCTCTGCCTTTGTATTCTTTTCTAAATCCCACAAAGAGACAGTGTATAAACATGTAGCCTTCAGCTTTCACCGGTCTGTGTGCATATTCTCCGGGAATATATTCTATCATTCCCTGATATCCGCCCTCTGGATGTATCAGTGCTTTTATCCGGAGCCCCTTCGGGTAGTATTTTTTTACCCAGTCGATTTTCCGCCTCAGTTCAAGATGCTTTTGCACATCCTTATATCCGCAGACACCGTACTCTGCTATGTTATCCGGTGTAAGATCAATTATCTTAATATCATCTGATACGGCTTTTGACATTTTTCTACCCTCTGAAACTATAATACTTCCCTGCTGCATTTTCTGCTTTGCAATCTTTGCGAAATTTAATTACGACATACTGCTGTCGTATACAGGGTGCAATAATGAATTATCGTTAAAACAAAGGAGTTCCATTATGAAGATAATTCAGAAGGAAGAACAGCCGACTATGGCTGTAAAAGGAATCACAACAATGCAGGAGATACCTGCCTTTCTTGCAAAAGCATATGGAGAGATAGCCGAATATGCTCAAAATCTTGATATTCAGTTCACAGGTGCGCCCTACGCAATGTATTTCAACATGGATATGGATAATCTGGAAATTGAAGCCGGCTTTCCAGTTTCAGGAACTTTCGAAAAAAGAGGTAATGTAAATTCCGGACATCTTCCCGGAGGAAAGATGCTGATTGAAACGCATAAGGGCACATACGCAAATCTTAGTGAAACATACGACAAAATTAGCGAATATGCGAAAGATAAGGGTATAGTTTTTGAAACAGCCATGTATGAACAGTACCTGAATTCACCCGAGGATACAAAGCCTGAAGACCTTATCACAGAAATTTATTTTTATATTAAGGAAGAATAACAGATGAATGAAGTAAAATACAAAAATT
This sequence comes from Spirochaetia bacterium, assembly GCA_963677925.2. GTDB lineage: Bacteria > Spirochaetota > Spirochaetia > UBA9216 > UBA9216. Next base: position 717,083 of record CAXXYH010000003.1, read on the forward strand.
GTCAGAGCTGCGGTATGCCTATGAAACAGGACCCGAAAGGCGGGGGAACCGAACCAGACGGGTCTCTGAATAATAAATACTGCAGTTACTGCTATGAAAACGGAGCCTTTGTTCAGCCAGAGATGACAATGGCTGAAATGAAATCGCTGGTCAGAGAACAGCTTAAAAAAATGAAGATGCCCGGCTTCATAGCTTCATTTTTTGCTGCCGGAATTCCCAAACTGGAACGCTGGCAGTAATACTAATTTTATCAGGCTTCAGCCCTCAATTCCGGCTGAAGCTGTATATTTTTATAATCATCCTTTTCAGTTTCCATATCAGCTTTTCTTTCCTCATCAGCCCTGCCGAGCTTCTTTAATTCTACAATAAGCAGGATATAGGTAAGTACTGATGATAAGGTGTCTGCAACAGGGAAAGTTCCCCATACACCATCAAGCCCTATTATAAGCGGAAGTATAATAAGAACAGGCAGAAACAGCAGCAGCTGTCTTGAAAGACCGAGAAGCATTGACTGCTTCGCTTTTCCTACGGCCTGAAAATAGCTGATTCCGATAAACTGCACCGCCACCAGTGGAATTGATACCATTACTATTCTGAGCACTCTTGCACTGGATTCAATTATCGCAGTGTCTGATGTAAAAAGACCCATACAAGCCTGGGGAAAAATCATGGCAATACTGTAGCCTACCATCGTAACTGACAATCCGGTAATTATTGCAGTCTTAAGGCTTTGCTTAACCCTGTCATAATTCTTTGCACCGATATTGTAGCCTGCAATCGGCTGAAAGCCCTGTGCAATCCCGATTATAGGCATAATCAGCACAGACATAAACCGGTTTGACATTCCGTAGTTTACTATGGCTTCTTCTCCGCCGTAATGCCCAAGCGAATTGTTAACAATCAGAACAAGCAGACTCATCCCTGCATTCTGAATAAAGGGCGGAATACCGAGAATGACACTTTCTTTCAGAATTTTTGTATCAATTCTAAAATATTCAGGTCTAATCTTTACTGTATTTTTTTTCCTTACATAGATACTTATGAAATACAAGGCGGAAACCATCTGACTTATGGAAGTGGCAATAGCAGCACCCATAACGCCGAGGTCAAAACCGAATATAAACAGGGGGTCAAGCATACAGTTAAGGACTGCCCCCACCATCATTCCTATCATTGCGCCTTTTGAGTTTCCTTCCGCTCTTGCCATTGTACTTGCAAAGGATGAAAAAGCAAAAAAGAAAAATCCGATTGAAACCCATTTTGTATATTCCGATGTAAGCGGCATAAGCACATCTGTAGTTCCGAAAAATCCAAGTATAGGCCTCATAAAAATAACAAGTGTTGCAGTAAGAATAAATGTTCCTGCAAGCATGGAAGTGTATCCGGTTCCTACTGCTTTCGATGCATCATCAAACCGTTTTTCTCCAAGTCTTCTTGATACAATGGAGGCTGTACCTATTCCCAGAGCCATTGCTATCGAGGCAACAATCATCTGAATTGGAAAAACCAGAGATAGTGCTCCTATTGCGAGCGACCCTACCCCTCTTCCAACGAAAATAGTATCAACAATGTTATATAACGCCTGTACAAGCATTCCAGCTGCAGCAGGTGCGGCCATCTTTATTAAAAGAGGGAATATCTTCTCTTTTCCCAGAAATTCTGATTTATCTGTATTATTCATATCTTTCATACATTTAATAATTTATAGAAATCATATGACAAAAGCAAGTACTTACTTGCACTTTTAACACTTTTCTGATTATTATATATTTAATACTAAGAGGAGAAAGATGAGCATAGATACAAAAGATAAAATTCTTGCCGCATCTGTAAAACTTTTTGCAGATAAGGGTTATGCTGCTGTACGAACACGGGAGATAGCAGAATCTGCCGGAGTCAATGAGGTAACCCTCTTCAGGTGTTTTGGTAATAAAAAGAGTATTTATCATGAGACTTTCAGAAAATATATTGTAAGACCTACTCCTGAATATCTTCTTCAGGATGTAACAGATGATATTGAGAAGGATCTTATACTTATCTGCAATGCAATTGTAAATCTTTTTAAAAAGAACAGCAGACTTATCCAGATGAGTTTTAAGGAAATTATTGCCTTTGAGGAAATTGAAAAAGAACTCAAGAACCAGCCGGAGCAGATGATAGAAATAGTAAAAAACTATATTGAAAGCCACTCGAATCAGCTGACTGATGATACCGATGCTGTACGAAGTTCAAGACATTTTGTCAATATAATATCCGGAGCAACCTTCCATTATATGCATCATACCGAACTTAAAGATCCATACACTCTTGATGAGTGCATGAATCGTTTTGTGAAAGATTTTACCCGCGGTATTTTAAAGCGTCCCGCAGGCTGCTGAATAAATTCTGATTACATCGGCAATTCTATCATGTATCAGGGCTTCAGCTTCGGGCTGTATCCATCCGTCCTGGACAGAGTAAAACTGCGAAGGCATAAACTGGCTTAATAGTGACAGAGGAATCTGTCTGCCTGACAGATTATTCATTAGCCTGGAGATTGAATCCTTAATTGCTGAATCGGGCCAGTAATATCTTACCCGATCGCTGAAACTGTACTTCCTTTTTTGTTCAATCTCTTCCTCGGTTCCGGAATAGTATGATTTCCAGTATTTGGGATTGCTAATCATGACATTTTCAATTGTATCCTTAAGCTCTGATAACTGACATCCTGATTTGCCGCACAGTTCCCTTTCAATCAATTCAAGTGCAAATACAGCCTCTCTGTATGCAAAGGTAACCCATGGTCCGACTTTCAGTATGCAGAAATGATCCTCAACAAGGTGTTTTAAACCTTCACCGGTCTGATAGTCAGTGGAGTGAGCTTCAAAAACAATCGGGAGACCGTTTCCCGCAAGAGAAGACAGACCGGAGGCCATGTTCCTGTTGTAATGAAAAACCTGATCATCACCGAACTCAACTCCAGGCTGAACAACAAGGCCGCAGACTCTTTCCCATGCGTTTGACAAGCCTCTCTTTTCAAATGCTCTTCTTGTTACTTCATATGTTCGAACGGCATCCTCTGAGGATGTTGGAGTTACCAGATCTTCCTTTTCCCTGCTTCCGCCCGGTATTGGAACTTCTGTACCGATAATATATGAGAGCTGATGGGGATTACCCATTTCAGTAATGGTTTTCTCTGCTACACTGCATAAATCTGCAGCTCTTTCGGCTACTATCTCATCAGCAAGCGGTTTATGCCTGTCTCCTTCATCATCAGCGCAGTACATACTCGCATCAAGATGAATCTTCTGATATCCGGCTTTAACATAACAAGCAATAAGCTCTCTGGCGTTTGCCATCGCATCCGCGGCCTTAAGGGATTGCCACGCATTAGGTCCCAGATGATCTCCCCCAAACAGAATACGTTCACCGGGATAACCTGTCTCACCGGCAATTTTTTTAACATAGGATATAAAATCAGCAGGTTTCATTCCGGTGTAACCTCCGAACTGATCGACCTGATTACTTGTCGATTCAATAAGCAGCATAGAACCATCGCTCATTGACTGCTTCATTGCCGCCTTTATAACCTCTGAATGAGCACTGCATAGCGAATATATCCCTTTGGAGTCCCCTTTCATGTTGGATCTGAGGATACTATTAAATTCTTCAATTGCCGACATAAGCTGCTCCTTAAAATTATCAATATGGTTAATCGATTAACCATATTATGTCTTCAAAAAAACAAAATCAAGTGCCTGATATAGATAGTATAGGATAAAATAAGTATAATTCAGATATGAATACGCTCTATTTTATCCGTCATGCAGAAAGTGAAGCCAATAAAGCCAGAATCATGGCCAGTCAGCTGGCGTACCCCCTGACAGAAGAAGGCAGGAAGGAAGCCGCTCTTATAGCCGAAGAATTGAAGGAGATTGCTGATATAGATCATATAATTTCATCTCCGCTGATAAGGGCTGTACAGACTGCTGAGCCGTTCAGCAGTATTTTCGGTACTTCTATTAATCTTGATGAGAGAATAACCGAACAGCACCTCGGCAGATTTTCCGGTATGAGCTATGACCAGGTAAAACTTGAATCCGATTATATCCAGGATCAGCTGAAAAGATGGGAATGGGAACCGGCCGGCGGCGGCGAGTCATATAAAATGATTGCAGACAGAGTAGATGCTTTTTTTAGTGATTTACAGGAGAAATATAAAGACAAAAATATTCTTATAGTAACTCATGCCGTAACCATGAGATTGATAATTGCAACACTTAAAAATATTCTGCCGGACTACCCCAAAGATTTTCCGAATAACGGTGAGATAATTAAAGTAGTTTTCGATGGTCCCGGCAAAAAATACAGTCTTGAATCAATTTTTCTCGGGAATTCAGATAAGTTTACACATAATGCCTGAGCGATCTCAGATGCCCGATTAGCTCGGAGGCCAGTACTCCTCCCAGAATAAGCAGGGCTCCCATGGATTCAGAAAATGACAGTGTCTCATGCAGGATAATCCATCCAAAAATTATGGAAAATACAGGTTCTAAAGAATAAAGAAGGCAGGCTTTCAGCGGTGTGATATCGCCCTGATAACGGTTCATCAGATAGATAGCCAGAATACTGCCGGGAAGTGCGAGATAGGCTATAGAAATATACAGATTCAGACCGGGATTCACGAAGGGCTCTTCCAGCAACAAAGAGAGCACAAATGAAAGAAGTGCTGAAATTAGAAACTGAAATCCTGTTAAAACAACAGGGTTCTCTTCATCAGAATATCTGTCAATAAACAGAATAAAAAAGGCGTATCCCGCTGCACCGGCCATGGTAAGAAAGTCACCAATATTAAGCGAGGAATTTCCGGGTCTGGTAAAAACCACCATACCGGAAACTACAATCACCAGACCAAGTATATTTTCAGCATTCAGCTTTTTACCTGTAAAGAAAAACTGAAGCGGCGGAACAACAAGAGCAAAAAGATATGTGAACAGACTTGATTTAGCCACGGTTGTATAAGACAGTCCGATTGTCTGCATGGCGTAACCGCAGAAGAAAAACAGGGACAGAATAAAAGCTCTGAATACAGTCTGTCTGCTTAACCTGTAAAAATGCTTTCGAAATATCAGAAAATATGGAATAAAGGCAGCACCGAACCTTAAGCCAAGAAACATAAGCGGAGAGGCATCGTTCAATCCATTTTTGATAACGACAAAGGTACCGCCCCAGATAACAGTAGTAAAAATGATTAATATTTCAGCACGGGTATTTTTTTTTATTGCAGTCATTCAGTACCGGCATTCACCAAGAATATACTCAACAAGATGATAACTTCTTTCTGAAGCTGACTTAAGAAACTTATTATAGTTTTCGGGAGCCTTTCCATCAGCATTATCAGAAACAACCCTTATAAGTAAAAAGGGGGTCTTGTTTATTGCAGCAGTTATCGCAGAAGCAGCACCTTCCATTTCAACCAGATCTCCCTCAAGCTCATTCTTAAGATAGGCATATTCAGGCCGGTCTGAACCTGTAATAAACTGATCTCCGGTCAGAACCCTCCCGGATTTAACAGATTCATCACTGAAGCCTAAAGCTGTATTAAAAAGATGTGTGTCCGCTTCAACTATACGTATTCCGGAATACGGGATCTCGCCTCGTGAAAAACCGAACATGGTGGCATCAAGATCATGCTGAATGCAGTCACGGGCGGCTACAATATCACCAAGGAGAATTTCCGGGTTTATAGAGCCTGCTATACCGCTCATGATTATGGCTGAAGGGGAATATTCATCACAAAGCCTCTGGGTTATCAGTGCAGTCAGAACCTTCCCTACTCCGCATCTGACCGCTACGACCTCTTTTCCGCCCAGCCGTCCCTGAATAAACTCGTATCCATTCCAGTTTTCTATTTGTCTGTTCTGAATGGAATTCCTAATCATCCTGAGTTCTGGATCCATTGCTGCAATAATAGCTATCAATGGATCTCCGGTATTGCAGAAACCAGCAGTGAGGTCATCTTTTCGACGTTTCCGGAAAAAACGGAAAGAATATCTTCCCAGCTCACAGGGGCCTCATCTTCTTTCCAGCAGTCATAATCAGTACTCATTGCTACAGCAGCATAGGGAATACCTGCTTCATTAGCCAGAATAGCCTCAGGAGCAATTGACATATTGATAACATCAGCACCCCATATCCTGAACATCATAGATTCGGCTCTGGTTGAAAAACGCGGTCCCTCAATCGTAATAACCGTTCCTGTTTTATGATAATTCAAGCCCGCGGATTCTGCCTGACGGATAAGAACCTGCCGTATATCTTCAGAAAAAGGGTCAGCCATACCGGTATGAACAGCTTTGCCTGAATCGAAGCTTTCATAAAATGAAACCGGCCTGTGCCTTGTGAAATCTATAAACTGATCAAGAATTACAAAATCTCCGCGGCATATTTCTTCTCTGAGCGAGCCGACTGCGGTAGTGGCTACAATATGTGTACATCCGGCTTCTTTGAGAGCCATAATATTAGCGCGGTAATTTACCTGTGTCGGCGGTATTGTATGTTCCCGGCCGTGCCTTGCTATAAGTACGACCTCTGTATTTCCAATTGTTCCTGTTTTCAGCATTGATGAAGGAAGGCCGTACAATGTTGTTACTTCTGTATCTTTCGGGTTTAGCAGTATTTCAGGATTATCAAGTCCGCTCCCTCCGATTATACCTATTTTAGTCATTTCTTCACCTTCTCTTCTTTAATAACAGTTTCGAGTTTCTTTATTTCATCTTCGGCTTTCTTAATCTGATCTTTCAGCTTGCCGGTTTCATCACTGAAACTCTGAATTTTCTCTTCATATCCGTATATTTTTTTATTGAGGTTCTGAATTTCCTTATTCTGTTTTTCAATCTCAGCTTCAGCCTTCAGTTTTTCAATCTCAGCATTAAAAACTGTAATCTCAGAGTTTGCATCATTTATCTGCGAGAAGATGTCTTTTATTTTTTCGGTATCAGAGAGCGGATCTTTCTGATTGTTATACAACAGTTCCCCGACACTAACAAGAAGCTCATCTCTTTCAGTATTGTATTCAGCAATCAGCTGCTCAAGGTCAGCTATAGTTTTCTTCAGATTATCTCCCGCACCAAGCCCCTCAAGACTGCCTCTCAGTTCTTCTTTTTCAAGATGTAGCTGCTGATCTTCTTTCTCAAGTTTTTCCATACCATCAAGATTATCACGAAACGGCTGCACAGCATTCTTTACAGAATCAGCCTCAAGATTCATGATCAGCTCTGAATTACAAATCTGTTCCCCTGCTTTTCGATAATGTTTTGAAAGCATCCTGTAATGGGATGAAATTGAACTCTTATTACTTATTTTTCTGGCTGTGAGCTGAACCTTGCGCAGCAGTTTTTCACGCCCGAGAGCCGCCTCTATATCGCTCTGGTCATCTTCAAGATGTTTAATCCTCTCTTTACTTCCGATAATATCGGTGAATATCTGTTCATAATTCTCAAGAGGCAGACTTCCCTGACGGAAAGCCTCAAAACTGGCTCTACCGATTGTTTCATAATTTGAAATATTGTCTTTTTCAAGCAGACGAATCTGCTGTTTAAGACTTTTACGAATTTCTTCGATTTCATCACTTCTTTTGGCAGTTTTTATAATATTATCTTTTCTGGACAATTCGGCCGCTATCAGCTGATCCAGCTTACTTATTCCGGCCATATATGTAGATGCGCTTGAATCATCAGAGGAATTTTTGAATTCAGCGTATGCAATGGAACCGGAATCAAGATATAGCTGACGAATAAGGTCTCCGGTTTTTTCTATACTTTTCTCAAAATCTTTAATCTGACGCTCTTTATTTTCCATAGATTATACTTTAGATCCTGTTTGTATTTTTATCAATAACTGTTCCGAATTTCATTCTGAAAGAGTGAAATAAAACAGCGAACCTTTATTTTTTTCAGACTTGACCAAAAGCTCACCGCCCAGATTCTCAACCAGACTTCGGGAAATTGTCAGTCCAAGTCCGGTACCACCGTACTTTCTGGTAAGCGATTCATCCTCCTGTCTAAATCTTTCAAAGATAGTTTCTAATTTGGCTTCTTCAATTCCAACACCCGTATCTTTAACGAAAAAATTATAAACTCCGTCGGCTTTATGATAACCAAACTCAACATATCCGGATTCTGTAAATTTAACTGCATTACTGATTAGATTATTCAGAATCTGTCTAAGTCGTGTACCGTCGGTATCAATTTTATTAGACAAATCGGGAGAATCCTTAACAAGTTTAATCTTAATAGATTTTCTGTCATCAAGTTCAATTATGGATGAGAAATTGGTAAATACTTCCTCCATAATTTCATCAAGATCAAATTCTTCAAAAAAGATATCAAGTTGACCGCTTTCTATTCTGGCGAAATCTATAATATCAGAAATAAGCCGTAAAAGCTGTTCCGAATTTGATGAGATTATTGCGCTGAACAGTTCTCTTTTCTCTAATGGAAGTTCCTCCTCTGCAAGTAATTTTGAAAAGCCGACAATGCCATTCAACGGTGTTCTTATCTCATGACTCATATTTGCAAGAAATGCAGATTTAAGCCTGTCACTCTCTTCAGCTTTTATTCTCGCTTCCTTCAGTTCTTCAGCGTATAATTTTACCTGATCAATATCGGTATGTGTCCCGATTACTCTGGATGGCTTACCCAGCGAATCCCATTCAATACATTGGCCCCGGCTTAGAATCCATTTATAGCCGCCATCATTAGTTTTCATTCTCATTTCATACTTAAATGGCTCGCCAGTTCTGCAATACTCCTGAAATAAGGAGTCAATAGTCTCCCTTTCATCCGGGTGAATCAGACTTTTCCAGGATTCAGGGTCTGAGCCGAACAAATCGGACTGATAACCAAGCATTTCATACCATCGAGGACTGTAATACGCCTTGTTTTTTCCTATTTCAAGCTCCCAGAGCCCGTCACGTGTAGCTTTTAAAGTAAGATCAAGTTTTTCTATCTTGTTTTTAATATCAATGGCTGATATACGGGACACTCTGCATCTATATTTAAAATACAGTACCAGGAAAATGAGAACAAGATTTAAAAATAACGAAAGGCTAAAGACAGTCATTACACATAATATCCCTGTATGTATTAAATATTAATTGCTATTTGTTATATTCGCAATATTTTTCTTAATAATATTGAATTTGTTATATATATTAGTTATCATTACTACAATGACAGAGATTACAGATATTCAGGCAGAATCCATTATCAATAACAAAGAAATCCCGGATGAAATAGTCAATTCATCAGAAAAGGTTGCGGTGATATTAACTCAGGACTGGTGCCCTCAATGGAAGTTTATGGAAACTTTTCTGAAAAAGATACCTGAAGATGAAGTGAAAATTTATTTTCTCAGCTACAACAGGAAGCCTTACTTCAGAGAATTTATGTTTGTAAAAGAGACTACCTGGAATAATCATCAGGTTCCCTTTATTTTATATTTTAATAAAGGACAGCTGATCGACAGCAGTAATTATTGCGGGCACAAAACCTTCAATTCTTACTTTGAACAATCCGAGCTGGTTACTGAAAGCTGACTCAGAAAAGACGTGATTCAGCATCTGAAACGATATTTTCGGGATAGCCAAGATATCTGAGCAGACTAACAGCATTACCGTTACCTGCTCTTCCATCTCTTATTTTATAATCAAAATGCAGTCCGCCATCCTCAATTCTATAGGTAAAGTACTTTAAACTCATGATCGATTTGAATTCTTCTACAATTGAAAGATCGTGTGTAGCTGAAACAGTCAGCGCATTCATGCTGCAGATTCCTCTCAGGATAGCTGCTACAGCAGCTTCGCGCTCTTCAGTGTTTGTACCGGAAAGAAGTTCATCGAAGAGACATAAAACCGCAGTTTTTGACTCTGAAGCGGTATTTAATATTTCTCCGATTCTTTGAGCCTCAGCAAAATAGAGGCTTTCTCCATCCTGCGTGCTGTCCTTTTTGTCAATTGAGGATTTTACTATAAAAAGGCCTGATTCCCAGGAATCTGCAAAACAGAATCCAAGACTCTGGGCACATACCGCATTCAAACCTACTGTGCGTAAAAAGGTGGATTTTCCGGCCATATTTGCACCGGTAAGCAGTATTCCCGGTTTTTCTATCAGAATGCTGTTTCCGACAGCTTCAGGTATTACAGGCATATACAGGTTTTCAGCGTTTATATTCCTGCTCTGATCTTTAAGAACCGGAGTACATATTGCCAGTCCGGCTTGCTCAAAACCCTTTCTGGCAGAAGCCAGTGAAATAAGAAAATCGATTCTCCCGCAGAGCAGATACAACTTGTACACTGAATCCCGGTTTTCACTGATACTGTCGAGAGATTTATAAAAACTTACTGCACTCAGATGAAAGAAGATATCCAGATACATCCATAGCGACGCCGATATATTTTCCGGTGAAGAAAATGACTGTCCGAGGAATTTTGAAGATTTCTGAAGCGGTTCAAGGACTTTTAGAACAGAACTTATCTCATCAGCAATTTTATTAATACCAGTATTTTCAGGAAAATTATTTTTTTGTAAAAGTTTTAAAATTGTTTTCGAATTCCGGATGAAAATCATTAAGGCACCAAGGGCAGGCACAGTCCCCTCAGTAAACCTGGCAATTCTGCCGTATACAAACATATTAACGACAAACATACAGATTACAGCCAGCAGCCCCCTGCCGCTAGGGATAAGCAGAATTGATAGAATGGAAATGACCGATAGAACACGTAAAATTATGCAAAGCCGGTAATAAAAAACAGGCAGATTTATTGTTTTTATAAGTCTGAGGATATCCAGGAATTTGTGTTCTCTCATCGATGAGAAGATCTTCGAAAGACTATTCCGAATACTGCTGTTATGATGAAAAAACTCTGCAGCTCTATTCTTCAGAATTACCGAGGCTGATTCAAGCTCCGGCTTTTTAAGGGAACGATACAGATAATAAAAACCTGGAGCACTTTGCGCATAATTAATGAGCTTAAAACAATCCGATAATTCCAGATCATTCCATGTCTGAGCATCGATAAGAGGAGAATATTCTTCAAGACCGATTGACTGGATTTCTTTGTAAAGATTTTCGAGCATTTCAAGAGACAAGCCGTAGGGCATTTCTGTTCTGGTGCCGTAGTAATCACTGTCTAACGGCTTTTTTCTTCTAAATGAAAAGTAGTTATTTTTAAAATACATTTTTAAATTCTCCGCTGATTAGCTATTGAAGCCCTTTCAGCATGGCGGATCCTGTGTCATTTATATACGCTGCGTACAGAATTGAAGTTCCTGCCGGAGTAAGATTGAATCCGGAATATGAACCAGCATCGGAAATAAACTCCGCACTGCCTCTCGCGGCATTCTGCCAGCCCTCATCCTCATCGAAATATTTAATCCAGGCAGCATCAGAACCGTCAACATAGAATACATACAGATATCCGTTATACCAGGCAGAGGCAAGAGTTCCTGTGTAAGCAGTGTTCGCGTCGGTTATGGAGGCATAAGCAGTCCAGCTGCTGTCCTCGTATTTCCTGACAACCAGCATATTTCCGCTGGTGACGTATACAGCATAGATTATTCCGCTGCCTGAAACAAAGACAGCGAGACTGCTGCCCACTGTATCGGTGGAAACAGTGACGGAATCCTGAAGAACATCGGTATTGGTGTTGATTTCGTTCGTGTAGAGACCTCCGGCAGAAACTGTGTAGCCTACATACAAAGAACCGTTATTGGTAAACAGCTGGGTGAAATCGGAAACAGCTATAGGCAGCGGGCCTATATCCGGAACAGAGGCTCCGTCTGAATACACAATAATTTCATCTGGCGTAGTATCAGTAACAGCGTCAAGGTTAACTGCAGAAGTATAAAACTTGGTAGTAAATGTTCCCGAACTGACTGAACTTACATGATCAAGTAAATTATCAGCCAATTCCATGTTCAGAGAAGATTTCCACGAGTCTGAATCTGAATCATAATATTTTAAATTAAGGGTACCATCATCAGCAGCAGTACCTATACTTAAATCAGAATCAAATGAATATGCAACATACAGGTCACCGGAATAGAAGGCTGAAACAGGATTGATTTTCGATGCAGTAATACTTCCAGGACTTCCGGAAAGCGACGTCCATACCTTAGGGGGATTATCTTCTTCGGAGTCTTCCTCATCGGCATACTGCTTGACAGATATCGCACCGCTGGCAGCCGCTGTTACCGCGTACAGGACACCGCCTGAATAAACAAGATCAAGACTCACAGCATCATTTGTAATTTCCGAGTCTGTACTTGAAACACTGCTCCAGCTTCCGCTGTAGGTTGAAGCCTCAACAGCATCGCTCATTGCACTCTCGACCACCGTATCAGTAGCAGCCGCTGCGGTTACCCTGTAAGCGAATGTACCGCCCTCGCCTTCCTCAAAGCTTTCAATATAGCTGAAACGGGTTTCCGAGCTTTCTTCATCTATGTAGCTGGTTACTGAAAACCCTGCATAGTCATAATCCGACTCTGCAGAGTCAATAGAAGGTGCACGGTATACATAGTATATACCTGCATCCTCAACAGGCTGCCAGCTGATCTGTGTTCTATTGGGGTAATCGGGATCCCCTTCCTCTGCAGCGAGATCTGCTGGGGCAGCAAGGCCGCTGACTCCGCAGCCGGAGAACAAAGCGATTATAATAATTATGAAAGGTATCAGCAGCACAATGGATATATATTTTTTATTCATCAGAAACTGCCTCCTCCGATTGAAAACTCAAGTGTAAAACTCATGGTCGGCCCCTTCCAGTCATCACTGTTTCCGGATATTAGAGCTGCCGGATTGGTGTACTCATCACCTTCTTCTCCGAAGGTCATCCTCATCCCTGCCGAAGCAGATAAATAGTCCATAAAACTGTAGGATACAGTAGGTATAATCATTCCGGAAAGATCGGAAAGATTAGCAATACCAAGTGTTGAAAAACTGAGGTCGCTTCCTCCGATAGAGCTGTAGGAAACAGCCAGTCCGAGATAGTGTTTACCGAAATTTGTCAAATCATCAGTTCCAAGTGCAGGCGGATCTTCATAGCCCTCCGGCTGTTCATCCGCATCCAGGGCAAGACCGTTATCTCCGGAATTCAATGCAAGATGGTAGGCAGCTTCAAGAAGTCCGTCTTCATAACTGTGGCCTTCACTGTTATAGTAATACTGTCCAGTTACCATAAAAGTCCCGTTATCGCCTTCAAACTCATGCATATAGCTTGTACCGATTGTACCTGAAAGAAAAAATCCGCTGTCGACGGTATATGTGTCGAGAACTATATCAAGATCATCCTCTTCATCTTCCTCAGCAGCGCTCTGATCCTTGGATTTTCTTACAAAAACCCTGTCCGACCCCCAGCTTGCCAGGCCCTCACCGAAGACTGCAAAATCTCCGATAGTAGTGGAAACTGTCGCCACAGCACGCGGAGCGAGATCCCGCTGATAATATCCGCCGATTCCAATTTCGGTATTACCGACTACAAACTCATATTTAGGTGCAATAGCCGTATCAAGAGGTTCTTCAACATTTTCGGTTATCAGATATAAGTAAAGGTTATTGATATCTATTGGATAATGAATCTTCAGAGAAACCGGACCTTCAAGCTCGGCAGTCGGATCTTCAACATCAATCGATGTAAGATTCAGTACATCGGTGGGACTCCAGAAATAGCCGACGCCCCATTTAATCGTACTTTTACCAAAACGGAAGTAGACTCTGTTATCCCAGTCAAAATCGGCAAATAATTCCTTAACACTTATATTTAATTCGGTACTGGTATCGGATGCTACATCTTCCTGGGTGATTGTTGTCTGGTTTGGATCCGATTCGTCCACATCCTCTGAATCAACTATCTGAAAAGTGGTGTTGCCGTCTTCATCGGTGACTTGTTCAAAAGTAAGTCCGTCATCCGGGATTATTGATGCAACAGTGTTGCTGTCTCCGCTTGCAGAAGTGAAGCCCAGCTTTCCGAAAACACGATAATGTGTATCGGGTCGGGCATCAAAAAATAAATCGGCTGAAACAGATGGAGAGAGAGTCATTTCAGGGTTGCTTATGTCGAATGCAGGGTCCCAGAGGTAATCGTAACTGAAACCGTTCGAAAGTGAACCGGAAAAAGAGCCTCCAAACTCAACGCCTTCCGATTTTAGAAACTCCTCAAAACTGCCGGTATCTTCCGATGCAGCTTCCTCATCGACAACTTCAATCATGGAGTCTGTATCAAACATGGAATCGAAATCATTTAAATCAGAATCCGGCAGTTCTTCATCCTCATCAGCCTCAGCAAACGGGTCATCGATTACTGCTGAAAGGTCATCATCCTCATCTGCGAATGGGTCGTCCACAATACTGAACATGTCATCCTCTTCACCAAAGGGATCATCAATGACAGAAAGAATATCTTCATCAGCTTCCTGCGCAATGACAGTATTGACCGGCAGTAGCAGCAGAAGGAATATAAATAATCCGGCAGCCGGCCATATTCCTGATTTTTTCATGTCAATTATTAACCCTTTCGATATAGGCTTTTGTAAATACAGAATCCGGAAGAGCGGCAGTTGAGGGATTTTTCATGGTCAGCTGGGTTCTCTCCCCTTCCTGAAGCTCATCAACAATCAGAATCTGGGCAGGGACAAACTTGGCGCCGACCTGAACATATTTTGGATAATATGAAGTTCTCATAAGACGTCCCGACAGACTGTAATCTTCTTCTTTAAGGACAATAGTCTGATCAGTTCTAACCCATAATTTAATATTGGGATATGAAACCTCATTGTTCTTTGCCTTCAGATTGAGAATATAGGTTTCAAAATTTCCGAGTTTTCCGGTCTCCCAGAACTCAACGGTATAGTCTTCGGCAAGAGAAAGTCCGTCAATATCGGAGTTCTTGGCTTCCGAGTTCTGAATATTTTCTTTTAAGGATGAATGAGTAAATTTGCGGCTTTCCGGATCGTAGAACCAGACGTTTTCATCCACTTTAAGGTATCCCTGCCCTTTCTGAACTTCAGGCTTCAGAATGAGCATAACAAACTGCTCATTTGCATCACGTCTGAACATTCTGGCCTGGGTGACCTCAGTCTCTTCTCCCGGTTTTTCTGATACGAAAGTATATACGCATGAAAAATCGGTATCTTCAAAACTTCCCAGCTGGTCAATTTCTTTAAGCATTGCATTAAAATCAGGTTCAGCATAAAGACTGAATAAGGTAAATGCCGAAAGCAGTATCATTACAAAAGTTTTTCTGTTCATATTATCATCCTGTTATCAGTTTGTAGTTCTAAGTGCGTCGGCAGGCTGAAGCTTTGCGGCTTTGTTTGAAGGGAAAAAGGCCGCAAGCAGAGTCAATCCGCTTACTACAGCAAAATTAAACAGCACCTGCAGAGCCGATATTCTGAAGGTCATGTATCCGTTTCTCATAAGCATAAATGCCGGAGTTTCAACTCCCCAGTAAATCTGCATCAGAATAAACATAGTAACTCCGGCCAGAATCAGGCCTGACAAAACACCAATCACTGAAATGAAAAAGGCTTCGTAAAGAAAAAGTTTCCGCACTATGCCTCTCTGCATTCCAACCGCACGCATTGTTCCTATCTCTTTGGTTCTCTCCATCAGAACCATCCTGAAAGTATTGGTAACTCCAACCATAATTATTGCAAAAAGAACAAGCAGTATAATTAAAGCCGCAGTATTCAGCACATTAACAATCTGCTGTACCTCTTTCATAATGTCATTCAGCGTCATAAGACGGAAACGCAGCCCGCTCCATTCGTCTTCCTCTTCCTGTTCAAGCATTGCAAGAATAGGATTCTCATCGTCATCGGTTGCCTCACGGTCGAACATGTTAACCCTTGTTTTCAGGTTATCATAAAGGGCAGCAGCGGATGAATCGATCTGATCCATGCTCTGCAGGAAAATTCCCATAGTCATGTATTCATCCTGCTGCAGGTTTAGAAGCTCGTTAACATAGGAAATGTTAGCATAAGAAGTAGTTGATCCGAAAAGGTTGGTATCTATCATGATACCGGTAACCCTGAGCTCTCCCGCATTCTGCTGTCCGGTGTAGGTTTTACATTTTACAAGAAGACTGTCCCCGACCTGAACATTCAGTCTGTCGGCTACCTTTTCACTCAGGATAATTCCATGCCGGTCATTCTCAAGATCTTCAAAAGTTCCATCTTTAAGAATTATCCTTTCCTTAAAATATTCCTCAATTCCCCAGTCCGCTCCGGTGATGCTTTGGCGTATGTTATTGCCTTCAAAAATCAGTGTTGCATTTATATCAGATCGCTTGGTTATATACTGCCAGGGAACTTCTGCTTCATCTATTGCAGACATAAGTATATCGTCATTTCGGACGAGAAAGAGAGTCTTTCCCGATTCAGATTTTTCAACACCCTCAATAAATATATGACCGGCAAGAATATTAGAGAAGTTCTCACTCACATTTTCTATAAAACTGCCTGTAAATCCATTTATCATGGTTATAATATATATTCCGAAAGCAATTGCAGCTGAAAGAAGAATTGTTCTTTTTTTCTGCCGGGTAAGGTTCCGGAGTGAAATTTTTATATCACGCATAATTCCCCCTACTCACTCATCATAGCCTTGATTGGCTGAACTTTGAGAGCAAGTCTCAGCGGATAGATATTCGCAATCATGCCTATAAGCAGAATTATTATCCATGACCCAAGCACTGAAAATACAGAGTATACCGGCTTAAGCACTGGTCCTGCAAAAAGTATTTCAAGGAAGGGATTTGTAGCTTCAAAGCCGATCAGTCCGACTATCCATAAAACTATCACACCTGCAAGCATACCGATAAATCCGAAAATAACTGTTATTGTAATTACTTCTGCAGATATCATTCTGCGTATAAATCCCTTTCTTGCTCCCAGCGCCCGCATAGTACCAATCTCTGCAGTCCGTTCGACAACATTTATAACAAGTGTATTGGTCATTATGATTATGGCGACAACAGCTACAAGTATAATTGCAACATTGAAGACAATCCGTATTACATCGGCTGTTGTCGAAAATGGTCCTGCGGCGGCCTTCCAGTCATAGGCTCTGGCATCTATACCTTCCTGAGAGAACCATAGATTCAGTTCAGCAATAGTCCTGGAAGCCGACGACGCTGTTCTTGTTTTAACGAGAATATATTCCCAGGTTGATGATTTATCTGAATCTTCAGGATCACTAAGCTCTGTTATTACAGACTCATCAGCAGTCTCTTCACCTGAATCAAGTTCGAGTATACTGAATAGATTATCTTCTGTCAGTTCAAAATCATTATCGGTCTCAAAGGTAATTTCATCTCCTGAAAAAACTGAATCAAAGCTGGATAGATCCAATAATGAGGTTTCATCTTCAGAAAGCTCTACTTCCCCCTGATTACCAAGATTCATCCCTTTAAGAACGCGAAGAGTCTGAGCATCTATATAGGAAATATATCCGGCAGCCTCGGAATCGAATTCAAGGCTGTATATCCCGCGGATAGTAAGTTCTCGGATTTTAAATCCTGCCGATGCAGGGGATGTTATTATCAGCTTATCTCCGACACCCGTATCCATTTCAAATATTTCGTTAATTGTATCAAGATTGCTCTGTGATATTATCAGTCCCTCTTCACCCGGCTGGAGATAAGTTCCTTCTATTATAACGGCATTTGTGAAGATACGATGGTAGTCTTCAGGCTCTACTCCGAAAAGCAGACCCATGTAGGGGCCCTTATCTTCAGGGGCTCCTTCAATATTGATAATTCCGAAACCTGTTATCTGTGATGTGTAATCCTCTACTCCCGGTATCTCATCAAGATGCGATGTAATAAGATCGTATTCCGGAATTGTCGGTGTTTCTTCAAGACCTCCGGGAGACTGAACACCAAATAGCGAAATCTGGTTCTCAGTCACTCCGGTTATCATAATATTGCCGGTATAGTTGTCAATAAAACTGCGTTCTATTCCTGTCTGAATGGTATTGATCAGTGTATTTCCAATAACCAGGATCATCACCCCTACAGCCATAATAATACCAATAATAAGGCTCTTTGATCTGTGTTCCCTCAGGTTTCGAAGCGCTATTCTGAGAATTACGCCCATCAATCGGTCTCCCTGCATGCACGGCTGTCTTCCTGGCGGTAGTTCTCTGTAATCAGCCCGTCTCTAAGCCTGATAATATGATCGGCGACCTCAACAATTGACGGGTCATGTGTCGAAAAGATAAATGTAGTTCCAAGATCACGGTTTATCTTCTTCATAAGGGTGATGATAGCCTCGCTTGTAACAGAATCAAGGTTGGCTGTAGGTTCATCTGCAAGGACAATTTCCGGTTTTGTTACCAGAGCCCGTGCAATAGCTACCCGCTGTCTCTGACCTCCTGACAATTCATTCGGCTTATGGTTCCTCCATTCAGAAAGACCGACTTCTTCAATAAGCATATTTATCCAGTCGGCTTTTTCGGACTTCGAAATCTTTTCTTTCCCAAGCAGCATAGGAAACTCGATATTCTCATATACGTTCAGGACAGGAATCAGATTAAAACTCTGAAAGATAAATCCGAGAACCTGGTGTCTCAGCTTTGTAATATCTGTATCTGAAAGGCCGCCGGTTTCAATACCGTTTATCATTACGCTGCCTTCAGTAGGAACATCTATACAACCAATCATGTTAAGGATTGTTGACTTCCCGGACCCCGAAGGTCCTGCAATTGATATAAAATCGCCGCGGCAAATTTCAAAACTGACTCCCTTTACGGCATGTACTTCTGTTTTTCCAAGCGGATATATTTTCTTCACATCCTTTAGTTCTACGATAGACAATTAATACTCCTTACCACAGATTTATAGGCTTCAACACATATAATTTTAAGATAATAAGACTTAAATCCCAAGTCTATTATTTAATACTAAACACAGTAAAAAGAGTAAAATATTCTTTTATATTGTTAAATATCTATAAAAAAAGGCATCTTCAAGTGAAGATGCCTTTTTTTAAGGTTCAGCCTTCTTATATCAGTAAGGAAGCTTAGGTTCCCATTCAGCGGCATTTGCTTTTGTAATGGGTGTACCAACAGAAAGCTGACTGTATGCAATTGACTCACCGTTCATCCAGGAGGCAATAACCTCATCAAGCTTGTTGATGATATCGGTACCTGTCTGGGTGACAGTAAGCTGAAGCCAGCCTTCTTCAAGCTGAGTCATACTGTTGATAAATGCCTCAAGTGAAACAACTGTTATTTCACCAGGTTTGTAACCTGCTTCCTTAATTGCCTGGATTCCACCGAGTGCGAACTCATCGGAAAGTGCAAATACAAAGTCTATGTTTTTGTTCGCAACAAGAAGAGCACTCATTTCTTCATAAGCATTGTCTCTTGAGGCCCCACAGTACTTAACTGCAAGCTGATTGTATCCGCTTCCTGCAAAGAAATCATTAACAGCAGCTTCACGTACGATGTAGTCATACTGTGCTTCCCAACCGGAAAGAATTACATAGTTGGCACCTGATTTGAAGTTTTCCATAATATAATCGGCACCCGGCTTAACAAGACTGTTTTTCTGATCCGGACCTACATAGCAGTAAACATCTGACTGACCTTCTTCCTTAACATCTGAACTGAGTGTTATTACATCAATACCTGCATCAGCAAGATCCTGAACATAAGTAACTGCTGCACCTGAATCTACAGGAAACAGAACAACAAGATCTGCCATATCATCAGCTATTACTGAGGCAACCTGCTCAGTCTGAGTATTTACATCTCCGTTGCTGTCATATACTTCAAGTTCCCAGCCTTTTGCATCTGCAAGGTTCTGAAACTGAACAAGTATATCGATCGGATAAGGAGCTAAAGTTGTAGTTACAGCAATAAAAGAGACTGTAAACACACCATCCCCATTAACATCACCTGCAACATCAGAAGCTTTTCCTGAACCGTCTTCGCCCTGTCCGGAAGCAAATGCAGAGACTGCACCGAACATCATCATGGCAACCAAAAGAATCACTAGAAATCTTTTCATTTATCCATCCTCCATAAGTATTTCTTATATTTTCCTGGCTTTCATACTGGTAGTAAACTTATCCAGTATAAGAACCAGAATAACCACAATTCCTGTTATGAGGGCCTGCATCGCAGTACGCATTCCAAGCTTAGTCATAACATTGTTAATAATCTGAATAATAGCTACACCCATGATGCACATGGCCATGTTTCCCTTTCCGCCCTGCATCTTCACACCGCCGACAACTACAGAACAGATTGCGATGATATCCAGGTTGTCTCCCATATTGTATGTAGATGCGTTCATTCTCATGGCAACAAGCATTGATGTCACAGCAGCCGAGAACCCGCCGATAGTAAAAGCTGTTCTTGTAAGGCGGTCATTGTTGATACCCGAGAAAAGGCCCGCTTCAGGATTACCTCCGACAACGTACATATTTGCACCGCTGCGTTTGTAGTGGAGGAAAAGTCCAAGCGCGACAAGGAACAGAAGACAGATAATATGGGCCGGGGCGATATACCAGAAAAGTTTTCCGTTGTATATTCTGGAGAACTTTTCTCCAAAGAGAGTGATGTCAATCATCCTGCTGCCGTTATTCTTGTTCAGTATCAGCACAAAGCCCTTAAGAGTTGTCATGACAGCAAGTGTTCCAATAAGGGAGGGAATCCTCAGTCTGGTAACTATAGTTCCGTTCAGGTACCCTATAAGGCTTCCGAATATCAGTGTTATTATTACTGCTGGAAGAAATCCCAATGAATTGCATATAACAACGAACAAAGTTCCGTCTAAAGCAACCTGATATGCCAATGACAAATCAATGCCTCTAACAAGGAATATAAAGGTAAGTCCGATAGCAAGTATGCCGTATGTACTAATTGCCTGAGTAAGATTGAAAATATTTCCCGGTCTTGTAAATTTCGGGGATGCAGTAATTACAGCCGCAATAATTATGAGTATCAGAATATATGCACTGTTGTGCTCATCAAAAAACCGCGCGACAGGTGTCTGCCTGAGTTTTGCCAGTTTATTATTCATTATTTCAAGCCTCCCGAACTCTTAACATCCGCCCACATGGCAACCAGAAGAATTATGCCCTGAGTAATATAAGTTGCGTTTGAACCTAAGCCCATCATGGTAAAACCGTTGGATAGGATTCCTACGAAGAGAACTCCCAGAATAGTTCCTATTACATTGCCCTTTCCGCCGGTAACACTGGTTCCTCCAAGAACAACCGCAGTCAGGACATCGAACTCAAGTCCAACGCCGGAATACGGCTGAACCGACATTACCTTTGCATAAAACACCGTGCCTGCAACACCGGTGGCAAGACCTGCCAGCATGTATACTGCAAGTATTATAAATCCGGTACGTATACCTGAAGCTCTGGCGGCGATTCCATTGGCGCCAACCGCATAGACTTTCGTTCCGAAGGTGGTCCTTTTGAGTAGGAGCCAGAATGTAAGTGCAAAGAGGACGAAAATAAGAATCGGAGTAGGAATGCCAAGTATCTGTCCCTGTCCGATGAATGCAAGTACTGAACTGGGTTCCTGTCCTGTTACAAATTCTCCATCGGAATACAGGGTTGTTACACCCTTAAAAACATACATCGTCCCCAATGTTCCAATGAAGGGATTAAGCTTTAAGCCGCCAATAAGAATACCGTTCACTGCGCCGCAGGCCATACCTGCAATCACCGCAAAAAATAGTGCTTCACCGAAATTAAATGAGTGATGACCGGCTATAACGGCGCAAAAGCCTATCATCCAGCCGAGAGATAAATCAATGTTCCCGGTTACCATTACCAGAGTTACTGCGCAGGACATTATGCCTACAACAGAAACCGAACGCAGCAGGTTCGTGATATTCTTTCCGGTAAAGAACTTCGGACCGCTGAATGCAACTACTATCACAATGAAAACTATCATCATTGCAATAACACCGAGGTTATCCTTGCTGGAGACCCTCTTCCATAAACTACGCTGAGTTAACTTTAAATCACTCATACCTACACCACTCCCAAAGCTGCTTCAAGAATTTCTTCACGGGAAGGGTTTCCGGACATTTTGAACTGAGCCGTTTCCTTACCTTCATGGATTGTTATTACTTTGTCGCTTAAGCCCATAATCTCTTCAATTTCTGATGAGACAATGATGACCGCAACCCCCTGCTCTGCAAGTTCACCAAGCAGTGTATAGATTTCAGCCTTGGAACCTATATCAATACCTCTGGTAGGTTCATCAATAATCAAAACCTTCGGGCCCATCATCAGCCACTTGGCAACAATTACCTTCTGCTGATTTCCTCCGGATAAGTTTCCGGCAAGCTGGTTTGACGACGGAGTCTTTATACTGATACTCTTGATGAATTTTTCTGTAATTTCCCGTTGTTTCTTTCTGTTAATTACACCAAGAAAATTCAGATCTCTTAATTTAACAATTGTCATATTAAGCAGAATTGAAAGCTGAAGCATAAGACCGTCTTTTTTTCGGTCTTCGGTGGCAAATCCCATGCCGGCACTAATTGAAGCAGAAGGAGAACCCTTTCTGAGTTTTTTACCCTCAACATAAACTTCTCCGGAACTGTATTTATCAACACCGAATACGGCTCTCATTATCTCAGACCGGCCGGCACCAATCAGTCCGAAAAAACCTACGATTTCTCCGGCTCGCACATCAAAAGAAACCTCTTCGAAAAGATCTCCACTCGTCAGATTCCTTACTTCAAGAACCTCATCACCAATCGGCACTTTTTTCTTGTTGTACATATTTTCAAGATTCCGGCCTATCATATATGCAACAAGCTGCTTTTCCGTAATATCATTTTTATTTACAGTAATAATATTCTCGCCGTCTCTTATTACTGTAATTCTATCCGCAAGATGCATTACTTCATCAAGTTTGTGTGAGATATAGATGATGGCGATATTCTTTTCTTTCAGCATGAATATAAGCTTCATCAGAGTATCTGTTTCTGACTCCGACAATGATGATGTAGGCTCATCCATAATTATACAGCGGGCATGTCTTGTTAACGCTCTTCCTATCTCAATCATCTGCTGCTGTCCAACAGAAAGACTTCCTGCATGAATCTTTGGAGAAACATCAAGTCCTAGTTCTTCAAGGATTTCCCTGGATTTTGCATAAAGAGTTTTATAATCAATAATGGAACCTTTCATCGGAAGATTTCCTATAAAAAGGTTTTTAGCAACACTCTGTTCAGGAACAATGGACAGCTCCTGGTAAACACAGGAAACTCCTTTAGCTATTCCATCCTGTGTTGATCTGAACAATGATTTCTCTCCATCAAGCAGGTACTCTCCTTCAGTAAGCGTATGAGCTCCAGTGATGACCTTAATCATTGTCGATTTACCGGCGCCGTTCTCTCCGCACAGTGCATGTATTTCACCGGGAAGCAGAGAGAAAGAAACATTGCTGAGGGCGGTAACTCCCGGAAATTTCTTTGTAATGTTCTGCAATTCAATAAAAGGTTGCAATAAACACCTCCAATTAAGCGATAAATAATGCTACCACCCTTCACTATTACTGTCCAATGAGGTTTTCCTATCTTTCCATTACATTCAGTATATGATAAAATTTATGAATATTGCTTTTATGCAATCATTAGTCTGAATTTTTAACTAAAACATCAGCTAAACGTAATTTCACAAAATTCTTTATTTTTTTTAGTTTTCTTTTTGGAATTTTTAATAATTATGCTTTCTGCAGATAAAAACAATATCTTTAAGGATCATTGATTTTTAAGTCTGTCCAATGTATTATAAACATACTTCCATTACATTGAAGCTATGTGACAACTTAGGAGGATTATTTTAATGGAACTGACACAGCTGCAGTATTTCAAAACCGTCGCTAAATATGAACATATGACTCAGGCTGCAATAGAATTAAATATATCTCAGCCTGCGCTCAGCCGAACTATTTCACGACTCGAAGATAATGTTGGAAAGAAGTTATTCAACAGAAACGGAAACAAGATAAGCCTTAATGAGAACGGCCGTATTTTTCTAAGAAGAGCGCAGATGGCCCTGCTTGAGATAGAAGAAGGTCTTAGAGAAGTAAAAGAGGCGGAGCAAAGCTCCAGCGGCACTGTGTCTTTCGCGATAACAGAATCCGGATTTATTTCCGCTCCCCTTGTAAATTTCATGATTGAAAATCCTCATATTCATGTAAAACAGTATCTTCAGACAATTCCCGAAATGAAAGAGGGTCTGGAGAACGGCGATTTTGATTTTGCCATATCTTTTACCCCGATTGATTCGGATATGATCGAATGGAAGCCTCTAGTAACAGAAGAGATTCTTGCTTTTGTTAATTTTCAGAATCCGCTTTCCAACCGTCACACAATCTCTCTAAGAGATCTTAAAAATGAGAGATTTATTTTCAACAGCTCAAGTTTCAATGTAAGAGAAATAATATGCGATTACTGCCGCAGACTTGGTTTTGAACCTGATGTCTTTTATGAGGGAATGGAAAATGAAGTTTCCGATAAACTGGTAGAAAATAATCTTGGAATTCTCTTTGTGCCATCCACTGCTTATATATTCCACTTCAGGGAATTTCCACCACCAGAGGTTCTGGCAACCCCGCTCCACATAATTGAACCCGTCGGACAGAGAGTAATGGGTATTTCAATGAGGAAAAGCAGGTATATGACTAATTCAAGTAAAAGTTTTTATGAATATCTGATTAACTACTTTAAGAATGCAGGAGCAGGTTTAAATTAATTACCCTGAACATCTAAAGTGAGATTGCTGTATAGAATGCTTCCTGATTAGCATTATACAGATTTCGGCCGGTCCCCATACATGAGCCTACAGGATAAATGTATCCGGGATATTCGGACAGGAGCTTTTCAGACAATTCAACAGCCGGTTCAACACCGGTTGCAATAATAAAGCTGTCAGCCTTTATTATATGCCGGCGGCCTTCAATATCTGTCGCGACAGCCCCATGCTCGGAAAACTTGCTGATTAATTTTCCGCCATCCAGAATTACATGATGCTTCTTTAATTTCTCCATCAACTCCATCCCGTAGAAATTCGGAAGACTTTCACCAAAGTGTTCTACAGTGATATGATCAATTATTCTAATCTTTCGCCCCATTTCGGCAAGCATCAAGGCTGTTTCAAGCCCGCTCATTCCGGCTCCGCAGATAACAACCTCTTCACCCGGAGTTCTTCTGCCGTAGAGAAGCTCTTTCAGCAGAATCACATTCGGACTTTCAAGACCGGTACAGTCAGGCATTTTATACCGGGAGCCGGTTGATACCACTACAGCATCAGGATTAATATCAGCTACTAGACAGTTTGTAACCTCTGTATTATAAACTATCTCAGTTCCTGATTTTCGAGTAGCACGGATATCCCATTCAAGATATTCTTTCATATACTTTTTGAAAGGAATCATGCACCCGTCTGAAAGCAGTCCTCCAAGATGATCTGATTTTTCAAAAAGGATAACAGAGTGTCCCTTCCCTGACAAAGTCTGAGCGGCCATCATCCCTGCAGGTCCGCCGCCGGCTACCAGTATTTTCTTACTGTCCGACGGGGTTATAATACATCTGTTTTTAAAATCCATACCAAGCCACGGATTTACAGCACAGCGCATACTGATTCCGAATTTATGAAATTTTCCACATTCATCACATCTGCTGCATGGTCTGACATCTTCAGGTTTACCCATAATAGCTTTTCGTATTAAACCGTTATCCGCCTGAAAAGCCTTGGCCATAGCAACAATATCAGCACTTCCGGAGGATATAATCATATTCGCATCGTCCACAGTATTAATGTTTCCGACGACAGCGACCGGAACTTTCAGTACCTGTTTTGCTTTTCTTGAAAACTCAACATTGTGAAGCCTGTCTTTAAAAAGAGTTGAAATTGCAAAACTTCCACCGCTTGTATAAATATTACCCCTTGAGATATGCACTATATCTATAAATTCTTCGGCTTCGATCATAAACTCAAGAGATTCATCGAACTCAAGCCCTCCCGGTGTATCCTCGGTAGCGCTTACACGAATCTCAATAATTACATTTTCGCCGACAGTATCCCGAACAGCCTTCAGAATCTCAAGCGGGTAACGTCTTCTTGCAGCCGGGGAACCTCCGTACTGATCTTTTCTGATATTACTTTCAGGCGAAAGGAACTGCCCAAGCAGATTGTTGTGACCGCACTGTATCATCAGCATTCTCATTCCGGCGTTTACACAGCGGGCAGCACATTCACAGAAACGAGACTTGATAAACTCAAGATCTTCTATATCCATTTCTTTCAGACTGTCTGGACTTCTTCCCGGAAGAGGCACCACCGACGGAGCAAGGGCATAGCCTCCCTTTTGCGGAACTGCTCCCCTTCCTGCGTGTGAAAGCTGAATAGATATTTCCGCTCCGTTTTCTCTTGCTGCATTTACCAGCTTGGAAAGACCGAAAATACTTCGATCGTTTGTAATATCCATTTCACAATGCCAGGAGGAATTACGATCATATACAACGGGAGCATTACCGAGGGTTACATAGGCTACACCGGTCTTGGCCTGAAATGCCACGTAATCGATCATTTCGGGAGTGACCTTTCCGTCCGGTGTACATCGAAGAACAACTGTCGGTGCATACTGCAGCCTGTTTTTTAGAGTAATTCCCCGTACAGTAATGGGTTTGAATACTTCAGGATAACGGGTGTTTCTAAGCAGACCCTGCTCCTTTCTGTGTTTTTATAAAACTACGGAGCTGCATTCAAAACTTTGTCAGTTTTGAATGAGCCTCTACTGTATTTCGTAATAGAATAGACCGTCTTTTTCAGTCTGATTCAGTTTACCCCTGAACCGCAGATACTCAAGATGAGCATAGGCTTCACCAACTGCAAACCATTTTTGTGAAACAGGGAAATCATTCCAGTCTTTGGCGCGAATTGACCACTTCATATATGAAGCTATGTCATAAGGCGTGGATTTACCTATCCTTGCAACAATATCCATGGTTTCATCAAGTCTGAGATCATGATGGTGAATTAATTCGCGGCTCCTTGCCTTTACATCACCTTCAATCTGACGATGGGCAGAAAAAGTTTTTTCAACATCAAGGTCTTCTATTTTCCTGAGACTTGTATAATAGGCTCCAAGAGGATCCGGAAGGGTTTTCCATGTTGTAATATTGGGAGAGATGCCGAATATCACATGGTCTCCACTGAAAAGAATTTTATGCTCAGCGTTGTGCAGACACATATGCCCCGGTGTGTGACCGGGAGTAAGAATACACCGCAGTTCAAAACCGCCGGGGTTCACTATCTCCCCGTCGGATACTGTGGTGTATGAGACATCCTCAGAGGGAAGATATATCATGGCGGGGTTCAGGCTTTTATTTCTCATAAGATCATCATATGGAAAGCCTATCTGAAGATACTTCTGATCTATCTCTTCTTTATACTCATCGGTCATAAACTGAAGCATAAGATCAAGATCTTCAGAACTGACAAAAACTCTGCTTGAGCCGGAAGCAATGGAGGGAGTCAGCCCAATATGATCGGAATGCAGATGTGTAAGAAAAATGTCGGTTTTCGACATATCCACATCAAGTTCAGCAAGTCCGGCGTTCATGGCCTCAAGACATTCCTTCATATTGAATCCGGTGTCTATAAGCAGGTTTCTCTTGCTGCCTTTAATAAGGTAGCTGTTTAAATTTCTCAAAGGGTTTCCCGGCAGCGGTATATCAATTGAAAATACCCCGGGAATTAATTCATTTACCATAAAATTATCCGCGGCGTCTCCGTCTTGCTGGTGCTGCTGCTTCGAATGAACCGACAGGCACAGGAGCTTCAGGCGTTTTTGGAATAACGGCTCCGGCTTTGACTACAGCTTCGTGAGGGCAGACCTCAAGACATAATCCGCACTTTGTACATTTACTCTGATCGACAACATGAATAAGACCGTTATCGCCCAGGATTGCATTATCGGGGCACTTTTCCTTACAGACTAAACAGCCCTGACATTTATCGGGGAGTATAGCAAAGTTGACAAACTTTTTACAGACGAGAGAGGAACATCTTTTCATACGAATATGTTTTCCCCATTCATCACTGTAATTACTAACAGAGGCTAAAACAAGCTCAGAGACCTTTTTTGCCATCTCACAGCCGGCAGTGTCCTGAATCACCTGACAAACATCGGTAATAAGTTCAAGATCCTCTGATTCTCCCTGATCCATTGTTATATCTGAAATTATTGTATAAATCTGCAGAAGGCCTTCCCGGCACATTACACATTTACCGCAGGAAGCTTTACTTCCTGTTTCAGCAATATTAAGCGCCCAGTCTACAGGACATACATCATCCTTCTTCTGAAGAATCTCACTTACATCCGGAAAAATCTCTCCGGTCTTTTCGCATAAAAACAGTTCTGTACTCTGGCTCATTTCTTTATA
Source organism: Spirochaetia bacterium (assembly GCA_963677925.2). Lineage (GTDB taxonomy): Bacteria > Spirochaetota > Spirochaetia > UBA9216 > UBA9216. Next base: position 745,554 of record CAXXYH010000003.1, read on the forward strand.
AATTCCGTCCAAATTCTTGGTTTAGCAATCTTCATCCTGAGATCGCACTGCAGGCAGCGTGCAGATTCTTCAGTCGCATTGCAGCTTGAAAATCCAAGATCAACCCTGGCAAAACTGCCGACCCGGGCTTCTGCCGGAGCAAGATCTGTATGTTTTCTCATTTCAAGAGCAAAGCCTTCTATCTGTCCGATATTATCTTCAGCCGGTTCCTGCTCAAGCAGCACTTCACCAACAGCACCGTCTCCACCGAGATAGATATCTATGGCAGATGCAGCATCCTTACCTCTTGCGATTCCCTCGATAACAAACTTTGTACCGCTGACAACATCTCCGGCGGCAAACACGCCTTCGACGCTTGTTTCATATTTACCCGGCTTAACATCAATAAAACCGAAGGGGGTAAGTTCCAGGCCGAATGACTCATCGATATCTGTTTTCTGTCCGGTTGCAAAAATAATTGTATCTGCAGGTATAACAGATTCAGAATCAGGAGCAATGTCCATAACAAGCTTTCTTTCTGCATCAAAGTGAAAACTGTTAACTCCTGCACTTCTTATTCCTGAAGGTCTTCCGTCTTTTTCTTCTATGGCAATCATCGTACGGGAATTATGAATTTTAACTCCTTCCTCCCGGCCCTGTACTATTTCTTCCTCATCGGCGAGCATTTTTCCATCGGCCTCAAGGCAGACCATATTGACATCTTCAATTCCGAGCCTTCTGCAGACCCTGGCAATATCAAAGGCAACGTTTCCGCCTCCGAGTACAGCAACACTGTTTCCCAGCTCAACCTTATTACCGAGTGCAGTCTCGCGAAGAACATCAAGTGCTGTATACACATAGGGAAGATCAGAACCGGGTATACCGATTTTTCGTCCCGCAGATGCGCCGACTGCCACAAGTACTGAATCAAAACCGTCTTTCAGTAAAGCCGGAGCGTTTTCAACCGGAGCCCCGGTTTTAAGAGTAATTCCGTCAGCTACAACGGTGTCGACTTCCTTTTTGATTAGGTCTCTGGGCATTCTATATTCCGGGATACCGTATGCAAGCATACCGCCGGCAACCGGAAGTTTTTCAAAGACAGTAACATCATGGCCGCAGCGGTTAAGAAAATAAGCGGCAGTGATTCCGCAGGGTCCGCCTCCGACTATTGCTACCTTCTTGCCGGTTGCAGGTTTCTTCTCATGCTTTTCTTTCCAGACCTCATCGAAATCGTGCTCCGCTGCAAAGCGCTTGATGTCCCTGATAGATACGGGATCATTCAGGCTGTTTCGCTTGCACTCAGACTCGCAGAGTCTGTTGCAGACATAACCAAGACTGATTGGAAAAGGTGCCTTTTCACGGATTACAGCTGTGGCTTCAGAATACCTGCCTTCCTTTGCAAGTCTAACGTAACGAGGTATATCTATATGAGCGGGACAGCCCACACGGCAAGGTATCTTGGCTATATCAGCCGGAGCATCTTTTTTGAATATTCCGTCTGCATCTCTGAGAGCTCCTGTCGGACAAACCTCAATACAGGCTCCGCAGAAGCGGCAGTTTGATTCGATCAGGGACAAATCGTCAGTAGTACCTACATAACTTTCTCCGTCATGGTTTCTGTAATCAAGTACTTTTACACCGCGCAGTTCATTACATGCACGAACACAGCGGCCGCACTGAATACATCTTTCCATTTCACGGACAATCAGCGGATTATTAGTGTTAAGGTTTATAGTCTTCTTTTTTATATCTCGCATTCTGGAATGTGCAGCACTCAGGTACTGCATCATTGCCTGAAGTTCGCAGTTAAGGTAAACTACACATGATGTACAGTCATGCGGATGACACGCCAGCATCAGCTCTAAAGCCGTAACCCGCAGATGGTGGAGCTTGTCGGATTTTGTATTTACAACCATCCCTTCGGAAGCCTCTGTCATACAGGAAAGTACTGTATCTCCGCCGGTTTCGACAACACAGAGTTTACATTCTCCCTGGGGAGACAAATCAGGATGTGAACAAATATGCGGAATATAAACACCGGCATCGAGGGCTGCGTCAAGAACACTCTGTCCTTCTGCGGCTTTTACTTCAACACCATCAATAGTAAGTGAAATCTCTTTCAAGAAAATTACTCCTGGTAAAATTAGTTGTGTCTTTTAAAGGATGATAAATGATATCAAACATTACTTGTGTTGGTAAGCTGCAATTCTTTAGATCACACAATCAGTTTTATACTTTCAATTACCCCGTACTTGATACAATTATGAATGTCCGATCTATAATACTGAAGATGGTGTTCTGTGCTTTTATAAAGTATTATAAGTAAAGGAATAACAGTAACAACAATGAGTATCTACAATACAGAAGCCATTTCCCGCCTGATGAGAAATTCAGCGGCAGAGAAGAACCAGCTTAGTATCACAACACTTTGCGACAGTAAGTGCATCTACTGCGGTCAGAAGCAGGATTTTACTGATTTCCAGTCAGTACGAAACGGGCATAAGGATATTACAGCAATCCGAAACAGTATTGCTCAGCTTGATCCGGAAATTCCGATTTCAATAGGACAGTCGGATATCCTTGTAACTGAAGGAGAACCATTTCTGCACCCGGATTTCAGAAAGATAATAAGGCATATACGGGATATACACCCTGCCGCCCCGATTGAGATTACAACAAACGGACATTTTCTGACAGCTGATAATATTAACTTTCTTAATGATATGGGTGATGTTTATATCAAGGTCATTATTAACAGTTCTGAATCCTATATCAGAAAATCTGTCATGGGTGATCATGAGCTTCTCTCTGAAAATACAATTAACGGAATTATTCTTCTCGGTGAATCAGAGATTACTTACAGCGGAATAATAATAGCCGTACCCGAGCTGATTGACGAAGAACAGCTGCTTCAGACAGCTTTATTCCTTGACGCTAATAGAGCTGATAAAATAGAAATCAGCCTGCCTTTATGCTCCGCTTTTATTGAACGTAACCTTTTTCCTGAGCTGCGGAAAGTATACTGTGAGCTCCGTTCTAAAATAAAAAATATTTCCTCTCGGATAAATACCCCTATAAACCTGGCGTCAGAACTGATACAGGATTTACTTCCTGTTGTCACCGGGGTAGTTAAAAACGCTCCGGCCTGGGACGCAGGAATCAGAACCGGTGACATTATTCTGGCTGTAAACGGAAAGATTCCTTTATGCAGAGAAGATGCTTTCAATATGCTCTCTATACCGGGACCTGTAGAAGCTGCTGTAAAATGTGATGAATCAGTGGAAACTCTCAAATGGTCAAACCCATATCAGTATTGTTCAGGAATTATAATGGAAAATGACTTCAGCCCAAACCGGGCTGAATATATCCGGATGGCAGTTGAAAAAAACAAGGGTAAATCACTTCTGCTGTGTTCAGAGACAGGGTTCGGAATCCTCTCTGCTGTTTTAAAAAAGCTTAAGCTGAAACAGGATGACGCTCAGGCAGTTCTTGTTTCCTGCGAAAGATCTGACAGCCTTATCGCAACAGATAAGATTCTCAGCATCGACGACTATGAAAATGCCTATAGGATGTTTATGGCTGATTCCGTTGAAAAAGCTAATCAAATCACTCAGCTGATTCTGCCTCAGGAAAGTTTTGATTCTGAAGGCTATGATTATAATATGCTGGATTTCATGGATCTTGAATCAAGAACCGGATTGAAGGTTACAGTAATTTGAATGACAGAAGCTGGATTAAGCATGAAAACGGCTATACGGTAGTACGAAGCACCGCAAGAACAGCTCCGGGCTGCCATCAGGGATGCGGCGTACTGCTTTACACCAGAGACGGCAAACTTGAAAAAGTGCGAGGAAATCCGGAATTCCCTTTCAGCGAAGGAAAGATATGCCCCAGATGTTCTGTCCTGCCTGAAGTTGTTTATCATCCGGACAGAATTCTCCACCCTCTAAAAAGAGCAGGTAGAAAGGGAGAAGACTGCTGGGAACAGATCAGCTGGGACGAAGCATACACAATAATTGCAGATAAATTTAATTCATACAAAGCCGAATTCGGAGCGGAATCGGTCATTTTCTGTACAGGAACACAAAGAGACATAGCCTCATACATGAACAGGATGGCTACGGCTTTTGGAAGCCCGCATACACTCTCTTTCGGACCTCTGCTCGGCCATGCCTGCTTTGTCCCCAGAATAGCTGCATCTATGTTCACCTGCGGTGGGTTTCCGGTTGCAGACTGCTCCCAGTATTTCGAGGATCGCTGGGATAATCCTGAATGGAAACGGCCTGAAACCATTATAATCTGGGGGAAGTCTCCCGCCCAGTCCAATTCGGATGGATTTCTGGGAAGCTGGATAAGCAGGTGCCTGAAGATGGGCAGCAGGATGATAGTGATTGACCCGAGAAAAACTGTTACGGCGTCAAAGGCGGACAGCTGGCTACAGCTGCGCCCCGGAACCGACGGGGCACTGGCTATGGGGTTTCTCCATGTTATTATCAAAGAGAAGCTATATGACGACGATTTTGTTGAAAACTGGACCATCGGATTTGATGAACTTAAAACAGCAGTTACAGAGTATACACCGGAAAAGGCCTCTGAAATAACATGGATTCCTGCACAGAAAATAATTGAAGCCGCCCGTGATTACGCCCGGGCGGCCCCGGGACTCATTTTATGGGGAGTGGCAGTAGATCAGTCCAAAGAATGCATTCCGGCAATACACGCAATACTTGCGCTTAAGGCCATAACAGGAAACCTCGATACTCCCGGCGGAAATGTTTTTACAGGCAGAAACTTTGAGTTTGATGCAATGTTTCGATGGAATGATGTTGAACTGCCTCCCGGACAAAGGGACAAGGCATTTGGAATTGACGGACATCCTCTTCTTCAGGCGATAAATCTTTACAAGGGTGATGATGTTCTTGAACAGATGCTCAGTGCTGAGCCCTACCCTGTTAAAGCGGCATGGATTCAGGGAACAAATACATTCGTCTGCGGCTCCGGAGACTCTAAAAGAACCTATGAGGCATTTAAAAACCTCGATTTCACCGTTGTTGTCGATGTTTTTATGACACCTACTGCAATGGCCTTTGCCGACATTGTCCTGCCTGCAGCAGCATATCCTGAAAAGGACGGAATAGCTGTTACCGACGGGTCCAACTATCTTGCAACAATTAATAAAGCCATCGAACCTCCGGGCGAATGCCGCTCTGATGCACAGATTGTTCTTGAACTTGGAAAGAAATTAAACCCGGCAGACTGGCCGTGGAGAAACACTCTTGAGATGTTTGATTACATGCTTGAAAGAACCGGCTTCACTTTTGCAGAGCTGAGAGACAAGGGATGGGCTTATGACAGTTTTTCATACAGAAGATATGAAAGAGGTCTATTACGGGCTGACGGAAAACCGGGATTTAACACTCCCTCAGGGAAGATTGAGCTGTCATCCAGTCTATTCAGGCAGTGGGGCCTGTCACCGGTTCCATATTATGAAGAACCGCCGGAAAGTCCTGTGAGCACTCCGGAGCTGTTCTCACAGTATCCGTTAATCCTTACTACCGGCGGTAAAACCAAGGCGTTTTTTCATTCCGAACAGAGACAGATAAAAAGCCTCAGAAAAATGAACCCCGATCCGCTTCTTGAAATACATCCGGATACCGCAGCTAATCTCGGAATCTCAGATGGTGATTATGTATATATTGAAAATGCTCACGGAAAATGTATACAGAGAGCAAAACTGACTGAGGGGATACATCAGAAGGTTGTACATGCTCAGCACGGGTGGTGGTTTCCTGAAAAAGCAGCTTCGGAACCTGAACTCTTCGGTGCCTGGGAATCTAATATAAACCTGCTGCTGCCTAAGGGCTGGACAGGCCGTTCCGGGCTGGGATACCCGTTTAAATCTCAGATTTGTAAGGTTTATAAAAAGATAGATTAAAAAGCTTAGTAACCGCCGGATGGTCTTCCGGAGTTTTTCAAATAGTTGCCGGGAGTGATTCCCTCATAGCGCTTGAAAGCCCGGCTCATGGTGAGCGGATTACAGTATCCTACTATACTGGCGGCGTCCTTTACACTGATGCCCTTGGCCATAAGTTTCTTGGCACTCTTCATTCTGAGCTTATGTATGTAATCAAGAGGTGAGATTCCGGTATATTTTTTGAATACTCTTGCGTAATAAGCGGAGTTAATTTCAAAATGGTTCGCGATCGCTGTGACATTTATATCCGGATCATTGTAATGTTTATCAATGTAGGACAAAGTATTCTCAAACCACGAAGGCGGAAGTTCCTTATTCTTGTTTGAGAAATAATCAATAATAGCGTCAAAAATCATTATAAGCTGATCATGCAGTTCATCGAAGGTACCGCATGTAACAACCCTGGTAGTAGGATCCAGCTGCCTCATGAAATCTTCATCAATATCCTCTTTGATTAGTCCCATAGCATTTATCGCAGCATCGATTACTCCGTAAAGTCTGCACCGTGCCAGCAGAAGTGATGGATATTCACGTGAATAATCGTTTGTTATAAGTTCGGTAATTAAGGTTTTTGCATTCTCGAAGTCGCCGACCTGTATGCTGGTTATCAGTCTGCGGACTTCATCAAACTTATGGTAAGTAGCACCGAATTTGTACCAGCTGTCATGACTGACGTAATAATCAGTATATCGTATTATTCGTGAATTATTCCCGGTGATGTACTTGTACTCAAAAGTACCGTACACCTCCTTATAAGTCTTTGGCAGATCATTGTAGCCGTCATGAAGTTCACTTATTACAGCAGAAAGGTAAACACCGTATTTTTCTTCCATAAACCGAAAAACTTTATTGGCAAAATTTTCTGCGATATCCTTATTTCTTTCAGCCTCATCTTTGTTGGAAGTGAAAGGCAGGTTGAAAACCGCTATATTGATATCTTCCAAATCAAGAACATATCCTGTCAGTTCAGCCGGAAGATTATCTTTCAGACTCTTACTTATTATTTCAGTTCGAACTTCATAATTAAGAGGATCCTCCTCCTTATGCACATCAAAACCTACAAGCAGGAAACCTGTTTCCGGGAAAAAGACATCATATTCTTCCAGTTTTTTTAAAACAAGACTCAAATCCAGATCCAGACCTTTAAACAGCCTTATAAAATGTACATCTCTATCGATTAGGTTGAGTCTTTCCGCGTGGCTGTCCAGTTTTTCAAGCGAGTCTTCAAGAGTCTGACCGAGTTGCTCGATCCCTTCTATCTTAATAGATCTAGCCCCGAGTTTATTTACCAGCCTGCGCATTATTATTCTGGAATTCTGATATTTGATAGACTGCCGGAAAAAGATCATCATTATTCCTGCAAAGACGGCGGCCTGTACTACCGACAGAATCAGAAAAACAGAGACACTGAAGGAATTGAAAGCAAGCAGCGAGACGAGGACAAAGCAAATAAAGTAAAGTAGCAATCCGACTGTATATAGTATTCTGCTTTTTTTTATTGAATCAATTTTCAGCAAACTGGATAAAACTCCTTAGAACAATCTGCAGTATTTATTATAATCCAGAATGAGGTATTAACAAGTTATTTTAATAACTTCAAACGAATTAAAACTGCATAACAAATGAAAAATAAAAAAATACCGGACTATTTCAGTCCGGTATCTATTATGCAGTAATCAGTCGAGATTTACAATCTTAAAATCATCAGCTTTTACAACATCAGCATCAGTTGATTCAAGAACAAATTCTGCGGTATATGGAGCAAAAACTTCTTTCATAATGAATTTTCCGCCCTCAATTTTGAAGACTCCGACATCTGTAACAAGATAGTCTACCTGGTTTACAGCAGTCAGAGGAAGAGTACACTCTTTAAGGAGCTTTGATGTTCCGCTTTTTTCAAAGTGAACGCCGGCACAAATAACGGTCCGGGCACCGACAACCAGGTCCATAGCCCCCCCCATACCGGGAACCATTTTTCCGGGAATCTTGTAATTTGCCAGGTTTCCGTTCTGGTCAACCTGAAGCACACCAAGAACTGTGTAGTCTACATGACCGCCCCTGATTATACCGAAAGAAGTAGCTGAATCAAAGTAACAGCCGCCGTCAAGCAGTGTTACAGGCATTCCGCCCGCATTAACAAGAGTCAGATCTTCCTCACCCTCGGCAGGTACAGGTCCAAGACCTAGAAAGCCGTTTTCAGACTGAAGGGTAATTTTCACATCCTCAGGAATATAGTTACCTACAAGGGTAGGAAGACCGATTCCGAGGTTAACCACATCACCGTTGCTGAAAAACTGTGCAATTCTTTTTGCGATTATTTCTTTATTTGGCGTATACTCCATCACTTATCCCCCTGTACAAGAAAATTAACAAAAACTGCGGGAGTAATGATAGTTTCAGGATCAAGCTCACCTATTTCAACAATTTCATCAGCCTCAACAATAACAATTTCACATGCAGTTGCCATCATAGGGTTAAAATTTCTTGCAGACTTGGAATATACAACATTGCCGGCCTTATCTGCTTTTGATGCCTTTATAAGCGCAACATTTCCTTTCAGAGGTTTCTCAAGAATATACTTAATTCCATCCTCTTCAATAACTGTTTTACCGATTTCAACTTCAGTACCGACTCCTGTAGGAGTGAGAAACCCGCCGAGACCGCATCCGCCTGCACGAATCTTCTCGGCAAGAGTTCCCTGAGGAACAAGCTCAACTTCAGTTTCTTCAGCTATCATCTGACGCTGGATTTCCTGATTTAGTCCGATATGCGAAGCAATTACTTTTTTGAACTGCTTGTCGCGGATATTTGCATAAACACCGTTCTGCTTACCCATTTTCTCATTATCCCATCCGCAGTCGGTGGAAATAAGAGTCATGTCTTTTCTGCCGCTGTCTTTCAATGCTTTTAGAAGTTTAGGCGCAGCTCCGCAGCCCATGAATCCGCCGGACATTACAATATCGCCGTCGGAAATCTTTTTAACAGCTTCCTCAGCGGTTAAAATTTCTTTTTCAACCATTATATACTATCCTTATACCATTTCTATACAGAGCGCAGCACCCATACCGCCGCCGATACAGAGTGTGGCAAGACCCTTCTTAAGGCCTCTCTTTTTCATTTCGTGAACTAGAGTAACAAGGATTCTTGTGCCGCTTGCGCCAATTGGATGACCTATTGCAATCGCTCCGCCGTTAACATTCACGATTGACTCATCCCAGCCGAGGGCCTTGTTTACAGACATTGCCTGTGCAGCAAACGCTTCATTTGCTTCAACAAGTTCAAGCTCAGAAATACTCCATCCAGCCTTATCCAGGGCTTTTTTTACAGCCTCCACGGGTCCGTACCCCATTATAGAAGGATCAACACCTGCAACACCGTAAGAAACAACCTTAGCCAGGGGTTTAAGATTCTTTTCTTTAACATATTCACCTGAAGCAACAAGGAAGGCAGCAGCACCATCATTAACACCCGAAGCGTTTCCGGCGGTAACCGTACCGTCTTTCTTAAAGGCCGGTTTAAGTTTTCCAAGAGATTCTGCAGTTACTCCGTCTCTGATAAACTCATCAGTATCAAAAACAACAGGATCACCCTTTCTCTGAGGAATCATGTAGGGGATTATTTCATCTTTGAATTTGCCTGCTTTTCTTGCAGCCTCGGCCTTGTTCTGCGAAGCAGCAGCAAATTCGTCCTGAGCTTCTCTTGTAAGTTCAAATTTTTCTGCAAGATTTTCAGCAGTGATTCCCATATGGTAATCATTGAATGCATCCCAAAGCCCGTCATTAACCATTGTATCGATCATAGGACTGTTGCCCATACGGTAGCCGTATCTTGCTTTTGTAAGAGCATAAGGAGACATTGACATATTCTCTGTACCGCCGGCAACTATAAGATCAGCATCTCCGCACTTGATGCTCTGAGCTGCAGTCATTATTGTTCTAAGACCTGAACCGCAGACCATGTTAAGTGTAATTGCAGTCTTTTCAACAGGAATACCAGCTTTAACAGAAACCTGTCTTGAAATGTTCTGCCCAAGTGCCCCTTGAAGGACACAGCCGAACTGCACTTCGTCAACATCTGAAGGCTCGATACCCTGTCTTTCAAGAAGATTCTTAATAACAGCAGCACCAAGGTCTCCTGGATTTACCGCGGAAAGTGTTCCGCCGAAGGAACCGACAGCAGTTCTTCCGCCGTCAACTAAATAAACATCTTTCATATTCTTCACCTGTATTTGTAAAATAAATTGTTGTGAAAATAGTAACAATAAATCAAAAAATAGTCATTACACAATTATTTATAATTATGCCAGCCTTCACCCGACTTTCTTCCGAACTTACCTTCCGCAACAAGTTTCTTTACTGATTCAGGAGTTGCCCAACCGGTCACAGGAAGAGCTTCCATTGTTTCGCATACATGAGGGAAGGTATCCAGACCTGAAAGATCCATCATCTCGAAAGGGCCCAGTGGATGATTAAGTCCCATCTTAATTGCTGTATCGATATCTTCAATTGAAGCTACACCGTCTTCATAACAGTGGATAGCCTCAAGCATAAAAGCAAAAAGACATCTGTTTACAATAAAACCCGGAGTGTCGGTCTTACACTCAACCGGACTTTTTCCCATACCGAGGCCTACTTCCTTTACGGCTTCAACAGTTGCATCAGAAGTTTTATCGCCGCGAATAATCTCAACCAGCTTCATAGCTGTCACCGGAAAGAAAAAGTGCATACCGGCACCTCTTTCTGGGTTCTTCATATCCGACATAATGTCTGTAATCGACATCGAAGAAGTATTTGTACACATAACTGCATCAGGACGGCAGATTTCGCCCAGTTCCTTAAATATGCTTTTCTTGATATCAAGTATTTCAACAGCTGCTTCGATGACCATGTCACAGTCTTTAAGATCAGCCATGTTTTCCGTGGTTGAGATATTTGCCATAGTTGCAGCAACATCTTCTGCCTTTGCCTTTCCGGCCGCAACTCTCTTATCAAGACCGGCCTGCATCTTGGCAATTGCCTTGTCGCAGAACTCCTGCTTTATATCTCGAAGGATTACTGAATACCCCTTCGAAGCTGCTATCTGGGCAATCCCTGCGCCCATCTGTCCGGCGCCAAGAACACCGATTGTTTTAATTTCCATCGTATTTCCTCCAAAAAATTACGAAATATTTTATGTGTAATCGTACCAGCCCTTCCCTGTCTTCTTACCGAGTCGTCCGGCTTTCACCAGTTCTTTTAGAGAACGCGGAGCTTTCCATTGCTGTCCGATTTCTTTTTCATAGTATTCAAGTCCGCTTAAGATCACATCAAGTCCAATAATATCAGCCAATGCAAAGGGGCCGATAGGAAGGTAGGTTGTAGTCATCGCCTTATCTATATCTTCTATTGATGCCAGACCTTCTTCATGTGCTTTAAAAGCTTCAATAAAAAGCGGAGTGTATATCCTGTTTGCTATAAATCCGGGAGAGTCTTTTTTCACATCTACGCAGAGCTTTCCCATTCTTTCTGCAACTTCACGGCAGACAGCCATAGAAGCAGGACTTGTATAATATCCCTTTGTTATTTCTATGAGCTTTGAGGGAGGAAGAAAAAAATGCATTCCGCAGACGGATTCAGGTCTTTTAGTGGCAGCTGCTATTGAAGTGATTGAATAAGTGGAAGTACTGGATGTAAGAACAACTGAGCCCTTGCAGATTTCGTCCAGTTTTTTAAAAACTGAATTTTTTATATCCAGATTTTCGGCTACAACTTCTATTACAAAATCAACATCTTCATAGCCTTCGTAGCGGCTTGTACAGCTGATCAGATTAAAGGCGGTATCAGCATCAGCTTTTGCAACTTTACCTTTTACCGACATTTTATCCAGTTGATCTCTTATATGCAGCATTGCCTTTTCAAGGCTATCATCCGAAATATCTTCAAGTATCACCGGATAGCCGGCAAGCGCAGCAGTGACCGCTATACCGCTGCCCATCTTTCCTGCACCGCAGATACCTATTTTTTCTACTGCCACCCTGCTGCTCCTAAACCCAGGCAGTCTGTCCGCCGTCTATAACGACATACTGTCCTGTCATATACTTTGATGCATCAGAGGCAAGAAAAACTGCGGCACCCTTTAAATCATCATCGGTTCCATATCTGCTTAAGGGAATCCTGGGAATCAGCATGTCTGCTTTAGCTTCAAGCAGTTTGTCATTCAGACTTGTAGGGAACCATCCGGGGCAGATTGCATTAACGGTAATTCCATAACGTGCCCATTTAACAGCAAGATCCCTGGTCATATTAATTACCGCACCTTTACTTGCTGTGTAGGGAACAGAGTCGACGCTCTCCGGAATATCTCCGCCCAGGCCCCCGATTGAAGCGATATTTATAATTTTACCGCTCCCCATTTTTTTCATTTCACGTGCAGCAATAGCCGACAGCTGAAAGGTTCCGTTTACATTAAGATTCATTACTTTCTGAAACTTGTCCATGGGAAAATCAAGAGAATCCGTTACCCAGCTTATTCCTGCATTGTTTACCAGGATGTCAATGCTGCCGAGTTCTCTGATTGCCGTATCCACAAGATTCTGGCAGTCGGTTTCAATACTGACATCACAGGCAACAGGCAGGGCCTTTATGCCCAGTCCTTCAAGCCTTTCACAGAGCTCGATACATCTTTCAACTTTTCTTGCGGCGATAACAACATTTGCACCAGCCTCAGCAAGTCCCTCTGCCATCTGGGCACCGAGACCTACTGAACCGCCGGTTATAACTGCATTCTTTCCGCTTAAATCAAACAACTGCTTTACATTCAATTTCATCTTCCGGATTTATTTATTAGTAAAGTTCGGTTTTCTTTTCTCAACGAAGGCAGTCATACCTTCCTTCTGATCCGGACTTGTGAAAGCAAGCGCAAACTTATGCTGTTCATACTTACGACCGGTATCCAGATTATAATTGGCACCGAAATTAACAGCCTCCTTAGCAAGACCAAGAGCGTATTTTGGAGACTTGCAGAGCATAGCTGCATATTCTTTAGCTGTATCAAGAACCTTGCCGTCCTCAACCATTTTAGTGATTAGTCCGATTTCAAGAGCCTTGGGAGCCTTAACAGTTTTTCCTGTAAATATAAGCTCTTTAGCACGTGATGCACCGATAAGCTGAGCAAGTCTCTGGGTTCCGCCTGCTCCCGGAATTATTCCGAGAGTAATTTCCGGCAATCCGAAAAAAGCGCCTTCACCGGCAATTCTGAAATCACAGCTGAGTGCAAGCTCACATCCGCCGCCGAGCGTTGGACCGTTGATGGCAGCGATTACAGGAATCGAGAGATTTTCAATTGTTGTAAAGTTGCTGTGCGCAAGTGAACAGTTATTGTAGGCTGCCTGGGCGTCGGCCTCAAGAAGTTCGGTAACATCAGCTCCGGCAACGAACACCTTTGGGCTTCCGGTAATAATAAGAACACGGATACTCTCATCTTCTTTTATTTCTTCAAGAAGTTTCTCAATCTCAAGATTAGTCTCAGTGTTCATTGCATTATATGCTTTGGGACGGTTGATTGTAAGGATACCGATTCCGTCTTCAATGTTGTAAATAATATTCTTGAATTCCATTATACTGCACCTGATAATTTTGTTTTAAACTGATCAAAGCCCTTCCAGACCAGATCATATGTCATCACTTTAGGTTCATCGATTCCCTGCAGGACCCTTGCAGCACCGTTTGCCAGGGCTTCCATTTCAAACTCACCCGGGTATACTACAAAATCAGCAATAAAACCAACCTTCTCTTTCAGGATTTTTACCAGGTTTTCGTCATACACGATTCCCCCTGTAAGAACAATCCTGTCTACCCTGCCTTCAAGGACTGCAGCGAAAGATCCTATGGATTTTGCAATCTGATGAATCAGACCGTGATAAACCAGCTCGGCATACTTGTCGCCTTCGGCTATCATCGCTTTAACTTCACGTATATCACTCGTTCCAAGGTGGTTGACAACGCCCCCATCCTTTGTCAGTAAGGTCTTAAGTTCTTTATGACTGTACTTTCCGGAGAACGCAAGAGCCAGGATAGCACCGGTAGCCATAGTTCCAGCGCGGGTCGGAGACATTGGACAGTCACCATTAAGTATGTCGGTACCGTCAACCATCTTCCCTTTCTTATGAGCAGCTACAGAAATACCGCCTCCGATATGGGCAATAACAAAATTGCATTCTTCGTATTTCTTTCCAAGTGTTGCAGCTGCTCTGAGTCCGACTTCCTTGTGGCTTAGTGCATGGATACGGCTTTCACGGCAGATATCCGCAAGACCTGAGATCCTTGCCACTGGTTCAAACTCATCAACATCAGGCGGATTGACGATAAAAGCGCGTTTTCCATACTCTCTGGATAAAGCGTCAGAAATCAGAGGACCAAGAGTTGCCGGATGAAAATCATATTTCTTTGCGTTGGCAATTATCACATCGTTAATTTCATAGGTACCGCCTTCGCAGGATTGCTGTCCGCCGCCCCTTCCAACGAAACCATCAAATTCTTCCATAGCATAACCTTCATTCTTAAGAGCATCCATGATCATATCTTTACGATAGTCAAACTGATCAGAAATTTCCGCAAACTCTTTCAGCTTTTCAGCATCATGAGTTATGTTCAGATCGAATACCTTATCTTCACCTTCAAAAACAGCAATCTTTGTCGAGGTTGACCCCGGATTGATTGCCAGCAATTTTAATTTCTCCGCCATTAATATACCGCCTGTAATTTATTTTGATTTGGTGCTGCTATACCTTCAGCGATGAAGCAAGCACAGCTGAGTAATACTTTTCTTCAGTGCTTGATGCTCTTGAAGTAAGTATGATAGGAACCTTGGCTCCTACAATGAATCCTCCGGCCTTCGCACTGGCTGAAAAAGTAAGACACTTAACTAAAGAGTTAGCGACAGCAATGTTATGACAAAGAAGCATGTCGGCATCTCCGGCAACCGGACTTTCGTATCCCTTGATTTCTGAAGATTCCTTATTAACAGCAAGATCATAGGAGATAGGACCTTCGATGTAACAGCCGGGTATTTCACCTGTGCCGTTAAGCTTTTTAAGTTCTCCGGCGTCAACGGATTCAGGCATCTTGGGATTAACACTGTCAACCGCAGCAAGAACCCCTACCTTGATATCATCGAAACCCATCCCCTTAAGTGCACCTACTGTGTTCTGAAGTATCTGTTTCTTCTTCTCGAGATCCGGATAGGTAACCATGGCCGCATCAGAGACACATATAAGTTTATGGTAAGTGGGGATTTCAAAAACAAGCATGTGCGACATCAGACTGCCGGTTCTCAGATTGTTTTCTTCGCTGATGATGGCACGCATCAGATCAGCAGTCTGAATTTTACCCTTCATGATTGCATCAGCTTTTCCGGCATGAACAAGTTCCACCATTTTCTTCAGTGTTTCAGCCTCATCAGCCGCCGGAACAATTTCATACTCGCAATAATCTCTGTAGGGTTTTACAAGCTCTTCAATTTTATCCTTATCACCGATCAGCAGAGGTTTTGCTATTCCATCTCTTCCGGCCATCATAATGGCGTTAAGCGTATGGTCTTCATCAGCACATACTACGGCAATATTTTTCTTTACAGCATTTTTAATATTTTTATCGATTAATTCATCAAAATTCTTATAAACCATTTCGCACCTGCTAATATAAACACAGCTGACAATATCCTTATTCCCGGGTACTCATCAGCTGTGCCTAATTTTTTGTTGGATTTATTATCTTTCGATAACTACAGAAACACCCATACCGCCGCCGCAGCAGAAAGTAACAAGACCAGTGGAAAGGTCACGGCGTTTGAGCTCATATACCATCTTGGTGAGAAGAACTGCACCGGTTCCGGCAAGAGGATGACCAAGGGCAATTGCTCCGCCGTTAACATTCAGCTTGCTCATGTCAAAATCGATTTCCCTGAGAACTGCAAGTGACTGAGCAGCGAAAGCTTCATTCATCTCGATAAGGTCGATGTCGCCGAGTGTCATTCCTGAGTTTTCAAGAAGTTTCTTTGTTGCGTAGTAAGGACCGATACCCATAATTCGGGGTTCAACACCTGCTGAAGCATATGCCTTCATGGTTCCGAGGATTTCAAGACCCATTGCCTTTGCCTTCTCTTTTTCCATTACTACAACAGCACCTGCACCGTCACTCATCGGTGAGCTGTTTCCTGCTGTTGTTACATAACCTTCACCTTTCTGAACGGTTCTGAGTTTCCCAAGAGATTCAACAGTTGAATCAGGACGTACACATTCATCTTTATCAACTATGTAGCTGCCCTTTCTTTCCTTAACCTCAACAGGAACTATCTGGCTGTCAAAGTGACCGGCTTTCTGAGCTGCATCAGCTCTTTTATGACTTTCTGCTGCGAATGCATCACATTCTTCACGTGTAATTCCGTATTTCTCAGCGAGGTTGTCGGCAGTCTCAACCATTGAATCCTGTCCGTACTCTGCAGGACATGTAACAATGTTTGACCACTGCGGAGGCATGACCTGGTATGGAGCTGTAGGCTTGTCCATTGTATAGGTTCTTCGTGAATCACTTTCAACACCACCGGCTACCATTACATCAGCATAACCTGTCTGGATAGCCATTGTTGCATATGCAAAACCTGTCAAAGAGGCACCGCACTGTCTGTCAAGTGAAATACCGGGAACGCTCATAGGAAGACCAGCCTGAAGAGCTACCATTCTACCCATGTTGTTTATATTGTGTCCCATAAGGTTACTGAAGATAACCTCATCAATTTCTTTCGGATCTACTCCGCTTCTCTTTACTGCTTCTCTACATGCAATTGCACCAAGTTCTTCAACCGGAACAGGTGCCAATACTCCGCGGCATCTTCCAACGGGAGTTCTTGCTGCTGCAACTATTACTGCTTCTCTCATATTTTCTACTCCATTGTTATAGTTTTTTATGTAACCTTAAAATCTCAATCAGCATATCGTCACGATAGCGGGCAATTTCTTCGATTGTCCGGCCTTCTGAAGGAGATCTGTTTTCAATTTCTTTGAGCACGCCTTCTTCGGCGATATCCGGCCATTCTTCCGGTTCTGTTGTCCAGCGGGCCATTTCTTCAAGCCTTGCTGCATTTGAATCATGCAGAGCAGACATAAGGCTTCTGATACCGCCGACTTTTCCTCCGCCCAGATGCAGGACAAGATTCGGTCCCATAATTGCCATACGCAGGCCGGGTCCGAATGTGAACGCTTTATCTACGTCCTCAACAGTACATACGCCGTTCATAACCAGATCTGTACATTCTCTGTGCAGAGCCGCCAGCAGTCTGTTGGCAATAAATCCTGAAACTTCTTTGTGAAGAATAACCGGCTCTTTACCCAGAAGCTTATAAAAGTCATACGCGCATTTAACCGTTTGGTTGCTGGTCCGCTCACCCTTCACCACTTCTACTAGAGGAATCAGATGCGGCGGATTAAACGGATGACCGCCGACAACCCTTTCCGGATATTTCAATCCCTTCTGTATCTCGGTTATAAGAAGACCTGAAGTACTGCTTGCAATTATTGATTCTGGTGAAGTGTACTTCTCGACTTCGGACAGCATTTCTCGTTTTACTTCATACTTTTCAGGAAACTGTTCCTGAATGAACTGCACGTCTTCTACGGCTTCTTTTATATCTGTCGTGTACCTGACACGCGCCTCAATATCTGAAACATCAGCATCAGCAAGAATTTCCTTCTGAGCAAGAAAGCTCAGATTACTGTGTATAATTTCCCTTGCTTCCTCGAGCCTGGGTTTCCGCAAATTGAAAACACAGACATCGTATCCGCGCATTGCGAAATTAGTCGCAAAACTGGAACCCATAAGTACGGAACCAGTGCATGCAACCTTTTTAATATCAGTTGCATTCATGAAATTTATTCCTGAATTCTATTGTTAATCAAAAAACAGCAAACCAGTCCCTTTTCTTAAAGACAAAGCGTGAACCGATATTGTTGTTTCATGTTGAGATTATTATATGTGATAGTTTTTTTGACGGCTACTTTCAATATTGTACTTTCAGCCTTCAAATTTATATGGCGGTATGTTTAAAAATAGTTATTAAGATTAATATTGTTGTGTTCAGTGTTATTCTGTTAACATTAAAAATATCAGATCAGAGAGGTATAAAAATGATATCAAAACTTTATTCAAAGGCAAATATCGGAAAAGCAGAAATTAAAAACCGTATTATAATGACCGCTATGCATACCGCTCTGACTTCAGACGGATTTATTAATGATTCAGTAATGGAATATTTTAGACTACGGGCACGCGGCGGAGCAGGATTGATTATAGTCGGAGCGACAGGTATGGATCCGGTAAGAGTAAATACTCATAACATGGTTCAGCTGTATAATGATAAATTCATACCCGGCATTTCTGAACTTTCATCAATGATTCATGATGAGGGAGCAAGCTGCTTTGTACAGCTTTACCATCCTGGAAGATACGGCCGCTCGGCTGAATATAACGGAGTTGCAGGTGTTGCTCCCTCAGCCGTACCCAGCAGATTCACAGGTGAAACCCCAACTGAATTGAGCACTGCAGAGGTGGAAGAAGTTATCAGCTGGTATGCTGCTTCAGCATCAAGAGCAAAAAAAGCCGGTTTTGACGGCATTGAAATAACTGCGGCTTCAGGCTACCTGCCGGCGCAGTTCCTTTCCGCTGTTACAAATCTAAGAGAAGACAGATTCGGCGGCGACCCGGAACAGCGGATGACTTTTGTACTGGAACTTGCAGAGGCCGTCAGAAAGGAAGTTGGGCCGAACTTCCCCCTTATGTTCAGAGTAGGCGGAAATGACTTTATCCCTCACGGAAATGAAAATGGTGATGTGATTAAAGTATGCCGGGCACTCGAGAAAAAAGGTGTTGATGCATTTAACATGACCGGAGGCTGGCATGAAACCTCGGTTCCCCAGCTTACAATGGATCTGCCACACGGGACATTCGCATACCTCGGAAGAAGGATTAAGGAAGCTGTATCAGTGCCTGTTTCTATATGCAACAGGATGAATCCGGAAACAGCAGAGAGACTGGTGGACGAAGGCGATGCTGATTTTATAGGATTCGCGAGAAGCTTCCTCGCCGATCCTTATTTCCCGAAAAAAGCTCAATCAGGACACTATAATAAAATAAGACGATGCATAGGCTGCAACCAGGCCTGTATGGATCATATTTTCTACGGCAAAAAAATCAACTGCGTGCTTAACTACGAAGCCGGCAGAGAATCTGTTTTTAGATCGAATGTCGAACTGAAAACTGACAAAGCCGCTGATGCAAAAGCCGAAAACATCCTGGTTATAGGTGCAGGAGCAGCAGGAATGGAATATGCCAGACTGGCGTCAGAGCAGGGACATTCGGTCACGATCATTGAAAAGACCGGCAAGCCTGGAGGACAGCTTAATATCGCGGCAAAGACTCCGGGAAGACATGATTTCAGCTACTTTGCCAATTACCTGAATCAGGCCTGCATTGATAACGGTGTAGAGTTCAGGACCGGGATCGATGCAGATTCTGAATTTATTTTAAAAGCCGTAAAGGATGAAAGTTTTGATCGTGTAGTTATTGCCGCCGGAAAAAGCCCGGCATTATCTAAAATTAAAACAGATGAAAGTATTCCCGTCCTGCACTGCCTTGACCTTGATCAGAAACGTCCGCTTATAGGAAAAAATGTTGTTATAAACGGAGTTGACGGACAGGCAATCTGGACAGCCCTGACACTGGCACAGGCCGGTATCCTAAACGCCGAACAGCTGAAGTTTCTAATCACATCACGGGCTGAAGATCCGGGGTGGCTTTATGAGCTGGCAACCTCAACATCAAGGAATATTACCCTTGTCGGAAAACAGCCGAAAGCCGGAGGCGACATAGGACCGAGCACGAGATGGTCGATACTTATGACACTTAAAAAAATCGGTATAAAAATAATGTGTTCAGCTGAGATCTCAGAGATATCCGCTGGCCGGGTTAAAATGCAGACAACTGAAGGTTTAGTTGAAATACCTGCCGATTCAGTTGTGGATGCCTCAGGCTTTGTAAAGAACGACAGTCTGTTTTCTGAACTTCAGGGAAGGATTGAAAAGCTTGAAATTATCGGGGATGCATCAGCTGCCGGGAATCTGGCAACAGCTGTTAAAACAGCATACACTGCCGCCTCTGAGCGGCACTGATGAATAAGGAAGTTCTATGCCGATAAAAAACGACCCGTACTTTCATGTAATGAAGGTATTTCTAAACCGTTGGAAACCGCTCATCATCAAAGCTATGGATTTTGATAAATCAACCAGATTCAACCGCTTTACCCGGCAGCTTCCTATTTCACACAAAGTGCTTACTGCCAATCTTAGGGAACTTGAGCAAGACGGAATAATTGAACGTGTCGCTTTCCACGAAACTCCGCCCAGAGTTGAGTACAAGCTCACAGAAACCGGAATAACAATCATACCAATCCTTGAGACCCTGTATGACTGGGGATGGAACGATATGAAAAGAAAGGGGCTTCAGATAGACCCCTTAGGGGAAATGTGGCATGGCTACCGAGAACCTGACATTTCGGCAATGGATGCACCCTTTAAAAAGGATAAAAAGACAAAATAGATCCGCTGATTCAAAAATCAAAAGTTACCAAAAAGTGCGTTCTTCACAAGCTTATACACTGATGCTACAATTTCTGTTAATTCCAAACAGAGGTAAAGATATGCATAAATACAAAAACATGTTCAGCCCAGTCAAAATAAAAAATACCTATTTCAAAAACAGAGTGCTGGCATCACCGGTAACTACAAACAGGATTGCTATTGACGGAGCCCCGACACCCGAAGCAATTGATGTTTATGAAACAAGATCACGGGGAGGCTTTGCACAGGTAACCCTTACAGAAAGTTTTGTTGATTTTGAATTTGCAGCCCGTCATGAGCACGGGCTTGATCTTGTATCCAGCGATATGACCACCTACCACATGGAAGCTATAGCTACTCTGACAGAAGCTATTAAGGCTCACGGTGCAGTTGCTTCCATTCAGTTCAACCATGTTGGGAATGTGAATCATCCGGATACCTGCATCGATCATCGAAACCCGATCGGACCTTCAGCCTTCACTCGTTTCGACGGCGTTGAGATTGACGCGATGGATGAAGAAATGATGAACAGGGTTGCGGATAATTTTGCAAATGTCTGCGGCAACGCCAAGGCTCTGGGCTTTGATATGGTTATGCTCCACGGCGGACATGGATGGCTTTTATCACAGTTTACATCTCCCCTGTCAAACAAGCGCACCGATGTGTGGGGAGGCTCACTTGAAAACAGGGCCAGGTTTCCTCTTCTTGTTCTTGACCGTGTAAGGAAAGAAGTAGGTGAAGACTTTCTTATAGAATATCGTGTTTCAGGCGATGAAAGAGTAGATGGAGGAATGGGGCTTGAAGAGACTGCAGAGTTCTGTAAAATTATTGAGAGCAAAGTAGACCTTATCCATGTGACTGCAGGAATATATCATTCCCATGTCGAGACAAAGGCTTTCTCATCAATGTTCGACAAGCACGGATGCAATGTAGATCTTGCAGCTGCAATTAAAAAGGCGGTAAATGTTCCGGTTGTCGCAGTCGGAGGCTTCAATGATCCCGAACTCATAGACAGGGTAATAGGTGAAGAACTCTGCGACTTTGTTGCTATGGGAAGACAGCAGTTTGCCGACCCTGACTTCGTGAACAAAACCCTTGTCGGTAAAGAAGACGAAATCGCGCCCTGCCAGAGATGCTCCTGTTTCAATCCCCTTCCCTCTGATCCGGAAGCACGCAACGTAGCTCTTCCGTGGCACTGTACAGTTAACCCATGGTCCGGCAGAGAACTCAGATGGCGACAGGCTCCGGCTCCAAAAGCCTCAAGAGACGTTCTAGTAATCGGCGGAGGAGTCGGCGGACTGTATGCTGCAATCACTGCTGCAGAAAGAGGTCACAAAGTCACCCTTGCCGAAAAGAAGAACCGTCTCGGCGGTCATCTCTGGTTTACCGATCTTGAAGAGCATAAAAATGATTTGGCAAGATACAGGGATTCTCTAATTACCAGGGCTGAGAGATCCGGTGTAAAAATTGAACTCAACACAGAAGCCGATGAATCATATGTAAAATCCAAAGGCCCCTATGCCCTTATATGCGCAGCAGGTTCCGAACCGGCAGTACCGCCGATTACAGGAATAGAGAACGCTGAACACGCTTTTTATGTATACACCGATCCTGATAAACTTGGTCAAAGGATAACAGTTGTCGGCGGAGGCCTTGTAGGCTGTGAAACTGCCCTGCATCTTGCAGAGACCGGTCATGAAGTGACAGTTCTTGAAATGCTTGATGATATTGCAAAGGACGGAAACGACAGTCACCGCCGGGCACTGATTCCCAGGATGGAAAAACTGCTTGAATGGAAATGCAATGTACGAGTATCCGAGATTGAAGCTGACGGGGTAAAATATCTTGATGAAAATAAAACAGAGCAGAGGATAGACACCGACAGCATCATCTATGCAATAGGCATGAAATCAAATTCATCAACCGTTGAAAAGCTGAGATTCAGTGCGCCGTTATTTTATGAGGTCGGTGACTGTGTTCACCCGAGGCTTATTAAGCAGGCCACATATGAAGGATTCTGCGCTGCTATGGATATTCTATGACAAAAAAAACACCCTGAACGAAGTCAGGGTGCTTTTGATATTCCATATCAAAGGGAGGGACCTGATGGTTTTCAGGTCCCTCTTTTTTTTGCTTAAGCTATTCCAAGCTGCTTTCTTACAGAATCACCATCGAAGGGTTTGATACCGAGGATTTCTCTTGCTTCGGCAGGAGTTGCAGGCTCGTTTCCGAAAGCCTTAACAGCACCAACTGCTCTTTCAACAAGCATCTGGTTTGTGGCCTTTATCTTTGTACCGTCTTCTTCTACGCTGTATACTACGTTGTCTTCCATACCGACACGGATATGACCGCCCATGGCAAGCGCTGCATACATGATAGGCATATGTCCCTTACCGACACCGAAAGCAGACCACGTTGAACCTGCCGGAATGTGGTCAAGAAGATACATCAGGTTTTCAACTTCTGCCGGCATTGCACCAAGAACACCAAGACAGAACTGGTAGTGAAGAGGAGTCTGAAGGTTACCCTTCTTTACGTAATAGTTTGTAACTCCGAGCATACCGGCATCAAAAATTTCGATCTCAGGTTTAATATTTCTTTCAGTATAAACATCAGCAAGTTCTTTAAGAAACTGCGGAGTATTCATAAAAACTCCGCCGGGCATCCAGTTAAAGGAACCTGCATCAAATGAACCCATTTCAATTCCATCTAGTGTCTTATGGTGAAGCATTCTGATTGCATTTCCTTCGGGGTCACCGCCTGAAACACGGTTGTCGCCTGAAGAAGTACAGTTTATAACAACATCACAATCCTTATACTCACGGATAAGTTTAATAGTTTTCTTGAATCTATCAGCATCCATGGTACCAAGTCCCTCTTCATCTCTCATATGAAGGTGAACTACAGCCGCCCCAAGTTTCCAGACCTCATATGCAGTCTTTGATATATCCTCCGGTGTTGCAGGGATATCAAAACCGGCAGGTGTTACAGCGCCGGTTATTGCGGCAGTAATAATGGTTTTCTTTGCCATAATATTATATTCTCCTTAAATTATTTATCAAACTTGATTTAAAGACTGTAAAAGTCTTTTCAGGATAATCCAAAAGAATTAAACTATTAAAGTTTATTACATTAAAGTAATCATATCAAGAAAATTATAGCTGTTTGGTCCAATCATTATTGAACTTCAGACAGATGATTATATTGATCTTTTATTCTGAATACTTTTTAAAGGGCGTATATGGACGGCAGAAAAATTTTTGTAATCAATAACGGGTCAACCTCCTGTAAGATCGCATTATTCGCAGATGAAAAAGTGCTCTTCAAGGAGGAGCTGTCAATTAATTCTGAAGATATTAAAGGTATGAAGTTTGTTATAGATCAGCTTGAAATGCGTACAGAAATGGTCACCGGATTTCTTCGTAAAAATAATATTGAGCCAGCTTCTTTTGATATGATCGTTGGCAGAGGCGGGCCAATCCCTCCGAGTGAAGCAGGCGCTTATGCGGTAAACGAGCTGATGATGAATACGCTGCGATATGCACCCATGGCTCAGCATGCAAGCGCCCTGTCCTGTCTGATTGGTTATGAACTATCACGCCCTTATAACACACCGGTAATTATTTATGATGCACCGGGGTCCGATGAATTTATCCCCGAAGCAAAAATTACCGGATTACCAGAGGTTAAAATAATACCTGTGAGCCATGTTCTTAACACAAGAATGGTTGCCCGCGAAACCGCCGAAATGATTGGAAAACCCTATGAAGACTGCAGCTTTATAGCAGCACACCTCGGCGGCGGAATATCAATCAACATTCACAGCGGCGGTAAAATCATAGACAGTGTTTACGATGATATGGGTCCGATGTCTCCACAGCGCGCGGGACGCATCCCCACCCGCTTCATGGTTAACCTCTGTTACAGCGGAAAATACAGTAGAGCTGAAATGAAGTACCGCCTATCCGGAGCCGGAGGTCTGACTGCCTGGTTCGGAACCCAGGATCTGCGTATCGTGGAAAAGATGATTGACTCAGGAGATAAAGAAGCAACCCTTGTTTATGATGCAATGACATATCAGATTGCGAAAGGTATCGGAGAGCTTGCACCGGTTGTAAAAGGCAAAATTGATGCAGTCATCCTGACCGGCGGATGTGCCTTCAGTAGAAGGTTCACATCAAAAATCGCGGAGCGCATAGAGTTCATCGCACCTGTAAAAATATTTCCGGGTGAACGTGAGATGGAAGCGCTTGCACTCGGAGGGCTGAGGGTTCTTCGGGGACTTGAACCAGCAAAAGAATATAATATCCTCCCCGCCGGGTACAATAGCATTGATGAGTTCAACACAGCCTTCGGAATTAAATAAAAAGGGCTGACTTCTTATAAGCCAGCCCTGATATCGATTGTTTAATTACCTGCAGTAAAATCCTGCGCTAAATACGGTGCGCTACACTGAATGCGCTTCTCATGGCTTCCTGTACTGTAGCAGGTTTCCTGCAGTCGGCAAGCATATAGAACTCTGCGGCAATACCGTAGAAATCAAGCGCTTCATCCTTCAGAGGTTTCATACCTGCTGAAACAACAACATTATCGCAGGATATGGATTTAATAATTCCGCCAGCATCACTGTAGAGGACTTCTCCGTCCTTAATCTCCACAACCTTGACATTCAGAAGAGCATGACAGTTCTTATGCTTTTCCCAGTAGGCTGTAAAAATTTCATGATAGTGAATCTTGGTTGCTTCTGCGGCAAGCTCATCCTTCATTTCAAGAACTGTTGCTTCACAGCCTTTTTCTTCAAGCAGCATTGCAGCCTCGACTCCAACTTCGCCGCCTCCGATTACGACAACCTTCCTGCCGAATATTTCCGGTTTATGAAACGCATCGGAAGCTGATTTCACAAATTCTTTTTCTACGCCCGGTATCGGAGGAGTGGCAGGAACAGCACCCAAGGCCGCAACTATTGCATCATAATTTTCTTTTGCAAGAAGTTTCGGAGTTGCTTCGGTATTCATATTTATTTTAACTGCCCGTTTTTCCACCTGTGCGATCAGCCAGTTTTTAAGATGCATTAAAGGCCATTTAAAGGGAGCATGATCGGAATGCTTTATTGCTCCGCCGAGTTCATCTGATTTTTCATAGAGCGTTACATCATGCCCCCGGTCGTGGAGATACATTGCACAGCGCATACCCGCTGGCCCGCCGCCTACAACGGCCACCTTCTTCTTACGGGTTACAGGGGAAATCATGCGGTCTATTTTGTGCTCAAGTCCGATGATAGGATTAACCGAACAGACAGAAACGAAGGGGTCATTTACACCGCGGCCGTGGCACTTGTTGCAGCGGATACATGGAACAACATCTTCAGGTCTGCCTTCCTTTACCATTTCGATATAATCAGGATTTGAAATCCAGGCTCTTGCCATATAGATCAGATCCAGCTTACCCTCTGCAAGAGCCTTCTCACAGGTGTCAAGATAATGGTAGCCTCCGGTACTGCCTACAATTAGATCATCACCTACCGCCTTTTTTATATAAGCGGCCTTTTCCAGAAAGGGAGTTTCCTCCAAGGTGAATCCAGTAGGATGGGCATCATCAACATTTTTGGCCCGCAGCTGGACAACGTCGATATACTTCTTTGCTTCATTCAGAAAGGTAACTGAATCATCAAGGGTATACCCTCCCTCTTCGTCTTCCTGTGACCAGATAATTTCCACAAGGAAATTTTTTCCGACTTTTTCACGAATCCTCTTAAGAACCTCAAGCGGAAACTTCATCCGGTTTTCAAGACTTCCACCATAGCCATCAGTTCTTTTATTTGTGATGGGCGACATAAACTTTGACGGAAGGTTGGCCCGGTAGCAGTAATGGATGCTTATCATATCAAAACCGAGCATCTTAAGAAGTGAGGCCTGCTCAGCATATGAATCACATATTTTATCGAGAGTTTCCTTGTCGTAGTCCTCGGGATTACCATGTGCAAATATTTTCTCAATCTCAAACTCCCGCATCGGCGGAGGGGCAAGCTCACCCGGCTTTACTTTTACAGGTTCAGGATCCTTCCACTTCATAATAGGATATGCAGACGGCGGGCCGACAAAAATTCCCATACAGGCGATTGAGTCGTGATAATGAATTGAATCAGCAAGCTGAAGAAGATAGTTCTGAGAGTTGGAATCGTACAGATCATAATCAGGGAAATGACTGAAATCGGCTTCCATCGGAAGCTGCTTTCCGATCGTAAAATTATTTATTCCCATACATGTGGTAACAGCGGAACCTTTCGCCTTTCCTTCATAATGAGCAATTACACTGTCGGCAGGATATGTCTCAGGGCCCTGCAGAAAGTGCGGAAGTGAATTGGCAGCAACCATCCGGTTTTTAAATATATAGTTTCCTACTTTCAAAGGTGAAAGAAGGTGCTTATATCTGGGTTCCATTATAAACTCCTTGATTTATTTTTAGAGGGTTAGTTTTTTTATCCGTAATTTTTTAAGTTCAATTTAAACGAAAAGGCGCATATACTGCGCCTTTTCATATTTTTAAAATTGCTGTTAGAAAGAAATATTGTAGTTTGTGAACTCTGCCGCAGCCTTTAGTGCAGCCTTGATTTCAGCATCAAGCCCTCTCTCTTCAGCTGTCTTAAGAGACATATCAACCTTTGACATGAACACTGCATTCCACCATGTGTCAAAGTCTGAATCACTCATTTCTACAACAGTACAGCCCTTGTCTTTAAGAAGCTGAACCTCATCTGCAATTGCCGATTCGTAGATAGTTGCACTGTACGCCATTACTTCATCAGCAGCCTGCTGAATGAGAGCCTGCTGGTCGGCAGAGAGACTGTCCCACCATGCCAGGTTTACAGTAAGAAAGTTTCCTGCTGTGTATGTGTTATCAAGCATCCAGTAATCAGCAACTTCATAAATGCTCATTGAAATCATCGGGGCAAAACCCATCTGAGTTGCATCAACAACACCTCGGTCGAAGAAGTCATACATATCCCATGGGAGCATCTGAGTAACTCTGAAACCAAGTGATTCAAATTTTGCTGCTTCCATGTTTCCGAAAGAAGATGACCCCTTTGCCATGCTGGCAAGATCTGTAAAAGCGAAATTAGCACAGAATGCATTTGCACCGCCTGCGATTACATTAAGGTACTTGATACCGTTCTTTTCAGCTTCAGCCTGAACAGCTGCTGAACTGTCAGAATCTTCAAAAAGAATATGCT
The DNA here is from genome assembly GCA_963677925.2 of Spirochaetia bacterium. Lineage (GTDB taxonomy): Bacteria > Spirochaetota > Spirochaetia > UBA9216 > UBA9216. Next base: position 773,382 of record CAXXYH010000003.1, read on the forward strand.
TGAAGTAGTTCAATGCGTTCTCACTGTTATCCGGCGCAAAGTCGGGAACTGAACAAAGAATCGGAAGAGTTGCAAAATGCGGATTGTGACCTAGTGCAATCATCTGAACTGCACCGCTTGAAACAGCTTCAAGCTGATCATCATTTCCGTAAAGAGTTCCACCGTATTTAATGTTTACACGAATTTTACCATCTGAAATTTCCCCAAGGTTTTCAGCAAAATGCTTTAAAAGTGCACCCCCGGTTTCTGTTTCAGCAAAAGTTGAAGAAAAAAGAATTGTAAGAGGTTTTACACCTCCGTCTGATGAAGCTTCCTGACTTCCTGAAGCGAAGGCAGCGGAAGCAATGAGAGCCAATACAGCTAATAAAGCTATACCTTTTTTCATAATAGATCCCCCTAAAATAAATTTATTAATATTTATTACTTATGCCTTACCAAGCAGTGAAGGCAAAAATGTAACCAAATCAGGAAAAAATGCGATAACGAAAACCATCAGTATCTCACATATAAAAAACGGAATAACGCCTTTAAAGATACTTGACGGATTAACTCTCAGCGCGTTTGCAGTTGCAAAAACGTTCATGCCTATCGGCGGTGTAAGCCCGGCAATCTCGGTCATAAAACAAAGAGCTATAATAACTGCATATGGTGAATATCCGAGTGCAGTGAGAATCGGAAAAACAACCGGTACTGTAATAATGATGATTGAAACAATATCCATAACGCATCCGCATACAATGTAAAGAAGCATTACAAGCAGGAAGATTATAAAAACCGGAGCATTTAATGCTGCAATAGCTGTGGACAGATAATCGGCCAAACCGCTTAATGCGATAAAACGTGAGAATATCTGACCGCCTACGATGATCGGAAAGATACCGCCTTCCATCAGGGCAGAATCCCAGATACAGTGAAAGATATGCTTAAGCGGAATTCTTTTTACCAAAGCATAAATACATACAGCAACAGCACCGATTGCACCGCCTACTGTAGCAGTGAACCATCCTAAAATCGTACCGCCGATAATCAGAGCGAACAGAGCAAGAATCGGAACAATCAATTTCAAAGATTTCAGCTTTTCAATCAGAGGAACTCTTTCTCCGGAGGAAGGAGGAATTGAACCCTTTTTAACTACCCCAAGCAGCCTCACGGTTACTGCAAGAGCAAGTGCTGTCACAATACCCGGGACAATTCCCGAAACCAGTGCAGTTCCTACCGAAATAGTCATGCGCTGCCCATGGAAAAGAATCGGACTTGGGGCCACCATACAGAACATTAGGATTCCCATGCTTGGAGGAATCAGCGTTGAAAGTGCGCCGGCTGCAGTAATACAGCCCATTGAATAAGATTCATCATACTTTGCTTTTTTTAGTTCAGGAATCGCAAGCTTTCCGAATACAATATTACCGGCTACAGACGAACCCGAACATGCACCGAATATCGCGTTGGAAGCAATGACAGTATAAAGAAGTCCTCCCCTTACCCTGCCAAGCCATTTGTGCATTGAAGCAAAAGCGCCTTCTGCAATCCCCGTCGCCCCGGCGAGGGCTCCGACAAGCATAAACAAAGGAAGAACCGCAAAATTATAATTTGCGCCAAGATTAAAAATTGCATCGGTGAACTGGGTGAGTGTCATATGCATTGTTCCGAAGCTTATAGCAATGAATCCTCCGAATGAAGCGACAAGCATCGATATAAAAACCGGAATCCCGCAGAAGATCATCACCATCATTCCGACAAAAAAGCCAATACCTATTAGTGTTTCTGGTGTCATAAAATAATTTCCTTTAAACTTCCTCTGCGAATTTAATTTCTTCAGGGCCCTCAGGTTCCGGATCTGCAAAAACTCTTACAATAGCCCATATAAAAGATATTCCAAGAAGCAAAAAACCGAGTCCATGAACAAATGCGAACGGCCATTTGGGCCAGGCGACTACACTCGTCTGTGATGTTATTGGTGATTTAGTTTCATAAAACCTAACCATCAGCACAAAGAAAGCACGGTAACTGATGAACAGGGTTATAGCTGCGCCCAGTGCATGACCGAGTACAATAAAGAATTTCTGAACAGCTTTCGGGAATTTTGATGACAGCATATCAATTGCAGTATGCCCTCGATCAAGCGTAACAAAAGCTGAAGCAAGAAAAACGACCGGAATATGAAAGTACTGAATCAACGCCATCGACATCGGTATTCCGCTTACAAAGGGCACACCCGCTTTAGCCAATTTCTCACCAACAACGTTTAGAAAAGCTATCAGCATGATGATAACAAGACAGACGGCTGAGATGTAAGAAATTGTCTTGATGACTGAAACCAGAGTTCGATCTATTTTTTGAAAAACAGTGCTGTTATTAGCATCCAAAATGTTCCAGACCTCCGTTGGAAAAGTATTTAAGAATAAAATAAAAATTTACGGATATGGCATTATAGGAGAGCAAATCGCAGCCTGCAACGTACATTATTGTACTTTCAGCACTCAAATTAATACAAAAAAAACATATTTTTCACACAATTAATAGCGGAACCTTTTTATATTCCGTAAGGATTGAATTTTGCTTACATATTATTATACAATACTGCTTCAGTATCAGCACCAGCTGAGCTTCGGAGCATATTGTATATGGAAAATAGAAAGCTGACCCGTAAAGAGCAGGCAAAGATAACTCAGGATAAAATTTTCAGTTCTGCAATAGATTTAATGGAAAAAAAAGGTTTTGACAACATGACCATCAGCGATATTATCAGTCATGCTGATGTATCAGTAGGAACTTTTTATCATTATTTCAAATCAAAAGAAGACGTTTTCTTCGAGTTATACAGAAATGCAGATCAATATTTCAAGGAAATTGCTTTGCTTGATATCGAAATCAGCAAAGGTTCCTCAGCCGATAAAATAGTACTTTTCTTTATTCACTATGCAAAATTCAATATAAACAACGGTCTCCAGAACGTCAGCCAGCTGTACAGCACAAAAAATAAGTTATTCATTGGAAAAAACAGGTACATGATACATCTTCTGAAACAGCTGATCGAAAACGGCCAGCAGAATTCTGAGTTAAGAACCGATATAAGTGTAGAAGCGATAGTTGATCAACTCTTTATAACCGGACGAGGTATTGTGTTTGACTGGTGTCTGCATGATGGAAAATATGATCTGGAACAGAAAATGCGTATAATCTTTGAAAATTATATCCGGATGTTTCTACAATAGATTAATATAAAAAACCGAATGGAATGAATTACCATTCGGTTTTTTTCAACTTTCAGCTTATTACTGATGTGAATAAAGCTGAATGCCCTCTTCAAGAGCTTCAAACTTGAAAAGCCATGTTCCGCCGGGTCCTGCACCCTGGAGGTATGCCTCTTTTGATCCCGGCTTTATTGCCAGGTTCGGCGTCATGTTGTAAGCGGCTCTGTCCGGCACAAGAATATTCAGGATCGGAAGCCCCATGGGATCAATGACAAGTACACGACCGCCCATCTGCATAGCCTGATAAAGGTTTCCTTTTGCATCAACCTTGTTTGAATCGGGCGCGGTGAGTCCTGTATTACGGTATACATAAGAGAAGCCCATGATGTGCTCCATATGAGTTCCGTCTTCAGTCAGATTCATCTGTACAACAACATTTCTGCCGGGTTCTGCAACCCAGAGAGTCCTTCCATTGGGAGCGAGACAAATACCGTTACATGCAGCCATGTTTCCGGCAATCTTATGAAGAACCTTGTATCCGCCTTCAGCATCAAGCCTGAAAACACCGCCGATCGGCTCAACAGCTGAACCGCTGAAGTCGGTAAAGTAGAGGTTACCCTCATTATCAAAAACTACATCGTTTATGCTTAGTCTTCTGCCTTCATCAAGCGGAGTAAGAGTTTCAAGCAGTTCTCCGTCTTTGCTGATTATCAGAATATCACCGGTAAGGCTGCAAGCAAACAGTCTGCCGTCCTTGTGAAATGCAAGACCTACAGGAATCTGTCCCGGAGCTTCATAGAATGCTGTCAGATTTTTATCTGCATCAATCTTAACTATAGTAGGAAGCGGCGCACCAGGAACCGGAGGAGTTGTTCTGCAGACATAGAGGTTTCCCTCTCTGTCAAAGGCAGGACCTTCCATACCGGGCTGTTCATCCGCACCGGCAATCTCTATCCAGGGTTCTGCAACAATGTAAGGCAGTTCAGCTACATCAGCAGGAAGACCGGGAATTTTTTCTACAACAGGTGCGGTTTCCTGCACCGGAGCTGATTCTTCAGCCTGAGGCTGAGCGAAGAGAGCTGCAGGAAGCAAAACAGCTAAGACCAGCAGCATACAGAGTACAAGTTTTTTTGTCATTTTTTCTCCTTTTCATATATTTACTTCTATCTAACCTTTTATATAGAAGATTTTGAGCTGAATTGATTTAATTTCCGTATATTGTGTTATCAAGCTTTTTTTCTAATTCTTCTATGGACATTGAAAATTACCTACCTTCAAAAAATCAACCCGTACACAGGATTCACTTATGTTAGTTTTGAATTTTCCGACTGTCCAATTGATAATTTCTATTCACTCTATAGTTAAAAGTTATAAAACTGTGTTTTTCCCGAACATTTTCACCGAATATATTCGATTAAACTTGACAGCTGGAGAATTTGGCCATAAAATAATGCTGTTGAATCAATAAATGACAAACAACACATAAACAAAATCTTAATTATTGGAGATTACCATGAGTGATACGCTTAGCCGATTAACTAGTATTGTCGGTGGAGAAAATGTGATTGAGAATCCGGATTTCTTCAGCTCTTCCGTCTGGTTTAAAACAGGCGAAAATCAGCTAACTCCTGATTTTCTTGTAAAAGCAGCAAGTACCGAACAGGTTCAGGAAGTGGTTAAACTTGCCAATGAACTTGCACTGCCCTTAATTCCGGTCAGTTCATCAGCTCCCCATAAAACAGGAGGAGTTTCTGTTGATGTACCGGGAGCTATTGTTCTTGACATGAGCGGAATGAAAAAAATCATCCGAATTGACAGAACTCACTGCATAGCAGTAGTAGAACCTGGAGTAACCTGGGAAGAATTATCAGTTGAATGCGCAAAAAAAGATCTTAGAATTACACACCCTCTTCTTCCCAAGAAGGGAAAATCTGTAATTGCAAGCCTCGTTGACAGGGAACCCTGTATTTCTCCGAAGTTTCAGTACAGCATGACTGAGCCACTCAGATCGCTTGAGATTATTTTCGGAACAGGCGATAAGGTTCTTACCGGAATGGGCGGCCATATGCTCAACGATGATAAAAAATGGGAAGGCGGCGAAGTACCTATCACAAATAACGGGCCTCACCAGTTTGACTTCATGAAAATGGTTTCAGCTGCACAGGGCGCAATGGGTATTGTAACAATGGCATCACTCAAACTTGAGCCCATCGGAAAAGAAGAAAAAGCTCTTTTTATCGAAAGTAATTCCTACGATAAACTTGTAGATTTCCTTTATACTACACTGAAATTCAGATTCGGTGATGAAGTATGCGTTTTCAATAAAAAAGCCCTTGCTTCAATCCTTGCTGACGATGCAGAAGGCGTAGACGCATTCGAATCAAAACTTTCACCCTGGACCGCCCTTGTTAATATTAAATGGGGAGCTCTCAGAGCCAAGGAAAAGATTGCTGTTCAGGAAGAAGATATTGCTGAAATTGCACAGAATAACGGTCTTGTTCCAACATTTACAGTAGGCGGAATCCCCGCTGCCAAAGTAACAAAAAAAATCATTGCTGTTGACGGTGACAGTGAATGGAAAAGCAAGGCTACAGGAGCTTCAAAGGAAATATTCTTCCTTTCTACTCTTGATAAACTTCAGGGACAGTTAAAAAAAGCTGCAGAAGTAGCTGATAAACACGGATATGCTTTCTCCGACTGCCCGATTTACCTGCAGCCTCTTCACCAGGGTGTAGCTGTACACTGCAGTATTGCGCTTCCGATAACTGAAGATCAGGCTGACTCAGCTGAATACAAAGCACTCTACGATGACATGAGCAGGGAGCTTGCAGGTGTTGGAGCTTTTTATTCAAGACCCTACGGTATCTGGTCTGAGATTATGTATGAAGGCAATGCTCAGCACACTCAGCTGACAAAGCAGATGAAAGACATCTTCGATCCCGAGTATGTGATGAACCCGGGCAAACTGTGCTTCTAGTGCAAGGAATAAGGAGAGAATAATGGCATTAAAAGACTATACAAAAGAAATAGAAAGATGCAGCGCCTGTTCATACTGTAAATGGATTCCATTTGACCAGGTTAAGAGCATCAGATACTCAAAAAACTGCCCAAGTATTGATTACTTCAATTTTAACAACTATTCAGCACGAGGCAGATATCTGACAGCAAAGGCTATTCTAAGAGGCGAAGCTGAAATTACTGCTGAAGTAGAACAGATAGTTCACACATGTCTTACATGCGGCTCATGTGATGTAGCCTGTAAGATTGCAAGATACAATCTCGAACCTCTTGAGATGGCCAAGGAACTTCGAAAAGACCTTGTGGCTAAGGGAAATTATCCTGAAACTCAGAAGGCTCTTGTTGAAAACCTTAAAAAAGAAGCAAACATCTTTGGAAAAGCAAGAAAGTCACGCGGAGACTGGGCAAAAGGACTTAATTTAAAAGACCTTACCAAAGAGAAAGCAGAAGTTGTCTTTCATGCAGGCTGCTCATACAGCTATGATGAAAAACTTCAGGGTACTGTAAAAACTGCAGTTGAAATTCTCGGTAAAGCCGGAGTTGATTTCGGAATTATGGGCGATGCAGAAATGTGCTGCGGCGCAAGAATCAATTCAATGGGTCATACTGATGAATATGAAAGACTTGCAAAAGCTAACATTGCACTCTGGGAAAAAGCCGGAGTTAAAACAATCGTTACAGCATGTTCTGACGGATATCATGCATTCAAAAGACTCTACCCCCTCCTTGGAGCCGATTTCAAGGTAATGCACATTGTAGAATACATTGATCAGCTTATCAAAGACGGAAAACTTAAGTTTACCAAAGAAGTTCCAATGACTGTAACATACCATGACCCCTGTCACCTCGGTCGTCAGGGTGAAGAATATGAAGCATGGGACGGAAAGGAAACAACCTACAAGAGTCAGATCATCGTTCATGAACCGCGCAAACCCAGATACAACGGAGCCTACGGTATCTATGATGAGCCCAGAAATATCCTCAATGCCATCCCGGGTGTAGAACTTCGTGAAATGGAAAGAATCAGGGAATACAGCTACTGCTGCGGAGCAGGCGGCGGAGCCAAGGAAAACTACCCGGAATATTCCGCATGGGTTGCAAATGAAAGACTTGATGAGGCTGCCTCAACAGGTGCTGAAACCCTGGTAACAGCTTGTCCATGGTGTAAAACCAATTTCAGTGATTCTGCTGCGGATGATAACTCCATGGCTATCATCGATATACTTGACCTTGTAAGTAAGGCACTTTAAACAGGGAGAAGATAAATGAGTTTAACAGATAAACAATACCGGGAATTAGAAGCCATTGTCGGTAAAAGAAATATTTCAAGAGACGATGCTGTGCTTGATGGTTACAGATATAACCTGTCCCACACCGCTATCCATCTCGGCCCTCACTTTGACGTACGTACTCCGCGACCCCTGGCAGTTATGCTTCCGGGAAGTACAGAAGATGTACAGGCAATTACAAAGTTCTGTGCAAAACATAAGATTAAATATAAACCATCTACAACATTCTGGTCAGCACAGGGATATCCCTGTGATAATGAAACAATTGTTCTTGATATGAGAAGAATGGACAGAATTCTTGAAATTGATGCCAAAAATATGATTGCAGTTGTTGAACCGGGAGTACTCGGAGCAACACTTCAGGCTGAAGTTATGAAAGTCGGTCTCAACTGTCATATTCAGGGTTCAGGATGTTCTTGTTCAATCCTGGCAGGTGCTACTGCATGGCTGGGTTCAGGTCCAAGTAACCTTTACGCCGGTCAGCAGTATGAAAACCTTCTTGGAGCAGAATGGGTTCTGCCTTCAGGAGAAGTACTTAAAACCGGTTCACTCGCATATGATGATCCTACAGGATTCTGCGGCGAAGGCCCCGGCCCGTCAATGCGCGGTGCTATCCGTGGAATGTTCGGTTCAAAGGGTTCAATAGGTACTTTCACAAAATGTGCTGTAAAACTCTATGCATGGCCGGGTCCAAAAGAACTTCCGGTTTATGGAAAAGCCCCTGCATATACAACTAAGCTTCCTTCCAACTTCAATGCTTTTACACTTGCTTTCCCGACATGGGAAGCATGGGCAAAGACAGCACATCTGCTCTGGGAAAACCAGATTGGATACAGCGCTCACCGCCAGTTCAACTTCCTTGGAAGAGATTTAAAGTGGGGTATGATTCAGATTCTTACTGATCCTACAAAAACAATCTCTGACCTTGAAAGTCTTGTTAATGCACCTGACTTCAAAGAAAAAAATGACTCGATGAAGATAGATTTCCAGCTCATCATGGCCGGAATGACACAGCGTGATTACGACTGGCAGAAAGAAACTCTTGATGAGATTCTTGAGATTACAGGCGGATGGATTGTAGAGTGTATGGATACTGAGCACCTAACAAACTATACCCTTCTCTACCTTCTCAGACTCGGACATAAGTCACTCAACCTTGTTTACGGCGGAGGTTACGACGGAAACTTCGGAATGATCAACGCAATTGACTTCGGTTCACAGAGAGCTGAGGAAGTCGGTGATTTCAAGCGTGAATGGGAAAAGAAGGGAACTATCGTTGAAGGCGGCGGAGACTGTATGATGGGACCAATCGGCGGCCAGGGAGGCGGCGGATCAGGACTCTGGGAAAACTTCACATGTTTCGACAGTGCAGATAAAACCTCAACTGACGGATGTCTTGAGTTCTTTGATGCATCAGCTGCATTCACATCTTCAAAAGGATGGTCCGGATGTGGATTTGAGAAACTTAACTCAAATGCACGTGGTTATGACGGCTATTCAACAACACCTGATTTCAGAAAGAATGCATATTCAAAGCATCCTGCTGCTGCAGCTTTCAAATACCAGGCAAAAGTTTACAAGTCAATGAACCCGGATGATCTCGGTGATACTTACTACGAGAGAATGCCCGACTAATTAAGTAATAAAACATCGGCGGAGGTTTCTGCTCTAATCCATATGAGCAGGCCCCAGCCTTATGTTTTAAGATATCAGTTTAGCACTGAATCAACCCTCCAGAAAAATGGGGCTGCCGCATACCCGATAGGCAGCCCCTCTTTTTATATTCCTCCATTTATTCTTTTTATTTATTCTTTCTCTTTTCCATAGATTTCAGCTATCAAAACGATGATTTAATAGAATTGGACAGGAAATTCAGTTGAAGCTATAATTTCTTGACAGTAAACGTTTTATACAATTGCAGAACACCTTCCTGTTCTGCTTTTAATATTAGGAGAGATTAATGAAATATTCAGCTTTGAATCCTGTAGGCATCCCTGATCCGCTTGATGTGATAGGACTCAATTCCCGTGTAGCCGACCTGAACGGAAAGACAATAGGACTGTACTGCACCTTTAAAGCCCACTGGGTTTTGATTTTAAAAGAATTGGAAAAACAGCTTTCAGCTCTTTATCCTGACGCGAAGTTTACCTATTTTCAGTACACAAAGGATCTCAATTCTCACACCCAGGTAGCTGAGGTAATGAAAGACCCGGATGTCCGCCCTGATTTTGAAAAATGGATTGCAGATACCGATGTCGTAATTGTAACCAATGCAGATGCGGGTTCATGCTCACTTTACCTGACATATAACGCCACTTTCTGTGAAAGACTGAAAAAACCAATGGTTATGACTGTAAACCCGGCATTTATCCAGATCAGCAGAAAGGCTGCCGGTCTCAGGGGAGTGCCTGCAATACGCATGGCGGAACTAAATATAGGTGATATCTCAATGGAAGAAGATTTAACCTACTTCATAAACGAGTTCATCCCATCAGAAGTTAAGAAATCACTTCCTTCAATTATTGACGGTCTTACAAAACCGCTCTCTGAATCAGAGAAGAATCCAGCTATTGAAACAGCAGAAGTACCTGTTGTTGAATATTGCGGTAATCTGGAAGAAGTCAATATGCATTTCTACAACGAGGGGTTGTCCTACGGCTTTCCTATCATCCCCCCGACAGAGGAACTGGTAAACCAGATGCTTGCCGGCACTGACCTGCCGCCCAACCATATTGTAGCAAGAATGCCTCCTATGAACGGCAATGCAACGGTAGAAAAAATTGCTGTAAACGCGGTTATGGCAGGTTGTCTTCCTACTTACATGCCCGTCCTTATTGCTGCTGTTGAGGCTATGGTCGATCCGCACATGTGGTTTGAAGCCTACACAACCAGCGTCGCAAACTGGGCGCCTATGATGATGGTAAACGGACCTATCAGAAATGATATCGGGCTGAATTACGGTCTGGGAACACTCAGTCCCTACTTCAAGGCCAACGCAACTATCGGTCATGCCATGGGTCTCATTATTATGAATATTGCCGGCATTAAGCACGGATTTGAAGACATGGGTTTCCTTGGTCATGAAGGCCGTTTCGGTATCTGTATCGGCGAAAACGAAGAGGTCAGCCCATGGGAGCCGATGCACGTTTACTACGGCTTCAAAAAAGAAGACAGTGCAGTAAGCTGCTTCTGGCCTAACACAAGAGCCTTTACCATGATTGGTAAAGATGTTGCAGGAAGCCTGGCAGCTATGTGTGACGGGATGCAGGTCTTCGGAAGTGATCCCGGTGCGGCCATTGTAATGACAGCCGGTACAGCCTTTGCACTTCAGGAAGCCGGCTTCGGAAGAAAAGAATTTGTTGATTACATAGTTGAGTATGCAAGACGGCCAGCTGCAGAGATGAATCTCAGGTGGATGGTCGGCAATAACCACAGGCATCCTGATGTTCCGCTTCCGCTTGAAGCTACACGCTCAACCAGAAAATTCATGTCAGGAGATCACATACCTGTCATAGTTTCGAGTATCGCAAGATCAGGCGGTGTCCTCATATACGGCGGCGGCGGAGACCACGGCGGACCTGTAACAAAGAAGATGACACTTCCGAAAAACTGGAAAGAGCTTGTTGCGAAATACAGCGGGTACAGGAAACCGACAATTCTTTAGTACCGATATCATTCATCCAGTTTTGAATATCATATCTATGTTTCCGGGACCGCCTTCTATAAGAGGCGGTCTTTAGTTTAAAGAGAAAAACTTTGGAACTTACCCAGTTTCGATATTATAAAATATTGGTCTTTTACAGGCATTTTACCAATGCAGCACATCAGCTTTACATCTCACCGAATACGAAAAAAGCCTTTACAATATTGAGGAAAGACACCTGGCAAGGACTGCCAGGCTATTTCTTAACGTAATAGTCGATTATTTTAATAAACTCATAGGTGATTTCATGTTTTATAATGAGCAAGTTCCTCATCCACAATTTCCCGTAAACGTCCTCGGACCATTACCTGAGGGATAAATTTACCTCCGGGTGTACAGGTCTCAAGCCAGCCCCTAATATGCTCACGCACTTCATCTTCGGTGGATACAGGCGAATTGACAAGCTGGGTATCTACCCCGCCCCTTATTATAAGCCTGCTACCGAATTCTTTTTTCACCTCGGCAACATTATTCATGGGAGCCTGAAGAGGATGAATACTGTCGCTCCCCAGCTCTACAAGATCTCCGATTATCGGCTGAACCATTCCGCATGAATGCTGTTCATAAAACATTCCCAGCTCATGCGTCCTGATGATAACTTTCTCAACTTCCGGTTTTATAAATTCTCTCCATAGATCAGGAGAAAAGAACATGTTTGTATTATTTCCCCAGTCATCATGAACCCCGACAAGATCAGGATTATAGTACTTTTTCATGCATTCAAGATACTTCAGTTTATGCTCAGTGAGTGCATTGAAGAACTCTTTCAGAGCCTCAGGTTCAAGATAAAACGCCATGCAGGCATTCTCAAACCCCATCAGGGCATGAAGCCTTTCAAAGTGTCCGTTAAAAACAATAGCGGATAAAAACTGATTATCAGGGTCAAAATCCTTTAACTGCATTCTGGCATCAGATTCCCAGTCAAAGGTATCCAGATCAGGAAACTTGACAACCTCACGCCATTCAGTAATATTCTCAAGTATGTGCCTTCCGGGAGTAGGGGTCTGATCCATAAAATCAAAATATGTCCAGTGAACACCAAAGAAATCCAGACCGCCTTCAGGCTCTCTGCAGCGCTCTCCGGGTCCGATAACCGGATATTCATCACGTAAACCGGGAAGAAACAAAGTTTCTTTCCCGGAATACATATTCAATAAATTTTCTCTGCCGTTCATAGACATTAAACCGGAAGTCTGTCATCAGACCAGGAAGCATAAGGCTGCGGAGTTCTTGGTGCGCATTCGACAAAGGTATCAGGGCTGTAAGGATGAAAATATGTTGTTGGAAATACGTTGTCAGGATCGCCGCCGTACTCAAGAATTCTTTCTTTTGGTATAGCTTTACTGACATTATTCTGATCATATTCTGTCCATGGAGTATCAAAGGGGCATCTGAAAAGCCTGTACCAGTGATAATGCCAGATTTTCCAGGAACCGTCCTCCATTTTTATAAAGTCAGCGGCAATTCGTCCCCATGCCCATTCGGCCTGATGTTTCTGCTTTTCTTCATTCCAGAAAGTTTCATGTCCCGGAGAAGTCCATACACCCCTTGCTGTTTTTCCATCGTCAGCAACAACAATCTGAGGTGATGCAAGGTCATGCTCAAACATCCATCCGGTATGAGATTTCATACCGACCTTTTCTTTGAAGAAAAACTGTATATTCTTAAATCCCTTGAGCAGACCGAAGTTCGCTACCTCATATGTTGAATCGTCTCTATCGGCAAAATAAATCCACTGATTAAAGTGGTTAATCGGCTCATTCGGATTAGCCACATGCGTATTCATATATTCACCAAGAACACGTTGAATTTCATTTATTGCCTCAACTCTTTCAACCCGCAGTGTCATTTTTTCATGCTCATCTTTTAACTTCTTAATTTCTTCAAGTAATTCTTTTTCCATATAACTCTTCCTTTGTTCTATTGATGACTACTTTTTGTGATTGGATTTAAAACCCCCTGAGGTGACAAGTAAAACGGCTGCCTTCTTACCGGCAGCCGTTTTTTATAATAATTATTTTGAAAACATCGTGTTCGGAAGGAACAGTGAAATTTGAGGGATATGAACAATAAGAATGAGTGTTATCATTATTGTCACCATGTACGGCAGTACACCCTTTATAACTTCCGATGAGGGGACTTCCGGAACCCTGTTCTTAATAATGAACAGGTTAATTCCAACCGGAGGAGTAATTGCGCCCATTGCTACAGTAAATGCAACAACGATACCGAACCAGACCAGATCAAATCCAAGAGCTTTTACAGTAGGTGCAAGAAGTCCGACTGTGAGCATCATAACCGGTGGAGTATCGAGTATACATCCTAGAATAAGATACAGAATAACTATGCACCATACGATCATCATTGGTGGCAGCGGCAGACCTGACACCCATTGAGCCATTCCCCTTGGAAGACCGGACATAGCCATAAAGATATTATATATCTGTATTCCGACAAACATAAAAAACATTGAGCCGCCTGTTTCAGCCACACTCTTTACAGTCGAAAGCATTGTCTTTATATTCAATTCTTTTCTAGAGAAGGCTATAAGCAGTGCACCGATTGCACCTATACCTGCTGCCTCATTAACAGTACAAATACCGCCCCATATTCCGCCCATTACGATCACTATAAGAATCAGAATGGACCATATGTTTTTAAGACTTTTAACCTTCTCAATAAACGTATATTTTTCTGTCTTAGGTGCACTCTCCGGATTCATCTTCGCAAGCAGCATAGTTGTAATTGACAATGCTATAATCAGCAGAACTCCGGGAATCCATCCGGCCATAAACAGCCGTCCGATTGACTCCTCAGCAAGAATACCATATATAATCAGAGGAACACTCGGTGGAATCAGGATAGCAAGAGGCCCAGCGGCAGCAATACTTCCGAGGCCGAGCTTGGGGCTGTAGCCGTAGCGTTTCATCTCAGGCCACGCAACCTGCGTCATTACCATGGCAGTAGCCGATCCGGAACCGCAGACAGCACCGAAGATTCCGCTTGCCACAGTACTTGTAACAGCAAGACCGCCCGGCATATGTCCGAACATCTTTCTCGCCGAACCGTATGCATCGGTCGTTAAACCGCCTTTCGAAGCGAAATCTCCCATAAGCATAAACAGCGGCATTACACAGAATGTATAAGATGCAGCTGTTGTAAACGGCACAGAAGACAGATAGCTCATTGCTCCGCCTATCCCCATAATCATCACAATACCTGAAATACCGGCTAAAGCAAAAGTAAAAGCCAGCGGCATTCCCAGAAACAGGAGAACAAGAAGTAGACCGGTGTTAAGTAAACCTATTGTCATTGGATTCATGTCTTACCTCACCCCTTCCTTTGCTGTTTTACTGCTGCGGAATTCTGTTACTGCTTCGTTGAATCTTGAAATACCATCTATAAAAAACTCAAGACTAGCCAGATAACATCCTATGGCGGCAATAATATAAAACGGTGCAAGCTGAATCCCGAGGGTTCCGGTTGCAACATTAGTCTTGGACATGATTGCCATTCCTTTAACAGTAAGTCTTACAGCAATCGGTGCTGAGACAAAAATACATAAAAGGCTGGTCAATCCATTTATAGTAGACTGCACCGGCATCGAAAAATTAATCAGCAGTGCATCTACTGTTATGTGTTTGCGCAGATGAGTTGCATATGCCAGACCATAATAAACAACGATAACCATCATCAGTTCTACAATTTCCTGTGTACCCTTAATCGGTTTATTGAAAACATATCTTCCAAAAACATCAAAAAAGGTTAATAAAGCCATTGCGAATAAAGATATACCGGAAATCCATGCAAAGACGTTACTGATCCGGTGAATAATATGCGCGATCTTCCTGCATATTTCTTTTAATTGCATGATACCTACTCCTAAGTAAATAAGAAAATTTTCAGGATTACTACCCTCAGGTATCCTTAGTAATCAACCGTTTTTTAAATGTTGAAATCAAAGCATCATCCGTCCATGACGGATGATGCTGTTTAAGAATTATTTAAGATGTGCTTCACATCTGGCAACAACTTCCATAGCAGTATCTACAATTGCTTTTCCGTCGTAGCCGAGTTCAGTTACTGTATTGATATATTCATCCACAAGATAGGCTGTTTTCTCTTTAACCTTTGCCTGCTCTACAGCACTCAGGTTATAAGGTTCCATTCCGCCTTTTGCCATGCTTTCCATAGCGCTTCGTTCTTCCCAGTCTACGATTCTCATATATTCATAGTAGGCTTTCTGTGATACTTCCATCATCTTAACCTGAAGATCTGCAGGAAGTTCATTCCATTTATCCATGTTAACCACTACGTAGTTAAGACCTGTTGCGATAGGCATCGTACAGAGATATTTACTCGGCTCAAAGAACTTGAAAGCTCTCATTGCACCCGGACTGGATATTGCGCCGTCGATAACCTTTCTTTCGAGTGACATATAAACTTCAGTAGTAGTTATAGAAACTGGTGATGCCCCCAGGGCTTCAATAGCAGAAATAATACTTCCTGAATTGGCTCTTATCTTCATTCCGACAAAATCTTCAACGTTTGTTATTTTTTTATCAACAAGAGCTATCATCTGCATGTCAGTAGGCATGAAGAACATAACTTTAAGACCTTCACCTTCAAATTCTGTCAGGTAACCGTCATGATATAGCTTGTATACGACTTCAGCTGCAGTTGTAGGGTTCTGTACCAGAAATGGGATCTGTACAATATCACAAACCGGGAATTCTCCCATTGCCTGAGCAACACCCATGTTCAGCATTTCAAGTCCGCCGTCTTTTGCCATACCAACCAGGTCCATCGGACTTCCCAGTGAATTACCATGGAAAGCAGTAACCTTTATTCTGCCGCCGGTAGCATCAGCTATGTCTGCGAGATAACCATCAAGAAACTTTGCAAGCGGAGTTCCTTCAGGGTTGGTGGAACTTAATCTCCATTCGTAAACTGTTGTGTCTTCTGCTGCCTGAGCTGAAGCATTTTCTGATTTGCCGCCGCATGAAAAAACCATGAGTGCCAGCAGCATTAAAGCTGTGATAACGAGAAAATTTCTCTTCACTTCTTTCCTCCTAAATATTTCCCTAACGATAAGGTTTTCAAGTATAAGTGATTATAACTTTCATAAATTTGATTTGTCTAATTCAATTATTGTATGAATATGATAGCCAAAAGTAATCAATGTTAAAAATTTCATATTCTTAAAGGCATAAGATTGAAAATAAAAACATTTTTTTATCTATTCAATTCTTTATCAGAGAATTACTTAGATTTATTCTGGTATAAATTTGAGTGTTGAAAGTACAATAATGTAAGTTGCGGCATCATAAATACTCCCCTATAATTTTCTTAACTCAGTTCAAACAATAAGATAATTTCGGTTATCTGTTTTTCTTTTTTTTCGGGAAAATTTATCATACGCCAAGACCTTTTCCCGGGTTCAGACATAGGACAGGAGGAGTGTTGCCTACACCTCAGCCTGTTTTAGAAATCTGCGTGCTTTTCCTGGTTCCCGGAGTTTCCGTACTGAATACAGGGATGCAATATAAAGATTTTAGGGGGAATTTATGTCGATGTTTTCGAACAAGAAGTTTGCCGGGTATGCGGTAGTCTTCATGATTCTCGGAGTTCTGTACATGTTTTTCTATTCAGGACTTCAGAATGACCACCTCAACATTCTCACACCGTATCTGGCTGAGACTTATGGATGGTCAAACCTGCAGATAACCAATCCGGTTACTATAGCAGGTCTTGTAGTAATTGCACTGTACCTTATCGTTGGGGCAGCCTTCGTTAAATTCGGTGTAAGAATAATCATGGTGCCAAGCCTTATTCTGCTTGGTATTTCCTGTATGGGTATTGCTATTGCAGGTGAAAACTACACACTTTATGCAATCAGCCTTTTTCTCGTACGTGCACTGGTTGTTCCGCTGCAGATGGGCGGATTCATGCTCGCTGCAAACTGGTTTATCAAATACCGCGGACGCGTTCTCGGTATTATCACAGCTGGAAGCCCGCTTTTCTCAGTTGTAGGTATCAGCGTTCTTACCTTCCTTGCAAACAGCGTAGGTATCAAATCAGGTTATATCGTACTTGGTATCATCATTCTTGTTATGGCAGCTGTTACCCAATTCCTTATGAAAGATGCTCCTGAAGATGCAGGACTCTATCCTGACGGTGCAGATTCTGCTCCTAAATCAGAAGCAGACCCTGAAAAACAGGAATCTATTACTGTAGGAAAGCTCCTCAGTGAAGGCCGTGCATGGCAGCTTATTATCTCATATGGAATTCTCCAGTTCGCAATTATGTGTATGATGGCTTTCATGGCTGTGAGATACAACTCTCTTACTCCCGCAGACAACCAGGGACCACCTCTGTTTGTTAAGGCTCTTCCCTACCTCTCAGCAGGTGCTATAGCAGGTATTCCGATGAGTTTTGTACTCGGATGGATCGATGACAAACTTGGTTCGGTCAAGGCTTCACTTGTACTGAACATCCTGTTTTTCTTCGCAGTTATACCTCTCGCAATAATGCCCGTTGGCGGAAACAAGGCTCTTATGCTGGTTTGGGCTTTCGGAGTTGCATGTATGACAGGCGGTGTTCCTACAATGCATCCATGTATAACATCATATGCTTACGGCAGACACCTTTATCAGGCTGCAAATAAATGGATTATGACTATTCAGGCTATTCCGATGGCTTTCGCTGTAGCTTTCATGGCTGCTATGAACGATGCCGGTAAACTTACTATGGCTTACTACATCATAATCGGACTGCTCATAGTATCATTTATTACCATCCTTACAATGATGAAAATGCCTGATGCAAATGCAGCTGACAGAGATTACAAGGTTAAAGCATAATTATTGCAGTCAGTATACGGCTTAACGCTCTATACCATTCTTATTGCAGCTAAGCCGGCTTAAATAATTCAAATACGTAATTTAAGGACTTGCAGAGTAAAAAAACGATGCAAGTCCTTTTCTATAAATATTTTTAGGAGACTTTATAATGAGTAAATTAGAAGCAGATGTTGTTGTTATCGGTGCCGGTGCTTCAGGAATTTCTGCAGCAGTAGCTGCAGCTGAAAAAGAAGCCAGCGTTATCGTTATCGAAAAAGGAAGCACTACCGGTGGTGCTGCAAACATGGGCATGGGCTTTTTTGCCGTTGAATCACATTACGCAAAATCACAGATGATTGATCTCACAGTTGATCAGGCATTTGAATTTTTTATGGAGTACACACACTGGCATCCTGATGCTAGACTAATTAGAAGATATATTGCACAGTCTGCCGATACCATCGACTGGGTTGAAAAGATGGGTGTTGAATTCCTTGGTGTATACAAATATTTCGAGAAATCATTTCCCACATGGCACATAGTAAAGGTTCCCGGAAGCAACAAGCCGACCGAAAGATCTGCATCAGTTCTTTTCAAAGCTCTTACAGACAGATCCGCCGAGCTTGGTGTTGAAATCATGTTCCAGACTTCTGCAAAAAAGATTAACACAGATCCTTCTACAGGAAGAGTGACAGGTGTCGTAATAGCAGATGAAAACGGAAATGAGCAGGTTATCGAATGTGATACTGTAATCACTGCAGCAGGCGGATTCGGAAACAACCCTGAAATGATCAAGGAAAAATTCGGATACACATGGGGTAAAGACCTCTTCTCATTCAGAATCCCGGGTGATGACGGTGACGGTGTTAACATGATGTGGGACATCGGAGCAGCAGAAAGCCAGATGAACATGGAGCTTACCTACACTACTCCCGGTATTACCGATATTTTCAAGACTCTCAGTGAAACTATGAGAAATCCTAACCTGATGGTTAACCTTGAAGGTAAGAGGTTCATGAACGAAGAGCAGATGCAGAACACCACCTTCACCGGTAACTGTATAACAAGACAGACCGACAAAATCGGTTTTACAATCATCTCTGACGAAATCCTTGATGACTACCGCAAAAAAGGCGGTCTCGATTACATCACCTTCCACCACAACATCAAGAATGTTGACAAATGGGATAGTGAACTCAAGACTTACAGAGAAGGCGGAGAATCAGAGACAGCAGGTCTTTCAGAACTTCACGGAGATGATGAAACAAGCCAGACTGTATTCTGGGAAGCTGATTCTATCGAAGAACTCTGTGAAATGACCGGAATCAACTACAAGAATCTCAGCGCTACAATTGCAGAGTACAATGCATGTGCAGGAAGCTACGACCATCAGTTCAACAAACACCCCAAACTTATGAGAGCTGTTAAGGGTAAAAAATTCTATGCAGCTGCACACAGACCATGCGGTTACGGAACTCTCGGCGGTGTTAAGGTTAATGAAAATCTTCAGGTTCTTGATGCAGCAAATAAACCGATTCCCGGACTTTATGCCTCAGGTTTTGACGGGGCTAACATTTTCGGTGACAGCTACTGCTTCCTTATGCCGGGCAATACAATGGGCTGGGCTATCAACTCCGGAAGAATTGCGGGATACAGTGCTGTTGAATATCTTGATTCTGATGATTTTGTTGAATAATCAAACCGGAATTTAGAGCTATATAATAGAAGATTAAGGAATAAAAAGATGAATACTCAGTACCCCCATCTCTTGGAACCGATTAAAATCGGTAATAAAACTTTCAGGAACCGTATGTTTACAGCTCCTATTACCTTACACTCAATACAGGCAACTGAACCCTATCCTACCGAAGCGGCAATAACTCACTTTGCAAACAAAGCCCGCGGAGGTGCAGGCTGTGTTACAGTTGCCGGTGTAAGCATATTCCCGCACAGACATGACGCAGAGCATGCTGCATGGGATGTATACGAAAAATCTAATGTACACTATCTGGCACAACTTGCTGAACGAATCCATTTTTTCGGTGCTAAAGCATCTATGGAACTGGGTGTTGCAGGTGTTGTGGGAGGTGAATACGGAGCCAGCGACGGAATTACCCTTATGGCCGGGAATCCAGCCAAAGAGATGCCTGAATCAGAGATGGAGCGGATTGCTGAGGGTTATGCATTCACAGCCGGTGCCTGTAAAACCGCCGGCTTTGACATGGTTCTGCTGCATTTCGGCCACGGGCTGCTTGTAGGCCAGTTCCTCTCTCCGCTTACCAACAAGAGAAAAGACAAGTACGGCGGAAGTGCAGAGAACAGAGCCAGATTCCCAATGATGATAATCGATAAAATAAGGGAAAAGGTTGGAAATGATCTTCTTATTGAGCTGAGAATCAGCGGTGATGAACATGAAGAAGGCGGAATTACAATCGATGATGCAATAGCTTTCGCCAAGACAGCTGAGGAGAAGGTAGACCTCATCCACGTATCAGCCGGTATTCACGACCCCCTTCATATGACGATTGTCCACCCCTGTGACTTCCTTCCCCCAATGCCTAACCTTCCTCTTGCAGAAGCAATGAAGAAGTCGGGTATCAAAATTCCGGTAGTAACAATCGGAGGTATCCAGGAACTTTCCGCAGCTGAAAAAGCCCTGGCTGAAGGCAAGGCGGATATTGTAACATCAGCACGCGGTGTAATTGCCGAACCAAATCTTGCTGAACTGGCATATGCCGGCCGAGGTGATGATGTCCGCCCCTGTGTTAAATGTATGCGCTGCCACGACAGTGCAGTATATGAATATCACTACTCATGTACTGTAAATCCTGAAATTGGTATTGAACATAAACTGCCGGAGATCGTAACACCGGCGGATAAATTAAAAAAAGTTATTATAGTGGGCGGAGGTCCCGCAGGAATGCAGGCTGCCCTTACATGTGCTGAAAGAGGACATGATGTAACTATATATGAAAAGACTGACAGTTTAGGCGGAACTCTAAAGTTCAGTGAAAAGGTTGAGTTTAAATACGATCTTAGAAAATTCAAGGATTTCTTAGTCTACCAGGTTCAGAAGGCTGATATTAATGTGAAACTGAATACGGCAGCCGATCCCGAAACCCTCAGTAAAGAGGGGGCAGATGTGGTTATTGCTGCAGTAGGGGCTGCACCCTTTGTTCCGCCAATCAAAGGTATTGAAAATAAAAATGTAATTATGGCTCTTGATTCTTACGGAATGGAGAGTGAACTTTCAGATAATGTGATAGTTATCGGAGGCGGACAGGTTGGTGTAGAAACAGCTTTACACCTTGCAAAACTAGGCAAGAAAACCACTATAATTGAAATGCAGTCCGCTCTCGCTCCCGACGCATCCATGACTCATCGTGATGAAATTATCTGGGAGCTTAATCACGAAAAAAATGTTGAAATAATTACTTCTGCCAGGTGTAAATCGATCAATAACGATTCAATTACTTACTCTGATGCGGAAGGCAAGGAACATAACCTGAATGCCGGAAATGTAATAATCGCCGTAGGAATGAAATCACTTGGTGATGAGGCAGACAAATTCAGGAATTCAGCATTAAACAGATTTTACTCAATCGGCGACTGTATGAAGGTTGGAACTGTTGAACAGGCAGTAAAAAACGCATACTACGCCGCTGTAAACATCTGATATAATTTTAACGAGGTTTTTAAGATAATGAGTGAAAAATTAACTAAAAAAGCCTGGTCAGTGCTCATCGCTGCTGTAGTAATCAATTTCTTCAGCGGTATGGGCTACATCTGGAGTATCATCGGTAAAGAACTGATGAACCAGCTTAACTGGACCAGTCTTCAGTCTTCGCTCCCCTACACCGTATTTTCGATTTCATTTGCGTTATCGATGGCGGTTGCTGGTCCGATTCAGGACAGAAAGGGACCGAAATTTATTGCAACAATGGGTAGCATTCTTATCGGCGGAGGTCTGATACTTACGGGGTTTGCTCTCAAGCCGGCTCTTATGGTGCTCACATACGGACTAATGACCGGATTCGGTCTCGGGTCAATGTATGCCGCTACAGTTCCGCCTGCACTTAAGTGGTTCTCTCCTGAGAAAAAAGGAACTATCAACGGTGTCATAGTAGCATCACTTGCTCTTGCATCTGTAATGTATTCACCGCTTACGAAGACACTCATGCACAATATGGGTATAGCTCCTACTTTCTGGATTATCGGCGTCGGACTGCTTATCATTCAGACATGTGTATCACAGCTTCTTGTGAATCCGCCTGCAGGATATCAGGCAGGAGCCGCGGTTAAATCCCGTGATGCAGTAAAAAATGAGACAATAGAAGTAAAACCGCTTGAAGTACTTAAAACCGGCAATTTCTACAAGATGTGGATAATGTTTACTCTCTCAGCTGCTTCCAGCCTTATGGTAATCGGACATGCTGCTAATATTGCCAAATATCAGGCTTCATGGGAGGGTGGATTTATTCTTGTAATTCTGCTTGCAGTATTCAATGCCCTTGGAAGATCGATGGGCGGAACGCTTTCTGATAAGATTGGCAGACCGAATCTCATGCGATTGACCTTTATTATTCAGGCAATTAACATGTTTTTGTTTGCGTTTTACACAAACTACATTATACTGATGATCGGTGTTGCAATTGCAGGTATATGTTATGGTTCTACTATGGTAGTATTCTCTGCAGCTACTGCAGACCTGTACGGAATGAAGAATTTCGGCGCAAACTACGGGATGGTATTCACAGCCTGGGGTATTGCAGGAGTTCTGGGTCCAATACCGAGTGCTATTATTTTTGATGCTACCGGCAGCTTTAATTCAGCATACCTGCTCTCAGGAGCCCTGGTTATCATATCGCTGATAATTGCCTTTACATTCAAAAATAAAACTGTTGATAATATATCAGCCTGATGTATTCAGACTGGTTATTATAGTATTCATTTTTCACCCGCTTTCAGGGAACGGAATCTGTCAGATTCCGTTCCCTCTTTTTTATCCTCAGCCTGTTTACGGAGGGGTTATTTCTCCATTCAAATCCCATAAAGCTTCCCAGTTCTGGTTATCCTTCCATAAAAAGACCTGACCTTTTATCAACCTGCATTGCTTATCAATCTTTTCAATTTCCGCCATCTCATTATCAGTCAGAGGATCTTCTGTACAGGCTTTTAGATTACTCTTGTAATTTCTTGGTGTTGTCGAAAAAGGAATCGGGATCTGCCCTCTCTGCACTGCCCACTTCAGACAGACAAGTGCCGGGTGTATGCCGTGATTTTCTGCAATTTTAATGATTACAGGATCCTGAATATCAACAGTATCTTCGGAAGTCCGGTCTCTTTCCGGGCGCCCTGGCGAACCTATAGGGCTGAAACCTATTGGGACAATTCCATTTGATACAACAAAATCAAAAAGTTCAGGCTGCTGAAAATGAGGATGAAGCTCCATTTCATTACATACCGGCTTAATTACAGCATCCCGTAGAACAAGTTTCAGTTTAGGAATTGTCATATTTGAGGTACCGATATGTCTAACAAGACCTGCTGAAACCAGACGCTCCATCTGTCTCCAGGTTTTCATATAATTTTCATGGATATAAGCCTTTGCATCCGGACTTCTGGAATCAACTGAACATCCTGGCGGATGAAAATTGGGAAAGGGCCAATGAACAAGAAAAAGATCAAGATAATCAAGCCGCAGATCTTTAAGTGTTTTTGCTGCTGAAAGCAGAACATCCCCGTCTCCATGCATATCATTCCAGACTTTTGAAGTAATCCAGAGATCTTCACGTTTTATTTCACCACTTGCAAGAATTTCCTCGATAACTTTTCCGATCTCAGCCTCGTTGCCGTAAACAGATGCACAGTCAACATGCCTGTAGCCATAGGCTACAGCAGCCCTGACAGCCTGAGCAACATCTTCGGGACTGACATGATCAGAACCGAAGGTTCCAAGACCAACAGCCGGTATTTTTGCTCCTGTCGGAAGAGATCTGACAGGAACCTTACGGGGATCCAGACCATCCGGATCAAGTTTAAAACTACTCACCTATACCCTCCATATTCCCTGGATATTTTATAAAATCCTTAACTATTATGTGATACTATACATTATAGTTGCTGTATACCCGATTCAGCAATGGAAGCATTTGACAGGAGTATGGATAATCTTGACTTCATTAAATAACTCCGTACCTGAACCTGAATATTTTTCCTCTCAGGTGAGCGATTCAAGACGTTTCTACAGGAAACTGGACATAAACAGAACAGGGGCTCTAAAGGTTGTTGCTGGAGGTCTTGAGAAAACTGTCCCCGATTACAGCATAGCAAGAAAAACATTTCCCTATTTTGGAATAGAATTCATCATCGCCGGAAAAGGAACTCTCACTCTTGGTGATACTGTCCATCCACTTTCAAGGGCGGCATTATTCACCTACAGTCCTGAAATCAATCATACCATTTCAAGTGATTCAGAAAATCCGCTTGTTAAGTACTTTATTAATATTACAGGTAATGAGGCTGAAGAACTGATGCAGAGATATATATCCGCAAAATCTGCTGTTTATCATATAGCAGCGCCTGAATCCATATTACTTACCCTTGAAGAACTGATAAGAACAGGCATGCTGGATACTCCATACACTGATGATCTATGTACATCGCTTGCGCGAATTCTGATTATGAAAATTGCCGAATCAGCACTGAAAGGAGATTCATTCTCAGGCAAATCATATTCAACATATTTGAGATGCAGGAAAACCATAGAAGCAGAATATCTCAGGTTATTTACACTGGCTGACACAGCTAAAATCTGCAATGTTGATGAAGCCTATCTATGCAGACTATTTAAAAAATTTGATTACAGCACGCCCTACCAATACCTGCTCAAGTTGAAAATGAATCATGCGGCTGAGTTTCTGCATAAGCCTTCGGTATCTGTGGCTGAGGCTGCTGAAGAAACCGGCTACAGTGATCAGTTTCATTTTTCGAGACTGTTCAAATCAGTCTTCGGAATAAGCCCTGGAGCGTTTTCAAGGCTTTTCAGCAAAACATGATAATAAAGGATAATGATGATTATTACACAAAATCTGACAAAAAGTTACAATGATAAAATAGCGGTCAATGATTTTTCAGCATGTATACAGCCCGGGTCAATTACTGCTTTAATCGGACCAAATGGAGCCGGCAAATCAACTACTATCAGCATGCTCACAGGCAGCCTGAAACCGGACAGCGGAAAAGTTAAAATTGACGGCCTTGACATCTCAGGCAGGAATACCGGCTGGAAATATTCGATTGGAATAGTTACTGAAAGATTAAATCTCTTCAATCATCTGACAGTTTATGAGCACATGCTGCTTACTGCTGAAATCTTCGGTATTTCCAAAAATGAAACATTAAGCCGGACGGCAGAGCTTCTGAAATTCTTTAATCTTGAAAACTATCAGACCACTACAGCTCAAAACTGTTCTCTTGGAGTAAGGAAAAAGACAGCATTGTCTATGGCTTTAATTTATAACCCCAAAATCATATTTCTGGATGAGGCTCTTACTGGACTTGACCCGCTCAGCCTTACCCGTACAAAACTGCTTTTAAAAAAACTTGCAGATATCGGGCATACGGTTTTTCTTACTACACATATTCTTGATATTGTTGAAAAACTGGCTGATCGAATCATTACAATAGATGACGGTAAAATCATAAATGACTCCACATGCAGCAGTCTGCTTAAGCAGTACGGGAATCTCGATAATTTCTTCATTTCTTTCGCCGAGAGAGATGAAGAAGCAGGAAAACTCAGTTGGCTTTTATAAGTGCTAAAACAGAAGCAGTTCTCAGATATCAGAGAATATTTCAGAAAAGGCAGTATCATATAAATAAACTAAGGGGGGCTGAAGGATTTATTTCATCGTGGCTTTTAGTTGCATTATGTCTTCAAATAGTTTCAAACAATCTTTTTGTAACACAGATATCAGATTTTTCACATTACGCTGCAGTCAAAATTTTGAGCTTTAATATTTTTCATCTCAGTATGTTATGGTTCATCGTTCCATTTTTAGTAACCAGATCAACCATCCGCGAAAACAATCTCTCTGACAGCATTCCGCTGAATTTTCCAATTAGCTCAAATGAACGATTTATTATTCACCTGTTCCGCCTTTTTAAAAATCCGTCATTACCTGTTCTTTCCGTATTATCTGTTTTACTTCTTTTCCCTTTTCTATATTTCACCGCTCCTGCGGCTGGAATTTTTACAGGTATAATTTACTTTGTATTTTGCTTTTTCTCTTCAATCCTGTTTTTTTCGCTTGTTGAGTATTTGACACTTATTACAAATTTGTTTATTGATCTTCATTTGATTTTTTTACTGCTGCTGGTAATACTGTTATTTTCAAATCCTCATTTCACAATTGAAAACAGAGTTACCAGTATAAATATTTTTGATATGACTTTCCCTTTTATTACAGATCTAGGTGAATTTGCCGGGAGTCTATGGTATTTAACTTCATTTATACCGTTGATATTTACTGACTCCCCCGGCTGGATTACAGGCATTCTTGTATCTCTCAGCATGATTCTGCTCAGCGGTATTTTCCTGTTTTTAACATATTTGCTTTACAAAGCACAAAATACTATAGAATCGCGTCAGTCGAAATTTGTTTTGGTGACAGTCTTTCATGATAAATCATGTTTTAAAAAGAAAAGACTGAACCATTTCATGTATAATTTCGGTCTTTTTATTAAGACAGCAGAAATTAAGGCTTCTTTTCTGATTACAGCAGCAGCAGTATTATATATAAATTTAACAAATGATTCTTCAGTAAATGTACTGTACATCTTTATGATTTCTTTCATGCTGAATGCAGCTCCTCTTGCTAATAACTGTTTCGGCTTTGAAACTGAAGCCTTCGGAAGAATTAAACTATGGCCTAAATCTGCATTTCAATTTATCATTCAAAAAAATATTGTGTTTTTAATTCTATTTACCGTACCCGGCTGCATATACACATTTATTATCGCAATTATGACAGATTTTTATACCCCCGCTGCCGGCCTTTTAATGATTTCAGGAATTTCCTTCCTGTATCTGGCCTTTGGAAATATTTTTTCAATTTTAAAACCTGAAAAAAGAGAGATAAACCGTTTTGCAGGCCTTTCCCAGACAGGAGGTATTACCGGAATTTTATTTGCAATATTTTCGTGGTATCCTCTTTTCAAATTATTAATTGATATCAGCCCTCAAAATTATGACGGCATATTAACTTTTACTGCAGTATTCGCAATTACATCCTTGATTGCCTATCTGATTTCATTAAAAGTCAGTATTGAATTATTTCAGAAAAATGGTTTAAGATCCTGATTATGAAAGCTGAATTATTTCATAAACTATTAATAATCTTATTAATTTGTCTGTATAGTCCGCTCCTTTTATATGCCGAAACATTTCAGAATGAAAATAAACCTTCAATGGAGAAGAATTCCATGTATAATTATGAACTGCAAAAACCCTGGAATTATGATCTGCCTGAAAATTCCCAGCGACGCTACCCACTGATAATCTCACTGCATGGAGCGACCGGAAGATCTGACGTCTACTACACTCCGATAATAGTTAATAATGAAAAACAGATGAAAGAGTACCCATGTTTTTATATGGCACCGAACAATCCTCAGGGCTGGGGAGATGAGGCGGCATGGGTTAGAACTCAGATAGAGGAATTAAAAAAGCAGTACCCTATTGATGAAAACCGTATTTATCTGATTGGTTTTTCCATGGGAGGCTCGGGGTCATACCTTTTCGCCGAAGCATACTATAAAGAGTACGGACAATTGTTTGCCGCTATCGTACGTCTGGCAGGAAATTCAGGCTATGAACTATCCCCTCCATTGGCAGCTAAAACCTCAGTTTGGTATCACATCGGCTGGAGGGATGATAAGCAAAGGGTTATAACAGCACGGAATGCATTTAATTTTATTAGAGATTTACCTGAATACAAAGATGCTTCTGAAAACCTCAGATTCGGTTTGGCAGGTAAACAGCCCTTCAGAACAAGAACAATTACCTTCAACAATACAGAAATAATGAAGCTGAGCGATTATCCTCTGATGGGCCACAATCCGGACACTCCATTCAAAAATGAAGCAGTACTTGAATGGATGTTCTCCCAGTCATTATCCAACAGGTAACAGGTTTTTATAAATCAGATTACCTGATATAAATAAGTATGAGAAAATCCGCAATAATATTCGATCACGACGGAACTCTTGTTGATTCGATTAAAGCTGTTGAAATATGTACAAACCAAGTTCTTCAAAAAAACGGTTATGCAGCTGCATCTTCTGAGCTGATTTCAGAAGGGATGGGTTATGTTACACATGAACGTTTCGGCTTCCACTCAGGTACAGATGATATAACACGAATGCATACCATGGCAGCAGAGTTTTATACCAGTATGCATACCGGCGGACTTGTCCACCTACAGGTTTATGAGGGTGTTCAGGAAGCCCTTGATGCCCTTGCCTCCTCAGGTTATTCAATGGGCATGGTTTCAAATAACCAGGGAATCTTCATCAGAAAAGCCGCAGCGCATCTGAAATATGCCTACGATCTGGAGATTATGCTTGGCGAGGAAAATATTAAGGCTCACAAACCTGCTCCCGACGGACTGCTCCAGGCGGCTGCCGGGCTTGCGGCACTGCCTGAAGACTGCTGGTATATCGGTGATACCGAGACTGATTACAGGGCGGCTAAAGCCGCAGGTATGAGAAGCGGACTTGTCAGCTGGGGAACAACTGCGGCTGCGGAGCTTTCGAGACTGAACCCGGATGCCCTTTTTAATCATCCTCATGAAATGAAAGCTTTCTTTCTCAGCCTGCTGTCTGATTAACTCCTGCCTATTTCCTCACAAACCCGCAGCAGCTCCGGAAGCAGCTGTTTCTTTCTCGAAAGAATACCGGGCAGGTCAAAAATACCATCATCAATCCTGCTGTAAATAAGCTCTTCCTCAGCTGCTATGAACGGAGTTGATAACAGTATGGAATTTTCCTTGATAACATCTGTAATAAGCAGCATAGCCCATTTCAGCTTTTTAGCTTTCTTTACTTTTTCAAGCTCATTGATAATGTTGTTCTTCACTTCATCTATACCGTTAAGACTAATAACCTCTGCCTGACCTATTCCGAAAGCTATACCGCCTTCATCATACTCCTTAAAATCAGTACCAACAAGTTCATTTACTGGTGAGGCTCCGAGAACAGCGCTCTTCTCAAAGAGAGCTCTTCCATGATCCTCAAGGCTTACTTCACATATTTCTGCAAGTTTTTCGGCAGCATGACGATCTTCAGCGGTAGTTGTAGGAGACTTCAGGATTATCGTATCAGAGAGTATCCCCGAAAGCATAAGCATCGCGGTCTTAGGACTGAGTTCAAGATTGTGGGAAATGAAATGACTGAAAATAATTGTGCAGGTACTGCCCACAGGCCTTACGTTGATATATATCGGCTTTTTTGTAGGCTGTGGAGACAGTCTGTGATGATCAACTATTTCAATAATCTCAGCCTGCTCCGACCCGGGAATACTCTGGGAGATTTCATTGTGGTCGACCATTATTATCTTTTTCAAAGGCTTTTCAATAAAACAGCGCCTTGTGACTATACCTGCAAACTGTTCGTCCTGGAATACAGGAAGACCGCGGTATCGAGAGTTTACGAGAAGCTGCTTTGCCGAATCAAAGTCAGCATCAGATTTTACTATCTCCGGCTCTGCATTCATAATTTCCTTAACAGGCGCACTCAGCCTTAAAAGACGGATGGTTTCAGCAGTATCCGTTTTAGAAATAAAAACTGTTCCCCTGTAGTTTTTAAGGCGATCACCGACCCTTGAATCATCACTTACACCTGTCAGTATGATGGCAGGAAATTCGTTTTCAACTGCAAAATCTATGAGATCCGTACGGAGCCCTACAACCAGAAGCGGTTTGTAGGGTTTTATATCCTCTATCCTGCTTCTGCTTACCTCAACCGGCATGGCACCTGTCATTATAGGTGCGGTAAACTCTTTATCCGGCCCGCGCAGGTAAAAATACCCAGGAAGAACATCCTGAAAATTGTTAATTCTGAATCTGTATACAGGCCGGGTTCCCAGATTTTCAGAAATAAGAAAGCCGCTTATCTGGTGAATTGTAACAATACCGCGAAAAATAGTGCCATCCTCAAAAACCGGAATACAGCTCAGGTTTTCCTCATCGAGAACCTTGATGGCGCTGAAAACAGGCTGGTTTATATCAAGACTTTCTATATTGCGTCTTGTTACATCAGAGACCTTCGGTGCTGCATCTTTCATAAATGACGGAGGCTCTGCCCCGGCAAGTTCAAAAGCAGTTTTAGTCTGACGGTTCAGGTTTCCGCATCTTACAGGTATGTACTGATTAGAGGGATCCGTTCTGTTTTTAAATTCAGCATATGCATATGCAGCGCATACAGAATCCATATCAGGATTCCGATGGCCGGTTACAATTATATCTTCCATTATGAACCTCAGTATACAATATCAGGATAGTTTTTCACACTGTATGCTGTATTGAATTTCAAGCCGATGAACACCGTCAGTAAAAGGTATCGCAGAAATCACAGATTTCTTCGGCCACGATATACTATGCTGTTCTCCCTGAATGGTTACAGGAATCGAAAGGTTGAAATCACTTTTTGCTGCAACAGATAAAACATTTCCTGAGATAATATTTATAATCTCGCCTATCATATCATTTATCATTTTAGCTCTTCCAGCGCCTTCAGTATTCTGAAATCGTGAGCGTTCAAGCAGAAAAGATGTAAATGAAGCTTCCACCCTTATAGCCATAATACCGTAGCAGTCACCGGTTACTCCTACAACACTGGTCACACCCCAGTTTCTTCTGTCCGGGACTTCCAGGATATACGGAGTTCCGGATTGAAGTTCAGTTTTAAACAGCATGGCAAATATGCCCTTTACTCTTTCATCAATAATTCCGGAAATCACAGAATTCATTTATTCTCCTTGCTTTGGATTATACTTACCTGAACTTCAAACGGGCCGTATTTGGTTGAGAAAGGTACTCCGATAATAGGGGTTTTGCTGGGCCAGGAGATGCTGTGATTAGCTCCCTGGGCAGTAAAAGGCGGAGTAAGAGCCACCTCACGACCCTTAAGGGCACCAAGGGCATTTCCCGATATAATATTTACAAACTCGCCGATCATCTCGTTCCGAAGCTGAGGTATCTCATCAGGATCAGTAATCTGAAGGCCTGACTGGCTCAACAGTTTCTCTGCCATCAGCTGGGTTACCCTGAGGACTACAATCCCTTCATGACTTCCAACTATTCCTATTACTCCTGAGATTTCCCACCGGTGGTTACCTGCCGAGTTCGCCAGAAAGGGTTTTCCGTATGTAGGCTCAATCAGAAACATTTCATAAAAGAGGTTTATGGTTGCACTTAGAAACGGATTGATGATCGAAGCATCCATATATAGTTTATAATATAGAATAGTCTATTCGTCGATCAGATTTTTCCTTCAGGAGTTTTTTTTGAATATCTCTCTATTTCATCCAGAAAATTCGGCGTAAATAACCCCTTATCCGAATTTTCAATCTCTTCAAAAGTCCAGAATCTGCCGTCAGAGATTTCTGAGAGCTGCAGATTTATTTCACCGTCATAGATCAGGCGGTAGGTCGTTACAAACTCTGTCTCATAACTGTTGCTGTGCAGATATTTATACATAAAAGAAAATGAACTTTCTTCAACTGTTGAAATTCCCAGTTCTTCGGAAGTCTCTCTTAGCGCAGCAGCGAGATATGTCTCGCTCCGGTCAAGATGCCCCCCTACAGAAGTATCCCACTTTCCCGGCTGGACATCCTTGTCATCAGCCCTTTTCTGCAGAAAGAGTTCTCCTTCGCTGTTAAAAACAAGGACATGAACAACCCGGTGTTTAAGTTCAGGGTTCCCGTGAACTTCACTTCTTGCTGCAGAGCCTATTACCCTGTCCTCATCATCGACTATATCAAAAATCTCACTCATAACTCCTCCCTGCAGTAATTTTCTCCGGCACATCATACTTTACCCATTTTACACGGCCGGAAGATACTGCATCCCTCAGCTGACGTTCTACACGTGAAAGATTCTTTGCCTTGCCGCTTTTCACCTCGACAAACACAATTTCAGTCAAATCCCCCTCATCCATTCCCTTGAAAACCAGAAAATCAACAGGTTTGCCGATAAACCTGCACTCGTTCGGATTGAATGGGAACTCAGGAAGATAGGGAGCAAGCTGCTCTGCAAACTGGCCTCCAATGACGGCCCGTGACCGGTTAAGCCTGTCCTTTACAATGGGTTCAAGCTTATGCTCCTTCCAGCTTCGCTCCTCCCTCTTTCGGCCGAATAAAATACCAAGTCGAAGGCCTATTAGGAAAAGAAGGATAGCTCCTGCTGCTGTTACCAGATATACAAAGTCAATATTCATATGACATTATACCCGGGTGGCCGGCGGCTTGAAAGCATTCAGTAGCATTCTGCCCGATTTACTCAACAGTTTTTTTTGTTTATAATTCAGTCACTAAAAACTTACACAGAGGACAGTTAAATGATCAAAGTCAATGAAAACTATGCAAAGCTGAAAGCTTCATATCTTTTCACCGATATTGCAAGAAGAGTAAGCTCATACCAGGAAGCTAATCCTGATAATAAAATAATCAAACTAGGAATAGGTGATGTTACAAGACCTCTTCCCGAAGCCTGTCTAAATGCTTTTCACTCCGCTGTTGATGAAATGGCTGAAACTTCAACCTTCAAAGGTTACGGCCCCGAACAGGGTTATGCTTTTCTTAGAGAGAAAATCGCTGAATTTGACTTCGGTCCCAGAAATACGGGTGTAAAAGCCAATGAGATCTTTATCAGCGACGGGTCAAAGTGCGACACCGGGAACATACAGGAAATCTTCTCAAACGACAGCATAGTAGCTGTTCCGGACCCCGTATACCCTGTTTATGTTGATACAAACGTAATGGCAGGCCGAACAGGGGTATGGAGCGATGGCAGATATGATGGCCTTGTATACCTTGAATCAACAAAGGAAAACGGCTTTGTGCCCGAGCCTCCAAATGAAAAGGCTGATCTCATCTACCTCTGCTTTCCCAACAATCCTACCGGAGCTTCAGCAACGAAGGAACAGCTCGAAGCCTGGGTTGATTATGCAAGAAAAAACCAGGCGCTTATACTTTTTGATGCAGCCTACGTTTCTTTTATAAGAGACGAGTCTATCCCTCAGAGTATTTTTGAGATCGACGGAGCAAGAGAAGTTGCAATTGAGTTTAGAAGCTTTTCAAAAACAGCAGGTTTTACAGGAACCAGGTGTGCATATACGGTCATTCCCGAAGAATGTACTGCTTACACTGCAGCAGGAGAAAAAGCTTCACTTCACCAGATTTGGAATAGAAGACATTCAACAAAGTTTAACGGCGTATCGTACCCGGTTCAGAAGGCGGCAGAGGCTGTTTTTTCACCTGAAGGAAGTGCACAGGTAAAAGCACTTACCGATTATTATCTGGTTAATGCCGGTATAATCAGAAACAAGATGACCGAACTTGGCTACACATGCTTTGGAGGAGATAATTCTCCATATATATGGATTGAATGCGGTATGGATTCATGGGACTTCTTCGATCTCCTTCTTAATAAGGCAGAAATAGTTACAACTCCCGGCAGCGGATTTGGAAAATGCGGAGAGGGCTATATCAGAATCAGCGCATTTAACGAGCTGGACAAGGTAAACGAGGCAATGGACAGAATAGCAAAGGTACTGGGCTGAACTATTGGCTGATATGAATATTTCAGAATGTACTCCGGATTTTGGCAGTTTTACAAAATCTTTTAAGAGTTTTATTCTTTCCGCCTCAGGCTACAGGAAGGTTTTCGCCGCAGATGGAAATGAAGAATCATCTGCGGCTGAAATAAGCTCTGAAGATACTGCAGCTGCTGCTCTCATTGCATCAGAGTTTGCCGATTTCATAAAATCAAAAGGCGGAAAAACTGTTAGTCTCGGGACTGATGCCAGACCTACCGGCAGGACCATTGCCGGAGTAACCGCAGCAGTATTTCTTTCTAAGAAGCTGAAGGTTCTTTATTCAGGAATTACTGCAGCACCCGAGCATATGGCCTGGACCAAAACAGATCCAGCCATCGATGGATTTGCCTACATATCAGCCAGTCACAATCCTGTAGGTCATAACGGATTTAAATTCGGGCTTTCCGATGGAGCTGTCATCGGCGGTACCGGCTCAGCTGAGCTAATTGCCTCCATAAGAAAAACAGCTTCCGATCCCGCCCGCTTAAAAGAGATCTGCGGTTTAATCAATTCTATTTCAAAAGCCGATCTTAACGCTGTATTTGAATCTGAAAATGAAAACAAACTAAAGGCCGCAGCGGCCTACAGCGAGTTCAGTCTTGAAGTGATTACATCAGAACCTGCAGGACCCGCACGCGATGAAATTATCAATAAATTAAAATCAGCAGCCGGAAATATCGGTATTATTGCTGAACTTAACGGTTCAGCCAGAGGCGTCAGTATAGACAGGGCTTTTTTCAGCTCTTTCGGCTTAAGCTCAAAGTTTCTGAATGACAGTCCCGGTGATATCGTTCACCGGATAGTTCCGGAGGGTTCATCACTTAATCTCTGCAGAGAGGAACTTAAAAAGGCTCACGCTGAAGACAGCCGCTTCATCATGGGCTACGTACCCGACAATGACGGGGACAGGGGTAACATAGTCTATTATTCCGATGTAAGCGGTAAGGCTGAAATCCTTGAAGCTCAGGAGGTTTTCGCACTTTCAGTGAAGGCTGAGCTGTCCTTTGCCAGGCGTCTGTATCCTGAAGCAAAACTCGCAGTTGCCGTAAACGGACCGACATCAATGCGTATCGAAGAAATAGCTGCTGATTACAGTGCAGAAGTATTCAGGGCAGAAGTCGGCGAAGCAAACGTGGTTAACCTGGCGGCAGAAAAGCGGGCTGAAGGCTATGAAGTCCGGATATTAGGCGAAGGTTCGAACGGAGGGAATATAACCCATCCCGCAACTGTAAGAGACCCTCTTAACACAATATTTGCAATCATCAAACTGCTGAGCCTCGACGGGTATAAAAGCATCACAGAGGCTGTAAAAAGTCTGCCGGCATATACTACAACAAGCGCTTATGAACCTGAAGCAAAAATGAATATAGGCAAAATAACGCATTCCGAACTCAAAGCGAATTATGAAGCTGTTTTTCGTAAGGAATTCAAAGCAAAAATTGAATGGCTGAAGAGTAAATTCGGAATTTACAGTTGGGATGAGATTAACTATGAAGGAACCAGGGCTGTCACAGGCACCGGAAAAGAATGCCGAAGCGGTGCGGAAACCGGCGGACTGAAAATTATGCTGAATGACAGAAGCAACAACCCTGTTGCCTATCTGTGGATGCGCGGCTCAGGCACCGAACCTGTCTTTCGAGTTATGACGGACATCAAAGGCGATAAGCCTGAGCAAATGCATGAACTCCTGGACTGGCATCGGGCGATGGTAGCAGATTCCGCAAAAATATGATAAATTGCAGTGGTGGCAGGATTTTCGTCATCACGTGCAGCAGATTTCTGGTATGAAATAAAATATTTTTTCTCCAGGTCGCTTAAAACAAAACTGATTATATTCTTTCTCTTCCTTGCATTTATTCCGACGCTTATCACCGGCTTGTTCTCCTTTAATCTGTCGTCAAGAATTGTCTACAGAATGGCGGTTGACTCGAGCAGTGAAATGATTGACAGGATATCTCAGGAGCTCGAAAATCTGTTCAGCGATACCATCTACTTTATGTATCATGTTCAGGACATCATGCCGCTGCAGCAGGGGCTGAGGGAGAATTTCGACACTCTCGAACAGCGATATCTGACAGACTTTAACGTAAGTTCAGAGCTTCACTTCATATCTGATTACAAAAAAGAAATATTCGGTATCTATGTTCTGGGCCTCAACAAAAGCAAATTCAAATCCAATTACTACACATTCAATGATGATGATCTGAGGGATTCTCCCTGGTATAAAACAATATTTGAATCAAACCTGCTGACAGTTTCCGGTCCATACAGGGAATCCGCTGCAGTTAAGACTACCCCGAACTGGAATATGGAGTTCTTTTCGCTTGGAATACCCTTTATAGACAGGCAGACAGGGCTTCGTACCGGAATCATTCTTGCAGAAATTGAGAAAAGAGTAATAAGACGAATTACAGATACAACATTCGGAAAGACAGGATATATCCTTGTCCTTGATAATAGAAACAATATCCTTATTTCGCCTGACAAATACGATGAGCAGCCGGATTTATCCGCCCTTCCCTCCCTTAAACCCAGGAATTTTCAGGAGCTTATAGTAACAGAAAGATTTATTGGAACAGATGATGAAGAAGAGACGTTTTTTCTCGACAGCGATGATTATCTTGTTCTGTTTCAGGTGCTGAAAATTCCGGGCTGGAAAGTCGTGGGAGTAATACCAAGAAATGAACTTAGAACAGATAAGGACAATATTCTCTGGGTTCTGCTTATTCTTCCACTGATCAGCTGTATACTTGCCGGGTTTGCAGCGGTAAAAATATCCTCAGGTATTGTAAAACCTGTCTACCAGATGAGTTCTCTTATGAAGAAGGCCGAGGGAGGAAATCTACAGGTCAGAATGACCGAAATGGGAAATGATGAAATTGGACAGCTTGGGAGAAGCTTCAACGTCATGGTAGAAAAACTTGATGATCTGATGACCCAGATTTACTCCAGTCAGGCAAAAATTCGAAAAACTGAACTTCAGCTTCTTCAGGCACAGATAAATCCGCATTTTCTTTATAATACGCTGGATGCAATAAAATACCTGGCTAAACGAGGTGAAAATGAAGGGGTTGTGCGTATGGTTGTATCACTAGCTAAATTCTTCCGCAGCAGCCTCAGTAAGGGTATGGCAGTTATCACAATAGAAGAGGAACTGGAACGCATAGAGCATTACCTTACTATTTTAAAAATACGCTACAGTAATAAATTTGAGTATATGATTAATCTTCCCCCCGAGCTTAGAAGCAGAAAGATTCTAAAACTGCTGCTTCAGCCCATAGTTGAAAACGCAGTTTACCACGGCATTAAAGAAAAATCTGAACCAGGACACATTCTGATTTCGGTACAGCAGGTGGATCGCAACATTGTTATCATGATTAAGGACAGCGGTAACGGAATGACAGAAGAAAAGCTTGAAGAGCTTAGGAAGTCAATCCGAAGAAGAACTTTCGCAGACAGGGAAAACTACGGGCTTCGGAACATTCAGGAAAGAATTGAAATATTTTTCGGTCAGGGATACGGTCTGGAGTTCAGCAGCAGATACGGTGAAGGTACAGAAGTTAGAATAATAATACCGGCTTTCAGCGAGGAGTTGATAAATGATCAAAGTAGTAATAGCTGATGATGAGCAGCTTTTCAGAGAAGGCCTGGTAGCTGATGTAAACTGGGACAGGATAGGTATGTCGGTTGCCGGACTTGCATCCGACGGCAGGGAAGCCCTTGAGATGGTAAGGATGCATAAGCCTGATATAGTAGTAACGGATATCAGAATGCCCTACATCGACGGGCTTGAGTTTATATCGGAAGCAAAAGAAATTAAACCTGATATTCACTTCATTATAATAAGCGGCCATGATGAATTCGAATACGCCAGAAAGGCAGTCAGGCTCGGAGTCTCTGAATTCCTTCTAAAACCGCTTGATGATTATGAACTGGAGAACGCTCTTCTCAAAAGAAAAGAACTTATAGACAAAAACAGAAAAACAAGCATAGAAAATACCCTCCGTGATATCCTTCTCAGACTTGAAAAGAGGGCGGATTTCAACAGCAGCGATAACTTCCGGATAATTGTGATACAGATGGATGATTATAATACATCCACCGGAAATGCAGAGGATTTCTACAAATGTCTGGAAAGGCATACAGCTTCCGCAGAAAATATCTTTGTACTTGAAAGAAGAAACGGCGAACTTATAATCACTGTTTCAGCACCTAACGGGTCGCTGCTGGCTAAAAATACAAGAAATCTTATAAAAACCCTTAGAGGTGATGATTTCTGCAGCAAGTATTCAATTACCATAGGGATTGGAGACCCGGTAGAGGGCATCGAAAACCTTAACACATCACGCATCACTGCAGAAAATGCAGTATCAAGAAAATTCCTGAAAGGAAAGAACATGACCTTCTTCCATGAAGATCATGAAGATGAAAAGCTTGAGGAAAATACCGAATCAAATGCCTTCGATTACAGTATTATCCTGTCCGCTCTAAAAACCGGAAATGCCGAGGAGCTGGGCAGCTGCATAGAATCGCTCATCAAGAATACGGCAAGAATGGGCAAGGACTCATTTGCCTACGGACTGATGATAACCGGAAATATATTTTCTGAATCTCTTAAAATAGTGGATCTTGCAGGCGGCTCATCAGCTGAACTTTTTGAAAATGCCATGGAAGTCTACCGGCAGATTACTTCGCGTCCAACCATGGAAGAGATGTTCAACGAATTGAAAAAGAATCTGAGCATGATTATGTCATATCTTTCAATGAGGCGCGGCGGAAGCCAGCAGCTCCTGCTCGACAAGGTAATTGCCCACATGAAACAGAATCTGTCGGACAGTTCCTTAAGTCTTCAGGGCACTGCGGATAAATTCAACATCAGCAGCGGCCATTTGTGCAATATTTTCAGCAACTACGGTGATGAAACCTTCAAGGAAATGCTTACCAGATTTCGAATTCAGAAAGCCCAGGATTTGATTGCCGCATCAGATTTCATGATTTATGAAATATGCTATGAAGTCGGCTACAACAATCCTGCATATTTCAATTCTGTATTTAAAAAACAAACAGGATTGAGTCCCGGAGCCTATAAAAAGAAAATTACAGGCGGAAACCTTAAATAATTATAAGAATTTGTTAAATAACTGAATTTACACCTCAATTTCACAGTCATATAATCTCAACACTAATCCAGTTACAATTTTTCGGAGATGATATGGCTAAAAAAAAGAATATCTTATATTCCGCCGATTCTCTTCTGACTACTGTTTTTTTCATAGTACTGATCTTCTTACTTAGTATGCAGATTTTCCTGCGTTATGTAGTAAATAAATCAGTCAGCTGGTCAGAAGAAGTGTCGAGATGGTTTTTTATATGGATTATCTACTTCGGCTGCATGCTTGGTGCCAGAGAAGATAAACATATCAGAGTTACAGTTCAGCTGAATAAACTTCCAGTGAAAATACAGAAAATAGTAATTACCATTGGTGATATTATCTGGACAGTATTCTCACTTGTTATGGGAACCCTGGGGGTAATGATGGTTGCTGAAATGTTTGAATTTCCTATCCGTTCCAATACAACCGGAATCAATATGGTAGCTATTTACGCAATTATTCCGCTGTCCTTTATCACAATGGCGGCCTGGGTAATTGTTAATATGATTCGAAGACTGAAAAGTCATGATGATTTTGAAATCACTGACTCCAGACTTGGTGTGGATTAAGGGAGTTAAGTGATGGTTATACTTATAATTACGGTTATTTTCATTGTTGCCCTGCTTGCAGGTGTTCCTGTTGCAGTTTCTCTCGGTGTTGCATCAATTACCGGATTTCTTATGGCCGGTATGCCTCTGAGCTATATGGCGCAGACTGCATTCGACGCCGTGAATGATTTTACAGTTATAGCAGTTCCAATGTTCGTTCTTGCAGGTTCCATTATGGAAAGAGGAGGCCTGACGGAACGGCTTGTCGGTTTTGCACGCGCTGTAATAGGTAATGTCTCAGGCGGGCTGGCAATGGTTGCAGTTCTGGCTTGCACACTTTTTGCTGCAATTTCCGGTTCCGGTGTTGCCACCACAGCAGCAATCGGTGCAATGCTTATTCCAACAATGGTAAATGAAGGCTACAAGAAAGAGTTTGCAGGTGCGGTAACTGCCTGCGCAGGCGGAATCGGTGCGGTAATACCGCCGAGTATCCTGATGATAATCTATGGGGTTTCGGCCGAAGCCTCTATTACAAGAATGTTCATCAGCGGTATTATTCCGGGTCTTATTCTTGGACTCTTTCTCATCCTGGCAGTTTTCTTTGTCAGCCGGAAAAGAGGCTACAAGTCCGGAACCGGCAAAGCAAGCAAAAAAGATCTGCTGAAGAGCATCTGGAATGCAAAATGGGCCCTTCTTGCTCCGGTAATTATTCTTGGAGGAATCTACACCGGAGTAGTTACAGTCACGGAGGCTTCTGTTATTGCAGTCCTCTACTCCCTGTTCATCTCAGTAGTAGTTTACCGTGATTATTCATGGAAGGAGTTCCGCAACTCTGTTGTGGATGCAACAAAGACATCAGGAACAGTTCTTATAGTTATGGCTACAGGAACCATGCTTGGACGTCTGCTTTCAATCTATCAGATACCGCAGCTCACATCAGAATTCCTTATTACCCATATAAAGAATCCGATACTGCTTATACTCATGATAGATTTTCTTCTCATTTTTATCGGTATGTGGATGGAAAGCGCTACACAGATTATTATTCTCACTCCGCTGCTGCTTCCTGTTGTAACCAGCCTTGGAATCGATCCGGTACAGTTCGGAATAATGTTTGTTATTGCCTGTGAAATAGGATTTGAAACACCGCCGCTTGGAATCAACCTTTTTGTGGCAAGTGAAATATCCAAATCCAGCATAGAAGGAATCAGTAAGGAAGCGCTTATCTTTGTCGGAGTCGAAAGTGCTGCCCTTATAATGGTGAGCTTAATACCGCAAATAACATCATTTCTGCCCAACCTTATTGGTATGTAGCGGAAATGATTTTATATGAAATATAATATAAGAGGAGGATCTTATGAAAAGAAGAACAGGTATTATCCTGTTAACAGCAGCATTAATTTTCAGCATTGCTGCAGGTAACGTTTTTGCAGGAGGAGATCAGGAAGCTTCATCAGGAGCAGCTGATTCCGGAAAAGTTTACACACTTAAACTCGCTCACGGTGTTACTACTTCAGACCCGCTTCAGCCGGCTGCCGAAAAGTTCAAGGAACTTGTAGAAAGCTATACTGAAGGAAGAGTAAAAGTTGAACTCTATCCTAACGGACAGCTTGGTGATGAGCAGGAAATAGTTCAGTCACTCCGATCAGGCGCTATTGAAGCCGGTATTGTTTATACAGGTAATGCTCAGTCACTTGCACCTTCAATCGGTGTTGTTATGCTTCCCTACCTTTTCAAAAACAGTGAAGAAGCATGGTACGCACTTGATGCAGTTGTTCCCGGAATGAACGAAAGAATTATCAAGGAAGCAGGAATCAGAAACCTCGGTTTCTTTGAAAAAGGATTCAGAGTTCTTACCAATTCTAAAAAACCTGTAGAGACTATTGATGATCTTAAGGGTCTTAAAATCCGTGTAAGTCCTTCAGAACTACCCATAAAGACTTTCAAGTCCTGGGGAATAGATCCGGTTCCCATGGCATGGGGTGAAGTATTTACCGCACTTCAGCAGGGTGTAATTGACGGACAGGAAAACCCTTATACAACTATTCCAGCTGTTAAGTTCGAAGAAGTTCAGAAATACGTAACAGAAATTCACTATATGCTTTGGACAGGACCACTTCTTATCAGTGAAAAATTCTACAGCAAACTTCCTGCAGATCTTCAGGAACAGGTAGCAAAAGCCGGAAAGGATGCAGTAACCTGGGAAAGAGCATTTGCAGCAGGTCTTAAGGACGAAGCTATAAAGAAGTGTATCGATGCAGGAATGATTCTCAGCGGTGCTCCTAAAGATGAAGAAGTGTGGCAGCAGAATGCTCAGTCAATCTGGCCTGATTTCTACGATGGCGTAGGCGGAAAAGCCTGGGTTGATGAAGCTCTCGGAGTAATGTTCGAATAATCAGAATTAATTTATAGCATCCGTCGGCTCTTCCGACGGATGTTTTTTTCTTGCAGACTATATAAACCTGTGTTACGGTTAGACAATACATCAAAAATGCAGGTTTAATATGAAAATTTATCCAACTTCAA
Organism: Spirochaetia bacterium; assembly: GCA_963677925.2. Taxonomy (GTDB): domain Bacteria; phylum Spirochaetota; class Spirochaetia; order UBA9216; family UBA9216. Next base: position 815,534 of record CAXXYH010000003.1, read on the forward strand.
TAATCCACATCACACTATCGATCTTGTTTCTGTTAATTCCATCCACCTATGGTTTTTCCCAGGAAAAATCAAGAGTCGCAATTCTTCCATTTGAAGCAAGAGAAGTCTCCCAGTCAGAATCACAGGTAATAACAGAACTTTTTGAAACTGCATTAGTGAAAACAGGTGTCTATAATATTATCGAACAAAACCAAATTGAAGCCATTGCTGAAGCTCAGGCGTACTCTCTTTCCGGTTGTGTTGACGATTCATGCGCAGTTGAAGTAGGAAAACTTCTTTCTGCTGAATTGATTGTGATCGGAACCATTTCAAAAGTTGGGAATAAATATATAGCAAATTCCAAGATAATTGATGTTGCCCTGGGAAAGAATATAAAGGCTGATTCTGTCTCTGCAGATAATCTGGCAGAAATGACTGAAACAAAAATCAGTTTTCTTGCATTTAAACTTGCAGGTCTGACTTATTCTGAAAATGGAAATGAACAGATAGCCTCTAATTTCGGTGAAATATATGTCGGCACAGACCCACCCGGTGCTGAAGTCTTTGTTAACGGTATGCGTAGAGGAACAAGTCCAATGGTGGTAGAGAAAATTCCTTTCGGACAGGTAGTTGTCAATGTAAAGAAAGGGAATATGGTAGCCGAAGGTTCGATCACTATCAATTCCTCAGATTTAATTGAACTTGATCTAAAATTAGAGGTCGCATTAGGACGTTTGTTTATAAAAAGCAATGATCAAAATCTTATAGTATCACTGGACGAAAGAGATCTAGGAGTACTTGGAAGCGGAATATTCCGAGACATAGGCACAGGTGAACACATACTGTCTCTTCGGGGTGAGGGCATGTATTATGAAGAAAGAATCACTATAGACGAAGGTAAAAAGGACAACTATTGAGGCATATCCTAGTCCCATAGGTAAAATTTCATATAAACTTCCCGAGGGAGTTCAACTCTCAGTGACAGGAGGCAGAAACAGTTATAAAAATCTTCAAGGCTCTGGTGAATTAGAAAATGTTTTCACAGGAAGATACAAGCTTAATTTTATCCCTCAGAATGTCTCATTTCCCGAAGATGAATTACTACTCCTGAAAGGTTCAACATTATCAATTATTCCCGAAGAATATTTCAGGGAGAAAGTTGATAGTATCAACCGAAGCATGAAATCTCAGGATGACAATTTTTTTAAACTAAACACACAAGCAGCAGAACTGGAGAACGATCTGCATCTGCTTGGTGAAGCAGGAATCAAATACTCAGGAACTGATTCTATAATCCAGACAATGAAACAGCAATTACAGCTGTATGGGGATATTAAAAGTAAGAGGAATGAATTAAGCGGAATAAATGAACAATTAAGTTCATTAAAGTCAGAACGTGAAAATATCGAACCTTATTTTAAGAGTGCTAATTTCCAAAAGAATATATATCCATGGATATCAATACCTATCGGCACTGGTTTCCTTGGATTAGGTTTTTATACAATAATAGCATCTGCAATAGAAGGATATGATCTTGAGGTTTCAACTATAGTTATTGGAGTAGGAGGTGTCGGTCTGGGAATTACCGGGCTTGTAACTGGAATTGTATTTGGTGCAGACACATTTGAAGATCCTGGCCCATCTGTTGCATCTGAATACCGTTCTGAAATTATTAAAAAGGGACAAAGTTTAAATAGATGGCCTGAAATCCAGAATGAAGAACGTGTTCTCACTGAAAAGAAATTTATAGTTGAAAACGAATTAAGCATACTTGAGAATGAATACAACACAGAATATGCGGAGTAGCTATAATTTTCTCCTTTGTGCGGGACATTTACTGTATTTTGAAAAGAATCTACGAACAGTAAGATGAAAATAAAAAAGGGCTGACTTCTATGGAGTCAGCCCTTTTTTATAATATTCTATTATTACCAGCCGCCGGAAGCTCCGCCCCCGCCAAAGCCTCCTCCGCCTCCGGAGAATCCTCCGAAACCGCCGCCCCCGCCGAAGCCGCTGCTTCCGCCAAAGCCTCCGCGATGAGATCTGCCCGAAGATCCGAGCATAGAACCCCAGAAAAGTGCCGACCACAGACTTCCGCGCCGTCCTCTTCTGCCTCCACGCCCGCCTCTACCGATAGAGGACAGGATTATAAAAATAATAAATACAATAAATCCGAACGGAATACCGCCTCCGCTGCTGGATGAAGAACTCTGTGTTTTTCGGTATTTAGCCAGCTCTTCTTCTGAAATGTCGGAAGTTTGTGTAATAACACCGCTTACCCTTGTAACGGCAGCGTATAAGCCTCCGGCATAATCACCGTTCCTAAAGTAAGGAAGCATAACTTCACGGATAATATATCCTGATTTAGCATCAGTCATGACACCTTCAAGACCGTATCCAACCTCAATTCTGACTTTCTTCTCTCCGGTAGACAGTAAAATCAAAAGACCGTTATCCCTGTCAGCCTGTCCTAGCTTCCATGTTTCTGCAACCTTCAGCGAATACTCTTCTATAGAAGTGCCTTCAAGACTTTTAACTGTCAGAAGTGCAACCTGAGCAGAGGTGGAACTTTCCAAATCAACAATAATCTTCTCTATTTCAGTTTTCTGCGAACGTGAGAGAACTCCTGCATCATCTACAACCGGACCGTCAAGTTTAGGAATGCTCAGACCGAACAGTACCGGCCCCGTAATAAAAAGAAGTAAACAGACTGCAAGGATTGTTCTAATTTTAATTTTTATTCTCATACGTCAATCCTCCAGGAAAATTATGCCGTCGGGAAGTTCATTTATATCGTCTTTTTGAACAGGAAAATGTTTCTCAAGCTCTTCACCGCATTTATTGATAGCCTTTACCAGCCCTGCTGCAGCCTTTCCGGCCTTTATGTCTGATACAACATCCTTTAAAACAGTATCCCAGAAACCGGGGTCTACTTTTCCGTCAATGCCGCTGTCAGCAAGTATCTCAAGCCGTCTCTCTCTCAGAGACAGATAAAATAAGATTCCGGTTCGATCAGCCGTCATACGTATTCCCGATTCGGAAAAACAGGCCAGAGCACGTCTGTGGACCTTTTTACTTATCACTTCTGAAGGGACTATTATTCTGTCAAAGCCGGGAATATTCGCAAGAAAGTAGAAAATACTGACAACTGCTGCAGTGCTGAGTCCGTAAAAAAGCGGTATCCACCACATCTGCGGATTCCAGGTGAATCCGTTTATCCAGGTGCTTACCGGTTTATAGAGAAGCAGCATTACTATGAAATAGACAGCACCTGTAATTAGAGAGAACATCAGCTCATAATAGTTATAATCTGAACTTTCCCTTATAACAGCTGTTACAACCTCACCTGAACTCTTTTTTTCAACAGCAGCCGCAGCCTCATTTATTTGTTTAATTTCATCATCTGTTAATCTGAATGATTTCATGAAACCTTCCTAAAATTCTACTTTCGGAGCAGTTTCTGCACCGCTTGAAGCTTCAAAATACGGTTTTTCCCTGAAGCCTGAAAGATTGGCAATTATCATCCTGGGGAACTGCTTAATATAAGTGTTATAAGTTCGTACCTGCTCATTGAAACGCTGTCGTTCCACTGCTATACGGTTTTCAGTGCCTTCAAGCTGATCCTGCAGTGCCAGAAAGTTCTGATTCGACTTTAATTCAGGATAATTCTCTGTGACAACAAGAAGACGCTGGAGAGCCCCGCTTAATTCTCCCTGTGCCTGCTGGAATCTCTCGAATGATTCAGGGTTATTCAGAACTTCGTCGGATATATTCATAACACCCCCGGCTCTGGATCTGGCCTCGGTAACTGCGGTTAAAGTATCTTTTTCCTGTGCAGCATATCCTTTAACGGTTTCTACAAGATTAGGAATCAGATCAAATCTTCTCTGATAAACATTTTCAACCTGACTCCAGCTGGATTTTACTCCTTCATCAAGTGCTACCATCCTGTTATAGGTTCCTGCAAATGAACCGTAAATAATAAGGACTATAACTACAATAATACCTACCGGGATAAGCCATTTCATGCCCTTTCCTGCCATTTAAATCTCCTGTAATTTATAAATTATTTTATTTATCAGATTACCTGATAATACATAGTACAATTAAATACACCGAATATTCACTGCATATTAAGCATAGCGCCGGAAATATAAGGTATAAGCCAGATTATCCAGACAATGATACTGAAGCGGTGAAAAGTTTTCTTCATTTTTTCATTTTTTTTGATGATAACAATCGTAGCCCACAAGGCATGAAAAATCATAAGTATTATTGCTATTAAACCGGTTAAAGCATGCAGATTGAGGCTTATTGCACCGGCAACAGCCGACATAGCTGCAGTTCCGACAGTATCAAAAACAAGCCCGGCCCAGAACATTGAGAGATTCCAGACTTTAAGTCCGCCTGACAGTTTTTCACCCCATACTCCGATCGTATAAAAAACCAGGGCCAGTGTTATTGATATAATTGCAGGTATAAGCAAATCGATACTCCTATTGTATCAATATACCTAGTATATTTTTTATAATCAACAAAAGAGATTTCAATTTATTTTGGACATTTTGTGTATTGCAGTGCAGTGTCCTAGGTTATATAATCTTATTAAGGAAAATTCTGATTCTCCTCTTTCAGGATTTTTCCGGCTGTTCGGGTGTTACCCGGGCAGCCTTTTTTTTTGTCAAATTCTGCTTTTTAACCTCATTGATTAACAATTATTATATCTGAGTATAAAAAAACCGCCAGCCTATTGGACTGACGGTCTGAATAATCATAAATATGTGATTATTTGATAGCGACTTCGAATTCTCCACCGCCGATTTTTGGTCTAACAACCTTACCCTCTTTTTCTGCAGCCAGAACGAGTCTTGCTTCTTCATGCGCATCGTCCCAGTATTTTGCCTCATGTGGTGAATGGTCAGTTGCAGTAACCCACATTTCAGAAGCAAAGCTGGCTCTAAGTTCATTTGCAATATCTTCCTTCCATGGCTTCCTGAGAATCTGAGTTGTAATTCTTCTTGTTGTTCTACCTGCAGCATGCATGATAAGTTCAGCAATTTCCCATGCTCTCTTGTATGCAGCATCAACATCTTCACAGATTTCGTTAATCATTCCATATTCAAGAGCCATTTTTGCTGTGATGATCTGACCGGTAAGCTCTGCATAAGCAAATCTCTTTCTTCCCATCAGCTCTCTCCATGCAATCTGGATACCGTCACCGGGAACCATGTTTGTTCTGAAGTGCATTTCAGTTGTCCATGCATCCTTTGTTGCTAGTGTGATGTCGCTGAAAAGAACGAGGTCAGTGTGGTAGGAAGCACCAGTCCATACACCTATTGTAGGAACTTCAAGGTCAAAAATCTGACCTTCGATGTCATTTGTTCCATCGTAGTACTGGTAATCGTACATCTTCCATGATTCTTCAGGTTCAGAACCGTACTCACGACAGGGCATCCACTCGCCGGTTTCCCTGTTGATTCTTCCAATTCCCTTGAATACGTCAGGTCCGATACCACCGAGGATGATTACCTCATTATCAGGGTCCCGTCCGGCCCAGTCAAAAAAGTAATGAAGGCCCTGATGAAGCTCGGCACTCCACTGTACAGGTCCGCCATGTGTATGCATTCTTGCTTCAAGGATTCCGTTCTTTCTTGTCATTTTCAGACAATTTTTCAGCTTCTCTGAATACTCTTCGAAAGGCATGTGAGGAATTGTATAGAGTTCCTCATGTGGAATTTCTTTTCTTTTGTTCCAATCTGATTCATAATTGGCTTTAATCATTTAAATCACTCCTTAATACTATATTGCCGCCATCATAGCTTACAAGTAATCGTATTATACATATTCATAACTTTGACGACATGATAAAGAAAATAAATTTTATAACTATCCTCATAAGAGGGTGTAGCTTCAAAAATAATTTAGATATAGTCTGTCTAAATGGTTAACTTCACCAATACTATAACAGGTATTCGCGGGTTTATGTGGTATCAAAATTAACTATTATACTTACAAATTTGTAGATCCGGCTGATTAAAAATCTACTTGGTTTTCAGATTAAAAACACCATCCCAGTTTGCAGGAGGAGCCTTTCTCTGATGATCTATACAGCGCTTGATATAAATTCCTGAGGGGCCGTCATCCGGTATAAGCTCTGTAACATTTCTAAACAGCTCAAGAGCATCCTGCCAGTCCTTGTTTTCAAAATGAAAAAGACCTCTGTGAAAGATATCCACAGCTTCAATCATTTTTTCATCCGCATATTCTGTTTCATCAATAAGTTCATACAGTCTCACTGGTTCATTTATGCCGACTACGCGAACCCTGTCAAGTTTACGAAGCAGGAATTCATCACCTATTTCCTCAGCAGTTGATGCACTTATAAGCTTCCAGCATTCATACTGCTTGTTGACACCTTCAAGCCTGGCAGCAAGGTTAACAGAATTACCCATTATTGTGTAATCCATTTTTTTGGCGGTACCCATATTTCCGACAACCATATTGCCTGTATTGACGCCTATTCTTGTCAGCATATCTGTATCTATCAAACCTTCTTCTCTTAGCTTACTGTTAAGAATTACTTCTTCTTTCTTCATCCTTACTGCGGCACGGCATGCCCTGACCGCATGATCAGAGAAATCAACAGGAGCTCCAAAGAAGGCAATAATTGCATCACCCTCATATTTGTCTATGGTCCCCCCCTGCTCCATTATTATGTTGCTCATTGCGGTAAGATACTTATTAAGGAGATTTACAAGCTCACCGGGAGCCATATTTTCTGAAAAAGTGGAGAATCCCTTTATATCGGTGAACATGGCTGTCATATGCTTTTCAACGCCGCCAAGCTGCAGATCATCACGGTCCTTTATAAGATTTTCAATAACAGCAGGGGCCAGATAATGACCGAATGCATTCCTTATATAACTTTTTTCCTTGGCTGTCTCAACAAACTTCATAAAACTCATAAATATAAAGATTCCGAAAACAGAAAGAACCGGAGCAAGCAAGTGTATGTAAACTCCAAGCAGGAGAAAGACAGCAACCTCAGCACCCGCAATTATAAGGATGGTTACGATGCCCCATATGATCGACGGTCTGGCATCCAGCTTTCTGATTATGAGGATCAGCATCAATGAGAACAGAACAGCTATTGCTATAGAGATCCACTCCGGGGCATCATCAAGAAATGAATCCTGGATAATCATATTCATCAAAGAGGCATGGGTTCCTACGTTTGCATATTCCTTTGAAAACGGATTAACTCCGCGATCAAATGTCGATGTAGCAGAAGAACCTATTATGCAGAAGGAGCCTTCCACACTGCTTTTGATAATATCCCTTGTCTTTATATAATCTTCAAAAATAGCGCGGACCTGTCCAAAGTTTGTCTTAACCTGCCGTGCTATAGAGGTATATTCAGCTATTTCATCCTCAGAGAGTCCTTCTGTGGAAAGTATATCTTCTATCTGAGCTGAAATTACAGCTTCGGTATCGCCGTTCAGGAATTTATCAACCTCCGAAAAGAAATACTCCCTTGAATCACGGTAATCGGCAAAGTAATCAAGATCGCCGCCGTTGAGGATTTCGGTACGGATTGACTGCGCATATTCATATCCTGCAAAAATATCTGGATCGCCATTGTAATAATAAAAATACTGATCATCTTCAAGCAGTTTAAGATTTTTTATCAGGTCGGCTTCCTGCCAGTCATGCAGAACAAGATAATAGAACGAAAGATGTCTGAAACTGTCCATGTAATCCTTTGCAGGCCAATTAATAAGAACTGTACCGTCTTCTGCTCTGGGGATAGTAATATCCTTTTTAACACCGGTACCGGGAATTTCAGCATCCTTAAAAACGATTTCTCTGTCAGTCAGTTCAACATGGGGTCTGCCCAGCCAGTCAAGGAATGGAGTCATCACAAGCTGGGGAAAATATTTCCCTTCATATTCAATAAATGTATCTATCCGGCGTCTCACACCATCCGGATCTATTATAATATTCGGGAACCCTGCCCCCATAGAATTCTGATACAGCAGTTCAAGGGCAGGATCAATACTTACGGATTTTTTTATATTTTCCGTCTCTACCGAAATATCATCATAGGGGATATTTTCCATAATCCATTTTCTGAATGATTCGTCTATTACCACTTCATCAAGCATCTGCATATTCACAGTAAAGTAAACATCACCATACAGCCTCGAGGCCTGTGCAAAGTATTCATCATTGTCTTTTGTAATATACTGGACTCTTTCAAGAAGCAAATCTCTGGTCTGGTGTCGTTAAGATCAGCAAGTTCCAATATATAGTCTGAAGCCTCTTCTATTGAAAGGGAACCGGCTGCCACAGCAGCAAATAATTCGATTATGTTGTCGTTTATTATCTCAAAGTTCTCATCAAATACAGCCGTGGAGTTCACTGTTAAGATAATCAGGATCAACAGCCACAGGACTTTTCTGAATATACTCAATATCAAAAACAGCAGCTCCTGAACCAAGCTCTTTCATGGTGATAAGCCCGTCTGCCACAATATTCCTGCTCCAGGGCCAGACTCCGACCTTCTCGATGGATGTGTCATCAATATCGACAAGTAATATCCTGTCATCTTCCGGGATTTCATTCTTAACCTTCAGCAGCGTGTCATACAGACGGTTTTCAAGTCTGTCAAAACCTCCGAAAAGCGATATGAAAGAAAGAGCTATTACTATCAGAATTGCAACAATGACTTTATAATCCACTTTACCATCCCAAAATCTGTATTTAAAAATTGAAAGCAATGATTTGCAGGGGCTACAATTTCCTAGTAGTATAATGCATATAATGGAGAAAAGGTATGCAAAAAATTAAAGTTTTTCTAAGCATCGTATTTCTGGTATTTATTTCTTCCGTATTTCAACTTTATGCACAATCAGCGGAAATCATAGACAACATTATTGAATCGCAGGGTATCAGCTATGGTGAAGCATCATATCTTGCCGCACTGGGTACTGGCCTTGCTGATGATGAAGCAGATATTCAAACAGCTTTTACTATTATGAGCAGCAGAGATTTTAACAAAAATTCAAAAACCGCTGATCAGCCGGCAACTCTTGGTGAGTTCGCTTATTTACTTATGGAATCTCTGGAGATTAAGGGCGGACTGATGTACAGTTTGTTTCCCTCGCCTCGGTATGCAGTACGAGAACTTGTATATCTTGGTATCATTGACTTTGAAGCACATCCGGGAAACAAGCTCAGAGGGACAGATGCCCTGAACATGCTTTCAGAATTATTAAGCCTGCAGGAGGCTGAACAGTGAAAAAATTAAACATATTTATTTTTACAGTAATAGTTATCAGCCATCCCCTTTCTACAGTATCAGCTGTAGATTTCGGCGGCTCGCTTGCCTCATCCACCGCATATTCAACAGCGGAGACGGAAGCATTCAGAATGAAGAGGCAGTCGGGCTCTGGTTTGAATCAGGCCGGGGTGAACATCTCGCATTTGAAACAAAGCTGGATCTGATTTTTTCAGCTTCTCCGCTCGGGTTCTATATCAATCCTGACTATCTTAAACTTACTTCGGTTTATGAAAACACCGATTTCGGCCCTGATCTACTCAACACCACAATCGGAAGATTCACAGCCTCGGATTTCAGCTCCATGGTAATAAATCAGAAGCTTGACGGAGCTTCAGTAAGTTTCAGTTATCCTGAAGTTGAATTATCCATGACTGCGGGATATACCGGGCTCTTTTTTAACAGAACAGGAAGCCTCCTCACTACATCTCCGCTTACAATACTTTCAAAAACCGATACAGCATCCTATGAAAATGGAACCCTGCTGCAGAGCCCGAGGGCTGTAGAAATGATATCTGTCAATGTTCCGCAGCTGTTCGCGCGACAGAATCTCTTTTTCAGCCTGATTTTACAGGAGGATCTGAGAGGTCTTCAGGACACAATAGGAGCCTATTCATCTGATTATTTACCGGTACTCCTGCAGGAAGGAGAAGAGACTTTCTACGCAGGTAGAGGCGGTGCCGTTGATACTCAGTATACCGGAATAGGTTTATCCGGACCTGTTATAGATTCACTGTATTACAGAGCATACTACTACTTCGGAACCGGACGTAGCCTTTCATATCTTGCAGATTCAGAAAGTGAAACGGGCTTTTCATATCAGTACACTGATATTTTTTCCCATATGACTGGAATGAATATAGATTACTACCTGACTGATATCCTCTATTCTGTTATCAGTCTGAGTTTTAATTTTGCAACCGGAGATGCGGATGCAGAAAGTTATTTTGAAGGTAATACAGCAGGTAACTACACCCAGTTCACACCTGTATCACCGGTTTCTACCGCTCTTGTGTTTAATCCGGGTGTTTCAAACATAATTTCCACTGCCCTCAGTTACTCAATAAAGCCGCTCTCATCAAGCAGTCTTTCATATATAGATTCTGCGCAGATAGTGTTCAAGGCTATTCCCTTCTTCCTTGCCGAAACAGGTGCCCCGCTGCTCTACAACGGGATAAATCCTGATATTGCAGGAAATTACCTGGGAACTGAGATAGACTTAACTATGAACTTCAGGCCGTTTTCGGATCTTGGCGGTATACTTCAGACCGGGCTTTTTTTGCCTGCTGCGGATGCATTTGCAGAAGGCTCAGAGTTTGATACAAGCGCGGTATTCCTGGCCCGTCTGACTTTATCGGTCAGCTACTGATCGAAGTTCAGTACCAGACATATTGCATGGTTAAATGTTCAGGAGGACAAAACTATGAAAAAAACCGTATTATTATTTATGATTTTCCTTATAAGTATTCCGGTTTTTGCTGCTTCAAATGCAGTAGTAAAGGAAACTAAGGGTAAAGTAGAGTTTATGAAACCCGGCAGCAGCAGCTGGGTTAAAGCCTCGCCCGGTGATGAAATACCGGAAGGTTCTACAATTTCCACAGGATTCAGGTCTTCTGCAGTGATAGAGGCCGGTGAATCTGTTTTGACAATAGACGCGCTCACTAGAATCGAACTTGAAGAACTTATGCAGCAGGGAGGCAATCAGACTACAGGCCTATTTCTGCGTGTCGGAAAGGTAAATGCAGAAGTTAAGCGTGATACCGGGCTTACTCATAATTTCAGACTCAGAAGTCCCTCATCAACAGCTGCAGTTAGAGGAACCAATTTTACATTTGACGGAAGAAAGCTCATCGTTAACCGCGGAGCCGTAGCCCTCATCGGTCAGGCGCTTGCCCGTGAAATGCTTGTGCAGGCAAATGAAAAAAGCCGCATGGGCAGAGACGGCAGAGCTACTGACCCGGCCGACGAGAAACAGGATGACTCATCAACTGACGGAAGCACAGTTAAAACTGAAAACGGCGGACCGTCAGGCCCAATGGGAAGCTACAGTTATTCATCATACGGCTCGCTTGAGATAATAATTGAGTAAGGAGGCATAGAATGAAAAAGATAAGTATTTTTATAATTACCGCCGCTGTTCTTGCAGCCTTATTTTCCTGTGAAGGTATAAATACCGCTTCAGGCAGTATTACAATGGACTTCTCCTCAATCCTCGAAAAATCTGTAACTTCATCAGCAGATACTGCCAGAGTGTGGGTTGTACCGGATGGTATGAACAGTTTCTATGATCTTAATCCGGCAGAAGAAGCAATTGTTTATTTTGAAACAGCCCTGACTGATACTGCTGATGGAGCCTCATTTACAATAGAGGGAATTCCAGCGGGAATCAGCTACGATGTATATGTGACACTCGGAGCAACAGACAGCGATGGATTATTTACTGCATTACAGACAGCAAACAGCACTGCGCCGGTATATGTTGCAGGTACAGGAAGTTCGACAGGCGTCCTGACTGCTCAAACGGCAGTTGCATCACAGGTTACTACCATGACAGGCAAAGATATTGTAGGTGTTGTGTACACTAATTCAACCCTGTTTGCTGCTGATTCAGCTACGCTATATTACGGAGCCTCTACAGCCAATCTAACCGGCTATTCATTCAATTCTATCACTGAGGGTAAATATTGGGATGGAGCTTCCACCAAACCGGCGGTTTTTATCAGTACCGACACATCTTCAGCCGGAACCAGAAATGGAATTATTGCCTATGATACAGTCGCTCATTCCATGCATACATCATTTTCCGACGGTATCAACTCAACCCTGATCAGCTCTTCAACATTTTCCGTCATAGACACCAATATTTTTGATTTAGCTCCGGATACACATGAAGTCTTTATTTCTCAGTTAGATGCAGGAATAATGATAAATTATTATGATTATTCAAACGGCAATTCTTACTGGAGCAGCGTGGATCTGAGTGATCTTGTATCTGATCTTGGAATTACACTTGAAGGCAGACTTGTCAGAGATATGCTTGTAGTAGATATTGACGGCTCTAATGGATGGGTATATTTCCTTTCAAAAGCCGGTAACTACCGGGTTAACGTTAGTTACGAAACAGGGCCATCTGATACAGAAACCTATTCGGACTATTTTCCCAAACCGCCTGTATCAACCGAAGCAACAATGTATGAAAAACGGATTTACTCAATAGAAGAAACTGGCGGGACTCTGTATTTCGGCACAAGTGACGGAATATGGACCGCAGATGTCGGTACTGACGAGGCACTGGAGAATCAGCAGCAGATTGCTGCGGATGAGATAAAGGTCACTATGATGGCCGTAAACAGCTCCGGAACCTTTCTGGCCTGTGTTACGCCTCTTGAACTTCTGATCATAGATCTCGGATCTTCTGCGTATTATACAGCAGCAGTCCCCTTTAACAGCGCACTGCCTGTAACAGATTATCTTTACGGTGATGAAGTTGGAATTACCGGTCTGGAATGGGAAGGTAACACACTTTATATATCAGGTGATTACGGAGTTTCATCAATTTCTGATGTATCTACCATTTTTTAAAAACAAATAATTATATCTTTCAGCAGACCGGTTAAATATTCCGGTCTGCTTTTTTTTCACCGAATTAATTACAATGAATTGATTCATTTGTTTTTACCGCAGGACTATCCTGTGATATAATCAAATAATCATTTGTTCAATACGGGTGTAAAATGTCAGAAAAGAAATTAACCAAGCGCAAGATCCAGGCAAACAGGACAAGGAAAAAGATATTCGATGTAGCTATAGAGTTGATGGAAAAAAACGGTTTCAACAACATGACGATCGAAGATATCTGCGAAAAAGCAGGAGTTTCCGTCGGGACTTTTTATCATTATTATCAGTCTAAAGAAGATGTTTTTTATGAATTATACCGTAAGGCAGATGAATATTTTATAGAAGTAGTTACACCTGCCCTCGACAATCTTACTGCAGATACCTGGGAAAAAATAATAATCTTTTTTAAATATTATGCAGAATATCAGACCAAACAGAAATTTGAAAACACATCTCAGGTGTACAATGCCAAAAACAAACTTTTTATCGATGAAGACAGATATATGATTTCCTACCTCTTTGAGCTTGTAGCAAAGGGACAGGAAAATGCTGAACTAAATTCGGATATGAGTTCACGAGATACTGCGGTTTATCTTTTTATTGTAAGCAGGGGAATAGTTTTTGACTGGTGTGTCCATGATGCGGGATACGACCTTGTCGAACGCATGGATAGAATGTTCAGAAAACTGACACCTGTTTTTAAGCTTTAAGCATTCTTCTATATAAAAAAACCCTTGAAATCAAACTGATTTTCAAGGGTTTTTTTTATACTGCGTATGCTCAGCCGGCCATAAAACTAGGCAGGAATGTTGCAATTTTCGGGAAAACCATCAGGATAACAGTTGAAGCTATAAGGGCAAACCAGAATGGTATTGTCCCTTTAAAAACGGTCTCCAGCTTAATTTTTGTAATACCTGAGGTAACAACACTGACAACTCCGACAGGAGGAGTCAGGAATCCGATAAGGATCATTAGAATTGTTATAATTCCATACCAGATACCATCATAACCGGCGTTTATAATAAGCGGGTAAAACAGACTTGTAAAAATAACAAGAGTTGCCATTGCATCCATAAAGAAACCGGAAACAAAGTATGCTGCAAATATTGTAGCAAGCAGCGCAACAGGCGGCATTTCTGCCATGTGTATTGCAAGATAACCGGGTATCCTTGAAACGGAAATAAAATTACCGAAAATTATTCCTCCGATAACAATAACCATAAGCATTCCGCTTACCTTAACTGTATCATACAGGGCCGAAAGAAATGCTTTTATATTCATCTTTCGAGTCATCAGACTGAAGACAAGTGATAGAAAAGCACCCATGGCACCGCCCTCGGTTGGTGTAAAAACTCCGAAGTAGATACCGCCCATTGTGAATAAAAAGATCAATGGAATAGGCCAGATAGGCAGCAGTGATTTAAAACGCTCTCTCATCGGGGTTTTTTCTGCACCAGGAGCCAGTTCAGGTTTAACACGAACCATGATGTAAGCTGTTATGGCCATCAATATGGCTGTCATAATACCGGGAACGACTCCCGCAATGAGCAGCTGCCCGATAGATTCTTCTGTCAAAACACCGTAGATAATTAATACTGAACTGGGCGGAATAAGAATTCCAAGCGTACTTCCTGAAGCTACGCTTCCGGCAGCAAGACTGTCGGCATACTTCATCCTGCGCATTTCAGGAACAGCTATTACTGCAATCGTCGCAGTAGTTGCGATTACAGAACCAGAAACAGCAGCAAATGCCGCACAAGTAATAATTGCAGCAATAGCAAGACCTCCGCGGATATGTCCGAACCAGGCATTAAACGCCTGAAACATCTCTTTACCCAGACCTGCACTGCCTATAAACATACCCATAAGAGTAAACATAGGAATTACACTCAGACTGTAATTGTGCGCATTATTAAACAGATCGGTACCCAGTTTGGCCAAAGCGGCCGTTGGGCCGATAACGACACCGTACCCTACAACGCCTACAAGGAGCATTGAGAATCCGATGGGTACTTTAAACATAATTAGGACAAGGAGGACTATTACTCCAAGCAAACCAATAGTTTCAGGACTCATTAGCTTTCTCTCCCTTCATTTCTTTAATGGACACAAGTAAATCCCAGACAAGGGCGATTACAAGTACGATGAGCCCGATTGAAGCTATATAGATCCATGGGTGCATCGGCCAGCGGAGTACGCTGGTAATAGTATGAGAAGCCTTCATACGTCCTGCATATTTAATAGTCTGAACAAATGCAACTGAAAACATGCCGATGCTCAGACCGGAACCGATAAAATCAAGTATGCCCTGGACCTTAACCGGAAATTTGTCATATATCAGGGTAATTCCAAGATTCTCTCCATTATATTGAGAAACAGAGAACGAAAAGAATACTGACAAGGCAAACAGGATCTTTGTGATTTCAAAAGTTCCCGGGATTGGATGTGTGAATAAAAACCTTCCTGCCACATCTCCGACAGTCAGGAACAGCAGAATGAAAATGGCCGCCATCCCGAGCTTGCTGGCAATGTTACAGATTATGTCCACAATTTTCTTGATCAAATTCATCATGACCACCTCAATCAAAAAATGATGGTTCCTGAAAAGAGAATTTTTCAGGAACCGGAATAGTTGTTAGAATAAATATTCTACTGTTCGTATTTTTTTGCTGCTTCAACAGCTATGTTGTAGAGTTCTCTACCGGGCTTGCCGGCAGCTTCAAGCTCTTCTATCCATCCCTGTTTCATCGGATCTACAATTGAATGGAATTTAGCCATATCTGCGGCAGAGAGCTGATAAACATTCTTACCTTTTTCTTTGGCAAGGCCCATTGCATGTGCAACTTCTGCATCGTACTGCTTTCCAATTCTTTCAGGGAAGGTAGCAACTATATCCATAATAACTTTTTTGTCGGCATCTGAAACTTTTGCCCAGAGGTCTTTATTCGCAAAAAAGATAAATGGTGTTGCATACATGTTAAGCTCTACAATCTGATCGGTAACTTCCATGAGTCTGAATGAAAGCAGCGCACTCGGAGCCATTACTGTTCCGTCAACAATGCCTCTATCCATTGCATCATAAAGATCACTTACCGGAAGGCTAACTTCTACTCCGCCTATTTTTTCAATAACATCGTTATAGATAGGGCCGGGAGATCTAAGCTTTACACCTTTAAGATCATCAAGGGTTTTAATTTCTTTCTTAAGAAGGAAATGTCCCAGATCGGAACCTCCGAACCATAGAAGTTCTGTATCAGTATATTCATATTCACGAAGCATTGGTGTCATTTCAGCTGCAGTCAGGTTTGCCTGAAGAGATGAAGTAAACATAAATGGATATTCAAGAATCTGTGACATGGGGAAACGTCCCGGTGTATAAGCAGGAAGTACAAATCCCATTCCCGCTACGCCGCTTACAACAGCATCATATGTATCTCCGGGTGCAGCAAGAGCATTTCCGGGATGTACAACTATTTCAACACGGCCCTCAGTCTTTTCTTTAACTTCTGCTGCCATTGGTTCAAGCATATTTACATTCAGTGGGTGAACGGCAGGCATAAAATGGTTAAGGTGGAAAACTACATGTCCGCCGCCTTCCTGATCCCCACTTGCATATGCAAATGAAACACTGATTAATACTGATAAGATAACTAAAAATACTTTCCTTTTCATAACAATCCTCCTATAAAATTCCTTACTTTTTTTTTCTGTCTGTTTTAAATGTGTTTACACCAGCCTCCTTCCCCCGTTATTTTGGATGAACTGGTCCGGCCAATATTAGTAATCGATTGACTGCATAAAAGAATGAGAAAAGCATAGGAGTAGATCGAGATGAAGAACAAAGAAGAAAGGCCGGTGCGTAAAAACTTGTTAGCGTAAAATTCAAGTATCAATCAAAATTTAACTGAACGCGTTTACCGAATCTGTTCAATAAAATTATCTCATCATATATCAATATTGTCAATTTTAAATATTGTTAAAACGAAAGCTGTATGAACGAAAAAAAGCCCCGGAAAACTCCGGAGCTGATAATACCAATTTAAAAAATTCAGAACTGGAATCTGGACCCTATAGAAGCACCCCAGACACCGTTGCTGAGATTGTAATTACCTGCAAGATTAATAATATACGTACCGAACTTTAAATCAGAACCGGCTTCTGCAATAAAATAGATATCATTTGATTCAACAGGAGCAATATACATAGGGCTTGATACTGTAGCCGAAGGAGTGTAACGGCTATCGGCATACCAGGCGCTCATTCTGGCAAAGGGAATAAAAAAGCCGATCTGCTTTGAAATTCCAGCCTGAACAGTAAATGCCTGAACAACTGTTTCAAGACCGAAGCTAAGATTGTCAAAACCTGAAAAATCAGCTGAGAGACTTGTAAGGTCTGCAAGTTCAAAAGTGAAATTATCAAAGACATAGCCTACACCGACAGACACTGCAGGAAAAACACGAGTGTCCTTAAGTATCGGATACCTGATAAAGGCGCTTATATTAAGTGAAGACAGAGTAATCTGCTCCAGTTCGGACAAAAGGCCGGAAGCTAATCCAAGCAGGCTGGATGGAAGATAAAATCCGTTTATCAGCAGTTCAATATCTGAAAACACTTTCACACCGGCATTCAGCCTGAAGGATGGATAATATGCAATTGTCCCAAACAGGCTGTCAGTTATTGCCGAATCTCCGATAAGACTGCCGATATTTGTGACAATAAGATTATCAAGATTAACAACCTCATAGTACCCGGTAAAGTCTTTATTCGACATAAGACCTGAACCCGAGGACACTGCGGCGACCGGTATAATATTAAAATAGAATCTATCTTCTCCAATTTCAGCCTGTCCGATATTCTGTCCTGAGACAGCATTCTGAATAAGAACAGGGGAAATATCATTGCCGATACCCGTAAGAAATTTGTCAAAATCTCCGCTGACGGCATTAACAAGGGCATCTTCTGATATCTCCTGAGCAAAAGTTCCGGAGACAGCTATTACCAACATCAGGAAAATGAATACCGTTTTTAACTTTCTCATAATTTATCCTCCATGTTGTTATCTACTATATCAAGCGTACCGCAATATCATTGATTTACTTATCTTTTTCTCTGTTTTTCTTTACCTTCTCGGCTTTACGGCTGATACTGTTCCACACACCGGTTAAGCCCATAGCCTTTTTCATAGCTGTCACAGTCTGCCTTGCCTCTTCACGCATAACCATGGTTCCGTCAAAGATAACCTCATCAACAAAACCTGATTTTTCAGCATAAAAAGCACGTCTTTCACGAATAGGATCAAGAAATTCGTTAATAGCCCTTGCAAGGCTGTCTTTTACTTCTACATCTCCTATTTTACCTTCCCTGTAACGGGTCTTGAAATCTTCAACCTCAGCTTTATTATTATTGAATATATCATGGTATATAAAAACCGGATTTCCTTCAACTTTTCCGGGGATATCAGCCCGGATTCTGTTTGGATCGGTATACATCCCCCTGACTTTCTTTTCTACTGATTTTTTGTCATCTGACAGCATTATAGCGTTGCCAAGAGATTTGGACATCTTGGCATCACCATCGGTTCCAACGAGTGTCGGAACATCGCCGATCATTACGTCGGGAATAGGAAAAACCTCACCGTACATACTGTTGAAACGTCTTGCGATTTCTCTAGAAAGCTCAACATGAGCTTCGTTATCCTTTCCAACAGGAACCAGATTAGCTCTGGGCATAAGAATATCTGCAGCCTGCAGAACTGGGTATCCAAGAAGTCCGAAAGGCATTTCATTAAAATTGGCAGCCTTTGCCATATCTTTCAGACTAGGCATACGCTGAAGTCTGGGTACTGTAACCAGCATCTCAAAGATGAGATTCATTTCAAAGACTTCATGAACAGCCGATTGAAGATAGATAGTAGCTTTTGAAGGATCAATTCCGCATGCAAGGTAGTCAAGAACCATATCCCTTGCGTTCTCGGCAATCATTCCGATAGCATCACTGTCCGGTTTTGTAGTGAGAGTATGAAGATCGGCTATAATAAAAAAGCAGTCGTACTGCTCCTGAAGTTTAACTCGGTTTGCAAGAGACCCTACATAATGTCCGAGATGCAGTTTTCCGGTAGGCCTGTCGCCTGTAAGTATTCGTTTTCTTTCCATAGATTAACTATATCTGCGGGTAGTGAATTAGACAAGACCTGAAATGATTTTAATCCTGTTCAGAAACAGAATCATCTTTAGCTTCGGTAATAATTTCAGAAGTAAAAAGAGAGTCTCCCAGTATGGTGGCAGCAGATTTGAATTTTTTGGTATTCCTGTTTTTTGCAACTTTTTTACCGTATTCCATCATAACTGCCATTGGCTTAAGACCGGGGATATTTTCAAATACAATCTTTAATACCGTAGTAATAGGGACTGCTATAAACATTCCGACAGGGCCCCAGATCCATCCCCATAGAAAGAGTGAAAACAGTATAATAACAGGACTCAAATTCAATCTGCGTCCCTGAAGCCTCGGATCAAAAAAATTGCCTACTACTACCTGTATTAAAATCATAGATATGAATACAAAGATAATCGGTCCGGGCTGGGGAAAAAACTGTATGAATCCCATCAGGATTGTCACAGCCATAAGGATAAACGAACCGATGTTGGGTATAAAGTTCAGAATAAAGGCCATAACACCCCAGATGAGTGCAAAATCCATCCCGATGACCTGGAGGCAGAACCAGACCAGAACACCGGTTATAGCGCTTACAAAAAACTTTATCGAAAGATACCTGCCAATCTGCCTTGTGGTATGCCTTATAATAATTATTATTCTCTTTCCTGTTCTTCTGGGAAAAGCCTTTGATATTGTAACAGGCAGAAAGGGCGCCTCAATCAAAAGAAATATCATTGAAAGCACTATTATTACAATTGCACTGAAAAAATCCATGACATTCTGGGTTATAGGGGTCAGAGAATTCATAAAAGTGGCCGTGTAGTCAATTTCAGCCATGGGGTTAACCGGCAGATCCATTGAAAAGTTCTGATTCAGCGTAGCTGAAATCTGGGTAAGAATGGATTCAAATCGGTCGTAATATTTCGGAGCCTCTTCTATAAATGAGTTGATACTCGACATAAAAAACAAACCGACAAGATAGGCTATTCCGAAAACAATAAGCACAGCAAGTATAATGGCACCGTTTCTGGGCACCTTTATTTTGGTAAGAGTATCAACGACAGGAGCAAGGGTAAATGTTAAAAGTATGGAAAAAACGATGGGCATCATTACAGAAGATGCAAGTTTGAGTACAGCAATCAGGGCGAAAATTGTTATCAGGCCCAAAAATACAGAAATTGTTTTCTGATTATCCATAGTTTTTTATTCCCGTTGGTGATAGTATCCAGTATAGTGAATTTATCATGCATGGAGAAGCCGAATGGTCAGCAAATTCTTAAATAAAACGCCCGACACAGATAAAGCCAATTTTATTGCCTGGAATGCAGATGTTTCCGGAGATGTTGTACTCGGAAAAGAATCTTCCATCTGGTTCAGTGCAACCCTCAGAGGCGATATAGCTCCGATTCGTGTAGGTGACGGTTCCAATATTCAGGATAATTCGACCTGCCATATCAGCACCGATGTTCCGCTGATAATCGGTAACTACGTTACTGTTGGTCACCAGGTAACCCTTCATTCCTGCAAAATTGCAGACCACTGCCTGATAGGGATGGGAGCTATTGTACTCGATAACGCAGAAATTGGAGAGTACAGTATTGTAGGAGCCGGAAGCTTAGTGACCAAGGGAAAGAAGTTCCCACCCCGCTCCATGATACTCGGCTCTCCGGCAAAGGTCGTTCGCGAACTTACTGACGAGGAAGTAGCCTCAATAGATAAATCTGCAGAAAGGTATATTCTGCATTCAAAAGAAACAGCAGATTCAAGAAAATAAAAGAAAACCGGGCTTTTAAGTAAGAAAATACTTATAAACCCGGTTTTTTCAGCTTGATTATCGGTCGGCAACCGATATAATATGATTTAACGCACTCGAGGAGGACACTATGATTGCGGAAATTCTTGGCTTAGGTGCTTATGTACCCGAAAAAGCAATTACCAACGAAGAACTTTCTAAGACTGTCGATACCACTGACGAATGGATTAGATCACATACCGGAATAGGTAAAAGACATATCATTGCAGAAGATGAGACAACTTCTGATACAGCTGTAAAGGCTGCAAAGATAGCAATTGAACGTGCAGGAATAGATGTACAGGAGATAGATTTTATTATACTTGCAACAGCGTCAGGTGATTATGCGGGATTTCCTTCAACAGCCTGTGTTGTACAGCACAAACTTGGAATCAGAAATACTGCGGCTGTAGATATTGGTGCAGGCTGTACCGGTTTTGTTTACGGACTTGAAATGGGACGCAGTCTGCTTCTTGCCGGCGGAGCCAAAAGGGTGCTGGTTATCGGCGTCGAATCACTTTCAAGAATTGTAAACTGGAAAGATCGTAATACATGCGTACTGTTCGGAGACGGTGCAGGAGCTGCTGTTCTAGGGCTGAGTGAAGATGATAACGGAAGCGGAATAATTGATTCCTTTCTGGGCGCAGAAGGCGACGGATTTGAACACCTTATGAGGAAGGCCGGCGGAGCCAAGCACCCGTTTCACATCGGTGAGTACGAAGAAGAAGATCTCTATGTCAGCATGAACGGCCGCAGGGTTTACGGTTTTGCTGTTAAGGTTAATGAGACCATTATCAATTCACTTCTTAAAAACAATAATCTTTCTGTAGACGATGTCAGCAGAATTGTCCCTCATCAGGCAAATATAAGAATTATTCAGGCCGCTGCGAAGAGACTTGAACTTCCTGAGGAAAAGTTTTTCATCAACATCGAAGAATATGCCAACACTTCAGCAGCCTCAATACCAATCGCGCTTAATGATATGCTTTCAAAAGGACAGCTCAAGAAGGGTGACCTTATAATTACTACAGGATTCGGTGCAGGCCTTACCTACGGCGGCAACCTGATACGCTGGTAAAAAGACAAATAATGGATAAAAAAAGGGAGCCGGTGTGAGTACGGCTCCCTTTTTTTATCAGTTATAAGAATACTTTACAGGACTTAGAACATCAGCCCCTTCCATTCTTTATCATATCAACAGCCATTTCACCCATCTTGTACTTCTGAATCTTACCGCTTGCTGTCAGCGGATATGAATCAACAAAAAATACATATTTAGGGATTTTATGCCTGGCAATCTGACCACGGCAGAAATCACGAACATCTTCTTCCTTTGTCTTCTTACCGTCATGCAGGACAATAAAAGCTCCTACCTGCTCACCGTATTTTTCATCAGGAACCCCGGCAACCTGTACATCCTTAATTTCCGGCATGCCGTAAAGAAACTCTTCAATCTCTCTGGGGTATATATTCTCCCCTCCCCTGATAATCATGTCCTTGATGCGTCCGGTAACCCTGAAAAAGCCGTCCTCGTCCTTTATTCCGAGGTCTCCCGAGTGCAGCCAGCCGTCCTTGTCGATACAGGCGGCAGTTGCTTCGGGCATCTTGTAATATCCCTTCATGATGTTGTAGCCACGGCAGCAGAGCTCACCCTGGACTTCAACAGGACATTCCTCACCTGTTTCAGGATCAAAAACCTTCACTTCAATACCCGGAAGCTCCTGACCGACAGTAGCAACTCTCTTTTCAAGCGGATCGTCAGTTCTTGTCTGGGTCATTACCGGGGACCCCTCAGTAAGTCCGTAGGCTATAGTAACCTCGCTCATATTCATCTTTTCAACAACCTGCTTCATGGTTTCCATTGGACAGGGGGAACCGGCCATAATTCCGGTACGTAGACTGCTGAGATCGAACATGTCGAACATCGGATGATTCAGCTCGGCAATGAACATTGTAGGCACCCCGTAAAGGGCGGTACACTTCTCTTTCTGTACTGAAGCAAGCGTGACCAGCGGATCGAACTTTTCAATCATTACAAGACCGGCACCGTGAGTTATTATTGCCATAACCCCCAGAACAATACCGAAACAGTGAAACAGCGGAGGAGCGAGGCAGAGAATATCCCTGTCGGTAAACTTCTGACACTCACCGATATAAAACCCGTTATTGAGGATATTATGATGGGTAAGCATAACTCCTTTTGGAAATCCGGTTGTACCGGAAGTATACTGCATATTTATAACGTCATGAGTATCACAGCTGTCAAAGAGTTTTCTGAGTTGAGCATCATCCTCATAAGCTCCCAGAAGAAGAAGTTCTTCTGTATTGTACATTCCCCGGTGTTTCTGCTGTCCTATAAAAACTACGTTTTTAAGAAAGGGGAATTTCTCTGATTTCAAAGCTCCCCTCTGTGAAGTTTTCAGCTCAGGAACCAGACTGTATACCATCTGTACATAGTCGCTGTCTTTGTGGCTGTCTATTATACAAAGTGTGTCGAGATCAGCCTGTTCAACAAGATAGGCAAGCTCATGTTCCTTGTACTCAGTATTTACGGTGACAAGCACTGCGCCAATCTTGGCTGTTGCAAAAAAGAAAGTAAGCCAGTCAGGGACATTAGTCGCCCATATTCCGACATGTGAGCCCTTTGTAATTCCGATTTTCATCAGGCCCAGAGCCAGTCTGTTTATACGCTGGTCAAACTGTGAATATGAAAAACGCAGGTTCCGGTCCGAATAAACCATAAAATCCTTATCCGGAAATGCGGCTACCTGCTCCTCAAATACCTGTCCTATTGTTTTATTTATTAGTTTCATATGATCTCCGGTAATCAGGATGGTTCATGAATTACAGCCAGAATTTTCGCATTCACGCCTGCAGCACGGACATCATGCTCAACTACTGAATCATAATAAATGCTTTCCCCGGCTTCCAGCAGATGCGTTTCTTTTCCATATATAACTTCTATTTTGCCCTCAAGCACATAAACAAATTCCTCACCCTCGTGTGATGAAAGAGGGGTTTTCTCTCCTTCAGAATAAGTGAGTTCAACAATAAGAGGCTCCATATGCCTTGAAGCCTTGTTTACTGCAAGAGAATAAAAAGTGCGGTCAGCATCGGTATCATTATCAATCCCGCGTACTCTTTTGGATTCAGCCATATCACCTGCTTTGCTGACAACCGGGCCCTCAGAAGCCTGATCATCAAGAAAAGTTCCCAGACGTACACCGAGAGCCCTTGAAAGTTTAATGAGCGGGCTTAGATAAGGTACAAGTTCACCCTTCTCTATTTTTTCGATGAGTTTTGCATCAATTCCTGCCCTTGCGGCAAGCTCATCTGTTGTAATGGCATGTTTTTCACGAAACATCCTTATTTTTTCACCTAATTTTTCGTTATAAACCATAATTCCCTCTGCTTATATTGTTTTATCTTGGTCTAAGAACGAAGTTTAACATAGAGGCATACTATTTAACAGTTTTTTTTCGGCCATTGACCGATATTTTACTTAAATCACTTTATCGGCCGTTGACCGATAAGAGCAAGTATGATATTAATTTATCCATAAATAATTAGAATTCAGGGAGATAATATGAAAACTTGTTTTCTTTATCCGGGCCAGGGTGCTCAGTACCCGGAAATGGGAAAGGATCTCTGGGAAAAATATTCCGGAGTAAAAGAGCTTTTTACAGCGGCTTCTGATATTACCGGACTTGATTGTGAAAAACTTCTGTTTGAAGGTGATGTACAGACACTTGGACGAACTGATAATACACAGCCCGCAGTTACACTTGTTAATCTGGCTGTAAAAAATACACTGAAAGAGCTGGGACTCGAATCCGACGGATGTGCAGGACACAGTCTTGGTGAATGGGCAGCATATGCAGATGCCGGAATCCTTTCCGATCTTGAGGTAATGAAGGCGGTAGCGCTTCGCGGTAAATACATGCATGAGGCAGGAGAGAAGGCATCAGGAGAAGGTGCTGACTCAAGCATGGCAGCAGTAATCGGACTTGACCTTGCTCAGGTTAATGCCGCTATTGAGAGTATTGAAGGCGTCTACATGGCCAACTGGAACGCTGACAAGCAGATAGTAATTTCAGGAACCCAGAACGGACTTGCCGCTGCTGAGGGCGTTTTAAAAGAAGCAGGAGCCAGAAGGGTTCTCAGGCTTAAGGTTTCAGCCCCCTGTCACTCACCTCTTCTTAATGAAGCCCGTGACAAGTTCAGTGAATACCTTAACAGTCTTGATTTCAAGGATCCGGTAAAGGCGATTTATTCCAATGTTACCGGTAAGATTGTTAAAGACGGCGCTGAGGCAAAGGATCTCGCCGTAAAACAGATTGTTTCTTCCGTTTTATGGGTAGATGAAGAAAATAATATTGCAGCAGACGGATACGACAGATGTCTGGAAACCGGTCCGGGAAAAATCCTCTGCGGTCTATGGAAAAATATAGCAACAGAAATTCCCGTTTTTCCATGCGGCACTGTTGAACAGATAGAAGAAATTAAAGGTTAAATCAGGAGTAGATATGTTATTAAAGGGAAAAAAAGCAGTCGTTACCGGAGGCTCAAAGGGCATCGGTAAGACTATAGTTGAAGCATTCATCAAGGAAGGCGCTTCAGTATGGTACATCAGCAGAAGTGAATGTGCTCAGGCGGATGAGCTTCAGAAACTTGCAGAAGAAAACGGAGTCAGTGTTACCTGGAAAAAGGGTTCTGTTTCCGATTCTCAGGAAATGGCTGCAGTTTCAGCAGAAATTCTGAAAGAAGCCGAACAGATTGATATTCTTGTGAATAATGCAGGCATCACAAAGGACGGTCTTGTTTTCATGATGAAGGACGAAGCCTGGAATGATGTTCTGGCAACAAACCTTTCAAGCTGTTTCTACCTCAGTAAGTCTTTCGGTCGTGCTATGGCCAAGAAACGATCCGGGTCAATAATCAACGTATCATCCGTAGTCGGAGTAATCGGCAACGGGGGTCAGACAAACTATGCAGCATCAAAGGCAGGTATTATCGGATTTACCAAAAGTCTTGCACGCGAAATTGCAGGCAGAGGCGTAAGAGTAAACGCCATCGCTCCGGGATTCATTAAATCAGATATGACCGAAGCAATTCCTGAAGCTGCTAAAGAAGAATTTATGAAAAAGATTCCGTTCGGCCGAATCGGTGAACCCGAAGAAGTCGCATCAGTTGTTGTTTTTCTCGCCTCCGAAATGTCTACCTATATCACAGGTCAGGTTCTCGGAATTGACGGCGGAATGGGAATGTAATCCACATTAAGGAGAATAATTATGTCACGAAGAGTAGTAATTACAGGACTTGGTACAGTAAACCCCTTAGGCCATAATGTGGCTGAATTATGGGATGGAATAACACATGAAAAATGCGGTATCGGTCCGCTTACAAGAATCGATGCAACCGAATTTGCAACAAAAATTGCCGGTGAGGTAAAAGATTTTAAGCCCGGTGATTTCATGGACAGCAAGGATGCCAGAAAAATGGCACTCTGTACACAGTTTGCAGTTGCTGCAGCCGGTGAAGCTATCAGAGATGCCGGACTTACTGAGGGCAGCTTTGATCCGGACAGAGTAGGAACCATTATAGGTAACGGTATCGGAGGTTTCGAGGTTACAGAAGCCGGACACAAGGCGATTTTTGAAAAGGGTCCGTCAAGAACCCCTCCCATGACTATACCCAAGCTCATAAGCAATGAGGTTCCCGGAAACATAGCAATTACATACGGACTTAAGGGACCATGCTGGGTTGTAACAACAGCCTGTGCATCCGGTACTGATGCAATCGGAAATGCTTATATGACCATTCAGGCTGACAGGGCCGATATCGTTGTTGCAGGCGGGTCAGAAGCCAGCATCACTCAGCTTGGTGTTTCCGGATTCAACGTAATCGGGGCATTAAGTACAAAGAGAAACGATGATCCCCAGAAAGCAAGCCGCCCCTTCGACAACGACAGAGACGGATTCGTACTTGCAGAAGGTGCAGGGGTCCTGATCCTTGAAGAACTTGAGCATGCAAAAGCACGCGGTGCAAAAATCTATGCAGAGCTTGTCGGATACGGAAACACATGTGACGCATATCATCTTACAGCACCGGATTCAGAAGGAACAGGCGCTGTAAAGGCAATGAAGATAGCATTAAAAGATGCAGGAATGAAGCCCGAGGACATTGACTACATCAATGCTCATGGAACTTCAACTCCTACCAACGATCCTATTGAAACTCTTGCTATCAAGACAGCATTCGGAGATCATGCAAAGAAGCTCAAAGTTTCATCTACAAAGGGAATGACAGGACATATGATTGGTGCTGCCGGTGCAGTTGAAGCAATCATTGGAGTTAAGGCAATAACCGAGGGATTTTACCCTGCGACTATTAATCTTGACGAGCCGGATCCTGCATGTGACCTGGATTATGTACCGAACAAGGGCGTTAAGGGAAATATTAATGCTGTAATGTCCAATTCGCTTGGATTCGGCGGACATAACGCTATAATTATAATTAAGAAGTATTCAGAATAACAGGAGTTGCAATGTCTGCAGAAATTGAAAAACTGCTTCCGCACCGTGATCCCTTCCTTTTTGTTGATTCAGTAGATATCACAGAAGACGGAAAGATTATCGGTTACCGGACTTTTACTGATAAAGAATTTTTCTTCAAGGGACACTTCCCCCAGTACGCTGTAGTACCGGGGGTTATCCTTGTGGAAACAATGGCTCAGGCCGGCGGTGCCGGAGTGGGCAAATCAGGTCAGCTTGGAGAAGGCAAACTTTTCTTTCTGGCCACGGTAGATAAAACAAAATTCCGAAGACAGGTCAGACCGAACGAAACGGTAAGGCTTGAAATCGAGAACGTCAGAATTTCCGGCGCAATGATCAAGCAGTCAGGCAAGGCCTATGTGGGTGATGAGCTTGCTGCTGAAGCATCATGGATGTGCCTTGTTGGAAGTGCTGATAATTTATAGGGACTGAAAAGCATTGATTATTACACCCAGAATCAGAAATAATGTCTGCCTCACCGCACATCCGGACGGATGCGCTGCTGAGGTCAGGCGCCAGATAGATTATATTAAGAGTCTTAATCTCGAAAAAGGTCCGTCAAACGTACTGGTAATCGGTTCATCTACAGGCTACGGCCTGGCCTGCCGTATTGCAGCAGCTTTCGGGTACGGAGCCGGAACCGTCGGTGTCTTCTTTGAAAAGGAAGGAACTGAAACACGGCCCGGAACCCCGGGGTACTACAATATGAGAAGCTTTGATGAAGAGGCAGCAAAAGCGGGTCTTTTTTCGGTGAGCATAAACGGCGACGCTTTTTCAAATGAACTTAAACAAACCACAATTGACGCAATTAAACAGGGGCCGGGAAAGGTTGACCTTGTTATCTACAGCCTTGCTTCGGGTGTCAGGGTTGATCCTGCTGACGGTGTTATGTACCGATCAGCACTTAAGCCGCTTTCCGAAACCTACCGCTCACGTGCTCTGGATACAATGAGCGGAAGGATAACCTCAATGGAGATTGAACCGGCGGTGGCTGATGAAGCTTCAAGCACTGTTAAAGTAATGGGCGGAGAGGATTGGAAGCTTTGGATTGATGCGCTTCTGGATGCAGATGTTCTCTCGGAGGGCGCAAAGACCGTAGCTTTTTCATATATAGGGCCTGAAATGACCCAGCCTATTTACAGAAACGGGACCATTGGACTTGCCAAAAAGGATCTGGAAAAGACAGCCGGAGTTATCGACAGTCTTTTATCAGAGAAGCTCGACGGCAGGGCGTGGACCTCTGTAAATAAGGCTCTTGTTACCAGGGCTGCAGCCGTTATTCCGGCTATTTCACTGTACATAGCAATTCTGTTTAAAGTGATGAAGGAAAAGGGGCTGCATGAAGGCTGTATTGAGCAGGCCGGAAGACTGTTCCGTGACAGACTTTACAGCTGCGATGGTTCGGTTGCAGTTGACAGCGAAGGAAGAATCAGAATTGACGATCTTGAAATGCGTGATGAGATCCAGAATGAGGTAAAACGCCGCTGGGAAATTGTCAGTGATGATAATATAGAAGCATTAAGCGATATAAGCGGATATCATGCCGATTTCATGCAGATGCATGGATTTGAAGTTCCGGGTGTAGACTACACAAAAGAGGTTGACAATCTGTAGAAAGGTATCTGCAGATTTTTTAAGCAGTATATGTAATTTTAGCGCCGGCAGTTTTTCTGCCGGCTTTTTTTTCAACCGGCCGAATTACAGTTCTTCAATAAGTTCGCAGGTATTATCTTCAATCCAGGCTTTTTCACCGTTGATGAATTGAGCAAGAATCCAGCCGGGTCTTTTCTGAACGACTGTGAATTCTGCTCCTTCATAAAGAGGTGTATCAAATACCGATTCATAGCTCCGGCTGTCGCCAAGCCGGCCTTCTGTTGATTCTGCAGTTATAACTCCATGTCTTTTTCTGCTTTCCTTAAAATCCAGATATCCTGAAATTCCGAATACGATAAATACAATTACTGCGGCAGCAGTAAGGGCAGGAAGTCTTCGTCCAAACAGTCTAAGGCCAAAAAGCAGCCATATCGTGAGGTTAGCAATTATCATAATAATAATTTTTACAATGATCGGCAGATTAAAATGCCAGAAAAATATTACTTTAGTAAGCTTATTTTCGCTGTCGATGGTAAATCTGTTTTTCTGCAGGCTTCTTGCATATTCCAGATTTGAACGAATCTGATTGTCTGCCGGAGAATACAGCAGCGCCCTTCTGTAATTGAGAACAGCCTTCCCTATCTTTCCGAGTCGGAACCAGGCATTTCCTGTATTATAGTATATTCCCGAATTTCTAATACCCATTTCAGTAATTGAATTATAGTTTAGAACTGCTTCTGAATATTTTTCTTTTGATAGCGCAGGGTTTGAGTCCATCAGGGAGTTACCTTCAGCAAAGGCGGTTTCAGCTCTTTCCAGGAGAACCTGAGTATCAGCACTCTCAGAAGCAGAAAGATTTCCTGTAATCACAGCAGTAAAAAGGAGTATATAAAATAATAGGTTCACAGCTTTCTTCATGATTTCACTCCTGCCTTTTCCAGCTTTCCAATCAGAGAAAATACAGCAGCCCCGGCTTCTGTAGAGGTAATATGTCTCCCGCCGTACAGTACAGCTTGAATAACAGATAATTCATCCGCAATATTATGCTCATCATCAGAATCACCATAATCCATTAGAAAACCATCAAGCGTTCTGATAAAACTCTTCAGATATAAAACCGGTTCTTTTATTGCAGCCTTTTCCGCATCCTTTCTCATTTTCTTAAGAGCCTTTCTTCGGTCAAGATTATTTACCGCATTCTGTCTGAACTGGGGCACAAAAACCATGACTATTAAAACAGCGAAAAAAACAGCCGGAGGAATAATCAGCAGAAGCAGGATAGATATTATAGAAGATTGTTCTGACAAAAATGGACGGCTGTTTTCAAGCAGTTCGACGCCTGTGTAATTGTAGTAAATACCCTCTTTCTTTTTATCAGTTACAACCTTATTGTTTTCATTTTCAGCTGAATCACCTTCAAGATCTCCTGCAGTCACGGTCCTTGTTTCAAGAACTTCCAGCGGCAGAGCATCGGTCTCCGCGTAGCGGTATTCACCTGAATTGGTGTCAAAATAGCTGAAGCGTATCTGCGGAATATATTTCAGGTCCGGATCAGTAATCCTTATCGTCTGGGTAACGGACCGGCTTCGTGCTCCGGTCTTTCCAGCCGCCCTTGTATCAGGGATATCAATGCCGCTGCCCAGGTAACCAGTCAGAGGAGGAATACCTATATCGGTATTATTCATCCCGCTTACATTTAGACTGAGAGTAATTGGATCTCCAAGATGAACAGAAAGAGGTTCTGCACTGATATTAAGCCTGATATCTCCTGATAATCCGAAAAAATCGACCGGTTTTCCTTTTTCCGGAAACGGAAGGACATTGAGCACTGCAGCATCTCCAGGTATTACAAACTTCCCGTAAACTTCCTGCCTCTGTACTCTTCCGAAAAAGTCATGGACGTTCTGATATCCGGTAACAGCCTCAAAGACCGCAGTTGAATTATTAAATTCAATGCTCCCTGTCTGCCCCGGACGAATCATAAGTTCTGCAGTAAGGCCCGCAACACCTCCCCGGTCGTCCCTTTCAAAAATAACCGGACTGTCATTGATATCAAGTTCATACATTTCACTGTTTCCGGAAGGTTCAAGCGCCCGGTACTCCATTTCATTAAGTTCCGGAATTCTGATTGAAAGCGAACGCAGACTGGACTTATAACGGAAATGAACTTTTAAAGAAACCTCCTCATTTAGATAGACAATCCCTCTGTCGACATTCAACTGAAGGTAAAAATCATCGGATTTTTCAGGCTCTTTCACCGTAAAGGATACCGGATTTGAAGAAAGAAGCTGCCCGTCAATATTAGCTGTTATAGAAGGTACTGTAAAAATTCCTGTCTTTACAGGTGTAAGCTTATATGAATAAACATAAGCAAGCTTTACATTCTGTGTTACCTTTCCATTAATACTGGTTACTGACCGGCTGCTTCTGACTGTTCCGCCTAGCGGGGAAATTGTAATTCCCTGAATTGCCAAATCGGGTGCAATCTGCTCTTCACTTCCCTGCAGATAAAGATTCAGCCTCACAGAATCACCAAGCCATATTTCAGTGTCTTCAAGTTCAGCTGATAATGATAGAGTCTGTGCAAATAGAGAAGCCGCGGCAGTGAAGAAAATCAATAAGACGATGTATTTAAATATATTACCAGTCTTTATCTGCATTTCGTATGCCCCCGGTTTTATCAAGTCTGTTCTTCATTGCCTCATACTCCGATTCCATATCAAGGATGTCCTCAGCCTCGCCCTGCTGCTCATTCATAGCCGCAGCCTGAGCAAGAGCCTGTTCCGCTGCCTTCTGATGCTCTATTGCCTCTGCCCTGTCACCCTGCGCCAAAGCTTTGACTGCTTCTTCCTGTTCGGAAGCCGCCTTTTCAAGCTGTTGTGAGGTTTCACTGCTGCTGCCGGCCGCGCCCGAAGTTTCATTCTGAAGTTCTTTCTGCTGCTGCGCGAGATTGCTGTCGGAGCCCTCCCCCTGTTCGGTCCGCCTGGTAATTTCCTGCTGACGATCAAGCAGTTCACCAGGGTCGGTGCTTCCGCTATTAGAAGACTGGCCTGATCCGGTATCCTGTTTATCTGCGGAGGACTGTCCGGAATTCTGTTCTTCAGCCTGCTCCTGTTTTTGATTTTCTCCGGACTGCTGCTCATCCCCTTCGGACTGATTCTGCTGTTGGTTCTCTTGCTGCATCTGCTCCTGAAGCTGCTTCAGGCGGCTGTTAACAACTTCAAGGTTCTTTCGTGCATTGAACTGAACATCCGGCGGCAGAGCACCAAGCTCAACAGCCCGTTTGAGTGAGCTGAATGCATCTTTAAGCAGCCGCTCTTTTTCTCCAGTATCCTCAGCCTGATCTGCAAGAATCGCCTGACTTGTGCCGAGGTTGTAGTAGCCTGCAGCACTGATGCCGGGGTCTTCAGAAGCAGCCGAATTCCGGAACTCCTCAACCAGGTCCTGAACATGCTGCGCCTCAATGCTCTCCGGCTCCTGAGAACCACCTGCGGAAAGCGGAATAACAATTAGAATCAGAAATGCAAAAAGCAGATAAAAGTTTCTCATGACCTTCTCTCCCAATACCGGACAGGAAGTATAAGGCCGAAAAGATATACAAGCACCATAACAACAGCCGGAAGCAGAAAGTATTGAAAATCCTCCTCATGTACCACAGAGGTTTCATCTTCTATAAATCGCTTTTCCTGTGAGTTAATCAGAGAAGAATAAATTTCACCAAGATCAAAGTTACCGGTTGATACATTGAGATATCGGCCTCCTGTAGTTTTAGAAACCATAGTCCTGAGCATATCCGCATCAAGACGGCTCCATATTTCACGTCCATCATATGTCATAAAAACCTGCTCACCGTTCTCATCTGTAACAGGAATACGCCTTCCAGTGTTTTCATCACCAAGTCCTATGGCAATAAGCCGGATGTTGTTTTCTCCAAGCATTTCGGCAGCTTTTACAGGGAAGCTCTCCTGATCCTCGCCGTCTGTAATAAGGATTATATCGCGGTATCCTCCATTGCTGTCAGTTAAAACTTCATCCACGGTTTTACGGAGGGCATCACCTATCATACTTCCCCCCACTGAGACAGAATCAGGCGACAGTTCATCAACAGCCTGTCTGAAAAAACTGTAATCAAGTGTAAGCGGACATTTAATTACCGAACTGCCGGCAAAAGCAACTAGGCCGACCCTATCACCGTCTATCACCGAAAGAGCATCAAGTATTGCAAGTCTTGCCCTGGCCAGCCGGTTCGGGTAGAGATCTTCTGCAAGCATACTTCTCGATACATCAACCACAAAGACAACGTCACGGCCCTTACGTGATACTGTTACTTCTTTCTGGCTCCAGCTCGGCCGGGCAATTGCGAGAACGGCAAGCACCAGCCCCAGGCTTAAAACGATCACAAGGCTGAAGCGGGTTCTGCGGCTGCTGTGCAGACGGGTACTGTATCGGGGTAAAACAGTTCTTATAAGCTGCCCGTTTCTTAAAAATCCCCAGAAGGCTGCTGCTGCTGCTGCAAGCGGAAGCCATATATAGATAAGAGATTCCGGAGCAAGAAACTGAAAATTTTCAATCATCAGGAAATCCTCCTGAATACGGTATTATCCAGCACAGCGCCGGCAGCGAGAAATATTATTCCCGCAATCGCAAATAGATAGAAAAGTTCACGGTAACGGTATTCTGAAACTGAAATTATTTCGGACTTTTCCATACTGTCTATCTCTTCGTAGACAGCTTTAAGATCCTCGGGTGTGTCTGCCTCAAAGTAAGCTCCACCGGAAATTTCAGCAATCTTTTTTAGTGTAGCGGAATCAACTGCAGAACCGACAGGAACACGCCGGGAACCGAAGAGGCTGCTCATCTGATAGTAGGCATCACCGCCGAACCCGATTGCATAGATTTTAATACCCCAGTCTGCTGCAAGTTCTGCAGCTTCACGTGGTGAGTATTTACCGCCGTTATTTTCCCCGTCGGTAAGAAGCACTATTATCCTGCTTTTAATTTCATATCCGTTAGATGAATCATTGTTGCTGTTTACAGTTTTGAGCCTTGCTGAAGCAAGCGCTATGGCATCACCTATCGAAGTACCATCCTCCTCTTTTGTAGTTACAGTATCGAGATTCCTAATAAAATCTGAAACAACATCATGAGAAAGGGAAAGAGGAGCCAGCGTATCAGCATATTTGGCGAAAGCCACCAGCCCGAGCATATCATCAGGTCTGCCGGAAAGAGTTTTACCATCCCCCTGAATAAAATCCAGGATATTCTGCTTCACTACATCAATTCTTCTGACATAGGAGCCGCCCTTTTCTACTTCAGCAGCCATACTTCCGCTGCGATCAATAACAAGCTCTGCAGCAATACCGCTTGTCACCTTGCGACTTTCATCAAGTCTTTCCCTCGGCCGGGCAAGAGCAATAATCAGCAGAATGCTTCCCGTAAGTGCAAAGAATACAGGAAGCCACAAAAAAGCCTGCCGCAATGTAATCATCGAGCTGTCAATGATACCTGTATCCGGGAAAGGCAGGCCTCGTCTGTGCGGCCGGGAATGCTGACGACCGTCACGCCGCAGCTTCATACTGCTTAATATTTTTAGAAACAATGCCAGTACGGGAAAGGCCAGCAGAAAAAGAGCCTGAGGAGATTCAAAGTTCATCTATCACATCTCCTTCAAGCAGTTCAAATATTTCTCGTATTAATGCGTCTGCGCGGCCTGCGGGTAATCCGTCCCTTGAAAAAGATGCAGCATACAGTTCATTACTGAATTTTTCCCTGATCAGACCAGAAGTGCAGAAGTCTGATTTTTCAATAAGTCTTCTCAAAAAGATAAGAGCTTCTTTTGACTCCGAAATCAAATCCTGTGAAATATACAGTTTTTTAAACTCTTCGATTTGCTGTTCAAAAGTTGGTACCGAAGGTTCTTTCCTCTGTCTGTTTTTTCTTACTTTCATAAAAATAATTACGGAGGCTGACAGAAGAATAAAAACAGCAGGGAAAACAAGCAACATCATGCTTTTTCTTCTGCCGCTATCTTCAGGGATATAAACCGGAGCCAGGCTGTCCCGGCTTTCATCACCGCTGAATGCAGATTTAAAATCAATACTGAAAGGATCGGTTGTAATATCGTTGCTGAAGCGTACAGTCATTGAAGGAAAAACTGCAGGCCCCGGGAACTGTGCTTCAAGTGAAAAGATAATTGTACTTAGAACCTGTCCTTCACCGTCATACACCGGTTCCGATTCAATCACTTCTGTCAGTACCGAATTAGAGCCGGCGGAATCTTCAGATTTTCCAGGAAGCAGTATGTAATGTTCATTCTCCGGGTATCTAAGTTCCAGCCTTATCTCTGCTGTATCTCCAAACCAGAGGTTTTCTGTCGGCAGGAACATTTCAACGGTGCATCTGCCGCTTTGATATGTTTCAGAAGAGGTAGATAGCGTTTTTGAATCAACTGGTGAGTTTGAGCACGAAAGAAGAGTAACTGCAGATATACCCAATATGAATATCATGCTGCGGAGTTTCATCGACGGGCCTCCCTCTGCAGAAAAAACTTTGAAAGGCTATGTATATATTCTTTTGAAAGATCAATCTCAAGAAAATCACAGCCGTATTTCCTGAAGCGGTCCCGCAGCCCGGCCAGACGCTTATTAAACTTTTCAGTATAGGACTTCCGTACCCGCAAGCTTGTTGTATCGACAGTTATCATTCTTCCTGTTTCAAGGTCCGACATTTCAAGCAGACCGCAGGAGGGAAGTTCCCGCTCCAGAGGATCATAAAGGTAGAAGCTTACAATATCATGCTTAAGTGATGCGACTTTGAGCTGATCAAGAAATCCTTCATCATAATAATCAGACAGGATAAAAACTACGCTTCTGCGGTGTGCAACTCTGCCAAGATAGTCAAGGGCTGCTTTTATGGAAGTACCGCGGTTCTGGGGCTTATGTGCCAGCATTTCCCTTACCATGTGCATTGTATGCGTCATTCCCTTCGAAGGCGGAATAAAAAGCTCCGGCTGGTCACTGAACAGAAGAAGAGCGGTACGGTCATTATTCTGAGAAGCGGAAAAAGACAGTATTGAAACAATTTCTGCAGCAACCTCGGCACGACTTTTATTCCTGCTTCCAAAATCCGAGGATGAAGAGATATCGACAAGAAAATAAACCGAAAGTTCCCTTTCCTCACGGTAGCGCTTTATATGAGGAAATCCTGTCCTAGCCGTTACATTCCAGTCAATCGCTCTGATTTCATCTCCAGGCTGGTATTCTCTTACCTCTTCAAACTCAAGGCCCTCTCCCTTGAAGGCGCTTTCAAACTCACCGGCAAAAAGTGATGTAACCGACTGCCGTGTTAAAATCCTGATGAGTTCTACCTTTTTGAGAATTTCCTTATCTATCGATGCAGACATAATTTATGGTCTTGGTATTTTTGCGAGAATCATACTGATGATATCATCAGAACTCATACCCTCAGCTTCAGCCTCATAGCTTGGAATAAGCCGGTGTCGAAGCACGTCATAGGCTGATTCAGTTACATCCTCAGGAATAACATATAACCGGCGTTTAAGCAGTGCAGACGCCTTTGCAGCCAGAGTAAGGAAGATGGTGGCCCTTGGAGACGCCCCGTATTTAATCAGATGCCCGGCATCAATACCATAAGCTGAAGGCTCACGTCCGGCCTGAACAAGATCAACAATATACTCCTCAACGGAGGGTTCTATGTGAATCCTGTCGAGAAAGTTTCTGAGGGCAAGAATGTCCTCTGCAGAGGCTACGGTTTCAGCCTGGGCTGGAGGCGCTGTTCTGGACATTGCCCGGAGTATTTTCAGCTCTTCAGCCTTATCAGGATAGCTTATCTTAACCTTAAACATGAAACGGTCCACCTGGGCCTCAGGCAGAGGGTAGGTACCTTCCTGCTCTATGGGGTTCTGGGTAGCCATGACCATAAAGGGTGTATCAAGCTTGTATGTTTCATCACCGATAGTCACCTGACGCTCCTGCATTGCCTCAAGGAGTGCCGACTGCACCTTGGCAGGAGCACGGTTTATTTCATCGGCAAGGATAATATTACTGAATATGGGCCCCTTCCTGGGGGAAAACTCACCGGTCTTCGGGTTATAGATAAGTGTTCCAAGAATATCTGAGGGCAGCAGATCAGGTGTAAACTGGATTCTTTTAAACCCCAGGCCGAGAGTTGAAGAAAGTGTGTTCACACTCAGCGTCTTTGCCAGCCCCGGCACGCCCTCTATGAGCACATGCTGATTGCATATGAGTCCTGTCAGCAGCTTTTTTACCAGATAATCCTGCCCCACAAGGACCTTTCTAATCTCCTGCTCTATTGCTGTTATTTTTTCAAGCTCAACAGGTAATTCCTGAATCATTTCGATGGAAGAATTCTGCAGTTCACTCATATTGATTCACTCCTGATGAATTAATATAAAAATTCTTACCATAATGGTCAACAGCAGGCTTAAGATGATGTATACTTAGAAGTGTATGCAGGAGGAAAAACAGCAATGAAGAGAATACTTTTACTATTGCTCATATCGGTTTTAATAATCTTTACATTCAGCTGCCAGGATATCAACATGCTTCTTTTCGGAGACAGTGTTGATACAGTATCCACTTCAGCAGATGGACTCTATGATTCATCTTATTATTCCTATTACTATTATTTCACAAACAATACATCCTACGATATAGAGATAACACCTGATGACTATCAGGACTGGTATTCTTTTACACTTGATGCTTACGGCACCTACGCCCTCTACAGTTACAGCTCATATATTGATTACTCATATAATAATGCGGCTTATGTGACTGAAAGCAATGATACTGATGGATCTATAATTTTTTCATATAAGGATGACACCTCCTCAGCTTCCATAGCAGACTATGCTTACGGCCACTGGGATTCAACCTATTCACAATATTATTACTACTTTGCCAACTATTCGGATCATGATGTATATATAGAACCTGATCCTGATTATGGACAGAGCTGGAGCGGATTCACTTTATATTCTGGTTATTACCAGGAGGTGTATCTTTCTTCCTCCGATTATTATATCTATTACCTGTATGATAATACGACCAACGTATATACCTATACCGATAATGACGGGAATGTTTATATTTATAATAACTACTAAGATAGTTTAATTAAAACCAAAAAGGCGGGAATCAACCCGCCTTTTTTATTCAACCCTGCCCTTTTCCTTCCAGCTGCTTGCCAGGTAGATAAAAGGGGTATCCGCCACGGCGACAAGCCATTTAAACAGATAGGTCGTGATCAGTATTTCTATCAGAACCGGAATTTCGAATTCACCCCAGAAGGCTATCAGCGTAAAAGCAAGGCTGTCTATCAGCTGACTAACCATGGTTGACACATTATTCCGCAGCCATATGTATTTGCGTCCCGGTTTCCGGTCCTTCATTTTATTGTAGGCCCAGACATCGTGCAGCTGGGAG
Source organism: Spirochaetia bacterium (assembly GCA_963677925.2). GTDB lineage: Bacteria > Spirochaetota > Spirochaetia > UBA9216 > UBA9216. Next base: position 854,033 of record CAXXYH010000003.1, read on the forward strand.
AGCGCGTATGCAGTAAGACTTGCCAGGGCAAGACGCGGCATAAGGCCGAAGATTGTGGACAGGCTTTCCTGTGCAAAATCGCTCGGGTCGGGAACAAAGTGAATGGCAAGGTTCATCAGAACTGTCATTGAAATAAGGGAGAAAAAGCCGATTCCTACAGCCTTTCCGGCATCCTTTCTGCCGTAGTTCTCATTCAGGATATCTGTAACAAGGAAGGAAGTTGCGTATACGATATTGCCCAGGGTTGCAGTAAGCCCGAAGAGTTCAACCGTTTTGATAACCTGAATGTTTGCGACGATTACAGAAATTGGAATCCAGATAAAAAGACCAAGCTTTCCAAAAAGCCGGTATGCCAGCATGATTGCTGCGAAGTTTATAATGAGCATTATAAACCAGAGAAGAGTATTCAATTGAGGCCTCCGTTGTTTTTTTAAGGCGGGGAACTGCGACCGCCGTACGGCAGATAATATACCGAATCAGGTATATTTAATCAACCGTAAATGCGCCGGCGGCCTTTGAGCTGTAGTCATTATCCAATTCAAGCTCTTCAAACAGCTTATCGAGAGCCTTTGTATTTGCCTGCTCCCAGTCAAGTCCGGCACCCTTCACTTCAGCGGTTTCATAGGTAAATATATTGTTGCCGCGTCTATTAATGGAGATATTTGCCTTTACATAGATGATTGTGAAACCATAATTGTTCGGCGGTGCATTTCTATAATTCAGAGTGAAATTAACGACAAATTCCGGACTGCCCGAAGATATAATTTCAAGCGGAAGAGTATCTGAAACTGCAGCCTTTACAGTACCGTAGACCGAGCTGGTATTTTCCATATCCTCGATATCTCCGGTATAGCTGATATTAAGCAGAGACTTTATTTTCTGTACATCAACAAGGAAATCACGCTTCGGTGGATTAAGCTGGAAGCGTCCGCCTGCAAGACCCAAAGCGTCAGTATTTAGTACCGCTGTAAGGTAGTTTTTACCTACACCGAGGCCGGAAATATCCACAGCATCGCCGTATTTCCCGTTTGAAGGAGTTGTGCAGCTCATCATCAGTTTTGCATCATTTCTTGAAACAAGGTCAATCTGCAGCTGTCCCGGGGGATTGGGTTTCTGACTGCTGACTTCAAAATCAAGACTGACCGGACGGCCCGACTGAGCCGAGACATTCTCATTATTAAAGCTGATTGTTAGAGAACCTATGTACATTGCAATCTGCTTTTCAAGCAGGTCAAGCAGAACACCCTGCTCTCCGCCAAGCTCAGATTCAATCATGCCTGCATAGGCTGATTCAGCAACTATATCCCACCCGTCGGCAAGTAAAGGCAGAATTTCTGCTATGGTCCTGGAATTATTTAACATTACAGGTTCAACCAGATTTTTAACACGTCTTTCGATATCAGCCATTTCCTTCTGCTGAATACGGAGCCACTCAGATTTATTCAGTCTCATGTAGTACCAGTAGCCTGAATCCGGAGAGTACCAGGAATCAACAGTTTCAACAGCTTTAAGATTCTGTTCAACGAGCTGTGTTATTTCTTCAACAGCCTGGCTTTCGGCGTTTCCACGGCTGTCTTCCATCTGCCGGTAATTAACCTCGCTCATAATAACAGCTGATATTTCTGCGGCAAGGTTCGACTGTGCCCGCTTTAGGGCTATTTCACTGTCCTCTGCCTCATTACCGGTATTCGAAGAGCCGATTCCGGTATAAAAGGCGGGGTTAGCCGGATAATTCGTGACCCAGTCAGGTTTCTTCGGCGTTGAGGCGCAGGAAAATAACAGGACAGTAAGCAGAACTGAGGTTACCGATATTATGGAAAGTTTCTTTAAGTATTCTCTATTGATTTTGCAGATGGACATTTTTTCCCCCGAAATTTAAAAAAATAAAGCTGATCATACCATGATCAGCTTTATGTGTCTGCATGTTATTTACATGCATTATTATTCATAGATTCAGAATAAGTCTTATTTAACCGGTTCTGATACAGTAGGATTGTTCTGGAGCTGGTAGTCGAGTTTTTCAAGAGCCTGTGCAGCCTTAAACTCTGCGAAAGCAGCATCTTCATTTCTCTGGAAAGCTTCAGAAGCAGCAGCTACCATCTCGGCCTTGTCGAGCTGCATAAGAACCCAGATTCCGCCGTCATCATCCTGCTCAAATCTTACAGGTTTTGCGCCGCTTAATTTCTTGTCGGTGATTTCCCTTGTGATTGACTCTACGAAGCTGATAAGCTGTGTGTTGTCATCAACACCTGCTTCCTGAGCATAGTCTGTTACAGAAGCCTGAATTGTTGTTTCAATCTGTCTGGCTATGTCAGCTCTTGCGTTTGTTTCAGCAACTGTCTTTGAAAGTGAAAGCTTTGACTGATTTCCGTAGCCTACTCCGTAGATTACATCATCAGCCATCGGCGGGTTAAGTACAAAATCGGGGACACCTGCTACCTTGTTTGAGGCACAGGAAAAAACGAGAAGTGCTGCAAGAACAGCAAGTACAATAATTCTAATTTTTTTCATTATTTTCTCCTACATATTTATTCGAATGCTTTAAATTTAACTCTTGTATCGGATCTTTTCAAGTTTTAGCGAAACAAAAAAAACATTTTGACAAAAAAAAGGCTATTTATTATTATGTCCTGATATGCCTAAAGCAACTGTTTTTATTTATGTAATTGATTTACTTGATGCCCCGAAGGCCGACAAACTCCGGAAGGCACTGCTCGTCAATCCGAGGATCTTCGATGTGTCGATCAAACTTAATGCCGGAGTAATTGAAGTAACCTCCGAAAAAGATCCTGAAACTGAAGTGAAGATGGCCTGTTCAATAGCAGGATGCTCTTTCAGAATGCGGACCAGTAAAAGAAAAGCCACCTACTGGGCCTGAGCAATCCGTAATATTAAGTTCAGTATCTTAGAATTTCATATTCAGCAGCAATAGCATAATAACTCAGCACTTTTTCAAGAGCATCCTTGCGTACAACAAGTAGAAGTTCCCCTGTGAACGTCTTTAATAGAAACTTTAATGCCGGAGTAAATCCATATCCATTCAGCTCAAGCGGTCCGATTTCATCTATCAGAATGATTGAGGATGAAACAGCAGCCGTCAGAACATCACAGGCATTTTTATATGCAGTCTCAGAGAAATAGAATCTGCTGAAACCATAAGTCTTCAAATCATCCGATTCTTTTTCCGCAGATACAGCAAGAGTCCTCGTATTAGTTCTGATATTTCTCAGGAAATATCGATCTTTTTTACCTTCAACATATTCAGCATCACTAAGAAACCCTGCTGTGCTTTCTCCGGACAGCTGCTTCCCGATCATATAGGCTTCGGCAAAAGTGCTTTTACCGCTGTTTATTTTTCCTGTAATTAACTTTACTTCCGCCATTTGAAAATAATATAATTAAAACATGGAAAAAAACAATCCGCCGGTAGTATCTATTACCGGCTGGTCGGATTCAGGAAAAACTACCTTCAGTGAACAGCTTATCAGGGAACTCATTTCACGCGGCCTTGAGGTTTCTGCGTTAAAAAGTACTCACCATGATATAGTCGCTGACCGCCCCGGCAGTGATACAGACCGCTTTTATTCTGCCGGAGCCAAAGCCGTCTGCCTGTCTGCACCGGGAGGCAGGACAGTATTCTACAACAGCCCCCTGAGCAGTGAATCTGAACTGGGTGAGATGTTCCCCGATACTGATATCATCATATCGGAAGGCTACAAAAGCAGGGATGCGTTTAGAATTGAGGTGGCTGGAGTTATCGGTGATGAGGGCGAACTGAAAAACCCGCTTTCCGAGGCTGATATTGTACTTTCTGATAACCCCAGGCTGGGTCAGTACTGTTCCTCCTGCGGAGCCGTATTTTTGAAACTGTCCGACGTAAAAACGGCAGCAGATTTAATTATGAAAGAATTTGAGCTGAAATAGAAGATTCAGAACTGAAGGACATTGATTTTATTTACACAGTTCGTTAACCTACATAGACAATCATGGTTAACGTAACCGACAGCAGATACAGCTTAATAAAAACCCTTAAAAACTCATCCTTCCCTGTTTCCGGAGAAGACCTGGCTAAGAAATTAAATATTTCAAGGGTCGGTGTTTGGAAAATTGTACAAAAACTCAAGGATGACGGATATGCTATTGAATCTTCCAGAAACGGATACAGGCTGAAGCAGAACACAGATTTGCCGCTGCCATGGGAGATGGAAAACGGGCTTGGAGATATTATATTTCTGAAGCAGACTGATTCTACAATGAATGAGGCGGAGAAATACAGTCTGCATCATAACAACGGCAGCTCCGCGACAGTTATTGCCGCAACCCAGAATCGAGGTAAGGGAATTGAAAACTCTGAATGGAAGTCTCCTGAGGGAGGGCTTTATTTTACAAGGATATTCAGGCACCAGCTTCACAGCAGCCGGATTGCGGCTTTCACGGAAGCGTCAGCTCTTTCTATCTGTGAAGCAGTAGGCAGAATCTGCGGAACAGAGTGCTGTATGAAATGGCCAAACAGTATAATGATTGGTGATAAAAAAGTAGGCGGGATTCTTACCAGTTTCAGGGGTGAACTTTTTCACACATCAGAACTTCATACAGGTACAGGATTATACATCAGCACACCTGATTCAGAACTTCCTGAAGGAATTTCAAGCATTAAATCGGTTACCGGAAAAACAATCTCAACAAAAGAACTCATGTCTGAAATTCTTTTAAGCCTTGAGCAGACAGAAAAAACATTTATTTATACAACAGATAAACAGGAGAACTAATCAAAAATGACTGAGAGACATCAAATTAAAACCAATATGCTTATAGCCCTCTTTGCAGCCCTGATAGCCGCAGGAGCCTTTATCAGAGTGCCGGTCGGACCGGTACCAATCACTTTGACAACATTTTTCCTTCTTGTTTCAGGACTGCTTTTACCGGTTTCAGGAGCAGTACTATCTGCAGCTGTATACCTTATTATCGGAGTGGCAGGACTTCCCGTATTTGCCGGAGGAAGCGGCCCGGCGGTTTTTGCAGGACCGACAGGCGGGTACCTTGTATCGTACATACCGGCAGTTCTTGTCTGCGCTGCCGTCTCCAAACCATCAAAAACCAGCGAAACAAGCCGCAGCCTGTGGAGGGACATCATCTCAGTTGTTCTGGCCAGCCTGATAATTTATGCAGTCGGTGTACCATGGCTGAAGTGGCGCCTTGATTTCACATGGGTCAAGGCCCTGTCCGCCGGCATGCTCCCCTTCCTATTCGGAGATGCGCTTAAAGCCGCAGCTGCTGTAAGTCTTGCAGCCGCCCTGAATAAAACAGCCCCTGAACTGCTTCCGCGCAGAGTATGAATACACCTGCTGTTGAAGTAAAATCCGTCAGACACCGTTTTCCCGGCGGCAGGGAGGCTTTGAGGGGCATTGATCTCAGAATAGATCGCGGCAGCCTTACAATTATTGCCGGCCCGAACGGCAGCGGCAAGACAGTGCTGATGAAGCACCTTAACGGTCTGTTAAAACCGACAGAAGGGGAAATTCTGATAAACGGTATAAGTACTGCGGATGACCCTCAGCATGCAAGAACCAAGGTAGGCCTTGTATTCCAGAATTCGGAAACGCAGATTATTGGACAGACCGTTTCTGAAGATATAGCCTTCGGACCGGAGAATCTGGGAAAAACGGCCGCAGAAGTTGACATGCTGGTGAAAGAAATTGCAAAGAAGCTGTCGATTACAGAGCTCCTTGATGAAAGCCCGCACCGATTATCCGGGGGCAGCCTTAAGAAAGTTGCGGCAGCAGGCGTTATTGTCATGGGTGCCGAGATCATTGTTTTTGATGAACCCTTTGCCGGCCTTGATTACAGGGGTGTACGGCTGCTGCTTGGTGAAATTCTGAAGCTGAAGGATGCCGGACATACAATCATTCTTATTTCGCATGATCTGGAGAAGTTACTTGCTCATACTGACAGCCTCATCATTATATCAGAAGGGAGAAAGGCCGCAGAAGGATCACCTGCTGATATAATTGACAGACTGGAGGAGTTTGATATACGAAGGCCTGCAGGCGAAATCAGCGGAATGACCTGGCTTAAGGAAGCGGATATTTGAAAGAGATACAGCTTTTCGAATACACAAACAGAACATCTGCAGTGTCAAAATTTCATCCTTCAGGAAAACTCATTGCCCTTTTAGTTTACAGCATTATGTGCGGAATCGTAAACTGGTATATCATCCCTGCCGCAGCCCTGATTCTTGTTCCGGTAATGATCGCTGCAGGCAGAGAGACCTTAAGGCAGATACCTGCACTGTGGAAGATTCTGCTCTTCTTCGCCGCTTTTGCGCTTATACGCTTTTTCAACGGAGAAAATCCTGATGAAGCTGCAGCTTTTTTTTTAAGGCTCAGCTTAATGGCGGCTGCTGCAGTTGTTTTCTATACAACAACAGGGACTGCTGAACTTGCAGCAGGAATTCATTCACTGCTTAATCCGATACCGTTTATAAACGGCGGAAGGGCTGCAGGTATAATTTCGGCAGCTGCAGGATTCCTGCCGATGATTTTCCGAATTTCAGCCGAACTCAGTGAAGCTGGAAAAGCACGAGGATTTACACCCAGGGCAGGATTTATAAGATACATCAAACTGACCTCACTTCCTTTGATTATCAGTCTTCTTCAAAAATCCGAAGAAATGTCCGATGCCTACTACAGCCGGTGCTACACCGAGAATCGCATTTACCGCACCAAGGTTAACACTCCGGGAACACATATCTATCCAGCAGGATTCATACTTCTATGTGTAATAATTTCCAGCTCATCTTTTTTAATTGACTTCATGAAGCATTAATATTACCATACGTATACGTATATGTTTTTTGCATACAACATATACGTTGAGGTACACTTTGAGTAAAATTATAGAAATATCAGGACTATACACTGCAGAGGAAGTCTGTGAGGAATCGGGAAGCACAATTCCACAGCTCGAGACATGGACCGGCGAAGGGTTCATAGAGGCTGAAGGATATACCGAAGAAGGCGAAGCCCTTTATTCATCGGATAGTCTTAACGCAGCTGTTCATTTGAAAAAAATGACGGAACTTGGTTATGATAAAATCGAACTCAAAAAAATAATAAAGAAAATTGGCTTTCCGGGGAGTTCACCTAAAGATACTGAAAAAAACCGGAAAAATACAAAATATCTCACTGTCGGAACATTATCAGAAAAAACCGGAATAAGTCCCCGGACCCTGAAGCACTGGGAGGAAAAGGGGATAATAGCACCCGATCTAAGAAGCCGCGGCGGTTTTCGAATGTACAGGGATTATTATGTTTTCCTGTGCAGTCTTATCCGGGATCTTCAGCTCTTCGGCTACAGTCTGGATGAAATCAAAGATATATCCGACTACTTCAGAGATTTTATTGCGATAGAAAACGGAACAGATTCGTACAGCACTAACGAAAAGAATGAGCGACTTTTATTGATGGAAGAGGAAATAAGCAGACTCTTTATAAAGACTGATGAACTTAAAAAAGGAATAAAGCGCTGGGAGGATCTACTACGCAAAAAATCAAAACAGATTACTCTGCTCAAAAACAGTACCGTAAAAAAAAATAAATCAGAGGAAAACAATGAAAACTGATTATAATAATGATTTTATCAGCCTTACAAAAAACTTTTCTGTAAATTCAGGAAAAACACGTGTAGAACTTGACGGACATATCCCCATGGAATTTCTCAGTCTCCCCTTTAAAAGTTCTGCAACCTGGGTTTACCCTGAAAATAATGATTACACAGAGAACAACAGTTCATTTAATTCCCTTCTCCGCTACTACTGCAGCAACAACCGCTACAGCAATGAACTGATATTCAATAATCTTGAAAAACCTGATTCTGCCATTGAGGAAAACAGCAGGTTCAGGATTCCCGTCTTTAAACCCGAGAAATGCGACGGAAGCAGATTTATAATTCTGCTTCATGGTTTAAATGAAAAAATGTGGACGAAATATCTGCCGTGGGCATTCAGTCTGGCAGAGCAGACCGGGCATCCGGTACTGATGTTCCCGATAGCCTTCCACATGGACAGAGCTCCGGAAGTATGGGCAAAGCCGAGGGAGATGAACCACGTAGCCGACGAAAGAAAGAAGATTGTACCGCTTGAAAATGAAACAAGCTTTATAAATGCAGCACTGAGCCATAGAATTCAGTTTGCCCCTCACCGCTTCTTCTCTGCCGGCATGAACACCTACTACGACATAATAGAACTCATTGATGCTATCAGACAGGGAGCCTACCCTTTTATTGACCGAAACGCAGTGCCGGATATTTTCTCGTATTCCATAGGAGCTTCACTTTCGGAAGTACTGATAACCGGAAACAGCAGAAACTATTTTGACGATTCAAAACTTTTTATGTTCTGCGGAGGAGCAGCGCTTGATACTGCCAATCCGGTATCCAAAACTATAATTGACGGCGAAGCATACCGGGAACTGTTCAGATGGCTTAAAACACTTTTCTCCTCTGTTTTCGATTTCGGCAGACAGCAGCAGAATATTTTCTCCCTGGATAATCAGGAGACCAGATGTTTCAAGAGTTTTCTCTTCTTTGATCGGATGCAGAGCTTCAGGGAAGAAGCCCTTAAAAAGGTTTCAAAACAGATAAAAGGCCTCTGCCTGCTGAAGGACAGGGTTTTTCCACCGGATATTACTGCACAGACTCTCAGCGGAGAAAACGCGGATATAGGAATAGATTTTATTCAAACCGATTTCCCGTTTGAGTACAGGCATGAAGACCCTTTTCCGCTGACCAGGGATGATAAAGAGGCTGTAAACTTCAGTTTTCAGCAGACTATGAGTCAGGCAGCCGATTTTTTTCAATCCTGATCCCCATCTTTCCTTTACTTTGGAACTGTTCATGTATATTTTTACTATATAGGAGCAGTAAATGAGTTCAGAAGAAGAAAAAGAGGACAGGATAAATATGTCCGATAAGAAAAAAGATAAGGACAAGGAAAAAGGATGCTGGAACGACGACTGCGACAAGAAAGGCGGTCCGCAACACGAACCCTCATTTTTTAAATTTACCAAGGGTCAATTCCATTTTTCAATATGGTATTTTGTCGCGGCAATAGTGCTGATGATGATCATAAATTCATTCTTCACAAGCAACACCTCGGAGGTTATAACCTTCAGTGAGTTCAAGAGCAAGATTGAATCAAATGAGATTACCCGTGTGACAATGGGTACTGATTACTACACAGGTTATACAGTTACAGAGTCAACAACTACGACAAATTCGATGTACAACAGTCTGACCGGAGGAGCAAATACCGGTATTTACAGAACCGTTCCTGTAGATGATCCCGGATTTGTGGAGCTGCTTGACAGCAAGGGTGTAAGCTACAGCGCAAACTCTGAAAGAACAGGCAATATTATCAGCATGCTTTTCAGCTGGATAATCCCTTTCGTTTTTATAATCATTATCTGGCGGGCAATGTTCAGCAAGATGGGCAATCCCGGCTCAGGAGTAATGAGTTTCGGGAAGAATAATGCAAAGCTGATTGCAGAAGGAGACACCGGAACAACATTTGATGATGTCGCCGGAGCCGATGAAGCAAAGGAAGAGCTGGAGGAGATCGTAGATTTCCTGAAAAATCCGAAGAAGTATACCGATATCGGCGGAAAAATACCCAAGGGAGTTCTGCTGGTAGGTTCTCCGGGTACTGGTAAAACTCTTCTTGCAAGGGCTGTTGCCGGTGCGGCAGAGGTCCCATTCTTCAGGATAAGCGGTGCCGACTTTGTTGAAATGTTCGTTGGTGTGGGTGCCGCACGTGTTAGAGACCTGTTCAAACAGGCAAGGGAAAAAGCACCCTGTATAATCTTCATTGACGAACTTGATGCAATCGGCAAGAGCCGTCTAAATGTAGCCTCCGGAAACGATGAGCGTGAACAGACACTCAACCAGCTGCTTGTTGAAATGGACGGATTCAGCGCAAAATCGGGAGTAATTATTCTCGGCGCGACAAACAGACCCGAGGTTCTTGATGCAGCCCTTCTGCGCCCGGGCCGTTTTGACCGTCAGGTTGTAGTTGACAAGCCTGATTTAACCGGACGTGAGGCCATCCTCAACATACATGCAAAAGATGTAAAGATGGACAAGGATGTGGACCTTCACGAGATAGCAAAGGCGACCTCTGGCTTTGTAGGGGCAGACCTGGCAAATATAATCAATGAAAGTGCGCTTCTTGCAGTAAGAGCCGGCAGAAAAAAAGTCGGGCAGAAAGACCTTGAAGAGGCTATTGAGAAAACAATTGCCGGTCTGCAGAAGAAGAGCAAGAGAATAAATCCGCATGAGCGCAGGATTGTTGCCTATCATGAGACCGGGCACGCGCTTACTGCTGCATTTACACCAGGCTCCGACCCTGTACAGAAGATAACAATCATCCCGCGCGGAATAGGAGCCCTGGGCTACACCCTTCAGACACCTACTGAAGACCGCTTTCTTATGACAAAGGAAGAGCTTCTCGGCAAAATTGATGTTCTTCTGGGCGGCAGGGCAGCCGAACAGATAACCTTCGGAGAAGTTTCCACAGGCGCAGCCAACGATATAACAAGAGCAACTGATATTGCCCGCAGCCTGATTACCGAATACGGGATGAGCGACCGCTTTGAGAATGTTGTTCTGACAAAGAGGGGTGCGACCTTCCTTGGGCAGGAATCAATGATGAGTCAGCGGGAATATTCCGAGACTACCCAGCAGTATGTTGATGATGAAATTGCAAAGATCATCAATGACCGCTATAAAAAAATTCTTAACCTGCTTCAGGAAAAAAAGGATGTACTGGAAAAAATTTCAGTAAGACTTCTTGATGTTGAGACTATTTCATCCAAAGAGTTCCACGAACTTGCGGGAGTTACTCAGCAGGAGGACTGAAGCAGTCCCAGAACGCCCTGAGGAGGGGCGATCCGAGCCGCCGCTGCAGAACACATATTCCTACAGAATAGGGTTCCAGCGGCGGTTTTATTTCTATTGTATCTACATTTACTTCAAACGGCCGTTTTTCCACAACAAGCTCTGGAACAACCCCGGCACCATAACCAAGACTGACCATGGCAAGAATGGCTTCATTTCCCGAAACCTGAGCGTAAATATTGGGTTTTATGCCTCTGCTGCGGAACCATTTTTCAACCCTCGTTCTTGCAAGCTCTCTTTCGGGCAGAATCATCGGGACATCTTCCCAGGGAACGTCTTCACAGGGCATACCGCTGTAAGTCCAGTTCTCTGCAGGAACTATAAACACAAGAGGAGTTTTCCGAATTTCCGTAAACCCGATATTCTGCGACAGTCTGTCCGGTTTTGCGGCAATTGCTATATCAGCTCTTCCGTCCATCACGTTCTGAACGGCCATTGAGGCCTCTCCGGTTTTAACTCGTATATGAATTTCAGGATACCTTCTGCGAAGAACGGCAAGAACATCAGGAAGGATGCTGTAGCAGGCGGTTACTGAACAGTAGAGACTAAGCTCTCCTTTCAAAACGGTCTTTTCTTCAAGCAGGTCCTCTTTCAGTTCCCGCCACATTCCGGTAACCCCGGCAGCATACTCTGCGAAGCGGCGTCCTGCAGGCGTCATGGTTACTGCACGGTTATCACGCTCAAAAAGCTGCTGTCCAAGTTCATCTTCAATCCGCTGGATCTGGCGGCTGAGCGCTGAACGGCTTATATTGCAGATCTGGCTGGTTCTGCCGAAATGTAGGGTTTCTGCAAGGGTAAGAAAAAGGTTTAGAGAATACTGATCCATGGTGCGCCTCAGTAAAGGGCTGTATGCCACAGGGACGGAGGAGGAAGTTCAATCATACCGCTTTGGAAAATTCTGTCCGTATCAGGCTCAAAATATCGGACTGTTGAACTGAAGACAAGTGCGGGAAGCCTTTTCCAGCGTTCAGCGAAATACCGGTCAAGACTGTAGCTGTCTATTCTGCCCCACTGCTCACCGCCTTCCTCAAGAAAGAAGACAGTGCTGTACAAAGCTCCGGAATCTTCACCAGAATCAATGACTATAAATTTAACTTCATAACCGGCACGTTTTAAAATATCATAGAAAAACATTGAATAATCGGTATTATCCCCCTTACGGAGGACAAAGAAGTCTTCCGGAAGCATAACCATTCCATCATCGGGTTGTTTAAGAGAAATTCCGGTAACAGTATTAAACAGGTTTGTAATAAAATCACCTTCCATTCCCATAATACGGTATACAAAAGAATAAATTTCATCACCGGCATGATGAAACTTGCGGTATTCGTAAAGTTCAGGATGCTCCAGAACACCTGAACTCGATACTGCAAGTCCCAGCTGGTTGAGAACCCCAAGACCGTCACGTACACCAAGCATTGGCTGGAATGTGCTGCCTATTACAGTGGCAGAAAGCATTGCCTCAATAAAATCCGGTTTACCGTCCCGGGGGGCAAGTACATCCTCTGCCTCATAAATCTTAAGACTGTAGTTGTCCGAAAAATCACGGAGCACAGCACCGGCAAGGTATGAATTGTCCGGATAAGCGTCATTAATTACAGGCTCAATTATATCAAGATTATGTTCAAAACCGAATTTAACAGAGAAGCCGTATTGATCCCAGGTAAAAGTATACATATAGTCATTACCGTAGGACTCTCTGGAAATAACAGAGCCTTCAACAAGAATAAAATCACGCTTTTCAAGCAGTACTTCAACAGCATCCTTTACAGAAGCATCTATCATGACACAGGTACTGATACCTTCATCACCTTTTACAGGAAGAGTTTCAGCCCTGTCAAAATCATTCAGGGGAACACTTATAACGGAGGCTCTTGATGAAGCCCGTCCAAGCATAGCCTCTGAGGCTGATTTGTACACAGAAACATAATCAGGAGCCGCAAAAAGCAGCGCAGAAGGGAAAATTAACATCAGAAGAATCTTTCCGGGTAATGATTTCATATTTTGTTATTATAATCCAAAACCTGCACTCTAAAAAGCGGTTTTCTTTTCCGATAAAGAATTATGGAAAAGATAAAAACAGATGCGGATATACTTAAAGAAAAAACAATTGCTGTAGCGTCAGGTAAGGGCGGAGTCGGAAAAACAACCACCTGTGTAAACCTGGCCGTCTTTTTTGCCCGTTCCGGAAAGAAGACAGCACTGCTTGATCTGGATCCGCTTTCTGATATAGCCACCCTTCTGGATATTCATGAATCAGAGGCAGTGCTAAAGAAATCCGGTTCAAATCGAATCAGTATAAATGTCCTTCCAAATCTTGATCTTATCTTTCCGGACAGTAAAGCTGAAAAAGCTGCCGGTGATTTCTATGATAATTTTCTTGAAATCACGGGAACTCTTGAACGCAAATACGACAGGCTAATTCTGGACCTTCCCGCAGGAAGTCTTTATGAGGAAAACCTTGTTTTCCTCAAGCACAGCAGAAGACTTATCGTCGTAACCAATGATGAACCGACATCTCATGCAGCATCAGGAGCATACATTAAAAAGGCCGTTGAAAGCGGTATTGAGATTGAGTATCTGCTTTGGCACAACAAGTACAGCGGGATTACCACCGCAGGCTTTGACCCCGGCGATCTTCCCGGAAACTACAACCGTAATGTTCCAGAGGAGGATCAGTTTGACTTTGACACGGTCACGATGAATGACATTGCATTCATCCCCAATGACCCGGCAATGGACCTGCTGCAGAGCACCCCCTCACTGACAGTAAATATCCTGGCTCAGATGAGTGAACGGATAGACTTCCTGATGGAGGAAAGAATCAACGAAATAAGCTACACTGCCGAACTCCCGGCACAGGCAGGTTCACTTATCAAACATTTCATCCATCTGAATCCATACATCAGCAATATAGAAAAATACTATGCAAAGCTTTCCGAATATATATATGTAATCCTTGAAACGAAGGTTCTCAGTTCCGCCGCCGGAGACTACATGAAATCAGTCCGTGAAGGCGGTATCAATCTATTCACCGAGGAAGAACGGACAGCAGTAACAGATCTGCTGAAACGGACCTCGGAAGACGGCCTGATGTCAGATCTGGTCAACACTGCAGGGCTGGTCAGAAAGACAATGGATGGACTGGGTAATGAAAACCGTCTGTTTTACAGCGGAAACAGCAGCTCGGCACTGAAAGCTGTGGACAGAAGAATCAGTATGCTGCTTGCCAGGCTTCATGATGAACGGAATAATCACAGCGCGTATATAGTAAACACTGCAGGCCTTCTGCTCTTTGATTTTTCACTTCTGAAACTTCTCTCATCCCCCACAGTTGCAGGTATTATCACTGGTTTTATTCCAAACCGGAAAAATTCGAGGGGGCAAACCGTCCGAGATAAACACAGTCAGATTCTGCAGCTGATAAACGAAGAGAAAAGCTACAAAAGCTCCTATATAAAGCTTCTTAATACCCTATTTCCTGTTATTCTGAAGCAGACGGCGGCAATTGTAGAAACATTCGGAACCGCAGGCCTTCTGTTCAGAGACAGCAGCGGTATAAAGAAGGATGTTTACCTGAAACTGCTCTCAACTTTTCTGCACAATACAGTAAACAGCGGTCTCGGAGTTATTGTCGGATTCCCATTCCGGCCCGCATCCTCAGCCTTTGAGAAGGCTGCTACTAGATTGGCATAAACTTTAGTAGTATTTTAATCTAAACTTTCATTCTCATACTTCTGATCTCCACTGCCCGGGTATATAATATTTTCTATAAAACCTAAGTCAGGGGGGGCTTATCATGTTAAAAAAATTATCTATCATCGTTGTTATTACTATAATACTGTTTTCATCCTGTTTTCTCGAAGCACCGTCTTCAGTGCTCGGCACATTAGAACTTAACCTTGATTATTCAGGCAGCCGCGGAACTACGCTTTTATACGGACTGGAAGAGGGAGACGTTACATATTTAACTATAGCTTTTACCGGAGCTGAAGATTTCACTCATACCTACACAACAGCTGAAGCGGCTGCCGGAATCGAAATGCTTCCAGGAGCATACACTGCTACAGTTACAGGTTATGATGCAGATCCCGCTGCAGCCGGAGTTGCAATTGTTACCGGAAGTATTGCTGAGTTTACAATAACGACCGGAGCTTCGACAGCCGCCTCGGCAACACTTGCAGCAACTGCAGACAGCACCGGTACTATAAATCCAATAACTGTTAGCTGGACTGGTTCAGGAATCACAGTTGCCGCAGCTTCAGCTTCGTTAACATTGATATCTACAGGAACCGCAGAGCTGAACGGTGCACTGGTTACCACCAATATGGCAAGCGGATCTGTAACGTACAGTAACACCGGCCTGGCAGGCGCAGGAATTACTTCAGGGGATTATCTTTTTACAATTGAACTCACAGACTCAGACAGCAACACTTTATCATATTCAACAGTAGTACAGGTTCGGGACAATATTGTAACCTCCGGTACAATTTCATTCGACTATGAAGACTTTGTCGGAGACACAACAGGAACAGTTAATATTACACTCTCTGTGAATACTCCTACCGACGAGACTTTGACCTTTACTTCAGACGGAAGCACCGCACTTGCAGATGACACTGTATATGATATCAGCAATGGAGATACGGTCAGCGTCTTTGTAGAAAGCGGTTATGATTCTTACACATGGTCAGTAACCGGTGTAGACCTGAGCGCAAGTACAGGCAACAATACCTCATTTGCGGCTTCAGCACTAAGTGCCGGCGTGTACCATCTAACAGTCTACGTTCAAAGCAGCGGCGCATACTATTCAGACACTCTCAGATTTATTGTGGTTGACTAGCAGGGCGTAATTAGAGAAACTGTTTTAACTATGATAAAACGAACTGCTGCCACAGTACTAACTGTATTTATGATAATTATTTCAGCCTCATGCATGGGCGGTGAATCCGCCCTGCCCGGAGGCATTGGTCTCGACTTTACAATTGATACAGACAGCTGTTCACGTTTTGCTACAATTTCACCCGAACTTGCAATATCGCAGTACAGGGTTTCATTTATCTCTTTCAACGGAGAAGCCGTCTCCGAAGAGGATCAGATATTTGCCGGAACATCAGGAGCTCTTCTTCTGGACCACGGCACCTGGGTGATTCAGGCAAGTGCAGAACTGGCGGATGAAACCGCAGTAGCCGAATCTGCGGAGATATCTGTTGATGTTGTTGCAGGGACTACATCCGAGCAGACCATTACACTTGAACTACTCAATACAACCGGCGAACTCAGCATCAGCCTCGAGACATCAGGATTGTCGGTACTTTCAGTCACTGGAGTAAACTGGAGTCTCTACAAGGGCCTTACGAGCCCGACAACCCTTGTAGATGGTGCGGCAATAACTGCCCCTTACGCAATGACTTATACCGGAGACAGCGGTACGGACTACAGGCTTTCCGCTTCGATTACAGCCGAGGACAGCGGATCCGTATCATACACTGCGGTATTCGAAGGGATAGTTCATGTTTTCGGAAACCTTACAACAACCGGCACTATTGCCGTTTCCGACTCTGACTTCATAGACTAACAAGTGTTTATACACCCTCTTAAAATTCAAACAATATATTAATATTTTCTTAACAATTTCTATTGCCACCCAATATATAGCGTGATAAAATTGGCAGACTATTGGATGAAGCACTATATATAGTGGACAAAATTCCGATAATAATAACAGACAGTACTATTAAAGATCAGGATTTTTTAAATGAGATGTCCGCGGTGCGGAGAAGATAACGACAGAGTTCTGGAATCAAGACAGTCAGCAACGGCCAATTCAATCAGAAGAAGGCGCGAGTGTCTGTCATGTTCATACAGGTTCACCTCCTACGAACGGATTGAGGAACAGCCGCTGATGGTTATTAAAAGAAGCGGTGTGCGGGAACCCTTTGATATCAGCAAGATAGCCAGAGGTCTTGAACGCTCTCTTGAAAAACGTCCTGTTCCTGCAGAAACTGTTGCAGAAATACTGACATCGATAGAAGACGAAGCCTATATGCTGGGTAAAAGCAGTCATGAGGTTTCAGCCGAGGCTCTCGGCGAACTGGCACTGGAAAAACTTTACAGCATAGACAGTGTTGCCTATGTAAGGTTTGCATCAGTCTACAGGAAATACGCCGATGTTCAGCAGTTCGTCGATGAGATAAAAAAGTTAAAATTCTAAAACTCGGGGGGGAGAATTGGATTTCAGCAAAAACGAAAACGACTGGAAAGATTTTCTTGGCGTTGAACATAAGCCTGCAGTCGAAGCGGTAATCAGGCGCATAGTCAAACGTGACGGAAAAATAGAACAGTACGACAGATGGAAAATCGCAAGCGCAATCGGAAGGGCTGTCTCTGCAGTTCAGGAATCTGAAAATCCTGAGTTGGTAGAAGAACTTACCTGCCAGGTTGAAACAGCGCTTAAATCATTCATGAAGGGACGGCACCCTAATTCTGCGCCTGCAATCGAAGAGATTCAGGATATCGTAGAGCACATTCTTGTTGAATCAGGACAGGTTGATATAGCAAAAGCATACATTATCTACCGTGCCAGGCATGAAGTTATCCGTGATACCAGGAAACTTATGCTCGACATCAACAATACCATGGACGGCTACCTGCAGCAGTCTGACTGGCGCGTAAATGAAAACGCAAACGTCAACTTCTCACTGGGAGGCCTGATTCTGCATAACTCCGGTACAATTACAGCCAACTACTGGCTGAAAAACATCTACCGGGAAGAAGTAGCCGAAGCGCATAGAAACGCGGATTTTCATATTCATGATTTATCCATGTTTTCAGGCTATTGTGCCGGATGGTCGCTCAGACAGCTGATACAGGAAGGTCTCGGCGGAGTACCCGACAAGATCACATCGCTGCCGGCAGCCCACCTTTCAACTCTGATTCAGCAGATAGTAAACTTTCTCGGAATCATGCAGAATGAATGGGCCGGCGCCCAGGCACTCTCAAGCTTTGATACCTATCTTGCTCCATTTGTAAAGGCCGATGAGCTTTCGCATAAGGAAGTGAAACAGGGGCTTCAGAGCTTTATCTTCGGAGTTAATACTCCATCAAGATGGGGCAGTCAGGCACCTTTTACAAACATCACACTGGACTGGATAGTTCCTGACGATCTGAAGGATAAACCTGCAATCGTAGGCGGAAAGGAAATGGATTTCACCTACGGCGAATGCCAGGATGAAATGGATATAATCAACAAGGCTTTCATTGAGCTTATGATTACCGGAGATGCAAACGGACGCGGATTCCAGTACCCCATTCCTACTTATAACATTACAAAGAACTTCAACTGGACATCACCGAATGCAAAGCTTCTGTTTGAAATGACTGCTAAATACGGAACACCCTACTTTCAGAATTTCATCAATTCAGATCTCAACCCCGGTGATGTACGTTCCATGTGCTGCAGACTTCAGCTTGACAAGAGAGAACTTAGAAAAAGAGGCGGAGGCCTTTTCGGCTCAGATGAGTTCACAGGATCGATAGGTGTTGTCACTATTAACCTGCCGAAAATAGGATATCTCTCCAATTCAAGAAATGATTTCTTCAGCCGGCTTGCCCACCTGATGGATCTTGCTGCGGAATCACTGTCGATGAAGAGAAAGGTAGTTAACAGGCTGATGGATTCGGGACTCTTTCCCTACACAAAACGCTATCTGTCACATCTCAACAACCATTTCTCAACAATCGGGATCTGCGGAATGAACGAGTGTCTGCTTAACTTCATGGGCAAGGACATCCTTGACACCGAGGGCAGAGAGTTCGCACTTGAGGTTCTTGATTTCATGAGGGACAGACTGGCCGATTACCAGGAAAAAACCGGTGACCTCTACAACCTTGAAGCCACACCTGCTGAAAGTACAAGCTACCGTCTTGCAAAGCACGACAAGCAGCGATATCCGGATATTATTACTGCCGGTACAGACGATCCCTATTACACCAATTCTTCACAGCTGCCGGTAGACTTTACGACAGATATCTTTGAAGCACTCGATCTGCAGGATGAACTTCAGATTAAATACACCGGAGGAACGGTTTTCCACGGATTCCTCGGCGAGGCAATTGACGACTGGGAATCCTGCATGAATCTGGTGAGAGGTATTGCCAGCAACTACCACCTGCCCTACTTCACAATATCACCGACATTCTCGGTATGTCCGAAGCACGGCTACCTGAACGGCGAACATTTCAACTGTCCGAAATGTGCTGATGAGGAAAAAGCGGAAATTGCAAAGAAAATTGAACAGCTTGAAAAAGAAAAATCATCGCTCTTTGGAGCAGAAAACAGATAACTGGGAGAACATTATGAAAACTGTTGAAACAATTGAAAAAGAAATCAGAACACTGAAGGACAAACTTCAGACCGTTAAGGGAACCGAAACCGAAGTGTATACAAGAATTGTAGGATACTACCGGTCTGTAAGAAACTGGAACAAGGGTAAAAGAGACGAGTACAACCACAGAACACTTTTTTCCCAGCCCGACAAGCCTTCTGTAAGAGAAGCCGCCGGAGCCGCCATCAGCACTGCTACATACACTGATCAGAGCCCCGCATCATTCCTTCAGCAGGAAACATCAGTTCAGCCTTCTTCATATATTTACTTTTACAGGACTACATGTCCCAACTGTCCGCCCGTTAAAAACTGGCTTGAAGGTTTCTACATGAACGGAAAAACAGTTAATGTAGATGAAAAATCAGGTTTTGAACTTGCAGGAAAATACAAAATTTTCGTATCACCTACAGTTGTCTTCATCGATGAATCGGGAAATGAGCTCTACAGGGCCACAAGTGTTGATTCACTGAAGTCACTTTTCACTGAAGTTTTAGTTTAAAAAATGCAGGAAAAACTGTTCGGGCTTACCCGGACTACACTTCTTGATTACCCGGGAAAGGTTGCAGCAACAGTCTTTACCCGGGGCTGTAATATGAGGTGTCCCTACTGTCATAATCCCGGACTTGTCTGCGGAGATGACAGGGAGGGCCTTCTTACCTGGACAGAAATAATCGAATATTTAAAAAAACGTCAGGGACTCCTGGGCGGAGTATGTATATCGGGCGGAGAACCGATGATACACATCGATATTGATGAAAAGATTGACGAACTGCACAGCCTCGGCTACAAGGTTAAAATTGACACAAACGGAGCACTCCCTGACAGACTTAAAACACTTAAAGCCGACTATATTGCCATGGATATCAAAACAGCCCCGTCACGCTATGCTGTTATGGGTTATACGGGAAGCCGCAGCGAGATAAAAGACCGGATTCTCGAATCAATCGGAATTATAAAAAATTCGGGAATTGCCCACCACTTCAGAACTACGGCCGTACCTGAGCTTGTAACTTCGGATGATATCAGGGAAATAGTAAAACTTCTTGACGGTGAAGAGAATTTTGTAATTCAGGGATTCAGACCAGG
This sequence comes from Spirochaetia bacterium, assembly GCA_963677925.2. Classification (GTDB taxonomy): domain Bacteria; phylum Spirochaetota; class Spirochaetia; order UBA9216; family UBA9216. The sequence goes on from CAXXYH010000003.1 coordinate 874,456, forward strand.
AAACACTCTTGATCCCGATTATTCCAGGCTGAATGCTGCCGACGCGGTGTACCTTGACCGTCTGAAAACTATCGTAGAAGAGGCAGGAATCAACTGCATGGTAAAATACAACAATTAATAGTCTTCCTGCAGAAGAAACTCAGTAAATTGATATTCGAACTTTCTGGGCACCATTATTTCGTTAACACAGCTGATGGCATAATCATCTGACATTCCGGCTATATAATCATAGACAATCATATCCATATTACCGTCGACCTCCTGATAGAAGTCTTTCATCTTACGGTAGTAATCTCCGAATCTGGCTGCCAGGAAATTATTTTCAGAGCGGTAATGCCCTGTATTCTCACCGCCGTTTTCGAAGAGATCAGTAAGATATTCAAACAGAACCTTCAGCATTCTTTCAAAGTATCCATGATACGTGGAAAGCAGCGGATTTTTATAGATTCTGCGGTAGTTGAACTCAACAAGAACAAGCATTGCCTTGAATATGTCATCTGAAAAGCCGATCCTGCCGGTTTCCAGAGAAGTAGCAATGAGATCATTTACCATCGAGTTGATAATCTCGCTGTTGCTGTTGCCGAGCACCCGTGTAACATCTTCGGGAATATCTTCCTGGCTGATAATCTTCAGGTGCATTGCATCTTCAAGATCACGGCCCATGTAGGCTATCTTATCCGACATACGCACAACAACGCCTTCCCAGGTTGCGGGATAATTCTCACGGTTTTTAATCTCAGAAAGATTTTTAACGGTAAAATCGGGAATCATTGACTGCTCAAATTTTTCTCCGCAGTGGTTTAAAATGCCGTCTCTGACAGCGTAGGCAAGGTTCAGACCCTTTCCATAGCCTGCAAGATGATCTACGACCCGCAGCGAATATATCTCATGCTTGAAACCGCCTTTATCCTTCATCAGATCTGAAAGAATGGTCTCTCCGACATGTCCGAAGGGAGTATGTCCAAGATCATGCCCGAGACCGATTGCCCAGGCTAGATCAGCATCAAGATCCAGAGCTCTGCAGATAGTTGCAGCAACCGAGGCAACATGCATCACATGCTCTATTCGGGTACATATATGATCATTATGGGGAGAAAAGAAGACCTGGGTTTTGTGCTTCAGTCTTCTGAATGGATAACTGTGGATAATTGCCGTGGTGTCACGGAAATATGCCGACCGAAGATCCCGATCTCTGGCATGTAGACGCTTTGTAAGGTCGGTTTGGGGAATAGGGTTTTCAAAAAATAGACTAGGCATAAGAATTCCAAAAAATCATTGCATTTTCAACATAAAGTTTATATCATTGTTATTGGTATGGTCAACTTATGAAAGGTGAGAAGATACTCATCGTCGAAGACGAAAGAATAATTGCTATTGATTTGCAGCGCCGACTGGAACGTTATGGTTATACCGTTGTTGCTATTTCCGCAACAGCTGATCATGCCATAGATATGGTCGAACGTCATTCTCCTGATATCATCCTGATGGATATTCATATCATCGGAGATATTGACGGTATTGAAACTGCAAAGATAATAAAGTCACGTTACGCTATTCCTGTAATTTTTCTTACTGCGTTTTCTAATCAGGAGATTATAGAACGTGCGAAAATTGCAGAGCCCTCAGGCTATATCCTTAAGCCTTTCAAGGATAAGGAACTGTACACAACAATTGATATTGCTCTTTACAAGTACCGTGTCGATCAGGAACTTAAAAAGCAGCAGAGATGGTCTACAGCCATTCTTCATTCAATAGCCGACGGGATTATCGCAACCGATAAGGAAAACAGCATCATCCTTATCAACCCTGTAGCCGAGAAGATTACCGGCTGGGAAGAAAAGGATGTAATCGGTAAAAGCCTGAATGAGATAATCCTGCTTGAGGATATGAATCAGTCGGACAGCCCTGTTGTAAACCTTCCTGAAAGTGACGAGATGATCGTCCGCAGACGGCCCTTTACCTTTAAAAACTGCTATCTTTCAAACAATCACGGCGAAAAACTTCAGGTTGAAGGCAGTCTTGCAGCTATCATGGACAAGCCCGGCAATTTTGAAGGACTTGTACTTGCTATCAGGGATATGACTACAGTAAAGAAGCTCTCCGAAGCAATAGCTTACCATACAAGCCATGACAACCTGACAGGACTTTCCAACAGAGACAGTTTTTCACTTAAACTGGAATCACTGCTAACTGAAAGTGAATCAATGGAGGAGGAAAACGCCCTTCTTTTCATTGACATGGACAGGTTTAAAATTATCAATGATACATGCGGACATACGACAGCTGATACAATGCTGGTCAATGTTGCCAATATCATAAAGGATCATTCAGAAACTTCTGAGCACAGCGCAAGACTCGGCGGAGACCAGTTCGGGCTCATCCTTAACGGCTCCGACAGAGATGATATTGTTGCAAAAGCAACTAAGCTTCATAATCAGTTCCACACGCTTAGACTCGAATGGGAAGAAAAGGTTTTTCCATACGATACAAGCATTGGAATAGCCTTTCTGGAAGGTACGGAAAAATCGGTCTCAGTTCTACTGGCCGAAGTAGATGATGCCTGTTTTGTTGCCAAAGAAGAAGGCGGCAACAGGATTAAAATCTATAACGAGATGGAGAACCAGTTTCAAAAACGCCGCGGCGAAATGGAATGGGTATCTAAACTCTCCAGGGCTCTTGATAAGAACAGATTTGAACTGTACATCCAGGAAATCAGACCTCTTAACAGCAGTGCAGATACACCCAGCAAGGGTGAAATTCTTATCAGGATGAGAAATGAGGAAGGCCAGATTGTAATGCCGGCCGACTTCATTCCTGCAGCGGAACGTTATAATATGATGGCTCAGATTGACAGATGGGTAATTTCAGAGTCTATCCGCCTCTTTCGTGAAAACATGAAGCATGGAAGGCTGAAGCATATTCAGCAGTTCTCTGTGAACCTTTCAGCACAGTCCATGACAGACAACAGCATACTTGGTTTTATTAAGGAACAGTTCAGGGATGCCGGGATTTCTCCCGAGCATTTCTGTTTTGAAATAACTGAAACAGCCACCATCAGCAATATGGCATCGGCACATGAGTTTATAAACGATTTAAAACAGACAGGCTGTTCATTCGCCCTCGATGATTTCGGCAGCGGTTTCTCTTCGTTCAATTACCTTAAAAACCTTCCGGTCGATTATCTAAAAATTGACGGTGTGTTTGTACGGAATATGCATGAGGACAGTGTGAACAAAGCGATGGTTGAGGCTATTAATACAATGGGCCATATCATGGGCAAGAAAACAATCGCAGAGTTCGTAAGCAATTCAACAATAATCAACATGCTTAGTGAATTGAAGGTAGACTACGCCCAGGGTTACGAGATATCAAAACCCATACCGCTTGAATCCAAAAACTGGGCTTAACAGTATCCCGGCGTATTAATTAGTAAGGCCGGCGACAGCAGCACCTATTACCGGGGCGTTGTCAACCTTTTTAATCACATAATGAAGTCCGCGTTTGGAAAACTCCGCTTTCAGGTACTTCTCTACCCTGTCCCTGAAACCGCTTAACATCCAGAAGGTAGAGCCGTCCGGACATATGCAGATGGGATGCTCAGTACTGAGTCCGCTTTCAGATTTCACCGCAACTGCAGTCAGCTTAACGGCAGTCAAAAGAGCCGCTCTTTCAATTACAGCATCGCATATCAGTCTCGACGCTTCAGCAGCTGCACTGTCAGCAGAACCAGCTTCAATTGCCGAAGAATCATCACCGTCCATGAAACTGCTTAAACCTGCTCCGTCCATATTTTTTATTTCAGCCTCAAATACATTTTCTGACGCGGCGGATTTAAGAGTAAAACTGCATAGAGGTCCAAGATAGGCACCGGAGATCATCTTTTCGTAATGATATATAGCCGGATCTACCGTTGAGGCTCTGAATGCAGCATCGATATCGGTAGAAGGAGCTTCGTGATAGGAGCCTGATTCCATATTTATGATCTGCTTTTCAGTCTGCTGCAGACCTGGTACCTTGGATATGTTTGAATTCTTCTCCTGATAACAGGCATTTATTCCGGTTCCCACTATCAGACCTATAAAGGAATCATAGTTTTCCGAACCTGGAGCAGATTTTCCGGCCAGCATTGTAGCAACGGTATCGTTTAAAAGGATAATCTTTTCGATATGGGAAACGCCCCGCTCAGCCAGCGCATCTAAAACACCCTTTCCGACAAGGCAGCCTTCGACTTCTGGGGCTTTGATTTCTTTGCTGAATTTAAGAAGTCTGCCGTCCCTTTCCGGAGTTTTTTCCATGGCATAACTGAAACAGAACCCGATCTTCGCAGCTTTTGGTGCAAGATCCATTATAAAATCAGCTATCTCTCCGAAAAACTCGGACTTTGAAAGCTCTCGTTCAATTCCGGGCATACTTCTTTTTTTGAAATTGCTTATTACAGCATTTTTGTCAGAATCGAATTTGACCAGCGCGGCTCTGAAATTTGTTCCTCCGGCATCAAGGACAAGTACACTTTTATCAAGGGGAAGTTCACCAGCGGATTCAATATAAGTAGGAATCATGGGAAGAGAGGATGAACTGCTTAAGCCCTTTTCCATTTCTGCAAGGAAATCATCCGTACATTTATCAAAGTTATAAAACTCTGAGGAAAGTCTGTGTTTTGATAAAAATTTTTCGGCCTTGATCAGATTATCTTTCATTTAACCACCTTTTCAAGTATAATACATTAAATTAAAATAAAATGAAAAGGGTAGATCAGACATAATGCCTTCGCAATCCGATGTAGCAAAACTTGCAAATGTCTCGTTCATGACCGTATCAAGAGTCATTAACGGTAAGGACAATGTAAAGGAAGATACCCGACGCAGGGTTCTCAAAGCCATTGAAGAACTTGGTTACTATCCCAACGCAGCGGCAAGAGCTCTTAACAACAACAAAACGGATGGAATAGGTATTATTATACCTCATGCCGAGTTTATGACTGTTGCTCCCTATTTTCTTGATCTCATTACAAGCCTGGAAAGAAATATAGATAGAATGGGCTACCATCTGGTATTCAAACTTCCAAGTGCCATTAAGACAGCATCAGATTACTCACAGCTGTATCTGGAAAGAAAGGTTGACGGGGTCATTGTACTTGCGCCCTCTGTTGACCAGTGGCTGCTTAGAAAACTTGTTACCGATAATGTGCCATCTGTAGTTGTTTACGGACGTGATGATGAACTTGATATTAACTATATAGATGCCAATAACCACAAGGGTGCGCTTTCGGCAATCGACTATCTGATAAACCTCGGCCATAAGCGCATAGGGATGGTAACAGGAAGCACTACTCTGATTTGCGGACGCGATAGAATAAGCGGCTACCTTGAGGCCATTGAAAAAAATAATCTGCCTGTTGATAAAAGGCTTATTTACTATGGAGACTGGCAGCCGGAGAGCGGTAAAAAGGCTTTTAAATACTTCATGGGCCTGGAAAAACAGCCTACAGCCGTATTCTGCGCCAATGACCACATGGCTCTCGGCCTGATGAATGCAGCATTTGAAGCAGGACTGCGTATACCTCAGGATCTTTCAGTTTTCGGATATAATAATATTACCTACTCGGAATTTCTCACTCCGCCGCTTACGACCATGAAACAGCCGCTTGAAGAAATCGGCAACATGGCTGTTGAACTGCTTGTGAAGGTAATTGAGGAACCCTCAAGGCCTAAAGAAAAGATTATGATGGATACCGAACTGGTAGTGCGAAAATCCTGCTGTCCGCCCCGGAAGACTGATCATATTAAAATCAAACCCTCAGATCCTCTTGAACTTCCAGCTCTCAGGGTGGGTCCTGTATACCCCCACCCCTACAGGAAGGAATAAAGCATCAGATCATCGAATCAATATCGAATACACTCTCAAGCTTTTCAGGGCTTAGAATTCCTTCTTCTGCTGCAACATCCTTAACCTTGCGTTTTTCCTTATACGCCCGATATGCAATAGCTGCGGCTTTGTCGTAGCCTATTTCAATCGCAAGCGGAGTAACCACCGCAAGGCTCCATTCTATAAAATCACGGCATCGCTGTTCATCAGCTTCTATTCCGCTGATGCATTTTTCTGCAAAGCTCACACTGACCCGATCAAGAAGATCAATCGAAGTAAGAATCTCATGTACGAGGAGAGGCTGCATGATATTGAGCTCTAGCGGTGAATTCTGACAGGCTACAGTTACCGAGGTATATTTACCGCTTATATGAGCAGCCGACTGAATTACCATCTCGGGAATTACCGGATTAACTTTTCCCGGCATTATTGACGAACCGGGCTGCAGTGACGGAAGAACAATTTCTCCGAGTGCGCCTCTGGGCCCGCTTGCAAGAATACGCAGGTCCTGAGCTATTTTCATCAAACTGACAGCTATGCTGTTTACAGCCCCCATAAGCTCAAGCATTGAATCACGGGCGGCTATAGCCTCAAACAGATTCTCAGCCTGCCTGAAGGGCACCCCTGTTTCTGCCCCTGTAAAGTCTGCAACTTTCTTTCCGAAATCAGGATGGGTATTAATGCCGGTTCCAAGCGCTGTTCCGCCGATTGCAAGCTCTTCAAGATTACCGAAAGTATTTCTGAGTCTGGCAGCCCCCTTTCGAACCTGAACCGCGTAGGCAGAAAATTCCTGGCCCAGGGTCATAGGCACCGCATCCTGGAGATGGGTTCTTCCGAGCTTCGGGACTCCTGAAAACTCCTCAGCCTTGGCTTCAAGTGCTGTCGCAAGTATAATCAGTGATTTTTCAAGATTGGATGCGGCAAGACGGGCTGCAATATTCATTGCAGTCGGAATTACATCATTTGATGACTGACCGCGGTTTACATGGTCATTTGGATGGACAGGCTCCTTGCTTCCGATTCCCGTGCCGGCTTCTGCATTCGAAATATTAGCTATAACCTCATTTATATTCATGTTCCAAGAGGTTCCCGATCCTGTCTGAAATACATCAAGAGGAAATTCCGAGCTGAACTCTCCCTTCTCTATCCTTGAGGCTGCCCTCATTATAAGATCACGAACTTCTTCGTTAACGAGTCCCAGACTGCAGTTTACAGATGCCGCAGCCCTCTTTATAAGTGCAAGAGCGGAAAGATAAGATTCCGGAATACGGTATTCGGAGACTGTAAAATTCTCAACTGCACGCTGAGTCTGAGCCCCCCACCACCTGTCTGATTTTATTCTTACTTCGCCCATTGAGTCTTTTTCTATTCTGAATCCTTCATTCATAAGCTGCATTATTTACTTTTTAGACAGCTTTTTCAACACCCGGAACAGGGTGCTTCAGCTGTTAATTACAAACATAATTTCTGTTCAGGGATGCCCTTGACCGGTAAGGTTGCTTTGTTTATTGTAGGAAGATGCTGAAGCTATTCAAACCGCTGCTGATTACAGGAATGAAGCACAGCGGTAAAACAACAACCGGAAAAACACTTTCCAGGATGACAGGAATCAGGTTTCTCGATATCGATGATCTCATTGAGGAACTTTATTTTGAAAAAACAGGAAACCGTAAAACCTTCCGCGAGATATACAGGGAGGCGCCGGAAAACTTCAAAAAGCATGAAGCCGGTGCAGCAGAGGTTCTTGTAAACAGGAAACAAATCCTTATAGCCGCTGCCGGCGGCGGATTATGCGCTAACGAAGATGCAGTAAAAATACTTAAAGATGAATTTGTTTTTATCTGCATCAATGAAAAGAAAGAAGTTCTTTTACAGAGAATACTCGCAGGAGGTATTCCCGCGTTTCTTGACCCTGATAATCCGGAAGAGCATTTCAGCAGACTGTATGATGAGCGGACAGCAATCTATCATAGTTTATGCCGTATAAGTATAGAAGCAGAAGAACGGCATCCGGAAGATATAGCCGAAGATATCATTGAGAGTTTAAAGGAGCATGGATATGCCAGGTAGCAGTTTTGGCCAGAATTTCAGAATAACAACTTTCGGAGAGTCTCACGGAATTGCCGTAGGCGTAATAATTGACGGAGTAACCCCCGGTATTGAATTGACCGAGGCAGACATCCAGAAGGAAATGGACCGCCGGAAGCCCGGGCAGTCAGCGGTAACAACTCCCAGAAAGGAGAGCGACACTGTAGCCATTGTCTCGGGTATGTTTGAAGGCAAAACAACCGGAACGCCGCTTACTGTTATTCTTTATAACAAGGACGCAAACCCCGAGGCTTATTCCAACATCAAGGATTTCTACCGCCCTGGTCATGCCGACTATACATACCAGCAGAAATACGGAATCCGTGATTTCAGGGGCAGCGGGCGAGCTTCGGGGCGGGAAACCGCAGGACGTGTTGCAGCAGGCGCCGTGGCAAAGAAGATGCTGGCCGAACATGGTATAAAAATTACCGCCTACACACTTGAGGTTGCAGGCATAAGGTGCGAAAGCATTGATCTGTCAATTATTGAGGAAAACCCGGTAAGAGCTGCAGATGCGGCCGCTGCCTGGAAAATGACCCAGAAAATAACTGAACTTGCCGAGAAGGGGGATAGTACCGGAGGCATTGTTGAATGCGTCATTACAGGAGTTCCGGCCGGACTCGGCGAACCTGTATTCGACAAGATTGACGCTGAACTTTCAAAGGCAGTGATGTCGCTCGGCGGTGTCAAGGGTATCGAGTTCGGAGCAGGTTTTGCCGCTGCAAAGATGCTCGGCAGCGAACACAATGACTGGATGGATAAAGAAGGGTTTAAAACCAACAATGCCGGCGGAATACTCGGAGGCATTACAACCGGCAATGATATTATTTTCCGGATTGCAGTGAAGCCGACATCATCAATCGAACATCCACAGCAGACCATCGGACTTGACGGCGAGGAGACTGAAATTATCACAACAGGAAGACATGACCCCTGCCTTACTCCGCGAATTGTTCCGGTTGTTGAATCAATGGCCGCCCTGGTGCTGATTGACCATATGAAACGGCATACTGCTCAGCTCAGCAGGTAACCCCTGTCGACTGTAATAATGCCTCCTGTAATGCTTGCAGAAGCCCCTGAGGCAAGAAAGAGCACTGTTGAGGCAATATCTTCGCCGGTTACCAGGCGTGAACTTCCGTCTGCACATTTGAGAGGATTACGGGCTTCAACCATTTCTGCAAGCTCTGAAGAGCCTTCCCTGAGAGCATCCGATTCAACCAGCCCCGGAGCCACGGCATTTACTCTGATACCGGAAGGACCGAGCTCAGCAGCCAGAGAGGCTGTGTAGGCCGCGACCGCGCCCTTTGTGGCATCATAATGAGCTGTATTACCGAATCCGGGATGAAGCGCGTTGATACTGGCAATGTTGATGATGGAACCTCTCTGGGCGCAGGAGGAGGCCTTGTTTGCTTTCATAATCTTCGCCGCTTCACGTGAGCAGAGAAACAGACCCCGTGTATTTACAGCAAAGACCCTGTCCCACTCATCCGCACTTAATTCTTCCTGGGGCAAAACACTCAGGACCCCGGAATTATTCACAAGTATATCTACAGTGTCAAAATCAGGATCATCGCTTATTTCTTTAAACAGTCTGACAACCTGGACTTCATTGCTTATGTCAGCTTTAAAAGCTTTTGCAATACAGCCCGCGTTCCTTAGCTCAGATACCAGCTTATCGGCAGAATGAGCGCTTGAATTATATACTACAGCCACGGAGGCTCCGGAATATGCAAGCCTACGGCTTACAGCATTGCCGATGTTAACGGCACCTCCTGTAATTACAGCTGTTTTTCCTTTTAAACTGAACATTGTGTCGGACATAGTCTGCTCCATGCTTATTATTTCGCTTATTTCGTAAATTTCAGGATAATATCTGCTAAATCCGGATACATCGATGAAAGACTATTCTGTTCACCGTGATCGTATTGTTCATTCGAATAGGGAGGCGCCATTGTAGTACCGAAAAGCGCCCATTTCCCTTCAGCAGCCAGGCGGGTCGACTGCCATACACCTGCAGGACTGAGAAGCTGGGGAACTTCGCCTTCATTGAAATTCTGCCCGATTCTGAATATTTTATAACTTCCATCCGGGAATATCTGCAGCTGTCTTGCAGGATCTCCGGCATAAAAATGCCACATCTCATCCGAGCTGAGCCTGTGAAAGGCCGACCAGGAATCGGGCGTAATGAGGTAATATATTGCTGAAGAGTTCTGTGTAAGGTAGGTACTTCTGAAATACCCGCCTTCAACAGGCAGAGGTTCAAGCCCGAGGCTATCTATTACAGCATTTAAGCTTAGTTTGCTGTTCGCTGAATCAGACATATCCAAAGATTATCATATTAACTTCTATCTGTCAGACATTAAAATCCTAACACAGTTCTAACATATCAATAATTGACTTTTACACTCAGATAAAGCTATGTTTGATGTGGAGTAAATTATGAAGAAAAGCATTCTTTTTCTATGTACAGGAAATTCATGCAGAAGCCAGATGGCCGAAGGCTGGTGCAGAGCCCTTAAGGGAGATCTTTTTGAAGTCTATTCTGCAGGCATAGAAACACACGGATTAAACCCCAATGCAGTAAAGGTGATGGGTGAAGCAGGAATCGACATATCAGGCCACCAAAGCAAGAATGTTAATGATATGATACAAGCCGGTCAGAGTTTCGACTATGTTGTAACAGTCTGCGGACATGCAGCCGAGACCTGCCCATACTTTCCCGGAAAAACAACCCGTGTTCATGCAGGCTTTGACGATCCGCCTGCCCTGGCTAAAACTGCCAAAACCGAAGAAGAAGCCCTCTCACATTACCGAAGGGTAAGAGATGAAATAAAGGCCTGGATCGAACAGCTTCCAGGCAGCCTTCCTGCAGCTGAATAATATCAGCAGCAGGAAGATTTTCCGCCTTCACCGCTGCAGGAGGGACCGCAGTCGCAGGAGGGGTCTCCGCCTTTAATCATGCTGTTAAATACAGCTTCGGCACAGCCTACTCCCTTATCGACCGAAAGAGCCTTGAACGAACAGTTGAGGACACAGGCACCGCATTCCATACAGGAATCTGAATCATCAATCCGGACCTTTCTTTCATCCTCTGCAAAAACCGCATGTGGACAGACCTCTATGCACATAAAACATCCGGTGCACTTCTGCAAATCGATTTTGATAGTTGCTGTATTCCTTAGATATTTCATAAAACCCCCGCTTTCTGCAGCAGTATCGGAATAATGCCCATAACCAGGGATAAACCGCCAAGAGAAATCTGAACAGGAACCGCAATTTTCATTTCCTTTTTAACGCCTGACAATGATGTATACGTTGATGAACCTGTAAACCACATACCGATAAAGGATGAACCGGCAGCCGTCAGTATAATATTCTGCATGATCGCAGGAACGCTCAGCTTTGAAGGAAAAAAACCGAAAACTACCAGAGAAAGGATAAATCCGGATACCGCCCCTTTTACAGAAAAAGCTCTTCCGGGCAGGACAGGCAGCAGCAGTGGAGTAAGGACGGCACCTGAGATTACAGTTACAAGAGCCGGTATGATAACTGCCGAAGGATTAATACCTGTAACCCCCTTGGCCGCAGCTTCTCGAATAAGCACAATTACTGCTGCTGCAAGAAATATCTTCCAGCTCTGTATCAGCTGCAGCGGTACCAGTTCAGCCCGTTCCGATAAGGTGAACTTTTTAAGACGCATATTCGGGTCAGCCTTTAAACCATTATCAAGGTATTCCGGAAGATCCGCTGCGGCTACAGGCCCGAAGAAAACCCGAAAGCCGGTTGCACGCTGAACAGCAACAGCCTTCACCCCCGGAGCACCGAGCTGTGGCACTACAAGTTTTTTATGTTTCACAAAATCTTTCAAGCCGGTTATCTGAACCCTTTGTATTAACTCTTCGGTTCCGAAGGTCCCTTTCCCTGCAGCACACCAGACATTGACTCCCATCGTATCAAGAACAAGAATCCATGCTGCCCTCTCTTTTAATTTTTTCCTAAGAATATCAAGGGTAACTTTAAGATTGGCGGTTACCAGTACAGGCGAAGTCTCATCCGGTTTATTAAGAGCATACAGCCCGGGCTTAACCTTAAGTTTCATTCGTCCGATGCCTATACGGTATTTGATTCTATCGATGATATCTCCCGCAGTTATTTCACTGCTGATTTTAATTATTTCAGGCATTTACAGCTCCTGCTGATTTCAGCAGACTCAAAGGCATCACAAAGCGTAGTGACGGCTTTTATAACAGTATTTAATTTATCCGGTGCTATCTTCTCAAGTACCGGCATGTAAAATTCGTCGCATTGACTGTTCAGCCCATGAAGGAAGGCTCTGCCCTCATCACTTAGAGAAACCGTACTTGTTCTCCTGTCATGGAGGGATTCATTTCTTAGAAGCCAGTTTTTCTTTACAAGCGCATCAACAGTTCTTGAAACCACCGATTTATCAACTCCAAGATAATCAACAATATCCGAAATTGTAATGTCACCTGCCTCTTCAACCCTCAGAAGAATGTGACATTCGTTGAAGGTTACCCCGCAGCAGACTGAATTGCTTTTCAGATTCACCGCGAGAAAACGTTCGAGTCGTCTCAAATCGTGCCTGAAAGCTCTTATATCATAATTTGTTTCCATGGATTTAATATAACTACTTTTAGTTGCTATTGTCAACTGTTGTTTTTAACAACCCTAAAGCGGCAGACTTGATAATATACAATGATGCTATCTTGACTGTCGTACATTAGATCTGTATCCTCTTATGCATGCTGGACTTACGATTTATCAAAGAAAACGCCGACGCGGTAAAGGCGAACGTAAAAAACCGCTTTATGGAAGTGGATGTTGACCGCGTTATTGAATTATATGACCGCCGGAATCAGCTGATCATCGAGGCGGATGCACTCAGGCAGCAGCGTAATGAGAACGCTAAAAAGATGAAGGGCAAGCTGGAACAGGATGAAAGAACAGCCCTGATTGAGGAAGGGAAAAAGCTCAAGGAGCAGATTGCCTCCGTAGAAAGCGAACTATCTTCAGTTGAAACTGAACTTAATACTGAAGCGGCCAGGGTTCCCAACATGGCTCATCCCGATGCACCGGTTGGAAAGGAAGACAAGGATAACCTTGAAATCAAACGTGTAGGTACTATACCCCAATTCAGCTTTAAGCCGAAGGATCACGTTGAAATCGGTGCCGATCTCGATCTTATTGATTTTGATACTGCAGCCAAGGTAACCGGTCCTAAATTCTACTACCTTAAAAATGAAGCTGTTATGCTTGAACTTGCACTCAGCAGATATGCACTCGATATCCTTGTAAAGAAGGGTTTTACCCCTACTATTACGCCGGATATTGCCAAAGAGGAAGTCCTTGAAGGTATCGGATTCAACCCCAGAGGCGCCGAATCAAATATCTATAATCTTGAAGGTACAGGGACCTGTCTTGTCGGAACTGCTGAAATTACACTGGGCGGATACTATTCCAATGAAATCCTCGATACTGAAAAGATGCCTATTAAAATGGCGGGGCTTTCCCACTGTTTCAGAAGGGAAGCAGGAGGAGCCGGACAGTATTCAAAGGGTCTGTACAGGGTACACCAGTTTTCCAAGGTTGAGATGTTCATCTTCTGCAAGCCTGAAGAATCGGAACAGTACCACCAGGAACTGCGGGCCATTGAGGAAGAAATATTCAGCAGCCTTGAGATTCCTTTCAGGGTTGTAGATACATGTACCGGAGATCTCGGAGCACCTGCTTACAGGAAATACGACCTTGAAGCCTGGATGCCCGGCCGCGGTGAAGACGGAGAATGGGGAGAAGTTACAAGTACTTCAAACTGTACCGACTACCAGGCAAGAAGGCTCGGCATACGCTACAGGGACGGAGACAAAAACAAACATGTTCATATGCTCAACGGAACAGCTATTGCGGTTTCAAGAGCTATTGTAGCCATTCTTGAGAACTTCCAGCAGGAAGACGGTTCAATCAGAATTCCTGAGAAACTTGTACCTTATACCGGTTTTGATAAGATAAGCAGGAAATAATGTACAAATCAGCCCTGTTAACCGACCTTTATGAACTGACAATGATGCAGGGATACTTCCTGCAGGATAGAAATCCGCAGGTCGCCTTCGAGATGTTTTTCAGAAGAAATCCTTTTCAGGGCGGCTATTCGGTTTTTGCCGGACTTGGTAATCTGGTTGACAGGCTGGCTTCACTTCAATTCTCAAAACACGATATCCAATATCTCAGAACCCTGGGAACCTTCGGCGAGGATTTTCTTCACTTCCTGAAGGACTTCAGATTCACAGGTGAACTTTCAGCAGTTGATGAAGGTTCAATAGTATTTCCCAATGAACCGCTTATATCGGTACGGGCAAATCTTATAGAAGCCCAGCTGATTGAAAGCATGCTTCTCAACACGGTTAATTTCCAGACACTTATCGCAACAAAGAGCTCCAGGATTTACAACGCCAGCGGAGGCGGGAATATTATGGAGTTCGGACTAAGACGCGCTCAGGGTGTGGATGGTTCATTATCAGCGGCAAGGGCGGCTTTTATAGGCGGAGCAACTGCTACATCAAACACCTTCGCCGGCAGACAGTACGGAATTCCGGTAACCGGCACCATGGCTCATTCCTGGGTAATGGCCTTCGAATCTGAACTTGAAGCCTTCAGAGCCTACGCTGAACTGTATCCCAATAAGGTAATTCTGCTGATTGATACCTATGATACTTTGGGAAGCGGTATAGAAAACGCAATCATCGTAGGAAAAGAACTACAGGCACAGGGTAAAAACTTCGGAGTCCGTCTGGACAGCGGAGACCTTCAGTACCTTAGTGAACGTGTCCGTGAAAAACTTGATGCCGCCGGACTGAAAGATGCAATAATTGCGGTTTCAAATGATCTTAATGAACACATTGTTCGTGAACTTGTAACAAACGGAGCCCCCATCAATTCATGGGGTGTCGGCACCCAGCTTGTAACCGGAGGTGAAGATTCATCGCTTACCGGTGTATATAAACTTGTTGCCAGAGAACAGCATGGAGAACTTATCCCGACGATCAAGCTTTCAAATAATCCTGAAAAAACGACAAACCCCGGAATCAAACAGCTTTACCGGTTTTATGATAAACGAAATGTTCCAATTGCCGACCTGATAAGTCTGCATGAAGAGGATATCTCAGATGACAGAAAATACCGTTTTAACCACCCTATGTACCGGTATAAATCGATGACTGTGGCTGATTACGGTTCAATTGTACCAATGCTTAAAAAGCGGCTCGATAACGGCAGGGTATGCCTGAAAAACCCTGAACTTCCTGAAATCCGGGAAAAAGTGATAAAAGATCTTAAATTTCTGGACAGAACTTTCAAAAGATTAATAAATCCGCACATTTATAAGGTATCTTTGTCCGATAATCTAGCTGAGCTTAAGTTCAGGTTAATGGATGAAAAAACAGAAAACAACGGCGGAAACTAAATCAGAAATACCGGCCGCACTGCCGGATCGTGTCCTCATAATTGCCGAAACAGGATCAGCACATAACGGAGATCTATCAAAGGCTCTGGAGCTGGTAGACGCCGCGGCTGAATCAGGTGCAGACTGCCTTAAGACACAGATAATATTTGCTGACGAAATTATACACCCGGATACCGGTTATGTACCCCTCCCGGGAGGAAGCACACCGCTTTTTGATGTATTCCGAAGCCTCGAACAGGGAAAGGATTTCTTTCTAAAAATGAAAGAACGAGCCGAAGAAAAGGGACTTCTGTTCTGTGCATCACCATTCGGGACAAGAAGCCTTGCACTGATGCGTGAAATCGGATGCGGTATTATCAAGATAGCTTCACCCGAGCTTAATCACTTCCCGCTAATCAGGGAAGCCGCTGAAGGTGATGAACTGATGCTTCTGTCATCTGGAGTTTCAACTCTCGGAGATATTGAAAAGGCTCTGCTTATCAGCGGAATTGACAGGACAATACTTCTTCACTGCATAACATCCTATCCTGCACCTGAGATTGAATACAATGTTAAGCTCATAAGAAATCTCCATGCAGTACTTGGAGTTCCTGTGGGGATCTCGGATCACAGTACCAATCCTTTAATAGTACCATCCATAGCAACATATTACGGTGCCGTTGCAATCGAAAAGCACTTCACTCTGTCAAAGGAGGGAAAGGGACTTGATGATCCTATTGCCCTTGTGCCTGAAACATTCCGGCAGATGACTGATGCGGTAAGGGAAGTTGAAAATCTCATGCCGAAACCGGAAGACGCGTATACTTCTCTATGTGAGAAGTTCGGAAAGGATCTGGTTGAAGAAGTCAGCGGTGACGGAGTTAAACATCTTGCTCCCTCTGAAGAAGCCAACTATACAACAACAAACCGCTCTATTCACGCGGCAAGAAAGCTGAAACGCGGTGAGGTTCTCGGACCTGATAATATGATTATTCTAAGAACGGAAAAAGTCCTCAGGCCCGGACTCGGACCTGAATATTACGATATGCTTATCGGAAAGAAGGTTAAAAGAGGTGTCGGCAACGGTCAGGGCATCATCTGGGATGACTTATTCTGACCGCCGTTCAACTTTCTGAATAGTCCACTCAGTCCTTATATTCTACCTTGACAATAGAGTCTTTGATTCCTTTTTCAAGTTCGTCAACTGCAGATTTACATTTTGTAATGATATCTGACAGGGGAACTATCTCGGCTTCTCCGCCCTGTCTGTATTTAAACTCCAGCCCGCCTTTTTCAAGAGCTCTGCGGCCTACGGTGATTCTAAGCGGAATTCCGATAAGATCAGCATCATTGAACTTGCTGCCGGGACTTTCCTGCCTGTCATCGAACAGAACTTCAATTCCAGCTGCTTTCAGATCTTCATAAAGTTTTTCTGCAACATCCTGAGCTTCAGTACCCTTTCTGTCATGAAGCAGGACTACATGAACCTGGAAGGGGGCAATACTTACCGGCCAGATGATTCCGTGATCATCATGATGCTGCTCAACCACACAGCTCAGCAGCCGCCCTACTCCGATTCCGTAGGAACCCATGATTATCGGCTGAAGTTCTCCGTTCTGGTCCTGGTAGAGACATCCCATTGATTCGGAATATCTTGTTCCGAGTTTAAAGATATTACCAACCTCCACAGCTTTCTCGGCTTTGAGGACTGCACCGCATTCGATACACTTATGCCCCTTATCCGCGGCGGCTATATCAGTAACAATATCAGCCTTGTAATCGCGCCCGCAGTTAACATTAAGAAGATGAAAACCTTCCTCATTGGCGCCTGCTACTAGGTTTGGAGACTCTGCGACCAGATCATCAACGACAACCAAAGCATCCTTAACGCCGATCGGAGAGCCGTAGCCGGGCACTGAACCTCTCTGCTTGATTTCATCCTCATGGGCAGGCCGGAGATCCTTAGCCTGTACGGCATTGGCAAGCTTTGTTTCGTTGAGTTCCATGTCACCGCGGAGAACCGCCAGAACGAACTGTTCCTTTTCCTCATTGTCTTCCATCACAGTCGCAACCATGAACACAGCCTTTGCGGTCTTTGATTCGGGGATCTTCAGAAACTCAGCGAGATCCGCAATAGTCTTACAGTCCGGAGTTTCAACCTTTTCTGTTTCAGCCAAAGCTTCCTGTTCAGATTTATCCTTGGAAAATTCGGCAACCTGGCGGTTGGAATTGTATCCGCAGCTGTCACAGTAAATTATTGTATCCTCACCAATCGGAGTAAGATACATAAACTCGTGGGCAATCTTTCCGCCCATCATTCCCGTATCAGATTTAACCGCGATAGCATCAAGCCCGCATCGGTGGAAGATGTCAAAATATGCCTGGTAGTGGGCTCTGTACTGCTTATCTAGACCTTCCCAGCTGGTATCCATACTGTAGGAGTCCTTCATTTTGAACTCACGCACACGAATAAGCCCGGCACGGGGTCTGGGGTCATCCCGCCATTTAGTCTGGATATGGTAAACCAGCGACGGCATTTCCTTGTATGAACGTATGTATTTTTTTGCAAGGTCGCAGAGCGCTTCCTCGTGAGTCATCGCAAGCACCATATCGTGATCTTTTCTGTCCTTAAGGCGGGTCATCTCTGAGCCGATCTGATACCAGCGTCCTGAATCCTTCCACATATCTGCAGGAAGAACAACAGGCATGGTTATCTCCTGACCGCCGATCTTAGCCATTTCATCATGCATTATTCTTTCGATTTTATTGAGAACCCTCCGTGCGAGAGGCAGATATGAGAACAGTCCGGCGGCAACCTGATGGATGTAGCCTCCGCGGATTAAATACTGATGAGAAACCGCCTGAGCATCCGATGGCGCTTCCTTGAGTGTATGTCCGAATATCTGTGAGAATCGCATTTAAAGTCTCCTTATGAATCCGTAAGCCGTATTAAAGCTTAGATGTAAATCATTATTTTGAGGGAATATTCGCATATTTTCTGAATTAATTCAACTTGATGGAAATACCTTGTGTAAATCCAAAATCCGGCAATCAAAGATATTTGCGTATCTATAAAATTTTAATCGATATTTTTTATTGATTAAGCATACTATTTATATTACAGTCTTACATAAATTATACTTACTTGGAGAAACACATGAAGAAAAATCTAATGAAACTCATCATTGGTCTTCTGGCAGTGTCTGTGCTGACACTAAGCGGATGTAACCTGGCAAGCCAGATTATGGCGGAATCATGGGAAAGTGCTAAATTGTACGAAGCTTATGCTGCAGGAACAACTGTAGTTTCCGTTGATTATGAACTGACTTTTGATGACGAGGAAAGTTACACAGCTGAAATGACCGGAACCTGGGGATCTACAACAGTATTCTCTACCCGTACAGGAAGTTACACACTCGATGGCAGCACTATCACATTAACCGGCGTAGACCAGACTGATAATCTTGAGCAGACAAGTCTGTCTGAAATTCAGATTAATGCAGCATGGCTGTCACTTGCTCTTTTCCCGTCTGAAGGAAATACAGCAGAATTTACAGTTGAGAAGGGCAAGTATCTGGTTGTTTACGATGCGATAACCTTTACTGATGCTGACGGGAATGAGACAGTTTTCACAGCAGCAGACTGAGTGATACTGAGATAGATTACATTATAGCTGCTTCCGAATTTTCGGAGCAGCTTTTTTATTCCCTTGATTGCAGCTCATTCCGCAGAGCCTTCATCCTTGCCCGAAACACTGTATTTTTATAATCAGAAAGATTTGAGCCCAGCACCTCATCAAACAGAAGAACAGCTCTTTTCAGCGGCATGGCATTACGCCTGATGCCTATCAGAAAGTCGGAAGCTCTATGTTCATCACGTAGTATGAATTGAAGGAGTCCAAGGGCAATTGAAGCGGAACGTGATATTCCCCTCCAGCAGTGCAGTGTAAAGCCTGATGCAGATTCATTTTCGTTTTTCACAAAGTTCAGAACCTGCTCAATATCATCACGTTCGATCATCCTTTTATTATTGAAAGAAGCAAGGTTTTCAATATCATTTTCATCCCAGAATTCAAGATGAAGAATCGAACTGAAAGCTGATTCAATTTCAGGCGGTGTACTGCAGCGCGGGTCTCCGGGACATGTGCATTCAGGGTTATTGATCGATATACAGTGGGAATACACAGGTCTCCCCTTTCTCAGATGCTCAACAAGTTCTTCCTGTCCGAATATCTGGATTTTTATAGCATCAGCGGTCATACATAGCCTTATGATATTCAGGGATACTGAAAAACACCAAGATTCTCCCTGGCTGCTGTCCATGCGGCAGGGATGTCTTTTCCGAGGCTGTAAAGGCTGACAATGGATCCTACAATGGCACAGGTGGTGTCCCTGTCTCCCAATCCTGCGACGGTATTCCATAAAGCTTCGGCATAGTCATCATAAAACCTCTCAACTATCCAGAGACAGAAGGGCACAGTATCTACAGCAAGGATATTCTGCCCTGTACCGAGAATACCGGCAGCATCGTATGCAGTGGTTGTGCCGGGCAGGTTTCCGGCCTTCTCCACCTCATCTTTGAGCGTTCCGGCGGCAAGATATCTGATGACATATTCAAAAAGCCCCGGAACTTCATTGCGCCTGGTCTTCTGAACAACCCAGGAAGCTGCAAGTGCAACAGCTGCAGCGCCCTCCTGCCCTTCGGAGTGCATATGGGTTACCTGAGCGGAGAGCCTTGCCTCTGCAGCTGCTTTTTCCGGATTATCCCAGAAATATGCGCCGACCGGACCGACCCTCATTGCAGAACCGTTCCCGCATGAGCCCTGACCGTCAAAAGCTGCGGCGGAGAGGGTTTTCCAGTCAGAATCGTACATATAGTTGCCAAGCATGGCGTGAATACCTCTTCCGTAGCCTCTGGCCGGATCCTTCCTGTATTGCACAAGAAACTGCTTTGCCAGAAAGTCCCGGTCGATACGCGTGCGGGAAATCAGTGTTTTTACTATAGATATTCCCATCACAGTATCATCTGTACACTTCCAGGGCGGATCAGGCAGAATGCGTGAGTCAATTTTAGGAATAACTTCATCGTGATACCCGAAAAATTGTTCACCGAATGCATCTCCGACAGAAAGCCCCTGCAGGCTGATATCCGCAAGCTGTACACGTTCTGTTTTATCTTTAATTTCTAGCAATTTGTGACCACCTGAAATCCTTCTTCCTTGCTGGTCTCCCATGTCTCATAATCGAAGCGATAGAATCTTGCCGCCCTGTGGGAAACATCCTGTTCAAAGCGTTCAAGCGGAATCAGCATTCCTGTCTTGTGAAGCTTCTTCTGAAAATTCCTGCGGTCAAGTGCTGTCCCGAGTATCAGTTCATATAGATGCTGGACCTGCCTTAGGGTAAACTCTTCCGGAAGAAATTCAAATACAAGAGGCCAACGCTTTACTTTCTGCTGAAGTTTTGAAAGAGCATCTGTGAGGATCTGTCCGTGATCAAAAGCAGTTCGTGGAAGTTGAGAGACAGGAAACCAGGCTGCCTCACTTGCATCAGTATCAGCCTTCACATCATGGTCGAAAAGATTGACGATTGCGAAGTAAGCAATAGTGATCACCCGTTCTCTGGGGTCTCTACCGGGTTTGCCGTATGAACCGAACTCTTCAAGGTAGATGTTTTCAACACCGGTCTCTTCGCGCAGCTCTCTTTTGGCGGCATCAGGGATATCCTCATCAATACCGACAAATCCTCCGGGGATTGCCCAGCTGTCTTTAAAAGGTTCAAGCAGCCTTTTTATCAGCAGAACCTTAAGTTCATTATTATCAAGTCCAAAAACCACGCAGTCTACTGTAACTGCCGGATGCGGGTATTTATACTGGTACATCTGTAATCCTGTCCTTCCGGCAGATTTGGTTTCTGCCGTTTTCCTTAGCGCATCTAGTACGTTCGCTTGTTCTCTGAATAAAGTCGATAAGCTGATCATCCTTATGCGATAACTCCGCTACACCGACACTGAGGGTTATTGTAAAACGGCTTCCGTCGTAGGCATTAATCTGTGCCTCGCCCGCATTTATCCATATACGCTCGGCGACCTCATATGCTTCATCCTCATTTGTATCAGGCAGTACAACACACATTTCTTCCCCGCCGTATCTGGCAACCCAGTCCACTGTACGAACAGAGCCCTTAATTACTTCAGCCACATGCTGGAGAGCCCGGTCACCGGTCGGCCATCCGTAGGTCTTGTTGACCTGACCGAAGAAATCTATATCAACAAAGATAAGTGATAGAGGATGTTTGTATTCCCTGGCCCTGTCAAACTCACGCTTCATCCTGCGGTTGAAATATCCGCGGTCAAAGAGAGCTGTCAGTCCGTCGGTATCCGCCTGCTGCGCCATACTGCTAACGAACTTCCGGCTGCTGGATGATAGCGCCGCAGTAAGCCTGTCTGTAAGAACTTTAACCCTGTTTTCAAAGTATTTTATCATCACATCCGCCGGGTCTGATTCAGGATTATCGGTTCCGCCGGCAACTTCCACCCTGTTGCGTCCTGCACCCTTTGCCATGTACAGGGCGCTGTCAGCCTCGTTGAACATCTCCTCACTGTCCATAGGTGTATCGGCAACACAGATTCCAATACTGATTGAAACAGAAAAATCACCTTTAATTTCAACTCCGGAGACTAAATCCTTAATATCAATCTGCTCAACCTCTCTACGGATAAAATCAGCAGCTCCTGCAGCCTGCTGTCTGTTCATTCTGCTTACAACCGCAAATTCATCACCGCCCATGCGGCAGATCCCGTTTTCACCGGTCATGCAGTTCCGGAGAATACCAGCAATTCTTCGAAGCAGCCTGTCTCCGTTTTGAAAACCGAAGGTGTCATTGATTATTTTAAAATTATCTATATCCATCATCATAAGTGAAACAGGTTTCTCAGATTCATTCATAAACAGTTCGAACCTTAGACGTCTTGAAATTTCACTCCGTGGAAGAAGTCCGGTTAACGGATCTGTAAGCGACATTTTTAGCGACCGCTGTCTTGCATGAGTGTTTATACAGAATCTTACCAGATGAAGTGTAAAGTTTTCGTCAAAGGATGAGGAAAGTACAACACTGTCTTCCGGCAGCAGTTTCCGCAGCCATACTGACTCAAGCTCATCAGGAACAATTACAAGTGACGGGATCGACATTTTTCGGTAGAAATCCTGAGCATCGCAGTATTTGTCCCATCTGCGGGCGTCGAAGATTCTGACATCCGCTCCTGCCGGAACCTGAGTAAATCTGTAATTGATCTTCTGAAAACTCACCTGTTTTACAGGAAATTTCGTATCGCCTTCCCAGATTATTTTATAGCTGAAAGTTTTCAATAGAGGCTCCTTTTTTAAATAATGCTATAGCGGCCTTCTTAGTGTGTTATTTACACTTAGATAAGTTTATACCTGAATAGGTTTTTTTTCAAATAAAATATGCGGTTTTTTCACAATTCAGGAAGCTCATCATAGACGCCCCCTTCAAGTGAACCTGTCGTAAAATTATACCGCTCCACAGAACGCATATCTTCATGCAGGGGCAGGTTTTCTATCTTACGGATTTTTTCTCTAATACTCTGTCTGAACGCTGTTACAGCCTTCCATGTATGAGGAACAGAAGGGCATTTTCTGATAACCTCCGGAAGATGGGAACGTTCTGCTACTTTCACAATATCAAAGGCAAAAAGAAATCCCATAACCGGCCAGAAGGCAAACTTATCTTTGGATTTAAATTTACGGTTCAGATATACAGGAACTTCTTCATTTCCGTAATATCCTTCAATTCCTCCCAGAATAAATCCTGCAACCGTGGATCTGAACGTCTGCTTATCATAGATATACTCAATGCAGTTTTTATAAAAAATAAAGGAAGCTGCAGAATTATCAAGACCCAGAGAGCCCAGATATCCGCCGATCCGCTGCAGTTCACTTACTGCGCGAAGCGCGGATGCGTCAGAAACATCGTTGAATCTGTCAGCCCCCAGTCCGACTGTGAAAAGGAGTTTAGGTATATCACAGGACAGCAGTGATATAGCAGTGACCGATACAAGATCCTCGATAACGTCTCCAAGACCGGCTTCATCTCCGGTCATAAGAGAGTCGGAACCTCCATCAACTGCAATAATACAGTCGACAGAATGCTTCTCACATAAATATTCATACAGTCTTTTCAGTTTTCCGACGTTAAAGTCTCTGGCATAATAGGCGTAAACGGAGTGCAAGGTCTCAGGGTAGACAGCATCAAGATATCTGCATACATTTATCTCGGGAGCATAATGAGGATCCGGGGTAATTGAGCCTGTACAGAGTTTGATTTGAATGTCATTTATCCCTGGAATATTCAGCATTTCACAATTGATCTTATCAGTTAGACCGAATGAATAGCTTCCTATCACAACATTCTTGTTCAGCTCCATCAGCGCAGGATAAAGCAGCATCCCGTGAATGAAATCAAACCCCCCGCCGCATCCCACAAGCAGAACATTTTTTATCTCAGGATTTCTTAGTATCTCAAGAAATTTCGGTTCTAAAAGGTTCAAAGCTTATAGTTCTCCTTTCATTATAATTCCTTCATGGCCCTGACAATGGGAAGTTTATCAATATTTTTAAATAACACTTTATCATTCTCCTCAAGAAGAGCCCACGGGAAAGTTTCATCCTTCATATCAAGAAAATCCTGTTTGACATCTTCACCGCTGCGGGCCCGTATAAAGTAATCAATTAATCTTTCAATGTAATCATGGTTTTCAATCACTGATAAAAGCCTTTCCGGAATGCTTTCTATTCCCAGATAAGCGCCGCTCAGGGCACAGGCCATGGATGAAATTGTATCGGTATCACCGCCTGCGCTGACTGCTTCATAAAGGCAGTCCTCAAAAGAATCCCTGTTCCTTAAGAAGGTAAGAATAGAAAAAGGAAGCGATTCAACTGCCGTCTCATCCCGAAGAAAGGAGTTCATGCATCCGTCCGAATCAACCCCCTTATTCAATAGTATCCTGTTTTTTTCCAAAGCTTCTCTGAACCCTCCGGTTGAAGAAACTTTAAGCAGTTCAGCTATAAAATCATCGTTACTGATTTTATCAGCATCTAAAGCAAGCGCTGCAGCCTTTGCCATAATTACAGCTGAATCAACGCCCAGCGGATGGATGTGGGTTGTTCGGGCTGATTTTACCGCATTCTTTTTTATAAGCCGGGGTCTGTTGCTGAACCACAGTCCGATTGGAGCAACCCGCATACAGGCGCCGTTCCCCATAGAACCGCTGCTGTTTTTGTATAAAAGCTCGCTGACAAAGCGGTTCAGCTTCTTTGAGGACACACCCGCTGTATC
The DNA here is from genome assembly GCA_963677925.2 of Spirochaetia bacterium. Taxonomy (GTDB): domain Bacteria; phylum Spirochaetota; class Spirochaetia; order UBA9216; family UBA9216. The sequence goes on from CAXXYH010000003.1 coordinate 899,218, forward strand.
CTTTCGGATATTGAAAAGGAAATAGGTACCGGTACCGTATGCCCGATCGAGATTTGCAAGATGATCATACATAAAGATATCGGCCAGCTGCTCAAGTCTGATTCTTCCATGTATAATAAGCTGCTGACAAACTCCGAAGGTCATCAAAGAATCGTCTGTGTAGCGTATTACCTCGGACTTTTGGAGTTCGGTTTCAATCTCAGCTTTGTCCCCTGCGCCGAAATTCTCACCGATTGCGTCACCGATGACGGCACCAAAGAGGCATCCTCTGATTTTTTTATTAAGTTCTTTATCAGTCATTTTATGCTTCGAAACAGCTCGCTCATATGAGCCGCCGCGGAGTTCACAGTTACATCAAGCTCATATCCGCCTCCGGGCAGGGAAACAACCGGAGCATTGTATTTATTCGAAACTTCAATGACAGTCCTTGTCATCATAGCAAAATCCTCATACTCAAACTTGGTCACATACTTTCCGCAGTCAAGGGTATGTCCGTCATGTCCGTCGAAGACAAAGATCATATCCGGTGTGAACGGAAGCGTTTCAAGTTCTAATCGGAACTGTTCCATTACATTCTCAGCCCTGAAGACATCACCCTTCAGCCCGAGTTCATCATGGAAAAAATCATCGGTATAGTTTTCATCAAGAACCGGAATACTGCAGTGGCCGACAGAAGATGAATATACAGTAGTTCCGAGCTCGATTGATTTAACCATACTCATGTACAGGTCGACTGCACTGTGAATATCTATGATGTAAACCGAACTGTCATTCTCAAATATTGTCTGGGTTCCGTCTCCATGATGAAAATCCCAGTCAATGATTAGGATATTCCTGAATCCGGATTTCTGCGCATACCGTGCCGCGGCTGCCATGGAATTCAGCAGACAGTAGCCATGCCCCCTGGATGGAAATGCATGATGACTGGGCTGGGTAAAACAGTATGCCCTATCCAGGACTCCCCTTTTCATCAGATCGACTGCTGAATAAAGACCGCCAAGACCGTATTCAAAGCCGGGAAGAGCCAGAGGCAGATTGAAGCATTCCGCACTTATAGTCAGATCAGCCTGTTCATCACCGCCTGCAAAGGCTTTGATTGCATCAAGATACTCTTTGCCATGAACCGACTTGAACTCATCAAACTCAACCCTGTTCAGAGGCAGTTCAGGTACCCTCAGTTCCTTTCTGATCCCTGCCCGGACCTTATCATAATAATCAAGCGACTGGCCAATGAATTCAATCTCGTTCATCGGCTTTATTGTCATACAGGTTTCAGGATGGAAATACGTTCCGAAAGTTTTCATTAACTTAATTATGTACTATTTGAAGTGATCAGACATTAATTTTTTATATGTTTATCCGTTTTTTGCTTAAAACAATCAAAATCTGCGGATGATTATCTGGAAGATCTGGAATCAATCTAAGACTGGCAGTGCTTAGAACGTTGATTCTAGTCCTCTTCGAATTTTCCTTCCCTGAAATCTTCCAGAATCTGAATTATCTGCTCTTCATATTCTTCAGGAGCCTCAATACTGCCCCAGCCGTGTTCAAGCGTAAACAGGCCGTCATAGGCTGTGGTTTCATTGCTTTTTATATTAAAGGGTATTTCCTCTGTATTAAGTATATTTGCTATCAGTTCTGCCTCTGTAGCATTATTCAGGTCTGCAATCAGTTTAACTTTTGCCATTTAAATCTCCCGGGTAAAGGATTCGTATACCATAGATGTTTCTTGCCGGACCGGAACCCCATTTATCTGAGATATTATACAGATTATTAAATAGATGTTCATCAGGAAATTCAGGATCGTTCATTATAAAACCTCTTTCACCATATCCTGTCAGCACAACATAGTGGGGCGCGCCCTTGTAGAGAACCTCCGCTATCACAGGGATCCCCTTATCAAGATAATATTCAATTAACACAAGATCTGCAGGCAGTGCGCTCCAGTCAAAGCGGGTATAAACCCAGCCGTCATCAAAGGCAGTCATTGCCGGCCAGCGAAGCTGAACTTCACCGACATATTTACCGCCTTCCCAGGCATCATCAAAGCCGTTATGAGCCTTAAGCCAGTCATTCATTTTGGAGGGATTATAGTTTTTCTTTGTATGATACGATGCTATCATTGCAATTGAGGTCAAGGCACAGCCGTGAGTGCGGATTGTAAACTCGGAGTTGTTTCCAAGCTTTTCATCAGCCCAGGAGGCGTCTTTACCCTGAACATAGTAGGGTACTTTCATATTTCCCTCCTCTGCAAAACTCAGGCACGACTGCGCAAGAAGGCAGCACAATGAAATTAACGTAAAAACATGCTTCTTTTTCATCAGTAATAATATGCCACTTTAGAAAGAATTCGACCATTATTTTTTATTTCCGTAACATATGTTACAGCAATGAAAGTATACAGGTATTAAAGTACCTGTATACTTTTTAAAGGACAACCAAGGAGAATTATATGTCTATGTTTTGTTTTCAGTGTCAGGAAGCCGCAAAGGGAACCGGATGTACAGTAAAGGGAGTATGCGGAAAAAGCGACGATGTTGCCAATATGCAGGACCTTCTTATTTTCACACTTAAGGGAATTGCCTTTTATGCAGATAAGGCAGGCGATAACAGTGTTACCGATGCTGCAACTGATAAATTCATGTATGACAGCCTTTTTAAAACTATAACCAATGCCAATTTTGATAAGTCAGTTTTCGTAAAATCAGTTACAGAAGCTCTGGCTATCAGGGATAGTCTTAAAACTAAAGTTGAGGTTGATGGAAGTCTTCCGGACTGTGCTGAATGGAGCCCTGAATCCGAGGCTGAATACGAAATAAAGGCGGCAACCGTAGGCATTCTGGCCACCGAAAATGAAGATGTACGCTCACTGAGGGAGCTGCTCATCTACGGACTGAAGGGTATGGCTGCATATGCCGAGCATGCGGCAAACCTGGGATATTTTTATGATTCTGTATTTTCTTTCATCTACAAGGGGCTTGCAGCAACTGTAAACGATAATCTGAGTGCAGATGAACTGACTGCACTGGTTCTCGAATGCGGAAAGAATGGTGTTGACGTGATGGCCCTCCTTGATAAGGCCAATACCGAATCATACGGTAATCCTGAAATCACAAAGGTCAACATCGGGACAGGAACCAATCCTGGTATCCTGATATCCGGACATGATCTGAAGGATATGGAGCAGCTTCTGGCTCAGACTGAGGGAACCGGAGTAGATGTATACACTCACAGCGAAATGCTTCCGGCAAACTACTACCCTGCCTTCAAGAAATACAGCCATTTCGTCGGAAATTACGGTAACGCATGGTGGAAGCAGAATACCGAGTTTGAATCCTTCAACGGGCCTATTATTTTTACTACAAACTGTATTACACCGCCCAAAGATTCCTACAAAGACAGGGTATACACCACCGGAGCAGCAGGCTTTGAAGGCGTAAAGCATATTGAAGGTAAGGCCGGAGAGAAAGACTTCTCGGCAGTAATCGAGCATGCAAGAAAGTGCGATGCTCCTGTGCAGATTGAAACAGGAGAGATAGTAGGCGGATTTGCACATGCTCAGGTTCTGGCACTTGCAGACAAGGTTGTAGATGCTGTAAAAAGCGGGGCAATAAAGCAGTTTTTTGTGATGGCCGGATGCGACGGCCGGATGAAGGGCCGGGACTATTATTCTGATTTCGCACAGAAGCTTCCCAAGGATACAGTTATACTTACTGCCGGATGCGCAAAGTACCGCTACAACAAGCTTCCTCTCGGAGATATCGGCGGAATACCAAGGGTTCTGGATGCCGGCCAGTGCAACGATTCATACTCACTTGCAGTAATTGCACTCAAGTTAAAAGAAGTGTTCGAACTTAACGACATCAATGACTTGCCTATCTCCTACAATATTGCATGGTACGAGCAGAAGGCCGTAATAGTACTTCTTGCCCTTCTTTACCTGGGCGTAAAAAACATCCATCTCGGCCCGACACTCCCGGCCTTTCTCAGCCCGAATGTGGCTAAGGTTCTTATTGAGAACTTCGGAATTGCCGGAATAGGTGAAGTTGAAGATGATATTAAGATATTCATGGGTGCATAAACATTTTATTCTGAAATAATTTGTATAATCCTCCGGGGTCCAGGCCTTGGGGGATTTTTTACAGACAGAAATCAAGCCTTTTTTACGGACTTTGCCATACAGATAGATTCCGGAATATCCCGGTACTGACCGTAGTTTTCAATCACAGCAAACCCAAGCCTCAGATACAGCTTCATCGCAGCTTTAAGCGGTTCTCCGGTTTCAAGAATCAGACTTGAATAACCCTTCAAAGCGGCTTTCTGCTCAAGCTCAGACATCAAACGCTCCGCTAATCCCCTGCCTCTGTATTCCGGCCTGACGTACACCCTCTTAATTTCTGCGGAATATTCATCATAGTGCTTGAATGCACCGCAGGCGGCAGGAATATCATCTACAAATATAACAATTACATCATGAATATCATCAAGCTGATTATACTGCACATACTGTTCACGCTGAGCATGTCCGCCGACTATTTCATCAAGATCAGAGTCCAGCATTTCACACAATTTAATAAAATCAGGATTTCTCCCATCGGTATATACGGTATTTAACTCTTTCATTAATCTTCAGCCATAACTTCCTCGATTGCTTTCCGATCGAGAATACTAACCTCTCGGCCAACTACAGATATAAAGCCCATTGAAACAAGATTTGAAAACTCTCGTGACAGACTGGGCCTGGCTACACTCATCAGTTCAGCAAGTTTTTCACGGTTATAGCCTAGCGTAACCAGCTCCTTCTCACGTTCTCCTGACAGTCCAAGTATATACCCGCATATTTTCTGTCTTATTGTACTGAACTGAAGAAGCCTTATTTTTTCGGCCAGAAAGCTGATCCGGCTTCCCATATCAGTGAGAAAATTCTGCATAAAAACTGTAGAACTCTGGCATAGCCCAATGACCTCTTTTTTACCGATGCAGATTATTTCTACATCGCTTTTTGCCACAAGGGTTACAGGAAGACGATTATCCTCTGAAAATAGAATTCCGGAAGCAATTGCAGATGAGGGACATAGTGTCTCAACAAGTAAATTTTTTCCGCCGGAACCATGAATTTCTGCTGAGAGCTTCCCTGACATAATAATTCGAAGATCTTCAACAAGATCACCGCGCAGCTGAATTATTGAGTTGTTATCATAGCGGCAGATTTTAAAGGGAATATTCTTAAAAAGATCATCGAGCTCATCAGCTGTAATTCCGGAAAACAGTCCTGACTGCACAAGGATTCGTGCTGTACGTTCATCCATCAAACTTCCTTGAACTTCTCATAGATATGCCTGATATCATTCATACAGAGTTTAAAGGCATTTATCACATTAGGATCAAAGTTAGCACCCATTTCTTCTTCGATAATACTGACTGATTTTTCGATACTGAAGGCCGCCTTATACGGTCTTTTTGAGGTAAGGGCATCAAAAACATCGGCAAGTGCAACTATTCTGCCGGCAAGCGGGATGTCCCGCCCTTCAAGTCCGAAAGGATAGCCGGAACCGTCAAATTTTTCATGATGACCGGAGATAATTTCGATAGCAGTCTGCATAAGCGGAAAGCTGGCCACATTAAGCAGATTACTGTTCATCTTTTCCATAACGCGCATGCCTATATTGACATGGCTTTTCATCACCGTCATCTCTGAATCATCAAGCGGACCTTCTTTTAAAAGGATTGCATCGGGAATTCCGACCTTTCCTATGTCATGCAGCGGTGAAAACCAGCGAATCTCACGCATTAACCTGGGAGAAAGGGGGTTTATATGCTCATGATAGGATCTGGCTATCATATATGAATACTCAGACATCCTGATAATGTGATTTGATGTCTCATTATCTTTTTCATGCATCAGGGTCACAAAGGCATTAGTAATCTCGGAGATAATTTCCTGAAGCAGAAACTCTATATAAACATTCTGCTTTATGAGGTTTACAAGCCTGACCGTATAATTAAGAGTTTCATCATTATAAGCATTTAAACTCAGACTTGAAACAAAGAAAAATCCCAGGCACTTTTCACCGAAAAACATCGGAATCGTCATGCTTGAGTTTATGCCCTCATGGAGAATTTTAGCAGTTGCCTCTGAAACTTTCCTGCCCTTTGCGTATGATGGAAGGTCATTTATGATTCGTGATTTTCCGGCTTTTAAAAGATCAGGAAGAGAGGAGTTATTGATATTTTCCCGGAATCCCGGTTCCAGAGACATCCTTGAATAGGTGGCAACTGCAGTTTCAGCTATCAGATTCTCTGAAGAATCAAGAAATGCAATTGCAATCCTGTCACAGCTCATCCTTTTTCCCAGCTTTTCAAAAATATCATCGAGAAAGTTATTCAGGTTACCTGAGACCGTAGCCTCACGGACTTCCCGGTTATAGTATTCATCGGAACTTATACGTTCTATAACCGCATTAAGCTCATCAATCTCGTCAATTTTGTATTCAACCTTTTCCTGTGAAGGCGGATTCTGATATTTAAGAATCATCTCCAGTCGATCGAATCCGGAATGAAGTTCCCGGTTGAAAACCAGCTGATGCCGCCGCCATCTGATCATAATTATAAGAATACCTGCGGAAGCAATACAGGAATTAAATATCATAATACTGATTATATAGTACGAACGTCTGGTTATTTTATTTATAAGGGTTCGGGCTGCAGTTGCATATTCCCTGATAACAGCCCTGTATTCTTCATTTTCATCGCTGTTTTGATATTCAGGTTCAGGAAAAAGAGTTTTCAGCCTTAAAATCCAGCGATTCTTTTTTAAATCGCCGGATATTTGCCGGTATTGAGCAAGGGCAGCATCTGAAGGGCTGGTCGGCTCAGACATAACAAGTACAACAAGGCTGTTTATATCCTTATACATCTGGGCTGAAGCCTTCTCAACACGCAGGTTTCTGAAAAAAGATAAACCGATTGCAGAGAAAGCAAGTACATTCACAATGAGAAGAACCAGGGTAAATCTGAATAAAAGCATGGAGGTTCTCTCCATGCTGATAGTTTTTCTTGCAGGCATTCACTGAATTATATGAACATAAATACTTAGTGTCAATTCAATGCCGATATCCCGGTTAAAGCTCTATTACCTGTTTATCAATTGTTATATCAAGTTTAGCTGCTTCGGTAAGATAATAATCAACCTGATCATATTCCATCATATCTGATGATATCAGACCCTTCTGATAAATTTTATCATTTACAAAGAGTTTCGTAAAAAGCGCCCCGCCCTGACCGGTAAAATAGGTTTCACCGGTCAACCCGGATTTTTCAAAAGCATCTGCACAGCCCAGGGAATTAACATAGCTTTCAACCATAACCTTTTTACCGTCCTTTATACCAATTGCCTCAATTAGCATAGCTCCGGAATCATCGATAAGCCCTTCATCCAGGATTGCCTTGATTTCATCATGATACTTGGGCGCAGGAGGGGTCATTTTCAACAGAAGATTTCTGGGAATCACCATCTGTCCGTCAACCTCGACCGGCTTTTCAGAAAGCAGTCCCATCTTGTACAGAGGCTCGGCAAAATCTATTCCATAGCCGCCGTACTTGAAATATACATTTTTTACACCTTTGAAATATTTTTCCGAGTTAATTCCCATAAGAACAGTTTCATCATGTGCATGTTCAACATGCATTATTTCACGATCCATTCCCCGGAATTTCTTGTATTCATACATACTGAAGGGGGCCGCCGCAGTTATCTCGCCGTTTATACAGGGAAAAGCATCATCTGACATGTCAGCATATGCAACAACCGGAGACCACCAGAAAGGCAGAAATCTTTTGGATTTAACGCCCTCCCAGACATACATATTGATGGTCTCACAGCTGTCCAGCTCTCTTACCGCATCTCTGGCAGCGACACAGATAATTCCGGGCGCTGAGCCTGTGCTTATAAGTGCCGTTTTTCCGACAGCCCTGAACTTTTCCGAGGTTTCACTGAGCATCTGCCTGATGCCATCAACCCAGTCAATATCTGGGGTATCGGCGGCAGCGAAATCCTGGTAGTTCACCTCGGCTTCCAGAGCCGCTTCAAGGACAATTCGTCCGAAAGCCATCGGCAGAGCGTTTACAAGAAGGTCTACGCCCTTTGCGGCTTCAACAATATTTTCTTTTTTCGATGCATCAATCTGAAGCGGTCTGCCTTTTTTTAATCCCGCGACAAGATCATTAACCGCGTGAAGATCATAATCGGCGCATATTATTTCACTTACAGCAGGCTCTTCATCCATTCTTTTTGCTACAGTACTTCCCTGAGCACCTGTTCCGAGTATTAATAGTTTTTTCATCTTTGACTCCTTATTATCTTGTTGTCAGTGATGAACTATGTATTCTGAAAATCTGTATATTTTATTTTATTTGAAGTATTGAAATTACTGGGACTCTAAAGTTTAACCGGTAAATACAGAAAACATAGTTCGAATTAACTAGTATGTTTTAACTGTATCCTCCTGATGAATTAAACCCCCGGATAATCCCGTATGGCCGATTTGTGAGAGCATTCCAACCCGGAACACCTCGTAGATTTATATATGAATAATACACTTTTTAATTTCAGCAGGCAATATAGTCATCTCTGATATCAGAATGATGACAGAGCCCTGAGACCGGAGCCGGAACCTGCATAAAAAAAGCAGCGGAAAAACCGCTGCCTTGAATTGTGTTTATTTAAAACTAAAGAAGATCAACAATTAAATCGCCTACTTCGCTTGTAGAGTATCCCATCTTACCGGCTGAAAGGCTCTTAAGTTTTGAACCTGTGGCTGTCATAACAGCCTGCTCAATCTTGTCAGCAGCTTCCTGCTCACCGAGAGTCTGGAGCATCATTGAACCGGCAACGATTGAGGCAAGCGGATTAATGATTCCCTGTCCGGTGTACTTGGGTGCTGAACCGCCGATTGGTTCGAACATTGAAACGCCTTCAGGATTGATGTTACCGCCGGCTGCAACGCCCATACCACCCTGTGTGATTGCACCGAGGTCAGTGATGATATCTCCGAACATATTGCTTGTTACAAGAACATCAAACCATTCCGGGCTCTTAACCATCCACATACAGGTGGCATCTACATGGTAGTATTCTCTTTTAACATCCGGGAATTCCGCTTCACCGATTTCGTGGAAAGCCCGTTCCCAGAGGTCAAAGACATATGTGAGTACGTTTGTTTTTCCAACAAGACCAAGCGTATTATTTTCACCTACGCCCCTGGCCTTCTTTCCGTGGTTTCTTGCATATTCAAAAGCATACCTGAGACATCGCTCGACCTGATGTCTGCTGTAAACCATGCTCTGTGTGGCTACTTCATGCTGGGTTCCCTTCATTGAGAAACCGCCTGTTCCTGTGTAGATACCTCCGGTATTCTCACGAACAACTACATAGTCGATTTCCTTGGGGCCCTTATCCTTAAGCGGTGTTTCAACGCCGGGATAAAGCTTTACAGGTCTGAGATTGATATACTGATCGAGGTCGAATCTGAGTTTGAGAAGTATGCCCTTTTCAAGAATACCGGGCTTAACATCGGGATGACCGATAGCACCGAGGTATATTGAATCAAATCCCTTAAGCTGCTCGGCAGCGTCATCAGGAAGAACGTTTCCAGTCTTAAGGTACCTGTCCCCGCCCCAGTCGAATTCCTTCAAATCAAGTGAAAAGCCGAATTTGGATGAAGCGGCCTTAAGAACCTTTACACCCTGTTCAACTACTTCCGGGCCTGTTCCGTCACCGGGAAGCACCGCAATCTTGTAATTGTTTGCCATAAAAAACCTCTGTTATTGAATTTAATTATATTTAAGCTTATTAAGTATACATAAAGTACTACAGTTTTATTATGTAGTCAATATAAAGCCTGAGGGACTGAAACTCTAAATTTAACCTCTACTTAATTTTAATAAAATATTATTGATTTTCAAACATTCTTATAGTTAAATGTAAACGATTAACTATTTCTTGCCTGACACAACGGAGAAAAACATGCCAATAAACCGCTTCAATGCAGTCCTTATCAGGATAACTTTAATTCTTACTACAGCAGTATTATTATTTTCATGTCCTATTGAAACTGCAGATTTATCAAATGCTGATCTATCAGGTCTGTCTGTTGAGGGATTAAGCCTGAGCCCTGAGTTTTCGGCCGAGGTTACCGATTATTCTGCTGAAGCAGGAAATGACATTTCAAGTCTGAAAGTAAAAGCAAGCACATTGTACCCCGGATCATCCCTACTGATTAACGGTATATCCGCAGCCTCTGGTATTAATTCTGAAAGTATTTCACTTGCAGAAGGAAGCAACACGATCACAGTAAAAGTAACATCCGCAGACGGCACAGTCTCAAAAATCTACACACTTTCAATAACAAGGGAAGCAACTTCGGTGATGGTTCCCGATACCAGCCTTTGTTCTCTCAGCATTTCAGACGGTATTTTGACACCTTCTTTTTCTGCGGATTTAAAAAGTTATTCTGCATCTGTTGGAAACAGTACTGCTTCAATCACAGTTACTCCTGAATCAGCAGACAGCAGCTGTGTTATCACAGTAAACGGTTCAGCAGTTGATTCCGGCAGCATTTCGGGTATGGTTTCACTTGCGGAAGGAAGCAATCTTATAACTGTAAGAGTTACCGACAGTACTGATTCATATTTTACAGATTATAAAATTACAGTAACACGCGACGCGGCTACAGCAGGTGCATCTGCAGAGATCACCGGAGGCAATATGAGCCTGCAGACAGGAAGCAGCTCATATGTATCAGCTTCTGTATCAGGATTTAATTATGCGAGCATTAACTACCTCTGGGTACTTAGAGATCCCGACTCAAATGATACAACTCTAAGCAATGATACGGATTCCGGAGTACAGCTTGTTTCATACAGCACGCCCATCTCAAGTAGAGTCGGAGATTACACCTTATTCCTTACAGTAACAGATGGTGACGGCGCTTCTGCTTCTGATCAAATCACTGTCACTGTGTATACGCCTAACAACTCTCCAACAGCTTCATTCTCCGTCTCATCAAGCGCCTCAAGGACTCCCTATGTGGTCGGTGAAACAGTCAGTTTTGATGCCTCAGCCTCAGAAGATTCCGACGGCATAATAGATTCATACAGCTGGGATTTCGCTGATGGGAGTACTGCTGACGGTACTTCAGACACAGCAAGCCATGTTTACTCCGAAGCAGGCATATATATTGTAGAACTCACAGTTACAGATGATGATGACGCCGTGGATTCTGTTCAGGCTGAGGCTTTTACGGTAATCACTGCACCACAGGCAGTTCTTTCGTCTCCGGGAACTGTATACACAGGCGTTCCGGTAATCCTTGATGGTTCAGCTTCCACCGGCTCAGACAGCTCAGTCCCGACTGTATTCTGGAATGTAAACCCGCAAGACGGAGGAACCTACAGGGATGCATCAACTAGTACCAGCGCAACCGATGCATATGTATTCTGGGATATCGGAGATTACAATGTTGATATTGAAGTATACGGAGGAGCCAGGACTGATGTTACAGATACTGACTCAATGACGTTTTCAGTTGCATCAGGTCTTAACCTGCATTCAACAAGCAGCACCGATGAACGCAGAGTAATTTATGGGACAGCATTTGATTCTTCCGGAGCGATGTACAGGCTGCTCAACTGTGATTCTAACCCTTCAGGCTCAACTGACTACGCAGGACTTGTAGAAAAGTATAATGGGAGTTCCTGGACCGTACTTGATGATTACTTCGGAACAGGAGCGGATATTGAACCCGTGCTCTCAATTGATTCTGCAGACCGTCCCTGGGTTGCCAGACGCGGCACATCTGACGGTGTGGTTCTCTACTACTATACCGGTTCTGCCTGGAGCAGGTTCGACAGAGACCTTGGTAATGAAACAAGCTCTTCATATACTAATGTAAGAAGCTTTGACATTGTATCAGACAGCCGTGGAAACACAGTGATTGCCTATACTGATCATGCTGACAACGGATATATTCATGCCCAGTACACCTCCAGTCTAAGCAGCCTGGCAGAACTCGGAGGCAGTTCAGCCCAGCCGGTTGGAGGGGCATTAAGTTCTTCCGGCAGCCTCGATCTTGAGATAGATTCTGCCGATAAATTGTATGCCGCCTTTGTTAACAGCAATTCTGTTTACATGTACAGTTTCGACATGACAGGCAATCTTGATGCCGGAACATGGTCTCCCATAGACTGCTCCGGCATCCCGTTGGGAACATCCAGTGTGGATCTTCTTATTGACGGGACAACACTCTATACAGCAGTCGACGGTCCGGAAGTTTATCAGTACACCGGTTCGGGATGGAATCTGATTGGAGATACTGATGACGGCTTGTCCAATGGTGTAAAAAGCTTTATTACAGCAGGAAACGGAAAGCTGGTATTAGTCTATGGAGATGATAACTACTCAAAAGCATCTGTATACAGAAACGACTCATGGACTGCTCTTTACGGAGGACAGAATATTCAGTATAAAAACGGAACCTCCATACCCTCAGTATTTGCAGATTATAATAACGGCAGCCTGTATTTTGTAAGGGGCGTAGATATAATTGATCTTCAGGAGATTGTTTATACTGATTCCTTTTAAAATCTGTCTTCAATAAAATACCTGGAGTTATTCCAGGTATTTTATTGCTCTTTCGCCATGGCCTTCTGACTCGTATGAATCAGAAGTTTTAAAGAATCCTATAGCTTCATTGAGGTCATCAGAATTGCGCCGCAGTTCGTCGGCCATTGATGCTATTTCCTCACTTGCTGCGGCATTTGCCTGTATAACATCATCCATCTGCATGAGGGCGGTATTTACCTGTTCTGCCCCCTTTGCCTGCTCCTCTGAACCGGCCATAATTTCTGCGGCTATATCCGCAGACTTACGTATTGCGGGAATCATTTCCTGAATGATTCTCATTGTCTCATTGGCCTTGCCTACGCTTTCTCCGGATAATGAGGTTATTTCTCCAGCGGCGCTCTGACTGCTTGATGCCAGCTTGCTTACCTCTGTTGCAACAACAGAAAATCCTTTTCCTGCCTCCCCTGCTCTGGCCGCTTCTATAGAAGCATTCAACGCAAGAAGGTTGGTATTTCTGGCAATTTCTTCAATTACCTTTATCTTTCCGGCAATAAGCGTCATCATCTCAACTGAAGCCTCTACAGCATGCCCGCCTGCATCAGCCTCTTCGGCGGCCTTACCGACAATCTTGTTTGATTCACGTGAATTATCGGTATTCTGATGGATGTTTGAAACAAGCTGCTCCATTGACGCTGATATTTCCTCAGCATTAGCAGCCTGTTCAGAAGAACCCGAGGCTACCTGTGCAGCAGATTCTGCGACCTGCTGAGCGCTGCTGTTTATCTTAAGGGTGATTTCAATTATATTTGTAATTATCCGGTTCAGCTGGGTTTCCATTCTGCCAAGGGCGTCAGAGAGGGTCCGGGTTTCATCCTTGCTCTTAATATCAAATTCAATATCAAGATTTCCATCGGCAATCAGACTTACCTTGTCAACAAGGACTTCCAGAGGTCGCGAGATTCGCTTTCCAATCATCCATGCAATAAATATTGAGACAAGGATAATGCCGGCATCAATAATAAGAATAATCCTTATGATATTAAAAATTACATCGGCTACATTTTCTTCTTCCTGTTTAATCACTTTATCTATATCATCAATATAATTGCCGGTTCCAAGAGCCCAGTCGTAGGGAGCAAAATACTGGTTATAAGCCCTCTTCGGCAGGGCTTCGGTTTCTCCGGGTTTGGGATAATAATAAGTACTGAATCCGTCACCTGTTTTTGCTGAATTTACGATATCACGGATAATGTAATTTCCGAATGAATCTTTCAAATCCCATCTGTTAGTACCTTCAAGGTCATTTCCAAGTAGAACAACAGTATTCCCTTCAGAATCATATACGAACACATATCCGCTTTCGCCATAGCTGATGGATCTGATAATATCAGCAGCCTCCAGATATGCCTGTTCCTCACCTATTTCATTGCGTTTCTCGTAGATGGATTCGACTATCGAGACAGCCGACTCTATCTGGTTTTTAAGCATAAGATCGTAGTCATCCCGTAGCTTTTGTTCGAGAGCCTCCAGATTGGATCTGCCCAGAGCATTTATCTGCATAACGGCTACCGCACCCAGAATAAGACCCGCTCCCAATAGACAGCTTATCAGTAGAAATATTATTTTAAAGCTTATCTTTCTCATAAGATTAATCATAAGTCGAAATAATTCAAAATCAAGTTTTTACCGATAATAAAACAAAGTATTATTAATATAAGGAGAATTCTGTGCTTAACCGGAATTATGTTAAAAAACTGACAACTCGAGGTCTCCTGGTATTCCTCTCATGTCCTGTACTGTCACCGCTTTTGCTGGCATCTTTCACTGTATTAAGCGGTTATATGACAATGGATGAACTCAAGATTCTTTTAACCGCTCCGCTCTCAAATCTGATTACACTTACCACAATACTCACAGGAGTAGTTCTGGCTATTGTACCGGTACAACTATTTGCCCGGAAGTATAGAGAAAGAGATCCATCCTGGAATGAAATCAAGTTTTTTAATTATCAAATCCTCGGACTGTTTATGGTTGGATTATTAATAGAAATAGCAGCCGGTATTCTGAATCTTGGATTTATAATTAAAATTGCATTTCCTGATAATATTCTTTATACCTCATTATGGATTCTGGCATTCTTTCTGATGGTTTCTGTTCCGTTAACTGCGGTCGTAAATAAGGATCTTGACAGGCTTGTGAGGGATATAAGTGATGAACCAAAGCCGATTTTTAATATTAAATTTAAACTTTATCTTGTTATCCTGGCATCTTTTATCGGCACAATTCTTATGTTCATTATGATAGCAACGGTTTCGTCAACAGCACTTTTTGAACTTGACAAGACATTACCGGTCAGTATTCCCGTACTTTTTATCAGTGCGGGAGCAACCGCCATCATTTTTATTTTCATCATGCTTGGCCTTGTCATGAACAATATAGTAAGTCCTCTCAGAACCATGGTCAAAACCTTTGAAGTGGGCGCTTCAGGTGATTTTACAGTATCGGTACCGGCTCATTCAACTGACGAAATAAGTCTTGTAGCCCTGAGGGCAAACTCACTTTTTGCTAAACTGAACAGCGGATTCAGAAGTATCCTCAATACCATAAACGTTCTCTCTGACAACAAACAGGAACTTGGAGGAATAGTTTCAGGTATTGCATCTGCAGTTGCCCAGATTAGAGAGAGCCTGAGTGAAACTAACGAGGAAATGACCGCCCATGCTTCAAGTGTTGCAGAAACGACCGCAGCTGTGGAAGAGCTTGCCAGAAACATCGACTCGCTGAACGACAGTATAGGACAGCAGAGAAGTATCCTGCAGGTATCATCCAATTCTCTGAAGGAACTTCTTGCATTCAATTCAAAGCTTACTGATTTATCAAAACAGGGGCTGGAAAAATCTGAATCACTGGTAAGCGTTTCACAGGAGGGCAACAGAAGGATTCAGACCATGCAGAATCTTGTGGATACGATAAATGAGGATTCAAGTCATCTGGTAGAAGCCAACACCATGATCGCCTCTGTCGCAAGCCAGACCAACCTTCTTGCCATGAATGCCGCAATTGAAGCTGCGCATGCAGGCGAAGCAGGAAAGGGTTTTGCTGTCGTAGCGGATGAGATAAGAAAGCTTGCAGAGACAGCCTCTGAGCAGTCCAAAAGCATTGGACATAATCTTAACCAGGTTCTCGGCAACATAGAAAATGTAGGTGAAGAGTCAAAGACTGTTCAATCTTCATTTCAGCAGATTGATCTGCATGTTACGGATGTACAGAAGGCTGTTGAGAATATGAGCAGTTTCACTAAAACGGTTGTAGAGTTTTCTGAAAAACTTAACGATGCTATCTCTGAGCTAGAAAATGTTTCTTCAAATGTAATTCAGGGATCCAGCGAAATGCAGACCGGAAATACCGAAATACTTAAGGCTGTAACTCTGATGCGGGATATCAGCCAGAAAGTTGAAGATGCAGTTAAAGAAATATCTGCGGGTGTGGATTCCATATCACAGCAGTCCAGCCTGATGCTAGAACAGAACAGCAATACCGATACATCACTCAACAATGTCGTAGAACTGATCAATAAATACAAATTAAGCTGATAAAAAGAATGCTGCTTCCCTGTTACTTATAAAGTAAGGGGAAGCAGCAAATTTGAGGAGTATAAAAGGAGAGATTTATTCAATCTCGACAATTTTAAAATCAAGTGCCTTTACTACATCTGCTTCTGTATTTTCCAACACATATTCGGCTGTATATGGCGCAAAAACTTCCTGCATAATAAATTTTCCGTCTTTTATCCGGAAAACACCAACATCAGTTACAAGGTAATCCACCTGAGCAGCAGCGGTAAGAGGAAGAGTACACTGACGAAGGAGCTTTGAACCGCCGTTTTTATCAAAATGAACGCCGGCGCAGATTACAACCTTGGCTCCGACGGTAAGATCCATTGCTCCGCCCATTCCGGGAACCATCTTTCCAGGAATCTTATAGTTTGCAAGATTTCCGTTCTGATCGACCTGAAGAACACCAAGAACTGTATAATCAACATGTCCTCCGCGAATAATACCGAAAGAAGTGGCTGAATCAAAATAGCAGCCTCCGCTCAGCATTGTGACAGGCATTCCGCCGGCGTTCTCAAGAAAGGGGATTTCCTGCCCCGCCTCCGGTGCCGGTCCAAGTCCGAGAAAACCGTTCTCTGACTGAAGTGTAACATCAACATCATCCGGAACATAATTTCCGACAAGTGTCGGCAGCCCGATTCCAAGATTAACTACATCTCCGGAGCTGAAAAACCGTGCAATTCTCTTTGCAATAATATTTTTATTCGGCTTATATTCCATTGTCATGCTCCTTTAACCAGTACTTTTACGAATACAGAAGGAGTAACAACAACTTCAGGATCCAGTTCGCCAATCTCGACTATTTCATCAGCTTCTACAATAACAAGGTCGCATGCCATAGCCATAAGCGGATTGAAATTACGTGCTGATTTTGAGTAAACCAGATTGCCTGCTTTATCAGCTTTAGCTGCCCGGATGAGAGCGACATCACCTTTAAGAGCCTTTTCAATCAGGTACTTTACACCATTTATTTCATGAACAGCCTTACCTTCTTCAACCTCGGTGCCTACTCCGGTTGGGGTGAGGATTCCTCCAAGACCGCAGCCTGCAGCTCTGATCTGCTCTGCAAGGGTACCCTGGGGAATAAGTTCAACCTCGGTTTCTCCGGCTATCATCTGCCTCTGAACCTCGGCATTCAGGCCGATATGGGTTGCTATAACCTTAGAAAACTGCTTCTCAGCAACATTAATTGCAACGCCTTCTATTTTACCTGCAGCCTCATTATGCCAGCCGCAGTCGTTGCCGACCATTGTGAAGTTTTTTCTGCCTGAGGCCTTTAATTCCTCAAGCAGCTTCGGCGGTGAGCCGCAGCCCATGAAGCCGCCGACCATAATCACTGCGTTGTCAGGAATCAGTTTGACCGCTTCAGCCGCAGTTAAAATCTGCTTTTCTACCATAAACGTCTCTCCCTACATCTCTACGCAGAGTGCGGCACCCATGCCACCTCCGATACAGAGTGTTGCAAGGCCCTTACTGAGATTACGCTTTTTCATTTCATAAACCAGTGTAGTCAGGATTCTGGTACCGCTGGCGCCTATTGGATGGCCTATTGCAATTGCTCCGCCGTTCACGTTTACTATAGAGGTATCCCAGCCGAGAGCCTTATTTACCGAAATTGCCTGAGCGGCAAAGGCCTCATTAGCTTCAACAAGCTGAAGATCCGAAACACTCCAGCCGGCCTTTTTAAGTGCAGTTTTAACTGCATCAACCGGACCGAATCCCATAATAGAAGGATCAACTCCTGCATAGCCGTATGATGCGACCCGGGCAAGCGGCTGCAGTTTTCTTTCTTTAACAAAATCACCTGATGCAACAATAAATCCCGCTGCTCCGTCGTTTATGCCCGAAGCGTTTCCAGCCGTTACGGTACCGTCCTTTTTAAAGGCAGGTTTAAGTTTTCCTAGAGATTCTGCTGTTACTCCGTCGCGTATAAACTCGTCATTTTCAAAAATGACAGGTTCACCCTTTCGCTGAGGGATTACAACAGGAATGATCTCATCCTTGAATTTCCCCGCGTTTCTAGCAGCCTCAGCCTTATTCTGCGAAGCAGCGGCAAAGGCATCCTGCTCTTCACGACTTATGTTGTATTTTTCAGCAAGATTCTCTGCAGTTATTCCCATATGGTAATTATTGAAAATATCCCAAAGGCCGTCATGTACCATAGTATCGACAATTTTATTGTCGCCCATCCGATAGCCGTTTCTCGCTCCGGGTAGAGCATATGGAGCCATTGACATATTCTCTGTACCGCCGGCAATTATCATATCAGCATCACCGCACATTACACTCTGTGATGCCAGCATGATACTCCGGAGGCCTGAACCGCATACCATATTTATAGTATATGCAGTTTTCTCCACCGGAATTCCGGCCTTAATCAGAGCCTGACGGCTGATATTCTGGCCAAGTGCAGTTTGAAGAACGCAGCCGAGTACGACCTCGTCAACGTCTTCCGGTTTTAGACCCTGACGATCCAGCAGGGCCTTAATTACAGTTGCAGCGGTGTCAGCCGGGTTAACGGCTGACAGGCTTCCGCTGAAAGAACCGACGGCGGTTCGTCCGCCGTCAACTAGAAATACATCTTTCATTTAAATCCTCTAAAAAGCAAACAACATGAAAAGTGAAATTACAATTCCCGTATAGAGAAGTATTACGGTTGTATAGCCCATGATATCCCTGATATTAAGCTTGGCTACGCCGAGCAGAGGGAGGGCCCAGAAAGGCTGAATCATGTTGGTCCACGCATCACCCCAGGCTACGGCCATTGAAGTTGATGCAAATGATACACCAAGCTGTTTTGCTGCAGGAATCATAATTGGACCCTGAACACCCCACTGACCACCGCCTGAAGGAACAAAAAAGTTAACTACACCGGCTGACAGGAAGGTAAAAAACGGAAATGTTGTATCGTTTGAAATATTTACAAAGCCCTGTGAGAAGGTACTTGCCAGACCGCTGTTTATCATCATACCCATGATACCTGCGTAGAACGGGAACTGAAGAACAACACCGCCTACTCCTTTGGTAGCTTCAACCACGGCGCGTACGTATCTGATAGGAGTCTTGTGAAGAAGGATACCTACGATGAGGAAGATAAAGTTAACAATATTTAGTGATATTGTACCGCCCTTTATAAAGTAGTAAACGATATAAACAAGACCGATAGCTCCGATGATAATTGAAAGAATCATGTTATTCTCAAGCTTTTCAGCAGGAGTCATGTCCTTCTTATCCTTAACTACTTCTTCTTCCTCGTCTGCAAACAGATTAGGGGCTACTTCAAAAACCTCTTCCTTATTTTTCGGATGCATGAATCGGTTGATGATCGGCATTGTAACGACAAGCAGAACAACAAGGATAAGGTTCTGTACTGAAAAAATTGTCTCTGATGCAGGGACAATAGCTCCGTCTGCAAACTTTTCCATGATTGAATCAGCACCTGCAATTTTCAGCGGAATAGAAGCTGAAAGACCTGCGTGCCAGACTACGAATCCGCTGTATGCAGCAGCAACGAGAAGCGGATAGTGAATACCGCGTACAGTTTTTGCAAGTTCTTTTGCAAGAAGAGCACCGATAATAAGACCGAAACCCCAGTTAAGCCAGCAGCAGATTGCAGCTACGAAAGAAACAAGTACGATAGCCTGTGTAGGAGTTTTTGCAACTTTTGCAATGCTCTTTAAGAGCGAATGCACAGGTTTGGAAGTAGCCATTGCACTTCCGGTTACAATAATCAGGGCCATCTGCATTGAGAAAGCAAGAAATGCCCACATTCCTCCGCCAAAGTAACCTGTCATTGCTATAAAACTCTGACCTTCAACTACCATACCAAGAACGAATACGATTAGAGACAGGATCAAAGCAAACAGGAATGCATCAGGCAGCCACCTTCGGGCTACTTTTGCGAAAAAATTCCCTAAGACACGAATCATTTGAGACCTCCATTAATGATTTGTGCCCCTTATATGCATTTTTGATGCCAGAACCGCAGTTTTTGATAATTTTTTATTTATTTTTTTTAATTTATTATAGAGTAGTTATTTACAGTGATGGTGTTTTTCAGCTTTAAAACTTGCTCAATATAAACTGCAGCTTAATCTGCAAATTCTTTCATCATGTCTGCAATTTTTTGCAGAGGCTAATCCTGGATGTCATAGTAATTAAGCCGGTAATGCAGGGTGCGGATGCTGATCCCAAGCGCTTCAGCAGTCGAAGCCCTGTTTCCCCCATTTTCAGACAGCGCCTGCAGTATCAATTTTTTCTCATAAGCATCCATCTGAAACTTCAGGTCGCCTGAACAGTTTATTTTATCAGAACTTCCTTCATCAATATTCTCAAGCTTCATCTCACCGTTTTCACTGTAAATGTATGCCTGCTCCAGAATATTCTTCAGCTCCCTCGTATTTCCCGGCCAGCTGCAGCGCTGCAGCTGAAGCATCTGCTCCTTGTTCAGCCAGGCTGAACGCTCGCCGTACCTTGCATTAAACATCTTCATGAAATGCGAAGCAAGAAGAGGAATATCTACGGCTCGCTCTCTTAAAGGCGGGATGTCAAATTTGATAACATTCAGTCTGTAAAAAAGGTCCTTCCGGAAAGTCCCCTTCTCAATTTCTTCTTCCAGCTTCCGGTTTGTCAGGGCGATTATTCGAACATGAACACTCTTTTGATGTCGCCCTCCGACACGGTAAAAACTTTTATCCTGAAGAAAACTTAACAGCTTGGCCTGAATATTAATTGGAATCTCAGAGATTTCATCAAGTATCAATGTGCCGCCGTCAGCATCTTCCACCCTTCCGGATTTACTTTCAACAGCTCCGGTAAACGCACCTTTCTCGTGCCCGAAAAGTTCGGATTCAAAAAGTGTTTCTGAAAGCGTGGCACAGTTTACATACACAAGCGGAGCGGTCGATGCATTCAGAGTATGATGAATCTGATGAGCAAGTATATTCTTGCCGGTGCCGGTTTCTCCGGTGATAAGCACCGGGACATCGGTATCAGCAAGCTTGAAGATCCGCCCCTTTATAATCTTTATTTCCGGGCTTTCACCTATGAATTCCTGAAAGTAATTACACTCCTGCTGCATCCTTTTAAGAATCATATTCTCCCTGTTGACTTCCCGGAAGTCCAGGCAGCGATCTACCGCAATGGTTATGCTGTCGACATCGAACGGTTTGGTTATAAAATCATAGGCGCCTGATTTGATTGTAGAAACAGCATTATCGATTGTGCCGAGAGCTGTTATTATAATTATTTCAACACCTTCAGAGAGCTTTTTAAGAGGAATAATAAGATCAGCTCCGTTTGCATCAGGAAGCTTAAGATCTAGAATGATTACATCAGGCTGGAAATTTCTGGCGGCATCAACAGCCTCAGCACCATTTGCTGCAGTTTCAACTTCAAACCTGTCGGTTCTAAAAAGTTCTGAAAGAAAAACCCTGACATTCTTCTCATCGTCAACTATAAGCAGCTTATGTTTCATCTATGGTCTCCAGTATTTTCCGGTTGAATGTAACGGTAAACTCAGTGTATTCACCGGGAACAGAATCAGCGGTTATGCTTCCGCGATGTTTTTCCATTATCTCGGCACAGAGAGAAAGCCCGAAACCGGACCCCTCAGGTTTTGTTGTAAAAAATGGAGTGAATATCTTTGCAAGCGTATCAGCTGCTATCCCCGGCCCGTTGTCCCGGATTCTGATATTTACATCCTCATCACCGCTGACAAGGGCAATTTCAATCCGGCCGGGCGTCCCTGTCTTTTCACTGCCGTTTCCTCTTATGGCGTCGACGCTGTTTTTCACAAGGTTGTCCAGCAGCTGGGTAATTTTATTCTTATCGATACGGATAAAACATTCACTGGAAGGGCCGGTATCCGAGGTGAAATCTATATCCTGATAAACACTCCGGTAAATTATCAGCAGCTCCTGCAAAAGTCCGGTAATGCTGACCGTTTCAGGCTGAAGTCTGAAACGCCCGCCGTAAATGAGCATTTCATTCAGCAGACCGTTTACCCTCTGCAGTTCCTCGTTTATCAGCGAGAAGAAGTATTCGCGCCGTTCTTCAGGAAGCTCGCGTTTCTGAATCAGCTGTGTAAAGCCTTTGACAGCTGTTAACGGGTTTTTAATCTCATGGGCGACATTAAGCCCCATCTCTCCAAGAGCCGCCATTCTTTCATTTTCTTTAAGCTGACGCTCATACTGCCTGACTATCGTAACATCCCTGAAAACAAAGACCACGCCAAGGCGCTCGGCAAGGTCACTTCTTATCGCATTGCTGGAAACCTCCATAATACGTTCTTTATCAGCCAGGATTCTGTTGGCCAGACCGGGACCGGAGTTCAGCCCCTCTCTTAAAAGAGACAATAGAGGATCCCTGAAGATTTTATTCATATCTTCACCGACAATTTCATTGCTGCCGACATCGAAAAGCGTCCTGAATGAAGGATTAACCAGTGCAATGGTGCCGGATTCGGTAAGTGCCAGAACACCGTTTACAACGCTGTCCAGAACATAGCGGTTATATGATTTGAAGTATGCAACACTGTTGGAAAGCTCATTTACTTTCTGCACGATTATATTCAGTTCACCGTGAATCTCGGGAAGCCTGTACATCGGCTGCGTAATAACCTGCTGGATACCGTCACGGATTATATCAATCTGACCTATAAAACCTCTGGTAATGGCAACTACTGCAAGATAGATAATAAAGAAAATAAGAATGATAAGAAGAAAGACCTGATTAAGAATTCTGTTCATCTGCATCGATATATCGGACATGGTCTCATTAGCCCAGATGTAGCCAATTACAGCCCCGCTTCGGATAATGGGAATCATACAGTTGAGAATCTTACCCCTTACCAGTTCTCCTTCCTGGACTATGGGTTCTCCAAGTTCCATGACTTCATAGCCCTGATGCCCCTCAAAAATCGGCTGTCCTACCGTATGCTGAAACTCGGAACTCGGTCCGTATGTGATAATTGCATCAAGCTCCCTGCTGTAGTAGCCCACCCCAACACCATCAATACCCGAGGCTACAAAATCGGTGATCGGAGCAAGCTGTTCATTGAGAATTTTTATTTTTTCTTTACGTGAAGAATCCTGAGCCCCTGCTTCCAGAAGTATATCCGAGTATGTTCCTTCAAGAGCATGATCAAGCTGATGGGTCAGACCGAAGAGCAGTCTTTCTTTTTCATCAAGCAGATCACGTGTAATTATCATCTTCAGGGAAATCTCAATTGCGGCAAAGCCGATTAAGATAATACAGAAAATAATAAACAGGAGTCTTAACGTAAAATTATGTCTGATAGTATCGATAATCCTGGTCCGGGACAAATTTGTATCCTGTAAGATTAGAGTTGAGTTCAGGATAACCGGAAAAACTTAAACTGTAAATAATTTCCGGGTATCCCGCATATTAATGGTTAGTTGAAATTTTACTTTTCCGCTTCTATCATAAACTTGGAAACAGTATTAATCTCAATCAAATTTGACTCATTGCTTATTTTCGGGGGTGAACCTGCAAGGACAAGAACAAGATCATCAGGTTGAACAAGGTCATTGAGTACAAGGCTTCGAACCGCTTTTGATATAAGCTGGTCAGTATTTGCAGGAAGTTCCATCAGCTTCGGGTACAGTCCGTAAGAAAGAGAAAGTTCTCTCGCAACACGCATTTCATGACATCTGACATAGATGGGAATCTTACCCCGAAAGGAGGATAGAAGACGTGCAGTGAGCCCTGAATAGGTGTGAACGATGATGGCCTTGACAGGAAGTTTATCAGATGCCTGAATTGCACTTTTAGCCAGAAATTTACGAACGTCACCGCCCTGGCCCACAAGATCATGCTTCCAGATGTCCTTTCGGTATTCTTCGGCAGCTTTTGCCACCCTTGCCATTGTTGCAACACTCTCAAGCGGATACTTGCCGTAGGCTGTCTCGCCGCTGAGCATAAGTGCTGAAGTCCCGTCAAGAACAGCATTTGCGATGTCGCTGACTTCCGCTCTGGTCGGTCGCGGATTCTCAATCATGGACTGAAGCATCTGGGTTGCTGTAATAACCGGTTTAGCTCTTTTTACGCAGATCTTTATAAGCCGCTTCTGAATCGGGGGGACTTCCTCAGCTGGAATTTCAATACCGAGATCACCCCTTGCAACCATCAGTCCGTGACATGCTTCAATAATTTCAACAGCATTATCAACACCTTCCCGGTTTTCAATTTTTGCAATAATTTTAACATTGGAATCGGTCTCCCGGAGGATTTCAGCTATTTCCTCAATATCTCCAGCGTTTCTTACAAAAGAGTGGGCAATAAAATCAATACCGTTTTCTGCTGCAAAACGCACAAATGCCCGGTCCTTGTCCGTAAGCGACGGCAGATTAAGATGAACACCCGGAATATTAACACTCTTACGGTTTTTAACTGTTCCGCTATTGCCGGCCTCTGCAGTAATAAAGCCGTCACCGATTGATTTCACAGTAAACAGAATATCACCGTCATCTATCAGTATTGTTGCTCCTGCCGGAATATCATCGGATACCTGCCTGTAGGATACTGAAATAACAGGATACTCATTTCCTGACTTGGGAACCCAGTTTTCAGGGGCAAACAAAACAGTATCACCTGTTTCAACCTTAATTCCATCGTCCCCTATTCCGGCAGTCCTTACTTCGGGGCCTTTTGTATCGATTAGAATTCCCGCAAACTCCGAAACGGCACGGATATTCTTAATTACTTTCATTGAGTCTTCAGGGCTCTGGTGTGCGGTATTAAGCCTGAATACATCAACTCCACGATCTACAAGCTCTTTGATAAAATCCACATCACAGTGTCTGTCAGAAACAGTAGCCACTATCTTTGTCTGTTTTTTCATAAAATCTCCCAATAATTCTTCAACTGTAATTATAATAGATCTTGCTCTCATGGTAAACTTAGACAAATGTTCATTTTAATCAGAAGGAGATCTTTTGTCTGAAATAACGATCTTTTACTTATCAGAAACAGAAAATCCACGGCGGGCGGCAGTTGCATTCGATGCCTGCGATGGTACAACTTCTGTCCCGAACATGCTATTATGTAACGGGGGACGCTTTACAGACTTGACCCCGTGGAACTTATAATTTGAGAAGAATTTTCAGCCTTATACAGAAATTTAAGTCAGAACATCCCGGGTTATATTCTGCAGCAATCTTTATCATTTTAAGCGCTCTTCTTGTATTCATCCTGCTGCCGGGAATAAATAACCTTAATTACAGATGGCAGTGGTACCGGATTGATGACTACATCATTAAAACCGACATTTCAGGTATCCATCCAGGGCCTCTTCTACAGGGACTAGGCATCACAATATTGATATCAGCAGCATCGCTTGTTCTTGCTGTTATATTCGGTTTTATTTCAGCACTGTTCAGACTTTCAGATTCCTTTACAGCACGAATAAGTTCAAGAATCTACATAGAGGCTGTCAGGAATACTCCGCTGCTTATTCAGCTTTTTATGATGTATTTTGTTGTAGCCCCGGTCCTTGGAATGGACCGTATCTTCACTGCAGTTCTGACGCTCAGCCTCTTTGAAGGCGCCTACACATCCGAAATCATCCGCTCCGGGATACTCGCTATTGAAAAAGGTCAGTGGGAAGCCGGGTACAGCCTGGCAATGACAAAGACTTCGGTTTACCGGTATATAATTCTGCCCCAGACTATTCCAAAAATTATGCCTGTAATTGCCGGACAGCTCATATCGCTAATTAAAGATTCAGCACTTGTTTCAACGATAGCAATATATGAACTTACAATGCAGGGACAGGTGATAATAGCAGAAACTTTCCTCACTTTCGAGATTTGGTTTACTGTAGCCGCCGGATATCTTATATTGAATACAGGGCTTTCGCTCTTATTGAAAAAGTTCGAGAAACAAATTGGAGGATTTAAATGAAAATTCAGAAATTTAAAACGCTTCCGTTACTGCTTCTTTTAACTGTAGTAATCATATTTTCAGGCTGCTCAAAGAGTTCAGACGAAGGCACATCATCCGCCGCCGAAGCACAAACTGACCAGCTTGAACAGATCCTCAGGGAAGGGACCCTTAAAGTAGGTCTTTCAACCTTTGTGCCATGGGCAATGCTGGACAAAAGCGGTGAGCTTGTAGGATTTGAGGTTGATGTAGCCAAAAAACTGGCTGAAGATATCGGTGTAGAAATTGAGTTCATACAGACAAAGTGGTCGGGAATCATCCCCGCCCTGCTTACGGGTAAATTTGACATCATAATCGGCGGTATGTCGGTTACACCGGAAAGAAATATATCAGTCAACTTTACAGATGCATACGAATACAGCGGACAGTCCATTGTGGCTAACCTTGAAACTGCCGGAGGGCTGACCTCGCTCGATGATTTTAATAACAAGGACATCGTTATTGCCGTCAGAACCGGAAGTACCGGAGCAACAGCGGCAAAACAGTTTATGCCTGAAGCCCAATTACGCATGTTCGACGACGAACCCCAGGGCATTCAGGAGCTTATTAACGGCAGAGTTGACGCCTGGGTATCCGCCTTCCCTTTTCCGCAGCTCCAGGCAGAGAAGTATCCGGATAAACTTTATATCCCGATTGACCCTGAAATATTCAGAAACGAACCCATTGCCTTCGCCGTTCGAAAGGGAGAGCATGATTTCATGAACTTCCTGAATAACTGGATTGCACTCAAGTGGGCTGACGGCTTTCTTGATGAACGCTACAGATACTGGTTCATGTCGGACGAATGGGCTGACCAGGTTGATGTTTCAGCGGAATAATTCTATTGAGACATCATACGGACAAAAAGTACAAAATAAAACCGCTTGATTTTATACTGACGGGCCTGATTATTTCAGGCCTTGTTTTTATATTCTTAAGGATCAGGCTGAACCTCAGATATGAATGGGCCTGGAATATCATTCCAAAATATATTCTTAAAAACAATCCGGAAACAGGAAGAATTATACCTGCTGTAATTCTCCAGGGCCTGTTCCTTACGGTCAAACTGAGTATCTGGGGAATACTCTCCGGGCTTCTTATAGGTACAGTATTCGGAATAGCCGGTTCAGGAAAGAACCTCTTCGGCAGAATAATAAGACATATTTATGTAGGCTTCGTCCGCAATATCCCCCCCATTGTTCTTGTATTTATTTTCTATTTCTTTTTCAGCAGTCAGATTCTTGACAATCTCGGTATAGAGAAAGCTCTGAAAGCAGCAAATCCGCGGGTGATAAAACTTGTAACGATAGTTTTTATAAAACCTTCACTTTTAACCGAATTCTTCTCGGCAGCGCTCAGCCTTGCAATCTATGAGGGAGCTTATATCACCGAGATTATCAGAGCCGGTATTGAATCAGTTCCGAAAGGTCAGATTGAAGCTGCAAAGGCCCTGGGAATGTCTCCGCTGTCCAGACTCAGACACATCATACTGCCGCAGGCTGTAACTCAGATGCTCCCGCCTCTTTCAGGACAGTTTATTTCAACGATTAAGGATTCCGCCATTGTATCAGTCATTTCCATACCTGAACTTACATTTCAGGGCCTTCAGGTCATGGCATCTACATATGCAACCTTCGAAATATGGATTGTAATCACCCTTATTTACCTGGTTCTCACAGGAGGCTGTTCGCTGATATTTGAAAGAATATTTTCAGGCCGTAAGGCTGCAGGAAGATAAGGACATAAAAAAAGGACTGTATGCAACAGTCCTTCTGTTTAAAAAGCCGTAAAAACGGCATGATAAAAATTAGTCAGCAAGAATAGCGTCAACAGGACAAACATCGGCACATGCGCCACAGCTGGTACATGTTTCCGGATCAATCCATCTTAAACCATCTTTTTCGCTGATTGCTTCCATCGGGCATTCTGCTTCGCAGGCGCCGCAATTTGTGCATTCTTCAGTAATCTTGTAGGCCATCTGATGTCCCTCCAATAGTGATTATGCCAGAATAATAATATCCAACACTTCCCATGTCAACCAATACAGGAAAAGAATTGGATATCATACGATTATTTCTTCTTGTGTCTGTTCTTTCTCAGTTTCTTCTTTCTTTTATGTGTGGCTATCTTATGCCTTTTTCTTTTACGTCCGCAGGGCACTGTAAGCTCCTTAATAATGATTTACAAATTAGTACCTGATTATGCCAGAACTCAATAAAGTTTTCAAGTACTAATATGCTTATACAGAAGAATAGGAGCCCCGGTTCCATCAAGGAACTGCAGACGGCTCCATCAGTTTATTTTATATCCAATTCCGTCGAAATGGAATCTGCAACAATTCTTCCTTCGTATACTGCACTTCCTACCTGCGATCCGGATCCTGAATATGTTCCGTAGAATATATTTCCGCAGATCAATTCTCCGGCACCATAAAGATTTTCTATGGGAAGCCCGTCCTCATTTAAGATCTTACAGTCTTCGTCCGTTTTCAATCCTGCAAGGCTGAATGAAGTTACAGCGTAGGTCTTAACAGCATAAT
Source organism: Spirochaetia bacterium (assembly GCA_963677925.2). Taxonomy (GTDB): domain Bacteria; phylum Spirochaetota; class Spirochaetia; order UBA9216; family UBA9216. The sequence continues at coordinate 927,935 of CAXXYH010000003.1, forward strand.
AGGGAGCCTTTAGAACCGGAGCAAGCGCGCTGTTTGGAACTCCGAAGTCGGGATCATCAATACCTGATTCCGCTGCAGAATTGTATTTTTCCACCGTTTCGATAAATGCATCAGGCTGTATCCCGGCTTTTACCGCAAGGTCTTCCAGGCTGTCCGACTTATAGACATATCCCAGCTTTACCGCTTCTTCAAGATATTCAATCATGGAATTATTTCCATCGGTTATTCCGAATGAAACCGCCCCCGGCTGTGAAACAAGATGAGAAGGACTGTATGAGTAGTGCTCTGTCTCTGCAGCGAAACGAACCCCGTTTTTATTGACAAGAGGTCCGACTACCCAAACCAGAAGCCCCATGGGACCCTGATAACCGAATCTGCCGTTCAAGCCTCTGGCTCCGCCGATACCGTAGCCTACAGTCTGAGCACCCAGTTCTTTAGCCATTATAATACCGTCTCCGGTACTTCCGGCACCGGTAAATGGAATCATATCTGCATATTCTGCGGCGAGTTCCTCTACCAGGCCCTTGTTCTGCTGAAAACCGCCTGTTGCAAGGACAACCTTATCAGCTTTGATTTCATACACCTCACCCGGTGTTTCAACGACAACACCGGTTACCTCGTTTCCGTTGCTAATAAGTTTTGTTACATTTGAATCAAGACGAAGTTCCACTCCGTTCTTTTCCGCTGTCTTCAGCAGAAAATCAACAAGTGTTCTGCCGGCACCAGATTCCCAGGGTGTATCATAGAAGGATGATACCCAGGAAACAGGCATTTCGTTGAGGTTGTCTCCAAAAGTAAATCGAGTCAAATCCCATGGGGCACCTTTTTCAACGTAGTCAGTAAATACATCACCGGAGACTTCTGCGATCTTTCGAATCAGTTTATCGTTTAGCGTGCCTGCTTCCGCACCGGTTGTAGCATACATATGCTTTACAAGTTCATCAGGAGTATAGTCATACCCGGACATTTTATTGAAATCTGTTCCGCCTGTGACCCATACACCTCCTGATGAATGCGCGCTGGTTCCTCCGAAATAACCGAGCTTTTCAAGTACTACAACATTCTCTATTCCCGCTTCGGTCAGCTGTATAGCTGTAGACAGCCCTGCCGCACCTGAGCCGACAACAACGACTGTCTTTTCTTCGGATCTTCCGGTTGATTTCTCAATCACGGTTTTTGTTTTAAACTTTGAAACATCAGCACCGGCCTGTTTCAAACAATTTTCTACTCCCTTCTTGAGACTTCCGCTTGAAACAGACGCTCCTGTAATGGAATCAACTCCGATACTCTGTTTTTCAATAATTTCAGGGATCAAACGTTTTATAACGGCTGTTATGATCTGTTCAGTGTCTACAGATTCAACATTGATGCCCGTAATAGTGGTTTCATCTACAGTTACATGAACAACCATATTACCTTTCTGCGAAACTTCGGTTGAGCTGTAGGTACCGGGGTTCATGCTGACTGAATTCTTTGGTTTACCGCATGAACTGATTCCTATCAACAGACTCAGGACCATGATAATTGAAAATAGTTTCTTCATCAGGATACTCCTCTCTTTTTTGTGTGATTTAATCATTATTATTTTATCTAAATATTGTCAATACAGTTTTGTTTTATATACGTTCTAGAATGCGTTCTATTTTACAATTAATTGACTTTTATTCCTTTATTGAGTACAGTGCAGTAAAACAAGATGGGTTGAATATGAAATCAAAAGAAAGTCCAGTTTCCGTTCCGCGTTCGGTCAAAAGAGAACAGATTAAAGAGCATATATACAAGGTGGCAATGCAGCTGCTTAAAGAATACGGATATGAATATATAACTGTAAAAAACATCTGTACAATGGCTGATGTTTCAACGGGAAGTTTCTATCATTATTTCAAAAGCAAGGACGATTTAATTTCCAACTTCTTTCTGGAGGCATATGCAAAATTCAGTCAGGAAGGAAAACTCAAACCTGGTGAAGATACTATAGAAAATATTTTGCAGTTCTTTTTTCTGTATTCCGATTTCTGCCAGGAACAGGGCCTGGATTTTATCCGTAACTTCTATACTCCTTTCAACAGAAGCATGGATATGAATCCCGCCCCGAAAGCCGGAGGGAAATGCAGGCTACCCTCACTTCTTGAAACTGAAAGATATATTACGGAAGCCCAGGAAAAGGGAGTGCTGAGCGACAGGATATCCGCAGGACAGCTGGCCGATGATCTATGTACAATCGAAAAAGGATGTATCTATGAATGGTGCGTCACAAACGGCGAATTCAGAATTCGGGACCTCGTTGAAAGGCTATTAAGAAATTATCTGTCTTCATACATCATACAAAAAACATAGCGGAGTTTAATTCAAACCATAGCTTGGTCTGATTATCCTTGAAAACGCAGGGTTAAGGTTGTATAGTTTTTAATGACAGATGGAAAAGTTAGTAAGCAGCTTAAGCTTTAATATTACCGATCCCGGTATTACCGAAATACTCAATAATCTCAATGGGCAGAAAGGTGTTTACACGAATCATTTCAATCAGAATGAAGAAGCTTTTCTAAAAACAGAAGAAGAATTCACTGTTCCGGCATTTAAAATCCATCATGATCCTGGAGAGCCGGATCCGGGCAGAGAATACATAGAAGCACTCAGGGGGCTGGTTAGTACTCTGTCGGAAATCTTTCCACAGGTATTTAAGGGAACTTCATACTATTTTGACCCGGCAGAGATCCTGAGGCCCTGTTTTATTCAGCTTATACAAGCAGAGAAGAAATACTATCTGTACCTTTTCCGACCCGATCTAAACATCCATTATTCTGATGCAGAAATTACAGTTCCGGGAACTAATGATAAAACAGAGGCATACTCAACCCGGAAGCTCTTTTTCGAAAGTCTCATTATTCCTGTAGAAAAACCCGAAACAGAGCCAGGCTTCGATACAATAAATATTAAACGTATGTTCCGCTCCACATGGGCCGGTGAATCAAAAAAAGGCTATGATAAAAGCGGACAATGGATTGACCACGAAGTAACAAAGCTGCTGAGTTCCGTGCTCATGCCTGAGGGCAAACGAATATATCCGTACTATCCCATCCGCTGCGACTTTAATACTGTCTGCCTGTCCCCGCCTGAACTGTCTCCTGAAGGACGTAAAAAGCTTCTTCCGCTTTTCATCCGGTTCTCGGACCTGATAGCACCCGATACCCTTCAGATTGAACAGTATTTTAAAATAAATAATTTCGAGAAGGACTCGGACATCTATAAATCAATCAGAAGCAAGGTACCCGAAGAATGGACAAAGATTTGGACTTCGCATACAATCAGTCCGTATCTGAATGAATCGGATATGAAGGAGTACCTTTTTGAAGTCGGAAAACCGGGAATTTAACTACAGCATCAACGGTAAAAATCTGAAAGATCTTAAAGTAACAGTCATGGGGCTTGGGCTGCACGGCGGAGGCAGTTCTTCTGCACGTTTTTTTGCCTCACACGGAGCTTCGGTTACCGTAACAGATCTGAGGGATGCTGAAACGCTGAAGAAATCCATCGAAGATTTATCCGGTTTTGACATCAGGTATATCCTTGGCAAACATGATATTGAAGATTTTGAAAATGCTGATATTGTCATCAAAAACCCGGCAGTCAGGCCTGATTCACCCTATCTAAAGGCCGCAAAGCAGCTTGAAACCGATATATCGGTATTTCTAAGGTTCAACAGAAGGCCGGTCATTGCAGTAACAGGCAGCAAGGGGAAATCAACAACAGTTTCGGCAATTAACCACGTGATGAAAATGGTTTATTCCGATACAGTTCTGGGCGGAAATATCACGGTCTCCCCCCTCACCTTTATTGACGCATGCACATCGGAATCAGAGGCTCCGGTCATTCTTGAACTTTCCTCATGGCAGCTGGCTGATCTGCGGGGAATGGGGCTTTTAAAACCGAAGGTATCATTAATCACCAATATCATGCATGACCATCAGGACAGATATTCCTCAATGGATGAATATGCCGATGACAAGGCTGTTGTATTTGAAGCACAGACAGTGAAAGAGTCTGCTGTTTTCAACCTTGACTGTCCGTATACAGAGAGATTTTTTAACGGCTGCAATGCAGCACCTTCATTTTTTACCGCAGAGTATTCTGAAAATCTGCCTGAAAACTATACCGGCGCCTTTCTTGAAAATGACGGCGGATACTTTGTCAATGAGGAGGGTGAATCTGTAAAGATACTGAATAATGAGAACACCCTCCCCGGCAAACACAACCGTCTCAATCTGCTTGCTGCCGGAGAAGTCTGCCTGCTGTTCGGACTAGAGCCTGAAACTATAAGAACCGGACTCTCGGAGTTTCCGGGAATTAGGCACCGGCTTGAGTTTGTTAGAAACTTTGATAATATAAGATGGTATAACGATTCAGCTGCAACAATTCCTGAGGCAGCCCTCGCTGCAGCCGGAAGCTTCAACAAGAGAGTTTTCCTGATTGCCGGAGGCGCCGATAAAAACCTTGATTTCACCCCGCTTGCAGAAGCCGCAGCAGGAGCCGAAGCTGTCAGTCTGCTTTCCGGCACAGCCGATGAAAAGATAACCAGTCTGTTAAACTCAAGAGGAATAAGCTATGGCGGCCCGTTTAAAAGTCTTGAAGAGGCGGTGGGGTATGTAAGAAAACAGGCAGCCGGAAGGCATCGGCAGATTGCCGTGCTCTCACCGGGCTGTGCGTCATTCGGTATGTTTAAAAATGAATTCGATCGGGGCGATCGCTTCAGAGAGTTGATAAACAGCCTGTAATTTTAAACTACCGCAACCTTGATTACTATTTTTCGAACATCCTCAGCCCCCGTATCAGGATGACAGCAGGGCTTGTGGGCATCCTGAGGGAAAAGGATTGCAAAGCGCGTATTTGAAAGCGGAAGCATAATCTGATGAAGATCATCCTCTTCAAAGAAGCCTATATCTGATTCTGTATTAAACTCGCCTGCCGGAATAAGCCCCTTCAGCGGCCTGTAACCGCAGAGCTCGTTTCCGAATCCAAGCAGCTGTATATCGATATATTTTACGTGAGCTTCGTATTTTATCTCTGAAGGATTTTTTGTGCTGTAATCGGAAACCTGAACCCGCAGATCATCGCCTTCAATCCTGTGAATGCCGGGTTCATATTTAAAAACATCACCCGATGAAATGATCTGCAGAGCCCTGTCAATCAGAGGGCTCAGACCCGTATAGCTGCTGATGTTATCAACTGTATCGTAAATCATTATTTATGCTTCCTGTATCGTTTCCAGCCGTTCTCAAGCGCTGTCCTTAAATACTCGTTATTACTGCAGATTATCTCTTTCCAGTTTTCTTCACCGGTATACCAGAACTCGCCCACAAACATACGCGAACCCAGACTAAGCGATACTTCACAGGCCTTATCAAAGTCTACATGGCCAGTACCGAAGGGCATCTCGCGGAATACTCCTGGTACGGTCTCTTTAAGATGTACCGCACTGATATGGCCTCTTCCTGTTTTAAGATCCTCAGCAAAATCAGTTCCATAGGAAACAGCTGCATTGGTTATATTTCCAATATCAGGATATATCTGAAGGTAAGGAGAGTCAATCTGCTTAACCCACGCAGCAGCCTTTTCAACAGTGTTGATAAACTCGGTTTCCATAGTTTCAAAGGCCAGAGTGACACCTTTCCGTGCTGCAAGCTCTACTGAGGCAGCGAGATTTTTCCCGAAGTTTTCCCTGCTCTCCTCTGTTGAATCTTCGTAATAAACATCATATCCGGCAATCTGGATTATTCTAATTCCGATATCAGCAGCCAGATCAACTGCATCAGCCATAATCTCAAGACTGCGCTTCTGAACAGCGGCATCAGGGTGGCCAAGGGGATATTTACGGTGACCGCTAAGGCAGATGGAATAGACTGGAACACCGGTTTTTTCGATTGAATTACGCAGGGCATTCCGCTGATCAATTGTCCACTTCAGCCTTCCCAGCTTCTCATCAGTTTCATCTATCGAAAGTTCCATATAATCAAAACCGCATTCACCGGCTATTGATAGTTTTTCTTCAAGCGTCAGAAAACCGGGCATGCTTTTTTCATACAGCCCAAGTATATACTCACTCATTTTTACGCAGTACTCCTATTTATTATGTATGATAATTCTATATCTGAAACCTGTCCCAGACAGTATCAAGGGCTTCAACAACTGCCCTGTATTTTTCATATTTCAATCTGTATATTTCAGTTCTTTCCGAATCCGGAAGGACCGGGGCATTCACCTTGACCATAGAGGCTGCAGCCTCCTGGTAGTCACTGAATGCACCGCCGGCAACCGCTGCGGCCATCGCAGCACCCATAGCTCCAAGTTCTGAAACACCGGAGACTGTTTCAACCGGAAGGCCAAGAACATCAGCAAAAATCTGAACCCACAGGGATGAATTAGCCGCTCCTCCCGCAAGTCTTACCGCCTCAGGAGCCTTCCTTACTGAAAGAAGTTTATCGATATGCATTTTATGAGAAAACGCTACACCCTCAAACACTGCCCGGAACATGTGTGCCCGGCTGTGGTAAGTGGTAAGGCCTATAAAGCTTCCCTTGGCCATAGGATGGGCATTTGAACCGTAGAGAAACGGAAGATAGTAAACCTGGGTATCGGCAGCCTCGGTTGATGCCACAAGATCATTGATATATTTGTATTTTGATACACCTTCGGGTATTTCCGATTTATCAAGAATATTGTCTATTATCCATTCAAGATTCCCTGCACTTGTAGGGCTGCATTCTTCAAGAAGATAATAGCCAGGAATGGCAAAAAGCGAATTCATTGCTATGCTTGTACCGGTTATGGGTTCAGGGTTTATAAACTCATTTACACTCCAGGTTCCTGTGATCGTGCATAACTGCTCGGGGCTTGTAATATCCATTGCAACAGCACAGCCGTCAATATCAAACATTCCGCCGGCAACGGGAGTTCCGGCTTTAAGTCCTGTCAGACCGGAGGCTTCTTCAGTTATATTACCGCAGTTATCAGAGGAATATTTTAAGGGAGCAAGTCTGCTGTAGATCTCCGGAATACCGAGAACCTCAAGCATCTCAGCATCAAAACCGGCACTCTGCAGGTTCATAAGGCCCGAACTGGAAATATCGGTGGCTTCGGACCAGGCTTCGCCTGTAAGACGGAATCGAATGTAATCCTTTACCGAGAAAACCCACATTATATTGCTGTAGATATCAGGTTCATGATCTTTAAGCCAGGCAAGAAGCGACACCTGCTGGCAGGCTACAAGCTGCTGGCAGAGTTTCGGGTACAATTTGTCAAAGGTTCCGTCAGCCTTCCATCTTTGCGGATATTCCCAGGCCCGGTTATCTGTGGAGACGATACCGTTGAAAGCAGGTTTTCCGTCCTTTCCCCAGAGATAGAGACCCTTTCCATGCCCGCATACAGCTATCCCGCTTACAGAATCTGGTGATACTGATGATTTTGATATTACGTCTTTCACGCACTCACAGTTTTTCAGCCAGAGTTCTTCCATGTCGCGTTCAGTGTATCCGGGTTTAGGTGTGATAACAGGAGTCTGTCTTGATGCAACCGCAATCTGGCTGCCGGAAAGATCAAATAACGCAGCCTTTATTACAGTGCCGCCGTTGTCCAGTCCAATTACATATTTACCCATGCAGGAACTTTATCATATTAATCAGCGTTCAGGCAGTAAAAATAATCGGAATAGTCAAAAAGTTCAGAACAATCGGGCTTTAACCGATATTTTTTACAGCGGCATATCTGGCTATCACAGCCTGTACGGCAAACCCGGCTATGGCAAGAGCCATGAAGCTTATAAATGCGGTATATATAGAATGATACTGGTAAAGATAGCCTCCCCCGACAGAGCCTGCAATTACTCCGAGGGTAAGAAAACTCTCATGAAGAGCCATTCTTTTACCGCGATTGTCGGCTCCTACTGAACCGTGAAAAATACTGTTTGAATATGCAAGCGAGAAAAGAAAACCGAATACCGACAGCAGTATATAAAAACCCGCCATAAATCTGTTTACAAAAAGAATAATCATTACGGCAGCTATTGCTACCTGTGTAAGCATTATTAATTTACTGCTGAAATGCCATTTGTCGGTTTTTCCCAGAAGAATAAAACCTGCTGCAGTGACGGCTCCCCGGATAAAAAGAAGATTTCCGGCTACACTCTCTCCATACCCCAGGCTATCGCGAATAAACAGCGGGAAGATATTATTGAAAAGGCCGAGGACCGCATATGAACAGAAAACTCCAATCCAGCCGGCGTAACGCAGTATAGTCCCCCTGCCGTCATTTATTCTTTCAATTTCCGGTTCTGTCTGCTCAACAGCCTGCGGTTCATGAGCTTCAGGAGCCAGCGCAGCGGCAATCCGCTTCCTGCCCGGGGCTTTCATATCCTCTATAAATACAAGCCCGGCTATAACCGAAGCCACAATTAAGCCCAGAAATACGAGGTCCATATAAAAAGCAAGCGAAAGCTGGTGCTCAACTGCAAAACCTCCAACAAGCGGTCCGGTTAAGGCCCCTGTTGACCAGCTTATATTGAACCTTGCTACAGCCTTTCCCAGGTTCCTGTTATCAAGTCCGGTAGAAAACCAGCCCATAAGCTGAGGCCAGAAAAGAGCCGGTGCAGTAGCAAAAATCAGATACAGGGCTAAAGCAGCTGCGGCTGACTCTACACGGATCAGCATTGCTATTGACCCAAGCATCAGAAATACAGAACCGAGCATTGAAAGCGCCGGATTGATCTTATCCTGAACACGCGTCAACAGCATGCAGCCGGCTGTATAACCTGCAGAACCGACAGCAAAATACCAGCCGATCACCGAGGCATTAAGTCCAAGCGAATCTTTGAGCAGAAAAATCAGCGAAAAATTGATCAAAGAAAGATTTATGTTCATCAGAAATGCCGCTGGAAACAGCACTGCAGTCTTTTTGAGTTTCATTTTATCTGCCTATTTTTTTAAGACGTCTGTAATAGAGATTTCTAAGTTTTTCCGCGGCACGGTAGGCTGTGTACACGCTTCTGCTAAAAGGATAGTCCCAGCTTCCCGGCCTGTGTAGAATTTCACCGCCGAATCCAGTTTTAAACCGGTACAGACCATACATCGGATGGTTCGGATCATTGAACGGAGGAATTCCGAAAAGATCATAGCTTCCGCATCCTGCGGCAACAGCCTGCTGAATGGCCTCCCACTGAAGGGCGTATGCCGGCATGTAGTTACGCTTTTCATTCGATGAGGCTCCATAGAGATAAACTGCACGGCGGTCTTCGGGAGGACCCTGAAAACTGATAACAATGCCGGCTTCAACCCTGTCGTCAATTACGGCCTCAAGCAGCCGAAGTTCCGGAGCCCGTCCTGAAGCAGCACCTTCTGCGGACATTTTAAAAAATGTTTCATAGTATTCATAGTTATGCAGCGCAATCTTATCGCGCTCGGATGTAACCCTGTAAATCTCATACCACTTTGGCAGAGCTTCAATCCCGGAAGTACGGATTTCAACACCCTTCTTTGCAGCCAGCCTGATGTTATACCTGGTTTTTGATTTCATTCCCTTCATAACAGCATCTGAACCTTCCTTGAGATCCAGGATGACAGTGCTTACAGGCTGAATATCCATACTTGCATGAGTAAAGGCTGCTGAAGGTTTAAGCTTATCACCCGGGTATTCACCTGCTCCTTCACCAAGAGAAGGAAGCCTCATACCCCAGGGCGGATCAAAACGCAGAAAGATACAGCCCGGAGGAAGAAGGGGTTTAAGTATTCGAGCGAGGGCTGCTGTGTATTTCCAGTATTCATCAAGAGAAGCCCCGGCGGTTGATGGTAAATCAGGGCCGCCCGGAACATAGGCCAGACTTCTTCCCGCCCCAAGAGTTCTGCAGAGAACAAGAAGCGGTCGGCCGTCGGCTATGAAATACAGGGGAGACCATCCGAATCTGGATTTAAGCTCTCCCCAGAACCCGGTCTGCAGAAGATTTCCGTGCCGGTTTATATCATCTGAATTTACTTTTTCAAGTTTAATATCGGGCATCTGATAAAATCAGCCTACCTCGCCGTTTTTCACTGTATCCGTAGTAAGGATTCTGCTTCCGGTCGACAATTTCTTCTCACCGACCATTATCTCACCGCTCTCAGTCCTGATGGGGATATCGAAGAACTGATCAACCTTCAGCCTTGCGCATTCAGGAAGACCGGAGGCATCATCACCTTCAAGGATAATTCTGGTGCCGGGTACCGCATCATCGGCAAAAATAACCTCAACAGTTTCCTTTCCGTCGGCATCGGCTGCAGATGCGGCAAGAAGCATTCCTTCACTCTTTACACCTCTGAGTTTTGCGGGCTTCAGATTTGATACAAGGATAATATTGCGGTTAAGCAGTTCCTCTTCCTTATAATGAGGAACAAGTCCCGAGACTATCTGTCTCGGCTCGGCTTCACCGGCATCGATTGTTTCAATATACAGTTTGTCGGCTTCAGGATGCCTGTCAATTGCTGTGATTTTTGCGACTCTAAGATCTACTGAGGCTCTGAATCGTTCTTCTACAGGAATATCTGCAGCAGGCTTCCCCTTCTCTTCCTGTTCGGCTCTTTCCTTCTGACTGCCGGCAAAGCGGGTCCTGAAGGCATCGATCTCATCATCTTCAAGCTTTTTAAACAGCAGCTTCGGCTTGCTTATCTGAGACAGGTCATCACGCCTTCCGAGGCTGTCCCAGCTCATGTCGGGATTTCCAAGGAAGCCTGCAATACTTTCGGAAGTTGATGGAATATAGGGTGCAACCAGGATCGCAAGGTCGCGGACAAGGTAGGTAAGCTCTGCAAGCAGTGCAGCAGCCGCAGCTTCATCCTCTTTGATAACCCTCCAGGGTTCGCCGGCCTGAAAAGCCTTGTTGCCCATGTCGGCAAGTTCAAAAATCTTTCTGAATGCGTCTCTGAGTTCTGCCCATTCAAGCAGTTCGGTAATCTCCGCAATCCGCTTCTTTGCCTCAGCGGTAAATTCGCTGTCAGCAGGAGCTGCCGGAACAACACCGTCAAATGATTTATTGAGGAAGGTCAGGGTCCTGTTGATCAGGTTACCGAGGTTTCCGATAAGCTCGGAATTAACCTTTTCCTGAAAGTCCTTCCAGGTAAACTGAACGTCCGATTTCTCGGGACGGTTGTAGTAAACATAAAAACGCCATACATCGGCTGCAATTCCTGTTTCCTTTGCATCGGTACCGAAGACTCCGGTTCCCTTGCTCTTTGAAAACTTGCCGTTTTCATAGTTCAGGTACTCGGATGATGACATGTGGTGGAGCATTGTCCACTTTTCACCTGAACCCAGCAGCGATGAAGGGAAAATTACTGTATGAAACGGAATATTATCCTTTCCGATGAACTGAAAGAGTTCAACTTCTTCAGGATTCATCCACCACTTCTTCCACTCATCGGTAAGGGTGGCGGTAATTGAAACGTAGCCAATCGGCGCGTCAAACCAGACGTAGAAGACCTTGTCCTCGTAGCCGGCCTTGGGAACGGGAATTCCCCACTTCAGGTCACGGGTAATACAGCGCTCATGAAGACCGTCGCGGATCCAGCTTTTGGTCATCTGGACGGCATTATGCGCCCACCGGCCTTTCACTGAAGTTTCCTCCATCCATGATTCAAGCAGGGGCAGAATCTTGGGAAGGTCGATATAGAGATGATTTGTATCCTGCTCATGCGGATGCGCTCCGCAGGTTCCGCAGCGGGGCTCTATAAGGTCAGCCGGGTCAAGAAGCTTACCGCAGTTTTCACACTGATCGCCGCGGGCATCCTCATAACCGCAGTGCGGGCAGGTGCCGCGTACATAGCGGTCGGCAAGGTAGCGGTCGCAGCTGTCGCAGAAAAGCTGGGTATCGGTCTTTTCGAGAATATATCCGGCCTCATCAAGCTTAAGAAAGATGTGCTGAACAATCTCGGTCTGCTCCGGAGTGGATGTTCTGCCCCACTTGTTGAAGTCTATATTGAACCATTCATAAATTTCAGTATGAATAGCATGATAGCGGTCACAGAGTTCCTTTGGTGAAACACCTTCTTCAAGGGCCTTCGTTTCGGTTGCTGTACCGTATTCATCAGTTCCGCAGACATACATGGTTTCATAGCCGCGCAGACGGCAGAAACGTGCAAAAACGTCGGCGGAGAGCACCTGTATAAGATTTCCCAGATGGGGGATATTATTTACGTAGGGTAATGCTGAGGTAATTAGTCTCTTCTTCATGGACGCATTTTAGCCTTATATAGTAGATTGGTCAACGAATCAGTGAAGAACTAGTTCCCGGATTTCTTTATCAAATTTCAACCGGATTCAGATAATTTAAAATTCTTACCTGAATATTTTACCCTCAGGTCTGTAATATTCAGTATGGTTGCATGATTAGACTTCTGTCGCGGAGTTTATTTCCTTGACTAGGTCTCTAATCATAAGTAACCTCTAAGTAATGGAAAAATTCAGGAGGAATCATGTCTGAAAAGAACGTCAGCCCTGGTGCGAAAAATTTTTCGTTCAGGCCGAAGATTGTTGTGGTAATAATTGTTGCCGTAATAGTCCTTGCAGGTTTACTGACCAGCTTTTATATGGTGGACCAGACAGAGCAGTCTGTCATTCTGCTTTTTGGAAAATTCAACCGGATAACAGGTCCGGGATTGCATTTTAAAGCCCCGTTTGGAATAGAACAGAACTTCAATATACAGACACAGGTTATACAGAACATGTCGTTCGGCTTCCGGACCGAGAGAGCCGGTATTGAAACTGTCTACGCAAAGGGAGACTACCCCGAGGAATCGGTAATGCTTACCGGAGACCTTAATATTGTTGATGTTGAATGGGTAATCCAGTACAGGATTGTAGATCCCCGGGAATGGCTTTTTCAAGTCGAAAACCGCGAAAAAACCATTCGTGATATTTCACAGTCTGTCATCAACATGCTTGTTGGAGACAGAGCTATACTTGATGTAATGGGTTCTGAACGTACTGCGATTTCACTTCAAGCCCAGGAAAGAATGAATGAGATATTCGACACATACAAATTGGGCATATCGGTAACAACAGTTCAGCTTAAGAATATTGTTCCGCCGGTTGGTGAAGTTCAGGATGCTTTTGAAGATGTAAACATGGCCATTCAGGACATGGAGAAGCTTATCAACGAAGGTAAAGAAGCTTACAACAAGGAAATTCCCAAAACAAAGGGTGAAGCGGCACAGATGATACAGGTAGCTGAAGGTTACGCCAAGGAAAGGGTTAATGAAGCCCGCGGTGACGTTGCCAGATTTAACGCGGTTCTTGAAGAGTACCGGAAAAACAAGGACGTTACCCGCTCAAGACTTTACATCGAGATGATTGAGGATGTATTCGGAGCTGACACCGGAACAGATATCGTAGACAAGAATCTTGAAAACTTTCTACCGCTCAAATCTCTTAACGGAGGTGCACAGTAATGAACAAGCTCATACGTAACCTAATTATTATTGCAGTAATTCTTATTATTGTGTTTGCAGCAGGCCCCTTTTACGTTCTTTACGAGGGTCAGCAGTCGGTCGTTACAAGATTCGGACGTATTATCAGTTCAGATACAGAGGCGGGACTCAAGTTTAAAATGCCATTTGTTGATACTGTGACAAAATATCCCAAGAAACTTCTTTCATGGGACGGTGACGCTCAGAGAATTCCGACGGCAGAGAACCAGTTCATCTGGGTAGACGCAACTGCAAGGTGGAATATCGTTGATCCTGCAAAGTTCTACGAATCTGTAACAACACTGGAACAGGCATACGCCCGTATGGATGATGTTATCGATTCATCAGTAAGAACAGTTATTGCTGAAAACTTCCTGCGTGAGGCGGTTAGAAATACCAACAGCATAAACGAAAGAGTATTTGCCGATACAGAAACAGACACCGAAGATACTGATATCACAGCTGAATATGATGAGGATAAATTTTCTGAAATCGAAAAAGGCCGTGAAGAGCTTTCGGATGAAATGTACACAGCCGCAAAAATCATCGTTCCACAGTACGGAATAGAGCTGAAAGATATCATTATCAGACAGATCCGCTACTCTGATGACCTTACTACAAGTGTTTACAACCGAATGATCAAGGAAAGAAATCAGGTTGCCCAGAGATACCGCTCCGACGGAGAGGGACAGAAGGCTGAATGGCTTGGTAAACTCGATAATGAGAAACGAAGCCTTCTTTCTGAATCTTATGCCAGGTCAGAAGAAATAAAGGGTCAGGCTGATGCTCAGGCTGCGGCAATTTATAATGAGGCATACAAGGTTGATCCGGAATTCTATAAGTTCTGGAAATCTGTTGAATCATATCGTCAGGTTTTACCGAAATTTAACAAAACACTGACAACCGATATGGAATACTTCAACTATCTTTATGATCAGGAAGGTCGTTAATAAACGACCGGAGGCCGTTTTTAACGACCTTTTGAAATAATCGAATCTTCATAAATGAATATTCGATTATTTCCAGCTTAATTTATGTGGCTATACTTACCTGTTCACGGTAATTTAGTTGCAGTTGTCCGGAGAACCCCTCCGGATATTATATATAAAAAACCCGGCTACAAACCGGGTTCTGGCACCGTTTGGAACATAGTTTTAAACGGTGTTTTTTTTATGTAACTGCTTTATAGAATCTGATTAAACTCTACTTTCTCACCGTCGGGGCCTGAGATTACAAAGTAGCTGACGCCATCAGCCTGAAGCGGAAGAGTAATTGGAGCTTCACTCATCGGGGCATACCCCATGGCCATAATATCAGAAAAGGCAGTGTTAATATCTTTTACATTAAGTGCAAGATGATCTATTGGACCGGTTATTCCTCTCACCTTATCAAACCCGGCAGCCGGCTGATAAAGTTCAATACAGAATCCATTGATATCAATAAAGGTCACATATGTGGTTCCACCGTCCTCCTGAAGCTCAAACCTGCTTAGGATCTTAAAACCGATGCTCGAATAAAATTCAATTGATTTTTCAATATCAGATACCGGCAGTCCAAGATGCTGAAACCCCGTCACATTTCCCGTAATACTCATATTTCTCTCCTGATTTATATTATGATCCAATAATATGCTTCTCCAGCTTAGCGTATGCTTCGGGACCAATCTGGATTTCTCTGACTCTGTAGCGTTTACCCTCACAGTCAATTCTTATACTAACATCCGGAGTTGTAAACGCCTTTATTTCATCCGTCTTCAGTATACTGTATTTCCGGCTCAGCAGTGAAAAAATCTTCAAAACCCCGGGCTCCAGAATGAGAAAGGGATTATTCTGCATAAGCTTCGTCCGGATGTAGAACATTACTGTAAGCAGCAGAAATAGTACTGCAATAATGATATCAAGTACTTCAAATGAGTTGAAAAAACGGAAGACAAAATACAGACAGAAAAGCAGGTATGGAACCGGAATAAAACGATTAAATTTTGAAAGCGAATAATTTATTTGTTCAGTCATGGCTTAAATATATTCCTTAAAAAGATTTTATTAAATACTGGAGAGCTTTTTGCTAAAAATAAAAACCGGACATCATTAAATGTTGATTATTTAAGTAATATAGGAATAATTTAACATAATACTGGAAAGGAAGGTTAAATATGAGCATATTTACTCAGGAAGATAATAATTCACTCGATAATATAATTTCTACAAGGCACTCAATCAGAGCATTCAAGAAAGAAACCCCGCCGAAAGAAAAGATTGAAGCAGTCGTGGAAGCCGGCATGAAGGCTCCCTTTGCTTCAGTTTCTGCTGATGATATTGATGTCTTCAGACATTTTTTTGTTGTACCCAGGGAAAGCGGAAAGCTTCCTGAGATAGACAGACTGATAAGAGAACAGTCTCTTGCAGATCTTAAAGAACTGAATAAGGAAATTGAATCAGACCAGTTTATCTCTGGGATCACAGCAAAATTCTTAAAGGCCTGTGGTCAATGGTTGCAGAAAAGGGAATTCCCGGATTCACCGAAGTCCCTTATCTGGTTGTTGCCGCCGAATGGGCCGGTGCACGAAGGGCTGAAAGACAGAGTCTTGCCCATGTCATGCAGAATATGTGGCTTAAGGCAACCGCGCTTGAGCTTGGATTCTGTCTTGTATCACCAATTGAGAGTATGATGAACAACGAAGAGTTCTGCAGCCTTTTCGACCTCCCCGTCGGACGCTACGGCTTTCACGGCTGCATGATAGGCTACTCAAAGCAGGATCTTGATAAGGTTAAGGGAAAACCGGTTACCGGAAAGGTGGAGTGGCTGTAAAAGCCGGCCATTCAAACGTTAAGATAATCAGATATTTCAGTACATTTTTCAGGCCCTTATTATTTAACATGATATAATATGAACTATGAAAAAACTATTTCTTGTTCTGTTTGTTTTATTGATGAATGTTTCTGCGGTATTCTCTGAATCTGAGAAACCTGTTATTGCTGTGATGGATTTTTATTCTGAGGATATCTCCAAAGATCAGATAACCTCCGTCACAAGCAGCCTGTCTTCTGAACTGCTAAAAACAGCTCAGTTTACCGTAATTGAAATCAGCCGTAGAGACTCTCTTCTTGAAGAGATGAAATTCTCCCTGAGCGGTCTTGCAGACGAGGAAAATGCTATAGAAATCGGCGCCCTGCTTTCAGCCAGAGCTCTGGTACTCGGCTCAATCGCCGAGGCGGAGAATTCCTACCTTCTTTCTGTAAAGCTTGTAGAAACAGAAACAGGAGAAATACTTAGATCCGCGGAGGGGAAATACAGCAGCTTTAATTCACTTATCAGCAGTCTGCCACGGACTGCCCGTGAGCTGGCCGGTACTGAAGCTATTCATAAAAACAAAACAGCAGCATTTACTCTCATGGGCGGCGGCGCTGTTCTCACCGGTGCGGGAACCTTCTTTCTTGTTAACGGTCTGCTTAAACTCACTGCGGTGGATACCGCCTGGAATAATTATGCATCTATGACTACCGGCGATATTACCGCTGCATATGATGAGTATCTGGCAGCTTTCGGTGAAGCAGAAGATTCAAAAGCCAACCTCCAGTTTATAGGAGGAATAAGCGGGGCGGCTGTCGGACTTGGCCTTATCGGTGTTTCAACATGGATGCTGCTGTCACCCCCTGAAATTGAAAATATCTGGTCTGAAAACAGCAGTTTGTCAATGATGTTTTTTCCCGGAGCCGATTCCCTTACAATAGCTTTCAGACTGAACCCGAGGATAATAATGTGAAAAAGTTAATTTTAATTCTATGTATATTTTCAGTTCTTGCAGGATGCGATTTTCTGATATCTGATACTCCAAACGGCAGGGATAATACCAATGACCCGTACTGGAATCCCTATTCTGTGTTTAATCAGAAACTTTCGCAGTCGAACGAGGTATCGGCCTATGGAGAAAGCATATCCCGATACGGGGATTATATTGCAGTAGGCGCACCGAATACAGCGGTAAACGGAATTACTGAAGCCGGTGTTGTACATATCTATCACCTTGAAGACGGCACATGGACTCTGAGTGAAACTATTCAGGCCCCTGATGCAAATCTTACAGATGCTGCAGTCAATGGCGGGATGGCCTTCGGTACTTCTGTATCAATCTCCGGAACAACCCTTGCAGTGGGGGCAGCTCAGGAGGATAATTCGGGTTATGATTATGCAGGGTCGGTATATATCTTTGATAAAAACATTGATAATACCTGGAGTTTCACAGAACAAATATACTCTCCTAATCAGACTGCAAACAATGAGATGTTCGGCAGCAGTGTTATTCTCGATATTCCCTATCTTATCATCTCTGCAAAACAGAACGCTCCCAGTTCCCAGGGGGCTGTTTACATTTTCAAATTTGAAGTAGATGAGTATGCGTACAAATCAACCCTGACTAACTCGGATCCTGCCAGCAGTAAACGATTCGGAATAGCAATAGCCTATTCCGACCCATGGCTGATAGTCGGAAGCGACAGAGATACAATAGATTTTTCACAGCAGGGGTCTGCCAGTATATTTGAACGCAGTGCAGATACCTTTACGCAGGTGCAAAAAGTTGTTTCATCAAATGCACAGGCATCGGGCATGTTCGGTTATACAGTCTCGATTGATCAGAATCGTGCAGCAGTGGGTGCGCTGACGGAAACAGTTGACTCCACCGGAAATGCAGGGCGGGTTTATATATTTGAAAAAGAAACATCAGAATGGTCCGCTACACCGTCCCAGGTACTCTCCTCGTCTGCCCCGCTTGATCCGGGATATTTCGGCGGCGGTGTAGCCATTCTGGACGATGTGCTTTTTGTAGGAGCTCCCGGCGAAGGAGATTTAAAAACCGGGACTGCATCCGTATACACTTTCTCGGAAGCTGACGGCTGGGAGTACAGTCACGGTTATGAAGAGGATGATACTGTTTTTTACGGATTATCACCCTTTATGGATGAAGATTATCTGCTTGTCGCCGATTTTGCAAATTTTGATGGAAGCAGCCCTGGCGGAAGCGTATATATCTATTCCAGCAACGAATAGGTTTACCCGGGCATTCCTATAATCTCTACCTCATTACGCTGATTCATATCGCGCAGAACCTGAAGAATTTGAAACTGTGCTTTACGTACTTCATCAATATCTGAGCTTCCCGCACCTATCTTCTTAATCATCAGATTCTGCTCTTCAGTTGAAAAATCGGAGAGCAGGATTTTTTTTACCTTCCTTTCAACCATCGACATTGCCTTTAAAAGCGTTTCCTCTCCTGTTACTTCATAAAGCCGCCTTCGTGTATCAGCCGACAGAAGCACCAGATCCTCAAAAACAAAGGTATTTTCTTTAACCAGAACTGCAGCAGACGGATCAGTAACCTCAAGTTCATTAACCAGTCTTGTCTCGGTATACCGGTCACAGCCTGCAAGAATACCGACAAGTTCCGGCAGAGTAATTATTTTATGGTACTCTTTAACAAAGTTTACACCTTCCCTTATCTTTCCGATTTCTTTCAGCAAATTCTCCGGCAGTTCCGAATTAGTT
Source organism: Spirochaetia bacterium (assembly GCA_963677925.2). Taxonomy (GTDB): domain Bacteria; phylum Spirochaetota; class Spirochaetia; order UBA9216; family UBA9216. The sequence goes on from CAXXYH010000003.1 coordinate 946,957, forward strand.
TTCACTGATCGAACAAGCTCCATCTGACTGTAAAGCGAAAGCCGGCAGAAGACCTCTGCACCAAGCAGTGATTTTTTCAATTCATTCACAGCATATTCCTCCATGCTATCGAGTTTTTTCTGTGAGATTTCAAGGCCATTGTATAGTTCGTTCAGATGAGCCTTCAGCTTCTGTCGGGCTTCATGAAGCCTGCTTTTCACTGTCTTCATTTCCAGGTTTTTCACTGCGGCAATTTCGGAGTTACTGAGTCCTGAAAAATACCGAAGCTGAACAACATCCCGGTGTTCTGCTGAAAGAAGCTGAATAGCCAGACGCAGAATGCTCTCGTATTCAGAATACCGCTTTTCCTTTCTGTCCCAGCTGTAGAAGATCTCATCCTCAAAAGCTTCTGAATCAGGAGATGTCCTGCGATAATTTTCAATGATGACATTTCTGCAGATACGGCTGATCCAAGATGCAAAGCGTTCCGGGTGTTCAAGCTGATAGTATTTGCAGACAGCCTTTTCCCATGTCTGCTGTACTATATCATCAGCATCATCCGGGGATGCATATGAAAGCGCTATGGAGTACAGCAGGCGCTGATGTCCTGCAGCAAGCTCCCTGAATTTGTGAAGAGTATCCTGTCTGTTCTTATCCCCTGAATTGTACAATATCTTTTACCTCACATATTATACGACGGGAAATATGTGAAATGGTTGGAAAAAAAACTGTTTTTTTTATTATAATACCGATGAAAGATTATTCGGAGAGTATATGAAACGAAGTAATAAAAATATTGGGCTGATTGAACTGATAGCTATAGGCGTCGGAGGTATGGTCGGAGGCGGTATTTTCGCTGTTCTTGGACTTGCTGTATCTTTGGCGCAGGGAGGAACACCGCTCGCATTCCTGTTTGCCGGGATACTGGCATTGCTTACTTCCTACAGTTATGTAAAGCTTTCTATTGCTTTTCCGGATCGGGGAGGAACAGTCAACTTTATAAATAGGGGGTTCGGAAAATCGGCCTTCAGCGGAGGTATCAACAACCTGCTCTGGGTAAGCTATATCATAATGCTGTCGCTGTATGCATCGGCCTTCGGGTCCTATGCTTCCAACCTTATCCAGATTCCTGCAGGAGTACAACTCAGTTTTCATTTGTATGCAAGCGGCATTATTGTAATAGCAACTATAATAAACTATTTCAGTGTAAAAATTGTCGGGATGATTGAAGATTACGCGGTAGTAGTTAAACTGATTATTCTGCTTGCCTTCGTTGCTATAGGGCTTTACGGCCTGAAGAGCAGTTCAAACATTGAGCAGCTTTATCTTTCAAACTGGAAAAATCCGATAAGCCTTCTTACCGGCGGAATGGTTATCTTCGTAGCTTATGAAGGTTTTGAGCTTATAGCCAATGCCTCTCCCGATGTAAATAATCCAAAGCAAAATATTCCAAGGGCATACTATATTTCAGTTATCTTTGTAATCCTGCTTTATCTTGTTATTGCAGTTGTTACCATAGGCTCCCTACCCTTTCAGTCAATCGCAGATGCCAAGGATTATGCCTTGGCAGAAGCTGCGCGCCCTATGCTTGGGCAGTTAGGCTTTACATTGATAGGAATTGCTGCAATGATATCAACCTTCTCTGCAATCAATGCTTCACTTTACGGCGGAAGCAGGGTCAGCTATGAGATTGCGGAAGATGACGAGCTGCCCCATGAATTTACCGGAAAACTGTGGAATCATCCTGTAGGACTGATAATTACTTCTGTACTTACACTGATAGTAGTAAATACCGTAAAACTTGAAAGCATTTCAACAGCCGGGAGTGCCGGGTTTATCCTTATTTTTTCACTAGTCAACCTGACCGCCTTCAGACTTGCATCCTCAGTAAAAGGGAATCGTATAATATCTTTTACCGGATTTGTTCTGGGGCTGGTATCTCTTTTCGCCCTTCTGATTCAGCAGTTTTCTACAAATATATTCGGTGCTGTATTTGCGCTCTCAATAATAGCAGTCTGTATGGCTGCCGAGATATTTTACAAGAGATCAGAAAAGCGTATATAATAATTACATGAGGAAAAAATGTACGTAGAATATCAGCCGCCCGCAAAGTGCGCTTCATTTCTTGAAACTATCTGGTACTCTGAGGACGCTAAACCGGGAAGCAGGATATTTCCTGATAACAATACCGACATTATCATCCCCTTAAACGACTGCTCACCTGTAAAATTTGCCGGCTACATGACAAGGTACCTGGAGCATAATCCTCCACCTGGCCAGAAACTTCTGGGCATCCGCTTTAAGCCCGGTTATGCAGCTGCCTTTGTAAAAGATGACATGCATCTGCTGTCGGATCAGGTAGTCGAACTGAGCGGTATCCGCAGGCACGGTTTTAACATATTAAAGCAGCAATTTCAGGAAAGCGGCAAAATAGCATTCAGCCGGATTACAGAACTTCTGTATCCCTGTTTTGATGAATACCGGCTGAGACCGGAAATATCTCAGGCAATATCGCTTATCAGTTCAGCATCCGGAAGTATCCGTATTGAAGATGTTTCAAAGCTTTCAGGAATCAGCCGTAGAATGCTTGAACGGAGATTCAGGCAGGTCCTCGGCAAAACACCAAAACGTTTTGCGCAGATTGAAAGATTCAACTGCCTGATAAATGAGAAACAATCACTTCTCAAAGCTGAATATCATGATCAGTCTCATATGATTAAGGAATTTAAAATGCTGACAGGCATGACACCTTCGCACTTTTTCTCATAGTACGCATTTTTACAATACAGAACCCAGGAAGAGGATTATTCTTAATTATCAAATAAACAGGATGGAAAAAATGAATAACATGTCTGTCTGCTTTAAAACAGAAAAAGTTGATGAGTGCAGGGAGTTCTATCAGAAATACTTTAACGGCAGAATAACCTTTGACTGCGGCTGGTATGTCAGCGTGGCACTTTTTGAGTCCGATTACATTCTTAATTTCATGCAGCCTCAGGGCGGTGAAGCACTTTTCAATGGAAACGGGATTACAATCAATATAAGCGTCGAGAATGTGGATGTACAGCATGAAAGACTCGATTCACTTGGGCTTAAATCTGTAGAACCGCTGGCCGACCATCCATGGGGGGACCGGGGCTTCTCTGTTAATGATCCAATGGGCAACTCAATATACCTGTATACTGATATAGAGCCCACTGATGAGTTTAAGCAGTATTTTAAGTAGGCGTGTATGGCAGATGAAAAAGTAGAACAGTTCTTATATAACCTGCGTGATGCAGATCCGGATAAATCTATGACAGCAGAAAGAATCAGGGAACTGTACTTTAAAATTTACCCTGAGATTGCGGAACGGATAATGTACGGAGGTATTATGTTTTCACTTGAATGTGAAGATGTCGGCGGGATTTTCATACGGAAGAATCATATATCAGTTGCGTTTTCACAGGGATTCATGTTCAAGGACCCGAATGGCTTTCTTGAGGGAGGAGGAAAGTACAGAAGACATTTAAAACTTGTAACCGTAGGCGATATTGAAAAAAAGGAGCTGGGTTCGTTTATTACCCAATTAAAAACCGTTTAATGTTGCCAAAAAACTCCATCTTTGTTATATCTGTTTACAAGATTCTCAAATTAACAGGCAAAGAAAAAACACGGCCCCGCAGGTAGTCCCGGCGATCCTGATTACAGGATTCAGTATCCATCTTAATTGATGTCCGTCTTTGCCTCTGGATGAGTTATATCCGGAGGTAAACGATGACACAAACTATTTCCACAATTCTATTTAACGGTCAGTTCTGGATTGCTCTGATTGAACGTCTCTCAGAAGACGGCTCTATTCAGGTGGCCAGATATGTATTCGGACCGGAACCGACCAATAATGATCTATTTGATTTTTATCTGAACAGATACAGCAGGCTCAAGTTTCACAGCACTGAAGAAAAAATCCGTGTAAAGAAAAGCTATTCACATAAACAGCTTGAACGCGGCATTTCTAAATCAACCACAAGGTTTGCAGATGAGCAGAAGAAATACCTGCAGGCGAGTAAGAGGAATGCAAAAGCTGAAGCCCTTGTGCTGGCTGAGGAGAAATACAGGCAGAAGCAGGAAAAGAGGAAGCAGAAGAAACGGGGGAGATAGATTTTACTATTTATTTTTCATAAAAATCTTTTATATTATATACTCAACCTTAGTCTTCTTTATTGACCTATTTATTAACTGTAGTTAATATATAGGCAGAATAGTTCTGTAGGAGTTTAATATGAAAAAATATTTCCGGGATATAAAATTATATCGAATAATATTAGCTTTTCTGCTTGCGATGGGATTCTATACAGTAATGACAACAATAAGTCTCCCGAAAATAAGCAGTGAAATGAATGGGCTTAAAGCCTTCGATATGCGTCCGACGGGGTACAGTGTTCCGGAAGCTAATGAGATTCTTGAAAACTTATCGCAGCAGGGACAGCGCTATTATACACGAGTACAGCTACCCCTTGATTTTATCTACCCGGCACTTGTTGCTGTTTACGGTCTGCTTGCCTTCAGCTATCTGAGCGCAAGAATGAAGGTGCCTGGAATAGTATTTATGTTACCGGTTTTAGTCTGCCTTTTTGATTATCTTGAGAATATCTACATATATCTGATGCTTGGAGGCTTGAACAGCGCCCTGATGATTCATACAGCAAGCCTATTTACCATTTCAAAGAGTATTTCGACTATGCTGTTTGAAACTGTATTGATTGTATTCATAATCTATTTCATTATTTCAAGAAAAGTATTGAGAAAAAAGCAGCAGTAAGGAATTATCCTATGGAAAACAATGGGCAGATCTTTCCGGATTCAGGTATTTTAAAGATTACTAAACCTGAGGTAGGAAAAAGGGAACAAAAAAAGACCGATATAAGACTGAGCTTCATGGAATCCTTCATCAGGGAGCTCGAAATAAAACCTCTTAAGGATATCAGGGTGAATGAGCTCTGCGCAAAAATCGGAATCTCCAAGGTTACCTTTTTCAAATATTTCTCAAGCCGTGATCAGGTAGTAGAGTATTTTATCTACAAATGGTCATATGAGATGTCCTTTCAGCTGTTTCTAGGAAAACTGAAAGGAATAGATGGAATCAAAGAGGTTTTCAATTCAGTCTCAGACCACCCCGCCGGGAAGAATATCATATCGGCATTAATGACCTTCTATCTGAATAACCAGGTCTGCAACACGATGCAGCTGACACCCTACGAGCTGTATAGATTCAACCCGGAAGCGTATCTCAAAGGTTCCCCCTTCCTGGATCTGCAGGGATTATTCACAGCCCTTGTAAGAACACGGCCGAATCCTCCTGAATCAATACAGGATACAGTATTTAATTTAATCTCCGGATTCTACGGGGTCTCCTTTGTTTCGGGTGTATATGGTTCAAAAACAGAGGAACAGGAAAGAATGAACTTAAAGGAAGCAAATAACAGGTTTATAGATGCGATTCTTTCAACATAATAATTTTACACATCAGTAAACCCATTTATGGTAAGATTCTTTAAACAAAGAGAAAGGGATAATCGTGTATAGGACTTTCATAAACATCCTTATCTTGTTCACTATGATATCCGCTCCTCATCTCCCGGCTCTTCAGCTCTCTGATGAACTTGAAATTTCCGAAATTGAAACAGGCGTTTTCCTGGTTACCCACAGCTTTCCATGGCCGGCCAACTCTCTTATTGTAATCATGGATGAATCGAACATCCTCTGGATAGATACTCCATATACCCCCGAAGCAACAGCTGAGGTCCTTGAATGGCTTTATTCCCGATACGGCACTGACTGTATAATTACTGAAATAAATACCGGATTTCACATCGACAACCTTGGAGGTAATGCTGAGTTGATACAGCGTGGGTTACCTGTTTACGGTTCAGCACTGACCCGTGAACTGCTTGAAACCCGAAGCAGTGCAACAATGTCAAAAATGATCAGCTGGCTGCAGGGCCGAAAATATGAAAAATACCGTAAGATATATACCGATTTTATATTCCGGCCCCCAACCTTCACCTTTGATATAAACACAGAACAGAACATCAGCATCGGATCAGAAAAAGTCATTATCTTTTATCCTGGGCCCTCTCATACATACGACAATCTTACTGTATATATCCCTGAACACAGACTACTTTTCGGCGGATGTATGATTTTAGCAGCAGAAACGGATAAGCCGGGGTATACTGATGATGGAAATCTTGGAGAATGGCTTAGTTCACTTCAGAATCTCAAAATAAGATTTCCGGATGACCAGCTGCTGGTGGTTCCGGGACATGGCTCTCCGGGCAGCAGTTTGATTAATCATACAACAACTGTAATAGGTGCTTATTCACAATAGAATACAGCAATATGTTCTTCTACAGGATTCGTACAGTTCCTGTGATCTGATAAATACCTGCAGTATACAGACCGAACAGCAGTGAAGAAATTGAGGAATTGACTGCCTGTGTAACTATCAGCTTAACCGGATAATGAAAAAGCATAAACTGATTAAATGCTTCCGGAAGAACCTTAACAAGAACTATTGCAGCACCGAAGACTAATCCGGCAGCAATTTTATTTTCCGGTAGAACCGGGTAAACGGCCAGATACAGCAGCAGATAAACAATCACTATAAAAATCCCGGCGGCCATATTGAGGCCTACATACCTTCCAATTCCACCGAAATCTTCCACAGTTTTCATCACAGGATTACCTTCATAGGCTTTAAAGATTCCTGCTGTCACCGGATTCATATAAAGAAGATTTCCAATAATCATATCGATTACCAGAATAACAGCACCCCATACTACAGCCTTCCAGACTATTACTGAATATTCCATTTAATCCTCCTCAGGATCTTAAACAGGAACTCCAAAAAGGAAGGGACAACTCTGTTGCTTTTTTATTAAACTTGAAAAATTCCTGTCTTAATTCTGCTCCGGGCCAGGTTTTATCCTGCAGTACCGCCGGAAGCATCGGATCTTCTGCGAGAATGCGTACTGCCGCATCGCCTTCTTCCATCTTTTTTCTAAACACCTCCTCAGCAGAAAGTTCATTCAGATACTTATAGGATTCCTGCGTACGATGTATTTGCCTGCGCATTTGTTCCGATAGCTTTTCAAGGTTCCATAGAACAGCAGCATCTTCCCTGGTCAGTTCCGGAAACATCGGCCCAATGGTCAGGCAGCAGCATTTGGTTTTAATAACCTCTTCAAATACTTCATCATATTTTTCGTATCCTAAATACGGCCGTATCCATACACCCGGAAAGATTGTTGCAAATCGGTATTCCCTCAGCCTTTTCTGAAGAGAATACCTTGCTGATGAGTCTGAAATTGAAAAGGCTGCTGTGACCATTTCACCGGACCAGTCAATCGGGTTCTGCTCTTTGAATGCCCTTGCAACATTACCGCCATAATTCCTGCATTTTCCTGTTGGTGTGTAAAAAGCCGTACGCCCCTTACGGCTTATTTCCAGTACTCCCTGTTTTTTCATTCTTGATAGTACTGAACGCAGGCTGGTTTCAGAAACTTCGAAGGGCGCAGTTAAACATTTCAGCTGCCTTATTGAAAAGCATTGATAATCAAAGGTTGCAAATAAACCGTATATCAAATCAGAGTCTGTCATAAATAATTATATTGCAATTTTTTAATTAAAGCAAAATTTTTGTGATATTTAATCGGTAAAAAAAGGCTGTTCTTTTAAGAACAGCCTTTGAATATCCTGTTTAGTACTTGAGACCGATTCCGTCAGTCAACTCTCAATCTTCGTCCGTTAAAGGTCTTTCTTTTAAGTACAGATTTAAGGAACTCGGCAGCGCCCTTTTCTACCTGAAAACGGGTGCTTGTAGGCTGAATATCAATGCGTCCGATTTCAACCTGTTTTCCTCTGGTGGACTGATTGATAAGTCCGAAAAGTTCGCCGACCTGCAGATTATCCCTGTGCCCCAGGTTAACTTTGAGCCAGATAAAATCAGCGTTATCGCTTCTTCCGCCACGCTGCCGGCTCTTTCCTGATTCACCCCTTGCATCCCTGCGTTCACGTGAATACTTTCTGGAAGCACCGATTGAGCGCTCGGAACGTTTCTCTACCGGTTTAATATCTTCAAGCCCCTTGTAGAACTGAAGAAAGCGGTTAAACTCAAGTGATACAAAGCGCTTGATAAGTTCTTCACGTTCAAGGTCGGAAAGTTTTTCGTTAATTGTATCCATGAAACCGAGAATCTGCTTCTCGTCAACATTTACATTATGCACACGGTCAATGAGGTGTATCAGCTGCTGTTCGCAAATCTCCTGCTTTCCGGGAATAACAGCTTCCTTGATAGGGCGTCCCAGATTCCGTTCGATAATCTTGAGACGACCTCGCTCGCGCATATTAATAATCGCCAGTGAAATACCTGTACTTCCCGCCCGTCCGGTACGTCCGCTCCGGTGGTTATACACCTCTATTTCATCCGGAAGGTCATAGTGAATAACGTGAGTCAGGTCCTTAACGTCAACTCCTCTGGCTGCAACGTCGGTAGCAATAAGAAGCTGCAGACCTCTTTCACGGAATTTGCCCATTACGTATTCACGCTGTTCCTGTGACAGATCTCCATGGAGGGCATCTGCGTTGTAGCCTTCCTTTATCATTCTTTCCGCAAGGTCGCGGGCTGATGCCCTTGTCTTGCAGAAAACAATTCCGTATATGCCGGGGTAGTAATCAGCCAGTCTCTTAAGTGCCTGGAATTTATCCTTGGCGTGAACTACATAGTAGCTGTGCTCAACAGAAGCGTTTCCGGTATTCTTTTCACCTACCGAAATCTCCTGCGGTTCATGCATGTACTGGACTGCTATACGGTTTACCTCATTCGGCATTGTTGCCGAGAAGAGCAGTGACTGTCTTTCAAAAGGCAGCTCCATCAGAATTGCATCAAGCTCTTCCTTGAACCCCATATTGAGCATAATATCTGCCTCATCGAGGACAAGGTACTTGATATTTTCAAGTCTTGCTGCGCCCTTATCAATAAGATCTCTCAGACGTCCCGGAGTAGCGACAATAACAGGCGCCCCCCTTTTAAGGTCCCTTATCTGCTGGCCGTAGGCTGTTCCGCCGTAAACTGCCGTAATATGACATCCAGGCAGATATTTTCCAAAGTTTTCAAGATCCTTTACAATCTGGATACAGAGTTCTCTGGTTGGACAAAGCACAAGAGCCTGAGTTTCAGGTGTTCTCCAGTTTACTTTCTCAAGCATGGGGAGGCCGAAAGCGGCGGTTTTACCTGTCCCTGTCTGAGCGAGACCGATAATATCCTTGCTTGAGGCTAAAATCATCGGTATTGTTTTCTCCTGTACCGGAGTGGGATTAACAAAGCCCAGTTCGCCAATCGCCTTAAGCACAAGAGGATTAAGATTCAGTTCGTTAAAATTCAATAATTATTCCTTATTTTCCTGCGGTATGCACAAAAAGAGTTATTCAATCGCGGGTTATTTAATACTAAACAAACGAAGGGGCTGTGTCAATCTCTGTAAAAACGGGGTATCTGCTGTATATCAAAGACTTTACAGCGTTTTCAGGGTTCTATCTCATATATGGCTGCCTGGCCTATTTCCCTGTTTGCAGAAATAATGATATCGCGGTCTGCAAGATTTACAATCATGGCGTTGCTTGGACCAGCATTCTCATCCACAGTGTGAATCTCAATCTTTGCTGTCTCCTTATTATGGGTCAGGATGAACAGCTGCTGTTTTCCTCTTCTGCAGCCGCCCATAAATACCGGATTACCGTTAATCTTCCCGCTGGCAGCCACGTGGTAAAACTCACTGACCTCGGGGTGCTCGAAGATCTGTCTGTATTCACCGTCGATCATCTTATATACCCTGAAGTAACTTCCGTGAAATTCTTCAATTGTTGCAATCTCAGGCTGGCCGTCACCGTCTATATCGATACAGGCAATATCACTTACCGGCTGACTCATTATCTGTTCAACGCTCCAGGCATCAGCATCGGAGGACGGCGGTGTAACAATGTATACACCGCTGTCACATGAAACCATTCCGCACTCAAGACCTTCCCATGTTACCCTTTCATAACCATGATTCTTGAAAAAATCATTTCGGAGCTCAGTCAGTATCAGTTCACCGCTCTCATCCTCAGGAAGCTCTCCGACATAGACCGAACCGGGATTGCTCCAGTCATCCTTGGCGTTTTTGGCGGAGGCAAGTGTACAGCCGATGAAGTAGTTCTTACCGTTTCGCTGAAGGATATCAAATCTGTGCAGGTAAGGCATTTTAAGCATGGTTTTTACCGAGAAACTGCCGTCATCAAGAGTCTTTACCCATACCATTTCAGCTTCTTCCCAGTCGAACATTTTAAAAAATTTCTGTCCGGCAAGAAACTCCCCCTTCTTACCCGGCACCTTAACTATACTCATAGTTCCGCCGGGCTGCTCCCACACAGTCTTAGCCTCAGTGTAGTCAGAGCAGCTGAATGCATAGCAGCCGAAGTGTCCCTCGGAGGCAAAAAAAGCATACGGCTTTTCATTTATATCCATGCAGGCGACCGAGTAGCATCTTTCCAGTTCTGTCAGAATGTTCCTGTTAAATTTCATGTAGATCCTCCGGGGATAGAATATGATCACTAATAAGCATTTTATCAAGTTTCATATATTTCATATTGCGCTTTTTAAGCTTTCTTTATTGTTCTTTATTTACGTTTTTTACTATACTACATGAAGATAAGAAGTGTAAACAATAAAAATAATAATCTTTGGGAGATTAAATTATCTTGAGAATCTAAGTCCGGCAACATGCCTTAGGGAGGATAATTCTTCATTGAGCATTTTCCGGTTTTCAGGAAAGTTTTCAGAAAGTTCAGACATCCGATCTAAATAGTATTCAAAGTCTTCACGGTATTTTCTGAATGCGAATTTCCGCACAGTGGCCAGCAGAAGCTTCCACAGCTTTTTAATTTCGGAAGAATCAGAACCTTCTGCCTGGGCTGCTTCAATAAGACTGAGCAGAACATCAGCTTCTTCCTTCTTATCTCTGCACCTGCAGTAATCAAGTGCCCCGGATATTTCAAGAATCGCCTCTCTCCCGCAGCCGAGCAGTTGAGATGCAGAAGGGACTTCCTTAAACCTGAACTGCTTATATGTACTGCATTTCAGCACCTGAACTGTGTCAGAAAGCAGTACAGCTGAATCAGCATCAACCGTAAACTTTTCTTTCAGCCGTTCCGGGTTAAAGGATTCATTCATAGCCGTAATTATCTTTTTCACTATTAAAAATTCCTTAATTGAATCGAGATCAGAGCTGTGATATTTTTTTGAAGTGTTCACCACAAGCTGATATTCAACATTCCGGTTATTACGTCCAAGGCTCTGCTTGCCGCCGCGATAGATTACATAATCACTGCAGAAAATCTGAAGGCTGCCGAAATCTGAAAGAATTGAACACAGAGCATCAAAGGGGATGATGCCTTCCGTATTATAACTCAGTACAAAGTATCTGCTGTCGGTTTTCTCAAGAAGTCGGCGTAGAGCCTGCTCAGCAGTTTTCCCGTAGCAGAAGGGTGAACGTGTTTCTACCCAGTCGGGTCGGATACCTGCCTTGTGCATCAGTGTTCCGTCTGGGTGTCTTTCCATCGAAACTTCAGGCCGATCCCATGCTGCTATCGTATTAAGCATAAAATAGTTGCTTCCGTACTGATGCTGGTTATATGGAGGGTCAAGGTAGCAGATATCCCAAACCTCCGAAGCTGCACAGTCTGAAGCATCCTGTCTGCTCACTGAAAAAGACGCACCTGCAGCTCCCGTCACAAGAAGCGGAACACGAAGCTCCATACTCGCCATTATTCTTGTGAGAGCATCTTTACCATGTCCGCCGAACCCCTTGTGGCAGGCTTTAAAAACTCCGTTGGTATTCGCATGTGTGGCAGCCTGATAAAGAAGAGGGGAAACAAGAAGAGCTTTTTTATAAAAATCTTCACTGCCCTCTACCGGCTCCGGATATAGTTCATCTATACGGTAACGTATTCTGTCGATGAAAACAGCATTCTCATGCGTATAAAACAGCCGCTCTTTACGGTAATCTGCAGTTTCCGTTTCATCAGGAGCATAATACCTGCTGATATATGGCTCATACTGGCCAGTCATAGCTTCAGCCCTTCCATAATGGTTCAGCTCTTCGACTGCCGGGACAAGCCCTCCTTCCTGTTTGAATAGACGGTCAGCCTGAGACGGAGAGATACAGATATGTGCAGTATTTATAAGATATGAATATAATTCCCAGTCATTTGCTCTTACACTGAATCCCAGAAGCTTTGCCAGTCTGGAGACAGAGCCGGATCCTGCAAAGGGATCACAGAAACGGAGAGGAACGCTGCCTGCTCCGGTTTCTGAGGCAAGCTCTTTAAAAACATCGCCGAGAAAAGGAAGCAGCCGTCTCTTATTCCCGATGTATGCTATAAGCTGCTGTGTAAGGTAGGGATCTGAATAATCCAAGCTTTAGTCCGGTATGTAAACAGCCATATTTTTATCGGTCTCAAATACTTCGACCCTTGAAACCGGACACTCCGGGATTTCCTTCTTCAGCTCTTTAAAGATATGCCATGAAATCAGTTCGGCACTCGGTTCTCTTTCATCAAATACAGGATTTTCATTCAGAAGGCTGTGATCGATGCGGTCAAGAACACGTTTAAGCGCCTTCTTTAAGATTCCAAAATCAGTAAGCATTCCGCCTTCATCAAGTTCCGCGCCCTGGGCAAAGACCCTGACCCTGTAATTATGGCCGTGCAGATTCTCACACTTACCATGATAATTGACCAGATAATGCGCCGCCGCGAAATTATCTTCTACTCTGACTTGAAACATCTTTCCCCCGTTAGCTATAATGCCTGATATGGATGAAAAAAGATTATCAGCTTTGACCGCTAATATCAATATAATTGAGAAAAGAGGCGGAGATCCCCTTATCAGCGGAATTGCGTATGATTCGCGTATGGTAAAAAAGGGCTTTCTTTTCTGCGCCCTGGACGGCCTGCATGTAGACGGGCACTCCTATATCAGTAAAGCCATCGGGCTCGGCGCTGCGGCGGTGCTGCATTCACGTGCTCTGGATGAATATGATGAGAATATCACCTATATAATGACTGATAATCCCCGGACGGCTATGGCATCATTATCTGCAGCCTTTTACGGCAATCCTGCAGATAAACTGATAACGGTTGGAGTAACAGGAACTGACGGTAAAACCACCACTGTATATCTCATAGATCAGCTTATTGAGCTCTGCGGCTTAAAATCGGGCTTCATTTCAACCGCAGCCTGCAAGATTGCCGATGAAATAACCAAAAATCCATACAGACAGTCGACTCCTGAGGCCACAGAAATTCAGATGATGCTTTCACAAATGCTTGAGAACGGTAAAACTCATGCCGTAGTAGAGGCGACTTCACATGGACTCTCGCCAAAAAACAACCGGCTGGGCAATCTTGATTTTAATGCAGCTGTATTTACAAATCTGACCCATGAGCATCTTGAGTTTCACGGCAGCTTTGAGCAGTACAGAAAAGACAAGACGGAGCTTTTCAGAAAGCTCAAAATGAATACTAAAAAGCAGTCATTCGGGGTAGTAAACCTTGATGACGGAAGTTCCGCAGCATTCATTGAGGCAACTCAAAACAGGGTATATACCTGCAGTACCCTGAATCCGGAGGCTGACTACTTTGCTGATGAAATCAGACAGGAACCGACTGGAAATCAGTTCAGGCTTAATATTAGAAAAGACGGAAAAACCCAGTCATTTCAGACCTCAATTCAGCTCCCGGGCCTGTTCAACATTGAAAATGTGCTTGGAGCCTTCGCTGTAATTCACAATCTCACACCTATATCACCTGCCCATCTTGCCGGACTGCTGCCGAAGCTTCAGGCCGTAAAAGGCAGGATGAAACTGATTACCGGCAGGCAGTCCTTCACCGTAATAGTGGACTACGCCCACAGCCCGGGATCTTTCAGGAAAGTTTTTCCGGTATTCAGAGAAAACTGCCGCGGCAGGCTTATAAGCGTTTTCGGTTCTGCAGGCGAACGGGATATTGAGAAACGGTCCATCCAGGGAGCGATTGCCGCGGAATATTCCGACATCCTTTTTATCACGGATGAGGACCCCAGAGGCGAGGTTCCGATGGATATAATCAGACAGATTGCCGCCGGCGCGGAAGGAAAATCAGAAGAGCCGGTTTCAACCCCCAAAACAGAGGGTGATAATCTGTTTCTTATACCCGATCGAAAGACGGCCATCCTTGAAGCCTTTAAAACAGCATGTGAAGGCGATACTGTAGTGCTTCTGGGAAAGGGGCATGAAAGCACCATAATATACGCCGACGGTCCCATAGACTGGGATGAGCAGACAGCCGCGGAAGAAGCCCTCAGAGAGCTCGGATACTGAAGGACCTTACATATCCATAAGACCGCCGGTGTCAGCCCTTGACAGTATAACCTGAGCCGCATTCAGTATTTCGGCGGTCTCAACATCTATAAGCCTGCTGAAAACAACAACAGATCCGGGCATAGGAATGACCGTCCCGGTCACAATGTAACGGACGGCAAGCAGATTTCCAACCTCTACTGCGGAATCTGTATCAAGCAGCCCGGTAAGCCCCAGTTTCTGTTCCTCAAGAATTTCATCAAGCTTATTGCGTTCAATCAGACTGATTCCGGAATTCCTTGAAAAAGTAAGAGACGATATTTCCTCCAGGTAACCGAGCATCGGGTATTCCACTCCGTCCTTTGATGAAAAGCCCGACAAGGCAACTGTCGGTTCATCTGCTCCATCAAGTTCCAGAAGTATTTCATTGCACAGATCGGTTATTCGCAGATCCAGCGCCCTCAGTGAAATTGAAGGATCTATTTCTGTATTATTCTTCTGTTCAGCAATTAAAACTGAATCAATTCCCATATCCTCGCCCAGGGCGGTAATATAATTATCAAGGATGGTAATCTGATCGGTGAAATAGTCTTCCTGATCAAGCCTCAGCCTGGCATTTAAAAGCTGCTTTTTCAGGGCGGATGTCAATTCCATCGCGTTTTTCAATTTTTCAGTTCCGGCCGCTTCATCACCCTGATAATTTATAAGAGCCAGTGCTGTATAGTAGAGTTCCCCTATCTCCTTCAATTTCTCTGCAAAAAGCATCATATTGCCCGAATGAAGCAGCATGGCATCTGAAATTCCTGTAACAGGAGCTTCTCCTTCAACAACTGTGAGCCGGTGGGCAAGAGGGGCTATTCTCCCCGGTTTACCGAAAAGATCGGTATAGTTAATATTCAGACTTCCAACGGGAAGTTCACCTGCGGAACTCTGTTCGGGCAGAAAGTATTTAAGAAGGATGGTTTCATAATCAGCCAGATGGAGTGTGGGCAGGTAGTATGATACTGAATTTTCATTAATTTCATGGTTATATCCCCAGGTATCAAGGATTCGCACATCAGTATCAAATGTAAACTCAATATTCAGATCTCTTGCAAGCGGTACTGCCATCCTGGCAAATTCGGACCCGAAGATTTTCTCCATTTCATCCCTGCCGGATATAAAACGGGAGCTTCCTCCGCCCTCTTTAGCCAGAGTAGTCATCATATCGACATCAAATTCGACTCCGACTCCTATTGTGGAAATATTTATACCCATATCCTTATAGGCTGAAGCCAGCTCGTAGATACTGGCCTTTTCCCTCTTTATCGAACCTGATGTCTTGTATTCAAACTCGGCAACCTGAACTTCGGTCTTGGCGCCTTTAATTGTTCCTTCAAAATGACTGTACTCATCACCGTTCTTAATTTCTACGCTGAAGGGAAACTCCCCCTTAAACGGTTCATGGTACGAGTAATTTACAACAGAAACACTGTAAGTGCCGGCAACAGCGGCTCCTTCTCCCCAGAAAATATTTTCAACGGGCTTGCTGCTTTTTTCACCCCCGGCATTCATATCAACATCAAGGCGGCCGCCTGATCTCGATATTCTCTGGGCATAATTAATTTTCTCACCTCCGGGAGCTCTAACATGAAGGTCAAGATCATTATAGTTTTCCCATATCAGAGAGATCCTGATATCGCCGCTCTGTGCCCCCTCGCGAGCAAGTCTGGAGGAAAATTCCGTACCGTCAGAGAGAAAAAGGACCCGGTTTATATATTCAGTACGGTAATTCGCAAGAATCTGTTCATAACCGGTTTCAAGCCCGGCTTCCAGATTGCTGCCTCCGGAGGGATTGATATTCAAGACCGCATCCCTGAACCTGCGGCGTTTTTCGGGTGAATCCATCCTTGTGGAAGAGAAAACAACCTCAGGTTCATCCGAAAAGGTTACAAGCGACAGATAATCCTGATCACGTATCTTATCCAGAAATATTTCAAAACCCTGCTTTACCCACTCAATCTTATCTTCATCATTCATGGAACTGCTGGTATCTATCACATATACAAGATTCATAGGCGGCAGCTGTTCAAATGCAAGATCGCTTCCCTGTATACCGAACTGAAGCAGAACTTCCTGACCGAGACTTGAGACCTGTTTATTGGAGCTGTACAGGTATACGCCGAAACCTTCATCAGGCACTGGATAACCGTAATCTATGGATGCAATGTAGGAGTTTGTATAAACCTCTTCCGGAGGGATAACAAGACCCTGTTCAGCCAGATATAAACCTCTTTCTGATGAAGAAGCGCTTTCCTCTGAACCGGCGGCGAAGATCATGCCGCAGATACAGACAAATAAGAGAACTGTAATAATACCGGATTTCATATTGAACCTCCCCTGTAGAAATGGGACAGCTATATTATTAATTATATGAACACAGGGATCTCAACACAAGTATTATAAGGTTTGGCAAACCATATGAAATATTCGGAATCAGATGAGACTCCAATTATAAAAATTAATTTGAAATTATTTTAAAGCAGCCCTACCCTTTCTATATGAAAGTACCAGATATTAAATTACCCCCGCCCCAGACAGATATTACTTTTCCTCTCATGAAAGCTTTAGAACAAAGACGTTCCAAAAGAAGATTCTCCGGGGAGCCGCTGTCTCTTCAGCAGATATCCAATATTTTGTGGGCAGCGTGCGGAATAAGCCTCACTGAAACTAAAAGAAGTAAAAACAGGCGAACCGTACCCTCAGCATCCAACTCTCAGGAAATCAGCGTATACATCATTATTGAATCAGGAGTATTCCTATACCATCCTGATCAGCATAGTCTGAAGTGTATTAAAGTGGATGATCTGAGGTCGGATATTGGAACACAGAAGATGATGAAAAATGCACCTCTTGGGCTTGTGTATGTTTCAGACTATTCAAAACTGAAGAAGTATCTGGCAAAAAATGATGATCGAAAATATTTTGTTTCAGGAACCGATACAGGTTTTATCAGTCAGAATGTATATCTTTACTGTACCGCTGCAGGTCTTAACACATGCATCATAGGCTTTGTGGACCGTGAAAAGCTTCACAGTAAAATGGGGCTGGCTGAACAGCAGAAGATAATTTACACTCAGGCGGCAGGATGCGCATAGACCTGCAAAATTGCAAATGCAGTAAGCTTAATCCCGGAGAAGGTTATCTGATTTTATAGAACTCCTCTACGTATTCCATCCAGTAGTTTCTGATAAACACCATGATTGGTACTGCAAAAAGCACTCCGGCTATTCCGAAAATCCCTCCGAAAAGAAGTATACCCAGTAGAATAACAAACCAGTTCAGCTCCATTCGATCACCCTGGATACGCGGAGATAAAAGCCATACCTCAATCTGATTACCAAGCATCAGAACAATAGCTACTCTCAGCAGCCCCCATCCGCCGTAATGCGACAGGCCCAGAAATATCGAAGGAACCGCTGCTGTGATGATTCCGAAATATGGAATAAAATTAGTGACGAAGGATAAGAAGCCGAGGAAAAGTGAATATGGTATTCCCGCTATTTTCATTCCAACGCCGACAATCAGCCCTACACAGGCGGCAATAAGCATCTGTCCGTTTATAAAAGATTTCAGACTTGTATAATAATCTTCAACAAAACCTATGGCCTTGTCTCTTGTTGAGGCCGGGAAAAATCTCCAGAGGTTTGTCTTTATGACCGGAATTAATACTGTAAGATATGAAGCTGCAATGATAAAGACAATTGATGCTGTAAGTGCGTCCGGAATTACCTTTATAAGGTTATTCAGAAGCGAAATACCGGCGGAAGAGAAAGCATTAAAAATGCGTGTTCCCAGCATATCAACCAGCTGATGGATGGTATCGCTGTATTTCATATTTTCAAAAAATACGGGCAGCGTCAGATTAAATCCCTCGGCGGTAATTGCATTGAATAATTTCTTTCCTTCATCAAACACAATTGGAAATATCTGAACAACAGTAATTGCCAGAAGTGCAAAAATCAGAATTGATGAGATAATAACCGCAGCCTTCCGGTGAATAAACTTGATTTTGGCAAGGAGTCTTGCAGGAACCATAATGATCATTGACAGATACAGCCCCAGCATTAATGCACTAACAATCACCGGCGAAAGTATGTACAGCAGAATAATGATTCCAAAATATAACAGAAAAGTCCATGTTGCAGGATCTATGGCTTTCTTCGGCATTGCTTAATTCACTCCCCACTACCGTAATTTACAAGTAAAGACTTTAACATTATAATGACAATCGGCCGAAAAGACCAAGTATAATCAGCTAAGAAGGGAATTATGGACAAAAAAAACATCTGCATACTCTACGGGGGAAAATCAGGGGAACATGAGGTTTCGATGCTCTCTGCGGCTTCTGTAATAAGCCACCTTGATCGAGGATTGTATGAGATAACTGCAGTTGGAATATCCAAAGCAGGCAGATGGTACCTCCAGCCGGAGGCGACAGCCGATGTTGATGCAGGCAGGGGCCTGTCAATTACTGCCGATGAAGATCTGCTGGTCTATATTGCTCCCGGAGCCGGTCTTTTCTGTGAAGGCAGAAGACTTGATGCCGATTTTGTATTTCCGGTTCTTCACGGAACCTTCGGTGAAGACGGCACAGTACAGGGACTGCTCGAACTTGCCGATCTTCCATACGCCGGATCAGGCGTTTCCGGGAGCTCAATCGGTATGGACAAGGAAATCATAAAAAAGATATGGATAGCAGCAGGTCTGGACACTGTCCCCTGCCGCTCACTTAATGTTGATTTATACAGCAGCAGTGAATTTTCACTGACAGATTTTGCATCTGGGCTTGAGAATGAGTACGGGTATCCCCTTTTTATAAAACCTGCAAGAGCAGGCTCATCTGTAGGAATAAGCAAGGCTGATGATTACGCTGAATTCGCCGAAGCAGTTACAAAAGCCTTTAAATTCGATTCAAGAATAATTTTTGAACCTGCCGTTGATGCAAGAGAGATAGAATGTTCAGTAATCGGAAACTTCACAGCCGAAGCATATCTTCCGGGAGAGATAGCTCCGACTCACGAGTTTTATGATTATGAAGCAAAATACATAGATGAAAACGGAGCCGCATTAATAATCCCTGCTGACATCCCCGAGGAACTGATCGAAAGAGTAAAAAAGACAGCAGTAAGAGCATATCTTGAAGCCGGAATTGAAGGGATGGCGAGGGTGGATTTTTTTATTGACCGCAAATCCGGAAAGCTTCTGCTTAACGAAGTAAATACTATACCGGGATTTACAAGCATAAGTATGTTTTCAAAAATGTGCGAGGCCGGCGGACTACCCTACTCTAATATGCTTGATAAGCTTATAACCCTTGGTGAAGAACGTTTTAACTCAAGAAATAAACTTTCCTTCACTCTTGCAGAGGAAGCAGAAACAGTTTAAGAAGCTTCCTATAAAACCAGAACAGACGGCGTCAGATGTTTTTAAGATACCAGACGCCGGTATATTCCCTGATAACTGAGAGCTTCCTATCCATGATATCGCGGCCCATATTCTCACCGAAGAAGAATCCGCAGATCCTTGCAGCATCGCCAATGCTTTTAAATTTATAGTCGGTTCTTAGCTCATTTCGTTCGAAACCTGCTTCATTCTCAAGAAAGGCGTGAAAATCACTAAGCGCCTTATTTGCTATACCGGCTTTTTCTACATGAGTACCCAGAGATTCAACAATCAGAATATCTCCACCCGGTTTAACAATCTCTTTAATCCTGTTAACCATCTGTCCGCAGACATCGGGAATTGTTTCTTCGTACTCATCGGCAGTATGTCCAAGGCTCCAGCCTTCAATAAAAATATCTGCTTTTACAGCCGGTACAGGCAGATCCAGGTTTTCAGCTTGACCCAGCATAATTTTATCCATGAATGAAGCAAGATTACTGCGGCATTTTTCAAGCATATGCATTTCCCTGTCATATCCCGAACAGGAAGCTGCCGACTCAATATAGTATTTTGTCATACGGCCTGTTCCGATTCCGGCCTCATAGACATTTTTGCCGCTCCAGTTTATTTTACTACGGAGAAAGGATCCAAGATTATCCTGATAATCCTCGGCGCTTACAAGCTCATCATATTCTGCAGAGTGATTTTTATAAATTTCAAACATAGTGGGCATTGAAGGTGCTCCTTATTTTTAAATTTCCGGATGAATTATAACATACTTAAAATTAGATTTTATTCGTAAAAAATATAATTTCTACCAGTGGTTTCTTGAAGTTATTGAAGAAAGAGGTTTCCGTTCCCTGAGGCTGTCACGTTCACTGTCTGACAGCTCCGGATACCCGACAGCAAGTAGAAGAACAATACTCATTTTATAAGGAACAGTCAGGATTTCACCCATCTCCCGTTCATCATATGTAGTAATCACACAGCCGCCCAGTCCCTCTGCATTAGCCTGAATAAGCATAAAAGATGCAGCAAAACTGAGATCGATTGGATGTGAAGGCTGACCGTTTGGCATTTTATAATCTACATTGGTTGTTCCAAGTGCGATAAGAACCGGAGCCTGTCCGACATGCTCCTGTCCATAGGCGGCTTTTTCAACCTGCTTGCGGACATCCTCATCAGTGATAACAATAAAACGCCAGGGCTGTCTGTTTTTTGCTGACGGAGCTATTCTTCCTGCCTCAAGGATACTTTCAATCTTTTCTTCTTCTACGGGACGGGCAGAAAAGCTTCGTATGCTTCTGCAGTTTTCAATCTCGGGTAGCAGCTTTGATTTTAAATCTTGACGAATCATTGTAATTTCCCTTATTGTGAAACATAATGAAAAGACTGTGCTTCTCTATAATATTATGTCTGATAACTGCAAGCGTTTCATTCCCAGAGACTATAATAAACGATATTAACTATTTTTCCAAGCTTTTTCCCAGAATTGAGGGGTCTTCTAACGAAAAAGAAACTTTCAGCTATATAAAACAGCGTCTAAATGAAATCGGAGTCGAATATTCTGAAAGAGACTTCAGTGAATCCGAGGGCTATCACTCCTTTTCTTCAGCGGTAGAAGCTGATATTACAGGTGAGTCAGAGAACATTCTGGTAATCGCAGTACCGGTAGATACAGCCTTCGATGAATCAGAACAGAGCTCCGGAAGTTTTACAATCGCAGCTGCACTGAAAGCAGCGGATTACTTCCTCTCAAACAAACCGGCTGTTTCCATAAAAATCCTTTTTCTGGGAGCAGAGTTCGGCAGAAACCGTAATTATCCGCTGGGCTCAAGGAACTTTCTTGACTCATTCTATCCCGAAGTCCCTGCAGCAGTTATCTATCTGAATTTGCAGAAGCCTTCCAATACCATCCGGATAATTTCGGGTACAGACGGCTATACAACACCTTTCTGGCTGTTCAGTTCGACATCTGATGCATTGAAAACTGCAGGATTCAAAACCCTCCATTCAAAAACTCAGTCGGTTCTTTACAGACTCAAATCTTCAGGAGAGAGCAACCTTATTAAACTCTATCTGGAAGAGGAATATCCCGCTGTTGAACTTCAGGCAGAGTCAGGCCGGACAGCTGAGGAACCCGAAGAAGCCGCAGAAAAACTGCTCACATTTATAGAATCATTTACAGCCGCGGAATCTGAAGGATTTCCTGATGAATGGGACAGCCACTATGTATTCGGGTTGGGTGAAACTGCCTATATTTTTCTGCTGCTTATAATTATTGCTCTGCTGATGATCTATCCGATATTCAAGCGCAGGCATTTCGGCTGGTATATGCATACGCTTTCAAAGAATCTCTGGTCCCTGCCTATGCTCTATATTGTCACATTCAGCCTTCTGGCACTGGGGACGCTGCTTACCTCAACCATACTGAACCTGATGTCTTTTCCTGATTTATGGGAATACAATCCCGGTTTGATTTTCATATTTAAAATATCACTTTCAATGCTGTTTTATTCACTGATCATGCGGCTTCTTATCAAGCTGCCATTTTCCCGAAAAGGGAGCTTCTATTCGATTTCAGCAATATTCTTTCTTGTGATAAGTCTTATTGTACTAACAGTTATTGATATATCCCTATCCTATTTCAGCCTATGGGCTCTGTTTTTTATTTTCATATTTTCAGTTGTAAAAAAAACATGGATGAAAATTGTAATGCTGGTTCTTTCTGTATTTCTTCTGGCGACAGGCCTCTTAGAAATATTCAGGCTTCCCTCACTGACTGTGATAAGAATGATAACTCTGTCTCCGCTTTCCGGAAACCTGGTGCTCAGCGTTATAATTCTCCCGTTTATTCTGGCAATCATCCGCATAGACATGCTTATTTCACCGTCCAAATACGTAACCAGACTGGCACCAATACTTTTTGCCGCAGTGACAGCAGGAATCTTCATTTTTCTGATCAGCTATACACCTTTCAATGACCGGAATCCCCAGCCTGTACAGATAACAGGCCTTACAGATGAAACTACAGGGACTCATGAGCTGTCAATCAGCAGTCCGGCACCGATTAATGAGGCAACCGCGGCTGAACTGTATGCAATGGCCGATCACGGACCTGTTCATGAAAGTCAGATAGGCTTCGAGCTGGAATCCCGTAATTTTCTTAACCGGCGTGTAATAGAAGCGGAGATCAGCTTTGAAGATAATCCTGATGAATTAAGTATTGAAATTAATTCCGATAAGGACCTGATACTTTTTGACAGCAGCTTTCCGTCAACATATTTTCCGGGTGAGCGGCGTATAGAGATTTATACCGGTAAAAACCCTCCGGCACCGCTGGATTTCATGCTGACAATTAATGCTGCGGCTATAATTAATATTACAGTTGAGGCAAAGTACTTCACTCCTCCTGCCCTACAGCAGATTCAGGGACAGCCGCTTCTTATCAGCTCTGATCTGAGCATCATTTCCCGGTATTCCGATGATTAAGAAGCGTATTTTTCATGTAGATCTTGATGCCTTCTATGCTGCTGTTGAGCAGCGTGAAAATCCTGAACTTATCGGCAAGCCTGTCATCATCGGAGGCAATCCCGGTTCAAGGGGTGTAGTTTCAGCCTGCTCCTATGAAGCAAGAAAATACGGGGTGCATTCGGCAATGCCGACAGTAACAGCTTCACGGCTCTGTCCGGAGGGAGTTTTTCTGCCGGTACGTATGAAACTCTACCAGAGCGTTTCCGCTGGAATCATGAAGCTCTTTGAAGAGTTTACTCCTGATATCATGCAGATATCCATAGATGAAGCCTTTCTGGATATGACTGGAACTCACAGACTGTTCGGCAGTGTTTATGATACAGGCATGATGATTAAAAAGAGGGTAAAAGAAGAATCGGGGCTGAATATCTCTATAGGTGCCGCTCAGACAAGGTTTCTTGCAAAACTTGCATCCGATTACGGCAAACCAGACGGATTATGCATAGTAAAAGAAGGAGAAACCGAAGCCTTCCTCGACAGGCTTGAGCTGAAGGATATCTGGGGACTCGGTAAGAAAACCCTGGAAAAACTGTCTGATCTCAATATAAAGACAATTCCTGAACTCAGGGCTTTCAGTGAAAATGCTCTTATGAGTATATTCGGAAAATCAGGCGGTGAATTCCTGTATAAGGCCTGCCGTGGAGTAGATCTTGACATCTACAATACGGCAGTTAAAAGCAGTTCAATCAGCAATGAGACAACCTTTGCCTCGGATGTGAGAGACAGGGAAGTCCTTGAGAAAATGCTTCTGGAGTTGTCCCATCACGTGATGTTCCGGATGATAAAGGATAATAAAAAAAGCAAAACCCTGTGTCTGAAAGTCCGGTTCTCCGACTTCACATCAACAACAGCGCAGAAAACACTTAACCGCTATGTAACATCGGCAGAAGAGCTGTTCCAGCATTCCATTGAACTGCTTAATACAAGGTGGAACGGAACCGAGCCTGTCAGACTAATAGGTACAGGCTTCAACAGTGTAGAGAACGCTGATTCACCTGAACAGCCGGAGCTGTTTGAGGATCCGTTTGAAAAAAAATACCGGGTTGAAAAGGCTGTTTTTTCAATAAAAACAAAGGGCAGTAAAGTCACCAAGGCCAGCCTTCTCAACTCCGAACACAAGGCAAAAAAAGAATGAAAAGTAAATTAGTTTTAATTGTGCTGATTTTATACAGTACAGCTGGTGTCCTGTCAGCATCAGCAGCGGAATTGCTTCAGCGGAATACCGAACACTTTAAATTTATTTACAAGGAATCCGAGACCGGGGCTGTTGATGAACTGCTTTTCTTTGCAGAAGACATATACGACAAGGTGGCAGGCTATTTCGGAGTGTATCCGGATAATATCAAAGTCGTTGTAACTAATGATATGGATACAGCAAACGGATATTTCAGCCCTGTGCCGCCCCAGATTACAATATTTGTCACAAGTCCCAAGAGCCCGTGGCTGGGTGCCGGAAATGAAAACTGGCTTAAATACGTATTTACACATGAACTTACCCACTATGTTCACATAACATGGCCTGAAGGCATATATCATAATATTTCAAAGATCTTCGGACCTGCCGCTCTGTCCTGGCGAGCCGGAGGAGTACCGGGCTGGGCACTTGAGGGGATAACCACAAATCTCGAAACAGAGTTCACTGACGGAGGAAGAGGAAGAAATCCCTTTTTTGAACTTTATTACAAGGCTCCCATTATTGAGAACAGCATGTTCAGCCTTGAGGAAGCCGGGTTCAGTTCGCCCTACCCGCCTTCAGGACGAATCTATGTCGCAGGCTACATCATCGTAAATTACATGATGGAACACTTCGGGAAGGATGTATTCGCCAGGGTGGTCAGGAAACAGAACAAAGAGCTTATGAGTTTTGAAGATGCAGTTAAAGAGGAAACCGGAGAAAGCCTTGAGAATATATTCGCAGAGATGAAGATAGAATTGACAAGACAATATGCAGATGATCTGAAATTAAACCGTGGTAAAATCATTTCGCCCAGAAAAAACGGATACAATTACAGTTTCCCGAAACAGATTGGAGATAAATGGTACTCATACCGTTTTAATGCAGACTCAATTCCGGCAATCGTAAGTTTCAGCGAAGATCCGGACAAGCCAAAATATCCTGAAAATGAAGAAACTGTAATTGAGACATCCCTGCCCACGCGGGATTCCTACTGCATAAGCAGTGACGGGCGATATATATACTTCGCAGCCGCACGCTCAAAGGCAGGCCTGCCCGGAATATCCGAAACGGAAACTGATCTATGCTGCTTCGACACTGAAACCGGAAAAAAAGAAATCCTGCTTAAAGATTTATCAGTTTATGATCTGGCATTATCACCAGACGGAGGCTATATAGCTGCCGCCCAGTCATACGCAAGCTACTCAAGGCTGATTCTAATAAATACGGAAACACTCACAGTGACAAAAGTCTTTGAAGAGCCGCAGACAGCGGTTTTCACCCCTGTGTTTGCTGAAAACGGAAGAGAAATATTTTTTTCAGCGAGCCTCAGAGGCATGCAGGATCTGTACAAAACAGAACTGCTGTCCGGAAAAACCCTACCGCTTTTTGCTGCGGACCATGCCGGAGACTATAATCCGGTAATAGGCGATGACGGCAGTGTCTACTTCTGCAGGGAGGATGACGGCAGACTGAAACTCTTCAGGTTTTCAGAAGACTCAGGGGTTCTTGAATGCATTGCAGAGGATTCAGTCGGCATACTGAAGGGAAGACCGGTTGACGGAAGCATAGTTTATGAATCTTACAGCGCCCAGGGATTCTGCGTTAAAGTAATGGATGAACCCGCATCTTCCTTTTTTACAGCCGAGATAACCAGCGGACAGATTCCCCCGGCATATAATTTCGATGTTCAGGAGACGGAACATCAGGCCGGGCAGAGCTTTCTTAATCTGCCGCTGCCTGTATTATGGCTTCCGATTGCTTCGATGTCACCGCGGCCTGCATCTATTGCCTTCGGTGCAGGTATTACGGCTGCCGGCTGTTCACTCAGCAGCAGTTACCTTGATTTTGAGTCAGCATGGAGTGCGGCGGCTGCCTTTTATCCTGAAGATCTGAGACCTGAGCTTGAACTGGTAACTCTTTTCAAGGCCGGCCCCGGAAATGTGTATGGAAGCCTTTCTCATGAATACAGCGGTGAACTTACATCCGACTACAGCAGCCTGTATACTGAAAAAACAGCTGTAACCGGTGCATACTTTTTGCCATTTATAGCTGAACACCAGTTCAGCCGCAGCATCTATCTCACAGCAAACTCTGCATTCAGCTATGAACTCTCCCGTTCATCCGACTCAGGCTTCGGGCCCGGAGATTCCGGCAATGGAATAACAGCTGCTGACGGTCTTACAGCAGCTGTCGGGATGTATTTTTCATATGTCAAGGATGCCTCGGCATTAAGCGGTTTAAGCCCGCTCAGGGGTGAGCTGAGTGCCGAATATCTGTTTGAGCCTTACAATATAAACGCTGATACTGAATACGCTTCACAGGCCGTTCTGGCAGGCTCTTTCCGCTTTCCCTTATTCCGGGATATTTTTCTGCTGGAAACGGAATTTTCAGGCTCATATTCAACAGCCCCCTGCTCTTTCAGTGCCGCGGCAGGGCCCTACGGTTATGCCGAAATTCCTGACGGGCCTGATGACGGCATACTTTCGGCGGGAGTAAATATTCTGGTTTCAGTAACCGGGGGCATGTACATGTTTCTCTCAACTCAAAAAAAGGCTGATTTCTCAATTATTTCGCCATCCTTTGATATTGATGAGTATACATATTATTCATACGGTATGGGCCTGGATGCCTCAGCTTTAAGCATTAAGGCAGGGCTGACAGTTCCGGCTTTAGAGGAATATTATCTGTTTGAACCTGAGCAAGGATCCATGTTCATTAAGCTGAACATGGACGGAGCATTTCTTTTTCAGGGACTGCAGCTTATCCTGGATTAACTGATAAAGAACACTGTCTTTACTTCAGGTGCTCACCAAGGGGCTCAGGAACCATGTAGTACCGGTTGGACATATTCCAGAGTGTCCAGCCTGAAGAATCCGCCTCACGGCAGGCCTCCAGCTGAATCAGAAGATAACGGTAGTATTCTTCCTCTTCCATATAGTACTCGGAGGGAAGCAGGAATGCCTGAACATAGGGCCGGATAAGGCTTCTGCCTTCAGTAATTTCCGCAGCTCTCAGGGTGCCCTCATTATAAATCTTCCCGGCCCGTTCGATGTAGGGAACGTCCCTCATGAAACTCCGGGGGAAATGGGACGGATAGTACATAGGACATATTACATCAACGTAGTCTGCCAGCATCTCAATATTCTGCCCGATCCAGTTGCCCATACGGTAGTAAGTATTGAAACCGTAGAGATCGGTACTGATAGGTACGTGAATGCGTTCCCTGATCAGCCTGAAAAAGGATTCGAGTGCATTTATGCGGGTCATCCCCGGGCGGATAGCGTTAAACTTGATTCTTGATGTATTGCCGTCGGAGGGAAAGCGGATATAGTCAAACTGTATTTCATCAACACCGCGTTCCTGCAGCTCCTCTGCAATATCGGCATTATACTTCCAGACAGCAGGGTTAAATGGGTCTACCCAGTACTCACGCTGCTCATAACTGACCTCTCCGGTATCATCATCAACATTCTTAATCAGATACCGCCAGGGCTCATCACTGTATTTGTCCCATAGGGCATACTTGTGATTTGAATAATTAAACAGCTGCTGATCTTTGAATACAACAATGCGGCCTATAACGTAGAAGCCGCGTTCATGAGCCCGGCTGATAAGATAATCCAGATCGGTCCGTTTTTTTACAGCTCCGATGGACAGCGGAAACTCAAGCCTGGAATCATAGGTAAGGTAGCCGAAGTCATCCTTTATATCAATAACAATTGAATCAAGGCCGTTTCTTTCCATGAAATCCAGATGATTTTCAAGTCTCTGGCCTGTTGTATGCCCCGGGCCTATATACAGACCTGTGTGATCAGCCGCAGCATCCAGGCGTGCCGATCTTGCAGGTCCTGCCGGCTCCCTGTAAAAAGCATCCGGAAAAATATCGCTCCATGTATCATCTGCCGTAAAATATTCAGCCTGCTCAAGTCCAAAATCTACCCTTATACATCCGGTACTAATAAAATAGGCGTTCTGCATGCTTTTATTTTCTGTAAAACCTGCGATCGGGCTCCATATTTTCCGGGAACTATCACTTTTATAAAGACCGTTTCCGAAGGAATACGCAACATACAACGCTCCGTTTTCATCTGGAGCATAAAAAGCGGATGCTATTTCTTCGTTGAAGCCGGCTCCGCGGTAGATAATTTCCTTTTCAGCAATTTCCTTCCAGGTTTTTCCTGAATCAACAGTCTCAAATATGCCGCTGAATGAGGTGGAAATGAGAATTCTATTATGATCTTCCGAATTGAGGGAAACTGATGTTAAATAATTGGAACGGGCTATGGGCTCTCCAAGAGGGACTGCCTTCCAGGATTTGCCGCGATCGCTGCTTATATACAATCCGTAGGCAGTTGTACATGCAACACGGCTGTCGTCAGCGGGGTCATAAGATATTGAAGTTAGAGTTTCAATCTCATCGTGGTCAAACGGATAGACGATCTTCGCCGGCAGCCCGTCATTGCGCCTTTCCCATTTATTACCGCCGTCTGTCGAGAGCATAAATCCGTAATCTGGTGCTGATGCATAAAGCGCACCGCCGGGAGTCTCAATAACCATCGAAGGTTTGATAAAACGGTTTTCAATTAAATCACTGCTGAAAGCTGCCGAAACAGTAATGAGTGATAGAATAATCAGATGTACAAAATAAAATATCCTGTTTTTTAATAGCACAGTAAAACTCTCATAATCAGGTTTGATAGGACGCCCCTATTCTTTCAGAAATCATGCTGTATTGCAAGACTAAACTTTGCTTTCAATTCCGGGAATTATACTGTAAAATTGGCTGGTTATGAGTAAAGAATATACAGAAGATTTATTAATTGATTTCGGACCGGACGGAGAAACGCTGATTCCGGTAGTTACCCAGGATGTAAATACCAAAGAGGTTTTAATACTTGCATTCGCGAATAAGACTGCTTTTGATGAAACAATTAAAAGCGGTTATGCCACCTACTGGAGCCGAAGCAGGAAGGAACTCTGGAAAAAGGGAATGACAAGCGGTGACATGCTCAAAATAGAAGAAATAAGGATCAACTGCGAGCAGAATTCCCTTGTCTATATGGTTGTTCCTCAGGGTAAAGGTGCCTGTCACGCCAAAAAAGAGGACGGCGGACCCCACACATCCTGCTATTACCGTAAAATTACACCTGATATGAAGCTGGAGTTTGTTGAAAAATGAGTGATAACCAACTTATTATCGGAATGCCCGCCGGCTCTCTTGCAAATCCGGGACGCGGAGGAAACCTTATTAATCTGCTTGAAGAAGCAGGCTTTAAAACTAAAGGATATGAATCCGGAGGGCCCACAAGCTTTCAGACGGTAAATTACTTTTTCGGATGGGACGGCCGTCCTCAGGAATTCGGTGCCCAGATGATGCTCAATGAACTGGATGTTGCCATAGCCGGTGATGACTGGATTCATGAACGCGAAGCCGAGCTTTCAATTGAATATGGAAAAACCCTTGATGCCGAAAAGGTTCTGTCACTTAAAAGAGGCGGCGTCAGAATTGTAGGTATAGCAAACGGAGATGACCCCGCAGATAACATTAAGGATCTGCTGAAGCGCCTGTGCTCAGAAAAAAAACTGATAAATGTAGTTTCGGAAATGCCATATCTTGCAGTTGAATGGCTTCATAAGAACCTGAAAGAGATTGGAGAGTATGACCGTTTCAGCAAATGGTCGGTACAAAAATATAAAACCCCTCCAAAAAATGACAGCGGTATTGTTGTCTATGAAACCTGGGGCAAGACGGAAGCCAAGGTTAAAAACGGAGGCGCTGATCTTGGTATTGAGATAACCCAGTCCGGAAGCGCACTAAGAAGCTACGGACTGAAGATCATCGATGAAATAATGACCAGTGAAACCGGTATCTGGATTAACAAATCAGTGAAAGAGGATCCGGAGAAAACAGAGCTTCTCAGGATGTTTCTGCTAAACCTTTACGGTTCAATAAACGCTGAGAACAAGGTACTTCTTGTTTTCAATGTCCCTTCAGCCTCAGAGGCTGCAGTTACCAAATACCTTTCACAGAATAATCTTTTTGCCGATGAGCCTACAATAAACGAGGGAAAAACATTCGCACAGTATTCAATTCAGATTGAAACAAACAATTCTGATGTACCGCTGGCAAAGATTAGATATGAGCTTGCAAAGCTCGGAGCAAGAAGTATCGATACACTTCCGGTGCTGTCATCGATTCCGGATCCGGAAGTGCTGGGGTTCTGATTAACTGAAGAAATTAACAAAATTATAGCGGCTTTGAATATTCACAGCCGCTATTTTATTTTCAGCTTACGCAGATTATCCAGAGCCTTCTCAAAATCATAATTTTCAACACACTTTACAAATTTCCTGAATGCCGGTGTGAACTGCTTATTTCCGGCAGCCTCGATGAAGGTTTCAAGATAGATAACTGCCTCTGTGTCATTTTCTGACAGAAGATGCTCCATCTTATCAACCATTTCATTTGTCAAAGAGGGCGCTTTATCATTTTCTGAATCGTGGCCTTCAGGCTGCAGTTTTATTACATTCTCTTTGATATCGGCAATTAAATCGCTTAGATTCAGATTTACACGTTCAATTAAATAATTGAGCTCATTATTTTCAGCCTTGTCTCTGCAGGCAGCCTCAAGCTGCGAGGCTGCTTTCCTTACAGCAGTTGCACCTATATTTCCCGAAGAGCCTTTTAGCGAATGAGCAAGACTGGTTGACGCTTCAGGGCCTTCAGCAAGAGCTTTTTTAAACTGCTCAGAAAAATCATCATACATCTCAACATATTTACCCAGAAGGCGCATATACAGAGCTCTATTGCCCTGGACCACAAACAATCCTGCCTCTGTATCCAATCCTGGTATATCAATCATTTCGGTTAAAATTCCATCACCTTCTAAAATATCTTCATCGTCGAGTTCAATTTTCGTCTTCTGTATCCATTGCCCAAGTACTGAAAACAGCTCTGCTGGATTAACAGGTTTTCCGACATGGTCATTCATTCCGGCTTTAAGTGATTTCTCTCTATCTCCTGAAAGTACATTTGCTGTCATTGCAATTATAGGAAGGTCTGAATAGGCACTGTTTTCCCTGATTTTACTGGTAGCCTCATAACCGTCCATAACAGGAAGCTGACAGTCCATGAGAACACCATCGAACCCCTCTTTAAAAACAAGCTCTACAGCCTCCAGGCCGTTTTCTGCAAGAGTAACATCAATTCCCGCACTGGAAAGAAGCTCAATAGCTACTTCCTGATTTATTGCATTATCCTCAACAAGTAGTATTCGGGCCCCCTTTAAGCCCGACTTCACAGTATCAAGAAGCTCCGTATGCATATCAATCCTTCGGGCACTTCTGACTTTGCTGCCTGTCGCAGCAAGAACCGCATCAAGAAGAGATGAGGGCATTATAGGCTTGGAAAGATATTCTGCAATATTCTCTACTCCTCGGCTGGCGCTAATAGCATCATCACGGCCGTATGCGGTCATCATTATCACTAACGGTTTGTGTGAAATCTCTTCAGATTTATTAATCATTTTTACAGTATCGATGCCGTCCCTGCCGGGCAGATTCCAGTCCATAAGCACAAGATCGAATTTTTTATCCGTTCCGGAAAGTTTTAAAACCGCCTCTTCAGAAGAGGAAGCAGTATCAATGTCAAATTTAAAACTGACCAGAATTTCAGAGAGAATAAGCAGAGAAGTAGAGTTATCATCAACGATAAGGATTTTTAGTTCATCAATACTGCTGTGATCAGGAAATCGCTCATGTTCATCTTCCTGTCTGGCAAGATTCACAGTGAAGTGAAATGTACTGCCCTTGCCGGCTTCACTATCCACCCAGATTTCACCATCCATTAACTGAGTGAGTTTCCTGCAGATAGCAAGCCCGAGACCGGTGCCGCCATACTTTCTGGTTGTGGAAGTATCCGCCTGACTGAACTGCTTAAAGAGCTTATTCTGCTGTTCAACTGTCAAACCGATGCCAGTGTCACGGACCCAGAAATGATACTCGCAGCTTTTCCCGGTACAGTCATCAGCCCTCACCCCGATGACTATCTCACCTTTTTCGGTGAATTTAACAGCGTTATTGGCAAGGTTAATCAGGATCTGCTCAAGCCTTAGAGGATCTCCGTTAAGAGCAGTTGGTGTTGAAGGTGATATGTCAAACATAAGCTCAAGACCTGAATCTTCGATTCGATAGCTTATTATATTGGCAAGATTCTCAAAAACATCCTCAAGAAAGAAATCAATATTTTCCAAATCAATTTTACCGGCTTCGATTTTTGAAAAATCAAGAATATCATTAAGGATCCCCAGCAGATTTTCTGCAGCACGGTAGACCTTTGATATATAGCCCTGCTGCTTAGGGTTAAGTCCTGACTGCATTGCCAGATGCGACAGTCCGATTATAGCATTCATGGGAGTTCTGATTTCATGGGACATGTTGGCAAGGAAGTCTGATTTCACCCTGGTGGCCTCTTCCGCAGCTTCCTTTGCTTCTGCAAGCTCGAGCTCAGCCTTTTTACGCATGGTGATATCTTCAAGCAGGCCGTCAATAGTAATTATATTTCCATCATCATCAAAAACAGGGTGATGGGCGATCATCAGGGTTCTGATATCACCATCAGGATGACGGAATTCCATCTCAAACTGATTAAAAAGGCTTGTGCCGTCGTAGAATGTTTTAACGTATTCAGCTGCGCGTTCTACAGAACCGGGCATCCAGTCAAATTTCTCCTGCCATAACTCCCCGATAACCTCTTCTTTGGAAACGCCGAATACCGTACTTACTCCCTCACTTGCAAATTTCAGAACACCATTTATATCGTGGCTGAAAATAAGGAATTTGGCACCCAGTTCATCAATGAGGCGCTCATATTTCATACGGCTTTGACGAAGCTCATCTTCCATCTGCTTTCTTTCGGTAATATCAACATTCCATCCAAGAATCCCGGGTTTACCGTCATAATCGAATGGATAAACTGAAAGCAGAACATCCCTTATCCCGTCAAAACCGTTCAATCTGGTTTCAAAATTCGGACAGTATCCGTTTGACCGGAATATTCTGAAAACTTCATCGTGATCGGCTTTATCTGTATAAACGTCGGCTGCCAATTCACCCACTTCCATTCCCATCAGCCTCATTGTTGAATTGGCATAAACGGTCTTTTCATCGACAACAATACCGACGCCTACAGGACTTGATTCAAGGATGGTTGCCAGATTTTCCTTTTCACGTTCAACAGACTGCTGCACCAATAGTTCTGCAGTTATATCCCTTGCCATTGCAACAATATACTTCTCATTTTCAATTTCAGTTTCGCTCGCAGCAATCTCAATGGAAAAATGAATATCACCCTTTTTAAGCGCAGAAATCTGATGCCGCCTGCCGAGAAATATCGGCTCACTCCCGTTTCTGAAATTCTCAAGAGCCGTATGAACTCTTGATCGATGGGGTTCAGAAAGGAGCATTTCAAAATTGGTCCCTAATATCTCCTCAGATTTATAATCAAAGAGCTCTTCGGCTGAAGGACTGAAGAATGTTATTACACCGAAATGGTCCATAACTATTATACCGTTCATCGCGGTATCAAGAATTGACTTAAGCCTTGCAGTTCGTTCTGCAACTCGTTCTTCAAGCACAACTCTAGACTGCTCAAGTTCTCTTGTAGCCTTTTCCAGCTCAGTAATATCTGTAAAGGTTTCAAGTATGTATTGCTTTCCATGCCGTTCAATACGGCTGACAGATTTAATTACAGGTATTTGGGTTCCATCTTTTGAAAAAATTGTGTGCCTTATATTCTGAAAAGTACTGCTGCCGAAATCCCGGTAGCATATTCCGTTTTCGGGACAGGTAATACCCTTGCATCGATGACCGATAACATCTATCCGCTCACGCCCGAGAAGCTTAAGAGCATGCATATTGATTTCTTCAATCTTACTGGTTTCCGGATCAATAAGGTATACACCGGTCGGTATTGAATTAAGAAGTCTGGTAAGAAACTCTTCATTAGTTACAAGCGTCATACGCGATTCTTCGATGGTATCCAGCATGGAATTTATTCCAATGCTCAAGCTGGCAATTTCATCATTACCGGAGGCAGAGATTCGTTTAGTAAAATCCCTCTCCTCAGACAATTTGGTGAGTTCAGTTGAGATTCCAACGATCCGTCTGATGATATTTTTTTCAATAAAACGAAAGGCTACCGTGGAAACAAGGACAAGAATCAGTATGATAATTGTTGCATATATGACTACTCCAAACCGGACGCTGTTAAATTTACTGCCGTCATCAATTATTTCAAGACTGAAATTTTTACGGCCCAGTAAATCCTTATAAATAACAGATGCGTGAGCATCCCTTACAGAATCTACATAAAAATTTATCAGAGTTCCGGGAATATAATCCTGCGTTGAAGTTATATCAACGCTGTTAAGCATCAGCTTGAACCCCAGTATCTTTTCGTAACTGCCAAGCACCTCATTGGTAAGTGACGATATGAATAACATCCAGCCGCGCTGCTCACCTATTCCGCTGTTTTTAAATATCGGCCTTCTTACAATCAGATAAATATCTCCGTCTGTACCTTCAGCAAGACCGCCGCTTGTTCCGGTCTGCGAATCAATAACAGGATACTTTGTTCTGAAATAGGATGCCGATGTAAAGTTCAGATCAGATACAGAATTTGATTCTGCATCGATAAAATCAGTGTAAACAGGATTAAGCTTATCATCCAGAAACACGATTCCCCTGAGTTCAAGATATGAAAAATATTCGACATCAAGATTCTCTTCCTGATATTCAGTATTAAAATCTCCGGCGAATTCCCAGGTATCATCCCAATAAGCATAATCACGAAGGGTGTTATCAATCGTAATCATCCTGAATTTAAGAAAGGTATCAAACTGTTCTGCATTTTTTTGAATTTCAGTTTTCTGTAAATCCTGAATCATTCTTTCAACAGCAATTCTTATTAGAAACATTTGAATCGTAATAATCGAGATAAGAGCAATTGTGAAACCGATTCTGATGAATTTTTTTATACGCAATTATTTCTCCGGAAAACTGCCATGATGATCTGAATTACTATCCTTAATTTTGATAATTTCATCCAGGTTATCCAGAAAAGTTTCTATAAGTACAGGATCAAAATGCCTTCCGCTTTCATCCCGCAGCAGATCTACAGCCCGCTCAACTGTCCAGGCTTCCTTGTACGGCCGTACACTTGTCAGGGCGTCAAAAACATCGGCTACGGCAGCTATTCTGCCTATTATAGGTATTTTCTCACCGGCCAGCCGGTTGGGATAGCCGGTTCCATCCCATTTTTCATGATGAGTCAGGGCTACTTCCCTTGCAGCCTGAAGCATTGAATCATCATGTTCTCCTATGATATCGGCTCCGAACTGGGCATGCTTCTGCATTATAATTATCTCATCATCCGTCAGCCTGCCGGGTTTCTGCAGGATCTTATCCGGAATACCGATTTTACCTACATCGTGCATTGGAGTAGCATTAAGAATGATATCAGTTTCAATACGGGGAAGACCTATTCCTTTGGCTAGAACATGACAGTAGTAGCTCATACGTTCAACATGAAGCCCGGTTTCATTATCCTTGTATTCAGAGGCAAGCCCCAGCCTTCGGATTATTTCAAAACGGCTGCGGGCAAGTGCCGTAGTACGTTCAGCAACCTTTCGTTCAAGCTCCCTGTTCTGATCATAAAGAGCAAGGTGATTTTTAACCCGTGCCAGTACGATGGGAGGACTGACAGGCTTTGTAATGTAGTCTGAAGCACCGTAATCAAAGCCTGTCTTTTCATCTTCGACCTCGCCGAGAGCGGTGATGAAAATTATTGGAATGTGCCTTGTCCTTATATCTTTTTTTAGAGTTTTACATACTTCGTATCCATCAAGTTCGGGCATCATTATATCCAGCAGAATCAGATCCGGTGGCGTATCAAAGGCTATTTTTATAGCTTTATTACCGCTGTTTGCAGCCTTTACCTTGTAGTTCCCGGCAAGGATACTTGAAAGCAATGAGATATTATCCGGCATGTCATCTACAACAAGGATTGTCTGTTTCTGCTGTTTAGAATTCATACAACAAATATATTTTATTAGGGGGGAATTTGCAAGAAAATCAGCCCATAACCTGGATATATAGCTACAGCTATATAAAACAAAAAGGAATCCCATAAGGGATTCCCTGTCATCTATTATTCAGGCAGATTATAAATATCGTTTTCTGGCTTACATACCCCAGATTTCAATTTCACCGCCGTCGAATCTGCTGACCTGATGAAAGGCTTTTCTTTCATATGATTTCATTCCCATAGGGTAAAAAAGAACCAGATGACCATTGCTGAGACCGTGCTCCTTCATCTCTTCCTGGAGAAAGGGTACAGCTGCATTCATTGTAGATTTTACTGATGAACTGATATCACGTGACGAAACAATGAAGGTCTGATCTTCCATTCCATGCGGCCAGTTGAGCACAAGGCTTATCTGATTTCTTGAGATACCGTAATACCGTGTAATGCTTCCGCCTCCGTCAATAATTCTCTGCAGATAAGCCTGCAGAAACAGATGTGAGCCGGCTTCACGGTAGAGAAACTGCTCATTCCAGCTGGGCGCATGCTTACGGAAGAAGGGCTGGAAGGTTCTCATAATTTCATGGATGTTAAGGTTCGCATTTTCATCAAGGTAATTAGCCAGATCGTATCTGATGATACGCTTTGTCGGGTTAACAAGGGCCCGGGGAATAATTTCATGATAAATAGGATTTGCAATATCAATCATGCCTGAATTATTAAGCTGAATTATTCCGAGTTCAGTCAGATACCTTAAGTCATCATCACTCAGTTCCTCCGGAAAGTCCGAACCAATCAGAATCGGGGTAATTACCTTTCTTACACGGTCTTCTTTCAGCCTGTCCATCAGTGATTTTATATGGATTTCCTGTCTCTGAATGATGTTTTCCATGGCTTCATCAACTTCAATCTTTGTGATCTTTTTGATATTGGCTTTTCGTGGAACCATCTCTTCAACAATTTCGTATGCTATCGCATTTACAAGCCAGGGCTGCCCTCTTGTTATTTCATAAAGACGTTTCGCAGCATCTTCACTGAAGTCAATTTCACGATCCTTTTTAAGATCCTGCAGAACATTTTCAATTTCCGGCTGGGTTAGCGTTGAAAGTTCAATAGATTTCGCTTCAATATTGAAAAGATCTCCGCCGGTTATATCCTTGTCATCATCCTTCTGAACAATCTTATACCTGATATCCTCAACACCGCATAGAATAATACTCTGCGGAAAGAGTTTCGGGCGCTTGTCAAAACCGGCTCTTAACTGCTTGAGAAAAGAAGCAAGGACATCTCCCTCAAGTTTATCCACCTCGTCAATCAAAAGAACAATGGGTTTTTCAGAGTTCTTGGACCAGAGGGTAAGTAGCTCATTAAGCGCGAATCCCGGCCCCTTTTGCTGCAGAAGCTCAAGCCCCTTCTCTTCCGGATATGAGTCGTCAAGATAGTCTCTGGCTCTGGATGCCAGTTCGAATATTATACTTTTAAAACACTCACCCGGATTATCCAGGTAGAGGACCGAAGGCTCAACATTGAGATACAGGGCTTTAACATCACCCTTTTTATTAAGTTCATTTGCAATTGCAAGCAGCAGACTTGTTTTACCAGTCTGCCTGGGTGCATGAAGCACAAAATATTTCTTCTGTTCAATTAAACGTAAAATATCTTTAACCTGGGGTCTTTCAAGCAGGTTTACAGCATAATGATCTTCAAAGTTGACAGGTCCTGCAGTATTAAAAAACAACATATATCATTCCTATATTCAAATTAATCCATTCATACTATAACACTTAGTGGTTTTTTCGTCATCCATTTAAAAAATAACTATAACTTTCTGCTCCCGAAGCTTTTCTATCAGACTTCTGTCAGATACCGGATTTCCAATCAGGTTAACAAATTTAAGTTCAGCAAGATTAAGTAAGGGACTGATATCTTCAATATCATTGTCGGAAAGCTCGATAATCTCAAGAAAATCCATCCCTGACAGCGGTGAAAGGTCTGAAATCCGGTTTGAAGCAGCATAAAGTTCTTCAAGCTGATGAAGTTCTGCCAGATCATGGATATTGGATATATCATTTCCCGAAATATTCAGTATCCTGACATTACGGCAGTATTCAAGCC
This sequence comes from Spirochaetia bacterium, assembly GCA_963677925.2. Classification (GTDB taxonomy): domain Bacteria; phylum Spirochaetota; class Spirochaetia; order UBA9216; family UBA9216. The sequence goes on from CAXXYH010000003.1 coordinate 985,685, forward strand.
CCTCCGTATCCTCAAAACCGTAGCCCGAGACATCCAGAACACCGTCAATCTGGCCCAGATCCGAAGCATCAACCGGGTACGGATGATTGCCAAAAATTTCAGATTTGACAGCGGCAATAAAATCATTATCCGCGAAATCAGAATCGTAATACTCATCCTCGTCGGCACTGAAACCCATTGATGCATCAGCATCATTGTAAAATACTTCTGAATAGTCAAAGTCAAAGCGTTTCTGCCGTTCTTCGGCCACCCTTAGCTTCAGCTCAAGAAGTTTTCTGATAGCTGACAGCCGGCCGGTGTCTGAGGTACGGCATGCAGTCTCAAAATCATCCGACAGAGCAGAGAAGCGATCAGGATGAACCGCTTTTATAAGAGTGTAAAAAAGGTTTTTACGACTCTTACCCTCGGTATTGATCCCGAGAGTCCCTGCAGCAGAGCTGATGAAAATATCGTCGCCGGCCCTGTATGCATTTATAACGGTAGTGGAAATCTGCTCCAGCTTTTTTCTGCTCAGGTTCTTTCTGATAAATTCCGCGTTTTCGCGCATTATACCTCCGGTATTTCAGTTTCTGTTATCTACAGTTATATCACTGTTTTTATTCAAAAACTCTTTAATTTCTTCGGCGGAATTAAGATTAGTGAACACTTCCCAATCGTTTGTAAGTTTATTGATCTCATTGTAAGACAGGTATTCTGTATTAACTGTTTTATGAAAAGCAGCAAGTGCCCGACCGCCGTTTTCTATAAATTCTAAAAGATTCTCTGTGATTGTATTGCTGTAAATGGAATTAAAAGGCTCAGGTCTATTCATTGAATCGGAACTGGACAAAATATCTATTTCTGAGATGGAAAATTTATTAACAATAAATCTGATAAACTGAGGAGAAACATAGGGCATATCACAGGCTGTTAAAAAGACAGGTTTACCAAGATAGTTCAATGCAGAATACAGCCCGCCTGCCGGTCCGTTGTTTCTCAGGGTGTCGCTGATAACCTGAAAATCCCAGTCAGTGTACAGCTCCGGTGTATTTGATATTATCAGAATTTCAGGAAAAATCACTTCAAGAATCTTCCCTATATAAACAGCTGCAGGCATGCCCTTGATCAGCAGCTGCTGTTTGTCAAAACCTGCCCGGCGGCTTTTACCGCCGGCAAGGATCACTGCGGTTTTACATAAATCTTCGTTATACATATACTGGAGCCATGATATAATTATTCAGGAGGTTCCTGCAATATGAAAGACTATGGATTTACTGCTCTTGACGGCACTGAAATTTACGCAGCACTATGGGAATGCCCTTCCCCGAAGGCGGTTGTACAGCTAATTCACGGGATGGCGGAACAGATCAGCCGCTACAATGATTTTGCCTTATACCTTAATTCACTGGGAATTGCTGTTGCCGGTGAAGATCACAGAGGGCATGGAAAAACAGCCGGATCACTTGAAAACGCCGGGTGGATCGCTGAAACTGAAGGCTGGCAGAAAATGGTCGGCGACAATATTCAGCTGGGCAATAAGCTTAGAAAGAATTACCCTGATCTTCCGTTTTATATCATTGGTCACAGCATGGGTTCATTTATTGCACGGAATCTGATTGCAGATAATCCTGAAAGCATAGATAGAGTGATACTTTCAGGAACCGGATGGTTTGAGAGTTCCCAGACTGCCCCCTTAAGAATGATCGCAAAAATGCAGAAAGCCTTTCAAGGTTCAAAAGCCAGAGCAAAGCTCATAGACAAGCTTGCTTTCGGAGGAAACAACAAGCAGTTTAATCCGGGCCGGACCGGATTTGAATGGCTGAGCAGGGACGAAGAACAGGTGGACCTGTATGTGGCTGATCCGTATTGCGGGTTTGTCGCGACAGCAGGATTCTATGTTGATTTTGCAGAAGGTCTGGATATCATTTCAAATGAGCAGACTTTCAGAAAAACACCGGCAGATCTGCCGATACTGCTGTACTCCGGTGAAAATGATCCAGTCGGAGGAAATGGTGCCGGTGTAAAGAAAGTATTTGAAATGTATAAGAACACCGGTCACAGCAGGGCAGAGATGATGCTTAACCCCGGCGGGCGGCATGAAAGCCTTAATGAAACCAACAGGACCGAGGTATATAAGATATTTGCCGACTGGCTCAGCGGAAATTCCTGAGCAGATTTTCTTTAAAGGGCGGACTCACTATTCCGTTCTCTGTAATAAACCCCGTAATAAGGCTGCTGGGTGTAACATCAAAGGCGGGGTTTCTTACCTGGATCCCCTCCGGTCCTGTGCGCCTGGCACCGAAACTTGTAACCTCATCAGGGTCACGTTCCTCAATAACAATGCCTTCGCCGTCAGGAGTGTTCAGGTCAAAGGTTGATGATGGACAGGCCACATAAAACGGAATATTAAAGTGGGAAGCCAGGATAGCGACCCCCATAGTCCCTATTTTATTAGCGGTGTCACCATTGGCGGCAACCCTGTCTGTTCCTACAATAACAAGGTGTATAAAACCCTTTGACATCATATAAGCTGCCATATCATCACATATGAGCGTTGCATCGAGGCCTGCCTGCTGAAGCTCCCAGGCGGTTAATCGTGCTCCCTGCAGAAGGGGTCGTGTCTCATCTGCGTATACCTTGAAGTTAACACCATCCTCATGAGCAAGGTACATCGGAGCGGTAGCAGTTCCCAGTTCGGAGGCACAGAGATGCCCGGCATTGCAGTGAGTCAGAACTCCCATTCCATCCTTGATAAGCCCTTTTCCATTCCGGCCTATTCCGTAGCAGAGTTCAGTGTCTTCCTTATGGATGGCAACAGCTTCCTGCTCAAGCACCTCATATATCCTGACGGGACTCATCCCCTCACATGATTCCGCCTTAGCGACCATCCGCTTAAGTCCCCAGCTCAGATTCACGGCAGTGGGCCGGGATGAATCAAGGTATGCCGCTTTTTCCTTCAGCTTCTCGATAAAAACTTCAGTGGAGTTGTTTAGAATCTCGCGTGCACCGTAGAGCAGACCGTAAGCGCCTGCCACACCAATAGCGGGAGCTCCTCTTACCTTCAGTTTTTTAATGGAATCCCATACCTGCTCAATACTCTGCTGAGGTTCATTTACAAGCTCAAGAGGAAGTTTAGTCTGATCAATAATTGTAAGTATTCCATCCTTCCATGAAAGTGTTTTTGCGAGGTCTGAATATCCGGCCATCAGTTTCTCCAGGTTTTTATTTTAATTCATACTATCATAAAAAAATCCCCTTTTCAGGGGATTTTTCATATAACAGATTTATCGATGAAATACGTCTGACTGCCTATAGAGCAAATCTGACGCCGATACCGCTGCAGTATGCGCTGCCTACACTGGTATTCTCAAGAAAAATCCACATATTTTCATTCATCAACCATGCAAGCTGTTCAATATGTGCAAATCCTAGAGGAAAGCCTGAAGTGGTATAGTATCCGAGACCGAGACCGATGTTGAAATCAAAATCAAGCCCCTCACCCAGACTGAATCCCTTGTGCAGTGTACCAAGACCGCCTACACCAAAATCAAATCCGCTGAAAAAGCCAAAATCCATTACAGCTCTTGCGGCAACTCCCCATTCGAGAGGAAAATCTTCGATATCGATGATACCTACGATATATTCAGCTCCGGCTGCCGCGGCAAGTCCGCCGCCCCAGCCAACAGTTACATTCGCATTTATCTGCCCCGGTGCATTAAAGTCAGTGTCAAAAGTGAAATCTACATCATCAGCAAATAGCTGACCGGCAACTGCAACTGAAAGAAGCAGCATAATAAGTAACGCTTTTTTCATTTGTTTCTCCAAAAAATAAAGTTTCTTAACTGTCTGAAAATCAGATCACAATATACTAAATCGTTTTGTCTAAAAAAAAAAGCCGTATAAAACTGGTATACGGCTTTTCATGTTAAAGTTTGTATAATTTTTTATCAGCTCTGAAGGCTTCCAATATATTCTTCGATAGCACTCGTAAAACCGTCACGAAATGACGCTTTCTGCTCTTCATCAATCGCAGGCATATCCTCATTCAGATGCCTGATGTATTCAGCAGCTCCTCCTTCACGGTAGCCGGTGACCATAACAGGAGTAAGATCCTGTTCTAATAGCCATATTGTCGGATATCCCTGAACTTCAAGCATCTGGGCCAGTATCTGGTTGTGCTGAACCTGTTCCTCAGAAAGCTCGAAAGTATTCGGAAAATCAAGAAAAAGGAGGACGAGATTCTCATCAGCATAAGCTTTGAACTCATCTGTTGTAAAAACTTCGGCACTGAGCTTCTTGCACCAGACACACCAGTCGGAACCGGTAAAATCGACAAGAATTGATTTATCTTCGGCCATTGCGGTTTTATATGCTTCACGTATATCTGTTACCCATCCCTCAGGCGGATAAACAGCCTGTGGTGCATCAGTCTCAGAGACTTTCTGTTCCGAATTTTCTGTGACAGCAGGGGTTTCAGTTGATGGCTCTGCAGTTTCACTCTTACCCGCACTGCATGCTGTGGAAGTTAAAATTAATGATGTAACAATAAAAAATATCCCGATAAAGTGCTTTTTCATATTATGAATATACTACTTCATCGGGATGACGACAATATATAATTTTTTTTATATTGAAGATTATAAAGTTATTAACTTGTCATTTTGTCTGTACTAAATAAATCCCATTGCCCGGGCCTGACCGCTCAATTCTTCCCTGAAATCAGGATGAGCTATTTCAATAAGCTGCTTTGTCCTGGAGCTTACGGTCCGCCCTCTCAGGTGGGCCACTCCGTACTCGGTTACAACATAGTCAATATCGTGTCTTGGAACAGAAACTATCGAACCCGGTGTTAAAGTCGGCGTTATGGTCGATATTGATCCGCCTTTGGCTGTTGAACGCAGGGCTATAATTCCTTTTCCATTCCTGCTCATAACTGCACCCCGGTGAGTATCCAGCTGTCCGCCGGTACCGGAGAACTGAGTGGTACCGATAGACTCGGAACAGACCTGTCCGGTCATATCAACTGAAAGCGCTGTATTTATGCTTATCATGTTGTCATTCTGAGCAATGACATAGGGGTTGTTAACATAGCTGCCTTTAAGCAGCAGAACACCCGGATTATTGTCTATCCAGTCATACATATTCTGAGTTCCCATAGCAAAAGTACAGACAAATTTGCCGGGCCAGAAATTCTTGCGAAGGTTTGTAACAACTCCCTCTTCAAATAGTTCAATCATTGATTCGGTAAACATCTCGGTATGGATTCCCAGATCCTTTTTACCTTTAAGAAGTTTAGCTACGGCATTTGGAATTCCTCCGATGCCAATCTGAAGAGTCGAGCCGTCACCGACAAGTTCTGCAATATGTGCAGCTATCTGTTCTTCTGTTTCACTGGGCTGGGGAATTGGTATGGTGGGAAGCGGATTCTCATATTCTACAATCGCATCAACCTGAGATATATGAACCTGAGTCTCTCCATGCATGTACGGTACTCTAGGGTTAACTTCAAGTATGATTTTATCGGCGAGTGCCATTACTTCATGCTCATAGACATTGGAAATACCGAGGTTGAAATATCCAGATTTAGCCTGCATCGGTGTAACAGCACCCCAGAAAACAAGATAATTCCCCTCCTCTTTCTCGGCCATAGCCTTTTCAAGTCCTGCCCGATGGAGGTTATTAGGCATATAATCTACAATTTTATATCCGAGTTTCGCAGCCTTTCTTGTTGAAGGACCGAAAAACCAGTTGTCGTTACAGAATTTACCTTCGTATTTTTTTTCCTGACAGAACGGAAAATCTCCCAGATTCAGACAGGAGCCGACCTTCAGAAAATCAAAATTATCCTCATATTTATGAACCTGTGTAAGAAAGCCCTGGGCTTCCATGGCGGCCATTCCAACGATTACCGTAGCTTTTCTCGGTAATGTTTTAACAGCTTCTTCGATTGATTTAAATTTTTTCTTATATTCATCTTCCCACTTTGTCATAGTACCTCCAATTATGCATGAATCACCTCTCATTTTAAGGCTATAAATTCTATCTGTCAAGTTTTTATATGCTTATCAGCTTTTAAGGCCGCTGCACATGGGTCCTGCAAGTTCTTTTACGACCTCAACAGGATCTTCGATATTTCCGCTGAAATAAAATTCAATACCAAGAAAATGCGCAATACCGATAAGAAAGTTCGATGCAACAACCTTGTCATCGATACGAATATCTGTCAGATTTTTAAGGTATCCGCTCTCAAATTTATTGTAATATTCTCGGGCAGTAGGCCTGATTATAAACTCGGCTTCCCGCACTATCTGATAATTTTGAATATGTGTTTCAAAGTATTTCAGAAAAATAATCATCCCCTGAAGCTCAGCTTCCATACGTCCAAGATCTCTGGACAGATAGATGGAAATATATTTTCGAAGCTGTACTCCGAAAAACAGGACAACTTCTCTGAAAAACTCTTCCTTGCTGCTGAAATAAATATAAAAGGTCCCTACCGCATAACCGGCAGCCCGCGTTATTTCATAGATATTGACCTTATAAAAGCTGTGTTCGGCAATGAGCTTGGTCCCTGCCAGAATCAGTTTGGTCCTGGTATCACAGTCATCCATAGAATCTGCAGCGGAGGGGGCTTCAATTTTCAGGAAATCAAAGTCTGCCGGCGGATCAACCGAAAATATTCCCTGATATACAAGGTCTTTTAAAAACTCTGCCGTTACATGATCCCGTGTAAAGCAGGGCCGTCTAAGAAGAAAACGGATACTCCCTACTATATAGAGGTACTCGCTGATCTTCATATCCCTGCCGTAAACAGCTTTCAGTACAGACAGGTATATATCCCTCAGTCTCCGCTCATACTCGGGAAACCGGTACTCACCTTCGCGGAAAATATTGATATAAGCGAGGTCATTGCTGTTGCTTTCAAGAATAAGACTGAAAAAGGAAACAAGACGCTGTTCAACACTATCTCCGTTTAAACGGGTAAAACGCTTAGCATGAATCTCAAGAAACTCATCGAGTATGGCGGTGAATATTTCTTCCTTGTTTTTAAAATATCGATAAAAAACACCGTTGGACAGCTCAGCCGAACGGCAGATCTCTGCTATTGAAATAGCATCATACCAATTCTCTGAAAAAAGCATTGTAGCCGATGCTATAAGTTTTTCCCGGGTGATGGTTTTTCTGTCTTTATCTGCCGTCGAACTCAATAAGTATCTCCATGAAAAGCGCAGGATCTTCAATCATCAGAGAGTGGCCTACATGACTGATCTCTTTGTAATCACCATGGAAAGCTTCGGCTGTCTGCCTTCCCATATCCTCAGTGATTAGAGGATCAAGTGCACCGCGTACAAATAAAACCGGCTCACTGAATTTTGATGCTTCAGTGCTGTAATCAGCACGCTCAAGGGCCCTTGGGTTTCCCGCATAGGATAATTTATTCATTAACATAGCTTCATCTGCTAAAAGATTCAAGATATCCTCATCCTTACAGGTTGGAACCATAGCGGCGATGGCGGCCTTTATCATATCACGGTTGGTCTTATACAGTTCAATGACACTGTAATGCTCTTCCGGAGTTTTAAGACCGTATACAGGGCCGGAATCAATAAGCAGCAGTTTCCCGACCTTCTCAGGATAATGCAGGCCGAGAGCCATGGCGACAGGACCTCCAAGTGAATGACCGACAACCAGACATCCCGAAATTTCAAGTTCATCCAGAAGATCATTCAGGTAATCTGCATATAAATTGATATCAGATTCTTCAATCTGATCCGAACGTCCGAAATTAATCATATCAGGAGCGATAGTCCGGTATCCGGGAATATCCATTACTTCCCGGAACCAGACATGGGATCCTGTATTACCATGGATATAAAGAACCGGGCTGCCCTCACCTTTTTCCTGATAATACAGTTTGTGATTCTTAATACTTATGTATTTGCCCGGTTTATCCATCTTTACATCCTTATTTGAATTCTATATTCCCAGATAAGCCTGCAGAACATGCGGATCGTTAGCCAGCTTTTCTGACGAATTCTCCATAATTATACTTCCGTTTTCCAGTATATACCCTCTGTCAACTGCCCGGAGGCTTTCCTTTACATTCTGCTCTGTAACCAGAACAGAAATATCCTTCTTCATGTCCTTCAGTATTGTAAATAATTCAGAAACGATCGAAGGCTGAAGCCCCAGAGAAGGTTCATCAAGGATAAGAAGCTTCGGAATCGACATAAGGGATCGGCCGATTGCCAGCTGACGCTGCTGACCGCCGCTCATGGTCCCTGCATGCTGAGCCTTCCGCTCCTTAAGGATCGGAAAGATTGCATAAACTTTCTCAAGCATTTCTTCCTGCCTAGTCTTCGCATGCGGAATAAATGAAGAACCTAAAAGAAGGTTCTCATAAACTGAAAGAAAGGGAAAAAGCTCCCTTTCCTGGGGAACCAGGGCTATGCCCGACCGTGCAACCAGATGAGTTTCCATGCCGGTTACAGGCTTTCCGTCAAAAATAATTTCACCTGAAGCAGGCTTTACCATACCCATAACAGCGTTAATCAGGGTTGTTTTTCCTGCACCGTTGGGGCCGAAAAGTCCGACAGATTCTTCACCGATCGACATGCTGAGATCTCTGATTACATGCAGCTTTCCGTAATAACAGTTAAGATTTTTTATTTCAAGCATCAGAGTGCACCTCCGAGATAAGCTTTGATTACTTCAGGATTCTGAACAACCTTTTCGTACGGGCCTTCTGCAATCAGTTCTCCGGAATCAAGAACAACAACCCTGGTGGTAGTTTCCTTGATAACACCCATAACATGCTCAACAACCCCTATTCCCAGATTCTGTTCAACAGCTATCTTCTTTACAAGATCGATAACATTATGTGTTTCATCGGCATTAAGCCCTGCCATGATTTCATCAAGGAACAGAATCGTCGGACCGGTGGAAAGTGCATGGGCAATTTCCATCATCTTTATTTCAAGAATATTAAGCTTACTGACAGGCCTTGTAATATTTTTCAGACCAAGGTAATCACAGAGTTTTTCAGTCTCTGCGGCGGCTTTACGCTGCGACATACCCTGCGCAAACACAAAACCTACCATTATATTCTCTTTTAAACTGAGATTCTCGAGCGGGTGTATAAGCTGATATGTACGGGCTATACCCATTCTTGCTCTCAGATGCGGAGCCATATAAGAGATATCCACACCGTTGAAGTGGATGGTTCCTGATGTGGGATTTATAACTCCCGAGATCAGGTTAATAAGCGTTGTCTTACCTGCTCCGTTCGGTCCGATTATACCGACGATTTCACCGCGTGATATTGTCAGATCAACACCGTTAACAGCCTGCAGACCGCCGAAGCGCTTGGTTAAACTTTTGATTTCGAGATCAGCCATTATTTTGCCTCCCTTGAAAATCTTGATTTAATCAGGCCGGTGATTCCGGCAGGCATAACAAGTATAACAAACACAATAATGAGTCCGTAAACAATCAGATGACCGTATGGTATATAGAGCTTTAGGTACTCCGAAACTATTCCAAGCAGAAGGGCGCCTACAACCGGGCCCCATGTTCCGTACATTCCGCCCAGCAGCGACATGGCCAAAGGCAGAAGGGTGTAGTCAGAACTGAAGCTGCTGTCCGGAGTTACAAAACCGTACATCTGGGCATAAACACCGCCGGCAAGGCCCTGTATACCTGAAGTAATACCGAATACGACTACAAGATACATAAAGATATTTATTCCGCTGGTTCTTGCTACAATTTCATTATTACGGATTGAAGTAAGGGCCAGGTGAAACTTTGAACGCTCAAAATACATAGATGCGGCAATGGCTCCTATAGCGAGGGCAAGGGTCAGAAAGTACATTCCGTAGGAATTACCGCCGAAGATTACATCTTTTAAAACAAGACCTTCAGGTCCTCCGGTAACATCATTCCAGTTCCTGATGATTATTTTGAAAATTTCGGCAGCTGCAAGAGTCGTTATCGCAAAATACATACCCCGGAGCCTCAATACTATGAATCCCATACCAAATGCCACAAGACCGACAAGAACTCCACCAATCAGGATAGACGGTAAAGCTGGAATACCAAGTTTAAGACAAAGCAATGCAGAAAAATAGCTGCCGATTCCGAAAAATCCGGCAATACCGAATGACAGCTGTCCGGAACGAATCAGCATATCCCAGCTTACAGCCAGCGCCATATAAGTCATCACTGTACGTGCTATTGACTGAGGATATGGACCTGAAAAAAGCGGAAACAGTATTGCAAACACCGCTACTAAAGCGGCAGGAATTATCATTTTCAGGTTTTTCACAGTTTCCTCCCCTTTAACGAACGGCTTAGAATTACAACAACAATAAGAACAAAGAATATTATATTTGACCAGCCGCTGAAGCCTCTGAATGATGAGATGAAACTTTCAGCTACACCAAGTCCTATACTTCCCAGAAGTACTGCAGGAAGATTTCCTATTCCGGCCATTGCAACCAGACAGAAAGATTTCATGGTGAAGGGTCCTCCGGCTGTGGGAAATATTGACATCTTTGTGAGAAAGAATGCGCCCATGATTCCAAGAAGTGCTGATGATATTGAAAAAATAAGCATGTATGTTAAATGTACATTAATTCCGACTATTGCGGCGCCTCTTGGATTCTGGCCGACGGCAAGTGCTGCCTGACCAATCCTGGTCTTCTTAAGAAAAAGAAGGAGGCCGACAAGCATGATAACAGCCACCGCAACAAAAATAAAATCGTAGGTACCGAAACTCAATTCACCGATTTTGGCAGAAGCCGTTACATAATCGAGTGAGAGTTTTCTCGGCTGTGATGTTGCAAAAAGGTTGATCCCCTGACTGATGACCATTGCAATACCGAATGTAAGTATCAGCTGATTAAGCTCGGGTGCGCTTATTGCTCTTTTAATAGTAATCTGATAAAGGATTGCTCCGATTACGAACATTACAGCTGCCGTAAGAAACATTGCAATAAGAGGATCAATACCAGTCATCCTGCTTATGTTATAGGTCATGTAGGCCGCAAGAATCATCAGCTCGCCGTGGGCAAGGTTGACGATGTGAACAATTCCAAGGACAAGAGCCATTGGAAGAGCAATAGCCGCATACAGACCGGCTCTCTGGACACCGAATATCAGAACAGTCGGTTTCCATATAAGCAGAATCACTGCAATAATGATGGATAGCGCTACCGGTACAATTACCTTTAGCTTTCTATTCGACATATAAATTCTCCTGTGGATGGGTGAAAGAGGGAAACCTCAGCTGAGGTTTCCCTTCTTTTTAAAAGATATTATCTTTTGCCCCAGGGTGTAAACGGGTAAACAGGTGCGGCTGTTGCGTATTCGAACGGCCATATAACTTCCTGTGAACCATTCTGCCACTGCAGAATTTTCTGGTTTCTGATTCCCTGGTTCTGAATTACATTTGACGGGCTGAAAGTGATGGTTTCTCCAAGAGGAGATTCATAGCTTGTTTTCTTTGTAGCTGCTACGAGAGCTTCGGTATCAAGTGTACCTGCTCTTTCAATAGCTTCTGCAACAATGTAAACAGCTGAGTATGAAAGCGGTGCAAAGTATGTAGCCGGAACATTACCGTATTTAGCCTTGTATCCTGCTGTAAAGTTTTTACTTACATCACTTACCTTGTCGATTGAAGGTGCCCACATACCGTAGAGAGTTACGTTTTCTGCAAGTGCAGAATCACCGAAGTCTGAAGGCCATCCTGGAGGAGCTCCAACGTACAGAGGAGGATTAAAATCCATGGCTTTTGACTGTTCCATCAGAGGAAGAGCGTCTGCATCATAACCTGCCCAGATGAATACATCAGGCTTGTAGGCTTTTGCATGCTCAATTACTGCACTGTAATCTCCGCCGCCTGCTGCTGCTGACTGGAATGACTCTCCGTCGATGTCCATGTCTGCAAAAAGGTACTTGGTTGCATCAAATGAAGCCTTGCCGAAAGGACCTTCTTCATAAGCGAGGAACCATCTGTCAATTTTAATCTGGGGGAATTTTTCAGCAATTGCAGCCCAGCCTTCTACATAGCTTGCGCCCTGGTTGTAGTCCCATGGATGAAGATGGAAATACCAGTCGGCATCTGCGCCCATTGCTTCTTCTGCAGTGTGGGAAGCCGCACCTGTCCAAACGGTAAGTTTCTTATACTTTTTAAGTGTAGGAATCTGACCAAGATGAACACCGCTGGACATACCGCCGATGAAAACATCTACATTTTCTACTGTCGCAAGTCTCTCAAGAGCTGCGGCACCCTTCTCAGGTTTGAACTCACTGTCAATTACGACCAGTTCAAGAGGTCTTCCAAGAACACCGCCGTTCTTATTGATCTCATCAACTGCGAGCTGAGCAGCCTTGCTTCCCTGATCTCCGGTTATATCAGCAAGCGGCCATACACCACCAAGCTTAATCGGATCTTTTCCACCTTCCTGTTGTCCGCCGGCAAACAGTACTGCAGTACTGAGCAGAAGAACTGCAAGAAGCATTAGCTTTCGCATTGTCATATCTACCTCCAAAAAAATGATAACTGAATCTTCTCTCATTTATTATTGAATGACTATTTGCCGTTGTCAAGAAAAAACTTGCGTCAAAACTGCCCTGATGTTAATATTTTTGAGAGGTGATTCAGTTATTAGGAGGAATTTCATGTCAGAAGTGATGATAAACGGAATAAATATCTATTACGAGGAAAAGGGTGACCCGACCTCGGGCGCGGCGCTTTTCTTCCTGAACGGCGTTATGGCATCAACCGGAAGCTGGGATCTGATGCTTCCCGTTTTTGAAAAAGCTGGGTTCCGCATAATCCTTCATGACTTTCGTGCCCAGCTTAAATCCGGAAAACCCGAACAGACGCCGACATTCGATGAACATGTTGAGGATCTCAAAGGACTGATGGATCATCTTGGAATTTCAAGAGCATCATTTATAGGAACAAGCTACGGCGGCGAGGTTTTCATGTACTTTGCGGCTAAATACCCGCAGAAATGCTCCTCAGGTGTGATCATCGATTCTGTGAGCGAATTAAGTCCCCTGCTTGAAGCGGCTGTAGGTTCATGGCTGACAGCTGCAGAACTCGGCAATGGCGAAGCATTCTATAACATCATGCTTCCATGGCTTTACAGCAGCAGCTATCTTAAGAATAACCGTGATTTTCTCCTGCAGAGAGGAAGTCAGATGAACAGCCTGCCCGCAGATTACTTCAGCGGACAGGCGGATCTCTACCGTACTTTTCTTACTGTGGACATCACTTCCAGACTTCATGAGATAACAGCACCAGTTCTTGTATTGTGCGGTAAAGAAGATATACTGAAACCGCCGACCTTTTCAGAAATAATTGCTGATAATATTCCTTCGGGAGAATTTATTTTAATCCCGGACTGCGGGCATGTGGCAATATTTGAAAAAGCCCATGAACTGAACGAACTGATCATGGGCTTTTATGAAAGGAAAAGACTTATCCCATCCTGATTACACAGGCAGCCCAGACAAAGCCTATACCGCCTGCAACAAAGACAACATTGTCTCCGTCTTTAATTCTGCCCAGTTTCAATCCTTCTTCAAGTGAAATCAGCTGGTCGTTCTGGCCTATATGGCCGTAATCTTCAAGATAAAAACTCTGTTCCGGTTTTAGATTGAATTCGTTTAGAAATGCTTCGTGCGTCCTGCGGTTGAAATGCAGAATACCAAGATAATCCAGACCTGAATCATCAAGCCCTGACTGCTCCAGAGACTCCCTTATAACAGCATAGAAATTGGGAACTGTTACCTCCTTGAGTTTCTCTTTAAAAAGATCATTATCCTCGATTGTGAAATACATCTTTTCTGCGTCTTCCGGCTTCATCGGCCAGTGTTTCGTGCCGCCGTATTTTACAGTACAGAGTTCAGAAAAACTTCCGTCGCCCTTGAAAGAAGATCCCATCAGGATATTCTTTTCGTAGCCGCCCTGAAGAATGGCCGCGCTTCCGCCGGCTCCAAGGTCGTACATAAAGGTAGTTTCAGAGACCTTGTAATTAATAAAATCCCCGTTGCGGTATCCGCTGGCAAGAAGAACTGTTTTACATCGGCCTGAAGCGATAAGGCCCCTGGCTACTTCAAACCCGCTGATCATCGAACCGCACATAGCCTCCATATCGAATGACCAGGCGTTTTTAGCACCAAGCTTATCGGCAATATTAAGACCGGCAAGCCAGCAGACATAATCCTTATGCTGACCGCCGTTGTAAATAACGCAGTCAATAGCCATGGGATCTATATCCGCCATGGCTATAGCTTTTCTGGAAGCCTCCAGCGCCATAAATGCGGTTGTCTCATGCTCCTGAGCCATAGGCTTGCGTTTAAAACCCAGTTTTTCAATAACTATATTCTCGGGAACCCCGCTCTCTTCAGAGACCTTTGCCGCGTCCCAGAAAGTTTCAGGAATATACGTTCCCCATCCTCTTAATCCCACACAGGGATTATCAAATTTCATCTGCATAGTTTCCTCTACTTTGCGATTTGACGGGAACCGAATGTTACGCCTCCGGTAATTTCAATGGTAGTTCCGTCAATGGCTTCATTATCAACAACATGAAGCATCAGCTTTGCAATTTCTTCAGGAGCTATCAGTCTTCCGATATGGACATCCTTCAAAATGGCATTAAGTGCATCCTGATTCATATTTGTCAGCATCGGAGTTCCAACATATCCCGGAGCCAGACCGACTACCCTGATATTGCTTATACCCTTCATGTGAAACTCACCTGCAAGCAGCTTCGGCCACATTCCGACTGCTGATTTGGTAGCTGAATAGTTAAGCTGCCCCACCTGCCCGATCTTGTTGACTGATGAAATTGTAAACAGAACACCTTCCCATCCGTTATCAACCATGATTGCTGCGGCTTCTCTGAGAGTCAGGAAGGTTCCTGAAAGATTTATGTTTATTACAGACTGAAAATCATCAAAACTCATTGTCCGTTTAACCTTTCCGGTTTCCTTGTCTGTATTAATCATAAGTCCGTCACGGATAATTCCCGCACAGGGAACAACGATATTAACTGAACCATAGGTTTCGGCTGCTTTTTTCATCAGCTCTTTAACCTGATTCTCATCAGTAACGTTTACTGTAGTACCTGCAGCCTCTCCGCCTGCAGCCTGAATGTCAGCAACAACTCGATCGATGCTCTCCTGGTTTATATCACCAAGAAATACTTTTGCCCCGGCTTTTGCTATCGTCTTTGCTACGGCCTCACCGATGCCGCTTCCACCGCCTGTAACAACCAGAACTTTTCCCTTAATATCCATATAGCCTCCTGTTTATACTGAATCACCTCTCATTATAGTGCAGTTTTTATTACTGTCAAGAAAAAAATTGACAGATAAAAGGCTTATGTTATAATAAATGAGAGATGATTCACTTATAACTTAACAAATGGAGGTTAAAAAATGAGTAAAACCTGGATCACAGGTGCCTATAACACCAAATTCGGAACATTCTCTACAAAAAACAGAGAGACCGGCGAGATTACAGATAATTACAGTTTTTATGAACTGATTAAGGAAGCGGGTAACGGAGCCCTTGAAGATGCAGGGCTTAACCCTTCCGAAATAGATGCGATTTGGATTGGGGCCTGTTCCCCCAGTCTGTTTGTAAACCAGGAGCATATCGGCCCCCTTGGACTTGAGGTTAATCCTGATAAATTCCGCTTTCTGCCCACAACAAGAGTAGAAGGAGCCTGCGCTTCATCTTCACTTGCACTCTATAACGCAATCTACGGAATTGAATCCGGCCGGTTCAAGAGAGTCCTTGTAATCGGTGCGGAGAAGATGTCGCTGCTGCCGACCAGGGGAGTAACACATACTCTTGCCTGTTCTTCATACTGGCCTGAGGAAGGCGCAAACGGGATGACCTTTCCAGGGCTCTTCGCTGAATATGCGAAGGGATATCGCGATCACTATAAACTGGGCGATGAGACACTTGCAGATATGCTTGCAAATGTATCTGCACTTATGTACCGCAATGCTCTTGACAACCCGCTTGCCCACTTCGGCAAAGGTGCAGTACCGGAAAAGCTGGGCCTTTTTACCGCAGAAGCCATAAAAAACCTGCCTGACGAAAAGAATCCGATGATCGCCGAACCGCTTAGACTGCATGACTGCTCGCTGGTTACAGACGGCGCTGCAGCAGTCATTCTTACCAATGAGGAGTTCTCGAAATCTGCATCAAAGCCGGTTCATGTTGCAGGAATCGCACAGGTTACCGAAAGGCTTCCGATAAGCGTACGACCCAATATGCACGAACTGATCGCAGGGAAAAGGGCTGTAGCCCAGGCATACGGAGAAGCCGGCATCACAGCTGCTGATGTGGACATTGCCGAAGTTCATGACTGCTTTACCATCAACCAGCTGCTGTGTACCGAAGCACTGGGATTGTCTGAAGACGGCAAATCGGGTTATGAATACATGGAAGGACGCTTCGACAAGGATGACAGGTGTCCGGTGAACCTGTCCGGCGGCCTGAAGGCAAAGGGTCATCCGGTAGGGGCTACAGGAGTATCGATGCATGCACTGCTTTATAAACAGCTCTGCGGCGAACCCATCGGTGCTGCACCCTCTGCGGGTACACCTGAAACTGCTGCAGTCCTGAATGTAGGCGGTTCTGCTGTCACAAACTGTGTTACAGTACTAAGAAGGGAGAGTTAGAATGGATGGAGTAATAATTGCCGGTACAGGGCTCTATGCCCCCGGTGATCCGATCTCAAATGAAGAAGTGCTTAAGCTCGCCGGTGTCGAGTTTGATGCACAGAAGATTGAAGATAAAATCGGCATTAAAACAAGGCATATTGCACACCTCAGGGGCCTGGATGAGACTACTGCAGATTTCGCCGAAAAAGCATCAGCAAAAGCCATCGAAGCAGCAGGAATCAGTCCCGAAGATATTAATCTTTTTATAGTTGCAACAGACACCCCCGAATATATTTCGCCTGCTACTGCCATCCTTGTGCAGGGCCGGCTTCAGAAGGGACAGCGTAATACCGGAGCCTTTGATATTGCATCTTCATGCGCAAGTTTCACTTCTGCACTGGATGCTGCTGCCAGAATGACAGCCTGCGATCCTGAGATAAAATACGCTGTTGTTGCAGGCGTGTACAATATGCCGGCTTTTTTCAGACCGGGGGACGCCTTCGGCTATTCGATTTTTGCCGACGGCGCAGGTGCAGTTGTCCTTAAAAAATGTACTGATGGTGAAGAAAACAAATATATCACCGGGCATAAACTCGCCGACGGCACCCAATGGGACTATATTGGCGTATATTCCGGCGGAACAAGACAGCCGGTAACAAAAGAAAGACTTGATAATGATGAATGGGGGCTTCAGCTTCTTCAGCGGCTTCCGGGTGACCGTAACATAACACTCTGGCCGGAATTCACTCTTGAGATGATTGAAAAGGCCGGATATACCGCAGATGAAATAGACCACTATATATTCACACAGATCAATGCCAGTGTGATAAAAGAAGTTATGTCCATACTTAAGCAGCCGATTGAAAAGGCTGTGATGGTGATGGATAAATACGGATATACCGGCTCCGGCTGCATTCCGATGGCTTTAGCACATGCCATATCAGAAGGAACAGTTAAACCAGGCGATAAGGTATGCACCGTAGCATCAGGCGCAGGACTCTCGGTCGCCGGGAATATTTTTGTAATCTGACCTGAATACTTTATTTCTGCCTTCGCGGTTCCTATAATTTAAACATCAGGAGCAAATGATGGCAGACAAAAAAGATAAAGTTGTAGATAATACAGCCGGAAGGTATTATATTGATTCCGGCTGTATAGCCTGCGGCTTATGTATAAACGAAGCACCGAAGTGCTTTAAAATGACAGAAAGTGAAGACTACGCCTATGTCTGCAGGCAGCCGGAAAACGAAAAAGAAGAAGCTGACTGCGCTGCAGCGATGGAGATGTGCCCGGTTAATGCTATCGGGAATAACGGCTGAAAGGCGGAATAATCAATGTATGAACTTATCTCACCCATTTATTCAGAACTTTTTCCTTCAGAAAATCGAAAAACTGAGTTCTGCCTTGCAGAGGCTGAACGTGCAGCAGGTGCAAGTAAGATCTGCAGAATCCTTGATGTCGGCTGCGCGGACGGAGAACTTGCAGTGCTGCTTGCAGAGGACGGACATAGAGTCACAGGGATCGACCTCAGTACCGAAATGATTCAAGCGGCAAAGCTGAGAAAAGCAGATACAGCTGATCGGATTCGGCAACAATTAGATTTTCAAGCAGCAGGAATGAAGGATATATCCTCATTCGGAAGTTTCGGACTGATATTATGTCTTGGAAACACCCTCCCCCACCTGAGTTCTGAAGATGCAGTAAAAACTTTTTTCAAAGATACACAAAAAAGCCTTCTTACCGGAGGCATATTCATACTTCAGATTCTGAATTTTGATTTAATTTTGAAAAACAGAAATGTGTCATTTGATGAGATAAAGACAGACCGTCATATCTTCAAGCGCAGCTATGAATTTACTGCTGATGATCGTATCAACTTTCACATTTCCCTTACTGACAGAAAATCCGGAATGACAGATTCCGACAACACAAAGCTGCTGCCGTTAACCAGACAGTTTATAGAAACGGAACTTAAGGCGGCAGGCTTTGATATAATAGAAGTTTTCAGCGGTTTTGACAGAATTACAGCGGGCGGCGGTTCCGCCGGCGGGACAGAGTTTGCCAGAGTTTACCTTGCCAGATAGAACTATACTCCTTCATTGCGGCGGCCTTATCAGCAATACAGACAACTAAAGCTTCTGCTGTAACTGGGGGCATAGGGGTAAGCGGAAACATATGCCGAAGAATAATATCCTTTTCAACCCTGTTAATACTGAAATATCCTGAAGCATTCCGCAGCGCAACCATAGGGTGCCGAAAGCCGTGAAAGGGCGGGCATCCTTGATGCCAGTCATACAGATAAAAATCATGAAGCAGTGCCCCTCTGATCAGAGAAACCCGATCAACACTGATTTTTGCGGTAATATCAAAGGCAATCTTTGCTACCTTCAGGCTGTGTGAATGACAGCTTATTGTATCATGATGCATATAATCTGCAGTCTGAAGAAAGAGCCTGTGCTCGAGTATTTCAAGGATCGACTGCTCTTCAAAAAACAACGCAGGTAATGATTTTTGTAATTCCTGGTTTCCCGCTACCATCTGAATATTCTGTTCAAATTCTCTTTTAACTTCTGAAGTCTCGCTTCAGTAAAAAGGGCGGAGATAACAAGATCTGTAACCATAATAAGTAAAATCATTCTGTTTAAATAGAAGGCTCCGGAATCTGCAAGTACTGATACAAAGTCTGTAAAAAACGGCAGAATGAAGCGGCTTCCGGCAATACCGATAATAACCCAGCCCATCGAATATAGAGGACAGACATAACCCATAATATTGAATCGGTTTTCGGAATAATCCCAGTACCTGCGGTCAAAAACCTTCTCAAGTAATATTCCGGCACCAAGTTCCAGCAGACTGAAGACTGTAAAATAATATACAGCAGCCGTCAGTATTCCATAATGAAAAAGAAGAACCCGGCTTAAATGCATTATCAGTCCCCCAAAACCGTAAAGAGGCAGCCAGGGACCATGGAGCATTCCCGGATTTACAATCCTCCTTTCATACAAACTTCTGAATATAAACTCAATAATCCATCCGGTAACTGAAAACAGAAGAAAATAAATGAAAACAGAATCATCAATCCTCATTTATTCAAAAACCTCCCGAAAACTGGAATTTCCTATAAAGGAGCGAATATAAAAATCGATATCTGACGATACGGAATCTGAATCAAAATCAACCCCTTCTTCTGATATTTTCTTCTCAATTCCGCCTATCATGATCATAAGGCCCTCAATCAGCCTTCTCTCCTCTTCATCCCTGAGCCGTCCCCGGTCAAAAAAAGAAACAAGCCCCTTTCTGAATACAATATTCAGCTTTATTCTGAAGTCACTGATAACCGGGAGTTCTGTGCTGATTTCCTTATCTACTATAAACTTCAGCTTGTTTATAAGATTCAGTCTGGCAATAATGAGTTCTCTCAGGCTTTCAAAGAATCTGCTCTTAGCAGCGGCTTTTATCTCAATTATATGAACCATTGATTTGAGATTTTCATCCAGAACGGCCCTTATAATGCCTTCCTTGTTGCCGAAATTATTGAATATAGTGGCACGGGAGACCGATGCTCTTGCAGCGATGTCATCGACCGCAGTTTTGGATATTCCAAACCTGTTAAAAAGATTCTCAGAGACTTTTATTACCTGTAAATAGACTTCACTCTTCATACTCTTAGACTAATTTAATCTAAAAGTCTAAATAAGTAAAGTAAAATTACTTCCTGTATGCCTTAATAAGTTCAGTGAATGAATCAAAAGACAGCGGCCTGGAAAAATGGTACCCCTGGAATTCAATGTTTACACCGCTTTGTTTTATGTATTCGAATTGCTCCTCGGTCTCAACACCTTCGATTATCAGCCGCTTACCTGCGGAAATTATCATCTGTACTGCAGCATCAAAGAAACTGCAGGCTTCCGAACTCTCCGGAATTTCCAGAATAAATTCACGATCAAGTTTTATCACCTGAAAGGGAAGCTTCCTAAGCGAGGCAAGCGAGGAATAACCGGTTCCGAAATCATCCATTGATATTATGAATCCAAGCGCCGACAGCCGGCTTATCTTCTCAAATAAAAGATTTCGATCCCGCATAAAAGTAGTTTCAGTAATCTCAAGATGAACCTGATTAAGAGGAATACCAGCCTGCATAGCAGAATTATGAATTTTACTGATAAACGACCGGGTCTGCAGCTGAACCGGTGAAATATTGACCGAAACAAAAAGATCCGGATTCCGGCTCAGTATTTTTACAAAATCTTCGAAGGCTTTATTGTATATCCATTCGCCGAGAACTTCCATAAGACTGGTAGTTTCTGCTATCTCAATAATATCCTGAATCGAGAATCCGCTTCCGCTGCCGTCCCATCTCAGCAGCGCCTCATATCCCGCAATTCTGTATTCCGATTCGAAGATAGGCTGATAATGAAGATAAAATTCATCCTGAACCAGTGATTTTTTCAATGTTTCAGTTATCTGAAGTCTTACCATAGCATCTGTATTAAGTGATTCAGATGAGAAGATATAAGGTGAATCAGATTTCTTGGCATGAATGAGGGCCAGCTCAGCATTCTTGTTCAGGACCTCTCCCGTATCACCATCGGAGGGATAAACAGCTATTCCCATATTAATTTCAATATTGATACTCATACTGTCAATTTTTAGCGGTTCTCTGAATAATCTGAGTATTTTTTCTGCAATTTTAATAACATCGCGTTCACGGCTGACTGCAGTAAGAATAACAGCAAAATTATCGCCATTAGTTCTGAACAGTCTATCGGTTTTCCTGATCATATTTTTAATCTGGAAAAATACTATTTCAAGAACCTTATCACCCACTCTGTTTCCGTGAACCATATTGATATCACGGAAACGGTTGATATCAATTAGCAGAAGAGAAAAGTAGACCGGCGAAGTAAATCCGCTGTAGCCCTCTGCAATAGAATCCAGAACATCAAGATAAATCTTCCTGCTGATCACCGACAAAGCGTATTCAGGTCCGGAGAAGCGTTCATTATACCGGACCTCTGTCGTAATTTCATTTGATTCCTTGAAGATTCTCAAACTGCCGTTTGAATCACCTGTAAGCAGTGCCTTTTCCCTGATCCATTTTATGCCTTCATCTGTATTTATACGGTATTCTAATAAAAGCTCAGATTCTGGTGCAAGGCTTTTATAACTTCTGAAAACATAATCAAAATCATCTTCATGTATTGATTCCACCCAGAGTTTATATTTTTCAGCCGGCAATGTTCTGGTATTCAGCCATATTCGGTCGAAGGTGGAATTGACATATTCAATCTGTTCAGTCTCAGGATCCACGACCCAGCAGACAGCCTCTTTTTTAATGCTTGAACTTCTGAGATCAAGCTCACCTTTAATGACATTACTGAACACAGAACGTATCCACTCAACGTGTCTTCTGTGCTGGGTATGCCGGTTTCCTGTCAGTGAAAATATGATAATAAGTGCAAATGTAATAAACATTCTTATGATATTTAAAGGATTACCAAGAGGCTCAACCGTATTCAATGAAGATATAAGAAAATCATCAAAAATAAGAAAACCTGAAAAGAAAACAGATTCAACAGGAAGTTTGCCGGAATACTCGACAACCTCGAGCATATCGCTTTTTCCGCTCGATACAATTATCAGAAAGAAGGCTAAAAGAAAAAAAACATACTTAAACAGTGAGGGAATCCCCCAGCTGAGAAGAAATTCCCCGGACGGGCTGTTTGTGATGTCTACAAAATATTGAGGTGTTAATAAAATTATCATTAAAAATGCTGCAGTCAAAGCAGAACTTATTATTTTAGCTGTTTTAATATTCGTGAAAAAAATCAGAAAAACAAGATAACTCATAATCACAAATGATTTTATCTGATAGATATCGGGAACCGCCCATGGAGTCTCTTTAAGATAGAGCAGCGAACATGAATATACTTCCAGCAAAGAATAAACTATTGAAACAGCAAAAATTGCAATATAATGGATGTAATTCTTGTTTTTGCTTCTATAAAACAAAATTAGATATGCGGTGGCTACAAATGAAAGTATTCCAATTAAAAAAACAGGAAACAGCAAAGCAACAAGCTGGTACATACTATATATTAATCAGTAATTTTATTGAGTTGTCAACTTTTTTACTTTTTTTTAACATTGGAGTTCAATTTTATATCTGAAAAAATCGGTATACTCAAAATCATACAAACTTCCGATCTGCTCGGATAGAATATTGACAAGCTCTATCTCCAGCAATGCCTCTGCATCGGGCTCAACTATCATCCCGCTGCTGCAGTCTGCACTTAATTCAAGAAGACACTTCCCTTCTTCTTCCATAAATTCCATTGATATTGTAATTTTTCTGCAGGCATCCGGTTCTTTTGTTGTCTTGATGATAAGCGAAATAAGCTCATTGATAATCAATCCGCACAATATGGTTTCATTTCTGGAAAGTGAAATATCCTCAATCTTCTTGATAATCTGAATCCTGCCGGTATCAATTTTAAAAAGGCTTATAGCCGAGCTAATAAAATCATCAAGAAAACTGCTGATATAAACCTTATCTTTTTTGAACTGCTCATTATCAACAGACAGATGAGTATAAACAATGGCCATTGCATTAATCCTGTTCTGGGTAGTGGCAAGTGCAGAATAGGTCTCACTGGAAAGGGATTCCTGCAGCATCTGAAGATTCAATATACTGATTATTGTCTGCAGGTTATTCATTACCCGGTGCTGAATTTCAGAGAGCAGAAAGTCTTTTTCTTTTATGGACTCCGACAGCTGGAGGCTTTTTCGTTCAAGATTTTCCATAAAATGATTCAGATTTTTACCGAATTCTGCAATTTCAAGAAGCTTACCGGTCCTCACACGCAGACTTAAGTCTTCTTTATCAAGCGAATCGGACAGCATTCCTGAAAGCTGCATGATTTCATGTTCAAACAGCTTATTGGACTTGAAAATAATAATAAATATAATTGCGGCCATAATGAAGGCAACCAGGGTATCTATCATAACTACAAAGCCCAGATTACTGTTAAGTTCAGACTTATATACCGATGTTCCGATTATCCAGTCAAAGTCCTTTACATACTTCAGGTATACTATTTTCTCACGGTATGCTGCATTTTTTGAATCACGCCACGAATACGATGTAAATCCATCTTTTTTAGTTATAACCTCGTTTATAAAGGTTGAGAACTCCTCATCAGAGATTATCTCATCTTCCGGCTTGTCATTAAAATGGGGGTGAAAAAGGATTTTTCCTGATGAATCCAGAATATAAGGAATTACAGTACTTCCGGATATTGTAGAAAGCATAGCATTTTCTATTTCAGTAAAATCTATCATATTGATAAACTCGTTTCGGTATCCTGATGCAGTAAGGATTAGATCAAATTCGGGCAGATACTTCATGTAAAGGCCTTTTGCCCGCGGCTCCTTCTCGTTTGTATTCCGCCAGTAATATTCGTAATACCCTTCCTTTACTGAAAGCTGATATTTAAGCGGATCTGTTTTCGACAGATCCATCCCTACGATGAAAGAGTCCGGATGGAAGATGATGATCCCTTTAGAGTTCATTCCGTAAAAATAACCGTTTTTGCCAATATCACAGTTTAAAATACGGCTGTAAACCTTTTCCAGAGGTATGCCCTCGGCATAATCATGATAAATAACTTCTGCAGCGGAATCAACTTTGGACGCCAGATATGATCTGACTCCGGTATTAAGCATTGATTCTGTGAGGTTCTGGATAACAGTTGATGTATTCTCAATCTGCCTGATCAGGTTTCTCGCGGAGATGTTGTAAATTAATATTGTAGAGGTTGTAACGGTAATGAAAAATGGTAGAGATGCAAGAATTACAACGAGTAAAAACCTGCTCCGTATAGAATATCTGCCCTTTCCGCTCACGTTCTAATTTTAAGACCTATGTCTGCTTATGTAAAGCCGGTTTCTGAGGATCGGGATTTCTCAGTTCCCCCCGCTCCATCGGTGATGTAGACCGGATTGTAGCTGAATCCGGACCTGTTCATGCTGCTTATAAAACTTCGCATATGATTTCTGGAACCTTTAAGCAGAAGTCTCTCTGAAACCTTACCGGACAGCGCAGTCCCGGCGGCAGGAAATACTGTTGATATACAGATTAGCAGAAAAAAAATCCATTTCTTCATACACCTATGTATAGAAAGAAACGGATTAAAAGCAATTTAATATGTAATTTATTTAACTCTGTTTCCGGCAAGCATATTCTGGTAGCATCGTTTACAGGCAGGGAAAAGACCCTCGGGAGAATCGATAAGCTCCTTCCTGAAACGTTCGGCTTTTTCTCCATTGTAAATATCTATCAGCCTGTTATCCTTGATATTCCCTATAACATATTCAGGATAATCTGCGCAGAAATGAACATCACCGTTGTAATTGATATCACATCCGAACCAGGGATAATAACATTTATTGCGCACAATCATATCCAGATCAGAGTAATATTTCCCGATTACCCTGTGATCGATTACAGGTACGGTAATTATAGGATATCCGGGGTCCATCCGCTGTACCTTATTAAGGATACGGGAGAAGGCTTCACCGTCTATGCCCTCATTGTATCCGCTTGTAAAACCCTTCCAGGAAACAGCATCTATATCAAGTTTCTCTTTCATATAGGCAGTATGCCGCTGACCGATTTCTTCGTTCACGTAGGTTCCCAGGTTGATTATATGCCAGGCAAGACCCATTTTACTAACGGATTCAGTCATTTTATCAAGATACATGTAGTTGAGGTTTGTTATGGTTGTTACGATACCTATAAGAGGAAAAGCTGATTTCTGCCGGGCTTTCTCACGATTGATAGCCTCAATGCCTTCCATTACCTTCCGGAAAGAGCCCTTTCCGCGAATCTGATCATTCACATCCTCAAAGGAATCGAGTGATATAAAAAGGCTGGTCCATTTATCTGCAACTATCCGCTCAGCGTGTTTTGCAAGCAGGGTGCCGTTTGTATTTACCGAAAAGAAGGGAAGTTTCTTCTTGAAATATGCCGCAAGATCCATAAAGTTCGGATACAGCATAGGCTCACCGCCCCAGATGTATACTATAGGCTTTTTGGGAGCTATATCATCAATAAGTTTCTTATAAGTATCAATATCAATTATTTTTTTATTTTCTTCTAATGCAAGATCGTCCTTTAGAATCCCTTTTTCACCGCGCTGTCCGCACATAACACAGCGAAGATTGCATAAAGGCGTAATCTTAAAAGTCACAAGCTTAAGCTGGCGTCCTTTGGTTCGTTTTAACCTGTAGTCCAGATGTCTGGCCTTCTGCATTCCCAGAAAACCGTTAGCAAGGTGGTAAGCACTGATTGGACTGTGCCTTAATGCTTTTCTAATAACAGCATTGTTCTTTTTCATTTACTGTCCTGTAAAATCGGTATTTAAGATCAAATAAATCCAAAAATATAATCAACGATACACCATAGATTATTTTTTGATTCGAGTCAAATATTCTTTGACCTACTGACGGGTGATCTTCCCGAATCAGAAATGTTCATCGATTCTATCATAATTTAAGGAAAATCTGCAATTATTTTACAGATTTCTAACACTCTATATCTGTTAGAAATCGATTAAACGATATATATTTACTCAATCTTATTCAAAGACAAAGGCACCGGAGATTTACAGATGAAGCGCATCAGCATCAGTCTAAAACTTATTATTCCAATGGCGGCATTATTCGCTGCATTTTCAATTATAACTATTCTTACCTTCAGTTCACTGATTCAGAGGCTTGAATCGGCAGTCACCGACTATACAACCCAGATCATCAATGATGGATACCGACAGGAACTCAAAAGTACAACAGAATCTGCAGTAACAGCGATGCAGGCAATTTTTGAACAATCCGGATTAACCGATGACGAAAAGCTTGATCTAAGCAGGGAAATAATTGGAAAGATCAGATTCGGAACCGACGGCTACTTTTACGGATATAAAAAAGGAAACGGCATTAATGTAATTCACGGGGGAAATCCGGATAATGTCGGAAAAAATCTTTGGGATTTACAGTCTCCTGATAAAAAACAGTACATCATTAGGGAACTAGATAAAGCGGCTTCCGACGATACCATGTTTTTGGAATTCTACTGGTCAAAACCTGGAGAGCCTCAGAATGTTGTATTCCCCAAACTCGGGACAGCCATGATGGTGCCTGGTACCGATATATGGATTGGAACCGGGGTATATACCGATGAAATTGAGAAAGCAGTATTATCGCTTGAATCAGAGCTGGATACCCGTACCGGCTTTATTGTCAGGATTGTTTCTCTTACTCTGGCCGGAATATCACTTGTCCTGGTAATTTTTTCATTCTTCAGGATTCGCATTTCAGTAAATCCGCTGATAAAACTGTCGCATTTCATGGACAGTACCGGAGGAAGCGACTTCAGCAGAAAAATGCCGGTTAAAAAGCACCGTATGCTGCCTGACGAAACCGACACCCTTATTATCAGCTTTGAGCAGATCATCGAATCAGTTTCAGGCCTTGTGCTTAATCTGCAGAATCAGCTTAACAGGATGAGCCTCTCCGGTAATAATCTCAACACCCAGATTGTATCTGCCAATGATGAAATAATCAAAATTATTGAGAAGACCGATTCGATAAGAGATGTAATACTCAGTCAGTCTGCATCAACCGATCAGACAGCAGCGGCAGTAGAACAGCTTTCACGGAATGTTGACAGCCTTAAAAATACCGTATCAAGGCAGACTGACAGTATATCCGAATCAAGCAGTGCCATCGAGCAGATGATTGCCGGCATAAACTCAATTTCCGACAGACTCTCCGGTGCGGAGCAGGACGTTTCCGAGATGAATGCCAGCACCGAACTTGGGCGCCAGTCTATGCTGAATGTAATAGAGCTTATAAAAACCATAGTCGTTGAATCGGAAAAACTGATTCAGGCTAATGATCTTATATCAAACCTTTCCAGCAGAACAAACCTGCTCTCTATGAATGCGGCGATTGAGGCTGCTCACGCAGGTGAAGCCGGAAGAGGTTTCTCGGTTGTGGCAGAGGAAATAAGACTGCTTGCTGAGCAGTCAGCTGAACAGTCCAAGGGTGTTAAGCAGAACCTTAATACTATAAGACAATCGATTGAGCAGGTTTCCGCCGCAGCCGCCGGAACGGATCGGGATTTTGAGAGAATAATCAACTCAATCAGCAATGTGAGTAATCTTTTTATGGAAATTGAAGCCGGAACCGGAGAGCTTAACGCCGGAAGCCGCCTTATCATAGACAGCCTTGATCAGCTTAAGGATACAGCGGCTTTTGTTGAATCAGCTGCCGGAGAAATGGCCGGAGGAAATTCCCAGATACTTAATGCTGTTCAGGAATTAAAATCTTCGAGCAGTATCTCAAGTGATTCAATTAAAACTATTCACAGCGGAATAAGCAGCCTGAAAGATTCGATTGATAATATACAGAAGATAGGCGAATCAAATCTGAGCGATATTCTTAAAATTGAAACAGATGCAGCGGTGTTTAAAACCGCTTCGGAATGAGCAGTTCCTGATACGCTTTAATCCTGATTATCAAAAATATCTCTGTATTCAAATTTATGGATAATAATGGAAAGTATGCCGTCCCCGTACGGCTGCTGTCCATCAAAAAGCCATGCATTGATATGAAATCTGCTTTTGGTGTTCCTGGGAATATCAGGACCATCATACTCCCAGCTGCTGATAACCCGGCCTTTATTGTCAAGCAGTGTAAAAAGAATGAATTCACTTGTCCAGCTTATCAGCAGTCTAAACTTTTTCATTGGAGCATCCTTTGAAAAACTTATACTGTTTCCGGTTTTTTCATACGGCTGAACAGTGAACTGGCAATTATTATTTTCTGAGTTTCCCCACCGTGCTATTTCAAAATCAATTTCGTTATAGAGCGGCGGAATTTCCCTATTATATAAAAAAAGTCCGAATACAGCATTGCTGTCAATCCTGGATACTAATGAAAATTCCAGATCGAAGGTTCCATAAGAAAATGTCCCGAAGGTAAATATTTCTGCACACTGCCAATTACCGTCAATCTTTTTAATCTCAAGCTTTATTCCATCCGGTGAAGCTTGAATGCCTTCCGATCCAAAGATATTCGGCCCCGGCCCTGAAGGTCCTACGGAATTACGCTTAACCCAGCCTGTTCCTCCGAATTGAAATTCGTGACTGTTCAGGAATGCCCATGATGGTAATATGTTAATCAGTATTAAAATCAGCACTAAAGTTATAGTCTTCATTCTTTGAATACTAAGATAAAACAGCTGATTTGCAATGGGTCTGCCTGCAGTTATTTAATCACCGATTTCACGACTGAATCATTACATGATGAAAGTGAAAAGAACAGTACCGGTGATAAGGCTATAACCGGTACTGTTTACACAACTTTTACACCGTTTATAATTTAAGCGAAGCTATATAATCCTTAAGCCTGTTCTGAGCCTGCAGAAGCTCTTCTGCAAGAGCTTCTGCTCTTGTGTTCAGCTGCTGAATGTCGGTCTCCTGCTTTTCAAGCTGTCCCGAATAACGGATATATAAATCTGAATCTTTGTCCAGCACCTTCATGTTCTCTCTAACCCTGTTCTGATCCCTTTCGAGCCTGCTCAGAGAAGATGAGTTCAGGGAAGCTTCTGAGCGGATTCTCTCAATATCTTTTTTAAGCTCAGCGATGCGCTGAAGAGCTGATTTCATGGAGGCTGATATTTCCTTCCATTCAATCCATAACGCGATATCATTGAGACCGCTGTTCTCCAGTCCGTACTGGTAGGAAACCGGATATTCCTCGGTTACAATAACCTTGTCATGATCGGTCCCGACAATAAAACGGTACTCGCCGCTGTTTTCTTCAAATACTTCAGGACCTTCCACCATTTTCCATCCGTAAGCTTTCGGATGAATAATGATCAGCTTCTCTTCGTTCCCGTTTATCCGGTATTCAGTATTCTTTCTGCGGATATCAGAGCGGTACAGAATACCGTCAACGATCTTCATTGCAGATATACGCTGTGAAATAGAGCCCTCGCTTTTTACAACCTCCGAGGTCCCGTGTACTGCATATGTAACAAGCTGGTCAGCATCAGGAATGATATCAGGAACAATAGTATCTCCGGCATAGGCACGGCCCTCCAGAACTGTAGCCGGACCGTAAGACCAGTGTGCCCGGGTATCATTCTCAAGCATTACACCCTTGAATACAAGATCGTAGGCAGGGTCGTACACTCCAACCGGAAATCCGGCGTCGGTATCGACAATTACCGGAACCATTGCTGAAGTTCCGGCCTTCACGGTCACCGGTTTGCTCACTTCATATCGGTAGAAGTTACCGCTTCGTTCACCGCTTGCCTGTACCGCGGCAGGCGCGGGCGCGGGCAAATATGCTTCTTCTTCAACATAATCATAAAGATTGTCGGCAGCCATACTTCGCATCGGAGCCTCGGCATAGCTTTTAGCGGTTGCAGAAGAACCGTAAGCGCGGTCATATTCAACAGCCGCTACGGGAGCATCGGGACGGTTGCTTATTGTCTGCCGGTCCACATAAACAGGTGTAGCAAGATCCATGATAAATGCGTTGGGGCTTCCGGCGGTAAAAGTCAGCTTTATATCCTTCCAGTCTGAAGTGCCGGTATTCTGTACGATTGCCCAGCCTTCAAGCAGGGTACTGCCCTTTTCGTCAAGCCTGAGCCGGTAGCTGGTTTTCCAGAGAGGTACTTTTCTTATATAGCTTATACGTACATCTCTATCGCCGGTGCCCCTGAAGGAAAGGCCGACATTTCTGCGTGTGCGGACCCTTGAACCTGATATAAGCTCAAGGGCTGATTCAAGCTCCTGCTGCAGGGAATCATCTGCAAAGCTGATTCTTCGAAGCCCGCTAAGCGAAACAGGTTTCAGGCCTGAGGATGTCATCAGATTAAGAACAGCTGAGTCCGGGCCTCCTTCATAGCCATCCTCAACGCTGAAAATTCTGCCACTGAATAACCCTGATCCGGTAATTAATGAAACTTCCTCTCCCTGAAGTTTAGACAGAAAAGAATAAAGAGAATCAGCACCCGACGGATTGATCCGCAGATCCTGCAGGGCGGCATACAGCGGTTCACTGCTGTCGAAACTGATAACATCTACATAACCGCCGCCGAGATCCTCGGCAACCAGGCTTTTCAGAATATCGTTTATATCATCAGGGTTCACATCAAGATTGATGACAGCATCACCGCTGACCCTTCCCGTCTGAACCACCTGTGCAAGTCCTGATGAGTACAGATTTACCGATGTTACCGGAAGAGAAATTTCCTCAGCAAGGGCATCAGAGGATGCGCCAGCAGCATCCAGGGTTCCGGCCGCTGAAATATTAAATGGATTAAAAAAAATGACAAGAATTACAAAAATAATAAATGAAGTATGCTTTTTCATAATTACAGCATATCATCGTTTGCTGAAATTTCACACAAGATCTGCTATTTCTGCGGATACAGTCTCAATCAGATCACCTGGCGACAGATGAACCTGCATGCCGCGTACTCCGGCGCTGACGTACATTCGCTCATGCAGAATGCATGTTTCATCTATATATACCGGGTAATTTTTTTTCATTCCAATCGGCGAGCAGCCCCCGCGGATATAACCGGTGAGCGCAAGTATTTCTTTCATCGGAACAAGATCACATTTTTTTGAACCGGATGCTTTCGCAGCCTTTTTCAGATCAAGTTCGCTGTTTCCGGGAATTACACAGACAAAAACTTCGCCCCTGTCGGTCCGAAGGACAAGGGTTTTAAATACGGCTTCAATATCCTGCCCGAGCTTAGCCGCAACAGACTGGGCGCTGAGATCAGATTCATCTACCTCATATTCAAATATATCAAAGCCGATTTTCAGAGATTCAAGTATTCTAATCGCGTTTGTCTTTCCCATAAACGGTATTTTATTGACTGCAGAGAAACTTGTCACTATCATTTAAGAATGATTACAAATGATCACAAAAGAATACTCCCCTACCAGCCGTCTGATGAACGTTATTCAAAGGATATTTATCACAACTGCGGCCGAAGCGGGCTGAAACTTCCGGCACTGTCGCTTGGCCTGTGGCATAATTTCGGCGACAGCGCAGATCTTCATAAATCAAGGCAGACACTTAGAAAGGCCTTTGACTGCGGGATAACCCATTTTGATCTTGCCAATAACTACGGACCGCCCTACGGTTCAGCTGAAGTGAATTTCGGCAAAATGTTTAAAAATGATTTTCAGCCCTACAGGGACGAACTGATAATCTCTTCCAAGGCGGGATTTGATATGTGGGACGGCCCCTACGGCAGCGGAGGTTCAAAAAAGTACATCATTGCAAGCTGCGAGCAGAGCCTGAAGCGTACAGGGCTTGAATACTTTGACATTTTCTACCACCACTGCCCCGACCCGAATACCCCGGTTGAAGAAACTGCTGAGGCACTTGCCCAGCTTGTGAGACAGGGAAAGGCACTGTATGCCGGTATTTCAAACCGCTACGACGCGGCTTCTGCCGATGAAGCAGCAGGGCTGCTGAAATTGCATGGGATTCAGCTTCTGGTTAATCAGATTCGTTTTTCGATGTTCGATCGAAGGGCCGAAGCGCTTGCGGACAGTCCGGATAGAAACGGTTACGGTCTCATGCCCTTCAGTCCGCTTGAACAGGGAATACTTGCCGGACGATATCTTGAGGGTATACCGGAGGGTTCAAGACTTGCAGATGAGAGTTCATATCTGGATGAAAACAGTGATACGGCAGTTAAGATAAGGAAGGCAAAGGAACTTAATAAAATAGCGCAGGAGCGCGGTCAGAGCCTTGCACAGCTGTCTGTTTCGTGGCTGCTTAATAAAGCTCAGGTAGCATCTGTACTGATCGGAGCAAGTTCTCCGGAACAGATCACTGAGAACATCTCAGCTGCACAATTCAGCCCTTTCACTGAAGATGAACTAAAAAAAATAGACCGGATCTGCGTTGAATAAGCGCTAATCCGGTCTCTGAAATTAATTTATCTTTTTACTGCGTCAAGTTCACCGTTGATTGTAAGAATATCTCCGTTAAGAGCTGCCTTAAGGCTGCCTTTCCAGTAGAACATAGCGTTGGGATCGGGCATATCACCTACATCTTTTCCGTCTGTCATCTTGATGAAGGTACCGTTAGTAAGACTGATATTTCCGTTTCTGTCTGTAACAATCTTGTATTCTGATCCGCGGTGTGAATATTCAATTGTTATAACACCATTGGATGCTTTTGAAGCCTTAAGACCGTCACCCTTTGCCTGCTCGCCGCCTGCAACACCGAAAAGAAACAGACCTCTAAGTCCGTCAGGCATTACTTTTTTTCCTTCAACATCGTTTCTGTACGGCTGAAATAGATGAGTTGAACCCTTAAGAGATGCTGATGTTGCACCATCGTAATGATCCTGCTCTGCAGCCATGTAGCGGATAGGACCTGTGAAGGTAAAATAGCTTACTCTTGTTTTGCCTGTAACATCAACCTTGAAATCAATCTTAAGATCCTGTGCGAATGCACCTGCAGCTGATACTGCAATAATTACAAGAACTAAAATGAGTTTACGCAATGTTTTCTCCTTTGCTAATGATTAGTAATATTATCAGGCATTAATTTCATATAGTCAAATTAATATTGATAAGAAATTCTCTATATGCACAGGAACTTATTCTGGATTTACGATACAATATACTTCAAAAGGAGATTAATATGAGTAAACAGCCAATAGTTATTCTGGCAGCAGCTCTAATGCTGATAGCCGGCTGTACAACCACATTCGAGAATATAAAATCAAAACCGGAGATTTATGCCGGAACCGACGCCAGGATACGTGCGGAAGTTGAGCTTGAGATTCCAATTCCGTTTATGAAGTATTCGGTTTACAAGCTGAATGATGACACTGATATCATGTTCATGTTTTCTTCAAATGAATATACGATCGGTGACACTATCTCCGCTAATGTCCATGTGATTGGAATGACTGAGGCTTCAGCTGAGGGGTTTTCCAGAAGGATAATGGACCAGACTGCCGACTACCTTGTTGAAAAGGGAATTACAGAGAGAGAGAATGCTGCATCCGTCAGCCGGAAAATAGTGGCGCTGATATCCACCCTCGGCAGTCTTACCGAGGGCAGCTACTTCCTTATGGAGAATCAGTAAACAACCGGACAGTCAATTACTGCAGGAACAGAAAGAGAAAGTGCATCTTCAAGGACCGGCTTCAGCTCAGCAGCGGATGTAATTGAATAGCCTTTCAAACCCATACTTTCAGCCATCATCCGGAAGTCAGGGTTTGAGAAACCAGTCATCTCGGCAGCGCCGAACTTCTCTTTCTGCTTCATTGAGATTAACCCGTATTCGTTATCCCTGAAAATTAGAGTGACAAAATTTATTCCCTCTCTTCTTGCCGTTTCAAGTTCCTGGGCATTCATCATGAAGCCGCCGTCACCTGTTACTGCAAGTATCTTTCTATCAGGATATACAATTTTCGCAGCGACCGCGCCGGGAACAGCTATCCCCATTGCAGCGAATCCGTTTGAAATAATGCAGGTATTGGGGCGGTAGCAGTGATAATACCTTGCGATTGACATTTTATGGGCTCCGACATCAGAAATCAGAATGTCATCCTCCCCGAGAACTGCCCTCACATCATACAAGATTCGCCTCGGATCCATAGGAAATGAATCTATAGCCGCTGCCGAATGATATTCTTCAAGCAGCTCTTCCTTTAACTGGTAGGCAGCCTCAGGTTTTTCGGTACGGACGGATCGCCTTATTATCTCGGTTATAGAATCAGATATGTCTCCGATAATATTTACAATCGGCTGGTAGTACTTGTTCACTTCTGCCTCATGGGAACCTATATGTATTACATCGATATTTCTCTCTGAATTCCACATTTTGGGTGCGTACTCAATAAAATCATAACCGATACAGATAACAAGATCGGAACTGTCAAAAAGTTTATCAATAGCCATACGGTGATTAAGACCGACACTGAACATCGAATACCTGCTGGTGAACGGTATTATCCCCTTCCCCATGAAGGTATTTACTACCGGAATCTGCAGGCTTTCAGCCATCCTTAAAACAGTTTCCCCTGCTTTACAGCGAATCACCTCATTTCCCGCCAGAATCACCGGATTTAACGCGCGGGATATGGCAACGGCCGCCTTTTCAACACTTCCGTAAGCGGCAAAACTCTTCTCATCGGTCAATGTCTTCCTGATAGGTTCCGCCTCTGTGGTCATTGCCCCGATATTATTCGGCAGATTTATATGTACAGCACCCGGTTTTTCACGGACTGCAAGCTTGAAAGCTTTCCGAACCACTTCCGGTGTAATATCGGGACGGACGATCTGCTTGCTCCATTTAGTGACAGGCTGAAACATGTTTACAAGATCAAGGTACTGATGCCAGGTTATATGCATCTTATCTGTTCCAACCTGGGCTGTTAATGCTATCAGCGGGGCTCCGTCGAGGTTGGCATCTGCAACTCCTGTCATCAGATTTGTCGCTCCCGGTCCCAGGGTGGAAAGACAGACGCCGGGATTTCCGGTAAGCCTGCCGTAGACATCCGCCATAAATGCCGCCCCCTGCTCGTGTCTGGTGGTTATAAACCGAATCGGAGACCGAGTAAGTGCGTGGATGATATCAATGTTCTCTTCTCCGGGAACACCGAAAATATACTCCACATCCTCCTGTTCAAGACATCTAACAAGAAGTTCTGCTGTTGTCATGGCTTACTTCATTTCAGTTTTTTGGGATCACAGATTAGGTCTTTCTTCTCTGCTGTCCGGAGACACTGCTTGCAGATGAATTTTGCATTTAAGGCGTTCTCAACAAACAGTTCCTTATTTTCTTTGAAATCATCCTTGGAATATTTACACATCTTTCGTTTGAGTTCTGTCATATTTCCCCCTAAGATGAGTGTAATAACAAAACTGCGGATTTCAAAATATTTTCGGTGAAAAAAAGAGGCTGGCCGCTGAATCACGGCAGCCTATTAAGGAATGGAATACAACCTGACAGGCTGTATTTGGTTTAACCGGTGAACTGACCGGCTAAATGGTAAATCGCAGTACAGATTATAGAGAAAGTTGTTATATATTGCAACTTACATATTTATAGAAAATGCCGTCATTATTGTATTTGGGTATCTACTCCCAGATACACCTGTTCCGAATCCTTAATGATACCGCGTTTAAGAAACTCCCGGAAGGCATTGATATCCTCCTCAGGAATGAACTGATCAGGTATATACACTTCTCTTGTACAAATCAGCTTTTTAGACTCAAAAGTATAGCTGTATTTCATATAGCTTTCGCCATAATTATAATCAGTGCTTTCAGGGAGGCTGCTTAATGTAAAATTATCCGGAATATCAATGATAGAAGTCTGTACCTGAGGAGTTGATAATGGAGATCCGGTAATTGAGATTCCATTTGTACTTTTATTTACACCAAGCCAGGATCTTACACGCAAATCAATAATATCTTCCCATGCAGGCGATATACAGAACAGCTCATTACCGGCTGATTTAAGAACAGGAGGAACTGTGCCGGTAAAGGAGATTATAGGATCAAAGAGCAGGTCTTCGATATTTTTAGTATTAAAATCTTTGAGCAGCATCCCGGGCATCCAGGTATTCAATGCGGCGGAATAATATTCTTTCTGCTGCTCGCTGTTCCGCCAGTTAAACGCCGCTCTGAGATCTCCGGCTGAGCGGCCCTGATATACAGCAGTTCCTTGAATCTCGGTATTTCCTGTAATACCTGACATCTCAATTAATGTATATGTTCTGTCTGAATCATCTGCTTCATTAATTTTTACAAGATTCCCGCCCTCGGTAACCGGGAGAACCCAGGTATTATAAAGCAGTTCGGGCATTTCTCCGTATGTATAGTTGGTACCGGTAGGATCCAGAAACTCATCCCTGTCATTAATGGGTACGGCTACAATTGCATGCGTAAACCTGGGAGACGGCAGATACGGATGTTCTCCGTAATAACCCGGAGTACTTAGGACCAGATATGAATCAATGCCTGCAGCTTTCAGCATCGACACCAGAAGTACGCTCTGATCCTTGCAGTCACCGTAACCTTCTCTGAATATTGATTCAGCAGTCTGAGGAACAAAATTACTGTACTGAAACGAAAGATCCTCATATTCAATTTGCGCAGAAACATAATTAAATATTGCAGCGATTATATCATCGGTTTTTTCAAGGCCCGAGCA
This sequence comes from Spirochaetia bacterium, assembly GCA_963677925.2. Lineage (GTDB taxonomy): Bacteria > Spirochaetota > Spirochaetia > UBA9216 > UBA9216. Next base: position 1,022,639 of record CAXXYH010000003.1, read on the forward strand.
TAAGTCTTTTACTTTCTGTTCAATACTGCTGTCCGGATCCGTCTGACCAAGATAAAGGGTTTTGTACCAGTCAACAATATCTGTCCACTCAGATATGGAAGATATATCAACCCATGGGGCAATATCACGCAGAGGTGGCGACATGGCATCAACCTGAATGGCCTTTGCCTGACTGACAGTAAATACTGTTCTTTTATATCCTTCAATAAAATTATCTGTTACCTTCTCAACTTCATCTTCGGCTACATTATTATAATTATATGAAAGTTCCGTATCTTCCGGATATATCAGCTGGAACTTCATCCTGTATACGGGATAATAATTTTTCAAATATACAGATGACCATAGTTCATTATTTATCTGACCTGACATATAGCTGTTTATTCTATATTTCATTACTATAAAATCTCCGGCGCTAAGACCTGGAAATGCAAGTTTTCTGCCGGATCTTTGAGCATAGATCTTTGTTCCGTCGTCCTTAAGGATAAAAGCCTCATCGATATCGCCGTTTCCGTATGCCGGATTAAACTCGAGGTATTGATAACGGTTATCTTCTACCCCTCTGGCACTTAATACCTTTAGAATGAAATGCTGCATCGTGAACGAAGCACCGTCACCGAAAGAGACTTCAGTCCTGTCATCAAAAACAACTACAGCATCAGCATCTTCAAAGAAAAAGCCGGACTTCCGGTAATCATCAACAACAGAATAACTGTCTGAAATCTTAAGTTCCTTTCCAAACAGGCTCTCCCCGTTCAGCTCCCTTAATTCATCCCGGGTTTCCATATCCTGAGGATAGTATTTCACCAATTTGCCAAGAGCATCACTGTAGGCGGCTTTCTCCTTGTAATACATGGATTTGAATTCACTGCTTAAACCTGTATTATTTTCCGACTTAACTGCTTCAAGCTGCCGGTAAACATATCTGGACTGGCTTTTTTCCTTTGACATAATCTCATAGGACATGGGGAAAGTGCCTGCGACCTCTGTAGTTTTTGCTCTTATATCACTTAATTTGGCATTTCCTTCGTCAAAAAGAAGATTTATATAATCAACCCACCAGGATTCGTTAATCGGATAATGTGCCAGATATTCTGTTATATATTTCTTTGCGAGTGTAAAATTATCGCGGTTGCGGTTTACCCTGTAGTTATAGACAAGTGCAGACCGGTACCCGCCTGTCCGGCCGAGACCAGAAATAAACTTAGAGAGCTGCTCATCTGAAAGGTTATCTGCATATCTGAGCATTGTATAATAAGGCAGAGCTAAACCCGGAAACTTTTCAGTAATTTTTCCCATCAGAGATGCGGCGGCTTTAGTCTCCTTGTTGCTCAGAAGAAGCCTGAGCCTTCCCTGCTGATAATAATACCAGTCCCTGTATTCCGGATTAAGCTGGTCAAGAAAAGCTTCGGCCTTACCGTATCTTTCATTGGAGAAAAAGTTATAGATGGCATATTCGAGTGCCGGAGCCAGATTATTTTCTTCTGCAAGCGATAGCATTTTTTTCTCATAGCCTGCAAAATTCCCCTCCGCTCTTTCCAGCATTGCCTGCTGCCATTCCAGCAGGATGCTGAAAAATTCAGGCTCAACTTCCGATAAAACCTGCCTGGCCTGTTCATTCCAGCCCTTCTTTTCCAGAGCATAGGTAAGCCAGAATCTCAATTCCGATGATTCCGGATTATCATCAATACCGGTACATAGTTCATTTAAATACGGATCAAAGATTCTTTCATCTTTAAAAAGTTCAGAATAGAGGACTGAACGTTCCATCCAGCGGTCGGTAGCCTTATAAAACGAGGCATTGAAAGACGACGACTCTTCCCTGCTGCTGCATTTCACCAGCAGATTATATCTGCCTGCAGGCAGCTCCCGGCGGAGATATATCACATTCTCACCTGAATTATAATCAGTCAATTCTACAATCTTTTCATTATCAAGCCAGGCTTCAAAGCTGCCGCTTCGACTGAAAACAAGCTCATATTCACCGGGGGCTTCCACTTCAAGGATGCTGAATGCGTATATCGAAGCATAGCCGGGCTCACTGTAATAACTGCTCACAGGAATTTGAAGAGAAGTATCTGTTAAGAGAGGCTTATACGGTTCCGGTTTCCAGTTATTTTTCCCGGCTGAATATTCTCCGAAACCGAAGTTTTTTTCATCTTCAATCCTAACATAATCATAGCCGATACCGCATCCTGAAACATTGGAAAAGGGTCCCAGGAACTGCCAGCCGGTAACAAGATTCATTTCAGATTTAATCTTCTCACAAACTTCAGCTTCACCGGTCGAATTATATCTGTAGTCAAAAAGCAGGGTCTGATATTCACGGGCAGCCCAGTTCGGAGTATTTCGATCGTGTATGACTTTTTCGAGTGCATTCAAATACAGCTGATAGTCTGTATTTGAATACAGACAATAATCACTTAAAAAATTCGCAGCCGGAATAGAAACAGGATCCAGCGGAGCCTCTTGAATTGATGAAGACAGGTGGGGAAAAGCATTAAAATCATCATTCATGAAGTATTCAGCAAGGCCCCTGCCCCTTAGTGCAGCGGAATCAGGCAGCATTTCATTATAGGCAGCAGTGAAAGTCCCTGCAGCTCTGCTGAAATTACCTGCATACAGTTCCTCCCAGCCCTGATCTAACTGAAGTTTTATCGAATTCTTCAACTGAAGCAGATCTTCGCTGTTTTCCGCGTTCTCCGGAACTCCGGCGCAGCCATACAGCATCAGCATGATAATGATCAGCAGGACAACGAATCTTTTAGACATATACTCAACCTTATTTTAATTGAACTTGTTATACTATTATGTTAAAAATATATCATGTAATTAACTATTTAAAGAATAACAGGATCCATATGAAAAAAATTTTTTTTACCATTCTTTTGTTTTTTTCTGCTTTGATCTGCTCATCAGCTAAAGATTCAGCCTTTCTGGAAACAGGAGCCTTTCTATTTATAAACCCGGGCTGGCCGGGAACAGTTTATATCGATGGAAAAACTGTCGGTGATACTCCGCTTTTCATTTCTGATCTTTCAGCCGGAGCCCGGATGCTTCAGATTCACGGAGATAACAGATTTTGTGAGATTAAACTGAAATACAATTCGTCTATCACAGAAACCACGATTTATTCACCTTCTCCTGAAAATTATTATGGATATCTTTCAATTTCATCTCCTGAAAATCCTGATATATATATCGATGGAGAACCGGTTAATGATACTGAATCCTGGCTTATTAAACTTGATTCAGGTCCGCATGAAATTACTGCAGGCGGAAAGGATTATCTTTCCCGGACCTTTAACCTTATAATACCAGAACTTGAAACAGCCTACCTGACATTCAGTTTGAAGAAAGCCCATAAACTGCAGCTTACTCCTTCACTGCCGGAAAACACAACTATCACTCTGTTTAATACAGCAGCGATGGAAAAATACAGCTTTACGGAATCTGATGAGATTACTCTAAGCAGCGGAAAGTGGCTTGGGGAAATATATAATCCCGATTATGAGAGGGCTGAATTTTCAGTTATGGTAGCAGATAAAGACTGTGAAATTCAGGTGGAGCTGGTCCAAAGCACTCCTAAACTGAAACTATCGGGGTTAAAACCCGAAAGCAGGGTTTTTCTCAATGACATGGAAGTCACCTCTTCAGTAAATAATGGAATCATATCCATTCAACCGGGTAAGAATCAGGTATCTATATTTCATGAAGAATTTCTTCCGATTGTATTTAGCATTTTAAGTGAAGGAAGTACCACGACTGAATCGGTGCTTGAGTATGTCAGGAATCCCGAATACGCCAGAAAAAAAGGAATCAAAGACGGAATCATCATTGGCGGAATAGGCTCGGCTCTTGCCGCAGCAGGGCTGCTTGCAACAAATAACAGTTTCCTGTCGAGTGTTTCCCCTGACTATGAAACCTACAGGATTTTAAAATATACTACGCTGGGAACAACTTTCTCCGGCCTGATTGTTGCAGTTACCGGCGGGGTTGTGAGCGGATACACACTCCTGAAATATTAGGAAGCTGGAGAACCTGATGAATAAAAGAAAAAAAAGTATATTAATATTTGCTGTAATTACATGCCTGGGCGCATGCGACGGTTTAGGCATTCTGGATGAACAGGGATTTTTCGTAGAAAAATATGATCTTGCAACCGATATTGTTTCACCCGGTATAAATAAATATACCTACAGCGCCAGACCTGAAATTAAGTGGCTTGAGTCTGATAATATTATTTCATATGACTTTCAGCTTTCAGCTTCAGAGTCTTTCGGCACTTCCCTGCTTGCTGACATAAGCGAAAGCACAGCAGGCAGCTATACTCTAAGCCGGGATCTTCCGGACTACGGCAGGTACTACTGGCGCATCAGAATGACAATGACAGACGGAACAGTAACAAGCTGGTTTAACTACGCCTTTGCCTACCTTGATGAAAGTACTTTCGAACATTTTGAAGATTTTGAAGAAGACGGATTTTCAACACAGCATTCCTGGTCCTTGTCCGGAGATACCCTCCCGTTTATCACTGATTCTACAGCATATGACGGTTTTCACTCTGTAAAGTTTAATGAGGATGAGGCTGGTGATTCTGTTGACAACAAACTGTCGCTTGATTTTACAACTGATGAATACGGTTTCTTTTCTTTCTATTATAAAAATATCGGAGAAGATTCCAGTCTTTATTTCTATCCGGGAAATTACACAGACAGCATTACTGTTAATGAGGAAATCACGGAATGGACCCGGTACATGGTCTATATTGAACCGGATGATTATTATTTTTACTGGAATTATGAGCAAAGCTGGAATGCAGAAGCAGGTAATGCATACCTGGACTGTATTAGACTTGATCCGGTAGAAGGCCTGAATGATGATGATTTTGAGACAAATGACGGGAAGATGTCTACACTCAATAACTGGCTGATTGACGGTGATGTACTGCCGCACATAACATCGTCAGAAAAATATGATGGAAATTACTCGGTCGAACTGGGAGATCCTGATAACTGGGGTGAAACGAACTTAAAAACTATCGCTGATTTTGAAGAAGACAGTATTCTTGGTTTCTGCATAAAAAACAGCAATTCTTCAGATAGTTTCTATTTCGACCTGGACGGTTCGACCATGTATTCTTTAAATGAAACTTTATCAGACTGGACCATGGTATATGTTTACATCACAGCAGGCCGGCACTCTCTGGACTGGAGTTATAATGATTACTCAAGCGTATCAGATGCTAAGGTATGGATAGATAGTATATCAGTTATCCCTGTTCCCGGCTTCATTGATGACAGCTTTGAAAACAGCGGCTCAGTGCTTTCATCAGATAACAGGTGGACTATAGGAGGTGATGGGCTCCCCTTCCTTCAGGCTGCTGAAGCGAGTGACGGAACCCAGTCAGTAGAGTTCGGGGACATCGGGTCCTATGATCAGTGCTGGTTTGAATTACTGGCCGACTTCTCCGCTGACGGAACGATTTATTTTGATACTCTGAAAGGCGGAACCAGCGGAAGATTATATCTCTACATTGACGGTAGTCAGGAAATTTATATATCAACATCCTACAGCAGCTGGACAACACTGAATACCGCTGTCACAGCCGGTGTACATACCGTGAAATGGAGATATTACTCGTACAGTTCAAATCCTGAAGACTGCTACATCGATAATATTCGATATGTTCCGGATTGACAGGTTATGGTGACAGATTTTAACGGATGATGTGTTATATCTATAGCATAGTTGAATGTATTCCAAGGAGATAGCATGAAATATAAATTAAAAACATCAGTACTTCTGTTACTTGCAGGACTGACCATAGCCTTCAGTTCCTGTTCAACAATAAATAATCTGGCCGACTACGATCTTACCGGGACACCGATTGCCCTTGACCTTATGGCCCCAAGCAGACCTGAGGTTGATATCAGCTCAAGCTACTACGATACTGATGATTCAGTACTCGGTGCGGCTATACAGATTGGTGCAAACCTCATTAAAGCAGACCAGGAGAAGAGAACTCAGCAGAAACTTGAATCGGCTCTTAAGGGAATGTACCTTCCGGAAATGGTTGGAGAACTGGTACTTGCACGTACAGTGCAGACGCTGGACGCGGTCAGAGTTGATAAGGTCAAAGAATCAGACGTGGTACTTGAGGTTGACATAGACCATTACGGCATTGAATCATATTCATCCGGGGCTCATATTGAAATGGTCATAGACATGGAAGTACGTCTGTACCATAAGATGAACCGCGAGATCATCTGGCAGAGGCATGTTAATACATCAAAGGATGTTACACCCGGCTTCTTCGGACTTGATGCCGTGGTAGGAGATGTTATGACCATTGCCGTCCTTGATAAACTTGAGGAGGCTGAGCTTGCGGAAGGCTTTGAGCGGCTTATGTACGAATCAATGGATGAAACCCTTGAACTCCTGCAGAAGGACATCAGGGAAGCAAGACGACGCGATTAAATATAGAAAAAGCCGTTATGCCGCAAAACCGTATAACGGCTTTTTTTACCATATAACTTCCATCACCAGCTCTTCAGTATTTCCAAGCATATTCATCTCGAGCGTCGGGACAGTATAAGTAACGGTTCTGCCATCGGCGGACAGTTCTCCCATATTGTAGGAAACAATTGTTTTCGGTGCAGTTACAACAAAACTGATTTCGTATCCTTCAAAGAAGGGTTTCATCTGTGCCAGCTCCTCCTCGCTGACTTGTTCATCCGACGGTTCAGTAGCATCAGCTATCTTCTGCCTGAATATCCATCGTTTTCCTTCATGTGTCAGAACAGCGTCCCCCAAAACATCAGTCTCTTCAAGCGCCACAAAGTTTTCAAAATCAATTACAGCTCTTATCAGATTAAACTCTTCTCCGACTTCCTCACTCACTTCCCTGACAGAGACTCCGGGCTGTTCACCGAGATCTTCCCGCAGCTGATCTGCACTTAAGGGAATTGAATCACTTTTCCCTCCTTCTGCAGCTCCCATCTGATAGAAAATCTGTGAAATTTTAAACTCCATTAGAATCGATCCGCTTCCGTCACGGTTGAAACTGGTATGAATCTTTGCACCCAGACAGGAATTAAGCGTAAGTACGACGGCAACTGTAAGAAAAATACCGGCTCTGGTTTTATACATAGTTTTCCTCCGTTCCACAGCTCAGGCTGCTTATTTAAACTATATATAAACTCAGTGCAGATTCATAGTTTTAATAAGGTTTTTTAGAACGGGTCTGGAATCATTGCCTCTCCAGGCAATGCCCAGATATGCAGGAGGAGAATCAGGAATTCCGAAAGTGCATACTTCACTGTTTTTCTCCAGCCTTGTATTGTGATCAAGCAGGGTAATTCCCAGCCCGGCTTCAACACAGAGCATCAGACTTTCAAGTGAATTAAGTTTTCTGGTAATTTTGGGAGTGAATCCGGATCGGCTGCACTCACTTATAAAACGGCTGTAGCCCTGAGGAGATTCCTCAGGAGATATTACAACAAAGTTTTCATCTTTCAAATCTGCCAAGGTCAGGTTATCTTTTTCAGACAGGGGATTTTTATGATTGATAGCAATGACTCCGCCGCCCCGGCTAAGCAGAATATTATAATTAAATTCCTGTGTACTGGTTATATCAAAACACATGGTAATTATAGCATCATAGCATCCCGTTGCAAGTCCGGCACGCAGTCTGCTGAATCCTGCACGTTCAAGAATAATTTCAATGTGCGGATACTGTATTTCAAAGTCTTCAAGTTTCTTAAGAAGCGCTGCTGTAAGCTCCTGTCCCTCAAGTATCCCGATTGCGATCCTGCCGTTTTCTCCACGGCCGAGAGCCCTTGCCTGCTCGAATACACTCTCAATCTGCCGGGGGATTCCGTTCAGCTCATCGAATAACATCTTTCCTGCCTCTGTAAGATTTACGCTGCGCTTGGTCCTTACAAAGAGCTGAACACCGATCTCTTCTTCCATCTGGGCAATGTGCTTGCTTAGATTGGGCTGAGCAATAAACAGTTTTTCAGCCGCCTGGGTAAAATTCAGAGTTCGGGCAACTTCTATAAAATACTTAATTTTGCTTATTGTCATGTTCTTAAGGTCATAATATCACTCTAATCCATAACTCTCAAGTTATAAATTAGTCATACTTATTCCGTTTTATATATAAAAATTACGGAAACTTATATTTCTCAGATTCAAATTACGATGTTACCCTGAATTTAACATTAAAAGAATAATAAATTATTGATAAAGGAAGGACTATTCCATGAAAATACTTGGAATCGCTGCCGGACGTAAAAACGGCAATTCTGAAATACTTATGAAAGAAGCCCTGCTCGCCGCAGAAGCACAGGGAGCAGAGACCTCATGGTTCAATCTTCACAATGCAAAGATTATTCCCTGCACAGGATGCGAAGTCTGTACCATGCGCGTAGCAATGAAGCATGAAAGCCCCGACTGTATCCACAAGGGTAAAGATGATATGGAAAAAATCATGACAGAACTTGCCGAGGCTGACGGTCTGGTTATATCTGTTCCTTCATTCTGCATGCAGCCCCAGGGAATCTGGCGTATTTTCACAGACAGATGGCTTCCTTATGAATGGGCCCTGCAGAAACAGGCCGGTCTTGTTGAAAAGGCTCCGGACAGGGTGGCCGGACTTATTACCTGCGGCGGATCAACACAGAACTGGATGACAATGACGCTTGCTTCACTGAATGTTTCAATGTTCATGCAGTCAATAAAAGTCGTAGATATGATGATGGCTACAGGTGTTGCAAGACCGGGACATGTAGTGCTCAAGGACGATTTTATAACAAAGGCTAAAAAGCTGGGAGAAAATGTTGCCGGCTCCTGCAGCATCGAATATGACAAGGTCGAATATCTTGGAGAAGAGGAAGGCTTATGCCCTGTATGCCATCACAACCTGATCATGAAAGGAAAACCTCACTGGAACGGCCTAAAGTTCAAGTACGAATGTGCAATGTGCGGTGCCGGAGGGGATTTGACAGCTGATTCTACCAGAGAGATAAGCTTTGTACTCGCAGAGAACGGACTTGAACACTGCAGACTGTTCACAGAGGGCAGGGAGAATCATGGTGCAGAAATTGGACTGGTTCAGAAAACATTTTTCGAAAATATCGGCGAAGCAAAGTCAAAAATGCCTCGCTATGAAAATTACAAGCCAAGAAAAATTCTTTAAAAGAGTTTGATTTATCTTAAAAAAGACGAAACAGGAGAAGGATAGGATGTCGACAAAAGATTTATCACTGACAAAAAGCAATTTCGGTCGGAAGGGCTGGGGTATTCTGGTTCTTGCATTTTTCAGCATTCTTTTGATGAGCTCAATTATTTATGACTCGCTTAACGTAACCATTGAGGTGTTTGCACAGAAATTCGGAATGAACAATCCGGCACCGCTTTACCTTTTTTCAACGGTTGCCGCGTGGATTTCGGTAATCGGAGCAGTTATATGGGGTGCTATCTGTACAAAGAAGACAATTAAATTTGCATGGGCGATTGCATTGTTCCTTGGAACTGCAGTATGTATTCTCTGGGGTTTCGCACCAGGTCCCGTTGTTTATTTCATCAGTATTGCACTTGCAAGTGTTGCCGGTATGGGATTTGCTTATATCGCGAACCTCAATGTAATTTCCAACTGGTTTCCCCGCAAGAAGGGACTTGCAATGGGATGGGTGACGATCGCCTTCCCTCTTTCTGCTGTTGTAACAGTACCGCTGATGACAAATATTGTCAGAGCCAGCGGATTGACAAGTGTCTATATGATTTATGCCGTAGCAACATTCATCCTTGGACTTCTGGTTGTTTTCTTCGTAAAAGATTATCCTGAGCAGGCAGGAGCCTTTCCTGATAATGACAAAAACTTCGATCCTGAAGAAATGCAGAAGCAGCTTCAGGCAGGGCTTGAGTATCAGAAAAAATCGGTATGGCAGCCAAAAAAACTTCTGAAAACAGGCAATCTTAAAAAGATTGCACTCTCTCTCGGAATAATGGAGCTGCTGTCACTTGGAATAATGACTAATTTTGTACCCAGAATGATGCAGATAGGTTTCCAGGAGAATGAAATAATTCCAATGCTGATGATGGCGGGAGTTATAGCAATGTTCGGAAGTTATCTATGCGGTATACTCGATGCAAAGGTCGGTCCCAAAAAAGCCGTCCTGATAACACTTATACTCGGGCTGTTTTCACTAATTCTAAACCTTGTAGGCGGCTACCTCAAGGTAGGCGGTAACGCAGGGGCGGCAAAGGCTTTGATGTTTGCGGCACAGCCCTTTCTGGGAGTAATGCTGGGCGGCGCTGCCAACTACCTGGTATCACTCACTACAACTATCTGGGGCAGATACGACTTTAATATGGCTTATCGGGTTTTAAAACCGCTTGTAGCAATAATCGGAGCCCTTGGTATAACTATAGTAGGCGGGCTCGGAAACACAGTAGGTTATTCATACGCTTATCTGGTTCTGGCCTTCCTTGCAGTAATTGCAATTGTATTTATTCTGATAGTAGATGATTCATATGTCGGATATTCAGAGAATAAAACTGAAAAAGCAGTAATGGCAGAGGCCTGATTATCAGACTCGGTCATAGATTCCCCTCCCCCTCTATGTAAGAGGGGGCTTTTTTTTGATATTTTCAGGAAAAAGTATCAAAAGAGTTCCATCTGAACAGCCGCCCCCTGTTTTACCGCGCTGAACAGCAGCCCGGCCGGACAATAATCACTCAAAGATCATTTACATCCGCATCAGCGTATCTTAACCTTTATTAGGAGCACTAATTTACCATCAGCTAAAGAAATAATTCAGCAGTGCCGATCCTGTAATATAAAGGAGCCTCAATGAAAACCAGTGTAATCGGGAAACTTTTCAGCGGAATGAAGATCTCTACCAAGATCATCCTCAGCAATATATTCTTTCTTATTCCGATGGGAATTATGCTTTTTATCAGTCTTACCGGAATCAATTACGACATAAGATTCTCAAGCCTTGAGCTTTACGGAAATGAGTATCAGCAGCCGCTTGAGTCGCTGCTTCAGAATATTCAGGACCACAGAATATACTCATCCGACAGCGGTTTACAAAACAGGCTCTCAGATCTTGAAAGAAAAATAGACTCCGGATTCAATAAACTGGAAGAGGTTCAGGAAAAACGCGGCGAAGATCTTCAGTTTACCTCCGATGGACTTAGAATACGCAACAGGGAACAGCTTGTCCCTGCCCTTCTGAAAACCAGATGGAATGATATAAAGCGATCAGGAAGCAGTGCAGATTATGAATCGCTTGTTTCAGATATACGAGAAATGATTACACATTCAGGTGATACTTCAAACCTTATCCTTGACCCGGACCTCGACAGCTACTACCTGATGGATTTAACTCTTCTTGTTCTTCCTCAGACACAGGACAGACTTGGAGAAATACTTGCTTACGGATATGAGCTTCTGAAAGATATGGAGGCCGGCGGCATAAAAGCACTCCCTGCTTCTGACAAACTTAAATTTTACGTTTACGCAAGAATGCTTGAGGAATCCGACTACAGCAGGATACTCGGAAGCACAAATACGGCGCTTAACGAAGATCAGAACTTTTACGGTACCTATGAACCCATGCAGTCAACAATACCTTCAGCATTTGAAGCCTACAAGGTTCCGACTCTTGAGTTTATAGGCATACTCTATGATCTCGGTACATCTGATGAGATCAATTATTCCTCATCAGAGTTTCTCGATTCCGGAGAGACAGCCCGGAATCAGAGCTTTGCCTACTGGGATGATACTGTACGGATTCTGAACGATCTTCTTGAAATCAGAATTGACAGTTACCGCAGCACTTTTATTAAATATCTGATTGCAGCAATTGCAACCATACTCTGCGCATTCCTGATCTTCCTTGCAATCAGAAAAAACATTCTTTCTTCAATAAGTTCTCTTCAGGCGGGTTTCAGGCAGGCATCTGAAAACGACCTGACAACAAGAATAGATGTTTACGGAAGGGACGAGATAGCGCTTTGCTCTAATGACTTTAATGATCTTGTAACAAAATTTTCAGATCTGATGAATAAACTCCAGAATATGACGGCTATACTTACCGAGTCGGTTCAGAACCTGAACGTCACTTCGCAGGAGGTTTTTGCTACATCAAATGAACAGGCTGCCGCTGTCAAGGAAATAGTAACCACAATGGAAGATTCCGACAGCATGTCAAAGTCGGTAGCCACAAGTATTGCGGAGATTTCTGCACTTGCCTCGGGAACCAACGAATCGGTGAGAAGCGGCTTTGAACTTATCACGACCATCCTTGAGAAAATGAATGAGATTCAGCTCTCCAACGGCCAGACAATAAAAGGAATAAAATTCCTTTCGGAGAAAATTGAGAATATCTGGGAAATAGTTAACCTTATCAACGGAATCGCCGACCAGACAAAGATAATTGCCTTTAATGCCGAACTTGAAGCCTCATCTGCCGGAGAAGCCGGAAAGAGTTTTCAGCTTGTTGCTACCGAAATCAGAAGGCTTGCGGACAGTACGGTTTCATCGACTTCAGAGATAAAAAACAGGATAAACGAAATCCAGCGCTCCTCCGATGCACTTATTGTTTCTTCAGAAGACGGTACAAGAAAGATAGCAGAAGGCAATGATTTGACAGGCCGTATGAACAGCGTATTTGAAGGGATACTTTCATCAACCGAAAAGACCTCTACTTCTACAGACTCCATCTCTATCTCAATTAACCAGCAGGTCTCATCTTTCGAGCAGATACTGCTTACACTCAGGCAGATTTCAGAGGGAATAGACAACTTTGTTGTAGCAACAAAGGCAAGTGCCACATCTGCCGAAACTCTTAAGGGCATGGCACAGGAACTTGACAGCAGAATAGAAATGTATAATGTCAATTAAACCCGGAAGTAATTTCTAAAAATCAGCAGCAATTATTTGAGTTGACTGTTATTTAAAATCAAGAGTTGCCGCTCCGTCCCAGTATTCGGGCGGAGATGCAATGTATTCTATGCATCGTTCCAGAAACTGTGACGTCGGAAAATCATCCGGTAAGAGTTTCAATGCATTTTCCAGATAATCTTTTGCAGTATACCAGTTCCCTATCAGGTACATTTTTATTCCGTTTTCATAGAACCTGAACCACTCCTCTGAAAAGTTCTCAGGTTTGATCTCAAGAGAAAAGATTCTGGTCGGTTCAGTTTTACCCTTCACTCTGGCAATATCAACAAGTCTTGCAGTAAAATCAAGATGCAGACTGTTTTTTAAATTTTCTGAAACAAGTATGGGTGTACGGTAATGCTTTGTGAGACTTTCAAGTCTTGCGGCAAGATTAATTGTATCTCCGATGGCGGTGAAATCGAATTTATCCGAACAGCCGATATTTCCGATGATAGCCGGCCCCTCGTTCAGGCCGACACCAATAGTAAACCCGCCCTCAGGAAGCTTCAGTCCGGAGAGATCGATCCGCTCATATTCACGAATCATTTCCATTGCCGCCTGGGCAGCTCTGTCGGCATTATCAATGTAGCTTACTGCAGCACCGAAAATTGCGTAGATTGCATCACCAATGAATTTATCTACAGAACCGCCGTATTTTTTAATTATTGCCACCATGTTTGTGAAATGCTGATTCAGGAAATTAACTACTGCATCCGGGGGATTATCAGCCATGATTTCATCAAAATGACGTATGTGGGAAAACATTGCTACAATCGTTCTCTTCTCACCGGTCATCAGATCCTTTTCTGTATCTTTAATCAGAAGATCATTGATTATCTCTTCGGGCAGGAATCTTGAAAATGCCGAGTAGATGGTTTTCGTCTCATTCTGCTTTCTTTCAAATTCCCGGGCAAGATAGATCATCTTCTTAATCTGATTTGAGATATTATCTGCTTCGAGGCCCTCAACCGGAACCTGCTCTCTCCGGATACAGCCCGCAACATAATAACCGCTTAACCCAAGTTCCTCCGAATCAAGATCTATAAACAGTGTAACAAGTTTCTCAAGTTCAGGATCTCCAATACATCCGGCTTTAACTCCGGATCTGCATTTCTTCTTAAGTTCAATTTTTTGCTCATCATCAATTTCTTCATGAAACTTCAAAATCTCATATTCACTTTCCGACGAACCAACTGAGATATACGAAAACTCGGTATTGAGAATTAGAGCGATTCTTTCGAGGATATTTTCTATTACGAGTTCCATTCTTTCCGCGGTAACATCAAGACATCCAAGTTCGCTTTCGAAATACGCATCATACAGCCTGTCAAGGATCAGGCTTCTGGATGATGAGGCTGTAAAACCGGGTTTAAGCAGATCCTGCGGTTTTGGATGATTATCAGGATTCAAAAAAAATTCCGATTTACGGTGTTCATACATCAGCCTGCTTATCTTCATTCGGTTTTCCTGAGACATATTCTCGCTTCTTGGAACGACAAGGTCTACAGGTAAAATGGAAGATCGGTAATGCTCACCTATAAAGACCAAGGGTATCTGATTAATCAATTGAAGACTTTTAATTGAAAAAATAATCTCTTCGAGTTCTGTACTGAAACTGTCTCCCAGAAAAACAACATTCGGAGGAGAATTGTACATTTCATCAAGAAGTCTGTCCTTGGTACGGACTATTTCTATATCATACTCATCAAAATCAAGAAGTATAATCTTTGAAAGCAGCTCCGAGGCCTCTGCATAAAGTATCTCAGCCATATACACCCCCGTAGGCATCTTTTCCGGGTGTATACAGACCGTCAGGCCATTCATCATCGGTATTCCGGTTCAAAACAGTTTCCATGGATACTTCAGTACGTACATCTTCGAATACTGCTTTTGATACAAGAACCGGTTTCTGATACTGCTTTGTTATTCCCTCAAGCTCCTCGGCAATACCAACGACATCACCTATCACCGTAAAAGCGCTTTTATCCGGAGAACCAATATTTCCAATAATTGCTTCTCCATGATGCAGACCGATCCCTATTCTGTAATGATTGCCGGACAGAACAAGACCGGAGCAGTCAACCTTCTCAATATTGTCTATCATTCCGATTGCAGCCTTTACCGCATTCTGATTGACCTGGCCGGAATCCCCGTTCAAACCGAAAACTGCAACTATGGCATCACCGATAAATTTATCGATGGTTCCTCCGTATTTTTTTATGATACCTACCATCATATCAAAATGCCGGTTCAGAAAATCAACAACCTGCTGAGCATTATTTTCTTCGGTTATTGTTGTAAATGATCTTATATCGGAAAACAGGATTGTCACATTCTTTTTCTGCACACTGTTTTTCTCTCTGTTTATTTCCTGGAAAATAAGGTCGGGAATTATCTCTGGAGGAACAAATTTCGAAAAGATGTTGAAGATCTTACCCTGCCTGAGAATGTTCTGGCTTGTTTTAAGAGAAAGATAGAGGGGCGGTTCAATTCTGTTTACAAGTTCACTGATAAGCTCCGGGTATATTCCTTCAAAATAATTATTACTCAGATGGCCGAAGTGTATTGTCCCCACAGCATTCCCATCCGGGCTTTTAAGTGGCAGATAAAAATAAGAACTTAATTTTCTTGTCCCGATTTTCATCCTGCTGAATTCTTCCGAATCTTCGGTGAAGAATACTTCATGAGGATTTTCCATATCCAGCCCCTTGAAGTGTGCAAAAAAATCGTTCAGACAGAAATTAAGAAAATCCCTGTAATCTTCCCGGAATATCCCCTTGGAAGGCATGACATAGGATTCAACACTCTGGTTGTTGTTAATCAGTACAACGGATAAATGAATTTTTATTATCTGGTGAAGATACTGAAGAAGGTATTCAACTGTCTTTGATAAAACTTCAGTTTTCCCTGATACCGATGCAATATCACGCTTTACTGTCTGCTTTTGAAGATTATCAAGCAGGCGTCTGACGCTCTCCCCCTGTGAGAGACTCATTCTGATTGGAAAGTTCAAACCTGCTGCCCGGTTCCCGGTTTCAGAGTCGGGTATTTCAGACAATGTGTATACGGTTCCGGTTCCTCCGCAGGCGATAAACAGATTGCGCAGCCGGATATCATCCTTAGCCAGATAGCCGTAAACCGGAAGAGCCTCCGAATCAAGATGTTCCCTGAGAGCACAGATAATATCAAAACTCTCGGGCTGCAGCAGGTCAAGCAGTAGACAGTCAGGGACATCACGGATGTCTTTGAAACTGATGCTGTTTTTCCAGCTGATGAACCTCAGTTCAGGATTTTCAGGAGAAAGAATTAGTTTTGAGAGTGATGCTGAAACGGCAATATCTTTCAATGATCTATCCAATCAGCTCCCGCACCCGTTCGAGCAGGCTGCCCCGGTCAAAATCATTTTTGTTTATGATTGCATTCCCGCCTGCGGCTTTGACTTTATCTTCGAGTTCGCTTCGCTCATTGGAGCTTATTACGATAACAGGGGTTTTTTTGTATTTCTCCTGCCTTCTGACATTCTCTATCAGCGTAATACCATCCATTCTGGGCATCTGAACATCGGTGATGATAAGATGAAAGTACTGCTCCTTCATTTTATCAAGAGCGTCAATACCGTCTACAGCAAGCGAGACATTGAAGTTCTCAAGCTCAAGAATTGATTTTTCTATTTCACGCGTTGATAAAGAGTCATCAACAACAAGAATCTGCTTATACTGCTTGTCTTCCGGAGAATACCGTTCCTTGAACTCTATATTTCTTATGCCCTTGAACCTTGATATAAGTTCGGGAACAAACAGAATATTTATAATCTCAAAGTTCTCATCAAAAACTATCCCTTGTATAACTTTCAGTTTCGACAGCCGTCCCGGGAGAGGTTTATATATTAACGATGAGAACTGAATTACAGAATCAACTGTAATACCGATTATATCTCCGAGAGACTCGACAACAACTACAGAGAGTTTCTCGGATACGGATGTATTCTCTTTTCCAAGAAGGGCTGCAAGGGGATATACAGGAATTATCATCTCTCGAAGGCGTATGACATTCTTGTTGAGCACTGAAACTATTTCATCTCTTTTGATGATTAAAATTTCCTTCACGAAAGCAGTTGGAATAAGGAATTTTTTACCCTGAGCCTTAACAAAAAATCCGTCGACAGTAGCAAGGGAAAGAGGCAGTGACATTTCAAACAATGTCCCCTCACCGGTTTTACTGTCTATGATAATCTTTCCTTTAATTTTCTCAATATTTGTTTTTACAATATCAAGTCCTACCCCTCTGCCTGAAAGGTTGGTTATCTTCTTTGTGGTGGTAAACCCGGACTGAAAAAGAAAGGAGGAAAGACTTCCGTTATCCATCTTTCGAATCTCGTCCTCCATCTCAGGATTAAGCTCTATTGCCTTAGCCCGTATAGAATCATAATTTATACCTCGGCCGTCATCCCTTATTCTTATATTTATCCGTCCGCTCTCGGATGTACACTGAATAAGGATGCTTCCCTGGGAATCCTTGCCGGCTTCAGCCCTTTCCTGCGGACTTTCAATACCGTGATCAACCGCGTTACGGATAAGATGTATGATTGGATCATTAATGTTTTCAAGGATCGTTTTATCTATCAGCAAATTCGAACCAGTAATCTGAAAATCGATCTCCTTCTCAAGCAGCAGTGAAGTTTCTTCAACCATCTTTTTCAGCGGATTAAGAACCAGATTAAGAGGCAGCATCTGAAGTCCAAGAATTTCCTCCTGCAGCTCAAAACTGATATGCTCAAGCTGTGCCATTTCATCCGAATAGGTCTTCCTGATCTTCTGGGTCATCTTGGTCAGTTCCCCGAGTGAATCGGAAACAGGCTCAAGCCCGGGCTGATTGGCTGCAAAGTTTTTTACCTTCGCAAGAACACCCCGAAGACCTTCTTCAAGTTCGCTTAGAGTCTCATTTTCTCTCTTGAACTGGAACTGCTGTATAATCAGGCTGTTAAGCTGTTTTACTATTTCATCAATTTTTGTAATCTTAACCCTTATCGATTCATAATTCGACAGAGCTGAAGAGTCTTTCACTGAATCCGGAACAGGGCTGTCGTCAACACCATCCTTTCTGTTCTGGTTATGATCTCCTTCAAGCTCCTCCACTGTGAAAGCAAGGCCGGACTCCGCTTTTCTGAAGACATTCTGAAGGTTCGTCATTTCAATAGTGTCGGTACCAAGCGATTTAACCCGGTCCAGACCTTCCTCAAGATACCCGATGGAACTGTAGATCAGCTGAAGGAGATTCCGTGTAAGCGGATACCGCTTTTCCTTGACACCCTTGAAAATGTTTTCAAGTTCATGGTTAATGGCTTCAAGATTCCTGAAATCCATCATCCGGGAAGAACCTTTGAGGGTGTGAAGCAGCCTGAGAAGTTCGGACAATTTCTCGTTGTTGTCCGGTTCCTTTCTCAGGGCAATGATGATATCACCCATGGTGACAATATTCTCTCTTGATTCCACTAAGAAGTTATCAATAAATGATTTCTTGTCAATTGCCATACCTGACTCCCTCTTTCAGATTATCTAATCTAGCCCTGCATATCTCCCTGAAATACTTGGCGTTAAACCCTTCAAGCAGGAACTGGTAATCTATTCTTTTATCACTTATATAACGATCGATATCCCTTGTCAGAATTCCAAGATGTATCTCTTCGCCCGCGGATGAGGTTCCGCAGCTGAAAGTAATGTAATATCTTGCCGGCCAGAATGCCGGATTGGCATCAAGCACTTTCTGAAAAGCAGAAAGTGCTGCAGATTTGTCCCCCTTCTGCAGAGGGATAAACCCGCCGAAAAAGCTGTAAAGACTCTGAGGATGTTCATTGGGTTTCAGCTGTGCAAACAGAACTTCGGCTTTTTTAAGGTTGTTTCTGCCAAGCTCGGAAAGAATATCAGCAAATTTTTCAGCCGATCTCAAGGCCGGGGAATCATCATCTGTAAAAATAGGGTTGTTAAGAATATTTGTGATAAACAGACAAACCTGCTTTTCATCAGGAGGAGCCTGAAGCTCGGCTTTATGGATAACTTTTTTTACCGGCTCAGCAGATATGATATGACTGGGCACCGGCTGAATATTTGCCGGCTCCATATGAAGAGGATCTTTCTTCCTTAAAAAATAACAGTAGTCACTGGAAATAACTTCAAGCTGGGGATGTGATATGTGTGCAACCTCAGAAGCCGACAGAATCAGAATTCCTCTGTTTTTTAGCTTCTCGGTAATTTTGTTGATAACCTTCTGTTTATTTTCAAGATTCATATAGATCAGTGTATTCCTGAGAAAAACACAGTCCATCATGGGAAGATCGGCAAGGCTGTCATTATAAAGATTGATTTCCCGGATATCTATTTTATTCATGACATCTTCTTTAATAGATAGTTCTTCAGAGCCTTCAGATCGGGATGAAACCTCATCAAGCAGTTCATGAAAAAGCTTCCCGTCGGTTCGGAGTGCTCCCTTACGGAATATTCCTTTCCGGAATTTATTCAAAATATGAGCGTTAATATCACTCGCATAAACCTTAAACGGCAGCCTGAGCTTTCCGTTCATCAGTGCATATAATGAAACAGGTTCTTCACCTGATGAACAGCTTGCACTCCAAATATTAATTGAGCCGCCTTCATTGTTCTTTTCAGGTATAAATACATCCCTGAGATATTTGAATTGTTTTTCTTCTCTGAAAAAATAGGTTTCATTTATAGTAACATGATCAAGTAAGCGTTCGTATTCTTCCTTTACTGTCTTAAGGATATTGAGATATACCTGTGCAGATCCGTTGAAATCCTTTAACCGGTCATCAAGGTAGCCGTTGAAACTCATCATGTTTACAGGCTTCAGGTCAATCCCTGTGTGATATTCAATAAACCTTATTATTTCTGCGTATGAACTCATAGGCCGCACATTTCTTTTAATTCGGATGATATTTTCTGCAGCGGCAGAATTTTTGTTGCTGCATTAAGTTCCGCGGCGGCCTTGGGCATTCCGTATATCAGCGATGTTTCACGGTCCTGAACAAGGGTTCGGCCTCCGGACTGTAAAATCTTAAGACAGCCGTCAGCTCCGTCCCGGCCCATTCCCGTAAGCAGAACACCTATTACGCCGCTGCCGTGACTGGCTGCCGCCGAGAAAAACATTTTGTCAACCGAAGGCTTCTGGTTCTGCAGTTTAGGAGAATCATCCCAGTATGCCTTCTGTTTCGTACAGCAGAGATGATAGGTTGACGGAGCCACAAGTACAGTACCAGGCTGAATTGTGTCATTTTCCTCTGAGATTCTGACGGTAAGCTCGGTGCCCTCATCCAGCCAGCGTGCGTAGCCCTCATCATAGCCCTCTTCTATATGCTGGCTCAGCAGTATGCCGACAGGGAAATTCCCCGGCAGTCCTTTTAAGACCTCACGTACAGCCGACGGTCCTCCGGTAGAGGCCCCTATTACAACGAGGGTGCAGGCCTTCCCTCCTGATAAACCTGGAGACGGTTTTACGGACAAAGATGAAAAATCTCCTGCGGGGGGGGTAAGTTCCGTCTTCTCAATAATCATTTTTTTATTAAGTCTGAAACTTCCGAACCGTCCGGTATTTTCAAGAACTGTTTTGAAGGAAGCAGCAAACTCAGGGTCATTCATTTTACTTACTGCCGGCTTCGGAATAACTTCAAGTGCGCCCTTATTAAGGGCATTGAATCCGACCTCGGAAATATCTTCACTTGTAAGAATCACTATCGGCAGAGGAGTGTTCTGCATAATTATCTCTGTGGCTGTAATGCCGTCCATAAGCGGCATATTGACATCCATCAGAAGAAGGTCGGGCTTGAGTGATTTAACAAGCTCAATGGCCTGCTGACCGTTACTGCCTTCTCCTACTACTTCAAAACCGCCTAGTGACTCAAGCAGCTGCTTTATAATTGAGCGTACCAGGTATGAATCATCAACCAATACTATTTTCATTGTTTTTTCCTGTAAGAATATTCCTGATATTTGTTTCAATATCTATGAAGAACTGGATACGTGATTCATTGCTGAAACGGCAGCCAAGCAGTCCGTTTCGAAGAAGAAGACCATCAAGTCCGGGGGGATTAACATAAAATTCGTTCAAAGACAGTGTCTTTATCTCGACCTGGCTTGAAACAATCAGACCGATACTGTCTATATGGACATCCTCATGCAGATCGGTAATCTTCATTACCCGCTGAATTGTTTCATTGTTATAATCCGCTATATTCACTATGAGGCAGAGTTTGAGCCGTGAAGGATTTTTACATTTATAATTGTCCATCAGGAACTGATCAAAATCACAGAGGACAAGATTTCTGCTGTTATAATCAGTGTATTTATCAAAATAGTCAGGACAGCCTGAATGAACTTCATAAAGTTCATTCAGGGAGGAGCTGCCTGTAAACTGGCTGCGATGGATTAGAAAATCAATTTCACGGTACTGCAGAACCAGAAAATCAGCACTGCTTCCATCGGAATTAATAGGCACTGATATCGCCCTCCATCTTCTTTATCAGTGTGTTAAGATCAAATACAAAGATTTCTTCTGTATCAGTCGGGTTTATAGTGCCTATAAAATAGTCCTCATCCGGAATGGTGGATGTTATCCTGTGCAGTTCACTTTCCGGCAGATTTACAATCTCGACTACATCCGAAATAAGAATGGCAAGCTGATCATCCGCCCTGTTTAAAATCAGAAAGGTTGAAGAATCAAGCTTCTCTCCCTCCAGTATCACAGTCATGTCAATAACAGTATAGGGTTCACCATGCCGGTTAATAAAACCGCTGATATACGGAGGTGTAAAGGGGACATAGAATACCGGCGTATTTCCGATTATCTCCTTTACTTCATCTGCAAACAATGCAAATTTTTTATCCTTGATTCCAATAATCATATACTTGTTGTATTTCTGCGAGATTATAGCGGCTTTACCGTCTTTTTCGCTTCTAATCCGGCTTATCCTGTTCAGGATTTCCCTGGTCTCATTCGTCCGGCTGCTTTCTTCATTCTGCATCATTCACCTCCAGTCAGGGTTCTCAATAAAAATCTTCACTGAAAAGTCCGCGCCGTGCCTTCTTTTCACCATCACTGAACCCAATCTTGGCAATAAGAACCGCTACAGCCTTTTCAAGCTCGAGTGTTTTTCCAGTAAATTCCATTCCATAGTAATGATGTCCGGTCTTTCTATCCTGTTTATTCCATCTTGTTTCTACTGTTATCGGAGGCAGAGGCACACTTATAAATCCTTCAAAGGGTATCTTTATCTCTATCGTTCCCTTAAAGCCGGAATCGATAGGCTGCTCAGCCAGAAGAAGGACTCCATTGGAACTGATGTCTGCCAGCTTACCGATCATATTCCCGGTTTCGGTATCCTCTATATCAAGATAGTAAACAAGATTTCTTCTTTTTATTTCGCGCACTGTATCACCTTTATCTGCATGCAATTTTATTCGATGTCACTTACATTATACTTATCAACCAGTTCCTTAAGTCCGTCGGCCATGGCTTTCAGATTTTCGGTTGATGCTGATGTTGACCTGGTGGAAACAACAAAATTATCTATACCGCCTGATATCTGCCTTAATGTCAGAAGAATCTGCTCAAACGCAGAAACCTGCTGATTGATAGATACGTTTATCTGCTGTGCCGATTCCGCTGATATTTCCGCAGAGCTTAAAACATCCTCGAATATTTTTCGGAGAGCACCTGAAAGCTCACCGCCTTCCCTGATATGTTCAGTTCCCTCTTCAGAAGCAATAATGAGGTTATCTGAAGAATGCTGAATTTCGTTAATCTTTCCCTTTATTTCACTTGTGGAAGACATCGTAATATCAGCAAGACGTCTGATTTCTGTTGCAACTATCTGAAAATTCTTTCCTGCTTCACCTGCGGCAGAAGCCTCCAGTTCCGCATTGAATGCAATAATTTTAGTCTGATCGGCAATCCCGTTAATTATATTTACAATCTCCCAGATGCTGTCTATCTTTTCGCTTAGTGCTTTTATTCCGTCGATAGTCTCCGAGTTTGATTTTTTAATTTCATCCATCTTTTCCAGGGTGCCCTGAACTGTTGAAAAGCCTGTCTGCACGACCTCTCTTGTATTATCAGAAATTCTGGTCACCTCTTCGATCCTGTTTGCTATATTCTTTGACAGCTGATCAGAATCCTCCATGGTCGTAACTATTTCTTTTACTGCTGCAGCCTGCTCATTTGATGTTGCAGTAATCTGCTGGGATGATACCGAGAGATTCTGAACCGATTCAAAAAGCTCTGCAGAGGTAGATTTTATCCTTCTGAGCATATCCTCAACTGTATCAATCAAAGCGTTAAAATGAATTGATACTGTTCCTATTTCATCATGGCTTTTCTGCTCTACCCGTCCGGTCAAATCGCCGGCGGCAATATTCTCAGTAAGTATTTTAATCTGTATCAGAGGCTTCAGGATACGTTTGAGAATAAGGGCAATAAGGTAATTGGCAAAAATAAAGGCGACAAAAAGAATAATTACACTGATAATTTTTATTTTATTCAGAAGACCGAACATATCGCTTGTATATGCCTTGGTAACAATGATTAGATCCAGGTCGGGATAGGCTCTGAAAATTGCGATAGAATCTGAATCAATTTTATCACCAAGCATTCTGTAGGTTATCGAACCGTTCTGCTTCTTGATGATATCCCTTATAAAATAGCTTCCATCTTCAGCCTGGTTATCATAAAGGCTTTCACCCTTAAGTGTTGGATGAATAAGAAGTTTGCCCTCATTATTCATGATATACGGATATCCGTTTTCACCTATTTTTATGCTCAGAATCCTTTTTTCAAGCTCGCCCAGATCAACCAGTTTATGGAATTCCGATTTATAAGATGAGGCCCAAATTATAAGATCCCAGGGTTTAAAATATGCCATACCGCCCGCTTTTGAGCGTGGTTTATCTTCATTCTTGTTCTGCCACTCATATTCCAGATACCCTTCCTTCATTGAAGTAGCTCTTTTCATAAAATCATAACCGCTTGCATCCGCCCCTTCCGAAAGAGGATGTATTACAAGAACACCCTTTCCGTCCACTCCGGCAAGATACCCGGTTTCACCGATCTTTCCGATATCAGGATCAAGGATGATATTTTTTACATTCTGCCATGCCCGGGCTTCTGTCTGCCGTCCGGCTTTAAATTGATCATATTCATGTTCCACCAGCCGTTTTACCATTTCAGCTGTGCTGATAAGATAATTCTGAACGCTGGCATCCACATAGCTGTCGGTAAGCTGGTAAATCAATTCCGTTGTATTTGAAAGCTCGTTCCGGTACTGCTTATCAAGACCGGATGTAAGATTTACAAAAATTCCAACCCCAAGCCCTGCCAGAACTATAACGAAAAGAACTCCGAACACAGCCTGGATTTTTACACTGACACTTGAAAGTAATCTCCTAATATCCATCCTTGTATCTCCTACATTTAATTTTCGGCAAAATCAGAGGCAATTTCCAATCATTATTCAAGTATCCGGAAAACCTGTACAAAAAGAGTCAAAAGTAGTAATTTCTGGAGTATGGAAGATAGAATAATATCTCTTGAAACTAAACTTGCTTTTGCAGAAGACAGCATTCAGGAATTGAACAAAACGGTACTTTCCCAGGAGAAGGATATACAGAAGCTTCGGGCTTTCTGTCTGGAGCTGCAGAAGAAATTAAACGATCTGGCAGAATCTGATAACTCAGATTTCAGTGCTGATCAGAGACCGCCGCATTATTAATACTAAAAGACCTGCAGAAAATAGTTGAAATACTCCAATTATCACTGCAGGTCTTAATCTTTAAACTGTTTTAATAAACAATGTATGGTCTTTCTACTCGCTCCAGGTTCCGCTTCTGGATTCTCCTGTTAATGAAGGAATTTCAAGCTTCATGCCGGGAATTATCAAATCTGGATTGTCGGGATCCGGCATTGAAGATTTATTCTTTTCGTAGATAAGCCTCCAGAGAGTCGGATCTCCGTATATGAAGCTGTAGCCTGCAATATTCCACAAACAGTCTGCATTTCCGGGAAGCAGCCTAACAGTATAGTATCGCGGTTTTGATACTGTTTTTTCAGGTTCAGCCTCCGGCGCTGCTCCGCTTCCGATATAATGGATGACTTTCATGACCTCAAGAGCCTGTTTTGAGCTGTCAATACTTCCTTCATAGTCCTCGGTTTTATACTGCTCAACAGCAGTATTATAAAGATTCTTTCCTTCCGCAAACTCTGCAGGGAAGTTCTTTTCAGCCTGCCAGAGTGAGGCAGTCTGTATTCTGTCTTTTGTCAGTACAATATAGCTGTTTGCCCTGTACTGAAGCAGCTTTTTCTGTACATATTCATCGGCTAATTCAGCGTAATGACGCGACTCTTCCGCAAGCTGTCTGGCAAGATCGTAATCGCCCTCATCGAAGGCTGCTTCACTCTGCTTTTTCAGCTGCACCGAGCGGTTATAATCCGGATTATCCCGCAGGGACTGGGAAAACAAGGTTTCCCCTGAAATTAAAACCAGTATCGTAAGAAGAAAAATTATCTTTTTGATCATTCATCTCCTCCGGTTTCCTCAAGAGCATCCTCACTGTTTTTTTCTGTTTTGGATATAGCATCATCTGCTGCCTTCATTGCAGCAAGGGCTTCTTCCCTCTTTTTGAGAGCAATATCGGCCGATTCATCAAACTTCTCAGAGGCAAGACTGTACAGTTCAAAAGCATCGGAATAATTTTCATCGGCAAAGGCATCATCGGCATGTTCATAGTACTCCATAGCCTTGATGTATTCATCAGGTGCAGCTTTTGGAGCCTTTAGTTCAACGGCCTTCTCCTGCGAGGTTCCAGCCAGTTTTTTTGCATCTTCGGCCTCGGTTTTTCCTGCTTTTACGGTAACGACAGGAGTTTCAGACCGCCCGGATTCCGGGTCAGGACTTATCGTTTCTTCCGGCGTAGTAGCACATGAAAATGAAATAAGTAGAATTAATGTAATTAAAATTGGAAATAATAACTTACGCATATTTTACCTTCTCCAGAAAGAATAATATCTCAAATTCCGCATAATTCATATACTAACTGATATTTCATTGCAATTGAGAACTGTTTCACTATATTATCCTTGTATGAGGCTTAATTACTACCTTAGCATCATGATAATCATTGTTTCATCCCTGATGCTCTTTATTGGCATCTGGTGTGCAAGAAAAAGAGAAGTAAAAGGTGCACGGACTTTTTCATTACTGATACTTGCAATGGTTATTCATTCCTTCGGTTATGCCTTTGAGCTTATTGGCAGCAGTCTGAGCCGGATGTTTCTCTGTATCAGAATTGAGTATATAGGAGTTGCATTCTACCCCTATCTTCTGCTGCTGTTTACAAGCGAATACACTGATGAAAGAAAGATAGCAAACAGGGTGGTCAGGGCAATAATTCTATCCCTCAATATCGCCACATTCTTTATTGTCCAGACAAACAGCGCACACCTTCTTTACTATCGATCAGTAACTGCCGGCAGTCCATATGGATTTCCGCTTCTTATTCTTGAACCCGGTCCATGGTATGCAGTACAAACGCTGCTGCTGTTTTCTACCGCCCTGTACAGTGTAATTATATTCATCTACCGGATGAGGCGGCTCGACAGAAATGCACGTAAGCGCGCCGGGTTTCTTTTGATAGGAATTCTCATTCCCTGTATTGCAACAGTTCTCGCGATTACAGGTGTACTCCCAAGTCATATTGATTTTTCACCAATCAGCTATTTTCTGCTTGTTATTAATTATATAACCGGGCTGTTCAGGTACAGGCTGTTTCTGGTCAGTGAACTGTCGCACGAAATGATTCTTGATACTATCGAGGAAGCTGTCATAGTAATTTCGGATGACGGAATCGTGATAAATACAAATTCAGCTGTTACGGAGTATTTTCCGCCTCTTAACAATATATCAGTAGGTGATCGGCTGGCTGATTATCCGGAACTCTCAGGAATTCTTGAAAAAGAAAGGACTGATGAGATCAGCATTGGAGAAGACTTCTACCAGCTGAAAGTAATCCCCTATCAGAAACAGCATTGTACATTATACGTATTCAGCAATATTACACAGCGTACCGCAGCCAGGATCAAACTTGAAAAACTGGCGGTTACAGACCCGCTTACAGGGGTCTATAATAGAAGATACTTTATGACTGAATGTGAAAAGGAAATAAAGGAAGCTCTGCGTTATCATTATCCTGTTTCAGCGATAATGCTTGATATTGATGATTTTAAAATTATTAATGACCAATACGGACATAAATCAGGTGATGAGGCACTATGCCGGCTGACGGAAATATGCCTGAACCAACTGAGAGAAATTGATATTCTTGCCAGATACGGGGGTGAGGAATTTGTGATTATGCTGCCTCATACTGAATGCCGTGAAGCCGTTGAAATAGCGGAAAGACTAAGGGAAGCCGTTGCAGGCGATAATGCCACGAATTTCACGATCAGTCTGGGAGTAAGCTGTCTCAGCGACAGTGAGATAAGTGATGTAGATCATCTTATAAACAACTCTGACACAGCCATGTATTTCTCAAAAAGAACCGGAAAAAACAAAACCTCAGCCTTCAGCAATTTACCGCAATCTGCAGAATAATTATTTGACTCACAGATAGAACTGATTCATAATTATCTGTATGCACAGGTTATCGTATAAACTGATGCTGCTTGCATCCCTGCTGATTACTGCTGGGGGAATTTTCACCCTGATTCCGAGGGCTGCCGCCGGCTATCCGAATATTCTGGGTTACAGGTCTGTATGCACTTTTGCTCCTTCTGCAACATTATTCTGCTTTTTTACAGCCGGCACCATCTGCTTCTTCAGAGCCGCGTTTATCAAAGACCAGTCCGGTACAGCTGCAGAAAGATTTAAAAAACACCGGAAATTTCTTTTTCTGCCGGGTATAGTACTTGGCGCGGCGATAATCACTGCAATATATTTTGCAGATATCAAATCAGAATACACTGACGGAACAACATCCGCAACAGTGATGGAGAGTACAGATGAGCCAGAGAGAACAGATTGATCAAGTAATAGGTTCTGAGACTATAGCCGTTGCAGGGGTTTCGAAAAACCCTAATAAATTCGGCAGTGCGGTATACAGGGATCTGAAATCAAAGGGGTATAAGGTAGTCGGACTGAATCCGGTTATGGATAGTTTTGAGGGAGATCCCTGCTATAAGGCTCTCGCAGATATTCCCGAAAAACCTTCAGCCTTAATTTGTGTTGTGAAACCTGAAGTAACAGAAGTACTTGTTCGTGAAGCTCACGGGCTGGGAATAGACAAGGTTTGGATGCAGCAGGGAGCTGAATCTGAAGAAGCGGTTAAATTCTGCAGAGATAACGGGATGAGTGTTGTATCAAATGCCTGTGTTATGATGTACGCAGAGCCGGTCAATTCAATACACAAATTTCACCGGGGACTTTCAAAACTTTTCGGAAAATACCAGAAATAAACAAAGCCCTTTGAAACCAAGGCGTCAAAGGGCCGCTTAAATATTTTGTAATCGTAAATATTATTAGCTTCTATAGTTCTCCGGCAGCCAGTATCCGCTCATATCTTCAGTTGATCTGAAGGCAGTCTGTACTTCAAAACCGTTTTCACTGCTGCTGATTGTTCCTTCGAGAACCGCACCTGTAGCATACAGCTGCTTCCCGTCAAAACTGTAGGTAACAGTTTCAGTATAGCTGATATCACTGTTATTATTATTCAGTTCAAGTTTTCTCATGATACCTTCATCATCAAGCCATACTCTGCCTGATAATTTGGCATAAGCATCTGTGGTTGATGAATCTACATCACTTACTGAAAGTCCAAGACTCTTCTCGAAACTGTATTCAAGTGAGGAGGCAGGGCAGTACATAACATATTCATATACTGTACATTCGTTTCCATTTACCGTTTCTGTAATCCCGGTATTATTAATCTTTGTATCTGCATAACTGTCAAATGGTGTGGTTCCGAGACTGTTATTTACTGACAATCTCTTCATAAGTGCATCAGAACTGCCGGCATAGCTTAACGCTAGAGCCTTTCCTTTAACAAGGTTTCCGCTTGCATTATCGATCGCCATTGAATCATTTTCATCATACCAGATGGTCAGAACCTCAGAGCTTACTGTATCACCGGAAGGACTCAGCTCTTCCCATACTATCTTTTTTTCTTCAGGAAGGATTCCCGAACTTGCTTTTACGATTTCAGAAGCTTTCACCCATATATCATCACTTCCGGCAGAAGTATATTCGCCGCTGCCGGCTGCGAACACCTGCATTCCTGAAATCACGGTCATTACTACAGCTGCTGCTGCAATCATCTTTCTTTTCATTTTAGAACTCCTGTTCAATAAGTTATGTAAATAACATAAGCCTCTATTGTCAGGATTATAAATTCGGGGAATGAAAGCTTGGTGGATTTATGCACACATGAAATTCATATTAGAGCTGAATTTGTGCAGGGGATATAATTTGTTGCTGCAGTGTAAACCGGTTGTAAACTGTTTAAGGCAGCGGATATCAGACACTGACAATAATTGAACATTGATTGTCAGTAAACTTCAGCATGCCGTCCTCAACAGTAACAGTTTCACCGGTTCCATTTTCATCGATGTATTCTATCTCGGAGCCCGGTTTTAGTATTCCCATAAAGGGTTCGTGATTCGCCTCAAATCCAATAGCTCCGTTTATTGAGACAATACCGCAATAGCGGACTTTTCCCGAGTAGATTATTTTAGTGTCGCTGATTATGCTCAGGGTAAAGGTACTCAAAGTTTTCCGGCCTTCTTCCTTGCATCTTCAACTGTGCCGACCATGTAAAAGGCCTGCTCGGGAAGATCATCATGCTTTCCGTCAATGATTTCCTCAAAAGATCTTATAGTATCTTCAAGAGTAACAAAGACCCCC
Source organism: Spirochaetia bacterium (assembly GCA_963677925.2). Classification (GTDB taxonomy): domain Bacteria; phylum Spirochaetota; class Spirochaetia; order UBA9216; family UBA9216. The sequence continues at coordinate 1,052,548 of CAXXYH010000003.1, forward strand.
TTCATACCGGTGAAATGTTCAGCAACACTGAAGGGCTGGGAAAGAAACTTCTGAATCTTTCTGGCTCGCTCAACGGTCTTTCTGTCATCATCAGACAGCTCATCGAGTCCCATGATGGCAATAATATCCTGAAGGTTTTTGTATACCTGAAGGATCTCCTGCACACGTCTTGCAACATTGTAATGTCTTTTTCCGACGATATCCGGAGAAAGCATTCTTGATGATGAGGCAAGCGGATCTACAGCAGGGTAAATACCGATTTCAACTATTGCACGGCTGAGGTTGGTTGTTGCATCAAGGTGTGTAAATGTAGTTGCAGGAGCCGGGTCGGTGTAGTCATCGGCCGGAACATATACAGCCTGTACTGAGGTGATGGACCCCTGTTTGGTTGATGTGATTCTTTCCTGCAGGCTTCCAAGCTCTGAAGCGAGAGTTGGCTGGTAGCCTACGGCAGAAGGAATTCGTCCAAGCAGGGCTGAAACCTCGGCTCCAGCCTGAACAAACCTGAATATATTATCAACAAAAAGGAGCACGTCCTTTTTCTCTTCTTCACGGAAATATTCAGCTACACTGAGTGCGGAAAGGGCAACCCTGGCACGGGCTCCCGGCGGCTCATTCATCTGCCCGAAGATTAGAGATGTACGATCGATAACTCCTGAATCCTTCATTTCACCGAAGAGCTGAGTACCTTCACGGGTCCGCTCACCTACTCCGCAGAATACAGAGTTTCCGCCGTGAACCTTTGCAATATTGTTTATAAGCTCCATAATAAGTACTGTCTTGCCTACACCTGCTCCGCCGAAAAGACCGATCTTGCCGCCCTTCATGTACGGGGCCAGAAGATCGACAACCTTGATGCCGGTTACAAGAACCTCATCCGATGTATTCAAATCTTCAAATTTAGGTGCTGGTCTGTGTATGGGATATTTCTTTTCAGATTCAATGGGTCCAAGTTCATCAACAGGCTCACCGATAACATTCATTATCCGGCCGAGAGTCTTTTCTCCGACCGGAACCATTATCTGCTCTCCTGTATCCTTCACATCCAGGCCCCTCATCAGACCGTCGGTTGTATCCATGGCAATGCTTCTCACAGTGTTGTCGCCGATATGCTGAACTACCTCGAGAACAAGGTTGTCTGCTTTATCATCGATTACCGGATTGGTAACAAGAAGTCTTGTATATATTTCAGGCAGATGGCCGGGTTCGAATCTCACATCGACCACCGGTCCGAGTATCTGTACTATTGTTCCTGTTTTTGTTTCTGTCTGCATAATTTATCCCTTTAATGCTTCCTTGCCGGAGACTATCTCTATCAGCTCATTGGTTATGGTTGCCTGTCTGGCATGGTTCTGCATTGTCACATACTTGTTAATAAGATCTTCCGAATTGTTTGTTGCATTTTCCATTGCAGTCATTCTTGATGAATGCTCGCTTAAAAGAGAATGCAGCAGATATGAATTGAGCCTGTATTTAAACATCAGATAACCCGCTGATACGGCCAGTTCATCACCGGAGGGTTCAATCTGTATCGGGCCTGCAGAGGCTTCTGATTCTGCACCATCTGCACCATCTCCTGACTCAGACTTCTCCATAATTACCGGAAATACCTGTTTAAGCTCTGTCTCCTGCTGGAGAGCAGAATAGAAAATATTACCTATAATATAGATCTTCTGAACATCACCTTTCATGAAACGTTCAAAAATATCCGACGCCATCTTATTGAGACGATCTTTTGTAAAGGTCTTCTCGGCTATCTCTGATTTTTGATAAACATCGTATTCTTTCCTGCGGCAGAAGGCAGTCCCCTTATTACCGATACTGGTCAACTCGACTTCGATGTCCTGCTCCTGCTTTTCACTGACAAATCTTTCTACGGCCTTTGTTACTGAACTGTTATGAGTTCCGCACAGGCCCTTATCTGCTGTAAACATTATTAAATGCACACGCTTTACTTCCGGATATCCGCTAACAACAGGATGCACCAGCCCCTGCAGTGAAGCCATGAGTTCATTTGAGAATTCTCCTGCCTTTGCATGGAAGGTATTCAGGGCTGACTGAAGTCCATAGAGTTTCCGAAGCTTGATAGAGGAGATCATATTCATGGCCTTGGTGACCTTCTGCATATTCTGCAGCGAGCCGATTTTCCTTCCCAGGTCTCTTACATTACTCATAATAAACCGTTTACTTGCCTATGCTTCTTTTAATATCAATAATCAGTTTTCTGATATCATCAGCACCGTCTACTTCCAGCCAGTTCTTCTCAAATGCCGGATTCTGAACTATTTGAGCAAGAGAAGATATTACAACCAGGTGAAAGTGCCGCTGGTCCTGCGAGCCCGCAAGGAAAAAGATTGAATGAACCTCAGACATCTGATCGTTAAACTTTATGCCCTTCTTTGAGCGGACAATCAGCATCTTGAAGATATTCTCGCCCTCAACAACAATGTGAGGTATTGCAAAGTAAGGACTTAGGGCAGTAGAGGAAGATTCTTCGCGTGCTATGAGTTTCTTATTAATATCAGACTTACTCATCTGCTCATATTGAAGGTGTTCTGAAGCGGTAGCGAACAGCTTCTTGAGATCATTGTTCCTATCATAATCGATAATCTCACAGGAAAGCACAAGGTCTTCAAAACGATCAGTCTCAACCTGATCTTTTCCGGTCATAATTTCTTCAAGTTCAGTTTCAAGCGAAGGTGATGCAAGCTCCCTTGCTGTAAGCCTCTCTACAAGCTTGAACATATCTCTGCTGATTCTGGAAGTACGCTGACTCAGGGCCATAGAGAGGTTAAGTGTATAACCGGAATCAATGTCGCTGTCAGCGGAATCCTCTCTGAATTTCTCTTCAAATTTATCAAAGATCTTTTCAACCTCAGTTTCAAGTTCTTTTGAAAACGCCTTTTCACTCCGGAGTTTCTCCATAAAATCCGAGCCTTCGGAATCCAGAAAATCAAAGAGCTCAGCCTGATAATTAAGAAGCTTCGCAGTCTTGTATTTATCAAGCCTGCCGGATGTACCGGCTTTCAGTATCATAATCTGTTTAAATACATCAATAGGTGCGTACTGGTGCTGCTTGAGGATCTCGGTCAGTCTTTCACCGCGGTTAAGCTGCTGCTTTGTTGAGGCATCGAGGTCTGATGAAAACTGCATGAAGGCTGCAAGTTCTCTGAACTGAGCAAGATCTATACGAAGCGAACTGGCAGTCTGCTTCATGGCCTTAAGCTGAGCATCACCGCCGACACGGGAAACCGAGATTCCAACGTTAATTGCCGGACGGAGTCCCGAGTTAAACAGATCCGCTTCAAGAAAGATCTGTCCGTCAGTGATTGAAATAATATTGGTAGGAATGTATGCCGAAACATCGCCTTCCTGTGTTTCAACGATTGGAAGCGCTGTAAGTGAACCGCCGCCGAGTTCATCGCTCATCTTTGCCGCTCGTTCAAGAAGTCTTGAGTGCAGGTAAAAGATATCACCAGGATAGGCTTCACGCCCCGGTGAACGCCTCATTAGAAGCGAGAGCTCTCTGTAAGCCTGTGAATGCTTGGTTAGATCATCGAATACAACAAGGGCATGCATTCCGTTGTCGCGAAAGTATTCCGCCATTGCGGTTGCCGCATAGGGAGCAAGATACTGCAGCGATGCGGGATCGGAGCTGGTTGCAGCTACAATAATGGTATTCTGCATAACATTATGCTTCTTGAAGGTTTCAGCAAGCTGAACAACCGATGAGCGCTTCTGACCGATTGCAACATAGACACAGTAAACCCTGTCTGAGCCCTCGGTATTGGACTGGTTGATAATTGTATCAACTGCGATTGTTGTCTTTCCGGTTCTGCGGTCGCCGATTATCAGTTCACGCTGACCACGGCCGATGGGAATCATAGCATCAATAGCCTTGATACCGGTCTGCAGAGGCTCTTCAACGTTACGCCTGGCAACAATTCCGGGGCCTTTCACTTCTACCCTGTTCATAGTATCGGTTTTTATTGCCCCCAGGCCGTCGAGTGCATTGCCGAGGGGATCTACAACCCTGCCCAGCAGTTCCATTCCTGCCGGAACTTCAGCTACCCTCTTTGTCCGGCGGACATTGCAGCCTTCAACAACTTTCTCATAATCGGAAAACAGGATTACTCCGACGGTTTCCTCTTCGAGGTTCATAACCATGCCGTGAACGATGCTGCCGTCCTCTATATCAATTTCTACCAGCTCTCCCGAAAGGATGTTATCAAGTCCCCAGACCTGGGCAATACCGTCACCGGCCTGAATTACTCTTCCGATTTCAGTTTCACCTGTCGACGGGGAAAATCCGGATATCCTGCTTTTAAGGATCTCAAGAATTTCAGCCGGTTTAATATCTTCTCTCATATCTTTTCCTGCTATTTCAGTAATGTTTTCAAGGTTTTCAGACGCCCTTTCAGCGATATATCTATCCGCCTGTTCTGCCAGGTAAGCCTGAAGCCGCCGATGAGGCCCTTATTAATCCGGATTTCAGATCTGATTTTCTTTCCCGTTCTGGCACTCATCTTTTTCTCTATCTCTGATACAGTCTCTTCAGAGAGCTGATTCACGGTCTCAATTATCAGCGGGGTAAGGCCGTTCTCTATGTCTTCCTGAGACCTGAAAGCTTCAGGAAGAAAGGGAATTGCTGACAGCCTTCCGTTTTCACAGATAGCATCCATCAGTCTTGATGTTGCTTCACTGACATACGGATTTATTGCCGTATTGATAAATTCCCTTTCGCTGTTTATGCTGTGACGATTCATACAGAACGATCTTATCTCCGGGACTTCCGAAACAAGTTTCGCGATAAACTCCATATCGGATTTTGCTACATCCAGTATCCCTTCTTCCGCGGATGACTCATACAGAGCACGGGCATAGCGCCTTACGACTTTAACTCCGCTCATAAGGCCTTAACAGTCTCCCTTGCCCAGGATTTTTCCTTCTCACCTGTAACAGCCATTCCGACCACAGTATCGGAGGCTTCGCAGATCAGATCTGCAATTTCCTCCTGCAGAGACTGGAGGGCTGCAGCTCTTTCCTCTACAGCCGACTGTTTTGCCTGCTCTATTATGGAAGCAGCTTCATCCTCCGCTTTTTTTACAAGGTTTTTACGGAGAGCCTCGGCATCATCCCTTGTTCGGTGGAGTATTTCATCGGCTTCCTTATTCGCCGCGTTAATTATAGCCTCACGTTCATCCTGGACTTCTTTCAGACGGTTCTCAATCTTTGAAGCATTATCCACAGCTGATGAAATATATTCTTCGCGTTTGGATATATTACCGAGTATAATCGGCAGGACAAATTTCCAGAGAATGAAAAAAAGGATTCCGAATGTTATCCAGGTCCATATCGCAAGACCGGGTTCCAGTTTAAATAAATCCATCGTTTACTAGTTCATGAAGACAACAAGAAGCGCGATAATTGCACCGAAAAACGCAAGACCTTCGATAAGCGCTGCAGCCAGAATCATATTTGATCTGAGATCCTTCTTCTCCTGCGGCTGCCTGGCGATAGCATCAAGTGCTTTTGATCCTACCAGACCAATTCCAATACTGCCTCCGGCTATACCAATACCGGCACCGAGAATAGCAATTGCGCGTGCTAACATTGTAAGATCCATATTTACTCCTTAGATTTTACTATCAAATTATTCAAAACCGCTGAAAATAAAATAACAGCAGTTATTTTCAAAAGAATTACCCCGGCTTAATGCGAGCCGGCCATACCGATAAAGATACAGCTCAGCAGGGTAAAAACATAGGCCTGAAGAAAGGCCACCAGAACCTCAAGCACATATGTAAATACTGCAAAGGGAACCGATACCATACTGAAAAAAGGGCTGATTACAAAAATAAGAACAAGAAAAGAAAGAATGGCCAGATGACCGGCAAACATGTTTGCAAAAAGCCTCAGCGCCAGAACAATAGCCTTTGTAAAAAGACTTATAAACTCAAGAAGCGCAACAAAGATCCCAATCGGAAGAGGAGCTCCCTCGGGAAGCAGATTTTTAAAGAAATGGAAAAAACCAACTTCTTTGAATCCGACTGCGAAGGTAAGTATAAAAATTATTACAGCTAAAGCTCCGGTCACATTGATATTGCCTGTAGCGCTTTTGAAGGCCGGGATAAGTCCCAGAAAATTAATAAAAAGAAGGTAAAAAAAGATACTGGTAAAAAAGGGCATCCATTTTTTACCCTTTTCCTCACCCATAACCGGATACACTACATCATCACGGACAAAAAGCACTATGCTTTCCACTCCGATAAGCAGTTTCCCGGGCTTTATAATTCCCTTTCTGGTGACGACAGCAAACACAGCAAGAATTAACACGGTGGCAAACACAAGCATAAACTGGTGAACACTCATCCATTCAGGAAGCTCTATTGCAGGTAAAAAAGGAAATAGGTCAAGTTCCTGCCCGTCAAGGACATGGTTGAAAAGTGTTCCTGAAACATCCTCTCCTTCTGCAAACAGGGAGGCATTGGGAAGCAGAAACATTAAAAAGAATATAACTATGCCTGATAACCGGGTTTTAAGATGTTTATGCACATTTGTCATGAATTTAAACTCCGAACAATGGAAAGCAACAAATATCCGCTGTCTTATAACATCATAGTAATTTTTGAATTAAGGATCCATAAGTCCCGGGAAGATTTTTTCATTTTAAATGATCATTTAGTTAATGATTCGTTATAAGATTTAAAAATTCACTGTATCAGCGCCATAGAAAGGCAACTGATCGCTTCCCGGCTATGTAGTCATGGAATACAAGCTCAGCCTTTGTACCGGCCATAGCCTGGCAGACGTGGAGCGGCAGCAGATGCTCTTCCCTTGGATGACAGTACCGCGCGCCGGGTGCATTCTGCCACTGACTCAGCATTGATTCACGTTCATCAGCCGGGTGCTCACCTGTGCATACATTTATTAACCAATTCTGAAACGAGTCATTCCGCTCATCAATCTCACCGTCGATTGAAAAAGTAAATGCACCCATGTTATGAAAGGAGAATCCGGAGCCTATGATTAAAATATCTTCATCGAGCAGGGGTTTAAGAGCCTTACCCAATGCAAGATGCTTTTCTGCATCAAGCCCCTTAATCAGCGAGAGCTGAATTGACGGGATATCCGCATCGGGATACATCATCAATAATGGAATAAACAGGCCGTGATCGAAACCCCGCTCAGTGTTGATATCAGCGCCAAGGCCTGCACTCTGCAGCAGAGCTGAGGTTCTTTCTGCAAGCTCAGGATTGCCAGGAGCCGGATACTGGACGGAGTAGGTTTCTGCCGGAAAGCCGTAGTAATCGTAGAACATGGAGGGGGCTTCACCGCCGAGAAGGGTTGGAACACGTTCCTCCCAGTGAGCACTGATTACAATAATGGCTTTTGGCTTTCGGATAATTTCGGGAAGCTTCTGCATAAAATCAACCATATTCTGATGAGACGGCTCACCGATAATAGGCATTGGACCGCCGCCGTGCGAAAAATATATAATCTGTGCTTTATTTTCCATAATTAAACTGCTCCTGATTTGAAGTATGCAGTATAGAATTAGTTAAGTCAAACTGTCTGTGATTAAAGCTTCTCATGTCCGAAAACATCGGTTACAGGTACATTAAAAACATCAGATATCCTGAATGCCAGCTCGAGGGAGGGAGAATACTTCCCTGCCTCTAAAGCCACTATTGTCTGCCTTGAAACCCCTGCAGCCTCTGCAAGAGAGGCCTGGGTCATTTCACCGTTGAAAAATCGAAGCTGCCTAATATTATTTGAGAGGATGATTTTTTCAGGCATGGACATTACCCTTCCTGTAATAAACAAGTTTTGCAATTCCTTCAACAATGCTTCCGGTAAAAAAAGCAAGGAACATGATATTCATCATCACAGCAGGCGAATAGTTAAGGACAATCGAAAAGAGTGCCGCAATAAAGCCGACTCCGGATATCACAAAACTGATTCTAACTGATTTAAGATCAATCAGTTTGTCACGTTCATCTTCAGTCATTTCAATCTTGATGTTTCTCTCAATTTCTTTTTCATCACATACATTGTCCCTGACCGCACTTACTGCAGCCATCCCTATGGACATGAATATATGAAACAGAATCTGACTGATAATTATTAGCACAACACTTATCCCGGTGAATTTCAGCATTGAAATTGCCAGGCCCCTGTAATCATCAGGAGCCAGCATTCCGCTGCTGTACTTACCGGTGATATAGAATAGATAGATAATTATAAAAGCAATTCCGGTAATAAGACCCATGACTGTTCTTTTTTCCTGATATGACATAAATTGTACCCCCTGTACGTTAGTAACTTATTTCTTACTAAATGTAATATATTTCTTACATTTTGTCAAATTTATATTACGATAAATCATTCAAAAAGGCAAAAAAACAGCCCGCCCTAAGGCAGGCTGATAAAAGAATTCAGAAGATATTTAATAATTCAGGTATTCAGGCATCTTCCCCGGATATCTATCAACAAGTGATTGCCAGTCTGAAGGCAGAACAGCCTTCTTACAGCAGGGACCGCCGTGGTCGCCTCCGCCAAGGTATACAGTGCCCCAGTCCGCCCCGCCTACAATCACAAACATATGCTCGGTATTCCAGAACAGGCGGGCATGATGCTTGAGGCCGGGTGAAGGAAAAACAAGCCCCTTTCGGGGATGATTGTTTCCGATAGCAGCCCTGGGGATTTCGGTTGAGGGTCTATGGTTGTATTCAACAACGTACTCAAGGATGTCCTGTTTTGTGAAACCGGCGTCCTTAAACTGTTTCGCATTCTCAGGAGGCAGTATAAACAGCGCACCGACATCAAATCCGCCGTGCCAGAGAGTGCACATTCGGTCCAGGGTTGCGTTTACATTTACTGTCGGCAGCTGGGTATGCTCACTCGGCCAGAACAGAGTTATTGTAGAATCTTCATCAGAATAACCATAATCGGTCTGAAGCGGTGTCCATGGTGAATCTTCCTCGTTCTCGGCTATACAGACACCGAAGCGCCCGTCACTTCCCGGACCGCTCATATCTTCTATTCCCGAACGGCAGCCGCTTATATTCATAATCATATATGTCACTGCCCGTGAGATGCAGGCTGCAGGTCTTGTATAGGGTGAAAGGATATTCCGGCCTGTGTTGATGCCGAGAGCTTCTCTTATAGGACCGTTTATGACCATAACCGGATACCAGCTGGCATTGCTGCAGGTCCAGCCTTCAAGCTTGATGATATCATCACCCATAGCCTCAACAGCTGCAATCAGCAGGGGCATATGGGTAGGCAGGCATCCGGCCATTACACCGTTGATCGCTATCTTTTCAACCGTTGCTTTACCGAGCATCGGCGGCAGTTCTGCTACGACATGGGAAGCCGGAAGATCCGTACCATTAAGCATTTCATTTACAGCTTCCCGGGTTGGAGGAACGACCGGGGTGCCGTTAGTCCAACCGTGCTGATAGAAAATATCATTGATTTCCTGAAGTGAACCGGTAAATGTCAGTTCTGAAAAATCATCAACCTTTCCAGGATTTTTCTCTTTATCAGAGAGAGGCGAAGTCAGTCCATCGATAATTTTATCAAGCATCCCTGAAATAACATCATGGTAGGTTGTTAATGTCCATTCGTTACAGTCTACACCGTTCGGGACAAATCCGGGGCCGTCATAGGTAACCATACGGAGCCCCGGATATGAGCGGGCAGTTGAACCGTTTCTTGCGGAAGGTTCATACTGCCATTTGGACAGCAGAAGGGCAGGTTTTCCAAGACTCTCTATATGAGCAAATATGTATCCCATAAAAAGTGCGCATGATCCCATGTCGGCACCGACTCCGACAACGGCATCAACACCGGAGAGCCAGTTCTGAAATTCCGGATAATGCTCAGGATCCTGATCTATTTCACAGGTATCGGTAATATATGTGTAATGTGAGAAATTCACTCCTGATACTTTTTCATTTAACTGCCTCTCTACTTCCTGCATGAAAAAGGGATGATATTCCTTGAAAGAGGCATAGAGGCCGATTGTTTTTCCTTCGAGTGTTTCAAGTCTGGGCTGAATTGGTTTTTTTGACAGATAATCACTGCCGGCCCAGGGGGATAGAACCGTGTATTCCATGTTAATACTCCAATGGTGCATTCAATATAAAACATAAGTTTCACGGTTATTATATTTTCGGGGAGGAGGGATCGTCCAATATTATATATTCATCAAAATAATAAGCGAAAGCTATAAGTCAGTGCATTATCTTCTTGTGAGTTTGATTACCCTGTAATCCTCTTTTTCAGATGAGTCATCTGCCATCCTGCTGATTTCAATACTTTTACTGTTCTTATTGATAATCTGCATTTCAACCGTCCAGGGAACATCTGCTTCAGGACTCTGTCCGAGAATCCGGCTTGTTTCCTCGGTTATCGTAAAAGTAATTATATCATCTTCAATAAGGAAAGAACCCTTCATAAAGATATCGAGATCGTACTCTTCTTCGGTTTCGAGCCCGGGAACCTTCCAGTTAAAGGTAAAACTGCCGTCATCCATGAATATATATTGATAGACACTGCCGGGTATTTCATTTTCAGTTGCAAGATCCGCATAAGTACCTTTGAGACTGCTGCTGCAGCTGCTGATTAGAATAACCAGGACTGTAAGTATTGCAAGTTTTTTCATAATTTCTCCTCTTGTAAGCCGGGGAATTATATCATTAAGCCGGGAGAAAGGGAATGAGCGGATAATGTTCCAGAACTATCAGTAAACCAAGCAGGATTAATGTGAAAACAGGCAGCAGAATATCACGTCCATGAAAGAATACATCTTTGACATAGGTCCGTTCTGTATGATGGCCGAAGGCTCTGCAGTCAAGTGCGTCGGCCGTGATTTCCGCTTTCCTAAGACCGTTTACAAGAATGGTAAAGACATAGCGCTGCCATAGGGCAAAACGGTGACCGAGGCCCGAGCCTGATGCTTTTCCCCTGATGGCATGAGCCGATCGTACAGCATTAACCTCACGCTGTATAAGGGGCAGAAAGCGAAGTGCCAGAAAGATGGTAAATGCATAGCGGTAGGGCATACGGGCCTTTACCAGTGAACGCATCAGATCCCTGGTATCTGTGGTCCAGATAAGAACAAAACTTGCAAGTACAATAACAGAGAGCCGGAAAAAGAATATAGGCCCCTGAAAGAGTCCGTTATCTGTAATGGTAATAAAACCGATTTTCATCAGGGGTTCACCCGGATCGGCAAACATATGGAAAATCATCAGAAGTATCCCCAAACCGAAGACTATCAGACCGCTGCGGAGAATCTCCAATATGGAAATTCTCCCTGCTGAAACAGCCAGTGCAACCATAAAAACAAACATCACAGCTCCACTGTAGGGTGTTTTAAAAATGAAGAGTCCGACTGCAACAAGAAAAACCCAGATAAGCTTAACCAGAGGATATGTACGGTTAAGTGCCGAGCCGCGCTCTTTAAACTGAAGAAAATTACTGTCAGCCATTACATCTTTCCTCCTGCGCTCAGCAGTTCAAGAAACATCCCGCTGCCCGGAATGCTTCCGTTAATCTCAAGTCCTTTCTGCTCGAGTTTTTTCAGAATTTCGCTCAGCAGGGTCGGCTGAAGATTCGACTGCTGCAGTATCTCAGGCTTCCTGAAGAGCTCTGAGGGTATTCCGTCATAATATTTTTTACCCTCACTAAGGACAATCACCCTGTCGGCATACTCCTCAACAAGCCTCATATCATGACTTATCATAATCACGGCTACTCCGCGGCTCTGAATGTCTTTCATAAGCTTCATTAGATTGCGGGTCATCTCACGGTCCTGCCCGTATGTCGGTTCATCGACAATCAGGACTGAGGGATTACCTACAAGCATCGTAGCAACGCCCAGTCTGCGTTTTTTTCCGGCACTCAGTGCAAAGGGATGAGAATCCGCAGAATCTGTAAGCTCAAGCTCCTCGAGAAGCCGTTTCAGTTCAGCAGCCATCTCATCCTTGTTAAACACACCCTTGGACTTCAGACTGTACTCAATTTCCTCTGATACTGTATCTGTAAGAAACTGATGCTCCGGATTCTGAAAAACCAGAGCAATATGATTTGCAAGCTTCGGAATTTTCCATTTTACAGAGGGTTTGCCCATCAGCATCAGGCTGCCTTCTGTGCATTTGTTAAGACCAATCAGAAGTTTGGCAAGGGTGCTCTTCCCCGCTCCGTTTCTGCCGACAACTGCAAGCATCTCACCTGCCCTTACATCAAAAGAGACTCCTTTTAAAGCGTACAGCCCCGCGCCGTAGGAGTAGCGAAGATCTTCGGCCTTTATCAGGATATCTTCCGAAACAGAACCAGTATGCAACTGTGAAGATTCATCATTTTTAGATGGCCGTCCGGTCAGACTCTTTACTGATGCAGTCAGCCCGGAATCATCAAGCAGTTTAAGGGTTTCATCTATACGTATGGGAATTATCGGAACTGAATACCCGAGCTTCTTAAGGCCCAGACCTATCTCAACTGTTTCGGGAAGCCAGATGCCAAGAGAATTGATATACTCGCCTTTTTCAGACAATAGACTGCAGGGCTCACCTGATGCAGCAAGTTGTCCGTCTTCGAGGACAAGAATCTGATCCGCTTCGGCCATAAAATCATCGAGCTCCCTTGTAACAAGAAGTACTGTGATACCCTCACTTCGAAGACTGAGTATCAGCTCATGCACCTGTCTTGAGGCTGCAGGATCAAGGTTTGCCGTAGGTTCATCAAGGACGATGATTTTGGGTTTCATTGCAAGAACTGAAGCCAGGCCGAGCTTCTGAATCTGTCCGCCGGAAAGATTCCAGACAAGATTCTTTCTGTAAGGTGCAAGCTCGGTTAATTCAAGAAGTTCATCAACTGAGCTCTTGATCTGCTCCGCCGGATGAATCAGGTTCTCGGGACCGAAGGCTATCTCATCTTCAACCGACAAGGTAGCGAACATGTTCTCGGGATCCTGAAACACATATCCAACTGAGCATGAGAGCTCTTTCATTTCAGTATCCGCGCTGTTCATAGAGTCGATCAGCACGGATCCTTCAAGCCTGCCGGGAATAAGATGGGGAATTCGTCCGTTAAGAAGGTTACAGAGTGTAGATTTACCGCTTCCTCCAGGGCCGACAAGTATTGAGAAACTTCCGGCCGGAAGTGAAAAACTAAGATCGCTTAATACAGGCTTTTCCTCCCCGTCAAAGGTGAAAGTTACATTATTAAGTTCTATTATACCCGGCATATTTCAATTATTTCTTTGCTGATCTTATAAGACCGGTCTTTGCGATTCGTCCTGCAAGGAAATAGCCGAGTAGACCGCTGAATACAGCACCTGAAATCATATTGACAGGAACGGCAATCCAGACATCCTTTGAATAGGCGGGATCCCATCCGTAGAAAACAGAACTCCACAGTGTACCGAACTGTGAGGATGCAATACCTGCCATCAGTGCTGTCATAAGGCCGAAGCGTGAATAAGCGGTAATAATAAGTATGACCTCAATAGCAAGGCCCTGTGAGATACCCCATCCGAGGGTTCCGATTCCGGCAGCATTGCCCAGAAGAACTTCTGTGGCAGCTTCGATAATACCGAAAGCAAGTGCAACACCGGGCTTTCTTACCATAAATACAGCAAGTATATATGCCCACATGAACATTCCCTGAATCAGGGCTCCGCCCAGAGGTCCGAGTGAAGTGTTGGCAAGATACCAGATGTTGCCGACACCAGTATTGATTACACCCGCAATTGCAGCAAGTACCGCAACTACAACAAGGTTCCGTGTGGAATATCCACCCTTCTCTTTTTCAAAGACATTCTTGTCCGTGAGTCTGGCAACCAGCCCAAGGACAACCAGGACCGCAACGTTAAAAACCGTGTACAGAGCCATCATTTTCTCCTGTTCTATAATTTTAAGCCGATATCGGCTAATTCTGCCTTTACTTCTTCATAGATGGAAAGCCATTCGGCTTTCGGCTCGCAGGTATCCATATCATAAGCTTCATCGAACGGGAGCCCGGGATTTCCGCCTTTTTTTTCAAATACAAACTCGTACCTTGAAAGAAGTTCCAGAATAATCCTGTTGCCTTCCTTAAAGTCTATCCGCTGCCCTGTAACCGCATGACCGGTTTCTCCCATCACACGAACTTCAATACCCGTTCCGTGAGGAACACTGCCGTCAGCGGAACCGACACCTTCCAGATGCCCTCCAGCCACTGTAAGGGTAACGGCATTGGCGGCAACCTCATACAGAACTTCTTTTGTCATTGCTCCGCTCTTGGGATATATATCACCGACAATAATTGCAGGGGCGTTCCGAGCAAAGGCCTGGCAGACCATGCTCTGAAGCCACATGCAGCCGCGGGCGGATGTAGCCACATACCTGATATGTATGGGGTGGCAGAGATGGTAGTCTGCAAGACAGATTATATTGGCTGCAAGAAAGGATGCTATCTGCACGACCGCAGCACCCGGAGCATCACCGGCAAGTCCGCCTACCATTACGGTAGCAAGCGAGGCATTAGCCATGCCGTAGTGCACTGAATTTGCAGCCCGCAGCATATTACCGCGGTCTATCATAAGCTCATTGTACATTGCAACGAGGTGTGAATCGCAGGGTCTGAGAAGTTCAGGATGCGCTGATGCCAGGTCGCCTATTTCGGTGACACTGCTTTCAGCACCGAGCATTCCGATACCGGGGCGGCCGCATTCCTCGCGGACTTCCTTCAGAATTGAAAGTTCCCGTTTGGAGGCGTAGAGTTCGCTGACTTCGCCTGAACGCACCTGGACTCCGTCTACATCGATGAGGGAGCCGCAGGTAATCAGATCTACAACAGGCTCCTTTGTCCAGCTTTTCACAGTTGCCTTGAAAACGCGTTCGGGAGTCGGCGCACCGGGATTTCCGGCCCACACTGCGGGCGGACGCTCATCAAGGGGTTTTCTCGGGTGCAGTGTATATGCCTGTTCGCCCTCACCCATCACAAAAGATTTGTTCATAGCCTTCGCAGCAGAGTCTATTTCTTCCGCGGAAAGCTCCAGCACAGTACCTTCTGACAGGTAGTATATTCCGGTATCAAGCAGGAGTTCCCGACCGGCATTATAAAGTCTGTCGGCAAGTTCCGGGTTGTCTTCAAGAATTAACTCGGGGTTCCAGCTTAAGCTGTACTTGTCTACAAGCTTCATAGCCTTTTCGACAATAAGAAAATCCCAGTCATTTTTTGACATCTTTCTGCCTTTTAAGGCACGTTCAGATATTTCAAGGTAATTAATCATAATTCCACCGTACAGGCTGGTACGGATTAAAGAAAGGAAAGAACAAGAAGATAATTCCACCGCAGCAGCCTAAAAATAAATTTATTTTACAGCTTGCGCGACCGCGGCACCTCACAGATTTTTTCTGAATCGGTACGAACAGGCTTCCCGTCCTCAATGTCTGCGCATGGAATTTTCTGCACCCGCAATTATTTCAATAAATAATTGCGAAACCAAAGTATAAATAGCAGATTAATTGTTTTTATTCAATAGTCGCACCTTATATTCAGCTTAAAAAAACTTAACATACCCGAAACTTTCAGATGTCGATGCTGATAACATGGGATTTTTTGGGAATCGGATAGCGCTTATCAGGACTTAGATAGATTTCTACAGCTTCTTTTATTTTTTTACATACGGCTTCTTCGGAATCAGCATAACAAATACATCCCGGAAGCTCCGGGCAGACGGCATCGTATGAACCTGTTTTCTCATCAAACTTTACTACTACACGAATTTGCATAAGTTTCCCTGACCAAAATCATTAAGTAAAATGAGTACCTTGCTTTTGTACCTTTAATTCTATGGATTTTTATCAGGTATGCAAATTTCTGCAGTGAAAAGTTCTCACCCCCCTCCGACAGGAGGGAAGAGAGACACAATATCTGTTGAAGTGAGCGCCCTGTCCATAGTTCCGGTTCTTCCATTAATCAGAAGAATCGCAACCTCCTCTTTCGGAATATCCAGTTTTTCAATGATATCCCGGACAGTAGCTCTTTCTTCAAAATCCAGCTTTAGCTCTTTGCCCCGCCCATTTCGGAGTGTGGCAAAGAGCCTTACCGTTACAGTCATAGGACTGCAGAAAGCTTAATACCCAGAGACTCAACTCTTTCAGCAGTAGGTATTCCGTCAGAGCCCCAGCCCCGAAGATTATAATATTCGGGAAGAAGATCAGATAACTTGTGTGTCCATCCCTTCGATGGGCCGTCCGGGATTTCTTCTGTTAGCAGTCTTTTCGGAAGAGTATCCTGTGAGGGCTCGATTCCCGCCTTAAGATTGTATATTCTTTCTATATTATATATGCGTTCACCGGCTGCAAGTATATCCTCGGCAGACCAGCCGGTCCCGAGAACTGCATTCAGCATATCCGCATAGTCACCGGCACCCATTGCAAATGAAGTAAACAGACAGAGTCCTGATGAATCAATCAGGGCAGTAAGGTCCTGGAAGATCTTTGCCCAGGAAGCCTTGCCCTCAAGCTTGAAACGGTCCAGAGCCTCCGGCAGTCCGAGTATCTCCGGAGAAATAAGGTAGCCGCGGACATGGCAGCCGCCTCTGTTTGATGTTGCATACTGCAGACCCTGGCCCTGGATACCGCGTGGATCATATGCAGGAATCTCCTGCTTCTTAACAGACATGGAAAGTTCCGGGACTCCGTATGATTCGGTCAGTCTGTAGGAACCCAGAGCCATCCTGGCTCCAAAGCCTTTTCCTCTACCCATGCGTTTAGTCCACTCAACAACAGCCTCTGCATCACCGAATTTTAAGGAAACACCATCAAGCTCGGATTCATCAATATATCCCTTCTGGTAAAGTTCCATAGCCGCAGCTATTGTAGCACCGGCAGAAATTGTATCCATACCTGTTTCATTGCACCAGTAGTTGGCCTTGATTACCGCACCCATATCCGAAACCCCACAGTCTCCGCCGAAGGCCCAGACGGTTTCATATTCCGGTCCGCCGCCCTCAATATCATCAGCCTTGCAGTATCTGCCGCAGGCAATCGGACATCGGTAGCAGGGGTCTTTCTTGACCAGGTAGCTTTCAGACATTGTTTCACCGCTGATTTCTTCAGCTTCAGCAAACTGTGATGTCTGAAAATTGTTCGTAGGAAATACCCCGTTTTCATTAATAATATTTACAAGAACAGCTGTCCCGTAGGTCGGAAGGCCCTGACCGGTAACACCGTTTTCCTTTATCTGCTTCATGCATCTTTTATTAACTTCTTTTAGAGCAGCTTCATCGGCTACAGAGGGTTTAGCTGAGCCTTTCACAGTTATTGCTTTAAGATTTTTGGAACCCATTACAGCCCCGACACCTGAGCGGCCCGCAGCCCTCCAGAGGTCATTCATGATTGCGGCGATTGGTGAAAGGTTCTCACCAGCAGGTCCTATTGTCATGACCTTTGCTTTTGCAGGTATTTCCTTCTGCAGCGCTTCGGTCGTTTCAGATACCAGCTTTCCCCAGAGATGTCCGGCATCCCTTATCTCAACACTATCATCTTCAATAGCAATATAAACAGGCTTTTCAGCTTTTCCTTCAATTATGATGGCATCATAACCGGCAAACTTAAGCTCGGCACCCCAGTACCCTCCGGAATTGGATGATGCTATAGTTCCTGTAAGCGGTGATTTAGTTACAACCATATAGCGGCCGCCGGTTGGTGTAGGTGTGCCTGTGAGCGGTCCGGTAACAACCATCAGTTTGTTTTCAGCTGAGAGGGCATCAACTTCCGGAGAAGTCTCCTTTGTCATCAGGTATGTACCCAGCCCCCTGCCGCCTATATATTTCAAGGCGGCCTCATGATCAAGTTTTTCAGTTGATACTGCCCCGGTACTGAGATCTATCCGAAGAATCTTTCCTGTATATCCGTTCATAATCTCTCCTCTTTAGTTTTATCAGCAGATATATCGCAATTATCATGCCAATTGCGAATTAAGGCCTGATTCTGGTGGGATACAGTAATTCTTATCAGAGTTTGTGTGATATAAAGTGTGTATTACGGGATTATTTACGTATGTGTTCCAAAAGAGGACATACAGAGGCTGTAATCAAAGAATTTATCTGTTCCTGCATGGAACAGATAAAAAGCGGAAGTGTTCCATATCAGAACACCCGGGCTTTTTCAGACGTATCTGATTCCGTAGTTTTTCATCTTCCGATAGAGAGTATTTCTTCCGATTCTGAGATATCTGGCGGAAACCGAGATGTTATAGTCATTTTCCTCAAGAACTTTCTCAATATGGTTTTTCTCAATTGCCTCCAGGGCTTCGGGACCGTGCCCTTCCTGCGGGGTTTCAATTTCAGAACAGGAACCTCCCTGCATCAGAGGGAATGAGGCAGGAACCTTTTCATAGTTGATAATAAGCTCTACAAGGTTTTCAAGTTCGCGTATATTTCCCGGCCAGTCATAACTGCACAGGAGCTGAAGATTATCTCCTGCAAGCTTGACCTCGCGTTTGTTCAGTTTTTTGGAGATCTTTCTGCTGTAATGCTCGATGAGCAGTGGAATGTCCTCACGGCGCCGACGCAGAGACGGAAGAGTGATCGGCAGAACATTCAATCTGTAAAACAGATCCTTCCGGAACGCGCCGTCATTAACTTCATCAATCAGATTTTTATTGGTTGCTGCAATAATTCTTACATCAACAGGTGTATAATTATTGCTGCCGACCCTGCTTACAACCCTGTCTTCCAGAACCCGCAGCAGTTTGACCTGCATATCAAGCGGCATCTCGCCGATTTCATCAAGAAAAAGGGTTCCTCCGTCTGCAATTTCAAACTTGCCGGCCTGCCCGCCTTTCTTGGCACCGGTAAACGCTCCTTCATTGTATCCGAAAAGTTCAGACTCGATCAGGGTTCTTGGTATGGCACCGCAGTTAAGAACAACAAAAGCTTCATCTCTTCGACTGCTTTCATTATGGATAGACTGGGCAAATATCTCTTTACCGGTACCGCTTTCGCCGGTTATTAGAATGGTAGAGTTGCTGTCTGCCACCTGCCTTGCAAAAGATACAGCTTCCGTAAAAGCCTTTGAACAGCCTATCATCTTATCGAAGGTATACACCGCCTTTCGCCCGATTATTTCATTCGCATGCCTGCGAACACGTTTTATATCTTTAACAACAATAATCAGAGCACTCAGCGTCCCGTCATTGTAGCTGACTGGATATACATTCAGATTAAAGTAGACCTTGTTTGCTTTGACATTAAAAACGACATCACGGTTCTGAAACTCTTCATCAGCCATGACTGCCTTAAAAACTTCGTTCCATGACGGAATCAGGTTACGCACATTTGATGAGAGTAAACCCCGCTTATCCATTCCGAGCAGCTCTACTACCCTGCTGTTTACCGTAAGAACCCGGCCGTCTAAACCGCATGAAAGGATTCCGGCATCTATTGAATCGATCAGTTTTTCACTGAAAAGCTTGCTCTGCATAAGCTGGGCATTAGTACTGTTAAGACGGAGGTTTTTTTCAATAGCATTAACAGCGGCGACAACCATCCCAAGTGTGTGCTTATGCACATTCTCAATAGCACCCGTCAGGTCAAGCGCTCCGATGACACGGCCGTGCTGATCATGGATGGGAGCGCCTGAGCAGGTCCATCGAAAGTACTGTTCGATATAATGCTCATCTCCTGAAACCTGAACCGGAAGATCCTCGGCAAGAGCGGTTCCCATGGCATTTGTACCTATGTTACGCTCATTCATAAAGGCCCCGGGAACCATCTTCAGGGAGAAAGCATCCTGCATGATATCATCATCACCTATCACTTTTAAAATACAGCCTTCAGAATCAGTCAAGATTGAGAAAAAGCTGGTACCTTTCAGAAAATTGCATAGCTGGTCTACAAAGGGTTCCGCGATGGAAATCAGTTCCCTGTTCTCATACAGACGCTCTTCCAGTTCAGAGTCTGTGATGAATTTTCTGCTGTAAATCTGAGAGGTTTCCAGCCCGTAACTTCTGCATCGTTCTTTTGATCGGTGAATATAATCTTTTGCCATGGTGACTAAAATCATACTACCAGATTTCCAAAAAAACAATCTTTGATTCTATACATCTTAATAAGTTCTTTTTTTATCTATTTATGATGATAAATACTTGTCAATTTTAATAATCTATAATAAATTGTACATGCATGCATGTACAATTTAATCAGGAGAAACTCATGAAAGTGAAAACTTTACACGCCCTGTCAGGGCTGGCTATAGCTGCGCTTCTGCTCATAGCCGGATGTACCAGCCTTAATCAAACTAAATCCATATGGGCTGACGGCAGTTATAAAGGGTCCGGAGAAGGTATACACGGAACAATAGAGCTTACGGTTGTAATCTCAGACGGAAGTATATCTGAAATCACCATCGATCAGCAGCATGAAACCGAAGGAGTCTCGGAACTGGCTCTTGAAGAAATTCCGGCGGCAATTATTGATGCTCAGTCAGTTGAAGTAGATACGGTAGCCGGAGCATCTGTCACTTCGGGAGCTGTTATCGATGCAGTTTCACAGGCACTCGCAGAAGCTGAAAAAGTGAAAAAAGAAGAACAGGAGATAAAATAATGAAAAAAGCTTTGACAATATTATTAATTCTGGCCGCTATGGTATCAGCCTGTACCAGCAGCAGTAATTCAGAAAAAGCAGTAACTGCAGGCAGTTACGATGTAATAGTTATAGGCGGAGGTGCAGCAGGACTGGCCGCTTCAATTGAGGCTGCTGAAGCAGGAGCCACTGTCGCACTTCTTGAAAAGATGCCCATGGTTGGAGGCAGCACAGTGCTGTCAGGCGGAATAGTTTATGCAACCGGCTCAAGTATGCAGAAGGCGGCAGGTGTAGAGGACAATGTCGATGCACTTGTAAACTACTGGACAGAGAGAGCTGATGGACTAAATGATCCTGACTTTCTGAGATATGTGGCTGAGAGGTCCGGGCAGACTATCGACTGGCTCATAGATATGGGTGTGGAGTTTACCGGCCCTACCCCGTCAGGTACAAGCCCTGTGCTGAGGGCACATAACTCAACTACCCACGGAGCCGGACTCATAAATCCAATGAAAGCAAAAGCTGAATCGTTAGGAGTAGAGTTTTACACAAGGACTCCGGCTCAGCAGCTTTTAACCGAAGACGGCAGAATATCCGGAGTAACAGCAACAGACAAGGAAGGCAAAAAGCTCCTTTTTAAAACAAAATCTGTTGTACTTGCAACCGGAGGATTTGACCGGAATCCGGAGCTTGTAAAAAAATACGCACCGATTGCTGAAGGTCAGCCGAGTTTCGCAGGTTCAGGAAATAAGGGCGACGGTCTTACAATGGCTCTGGAGCTTGATGCCGATGTTATTTCAAAAGGCGGTGTTATCGGATTCAGAGCCGTAGAGGGTGAACCGGCCTATACTACCGACATCTGTATGCTGATGTGGATGCCCTACCTTTATGTGAATATCCATGGAGAAAGATTTGTAAATGAAATGATTGACTACCCCCTGTTCTATGAAGAACTGGTGAAACAGGATGAACAGGTTTCATATCTAATTTTTGACGGTAACACATATACCGAAACCCTCGATGCTGCAGTTGCCAAGGGTTCAGCATTTAAAGCAGACAGCCTTGAAGAGCTTGCAATGCAGGCAGGAATAGAACCTGAGGGTTTCATGAACACTGTAAACAATTACAATAGAATGATTGATGAAGGAATTGATACCGAATTCGGTAAGCCTGTGACCGGTTTTCCAAAAGTCGATAAACCGGGCTATTATGCTGTTAAAATCGTTCCTGCTATCCTGGGAACAATGTCCGGCATAAAGACTGATTTGGATACACGGGTGATTGATAAATCAGGAGATGCTATCCCTGGATTGTATGCAGCCGGTGAAGTGGCTAACGGAAGTTTTTTCAATAAAGTATATCCGGCAAGCGGAACATCCATCCAGATGTCTCTTACATTCGGACGAACTGCAGGCAGAAACGCCACAAAAAACAGTATTTAATTTATAAAGATGCCCGGTGGAATAATATTTTACCGGGCATCTTTATTCTATTCTCATCAGCTTATTTTTAAGTTATTATATATATAAAGTTATGTCAGATAAATCAGAAAAAGAAAGCACCAGAGAACGGGTTATAGAAAAAGCAATTGAAATCTTTTCTCAGAAAGGCTACGACACTGCAAACCTCACGGATATTACCGAGGCTCTGGGAGTTACCAGAAGCCCGATTTATTATCATTTCAAGGACAAATACGGACTTTATCAAGCGGCATATCTGCGCTGGGAAGACGAATTCATATCTGCGATGGAGGTAATCCTCGGCAGCGAAAAGGACATTCTCAGCATATTCAGGGATATACTTGACTGCTGCATATGGTCCTATAAACGTTTCGCCCCGAACTTCTTTGTTGGACTGGAATCATCACCCGATCTTGCAGAATTAAAACAGCGTTACTGTGTGCTTGTTGAGGATATTTTCAGCAGGGAAAAGGCAATCACCCAGGCCGCAATTGATAAGGGGGAATTATGCAGCAACACAGATCCGGACCTTGTTGTCGGACTTCTCTTTGCCATTTATGACGGTCTCCGAATCGGGCTTGAAAGACCTGTTTCCGGCCTTAAAAGTTCTGATATTACCACTTTAATCGAGATTCAATTGTCCGGGATTAGAAATTATTTCTGTAATCCAGGCGATAAAAACGGACCGGGCGGCAAAACTTGACGGCCTATATGGGCCGTGGTATAAATATTTAAGGTCAAAGAGCTTATTAAATGAAAGACAGCCAGTCATTGTTCAGTGAAGTTTCTCTTAACGGCTACCAGGACACCGGTGGTGCGGGCGTGCAGGATGACTGCGTAATAATAAAATCAGGGTTCAGACCTCTGATTGAAGATTTCCGAATGACTTTTGATGTAAGAATTTCACTTTATTCGCCGTCGGATCATCTACTTCTTCAGAGTCCTGCAGGTGCCATGAATGATTTCTGCAAGGCTGTAGGTTCCACAGTATCGAACCCTAAAAAATGTATTGCCCAGGTAACCAGGATGAGACATGTAGCTGCGGACAGGATGGTCCCGCTGTTTTTCACCTGTCATGCAGGAATGAGATACTGTATTTATCCTATCGTATCGGGTACCCATCTTATTGCAGTTGCCGATATAGGTAATTTCCGTTCAGGAAATTCTCCAAGCAAAGAGGTGCTTGGAAAACTTCGCAAACAGCTTGATGATACCAATGAACTTGTAAATAAATTTGATTCACTTGCTAAATTTGACATTACAGCGGAGGAACGGCTGGCGCGGATGTTCAGCCTGGTAGCAGATTATTCTGTAAATAAGGGGCTGATTGCATTGAGACTGAATCCGATATTCGAGAAGGTTGTCGAGTATATACGGGAACGGATAACCCTTCCAAAAATCGGCCTTGAAGATGTCGCCCATTACGTGCATCGCAGCCAGTCCACTGTTTCTCATGTAATAAAAAAAGAAGCCAATATGAGCTTCTCTCAGCTTGTAATAGAAGAAAAGCTTAAAGCAGCAGAAACCATGCTTGCAACTAATCCGGTCATAACTATCGGCGAGATAGCGGATGAACTTGGATATTCGGATCAGTTCTACTTTTCCAAGCTTTTCAAAAAATACAGAGGGGTTTCACCCAGCGAATATATGCGGGCTTTCTCGCATTAATATACAGAGCATAAAAAAAGCCTGCATCATAATAGCTGCAGGCTTTTTTTGGAAATATCGAATCAGTACGATAGGATATCGAAATGACTGTAAGTCATATGATTAGAAATCAACGATTAAAAATCGTACTGGTCGATGTTTTCAGGTGTGAAGATGAGGGGTCGGCCGTAAACGATCTCTCCATCTTCACCCACTGTAAACTCGCCGAGTTCACCGGCAGAAACCTTGGTTCCCGGAGTCTTGCTGAGTGTTCCGTCAAGAGCAGCTTTTGCTACATAAACTGACATGTAACCGAGCATTGCGGGATCCCAGATAAAGAAAGCTTTCTGTGAGCCGTCTTTAAGATATGATCTGATTGATGAAGGAAGTGCTACACCGGTTGCATATACCTGACCTTCCTTACCTGCACTCTTGATAGCACGTGCTGCAGCCGGAGCTGAAACTGCTGAAGAAGAGATGATAACTTTAAGGTCAGGATAAGCCTGCATGAGGTTCATTGCAACTTCAATACTTTTTGCTTCATCATCAGCGGCAAACTGAGTAGCTACAGGAGTAAACATCTTGTATTTATCTTCTGTTGCACAAAGTTCAGTCATAATGCGGATATGAGCCATGTGGTTGGGACTTGTAGGAGATGCAGCGATAAATGCGATTTCTCCGCCTTCAGGTGCATCAAGCAGAGCACAGTCAAGCATTGCCCGGGCAGCGCCTTCGTATGACATCTGGTTACAGAAATAGTCACGGGCATCTACAGCTGTATCAGCATCATAGGAAACAACAGTAATTCCCTGAGCCATTGCATTTTTCAGCGGGGGAGCAACTGCATTAAGGTCGATTGCTGAAACGATGATTGCGTCCGGTCGCTGGGAAACAATGTTCTCAAGTGACTGAACCTGAAGCTGGACATCTGCCTGCTCTGAACCTGTGTAAACAAAATCTACACCGAGTTCCTCTGCAGCTTTCTTTGCGCCGTCGGCACAAACCTCAAAGTAAGAAAGACCTGTAAACTTAGGGTTCATAAAGATTCTGTAAGTATCTGAACCTTTTGCTTCAGTCTGACCACCGGCAAAAACTGTTCCTGCAAGAACCAGCACCAGTGCGATCGCTATGATCGTTCTTTTCATAGGAAACCTCCAAAATTTTTTTATTGAGATATGGTCTTTAAAAAGCCGCATCTCATAAATACCTTTTTAATCTCCGAATCTCTTAAGAGATCCGGTAAAGTTGGAAACAAGGACTGCGGAAACAAGCAGCAGACCGATTATCAGCTGCTGGATAGGACCTGCAATATTGGCAATTCCCATTCCGTTTCTTAATGTCCACAGAAAGAGTATTGAAGTCACGACTCCGAAAACATTACCCTTTCCGCCGTTAATATCCACACCGCCTAAAACAACCGAGGTAATAACGGCAAGAATTACTCCGTTGGCATTATCGCCTCTGGCTGAACCATACTGCCCGATGAATATCCAGGCACCCATTGCTGCAGTGAGACCGCCGACCATATAGGCAGCCATCTTTGTTTTTACAACTGATATCCCGGAGTATGAAACGGCTGACGAATTATTTCCAATCGCAAAGATTCTACGACCGTAGGTTGTGTAGTGAAAAATCACAGCAAATACAGCAACAATCACAAAAAAGACAGGGAGCATCAGCGGCACGGCAAATGGACCAAGCGTCTTGCTGCCGAGAAACATGTATGTTGCATCAAAACCTGTATATCCCACTTCCGAGCCGATTATAAAAGCAAGACCGCGGTAAGCTCCCATGGTTCCCAAAGTTACCGCAAGTGAGGGAAGTCTGAGCTTTGCAACCAGGAATCCGTTTAATGCACCGAGACAGGCTGCAACTATAAAAATCATTGGTATTGCTGCGCCAAGCGGCATCTGTGCAGCCGAGGCCTTTGACAGAAGCACCGTGCATACCGCAAGTATGGATGGAAGTGAAAGATCCATTTCACCGGTTATTATTACTCCCATGAGGCCGAGGGCCATTATTCCGGTGAATACGAAGTTACGTGATGAATAAAGCAGCTGAAATGCATTCAGGTAGTAGGGAGACATTCTGCTGAACCAGAATACGGCGACAGCAATCAGTCCCCAGAGAATCAGCTCCCATCTGTAATGTTTAGCCCATATTTTTAGTGAAAACATCTTCTTACTTCCTTTATTCATGTTTAAACATCTTCTGTATTCTTCTTTCAATTCCGGCATCAAGGGCAATCGCAACAACTATTGCTGTACCCTGGATAAACATTCTCCAGAATTCCGGAGCACGGGCCAGAACCAGACCGTTATCTATAGAAGAAAGAATAAGAGCGCCGAAGAGGACTCCGAAAAGACTGCCGCTTCCGCCGGTGGTACTCACCCCGCCAAGAACTACTGCAGCCAGTGCCGTCATTTCCCAGTCACGCCCGAGGTTGACAGTAATGGTTCCGACCCTGGATATATAGAGGAAAGCTGCAAGACCGACCAGCGCGCCTGCGAAACTGTAGGCAAGCAGAATCACACGGTTTGCCCTGAGTCCGTAGAAGATAGCGGCATCAGGATTTGAACCGATAGCATAGATCCTTCTGAACAGTGGGATGTTGCTCAGCAGATAACTGAGAACAATGACTATTGCTATTGCAATGAGAACTATAAAGGGAATACCCAGTATCGTTGCGTCGGCACTTTTTATCATCCACTGGGGAAGATCGCCTGACGGGACTTCTACACCATGCCCGATGATGTATGTGATGCCGCGGAAAATGGAAAGCGTACCCAAAGTAGCAACAATCGATGGAACCCTTCCGTAGGCAACAATCAGACCGTTGATAATTCCCATAGCCAGACCAATCAGTACCGCAAAAAGAATGATGATGATACCGGAATGAGGAAAGGCCTGGGCAAGCTTTGCTGCAGCATAACCGGCGAGGCCGATTATTGACCCGACCGAAACATCAAGGTTTCTTGTCAGAACAACAAGAGCCTCTGCGCAGGCAATTATCGTCAGAAGCGCTGCATTGAATGCAATAATCTTCATGTTCTGGAGTGTAAAAAAGTTGTCTGTGGTAAAACCGAAAATGGCTATAACAATCAAAAAAGAAAGAAATACCGATACAACACGAAGACGCAGAGTGTTTCGTGATATATTTGATGCAATATTTGATCTGAGACCGGGTTTTCCGGATGTCTGTGTATCTTTGATGCCCATTATTCATCCCCTCCGGCTGAAATATTACTGCTTCCAAGTGAAGCGGCTTCCATTATTTTTTCCTGGGTAGCCTCTTCCTTTGAAAACTCGGCAACTATCTTTCCGTTGGCTACAACAAGAACCCTGTCCGACATTCCAAGGATTTCCGGTAGATCGGATGATATAAGAAGTACCGGATATCCCGCTGAGGCGAGTTCGGAAACACGCTGGTGCACCTGAGATTTAGTGCCTACATCAATGCCGTGGGTAGGTTCATCAAGAATTAGAACCTTCGGCACAGTAGCCATCCACTTGGCAAGTACAACCTTCTGTCGGTTCCCGCCTGAAAGGCTTGAAACAGGAGCCGCCAGTCCGGCGGTTTTTATCTCAAAATCCTCTGCGTAGCGTCCGGCAAAATCCTCTTCCTTATCGCGTTTTGTAAATCCGGCCTTTGCAACCCTCTTAAATGCAGCAATGCAGATATTATCCGAAACACCCAATGAGGTAATTGCACCGTTAAGATCGCGATCTTCGGGAATATATGCAATACCAAGATCCATCATCTGCTTCGGAGTCCTTGGAACAGCCTCGGTCCCGTGAACTGTAACACTGCCTGATGTAGGCTTGCGGATACCGAATATTGTTTCAGCAATCTCTGTTCTGCCTGCTCCGATAAGTCCGGCCATACCTACAACCTCACCGCCCTTTATGGAAAAGTTAACATCGCTGAAAACTCCGTCAAGCGAAAGATTGTTTACTTCAAACAGAGGTTCATCGGTTACAGGAGCTTCAACCCTTACAAATAGTGAGGAGAGATCGCGGCCTACCATCAGCTGAACCATATCGTGCTCACTCAAATCCTGAGCAGGACCGGTATGAATATGCTCACCGTCACGCAGAACCGTGACCGAGTCGCAGACTTCACGTATTTCCTGCAGTCTGTGTGAAATAAAAACTACCGAAACGCCCTTCTCTGTCAGAGAGCGTACGATTTTAAAGAATCTGTCCGCTTCTGTCGGAGTTAACGATGCAGTAGGCTCATCAAGGAAAAGAACCTTTAAATCCGCATACATTGCTCTGACTATCTCCACAAACTGTATTTCCGCTACGGTCTTTCCCGCAAGCGGAGAGTGCGGATCAATATCAACACCCAGTTCCCGGAGGCTTTTTCCCGCCTCCCTGTACATCACTGCCTTATCTATCATACCTGATTTTGTTCGAGGATAGATGCCCATGAAAATATTTTCAGCCACATCGAGATGCGGAAAAAGTTTAGGGTCCTGATATACTGCTGTAATACCCGCACGACGGGCATCGATGGGAGTTTCAAAACGGCATGGAACACCATCCAGGAGTATTTCTCCTGTGTCAGGCTGCTGCATACCTGTGATCATTTTTACAAGCGTCGATTTGCCGGCTCCATTCTCACCGATAAGGGCATGCGCCGAGCCGGGAGCAACAGAGAATGAGACATTCCTGACAGCTTTAACCGGGCCGAAACTTTTGCTCACCCCGTTCAGTGTCAATCTGCTTTCCATAAACCATCCTGTGTCTTTCTTACTGTTAATTACATAAATATTTTCACACGGGATCCGGCAGAAGTACATGTAGTCAATCTGCAATTTTTATGGACTATTCTGCAGTTTATGGACAAATTTGCACTTTTTTGATGTTGGAGAGCTTAAAAAAAGCCTGCTGAATATTTTTCAGCAGGCTGTGTTATTTGTTCGGATTTTTATTCATTCTTCACTTTAAAAAATGATATAACATCCTTCATAGTTTCAGCCTGGGAACTAAGCTCTTCCGCCATTGATGCCATCTTCTCTGAAATTGAAGCATTACCCTGAATTACCTTGTTCAGCTCAAGAATTCCCCGGTTTACCTGCTCTGCCCCTGTATTCTGTTCTGAGCCGGCATGAAAGATTTCCTGAACGAGGTCCGAAGTTTTTGTAATATCCGGAACAAGCTTCTCTATCAGCTCTCCGGCTTTTCTGGCCCTGCCTACACTCGACATAGAAATTTCAGAGATTTCTGTTGAGGCCTCCTGGCTTCTGCCTGCAAGCTTTCTTACTTCATCAGCAACCACTGCAAAGCCCTTTCCTGATTCTCCGGCTCTTGCCGCTTCAATTGCAGCATTAAGAGCAAGCAGATTTGTATTCCGGGCAATCTCCTCGATAATCGTAATCTTCTCAGTTATCGTGTTCATTGCATCAACCATTTCTGAAACCGCAGAACCGCCTTCCGATGCATCAGCTGCGGCTTTGGAAGCGATCTTATTTGAGTGGCTTGCATTTTCAGTATTCTGTTCAATATTTGCAACAAGCTGCTCCATACTGGCTGAAATTTCCTCAGTGCTTGCCGCCTGTTCACTGGATCCGGCAGACAGAGCCTGCGCGGTATCACTGATTTCGGAACTTCCGCTTGTAACTTCATTCGCGGCAATTGTTATCTGCAGAATTGTCTGATTTATATTTGCCGTCATTTTAAAAAGAGATTCAGCAAGCAGCCCGATTTCATCTTTTCTTTTTATCAGTTTTGAGTCAATTTCGACATCAAGATATCCTTCTGAAATTCTGGCGATTTCACTTGAAATGATGGAGACGGGACTGGAGATACTTCTGCCCAAAAAGACACTGACGATAAGGAATATCACAAGTGATGCTATAAAAACTATAATAAATCTGCGTACAAGCGCCCTTATTCCTGAATTAAGTTCTGTCATTGACGGAACCGCCAGAAGGATCCACCCTGTTGAAAGTTTTGAAAAACCAATAACCTGATCGCCTGAGTATATAACACCATCCCGCATTCCATCATCCAAAAGGATCTGTTTATTTATTTCAAAATCTTCGGAATAAATATCAGAAAAATCCTTTCCTTCTAATTCATTTTCAGGATGACCGATAAAAAGGAGATCTGTATTAAGAAGAGCAAAATATCCTTCATTCTGAAAACTCTGCGAGAGAAGCTGGTCTTTAAGTTGACCAATATAACTGTCGGTTCCGACAACACCTACAGTACGTCCTTCAATTTCAACTGCACGGCAGATCGAAACTATAAAAGAATTGAATTCTTCCCAGTAATAGGGATCGGTTATATAAGTGCCTAACTCTTCTGTCTTATAAAACCATTTCCAGTCATCATTTATGATATCCTGCCGCGTATAAGTGGAATCAGTATTAAAAGTCAGATTTCCATCATTCTTTAAATCTCTGATTGAAAGGATTTGTTTCGAGCCTGTATATTCAGGAGCCAGCCAGGTATACAGCGTCGTAAGCTTATTACCAGTCAGGATAGGGCTGCCGATTCCTTTCATTTTATCAACAAAATCGGCAAAAAGCTCATCATCTCCAATATTTTCGAAATTCAGGTTTGCCTCAATTATCGCCTTATAACTGTCTACAATAGCAAGCTGCTGCGAAAAAAAGCTCTCAAACTCCGTCGCCCATAAATCGGTAGAGGTTATCAGCATTTCCCTTGTGCTTGAGTTAAGTGAACTAGTTGAGCTGCTGATGGTTATGATCACAAACACTGAAATTATAATAATAAACGGTATTGTTATTGAAAAAATAATACGGTAAACCATTCGTTTCATGACTTGCCCTCCATATAAAAATATTCGTATATGAAGAAGGCAAAATCAATCTAACAATAAAAAAAGCCTGCTGAAAATATTTCAGCAGGCTTTTTTTATTTATTCAGTTTTGGAGATTTAATATCCTGATTCTATGGTCTGTCCCTGCACTATTTTCACCCCGCCGCTTGTTCCAAGCCTGGTTGCTCCGGCGTTGATCATAGCAACTGCATCATCAAAGGTCCGGACTCCGCCGGCAGCCTTTACTCCCATATCAGGACCGACAGTCCTTCTCATAAGAGCGACATGCTCGGGAGTTGCACCGTGAGTTGAAAATCCGGTTGAAGTCTTTACAAAGTCAGCCCCGGCTTTTTTAGTAATTTCTGAAGCAAGAACAATTTCCTCGGTTGTAAGCAGGGCTGTTTCAATAATAACCTTCAGCAGGGCACGCTGTCCGCAGGCGCGTCTTACCCATTTGATATCCTCTTCAACAAGTTTCAGATCACGGTCTTTCATGGCTCCGATATTCATAACCATATCAATCTCGGTGGCTCCGTCTTCAATGGCATGCCTTGTCTCAAAGTTTTTAGCTCTTGAGCTCATGGCGCCAAGCGGAAAACCGACAACACAGCAGACTTTAACATCAGTACCCTGAAGATTTTTCGCACAGCGGGCTACCCAGGTAGTATTAACACATACCGAGCAGAAGTTGTACTGTTTTGCCTCAGCACAGAGTTTATCAATCTGTTCAGCAGTTGCATCAGCTTTAAGCAGGGTGTGATCAATATATTTAGCGATGTCAGAAGGAATTAATACCTTGCTGCTCTCCGACGGGGCTGCTGCCGCAGACTGCGGAGCCAAAGCGGTTGCGCCTTCGTTTTTAAGTTTCTCTACTATCTCTCTGGTTATTTTATCGATTAGTTCTTTGTCGTCCATGAGTTAACCATTACCTCTCTCTATTGCCATTATTTTATTGATTCTGGGCCAGTGTCTTCCGCCCTCAAACCTTGTCTCAAGCCATACCTTGCACATCTCACACAGCTCTTCCGGGCTGTGCAGAGGACCTCCAAGGGTCAGCACGTTTGCATTGTTATGCACCCTGCTGTTTTCTATTGTACGCATGTTATAGCATAAGGCGGCTCTGATTCCCTTCACCTTGTTGCAGGCCATGGAGGAGCCTATTCCCGCTCCGTCTATCATAATACCGCGCTCGGCTTCCCCGCTGGCAACGCTCTTTGCCACCTTAAGTGCGTAGTCGGGATAGTCTACACTATCTGTTGAATATGTTCCAACATCTATGACCCTGTACCCGAGAACTTCAAGATATTTTTTCAGGATTTCTTTTGACATATATCCGCCGTGATCTCCGCCTATTGCGACACGGGACACATTCTCTTTCCTGTTTGCAGCTGTAAAATCTGTTTCACCGTACATTACTTACCTTCTTTTACCATATCTACGCGATCTACGATTGCCGCTGTTACAGTCCTGATAGGCTGAGAGCTCATCCCGAGCATAATACCCGCTGATCCGCCTTCATCTATAATCAAAACTGTATCACCCGCTCCGGCCTGAACAGTGTCAACAGCAACAATTTCCTTACCAATGATATTTCCTTCAGGGTCAATCTGCCTGAGAATCAGAAGCTTCTGACTTTCAAGTTTCCTGCTTTTCTGGGTTGAAACAACCGTGCCGGTAACCTTTGCAAGTATCATGATTCCGCCCTGTCTATTCTGTCAATAATTCCAAGTACAGCCGCATCAGAAGGGTTAAACCAGTTATCCAGTGCAAGAGCAGCTTCGCGTCCGCCCTCATAGATAACAGTATCACCGGGCCCAGCCTGAACTGTATCACAGGCAACAACGGGGCTTCCGCTTTCTTTCATTTGATCATCAAGCGGCTGAACAAGCAGAAATTTTATCCCTTCAAGCGATTCATCCTTTCTGGTGCATATCACCGTACCGGTGACTCTTCCTATTTTCATGTCCCGGCTCCCTTATACTATTCTGAAATAATCAATAAGCGCACATCGTCTTTCCCGGGTAAATGTTCTGGCCCTTGTAAAGCCTTCCCCGGTTGGACTTGCAATGGTAAAGGAGGTGTATCCTGCACCGCCGGTTCCCATTCCGTTGAAATTGGAACCGTTTTTCACAAACAGTGAGCAGTTGATTACCCTTGCCATCTTTGAAAGTTTTGCAATATTCATTGAGTGCATTGATGCCGAATGCCGGAAACCGTGTTCAACCTCAACAGCAAATGATATTGCTTCATCAACATCATCAACCCGCACAAGAGGCATTACCGGCATAAGCTGTTCGGTCCATACCAGAGGATGGGATCTATCAACTTCACAGAGAAGCAGCTTTGTCTCAGGCGGAACAGTGATTCCGGCAGCTGCAGCGATGACCGAAGCGTTCCTGCCTACAAACTTCTTGTTTGCAGCGCCCTCATCACCCTTTCGCCCCGGCTTATCTATAACATTGGCAGTTACGGCTTTGATCTGGTCGCTGTTTAATTCATAGGCGCCGTTTTTAACCATCTCAGCCTTAAGCCTGTCGGCTATAGACCGAACGGCAATAACTTCCTTCTCGCATATGCAGACTATGTTGTTATCAAAGCTCGCACCGGCAACGATATCCTTTCCCGCCTTTACAAGATCCGCGGTCTCATCGACTATACATGGAGGGTTGCCCGGACCTGCAGCAATAACCTTCTTGGTTGACTGCATTGCCTGCTTTACAACACCGGGACCGCCGGTAACTGTGAGAAGGTTTATATAGGGATGGGTCATCAGAACCTGAGCGCTTTCTATAGTAGGATTTGCAACAGTAACTATGATATTATCCGGTCCGCCGGCCTTTTTTACGGCTTCATTGAGAAGCCCCACCGCAAAGACTGAGACATTCCTGGCACCCGGATGGGCGTTGAATACAACAGTGTTTCCGGCGGACAGCATGCTTATTGAGTTGTTGATTATGGTTTCGGTCGGATTTGTGCTTGGTGCAATTGCCCCTATAACTCCGTAGGGAGCCCTTTCAGTCAGGGTGAGGCCGTGATCATCGGTAAAGGTATGCGGCTGCACATCCTCCACTCCGGGAGTCATTGTCGCTGCAAGGATATTTTTCTTTATCTTATCCTCATAGCGGCCCATTCCGGTTTCTTCAACAGCCATCCGGGCGAATTCTTGTGCATTGGCAGATGCGGTATCACGAATTGATTGAATCACTGCCCGCCGTATTTCAAGAGATGTCTCCTGAAATACCTGAAATGCCTTATGAGATTCATAAATTGCTGTGTTTATATCATCGAAGACACCGGGAACCGGTTTCATTGAATAGGAAACCGTCTTCTCTTTTCCTGAATATCCGCTGACTATTGATGTCACCATTTCACGAATGGCTGATTCATTAATTTCCACTTACATACCCCTTGATATCACTGTGCGGCACCGGTATTACTACGCTTCGGAAAAGTCTTTCCTTGCCTCGAAGAACAGCGCATGCGGTTTCAACCGCGTATTCCATATCACCGACAGGACCATTGAGTTTCAACAGACTTTTTCCGCCGGTTTCATTCCCGGCATTTATTTCGACAACCTCGACTCCGGCGGCTTTCACCGCGGTATCAGCTGCTTCTATAGCCGATACAATTGAAGTTGTTTCAATCAGGCCCAGAGCATCCCAGTCTTCAGGCTCCCTCACCTGCTGTACGCAGCCGAGAACAGAATCATCAAGATTTCTAAGGACTGCCCGGTCATATATGGTATCTTCACCCGCTCCATATGCTTCATTCATAGCAGACTCTACCGAGGCAACATCACCGCATATAATTATCAGAAACTTTCCCGGATTTATAGTTTCAGCACGAAGAATCTCAACCGGGGCCTGTTTAACCATTGCATCAAGGGCAAAATATCCGTCGGCTATACTCTGGTACTCAAGCAGTCCTACTATTTCTATACTCATTTGCGGAACACAACCTTATCTTTTTCTTCCACCTGATCAACAATCCCGATAATTATCGCATCTACAGGTTTATCCTTGCTGATTTTAGTCTGCCTGGTTGAGCTGCCCTGAGATAGAAGTACAAGCTCACCGGCCGAGGCTCCCAGAGGATCCAGGGCGACAATACCGCCGCTTCCTTCTTTTCCGGAAGTATCACAGGGAATCACCAGCAGGTACCGGGCTTCATCTATTCCATCGGAACGTATAGCGGACACCACTGTTCCGGCCACCTTTGCAAGCATCATCCGGCTGCCCCGCCTTTTTTATAGACTATTTTTCCCGACATATCATAACTGTCCACTATACCGATGATAGTAGCGTCACTCGGTTTTCCTGCAGTTATATCTGTCTGCCGGCTGCTGCTGCCTCCGACAAAGAAAACGATCTCGCCTTCACCGGCGCCGACAGCGTCCATAGCCACCACATAATCTTTTTTGCCTTCAAGAGTCTTTACATCTATCTTTTCAAGAAGGAGCAGTTTTATCCCTTCAAGACGGGCTTCCTTTGCAGTCGAAACTACTGAGCCCACTACTCTTGCAAGTACCATAATTATTTTTTCCCTTTAGTGTTTCTTCCAAGCGGCAGAACTTCATCGACACTGGCATGAGGTCTGGGGATAATATGCACGCTGATTACCTCACCGACCCTTTCGGCTGCCCTGCTGCCCGCGTCAAGAGCGGCTCTTACTGCAGCAACTTCACCGCGGCAGATTGATGTAATAAAACCGCCGCCGATTCTCTTGCATCCTATGAAATCAATATTGGCCGCCTTGGCCATTGCATCAGAGGCCTCTACCATCGCGGCAAATCCTCTTGTTTCTATCATGCCAAGCGCATTGTTTGTTGTAGACATTTATAAACTCTCCTTATAGTGCTTTTCCGCTGATATCAGCGAGCTTAGACTCTACGGTATCTTTACTTACAAGTACTTCCGATTCTTCACCGGCTATATAGATTCTTCCAAACTTTCCTATGCCCGATACATTGATTATGTTGATGTTTGAAGCTTTTTCAGCCTCATTGGCAGCATAGTAGGCGTACCCGGCCGGCTCAATCTCAAGGATGAATACTGTATCTCCGCGGAGCACCATATTGCCGAACCTGACTTTGTTGATCAGCTGTGCATGGTGATCGCTTATGTTCTTAATCAGCTGGCTTGTGAGAATCTTCGGCTTAAGCCGATCTTCCTCTTTAAGATTAAGAGCTTCAAGAATTGCAGCGCCTGCCTGTCTTGCATCGCCCTGGCTGTCAGAATGAACCTCGAGTAGACCGAAAGACCTTTCTACCACCTGAATACCCGGAGTTACACCGGTAGCCTTTAATGCGATGTCGGTAAGCCTGTTGATCTCTATACCGGGTGCAATCTCTACAATTGCACAGGCCTGTCCGCCCACCGGAAAATAACCTCTTGATACAGTACACATGTAAGAGGCCATCTGCAGCTGCAGTGAATCTATAAAGTTAAATGTCCTCAGTTCTATATTCTGCATTACTTGGCTCCTGATTCACTCAGGGGGAGTTTGCTGTCTACGGATGCATCAGGTCTTGGAATAATATGTACGGATACAACTTCTCCAACCCTTTCAGCAGCCTTGCTGCCTGCATCAAGCGCTGCTCTTACAGCCGCAACATCTCCTCTGATTATTGCTGTAACATAACCGCCGCCGGTTTCCTCGTGGCCCTTAAGCTCTACTTTAGCAGCCTTTACCATAGCATCCGCAGCTTCTACCATTGCGGCGAAGCCCCTGGTTTCTATCATGCCCAGAGCGTTTTCTTTGTTATCAGTCATCTTTCCTCCAGAAAATAAATTTCTTTTTATTTATGCATTCACGGAATTAATCCATGTAATAGCCGCCGTTGATATTAACTGTCTCTCCGTTTATAAAGGATGATTCGTCTGAAGACAGGAACATCATCAGATTAGACATATCCTTAATTGTACCGAGTCTCTTAACCGGAATTTTATCAGCCATAGACTGCTTTTTCTCATCATCCCAGTATTCCATCATTTTAGTCATTACAGCGTGGGGAGCGATTGCATTGCAGGTTACACCAAAGGGTCCAAGCTGTCTGGCAACAGACCGGGTAATGGTAATTACAGCGCCCTTGGATGCTCCATAAACGAAAGTAGTGCTGTTGTCACCGTTTTTGCCGGTGATTGAAGCCACATTTACAATTTTGCCATATTTCTGTTTTTTCATGATCGGTGTTACAGCACGTATGGCATAAAGTACACCTTTAATATTAATGTCTATAGTCGCGTCGATCAAATCATTTGATGTATCTTCAATTGTTGCAGATTTCAGCAGACCGGCATTGTTCACGAGTATATCCATACTTCCGAACTTAGCCACTGCATCATTTATACATGCCTTAACCGCTTCATCATCAGAAACATCGCACACGGCTGACATATATTTTACACCCTTTTTCTCAAGTACGCCCCTAGTTTCTTCAAGAGCTTTTTCATCTATATCTGTAATTACAACAATAGCTCCTTCATCAGCCATATCAAATGCAAGCTGCTGCCCCATACCCTGTCCGGCACCGGTTATAAATGCAACTCTGCCGGTAAATCTGTCTTCTCTCATATTTCCTCCGCTAAGAATGTATAAAAAGATAATTTCAAATATTTTATTTAACAGTAGCAACATTCTAATGTTATTTTTGCAACATTGTCAATCAATTTTTATAACATTTGTTGTGCATAATTTATATATACTACATTTTGCTATCTATTTACATCTTTTTATGATAGCTTAAAATAAAGAGACAGGATAATAATGAACTCATCATAACATTTATAACAATAGTAACATTTTTATATTGACAGAACGCAGCTTAGATGTATTAAATATATCATAAGAATTTACCAAGCAAGGAATTATGGATAAAAAAGAACAGAGGCTAAATTATATCATTGAGCACCTGAAAAAAAATAATGCGGCCAGCATCAGAGAACTATCCGAATTATGCAATGTTACAATGATGACAATTCGCCGCGATCTGGAAATTCTGAAAGAACGGAACATAATCAAGTTTTTTCATGGCGGAGCCGTTTATAACCCGGATTACAAAGAAAACCCAGAGCAGCATATAGACTATCTAATACAAAAACAGAAGATGCTGCACAAAGAGGAAAAGCTTGCTATCGCGAAATCAGCCGCAGCTCTTATTTCCGAAAATGAAACAATCATGCTGGACAGCGGCACCACAATCTTTTATTTGAGTAAAGAGATTCCAAATGAATTCAGCTTAACCACAATCTGCTGGTCTTTAAATATAATTGAAGTTCTTACTAAAAAACAAAAATGCAACATGATTGCAAGCGGAGGTATTTACCACCACGAGACCCAGATGTTTGAAAGTCTCCAGGGTCTTGATTTGGTAAAAAATACACGAGCCTCAAAAGCCTTTATTTCCGCCGGCGGCGTACACAAAGATCTTGGTGTAACATGCCCCTTCCCCTATGAAGCAGAAACAAAAAGAGCGGCAATAAAATCGAGTATGACAAACATTCTTCTTGTTGACTCATCAAAGTTCAATAAGGTCTGTACAGGACATTTAGGTGATATAACTGATTTCGACATCGTCATCACAGATCATAATATATCGGATGAATACAGAGAGTTCCTCTTAGAAAAAGGAGTCTCTCTGATTATTGCCGAAGATCCTAAATAGAACGAATCGAATTCCGTATATCAATTAATTCCTTCATAACACCGGACAAATCCTGCTGCTGGCCGCTGATTCCGAATGAGTCATGAAGCATCAGATACAGCCTGTATAACTTATTATAAACTTCAACATTCCGCTCAATCGGTTTATATACCATCGCTGAGACATCTGTCATCTTTTCAATAGCACTTACAAAATCCGGATATGCACCTGCAACCACGGCCGCAGCAATTGCCCCGCCTAATGCACAGGTCTCTTCATTTTTCGAGATATAAATATCGGAATTAAAAACATCTGAATAGATCTGCATCAATAACGGGGATTTTCTGGGGACACCTCCGCATACAATAATTTTACTTACAGCAACACCGTTTTCAACCATGCGTTCCTGAATAACTCTTGCACCGAATGCAGTAGCCTCTATAAGTGCCCGGTAAATTTCAGCTGCAGTAGAATGAAGAGTCAAACCCAGAATCAGGCCAGTCAGGCGTTGATCAATAAGCACCGTTCTGTTTCCGTTATGCCAGTCAAGAGAAAGCAGACCGCTCTCGCCCGGTTTAAGCTGCTCCGCCTCAAGCATTAGCTCACTCTGTTTCCTGCCAGAAGGTGCTATGTATTTTTCAAACCAGTTAAAGATGTCTCCCACACCGGACTGACCGGCTTCAATTCCGAAAAATCCGGGAATTATCGAGTCTTTGACAATACCGGCCATACCTTTTATATTTTCACTTCCGGAAGTAACTGTTAAATCACAGGTCGAAGTGCCTATAGTTTTCACAAGTGTACCTGGCTTTACACCGCCGCCGATACCTCCGAAGTGAGCATCAAAGGCCGGCATTGAGAGAGGAATTCCGGAAGGCAGTCCCGTCTTTGAAGCCCATTCACTGCTCAGCAAACCGGCGCTCTGACCGGAATCCTTAACCTCGGATCCATTCAGCGTTTCAAGCAGACGCAGAAGCTCAGGGTTAAGACTTTCAATAAATTTCTTATCCGGATACCCGCCCCAGGCCGTGTTGTACAGGGCTTTATGCCCGGCCGCACATATTCCCCTGGGAATAGAGGACATATCAGTAAGGCCGCAAAGCTTTGCAACAAGCCAGTCTGAAACCTCCACCCAGGTAAAAGCTGCATCATATACCCGCTTATCTGTATTCAGACAGTGAAGTACTTTTGACCAGAACCATTCTGATGAATAACGGCCGCCTACCATTTCCAGATATTCCGGATATAGTTCCTGACCGGTTTGAGTTATATACTCAGCCTCCTCCAGCGCACTATGATCCTTCCACAGCCAGATATGTGCAGAAAGATTGTTCCGGAATTCATCAAGATCTACAAGGGGAGTTCCGTCCTTAAGTACAGGCAGCAGGGTCGTACCGGTGGTATCAACACCCATAGCTATAACATTCTGCGAAATTCCCGGACTTACCTCTGAGGCTTTAATTAGGGCAGTCCTGACTGTTTCCTCAATACCCCGGATATAATCAACAGGATGCTGCCTTGCAACAAGCGGATCCCGCGTATCAGAAATACAGCCCTCACATCCTTCTATCCCCTCTTTATACTGATATACTGCAGAACTTATCTCATTGCCGTCGCTTACACGTACCACAACCGAACGAACAGAAGCAGTACCGAAATCAACACCGATCGTATATTTTTCCACATGACGCCCCTTCTATAAAACCTGCGGATTACCAACCATCCTCGGCCTTCCCCCGCCTAGATAGGTGAGCAGTTCACCTCTCATTATATTCGGAGCATTCCAGTAGGAAGCCCTTGTGTCACCCGCTCTGTGATTTGAGAGAGTAAGATTATCAAGCTTCACAAGCGGACTGTCTGCAGGAAGTGGTTCCTGTTCAAAGACATCCATTGCCGCCCCCTGAATTTGTTTTGATTCAAGCGCGGATATCAAAGCCTGGGTATTCACAAGTCCCGCCCGTGCAGAATTAATAAGATATGCTGATGATTTCATCATTTCGAACTGCGGAGCATCGATCAGTTTTGAAGTCTCAGGAGTCAGTCTAACATGCAGAGAAATAATATCTGCTTCTTTCAGGAGTTCTTCGAATTTGACAGGAATGCAGCCCCTGGCTTTAACAGCATCATCGGGAACGAAGGGATCACTTACCATTATTCTGCAGTCGAATGATTTAAGTTTATCCGCAAGCAGCTGTCCATTCTGTCCAAATCCCACAAGCCCTACCGTCAATTCATTCAACTCGGGGATATATGCCGAATTCGGATAAAATTCCCTCCATTCACCGGTCTTAAGCGCATAATGAGACCTGGCAATATTTCGGGTCTCTGAAAGTATAAGCCCTACTGTATATTCTGCCACTGCCATTGCGTTATGATTAGGCGTATGAATAACAGGAATACCCCGCTTTGTAGCTTCCTCCATGTCAATATTTTCAAGGCCTCCTCTGGCGGAAAGAATGACCTTCAGATTTTCAGCACTGTCGAGAATTTCTTTATTAATAGGACATATATTTACAGCAACAAATTCAACATCCTTAATCAGTTCCGGCAGTTCATCAGGAAACGGAACTCCGGAGGGACCATGCTCCTCAAGCAGTCTGTATACATTTCTAATCTCTGCACGATCATTACAGGGAAAATCAAGCATTTTAAAACTCTGGACATCTTTTTCAATATTATCGCCGATAAATACCTTTTTCAGTATTTCCGTAGGCAGGAGATAATCTCCAACAACCAATCCTTTCATAATCAACTCCTTCCTTTAATTAACTTGTATGCCTCATCAAGGGGTATGCCATCCTGAGGAATATACTTTCGCCAGTAAGCTACAGTATCCTTCAGATGCTGAAGTGCATCCTGAGGATATTGAACATTAGATATAAAGATCTCAAATGCAAGTAAAATTTCATCAGTCGGTTCCGGCATTCCGGCCTCGCCGGTCTTTTCGCAGGCCTTCATCAGAGATTCAATCATCCTCTCACCTATAATTATGCCTTCTTTATTTGTTTCATCAGTAAAGGGCGCATGTGATGATTTCACACCGTCAGTCTGCTGCATGTGAACTATAGGTGAATAGGCTCCAAGTTCTTCTATCCACAAGTAAGGATCACTTTCAGCCCCGTCAGCAAACATATAACTGTACTTATCAAGCAGCGAGAGCATATCCCTGATGAAATTATCATCGGTATTCCGGCCTGACTGTATATACTCCCTGATTCTGGTATACACAGGCTCCGGCCCCAGCCAATAGTCGAAAGCCATTCGGCCTTCCCTAGCTTTATCCAGAGCATACTTAATCATTTCCGGATCCGGCTTAGTGAATTTCCTCTGCCCTACCATATGCCCTACATCGAGAGCTATGTAAAAAGGCCTTCCTGACTTTTTATATACATCAGATATTAATTTTTTTGATTCAGCGATTCTCCACGGATGCTGATATGGCGCATACATCTGCTCACAGCACAATTTTACTCCTGAGTGAGCAGCAGCATATTCAGATAATTCCGCATACTCTTTAACAACAGTATCAACGGCAGCTTTATATTTATCACTGTCATTTAAATCTTCCTCCTGAAATGCATGGAAGGAAAATCCGATTGACGCTGAGTTCAGCTCTTCAGCATGATCAATTAAAGGCTTAAACCACTCATCTTTAATTTTATTCCGAATTCTTGGATCAGGATGTGCCAAACCTGCTGTCCTGTAGGTTTGATAACCGGTGAAGAAGCTTTTAACCTGCATCCCGTACAAAGATTCATACTTCTTAACTTCTCTTACCCAATCTTTCCTATAATCCTCAGGACAAAAGAGGGGATCAATTTCATTATCGGTACTCGCTTCTATCACAGAGGCTCCTAAATCTTTAATAACCCTCATCCACTGCTCAGGAGTAATCCATCGCTTAATGGCAAAACAGTTATCCATTGACAGATAAAGTTTCGGATACTTCATAAATGACCTCAATTTATTATGTTTCTTTTGTATCATAACTTTATATATATTTACCACTTTCTGTCAATAGAATGTTTTTTTTCTAAATTTTATTTCTATATTTTTTTCTTGACAATACATATTTCCCATTTTAATCTATTTATGTTGCTAATATAACATTTTACTTGATAAACCTTACATAACGGAGACCACAATGCTTGCATATGTATATGACGGAGAAAAAAACCTGCACTTGAAAGAAGTTGAAAAGCCTTCGGCAAAAAAGAAAAGTGCTGTAATAAAAGTTGATGCAACATCTATCTGCGGGACAGATTTAAGAGCATACAGATTCGGTTCTACAAAAATAAACTCAGGTTCAATCATGGGGCATGAATCTGTAGGCACAATTATTGAAATAGGCAGTGAAGTTTCAAATTTTAAAGTTGGAGATCGGGTACAGATAGCGCCTGCAATCGGATGCGGTCAATGTCACTACTGCAAAAAAGGTTTCACAAACCTCTGTGACAGCTTAAAAACCATAGGATTTAACTTTGACGGAACTTTTGCTGAATACATGGAAATTCCGGCAGAGGCTTTTGAACAGGATCATGTTACAAAGGTACCTGAGGGACTGCCTTCAGAGCAGGCGGTGCTGGCTGAACCTATAGCCTGTGTGGCTAATGCGCAGGAATATCTCGATATCAAGGAAGGAGATATTGTACTTGTAATAGGCTCCGGATTTATAGGCTCCATGCATGCAGATCTTGCCTTCAGCAAGGGGGCGGCAAGAGTTTTCATGTCTGAACTCAATGATCACCGTATAAAGATGGCGAAAAAGTTCCTGCCCAGACTGGAAATGATCGATTCTTCTAAAGAAGACTTAAAAACAGCCGTTATGGACAAAACATCCGGAAGAGGTGTTGATGTAGTTATAGTGGCCTGCTCTGTTGGACCGGCACAAACCGATGCTATGAACGTTGTGGCCAAAAGGGGAAGAGTCAGTCTTTTCGGGGGGCTGCCGAAAGAAACAACGGGCTTCATTGACAGCAATATAATTCACTACAAGGAAGTCTCTGTATATGGAGCACATGCATCAACTGTAAAACAAAACAGAGAAATGCTGAATCTTATTGCCAACGGTACATTGAATGTAAAACCTTTCATTGAGAAGACATTCCCCCTCAGAGAAATAGAAAATGCTTTCAAAGCACTTAATGATGAGAGTATAGTTAAGGCAGTTTTAAAACCAGGAGAGTGAATTAACAGTTATGGAGCATAAAGTCCTTGAGATGAGAGACATCTATAAAAGCTACTCATTTGTCAGTGTTTTAAGAGATGTTTCCTTCTCATTAAATGAAGGTGAAATTTTAGGTTTGGTCGGTGAAAATGGTGCGGGAAAGTCAACATTAATGAAGATACTCTCAGGCGGCACACAGCCTGATTCAGGAACCGTTATTATTGATGGAAATGAAGTTGAAATAGACAGTCCTATTACTGCAAAACAGCATCGTATTGCTATGGTACAACAGGAATTGAGTCTGATATCCTCGCTTACCGTTACTGATAATATCGTACTTGGTACAGAATATAAGCGGCCATTTTTCAAATTTCTTGATTATGAGAAGAATAAAAAATATGCTCAGGCAGCTCTGGATACAGTGAAGCTTTCAGTACCGCTCAATGCCAGAATCAGCAGCCTTAAAGTTGCAAATCAGCAAATGATTGAGATAGCAAGAAATATCATCAGAGAACCCAGAGTTCTGATTCTTGATGAGCCTACAACAGCTCTGACAATTATTGAAACTGAAGCCCTTCTAAACCAGCTTCTGGAACTTAAAGCCAAGGGAATATCGATAATTTTCATATCTCATAAACTTGAAGAAGTAATAAAGATTTCCGACCGGATTATGATAATGCGTGATGGTGAGAAAGTCAGCGAACTGAAAAAAAATGAAGCAAGCAGAGATATTCTTATCAGACATATGGTTGGAGATAAAGAGTTTTTTGTAAAATCTGCGAGTCGCTCAGATGAAG
This sequence comes from Spirochaetia bacterium, assembly GCA_963677925.2. GTDB lineage: Bacteria > Spirochaetota > Spirochaetia > UBA9216 > UBA9216. Next base: position 1,096,641 of record CAXXYH010000003.1, read on the forward strand.
CCAGAAAGGATAACATTGTTTTTGAAGTTAAAGATTTCAATAAAGAAGGAGTTTTTAAAAATATATCCTTCGCTCTTAATGAGGGAGAAATTCTGGGCTTTTTCGGATTAAAAGGCGCAGGAAGAAGCGAGACCTTTCACTCTATATTCGGAATTGACGCAAAGGATTCAGGAGAAGTTCTGATAGAAAAAGAAACCAGAAACTTTCGGAACCCTACTGATGCGATAAACGCCGGAATGGGTCTGGTAAGTGAAGATCGTAAATTTAACGGGATATTTCCGGATATGGATATAAAAAACAATATTCTGCTTTCTGATATGAAATCGGTATCAACAAAAGCCGGTTTTATCAGAACAATCCATATGAGCAGAATAGCCAAAGAATTAATTAAAAGACTTGGAATAAAAACAACCAGCACTGAACAGCATATAAAACGGCTCAGCGGAGGAAATCAGCAGAAGGTCATGATTTCAAGATGGCTGCATACTAACAGCAAAATTCTAGTTCTGGACGAACCTACGAAAGGAGTAGATGTCGGAGCCAAACAGGATATATACAAACAGATACGCAGCTTCTCGGAAGAAGGAAAAGGAGTCGTGGTCATTTCCTCGGAGCTGGAAGAAGTTATGCTGCTCAGTAATAGAATTGCTGTTATGAGGAGCGGGGAGATTCAGGCAATATTGAGCGGTTCGGATATAAATGCAAAAACCATAATGCATTATGCTGCCGGCTGATTGGTTTTAGAAAGGAGATACTGACTGTGGTTGAAAAAATAAATGAAAGATTATCCGGCAGAAGAATATCAACAATTTTAAAAGACAACGGAGTCTTAATTGTATTACTGGGAATTATTATTGTTCTATCATTTGCATCGCCCTACTTCCTGCAAATCGGAAATATTATGGATGTGGCTAAACAGGCGGCTATCAATGGAATTATCGCGCTGGGTATGACCTATGTCATAACTACCGGAGGTATTGATCTTTCAGTTGGTTCTACCTGGGCATTAAGCGGAGTTACTGCGGCGCTACTCATGAAAGCAGGAATTCCATGGCCTCTTGCTCTTATCGCCTGTATAATAGTCGGCTGTATATGCGGATATCTTTCCGGATTACTGATCACAAAGGGAAAACTTCAGCCCTTTATTGCAACCCTTGCAACCATGAATGTATACCGCGGACTTGCACTGATAATCACAGGGGGCTACACAATTTACGGACTTCCGCAGTCTTTCAGAACTATAGGCGGAGGAACTGTTTTACAGTTTATACCGATGGCAGTAATTATTTTCCTTTTTATCTATATAATCTCATGGCTTATTTTCAGCCATCAGGTTTTCGGAAGATACTTGACTGCTATAGGAAATAACAGGGAAGCCGCCCGCCTCACAGGTATAAATGTGAATAAAATGATTACTCTATCTTATATGTATTCCGGACTTCTTTGCGCAATAGGCGGCGGTATTGTGGCGACATCAAGACTTGGAGCCGCAGAACCAACTATTGGCAGCGGCGCTGAACTTAATGCAATTGCTGCAGTGGTAATAGGCGGTACTTCAATGGCAGGCGGTGAAACAAAAATTCGTGGAACCTTATTTGGTGCAATTTTATTAAGTGCAATCAACAATGGGCTGACACTCCTTAATGTACCTACTTACTACAAGATTGCTGTAATCGGTCTGATCATCATAATTGCAATGCTCGTTGATTCATTCAGCAGAGCTGAAAAATAAAATTGGTTGATTAAATTCCAGCTAAAACTGGAAAATTATTTAAGGAGGAAGCAAATGAGGAAAGTTGCTTTCATAGCAGTATTATTACTGTTGACTTGTCTGACTTTTACTTGGGCAGGAGGAAATCAGGAAACTAAATCAGTACCTGCAACAGGAAGTGTTGCATTCTTGGATGACTCAGAAGGTCTTGTTAATGGAGAATTCCTGGACGGCGTACCTAAACCCAGCAAGAATTATAAAATTGCAAACATCACACGAACACTCCTGAACGCTCACTGGATTAAAAACGGTGAAGGATTTGAAGCTGCAGGTGCACATTACGGAGTGACCGCAGATGTATTCGCAGTTCAGTCTGAACAGGACGTAATGGATCAGGCAAACATTCTTGATACAGTAATTGAAAAAGGATACGACGCAATTGTCTGCTCTCCGATTACGGAACAGAATCTGCTTCCCGGCCTTTCTAAAGCCAGTGCAGCAGGTATAGTAATTGTTAATGTCGATACAGCAGCAATTACAAAAGCTGATGCAAAGCTTAATAACATTGAAATTACAACATTTATTGGTTCTGATAACTATGATGCAGGTGTTATGGCAGCTGATTACATAAGTAAACAGCTCGGCAGCAAATCAGGCAAGGTTGCAATTATTGAAGGTAATCCTGCTGATACATGTGCTGTTGACAGAACAGGCGGTTTCGCCAACAGAGCAAAAGAACTCTCAAACCTTACACTTGTAGCTTCACAGACTGCAAAATGGGACAGACTCCAGGCTCTTGATGTCACAACAAGTATCCTCCGTGCTAATCCTGATATTCGGGGTATTTATTGCAACAACGACACCATGGTTCTTGGTGCAATGCAGGCAGCTCAGGATCTAGGATATGAAATACTTACCAGCGATACTCTTAATAAAGCAGGACAGGATAAGACTCTGCTGCTCATAGGTAATGACGGAGTAGCCGAAGCTCTTGAGGCTGTTCAGAATGGTGCTCTTACCGGTACCATCGCTCAGAAACCCTACCTTATGGGATATGCAGCAGTAGAAGCAGCAATCATGAAACTGGAAGGTAAAACACCTGAAAGTCTGATTGCAACACCAATCAAGCTAGTTGTTAAGAGCGACTATAAATAAGATTATTTACCAGAAGTAAAAGTACAGAAGGGATGGCAGCAATGTCATCCCTTCTGATTGCAACCTGTCATTGTGTTCGAATTTACCTGATATAATATGTCGGAAAGTCATCAGCTATGAATCGACAGTCCATAATCAATTTTTTTGATGCATGAAATCATTTTTAATTCCAGATTGTAAGACCCATTGTGCATACACCAGTCAAAAGCAAAACCTCGGGCAATTATCAGCAGATTATTTGCAACAATATTAGGGTTAAAATAAATTAATCCGTTTTCATTATTAGATGAAGATACAATTATAGCTTCAATTCTACGGATTAAATAATGTTCAATATTAAAAATCATTTTATTGTCATAATTCAATATCTGTCTTATATAATAGACTCCGCTGTCTTTAATAAACTTTGCATATCTTGAAAAAAACAAAACGATTTTTTCCTGAGCGGTAACAGCCCTTTCGATATTTGTGCAAAACGCCTCTTCTTCAAATATTTCATATATCCTGTAAAGCAGTTCCTGAACCGCCTCATCCTTGGATTTATAATGATGATAAAACGCTCCCACAGAAATATTTATTTTCTGTACAATATCCTGAACAGTGAAATTATCTAAACCGTTTTCTTCAATAAGTTCTTTTACAGAATCAGAAATTGATCTTTTTGTTTTTTCCGCCTGTATTTTTCTTTTTGATACAACTGCAACAGCCACACTCTTACTCCATAATCAGGATTTTAATTTCATATCAGGAACCAGTTATCTGAAAAAACGTTTCCCGTATGATTGCAATTCATCTTCATATATCATTTTTACATCCGGAAATATAGGAACTATATTGGGAATACACGGAATAAAATTCCCCTGGGGTACATATAAATCGATGCATCTTCTGACTTCGTCTCTTATTACGGGTTCATCGAAATCAGGCCGATCGATAACGGGGGCATCAATACCGCCGATCAGAGCCATTCTTCCATTTATAATATTTTGAATTTCCTGAATATTGTTCTGTGGAATTATCCCCTGCCAGCCGTCAATTCCCATCTCAACCATATCTTCAACAATCGGTTCGCATATACTGTCTGAATGATGAAGGAAGATAACCCCGCGTGATTTAACATAACTGACGATCTCCTGATGGTGTGGTTTAATCAGACTCCTCCAAACTTCCGGAGGGAGAAACAGGTTGTCTTTACTGCCCCAGTCATCATGATATAGAATTACATCCGGTTTAATATTGTCGATTACCTGTTTAAGATGCTCAATTTTCCACTTCTTTATTTCTCCGATTAAATCAAACATATGCTCCTGCTCAAGCATATAATTTACAAGCGCATCCTCGAATCCCATCAGGTAATGGGTCCTTTCAAAAAGTCCGCTGGAGATCATGCTGCAGACAAGATATTCGGAACGATCTATTTTACCCGAGCTTTCTATTGCAGAACTCCAGTTGTGCCCGGAGAGAGGCGGAAGGAGCAAATCATCCTTCCACCTTTTAATATCTTTAATTGCTTTATTTTCACTGTTGACTATCGGAGTTCCACCGAGATGGCCTTCGGCCATCTTCCAGGTTACTCCAAATTGATCCGGATACTCTCCAACTCTCCTGTTTCCTTTACTTGTGACTGTAATAGGATCCTGTATAAATTTATTGTGAAACGTGTCGCCCTTAAAAGCTTCCCAGGGTTCTGCAATCCATCCGGGGGCTTCATTTTTCAGCAGCCTAAGCCAATTTTCTTTTTTAGTCATCTTATACTCCGCTTTACTGCTAAATTAAAAGAAGTGTAATTGCAGGAAAGGCTACTAACAGTACAACTCTAACAACATCAGCAAAAACAAACGGTATTACACTTTTATAGATCTCACCGGTGGTAGCTTCCTTTTCAAAAAGTCCCTTCATCATGAAAAGGTTCATACCTACTGGAGGGGTCACAACTGCGAGCTCAGCCATTATGGCAACAATTACACCAAACCAAATTCCGCTGTATCCAAGAACCTGTGTGAAGATTGGATAGAGGAAGGGAACAATAAGTACAATCGTAGAAGTTACAGGCATAACAAATCCAAGAAGGAAAAGTACGAGAAGAGACAATATGACAACTACAATGTTCGGCAGGTTATTGGCTGTAATCAGATCAATCAGCCAGATATTCAATCCGCTTAATGCCATTAAACGGGAAAATATTACCGAACCGATGATAATGCTGAATGCCATACAGCTTAATTTCACAGTATCGACAAGGCATTTCTTTATTACCAACCAGTCAAAGCCCTTCTTCGAAATCATGATTATAAGCGCACCGATAGCTCCTATTGCAGAAGCTTCTGTTGGAGAGAAAACTCCAAGATAAATCCCGCCGATAACAAGAACCATAAGAACCAGCATTCCCCATGTTCCTTTCAGGCTGGCAAGTTTCTGCATGAAGGTAGTCTTTTCCCCCCTGGGACCTTTCCATTTTCCTAATGAAATTAAAAGTATTATTACAAGACAGTAAAGAATTGCTTCAAGTGCTCCGGGAATAATACCGGCAATAAAAAGTTTGCCTATTGATTCATCTGTAATACTACCGTATACGATAAATGAAATACTTGGAGGAATCATGCTTCCCAGAGTTGCCGAGCAGCAGATTGTTCCAAGTGACAGCTCTTTACTATAACCATGTTCTTTCATTGGACCATAGGATACTGGTCCGAAAACCAGCATTCCGGAACTGCTTGAACCGGTACAGGCAGCAAACCCGGCACAACCCCAGATTGTAGCGAAAGCTAATCCACCCGGAAGTCTGCCCAGCCATGCTGATGCAGTTTTATATAAATCAGAACCAATACCGGAATGATTTGCAAACATACCCATCAGTACAAATAATGGAACTGCCATCAGTTCATAACTTGTACCCTGTGTCCATGCTGAGATTGACAGATAGCTTAATGCAGGATGAAATCCCAGCAAGGCTACAAGACCTGCAAATCCGGTCAGCATAAATGCAAATGCTATAGGCATTCGGCTGAATATCAGAATAAATAAAACTATTAAAGCGATTAGACCAATTGTAAATGGTTCCATTGCTATTCACACTCCTTAAAGCTGCAGTTTTCGATTAAATCGATAAAAAATTGTAGAACCATGGCAACAGAACCAATCAGCATAAATGACTTTATAGGCCAAACCGGAAGTCCAAGCATATCAGTAGTTTCATGTAAAGCCATGCTGTCTTTTATAAAAATTATTGACTGCCAGCCCATAAAGAAAAATAAAGCAAGTCCAAGAATCGGCATCAAGACATTCAATATTTTCTTTGTCAGCTCAGGCATTTTGTTATATACAACATCAATTTCAATGTGAAATTTTTCAGATTGGGTAAATCCCCACCCTAGAAATACAATCGTTGCCATACATAATTCTGAAAGCTCAAATGCACCTATAAGGGGTTTGCCCAGCACATATCTGCCGAAAACATCTATTCCTGTAATTGCCATTACGAAAATCAATGAAAAAGCAGCTATTGTACTTAAGACTTTTCTATTGAAAAAGTTAACAATTTTCTTGAACATGCTTATTATCTCCAGATAGTATTTAGTTCAGTTTGGGGGGCTTCTCGCCCAATGATTCAAGTATTTCTATAAATCTGTTTACAAGTTTATCTCCATCATAACCTTTAGAGTTCAAATCTTTTATGTAGGATTTCCAGATAGGAGCAGCTGTGGCTTTCAAGTCATCAAGATCAGATTCCTTCCAGTTATAAACTTCGATATTATTCTCTGCAAGAACATTATATGCTTCAATATCCTGATCCAGTCCGGACTGCATATATATAAATGCATATTCGTGAAAAACATCTTTTATTGTTTCCTGAATATCTTCAGGCAGACTGTTAAACTTTGCTTTATTCATAGCATTAGTACCGTTTGCCATAGCGTAAAAACCTACGTCCAGCAAAGCTTCGCATTCCAGTTCATAGAATTTGTATTTAATAACTGAACTTGCAGGATGTACCCAGACATCTACAAGGCCTGTCTGCCAGGATGTGTATGCATCACTTATTGCAATATTCACTGGAACCATACCTATTGACTCTTCCCATTTTGTTGCAAGCCCACCGGGAGCTCTTGCTTTCAATCCTTTTAATTCTTTAACATTCATAGGTTTACTTGATCTAAACATAAACCTGTATGAAGGTGTTGAATGAAAGCCGAGCCATTCTACTTCATCCCACATGTCATCAAAATATCCCTCTTCAGTCAGGGTATACATAGCTTTCATCAGATTGCGTGGGTCCTGAGCGGCAAAGGGAAGATTGGCAACATCAGCAAGCGGAAACTTGCCTGGTACATAAGGCGTTGCAAAATCGGTTACATCAGCAATTCCATCTCTAATTAGATTATACTGGTCCGAAGACTTGCCAAGCGCGCTTGACCAGTAAACTTTAAATTCAACACGGCCCTGTGTTCTTTCTGTAATTTCATCAAGCATCGGTGTCAGCCAGATTACCGACTGGGGATCATTAGGCGGCCTGTTTGTTGCATATGACAACACTATCGGTTTATCACTTGTGACCCCAGCGCCTTCCTGATCACCATTTGCAAATACACCTGAACTAATACTTAGAGTTAAAAGTATTAGACAGATGAATACTTTTCTAAAATCCTGTCCTTTCAACATAAATATTCCTCCATTCCTTTTTTTCAAGCATCAACTTCTTTTTAGTGTTGGTCGTATGCTTAATTTTGTGAGATATTATCAGCGAAATTTTTTGCTGTCAAATTTTATTTTTCATAAATTTTTAATTTTTGTAACAAATTTTTAATTTTAAATGGAATCCGGAGGTCGAATTTTTTACATTAATTTATTATCTCATCAGAAGTTAAAACAAGATCTTTCACAGTTATTTTTATTTTAATTATATTTTTATAAATTTATTTTCAATTTCCCTGCTCACTTCAAGAACAAGCGGGTTTTCCATATTTTCCCTTCTCACACATAATATTCCAACATGTGAACCCGCAATTGGTATATCTTTGAAAATCAATGTGTCAGAATCACTTCCTTCAAAGTTTTTAGGTAAGATTGCGAACCCATGTCCGGATTCCAGATGCACCAGCAAAGTAATCAAGTCATGGCATAAAAGTTTGTTTCGATAAGTTATTGAACTATCCCAGGCAATTGCCTCATTTTGTATCACACGCCTCGGCATCATTAACCTGGTATCATTTTTTAAATCGCTGATACTGAAATCCGGCTTCTCCGACAAAGGATGTCGTTTAGAAAAAACAATATACAGTTTATCATTTCTCAGTACATTAGTTTTAACAGAAGGCCAGGACTGCCAGTGATTAGATGTGGAAATACAGATATCAAGCTCTCCGTCATGGAGTCTGTTTTTTAAATTAGTTAAATCATACAGCTTAATATCAAAATAAACTTCAGGATATTTTTCAGACAGGAAATCCATTATGGGTAGTATAATTTTCTTTCTTGAGAAGTATGCAAAAAAACCAATAGTGATTATTGAGTTTTTATCCTGTGTAACCCCATGTACTCTTTCCATCACTTCATCAATCTGAAAATTGATTTTAAAGAACTCATCTCTCAATATCTTTCCTGCAACAGTAAGAGTCACACTCCTGGTAGTTCTATAAAATAAAATTACCCCCAGTCTTTGTTCTAGAAAATTTATCTGCTTTGTCACAGCCTGCTGCGTTATACACAAACGTTCTGCAGCCTTGGTAAAACTTAAATAATTCGCGACTTCAAGAAAACACCTTATCTGATGATACATTTAACACCTCTTTTATTAACAACTAGCGGTTGTTAATAAAAGTATAAGTTGTTTTATCTTTTTTGTTAAGAGATTTATACTCCAAAACATCAGTATGGTTCTGATTCTTCTTAGAGCCCCCGGAAAGCATACTGTTTACATATACAGCATACAAGAGCTATTTACTTAGGAGAAATTATGAGCGAAACAAAATTCGGACACTTGATTCTTGAAGAGCCTTTCGGGAAATCAGTCCACTCAGAAATCATTCAGCCTATAATCAGTATAGGCAGGAAGGAACCGGTAAAACAGTGGGAAGGTTTTCCTTTCAACATGACAATGGAGGCAATAACTACTCCGGTAAGCATGGGCGGTCATGGCCATACTCATGATTATGATGAGATACTTATGTTTTTCGGCGCGGATCCTATGAATTATCAGGATTTTCAGGCTGAAGCCTATATCATGCTCGGACCCGACAATGAAGAAAAGGAAAAACATATAATTAATAAAACATCTTTTATATGGATTCCCAAAGGATTAATGCATTGCCCGCTTGTTTTTACTCGTATTGATTCACCAGTTGTTTTTGCATTTATTGAATTCACAGAAATCTATAAAGCCAACAAAAAACCGGAAGATTTAATCAAGCAGATGTAATTACTTCAAACTCCGTATTTTATACGGAGTTTGATACTACCCATCAAGGATCAGCTATGAATAATACAGACTTTTCAATTTTTAATAATTTCTCATTTGAATACAAACCTATTGGAATTAAATTCCATCTTACTCAACCCAAAGATATTGAGTACCTTGATAAAAAACTTTCTTTCTGTGAAATGCTTAAAGAAGCCCAGATTTCAGATAAACCGTTTTATATAAAAAATGAAAACCACGAATGCAAAGCAGGCTCCATTGTTCTGGGAATGTCGGAGGCAGATCCGGTATTTGAGAGCGGACAAATAGGGCCTAGACTTGGGGTGTTTGAAGATACAAGAGCTAATGAAAAACTGTATATTGATCTTCCCAAAATTCATACAAAAAGTATTAACTACGTATCATATACTCCGCTGGAGCATCTGAAGGAAGTTCCCGACTTACTGATCATTACAGCACCACCAAGTCAGGCAGAAATTCTATTAAGATCTTATAACTATAGAACAGGTGCATCCTGGAATGCAAAAGGTACTACTGTTGTCGGGTGCGCTTACCTTTATGCATATCCGTATATTAGCGGTGAACTCAATATTCTGATAAGCGGTCTTCATCATGGAATGAAGGCAAGAAACCTCTTCCCTGAAGGTTTGCTATTTTTATCAATTCCCTATAATTTAATTCCTGAAATCACTGAAAATTTAAAAACAATTGACTGGGAACTACCTCAGTATTCATGGGGCAAGAAAGCTCATATCGAAAATATGAGCAGAATTATTAATGAAGTAAATATTGAACTGCAGAATAGTAATTAACTTATTAAACACTATTTCAGTCAGTTTTATCTATATTATACACTTCACAGAGGGAATCCTTATAGGCAGGCATTCCTGAAGTTTTGTCTATCCGATTATGATCAGTTAGAATATTTACATTAGCTCCGGGGGTGCTGTTTGCAATCTGCCAGGAACCTCCGAAGCTGTGACCCCATCCGTAGGGGATCATTACAACCCGCGGGTCAACCTTATCGTTCAGCTTTGCTTTTATCTGTATCTTTCCCCGCAGAGATTCGACAAAAACAATCTCGCCGTCGGAAATGTCCCGTTCTGCGGCTGTTTGGGAATGCATTTCAACCCAGTTCTCGGATACCTTATCATGAAGCGACGGAAGGTTGTGTGAGGCGGAAAGATAGGACGCAGAGAGTCTGTTACCGCTTATTAGAATAAGCGGATATTTTTTACAGGTTTCCGAATCAGAGACCGGACTTTCTGAGGGTTCCCGGTACTCAGGCAGTGAAATTGCTCCGGCCTTTGCAAGGTCTTCCGAGGCAAGGTTTATTTTACCGTTTTTATCTGGAAATCCGTTTTTTCTGAAATATCCCACAGGTCTTGGCTCAAATTCAAATCCGCTTCCGTCATTTCTGCTTTTCAGCTCATCAATTGACAGACCCCAGTCTCCCAGCATGTTCTCAAGAATTTCATCTTCCGATTCAGGAAAATATTCACCGAAGCCCAGCTTCCCGGACAATTCTTTAATTATCTGAAAATCCGGTTTTGCTTCACCCGCAGGTTCAATTAATTTCGGCTGGTACTGAAGTATTCTGGGTATTGCTACCTCAGGAGACTGAAAGTCAACCTTCTCGAAAAATGTCGCCACTGGAAGATTGTAATGAGAGAAGGTGGCAGTATCATTTCTGTACAAATCAAGCATAACCAGCAGATCAAGTTTCTTTAAGGCCTCCTGAACAACTGACGAATTGGGCCAGGCAAGGACGGGATTGCTTCCGATCACAATCAGGGCCTTTATCGGATATGGCTTTTCTTCCAGTATTGCACGGATTAGATTGGAGGGAACATCCCTGGTTATTTTATTATCAGCTGAAACTGAGGGTCTGGTATTTGTAAGCATCTCAGGATAAGTAAGCCTTTTAAATGCCGGGGAAACAGGACTGAACATCTTTGTCTGCAGATGAACACCGCCTTCAACATCGATATTTCCGGTTATTGTATTCAGAATATCTACCGCCCGGCAGGTCTGCATGCCATGCTCGTGATGAATAACCCCTTCCCGCCTGTCTGCACATGCAGACTTTGTTTTGGCAAATATTTCAGCTATGTTAATTATCTGTTCTGCCGGTATCCAGCAGATTTTCTCAACTTCTCGGGGCTCATATGCTTCTGTAATTTTTTTAAGTTCATTAAAACCGGTTGTATGTTTATCAATAAAATCCTTATCATACCACCCGTTTTTGATAATAACGTGAACCATTGAAAGTATGAAAGCCGTATCTGTCCCGGGTCTGATTGTTGTGTGTATATCAGCAAGTGCTGCTGTCTCGGTTTTCTTCGGGTCAACAACTATCAGGACAGCTCCGTTTTTACGCGCATAATTAATGTCTCTCATAACACGCAGGGACCGGTGCATTCCGGTCACAGCAGGGTTGGTGCCCAGCAGCAGGATGCATTTTGAACTGCGGAAATCACCGCAGGTGGATACTCCGGGGCCGAAACTGTATTTAGTGCTGAAGACCTTGGAACTCACACACAGCGCTGAATTTGAAGCGTAATTTGGTGTCCCAAACAGATTCATAAACCGCTGAAGCTGAACTGAAACCAGCCAGGAATAAACTGACATCCCCCTGTAAACAGCAAGACTCTCTGCTCCATATCTGCTTTTTAAATCAGAAAGCTTTTCGGCAATTTCTGAATATGCACTGTCCCATGAAATCCTTTGAAAACCATCTGGGGTCTTCTTTTCCGGAAACATGAGCCTGTCGGGGTCGTACTGAAGTTCAAGCATTGCACGGCCTCTTACGCATATTTTGCCATCGTTCTTACGGCAGTCCGGATCACCTTTAAATGAAATAATTTTTCCGTCTTCTACAGTAACAATAATTCCGCAGCGGCAGTTGCACATCTTGCAGTGGGTTTTAACAGTTGATTTCATTCCAGGTTCCAGTTTTTCCTTAAGACAATTTTTGAGGTTAATCAGCTTTCAAAAAGCCGTTCCGGATTAAACCGGCTGATACTGTCACTGATGCTTATCGGGACATTTTCTGCATTCAGCGGTCTTGTTGCATCAATTCCAATTTTACTGACAATACCCTCATCAGCAGCAGGATCTATCTGGCTCCCTTTTGCAAATGGAATAACGAAATTACATTTCGGATTCATATACAAATTTACAGCCTTCAGGACTTCCGAATCATTGAATATGTCGACATTGTCATCAACAACTACCACATTTCTGATAAAAGCATCTGCCCCGAATACAGCAGCGGCGGCATTGGACGGTTCACCTTCAACCATCTTCTTTATTGAAACATAGCAGGCAAATCTGCAGAAACCCGATGGCGGCAGATAGACATCCTGAACACCGGGACAGGCTTTTTTTACTGCATTATAAATTTGACCTATGCGTGGAAGTCCGCCCATAAGCTGATGTTCAAGACTGCCTGAACAAATATCAAGATAGATTGGGTTCCGTCGCATTGTCACATGATGAACTTCGAGTACCGGATAATTTCTTACACCGCTGTACATGGAGTGAAATTCACCTATCGGGCCTTCAGGTTCCGACAGGTTCCATGCGATTGAACCTTCAAGACAGATTTCACCATCCGCAGGGACTTCAAGATCGACACTTCTGCAGTGCGTAATTCTCAGTGGTTCTCCGAGAAGCCCTCCCATTACAGAGAACTCATCATCATCAATTCCCAGAGAACTCAAACTGCCAAGCAGTACAGCCGGATGTGTTCCTATGGTTACCGCAACCGGCATATTCTCTTTCCGCTCAACATACTTCCTGTAAATATAGTATGCGTGACTTGTTTCTGAAAGATGAATACCTGTGCGGTGACCATCCTTAATCATAAGTCGGTAGATACCGGAATTACGAACTCCGGTATCAGGATCTTTAACCGTCATCATTCCGGCAGTTATATAAGGTCCGTTATCCTCTAAATTATGCGCAATAACCGGAAGCTTCCTGAGATCAAGATTCTTTCTGTCAAACTCAATTTCCTGAATCGGAGCAGAGTCAACAATTTCAGGTTCTATCCGTTTTTTTTCATTATCACGGTATACTTCATGCAGTGTCTTTTCTGCAGTACCAAGCGCGATTGCAAGACGTTTTCTTGTTCCAAAAACATTCGTGACAACAGGCACATCTGAATCATGCACTTTGTTGAACATAACAGCCTTGTTCTCATTCTTCGATAGAAGATAGTAGACTGCGGCAGTAAGCTCTCTGGATGAGCTTACTGCCTTATTTACCTCGATAAATTCCTCGGGAAATTCATTCATTGCTTCAATAAATGATCTTAAACTCTGCATTTTACAACCTTCAGGAAGCAGACTTAACCCGGTTAAAACCGGTATAGATCCTCGCAAGAATCACAGAAACTAGAACAACAGCCAGACCTATATAATCAGAAGAACGCTCCGGAATTAAAAGAAAGACCGAGGCGATTCCCAATGACACACGTGCAAATACCGGCCATTTAACCAGGAGGATTCCCTCCATTGCAATTACAATACACAGCATTCCTATCGCTGCAGTTGAAACTGCCCAGATTATACTTGTTGTATCTCCCTGCAGAATAACTGAGGGTGATGTAATGAACATAAAGGGAATTATATAGGCCGCCAGACCGAATTTGAATGCAGTCATTCCGGTTTTATTCGGATTCGACTCTGCTATAGCTGCGGCAGCATAGGCCGCAATAGCAACAGGTGGTGTTATTGCCCCGACTGATGCAAACAGGAAGATAAACATGTGAGCGGAAAGCGGAGTTGCACCCAGTGTGGTTAATGCCGGAACAATAATCGGTACAAGAATTACATACACCGCAGTCGGAGGCATGGCACATCCGAGAATCAGAGCAACAAGCATTGTAAAAAATGCAGCAAGATACAGATTACCGTGAGCAAGATCAATAAGTGTATAAGAAAGCTTTGCACCAAGGCCGGTAATCAGAAATGTTCCTACAATAATACCTGCAGCAGCACAGGCCGCAACAATGGAAACAACCTGTTTTGAGCCGCCTTCAAGAGCACTTAATATAGTAGAAAGTTTAGGTCTGGTAGATTTTTTGAAAAACCCGAAGACTATGGTCAGTAAAGTTGCATAAAATGCTGTCTTCATGGGACTCCAGCCGATAACCATTGCAGTAATCATGAAGACAATCGGAATTCCGAGCAGTCCCCGTTCTTTCATAACTTTTGCAAAAGCGGGGAGTTTCTCTACCGGGAGACCGGACATTCCACCCTTTATAGCCCTGGCATCTACAACAAACATCAGTGTCAGATAATATAACAGCGATGGGATCAACGCGGCTACAATTACTTTCGAGTATTCAACACCAAGATACTGAGCCATTATAAATGCACCGGCTCCCATAATGGGCGGAGTGAACATACCTCCGGTTGATGCAACAGCTTCTATTGCACCTGCTTCATGGGGTTTATACCCGGTCTGTTTCATTAATGGAATGGTAAAGCAGCCTACTGTAGCAACATTGGCAGCCGGTGAACCGGAGATCATTCCCATCAGAGCGCTTCCAAGGATGGCGGTTTTTGCAGGACCGCCTCTGAAACGTCCGGCAATGGAGAATGAAACGTCAACAAACCATTGTCCTCCGCCGAACTTTTCAAGGAAGCTTCCGAAGATTACAAAGACAACTATAAAGGTAGCAGCTACATCCATAGGAATACCGTATATCCCTTCAGTTGTCATGAAAAAGAAATTAACCAGTCGATCCCAGTGCTCACCCCTGTGAGCCAGAATTGAAGGGAAATACGGTCCAAGTAAAACATAAATAAGACAGAGTGCTGTTAGGCCTGTAAGTATCCATCCTGTCTTGCGCCTGGTGGCCTCGATAACCAGAAATATCAGTGCGCTTCCTACAATAAGATCGGTAACCGGAATATCGTCAATCTTAAGAACTCGGTCCTGCCATACAAGAATAACATACAGATTTGCGGCAAGGAAAAAGACTCCCAGTGAAATATTCAGTATCTGCCTCCACACAGGTGTGGAAGCAGTTGATGCCTGAAAGAACACGACAGGACCTACAAGAGCCAGCAGCAGAGCGCGCTGAGTCATTGCCGAAAATGTACCGAAGCCGGCAGTAAAGAGGAATATGCAGGAGGCTGCAACAAGAAAAACTATAGATACATTTTTTTGCAACCGGGATAATCTTTCACCAATCATTTTACAGTAAACCCTTTTCTCTGAAATATTTTGCAGCGCCTGGATGGAGCTGAGTTGGAACAGCCTCTGTCGCCGATTCAATAGTTAAGCCTTTGGCTGCAGGATGTGACTCTTTAATTGTATCAATATTCTCAAATATCTGTTTGGTGATACGGTACACAAGATCTTCACCAAGATCTTTTCTGACGACAACAACAAGCGGTGTATATACGGTAACTATGTCAGTACTGGTATTGTACATAGACTTGGGAATTACCTGTTTTGAGAAATAAGGAGCTTTTGCCAGAATCCGTGTCAGCACACTTTCTTCTATAGAAAGAAGTCTTATAGGCTTTCTTGATGCTGTTATATTTGTGATTGCCGAGGCCGGAGCTGCAGACTGAACGACAATAGCATCAACATTTCCATCAGTAAGAGCATCGGCTGCCTGAGCATAGGAAATATAAACCGGTTTAAAATCCTTCTCTGTCATATTGTAGTATGAGAAAATATCAGAAGCAACTGCAATCGCTCCGCCGCCGGCAGGACCAAGTGCAACTTTTTTGCCTTTAAGATCATTAATCGAATAGATATCAGAATCAGCATTTACAACTATGTGAAACACACCCTTTGAGAGCCCGGAAAACAATGTACTTACATTGCTCATGGGTTTAGTATAGGGTGCAATACCCTTAGATGCATTATAGGCCATAAAACCCATAGTTATAGCAAGGTCAACGTTTTCTTTTTCAATCAGCGAGTTATTTTCAACTGCACCGCCTGTTACTATAGCAGAAGTGGAAATTCCAACCTCATGTGTCAGCAGGTCAGCCATCGCTATACCCATCGGATAAAAGGCACCGCCTGTTGATGCAGTTCCAATTGAGAGAAATCTCGGGTCTCTTGCACTGGCCTGTCCGCAGACTATAAGGGCAAGGGCAATAAGGACAAAAAATCTTTTCTTATTCATACTTCCTCCATACTAATTTTTCAGCAATAATCTGTTTGCCGATTTCAAAAATATCCTGTCAAATGACAGTTTGATCACAATTCAGGTACGTGAAGTCCGCCGTCAACATTTATAACGGACCCTGTACTGTAAATAAAATTATCAGATACCAGAGCATTTACAGCCTTTCCGATATCTTCGGGAGTCCCCCATCTTCTCTGGGGCACAAGCCCATGATTGATGAGCTCTTCATACTTATCTTTTATGCCGGCAGTCATATCAGTCATGATAATCCCCGGACGCACCTCAAACACACTGATATTTTCTTCCGCCAGTCTGCGTGCAAAAAGTTTGACTGTCATTGACAGACCGGCCTTCGCAATGCAGTAATCTCCGCGGTTAAGAGAAACCGTTTCTGCAGATATCGATGTTATGAAAATTATGCTTCGGTTTTCTGAAGACTCAGGTTCCTGCTTCAGCCAGATATTCGACAGCTCCTGAGTCAGGAAAAAACCGCCTTTCAGGTTTACTGAAAGCAGATCATCCAGAGAATCCTCAGACATCTGAAGAAGATCGGTTCGGTTCTTCGGGGCTATACCGGCATTGTTTACAAGCGAATGTATTTCACCAAAATCATTTACCGCATCTTTGAGCATTCTGCTGCGATCCTCTTTTACCGAAATATCAGCCTTATAAATCAGGAATTTCTGCTCATCAAACTGCTTTACAGACTCGCAGATACTTACCGTCTCTTCTGCCGCCTTGAGATTTCCTGCGCAATTAACAGCAACCGAATGTCCTGCAGCTGCCAGGGCAACTGCAATCCCGCGGCCTATTCCGCGGCTTGCCCCTGTAACCAGTACATTTCTTCCAATTTGATTCATCTATAAACTTCCTTATGCTCAAAAATTTCTCCATTATTATAGCGTGACCACACGGTTTCAAACCATTCAACACTATCAGGAACCGGCCTGCAGGCAATCCAGTTAATCTCTATTTTATCAGTTGCCGGATTCAGCTTAAGCATTTGTATCATCCCGCGCAGACTCCTGTTGTCCGGTTTAATCCTCCAGGAATCTTCGAGGGTTGGGCAGATCCGTTCACCGTGGTCATCTGCGACAAGGGAGGATCCCCTGCTTCCGCCGCCCATCTGAAGATAATCTTTAACAGCTTCAAGATAAACCCTGTGAGCTATCACCATATGCCTTGATTTGAAGAATGATGACAGCCTGTCGGGTCTAACCCGCAAGGTACCGATGAGAGACTGCTGTAGAGCCGCTTTATCACAGGCCCTGCTGATTGTTTGTTCAGAACGTATCAGCCCGCCGTGTTCAGTCATCCGGCTTTGGTATTCTTTTCTGTATTCAATCAGATCTGCTGCATCTGTATCATCAAAAACTGTCTTTTCCATCAGGATAAATACTGATTGCAGCTCCTTCTCTGCAGCGGCAAGAGCGGATTCAACATCAAGTGAATGTCCTTTATAGGAATTAGCAATCTTCTGCGCAGCTCTTAAGGCTCCGACCTGGCCTGAGTTAAGAGCGGATCCTCCGGGCCTTGAAACTCCGTGTGTTCCGTTCACCTCGCCTACAGGAAAAAAGTGTCCGATATTTGTTGATTCCCACCAGATATCACCTGCAAGACCGCCGTTATTATGCTGGGCACAGACGGCTATTTTCAGAGGAGCACTGTAAAGATCAATGTTATGATCTTTATAAAGTTCAATTGCCCTGGGATTCAGCTGCTCAAGTCTGCTGATTGGTGTATCACCGCTTAGACCGGATTTCCTCCAGTAGTCTTTTACTTCCCCGTTAAGAACTTCTTCCGAGAAACCACCGATGCGCTCATCTCCAGCCGGATTAATTCTGAAATCCAGATATACATCTCTTTTTTTGATCACGGACTCCCTGTAAACAAGGATATCTATCAGTGAAGAACCGTAATTCTCAATTTTATCCGGATCAAACGGCCACTGGTATCCCTTCAGAAATATTGCAGCTGCCATAGCTTCCATGCTCGGGAAATGTTCGTTTAAAAATGAAAAGCATTCTCCTGTTTCCGGATCACGGCTGAAATAACAGGGAATGACCTGCTGATAGCTTCCGGAAAGGTTCCATCTGAAATCTGTCGATGCGATTCCGAACTGTGATTCCGTAAGGTTTACAGCATCGGCGCCTATCTCAAACGCAAGCCCGATAGCTCCTGTGTGCCTGCCGGGATAAACAGATGTTTCATAGAGACCTGCTGCGCCGCCCGGAGCAAAGATCATGTTGCTGCAGAGAAAGACTGAAATTGCATTCTTTCCTTCTGAAAGCCTGCTCCGGTCAAGGATAACTGCACCGGCGATCCGGTCATCATATTTGATTAATTTTATACATTCGTGCTTATCTATGATTTGTATTCCCAGAAGTCCGCATTCCTTTTCAAGATGCTCAACCATCTCTTTTGATGTGTAGGGGCCCAGTGATATGCCGCGTTCCCGCGGGTCGTGATCTGTTTTATAGCCGGTGTATCCTCCGTAGTCATTATGAGGAAAGGGAACTCCGATACCGACAAGATGATAAAAGGCATTTATTGAACAAATCGATTCTACAAGCGCTATATCGCCATGCATTGCACCGCCGCCGCTTATGGCCTCTGCCATTTTGTAAGGAGAATCCGGTTCCTGTGTAGAATCTGATAGCTTATAATATGTCTGCTTATCAGAACCGGTATTCCGGGAAGTTCCGCCGAGTAAATCATCTGTCAGAACCAGTAAATCATCTATGCCTTGCCGCTTTAATCTTACGGCTGAAGCAAGTGCTGCACTGCCGCTGCCGATTACCAGAGTATGGTTATATCTGCATTTAACTGCTTTATTATTTATTATAATAGAAGATTCCGGGGAGAATGATTTATAACTCATTTAATCAGTCCCCGTTTTTTCGCAGCTTCTCTTCCTTTGATAAGCTCAGGTTTATAAACTGCTCTATCTTTAACCGGACAGCCGTTCCGGCCGGCGCCGTCTTTCATTATCTGAGAACAAAGCGAACAGGTAATACAGCATTTCTTTGAATCCATGCTGCCCTTCTCGATAATATCCCTTACAGATTCCGGATATGCAAAGCTGCCCCTGCCCTGTCCTATCAGTTTCACCCAGCCTTCTTCAACAAGTCCGGCTGCAACTGGAGGCATCAGATGCCTGAGCCAGCCGAGAGCAGCAGTCGCCAGGGGAACATCTCCCAGTACAGCCTGAAGCTGCCTGCCTGCATCCTGAAAACGGACAATTCCTTCAAGCGGATGTTCCGGGGGTGTGGGATCACTTTCAATAGGATTGTTGTAAGGTCTGGTGACATAAGGCTGAAAACGCGGATAGCCCAGTGAGTAATTAAACACAGGCATGGAAACAAGCTCAACCAGTTCTTTTGCAAAGCTTAGTGGTTCGGTGTAATCCATCTCAATTTCTCCGGCTCTGGATTTAACGCCCCAGCCGTAGGGATATTCTGAGGGTTCGCACATCGTGAGTCTTGCAGTAACGAAACTGACGGAGGACATGTTCTGCTGCATTCCCTGTGCACATTCACGAACAAACCTGGTTCGGTTTTCATAGCTTCCGCCGTAAATTCCGGGACGTGTATAGGCACAAAGCATTTCAGCTGTAAGGTAGCCGTGTACAGCCTTCATCTCAACCCCGTCAAAACCGGCCTGCTCAGCAAGCCTGCTGTTTTCAACAAACAGATCCCTCATCCGCTTCAACTCATCATCGGAAACAAGGGGAGAATCGATGCTGCATCCGACAGCGTAATCAAGTTTGGGATTGTGGTGAATCAGCACCGGTTTCGGCTTTCCCTGAGGCTTACTCCATCTGCCCGAGTGAGCCAGCTGAAGTACGGTTACTATTTCATGTCCGTGGTTTTTCCTTGCCGACTCCCGTGTTTCTTCAACGAGCTGCTTCCATATATCAAGATTCTTTTCAGTCAGCATCAGCTGTCTGGGATTGCTGCGTCCGTCGGCTTCAATTACAGCCGCTTCAAACCATATCAGCCCCGCTCCTCCGGCGGCATAACGTTTGTATCTTCTGAATGTATAATCAGTAGGTGCGGAAGTATCCTCATCTGCATCAAAGCCTTCCATCGGCTGCACAACAAACCTGTTGGGAAGCTGATAATTTCCGATTCTTACCGGCTCTGAGAGTATATCTATATTTGAACTGACAGGCAGTTCAAGATTCAGTCTGCCTAATTCATTTTTTAAATCATCCAATGTTTCAAGATCAAAACGTTTGAATTCCGCCACAATAAATCCTGCCTGTATATTCAATGTAAGTATCATTCACTTATGTTGCATGCAACAAAGCCAGTATAGATGCTGTTTCTGATTGTTGTCAAGAAAAAAATCCATTTTTTGCATGCAATAAATGATTTTTTATGATATAACTTAGAAAAACAGTTCAGGAGTTTCTTAAGAAGATGGCAAAAAGGGTTACAGTCTATGACATAGCGCAGAAACTTAACATATCACCAAGTACTGTATCAAGAGTACTTAACAACTCTGCACTTATCAGCAATGAACGGGCTGTGCAGATACAAAAAACAGCTGCTGAAATGGGCTATAAGCAGCGGCCGATAAAAAAACAGATTAACAGGGCGATTCTTAATATTCATCTTTTTCTCCCTGAATCGGATCTCAGCCTCACCCACTTCTTCTATAATGTCTCGGAACTGCTTGATTCTATTCAGAGAGGTTTCGGAAGCGTTCGATTAAACATAATTACCAGAGTTAATGACGGGAACATGGATTTTCTTTCATTCAAAAAGACAGGTGATATTGACGGATGCATTTTTGCATTTACTCAGCCGAAAAAAAAACTATCAAAGGCTCTTATGGAACGTGAGATTCCCGTTATACTTCTGAACAGACGTGATGACAGCCATTCCTGTATTTTCTATGACACAGAACAGGGCATGATTGCGCTCACTGAAGATGTATTGAAAAGAAAAGACGCAGCCGTTGCTCCCTGCTACATCGGTTTCCGCTCACTCGAAGCATTATCACGTGAAAGATTCAGCGGCGTCAAGATTGCACTCGCAGGAGCAGGACTGGATTTCAATGATGATAATCTGATTTTTGTAGAGGAACTCACAGATATCGGGAATAAAGTCATCCCCTGGATTATAGAAAATTCATACGACACAGCCTTCGCATTCAATGATTATATTGCTCTTTCGGTTCTTCACTCACTAATGAAAAACGGAAGGAGGGTACCGGAAGATATAGCTCTCACCGGCTTCGATAATTCACCTATTCTGGGTCTTGCTGAGCAGAAAATAACCACAGTAACTCTTTCAATCTCGGCTCTTGGCTTCCGAGCCGGAGAATGGCTGAAAAGAGCGATTATTGACAAGGAACAGCATAGACTTTATGAAGTAATGCCGGTTGAAATAGTCCCCGGCAATACTGTTTAATAGCTGATATCCTCAAGCGCCGGAACAGTTATTGTAATCCGCTCATCATCGTTGCCGCTTGTGAAGGTACGCTCATTCAGGTCGCTCACGGAATCGACCTCTCCGTCCCAAAAGTCATCAAGAAAGACATCGGGTGAATCAAAACCGTTGTTGTAGAGCTTTCTCACCCTGGAATTGCTGCCGGTTTTTATTGCGGTCGAAGCGTTATAGAAATTATTGTAGTACATGTAAAGATTCCCGCCGTAGGCAGTATAGGCGCAGATTGATGAGTCTGCATCAGTTCCTGCACAGATGTTGTTAAATGCTATTTTACAGCTTCCGTTATTGATAAAATAGATACCGTAGGACTGACTCTCTGAACCCGATGCGGTTCCGCCGCTTATCAGAGCATTGCCGTAAATATCGACATAGTTGCTTGTAACGGCGGCCTCACTGCTGCTGTATATGGCAAATGAGGTGGACCCTACTCCGAGGGCCGTGCCCCCGCTGATTTCTTCATTGGCATAGATAACAGGGCACGCGCCGTCAGTAATCATAATGCCGTATGTTTTGTAATTATCCTCATCATCGCCATCGGAAGTAAGCTCCGCCGCCGAGACTGATGATGTTCCGCCGAGGATTATGTTGTACTGGATTTTAGGTGAAGCATAGCTTTCAACTGACACTGCGGAGGCTTCTGCACGGCCGCTGCCGCCTGTTATGGTATTGTACTGAAGTACGGGAGAGGCGCTGCTGCTTATAATAATCGGGGCCGCACTGTTTCCTGAGCCGGATTTTATAATTGTCAGGCCCTCAATCACAACATCTTCACCGATATCCTCACCGTCGACTATGATACTGCCGGTTATTTCTATTGTTGTTCCGCTTTCACGGGATTCGGAATCCTTATAGTCGTCATTTCGTGTTGTTGCATTGGTAAACCCGCCGCATAGTTTTACACCGGCAGGGATTGTCAGATCACCTGTAAGAGTATATGTAGCCTTATCAAGAGCTATTGAATCTCCGTTTGAATAAGCCGTATCAATTGCGGTCTGTACAGCAGTTATACTATTTGTTTGGGGAACAAAGGAAAAAAGGCTGTCCACATCTGCAGTTATCTCAGTATTCTCCCTGATAGTAATTGTTGTATTTGCAGCCTCCTGATTTCCGAATACAGGTTCAAAGTCTGCTGTATGGGAAGAGTCGAGATGCCATTCCACCAGTTCCGAGACATTTCCAACGTCACAGGTCAGCACAAAAACACCGGTACTTGAAGTAAAGGTTTTAATTTCGCCGGTTGCGGTAATTTTATTATCGGTATCATCATCAACAATAATATCGCAGGCAATGTTATCATCTCCTGTAACGGTAAGCTGCAGCTGCCCTTCACCGGAAAGGCCCAGCAGATACTCACGGCCTTCGGCCGTTACACTTAAGAGCTCTGAATAATATCCCAATGCTGCCGGAGAAAACTGAAGTACAAGATCCTCCTTTGAGGCTCCGGCTTCAATCGTATACGGGAATTCAGGCAGACCCGAACTTATCGAGAAGGCGCTGTCTTCATCAATAAGAATACTTTCAATCACTATATCCGATTCAGTTGTATTTTCAATTGCAAAGGAAGCTTCCAAGCTTTCACCGAGAATGATTTCACCAAAATCGAGCTCTCCGATATAGCCTTTAATGACGCTTTCCGAAGAGCCTTCATCATAACCGGAGAATGTAAGCCCGGCCGACTCACCCGGGGTAAAAATTTCACATCCGGTAAACAGCAGGATTAACATCAGTACAACGGTAAGATATGCTGATATTGCAGAATAATTTCTGACTGTACTTTTTTTCACTTTCATTTTTATTTTCTCCTTAATCCGCCTGAAACTCTTTTTCTTCCGAAAATATTGAACAGGTAGTGCTGAACGAAAAACAGAAAAACCGGAATGATAATTCCCAGAACCTGCAGGGATTCAGTTAATCCTGATAAATTGTAAATTGAATGAATTGTAGATGAAAGAATGAACATTCCCGCCAGCAGCGGCAGAGAGATAAATTCATAATCCATCATAACCTGAATTGCATAGCCTACAAGTGCTGTCATTGATCCATGCAGGACACAGGCCGTCAGGCTCCTTGTTACTATAAAGAAAAGGCTGTCGCTGATTCCGTTTGAAGTTGTGATTGTAAGGTAGAGATAATTCTCAAGAATTGAAAACCCAATCCCCACAGCCATGGCATACCTGACTATATTATACCGGGAAGTGCTTTTGTTCTTTCTCATGAAAATCAGCAGGGGTAAAAATTTGATACCTTCCTCCATGACGGGAATTATCTGGCTCAGCAGCAGAGTTTCATCCGGAATGATATAGGTATCAATAAATATATTTATAAAATAGACGAGTATTGTTGAGGTAAGCCCCCAGGTGAAAAATACTATAAGCCTTCTATACTCACCCTTAATTACCATGATGAGAAAAAAAAGCGGAAGCAGCGTTCCAATGTACAGAGCTTCTATCATATTAATTTCTCCTCATTGAATACAAAAATACTGCAGGTAAAATATATTATTACAAATGGAAGCAGCATATAATTCAGCAGAGGCGGAAAGTAGACGGATATTGCCGTGTTATCCAGAAAACATGTCATATCTATCAAACCGGATGCTGACACCGTACATGTATACCATGAGAAGTATTTTGCATCTTTAGCGGGAGAGATCGATACGGACATAGCCCTTGCAATTATAAAAACCAGGAGCAGGGCAAAGCCCGATGTAATCCAGTCCGCATTATTAAAAAAGTGAAGTACTGCCGGTACTGCAAGGAGTGTGTAAGGCAGCATACGGCGGGCATCCTTTTTTTTATCAGGTTTCCAGATTCCGGTTTTTACAAAATATCTGCTTAAGCCGGTAAAAAGAAGATAATACAGGTAGATGCCCGGTTCTCCGAAGGGAAGCCGGTATGCCGGAAATCCGGTTATATGCCGGAACATTCTGTCTGCCGTAAAACCGAGAAGTCTGCCGCTGAGTATAAATACCGCAATCAGAATAAAGGGGCTGTATTTAAATCGTTCAATATTTGATGCCGCGGCGATTACTGCCGGTACGGCGGCGGCTGCAAACAGAATCAGGACCGCATATTCAGCCGGCAGAGGACTCAGCTTCAAATAGTAATCAGCGATCAATAAAGCAAGGAGTACGGAATAGATTATAATCAGCACCGGCAGAGCTTTCTTCTTCATAGGCTTAAATACACTCCTAAAGCCTAATCACGAATGCAGCGTTAACCTGAAAATCGATTCCGCTGCTGTCGGAAAGATCTCCGCTGTCATCTGTTTCGCGGCCGAGGTCGATATCCCAGGGTCTTGATTCTCCTGAAATCACTGCATTACCTATAGTTGAGAAATTCTGCATATCAATCACACAGCTTAATTTTTTTCCCATTGGAAGAATAACTCCGGCCTTTGTTCCAATCTCCCAGGTTAAATCTCCGGATGTATTTTTCTCTTCCCATACACTTCTGGTATCTGTGTTATATGCCCGGTATACTTCAACTGAATACAACGCCGATACGGAAGCATCAAAGAAGAACCTGAAATCTTTACCAGGATTAACCGTATATCTTGCAAGCAGGTCTGCGCTGTGGATATAGGTTTCGGAGGGGTAGAGATCATTGTCCGCACTTAGACTGTCATCTGCCGGATCTGTTCCGAGACTGAGTTCGGTATAGTGATTTGTGTTAAGGCTGTTATATGCACTGACACCGGCCGCGGTGTCCTCATTCTGGTAATATCGCTCTGCAAAAAGTGAATAGCCAAGCCCGATTCTAAACCTGGACTTTTTTTCCGGATTAATAAATTCCAGTGCAAGCATAGCATCAAAACTGCTTAATCCGGAATCATAGATATACTCTGAATAACTGTCATCAGTTTCAGATTCAGCAAGCTCATGTTCCAGGTAGTAATAATATGTGTAGTCAAGCGGTGTATAACCGGCTTCAGCAATAAAGGACAAAGTCTTTGATAATGGCATCACAATGGCTGCTTTTACATCGACATTATTGTTTACCGCATATTCCTGATGTTCATAGGAGGCCAGCTGATACAGTTCACTTGCCTCATTATAGTACTCCGGTCCGCCGTCAGCTGCCGGGAGCAGGTAGTAATCTTCGAGGGTATAAATGGTATCAAGATATCCGTCAGCATCTGTATCGACAGCCTTATATTCCCGGCTCAGATCATCAAAGTATCCGCTGTAAAGAAGGCTGAAATAGAGTCTGTTTTTTTCAAGCGGCATATTAAAACCAAGAGTACTGCTGTAGGTATGCAGATATTCATCAGTGTTATCCTGCCCTGATAATAATTGAGTATATGCGAATGCCGGACTGTATGAGCTGTCAGTTACCCAGTTGTAATACTTCGGATCGTATGTAAGGCCGTATCCGAATGACAGACCTCCCTCTACATCTTCTCCCGAGAGGAAGCCGAAGTAGAGATCAGCCCAACCGCTGTAATTATTTTCATTATACTTATCGATTATATCTTCGGTCGAACTGTTATAGTTAAGGCTTTCAGTTTTTTCACCCCGGTGTTCTGAGCTGTAAACCAAATCAAATCCGAAAACGCCCGGTTTATCTTCGCTCTTTTTAAGCAGGGTAAAGTCTGCATATGGAAGTATTTCATAAGAACTGTATGTTTCAGTTCCGCCGTCTGCCCCGAGCGAATCATCAGAACGTTCATCACCTGCGCCGGACAAATTAAAATCCGCATCAAAGTTTCCAAGAATCATATCGGATGCAATTCCCATAAGGATTGAAGGGTTATCAATATAGTCGTATTCCGGGTATAAGGCTGATGTACTTTCACCCTGAAAGAGAAGATTTGTTTCATCTAAATCTTCACCGGCTGCAAAAAAAACAGCAGCAGTAAGGATTAAAAACAAGAAGATTATTTTTTTCATATACAATTTCCTTTATTTAAATCTGTGATTATTTTTTATGTCAGCTAATTTTATATCTTCTTCAGGAGAATTGATTCCGGCAGATATTCCCTTGAGCATCCTGCTGCCGGCTTCCTCATCAACTTCATAGTCATAGTATTTATAGACGTACTTGGTTTCAATTTCATAATACACATCATTTATATACTCTTCTGTATACCTGATTGATGTCCGGTCATACAGCAGGGTTCCTCCTTCAGTATAGCGGCATTCTTCAAGCAGATTCGAATCATCATCATAACTGTAGCTTGTATATTCAGTTACCGAGCCGTAGAGGCTGCGGGTATCCTTTGTGACGTTGCCCAGGGAATCATACTCGATATTAAGAACAGTATACTTGGAGCCAATCTCATCAATATCAATTTTATAGGTAAAGGGATCAGTATCACCTGTATTGAGATCATCAAATGAAAGGTTGTCATAAGCCGCACTTGAGATCTGCGGAACACTGTCCACTGATTCACCGTCAGAGAGAAGGTCATAAAGATAATCAGCCTGTTCATAAACGTTGCCGTCTTCATCCCGCTGATAACGGGTCAGGTAGTAAAACTGATCATCAGCTTCAACATAGGGGCTGTAGGATGAGTGGTAAAGCTCATACATGTAGTCCCAGGAGTCATCGTCATACCAGCATGCGTATTCTTCTGTCAGAAAAAGGTCATAATCATCGTTGTCAGGGTCTTCTGCAGCAAAATATTTTTCTGTGCGGTAATACATGTAATCATAATCATCTTCCAGATATGTAACTTCCTGACGCGCAATTATCTCATCACCTGAACCGGTAACCTTATAATCAATAATTTCTGTATAATTACTGTAATTAACTGTGTCTAAGTCCGTCCCTTCCGAATTTATATCAGTATAGGCAACTGTGTAGTACAATCCCAGTTCACCGTCATCGGAGGCAGCCGAGGGCTCACGTGTTTCAGCACCGCTCAGCAGATAGTCGTATACAGTCTCTCCGTCATAGATGTAATAATCTTTCACAAAGCTGTAAATGTAAAACTCTACCAGAGTCTCTTCACCTTCAGTTACGCTGTATACATCAGTCCGCGTATTAAGATAAACCCCGTCGTAATCTTCATATGTATACCGGTAAACCGCACTTAGTGTTCCGTTTTCATCATAGACTCGCGTCTCAACCGGCTCCAGATCATATTGATCAGGATCAACGTATTTGCTGAATGTGACCTCTTTCGAATAATAATCAATTGTTCCTTCAGATCCGCTGTCCAGATCACAGGAAACAGGGATTATCAGAATAATTGTAATAATTAAATAAATGTATTTACTTTTCATATTTCCAGACTTCCATCCCAGTTCCAGAAGGGCCACTTATCATCCCAGATATCTATCGGAATTGTGATTATCTTGATTCCAACTTCGGCATAAGCGCCTGCTTCGGCATATGCTGCAATAATCCAGTCATTGAAGTTGCCGTAAAATCCGTCATCGGTGTTATAGCCCATGATTCCAAGCGGCTCGACATATCCGCCTACAGTCAGATAGATTCCGCCGCCGCCTTCCAGCTCGACAAGATCGATACCAAGCAGTCCGAGGCTTCCGCCCAGGTACAGCCCAGCCTTTGTTGTGACTTCCGCGGCAATTGTAGGACGGAAGGCAAAGTTCATATAATTGTTATCAAATGCCGGTTTAATCTTGTACGGAATAAAGGGCCAGGAGAGTTTGCACTCTCCACCGAGCGTCATTCTGGAGTATTCTGAAACCTCGGCCGTCAGCGAGACATTCCCGTCAATACCGATTTTTGCAGAGATTCCCACGGAAACTTTTATTGTCGTATTCGGATCAAGGAATATAACCTCAAGCAGAGGAACCGAAAGCTCGGCTGCAAGGGAGGCTGTCCCTATCAGCTTAAAGTCAAACTCCTGGGCCACGGTTGCAATACATTTGGCGGAACCGCTTTTAAGATGGAATTCAGGATGATAAACAATCCACCAGTCATGAACCCATGACACCGTACAGCTGGGCATATTAAGTTCGCCTTCAACCCTCAGCTGCTTAAGGTTCAAAGTTCCTTTGAGCTTTATCTCACCCGAAGCGCTTATTTCAAGTTCGGTCTCAGAGAACTCATTATCGTCATCATTGCTGCTGTCACTATTGTTGCTGTTATTATCATCGCTGCTGTCACTATTGTTATTATTATCATCACTGCTGCTGTTATCATCGCTGTCGGAGTTCTGGTTCTTCTCTTCCTTCTTACCCTCTTTAGCTATCTTTTTAAGCTCTTCAATGATCTCTTTTTTAACTTCCTTTTTCCAGAGAGTTATATCCACATTGAATGAACGCAGGGTATCAAGATCATCAACCTCAGGATCTGTGTCGTACCACAGAACAGATCTTGAATCTGCAGTTGTCTGTTTAAAAGACGAAGAAAGTTTATCGGCCTCAGCAGCATTCTTAGGAAGAAGAGTGACCCCCTTTGAAAGCGATGCTCTGCCCAGGCTGTCATCAGTACAGCTTATATCAAACTCGGGAACAGATACTCCGTTGAACACCTCTTCGGGTCTGGGAGCAGTGGTCTCTATTACCGTTTTACCATTGTATTCATATATGTCGACTACCTTTCTGGCTTCATTATCAGCTGTAATAAAAATTGAACCTATTTCCAAATCATCCGGCGTAGAGGATCTTTCCGGTGTATTGGCTGATCTGGAAAATAGGGTTCCGATCGGTCTGAGATCAATTATACCGTCAGTAAATATTGCATTGATTCCGGACATTGGAACGTCGGCAGATACTGAAAAAGCTGTGAAAAACAAAAACAGAATGAAGGGAACCAGGCCCTTCTTCATTAAACCGTAATTATTTCTATACATTTTAACATCCTGATTCATCCTAATAATCTTTCATAAAGACGCTTTCATCATCATGCTGCTCCACTACCCCGCGAAGTTCACCATCCTCGTCATACCCGAAGTATGTATTCAGTTCAGTTCCGTCAGATGCACTTCTGCTGATTTGGATAAGCCTGTCATTATCATCATAGACTTCTTCGGTATACCAGGTAACGGCGGTCTCTGAACCTCCGGTCGGTGTGGAAACAGTCCTGGCCAGGTAGCCGGCATCATCGTATTCATAGGTGACCGTTTTACTGACTTTCTGATCAGAATCATAACTGAGGGTTTTTAGCAGTGTCTTTCCGTCGGAACTGTATTTATATTCGTTGAGAACATCATTTGTATCCTGATCGATTATGACAAAACTCTTTGTCTCCTCTTCTTCAGCAAAGAGACCGCAGCCTGATGCCACTAATACGGCCGCAGCTAATAGAGCTGCTGATATCACATTTTTCATATCTTCTCCTCCGGCTACCTTCTTATATGCTGGGAAGGCGGTCTTCTTGCGGCATCAAGGAAATTCATATCATCAAATACCGGGAAATGAAAAAACTGACCGATAACAAAGCCCAGCAGCAGAAAAACAATCGGAAAGATTATTGCTCCGGCTTTTGAACTTTTCTTTTTCTTTTTAGCCATAATTTTGCTCCTGAAATTTCTGATTTTTTGTATCAACAGTTATTTTTATATACCCGGTTCAGAAGTAATTCGTCCGGCTGTATCCAGTGAGACTTTTTTTTAAAATTAATGACAATTTTTTTTATAATCATTACAATGAATAAGTAAAATAAATGAATACACAGTTTATTTATCCTACAATAACAGCCATCGCAATATTTCAGTCCTTCTTTTACTTTCTTCTTCTTCTTAAAGAAAAGAGTAAAAACAGGAGCAATCTGTACCTGGGATTCCTTGTTCTGTCACTTGGTTTAAGCATGACATTTGAGATAATCTATCCGACAGGCTGGTATGAAAATCTGCATTTTCTGATTAAGAGCTATGTCCCAAGCCAGTTTCTGATTGGCCCCTTCCTCTTCTTTTATATAAGGTCCCTGACCAGTGAAACTTCACGCTTCAGAAGGATAGATTTGATCCATTTCCTTCCGTTTATAGCTGTCATGATCTACCTTGCTCCGTTTTTTCTGTCACCGGTAGAGGATAAAATCGAATATGCCAGAGCATATGTTATCCATGGGCGTGATAATTTTATAGAGGAATGGATAATCTGGCTGGGTATGCAGACATCATTATGGGTGTACGGTATCAAAAGCCTGCTGCTAACTCACCCGGTTTTTCAGGAACTTAGGAAAAAGAAAGATATCAGAATGTTTCTGAAGAACTGGCAGCTGCTGCTTTATTTTGCAATATTTCTTACTTTGCTTCTTTATCTGGCCGGTGATATAATGATGCTTGCCGGATGCAGGCTCTGCGAATTCAACCACACAATAACCCTCATACTGACAATAATGATCATGGGTCTCGGTCTTGTAGGAATGAACCGGATGGACAGGGTAACAAAACCCCTTGTACTGAAAAGAAATGGCAAACCGCTGAGCAGCAGCGAAATAATGAATCAGATTACAGAAATACTTAATCAGCGCAAATACTACCTGGACCCCGAGCTGACACTTGAGGGTCTGGCTAAAAACCTTGAAATTTCACGTACCGAACTCTCTAAAATAATCAACCAGGACCGCGGAATAAATTTTTACGATTATATAAATTCCTTCAGAACTGAGGAGTTTATCAACAGACTGCTGCTTGAAGAATACAGAAACAGAAATATACTGGACATAGCCTTTGATGCCGGTTTCAATTCAAAATCAACGTTCAACCGGGTATTCAAGGAACAAACCGGAAAAACACCTCTGCAATATAAAAAAGACATCGCAAAGATCAGTGCTGAATAATGCCGCCGGCTATGTCCGCACCTGATTTACTGTTCCAGAATATGAATTGAATTAGGATCCATCGAGAATGAAAGATTCTCACCTACACCGATAGTCACCTTCCGCATTGGATTATTCTCTGATATTTCATATGTCTGTCCAAACAGCTCAACCTCATATTCATGATGCGATCCCATAAATACACTCTTCGTAACGGGAGCGCTGAAATCCTTGCCGCCGATTATAAAGGATTCCGGACGAATCATGAACTTTACAGTCTCGCCTACCGCATGACCGGTGGTTTTTTCGGTTTCATAGACTACACCGTGGATATCAAGCGATACCTTATCGGCCTTTTCAGAGATGATCTTTCCTTCCAGTATATTTGCACGTCCGATAAACTGTGCGACAAAATCATTAACCGGTTTCTGGTATATTTCATGCGGGGAGCCGACCTGCTGAATGGCTCCGTCTTTCATTATTACAATCTTGTCTGAAAGCCCCATAGCCTCTTCCTGGTCATGGGTGACATATATGGAAGAAATTCCAACCTGCTTCTGAATTTTACGTATTTCATCACGCATATGAAGCCTTAGTTTTGCATCAAGGTTGGAGAGCGGCTCATCGAAAAGAAGAACCCCCGACTCCATTATCAGGGCTCTTGCCAGAGACACCCTCTGCTGCTGACCTCCTGACATCTCCGATGGAACCCTGTCCGCAAAATCCTCCATCTTCATCAGGCCGAGTATTTTAGCCACTCTCTGCTTAATCTCGGATTTTGGAAGCTTCTGTAGTTTCAGCCCGTACGCAATGTTATCGTAGACATTCATATGCGGGAAAAGAGCGTAATTCTGAAACACCATGGCGGTGTCACGCTTATCCGGGGTCAGGTTGGCTACATTCTTATCACCGATGTATATTTCCCCGGATGTCGGGATCTCAAATCCCGCAAGCATTCTGAGGGTTGTAGTTTTACCGCAGCCTGAAGGCCCCAGCAGACAGACAAACTCGCCGGGTTCGATAATCAGATTAACATTATCTACAGCTTTTACCTGTTCATTCTTATTTGTAATGAAGGTCTTGGTAAGATTCTTCAGTTCAACTTTAATCTTGTTATTCATTATGCACTAACTCCATATTTATTCGGTACTGATATTTTTCACAAAGATCTTTATTACAAGCATTGCCGCACTGACTATCACGATCAGCAGTGTACAGTATGCTGATGCTACTCCCATTTTACCGACATCAATCTGAGCCATAATGGTTGTAGTCAGTAACTTGTATCTGGCTGAAATCAGAAAGATAACAGTACTAACCAGGGTCATACTTCTGGCGAATGTAAAGATAAGGCCGTTGAGGAAGGCGTTTTTAATCATCGGGATTGTAATGCTTGTAAAAACCTTCCTGCTGGAAGCGCCGAGGACATTGGCGGCTTCCTCGATTGACGGGTCGATCTGCTGCAGGGAAGTGATTCCTGAACGGACACCGACCGGGAGACTTCTTATAATAAATGCCATGATAATTATAAAGGCCGTGCCCGTAATAGGAGGTATCAGCGTCATACCGAATATGCTGTATGTTTTATTGTAGCTGATAACATATCCCAGACCGATAATTGTTCCGGGAATTGCAAGGGCCATTATGGTGGTAAACTCTATAAACGATTTTCCGAAGAATTTCTTCCTGACAATCAGGAAGGCAATAATCATTGCAAGGATACCCGATACCGGAGTGGCTATAGCCGACAGCATAGTTGTGGTAAGAACAGGCTGAAAGAGTTTAGGCTTAAAAACATACCTGTAATGTTCGAGCGTCGGCGTGTAGTTAACACCCCATAGTTTTACAAAGGAACCTATCGGGATGAGTACATACATGAGGATTACAAAAAGAGTTACTATCAGCAGAATAATTGTCGCAGGTACGGTTACGTTCCGGCTTGTCACAAGGTCGCGGTGTCTTGAAACCTTGCCGGTAACCGTAACATATGACTTCTTGCTTACATAGTATTTCTGAAGGACAAATATGGATATCGAAATTGACAGCAGAACCATTGCAAGCGCAGTTGCCGTCCCGAACTGATAATTACCGATTCCCTCCTGATAAATCTTCACTGCCACAGTCGTAAAGTTTCCGCCGATAACTACCGGATTTGCAAAATCGGCAATCGACTGTATAAAAACAAGCAGAAAGGCGTTTGCAAGTCCCGGGACAGTTAGAGGTAGAGTAACCGATGTGAAAACCCTGAAACGTGATGCTCCCAGATCCCTGGAAGCCTCCTCGACAGAGGGGTCAATCCGCTGAAGAAGAGCTACCAGCATCATGTACGCAATCGGGAAGAAGCTTAGCGACTGTACAAGCACCAGGCCGTGAAAGCCGTATATTTCAGCATCCTTGATTCCGAACAGCCCGCGGGTTATAAGACCGACACGTCCGAACAGAAGAATGGCGGAGAGAGCTACGACGAAGGGCGGAGAAATAATAGGCAGAATGGCTATAAAATCGAAAATCTTTTTAAACCTTATTTTCAGGTAGGTTGTGGCATACGCAAAAATAAAGCCTACAATCACTGAAATTGTAGATGTGACAGCACCCAGAAGAACTGTATTCAAAAGGATACGGACGTTTCCGTACATTGAAAATACAGCCTTGTAATTTTCAAAAATATTAGCTGTCTTTGTTGTAAGACTTTCGACAATGATATTGTACAGAGGTATTATTATAAAAAAGGTTACCAGTGCAAGGGTAAATATAATAACAGCAAGCAGAGCCGGATCATTTTTCAGACTTGCAAGGATCTTGAGTTCACTCTGAAGTTTCAGTTTTCTGGAGTTTTTCATTATTGCTCCTGATATATTCTATGGAAAGCCGGAAGCCCCGATTGGAGCCTCCGGTAAATCTTTTTATTGAAAATCCTACTCGGTAGGTGCTGTTGTGCTTGTTTCAAGACTGAAACGCTCAACAAGACGTTTTTTGTTTTCACCTGCCCACTGAAAGTTATAGTCAATAAGCTTGGTATCCTTGATAGGCATGGCTTCTTCAGGCGGCATAGCGGCCTTGTTTGTGAGGAACTGGAAAGATCCTACAGTCTTGCCCATTTCCTGAACATCCTTTGTAAGAACCCAGTCTATGAACATCTTTGCATTTTCCTGATCAGGTCCGTTCTTAAGAAGTGCAACTCCTCCAATCTCATAACCTGTGCCCTCAAGGGGAGCAGAAATGATGATGTCCTTGTATCCTTCTTTTTTATACTTGATAGCATCATGAAGGAAGGTAATTCCGACTGTTGTTTCACCAAGACCGGCCATTCTGCCCGGAGCAGTTCCTGATTTGGTGTACTGTCTTACATTCTGATTGAATTTTTTGAAGTATTCCATTGCCTGATCTTCACCCATCATCTGAACGAGTGTAGCAAGCATAGTATAAGCTGTTCCTGATGAACCCGGATGTGCAACTACAATTTCCTGATTGTATTCAGGCTTAAGCATATCCGCCCATGAAGTAGGCATTTTAAGACCTTTCTCGGCAAGCATGGCCTGGTTTCCAACGAATCCGAGGTAGCCGATATATATACCTGTCCATACACCGTTGGGATCCTTAAAACCGTCACGGATGTTTACAGCTTCAGGAGAAATATAGTGTTCAATTATACCTTCCTGATCTGCAGCAACAATACCGTCAACCGGACCGCCGTACCATACAGATGCTGTCATATTGTCTTTTTCAGCCTTAAGTCTGGCAAGTATTTCACCGCTGCTCATTCGGACAAATTCGGTCTCGACACCAAATTCAGCTTCGAATTCCTCAGCAATCATAGCGGCATGGTCTTCCTGAAGACCAGCATAGAAAACAAGTTTTCCTTTATCCTCTGAAGCTGCTTCCTGTGAACCGCCTGCAAATACGGCAGCAGAAGCCATAATAAACAGCACAAGGGTAAGAGCTGTCATTTTTTTTAACATTTCATATCCTCCTTAATGATATTATAAATACTATAAATCAGGAGTATCGAATTGGAAACTGCGTGAATGCAATTGTAACCATACTGTTACGGCATTGTAACCCTATTGTAACTTGCAAAAAATCCGTATCCGTGTTTAAACAGTATCAATAAAAAAAATATAGACATAGAAACAATTAACTGTACAATAATAGATAATGTTCAGCCGGTTCAATCAGCAGGATAAGCTGCGTACAACTGTAAATATCAGCCGCATTGCAAGACTTCCGCTCCAGACTTCAGCTGCGGCACTTTATTTTTATGCGGTACTCAGCGGACAGCGCATAATTTTTGCAGTCCTTGTAATATGCAGCGCCGCCTACTTTACCTTCTATCTATTCTGCAGCCTGACCAGACAGTATCATCTGCTTAACAGTCATGCGACATCTATTCCGGACATGCTTATTACCGGAGCCTTACTGCTGTTCATCTCACCCTTTTTAATGCTGCCCTTTGTATATATCCTCACTGCCGAACTGGTTCTTGAGAAACAGCACCGGAATGTCATTATAATTTTTACAGTGTTTACATCAGCTGCTATGATTTTTCAGCTGATTTCCGGAGACCGGTTTTTGTTTCTCGCCTTTCTGCTGCCTGCAGTCTGCGCGCAGATCGGCGTCGCTGTAATTCTCTTTATCCAGAACAGCACAAATAAGACTAAATATGAATACATGAAGAAGCTTGTAGACAATAAAAACAAGTTGCTTTCAACGCTCACCCATGAACTCAGAACTCCCCTCTCTGTGATAAAAACCTCAAATGAACTGATAATGGAGGAGAGACCGGGCCCCATTAACGAAACACAGAAAGCGCTGATTCATTCATCCATCGAAAACACAAAAAGACTTAACGCTCTGGTGGAAAACATCCTCTCACAGGTAAAGGTAGAGTTTGCCTGGTTTTCGATGAAGCATCAGCCTATTGATATCAGAAATATAATCCGGAAAACAGTTCTGGATATTAAACCCTATCTCGATACCAGAGGACAGAAACTGAAATATAATTATCCCTCACTGATGTCAAAGACAATCGGAGACAGAAGATGGCTTGAACAGGTGCTGCTTAATCTTATCCATAACGGAAGCAAAAACAGTCCCGAGGGTTCCGAACTGCTGATTTCCGTTCAGGAAAACGAACAGTGCATTGTAGTTTCTGTTCACGACAGGGGGTCAGGCATAGAAAACAGGGAGATACCGCATGTGTTCAATGAGTTCTACCAGTCAACTGATCCCTCAAAAAACCTGAACGACGGTGCAGGACTCGGTCTTACAATAGTAAAAGATATAATAGAACGCCATAAGGGCGAGGTATACATAAGTTCCATGCCGAATGCCGGAACAACTGTCTCATTCACCCTCCCCCTCTATAAAGGAGTATTCTCTGGAACAGTCAATCCTGATAATTGAAGACGACCCGCACCTTGTAACAATTCTGGACTTTCTGATGAAGGATGAGGGGTACAGCACCCTTACTGCCGGAAGCGGAGAAGAGGGCCTTAAAATAATCCGGGAGAATATTGTTGATCTTGTGATACTTGATATCAACCTGCCGGGAATAAACGGCCTGGAAGTCTGTGACAGAATCAAGGAAATGACTCAGATTCCGGTAGTCTTTCTAAGTGCAAGGGATCAGGACAGTGATGTGGTTTCCGGGCTTGAAACCGGAGGAGATGACTATATCAGAAAGCCCTTCAATCACCGGGAGCTGATACTAAGGGTGAAAAAACTGCTGAAAAGAGCCCGGCCGCAGAATGATCAAAGTATTATTGAAACCGGACTTCTGACGATTAAGACAGACAGAGAGCAGGTATTCTTTGATTCAAAAGAAATAAAACTGACACCTATGGAATACCGGCTTCTTGAAGTGCTGGGAAAGAAGCTGGACTGGGTAATATCCTGGCAGGTTCTGCTTAAGGAAGCCTGGGGATATGAAGACTGGGACGGCGGTCGTGAAATAATCAAGGTCAATATACGCAGACTGAGAATTAAAATCGAGCCGGATCCGGCTCAGCCCGTATACCTGCTTACTGAACGCGGCCGCGGATATAAACTTGCGAGGCTTAAATGAAAGACTATCTTCAGCTTAGCGGCATCACAAAGGTCTTTAATCCCGGCAAACAAAACGAGGTGACAGCCCTTGAAGATATCGACCTGAGAGTCAGAGAGGGAGAGTTTGTAACTATACTCGGACCTTCAGGCTGCGGAAAAACTACAGCCCTCCGAATAATTGCCGGTTTCGAAATACCCACAGCTGGGGAGGTCTTCATTGACGGCGATAATGTGGCAAAACTGACCCCGGACCGAAGGGACACATCGATGGTTTTTCAGAACTATGCGCTTTTTCCGCACCTTACAGTATTTGAAAATATTGCATACGGCCTGAAGATCAGAAACCTTTCCAGAGATGTAATCCGCAACGATGTTGCAATGGCCTGCCAGGTGGTTAATATGGTGGGGATGGAAAAACGCTTTCCAGGAGATCTCTCCGGAGGTCAGCAGCAGCGAGTAGCCCTTGCAAGGGCCCTTGTGATGAAACCTAAGATGATTCTTTTTGATGAACCATTATCCAACCTTGATCTGAAACTGAGGCTGCAGACCCGGACCGAAATAAAACGTATTCAGCAGCTGCTGGGTATGACAATCCTGTATGTAACCCATGACCAGTCCGAAGCCCTAAGCATGTCGGATCATGTAATAATCATGAACCATGGACGCATAATCCAGACAGGGACGCCGGAGGAAATCTACAACAACCCTGCTAATTCCTTTGTAGCTGATTTTATCGGAAACGCGAATTTCATTTCCGCAGTAGTTGAAGAGACAGAGGGCAGACGGGTGACCGTCCGACTTGGGAAGAGACTCATCATCATAGAACAGGAAACCCCGGCGGAATCATTCTCGGAAGGTGAAGAAATATATCTGGCAATTAAGCCTGAGGCCGTTCACTTTTCGGATTCGAAAACAGATTTCTCAGGAACCGTTGAAGTAAAATCATTTATCGGGCCGTACACCGAGTACAAGATCGAATTTGAGGGTTCATTTATAAACGTCTACCTGCCTAATCAGGGTGCAGACATGAAGATCTACCGTCCCGGCGACAGGGTATACATGGTTTTCGACAACAGCAGATTCCATATTTACAAGAAATAAAGTCCCCCCCCTTGCATCAAACAGATTCAGAAGTTACAATTCCATTTTAACATTTCATGCAGTAGACATGATGCAGTTTCAAAGTTCAGTAAGATCTCACAGCAGACACCATCTTGAACTGAAAACGGATTATCCGCTCGACAGGACTTCCGGAATAACAAGATACAGAACAGATTTATACTTTTTCTTTCCCAATCAGCTTAACATGAATGAAAAGGTTTTCGGTATCCGGCGTGTTTTAAGAAATATCAAAATGTATACCCGCTTCTCTACACCGAAGATGTCTCTCAGGATGCTCTCTGATCATAACAATGAATTAAGCCCGATACACAGAATAAGAGCTCTGCTTGAAACTCCGGAAACTGAAATTCCCAGGCAGAGAGACCCTCTGGTTTATGAACTTCAGGTCCTTTCCAATATCTACCGTGCAGAACTGGAGAACACGGTAGAGCTAATCTCTCTGGAGATCCTGAAGCAGAACAGGGAAAGTCCATGCAGGAAAAAGATTGAAGATTTCATTTCCGAAATAAAAGAATTCCTTTCTGAATTCAGAAAACTTCACACGCTGTTTCTCTCTCCCCGGCTCAGTGAAATGCAGAGAACAGCCCTTGCCTGGTGTGACGAATCAATCAGCATAATTTCAGAGCGTTCTATGAACAAATTATTTTCATCAGCTGAACTGATAGAAAAATCCGATAAGATTCTTCCTTCAATGGAGAAGCTTGCCAAGAACGAGACAGCATACCGGAGATCGATGGACTACAAATATCTTTACGACGAATCTAATCCCAACATGGGTGAACTTCTGGCATACCGGGAAAGCATGCTTAAAAAATGGGCTCAGTCCGCTATGTATATGACCAGGGAGGAGAATCCAAACCAGAGACGCGTCGGTCATATTCTTGCGGGAACGGCCGCCGGAGTGGCAATGCTGTTTGCAGTAATAGCCACCATTTTTGCCGGTAAGATTTTCATTCCGAACACAATTCCATGGGTCCTGGTTATAATTCTTTCGTATATCTTCAAAGACAGAATCAAGGAAGTGCTCCGTGAAGGACTACGAAAGCTTTTCCCTGTTTTCACCTCGGATCAGCATTCATTCCTCTACGATAAATATGATGATACAAGAGTCGGCTCTGCAAGCTCACTCGCCGAGTTTACAAAGGCCGGCAGGGTTCCGGAGGATATCCAGCGGGAAAGAAATACCGACCCCAATCCATTTCAGTCAATCCTGCCGGAACAGGATGTTCTTCATTACAGGCGTATAATTGATTTGAATTCAAAAAAGCTGGAAAAAAATCATACAAGGCTGACAGGCATAACCGAGATTTTACGATTTCAGATTGCAGACTGGCTGCGGGAAATGGATGATCCCAAGGATATTTTCTACAGGCTGGATGGTCTTAAGAAAATAAAGATAAAAGGAGACAGGGTATACAAGATTCATCTTGTCATGAGTCTTAATACAGACCTGTATCATTACAGTATTATTATGAACAGGGCCGGGATTCTGCGAATTGAAGAGCTTTCAGTTCCGTCACGTTATTTATAGCTCAGTTCTCAAAACGCAGGCTAACCTGTGCATTAGACTTATGTACCTTGCCTACAAGGTCATGCCCCAGGCTCTGCTGAATTTTAATCCAGAAGGCGTTATTGCTGACTTTCAGCTTTGAAAGATCACGGCTGGTCCAGAACTTAAGCCGCATCGGCATGTCTGATATTACATCGGCAGAGGTCGGTTTTCCCGACAGGAAACTCATTTCACCGATAAAATCACCGCGCCCGAGGATGGCTACTGTATTTATTCCGCTTTGCACGTAGGCCTTTCCATCGGTAACAATAAACACAGCCTCAGCCTTTACATCCTTTCTAAGTATATACCCGCTTTCAATATTTTTATCCTGCCCCATTTTCCAGAATCTCAGAAACTCACGATGCGTCATATGGAGAAAATTGGAGTTGTAAATATCCTCAAGATCAGCAGGGATTTTCACATCCCGCCTTTCCAGAAGCAGAAGAATTATGCGGTAAAGGTTTATTACCAGAAAAACACAGTTCCAGAATACAACAATAGGGTTTCCCTGTTTGGTTCCCGTATAGATAAGCAGAATCTGCGCAGAGATCATAAGTATTCGCAGAATCAGGATATTTCGCACCGCCAGCCCGATGAGAGTACAGAGGTAGGCAATATTCATAATAATCAATGTAGCAGACAGACTGAAATCCATACTCTATTTATCGGATATTGGCTGCGAGTATTTACTTTTCACCGGTATAGTAAAATAAAAATCAGAGCCTTTATTCTCAGTACTCTCGACTCTCAGCTTCCCGCCAAGCTTTTCGGAAAACTCCCGGCAGAGGACGAGCCCCAGGCCTGTACCAAGCTCATTCCCTGTACCGATGGTTGAATGAATCCGTTCGACACTGAACAGTTCGTTTATTACAGCCTGCGACATTCCGATACCCCTGTCACTTACGCAGACTGTTATTTCTGTTTTATTTTCATCAGCTGAAACAGTAACAGAACCGTCAGTATGAGAAAACTTAATAGCATTTGAGATAAGATTCCTTAGAATAGTCTTGAGCATGGATAAATCTGTATTTACCTCAATTTTGTGCTCGGATTTGTAGATTATATGAATCCGTTTCTGCATCGCAGCAAGTCTTGTAAGCTCAATGACATCTGAAACTACATCATCAAGTATAAGGTTCTCTGGCTCCACGTTTATTCCGCCGGTTTCAGTCATAGCCCAATCCAGAAGATTGGATAGAAGATCCATAACCTGCCGGGATGACTGCTGAACCATCCTGACGATAGAACCGACATCTTCTTTTGGTTCTCGTTCAGTCTTCAGTGCCAGCATATCGCATATACCCACAATCGAGCTTACAGGGTTTCTTAGATCATGTGCAATAATAGAAAAGAAACGATCCTTAAGCGCATTCATTTCACGAAGCTTTTCTCTGCTTGAAATAATTTCTTCCTCATACTTTTTGAAGACTGTAATATCCTGATTTATACCGAATATCTTGATTGTATTTCCGTCCCTGTCCTTTTCAACAGATACTCGTACATTTATACTGCCGGGATTACCATCTGCGTATATCATCCTGTGAACAATCTGCGCAGTGTAGTCAGCTTTATCGGTATCCAGCGCTTTTTGAATCTCAGTCATCACAAGGTAACGGTCATCAGGATGTACAAATTTTTCCGCATACTGTTCCGGAGACAGGGTGCTGCCGCCGGCTTCCTTAGTGTCTGTCTTGAATAGAGAATAGAAGGTGTCATTAAAATGAAAAAGATTTTCTTCAACATCATAGACCCAGGGCCCCAGATGGGCAATCTTAAGCGCCATATCAAGCTTGCTTTGAGCATCAATCCGGGCTGATTCAGACCGTTTCCTTTTTGAAATATCATGAGCCACGCCGATTATCATTTTGGTATTTTCATCACGGTCCAGAGCCAGAGAGAAGCTAGATTCATACCAGACCCAATTCCCCAGCTTATTGCAGACCCTGAATTCAATTGATGAAATTTTCCGTCCGTTTTCAGCGACCTGCTGTATTTTTTCCATAAATGCAGGATAATCCTGCTCGTGAATGATTTCACTTACATGGATACCTATAACTTCATGGACCGAATGCCCCAGTTTTTCCTTCCAGTTAGGACTCACATAATCAAAAATACCGTCTGTTGTAATTGAACAGATAATATCATTTGCGTATTCGACAATCGATCTGAATTTAATTTCTTTGGCAGATAGGCTGTTTTCAGCCTCCTTAATACTGGTTATATCAATTATTGTAGTTATTGTCTTTTTAGAGACCGCGGTTACAGAAGCAGAAATTATACAGT
Organism: Spirochaetia bacterium; assembly: GCA_963677925.2. Lineage (GTDB taxonomy): Bacteria > Spirochaetota > Spirochaetia > UBA9216 > UBA9216. The sequence continues at coordinate 1,139,222 of CAXXYH010000003.1, forward strand.
AACGCAGTTCTCCTCGCTTATTTATGTAGGAGGTTTCGTATTCAGCTGGAGCCCCGGTTTCAGATTGATACCTTGCCTGATTATACTTTTTAAGCCTGCTTGTCTCATTTACAGGCATCAAATCTGTCCACTTTCGGCCTGTCAGTTCATCTTCGGTGTATCCGCTCAGCACACAGAATGCTTCATTAACCAGGGAAATTGTAAAGTCCTGTTCCAGGACGGCAATAGCAGCAGCACTGTTTCTAAAAATTTCCCTGTAAAGTGAATTGTCAAACTCAAGATTACCGCCCATTTACTCCCCTATTTCCATATAAAGGATAGGCTGTTGCACGTTCAGAGTCAAATAATTGGATAGACTTTAATTGGACTTACATTGAAGCTGAACTTATAATTGAATATATGAAGAAGTTTTCAATAATTATTATTCTTCTGTTCTGCCTTCATTCTGTGCTGCCCGCTCAAAATGAATCTCCTAATATACTTGTGATTCATTCATATAATCCGGATTATCCATGGACTTCAAATCTTGATAGAGGTCTAACAAATACACTTATTGAACGATATCCCTTTATCTCACTGGATAAGGAATTTTATGATTCCAAAAGATATCCTGTTGAACTTGTTGAATCTCCTTTTTATAACCACATAAAGAAAAAGTATGAGCATAAGGATTTTGATATAGTCCTGACATCTGATGATAACGCTCTTAGATTTTATCTGAAATACAGAGAAGAGCTTTTTCCGAACACTCCCTGTGTTTTCAGTGGGATAAATAATATTGATTTGTATGATTTTAAAAAAATGGACAAAATTACAGGGATATCAGAGGATTCAGATTTTGTTGCAAACCTTGAACTGATAGAGAATCTCCCGCTCAATATAGATACTATTGCCGTTATTTCCGATCCGACAACTACAGGCTCTGCAGATTTGATTAAGTTCAGAGAAATTTCAGAACCTTTTAAATCCAGATTTGATTTTATTGAACTGGTTGACCTCTCAATTGAGGAGCTTCTTTCTGCACTTGAAGAACTATCTCCGACAACAGCCATTTTCTTTATAAGTTTCTGGAGAGATATCAACAATAAACCGCTGGAACCTGCTGTTATAATTCCAAAGCTGGCAGAAGTAAGCCAGCGGCCTGTAATTGGCGCCTGGGATTTTTTTATTACCGGAGGGGCTTTCGGCGGAATTGCAATTAATTCATATAATCACGGAGTCCTGCAGGCTGAATATGCCATTAAAGTTCTGGAAGGAATTCCTCCGGGCAGTATTCCAATATTCCGGGGTGAAATAACCACTCCGTATTTCAATTATCAGGCTGTTAAAAAATTCGGACTGAAGATTTCCGACCTTCCGGAAGGAACTGTATTATTCAATACTCCGGACACTCTCTATTTCAATAATCCGCAAATGTTCCGGGCAATCCTTATTGTTATTGTGGTGCTCACCGTTATGGTTAGCCTTCTTACATTCAATACTTTTAGAAAAAAACAGATCGAGACGGCACTCAGGAAAACGCTTAAAGAGAAACAGATTCTGCTTCAGGAGATACACCACAGGGTAAAAAATAATCTGCAGACCATTTCAAGTTTACTCAACCTCCAGTTGTATAATATTTCGGACGAAGAAGCTTCAAAAGCTATCATGGACAGCCAGAACCGTATCGAGGCTATGGCGCAGGCGCATAAAAAACTTTATGAATCTGACTCGCTGGATGATATTGACTTTGGAGATTATATTCGAAGTCTCAGCCGAATACTGGCTGCACAGGGACCTGAAGATCTGATAGTTGAAACGAATTGCAGCGAAGTCCCTGCCAGCATAGACATATCAGTTCCTGTTGGATTGATTCTGAATGAACTTATAACAAACAGTATTAAATATGCCTTTAATTCAGTCAGCGATAAAAAAATCATAATCACTTGTTCAAGGATTGGGGAAAATAATTTATTACTGACATACACAGACAGTGGGCCGGGATTTGACCTTGAAACAGAGAAGCACACATCATTGGGACTGCAGCTCGTTGAGGCTCTGTTGCTCCAGCTTCGGGCTGAAATGAAATATGACAATTCTGACCGCTCCAAATTTCTAATAAACATAAAATTAAATTAAAAGAAAAGTACAGATTTGCAAGGTCGGTCGCCGGATCCTGAAAGCGGACATAGAATTAACCTAAATAATAATTAAAGGAGATATTCTATGAAATCCCTAAAGTCAGCCGTAACGGCTCTTCTGCTGGCAGGAGCTGTATTATGCTCTTTTTCATGTGCCTCATTTGAGATGCCAGAAGGAGCGAGTATTGAACTTGTTCAGAACGATGTAAGTGAAGCCGGAGGAAGTTTCTTCATCTACACACCTTCAAAAACAAATCACCGCTTTGTGATGTCGCCAATGAGAAATTCGGTAATCTATATTTACCCGGATACTCCCTATGCAAATGGAGAAGAAGCACTGGCTGCCATGCATAAAAAAGGTCTCATCGGGATTGCTGAAGAAAATGCAGCCTATTTAATTGCACCTAACCCGGCAGCTGGAAATGCCTGGAGCGAAGCCGATTTAAGTCTTTATGAAGATATACAGGAATGGCTATACGGAGGAAAAGGCGAGGTATTGTTCATGACTCAGAACAAGGTAAGAGCGACAAGCAACCTCACCTACATTGCAGCCGAAGGCAGCGGTGCTGATTATGTTAACAGCATTGTTGCAAAAGGAAATAACGGAAAAAGAGTTGCAGCTGTACTGACCTGCGGAGGAACAATTGCCAATCAATCCGCAGAAAGCCTTTCAATCCCTGCATTTATTTCAGGCAGCAGTGCTGAAGTTGAAGCTTTCTACATGAACATAAACGGAACTGATTCTGAACCTGAAACAGGAGTCTTCGTTAACAGCAGTTTTCCCCTGAAAAGGGTTATAGTTCAGAGCTCAGGCAGTGAACTTACAAAATCAACAGTAAACAAAGCCTGGGATGAACTTTTCAGTGTCACAGCCAGGTTTAATGTTGACGGAGCTGCAGTACTTACTCCATCTGTATTCTACCTCAACAGCCGGCTCAACTGTGAAAAATACGGACTCACAAGAGTTGAACATCTTGATGAAGAACTTGCCGACGGAACAAAGGCCATTTGGTACGACTACATCCCATCAAGCGTGACGGCCGACATGGACAGGAATGTACCGCTGGTTATTGCTTTCCATGGAAAAGACGGCGATCCCGAGGATATTGCCGACAGTGCAGGCTGGGCACAAAAAGCTGCTGAAGAGGGATTTATCCTTATCGCTCCTGACTACCCGGATCAGGGTATCACAGCCGAGAATAATTCAATTGTTATGCAGATCCTGGATTATGCTGTTAAAACATACCCTGTTGACGAAAGCCGGATTTATCTTACAGGATTCTCTATGGGCGGAGTTATGTCAGGATTTGTCGGACTGCAGAATACAGATAAAATTGCCGCAATCGCTATAATGGGCTCAACAGGCTATTATGATGATAACTTTGTTAAACTTGTTGAAGAAAAGAAAGCAGATACCGACCTTCCATTCCTGCTGCTTGTGGGCAAGAAAGACATGCTTAACATTACACCTGATGAATCGGGAAATCCTGTAATTGGAAACATCTATCCGGGAAGCATTGATTTACTTATGAAGTTTAATGAAATTGAGGTATCTGAACGGAATTACGCAGCCTACCCTTTCTGGGGATTTAAAACTGAAGATTCAAGAACTGTTGAAGATAAAGATCTGCATTATGATTTCAGTTATCTTTACAAAAATGGAAAAACAGCTGCAGAGTTTATCCTTTTCGAAGAAGCAGGCCACACTCATGCTGATTATTATGCGACCATAGGCTGGGACTTCCTTTCCGGATATACCAGATAAAACTGATTTAAAAAGGCTGAAAACCTGTAATAGTTTTCAGCCTTTTCTCTGAAGTTCCTTTCTGTAAGCAGTGGGCGTTTGCCCTGTCTGCTGTTTAAAAACAGTATTAAATGTAGATTTTGAATTAAACCCGCATCGGAAAGCAATATCAATCAGTTTTACATCCGGGTTAATTTCATTTTTCAGAGCTTTTATCACCTCTGAAACTCTGTAGTAATTAATATAGTTATAGAAATTCTTTCCATATATATTATTTATAACTACTGAAAGATGGTAATAGGGAATTTTCATCTGCTCGGAAAGGTCCTTGATATTAAGTCTTTCATCAAGATAAGGTTTTTCTTTTTCCATATATTCTTCAAGCCTGCCTGCATACAGTTTCTGAAGAGGCAGATCGATATTCAGCCTGGAATACTTCGGATTTTCATCAGTCTGATTTGATAAACCGCTGTTAATGAGACTATACATATCTCTGTTCTGGGTGACAATCAACGGCTGATTTATTAAAAGGCTTAGAATTATAAACATGCTTACACACAGCGTAGTAAGAATAATGATGGCAACAAGCGGTGTCGGTCCTTTAAAAAAAGCATACCAGAACCCTGCATTTGAAATGGCAAAAAAGATTAGGGGTGTTATTAGTATCCTCAAAAACCAGTTAATATCTCTTTTTTCAATCTCGGAGAAGTAATCCCTGATATCGGCAGAGTATTTTTTCATTTTAATAAATGCCAGGCATACATAGATCAGGGAGTTTATCATCCCTATACCAACGATATAGAGAGTATTTTTAGTCAGCAGCTGTCCGTAAATTCTGGGCGAATCATCAATGATAAATGAAGTAATATGAAAAACCAGTAGTACAGCATAAACACTTAAATGAAGCATTCGGCTTCCGAGGCTGTTGTGTTTTTGACCCGTGAGCGTAATTGTATAAAAATAAATAAAAACACCGTGAAGTGCATTTGAAGGCAATAGTATAATAGAAAACAAATCACCGATTTTCCACATTCCTAAATTCCAGAAAAAAAACGGTAAATAAGAGGCTGCTGAAATCAGAATGAACCATGATAAAAATGCATTTGCCTCACGATTCTGTTTGGAAACAGTGATGACAAAACCTGTAAGGACTGCCATAGAAATTGAAATGACCTGTGTGTGATGCATCAGACTGTTTAATATTTCCGTAAGATATCTCCATATTCCAGTGATAAGCAGTCAATATTAAAATTAATGCTGTCTGGTATCAATAAGGAATTCAAAACTAAGCACTAACCTGTCGAGAAAATTAATATAGGTATAATAAAGCTTGGAGTTAAGTTAATGAACGATGAAAAAGATTATTCCGGACTTCTGAATCTGCCTGATAAGATCGGAGAGATATCAGAATATTATGACAGCTGGGCAAAAGAATACAATGACACCCTGAAACAGTGGGATTATCATGCCCCTGAAAATGCAGCAGAAATAATCAGCAGCAATGTACCTGTATCAGGAGAGATTCTTGATGCAGGATGCGGAACAGGACTTGTCGGCACTGCACTTGCAGCAAAGGGATTCACAAAAATAGACGGTATAGATTTATCGGCAGAATCACTCATTCAGGCATCAAAAGCCTCTGTTTACCGCAGTCTTCATGAGCTGAATATGAAAGAACTGCCGCTGCCTATTGACTCAAACACATACGACGGATTGCTCTGTGTAGGTGTCCTTACCTATCTGCCGGACAGTACAGATATCATTCGTGAATTCTCCCGAATAGTAAAACCAGGCGGGATAGTAGCTCTTACACAGAGGGATGATATATTCCAGGAAAGGAACTTCGATACAGTTCTTGATAAGCTGGTGGAGAAGCAGGTAATCGCAGACCTTAAAATATCTGCACCTCTTCCATACCTTCCGGAAAACGAGGAATTCGGCGAAGATATTCTGGTACAGTACATAAGTTTCAGAGCCGCATAAATTATATAAAAATATGTTTCCATTATTTATGCAAATGCGGTATAGTAACTTTAATATAAAAATCAGAGTAATCGATTACAACCTTAGTATATAAGGAACACGGCCGGTGAATACAGTATTTATTATAAAAACTTCTACGCTTTTAGCTTCTCTGCTATCAGCGGCTCTTTATATATACGTATTCAGACAGCGCAAACTGTCAAAACCGCTGTGGTATTATGCAGGTTTGATGCTTGCTAATACGGTTTATGCAACTTCATATTTTATCGAACTTCATATTCCTAATCTTAACGGTGCAATATTATGCCTTAATTTTGAATATTTAGGTTTGTCATTCGTTCCTTCGTTCTGGGTCCTGATTGCATGGTCTTATAACAACCGGGGAACCAGTACTATAGGCATAGGAAATATTTGGAGAAAAATCATTCTTATTATTCCGGCAGTAATTGTTATCCTGGTATGGACAAACCCGCTGCACCATCTGGTTTACACTGATATTTCGCTGACATCCGGTTTACCCCTTACGGTATTGCAGACAGAAAGAGCTCACTTTTTCTGGCTTATAAATGCTGTACTGACAATCCTGCATGTTCTCGGAACCGGCAGGCTGATATACAGCCTCATCAGCTTCAAAGGCAGATTCAAAATACAGTTCAGCCTTATGATCTCGGCAACGATCCTCCCGACTATTGCACATATTCTTCTTTTACTAAAAAAAGTTCCATACAACATGGACCTTGTTCCTTCTGCATTCGGAATTTCAGGACTGCTTCTGTTCTGGGGAATGATTAAAATGCAGCTTTTTGACCTGCTGCCTATCGCAAGAAATATGGTACTTGAAGCTATTGATGATGCTGTTTTAATTGTCGATTTAAAATACCGGCTGGTTGAATGCAACAAGTCTGCAAAAAAACACCTTGCAAAAACAAAATATAAAGATCCTGAGAAGGTTATGGAATGGACCAACCTTGAGCTTTGGCAGAAACTTCTGAGAGTTGAAGATTCTGCAGAAATACAGCTCACAGTCGACAGCTGTATTCATTTTTTCAAAGTTTCAAGATCTTCAATTTCACATGGTGTTTACGGCACATTGGGCTACCTCTACATCATGCATGATATTACAGAGATTAAATCATATGTCGAAAAGCTGGAAACCCTTGCCTCGGTAGACAGCCTTACAGGTCTTTTCAACCGCAGGCATTTTATGCAGCTTGCAAAGCTTGAAGTTTCCAGAGTTGACAGATACGACGGATTTTTTTCTATGATCATTTTCGATCTCGATCATTTTAAAAAGGTCAATGATAAATTCGGGCATAGCGCCGGAGACGAAGCCCTGCAGATGGTGGGCCGTCTGGTCATGGAGAATACAAGAGCCGGAGACCTGTATGCAAGATATGGAGGAGAAGAATTCGTCCTGCTTTACCGTGAGACAACACCGGAACAGGCGGAGATGTCTGTTGAAAGACTGAGGCTGGCCATTGAGACTGCACAGGTTTATCATAATGAAAAAAGGATTCCGGTTACTGCAAGTTTCGGAATCAGTCACTATAAGCCCGGAACCGGGATGACTCTTGAAAAATGCCTTAATAACGCTGACACAGCAATGTACGAAGCCAAACGCCTCGGCCGTAACAGAATATGCCATTTTGATCCGCTTACAACAGTGAAATAAGGCTCAGTGGATTTTCTGCTCCAGCCAGACCTTTGTAACCGCCCCGCTTCTGATTGTATCTATTATACCGTCATCCCTTATAATTACTGTAGTAGGAATAGAACTTATATCGAAGGCCAATGCGGCCTCTCCTGTCCGATCAAAATAAACAGGAAAGGGCATTTTTTCATCTTCAAGGTAGCTCTCCAGAGCCTCACGATTCTGTTCACTTGTTGTTAAATTAACAGACAGAAATAGAACATCCCCGTTTTTATTTTCCGCATAAAACGCTTTCAATTCAGGCATCTCTGCTCTGCAGGGCGGGCACCAGCTGGCCCAGAAATTCAGGACTATAGTCTTGCCGGCAAAATCTGAAATATTATAAAGATCACCGGATTCGCCGCTTATCGAAAAATCCGGAACCAGTGCTCCGGCATTTATTGAGTCTTCCGTACTTTCATTCAATATCCGCTTCCCTGCAGCTCCGGTGACAAAACCTGTCACTACTATTATCAGGATAAGAATTAATGAATTTAGTTTGAAACTCCTGAGTAAGGGGCTTCTCTCCCCTTTTGCTTTATAAAGTTTCCAGAATACATACCCGATAGCAGGTATAATTCCAAGGATAACCCCAGAAAGCCCTCCCGGCAGATATAGAACAGCTACAGGATTGCTGATTACAGTTTGAAACTGAAAAACCAGCGGGGATAATTTCCAGACGATTATAAGAATGAATACCGCATTAAAAAGTATCCCGTCAGCTGATTTAAGCTGTTCGGGGCTTTTCCGATATACCTGCCTGATAACAATGCTGTAAACCAGCCAGGATAGAGCAAGCACTATGAAATAAAGGGGCAGATTCAGCGGCCCCAGAGTAACTATTCTGTTAAAAACTTCCAAATATATAACCTCACTGCAGGGTTATTATAACAGATCCGTCTCCTGTATTTCCACCGGCGGTATTGGACTGAGATGTACCGCTGTTGAAGGAACCTCCGCCCCCGCCCCCGTAATAGACACTTAAATAATACTGACCGCCTGTTCCGCCGGAGTATCCGCCGCCTGCACCGCCTCCGCCGCTTGTATTATGGTTTCCTCCGCCGCCCCCGAAGCCGCCGTATGAATCACCGTCACGTGAAGAACCGCCGGCTGCACCGTTTAGAAATGACAGTCCGGGATATCCGGAATTACTCTGCTGGGCGGTTCCGTCACCTATAAATCCTCCGCCGCCTCCGCCGCCGCTTGTATTATCAGTGCTGCCTGAAAGACCTCCGCCGCCTGCAGTACCTGGAGTCCCGTATCCGCCGCCGTCAAGGGTTCCGTCAGTTCCGGTATCTCCGGCAACACCCAAAGCACTGCCGCTGCCTCCGACACCGCCGCCGCCGCCTGCAACTATAAGCGGAGTAACCTTGTAGGAGCTGGCTGCTATAGTATATGACGAACCTGAATCAACAAGGGTTACAAAAGATCCTCCGCCGCCCGCACTTGAAAGAGTCGAAGAGACGGACTGGGAGCCCTGCTGACCGACAAGGATAATAAGCTGTTCGCCTGAGCTCAGGTTGAAGTCACCTATCATAACTGCACCGTTTGCTCCTGTGTAGCTTGAGTCGTAGTTTTCAGCCCCCTGAGCTCCTCTTGCTTCTATTGTGTATGTTCCGGTTGCAGGAACCGTCCACAGCTGATACCCGTCATCAGCCGACGGATTGGTTACCGCACCGTCAAGAGAGGTGCCTGAATATGCTGATGTAAGCATGCTCTGAGTCGGGCCGCTGGCGCCGGCAGCCCCTGCAGCAGTAAAAGTATAAGTCTGAGGGGCTAACCACTGAGCATACAGGGTGATGTCAGAAGAAACTGAATGCGTATATGATGCCGAATCAAAGTAGTCTGTACCTGAACCGTCACTCTGAGTATTCCATGCAGAGAAAGCATATCCTGTAAGGCTGAACCCATTCGGGTTCAGATTTACAGTTTCACCATATGACACAGACTGTGCTGTCATTACTCCGCCGTCTGAACCATTACCATTGAAATTTATTGAATATGAAGCAGTTCCCCACTGTGCGTACAGAGTCTGTCTTGTCATTGACTGTCTGGTATATGATGCTCCGCCTGCGTATGAATCACCGGATCCGTCAGCGGTGGTATTCCAGCCTGTAAAGCTGTAGCCTGATTTTACAAATACATTGGACGGCAGACTGATTGTTTCACCTACAGCAACCCGTAGTCCTTCCATACTGCCGCTGTCTGCAAAGTTTCCGTCAAAGAGCAGACTAAGAGTCCAGTCCATATTAAGAATAATCTCAGTCGTTTCTCCCGCTTCAAGATTTTCGGATGAGGTTCCTATATAAATTGAACTGCCGTCTGAATCAAAAGCTTCCAGACTTATTAGACGGCTGTCACCTGCATTTACTTCGGCGGTAATTTCTTCTCCGGGAGCAAAGGACAAAGGAGAGAAGCTCACCCCCTCACCTTCTACAGAAAGCTTCAGACTTTGCACCGAGGCGGGGACAGTAAGCCCTCTTGAGGATGTTGTGTAAATCTTTATTACAGAGTTCTGGAGGATATCATTATTTAGAGTGCAGGATATAATTGTCAGTATAATTATAAGTATAAATAATCTTCTCATTTCCGGCTCCTTGAGAATCCAATAAAATTCATTACATTTTGGAGCTTACTTTGAGAAATCTATTTTGCAATGGTTTAAGTATAGTAATAGAAAAAACCCGAATCAAGAAAACTGTTATAGATATTTTGCCGGTCTTAATTCATTTTTTACAAATTTTACTATACATGATAAAATATTGTAAATTTTTATTAAAAAATATAGGGAACTGAAAATGAAGAAAATCATGATAAAGGTTATCCTCTCATGCCTCATATTCTGTTCTGCGTCCATTCTTGGATTTTCTCAGGACAGCAATGATGAATCATCCGGCAGTCAAACCATCTATTATAATCCATCTTCATCAAATGACGGAGTAACCACAAAAGCGGAAATAAGATGGAAGATATACCGGTATATGACAGAAGTCGTTTTCATGCTCAACCTCAGGCTCGAAATGACCGGAAGCGAGGTCTATGTAGAAGGAAAACAATACAGTAAAAATGAACTGGGAGATGTATGGAAGAAAATAAAAGTACAGGAATCGAGTTTTAGATTAAAGGCTGATCTGGCCGTCATGCACGGAAGAGCTCTGGGAACCGGAACCCTGACTCTCTGGCAGGAAGGCACAATGACAGGTCTGGACGGATACTTCGGATTATCCAACAGTGATCTCAGAGGCCTGTATGACGGTGGCGGCGGAAATCTTGAGCTGAGAAATTTTAAATTAACAGAATTAAGTTTTGAAGGCCTGTATGATGTAAAGCAGTACATACGGCAGAAAGAAAGAGAAGAGCGGCAGGCTAAAGAACTTGAACAGAAAGCAGAGGCCGCTTATGAAAAGGCATCCAGGCTATACGGAAACCGGGAATGGGAAGCTTCAATCAAATCATATGAGGAAGCTTTGAAATTGTCTCCCGACCATTATCAGGCCCCTATGGCAAGATTTAACATCTCCCAGGCAGAAATCAGAATCAGGAATATTCTGGAACAGCAGCAGAAAGCCGACAGTTTATACAGTCAGGCAGAAAGCAGTTTCAGAAGCAGGAACTGGCAGGCTTCAATCAACCTTTACAGAGAAGCCTTAAATTTTGCTCCCGAACACAGTAAATCTGCAGAGGCACAAAGAAATATTCGAACTGCAGAAGAAGAACTTGTAAAAATAGAAGAAAAGGAAAAAACAGAAGCCGAAGCTGCTGACAATGCTTTCCGGAGAGCTGATGAATTATACAATGATAAATTCTGGGAAGAGGCTGTCAAAGCATATCAATCGGCCATCGAAAAGTACCCGGATGATTACCGGACTTCATCAGCAGGGCGCCGAATAAATTATGCAAGACAATACATTGCCAAGGAAGAAGCCGAAGAAAAAGCAAGGATAGATGCAGAGAGGGAGCAGGCGGAACGCGAAGAACGGCTGGAAGCGGCCAGAATAGCCCAGCAGAATCAGCTGAATCAGGCCCAGATGGAAGCCAGACAGCGAGAAGCACTCAGGCGCCAGCTTGCAAGCTCGATTACCGGAGTTATTGATACCTTTGATTTCGGGTACATAGGCTTTTCCGGAGGGCTTATGTTTCGTGAGGATTATAATGAAGATTATTTTGCCGAATCTGAGTATTCAATTATACCCGGCATCAACATAACCGCCCGTGGAGGTTGGCTTATGAACGACGAGGGCTCCCTTATAAATATGGGCTTGGGACCCGTAATAGGTGCAGGATACTATTTCGGAGATGAACTTACATATCAGGAAATTTATCCGCAGGAGATGGTCACAGAAAATGATACACTCATGATCTACCGAGCAGGTTTGACCATGATGGTAATACTGCCGTATATACGCATCGATACTGAATTTTCATACGGATGGGTACTTCCTTATGAAAGTCTATTCGACGGAGAAGCAATGATCATTTCCGTAATCCTTGGCTTTGGCAATTTTAATATCGGGATGGATCTGATGTTTATGGAATTTGATGATGAATATTATGAATATGCGGATGAATATAATTCAGGCACGAGACCTGTAATCACACTTGGATTTGAATTCTAATTAACAGTTAAAAACTGAAAATATAAAGCCCGAATCATGTTTTATGATCCGGGCTTTGGTTTCAAATAAAGTTTTACTGAAAATATTTCTGACTATTTTCTTATTCCAAGGCTTCTTACATAGTGAATTCCTGAATCTTTATCAATAGTCATTTCAAGGTTCATATCTGTCGGAGCCTTGACAAATTTATATTTTCTTCCGCTTTCAGCACAGTAAAATTGAATATAAATGCCGTCCATATTGGCACCGGCTTTAAAATCCTGGATGGTTTTCCCCTCAAAATCAAAATATACATTTCCGTTAACATCGAGAATTCTAATATTGGTTGAGCTGAATTCCCACACAGCTCCGTATGTATCATCAATCCATTTCCCAAGCGGAAACTCACCAAGTTCTATACCCTCAGCAAAAAGTCCGCCGCCGATAAAAAGAAGAATCAGTGTAACAAACAGAATCTTTTTCATATATACTCCTAAGTTTTGTATATTGTTTCTTTAATATATCATAAATAAGAGACTAAAAGAATTCTTTTATTTTATATTCTAGCTGATGCGGACAAGGGTTTTCATTCTTGAGGGCTCATCGAAATGTTTTAGAGCCTCCCCAAGCTCTTCAAGGCTGATACTTGATGAAACAAGTGAGGAGGAATCAATACGGCCCTGAGCCAGAAGTTCCAGGCTTTCCGGGATTTCTGTTGTATAGATCATCGAGCCTTTAATGGTAAGTTCTTTTCTTACAATTTTTACAGTTGATACCGGATATTCAAGCGCAGGCAGACCGAGTGTTACAATCACGGCACCGGGGGCTGCAAGTTCAATGCATTCATTCAGTCCTGCAGGAGATCCGGTGGTTTCGAATATAACATCAAATTCTCCCTGATGTGAATAAAGCTCATCACTGTCGCCGAAAACACGTGCGGCTCCCATGCTCCTCGCAAGTTCAAGCCTTGAATCCAATAGATCGCTGCTTGTAATATTATCACTGTATGCCTTGGCAGTCTGAAGACAGAGCTGACCAATTACTCCGGCACCCAGAACAAGAACCCTGTCTGCTTTTTTTATTCCGGCTTTCTTGATTCCATGGAGACAAACGGCAAGAGGTTCAGCAAAAACCGCAACCTCATCCGGCATTTCCTCAGGAACCTGAAATACCGCCGATGCGGGAACTACCGCATATTCCGCAAATACACCGTCAATATCCACACCGAGCCGGATTTTACTGCTGCAGATATTTGTAAGCCCCTTCCTGCACATTTCACAGACACCGCAGAAATAATTCGGGTGTATGGTAACCCGCTGCCCCGGGTGCAGATGTCTGACATTATTTCCTGCCGCATCGATAAGACCTACAGCCTCATGACCGGGAATCAGAGGGAAGGGAGCTTCAAGCTTTCCATGAAACATGGAGTTATCGGATCCGCAGATTCCGCCGAGTTTTACCTGAACGCGAACTTCATCAGGTCCGGGAACAGGAACCTGAACATCATTTACTTCTATATTACCAATTGCTTTTATAACAGCAGCTTTCATTTTCATATCCTTCAACGTTGCAACAGGGTATTAGTTTAGACACTGAAAATCAAGCCCGCATGTCTGGATCTCTGCCGGATTGCATAAAACTCACTTATAATCCCGGCCATTTCCGGGCATCGAAGATAACCGTAGGATTTATGAGGATTTCTCTCACCTTCAAATTCATAGTTATTCCGGATAAGCGTATCCTGAGGTTGTATCCCGTGACGGTTCGGCAGAAAATCATCATTAAGAATATAATTAATTGCAACACGGTCCTTGAAATCTGCCAGATTATACCAATTCCGTATAATATTATCAGGCGTTCTTAAAACAGGATCTGTCCCCGGATATTCTGAAATAAGCTTGCTTTTAACTACAGGATTACCAAGCGGTGATCCTATGGTAACCAGTGTATCAATCTTAACATCGGGCACCCATCTGGTAAGAACATCCCAGGCAATTATTGACCCCATTGAATGAGCAACCAGCATAATTTTCTTTCTCCGGTTTTTTCTAATGCAGTCAGCCAGCCTTCCGCAAATTTCATCACGTTTTCTGTAATCCTTTTCGTTGAAGTAGGCATCAAGATCCTTAAGGAAATGACGTATTATAAAATCTGTAATTCTCGAGAAATTGGGAGAACCGTCGTCCTCAATAAAAATCTTTTCGAGCTGTTCGTTGAGCATTTTTCTGAACCCTGGATTTTGATCACGTATTTCTGTAACCGAATATGCCCCGCCCCCCCGAACATAGGGTTCTTTTAAAAATAATTCACTGCCTTTATCTGTAATATTCGGGTCTAAAGCATTCGGATGCAGCAGTGAGGCCCAGTAAACCATGCTGAAATTAATAAATCTGTACCGTAAGGAATCACCCAGACCCTCTATGACAGAAGCCTTCCACCACTGCTCAAGCTGGCGGTACGGGGGTTTGTTTCCCAGACCATGGATTCCTATGATTATTCTGGACATTTTTGGAGTACCCTCACTTTATAATATCTGTAAACCAGTGATGCTATATTGCAATAAAGCTGAAGGTTTTCACAAGACTTTTTAGAGGATATCGGCCCTTTTTAATCATTTATAGGCATCAGATATCAGAGCATTTCAAAAATCAGCCATAACCCGGTTCTTTCCGGATTCCTTCCCACGGTACAAAAGGGCATCGACACGCTCAAACAGTGATTTCTGCGTATCTCCCTCTCTGCAGTGAGACACACCGAAAGTAACAGTGACATCAATTGCTGTCTCTGAGCATTGAATCGGTAATGAAACAACCTGCTTCCTGATTCGTTCCATGGTATCAACGGCCTGCTCTGCAGTAGTATTCTTCAGAATAAAAATAAATTCCTCACCGCCCCATCTTCCGATAAAATCATAGTTTCTTACACAGCTTCGGAAGCGTGCTGCCATTTCGGTGAGTACCTCGTCACCGCACTGATGACCGTAAGTATCGTTTACTTTTTTAAAATTATCCAGATCTCCCAGGGCAACAGCCACACCCGTTGCTCCATCTTTTGAGGAACATAAAAGTATTCTGGAAAGTTCATCCTCTACACTCCTTCTGTTGGGAAGCTCTGTTAAAGTATCGGTGTTTGCCATATGTACTACCCGGCCGTGATACTGTTTCAGTTCAGATTCTACATCTTTTAATGCCAGATGATAACGGTAGAAACTCAATGAAAGAACTGTAAACGCTGCAATGATGTTAAGCTCACGAAATACCATACGATGAGCAGCAGGAATTTCATAAAGTGAATTTCCATTTCCGAAAAATACCAGAATCAGAACGTAAAAAATGAGTATGGAAAAACTGATGATCAGGCCGTGATTT
This sequence comes from Spirochaetia bacterium, assembly GCA_963677925.2. Classification (GTDB taxonomy): domain Bacteria; phylum Spirochaetota; class Spirochaetia; order UBA9216; family UBA9216. Next base: position 1,154,722 of record CAXXYH010000003.1, read on the forward strand.
CGTTTTATACTTGCGCTTGCCGAAATCAGAACATTAACAACAAGAAGATAATGATGTATACCGACTGAAATTCCCATAAAATAAACCATACCCGGAATATCAATGAGGAATGTTGCCAACCCCATGGTTACAGCAGCTGTAAACAATTCCAGTCTGGCAAGCATAAGGGCAGCACCGAAAAGCAGGATAATTCCCAGACTGAAATATAATGGAATTAAAAAACCCATCACCATATAGTAAAAAGTATACGGAAGGGTGAATAGCATCGCCATAAAATAGATTGTTGACTGGTAGGTATAGACAGGGTCAAAGCGTTTTGACGATGTATCGTTGTTCATAATTAAATTATATGAACTGAACAGCGGCAATCAAACCTTGAATCAGTAAATTTACGCTTTTATTACTATTTGCATTCTGCTGTAAAGCAGAAGAAATTATAGCTGAGCACAGGCGGTTTCATAGCTCAGGCGGACCTGCCTGAGCACAGCTGTTAAATGCAATAATCAGATATGATCTTTGGATTAGATTAAGCAAAATATGATTTTGCTATCTCCGCACCCACACGGGCATTATTGAAAACAAGTTCAATGTTTGTATTAAGTGAAGCCTTTCCGGTTATTGTCTTAATTGCATCAAGCAGAAAGGGCGTTGCATCTTTCCCTGATATGCCCTTTGCGTCCATATCTGCAAGAGCCTTTTCTATTGCGCTGTCAATTGTCTTTTTATCTGCTTCAAATTCTTCGGGTACCGGGTTTGCTACAACCATACCGCCCTTGAGTCCGAGCTCTCTTTTTACACGGAACATGTCGGCAATATCCTTTGCGCTGTCGCAGGAAATCTCAACAGGGTATCCGCTGTCACGGGTAAAAAATGCAGGGAACTTCGTTGTGCCGTAACCGACAACCGGAACACCGTATGTCTCAAGGTATTCAAGTGTGAGACCGATATCGAGTATTGATTTTGCCCCTGCGCAGACTACTGCAACAGAGGTATTGGCCAGTTCCTGAAGGTCGGCCGATACATCAAAGGTCTTTTCAGCACCGCGGTGAACTCCGCCGATCCCGCCTGTAACAAAAACAGGAATACCTGCGAGGTCGGATATGATCATAGTTGCGGCTACAGTGGTAGCTCCGCAGAGTTTTTGTGAAACAACCCAGGGGATATCCCTTCTGCTGACTTTCAGAATATCACTGCTGTTTCCAAGTCTTTCTAGCTCATCATCCTCAAGCCCTACGGTGAGCACACCATCAAGAATGGCTATAGTTGCGGGGATAACGCCTCTGTCACGTACGATCTTTTCAACCTTCAATGCTGTTTCAACATTATCCGGATACGGCATACCGTGAGATATAATAGTTGATTCAAGACTGAGGACTGGTTTGCCCTCTGCCAGAGCCTGTTTAACTTCGTCCTTGATTTTTATATAGCTGCTGAAATTCTTTTCCATTTGTCTGTAAACTCCTGTTATTCGATTATTTCCAGTATTTTTTCAGTTGATAGCGACGGATTAACTGTTTCATTGCACAGAACCGTCAAGGCTGATGCGGCTGATGCAAATTTGACTTTTTGATGCACGTTCATGTCATTCAATGAACTATAAACCAGACCGGCCATAAACGCGTCACCGGCACCGTTGGAATTCGCCATTTTATAAGGATCCCTGCTGTAGAAACCGATTCCGTCTTCGGAACCGTAGCAGGTTCCCTTCACACCTCTGTTTATATAAACCTCACTGATACCAGCTGAAACAAGGCGACCGGCGGCTGCCTCAAAATCAGAATCCGATTCAATTTTAATTCCGCTTATTATCTCAGCCTCATACCTGTTGCAGGTAAGGGTATGAATATTATGCAGAAGTCCTGCCAGTTTACCGGCCTTTGCGGTAGAGACAGGATCTACAAAGAACCTTGTATTACGAAAATTATTCAGAAGGTAATCAAGAACTTCTGCCGAGAGATTAGCTTCAACAACAACGGCAGAGGCGTTTTCTATCAGATTGTTATTTTTGTTTATATAATCAATATTTATCCGGTTGGTGATATCCATGTCAGACAGGGCAAGAACCATTTCACCTGCCTCGTCCTGGATTGACAGATAAATGGAACTGCGGCCATCATCAATAACCTTAACAGCATCCATATCTATTTTAAGTGTTCTGCAGTCAGCGAGTATTTTATCTCCGTAAACATCGCCCCCGACAGCCGATAGCATTTTTACACATACATCAAGCCTTGAAAGGTTTTCAGCAATATTACGCCCTACCCCGCCGAGAGACATTCTGACGGAACCGGGATTGCTGTCGTTGAATCGCAGGCTATGATCGGGAAATCCTGAGATATCTATATTTGCACCGCCAATTACAAGCGCATAGTTCTCTTCTCCAAGAATATATTTCTTACCCTTTATCATGCCCTTTCTTGTCAGGTTAAGAATATGAACCCCTACGGACGATCTGGTTATGCCAAGCCTGAGGGCAATTTCCTTCTGACTTATCCATGGATCTGATTTTATCAGCTCAAGGATTTCCTGTTCTCTCTTTGTCACAGCCGCTCCCATAACTAAACATATATTTATATTATAAACTATTATTTATATTGTCAATTATGTAAATGTACAGAATAAATGTTCATTCATTAATTATATAAAAAAAGTCCAGAAATATATTTCTGGACGACAGCGTAATCATTTTTTTATAGATTTATATGATTTTAATTTCAGGAGAATCAAAGAAATGAAACAATTCAAGATCCAGTTTTATTTTCTCTCTATTTTACTTGTTCTGAACCTGTCAGGATGCGACCCGGATATTGCAACCGGAGTTGAAGACTCAGACGGCACAGGAACAGTTGAAACTGACAGCGGCATATCAGCCGATGCGGCAGCAGTGGCAGCAGATACTGCCGCACTTGATGAGTCGGATTTCACCTTCGCATCTGGAGACAGCAGGACAGACGTTACCGGAGACTTTACAGTCCCCACCAGCGGGGACAGCGGGACAATCATCACCTGGACTGAGAAACAGGATACGGGTGATAACGTATCAGTTAATGCAGGTACAGTAACAGTAACCCGGCCGGCAGCCGGCAGCTCAGATGCGGAAGTAATTCTTACTGCCGCTGTAAGCATGGGGTCCGAATCAGCAACAGTTGATTTCACATTTACAATCAATCACATCCCGGATGACGAAGCACTTGCGTTTGCCGTGAACAGTCTTACATTTGCTGATTTCATATTTGCAGGCATTGAAAATGAAAATACTGTTAAAAGCAGCTTTACCCTGCCGCTAACAGATGCCAACAGCAATGCAATCACATGGACTGAAACTACTGACAGCACAAATAACATCAGCATTTCCGGAAATACTGTCACAGTAACACGTCCCGCAAAATTCTATGAGCATGCCTCTGTCACCATCACAGCCGCGCTAACTTTCGGCAGCTCGAGTGATACAAAAGATTTTACAATACTGATATTGGCTGACTACATGTCCGGAGTACACTTCAGTACAAATGTATCATCCTTTACGTATGAAACACCTGCAGAAAACTCTGCAGCGAGGATATTCAGACTCGCAGAGGATTCAGAAACAAACTCGGTAGCAATCGTTGGAAACTATGCCTATGTAGCTCACGAGTACGGTCCTGCGGGAGATCCTGTCTATGTTTTTGATATCAGCAACCCTGCAGATCCCAAGGCTGTATGCTATTTTGATTTAAACGCAAGTTTTTACAACATTACTGCTTCAGGAAACTATCTGTATGCGGTATGGAACAGGCAAATCTTCCCGATTGATGTATCGGATCCTGTTAATCCGGAGGTAATGCGACCGGTTGAAATTGCGTCAACTGAACTTACATCGGTTCTTGACTTATATATTGACGGCAGCACCCTGTATTACACCGGCGCTTACTCCTACAACACGTCAACTAGAGTTGGAGCAATCGATATTTCAAATCCAGCAGTACCGGTAATTATGGATTATATTCTTTTCAGTGGCCGTCCATACAGAATGACCTGCAGCAACGGCTATGTCTACATTGCAAATGGGTATACTGCTGATGCATCGCTTTCTATAGTGGATGGAACTGACCCAATGGATCTAAAACAGATATATCTTGGTGATCTTGATGATAACCTTTCCTATACCACCGGTATCAGTATCGATGGTGATTACCTCTACGTTTCTGATGACGGGTATCAAATAGATGTTGTAAATATCACAGACCCGGCAGCACCTGTCTATGTTAAAACAGTGGAGCCAAGCGGAACTCGCAGCCTCGGAATTCTTTTGGTTTCCGGTAACTCCTTATACGGGGTAAACCGTGGAGATAGTTCAGTACTCAGGTTGGATATTTCAGGCACACCGGATATTACTGAAAAAACAAAAGTAGTATACGGCGGAGATTTAACAGGAAGTAATGTAACAGGTACTGACTTTGAAGTAAATGGCGGCTATCTGTATGTTACAGGAGTATATAACCCCACATCAAACGATATTTGGAATGGTTTCGCGGTAATGCCGGATAATTAAAAACAAGGATAAAGTATTAAAGGCCGCCTGAACTTGAGGTGGCCTTTTTTTCCCCGGACAGTACTTGCCGAATACATGGAAAAAAATGTTTGAAAAAAAAGTCCAGAAATATATTTCTGGACGACGGCATCTGACAAATCGAGTAGATTTAGCTGATTTTAATACCAGGAGAATCAAAGAAATGAAACAATTCAAAATCACGCTTTATTTTCTCTCTATTTTACTTGTTCTAAACCTGTCAGGATGCGACCCGGATATTGCAACCGGAGTTGAAGACTCAGACGGCACAGGAACAGTTGAAACTGACAGCGGAATATCAGCAGATGCGGAAGCAGTGGCAGCAGATATTGCCGCACTTGATGAGTCTGATTTTACATTCATATCAGGCGACAGCAGAACCAGTGTAAGCGGAGACTTCAATCTTCCTACAAGCGGAAGCAGCGGCACTATAATTACCTGGAGTGAGAAACAGGATACGGGAGATAACGTATCAGTTAATGCAGGTACAGTAACTGTAACCCGGCCGGCAGCCGGAAGCTCAGATGCGGAAGTAATTCTTACTGCCGCTGTAAGCATGGGGTCCGAATCGGCAACTGTTGATTTCACATTTACAATCAAGCACATCCCGGATGACGAAGCCGTAGCTGAAGCAATAGCCAATCTGACAACTGATAATTTCACATTTTCAGGATCTGAGAAGGCTAACGCTGTAAAAAGCAATTTCACCTTACCTCCCACAGATTCAAACGGTAATACTATTACCTGGTCTGAAACCGCTGATACCGGAAACAACATTTCAATTGCCGGAGATACTGTCACGGTAACACGTCCGGGGGCATCCTCTGCAAATAAATCTGTTACAATTACAGCAGAGATCACATCCGGTACAATAACCGATACAAAAGATTTTACAATACGCATTCTGGCTGATTACATGTCAGGAGTAACCTTTAGTACGAATGTATCATCTTATTCCTACGTAATACCCACAGAAAACAGTAATGCACGTCTGTTCAGCCTTGCTGACAGTGCGACAAGCCAGGCGGTAGCTATAATCGGTGATTACGCATATGTTTCCTACGACTACAGCACACAGAATCACCCGGTTTACATTTTTAATATCAGCGATCCTTTGAATCCGACAGCTATAGGTTATTTCGCGTTTAACACTCAAATAAAAACAATGTCTTTGACAGGAGACTATCTGTACGCAGCAGGCAGCTATAATGTTTACCCGATCGACGTATCAGATCCCGCAAATCCTGAGGTACTGAGACCAGTGAATCTTACTTCGTCGGTAATTATATCTATCAATGATACAATTATCGAAGCTGGTACCCTGTTCTACGGAGGCTTTTACGATAGTTCTGAAAGCACAATCGGAAGCCTGGATATTTCCAACCCTGCAGAACCGGTTTCACTTGATTATATAAGACCGTCCGGAAGGTTTTTCCAGTTCAGCTACAGTAACGGATATCTTTATGCAGCCAACGGCTGGACAGCCGATACAACAGTCGCAATTATCGATGTTACAGATCCTGCGAATATGAACCAGATCTATCTTGGGGATCTGGATGGGAATGCCGCATACGTAAAAGGTGTTGCAGTATACGGAGACTATCTTTTCTATCCATACGGCAGTATTATCAAAGTAGCTGATATTTCCAATCCGTCAGAACCCGTCTATGTAAAAACATTAAGTCCATCCGGAGCTTCCGGATTCCAACAACTTCATATATCCGGAAATAGATTATACGGTGTAAACGGTGGAAATTGCACTGTGAGCAGAGCCGATATTTCAAATATCCCGACTATCGGCTCATTATCAGCAGTGACTTACGGAAAAGTACTGTCAGGCTCGCCGCTAACAGGTAACGATCTTGCCGTCAGCGGAGGATACCTATTCCTCGCCGGAGCTTATTATAACGATAACAGCTTTAACGGCTTCGTAATAATGCCGGATAATAATTAATTCTTAACCTTTGACAGTTTTAAAGCCGTCCCTGCGTGGGCGGCTTTTGTTTTAAACGATATTAACGCCTTTTTATGCTTAGAATAAAACTTTAGATTTATCACATAATTTGCTTATACAGCTCAGATTCATATAATTAAACAGGAACTACATTGCCAACTCAGGAGGAGCAAAAGTGATCGGAATGAAGGATCTAAAAATTGGAATCAGGCTTATAGTCCTGCTTTCTTTTGTAACTGTATTAGTTCTTGGTACAATAATTATTTTCGTACAGGATAGAATTACAAATCTTGCCATGATTGATGCAGAGAGTATAGGCAGTTCAATCTCATCAAAATACAGTGAGGCAGCCGCTTCAGACATTGACCAGGCACTGGTTACAGCCCTTGTACTTGCAAGAACAGCGGAAGGCCTGCTATTTGCCGAAAACGGAGATTTTTCAAGAGAAGAAGGCTACCGGATCCTTGAAAATGTATTAGATAAAGAACCCAGTTTAATTGGAACTTATTTCCTGTTCGAACCTGACCAGTTCGACGGAAAAGACAGTGAATACGCAAATACAATCTATCATGATGCGAGCGGGAGGTATATTCCATATGCATATCGTGATGAATCCGGCAAGGTTAGTCTGGCACCGCTTGAACTGTATGAGGATCCTGTTGACGGAGCCTACTATCAGGATCCAAAAAAGATGAATAAAACGGTGATTCAGCCTCCTTTTTACTATAACGTCGATGGTACCGATGTGCTTATGATCTCAATTTGTGTGCCTGTAAGGAATCCTTCAGGAATGTTTATCGGCATAGCCGGCTGTGATATAAGCATAGCAGATATAAATGACATATTACAAAACATAAAACCTTATAAGAATTCCGGTTCACTGACTGCAATCTGGGAAGATGGAACAATAGTCGCCGACAGGAATCCCGATATAGTTGGCGGAAATATAAATTCATTAAATATTTACAGTGCAGGAACTATAAATAATATAATGTCAAACGAGGAATTTATAGCAATTGAAACAAGTTCTGTTGACGGCAGCCGTATAATGGTCTGCGGCAGCCATACTCCTCTGAAAGAAGAAAGTGTTTCAGTGTACATGACTGCCAATATTCCTTATGAGCTGATTATGGAGGAATCTGCAAACGCAATTTTCATTGTAACAGTTATAAGTATTTCCGGACTGCTCCTTATTATCATTTTTATTACATTGATTTCACGGCAGATAAGCAGACAGCTGAATCTAGGCGTTAAGTTTTCAAGTGAATTATCAAGCGGTAATCTGAATGCTTCATTAGATATCGTACAAAAAGATGAAATCGGAGTTTTGGCGGAAAGCCTTAACTCTATGAAAAACCATCTCCTGAGAGTCGTCACAGATGTAACAACCTCTGCAGATAATGTTCTTCAGGGCAGCGAGCAGCTCTCAAAAGCTGCAGAACAGATATCTCAGGGCGCTACCGAGCAGGCTTCTACAGCAGAAGAAGTTTCCGCTTCAGTAGAGGAAATGAGTGCAAACATTCAGCAGAATACCGATAACGCAGCACAAACTGAGAAGATTGCAAATCAGTCTGCACTGGATGCCGGAGAAGGCGGAAATGCGGTTCTGGAGGTTGTTGCTGCGATGAATGCCATTGCCCAGAAGATAGGAGTAGTTGAAGAGATAGCAAGACAGACAAATCTGCTGTCCTTGAATGCTGCAATCGAAGCCGCCAGAGCCGGTGAACATGGAAAAGGCTTTGCTGTAGTTGCATCGGAAGTCGGGAAACTGGCTTCAGTCAGTCAAAACGCTGCTGTTGAAATTCAGGATTTGGCGAATGCAAGTGTAACCAAGGCCAACAAAGCCGGGGAACAGATTAAATCAATGATTCCGGACATTCAGCGAACCTCCGATCTGATTTCTGAAATAAGCGCTTCAAGCAATGAGCAGAATGCCGGCTCTGCACAGATTTCAGAAGCCATCCAGCAGCTTGATCAGGTAATTCAGCAGAATGCATCACTGGCAGAAGAAACTTCTTCCATGTCGGAGGAATTAACATCCCAGGCTATGCAGTTAAGAGAAATGATCAGCTTTTTTAAAATAGATAAATTCAGTCAGCATAATATTAATAAGAACAGGAAACCTGAGGTAAAAGCCGTAGAAAAACCTGTATCAAAACCTAAGCCGGTACCGGCTGAAAAAAAAGAAAAACCTATGCTTCCTCCTAAAGTAGAAACGACCAGGGATCTAACTGAAGATGCTGATGATGACGGATTTGAAGATTTTTAATTAAATAACCGATTCAACCGAAGGCTGAAAATCAGGAATGAGTAAGCCTTCGGTTAAAACTGCTGATCAGTGAAAGAAACAGCATAAGTCCGCCTGTTATTAATAGCAGAAGCTCAATGGATACCGTTTCTGCGAGCGGACCGAAGAGAAGCATGGCCAGAGGCATCATCGATGTAAACAGCATTGTTGATACACTCATCACCCTGCCAAGGAACTCATCTTCCACAGTCTCCTGCAGCAGTACCATACTCGGAGTATTGTAGAAACCGAAGCCTATTCCGAATATTCCCATTATTCCTAGATAAACCCAGAACGGCGGAGCAAAACCGAGAGCCACAGTGCAGAGAGCCATGATATAGACCGATAGAAGCATTGTCCGGAACCTATGCCTGAAACCTCCCCATACAGCGAGAATCCCGCCGCCGGCAAGCATCCCTGCCGAAAAGAAAACTTCAATCCCGGTAAGTCGCCATACATCGGGTCCATAGGTTCTTGAAGCCTGAAGCGGAGTCAGAAATGCCGCCGGGGAAATAAGAAAGAGAACAAGTGCAATAAAAACAAAAAACGGAACAAGATAATGATGATTTCCGATATACCTGAACCCGTCGATCATGTCGCTGAAGTATGAAATTTTATGATCATCAGCCTCAAGCTCTGCCGACTTATATTCCGGAACTATCAGTTTGAGAAAGAAAGCCAGAAGACAAACGGCAATTACGGCGGTTACAACATCAATTAAAAATATAAAAAACAGCGGGGTAAAGGCCATCAGTATTCCGCTTACAACCGGTGAACCCAGGCCGACAGCGGACTGCATTGACGCAAAGATACCGTTGACCCGCATCAGCTTTTCCTTCGGTACAAACTGCGGAAGAAGCGCCCCCACAGCCGGCCCCTGGACTGCAGAACCCACAGCACGCAGAGCCGCAGCGGCTATCAGTACCCAGACATTCTCGCCGATGAAGATAAAAATCAGTGCAGCCATAAGGGTAACAAGGGCTATCCCGCTGTCGCTTATGATTATCAGCTTTTTTCGATCATAACGGTCCGCCCAAACTCCGGCGAAGGGTGAAAGCAGAAATGTTGGAAGAAATCCGGCAACGATGTAGACTGTCATCATCGTACCTGAACCGGTCTTCAGGGTTACATACCAGATCATCGCATACTGAACAAGGGATGTTCCAAGAAGCGAAATTATCTGACTGGTTAGAAAGAGGGCTGCTCTGCCCTTCCATCCTGTCTGCTCATCTTTTTTCATAGAAGCTGATTATATACTCACTTCATGCGGCAGACAAGCTCTCACTAGTGCAGACTGTGCTCTGTTTTTTCGAGGTAATAATCGTATCCGCCCTCGTAGATCCGCATTGCCCCGTTATCTATCTCAAACACCCGGTTTACCAGGTGTTTGAGGAAGTATCGGTCGTGACTGACAATCATAACTGTACCTTCAAACTCCTGAAGCGCCTCAAGCAGAACTTCACGGCTGGCAATATCAAGGTGGTTAGTCGGTTCGTCAAAGACTAGGAAGTTTACCGGCTGGGCAAGAATAGTGGCAAGCACTACCCTGCTCTTCTCACCGCCTGAAAGTACTGAAATTTTCTTGTCAGCGTCATCTCCGGAAAACTGGAAGGCTCCAAGCAGGTTTTTGATATAGCCTATGCTTGCAAGCGGAAGCCTGGAGCTGACCTCTTCAAATATAGTATTTTCCGGGTTCAGCAGATCTGATGAATACTGACTGAAATAGCCGAGGTTTACGCTGGCTCCCAGTGTGCTGCTGCCCTCAGTTGCTTCCGTCATTTCACAGATAACCTTGAGAAAGCTGGATTTTCCGGCTCCGTTGACACCTGTTACAGCTATTTTATTCAGCCGCTCTACCGTTCCCGTGATTCCGCTGAATACGGGAGTCTCGCTGCCGTCATCATTAATCCATTTCTTTCCAAGCCCGTTCATCTCAACAACCTTGTCGCCGCTGCGTTTGACTGAATCAAAACTGAACTTCATAACCTTAGGTTCAGGCGGAACAACAATACGCTCAATCTTCTCGATTGTTTTGATTCTGGACTGAACCTGAGCTGCGTGCGATGCACGGGCGGCAAACTTTGCAATAAACTCTTCTTCCTTGGCAAGCATTGCCTGCTGCCGCTTCTGGGCTGCAACAAGCTGTTCCCTCCTGATAACCCGCTCACGCAGATAGAAATCGTAATCCCCGGAATAGGTGGTTATTGTGCCTGGTGAAACCTCAACAGTCTTTGAGCAGAGTCTTGTCATAAACTCACGGTCATGGCTGGTCATCACAAGGATTCCCTTGAATGAGTTAAGCCAGGATTCAAGCCAGACTATAGATTCAACATCGAGGTGGTTGGTAGGTTCGTCCATCAGAAGAACATCAGGATTGAGCAGAAGGATTCTGGCAAGGGCTATGCGCATTTTCCATCCTCCGCTGAAGCTTTCAACCGGCTGGTCACGCCTTTCCCCGTCTATCCCCAGACCGTCAAGAACGGTTTCAGCCCTGTTTTCAAGCTCGTAGCCGTCGAGGTCCATAAACTCCATCTGAATTTCACCGTAGCGTTCCATCTCGGAGTCGCTGAGTCCGCCGCTTTCAGGATCACTCATCCGGTGTTCAAGATCGGCCAGCTGCAGGCTCAGTTCATACACCCGGCCTGCACCGGCAAGAGCTTCTTCCAGGGCAGTCCGTCCGCTCATCTCTCCGACGTCCTGGGAGAAATATCCAATTACCTTACCGGATTCAATATTTACGGTTCCTTCATCAGGAGTTTCCTCACCCGATATCAGCCTGAATATCGTGGTCTTTCCCGAACCGTTGGGACCGACCAGACCGATTTTTTCACCGGGGTTTATCTGAACATCAGCCCCGGAGAACAGGGTTCTGCCGCCGTAGCTCATGCGTATTTTAGAGAGATTTATCATTAAAAGTCCTTGCTTATGTATTCCTGTTAATTCTGTACTGAGGGGAAAGTTTAACTATAATTATGCAGGATTGTCAAAGGGCAGAACTTTCAATTCTGATAAGTTTAACAGAGATAAGCATCCCGGAAATACTGACAGCCGCTTAAAATGAAAGCCGCGGCCGGGGCAGTAATAATCAACACATTACTTATTTTTCGTATTTTCACTTAAACAATTCCTTTACTTTACATGTTAAATCAGAAAGCGGTTATTTCAACCGGTGATGTTCTTGTTGTCTCAGTGCCGTCCCCAAGCTGGCCGAACCAATTGCTGCCCCAGGCATATAAATCCCCATCGGCTGACATTGCCATTGAATGCCCCGAACCGGAGCCGATGTTTTTAATTCCGCTGATTCCGTCAATTAATTCAGGACTTAAGCAGCTTCCCTCATCTCCATTCCCAAGGCCGCCGCTTGAATCGTTTCCCCATGACCAGACTTCTCCTGATTCCGTAAGTGCAATTTCATGGGTCGATCCTGAAACAACAGATACCACTCCTGTAATATCTGATACATTTACCGGTTCATAGCTGTATTTGTTTGAAAGTGAGCCATTACCGTCGCCCAGCTGGCCATAGCGGTTATAACCCCAGGCCTTCAGAGTTTTATCTGTCTGAATAACAAACACTGAGCACCAGTTGCTGCCGTCACTGTAGGTACCTCCGCATGAAATGCCGATAACACCTGAGACTCCGCTTACCTGAGAAGCATAATGTCTTTCCGAAACACCGCCTGCACCGAGAGCTCCGTATCCGTTCTCACCCCAGGTCCATACGGTTCCGTCATCCTTCAAGGCTACAGAAAGATGTCCGCTGGCACATATCTCCACAATATCTGAAAGAGGGGTTTCGCCATCTTCAAGAAGAACCTGAACCGGAGCAGTCCTGTCATCCGTCGAATTATCACCCAGCTGACCGTTCAGATTATCTCCCCAGGTGAACACTGTTCCGCTCTCACCCAGAGCCATGGAATGCTCCATACCGGCACTGATAGAAACAATATCCTCCAAATCAAGCTTAACCGGAGAGCTCCTGTCTGCAGTATCGCCAAGCCCCAGCTGCCCCTCTGAGTTTGCTCCCCAGCTCCAGACAGTACCGTCATTTTTAAGTGCAAGTGAATGCAAATCACCGGCAGCAACTTCGAGAATATCGGTTAAATCCGGGATTACAGCCGGTAGTACAGTATCGTCGGTTGATCCGTCTCCAAGCTGGCCGTTATAATTACGGCCCCAGCTTTTTACTGTTCCGCTATCTGTCACTGCAAGCGTAAAACTGCTGCCTCCGTCTATAATTATTCTGCTTGAAACAGCTGTATTTACTGTAAAACTCCTGATACCGCTTGTATAAACCGAACCGTCAGAGCCTGTGACAGTACCGGACCAGTAGAAGGTTTTGCATTCGGTTATGACTCCCTTGCTCAGGGTATATGAAGGACTGTCTGTTCCGGACAGATTTATAAGCGGAGAAGAAAGGTCACTGTTCTCTGATAAAATAAACCCATACGAGGAAACAACAGAAGCAGATTTAGCCTTGATTGAAAATACAGGTGTCGAAGTAGTAACTTCCGCCCCGTCTTCAGGTTCAAGAAGGATAATCTCATCTGCATCAAGGTAGTCCCCGATTCCGTCACCGTCTGTATCAGTTGATTCCTCGCCGCAGTAAAAGGTACTCTGCGGGTCTACAGAATTTTCAAAAACAAATGAATCCAGGTTCGCAGGACTTATTACATCACAGGCTGTAAAAAATACCGCAACAGCGGCAGGCAGCAGTACTTGTATGAGATACTTTTTCATTATTTCGCTCCTTCACTCAAAGAGGCAATCTGTTCATCTATTTTATTTATAGATGGTCTTACAAATAGAAAGGTCAGTCCGCCCGCAGCACCGGCACCGGAACATATCAGTGCAATATTCCGGTACAGCCTGTAGCTTTCAACTGCAGTAAGATTTGCACTTACTGCATCATGCAGAGTCTCTGCTTCAGAGGAAAGTGTGGCCGAATTATAGGCGGTGTAATTGCTGTCAAGTTCAGTTTTTTCTGATGCAATAAGAGCCTCAAAAACACCTGAGACAATTCCGGACGCCGCAGCAATACTGAAAGAGGAAATCATGCTTATATTCAGACGCCTGCGCGCTTCAATAGCTGCAGTTCTTTGAGCTTCCAGCTCTTCAAGCTTTTCCACAGTTAGAAATTGATCTGTGTGAATCAGAAGCGGAGATATTTCCTGAAGAGTACCGGCCTTAAGAGAAAGAGAATCGGTATATGTCTGATAATCGTCATGAGTGACCTCAAGAATATATTCTCCCGGCGGAACAGTTATTAAATCTTCAGTGAACTGATATTCTCCTGTATCATCAGATATAAGCCGGGATGATGAGTGCTCAGGCGCATTTAGTAATACATCGGCACCCTTAATTAAACTGAGACTTACAGCCGAAGTACGCCCGGTGATTATTTCGGTTTGTCCCTCGTAATACCAGCAGTTACCCCTGACTCTCAAACTGTACAGTCCCACAGGCAGATTTTTATTAAGCCCCGCTTCCAGCGGTATATCATCAAGAAAAATGGTATAGCCTTCCGCATTTTTATTGTTTATCTTCACAAGCAGATTCCCGCGCAGGAGGGCATTATCAGCAATAACTTCGGTAACATCGGTTGTATTTACATTTATCTGATTTTCAAAAACATATTCATTTGATTCCGCTTTTATAACATGAACTCCGAAATCTACTTCATTTATCACCAGCGGGGTTTGTCCAACACTCTTCCCGTCAAGAGAAACCTCCAGCTCCATACCGTCAGGAGCAGTTATATATAAAGAGCCCTTTTCCTTAACTGCTAGATCTGAACCTGCAATATATTTCAGACCGGCTATATTATAAGCGGCGGTAAATGACTGTTTCTGAAGATTCTCCAGATTATCAATATTAATAACCTCTGCTCTTTCAATATTTCCTTTCTCAACATCAACAAGCCTGATCGTAAGAACCATTGCTTCGCCGATACCGTCAAGAGAGCCCACAACAATCTTCTCTGCAGACAAAAGTTCACCGATCTCTATCGCACAGGAATCATCAGTACAGCCTGACAGACTGAATGCCTGAGCCTCAAGTATTTCTTCAACATCGGTATAGCTCATAACCGAAAAAGCCCCGGTCTTAATCAGTGCGGCTTCCAGAATATTTCTGCAGGTAGAGGCAATTGATTCAGATACACCCTTTGCCTCAATCGCCGGTACAGCAAGGACCTTTTTGTCTTCTGAAAATATAGCTGATGGAAAGCTGATAATCAGCAGAAGCAGAGCCAGAATAATCTTTCCTGATTTCATATTACTGACAGGTTTAACTTTTTTCATAGATTTCCCTCTTGTACGTATAGGATGAGGCTACTATGAGTATGTAAATGCTGAATTAACAGAATGTTAACAGCATGTGAACAAAAAAAATTATAGTATTGACATGAAACGTTCAGAGTAAAATAATGGATTCAATTATGAAAAATAGAAACATCAGTGTTCTGCTTCTGGAAGATAATCCCGCTCAATACGCCTTGCTTTCCGCATATCTTGAAAAGGAAAACTTCAAAGTTGTTCATGCTGACTGCATTAAAACCTTCAAAAAGCTTATAGAGACTGAAAACATTGATCTTGTCCTGCTTGATCTTAACCTTCCGGACGGTGACGGACTGCAGCTGGTAAAAAATATTAAATCAGTACACAGGCTTCCGGTTATCATAATTACATCACGCGACACAATAGAAGACAGGGTTATCGGTCTTGAAACGGGTGCCGATGATTATATCTGCAAACCCTACCATCCCAGAGAACTTATAATCCGGGTTTATAAACTTCTTAATTCTGAAACAGAAAGCGGTGCTGATGCTCCGGATAAAATAATGCTTAATGATTACCTTTTCGATGAGGAAGCTCACTGCTTCCTGGATAAAGGCCGAAACTGCATCAAGCTTACTCCTGGTGAATATACAATTATGACATCACTGTTAAAAAATAACGGGCGCATATTATCCAGAAGCCAGCTTATAGATACCGCTTTCAGCAGAATTGAATATCCGACAGACAGAAGCATAGATGTTCTTATATCCCGCCTTCGAAAAAAATTCCCGCTAGCCACCGGCGAACCTGAAATAATTGAAACGGTAAAAGGCTTCGGCTACCGGATAAACAGGAATGTTCTAAAATAAGTCTGCAAAAACACTCAGGAAGGGATATCCGCCGTTGACTGAACTGTCGATATCCCAGATATCACCTGTACCTGTATCATCATCAGGATCCCCGGCAAAATCCCATGCTGTTTCCAGATCATCTCTTTCAGCTCCCTCACTGTCTGTAGTTTTGGTAAAAGTAGACCGGCTTGTCATTTCATAGCTTGTTTTTGCTGTCCCCTTCCCGGTATCAGTCATGCCGGTAGTTTCTGAATCATAAAAGCAATCAGTTACTGTTCCTGAATTAAGTCCTGCGACGCCTCCGGTATCACTGCTGCCGGAGACCGCTCCTGAAGCATATGAATAAGAAACTGTACTGTTGCTATTGTTACCGACAAGTCCACCTACTGAACCGTTCCCTGTGACAGTTCCTGCTGCATAGCAATTGGTCACAATACTGCTGTTTAAATTAAGACCGACGAGGCCGCCGACCTGAGTCAGTGAACCTTTAACGGTACATTCAGAATAGCAGCTTGATATTTCACCGCCGGAGTTATTCAGCCCTGCCAGACCGCCTATGTAATAATATCCTTTACCTGTTACAGAACCGGCAGAACGGCAATACTCAATGACTCCGTCATAGTTTAACCCGGCTATTCCTCCGCAGTACCCCGTACCGGTAATCGAAGAGTCAGAGTATGAATATTCAATATTTCCGTTAGAGTTATACCCAACCAGTCCGCCGCTGCGATACGAAGAACCGGTTACCGTTGCTGTACTGTAAGAGTTTGTAATTGTACCGCTATTATATCCGGCCAGACCTCCTGTATTGTAAACCCCGGAAACGGTTCCTGACGCGTAACAGCTGCTTATCTTACCGCTAAGATCTCCTGCAATAGCACCTGTATTTTCACCGCCTTCGACATCGGCATCAGTAAGCCCAAGCATGTATACATCTCCGCTCAGCGAGCCGAACAGCCCCTGATAGTCGTCACTTGAACTGATTTCAAGATTTGAGATCGTACGGTTATTACCGTTTAACTTGCCTGAAAATTTTGAACTTCCATCATTACCGTAATTTCCCAGAGGGGTCCAGCTCACAGCGTCAAGATCTATATCGTTCATAAGCATGAAGGCTCCGGAAAGTGAATTATTCATATTCTGCAGCTCTTGTGCGGTACTCACAAGGGTATAACTGTCTGAGCTTCCGGAGGCCGAGGTCCTGATGTAATTGATAACTGCATCAGAGCTGGTTTTATCATCATACAGGCCGGACATACTGACAGTATAAATAGTTTCCGATTCCAGGCTGTCAAAAGTAAATGTCCCGGCACCGGGAGCGAAGTTACCGCTTGAGCTTGAATTACCATCAGTTATTTTAAAGACAATTCTATACAATTCTTCATCCTGCAGATCTGCCAGCGTAATTGCAATGGAACTTGAGGTCGTTGATATACCGGCAATATTATCCTGAGTAAGCGAATCCGAATGATCGGCAGCCGTTTGCGGAAAAACAGCTGTAATAATACCGGAATCAGCAGCATTGCTGACCGAAGAAGCCCCGCTAACTGTAAAAAAATCAGCAGTCAGCCCTGTAAAAGTATAAGCATCTTTAGCGGTAAGCGTGATTGTCGATGTGTATACTGTTTCAGCCTCAAAGGCTGCAGGTGAATCCGACCAGGAAACCCTTCCGGTGTATTCATCAGTCTCTGTCACCGAGGTAACCGGAGTCTGTCCGAAAACCGGAACCGCTACACCGTTTATGTCATGGATTGTAATGAGAGTATCGCTGCCGTCATCTGTTGCAGAACTGTCTGTATCTGTATCTGCGTCCGTATATGTCAGTTCTGAATCAGGGTCATCAATTATCAGACCGTCATCGCATGCCATAAAGACAGCTGATAGAAACACTGCGAGTAAAATATAAAAAAAACTACATTTTCTTTTCATCCCGAATACTCCGATTGTTATAAATTTCTATTCCTGAACGTACCAGCGGTGTGTAAACAGAAAAGCAACCGTATGTTAACAGTAGGTAAATATGTATTAAATTGATTGACATTGATAACAAGCTGAAAAATAATACTGATAAAAGAAAAGGCAGCTCTGAAATGACAGATAAAAACACGACTGATTCTCTATACAGAATAAACAGGCTCACCGGGGAATTTACAAATCGGCAGATTGAAAGCAGGTTCGCGGAAATCTCCTGGCCCGGTATTTCGAAAAAGCTTATTATTGCTTTTATACTCTGTGCTGCCAACTTTCTTATTTCCAATAACATCCAGGGGCCGGGAGAATTTCCGCAATACCGGACACTCATTGTCCCGATCACCAAAGCCTTTGCGGTATTCCTATTAGCTGCTGCTGTCGCTGTAAAAAAAAGCAGAAAGTATTACCTCTGGCTTCAGATTGCGGTCTCTCTATCAGAAATTTTCATCGGGATGCAGTCGGCGGCCAACCATTATTTTTTTCTTACATACATCAACAAATTCTATGATATAGGTACATCATTTATTGTGTTCTATATTCTTATCTTCTATATAGTGGTTCCGAATAGGCTCTCAACAATCCTGATTACAAATGTCACAATTGCAGTACTGTTCACCTTTATAACGAATCTCAGCGGGCTTACATCTTTTTCAGACATTTTTTCCATATCCATGTATTTTGCAATTGCAAATGCACTTGGCTATGTGATCACCCTATCGAATAACAGGGCAAGGCGCGAAGAATACCATCAGCGAATTCAGCTTAGAGCGGCTCAGGATGAAGCAATCGATGCCAGAAAGATGGCCGAAGAAGCAAATTCAGCAAAGAGCCGCTTCCTTGCAATGATCAACCATGAGATGCGGACTCCACTGAATGTTGTTGTGGGCGGCATACAGATACTCGAAAATGACGGACTGAATGCCGGTCAGCAGGACACCGTGACCATGATAAAGAATTCGGGTGAACTGCTGAAAGACCTCATAAGAAATGTGCTGGATTTTACCGATATGGAACGCAATCAGATTCAAATCAGAAGTGAAATCTTCTTACTTGATGATCTGTTAAAGGAGCTTCAAAACATTTACACCCTGATGGCCCTGGAAAACAAAATTGATTTTATTCTGATAGATGAGCTGAATGAGTTCAGGCCTGTAGAGGGTGACCCAATGCGGCTTCGTCAGATTCTTACAAATCTTTTAAACAATGCATTTAAATTTACAAGAGACGGCTCGGTCTGTCTGAAGATTGCACCTGAAGAAGCAGATGATTCACAGTTATTATCAGTCAGATTTTCAGTTATCGATACCGGAATCGGTATCTCTGAAGACCAGTTCACAGAGATAATAAAACCTTTCACACAGGTGGAACAGACAGCCACAAGGAATTTTGACGGCAGCGGACTGGGGCTGGCCATTTGCAGTGAACTTCTCAATGCAATGGGAAGCAGGCTTGAAATATCAAGTAAGGAAGATTCGGGCAGTACATTCAGCTTCATCCTTAGCTTTAAAATATCAAAGCTTCGAACCGGTGCAGTATCAGCTGTACCCGGAACATCCTGCAAAATTCTGCTTATTGATGATATTCCGGCTAACTTGAAAATAGCCGGCAAACTTTTGGAGGCTCTGAATCAGAGAGTTGTATGCTGCAGCAGCGGGCAGGAAGGAATGGAATGGGTTACTAAGGAAGATTTTGATATTGTGTTTATTGATTTTCATATGCCGGAAATGGATGGCTTTGAAACACTGAAAATAATAAAGCAGAAAAAGCCTGATATAACCGCTTTCCTGATGACTGCAGATACCAGAGAAGAAATTCAGAAACAGGGAGAAGAAGCAGGATTCTCCGGCATAATAAATAAACCGATTGATTCAGCACAATTGTATGAAGCAGTATCAGAAAGGAACCTGAATTGTAATTCAAAAAATAATAAAATCAGAATAATTTCCGGAGCCTCTAAAAGTATCAATACTGAATATCTTCTTCAGATGAAAAATGATCTGGGAGAAGAGGTTTTTGCTGATGTAATAAAATCATGTATTAAAAATCTGGAAGATACTGTAAAGCTGCTGGAAGATAAAGAATCAGGATACGGGCCGCAGGAGCTCATTCATCAATTACTGGGTGTTGCCGGAAACTACCGTCTTAATGCTGTTGTAAAAACACTGAAGACCTTCAGGAGTGAACCTTCAGATTTTAATCCTGAAAAGCTGACCGGTCAGCTGCGAACTGCAGTCACTGACCTCAGTGAGATGATATCCGAATAAACCCCGGAGCCTGGCTCTCAGGATTTATCCGATATTTCAGCTATGCCTATTTCTTCTTTCTGTCTTTCAGAAGCGCAGCGAATGGATTATAGGTATCAGCATCAGATTCAGGCTCCATATATTTTCTGCTTTCCTCATCGTTGAGGATTGTTGAAGCAGGCTTCAATGAAAGCCGTCTTTTACTCTTATCGATACTGTTTATAAGTACTGTAATGCTCTGTCCCGGTTTCAGTTTAGCCGCAGGTTTTCCAGATCTTGAATCACCCTCAAGTTCTGAAATGTGAATCAGTCCATCCAATCCGGGTTCAAGCGATACAAAGGCACCGAAGTTTGTTACCCGCACAACGATTCCTTCGCATTTTGCTCCTCTCTGATACCTTTCATCAACATCATCCCAGGGATCTGCCAGAAGAGCCTTCATGCTCAGGCTGATGCGCTCGGACTTCCAGTCGATACTGAGAATTGAAGCCTTAACTTCCTGGCCTGGTTTCAGTACAGCGTTAATATCCTCTACACGGTCACGGCTTATCTCTGAAACCGGCAGCAGAGCCTGAAAACCGTCAATATCAACAAAGGCTCCGAAATTCTGCAGGCGGGTTACTGTTCCGGTTACGGTCATGCCTTCTTCCAAGGTCTTTTTAAGCTCTGCAATCTGCTTTTCATGTTCAGCCTGTAGAATGGCTCTGTTTGAAACCAGAATATTACGTCCGCCCTCTTTATACTCAATAATCTTAAAAGTAAGTGTTTTACCGATCCAGTCAGCAGCGTTTTCGATTCTCTTCATTCCCAGCTGGCTGTAGGGACAGAAAGCTCTGGAATCACCTATAGTGATTTCAAATCCGCCCTTGATCTCCTTTTCAACCACACCTTCAACCGGTATTCCATTTTCAAAGGCGGTTTCCATTACTGCTTTTGCAGCCTTGTCACCGCTTATTTTTGTTGTAAAATGCATCTCTCCGTTTTTTGCCGAGAGAAAAAAGACCTTTATTTTATCGCCGGTTTCAGCGGTAAGATTTCCGTCCTTATCAATCAGTTCCGCCCGGTCCATCAGGCCTTCACTCTTGCCGTTCAGCTGAAGAAAAACTGTATCTCCGGAAATTGAAACAATCTCGGTTTCAATCTGCTCTCCGGGTCTCATTGATTTGTTTTCAGTAAAACTCTCCTCCAGCATTTGTGCAAAGTCATTTTCATAGTTTTCTGAGTCAGGTTTGTCCATATTTGTTATTTACTCCATTTTCAGCGCTATTATACATAATAATAAAATATTTTTAAATCCTCTGCGGTGCCAAGTATCCATATCGGGCTTGAACATCTTTGCATATTCGCCTATAGTGTCACCTTCATAGCCGTGATACAGCCAAGGTTTATTCACGGTCCTTTCTTTTCCATGTTGTCCGGCGGGTAGAGATTGATAAAAAACCCGGACCAGGAAATAAATGAATAACAATAATTCTCACACAAAAACAAACAATCTGCAGGGTGTTTTCAATCTGCTGCGCCCCGAAATACAGAAGGCTGTAGCCCTTAAGGGTTATACTGAACCCTCCCCGATACAGGAACAGGCAATTCCGCATCTTCTTAAAGGATGTGATCTGCTTGGCAGCGCACAGACCGGAACAGGTAAAACAGCGGCATTTTCGCTTCCCCTGCTTCAGAAACTTTCACAGAACAGCATACGGCCGCAGAAGGGCACTCCGAAGGCTCTTATTCTTGCTCCGACACGGGAACTTGCAGCCCAGATTGGTGATAACATAAAATCATACAGCCGATTTCTGAGAGTGAGCCACGCCGTAATTTTCGGCGGAGTGAGTCAGCATCACCAGATAAAAGCCCTTAACCGAGGGGTTGATATCCTTGTGGCAACACCCGGAAGACTTCTTGATCTGATGAACCAGGGGTTTATTCATCTGGAGAATATTGAGGTCTTCATCCTCGATGAGGTTGACCGGATGCTCGATATGGGCTTCATCCATGACATAAAAAAGATTATTGCAGTGATACCTGAAGAACGTCAGACGTTGTTTTTCTCGGCTACGATGCCTCCCAAGATTATGATACTTGCAGAAACACTTGTAAAGAATCCGGTAATGATAGAAATCACACCGGAACAGCCGGCTGTCGAACGGATAGATCAGAGAGTTCTGTTTGTTGATGAAAAGGATAAGGATGATCTGCTGAGGCTTGTCCTCAAAGACAGTGAAATAAGCAAGGCAATAATCTTCACCCAGATGAAACATGTAGCAAACCGGGTTGTTGATAAGCTGGCATCCGCCGGTATCGACAGTGCAGCAATTCACGGAAATAAAAGCCAGGCAGCCAGGGTAAAAGCTCTGGATGGTTTTAAGAAAGGTCAGATCTCTGTGCTTGTAGCCACCGATGTAGCAGCACGCGGGATTGATGTAGAAAACATAAGCCATGTTATAAATTATGATATGCCGATGGAAGCTGAAACCTATGTGCACCGCATCGGCCGTACAGCAAGGGCCGGAGCCGACGGAATCTCAATATCGTTCTGCTGTGCCGAAGACCGGGCCTACCTGAGGGCAATTGATAAACTGCTTGATGTTCCGGTTCCGGCCGACATCAACCATCAGTATCATTCCGATACAGCACAGAACTCAACCCTTCCCGCTCCAAAAAACTTCGGAAGAGGCAGAGCCGACCGCAGACCGGGCGGCCAGGGAGCACAGGGTCAGAGAAGGCCCGGCGGGCAGCCGGGTAAAAACAGCCGGAATGCCTCAGGAAGAAATTATTCAGGCAGCAGAAACGGAAACCGTCCTTCCGGGAATTCCAACCGTTCAGGCAACCGAAGCCGAAACCGGAATCAGGCTTAGTCAGCTGAGGGCGGGTCTTTTTCACGGCCTGCCTGCACCAGCCATACGGCGGGGATAATAAAGAACGCGGCCATAACAGTTACCACAATTATACCGGAAATGTCAGCAGGGCCGCAGGAAACAAGCGGATTAAAAACCATAAAAATAATCAGTGTAACAAAAAGAAGGACAGCCTGAATAAATACCGGCAGCAGCATTTTATTTGATGACTGCCTGTTTCTGAAACAGACTGTGCCTGCAGCAAGCCAGATAAGTGAAATAACAACATCTGCAATACTTACCGCTGTTTCAGAGAGCAGTTCCCCGCCGGAAGCCCAGGCTGCAATTATTACAACGCCCCGGCCTATGAAGATAAAAGAGAAAACTATCAACACCATTGCCGAAAAAACCATTTTAAACTTATTCCATGAAAACGGCTTAATCCTGCAGACAGCCGGTATAGCAGTATTATCAAATTTAACCAGCAATACCGAGACTACAGCTATACAGATGATAGACGCACCTGTTGTGAACATAGTCCTTATCAGGAATAAAACCGGAATAGTATTATAAAGAATAAAAAGCAGCATTCCTGCCTGAAGCTCTATGTTTCGTCTGACGAAGCGGCAGATTAGACGAAGGATCAGATAAATTAAAATCAGAACTGCATTTATAATACCGGTTAAATACAGGCTGCGGAATGCGTCTTCACTGATGAAAGTCTTTTCCGGAAGCAGTATAGAAGTTACTGTCAGGGAGAGAAACAGCAGAGTTACAATAAGTTCCAAAGCCGACCAATTTTTTACTTTCATAAGTACAGCTTATCATAGATTACTTTTAAGCTGTATTAAAATTCAATCAGCTTTCAGTCCGTGCTTCATGAACTCTACAAAATCTTTCAGAAAATCAATTGACTGCTTCAGTCCGTGTTCTTCATCTCTGAAAAATATGTCATCAAAGGATGCAAACAATGAACTCATAACCTTTTGTATAAATTCCGGTGAGAAGTTTTTTCTGAAACAGCCTGATTCATAATATTGTGCAATAAGAGAACTCAGTCCGGATTCTTCTGCAGCATCGAGATCTTTTAAAACCTGATTATAAAGCTCAGTCCCCTTCTCTCTTGAAAGCATTATTCCCAGTTTATGATATCCCGGATGAACTGCAGCAAATCGGACACCGCTTTCCGCCTGTTTCAGAAAAAGCTCAAATATGTCCCGGGCCGTGGAATCATCACCGGTTTCAGCTTTTATGAATTTCCACTTTTGAGAACTTGCCTCCCTCAAAAGAAACAGGTACAGCTCATACTTATTCTGAAACCGGTAGTAGAAGGAGCCCTTTGCTATACCTGCATTTGAAATTATCCTGTTCACTGAAGCTTCTTCATAGCTGTGCCCTGTAAACTCTTTAAGCGCCTCTTCCAGGAGCCTGTTTTCATCAATTTCCTTTCTGGCCACTCATACCTCTCCAAGTTCCGGAATATATTTTTTAGTGAGAGTCATGACATCATCAATATTCCGTCTGCTCCTGCTGTATCCTGATGAAGAAACTTCTTTACAGTTTTCATCAAAATATTTTCCCGTTTTGCTGCGGTACTGCTCAGAAACTGCAAGTTCGGTATAGGTTTCAGCCATCTTCCCGGGGCTGATAGATTTTCTGGCTTTGGCTGCATACACCTTTTTCATGAACTCCGACAGCTCCGGATGCCGGGATATATCTACCTTTACCGCCGTTACACGTATACAGTTGACTGTTACATTCGAATTCTCAAGCCTTTCCGCCAGACGATAGGTGTACATAAGCTGTGCAAGCTTGGACTGGTAATAGGCATTTACGATACTGAATTTTCTGCTTTTAAACTCCGGGTCTGCTGTATCAACTTTCATGAAAGGCTTTGCAAGTAGTCCCTTTGATGAAACCGTCAGGACCCTGCCGTTTTCACTTTTTTTAAGCTTATCAAGCAGTAATTCAGTAAGAAGAACCGGGCCCAGATGGTTTGTAGCCCAGACGGTTTCAAGACCTTCAGAGTTTTCCTTCCGCTCCTTTTGTGTAACATTAAATACCGCAGCATTATGAATGATCACATCAAGCTTTTCAAACCGGCTGGAAAAATCAGCTGCAAACGATTTGATTGATTTAAAGCTGCCCATATCAACTACGGCTAGTTCCGCGGAAAGCTCACGCCCCGATTCCATCAGCTCCCGCAGAGCCGCCTCTCCCCGTTCACGGCTTCGGCAGGCAAGAATTACATGCATGTTCTTCTGTGCTATCTGAAAAGCCGCCTGCCTGCCAATTCCGGCGTTGGCTCCTGTGATTATGCAAATTTTCTTTTCCATCAACTAAGCCTCCTAATTAGACCTTCTAGTCTAGACTTATTGGTCTAATGTAATACAGCATTACCACTTTGTCAATTTTTAAAGGGGATTTCTCTTAAATTACGACCATAGAGAGGGAATAAATGGATTTGGAGGTCTGTTTCCCGACGAACCGCTCAGATTATGAGCACCAATCTGCACTGCAGCAGCATTCTTCCATTCTGAGACTTCCTGTTCGTTCAGATTGATATACTCAAGCCTTGTCTTATAATGAACATCGGAGCAGCCGCCGGCTTCATCCCATGCAGAATAAAACGGTTTACAGCTCCGGCGGGCAAGTTCACCCATATGCTTTCTGTTAATGATAAACCAGTTCTGCTCTGTAATACAGGCATAGGACCATAAGTCTTTGGTGGACCCACCGCATGATACTGAATGGATGTAAGCCATACGGCCGGCTTCAGCATCACCCCAGCCCTTTAGAATAAACTGCAGCGGAATGCAGAAACGCCAGGTTATGCCTTCAGGGAACCTGAATAACATCTGAAACTCGGCATTTCCGGCCTTTGCCCCCTTGATACCCTGGAACTTTACAGCCCGGGTTTCAACATTATAGTCCATTAAAACATTTATGGGCGAATTGCCGAGTCTTCTGAAACAGCTTACCCGGTTATTCATCCGTTCATTGGCTGCAATCAGAAGATCAACAGATCCGTTTTTATTACTATCACCGCTGTTAGCATGTTTCTCCAGATACTCATCCAGCATACGAAGAACCTGAATGGTGGGAATTAAAGGAAGAAGGGAGTTGCAGTTTCGACTGTCTAAAAATTTGAATTTCATAATTATTTTCAAGTATATCCCTTTAACAAAAAAAAATTATGTTTAAAAATATTAATTTCAAATTTCAGTATCGTTAACGGAATTATTTACGTATAATCCAATAATTCAAAACATATACTTAAAAAATAATTGGAGGTATGTCAATTTGACACAAAAAAATGCACTTAAAGGAGATATTCTCTGGGGATTTATTATTATTCTCTGGAGCGTCATGCTCGCAATTCCTGTAAGCCGAGAGACATTTATAAACTTAACGTCAGCCCATCCTTATCTGGGAGGGTTCTTTAAATTCTTCATCCTGGCGACAATGGGCGATATGCTCGGAGGCAGAATGATCACCGGACAGTGGAAATGGGCCCAGGGCTTTGTTTACAAGGCTGTTCTCTGGGGGCTTCTTGGTATGGCTATTACCCTGGTTTTCACTGTTTTCTTTTCAGGTGCAGGAACAGCACAGCTCACAGGCAAGCTGCCCTTAGCCGGTAATAAAATTATTCATGCTTTCTTCGCAAGTCTGATAATGAATACATCATGGGGTCCAATGCTATACATCTATCATAAGTTCGGTGATCTCTTCATCGATTCAAAGTATGAACATCCAAAGCAGAAAACCACTGTAACAGAACTTGTCGGTAAGGTGGACTGGAACGGCATGGTCAGCTTTTCATGGCTTAAAACATGCGGCTTTGTGTGGATTCCTGGCCATACAATAGCCTTCCTGCTTCCGGAGGAATACAGGGTTCTATGCTCAGCCTTTTTATCAATACTTCTGGGAATAATTGTTGCATTTTCAAAAAAGGGTGCAATAGAACCTGCAGAGGTTGATGCTTAAAGACCTCTATAATTAATAAACCGGCTGCCTGTTCGATGTATCACGGCAGCCGGTTTCAAATGTTGAAACCTGAATTAATAAGAAATGCCTTTAACCTGTCCCTGTACTCAGTATTTGCAAGCTCCCAGGCCCTGGCATGTTCGGCACCCTCTGCAATAAAGAGCTCTTTTTCACAGCTGCAGGCATCATACAGACGATAAACCATTTCAGTGGGCACAAAGGTGTCCGCCCCCCCGTGAATGAAAAACAGCGGAACCGATGCCTCTGCAACCTGAATGAGAGCAGAAGCTTCTTCAAAACTGTAGCCGGCTTTTTTCTTTGTATATCTGCTGGTTCTTTTGACAAGTCCGGGATTATCAATATTTCTGAAATGCTTAAGCTGGTAAGTCAGTTCATCCTGAACACTGGTGTAGCCGCAGTCTTCAACAATACAGACTACAGTATCCGGAAGCTGTTCGCCGCTGCTCATCATAACAGTTGCACCGCCCATGGATATTCCATGAAGAACAATAGAACTGTCGTCGCCGGTAAGCTTTGAAACCTCATCAGCCCAGTCTATAATATCAAAACGCTCATGCCAGCCGAATCCTATATAGTCACCGCCGGAGGCTCCGTGGCCCCTGGCATCCACGGCAAGAACATTAAAACCGAGCTCATTAAAATAGTACCGTGCAAAGCTGCTCATTGAAAAAGCATCCATCGAATATCCGTGAACAAGAATTACTGTATTTTTCGTGAGTTTTCTGTCATCGGAAAGATACGGCAGCCAGTAGCCTGCAAGTTTTAGACCGTCACCTGAGATAATCTCTATATTTACGTAAGGCATATCGCCGAACCAGTTACGGTCAGTGCTGAATATGGATTCACCGGCTTCTTCCTCATCAGCACTCCCGTTGCTGTCGGAAGCCGGGGCAACGACAGTGCTTTTATCATTACGCTTAACTGCCACAGAATAGTAGAACCTTGCGCATGAGCTCAGTTCTGCGGTCAGAGTAAAAATTATCAATATAATCAGGAAAGAATTTTTAATACTTTTCATAATTTGTTTATACCACCCTGCTCAGATTAATAATTCAGGATTATTTAATCAACAGGTATAAATGAACCGTCCAGCAGTTCGGTGTGAACTAAACCCTGAACCTGGCGGTCTGTGCTGTAAGTTCCTCTATGCTGCTTTTATTCTGCATGCTCAGTTCCGCTACCGATTCGACTGCATCAGTTATCTGCCCGGCTCCCACGGCCATCTCATTCATGCCCGAGCTGATGCCCTCTGTAACCCTGCTGAGATTAGCTATCTCGGTAAGTACTTCCTGTGCTCCAATCTTCATTTCATTTGATTTATCATGGACCTCCCTCGATTCTCCCACCATTGTCTCAACAGCCTTCAGAACAAGCTTGTTTCCTGTCAGCTGCTCTTCCATTGCAGCCCTGAGCATCTCCTCCTGCTGTGTCACAGTTTTTATTTCATCATCCATTACGGAAAAATTCTGCATAAGCGAATTTGTGGAACCGCTGATTCTGCCGACTGAATCCTTAATTCGGGAAAGAATTGCAGAAACAGTTTTCACCTGCTCTCCGGCAGATTCAGCAAGTTTTCGAACCTCATCTGCAACAACAGCGAAGCCCTTGCCTGAATCGCCTGCATGCGCAGCCTCAATGGCGGCATTCATTGCAAGGAGGTTGGTCTGGCTTGCGATACCTTCGATAACCTGGCTGATTTCAAGAAGCCCTTCAGACTCGGATTCTATCTGCCTGATATCATCGGCAACTGCAGAAAGACCATTCTTCCCGGCCTCTGAAGAACACTTCAGATTATTGAAAATCTCGGTATTCCGTATAAGAGTTCCGGCAATGGAATTCAGGTTTTCGATCATCTCCTCAGTAGCAGACGAGCTCTCTTCAATACTTTGAAACTGTTTTTCAATAATATTATTGAGTCCTTCAATATTTATAGTTATCTGTTTCATAGCCTCAGAGGTTTCGTTCACACTTGACGCCTGGTATTGAGTCTGCTCTTTAACGCTTTCTATTGCGGCTGTGATCTGAGTAATGGCAGAGGAGGTTTCATTCATATTAGCTGCAAGTTTCTCACCGATTCCGGAAAGATCACCTGAATGCTGCTGAATGGAAATAACAAGGTTCCTGATATTAGTAAAGGTACTGTTAAGAATACGCGTCATTCTTCCTATCTCATCATCTCTGATTTCCGAGAAACTGACTGCCAGGTTGGTACTTGAATCCTGGACAACTTCGGCAAGAGAAGCTTCAGTTTTAGTAAGCGGTTTTGTAAGCAGGGTTCCGAAGAGCAGCGCAACTATTAGAATCAGGACTGTGGAAACAGATAAAACTACTATAGTAAGCATTCTTGAGGTATTCATAAGCTGTATAAGGCTGCTCTGATCCTGTCCTATTCGTATCATACCCTGAATCTTCTCTCCGTCTGGATCTCTTAAAGGCAGAAAAGAGTACAGCGTCAGGCCCCGCTGTTCATCTACCCTTTCCTCACCATTCTGTATACGGCTGTATATATCAGCCTCTGTTTCCATTGACTCCTCAATGGGCTGTGCGTGTGAATACAGGGCTATGTCACCGAGAAAGACCGAACCAAGTTCTTCAAGAATATCACTGTTAAGATTGATTCCGGCCTGAAGCGTTCCGATTATCTCGCCATTAAGCCGGAGAGGGGTAAAGGCTCTGATAGCAAGACCGCTGCTTCCGAATTCAAAACCTCCAAGCGAATTACCCTTAAGAGCCTTTGCTATTGAGTCATTACCGCTTTTATCGTCGCCGAATTTACCGGGATTATGACCCCGGAAAAATACAGTCCCGTCCGCATTACCAATCTCAAATACTGTAACACCGTTATGGGCGTTCAGAGATTCAAAGACAGGTAAAACAAAACGGGCTGCAGCCTCACGGTCTTCAAAATACAAAGCGTTAAGCAGTTCAGCACTATCAGTATATCCGTCAATGATATTTTCAAGGTTTGTGACCTTGCTGTCAAAGAAATACCCGACAAATTTCAGGTTCTGGACCGATTTCTCGCCGGACTGAATTCTGATTACTTTGTTTGTCTGTGTGATTAAGATTAAAGATACGATAGATAGCGGAAGAAGACTGATTGCAAGCATTGCTGCCAGAATCTGCAGACGTATTGATTTCTTATGCATTTGGCTACCCTGAAACTTTCCTGATGTTTTCTAATAAAAGTATATGAGCTCAAATCCCAAAGTCAAACAATGGTATAAACTGTCCAAACCGGTTAAAATTAAAACAAAATCTTATTTATAAAACGGGAGAAATTGCTTGAATATAATTGAAGTAGAAAATCTCAGCAAAAGCTATGATGATTTCAAGGCAGTAAAGAGCATCAGTTTCACAGTCCGCAAGGGTGAGGTTTTCGGATTTCTCGGACCTAACGGAGCCGGAAAAACCACAACTATAAATATGCTGACAGGACTGGCCCGGCCAACATCCGGAAGCATCTCTATATCAGATCAGGATGGAATAAAAAACATCAAAAAGGTTCAGAAGATAATAGGAATTGTACCGGATGAAAGCAATCTTTATGATGACATGAGCGGATTTGAGAACCTGGTGTTCTGCGCATCGCTTTACGGTCTGAAAAGAAACGACAGGGAACAGAGAGCCCGGGAACTGCTGAAGCAGTTTTCACTTGATGATACCGGTGACCGTCCCTTCAAAGCCTATTCCAAGGGAATGAAAAGAAAGCTGACCATAGCGGCCGGAATAATTCACAGACCGGAAATTCTCTTTCTTGATGAGCCGACAACCGGTATTGATGTTGAAAGCGCAAGACAGATCAGAATACTGATTAAAGAGCTTAACGCAGCCGGAACAACTATTTTTCTGACAACCCATTATATTGAAGACGCCGAAAGGCTTTGTCACCGGATTGGTTTCATTGTCGGCGGAAAAGTCATCAAGGTAAGTGAAGTCGGACAGCTGATGTCCGAAGCCCAGCAGGAACACATCATAGAGTTCAATGCCGCATCGGAGTTTCCTGACTTAAGCGGTGAACTGGAAGAAGCCTTTTCCGGTATTTCTGTAAAGAATATAAACGGCAACAGCATACGGGTCATCAGCGGTGAAAAACAGGAACTCATGCCTTTTATGACCTTCTTTGATAAAAAGAACATAGGGATAAACGAGGCAAAAATAATCCGGCCGTCACTTGAAGAGGTCTTTGTTAAAATAACCGGAATCGAAATAGCAAAACTGAAAAAAGAAAAAGAGCGCGGAGGTAAAAAGAAATGACAGCACTTATGGCCTATCTCAGCATCATTCGTAAGGATATGAAAAACTATTATCTCAAACCGCCTAACATCAGCTGGGGAATCATATTTCCTATTTCCTGGACCCTGATGTTCTTCATGAAATCAAATACCGATGTAAGCATCCGCGGAATTCTACCGGGCGTAATGGCTGTATCTATACTTTTCGGGACTACATCCATGCTGGCTGTGACAATTACTTTTGAAAGAAAAAGCCGCTCCTTTGAAAGGCTGCTTCTTGCCCCCATCAGCCTGAATCTTCTTATGCTTGCAAAAACAACCGGGGCAATACTCTTCGGTATCCTCAATGCATTCATTCCCGTTCTGCTGGCATCATTTCTGACTGATCTTTCGGGAACTCAGTGGCTTACTGTACTTGCCGGGGTTGCGCTGATTGCGGTAACCTCAACCTTTCTGGGCCTGTTTATTGCTGTCTCGGTAAGCGAGGTATTTGAGGCGCAGACCTTTTCCAACTTTTTCAGGTTTCCAATGATGTTTTTATGCGGACTTTTCATTCCCATTGCTAATCTGCCGTTCTTCCTGCGCCCGCTTTCATACATCCTGCCGCTGACTTACGGAGAGGATCTTCTCAAAGGCGCAATTAATTCAGCCGCTGTAATTCCATCATGGATTAGCCTTGCAGTTCTAATTGCATTCAGTCTGGTTCTATTTGGAATAAGTACTCATAATATAAAAAAGAGGTGGATCTACTGAGAGAAAACGGTTTAAATCATCTCGTCTTCGGAAACTGCCAGAGCATTTAAGGTCTGCTGAAGTTCACTCAGAGCATTGAAGACATCTTCCGCAGGCAGTAAACCGGATTCATAATTACGGATGCTCAGCCGCAGCTCTTCCTGAATCTCGGCAAGCTTCTTTTTGCTTACAAGATTGGAAAGAAGCCCCGGAGCAGGATGGCCTGAGGCAAGAGCAGCCGCCAGCCTTGCTGAGGGGATGGCCGAAACCGCCTGCTGTCCCGTCTTTTTAGGGACCTGTCCGATCAGCTCCTCCCAAGGAGTATTTGAGCTAAGAATATTGATTTCTGATTTAAACCGCTCATCGAGGGGCTTCTGCAGCTCATTGTACAGAATATATGAAACCTTATACGGCATCAGCAGTTTATCATCCTGAATGGCCCTGTATATTCCCTTGAGGACCTCTTCATTGCCTTTAAGCATCTGTTCAAGACTCTCGGCGGCACCGGAACAGCTGTCCCAGTCGGAATGCCTTGCCTGAGGGATATATCTTTTATAATCCTTTTTGTTAAACAGTGCATCACGTCCGATAAAAGCCTTTTCAGATCCATCCGGATAATAGCGGTAAAGAAAAAGCGACTGAAAATCATCAAGTGAACTGCCGCCTGCCAGAAAGTAGTTCTGAACAAGCCGGGCCGCATTATTCAAATCAAGGATGGACAGCAGCATGGACAGGCTCAAGCTCTGTCTGCTGCCCTTATAAAAAGAATCAATCCTTGAACTAAAAAGACTTGAATTGACCGAAAGCAGGCCGGCAAGTCCTGAAGCATTATGATTCTGCAGGGCCTTAACCTCCCAGTCTTCAAGCAGCGATGACAGATAGCCTGCAAAAAAGAATGAGGGAACAAAGATTCGTACCGGGATTTTTCTGTTTTCCCAGTTCACAGAAGCTGCCAGAATGACAGAATCGTCCAGCTTTCCCGGAGAGGATAGAAGTTTGCCTCCGGCACTGTCAAAGGCGGCTACAGATCGTAAAAATGATGCCGATTTCTTTACCAGAGCAGTGAACAGGCTGTTAAAAAAACCAAGAGTCTGTTTGTCACGGTTTCCGGATTCAACACTGTAGGCAATTGAATAATTTTTTCCGCCTGAAGCCAGCTGAAACTTGTACCAGATCATGTCTGCCGTTATACGCGATGCGGGATCCCCGACGGCAATTATCCCTTCAAAAACTACCGAGACATCCTTCTTTCCTATATTTGCTTCACGCGGAAGAAAGCAGCTGCCTGCTATAAACTCGAGCGGACTTTTCACCCTGAGCTTTACCTCGGGACTGTTCAGCTCTGCGAAGGCATCTCCGGTGACCTTTCTGCCTGCTGACTTCTCCTGAAGGGTCTTTTTAAAGACCGCATCACTTTTAAGCAGTGCTTCAATTGATTTTTTCAGTTCGCTGTTCAGGCTGATATAGAAAACAGCAGACCCTGCACGGCAGCTGTATATAGAAGATTCAGAAAGATTCCATAAAAGCTGATCACAGTTTTCATTGCCTAAAGGCTTCTGCACAGCAAAAGCGTTTCGAAGCTCTCCCCCTGCCTTTACTGAGCAGATAAATGGAAGGTTTCCGGTAATAAGGTTCACAAACCTTGTAAGCGCATCCCCGGCAGTATCACCATCGCCTGGTTTATAGAACCCTGCAAAAGATTTCAGAGCCGCAGCCGGAAAAATAACAGACATTACAGCGTTATCAGTTTCAGTATAAACATAGAGTACGCGGCCCGAACCTGCGGACTTTATATCCGCCTGAAATTTTCCAAAGGGCAGCATGGAGGCTGCCGCTTTTATTTCCTGACCGGCAACGGCCGTTAGGTTTCTGGAAACTGTATATGAAAGAAATCCGTCAATAAAAGGCTGATTCATTGATTTAAGCTTAGATTCTATATCAAATTTTGTCAAATCAGCCTTTAAAAAAACTTCTATTTAGCCTTCTTCTGACGCTTCAGCCTTTCCAGGATTCTAATCCCCTCACCCCAGGCAAGTTTATCATCTGCAAGTTCATAATGCATTCCTTCAAGGATTGTAACCTCTACAATGTTGTCAGCCTTATCAATAAGCTGACGGCATTCATCGCTCAGATTAAGAAGGTGAAGTTTCTTGCCCAGCTGACCGTATTTATCTGCAACAAAATTGACTGCCTCCAGTCCCGAATGATCATGTACATGGGCATTGGCAAAATCGATTACAACATCAAGGGGATCGCTCTGGTAGTCAAAGATATCCTTGAATGACTGAACCGAACCGAAAAACAGGGCTCCGTCCAAGCTGTATATCTTTGCGCCGAACTGGTCTAAAGCGGATGAGGCTTCCATCTTTTTGCCCTTCTTCCAGGCAAAGACCAGGGCAGAGAGGATAATTCCGACGGCAACGGCCACCGCAAGATTCTCTACAACCGTTATTAGTGAGACAAGAATAATCACCAGTGCATCAGATTTCGGAATGCTCTTTATCACCCTGAAACTTGACCATTCAAAGGTGCCGATTACAACCATGAACATGACGCCGACAAGGGCTGCCAGAGGAAGCTGTTCAATCAGGGCGGAACCGAAAAGAATAAACCCCAGAAGTCCGAGCGCCGCCGTAATTCCTGATGTCCTTCCGCGTCCGCCTGCCCGGATATTTATTACGCTCTGCCCGATCATGGCACAGCCGCCCATTCCCCCGAAGAGGCTGTTAATGATGTTCGCAATTCCCTGTCCCAGGCATTCCTGATTGCCGAAGCCGCGTGTTTCAGTCAGCTCATCAACCAGCGTAAGCGTCATAAGAGATTCAATAAGCCCGACAGAAGCAGCCAGAACAGAAAACGGCAGTATTATCTTAAATGCCTGCCAGGTGAGCGGTATATTAGGCAGGCTGAACTTCGGAAGCCCAGCAGCAAGGGTGGTCCTTACCGGTCCGTCGGAGGGCGCATTATCCCTGACAAAATCAAGCACTGTCCTGACTTCAACTCCGGTTCGGTTTAATGCAAATCCTAACAGGCTTACAACCACCAGAGCTGTGAGCGTAGCCGGAACAGCCTTTGTAAGTTTCGGCATAAAATAGCTTATTGCCATAGTCATAGCAATTAAGATACCCATAACAGTCCAGATAATAATCCTTTCGCGGCTGCTTTCAATATGTCCCAGATGAAACATCTCAAACTGTGATCGGAAAATTACGATTGCAAGTCCGTTTACAAAGCCCAGCATCACCGGATGCGGAACGAGCCTGATAAACTTACCAAGCTTGAGTACTCCGAACAGAACCTGAATGATTCCCATCAGCATGACAGCTGCAAACAGATATCCGAGCGCTGACTGCATTGCCGCCTCACTGCTGAGCCCTGCCGACACAGCCACATCAATCTGCTGAGCAACCAGCGGTGCAAGAATAACAGCAACAGCACCCGTAGCGCCGGAGATCATTCCCGGTCGTCCGCCTAAAAGAGCGGTAACAAGGCCCATTATAAAGGCCGCATACAGCCCTATAATAGGGTCTATCTTCATAATAAAGGCAAAGGCAATCGCCTCGGGAACAAGTGCCAGTGCGACGGTAAGTCCTGAAAGGATATCATTTTTCAGATTACGCGGCTTTGTAACCTGTATAGGAAAAAAGAGATTGTTTGAGTTTTTCATGTGGTAAAATAAATCCTTGATATGTAATAAATAACGAATCAAGAACTTAACAGATCAGAGAGTTTTATGCAATAGACAGTCTGAAAATCAGGGGGACCTGCGACACACCGACAGCCTCCGGTTTTGCAGCACTTTCTTTATAGACTCAACATTTTTTAACTTAAAAAATTATTTATCATTGCTGTAATAAGAACTATAAACCAGATTACAAATATCAATCGGGAAATCTGAATCATTATTATTGTTGTAGGCGATTTTTTTAATATCTTATCAAATTCATCCCGTCTCGGCAGAACAACACGGGTCCCTTTCTTCCTGAGCAGGATTCTTTCGATATCCATTACTCTTTCTTTTCTATGATTCATATACTTCACACCGCTTTGCAGCGTGATAGTAAATAACAGGGACGAGACAGCACCCAGCCCTGACACCATCAATAAGGGATAAAGCAAACTCCCGTTCGAGAGTGTTGAAATAGTACTTAATGCGACAAGTAATCCGCCGGATATATAGAATAAATTATTCAGTTTTGACCAGTTAAGTTTATCTTCATGCAGATACAGCTCAATTGCGGTATCGTACTGATGTTCGATTAATGAAATGTCATAGTCGACGGCATCTGAGAATCTATAGATGAATCTTATCATTCCATCTTCAGCTTCCACCTCCAGCACTTTTACAAACTGCAGTTTGAGATGAAAATTAACAGAGGCTTCATTATACGGTTCTTTTACTATAGAAACAAAAATCGGGACCTCAATCAGCTCCTTAAGGTATTCATAAAGCTGGGTAGCGATGCCCTTTCCTTTCATTTTCCGTGACACACATATCTGCTTTATAATAAAAAAACTGCTTTCTGAATATTCTATGATACTTTTATTTACAATTAATGACCTGTCCAGGTCACTATCCATGTATCCAAAAGCAAACGCACAGACTTTTCCTCTTTTTTCAGTCACATAAAAATGCACATATTTTTTGAGCATATCAATATAGTCGTTTCGGGTAAATTCTGAAACTAAAAAACCTTCGTTATCTAAAGCATCATTCTGCAGTTTATTCTCTTCGGCAATTGATATTATTGCATCAAGATCTGATATTTGAGCCTTTCGAATTCTCATTTTAATTTCCCTAACTATACAGCTTTTATCAATTAATACGAATTCAGCCGAACCCGTTCTGATGATTATACCCCGACAGCCTCCGGTTTTGCAGCACTTTCTTTTGAACCGTTTATCATAACTTCCTTTACTTCGGAAGCGGTAGTGCAGTTGAGCAGCTGACCGGCAATCCAGTCCTTGCTGAGTATTGCACCTACGGAAGACAGAAACTGCAGATGAGGACCCGATGCGCTTTTAGGAGACAGGGTCATGATAAAAATTCTGGAAGGCTCTCCGTCAAGAGACTTGAAATCAAGACCGTTCTTCTTAAGTCCTATGGCAACAATAAGCTCATCAACTCCGTCGGACTTTCCGTGAGGAAGGGCAATGCCGTTCTGCATACCCGTACTCATTGAAGCCTCACGCTCCTTAACGGCAGCAAGGCAGTCATCATAGTCATTCACCAGACCTTCGTTATGCATCAGCCCAAGCATTTCCTCAATAAGACTGTCCTTGTCATCGCTTTCAAGCTCGAGTTTAATACAGTTCTCTCGGATGTTTTTAAAGTGATTATCCTGAACCCTTGTCTGCTGTTCCGAGGCCAGGCTTTTCATTCCTTCAATAAGCTGTTCCGGTTTTACAAGCTCTTTGATGCGGTTTACCGTTTCGTTCATTTCAAGCAGGGCCTCGTAAACAAGACTCTTTACATAGTGAACATCAACAGGATCTGATACAATTTCAATGCGTTCATCATAATTGTGGAAGGTCAGAAAGATATCGTCACGCCGGACCTGGTTGATCTGATGGTCCTCTACACTGAACTCATGGATATAGAAATCCTCATCCCTTAGAAGCTGCATAATCCTGGCCGAGGCCATATGAGTCATCTCACGTGAAGGAAAATCAAACACCGTGCTTACAGTAGAAGAACCTTTTTCTGAAGTACGTGTACCCATCTTGCCGTTTTTAAGAAGCGACGAGAGCAGAGGCGGCGGTATCAGTGTAGTGATCAGGGTCATGAATATCGCAACACCGAAATGGCTGTGGGAAAGAATGCCCGATGATATACCGATACCCGCAATAATCAGCGCTACCTCTCCCCGGGGAACCATCCCCACCCCTATGCGTGCAGCTCCCCGCAGATTGAAGTTGAGAAACAGTGCCGGAATACCGCAGCCTATCAGCTTGGCAAGAATACCGAGAACCGAGAAGAGCAGGCCGTAAAGCAGGACCTCGGGCTTCAGGACTTCCTGAACATTAACAAGCATTCCCATTACACAGAAAAAGACAGGGACAAAGAACTCCTGAATGGGATGAATCTTCTCCTGAATAACAAAGCTCAAATCTGTACGTGAGAGCGAAAGACCCATTACATAGGCCCCGATAATCATCGCAAGCCCCGCCTTCTCAAAGATGCCTGACAGAAGCAGGGCAAGGCCAAGGCTCATAACGGCGATTGAGTTCTCGGTGCGGAAGATCTTCAGGAATTTTCCGATGCGCCTGGCAAAAAGCAGACCAAGAACAGTAAAACCAAGCCACACCCCGACAGCTTTCAGCGCAATAAAACCGATAACACTCCAGTGTACATGACCTCCGCCCGCACCGGTCATTACAGTCACAATACCCACAACAATCGCAAGGATGATAATGCCGAGAACATCATCAATAACTGCGGCGGCAAGGATGGTTACACCCTCGGGTGAGTCCATTTTACGCTGTTCAGAGAGTATACGGGCAGTAATTCCTACAGAGGTAGCCACCGATATTACGCCTAAAAACAGGTTAACCGGAGCAAGGAGTCCCTGACCTGTTAAGAATCCTCCCGCCCAGGCGCCGGCGAAAAAGGAAACAACTACCCCGCCTATTCCGATAATAGCGCCCTTAAGCGAGTAGCGCAGAAAAAGTGATATATCGGTCTCAAGACCGGAGTGAAACAGTAATATAATTGAGGCAATAGTGGATATACCATACAATTCAGGCGTCACAGAGAGGCTTCCGTTTACAATAGGGAAAAGGCCCTCATGAAAACCCGGCAGCGGAATCCCGCCAAGCAGATAGGGCCCGATTACTATTCCCATCAGAAGTTCACCGAGAACGGACGGCATATTGATTTTCTTCATAAGAAAACCGCCTAGCCTGGCGGCGAAGAGGATTACTCCGATTTCGAATACGAGTTCGGTCATTTTTTCGGTTAAAACTGATTCTTCATTTTCGGAGGCAAAGACAGGAACGGCTGAAACGAAAAGAATAATTATAAACAGAAAGATAAATTTCTTCACACCTGACGCATTATTCATTGTTAATCTCCCTCTCCAGTACACCAAATAAGCTGCAATCAACATCATAACGCGCACTGCATTTCTGCATAATAATAGAAAACATCCGCTCAGTCTATTGCCGGCATGTCCTGACGGGGAGAAACACCGAAATTATGCATCTATTTCAATAGCTGTTAATCCTCTTCCTAAGCGGCAGGATTTGTGGTGGAGAAACTGATAGCTCATCTATTCCAGCTTCAATAAAAAACTCAGTAAGTTCCGGATAGGAAGCCATCTCTCCGCAAATTCCAACCTCAATTCCCTTTTTATGAGCATTTGCTACAGTTAACTTTATTAAATCAAGAACTGCCTTGTGATTTCTATCAGTGTATTTTGATAGATAAGGATTCTGCCTGTCTATGCAGAGGGTATATTGAGTAAGATCATTCGTACCAATACTGAAAAAATCGACTTCTTCTGCGAGTTCAGAACTCAAAATTGCTGCAGCAGGAGTTTCAATCATAATGCCAATAGATAAATCTTGTCTGCAGCTTTGACCTTCACTTACCAGTTCTATACAGACCTCTTTAATTATTTTTTTTATTTTAACAATTTCTTCAACACTAATAATCATCGGAAACATAACTGCAATATTCCCATATGCAGAGGCACGATATATAGCCCTTAACTGTGTTTTAAAAATCTGCGGTTTTTCAAAGCACAGCCTTATACCACGCATACCCAATGCAGGGTTAAACTCCGGGAGCAGCCCAAGATAATCAAGCTGCTTATCAGCTCCGACATCAAGTGTCCTGATAATAACTTCGGCCCCGCTCATATTCTCTGCAGCATTTTTGTAGATTAAAAACTGCTCCTCTTCCGAAGGAAGTTCTTCACGTTCTAAAAATATAAACTCACTTCGAAAAAGCCCGATTCCTTCCGCATCATTTTCTTTAACCGCTTCAATATCTGATAAAGCTCCGATATTTGCATACAGCTTTATTGATTGACCGCTGGAGGTTATAGATTTCTTTCCTATGAATTTTTTTAGTTCATCCTGTTTCGACCCAGCCAATTCAATCAGCTTCCGGTATTTTAAGATCATATCAGGATCAGGATTAATGATCAGCCTGCTTTTATCGGCATCAAGTATTGCCTTCTCAACCTTAAGGCTATCCGGAAAATCAACTCCGGACAGTGTAACAGCAGGTATTCCCATTGTTCTTGCAAGAATTGCTGTATGAGAATTTATCGAACCATTTCGCATTAGAATGCCTAGAATCTTATCTCTATCAAGATGTACTGTTTCGCTCGGGGTGAGATCATCAGTAACAAGAATAACAGGTTCTTCATAAATATTACTTCTGGTTTGTTCCGGGTTCAGGATAAGCATTATCCTTGCTGTTATGTCTTTCACATCTGACTTTCTTTCTTCTATATAAGTAACGCCTGAGTCCTTCAGATATTCTTTAAAAAAATCTTCAGCAGAAAATACAGCAAATTCAGCGTTTACTTTTTCTGAAGTTATCAAATCAATTACATAATTCTGATAGTCATGATCTTCGATCATCATTGACTGGATTTCGAAAATCTGAGCTGCAGATTCTCCTACTAATTCTACAGAATCAGCACACAGCTCCTGCAGCTGTGCTGCAGCCTGCTCGCATGCATATAAAAATCTTTTTATTTCAGATCCATAATCCTGAACAAGCTTTCGAGTAATATTGTTATCAATCTTTTTATAATAGTATACAGGGCCCATAGCAATTCCGGAAGAAACACTTTCGCCATTAAAGATAACCATTTAAACACCTGTCCCGATTAATTTAAAAATGCTCTTTGAGAAATTCAAGAACCGTCGCCATAGACACCTTCTCATCACCGCCGTCTACAACCACGGTTATAGTATCATCTTTTTTCACACCAAGCTTCATGAGTGCAAAAAGTCTATCTGCACCTGCAGTTTTTCCATCAGTCGTTTTTATTGACACCGATGAATCAAGCTGCTTGACAACCTTCGCCAGCAAACCTGCCGGCCGGGCATGAATTCCGTTTTCATCTGTTATTATAAATGTTTGTTCTTTCACTATCTGTCTCCTGTCTGCTTATCTGATTTTTTTACTTTTATCAGATCATCACCTGCTTCAACACTTACTGATTTAACAGACACTACCTCAAGGTAATCTTCAGTATTAACTATCGTAACCGGAGTTGTAATATCATATCCAAGTTTTTCTATTTTTTTAATATTTATCTTCAGGAGAGGATCCCCAATGTTTACTTTATCTCCTTCTTTTACATAACTTTTAAAATGCTTACCCTTTAATTCAACTGTATTCTGTCCAACATGAATTAAAACATCAACGCCATCGTCAGATTTTAATCCAACTGCATGAAAAGTTTCACAAAGGGTATCAACAATTCCATTAACAGGTGAAAAAACCTTGTTCCCTGTCGGAATAACTGCTGCTCCCTCACCCATAACCTTTGAAGAAAATGCAGGATCACTAATTGACTCCAGAGGAACAACCTCGCCCTTAACTGGAGAAGGTATATTTATAATCATTGTATTTTGCATTTCTTTATCCAAAAAACACTCCTATCTTCTGCTGTACAATTTTCAGGAATTTGAGTTTTTAATTTTTGTATTATTCACCATCCGTTCTATTCCCAGAATCAGGTATAGGCTATCGTCCGAACAAATATTCAAACTATATTTATTCTTTACCCAGTCGGATATTTTAATTACAGATTTATAAGCTTCAGGATATTTTTCCCGTAGAATATTCAGAAGTTCATCATCCGAACTTTCATTTATACTGCTGCTAATAAGTCTCTGGGCAAAAATTCTTATACTATTCACAAATCGCAAATAACCTACAGAGTCTTCATCCAGTTCAATATTAAAATCAGCTTTAACCATATCAGTTATTTCACCAATCATTTTAGTCATTTTCATAACATTGGTC
Source organism: Spirochaetia bacterium (assembly GCA_963677925.2). Lineage (GTDB taxonomy): Bacteria > Spirochaetota > Spirochaetia > UBA9216 > UBA9216. The sequence goes on from CAXXYH010000003.1 coordinate 1,196,657, forward strand.
ATATCAATATCAGTTGAAGCATTTACAAAATGAAGAGCTATAAATCCGGCTTCATCAATTTGGAAGTCAAGTCCGGTCTCATGTTTCAAAATATCAACAGCCATAACACCAATCTCAAACTCTTCACGATAATACCTCTTTATATCCCACACAAGAGGATTCTGCAGAGTAATACCTTTCTTATAACGTTCAATAGCCATATTTATGTGATCCGACAAGGATACATATATACCATCATTCAGCTGCTTCCTGAATACATTAACAGCGTATTCAATAATCCGTTCAGTAATAAGAATATATTTCAAAGGTATTTCTGATAAAATTGCCTGAAACTTATCCAGGGAAATACCATCGGCAATAGTAAATATTTTTTCAACTTTTTCCGGGTCAATCAAATCACCGGCACGCTGCTGAAATCCGAGACCTTTTCCAAGGACAACTACTTCCCTGTCATTATCGTTCAATGCCACAACAGCATTATTGTTAAGTACCTTTCGTATTTTCACCTATTAACCCCAATATGCAGGCCATACAGTTAAAGTATGGCCTGCCCAAATAAGTACTTTAAAATTCTAATACGCATCACCTAAAATATAATTAACACCCTTTTTAAGTTCACTGATCAGATCTCCTCCTTTACTGGCATTGTCCTGATCAATCATAACTCCATACGGAAATAAATCAAGCTCCGATAGAAGTTCCATGACTGAAACATGATCAACAATTCCATCGCCGATACTGCAAAACGCTTCCTCTTTCTGAACTTCACTATAATTCGAGTTAATATCTTTAAAGTGAACGGCTATTATTCTATCCTTATATTCACGGATAAACTTTACAGGATCACCGCCGCCGTACACAGCCCAACCTGTATCAATCTCTGCAGTTACACAGGGCCCGCTTTTTTTCATTATATATTCCATAACACTTATCCTACCATACTCGGTATCAGCACTGTGGAACTCCATATCATGATTGTGAATACTTAAAGTGATCCCCAATGGATTTAGTTTAAGATTGGCTTCGGTTATATCCAAAGCCAGGGCTGCAGCCTTATCCAGCTTTAATTCATCAAGCATGGGGCTGAAAATGAAATGCTTAATTCCTGTTTTCTTCGAGACACTCATAAGATCATCTATGCATTCAACAGCTGTCTTTTCAAGAAAACCGACATGTGCCGATGAAATTTCAAGACCAAGCTTTTTCATTCGCGGCTTCATCTCAAGTATGGTATCTGCCGACCAGATACAGAACTTCACCCTTCTTGAAGGAATTTCTTCGACTTTTTGCCAGTCGAGCAATACAAAGGGTTCAACCGCACTGAAACCGCAGCGTTTTATATTCTCCAGAGTTCCCCAGAGATCATCTTTCATTAATAATGCCGGTCCGTATAATCCACAACTTAACTGCATTCTGTATTCTCCGGTTTATAATATAACTGCTCCACCGGCATTAATTACTGCTTTTTACAAGCATTTTGTCATTATAGCCGAAAATGTATGTTGCAGTAAAACTAAGAATCAGTGCAGAAAACATTCCTATAGCGCCAACACTACCATACATAGCTACAACCGCTGGTAATGTTAAAAGATTTCCAGATAAAAAAGCCGTAGCCAAAGAACCTGCTGTTGCAAGAAGAATCCCGCTAATTGCATTTGCTACGCATGCTATTACAAACGGTCTTTTATATTTCAAAACAACACCGTATATCGCAGGTTCAGTAACTCCACCCAGAAAAGCAGAAATAACTGATGAGCCTGCTATCTGCTTAAGCTCTCGATCTTTGGTTTTAAAAAACACTGCAAGACAGGCTCCGGTTATAGCAAATCCTGTAGCAACTACAATTGGCATAAGATTATCATATCCGTAGGCTGCATAATTATTCATCACAATTGGAATTAAACCCCAGTGAAGACCGAAAATGATCATAATCGGCCAGAAAAAACCAAGAAGTGCACCTGCAACTGGTGGTGAAAAACCAAGAATTAAATCGATACCCTTTGCAAGATTGGAAGCAAGAATATCCGTAACAGGGCCAATCACTAAAAATGTCACTGGAAGAATAACAAGCAATGTAATGAAGGGTACCAGTATTCCCTGAATAACCTTCGGTAATACAAGCTTTAAAAGTTTTTCAAACCGGGACTGAACATAAACAGCAATAATTACCGGAATTACCGAAGAAGTGTAGCGAATAAGTACAACCGGTATTCCAATGAAGGTTACTTCAGCGCCGCCGGAAGTAAGTGCAGTAATTGCAGGGTATACAAGGCCGGCTGCAATAGCCATTGAAATGTAGGGATTGGTTTTGAATTTTTTCCCAGCAGTATGCGCTAAAAAGAATGGTAGAAAATAAAACACACCATCTGCCGCAGCAAAAAGAATTTTGTATGTAGTGCCCTCATTTGAAAGGATATTCGTAGTTACTAATAAAACAAGAAGACCTTTAAGTAAACCTGCTGCCATGAATGCACCCATAAAAGGCATGAATATGCCTGATATGATATCAATTGCCTTTCCAAGAAAACTTTTATGATCGGCCTCTTCATCATCCCCCCCTAAATTTATAGAGGTTATCTTACCGATCTCTTCATATACATCGCTTACATCAGTACCAATTACTACCTGATACTGACCGCCTGCAACAAGAACCTGTATAACTCCGTTAATCTGCTTAAGAGATTCTACGTCAACATTGTCCTTGTCTTTTACTTTAAATCTCAACCTGGTCATACAGTGATTTAAAGAAATAATATTTTGTTCTTCACCAAGTTCTCTGACAATATCTTTTGCCATTTGATTAAAATTTTTAGCCACAACTACTCCTCCTGTTTTTTTGGTAATCAGCTAAATAATAAACTCCATATAAATCGATAAATGCTCCTAAACCTCCTTTTGGACAAAAAAAATAGGCAAGCCGACTTATCCCTGAGGATAAGCAGACTTGCCTAATTTAATAGTAACAATCTCTATTGACTAACAAGCTATCACAACAAAATGATAATGTCTATGCCAAATTATTCGAACACCGGAATTATCCGATTATTTTTTTTCCGTTGGTTTCAATAACTTTTTTATACCAGTAAAAACTTTTTTTCGGATATCGGGCTAAAGTACCTGTACCGTCATTATTCCGATCTACATAAATAAATCCGTAGCGCTTCTTCATTTCTGCAGTAGATGCACTGACTAGATCAATACAGCCCCAAGAAGTATATCCTATTACATCTACACCATCTTTAACAGCTTCGGACACCTGAACAAGATGTTCGCTTAAGTATTTAATTCTATATGAATCATCAACTGTTTTATTTCCGTGTTCATCAGTAATTAATTTATCAATAGCACCTAATCCATTCTCGACAATGAAGAGCGGCTTTTCATAACGATCATATAATAGATTCAAAATATAGCGCAGCCCCTTTGGATCTATCTGCCAGCCCCAGTCGGATTTTTCCAAATATGGATTTGGAACTCCGCCAATTATATTTCCCTCACCTTTTTTATTTTTTTCAGGATCGCTGGTAGCACAAGAGCTCATGTAATAACTTAAAGAAATGAAATCGACAGTATGTTCAAGTATTTTAAAATCATCAGCTTCAGTTTGCAGACAAATATTATTTTCTTTAAAAAATCGATTTGAATAAAAAGGATACTTCCCTCTGGCATGTACATCTGCAAAAAAAAGATTCTGTCTATCCTGTTTAACAGCCTCTAAAACATCAGAAGGCTCAGGAGTAAGCGGATAATTAGGGACACCTAAAATCATGCACCCAATTTTGAAATCAGGATTAATTTCATGTCCTATTTTCACAGCAAGCGCACTTGCCACCAGTTCATGATGCATAGCCTGATATAAATTCTGCAGGCTTAATTCTGACTTATCTGTCCAGATACCTGCACTCATATATGGTTCATGTGTTGCTGAATTAATTTCATTGAAAGTCAGCCAGTATTTTACCTTATTCTTATATCGGGTAAAAACAGTTCTTATATAGTTTTCAAAAAACTTAATCATCTTCCTGTTTACCCAGCCATTATACTTTTTTGATAACACCAAAGGTGTTTCATAGTGAGACAGGGTAACAAGGGGCTCTATGTTGTACTTAGCCAATTCATCAAAGACATCATCATAGAACTGCAATCCTTTTTCATTCGGTTCTTTATCATCACCATTCGGAAAGATTCGGGACCAGGCAATCGATAATCGAAAAACTTTAAATCCCATATCTGCAAATAGTTTTATGTCTTCTTTATACCGGTGATAGAAATCGATTCCAATTAATTTTAAATTATCTTCTGTAGGTTCACTCGTCCTGGGGCCTATAATTCCTTTTGGCATAATATCCTGAGTAGATAAACCTTTACCGTCTAAATTATAAGCACCTTCACATTGATTAGCAGCAGTAGCTCCGCCCCATAAAAAACCTTCCGGAAAATATATATCATTAGTCATTGAGCCTTCTCCAAAAAACGTTTACAGCAAGCGAGCTCTATTCATGCTCGCTCTGTGCAGAACACAATATAAACGTGAGTGATTTCAATTACAATTATCCGTGATGCTTTCAAATAAAATATTTATTATTTTTTAATAAAAATCAGGAATAAATTGCTGCCCTGGACGTTTCCGCTGACTATTCATTCCTGATATAACAAACTACAGCTTATCAAGATATGCTCTTATTGAATCAATATCATGGTTGACCTGTTGTTTAACTTCTTCAATCGAGTTAAATTTTTTAACACCTCTTATAAATACATGAACCTCAAGACTTATGATCTTTCCATATAAATCACCTGAAAAATCAAGTAAAAATGCTTCAATAGTCAGATAGTCATAATCATCTACAGAAGGGCGTTTACCTATATTAGTGAGTCCTTTAACAGCCTTTCCGTCAATATCTGACAGCGTGCCGTAGACACCGTCAGAGGGAAGCTGCTTCCATGGCTCAAAACCGATATTTGCAGTCGGCATGCCCACAGTACGCCCGAGAGCTTTTCCATGCATGACTTCACCCATTATAAGATATGGATGGCCAAGCATTCTGTTGGCTTGCTCAAGAGAACCTTTGCACAGCACATCAAGTATTCTTTTAGAGGTAAGAGGTTTATTTTCAAACTCAACAGTATCAACTTCTATTAACTTAAAACCATACTTTATAGAGCATGATTGAATCAGCTTAATTTGAGGATTCTGCTTCCCTGCAACAATGATTTCTGCCCCGGCAGTTTTACAAAGAAAATCATTGATGAAATTTTCAATATCTGTTCCATCAAATTCATATTCTGCTGCAAATGAAATAATCTCATCAAGACCGGAATCTTTGAGTAAGGTATATTTTTCAAGCTTTGTAGAAAGTATTTTTTGTTTCTCCATAATTTCATCTGGATATTCAAAACAAACTATTGCAGGTTTTAATTTATTACTTTGAGCCAATTCTACAACTTTATTTATAACACTCATGTGGCCCTGATGAATTCCATCAAAATCACCAAAAGCAATACATCTATTTTCTGTGCAAATTTCTTTATTGTTCAAAATTCTCATATCAACTCTTTCAGATAAGATTTCATTTCTTTGGATTATAAAAACAGGAATTAACTCTGTTTAATATTGCAGGTAAATGCAGGGATTTCGAAGAACTCCAGCCCTTCGAAATCCGTAAAAGTATTATTTAACCAGGCTTGGAGAACTTTTCCTTGTTCCAATCAGAAAAATAATCATACCAATTGCAAAATATCCGGCAGTCCAGGCCCATAGCTGCCATCCTCCGGAGACAATTCCCGGGATATATGCACAAATTATTATAACAAATGTTGCTATTGGAAGAAAATTTCCACCTGGTGCCTTGAATACATCTTTAACATCAGGATTCTTTTTTCGAGCTGCAATGATGGTCAGACATACTATAGCAACAACAATAGCGTTACAAAGCGCACCAAGATTGACTATCAGATTCGTAAACTTCGGAAAAGCTGCAACAACACCGACAACCACCATCACAACTATAAGAGAGTTGACCGGCATATTAGTGCTATTGCTCGTTTTGGCAAAAAACTTTGGAAGGATCCCGCTTTCTGCAGAAGCCTGCAGTGCCCTGGCGGATAATGCTATAACAACAATTATTGTAGTAAGAAGCGCCAGAACTGCAGATATTGAAATCAGTGGTACAAGCCATGGAATAGATGCAAGCTTCGTAAATGCGGCTGCATAAAGGGGAATATATGCCATACCGGGATTTTCCTGCAGAAAACCGGAGTTCACCAATCCAAGTGTAGCCAGAATTGTCAGTACATATAAGATTAAAACTACAGTCATTGCAATTGACATTGCCTTTGGAACAGTTTTATTTGGATTCTTAATTTCACCAACCATAAATGAAACTGAAACTATCGAACCAAATGCAACCATTGCTACTGGAATAGCTCCCATAAATCCAAATGTTCCTTCAGCTCCCTGAGTGAAAAATGGTTTTAATAAGTTTGAATCCCAATGTCCGGAAAACAGTGCAATACAAATAAATATTACCATTGTTACTGCCAAACCAATGGTCAGGCCGGTGTTAATCTTTCCCATAGCCGTTATTTTAACCACGTTTAATATACCGCAGAATAAAACAGCTGCAATTGCCAAAGGCACCTGATATGCTCCCAATGCAGGAAAACTTACACCTAGATAAATACTCACGTAAATCGCGGAAAAAGCAGCCCCTGCAATACATCCGAATAGATATGCCCATGAAGAAATCCAGCCCCATAATTTCCCCTGCTTTTCTGTTTTACCGAGAGACTTGGAGGGAAAAACAAAAATACCGCCTGAGTGCGGAAAAATAGTTGATAATTCCGCAGTTTGAAGACCATAGGCAAAAAGAATAATTGCAGCGATTATCCATGATAAAATTGCAGCCGGGCCTGCGTTTAAAATTGTAACACCGGATAATGAAAAGATTGCGCTACCAATCATTCCACCGATCAAGATTGATGAACTGTCCATCAATCCCAGCTTTCCTTGTTCCTTTTTTGACATACTAATCTATCCTCCTAATCATTCCTTAAAGATTCAACCTGTTTTAAAACAATGTTTTTATGTTTCAATTACAATCCTATAAGTAGCCGGATCTATTGCCCGCTCAAAGGCGTAATCAATATTTGATAACGGAACAACCTCGGAAACAAGTTTCGATGCATCGATTATTCCGAATGAGAGCAGTCTAACTGCTGACATAAAATCCTGTGTGTTTGAATTAACTGCACCTGTAATAATCTTTTCTGATGAATGAACTGAATTAACATCCAGTTCTATTGGTTTGCCTTTCGGGAAAGAGGAATACATAACTACAAAGCCATTATTTCCTGTCATATTGATACTCTGTTCTGCAAGCGATGTTAATGCAGCGGTACAGAACACAACATCCGCCCCCCTTCCATCAGTATATTCCTTGACTTTTGCTACAGCATCCTCTTCACGCGAGTTTATAAGAATATCTGCACCCATGAGCTTCGCCATCTCCAGTCGCTTGTCATCAACCTCACAGGCTATAACTCTGGCACCTTTAAGCTTTGCCAGCTGGATATGGAAAGCACCCATGATCCCGTTTCCAACAACAACTACATCATTTCCAAGCTGTATATTTGCGTTATTAATACTGTGTACACAACAGGCTAACGGTTCAGTCAGGGCTGCATATTTTAATTCAAGGTCATCGGAGACTTTGTACAGGGCTTTAGCCTCAATCAGCATGTACTCTGCAAATCCGCCGGGACCGCCTACCCCTTCGTGGATATTTGCAATAAAAGCAGTCTCACATTTACTCTCATGACCTGTTCGGCAGTAATAACATTCACCACAGGTTGTCAAAATCCTGGCGGCTACCTTGTCACCGATTTTCAGATTCTTAACTTTATCGCCTACCGCTGCAACTGTTCCGGCCGCCTCATGACCTCCCGCATACGGATATCTCTGAAAAATACCGTTATAGATTCTTTGTTCCAGCGTACAGATAGCGCAGTTGGTGATTTTTACAAGAACCTGCGATCCCTGTGGTTCCCTGATTTCTTTTTCATCAAAATTGAATTTCTTCACATCTGAATGAATTGCAACTTTGTATGTCTTCATCTTTTCTCCTAGAATTTCTTATTCAACTCTTTGAGAGCTGCATCAACACTGCAGTTTTCATGTATCATTTTTGCTATAGCACCTGCATATCTGGCAGGATCTTCATGTCCCCAGATATTTCTTCCCATAGCTACACCCGCTCCGCCGGCATCAATCGAATCTTTAATTTCTGCGAGAAGTTTCTCTTCCGATACTTTTTTACTGCCCCCGAGAATAACTACCGGAACATATACACTTTCACATAACTCATGAAATGTTTCCTGTGACCCCGTATACTCGGTTTTAATGACATCGGCGCCCATCTCAGCACCCATTCTGCAGGCGAAGGTTATATTCTCCGGAGTACGTGAATCTTCACCTCCCTCGAACCCCCTGGGAAGCATCTCAGCAACAACCGGAACACCCCACTGATCGGCGTCCAGTATATTTCTTGAAAGGTCATTCAGAATCTGGTCTTCCCATTTGGATCCAGGGAACCCCATGCTGATAACCGCATCAGCCCCAAGTCTTAATGCATCTTCAACTTTAACAACAGTCTGCAGAGGCTTTGACTTTGAACCCAAAAATGAACATGAACCATCCAGGCGAAGAATTATCCCCCTGCCGTGAAACTTATCTGCAAATTTAGCAGCAAGTCCAACGGTAGACAGAAAGGCATCTGCTCCTGCTCTGGCGACTTCACTGATTATTTTTCCAGGTTCTTTCATGGCCGGCAGAACATTGAACATATTGCCATGGTCCATTGCCATGATAAAAACTTTTCTGTCTTCCCTGAATAGATGATTCATACGATGTGTTTTTGTTGACATATATATGCTTCCTATTTTTATTCAATTTTTTTGGGTGTTACATATGCTCACCATGCGATCATTTGTAACACCCAAAAACAGACTAACACAGCATACCTGAGAAGTAAAGCTTTTTAAGAAAAAATTTAAAGATTTATAACCTGGTTTTTTAAAGGGAGGGTTGCTGCTAAATATCCGGACAAAGAAAAGATTTTATTTTTTTAAATTTCGATGGACTGCAGCAGCAGTAATGGAATCTGTAACTAGTATATTTATCAGGTTTCCGCGTATAGCACCTGTGATAGCAGAAATTTTCTTTTCACCGCCGGCGATACCAATCCTGATAGGAATGTTTTTATAACTTTCCAAATCTATCGCAAATACCCGGCCGTTAAGATCACTCTGAATAACATTACCTTTATCATCAAAAAAGTGGGTACACACTTCACCAACTACATTTTTATCTTTTAAAGATTTTTTTTCCTGTTCCGACAGAAAATCTTCCTGTATGAACGAAGATTCCTCGGACATATCACCAAGGCCGACTACCGCAACAGTACAATTCTTCATTTTGTCATATACCTGAGCAAAAAAACTTTCTTTCAGCATTGAATCTCTGAGCTGCTTATTTTCGACAATAATGGGAGCATACATAAAATATGGTGTTGCATCCAGGACTTCTGAAGACTGTCGTACGATGTCATCTGAATTTACATTTGACTCCCTGGCATTCAAACCGCCTACCAGTTGTGTAACAATCAGGTTCTTTTTATCAGATTTTTCTAAATTAGCTACAGCTGAAGAAAGGGCTCTGCCCCTGGAAAAACCAATAATATCATTATCATTAATAATCCTGTCCAGATAAGCTGCAGCAGCAAGTCCGAGTGAGTTGTTTATGTCCTCGTCACAATTTAGAATTATTGCTTCGTTTAGACCCGAGCATGTCTCGAATTCAGTTTCATATTCAATATTTCGATCTTCAATATCCTGAATTACAATTTTAACAATACCTTTATCTAAACAATATTTTAATATCCGATTAACTCTTTGTCTGGATGTCAGCATTTTCTTGGCAATTTCATTCTGAGTCATGCCTTTCCTGTAATAATAATGAGCAACCTTGATATATTCGTTAAGATTCATAAATGTTCCTACCAGATTATACAATATCATTAATTTATTTTGTAAACTATATAAAATTATGTACTGTTGGGGAACGGAGTTGATGACGGTTCTTAAATTATCAGCGCTATTGAATTTATAGGCTGATTTCTTACAGCCGATAAGAACTTCTTCAATGTATAAATTAACTTTCTCTGTACTTTCCGACTGTCTATGGATAAATTTAATATAAGGAGGAACATTATGGAAATTGAACCTGTAGATCCTTCGACACCACCGCCGGAAAAGCCTGCCGAACAGCCGCTCCCGCCTCCGGAAGAAACAACCCCGGAAGCAGAGGTTATCGAGGACGATAAACTCGGAGAAAACGTAGATCTGCTTTCATAATATCAATCAGCATCCTGAGCAGTAATATGAGTTGGAGATTCTTGAACCACGGATATAGATGGTAGAGATATGTGGCCATACGGATAGACACGGACTGCGTTAAACCACATAGTCTGACTCAAACTAGCAACCGTGAAGCGATAGAAGATAGATTAGATTTATAAGACGTCCTTGCCTCCAGAGAGCTTTTTAAGAAAAAAGGAGGCAGGTTATGCTGTTGTATGAAGAATTATCAAATAAAATTGTAGGGGCTTTTTTCAGGGTTCATAATGAACTGGGTCCGGGTTTGCTTGAATCATGCTATCATTATTGTTTTGCCTAAAGCAAAACAATTAGAAGTTTTCAAAGAAAACTTCACATGCTCTTTACATTGAACTGAAAATCACCGGATTAAATGTTGTCTATAATGCCCCACTTAATGTGCATTACCGGGGTGAAGTTGTCGGTGAGTTTTTCTCAGACCTTGTGGTTAATAACAATATCATCATTGAAATCAAATCTGTTCAGGCGCTTTCATCTGCGCATGAAGCACAGCTAATTAATTATTTACGCATAAGTAAGCTTAAGGTCGGTTATCTTGTTAATTTTCAGGGTTCAAGGGTTGTATTTAAGCGGTTTGTGGTTTGATAAACCGAAGTCAAAGATTAATAGTAATCGTGGTATAATCACGGTATATATGAAACGTTCAATTAAACATAGTAATATTCCGGAACAAGATTCGATGACTTCAAAGTTTTATGAAGAGAGGGCATCCATGCTAGCACTTGAGTATGCTGAAGCAGCCCCCGGTTTTACTGAAATCTTTAAAATACTCTTACCTGAAAATTCCGCAATACTCGATGCAGGCTGCGGGTCCGGGCGTGATCTTGCATCCCTTTCTGAATCCGGTTTTAACGTGACAGGGGCTGACTCTTCATCTGAGATGATAACAGCAGCAGAGAAGATGTATCCGCAACTCAAAGGCAGACTTAAACAGGCAGTATTACCTCTTCTTACCGGCATAACCGGCAGGTTCGACGGGATTCTATGCTCCGGAGTTCTTCAGCACATCCAAGATAAATATATACATGAGTGCTTCAGCACATTCAGCAGATTTCTACTACCCGGCGGGATATGTCTTGTAAGTTTTCCCGTCACCTACCCGGACATCCATCCCCATACAAAGCGTGATATAAATGGAAGGTTATTTATTATCCGCACGGGGGAACATTACAAAGAGTTCGCATCCGTATACGGATTGATACTCAAAGAGCAGATTTTCAATCAGGATTCACTCGGGCGACCGGGAACCAGCTGGGGGTTGCATGTTTATCAAAAGAAGGGATAGAAAATGAAGTTTGAAGATAGAATCATACTTCCGGAATCAGATCTTTCGATTTCAAAGCTGGTTCAGGCTTTATCCCCTCAATATCTTACAGCAAGCTATAAGCTGTACTGGCTGCTTGGCATTCTCGACATCATCAAAGACTTTCCATCAGAAAGATCCATAAATATTGAATTTGATGATGTAATTAGAAGAATGATAGCACTCAGCTGGTACACAATACTTGAATACAGGCTTAATTTCGGAGCATCAGACACACTGGAAAAGGCTGTGCATTATATAGAAAGCAACACTGAACTTAACAGAAATAGCTGTAAAAAAGAAATAGTAGAACTTCTTGAAAACTCTGCTGATTCAAAAATAATTGAAATTATACACAGCTTCAGCAAATATGTGCCCTACCGGTTTCTCACAACCTTCATCCCTAAACTGAACGGCATTCCGGATCATAAAAGAAATTCTGTAATTGAAGAAGCCTCAAAAACCACTCCTGATATTCCTTATGCAATTTCAGGTAAAACATGTGTAATGGATCTTAAATGGCTTGAATACCTATATCTGAATAATTCAATAATTAAGGGCTGGGTCCAATACAAACTTGTTTCTTTTCTTCAGGCTAGAAATCCCAATGTTCCGGCAATAACAGAAAAGTTTGAAGCGCCTCATCAAAGAAACCTTGAAGCAGCACGGAAATACTGGACTGAGTATATTTCCTTTAATGATTCAAGAGATATTTTCAGTCATCAGCCAATGAGGGCAACTGAAATAAGCATAGATCATTTTGTACCCTGGAGCTTTGTACTACATGACAGAATCTGGAACCTCGCACCCACAAGCCGTGAATTAAACTCCAGTAAAAGCAATCATCTACCTATGTGGGAAAAATATTTCAAGTCATTTGCGGAACTGCAGTTCAGGGCATTCAAATGGCATAGTAATAAAACCCCTTCCTCAAAAGTATTGGAAGATTTCATCTTAATAAAACCAGGTATAGCAGGCACTGATATAAGCAGAGAATCATTTTTCAGTATTCTGGAAAACACTCTTCAACCGGCTTATCGTATAGCTGCCAATCAAGGTTTTAGTGTTTGGGAAAATAAAGGTTAGCATTATTAAATATATTTATCTTATCATTTACAGATTTCTTTTAATTTACTAACAAGCTTTTCTCTTTCACCACTTTCATTAGTTTTAAATCTTAGTATAGGTATACCATATATATCTAAAATTCTATCTTTCATTCTATCGCGCTCAGCCTGCCTAGACCCCTTTTTATGAAACTTATACCCATCCACCTCAATAGCGAGTATAGATTTTTTGCTAATTTTATTGTAAAGCAAGAAATCAAGATGAGTTGAACTATGCATAGCATAATTTTTTTCTTCACTACTTAAGGGCATAGTATCCCGAATCAACATATTTAATTGCTGATGGCAAATAACATCACAATTTAAATAGTTATTTTCGTTTATTACATCCAAAATTAATGAATACATTAAATTTTCAGAATCATATTCTGATATTCTTTTTTTATTTTTCAAGTAACTAATACGTTTTTTAGTATATTGCTGATATAAAAGATCAAAAACTGAATAAATAGTACTTTCATTCATGCTTAGGTTATTATATTCAATATAGCCTATCAAATCATTTATATTGCTATCTGAAGACAGTTTGTTTCCTGAAGTAACAACACATAGATTCTTTTTAGCTCTAGAGATCGCAACATTCAATAAGTATGGATTATCAGAAAAATCCGTTACCTTATCATCTACAGAACTGATTATGATAGAATCTTTTTCTCTACCCTGGAATTTATGCACAGTCGCAATATCTATCTTAATATCTGAAAAACTTTGTTTTAATGCAGAGACTTGACTTCTGTAAGGGGCTATTATACCTATATCTTTATTCGGATAATTATTATACGGTAGAATTTCATGCTTAATAACGTCTATTTGTCGTTGATTCATTAAGCCTCTTTGGTGATTTCCAATTACAGTTTTATAAACTGAAACCACATTCTCTTCATCATTATCTTTTGTCATTATTAATAACTTTCCATCATAAAATTTTTGATTACAAAAGTTAATTATTTTAGGATGGCATCTGTAATGTTCTCGAAGAAGCGTCTCTGGAATATCTGTTATAATTTCACATACAGACTTCAAGAAGCTATTTTCTATAAAATTATAACCAGAGTTTATATTAAAACTATTAAAAATTGAAGAAAGTTTTGATTTTTCACTTTCAGATATTACATTTGGAAGCTGTTTCAAATCGCCAACAATAACAGCATTTTGTGCACAGGATAAAGCTAAAGCACCTGTCGCAATATCAACCTGCGAAGCTTCATCCATTATTAGATAATCATATTCTGCACTTGAAGATAAACTACTCCTCGAAGAGTAGGTGGTACTTAAAACAATTGGGTATTCGTTAATAAAACTCTTTGGATATTTCCATAGGTCCTCCACAGAAAACCTTTTTCTTTGGGATTTCTTTCCATACTTTTCAAATAAAAGAGATCTAAGATATTTCATAGACATCTCTGTTAACTCTTTTAATAGTTTTTTTTCATTCCGCATTTCAAGCGCTTTCTTATATTTATAGATACTTAAATTAAGTTCATTAATCTTATTTGTATAGAAAAGGAACTGCAGTAGTCTCGAAATTTTATTTATACCATTCTTATAAAATTTCCAATTCGCAATTCCATAAATGTAACAACATCTAATTTTAAAATAAAAAGATGGAGATCTACCTTTTTCTGAATACTTTTCACATTTATGTAGTAATTCAAATAAAATCTGACTATCAAGAGGTATCTTTACCTTTGTTTCATTTAAAATGGTTCCAGATTCTTTTAAAAATCTTTTAAAATGAGAAAATTCTAAATTTACGTCTGATAACTTTTGACTATCATAAGCAAGTAACTCATTGAGATGAAAAATTTCATTTAGTTCAGTTGAGCTTTTATGAATTTCCTTAATAAGTTCTCCTCCTCGAGCCGATTCCAAACCCCAGTCTTTTATCACTGTTGGATATTCACCAGTCTGCCTATTTATGAACTGTGTTTTATTATTTGAATTTCCGAGAGGAGCTACAAGAAAATCTAAAAGATATTCAGGAGAAGACAGTTTATCTAAGATATTTTCTATAGCAGAGTTATTATTTGATACAACTTGTACTGTTTTTTCTGAAATTAGTAGGTTTGCTATTATATTTAAAATCGTTTGTGTTTTTCCAGTACCAGGTGGTCCTTGAATCACACTTATCTGAGAAGATAACGCATTTGTTACTGCTTTAAATTGACTAGCATTACACCCAAAAGGGAAAATGGGTATATTAAATTTTAGTTTTTTTATTAAAAATTTTTCCGGATTTAAATAAATATTTAATACTTTGTTTTTTTCTATTGTCTTTATTTTTTCATAATGCTTGGAAAGAATTTTTGTGCCATCTTCAGCTCTAAGACTTACTAAATCTGATATTCTAGTAAGATAATTAAGTACACAACTTTGCTTTTCATCATTTAAAATATTTTTAATTATTGAAATATCTTCACCATGGAAATCTACAAAATGCTTATTCTTAAAATAAATATGATAATAGGAGAACTGCTTTCCATCGTTAAAGACATACACTGCTTCAATATCTTTAAGTTCCTTACCAAAGTGTTTAAATTGGTAGTTATCTGGATTTAAAATAATAGGATTCCTAAGCCAATTCACATGTTCTGCTCTATATGTATAAGCTTTACCCTCCTTAAATTTTATTATAAATTTTGATTTTTCTGGAAGATAATTACAAAATAAGACTTCTGGTGTAACTATTCTTCCCTTTGCTATAATCATATTTTGTCTTAAATCCATCGTACTTCTTCTAACCAACACCTAATTTGACAGAATCTTTCCAAAGCACAGGCGGAAGTGGATGCTCTAAGCGCCAGGTTATGCTCATCGGTTGACTACCGTAATAGGAATCGAAATTTACTAACCCTAGATTAATAAACCCCATAGCTCGACCATATTCATCCTCAGATTGCTCTCGAACAAAAAGGACTATCTTTTTCCCATTTTTACTTTGTTCAATATATGATAAGCCCTTGCCCTTTTCAGGCCTAGCGGAGTTCTGAGTCTGCCAATGAAATAGAACATCATTGATTGCGTAATCATGGTACAGAGTTGTAGGTGAAAATTTCTTCTCTGTCTTTTGCAAAGTTACAAAAAGCAGCTCGCAATTAAGAGATTTAATTTCAACAGAACCTTCTCGACTGCTTGATTTTTTACTGAAAGAATTTTCACCAAAAGCCGCAAGAATTTCATCTCTTGTATACCTTGAATGGAGTTTTATTGCTATTGGAAATCCCAGATCAAGAGGCATTTCATAAACTTCAAGTTTATCCAGAATATTATCTATTACATCTACACATTCGTTTCGAAGGAGCTCATCTCTTCTTATAGCTGATAGCGATTCCTTTAAATTTCTCATTCCAATAAGTGCTCCAGGTTTCTGCCAAAAATCATAATGGACCATCATAGCCATTTGATTCTCTTCTTCTGATGATGTATCTCAGTGCCCAGTCATGAAAAAATCTTTGAGAAAAAGGAGGTATGAAACCGAGGTGCTTTGTAATAACCTTTTAGACAATCCTTTAAATATGGCTTGTTCAATTTCACGATCTAAGAGATCAGAAGAAAGTCCTGCTTCAATACAAAGCCTATTCCAACCCCCTCCACCATCAATTTTGATTTTATAAATATCTTCTATGGAAACTTGAGGATTGTGTATGAGAAAATTTCGAAGTGATAATTCAACTGAAGAATGTTGATTATATACCTGTATCCAAGAAATCAGCTTGTTACGATTTACAATCGCATTTTTTATATTCCGAAGAATGATTTCTTTAGCCTGTTTTTGTAACAATATTGAACATCCCAACGGTAGATGGGGAAAATTGTCTTCAATTTCATCAGTTATTGAATAATGTGATTTCCCAACAAGTGCCCGGAATTTTTGTGAAAAATCATATTCAGCATGAGCATTCCCAACAAAATCAAGAACGGTTAATGAATCCTTTCCTTGTGATAAACGCAAACCTCTACCTAATTGTTGAAGAAATATTGTAAGACTTTCAGTTGGTCGCAAAAACAATACGGTGTCTATCTCTGGAATATCTACTCCTTCATTAAAAATATCTACGACACAGAGAATATTTATTTCTCCCTTTGCCAACTGATCACGAAGCCTCACCCTTTCATCAGAATTATTACTTGTTAGTACGGAAGCTCTTATACCCTTCAACAAGAATTTTTCAGCCATATATTTTGCATGTTCTTGTGTAACACAAAAGGCTAATGCTTTGATTCGATTAATATCATCAATTAAATCAAACATTGTTCTTATTATATGACCAACTCGTTGATCATTAGCCATATAAATCCCCGTTAACTCCGAAGGCAGATAACGTCCCTTTACCCACGCCACATTGGACAAATCCACAGTATCATCAATTCCGAAATACTGAAAAGGACATAAATACCCATGATTGATAGCTTCTGGTAAACGAAGCTCAGCAGCAATTACATTACAGAAATCTGACCTTATATCAGTGCCATCATTTCGTTCAGGCGTTGCTGTTAAACCAAGTAAAATTTTGGGCTTAAAGAAATTGATAATATTACGATAGCTATCAGCTGCAATATGATGAACCTCATCTACAATTATATAATCATAAAAATCAGGCTCAATTTCTAAGTGATCAATTTTACTACTCAACATTTGTACGGAGACAAATAAATGACGATAATGCTCTGGTTTAGAATTTCCGACCCAGAGCTCACCAAATTGATGTGAACGCAGTATCATCTGAAAAGTAAAAAGGGATTGTCTTAGGATTTCCTCTCTGTGCGCTATAAATAATAATTTGGTTGCTGGATTTTCTTTATATATAGATCTGAAATCGAAAGCTGAAATAACGGTTTTGCCAGTACCAGTGGCAGCAACTACCAAATTTCTGTATCTGTTGTGAACTGTTCTTTCAACCAATAATCTCTGTAAAATTTCTTTCTGATAAGCATGTGGTTCAATATCAAAAAAATGCTGTTGGTTCTCAAAGTCATTATTAGATTTTTTTTCATTTTTAAGCGCCTTCATTAGACGCTCTTTATCATTTATATCTTTTACATTGTAAATCTCAAAATCGCTTGAAGCCCAATAAGTTTCAAAAGTGGATTTGAATTTTTCAATTATGTGAGGAATTTCCTGGGTTGTTATCTTTAAATTCCATTCTAGCCCACTTGTTAAGGCTGCATGAGAAAGATTAGACGAACCAATATAACCAGTATGATAACCTGACTTCCTTCGAAATAGATAAGCTTTTGCATGCAAACGCTCTCTTTCTGTATTATAACTTAAGCGTATTTCTGTATTAGGTAATGCTGATAAAAAATCGACAGCTTTCTGGTCAGTTGCCCCCATATACGAAGTGGTAATAATTTTTAATTTTGTTCCTTTACTAGTTGCCTCTTTAAGAGTATCAATAAATATTCGGATTCCTGTCCATTTAATAAAAGATACCAACCACCAAATTTCATCCGAAGATAAAATTTCCCGTCTTAGCTCTGATTCTAAAGATAATCCAACATTACTACCAGTAAATAACTCGCTTTGAACTAAACCTGTCTTGGGTGTTATCTTTTCAAGATATTTTTTAAAATCTGCTGCTATCGGATTTTTAATTTCTAATAAACCTGAAAGTATATCGCCAGTAGTCACTAAAATATTTTCTGATATTTCAACATTTTTCAAATAGTCAGAAAGCCATCTTATTATCGAATTTGATAATTCAAGTTGATTCAAGAGTCTGTCATCGTTATTTGGAAATAATTCAAGCGCAGTATGGATAACTTTTGATAAAAATCTGGTTAAATATTCAGAGGCTTCCGCACGATCAAGAACTTTTTTTTCAATATAATATTGCTCATTGCTATTATTTAAACGTTCTTGAAGTAATTCCGTAATTAGCTTTTCATAGATACCTGATTTTAACAATTTTTGATCCTTTATAAATTACTTCTAAAACATTATCGATTGTTCTATTTTATCTTTAAATTCGAGTGGAATACAGAAAAAGATATAATTTTATTATATTTTCACACTACAAACCGTTTCCACACAGCCTTTTCACCCATAAAATTAACCAGATAACCCAGCCTGCAGCCTGAAATATGCAGATAATTAAGCAGTTGTGCTTCATGAATTGAAGCAAGCGATTTCACTGCCTTTATTTCTATTAAAATCTTATTTTCAACAACCAAATCTGCATAATACTCACCAACCTGATGCCCCTGTAACTGACATTAAACGGAGCATTGTAACAAACCGATAGCCCCTGGGATTTTAGTTCAAAGTACAATGCATTATGGTAACAGCTTTCAAGCAGCCCCGGCCCCAGTTCATTGGGCACACTTATACATGCACCCACAATTTTATTTGATAATTCTTTTATAGAGTTTCTTCACTGACAGTTTTCACCGAAAACTGTCAAATCTTTTGTCTTTGACAAAAGATTCAGCCTCACTGTTTTTGTTTAAACAGGCAGGCTCACTTTCTGGGTTCTCAAGGCCGGACCATAGGACCGCTTGCCATGGCCTTGCCTGCATGCAGAGCCGAAGGCAAAGCCTGAAATGAGCTGTACAATTAAAAAAACAGGAGGAAAGAAAAAAGCAAGGTTAATTCCCAAGCTTCTAATCTCTTAAAATCCGTGAACAGCTTCTCTGTTTTACCCCACAAACCGTGTGACCACATATCTCTACCCAATATACCCATGGCAAAAATCTCTTCCTAAATCACCTAAGCCCGGACAAAAACACACTTTTCAATGACCCGATTAGATGTTATAATCTGGTCACATATTGACCCGTTTAATCCATTATTCAGGTCATGGCGAGGACAAAAATGAAATATATCTGGCAGAACAGCAGCTGGCCTGAATGCACATGGAATACAGACAGAATTATTGACGCTTTAGTTACAGCCCATAAAAAACAGGGGTACATACTGGGAAAGGGCGATTTACTGAATCTTAAGGACATCAGTTATTTCATATCCGAAGAAGCCATGACAACCTCAGAAATTGAAGGTGAAAAGCTGGACAGAAACTCTGTCCGCTCTTCAGTTGCCAGAAGACTCGGCCTACCGACAGCAGGCCTGCCGGAAGTCAGGCGTGAAACAGACGGATTTGTTCAAATTTTAATTGATGCAACATCCAACTATTCCAGTCCGCTGAATAGAGAAAGACTATGGGGATGGCATGCAGCACTTTTTCCGACTGGATACTCGGGAATTCAAAGAATAGAAACCGGGTCATGGCGTAAAAATACTGTTCCCATGCAGGTTGTTTCAGGATCAATGGGAAAGGAGCGGGTTCACTATGAAGTCCCCGGGGCTGATAAAATTGAGCAGGAAATTGAGACTTTCTTATCCTGGTGGAATAATAAGAACAATAAAACAGACGGAATTATGCGAGCTGCTATTGCACATTTCTGGTTTGTTACAATTCACCCATTTGAAGATGGCAACGGCAGAATTGCCCGTGCATTGACAGACATGGCCCTGGCTCAGGATGAAAAAACCGGAAAACGGCTTTACAGTTTGTCATCGCGGATAAACAGGGAAAAAACAGACTATTATGACATACTTGAAAATACACAGAAATGCACAGGCGATATAACAGAGTGGCTTTTCTGGTTTCTTCAGATGTACAGCCGAAGCATTGATGATTCTCTCATAATTATTGAAGCTTCATACTTCAGAGAATCTTTTTACAGGAACCTCAGCAATCTGATACTCAACGAACGGCAGAAAAAGGTTATTGGAAAACTTCTCGACTCTTATCCTGAAGAATTTACCGGAGGGATGACCAACAGGAAATATGTAGCAATGACAAAGGCCAGTCCTGAAACGGCTAAAAGAGACTTAAAAAAATTACTGGAAGCTGGAGTTATAGTAAAGAATGAAGCAAAAGGACGCTCTACAAACTACAGTCTTAATTATCAGTTTCCAGAACAAAGATAGAAAAAGTCTCCCCATTCCATTACAAATTATATAAAATGCTGTGCAAGCTTGTATATTTTAACCCCAAATTTAAATTTACAAGGTTAGAGACTCTTACCAAATCTTAAAAACTTTGAACTTCACCC
Organism: Spirochaetia bacterium; assembly: GCA_963677925.2. GTDB lineage: Bacteria > Spirochaetota > Spirochaetia > UBA9216 > UBA9216. Next base: position 1,217,600 of record CAXXYH010000003.1, read on the forward strand.
AACCGTGTGACCACATATCTTTACCCAATTTAACCGTGGCCAATACCCTCTTCTCAACAATTCAGGCAAAAAAAAGAGCACCTTTTCAGGTACTCTTACAAACGGTATCGGGCTGGCCGGAAGACGGCGGAGTGCCGGCGCCCGGCGGACCAGTTGACGAAAAAAGCCACTCTTTTCAGAGTGGCTTTTGAGTAGTAGTCGGGCTGGCCGGATTTGAACCGGCGACCCCAAGTCCCCCAGACTTGTACGCTAAACCCCTGCGCTACAGCCCGTTATGTGCTGGTAAAGATACCACTTAAATGCTTTTTATGTCAATAAATCCGGATACACCTTTTCAATCCATTTCTGCGAATCCATCGGAGGCCTCTTATACCCCTCAGGCGACTGGCGCTCGGGCAGATCTATAGGTTCAGGAGTAAGATCATGATACGGAATCTGCTTTAAAAAATGATTGATGGTATTAAGCCTGGCGCAGAACTTGTCATCAGCATCCACAACATTCCAGGGAGAATCAGGCAGATCCGAGAAGGCAAACATCTCATCCTTTGCCTTCGAATACTCCACCCACTTTGAACGGGCCGTCATATCCATCGGACTGAGCTTCCAGCGCTTTGCAGGGTCTTTAAGCCTGTCTCTGAACCGTTTTTCCTGCTCCTCATCGCTTACCGAGAACCAGTATTTAATAAGAATAATCCCGCTTCGAATCAGCATCCGCTCAAACTCGGGTAGTGAGCGCTTGAACTCATCATATTCATCAGGGGTGCAGAAGCCCATAACATGCTCGACTCCCGCCCTGTTGTACCAGGAACGGTCAAAAAAGACCATTTCACCGGCCGATGGAAGATGAGTCACATATCGCTGAAAGTACCACTGACTCTTCTCCTTCTCTGTAGGAACAGGCAGCGCCACAACCCTTGCACCGCGCGGATTTAATCCGGCAGTAATAACCTTAATCACGCCGCCCTTCCCTGCCGCATCACGGCCCTCAAAAAGAACAACAACCTTTAATCCCTGCTTCTTAATCCACTGCTGCTGTTTAACAAGCTCAGTAGTAAGTCTTTTCAGCTCTTTCAGATACTCTTTCTTCTTAAGCCTGGATTTTGTTCCCATTCAAAAGCCTCCTGCAGATGGTATACCCGAATTTTAAACTCATCTGCAGTATGAAAGCAAATTTTATTTTTTATTGCCTGTATTGGTTTCTTACTATATACTTCTATAAAATTTCACAAATAGGCGTAAATTACCGAAAAAAAGACAAATGGCTGATAACAATATACTTGAACAGTTCAATAAAATGCAGCAAACCGGCGCGCTCAGCGATCTGGCGGCATTACGGCGTGAAAACCGTGAGCTAGAAAAGATAATTACCGATGCGGCGCTTTTAATTACCAATTCCAATGTTGACGGAATGCTGCAGTTCATGATCAGCAGAATACTCGATCATTTTATTCCCCAGTTTCTCGCTTTTATCATTGAACCGCCCAGAGGCAAAAACCTGCGCGAGTATACCTACAGGAATCTCAAAGAAGTCGATGACAAAATCCCTGCGCGGTACTACGACCTTCTCAAAGAACATTTTATGCATACCCCTGCGGCAGCCAGTTTCAAAGATCTTGAAAAAGCTCTGGGTGCAGATAACTTCGGAGATGATTTCCGAGGATTCGGGCCTGAACTGATTTATCCGATGCACGGTATCGGCGGCCTCTACGGTCTTGTAATACTGGGTAAAAAGTTTACTGCCGATGAATACGGTGAACTTGAAAAACTGTACATGGACAGGATGATCCGCTTTCTTTCTGTGAGCATACAGAACGGACTTCATCATGAAAGCTCCATCACCGATCCTAAGACCGGTCTGTTCAACTATGATTACTTTATAAGCAGAGTCGATGAAGAAATTGCCCACGCAGGCAGGCATGGAGTAAGATCCGGAATGCTGATACTTGATGTGGACAAGTTTAAGAATTTCAACGATACCCACGGCCATGTAGCCGGTGATGAAGCCCTTGTAACCCTGTCAAATGTACTTAGAAAAAGCACCAGAGCCGAGGACTGTGTATCCCGCTTCGGCGGAGAAGAGTTCTCTATACTCATTGCAAACTGCAACTCTGCCCTGCTCAAAGAAATTGCTGAAAGAATCAGGAAATCAGTCGAGGAAATGCCGATCCATTTTGAATCAAAGAAACTCAATATTACAGTCAGCATAGGCGCCAGGATGATCGAATTTACTCCGGGACGAAATGCAGTAAATTTGCTTGAGGATGCCGACAAAGCCCTGTATAATGCAAAGGAAGGCGGAAGAAACCGTGTAGTCCTTTACGCCTCCGGCTTTCTTGGAAAAGCCGAGGTTACCAGAGAGGGAATACAAAAATAGTAGTACTAATTTACTAGCAGTTTTACTGAATTCATTAGAAAATTAATGAAATTAGCGTACTTCTGATGTAAAATATTCCTGATGAGACTTGCATTGGTTTCACAGGAGGATACTATGCCGGGTAAACCTAAACTTAAGATTGGGAGTTACCTTGTTTCAAGAGGCCTGATTTCAGTCGAACAGGCAAAAAAGATTAAACTGATCCAGGATAAACTTGGACCGGATAATTCTGAAAGATTCGGCAGAATAGCCGTAGAAGTTGGCTTTATCAAAGAAAGCGAACTTAAACAGGCCATGCGTGAAAAGCATGAGCTTGAAAACAAGTGAGAAAAACAGCCGGAATTGAACGAACGAATATTACTTATAATAGATATGCAGCAGGCTCTGGCTGATGAACAGCCCTACGACTATGACATCGTCTTAAATAATATTCAGCAGCTTCTTATCAACCAGCGTATTAATCGCCAGCCCGTTATTCACGTTCAGCACTGCGCCGGACGCGGCACAGAACTTGAACCTGACACCCCGGGCTGGCAGATAGTTGAAGAGCTGAAACCTGCAGAGGGTGAGCTTGTAATAAAAAAGCGCTTCAACTGCGCCTTCAAATACACAAAACTTGAAGAAGAAATACGAAAACACGGCGATTTTGCAGAGCTGATGATAACCGGAATGCAGACTGAATACTGCGTTGACACAACAATACGGTCTGCATTTGAAAAAAGCTTCAAAGTGATTGTCCCCGAAAAGACCCACACCACATTTGATAATGAATATCTAACTGCCGAGCAGATATATAACCATCATAACAGAATCTTCAAAAACCGCTTTGCAGAGATAATTCCGGTCGAAGATCTGCTGCAGTAACTAAACCTGAACTAAACAATTGCAATTCATAAAACATAAGCCTTAGCTTCCTTCTTGAAAATTTCGCGGTATTGCGGTAGCTTCAAGATACCTTGAAAATAATATTTACCGTAATACATATAGAAAACACCCCTCCAGCCTTCCCCCTTGCAGCTGCCGTTCTTAAAACCGCAGTTGAACAGAACCCGCAGCTTGCCGGGTGGAGTACAGGAATCAGAGATTTCTACCTTCCCGCAGAACCTGAAGCAATTGCTGCAAAGCTGACCGGGACAGGGTCCGAAGTTATAGCCTTTTCATGCTATACGTGGAATGCTGAGACAGTTCTGCAGACAGCTGCTGCCATCCGCACCAACAGCCCCGGAACCATCCTTATTGCCGGAGGGCCCCAGGTAACAGCCGCGGCGGAAGATTTTACAGGCTCATCACTTTTTAATTTTCTGGTAACCGGTGAAGGTGAAAAAGCAGTTCAGCAGATTCTGTCAAATCTGCCTGCCGAGAGAGATGAGATTGAAAAACTTGCAGCAGAATCTGTAAATATTCTTATTCACAGCGATACTGCTGATTTTTCATCATCAGTATCCCCCTACCCGTCTTTACTCTCGGCAAAATCAAGATACAAGGGTGTACTCTGGGAAATTACACGAGGATGTCCCTATAACTGCAGTTTCTGCTATGAAGCCGGAGGCGAGAAAGGAATCAGGCAGATCAGCCCCACCCGTATCAGAGAGGAGCTGGAATTTTTCCGTTCCCTTAAAGTAAAAAAGATATGGGTCCTTGACCCGACCTTCAACTTCAAAAGTTCCAAGGCTGCTGAAATCCTTAGATTGATTATTGAGACCTACCCTGACGCCGAATATACATTTGAAATAAGAGTCGAACTGATGACCCGTGAACTCTGCGAGCTTTTTTCAGATCTTGACTGTAGCCTTCAGATAGGCCTTCAAAGCACCGATGACTATGTTTTAAAACTGGCAAACAGAAAACTTGATGCTCAAAAATTTATAAACAACTGCATGATGATGAGTGATTACGGACTTCGTTTCGGAATAGATCTGATATACGGCCTGCCGGGTGACAGCATTGAAAAATTTATTAAATCACTCGATTTTGCAGTTTCCGCAATGCCGAACAACATAGATATTTTTCCACTTTCAGTTCTGCCCGGAACAAAACTTAGTACACAAGCACAGGATTTCGGCATACAGCACACAGGCTTCCCCGATTACAGAATAACCGGCTCGGATTCATTTTCACAAAAGAATCTTACAGAAGCTGATGAGCTTACTGCCGTACTGGACCGGGTTTACAACATAGAACGCTCATTTATATGGCTCGGAGCCGTCTGCAGAGAACTGAATCTGAAACCGTCTGCTCTTCTGATGCGTATGGCAGGTACAGAAAACTTCAGCAGCCTTACAACTGCAGAGTTTCTGAAAGACACTTTCCTGAGCACCGGAAAAAAGCAAATCTGGCAGATAATCAGAAGTTTTATAGTCTGGAGTGAAGCCGCAGAGAAAGCCTTTGACTGTCCCGGAGAACAGATAAAAATCACACTTTCCTACCCCCCTGAAATACTCGATGAACTGATTACCAGCCCTGCATCAGACATCATCAAGGCTAACGGTCAAAGCCGTGAAAAAAGTTACACCCTGTTTTTTGACGGTGAAGAACTCTATATAAATTAGACAGCTGTAAAGGACGGGGGAAAATCACTTTTTTAAATGGCCGGTAATGCTGTAAAAACCGGACTTCTGCATAAATAATTAATAGGAGGACACCTGGATTATTCAGCATCCGGAATATCTTATACAGCATGACCGGTTCTGTCCAATTTAATGTATTTATAAAGATGATAGCTCAGGGCTATAGTTTAATCAGCGGCTCATAATTTGACGCGCATATTAGTAATCTTACTGCTTGTTCCCCTGACGGCTCAGTGATATACTTAACATATGTACAGTTATTCTATAAAACCTGATGTACCTCAGAAACTTACAGAACTTGCAGAATCGGCCAGGTACGATGTCTGCCTTGCAACATGTTCGACAGGAAAAAGCGGACAGAGAGGCCGTACACGGGACCCTCAGAACCCGCTTACCGACTGGATCTACCCTGCATCCGTTCCCGGACAGGGAACTGTATTCATACTTAAAGTCCTGCAATCCAACCAGTGCAGAAATAAATGTACATACTGCAAATTCGCAGCAGACAACGGCAGCCTTCGCCGTGTAACAATGTCCCCGGAAGAGCTATCAGCATCTTTTATACAGATGTACCGTGCGAGGCTTGTGGACGGTTTGTTTGTTTCATCAGGGGTTTCATGCAGTCCGGACTCATCGATGCAGAACCTGGTCAAAACCGCAGAAATTCTCCGATTCAAATACAAATTCAGGGGCTATCTGCATTTAAAGGTAATTCCCGGCTGCTCAGAGAATCTCATAGAAGCAGCAGCCCGGTATGCAGACAGGCTGTCCATCAACCTTGAAGCCCCTGAAGCCGGCTACCTCCATCAGATAGCACCTGATAAGGATTTATACAAAGACATACTGCCTGCTGCAGAATCAGTTGCCGGACTGCTGCAGAAAAAAGCAGAAGGCGGCCCTCAATCCTATATCAGGGCTAAAAGCCAGACCACCCAGTTTGTAGTAGGCGCAGCGGATGAAAAGGATCTGGACATCATGAACACAGTTGATTACCTTTACCGTGATTTTCACATGTTCAGGGCATATTTCTCCGCCTACCAGCAGAGAGGCGGCTATGACAGACAGGCGGCATCCGAAAATAAAGCTGGTGATGAATTCAAAGGTTCCCCGCTTTTAAGGGAACACCGCCTTTACCAGTGCGATTTTCTGTTAAGGGCGTACGGTTTCCGCCTCCCCGACCTTGTTTTTGATGAAACGGGAAATATACCTCTTGAGACCGATCCCAAGACAGCATATGCAGTAATGAACCAGGGCCTTTTTCCGGTTGATATAAACAGGGCCTCAATAGAGGAACTGCTCAGAGTGCCTGGCATAGGCCCGCAATCTGCGGAACGTATAGTCAGCACACGCTCAATTGATAAATTCAGGAGCCTCGATGAGCTTAAGGCAACAGGAGCATGGACACGGAGGGCGGCTTCATGGATTGAAATAGACGGAAGAAGACCGGATATCCCAGATAGAAAAAATACCGATCATGAGTTCGATGCTGAGCAGGGATGGCTGTTTGAAGAACTTGCACCTGAAAACTGGAAGACTTCGATGGAAAGAAAGGATCTTGATTATAAATCCCGGAAACATATGCCGAAGTCTGATGAAAGGATCTATGAATACCCTGGCCAGAAAGGAAAATGGGTTAATTATCAGATAAAAAAGAAGGATCCGAAAATAATGTGCAGATAAATCAGCCGTTTTCCCGGTACTGCCTCAGCCTGCCGATAATATCATTGATATGTTTAATCATTGCATCTTCAGGCTCGGTTTTTGAAGTTCCCCTGACGCTGTTTATTATGGCCATATGCTCTTCTATAGCATAATCATAGCTTTCGAATATCACATATGTAGCCTTGATTTCCTCAAACATAAAGTCGCGAAGGACATTATAAATAGACACAAACAGATCATTACCGCTGCTCTTGATAATTACATGATGAAAGTTGTAATCACATTCAATAAGCTCTTCTATTGACTTATTGCCGATGGCAATCTTCATCTGTTCAAGAACCTCTTGAAGTTCATCGGCGACAGCCCTGCGCTTTCCGGGATTCTCATGTTCAGTGTTTTTAAGATTCTTTAGAGTCCAGACCTCCAGAGCTCCGCGCATTTCAACCATGTTGAACAGCTCATTCTTACCAAGCAGAATTGCCCAGGTCAGAGCTTCGGAAGAAATGTTTGCACTGTCGGCAACAAAAGTTCCCTTGGCGGCCTTTGATTCAAGAATTCCAAGATAGTTGAAAACTCTGACAGCCTCCCTTATGGAAGACCTGCCTATACCGAAACGTTCCGCCAGTTCATGTTCGGTAGGTATACGATCACCTGAACTGTATTTACCCGATGCAATAAGGTCGCGGATCTGCTCCATGACCTGTGCCACGACTGTTTTCTGCTTAATTACTACCCTGGATTCATCACTCATAACAAACTATTATCGGTTATATTGATAATTTTTACAACAACTTCATCAGACAATTAGACATTGGAGCAGGCCTAAAAAGTAAGTTTTTAGACCTGCTCTGATTAGAACTGCTGCTCCCGCTCATCAAGCACCCTTTTAGCCTTTCCCTCTGAAACAGGAAGGACTCCGTGTTCATGAAGTTCAACTACAGGACTTATAGATATGGAAGCCTTCAGGTTCTCTCCTATCTTCTTTTTGAGCGCATACAGATCTCTAGTATCGTCAGTCAGGATCTCAGGTGTGATTTCCGTTTTTACAATAAGTTTATCAAGAGGCCCGTTTTTCTGAACAACTATAAGATAGTTGGTTCCAACCTCGGGCATCCGCATAATCACCTCTTCAATCTGTGAAGGGAAGACATTTACACCGTTGATTATAAGCATGTCATCAGTCCTGCCCTTCATACGTGCAATTCGGCGATGAGTACGTCCGCACTGACAGGTTCCGGGTATGATCCGCGAAAGGTCCCTGGTCCGGTAGCGCAGCAGAGGCATTGCCTCACGGTTAAGAATTGTAAGAACAAGTTCGCCCTCTTCACCGTCGGGAACCGGCTGCAGGGTATCCGGGTCAATTATTTCAACAATATATGCGTCTTCCCAGACATGCATGCAGTCGCGGTATACACATTCAAAGGCCAGCCCCGGGCCGTTCATCTCTGAAAGCCCGTAGGAATTGTATGCCTCGATATTCCAGAGTTTCTCGATTTTCTTACGGATATCCTCGGAATGCGGCTCGGCACCGATATATGCCTTTTTAAGGTTCAGGTCTTCGGGCTTGTACCCGAATTCTGACATTCTAGAATGCAGATAAAGCATATAGCTTGGTGTGGCGTGAACAACCGAAGTGCTGAAGTCTTTCATCATCTTGAACTGCTTGGCAGTATTTCCAGAGCTGGCTGGAATAACCATCATGCCGAGGTTCTCTGCACCGTAATGCAGGCCCAGACCGCCTGTAAAAAGCCCGTAGGTCATCATGTTCTGAAAAACATCCTGAGGCTGTGCACCGGTTGCCACTATTGATCGGGTTGTAATCTCGGTCGATCTTTTAAGATCAGCAGCCGAGAGATAAATTACAGTAGGGGTGCCTGTTGTACCGCTTGATGCATGCATCCGCACAACATCATCACGGTCAACGGCAAGCATTCCATAAGGGTATGAATCTCGAAGATCATTCTTCGTTGTGAAGGGAATCTTTGAAAGATCGGCAAGTGTTCTGATATCTTCGCCGGAACTCAGTCCATGCTCCTTCAGTCTTTTTCCGTAAAAATCAGTCTTAAAAGCCTGGTCTACTGTCTTTTTCAGACCTTCAAGCTGAATCTTCTCGATGCCTTCCCTGTCAAGAGTTTCTATCTCTTTATCGTAGTATCTAATCTCCATTATGCTGCCCTTATGATATGTACTTTTTCAGCCTCTTCCTGCGCGGAATGCTGCGATGTTCTGATTTATGATATCCTCACCCTTTGATGAGAAAAGATTTTTTATAGCCGATTCAATATTTTCCTGATCGATGGGAAGATACTTGGACGCGGCGCCGATCATTGCCATATTAGTCGATTTCATGTTTCCTGCTTCCTGGGCAATAGCCTTAGCCTGAACAATCTCCGCCTGACCGGTCTTTTCTACGTTTTTAAGAATCTCCGCCTCTTCAGGATAATCGGGGATGTTTATTACAGGAGATGATGCGGTAATAAGTTTTCCGTCTGACTTAAGATATTCAAGGTAGCGGAGGCTTTCAAGCGGCTCCATACTCAGAATCATATCTGCAGAACCGAATCCGATTAAATCACCCGGGATCTCGCTGTCGGAGATTCTGAGGTGAGACATTACAGCGCCTCCCCTCTGAGCCATTCCGTGGACCTCGGACTGACGGACTTTAAGCCCCTGAAGCATTGCTCCTGTTGCAATTCCAGCCGCTACCGACAGAACGCCCTGTCCGCCTACTCCGGCAAGTATGATGTCGTATTTCATTTTGCGCCTCCGGATTTTCTGTTTTTTCTTGCTGTTTCAAGGCATTCTCTCAGCGCAATAATTACTGAAAGTCCCTTGTATTCCATTTCAGCCTTTATGACAGCTGTATTTTCTTCGTGGTTCTTTTTAAGAGGTGTGATGGTTTTAATGTGTTCTGAATCAACACCTATTCCTTCAAGAACCGATTTAATCCTTGATGAAGGAATTATAGTCTCCTGCCCGCCGGTCATAGCAACTGTTTCATTGTCCAGAATTATAAGAGTCATGGGTGTTTTACATGCAACAGCGTCAACCAGCGGGGAAAGACCGGAATGCATGAAGGTACTGTCGCCTATTACCGCAACTACCGGCTCAAAACCGGCTTCAGCGGCACCCTTTGCGGTACCGACAGATGCGCCCATACAGATAATCGTTTCAATTGCGTTATACGGCGGCAGAGCACCAAGCGAATAACAGCCGATATCGGATGTAACAATCGAATTGTCAAAAGATTTTCTGGCCTCGTTCAGTGCAGCGTAGGTATCAGCATGCGGACAGCCCTTACACAGCTGGGGCGGTCGGCCGGGAAGCGCCATTTCGGCTGCAGGCCCCTTCCTTGAGCCAAGACCGAGTGCTGGTCTGATATTATCAGGATTAAGCTCTCCGGCTGAAGGTACAGGTCCGTCAATCTTTCCGGATATTTCCACACTCTGCTTTAAAAATCCCCGGAGGTAACGTTCAACAAATGAACACCCCTCTTCAAGAATTACAATCTTATCAACTGAATCTGCAAGCTTCTGTACCAGTTCCTGAGGAACAGGATAGGCGCTGATATGCAGATGTGATGGCTTCTGTCCAAGTTCTTCAGCGGCTTCATCGTAGTAGTTGCGGCCGAGTCCGGTTGTAATTACACCGAAATCTTTGAAGCTGCTGTTAATAGTAAGAGAGTTAAAGGATGATGCAGATGTGTAGTCTGTAAAATCCTTCTGCTGATCAAGCAGTGTCGCCCAGTTCTTTCTGGCCATTGCCGGAAGCAGCATCCAGCCTCTTACATTATCTGTTTTCTCAAGGCTGTTCTGAGCCCTCTTCTCACCGGGAACAACAACTGCACGGGAATGAGCCAGCCTGGTTACAATTCTTATCATGACAGGAATATGAAACTTCTCTGAAAGGTCAAAAGCTTCCCTGGTCATCTCGTATGTTTCCTGCTGGTTTCTGGGTTCAAGACAGATAATACGGGCAAAATCGGCAAAATACCGTGAATCCTGCTCACCCTGCGATGAATGCATCCCCGGATCATCAGCGACCGCAATAACCAGTCCGCCCTTGATATCCAGAAGAGCCGAGTTCATAAAGGGGTCTGCCGCAACATTAAGTCCTACATGCTTCATTGTTACAAGCGAACGCTTTCCTACAAAGGAGGCTCCGAGTGCCTCTTCATATGCTGTCTTTTCGTTTGAACTCCAGGAGGCAAATATACTGCCTGTCTTCTTTGAATAATTTAAAAGGTATTCCATTATCTCGCTTGATGGAGTTCCAGGATAACCATATGCCGATGATATACCGGCATCTATTGCGCCCAATGCAAGCGCTTCATCGCCTAAAAGGACCATTTCGCCCATGACACTACTCCTTGATGAAAAATTAAAACCGGCACCGGATAATCCGATGCCGCGTATGGGTCTGTTTATAGTTTATTTGCCTATACCGGCAAAGCACTTGTCTACTATTTCAGGATCTTCCACTTTTGTACATAGGCTGACAGCAATTGTTACTATGATGGAAACTGGAAGACCGAATACCAGCGGATCCACGAAATCCCAGATTCCGCCCAGAAGCGTCACCTTTCCGGTAAGTGCCTCGCAAATACCGAAGACCGCAGCCTCTTTTGCATGCAGAAAAAGATAGGCAAAAATCTGTACACCAAGACCGGATACAATTCCGGCGATTGCCCCCCGGCGTGTAAGCCGCTTCCAGAAAAGCGAGGCTGTGTAAGGAGCCAGAAAGCCGGAGGCCATTATACCGAAAAAGATAGCCGTTGCACGGGCAATAATTCCAGGACCCAGTCTCAGAGAGAGAAGGACAGTAAAAATAATTGATAAAACCATTCCGACACGGGTTATAAGCACTCCCCCTGCCTTGGTTTTTCCCTTCATGATTCCGTATTCAAGGACATCGCGGCCGACAGCTGTGCCGACGGTGTGAAACAGAGAGCTGAGTGTGGACATTGCTGCCGAGATAATCACCAGCATGAACAGGTATGCAAACCAGGTCGGCATAACATCTGAAATAAGCAGCGGCATTACGCTGTCAGGGTTACCTCCGGCAGCCTGTATTGCCAGCTGGCCTGATGTTTTCATAAAATACACATTGGATAAAGGCCCTACAACATAGGTTGTTCCTACGCAGACCAGAATAAACAGTCCTCCAATCAGGACCGCGCGGTGAATTTCCTTATCGCTTTTTACTGTCATATACCTTACAGCAAGCTGCGGCTGTGCTAAAACTCCGATTCCGACACCGAATACCAGTGAAGAGTAGATGACCCACCACAGGGGACTGCCTGAGGCCGGAGATTTTGTCCATCCCTGATGTCCGATAGCCCTCAGATTTTCAGGTACCATATCCGCCATGGCAGTCAGGGCGGAATGAGCCTCCACAATACCGCCGAGTTTGTAGTAGATAAATATAAGCAGGAACAGCATGCCGCCCAGCATGAGAGTTCCCTGAAAGGCATCAGCATACATGACGCTTTTTATACCGCCCATAATTACATAAGCAGCTACTACAATTGTGAGAATAGTAACCGAATAGATAAAGGGTATTCCAAGAAGACCTTCCATTATACGGGCGGCGCCGATTAGAACGGCCGCTGTGTATACAGGCATAAAAATAAAAATAACAAGCCCGCCGAACCACTGAATAAACGGAGATCCTACTCTTCTTGAAAGGAATTCGGGAAAGGTCTGAGCACCTATGTTAAGCCCCATTCTCCTTGTCCTCTTTCCGTAGACAATAAATGCCAGAAAAATACCGACTATAATATTGCAGGCGGCAAGCCAGAGAAGACTCATTCCATACATCGACGAAACCCCTCCGAATCCGACAATTGCAGATGTCGAAATAAAGGTAGCGCCGTAGGACATGGCCATTATATAGGGATGAACCGAGCGCCCCCCGACCAGGTAGTCAGCGGAGTTTCTGGTTTGACGGTAGCCTGCCCAGCCCAGAGATGCGATGACAGCCAGATATATTATTATAATTACAATTAAAGGAAAAATATGCATCAGTCCATTTCTCCTGAAAGTTCTTTATCTACTTCGTATTTCTCGGCAAACCAGGCCCTTGCTTCATCCATTTCTTCAGTCGATACCTCGCCTCCCGAATTCCATTTCAGGAATCCGAAAACCGCACAGCCGGCTGCAGATAATACTGTAAGGATAAAAGCAAGGAAAACCGACAGATCAGGGATTCCAAGCATTTTTGATTCTCCAGATTTCTATCTAAAATTATTTGACTGAGTTTAACACTGATTTGATTTTTTTTGAAGCAAATTATTAATGAAAAAATAAGCGGAACCAATTCAAAAACCGTAACGGTTTTTTGAATTGGTTTTTAAATATTTAGAAATTGTTCTGTTCGTCTTCCCGTACTGTTACAGGCGGAACTGTGCTTTCACGGCTCCAGTTGATAAGACCGTATGCAATGCAGCCAACGATCGAAAGAAATAATAATGTGGAAGCGGCAACACCCATAATGAAATCTCCTGTAATATTGTTATATTAATATCCTCGTCAGTATATCACATAACATTTAATTATCCAATTAATTGAATGTTAATTTTGTAAATAGCACATCAATCACCGTTCACCCGACCGTCTGCGTTCATGATCGGGCAAATTACTGTCTTCCGGGCTGTTTTTTGAGCGTTTAATAGTTTTATAAAGACCTTTCGCAATAAGAGCTTCATAAGTACCCGCAGACATCAGGATATTTATATCCTCCAGAAGCTCTGTATCTCCGGATGCATGAAGCGCATTCAGGGCATCCATCATTCTTTTGTTCGTAGCTGAGAAAACCCGTCTTGCATCAAGTGATTTATCCATCAGCCCCATAACTACCCCCTTCTACCCATAAGGGACATGTCCTGACGGACATGATCAGAACAGTTCGAAAGCCTTTCTGAATCCCGGCATTGATCCCTCTATTACCTTATCGGCAACACAGAAAGCAATCCTGAAATATCCCGGTGCAGCAAAGCCTTTACCCGGTACTACTAGTATACGCTCTTTTTGAAGAGTATCAACAAAGGCTGAATCATCTCCGCCGGGAGCTTTGGGAAAAAGATAGAATGTTCCGGCAGGCTTATGAAAGTCATAGCCTATATCGGACAGCCCGTCACAGAGCATATCCCTCTTTCTCTTGTATTCATTCATATCAACACTGTCGCCCTGCATCTCGCCTACAATACGCTGCATCAGAGCCGGGGCATTCACAAAGCCTATAATTCGGTTGCACAGCGTTACTGCATTTACAAGGTTATCATAGTCATCTGCAGCAGGATTAATTGCGGCATAACCGATGCGTTCACCGGGAATGGAAAGATCCTTCGAATATGAAGTCACAACAACAGTGTTCCTATAGATCGGAAACATTGCAGGAACAACAGCCCCGTCAAAAACGATCTTCCGGTACGGCTCATCACAGACAATATAGATCCGGCGTCCGGTTTTTGCTGCAGATCGTTCAAGCATGGCCGCAAACTTCTTTAGATTTTCTTCAGAATAGATTGTACCTGTCGGATTATGGGGAGAATTAAGAATAACAGCAGCAACATCGGGTCCCATAGCCTTCTCAAAGGCATCAATATCCAGTTCAAAACCTTCTGCAGGTTCAATTATTTCAAGCTTTCCGCCGTGGTTGTCTGCATAAAACTTGTATTCCATAAAGCAGGGAGCACTCACAAGAACACGATCGCCATAATTGATAATTGACTTTAAAACAGCATTCATAGCACCGCCGGCGCCGCTGGTCATGATTATTCCGGAGGCATCAACTGCCGTATTCTGCTCTTTGGAAACCCAGGCTGCTATTGATTTTCTTACATCGGGGTAGCCTGCATTCGGCATATATCCGTGTTTACCGGGGATCTCTGCATCCGCGTATTTTTTCAGAATCTGTGCAAATTTAGCCGGAGGTTCAATATTGGGATTACCAATACTGAAATCATATACATTGTCCTCACCGAATTCAGCCTTAAGCTGCGCACCTGCCTCAAACATCTTCCTAACCAGTGAAGATCCTTTTAACATTTCAAGTATGTGTGCTGATACTGCCATTCTTAGTTCTCCCGATTCTTTAATAATATTGATGATAAAATACCGCAATCGGCTGGTTGTTGCAACTGGTATATTGACAGACTGTCAGATTAGCCTTAAATTATACTAAAGAGGTTTAAGTATTGATTAAGAAGAATGCAGAATTCGGCAACAAGCTCAGGCTCGTGCGCGAAAGAAAAAACATGACTCTCAAGGACGTAGCAGGACAGGCCGGAGTAAGTGAAAGTCTTGTAAGTCAGATAGAGCGCAACAGGGTTTCCCCCTCAATCGACACGCTTATCGCCATAGCAGATGTTCTTAACCTTGATCTGGAATACCTGTTCAGGGATCTAAAGAACAACAGTGCTGTTTCAATAGTTAAACCGCAGGACAGGAATGTTATGATAATCAAGGGTGTTGAATATCAGCAGCTTTCCTTTATCCCGGACTCGGACATCAACCCCTCGGTTGAAGCCTTTCTGCTTGATATTCCGCCCGGAAAAGAAAAGGGTGATCTCGAGTTCGGACATCCGGGAAGAGAGATGGGAACAATTACCGAAGGATGCGGTGAGCTGATATATGGAACATCAACATACCAGCTTGAAACCGGCGACACGGTATCATATTCTTCAGACATTCCTCACATAATAAGAAATAACGGAAACGGGCCCCTCAAGGCGATGTGGATCATCACCCCGGGCCGTATATTTACGCAAAATTAATTTTAGGAGCCGGATATGGGTAAAACAACAGCTGAAAAGATTTTTGACTCCCACAGGATAGACTCTCCATCAGAAGGGATAGAGGTAATTAAGCTCGACAGGGTTTTCTGCCACGAAATAACAACCCCTACTGCTATTGTCGATCTTATGGAAAGGGGTAAGGACAGGGTATTTGATCCTTCAAAAATCAAGGCCGTAATCGATCATGTAACACCAGCAAAGGATTCTCTTACTGCAACACAGGGAAAGGTTCTAAGGGACTGGGCAAGACGTCACGATATCAAGGATTTCTTTGATGTAGGAAGAAACGGTGTTTGCCATGCTATTTTCCCTGAAAAAGGATTTGTAAGACCGGGATTTACCATAATAATGGGCGATTCACACACTTGTACACATGGAGCCTTCGGAGCCTTCGCGGCAGGTGTCGGCACTACAGACCTTGAAGTTGGTATTCTCAAGGGTATATGCGCTTTCAAATCACCAAAGACCATGAAGATAAATGTAACAGGAAAACTGCCTGCAGGAGTTTACCCCAAGGACATAATCCTGAGTATAATCGGTAAAATCGGAACAGACGGTGCAACAAACCATGTAGTAGAGTTTGCCGGATCGGTAATCGAGGAAATGAGCATGGAAGGCAGAATGACTGTCTGCAACATGGCTGTTGAAGCCGGTGCAACTTGCGGCATCTGCTACCCCGACAGCACAACTGTTGATTACCTATGGCCCTTCATCAGCTCAGAATATGCATCAAAAGAAGAAGCTCTCAAGGATTACTCTCAGTGGCTGCCTGATGCCGATGCCGAATATGCACAGGTAATTGAACTTGATGCAAACAGCCTTAAGCCTGTCTCAACCTTCGGGTACAAGCCCGATCAGATAAAGAATGTTGAAGATATGGGTGAGGTTAAAGTTGATCAGGTCTACATCGGCTCCTGTACCAACGGGAGAATCGAAGACCTTCGAGCAGCTGCCGCCGTGCTTAAGGGAAAGAAAATTGCAGAAAGCCTCAGAGTTATCGTGTCTCCTGCTACTCCGGATATCTACAAGCAGGCACTTTCAGAAGGCCTCATTGATGTATTCATGGATTCAGGCTGCTGTCTCACCAACCCGACCTGCGGTGCATGTCTGGGAATGAGCAACGGAGTTCTTGCCGCAGATGAGGTTTGTGTTTCAACTACAAACCGTAACTTCAACGGCAGAATGGGAAAGGGCGGAATGGTTCACCTGGTAAGCCCCGAAACAGCAGCAGCAACAGCCGTTAAAGGCTATCTGACTACAGCGGACAGACTTTAAGGAGTAAGTAATGAAGAATTTTTCAGGAAAAGCACTGTTCATCGACAGAAGCGATATAAATACAGACGAGATCATCCCGGCAAAATACCTGACCGAGATTGAAAAAAAGGCTATGGGCCCCCACCTGCTCGAAGATCTAAAGCTTGACGGTTTTGATCCTAATAAAGATCTTGACGGCGTAGAGGTGATAGTTACAAGAAACAACTTCGGCTGCGGCTCGTCCCGTGAGCATGCTCCCTGGGCACTTGAAGCCAGAGGAATTAATCTTGTAGCAGCAGCAGGTTTTGCAAGGATTTTCCGCCAGAACATGTACAACTGCGGAATGATGGCTGTGGACCTTCCGGAAGCTGTAATTGATGAGCTTTTTGCAGAATTCGCAGGAAAAGCAACGGAAGTATCAACTGACTTTGAGGCCAGAAAAATGACAGTAAAGTCCGGCAGTATTGAGAAGACGGTTGATTTCAGTATTTCAGGATATGATGAATCACTGGTTAAAGCAGGTGGCTGGGTAGAATACGCGGACAGTAATTACTGAACCGGCATCCACCCTGCCGCAGCTTGATTTGACTGCTATTGGATAAGACTGAGGAGCTCGCCTACTGCGGGCTCTTTTTCTTTTACACCTGTTTTTCTGACGGCTTTCCGGATGATAGTTTCCCACTGTTTCTCAGGTATATCTTCCATCATATTTTCAAGCAGATCCGGAATTCGGTCATCAATTGCAATATTGTAAATTTTAGTTTCATCGAAGAAAAAGAATGAATGGAGCTCATTTATATAATCTCCAACACTCATTTCCGCTCTGTCACCTTTCTGCAGTCGCTCTTCTTTTTTAATTGCTTTCTTAATATCTCTTTCTTTTCGTGCAAGATCAGTACGTTTCATGACTTTCCCCTGTTCCTGAGAGATATGTGGTCATTCTGCTTTCGGTATAATATAACTGAAAAAACGATGATCGGCAAGTATGATAAGCTAAGATGAGATATCTCATCTTAGCTTATCATACTTTTACGCCAGGATATTCTTATTTGCGCTATTTTAACGGAGAGCTAACCTGTTTCTAATAAATGAAGCCTAAATATAAGTAGTGGAAAATATTGATTCTGTTTATGATTATGGAAACGCAAATCAGCAGCTGTCCCGTTTATATGATAACGCGGAACAGTATTCCATATCCAAATCATCACCGGTTATAATTTTCAGTGATCTGCATATTGGCAACGGCGGTAAAAACGACGATTTTAAAAAGAATTCAGAATTATTCACCGAGGCCTTAAAATCCTACTACAGCCCAAACCGCTATACACTGGTACTCAACGGTGACATTGAGGAGCTGCAGAAGTTCCGCCTTGATCAGATAAGAAAACAATGGATGGAGCTTTACAATGTTTTCGACAGTTTCGCTGAAGACAAAAGGCTGATAAAGCTGACCGGTAACCACGATGATATGCTCGAGTCGGGACTTATAGAAAACCGCTACGGTTCAAAGCAGGCCGCAAAATTGAAATTAGAAGGAATCCGCAATCCTCTGTTTATCTTCCACGGCCACCAGGCTTCATGGTACTACCAGCATATGAACAAGCTGAATGAAATTCTGCTGCGCTACATTGTGAACCCGTCGGGGATAGGTAATATTTCTAAGAAATACGATTATGCAAGAAGGATGAAGCTTGAGAAGCGGATATACGATTTCTCCAAGGAAAACAAGCTGATATCCATAATAGGACATACTCACAGACCACTTTTTGAATCTCTTTCAAGGGTAGATTCACTTAGGTTTATGATTGAAAGCCTCCTGCGGGCCTATCGAAACGCTCCACTTGGAAAGAGAGCTGAAATAGCAGCAAGGATACACCAGCTTAAGCATAACTTTGATACATGCTCCGGAAAAAACAGACACAGCGAACCTGTAACAAGGCTGTACAGCGGTGAGATCCCTGTTCCATGCATGTTCAACAGCGGATGTGCAATCGGCAAGCGTGGAATCACAGGTATTGAAATTAATGATGGACGTATATCACTGGTTCACTGGTTTGACAGCAGGGTCAGCAACCGCTTTATTTTTTCATCTGAAATGGAACCGAAGAAGCTGTCTGCAGACTCACCGCTTTACCGCGTAGTGCTTCGTGAAGACAGCCTCCATTATATCAATGATTCCATCCAGATTCTCGGGGGGATCCCCGGAAGTGAAGATGTAATCATTGAAAAACCTGTTTCCATTTTCTCAGAAAATGAAATCTTTTCTGATATTTCAGACATTTCTGTTTATTCTAAACAAAACCTTACACTCCGCTATTAACAGATGTTTCCAAAGAGAATAAAGCATAAAAAAAAGAGTCTGTCATTCGACAGACTCCCTTTACTGTGTGGTTATTCAAATGTTTAAAGAAGACTCTCGTCAATGATCTTCTTCAACTGGGCTTCCGGAAGGGCACCTGCAGCCATCTGAGGCTGGCCTTCCATCGGGATAAATAGAAGTGAGGGAATACTCTGAATACCGAATGCACCGGCTAGTTCAGGTTCATCTTCTGTATTAACCTTGTAGAAAGCTACCTTTCCATCATAGTCCTTTGAAAGTTTTTCAATGGTAGGGGCAAGCATTTTACAGGGCATGCACCAGTCTGCGTAGAAGTCTACTACTGCGGGAACCCCGCCCTCATATTTCCATTCTTTATTATTCTCATAATCAAAAACCTTGGTTTTGAATTCTGCGGATGTTAGATGTTCAGCCATAATGGGCCTCCTTTATATTTTCTCTATATATAAAATAACTAATATTTAGACAGAGGTCAACACAAATCGATATTTTTTAATTCATATTAATATCTGCCGCTATTATAAATATAGTATCTGCCGCCCTTCAAAATCCACTAAAAAATCTGTATTTCAGCATTTTCTTTCAGTTCTGCAGTGAAAGTGCGTACTTTGTTATTCAGTTTCTCGTTGTTCAGATAATATTCAATGCTTTCCTGTACATCTTCATATGAAGCGGTGGTTTCTTCTGTTCGATCTGTAAGAAGAATAATATGGTAACCGAACTGCGTTCTGACCGGCTGACTTAGCTCTCCTACTTCAAGCTGAAGCACTGCCTGTTCAAAAGGAGGTACCATGTCGCCCTTTCTGAAAACGCCAAGCTCCCCGCCTCTGACGTTGCTCGGACCTTCCGAATACTCTTTTGCCAGTTCAGCAAAATCTTCACCGTTAACAATTCTTTCACGTATGCCGGTAATTTTCTCTTTTACAGCCTGAATTTCTTCTTCTGAAGCATCCTCTTGAATAAGAAGAAGTATATGACTGGCCTGGAAGGTTTCCTCCTGAATAAAGTAATCGGGGTTGTTATTGTAGAAATCCTCCTTTTCAGTTTCAGAAATCTCAATACCGGACTGAAATTCGGTAATAACAAAATCACGTACAACGTAATACCGTTTAGTATCTGTACGAAGCTGCTCCATATCTGTACCGCTTTGTGCCAGCATCGATTCAAGAGCCTCTAGGCCTCCGTAATTCATTGAAAGATCGTTTATGTACTGTTCTACTTCTGCCTCATCGGCTGCATACCCCTTTTCCACTGCCGCCTGAAAAAGCAGCTCCCGGCTGATCAGAGTGTCCATAGCGTTCATGCTCATCTGTTCAATCATAGCGGAATCAGGGTACTGCCCCCTGGACATCATTTCCTGGTAGGCTATCTGTATTTCCCTGTTGAGACTGTTCTCAGAAATAGCAACGCCATTGACGGAGGCCACGTTTTTTTCAGCGGCTGTTTCCTGATCTGCATCCGCAGCAGCAGTATCCTGAGCTGTAACTGTCTGAAGAGGTATTAAAAATGAAATTAAGACAAATAAATGTAGTAGATTTTTTCTATTCAAATTATGCTCCTGTTTGTATGGCTACAGCATATCCCATCACCCTGCTGATGTCCATTAGAATTGTGCTAATCGTGCAAAGTCTGAACAAATGTGTTTGAAATCAAATATATGTTCGTGATATGCTTCTTCGTATGAGTACAGAACATATTGATTTGGATTTGGCTAAACGGATTCTTCATAATTATAATGAAGGGCTTTATGATAATGTAAAACCGGTTGAGGTTACAGGAATACCCGGGATTGACGGGAAAAGCATAATCGATCGTGCAAACCTTGAAAACTGGTCATACCCGCTTGAAACAGTCACTGAAAACCTGAACAGAATTCATCCCGGTTTTAACGCAGAGCTTCTGGGAACAGTATTCGGTAAAAAGGAAACGGCAGACGGAAATTCCGTCATAACCTTTTCCAGGAAAGAGCTCCATGATATTGGAGTCCAGCTCTATCCCTTCGTATCATTCGGAATCTTAAACGGAGGCTCAGCAACCAGTTATGCTGATTTGAAAAAGAATTCATCACTGAGCAGGGAACTCATGAGTATATATGAGGATATCTTTGAGGATGCTTCAGAGAACGCCACAGGCAAGGCAAAGGGAATTACGCCGGCCTACATGAACCCGGATGGCAGCTATGGACCTGATTTTATTGAGATAAAAATCAGAGCACTGCTGATTGAAAACCTGAGATACAGTCTAATCGTTAATGAAAACAATTCTCTATACAGTGATTTCGAAAGCCTGAAAAAACAGGCATGCTTTCCAATGTTTCAGATGACAAGCTTCAGTACTGATTCACAAATAAAGGAAGCGCTTGAAAAATATACAAAAAGCCCCGTACTCACGGATCTTATAGAAAGAACAGGGATAGACATTACAGAGATCCTTACCGGAATTCAGCCGCTTATAGCCGCCTATACACACTCAGATGTCGGCAGGCCGAAACAGATTTTCACCTTTGCCAACGGCAGGGACGGAGAAATGCTGCCGCTGCCGGGAGGTCACGGACAGAACTTTCTTGTACTGTCTGAAATTTACCGTTATCTGCATTCTGAACTGGGTAAAAAGTTCATCTATATAACAAATGTTGACAATCTGGGTAATATGCCCGACCCTGTATCTCTTGCAGTTACCGCCATGTCCGGCAGACAGGCAGCCTTTGATTTCTGTTTCAGAACACCAGTTGATGTAAAGGGCGGGATACTTGTCCTGGACGGCAGAGGGCGGCTGAACTGTGCCGACATCGGTCCTGCAGTCTCAAAGGAGGAGGTTCACAGGCAGGAAGAATCGGGGAAAAAGATTCTTTACAACTGCGCAACCGGCCTTTTCAGCCTTGACTACCTTGTCCCGAACCTGGAACAGGTCATAAATAAACTCCCAATGAGATTTACCGACCAGGTGAAGGACGCCGGCTCCTACTCACAGGCGGAGCAGGTT
This sequence comes from Spirochaetia bacterium, assembly GCA_963677925.2. Taxonomy (GTDB): domain Bacteria; phylum Spirochaetota; class Spirochaetia; order UBA9216; family UBA9216. Next base: position 1,239,574 of record CAXXYH010000003.1, read on the forward strand.
ACCTGGGAGATTATCGGCATTCTCGATGATTTTCTGATTTTCGGAGTAGATAAATACCGGAGGTTCCTGGCTGCTAAACTGCTTCTTGAATCCTTTATCACAAGCGGTCTGCGCATAGACAGGCCGGAGTTCCCGACAGATCCCGATCCTGCTGAAGATTTCAAGGCAACAGCCGAAAATCTATACAGGGGACTGAGGGAAAACCTTGAACAGGTATACGGAATGAATTCGGACGGTACTAAATGGCGTCCTGATTCAATAGAGAAACTAGAAGAAATTATTAGAGGTTGAAATGAAGTTAAACAGCTTTAGAAAAATATGGCTTGTGCTGGTTTTAACAGCTGCCGCCGCCGCCATGTACGCGCAGGATATTACCGAAGAAGAAAAGGTTCTTGCGCTTATTGAGTTCAAAAACATGGAGGACAACGGTGAACATGATTACCTGGCAAGCCTCATTTCTGCTGTACTTCGCGAAGATCTTTCACATACAGAGGGCATAACCCTGGTTGAACGCTCCAGGATTGACAGTATAATCAACGAGCAGCAGCTGCAGCTTTCCGGACTCACTGCGGAAGACGATGCTCTTAAAGCCGGACGGATGCTCGGAAGCGATTACTTAAGCGGCGGCAGTTTTATAGTCATCGGCGGTGAAGTTCTGCTGGATGTCACTCTGATAAATGTTGAAACATCAAAGGTTCTGTCATTTGCCAGCCGCGGAAGTACAGACGACCTGATTCATATCGCAGCAGAAAAAATTGCCCGTGAACTCACAGGAAAAACAAGGGTTTTCAGAACCGCGGAATCAGGGCGACCGATAATCAAGAATGAACTGCTTCCGCCGGGAAAACTCAAACTATTTTCTCATCTTATTGATGCAAGAATATATATCGATGATGAGTTTGTCGGATACACAAGCGGCGACCGCACAATTCCGGTTGAAATTGAGCTTCAGCCCGGCGAACACACTATTGAAACAGATCTGGGAAACAGCTTCGGCGTTATAAAGGAACCGGAAATCATATTCGAACACTGGAAGGTACCGTTTACAGTTGAATCAAGCGGTGTGATAATACTTGAAGACGGAACACGACATTACAACAGTATTCTTTATGAGCTGCTGCGGCTGACCCATGACGACAAAGAGTTCAGAAACGGCGACAGGGAGCCATATCAGACCGAAGAATCTTTCAGTTTTACCGACAGAGAGGGAAATCCAGTAGCCGGCAGCTTTACAATCTACATCACCCCTACTGAGGAAAGGGGGTTGAAAATGCAGATGATGCTCATCTATAACGGGAACAGGGAGGTCTTTGATTATTCCTGCGAGCCTGGTGAAGATGAAGAGTTCGAGCATGAAACGGGGCACATCAAAATGGAAGTAGAGCTCAGCTGCAGATACCCGGATAGACTCGAAGTCTCATGGAATCTCGAACGTACGGATATCTGGCAGAGCATGTTCTACAATAACTGATTCCCTGTTTTTCTCATATTTACAGGAATATAATCAGAAGCCTTCTTTTCAGTAAAATTCCTTTTTAATCTGGCAAAGCGCATTCTCCCGTTCTCATACGGTACAGCGGGAGGTGCCGAACCTGTCAGAGGCATGGCATATTCAATAAATTCATCGGTTACATCAAGCCCGTCCGCAGTGATCCATGAGTACGGAAGATGTCTTACCGAGTTGGCAACAATATCAAGCCTTACTTTATCGTAATACACACTGTATCCGCTTACAGCCCGATCGCGCAGAATCGTGGCCATCCATCCCGAACCGTCTTTTACTGCAGTTTCAACCGCAAACTTTCCGACCTGAAAGGCTTCTTCAATATCAACTGATGAGGCATAAAGACTGGTGCTGCGCTGCAGAATCCCGGGAACCTGTCCAGTAGCCTGTCCGCGGGCTTTGAGTCCATGACTGTTAAGGTAATTGACTATTTTCTGGGCTACAGTAGATTCGCTTGCACCGTATTCGATGTGCCCGAATCCGTCACGGGCTTCTCCAAGGCTGCCGGCATTGAACCCTTCGCTTGCAACAACTATACAGCGGCCTCGTTCTATAAGGCAGCGGTTAACATTTTCGGCCAGTGATTCAAGATTATGATCGGTTTCGGCAAGATAAAGCTGTATAGGGGCTTCACGATCCGGGTCGGCCAGTCTTGCGGCCGCAGGGATAAATCCGCTGGTCCGGCCCATTGCCTGGAAAACGGATACAGGCTCGGATACATCAATCGCACGGTTTTCTTCATTCGTCTGCTGAATAATGTGTTTCCAGTAGCTGGCTGCCGATCCGTACCCCGGCGTATGATCAATAATAGTAAACTCTTCATCGCCAAGATCGTTGTCTATGGTCTTCGGTACACCTGCTACAATCAGCTCATAGCCTTCCCTTTTTGCAAGTGCAGCTACCTTGTCGGCCGTATCCATGGAGTCGTTTCCACCGATGTAGAAAAACCAGCCCACATCCTGTGCTCTGCATACATCGATAATCCGCTGAAAATCTTCGGTATTCTCCTCTTTCAGCTTATACCGGCAGGTTCCTATTGCCCCTGAAGCAGGGGTATGGCGCAGAAGAGATAATTCATAATCATCCTCAGCATTGATATCTATCAGTTCTTCCTTAAGAACTCCTTCTATTCCATGCCATCCGGCAAAGATACGTCCGAACTTTTCCGGCATTGCTCTGCAGGCTTCGATTACACCAAGCAGAGAGGCATTGATCACCGGTGATGGTCCGCCGGACTGTGCTACTATTACATTACTTTTCATAGTTTTATAATATTACATCACTCATACATTCATCAATATTCATGAGGGTCTTCAATTTTTTATTCTTAAATTTGTAAATTTTGATGTGATCTACTAATATTTTTATAGACAAGAACCGGAAGAGGAAGAAATATGCCTGAATTTTCAATTCTGATTGTTGATGATGAAGCAAATGTACTCGCAGCACTGCACAGGCTGTTCAGGGCAAACAAAAGGCTGCAGGTTCATACAGCGACCGATGCGCGTTCAGGCGTAGAGGTTCTAAGAAAAAACGATATAGATCTCGTGATCAGTGATGAAAGAATGCCTGAGGTTGAAGGTCATAAGTTTCTAGCCTATCTTCGTAAGAACTTTCCGGATGTTGTGCGGATAATGCTCAGCGGCTATGCAGAACAGGATGCCATTCTTGATGCTATTAATAAGGGTGAGGTATACCGTTTCATTACAAAACCCTGGAACAACCATGAATTGATGATAACAATTGAAAAAGCGCTTGAACACGGCAGGCTTGCAAAGGAAAACCGGAAACTCGCAGAGGAGCTGAAAAAGAAAAACCGGGAACTGTCAGAAATAAATAAAACCCTTGAACTCAAGGTTAAACAGCGGACTGAAGAACTGGAGAAGGCAATGCTGCAGATCAGCAGTCAGCGCGATGCGGCTCAGAACGGACTTGCCGATACTGCAACCTTTCTTACCAGCATGGTAGGTCTTATACGCAAGGATATAAGGGATCATGTCAAAAGGATTGCCGACACCGCCCAGAAAGTGGTACGTGAACTAAAACTGCCTGCGGCCGAAGTTCAGCCTATCATTATGGCTTCATACTTTCATGAACTGGGCCGGTTCGGAGGCAGTACTGAAGACGGCGAAGACGAAGAAAAAACATCGGAACTGAGCGAACACCTGATCCGAAGTGTTCTAAAAATGACTGAACTTGCTGAGATTGTAAGACATTACCGGGAAAACTGGGATGGTTCAGGCTCCCCTGATAATCTTAAGGAAGAGAAAATCCCCATAGGAAGCAGAATTCTCCGGGTCTGTAAAGACTATGATCACATGCTCTATATACGGAACAACAATAGCGCCGAAACTGAAGACTTCCTAATCCAGCATTCCGGAATCTATTACGACCGTGATGTTGTGGCAGCTCTTTTGAGTAAAGTAAAAAATGATGATAAAGACGGTAAATGGGTAAAAGTCACTGAGCTGAAAGACAATATGGTGCTTTACGGTAATGTTTATCTGGAGAGCGGAGTTCTTTTTCTGCCGGCAAACACGGTTGTTGATGAAAATGTAACAAGGCGTATAGAGGATTTTGCCGAGCTTATCGATATGGAAAAGCAGGTATATGTAAAACTTCTGAAATAACCGGAGGCCTTTTTCTTAATCACCCAGGACCGTATTTTTTTAATTCTGCGGTAAATTGCAGACGGAGCAATTACTCCTCAATAATATCGCAGCAGAGGATATAGGGTATGTTATTTCCATCAGAAAAAGGCAGGGCTATAGTTGTACAGAGGTGTCCCGAGTTCCTTGAGATGTATTTCTTTGTAGTATATTTATGAAGCCCGGTGCTGAAGTGAAAGAAATAACTCTTGTAGGAATGATCGAACCCGGCAGACGAGACATGAAAGAGTCTGCTTTTCGGGGAAAAGTCATCACTGAAGACACAGTCGCCAACCTGAATACCGTTTTCATCAAGGATATAGACACAGTCAATGACAGCCTGCCGGTTTACGGCAGTGTGCAGGTATTTGTGAAAACCATGATTCGGCATTGCTGAAAGTTCAAGAATAAACTGGGACATCACGGTATCATATCGTGTAAAATTAAGGTGTCGGTTCTTCACCATCTGGAGGGTCCTGTTCCTGAATCCCGAAGCAACCGGAACAGCATCAGCCGCCTGAAGAACGTATAGCTCCTCAGTTTCCTGAGGATGCAGGATAAGGAAGCCCTGGAGCAGGTCGGAACCGTATTCAAGCGAAGTTACGGCTTCATCTTCGGTCTCAACCCCCTCGACAATAACAACAGCCCCTACCTGATGTGAAATTGAGTTTATCGCCTGAACTATTTCTTTCTTATAGATATCATTCTCAATGTTTCTGACAAGAGCACTGTCTATTTTAATAATATCCGGCTGAAGAATTACAACCCTCTCAAGGTTTGACAGAGTTTTGCCTGTACCCGTAAGCGCTATCAGAAATCCGGATTTTTTGAAAGCATCAATCGAGCTTTTCAGAACCTCAATGCTGTTGATATCAGATTCCAGAATTTCAAGTATTATTGAAGCAGGGCTTAAACCGGCTTTGATAGCCATATCAGTAATTTCTTCTGCAGATGTATCAATACTTAATATAGTCGGCTCCAGATTTACTGCAAGCAGAAGGTCTCGGTCATCCTTTTGAATCCTGCCGAAGCGTTCAAAAGCTTTTCTTAGGCAAAGCCTGTCAAGATCAGCTGCAGTGGTAGTTCTCCGGCCCATATAAAAAAGCAGTTCCGGATTGACCAGTTCTCTGTCGGAAGTCAAGCCGCGGCTTAAAGCTTCTACTATCACGGTTCTGTTCTCTGAACCTGAGACAATAGGCTGAAAACAGGTGATGACAGATTCATTCTCTAAAATCCAGTGATAGTCTTTTTCTGTGACATTCTGTAGCACTTTATATTCCATATCAGTTTATTCCTGCTCTATTAATCGGCCTGGGCCCATGTAAATTATAGGAAAAAACTATCTCCTATTCAAATCAAGCGCATAATTTGCCGCATGCTCAAATGTATCAATAAAATGTATTTTTTCTGTGGTTTCAGTTATACCGCTCCGGTTAAGTTCACCAAGTACAGATTCATTAACACCTGAAAAAATAACTGTAACACCTGAGTGTCTAAGAACCCTTAAAACTCCCTTTATATTCATAAGTCCTGTCATATCAATAAATGGTACATGTCTCATCCTGATAATAAGTATATGACAGTCACAGGCAATTGAACGTATATTCTCTGCGTAGTGTCTTGCCAGACCGAAGAACATCGGTCCGCTTATCTCATAGACACAGATATCTTCAGGAAGGTCGGAATAGCTGTCTATTATATCCCTGTCCACCTCCGGAGGAATCTTTCCGCTCATATCAGCCATTCTGCGCATAAACAGCATGGATGCCAGAACAACACCGACTTCAATTGCCATTGTCAAATCAACCAGTACAGTCAGAATAAATGTCACCAGCAGTATCAGAATATCAGAAGCGGCTCCCCTGAAAACCGAAACAAAGGATCTCCATTCACTCATATTATAGGCGACAACTATCAAAATACCGGCAAGCGTGGACATCGGAATTAATTTGGCAAATCGTCCGAGAAAAAGCATTATCATCAGCAGAGTCAGAGAATGAATGATACCTGCTATCGGAGTTCGTCCGCCGTTTTTAACGTTGGCTGCTGTACGGGCAATAGCACCTGTAGCAGGGATGCCTCCGAAAAACGGGGTTACAATATTGGCAATCCCCTGCGCTATCAGTTCAGTGTTGGAACGGTGATTACCGCTTATCATCCCATCTGAAACAACAGCCGAAAGCAGCGACTCAATACCTCCAAGCAGCGCAATTGTTATTGCAGGCTGAATATAACGGGTTAAATCACCAGGGCTGAAATGCGGGAGAATAAACGTCATGCCGGAAGGTATTTCACCGAAAAACGATTCAATAGTAGTCACCGGAAGCCCTAACAGCTGCACTGCCAGGGTTGTAACCACAAGGGCAAATATTGAACCCGGAACCTTTGAGGTCAGCTTCTTTGACAGAAGAACAATGAGTATGGTTACAGCGGTAATTATTAACGCATAAGGATTTATTGTGTGAAGCTCTGAGATATACAGCTTCCATTTCCCGATAAAATCAGCCGGAACAGATGCAATATCAAGGCCGAGCGCATCCTTTATCTGTGTGGAGAATATTACAAGAGCTATTCCGCTTGTGAATCCTATTATCAGCGGCTGCGGGATATATTTCAGAAGAGAACCGAATTTTATCAGTCCGAAAATAACAAGAAGAATACCGGCCATTATAGTCGAAATCATCAGTCCTTCTATTCCGTATTCCATTGCAATGCCGTTTACAATTACAATGAAAGCACCGGTCGGACCGCCTATCTGAACACGGCTGCCGCCGAGCAGTGAAATAATAAATCCTGCAATGACAGCAGTAATAATTCCTTTTTCGGGAGAAACCCCGGAAGCCACGGCAAAGGCGATCGAAAGAGGCAGTGCAACTATTCCGACAACTATGCCGGACATTATATCAGCGCTAATCTGCTGTCTGCTTACCCCCGCCTTGAGTAGTGAAAACAATTTTGGTTTGAATATTTTTTCCATATCTCTCAGAGGATTACCCTATCTGAGAAACAAAATCAATCAGTTTGGCTGTTTTTTCGTCAGAAAATCAACCATCCTGCGAAACTACCATATTTCTGCCGTGAGTTTTTGCATAATACAGCCTGATATCGGCAGATTTCAGAATTCCCTGAATTGAACCGGTTTCCGAAAAAGCTGCAATCCCGAAGCTGGCAGTAAGCTGATATTTACCGCAGAACCGGTGTTCTGCAATTATGGTCTTTAATCTCTGAGCAAGCTGTTCAGTACTGTCCAGCGGAGTTTCGGGACAAATAATAAGAAATTCCTCACCTCCCCATCGCCCGCAGACATCCACTTCCCTGATATGTTTACTAATTATGCCGGCGAATTCCACAAGAACCTTATCACCTGTATCATGACCGTAGCTGTCATTAACATCTTTGAATAAGTCAATATCCATCAGTATTACACTGTATTCCTTGTTATACCGTATGGTCTTTCCCGTGACTTCTTTCAGCACCTCATCAAGTTTTCTTCTATTATACATTGCTGTAAGACTGTCCCGGATTGACTGCTCAACTAGTACAGCGTTTACTGCTTCTATCTCTTTTTTATGATGAAAGCCCCGTACAAAACTGCGGTAATTCAGACTGATAAGAATAAAAGCGATCATCCCGTTGGAGATTACATCTGCACTGTAGCTTGATAAAATGATCTCCGGATGATATACCGGAAGAAGTATCAGAGCCGCAACACTAACTGCTGCATAACATATAAAACCCTGAATGTAATCAAGATAGAAAATTACCGCTATTCCGTAAAGCGCTGCGATATATATGGTAGGAATTCGTCCAAGATCGGCTTCAATCAGAATAAACCGGTAAAGAGCTATACCCATACCGGAAATAATGAAAAGCTGGACAAATATCTGTTTGGCAAATATTTTGGCTTTAAGCCCGGTTTTCATAAAAAGAAGACTGAATATCACAAAAAAAGCCATCAATAAAGATGAATATATATAAACTGTCTTCATCAGAGATGGAATGTTGCTGACCCTGAAAGCATAAAACAGCTGTTCAACTACCAGAAATGCAGAAATTATGAGAATTCTGAATACATTATTTTCAGACTGGTAGGTCCTGAATTCGAGTTTTTCACCGGGCTCAATCGGCTGACCGAATACGCTGATTTTAAGTTTTACAAACGTTTCCATTAACACTTCGGAACCATACTAAATCGATTAACCCAAAACTTCAATATGGACACTGTTCAGTTTCTGCTAATTATCCTGAATAATGATGTCCCCATCGGTAAAATATGCAATTGAATTTTTACCTGAATTTTTTACCTTGTACATTGCTGTATCAGCTTCATTGAGTATCCGATCAAGATTTTCATGATTACCGCCTTCAACAAGGCTTACACCGATACTTGCTCCAATATTTATCTCATGTCCTTTGATTATGAGTTTCTCATCTATTGCAGTTAGAATTTTTTTTATTACGATATCACACTCTTTTTCACCGGACACACGGGGAAGAAGCACTATAAATTCATCGCCTCCATACCGTCCTACCGTATCAGAACTGCGAAGGACCGACCTCATTTTATGCCCGATATTCTGAAGAAGCAGATCACCTACATCATGGCCAAACTGATCATTGACATTCTTGAATCCGTCAAGATCAATGAAGCAGACGGCAATTTTATAATGATATCGGTCAGCAAGCTCCAGCTGCCTTGTAATTCTGTCGAAAATCAGATTTCGATTCGGCAAATCTGTCAGGTTGTCATAGAGGGCGGCATGTTCCATTGATTTACGGTATTTATTCCGCTGTATTATTATCCTGGATATAAGCAGAGTCCCGACAATATCAAACAATAAAATAATCAGAGCAAGAATGGTATACCGGTATTGAAAATCTTGGGGTCCCATTCCGAATTCCTCTGCTCTTATAAAGTGAATAAGAAACCAGGAATTTTCTGAGTTATCAATAAAATCAAGCTCCTCATAGGGGTTTATCTTTAAAGCTGAAACCAGAACCCTATTTTTATAAACCTGATAAAAATCATTATTCTGCATAGACTCCCAGACTTGAGGACATTCAAGGCTGAAAGAAACTGCCTCCCGATCTGGGAACATGAACCCCCATTCTTTTTCAGGATCATTACGGTAAAGCCAGTCGCCGTTTTCATTAGCCAGAAAAAAACTTCCCGGATTATTCAGGGTCAGGTTTTCAAAAATATCAATCAAATTATGCCCCAGAAAATTCAGTACAACAGCGCCCTTCAGTTCACCGTTATGATAGACAGGACTTCCTATCCGAATCATTGGCTTTAAAGGTTTTTCAATCCTTCCGTTCTCTATATTCAAATCAAACAGTGAGATGTAAACCTGGCCTTCATGAAGTTTAACTGTCTCTGTAAAATAATACCTGCTATATTTATCCTGCAGCTGTTCTTCTGAAACAAGTACAGGCTTTCCATCAACCAGATTAACACGAACAATTTCCATTCCGGTTTCATCAATATATCGAACCTGATCAAAGACTCTCTTATTTTCGCTGAAATTAAGCAGATCCTGCTGCAGTTTATTTTTTTCGAGACCTGTTTCAATCAGGCTGTGCAGTGATGATAAAACAGTCAGAAATTTCACATCGTAGACAAGTTCCTTATAATAATCTGAAACAATTTCTGACTGAGCCTGAAGCAGCCGTTCAGAATCACGACCTTGCGTATTTATATGTTCTGATCTATGAGAGAGGACAGAGATAGTATATATACCGAAACTTAATACTATTACTGCTGAAAGTGTTTTGGCGACGATACTTCCTGACGCTAAAGCTTCTTTTAAAATCTTTTTATATTTATGCATTTCATTCTAATGATATAGATTTATCCGTATATTTGCAAATTACAGTCTTATCGTTAACCTATGAAAAAGGCTGTCCGGAGATTACTCACGGACAGCCTGAATTGAAACCGTTTTTAAACTAATTAAGCGACAACAGAACACCCGCAGCAATTGCAGAGCCTATAACTCCGGCTACGTTGGGGCCCATTGCGTTCATAAGCAGGAAGTTGCCCGGATCTTCTTTCTGGCCGACCTTCTGTACTACCCGCGCAGCCATCGGTACAGCAGATACTCCTGCGGCTCCGATCATCGGATTGATCTTTCCGCCGCTTATCTTGCTCATCAGCTTTCCAAGCATAACTCCGCCGCCGGTTCCTACTCCGAATGCTATACATCCGAGTACTATAATGAATATCGTCTCAAATGTAAGGAAGTGGTCGGCTGACATCTTTGAACCTACTGATATTCCAAGGAATATCGTTACTATGTTGATAAGCTCGTTCTGGGCTGTCTTTGAAAGCCTGTCTACAACTCCGCATTCCTTGAACAGGTTTCCAAGCATAAGCATTCCGATAAGCGGTGCTGATGCCGGAATAAGCAGGGCTGTAACTATTGTTGTGATTATCGGGAAAAGAATCTTGGTCCGTTTTGAAACAGGCTTCGGATCCTCCATCCTGATAAGTCTTTCCTTCTTGGTTGTAAGAGCCTTGATAATAGGCGGCTGTATAATCGGTACAAGCGCCATATACGTATAGGCTGCTACTGCAATAGGTCCAAGCAGATGCGGTGCAAGCTTAGATGTGAGATATATAGCTGTAGGACCGTCAGCCCCTCCGATTATTGCGATGGAAGAGGCCTCTGCAAAGTTGAAGCCCAGATCATGCGCAGCAAGAAAGGGGATTGCTCCAAGAGCCTTGGCTCCAAGCAGGGTTATAAATATACCAAGCTGGGCAGCTGCTCCCAGAAGAAAGGTCTGCGGCTTGCCCAGAAGCGGTCCGAAGTCCGTCATCGCTCCGATTCCCATGAAGATAATCGGCGGGAACAGTCCAAGCTGAACACCCTGATAAAAGTAATATATAAGTCCGCCGGCCTGGTCTCCGATTGGTCCTTCCAAAAGCCCTGTAAGCGGAAGGTTTACCAGTATTGCTCCGAATCCTATCGGGATAAGCAGCAGCGGCTCATAACCCTTTGCTATTGCAAGGTAAACAAGCAGACAGCCGATTGCAATCATTACCAGGTTCTGCCAGGTGATTGCCGTGAAGGCGGTGCTGCTTAGAAATCTTAATATTAGATCTACGAAATTCACCAAATCCCTCCGTTAGCCGATGTCTACAAGCGGCTGTCCTTCGGTTACGTTTGTACCCGGAGTTACATGGATGGCGTTTACTGTACCGGCGTTGCTTGCAAATACTTCAATGTCCATCTTCATTGCTTCCATTATCAGAAGAAGATCTCCCTTGGCTACGCTTGCGCCCTGGGCTACCTTGATTTCCTTGATTGTTCCTGTTATTGCAGCCTTCTCGGTTCCGGCTCCGGCTGCTACAGGGGCGGCGGCTGGTGCCGGCGCGGCGGCTGCGGGAGAGGGTGCTACAGCTGCCGGTGCAGGCGCTGCCGGTGCAGCAGGAGCTGCAGGCGCAGCGGGCGCTGCTACAGGAGCTGCTGTTGCTCCTGCAGGGGTTGCAAGGCTTACAAGGTAACTATCGCCTTCATGCTCAATTGTAAGGACATTTCCGTTTCTTGTTACGTTTATGTCGTAAAGGGTTCCTTCATATTCAAACTTAATATTCTTGCTCATAACTCTTATACTCCTGGTGCTTTTCTTGTGATTTTATTGTTTGCGACCCACGGGTCATACTTTGCTGCTCCCGCTGAACTCCATCCTGAAGCCTTTGGGGCATTCTGCTCATCTTCCTCAGCTGCCAGAAACGCTGATACCGCAGCCGAAAGCCATTTCGCGTTATCGGCCATTGTAGCAGTTGCTGCTGCAACTATTACTGGCAGGGGCAGGCCGCCGCTCTTCTTTGCTGAAGATGTCCCGGCAGATTTCGGCGCTTTGCTTTTGGCTGTATCACCGTCTGCAAATTTCTTTATCAGAACCATCAGCAGACTCAGAAGGACCAACAGTGTAAACACTATCAGTATTCCAAGTATTGATGTCATAACACTGTAAATAAATTCTTCCTGCATAAAACTCTCCGCCTCCTACAGTGGTATATTGCCGTGTTTCTTGGCAGGTCTGTCTTCACGCTTTTTGATGTTGATTTCAAGCGCTCTGATGAGTTCTGCACGGGTGTATTCGGGGTCGATTATGTCATCTACAAGACCTAGGCCTGCGGCTACGTAGGGGTTCATGAACTCTGTCTGGAACTCTGCTATCTTTTCCTGTCTCTTTGCTTCAGGATCCGATGCTGAGTTGATGTCCTTTCTGAATATGATGTTTGCTGCGCCCTCTGCTCCCATTACTGCTATTTCTGCTGTCGGGTATGCAAGGACTCTGTCATATCCAAGAGACTTGGATGACATTGCTATCATTGAACCGCCGTAGGACTTTCTCATAATCAGTGAAATCTTGGGCACTGTCGCCTCTGCTATTGCGTAGAGGATCTTTGCTCCGTGTCTGATGATTCCGCCGTGCTCCTGGGCAACGCCGGGAAGGTAGCCGGGGACATCAACAAGTGTGATTACCGGAATATTGAAAGCATCACAGAAGCGGATGAACCTTGCTCCCTTATCTGATGAGTTGATATCAAGTGAGGCAGCCATGAACTTGGGCTGGTTTGCAAAGATACCTACAGTGCGGCCGTTGAGTTTTGCAAAACCTACTACTACGCTTTTTGCGAAGTCTTCCTGTACTTCAAGAAATGAACCTGCGTCAAAGGCGCTTCCGATTATGTCGCGTACATCGTAGGGCTTTCTTGCCTCTTCGGGGATGATCGACATGATTTCGGGTGTGGTTCTTTCAAGTGAATCTGTACAGGCACTTACCGGCGGCTGCTCTGTGTTGTTTGAAGGCAGGTAGTCCATAAGTCTTCTGATGAAATCAAAACATTCCTGCTCGGATGAAAAACGGAAGTGGGCGACTCCGCTTTTTGCACAGTGAGCTGATGCTCCGCCGAGGTCTTCGTGGCTGATTACCTCACCGGTTACTGTCTTTATTACATCCGGACCGGTGATGTACATGTGACTTGAACCGTCTACCATGAATATGAAGTCGGTGATGGCCGGTGAGTAAACTGCACCTCCGGCACAGGGACCGAGTATTACTGAAAACTGGGGGATAACTCCTGATGAAAGGGTGTTATTCCTGAAAATTTTGGCGTATCCGTTGAGTGAGAGTATTCCCTCCTGGATTCTTGCTCCGCCTGAATCGTTGACCTGGATAAACGGTGAACCGTTTTTTAGTGCAAGGCTCTGGGCCTCTGCAATCTTTTCGGCATGCATTTCTCCAAGTGAACCGCCGAGAACGGTAAAATCCTGGGCTGACAGGAATACCTGCTTGCCGTTCATCTTGCCTGTTCCGGTTACGACTCCGTCGCCGGCAAACTTGTTTTTATCCATGCCGAACTGACTGGTGCGGGTCTGGATGTATGCCTGGCTTTCAACGAAACTTCCCTCATCCAGAAGTCCGGTGATCCTTTCTCTGGCGGTAAATTTCCCTTTATCATGCTGGGCTTTGATTCTGGCGTCGCCGCCGCCCTTCTGCATTTTTGCTCTGAAGTCTTTAAACTCCTGAAGCCGCTCATTGTTATTCATTCTAAGCTCCTGAATTTCCCAAAAAATTGTGAAAGAATGTAATTTAATTCTTAATACTCAAATTATCCGTAATATAGATTACGGATAATCAGATTTCCATTTATATACTAAACTTACTAGAAAATAGCGTTAACTATCAGATACCCTACTGAAGGACAAAGAAGTGTTCCAAGTCCTGTATAGAAAGTTGCAGTCATTGCACCGTAGGGAACAAGCTTGATATCGGTAGCCGCAAGTCCGCCTGCAACACCGCTGGTTGTTCCGATAATTCCGCCGTATACCATTGCTGTAGTCGGGTTATCAAGACCGATCTTCTTGGCAATGAGCGGTGTCATAATCATTGTAAGAACAGACTTAACAACACCTGCTGCAACAGACAGGGCAACAACCGAAGAACTGACGCCCAGGGCATCACCTGTAACAGGACCTACAATGAAGGTAACTGTACCTGCACCGATTGTTGTGAGTTCTTTAGGATCAACAAAGCCGAGTATACGGGCAATTATGACTCCTACTACGAATGAGAATATTACTCCTATAAAGAGCGATACAACGCCTGCCAATCCTGCTTTTTTAAGATTCTCCATCTTAACACCATATGCTGTTGATACAATGGTGTAGTCTCTGAGGGCACTTCCTCCAAGTATGAGAAAACCTGCAAAAAGAGGCAGATCAGCAAGACCTTTTTTTCCGCCGGTGAATTTACCGGCAACATATGCAAGAATAAGGGCAAGTATGATTGCAAAAGCAGATCCCATCTTTCCCTGTTTGATCATTTTTGCTACATAGTAAGCAAGAAGCATCGCAAGAGCGACAAAACCGAAAGCGAGGACAAGGTGATCACGTCCCATGATACTGTTCATTATTTTTGCAATCATACTTCTTCTCCTTTATCTTTACCAAGTTTGGCTACTAATGGTACAAGAAACAGTGAAGCTATAGTTGCAATGCCTCCGGCCAGAAATGCAACCGCACCGCCGTCAACTGCAGCTACAACATTCTGGGATGCTGCCATAGCAACAACAACCGGAATGTAGATAGAACTCAGAAAAAGTATTCCGTTTTCAGTTTTTGGACTGAAACCGCCCTTTTTTGATTTTTGAACTCTTGCAGTAACAATAACCAGAAGAAGCATTGCTATACCTACACCGCCGACATTACCCCCGATGCCGATTACCGCACCAAGAATTCTGCCGATGAAATTTCCGACAAAGTAACAGGCTGCTACTATTCCAAGGCCGTATATTTCCATATCCTTTTCTCCTTAAACTTAAATTTGGTTTTAATAGTTTTATTTTTTGTCGAAGACAACTCCGCTGTTCAGCAGTTCTTCAACTTTTTCTTTTGAATATCCGAGTTCATTCTGCAGATATTCAATTGTGTGCTCCCCAAGTCCGGGAGCCGGTGTTCTGACTGTACCGGGAGTTTCCGTCATTTTAAACGGAGATCCGGCCATAGTTACTTTACCAACTCCGGGCTGTTCAACATCAACTATCATTTCGCGGTAAAGCAGGTTCGGGTCTTTTACAACCTTATCAATTGTGTTCAATGGTGAATACGGCAGGCCGTTTTCATCAAGAAGCTTGATCCATTCTTCGGATGTCTTCTTTTTCATTTCAACATCCAGAATTCTGACCAGTTCATCTCGGTTCTGTGTTCTGAGAGGATTAGTTTTGAAAAGTTCATGATCAGTCAGATCTTCTCTTTCAATAAGTGTACAGAATTTCTTCCAGAGAGAATCATTACCGATAGGTGTTATAACCCAGCTGCCGTCACTTGTTTCAAATGCCTGAAACGGAGTTATGGTCGGGTGAGCACTTCCGAGAGGTACGGGAATTTCACCTTTGGCAGTGTATCTGACAATTGCATTCTCAAGAATGTACACAAGACCGTCTACCATGGAAATATCTATATGCTGTCCTTCGCCGGTTCGGTTTTTATGCTGCAGAGCTGCAAGAATGCCGATCGCACCCTGATGCCCTGCAACTACATCACCTACAGACGAGCCTACACGTACCGGAGCTCCGCCGAGGGGTCCTGTGATACTCATCAAACCGCTGAATCCCTGTGCAACCATGTCGTATGCCGGACGGGTTGCATACTCGGGAAGAGCATCATGTCCGAATCCGCAGATTGAGCAATAAATAATTCCGGGATTTATTTTTTTTAATTCTTCAAATGAGAAACCAAGTTTTCTCATGGTTGTCGGACGGTAGTTTTCAACTACGATATCCGCATCCTTAATCATGTCCGTCAGCAGAGCCTTACCTTCATCTTTTTTAAGATCAACACAAATACTCTTTTTATTTCTGTTAATACTGATGAAGTAGCCGCTCTGCTTACCGTCGCCTTCCTGTTCATCGATAAAGGGTCCGAAAGCCCTTGAATCATCACCGATAGGGGGTTCAACTTTTACAACATCAGCCCCCATATCTGCCAGAATCATCGTGCAGAACGGAGCAGCAAGTACATGACTAAGATCGACTATTTTAATTCCTTCCAATGCCTTTTTCATAAAGGCCTCCTGTGATTTTTGTTTTCACAAAATCACTTGATCACTAATAAATTGAATTAAACACACTCTTTCACAATGTTATTTTCTTGAAACCTCCAGGGGCTCTCTTTTTTTTATGAGCAAAAAAAAAGAGAAGTATTCTGACACTACTTCTCTAATACACGCGTTAATAAAATTTCACTACAGGGACTGAACACTAATACACACTAAATTTTTTCAGTCCTGTTTATACACAAATAAATATTATTTTAAATGCATAACCCCAAGCGCACACCGCTCATGGTTTGTTATTGGATAGAAGGCGGAATCACCGTAAATCGCAACAGCAACCCATTCCTCATTGGTAACAATGCCCACCTTAAGTTTCAGGCTGGCCTCTGCCGGAACACTGCTGATAACACCGTTAAGCGCTTCAAGGGCAGCATGAAGAACAGCATGAACCTGCGTTCCGGTTTTTTTGATCAATCCATTCTGAAGTGAACAACCGACGATTGATTTTACAAAACTCTTCTTGATATCGGAGGTCAGACCGGTAATAAAAGTCACCGCAAGTTTTTCCTTTCCGATAGTGTTATTGACTTCGGCCTTAATCTGGCGCTCTTCTTCTTCATCAGACATAGCAGCAAGAAGTGCCATTTTTCCAATACGATCCGTATTCAACTTCATGTTTAGTCATACTACACTCGGAAATGCACAATTGTCAATAAAAAAACTAAAGCTATCGGGGAATTTTTATCTATATATACAGAGATCAACCATCAAAATTTCTATATTCACGGCTGAACCTGCCGGGTATTGCAATACAGAACGATGTTCCCTGCTTAGGTTTTGAATCAACAGTAATACTGCCGTCCAGGGCATCAACAATATTTTTCACAATGGCAAGACCAAGGCCCATACCGCGGTGTATTTTTGTATAAATATTTTCAAGCTGCTGAAAGGGCTCAAAAATCAGAGGTAAGTCTTCCTTTTTAATTCCTGGTCCTTCATCTGAAATTTTAAGGATGAGTTCATCCGCCAATTCAGTAATAGTACATATGATATCACCCTTATCAGAATATTTTATTGCGTTAGTAATAAGATTGTTAACAACCTGGGCAATACGGGTCTCATCTCCGTAAAAATATCCCGACTCATATTTTTTAAAAACTGACAGTTCAAGGTCCTTCATTTCCATAGAATCTCTGAAAATTTCGGAGGCAAGCATTGCCAGATTATCAATTCTGAAAAACTGCTTATTAATGGAAATTTTCCCGATACTGAACTGAGTGAAGTTCAGAAGATCCTCTATTATTGTCTTCAGGTTTTCAGAGGAAACGAGGGCAAGTTTATACCACTCACGTTCTTTATCGGTGAAAGAAGCTCCGGAGATCAGGGTGAGCATTCCGAAAACCCCGTTAAGAGGTGTCCGGAGTTCATGGCTGATATTTGCAAGAAAATCATTTTTTACTCTAAGAGCTGTTTCCGCCTTAATTCTTGCATGCTCCATCTGTTCGGATATTTTTATTTTTTCAGTTACATCGTGTATGATCGCATATAGATATTCATGATTGCCTGTGCTAAGCCGTCCGCTGAATATCTCGACATGACGTGTGTCTTTCTTTGCAAGCTTTATTCTCATAGTCCTGCCGGATAATTCATCAAACTTGAAAGAACCTTCTTCAACATTCTCTTCATCGGCAAGCAGATTGTAAAGCGACAGATTTTTCAGAGCTTTTTCAGGATATCCAAGATAATCCATTGCAGCCTGATTCAAATCGATAATTCTGCTTGTAACCGGTTCGAACAGAATGATGATTGATGTATTGTCATAAAAGAGACTTCTGTATTTCATTTCACTCTGACGAAGAGCTGACTCAGCCTTTTTCCTGATATTAATATTTATGAGTGAAAATAGAAGTAAAACTGCCATTATACTGAAAATGCTTACCGAACTTAGCACCAGAACCTTATTTTCCCTGAGAAAACTGTAAGGTCTGTTTATGATTTCAGAGTCGTTTGGCAGTTTTCTCAAACTGACTCCGAATCGCTTAAGTTCCTGAAAATCAAATATATAATGATTTTCAGCATCGCTCCGTATTGGCATTGAAGCCGAAGATTCGCCGTTCAGGATTTTAAGGGCAGTTTCTGCGGCACTGATGGCCTGCTCATAATGACTAATCACCCTGCCTCCGAAAACACCGTCGCCAAAACCATGATACCAGAGATGAAAGAGCGGGATTTTCAAATTCTCATAGATTATATTGAGGCTCTCATTGAAGAGCATGTTATTACCTTCACTATCAGTATAAGCAGACAGGAGCAGTATACTTGTATCTCTTCCCAGACCGGAAAGAACCGCTGCAAATTCCTGCCATGAATAATCTTTAAGAGATATCGTTCTGAACTTATATGAAGGATACTCGCCCTGAAGCTCATTGAAAGCTCTTTCATCAGCAGTTCCGCTGGTAGTTGCATCTGAAATTGCTGCAATGGTTTCAGTTGAAGGGAAAAGAGAAATCATCAGCTCAATAGTATCCTTCATTGAGACGGCTTCAATGAACCCTGTAACCAGCGGATCATCATTATAACTCAGCGCCTGAGCGATATCATTAACCCCGAAAAACACTATCGGAACATCTTCAAAAAACTCATCCCGCATACTCATGCAGAAAGCAAGCGCATTATCATCAGCGGTGATTACCAAATCATATTTTGGAACATGCTGAAACTTATAGGTAATAAAATCTTTCCTGAGATTGATGACCTGTCCTGTATTAAAACGCTTTGAATCCAGGAATTCCATATCCAGAAGTACATGCTGCTTATCCAGTACAGAACGCAATCCGTCAATCTGATGATTGAAGGTTGGAAATGAGGGATTATATGAACTAATAAATAGGATTCTTTTAAAATGATCATGAGCAGAGGCCGGCAGACATAACGTCAGCATAATCAGAATCAGGACACACTTCTTAAGCATATTTAAATTATATGAAAGATGAAAGCGCAATGCAATTATTATTTCATTTCTTCCGGCGACCCTTGAATTCCATTAAAAATAATCTGGTTTAAATTAATATGCCCGGAGACTATTTTTCTAATGATCCAGTTCAGCGAACTGCCGCGGAGAGTTTCGATCTGAAATTTCTTTATCCGTATCAAAGGCTTGTAATTGCAAACATTCTTGAAACCGCAGGCTTTTATGGAGCTGAGAAGAATAATGAAGAAAATGAGAAGACAGATTATCGCTCCAGGCAGATAGTAATTCTCCCGACCGGTGCAGGTAAAAGTCTCTGTTTCATGCTTCCCTCTCTCCTGCTGTCAGGCCCCACACTTATAATCTTCCCTCTTCTATCACTTATAGCCGATCAAAAACGCCGCTGTGATGATGCCGGAATCAGTTCCGCAGCCCTCACCGGAGGACAAAGCAGGAAGGAAAGGGATGAAATATTCAGAAGTATTGTAAACGGCAGCCTGCGTATAATACTGTCTAATCCGGAAACAGCTCTATCTCCGCCGGTATTCAGGCGTTTGTCGGAGGCCGGAATATCTCATTTGGTTTTTGATGAGGTGCATACGGTATCTGAGTGGGGAGACAGTTTCCGCCCCGTATACCTGGAGTGCCGGAAGCTGATCGCTGAAATGAATATTCCTGTGGTAACAGCATTCACCGCTACGGCATCTGAAACCGTGTTGTCCAGGATTATCGAGATACTTTTTCCAGGCGAATCACCTCATATAATTTCAGCAAATCCTGACCGTCCTAATATTTCATACAGCGTTCATCCCTGCCTGTCTAAAATCCATGAACTTGAAATACAGATAAAAACAGCCTGCAGACCTATCCTGGTCTTCTGCGGAAAGAGAAAGACTGCAGAAAGAACAGCTGTGCTTCTGAGGCTGCGGCTCCGTGAAAAGCAGGTATTCTTCTACCACGCAGGCCTTACTAAAGCGGAAAAAAAGAAGATTGAAAACTGGTACTTCAATTCCGCCGACGGGATTCTGCTGGCAACGACTGCATACGGAATGGGTGTTGATAAGCCGAATATTCGAACTGTAATACACTATGATCTTTCACCATCTGTTGAGGCATATCTGCAGGAATCCGGACGTGCGGGACGTGATCGTGAACCCGCTGCAGCAATCCTGCTTTTGAAAAAAACAGATTATCTGCGCCATACCGTCATTTCACGCGATTCTTTACCGGAAAGGTTTCAAAAGCTGCTGGGATTTGCACTTAACACCGCCAAATGCAGGCGTGAATCACTGATGGAGCTGCTCGGAGCGGAACCTGAAGCCTGTTTCGGATGTGATGTTTGCAGCGGCAGCGCTGTTACGGCCGATAAATGGGAACAGAGAATTATCAGTTTTATAAGAAGAAATCCATTGTGCTATACACCTGCAGGTGCCGCAGAAAAGCTCAACAGCCTTTCGAATGAAATTGAGAAGGATGATGCGGAGGAGATGATAGAAGACCTGCTGCTAACAGGAAAACTTTCTTTATCAAAGAAAGGGTTTCTTAAAAAAAAGAGAAGGACCGAAGCCCTTCTCTAATTTCATGTTCAATTTAACTGTTCAATACTAGAGCCCTGCAAGATAAAGTTCATTTACCCTCTTCCAGTTGATTACATTGAAAAAATTCTCAATATATTCCGGGCGCCTGTTCTGATATTTAAGATAATAGGCATGCTCCCAGACATCCAGTCCAAGAACAGGAGTCAGTCCTTCGGAGAGCGGGCTGTCCTGGTTGGCAGTGCTGATTACACCTACCTTGCCGCTGTTTTCCGAAACAAGCCAGGCCCAGCCGCTCCCGAATCTTGAGGCGGCAGCATTGGAAAAAGCCGAAACAAAATCGGAAAAACCGCCGATATCTCTTTGAATAGCATCGGCAACTGCACCTTCCGGCATCCCTCCAGCTGACGGTGACATAATCTCCCAGAACAGACTGTGATTATAATGTCCTCCCCCGTTATTCTGCACTGCTGTTCTAATATCAGATGGAAGCTGATCAAGCTCCTTCAGAAGTTTATCAACAGGCCAGCTGCTGTATTCTGTTCCATCAACTGCAGCATTAAGTTTTGAAGTGTAACCAGTATGATGTTTATCATGGTGAATCTGCATTGTAGCCTTATCAATATAGGGCTCAAGTGCATCGTATGCATATGGTAAATCTGGTGTTGTAAAAGACATTTATGTCCTCCTTACTTTTTATTATTACTAATTTACTCATATATCATAATAAAGTAAAATTTTCCCGGCATTAACCATACTTTATGTATACAGACTGTTCATAATAGTTTTAACAGGGTATTATCATGACTAATGGAAATAACTGTACTTGGGTCAGGCACGTCCTGCGGTGTTCCAACCATCAACTGCAGCTGTGATGTCTGCAGTTCCAAAGATCCCCATGACAACAGAACCAGAGCTTCAATCTGGATACAGTCAGAGGAACTCTCAATTATCATTGATACTTCAACAGACCTCAGATTCCAGGCATTGCGGGAAAAAATTACTGCCCTTGACTGCATTCTTATTACACATGGACATGCTGATCATATTCACGGAATGGATGATATACGCCCATTCTCTTCAAAAAGACCGATTCCGGTATATGGAAATGAAATTACCATAAAAGAGGTTGAAGAACGTTTCAGCTATATATTCAAACTTACCCAAAGAGGCGGCGGAAAGCCCAGAATAAAGCTGAATGAAATTAAGCCGGAAGAATATAACCTGGGCTTTAAAGTCGGTTCATTAAGAATTCTTCCAGTCCCGATGCTGCATGGTAACCTGGAGACTACCGGATACCGAATAGGTGATTTTGCCTATCTCTCAGACTGCAGCAGTATTCCCGAAGCCAGCTTCAAAAAACTTGAGGGCGTAAAATATCTGATTATTGACGGACTCAGGTATCGTGAACATCCGACACATTTTACCATTCCCGAAGCCATGGAAGCTGCGAAAAGGATCGGTGCAGAGAAAACCTGGTTTACCCATCTTTGCCATGATTTCAGTCATAAACAGTTAAAGCAGAAGCTGCCTGACGGCTTTGCTCCTGCTTTTGACGGGTTAAAAATATATATATGATTAATAGATATGCTGGATTAGACTGCTTTCTGAACTTTACCGGATCTGAGGCAACTTGTACAAATTTTTACTTTCTGCTTTTTGCCGCCGATCAGGGCCTGGATCTTAACCAGATTAGGTTTCCAGACTCTTCTGGTTTTGTTATGTGCATGGCTGACATTATTGCCGCTTACAGTTCCTTTTCCACATATATCACATTTACGGGCCATTATATTCCTACCTTTGCTTGTATACTGGGTCTGTAATCTACCAGAATTTCAATTTTATGTAAAGGCATATGAACAATAGAATAGAAAAGATTTACCAAATACTGAACAGGCTTGCACCGGAACAAATCGTTTTCCTGCAAGCAGATACTACCTATAAATTGCTTATAGGCGTCATCCTCTCGGCACAGACTACCGATAATCAGGTAAACATAGTGCTTCCGGAGCTCTTCAGACACTACCCTACTCCCGAGGCCCTGGGAAGAGCTTTCAGACCGGATGTCGAAGAAATTATACGGTCTACCGGTTTTTACTCTGTAAAAGCCGCCAATATCATCGCAACCGGTAAAATGCTGGCTGAAGAGTTCGGCTCGGAAGTTCCTGGTAAAATGGAAGAACTTTTGAAACTTCCTGGAGTTGGAAGAAAAACAGCAAATGTTATACTGGGAGCCTGCTTTGACAAACCGGCAATTATTGTTGATACACATTTTTCAAGAACTGTAAGGCGGCTTGGATTCACAGATGAAAAAACTCCTGAAAAGATTGAATCGGATCTCAGGGGAAAAATTGATCCTGAAATACAATACCGTTTTTCTATGCTGTTTAATAAATTAGGAAGAGATTTCTGTAAATCAAGAAAACCCGAATGTATGAACTGTCCGATTAATGAATACTGTGATTCAGCAGATAAAACTGCATTCTGATTTTTCAGCTGTTGATATTTTTTTCCCAGTTTGCCCGGGATACAGGCTCGCCCTTATCAAGGATACCTGTTATATAGGTACTGCAGTTTTTAAACCGTTCCGCGGTTTCTGAATCGATGACATGCTCAATATTACAGGCCTGCTCAACGGCTCTGGAATGCGGAAGCAGCAGAATCTTTTCAAGAAACTCTACAAGAACTGAATGTTTGTTAAAGATATCTTCAGCAGCTGTCTTTCCTTCATCAGTCAGGCTGATAAAAGAGTTTTTTTCGTAATTTACCAGCCCCTTCTCACGAAGGTTTTTCAATGCCCCAGTTACCGAAGGCATTTGCACATTTAAATGGGCTGCAATGTCTCTTACCCGGGCTACACGATGCCGGTTTTCAAGGATAAGTATCGCTTCGAGATAATCTTCAAGACTTGGTGAAAGAGATTTACATTCAGCCATAATGATAATAATATATAGGATAAAAGAGAGAGAATAAAGTCTTTATGAAAGGAATATCTGAAAAAACCAGTAAAAAGCTTAATGAACTGCGGCAAGGTTACTTTTCTAAGCTGCCCCGAAGATTCAACGAGATAAAAACACTGTCTTCCCAGGCTGTTGCAGCCCAGTCGGATTACGAAGTAATGGCCGGCCTGAAAATGGCGCTTCACAAGATTGCAGGTTCTGCAGCGACCTTCGGTATCAATCGACTGACCGAAACAGCAGGTAAATTTGAAATACTGATAGAAACAATTATCGGTTCAAGCGCCAATATTGACCAGGCTGCGACAAAACTGATTCATCAGTATCTGCTGGAAATGAGGGAAATCTGTGCTGATCCTGAAAAATACTCTGAAAATACCGGACTGGATGAGGACGGAGATAACACAGGAAGCGGAACAGAAAAAAAGATAGTCTTTGTACTTGGAGAGAAAGACTCTGTTGCAAAGGATCTTTCTGAACAGCTCGGCTACTTCGGTTACCATGTAGAGATACTGAAGAGCTTCTCGGCTCTCAAGGAACATATGGAAGCGGCTGACAATGAACTTCTTATTCTTAACTCTTCGATAATAGAAAACAATCCGAAAACTGCAGATGTTGTTAAAAATATAAAATACGATTACAAACGCCAGCTTGGAATTATCTTTTTCTCCTATAAAGATAATTTTGACATCCGGCTTGACTGTGTAAAAGCCGGAGGCGATGATTTCTTTACGGTTCCGCTGGATGTCAGCAGGCTGATAGACAGGGTTGATTCACTTACAAAGGATGAAAACACCAACCCCTTTCATATTCTGATAATCGATGACGATCCCGAACAGGTATCCTACTATGCACTTCTGCTGCAGCAGGCCGGAATGATTACTTCAGTTGCATCAGATCCTAGAAAAGTTCTGGACATTATGGCGGAATCAAAGCCTGATCTTATTCTAATGGATATGTATATGCCCGGATGCGACGGTCCGGAGCTTGCCTCAATAATCAGGCAGCAGGAAGCATTTCTCAGTATCCCTATTGTGTATCTCAGCTATGAATCCAATAAAGAGATACAGCTTGAAGCAATGAGAACCGGAGGCGACGACTTCCTCACAAAACCAATAAAGGCTCATCATCTTATAACCTCGGTTATGGCAAAAGCCGAAAGAACCAGAAGCCTTCGATATTTCATGGAGCGCGATTCACTTACCGGTCTGTTAAACCACACAAATACAAAAGAATCGCTTGCTAATGAAGTGTTAAGGGCTGAACGTTCCGAGGGAAATATGTGTTTTGCGATGATTGATATTGATCATTTTAAAAAGGTCAACGATGAGCATGGACATATGACCGGAGACAGAGTCCTCAAAAGTCTTTCACGGCTGCTTCAGGATCGACTGCGCAGAACTGATATTATCGGACGCTACGGGGGTGAAGAATTTGCTGTAATTCTGATAAACACCGATATAACTAATGCCTCACGTATAATGGATAAGATAAGGCAGAACTTCAGTCAGATACGGCAAATTTCAGCCGAAGGTGATTTCTATGTAACTTTCAGCTGCGGAATTGCCTCATTCCCGTCCTACCGCGGGGCTTCGGAGCTAAATAGCGCGGCGGACCAGGCCTTATACAAGGCGAAGGATAAAGGACGTAACCAAATAGTTACCGCCGGCTGACGGACTTGATGTAACGCTCATCAAGATATTCAACAACTACATCTTCCCACCATTTAGACGTATCAACAGTCAGCTTTAAAATGGACAAGCGGCAGCTTTTCCATTTTTTAATATTATCAGGAAGAGCCTCGATACGGGCTTTCAGGATCGGCAGCACACTTCCCGCACCGCTCTCATTCAAATCAGCCATATAGAGTCCTTCGCAGGAGCCTAAAACAGAATTATCAGGATTACCATCTGCAATCTGAGCAGCAATCCCCGAGAAAAAGCCGTAATCGTTCTCCCAGCCAATCGACAGCCGATTCTGCTTCTCATTAATTTGATTAAAAACAATACCGGATGAAGGAAAGCCTGAGATTTCAAGTTTTCCCAAATTTACTGCGGTGTCAGCTGGTGCTACAGGAACCATCGGAGTTAGCGCCCAGGCAGAAATAACACCCGTGGTATAGAAGAGCTCTTTCTTTAAGCGCAGAATTTCCATCTCGATATGATTCTGAGGTACTGCTGCAAGTAAAAATAATTCTTTTTTCATAATTCTGTATTTGCTATGAATCATACCCTGTTTATGTTAGAATATACAATATGAGACAAAGAGTTCAGAAAATTTCAGCTACCCTTTCCGAGCGTCTATCCGGATGGAAAGAAGTAGACTCAATAACCGCAATGAAGGCTGCCGATGAAGATCTTACAAGTCCGTATTTTTTCATCAGCCTTGATGTTTATTACAGGGGTGATATTCCACCAGCCGAAACAAGGCAGAAGCTTTTTTCTGATGCGGGCGCATTTGAATCTTCCAGCCACGGAAAGAAGGACCGCTTTTTCATGGACGAAATTCCGGTGCGAATAGAATTCAAGGACATGGAACGAATAAACCATATACTGAATATTAATCCTGACAATTTCTGGACCTTCAGAGCCACCGGAACTTATATGTTTTACCGCATCATGAACGGACGGGTACTCTTTCAGAAAAGTCCCTGGCTTAACCAGGTAAGGGAAAAACTGGCGGAGATTCCCGAGCATTTCTGGACACTACTGATCAACTCATGCCTGACAACAATGGAACACTATCTTGTGGATGTGAAGTCATCGGCAGTACTTGGAGATCAGCTGTTTTATACACTGTCGCTTAGCGGCTTTCTTAAGAGTTTTATAAGCCTGATGTTTGCCATCAATCATACCTTTGAACCTTCATCAAGGAATCTGAAGTCTCAGATGGACTCGCTTTCACTCACCCCCGAGCATTTTAAGAGCCGGTTCGGCATCCTGTTTTCAGACCAGGAAGAGATGTCCCCGGAACGTAAAGCCGAGATTTGCGAACTTCTGGCAAGAAGCGTAATTCCCTTTATAAAATAGACTTATGAGCTGATTATTAGATTAAAATATTGCCGCTTAAGACTTGACTCATGTCTGCAAAATTCTTATACTTTGCAGACTTCATGAGAAACCGGGATGTAGCCTAGTGGCTAAGGCGCCTGCTTTGGGAGCAGGAGATCGCGAGTTCGAGTCCCGCCATCCCGATAGCGGAAATATCTGCACGAGCGTCCATAGCTCAGCTGGATAGAGCAACGGCCTTCTAAGCCGTAGGTCAGAGGTTCGAATCCTCTTGGACGTAAATGAAACGAGTTCACCTTTAGGTGGGCTCGTTTTTTTTGTACAAATTGGGAAGATTCGAACCGAGTGCGCGCGCGAAGCGGAAGCGAGGCACGATGCCGAGCGCCAGCGAACGAGGCGGCTTGGCCGAGCCTGCCGGATGCAGGCTACAAACAAGCGAATCCTCTTGGACTGCGTTATGCTATATAGTCTCTCCCTGAAAGCAGCACAGAGACGAAGTCGAGGTACCGTAAAAAATACCGAAGTGACCGTAAGGTTGCCGTGAGAACTGCTTTTAGTTATTCAGAGCTTTAAACAAGAAAGTTCCGCTTTATTTATTCTCTTGCTATAATGGTATAGTTTATCAGATTCTCAGTCATCAGAGTTTCTTTAGCTTCTATTGATAATCCACGTGCAATAAAGCCCTGTGATATTTCTCCTATGTCGACAAATGCAGTTTCAATACCATCATACTGACTTGTTGAAGCTATTACTTTTATAAATTCTGTCCCATAGGGAGCTTCCAGTTCAAAGTTAAAAGGATATGAACCATCCGGTATTTTGTAGATTGTTTCAGAAGATATATAATTATTTTCAAAGTACTCATTAGGAAAAATAAGCTGATACTGACCTTCCACATCAATATGATATATTTTTACATAGCAGTTTTTATTGGCTATTAAGTTAACAATAAGATTCTCTCCCTCGAAATATACTCCGCCATCCCCCCTGCTTGTCCAACCTTTTAGAACTAATTCATCATCATGCTTTAAAATTCCTGATATCTCTTTAATTACATTCTTTGCTTTATTATAGTTATCAGGATATAAGGCTATTTTACCTGGAATAACACCCTTAGGGATACTGATTTTAACAGTATTTAAAGTAACAGCTGTCCTTATAGAAAGTAAATCCAGATATAACTCAATGTTTTCATCGAAAACATAATACTTCCCGGTTATAAGCGTATCTACACCCTTCAGTTCTCCAGCTGTAAGTCCAGCTTCATCATCAAACAATCCTGATAATTCAAGGGTTATCTCATCAATGATCTGCTCCATATTATTACGGTTAACGACATTAACCGCTGATTCTTCAGTTAAAACAAGTTCAATCCGCTCAGATACATAGGAACTGAATTCAGATCCTATATTTTTATCAGATAGCACAATATTTCCAATACCGATTGTTAAATTTTCTTCAACCGGATTGATCAATTTTATTAAAGGGGGATACAGGATTGAATCCATAGAATCTGAAAAAACCAACCCTCCAATAAAAACAAGATAAATCACTGTCAAAACTTTCTTAGCTAAGCTCATACTTCCTTCCATAACTATTTAAAATTCCTCTAACTGATTCACTATACCATGACTGACAGGTATATCAAAAGTCTTTCTTGACGGCTCCTCGAAGATCAAATACCATATTAAAAATTAAAAAATGCTTTTTATTCTTCCAAAGAAGAATGGGGACAGTAATGAAAAAACTAATAATAATTCTTGTAATCATAATATCTGCATGTAGCTGTTCAACACAGAGTGAATTTCAAAATATCGAATACAAAACAACAACTTCACAATATTCAGTAATAAACAGACCGGAAAATCCTCCTTCAGATTTTAATCCTGTGATAGAAATTGATCCCGGCGGACATACCAGTGCTGTAAAAAGTATAACAGCTTCAAAATCTGGTATCACTATATTTACCGCAGGGCAGGATAGAGCTATCAGACTTTTTGACAAAGAAACAGGCATGCAGCTTAGCAAATTTATATTTGAACTCAATTCAACTGGAGGGAAAGCTTTTTTAAATTCTATTTCATTATCACCTGATGAAAATTATATTGCGGCCGGAGGCACAACAGCAGGAATCAGAATCTTTGATGTCAACTCAGGTAAAATGGTAAAAATAATTTACGGTCCAATGAGCATTATCCATGACTTGAAATACAGTCCGGACGGTAAATATATCGCGGCTGGTTTTACAGATGGTAACGGAGGCGGGATAGCTGTTTTTTCTGTTTTAGATAATTATCAGAATATTTTTGAAATTAGAACCGATGATAATTACCCTATGGATATTGAATTTTTTAATAAAAAGAATGAAGTCTTTTTAACTGCAGGATATGTAAGAAAAGGAAGAATTGATCTCATTTCAGTCACTCTTGAAAAAGTCATAAAAACGGTCACAACAACCTCAGTAGTACGTGATATAGCAGTAAATGATAATAGCATTGCAGCAGCCTTTCAGGAAAACAGCGTGATCATTTTTTATGATTTAAGTTTGAATAAAGTACGGGAATTAAGAAGTGAAATTAAAAATCCATATAAAATACTTTTTACGCCTGATAATAGGTATGTAGTAATTGGTGCTGGTTCCGGACTTCCCTTTAAGTGCATAAGCTATGAATTGAAAACTCTACAAAAAGTCTCTGAGTTTACCATGCATGAAGGCTCGGTATTATCAATGGCATCACTCCCGGATAATACAATATTAAGTGGCGGTGTCGAAGGAAAAATCTTCAATTGGAATCCTGAAACAGGGACTCTGGTTATGGAATTGGGAAAACAGGAACAACCAATCAGACGTATATGTACTGACGGTCAGAAAATCTTCTTTGCTTATAACTGGACACGAAACAATTCTGAAATTTCCGAATTTAATTTTTCCGGTTATATAAAACCAGAGAATTTCAATTTTGAAATGGGCGATTTCAGTATACCTCAGGGTTCTTTTCTAAACACGGAAAAGGATGGTCTGAAAATACAAGCAGTTAATTCTGCCGAGATTGAACTAACACTTGATAACGGTGAAAAGAAGATTATTTCTCCTGGATACGGATCCCGGGGCTTGGGTATCACAAAAGACAGGTTATTTGTGATCGGCAGCTGGGAAGGCACGATATCAATCTTTGATTCTGAAGGTAATTTCAGAGCAAAACTCACAGGGCATGATGGTGTAGTATCCGGATTTACAGAATATAAAGACTACCTTGTCTCCTGCGGTGATGACAGAACTATACGATTCTGGGATCTTGGCATAATTGATGATCTCTCAGCTCTCCCTATGAGTTTTATTATAAAAGAAGTTTTTCCCGGAGGCCCGGCAGATAAATCCGGACTTGATGCAGGGGATATAATAATTGCTGTCAATGGTAGAAAATTCAATGATACTACTTCGTTTGTAGATTATGTCCGCAACACCAATCAATGCAGTTTTGAAATAAGAAGGGAGAATAGGAATATCACAATTGATGCAGCGAAGGAAGAAAATGAGATGTATGCATTCTCACTTGGAACAAATGAATCATCTCTAAAACCTTCAATATCCTTTTATATATCACAGAAAGAAGGAATTGTTGCCTGGACACCTGATGGAGCATTTGATGGTTCCATGGGAGCCGGCGAAAATATTGGGTTTCATATCAACCAGGGATTGACATATGAATCGGATTGGCTGCCCTTAAGGCAACTGGCTGATATCTACTATAAACCGGGACTTGTAACGGATTTTTTTAACGGAAATCAAATAACCCCACCGCCATCGATAAAATCACTTAAACTTCCACCTATACTTACTGTTCTGAACATTGTAAAAAAAGATGATCTTGCGTTAATCAAGTTAAGATGTGAAGATCGCGGAGGTGATGCAGTAAATATCAAACTCTATAGAAATAACAGAATTGTTGAGACTTCAATTGAGACCACCTATTCTGAAAAAATGGTTAAAGAGTTTGAACTGACATCTGAAATGACAGATGGAAAAAATGTATTTCTTATTTCGGCTGAATCAACAGATACACTAACCTCATTCTCAAATAAAGTTGAATTTATCAACCCCACAACTAATGAGACTAAACCCGAATTATACATATTATCTGCCGGAGTAAACACATACTCAGATATTAATTTAAATACCGAAAAACGGGGATTGACCATAAATAAAACCGCGAACAGCCAGGACTCAAATAATGAAAAAGTAACAAACTACAATTATTTCCCAAGTCTGAACTATTCAGTAAAAGATGCTGAAGATTTTACTGCTGCCTACATGGGTGGGGGGCCGAACAAGTTTTCCAACACTGCAGTAACTACGCTGATTGATGACAATGCAACAAAAGAAAATATTATTAATAATCTCAATGAACTCTCACAAAAAACGGACTCAAATGACCGTGTAGTACTGTTTTTTGCGGGACATGGTATAACAGTGGAAAAACAGTATTACTTTGTACCCTATGGAGTAAACACTCTCGAAGAGGTTAAGGAATTCGGAATATCCGCTGAAGAAATAACAAACTGCATTGAAAAAATACAGGCTGATGAAATCTTTCTTATTCTTGACACGTGTCAAAGCGGTGCAACCAATGATGAACTCTCTAAAAGCATTTTCGGATCGTTGCTCCTGTTAGGAGAAAAGACCGGGATTTGGGTTATGGCTTCTTCTACGGAATCAGAAGCTAGCCTTGAAAGCAGTCAACTTGAAAATGGTCTATTTACTTACTGCTTAACTGATGTAATCAAGTCAGCCAAAGATCTTCCTTATGGAATTTATTTTCAGGAGGCGGCATTAAAAACAAATAAACTCATCAAGGAAAAACTAAAAATTTTCAGTACAAATTCTACGCTTAATCAGACAATCATGTTTACACATGAGATGGATACAATATTTGCTCAATGAACCTTTCATAAATAAGCACCGGCACTAAGTAGAAGTTCAGTACTCCCCATTACCTATCGCTTTTCTCCTTAAATTGAATCGGCAGAAACTTTTTCGGGGTTTTAACAGGCAAACCATCAAACAAGGAGAAAAATATGAAATCAGTAAAAGTATTAAGCATCATCAGTCTTATTCTTATCACAATAGTTGTGATAAGCGGATGCGGAGGAGCGCCGGATTCACCGGCAAAAGCAACCGGAGTAATTAACATCACAATCGGCTCTTCGGCCGGACAGGCGGCAAGAAATCTGGACCCGCTTGACTCCGCAATTGCAAGTGCAAACAGCGACCTCTTTGAGGTTCTTATTTACAACGACAGCACCCTGCTCTCCGCTATCCCGGGGGATGCTGCTGAAACAATCAGTCTTTCTGTTAATCCCGGAACCTACACAGTAATGGTAATAGCGGGAACGGGTGCTGAATCAAACGCGCTTTATCTGGGTTCAGGGTATCAGGATGCGGTTGAGGTAATAGAAGATACTATTACTGATGTAACAATCACCCTCATGCCGGCAGGGCATGAACTTGTTATCCCTGAAACAGTTAACTGCTCAGACACTTATATCGTCAGTTTCAGCGGCGATACAAACTCAGACCTGCTGGGGATATCCTGGGGAGGCACCGCTATGACAAACAGACCCTACATTGAACTTGGTACTGATGCTACAAATATCTACCTCGCATGCAGTGAATCCGGCTCTTCACTATCCGGTTCTGTAGAGCTGACAGCACCGACCGCCGAAGGCTCACTGGAAATAAGATTCTACGGCAGCAGAATAAGACTGACTGATGCCGCATACCTGATTGAGAGCGATCTGGTTGATTTCGGAAGCATCAACTGGATGTGGGTGGGTGAAACCGTTGTTCCGGACAGTCTTGCAGCTGAGGCAGCAGGAACAGTTGATTTTGTCTCAACAGGTTCCGGCGTCGGAGTAACTGTAAACTGGTATTAAACTAAATCCTCCCGGGATAAGCCTGGCAGAGTTTATCCCGGAGTTTTTTATCCAATAATTGAATAAGAATTGAGATTTCTGTCATTACAAAAGAATAAAAAAAACACCGTTCATCTTTTTTTAATTTCTAAAATAGATAAACTCCTGCTTATGACAAAAGAATTTAAACTTTTCCGATGCAAAAAACACTAATCATCCAGCGGTTCCAGCTCTTCAATCAGCGCATCACCGTTATCAATTTCATTCATAAACCACTCTTTCATCTCACGGAAGCGGATTTCACGCAGCTGGTCATTTTTTGATGAAAGGCTGCATCCAAGCAGTTCATCAAAGTATTTTACAAGACCCGGATGCGGTCCTGCCTCGGGCCGTATCCGCCTAAGCTCGTCCACGGCCTTCTGCTCATCATTATGGATAAGATACAGGTAGCCAAGGGCTATAGCCGCCGATCTGGAGACTCCACGCCAGCAGTGAATTACGTAGCCGCTTGCGCTGTCCTTTGTTTTATTGAAATATCTGATTGCCCTTCTTGCATCACGCTTCTGAGGTATCCGCTTTGGCCGCATAGTACCCAGATGTTCTTTTTTCAGAACATCAAAGAACTCAAGTCTGAGTATTGATTTGAAAGTCTTTTTGAATATCTCAGGTACTATAGTGTCCACACTATGCCGGAAAAATTTTCCCGGATTACCTATTGAGACAAGATGGGTTTCAAGAGGCTCTCCCTTTTCGATCAGCTCAATAAGCTCTGTCTGTCCGTAAATCTGTATCTTCATCATTTATCACTATTATAGCCCTGGAGACGATGAATTACATGCAGGTTTTTCTTTCCGCCCTAAAATCAGGATTTTCTGTAAACAAGTAATGAGGCTGTGCCTGTACCCTTAGTGAATACTATTGTGAAACTGTATACGGGTAATGTTTTCTCTGTGAAATCAAGCTCATCTATTTCTACCGCTTCATCAGCAATTGTAACCCTTGCACTCACGGGAACTGCTTCCTCTGCAGGTTTAATCACCGTTTCAGGAAAATTAGCAGCAATTTCAAGAGACATTCCCTCAACTTCAGTTCTGTAAAGATCTCCGGTTATAAGTTTATCTTCAATAACCGAAACAGCCTCGTCATATCCTGTCAGGACGTATTCGTTTTCTTTTTCCATTCCCATAAGCTTAATTATAATTATTTTTTATTCTGAATCAAAAAATCTTGATATTTTCCATCTTAGTGTTACAATTACACATATAGATAGTGTTTATTCAACACTAATATTTAGGTAATTAAGGAAACAGCTGATGATTGGAGCAGTAATAGGTTCACCCTATGAGGTTAAATCAACCAAAGATAAGAGCTTTCCCCTGATAACTATTTTTTCGAATATTACTGATGATACAGTTATGACCTGCGCCGCGGCCCTGACACTCCTGAACAGGGGACTTGATGCTGAGGCTGATGATTTTGCTGATTCGTTCCGTAAACTCGGTAATAAGTATCCCGGTGCCGGTTATGGGGGTAATTTCAGGCGATGGCTGCAGAAACCCGATGCTCCTGCGTATAATTCATGGGGCAACGGTTCCGCTATGAGGGTCAGCCCTATCGGATGGATTGGGGAGGATGAAAAAACGGTTCTGATACTTGCCGAAGCCTCTGCAGCCTGTACTCATAACCATCCTGACGGAATAAAAGGCGCTCAGGCTTCAGCCCTGGCCGTTTTTATGGCCAGAAAAGGAAAATCAAAGGCAGAAATCAGGGGTCGTCTCACAGAACTTTTCGGATATGACCTGAATAGAAAAACAGATGACATAAGAGAAAATTATACTTTCCAGGTCAGCTGCATGGAATCAGTACCGGAAGCTATCATTGCATTTCTTGATTCAGACAGCTTTGAAGATGCCCTGCGTAATGCTGTTTCGCTTGGAGGCGATTCCGATACCCAGGCGGCAATCTGCTGCTCGATCGCCGAAGCCTTCTACGGGGAAATCCCTGAAAAAATATTAGCAATGGTTCTTCCCCGCATTCCGCATGATCTGCTCTCTATTGTTCACAGCTTCTCGCAGAGCTGTCTTCCTGAATCATCTGTAAAGGCTGTTAGAAATGAAATGAAATACAGATCAGGAAATAACATGGATGGAATCTTTAAGCAGCCCGGCCGCTACAGCATTCTGCTTCACTCAAAAACGCAGAATAATCTACAGGACTACATGGATTCATTAAAAGACGGAACCGCTGCTCCCGGAAGACGGCTGCAGCAACAGCTTGAAGGGTTTCAGGTCGCAAAAGAAAAATGGGAGTTTATGCTTCAGTGCCTGTTGAACAGCAAGCAGCCGCGTATTTACGCAGAAAGCGAACTCAGAGGCGACGGCAGCGACTGGAATAATGAGGAACTTAAAATACTCGGCGGTATATCTGTTGCCGTTCCCGTAAGCGTTTTTGACGATGGCAGACACTATGCACCTGAAATCCATACAGAACCCTTTGAAGCCTGTCTTATTTATACTCCGGGAGTACTGCGAAGAAACGACACCGGCGATCCCCCCGTAGACCGGGACATTATATCTGACGGCAGTATAAATCAGGATTTATTCACCGAACTCTATGAAATAAAGCTGCTCCCGGCATTTAAATACGCCAGTGCAGTTTCCCTGAAAAAGAACAAAAAGGCCATAGTAACAGTGCCGGGAATAGGCTGCGGGCAGTTCGCCGGCCGGTATAAACACAATGCCCCCTACTATCTCAAAACCGCACTTGAAAGCATCCTTGAGAAACATTGTGAAAGTCTCAGGGGAATAGCCCTTGTATATTATCATCCCTACAGTGAATGCTCTGATGATGAAAAAACATTCGGCAGTCTTACAATGAAGACCCGTCCGCTAAGAAAAACCTCGCGCCCGCTTTCCCAGCTATTCAGACCACAAGCCTACGCCGAGAACGGGGATGATTATTCAGGACATGAACTTTACAGCATAGTAGCCTGGGATCATGTCTCATGGCCCGGGAATGATTTTTATACAGGAAACAGGGCAACAGACGACGGGGTGAAGGCTGCGGCAACCGATTCAATGTTCAGAATTACCGGGATACGGGGTTTTTATGATTCTGATACAAACAGATACCTGCCCCCGAAAGGATATGAAAACTGGGAAAGCGCGGTGCTTCAGAACCGTCTGGAACTCAGGGCATCGGGGAATGTTATTCTTACCGGAGATGATACGCTGTGGAAGTGAGTAAATAATGAATAGTCTAAGAGTAATAGATAATGCTGCCGTCTATCGTGGGGATCTCCAGGATAATTCAGTACACAGCCATCACGCCATGCAGATCATCATTTCGCCTGAGGGTGAAGCAGAACTTCTGATAAACAATCGTTTAATCAAATATGAATCAATTATAATAAATCATGATATTCCGCATGCCGTTAAGAATACATCAAAAAATCTTGTTATCATTTTGTTTGAACCGCTTCTCGATAGTTTATTTAAACTTTCTCTGGATGCTGACTATGAAATACTCAATCAGAACTTACAGGCAACATTGCTGGATGTTATTTCAGGAAGAATTGATAAAAATATCATTAAACTTGTTTTCAAAGAAAAAAGCAGGATTAAATTAGACCCGCGAATCCAATTTATAATCAATCATGTAGAGAGAGAGGAAAACTGCATTCATGATCTCACCTACTACGAAGATAAACTTAGCCTGTCAAAAAGCAGAATCTCGCACCTCTTCACCGGAGAAATCGGCATACCTCTAAAACAGTACATTTTATGGAAAAAGCTTCTCTTTGCCATTGACTCAATCCGTTCAGTCTCAGATTTAAGCCAAATTGCGATTGACTGCGGATTTTCTGATCTGTCTCATTTAAGCCGTACCTTTAAAAAGATGTTCGGCCACACAACCTCGTCAATATTTAAAAACAGCAGTTCCGTTCAAGTCAATTTTTCAGATTCCCTGTAATTTATATTTCATAGGAGAACATTATGAAAGAATATTTACAGGAAACTGAGTTATTAAATTTTACTAATCCATCAATAACTGAACTTTCATTAAAAATGGGGTGGAAAAATCTATCTGAGACAGAAAAAATAAGAAGTATCTATGATTATGTACGTGATGATATAAAATTCGGCTATAACATAGATGACAAAATTCCCGCCAGTCAGGTTCTAAGCGACGGATACGGTCAATGCAATACAAAAGCGATTTTATTTATGACGTTGCTCCGGAAAGAAGGAATTCCGTGCAGATTTCACGGCTTTACTATCAATAAAGCACTGCAGAAAGGAGCGATTACCGGTATATGGTACAAGCTTAGTCCAAAGTCCATTGTTCATAGCTGGGTCGAAATTTATCACGATGGTGTTTGGTATGATATAGAAGGATTTATAATTGACATTGAATATTTGACGACAATACAGATGCTGAATCCGGATTCTAAAAACTTCTGCGGATACGGGATCGCCACAAAAGACCTGATGAATCCTGAGGTTAAATGGAACAGAAACAATACCTACATACAGAAAGAAGGGATCAATAATGATTTTGGAATTTACAGCGATCCTGATTCATTTTTCGGTGAACACAGTCAAAAACTTGGACACCTGAAGCGAACTGTATACAGACATCTCACAAGACATATAATGAACAGAAATGTAAAAAGAATCAGAACTTATCAAATCAAAGAATAAAGTTTACAAAAAAGGTTCATTAAATTTTTTGTTTTAATTATAGTTAATCCAGTTTCAACAAGTTTGAGGAGGTTAAATATGGAAGCAAAAAAAATCGGTGACAGTGCTCTGACAATGATTCAGCTCATGGAAAGGGCGGACGCGAACCTGGCAGGCAACGTTCATGGCGGTGTTATCATGAAACTGGTGGATAATGCCGCCGGTATAGTATGCGCAAGGCACAGCGGACGGAATGCGGTTACCGCCTCAATTGACAGGCTTGATTTTCACTCCCCTGTATTTATCGGGGATCTTATCAGGATTCACGCAAGTATAAACTACGTTGGAAAAACCTCAATGGAGGTCGGTGTAAGGGTTGAGGCTGAAGATGTGATCACGAGTGAAATCAGACACACAGGTTCGGCCTACCTGACATATGTATCACTTGATGATAAGCTTCGGCCGGTTGAACTTCCTCCCCTGATTGTCGAGACTGAGGCGGAAAAACGAAGACACGCCGCAGCCATTGAGCGAAAGGCCAGCAGAATGAAAGAAAGAAAAGCGGAGAAAGAATCCGGAGATATTTAAAATAAAAGGGAAGCAATTGCGAAAACCAGCTTCCCTTTTTTATATATTGTTAAGCAGATCGCTGACTGAGCTTAAAATAAAATCAGCCTTTCCGTAATTTACTGCGTCCCCGATTGCAGCCGATCTGAATCCTCCGGCTATTGCGGCATCTATGCCGGAATATGCATCTTCCACAACCAGACATTCTGCGGGCTCAAGGCCGAGGAACTCTGCAGCTTTAAGAAATACTTCAGGGTCGGGTTTGCTGTTTTTAATGTTGGTTCCGTCTGAGACAGCATCAAAAAGTTCCGTTATACCCGTCTTCTCAAGAATAAATTTGGCATTCCGGCTTGAACTTCCAATAGCGGTTTTAATGCCCCGCCTTCTGAGTTCATTCAGTGTATCCAGCACTCCGCTATCAAGAGATTCAGGAGACATTTCATTCAATGATTCCTTGTATACTTCATTTTTTTCTGTTGTGTATTGGAGCTTTTCATTCTCATCCATACTCCGGCTGTTATGTTCAAGAATAATCTCAAAACTTTCCATTCTTGACACACCCCGGAGCCGGTTATTGATCTGTTCGTCAAACTCAAGCCCCAGGCGGTCTGCAACAACTTTCCAGGCTTTATAATGATAGTCATCGGTATGAACCAGAACTCCGTCGAGATCGAATATAATTCCCTTTATCATTTTGAACTCCTTACAGTCTTGTATCCCATTTTCCGCAGAAAGGATCAACAGGACTAATACCTTTGAATGGGGATCTGCCCATCAGTTTGTCGATAAGTTTCTCAAGTGTGACATCGTTGGAGCTGTATGTATTGATATAGGTTTTAACACGTGGAACATCAAGCAGATGGTAGGGATTCTCAAGCGAGATAAACACCGTGGGCACTGAAGTCATATAGATTGGAACATTTGCTCCCATCGGCATAGCCCACTCTATTCTTACAACTGTCTGATTGCTTTTTGTATCAAGACTTGCAAGATAGAGAATCAGATCATAATTATCAGTTATTTCAGTGGACGCCTGCATAAGGCCTTCCATTCCCTTTGAAGGATCAAAACGATCCACTTTGAAACCCTCGGCTTCAAGCATTTCCATAAATGTCCGATAGACAGGTTTTTTCTCTCCGTGAAAGAATCCTCCTTCATCCTGGATATCATAGAGAAGTACTCTTTTATATTTTTCGGGAGAAAGAGGCAGAATATCCTCGAGATTTTTAACGAGTGTTATAGATTCATCAGCGCATTCTTCTGCCCAGTTTTTATATTTATGAGATCCCAACGCCGACTTAAGTGCGCCAAGTTCAGGGACGGTTTCTCCGCTCTTGTGCTTTTGATGAAGCTTCAGCGCAGCCTTTAAAGCGAGTATCCTTGTTACTGCCTCATCAAGCCGCTGCGCGGTAATTGTTCCGTCAGCGACACCGGCCTTCATGAATGCAAAGTCCTCTTCCATATTTCTTGTAAAAAGAAACATATCACAGCCCGCAGCAATAGCAGCCGGAACAGCCTTTGCTCTCGGCATGGGAATGGCCATCCCGGCCATCGCTGTAGCATCGGAGATTACAAGACCGTTGAACCCGAGCTCCTTCCGAAGAAGACCTTCTATAAGTTCCGGAGACAGGGTTGCAGGAAGAATTTCATCGTCACTCAGTTCAGGGTTGAGCTTACGGCTCCAGGAAGGAAGCATGATATGCCCGGCCATCACCGTCAGCACTCCGGCATCAATACAGTCCCGGAATATCTTTCCGTATGTTCTGTCCCAGTCTTCACAGCTCAGGTCATTAACAGTGGAAACCAGATGCTGATCCCTTTCATCAACCCCGTCACCGGGAAAGTGCTTCGCAGTGGCAGCCATGCCTTCCTTCTGTACAGCTTTTATAAATTCGGTCCCCATGGAGGATACAGTCTGCGGATCGGAACCGAAGGTACGCAGATTGGTAATGGGATTGCGGAAATTCATATCAATATCAACAATAGGAGCGAAGGTCCAGTTTGCTCCGCAGGCAAGTCCCTCAACAGCACAGATCTCTCCAAGCCGGCGTGCAGTTTCAGTTTTACCCGTAGCAGCGGTCTGCATGGGAGAGCCCAGCGAGGTGCCGCCGTTTACCAGTCCGTTGCCGCCTCTTTCAAGATTTGCTGAGATAAGCATCGGAATTTCTGTGTTCTTCTGCAGAGTGCCGATAGTTTTAACAAGCTCTTCAGGCTCCATTGCACGGCACATCAGACCTCCCGGTTTTATATCCTTCGCCATGTGCATCAGAAAACCTTCATCCGGCGCATAGGCAATGAGACAGAACAGCTGGGCAATTTTTTCATCTTCAGAGAGGTCGGCAAGTGAAGAGTTAACCCATTTAATATCATCATCACAGAGGTTAAATGGTTTAGCTTTAAGATCTATCATATAGAATTTCTCCTGTTGTTTTTTATTCTCCGGCAAAGGCGGCATTCACCGTTTCAATTGCGGTATCCGGGTTCGGAAGCATCTGCAGGGCACTTCGCAGCGTCACAAGTTTTTCAGTAAAAATAACCGCCTTAAGAAATCCCGGCGCGTCGAGTTCATCAAGGGTTTTCATGAGGATTCCGAGTGCCCGGGGATCTGCAAGAATTTCACCGTTGATATCGTCGACAGTATATGGTCCCCGGAGATCAGGATCTGTATAATTACAGTACCAGGACCAGGAACCTGAACCGGTATTTATCGGCGCCTGTGTACCGGGAAGCATTATTTCTGCTGTGCAGTTTGCAGGAATTTCAGCATCAAGATAAAACTTCCCGCCTTCTATCTTCCATGAAACGTTGATCTTTCCATAAGGGGAGATGTGAGTTGCACTGCAATGCGCTATTCCCCCGCCCGGTCTTGGGGCTATTCTTACATGCCTGTAGCCGGGTTCAGCAGATTCAATACCTGCTATGGTCCGGTGCATCCAGTCGGCCACAGCTCCAAGAGCGTAATGATTAAATGAGGTCATCTCTCCGGGATTAATACTGCCGTCGGGCAGCATTGAATCCCAGCGTTCCCAGACAGTGGTTGCGCCCATTGTAACGGGATACAGCCAGGACGGGCTGTCCGTCTGCTTAAGCAGGCGGTAGGCTTCACGGTAATGTCCGCTCGAGCAGAGAGCGTCGCATATTATGGGTGTGCCGACAAAGCCGGTGCGGATATGATACCCGCCTTCCATGACAAGTTCCGCCAGACGATCTCCGGCTTTCTGCCTCTGCTTTTCATCCCTGAACAGGTCAAAAACTAAGGCAACTGAATATGCAGTTTCTGCGTCATTCATCATTCGGCCGGAGCTTGTAACATACTCATTATAAAATGCATCAGCCGCAGAATCAGCAAGTTCCCGGTATTTTTGCTCATCTGCAGTCCTGCCTAGCATGGCTGCAGTATCAGCGGTAATTTTTGCTGAACGGGCAAAGTAGGCTGTTGCCACTAATTCTGTGGATGTTCTGGCGTTCCAGGGCTGATCGGGAGGTGCCGTAGGATCAAGCCAGTCGCCGAACTGGAAGCCTCTGTTCCATAAAAAATCATCTCCGGCCGATGCTGCTATAAAATCGACCCAGTTCTTCATACTTTCAAACTGAGCTTCCGGGATTCCGGCATCGCCGAATCGGTCATATAAAACCCTGGGAACAACAGCCGCTGCATCACCCCAGGCCGCGGCGCCGAATGCTTCTCCAAGGGCATTGGGAACAACAGGAGGAACTGCGCCCCCTATTTTCTTCTGCTCAGAGGAGAGGTCGCGGAGCCATGACTGGAGAAAGGATGAAACATCATAAAGGAAAGAAGCTGTTGGTGAAAAAACCTGAAGGTCGCCTGTCCACCCGAGCCGCTCATCCCGCTGCGGGCAGTCGGTAGGGACTGAGAGAAAATTACCCTTCAGCCCCCAGCGGATATTTTCATGCAGCCTGTTCAGAAGTTTATCCGAGGTCTCTAACCAGCCGGTCCTTTCCATATCGGAATGTATTACCCTTGCTTCGAAAAACTCAGGCTTTATCTCGCCCGGCCACCCTGAAACCTCGGCATACCTGAAACCGTGAAAGGTGAAGACAGGTTCAAAGATTTCTTCGGCTTCACCTTTCAGAATATAACGGTCTGTTGCTTCTGCCATTCTTAGCGGCCTGACACCAAGTTCTCCGTTTTCAAGTACTTCTGCATGACGGATGATAAGCTCCTGCCCGGCTTTACCGGAAACTCTTATGCGAAGACTTCCCACAAGGTTCTGGCCGAAGTCAAGAATTGTTTTTCCTGATGGACTGGTGATTACTTCCTTTATTTTGAGGGTTTCGATTTCCCTGACCGGCGGACTCAGCATCGGCTGAAGAATGGATACAGGCGTATCAAGGAGCTCGACATAACGCCATATGCTGTCATCAAAGCGGGGGCTGCTCCATCCTTCAGGTTCCTGCCGGGCATCAACCCTTTCACCGTCATAAATGCTGCTTGAAAGAATTGAGCCTGAGGACCATTTCCAGCTTCCATCGCTGACTACAGTTTCCCGACTCCCGTCGGAATAGAAGAGTTCAATCTGGGTGATAAAACCTAGCCTGTTTCCCCAGATATCACGTTTCCCGCCTTCGAACCCGATTCTGCCCTTATACCAGCCCTCGGCAAGAACTGCGCCTACCGTGTTTACTCCTTCATTCAGCAGAGCGGTAATATCAAAAGTCTGGTAGTTGAGTATGGTATCATAGGAGGTCCATCCCGGAGTAAAAAGCTGATCTCCGGCTTTGACCCCATTGAGACGGCACTCATAAAGACCCAGGGCGCTCGAATACATTCTTGCCTTAACAAGTCCAGGTGCAACCTTGAACTCCTTCCGAAGATACGGTGAGGCCGCGGTGACTCCGGGAACTTCCTCCCTGGAGGGACTTATGAAATAAGCACTCCAGTCTGATTCATCCAGCAGTCCCGCCTCAATATGCAGAGGCTCACTCCACGTAGAGGCATCATCAGAACTGCTGCCCCAGACTCTTACGCTCACGGTTAGAGCCTGCCTCGAAATTAACGGCGGAAACGGCCACCCGGCGTAGATTGATTCACTGCTTTCAACCGGACCTGAGGTCTGTTCAGATCCGGAAGCCGGATCGATTATTTTTATTTCATACCGGCTTTGCCGCCAGTTTCTTTCATTCGTCTGAATCTTCCAGGAAATCCTGGGGATTCGGCTTCCGATACCGAACGTTTCCCTGTAATTTTCAGCGCGCAGGCTGTAAACCCAAAAATTATTCAATTATTATCTCCTTCAGTCCATATTTTCAGCTGTGCAGACCCTTAAGAAACAGTTCTGCAATCTGGATAAATATGTCACGGCTGGGAATGCTGAACTCCTCATCTAACTTAGGTCCCAGTTCACCTATCCTGTTCATAAGGCCTGAGTTCAGATTAAAAATCGAGGCTATGATCATATCAATGCTGATATCAACCCTGATGCTTCCGTCAGCCTGACCGGATTCCACAGCCTTTCTGAGATTAAGCTCCCCTTCCCCCAAAGCTCCTCGAATTATTTCCAGAGCCTGCTCACCGGCCCAATGCTTTGCGTAAAGATAGTTGAACTCTGCAATAAAAGAGGCTTCCCTGATATTGTCAAACATTCTATTTATATGCCTCATTATGAATTTCTCAACAGTTTCATACCCCGAGGCCATGTGGCTCCAGACTTTTACCCTGTCATCCTCTGCCCATCCGGCAGTTACAGTCTTGAATATTTCAATGGCCATATCTTCTTTACATGAAAAATATTTATACAAAGTAGGCCTTGTAATGTTTGCGGTCTGTGCGATATCGATTATGGTCACAGCCTCAATGCCTTTTTTTATAAAAAGATCTTCAGCTGTATTTAATAACTGCTCACGCTGACTTTCCCGATGCCTTGTATACTGACCTTTTGCCACAATGCTCTCCATTTATTTCATTTTTATATATTTACAGTATGT
Source organism: Spirochaetia bacterium (assembly GCA_963677925.2). Taxonomy (GTDB): domain Bacteria; phylum Spirochaetota; class Spirochaetia; order UBA9216; family UBA9216. Next base: position 1,283,371 of record CAXXYH010000003.1, read on the forward strand.
TTAAATTTTTACATAGTGTTTATTTTATAATAGAATATATCTTTTCCACTGTCAAATTAAGAATTGATTAAATATACTCAGTTGTCTGGATCATATTTTCACGTATGTATACTATCTGAGGATGGGTATAATAGAAGTAAACAGGCTGAATAAGCGCTACGGAACCGTTGAAGCAGTAAACAATATCAGCTTTTCGGTAGAAGAGAATTCATTCTTTGCCCTGCTCGGCCCCAACGGAGCAGGAAAAAGTACGACAATCAATATTCTATCAAGTCTGCTGGATTTTAATACCGGCGAAGTTAATATTGGCGGGCATAAACTTGGTCAGGAAGATAATGAGATAAGGAAAATTATCGGTGTTGTCTTCCAGGGTTCGATGCTTGACAACCTTCTTACTGTTAAGGAAAACCTTCATGTACGGGCAGCTTTTTATGGTATCAGCTCACATGAAACTGACAAACGGGTTGAACAGATAAATGAACTTCTTGAAATAAAACCATTCTATACTATGAAATACGGCAACCTCTCCGGCGGACAGAAAAGGAAAGCCGACATTGCAAGAGCTCTGCTAAACTGGCCGAGGATACTGATTCTGGACGAACCGACAACCGGACTTGATCCTAAAAGCAGACGTGATATATGGGAACTGATCCATCGGCTCCGTCTTGAAAAAAACATTACTATATTCCTGACAACCCACTACATGCAGGAAGTTCAGGACGCGAACAGGGTTGTAATTATAGACAAAGGAAGCATAGTAGCTGAAGGTTCAAGCGATGAACTAAGATCGAAATATTCCCATGACAGATTGAAGGTTGCAATGAACAGCGACCTTGAGAATCTTCTGAAAATAGAAAACAGAAAATATTACCTGATGAATGATACCATCAATATTGTTCTGGAAGATTCCTTTGAAGGGATTAATCTCGTGAATAAATACCGGGAATATATAAGCAGTTTTGAAATCCTGAAAGGAAATATGGATGATGTATTCCTAAATATAACCGGCAGGGAACTGGAGCTCAGGCAATGAGAACATTAGCACAACTTGTGAAGCGGAATACTTTACTCTATTTAAGAGACAGGGCCTCGGTCTTTTTCTCCTTTCTTTCAGTAATTATTATTATTGCCATGTATATTCTCTTTCTGGGAAAAATGCAGGGAAATGATCTTTCAGATGCATTAGGAACAATTCCAGGAATAAACTGGCTTACCAGCAGCTGGATTATGGCCGGAATACTTACGGTTTCTACTGTTACAGTACCTCTGGCATCGCTTGGGACCCTTATCAGAGATAGGGAAAGCGGCAAAATCGCCGATTTCTACACATCTCCAATCAGCAGACGGATACTGGCGCTCAGCTATATGCTCAGTTCATGGGTTATATCTTTCATCATGGTGGGGCTGAATCTTATAATAGGTCAGATATACGTATTATCAAACGGCGGGGAATTCTTTCCATTACTGACCCTCTTTAAAATCATAGGTCTGTATACCCTGTCAATAATTTCATTCAGCAGCCTGTTCTTCTACATCAGCCTTTTTATGAAAAGTCTTAATGCCTTCAGCCTTCTCAGTACCCTGGTAGGTACTTTTGTGGGGTTTCTCGGAGGGATATATATACCGGTTGGAGTTCTCAGTGAAAATATTCAGAGAGTTATGAACCTGTTACCTACTGCACATAGTGTTACTCTTATAAGAAAAATCTACATGGAAGGTGCAGTAAACAAAGTTTTTGAAAATGCGCCCGAGCAGGCCTATACAAGCTATGCGCAAATGTACGGACTGTCAATCAAAATTGGTGACATGGAACTTTCAAATTCACTGATGCTTCTTAGTCTGGCTGTATTCGCCATAGTTTTCTATTTATTGAGTGTTTTAAAACTATCAAGATCCAAACTTTAATCAGAAAAATACTGATACCGAAATCCCGGCGTAAAATCCTGAAAAATCGAGGGTCCATTCGCCCCCGCCGGGCATATTAATCGGATCAAAGCCGAAATACTTTTCTACAGCCTGGGAACTGTAATTGCTTTCAACTGCATCGGCATAGTATTCCCAGTCACCTTCGGATGCAAATACGGATCTGAGCACAGCCGGCGGGATATACATATATCCGGCCACTCCGGTAACCGCTATTCTATTGGTAATAAAAACCTCAGGGCATAGCTCTATCTTTCCTCCTACTGTTGACTCAAAAACGTAGGTCATCGGCATGGTATCCTTCTGTGCAGTGACCGCACCCTCTGCGCCTGTGTCATCATACTCCTGATTGTTAAAAAAGAGATCCCCGTGGCTCCCGTACCGGACTTCCATTTCGGGATTAATATAGCCGACTACCCCTGCATTAATTCCGATATTGAATGAGGGACTGAAATTGATCGTATACTGAAAATCAAGATGAGGGATGACTGTTGATGTAAGCTGTCCGGTAATCTGACCGACTGCGTCACCGCCGGTGTTGAATGTGTCCGGAAGATCGGGCTGTATATCGGAATACAGGATCTCCTGCTGATCAGTGTACATCGAGGGATCCCAGCGGTAATTCTCTCCCGTACCGACAAGATTCGTAATGACTCCTCCGGATATCATCCAGTCCCTGCTCAGTCTGTATTTTGCTGTTATATCAACATAGACAGGATTCCATTTATTGAAAGTTTCAGCACCGTAGATGTATGAAAGCATTTTCGCAGTCAGACCGATTCCGTTTGCAGCAACGTAGCTGTATTTAAGCTCGGTTGACGCCTCAATGAGATCTGACTGGGGAAGAGAAAACCTGTGAACTGTGAGGATTTCACCTGATTCAATTTCGGAAAGTCTCAGAAGAACCTGAAAATTACTGCCCTCCTCTGCGACACTTCCGCTTACCAGCACGGATGTCCCGGTAATCTCTCCAATCTGAACAGCAGTGTCATCACTTACCATACCGGCCGCGGAAAATTTGATTTCATCAAGTATCCTGTCCAGATTAGTCCTGTCGGTAAGGACAAAGATCATGCTGCGGGTGACAGCCTCCTCAAGGTAAGCCCGGATAAGTTCTCCGATTTTTGCCCTGGCTGCGTTTTCTGAATCATTTTCTATGGTCATAACCGCCAGTCCCTGCATTGAGACCAGATCAGGGTGTTTTGCAATATATGCCCTTGAGAATTCTTCCATTGATTCAGCTATACTTATTTTCAAACCGATGTCGGATTCGGCCTGTGCCGTCAGAAAGGCTGATGAAACAACGAACAGTAATGCAAAAAGAAAATGCTTTTTCATATCTACCATCCAGTTTCTTTATTTATCAGGATTTAATTATAATACATTCGGGTCCAATTTGGAAATTGTCCCTTGAATTGATGAATTTTAACTGAATGCATTCAATAAAACACTTGACGGCACAACATAGCGATATTAGACTTTACCAATGTACTCATATTATTCCTTAAGGAGGTTGAATATGGCAGATTTAAAAGAAGCATTGGAAAATCTCGATATTGCGGAAGCATACGGCCTTGCAATCAAGGTTGAAGAAGACGGTTTTGCTTTTTATGACAAGGCAAGCCAGTTAGCAGAAGACAAAAAAACCAAAGAGGATTTGGCTTTTCTCCGTGATCAGGAAAAGGGGCATAAGCTATATTTTGAAAAGCTTTTAAAGGAAACCGGAAAGGACTACAAGGAAGATACAAGTTCTGCCCTGCATGCATGGGTTAATAAGCAGCTGGTTGAGCCGGTTAAAAAGGCACTCGAGCAGAATCCTCCGAAAACAAGTGATGAAGCTGTTCAGATAGGAATCAGACTGGAAACAAACAGCGTCCTGCTTTATAAAAGCATAAGGAAGGCTACTGATTCAAAAGACATAAAAAAGGCTATCAAGAAAATCATCAGGGAAGAACAAAGCCACAGAGAGTTTCTTAAAGCCATACTGAAATATTCCTCATTAAGAGAAATTATCATGGATGGACTTGAATCCTGAGAAGGATTTTTTAGTTTATCTCATCAGGAGGCTGACAGATTATAAGTCAGCCTCTTTTTTTTATTATTCAAATAAGTCTTTCTTTTTTACTGTAAAAAGGTAGCAGACAAATGCAAGAAACGCTACCAGCGCAGAACCGGTAAAGACATTCCCGAGACCGAGAAAATCACCGATTACCCCCCAGGCAAGAGACCCGATGCCGATTCCGGCATCCATTGCGAGATAAAAGGTAGCGTTGGCAGCAGCCCGCTCTTTTTTGGTGGTCTTCACTACAGCCCCTACATTCAGCAGCAGTGATGAAAATCCATAGCCAAGGCCGTAGATTAATGCAACCGGAATCAGCAGATACACAGATCTTACAAATATAATTCCAACAGTCCCTGCAAAAACCGCCAAAAGGCCGGCAGCAAGAACTGTATATTCGGAAAAACGGCCTGAAACTTTACCTGCAAAAAGCCTGGAAAATCCTACACCGGCGGCTCTTACAGTAAAGTAGAGGGCAATGCTTTCTATCCCCACAAGTTTTGCATAGGGAACAAGAAAAGTAGAAACAGCGGCACTGAGCAGAGCTAAAATTCCCATAAAAAGTGATGCATAAGCCGCCTTGGGTTCTATTATTCTACTGATAAAGCTGACTGCCTTTTCACCGGGCTCCTTACATACTTCAACTGTCTCACAGGCAGATTTGAAGGAACGGCTCTCATATCTGACAAAAACAGCGGCTATAGCCGATGCCGCAGCAATTATCCCGGTAATCACAAACCCGGCGCTGTAACCGGTTATATCTATCAGCATCAGAGCCGCTGCAGGACCGGCAGCCTGAGCAAGTGTTGCAGTCAAACCGTAATATCCCAGCCCTTCAACCAGCCGTTTCTGAGGAACTATATCAGTTACCATTGTGGTGCTGGCAACTGACTGGAAAGAGAAGCCTACTCCGCACAGGGCCTGAAAAATAAAAAGCATCGGAAGATTATATATAAAACCGAATGGTATGGTTGTTACTGCAAATAGCAGAGTACCGATGGTGAACATTGACTTCCGCCCGTATTTATCAATTATATTTCCGGAAAATGGACGCAAAACTATTGAAGCTACCGTAAATACCGTCATTGCAGCCCCGGCTATTGTTTTTGAGGAGAAAAGATCAAGCAGATATAGAGGCTGCAGCGTCATCTTTATAAACATAGCAAGACGAACCAGCAGTCCGATTATAGAAACAAGATAAAAATCAAGAGTAAAAAGCTTTTCAGTTTTTTCCATTAGCGCCGCCGTTTCCTGTAGTTGTATAATCAGTTGGTTTATTCTGCCCTATGCCAGCTTGGGAAGGTCAAGGATTTTTTTAATATTAATAGTTTTTTTGCACAATTGTTAATTTTGTAAATTATTTTGATTTTCCTTGAAATAAGCAATACAGGGCAGTAATTTATAGTTACGTTTCGTCGAACATAAATTCTTTTTAAATCACGACAGCGAAGTGATTCACAGGTTTTCAATTTCCTGTCCGGTATAATAATTTGAGACTTCCTTATTTGACACAACCTTACCGGGCTGTCGGTTTTATTTCATCCGCTTAGATATCATTTAATTTAAGATAACTCTTCATCGAATGATACATAGTCCCGGCAAGAAATTCTGCGAACTGGTCTTCAGGCATCGGAGATTCAGAAGACAGCCAGTCGCCAATAACAAAAAGAAATCCGTAGCTGTTAAAATCAATAAACAGCTGCTGATGTTCGAGTTCTTTTCCTTCAGCATTATTAAGAGAATCAACTATCCTCTTCTTTGTATTGATCCGTATACTGTCAAAAACAAAACGGTAATCGCCGCTGCAGAAAAGACGTCGATGCAGAGCTTTATTTTTTAATATAATCCCTAAAAAACCCGTCACAAAACGGTTGTAATGCTCAAGTTCAAGCGGAAGGCTGCTGAAATCCTGAAGCCCTGAGAGATCTTCCATTATTTCCTGCTGCAGTTCTTCGAGAATACTGTACTGAGACTGATAATGACGGTAAAAGGTTTTACGGTTTATATCGGCCCTCCTGGCTATTTCACTCACGGTAATATCTCTGTAATCCATTTCAAGAATAAGCTCTTTGAAGATATTTCTGATCTGAGCATGAGTTTTAATATACCTTTTATCCGTCCTTTCCAATAAAACCTCCCTTCTACCACAGTATTTGAAAATCTGTGGCATAAACCACTCTTGGTAAAAGATCGCCCCTTGATTTATCATAGATCAGGATTATCATATTATAAAGCTTTTAAGCGACACCTGTGGCAGAAAAAGGAGTTACTGATGCACGGAATTTCAGTTTTAACAAAATACGGAAAAATTGAAGGCTTCGAAGAAGGAAGAATTATCAAATGGCATGGAATACCTTATGCACAGCCGCCTGTTGGAAGACTGAGATTTAAAAGGCCGGATCTGTGCAAACCCTGGAATGGAACACTTTCGGCCAGACAATTCGGTCCGCGTCCATTTCAGTTTATCGACAGAAAGGCCGTCAGAAAGATGGAAATGAGTGAAGACTGTCTGCATGTTAACATCTGGGCGCCTGCGGAAAGAAACCGCTGTCCTGTTTTTGTATATTACTACGGCGGAGCGAATACCAGCGGTGAAAGCTCTGACCCCATGTATGACGGAACCTCCTTTGCCGAAAACGGAATAATCTATGTCTGCTTCAATTACAGACTGGGTCCTCTCGGATTTTATGATTTTTCCATTTTTGACAGTTCCTTCGACTCCAACTGCGGTTTTGCCGATCAGATAGCAGGTCTTAAATGGGTTAAAGAGAATATTGAATCATTCGGGGGAGATCCCGAAAATATCACAATCTGCGGAGAATCAGCAGGAGGTACGGCTGTATATGACCTTCTTGCAGCACCCTCAGCCAGGGGGCTTTTCAGAAGGGCTATAGCAATGAGCGGTCTGGCGGACGATGCAGTATCTGCAAGACAGAACAGGCTTAATATGGAACTGTTTCTTGATAAAATGAACCTTAAGCCCGAAAATATATCTCAACTGAAAACAATGGATCCGTCAAAAATGATAAGTGCTGCCGGCTGGATGTTCAGCAGTAATAATACAGTCTACCCCGGAATATTTGTACCGGGTCCGGTAATTGATGATCTTCTGCCGCAGAAACCATGGAAGGCTATGACACAGGGGTCCGCAGAAGGCATTGACTGCATATTCGGAACATGCAGGGATGAGGCTACTCTTTTCTTTCTGATGAAAATGCTTCCGGGAACCTGGAATGAAGTAAGCAGAATGCTTGAACTCAATGACAGTATGGATAAGCTGGAAGATTTAAAAAGAGTCTACACGGATAATAAAGACAAGACAGCTCTGCAGAAATTATTCAGGGACAGGCTGTTCTGGGCACATTCGGTAATGTGTGCCGATGCACAGAGTCAGAACGGGAATGTCTACGCATACAGAAATGACTTTGAATACAATTTTCTGAAATTTGCCGGGCTTGGAGCGATGCACGGTTCAGATGTAGGTATGGCGTTAAATACCAAAGGCGGTACTCTTGATAAGGCTTCAATCGGAACGCCGAAAGCCCGAAAGGCTCTCATGAAAAAGTTTGTACATGGCTCATGGCTGAACTTTACAAAAACCGGCGACCCCAACGGGGAGCTGCCGCTTGCATGGGAACTCTACAATGCTCAGCAGCGGGCTACATTTATTTTCAATGACACATGCAGCATAGAGAATAACCCTAACGCTGAAGCATTTGAAGTCTGGAAAACTCTTAAACTATACGAATAAATCCGAAGAGCAATAAGCAGGCAGCTGAATAATTCAGCTGCTGAATTTTATCCTGGACAGCCTGTACAATTCCTCTCTGAATACCGGCGGCAGTACCGAATTGGCCATATGATTCAAAACTACGGGTTTTTCAGGATTACAGTATCTATCGACAAACACAGCAGCCTCTGTCCTGAGCCTTGTATCATCTGCATCTTCAGGATATTCCTCGGGGGCAACACCAAGGATAAGCTGATCTCCATAATTTTCGTACATACTGAATGTATTATTTATAGTCTGAGGCGACCAGAGGTCCCACCCAGCCTTTATAATTGACGGTACTCTTGACTCGAGCAGACCGCAGCTGTGGAGTTCTGCAATCAGCCCTTTGCTGTGGATATGGCCGGTTAAACGCTGCATTGCCGGAACAATCATCTCTTCAGCAGTTTCTTCTGAAAAAAGAGGCCCGCGCATAGCACCCCAGTCATCATGAACAAGAACACCGTCAATATCAAAATATTCAATAAACTTGTCAATAATTCCTGAATAAAGATCTGTCAGCCTGTCAAAAAGAGCCTTGACAGCCTCTTTCTGTGAATCGTCAATTAAAGCAATTGATGCATTTCCGAAATCCATGAATGATATCAGTCTCTCAAAATATCCTGAAAAAATTGTTGTAAAGACAGCTCTTCCACTTTTTAGATAATTCTGATTCCTTTCACAGGCACCGGACCAGTCCCAGCTGTCAATATCAGGCCAGACAAGTTTGGAGGTCCATTCATTTGCATCGGTAAAGATATGATTCATGGGGTCAACAGCCGACCCCCTGTTATCCAGATCATACTTCCATTCAACACCGAACATATCCTTGCCGCCATAGTTTTCCACAGGAATATTTGTCTCCTGACTTACAGCTCCGCGTGCAAGATTATCCGGTATTATATCCGGAGTAAAATTTAGCTTTTCAACACCTGTAATCTGCCATACAGGTTTTCCTTTAAAAAAACTCTGATACCCCTCACGCGGAGGAAGGGGGAAATTATATAAAGGAAGCACAGGACGTTCAGGACGCCCCGGCTTGATCTCATCTACAACTGTAAGTTCATCTTCGGAAAAAGCAATTTTTGTCATATTCAGATTACACCTTCATTCTTCAATGTTTGTATTTCCCCGTCGCTCATACCCATAAAAGTATTATAGATCTTGTCGTTGTGCTGACCTGGATCAGGCACAGCTTTCACAGGAACATTTGTATCAGACATTCTGTATTCAGGAAATTATCTTATCACACACTTCGGCCTTGTCAAGCACAGAGATCCACTTATTACTTCAGACAAGCCCTTCGGACCCAATGATTATGTACACATTCAAATTTCAAAAGCATCCGGGAAGCAAGAAAAAGGACTAAATATAAAGCCATGGATATTCTTGCAGAAGCCGGCGCAACCTTTCTTTTAAGCCTGCAAAAAACCTCATTTATCAAATATTTCTGACATAGTTCTGACAAAAATCAAATTTTAACGCTTTAATATTGCAAACAAACAAAATTCATGTAGTATTTTCTTCAGGAGTATACATGAATAAAAATATTATAAAACCGGCCGAGCTGGTGATAAGAAATGCTGTTGTATATACAGTTGATAAAAATAAAACCAAGGCGGAGGCCATTGCTGTAAGCGGCGGAAGAATAGAAGCAGTCGGTTCTGAAGATGAAATACAGAAATACATCGGAAACGATACAGAGCTGATTGATCTCGATGGAAAACTGATTCTCCCGGCCTTCGTAGACTCTCACATGCATCCGGCAGGCAGTGCAGTCGTTTATGTATTTCAGATCAAACTTCATGATCTTTTTACAAAAGAAGAATACCTTGAAAGAATCGATGATTTTGTTAAATCACATCCTGAAATGCAGGCTTACCAGGGTAAGGGTTTCTACCGTGCAATATTTGATGAAGTCGGCCCAAGAAAAGAGGACCTTGATATAATAAGCCCTGATAAACCGCTTGCCGTGCAGTCTGTCGACGGGCACTCGATCTGGGCCAATTCAAAAGCGCTTGAGATGGCAGGCATTACAGCCGAAACACCGGATCCTCCCGGGGGAGTAATCAAGCACGATCCTGAAACAGGCGAACCTTCCGGACTGCTTTCTGAATCGGCAATGGGCCCGATCCTGGAATTGTTTCCGGCGCCAACGAAGGCTGAATACAAGGAAGCACTCCTCTGGCTTCAGCAATGGTTTAACTCGGTCGGGCTTACAACATGCCATGACGCTATTACCCCCTTTGAGCCTGACTATTACGAGGCCTTTGAGGAACTGGCCGAGGAAGGAAAACTTACAGTACGTTACAGAGGTTCCTGGAGTATGTATCCTGAACTGACCGGCGGAGGCGAGGGTCAGAGCGAAGACTTCAAACCTGAAATGAGCCTTGATGACGCAATCAGCCATGCTCAGAAACTCTCCGCATCCTTTAAAACTCCATATTGGAAAGTTGAATCATTCAAGTTCTTTGCTGACCAGGTTATTGAAGAAGAAACAGGACTAATGAAGACCCCCTATCAAAACAGGGACGACAACTGGCATGGGATAAAGGTATGGGATCAGGAGTTTCTGAAAGAGGCTTTCCAAAAGATTGATGCAATAGGTTATAATATCCATACACACCAGATCGGTGACGGTGCTGCAGAGCTGGGACTTGATGCACTTGAGTACGCAAGAGAAAAAAACGGACCAAGAGACTCAAGGCATACTTTTGCCCATGTTCAGGTGATTGAGCCGAAAGACATAGAAAGAATGGCTGCAATGGGAATGAATGCAGTCATTGCACCATACTGGTCAATAGTCGATGATTACTACTGGGAACTCTATGTCCCCTACCTTGGTGAAGAAAAAGCCTACAATGCACAATACCCTGCAGCAAGCCTGATGGAAGCAGGAGTTAACACTTCTTTTCACTGCGATTTTTCTGTAACCGAGCCTGACTACGGATGGGCAATTTACAGTGCCATGACAAGGACACAGCCCGAGAAAGTATTCAGAAAAGAAAAGGGTGAGCGTGCCGACAGGTATCTTCGTACAACCGATTATTCTGTGAAGCCCGAACACGGAATGGCCTGTCCCCTCGGAAAGGCCGAAGAAAGGCTTAACCTCGAGCAGGCTATTGAAGCCGCCACAATAAACGGAGCAAGAGCCGATTTTCTTGAAAACGAAATTGGCTCAATTGAACCCGGTAAACTTGCGGATTTGGTAGTTCTTGACAGGAATCTGTTTGAAATTGATGTAGAGGATATTGCAGAGCTGAAAGTACTTATGACCTTCTTTGAGGGACACAGAGTATATTCAGCCTAAGACTATAATTGTTTGAACGGTCATACAAAAATGTAGCCTGTACTATCCTTTCATACATTTATGTAAGAACCTGAATTAAAACAGTGGGCATCAATTACTGTTTTAACAAAAATGGCGGTGTATATTTTATGTAAAACAAAAAATATACACCTTGGCATATATTTTGCATTAGAATATTAAATTTTTTAAAGGGGATTTGGATGAAAAATAACACAAGACCTTTCAGGAGCGTAGTAATAATCGCTCTTCTCGTGCTGTTTTCGGCCGGACTTGTTTTTGCCGGCGGCTCACAGGAAAAAGTGGAAAAAACAAGACTTAATGTAGGCTGGACAGCCGGACAGAGTCTTGAATCAACTATAGTAGATGAAAACTGGCAGTACCTTGAAATGGGCTGTATTCTCTGGCAGCTCACCTATGACCAGGTATTCATTATGGGTGATGCGGAAAGCGGATACGAACCTCAGCCGATGATTGCAAAAAGCTGGGATGTTTCAGAAGATAAAAAGACATGGACATTCTACCTTAGAGATGACATCAAGTTTACCGACGGTGTTCCTTTAACTGCAGAAGACCTTGCTTTTACACTTGAATATCTTCCGGCATCAGATCCTGCATGGGAAATGGTAGACTTTGACTATGAAAGCTTTGAAGTCATTGATGACTATACATTCCAGGTTACAATGAACCTTACCTTCGGTATGCCCTACCCGCCGCTGTTCTGGATGCCTATACTTCCGAAACACGTATGGGAAGAATACAAGGACGATATGAAATCCTATGACAATGCGCAGATGCTCGGTTCAGGTCCTTACAAACTGAAAGAGTTCAAAACCGGACAGTATATCTGGCTTGAAGCAAACGAGGATTACTGGGGCGGAAAACCCGGTGTTGATGAAATTGTATTCAAGATTTACGGAACAGAAGACGCCAGAAACATGGCTATGCAGACAGGCGATATCGACATGATCGGTTATCTTGGAGTTAATCCGCTCACAATCAAGGATTTTGAAAAAGTTGACGGTCTTGAAATAATTGAAGCTCCGGATATCAACCTTTACTGGATCAACTTCAACCTTCATCAGGAAAACGGTATACAGGATGTCGAGGTAAGAAAGGCTATTATGCATGCCATTGATGTTAACAGAATAATTGACATGGCTCTTATCGGATACGGAACTCCGGTAGACAGTTTTGTTTACCCCGAACTCGAGTGGTACAACAAGGATGTTAACAAGTATCCCTACGATCCGGCAAAAGCAAACGATATTCTTGATGCTGCCGGATACAAGGACACCGACGGCGACGGCATTAGAAATGAAAAGAACGGCGACAACATGGTTTACGAACTCATGGTCGGATCCGATTACTCTGATGAGATAAAAGCTTCAACAATTGTTAAGGAACTTCTCTCAAAAGTAGGAATCAAGATTGAGCAGAAGATCGTTGACCTCGATACCTACTACACCTTCCTCTATGCACCTGATGAAGACCAGTTCGACCTTTCATTCTCAACTGAGGGCCCCGGTCCCAACGGTGAATGGTTCTGGGATTTCTGCCGAGGATGGGATAACGGCGGTGCAGGATGGAATACAGCCTACTACAGCAGCGATGCTTTCGACACTGCGATGGACAATATGCTTGCTGCAGAAACTTTCGAAGAAAAGAATATGTACAGAATGGAAATGCAGAAGATTATTTCTGAAGACCTTCCCTACGGACTTCTTTATAGAAAGACACTCGTATGCCCGGTAAACACAGCTGATTTCACAGGATTTACAGCAACAATGGGTGGAACAGCAACATGGATCAACCCCTGGTCATACTACAGAGCTACTGCAAAATAATTTCAGGCACTGAACAATAAACAGCAAAGGCTGATCGGTTTTCCGATCAGCCTTTTTTTTGCAGCTGTTAACTGATTGTCCGGAACATAAACTCTATTCAGCAGCTCCTGATATAAATTCCTTCATCTTGATAATGCGGTAGAGTGTTCTGTTCACCGGCACATCAATACCAAGTTCATCAGCAATTTCAATAAGTTTTCCGCTGAAAGAATCGACTTCGGTACGTCTTCCCGCCTCCATATCCTGAAGCATAGACGTTTTATTATCCGGCCCCAGTGTATTAAGAATTGAATACCAGCCGCTTATATCATCTTCGTGCAGATTAACACCGGACGCAATGGCAACATTAACTGTTTCCCTCATGGCAGCTTCCATCAGCAGCTGAATTTCGCGTTCACTGTGAAATATGCCGTATTTAGCTCCTGTCACAGCAGAAACCTGATTAACACCAATATTAATCATCCACTTCCACCAGAGTGAGCGCAGAATATCATCCTGTATTTCAGTTACAATCCCGCAGGAATTAAGGAATTCTGCTGCAGAACTCAGGACCGAAGATCTGCGGCTGTGTTCCGGCATTCCAATTAAAAGTTTTCCGGGCGTAGTATAATTCAGCTTTAATCCGCTTTTAACTGCATCCATCCCTACAGCTACAGTTCTGATAACCGAAGCTTCAGGTAGTTCTTTTTCAATAATTTCTTCGCTGTCGATACCGTTTAATACTGATAGAACTGCAGTCCCTTCCTTAACAGCTGCCTTCAGTATTGGGAGAATCTGATTCAGACTGTAATTTTTAACGGCAACTATGATTAAATCCGGCTTTACAGCACGGCCGCCATTCAGCTCATCGGGAATTACAGCCTTAAACCGGCATTCCGAATCATTCACAAAGAACTGACTTTTATTTATACCCTCAGCCCGCTCAGGTCCGGCAAGAAAAAAGCATTTTTCACTTATGGAGCTATGTATCCTGTCGGCGTAAAGGAGTCCGAGAGCTCCCGCTCCAATGACTGCTGCAGATTCAATAGTTTTCATACTTCAATACTACCCTGCGTTACAGCCGTCAATCAAGCATTTCTCAGACTGTAAAGACCGCAACTTCAGAAGCCATCTGCTCAACACCGGCATTCATTTCCTGAGTTGCGTTGTTCACATTTTGTATAGCCTCATTAATCATCCTGGTGCCCTGAACCATCTCATTCATACTTGCATGCATTTCAAAAGTGAGTTTTTTAAGCTGCTCCATTGTACCCGATACATTTCGGCAGCCCTCAATCATAACATCCGATCCGGTCTTAACTTCCTGGGAGATATTGTTCATCATTTGAACAGACTCTAGAATAACCGAACTGCCCTCATCCTGCTCCTGCATTGAGCATTTGATTTCGTATTCCTGATTCCGGACTGATTCAAGCAGCCTGCTTATATCGTCAAACTGTCGATCAGACATTGTGGACAGTGAAGCAATCGTTGAAATCTCTTCTTTAAGTTTTTTAAGAGCTTCAGAAATAGACTTCCCCTCAGTAGATGAATCCTCGGCCAGTTTTCTGATCTCCTCTGCAACTACGGCAAAGCCCTTTCCGGCATCACCCGCATGAGCGGCTTCAATGGCTGCATTCATTGAAAGAAGATTGGTCTGACTTGCAATATTCTGAATGACATCTATAGTCTCCAGAAGGCTGCTCGAGTTATTTTCAATACCTCCTGCAATCTCACTTAGTTTTGCAATGCCCTCTTTTCCGGATTCAGAAGCCTTTACAAGTTCGTCTATTGAATCTGAATTATTGTTAAGTATTTTTGAAACAGATTTTATATTCGATAAAAGTTCCTCAACGGCAGCAGATGTTTCGGTAACCACCGATGACTGTTCATTAACCATATCACTCAGACTGACTGCCCGGGACTGCATCTCTGAAATTACCCTGTCCGTCTCAGTTATTGATGCGGAATGTACATCACACTGCCCGTTAAGTCGGTTAATATTTGAACTAATCTGATTCATAGAAGCAGCGGTTTCCATCATATTCTGACCAAGTTCCTCTGAAATCAGACCCATCTGTTCTGAAGACTGCTTTGTTACAGAAAGCATATCCGAAAGCCTGTCCACTGCAGTATTATATGACTTACTCATCTGCCCCATTTCATCTTTTGAAGTCACACTCATTCTCAGGGACAGGTTTCCGTCTGAAAGAGCATCTATAACAGGAATCATGTTATCAATTTTACCGGTAATAGAGCGTGTAAACAGTACCGAGACAACAACACCAATTAGTATAAATACAGCACATGCAATTATTCCGATTATCCTCATATGGGTCAGACTTCCCAGGAATTCGCTTTTTTCAGCAGTTACTACCAGTTTCCAATCAGAATTATCTATGACAAAGAATTCAGCAAATATATCCCTTCCGTTAAATTCATACATGCCTGTCCCATTGTCGGAAGAACTGAAATTTTCAAAAAAGGCTGCAAGCCCTGCCAGTTCCGGATTATCACCAAGCAGCTTCAGAGGGTTAAACTGATCAAGGACCATGCTTGCATCCGGATGAGCTATAACAGTTCCCTCACCATTCACAATGTAGGCATACCCCGATTCTCCGAATCCCATAGCATCAACATAGCTGCTTAAATCGGTCCCCCTGGCTCTGCCAAGAACAGCACCGACAACACTGCCCAGATGAAATATCGGCACACAGTACATGACAACAGGTTCTCCAGTCGCCCGGCTGATTAGAACATCAGAAACAGCAGGCTTTCCGGAAAGGGCTGTTTTTATATAACTTCTATCATGCAGATTGATAGATTCTTCATCTGAACCGTAATCTGCAATGCCCCTCATATCGACAAAGGCTATCTCCAGAAAATCCAGACCCTTTTTTTCTGTCGAGAGAAATGCTCTTCTCTCCTGAGCGGTGACAGGTAAAGCACCTAGAACCGCTGAAATAGCCTGCAATTTACTGATTTTGAGATCAATTTCCTGTCTCACAATTTCTCTTCCGGATCTGACCTGTGTATCCATAAGGACAGCAGTGGTATCCATCAGTGCATTTGATGCTACCAGCGTCAGGACAATTGCAGTTCCGGCTGCAACTACGGCTATAAGAAAACCTATTGAAATAGAGAGCTTTTTTGATAGTGACATGACTGATTATCCCCGTTTTTTAATACGATTTTTATAGTTATTTACGAAAATTTTCGGAACTCCGGGGGGAATTGTTTACCAATGAAATAATGAAAACCTATGATTTTTGAAATTTTTTTGCAGTTTTTATATTTTTAAATATAAAAAAAGGGACTTACCTTTTTTCAGATAGTCCCTTAGCTACTTCATTGAGAAGACTGGCGGCTCATTCTCATTTAATTCCATTTTGTATTTAGTCTTGAAAGCCTTCGGCATTAGCCGATGGCTTCCAGTTCTTTTTTAATACTTGCAGGAATAAGAAAACGTGAGAAAAATCTTGCCAGTCCTTCACCGTAATTATTAACAAAGCTTGCTGCAGCTTCTTCAAGTGTAATTGCAGTGTGTTTTTCCCTCAGGTAGTTCCAGTGGTCAGTGATTGCAAGAACAAGATCACCAAGTGTCTGATTGGGGAAAGCTGCTTTGATTTCCCATGTGTTTATTGCAACTCTTAAGGGGTGAAGTACATTTTCATGCCATGAAAAAAGAGCTTCATGCCAGGCAATTACTGTACCGAGTTCTTTCTCAAGCTCTGCCTTGTGTTCTTCAGCCTGAGCACCAAGAGCATTCCATCGCTCTTCATTACTTACCTGTATACCTTCACTGAGAAGCATTCTCTTCAGATTCTCTACTACAGATTTCTTTTCTTCCATATTGTAACTCCTTACTAAGAAGATTTATTCTTATCGATAAAATACTACTTTTTTATAAAAGTATCAAGTATTTTTGAAAAAAATTACAAATTTTTTCTTGACAAATACTCTATTTCCCCCTCCCTTGATAAAATACCTCATTTGTTTAAAAAAATACAGTGTTTTTAGTGAAATTGCACAATTTTTCATACAATTTTAATAAAAAACCTCAATAACATAAAGCTGTGTTATAATGACGCCGGAGTAAGACTTGATGTATCGACTGATTCTTGTTGATGATGAGGCCATAATCAGAGAGGGAATTTCCAGCTGTGTTCCATGGGGAAGCAATGGTTTTGAGCTTGCCGGACTATTTGAACACGGGGAACAGGCCCTTGAATTCCTTGAACACAGCCATGCTGATATTGTAATTACTGATATTAACATGCCCCGAATGGACGGACTCCAGCTCAGCCGTATTATTTCAGAACGCTACCCTAAAATCATGGTACTGCTTCTTTCAGGGTACGATGATTTTGAATACGCGCAGGAAGCCCTGAAAAATCAGGTGCGTGATTTCCTGTTAAAACCCATAACAGCCGGAGAACTCAATGAGGTGCTTAAAAGAGTACAAGCCGAGCTCGATCTGAACAGGGAAAATGAACGTCAGCAGGAAATCATGCAGGAGCGGCTGGAAAAAAGCTTCCCGCTGCTGCGTGAAAGATTTCTTTACAGGCTGGTATCAGGCAGACTCAGCAGGGAAAACTTCCTCCGCAGAAAAGACTTCTTCCAGTGGAATGACAGCCAGGCCTACTATCAGGTCTCAATAATCAGTATTCCGCAAAGCTGGGATGATATTGATACGCTTACACTCTCGGAATACCTTAAATCCAGAGCAAGAATAGAAGACGAAGTATTTTCAAACCGTGAAGAGGATATAGTACTGCTGCTTCAGGACTCCGATGAAAAAGCATTAAGCAGCCGGGCAGTTGAAATTGCAGAGGAAGCATTCAGATATACATCAAATCTTGAAAAGGATCAAATATCCGCTGGAATCGGCGAGGTTGTAAACTCGCCCTACATGCTTCATGCCTCATACAGAGGAGCAGGTTCCGCCCTTGACTACTCCAGAGTCCTTGGAGTTTCACAGATCATGTCCATTAACGATGTGAGGGATAAAAAGCATATATCACTCGAGGGTTTTAATACAATTGCGCGGGAACTGACAGCATCCCTGCGTACCGGCAGCGATGATTCAGCTGCAGGCATACTGAGTGACATCTTCAGTTTCTTTGAGACTCACTATCTCACTATGTCGGAGGCCTCAAGCTACCTTACAAGGCTCCACTACCTGCTGACGCAGTTTCTGGAAGAAATGGATATGCTTCCTGCGGCAAACAGTGAACCGCTTTTCAACCCACCCGGAAGCTTCGGCTCACTTCAGCAGGCAAAAAGTTATTTTTTCAGGGTTCTCAGAAAAATCGAGGAAATCATTCAGGTAAGAAGACATGACGCTGTCCTTTCCAGAATAGACAGGGCAAGGCATATAATTGCTGAAAAATATAAAGATCCGCGCTTTTCACTCAAAGACATATGTGACGAGCTTTACCTCTCAACCAGTCAGTTCAGTTTACTTTTCAAGGAAGGAACCGGACAGACCTTTGTTGAATTTCTGACCGCCTACCGGGTTGAACAGGCCAAAAAGCTTCTAAAGGCTACCGACTTGAAGGGCTATGAGGTTGCAGAGCAGACAGGATTCTCGGATCCCAGGTATTTCTCAATAGTATTTAAAAAACTCACCGGGCTTACAGCAATGGAATACCGCAAGGGAGTTGATAAATGAAAAAGCCCTGGGGCTTCGGTACCCTTCAGTCAAGGATCTATACAATATTCACAATCATCATTTTTTCGGCCGTTTTTATAATGCAGCTGGTGGCATTCCGTTTTACAGTTAATACTGTAAGAAACTCAGTACTCGATAATAATGAAGCCCTTCTTGAACAGCTTGTAACACAGATTGACTCATATATAGGAGATACCGAAAAACTTGCCCAGGTCATTATCGATGACGAGCAGATTCAAAGTTATTTGAAAACTGAACCGTCAGAATCAGAAGAAACCGCCAGGAGTCTGCAGAACCGTCTGGCCGACTACATCAGAGCAAGAGGCGATATTTCAGAAATACTGATAATAGGAAATAACGGACAGATACTCAGCGGAGAACCTGATGCTGAAATAAACCCCTGGGTTACTATAGAAGAACAAAGCTGGTACAAAGCGGCACTGGAACAGGAAGGACATACAGTTGTCTCGACTTCCTATGTTCAGAACATAATTAAGCAGCGTTACACCTGGGTGGTATCACTTAGCCATACTATAAATTCATCAGAGACAGGTGAATTCCTTGGAGTCCTGCTGCTGGATCTGAAGTTCAACCGGATAGATGAATACTGCCGCTCCCTTGTAGTTGGAAGCAAGAGCTATGATTTTATACTGGATGCTGATGGAAACTATGTATTTCACCCGATGCAGCAGCTTGTCTACAGTGAAATCCGCTCGGAACCCATATCAGAGATAATTAAACTGTCGAAAGATCCGGACGACAAAATGTTCTTTGATGGAGAACATTATTTCACACTTGCAAGCTCTGAGCTGACAGGCTGGCATATAATCAATGTGACCTATCATAGCGATCTTACTACCGACTGGAGGAATGTACAGCTTTCCTACTCGCTTATAGGCCTTGCCCTGTTTGTTCTCGGAGGACTTGCAACAAATAGAATATCATCAGGAATTTCCAAACCGGTACGAAAACTGCAGAACATAATGAAAAGCGTCGATTCCGGCGATTTCCACCTTATCGGTAAAATTGAAGGTACCGATGAAATACGCGAACTGGCACGCGAATACGATATTATGGTCAGCCGTATCCGGGAGCTTATGGCACAGAATACCAGAGAGCAGGATCAGAAGCGGAAAAGTGATCTGAAAGCTCTTCAGGCTCAGATTAACCCGCATTTTCTTTACAACACCCTCGATTCAATTATCTGGATGGGTGAAATGGGGCAGAACCGGGAGGTTGTTCAGATGACCTCTGCCCTGTCAAAACTATTCCGGATATCTATCAGCAAGGGCCGTGAAATTATCACGATTAATGAAGAAATTGCACATGTTCAGTCTTATCTTACTATTCAGGAAATGCGTTACAAGGATAAATTCCGATACCTTATTGATATAGATCCGGCTATTCATGAACTGCTGATTCTGAAAATAACCCTTCAGCCGCTTGTAGAGAACGCCATTTATCACGGAATAAAGGAAGTAGACAGGCAGGGTTTTATCAGTATTACCGGACATGTCGAAGATGATTTAATTATACTGACAGTCACTGACAACGGTCGGGGTATGGATGAAAAAGAACTACAGGAACTTGTGAGAGGCATAGAGGCCGCCGGTGAAGAACCGGTTCAGCTTTCCAGGCAGGGAATGGGCGTGCGAAATGTGCATGAGAGGATTAAGCTGTATTTCGGCGAAGATTACGGATTGTCATTCAGCAGCGAACCGGGGATGGGCACCAGCATAACAGTCAGGATTCCGGACCACATTGAGGAGTTTGATTTATGAAAAACTGGTTTATGCTGTTTATCAGTCTCATTGCTGGACTCATACTTTTCATCATCCTTTCAGTTTTTTATGTGAAAGCTGCGCCCGGTGAACTATCTCTCGAAAAACCGGTTCAGATAATTATCAAATCAATTGAAGGCCAGCCAATGGACTTCTGGAATGTAGTAGAAAGGGGCATCAATCAGGCCGCCAGAGAATACGGTATTGATGTTGAAATATCCGGACCAAAGTATGAGAAGGATATAGATGTTCAGATAAGCATACTTAATGATGTGATCGACAAAGATCCGCCTATGATAATTCTGGCAGCAACAGATTATAAGAGATTCGTAGAACCTGTAACCAGGGCAAACAACCTGAATATTCCAGTCATTACACTGGATTCGGGAATAGATTCAGGAATACCTGCATCATTCATTGCGACTGATAATCTCGAAGCCGGAAAGAAAGCCGGACGGGAAATAAAACGGCTTATTGCAGATAGTGAGAATAAAGGGATCGCAATAGTCAGCCATATCCGGGAAACAGCGACCGCTATCGACAGGGAGGCCGGGGTCCGGTCTGCACTTGAAGGCCAGAAAATAATAGGAACATGGTTCTGCGATGTCATGCAGGAAAAGGCCTACAGAATAACACTTGAGCTTTTAAAAAATGAGGAGCTCGGCGGCATAGTCGCCCTTAACGAAGTTGCCGCCCTCGGTGTAGCCAGAGCCATAGAAGAAACAGGAAGCAAGGACAGAGTTATAGTAGTAGGTTTTGACAATGCTATCAGGGAACTGTCATACCTTGAAGAAGGTGTCATAAAAGCAACTGTGGTTCAGCGCCCCTACAACATGGGCTACCTGTCGGTAAAGACCGCAGCCGAATACCTGCTTGGCAATCCCGTTCCTGACTTTATAGACACCGGCTCTGTACTTATAACACGTGAGAACATGTTTCAGCGTGAATACCAGGAATTATTGTACCCTTTCAGCACCAGATAGGAAAATCTTCAACAAAATCCGTAAATTTCTCGATTTCGCGATCCTTATTCTGCCCTGATAATTTAATTAACCAATAAATAAGGAGACGCTAGTCGTGAGAGAAACAGTACTCTCCATGAAGAATATTGAGAAGCGTTTTACCGGTGTTCATGCCCTCAAGGGGGTAAACTTCGACCTGCGCGAAGGTGAGATTCATGCCCTTGTAGGGGAGAACGGAGCCGGAAAATCCACTCTCATGAAAGCACTGACCGGGATATTCCCCAAAGACTCAGGAGAAATCCATTACCTGGGAAAACTATACAACCCGGCAAGCCCCAAAGAAGCCCTTGAAAAAGGCATCGGCATCATCCATCAGGAACTTAATATGATGGAAGAGCTCACTGTAGCCCAGAACATCTTTATAGGAAGGGAATCAACCAGGGGCATCTTCCTCAGCGAAAAAAAACAGAATCAGAGAACCCTTGAATTATTCAACCGATTGAATATGGATATAGATCCTACAATTACCCTTGGCAGACTTACAGTAGGCAAGCAGCAGATGGTAGAGATTGCCAAGGCTGTATCGCATGATCTCAAGATTCTTATTCTTGATGAGCCGACCGCAGCGCTTACAGAAACAGAGATCAACGACCTTTTCACCATAATGAGAGATCTGGCTTCGAAAGGAGTTGCCATGATTTACATCTCACACAGAATGGATGAAATCGGTGTGATAACCGACCGTGTCACCGTAATGCGTGACGGTGAGTATGTCGGGACAAAGGATACTCCGGATGTAACTAAGGAAGAAATCATCAACATGATGGTAGGCCGTGTTATCTATGAGGATCCTAAGTCTGAAAGCAATGTACCTGAAGGTTCTCCGGTAGTTCTTGAGGTCAAGAACCTGAGCGCCGGCAGAATGGTCAAGGATGTTTCCTTTACATTGAAAAAAGGCGAGATACTCGGTTTTGCCGGCCTCATGGGAGCGGGAAGAACAGAGACAGCCCGTGCAATCTTCGGGGCAGATCATATAGACAGCGGAAGTATTCTCATTAACGGCCGTCCGGCAAGAATAAAAACCCCGATGGATGCTGTCGGACACGGAATCGGCTACCTGAGCGAGGACAGAAAACGCTACGGGCTCGCCGTCGGAATGAATGTGACAGACAATTCAATAATTGCATCATATGAAAAATACGAGCGAGGACTCTTCATCCACAAGAAAAAGGTTGAAGAAGTTGTCGGAGACTACGTATCAAAGCTGAAAGTTAAAACTCCAAGCCTTGATCAGCTGCTTAAAAACCTATCAGGCGGAAACCAGCAGAAAGTAGTTATTGCAAAATGGCTTATCAGAAACAGCGATATTCTGATATTCGATGAGCCTACCAGGGGAATTGATGTCGGTGCAAAAAGTGAAATATATACCCTTATTAATACCCTGGCCAAGGAAGGAAAATCGATCATCATGATCTCTTCCGAACTGACTGAAGTTCTTAGAATGAGCGACAGAATTATGGTCATGTGTGAGGGCAAAATTACAGGCGAGCTGGATATAGAAGATGCATCCCAGGAAAAAATCATGCACTACGCGACAATGAGAAATCAGGAGAGTAAATAATGGAATCACTCGATAACAAAACAATGCTGGAGAGGATGAAAGAAGTCGGAATGCAGAAATTTCTGGCACCGGCAGCCCTTATAATTCTTTATGTCTTTTTCGGGCTCTTCGGTAGAAACTTCTTTTCATACACAACACTGGTAAACATCCTTGATTCATCCTATTACATTGGTTTCATTTCAATCGGTGTAACTTTTGTAATAATCACCGGAGGAATAGACCTTTCCTGCGGAACTGTAATGATGTGTGCGGCAATTATCGGCGGAACTGCATATAAAACCTGGGGCTGGCCGATGTGGGCGGCTCTGATTCTGATAATGATCATTGCAACGGGTTTCGGATTCTTCAACGGTTTCATGGTTTCAAGCCTGAATCTTCCGCCCTTTATTGCAACCCTTGGAACAATGATGATTTCAATGGGTGTCGGTTCAATAGTGTCGAATGTTAGAAGTGCGACCTTCCCTACCCGTTCAAATGCTGACGGATGGTTCAAGAATCTGTTCAAGTATATTACCGAAGACCGTTTTTCAATACCGACGGGAGCAATAATCCTGTTCGGTGTCGCGATACTGGCCTTTATTATTCTTTCCAAAACAAAGATGGGCAGGTACATCTTTGCCATAGGCAGCAACAAGGAAGCTGCCAGACTTTCCGGTGTAAACGTTAAGAAATGGGAAATGATGGCCTATGTTGTAAGCGGAGTAAGCGCGGGTATAGGCGGTATCGCATTCGCTGCTGTTTATACAACAGTTATGCCTGCACAGGGCCAGGGCTTTGAGCTCTACGCTATTGCCGGTGCGGTTATTGGCGGAACATCACTCTCCGGAGGAATCGGTTCAGTCTTCGGCACAATGATCGGTGTATATATTATGAGTGTACTCAGAGCTGGCCTTCCGTCAATGGATCTGCAGGCCCACTACCAGACCTTCTTTACCGGTGTTGTCGTAATCGGAGCTGTACTGCTTGATATCTACCGCAACAAGAAAGCTTCTGAGGTAAAGATCCTGACTCCTGCCGATACATACAAGCTGCAGATGCAGGAAACAATTTCCGACCTGAAAAAACAGCTGTCATCAGCATCAGGAGCTCAGGCTGAAAAACTTAAAAAAGAAATAGCAGATGCAAAGACTCAGCTTAGTGCCAACTTTGCAAAAATGAAGGCTGAAGAGAAGGCTGAAAAAGCAAAACTTATAGCCGAAGAAAAAGCTGCTGAAAGAGAATTCCAGCAGCAGAAAGAACAGTGAATTATCCCGGATAACGGGATTCACCCGAGTATTCGGGGATAGACTCGCGTATGCGGGTTAATTATAGGAGGACTTTTATGAAAATTTTCAAAAGAGCTGGAATTCTGGTTCTACTGGCAGTAGTTCTTGCAGCTTTCTCCACAGTTTCCTGTAAAAAGGATGACGGGGGCGGTGAAGCAAAGGCAGCCAAGGCTGAAACTCCGTACATAGCGGTCGTTTCAAAAGGTGAACAGCATGATTTCTGGCAGCAGGTTAAGAAGGGAGCAAATGCAGCTGCAGACAAGTACGGTGTTGATATTACTTTTGAAGGACCACCTTCAGAAAGCGATGTTCAGATCCAGGTAGAAATGCTCAATAACGCAATGGCTAAGAATCCTGTAGCTATAGCCCTTGCCGCACTTGATACCACATCTGTAATGGACCAGCTTCAGCAGTGCAAGGATAACGGAATTCCTGTAATAGGTTTTGACTCCGGTGTTCCTAATGCTCCGGCAGGTGCTATTTATGCTAACGCTTCAACAGACAACTACAATGCAGCTGGAATGGCCGCAAAGAAGATGTTTGAAGTTATCGGCGACAAAATCAAGGCAGCAACCGATGCAAGTCCTGTAACTATCGTAGTTATGAACCAGGATGCAGCCGGTGAATCACTCCTCTCCAGAGGTAAGGGATTCAGAGATACCATGGTTGATCTCATTATCAACAATACAGATCTCACTGCAGACGACATTAAAGTTATGGGTAACCCCGCCTATGTTGATTCAAAGAATCCAACCAAGGGTAAAAAGGTTATGATAGATATGGTTGTTCCTGCTTCAGCAGCAGCAACTGATGCAGCAGCAGCTTCTACAGCAGTTCTGAACAAAGTAAAAGAAGCCAATATAGTTGGTGTATTCTGTTCAAACGAAGCTACTGTAAAGGGTATTCTTGCAGCAACAAACGATGGTGCAGATCTTCCTGCAATGTATGAAGGTCTTGTGGTTATCGGCTTTGATGCCGGTGAAGGCCAGAAAAATGCAGTTAGAAACCAGTACTTCCTCGGTTCAATCACCCAGGATCCGTACTCAATCGGCTACAAGGCAGTTGAACTTGCTTTCACAGCATACCAGGGCAAATCCGTATCTGATGTAGATACAGGGGCCAAGTTCTATACTAAGGACAATATGGATGATGCTGATATTGAAGGTCTTCTTTACGACTGATTTTTCAGCAGCCCGGTTTATCTGATATAATCCGGAAGAATATAAATGGCTGGCCGGGAATAACACCTGACCAGCCATTTTTTTGTATGAAAAACAGGATATAAAGCGCTACTCCGCTCTGTAAACATATACAGTTATAACGGCATCCGGGTTATCCGGATCTTCGGCATAAATATCTTCGAGCACTCCGCTCATAATAATCTTTGCTTCCCCGTCAACTGAACAGTCATCCAGAGTGTCAGCATGATCGGCCCAGGCTGAGGCACTTGCAGAACTTCTTATAACCTTGATTTCATCAGGCTCAACTTCAAATGAATAGTCCACTGAGGATGGAACAGTAATTGAAGTATCTCCTACCGATGCTGAGCCCGCAAATTCACCGTCGCTGGCGGATGTATCACCATCTACTCCATCGTTCACATCCATGCTTCTGCTTAACACCGCATGCCCTGCAACTTCATATCCTGCCTCAGCGCCGTCCAGCTGCAGATATTCAACCCTTGATTCACCATAGGGGCCGAGATATGTATCCCAGACAGCAACTGAAAATCCGACCGAAGCACCGGCCTGTGCGTCAAAGGCTTCATCACCCTCATTGCTGATGGTAAATTTTACAAAGCCGCTTATGCTTAGACTTCCGGAAAACTGTATACGGGTAGTCGCAGACTTGTTTGATACGGCTCTAATTATAAGATCGTTACGGGCATGTCCTGAATTACTGCAGTCAAAGTCGGAAGAGAGACCGCTTTTTGTAGATGATTCCTGAGAAGCATAGAGCGCCATAGCTCCGACGGCGTTAATTTCCGAAGTTGCCTTGATAATGCACGAATTATAGTTTACGTCCTCATAGTTAGAGCCGGAAGCAAGTGAATCTCCGCCGTCCGAAAGCGTAAGAGAGGTATCGTTCCAAATGGTGTCACTTGGTGAATAGCTTTTTGCGTAGATATAGGTATCATACGGATTGTCCTTCCAGTTTTCATGGAGTTCACCGGTAAACACGACATTATATCCGCTGGTGTCCGTCGGACTTGTTGTCCCGGTACTGCTGCTGTCAGTATCAGCGCCGTCCGGTGAGGTGACGGCATTTGGGTCACAGCCTGTAATAACCGTCAGGCTGCCTGCTAAAAGAAGTAAACTTAAAATAAATGAAACCCGTTTTGTCATAATTTTTCTCCTGTAACGGGTTAATTATAGTTCAGATAATATACATTCTATTATTTATAAGACGTTTCTGTACAAAAACGTACGGAAACGAGTTGTTGAGTATATCAGGAATTACGTCTTTCCATTACATAGCAGCTTCCAACCTGTTTTTTGGCCAGTTTTTTCAGTTCTCCGCAGCGGTTTGAGACCTCGAGATAATGCTTAAAACTGAATTTACTTAATTCAACACCTGCCATACTCAGACCGATAAGGGGAAAGCGCTGCATTACGCCCTCCCTGTTTTTTTCTTCTATATACCCCTGTTTAAGATGGTCGGCATTATAAAATTTTCTGATTCCCGAATCGAATTGTTCAGCTATCAGCGACGAGGTCTCTTCTGCATGAGTTTCCGGAATAACATAAATGAAATCATCGCCTCCGATATGGCCGCAGAATGAAAGCTTTGAAGGGAATCCGCCTATATAACTTTTTAAAAGATCTGCAGTGAATTTTATTACTTCATCTCCCATTGAAAAACCGTATAAATCATTATAGGCCTTGAAATTATCAAGGTCGGCATAGACAACTGTCACAGCCTGCCTTTTATCTATCAATGATTGTACACGGCTGTTAATTTCGGTATTACCCGGTAATTTCGTCAGAGGATTCGCATTAAGCGCACGCATTCTAAGCTTGTTTATCCATAAAATCAGGTAAAGAAAAACAATAAATGAGAGTATCAAAATAAGCAGAATTATCGATATAGTATATACATAGGGACTGAAGGCGGCCGAGGCATCAAGCTCCATTACAACTCCGGCATTCAGACTTTCCAGCCAGAATACTCCTCCTTCAACCCTTAAACCGGAATAATTTTTATACAAATGTCTATTACGGACAAGTTCTCCCGGGTGTTCTTCAATCAATTGCTTTACGAGTGATATATTGCTTTCTCCGTTTAGAGAGGATGACCAGGAAGGATTGTAGATTGGTATATCATGATAATTACTGCTTATTCCGGCTTCGGTCAGTCTCTTCTGATATTCCGCTGCATAGAGCAGTTTTGTGATTGGCCTTCCGTATTCATCTATAAAATAAAAATCAAGTTTTTTATATATCGTATAAAAACCTTCATTGCTCCCAGAATCTGAAAGCTCGGAATCCTGCATATTGAACCCGAGCATTTCAAGGTTAATTTCATTCACAAGATAACCCAGTACTTCCTTCTCTGAATCAGTAACCTGCACAAAAATTACAGCAAAAGTGTTGTCCGGACCTCGTCCGAATGCAGGGGGCTGATGATTAACAACAATGAAAAGACCGTCTGTATGCCCATCTGCAACCATTACCCTGATTTTATCAAACTCTGGGTAGCTAACCCGAGGGCCCTGGTCGACACCTGCAATCACAAAAAAACCGTCTCTTGAAATAAGCTTTATCGGGATAGGCATTTCTGAAAAAAATATTGGTTCTCCGCCCGAAGTCTCAACATAGTTTGCGTTTCTTTCAAAATCTTTAAAAAATTTATGTACCGGCTCAAATCCGGCAATAGTTTTCATACTGTTGATATTATCTTCTATAAACCTTTCCGAAGCATTTTTAGTGTGCAGATAGATATTGTTGAAATAAATATTCAGATTTTCATCACTATTCTTTTTTAGAATCAGGTAGGAGATAAACAGAAAAACAATAATTAATATAACTGAAAGAAGAATAAATCTTAGAAGCAGCCTGAAGGGATGCAGATTTTCAAGTGTATCGGTTCGAGGAAATTTCTCCATACAGGTCAATTCTAAGATCTATAAGCATTATTTGCAAACCTAAGTTAGACTCTTAAGTATTAACTCCTGATTTTTTTTCACTGAAAATAACAGGGGACAGTTTCACATACCAGGAGGAAAGCTGTATCTGGATGATGTAGCCAAGTGCTATAATTAAAGCAATATCCGCCCCTTCCCTTCCGAAGGTTGTCATGGCTATTGCCAGGGCTATGGAGAGATTTCTGAGTACTGTACCGTAAACCAGAGCCAGACCGTCTTCCTTGTTAAAAAAGCGTTTTGCAGTAAATGTGCTGATAACCAGATTTATGAAATAGAGAATCAACAGCGGCGGTATAAGCGATACAAATTTAAGTGGATCCAAAGCTATTGATTTTGCCTTTAAAGCCATTGCCACAAAAACTATCGCAAGTACACCAAGGGTGGAGATCGGAGGAAAAATCTTCTTTATATCACTGTTATACCTTTCAGTACCAACCCGTTTTACTATGAGAGTCTGGGTCAGCCACCCGGCAAGAAGAGGCGCCGCAACTATGATTGCAATCTGAATAAATATTTTTGTCAGAGGGATTGAAATTTCTGCACCGAGGAGGGCTTTAATATAAAATGGAGTGAGCAGCGAGCCGATAATCAGCCCGAAGACAGTCATCTTGACTGCGGCTTCAACATTGCCCTTTGACATTCCGGTCCAGGAGATTGTCATTCCGGATGTTGGAAGAAGAGCTACCAGGAGGATTCCAAGACTGAAATATGGATTCCCTCCGAAAAAAATCTTCCCGATAAAAAAGGCTATAAAAGGAATTATTGCAAAGTTGATCAGCTGAGTGAGCAGCTGGAGCTTGAAATCTCCTTTTGCAACAATTTTCTTCAGCTGAACGGTAACCATCATCGGGTATACCATAAGAAAGGTAAATGGAAGAACAAGGTTCTGAAGAAATGAGATGTTCTCAAAAAGTAAGCCGAATATTATACCAGCGGCCATCACCACCGGGACTGCAATTATTAGATTTTTCTGAATTTTCTGAAGAATTTTAAACATGGTATCTCCCCTCCTCTGAAATTAAACCCTGCCGTATTGACAGGGTTTAATATATATATTTTTCTTTATATAGTCAATAGAGAGGGGAAAGTGATACTATTCCTCAAAAAGCCAGGTCGACAGATATCGTTCTCCGGTATCCGGAAGAAGAACAACTATCCGTTTTCCTTCATTCCCGTCCTGCTCAGCCAGCTTCAATGCCGCAGAAAGAGCAGCACCCGAAGATATTCCTGCCAGAATGCCTTCATTTTTGGCAAGCCTCCTCGCTGTTTCTCCAGCCTCCGAATCGGTAACACGAATAATATGGTCAATTACTGATGTATCAAGATTAGTGGGTATAAATCCGGCACCAATCCCCTGTATTTTATGAGGGCCCGGACTGCCGCCTGAAATGACAGGTGAAGTTTCAGGCTCAACAGCTACAATTTTAATATCAGCCCTGTGTTTCTTGAGTCCACGCCCTACTCCGGTAACCGTACCACCGGTGCCGACCCCGGCTACAAAGATATCAAGCTCACCGCCGGTATCCCTCCAGATTTCCTCTGCAGTCGTACGAAAATGGAAATCCGGATTTGCCGGATTCTTAAACTGCCCGGGAATAAAAGAGTTCGGATACTGCAGGGATAACTCTTCCGCGCGGAGGATTGCCCCGTTCATGCCCTGAGCTCCCGGAGTAAGCACAAGTTCAGCACCCAGACTTTTTAAAAGCTTGCGTCGCTCAATGCTCATGGTATCGGGCATTGTAAGAATTACCCTGTAGCCCTTTACCGCCGAAATAAATGCGAGGGCGATACCTGTATTACCGCTCGTAGGTTCGATAATGACACTGTCAGATGTTAAAAGACCCTGTTTTTCAGCATCTTCAATCAGGGCAAACCCGATTCTGTCCTTCACACTTGAGAAAGGATTAAAGGATTCTAGCTTCACAATAACCTCAGCCTTTAATCCTTCTGTAAGCTTATTCAGACGTACCAGAGGCGTATTGCCTATTAATTCAGTTAAATTATTATAAATTGCCATAAAAACTCCTATCTACCTTTTAGACCTTTTTGGTAGTATTTAATACATAAAAATTATGCGGGATTGATCACCCCGCCGCAAATCACTTTATCATCCTTATAAAAAACCGCAGATTGCCCGGGAGTCACAGCAAACAAGCCCGATTCTGCAGACACCATCAGAACACCGGGAACCTCTGTCTGAGAGATTACTGCAGGGTACTCGTTTCCGGCGGATCTGATTTTTGCAGAAACATTCATACTTCCGGAAATATCCTCAATAGAAGAAAATACAGTATCAACGGTTGTGAATTCACTTTTCACAGCATCTTCAGACGAACCTACTATTATCCTGTTTTCCTGCGAATCAATTCCTGTGACATACAGGGGTTCACAGGAGGATATACCGAGCCCCTTACGCTGCCCGATTGTAAACCTGCTGATTCCGCTGTGCCTGCCCAGAACGCGGCCTGTTTTATCTACGACATCACCGGAGGGCTCTTCACCGATTATATCGGCCATGTCGCCTGAATAGAAATCCTGGCTTTCAGGGATATCAGCTACAGGCAGACCTAAATCTGCAGCCAGAGCACGGACCGCTGTCTTTGTCATCATCCCCAGGGGAAACATAGACTCGGAAAGCTGCTTCTGCGAAAGCCGGTAAAGAAAGTAGCTCTGATCCTTTTTGGGATCCTTACCTCTCATTAGACTGTACCGATCTGAGGACGAATCGTATTCAGTGCGGACATAGTGACCGGTAGCAAACCGCTCGAAATCAAGCCCCTTACTCCTTGCAAGTTCAGGAAGCAGTCCGAATTTCATCTCGTGGTTGCACTTCACACAGGGATTGGGTGTCCGGCCGGAGCGGTATTCCAGCCTTACATAATCGAGGATGGAGGATTTGTATTCCTTTGAACAGTCGAGAGTCACAAAGGGAACGCCGATAAACTCGGCTATTTCAGCCGCCTTGTCTACTTCTTCCTGTTCATCAGGCCCGAAGCAGGCATGTTTCCCCGTTTTACGGTATTCACCGTCCCACAGGGTCATCATTACCGCCGTCACATCATGTCCTTCATTTTTAAGAATGGCGCATGCAACCGCAGAATCTATCCCGCCGGAAAGGCCTACCGCTATCTTCATCAGTCTTATTTCTCCTAAATTTCATACACGAAAGGCAGAGTTTCCCGCTGCTTTTCTTTATATCGCCTGACTACACTCTCAAGCGTAATATCTTCAAGGTAATCGGAAATAACATTATTCAGCCCTTCCCATATTTCGGAAACTGCACAGCCGGGAAGCCTGCTGCAGTCATCATTTGAGTTTGAACATTCAACCACCTGCAGACCGCCCTCAAGAGCTTCAACAATTTCACGTACGGTTACTGCGGAAGGAAGCTTTGAAAGCATATAGCCGCCGTGCGTTCCCCGGACCGAAGTCAAAATTCCCGCTGTCCGCAGCGGAATGACAAGCTTGCTCAGATATTTTTCAGAGATATCCTGCTTTTTTGCAATATCCCCGAGAAATACGGGTTCATTTGTATTTCTTGAG
The DNA here is from genome assembly GCA_963677925.2 of Spirochaetia bacterium. Lineage (GTDB taxonomy): Bacteria > Spirochaetota > Spirochaetia > UBA9216 > UBA9216. The sequence goes on from CAXXYH010000003.1 coordinate 1,315,245, forward strand.
GCAAGCTCTGTTAAAAATCTTAATCCGTATCTGCTTCTTGTTGAAAGTTTCATACTCTACCTTAATTACCCTTTTAGTAGTATATATATTTATTACCATTTTAATCAAGTATTTTCGACTAAAAAGTTATTCCGGCAAGCAGCCTGAGATCAGTATCTGTATCCCGGGGTTTAGCTCTTACGGAGAGCAGAGGACATATTGTAAACATATCGGCAAAAACGAACCTGGCGCCCAGCTCGGCTTCGGGATAAACATGCGATTGTTCAGTCTTTTCATAGACAAGTCCCAGACCTGCAAAAGCTGACACTGCATCAAAGTCATACCTGCAGGTCAGATTAAAAGCCATGTCAAACCTCTCCTGCAGGTAGTAAAACTCCGCAGACAGCCCGGGACAGAATGCAGAGCGGCCGTCAAACCACAGTTGAACCGCAGCACCCGGCTGAATAATCTCTACACCATAGGGGGTTATATCAACATTCACACCAAGGCTGAGGTCAGTTGACATACAGACGGCATTTCCCGCTGCCGGTAAAAAAAGCAGGGCGCAGAACAGCAATAGTTTAAGTTTTTTTCCAGAATCAGCAATTGACGTCAAATTTTATCCTTTTTTATTTTACGAATTTAAATCACAGTACGAAAATTATTATATAGCAGAAGCAAGGCCTTGTCTGTGATTACTTTCTGGCTAATTCAAATCAAAAGGGTTATACTTTTCTCTATGAAACAAAAAAGACTGTTAGTAACACTATCACTTCTAATTATTGTTATATTATCCGGATGCGCTTCCATTGGCGGAGTGAGCAGCGGCGAAATTAATGAAATTATCGGAATGATAAACAGCGGAGAAAGCGACATTCTGATTTCAATGAGTTCCGAACCATTTCTTGTTGACGGAGAGGTTCTGCCGGGTGTGCAGCTGAACAGCATGTTCTGGAACGGATTGAAATCTGCCGGTTTCAGAATAGAGAATCCGGTTCTTTTATCGGCAGAAAAGTTCATACCGGGAACAAGCCGGTGGCCGTCGGAATCGAAGGCAGCGGAACTGTTTCTTCAGAAATATCCCGATGCAAAAGCCAGGCTTGCGGTCATTGGCTGTGATTCCGGAACCGTCTATCTGCTTACAGGGAAAGATGTTGAAGGAGCTGTAAAGATTTATGCCTGGGGAGGACCGGTAAGATGAAAAGGTTCGGATTTTTAACAATTACCGCGGTAATACTGCTTATAGCATCAGCAGGCAGCATTTCTGCACAGGAATCTGATGTCGTTTATGTTGACGGATGGGTCGATATGAAAGACAGCAGAGGCGATATATATGAACTGTTCATCGGCGATCACCTGGTTTCCGGAGATACAGTCATTACCGGAGAAGACGGAACTGCCGAACTTGAACCCCAGCAGGGAAGCAGAATAATCATCACACCTGACACGGTATTTTCATTAAGTGAACGTAATGTAGACGGGAAGAAGCAGAGTGTAGCTGCAACCACAATAGGTCAGGTGAGGTTCAAGTTCAATATGATGACCCAGGAGCCGCTTATTTCAACCCCGTCTGCGGTAGCGGGGGTAAGAGGCACAGAGTTTACTGTATATGCAGGGGCTGACGGATCATCGATGATAACTGTGGATTCAGGAGCCGTTGAAGTCTTCGGTACGGAGAGCAGTGTATATCTCGGCGGGAACGAAGGGGTTGAAATGTCGGCGGAAGGACAACTCGGAGACAAGTTTGATGTGTTTGAGGGTAAGATTGATTTTTCAGCCTGGAATGCCTCAAAGATTGATTCGATGATGGCCGATCCGGTATCAGCTTTGAAAATGATGAATGTAAGCCTTTCAAAGATGCTTGATGAAATGGAAGAATGGGGAAAGATGCATGAAGAAGCCTCAGCGGAGGTCAGTAGGCTGCGTGAAAAGCAGAAAGCACTTATAAAAGATGGAAAGGTTGAAGAGGCAAAAACTCTTGAATCAGAGCAGCTGAAACCTCTTGAAATAACATCATCGAAAATGGTTATAAATTACAGGCATCATGCCCTCTCTGCCCTTTCCATGAGGCAGCATGTGCTTGGAGCCTTCTATTTAAGAATGAAAACAGCATACATCAGAAATACTGATGACAGCATATACAGGGATTTCCTGAATGAGTATCAGGGTGCCGTAACTGTATTTGAATCAAGAACCGAAGATTATCTTATAGACTCAGATTATTAAGTAAAGGAGAAACATATGAAACGGAAAGTAATAATATTATTGACGGCACTGATAGTTGCACTGTCATTCTCATGCGATGGATTGCTGGGGATGCTGCTGCCCATGTCGGTTAACGAAAGAATTGCGGCATTCACAGTTACAATCAATTCAGAAGATCGTACAGCCGATGCAATACTGCTTCACTTTGCCCCCGAATCTGAAATGATCAACAGGGAAAATGCGGAGGATATTGGATTCTGGGACCTGCGGTTTGATCCTGATGCAAGTTTTGCTATAACTGTGACCGACTCAAGTGATCCGCTTAATGTTACTGCTGCAATGGTAAAAACAGTGGAGGGAGCTGCGCTGGATCCTGTCGAACTTATTTTTGTCATGTACCAGGAAGCTTCAGGAAATTATCTTATTAAAGAAATTTGGGATGACATCACTGATACTACCGACGGATGGCTTATCAGACAGATAAATCAGTAAACAGAGCTTCTTTCAAAACTAGGTTTGTTTTGAAATTGCCTCAGCAAATAAAACATTAACAGCCGGGCGGGAATAAATTCTGTCCGGCTTTTTTTATTCCGGAATTGGAAAACTGATACTCACAGCAGCACCATTTTCATTGGTGATTTCATAACTGCCGCGTATCTGTTTAACAAGCATATCAAGAAGTTTTAATCCGAATCCTTCACTTTGATTGTCGATAGAGTATCCTCGTCCGTTATCACTGTAATTCAGTATTCCGCAGCCGTCCCGGCTCTCAAGTGACACCGCAATTCCGGCATGGTTCCCGTTCTGCCTATCGAAGGCATACTTCATGGTGTTGGCATACAGCTCGTTTATTATTATCCCTATCGGCGTTACCGTTTTTACCGGGAGAATAATATCGTCTGATGAAACATCAACCGAAACCTGACTCTGATGCAGACCCGAAATCTCGGTGAGCAGACTTTCAAGATATTCACGGATGTTCAGTGATTTTAGATTTGAGCCCTTATATAGCCTGTCATAGAGAACCATCATACTTAGAATACGGCTTTCGGCTGTCTTCATCATTTCACGGGCTCGCGGCTCCTTTATATTAAAGGCATTCATGGCAAGCATTCCCTTGACCGTATTCATGTCATTCTTGACCCTGTGATGAACTTCCTTAAGAAGAATTTCTTTTTCTTTAAGCAGTCTTGTAATTTCAGCTTCATTCTCTTTTAACCGGGTTATATCCAGACTTGTACCGAAGACTCTGACTCTGCCGATAATATCAGACTTGAATAATTCCGCATCCGCTTTGATGTATATGTGACGCTGATCGGGAGTTGTAAACCCGAAAGCAACACCTGGAGGATCCCCTCCCCCTAGAACTTCTGCCATTGCATTCTCTACAGCATTACGATCAGAATCATCAATCCTTCCAAGAATTTCCGGCCAGGAAATTTTCTTTTTTTTCCGGGGTGTATACCCGAGGATTTTTTTCATTTCATCAGATGCAGAAAAAATCATGGTTTCCGGCTCAAGAACCCAGCTTCCTACCCCGGCTATTTTCTGTGCGGTCTGAAGATGTTTTTCACTCTCGGCAAGTTCATGGCTTTTTCTGATTCTGGAAACAGCTACAGCAAGGGTTTCGGAAAGTCTTTCCAGATATCGGAGAGTCCCCGCAGAAACAAGATCTTTCCTCCTGTCATTCAGCTGAATAAGGCCTATTCTTTCTGCTCCTATTCTCATTGGAAGAAGAACTATAGTTTCATAACCATTCTCATTACATTCACTGCGCAGGCAGGAAGTTAATCCGCTTTCACCATTTGCTTCTATAAGAGCTTTTAAACTGCCTGTATAAAAACTTCCGTGTCTTGTGAAGCATGAGGGAAAATCATCCTGAGTGCCGGAAATCACCATTGAACAGAAACATTTCTTTTTATCTGAGGTATTACCGATATGAAGCAAGCTTTCTTTCTCAAGAAAATCTTCATTAAATCCTATACTGCAGGCATAGGGGTATGCATCATCTGCCTGAAGTCTCACTGCAAGTGCATCAAAGCCGTAGATATCTTTTAGAAATGAAAGCGTCTGCCTCAGTAATTTGTTAACCGAATTACAGGCATTAATAATATCAAAAAATTCTTCAGTCCTTCTCTTTTCGAGTTCGATCTGCTTCCTTTCAGAGACATCACGGCCTGAAGCAAGAAAATTTCCCTTTTCATCAGGTATAAAAACCCATTCTATATAATGATAATTACCAAACTTATCCCTGACGCGATTCAGAAAAACTTTTCGCGTATTTCCGTATTTCAGTTCTTCGATTTCATGTCGCAGAGGAACGGTATCTTCAGGATGAAAAAGATTGGTCACCGGGATACCTTTAAGCTCATCGTTTGTATATCCCAGAACATCCTCAAAAACATTATTTATCTGTACAAAACATCCATCGGGGTCCGATTTTACCCGCAGATCGGAAAAGTGATTTAAAAAGTTAATGTCATCTAACTGCATTTAGATCTCATACTTTTTTTCATTGCCTTAAGGATAAATCTCCCAAAATCACTTGTCAAGCTCGGCTGAAATTATTACTGCTAATTTTTACAATTGCTTAAAAGTTATGTTAAAATCTAATTATATTTCCAGCTCTTACAGGAGGTAGCTATGCCCATAACACCGGACAGGGATAAAGCCCTGAATCTTTTTAAAGAATATAATCAGACGGAAAGCCTTTATAAACATGCCCTGGCAGTAGAAGCTGTGATGAGACACATCGCAGAACTTGAAGGTGAGGATACTGATAAATGGGGAATTATCGGTCTTATTCACGATCTTGATTATGAAAAATTCCCGGAACAGCACTGCAGTATGACCGAAAAGATCATGAAAGAAAATGACTGGCCGGATGATTACATACATGCTGTAGTTTCCCATGGGTGGGGAATCTGTTCGGATGTTGAACCGATTGAAAAAATGGAGAAATATCTTTTTACCATCGATGAACTTACAGGTCTGGTTACCACAACAGCTCTTGTCCGTCCGTCCAAATCGGTACTTGATATGGAAGTAAAATCAGTTAAGAAGAAGTGGAAGGACAAGCGCTTTGCAGCCGGGGTTGACCGCTCAATAATTGAAAAGGGAGCGGCTATGCTGGAACTGGAGCTGTCGGAAGTAATAAAACTGACAATCGACGGCATGAAGACCGCAGCCGCAGAGCTTGGACTGGCCGGCTGAGCTATAGATCGAAACGGTATCCCCTGCCCCTGAAAGTTTTTATATGTCTGGGAATTTCAGGCTCACCCAGCTTGCTTCGAAGTTTGGCAACATGAACATCGACGGTACGGGTTGAAGTTTCACTTCCGTAACCCCAGACATCATCCAGAATCAGATCACGGCTGAGAATCCGTCCGCTGTTCACAGCAAGATACTCCAGCAGCCTGTACTCCTGCGCATTAAGTGAAATCTGCTCACCGCTTTTCTCAAGGTTGCCGGTCTTGAGATCAAGGATAAATTCACCGAAAATAACCTGCTCCAGCTGTTTTTCAGAAGCTAAATTTTCACCGTTCTCCTTTGACCGCCTAAGCAGGGCTTCTATTCGTGCCAGCAGAACTGACATGTCAAAGGGTTTAGCCAGGTAATCATCAGCGCCTACCTTAAGCCCCATCACCGTATCAAGATTTGTATCCCTGGCGGTAAGCATAAGTATAGGAGTTTTTATACCAGCCTTCCTCAGATTAAGACATATGGTGAAGCCGTCACGGCCGGGAAGCATCAAATCAAGAAGGATAAGTGAATAAGTTCCCTTTAATGCCTCATTTTCCCCGCGGATGCCGTCATCTCTGATTGTCACCCCGTAACCTTCGGCTCTCAATCTGTCTTCAAGTGTGAGCTGAACTCCAGGTTCATCTTCTATAATAAGAATCTCTGCCATAATGTCCTCTATTTAAGATTATATTTGCATGGAATTGTAAATTCAAACCGGCAGCCATGCTGCTTTCTGCCGTTAATCCTCCGGTAGGGACTTTCAAGTTTCAGTGAGCCTCCTGCAAGCAAAGCCTTCCGCCTTGCAAGAAACAGCCCCAGACCGCTTCCCTTTTCCTGACGGCTTCTGCTTACATAATCTCTGTAGAAGGGATCAAAAACATGACGCTGCTCACGGCTTTCAATTCCGCGGCCGTCATCCTCTACTGTAAAAACCAGCCCGTCGGGAATCCTTACGCGGCCGGTCACTCTCACATCACCGCCGTTTCCGTCATAGGCATGATTAATTGTATTCATCACAAGATTTCGAAGAACCAGGGTCAGCGTCTCCTCAACTATCACACAGCTTCCTTTAAGTACAGAAACATCCCAGATAAGATTTATCTTCCCGGCGGAGGTTATAGTATCAAGCTCTTTGATTAACCCTTCAAAAGTGGTTTCAAGATCAATCTCTGTACCGACCGGCTTTTTACTTCCACCAGCCTCAAGATTTGAAAACATTAGAATCTCGTTTATCATCCCGCCCAGCCTTAAGGACTGCTGCTGTATTATCTCGCTGTATTTTGAAAGCCTTTCTGCAGGAATAATTCCATTGGAAAGATTATCAGCTGCCGCCTGGATAACAGTCAGAGGTGTTCGAAGCTCATGAGTAATAGACGCAACAAATTCACGTTCACGTTCCCGCATGCCTTTCAGCCGCCTGGCCTGATGCCTTGCAAGGAAGAAGGCGGCGGTAACACCGAGAAGAAGAATAAGGCTTGCAAAAAAATTAATTGCTGCACGTTTTTCAAGATCAGCATAAAAAGAACCGTTTTCGGATCTGACTTTTATTGCATACTGCCAGTCATATTCCCGAAACAGCCCGCTCTCGGAAGCAGGTCCGAATCCAATAGGGAAAAAGATAAACTTTTCATCCATTTCCTGAGGTTCGGGTCGCGATGCCGGATCACCGGAAAGGTTTATACTGTCATGAATCCCGGGAATCGGAACAAACAGGGCATCGCCGGAAGAGTCTATCCCCAGAAGAGCCCTGAAAGGATGAAATGTGAACCTTGAGGATTTAAAATCTTTATTTCTGTCCGGAGCCTTGTCACTTCGGCCTTCGCCAGCGGAGACCCATTCAAGTTCATAATCGGGAAGCTGAGATTCCACCGCATCCTTAACATAGTTATCCATGAAAAGCCTGATATCAACATCTATAAAAATGGACAGCTCTTCATCTCTATTAGGCTTGTACACAAACAGCAGATGCCAGTCCTGATTTGGGGGGCCCGAATCATGTTTTCTTTCTATCCAGATTTCAGAATCACTGTCAAAATAGGTTGTCAGACCGTCACGATCATCATGGGAATAACTTATGGAGGCTAGAAGATACGGGTCTATACCGGAATCGTTGTATAGTTCAAAAATCCGTTCAAGCTGTGACCTGAGGGCATTATCAGACTGATCTTCAAGATCAAGATTTCTTAGAGACTGAACCAGCAGGGTATATCTTCTATATTCATTTGTTGCTGCATGCATGACCGAATATTCAATATCACGGGCAAGGGATATGGCTTCGCTTTCCATGCTTATCTTGAACATCCGGTGAATAAGAAAAACGGATGCAACCATCGCCACGGCAAAAAGTATTGAGAAAATACGGTCAAGGACTGTCAAAAGCCTGGATTTTAACATCATAAAGCAATAATAACCTCTGAATGAGCTTTCTTCTATATTTTAGGGTTTGCAGATTCCAGTTTTTACAAAGTTTACAATCGTTTTACAGCGGTTTAACAGCTCCAATATGAATATGCTGTATTTTTTATGTGGAGATTAAGATGAGTACAAATCATAAAATTGTGCAGCTCGAGTATGTAAATCCGGCTGTTTCAAGAAAAAAGAAACGGGGAAGACTGATGGCTCTGATTGCAACAGTGCTTGCGGCGGCGGCAGCAGTGGTCATTCTTAAAACAGAGCTTTCCGACAAGCCTGTAAAAGTTGCTGATTATACAACAGCGGCCGTTACTTCGGGGGAAATTTTATCAACAACAGAAGCCAGCGGTACGGTGGTCCTGCCGATACAGGTTGAAATTGTCAGCCCGGAGGACAGTTACGCTGATGAAATCTATGTCAGCGAGGGTGATTCAATTACACCCGAAACTGTGCTTGCGCTTCTTGAGTCACCTAATCTTGATGATGAAAAGGACAGCCTTACAGTAAGTCTGAAACAGGCTTTAATTGAACTTGAAAATATAAATAGTGAATACAATTATGAAATAAAAAACCTTACAAGAAGTATCACAAGACTAAGCGCCGATATTGCCGATGCTCAGGCTGATGCAGACACAGCAAAGGCACTTGCAGAACTTAAAAGTTCGCGTGAATCAGATTACGAGGAAGCCCTTGATAATCTTGAAAGCCTGCAGGAGGAGCTTGAGGATCTTAACTCGGAACTCGAACAGACTCTTGCCAAAAAAGATATAGATATAAGAAAACAGGATGCTTCAATAGAGCAGATTCGGGTGAATCTTGAAATCGTTAACAGCGACATTGAGGCTCTTTCAGTAAAGAGTCCGATATCAGGTGAAGTACTCAGCATCAACGAGAGCCTGGGGATACCGGGAAGTTCCATAGAGACAACTGATTCCCTCTTCGTTATTGCAGACCGCAGTGAAGCCTATATAGATTTCGATGTTTATGAACAGTATGCAGGACTTCTTGAAACCGGCGGAAAAATGACAGTCACTTCCGGAACCAATACCTTCGAGGCTGAAATAACAAAAATTGGGCGTATTGCAACCATGGATTCCGACGGCCTTGCGGCAATGGTCACAGTAAGGGCCAGGCCGCTTACTGATCTTGAACTTACCCCCGGCGCTTCGGCAGTCGCCAGTATAAGCCTGGGTATGGAGGAAAATGTTATCTACCTTCCGCGTGGAGCCTACCTTACAACCGGAAGCCAGAAATGGGTTTACCTGGTGAACGGAGACAGTGCTGTAAAAACGGCAGTCAGTTTCGGGGATATTGAAGGTGCAAAGGTGAAGATTAAAGCCGGACTTAACGAGGGCGATGTGATTATCACCAGCGGGTACCAGAACTTTATCGACCAGAAAGAAATACAGTTAGCCCGGGGAGGCGAAGATGATTGAGTTAAACGGAATAAACAAGAGCTATGACCTTGGCGATGTAAAGGTTGACGCTCTAAGAGGTATAAATATTAAAATCGAACGCGGTGAATACATTGCTGTTATGGGCCCGTCCGGCTCGGGCAAATCAACACTTATGCACATAGTCGGAATACTGGATTCGGCAACCGGCGGAAAGTATCTGCTTGAAGACTACGATATTACAGCACTGCCGGACAGAGAGCAGGCCCGTATTCGCAACAGACACTTCGGTTTCATCTTTCAGAGTTTCAATTTATTCCCGGAGCTTAGCGCCCTGGAGAATGTAATGCTGCCTATGAGCTATGCCGGCATCCCCTTTTCTCATCGCAGAGACCGTGCTGTTGAACTTCTTAATGAAGTTGGACTGGGCAGCCGTATGAAACACCTGCCTACAATGCTAAGCGGAGGTGAACAGCAGAGAGTTGCCATTGCAAGGGCGCTGTCAAACAATCCCGATTTAATACTTGCGGATGAACCGACAGGAAATCTTCCGACCGACAAGGGTGAGGAGATTCTGAAAATTCTTGAAGACCTGAATGCAAAGGGAGTGACTATCGTAATGGTTACCCACAACCCTGCACAGGGGAAACGCGCCGGCAGAATCATAGAACTGAGCGACGGCCGTATACTGGACAAGAGGCAGGAAAATGCACTCTGAGCCTGTAAAAATAGTAACAAGAAGGTTCATTGACAAACCGCTTGAATCAATTCTGCTGATACTCGCTGTAGGTCTCGGGATAGGAGTTCTGAGTACCGGGCTCTCGCTTCTGGCAAACACCCTGGCTTATTCCGATTATATGATGAAATCTCCTGAATATACCGAAATTACCGTCAGCACAAGAAGCGATGCTGAGGATATGGAAACGCCTGCGGTAACTATTCCGGCAAGCGAAAATACAGTACTGACACAGGAAGATCTTGAGGCAGCGGAGCTTGCCCCCTATGTTGAATATGCCTACATAAAAAACCGCAGTAGACTCCATATGATTAATGAAAGCAGCATAGAGCAGGAAAACCGGATGAGGACAGAAATGGAGCAGTTCGGCCCCGGTCAGGGACAGGATTCACCGCCGCAGGATTTTTCCGGAGACGCTCCTGCCGCCCCGGATGGACAGGATGGAAATCAGCCGCCGGACATGAGGCAGAATGCGGCTCAGATGCTCCAGGAAGGGATAGAATCGGGGCTTATCATAGCAGAAATTGAAGAAGCCGACGGCTTTGAAGTCAGCAGCGGATTCTTTGATGCATGGGATATTCAGACAGTCTACGGAAGTATATTCTCCGAACAGGAGTATGCATCAACTGAAAACATAATACTGCTGGGTACCGAACTTGCAGCAGAAGTCATCCCGGAAGGTGAAGAGATGTCAAGCCTTATAGGAAGGCAGCTTCTGACCAGAGGCGGATATCAGACTATAGTCGGAATATTCGATTCCGAATACGGCGACTACAGCGGAAAATTTCTTGAACCCTATCGGGACAGAGGATCTCTTTCAGGATTCCGGGGCTTCAGGGGTCCTGGAATGGATACAAGCCTGATTTTCAGTGTAATGGATCCCGAAAAGATAGAATCTTCTTCAAGTCTGCTCACTCAATGGTTTGCGGACCGCTACGGCAATGATCAGATTTCCATATCAAACTCGAGGGCTGAAGCTGAAAACATAGTAAGCAGAAATACCGGAATAAGCGTTCTGGTATTTTTTCTTTCTGCTGCCGGATTCTTCATAGCACTGTTGAATGTATCAAACATCCTTATGAGCCGGGCTATGAGAATGAAAGGTGCTACAGGGGTATTGATGGCACTCGGTTCAGATCGTAAGGGGATTCTGAAACTGTTCTCTGTTGAGGCCGCAGTTATAACAGCAGCAGGCGCCGCTGCAGGAATGCTTATTGCTTTTCCGCTCAGCGCTTATATTAAGAAAGCAATGGAGATTCAGACATCCTCCTTTATATATCTTATTCTGGGGATTGTAATATCGGGACTGCTGGCTCTTGTATTCAGTATAATTCCGGCAGCGCATGCTGCGAAAACAGATCCGGCCCAGGCAATGAGGGCTTTATAATGAATCAGATAATTTCAATGTTCAAACGACAGTTCAGAACCGCACCGCTTAAGATAAGCCTGACGCTTGTATCAGTAGCTCTTGGAACGGCGGTACTTATTCTATCGCTGAGTGCGTCATCGATCATAAAAAATGAAGTCTCCGGACAGCTTGAAGAAAACGGGATGATCCTGTATACGGCAAACGGAGAATGGGACAGTGACGGAAGCATTTCCCTCAACAGACCTGCTGAATGGGACAGCAATGCGGGTTCTGTTTTACTAAGTGATTCAGGCGTTGCAGAAAGCGCCTCCATAGTATCCAGCACCCCATTTCATGAACTTAGTGCTGACGGAAAGTCATACAGAATAAGAACCGCAATAGCTGCCGAACCTGCCTATTTTGATGTATTCAGTCTTGAGATTGCTGCAGGACTTCCAATGACAGATTCCGATCTGGCTCAGGGAATGAAGAAGGTCTGGATATCAGAAGAAACTGCAGAGATTCTCTTCGGTTCGAACGAAGAAGCTGTAGGAAAATATATCCAGCCGCCGGGTGAAATCTTCCAGCGGGGGCCCGGCGGAATGCGTGAGCAGAATATGATAACCAGCTATACTGTTACCGGAGTATTTAAAACCCCCGGTGAAGTTTCAAGAAAGTCCTACGAAATCGGCGATGTTGTATTTCCATACACAGCAATGCTTCCTTCCGGAAGAAATGCACAGCTTGCAAAAGACATGATGGCCGGTACTATTGCAGTTAAGACTTCAGCTTCTTCGGTTGAAAAAGCCGGAGCGGCGATAAGACAGTCTCTGACGGCAGTGTACGGAGAGGAGATCGACATACTTGTATGGGAAGGTTCACCACGTGGAACTTCTGAATATATGGAGGAACTTAGAAACTCAGTCAGAATTTTCACAGTAACCATCAATCTGCTGGGCCTAATTTTACTGCTTACAAGTTCGCTGGGAATTTTCAGTATCATGGTAGTGGAATCACTCAGCAGGCGCCGTGAGATAGCACTGCAGAGAGCTCTGGGCGCATCAAGACTGATCGTTGTACGCGACTTCTGGAGCTGGGCTATATCCTTAAGTCTCTGCGGAGCAGCTGCCGGTGCAGTACTTTCACTCATATTTTCGCATCCGGTTCTGCAGAGCATTGCACCCCTTGCAGGAGAAATATCTGAAAGCTTTGCCGAAACTGCCGGGTTAAGGGCCGGTGCATTAATTACTGCTGTACTGACAGCGGCAGGATTCGGGGGAATTCTCGGTCTGCTCCCGGCAGTTTCTTCTGTTCAGGGAAATATTTCTGAAACAATAAGGGAATCATGAAAACTCTAAAATTTTTAATATTTACTGCTGTAATTACAGCATCAGCCATAATTCCTGTCTCTGCTGATAATGAAACACTGAGCCTGAAAACAATTGCCGGGGTGAGTGAATATGCAGTCAACAGCAACCTGGATATAAAGGAAGCAGGACTGGCTGTTCTGAAAGCCCGGAACAGTCTTAGCGGAATATTCAAAGTGGAGGAAAGTTCAATTTCACTGAGCACAGGTTTTTCCGAATCTGAATATTCGGAGCTTGAAACAGGAATAAGCGCTGAACTGCCTCTTATAGATCAGCTGGGATTCAGTTTCTCGGTGGATGATCAGCTTAACAGCAGCATCAGGGTAAGCATCAATCCCCTGTATCATTCTTCAGAGAGAAAGCTATCCGATCTCAGTCTCAGAAAAGCTGAACTTGCACTGAACAAGGCAGTAACCGAGACTGTAATTAATGCAGCTGCTGCTTATATGTCCTGGTCGAAGGCTATCGGCGACAAAGAAAATGCGGAATCCAGACTCGCGTTAATGAAACAGATCTATGAAGATGAGCGCGTCAGATATAATGAGGGAGAGGCAACCCTTGATGATGTGAGAGAAGCCCTGCTTGACTGGTCGGAATCAAGAACCTCTATGAATACGGCATCGCAGGCACTTAACACCTCAGAGAATGAACTATATTCGATTCTGAATACCACACCGGAGGCTGTAAGTATAGAGCCTGCAGACAGACAGTCTATTGAATCTGAATTAACCAGGATTAAGGAAGTAAGGAAGCTCGGTGATTACTCTGCTGATTTCAGCTATGAAGTACTATCCGCGGATATAGACAGACAAACAGCTGAGGCGGAACTGAAGGAAGTCTGGCTGTTCTCACCTGAACTTAGTGCATCCGGGGGTGCTGACTTCAGTCAGCAGGATGCTGCAACGGTTTCCGCATCTGTCAGTATCGGTCTTTCTTCAGACAGCTGGAATGCAGAGGAACGGAGTGAATTGAAAAAACAGCTTGAACTTAGCAGTGAATATAAAAATTCAGCGGAAGCTTCTGCACAGCTGTCATTACTGCAGCTCACCGGGACTATAGAGACCGCCGCAATCAATACAGAGATATCAGCAATTGAACTGGAACAGGCCGGAGAACTGAAAGCCGAAGCGGAGTTTCTCTTTGAACAGGGAGAATATTCAAATACAGAATTGGATGACGCCGTGCTTGCAGAAAAAGAAGCTGAGGCTGCCTACTTCGGAGCACTTGCCGATGAACTGGGTTCATGGATGGAGCTTTCGCTATATTCTTTGATTGACTAGTGAAAAATATCGAATTATGATACTTCCATGACAGCAGTTGACAGGGAAGCAGTAAGCATCAAGGTGCTTGAAATTTACAAAGCCGAGACGGAAAAGCATCTGGCAATGGAAAAAGGATTCAGAGTTTTTGATGAACCTGACGTCCGGTTTGCATCAGCGGATGATCCGCTTATAGAAGACTATAAAAATATAATCGGCGGCTTTCACTGGAGCCCTGATGAGGTCCTTAAGCGGGAGAAGGCAGGGACTGTAATATCCTGGTGTCTTCCGGTTTCAGAAGAAGCAAGGCTCTCAAACCGCAAAGAGAAGCTCTACCCCTCCGTTAAATGGGCATGGACGAGAACCTTCGGCGAATATCTCAACGAGGAGATCAGAAAAAATCTATGTGCATGGCTGGAAGATCACGGTCATGCTTCGGCGGCTCCGGCGCTTGAGCCCGGTTTCGGTTTTATCGAAGAAACTCCTGTCGGTATAGCCTCACAGTGGTCGGAAAGACATTACGCCTTTGCAGCCGGACACGGAACTTTCGGTCTGTCCGGAGGGCTGATTACTCGCCGCGGAATTGCCCACAGGCTTGGCAGCGTAGTTACATCGGCTGTCTTTGAGGCTGATGAAAGAGAATATGGAAATGACCCATTTGCCTGGTGTCTGCATGAATCAGAAGGAAAGTGCGGAGCATGCATAAAACGCTGTCCTGTCGGCTCAGTCGGCAGCTCTCCGGCACTGCGAGACAAGGACAAGTGCAACGAGCACGACATGGTGAGAATAAGCGCCCTTTACGGCAGCCGTTTCGACTGGGAAGGCATCTACGGCTGCGGGCTGTGCCAGACTAAGGTTCCCTGCGAATCACGCAGACCCTGACAGACTTATCCGCCGGGGCTTCTACCTAGGGGGTACGGGTGGGCAGTTTCACTATAAGCAGTGAAAACGGCTCCTTTCGTGTATTTTCCGCACCATGGGGAACATCAACCGGACATCTGATAATCATGTTCGGCTCTGCGGTGTAGGAATCGTTTCCGATTCTTACCTTACCCTCTCCCGAGAGCACATAGATGAAAGTGTCGTCCGCCTGAGAAACCGGCGGAAGTACTCCGTTCTCTTCAAGAAGCAGGTGGACTACGGTGCATCCGCTTCTTTCGTACATCTCACGGCCCTGGACTTTGTGGTCTTCAAAAACCAGCGGGGATTCTGCCAATCTTCTGATATTCATAAGCATCCTCCTGTATTAATTATAAGCTTTTAATTCACGTAATCAAATGATTTAAGATATAATACCGGTGGAGATGCAAATGACAAAAGACGAACTGATTTTAAAAGCGGAAAAGCTTGGATTCGAAAATGAAAAAGCCTACGGCGGATGCGCCCAATGCACACTTCTTGCTGTACTCGAAACGCTGTCGGTAAAGGCTCCTGCAATAGTGAAAGCAGCGACCGGATTTGCGGCCGGAGGCGGAAAAAAGTGCGACGGAATCTGCGGAGGCTACGCCGGTGCTATATCATTGTTCGGTCTTTTTTTCGGCAGAAGAGAGGAATACATGGACAGCGACCAGGAAGCCAAGAACCTGGTGAATGAGATGACCAGGAACTTCCGTGAAAAAATAATCGAAAAGTACGGAAGCTTAATCTGCGGCGAAATCCATCAAAACATTTTCGGCCGGAAATATAACCTGCTGACAGCTGATGGTTTTGAAGCTTTTGAACGTGACGGAGCTCACACTGAAAAATGTACAGGTGTTGTGGGTTTCGCCTCAAAAACAGCAGTTCAAATCATCCTCGATACTGCTGAAACTATGGGATGGAGTACCGAAAAACTCCGGAGTGCGGCATCAGATATTTAACCTGATAAAACCTGTATAGACTAAAGACTGAAAATATATTACGTTTTTTACTCAAGGTTTCCCGCAGGAATTAATCAGTTCTGCGGGATTATTATCTTACAATTCTTTTTAAGGAGACTCTTTTTATGGTAAAGGTTGGATTCATCGGATGGAGAGGCATGGTCGGCTCAGTCCTGATGGAAAGAATGATTACGGAGAAAGACTTCACCGGATATGAGCCCCTGTTTTTTTCAACATCACAGGTTGGCGCAAAAGGCCCGGAGATCGGAGTTGAAACTCCAGCGCTCGCTGACGCTTTCGATCTCAAAGAACTCGCAAAAATGGATGTTATTGTAACTTGTCAGGGCGGCACATACACAGAAAAAATCCACCCTGAACTTAGAAAAACCGGATGGGACGGCTACTGGATTGACGCCGCATCCACTCTCCGGATGAAAGATAACAGCATCATTGTTCTTGATCCTGTCAACAGGAATGTAATCGATAACGGACTTAAGACAGGAATAAAAGACTACATCGGCGGAAACTGTACAGTTTCACTTATGCTCATGGCCCTCGGCGGACTATTTGAAAATGACCTGGTTGAATGGATCACTTCAATGACCTACCAGGCTGCATCTGGCGCCGGCGCAAAGAATATGAGAGAACTTGTCAAACAGATGCAAATTCTGGGAAATGCTCCGGGTGCAAGCCTTGATGACAATTCATCACCTATCCTTGAGCTAGACAAGACTGTAACCGAAACACTCAGGGAAGCTTCCTTCCCCACCGAGAACTTCGGCGCACCTCTTGCTGCAAGCCTGATTCCCTGGATAGACAAGAAGATGGACAACGGCCAGACAAAAGAGGAATGGAAGGGTGTATCAGAGACCAACAAGATTCTCGGGAAACAGGCTTCTCCGATTCCTATCGACGGACAGTGCGTAAGAATAGGTTCAATGCGGTGTCACAGTCAGGCTTTTACAATCAAACTGAAAAAGGACCTCCCTGTTTCAGAGATCGAATCAATACTGGCTTCACACAATGACTGGGTAAAAGTGGTTCCTAATGAGAAGGAAGATACACTACGTGATCTTACTCCTGCAAAGACAACAGGAACTCTCACAGTACCGGTTGGAAGAATCAGAAAAATGAATATCGGACCCGGTTACTACACTGCGTTCAGTGTAGGTGATCAGCTCCTCTGGGGAGCAGCAGAACCAATCAGAAGAATGCTGAAGATTGCACTCGAGCATCTTTCTTAATTAATCTTTCAATATACAGGGCTGAGCTGAATTAATCAGGCTCAGCCCTTTTTTTACACCCTATTTAGTTGACTATACAACTATCATTATATAAAATAGTTGCATGGACAACTATAGATCACTTGGGTACATGATGACCAAAGTTCACAGGTATTCAAATATGTATTTTACAGAGGCAATGAAGGATCTTGATCTGCATGGCCCTGGACAGATTCGAATAGTTATGACTCTGGGCAAACATGATGAAGGTTTAACACAGGAAAAGCTGGCAAAAATATTGATGGTTGATAAGGGCAGCATCTCCAGAATGATAAAACCGATGATCTCAAATAAGGTAATCAGAAGAGAAACTGATCCTGATGATCGCAGAGCGTATATTATCAAACTGACCGAAAAGGTTCAGCTGATGATGCCGGAAATAAGACTGAGGGCCAGGGAATGGACTTCAGTACTCACTAAGGGACTGAACAGCGATGAAATAGATATGCTGTTTTCACTCCTGGAACGGGTTGAAACAAATGCTTTACAACACTTGAAGGCGGAGAATAATGAGTAGAAAAAAACTGAATCTGGCAGCCGACCCGGTAATCCCGACAATTATTAAAATGGCAGGAGGTATGCTCTTCGGCTTTCTTGCAATGTCGGCTTTCAATACCGCTGACACATATTTCGTAGGACAGCTGGGAACAACAGAACTGGCAGCAATGAGCTTCACCTTTCCGGTTATAATGGTACTAAATTCGGTATCACTGGGTATGGGGGTAGGTCTGTCCTCAACTGTTTCAAGGGCAATAGGCTCCGGAAACCATGACAAGGTAAAAAGGCTCACTACCGACGGAATGATGTTGTCAATTCTTATAGTGCTGCTTCTTGGAATTCTCGGTATTACAACAATTGATCCTGTGTTCAAGGCTCTGGGCGCAGGTTCTGAAACCCTGCCTCTTATAAAATCGTATATGTTTATATGGTACTTCGGGTTTCCCTTTGTCGTTATTCCTATGGCTGGCAATAATGTAATCAGGGCCACAGGCGATACTCTGACACCAAGTATCAACATGATAATTTCGATGGTGGTTAATGTTATTCTGGATCCACTGCTGATCTTCGGTATCGGACCTTTTCCTGAAATGGGAATTGCCGGGGCAGCCCTTGCAACAGTATTCGCCAGAATAAGCTCAATGTTTTTTTCCCTGTACATACTGACATTCAGAGAAAAACTGCTGTCATTCAAAAGAATAGTATGGAAAAAGACTTTTGAAAGCTGGAAGGAAATTGCTTTTGTAGGATTTCCCGCTGCTGTAGTTCAGGCTATCAACCCCTTTTCACTGAGTATCATTACAAGGCTGCTTTCAGGTTACGGTAAGGAGGTTGTCGCCGGGTACGGTGCCGCAAGCAAATTTGAAATGATGATTTTGATAATCCCGATGGCAATGTCTGCGGTTATGACACCTTTTACGGGACAGAACTGGGGTGCAAAGCAGATTGACAGAATAAAAAAGGGAATAGCCTTTACCAGCATAGCATCCATAAGCTGGGGTATCCTTATGTTTATTCTGTTTCAGTTTCTGGCCTCCCCTATACTCTCATTATTCAATGAGCATCCGGAGGTTATTAACGCCGGAGCATCATATCTGCGTATAATCAGCATAAGCTACGGATTTTTTGCCATGACAAGCATGGCCAGCATGAGCTTCAACGCCCTGAATAAACCGCAGTATGCGGCAGTGGTTACAGTAACAAAGGCATTTATACTGAACATCCCTCTTGCCGTTCTGGGAGGAAAGCTGATGGGAGGAACCGGAATATTCGGAGCAACAATGCTTACCAACATTATAGGCGGAGCCGGGGGAGTGCTGATGGTACTGCATTTTCTGAAAAAACATTCTGAAGCTAAAGCGGAAGCGGTCTGATTATAGAGGGGATATCCGGAAAAAACCGAATATCCCCTGGTTCCAGGAAGAGAAATTATATCAAATTACCTGACGTTCAGTATTTCGGGTTCAGGCACATTCCGCCGTCCTGATACTGCACAGGAACCTACAGCCTGGAATTTGAATCCGGCTTTTCGGAAGATTTCTTTATCAAGAAAGTTCCTCGTATCAACCAGTATCCTGTCATTCATCAGTGTTCCGGCTGTTTCGGCATCAATATCACTGTACTCATCCCAGGCAGTCAGCAGTATGGCTGAATCCGCTCCGGCAAGAGCCTCTTCCGCTGTTTCGAAGTATGTAACACGTTTATCCTGCAGCTCTGCTGCAAAGTTAATTGATGCTTCAGGGTCATGCGCCTGAACCGAAGCCCCGGCATTCAGAAGTTCTGATATCACAGGAAATGCTGATGAATCCCTGACATCATCAGTATCTTCCTTGAAAGCAAGTCCCAGCACTGCAACAGTTTTACCTTTTACTGATCCGCCGGCAATACCTGCAAGCATAGATAAAACCCTGCGTTTCTGTCTCTCATTTGATACTGTAATCTCACCGATCAAACTGAGATCCAGATTTACTTTTGATGCTGTTGAAACCAGTCCCTCAATATCTTTTCCGAAGCAGCTGCCGCCGAAACCGGGACCGGCTTTCAGAAAATCAGGACCGATTCTCTTATCCATCCCTATTCCGGCAGATACTTCTTCAATATCAGCTGAAACAACTTCAGAAATCTCTGCAAGTTCATTTATTACTGCGATCCTTGCGGCGAGCATCACATTGCTGCCGTATTTAATAAGCTCAGCCGAGGACTGGCAGCATTTGAGAACTGGCACATCTCTTGAAATGATGGGAAAATATATCTCATTCATTTCCCTGAAAGCGCGTTCAGAATCTGCTCCGAAGACAATCCTGTCCGGATAAAAGAAATCATGTACAGCCGTCCCCTCCCTCAGAAACTCGGGGCAGAATACAAGGTCGAAATCATTTGTATCCGCCTCAAAAAGTATTCTTTCCTTCAGCCGCATTGAAGTGCCGGGCGGAACGGTTGATTTTATGACTATCGTTTTATAATCGGAAATATTTTCCACAACACTGTCCACAGCTTTATTTATCTGACGCAGGTCAACTCTGCCTTCGGAGCTCCGGGGTGTACCCACGGCAATGAAAACTGAATCAGCTTTTTCCACTGCGGTAGAACAGTCATTGGTAAAATCAATCCGCCCCTCGGTTAATACTGATTTTACAAGCTTTTTAAGTCCGGGTTCATAAAATGGAACAGTTCCTTTTTTAAGTCCACGGATTCTGCCGTAATCTACATCTACAGCCGTTACCTGATGCCCAAGTTCCGCCAGCCCTGCTGCAGTTACAAGCCCCACATAGCCTGTACCGATTACTGTAATCTTTTTTTTCATATCCTTTTCCTCCCTTTTCTCAAAGGTTAGGATTATTTAAGCGGGATCAGGTTAGCTGGCAATTATTCTAATATTAAATTTTGTTTAATCGAATTAACATTATTTATTGTAAACTAACTGCCGTTTAACATTTCTGAAACAAGGCAGGAGTAACCTGCAATTGTTATGAATGAAACAAAGAAAACAATTGCATTCGGATGTGCCGGCGAAGGAAGAGGTCACGCGGCAAGAACTATTGCTCTGGCTCAGCAGCTTCAGCCTTACTACCGTATTACCATTTTCACACCTTACAGTACTGCCGCATTCATTAAAGAACATCTCCCTGATGCAGAAATTGTAGATATTCCGGTTCTTAATTTCGGGAT
The DNA here is from genome assembly GCA_963677925.2 of Spirochaetia bacterium. Taxonomy (GTDB): domain Bacteria; phylum Spirochaetota; class Spirochaetia; order UBA9216; family UBA9216. The sequence goes on from CAXXYH010000003.1 coordinate 1,335,996, forward strand.
TGAGGGACATTCAATCAGCTATATAAAAACATTTACAGATAACATCCCGAAAATTGCAGATGTGGGAACAATAATAAAGACCATCAGAAGAAAGCTGAAAGATCTTTCAATTGCTGCACTCATATCAGATTTTGAACCCTTTACCTCCATTGCAGCATCCGGGCTTAAGATTCCGGTAATGAACCTCAATCATCCAGGAATAGTATTAAAATATTTTTCTATAAAACCGGATGCAGTAGCGGCAAAGATAGGAGCCAGACTGATGATGCCGCCTGCCAACCGTGATTTGATATGTTCATTTTACGGAGGGGATATCGGACCTATCATCAGGGAGGATATCAAAAGCAGAAGGGTTTCTGATCAGGGATATTTTCTGGTTTACACAAAGCAGGCATCACGAAAAATTATTACAGACTGCCTGAAAAATTTCACCGGAATCGATTTCAGGATATTCCCTGATCCTGAAAAGGATTTTGCAGAGGCACTTGCCGGATGTACAGGAGTTATTGCTCCCGCAGGACACCAGATGCTCTCCGAAGCCCTGTACTTAAGGAAACCAATCCTGGCCTTCCCGCAGAAGATGCAGTTTGAACAGAGGCTGAATGCAATAATGCTTGAACGCTCAGGATGGGGGCTTGCCGGAGATATAAACAATGCCGAAAAGTGCATCAGCGGATTCCTGTCTTCGATAAATAATTTTCCCTACGCGTGCAGCGAACCGGGCATGTTTAACTTCAACGATTCGACCCTTGCTGCTGTTAACCGCATCAGGACCTTCATCGATACACCCAAACCAGTTAAAAATAAACAATTCAATCTTGTCTTTTCCTGACATCCTGCCTGTCTGAGCATCAATCTGACCAATTGATGCTCTTTTTTATTGACAATACTGTGCGTTACACATTATTATATAGATATGAATATTGAAGAAAGCAAAGAACTGTTTAACAAACTTGGACAGGAACTGAGAAGGGGCGTACTTGTAATAGCCGTGCTGTCGCTGCTTGAGAAACAAAAATACGGGTATGAACTTCTTAAAGAAATGAACGATGCAAATTTCTCAATCACTCAGGATACCCTGTATCCGCTTTTAAGACGCCTTGAGGAGCAGGGACTTTTGCAAAGCGAATGGATCCTCGAAGGCTCCAGACCACGCAAATACTACAGCACCAGTGAAGATGGAGAGCAGATGTACCTGCAGTTAAAAAAGTACTGGCTTGAACAGAATTCAACTATGGAGGGTATAATAAGATGACTTTTAACAGTAAAAGCGAAGATATTTTAAAACGTTACCTGAATGCAGTATCAAGGCACCTGCCGATGAAAAAACGTACCGATATATCCAGAGAACTGGAATCAACAATACTTGATATGCTTGAAGAACAGACAGGAACCCCCGATGCTGAAATAAGTATAGAAGTACTTGAACCGGTATTAAGAAAAGTGGGTAAACCGGCAGCTGTAGCGGGTCGCTACAAAGAGGAAAAGCCTCTTATCAGCAATGAGCTTATGCCGTTTTTCAAAATGGTGCTTCAGATAGTACTGATAGTCACTTTCTCTGTATCACTTTTGACCGGGATATTCTATATGGGAGAAATGACCGGGATGGAAATATTGCAGAGAATCCTTGAGATATTCAGCGCTCTGCTGCAGGTAACCGGTACAGTTTTCATAGTATTCGTAATCATAGAGGAACTGGTAAAAGATAAAAGAAGACTTTCTATTGATGACGGAGACTGGAAACTCAGTGAGCTTCCTTCTATCAGAACAAAAGTTCCCGGAAAAACGGAAATAATAGCAACCATAGCTGCTGCGGCAGTTTTTATTGTCCTTCTCAACCTGTTTATTTCTAAAATCGGCATATATGATCTCAGTGCTAATCCACCGGTCTTCACACCTGTACTTTCTCCCTTTATATACAACCTGCTTCCAATATTCACGTTGAGACTTGCCGCTGGGGCTGTAATACTGATTCCTCTTATTGCCGGAAACAGTGTAAACAGAAACAGAAGCTATTATTACAGCATTTCGACAGCAGCCCTTGAAATATTTGATATAGGTATGTTTTCAGTACTTCTGTACAGGGGACCCTCTGCCATGCTTATGATGAAAGGCTTTGTCAAGGCAGGGCTGTCGGATCTTGTTCCACTGGTCGGAACCTTGTACAGAGGAATTTTACTGCTGCTGATTATTCTGACTCTTATCAGCATAGTCAGGAAAGTCATAACCATACTGCCTTCCGGCAGAATTTAAAGAAACAGCAGGTTTAACTGATACAGGCTAAAAAAAGCCTGTATCAGGACAGTAAATTTGCTCCCGGTATCAGGAATTCATATACTGAAGATATCAGGAGGAAATTAATGAACAGAAAATTTTCTGCAGTATTACTTTTAATTCTGCTGTTCACAGCTATAACCGCTTCTGCTGATTCGATCGTTGTAATCAATAAAACAGGATATGACCTCTACTACCTTCAGGTTTCTCCATCAGATTCTGATGAATGGGGAGAAGATGTTCTTGGTGATGATGTACTGCTTGACGGCGGGAATATAAAACTGGATATCGATGGTTACGATGTCTGCGAGCTTGATATCATGGCCGTGGATGAAGAAGATGACGCCTACATAATATGGTCGTTTGACAGCTGCAGCGGAAGCAAGGTTGTCTTCACAATGGACGATCTTTATATAGATGACCCTGAAGGCGGCGTCCAGGACTTCACCATTCAGAATGATACGGGCTTTGATATCTATTATATCTATGTATCTCCCGACTATGCAGACGACTGGGAAGAGGATGTTCTTGGTGAGGGCGAAATACTTTCTGCAGGTGACTCATACTTTATCAGCTTTACAGGTTACGGTGATTACTGCAGTTTTGATGTCAGACTGGTTGATGAGGATGGCGATACCTATACCAAGTGGGGTGTGGATCTCTGCTCAACATATACCCTTTCCATATCTCTGGATGATCTGGACTACTGACGGGTCTTGTAATTCTGCCCTCCGGAAATGTATGATAGTGGAGAATGAAAGCTAAAGATAATCAAAAACCGGAGCTGCTGGCTCCGGCCGGAAACCTTGAATGTGCAATTGCAGCACTACAGAGCGGAGCTGATGCGGTCTACGCAGGAATCAGCCGCTTTAACGCCCGGGAGATGGGCGAAAATTTTACCTTTGATGACATGTCCAGACTGTCAGCACATGCCAAAAAACTCGGAAGAAAACTCTATCTGACCCTTAATACCCTCATCAAGGAAAATGAACTTGAAGATTTCGGGCGCTCAGTTGAAAAGATAGCAGGACTGGAACCTGATGCGGTTATAATACAGGACATAGGCGCTGCTCTGTTTTTAAAAAAATATTTCCCGCAGCTTACCCTCCACGGCTCAACCCAGATGGGAATACACAACAGCGCCGGGGTTAAGACTGCCCAATCCTTCGGTATAGAACGCGTGATACTCGAACGCCAGATTACCATGACCGAACTTTCATCTATTGTAGATGCTTCGCCTCTTGAGATAGAAGTCTTTGTTCACGGAGCGCTGTGCTGCTCTGTATCGGGGCACTGTCTCTTTTCATCATGGATGGGAGGCTGGAGCGGAAACAGGGGGCGGTGCAAACAGCCCTGCCGCAGGCGCTTTCACAGCGATGAAAACGGAACAAAAAAAAGCGGATTCTTCTTCAGCACCCAGGATTATTACAGCCTGGATATGCTGGATGAACTCACAGAAGCCGGTGTTTCTTCACTTAAAATTGAAGGCCGCCTGAAGAAGGCTGACTATGTGAAGAACGTTGTGACAGCCTACAGGATGATGCTTGACTGCGACAGAAGCCAGCGCAGCAGGACCCTTGGCGAAGCAAGGAATATTCTTTCAAATTCATACGGCAGAAAATGGTCGCACGGGTTCATGTCTGAAGATGATATGGCCGGTCTTATTCATTACGAATCACCGGGTGTATCGGGTATGCTGGCCGGAGAGGTGGTAAAGACTGCCAACGGCGGCTTTACAGCTTCTGTAAGCCGGCGTCTTCATATCGGCGACAGAATCAGAATACAGACAAAAACAGGAGATGAGGGTCCTGCATTTACAATAACTAAGATGAACAGGAACCGTCAGCCTGTTAACCTTGCAGTTAAGGGCGACAAGGTTTTCATCAACTGCGACAAGGAAATTGCACAAAGCGGACGTATTTATAAAATTGGGGATACTTCAAAGGAGGCTGTAAAAGTTCCGAAGGATCTTCCTCTGTACTCCAGGCCTGCAGAAATCGACATCAGCATAAAGGTAAATACTTCCGGAATGCAAATTTCGATCAGCGGTGTAAATGGAGCGGCACCCGGAACGGCCCTTGTCTGGGAAGACCTCAGTGAAATTGACACTGCGGAGCAGCATCCGCTTTCGGAAGAAAATTTACAGGAGGCCTTTACTGCAACAAGGGAAGCCGGAATACGGCTTGGAAACCTGAATGCAGAAATTACAGGCGAACTGTTCTTACCCGCGGGAAGACTTAAAAAGCTTCGCCGGGGCTTCTGGGAATGGGCTGTTGAGCAGATGGCTCCCCTTCTGGATTCAAAGAAGGTCAGCAGCTGGCTTGAACAGTTTAATCATGATCAGAGCAAAAAAGAAGAATTGAGGAGAATCAGTATAAGCGAAGAGGCAGAGCATGAGCAGACTGTTTACAACCCCGGCAACAGGGTCCGGAATACCGGGCTTTCGGATATAGTTAGAGCAGCAGATTTAACGAAGGCTGCAAAGAGCGGAGAAGAATTGCTTCTGCCATTCTTCTGTCCAGAATCACGGCTTGCTGATCTGAAAGAAGAAATAATTAACGCCTACCGAATGGGTATCAGAAGATTCAGAATTTCATCCATAGCACATATAAACCTTTTGAAGGAAGCAGGGATTACGAAAGGCGGAATTAACACAGAAGGAGTTTCTGAACCGGAGATATTTATCAGTACCGGATTTCCGCTGGCTGCTGCAAACAGCTACGCGGCTGAACAGCTTAAAACAGCGGGAGCAGATAAGGTTCAGTTATGGCTGGAACTTGATCATGAGGCAGTAACAGAAGCGCTCAAGTACTGGCCAGTAAAAGCTGAGATATACAGAAAGGGAAAGCCCTTCCTGCTTGCCACCAGGGCATCGGTGTCTGTTGAAGGAAGCATCAACGACAGCCGTGGAAAGTTCTTTACTGTTGAGACACCGGCACAGCGGGATATAGATTATTCGGGCCATGACAAGCCGGGTTTTCTGTCATGCATTTTCCCTCAGGAAGTGCTTGCGCTTCCGGAACAGAAGGGCTGCTCATCCTTTTATGATTTCAGCCGTGTAAACCCCGGAGATAAAGAGACGGAGTTTAACTATGATTTCTCTCTCATTTAAAAACTCTGATGATTTTACATGCAGAAAAACCTCGGCGGTAAACTTCAAGCCGCCGGAATGGAAGCTTGAAGGCCGGGGCATAATGTTCTCGGGTTCCTGTTTTGCTGAATACCTCTACAAGGAACTCCATACTGCCAATCTGAATGTGCAGATTACCCCTTTCGGAAATATTTACAACCCTGCAGCCATGGAAACAGCCTTCAGTATGGTTTTTAAACCAGGCGATATAAAGCCTTCCGATCTTCTGGAAAAGGACGGAATATATTACCACTACATGTTTCATTCCCTTGTGTATGGTGAGGATGCAGAAATCTTCAGCAGTATGCTCAACAGGGCGCTCGCTCAATGCAGGAACTTTCTGCAGAATGCCGAAGCTCTGATAATAACAGCCGGTACTGCAGCAGTATACAGGCATTTAAAAAGCGGTATGATTGTGAATAACTGCCACAGACAGACCTCCGGCACTTTTAACAGGGAAATGCTCAGTGTCGATCAGGCTTCACAAAACATGCTTGCGATAATCAGCAGGCTGCGGAAACTGAATCCGGACATCCGCATCATATGGACTCTGAGCCCTGTAAGACATCTGCGTGATAATCCAGCTGAAAATTCACTAAGCAAGGCCGTCCTGCGCTGTGCAATAGATGAGGCAGTGAAAAGCGATCCGGAGGGCTCCTGGTATTTCCCCTCTTACGAAATTATGATGGACGAGCTTAGGGACTACCGCTGGTATGCAGGGGATCTCTGCCATCCTTCAGATGAGGCTGTTGAGTACATTCTTTCAAGATTTATAAACTCTGCTTTTTCACCAAAATACCGGGAATTTATTACTTATTACACAAAACTGCTGAAATCGCTAAATCACCGGCCTTTAAATCCCGAATCGGAAGTCTACATCACACACCTGAAAGAGACAGAACAAAAAATAGAAGAAATTAAACAGAAAAACCCGCTATACTTCAGTAATCACGAATCCTGCTGAGCTTAGAATATCAATTGAGCTGCCGAGTGCCTGCCTGACCGCACGGCCAAAAAGTTCACCGAGTTTTGTATGCTTTCCGCAGTATTTTTCTCCGTCACTTCTGAAACTCTCAAAACTATCGGCTGCAGGAGCAGAGAAAACAAGAATTGAATCAGTACCTGTTCCGGTGGCATACATTTCAGAGACTGTACTTTTTATTCCGCGTTCATGAATGAGTGCCGTCTTGGCTTCACTGCATATCATCAAAGCCTCACAGGCTGCCTGCGGAGCAAGCGGGATGCTGGTTCCGGCAATGATATTTATAGTTCCGGGTTCAATGTCAGGCTGCTTACAAGAATGTTTTTCAGCAAGAAGCTCAGGCAGAAATGAAGCTCTGTCGCCTGCAGCCAGTGCGTTTGAAAACCCCGCTGTAAGGCAGCAGAAAACACTTACCCCCTGTTCCTCAATCAGCGCATCACAATAGCTGTTCATTGAGGCGGCAGTCATCATTCCGGAACATGGTTCCGGAAGACCGTAATGCGAAGCGCAGAGGCTTATGCTTTCAGCCGGCTCAACAAAGTCTGTTTCAAGTCCGAGAAAGTTCTGTCTTACCTTCATATTAAGTACCGAGGAGGCAAAGCTCATCCCACCGCCCAGAACGGCGGTTGAGAGGACCGGAACACTTCTGCTGAAAACAGCACGGCAGGAGTCGTCATCAACATTTACTGTGAAAGTAAAAGAACCGAAGTTATACTCTGAGTTTTTATTCATTGTCCGAATCCCCGGCAGAGGCCGGACCGATAATGCGGTCACCGTTTTCGGGGCAGAAGTATTCACTTACCCTGGTATCATAAACCTCTTGAACAAGGGCAGGAGTGATAAATTCAGAGGGCTTGCCGCTGACAACAGTCTTTCCCTGCTTAAGCATGATCCCGAAATCAGCATAGTGCATTGCCTGATTAAGATCATGCAGAACTGCTACTACTGTCTTTCCCGAATCGGCTATTGTCCGAAGATAGCCGAGCATTTTCAACTGATGCTTTAAGTCAAGATGGTTGCCCGGTTCATCAAGCAGAAGAATATCAGTCTGCTGAGCCAGAACCCGGCCGAGCAGCACACGCTGATACTCACCGCCGCTCAGATGCCGTACAGATCTTCCTGCAAGCATACTCATATCAAGCTGTTCCAGAACCCTGTCCACAACCCTGTTATCCTCATCAGAGGGAGGGCTGAAAAGTCTCTGGTAGGGATAGCGTCCCATCATAACCATTTCACGGACTGTATAATCAAAGTCGCCTGCACTCGTCTGGGGAATCATTCCGATGAGCCTTGCCCTCTCGGCAGGAGTTATCGCAGAGATATTGCGGAGGTCCGCTTTTATGCTTCCAGAGGAAGGTTTTATCAGACCGTTTAGCAGTGAGAAGAGGGTTGATTTCCCGGAACCGTTGGGCCCCAGTATTACCATGAAACATCCCTCACCTGCCGTAAAATTAACCGGCCCCAGGGAGAAACCTTCATCATAGCTGTAAACCGCATCGGCTGCATTCAGAATCACAGGGCAGCCGCCTTTCTGCTTTTACGCAGCATGTAAAGGAAGAAGGGGCCTCCCAGAATTGCAGTAATAACTCCGACGGGAATCTCCTGAGGAATCAGAAGCATTCTTGCCGCAAGATCTGATAAAATCAGGAGGCAGGCCCCACCCGCAGCGGAAGCCGGAAGCAGGCGGCTGTGTTCAGGTCCGGTTATCATCCGCATAAGATGAGGAACAATAAGACCGATAAAACCGATTATTCCCGAAACTGAAACTATTGCCGCAATAATTACGCAGCTTATAATCAGAAAGAATGCTCCTGTACGCTGAGGATCGACCCCCAGGGAGTGGGCTTCGGTACTTCCGAGTGACATTATATTGAGCTTTCTTGAGTTAAGCATCAGAAATCCGCCGCAGACAATAACAACCGAACCGCAGAGTATCACCTTCTGCCAGCCGGCTGAAGTAAAGCTGCCCATCATCCACATCACGATACTGTCAATTTCACTTCGGTTGAGCATCATCATAAATGATATTCCTGCCTGAAATATATAGCCTATGGCTATGCCGCCGAGAAGCATTTTTCCGAAATCCCCCCGGCGGTTGCCGGCCAGGGCAAAAACAAGAAATACCGTAAGCACCGAACCGATAAAGGCGGAAACAGATATTATACCTATTCCGGCGGTCAGGATTCCTGCTCCGGATATTATTGCAACAGTTGCACCGAGCGAGGCTCCGGAAGAGATTCCCAGAAGATAGGGTTCGGCAAGCGGATTACGGAATACCGCCTGAAAGACAACACCCGAGGCGGCAAGTCCAGCACCGGCAAAAGCAGCAAGCAGTACACGGGGAAGCCTGACTGAAAAAAGGATTAGAAGTGCCGAACGCGGTATAGCAAATGAAGTAATTCCGGCCTTATTCAGAATAGCTTTAAGCGCAGTTAAAAATCCCACATCCGCTGCGCCCCATGAAGCCGAAAAAGGGATGAGGAAGATAAGCATAAGAAAAGGCAGTATAACAGCAGCGGTTCTTTTAGACATCAGAAGATCTCCGGATTTGCATAGAGCTTACTGAACAGAGGTAAACAGATTGTTGAGAGACTCAAGTCCGTCAATAAGCCTCGGCCCCTGCCGTGTGATAATGTCTTCATCAAGTTCAAAAACTCTTCCATCCTTTACCGCGGTCAGCTGCGAATATACCCCGAAGCTGCAGAAAGATTCCTTCATTCCAAGCGGAACAATGATTATTTCAGGATCCCGCTCAAGAAGAACTTCAAGCGAGAATGACCAGCCTGAAACATCTGCAGCAATATTATCTCCGCCTGCTGATTCAATCATCTTCCCTATGAAGGTGTCGCCGCCGGCTGTCCAGTCCCCGCCTTCGCCGAAACCGACAACGTAATAAACATCAGGGTGTGAATCCATCCCCCTGACATCTGAAACAAGGGCCTCATAACGGCTCTTCAATACCAGGTTAAGCTTTTCAGCTGAGTCAGCAGCTCCTAGATCTGAACCTATTCTCCCGATTATATCATAAAGCCCTTCAAATTCTTCAGGTGCGTAGTAAAATCTTACATCAATACCTGCCTGCTGCAGAAGCTCTCCTGCCGCCTTCGATCCGTGAGTCGAGGCAATAACAAGATCGGGTTCAAGAGCAATAATCATCTCAGTATTCGGTTCCTGAATTGAACCGATTGACTGAATGCTCAATGCATCAGGCGGGTAGTCACAATAATCTGTCCTGCCCACCAGGAGATCGCCCTTACCCAGAGCAAATATAGTTTCAGTTATATTCGGGCCAAGAGAAACTACCCTGAGAGTCCCGGAAGAATCAGCTGCAGGACCTGCCTCAGTTTCAGACCGGCTGTCTATTGAGGAAGCTTCTTCTTTGACTCCGCCGGCGAAAGCCGTAAAAGGCAGAATACTGAGAAGGATGAAAATAACAATGGTTTTATTTTTAAGCATCAGGATATTCTCCGTTATTCTTTGTTATATATTAATAAAGCACCGGGTCCGTCCCCGGAAGTCCACGAACCTGCAGAGACACCCTCCGGTGTTACAGCCACTATTCTGTCTTCACTGAAGAAACTGATATAAAGAAGATCATCATCTTCATCATAACTCAGACCTGAATAATAGTCATATGCGGTATTCTCAGCCTCAATTATCATGTTATCGGATGAATGCAGTACTGAATAGCCGGAAAAACTGTTTCCGTATTTAAAGGACTGGATCCCCCCTACCCCTGCAAGATAAACAGTTTGACCTGATTCATCTACAGATTCGCGAAACAACACCGGCGATCCGCCGATATCCAGATGCCCTTCATAGGAGGGGGCTGCCGGACTGCTTAAATCAAGCACAAGAATTATACCGTCATCAGGATTGGTTCCGGGTTTTTCAGCCCCGACATCATACCGCACAGTTGTTGAACCGGGCAGATACGGCAGGTATTCAGAGTCAGTGAATGCCGATGCTGATCCGCCGTTGGTTCCGGTGCAGACAATTGTCAGCAGGCCGTTGTGAATGAATGAAGACTGAGGGTTCAGTCCGTTACCCGGGAAATATTCCCCATTCACATCTGAGGCCCCGTAGTAGATATCCTCGAGGTTTAATTCAGCAACAAGATGGAGATTTATTGATGATTCAGCTGCGCCGTCAGTAAGAGCCGGGACATTGAAGCTGAAAATACTAAGAGTCGCTTCGCGGAACTCTCCCGGCGCCTGAACATTGCTTCCGCTGTACTCTGCAAGGGTATCACCTTCGGTCAGCAGGATTCCCGCATCGTAGCGGACATTGGTAACATAGAGCCAGCCGGTACCACCGTCAATATAAACCGAGCCCGATGTAGAGCCCCGCTTTTTATTATCGCCTGCTGCATTTTTTACAGTCGGCTCTGTCTGAGTTTCGGAATGTTCAAATGAAGAATCATCAAGCTCTTCAAAACAGGCGGTAAAGCTGTAGGCCGTCTCAGTATCATTGAGGTTAACCAGCTGTACTTCATCCGTCTTGTATCCGGAAACAAAGACCCATGAGGTTCCGTCAACGGGTATAAAATACATCGGATTGTAGCCGTTTTTAAAATAGTGCCTGTAATCGGGCAGGTAGTCGAGAATCTGAGCGTCTGCGGATTCCCCGGCATCATATGCTTCAATAGCATTCTGCCCCGACAGAACCACATAGAGTCTGCCGTCATACTGATAGAGGTCATTGGGAACGGCACTGCTGCTGTTGTAGTATCCTACAGTCTGCAGTGAGTTATATATAGTACCCTCATCAAGATCGAGTCCGCTAAGACTTTCAGCCGAGCCGTTTAGAATATACAGACATCTTTGAACATCGGCTGCAAAAAAAGCCTGATAATCAGTATCGTAAACAGGAGTGCAGGATAAGGTAATTAACAAAATCAAAGCAGATATACTCATTCCTCCGCGGAGAAGTCCTGCAGCGGGTTTATTTATTTTCATAGTAGTATTTACCCTTTATGGTCCATTCAAATCCCGGCACGGGATAGCCGAGCCGGTCGATATATTCGACATTTGTAATGTTATCCGCAATTGCCGAAAGCCTGAGACTCTCTCCGATATTCACATTCAGTGCTGCCGACATGATAAAGACTGCATCGAGAGCCTTTGTGTTTGAATTATTTGTATACCTGTAGCTGATAAAAGAGCCGCCGATCTCGAGGGTATCATCGTATTCATCCGTCAGGCGCAGTGAAATATCGGCGGTGTGCCCGGGACGGTAGGCAAGCTGTTTACCGAAATTTACCGAGGTATCATCTGCATCTACACAGTTCAGCCAGCTGTAGGCCGCAGTCAGATCAAGAAGGACCGGAATGATAACTGGTTCGTACAGCCATGATGCAGAGGTTTCTATTCCGTAATTTTCTGCAAGGCCGATATTACGGGGACGCCAGATACCGCCCGCCGAAGGCATCCACTGTATAAGGTTTTCAAGGTTCGAATGAAAGAATACCGCTTCAAAACTTAATCCGGATTCATCCAGATCAAGATACATCCCCGCATCCCAGCTGAAGCTTGTTTCAGGTTCCAGATCGGGATTGCCTGAGGCGAATGAGCCGGAGGGCCAGAAAAGATCACGGAAAGACGGACTGTTGTATCCGGTACCGGCATTCAGTTTAAAATAAAGCGGACCTTCAGCGGTTTCAGTCCTGAATGGCGAATATCCGGCTGCCGCCGACCATGAGAAGGCATTATTGAAGATATCGCCGTATCCTGCATAAATACTGTAATCAAAATCATATCGAACCGCCGGAATCAGATCAAAACTGCCGTATTCAGCAGTAAGATTCAGCCAGCTACTTCCCGAATGCTGTGAAGCATTACCGGCAACTGCTGAGAGGGTGCTGTCTGAGAGCGCGTTCGAATAGAGGTAATCGAATGAATATTTCAGGCCTGCATTATAATCCAGAAGAAGTGATCCTGCCTCCTGAAAAGTCTGCCAGGAGATTTCCGATGCTATTGATGTATTGTCGTTGATGTTATTTACATCATCTTCAGGGTTGATATAGTTGCTGTACAGATTATTAAGTGATGCAGAGAAGAAAAATGCGCCGGAAGATTCGGTTTCCAGGGTTCCATTAACTGAGACACCGGCAGTGCGATCTGTGATCTCAGCTTCAGGAGTGAGGAACTCGGAGATTCCCGGAACTCCCCGGTTCGTGCAGTCAAATACAGTATCAGCAGAAACTGAAATCATAGCCTCTTCAGGTTCTACCCAGTTAAGAACTCCGGTTCCTCCGGCGCTCCAGCCGCTGTTATTCTCACGCACCAGACTGCCTTCCTGCGAACTGTATTCATAGTTTCCGCGGGTATACAATCCTCCGCCGGATATGGATGCGTCAAAACCGCTTTCTCCGAACAAGGGGCCGGAGACTAGAGCATTAAGCAGATGAGTATTCCAGGAACCGTAACCGTAAGAAGCCTCAGCTGTTAAATGTTTTTTTTCAGGTTCCCTGGTGATGATGTTGATTACTCCGCTGAATGCACCGTCGCCGTACATAGCTGCTCCGGCTCCTCGTATCACTTCAATGCGTTCGACATTTTCAAGCCGTATTCCGCCGAGGTCGGAAGTCCCGCTCCAGACCGATGCCGAGGGTTTACCGTCAATAAGGATAAGGACCTGTGCGTCGGTGCTGCCCCTGATGCTTATCTTAACCGGTTCAAGAACCCCGCCCTGTTTGGCAATTACAACACCGGGCACCTGCTCAACAGCCTCGGCAACAGTCCGGGCTCCGCTTGTTTCAATGTCTTCACGGTCAATTACAGAAACCTGTCCCGGAGTAATAAGTTCTTCCTCGTCGACAGCGCTGTCTTCGATTAGCACCTCACCCTCATAGGTGTAGGTATCATCAGCGGTTATTTCGTATTCAACGGCCTGTTCATCCTGAGCACTGAGAGTAGTGATCGCTGAGCTGAAAAAGATGAGAATTAAAATAAAATCAGGGAGCTTCTTCAACATTAATACCCATCGCCCCCATTATCCTGGCGCCCATCATCCAGACTGGCCTACAGTCCTGACCGTCTAGGGCCTCGGGAGCATCTTCAAAACGAATGTACCGCATTTTACCATTGGACGACCAGGAAGATTCACCATCAGGCCATGATGAGTTTGACTCATTGACAGTATAAAAATCAGCCAAATCAAAATAATCACCGCCTATATATGGATAAGACTCATACCCGGGATCATCCGGATTCGGACTGAAGTAACGTGATACATATACCTGATTCCCTTCAGAATCAGTTACCTCCTGATAGCGCTCATTGGAATCAAGCTCTTCAGCCGCTACTTCATTCCTGAAATTTGCCCATGTATGATTGTTTCCATGCAGACCTGAAACCTTAGACCAGTCGTAGTTATCATTTATTGTTCCGGGAGAAGTATTAACAACATATGTTTCTGCAGAGCTTTTATACCAGATCGTATCATCGGGATTATCAGGATCGTAAGTTTCAGCAACCCATACATATGCAAGCTCATTCCATGAACCGTCGGCGACACCGCTTAGAAGGTTGTGATTTGAGAATGTCACAAAATCATCTCCCTCGCCGTCAACAATAACCCAGTCGGCATCAAACTGCCAAATTCCCCAGCCGCCTTCACCAAGAACTGTCATATCAGCTTTTGAACTCCAAACGGCTACAGAACCCTCAGGAGGGCCGCAGGCTCCTTCCGCAGTACTGTCAAGCGGATACCTTTCTGAATTATAATAATCAGGAGAATCGGAAGCTCTCACCTCACCGACCTGTCCGAACTCCCAGGCAAGCACAGCGGTCAGATAAACATTGTCCGGGTAACCGGAATCGGCACTTAAAACATCCTGCCAGTCCCCTACGGCAGCATCATCCTCAATATCAGGACTGTAGGCACTATCCGGCAAGTCCCCGCAGCCTGAAAAAAGCAGGACAGAGAAAACCGGAACAATAAAAAGAATAGAATATAAAAATCGATTTGTTGTTACCGGCATAAACAGTTCCTGTTATTCTGAGAGAGTCAGGGTAGAGAAATAACTGAAGTAGCCGTTAGCTTCAGTAATAGTAGCAAGAGCTTCATCAGGATCTGTTATTTTATCAGCACCGTAGAGGTAGCCTTCGGAATACTCAACAGTTGTAACTCCGTCTACTGTCTGCAGGTTATACCATCTGATAACCGAATAAGTGTCCACGTATGCAGAATCTACATGCGCGGTATATTTAATCAGAAGGTAGCCGTAATTATCTGCATCATCCGGATTCTCGGATTCATCGTTGTATGTGATATTGCTGTACTTAACGATATCACCGCTGTAATCCCAGTCCCAGGCACTCGAATCATCTTCGGCAAAGGTAGAATCTGAACTGAATGTCCAGGTGGTTCCATAACCTGCATCCCATTCTCCTATCAGGGAAGGTTCGGTTAAAAAGCTCAGGGCATCGCTGCACCCGGTTGATGAAAGAATGATCACGGAAAGGGCAAGCAGCATTGCCAGTGTCTTAAATAGTTTTTTCTGTTTCATTTGTTTCTCCTTTTCAAAGGAAAAGCGGAGAATACCTTACTAGTTATACGAAAAATAGTATCAGGTATATCCGGCTCAGTCCTCGAAGCCAAATAATAAAGTTGGGTGTTACACCAATGTTTCCTGACTTATGGCATATCCGGATATCCCGAACCTTCCCATGCATGCGCACAGTGGTAAAAACGGGACTAATGCCAATTACAGTGGCGGGTCCGCGGAGGATTTTCACCTCGCTTCCATTGAAATGTACCGGTTATTCTCTCATAAAAAGAGACTGTTATCAAGCCGGAGTATTAATCTATGAGAAATTATTAAGTCTTGACTTGCCGGCGGTTTCCGGGATTGATATTGTGTACAGAGCTTCTTTCCGGCTGTAGGAAAGTTCTGCATACAGCTGTCCGCACAGCAGACGGATAAGCTTCAGTCCCAGACTGGCTCCACTGTACTGATCGAAATCAAACCCCGGTCCGTTGTCCCTGTATTTAAATGTTATTGAACCGTCACTTCCGGCAGTTAACTGTATCCGGATTACGGAAGCCTCCAGGTCTTTAAAAGCATACTTCATGCTGTTCGTTATCAGCTCATTAAGAATAAGTCCGAGTGGAATTGCATAATCGATATGCATCGTACAGGCCGGACATTCAATTTTTATATCAACCTTATTAGGATAAGAGCGCGTAATAAACTCTGTTAATGAAATAATGTAATCTTTGAGATCGAGGGTTGAAAGAGAACCGCCTGCATATAGCTTGTCATGCGCACCTGCCATGGCAGTAACTCTGTGTTCGGAGGTTTTCAGAGCTTCAACAGCATTCTCATCAGTCAATATGAATGACTGCAGTTTTAAAAGCCCGGATATGGTCTGCAGATTATTTCTAACCCTGTGATGAAGTTCGTTTAAGCAGCATTTCCCTCTCATTCAAAGAGCTCACAAGCTGGCTTTCCGCTTCCTTATAGGCTGAAATATCCCTCAAAATGCTTATATAGGCATTTTTACCCTTATATAAAAACCCGCCTGTATTGACTTCAAAATACCTGACATCTTCGCCGCCCTTCTCCGGTTCATAAATTCTGCATGAAAGCTCCTCTCTAAGGCTTTCAGTGCCGGAATCAATTCTGTAGAAATCCGAGTTGATTTCACTGAAGATATCCCTGTGTGCTTTTTTGAAGGCAGGAAACAGGACATTGCGGTATCGTTCAGCTTTGGAATTTTCAAAAAGAATCCGGCCTTCCATACTGTGTACTACAGCGATATCCGGGATATGATTGAAAAGCGACTTAAAAAGCACTGCGGACTGCTTTCTTAAGCTAACATTAAACAGAAGAAGACCGATCAGAAACAGCAGTACTGCAAAAGAGCCGATAATAAACCAGAACAGAGGTCTGTTCTGATAATACATGGTATCAGGAACGTTAATAAGGACCGTACCAGGAGGAAAATCAGAAGGAGATATGCCGAATTTTCTCGATTCCGCATAATTCATGTAGGGAATAACGCTCGAATCAACCTGAACACTGAGCATTTCAGCAGGCGTACCCGAAAGAACCTCTAAAGCAGTGGTACCCAGATATATACCCTGTTTTTCTGATGAGGCAACCAGCCCTCCTACACATCCGTCGGCAACATAATTATCCCAGAGAGCAAAAACGGGAGCTTTGGAGGCCTTAACAATAAGGGGATTAATAGTTTCAGGTTCAAACACAGTTCCATCAGGATCCCTGAGATAACTCAGGTTTAAAACTGCAGAATTATCAGGAATTTCAGTCAAATTCTGCAGCAGGTCCGCCTCCGGGAGTCCCTGGAGTATGATATAGCTGAATCTTGCTGAAAATTCTTTTGACTCCAACTCAAATCTTTTTAAATTTGTTTTTCCGGTAGAAGTATTATCTACAACGACTACCACAGTGCTGATATCAAGAGGCAGAGAGCTTATCAGTTCAAGGTTTGCCGATATATCAAAGTTTTCTACGGCTCCTGTAATATGAGGTCTCTGCATCAGATTATGAGACCCCAGCAGGTTTACACCGCAGAAAATAACCGGAACCTCCGGAAAAAAATCCGCGCTGTGCTCAAGAAGAAAACGCAGTGCGTTATCATCGGAAGTCAGAAACAGGTCAAAATCTGTTTGAGCATATTTCTGAATGAGATAATTATAAAAAGCATCTGAAACAGAAACATAAGAGAACAGCTTGGTATCCAGATATTCCCTGTGGATTTTAGCAAATGGGTATTTTTCAAGAATCACGGAACTTAATGAGGCATCTATGCGCTGGGTCCACTTATGGGATGAATGATATGAGTGTATAACTAAAATCTCGGGATTATCACGATCTGAAAAAACCGAAGACAGAGAAACCACAAACATTATCAGAAAAATCAGATACCGCATTTATAAATTATAAAGAAAATTTAAAATAAACACAAAACTTGTTAAAAAAATAATTTTTTCTTGCTTTCAGGAAACAAAATCATAGAATTAACCATAGCTATCAAGAGTCACAACAGTCTCGCTGATGTATAGCAACAGTTAAGCATGACTTTTTACAACAGATTTTCAACAGGGAGAATGAAAAAATGAAACTCAGAGAAAAGATACTAATTCCAACCAGTCTTATTCTGATTCTTGGGATGTCCACCATCTCACTAATTCTGTACACCAATTTTAAAAGTGAAATCAGACGTATTATTGAGAGCGAAATGAATCAGGTTGCAGATATGCTTCTGCGTGACCTGGATTCATACCATGTCAAATCTAAAAATGATGTATCCATTTTCAGTACAAACACAGTCTTTACGGAATTCACCGGCAGCAGATCAGATGAATCGCTGGGCCGGGCTGTTTCTGAACTTAAGAAAATTAAAAACGGCAGAGAGGAGTACGAAAGCCTGGGAATTGCAGACACAAGCGGAATGATTATAGCCTGCGATAACGAGGCGCTCATAAACAAGGTTTCGATCGGTGACAGGGATTATTTTAAACTTTCCATGCAGGGAAAAACGGCTGCAGGCGCTGTCAGTATGAGCAAGGTTACGGAAAATCCGATCTTCGGCACAGCGACCCCAATCATAAACAACGGGAAGATTACAGCAGTTTTCTTTGCGGTAATTGACCAGACATACTTCAATTCCAACTACCTTGATCATATCAAAATAGGCTCAACAGGATATGCCTTTTTAAGCGACGGGGACGGTATAATGATTGGATACCCCGATAAAACGCAGCTGCTGAAATTTGATCTGAAAACATATGATTTCGGAAGAGAAATTGTCAGTAATAAGACAGGTATCATACATTATAAATTCAAGGGAGCAAGTAAGACAAATATTTATAAGGAAAGCGCTGAATCAGGCTGGATAATAGGTGTAACGGCCGAGGATTCAGATATTTTCAGTGTGATAACCAGGCTTCTGAGGCTCAGTATAATAATAACAGCGGTCTGTTTTGTTATCGGACTTATTGTTATTTTTCTGGTAACACGTTCGATAGTCTCACCGATACGGATTACGGCAGGGTATGCAAACCTGCTTTCAGAAGGTGATCTTAAGATTGATTTTGACGAACGAATGCTTAGAAGGAAGGATGAAACAGGAGAGCTGGCCGGCTCCTTTAATGCGCTGATTAAAAAGCTCAACGAAATAGTGCTGGAAGTAATAGAAGCATCTGAAATTGTATCAAGGGGAAGCTCACAGCTGACCTCTACATCAGAACAGCTGTCACAGGGAGCCACTGAGCAGGCATCAATATCTGAAGAAGTCTCATCATCAATTGAAGAAATCAGCAGTTCAATTGATCAGAATAAGGATAATGCCTATCAGACTGAAAGAATAGGAGCACAGGCCGCCGAAGATGCAGATGCCGGAGGTGCGGCTGTCAACGAAACGGTTGAGGCTATGAGAAATATTGCAGAAAAAATAAAAGTAATTGATGAAATCGCCAGACAGACCAACCTGCTCTCTCTTAACGCGGCAATAGAAGCCGCCAGAGCAGGAGAGTACGGAAAAGGCTTTGCAGTTGTAGCCGCCGAGGTGGGAAAACTTGCCGCCAACAGCCAGAAAGCTTCGACAGAGATTTTTGAAATAGCAAATGAAAGCGTTAAGAAGGCTGAACATGCAGGGACAGTGATTTCTGAAATGATTCCAAACATAAGAAAGACGGCCGACCTTGTACAGGAAATATCAGCTACCAGCCTCGAGCAGTCAACAGGAGCTCAGCAGATAAGTACAGTAATAATGCAGCTGGATCAGGTAATTCAGACTAATGCAGCTTCCGCTGAAGAGTCTCTGGCAATGGCCGAAGAACTGTATTCTCAGGCTGAAAATCTTGGGAAGCTGATATCATTCTTTAAAATCAGAAATAATGCATCAGGGAAGAATTCCGCAGAAGGCGATAAATCACTTAATGATAAAGCTGCAGGACAGAGGAATAATGAACCAGCGAGACTGGCAGCTCCTGCAAAAAAACCGCCCGTGAAAAAGGTTAATCAGATAACGGAAGATGACGCAGATATGCTTTTCGAAGAATTTTAAATTTCTGATTTCTTTATCTGATATATAAAAATTATATCCTGTGTCGTCTGTCACCAGCCGGTACAGGATATATCATCAACCGAATACATTCGATAAAAAGCTTGACAGCAGATCATGCTCATTATATTCTGTGGTACTGACACCTTGCCTGATTCTGAAATTTAACTGAAGCAGGAATAGTCAAATGACCGAAAGCCTCCCCATAAAAGATATTCTCGATGTTATCGATACCGCTAAAATCTCAAACAGCAGCGGCTGTGTGAATCAGAAAATACTGGATCTGTACAATAAAAACTTCGGAGGCGAAAGTTCCATCTATTTCCAGAAGGAAGACAGTGAACATTTCACCGATGTACTGAAAGCCAATATGGATGAGCAGTATAACAGAGACTATAAAAGCTATTACCACCGTTTTGATCCTCTTGATTTAATGGGTCTGCAGAAACATAATTTAATCGATATTGAATTAGTGGAGAATGTTGATTATTCAGGATGTGAGCGCAGTGAATATTATTCGGACTTCCTTTCCCCGCAGAAAATACATTATAAGCTGATTGTTTCATTAAAATCCGGAAAGGAACTGCTTGGAAAAATTCTGCTTACTAAATCCAAGGAAAGCGGCAATTTCACAGCAGAGGAAATCAGTACTGCAAAAGAAATTACACCCTTTATGATACAGGCTGTTGAAATGAATAGAATGAAAGCTGAAATTGAAAACAACAACAGCCTTTTACGAATGATTGAAGATAATCTGAACAGCGGACTGATGCTGCTTGATTCATCCAAAAGGCTTATCCACATGAACAGCAGAGCAATACAGCTCTGCAAACGGCTACGGACAGATTCCTTTGAGATAAAGGGGTTTAACGACATTCATCCTCAGATAGTCAGGGATTACTCGGATATGCTTGATGAACTGAACGTCAAACATAATCCTGATCTGATTCTGCCCAGAAAGAGAATTTTCAAAAACGGAACCTCCACTTTTTCTGTCCGCTCGGATTTTATTGAAAATAATGATCTCCAGAAAAGAGGAGATTTTATACTGATCAATTTCAATGAGACTGCAAAGCATTCAGCAAAGGATAACATCAGTATTTCAGAATCCTACAGGCTGAGCAGCCGTGAAACTGAGGTAGTTAATCAGGTAATCAGAGGCCTGAGCAATTCACAGATCGCAAAAGAACTGTTTATAAGCGAAGTTACTGTAAAAAAGCACCTTCAGAATATCTTCAACAAGATGGAGGTAAGCAACCGTGCCTCCCTGATTCAGAAGATACTGTCCGGACAGAACTCCTGAAAAATTCTACTTTCGTATAGTACTCAACCTGAATTTTACTATTTAGAATATCCTCATAAGGGCCTTTAAATCTCATTTTCAGAAGGAATTATATGGAGACTTCTAAAACAAAGGTAAAGATCGCAATTTTCAGTTTTGCGATTCTCATGATGGGCGTAATGGGAATAGCAAGCGGGCTGTCGGAAATCGGAAAGCATTTCAGCGGAATCAGCCAGACTTCCATTCAGCTGCTCATAACCCTTCCGTGTATTGTAATAATTATTGTTAATCCGATTATCGGTAAGCTTCAGGAATATATTTCAATGAAAACACTGGTGCTCTTTGGTATACTGTGTTTTCTGGCCGGAGGAACAATCCCGGCATTCCTGAATTCATTCTCAACGATTCTAATATTAAGGGCTGTTCTCGGAATCGGAATAGGAACTGTTCAGGTTCTCTCATCAGCTCTTGTTGCGGCCAACTTTGAAGGTGATGAAAGATCTTTTGTTATGGGACATCTTTCATCAGCGCAGATGCTCGGCTGTGCCGTTATGGTTTTTGTAAGCGGATACCTTGCAATGGCCGGCTGGAACATAACATTTTATGTTCATCTGATTTCAGTAATATCTTTTATCTGTGTTGCAGCATTTCTTCCTGCAACCAAACCCATTAAATCCGGTGCAGCCGCATCGGCAGAAAAACCAAAACTTACATCTGCGGCAATCGGCTGGGCAGTAACCATGATGATCTTTTTCATAGGCGGAATGATACTTGCAACCTACATGGCCTTCTTCATAACTGCCCACGAACTTGGAACTGCAGCACAGGCCGGCCAGGCAACAATGATATTTGCTGTTGGCGGTTTTCTCATGGGTTTATTTTACGGAAAGATAGCGCAGTCGGCAAAGAATGCCTCACTTGCTATAGGCCTTTTCATGGGTACGGCAGCCTTCCTTATCATTGCTTTCTCACCGAACATTATCCTGGTATACATCGGAAGCCTCTTATACGGCTGTTCAATCACAACGGTATTCGCAAGCGTAATGGTGGGCACATCAACTTCAGTCAGTCCGGTGGCTGTACCGCTGGCAATGTCAATTGTCGTGATGGGCCAGAACCTCGGTTCATTCCTCTGCCCCTATGTCATAACTCCTGTATCCGCGCTGATGAGCGAAGATGTGAATAAGTTTGCCTTTATAAGCGGAGCTATATTATTCGCAATCATGGGGCTTGCGGCACTTGCATGGGGTGTATCAAAAAATCTGAAAACCGGAAAAAGTCCGGCAGCAGCACAGTAAAGGAGAAACTCAATGGATATTAAAGCAGCAGTTACCTATGAAGCAGGCAGCGACTTTGTTATTGAAACTGTTCAGATGGAAAACCCGGGTGATTATGAAGTACTTGTAAAAATAAAAACAACCGGAATCTGTCATACAGATTTATCGGCAAGAAACCAGTATATTCCCTATCCCCTGCCCGGAGTGCTTGGACATGAGGGAGCCGGTATAGTTGAGAAGATCGGACCAAAGGTATCCAAGGTAAAACCCGGTGATCATGTAGCACTTGCATGGTTAAGCTGCGGAGTATGTGAAGCCTGCAAATCAGGCAGGGACCCGTACTGCAGTGACTTTCTTAGGCTGAATTTCGGAGGCGTCAGAACAGACGGCTCAACATACCTCAGTAAAAACGGAAAAACCATACATGGAAATTTTTTCGGACAGTCATCCTTCGCCAGCCATGCCCTGGCTCTTGAAAAGAATGTGGTCAAAGTTCCTAATGACGTACCTCTTGAAATCATGGGCCCTCTTGGATGCGGTGTGATGACCGGCGCAGGAGCGGTAATGAATGCACTTAAACCCTCTCCCGGCGACTCAATTGCGGTATTCGGGACCGGAACCGTGGGAATGAGTGCAATAATGGCTGCTAAAGTGATGGGATGCACAACAATCATAGCTGTTGATATAAAACCGGGAAGACTGGAGCTTGCAAAAGAATTCGGAGCAACCCATACCGTTAACCCTGCAGAAACAGACCCTGTGCAGGAGATTATCAGAATCACAGACGGCGGACCGAATTTCAGTCTTGAATGTATCGGTAATCCGGCTGTTTTCAGACAGACAACAGATGTGCTTCCCCTGCTTGGAGTTGCAGGACTTGTAGGCGTTGTTGCCCCGGGAACCGAAGTCAATCTGAACATGGATCTGATAATGAACGGCAGAACCGTGAAAGGAATCATCGAAGGTGATGCTGTACCCGATCTTTTCATTCCGAGACTGATAGAACTCAACAGACAGGGAAATTTCCCCTATGACAAGCTGATAAAATTCTACCCCTTTGAGGAAATAAACAAGGCGGTTGAAGATATGGAAAAGGGATTAGTTATAAAACCGGTCCTCGTGCAGAAATAAAAAGATTCTACGGAGAAAAAAATGAACACTTATAAACTTTATATCAACGGTAAATGGGAAGATGCGGCTTCAGGACAGACATTCGATGATTTCAATCCGTACACTGGCGAACTGTATGCAAAGGTGCCGAAAAGTGATAAGGAAGATGCTGACAGGGCACTTGGTGCAGCTTATTCAGCACGAAAAGTATGGGAATCAACCCCGCCTGCTAAACGTGCGGAAGTTCTATTCAAGGCCGCCGGAATCCTATCTGAAAGTATGATGGATTTTGCTGCGGTTCTGACCGAAGAGGGCGGCGGAACCTTCGGCAAGAGTATGTTTGAAATTTCACAGACTATCGATCTGCTTTATACTGCAGGCGGCGACTGCAAAAACATACTTGGTGAAACCTTCCATTCAAATCCCGGAAAACTTTCCTATTCTATTCTCAGCCCCAAGGGAACAGTAGTCGCAATTTCTCCATGGAATTTTCCCTTAATCCTTTCAATGTACAAAATCGCCTATTCCCTGGCAACCGGCAATACTGTGGTATTCAAGCCTGCAAGTGAAACACCTGTGCTTGGTCTAAAAATCGGTGAAATATTCGAAAAAGCCGGCTTACCCGACGGTGTACTTAATATTCTTACCGGCCCCGGCAGTGTACTTGGTGATGCGCTGATAGAGGACAGCCGAAGTTCTTTTATCACGATCACAGGAGAAACAAATACAGGGCGTCACGTTGCAATGAAGGCCGCGGAAAACCTTAAAGGCTGCACCCTGGAACTGGGCGGCAAGAATCCTCTAATCATACTTAAGGATACTGATATCGATTATGCTGTGAACACAGCTGCCTTCGGTACCTTCATGCACCAGGGACAGATATGCATGTGTGTGGGACGGATCATCGTAGAGAAGGATATAGTTGAGGAATTCACCGCAAGGCTTGCCAAAAAGGCTGCAGCAATTCCATATGGAGATCCGAAAGCGCAGCAGACGGTTGTCGGTCCGCTTATAAATGACAAAGCTGTGCAGAAAGTTGATCGGCTGGTTAAAGATGCGGTGGCAAAGGGAGCAAAACTCCTTTGCGGCGGTAAATTTGAAGGCAGAGTCTATCAGCCTACAGTCCTTGGAGGAGTAACGAAGGATATGGATATTTTCAATGAAGAAACCTTCGGCCCCGTTGCATCTATAATTGAGGTCGGGAATGAAAAAGAAGCACTTAAGGTAGCCAATGACACAACCTACGGATTATCATCGGCAGTGCTGACAAAAGATATTCAGAAAGCTTTGTATCTGTCTGAAGGCCTCGAAGCCGGAATGGTTCATGTAGGTGCGTCTTCAGTCGATGCCGATGCAACCTGTCCGTTCGGCGGATGCAAATGGAGCGGTCAGGGCCGTGAAGGCGGCAGATATTCACTTGAAGAACTGTCGGATGTAAAATGGGTCACGATAGAGAAAACGGATATGCAGTTTCCTTTCTAAGCAATATTCCCTGTTTCCCGTTCAGGCAGTCTTTAGAGGCTGCCTGTTTTTTATATCCTCAGTTCTTTTCTACCCTGTTTCGGCCCTTCCGCTTGGCGGAATAAAGGGCCGTATCTGCGATATGGAGGATGTCATACCACTTCATTTCAGATGAGGGAACGGCAGTTGTGATACCGGCGCTTACCGTGACGGATTCCGAACATTCAGAATCTATATGTTCTATTCCGAGATCTTCTATGTTCTCACGCAGCCGTTCGGCAATGCGCTCAAGCTCTGCTATTTCACAGTTCGGTATTACTGCAACAAATTCCTCTCCGCCGTAACGGGCAATAAGGTCGCCGCGGCGGTTGAGAGAATCACTTAGAGCAGAAGCTACGGCCTTTAGGCATTCGTCTCCTGCCATGTGTCCGTAACGGTCGTTATACAGCTTGAAATAATCTATATCGATCATCATCATCCCGAAAGAAACCTCTGTAAGTCTGTTGCGGTCCCACAGTTTCTGCATATATTCATTCAAGTATCTGCGGTTCGCAAGCTCTGTCAGCGGATCTACATATGACAGGTCGTATAGTTTTTCAGTCTCTTTTTCCATGGCAAGAAAGGCATCACTTAACTTGTTGATTTTTGTATAAGCAGACGAGGTATTATAAGCCTGCAGAAATGTCTGATAGATTGTAAAAATCAGAAACATTATATGCGGACTGTTAGGCGGAACGATCAGCTGATTATCAAGCATCCCAAGAATAGTGGCTGTAACAAGCATCAGGTATCCAAACAGATAAGCAATAGACAGAAAATCAAGCTTCTGTACAGAGCGGGTAACAATGGCAAATATCGTGTAAAGAATAACAATAATACTGAAAGCTTCAAGCGGCACCAGCAGCCTGGTGAAGAATTGAGGTTTTGTAAAAAGTATAGGCAGCCATCCGACAGCGGAAACGCCTATCACGATGAGTAAAACTTTCCGGAAAAACATAACCGGAAAGGAAAAATACAGATAGCAGAAAAACATCGGAATGGATAAGACCAGCGCCGAATAAATGAATCTGGTACGGGTATTGGAGCTGAAGTTTTCGAATATGCTCTTGAAAAGCAGCTCATCCTTACAGCCGATAAACAGGGCTATCAGAATAAAGACTATTCCGAGAAAGAGATAAGGCAGCCTCAGATGCTGACTTGAATTCATCAGAAAAATTGCAAGGTGATAAATACCGATTATTATTACGGCTCCGAATATCACGGCATCAAGGGCAAGATGCTTTTCCCTGTACTTGTTAAGAGTATAAAAATTTCCGAAAAATATATCCCGGTTCAGACCGCCGTATATATCAGTCCAGCTTGAGACGTTAAAAACAAGGTCGATTGTATCTCCAGTTTCGGGGAGGGGAATCATGGCAGGAAGCGATTCTCCTTCAAAACTTTCAGGATCGGTGGAAGGCCTTCCCGCAGAGAAAACTTCCTTGCCGTTCACAAAAACTGTATAACTCTGCAGAACATTTGAAAGCTTGAGACAGAGATTTGCGGGGCTGTTATCGGGAAGAAGAAGCCTTACAGAGTAAACTCCGGTGCCTCTTACATGAGGATTCCAGTAACCGGGAACATTGATAAACTCATCAGCGTTCTCGGGCGCATAGCTAGAGAAATTTTCTGTACTGCAGAACTCTTCCCAGAAGAAGGCCCAGCTTCCTTCCAGCTCAATTATAGTTGATTCAAGCTCTGTTTCGGTTCTCAGGTCTATTATGCCGTTTTGAGCCGTATGTTTATGAACATGAGGTACACATGAGCCCAGTAAAAGCAGCATTAACAGTGACGGGAAAACTGCCAGAAGCCCCTTATTTACGAAGTTTTTCATCCCTAAGATCGATATTAGCAGAATATTGTTTAATCTGCAATTATTACCTTACTGCTAATACTAACATTCGCTGTGCTTTATGGTCATAGGGTCTTCCGTCAAGCGCCCCGAAAAACCTGACTTCTGAAAAACCGGCTTCCGCCAGCAGAAGAGCCATTTCCTTTGCCGAATACAGACGGTGCCTGAATATTATTTCATTGAGTTCCGATGGCTGCTCATGTGAATCGGAAACAAAGAGCCAGCGGTTTTCAATATGAGTCCAGCCGTCGGTTATACGGTACTGAAGCATGATATGATAGCCGTCACGCTGAAACCATTCAGAGTTTTTAAAATGAAGGGCGGTTGTCTCTTTTCCGATGGTATCTATAAGAAACTGACCGCCGGAAACCAGCGATTCACAGACGTTCCTGCACATCAGAAGGTCATCCTCTTCATCATCAAAGTAACCGAAGGATGTGAAGAAATTGAGTGCGAAATCGTAGCTTTCCGGCTTTTTGAAGGTACGGACATCCTGCTCAACGTATTCAACCTCAAGTCCTGCTTTTTCTGCTGCGGCCCGTGCCCGTTTCAGATAGGGTTTTGTGATATCAACCCCGGTTACTGAATGCCCTCTTTCGGCAAATGCCAGGTCATGCCGTCCTTCGCCGCAGCAGAGATCAAGTATTCTGCTCCCGGATTTAAGCCCGGCTAAAGCGGCAATGCCGTCGGCTTCCTCCTCTGTATCAGCCATCCTGTCGGGATCAAACATCAGAGGGCGGTATCTTTCCCAGAATTCTTCGGTCTCAAACCAGTCTTCACGTAAATCTATAAACACATGAAGCCTCCTTCACTTGATCTATAAGCCTATTCATGATACTCAGTGAACTATGGATTTACAACAGCAAAAGCAGGAAATTCTTTTTCCTGTATCGTTTCAGCTGAAGATAATCTGCATGGCTCATGACTGCGATAAATCAGCTTTCGACAGGTTCGGAAAAGTTCTGGACAAGTATTCAATTCCTCACAGCGGATGGAACAGCAAACCAAGCAGCGGAGGAAAGTATTCCAGCTATCGAGTTGATGTAACACTCGGCGATAAGCAAACAATGCAGAAGATGTATGCTGAACTGCAGTCGCTTGACGGGGTTAAATGCGTGATCTAAGCCTGCTTACCGATGAAGACATAAAATTCATCGATGAAAAAGCAGAACAGTATCGTTTCAGTTTTCAGGATAAAAAGAAAGTCTCCGAAATTGCCGATGACCTCAGACGCTGGGACGAAGGAAATATAACATCGTTCTGGCCGGCAGAAGAGAACTCAAAACTCAAGGGCAAAGATCTTCGGAAGCATATAATGAACAGCCTTATTACCGGGTGGGATATACTGAAGAAGTCTGATAAGGAGTATGAAAACTTTGAATCGGGCTATCAGCCGGAAAAGCGGATATCAGTACTTTCAGATACACCGGCGGAGAATCCTATTATGGGAACCTGTCCTGTCGCCTCGGAAAAGACCAGATGCTGCAACCTCAGGACGCTCGATGCCGTTATGAACTGCGGATTTGACTGCAGCTACTGCAGCATACAGACCTTCTACCACACGAGGGAAATCAAGTTTCACACCGATTTAAGGCAAAAACTTTCTATTATAAGTGATTCTCTTTCACCCGATCAGCGCTATCACATCGGCACAGGCCAGTCCTCGGATTCCCTGATGTGGGGAAACCATCAAGGAATGATGGAGCATCTGTTTGATTTTGCCGAGACAAACCCGAATGTGATTCTGGAACTGAAATCAAAATCGGATAATATTGATTACCTGAGAGGACACAGGATTCCTCCTAATGTAGTGACAACATGGAGTCTTAATCCGGAAGTCATCATTGATAAAGAGGAACATCTTGCAGCATCGCTTAAAAGGCGGCTTGCCGCTGCCGAGGCAGTTTCTTCTGCAGGCGGACTTGTAGGCTTTCACTTTCATCCTATGGTGATGTACAAAGGCTGGCAGGAAGGATACAGTTATATCTTCAGCGAACTGCTTAAACGATTCAATGCTGATGATGTCTGCATGGTTTCGATGGGAACACTGACTTTTATCAAACCGGTGATGCGCGAGCTCAAACGCAGGATGTTTAAAAGCAAGATACTGCAGATGCCGATGACCGAGATTGCCGGAAAGTTTTCATACCCATTTGAGGTCAAGGCAGAGTTGTTCCGCTTCGCCTATGAAGCGCTGAAGCCCTGGCATGACTCAGTCTTCTTTTACATGTGCATGGAGGATATCGCACTATGGGAACCGGTATTCGGCAGAACGTACAGCACAAATGAGAATTTTGAAGAAGACATGATAAGCAGCTACTTTAAAAAGATAGAGAGTAAATGGAAAAAGCAGTAATAATCGGAGAAAAAGGCAGCGACAGCCTGATTGCGGAACTCAGCGAGATGGTCACAACCATCGGAATGGAAGTCTTTGACAGCATTACAGTCTCCGAAACTGCCAGACATCCAGCATGGCTGATAGGTTCGGGAAAGGCTGCCGAAATACTGGAATACTGCGATGATAATGAAGCAGATGTCATTGTTTTCAACATGGCCCTCTCGCCGTCTCAGCAGCGGAACTGGGAAAAGGCTTCCGGACTCTGTGTAATTGACAGACAGGAAGTAATTCTTGAAATATTCTCACAGCGGGCTGTCACCAGAGAAGCCAGCCTTCAGACAGGTCTTGCCCGCCTCGAATATTCCCTGCCCCGCCTGACCCGGGCATGGACCCACCTGTCACGGCAGCGCGGAGGAACTAGGGGAACACGTGGCGAGGGTGAAACCCAGCTTGAAGTTGACCGCCGTATTGTTCTTAACCGGATTGCGAAGATGAAGCGTGAGCTCGCCCAGATAGAAAAACAGCGCGCGGTCCGGCGGGCACGACGTACAGGTGCAGGTGTATTTTCAGCCTGTATAGTCGGTTATACGAATGCAGGTAAATCATCAATGCTGAATCTTTTAAGCGGTTCCGATGCCTATTCCGAGGATCTGCTCTTCGCCACACTCGACCCTACAACACGTATGGTGCAGCTGCCGTCCGGCACTGTCATAACATTGACTGATACTGTCGGATTTATTAGAGACCTGCCTCACAAACTGGTTCAGGCCTTTCATTCAACTCTGGAAGAAGCCGTGCTTGCAGACCTGCTTATAAATGTAGTAGATGCATCGGACCCTGAGGCCGCAAACCATTTTGATACAACTGTAGAAACTCTTGCCGAGATAGGAGCAAAAGGCAAACGGATGATAACCGTCTTTAACAAGATGGATCTGCTTGATGCTGATGATGAGGCCTTTATGTTCGGGCTGAACAGAATCAGCGGGCAGTCAGAGAAAACAATAAACTGCTCAGTAAAGGAAAAAACAGGTATAGAGGATCTTCTTGCTGAAATTGACGCAATTGTGGCTGAAACACGGGTTGAAACCGTGTTTATTATTCCCTTTTCAGACTACAGGGCCGCAGCCTACCTGCATGAAAACAGTGAAATTATTGAAGAAAAGCATCAGGATGAGGGTGTTGAAATTACAGTTGTCTGCAGTCCGGAGGTATCCGGAAGGCTTGAAAAGTACAGAAAACCGTCACAGGAATAAGATTTTCAGGAATCTGATTTTCAGCTGACCATGGTGCCAAGAGCATAAGTCAGGGTTTTTATCATCTCTTCCCGCTTAAGCGGTTTTACAATGTAGTGTACGGCTCCGTTCAGGAAGGCTTCCTTCATCAGATCGGATTTACCCAGCGCGCTCACAATAACCACACAGGCTTCCGGATCAATTTTGCGGATCTCTTTCAGAGCCTCAACCCCGTGCATACCCGGCATAGTAATATCCATTGTGACAAGATCGATATCCGGAAAAAAGGCTTCATACTTCTCAACGGCTTCCTTGCCGTGTGACGCAACTCCGATAACCTCAAATCCTTCAGCTTCCAGCAGCTTCTTTATCTGGTTCTGCACAAAAAGAGAGTCATCAACTACCAGTACTTTATACGGAGTGCCGTCCGCTTTCAAACCGATCATACAATTATATTTTGTATTTTTTAGCGCTTAATTGCAAGCATTTTCGGGCATCTCTTGAAATAAATAATACAATGGTTTACGCTCAGATTCATGAAAACATATGATGAGATCAATCACAGAATAGAGTCGGGAAAGGCGGTAGTCCTTACAGCAGATGAAGTTATAGACTACGTTGACAGAAAGGGACTTGATGAGGCCGCTGCTGAAATAGATGTAGTAACCACAGCAACCTTCGGACCTATGTGCTCATCTGGATGTTTTCTAAACTTCGGACACTCAAAGCCGAAGATGCGTATGACCGAAGTCTGGATTGATGATGTCATGGCATATGCCGGTATCGCAGCGGTGGATGTATACCTGGGGGCAACTCAGCTTCGGCACAATGATCCTGCAAACATGTACTATCCAGGCGACTTTCTATACGGCGGAGGCCACGTCATTGAAAAGCTGGTTGCAGGTGAAGAACTTCAGCTTTTTGCCCTCAGTTACGGTACAGATGAGTATCCGCTTAAAGAGATAAGAACGTATTTCACAATAGATGACCTTAACCAGGCCATCATGACAAATCCCCGCAACTGCTACCAGAACTACAATGTCGCAATCAACTGTTCCGACAAGCCTATTTATACATATCTGGGTGAGCTTAGACCGAACATGAAAAATCTCACATACTGCTCGGCCGGACAGCTTTCACCTCTTTTAAACGACCCGCTTTACCGGACTATAGGTGTAGGTACAAGCATCTGGCTTGCAGGAGCTCACGGACATGTATACTCCGAAGGAACCCAGCATGCCTCGGCCTGCCAGAGAGGTGAAAACGGAGTGCCGATGGAAGGCGCCGGAACCCTGGCGCTTACCGGAAACATGAAGGAAATGGACCCGGAATTTGTCCGGGGAGTCAGCCTCAAGGGCTACGGAGTATCACTGGCTCTCGGAGTAGGTATTCCCATTCCTGTTCTTGATAAGGAAGTTTTAAGGCAGTGCTGTGTACGAGACAGCGAGATATTTGCCGAGGTAATTGACTATTCATCATCCTACCCGGAACGGCGCGGAGACATACTTGGAAGACTGTCATATGCCGATCTTAGGAGCGGAACCGTTGATTTGAACGGAAAGAAGGTTGCAACCGGTTCTATGTCCTCATATTCAAAGGCACTCAGGATCGCCGAACTGCTGAAAGAGGAAATCCGGAATGGCGACTTCCTGCTCAGCAAGCCCTTCAGGCCGCTGCCGGTAAACCAGGGAATGAGCCCGCTTGATGTCAGGGCACAGGGAGAGAAAAAATGAGCACTGCCGGAGAAATAACCAAAAGAGTAATACTGAGCTTTCCGAAGTTTGTATCAGGTCAGCCGATAATTACCGGACTGATTAGAAAATACGACCTCGAAATTAATATATACCGGGCAAGAGTTACACCCAATGAAGAAGGTTACATCGCAATTGATGTAAAAGGAACAGAGGACCAGATAGACCAGGGTTTTGAGTTCATCCGCTCATGCAATGTTGAAATCAATCTAACTGAAAACAGTCTTCTGTGGGATAAAGATAAGTGTACAGGATGCGGGAACTGCGTTCCCCACTGCCCCACCGGAGCCCTCTATGTGGTTGAGGACCGATCTAGAGCTATTGATTTTCACCGCGACAAATGCATTGAATGCCTGAGCTGCATACGAAACTGTCCATTCGGAGCATGCAGCTCTATATTCTGAATATGAGAGAATTCAGAACCTTCAGGTTCAGGGACGCATCATACCGTATTTCAGTCAGATTCGGAGCAAGCGGAAAGCAGCAGACCAGTTTGACAGACGCAATATACACCGAACTCTTCAGCATTATAACAGGGCTCAGGGAAGGCCTTGAAGCATTTGTAAAAACCGACCGTATCTTTTTATCCTCATTTTCACCTGTGGAGGCCTCCCCGGAAGCTCCCGAAGCGGCAAAAAGAATGGCCGAGGCGGCATCACCTGCAGGGGTCGGCCCAATGGCGGCAGTTGCCGGAACCATAGCCCAGATGGCAGCCGAATCCGTATTCCAAAAGCATTCAGCAGACGGCCTCAGGGAGGTAATAATTGAAAACGGCGGTGATATATTCATTCAGACTGATGAGGCGCCTGCAGATTCTACAGATGAGACTTATAATATCATTATCAGCCTGTTTACAGGCCCGGACTCACCTTTCAAAAACCTTGCGCTTAAAATACCATCCACTGACCTGCCGGTATCAGTCTGTTCTTCATCATCAATCATGGGACATTCTGCAAGTATGGGAAACTGCGATCTTGCGACTGTCATTTCAAAAAGCGGCTCTCTGGCGGATGCCGCAGCTACTGCAGCCGCCAACCTTGTAAAAACAACAGACGATCTGAAAGCTGCAGCTGAGCAGATCTCTTCTATTGAGGGAATTATCGGAGTTTTACTGTTCAAGGATGATAAAATGGCCGCCGCCGGGCAGATACCGGAGATAATAAGGCAGAATGACCCGGAAAGCAGCAGCAAGATTACCATATACTGACATCCATAAATAAAAAAAACGATTCACGCTTACCTCCAAAAGCGTTATAATGTGTTCACAGCTCAGACATGGAGACAGTACCTTGGGTAAAATGAAGAATGCCGACTCGGCAAAAACCCGTGAAAAAATCATCAGCGCGGCTGCTCATCTCATTATCCGGCAGGGAGCCGAGAACACAAGCCTCTCTGACATCGCCAAAGAAAGCGGAATAAGCAAGGGTACTCTTTACTATTACTATCCAACCAAGTCTGAACTCATATTTGAAATTACAACAAGGCATATGCGAAGACTCACCGAGGATATCATTAGATGGGTCGGTGCAATGAAGGGCGGCCTGCCGCCCGAAAAGATACTTCAGGCGGTCTACAGTCTGCTGACAAGGGCAAGCAAGAGAGGAAGGCTGCACCTGTACCTTATCTATGACGGAATTTCCGGAAATGAAGCAGCCGCAGAACGGGTACGCGATATTTACCTAGACTGGAAAAAGGCTGTGAAGGACGGCCTTGGCAGGCTGGTAGAGGATGATCCAGACAAGGAAATACTTGCCGAACTTATCCTGGCCTGTCTTGACGGTGTTTTCATTCAGGCCAGTCTCGGTATCAACGACATTCCCCTTGAAAAAATGACCAGAAGAATCCTGGGATAATATTCATATTTATTTGACAAGTTCCTATATAAAGTTTATAAATAAGTTAGAGTTAGCTCTACGTTTAACTTGCTTCAATTTTTCAGCGGAGGTGCATAATGACTTACACCATAGGTGATGTAGCACAAAAATTTAATCTTAGTATTCATACCCTGCGTTACTATGAAAAAGAGGGACTTCTGCCCTTCGTTCAGCGTTCCGACAGCGGAATCAGAAAATTTGATGATAATGCAATTGAGGGTATTAAGGTTATTGAATGCCTTAAAAAAACCAACATGCAGCTGAAGGACATCAAGTCATTCATGGACTGGTGCACGGAAGGTGATGATTCTCTCAAACAAAGACAGAAGATGTTTCATGAGCGAAAGGCAATCGTTGAGCAGCAGATAGCCGAACTTAACAATGTCATGGAACTTATCAATTATAAATGCTGGTACTATGATACCGCAGTTGAACTCGGCTCAGAAAAGGCTGTCTGGGACATGCCGCCTGAGCAGATACCTGAAGAGATAAAAGCTCTGAAGCATTAGGGGGCTTCAGAGCTTTTATTTACATTATCACCGCGGCCTTATTACTTAATCAAAGAAATAAGGCAGCAGATTATAGATATAATCATTCATGGCAGCGTATGTATGCACCCCGCCTTCTGCAACCATATAATACAGGTTGCTGCTGTTGAAATCCGTACCGTAATGAAAAACATCATTTATTTTTTTCATTTCTTCTATCTGATCGGTCAGATTCTCATAGGCCATGTCTTTAGTACCGGTGGCAGCAAGAATCAGAAAATCTGCAGGTGTAATCCCGTATTTTTCCGGCACACTGCCAATGTACCCGGCCGTTTCTGCTGTTTTTGTACGGCCGCCCATAGTCTCAATAACCCAGCTGTCACCGCTCATCGGCATGAAATACTTGAACTCCGGCAGATTATTGATGAAGGTATACCAGGTGGTAACCGATCCCATTGAAAAGCCGCCGAATGCCCTGTTTTCACGGGCTGTTAGTGTCCGGTACTTTTCATCAACCGCAGGGATAAGATTTTCTGAAAGCTCGGAATGAAACTCGCTAACAAGGAGGGCATCATCAGAACTTGCAGGATTATAATAACTTGGAGTTACCACGATCATAGGCTCAATGTCGCCTTTTGCAATCATATTATCCAGAAGAACCTTCAATGAAGAGGTGCGGCCGACTCCGCCGAAAAAAGTTTCAGCCTGACCTGAACCTCCATGCATCAGGTAGAAGCTATTATAGCGCCGGTCAGCTCTTTCCTCATAATCAAAGGGCAGATAGATATAGGCATGCTTCTCAAATTTTCGGCCGTGATAATCTGCCACGTAATCCAGACGTTCGACCCTGCCCCCCTCATCATAGGTCTGCATATAAGGGGAAGGGATATTATTAAAATTCAATTCCGTACCAGTGTTTTTTTCACCGGCACCCTGTGCTGTTAAATTCATGCTATATATTAATAATAAAATACAGACTATCAAAGTCTTTTTCATAATGAACTCCTGTTATTAAAGATAAGTAAAAATTCCATCCAGGAAAAGACCAAGTAATATTGAGAAAAGAATCAGTACAGCAACATAAAAACCAAGCATCTTCTTCGATAGAAAGCTTCCCATCGCAAGAAGCGGAGCTATCCTTGTCCCAGGTCCGGTTACAAGAAAAGCCATAGCAGCACCGGTACTAAGTCCATTCTGCATAAGCATATCCACAAAGGGTATGATCCCCCCGCCGCAGACATAGACAGGTATACTTATAAGAGCTGCCAGAATTATATTTAACCAGCTGCTGTAGTATTCACCTTTCAAAAGTACCGAGACAGGAACAAGGGTTTCAAGCGTTGTGCTTGCCAGAACCCCAATCACAACATAAAAACCCACATATTCGAGATTGAAATATGCACTTTTAAGAAAATCCGGAATTCTGAAGTTGTGAATATTTTTTTCTACACTGCTGGTCTGTCTTTTCAGCCTTTCATGCACCTCATCAGTACCGAAACTGCCGTTCTTTTTTTCAAAGAAAATTATAATAACACCCAGAATAAGGGTGAATAAAAAAACGGCTGCCAGCCGGAGAAGTGCAAATTCGCCACCCAGACCGCCCCATGTTACGAGAAAAAGCTGAGGATTCATCAGCGAGGAGGCTGAAAGAAAGGTCAACAGAATTGAAAGGGCAACACCACCGTGATACAGGCTGAGGATCACCGGAATAGTGGCAAATGTACTTAGCGGAGATATAATTCCAAGAACTGAAGCCGCAATAATCTTGAAAAACGAATCTTTACCTGCAGCTTTTTTCCCGGCCTTACTGAAGGGGGTATATTTCAGGACTTCTGCAAGAAGCACCCCTATAAGAATATAGGGGAGCAGATCAAGCAGAAGAAGTCCTGATTTCTCAAGTATAGTTAATACAACTGAGAACATTCTATATTATTCAGAGTGTTATTCTGCTGCTGTTCAGATACTTGTCGTAAGCCTGAATTTCAACTTTTGACGCGTTAAGCAGCTTCTGATCAGAGTAGTCCAGTTTTACACTCATACCCTGCCCCTTTGAAGACCCTGCTAATTTTCCGTCAATAAATACATCTATTTTAATCAGGTCCTTATCGGATTTAATATCAGCCTTGATTGTACCACCCTGCTTTGCAAAATTCTCAACTGATACTACAGGAGCTGTGAAGTCTTCATAATTCTTATGCCTTGGTTCAGGATACATCAGTGTCATGGGGAAGCCAGGAACTCCGAAAGGTTTCTTGACTTCTGCAACACTGGCATTACCCACTACATTAATTCTTGAAGGATCAGCAATTCCTGCATTGTCTGCAGCAAGTGTATGCAGATAATCAACCTTTTGGGCATCCATTCCTATGATATATGAATGAATAGTATCCACAGCGACAGCATCTGATCCGGCAAGAATCAGCCGCATGTTCTTCTGGGCGTCTTCGAGGGAACGTGCACCCATTGCTACAGGTCCGTTTTCGGTTCCCTGCAGGCCGTCGGTAACAACAAAATCAACAGGCTTTACAAGGTAAAAATCGTGGATGAATTTGTTTATTGATTCCCAGCCGTGGTCAATTGACATTCTGTTCAGATAAGGAGTTCCGCTTCCGGTAGAATAAACAAGTATGGGTGCGGTACCTATTGCTACATTCTTCACAGCACCGGTAACGGCTGCGTTCATATGACTTTTCAGAACAGGAAGGCTGATAACAACATCCGCTGAGTAATAGGTTTTGTCAATGTAATATAAGCCCTTGGTAAGTGTGGATACGTCATCGGTAAAAATTTTGCGATCGCCCAAATCTACAGCAACCATATCATCTGTATTTATATTACTGTAATCACCGCCTGTTTCATCAAAAGTGAGAATCTCATCAACTTCAGGCAGATTTGCTTTGGTCCAGCCGACTATCTCCATGTTCCTTGGAGTATTTCCCCAGCCTGATGTTTCCATAAGATATATCCTGCCGCTTGGGTTAAGCTCACGTACAAGTTCGGATACGGCCTTGATTATCCGGTAGTCTGTTGCAATTCCGTTCACCTTCTGCGGAAGGTACCTGCTTTCATCGCTATAGCCGTCACCGTCTCTCATGGCAGAAAACATGCTGCCTGCATAACTTTTAGCGGCTATAAGGTTTGGTTTCAGAACTACAAAATCACCGTCTGAAACAATTCCATCAAGACCACCGGCAAGCGCTACTGCTTCTCTTACCATCTGCCTGACTTCGGCATCGGTAATATCAGCAGCATTTTCTTTCGAACTGCGCACAAGTGCAACATCAGTACTGTCATAATTCTTATTTACAAGCTCTGCTGAAACACTCTGTTTTTCAAGAACAGCCCTGGCCTCTTCATTTGAAACGGTTCTGCAGGCTGCAGCGGCAATGATAAGAACAAGCGCAGCAATCAGAATAATTCTTCTCCTGCGTGTCTTACGCAATTTTTTGTTTCCTTCATTTTTGCTCATGTATCCCTCCAAATAGATAAGGGCTGTCATAAAGACAGCCCATATTTCGACTTATTTTTATTTATTCATTCATTCCGGCCATATCCCAGAGTCTTTCGTGAAAGAGCTCAACCATGGCAGGATCCATATAATGGAAAACTGTACTTTCATTATTCAGGTGCATGGCTTCCCTGCCCCCTGTAGTATATGCAGGCCATTCTGGAAGGCCTTCAGCTGCGGGCTTTCCGGTTTTTGCAAACTCTACCCAGGCACTTGAAACAGCCTTTGAAAGCCTTGCAACATCCTCACCTCCGTTAGTCATTACCGTTCCGGCAGCGTTTGTTGCATTATCGAATACGAACGGGATCTCCATTGTATGCGGTGAATAAAGTTTTCCGTCCATCATGGGTGAAAGCCAGTCAAAGCGGAAAGCGTATACCGGGGCTGAACCTGGAGTAGCTGCGCGGACATCCATAATTTCAGATGTAAGTGTTCCCATCATGAAGTCTGACAGAAGTCTGAACCAGATACCGGAAGCATCGTATTCAGGAAAATCTGCTCTGTAGGAATCTATGATATCAGAAGAATTCCCCAATCCGAAAAATGCAGAAGTTCTCATACCAAGACCAAAGTTACCAAGGTTGAAAGCTGAACGATCACCAAGCATAAAGAGGGTGAACTCGGTACCGTTTGTACCAATCATCAACGGAACATCGGCTCCTGCCGCTGCAGCCCTGTCTGTGTAAACATGATCCAGGATGAGCTCTCCATCAATAACCGGCCAGAATCCTGTAGGAAAGCCGGGAGCACCCATCATATCAGACATTGACTGGCTGGAAAGAACTCTTTCTTCCGCAGCAATAATATCAGCTGTAGAGAGTTCGTAGAGTTTATCTGCATCTTCTGCTGTAATACCAAGTGCTTCAAGAACGGTTTCGGCAAGCTCATCGGCTTCTTCAGGTGTGAGAAATCTTGTAAGCGGACCGCTTTCTACTATTGCCCTGTCAAAAAGACCCTTTGCTGACGGAACACCAAGCATTGTATTTACCTTCCATCCACCGCCTGATTCACCGAAAATTGTGACAAGTTCCGGATTTCCTCCGAAGGCACTTATATTGTCCCTTACCCATTCAAGAGCAGCTTTCATATCCTTAACACTAAGGTTGGAAGAATCTGAAAAATCCCCCCCAAGAACACGTGAAAAATCTGTAAGACCGGAAAGTCCGAGTCTGTGGTTTATTGTTACAACAATTACATCACCGCGGCTGGCAAGGTTTTCACCTTCATAAATTGCGCATGATCCGCTTCCGGTTGTCCATCCGCCTCCATGCAGCCATACCATTACCGGCAGTGTGCCGTCTGCATTTTCAGGTGTCCAAATATTAAGTGCAAGGCAGTCATCACCTGGAACTACATAAGCCGGCGGCTGAAAAGCAGGATCAACAGGTGTTGACATTGTGGGGTCGAGTGAACTCTGCTGGGGTGATGAATCTGCATATCTGTCTGCTATGAATACCTCGCTCCAGGGTTCAACTGCCTGTGGCGGCTTAAAGCGGTTCTGACCTGCTATGCTCTGGGCATATGGGATTCCGAGAAAGCGGTTAACTCCGTTAAGGTTTTCACCCTGAACCGGGCCGCTTAGAGTCTCAACTATTGATGTGGGTCTTCCCTTCTCAACAATAAACTCGAATTTCATCTGTGTTTCTTGTTCTGTATTTGTTGCACAGCCTGTAAACAGGACTGCTGAAAGTAATAAGACGCCTGTAAAAAGGCTGCTTATCTTATTTGTAAATTTCATCCTAATAGCTCCAAAAATATAGTAAAATTTAATTTCTTGAATTGAATACCATCGCAAGCATGGATTTAAGCGTCAGCTTTCCTCCGTAAACAGGCATTGCACTCGCATTGCCGTAATCTTTTAATGGTTCAACACTTCTGAGATATTTCATATCCTCATCCGAGATGACAAAATCCAGCTCCGCATTGCTTTTCATATGAGCAGGATTTGCAGTTTTTGGCAGGGGCAGAAGGCCAAGCTGAAGATCATATCTTATAGAAAGCTGGGGAACTGAGACCTTGTATTTGGCAGCCATATCCGCAATATCCTTTCTTTTAAGCAGTTCTCCATGGGCTACGGGTGAATATGCTTCCACCAGGATTCCCTTCTCCTGTGTATATTTAATGAGGGCTTCAGGGGTATTTCCTATATGCGCAAGAACCTGATTTACTGCGGGTTTCACCGTGCAGGACTCAAGGATATTATCAAGATCAACTTCTTCAAAGTTTGAAAGACCTATAGCCCTAAGCTTGCCGGCCTTATGAGCTTCTTCAAGTGCACGCCAGGCTTCCCTGTTTCCTTCAAAGAAATGCTCCCCCTCTCGAAATTTGGTCCAGGGCTGAGGACTGTGAATGATCATCATATCGATGTAATCAAGCCCCATAGTCTTAAGTGATTTATCTATTGCAGAGGCTGCCTTTTTATAGGATTTGGCCTCAGCAGCAAGTTTTGTTGTTACAAAGAGTTCTTTTCGATCAACACCGCAGTTTCTGACAGCCTCTCCAACACCGTTTTCATTTCGATAAGCCTGGGCAGTATCGATGTGTCTGTATCCGATCTTGACTGCCTCTTTTACTGCCTGAACAACATCCTTATTGTTAATAAACCAGGTGCCTAGTCCAAGTTTTGGTATCTCTATGCCGTTTGATAATGTGTAATTTTCTTTTAAAATCATAATCTAATCTCCTTACAGCCGTAATCCGGCAAATTATTCAACTAATTCAAAGGTCATCTTTACATTGCCGTTCCCAAGAATCTGCTTCAACTCAGTCTGTGAAACCCCATTGATATGACCCATTTTTGTAAAATTCCATGAATTAGGTTCGTAATAAACAACAACCGAGCTTCCCATAAACAGGATAATGTCTCCCGGTTCTGTTCGAATCTGCCTGTTATTTGCAGGCAGACGCCTCCATAGCATGCCGACCTTCTCCATAGAACCGTAATCCCGCATGCTGACCGTTTTAGGTCTTCCTGAAATCAGCTTCTTAAAAGCCTGTGATGATGAATTATTTTCCATCGTTGCGGTAAGCTCACGGCCGTTAACAGTGATTTTAATCTGATATTCACCATCCAGTGAAAGTCTTCCGAAGGCTGCCGGTGTAAAAAAGTAAAGAATAGCTATGACAGCCAGAATAATTATTATCAATCCAATCATCTTAATATTTATGCCCCTGGTGCTTCTCATCAGATCTCTATTTGGACAGTTTTGCGTATTCAGCGTCGCTTACAGCTTCGCACCACTGGTTTTTCCCGTCTTTTCCGGGAATCTCTATTGCAATATGTGAAAACCAGGAATCCTTTTTAGCACCATGCCAGTGTTTTACATTCGCAGGAATATATACTACCGAGCCGGGCTCAAGACTGACGGCATCCTTGCCCTCTTCCTGGTACCAGCCCTGACCTACTGTACATACAAGCAGCTGCCCGCCGTTTTCGGAAGCATGGTGAATGTGCCAGTTATTCCTGCAACCTGGTTCAAAGTTTACATTTGCAAAAAACAGAGGAACCTTGCCGGGTCGTGTAAGCATTTTGATATAGGAACGGCCGATAAAA
Source organism: Spirochaetia bacterium (assembly GCA_963677925.2). Lineage (GTDB taxonomy): Bacteria > Spirochaetota > Spirochaetia > UBA9216 > UBA9216. The sequence goes on from CAXXYH010000003.1 coordinate 1,377,184, forward strand.
TATTTTTTCAATATAAAATTGTACATACCTGTACCGAACATATTGGCCTTGTCGAATTCTTCCTTTGTTTTGATGAGCAGCTTGGAACCCAGCGGTGAGAAATCCTTTAGACCCTTCCCAGGTTTAAGAGCCTTGTAATAATCATCAGAAACAGGCTCAAGCCATTCATTACTGCACTGTTCACCCGGAATTTCCACTGATATATGTGTGAACCAGCTGTCTTCCTTTGCTCCGTGCCAGTGCTTAACTTCGGCTGGAATATAGATAAAGGAACCCGCTGAGAGGCTCTGGGCGTTCTTACCCTCCTGCTGGTACCAGCCTTCACCGGCTGTACAAATCAGAATCTGGCCGCCCCCGCTTTTTGAATGGTGGATATGCCAGTTGTTCCTGCAGCCTGGTTCAAATGTCACATTTGCAAGGAATACAGGCCAGTCTCCCGGCTTTGCATAAAAGTTAAGAAATGAATTCCCGATAAAATACTGCGCAAACATATCATTGGGAATTCCCTTCCCGAATTTATTTACTTTCTCAAAATCTTTCTCATTGATATATTTCATATTTGTCTCCTAAAAAGTACTCATACTCTATTGATAAATTAAAAGTAATGGATCCTGTGTCTGAAAACAATGTCTATTCCAACAATTAACATGCCTATTTCTACAATTTTAAGACTGAATATGTTTATTTTTTATTATTTTCATGCATAATATACCACATGAAAGAACATATCAAACAACTAAGAGATTCAATTTCAACGCATTTAAAGGATAAGGAATTCATTGATATGGGAATTGGGAATGCAGCATTGTTTCAGAGTACAAAGTCGTATGAATCAAAGCCTAAACTTTACCATCCACATATCATGCTGTTAGCCCAGGGTAAAAAGATAATTTATTTAGGCGGCAAGGAATATCTTTATGATCCATACCATTACTTCGTACAGACAGTTTCACTTCCTCTGAACTGCAAGGCAGTAATTGAAGATGATCAGCCAATTATGGGTATTATTTTAAGAATTACACCGCAGGTGATTGGGGAGATTCTTTTTGAAATGGAGACCGAACCGGTTCCGGCCAAATCAATTTCAAGCAGCCTTTACAATGCTAAAACAACAGATAAACTTATTGATTCATGCATCAGGCTGGTAAATACTCTTGAATCAAAAAATGAAACAAAGGTTCTCGGTCCCTGCTATGTCAAGGAGATACTGTTCCGGATTCTAAATGGTGAGAATGGAAATATTCTGAGAGAACTTGCCAACAATAACCGCGGGTTTTACCAGATTGCCAGGGTTATAAATAATATACATGAAAACTATTCGCAACCCATTGTCATTCCGGCTCTGGCAAAGGAAGCCGGAATGAGCCCCACTGCATTTCATTCCGCGTTTAAATCTGTGACAAGTATCTCACCTCTTCAGTATATAAAAAATATCCGTCTGCATAAGGCCAAGGAATTTATTCAGAATGAAGGTGAAAAAGTCAATACTGCAGCTACGCGGGTTGGTTACGAAAGCACATCGCAATTCAGCAGAGAATATAAACGTTTTTTCGGGACTTCACCAACCAGTGACAGACTGAGCGGATCGAGTACCATGTTTTGATACTCCAGTGCTGATTAAGATAAAACTGCGGCAGTTTTTTTATTCAGCTTTCTTCTTTGTCTCTTTGACAAACAGAATACATACAAAACCGACCAGAACAATTCCCAGCACACACATAAAGGCAACATTCATGCCGCTGATGGTTGCATTCAGCAGTCCTTCATTGTACATTGCCGGATTAGTCTGCTCGAGTGCTGCCCCGGGAATATTCCGCAGTTCGATATTAGACATAATTGTCACGAGGATAGCCACACCGATAGAACCGACGATCTGCCTTGAAGTATTTGTTACAGCAGTAGCGTGGTGCAGAAGTTCTGTTGGAAGCGCATTCATTCCGGCAGCCTGCAGATTCATAAAAATAAAGCCCAGACCGATAAATCTGAAGCCGTTAAAGATGGTAAGCTCAAGGATACTTGTATCAAGACTGAATGAGGTGAATGGTATTACAGAGATTATAACAAGGATAATTCCCGGAATAACAAGACGCTTTATACCGTATCTGTCAAAGAGCCTTCCCGATATCAGCATAACAAAGGCCATGATAAAAGCCCCGGGGAACAGAACCATTCCGCTCGTAAATGCTGATCTGCCAAGTACCGATTGAATGAATATTGGAATCAGCAGTGTTGAGGCAACATGCGCAATATTCAGAAATGAATTCGCAACAGTAGTAAGGGTAAATGTAGGAGATTTAAATACACGCAGCTGCAGTGAAGGGTTATAAATTGATAATTGTCTGATTACAAACACAACTACAGTTGCAGAACCGATAAGTATGCTTAAATATACATAGGGTGATGACCATCCCCTGCTTCCTGCACTGCTGAATCCGAAAAGCATCCCGCCGAACCCGACTGCCGAAAGAACAAGCGACTTAATATCGATCTTTACAGATTTGGACGGTACAATATCACGCATAAGAAAAAATGCAAGAATAATATCTACCGCAACAAAGGGCAGAAGTCCAATAAACAGAAACTGCCAGCTGAACCGGTCGATAAAAAATCCGGCAATTACCGGACCTAAAGCCGGTCCGAAACTTATCACCAGCCCGTAGATGCCCATTGCAAGTCCCCTTTTTTCAGCTGGAAAAGTAAGGACAAAGACGGTATTAACCAGAGGCATCAGGATTCCGCAGGCTATAGCCTGAAAAACTCTGCCGGCAATCAGAACCGGGTAGCTTGGAGAAAACGCACAGAGAATTGTTCCGCCTGCAAAAACAAACATCGAAAAGATATAAAGTTTCTTTGTGGATATCTTTTCAAGAAGAAGTGCCGTCATCGGGATCATTACCCCGTTAGTCAGCATGAATGCTGTTGTAACCCATTGAACCTGACTGGCCACCAGATCAAAATGCAGCATAAGTTTCGGCAGAGCAGTACTCAGCAGTGTCTGGTTCAGAACTGCAACAAGTGAACCGAATAAGATTGTTATGATCAGCGGGATTCTTCTGAATGTTTTCCCATGTATATCTATGTTATATGCTTCATTCTCTACTTTCTTCATTTCAACCATAAGTACTCCAAATCAATTCCCGGCAGTTTAATATTCTGTGATACGTTTCAGAAGAACAACAGAATCATTTAATACCGCCTGTTCAGATTCGGTAAGTCTTTCGGATATAGCTTTTGCCAGCCAGTCATTCCAGACAGCCCGTCCTCCGGATAAATAATTTTTGCCTTCTTCAGACAGATGTATATATGTTTTCCTTCCGTCATTCGGATCAGCCTGACCGTCTATATAGCCAAGCTGTTTAAGGGCCTGTACAGTATTCCTCATAGACTGAGGACGTACCCCTTCCATACGTGAAAGTTCCGATACCGTAGCCTCTCCTACAGTATCCAGTCTAAGGAGAACGGCTATCTGAGAGGATGAGAGGTTATAGGAAAATGATTGTTCCCTTAGGCGGCGCCTCAGCTTACTCAGCTGGGCCCGAAGTTCTGAGGCAAGTACTGCAATATCGACATTTTCACTGTTTTCTGAATTCATTGCGTAACTATAAATATATACAGTCTAACTGTCAAGTTTAACTGTATATACTTATTATTTATTCTGCGATCTCGATCCTGAAAGAAACACTGTTATCAAGTTTTTTCAGAACATGAAGATCTGATTCATCAATGCTTCCTAAAACCATTACCGGCATGGGAAGCCTGTGCTGCACAACATAGAAGATGCTGATCCAGCCGCCTACAATACTTATATCTCCATTTCTCCAGCCGTACTGCCTCTCCGAGCTGTCAGACTCTAGTGCAGGAGCTGTACCGCAATAATCAAGTGAAGATCTTCCCAACGATATCGACATTGGTAGTTTACTCCTGAGAGATTCCGCCGCTTTGGTACTGTTCAGGGTTGCGTGTAAAACATAGTCTCCGCTTGTCAGAGTAACGCGTGTACCATTCTCAAGTCCGCTGCGTCTTGGCGGTCTCGAAAACCAGAATATTAATAAAACTAAAACTGCAATAATAATTAAAACTCTAATCATAATTTTACTCATCTATATACCTATAGTATTCAAAATAATTCCAAGAATAAATGAGAAGCCAATCAGGAAGGCAACGTAAAAAAATACCATCTTCTTTGACATAAAGCTTCCAAGTGCAGCCAGGGCTGTAACCCGTGTAGCAGGACCGACAATAAGAAATGCCATAGCGGCTCCAAGGCTCATTCCATTATTCATAAGCATCTGGACAAGGGGAATAACCCCGCCTCCGCATATATATACTGGAATACTTAAGAATGCCGCAAATATAATATTTAGCCATTCCATTGTGGCCTGTTCAAAAAGCAGCGTAACCGGAACAACAGCTTCCAGCGCTACACTGATAAGAATTCCAATCAGCAGATATTTCCCTATAAACCTGAAAGTAGACCACACGCCCTTCAGATATTCAGGGAAGTGGAAACTTGCAATATTCTTTGGTTTTCTGCAGCTGTTTCCGCTTTCCTCAATTCTGGAATTAACATTTCCTGAATCAAAGATTTTGATTTTCTTATTAATAAGAATTAAAGAAAACCCGAGCAAAACTGCGAAGACAAAAACACTGACAAGTCGTATCAATCCGAAACCAAGCCCGAATCCGCCGCAGGTAACTAAAAACAGCTGAGGGTTCAGCAGTGATGAGGCACCAAGGAAGGTAACCAGAGGTGCTACCGGTGTTTCCTTTTTATAAAGATCTATAACAATGGGAACGGTACTGTAGGTGCAGAGAGGAGAGGCTATCCCCAATGCTGCAGCAATAAATATTGATAACGACGGTGATTTTTTTATAGCCTTCTGAACAAAATCCGCCCAGGATGTGTATTTCAGTATTTCTGAAAGAAAAACTCCCCCGATTACCCAGGGGAGAAAATCAAGCAGAAGGCTGAAGGCCCTTTGAAAAACTGCTGATAAGAATTCAAACATTAAATATTTCCGTTTAGATCCCTATCTTAGAGCTGTTTAAGAATCTGTCGAATCCATAAACTTCAATAGTTGATTTTTCATCATAGTTAAGGCCTTCAAAAGTGAAATCAAGCTCTTTTCCTGAAGCTGCAGCTGAGCCTTCAAATACACCGTCAATATATACTGCAGCTTTAACCAAATCTTCATTTGAAATCATGGTCCCTTTCAGGGTTCCTGATTCAAGAACTATATTTTTCAGGCTTATAGCAGGATTTTCATAATCATCATATTTCCGTATGGCTTCAGCAAGAGAACCGAAAGGCCGCTTGATTTCACTTACACGGACATTACCCAGAACATTTATCCTGGCCGGATCCATTATTCCCATTCCGTCTTCAGCAAGATACTTTATATAATCCACCTGCTGCGGATCTACACCGATAATAAGGGACTGCACTGTATCAATTGCAACCGCGTTTTTTGCTGCCATAATCACGCGCATATTTTTTTTGGCAGATTCATATGAATCTGCACCCTGCCCTATAGGGCCGTACTCCATTCCCTGAAGACCGTCAGTAATAATAAAGTCAACAGGCTTTACCATGTAAAAGTCATGGATGAATTTATTAAGAGGTTCCCAGCTGTGATCGACACCAAGGCGGCTCAGGGGCATTATTGTTGAAGCCATCATGGGATTCCCGTATACACGGGGAGGAGCTGTACCTATTCCTACATTCTTGATTCCGCCGGTAATTGCTGCATTACCATGACTTTTTAAAAGCGGCAGATCTATTACTACATCAGCTGAGTAGTATAATTTATCAATGTAATACTTTCCCTCTGTCCACTTATCCAGGTCATCGGTGTATCTTTTTTTATCACCTATATCAACTGCTGTCAGATCTGAAGTATCAACTGAAAACAGGCTGTCACCCGAATCATCATAATTAAGTATTTCATCAACTTCGGGAAGATTTTCTTTTGTCCACCCGAGTATCTCCATATTCCCTGCAGTATCATCCCAGCAGGATGTTTCCATAAGGTAAATTCTTCCTGAAGGATTCAACTCACGCACAAGTTCCGATGCGACCTTTATCACACGGTAATCTGTAGCAATTCCATTTACTTCCTGTGGAAGCATATTTTCTTCAGTACTGGCCATTCCGTTAACACGGTGGTAAGCCGATATTAGATTCGGCTTAAGGACGACAAAGTCTCCGTCATGTACAATATCTTCAAGACCGCCGGCAAGCTCTACAGACTCTCTGATCATGGAGCGAATATCATCTTCTGTAATATCTTCTGCATGGTCTTTTCTACTTTTAATCAATGCTACATCGGCAGTCTGATTTTCGTATGGCTTGTAGTCAGCTTTTACAATATCTTTAAGCGGTTCCACTCTGTTCATACGGTAACTTTGAACGGTAAAGAAGACCACTACAATAATAACCACTGAACCGAGAATTATTCCTATCCATTTTAAAACTTTCAGCAGGGGGCTTTTCTTTTTTTCTTTTCTACCCATATTACCTCCAATTTACTGATTAACATGATATATACAGTAACCATATAAAAGAATATCTAATCCAACATATAATTTGCCTATTTCTACATAACCCACACCCCAGATACATACATTCGTTTTTTTTCATGCCAATTACAACCATTACTTTATAAAACTAATAATCATCAAAAAATCCCGGGGCAACCCGGGATAAAAAGAAAAGAAATGAAATAAAAAGGAAATCACTTTTTTAACTAGTAAATCCCTATAGCAATCATCACCAGATACAGAGCTATATTAATAAACGGCCATCCAAGAAGAAAATTAAAAATAGTTTTCCTGTGACCATCATCATCAACACTTGCAACTACAAGTCCACCGCTTCCGGAGAAAGGTGATACTGCTGTAGCCATAGAACCTACAGCAACAGCTGCAAAGGCTATTCCGGGATTGAAGCCTCCGGCGATTGCCAATGCGGGAACCAGGGCAAGGAAGGTTGTATTTACGACGAATCCGCTTACGAACAGACTCATAATACCGGCAAAAAGAGCAAGCATCATTGGAATAATTCCGGTTGGCACACTGGTGGACAGCCAGTTTGATACCATCTCTATTGCGCCGGTCTTACTTACAATACCAATCAATGTACCCATTCCGCATAATGTGGTAAGGGCTGAAAGGGGAACTTTTTTGAAAGCTTCCTTTTCATCACCAACCTTGAATAACGAAAGAAGAACTACTCCTATGAATGCAATCCAGATAAGGTACACACCTCTTGAGAACTTGACTGCAACAGGATTTCCATGTCCCAGCAGTCCTGCCAAAGGAGCAGCAACAAGAAGAACAACAAAACCGATTATTACAGCAAGGTTAATTCTCTGCTTTTTATTAAAAGGTTCAGGTTTACTAAGCTCTGGAGCCTTGATCTTGTAACCTTTAAAGACTATGTAAGCAATTATAAAAATAATTGTATAAAGGAGTGTAATCTGGAAAAGGGCATGGTTTCCAAAATTATGGGCTTCAGCCTCGGAATGCCCGCCGAAATTCATTATGAGTTCTCTAAGAAAAATACCAGCTGTACTAATAGGGGTGAACCCGCCGGCACTGATTCCTGACACACATGAAACAGCAGCGAGGATGTTATTCATACCTGTTACCTTTGCAATGGTAAGCCCGATAGGAATCATCATAACAGTAGCCCCGTCACCGGCCCCTATTCCAGCCATAATAAATGAAAGGATGTACAGAACTATAGGAATGGCCCACGGAATATTCCTTACAGAATAAACAACTTTATCAGCAACTTTTTCGAGTGTTCCGTTCAGAACCGCAAAACTGTAAAAGAGTGTTACAGAAAACAGAAGAAGAAATAGTCTGGTCGGAAAAACACCGACTAATCCTCGGGGTGATTCACCAAGCACAAAGACACCGATAATATAGGCAGCGGTTATAGCCCATAAACCTATATTGGTTTTTGTTTTTGTTCCAATCACAATAACGGCTACTATTGCAATCAAGCTGATAATGATGATAGTCATCAATACCTCCTATTTATTTTTTTACCGGCTTCTCCTCCGGCATTAATTTCAATGATTTATACCTCAGCAAAAGCTGTTCGCTCTATAATTTCATTCTGCATGTCATTTCCAAGGGCTGTAAAATATGCACTATATCCGGCAACCCTTACTACAAGATCCTGATGCTCATCTGGAGCAGCCTGAGCTTCAATCAGATCATCCTTGTTTACAATATTGAACTGAATGTGCTTTCCGCCCTGTGAAAAATATGTTTTGATAAGCGAACCAAGCTTTAAAAGATCAGCCCGGCTTTTCAATGCCGACGGATGAAACTTCATATTCAACAGAGTTGCCTGATAAGTGTCCTGATTAATCTTCATTGCACTCTTAAGTACACCAGTCGGCCCGTTCTTATCCATACCGTGATTAGGCGACATACTTCCATCAGCAAGTATTTCACCTCGCTTACGTCCGTCCGGGGTGGCGCCGGTAAGGGCTCCGCCCGGCTGATGGGCTGTGATTGATATTGCAGTTGCTATACCCTTTCCCCCGAAAAAGGATCTTAAGGAAACGAGTTTCTTTTCAAATTTCTCATAAACTTCAGCTGCAAGTTCATCTACATAGTCAACTCCGTTACCGTACTTTGGAACTGCCAGAAAATCTTTCTGCATTTCTTCAAAACCGACCCAGTCTGAATCGAGAGCTTTGACAAGCTCATCCATTGAGTATTTCTTGTCTTCATAGACGAGTTTTTTAACTGCAGCAAGTGAATCAGCAACATTGATACCTCCAACAGGACAGAGGGAGAGGCTGTTTTCAAACGGAATGGAACGCCTTAAAATATCCTTTCCCTCTTTGACTGCATCAAACATCAATGAAGATCTGAATGGATCAGGAAATAAGTTCTGCTCGGCTCTTAGTTCAATATTACATTTCTCAACCCCGAGCTCAATGAAGTAATCCATCTGTTTATAGAAGGCATTCTTAAATGCTTCAAAATCTGACATCTGTGTAACATCACCTGTTTTAATTCCGACAGTTTCATTGGTACCCTTATTAAATCCGTTGTGCATGAATATATCGAAGGCCAACGCAACAACGATAAATCCGAAAGTTGCAGTCCTTGATTTTCCCGGAATAGCACCATCGAGACAGCCGCATACAATATAATTACGGGCGTCTTCTATGGGCAAACCATGATACTGGTGAAAGAAATTTATGTAAGATTTATCTCCGATGAAGGCGGGCATTCCAATTCCGGCTTTTACAACTTCAAGGGCCTTTACCATCAGCTCATCAGGTGTTTTATCATGTACTCTCAGAGTGAGTGTATGATGAGGTATTTTAGTTTCCATTGCGGCATCAAGCAGAAGATATGTAAGCTTGTTGCTGGCATCATTTCCATCTTTATCAACACCCCCGATAATAAAATTATGCCATTTAGCCATACCGGCATTTTTTTTCCTGTTCTGCTGACCTGAAACTCGATTTAGTTTGATATCCTTGATACGCAGAAGTTCTAAAAGTTCAATTACTTCCTCATCAGTAGTAATTCCTTTTTCAATATCATTTTTATAAAATGGATACATGTACTGATCAAAACGTCCGGCTGCAGCTGTAGTTGCAGGATTTATCATTAGAAAGGTGAACCAGAAGCACTGTATCGCTTCAAAAAAAGTTTCAGCAGGTTTGGCAGGTACTTTCGAACAGGCTTTAGAAATTCGCATTAGTTCAAGTTTTCTTTCAGGGTCATTTTCTTCCATAGCCATCTCGGCTGCAAGTTCCGAATACCTCTGTGCAAGCCTTATGAGGGCTTTATGAACAATAATAACAGAATTAAGAAAATCGACAGCTTCCTGATCAGGAGTTTCGCTAGCTTCCTGAATTTTCAAAGCTTCTTCGCACTCTGCAATTAAACTTAATGAACCTTCGTTCAGCATCTTTTCATAATCAACTCCAATCAGAAAGAACCCCGGGCCAAGGCCGAGACCGGACTGAGCATAACCACCGCCGCTGCCTTCAGCCCCTTTCCAGGGAGGAAGCATTACTCCTGATTTCATGAAAGGCCATAGTTGCTCGCTTTTCATAAATTCAGCACCCATGGCTGAAATTAGTGTTTCACTGCTGAATTTTTCATTAATTTTCTGTATTTCATCTTCATCTGCAGGATTGATTATGTAATTTTCATTTTTTAATGATTCAATTTCATCCGGCGTCCACGTACCATATTCATAATCAATCTCAAGGCCAAAGGGTTTACTTGCCCCTGCTCCCGCAAAAAGTTCATCATCTTCAATAAAAATAGTTATTTTTTCAAGAATATTTTTTATAATAGCCGCGCGTCGAAGTACGCTGGGCTGCCCTTCAGTAGCTGAAAGAGTCTGTGTAGCTATTTTAAATTTCTCAATACAAAGAGGGTACTTTTCTACCTTCAGTGTATCTAAAAGCCGTTCAATTCTTGGTGTCATTTTTGCCTCCGTCTAATCCAAATATATCAGCATAATTTAATAATCTGTATATATGCAATTTATGTGCCATATATAAACTTCTTTTTCCATTTTAGACTTTTTCTTAAATATTCTAATTCTGATTAAACTTTGGTGCATTTTTAACGTATTTATATATTTTTTTAGTTTTATGTTCAGAATAAGGCCTCCAAATTCCACATTAAGTATATTAACGTTACAGGACACAAAGTTACACTTTGTAACCTTTTGCAACGTTCTTATAAAACAATAAAAACTACATTAATCTGCTGCATTAGCCTTAATAAATATCAAAAGTATAATTCTGCCTGAAATTGTTTCATATTGTTACAGACTGTCAGTACTTTCAATAAGAATGTTTCACTGCATAAAGACACATTCTAACTATGTTCGCGAACTTACTGCGAAGGAAAAGGAATTTCCCTGTATTTAACAGGAATTGGCATATATTTTGCAATTCTCATTCCGGAGGTTAAATATGAAAAATTTTCATATCAAAAAATCAGTTCCAAAAGTATTAATTGCAGCAGGTCTACTTGTTATGCTGCTGGCGGTATCACAGTTTTCATCCTGTGTCACCACGGACGCTTCAGCAAAACAGCTGAATGTAGCTTTGTCTACTCTGGCCGAAGAAAACTTTCTTCCCTGGAACGGAAGTACAGTCAGAAAGCCCTATCTGGATTGTATTTACGAATACATCGCGTATATCGATCCGGAAACATCAGAACCGATCCCAGGCCTTGCTGAAAGCTGGAAATACTCTGATGACGGCCGGACTGTAACCCTGTTCATCAGAAAAGGAATTCAATTCCAGCAAGGCTGGGGAGAGTTTTCAGCTGAAGATGTTAAGTTTTCCATCGACAGAATGCTTGATCCTTCCGCTGTAGGCGGCCAGGCTTCAGCATTAAGAATGGCCGTTGCTTCGGTTGAAGCTGCGGAGAAGTATAAAGCCGTTATTACCCTGAAGGCTCCGGATCCTGTATTTGTTCAGGGTTATCTTGGAAATGGTGTAGCTATTCCCATGGCATGTAAAAAATACATTGAAGAGATGGGAGAAGACTATGCGAATGATAACCCGGTAGGAACCGGAGCTTACACTCTGGGCGGTCATGTTGAAGGTACATCCGTTTCTGTACAAAAAGTCGAAGGAATGGACGAACACTGGCGTGTGAAACCGGAATTTGATACCATCAATTTTCTCGCTGTTTCAGACGAAGCTGAGCGCGTAGCTATGCTTAAAAATGGAGATATCGATCTTGCTCCGATAAACTGCAGCTCCATTACAGAAGTTGAACAGGCTGGATTGGAGACTGTTTCAATTTATCATAATTATACTGCGGTTCTCCGTTTCGGCGGTACCAGCGGCATGTACCCTAACCCTGATGTTCCCTGGGCAAAAAAAGAGGTTCGACAGGCACTTAATTATGCTGTAGACAGAGATAAGCTTATCAATGAAGTCCTTAAAGGAGAAGGAGATCCGGCAGGGATTGACCCCGATGCAAATGAGTTTAAAGATATAAAAGCTTACCCCTACGATCCTGCAAAGGCAAAAGCACTTCTGGCACAGGCCGGGTATCCTGATGGATTTGATGTAACCATCATGGCTGCGGCAACCATACCTGGTGCAGAACTCCCTATGCTTTCCGAAATGGTAGCAGCCCAATGGAATGAAATAGGTATTCGCGCAGAAGTGAAAGAAATCACAAATGCAGAAATTAGAGAAGCATGGACTACCGGAAAATATACCGATGTAATATGGACCCACAGAACTTACCCATGTTCAAACCTTGTTACTTCATTCCTTGTAATGAATTCCACCAGAAGCCCTCATGGTTCATTCTCCAATGAGGACACTGACAAAAGGATTATGAGTATTGCAATGGAAACTGATCCGGATCTTAGACTTTCCAAAATCCAGGAGATGGCACAGTGGCTTAATGATGAGGGAGCAAGTATATATCTTGTTCATGGCAATGAGCCTTATGGAATAAGCAGCAAGGTAGGAAACTGGCCGGCTATCAATCAGAATGTTACTAATTTTGATCAGATTTCTTTCGGTTCCAGATAATTCAAAACTGAATATCTCCCGATGCCCTGAAGGACTTCCAGGGCATCGGGAATAGTTATTTGAATAAAATAAATTGCTGATATATTTCAGACAGGAACTTTAGATAATAAATTTGAGAATAGACCGGAGTTCAAAGCATGATTAATAGTCTGCAATGCTTTTATGTGCTCATCCGGATTTTGTTTTGGAGATATGATGAGAAAAACCAGGTCAACATGTTTCTCGGGTTTTATATGCCACAAGACAGGCTTTTCCAGTTTACAGCCAATGGCGACAGCATCATCGACAAATTCGGATCTGCAGTGAGGCATTGCAATCCCTTCTATCAAAACCGTAGAACCCAGCTGTTCCCTTTCGATAACAGCATTCATTGTGTAGTTTACATCTTCAACATAACCATGTTCAAAAAGTGATGTTATGAGTTGGTTTATAATTTGAGTTTTAGACATTGAATTCTGAACTTCCATTCTCTGCATAGGAACCGGCATCAACCGATCCAAATTAAGAGGCGGTTGAGGAAGGGTTTGTTTTTTAACAGCTTCTGCTTCACCGGCGGTCCACTGCTTCCATCTTATCAAAGTCCGTTCAGACAAAAAAGCGCCTACAAGTTCAAACATAACCAATGCCGGGACTATGGTATTGAAAACCATAGCACCTTCTTCACCGCCCAGTACACTCGCTACAAGAATTGTTTCAACTGCTGCCATACCCGCCTGAGGGAGCATCAGCTTGGGAATACTTGCCGTAATTTTTTGGTCCTGTCCTGTCAGTTTGCAGCCGATCCAGTTTCCTCCCAGCTTTGAAACTGTCCTCAGTCCGAAGTATCCAAGAACCAGAAATAATGTATCAAGCGAGAAGGTTTCTATCTGAACACTTGCCCCTATAATACCGAAGAACAGCAGATTAAAAACCGGCATAACATCTTTCAGTTTAAGTGAATCAAACAGCGCATTTGTATGAAAATTTGCTACCAGGATTCCGGCAAGCACAGCAACAATGAGGAAAGGCAGATCAAAATGCATTGCTACTGAAATGACAATCGCAATAGCACCTATGATTATCAAAAGTATTTCAACAGATGGAGTCGGATGATCTGAAAGTATTGATGACAGCAGAGAATTATTATCGTCACCATTCAGATCTTCATGCTCATGCTTATAATTTCTGATTGTGAAGCGCAGTATGATAAAAAGAACAACGCCAAGAAGCACTGCAAGCCCCATCTCGAGGGATACATCTGCAAAGATATGCACAGGCGAAATGTGTTCCCCTGCTTTAATACCTGTTGCAACACCAAGCATGATAGAAAACACTATAACTTCTAAAACATCATCAAGAACAACAATATTTGCAAGTATGTTTTTAAGCGGACCTTCTATCTGGAAACGCGACATTAATATAAAGGTAAGCGCAGGTGCTGTTGCAATACCGATTGAACCTATCAGCATGGCAACCACCCATGAAGCTCTGAATATAAAATGAAACCCAAGTGAAATAACCATCCAAGTCAGGACCGCCTGGATCAGGCAAATGATAGTTGCTTTTACGCCTACCTGTTTTAGACGATTCCAGTGAAGCTCCTCTCCAAGAGAAAAAGCCACTATTCCAAGAAAAAGGAAAACAAAAAAATGTGACCCTTCCATTATGAGTGCGTAATCATGAAAACGGTTCTCGAAGAAATTAACGGCAGGACCCATTATGGTTAATGATGCTATTCCCGGATGACCGGACAGCCATCTACTGACTAGTAAAAGAAAATGAGGTCCCACCAGTACACCGCCTATAATCTGACCGATAACTTCACCTACATGAATTTTACGAGCTATTCTTCCGCCGAAATAAGCAGCCAGAACAAGCAGGCCCAATTCAAAAATCTGTAATTCAATATGTGAAATGCTGATAGTGTTCTCCTTATATTATATCTGTATAGCCTACATGATTGCCTTCTATCGTTCGATTAAGCAATCTTTTATTAACGAGATAATACAGATGAGATAAAGTTTCACCTACAGCAAACCATTTCTGGTGAGGCGGAAAACTTTCCCAGTCAAGACCGCGGGCAGACCATGACAGCTTGCCGGCGATTGAATATGCATCGATACCAGGATTAGAATTGATGATGCCAATAATTTCTTCTATCCTTTTATCATGGTGCTCGATCAGTTCATCAATTCTGCTGTAAATATCTTTCCGCGGAGTACTGCGGTGTGCGGGAAAGGCTGTCTGGACAGGAAGATTTTTTATACTGTGTAAACTGTTCAGGTATTCGGCAAGAGGGTCTTTTCCATCAGCCCATATCCCTATATTTGGAGATATGTCAAAGAGGACATGATCTCCTGTAAAAAGCATTTGTGTTTCTGCAATATATAACACCATATGTCCCGGACTATGTCCCGGTGTATGAATACATTGACATTCTACTCCGCCAAGATCTATAACGTCGCCGTGTGAAACATTAGTAACAGGAAAAATTTTACCGGGAAGATAAACCCTGTTATGGTTTTCCCGATCCTGCCGGCCGATACTGTCTTCGGGATACCCTTCTTTAATATAAAGATTATTCAGCCAGCGTATTGTTTCACCTTTAACGGCCCTGAGATAATATTCATAATCATTTTCATTCATATAAATCGTACAATTTTTTTCAGCAAACAAGGGTGCCTGCCCGAAATGATCAGAATGACCGTGAGTAACAAAAAGGGCGGTTTTAGCCATATCCAGATTTATTTCTTCAATTCCGGACCACAGCTCTTCCCTGCACTCCTCTGCATCAAATCCTGTATCAATAATCAGGTTTTGTTCTTCACCGCAAATAACATAGGAATTTAAATTCCTTAAAGGATTGTTTTTTAGTTTTACATCAATAAGCCAGATTTCAGGCGAGTCTGATAATTTTTTAACATTATTTTCCATAAATCTCCCGCATGGTTAACAGATCAATACCAGAAAAACAATGCCGGACAAGAAAGTAACTTCCTCCCCGGCATCATACTAATTGTAGATATAGCGTAATTAGAAAATATCGAAGAATCTTACTGCTGACAGAAGTGCTCCGAATAATGACATCAGGATAGCTGTAGGAAGCAGCTGCCTTGTCATCTTATCCTGCTGATCTTCAGCAGTTGAAGCTACCATAACAGCACCGCCGCTTGAGAACGGTGAAATTGCAGAAGACATAGCACCTACAAAAATAACTATAATCAGTGTTGAAACATCAATTCCGGTTACCTTTGCAACTGATATTGCAAGCGGATAAAGAAGAGGACAGACTACACCAAGTCCGCTTGAGAAGAAGCTGAGAAATGCAGCAAAAATACTGAAAGCCGGAACAATAATAAACGGTGTTCCTACCCTGCCAAGAATCTCAGCCATTCTATCAACAAGGCCGGCCTCTGTTGCTACAAGCATCAGCATGTTGATACCGGCTATTGTAATGATAGTCGGGAAATTGATTTTCTGTAAAATTTTCTTCTCATCACCAAGCTTCATTGCCATAGCTGCTATTGCGGCAAGAACCATGATTACCTGAGGCTGACAAACCTGTCTGAGCAGCATAGTAATCGGATTTCTTACAAAAGTAGAAAGTATAGTAGGAATTACCATCAAACAGCATGCAATAATTATGAGAATTATTGTTTTTTTCTGAACAGGATTAAAGTCTTCAGGCTTTTCAACAACTACATTTTTTGCTTTATAACCTTTGAGTACAAAGTATGCAATTATACACATTATAATTCTTGCAACACTATCTGCAAGCCAGGTTCGCATCTGAATACCAAACGCACCGTCAACGCCATTCTGTTCAAGGATAGACAATGATATAACTCCACCATATCCATTGAAGGGGTTACCGGCGCCGAGATAGACA
This sequence comes from Spirochaetia bacterium, assembly GCA_963677925.2. Lineage (GTDB taxonomy): Bacteria > Spirochaetota > Spirochaetia > UBA9216 > UBA9216. The sequence continues at coordinate 1,393,615 of CAXXYH010000003.1, forward strand.
GCACATGTTATTACAATTGCGACAAGCAGCGGAGAAATTCCTGCAGCAGCAGCCATAGCAAATACAATAGGACCGATGAAAATCGGTGTTGAGGGACCAGCACCCAATGCTGATACTACGGTTCCAACAACAAGAATTACAAGCGGAATTAATTTTGCCTGACCATGCATGGCAAACAGCATTTTCTTTCCAAGCAGGGCCATTGTTCCGTTCTCATTTGCATAAGTAAAAAACAATCCGATTGATATCAGAAAGAAAACAATTGTGTTAGGCCAGTAGTTAATAATTGTACTGACACGCAGACCTAACATCAGTGTTCCGATAAGGAACGCAGCACCCATAGCGATAACACCGGAGTTGCACTTGAACTTCCAACCGATTACGATTGCCGCTATTATAGCAATCAAAGAAACAGTTAATGCCATTAAAAGACCTCCTAAATATATTAAGAGCTATAGATAATTATTTCTATAGCTCTTATTTTTTTTGTTTTACTTCTTTGCTTCTTTTGCTTTTGCCCGTCTGTCATCAATTGATTCAAATAAAGCCTGCAGACGGGTTCTAACCTGTGCTTCATTGAAATAACTCTGATCGGTATGATCCAGCTCAAGAACGATTGCAGGAATACCATATTCCTTCTCAACCATGGCGCACATATCATATGAGCCCATACCCCATGGACGGCAGGTATGCGGTGAGTGTATGATTACAGCATCAATCTGAAATCCTTCAATATACTTTCTTACCTGAGTTCTGAATTTTGTTTCAAAGTTTATAGAATAGCCGCTGTTGCTGAATTCGCATCCTTCTGAAAACAGCGGATCATCCGGATGCAGTCCATCCGGTGGATAGGCATCTTCGATATATTCGGAATCTCTTCCAAATCCATATGTACCGTTTACAAGAACCGCTCCGTTCTCATTGAAAATTCTTGCGAGCTTGCCGACTGCGTACCATGGAAAATTTCCACGCCACATAAGTCTGTATTTTTCATTATCAGATACACCAATCCCCTTGCTTGCCCTGTCAATAACTTCTTCTGCAAAAGCTTTGTACATTTCTGCAGCAGACTTGTTTCTCATAGTCAGACTTGGAACCATTGCAACAGCGCCATCAATAAAACTGGCAGGTGCCGGAACAGCTTTTACAGTCTCAAGAATAAGTTTTCTCCAGATACCCATTTCTCTGATTTCATGGATATTTTCCTTAAGTCTGTCGTAGTCAAAGGGTCTGCCTGTTATCTCTTCAAGGAACTCAATAAATTCCTTGATCTGATCTCTGGTGTAATGAGCATTATCTCTCAGCTGCTGAGGATCTGATTCATAGAGAAAGGGCATATCAAGTACGAATACAGGTACATTGAAAATCTTTCCGAGACAGTAGGACCACTGCATCATACTCGGACAGGCGTTTCCAAGTACCAGAAAATCGGGTTTGGGAACCTGAAATCTTTCGGGAATATCAACACCGTCAACCATCATAAGAGCCTGACCGATATTAATTTTTGCATATGAACAGCACTCAACACCAAGACCGGCTGCCTTTGAGTAGTCCATGTAAATGTCCTGAAGCTGAGCAGAAGCAATTCTTGCCGCAGTATTTTCAGCCAGAAAACAGCTGATACCATGAACATTCATTACTTCGTAGGGAGCTGGTCCCATACACCAGGCAACAGTGTCTGCTCTTTCTCTGAGGTCATCATAGAACTCGTCCATTATTTTATTAATAACTGTAGTTGCTTGTATTTTATTAATTGCCATCTTATACCGCCATATTCTCAGTAATACTCTCAAAGAAACTTTGGAGTCTTGTTTTCACCTGTCCTGTCTGCTCATTTTCAATATCAATAAACAGGTCGAGATCCTTTTTACCCTGCTGAGTAAGCTGCCTGTGAGCAAGAAAGTAGGAATAGTAGTGAGGCTCACAGTTCTGAACCATGATATTTATAACTGCTGCTGCACCGGTATCTTCAAGCATCTTAAGCTGGTAATCACCCAGTGTACGATTTTCATACTTTGTCGGGCATACTGAAACCGGATTAAAATAAGCCTGAGCCAGGGCCTCCATCGGATCAAGATCAGTTTGATACAATGTATTGAAATATCTTGAGCCTACGTAAAGATCATCATCAATAATGACACCTCCGGTGCTCTCAATTGACTCAAGTACATAATCCTTACAAATTTCACAAATACTTCCGCTTACAATTACAGGAACATCTTTTGATTTTTCAAACGAAGAAGCCTTTTCTTCAAGAAGTGTCAGCAGCTCCTTAAGAAGGCTGCTGTGCTCTGTCTTAGGCATACACATTGAGGCCTGTACTATTCTTGAGACATCAAGTCCGCTTAGAATTCCAGGATTTGCTCTTCTGATATCATACAGCTTGATCATAAGAGACTTATTTTCATTATAAATCGCGATTGCCTTCTTTAAATCTTCATCACTGAATTCAGACCCTGCAATTTCGCTGATAATCCCTCTCATTTTTGCCATTTCACGGCGAGTAAAATCCTGTGTAAGGCCCCTCTCAAGCTCAGGAGGAAAGTACATAAACTGGACCTTTTTAACTTTATCAGTAATGTAAGGGATAAGATCACCAATCATTCTAATTTCATGACAGCAGTCCTTTATCATTAGACAATCTACGTAACTTAAGTCATCAGTTAAAGCCTGCTCTACCATACTGCGAACATATCCGCACATATGACTCTGAACGTGTGCATTTGCAGCTACAATTGGTTTATTCTGTTCAAGAAGAACCATTGGAATCATCCCTGCAGCTTCAATAAGCGGCTCAGGAACATCCAGACCTGCACAGGAAACAACTTTTTTATTTGTTTTCTGTTTCCATTCACGCATTGTTGCGTGCGGATCTGCAGCAATGGATGCGAACTTATCCAACATCTGCTGCAATCCAGTAGCGTTATCTGCCATTATAATTTCTCCTATTCTACAATTTGGTTAATATGCTGTTTCAAGCCTCTTTCTTTTGCTGTAACAGCAGCTCCTAAAGCACCGATAATCTGAGGTTCCGGAGCTATCAGTAATTTTGTTTCAAGTAATTCTTCAAAAGCTTTAACAACCCCAAGATTTTTTGCTACTCCACCGCTCATAGCGATTGGTGCAGTCAGCCTGGCTTTTTTAACCAGAAGATAAACCCTTCGTGCAACAGCTGAATGAATTCCAGCCATAACATTTACAGGATTAGTCCCCTTCTTGGAAATCTGAGAGATTACCTCAGATTCTGCAAAAACTGTGCATATACTGCTGATGGGGAGAGCTTCAGTAGCTTCCAGAGAGCGTTTTCCCATTTCATTTACTGAAAGCCCCATGATTCCAGCCATGACATCCAGGAATCTTCCCGTACCGGCAGCACAGCGATCGTTCATAGCAAATGTAATGATACGTCCTGCTTCATCGATTGAAATGGCCTTGCTGTCCTGACCTCCGATGTCTATTACACCTCTGGCTTCGGGAAAGTAGTAGTTAATACCCTTTCCATGGCAACCAATTTCGGTCACCTGACCGTCAACAAATTCCAGCAGTTCACGTCCGTATCCTGTTGCAATTGAATAGTCAATGTCATCCTGCGAATATCCAGCTTCATCAAGACACTGTTTCAAACACCTGTTAGCTGCATCTTCCGGTGCAAATCCCGTTAAAACAATGGAAGAGGAAAGAAGTTTTCCTTCCTCATCCAGTATTGCCACTTTTGTTGTTGTAGAACCTATATCAATTCCGACAAAAACCACTTGCTATACCTACCTTATTGGGAATCAGATTAAGCTCTGAACTGGTTGATTACACCAGCGTTTTCCCATGAATCAACTTCAGATTCATCGAAGCCGTATTCCTTTAAAATCTCTACAGTGTTCTCTCCCATTCTTGGGGCGTGCCTGTCAATTCTTGCAGGAGTATCGCTGAGGCTGAAAGGAAATCCCATACAGTAATTTTTTCCATAAGTGGGGTGCTCTACCTCAATAAACATCTGGGAGCCTCTTTTTGCTGTGTCCAGAACTGCTGTCCGGGGGCTGATAATTGGTGCATTCGGAACACCGGCTTTTGAAAGAATCACATCCCATTCAGCTGTTGTTTTCTGCATAAAGATTTCTCCGAAAACTCTATCGAGTTCAGGATGGTTTTCACGTCTTAAAGAATTAGTAGCGAAACGTTCATCAGGGCCCATCTCAGGTACGCCAAGAGCTTTTGTAAGTTCCACCCACAGCTTCTGACTTCCGCATGTTATAAAAACCCAGCTGTCTTTTGTTTTGTAAGCCTGGCAGGGAACCAGTTCAGGATGACCAAGCCCGGTAGGCTTAAAATCATAATCATCGTTTGCGAAAATAGGTCCTACATACTGCTGCAGATACTGCAGTGTTGAATTAAAAAGTGACACCATAACCTTCTGCCCCTTACCGGTGACTGATCGGTTATACAGAGCCATCATGATTGCCTCAGTACAGTTATGACATCCTGCTATATCGGATATCGAAGGACCGGGTTTTGCTATGTGATCTTCATCAAGACCTGTACATGCAATGGTTCCGGCTCGTGCCTGAATTACAACGTCCATTCCCCCGTCCTTGGCGTTGGGGTGATCAGGCGGAAATGCTGTTATCTGAGCCCAAACAAGTTTTGGATTTACCTTATGAACTTCTTCATATCCGTATCCCATAGCTTCAATGGTTCCCGGGCGGAAATTACTTACCATGATGTCTGCTGTTTCAAGCATTTTCCAAATGACTTTTTTTCCAGCTTCACTTCGGTAATCTACACAGATACCTTCCTTGTTCCGGTTCATTGAAAGAAATGCATCACCGCCATGTATGGGCGCATCCTTTTCCATCCACTTGGTACTGTTGATTCCACGGGTGGCATCGCCTTTGATACCTTCAACCTTTATGACTCTAGCGCCATAATCAGCAAGGATTGTAGTACATGCCGGGCCGGCAAGTGCTATGGTTAAATCTACAACAGTAATACCATCAAGCGGTCTTCGGTTGCCTTCTGCTGAAACACTCATATAGTTTCTCCTCCATTAGTAAAATTAGTTTTTGAAAAATAGATTGATTTATAAAAATCGTATTAATGCCTAATTAATCAGACTGAAAATTCCTGCGGCACCCATACCTCCACCTATGCACATAGAGATGAGAGCATACTTGCCGTTATTGTCTTTAAGATAATCCAGAGCTTTTTCGGTCAGAATGGTTCCCGTAGCACCCATAGGGTGACCAAGTGCCATGGCTCCGCCGTAAGGATTCACCTTTTCAGGATTCATCCCGAGTTCTCTAGTACAGGCTAATGCCTGAGAAGCAAAAGCCTCGTTAAGCTCGATTACATCCATCTGCTCCAGACTGAGACCAGTTTTTTTAAGAAGTTTAGGAATTGCATAAATCGGCCCCATTCCCATCAAGCTGGGGTCACAGCCTGCAACGGCAAAACCTTCAAACTTTGCTATTGGTTTCATTCCAAGCTCTTCCGCTTTCTTTCTTTCCATCACAACAGCATAGGCAGCAGCATCAGTCATCTGTGATGATGTAGCGGCAGTCACAAGGCCGTTTTCCCTGAATGGTGGATCCATTGATGCCATCTTTTCCAGAGAGGTTCTGAGATTTCCTTCAGCGTCAGCAAGTATTCCATCGTCTTCAGAAATCCAGACACCCTGATCATTAGACATAGGAATAATACTTGGAGAAAGTTTACCGGCCATCCGGGCTACAGAAGCCCTTCTGTGTGACTCCAAAGCCATCTCTTCCATTTCCGCTCTGGTAATTTTGTATTTATCTGCTACTCTTTCTGCGGTTTCTCCCATAGACATTATTGCTGAGGGATAATTCTCTTTTATCCATGGATTAAGATACGGTTCCTGAAAAGGATCAAAGCAGTCAGTCATAAACTCAGCGCCGCCTGCAACAGCTATGTCATATTCACCGGCAATGATTGCATTTGAAGCAGCAGCTATAGTCTGCAGGCCTGAAGAGCAGAATCTGTTTACTGTCTGTGCAGGGATTTCTTCCGGCAGCTCTGCCCTATTGACAATAAGCCGGCTTACATTCATATCCATTTCCTTTAAAGGGAATGCACAGCCTGTAAGAACATCACCGATTAATTCCGGACTCAACTGTGGAACTTTTTCCAGCACTCCTTTCAAAGTCATTGCTGCATAATTAATTGGATGGGTCTGACTGAAGCCGCCCTTCCTTGCCCTGCAGCAGGCACTTCTTCCGTATGCTACAATTACAGCTTCTCTCATTTTAAGTCTCCTAATCTATTTGTAGTCGTACCAGCCGCGTCCTGACTTTCTGCCGAAACGCCCGTCTTTAACCATTTCAGTGACAACTTCAGGACAGCTCCAGTCGGTGACCGGAAGACCTTCAAGGGAATCACAAACATGAGTGAATGTATCAAGACCCGAAAGATCCATCATTTCGAATGGTCCGAGAGGATGGTTCAAACCGAGTTTCATTGCTGTGTCTATATCTTCAGCTGTTGCTATTCCGTCCGTATAACAGCGGAGAGCTTCTAGCACGAATGCAAAAAGACAGCGGTTAACAATAAAACCGGGTTCATCTTTTTTACATTCCACGGCTGTTTTCTTCATACCGGCGGCAGTCTCCTTAACCGTTTGAATTGTTTCATCACTGGTCGCTGTGCACCTGATCAACTCAACAAGTTTCATTACAGCCACTGGAAAGAAGAAATGCATTCCTACACAGCGTTCCTTGTGGTCACATCCTGACATTATTTCTTCAACCGACATCGAGGATGTGTTGGTGCAGAATATGGCATCAGGCCTGCAGACTTCAGATAAGCCGTTGAAGATTTCCTGTTTCAGTTCAAGAACTTCGGGGGCTGCTTCAATAATGAGGTCACATTTACTCATGTCAGATATTTCAGTAGTGCAGCTTATTCGTTCTAAAGTTTTTTCTGCTTCATCAGCATCCTGTTTACCGGCCGCTACTCTTTTCTCCATGGCTGCTTTCATTTTCTGTACAGCATTACTGCAGAATTCAATTTTTATATCTCGTAAAACTACGTCGTAACCGGCCGAGGCTGCTATCTGAGCAATACCTGCGCCCATTTGTCCCGCTCCGATTACACCAATTGTTTTCACTATCATTTAAGTGGCTCCTTAATTATGCTGAAAGATCGGTTTACGTTTTTCGAGCATAGCCCTCATACCCTCTTTCTGGTCATGGGTTTTAAAAAGCTCTGTAAACTCTACCGTCTCTCTTTCTTTACCGTAGGTCATGCCCTCTTTCACTGAAAAGTTGATTGTATTCTTTGCCGCGGCAACAGCTTTACCCGGCATCTGAATCAGTCTTGCAGCAACAGCTGAGGCCTTCTGACAAATAGCATCAGCCTCTGCAGCGGCAGCAGCAGACTCACATTCACTGTAAAGAAGTTTCATCTTTTCTAAATTGCCGTTATTTTCACGTTTTGCAGATTCGAGTGAAGCCTTGGCTTCCGCAGACGCCTTATCCAGCTCGGAACTTCCTGGCTCGAACCAGTTTAATAACCCCATATCAAAAGCAGCTTTACCGCTGATTTTTTCATTAAGTAGAATTAATTGCTTAGCAATAGAAGGTCCCAGCAATGAAGCCGCACGAACGCAGCCGTTGGCTCCCGGGATTACACCAAGTCCGACTTCCGGAAACGACAATAAAGTTCTCGGACCGCCAACCCTGAAATCACATGCCAAAGCAAGCTCAAAACCTCCTCCGAATGCAAAACCGCAAATTGCAGCTATAGTCGGAATCTGAAGATTTTCAATTTCATCATTTATTTTTATTGCAAGCTGACATACTTCGTGAGCCTTTACAGGATCTGCATCAACCATATCGGTGATATCAGCTCCGGCAGCAAAGGCTCTTGTTCCTGCTCCGCTTATGACAACAGCTCTTATTGATGAATCCTTTTTTATTTCCTGAATTGTGGAATAAAGAAGTTGATTCAATTCAAGATTCAGTGCATTGAGCTGATGTGGTCGATTCAATAATATTTCTGCAATACCATCTGCTACTTCAAGCAGGACTAATGGCTCCATTCCTAACCTCAGTGTATTAATATTTAATTTTCAATTATTTTTAAATTCAGAAATAAAGGCGGAGCCGGTTTACGGTCCGCCTATTAATTTAATGTTCTAAGCTTTCATAACTGCTTCACGGGCATCAGCTATTGCATCCATAGCTTTACGCGGCTTGCTGGAGTCGCCGATTTGAACAAGAACATTTGGAATCATAGTTTTTAATTTTTCTGCGAGATCATTTTCCGGCCTGGAACCTATTGCAAGAACAACTGTGTCAGCAGGAATATTCTTGGTTGTTCCATCTTCTGTATTTTCTACTGTCACAGAATCTTTCTGTATCGAAACTACTTTTGAGTTTGTATGTCTCCATACTTTGAAGCGGCTTAGATTGCTCATAAATATCCACTTTGTTGAAGCACCGATATCTGCACCTATTTTCTTCTGCATTTCTACTATCGCTACTTTTTTGCTTCCCTGAGTAATAAGTTCATATAATCTTTCAGGTGTTTCGGCTTTATAAAGCATAAGGAATTTCAAAACCTCAGCAGAGATAGTACCCTCTTCAGCAAGCATCAAGGCAGTTTCAACACCTACAGCACCGCCTCCGACAACAACTACATTCTTACCGGTGTTAACTTTTCCCCTTAAGACATCCCAGGCTGATACTACATTTGCACCTTCTTCGGTAGGAAACTTCGGAATTATTGGTGCGGCACCTGTGGCAATAACTACACGTTTAAAATATCCGCTTACGACAGCTGCGTTAATTTCTTCTGCAATAGCTTCTTTGTTAAACTGAAATGAAACCCCGGCATCAAGACATTCTTCATACTGATTAACCGGAAGTTCGGCAAAGGCTTCTCTTCCGGGTGCTGCAGCTACCATATCCATCTGTCCGCCGAAAGTGCTTTTTCGTTCCCAGACTGTCACAGTAGATCCAGCCTTGGCAGCCCGCAGAGCGTATTCCATACCTGCGACTCCGGCTCCGATAACAAGTGTAGGTTCCGGAGTGTGATTATTTTCATCCATCTCTCTGCCTGCATCACTATTGGCAAGACAGCACAGAGGAGCGTTGGCAAAAATATTATCCATACAGCCCTGATTACATCCAACACATTGTCTGACAAGTTCAGGATGACCGACAGCCATCTTATTTACCATTTCCGGGTCAGCAATAAATGCACGGCAGAATCCGATAAAGTCAGCATCGCCACGATCAAGGATTGCTGATGCGGTTTCAAAATTCATTCTGTTACATGCATACACCGGCACTGAGACCTGCTCTTTAACCCTTTTTGCAAGGTAAGCGTATGCGCCGTTTGGTACATCCATAGTTACCTGCGGGACTGGAGTTTCATGCCATCCGCCGGTTATATTAAGAGCATCAACACCAAGCTTCTCAAGTTCTTTAGCAACACGGATACAATCATCATTATCATTTCCATTGCGGACATAGTCGTTTCCGGCAAGTCTTACAGCAATAGGATAATCAGGTCCGACAGCATTTCTGACAGCCTGGAAAATTTCTCTAAGGAAAGTCATTCTTCCATCAAGGAATCCGCCGTATTTATCAGTTCTGAAGTTTGTTGCGGATGAAAGGAACTGTGCAATCAAATACCCGGCACTGCCGACAAGCTCGACACCATCAAAGCCGACATCTTTTGCTCTCTTGGCTGCATCCGCAAAGTTCTTGATTATTTCTTCAATTTCTTCAATTTCAAGAGCTCTTGTTTTAGAGCGGCTGAATCCACAGAAAAACTCAGAAGGTGCTACAGGAGTCTCGCCGTTGTAAACGACCGGGTTTGAATAAGCACCTGCATGCCAGAGCTGTGGAAAAACTTTTCCTCCAGCTTCATGAATAGCATCCACCAGGTCTTTCATTCCCGGCATGTTTGAATCACTCGAGAGCTGCATTACTCCGGCAGTTGTAACTCTTAAGGGATCTACACCTACCGCTCCAACAACCATAAGACCGACACCGCCGGCTGCTCTTTTTTTATAAAATTCAATAAGTCTTGGGGTGACATTACCTTCTTTCGTACAGTATGAAAGGTTAGCAGGGGTCATCACAAAACGGTTTTTCAATTCAAGATTCCCGATTTTACCGGGCTGTAATAAAGATTCGTACATTATATTTCTAAGCTCCTTATTTCTATTGGTTTATTTTCAATTCAGACAAATGCTTAAAGTGTAAAATCAAAATATTTTGAATCCATCACCTTTACGTCATCAGCTACTTGTGGTGCGAAATCCATATTGTCTAAAATATCTTTCTGCAGATCTATTCCAGGTGCAACTTCAGTAAGCAGTAAGCCTTCTGATGTGAGCTTAAAAACACAGCGTTCGGTAATATAAATTACATCCTGCTCTTTTTCATTTGCAAACTCTCCTGAGAAAGAGATCTGTTCTACATTGCTTACGAATTTTTTAGATGTACCTTCTTTTACAATATTCAGTTTGCCGTTTTCGAATTTCAGTTCCATATCTTTTCCGTCCATGAAACTTGTAAGAAATACAACCTTATTATTTCCCTGTGTAAGATTAATAAATCCGCCGACGCCGATAATGATTTTACCGACCTTACTTACTCCAACATCTCCTGAAGGTCCAATCTGGGCCGCACCTACATATACACCGTCAAGGTTTCCCCCGTCATAGAAATCAAACATTGAGGGCATTGTGGTAATCATCTGAGCATTTATAGTAGCACCGAAACCGGGAACAGGAAGAGGCACTCCGCCTATCAACCCAACTTCATTGGTCATGACAATGTTATCCCATTCGCCGCTCTCGGTTGCTATAGTTGAAATAAGTCCGGGTATACCAACACCAAGATTAATAACATCTCCGGTTTTTATTTCATCGTAAGCTCTTCTTGCTATGATGTACTGATCATATCGTTTTTTATTTCCGGGGATTATCGATACCATTTTCTCAATGTAAGGAACAACTTTAGCTTCAGGAAGAACACCGTCTCCGCTTAGTGCAGGCTGATTTTTTTCAAACACACACTGCATCTGGTTTGGATTGATTACCAGATAATCCACAACCTTTCCCGGAAGCTGTACTGTCTTTGCAGAGAATCTCCTTTCAGATCTTCTCTCTACCTGTACTACTACAACACCGCCATTAGCCTTGGTAGCCATAGCGATTTCTTTTGCATCAACAAATGCGGCTTCATCTGTAAAAGAAATGTTCCCTCTTTCATCAGCTGCAGTTCCAGCGATAAAAGCGATATCAATTTTCGGAGTCGTGTATTGAAGATATTCCTCACCGTCTACTTCAATAAGCTTTGAAATATCTGCTACAGATTCTGCTTTTTCATTAAGCCTCGCACCATTGTTACGCGGGTCAACTGAAGTCTTAAGTCCAACCTGACTTATGATTGCCGGTTTTTTCCCTGCGGCAGCTCTATACAGATGTGAGATAACTCCCTGCGGCAGATTAAATCCTGCAACTTTATTTTCACCAACCATTCGTGCAAGCGAAGGCAGTGAACTGAACTGTCCCATATATACTGTATCTACAAGTCCCTCGGCATCCTGAAACATTGCATCAGTGTACGCACCGGGACGGGCTATCCCTAAAGAAGTAGCTCCCCACAAAGTAAGCCCCTTCGGTGATTTAGTTTCCCTGTAACGATTACCTAGCGAGGTTGCAAGCAGATCCGGATTACAGACTGTGCAGACGCCATTAATTGAGATAACATCATTGTCGCTTACAAGATTTGCCGCCTCATCGGCTGAAATTATTTTTGCCATAGCACTCTTGTATGAGTGTCCATACAGAACCCATACTTCTCCTTATAATAGAATTCCTGAATTTTAAAATATTCATTTATTGAATCATTTACTTATCTTCAGGATGGTGCTAATAGTGCAATTTATATGCCAGTTTTCATTTTGGATTTTAAATGACGAAGGTTTCTTTAATATTTAATATATTTTAATCTGATTTTTGTGATTTTAAGGCTTTATTCCTGTTTAAGTTTTTTTATGTATCTTTTTTTTATTTATAAATGTAACATCTGTAATTTTAACACAATAAAGGCGTTTAACATTTTGAAACACTTTGCAACATTAATAAAAAAAAGCTTATTGTAAATATTCATTACAATAAGCTTCTTGTTTAGCTTTTTTTAGCTTTTTATCACTTATGAATTAATAAATCTTCAGAATCTTCAGTTTTTAAAAGTTTCCTGTATAACGTAGTTCGTGATATCCCAAGTTTTTCAGCAGCAGCCTTCCTGTTTCCGTTAGTTTCAACCAATGCTTCAAGTATTTTTTCCCGCTCAATGTGTTTGTATTCATCTATAACTGCACGTTCATCAAAAGAATTATCCGGACTTTCCCGTCTTCTCACATCCGCCATAATCATATCTTCTCCTATGAGAAGATTTTCAAGCAGTACAGGAGTAATTAAACTTCTTTCCGTAAGAACAACAATTTTTTCAATTATATTTCTCAATTCCCTGACATTTCCGGGCCAGGAATAATTCTCGAAATATTTATAAGTATCCTTTGATAACTGAACATATTTATTATACAAGTTATTTAATATAGCAATGTAATGTTTTGCCAGCGGAATTATGTCTTCTTTCCTCTCACGGAGGGGTGGAATATCAATAAATATTACACCGATTCGGTATAGTAAATCTTCCCTGAAAAGATTTTCCCTTACCATCTTTTTTAAATCTTTATTTGTGGCTGCAATAAAACGTACGTTCAGCTCAATTGTTTTAACACCGCCTACTCTTGTAAATTTCCTGCTTTCAAGGACTCTCAGCAATTTAACCTGAAGATCCATAGGAATATCACCAATCTCATCAAGAAAAACAGTCCCTCCTTCGGCAGATTCAAGTAGACCTATATGTCCTGAATTTGATGCACTGGTAAAAGCTCCTTTCTCATAACCAAATAATTCAGACTCCATTAAAGAAGGTGACATTTGAGGAATACAGACAGGAACAAAAGGCTTCTCTTTACGGGGGCTGTTTTCGTGAAGAAGTTTGGCAATAATCTCTTTCCCCACTCCCGACTCGCCGGTTATTACAACGCTGGCATCAGAAGCAGCTATTTTCATTGTATTCTTAACAATGCGCTTCATTAGTTCATCTTCAAAAACCGGTGTATTGTGTTTTCTAAGAAGATAATCATAAAGATATTCATTTGATTTCTGTAAATAGGTCATATTATGCCGAAGTTTATCAACATCTTCCATCAACTCATCAGCAACCATGCAATAAGTAACGACTGTCTTTACTTTATTATTTTCATCCTTAACCACTTTACTATGCGAGTATACCCATTGGTCGTCTATAGCATGAAAGAGTTCCTTTGAATCTTCTCCAATCCGGAACGCCTTTTCACTGGCTGAAGAATTGTAATACTTTTCTTTAATTAAATCAGTAGAGCCTTTTCCTTCGACATCTGAGGGATTCAGTCTTAAGTGTTTAAGAAACTGTTCACTGACACAAAGGAATTTACCATCAGCTCCCCGAACGGTTATAGGTATCATTTCAGATAATTTATTGAGAATCAATTTGTTTATTTCGTTAATTTCACTTTCAGTCATCCTAAAATAATTCATAAGACATCCAAGAACTCCAGTGTTATTGTAAAATTACACGGACATTATAGCACGCCTTTTTTTATCTGTTAATTTTTTCTTATAGATTCTAATATTTATTTCATGCAATAAAAATATTAAATATTACTATAATACCAAGTATAACAAGAAGACTTCCAAGCAAATAATTTAAGACTGTATATATCTTTACTGTTATAAATCTTCTAAAAACCACAACAAGAAGACTTAAACCGCTCCACCAGAAAACAGTACCCGTAATTATCCCGCAGATCAAAAGTATTCCATTTTGAACAGAAAGGTTGTCGCTGACATTGAAAGCAGCAAAAGCTACGAGAAAAGAAAGTATAGTAGCCGGATTCATAATTGCAATTAAAAATGAAATAGAAAACTGCTTTGACAGTCCTTTTACAGATACATCTTCAGATTTTTTAATTTCCTTTTTTCGGAAATTAAGCATCCCCATGATTATTAAGACCAGAGCACCTGCTATCCCAAACTCAGAACTGAACTTAAGCAAAAAATCTGAAATTATGGAAACACTGAATACGGTTAAAATTGAATAGAAAAGATCCGCGGCTGAGGATCCAAGTCCTGTAAACAGACCGGACAGAAACCCGTTCCTTAAAGTATTGTTTATCGTTAATACACCAATAGCTCCGGCAGGGACTCCGAAGACTATTCCCATTAACAACCCCCTGACAAAATAACTTGCTATCATAATTTATACGATCAAACCCTTGCGATCAGGGAATTCATTTCTGCCCTTCGAATTCTATCTGAGATAAAATATGAAAAAAGTGTAAAGCACAATGTAATTATTAATACCGGCAGAATAGCGGCTGTGAAGCCGGGATGTGAGTTGAATCCGCTGACTCCTGCAAAACGCATTATAACATCTACAATAGGATCAGTTAAAACACTACTCAGAAGTGCTCCGAAAAAAGCCCCTAAAAATGACACTATTAAAAATCTAAGAGCAAATGAGATTCGCAGACTATGGACCGAAAAACCCAACACACGATAGACAGCAATGTCATGCTGTTCTCTTTTCAGTATTTTATTCCCGCTTAATATTACTGCAGTAAAAATCACAGCAGCAGCAATAATATACATAAATATCATCAGCAACCTCATGGCACTGATAATTCCATAGAGGCCGGGCCAGCCGTTTTCATGGACATGAATATCAGCTCTGTAGCGCTGCTCAAGTTCTTCCATCAAAGGAATTCTCATATCAGGCTTTTCAAGAAAATAATGAACACACCAGATTGCAGGATTATCAAATGCTATTTTAAGATATCCCTGGCGGCTTAAGCCGAAGTTGTCACCCATATCATTAGCACACTGATAAAATCCGGTTACAATATATTCTTCTGAGCCTTTGGCAGCAGAAAGAGTTACTGTATCTCCTATTTCAGCACCAATGTCAGAGGCAAGAAATTCGGTAAGAACGACTTCATCATCTCCTGTTCCCGCCCGGCCTTTCAGTATGTGAAGACGGCTGGGTTCAGTTATAATATTGGCTGTATAGTTTACTCCGTTTAAAGCAACACTTTCCATTGCAAGCTCATAAGTATCGGTTATAGGACTGAATTCTGTAATAAGCGATTCAATTTCTTCGCGTTCAAGATCACTGAAAATCTGAACTCCCAAATCATGTTCGGCAGGATTAAAGGCATCCATTAAGCCTTCTCCATTTGGACCAATCCATGAATCGATTCTTCCGATTAATGAAGAAAAGAAAACAAGAAGCAGGGCAATAAACAAAGCGCTAAGATAATTCATTTTACCGGAAAGGACCTGACGTAAAGCAAGCCTGACTCTAAAAAAGGATTTCCCCAGTGAAAAATAATTTCTGCCCTTATAATCTTCAAGCCCCTGCCTTATTGCCTTGACAGGCTCGATTAGAGCAACTGGGCGGGTACGAAAAAATAAGAAAAGCAAAACCAGAGAGAGCTGTGCCGTAAAGCCTAACAATATAATAGGTAATGGCAGATTTGGAGGAATAAGAATTCCGGAGGTTGTCAGCATCATACGAATTGCCACGGCAGAAGCTGCAGGGGATAATACAAGACCTGCGCCTGCAGCAAGAATAACAGGAAGAATAAATTGAATTATAAGTACGCTCCTCAGATGTCTGCCGGAATAACCTATTGTTTTCATAATACTCAAGCTGGCTTTTTCTTCAGTAATTGAACTGCTTATGGCATGACCCATTACAATAAAGGCTGTAACCAGGAGAACAATCGTAAAGGCAATCAGAAGAGCTGAGAAAATATTCTGAAGTATCAGCATAAAACCGACAAGGACTTCACGGCTGTGAGTGAACTCAGTATATTTTGGCAGATCGGTATGTTCATTAATAATTCTGTTGAGATCTGCAATTGAAATATCATCCTTTTTATTTTTTACAACATGGAGCATTAAACCATTTCTTGCCAGAGAGTCTATACCGTAAGAATCTGCAGAACCAATGATATTTTCATAATCAGTATCACTTATCAGAAAACTCTTCATCCCTATCATAGAACTGCCCATAAACGGATCTTCAAAAAAACCTTTTATTTTAAATGAGTAAACAACACCGTTTCTTGCAATTATAAAATCAATTTGATCATCAATTCCTGCTCCGAAAATTGTAACCATAGATGGAGAAACATAAATTTCACCGGGAATTATTTCTTCAGGAGCCTTTCTATAATCCGACAAATCATCAGAAATAAATTTATATGAAAAAGAGGAGGGAGTATAAGTTATCAACTGACCCTCGCTATCGGATTCCTGTTCAAGGATTTCATAGTCAGAGATTATTATTTTCTGTCCGGAAATTGAATCTACTTCTTTCAGTGCTTCTATATCATTTATTAAATTATCATTTTCAGAAAAACCGGTAATCCATAAGGTTAAATCTCCGAAACCGAGACGCTTCATCTCATTCAGTACATATGTACCGGAATTTATTCGTATTGTGACAACTGATGCCCCGGCAATTGTAATAATCAGCATCAGAATGAAAATACTGAAAAGACTAAGTCTGTGAGCCTTAAGTCCGGAATTAAAAAAGGTTAGATTACGCATCCGATTTATTCCTTACCATGAAAGGCCGGACAACCAGTTATTAACGTGCTTCTCACGTTCTTTTTCCAGACTGATATCAAATGAAGGCATTTTCATTTCTGCAACAATGTGTCCATCTTCGAGATACAGGATTCTTGTTCCTCTGACCGCAGCCCTTACATCATGAGTAGCAAGGAGTATGCTATGCGATTTTTTATGTAAGTTTATCAGAATATCAAAAACTTTATCTGAACTGCTGCGATTTAAAGCACCGGTAGGTTCGTCAGCAAACAGCAGTCCCGGTTCATTTATCACAGCCCTGGCTATTGCGGCACGTTGTGATTCACCTCCGGAGGTCTGATAAGGCAGTCTGGCTCCTGCAGCACTGACATCCATTTCATTTAGTATCCGGAGAGCATTTTCAGTAATCTCTTTTTCGGTCTTATTCTTATCGAGGTATCCGGCAACAGCCACGTTCTCAAACAGGCTGAGATTAGTAATGAGATGAGTCTGCTGAAAAATAAAGCCGAATTCTTTTGCCCGCAGTTCAGTCATCTTTTTTTCTGAATAGAGGCTTATTTCTTTATCTCTAAAAAAGATACTACCAGATGTAATTTTATCAAGTCCGCTTAATGCATACAGAAGTGTGGATTTGCCTGCACCGGACGGCCCCATTATTACAGTAAAATCACCAGTGTAAATTTCAAGATCTATATTATTTAAAACAGGGTTTACCCTGGTTCCCTGACGGAAAGATTTACAGATATTCAATCCCTTTATAAGAACATCTTTCATATAACACTCCGATCAGATTGCTGATCTATAATCAGCCTTTTTTTTCCTGTCTCGGGATCGGGCTGTATTTCAGAAGCGAATTGTATAGAAAAATCGACATATTGCAGATTTTTCTCTTTAAGAAGTTCATCCATCCGTATAATCATTTCAGTTTTTACACCGTCCCGCTTTTTTTCTTCAGGAACAACTGCCAGCATGGTAAAACCGGAGACGGAGTTTTTAATAAATTGATAATCCAGAAGCCCGTCGATGCAAAAACCCTCAATAGAAAGGGGATGAAGAAAATCTGCACTTCTCTGCTCACTTCTGAACCATAGAACATCTTCATCACGGCTGAGAAGCACCTTCACAAGTGTAAAAGGATATTTTTGGTAAACTGAATTATCGACAGGGAGAAGCTTATCTGAAATTTTATATCTTATTAGGGGCTGAATAAAATTGTAAAGTGATGTCAGGTATATGCCGTCATCCTGAATCTCAATATAATTTAAATCATCAAACAGATACATTCCCTCTTTTGCAGAAGTCTCAACGCCCATTGCAAGCGATTCACTTGCACCATAAACATTAATTATAATTTTACAGAAAACTTCTTCATAGTATGAACGCATTCCAGTGCTGAGAGGTTCTCCGCAGGAAATAACCCTGCTAACATCAAGTCTTACATCTTCCTGTTTTTTTATATCTGCAAGAATTTTTAAAGCAGATGGATACCCGATAATAATGTTTGGATTAAATTTTTCAATCTTATCTTTCCATTCAGGAAGCGGTGTATTAACATCTATAAATAAACGCTTCCCCTTAAGACTGTCAACTCCTCCACCGACAGCCATTGCTCCGCCGTAACGCCCGTTTACTGCAGCTATATAAAGTATCCGTATTCCACCAGCCAGCACCTTTAATAGGCCTGGAATCGAAAGATCCCATGCTGCTGCTCTGATTATTCCCAGAAGCATTTTATTCCAGGCTTCATCATCATATAAAAAATATCTTGGTGTTCCTGTACTGCCCGATGAGTGGACAATGTAGTATTTATCCTGAAACAAGCCCTTGTCTACCGAAGCTTCTTCATCAAATTTACGAAGAGCATTCTGCGACACACCATCAACCGTAACTACCAGATCAAAATTATTCATCAATGTTTCTTTATCAATAATAGGGAAATCAGAAAGCGGACGGCTATCAATCTGGTCACCGTAAATTCCTGCCTTTTGAAATGCTTTCCGGTAATAAGGAGAATTAGCATAAGCATGCTTCAGCATTGTTCTTAATTTTTTCTCACGTAGTTTTATTACTTGGTTCCGATTTTTGCTCATATTGTTTTTCATAACAAACAAACTTGAGAGCAATTTTATAAAGTTCATCAGAGATCTCCATTCAGGTAAAATGAATAACTTTTAGTATAGTCTTCTCTGTGAAAGTATTGAGCTTTAAGATTTTCCTGATCGAATACAATACTCCATTCAGTTGAAAGAAACTCTTCAAAGTTTTTTTTGCTTACCCTGCTGAGCGCATCTCTTACATCGGCTTCATTCATGCTGTAATTATTATTAATTATTTCATCAAGTATCCGATATCGTTCATGCGACTGAGCCGAACCTATCCCCTGCTTTTCACCTTCTGCCAAATAAAAATTAGTTAGAATTGGAGTATCAATAATTTTCATTTCATTATTCACATATTCAACAGCAACACTCCGTCCGGACGCATCGGCTATTGCAAAATGGACCATATATCCGAATGAAGCATGAAGATCATATGAGTCCAGAAGATTCAATGCTTCATCAACATCTGATGCCTTATCCAGAAGAAGCCGTATCAGGGTTGATGTGGTGATGTCAGGTTTTGCACTACGCTGATCAATTGTTGTAGAATAATCTTCTATCATATTAACTGCAACACAAAGCCCCTTCTCATTCATTCCATCCAGCGGAGCATATAAGGAGGCGACAGCAAGGATTCTATCCGGCATCAAATTAAACATAACACCGGTTTCTTGTCTGATAAAATCCATATTGACTGTGGAAATGGAACCATAGCCATTGTCCGGAAGAGATTGCACCACCATAATATCGCATTTCATCCAGTCGAAATTTCGTCCGAATAAATAGCCTCCATCCAATGAAGATACAGAAATTGTGCTGCACCCGAACACGGAACCTTCAAAGCTCAGACCTTCAGCTTCGGAAAGCAGATTTTCCGTAAGAAAATTAAGAACCTTCTCATCGGAGTCTGCTCCGCCTCTGCTTAAAAAGTAATCAAACCCGTAGTCACCCTGGTATAAAACAGTTGTAAAACCATTCTCTACCTTTCGTATTTTTGTTTCAGGTATTATTTTCATGTCAGCATATTCGATCTGAGTATCTTCTTTGCTGTTTTCAAAATTACCGGCGGCGCTTAAAAGGGACACACTTAAAATAAATACGCTGACTGAAAATAAAAATAATCTGTACATACCTAACGTTCTACATTTATGATCATAACATTCCAGCCGTCAAGAACAGGATTTTCTTCTACAGCTCTTATAAAATCATCGGTTGCGCTAAACTCACCGACTTTTGTGTACTCACCGCTCACCTGGGCATCATGGAAGAAAAGAACAAGTCGGTTGGGTTTGGAATAATACACTTCACCGGCTTTTTCAGATTTTACAGTCTTGGAGTTGGACGGAATAGTATACCTGGAAGGAATATCATAATAATGCATCACATCGCTGTTTTCAAAACCTTTAAATCCAACTATGGGAAGATTCCAGCTTGTTCTCCCCACATGCCTTGCAATTGCAACAGCAGTTTCATTATCTTCAAGTACCAGGGAATAAGCCTTGCCCTCGTAGCCAAAGATCACTTCCAAATCCGGAAGAGACCCGGAAGAACTCTGGGCAAAACTCACACCTGCGGCGGTAATAAACACTATTAAAATAAAGAATATCTTTTTCATCTTAAATCCTGTTATTTCTTAAGATCTCCACCGTAAACAGGAAACATACTGGCTTCTCCGTAGTTTTTAATTTTTTCCATGTTTTTCAGCAGTTCCATATCATCGCCGGATATTTCAAAATCCACATCAGCATTATTTTTCATATGAGCAGGATTCGCAGTTTTTGGAATAGGAAGAAGTCCAAGCTGAAGGTCATAGCGGATAGCCAGCTGAGGTATAGTAACATTGTATCTTGAAGCAATATCTGCGACCTTTTCATTCTTCATCAATTCGCCATGTCCAACCGGAGAGTAAGCTTCAACAAGGATTCCCTTATCTTCACAGTATTTAATAAGTTCAGAGGGAGTATTGCTAATATGAGCAAGAATCTGATTGACCATTGGTTTAACAGTGCAGTTTTCAAGAATGTTATCAAGATCTTCTTCTGTAAAATTTGAAACGCCGATAGCTTTAATTTTGCCAGCCTTGTATGCGTCTTCAAGAGCTCTCCATGCCTGACGGTTTCCTTCTAGGAACCGGTCATCTTCCTGATACTCCATCCAGGGTTTAGGACTGTGAATAATCATCATATCAAGATAATCAAGACCCATTGTTTTAAGCGAACCTGCAATTGAGGCAACAGCTTCATCATAATTTTTCACTTCAGCCGCAAGTTTAGTTGTAACAAAAAGTTCTTCTCTTTTTACACCGCAGGTTCTTACACCTTCACCTACTCCGCGTTCATTCTGATATGCCTGAGCAGTATCGATGTGCCTGTATCCAAGCGCTACTGCATCTTTAACTGCCTGCACAGAATCTTCATCACTGATAAACCATGTTCCAAGTCCAAGGCGCGGAATTTCCACACCGTTTGAAAGCTTATAATTTTCTTCTAATATCATAATTGTTCTCCTTATAAGTCTTTTAATCCAGACTTAATTTTACTGTTACATTTCCCTTACCGAGAATTTTCTTCAGCTCTTCTGCTGAAATATTTTTTATTTTTCCAATCCTGGTAAAGTTCCAGGAATTAGGAGCATAGTAGATAACAAAAGCATTCCCCTGATAGAGAATTAAATCTCCTGCCTCGGTAGTTATCTGCTCATCATTTCTGGGGAGACTCTTCGGCAGAGTTCCCACCTTTTCCATCGAACCGTAATCCCTCATATCTACGGCAACCGGTCCGTCGGCAAGCATCTTCTTCAAGGCTTCCGCGGTTGAATTATCCGCCAGTTCAGCGGTAAGTCTGGTATCGCCTACATATAAATTCACTGTGTTTTCCTCCTCTGCAATCTCTGCAAGTCTGATTTTAATATCAACTCTTCCCTTAAAAGATTTTACGATACTCATATCTTCATCATTGATTTTGCCAATGATTGGGATACCCGGCATATTGCTGAATTTCTCTTCATGATCCACAAGAATGGTAAACCATCCTCCGAACCAGCCTATCTCTCCGATTTTCCAGCTTGTCCTTCCTTCGGAAGGATCTGAAGGAAGCTCCTCTCTGACAGTACCGCAGAGGTCATCTGCAGCTCGTGAAACTGAAACTGAATACGGAAGCATCTTTAAAAATTCACGACCGGCCAGGGTCGTATTTATTACAGCGCCCACTTCTGTACCGTTCATTTCAAGGATGACAGGTGTCCCGTCTTCAGACTGTATTGCATTTTCAGCCATAGTGCTGTTCTCCTGAACCATTTCCTCGCTGCCGGAAGCGGCAGCCGAAGAAATCGGTAAAATTATTATTATCAAACCAAGAATAATTTTTTTAATTTTCTTCATTTTTATCTCCTAAGAAGTTATGAATAGAGAATACATGCTAGAGATTACTCTAGGTCAAGCTTTATTCTTATAAATTTTCCCTTTTTTTACCTTTTTTCTTCGAATTCAACATAACCTCCGGACTGTCTACCGAATGTTCTCTACTAAAAGTTTCTTACAAGCCTGAAGCCTCTGCTGAAAAAAGCATCTGTCGAGGGTGTTGCCGAGCGGTAGGATGAGCGAAGATGCTTACCGAAATCATTCCATCCGCCGCCCCGGACAACCCTGAGGAAACCTCTGCAGGCCCTGATGGATTATCATTCCGTGCGGCATCATATTCACCATACACGTCAAAGCACCATTCGCTCACATTTCCGTGCATGTTATACAGACCGAACTGGTTAGGTTCAAACTTATCAATTTCAACAGGCTTTTCCCTGTAGACGCCGGGGAGAGGTATCCATCTCATGCTGTGCAAAATAGTGGTCTTCGATTGTGTAGGGATAAGTTCCGAAATAATTAGCTTCATCAACACTTATATTATTCCCGGTGTTAAATGGTGTGGCTGTACCGGCTCTGCAGGCATACTCCCCATTCTGCTTCCGTAGGAAGCCGGTATCCATTTGCAGCCCGATCCCATTCAACGTTTTTTCCGTCTATCCTGTATGCAGGCTGAAGTCCCTGAGAGCGGCTTAGAGCATTGCAGTATTCAACGGCATCATACCAGGTTACCGATTCAACAGGCAGATTGTCACCTTTAAACCCGGATGGATTTGTGCCCGTAATCTCTGAATACTCTTTCTGGGACAGCTCATATTTACTTATATAAAAATCGTTCACAGTTACGGTGTGAAGAAGCTCATCAGTCTCCCGCCAGGATTCCGATTCAGGGCTCCCCATTCTGAAAGTCTCTCCTTTTATCAGAACCATATCTGAAGACAGAGGCTCAGAATTCTGCGAACCGTCCAGCCTTCCCTGAGAATAAGCAGAAAATACAGAACTTAGTAAAACTGAGAGCACCATAACCCTAATTAACTTTCTGTTCATTTCAAAACCACCCCGTTATCTGTAAGCCATTCTTTTATATCTTTTTCAAGCGACCCACGCCCCCCGTAATAAACCTCAAAAGGCTCAAGGATTTCAGAGCCCGGACTTGATTTTAGCAATAGCGGAAATAGACTGCCCGAAGCGGCCGCCTCCGTGTGTGCAGAATGGAATAATTCTCTTACCGGAAAGATCATATTCTTCAAGAAATGTTGCAATAGGCATGGGAATTGATGCCCACCAGTTTGCAAAGCCAAGGTAGATAGTATCGTACTGATCAATATTATCAATTTTATTTTTTATCTGTGGTCTGTCTTTTCGCTTCTGCGCATCCTTGGCCTCCGTAAGCACGGCGTTGTAGCCTGATGAGTAAGGTGATACCAGCTCTATCTCAAAAACATCTGCCCCTGTAAGCTCCTGTACTATTGCAGCAATAGATACAGTATTGCCGCTTGCGTATGTTACAGCATCAACATCTCCGGACAGATTTTTGTTTCTGGAGCTTGGATAGATTACCAGCAGCTGCTTTCCATTATCCTGCGCATTAACAGCCAGAGCAATTAAGAGAAAAATACAGATGTTAATTAAAATCTTTTTTTTCATATTTCACCTCTCTGCTATTTTGTATATCCCATTCCGCGCAGCCATTTTTCAAGCTCAGGACGGGAAACGTTTATTTGTGAACGGTAAAATCCTTTTTCTTTTTCAAGTTCAGCGGATGAAGGCAGAAGCTTTTTCAAATCTCTTATGGTTCTGGCGACTCCGCTTGTACCATGAGCCACAAAGGGAATAACTGTTTTTCCGGAAAGATCATTCTCTTCCACAAAACTTGCTACAGCCATGGGAATGGTGTACCACCATGTTGGGAAACCAAGAAAAACAACATCATAATCCGAGAGGCTTCGCACTTTGGAGGTTAACACAGGTCTTGCTCTGTCAGCCTTCTCATCAGCAGCCCTATCCAGAATCTCGTCCCAGTAGCAGGAATACTTATCCTGAACCTGAATAGAGAAAATATCTCCGCCTGCTGTTTGCTGGATCCATTCTGCAAGCTGTCCTGTATTACCCGGCGGAAGCACACTTGCCGTGGTTACCGTATCGACGCCCGAACTGTTTTCCATGCTGAAGACATGCCCGTTTGCATCGCGGATAGCTTTTGCCCGATCGAGGATTACTGTGTTATCAGCCCAGGTAAAATAGGCTATGAGAATTTTCTGCTCGGCCTGAGCTTGCAACTGCATCAGACTGCTAAACAGCATCAGTATTGATAATGATATAATTATTTTTGGTTTAAGCATTTATCTGTCTCCGTATTTTAAGTTGCCCCAGCAGCCTTGTAAAATAAAAGGTCACTGAAGCAAACAGAATGACCATGGATATATATTCAAAAAAGAAATACAATACCGGCTGCTCAAAATCGAAAAATACGAACTGAATCCGCAAAAACATATAGGATGCAATCTGATTCTTAATAAAGGCGTAAATGCCGAAACCAGACATCAGAACTGCCAGTACATTCAATAACACCCTCACTCGGACTGAAATTCCGGATTTTGTGCTCTTTGCTGTTATTTTAATAACCCTGCTCCAGTGCATTCCCAGATGAAGTGATGATAGAACAAAACCCCAATAGGATGTAACCATGTGCAGCTTTCTTGCGAAATCCATCCCTCCATCTATATTCAAAAAACTGAAAACATATGAAGAGAGCATTATGCTGCTGACAACAAGACCAATCGCACTAAGCAGAAGCAGGATGTTTATGATGTTATTCACAGACCTCCTCAAATGATAGGGTGGAACTGCCAAAGATTTGTACCATTTGCGGTTGAGAACTGTATGCACAATCCAGAGAGCAATCAGCAGGGTTCCAATTATTTCATGGGCAAGATCACCGGTGAGCATATATGCCATAAGGATAATCAGGGATACTGTCATGCTGATATCAACGATGATTTTTAGTTTCAGCTTTGAAGTCATATCATTTCTCCTTAAGTGCAGTTTCAAGCCGTGACAATGCATCTTCAACAGTACTGCGGGGACATGCAGTATTCATTCTGAGAAAGCCCGAACCTCCCGTCCCGTAATGTCTGCCGTCAGTGAGGTAAAGACCCGTTTTTTCACGGATAAGACGGCAGAGCTCAGTACTGTCCTGAGTAATTTGCCTGCAGTCAAGCCACAGCAGATAGGTAGCCTCTGACGGAACCACTGTAATACGGGGAATCCGTTCGGAGATAAAATTTCTTATGAACTGTTTATTCTGATACAGATACTCTCTCAGCTCTTCAAGCCAGGATTCGCCATGATTAAAAGCAGCAGTGACGGCCGGAACAGCAAAGGAATTAGGCTCGGCAATTTCATCGGTATTCAGCGCCCTGTACATTTTATTGCGCAGATTTTCACCGGGGACCATAGCGGCTGCACTGTGCATGCCTGCAAGGTTGAATGCCTTAGAGGCTGAAAGAAATGTAACACTGTTATCCCTGCAGTCATCTGATACTGATGCAAAAGGAATGTAGTTTTTACCAGGATCAGTCAGGTCACAGTGGATTTCATCCGACAGGACTGTTACATTATTTTCCCTGCACATTCTGCCTATCTTCTGAAGTTCCTCAATTTTCCATATTTTACCAACGGGATTATGCGGATTGCATAAAATCATCAGGCTTGTCTGAGGATCCCGTAGCTTTTCTTCAAGATCAGCAAAATCGATGTCATAGCCACGGCCGTTATAAGTCAACGGACTTTCAAGTATATGACGTCCGTTGTTAACTATTGAATTATAGAAGATATTGTAGACAGGGCTCTGTATCAGAACCTTTTCACCTGCAGTAGAAAGTTTCCGGACTGCACTGGATACAGCCGGAACAACACCTGTGCTGAATATCAGCCAGTCTTTCTTCATTTGAAAATTATGTCGTCTCTGCCACCAGCTGATATATGCGTCATACCAGGAATCCTGAACAACTGAATACCCGAATACTCCATGGCTGACGCGCTCATTAAGTGCAGTGATAATTTCAGGAGCTGTTTTGAAATCCATGTCGGCAACCCACATTGGGATTTCGCCTTCATTTATATCCCATTTCAGGCTGTCCGTACCGGCTCTTTTTACCGGCTCATCAAAATCATACTTCATACTGATGATTATACCACCTCAGCTAAATCTTCAGCTTCACTTCGGCAGATAATCCTGGTCTGTCCGGCATCAACCTTATCTTCTTCCATTATAATCTCACCGATACTGTCGGCTCTTATAATTCCGCCGTAGGGATTTTTTATACTGTCAATACTGCCCCGGACATCAACATCTACGGTTGAATATTCAAATGCCAGGTCTGTGTTCATAAGTGTACAGTCTTTCATTACAAGATTTTCGATGTAGCACATC
The DNA here is from genome assembly GCA_963677925.2 of Spirochaetia bacterium. GTDB lineage: Bacteria > Spirochaetota > Spirochaetia > UBA9216 > UBA9216. The sequence continues at coordinate 1,420,206 of CAXXYH010000003.1, forward strand.
CCCTGCAGGCTCTCGATTGTACAGTTAATAAAAGTCAGATTCTTAGAATTCCAGCCGAGGTATTCACTGGAAATAAAGGAATCATAGACTGTTACATTTTCGCTGTTCCAGAAGGCATCCTTGGTTACCATGTGGGCATTTCTTACCTCTGCATTTTTTACACCGTCAAAAGAGTATCCGCCGACCAGAGATAATCCGTCTACAGAAAGATTTTCACTGTTCATTGCAAAATAATCTCCCTTGACATTTATATTTTCAAGCCTGATATTTTTGCAGCTCCACAGTGTTTCAGCTGCATTGGACATAAGAACATTCTTCAACTCAATATCGTTGCAGCGTCTGAAGTTTTTAGGTGCCTCAATCACACTGTTCTCTACAGATATCCGGTTTGTGTACCAGACACCTGCCCGCCCCATTTCCATCCAGGTACTGTTGCTGACATTTACATCACTGCAGTACCAGAGCGGATATTTCCATTTAAAAACTGATCCCTGCAGTTCAATCTGACTTGCTTCTTTTAAGGGTGATTCGCCTTCTTCAAAAACAGTATTTATTACCCGGAGATTATTTCCCTGAAAGAGAGCTCTTTCTCCCTTCAGAACCTGATTTTCGATTTGTTTCTTTTCTTTTGTGTTCATCTTATTCATTTGCCTCATAATGAATGTACAACCTAGAGCTTACTCTATGTCAAGCTTATTGAGATGAATTTCACCCTTTTTTTCAATAAATCCGTATTTTTATACCTGGAGCAGCAAGTTTGAATACTATGTTACGAGTTTTATATGAGATGCAGGTTCTTTTACAGCTATTCCAGGCGGAATATCAGCTTTTACCTCTAATTTCCGATCTACAAGTTTCCAGGAAATTTCTGCGGTCCCCCGCGGGGTAACAGCCTTTCCCTGTGCCCACTGCAGAAGTCCGGGAACAGGATTAATCTCCATTTCAGAAAAACCAGGGGCTGAAGGCCTTACTCCTAGAATTACTGAAGGAAGTTCATACAGAGCAAGGGCACCCCAGGCATGGCAGTCGCTGCGGCTTAGAACATTATCCTCTTCACATGTTGTGAGATTCTTTTTCAGCATATCACGCCAGATATTCCACAGTGCATCAGTTCTGTCATACATTCCACACATTTCAAGGGCACGGAAAAGATAAAACATCATGGCAACTGAACACTGTGCATAACTTTCCGGGTCATCTAAAGTCATTTTGAGTAAACCTTTGCCTTCTTCAGCTGAGACTGTACCGGTAAGGATGGCAAAAACCTGGGAATGCTGACTGCATACCTTGGTATAGGGACCGTCCGTAAACATACCGTCTGACCTGCGGCAGTGATTTTTTACTGCACTCTGAACCGATGCCGCCTCATTAAGAAGCTGAGCGGAAAGATCTGCGTACCCAAGCCATGAACATATTTCCGCCGAATATTTCAAACCAAGTATAAACAGAAGACTTTCCATCGTAATCGGACCGTCAAATGTTGCAGGGGGAACACCGAAGGAGGTTTTCCACTCTTTAGTCCAGTCTATGAATGACCATACGCGTGAACTGAAAAGCAGTCCGCCAATTTTTTTCACAAGACCATTCTCGCTGAGGTTTCTGCGGAAAAAATTAATTACGCCGAGGATGGACGGAAGATGCTCCTGTAAAAGTATCCTGTCTCCGAAGTACATCATGTGGTCATATACCATACCTATATAAAAAACTGAAAACCCGGGAATGATATGATCTTCAAAATTGGGATATGAGCAGTTTATCATTCCGTCAAACTTCGAAGATCTTCTAAAATCTTCCATACATTGCCTGGCAAGCCGGTCGTCAGCGGACACTGCGTAGGTATAAAGAATCTGACTTCTTGAATCCATGGCATACTGCATCTGCTCATAAAAGGGACAGTCTTCATAGGTCTCGTGCATGCATAGACGAAGACTCCGCTCACTGATGTCCCAGATTCCATCAAAGGTCTGATCAGAAATCATGGCAGAGCTTTTTATTTCAAGCGGATACGCAAAATACCGGTATAAAAAATCTTTAAGAACAAGAGGCTCATTTCCTGTACTTATTTCAAGTCTGATATAGCGGAAAGTCCGGAACCAGAAGGTCTCATAAACTTCTACCGACTCGCCTGCAGTCGCACCGCTGACAGAGTAAGTATCTGTAAAACCGAACAGCTTTCCTTTTTCCGAATCTGTCCGGTCTCCTTTGAGAGGAATAAAATGCCCTTCGTTATCATCCACAGGATCATATGCATAGCATTCCGAGGTCAGTAAACTTATGGTAGCACCTGCTCCTCCAGACATTTTCAGTACCGGAAAACCCGTTGTCTCGGCACCTGCACTGATCTCGATAATCTCTGTAGTTTCAGGAGCAATCACAAGCGGCATTCCATCCTGGAGGGAATTATTCCATTCGTCCGCGGAAAGTGCCGACCTCCTTATCACCTGAATATTTTCAAAACGCCTCTCCTCCGAGTATAGAAGCGGTATTGTTCTTTCCTGAAGACATTCAGGAAGCAGGATTTCCGGAACCTCAGAACCTCCCCTAACCTTGACGCTTTTCCAGTTACAATCATCAAAGCTCTCACTGAATACACCGGAATTATAGGAAGTTCCTGCAGTATTCTCAAATATTGACAGGGGAGCAAAATGAGCATCCTCAGCATAGAGAGAGACATCCGACTCTGTGTATTTCCAGCTTTCGTCTGTGTTAAACACAGAACCCTGTATATACAGGCCCGGACAGCCTGTTCTGTGCACCGAAAAATTACCTCCCCGATGCCGGGTACTTACTTCAAGGATTTCAGCAACAACTATATTACCGCCGTCATTTAAAAAGGGTTTAATATCAATGCGATCAAAATAGTGAATATTCCGGTCCCCCTTCTGAGGCCCCATATTAATAAAACTGCCGTTTATATAAAGTTTATATTTGGAGTCAGCTGTTATTATTATTTCAGCAGGACCATCAGCCTGAAGGTATTCAACAGTTTTTCTGAAGTATATAACTCTTCCAGGCTTTGACATATCCAAATCTGATTCTTCGATCCATATCCAGTTTGCTGTGTTTTCCGATTTCAATTTTGTTCTCCGGTTTTTTACAGGCCTGAAAAAGTTTAACTTGCAGAATAAAACTTAAAGCTGTTCGCGATAGGCCTGGGGACTGAGCCCTGTTTTACTTTTAAAAAATCTTCCAAAATATCCTGAACTTGAAAATCCCAGGTCAATTGCTATTTCTTTAATCTGCAGATTATGATCAGCAATAAGTTTTTTTGCCCTGATGATTTTCAGATCATTTATATACTGCAGTATGTTTATATTTTCATTTTTCTTGAAAAGCCTTGAAATATACTCGGGACTTAAGTTAACAAAGTCGGCAAGTGTATCAAGAGATGTATCACCGCTTAGATTATCCTGAATATATTTCTTAATTTTGTTGATTAGATATCCGGCATGACGTTCCTGATCGGCACTTCTGGTTTCAAATAAAAAATCCACTATTCTCAGAAGATAGCTGAAGGCTTCGGTCCATGAGCTGTGTAAAGTAACGTTAAAAAGAGAAGCAACATCGGCTTCCTGCTTAATGGCATCGGATAGGTTGTAGTGATTGATGTACTGAAACAAAACGACTGCAATATCATAATATACTTCAACAGCAAAGAGGTCCTGAATGCTGGATACATTTTCAAACAGCTCCAGAGCCTCGGTTATCAGATCCTTAACCTGCTGCTTGTTTGAGTTCTCAAAGAAGAAATCCATCAGTTTTATTCTTGATATGATATTATTCTTCTGCTGTTCAATCCCGTAGTCACTTCTTGTTTCACTTAGAAATTCATTATCGATAAGAAGAATATCGTCATCGCTGCCGCGCATAAACTTGGATTTGACAGTCTGAAAATTCATTAAAAAATCTTCAAGCAGAACAGCTTCACTGCTGATACCTATCCTGACTGTCATACCGAAATTTTTCCCGCATGCTTTCTGAAACAGCTCCCCCGCTGAATACAGATTTATTGTCTTCAATTCGAATTCTCTGTTTTCAGACTGGAGCAGTATGACAATAAAGTTCCTTGCAAAATTAAAGGATACACCTGCTGCGTTTATAAAGAAGTATCTTTCAATAAGGTTCTGCAGATCTTCTGTAATTTTAAGCTGTTCATAGTAATCTTCTTTGACAATATATTCATGATGCACAACTACATAGTTAATTTTCTCTGAAATATCAAGTTTAATTTCAAGATCTCTGAAAAGTTCCTGAGTGATGCATGAATTATCAATAAAGCCGTTCATTAGATCAAAAAGAAACTGAACCCGCTTAAGCATCTTAAGTCTGCTGCTTTCCTGCAGACTTTTCTCAATCAGAAAATCATTTTCAATTTCTTCAACAGCTTCTCTTACAGCATCAATAATTTTACTGTCGTCCTCAGCTTTAAGGACATAGCGGGCATGCTTCTGAGCCTTATAAACATAGTCAAACTCGGAAAATCCTGTTAGAAAGACAACCTTGCAGTGGGGCCATCTCTCCAGAATGGCGTCCATCAGCTGAAGTCCATTCATTTTGGGCATCTGTATATCAGTCAGTACGATGTCGATTTTTTTCTGTTCAAGAATTTTCTGTGCCTCAATAGCCGATGCGGCAGAAAATAAATTAAGCTCAAGAGTCTCCTCCATTGAAAAGAGGTCGACCATACCCTGTCTTATTATTTTCTCATCATCGACTATTAAAAGATTATACATCTGCTACTCTTTAACACTCCCTAAAGTCATACCGGTAACAAAATATTTCTGCAGAATTGGATATATTAAAAGTATAGGTATTATTGCTATAAAAATCTGCGAAGCAGTCAGAGTTTTTTGTGAAATAAGCTTCATCACTTCTACATTATTCAGATCCAGATTAGTGGCATTAGCAGAAGCTGACTGGATAACATTTCGCAGATATGTCTGAAGCGGATATTTACCCGGATCACTAAGAAAGACAAGACCGTCAAACCAGGAATTCCAGTGAAATACCATTGTGAACAGACCTACAGTTGCCAGTGACGGCTTTGATATCGGCAGATATATTTTCCAGAGAATGGTGAAATGGTTTGCCCCGTCAATGAACGCTGATTCTGCAAGACTGTATGGTATTCCCCTGAAGAAATTAAGCATGAGTATAATATTAAAAACCTGAACAGAAAAAGGAAGAACAAGAGCCCATATGGTATTATAGATACCCACTGCCTTAACTACAATAAACAGCGGTATAAGTCCTCCGCTGAAAACCATAGTTACAATGAAAGTCCATGAATAGAATTTCCTTGCGTGAAAGTTTCTTGTTGACTGAGATAGAGCATATGCGCTTGTTATGGTCAGAAACATACTTATCGAAGTTCCAAGAATAACACGCAGTACAGCAACTCCGAAAGCCCTGAAGAATTCCTCTTTACCGAGGATGTATTTATATGAACTGAGCGTAAAATCTACAGGAAAAATGGTGACCCACCCGGCCTGTGCCGCAGCATTCGAGCTGAATGAGAGAGCCAGTATGTGCAGAAGCGGAAACAGTGAAATAAACGCTGTCACCGTTAATATAATATAATTGAAGGTATTGAAAACCTTTCTCGAAACTGAAGAGTTTTTTACCATTTCAATCTCCTAGAATAATCTATAATTGGCAAAGCGTTTAGCCATATAGAAAGATGAAGCTATAAAAATCAGTGACACCACAGATTTAAAAACACCTATAGCTGTAGCAACACTGTACTGCAGCTGCTGCATACCCACACGGTAAACAAAGGTATCAATGATATCAGCCTTTTCATATACAATAGGACTGTACAGGTTAAAGATTTGATCAAAACCTGCATTCAGAATATTACCCAGGCTCAATACGGTTAAGAGAATAATAATCGGCTTAAGGCTGGGCAGGGTTATATAGAGCATCTGCTTGAACTCACCTGCTCCATCAACTGTAGCAGCTTCATAAATAGTCTGATCAATACTTGTCAGAGCTGCCAGAAATATAACCAGGTTGTAGCCGACTTCTTTCCATATATGAGAAGCAACAAGAACACTCCGTATGGTTTCCAGGCTTCCAAGAAAATACACAGGCTCATGTCCAAGACTTGATATCAGTTTATTTATAAAACCATCTGAAGGCGAAAGTAAATCAATCAATATTCCGCTTAAAATAACCCATGAAAGAAAAAACGGAATATATACAATAGTCTGCACACCCTTTTTAAAAAGCTTGATTTTTACTTCATTCAAAAGCAGAGCCAGGATAAGCGGAACACTTATTCCGGCAATTATTTTAAAAATTGCAATAACAACAGTATTAACCAGTACTCGCCTTGTGTCGGAAATTGCAAATATATATTTAAAATTCTCCAGGCCTATCCATTCTGATCTGAAAAACTGCCCGAAACCTCCTGACGGAATAAAATCCTGAAAAGCTATCACGATTCCGATCATCGGGAAGTAGGCAAAAATCAAAACCATTATGAACGCAGGCATCATCATTACATGCAGAGGCCATTCTTTTTTCAGAATCTTTCCCATCTTCATAACTGTATCTCCTCAATATACAAAAAGAGTGAAGCAGAAGCTGCTCCACTCTTTCAGCCTATTCTGAACTATTTAGCGGAATACCACTGGTTAACTTCTGCAGTTATCTGCTCAAGACCGATTTTATTCAGTTCCTCAACAAAACTTCCAAAAGTGCTGATGTTTTCTACACCCATAATAACCTTGGTGAAGTATTCCATCTCCTTGTCCTTGATGAGCTGCATTTTTCTCTTCATGGTATCAGTGGTTGCTCCGTAGAAAGCATCCATCTGAAAGAGATCACCTTCATAGTAGTAATTCATTGCCTTGAATGCGCCGTCCTTACCGAAGGTCTTTACTGCTCCTGCGAATGACATATCACCGTTATTGTAGCCTACTATTGAATTGTAGTAGTTGAGCTCTTCAGCATTAAGAATTGAGGGATCATCTTTTTCAAAGGCTTCATTCACATGCCAGTAAGCCTGCAGATTGTTTAAAGCGTTATATGTTTTGAACATGGTTTCATGAAGTGCAAACTGAGGAATGCCTGTATCGTCTACAAGATAGAGCTTGTATTCTTCAGGTGAAGCATATGAGAATTTTTCAACAAAAAAGTTAAGCAGTTTGATAAGAGCTTCTGGATGTTCAGCATCCTTGCTTACTACGTAGTACCAGGGTATGTTGAGTTTAATCTGGGGCTTGGCAGGAGCTGATGTAGCTGTAGGAATGGCTACCGGAATCCAGTTAGCATTCGGATCGTTCTCAAGTGTACTCATGAGAGGCCACATTGCATTCCACATTGCTCCGTACTGTATGCCGGCTCTGCCTGATGCTGAAAGCTCGGAAACCTTCATCATGTCTTTTACACCGAAATCTTCTTCGATCAAACCTTCTTCATACAGTTTATTAAGGAATACAAGTGCATTCCTTGTTTCAGGCTGAATGCTTCCGTAGACAAGACCGCCTTTACCATCTTCCACCCAGGCTCTTGGATATGAACCGAATCCGTTAAACAGACCAAGACCGTCTCCGGCATCGGCAGCCATACGCATAGGAACAAATTCCCTGTGAAGAATCAAACCAAGAGTATCATTCTTTCCGTCTTTATCAGGATCGTTTTCCTTGAAAGCTTTCATAACCTTATAGAGTTCATCCATTGTTTTCGGAACACTCATGCCGAGATTATCAAGCCAGTCAGCTCTGATCCACAGGAAGGGAGCTGTGTCTATTGAAGAATCAGTACTTGGTATAGCAATAACTTTTCCGCCGAAAGTAGCAGAGTCCATCGCAGCAGAACCTTCCTGAGTCATCCATTCTTTAAGATGGTCGCTTGCATACATATCATAAACATCGCCGATATTTTTATTGATAAGATCACTCTTTGCAAGAAGCGCCAGCTGCTCTTTGTTTACCATCATGATATCAGGAATATCTCCTGAAGCGATAGCAATGTTTTTCTTCTGAACACTGTCTTCTTCAGACTGGGCTGCAAACCAGACATACTCCAAATTAATGCCGAGTTCTGCAAGATACTGTTTCTGCCAGATATTATTCATTATCCGGTCTTTTGTAAAAAATTCAGCCAGCGGCGGCTCAATCTCAAAAAATGTGCTTACTGTAATCGGCTCTTCATACTTTCCAAGCGGATCAGTATTTACATCTTCAGCCATCTTAACGGAAGCAGAATCATCCTGCTTTCCCGAAGCTGATACGGGCAGTGCAATTACGGTTACAAGTAAAAGCAGAAAAACCCATTTCAAGTTACCTGTCATCAGTCTTTTCATTTTAATTTCCTCCAATAATCCAAACACGTCTGTTTTGATGAGCTTATATAAAATTATAAGCTCATAATTTTGCCTGCGAAATTGGACATTTTTGTTTTCAGTGTTCAATTATTGACATAAAAGTAATTTTTACTGACTTATCGTATCTCAACAGCTGGATTTATTTTTAATTCGATTTTTATACCTCCCATATCGCTTAAAGATATAAAAACCCCGCAGTCTCTACCGTAAACAAGAACCAGACGGCGGTTGATATTTGTTAAAGCATGATTTTCACTGAATCCTGAGTCATCTTTAAGATTATCGATCATTTTGGCAACGAGGGCTGTATCTGCTTCTTCTCCGTTATCTTCAATAATTATTGACAACAGATTTTCGGACCGACGGTAACCTACATTTATTATTCCGTTTTCAAGGACATTTACCAATCCGTAATTATATGCATTTTCGATTACAGGCTGTAGAATCAGTTTGGGAACATTAACCTCAGTAAGTTCGGCCGGAAGAGGCTGAATTACAACCTTTATTTTATCTTCAAACCTCATCTGCTGAACAGCAATATAGTTCTGCATATGTTCAACTTCTCTTGCGAGTGAGATATAATTTTTTGTTTCCTTATTGATAAAGCGATAGTATTTTGCAAGCGATGTTACAAATTTTGTTATCTGTTCATAATCCTCATTCATCGCCATTCTATTAATTATGAAAAAACTGTTGTAAAGAAAATGGGGATTAATCTGGGACTGAAGCTGGGCCAATTCAGCATTCTGAATAAGGTTCTCCTGCTCATAAATATTATTAATCAGCTCCTGAATATAGGTAGCGGTTTTATTAAATCCATGGTAGATATAATTAAACTCATCGTGGGGTTCATGGTAGATTCTTACACTGAAATCATCGTTCTGTATCTTCTCAAATGCAGACATTATCTCATGCAGCGGTTTTATAACTGCTTTCTTTGTGAAAATAAGTGAGAAAATGAACATAAGACCTATAATCAGCATCAATGCGGTAAGAACCGAAATATACCTGGTGAGCATACCTGTAATTATTTTTTTGTCGGTAAAGGAGATGATCGACATAGGATATTTACTGCTCCTGAGCACAATAAACTGATAGTCTCCTGCCTCAGTTACAGTCTCTTCCGGCGAACTGCTGATTATTTCAAACAATTCATCAGCATGACTCTCAACAATACCTTCCGGATTATTCTCAAGGATGATTTCTTCTCTGGTCTGAAACCATATTCCGGCCCCGCTGCCCCTCTCATTTCTTAAAAGTTTAAGAGATTCTGTAAGTTCAGCTTTTGAAAGTATAATCTGTATATTAAAATCCGGTATATAATCAGTGCTGGAAGATGAAGTCAGAGGATATGAAAAGTTCATTGCAAGCCTGTCTTCAACTGAAATAAGGGTGTTTAATCTCATACCCGGATCAGGCTCATCAAAGCAACCGGATACACAGTCCTGATAGCCCTCTCTGGAGGACAGGATGATATGCTGTTCGGGAAAGGTCAGAATAATATCCTCAATAAGCAGATCCACGGATTTGCTTGACTCAATTTCCCGCAGCAGATTCAGGATCAGCTGGGTTCTTTCATAGTTATTATTATATACCGAGTAGGCAAGCTTTCTGATATCATCAGTATTCATCAGATTTATCTGCTGATTATGAATTATATCAAGCTGCTGTTCCAGGTTGCCCAGATATGCCTCTATCCGGCTAGTGTTCTGAGATATCTGCTCTTCGCTCGTCCTGTTTATATTACTCAGGAACATCCATATTATTACAATATAGATGACTACAAACGTGAGCAGATACACAATGAAAAGTCTTTTAAAAACGCTGAATTTATTAAAACCTGCAATCATATCCTGTTTAGAATAACACGACTTTGCAGATTAATTACTCCTAAAATATCCTGCAATTTCCTGCAGAGCTTCTTCGGTTTCAGGACTGTTAAACAGCGGAAATACATGGAACAGCCCATCCCAGACTTTCAGACTGACATCAACACCCGCCTCACAGCATTTATTGTATATCAATTTTGAATCATCAAGCAGAACTTCTTCACTCCCGACATGGATCGCGAGTTTTGGAAAACCTTGAAAATCACCATAGGCCGGAGATACATAGGGACTTTTAAAATCTGCATTCCGGTAGTATGGAACAACACCTTCATAGCTTATCATAGGATCCCGTTCATCAAGATCATCATGAGAAGGAAGCGCTATTTCCTGGCCGGCAACGGGGGAAAATACAAATGTTTTTCCCGGAAGTTCATCGCCATGATCTTTTAAAAACAGCGTCATCGTGAGGGTAAGCATGGCACCGGCAGATTCACCGAAAACATAGATATCTTTTCCGCTATACCCCATTGATATAAGCCAACGGTATGCGGCAACACAGTCATTGAGCGCCTGAGGGTGTTCGGTTTCAGGCCACTGCCCGTATTCAACGGATAGTGCGTCAATCTTCACATGCTCCATAATGTCATGACAGAGTTTCCGCCGTGATTTAACCGAGCCGTTCATGAAACCGCCGCCGTGAAGAAAAAGCAGCACTCTGCCCTTCAGTTTTTCGGGATCATTTTCATCATAGGTGTAGAGTGCACCTTCAAAATCTTTTGTTTTTATCGCTTCAATACTGATGCTGTCACTGAACGGAAGGCTTCCGAGTATATCATCTATTCTGCCCCTGTCCTCCAGAGCACTTTCGGCTGTAACAGCCTTTCCTGCATTCCGCTTTTTTTCATTGTGGAGCATTTCAATTGCTCCCTGTATTTCTTTACTCAGCATCATTTTCCCCTTTGTTCATCTTTTCCAGTATCTTCCTGCAGTAGTCGAAATCGAGTGCGCCTCCGAATGAAACAAGATTCCGAAGCGGCATGTTGTTTATCATTTCTTTGAACATCAGGTCGGTGCCCTCTCCAAGAACTTCATTCTCAGGGTCAGAGCCGGAGAGTGCATTTGTAAATTTCCTCACAGCATCTTTCAGAACCTCTTTACCGTAGTCGGTCTTCATCATATCGCCGAGTGTACTATTCATGTGATAAACAACCGGAATTTCCACGGTTGATTCAATATTGATTTGTCCTGACAGAACAATGTTTCTTGAAGATTTACCGATTCGTATCTCATACACACCGGATTCAGCATACCAGTCATGGATTTCTGTATTGAAGTATGCAAAAGAACGTTTGGAAAGAACAAAGCTTACAGTGACAGTCTGCCCCGGGGCAAGTTCGATCTTCTCAAAGCCTTTGAGCTCCTGAACAGGACGTATAATACCTGTATCCGGGGGAGACACATACAGCTGCACTACTTCTTTTCCCCGAACCTTTCCGGTATTTGTAACATCAAGGCTGACCTCTACTGTATCTGTATCTGTATCCTTTGCTTTCTGTTTACTTATTTTCAAATTGCTGTATTCGAAAGAAGTGTAACTCAGTCCGTGCCCGAACGGAAATAGAACTTCCATCTCTTTTTTATCATAATACCTGTATCCGACAAAAACACCTTCTCGGTACTCAACGGTATCCTTTTCTCCCTTGTAAAAGAGATATGAGGGGTTATCCTGAAGCTTCAGCGGAAAGGTTTCTGCAAGCCTGCCGGATGGATTCACATCACCGTACAGGCACTGAACCACCGCACCGCCTACTGCCTGGCCTCCCAGATAAGCTTCAAAGAGGCCTTTAACCTTATCAACCCACGGCATCTCAACCGGTGAGCCGTTATGAAGAACTACAACAATATTCGGGTTAACAGCGGATAATTCCTCTATAAGCCTGTTCTGGTTTGCAGGAAGCCTCATGTGTTCACGATCAAAGCCTTCCGATTCATAAATATCAGGCAGTCCTGCAAAGACAACCACAATGTCGGCAGCAGAGGCAGCCTTCAGCGCATCATCCGCCTTTTTATCATCGTAGATATCGGTCTTGGTATCAAAGCCTTCAGTATAGGTAACCTTATATTCTTCTGCCTGCTGCAGAGCAGATTCAATCTTTGATGCATTTATGTGTGAACTGCCGCCGCCCTGGTATCTGGGCTTTTCAGCGAAGCCGCCGATAAAGGCCACCTGCTTATCCTTTGAAAGAGGGAGTATATCCTCATTCTTTAGAAGAACAATACACTCAGACGCTGTCTGCCTTGCCTTCTCATGGTCTGCATCACGGTCAAAAACGGAATCAGGTTTCCGGTTTTTCTCGAACCTTTCGAGAATTCCCAGTATGCGTGCAGCCGCACGATCAACTACAGCCTCATCCAGAATGCAGGATTCAACAGCCTCAACTATCAGCTTGTCATTAATACCGTTTGAATCAGGCATTTCAAGATCCAGTCCTGCAGCCAGATCCGGAACCCTGTCGTTAACAGCACCCCAGTCGCTGACAACAAAGCCGTCAAAACCCCACTCTTTCCTGAGAACATCAGTAAGATAGGTTTCATTTTCAGCTGCATATACACCGTTTATCCTGTTGTATGAGCACATTACCGTCCAGGGTTTTGATTCTTTGACAGCATATTCAAAAGCCGCAAGATAGATCTCGCGAAGTGTTCTTTCATCAACCTCGGAACTTGACGACATTCTCCTGTATTCCTGATTGTTAGCAAGGAAGTGTTTAATACTGGTTCCTACATTTCTGCTCTGTACACCCTTGATGAATGATGCAGCCATTGCAGATGTCAGCAATGGATCCTCGGAAAAATATTCGAAGTTCCGTCCGCAGAGAGGCGAACGTTTTATGTTAACAGCAGGCCCGAGAAGCACACCGACTCCTTCAGCCTGACATTCATTTCCCAGTACCGATCCAACCTGATTGATAAGAGATTTGTCGAAGGACGCGGCAAGCGCGCATCCTGCCGGGAAACATACAGCCTTTATGCTCTCATTTAAACCCAGATGATCAGCATCTGCCTCCTGAGTCCGGAGCCCATGAGGTCCATCGCTTACCATGAGGGAGGGGATGCCGAGTCTCTCAACGGGTTTGGTTCTCCAGAAGTCCAGTCCGGACAATAATCCGGCCTTCTCCTCCAGGGTCATATCAGAAATTAATTTGTTTATATCCATTTTTTAATTATAGAGCCTGTAATGCAATCTGTTAATTTAAAAAAATTGATATTAGTATTCAATAATTGACATTGTCAATGTTCAGATTCCTGAGGTAAGTGACAGCCTCATCTCCCGGGCCTCTTTAATTCTTGCACGTTTCGCGCGGTAATTCCTTAAAGAATTCTGGTTAGCCAGGAAAACAAGAAACCCTATGAATGCAAACATATTCAGGGCAACCTGCAGGGCTGACGGCAGTTTCAATGCTGTTAAACCCAGCACGAAAAATTTCAGAGCCAGAGTTCCCATAAGTATTCCGACAGCAAGGTTTGAACGTCTTGCCAGATAATTTCCTATAAACATTGGAAAAGCCATTGAGACAACCGCACCGTTACTTGTCAGACCAATTGATGCAGTCATTGAACCGGTAAAGGCTGCATTGAAAACTCCTGATACTGCAACCAGAGCTCCGGCTATTGTATAGCAGATTACAACATGGCGGAAAATATTAATGCCTGATTCCTGTGCAATCTTCTGTGAGCCCTGAACCGCATGCAGTTCATACCTGAACTTTGTCCAGGCAAACAGAATATACATACACAGCATTATTATACCGAGAACAATAAGAGTAAAAACAGGATTCACAAGGACTTCCATATCAGGCACACCGAAGAGCTGAAGCCCCTGACCCGAAGAAAAAGCGAATGCAATACTTTCATAGATAAGCGCCATTCCGATTCCCAGCACTACCGGAGGGACTCTGAATGTGATAAATACAATTCCGACAATAAATCCAAAAATAAACCCGCACAGAACGGCAACTATAAGCAGACCAACACCGTCCAGACCCAGCGATATTGCGATATGCCCGCCTATGATTGTTCCGACAAGACGCTGAGCCCCAAGCGAAAGATCGAATCGGCCGCTTGCGAGGTTCAGCGAAAGACCATAGGCAATAATTGTGGATATTCCGAGATCCCTAAGCAGGTTTCTGATATCAAGTACAGAATTGAGAAGATGGGTGCCGGCAGCCGCAAAGACTATCAATTCCATTATCAGGAACACTGCTGCCGGTATAAAAAGCACATATAAAATGTTAAAAATTATAGTTTTCATTTTACTGTTCATATTATTTTTTCACCCACCTCTGCTTGACTGTATACTGATTAAAAGCCCCGTCGCTTTATCAGATCTTCTGTTGAAAAGCTGTCGAGAACCTTGTAGATATCCGCAGTCGTAACTGAAGGATTATATACGGCCAGCATCTGCTTTACCTCATCACCTGTGTAGCTCCATGTCCCGGGGCCTGTGTCAAGCTTTTCAAGCTTCTCATAGTCTGCTTTATCCTTTACAACAAGCATGCCGGCGCCGAATATTGCCGCACGTCCGTCGGGTTTAATCAGATCAACATGCCCTGAAAGAGCATTGTAAATCATCATAATACTGAATACATCCTGTGCAGTCAGTCCGCTGATTACCGCACCGTCAAGCGAAGGATTTCCTGTCGGATCAAGAGTTTCGAACGCTGTTTTAGTAGGAGGCCCGAAGGTTGCAGTACTAATGATCATGATATTTTTCCTGAGGGCTGCTTCAACTTCCTCTACTGCAGTAGCAAACACACTGGTAGTCGGATAAACAGACATCATGACATCATAGTCACCGGTCTGAAGAAGGCTGGAAATTCCCTGTACATAACCGTCCATATTGGGAAACCCGGGAGCTATTGTAATCTTGATATCTGACCCCGTATCAACATCTGTTATAGCTCTGGCTCTTGTAAGAGCATTGATATCCTCTTTGTAATTCAGACCGTAAATTTTCTGAATCTGACTGAGCATGGTTGATGTAGCCTCGATGTGTGAAGTAACTCCAATACCTGCTCCGCCCGATACTATAATAAAATTACGGGGTTCTGAAGGATTCAGCTTTGCCGAAAGAAGCTCTTCATAGGCAGCGCCGACTTTCTTAAGATCAACACCTGTTATCCCCAGGTTGTATGGCATATCAGCAACATCTTCCGAATAGCGCGATGTGGTTGTAGCCAGGTATAATCCTAACTCATTACATTTAGCTGCTATCTGTTCAATATCGGTGATTGTACTGTAAACAGCATCTGCTCCTGCTGAATATGAGTTCTCGATAAAAGTGATCATTTCTTCAACATCATCAATAACATCAGAGAAAATAAAATCAACACCAATTGCCGGACCGATTTCTTCAGACAGGTAAGCCATCCTGGTCTGAGTCGTAGCATCTATTGCATACCAGCCTACAGCAATAGTAAAAGTTTCAGGACCCTCAGCCTCCTCTTTTGCTCCCCCTGCATACAATACTGTGCTTAACAGAAGAAACGAAATAATTAGAAAAAACACTCTCATTCTTTTCATACCAATCCCTCCTTATAGGATTTAATTATATTGTTGGCGAAGGCAGCCTGTCAGGCCGCTTTTGACCAATAAATATCAATGTTAGAAATATGATCCCGCGAACCATCTGAAGGATCATAGGACTGACACCAAGCATCAGCAATCCGTTATTCAGAACAGTCACTGTGATTGCGCCAAGTATTCCTGCATAGATAAAAGACCTTGACCCGCCGAATATCGACATGCCGCCAAGAACAATTGATAGAACAACATCCATATTCAGACTTGTAGCTGTGCTTATGCTGATGGTTCCGGAACGGATAATAACCATGATTGCAGCTAACCCGACACTGATTCCGGTAATAAAAAATGCCCATAAAAGATATTTTGACTCATAGAGACCTGTCTGGCCGGCACAGATTTTGTTTGAACCGATGAAACGGATTGCTCGGCCGACGCCTGTGCCGTGAAAGATTATCGCTGACAGTATAAAGAAAATCAGAAATGCAATTGGAGTAAAATTGGTCCTGGTAAGAGCAGTTGTCATCTGAAAAGGCAGAGTCAGCGTACTTGCTCCCAGAATTGTCTGCTGGATGGCTGAAAGAAGCATCATCATCACAATTGATACAAACATCACGCTGACCCGAAGAGCTGTACTGAGAATAGACATAAGCAGAAGCAGGATAATCCCGAAAACAACAGCTGTCAGCATCATCAGCAGAATTGACTCAGTTGCAAGATAAACCATTGAAGCAATAGTAGCGACAAGCGCCACGCTGGCACCCATCGCAATATTTACATTATTGGTTCCAAATATAAAAACAGCTCCGGTAGCTACAGTTCCTGTAATAAGTGCCTGATTAAAAACAATTTTCAAATTTCTGAAATTCAGAAATCTATCGCCTACAAATACAGCAAAGAATATACAGATCAGCAGTAAAACAAAGACCGGCATCATTCTTGTAAACCAGAGGCTCTCATACATCTGTAAAAGCTTTTTTCTCATCATCATATTCCTGCTTTAAATCATAACCTCAATCAGTTTCTGCTCACTGGGCTGTTCACTTCGTAAAACCTCTGATACAACAGAACCGTCTTTCATTATCAGAATACGGTCACTCATCCCTATCAGTTCTGATAGTTCTTCACTGATCAGAAGAATTGACTTGCCCTCTTTTTTCATTTCATACATAAGCTTGTACATAGCCGCTTTGACACCTACATCGACACCGCGAGTCGGACAATCCATAATCAGTATCTGTGAATCAGCAGCGATCCATTTTCCAAAAACAACCTTCTGTTTATTACCGCCTGAAAGAGTTGAAACAAGATGATTTCTGGAGGCTATTTTTATTGATAATCCGTCGATCTGCCTGCTGACATAAGCCTGCTCTTTTCTGAAAGATATTAAAGGTCCGAATACCCTGTTAACCGAATATCCGGTACTTTGAATATTTTCTTTTATAGTTCCAAGCAGACCAAGAGATTCTGTATCCCTATCCTTCGAGAGATAGCCAATACCCTTGGCAATTGCAGTTTTGCTGTTTCTGATTATTGTTGCATCAGCCGTACGGACCTCTCCGTCAAGCACTTCTTCGATGCCGAAAAGAGCTCTTCCTACGGTATGCATGCCGCAGTTCGAAAGTCCGCCGATGCCGAGGATTTCCCCCCTGTGAAGCTCCAGATCAAAACAGAGAAGCTCCTGCAGGGTAGTTATACAGTCAGCTTTAAGTACGATTTCATCTGAATATCCGTCGCTGTCATTTCTGTAGAAATGACCGGTAAGCGTTCGGCCGACCATCATCTGCTTAATTAACCCTTCCTCAAAATCCTGTTTATCAATGCTGCCGATAAAATGACCGTCACGAAGAACATTCAGGCTGTCGCAATGCAGCATCATCTCATCAAGGTCATGACTGATAAACAGCACAGTACTTCCCCCGGCCTTCAGCTTTTTTATAACACGGTACAGTAATTCACGGCCTGAGTAGGACAGTGCAGTTGTTGTTTCATCAACTATAAAAACACGCGGATTCCAGTACATAGCCTTTGCAATTTCCAGAAGCTTTCTTTCCTGGGAATCAAGATGTGATGCTGGAGTATCGGCTCTGAAATCGCTTATGCTGTATCCGTCAAGGATTTTCTGAGCCTCTCTGAATAGTTCACTTCGATTTATAAACAGGCCTTTTTTAAAAAGCCGCTCCTGTCCCAGGAATAAATTCTCAGCTACTGTAATATTGGATAATGTTCCCGTTTCCTGGACAATCATGGCGACGCCGTTTTTCTGAGCTTCAAGAATATTCTGAGGAGCCCACTCCTTGCCGTCAAGAAATATTTCTCCGCCGCTCCTGGACAGGATTCCCGCAAGAATAAGGGAAAGTGTTGATTTACCGCTTCCGTTCTCACCAACCAGACCGCAGATCTGCCCTCTGCCCACTGTAAATGACACATCATCCAGTGCGGTAGTTGCCCCGAACAGTTTTGAAATGTTTCGGAATTCGATAAAAGGTTTTATATCTGCTGCTTCAGCTGAGCCGGTGCGGCTGTCCTCACTGTTCATGCTGAAATTATAGGTATTGATTTTCCCATCCGCATGGACATATTGACCCCTAAAAGGACGTTCCTGCATATTTTTCACTATCCTTATCCTTTTTTATCCCGTACAACATAAAACCACCCTCCTAAAACAGTTAAAATCTTTGCCTGGCTGCTCTTACCTGGAAATCCTCACGCTGTATGGATATTCGGCAACCTATCAGGATTTTCTTGACACTTTGTTTTTTCACTATATACTTTCAGTATATGGAATTTTTCTCAAAAAGCATTGCTGATATCACGGGTTTGAATATCTGGCTTTTCCCTGCAGGGGAAAGCTCCATACAGCATATTTCAGGAAGTGAGAATCTGGCCGCAATGAAAAATGAACTTAATATAGCCGCACTTCAATACATGCATCATAATAATGATCCCGCACTCCTTTTTACAGACATTCACAATCTTTCATATGTTCATGGGGAGTTTGAGGAAGGCACAGTACTGTGCGGTCCCTTTTTAAATGAAGAACATCAGGTTTCCAATGAGCTCAGAAATAAAACAGTTATGATGCTGGTTCCTACACTAAGCAAGGATGAAATTCAGGCTATAGGTCAGCTGATACGAATTTTCGCAAATCAAAGAGGATTAAAAGTCCAGACCACGATACCTCAGATTGATCACATGGTAACTCATAACCCGGCACATGATGATCTCAACAGGATAAACAAGGAAGTAATCGAGGAATCATATAAAAAGGAACGAAAACTTCGCATCCTTGTCTCTGGCGGAGACATCGAAGGATTGAAACAGTTTCTGAAAAGTTTTCTCCCGACTAAGACGATGATTCATGCTATGCCGATAAACCCGCTCAGACAGTCGAAAAATGGAAGTATTATACTTAATACAATTTTAAGGCTAAGTGCAGAAAAGGGAGGAATGATACCGATAATGCTTCACGGAATGTCCTCTGAATTCGCAAGACGTATAGAAAGGGCAAGATCTGAGGAGGAGCTTAAGAATCTCCGGGATGAAATGTGCCTGGCATATTGCGACGCTGTAAATAAATTTTCTATTGCCAATCACAGCCTTATAGTAAAGAAAACTTCTGAATATATAATGACACATCTAAATGAAAAACTAAGCTTAAGCGATCTGGCTGATTTTGTTTCCTGCTCCGCAACTTACCTTGCAAGGCAGTTCCGGAAAGAACAGGGCATGTCAGTCGGGGAATTTATCAGATCCAAAAAGATTGATGAAGCAAAATACCTTCTTGCCAATACCCAGGAATCGCTTGCTGAAATTTCTCTCAAACTCGGCTTTGAAGATATGGGGTATTTCACCAGGGTTTTCAGAAAAACAACAGGAAACCCTCCCAGTGTATATAGAAACCGGATTGAAGCAGAGATAGACAGCAGCCTGCCTATTTAATTCTTAGCCCTTGCTCTCCCAGGAAGGGATATCAGGCAGACTTTCTGTAAATTCCTTAATAAGGAAAGCCTGGTATTCATCATCATAAGTGCCGCCAAGAAATCGATCCAATGCCGTATTTAAAAATTCCGCCCAGCTCTCAATTTCTCTTCCGGGAATGACAGGATAGAACAATACACCGTTAGCCTGAGCAGCCTTCAAATCCCCCGGAGCATCACCTATTTTTATTACATTACTTCCGGTATACCGGCCATCCATAACTATCCTGATATGGTCCTCTTTAGTACCGGCTTCCTGCCCGGCAATCACCTGAACATAATCTGCAATTCCATGTTCATTCCATTCCCGTTCCAGAGCCTCCATAGGAGTAGCAGAAACAACCAGCAAGTCCGCATATACAGCTGATTTTTCAAGTGTTTTATGCACACCGCTGAATGGGGGAACACCCTTAAACGATTCGGTTACAGTCCTGTTGATACCTAATGACCAGTCATAAGTTCTTTGCAGTATAGGGTCACCTGTCCGTATAACTTCTTTTTCAAGTGCAGAATTAGCCAGTGCATCAGTATTTTCTATCCAGTTTCTCAAAGAAGTGAGATCAGGCTTAATCCAGCCGCTGCTTCGAACCTCTGTTCTATCTGAAAGCATATCAAGGGAATAGACCAGAGCTTTAAAGCGGTTTACACCCCTCGTTCCTGAATACAAATTTACAAATTCCCAGACCTCTCTTGCAGGAGTCTCCAGTTCCTGAAGACCCCAATGCTTTATAAAATTCGGCGCAAAACACTCTCGATGTTTTACCCCCATAGAATCAAAAACACATCCGTCGGAATCAATACAAATGAGGAAGTCGTGTTCTTTTTTAAAATTCTGAAGCCTGTATAATGAATCGTTCATGTTCTGTCCTTTTTAAGCAATTAAGTTCCTGCCTTAAAGCCGGGTTTCCCAACGGCCGCAGAAAACAGTTTCACTCGCTCTTCCCCTGAATTCTGTTTTTCCGCAGATCTTTTCTATTGCTTTTCTTATACCGATCCTCTGGCTGGAATATACGTGAACAAGTGTTTTCACCTGGGGTATATCTATCAGATGATTTGTATAATTCAGGCTCATTGCTATTGTTGGAACCTCCGGAATATACCAGGGCATTTCCTTGCTGTGGTGTATACTCCATCGAATTCGCTCGTTATTTTCCTGTGCATATCCCTTAATGTTCAGAACCAGGAATACCAGATCATATTTCGATCTGAATTCTTTCCGTGATCCCGGCTCCAGCATCTGTCCGAAATTCATTGGGCCAGGTCCGTTTTTTATCTCTAAATCATGGAAATTCATCAGGGCATCCACTTCAAATCCTGCATTTTGTAGTTCTTCTATTACAATATTCTTTACAGGATCACCGGAGTAAGCTCTGCTGTTGGGAATATTCGGAACATATACAAGCAGGGCCTTCTTATACTTTTCAGGGTTCACCGGGAGCAGCTCATTGGTATCTTTCACCAGAGTTATACATTTCTCTGCTGCCGCTTCAGTATAAGAAAGATGCTGAGTACAGCCTACAATGCTTTTTCCCAATGCCGCATCAGGAAAACAGATATCAGGCTCGTTGACCCTGACCCTCGCCTTTAATGCAAGGATTCTGGTCACAGCATCATCCAGACGTTTCTCTGAAATTATACCCTTTATCAGACCGTTTCTTATAAACCCCAGATCTTCTTCCAGATTATTGGCAAATAGAATCATGTCACATCCGGCTGCAATAGCCCTTGGAAGTGCATCTTCGCGTTTAATTACCGCAGAAAGGCCTATCATATGGGTAGCATCTGTTAGAATTAAACCCTGAAAGCCGAGCTTGTTTCGAAGAAGATCTGTTAGCAATTCAGGAGAAACCGTAGCAGGCATAATTTCGCTGTCCTTAATTCCCGGAA
This sequence comes from Spirochaetia bacterium, assembly GCA_963677925.2. Classification (GTDB taxonomy): domain Bacteria; phylum Spirochaetota; class Spirochaetia; order UBA9216; family UBA9216. The sequence goes on from CAXXYH010000003.1 coordinate 1,441,817, forward strand.
CAAGTTTCCTGCTCATTGCAGGAAATGCAATATGACCGACCATTATACTTTCTATCCCGTCACTTATGAGCCCCCGGTATACTTTCCCGAAACTGGCTTCCCACTCGTCAACATCAAGACTGTTTATTCCCATAACAAGATGCTGGTCAAGTTCTTCCACTCCGTCACCGGGAAAATGTTTTGCACAGCATGCCATATGCGGAACTCCGGCCCGCACACCTTTTATAAACGCCCGCGTATTTTTCAAAACCGTATCGGCTGTGTCGCCGAAACAGCGTGTATTTACAATACTGTTTCTCCAGTTCATGTAAATATCTGCCACCGGATTAAAGAGCCAGTTGCAGCCGGCACTGCCGCTTTCCTTTGCAGCGACCAGTCCCATATGATAAGCTGTCTCCTCACCATCTTCTGCTGCGGCCTGTACTGCTGTTGCGACGAAAGTTCCTTCAGGAAAGGCACCGCTGCCTCCGTCATCACAATTAGCAGCTATCAGAAGAGGAATCGGTGAATATTTCTGATAAGCAGTATTCTGATTATAGACAGCCTCCCAGTTCCCTCCCTGCCAGCGCAGGCCGCCCTGGCGTGTTTCCTGTATTGTGCTTCGGATGCTGTTTTCATCTTTATTCTGCCTGGTATCCAGCAGAATAAACAGCTGTCGAATTTTATCTTCAACATTCATCCCGGCTATCATTTTTTCAACCCAGCTAATCTGACTGTCATTTAGGTAAAAGGGATTTTCCCTGAGATTTATCACACAATACTCCTTTAAGCGGTAAAGATAACCGGACCGTAATTTATACTGTTTGTATTTTGATTATATAATCAAAGGTCAGAGGGTTTTGGGATAATTAAATACAATTAGGGATTATTACAACAAAACAATCATCTGCTAAGAAGATGAAAATTTTAATCGGCTGACTATACAATAAGCAGTTCGAAGCCTAACTCTTTGAAAAGATCAGGTTCCTTGAAACCTGTATCGGTTATCAATATATCGACCATTTTACTGTCAGCAAATTTTGCAAAAGCGCTGGCATTATACTTGCTGCTGTCAGACAGAATAACCCTTCGCTTTGAAGCTTTCAGGATTTCACATTTGACAGAGGCTTCAATGGAATTTCCCGACAGGAACGAACCTTCAGGGCTGAAGCTTTCCGCACCTACGAAACATATATCAAACTGCATTTGCTTTATACCGGATTCAGTAACCGGTCCGATAAAAGAACCGGCCTCCTGTCTTAAATTTCCGCCTAATACGGTAAGCACAGCCGATTCTGATTTATTGAGAACATTAATAACCTCAAGTGAATTAGTAACAACTCTTACAGCATGCTCAATAAGTTTTTCAGCAAGCATTGCATTAGTAGTCCCTGCATCCAGACAGACGGTATCACCGTCCTGAACAAGCTTAAGCGCATACGATGTTATCCTGTCTTTTTCATTGTAATTTCTGCTTTTCCGTGAAGAAAGATTTGTAACGGCATTAACACTTTGAGCAAGACGGGCTCCGCCATGGCTGCGGATAATATAGCCCATATTCTCAAGCTGAGTCAGGTCTTTTCTGACAGTGACACTTGAAACGCCAAGTCTGTCCGTTAATTCAGCGACAGAAAGATTACGGAAGTTATGCAGAAATTTCAGTATCTGATCATGTCTGGGATTTCCTGGCAAATTCCAACCTCTTATATTTCATGTGCTATATAAGATAATAGAGAGAAAGTGCAGATATGTCCACAAAAAGTTTCATATTCTTACGTTTTACGAAAGTTTTAATAACACTCTTGACAGACCAATACAACAGAGCAATAATTTATCTTAAATATTTATTATAACAGGATGGAAATATGAGAGCTTTAGGCGATGAAATAGCAGTAATAACTGGAGGGACCGGTGCCATAGGGTCAAGCTTTGCTAAAGGCCTTCTGAACGCCGGGGCAAGGGTTATAATCCTTGGAAGAGGAAAAACAAAGCCGGTTGACGATGCAGTCAGAGACATTCTTTCAGACGGCAGCCTTCCCGAAGATGCAGGAAAAAGACTTTCGGGCTACACCTGTGATGTAGCTGATGAAATGGATATAAGCAGAATTATAGACTTAATCACAAATGATGCCGGCATACCGACTATCCTTATCAATGCAGCAGGAGGAAACAAGGGCAAGGCCGATTTTGTTGATGTTGATGTGAGTATATTTAATGAAGTTGTTCAGATGAACCTTCTTGGAGGGCTCGTTGTTCCTACAAAACATATAGCCAGATTATGGATCGAGAATAAAATTCAGGGAACCGTTATAAATATTGCATCAATGGCTTCCTACCTGCCCCTATCCGGAGTGTGGGCTTATGGAGCTTCAAAAGCAGGAGTAATGAATCTGACTGCAGGGCTTGCCAAAGAACTTGCGGAACACGGTATCAGGGTTAACGGAATTGCTCCCGGCTTCTTTGTTGGCAACCAGAACAGAGCTCTTCTGTATGAAGATTATGAAAAAGGCATTCTTACTGAAAGGGGTAAACAGATAATAGCTCATACCCCCTTCGGACGCTTTGGAAAACTCGAAGAACTAAATGGAACACTTGTATATCTCTGTGATAAGTCGCAGTCAGGATTTGTCAGCGGAGTCACAATCCCGGTCGACGGCGGATACCTGATAGATAATATCTGATAAAACTAAAAGGGAGGCTGTTATTAATGAAATTCATACACGAGGAGTTCATGCTTGAAAACACTTCTGCGTCCAGACTTTATCATGAATATGCCGAAAAACAGCCTATCATCGATTATCATTGCCACCTTGATCCGCAGGAGATTTCTGAAGATAAATCCTGGGAAAATATAACACAGGTATGGCTTTACGGTGATCATTACAAATGGCGGGCAATGCGCAGCAACGGCATTGATGAACGTTTCTGCACAGGAACTGCCTCAGATTGGGAAAAATTCAAGAGTTTTTCCGAGATAATGCCCTTCCTGCTTCGGAACCCTCTCTATCACTGGAGCCACCTGGAACTGGCGCGAAGTTTTAAAATAGACAATCTGCTGCTCTCTGAAAAAACTGCACAGGAAGTCTGGGACAGAAGCTCAGAAATACTTCAGGACGGCCTGTCTGCCCGGCAATTAATGAAAAACAACAATGTACTGGCAGTCTGCACAACAGATGATCCGGCTGACAGTCTTGAACATCATATAAAGATTTCAGAATCGGAAAGCTTTACACGCGTACTGCCCACCTGGAGACCCGATAATGCACTGGCTATTGAAAAAGAATCATGGCCGGGCTATATCCGGCGTTTGTCAGAAGTTTCAGATACTGATATTTCTTCATACGATGATTTGATCGAATCCCTGAGTAAAAGACACCGGTTCTTTCATGATACCGGCTGCAGACTATCAGATCACAGTTTGGAAACCTTCTTTATAACAGATTACAATGCAAAAGAAGTAAGGAATATTTTTACAAAAGCCGTAGCAGGAAAATCTGTAAGTATTGAAGAATCCCGGAAGTTTAAAACCGCCCTGATGCTTGAGTTCGGAAGAATGGATGCAGAAAAGGGATGGACAAAACAGATGCATATTGGAGCTCTCCGGAACAACAGCAGCAGAATGTACAATATTCTTGGACCGGACAGCGGATTTGATTCGATAGACGATCAGCCTGTTGCACGGCCGCTTGGTCGCCTGCTTGATATGCTTGACAGAGAAAACAGCCTGCCTAAAACCATACTGTACAATCTTAACCCTAAAGACAATGAAGTGATTGCCACCATGATTGGGAATTTTCAGGACGGCAGGATTGCCGGAAAAATTCAGTTTGGAAGCGGCTGGTGGTTTATGGATCAGAAAAACGGAATAGAGCGCCAGATTGAAGCTCTTTCACAGCTTGGCAGCTTAGGCCGTTTCGTTGGGATGCTCACTGACAGCCGTTCTTTTCTGTCATATTCCAGACACGAATATTTCCGAAGGATTCTGTGCAGCATCATAGGAAGAGATATGGAAGCGGGAATGATTCCTGATGATTTCCAGCTTGCGGGGAAGCTGGTGGAAGATATATGCTATGGGAATGCATCAAGATACTTCGGATTCGATCTGAATCAGGATTAAAGCTGAGACCTCCTGATGCAAGTGAAAAACCCTGCATTCTCTTCCAGAGTCCTGCCATAAGGTAATTCGTTTATATGCATCAGAACCGGCCAAATATATTATTTATATTTCCCTTTCATATACAGTTTTTCCTCTGAAAACAGTTTTTACAACACGTACATCTATAATCTTTTCGGGGTTGATGGAAAAAATATCTTCATCAAGAATGATAAAATCAGCAGATTTGCCTGCTTTGATCGAACCTGTCTCATCTTCAAGAAAATTTGCATAAGCAGCATTGAACGTAAATGAGTTTATCATGGTTTTTAAATCCACTCTTTCCTCACTCCATAGCGGTTCACCATATTCCGCATCATGAGGATTACATCTAGTTATTCCGATCTGTATAGCTTCCAGAGGATTCGGATTAATTGTAACCGGAAAATCACTTGCTGATGCTACAACGATTCCCTGATCAATAAATCCAGCCATCGGATATTCATGTTCAGCCCGGTCGGCACCAAGATAGGGTACCTGAAGTTTGTAATAGTATTCATCTTTCATAAACCAGTAAGGATTGGGAATACAGACTATTCCAAGCTCACTGATTTTTTGTATATCGTTTTCAGCGACAATCTGTAAATGTGTAATGCAATGCCTTTCATCGGTTTTGTCGGTTTCGGACAAAGCTCTTTCAAATGATTTAACTATAAGAGCGGTTGCTGCATCGCCTATTGAATGTAAATGTACTTGAAATCCATATTCACGCGCAGACTTTATTATTGAAAAAAGCAGTTCTCCGGAATAGTATGCCTTCCCCCTATAGCCTTCCATTCTTCCGGCAGCTTCAAGGTAAGGTTCCAGTAAAAAGGCAGTCCCGCCTTCCAATACACCATCCATGAAAATCTTTACGCTGTTAATTTTAAATTTAAGTCCCGATTCATCCCGGCCTCTTGCCTGATTTATCAGTTCAATCTGATTCAAATCACCAGCCTTATCCCATGCGTAGGCTCCCCTGAAATACATTTGCAGTTCATCACTATCTGCCAATTCCTTTATTGCCGCGACGGCATTACTTCCGGGAAACAGAACAGCATCAAAAGTTCCCGTAATCCCTAAAGAAAGTGCCATTTTCTGGTATTCAAGAAACGCATCTTTATACTGCTTTACCGAAAATTCAGGAAAATGCTTCATAACCATGTCAGCGGCAGACTCCCTGAGTGTACCTATAGGTTCACCGGAATCATCTTTTTCGATAATACCTCCGTCCGGATTTTCAGTATCCCTGCCTATCCCGGCAATCTCCAGCATCTTTGTATTAACCCAGAGAGAGTGGTGATCTTCGGACCATAAAATAATAGGTATTTTATCTGAGATACGATCAAGAATTTTTCGGGATGGCCCCTTATTGTCAAAAACCGTATTGGTCCAACCATTTCCGGCAATAAAGGTGGCTTCTGGATTTTCCGTCAGATACATTTCAACAGCCTCAATATACTCATCCAAAGTGTGCATTTCCGAGATATTTACGGAATTCATCAGCTCGACCATTGCTGTAGGATGACAATGAGCATCAAAAAAAGACGGAAGAACCGTATTCCCTCCAAGATCAATGATTTCAGTTTCCTGAACGATCCAGTCAATTACACCGGAGTTATCGCCGGCATATGCATATTTACCATTTTTGACGGCTATAGAGTTTACGATTGTCTGCTCTTCATCACATGTAAAAATATTTCCATTTAGCAGAACAAATTCAGCCCCTTCCAGATTGCCAGTTTTTTTGTCTGTCATCGTATAAGATTCCTTATATATCAGCGGTTTGCATTTACTGATGGTAAATGCAAACCGCCGGCAGTAATATTAAAATATAAATCCTGATATCAGAAACAGGATAGCCGAAAATCCGGCAGCGATAAACCCGTAAGGCATCTGTGTAAGAGCATGTTCATAATTGTCACAGCCTGTAGCTGCCGATGTAATCAGGGTTGCATCTGAATACAGGCAGATATGACTTCCCCATACACCTGCGGAAAGAAGAGCTCCTACGGATAAAGCAGTATTTGCACCCAGCGCCATTGACAGAGGAATTACAATCGGAAGCGCAATAATATAAAGTGTCCAGTTTGAACCAGTTAGAAATTCAGTAATACCGAAAACAAGAAAAATAATAAACGGCATCAGCTGCGGATTCATTATCTCTTTGGCATTGTCGATAACGAACTGAATAAATCCAATTTGATCCAGCAGACCGCCGAATGTATAGCCAAGAGCAATGATGGCAAACATGAACATCATATTTTTAAAACCATCCACCAGAAGAACCATGAACTCCTTAATTGTAATTATCTTCTGGGGGACATACAGAAAAAAGGCAAAAACTATCCCCACAGCAGATCCCATAAAAAGATCCACATCAAAAAAGATGGTTGCTATTATCAGCACGATTATCGGAAGGAAGAAATTAATAATCCTTGGTTTATCGGGAATATTCAGTTTCTCGTCTCCGCGAAGATCTATCTTTTCGGAGCCGGGAGGAGCAAGAACTCCTGTTGTCTGTGCCCTTTCCTCAGCTCGTTTCATCCTGCCGATCACGGGCACAACGCCAAGAATTACCAGTGGGACAATCAATACAGCAGACCAGGCATAAAAGTTATAAGGAAGGGTTTTTATAAAATAAAGCATTCCCTGACCTTCGGGTGCCCACTCGTTTGCTTCCAGCAGATTTGCAGCAAATGCTGCCCAGGTAGATATAGGGATGAGTACGGAAACCGGAGCCGCGGTTGAATCTACAATATATGAAAGCATTTCTCTGGATACTTTGTGCTTATCTGTTGCTTTAGGCATGCTTGATCCTATAGTCAGTGCATTAAGATAGTCATCGAGAAAAACTACTACCCCCAGCAGCCATGTCCAGAGAAGAACGCCCTTTCTTGTTTTTGCTTTTTTCGCAATCAAATTACCGAATGCGATTGCACCGCCCGATCTTTCAATAACAAGAACCAGTGCCGACATAAATCCGCAGACCAGGATTACCCAGACAAAGTCTTCATTCATCAGCGTGCCGAAGAACTGACCTACGTATTCAGTAAAGAATGCTCCCTTGAAAATCATAAAACAGGCAAATAAACTGGCAATTATCAGACCAAGAATAATTTCATTAGTTAATAGAATAAATGCCATAACAAAGACAGGAGGCACTACACTAAACCAGCCAAGATTATCACCTGACGGATTCAGGATAAAAAATAAAACAAGAATTACAGCCGTAGCAATCAACAATAATATTTTTAATAACTTTTTATTTTCGGAAATCTGTTTACCCAACATCTCTTATTCTCCTTTACAATATTTTATTTACAGTCTTCAGGGTATATCTCTATCACCTCCTTTAGAGCAAAAAAAAGACCGATGCAAAATACAAATTTTGCATCGGTCTATTAAAAGCTATCAGCTATCTCTTTTAATCAATTCCGATAATAACGAGTAATAATTTTACTGCGTCCGATTCTCCTGAAGCACGGAAACATCCCGTCAGCAGAAGCTCGTCGAACCCTGAAAGTATATCATACCTTCGGAAAACGGACAAGAATTATCCGAAGGCAGTTAAATCTGGTACTATTAAATAAAAAAAATATATAAAATCTTTACTCTTCAGCCTGTTAAGTATGTGAGAGTCAAAAAATCAGTATCCGCAACCGGATTAACCTCAATATCTTTTAATTTTACTTTCATTCCGATGTGTCTGGAAACAAGTTCTTCTATCTCCTGCTTGAGGATGTTATAGAATATCATTCTGTTCTGCTCTACAATAGAGGCGTTTCGGCCTGAACGGAGAAGGGTTTTTTCAAAAACTGTCTGGACATTCAGACATCTAATTTCCAGCTGTTCCTGACCAATAAAAACGACAATATCCCTGGGACCTTTTCCTGAATGCTTTTTTATTAAATTCATGAATTGAAATTTTATGGTTTTCTCTATTTCCTTCTTCTCCACTCCATTCAAATGAAGAACATTCCCTGTATTTTCCAATACAGATTCAGCAAAACGTTCAAGAGCCTCTTCAAGTTCCATCAATTCAATCGGTTTTATAATATATTTACTTATTCCAATATCAACGGTTTTTATAATGGAAGGAGCATCACTTAGCGCCGAAGTAATTATGACAGGATTTTGAAAGCCCGATTTCCTTACTTCTTCTATAAACTCAATCCCTCCCATATCAGGGATTACCAAATCTGTTAAAATAATATCAGGATTATATTTAAAGAACTTATCCAAAGCTTCCTTACCATTTGTTGCTGTAATAACTTTGGTGAATCTTCTCTTTAAAAACACTGTCAGAGGTTCAAGAGTATCAACTTCATCCTCTATATATAAAATTCTCAAGTTATAATGCATCATGGTCTTTATCACTCTTATATACCGGTAAAATTATTCGGCACAATACACCTGTATTTACATTCTCAAAAGAAATACTTCCGTTTAAATGTTCTTCCACTATTATCCGTGACATATACAATCCAATTCCGGTACCGCCTCCGCCCGTTTTGGTGGTAAAGTATGGTGTGAATATATTTTCCAATATTTCTGATGGAATTCCAGGTCCGTTGTTCATTACCAAAACAGTAACCTTGGCGCCGCATTCAATTTCAATTTTTATATTCCTCTTATTCCTTGGGTTTTCCAGAAGTGCATCCTTCGAATTATAAAGAATATTCGATATAACCTGAGAAAACTCATTGGAGCAACCCCAAACTTCTGCATCAGATTTCATATCGATTGAGATCTTTATATTTTCTATATTAAAGCTGTCTTCAATTAATTCTTTAGTAAAGAGAATATTCTTGTATACAGAGAAAATCTCTTTCTCGGCAGAAGGGCTAAGAAAATTTCTAAAGTTATCAATTGTTTGAGACATCCTGATAATGATTTTCCTTGATTTGTCTATAACTTTACTAAGATAAGCCCCGTCAAAATTTCCATAAAAGTAAGAATCTTCAAGTTCCGATAATATAATCGAAAGACTGTTTAATGGCTGCCGCCACTGATGTGCTATATTGCCTATCATCTGTCCCAGCTTTGCCTGCCGTGACTGATAGATCATTACAGCATCCCTCTGCCTGTTCAACTTCAATTCTTCGGAAACAAGATCTTCAAGCTTCAAATTCAACTGTTCAAGTTTATCAACAGATTCCTTCAGATTCTCATCAACCAGTTGTTTCTCGCCGGTAATTCTCTCAATTGCCTCTGCAGCCTGAACGGCTGCATTTTGTGTCCTGTCGAATATTTTTTCAAGAAGAATATCCTTTGCTCCGATTCCGCCGGTAATTTCGAATTCTTCGATCATGTCGCTGATGATCGTCTGCATTGCGAACACTGAACGAAAAAATGCACCTAAATCATCATCCCTGTTTCTAAGCGTTTCAGGAAAGGCATGAGTAAAATCACCTCTCTCAATAATCTTCAACTGCTGGGCTGCACTATCTATGGTTTTTGACAGTTTGTTTGAGAACAGATAGGCAGTCGAAATTGCAAGAATTATGCTTAACAGTGTAAAGAAGATAATGTATGCTGCAAGCTTGTCTATCGGTCTGTAAATTTCCGCTCTTGGGGGAATAATTACAAGAATCCAGTCATTAGACAGTTTACAGTAGCCCAGAATCTCATCTTTATCTTCACCCCTGTATTCTACTACTCCGGACCTGGAATTGAGGTTTGATGTTTCAAGGAATTTAAACATACCGTTTTTAAACTGATTTATCTCAACAGTCTCTGAGGAGTCGGGATCAACAAGCACTTTGCTGCCGTCTTCATTTAATAGAAATGCATAACCGGTTTTAAAAACTTCCATATTCTGAATAGTTTTTAATATATACTCAAAGTTTATATCGATTCCAACAACACCGACAACAGAATCTTCAATTATTACTGGCACTACGTATGAAATAATTTTTATATCAAGCCCTATTTCAGAATAAGGTTCAAACCATATCGGCCGTTTGGAATTCATTGTTTCATAAAGATATTTCATACCCTCATTTTCAGTATCCATAAAATAGTTCTTGGAAGGATAGTCTGAGTACAGATCCGGATTATCTATCGTGTACCTGCTAATAAGCTCTGTAGTTATTTTATACAGATTCCCGTCACCCGTAATATCCGCAAACCAGATTTCTTCGGGCTCTGCAGTCATATACGGATTAAAAGTAATATAGACGCCTTCAGGTTCTTTGTAGTTGGAGAGCATATTCTCCAATATTTTCTCCAGTTCCATTTTATATCCGATAAGATAATCAGGATCTACTATAAACTCGTTCATATTGAAACCTGATTTTACTATTGCCTGCAGCGCATCTACATAACTTTCAGTTCTTTTGAGGTTCTGGCTGAACTCATTTGCATAACTTCTGGCCATATATACAAGATTGTTTGATGATTCATGTTTTATATAGCCGGCACTCTGGCGCAGACTAAATCCTCCTACCAGAGTAGAAGTCAGGACAGCACATCCTACGATTATACTCATTATCCTGGAACTGACTTTTTTCACACTCTATCCCCGGTGGCTGCAGAATATGTTCCCTACATCGATATATAGCATGTTACTATTATTAAGAAAAACTTTCGGAATGTCTGCATACATAAACTCTTCCTAGAGAAATATCAGAATCAAATTCATTATATATTACTGATTGAAGATAGCGGATATCCAGACATCAGCCAGAACCGGCCATAGAGCAACTTCTTTATTCATTCTTCTATTGTATAATTCAAAATTCAAGTTTTTAAAATATTCAACGATTTCAAAAGCCTTAGTACTGAGTGCAATCTCATTACGCTCGACTGCTTCTAATACCTTTTTAATCTGTGCTAGCGTATAATCATCACCCCAGCGTCCTGCCGCCCAGTCTTCATCAGCAAGCGATAACCCATGTTCTCCCTCGGAAAAAATATGAAGCGCCTGTTTAACTCCTGCTCTCCTGCAGGCCTCTGAAAACATAATACTGTTTTCAGGCGGAACAAGCTCATCCGCGGCTGTATGCCATAAAAAGCATGGCGGAGTATTTTGGGTTACATGTTTTTCCAGAGACATGTAATCAAGCATCTCAGGATCTGGATCTTCACCAAGCAGCGCAGTAAATGATTCAGCATGCCCGAGCTTTCCGCTGCTGATAACGGGATAGCAGAGTACAGAAGCATCAGGCCGGTTTGAAAAACTGCTGTAAGCCTCTTCAGTATCAGCAATATCATCAAAGTGAACAGATAAACCTGCGCACAGATGCCCTCCAGCCGAGAATCCGCAGAGAATTACTCCTGTATGATCAATTTTAAACTTGTCCGCATTCAGCCTGAGATACCTTACAGCCCTTGAGATATCCTTCAGAGGCTGCATTTTCAGAGGTGATGTCAGAAGAGGGTTTGTTGTATAGCTTAGAACAAAGCAGTTATATCCCATTGAATAGAATTTAAGAGCCGTTATTTCCGCTTCAGTGGGAGAAACTGACATATAGCCGCCGCCGGGAACGACCAGCATGCAGAGACGCTTTGACTCACCTTCATGAATATAGCTGACAATATTAGGTACAAAACCGAATGCAGCGGGATAATTATATTCAGATTCAGCCCAAAGCCTGTAAACACCGGTTTCCATCTTAACATTATAGATCTGAAAACCTTATCGATGTAGCGGAGATTATTGATATATGTGTTCAAAAATTGATATTCAGGTAAAAAAATACCCATGGAAAGACCACTTGTCCAAAGCCCTTCCATGGGGGAAGTGAACCTGTTACCAGGTTAAATAGTATGATGTACACAATATAGTCTCTAAATGTGTGAATTCTGTGAACAAAATCTGTATATTATTTGTAGAAAGGAAATAATATGTTAAAAGGAATACATCACGCAGCAGTTATCTGCTCTGACTATGAAAAATCAAAAAACTTTTATGTAAATATACTCGGCCTGGAGGTAATTGCTGAAAACTACAGAGAAAAAAGGGATTCATACAAGCTGGATCTTAAACTGCCGGATAATACACAGATTGAATTGTTTTCTTTTCCTGACTCACCGGCACGACCAAGCTATCCTGAAGCAAGGGGATTAAGGCATCTGGCATTTACTGTGGAATCTGTGGAAGAATCATCAGCATATCTGATTGAAAACGGTATAGAGGTTGAAGGCATACGCATTGATGAGTATACCGGAAAAAAGTTTACCTTTTTCAAAGACCCTGATGATCTTCCGCTGGAAATTTATGAGTTGCGGTGAGACTTAATTACCGCAGGGGTAAACGGCAGCCGGCAGAGACTGTATAGATGCCGCGCTGATTCCGATAAAATAAACTTATAAAGTCCCACGCAGTCTCGGATCAAGTGCATCACGCAGACCGTCCCCGATAAAGTTAAGAGACATTACCAGCATAACTATGCATATTCCAGGTGAAACTGCCAGTATGGGAGCGTTCATAAGGTAGCTCTTGCCATCGCTTATCATCCCGCCCCAGGTAGCTGTCGGAGGTGTTATCCCGAGTCCGAGAAAACTCATTCCGGCCTCTGCAAGTATAGTAAAACCAACAGTCTGCATCATCATTATCAGCATAGGAGACAGAGAATTATGCAGAACATGCTTGAAGATTATTCTCCAGCTGTTAGAGCCGATTACCTTCTGTGCAAGAATGTAATCCATTTCCTTGACACTTAATACCTGAGCCCTCATAAGTCTTACATACCCGGGAATTGCAGTAACTCCTAAAATTATAGTCAGGTTCAAAACACCTCCGCCCAGAACAGCGGACAGGGCAATGGCAAGTATTATCTGCGGAACCGACATTATCATTTCAATTATCCTCATGATTACCGCATCAATAATACCTCCGAAATATCCGGAGACCATTCCAAGCACTGCTCCGATCACAGAAGCAACACCTACAGCCAGAACACCTATTAGAAGCGAAATTCTTGCTCCGAAAATCAATCTGGAGAGGATATCTCTTCCGAATTTATCGGTACCCAGTAAATGCTGTGATGAAGGCGATTTAAGTATGTTATACAAATCCTGCTTATTCGGATCATTAGGTGCAATATAATTTGCAAATAGAGCGAAAATAATAAACATAAGAATAATTGCAGAACTAACTACAACGACTTTTCTCTGGAACATTGTTTTAAGTATTTTGTTCATCTATTCAGTCCCCTATCCGTTAACTCTGATACGCGGATCAATATATCCGTAAAGCAGATCTACAATAAAATTTGATGTACAGAAAACAAGTGAAACAATAAGGACGCAGGCTTGCAGCATAAAAAAATCTTTTGAGGCAACACTGTAAATTATCAATTGCCCCAACCCCGGCAGCTGAAAGACACTCTCAATGAATACCGAAGTGCCTATCATAACTCCGATTTTCATTCCCATCAGAGTTACAATTGTTACCATTGTATTTTTAAGTGCATGACCATAGATAACGTTGATTTCCTTTAATCCCTTCGAACGAGCAGTTCTTATATAATCCTGCCTGACAACTTCAAGCATACTGGATCGTGTCTGGCGGGTAATAACTGATAGGTTAACAATACCCAGACAAACAACGGGCAGGATAGTCTGTTTAATGCTTTCTCCAAAATCCTCCCAGGGCCAGACGAAACCGAAGGCCGGAAGAAGTCTCAGCTTTACACTGAAAATCAAAATCAGAACTATTCCCAGCCAGAACATAGGAGTACAGGTTCCTATATTTGCAATAGCTGTTACAAGTGTATCTTTCCATGTACCCTTATTCACCGCTGTAAATATTCCCAGAACAATCCCAACGAACGTACTTGTCAGAAGAGCAATTATTGTAAAATAAAATGTTACGGGAATTCTGCTGGCAATTATTTCTGCTACTGGTTTATTGAATTTAAAAGACATACCAAAATCACCATGCAGCACATTCCATAGCCAGTTAATATATCTGACGATAAATGGTTTGTCCAAACCCATATAATTATACGTTTCTTCATATTGCTGTTTTGTTGCATTTTCGCCGATCACAGCCGAAACCGGATCTCCCGGTATCAAATAAAGCAATAAAAAAGAAAAGAAAGACACGAGCAGCAGTACAATTACAGTTTGAACGACTCTCTTTCCAATAAACCCAATCATTATTACCTCCGCTTCTCCAATAACTGATTAATATAAAGTATTTAAATTAATCATTTTCACATTAAGAAATATTTACTTTTTGAAATTTCCTGCAATACAGCCCGCAGTGTTTAAGCCGCGGGGTATTGCAATTATAAGCTTATTTATTCATCTATCTTCATTTCTTCCGGAGTCCACTGGATTCCTATTCGTCCGAACCCTGTAAGTCTTTCACTGGAAAACAGGTTTGAACCAAATGCCATCGTACCAATCAGAAGGTCTTCATAACCTATGTAATAAGTAAGGGCTTTGAGTGATTCAAGACTGTCGCCCTTTGCTGTAGTCAGAGAATAATTCAGCAGCTCCGGCATTGTCATGCCTGCATATTCAGCATATTCAGATGGAAGTTTATCTCTGGTAATAACCTGAGTTCTGTCAATTCCTTTGACATACTGAGTAGGACTATCCGAGAAAACAATTCCGTAATAATCAAGCGGATTTATATAGATACCGGTCAACTGGACAATCATGCCTTCCCATGCATCACCGTTAACGCCCATCATCTGAGCGATCTCTGAATACTGAACAATCTTTAATTCAATATCTATAAAGATTTCTCTAAGCATACCCTGCACTGCAGTTGCAAAAGGAAGATTCTGCGAAGTTGTCCATAAGGCAATTTTGCACAGATTAGAATCGCTGTATCCCTTTGAAGACATTATCTTTTTAGCAGCTTCTACGTCATATCCCCGAATATCATCAAGTTCTTTAACATATGCTGAGACAGACGGATCAATCCATTGGGTCGAAGGTGCATCAATTCCGAATGATAAAGCTGCAACAAGTGCGTTTCGATCAAGTCCGAAAGAGACAGCCTTTCTTATTTCAGGATCGTAGAGCGGATTATCAACTTTGGCTCCATTTACGGTTACAGTCTTATCTTTACTGTTCGGGATAAGAGCTCTGGTTGCAGCCGGAAACTGTATTGCTTCATTAACATATCCCATATCCTGCAGTTCTTTTGAAACAGAGCTGTCTGTCGGTGCATAGAGATCAACATCTCCAGACAAAAACTGAGTCTTTGCTATAGTCTGATCTGGCTGCGGAATAATATAGATCTCGTCAATCATCGGCTTACCCGGCATTCTGTAGTTAGGATTCTTTACAAAAGTCAGACTGGAAGCAGGTACCCATTCACCAAGCATAAAAGGTCCTGTTCCAACAGGATGAGATTTAGCGTAAATCTTTCTGTCCTCTTCTGTAGCACCGCCTTTTTCATAAGCAGTCGGGGATGCTATTACCCTTGCAGCAATTTGTGCCAGAATGTTGTTTCTCCATTGATCCCATTTGCAGACAACGTTTCCATCGGAATTAACAGTAATCTCAGGTTTTCCGAATTCATTTCTTCCGGCTTCCATCCATTTTTCAAAGTTCCATTTGATGGCTTCTCCGTCACATACTGTTCCATCTGAAAACTCGACACCGTCTCTTACAACAATGGTGATTGTTTTAGAAGCCGGATCAATAATAAAGTCTTCAGCAAGGAAAGGCTTTGTATTGCCTTTTTCATCATATCGACCTAGCTGTTCATAAACCAGCTGATAGAGAATCAACTCATTAGCTGTCCCCTGATCCGGCGGAAAGAAGCTTTGCGGCTCGGTATGGATCATTTTCATAACGAGAGGACCTGATGATTTTTCAGAGACAGATGAACCTGTTTCTTCCTTTGAATTGGAACAACCTAGAACTCCGATAATCAGAAAGCTGATAACAGCAATCCTGAAAAACAATGTTCCCTTTTTCATATACACACTCCTTAGATAATATTTACGCAACTAACATAATGCTGCGTATTAATTTCTTTTAATGGCGGCTGAATAGAACAGGCTTCAGTTGCATTAGGACACCTGTCAAAAAACACGCACCCTTCAGTCTTTTTCAGTAAGCTGCTCACCTCACCTTTTACAGAATCAATATTTCGATTTTTCTCAATCTCCGGATCCGGTACAGGAATAGCAGAAAGCAGAGATTTAGTATAAGGATGTACAGGATTTTTATATAACTCATCGCAGTCAGCAGCTTCAACAACTCTGCCCATATACATGACTATTATTCTGTCACTGATATGTTTTACAACAGACAGATCATGTGCTATGAACATATATGTAAGGCCCAGGTCAGCCTGAAGTTTTTCAAGCAAATTTATAATCTGTGCCTGTATCGATACGTCGAGGGCCGAGATGGGTTCATCACAAATAATAAAATCAGGGTTACTTGCGAGTGCTCGTGCTATTCCTATACGCTGCCTCTGCCCTCCTGAAAACTCATGAGGAACTCTCTCTGAGAGTTCCGGAGATAAACCGACTAGCGTGAGGATCTCGGAAACCCGTTTACTGTATTCTTCCTTGTTATTATAAATTCTGTGAACCAGCAGCGGCTCACCTACTATGCTTCCTACAGTTTGTCGCGGGTCCAGGGAACTGAAAGGGTCCTGAAATATCATCGACATTTTGCTTCGGTATTTGCGCATCTTTGATTCAGACAAACCTGTAATATCTTCGCCGTTAAAAATTATCCGGCCTGATGTTGGTTCATACAGTTTTAAAATAGTTTTAGCAAGTGTTGTTTTTCCGCATCCTGATTCTCCGACAACGCCAACAGTCTCGCCTTTCCGTATTTTAAACGAAACTTTTTCAACGGCTTTGAGCTCAACCTTCGATTTTGTAATAAAAGATTTTGATAATTCTTCAAGACTTATTATTACCTTTTCTTCGATCACCTTTTGGGAAACCATCCTGGAATCTGCTGAAAGCTCTTCATCTTCCCTGCCGGCATAATAGCAGGCACATTTATGTGTAAGGCTGCCGTTAAACTCAGATAATTCAGGAACACCGTCATTTTTACACTTTTCTCCCGCATAAAGACATCTCGGAAGAAACATGCACTCCTCACCCCGCAATGCAAGATTCGGCGGCATACCATCGATTGGTATAAGCACCCGCTCTTTTGAGTCATCAAGCCTGGGGATAGCTTTCAACAGTCCTTTAGTATAAGGATGAACCGGAGATTTAAAAATCTCCAGACAGTCTCCTTCTTCTACAACATTGCCGGCATACATCACATAAATTCTATCTGCATATCTGGCCACAATGCCCAGATTATGAGTAATGATGAACAATGCCAGATTTCTTTTTCTGACTATATTTTTCAGAAGTTCCAGAATCTGTGACTGCATAGTTACATCCAGAGCAGTAGTCGCCTCATCTGCAATTATAATTTCCGGCTCAGCAGCAAGAACCATCGCAATCATTACTCTTTGCCTCATTCCGCCGCTGAACTGGTGCGGATAATAGTCAAACCTGTCTTCAGCGTCCGGAATTCCTACCTCTGTAAGAAGTTCAATCGCCCTTCTTTTTGATTTTTCGGAATCATACTTCAAATGCAGTTTGATTGACTCAGTGATTTGCCTTCCGATAGTGTAGAGCGGATTCAGCGAGGTCATCGGTTCCTGAAAAATCATACCGATTTTACCTCCGCGAATATTTCTCATCTTCTCACTTCCGGCAGGATAATCAGAGATATCGATTCCGTTTATCTTTACTGTTCCTCCCACAACCTTTCCGGGAGCACTTATCAGCTTCAGAAGGCTTAATTGGGTTACAGACTTACCGCTTCCTGATTCTCCTACTATTCCGACAGTCTCTCCCGAATCAATATAAAAGGAGACATTATTGGAAGCCACAACAGTTTTTCCATCCACAAAGAATTCAGTTTTAATATCATCAACATTAAGAATATGCTCCAAAATTAGTACCCCCAAAAAAGCTGTGTAAATTACAATTTATTTTAATTACTGCACATTCTGTTTTGCGTCTTAAAAACAGATAAAAGCAGAAATCCGATCGCTATAATACTAATACCAATAAATGCCGCATTAATTCCTCTTGCATCTGCAGTGCCGCCGGAGCCTGTTGCTGTCCTTGAAAATGTCTGCATTACTGCAACAAACAAAGCAGATCCGAATGCACCGGCAATACTGCGCAAGGTTAAAATCAAAGCTGAACCATGCGATATGTATACCGAACTTAACGTACTCAAGCCCCAGGTCACCAAGGGCATCATTGTCAATGTAAGCCCCAGGACCCGCATAGCATATAATGTTGAGATATAGATAACAGGAGTTGAGGAATCGACAAAGGACAATCCTATACAGCCGAAAAGGATTGAAGCGCTGCTTACAATCGACAGCATTCTTATTCCAAAGCGATCATAAAATTTGCCTGCAACCGGACTGACTACAGCCATCAGCATAGACCCAGGCAGCATTACTAATCCCGAGCCGGTTGCCGTTAATCCTTTAACCCGCTGCAGGTAGATCGGCATGAGAGTTGATGTACTGATTAAGACCATAAATACAATGCAGCTCATAATTACAGAAATCCTGAACTCATAATTGATAAACGTCCGCATTTCAAGAAGAGGATCTTTGATTTTCAATTGCCTGCTCACAAAGAAGAACAATATTATCAATCCTAGAATCATCGGCAACAATGCTGTAATAAGACTGGAAGTAGTCAAACTGATATTTCCTATTCCAATCAAAAATAAAGAGAACCCGATACTGCTCAGCAGGAAAGAAACAAAGTCAAATGAGGTTTCTTCATTTTCCAATACATTCTTCATTGATATCAGAGAAGCTATAAAGAAAATAATCATCAGTACGAGAGCGATAATGAATATATACCGCCAGTTGTAGTTGTCAATTATTATGCCGGCCAGAGTCGGAGCAATAACCGGCGCCAAGCCGAGTACTAATCCGTAGATACCCATAGCCGTCCCCCTCTTCTCCAGAGGGAATATTGTAAGAATAACAACTTGAGTTAAAGTTAGAATTACCCCTGTTCCCAAGGCCTGCATAAGCCTTCCCAGCAGAAGGATTGCAAAAGTGTCGGTCAATGAAGCCAACGCCAGACCCATAATATAGAAGATTATTGCTATTAAATGCAGATTTCTGGTTTTATATCTCTTTATCAAAAAGGCTGTGATAGGAGTCAAGATTCCCATAATCAGTGAATATATGCTTATCAGCAATTGGCCGGTTGTCATCGGAATATTGAAATCATTAGTAATTCCCGGCAGAGCAACCACAAGTGCAGTATGAAGAAAAGTCCCTACAAATGAGCATGATATAAAAATTATGAAAATCAAGTTCTTCGATTTCATTAAAGTCCTTTCCATAAAATTAAAAAATCGTTTTTAAATTTAGCTCTACTTTTTTTTCACCGTGCTTTCGGCTGAACTGTTTAAGAAAAGTCCATGCAGCACGGCTTTGATCATAAACAGCTCCGTGCGGCATATTCTTTAAAAGGGTGTATCCTACCCGTATCTCTCCATACTGGTTACAAAACCAGTATGTCTTCATTCGATCGCCGTCTGTATACCCGTTCTCTTCTGTATAAGTATTTGATTCGTCATGTATTAAATCAGGCTTGAAAGGCAGGGGTTCCGATGAATCGTTTTCAACTATATTGCAGTGATTTACTTTCAGCATACTCTCAATCAGACTGTCTACATCCTTTCCAAGCGGAACCTTCGCATCGTTATCGCCTGTAAATATCATGCATGGAATTTCATAATCGCTTTCCAGCAATTCCCTGAAATCATTAACAAACGGGCCGCTCCAGGGAGATACTGCAGCAAATAATTCAGGCTGATAATTCGCCATTTCCCTTGTCAGCATTGCACCGTTTGAGAACCCTGTCATGTATACCCGGCTTTTATCTATTTCGTATTTATCAAATAGTTCATCTATGATTAAGCTGAACACGGTATTGTCTCTGTCATAAAGCCAGATATTCTGTGGAGAATCCGGCAGGACCAGGATAAATTCTTTTGTCTCATCTGCAAGTTTATCCCAGCCGTTTTTTGTCGAAAAAATCCAGGAAGGTTCTCCTCTTCCATGAACACTGAAAACAACAGGCATATTTTTTGCTGTAGAACCAGAAACACCATCAGGCAGATAGGTAAAATAATCATATACTCTGTCTTCAACCGAAACACTGTCTTTTATAAATCTTGAGGAATTGTAAAAATCGTATTTACTTAGACAGGGCTTAGGCGTACCATCCGGTGAATTTTTCCATCTAATAAACTTATTGAAAAATTTTTCCATAAGGACTTTCGGCAGATCTCCGTAAGATTCAGCTTCTGTAATTGAAAGTCGTAACTGGGCAGCCTTATCAGACTCGTTACTTAGTAATCTTGTTGATATTCCTCCGAGATTAATTTCTTTACCGTCATCGGTCAGCCTGTTAACCTTGCAGAAGTATTTTTTTACAGTATCTAAATCATCCTTCCCTGAGTTAATTATCCATATGCAGACAGGAATATCTGAATTTTTCAGGTTGTAATCACTGCTTACATCGGGTACCAGCCAGTGATCAGAGTAAGCCTCCGCAGAACTGTAATTATCTGGAACCCCGTCGATCAGTACTATTCCTGCAAAACGATTCGGGTATGCTACTGCGGTATTACCTGCAAAAACGGCTCCATCATCATAACCGACAAGATAAATAATTGTCTCCCAGCACCATACAAATCCGTCACGGCCTGGAATACTGTCGCCCTGTTTTGATTTGAATTTCTGCCTGGCGGCGGCATAAATATCAGGGATAAGGGATACGGGTTCATTGGCCCAACCGTTCTTCACCAGAGGCATTACCAGAACTGCGCCGTCTTCTTCTACCTGCCTCAGCCAGCCAGAAGTCTCTGCAAACTGCTGTGCCGATTTATACTCTGAAGCAAACTGAGCAGGAGCACATACAAAAATAGTTTTAGCCGGTGTATATGTATTTGCTTTTTCAGACACATAATAAAAAATATCCAAAGTATCTAAATTACTATTATCCACAATATCTCTCCTGTTCCTGAATAGGCCTGCTTACGAAGTCTTTGCTGAGGTAGGATTATAAAGTCCTACTGCCTCTCTCTTCTTTCCGGATACTGCGGCCTCATCAAACCTCATATACTTAACTCCCAGCCTGTTGCAGTATGCAAATGCAAGATGAATCATACCGTCCCGGCCCTGCATCATATACGGATATTCATATTGACTGTTGTTTGTTGAGTTCTCCGGACCTGAAAAGCCTTCTCCCGGTTCCATATTCCGAATCAGCGGCCA
Organism: Spirochaetia bacterium; assembly: GCA_963677925.2. Taxonomy (GTDB): domain Bacteria; phylum Spirochaetota; class Spirochaetia; order UBA9216; family UBA9216. The sequence continues at coordinate 1,463,197 of CAXXYH010000003.1, forward strand.
GGTCGTTCCACCATCTTCCGACAAGGCAACCGCTACCGGACATCTAAGTCCGGGCCAGGAAGATACCCCGAATTCAGCTTCCGGAGCTCTGGTCGGATTATACGCAACTGCTATTCTGCCGCTTTCCAGTTTCAGCGCACTGATGCTTGAATTATTATTTGGAAGAATTGTCGGTTGAGGAATAGACCATGTGTCGCCGTAATCATTGGATTCGCTTCTGTATATAAAATCTGCAAACCTGCTTCTCATTAGAGAGATCAGATGCCCGGTATCCAGTTCGATAATATTTGCGTGTACACGGCCATTGCTCTCCGACATCTGTACCGTGCGCCATGAAACACCCTGATCATCAGAGAGCCTGAAAATCGTAGGGTCACCGGACAGATCATTCACATCAGGACTGCATGACCAGTTACTGAAAATCCATCTTCCGTTTGAAAGGACCTGAATGGGCTGTCTGCAGAAACTACCTTCTTCTCCGAACAGGATCTCAGATTCCGTCCAGGTAATTCCTCCGTCGAAGCTTTTTTGATAACGGATAACAGAAGTAAACTGCATATTGTCATGCCCTTCAGCACGTGCAAGCTGTGAAGTATATACAAGCCATATTTCTCCTTCGTTTTTTAGAAAAAACGAAGGATTTTGTTCGCTTCTGGACGGATCGTTAGAAACTTTTACCGGACTCTCCCATTTATCCGAACCGGCGGGCAGTCTTGAACACACTATGCTGATATCCGGGCTGCCCTCAAATGAACCGGCAAACCAGGCACAGAGAAGATCTCCGTTCGGTAATTCCAGCATGGCCGGCGCATGTGCTGTTTCATACCCGCCCGGAGGAATCAGGGCTTCAAGGGTGCCCATCTTATCATTTATAAATATTCGTCCATCCACGGACATGCCGTTCATTTTTATAAAATTCAAATCTCCACTTCCTTATAAATCTTGCTATAGTAAAAAACTCTATTGGATTTATTCAAAGTCTGTTCATCAAAAACTTAAAGGCCGTTTCGTCAGCCTCCACACCCAATGTCGGACCATGACCGCCTAAAGAACAAGACACATACATCGCATCCGCTTCGGCATCCGCCAGAAGCTTATACAGTTTCTCACTCTGCCCTATCGGGACAACCGGATCCTGACCTCCATGAAGAATAATCATCGGAGGACAATCAGAGCTTACATAATTTACCGGACTGCATTTTTCTGCCAGTTCAATATATTTCCAGTCCGGATCCTGCATATTGTTTGTTGAAAATAATTCTTCCAGTCTGGATAAAAATGCAGTTTTGTCCGGCCACCCTAATATGCATGACCAGAGATCAATAAAGCCAAGGCCTTTCTGACCGACCTCGGTTGAAGATAGGTCCTTTTCCCGGCTGGCTTCAGCTAATCCTTTCTTTAATATTTCAGGAATGTCAGCAGGTGCATAATAAATCGCTGCAGCTTTCACATCGCTGCCGTACTCCAGATTTCCGCCGACATCGCCTTCAATGCTATTATCTCCGGAACTCATGGCAACCATCGCAGCCAGATGTCCGCCGGCGGAATTGCCGAAAACGCCTATTCGCTCAGGATCAATGTGATATTTTTCCGCATTAGCTTTTAAAAAACGGATAACGGCTTTGCTGTCATGGATGCAGGCGGGGAAAGGAGCCTGGGAGGCAAGCCTGTATGCAGGTGATACGATTGTGTACCCCTTCTCTACAAGACGTATTAATTCACGGATATATACGGCCCGCTGAGTAATCTGCTTGTATTCACCCCACATCCAGCCGCCGCCGAAATAATATACGATACATGGTCCGGGGTCTTTCTGGTTAAGGTCCTGATAGATATCCATCTTCAGAATGTCAGAACTTCCATCGGAAAGAGGCACTTCAGCAAACTCAACATCCTCAAAACGGGGAGGTCTGCCCGGAGGACAGAGAGGTTTAATTTTCGGACCTTTATTCATACATTTTCATCCTTACTGTTCGTAAGTTATACCAAACTCGTTCAATAACTCCAGAATCCGGTTATCCAGCTCGGCATCAGCCATAAGAGACGGGGCGCGATTATTTCCAACCGACGGATTATTGACATACACTGCCCGCTTAACCAGAGCCGGCCCGAATCCAAGAGCATATAGCTTTGTCCTGAACTCAATCAGTTTTATCTGAAGTTGTTCTGCAGACTCCATCTGGCCCAGCTCAAAGAGAGTACAAATTCTGTTAACCCATCCTGGAACAATATTCGACAGACCGGAAACGCAGCCTGATGAACCTTTTTTCAGACCGTGAAGAATCTGTGAATCAGCACCGGCCAGGACTTCAAAGGATTCCGAAGCTATTTCACAGTATGCATCAAGATGATCAAGTTTACCGCTGCTGTCTTTAATTCCGGCGATATTCCCATGTTTTGAAAGTTTCTGTACCGTATCCGGAAGTACACCATTCTGGGTTCTTGCAGGGATATCATATATGTAGACAGGCACAGCTGACTCATCCGCAACCCTGCTGTAATGCTCATAAAGACCTTCCTGTGTGCAGTCAATAAAATACGGGTTGATAACTGCTACTGCATCAACACCCAGTCCGGTAAATCTCTCAATAAGCCTTAGAGTCTGGTAGGTAGAAGGCGCACCTGCATTGGCAATTACCCGAACCTTGCCGGAAGCTTCTTCAACAGCAGCTTTTATAATTATTTCTTTTTCGCTAGTCAAAAGACTCGCAAAATCTCCGTTTGTTCCGCAGACGAGGAGATGATTCCCGTTTTTTATCTGCCTTCGCATTTGAGCCCTGGTGCTTTCAAGATCAACCGACTCATCTTTACGATATGCTGTTATTACTGCAGAAAATGAATATATATTTCTCATAGTATCCTTAAACCAGTCTTACTCCCATTTCAATAGCCTGAATCATGCTTTCAGGGTTTGCCCGGCCTTCGCCGGCCTTTCCGAAAGCCGTGCCATGATCAACTGATGATCTGATTATGGGGAGACCAAGCGTAATATTTACTCCCGACATGGAAAGCCAGGTGTTTGTTTTCTGATCAAAATTGAATCCCGCAAGCTTTGTCGGTATATGTCCCTGATCATGGTACATAACCACCACGATGTCATACTGCCCTCCCTTCATTTTCGAGAATACAGTATCAGGAGGCAGGGGGCCTTCAACAATTTTCCCTGACTTCACGGCTTCTTCAACAGCAGGTATTATCTCTTCAATTTCTTCAGTTCCGAACATTCCATTCTCACCGGCATGCGGATTCAATCCTGCCACCGCAATTCTTGGATTTTCAATATCCATCTTTTTAAGAGCATCATATGCCAAATTAATAACTTTCAAAATCCGATCTTTTTTAGTCCTTCTTATTGCCTCCTGCAGCGAAACATGTGTGGAGACATGCACTACCCGAAAATCACCTTCTGCCAGCATCATTGCATAGTCTTTGGTATTAGTTAATCTGGCGTAAATTTCAGTATGTCCGGCTTCCTTAATTCCGGCGGCATTAATTGCTTCCTTATTAATGGGCCCTGTAATTGTTGCATCTATCTCACCTGATAGTGCAAGCATAATAACCTTTTCGATGTAGTCATATGAGGCTTTACCGCACATTGCTGAAACTTTTTTATACTCAAGTTCAGCTAAATCTACATTTGCCATATCAAGAACATCGATTGTTCCGTACTGATAAAGACCATCAGACGGCTTCGTTACAGCTCTGGTTTCAAGATTGAGTCCTGAAAACTTAACAGCTTCATTAAATACAGCTAAGTCGCAGACAACAAGAGGTCTGCAAATTTCATATACATGTTTTTCATTTAAAGCTTTTGCTGTTATCTCAGGCCCAATCCCTGCAGGATCCCCGACACTTATTCCGAGAATAGGTTTTGTTTTTTCAGTCATTTTTCCCCCAGTAATTTCATGTAGATTGATTCAATCTGTTCTTTAGAAAGCTCAATTGGATTATTATCCATTAGACGTCTATTCTGGTATGCATTCTCAACCAGTGCCGGAATATCTGCTGCTGTCACATTGAAGGCAGCCAGCGATGATATGATTTCGAGATCCTTCAGCAGCTGATGCAGTTCTCTTGTCAGATATTCAACCGGGTCAATTTCAGTATTGGTATTATCATATCCGAAACATTCTGCAACCAGAGTGGTTTTTGCAATATCAGCTGTAAGATTTATTTCCATGACAGACGGCAGCAGCATAGCATTTGCCTGACCGTGCGGAATATGAAATACAGTACCAAGCGGGTAGGACATGGCATGAACCGCATTGGTACCGGAAAGAGATATACACATCCCTGCAAAATTTGATGCTATGAGCATATTCCACCTGGCTTCAAGATCATCACTGTTTTTGAAAGCTTTTCTTAGGTTTTGAGCAATACGCTTTATGGAATCCAGAGCAAGCAGGTCACTCATGCTGTTCGCTTTCACAGACAGAAAGCACTCAATCGCGTGGCAAAGAGCATCCATTCCGGTAGTTGCAGTTATCCCTGAGGGTAATGTTGTTGTTAGAACCGGATCCAGAAATACAAGGTCCGGCAGAAGTCTTCCGCTGATCACCGCCGATTTAGTACCTCTGTCAGGAATTGCAATTATAGAATTTTTTGTAGCTTCAGAGCCGGTACCGGCTGTGGTGGGTATCAGGGCTGTAAATACGGAATGTTCCGGAACATCAGCACCATCAAGCAGCTGGAGAACATTTTTGTCCGAATGAATCAGTACTGATAAAAGTTTTCCAATATCAAGAACTGAACCGCCGCCTATTGCTACAACACCATCAGGCTTATAGGCTTTTGCTTTTTCTACAACGGCATCTACATCAGGAACACCCGGTTCTCTTGGAATATCAGTGTAAGAATCAACTGATATACCTGATTTTGAGAGATATCCAAGAATCTTTTCTCCAATTCCGGAATTTACAATTCCGGAATCCATTATCAGAAAAATCCTTTTCTTTGCGTATGAATCGAGGATCCGGCCTATTTCCTTACTCGATTCTGCTCCGGAAATTGTTCTTCCCGAAGCATTAAAGTCAAAATTATTATTCATTACCAGCTCTCCGTAATTTATTCGACAAATATAACAATATTTTTTCAAAGGCGTCCTGCTCACCATATGATCCAGCCTTTGTAATAATCAGAATCTCACGTCCGCTTACCGGATGTACCGCTATAGCAACAGGAATACCAGGCAGAGCTTCATCGACCAGCTGAAGATAGTTGATATTAAGCTGTTTGAGGATATGCAATGCTGTGTCTCCGCCTGAAAGCAGAAAGACATCGATCCCGCTTTCTTCCAGCAGTCTTTTCACTGAATTCCCGGCAACCGAACCTATTTTACCTGAGTCAATAACCATATTCTCACTGCAGGATTCACTCTCGGTTTTAAGAATGACAATGTTATTTTTTTCAAAATCAGACTTAATCTTATGAACTATTTTCTTAACCTCACTCTCCGGCGAATTTATCGCTCCGGAAGTTGACAGGATTGTACTCTCCGCTTTAACTCTGTTTTCCAGCCATTCAGTCTGCCGTAAAGTTGTGTCCATTAGACTTCCAATCATAAATAGAAATCTGTAATCATCATTAAGTTTTATTATGGCAGGTGGCAGCGTTTTATAGACATCATCGAACATAGCATGATACAGGCCTGCTGCACCCACAAAAAGAACTTTTCTATGAATTGAAGCGAATGCGTCTTTTACCATCCTCAGGTCTTCAACATTTTCTGAATCTGCAATGATAATCCTGGTATCATTGTCCATCATTTTCAAAATGTGCCTGTTTAAGCTCTGTGGAGTTGTTCTTATCTGTTCAAGCATTAAATTGTCAATTTCCCTGTTTGTCTGGCAGGATATTATATATTTCACGTCAGAACTTTTTACGGGAGTGAATGGATCACTGCTTATTTCTGTTTCAGCAAGGGGTGTACCGTTGATAAAACACTTTCCGGAAACCACAGTTCTTCCGTTTCTAGGGGCAGCAGGCGCAACACAGACAAGATCAAAGCCTTTTCCGTCAATCATGGCATCTATTTCTGCCCCGACATTACCCCGAAGAGTTGAATCAATTTTTTTAAAGACTTCTACACCTTCTTCTGAATACTGTTTTACAGTTCTCAGAACTTTTGAATATGCATCCTTACTTGATAACATTCTGGTATTAGTATTTACGACTAGAGTACCTTCGTTTTGACCCGGAAATGCTCCGTCTGAATCTGCAACAACTCCTACAGATTTATCAAGTGATAAAAAATGAATTCCAGTGTCGTTAGCGCCGGTTAGATCATCAGCAATGATAAGTCGTTTATAATTATTCATTTGTAGTTATTAGAGCTATAACTGTGCCAAAAAAAATCAACAGCATTTGATTCTATAAATTATTACTATATAATGATTTAGTTATTGTAAAAAAACTTAAACTGAAAATGAAGTTTTCAAGTGGTTATAATTTCACAGTTACTGATGATATTTTCACCACATTATTTCTACACCTTAGGAAAAATTCATGATATTATGATATATGAAAATACTTATAGTAGCTCCCTATATCGAACTTGTAGAAACCTGCAAAACAGCACTCTCAAACCAGCCCTACGATATAAAAATAATCCATGGTGATCTGCACACCGGATTACGATCAGCAATAGATGTTATTGAGAAAGAGAATATTGACATTATTATCAGCCGCGGAGGCACTGCAAATTTACTGAAGAATAATCTATCAGTTCCGGTATTTGAAATCGAAGTATCAGGCTACGATCTTTTAAGAGCAATATATCCACATGTAAGAGCTGAGGAGAAGCTTGCAATTACCGGATTTAAAAACATAATCAGCGGAGCCAGAAGTATATCAAATATTCTGGGTATAAATCCGATATTCTATCAGATCGACCCCCAAACCGACATTAAAAGCACAGTGATCAAAGCAAGAGAGGAAGGTGTTAAAGTTATTATCGGAGATACCATATCTGTATATACGGCAAGAGAAAATAGTATTGAAAGCTATCTGGTACAATCAGGCCCCGAATCTATTCAAAGTGCTGTCGATTCAGCTGTAAGCTTTTATAACCATATGCAGAAAGAAATTCTGATAAATAAGCGTCTTGTCTCAATCATGGAGCATACAAGCCAGGGCGTAATATATCTTTCAACTGACAACCGGATAGAGATGCTGAATTCAAGAGCAGAAGAAATCCTTAAAATACGCAGGAACAGGATTATCGGGGAATTATTCTCAAGCAAAGCTGTTCCGACAGGACTATCCAACTGCCTGGAAAAAAATATAAACAATCAATTAGTTACTCTCGATGATATGGATTACTTTGTTGAAATTCTTCCCATTTTAACTGACAGCATACATGCGGCAACTCTGATTTTTATTCAAAGTTCCGAACATATCAAAGATATTGAAGGAATTATAAGGCAGCAGCTGATAAGACGCGGCCTGGTGGCAAATTATAATTTCGACTCTATAATTGCTAAAAATTCAGGTTATAGAAATTCCATTGAAAAAGCGAAATGCTACAGCAGCACAGATTCAACGGTTCTTCTGCTGGGAGAAACGGGTTCAGGCAAGGAAGTTTTCGCACAAAGCATTCACAACGCATCTGTCAGAAAAAAAGGTCCATTTATAGCTGTAAATTGCGCAGCCCTTCCAGACAGCCTGCTTGAGAGTGAACTTTTCGGTTATGTAGAAGGTGCATTCACTGGGGCGAAAAAAGGCGGCAAAGCCGGACTCTTTGAAATGGCACATAAAGGAACTATCTTTCTCGATGAAATTAATGATATGAGCAGTACTGTCCAGGCCAGACTTTTGAGAGTTCTGCAGGAAAAACAGGTCATGCGTATAGGAGATAACCGGGTATACGATGTCGACATCCGTATAATTGCAGCATGCAACAAAGATCTGTTTGCCGAAACCGAAAAAGGAAATTTCAGAAAAGATCTTTATTACCGTCTTAAAATTCTGGATATCGAAATCGCACCGCTCAGGAAAAGACGTGAAGACATTCTTCCACTTTTCCATCACTTTATAATTCATTTCCGTAATAAATATTCACTTGATAATGCTGTAATTCCAGAGGATTTCCTTACTGCCATCCGGGAATATTCATGGCCCGGAAATATCAGACAGCTCAGGAATTTTGCAGAAAAGGTTTGCGTTCTGAATTCTCTGGACAGGGACAAGAAGCAGATTTTTCAGGATCTGCTAAACGAATTAAAGATTGAAACATCAGAAAAACCAGAGCATTCGTATATAATGGAAGAAAGTGTAAAAATAGAACACAAAAGTCTGAAACAGATTGAATCCGAGCTCATCAGAAACATTTGGGAAAGAAATAACAGAAATACCTCCAAAACAGCCAGGGAGCTGGAAATTGACAGAGTTACCCTTAGAAAAAAGCTGAATCTATAGATACAGCGTTTTAGCATTCATTCATTATATAAAGTAAAAATTTGCATTAGAAACATTTAAAATCATATAATTAGTTGAACAGCAAATGATTATGAAAAGAATCAACAATAAAATACTACTGCTTACCTTGTCCACTATGCTCGTAATTATCTTCATCTTTTCCTATGTCTCATTCAGATTCGCAAATAACAAGGTGAATGAATTATATGACGATATAATTGGAAACAAAACAACACTCTGGAGCAATCATTTTGAAAATTTTCTTAAACAAAAAGAAGATTCTATAGATATTGTTAAATATATAATCGAAAAGAGGTTCAGCCTCGAAATACTTGAGGATCCTGATTTGCTGGAGGAAGAGTTTAACTACATTTCCGAAATAATGTCCTCAATAGTAATAACAATGAACTACCTGAATCTATATTCCTGGTTTCATCCTGATTTCACCTCTCCGGACCTGCGTATGCTTTCTGTACGGAACTATGCCCTTGATGGAGAAATAACCATAGAAACGGGGTTCAAGTACTCAACTGAAGACATGACAGCCGAAAACTGGGCATGGTTCAATGATACACTCGTAAATGATAAAAATATTTCAGATCCATTTGACTGGGAGGGTTACAGTAATAAACTCAGCTCATTTACAAAAAGTATCATTATTAACAATAAAAAGGTTGGAGTAATAGGCTCTGATTATTATATAGATGAACTTGAACAGATGATGCTTGAAGAACCCTTTATGGGCAGAGGATATTATGCTTTATTAAACAGTGACTTGGCTTTTCTGGTTAATCCACGGCATTTCATGGAAGAATGGGAGAGAGTTTTCCCCGATGATGCAGAAAAAACAACAGAAATACTAATGGACAAATCAATCAGCTCCGGAGTTCTAATATCAGGTAACCAGAAGATCGGTTTCGACAGAATGAGTAACGGATGGATAGTCCTTGCAGTTCCTGATATGAATTTGCTGAACAGAGTCCTTATCAGACTTCCGGTTACCTATCTCATTTTAACCGTGATTGTCTCAGTAGTCGTGGGAATACTAAGTCTTACGATTGCAAAAAACATTTCGAAGCCCATCATAGATGCAAGTAATTATTCTATTAAGATTGCTGCAGGTGAACTGGACACCAGCTTATCCGCTGGAATATTAAACCGTAAAGACGAAATCGGGACATTAGGCAATAATCTTGAATCAATGAGGAAAAGTTTAAAGAACAAAATAAAAAAGCTGAAACACGAATCCCAGAAGAGTAAATTCCTTTACCGTGAACTAGAACATAGAACCAAGAATAATCTTCAGCTTATTCTATCTTTTATCTCCTTCGAACTAAATGATGAAAAAATAACAGATATCAGGCAGGTACTTGAAAATGTAAAAAGAAGAATATACATACTTTCAACGGTCCAGGACCTTATCAATGTCTACGAAGATCAAACTTACATTCAATTTAAAGACTTTCTTAATGAGATACTCAATTTATTATCCTTTGAATATAATCTGTATGAAAGCACCGGAAATATAATACTCACCGGCGATTCTTCTCTTTTGAACAAACAGAATCTGGTACCGGTAGGATTTCTTATTAATGAAATATTCTCAAGTTTTATGGATTTAGAAAGAAACAGCTCAGACAGTTTCAGTATTTCAATTGATGTTAATCATATTAATGACAGCAATATAACATCACTTAATATCTCTACAGATATTATTAATAAAAATTATACAGAAACAATAAATGGAAATCATATTTTAGAGATTATAAAGGAAATTGCAGAATCACAGCTTCAGGGAAGCTGTGATTTGAATGTTGCTGACAAAATCAAATATAGTTTTAAATTCAGTCAAATCTAAGATACTATAAATATAAGTAATAATTTGTTGAATACCTTCAGTTCATCATCGAATCACACAGGTATGTTTTTTCAGCCCTCAAACTTTTCCCGGTTTATCCACAGACCTAAAGCAGGGTTTGGAATGAAGTAAATTACTTCTCCATCGGGCATTGTATTGTAACCGTATACAAGCTTTTGCGGGTCATATAATTTCACCATTTCATCATAGGATGCACTCTTAAATCCGATATTATCAATTTCCTTCTCTGTAATATTCTTCACAGCGTAGGTAATTGAAAATCTGTCATCAGAAGAGCCGTGTATAAGATGGGCGGCAACTCCGGCATTACCTGCAAGATCGCGGTTGTTCTTGAACTCTTCGAGGGTATTTACTCGGCCACGGTATCCGTATTTCCTGATAAGTTCGTCATTCTGAGGATCCTCACCGAATTTATCAACACCGGGAGCAAGAACCAGCAGTTCGCCGCCATCGGCAATAGCCATACGGGTACGGTAAATACTCTTGTTCCCAAGCCAGGTGCTTTTAAACTCTTTCGGATCAAGATACACAACACACTTCTGTATGCCGTGATCAACAAAATCAATATTCTTCTCCTGTGACAGAGCTACCGCGTCCTCCAGAACCTTTCTGGTATTGCCTATGAAAAAGCCATGGGTTTCAATATCTCCCTCCGGTGCAGTACAGACTGTGAGAGCAAACCATATCGGAAGTTCGGACAGAAACTCTTCAAGGGCATAGTCAAAGACCTTTCTGACGGGAGTAAAATCCTTGCCCATCATCTTTTCCATTCCGTATACCGCACCGACCATATGACTTTTATTGATCATGTCTGCTCCGCCGACCCCGACAAAGAGATTCTTTGCATGGTTAGCCATACCAATTACTTCATGCGGAACCACCTGCCCCACCGAAAGAATCAGGTCAAACGATGGATCAATGACAAGCCGGTTAACCTGTACTGATATGCCTTCAGTCCAGATCCCGTCGGTAGCTTCACTTAGAAATGAACCGGGCACTTCACCGATAGTTTCAACATCGTTTCTCCAGTCATGAACCACAAAACAGGAATGCGGAATATCACCGTACATTTCACTGAGTTCTTCTTCAGTCATTGCAACATGGGTACCAAGGGCTTCAAGTATTTTTACTTCACAGCCCCGATCTGAAAGCCAGTGGTAGGCACAGTTGCATATATACCCTGCATTTGAAAAATAGCGGGTAAAATCCGGCCCTACAAGGAGAACTCTTTTGAGTTCTCCCTGCGAAGCAAGAAATGATTCAATTTGATTTTTGATTTCTGTATTTGTCATAATATTAAACATTGTATGTGGAAGCCGAGGTGCTTCCGCCGTGCCCGGTCCAGTTTGTATGAAAAAACTTTCCCCGTGCTTCATCAAGCCTTTCGTAGGTATGGGCGCCGAAATAATCCCTCTGAGCCTGAAGCAGGTTGGCAGGGAGCCTTTCGCATGTGTAGCCGTCGAAGTATGACAGAGCTGCTGCGAATGCAGGCACCGGAACACCGCAAAGCACAGCCTGGGAAACAACCCTGCGCCATGGTTCAAGAAGCGATTCCATCACGCCCTTAAAGTAGGGATCAAGCAGAAGGTTTGTAAGTTCCGGATTACTGTCGAAAGCCTCTTTGATCTTCCCCAGAAATACCGAGCGGATTATACATCCGCCCCGCCACATGAGGGCAATGCCGCCGTAATTAAGGTTCCATTTGTATGTAGATGCAGCTGTCCGCATCAGGCTGTAGCCCTGAGCGTATGAAATTATCTTTGATGCATACAGTGCACTTTTAATATCAGCAATAAACTGCTTCCGGTCACCGCTGAAGACTGATTTCTGCTTTCCCGAATATTCCCGTGCAGCCTCAACACGTTCATCCTTGATTGCCGACAGGCAGCGGCTGAAGACACTCTCACCAATCAGCGTAAGGGGAACGCCTTCATCAAGCGCTGTAATCCCGGTCCATTTACCGGTTCCCTTCTGCCCTGCCGTATCAAGTATTTTATCTACTATAGGGTTTCCGTCGGTATCCTTGTATGCTAGAATATCACGGGTTATTTCAATCAGGTAGCTGTCAAGCTCGGTTTCGTTCCACTGCTTAAACACCTCATGCATCTCATCGGCACTCATTCCAAGCAGGTCTTTCATAAGCTGATAAGCCTCGCAGATAATCTGCATATCACCGTACTCAATACCGTTATGAACCATCTTCACAAAATGACCGGCACCGTTTTCACCGACCCAGTCGCAGCATGGCGAACCGTCTTCCACCTTCGCAGAGATTGCCTGAAGGATTGGCTTAACTGACGGCCATGCCGACGGGCTGCCGCCGGGCATTATGCTCGGCCCCTTTAACGCACCTTCTTCACCGCCGGAAACACCGCTTCCTATATAATAAAGCCCCCTGCTTTCCACATATTCAGTTCTTCTTATTGTATCAGGAAAGTGGCTGTTGCCTCCGTCGATGATAATATCACCAGGTTCAAAAACTTCCAGAAGCTGGTCTATAAGTTCATCAACCGGCTTACCGGCCTTAACCATCATCATAACTTTTCTGGGTTTTGCAAGATTATCAGCAAGCTCGGAAAGACTGTGAGTTCCAATTATATTCTTTCCCTTAGCCCTGCCGTTTACAAAATCATCAACCTTACTTGTAGTACGATTGTAAACAGCAGCAGTGAAGCCCTTCGATTCCATATTCATTACCAGGTTCTCACCCATAACAGCGAGACCGATAAGACCGATATCAGCTTTTTTCATAATTTACCTCTTTACCCGGGCATTGCCCTTGTAGATACTCCATACCTGCTCTTCATCAGCCGGAGTTCCGTAATCATCCAGAACTGAAGCGGCAAGAACGCCGGTAGCCCAGCCGAACTGTAACCACTTTTCTTCACTCCAGTTCCTAAGGATAGCATAAAGAAGGCCGGCAACAAAGCCGTCACCGCCGCCGATTCGATCAAGTACCTGTATTTCCCTGGGTTCTTCCACATGCCAGTTTTCCCCGGCAAGTACAAGCGCCCCCCACATATGCTGGTTAGCATTCAAAACCTGTCTGAGTGTTGTGGCATAAACCTGCGCACCGGGAAACTGCTTTTTAACTTCAAGAACCATCCCCTTGAATGAATCAATCTTTTCCCCCAGATCCGTACCGCCGGCCTCCGGGCCTTTCACTCCAAGCGCAAGCTGAAAATCTTCTTCATTGCCGATTAAAATATCCGCATATGATGCAATCTCGGTAAAGCTTTCCCTCAGTTCTTTCTCACGGCCTTTCCAGAAAGAAGCCCTGAAATTTAAATCAAAGGAAATAAGAGTACCGCTCTCTCTGGCAGCCCGTGCAAGCTCAAGGCAAAACTCAGTGGTTTCCGCACTCATTGCAGCAATAAGCCCTGAAAGATGAAGAATCCTCACACCTTCCTCCCCGAAGATCCTCTTTGTATCAAAATCTTTGATATTAAGAGTTCTTCCTACTTCCCCGGCCCTGTCGTTCCAGACCCGGGGCCCGCGTAAACCGTATCCGGAGTCGGCAATATTAAACTGGTGCCTCACGCCCCAGGGCCCTTCCTGCTCTACTTCGGGTCCTTCAAATTCTATATTGCGGAAACGCAGTTCACTTTTAATAAACTGGGAAACCGGGCTGTCCTTAACAAAAGCGGTCAGAACCTTGGTTCGAAGACCAAGCGCTGCAGAGACATTAAGAACATTACTTTCGGCGCTGGTTGACTGCATCTGAAACATCCGGCTTGTATGAACCGGAAGCCTGTCTGCAGGGGTGATGCGCACACCTATACTGGTCGGGCAAATTAAATCGTATTTACCCGTAGTTTTGAGTTTAAGCATAATTTTCTCCTTAGTTATAGGATATCTATGGATTAAAAAACTTGATGCAGACGGGAGAACCCGTATTCCAATCGTGCAATTTTTCAAGCTGCCCGTCAGAAGCAACTCTGAATACTGTAATCAGATCACTGTCCTGATTACCAACCAGAAGATGGGTTCCGGCCGGATCTACCGCAAAATTCCTAGGAGTTTTACCACCGCATGGGGTTCTGCCTATCAGTGCAAGATCACCGGAACTGTCTATCGCATAGCTTACAATACTGTCATGGCCCCGGTTTGAAGCATAAAGCTTTTTTCCGTCAGGGGTAAGATGCAGATCAGAACAGATATTTTCACCATTAAAATCATCCGGAAGCGTTTCAACAACCTGTTTGAAAATAAGAGTCCCGTTCTCACATGTATAATGTATAATCCGGGAACTGATTTCGTTAATAAGGTAGAAATGCTTTCCGTCCTTACTGAACTCTCCGTAGCGGGGACCGCTTCCGGCGGCAACTTCAATGCTCTTCGTTTCATCAGTCGAAATCATTCCATCTTCTATTTTATACGCAATAACCTTATCCAGACCTAAATCAGGAACATAAAGCAGATTATTTTCGCTGCTGAATATACAGCTGTGGGCATGAGGGCCTGTCTGCCTGACGGGGTGAACACTGCTTCCGCGATGCTGAAAAATCGATCTGCTGTCAGCTTTCACATCACCTTCCTGTTCAAGTGAAAAGGCAGTAACTGAACCGCTTGCAAAATTTGATATAGCAATAAAACTGGAGTCAGGTGAAATCTCAAGATGACAGGGATCTTTTCCGCCTGCGTTCCATGTTCCTTCAACAGACATCGAAAAATCATCAGCATAGGAAAGCTGTGTAAGCCCGCCGCCTTCTTCTCCTAGGTATTCTTTCATCTCATTTACTGCATATATCTTTTTATTTTTTTCGTCGATACAGAGAAAAGAAGGATTACGAATTTCTATCTCTTTAACTATTTCAATTTTACCATTTTCAAAGGAGCAGATAGTAATTCCTTTCCCCTGGCCCTGGTATACCTCTCCAGTGCCGAATAAAATAGGTTCAGTGTATGAACCTAATGCAAAATACTGTTTCATCTGCCGCCTCCGCTATATCTGACTATTCAGTTTATCAGTTATTTTAACAGCTTCTATTATGAACCGGTCGCGTTTTTTCATATCATCATCAATACTTCTCTGACTCCAGTCATAAAAACCTTTTCCTGTGCCGGCTCCCAGATCTCCGCGCTCAACCATCTCAGAAATGTATGAGCTGGCATGTTTATCAGCATTAATTCCCGGAAGTACAGTCTGCTGAACCGAAAGCCCGAGATCTGTACCGATCGCATCAAGATGCATAAGAGGGCCCCACACCGGAAATCTCATAGCCATTCCTGCTGCAATAGCGGTATCAACATCCTCTGCCGTCGCAAGCCCGCTGGCTACTATATCAATTGATTCCCTTATTATAGCCTGAAAAACCCTGTTTGCAAGCTGTCCCGGAAGATCCCGCCGTACCAGGACTGGAGACTTCTTCCATTTTTTCAATTCATTACGGACCTTTTCCGCAACGGCAATATCAGTCCGGTCGCCCACAACAACTTCAACAAGCGGAACAAGATGTGCGGGAAGCCAGAAATGAGTTGTGACCGTACGCTCAGGATACACACATTTCTTACTTATATCGGTTATCCTGAGTCCGCTTGTATTGCTGCAAATTGCAACTTCAAGAGGAAGTATCGCATCAAGCTGAGCAAAAAGCTCCTGCTTAGCCTCAACTTTCTCAACTATGGCTTCTATTACCATGAAGGCTCTGTCCGCTGCTTTTATAATATTAGTACTTGTTTCAATCAGATCAAAGGCCGCTTCAGCCTCTGCACTTGAATTAAGCCCGTTTTCTTCTCTTAACCGGATACAGGCAAAAGCTTTTTCCTTACCTGCAGCCACTTTCTGCTCATCTACGTCAACAAGAATGGTTTTATTACCAGCCAGAGCGCTCATTGCACCTATGCCGCTTCCCATCATGCCTGAGCCGACAACTATTACACAGTCTCTCATTTATTTAAATCTCCAGATCAGTCTTCCATCAAAAGGACCACACGCCCCTTTGCTTCCCCGGTCTTAAGCATATTAAGCCCGCTGTTTATATCTTTAAAAGGAATTGTTTTAAAGATATAAGGAACAATTTTTCCTTCTTCCACAAACTTGATAACCTCTGACAAGTCCTGCCGAGTCATTCCGCGAATTCCAAGAATCTCTTTTTCAAACTTCATTACATCCTGAAAATCAGCTTCAAAAAGCGGATCATTATAACCTGCTACAATCACTTTTCCACCGGGACAAATCAACCGTAGAGAATCGTTAATGGAGGTTTTTATGCCGATGTTATCAATCACAACATCACACATATCCCCGCCAGTCAGCCGTACTATTTCCTCATACAGATCCTGCTCTTTGGTATTTATAACAGCATCGGCACCCATTTCAAGAGAAATATCAAGCTTTTCCTGCTGCCGGCTTGTAGCATAAACTTCTGCTCCGAACAGCTTTGCTATCTGAATAGCGTTCATACCAAGCCCGCCTGTACCAAGAACAAGTACACGATCTCCGGGTTTTACCATGCCGCGGTTTTTCACAGCGTTATACATACAGCCTACGGCATCTGTAATGCTGGTCATCTGGTCGAAGGGGACCGAATCTGAAATCTTAAAAGCATTATGCTCCGGAATTACGCAGTACTGAGCGTGTGAACCGTCACGTTCAAACCCGACACGTACAAGGTTACGGCATAGATTACTGCGTCCGCTTAAACAGTACCTGCAGGTACCGCAGGTAATGTCTATTGCTCCGACAACATGATCACCGACTTTAACGCTGCTGACCTCACTTCCGGTTTTCTCTATTACACCGGCCATTTCATGGCCTGGTGTATACGGAAGTCTGACAGTGCCTATCATACCATCCTGAATATGGATATCTGAAACACAAAGACCGCTTGCCTTAATTTTAACAAGGACTTCATAGGGTCCCGGCTCCGGGATTTTTTTTTTCTTCTATTATAAGGGGCTGCCCGAACTCTTTCAGAACAGCCGCCTTCATCACTCCATTACCTTCAATCATGGATTTATTACCACCTTCAGTGAACCGTCTTTCTTGTTTTCAAATAGTTCAACAGCCTTCTCATAATCCTCGAGAGGAAATCTGTGGGTGATAAGTTTTTCTCCGTCTATCGCACCGGAAGAAAAGAATTTTAAAACTTGTTCCGATACATTTGGATTAGCCTTTGAGCCTGTAATATGTATTTCATTAAAGTTCACTGTATTGGCAGGAATAAGCACCTCATCATCGTGGTAAGTTGCGATAATAGCTACAGAACCTGTTTTGCGGACCATTTTACATGCCTTCATAGGAGAATCCTTCGCGCCTGAACATTCCATAACTTCATCAGCGCCGACTCCGCCTGTCAGTTCAAGTACACGCTGTACGGGATCTTCCTTTTCAAAATCAATGCAGACATCAGCTCCCAGTTCCCTTGCTTTTTCAAGCTTGGCTCCGCGGCCGATCATGATAACCTGTCCTGAGCCCAGAGCCTTGCATTCCATCATTGCACTCAGACCGATAGCACCGGGACCTATTACCACACTTGTTCCTCCGGGGGTGACACCGGCCAGCTCTACTCCATGGAAAGCTACGCCGGCACAGTCACACATTGAAGCAACATCATAGCTCACATTATCAGGTATTTTGTGAAGAGAACTGGTCTTGTAAACATTGTATTCAGCATTTGCACCCTGCCAGTAAAATCCGTAATGACGGTGACCGGTATCAAGACCTCCGTCCTGTCCGTCTTTTCCGTAATCAAGGCATACTGTATAATGCCCCTTCTTGCAGTTATCACATTTACCGCAGCCGACATGAGCCTCTCCGGCAACCCGGTCGCCGGGGGCGAAATCCTTCACGCCCTCTCCAAGAGCAACAACCTGGCCTGACCATTCATGCCCCATTATAAAAGGATAATAAGGAGGCCAGTTGGCAAAACTGTATCCGCCGTGAATCATCTTCGGATCTGAACCGCAGATAGCTACAGATTTAATACGGCACAGTACCTCTCCCGGTCCTGGCTTCGGAACCGGAACTTCTGCTAATTCAAGTTTATCATATGCCACAAGTGTCATTGCGTTCATTTTTTCAGGTATTTTAAAAGTGTCCATTTTAATCCTCTAATTTATCTTTTCCGTAAATATTTTTGACATATTTCTGCTTTTCCAATGATTTAACCTCTTCGGCAGAATGTGTCCTGGTGAATTCCAGATAATCCTTAACTCTGAGGACAAGGCTTTCCAGATGCCGATCCATCATATAAGCAGCCTCGTCAGGCTTATGCTCCTTGATACATCGGAATATCATATAATGGTAGAAACTCGAGTCTTCAACATCAGGTTTATAATAAAGAAAGCTCTCCATTTTTGATGTTGATATCCACTTAATTAATTCCAAAAGACTTACAAATATCTCATTTTTTGATGCAACAGCAATTTTCACATGAAAATCACTGGTAAGATTTGCAAAGTCATGGCTGCTTGTTGCTTCTCTCTGAAGTTCCTCAAAATAGTGATCCATATCACGTATGTCTTCTTCAGTTGCATTTATAGCAGCCTGTCTTGCTGAGGCCATTTCAAGACCGCGTCTGAATTCCATTAAACCGACAAGATCGTTTTCATTCAGAAGGACGGAAGGAACCATATTATTCAAATACATCTGTGTTCCTATTTCTTTCAGAAAACTCCCCTCGCCTCTTCTAGTTTCAACTATTCCAAGAACAGCCAGCTTATTCAGCACAGCACGGATTGTATTTCTGCTTACACCGAACATATCCTTAAGTTCGTTTTCTGAAGGAAGCTTGTCATTTGGAGAATACTTACCACTGAGAAGCAGAGTTAAAACATCATTGTAAACAGTCTCAGTGATATTCGGTTTTGAACTAGCCATTATTTCCTACCTCTTTTTGATATACTTCTGAGTATCAACTGCTATAGCAAATATGATTATCATACCCTTTATAATAAACTGAATGTAGGGATTAATATCCATATATACCAGACAATAGCTTAACATCTGAAATATCAAAACGCCAATAACCACACCGCTTATTTTTCCAACTCCGCCTCTAAGAGAAACACCGCCTACAACACATGAGGCAATAGCATCAAGCTCATAGCCTTCTCCAAGCATGTTGGTGGCACTTCCTGTTCTTCCGGCATCAAGGAATCCAGCGAATGCATATGCGAGTCCTGCAATAACATAAACAAGCATGATTACACCTCTGGTATTTACTCCGGAGACAATAGCTGCTTCCTTATTACCGCCGACTGCATACATATTTCTTCCAAGGGTTGTCCTGTTCCAGAAAACCCAGAATATTATTGTAAGCAGCACAGCATAAATGACAATGTAAGGCAGGCGGAAACTTCCAAGCTGTATGGCCCCCTGTGCAATATTTGTAAATCTGGTATCATAGCCGCCGATCGGTGATGAATGATTGACATAGTCAAAATAGAGAGACATTGAACCGTATACAATCATAGACATTCCAAGAGATGCTATAAACGGAGCAATCTGCAGCTTTGATATAAGCAGTGAATGAATCACTGAAAAAATCAGACAGACAACTACCGCTATGAGCAGAGGGACTATTATAGGAAGCGCTGCCATTTCAGGAAAAATTCTCAATGCGTAATCAGGCTTCTGAAGAAGAGAAGCACATATTACTCCCGCAATACCAACCATCCTGCCTGCAGATAAATCGGTACCTCCCAATATAATTATACCTGCAACTCCGAGAGCAATTACAAGCTTGGGCGCAGCCTGCTGAAGTATAAAAGTCGCATTTCTGACGCTCAGTATTGACGGTTCCAGAATTACTATAGTCAGAATAACCGCCACAAGAACGAGATATATTGCATTCTGCATAAACCAGTGGCGGGTAGCTGTTATGCTATCCTGATTAAGTCCTTTGATTTTCAATTCCATATTTAAACCTCTTAGTTCTCAAATCTTAACTGTTAACAAGCCCGGTCTCTACACAGAGATAAACCAGAGGTATATTTCCGGTATTGCGGATTCCATGAGAGCCGCCGCTGCGGATCAGAGCTATTGACCAGGGTTTAACAGGCATTACTTTTCCACAGAGAGTTACCTCGCCCTCACCTTCAATTATCAGATAGAACTGTTCATTTCCCTCATGCGGATGTTCGCCGACCGAGCCCCCGACGGGAAGTGTTGTTCTGTGTACATAATGAAAATTTTCAGTACTCTCAGGGTTTCTCGGGCCGACAACAGGCATTTTTGCTTCATCACCGAAAAGTGTAACGTTTGCAATTGTACCGGCACCGTTTTCACAGTTTGCGACATCATATGCCGGGGCATCTTCAATATTTCTGTAAACAAATTTTTCCATAATTACTATCTCCTAAATTTTCAGTCCAAATACCTATCACAGGTACTTTGCCGCCAGGGTCATTATTTTTTCCTGTGTACATTCTTTTGCATCAACTATTCCGGCGTTTTTGCCATTGCTCATAACCAGTATCCTGTCTGCAACACCAAGAAGCTCCGGCATTTCAGATGAAACAAATATAACAGCCTTGCCCTGCTTAGCCAGCTCTATCATGAGCTGATAGATTTCATATTTTGCACCTACATCAATTCCTCTGGTAGGTTCATCGAGCAGCAGGATACGGGGCTCTGTCAAAAGACATCGGCCAAGCAGAACTTTCTGCTGATTTCCGCCGGAAAGAGTGCTTATGAGAGTTTTGAGTGTTGCGGTTTTTATACGCATTGCCTTAACAGACCATTGTGTATTTTCCTCAACTTTATTCATCGATATCAGACCGAATTTACCGCAGTTTTTTTCAATACTTGAAGAAACCGTATTCCATCTGATATCCATTTGAGGAAAAATCCCGGTTACCCTTCGTTCCTCGGTAACCATGGAAAGACCTGCACCCTTAGCATGTTTTCTCGATTTTAAAATATCTTTTCCATCAACATATACAGCACCGCTATCTACAGTTCTCAAACCGAAAATTGATTCAAGAAGTTCGGTACGTCCGGCACCTACAAGACCTCCGATTCCAAGAATTTCACCTGCACGAACTTCAAATGAAACATCCTTAATCTTAGGTTCATAAACAGATGAAAGCCCCTCAATCCGAATAAGCGGATCGCCAATTTCCTTTTCCTTTGGAGGAAACCGGTTGCTAAGCTCACGGTTTACCATAAGCTTGATGAGTTTGTTGGAATCAATATCACAAATATTCTCGGTTGCAACCCACTGCCCATCTCTGAGTACTGTAACCCTGTCGGATATGGCAAGAACTTCATCATTCTTATGGGAAATATAAATTATTCCGCAGCCGTCGTTTTTCAGTTTTCTGATTATATCAAACAGAGCCTCAGTTTCTTTTTCTGTAAGAGAAGATGTCGGCTCATCCAGAACAATGACTTTGGCATTATAAGAAACCGCTTTTACAATATCAGCCATCTGTTTCATTGAAACCGACAAATGGTTAATCTGAGTCCGCGGATCTATTTTCATATTAAATGAATTGATGATCTGCTTTGTATCTTCATACATTTTTTTATCATCAACAAATATCCCCTTCCGCGGATACCGGCCTAGCCAGATATTATCCATAACATTCCGCTGGGGTACCTGTTCAAGTTCCTGGTGAACCATAGCTATTCCGGAACGTAAGGCCTGGCTTGGATTATCAATTACAGCCGGTTCACCGTTTAAAAAGATCTGCCCCTTATCCATTTTATTGATGCCGAAAAGGCACTTCATAAGGGTTGATTTACCTGCGCCGTTCTCACCCATCAGGGCATGAACTTCCCCTGGCCTTACATTAATCTTTACATCCTTAAGAGCCTGTACACCGGGAAAACTCTTGGAGACATTATTCATTTCAAGCAGGTATTCTTCGGTCTGCAAAATGCACTCCTTTAAAAGTCGGTTTGCAAAATTCAGTCTCCCGAATTTTACAAACCGAAAAAAATTGTTGTTAATTATAACTGATAATTACTGAGCCAGCTTGTAGCCTTCAATGGCTTTATCAACATTTTCAATTGTTATCTTCTGTTCCGGAATCTTAACAATCTTGTCTACCATTTCCCATTCAAGACCTTCATCTGCCGGTTTACCCTGAGCTACGTTCATTGAAATCTGAACAACTGCGCGGGCTGCATCATATGTACTTGTAAGAATTGAACCAAGCATAACACCGGATTTGATGAGCTCAGCAGTTTCAGGAAGTGCGTTAACACCGATAACAGGAACAGCTCTTTCTTCTGTGATAAGACCGTTGCCCCTGAGAGCTTCAACAGCACCAAGTGCCATAGCATCATTACTGCAGACAACCATTTCAATCTTGTCTCCGAATTTACCTATCCAGGAGTTCATAACTTCAACTGCTGTAGAAGTACTCCAGTTTCCAGGCTGAGTTGCAATCTGTTCTGCAGCGATTCCGGAATCATCGATGGCTGCGTAAAAACCGTTTGCACGATCGGTAGCATCACTGTGTCCGGGTGAACCTGTCATAAGAACATACTGAAGAACACCGTCTCCGTTTGTGTCATATTTTGCAGAATCTTTATTCCATGCATCAGCTACCATTTCACCTTCAAGACGGCCCTGATAAAGAGAATCGAGACCAACATACCAGCACTTGTCATAACTGTTAAGAACTTCCATGGTAGGCATTCTGTTAAAGAATACAATAGGAATACCTGCATTCCTTGCTTTCTCAACGATGGTATCACCGGCTGAAGAATCTACCGGGTTTACAGCGAGAACATCAACACCCCTGATGATCATCGTATCAATTCGTTCTGTCTGTGTAGCCTGCTTGTTTTCACCATTTACCATCATGAAATCAAGCCCCGGGTACTTTTCAGCCATTTCATAATTAATACCGTTTCGGATATAACCGACAAAGGTATTAGCATAGTTGAAAATTGTAAAACCGATGAAAGGCCCGTCTGATGTTTCGGCCTCCTGGTCTCCTGATGCATGAACAAAGCTCAGGCATGTTACTAGAACGAGCAGTACCATAATGAATCTTTTCATTATCTTCCCCCTAAATTTTTTTGAAAAACCTGTCCCACAAGTCCAGTCCCAAGGCATAATATCTTAATTCATGCCCTCACTACTTGTAGTACAAGTTCTGCATAACAAACAGTTAAACACAGGTTTTTTCAGTCGTCAACATTTATTTTTAATGATTTTAGGTAGTTTTTTTTAAATATCTAATATTTTCTTATTTTTTCACTCTTTTACTTGTCCTACATCCTAGAAATTACATATATCAGGAACCTGTGGTACAACCTCTTGATATATGAACTGTATTTTTACATGTAAACACAGAATTCAGGAGCAGCACAGCTGCTCCTGAAGATTCAAAATACTTGAATCACTCCGGGTGACTGAGTCCCAGCGAAATATACATTTCATTAAAATAATCGATACTCACTTTTATCGAACCCCAGCCGTCACGGTTATAGGAACCGGGTGAATTATCTTCTACAAGCAGCCACTCCAGACCATGAAATGCCATTGCCCTGAGAACCTCGTTCCATTCAATATCGCCCTGCCCGCATGCGGTTGTATAATAGCCTTCACAGTCAACATCCTTTGCATGAATAAGCCTGTATTGATCTCCATGTGCCCATAGATATTTTATAAGTCCTTCCTCACCAAGAATCTCGAAGGGATAGATGGCTTCTAAACCTACATTTGGATGGACTGCATGCGATGTATCAAAATGCCAGAGAATTTCATCACCGAACTCATCATAAAGAATATCAAGCATATAGCGGCCGCCGTAAGAATCAACCGGGATCCATTCAAGTGAATGTGCATGAAAACCAACCTGAAGATCATATCCGTTCTTCCTGATCTGATCCTGCATATATCTGAACTTTTCAGCTACATCTACTACCCATGCAGACATCATTGACTGAGTCATCTGATCAAACCAGTTATATCCGGGAGCCAGACTTATATCAAGAGAAATACCGTCTGCTCCAACCGCATCCAGATATTTGAATATTTCTGCAAGTTCTTTATCACTGTAATCCCAGGCTGTAACCCAGTGAGGTGAGATAATAGTAAGTCCAAGCTCTTCATTCAGAGCCTTCAATTCAGCAGCATCCATGTACCACCAGTTAGTATTGGCATGGTTCGGCTGATATCCCTTATACCCCATAGCAGCAATTCTTCGAAGCGTTTCAGTCAAAGCCTCCGTAACCGCTGCTTTTTCATCCATTCCCGAAGCCATATGAGCTTCCCGGATTGCATTGTACTCATTGCGAAGTGTATACAGCGTTACACCAATCTTTGGACCGTAAACTACTTCCTTCTCCTCAGCTTCCGAAGTTCCGGCGGCCGCGGCATTCGTACCGGATGTACCCGAATTACTTGCCGACTGCTTAGTTTCTGTCTTCGTTTCCTCAGCTGTCCCTGAGGCGCAAACGAAGCTCAAGCTTGTAATCAGTACAAGCATGATCATTGTGAACCTTTTCATTAGTTCCTCCATAACTTTTTACACAAACACTTGTTCTACATGTTGATTAAAAAAATAAGGTTTTTAATACACTTTTAACAACATGAAGTCATGTTGTGGTTGAAAAGCAGTATAAACACGGTAATTTTTACTTGTCAAATTAATTTTTACCATTTTTTTAGCAATATTTTTCTTGACCGCAGTCTTTTTATGCTTTATCCTCAAATTCACTTGTACTACAAGTAACTTCTTAGATTGTGGTATAAAATTTTATTTCCCCTTATCGGCAGGTAAACAATGAATATCAGATACGCATCACCAACCTTTTTATTCAGGGATAAATGTCCAAAGCAGCTGGATAAAATAATGAAAATGCTCGGCTCCATCGGCTTTGACGGACTTGAACTATTCGGGATGTTCGGGTTTGAAAGCAGTGCTATAATGGATTTCTGCAAAGAAAGCAAACTGAAAATCGTCTGTGATCATATCCCGTATGATGAATTTTCTTCTGATACAGAAAAGTCAATAAAAGCAAGAACAGCTCTCGGGGCAAAATATCTGACAATTGACAGACTACCCCCTGATTGTCTCCCGGGAAGCCCCGGATTCGGCTCAGCGCTTAAGGAAATTGAACGAATCTCAGGCGTTTGCAAGGATCACGGAGTGCAGCTTCTGTATCACAATCACGGTTATGATCTTATAAACAAAATTGACGGAATCCCGGCGCTGGATCTTATTTTAGACAATACAGATCCGGAATTGCTTAAATTCCAGCCGGATCTTGGATGGCTGGCCCTTGGCGGAGGAGATCCATATGCCTATCTTGAAAAGTACAAAACAAGATGTCCGATAATTCACATGAAAGATTACTATGCAGCAGCTCCGACCCTCCTTGAATCACCATTTCCCCTGGGCAACAGCAGGGGCGGTGAAGAGTATAACTTCTTCGAGTTCAGACCCTCAGGATACGGCATAATGAACTTTCCAAAGCTAATGCCGCTGATTCTAGCCTGTGAACCTGAATGGATAACTACAGATCATGATCTTTCCTACGAACGGAATACATACGATGACATGAAGATGGGGCTGGACTACACTAAATATCTTGTTTCAATCAGTAATATAAATTAAATAAAAACAGGGCCTGACTGCTGACAGTTCAGGCCCTGTTCTCCATGTCCTTGATATCTCTCAACCAATAAACCGCTCATTCCCAATTGAAAGTCAATGAAACTCCGGTCTCCCTGATATTGGCAATTTTAGCTATCTCAAGCTTACTGTCGAAATCAGTATCATGGCAGGCATAAAAATTTCCAATCTTGGCATTTTTAACATATTCAAGAGTAGATTCAAGCAGATATTCAGAAGGACTCTGCAGATGCAGTCCTCCTACTACGGAATTAATATTGTCGATACCTGTAATTTTTTTAGCATAACTCATAATGTTGCAGATACCGTTATGTGAACATCCTGTGATAATACTTATTTCATTGTTCTTATGCTTGTATACAAGCTGTGAATCTTCATCAATAAAATCGTCTATATACTCTTCATTTTTTAATTTTTTATTTTGAGGAATCTGACATTCAAAATCATTGAGCCTTTCCACCTGTCCCATAAAAATAAGGCGTTCAGTCAGATTCATCGGTTCAGAGACAAAGCGGACATCAAAAAACTTATTAAGAGTTTCTGCATCAACATCAAAACCGGTAGCTTTATCTACCTCAAAATTGTATTTATACAAAAGCAGATCTTCACTTGCAGAGAGGAAAACCGGTTTCCTTTTCAAACCCTTCGATTTATAATATTCAATCAGGTGCTTAACACCGCCTGCATGATCATAATGTCCATGAGAAACAATAACATAGTCAAGTTCCGTTAAATCGATCCCCATCTGTTCAGCATTCTTTATAAACGCATCTGAATAGCCTGTATCATAAAGGATCTTCTTCCCTTCATCTTCAATATATGCACTGAATCCATGTTCCGCATGAAAAAAAGTGTCATACAAACTGTTGTTTTCCACTAATAAAACGAGTTTCATAATTCATCCCCAAAATTGATAATAGAATAATATGTCACGCAAGGGCATATCAATTTTTTACGGGGCAGACAATTTAAACAATCAGTCCGCCCCGTTTTTATTTTTTTATTTTTTTATTTTTTAAACCTGTCTCTGGATAGATATTCGTCAACATTGCTGCTGTCTACGATTGTCAGGGGAATAGCCATTTCTGTAGGAACTGAGTACCCTTTAAGCTTTGTCCAGCAGGCCTGAACAGCAAGATAAATCTGACTGTATTCAAGCTGATCACCGGTTGCTACAACCTCTCCGCTTTTAATTGCCTGAAGAATATCTACATCAACATCAAAGCCGACCATCTTAATTCCGCTTCTGCCTGCTTCCTTGATCGCCTCATTTGCACCAAGAAGCATTTCCTTATCTGCTGATCCGATTCCGTCAATTTCAGGAAAACGCTGAAGAAGATTCTCCATTACAGCCATACCTTCCGCTCTGTTAAAATTTGCAGTCTGGGAGGCTATTACTTCAATACCGGGATATTCAGCAAGGGCATCGTTATATCCGGCGATCCTTTCAGTAGATGTGCTTGAACCGGGAATACCTTCAAGAAGTACAACCTTTCCTTTTCCATTCATTGAATCGGCCAGCTTCACACCTAGTCTGTAACCGACATCATAATTCTCAACACCTGTCCAGGTAAGAACATCACCTCCGAAAGCCTTTGTATTCGGTGTTGCAACCAGAATACCGGCTTTGTTAGCCTTTTCAATTCCGGGAATAATTGCATTGGAATCAGACGGCGCAATAATAATGGCATCTACACCCTGAGCAATTGCATTCTCCATCAGGCGGATCTGCTCTTCAGTACTGAAGGGAGTCTCAGGACCCAGCGCATCCATCTTGATATTCATATCCGCAGCAGCTGTATTTGCGCCGTCTATCATCCTGAGCATAAACGGACTCTGCATAGTTTTAACGATGAACACCATGTGATATTGTTCTGCTGCAGTATCCGCAGCCTCATTAACTGCAGAGGGCTCCTCGCCTGCTGAACAACCGGTCATAAATACAGCCAGCATCAGCATAAGTATAGCGGTCAGCACCAGTGTACCCGCAGTTCCGGCTCTCCTGTTTTTTCGATCTTTTCCTAGCCTCATAAATTTTCCTCCTAAATATAGTTCTCAGACAAAATATGTCTGCTGAAAACTGTTGTAATAATCAGCAGCTGATTAAATCCTTTTTCTTTTCAATTATCTGGTTCATAAAAACCGCAATGACAATTATCAGTCCCAGATAAAGTGACTGCAGATCTGATGAAACCTGCAGAAAGTTCATTCCATTTTTAATTGTAGATATAATCACAGCCCCGACGATGGTCCCGAAAACTCCGCCCTTTCCGCCCCTGATGGATGTTCCGCCGATAAGAGCAACAGCTATTGAATTCAATGCATAATCCGACCCGCTTCCAGGTTCAGCGGCATTCAATCTGGCAAGGTACAGAATCCCGGTAAAAGCGCAGACAAGACTTCCAATCATATAGGCCGATATTACCGTTCTGTTTGATTTTATACCTGAGAATTCAGCAGCCTTCATATTGGAACCAACAAAAAATATCTTTCTGCCCCAGGTGGTCTTTGACAGCATGAAGTACAAACACAGGCCTATCAGGATGGCAAAAATGATTGTTGTGGGAATTCCAAGTATGGAACCTTTACCGATAAACCTGAAATCTGACGGGAAATCATAAATAATCATGTTACCCATAAGAAGCCAGGCAACTCCGCGGTATATGTAATTGGTTGCGAAGGTAGCAATAAAAGGAGGAACCTTTAATTTGGTAACAATAAGTCCGGTTACAAGCCCCAGAGTCATACCGGTTATAAGTATGAGCAGAATCGGAATAATGAACGGAATATCAATTTTAAAAAGCGGTGCATAGATTACTGTCGAAAGGGCAATCATTGAACCGATTGATAAATCAATATTTCCTGAAAGCAGAATTATAGTCTGCCCCATTCCAAGCAATGCAAGCAGTGATGCCTGTCTCATTATTATTAAAAGGTTTGATGCAGTTAAATAATTATCATTCAGAACAGCAAACACGGCTATCAGAAGTACTGCAATCAACACCAGTGAGTAATTCAGAATTATATCTCTAACTTTTACGCTGAACACTTTTCAAGACCTCCATTACGCAGTCAGGCTGACTCTAACAGCCCTTCTGACAACTATTTCATTAATCAACATGCCGAAGATTAGAATCAGACCGACAATTACCATCTGCCAGTGGGTCAGCAGCCCCATGAGAGAAAAACCGTTTCTAATCATTGTAAGCGTAACAACGCCCAGGACGCCGCCGAGGAGACTGCCCTTTCCGCTGCGCAGTATATTCCCTCCGATTATTGCCGAAACTACCGCATAGAATTCATATCCGCTTCCAACTATGGGGTCAGCACATCCAAGTCTTGAGTTCATGAGAATACCTGCAATACCGGCAAGCAGTCCGGAGAGTGAATAGATGATCAGTTTCCATTTGACAGTATTAATTCCGGCAAATCTCAGAACTTCTTCATTACCGCCAATCGCATATACATAGACACCAAGTATGGTTTTCTTGAATATGAAAATTACAACTATAACTATAAGAATGCTCAGAATAATAAAGACCGGTATACCGAGAAGCTTTTCATTTCCTATAAAATTGAGTACAAACTCTTTTTCCCAGTAAACAGTTTTACGTTCGGATAAAGTATTTGAAAAACCTGCAGCAATGTTCATCATGGCCAGGGTTGCTATAAACGGCGGAAGCCCCATTTTTGTAATCATCAATCCGTTCGCAAAGCCGCACACGACCCCAGTCAGTACACCGCCTATAATTGACAGGCCAACCGGCACATTCATGCTCATAAGAACTCCGCATATGACACCTGACAGAGTCAGGACATTTCCTACCGACAGATCCATGCCGCCGCTGATAATTACAATAGTCACACCAAGGGTAATTGTACAAAGAATGGAACTTTGTATCAGAATATTGGTCCAGTTGTAGACTGACAGAAACTGGCTATTAGCGATACTGAAGAGAATAAATCCAGCTACAAATATATATAAAGTACTTGGGATATTAATCCATTCTATATTAATTTTCCTGTTCAACATTCCTGTCCTTTCCTGTCTGCTTAAAAGCATATTTAAGAATTTCCGCCTGACTTGTTTCACTCGACTTAAATTCACCGACAATATTTCCTGATGCCATAACATAAACACGTTCACTCATCCCGAGGATTTCAGGCAGATCCGATGAAATCATAAGAATTGCAGCGCCATTTGCAGCCAGCTCATCCATCAGTTTGTAAATCTCTGTCTTGGCGCCTACATCAATTCCTCTGGTAGGCTCGTCAAATATAAAGAGCTTCGCCCCTGTCGACAGCCATTTTGAAACTACAACCTTCTGCTGGGTTCCGCCGCTCAGCTGCCGTGCTTTCTTTTCAATAGAAGAAGTGGCAATCTTAAGACTGTCTACGTATTTCTGAACGAGCGACTTTTCCTTTTTTCCAGCGATGTATAAATTCGGGAAGTATTTTTTCATAGATGCAATCAGGACATTTTCCTTAATGCTCAAATCAAGCGAGAGCCCGAAGTTTTTCCTGTCTTCAGGCAGCAGACTCATACCTAATTCGACGTTTAGCTGAGGATTGTTTTTTGCTATCTTTTTACCGCACAGCAGAACTTCACCGCTCTCATAATCATCAACCCCGAATACGGCACAGGCAAGTTCTGTTCGGCCGGCACCTACCAGTCCTGATAAACCTACTATTTCGCCCGATTTAACGTTCAGATTCACATTACTGAATTTTTTACCGGTAAGATCTTTAACTTCAAGAACAACATCGCCGGGGCTCCCGATGTAGCGTGGATAAAGATTATTAATATTCCGGTTTGCTATCTTTTCAATCATTTCATTCATAGAAATTTCACTGACCGGTTTCGTATCAATAACATTCCCGTCCCGGAGAATTGTTACCCTGTCGCCTATTTCAAAATTTTCTTCAAGACGATGTGAAATATAGAAAATACTCACATCCTTCTCTTTCAGAAACCTTATCAGTCTGAAGAGTTCTTCAATCTCTTTGTTTGTAAGAGAACTTGTGGGTTCGTCAAATACAATAACCTTGGCATCGACCGACAGGGCCTTCGCTATTTCAATCATCTGCTGCTGACCTACACCAAGATCCTTTATTTTTTTCTTAGGATCAATTTTTACATTGAGCCGATCCAGAAGGGCCCTGGCCTCAGCCTCCATAATTGCGGAATCAAGCATTACAGGAAAACCTTTCTTGCTCTTCTCATGTCCCAGGTAAATATTATTCATTACCGACAATTCCGATATCAGATTGAATTCCTGATATATCATTCTTATTCCGCAGGATTCTGCGGCTCCGGGATTGTCAAAACTTTTCTTTTCTCCCGAGATTATAATTTCGCCTTTTTCAGGCTTATAAACTCCGGCAAGTATTTTCATCAGTGTTGATTTACCTGCACCATTTTCGCCTGCAAGGATATGGACTTCGCCGGGATAGATATCAAGTGATACATTATTTAAAGCCACTACTCCCGGAAAACTTTTACATATGTTTTTTAATTCCAGAGTCGGAATCATAGATTGTTTCCTCCATTGAGTCAGATAAAGAAAATTACTTATTATTCAAGTTTGTCTATTACTAAACTAAGATGTCTGCTCATGCAGCTGCTTGCTGTTTCTGAATCTCTGTTCTTGATTGCATCAAGTATTTCAAGATGAAATTTGAATCCAAGGTTATTTCCATGACTGTTCATATTCTCCTGAAGCTGGGCAGAAAGTATTGCTTTGATGATATTCATAGTCTGTGAGAACATGGGATTTTTTGAAGCTTTGGATATTGCCACATGGAAATCGATGTCAAACTCTGCATAGCTTTCAATATCATCTTTATTTTTTATCAGTTCATCTACAATATGCTGAAGCTCGGCTATATTCTCTTCAGTAGCATTTTTTGCTGCAAGCCATGTGGCTTCAACTTCAATCCCCTTTCTGAATTCCATAATTGTGCGATATTCATGCTTACCGAAGAAAACAACAGGGACAAGAGAATTCAGATAAAGAGAAGGTTCAAGCTTTTTAACAAAAGTACCTTCACCATGCTTCGTTTCAAGAAGTCCTAAGGCATTCAGTTTGTTAAGGGCAGCCCGTACGGTATGCCTGCTGACACCGAGATTTGTGCATAATTCATTCTCAGATGGAATTTTTGAACCGGGCTCCCAGACATTATTGATAATTTTTTCCATCATCTGCTTATATACTTCATTACCTACATTCTGTTTTTCAATTTTCTCAAAACGGCTTCCCAAAACATGTCCCTTTAAATTTTTCTGCTTGTGTGTTGTCAGTTGTTCAACAACTGACAACACAACTATACTATTACTTAATTCAGCTGTCAACAAATTTAATTACGGATTTATAAATCCTGTAAATTAAGATAAACTGCTACTTATTGCCCTTAAGGATAAATAGATGAATAAGATAGTCATATTTTCAACGACCCCGGGGATGTCACAAAGTTGTGAATATGTATTGAAGAAGCTGCAGATATCCGGAATACCGGTTTATGAATTAACGACTCACACAGCTCTTGAAAAAGCCAGAGAATGCCAGAAAAACGGTACCAAAGTTCTTGTATGCCGGGGAGGAACTGCGGCACTGCTTAGAGAAAATCTTGATATGCCGATCATAGATATCAGGCACAGTTTTTTGAGCTTTTTCCTTGCTGTAAGAAAGACCAGCACAAGTTACAACAAAGTGGCCGCGATAGGTTTTTCACAATTTTGCAATATTGCCAAAAAATTTAATTCCATTATGAATGAATCGCTAATGGTATTTCAGGTTGACAATGCAGGAGAGTTTAAAGCTGCTTTTTCAAAAGCCAGGGAAATCGGAGCGGAAGCATTTATCGGGGGGTTTCAGCTGAGGGCAATCTGTATCAAGAATAACATGCCCTTCTATTCAATTTATCCCGATGAATCGGAAGTTGAGCTGGCAATAGACGAGGCGCTATACAGTCTTTATGTCGAAGAGGAAAGAGAAAAGCAGTACAGTTTAATTTCAACAATACTGGACAGTACCTCCGAAGGCATTATTGGTATTGATAACTCGGGAAAAATACTTAATATCAACAAAATAGCGAAAGCACTGCTGCAGCGTGAGGCTGAAGATGAGAAAACTTATATAGATACTTTGATAAATACAAGCAATATACAAAAAACCATTCAGTCAGGAGAACCGGTTTATGATGAGCTTATTACAATCAACAGGCTCTCACTGGTATACAGCTGTCTGCCCATAGTCATAAATAATCAGATCAACGGAGCCGTTATCTCGATACAGGAAGAGACTAATATCCAGATAATTGATTCCAAGATCAGAAAAAAGCAGATCGGCAGAGGTCATTACGCAAAAATAAACTTCTCAAATATAATCGGAGAATCAAAAACAATCCATAAAACCATCGATACAGCCAGGCTGTACGCTAAAACCGAAAGTACAATTCTTCTAACAGGCGAAACAGGCACTGGAAAAGAAATGTTTGCCCAGAGCATACACAATGACAGTATAAGAAAGCTTAAACCCTTTATCGCAATCAACTGCGCCGCTCTCCCAAAAAGTATTCTTGAAAGTGAATTATTCGGATACGCTGAAGGAGCTTTTACCGGAGCTAAAACAGGCGGAAAAGCAGGAGTTTTCGAACAGGCTCACAAGGGTACAGTTTTTCTGGATGAAATAACCGAAATCCCGCCGGATGTACAGGCAAAACTGCTTAGAGTTCTTCAGGAAAAAGAGATAACACGAATAGGTGACAACAGAATAATCCCTATTGATATAAGAATTATAGCAGCCTGCAATAAAGATCTGTATAAAGAAGTAAAAAACAACAATTTCAGAGAGGATTTATATTACAGGATTTGTGTACTCGAGCTGAAGATCCCCCCCTTAAGGGAACGAAAAGAAGACATTCCGGCCCTGTTCAGCCATTATCTTCAAAACTACAATTTTCTCACAGAGAAAGCTGAAAAATACATCTCTAACTATTCATGGCCCGGAAACGTACGGCAGCTGAAGAATGTTACCGAAAGAGCAAATGTACTTAATAATAAAAATCAGATTGATGAAAAACTTATTTCTGAATTAATTTCTTCAAGAGAAGATATTATCGAACGGCCTCCAAAGTCGAACCAAGGCTCAGACAGCTTTCAAACAGACTTTCTAAAATCAATTGCAGCTGCAACGCCTCACACTGAAGGCCTGCTCAAAACGATGGAAAAAAAGCTGATTCTTGAAGTTCTGCAGCAGACAAAGGGAAACAGGGAAATGGCGGCAGCAATACTTGGAATAAGCATTACGACTTTATGGAGAAAAGAAAAACTTTTTAATTCAGAAAGCTGATATAACCTGAATAAAAAAAGGCCGGATCATTCCGGCCCTGTATAATAAGATTACTTATCTTTTTAATTATTCCATAGAATATCCTCTGACGGTATTTCAGCATCCTTCATTAAATATCCGATTCTTGAAACATTGATCAGATGAGTATATGTCAGGTTCTCGGAAATACTGTTATTTCCCCACGAGCCGCAGCCCAGAGTTGTTGTCGGAGAAAAACCGTTAAACCAGCTTCCGCCAGCGCTTGTTGACGACGGCTGATTAATTACAAACCTGCTTGCCTTCAGTCTCAGAGCGGCGGCTTCAATATGCTCTTCACTGTGGCTGTGCAGAGAAACGGAATGGCCGGCCCCCTCATATTCCAGATTTGCTTCAGCAATATCTACTGCTTCATCAAAATTTTTATATGTATATATTGAAAGTACCGGACACATTTTTTCCTTGGAAAGAAAATCTTCTCTTCCCGCTCCGGCGGCTCTAAGCAGAATCACTCTGGTATCTTCAGGAATTTCAGAACCTGCCAGCTCAGCCACCCTGGCTGTTGACTGCCCCACAAGATCAGGATTCATTTTCCCATTCGGGAAGAGAGCCTTCCGGAATGAGTCAACTTCCTGTTCATCAAAAACAACATATCCGCTGTTCTTTTTAAACTCTTCCATGACAGCATTAAGATCCTCTTCATGAACAATTACAGTCTGCTCTCCCGAACATATGATTCCGTAATCAAAACTTCTGCCGCTGACAATCTTTGGTACCACTTCTCTAAAATCAACACCTCTGTCTATGATGCACTGCACATTTCCCGCACCTACACCAAGGGCCGGCTTTCCGCTGCTGTATGCAGCCTTGACCATACTCATTCCCCCGGTCGCCACGACAGTATCCGCGGCAGAGATCAGCTCCCGGGTATTTTCCCTGGACTGATGATCAATAATCTGTACAAGATTTTCAGGAGCACCAATCTTCTGCAGCTCTTCATTTATAAGTCTAACAGTTTCCTCGCTTGTTTTAAAGGAGCGATGATGGGGAGTGATAACCACTGCGTTTCCGCCTTTCAGAGCAAACATTGCATTACACATCGGTGTAACAACCGGGTTAGTACAGGGTGTAATTGCAGCAATTACTCCGATGGGTTTTGCGATTTCAGTAATTCCGGTTTGCGCATCCCTTTTGATTATTCCTCTTGATTTTTTTCCTTTGAGACTGTTCCAGATTATACCGGCCTTTCCTCTGTTTTTTAGAATTTTATCAGGAACATTTCCCATTTCGGTTTCAGCTACTGCCATCCCGGCAAGATATTCGGCATTGTCGTATACCACTTTTGCAATCAGTCTTACTGCCTCATCCACCTGCTCCTGTGACCAGGCCTCAAATTCCTTCTGAGCCTTTCTCGCTCTGTCCATATAACCGGCAATATATTCAACTGTGTTCATACAATCGCTCCTGTATAAAAATCTCTTAATACTAAATTCAAATTCTCAATATTGTTCTGTTACAAAATCAGCGGAACCTGTTCATGATATGCCTGACGGAAACATCCAGCCCTTCGCCCTTCTGCCTTTCAAGAGCCCGTTCCTGAACCTCAACAAGCCGCTCTTCCAAAGTCGGTTTTCTAACCTGATAAAATATTCCAGTATAAAGCTTATCCTTCGAAAAAGCATAGGGCATGGCGGTCATTACATCCTGAACAGGAAATCCTTCCGGAAGACTGCAGGTCTTTTCTTTAAGTTTCTTCCACTCAAGAGAGGGGTGAGTCACACAGGGCGAATGAACATAAATAATCGAAAACCCCGGGTGCTTTATCCCCTCTGTAATCAGATGTGTAAGCTGCTTAATATCAAAACTGTGACCGCGCGCAATAAATGATGCGCCGTATGTAAGGAAAACCGGTATTGGATTCAGCTCTTCCTCCGTCACTCCATAAGGAGAGGTCTTCCCCTGATAACCGACGGGAGTAGTTGGTGAGGTTTGACCCTTGGTGAGTCCGTAAATATGATTATCCAAAAGAAGATAGGTAATGTTTGCATTCCTTCTTGCAGTATGACTTATATGGCCTCCGCCGATCGACAGTCCGTCTCCATCACCGCCTACCGCAAGCACAGTCATTTCCGGACTGGCAGCTTTGGCTCCGCATGCTGTAGGCAGGGCCCTGCCGTGAGTACCGTGAAGACTGTAGGTATTAAGGTAATGTGAAAAACGTCCAGAACATCCTATTCCCGATATCACCATGATTTCTTCGGGCAAAAGCTGCAGCTCAACAAGAGACTTTTTAAGGGCCGTAAGAACGCCGTAATCACCGCAGCCCGGACACCATACAGGCTTTACCCCTTCCCTGTTAAAAGAATTTACTGTGTTCATCATTGTCCAACCTCGCTACCTTTTCAATTCCTTCATAAATTTCTTCTGCGGTCAGAGGTATACCCTGACATTTTCGTATATTCTGAGGATTAATCCTGAATTTGGCTTTTAGATAATTTGTAAATTGACCGGTAAGATTCTCTTCCACCACGATAAGATGATCAAGCCTGGCCAGGAACAGGGATATCTGCCTGTGAGGAAGCGGACTTATAGTATGCGGATGAAGATGACGGATTTTAATACCGTTTTTTTCAGCCATGTATCTGGCTTCACGGATAGCACCCTCGGTAGAACCCCAGCCTATAACCCCGATTGTGGCGTCAGGATCGCCGTAAAACTCTATCGGGTTTTTTTCAAACTCTTTTGAGATTGCCTCCATCTTCCTGAATCTCTTAAGGCTCATTTTCTGATGGTTAAGCGGTGATTGATCGGTATGACCGTATTCATCATGCTCCAGACCGGTAGCAAGATACTGACCTCCGGGGGTTCCCGGCCTTGCAATCGGACTGACTCCGTCCGGGGTATCAAGATACCTCTTATAATCTTCAAGATCATTCGAATCGGGCTCCCTTCTTCGCCTGAGATCAATTTTATTCGCATGGGGTATACGCAGACTTTTAAAACACTCCATCTGATCGAGTTCTTTAATCTGATCAAAATTAGGCATTTTAACAGTTGCTTTCCGGTATCCTATGGACTGATCAAGAAGCAGAATTACCGGAATCTGGTATCTTTCAGACAGATTAAATGCCCTGATAGTCTGATAGAAAGTATCTTCCACCGTTGTTGGCGCCATGATAATTCTTGGACTGTCTCCAGCTGCACCGTAAACGGCAAACTTAAGGTCCGACTGTTCAGTTTTTGTGGGAAGACCTGTAGACGGACCTGCACGCTGTACATCGACAAGAACCATCGGCACTTCGATCATCGAGGCAAGACTCAGCTGCTCCGTCATAAGCATCAGCCCGGGACCGGAGGTTGGTATAATTACCTTTTCACCGGCGAATGAAGCTCCAATCACAGCACTAATAGCAGCAATCTCATCCTCCATCTGAACAGCCCTGCCGCCTACAAGCGGCATAAGCCTGGTAAGGGTTTCAAAAATGGATGTAGAAGGAGTTATCGGATAACCGGCTGTGAACCTGCAGCCGGCAGCAATAGCACCGAGCGCCACCGCCTGGTTACCGCTTATAAACATATAATCTTCACCGGCAGGTTTCAGGTCTGTAATTCTGAAATTGACGGGAATATCAATTCTGGCTGCCGCATCCATTCCAGCATGGAGAGCTTTGTTATTCTTTTCTATAACATCAGCACCCTTTTTTCCGAATTTTTCTTTCAGCAAAGCCCGCAGCAGATTAGTATCTATTCCCAGTACACTGCCCAGCGTACCAAGAGCAACCACGTTTTTACCAAGAACAGCTCCTGTAGTCTCCCGTGCAAGAGCCGTAAAAGGAACGGGTTTGAGCTGACAGTCTTTCATATCACTTACATCAACCGTATCCGGATCATATATCAGAACCCCGCCTTCTCTGAGTGCTGATCGGGTATTTTCAAGCGCCTCCTGATTAAAGACAACCAGACAATCCACATTGCTTCCCATGGAATATATTGTTATATCCCTCAGCCTTATCTGGATCATGGAAAATCCGCCCCTCATTTCTGACGGATAGGTAATGAAAGTAAAAACATGAAATTCCGTACGTGCAGCAGCCTGTGCAAGAAGTTCACCGCAGCTTATAACGCCGTCTCCTCCTTCTCCACCTATTCTAATGGTGTAGTCCAGAGTTGACACCAGTTTCGGCTTTTTACTCATGCCGTTCTCCTTATGGTATTCACTGTTAACTATTTATTTGTTGATTGTTTTTTAGAATTCCTGGTCACGATAGACAATTTTTCCATCCTTTATTGTCGCCATGGCTTTTAGAAACGATTTCCCCTTCAGGGTGTTTCCTGTTCTATCCCCAAAAATGACATCCTTTTTTATATTACGGAAAACCGCTATATCAGCAGCAGCACCTTCTTTCAGCACAGCAGTTACTCCGGCCTTTCCGATTATTTTTGCAGGGTTGACCGTACACATATCGAAAACCTGCCTTACAGATAATCCAAGGCTGATATATTTTGACATGACATGCAGAAGATTAAAAACATTCGGACGAAGATACAGGCTCCTGGTAGTTAAATCTGTACTGATGGTATCCGGAAGAAATCCCTCTGAAATCGCCTGTCTTGCAACCTCGAATGAGAAATGAATATTCGCGTTTGCTACATCAAAGACAACACCACGTTTTCTTGCGGATTTTGCGGATTCAGATATCCGTCCGTCAGGACCGAGAATGCTCCCGCCCTTATCCTGAAAGGCATGCGTAAAAATATCCCCCTTCCTTAAGAGATTAAGGATATCATCCATTACTCCCGGCGGATTTGAGCAGTGAACCATCACCGGTACATCAAGTTCTTCCGCAAGCCTGATTGTTTCTTTAAGCGGCTTCAACCCGAGGGAACCAACAATCTCTTTCCCCTGCCTGATTTTAAGCCCTATCAGTTCCCGGTTTCCCCATTTTTCAAAATATTCTGTAATTTTTTCCCTGTCATAATACTGAGGGTCCGGGTTTTCCAGATAACGGCCTGTAGCAAGCCCTGCAGAACAGACATGCATAAAGGTAAAAACGTTAAGAGAGCTGGCTGCTATTGCCGGTCTGTGCCCGGCATAGGTTCCGGCCCCGGCACTGCCGCAGTCCACAACTGTTGTTACTCCCGAAGGAAAGCATGCAGCCTCTCCGCAGACTCCGATTTCAGCAAGCGGAGCCAGATGTAAATGAAAATCCACAAGGCCCGGGCTGACAATACAATCTGAAGCATCTATTACATGTTTTGATTCAGATGCTGAGATTTTTCCAATTCTGACAATCTTATTCCCTGCGATCCCTATATCGTTGTTTTCGGGCGTCTCTTGTCCGGATAACAGCAGAT
Source organism: Spirochaetia bacterium (assembly GCA_963677925.2). Classification (GTDB taxonomy): domain Bacteria; phylum Spirochaetota; class Spirochaetia; order UBA9216; family UBA9216. The sequence continues at coordinate 1,502,719 of CAXXYH010000003.1, forward strand.
TTCCGTTTTTGATAAGTAAGTCAAACATAGTTTTTCCAGTAATTTAAATCAGCAGCAGTTCTCTTCAAACTGCTTCATCTTGGATGAAAGCATTCTGCGCCAGGCATCTGTATCAATAAACTTTTCACTGCCTCTGGAAGTATCATAGCCAAGGCCCAGAAAATCATAATCTACAGCATGTCCGACATGAGAAGGCAGAACAATATCTACATGCTTCTCCATCATTTCTTCAAGCTGCCTTCTGTAATCATCATGAAGAGACACAGGCAGCCGGTTTTCAATCAATTCAGGCTTGCTCACTCCATGAATGCCCAGCCCGCCATGCATTGCGCAAGTAAGATTCTTACCTTCATTCTGGGTCTCAATAAAAAAGCTGGTTGTACCCGGAGTATGGCCCGGACAGTGAACAGGCTTTATAACTGTACCGCCGAAATTAATTTCTGAATCATAATCATATGTATTGGTAATTTTAAATTCAGGAACAGTGTGTTCAAAAAATATCAGATCACGGCGTTCTTCAAAAAAGAACAGATCATCTTTTCCTATCCATATCTCGCATCCAGTCATTTCCTGAATTGCACGGGCAGCACCGCAGTGATCGAAATGTCCATGTGATATAAATAGTTTTTTTATATCACGCGGATTGAAGCCCGCCTGGTGTATACCGTCAACAAGCTGGTAGAGTGTCTCCTGCATTGCACAGTCGATCAGAATCAAGCCTTCTTCTGTTTCAATAAGAAAGCATGATACCCAGGAAGTTCCAACAAAATATATATTGCCTACTACATGGAAGGGTTTTGTCATGATAATCCATGGTTCTGCAAGACGCTTATTGGTCAGTTCTGTAATTTCTGTGATATCCATAATCATTCTCCAGCAGCAGCTGCTGCACGCTTCTCTGCACGACCTGCCCTTATTTGAGAAACAAATGCAAATACTATGATAAGAAGGCACAAAGAAAGCAATGTTACACATAAGGGTCGGGTCAGAAAAGGCATAATAGATCCCCGGCTGTGCTGAACTGCACGCCGCAGATTAGTCTCAACTGACGGCCCCAGTACAAAGCCCAGTACCAAGGGGGCTCTCGGAATACCAATCTTAAATAAAAGAAACCCGAATACACCGAATATCAGCAATGTCCATACATCAAACATATTATTGTTGTTTGCATATGAACCGACAATGCAGAGCACCAGTATAATCGGAAGAAGTATGCCTTTTGGAACATTCAGCGCCTTTACGAACAGCCGCAAGCCGAAATATTCTATGAAAAACATAATAATTGTACAGATTATCAAAGCTACAAAGATTGTATTTACCAGAGGTGCGCTTGTCTTGAACAGCAGCGGTCCCGGGACAATTCCGTGAATCATAAATGCACCGAGCAGCATCGCTGTCGGCCCATCACCCGGAATACCAAGAGTAAGCAGGGGAATCATTGCGCCTCCTATGGAAGCGTTATTTGAAGTCTCCGATGCAACTATACCATCCATTATGCCCGTTCCGAATTTCTCAGGGTACTTGGAGTTTTTCTGCACTGCAGCATAGGCTACCTGGTTCGCCAGAGAACCGCCCATACCGGGCAGAAATCCGATTACAATTCCAATAACCGAAGATATCACAAAGTTCTTTGCCTGACCGAAAAACTCCCGTATTGAGAATCCGAAACCTCTGACCTTTTCGGTTTTAGTCTTTACATCCGCTTTCTTATCAGCGTTGCTGACGGCCTTCATTATCTCAGTTACGGCAAATAATCCTATGACTGCCGGTAAAAGGGAAAAACCGTTAAGCAGCTGTACTTCACCGAAGGTGAATCTGGGTGTTCCATCGATAGGAGCAATACCGACCATCGCGATGGCAAGCCCCATGAATCCGGACAGCAGACCAAGCAGCATATTCTTACCGGAGACTCCTGAAATCAATGTAAGCGACAGCAGGGTCAGCGCAAAGAAATCATAGGAACTCATCTTAATTGTCAGCTTTGAAAGCGGAGGCGCAGCGGCAATAAGAACGATAAGGCTCACGATAGTACCGAGCGTTGAGAAAACTATACCTATTCCGAGAGCTCTGTGAGCCTGACCTTTTACAGCCATCGGCGAACCGTCATACGTGGTTGCTATCGACATTGCCGAACCGGGAATATTGATAAGTATAGCTGAAATCAATCCGCCGGAAACACCGCCGATGTACAGGGCAATAAGCAGAGCAAAGGCGCTGGTCACATCAATCGCAAAGGTGACGGGCAGGAACAGCGCGATTGCCATGGTTGAACTTAATCCTGGAATAGCGCCAAAGAGAATACCGACGATCACACCTACCACCATCAGGGTAATATTTAACGGTGTCATTAAACCTATAAAAGTTGAAACTAACATATTATCTCCCCAGGACTGCTTTAAATAATGCCCCGATTGGCAGGTTTACATATATGAATTCTTTGAAACAAAAATAAACCACAACTGCAACTATTACTGCAATTATTGCATACATTTTCACATTTCTCGAAGCCTTCGAATTCATAATGATCATATTGGAGATCAAATAAATTATCGAAGACAGAATAAAGCCGATTTGCGTCATGAGCAGTATAAATAACAATATACTGCCCAGAACAATCAGGGATTTTTGATTACCCGCAACTGTCTCTTTTGCTACTGCGCTGTTAAGTATCTCTTTTCGCAAGGCTTTATTCCTTAGCAATTCCTGTATAAAAATCAGGATTCCAAGAATTAACAGAACAGTGTAGATCAGACGCGGGGCAAATGCAGCATTGTCTACAACATTCAGTCCTCCGGCTTGAACATAATCTGAAGTCTGGATAAGCATAAAAATGGAAACCAGAGCAATTATCAACCCGAGAGCCATCAGTTTGTAAGCGGAAAAATAAATCTCCGCCCTATAAAAAACACTGTCAATTTTACTTTTCATACCAAAAATCCCTTAATTCTCTATTTTAAAAACTTCTGGAAAACTTCGGCCGAATGATCAAGCACGTCTGTAAGTTCTTTCGGAGAGTAATTAACGTCAACCATGCCAAATCGGGCCATTTCTTTCTTATAGTCGGGATTTGTCTGAATCTTCTCATGAAACAGCTTGTTGAATTTTTCAAGTACGGCAGGATCAGTTCCCTTCGGAGCAAGTAAATATATACCCTGGTCTACAAATGCGAAATCATAGCCGCTTTCCTTGAAGGTCGGAACATCCGGGAGAAAGGGATTTCTTTCTTCAGCGGTAATTGCAAGATAACGGAAGTCTCCTGACTGAAGATAACCGGTGATTGCAGCCATACCGGAAATGATAAAATCAACCTGTCCGCCGAGGAGGGCAACAGAGCGTTCTGAAGTATTTCCGGCGTCGATACAGTACATATCGATTCCGAGAGCATCTTCAATTGCCAGCATACAGAGATAAGGATAACCGGTCATTGAAATACCGCCGGTAACACTGTCAGGATTTTTTTCAATTGCGTCAAATAAATCCTTTAGAGTTTTGTAGGGGGAATCTCCACGGACAAGAATTCCGTTTGAAGAATCCAGCCCCGGGGTAAAGGCTGCATCAAATGCTTCATGACCGAAATCAAGCTGGCCCTGAGCCGCAGATATCAGGAGCCCTGTGATGCCGAATACATAGTTGTATCCGTTAGGATCCTGCTTTCGAACCTGCTCATAACCTGAAAGACCTGTAACATTGGTTACAACTACTGCTTCGCCTGTTTCCTGGGTTATGTACTTGGTAATTATTCTTGTAATGATGTCGGCTCCGCCTCCTGCTGAAGCAGGTACAAGAATGTTAATAGGCTGTTCAGGCCAGTTTTCTGCAGCACTAACTGCTTTTTCAGTTACGGCTTCTGCAGAAGACTTTTCCGACTTCGCAGAACAGCTTACCATCAGGGCGACACTTACTGTAAGAATCAGCAAAAATGATAATATCCTTTTCATTAAAAACCTCCATAGTTTTTATTTTAATTTTTATTTTAATACATTCACGGATGATAGACCTCGTCTATCAGTTCAAAACCTTTTTCATCAAGCAGCTTTCCAACCCATTCTCTGTTTGCGGTTCCATCTTTGGCTGCAGCCAGTTTCTTCTCGTCCTGAATCTGGAAAGCTTTTGCCTTCTCCAGGGTAACTTCTGCATCCTTTTTTGGAATCACAATTACTCCGTCAGGATCAGTCAGAATAATATCTCCGGGATTCACACTGATTTCTCCGCATGATATAGGGACATTTATCTCACCCGGACCCTCTTTATATGGCCCTCCCGGAGTAGTTCCTGTAGCGTAAATTGGAAAATCCCAGCTGTTAACTTCATCGATATCCCGTATCGGTCCGTCCAGTATAATACCGGCAATTTTCTTTGTATAAAAGAGATAAGCAAGCATTACCTCACCAATAAGTGAACGGGTCTGATCACCTTCATTTGAAATGACAAGCATATCACCTTCACTTACAAGATTCAGTGCTGCATGAATGAGAAGATTGTCTCCGGCCCTTGCCTTGACGGTGAATGCAGGACCTGCAGTGCATTGTCTGGACGGACTGCTCATCAGCCGGATGCGGGGATTCATGGCACAGGATCTTTCCATAACATCCGCACAATTTGAAGCAGGGATGCTGTTAAACTGTTTCACCAATTCCGGATCAGGAAGATCCCTTTTAAGATAAATTCTTTTACCAACCGGCATAAGCTCTCCTTTTATTACTGGTTTTTTCTCATGGAAACTAGAACTGAATGAATATCTTCATACTCATCTTTAGCCTGTTCTCCTGAAAGACATTCGGCAAGATATTCATGTTTATATTTTGACGCTTTTACCATTGCATTATCTACATCCCGATCCATCAGCATCTGAACAGAACCGTTTAATTCTTCGGCTCTTCTTTTTGCATGAACAGCTGTGCCGGTAATAAGTCTTTTTAAATGGCTTTCAAATGATATACCATCCATAGAAGCACTGAGAGAGGAAACAACTTCATCCATCACATTATATTTATAAGCACCTTCAAGCATTTCAAGCATGAGTGCAGCTATACCTTTCATAAAAACACTGCGTATCAGCTTTATTGCCGAGGCTGATCCAGCCTGAGAACCGACACAGGTGATATTCATACCCTTTTTGGACATTGTTTCCTTGAATTTTTCAGCACCCGATCCGCTGGCTGTTATGGGAACCTTATGCCTGTTTAAAGGAAGAGAACCAAGCATAGCAGCATCTACATATAGTGCACCCGATTTCTCAACCATCTTTTCAAATGATTCTTTAACTTTGGGTGTCGAAGCACTTACATCAATATACAGCTGACCCGGTTTTAGAAATGGAGTGATTTCATTGCATACATCCTGAGCATTCACAGCCGGTACTGCAACAAAAAGGAAATCGGTTGTATCTACCGTATCAGCCGGAGAAACAAGCAGTTTGACGCGGCTGTCCTGTGCTCTTTGCTTAATCTTCTTTCCGGCAACAGGATGCTCCAGCATTGCATCATAAGCAACAATTCCGGATACGCCTTCATCCTTCAAACCCATAGAAATATAATATGCTGCTTCACCAAAGCCTATAAACCCAACATTCACTGTATAGCACCTTCCATAGATAAACTGTCAAATTAGTATTGGGCTTATTGCAAATACCGTGCCAGTAACAATCAGGAATTTTCATGTGCTTTTATTTTATTGCTGTATGGTGATTTATACTCTTTCAGTTATTCCAGGAGAAAAGTTTGATACAATATTTTAACAATCTATTTTTCAATTTACATTATATTTTGTATTTCATAATGAAATTTAAAATTAAAATTTTATCAAAAAAAAGGGACTTCCCGACGGAAGTCCCCGCAAATCATTCTGAATGAATCGTTTAGTAGTCTATGTCAAAGAAGAGGTACGCACCGTTACCGGCAACTGTGCCGTTATCACCGTAAACGATAGTTGAAACATCATCACCGCTGGCCACAACAAAACCGGCACCAATACCAAGTGCACCAAGGTTATACTTGCCGCCAAGATCTACTGACTGGAAAACAGAATCTGCTGTTGTATCAAGATCAACAATTGCATAGAGGTCTGTATTTTCAACCATTGAAGTGCTTACTTCAATAAGACAATCTTTGAAGGCAGAAGTAGCACTGGTTCCGCCTACACCTACGCTTGCATGAATTCCGGCAACATCAGCAGCAACTCCGGAACTCCAGCCGTATGCTTCTGTTCCAAGTCCATATGTAAAAACCGCAGGTACATATACTGAAACAGCATCAGAATCATAAGTATAACCGGCTTCCGCCCATACATTACCTTCTGAAACAGAATCATATGCCGCATAGTAGCCGACCAGGAAGTTAGAACCTTCAACCGGTGAACCGGAGAAAGCAAGTCCCATCATTGTAAGGTCGAGATCCTGGTAAAATTTCACACTGTAACCGGCAACCCCAAAATCAAGTGCTACAGCTTCATCTTTTTTAGGTCCGAAGTTGAAGAGGTATGCTGAAGCTGCTCCGGTATAGTAAAATTCTTCACCGCTTCTTGAAACATAATTCCAGTTTGTGAAATATGTATCGAAGTAACCTGCAGTCATTGTGAGACTGAAAGCTTCAATTCCGAATACACCGGCGATATTGGAGCTTACCCTGAAATCATCAAGTGAAATGTTTCCATCAGTCCAGTCACCACCCTCTGCATCGAGTTCTACGGCTACTGTAGTGTTATCATCAACAGTTGCGCTGAGGTTTATTTCCGCCTTGGGAGTCTGAGAGGTCTGAGCATCAGCACCAAGGTTAGTTAAACCGAACATGAACTCTCCGCTGAGGTCAACATCAGCGAAAGCCCCCGCACTGACAACCAGAATCAATGCAAGTAAAATAGACAGTTTTTTCATTCTTTCTGTTCTCCTTGAAAATTTATTCCTGTACATGATCTGGTCTTTATGTGTGAAGTATATGGAGGATATGTGGATCGTTATTGAAGATTTGGTGTTTACAGGATGAAGAACAATCCTGAATCAATCAGTCGATGGAGTGCCGCAAAAACGGTAACCGTAACCTCTGACAGTTTCTATCCACTCACCCTTTCCAAGCTTTGCCCGTATATTCTTAATATGGGTATCAACAATCCGGTCATAACCTTCAAAGTTATATTCAAGTGAATGATCCAGAATCTGCTCCCTTGAAACTACAACATGCTCATTCGAAACAAGATATGTCAGGATTTTCCATTCGGTAGCCGTCATTCGTGTATTCTCATTATCGACAAAAAGTTCATGCCCGGGAAAATCAATTTCTATCCGGTAGTTATTCAGCCTCCACTTTCGGCTCAACGAACCTGCTCCGGCAGAAACGAGCTTCCTGTTTGCACGCCGAAGCAGGGCATTAATTCTCAGCATCAGTTCTTTTATCGAAAACGGCTTCTCAACAAAGTCATCACCGCCTATTTCAAAACCCATAATCCGGTCTGATTCTGTATTTTTTGATGTCATAAAAATAATGGGAACATCAGACGCCTTCCGAATCTCTTTACCCAGGTAAAATCCGTTGCCGTCAGGAAGAACGACATCAAGCAGCAGTAAGTCGACATCATTTGAGTTAAGATGTTCAAGAACTCCGGTGCAGCCGGGAAATTCAACTGTGGAGTAGTCTTCAAGATTCAGATAGGATACAACCGCCTCGCGGATAGCCTCATTATCTTCAACAATAGCAATAGTATACATTTTCACTCTCCGATAGTTTTCTTAAATATACTTCGACTTCATAGACCATCAGTTAACTGATGGTAAATTGAATGTAAACAATGTAATAATCAAAGCGTCTAATGTCCTGTTTTTGTTGATATTGTGTTTTTTATGTGTATTATCAATTTTTCAGACAGATGCAGTTTGAACAACATGAAGATATGGAATATAAAAATGATGATGAAAACGCTGCAGACTAAAATTATGCTGAGCTTTCTGGTACTTAACCTGTTTATAATTTCCTTAATAAGCTTCAGTACCACCAGGGGCTTTATCAACATCTCCGGAGCCTGGGCTCACAGACAGTCAACAGAAGCAGCTGCACTTCTTTCAGAATATTTCTCTGAAAATGAAAACCGGAATTTCTTCACAGATGATAGAACCGGAGAGGACACTGCTGTTAAAGACTTCTGCGATTCAAGCCTGTCTGCGATACTGGTAAAACTTGAACTCTGGGATACAGAAAAGGTAAAGGTTTTCAGCTGGGAAACAGCAGCGCGGATAAGATCGGAGCATCCGAAAGACTACAGCGGTATAATCAGCAAATTAATCAATTATGAACTGAGCAAAAATCCTGAATCTTCTGCTATAAAAAGCATCAACCCGATAATTGTAGAGGGTAAAATTGCGGGATACTGCTCAAGCCTTTCAACACCGCTTATTGGTTTCGGATACACAAGTTTTTTTGATAAAATTTTTACTTCATCCTTCCTTACAGGAGTCATAATTTCTCTGATTCTATCGGTAATTATATCCATTCTCCTTTCATTCCAGATCAGCCGATCATCTTCACAGCTTGCAGGACAGCTCAGCGATCTGGCCGCGGGGAGACGTGATATTGTTTTTAACTATAATAAATCTTCCAAAGAGGTAAGAGCATCTTCAGTAGCTGCCGAAAGTCTGCAATCTCAGCTTATAAAGGATGACCTGATTCAGCAGAGATGGCTTGCCGATATTACTCATGACCTTAAATCACCTGTAACCGCCCTTCGAAGCCAGCTTGATGCAGTCACTGCGGGCAGCCTTCCAATGAATGAACACAGACTGGAGATTCTTTCCGGCGAACTTGAGAAACTGACAGATCTTATCGCCTCACTTTCAGAACTCACATTTATGAAATCTGAAACAGGCTTTCTGAAACCGGAAACCTTCCCTCTTATTCCCTTCTGCGAGGATCTGTACAACCGCTTTGCAGCAGAAGCTCTTGTAAAAAACACCAGTCTGAACTTTAACCTTGATAATGCCCCCGAAACACTCACCGCAGACAGGGAATTGATGACAAGAGTTTTCAACAACCTTATTTCAAATGCCCTCATGCACAGCGATGAGGGCTTCGCTGTCAATCTAAGAATTTACAAAGCCGTCAGTTCTGTAATAATCGAAATAGAAAACAAGGGCTGTATAGGGGAAGAGGATCTTCAGCTTATTTTTAACAGGCTGTACAGAGGCAGTAATACAAAGAAGAAAGGCAGCGGTCTCGGCTTAAACATCACTAAAACCATTGTTGAAAAACACCACGGGAAAATAACAGCATTCAACACTAATCATGGAACCGTAATTTTCAGGGTAAGTCTGCCTGATTCAGTCAATTAAATCAGGACTTATGCTGTTTATAAATTCCTTGAGCCTGTCATAATACTTTTCACGGGAAACCATTACGCTTTTGACGTGGCGGGCTTTATCGACCAGAAAAAGCTCGGTCCTGTACTGATCTTTTCGTTTTTCATACATGGCAATCGACATTGAGGACGGAACGTAGCGGTCGCTCTTACCGTGAACAAGCAGCAGAGGAACATCTGTTTCCATAATATCCTCATCAGGCCGTACCGTATCTATATCAAAATTTGCCATAAGCCTTGTAACAATTCTCATGCGGTAGAGCATGAAACGATGGTAGAATTTCGGAATATGATACCGCCGAAGCTGATACTCAAGCTCTTCAACCAGAGAGGAGTATGGACAGTCCGCAATTATAAAGTTCAGATTCTCGGCGATCTTCGCATACTGGAGAACAGTTGCCGCTCCCATAGACTCTCCGAAAACGCCGGCAATTTCAGTATCGGGGAAAATACTTCTCGAATAATCACGAATCGCTTTCAGATCATGCTTTTCAAAGTAGCCGTATGAAGGATATTTACCCTCACTCAGCCCGTGCGCCCGATTGTCGTAGATAATAATATTCCAGCCTGAGCTCAGAAATGGTTTGATGTATTTAACCATACCCCAGCGGCTCCAGTTTATACCGTGACAGAAAATAATGGTTTTCTTTCCGCCCCTGCCCTGAAAACCGGGCGCAGGATAGGCATTACCGTCAAGCAGGTAGCCGAAGGGGGAATTTATACGAAACTTAATCCAGGTTTCCTCAATAGCGGCAGCCATGCTTCTGCTGTACTGCCCCCTCGAAATACCGTACTCTCTGAAATACTCATATTTTCTGCGGGATTTCAGCAGAAGCGCATGTATAAAATAAAACATTAATGATGCATCAAGCAAAATGATAAAAAGTATTACCGCAACAAAAATCATAGAACTATAATACACCTGTTAAGCATGCAAGTTAACAAGAATCAGCCAAATTTTATTTGAATTCTTTACAAAGATTACTGAGCTTCTTGCAAAACTCGGTTAGTTTTGCAAGAAGCTTTGAAGCAAAATTTTACATAATTATGTAAATTATTATACAATAAGCAATTGTAAAATTTTCTTCATTTACATTAAGGTAGCAATTTCAAAACTTTTATAGTTTGACTTTCTTAGTTTTGAAATTGCCTCACTGTATACTCTTAAATAGCGCATCAATATTCTCAGGCGGAATATCAGGCAGAATGGCTTCATGACTGGGCGATATTATCAGTCCTGTAGGAAACAGCTTCTTGAGTTCTGCAACCTTTTTACCTACATCATCCGCATTGCCTTTTACAAGCAGATACTGAGCATCCACCCCGCCGCAGAATGAAACCCTGTCGCCGAATTCATCCTTCAGTGAATACGGATCCATCCCCTTGGCCAGAGCCTGAATAGGATGCACGGCATCCACACCGCATTCGATCAAATCTTCAATAATAGGTCTGATCGAACCGCAGGAATGGTGAATAACCTTCAGCCCGTAACGGTGGGCCTGCTCAACCAGCTTCCTTGTTCCGGGCAGAACAAAATCACGAATCATATCTGCCGACAGCATCAGGCTCTCCTGACTGCCCAGATCGTTTCCTATAAGAACGGCATGCAGCTTTCCTTCTGTTGCCTTGTAAAAAATCTCATTGGCTTCAAGATAGAAATCAAGTATACGGTCTATTACCACCCTGAACATCTCGGGCTCAAGCACCATCTTCATAAGTGCTGTTTCCATTCCGAAGGCTGCGCAGGCATCCTGAAAGTGGGCGGACCATACAACTCCTAGAACTGCCTTATCTGCAGGCGCTGCTTCAACTGCAGCCGCACATTCAGCTGGATCTATATATTTTGAAGGCACAGGCCAGTCAAAATCATCTATCTTTGATGGGTCGGAATAATCTTCAAAAAAACCGGCTGCAGTCAGAGTCCGTTCATAATCATCATCCCTGTCGGTTTCAAAGTCCTTCGCAAAATCAAAGGCGGCATAGATTGCGTTGCTTGTAGGTGAATGGTAAGGCAGTTCCACCGGATAAATATCATCATTAACAGCCTTAGTCATCTCTTCAATATTACTTATTTTAAAATATTCCAGCAGCGACTGATGGGCATCAGGAACCGGAAGTCCCAGCCAGCTTGCCGGATAATCAACCGGCTTTCTCTCTATCGTTGCATAAAATCGTTCCAAATGCGTCATACTAATCTCCTTACAGTTCCGGAATATCGTACTCTCCGAGATTCAGAGGATAGTTACCGTATTTCCGGACCAGATCTACTACAAATTCATACCTTTCAGCACTTACGTTACTAGGTACGGAATGATCAGACTGAACAATGTATCCGCCTCCCTTGGCGGCATTCATCTTTGTAAGAACTTCCTGCTTAAGCTGATCAAGCGGAGCGGTTCCCCAGTTCAATGCGTCAATGTTTCCGCAGAAACCCATATCATGCCCGTACTGTTTTCTAAGCTCGACTACATTCAGGCCCGATTTGGCCTCAAGCGGGTTGTATGCATCAAGCCCCATTTCAATAAAATCCCTGTAAATGGCCGAGGCATTGCCGCAGCCGTGATATATAACCGGAAGATTCTTAGAGTGACAGTAATCAATTATCGCTTTCACTCCCGGTTTAAAATGCTGTCTCCAAAACTCCGGAGAAAACAGCATTCCGTTTACATATGCAACATCGCCCCAGATCACCATGCCGTCAAGCATACCGTCGGCAGCCTTAATCTGGGCCTTCGCAAGCTCAAGGGTAAACTCGTTTACCCGGCTGATAAACCTGCCCAGCTCTTCTGGGTAGAGGCCCATCCAGAGCATCATGTTCTCAGAGCCGATAATCCTCCAGCCTTCCTCATGTCCTTCACAGACCGAACCGTATACCGGAAAGTCAGGATGGAATGATTTAACAGTATCGATCCAGGGAGGACTGTTCCGTGAGACAACTTCGGAAACACCTGCAATCTGATTGTCGCCGCCCTTGAAGTATCTGCGCTCATCCCAGGGGTCATCAAATTCAAATGCCATCATTTTATCGATGGTATCGGTTTCAAAATGTTCAAAATACGGCATCTGCCTTCCGTCCCGATGCCGTATGACAGCTTCAAAACCGGTCCGTACTACCATATCTCCGTCGCTGTCCGATATGATCTCAAAATCCTTGATATGGGGATCCATATTCGGGGTTGTTGCAACCCAGTCGAGATCATAATGGTAATAGGGACTGGCATCTTTCGGGAGTCCAAGCTCCTGCTGCCACCGCTGAATAAAGGTAAGCCAGAAGAAGTCGCTTAACGGCACCCTGTCGGGCTCCTTATGCGCCAGAGCGGTATTCATCCTGTTCAGTTTTTTCAAACAGTTTTCCGTTCTTTTCACCGCTTACCTCCGTCCGTTTACTATAGCTGACCGCGGCAGCTGCTTTTGCCGCCGCAGTCAGCAATGTTCGTATCTCCTACCACTGAGGAGGATAGAATTCTTCTACGTCGTCGATTGTGATCATGTGCTGAGGCAGGTAGCGTACAGGAGGAATGTCCTTTCCGTTGAACCAGTCAGCAGCTGTTTTTACGGCAAGGGCGCCGTCGCCTTCTGCAGTCTGATATGTAATAGCATAGAGTTTTCCGTCTTTAACGAGGTCCATACCGACCTTACTGTTACCGGCTGCAACTACTACAACATCTTCACGTCCTGCTTTCTTGAGAGCTTCAAAGATTCCAAGAGCCTGGGCTGAATCGTCAGCTGCACAGATACCTTTAAGATCATCGCCGAATCTTGTGAGCCAGTCGGAAACAAGCTGCATAGTCTTGTCTGCCTCAAATCCTGGAGCCTGCTTGTCAAGAACCTTGATATTGGGAGCGTACTGTGAGAGTTCGGAAATTGGTCCCCAGCATCTTGAGAAGTAGGGAGATCCGCCGGGTGCATGCTGAATGTATGCAACTCCGCCTTCCTTGCCGAGCTTATCTGCCCAGAGTTTAGAAAGGATTCTGAACTGGCCGAAATCATCAGGACCTGTCCATGCAATTGCGTAATCCATTGCCTTGGCATCCGGAAGTGTATTGAAAAGAATTAAAGGAACGCCGGCCTGATTGATTTTTCTTGCCTGCTGAGGTGCAGTTTTTGCATCAAGCGGGATAAGAAGGATCATGTCGGGTCTTTCATTGATTGACTGGTCGATCATCTGGTTCTGCACTGCAAGGTCCCAGTTAGGTGACAGTATTTTTATATCCATCTGGTATGCATCGGCAACCTTCTGAGCTCCGGTTGTACATGCGGTTGTCCAGGGATGGTCACCGTGCACGATCATGATAACCTTTTTACCAATTGCTCCGTCTTTGGGTGATTCAGGAATATTTGTTTTATTTGTAATCCATCCGGCAAATTCCATATCCCACCAGTGCAGGGGATCAGTTTCAGGAAGTGCTGCGGGATCAGCCGGTCTGGCAGGTACTTCGCGTACTGCTCCGCCTACTTTAATAAGCGGCTGGCCGTCTGCTGCTGTAAGCGCATCAGCTGTCTTATCAAGAGCGAGTGAAGCTTCAAGATTACCGCTTCCGCCTGATGTTTTTGTTTCCTGCTGTCCTCCGGCAGTCAGGTTTCCTGCAACTGTAAAAACAAGAAGCAGGGCGCAGAAAAGAGTTAAAAGTCTTTTCATTTTCATCCTCCAATTTTAATGGTTATTCCAAAAGGTATTAAACCTGATTTTGGACTGCTGCCAGTTCCTTCATCAGTTCAGGACGCTGGCCGATAACTTTTTCGTGTTTGTATGCAACATAGGCTTCATACAGAACAACGAAGGCAAGAATAATTCCCGCTATAAAAATCTTTACTTCATTTCCGAGACCGAAAAGGATAATTCCATTATAAAGAACATCTAGCATCAGGATTGCTACGAAGGTCTTGAATACTCCGCCTTTTCCGCCGGACATTGAAGTTCCTCCGATTATTGTAGCGGATAGAACATACATAAGTGAGGAAGTTCCCATATTAAGGGTTGCTGCGGCACTTTCCATTGCGAAAAGAACTCCGCCTATACCGGCCATAACACCGGAGATCACAAAGGCTGCTATTGTATATTTATCAGTATCGATACCGGCAAGCCAGGCAGTCTGGCTGTTTCCGCCGACCATGTAGAAGTTACGTCCCGTTCTGGTCTTCCGCATGAAAATTGATGCTCCGGCAACAAGTAATAAAGTTATAATAACCCTGGGTGTTGCAAGGGGAAAAATCATCTTAGCCAGCCAGTCAGACACCGCAAAGGCATCGTCTGTAGAAAGACTAACCGAGTTTCCCCCTGTAAAGGTATAAATTGCGCCCTGCAGCACAGTCATCATTCCAAGGGTTACAATAAACGAACTGATTTTAGCCTTTGACACAAGCAGTCCGTTTATCAGTCCGATTAGACCTCCTGCTATAATTGCCGCAGGAACTGAACCGCCGTATCCCAGGTATTCCTTGAGACCAAGCCCCAGGATTCCGGTGAATGTAACAATTGTACCAATTGAAAGATCAAGCTGACCGACAATAAGGATTACCGTAAAGCCGATTGCAACAACTGCGTTCATAGACATAGTCCGCATTATCGTGGTCAGGTTGAACACGTTGAAGAAACGCGGAGCAAAGAGAGCCATGATAATGAACACTATTCCGAACAGAATGTATATTCTGTTTTTATCTACTATAGTTAAAATTGAATTCTTCTTGTTTTTAAGCATCGTCACGCCCCAGAGATCTCAGAGATTTAGCATTTATACCGACTACGATTATGAATATCGCTCCGCGGATCATGTCCTGAGAGAAGGTTCCGACACCGAGCAGTGTCATGATATTATTCATAAGTCCGATTATAAGCACACCGCCGAGCACTCCGATTATTGAACCGCGTCCGCCGGCAAGGGTCATTCCGCCGATAACTATTGCGGTTACAGCCTTAAAATCGTAGCCTTCACCGTTGTAGTAGGCACCGACCCTGGAAAGCGAAGTTATTGTCAGCCCGCCGAGTGTGGCTGTAAGTGCACAGATAATAAAGCTTAGTCCGATAACTCTTTCAACATTAACACCTGAAAACTTTGCTGCCTTTCTTGAGGCTCCGGTCATCTTAAGCTGCTGGCCGTACTTTGTTTTCTTCATTATAAAGTTCATTACAATCACAAGGATCACTAGAAAGACTACAGGCAGTGCTATCTTGTTGAAGAAGCGCAGACGGTAGATGTTGTCAAACAGCTCACTGGCACGCTGAGTTTTTGCGATCATATCCGGATAGATCTGTTTGTTGACCCATACCAGCCTTATAACACCAAGTGTTACATAGTTAACAGCCAGGGTCCAGATTATCGGATTTGCCTTGAACTTTCCTACTGCAACTGCATTTATAAGACCAATAACTATGCCGGTTGCAAAGGCGGCAATCAGGGCAGGTACAAAGCCGAACTGAAGCATCTGAACGGCAACGATACCGGTCAGCGCCATGGTTGTCGGAACCGACAGGTCGGCATAGTGGCCGGAATAAGTGATAAAGGCCATTCCGACAGCTACGATTCCAAGCATTGAAACCGCATCAATAATGTTGAGCATATTCTGCGGAGTCATGAAGTTGTTGATGACTCCCAGAAGCTGCAGAATGATTCCGAGAATCAGGAACATTGCCGCAACTGCATAAATGCCTATGCCGTGAAAAATCTTTCCTATAATGCTGTAACTTGTTGCCCTTCTGTCTGCGGGCTGCGTTACCTTCTGTTTTTCCTTTTCCATCACCTGTGTCTCACTCATTATATTCCCTCACCATTAGCCGCGAGGAGAACGCTTTCCTCTGTACAGGCAGCCTGATCCATTTCGTGAATGATATGTCCCTGCCTCATAATCAGAACCCTGTTTGAAAGAGAGACAAGCTCAGGCAGGTCTGAAGATATAAGCAGTACGGTAGTACCGTTGGCTGCCAGTTTTTCGATAGACTCATGGATTGTCATCTTTGCACCGATATCAACACCGCGGGTCGGCTCATCCAGAATGAGGACCTTCGGATCGAGGGCTATCCATTTGGCAAGAAGCACCTTCTGCTGATTTCCTCCGGAGAGGTTGCCGGTAATTCTTGATGCATCAGGCGGATAAATAAGCAGTTCCTTTATAAGCTCCTGCATCCGCTCAAGTCCCTCATTCTCATGGTAGATTCCGGCCCTGGTAAGCTTGGGGACTATGCCGGCAAGGATGTTCTCCTTGATATCAAGTCTTAATGCAAGGCCTTCGGTTTTGCGGTTCTCGGTAAGATAGGTTATTCCCTCATCAAGGGCCTGAGCCATCGTTTTGGGATTGATTTCTTTACCGTCTATAAACACCTTCCCTTCATGGCGGTCATCAAGCCCTACAAGAACCCTTGCAATCTCGCTTCGTCCGGCACCCGAAAGTCCGCAGATACCGAGGATCTCACCCTTCTTTGCTGTAAAGGATACATTATGGAAGAAACCGTGCCGGGAAAGGTTCTCAACCTTCAGCCGTTCCTCATCTGTTGCATGGCTTTCATGAGAGTAGAACTCCTTAACAGAGTGTCCGACCATCATCTGAACCAGTTCTTCACTGCTTACAGTATCTATATCACGGGTATCAATCTTTTTACCGTCCCGCATTACAGTTACCCTGTCGGCCACCTCAAAAATCTCAGGCAGGTGGTGCGAAATATAGATGATTGCAAGTCCGCGATTTTTCAGCTTTTTAATGATGTCAAAAAGCCGTTCAACCTCTTCACGCGAAAGAGCTGATGTAGGTTCATCCATTACCAGGATACAGGGATTGTTTCCAAGCGCCTTGCCTATCTCGACAAGCTGACTCTCATGCTGACTTATTTCTTCGATTTCAAGATCAGGATCAAGATGTTCAAGACCAACCTGTTTCAAACAGCGCTTAGTCTCTTTATAGATTTTTTCCTTATCAAGAAAGAGTCCCTTCTTCGGAAGTCTGCCGACCAGAACATTTTCTGAAATACTCAGAGGCAATGCCAGGCTGAGTTCCTGGTAAATCATTTCTATTCCGTTTTTTTTAGACTGCACCGGTGAGTGCAGAGTCGTCTCTTTTGAGCCTATGAATATACTGCCGGTGTAATCATTAAAAGAACCGGCTATTATCTTCATAAGCGTTGATTTTCCTGCTCCGTTTTCACCGATAAGGGCATGAACCTCTCCGGCACGGACATCAAAATCAACATTGTCTACAGCAAGTGTTCCGGGAAAACTCTTGCTGACCCCCTTCATCTGAAGGGCTATTCCAAAATTCTCACTACTCACATCAAACCCTCATTCCTGTTTAATGCACCCTCAGTCAAGATGGTACATTTCTTCCATGTCCGCCCACCATTCGCCATCCTTTCTTGTTTCAAGCGGGCTCTGCAGCGGTTTCATTATTGCCCACCATTCCTGGGTCTTTGAATCATCCGCCATCTTCTGCATGTCAGCCTCAAAATCTTCGCCGACATATTCAAAATAAGCAAAAAGCAGTTCATCTTTAAAAAAGATGGTATAGTTCTTAATATTGCATTCAGTTATTTTGCTGTTTATCTCGGGCCATGCGTTTGCATGGTACTGCTTATACTTCTCGTAATTCTCTTTTTTAAGGCCGATAACCTGTCCGAATCTCATAACACTGTCTCCGTATTAATCCTATCCTAACACGGAATTTCAGGCTGTCAAGTTTTTTTGTTAAAATTTTATGCAATATAGCAATATTTTTATCTTGTTTTTACCTTATTTTAGCAAAGATATGTATTTTTAGGCCGTATTTATCAAATAATTGGCTATTTATAGCGTATTATTGCTAAAATTTTGATAAAATTATTTTAAAAAAGATTGACAGAAACCCAAAGGATGATAAAATACTGCTAAATTGATTTGCTGGATGAATAAATGAAACCTAAATTGCGTGATGTTGCAGAAAAAGCCGGAGTGTCCCTGACCGCGGCCTCGATGGCTCTCTCAGAGACAGGCAGAATATCAGATGAGACAAGAGCCAAGGTGTTTGCAGCCGCAGAAAAGCTCGGCTACAAGCGTAAAGAAAAAATCAACAGGATATCCGACTTCGATCACGTCTGCGTACTGATAAACGGAGACTACGAATGGGCTTTTATATTCAAATTCATCAGACCCATAATAGAATCCATCGAAAGTGATTTGAAAGCAGTAGGTCTGAACCTGATTCTCATACCCATATATCACCGAGAAACACCCCAGCAGATGTTTGACAAGATAAAGTCGTCCGGCTCAGGAGCAGTAATTTCGCTTCACTTCGGAAACGATGAGCTTTTCGCCCGTCTGGAAACAGCCGGGATGATGGTAATAACGGTGATGAATTCTGAGTTTCACGATAAATACTACTCAATTTGTGTAGATGACTTTCAGGGAGCATACGAAGCAGGAAATCATCTGATAAGACTCGGACATCGCAAGATTGCATATGTCGGCATACAGAGAATTGATCTTCCAGCACTTTCAAACGACCGCTTTATCGGATTCAAAAAATCGATGGACGTAAACAGAATTGAACTCCCGCCGGAGTATATATTCGAGTTTGAAACCGGCCACATGGATAAGCTCCGCAAGGATCTCTATCCTGTTTTCAACCCCGAAAACAAGGTAAAACCAACAGCTGTTTTCTGTCTTGATGATGATCTGGCCTTACGGGTAATCCTTGCACTCAAAGAACTTACGCTCTCAATCCCAGAAGATGTATCAATTATCGCCCCCGGTGATGTTCTTGATTACAACATGCCATACATTCCGCCAATTACCACTATGAAGATAGACACTGCTTATATGGGCAAAATAATTGTGCAGATGCTTATAAACAGGATTGAGAACACTCCCAACAACCAGCATGGACTCAAAGTTCAGCAGCACCTGGTGGAAAGGGGCTCCTGCCGAAGTATTTCTCAGCAGTAGTCCTGAACAACCCGGGAGGCTATAGTCTCCCAGTCCCACAGCCTTTCAGGATGGTATTTCACCGTTGAAATATCCTTCATGATAAGCTCAACACTGCACTTCCCTTCTGTTCTGTCCAGAAACTCCCTTATTTCAGCTTCTGCCCGCCTGGGGTCCCAGCTGCTTTCGGCAAGGATTGCAGGGTTGGGCTTCCGGCTCATCACGTAGCGATCACCGAAATTTTCAACAGCCCGTTCCGTATCGGACCAGGGGGAGACTGAAACCTTCCTGAGGTTCGGAATGCGCCGCAGTATTTCAGCCTTGCCGTCAAGAGGTTCACAGCATCCGTAGTAGGTATACTTCCAGCGCTTAAGCCAGCGCATATCATGTTCAATTGCGAAATCCCAGTGCATGGACGGGGAAACTTCACTGAATATCTGGGCGTTCGAACAGCCCCACATGTTATGCGGCTTAACGTATGCTGGATCATAATCATCTCCCGGCATATCACTGATGTAGCCGTAACCGCCGGAGCCTATTCTTGTATTGCCGCAGTCAAGGGAGAGCAGGTTCTGCTGCACAAACTGATCCAGTTCAGCCATCCACGCATCCACCATCCGATCTACAAAGGCGTGAACCATATCAGGCCTCATGGCCAGATCCATCATAGCCTCCGAAACGCCCCACCAGCGAATTAAATAATCCCAGGGAGTAAACCAGATATGGCTCTGACCGACCTTCTGCACAGGAATTATTCCGTCAAAGATTTCAGTCATTGCATTAAAGCTGTACTCAGTTGCCTTTTTAAAATGTGTGACCACCGGCATTCTTATCTTCTGCAGGTCATCCATGTCTTTTATCTGGATTTCAAAATGCCTTGAATAGATATCATTTTCTTCATCGGTTTTTGCGACATCGACTTTTTCGATAATTCCGAAGTCGGTACTGTGAATAACCAGGGGGCATTCGATGCGGGGATTTACTATCATGTCTCCGGGCATGTGATTCCACTGGTAAATAATTCTTCGAAGTCTTGTTTCAAGCTCCTGTGCCCAGGGATGCCTGGTTTTCAGCGTAAGTTCATCATCGACATTCATCTCATGCCATGGAATCTCATTTATCCAGACAAGAGGGCGGGGATTTTTCAGATCATTCAGCCGGGTCCAAAGTTGTGCCCTATGGGAATTAACCGGGTCATCGGCAATTTCTGCAATTCGGCTGCCAAGCCTTTTTAGAACATCAATCTCATCTCTATCAAGAATAATTTCCTCTTCTACCGGAATCTCCGGCCTGTGGCTTGGATCATGCAGCATATCAGACCTCCCCTGTTAAAAACTACCCCCTTCATTATAGCAGCGTGAACTGCCGAATCGTCAAGGAAGATCTTTCAGGGGAGGTTTAACTGAACACTGCTGATATTTACAGTACTGCTGCAGGTGACTGAAGCGGACAGGTCAAGCCAGTATGCAATAAAGCTTAACCGGCAACTCCTGATTGTTTTCTTCTGTTTTCAAAACCTGCCAGAAAAAAAGCTGAGGCAAGACCTACTATCAGCATTACGACTGAAGCATAGAGAAATATATTACTGATTGCAGTATTTATCATAATTCTTCCGTTTACCATTGTCCCCAGAGCGCCTCCAACAAACATGTTAAAGGAAGCCAGAGACATTGCCGTCCCGCGCATTGAGGGAAGTTTCATCTGTGCAGTTGAAACCAGCGTTGTCTGCAGGAAAATGAAAGCAATACCGAAACTGAACAGTCCAAGACAGAGCATTAAAACACCGGAAAACCTTGATAAAATATACAGCCCTGCAAAACCGAGAATTCCGGCTGCTGCAAGAAAACCGTGTTTTAACAACTTCCGCATTTTCGGTGCAATTCTTCCGCCGAATACTGTACCCACCCCGAAGCAGGATAAAATCAATCCTACCTGGAGAACAGATAATCCGGTAGCCTGCTGGAGCAGCTTACCTGAATAGGTAAAACTTCCAAAAACTGCAAAGCCGACAAAGAAAATGGTAACAACAAGCCGCATAAACCTGGCGTTCGACAGCGGCGTCTTATAGGCAGTTACAAAATTAAGCCTGTCCACTACTCCGCTGTCTTTTTCAAGCATCCTGGTCATTATCACAGCCGCCGCCAGCTCTCCGATACCGTAGACAATATAAACAAGTCTCCATGAGCCGAAATACGAAAGAATACCGCCAATGGCTGTAGCTGTAGCGCCGCCGAGAAACATCATCCCCATAACCTTCCCGAGTGCACCCTGCCGTTGCTTATCATCAAAAGACTGACCGACCAGGGCCATTGTTACAGGAAATATTCCCGCTCCGAAAGCTCCGTTGAAAGCTCTGAAGACCATCAGACTCTGCAGATTAAATGCAAACCCACCCAGAATACTGAATACAGCGGTACCGAAGGCTGCGATACGGATAATCCGGACTTTTCCGAACCTGTCTGAAAGCGGACCGAAAATCAATGTAAAAAGTCCGAACGATAGCATATATGCAGTTACAGAGTATGCGGCATGCTGGACTGTAAGGTTCAAATCTTCGGATATTTTCAGCAACAAAGGTGCCGCTGCATAATTATCTCCGTTAGTCATAAATGCCATAAGACCGAGAATCATCAGCATTGAGTTCTTCTTATTCATCAGTTTTCCCTATTATTTCACCAATCTCACTGCTGACACGCTTAATAATTTCATCGGTAATTTCTGTTTTACCTTTTTCCACTCCGTAATCAGTCATAACAAACTGTGTATAGGGCAGGTTTTTATTTTCAAATATTTTCTTTCCGCACCCTACCTTGCATCCGTCCATAATAAAATTCCCGTCTGACTCTTTTGCAGAGATCAGAAATCCTGAAAGATCCGCACCGACTGCAGCCAGACAGGTTCCGGCAGCAACCCCTTCTGACTTCAGCGCTCTAAAAACCTGATCAGCAAGATACCCGGTATTGGCTGCACCTGAACATGAGTATATGAGCCTGACCTTTTTATCATCACCGCAACAGCATGACATTTGATACTCCTTTTTTGTTTAAAAGTTTCTTTATTAAGAAACTTTTAAACAAAGATGTCAAGTATCTATCCTGATGCAACCTGGCTATTTTAAGTATTCATTAACTTGCCAACTTTTAAAAATGAGTGCTATACTCGGGCCATGGCTATCACAGTAAAAGAAGTTGCAGTTCATGCAGGTGTTTCAACAGCTACGGTATCAAGAGTCCTGAATAACGACCCCGGTATAAAACCGTCCACAAGGGAAAAAGTCCTGAAAGCGATCAAAGACACCGGCTACAGAATGAACCGTGCGGCAAGAAGCCTGAAAACTTCCAGGACAGGAACTGTAGGCCTGCTTGTACCGGAACTTGTAAACGACTTTTTTATGACTGTGGCAAAGGGCGTTGAAGATGAGCTTCGGGCCTACGGCTACGGGGTAATTCTCTGCAATGCAAATGAAAACACAGATGACGAGAAAGACCGGATTGAACTTCTTATAGAGCAGTGTGTAGATGGTGTGATTATCATTCCGGTCGGTTCCAAAGGAAATCATTTTAATCTTTTAAGCAGGACGGAAACCCCGGTTGTACTTGTCGACAGACTGGTAGAGGATTTCTCAAGTGACGCAGTACTGGCAGATAACATAAGCGGAGCGTTTTCGGCAGTAGAAAAACTGATAGCAGACGGCTGCAGGCGCTTCGGTTTTATCGGCGGGAGCCTTGATCTCTCAAACTTCCGTGAACGGTATGAAGGCTTTCAGAAGGCCCTTGATGCCCACGGAATTAAACCTGAGCCTGAAATTATCAAGTTCGGAGATGTTCACATAGAATCCGGCTACAGATTCATGAAAGAGCTGATGGAAGCCCCTTCCCCGCCTGAAAATGTATTTATAGCCAACTACTTTCTTCATGTAGGAGCGGCAAAATTTCTGTTCGAACACAAAAATGAACTCCCCTGTGATATCAGGATCGCCGGTTTTGACGATATGGCCCTCTCTTCAATACTCGGATTTTCAAGTGTAACGGTTTCACAGCCTATGCTTGAGATGGGAAAGACAGCAGCGAATCTGCTTATGAGACGGATAAAGAAGGAAACAGAAGAATGCTGCTCGATAATAAGACTTGAAACCAGCCTCATTGAGCATTGATTTTCAACCCATCCTGAATAATACTTAAATTTACAGACAGATTTTTCTTGATTTTTATTTTAAATCGGTGGATAATAAATGTAATCGATTACATTTATACTCTTGATTATCGACAGTTTAAGGAGTTTTTTCTGATGAGTACAGGAAAGGAATTCAAAAACAGACTAAAAGGCGAAATGCCTAAAATCGGCATACGTCCTGTTATTGACGGAAGGATGAGGGGTGTACGCGAATCACTCGAAGTCCAGACTATGAACATGGCTGCATCAGCCGCAAAATTAATTACTGAAAATCTCAGGCATCCCAACGGACTTCCTGTTGAATGCGTTATTTCTGATACAACCATAGGCGGAGTTGCAGAAGCTGCTCAGTGCGCTGAGAAATTCGCCAGAGAAGGTGTAGGTGTTTCACTTACAGTAACCCCCTGCTGGTGCTATGGGACCGAGGTAATGGATGCCGATCCCAACCTGCCGAAAGCTGTATGGGGATTTAACGGTACAGAACGCCCGGGTGCGGTTTATCTTGCCGCAGCTCTTGCCGGTTATGCCCAGAAGGGACTGCCAGCATTCGGTATCTACGGACGTGATGTTCAGGACTCCGACGATACATCAATTCCCGAAGACGTAAAAGGCAAACTGCTCTCATTCTCAAAGGCCGGACTGGCTGTAGCCTACATGAAGGGTAAATCATACCTTTCAATCGGCGGAACCTCTATGGGTATTGCAGGATCAATTGTAGACCAGGATTTTTTCCAGGAATATCTTGGAATGCGGACCGAAGTAGTCGACATGAGCGAAGTTGCCCGCCGTGTCGAAGAGGATATCTACGACAAAGATGAGTTTAAAATAGCTCTTGAATGGGTAAAAAAGAACTGTAAAGAGCAGGAAGACACTGTTAATCCTCCAGAGTGGAGACGCTCCCCCGAACAGCGCCAGAGCGACTGGGAATATGTAACCAAGATGGTTATGATAGGCCGCGACCTCATGGTAGGCAATCCCAAGCTTGCAGAGATGGGATATGGAGAAGAGGCCATGGGCCGCAATGCAATAGCAGGCGGATTTCAGGGCCAGAGGTCATGGACCGACCACTACCCCAACGGCGACTTCATGGAAACCATGCTCAATACATCATTCGACTGGAACGGAATACGTGAAGCCTTCGTTTTCGCCACCGAAAATGATGCACTTAACGCTGTCCCCATGCTTTTCGGTCATCTTCTTACCGACACTGCACAGATCTTCAGCGATGTAAGAACTTACTGGAGCCCTGAAGCAATCGAAAGAGTAACAGGATGGAAACCTGAAGGTAAGGCTGCTGACGGCCTTATTCACCTGATAAACTCAGGCTCAACAACCCTTGACGGAACAGGCGAACAGACGGGTAAAGACGGCAAGCCTGTAATGAAACCCTTCTGGGACATCACTGAAGATGAGGTTAAGAAATGTCTTGAGGCAACAGAGTTCTGCGTCGGCGACGGCGGATACTTCAGAGGCGGCGGCTATTCAACTGACTTCCTCACTAAAGGTGATATGCCTATTACTATGAGCCGTGTGAATATCATCAAGGGACTGGGCCCTGTTCTTCAGCTTGCAGAAGGCTGGACTGTAACAATTCCCGAGAAGGCGCATGACACACTCGATGTCAGAACAAATCCGACCTGGCCTACAACCTGGTTTGCTCCAAGAGTTACAGGAAAGGACGGGGCTTTCAAGGATGTATATTCTGTAATGGCAAACTGGGGTGCAAACCACGGCGCCATAAGCTATGGACATATCGGCGATAAACTGATAACACTATGTTCTATGCTTAGGATTCCTGTATGCATGCATAACGTTGAAGATGAAAGAATCTTCAGGCCTGCAGTATGGAATTCATTCGGTATGGACAAAGAAGGTGCAGACTACAGAGCCTGCGGAAACTTCGGACCAATATATAAATAAACTCCATAAGGATTTTATTATTAGGACGACTTGATTCAATTGAATCTGTAAGGGGCTGACCGGAATTCATTTCCGGCCGGTTCTTTTTTTCTAAATACTCTTATTTTTTACATCTTAACAACTTTTTTAAATACAACATAAAATTGCCTATTTTTTATTTTCTCTTGACACTTCCCGGAGAGTATCTTCCAGCCGATTTAAAACTTCATCAATCTGTTCTCTGGTTATTATAAGCGGCGGCTCAAATCTTATTGTATTGGCGCTTATCAATGTCCCTGCAACTAGAACCTTCCGTTTAAAAAGCCCGGACGCTACATGATATCCTGTTTCCGAGTCAACAAAATGCTGTCCGATCAGAAGCCCCTTACCAGTTACCTTAGAATAAATTCCGGGATATCTTTCCCCTAAGTCTCTAATCTTCCCGATAAAATAATTGCCGTTTTCTTCAGCCTTTTTAGGTAAGTCTTCCCTTAAGGTAATTTCAATCGCTTTTATTGCAGCAGCACAGGCCATCGGATTTCCACCGGTTGTTGTAGTATGAATAAACGGATTCGGATCTTCAAGAGCCTTCCAGATTTCTGCATTACTCATAAAACTTCCGATAGGCATTACCCCGCCTCCAAGTGATTTTGCTGTACACAGTATATCTGGAACAACATTCCAGTGTTCAACCGCCCACATTGTACCGGTTCGGCCCATACCGGTTTGAACCTCATCACATATCATCAGAATTTCATATCTGCTGCAGATTTCCCTGACTCTTGGCCAGTACTCTTCAGGCGGGACTATAGCCCCGGCCTCGCCCTGAATAGGTTCAGCTATAAATGCAGCTACTTCAATTCCTACAGTAGCTAAGATCTCAAGCTGTTTTGCAAGTGCATCGGCATCTCCGAAAGGTACAAAATAATTCTGAGTTCCAAAAGGCTGCATTTCATAGCGATAATCTTTTTTTCCCATAACAGCCAAAGAACCGGCGGTTTTACCGTGAAAAGCCTTTGTTGTGCTTATCAGAGCGTGTTTTCCAGTATACAACCTTGCAAGTTTTAAAGCACCTTCGACTGCTTCAGTTCCTGAGTTTACAAAAAAAGCATGATCAATATTTCCGGGTGTAACCTTCGCTAGCAAACCAGCTAATGCTCCACGCAGCGGATCCATCAGCTCCTGGGTTGGAATACCTGATCTTGCAGCCTGCGATTTAACAGCATCTACAACCTCAGGATGAGACCATCCCAAATCAAGAGCACCATAACCGCCAAGACAGTCAATGTATTCTTTTCCGAAGATGTCATAATAATAAATTCCATTACCCTTCCATTCGGTTCCTGCATAATCTCCAGATTCAGTTACCGATTTGCGATACTCGACCCAACCCTTATTAAAATGATTCACAAAATTATCTACTGTTTCTTCTGCTACCCATCGTGCCGTTTCTGTATCGACCTCCTGACTTGTAATGATATCAGACCATTTTTGGGCATATGCCACGGGATCGTTATATCTCATTTCTGTTTCCCTTCTAATTGAATATTATTTTTGTTGTTGTAAATTGCTCCAAACACTTCATATATAATTTTTAATGCAGCCCAGGAGGTAATGTCTGAACTGTCCATAGGTGGTGAAACTTCTACAATATCAAGCACCTTTACCGGAAGGCTTGCAAGCAGACTCTTTATTAATTGCAGAAGCTCTCGTGATGTGAGTCCTCCCGCTTCGGGTGTACCGGTTCCTGGGGCATAGGCGGGGTCAAGAACATCAATATCGATTGAAACATAAACCGCATCATAAGCCTCATATCTTGAGACCAAATCTTCCGCAGTTGCAGAGATCCCCTTATTCCATATATCTTCAGCGGTGATAATATTAATTTTTTGATGCTCGGCAAGGTACTCAAGTTCTTCTTTTTCCCAGGATCTTATCCCGACCAGAGACAGTCCCTCATCACTCATAGCGTAATGCTCAAGGGCTCTCCGCTGCGTACATGCATGAGACCACCTGTGTCCGCAGTATTCATCAAGAATATCACTATGTGAATCCAAATGAATTATACCGGCCTTTTTACCGGAGTACTCATCAAGAAAAGCCTGCTCCAGAGGTATTGTTACTGAATGATCACCTCCCAGAAACAGGCAGAACTTACCGCAGCCAATTAATTGTCCGGATTCGGTTCGTATAGTCTCCCATAATCTTTCCCAGTCAAGATCGACTTGAAAATCACCTGCATCAAAGACATGAAAATCTTTCAGCTCTGTTCCGTTCTCTGTAAAGGGAGGCAGGATTTTTGAAAGCTGCCGGATACGTTCAGGGGCCTGCCAAGCTCCCTTACCGGCACTGGCAGCATTGTCCCATGGCACAGCCTTTAACAGGACATCTGCGTTTTCTATAACCGGAGTATTCAACTCTGTCCATGGCTTATTCAACATAAATTGTTCCTATTTGAGCATATATGCATTGTAGCAAATCTCTCCGGTCTGCTTTATTCCCATGACAGCAAATGCAATGACCCCGTTAAGCCACTTATATTTTTCAGCTCCTGTCTGAAAAAACAGATGCTGTCGAAAATAATAATTTCCAGGGTCTACAAACTCGCCTCGGTCAAGAGCTTCATCCTGCTCTTTACTATTAATGTATCTGCCGTTGGTTGAGATAGCAATATTCGCCCCATCATCGGTCTTTAGCAGATATCTTGTATCCATCACATCAACTCCGTCTTTATCCATAAAATTCCAGTCTGCACCGAAGTTTAAAATTTCGCCCCTCATCTTTTCACCTTCAAAATATCCGCCGACCACCGGATAGATATTGAGGTCCGCCGTCCCGATATCTCCAATTGGAATTATCGGGGCACAGTCGGCTTCAAGGTAAAAGAGCTTTTCAACTTTTAGCTCCGGTATCTTAAGAGGATTCGATTTATCCATTCTTTTACCTCTTAATT
Organism: Spirochaetia bacterium; assembly: GCA_963677925.2. Lineage (GTDB taxonomy): Bacteria > Spirochaetota > Spirochaetia > UBA9216 > UBA9216. The sequence goes on from CAXXYH010000003.1 coordinate 1,530,967, forward strand.
ATTCGATGCCTTCCAGCGAATATTCTTCACCGTTTCTCTTCTTTGCAAGAGCCCCTTCAACCAGCTCAAACTTCTTACTCTTAAGCGGATAGAAAAGAAGAAACACCAGAGATGCCGCATGCAGGACGAGTGGAAAAACAGTAATCAACATAGTCATTCCGGATAAGGCCTTCTCGGATTGTTCCATCGCATTAGGGACATATTCAAAAACCTCCAGGACCAGACCTATCAGCCACATGGCAACTGCGCCGCCCATCTTCAGAATAAAAGAAGTATAAGAAACTAAAATACCATCGTGCCTGGTTCCTGTTTTAAGTTCGGAGAGATCTCCAATTTCATAGGCGAATGTATAACCATAGGTCCACAGTGAGAATACAGAAAAGCTCCAGAAAGTAAAATAAAGCAGAAATACCCAGAACTGAGTCATATCAAGAACATAGGGTATGGTGAAAAGAAGGAGTCCTGTGATTATTACAGAAAAAACATAAATATTATGATTGGAGAATTTATTCCTAACAAGATGTGCACCGAAAATCCAAATTAAATTGAACACTGCAGCAATTGTAAAGACACCGCCAATCTGCGCATCATTGAATCCTGCCTTGTAAATCATCACATAGGGCATAGAGCTTTGCACGACAACCTGACTTATTGCAAGGATAAAACTGAAAGCAAGAAGATATCGATAGGGCTTAAGCTTTATAACATCCTTCAGCGATTTAATTGGATTTTCTGACGGGATAACAGCATTCTTATCCTCCCTGCCCCTGGTCGCATTCCAGGCAATAAATCCCAGAATAAAACCTACGATTGCTACTACAATCACCGAAAGCTGCCAGCCCTTCGCTCCGGATGCTGTTTTTTCAGCAAAAAAGCCGATCGCAGGCCACATAAAAGTATTCAAAAACACCATTGTGACGACAAGAAAGAAAGTTGCAAAATACCTTAGTGAAGTTCTTTCCTGCGGGTCAGCTGTAATATCAGTGGCAAGGGTATTATAAGGAATGTCGTACATTGTCAAACCGAGCCAGAACACCATTGCCATAAATGTGTAATAAAAGTTCTTCATTCCCTGGCTGAATTCAACAACAGTAAAAAGTAATACTGCAGATACAGCAACAATAAAAAGGCCTATGATCATATAAGGACGTTTTCTACCGTACTTTGATTTAGAACGATCTGAAAGATAACCCACAGCAGGATCTGAAATCCCATCCCATAATACTGCAATGAACGAGATGGTTCCTGCATAAATAGGTGAAATACCTGCAACATCTGTAAGAAATAGCATAAAGAAGATATAGAACAGGTTATACAGCAGAACACTTATCCCGCCGTAACCGGCTCCATAACCGAACTTGAACCAGAAACCAAGTTTTTTTACACCAACACCGGTATCACTCATGATACTCTCTCCTTCTTATATAATATGAAAGTAAGCTAAAGCTTTCTATATACCACCTCTCCATTCATCACAGTCAGTTTTACCTCGGTAGAAGGTATTTCTTTATGGGATACTTCAAGAAGATTCTTCGACAGAACTATAAGATCTGCAAGCTTTCCTTCTTCTAAAGTTCCCAGTTCACTATCCATATTCTCAACGTAGGCTGAGCCTGACGTATATCCTTTTAATACATCAGCGACAGAAATCCTCTCTTTAAGATTAAATACTTTTTCAGTGGTATCATTAGACTGCTTTCTTTCAACAGCAGCGTAGATATTATGGAAGGGATTCATGTCGGCAATGGGTGAGTCAGTTCCAAAGGCGTATTTTGCGCCGGTTTTTATTATTGATTTCAGCGCCCATGCTCTTTTTACACGATCTTCCCCCACAATTTCAGCAAAACTGTCACTGCTTAAGACTGCATGACAGGGCATCATCGAAGCAGTTACTCCAAGAGCTTTGAATCTGGGAATATCGGAATCCTGAATATTTTCAATATGCTCAATGGAATGTCTAAGGTCTTTTGAGCCATTCACTTTTTTCACTTCTTCGAATATATCAAGACATAATCTCACAGCTCCATCACCAATGGCATGCACCCTTACGCTGAAACCATTCTTATCAGCATCAACAATTTGAGCTCTCAGAACATCCTCTTCTATAACCAGTCCCCCATTGTTTGCAGGTTGATCAGAATATGGTTGAACCATGTAGGCAGTATGAGTTTCAACAACGCCGTCGGCCAGCTGCTTCAATCCGCAGAATTTTAGTTTTTCAGATGTAAAACATTTTTTAAGCTCCCATGATTCGTCAAGATCATTTTTTAATTCAGAGAAAAACATTATCCTTGTATTTAAGCGATTCTCATCATCCAGGCTTTGAAAAATATTATAGGCATTTTGCTTCGCCACTCCTCTGGGAAAAACATCAGCAATGGTGGTTATTCCGAATTGATTTGCCCTCTTCAAGAATTTTTCAATAACAGTTTTCAGCCTTTCATCAGAAATACTTAATGCAGGTGTGGTAACCAGCATTACAGCCTCAGGCTCGAAAAGTAATCCGCTGACCTCACCGTTTTCAAGGCGTTCAATCCCTTTTATTTCTGAATCACCTGCAGATAAGCTAATTCCAGCTAACTCCAGTGCGATATTGTTAACCCATGCAGAATGCATATCAAAACTTTGGAGGCATATAGGTCTGTCGGTATTAATTTTATTAAGAGTATTCTTGCTTGGAAGCTTGTGTTCAGGCCACATCCAGTGATTCCAGCCCACTCCGTAGATCCAGGGATTATCCGGATGTTCAGAAGCAAAAGCTTCAACCCGACGAACACATTCATCTTCACTAGAGCAATCAAATAATGAAATGCAATAAGATTCATCAGACAACAAACTGCTGTCTGAAAGATGGAAGTGTGCATCATTAAATCCAGGCATTATTAGTTCATCAGTATAAGTGAGGACTTCTGTCATCGGCCCGATATAGTTTTTAATTTCGGCGTCTGTTCCTACTGCGATTATTCTATCAGCTTTTACAGCAACCCCGCCGCTTATAACCTTGTCGCTCAGGCCCGTAAATATAGCATTGCTTTTTATTACCAGATCGGCTTCTGTTCGGCTCTCCATGGTAAAAATGGTAACCCGATTAATAGAATAGCGAAATTATCCGATTTAGTTCTTTTATGGTACCCGGCTTGATAGATAAGGTACACTTCCGGGCACCTTTTTCATAATTCCAGAGATGCTTATCAATTATTTAAAGTTATAACCGATTAACTGAGTACGTCTTGTCACTTCAAGTTTTTTATAAATATTTTTGAGATGTTTTTTAACTGTATGTTCGCTTATAAAGAGACTGTCCGCTATATCCGCATTTGAAAAACCTTTTATTACAAGGAACAGAACTTCAATTTCACGACGTGTAAGCCGGTATCCCTTTTCGAGCTGATATTTATCTGGCAAAACGGAACTGTTATCAGCTTTTATTTTTTTATCTTCGATATATAAGCGATGGGCCAGATGTTCCTTTAATTGATTTAATACAAATAAATCCTTCTGCGAGAAATCTTCACTATCTTTGGGACGGTATAAACAAATGATTCCAAGCAAATCATTTTCCAGAGCCAGGCAAAGCTGCATTGCAAAATGGATTCCCTTGCTTTCGTAGAATTCTTTATAAAACAGGGAATTTTCTCTTTCGACACATGATATAAGATTTGTCTCAATAAAGGCCATATTCTTTGCAGCAAGATAAATCCATCTTGTATAATCAAGCTGTTCATATTCATCATATTCATATACATCTTCAGTTTCCGGAATATTAAAATATACCATATCTGAAAAAAGGTGTTTTCCGTCTCCTGATGCAAGACCGAAGGTTGCTGAATCATAAGGAATAATTAATTGAATCAGACCAAGAAATATTTCACGCATTTCTTTCAGGTCTTCTATTGTATGGATTTTATAGATTAGATCATTTAAAAACAGCCATTCATTTTCCTGCAAATAAGACATCCACGCACCACCTGTGGGTATAGATTATACAACACAGAATCAGAATTGGAAAGTTGAGGATTTTTTCATTCATTGCAGATTGTAAAGCTGCAGGTAGGGAATTGTTTTTTTTGGGAGGCCTGAAAGTAATAAGATTTAGTGAACAGCTAATATATTCCACAAGAAGATGATTTAATCTGCTTGAATTTTACTCCCAAATCAGGGCATGAACAGGCAGGAAAAAGACCTGCAATAGTTTTATCGCTACTCGAATATAATAAGAGAACAAGTTTCTTTATTGCCTGCTCAATACGAGTAAAACAGAAGATCATTAATTTGAAGGAAAACTTGATGGAGAGATAATTTCTAAACCTCACACAACAAAGCGTTTCCAGATTAAACGTTCACCCTGGAAATTAACAAGATATCCCAACCTGAAGCCAGAGATATGCAGATAATTAAGAAGCTGCGCTTCATGAATTGTCCCCAGTGCTTTTACTGATTTTAGTTCTATTATGACCTTGCATTCAACAACCAGATCTGCGAAAAACTCACCGACCTGATTACCCTTATAGCTGACATTAAACGGAGCATTATAACTAACACTAAGCCCCTGTGATCGAATTTCAAAATATAGCGCTTTGCGATAACAGCTTTCGAGCAGCCCACACCCCAATTCATTGTGCACACTGATACATGCACCAATAATTTTATTTGATAAATCTTTTATAGCGTTTCTACACTGACAGTTTTCAAAGAAAACTGTCAAATCTTTTGTCAACGACAAAAGATTCAGCCTCTCTGTTTTTATTCAAAACAGGCAGTCTCAGGATAATACAATCTTTCTCTTCATTCCTTCAGCTTCGCATCCGGTGCTACTATTTTGAGTTAGACTATGTGGCTTAACGTAGTCCGTGCACCGCGACCTCGCTTACCTCCAAAATCCGTGTTACCACGGCGATCTTTCTATATCCGTGGCAAAAAAAACCGGCAAAGATTAAATCCTTACCGGTCTTATAACTTACTATCTCTTATTTTCTACAAATCTATCGGATAGGTTCCGTATTTTTCAACAGTCTCTACCATTGCCATCAGTGAGTCTGCAGTTATCGGGTACATAATGGTATTGGAACTTGAAAGAATATATCCGCCTCCCGGTGCACCGTCACGCAGGCACTGCTTTGTCTCTTCGATAATTTCATCCCGGGTACCGAAAGGAAGGGTTCTTCCGCAGTCGACATTACCCATGATGAGAATTTTATCACCATACAGCTTTTTGATTTCAGGAAGCTTCATTCCGGCATAGGGTTCGCAGCTCTGGAAGGCATCGATATTCATTCCAAAAAACATGTCTGCAATCGGCATTATGTTTCCGTCGCTGTGCTTCATTACCTTAACACCGTGAGCATGACAGTAATCGGCAATCGCATTTACCTGCGGTACCATAAACTCCTCAATATAATAGGGAGGCATTATCGGTCCTGAGTTCATGGCCCAGTCTACTGCAATTAGCACACCGTCAACCCCGCATTCAACAAAACCCTTTGCAGCCTCCAGACCGTATGCGGTGTAAGCATCAATCAGTCTTTTGTTAAGCTCCGGGTTGGTCAGAGCAATGGTCATAAACTCTGTATACCAGCTTCTACCTGAAGGAATTAGGTTCGGTATCTTTGCCATATGGAAAAGATCCTCACCCTTCTCTCTTGAACGGCGGGTGGTATCAAAACAGCTCTCATGGATTTTAGCAGCTGATTTTTCCAGGGCTTCGATATGCTCTTCAATAGCCTTCTCCCCGCCCTGCTTCTCGTAGGAATCTACTTCCATTACTATCTGCTTATCCTGCTCGTAGGTAAACTTACGCCAGTGCCCGGTAGCCTGATCAACCTCGGTCCATCCGGTTTCAGAAATCTCTGTAATCTTCATGACTTCGTCAACAGGCGGATCAAGCTCTGTAGTGAAAAGGTCGTGACCAATCTTCTTTACAACATCTGTATTATCCTGGGCAAACCTTTCAACAAACTCTTCACGACAGCCCCTGGCTACAAGTTCGGCTGCAAGCATATACATTGAACCTTCGCCGGTTATGGCATCACGTCCAAGAATTTCGCTGGAAGCATGGGGCATGATATGCATTTCACCCATAGGGACCCTGTCAGCTTCCTTATGTTCATAAGCAGTTAATACTCTTTCTTTAGATGTCATTTCTTCTCCTATGAAAACTTAATCAGAGCTTTCACAATGGTTTTATCTTTGTGAATATCGTCAAAGGCCTTCATGGCATCTTCAACCGGATATACTCTGCTGACCAGTTTTTTAAGCTTATTGTTAATCTTTCCCTGGTTTATGATCTCTGCAGCTGCACGGAAATGATTATATGGATGAATTCTTACACCCTTAAGTTCTATTTCACGAAGCACTACCGATACTACATCGACCTTGAAACCCTGGTTTGGTATTCCTATAAGAACTATGGTACCGCCTGATGCACAGGCTTTAGTCATATTATCCCAGCCCGGCTGAGTTCCTGATACTTCAAAAACCCGCTTAAAACCCTTTCCACCGGAAAGTTCCATAACCCTTTTATCGTAATCAGAATCAAGCGCATTCAGGCATGTAAAGCCCAGCTCTTCTGCAAAGGCAATACGCTTTTCATCGACATCAGTCAGAATAATCCGCCCTGCTCCGTTAAACTCGGCGGTTACAGCCAGGATAAGCCCTATTGTTCCGGCTCCGATAATAAAAACATCTTCGCCTGCCTGAAGACCGCTTCTTCTTATGTCATGAACAGCTACTGCAAGAGGTTCCAGCAGCGCGGTTACCTCAGGATCTGCATCAGCCTTAAGCTTTACGAGTCTTTCGGCACTTATTTTTATATATTCAGAAAAGCATCCGTCCTTATGAACTCCGTATATGGAAAGTTCCTTACAGAGGTTCTCATGTCCGCTCATGCAGTATTCACAGTATCCGCATGAAGTTAACGGATGTCCCGATACACGGTCACCTATCTGGAAACCGCTTACTGTTTTACTTTTAATATCAGCAAGCTCGCCGTAGAACTCGTGACCAAGAACCATCGGCGGTTTTGCTGTAGGATGCTTCCCTTCAAGGATATGCACATCGGAGCCGCATATACCCACATATTTTACTTTTATAAGAGCTTCACCCTCGTTCAGCTCCGGAACTGCTGCATCTTCAATTTTCAGCTCATTAAATGCAGTCATTCTTGCAAGTTTCATTAATTACTCCATCTAAGTTTTACGGAGAACAGGTCCTGTTGTCTTTCGTACTACAAGCTGAACATCCAACTCTGTACTCAAAGGAACATCATTTCCTTCAATTAGGTTAACCAGGATTTCAACACCCTTACGTCCCTTATCATGGGTAGCCTGATTTATGGTAGTCAGCGGAGGATTCATGACTTTGGCCATTGCGATATCATCAAAGCCTACTACAGAAATATCATCAGGTATTTTAAGCCCCTTCTCCTGAATTACATTCATTACACCAAAGGCCATAAAGTCTCCGGCTACAAACACAGCAGTCGGCTCAACTTCTTCAAGAAGCTGCTTCATTATCACCGTCCCGCTGTCAATATTATTGGCACCAGTTCTTATATATTCTTCTTTCACCTCAAGACCGTTATTATTCATAGCATCTCTGTATCCCTGAAGTCGGTCTGCACTGCTTGAAAGAACCTTAGGACCGTTTATAAAACAAATCTTCTCATGTCCAAGAGAGATCAGATGCTCTACTGCAATCATGGCACCCTTGTAATTGTTTACACAGACATGGGGTACATTTGTATTACCCGGCATCCTGGAAGTGAGAACAGTTGGTATTCCTGTTTCTTTAATATTATCAAGAATATCCATGTGATTCAGACCTGGACTGATAACAAGAAGGCCGTCAATCCGGTTCTGGTAGATTACATCCAGATAGTTATCATTGTGACAGTATAATAGAAGAATATAGTATCCTTTACTGTCAGCCTCTTTAAAAATACCGCGTATAATCTCTTCATAGAAAGGATTCATAAAAACATAATCAATGTCATGCGGAATAAAAACACCGATAGTGTCGTTCCGATGACTCGACATCGCCTTCGCTGTAGCGTTCGGTTGATAATTATATTTCTTCACTGTTTCGAGAATTCTCTCCCTTGTTTCAGGTAGAATATCACTCTTGTTATTAAGAGCCCTTGAGACAGTAGTCTTTGAAACACCAAGCTCTTTAGCTATATCAGCGATTGTATATTGTTTTCTTTTCTTAGGGTTGTGAACCATTTCTGCTTCCTTTCTCAAATTCCGATGATCAGATTAACATTTCAAAGAAACCCTAACTCCGACCGGTTAATCTGTCAATCATTTCTTTCAGGGATAATTAAGGTCTTGTAGCCCTCCTTCCTGATAACCGCATCAAAGGCTTCACACCATTGTCCAATTGGATATTTCTTACCAATCAGCGGCTTCAGATCAACCTTTCCATTTTTCATGAGCTCCAGAGCCGTCTCCCATGAGGTCGGTTCGGAAGCATAGCTGTTTGTTATATTGATCTCTTTCATAAGAGCAAGATCCATATCAAATCCGGGAACTGTTCCATATAGTCCCAGCTGGCCGAATAAGCCGGTCTTCTTAAGAACTTTCAGGCAGGTGTCTGCTGATGCAGCAGCTCCGGCACATTCAAAAGCTGCGTCAAATCCATATCCCGAGGTTATCTGAATAGCCCGTTCTGCAGGATTTTCCTCATCAACAACAATCACTTCTAAGGCGCCGCACTGCTTTGCAAGCTTAAGCCGTTCGCGGTCAAAGGAAGTGCCGCCTACTGTAACAGAGGCTCCGCAGGCTATTGCTACCTGCATTGCAAGCTGACCTATAATGCCGGGTCCGGAAATATAAACCATATCGCCGGCCTTTATATTGCTACGCTCAATTACACCGCGTACAACACAGGCTAAAGGCTCTGTAAGCGCGGCTTCATCCAGTGAAACATTCTCCGGGATTTTATAAGCGAGCCCGGCCGGAACGACGATATACTCAGTAAAAGCTCCGTTAACTCCCGAACCAATCGAAAGTCTTCTGTTGCACAGCATTCTAAGTCCTGCTCTGCAGTATCTGCATTTCCCGCATGTAACAACGGCAGTGACAGAAACCACCCGGTCTCCCTTTCGGAAACCGGATACCTCTTCGCCAATCTCCTCTATAATACCGCTGTATTCATGCCCCATGACAACTGGAGGATTACTTGGATACTCATTCTGCATAATATGAATATCCGATCCGCAGATACCCGTCGCATGAACCCGGATTTTTATATCATCAGCTCCGGCAGAAGGCTCGGGAACATCAATTAATTCCAGAGTAGTGCTCTCTGCCGACTTTTTAATTAAAGCTCTCATAACTCAGACCTTATCCCGTACCTCAGCCTGCAAGCAGGTTGGGGACAAACATTACTATCTGCGGAACATAAATAAACAGAAACAGCATACCAATCAGTACTATTAGAAATGGAACGGCATCTTTTATATACGCCCCAAGTTTCACATCCGCGATAGACGTTGTAACGAACATCATAGTACCGAAGGGCGGAGTAAAGCCCGCTATAGTAAGGTTGATACACATGATAATTCCGAAGTGAATAAGGTTAATACCTGCAGCGCTTACAGCGGGAACCAGAAGCGGTGCAAGGAGAACCATCGCCGCACCGCCCTCAAAGAAGCATCCGATTGCTATAAGCATAATAGTTATTACAAACAGCAGCATATTGGGATTGGTTATGTTCTGTATAAGCGCCTCAGAAATTGTGATTGGAATCCTTTCCCATGTAAGGTAACTTCCGAACATATTAGCGGCAGCGATAATAAAAAGAACCCCGGCAGTAGCCTCAAGTGATTCCATCAGAATCGGCCATACATGTTTTATTTTCAAATCCTTATAAACAAAAACACCTATCAGCACGGCATAAACTACAGATATGGCTCCGGCCTCGGTTGGAGTAAACATCCCCATCCTGAGTCCCATTAGAATTCCGAAAGGAAGAAAAAGCGCCCATATTGATTCCTTAAACTGCCTGAATATCTCCTTACCGGAGGCCTTCTTGTCTCTTGAGGGTTTATAACCCCTTTTCTTTGATACAAAGGATACGGTGATCATCAATGCTATACAGAGCAGGGCTCCGGGTACATATCCGGCAAAGAACATCTTGGCAATCGAAACATCGGCGGCTACAGCATAAAGAATCAGGATGATACCGGGTGGAATTATCGGGGTTATACAGGAAGAAGCAGCAGTTACAACAGTTGAGAACGGCCGGCTGTAACCAAGTTTTTCCATTTCAGGAACAAGAATCTTGGTCTCCATGGCAGCATCGGCATTAGCAGAACCTGATAGTCCGCCCATCAGTGTACTGAGTAGAACATTAACCTGCCCCAGGCCGCCTCTCTGGTGACCTACCAGTACTTCGGCAAAACCCATAAGTCTCTTTGTAATACCGGCATAGTTGAAAACAACTCCGGCACATGCAAAGAAGGGAATTGCAAGATACGGGAATGATTCCATAGAAGCAATAATTCTCTGAACCGATATTGCTATCGGCATAGTGGTGTTTATAAAAAGGTAGTAAACCAGCGATGATGCAATCATTGCAAAAGCAACCGGTATACGCAGAAAAAATAATAAAAAAAGTATAACAATCGGCAGATAGGGCAGAAAATCCATATTATTCTACTTCCTCGGAAATCAGTTTTTCGCCAAAATCAATAACCTCTTTTCCTGAAACGGTTTTAATCAGAAAAACAAGTGAATGATAAGACATAATCAGAAATGAAATTGTTGCAGATATATCAATAAACGTATAAGGAATGCGCAACGCTGCAGTCGGTCTTATCCAGGCCCCTATTGAGAGCTTAAGACTCAGCCATGCAAGAAGCACATTCAGCAGAGTCAAAACGGTAAAGTTAAATATCCGGACTATCTTATGAGCGTTCTCCGGAAGCCTGTCAACGACAACATCAATTGTAATAAGAGCGTGATTCCTGTAAAGAACTGCAACACCGAAAAATACGCAGTATGTAAAACCGATGAATGCTATCTCCTCGGTATAATTAAATGAATGACCCAGAAAGTATCTGGAAAAGACATTGATAATTACCATAAGAAGCATTACAGAAAAGGCTATTGCGCCAATAAGTTTTTCAAAGTTTTTAAACAGCCAGGGCATTATATTATTTCCTTGTTTAAACCCGGGAAGCAGAACGCTTCCCGGAAAATTAGTCTACTATTCGATTACGGCTCTTATGTCAGCATAGAGGTTGGGAGTCCATTCAGGAAAGTTTGCACTTACACCCTTGGCAGCTTCGAGAAAGCCTGACTTATCAACGTCGTTGAACTGTACACCCTCAGCTTCGAGTTTTGCTTCAAACTCTTTCTCAAGAGCTCTAACCAGCTCAATTCTCTTTGCAGGATATTCACTTCCAATCTTATCAATTGCAGCTTTTCCGTCAGCAGAGAGTGACTGGTAAACCTGCTCAGACATTACAATTGCAGTAGGTGCAATGAGGTGTTCGGTTCTGCTGACGAATTTTCTCGGCTCATAAAGCTTTGCAGAATACAGCAGTGAGACAGGAGACTCAGCTCCGTCGGCAACACCCTGTGAAAGTGCAGTATACACTTCTGACCATGCCGTGTTTGTCGGATTTCCGCCGAGAGTAAGTGCAACCTGGTTCCACATCTTTGTTGCAGCACATCTGATTTTCATATCTTTTGTATCTTCTCTTTTATAAACAGGCCTGTCTGAAATAAGGTTTCTTGTTCCGAAGTATACCAGAGTTACAATTCTAAGCCCTTTTGCATGAAGCTCAGCTTCCATCTTCTGGCCGATTTCTGATTTCCATACAGTTGCAATATCTTCAGGTTTATTCATAAGATAGGGATGCATGAAGATTGAGTAATCAGCTACGTAGTCTGAAAGGTGGCTGGGGTCACAATCCTGAAGGATAGGAGCGCCCTGTGAAATAGCTTCAATCATGTCGGTTGTTTTACCGAGCGATTCAGTTGGATAAATTTCAACGTTAAGTGTACCGTTTGAAGTTTCTGCTATATCGTTGCAGAACTCAGACCAGTATCCATAGTTTGGATCCATTGCAGACAGTACAGAGTTAAACTTGAGTGTTACGACCTCATTTTTTCCGCCTTCCTGATCACCTGATGCAAATACACCGGCAACAAGAACAACAGTTAGAATCAACAGAAAAATAATTTTTTTCATTCTCTCCTCCTAATTTTGTTTTCTGTTTATTTTTCCACGGAACCGGTTCCGGTATCGGTTACGGAACCGGTTCCGTGGAAGTTACATTAAAGCATAAAATATCAGCTGTCAACTTTTTTCTAAGGTAATTTGTATTATTTTTTAACGATTTTATAAAATATGGCTGTAAAAAGCTGCATCCTTATATAGATTCGCACTTTTTTTTTATTTGTTTGATTTTGTCATGTATTAATATTAATATTTGAATATATAACAAAAAGGACCAGTAAACTACACGGAGGAAACTATGCGCAACCATGGAAAACTTTTAAAAATGTTAACGATGTTTGTGGTTCTTTTACTTACAGCCACAGCAACATTCGCCTCTAACGGCGACACCATAAACATCGGAGGAACTGTCCCTTTAATTCTTAACCTGACAGTCACCCCTGACGCTGCCGCGGACAATCTTCCGCTTACCACAACCGGTGCAGATACAGCAACAACCGAAGCCCTTGCCTCAGTTACCATTTCTACAAACAATACTGCGGGATGGGAACTGTGGATATTCTCGGTCAACGGCGGTTCAATCGACAATGATGACACTGACAGTATTAACTACACCCTGACTTATGCCGGAACAGGCGGTGTGGCAACCACAGCTCCATCAACAGCCGGAGTCCTTTTCGGACAGGCCGCAGCCGCAACAACAGACACCGCTCAGGCTCTGAACATCACCTATACCCAGTCCGCCAGTCATCCTGCCGGTTACTACTCTGATCAGCTCACTATTGTACTGAGGGCTAAATAGACTAATGCAGCTGAAAAAGATCATCCTGCCTCTTCTGCTAATAGCTGTCGCTTTTCAGCTGCAGGCCTTTAATTTTGAGCCAATCTCTCAGGACTTCACACCTTACGGACGCGGAGCAAACCGCGTTTTCAGGGTTGTCAATACCGGTAATGATAAAATTGCAGTATCCGTAAGTATTCATCCCAGATCGATTGAATATGACGGAACAGAAGTCCAGGGTGAAGAAACTGACAAGTTCATCATCTACCCGCGCCAGATGATACTAGAAGCCGGAGAATCAAGAAGTATAAGGGTTAAATGGACCGGTGAACAGGAACTTTCCGAAGAACAGACTTTCAGAATCATAGCCGAGCAGGTTCCGGTAGCGTTCACAGAATCAACCCCTGTTGACGGAGGCAGAATCGAGCTTACTTACCGCTACGAGGGCAATGTTTATATTGTTCCCGATACTGCAGTCGATGATATAGTTGTTGACTCTGTAAAACGCGTAACAAGGGACGAAAGAACTCTTCTGGCTGTCGAACTGACAAATCTGGGAACAAGACATTCACTTCTAAGGGAGGCTGAGCTGACACTCAAACGGGATGAAAATGATCCATCGCCCCTGAAGCTGACAGACGAAAAAATGCAGGGACTGACCGGGGAAAACATGCTCGCAGGGATACAGAGGGTTTTTTATATCCCTGTACCCGATGGACTATGGGACGGACCTCTTTACGGAACAATAAAATATAAACCTACATACTAAAGACAGCGGAATTTATGAAAAAAGGGAATAAATCCGGAAAAGCATTAATTTTCCCTCTTTACCTTGTATTCATCATACTTTTCCCCTGTCCTTTTCTCGGTGCGCAGGATGCAGACACTGTACCTGTACCGCTCTTTATTGACGATATATATGCCGGCGAGATTTCAGCCGCTATACTGCCCGATGAATCTGTTCAGCTCAGGCCTTCTGAACTGATAGCATATCTTAGAGATCTGCTTTCAGATGAAACCATACAAACCGCAGAAATGATCTTTCCGGCGGAAGGCTGGCTCAACCTCACCGATATGGGAGGACTTGGCGTAAGAATAGTTTTCAAATTTGAAGATCTAACCCTTCATGTTTACATACCAGCACATCTTCGCCGTGAGAATGTCATATCTCTTACGGGAAAAGAAGAAACTCCCGCAGGTAAAGAAATAACAAAACAGGATTTCAGCGCCTTTTTCAATCTCGGGCTATGGAGCCGTATTATCTATGAAACCATAACATTCGACTACTCTGTAACTCCCGAGCTTGGAATGAATATTTATGACTGGATAGCTGAAGCCCGGGGAGGAGTAAGGAGCGGCTCGGAACCTTTTTTTCTTGATTATGCCAGGGTTATTCATGACTTCAGAGCCTTATCCTACACTCTGGAGATCGGCGATGTTTCCTGGCCTGTAACAGGGTTAACAGGCATTTCAAATATAACCGGGGCCTCATTCCGGCGGAATATCCGTATGGATCCTGATTATGACGACAGCCTGCCCTACACTAAAGAGATCTTTCTTCGTGAACCTTCAAGGGTTGAGATATACCTTAACGATATAAAAATAAAGGAAGCTGATTATCAGAGCGGAACCTACATCTTCAATGATTTCCAGCTGTCCCGCGGTATTAACAGGATATCCATAAAATGGCAGGACAGTGAAGGTCCGCATACAGAGGAAATGATCATTCCATATGAAAACAGTCTTCTGAAAGCCGGAGAACTTGATATGGGTATCTCGGCAGGAATTCCTGACCGGAACATCGTTCTTCCGGTGGTTTCTTCCTATCAGTATGCCGGACTGACCGACAGCCTGACCATGGGACTGACGGAGGGATATAATTCGGACAACTCAGAAATCAGTATTGCAGCGGACTTTCTGTATTCTAGTAACTTCGGTACATTCAGGCTGTACCCGGAATGGGGTATGATCTTCGGCGGAGGAATGAAAACTGCAGTGGAGCTTGGATACCAGTATCTGAATACCGGAAATGATTACTACTGGAATTTCGGAACAACAACAGGTTACCGTTCCGACGCCATTCTGTATGCGCCTGAGACAGTTTCCTCGTTCTACTCTGATAATTATACAACACTACTGTTCCCGGGAGGCTTCAGCCTTACTCCGAGGTTTTTCTGGGAATACCGGATTGAAGAAGAAAAAAATATATTTAAACTCAGAGGCTCTTTCAAGAAAAGTATACGAGGCGGAAGTTCAATTTCTGCGACTGTAGGGGTAGAATGGGATGACGGTCCGGCGTTTTCCGGTACCGTAAGCTTTTCTTCATCATTTCCTGAAGTTAACCAGAACCTCTACCTTCTGGAGAATCTTGAAACACAGAAACTATCAGCCTACTGGAATAAATACGCATCGGATGCAGCAAGCGACTATACGCTGAATGTTTCAGCTGAGATACCTATCGAACTTGATGAAAGACTTTCTCTGGGAGCCAGAGCCGGATATATACACAGTCTGTTCAACGGTTATGTATCGCATGATTTTGATACTATCATCGCGGCCGAAGAGACCAGCAACTCAACTTCAATCTCTGCAGAGAGCGGAATAGTTTACACAGGCGGATACCTTGCTCTCACCGCACCGGTTCGGGATTCATTCATTATCATTGCACCATCGGAGCAGTTCAGAGACAATATCCTTGATGTAAACCCCGGCACATCATCAAATATCACCGTAAGTACTTCACCCGGTGTTCTCTCCGGAGTTAATTCCTATTCCGTCAATAAGATAAATATTGAGGCCCAGGAGCTGATCCCCGGAATGGATGACAGAAATATGATGTATCATTTCACTCCTTCTTATAAATCGGCTGCAGTCATCTACCCTGAGATAGTCATAAGAGTTTACACAGGAGGCTATATCACAGATGAGGAAGGTACAGTGCTGGGGATGAAGCCAGGGCTTTTAACAGCAGAAACGTCAGAAGGAGAGCCTGTGACTGTTGAATTCTTTACCGACAAGAAGGGCTATTTCGAGGCTTATAATCTTGAACCCGGAAGGTATATACTTAAACTGGCCGGATTTGAGAATACACAAACAATTGAGATTAAAGAATCTGAAACCGGATACTATGATTCCGGAACTATTGTAATTAAGGGCAAGGGCAGATGATAAAAAGAAGAAGCCTTTCAGTTTTTATTTTTCTGATAACCATAACGGCAGGGACCCCGGCCGCTGATATATTCGGGTTCAATGCACCTCCGGGAGGTGTATATTTAAACTGTTCATTTGAGCAGAATTCCGAAGTTAAGGTGGATATCACCGTTGAGCATGAGGGCGTCGGCATCAGCTCCTGGTTTATTGCTGCTGATGAAGGAGCATCATCATCCTATGAACCAAGGCAGCTGGTTTCAGGGGGCAATACCCTTAATTATCAGATCTATAAGTCTGCGTCTCCATCCACAGAAATAATCAAAGCGCCTCCCGAGGTACTGGCACTTTCGAATGTTGTCACTTCGGCCGATTTCTCCTCCGCGGCGGCAACTACTGAAACTCAGACATTCAGCATCTATTTTTATGCATCTTCGGGGCAGTTTATTCCGGCCGGAACATATACTGATACAATAACCCTCTATCTTTACGAGGGCGACTATTCCAACGCCGGAACGCATGTGCCGGTCGACAGCGTCAGCATTACCGTGAACGGGCGAATGGCCAGACTGATTGATATCTACAGTATACGTGAACCAGGAATCAGGTTCATGGATCTTACAATAAGCCAGAGCAATAAGCTTATTGCAACAGTAAACGAACGAAGCAACTCGGCTACCGGATATACGGTTTCGGTTACAAGCTATAACCTTGAAAATGATTCAGGCGGAGCGACCGCTCCCTTTTTCCTTCACAGCAGCGGAACCGGAAGCCTGGGATACAGCCTGACCTACGACGGAACACTGGTAGGCGGATGGTCATCCGGCTCCGCTTTCATTACCGATTCAAATGCAACAACCCTTCCTGAATGGCTGTCAAAAGAACTTAGAATAAGCTACTCAGGAAGCCCTGTCCTGCCGGCAGGTGATTACGAAGATATTCTGACACTGACAATCAGTGCAAAATAAAATCTGTTGCAAAGCAGGAAATATTAGCTGGTTTTTATTCTTTCATAAAAACCTTTGCCATAAGTTCTGGCTTCATCAAGTATTTGTGAATTGTATTCGAAAGTTTCTTCTCTTGTTTTTCCCTGGACAATATGATTCCCAAGAATGAAACTGCCGTAAGGAGCATAGGTATCAAGAGCCTTCCTTACTTCTGCCCGTCTCTGCTCTTCAGTTGCATTAACGGAAGCCGCTTCACTGTGAGTATCAAATCCTCCAATAAAACTGTATCTATCACCGTATTTTTTTATTAAAGAGACTATGTCATTCTGGGGCTGACAGGAACTCCAGGCAACAGCACCCTCTTCAAGAAAATCTTCTATATGAATCTCAGCCTTTCCACAACAGTGATTAATAGGTTTTGCACCAATGGCTTTAATAGCGTCATTTACTCTTTTATGTTCAGGTTTTATAAATTCCCTATACATATCCGGTGATAAAAATGGTGCCGATTTATATGCAACATCATCATATATAACAATAAAATCAGGCTTGTAGTGCTCGGCTACTATGTTAATGAATTTTATTCGATATTCAGTATGGGCATTCAGCAGCTCATGACAGGCTTCCGGATTATCCATCATGCTAAAAATCATTGATTCATAACCCATAAGATCTAGAAGACGCTCAAAAGTACCGTTACCCATAGCGTATTCAACAATCTGTTCTTCTCTATTCAGATTTGCCAGTTCCTTTTCTGCCTTTTCTGCCCAGTTAATAGCATCAAGATCAGGGAAAGTTACCTGCTCCCTCCATTTAGTAATATCTGTCAAAACATAATCGGAACTAGGAGTAGCACCTTCAGGCAGATGCTCCCACATTACTCCGAAGCCATCTGGTCCTCCTCCGGCAGGACCTTTCTCAAAGGAATCCATCAACCCAACATTGTAGCGAACAGGTTTAGAATAGATGGGTACATCTTCCGGAATTCCATGGGACAGGGCTTTTAAGTAATTTTCTTTTTGTGTCATTTTATCCTCCGTTATAATTGGGCAAGCATACAAAAAGTATATTGGACATGCATCTATACATATCCAATATATTTTGAGGGTTCGTTTATAAGGATTATCAGACTATACCCAGTAAACCTAAAGTAGCCCATACAACTGTTATTAATGCAATTACCCATGTAGCTACAATCATCTGATTCGGCAGAGCCTGGCGGACTTTTTCATTTCCACAAGCAGCAATAGTTAAGGCACCACCAGTACTAAATGGTGAAAGCGCGGTTGTCAATCCGCCGAAAAAGATACAGGTATAAAGCATGCCAGGATCGTATCCCAAAGTAGAAGCAATACCAGGAACCAGCGGATACATCAGCGGCATAACCGTAGAAATGGAACTTGAGAAAAAGCTCAGGAATGCAGAGAAGAACACTATAGATCCCGGAACAAGAAACCTTGGGATGGAACTTGAAAGGGCAACTGTTATTGCTTCTACAAGACCAGCTTCTGCTGTAACTTTTATCAGCATGTATACCCCAACAATCATGATAATGGTATTTATTGGGACCCTCTTAAGAACAGCTCGCTCAGGAGCCAGTTTCATAAGGGCACAAATAACTGAACCGAAAATCATAACAACCTGAGGCTGAAACAACTGATACATCACTGCAATGACAGGATTTCTTGGCATCCAGGCATACAGAACGCTGGGAATAACCATGCAGAAGAAAGCGATAATAACAACAATAAAAGTTTTCTTCTGAACCGGGGTAAAGGCCGGGGGATTTGCGACTTCAATTTTTTTATTTTTATAGCTCTTAAATACAAAGTAAAAGATAATTATCAGTACACCGGCAATTATTGCGGTATTGGCCCACACACGATATGCAAGTCCCATTGTTTCCATGTTTATCTGAGCTGCGTCCATACCGGAATCAACATAATTGTCTTTCATCAGATTAAGGCCTACAATTCCGCCGAATCCGTTAAATGGGTTTGAACAACCCATAATATTACCAAAACCTATGGCTATAACTGTTAATACCGGATGAACTCCTGCGGCAATTGCGATAACAAAAACAAATGGTCCGATAATTACACCTGTTGAAGCACCTGCACCCAATCCTCCTACTATAGCAGCTGTAATTGCTATGGCGAATGGAATAATTTTTGCATTTCCACCAAGGGCATGGAGCAGTTTTTGACCGAGAACATCCATAGTCCCGTTTTCCATTCCATAAGAGAAAAATATCCCTATTGCAATAAGATAAAAAACGATAGTTGTGGGCCAGAACCTCATTATACTCATTGCACTAAGATCAAGAATAAGTGTCCCGATAATAAATGCAAAAGCCATAGCAAAAATGCCGGTATTAAGATTCAACTTCCAGCCCAGTAAAATTGCTGCGACAATAGCAACTATACAAATAGCAAGATTCATTCTGAAACATCTCCTTTTTTGGTAGTTTTAAAAAAAACTATTTTTTTTCTTCTTCTAAGATGTAATCAGACTAACATTGGTTTTTTTTATACAACAAACAGTTTTTTCTGCTGAAGCAAAACATTGTGATAAGTGCACAATTTTAAAAATTTAATTTATATGATTAATACAAACAATAGTGATTTTCTTATAAATTATTACTAAATTTTTATAAATAGAAAATAAATATTGTAGTTATTTTTTTTAATTATGTTTTTATTGTTAAGATATTTGAGTAATTAATTTAATATTTAAAAGCAGCAAAAATGCTCAAGGCGTTTTATAGTCTGTAAAATTTTCTAAAAAAAAGCTGCCTGAATAAAACAGGCAGCTGAATTTTAATTGAATTACTTGTAAAAAAAGCCGACCGGATTCAGTTAATCCAGTCGGCTTTACTATCAATATTTTAAAAACATGTTATTCGTCTTTCTTCTTTCCGGCAAATGAATGTGTAATCCTGTCAATTACGATGGCAAGAAAAACTATCGACAGGCCGGCTTCAAAACCGCGGCCTACTTCGATCCTGTTGATAGCAAGCAGAACTTCCATTCCAAGTCCCTTTGCGCCGATCATTGAACCGATAACAACCATGGCAAGAGCCATCATTGTAGTCTGGTTGATACCGACCATTATCTGAGGCTTGGCAAGCGGAAGCTGTACATCAAACAGAACCTGTCGGCTTGTAGCGCCGAAAGCCTTCGAAGCCTCAACAGCCTCTTTATCTACAGTTCTTATTCCGACATTTGTCAGCCTGATTACAGGAGGAGCGGCATAAATAATGGTCGCAAAGGTAGCAGGCACTTTCCCCATACCGAAAAACATAAGCGCAGGTATCAGATATACAAAACTCGGCATAGTCTGCATACCGTCAAGCAGTGGTTTAAGAATAGTCTCTGCCCTGTCGTTTCTGGCCATCAGTATTCCTGTCGGGATTCCAATAAGCAGAGACAGTACAACCGATGCCATCACAAGACTCAGAGTCTTCATGGCAAGCTCCCAGTAACCGAAAATGCCTATCAGCATCATTAGAACCATAAATCCTAGTCCGCTTTTCAGCCTTCCCATCAGTTTCCAGCCTGCAAAACCCACAAGCAGGATAATGACGAACCAGGGAATATATAGAAAAACTGTCTCAAATGCCATTACAACATGAAGCATTATGGATCCTATAACATCAAAAAATCCATCAAGATGCTTTAAAAGCCATGACATTGCCGCGTCTATCCAGTCTGCAAGTGAAATAAAAGGTATATCAGGAAATTCAATCATGTTCACCCTCCGCCGGACTGATGCTTTCAAAAATACTGTCTGTAGTCACCAGGCCCTTAAGTTTATTATCCTCATCAACAACAGGTATAGGGTATTTGTTCTCGGTGACTATTGAAAAAAGATCTTCAAGAATGGTGTCTTCAGTTACTGAAGGAACCTGCTGTAGTGTTGCATAAAAAAGCTTCTCAACACCGGCATCTTTGTCACTGAGCTTCAGAAGTTTATCTTCATGAGCTACGCCCATCAGCTTTTTACCCTTGTCTACGACAAAAGCAGCCTTTCTGTTATTGTCTCGAAGAATTTTGAGAGCAGTCTTCGGTCCTTCCCACCCATACAGAAGTACCTGCGGGTCGGTCATAATACTTCCTGCAGTAAGAACCTTGGCAGGTGATGCATCCTTGACGAATTCCCTGACATAGTCATTAGCAGGGTGTGTAACGATATTCTCTGGAATATCCTCCTGAACCACCTCACCGTTACGCATTATTGCTATGCGGTCTCCAAGCTTCAAAGCCTCATGAAGGTCATGCGTAACAAAAACGATGGTCTTCTTAAGTTTGTCCTGAAGCTCAACCAGTTCATCCTGCATCTGCCTTCTGATAAGCGGATCAAGTCCGCTGAAAGGCTCATCCATCAAAAGAATTTCGGGATCATTTGCAAGCGCACGGGCAAGTCCTACTCTCTGCTGCATTCCGCCGCTGAGTGAGCCGGGATAATAATCTTCCCAGCCCTTGAGGCCTACGGTCTCAAGCGTCCGCATAGCCTTGGCATATCGCTCGCCCTTGGGGACTCCTCTGACCTTCAGTCCGTATGCTGCATTATCAAGCACGGTCAAATGAGGCAGAAGACCATAATGCTGGAAAACCATTCCGAAAGTCTTTCTTCTAAACTCAAGCAGATTTTCACTGCTCATCTTGGTAATATCACTGCCATTAATTACGATTGAACCTGAAGTTGGATTAACAAGACGAATAAGATTTCTGATAAGTGTTGATTTGCCGCTTCCAGAGAGCCCCATAAGAATATAAAACTCTCCCTTTCTAATATTCAGGTTGATATTCCGCATGCCAATAATGCATCCGGTTTTCTTCTGAACTTCCTCTTTACTAAGATCTCTGTATTTCTTTCCGAGAACCCTCTTGGGATCACGTCCGAAAACCTTCCAGATATCTTTTATAACAATCTGGGGCGCTTCATGCGCCCCGTCAATATTTTCAGACATCGATTATTCTCCGAGAGCAGCCTTCACCTTGTCTGCTACATCAGCTGAAACCCACTTGGTCCAAACATCTTCCTTGTTTTTAAGGAACCATTCTGCAGCCTGAGTTGAATCCCAGTCATTTTCATCCATTTTTGCAAGGAACTCATTGTTGTCAGCTACGGTAGTTGAATACTTTTTCAGCATTTCAACAACATCCGGAGCTTTTTCAGTCATACTTTTGTTCACGAGAATGTTGACATCGGCAGCTTCATATTCAGACCCGGGAAGTCTAACCATATCAAACTTGCCGAGAAGCGCAGTTGGAGCCCAGTAGTAACCGCAAACTGCTTCACCTTTCTGGTAGGCTCCTGCGATAACACCGATAAGAGCGGCATTTGAACCTGCTACACCAAGATTGAAAGTGTCTTCAAGATTATTGTCATTGAAGATTTTCTCTGAAATTTCCATCTGTGACCAGCCGGCAACACCTCCGTACACAATGCCTTTCTTTGGATCTTCAGGATCCTTGAAAAGATCAGCATATTTCGGCAGATCAGCTACAGACTTAAGTCCAGGTGCAAGAGCGTCGGAACCTTCAACCACGTATCTGGGAACCCACCAGCCCTGAGGACCGTCAGGCATATTCTTTCCGAGGTCGATTATATCACCAGCTTCAATATACTTGTCGTATGCTTCCTTCCAGTTTGAGTGCCAGGATTCCATGTCAACATCAACATCACCCTGAGCCAGACCGTTTGCAATAGGCAGAGTGTCGCCGGGAATAAACTCGGCCTTGTATCCTTCCATACCGTTTTCAATAATGAAGGCTACAATCCGGTTATGAACCTGAACACTATCCCAGGATACATCACCGAATACGATTGTTGTTGCATCAGCATCCTGCTGCCCCCCTGCTGTTACGGCCATTGGAAGGGCAACGCAAAGCATGATTAGTAAAAACACTAATTTTCTCATAAATACTCCTTTATTTTTTTATTAGTATTCTAATTATTTACAAATGTATAAAACCGGTATTTTACCCGATGTTAACAGCTATAAATATTTAATTTTTTTCAGTGTAGTTATTTAATATAGTTAATAAGTAAAGCAATGATGTAACAATACTATACAATTTATAACTTTTACTTTCAACACTAAATAATAGTTTTATTACTATTTCAGCCTTCACTTGAAGAAATGCAGATTGAGCATTAAAATTAAATAAGAAGCTTTTAAATAGAAGAGGAGCACCATGAAGATACTTAATTTTGGTTCACTGAACCTTGATCAGGTTTTCTCAGTTGATCACATCGTTAAACCCGGCGAAACAACAGCAAGTACTGAATATAAACAGTTTACAGGCGGCAAAGGTCTGAACCAGTCAATTGCCCTTGCAAAAGCCGGAACAGAAGACCTCTGGCACGCCGGAGCCACGGGGAAAGACGGAATGGAGCTTGTTCACAGCCTCAATGAAATGCATATCTCCACCGAATATATAAAAATATCAGAGACACCTGCCGGCAGGGCTATTATTCAGGTAGACAAGACAGGTCAGAACTCTATAGTACTGCTTGGAGGAGCAAACAGAAGTATTGAGCCTTCGTTTGTTGATTCCGTCCTGGCTAATTTCTCCCAGGGCGATGTAATTGTACTGCAGAATGAAATAAGCAGTCTCGATTATATAATTGAAAAGGCAGCCAATCTGGGAATGAGAATAGTCCTGAACCCTTCACCGATTGATGACAACCTTAAAAAATGCCGTTTTGATCTTGTTTCGCTATTTCTTATCAATGAAACCGAGGGGTATGAACTTACCGGCGAAAAAGAGTCCGGAAAAATACTGGAAAAAATGAGCAGCAGGTATCCGGATTCTGCAACTGTTCTGACACTCGGAGGCGACGGAGTGTGCTTTAAAAAGGGCGATGAAGAAATAAGACTTAATGCCTTTGATGTTAAAGCTGTTGATACAACAGCCGCCGGGGACACTTTCACAGGATTCTTTGTGGCCGGGTACTTCAGGGGAACCCCCGTAAAGGAAGTTCTTGAAACTGCATCTTTGGCAGCAGCTATTTCCGTTTCCAGAAACGGGGCCTGCGGTTCTATTCCTTCCGTTGCTGAGGTCGAAAGCATGAAGGGTAAAATTAAAACCAGGTAATTGAATCAACCTGATAATAGAAAAGGCCTGAAGATTTTAACCCTCAGGCCTTTTTTCAGCATCATTTGAAAAGCTGTTATATCAAAAACTTTCCGTCTTTTATAAGCCCGGTTCTTTTTCCGTCTCTGCCTACCGCAGTTACATCAACATCAGAACCGCCGATCATCATATCTTCGTGAACCCCGGCTACATTCATTCCCATATCGAGCAGTTCATCCTTTGAGAAATTGCCTGGATTTTTCAAAGCCTTGGGAAATCCGGCGCCAAGTGCTATATGGCAGGCAGCATTCTCGTCATAAAGTCCATTATAAAAAACTATTCCCGGTTCAGCAAAGGGTGAGCATGGATCAACAAGAGCCAGTTCGCCAAGATACTTTGCACGTTCATCACGTTTAAAAAGATTTTCAAGAGATTCCTTACCCTTATCTGCTCCGAAATCAACAACCTGCCCGTCCTTAAACTCGAACCAGGCGTTGACAGGTATATCACCCAGGTTCTGATGCATCACAAGCGGCCTGGTTAATGCGACCCTGCCGTCTACCCTTCTGCAATCAGGAACTGTGAAAATTTCATCTGTCGGAATATTCGCAAGCCAGGATTCACCGGTACTAGATTTACCGATTCCGCCCAGCCATTTAACATCAGGATTAATACCAATCCTAAGTTCAGTACCAGGCCCTTTAAATTCTATATAGTCAGGAGAAAGCTGTTCAAGGTATTCTATTCGCTTAAGATCAACAGCGGCCTTATTTTTCCACCATTGAACAGGATCATCTTCATCAAGTCGCATGATCTTGATTATATGCTTCCAGTATTCAGCAACAGCGTCTTCCGGAGAAAGATCTGGAAAAGCCTTTATTGAGATGTCAACTGAGGGCATAAAGGTCAGAACCCATGGAAATGCACCCGCGAGACTCATCTCACGTTTGTAGGCAATAGCATCCTGACGGTCTCTGAAATATTCTGCCGAGACATCTCCGGAAAGGCCTGCATACGCATCGGTTTCACAATAACTTAGATAATGCACCGATTTCCACCCGGGGCCACAGGTTTCACGCATCCTTTTATCGAAATATTCAGGATAATCCAGCTTCCTGTTCCCTGTTCGAATAGCTGCAGCATGTACAAAGTCATCAATATAAACAAGATCTACAAAGGAGGCTCCGGCTTCATAGGCTCTTTGAACAAGAACCTTGGCAGCGTCCCGGCAGTCATGGTTCAGCTGAAGAAAAAGCTTGTCGCCTTTTTTAAAGCTCACTCCGAAGAGCATTAAATCTGCTATCTTTTTGTAATATTCAGTATTCATTTTTATTTCACTTCCGCCGTTATACCTATCACTTCTTCAAGGATTTCGACAGCATCTTTTATATATTTTGGACAGGTCTTTTTAATAACCTCTTTTTCCATTACTTCCATGGCATCCCTTCTGACAGAGAGATCATAACCAATCAGATCAGTACATTTAAGTGATGAATTTCTTTCAAGAAATTTATCCTTGAAGCGCTGCCACATTTCTTCTGCAGTGTCTTCATGGCCTACATTCTCCTTGTAATGAAAAATGACACATCCGGCGCCGCTTACTGCCCCGCATTTTGAATGAGGAAGCCCCGGGAATTCACCGCATGAATGAATATACCTGTCTTCTTTAGGGCTGAGAATCTCATCCTTCTCAAAGGCACTGAAAACAGCCTTATCACAGTCGATACCTTTATTAAATGTTTCAATTGCTAATTCAGTTCTGTCCATGGCTTCTCCAAATAGATGTAAATTTAACGAAATTATAACCCGGCTCTTATCATTTGTGAAGAAAAACTATTGCAGTAATCAAAGCATAAATTCTATTGTAAAAACAGCGCCGCCGTCATTACGGTATTCAAGGTTGCCGCCCAGCTGTTCTGCAAGCATCCTGATAAGCATTAGTCCGAATCCGGTAGAATCCCCGGATTCTCCATCCGGAAGGCCCCGGCCGTTATCCCTTACGACAAGGCATGCAGTTTCATCTTTACTGCGGCTTACTGAAATTTCTATTATTTTCTCCCCTGACATATTCTTAAAGGCATATTTCATGCAGTTTGTAACAAGTTCATTTATTATGATTCCAAGATGAAAAAGTTTACCGGGAGAAAGCTGAAAATCATCTATATGAGTCCGGATATCAACATCCCGGCTCTGATAAAAGACTTCAGTAATATCACCAATAAGATTGCTAAGATACACCGCAGACGAGGTCTCACGGAATTCTTCCGACTCAAAGAGACTTTCGTATAAAACCCGCAGGCTGCCTACTCTGCCTGCGGCATCCATAAGGGCAGTTTTCTCACCTTCATTAGCAGCTTCATCGCCCTGAAGCCTTAAAAGGCTTTCCACCCAGGCCATATTATTTTTAATGCGGTGATGAACCTCACGAAGAATGAGGTCCTTTTCTTTTAACAGCGTCTCAATTTTGACCTCAGCCGCCTTACGGTCGGTTATATCTTCGATCTTTGCCATAATTCCGGTTATATTTCCATCGATTCTGATAGGGTTCAGACTGTATTCAAGGTAATGCTCACTTCCCCATTTACTTTGGTAGAGCATTGAATTTGACACAGGATCTTTAGTCTCTATCGTACGCCTGAGATCGCCGGAAAAGCCAGAGCTGACAAGCAGGGGAAAAGTAAGCAGATTAATTTTTTTAGTTTCTTCAATTGAAGGAGATCCGAGAAGTTCAAGCATTTTTTTATTGATTTCAATAATCTTTCCGTCAAGATTCGAGTAGACTATACCGGAAACAGAATGATCAAAAAGACTTCTGTACATCTGCTCGCTTTCTGCGAGCGCCTTCTCGGTTCTCCTGCTCTCGGTAATATCCTGAAGAACACCTACAACCCTGTTTTGTTCCGGATCGAAATCGGCTACCGAGTGGATTACGGCAATACGGCCGTCATTCGGTCTCTTAATACTGAACTCAATATCATAGGTATCCGAGGCTCCGCTGACCAGATTTCTCATTTCGTCCTGAAGACTCTTCCTGTCTTCGGGAACAGAGATACTGCGAATCATTTCAAGTGAGAAATCCTCACCGGAAATTCCGTATATATTCTGAGCTTCCTTTGATGCTGTAAATCTGGCGGAGGCCACATGGTAGACCCATGAGCCAACCCTGGCAAGCCGTTGTACCTTCTCAAAATAATCCGATGATCTCTCAAAGCGGTGATCATTATCCATCAGGGTTCCCTGTATCAATTATAATCCACATGGAATCTAAAAACAATAAGAGCCTCTTAATAGTAATAATTCAGATACCGGACGATATTATACAGGAAGGGTATTCCATAATAATATCCGGGAACCTTATCATAAGCCCAATAGACAAATCTGTTCTGCCTTACAACTGTGTAATAATTCGAATAATCCGGATCATCAGCATAGAAATACGTTCCGTTTGTGCCTGACGAGTTGGAATTATACAAAGACCAGCGATGTGCAATACTGTAGGGATATCCTGTAGTTGAAGTAAACATAAGAGCGTCATAATCCTCAGTGTAAAGATAGCTGTCATACAGAGGTTTATAATACATATACCGGTGCCATATATAATCATATGCGGAAGAATAAGGCTTTATGTTGGCATACTGGGTATCACCCTTGGAGTACGCGTAGTCAAGATCAGTAGGAGCGACCCCGGAACCTATTGAGTTAAGGCCCAGACTTGTCCAGTTGTTTACAAGAGTCTGAAAGAAACGCCAGCCGTAGTAGTGCATTCCCATTACTCCGTGACCGCTGTAGGCAACATTTTTTGCCCTTGTTGTACTTGCATAGAGATTGGCAGCTGACGGAGTTATTATTATCGGGTCGCCGTAGATTACAGTTTCATCTACACCGTCATCCTTAAAGGTAGCTGGAACCTCATCTTCGGGAATCATTGTCACAGTAAACTCAGTCCATGTGTACGAACCGTTCATAAAGACGTAGCTCGGGTTTGCTGACACCCAGTCGGTTGTTATCCTGCTCTTAAGCAGGCTTGCAAGATCTGTATCATCAGGATCATCATCGTCGTATATAATAGTCATATCCGAGCTGTACCCCAGTGAGTAACTGCTGTAATTTGTGTAGCCTATTTCAGGGTTGTAAACACGGATAAACAGATAATACGGAACTCCCTCGGTATAATAGTCGCTGTAGCTGGCAGTACTTACTGTACTCCCCTTTGTATATTTTGTTCCGGTCGGACTTGTTGCATAGTAAACATAATATGTATTGCTGCTTGATGTATCATTTCCATACTCTTCATAGTGAGTTCTGATATAACCGTTTTTAGTGTAGCCCTTGTAGGAATTATTCATCACCGGTGTTCCGTAGAAGATTGCATCACTTACCTCGGTATAGTGTGCAGCCTCCTGGGTGACGGAATTTCTTGAGTAAACCCCGGCATAATCAGAGAACTGAACAATAACCTTCTTTGAACCGTAACCGCTGTATCCGCTGGCAGTACTCAGGCTCCAGGACATGCTGGAGGAGGCTGAATACCATCCTGACCAGGAGGAACCGCCGTCATTGCTGATACGCATATAGTTTGCGCCTGAGTATGAACTGTTCAGCGTAGCCGAGGTACTGGATGCCACTGTGCTTCCGCTGTTTATACTGAATGAAGAAACCGTCGGCTCGGCGGTATCAAGGACTATGGAATCATAGCGGCTGATAGACACATTGCCTGCGTAATCAATAAGTTCGCAGTAGACATACTTTGTACCGTCTGTAAGCGTTACATTACCGTTCGTAAAATTCCAGCTGCTCAGTGTTGAATTGTAGACATAGGTAAGGGTGCTTCCTCCGGAGTTCCAGAACCGCATGTATCTGATATCATTTCCGGTGTAGGTTTGAGAATTGGAACCGCTGCCTGTAATGGCTATATCAACATACTGACTTACTGTATACGAAGTACTGTTGACGGCATTTGTGGACCTATTGCTCAATAAAATTGAACTTAGGGTCGGAGCAGTCGTATCTATTTCAAGAGCCCATGTCGCAGAGTTAGACCAGTTTCCTGCAGTATCGCTTTCCTGAACATAAAAGGTATACACACCTTCGGAGTTGGATGTGTTTATTGCTATTGATGTAGTATAGGTCCAGCTTGATTCATCAAAGCTCCACCGGTAGCTGCCGTTTCCGCCTCCGCCGGATGACCAGCGAAAATACGGGGTTGTATCATTTGAAAGGTGGTAGCCGTTGCTTGTTACGCTGTATCCGGTGCTGTAGGTGTACATTACAGGTGCGCCCGGAGCTGTTGCATCTATCTGAACCGTACTTGAGGCCACCTTGCCAACCCATGAGGTGTCGCTGATGTTGTATTCTTCAACTTCGATCGTATACACATCATCATCCAGAGGGCTTCCTCCATCATAGGTTGAAAAGTCGATCATCAGAGTCGTTACATCATCAGCCAGTGTTGTCCAGCCGGTCACTTCCGCGCTGGAACTGTCAAGAAGCCTGTACCGGTAACGTTCCGTTGCAGGATTTCCAAGTCCGGTTGACCAGTTCCATGTAACCTGCCTGGCGGTACCGTAGCTGTTTCGCAGATACTCTCCCTCCCGGTTGAGTGCGGGTTCAGAGGTAAAGTCGGTGTCTATCCAGATTGCCCGGCTGCCCGATGCCGACCAGTTTCCTGCGGCATCTCTTTCCTGTACATACATTGTATATTCATATTCGTCGCTCAGAGCTGACGATGGATAGCCGGGATAATTCGTACCGGAGGGCTCAAAGCTGAGCGATGTTGTTTCCGTCCAGTCCACAATTACTGACGAGCTGCCGTAATATGCACCGCCGTCGCTTTCCCAGTACCTGCCGACTCTCTCAAGGCGGTATCGGAATGTACCGTTTCCATTGCCGGTTCCGTACCATGACCATGTGGGAGCAACATTAGGAGTATGCGAGATCCCTGATATTACTGGGGAGGAAGGAGGAGTTGTATCCCATTCAAAGCTGACATATCCATCAGCGCTGTTGCCTGCCATATCGGTTACAGTCAGTTTCATTTCATACTGTCCGTCTTCGGATCCATCATCAGCAGCGGATACTGTCGGTATCAGCTGATCTGCGTTTGTTATTTCAAGTTTATCCGGAGAATCGGGGTCATCCTTATTCTCAACCCATAGGTAGGAAGCTATTCCGCTTCCTGCGGAACCCGGATCATCAGGGTCGTCAGCGGTTTTCTGATCATAGGCCCGGCCGTCACCGGTATCGTTGTCATTATAGTATTTGATTGTAAAGGATGAATTCTTTGGTGAGATATCCTGCAGTTTTTCAATTACAGGAGGAAGGGTATCGATCCAGAACTCAACCATCACGCTGCCGCTTCTGTTTGCCCTGTTTCCGGCATTGTCCCATGCTGTAACATAGAAATACACAGGACCGTCATTATCACCAAGGTTGGCAGGAGTCGGTGCTGAAATATAGGGAATATCCGAACGCATATAGTTTTTATTCTCGTAGCTTGCAGTATTATCCCAATCTACTTCGTCATCATCCCAGTGCGGATACCATCCGCCGACGCCATAGGCTACACCGGGATCCGTATTCGGATCGAGGGTCTGATAGTAAGGAATAGTGGTGTAAAAATCAGCTCCGTCTGCAGCAGCCCACACTATGTAGGGTATAGCTGATGAGGTATATGCCATTACAGCTGATGCTGATGTATTGAGCACAGTGTCATCCTGATTATAGGCTGTCAGGGTTCCGACATCGGCCGGATCAACTGTATCCCATACAAAATCAACTATGTTATAGCTTGAGTTTCCGGCATTATCGGTTGCGGTTACCTTTATCTCGTAGCTGCCGTCTTCACTTCCGTCCGAGGCTCCGGCCTTGATATAGGGCTGCTCAACGCTGCTGTCCCCGGTAGTTCCGGCACTGTCTGAATAAAAGGTCAGCGTCCCCGGACCGCTGAGCTGTTCCCATAGGTATGAAGCAATTCCGCTAGGAACCTGGTAGGCTTCAGAATCTACCGGGTGGGTATCTGTGATAGTTACTGTCTGCCGGATTATCGAGTTTGTTTCAAGGTAATCTGTATCTGAAAAAGATACAGAGGGCTCAGTGTAGTCAAGGATGACAACAGCGTAAACATCATTGGCACCTTCGTCCTGAAGTCCCGACAGATTACCAACATAATCCTTAACTTCAGCATAAACGTAGTACTGCCCTTCACCTGATGACAGAGCTACCTCGGGTTTAAGAGAGGACCAGGCCTCCCATGAGCCGGAATCGGAGGAAGGCATATTCAGAGCACTGGCGGCTTCCACCGACAGCCACATGTACTGAAGCCCGGACTGCAAGTCCTCGGCATCTATTACAACATTAACGGTTTCTCCGGAGTTGTTTGAGTACCCAGTACCGTTATCGATCTGCAGACCGTTCAAAACAGGTGCAGTTGTATCAAGGCTGACTTTAAGTCTGCCCGGGGTTTCCGATTCATTATTGGCATAATCGACGAAGCGGTAGTAAATGTAGTGATCGCCGTCATTCGCCTGCAGTTCCCATCCTGCGGAAGCATATGCGGTATTGTAGCTCATGTAGTCTATACCGCCGCCCGTAGTTCCTCCCTCGGAGTACAGTTTCCAGGCGGCATCGCCTTCAAAAGTCGGGAAACCGGCGCCTATATTGTCGCCCCAGATCTTCACCGCACGGACACCGTTATAATCATCCTCGGCCTTAATCTCAAGATCAAAGGTAGCGGATGCTGTAGCATTGACCGAAGGTGAATCAAGATTCAGCACTATCACGCCCTCAGGCGCGGTATTATCCTCAAAGGCTCCGTTTGCAAAGCTGTAGGTGTAATCTGAACCTATTGCATTTCCTGCCACATCGGAAACAGTTCCGCTTATAAAGACATTGTATTCAGTGCTCTGCTCCAGAGTATAGGATTCACCGCCCAGTTCGAATTCGGTAAACTCAATTCCGGACTTGTCGTCAATGTATTCATAAACCGAGGTTGAGATCTTCTGGATGCCCTTGGTAACATAGACAGTAGTGCTGTCTATTGTTGTTGTATCCATCTCTTCAGAGAAAACTACTTTAACATAGGCCTTTGTTCTGTTTCCGGTTGAATCAGGAACAGGGTTTGAAAGATCAAAGTCCACCTGAGGAGGTGTGAAATCATAAACAATGGAACTGGAAGTTTCCCCGGACTCATTAAGAGCCGTGTCACGAACCTGCAGATAGAGGGTTTCAGTTTCATTTGTATTCACAGAAAGAGAGTAATCACTGATGCTCGTACTGCCGCCGTCCAGTGTCAGCCAGTCGCTCCAGCTGCCGCCTTCGGTTCTAATCCGGTAGTCGCCCATGCCGCTTCCTGTCTCTTCATCAACCCCCAGAATATCTATCGATATTTCACTGTTGCGGGTTCCGGCTTTTCCGCCTTCAAGCGAGAACTGTGCAATTTCGGGCATGGTTGTATCAAGACCAATTGAATCGGAACCGTAGCCTGAAGATTCAAGCCCGGAACCGTCTTTCAGTTTCACATATACGGTCTTCTGGCCGTCGCCTTCTGGAAAGGTTATATCAAATGATGAGCTCCAGGTGATCCATCCTGAATCAGAGAAGTTTCCGTTTGTTGAAATATTCATCTGGGCTATTCCGAAGTTATCAGTCGCATCAACCTCAACCGTAGCCGTAAGCTGGTTTGTCCAGGAATCTCCGTTATTTATTGTGACTCCGGAAATAGCAGGCCTTACTGTGTCGCCCTCTATTCCCGTGGTAAAAGACCAAGTATAGACCTCGGATATAAGATTACCGTCCAAATCCTTGATTCCGTTAATAGTGACTTCGTATTCTGTGCCGACTTCCAGTTCCGAATTTGGAATGAATGTAATGGTATCATTCTCAACTTTACGTGAACCGCTTATTGCGTTGCCGCCTGCATCTGTTACATAAAAACTTGCAGAAACTACTGTGCTGGAATCAATATACTTCGAGAAGGTCACAGATATCGTACTCAGGTTAATAGGGACATCCTCAGTATCACGTTCCGGGTAGATTGAAACAACTTCCGGAGGGGAAATGGCCTTGTCCACATCCTCTTCAATATAGGCAAGCAGGGGATTTTTACAGCTGATAAAAACTGCGGATGCAGCAAGCAGCAGTACAGAAACAACTATCTTTATCATTGTAATTCTTTTCACCTGCCTACTCCTCTTCTTCATCCCAGAATGTCCGCCCCTTATCCAGCGCCGCCGAAGCCCTGACTATCGAGCTGTTTGTATTTCCGATATAGGTATAATTCTCTGCAAGTGCGGCGTTAACCGAAGTAAGTTCGGCAAAGTCCGCCTGGGCTTCATCAAACTGCTCCAGTTCAAACTTGGTCCTTGCAAGTCCGGCCAGAACAAGAGAGCTTTCCGGTTTCAGGTTCTTTGCCTGCTCGTACATCGAAAGAGCCTTGTCATAGTCGCCTTTCAGAAAGTAAATATTCCCCAGGTTGAAGGGAGGATTGTATGCATTCCGGTCAAGCCGGATGGCAGCCTGAAGCTGCTCTTCCGCCTTATCAAAGAGTCCGTATTTTCCATACAGAACCCCCAGGCTGTTGCGAACAGCAGCAGAATCACGGCGGCTTATACGGTCCTTGTAATATTCGACCTTGCTTCTGATTTCCTGGGAGACAAAGGCATCCAGGCTCTGGTTATAGTTTTCAATGATGTTTTCTGCAGAAGGATAGATAAGGCCGATGCTGCTGCCTGTAAATCCAACCGGTTCAAACTCCTGCCATGCAACATGAATAGGAAAAAAGCCGGCGGAATTCTTCTTTACTGCGTCGCGCCACTGCTTTGCTGCGGTATCGTAGGCCTTCAGAAAGCCCTGCTGAATAAGAGTTATTTCAAGCGGAACCCAGGCTTTGCCATCCATGTATATGAAGTTGTCTGTATTGGCAAATTCCTTTTGAGCATCCTCCTCGGTCAGGTCAAGCGAGAAGGCCATGAAGATATGGCCCGGAATCGTAATAAATGCCGTCTCAATTCCAACCGATTCCAGCAATGCCGCCATAAGAATGGACAGGTCATCACAGTCTCCGGCTCTGTAGGTGAGTGACTGGGAAGGGAACTGCAGATAATCCAGAAACAGGGAATCCTGCGAGGCTTCAATATACGAAGACTGTGGATCAATTACATAGTTCATGCCGTAAATACGGAGGGCTTCAAAAACACCTATGGCGATGCGGAAGTTCAGGTTCAGCGGATTTTCACCAAGATCACGAATAAGCCCTGCTGTATTCTTAGAAAAGATAAGCACAGTAGGGTCTCTGGGAGTAACAAATGAGGCAGCCTTACGATCATCATCCCAGGTCATACTGTTGCGGTCAAGAATTCTTATAGTGTGAGGCTTCACATACGTAAAACGCTCCCCCAGATAGGTGTATTCAACCCTTATTTCAGCAGAAACCTTCGAGCTTTCAGTAAGATTGAGGATACGGTTTGTAAAAAGCGCATGAAGATCGACTTCAACAGCTTCATTTCTGGCAAGGGAATCTATACTTCTGCAGAGCATGGGCTGCTCCATGTACTCGCCTACATCGAGGTAAACATCAACATTGGTGATGGAACTGGTTTCATTATTCTGCAGAACCATGGTTCCAAGTGAGTTGTTCTCATAATAGCTGTAAAAAACAGGAAAGACAGGGTCTGTTCTGAGTTCTGAAACACCCAGCTTCTGACGTCCCGATTCAGGATTAAACCTTATTACACCGCCCAGCCAGGCGCTGACTCCCTGATAAAGATCAGTAAACTCATTAGCAGCCGAGTCCCAGCCGAGGTGATAGCGGTAGACACCGCCGAAGGTTGTAGCAAAGGTAGGAGAAACATCCCATACTATAGAAGCTTTGCCTCCGAAGTAGGGGTTGAATGCGGAATTTCCGTCCTGGTAATAGGCATATGTGCCGCCGACATCCGGACCGGCCTGAAGACTGATAACGTCTGCAATCCTCAGGTCCATCCCGATACCGGTACCAACCGACCCGAGGGTCAGTATCTGAGCCTGACTCGGTTCCAGCGCAATGCTTGAGTTCCCTTCCAGGTACATGAATGAAACATTCGGAAAGATATACTGGCCGGTAATACCAACTGAGCCTCCGATAAGATAGGCGGCATCATCGACAAAAAGGGAACTGCGTTCCCCTACCGGTATCTCAACTGACGGCTTGATGTGCAGGGAAAAGTCTTCAACCGACTGAGCGGATACAGTCAAAACGGCGGCAGCAAACAGAGTTATTATGCAAACGGTTTTTCTTTTCAACATTTCAGTTCTCCTGATAAAGCTGTACACGTTTACATAATTTACATTCAGTTTACATTATAAATATATTACAATTTTACTAGTTTATAAACAAAAAGATCAAATTACTGGTATTAATTTCAATACCAGAGCCTCAATTTCCGGCAGATTCATTTTATCGGCCGTTGGCCGAATTTACCCTTGCCAATACGCTTCTTTCCCCGTATTATGTTAGCTGTAAATTTTGAACATTAAGTTTAAAAACTTCGTAGATACCAGGAGGTAAAAATGGGTTTAAACCTCGTCGTTCTTGTAAAGCAAGTTCCTGACACACAGAACATTACCGGCGATGCGATGAAAGAGGACGGAACAGTCAACAGACAGGCTCTTCCGGCTATTTTCAACCCCGAAGATCTTCACGCCCTTGAAGCTGCCCTTTGCGTAAAGGACCAGTATCCGGATGCAAAAGTGAATGTTATCACAATGGGCCCGCCGCCTGCAGTGCAGGTACTTAAGGAATCACTCTTCAGGGGTGCCGATTTTACAGCATTAATTACTGACAGAAAATTCGCGGGAGCAGATACTCTGGCAACCTCATACGCATTGAAATGTGCTATCGAGAAGCTTGGAAAGTATGACATTGTTTTCTGCGGAAGACAGGCTATTGACGGAGACACAGCCCAGGTTGGTCCCCAGACCGCTGAAAAACTTGGAATCAATCAGATTACATGTGTTTCAGAGATCGATGAAGTAAATACTTCAAAGAATGAGATTACAGCTACCAGATCAATCGAAGGCGGTTATGAGGTGGTTAAGGCAAAACTGCCTATTCTTCTTACCTTCACAGATGAGGGTTATGTTCCAAGACCGCCGTCCGCAATCAAAATGCTTGCCTATAAGAATGCATCTGTTGATGTATCTGCAGAAGCTTTTGATGAAAGCTATCTCGATGGTGAAAAAGCCGGTTCTGCTGCAAACATAATGGAACAGTGGGACATTGAATCAATCAAAGCTGATGTTGACTGGTGCGGTCTTTCAGGTTCACCGACAAAGGTAAAAAAGATTCAGTCCGTTATCCTCACAGCTGGTGAGATAAGGATGGTTGATAATACAGCCGGCGGTATTGCCGAAATGGTCCATGAACTTATTGCCGACCATACCATAGGATAAGGAGAGACAATTGAGTACCAAAAACACTGTAATGGTCTTTATTCAGCAGGATGACGGCAAGGTTGCCGATGTCAGCATCGAGCTGGTATGCAAGGCAAAAGAACTGGCTGAACAGCTTGGAGCCAAGGTTTCAGCCGTACTTGCAGGACACAATGTTGAAGCTGAGGCCAAAAGAGTTATTACATACGGCGTTGATGAACTTTTTCTTCTTGATGATGAACGCCTTAAAAACTATACACCAATCCCCTACACAAAGGTTATCAAGGGTATAATCGAGAAATACGAACCGCAGATTGTTCTTTACGGGGCAACCACCACCGGACGAGATCTCGGCCCAAGAATTGCATCAAACCTCAAGGTAGGTCTTACAGCCGACTGTACCGATCTTCAGATTGGCGATCACAAGATCAAGGATGAATATTTCGACAACATCCTTTATCAGATTCGCCCTGCATTCGGCGGAAACATAATAGCAACCATCGTATCACCGCAGAATATGCCTCAAATGGCAACTGTTCGTGAAGGTGTTATGAAGATGACCGAGCCCAATCCTTCCTACAAGGGTAAAATAACCGTTGAGAAGGTTGAACTCGAAGATTCCGACATAATGAGCGAAATCGTTAAGCGTGTTATCCAGGAAAAGAGAGTTAATCTCAAGGGCGCCCAGATCATCGTTGCCGGCGGAATCGGCGTTGAGACAAAGGAGAACTTCAAGCTTATTGAAGAACTTGCTCATGTTCTAGGCGGTGAGGTCGGAGCATCCAGAGCTGCAGTTGATGCGGGATTGATAAGCAAGGAACACCAGGTTGGTCAGACAGGAACAACTGTAAGACCCAGACTTTACATAGCCTGCGGTATTTCCGGCTCAATCCAGCACAGGGCGGGAATGGCTGAATCTTCAAAGATTATCGCTATCAACACCGATCCTGACGCACCGATACTTCAGATTGCGCATTACGGAATTGTAGGCGATCTCAAAGAGGTAATTCCTCAGTTCATTAAAGCATACAAGGCTAAGGCATAGGGGGCACAATGGAAAACTTTTTTACGGATAACGAAGATATACAGTTTCACATGCAGCACCTTGGTCTTGATGAAATTATCAAGCTTAAGGAAGATGATTTCGCAGAAAAAGACAAGTTTGCCCATGCTCCTTCAGACATTGAAGATGCAATGGATTCCTACAGCAGGATTCTCGGCCTCATCGGAGAAATTGCAGGAGAGCACATGGCTCCTGTTGCCGCCGAGGTAGATGAAGAAGGCGTTAAACTTGTGGACGGCGAAGTCGTATATGCAAAGGGAACACAGATGGCCCTTGATATGCTTGCACAGGCCGATCTCATGGGACTTGCAAATCCCCGGAAATACGGGGGACTCAACTGCCCTGTTACGGTAATGTCCATTGCCGGAGAGATGATGAGCCGTGCAGACGGATCATTTCTGAACTTCGGACTTCAGCAGGACATCAGCGAAACACTCAACAAATTCGGTTCAGAAGAACAGAAACAGAGAATAATACCGATTCTTGCAAGCGGAAAGGAAGGGTCCTCGATGATCCTGACCGAACCCGATGCAGGTTCAGACCTTCAGGCAGTAACACTCAAGGCCCACCTTGGTGACGACGGTAAGTGGTACCTCAACGGTGTTAAGAGATTTATCACAAACGGTAACGGTAAAATAGGTCTTGTCCTTGCCCGTTCCGAAGAGGGATCAAAGGGTGCAGGCGGACTTTCATTCTTCCTCTACGAACGTGATGAACACATGGTCATCAGACGTGTTGAAAACAAACTCGGAATCCACGGTTCACCCACCTGTGAACTTCAGTTCAACAACGCTCCGGCTGAACTGGTAGGACAGAGAAGACGAGGTCTTACAAAGTACACAATGTGGCTGATGAACAGTGCCCGTCTGATGGTTTCTTCACAGGCAACAGGTATTGCAGAAGCAGCATACAGGGAAGCATATAAATATGCACAGGAAAGAATTCAGTTCGGCAAGCCGATCATCGAGTTCCCGCCTGTTTTTGAAATGCTTACCGAGATGAAGATCCTCATCGAAGCATCAAGAATCCTGCTTTATGAAACATCCAAGTTTGTTGATATGAAGGAATGTCTTGAAGAGTTCACCGAGAAGCATCCTGAACAGGCTGCCGACAAGAAGGGCGATCTTAAGAAATACACCAGACTCGCAAACCTGTTTACACCGATGACAAAACTTCACAATACAGAAGCTGCAAACAAGGTGACATACGACGGAATCCAGATTCACGGCGGTACAGGCTTCATGAAGGAATTCAATGCCGAAAGACATTACCGTGACGCAAGAATTACCAATATCTATGAAGGAACCAGCCAGCTTCAGGTTGTTGCAGCAATCGGAGGCGTAACATCCGGTACAGCATCAGGCTACCTTGATGAACTGGAAGAAGAAGATTACGGACACTGTCCTGAACTCCTGAAGAAGGTAAAAAAGGCAAAGCTTAACTTTGAAAAGGCAGTTATTGCAATCAAGGAACTTGAAGACCAGGATATAGTGACCTACCACTCACGAAGAATGGTTGAGATGGCTACCGATGTGGCACTCGGCTTCCTTATGATGAGAAACGCAAAGTTCTCAGAGCGGAAGATGCTCATTGCAGAGACTTTCATCGAAAAAATGCTGACCAGAGTCGAAATGAACATGAACTTCGTTTCCTGCAAGGAATGCAGCCTGATGAAGAACTACAAGGAAATCATCGCTCATTAAGCGGTTTCTGTTTAAGTTAAAATACCAGACTGGCCGGTACACTCCGGTCGGTCTTTTTTTTTGCAAAAAAGAGCTAACCAGCAGGGAAAACTATCCTGGTAACGAAAAATCCATCATCATAAAACTGTTCAATCGTTCCGTTAATCTGGCCCGTCAGTTTATGAATCAGTTTCAGACCCAGGGAATCTCCTTTCTGAAAATCAAACGATTCCGGAAGCCCCGGACCGTTATCCCCTACTTCAAGAACAATACCTTCATTTTTTCTGTAAAGAGATACTCTAATCCGGTTTTCCCTGTTCGCTGAGAATGCATATTTCATACTGTTCGTAATAAGTTCATTCACAATAAGCCCCAGATTGATACCGAGATCAACGCCCAGCTCAATATCGGCCAAATTATAGTCGGCTTTTAAATTCTCAAAGGAATTGCCCTCCGGCTTAAAAGTCTGCATAACATGATCTGTCAGTTCTTTGATATATTCTGCGGAATGGATGATATTAGTGCTCTCAGTCTTGTAAAGCTTCTCATGTATTATGGATATGCTGACAATACGGTTGATCAGATCAGTAAAGACTGTCTTCTGTTCCGGATCCAGGCAGTGCAGGGCCTCAAGATTCAGAATGCCGATTATCATCTGCAGGTTGTTTTTGACCCTGTGATGCGTTTCCTTCAGCAGCATGTCCCTGGCTTCAAGAGCTTCTTTTAAATCGGTAATATCGATATTCATTCCGAGAATTCCAAGAATATGCTCACCATCCTTGATAGGAGCAACTATGTTTCTGAAAAACCGCTTTTTACCGCGGATATGATAATTTATCTCACCTTCATATGTCTCGCCATTAAGTGCAGCTGTGGTTGTTTCCATCCACAGCTCAACTATCCCTTCATGATCGGTTACTTCTGTCGGAAGCCTGCCGTGGACATCGCCCCAAAGAGCCCGGCTTATCGAATTCTGCATGTATGTACGATTATTAACGTCGTTGATCCAGAAGTCAAAGGGAAGACTTTCAAGCGTTGTCTTGAGCATAATCTCGCTTTTACGAAGACTCTCCTCCATTTCCTTGCGGAAAGATTTATTTTTAACAAGAAGCCAGTAAATATGACGGTTGTTATCTGTGGTACAGTGAATGCTGATCTCAGCCACTCTGGGAGTTCCCGCTTTCTGATTCAATTCACCATCAATTACCCTGGTGCTTCTGCATCTGGAGGCATCCTTGATAAATTTCCTTATTTCATCAGAACTTTTATCATCAAAAAGCAGATTCAGATCAGCGCCTATCACTTCTTTTTCACTTAGCCCGGAAAGCCCGTATACAGCATGATTTACAGACAGGATCTGAGCTTGTCGGTCAAGGAGGATAAAGCCGTTGTCACAGCCGGATAGAAAATCTTTGTACATCGACTCAGGAAGCATGAATATAATTATAGTTTATATCAAACTGAAATCAAACTTTACAGAATTTTTATGACATTAGAGTTCATCATTTGCAGAGACAGCAATTGAACTTGAAATCTCCAGATTTCCGTTTCGTATTCTCAGCTGATCAATAAACTCCTGTTCCTCGTCTGTTTCCTTCAGGTCAATTTCATACTGCAGTCTCAGCATACTGCCGAGATTCGTTGTTTTTACAGAAAGCAGTTTGTATTCACGGGTATATCTGTCAAAAAGATCAGTGAATACATTGTTATACGCAAGATCTTCAGGTATGGATATTCTGAGAGAGCGTCTGGAACTGCTTCGAAACAGCTCTCCGAACGGAATTGATTCAAGCAGAAGCATTACAGAGGCAACAGCAGCCGTAAAAATCAGAGCACGCAGCAACGTTCCCAGTCCGCAGGTCAGACCGATAGCCATCGCAATAAAAACCGCCAGGATATCACGGCCCGATCCCGGTACCGAACGGAACCTTACCAGGGAAAAAGCCCCGGCAACCGCGACTCCCGCTCCGATCGAACCGTTAACCATCATTATTACCACAGCTACTACTGCCGGAAGTACCGCAAGAGTTACGGCAAACGATTTTGATACCGAATTCTTCAGCTGGTAGATCAGTGAGAAAATTAAACCGAGTATAATTGCCGCACTTATTTTAACTGCATATGCTCCAAGAGACAGGGTTTCAACCGTCCCGTTATCTGTAAGTATTTGTGTAATTGTGTTCATATTCTATCCTGCCATCCGTCTTTCAGGTGCGGACACAAGCCTGGAATAGGCCTGCCCGTACTTTGAAAACGATGTTTTATATATTCTGTTTTCTGCAAGAGCACCTGAAAGCCACAACGGCATTGCCGCTCCGCATTTTATTTCCATAAGAGAATCATCCCCGCTTAAAATTCTTGTCCCGAAAAGGGATTCAGATTCAAGATGGATGTCAGAAGTCCTCCAGAAGATATCATCATCAAAGGTAATTCTGATGCTGTTATCCGGAACTCCCTGCCAGGCCTCACGCCTGTATCCTATATACATAGCCGGGATCAGGTTTTCATAAAAATCAATAAAATACCGGAGTTCCCGCTCAACCTGACCGCTGATATCGCTGCAGCTGTTTTTTTTCAGAACAAAGGCATCAGCTTCACAGGGCGTCATCACTGTCCGTCTCTTATAAACGGTGCCCAGATATTTTTTCTTCAGCTCAACAAAGACTTTCCCGTCCGCTGATACCGGGCCGTAAGAGCGGATTCTCAGCTTTTCCTTGTATGACGGCTGTTCCATGCTGCTTCTGATAAGGCGGTAATCAGGCGTATCCAAATAAATATTGCAGATTCTGTATCTGTGAAACCTGTCAGGCTTTATATATTCCTGTATCTGATCCAGAAACCTTCTTTTCTGCTCTGCATCAATAAGATATTTTTTTTCGTTCCGTTCAAAGGAATCCATCCTGCTCATACTGCGCCCCCTGTCTCCGAATCAATTACCAGCGTCGACCCCCGTGAGCTCCTCCGCGGCCAAAACTCTGTACAGTAATTTCTGTAACAGCCGAACCGTTTACCTTCACATCACCTCCGGTCATTTCTGCTGTGCCGTCGGCATCAAAGGCTGAGCGGGCTGTAACATCAATATCCCCGCCACGTATATACAAATCACCGTTGGAATCAAAGGCATCGGTATCACCTGCCGCCATTGAAACAGAAATATCGCCTCCGTTTACTTCAATCATTACGGTTCCGTTTGATTTTCGCGCTGCATTTATACCGTCATCGGTTGCATAGATATCAATATCACCGCCGTTTATCTGAATGTGAGTGGCTTCAAGGCCTTCCTGACTTGTTTTAATATCAAGAGTTCCGCCGTCTACCTGAACCAGACTTGTT
The DNA here is from genome assembly GCA_963677925.2 of Spirochaetia bacterium. Taxonomy (GTDB): domain Bacteria; phylum Spirochaetota; class Spirochaetia; order UBA9216; family UBA9216. The sequence goes on from CAXXYH010000003.1 coordinate 1,573,596, forward strand.
CCCCGGACAGCATCATCCCCTGCCGAGATATCAAGACTGCCGCCCTGGATATAGATGTATCCGGTTGATTTATCCGAATCTTCAGCATGAAGAGCATCCTTTCCGGATTCAAGAACAATATTCCCGTCATAGATTCGGATTGAGTCGTTGGCTTCCAGAGCATCCTCATTCGCTTTTACATACAGTGATGAACCGGTAATTTTCAGATCATCCTTTGTACTTATTCCGTTGCCTGCGGCCGATATTACCTCAAGACTGCCGGTACCGTTAATGACAAGATCGGCCCTGGAAAAAACCGCAGCATCAAGATTCGTTGAGCCGTCGGCCTTATATCTGCCTGTTACTTCAATTGAATTATCATCTGATGCTGCGGTCAAAAAGACTTTATCTGCCGATTTAACATATATTGCAGGGGCGCTGCTGTTTTTGACATTGAATCCGTCAAGGACAAGCTGAACCTTGGCATCATCCCCGGCATCAACAACGACAGTGCTGTCAGCATATGTTCCGCTCAGGATGTACACGCCCTCATCCGCTATTATAGCCTGGCTTCTGCTGCTGAGCCCTATAATGGCTGCATCACTCAGATCTGCAGACTGCTGCAGATCACGCGATGTAAAAAGATCTGAACCGCTTAGAACTCCTGCTGAAACAGACCCTGCCGCAAAGCAGCTGCCTAGACTCATTGTCATAAGAGCAAGTGCCCCGCTTATTTTCATAAACTTATTCATAAACTACCTTCCGCTCAAATAATTGTTAAAAGAGCATTAGATTTTTAACAATCAGCTCTTTTTAAGCTAAGGTAGTCTGTAAATGTAAACAAATTGTGAACGGGATGTGTTTCTTTGTGCCTATCCTGAATGACCTGCAGCTTTAGAAACTGATTTTCCAGCCTACAGTAAGCCCTTCAGAAGGGCTATAAGCCAGGCGGCCGCTGCCCTCCTCTGTCTCAAGTTCTCCGTTATAATGAAGAAATGGAACAAGCCATCCGGCAAGTGAGCCGATACCTGCGCCGACAAGAACATCAGTGGGAAAATGCGCTCCGGAGGTTATACGAAGGACTGCCACTGTTCCTGAAAGCAGGTATGAGGCGGATATGAGCGGAATACTAAGTGAAGACGGGGCTTTTTCAAGCAGCAGTGTGGTTGTCAGAAAAGCGGAACTCATGAATGCAAAGGTTGTATGACCGGAGGGAAAGCTGTTGTAGTAATCATCAGCATCCGGATCGAGTGAGATATCGCCGAAGTAGGTATAGGGACGGTATCTTGATATGAAAGTCTTTAAAATTTCCTTGGTACCGTTTGCCAAAAGGAAGGCTTCACTGTACATCACACCATAGGTGAGAAGATTGTCCAACTCAAAATCAAGATGAAGGAATATTGAAGCCGGAACGAGTAACGAAGCATAAGCTCCATAGGTTGATATATCATCCATTGTACCGTTTATTTCAAACATCAGAGAATGATCAAGACTGTTGATTGCAGTAATATCGATTTGATCGGAAATTACGGGATCAGAAAAGTAGCTTACTCCGTTAAGAGCCAGAGCTGCTGCACCTATACTTAAATCGGTCGCGAGATCGAGGCTGAACCGGCTTTCCTGTCCGAAGGCCTGAACTGCAGAGATAAGCACTGCAAGGATTAATAATGTTACTTTTTTCAATTTCTACTCTCCAATGTAAAATCAATACTGTATCTAATATACACCATTGACCCGTAAGTTCAGTTGGAATATTATAGCCGGATGATAAAAAAGAATGAACCCTCGGTAAAGTTTTCAGAAAATCTGAAGAAGATCCTGCTTTTAGGGACCCCCCTCCTCGCAGGACGGCTTACGCACTACTCACACCAGGTTGCAGATTCCATCATGATGGGACACTTCAGACAGGGCGGTCTTGAACTTGGGGCACTTGCAGTAGCCGGAATGTACATCTGGGTGCTCAACACCTTTTTGTGGCCGCTGGGACAGGGAATACAGGCTATTGTTTCCAGGCGTGCAGGACGGTCTGATGAGCGTTCAAATCCTGAAACCTTCGGAACAGTACTTGATCACGGTATAATTACCTCACTGTTTTTCTCTGTAATTGCCTTTCTGCTGTCTTTTCTGGCCGGGCCGCTTTTCAGACTGATACTCCATGATGAGCAGATAATCAGCCTTGCTCTTGAATATATAGGGATTCTGAAGTGGTCTTTCTTCCCATTCAGTATTTCACAGATAATCATGCGCTTTTTCAGTACGGTTCATAAACCGCGGTATTCCATGACTGCCAGCATTATCTCAAACAGTGTAAACATACTTTTAAATTATATATTCATATACGGCAAGCTCGGATTACCGCAGATGGGAATCAGGGGGGCAGCACTTGGAAGCCTGCTGTCATACGTAATAGGACTGATATACGTTCTTTCTGTAGCACTCAGAAAAAACCACATGCAGACATACAGGTTCTTCCATACCCGAAAGATTGACTTTGAAATAATCAGAACCATCATCCGTGTCGCCTCACCCCAGGCAATCCAGAACATACTTGCTATGCTGATAATGCTTTTCTATGAGGCAATGGTCGAGAATATCGGGACTGTATACCTGGCTGCTACCCATATAGTCTTTTCATTCTTCAGAATCAATAAGACAATTGTAGGCGGTTATGCTCAAGGGACGGCTATTCTTATAGGAAATGCCCTTGGAGGAGAAAACCACAGAGCCTCCGGACAGGCAATGAAGGCCGGCTACACCATCGGAACGGCAATCGGAATTATTATATTTTCTTTAGTCTTTTTCTTTCCATCAAGGATTGCAGGAATATTCTCCGCCCCCGGTGAAACATTTGAAATTGCCGCAACGGCACTGCGTTTCTTTGCGCCCTTCTACTTCTTTGAAATACTCGGCTTCTCATTTGAAATGGTTTTCTGCGGAAACGGCTGGGGAAAATTTGTACTCTTTTCCGAATTTACTACAAATGTAGTATTCATTCTGGGTTTTACATTTCTGGTAACCAGAATTCTGGGGATGGGTGCGGTTTCTGCATGGTGGGGATTCGGACTTTATCAGATTTTCCACTCATTAATACTGCATACAGGGTTTAAGAGCGGACGATGGAAACGGGCACAGGTGGACTGACAGGAATATTAAAAGTGTTTCCTGCAAAATAATTAATTATTTTCCGGAAATTAACATGTGTTAATGAGTATTTTCTGCAGCAGAGTTAGTTTCATGGAATGAATAAGATTAACACTTTAATAAAACCTGAGAGGGATTACTATCTTGACTGGATCCGATCCGGAATTGTCCTCCTTCTTGTTCCCTATCACTGCGCCGTTACTTTTTCACATATTGGAAAGGGCTATATTTACACGGCAACAGCGGATCCTTCACTTTTTTTCAGCATAGGTTCAGATTTTCTGAACCTGTGGTTCATGCGCACCCTGTTTCTTGTTTCGGGAATGGCAGCTTTCAAGGCTCTCCGCTTCAGATCAGTACGGCAATTTCTGCTTCAAAGAGTTAACAAGCTGCTGCTTCCGGTAATATTTATGCTTATTGTAGTAAATCCGGCTGCAGGATACCTTCTTGCAGTAAACCACTTCGGATTCCAGGGCGGATTCTTGGATTTCTACCCTGATTTTTTTCTGAATCCGAAACAGTATCTTTTCTGGGGACATATGTGGTACTGCGTGTATCTATTTATTTTTTCAATAGCAACCATACCCCTGTTTACTTTTTTAAACAGGAATTCACGCCTTGCCCGGATTAATAATTTTCTGCAGAAAAAAGCCATCATATTCCTTCCACTGGCAGCTGCAGGCTTGATTGAATTGCTTCTCAGACCGCTTTATCCGGGCTACCAGTCATTTATCGGAGACTGGGCAAATGTTGCGGTATATCTGTTTTTCTACTGTTTCGGATATATTATAGCCGGGAATGAACCTGTAATGGAAAAGTTTACAGGCTATTCGCGGGTACTTCTTATAAGCGGAACAGCGGCAGGCATCCTGTTTATCTGGCTGAAAAGATTTTTTCCGAATCCCGAAGAACTGGCTTATTTTGAGCAGATCAAGTCCTTTACATGGGGAGTGTCGGCATATTTACTCTGTATGGGAATTACAGGGGCATCCAGGAGACTGTTCAATAAGTCCGGCAAAATGCTTGCATTCCTGTCCAACTCATCCTTTTCGGTTTACATGTTCCATTATCTGGCTGTTTCTATTTTTAATACAATTCTTTTAAAAACGGGTTTGAACAATATATCAGTCTGGGCTCTATCAACAGTCTGTACTTACGCTGTCCTGTTTCTTCTTTTTGAATTTATACTGAAACGTATAAAACCCATGAGATTTATCTGCAGCATCAAAAAATAAGAATATGATGTATAATTCTTTCCATGGACATCAGGAAAGAATGGAAAGATGCTATATACACAGAGCTGCAGGAGTTCGGGATATCTGATACTGAATGGAAGAAATTTGAATCCTGCCTTCAGGGTATAAGACTAAAAAACAAGGACTACCTTGAAAGGCAGGGTGAAAGACCTGAACATATATCTATAATAATTAAAGGGATTTTCAGAGCCTTTTATCTTACTGAATCAGGTGATGAAAAAACCATAGTATTCAGAGGCCCAGGAAAGCTCTTATCAACTTACAGTTCTTTCATTGATGAGAAATCATCAAAGTTCTCAATTCAGGCACTTGAGGACAGCATTGTATTATGTATTTCAATAGAGGATTTCAGAAAACTGATTGACGGAAACAGTTTCTGGCAGAATTTTGCAGGTGAATACTATACAAGACTTTTTATTGAAAAAGAGAAGAGAGAGCACTCGCTGCTATCAGAAGATGCCAGAACAAGATACGAGAATTTTCTCAAGGATTACCCTGAACTCATAAACAGAATAAATCATTATTATATTGCATCCTATCTAGGAATATCCAATGTATCCCTCAGCAGGATAAGAAATTCCTGAAAGACTGAAGATAAAATTAAAGAAATTAATAATCAGCCGAGGATTCTAAGCGCAGCAGCCTCATCGGTTATAAGCACTGTAAGAAGCCCTGCCTCAAGCGCAGCCTTGACAGCTTCGGCTTTCCCCGCGCTGCAGGCAATTCCAACTCGCTCGGGGATATTCCTGAAACGGTTAAAATCTATGCCGATAATACGCTGGTTGAACGATATATCCAGAAGTTCTCCCCTGCTGTTGTAACTGTAGCCGCAGAGATGGCCGACAGCTCCGGCCTCCAGCATCTCGCTGGCTTCGGCCCGCGAAATAAATCCCGCACGGACAAGAGCACTCTTATCAATGTCATTTGAACTTAAACCGACAAAAGCTATGTCGAGTTTTTCAGTATGATCAAGTGATGCCTTTATTCCGGGTTCAGTGAGCAGCATCTGCTTAAGTTCCGGCTTCTGAACAATTACAGGGCATTGAAGCGGAAAGTATCTTGCATTGAGCTTTTTGGACATTTCACGGGCAAGGTCAGAACCGTCATACTGAGGGTTCTCCGAACCGAAACCGCCCATAAGCTGTACAACGCTGGTGTCCACAACATTGAGCTGCTTCATCTGGTGAACCATCTGGTACAGGGTTGTCCCCCAGGCTATGCCTACCCTTGTTCCATCCTTTATAACAGATTCGGCGTAAGCGGCGGCTTCAGCCCCGGCAAGGTTCAGAACTGCACTCTGATCCGGTGCAGAGGGTACAATAATAACTGTCGCAAGATTATAGCGGGCTTTAAGACGCTCCCCGAGCTCGGTAGAGAACGGGGATGCATCATGTATTTTGATTTCAACAATGCCTTCGTCACGGCACTGCTTTAATATACTTGAAACGGTAGGCCTTGAAAGACTGTATTCGCGGGCAATTTCCTGCTGGGAAAGTTCATCAATGTAATATTTCCTGGCTATTTCAACCAGGAAATCACGGCTGCGCTGCATGCAGGAATATTAACCTGAAAACCTATTTTTTGGAAGCAGGAAGGTGAATACACCTGCCCAGACAGTCCGCACAGGCTTCCATAAACGCTTCTGAAATTGTCGGGTGACCGTGGATAATTTCTGACACTTCATGAACGGTAATTTCCATTGCCATAAGCGCTGCAGCTTCATTGATAATCTCTGATGCGCTGTGCCCGACTATATGAACACCGAGAATTTCACCGTACTTTTTATCAGCAATAACCTTAACAAAGCCTTCAGCAGCACCCGCAGCCAGCGCCCTACCGTTAACTGCAAGCGGAAATTTACCGACTGCAATATCATATTCTTTTGCAGCCTCTTCCTCCGTCAGACCGACACCTGCAACTTCCGGTACTGAGTAGACAACGCCGGGAACAAATCGCAGATCCGCAGATGCGGGAGCTTCTTCAGTCTTTATGCCTGCATAAGCTGCGGCATTGACTGCTGCAACCTCACCCATTTTAAAAGCGGCGTGGGCAAGCATTCGCTTTCCATTAAGATCGCCGGCGGCATAAATGCCTGAAACAGATGTTTCCATCTTTTCATTTGCGGTTATCTTCCCGCGTTCACTCGCAACACCGGAAGCACCGGCACAGCTGGTGTCCGCCTGGCGGCCGATAGAAAGCAGAGCCTTATCAGCCTCTACAGCTTCGCCCTTGTCAACCGACAGCTTGATTCCGCCGGAGACCTTCTCTATCTTCTCAAGCTTGACGCCTGTTTTTATCTCAACACCCTTTTTCTTAAGCGATCTTGCAATCAGATCAGCCGATTCCTTATCCATAAAAGGAAGAATCCTGGGTTCCATCTCTATTACTGTGATTTTACTGCCGAATGCTGCAAATACCATTGCAAGCTCGATTCCTATAACGCCGCCGCCTATTACAGCAAGCCGTTTGGGAACCTCCTGTATATCGAGGATCTCATCACTGGTCATTACATTGGGATCATCAATACCCTGAACAGGGATTCTGGAAGCCTTAGAACCTCCGGCAAGAATAACGGCACCGGCGGTAAAGGTTTTCTTTCCGTCAATCACGACCTCGCTTGCCGATTTTGCCTCACCTGAACCGTAGAATACTTCAACACCGTTTGATTTGAGCAGTGTACCTACTCCGCCGGTTAGTTTTTTTACAACCTGGTTCTTTGCAGACACAGCATCCTTCATATCAACTTTGAAAGAGGTACTTTCAAGCTTAATACCTCTGGATGCAGCCTCGGCCAGTTCATAGATAAACTCGGCACTCTTAAGAAAATTCTTGGTCGGTATACAGCCCCGGTTAAGACATGTTCCGCCAAGTACATCTTTCTCAACAAGAGCAGTTTTCGCTCCAAGCTGAGCAGCCTTGATGGCAGCAACATAGCCCGCGGGACCTCCGCCTATCACAATTACATCAAAATCTTTTCCAGCCAAATCGACCTCCTATGAAAGCATGCTACGCCAGAATTGTAAGCGGAGACTCAAGCAGATCACGTATTGTTTTAAGGAAGACCGCTGCTTCAGCGCCGTCCACAACCCGGTGATCAAATGTCAGGCTCAGTCCCATTATTTTTCGGTTAACGACTTCTCCGTCAATCATTTTAAGCTGATCTTCAATGGCACATACTCCGAGAATTCCGGCTTCAGGCTGATTGATTATCGGAGTGAAGGATGTTACCCCGTACATTCCAATATTTGAAACAGAAAATGTTCCGCCCTGCATTTCTTCAGGCTTAAGCTTTCCGTTTCTGCCCTTTTCCGCCATCTCGGCAGCTTTGGCTGAAAGACCTGATATTGTATAACAGTCCGCATCGGGAATTACCGGAACAACCAGGCCCCGTTCTGTTGCCACAGCCATTCCAAGATTTATATTTCCAAGATACAGCAGTCCGTCACCTTCAAGACGGCTGTTCACTCTCGGATTAGCCCGAAGGGCTCTTGCTGTCGCTAACAGAATAAAGTCATTAATTGTAATAGAACTGCCAAGACTTTCATTTAGCTTCTTTCTGGTATCAAGAAGTTCCGTAACATCCGCCCTGGTATTTTCAGTAACAACCGGAACTTCGGTATGACTCTGAAGCATTCGCTTTCCGGTTATCTTCTGTATATTAGTAAATTTAACGAATTCATCCTTCTGCTGTCCAGCTGAAACCGCAAAATTCTGAGATTTAAGTCCCGAACCGAGGATATCGGCTTTAAAAACTTTTCCGCCGTGACCTGATCCTGCAACTCCTCCAAGTGAAATCTGCTGGTCGGCCGCGATTCTGGCGGCAAGCGGGGTCGCTGAAACAGAATCCGCTGACAGAACATCGGCTTCCCGGACTTCGCCGTGCTTTCCTGAAGGTGAAACTGAAGCCAGATCAACCTTCTTCTCACCTGCGGCTCTACGTGCTGCAGGAGTGGCCTTTACACGTCCGGACTCACTCACAGAGGCTGAAACCGCAGTGGCTGCCGGCACTTCGGCGGCGGAAGCGGTGCTACCTGCTGCTGCAGCATCGGCAGCAGGAGCCTCCGCAGCTGCCGGAGCTTCCTCTTCGGGGACAGCTTCGCCCGGTTCGCCGATCCAGGCAATTGTCCTGACTACCGGGACAGTACTTCCGGCCGGATATAGTATCTTGAGAATCTGACCTTCATAATCCGATTCAAGTTCCATCGTGGATTTATCTGTTTCAATTTCGGCAACAACATCCCCCTTGGAGACCTTATCACCTTCCTTGATGAACCATTCAATAATTACGCCTTCTTCCATTGCCATGCCCGTTTTGGGCATTATGATTTTATCAGCCATGGTTCCTCCTAAAGCAGGCTTTTAACAGCAGCCGCTATTTTTTCTTCAGTGGGTACTACCTGTGCCTCAAGTTCAGGGTTGTATGGAATAGGTACATCAAGTCCCCCGAGTCTTCTGATGGGTGCATCAAGATAGAAGAATGCTTCACTGTCGGCAATTGTAGCCGCAAGTTCACCGCCGAAACCGCCTGTCTGGCATGCTTCATGAACTATAAGAACCTTTCCGGTTTTCTTTGCCGAGTTGATAATTGTCTCCTTATCAAGAGGAACAAGGCTTCTGATATCTACAACTTCCACATCTATGCCCTCTTTAGCAAGATCTTCAGCAACCTTTATGCTTCTGGGAGCCATGCGGCCGTAGGTAATTATGGAAACATCCTTTCCCTCTCTTTTTACATCAGCCTTTCCCAGAGGAATTGTGTATTCTTCCTCAACTTCGGGAACCGGACCCTTTGCTCTGTAAAGCAGCTTCTGTTCTATAAAAACAACCGGATTGTTGTCGCGTATTGCAGTTTTAAGAAGGCCCTTTGCATCGTAGGGAGTTGAAGGAATGACAACCTTAAGCCCCGGAACATGGGCTACCCAGGCTTCAAGACTCTGGCTGTGCTGTTCGGCAGCGCCTGTTCCTGAACCGCCGGGGGTTCTGAGTACCATGGGAACACTGGCCTGACCGCCGAACTGAAAACGGTTCTTGGCTGCCTGGTTCGCAAGCTGCTCCATTGATAGAGTGATAAAATCGCTGAACATGATTTCAGCTATGGTCCGCAGCCCCGTCATAGACGCGCCTGCGGCACAGCCTGCAATTACAAGCTCTGAAATGGGAGTATCTTTTACTCTTTCAGGACCGAATTCTTCAAACATTCCTCTTGAAACACCGAAGGCTCCGCCGTATAAACCTATATCCTCTCCTATGAAGATAAGATTCTTTTCACGGCGCATTTCCTCGCTCATAGCTTCATTTATTGCCTGTGCATATGTAATTTCTCTCATCATATTCTCCTTTAATCGGCATACACGTCGTCGAAGATGTTTTCGATCTTCGGTTCAGGGCTGTTCTCGGCAAACTCAACGGCCTTCACAACATCGTCTGCAGCCTGTTTTGCAATAGCATCAATCTCAGCCTGAGTCATTATCTTGTTTTCAAGAAGATAAGCGGTATGCCTCTTAATGGGACATTTTTCCTTCCATTCGGCAACCTCGTCCTTGGTTCTGTAAAGCTGGGCATCACTCTTGGAATGGCCTAGCCAGCGGTAGGTATTTAGAACCATAAGCATTGGTCCGTTTTCAAGAACGTATTTCTTTGCTTTGATTGTCTCTTCGTAGATCTTCAGAACATCGTTTCCATCGAGTGAAATACCCTTCATTCCGTAGCTGGTAGCCCTTATGGAAATATCGTCGATATTCATTGACTGCTTTGTACTGGTGGACATGCCGTAAAAGTTGTTTGTGCATACAAAAAGTACAGGAAGCTTCCATACTGAAGCAAGGTTCAGAGACTCATGAAAAGCGCCTTCATTTGAGGCTCCGTCTCCGAAAAAACATACTGTAATATTATTTTCCTTGTTGTACTGCTGTTTTAGAGCAGCACCGGTTGCCAGAGGAAGACCTCCGCCTACAACGCCGTTTGCACCGAGGCTTCCGACAGAAAAGTCAGCAATATGCATACTTCCGCCCTTGCCCTTGCAGTAGCCGGTTTCCTTTCCGCGGAATTCCGCCATCATCGGCCGAGATCCATGCCCTTTCCTATTGCCTGGTTATGGCTTCGGTGCGTCTGGAGGATGTAGTCTTCTTTTTCAAGCGGATGACATACTCCTATCGCAGCAGCCTCCTCTCCAATACTGAAATGAGCGGTTCCATGAACCTTTCCTTCTACGAAAAGTCTGGCCGCAGTTTCTTCAAATTCTCTGGTCTGCATCATCTTGAGCAGAAGCTCTTTGTGTATTTGTTTTGACAGCTTCATTTTTCCCCCCGTCAAATTTCTTTATTATCAGGATGATTCGAATATAATCCATTAATTTACTTTTGTAAAGTTTTATTTCTATATTTTTACATTTGTAAACTTTTTCCACCTGCATCTTAACATATATCTTCTTTATTAAAATAAAATAGCATTATTTTAGGCATATAATAAATCTATTTGAATGTACATTGATAAAGCTGATGGCTTTTTAAGTGGCGGTTTTTTATGATAATATAAAAGACCGTTTTTTATCAGGAGGCATATTATGAACATAAGAAAGTTTTTTTCACTTCTGATCACCATAATTGTATTGTCATCACTGACTTCATGTGTGATCCTGGAAAATGGCAGAATGCTGCCTCCGGGACAGGAAAAAAAGATAACCGGAGATAAGGATGCCAGTAAACTTGCTCCAGGAAAAGAAAAAAAATAGCGAAGGATCGGCAATTGATTTTCACAATAGATAATGACTCATGTACATTATGCGGTCTCTGTTCCGCTGATTGTCCTCAGCAGGTAATAAACATAGACAGGGAATCGGGGGCAGCTGATATTAATAATACCCTCTGTATGCAGTGCAGCCACTGCGGTACAATCTGCCCGGTCGGGGCGGTGAAGGTTGACGGTGAGCCTTTTGAGGCATATGCAGAATCCCGCATCACCGATGATGAGTTGATCTCTGCTGCAGAGAATCTCATATTGGGAAAACGCTCGATACGAAGCTACCGTCAGGAGAAATTACTGCCGGAAGACCTGCAGGCTGTGATAAAAGCCGGGTATATGAGTCCCACAGCAAGCAATACCTGCCAGGTTTCTGCTTTAGTACTCAGCGGAGCGTATCTCGCTGCGGTACAGAAGGCAATGATCGATCTTATGTACCGGGTCGTTAAAACTGCAAACAATCCTGCAGGACGGCTCATTCTTAAACTGATTGGTTTAAAACGGTATGCCGTAAAAAGTAAACTGAACAGTTATTATTCAAGACTCAGCTCTGCTGTTAAGGGAGAGTCAGACCCCTTATTTTTCAGCGCTCCATGTGCGGTAATACTCACCTTCCCCAAAGGTTCGGAACGCTTCGGCAGAACCGACTGCGCACTTGCAGGGCAGAATATGATGCTCACAGCCCAGGCAAGAGGGATAGGTTCATGCATGATTGGTTTTGCTGAGGTTGTACTGAAAAATAAAAAAATAAGAAGGCTGACCGGCATCCCTGACGACCGAAGTGTGGGCCTGGTCTTCACTCTGGGATATACCGACCGGAAATATCACCGCTACCCGAAACGGGAAAAGTGGAATTTGTAAATCGAACTAAATTTCCGCTGCTGACTGAAAAACAAGCTAACCATACATCAACTCATAATGCTGGAATAAAATTTGGAATTTATTCTGCTGTTATACATGTACTACCCTATTGCTTTCTACTCTAGTTCATTCTATATTTTTATAACTTCATAACTTTTTATTATATTAGGAGACATACAATGGGATTAGGAACATTCGAAGAATATAAAGAGAGACTTTTTAAAATGAAACCGAATATCTATATTAATGGAGAAAAGGTTGGACGTGATGGAGATTTCATGAGGGGCGGACTGTATGTAATCAAGCAGACATACGACTGCGCTCATGACCCCAAGTATGAAGATGTATGTACTGCAAACTCACATCTTACCGGCGAAAAGATAAACAGGTTCACGCACATTCACCAGTCAGTAGACGACCTGCTGAACAAACAGCTGATGACCAAACTCCTCTGTCACAGAGTTGGCGGATGCATTCAGAGGTGTATGGGAACCGATGCTCTTAATGCCCTTTCAGTAGTTACATACGACTGTGACCAGGCAAACAGAACTAAATACTATGAAAGACTCAACAAGTATCTTGCCTACTGCCAGGAAAAGGATCTTACCTGCAACTGCGCACAGACTGATGTTAAGGGGGTCAGAGGATTACGGCCGCATGAGCAGCCGGATCCCGATCAGTACCTAAGAATCGTTGAAGTACGCGATGACGGTATTGTTGTAAGAGGAGCAAAGGTCTGTAACTCTATCGCCCCATACACTGATGAAATAATCGCCCTTCCTACCAGATTCATGGGCTCAAAGGATGCCGCATACGCAGTAGCCTTTGCACTTCCGGCAGACTGGGACGGTATCAAGATCATGGGACTTCCCGGACTTCAGGCCAAAAGAAGCAAGCTTAATGCTCCTGTTGCCGAAGTCGGCGATGTAGAATCCCTGACAATCTTTGATGACGTATTTGTTCCGAATGACAGGATTTTCCTCAACGGACTGGAGAATCCGGATAATGTTCAGTATGCAGGCTATCTTGCACTGATGTTCGCCCACTTTCACAGACACTCATACACCGGCTGTAAAACTGCTGTATCTGAAGTTCTGGCATCACAGGCAACACTCGTTGCAGATGTGAACGGAATTCTCAAGAAAGACCATGTTCAGGAGAAGATATCCCACATAATCGGAACTGCAGAGCTTGTATTTGCAGCAGGACAGGCAAGCGCGTACCGGGCGGTAAAATTCCCCAACGGTTCATGGGTTCCAGACGAGATTCTGACAAATGCAGGAAGAAGACTTGCAGGAAGCGAGATCTACAATGAATACTCAATCCTTGCCGACCTTGCCGGAGGAATCAGCGCATCACTCCCGACAGAAGAATCATATTATGCTCCGGAGACCGCCGAACTTGTGGCAAAATACACAAAACGAAACCCTGAATACTCAGCCGAGGATGCTCACAGAACCTTCAGGATGATGGAGAACAAGCTCTGTTCACCATTCAGCGGTGCGGAAATGGTTGCAGGCGTACACGGCGGCGGCTCTCCGCTGATGGAAACAATCACAATGATGTCCAGATACGATCTGAAGCCGCTGCTTGATATAGGAAAATACCTTGCCGGCATTAACGATGATATCCCGAGATACGAGCGTCCAACTATGACCCCAAGGGTTATGCTTGATAGATTCAGGAAAACCCAGAAATAATTTTTTCCGTATTTTTGTTGTCCGCCGGTTGCTCTTCCGGCGGACAACTCTTATAGTAACTGGAGCTTCTTGCAAAACTCGGTTAGTTTTGAAATTGCCTCAACCGGATAATATATTACAGGATGGTCGAATAAGTGAAAATTTCACAGATTCAGTGTTTCATGGAAGCTGCTGAATGCCTCAGCTTTACGGAAGCTGCAAATAAACTTGAATTATCTCAGCCTGCCCTAAGCAAACAGGTAGCCGCTTTGGAAGAAGAACTGGAAATACAGCTTTTTCTGCGTATAAAAAAACGTGTATACCTTACTGAACCCGGAAAAATGTTTCTTGAAGGCCTTAAAAGGCTATCCGGAGATTTTAATATAATGCTTTCAGAAGTAAAAAGAGCGAGTGAGGGTGCGCAGCGGACAATCAGAATAGGCTACCTCGAAGATCGAAGCATCAGCCCTAAATGTACAAAGGCCATATCTGTCTTAACCGAGAAATATCCTGATATTAAAATAACGGTTGATCAGTTTAAGCTGATTGAACTTCTTGAAAAACTTGATGAGAATCAGATCGATATCGGGTTCACCCTTGAGTTTGAATTGGGAAAACACCCGGCTCTCCGTCATGACGTTATTGCCACAAACCACAATTATCTTGCAATCCCTGCGGACCATCCAAAAGTAAACCAGAAAGGACTGACCCTGGCCGACTTTTCAGATGAGACTTATGTAATCCTTGATCCTGAAGTCAGCAGTGACGTTGTTTCAAAACTGCAGGAATCCTGTGCGGAGGCTGGATTTACACCCAAACTTAAATATGCACCAACCCTTAGAACCCTTGCGCTCTGGGCCGAAGCCGGACTGGGAATTGCAGCCGTAGATAAGGGATGTTTCCTCTATCATAATCCTAATTTCAAATTCATCGATGTTCCTGAAATTCACAATATGAATTCAATTGTAGTCTGGAATGAAAACCACCTGAGTAATGTAGGAAAAGTTTTTCTGGATATGGTGCTTCAGTAAACAATTCAAGCTTACTGTGTAAATTTCTAAAAACCTTTTTTTTAGAAATTTTAATTGCAATTGGAAATGGAAACATCTATTCTTAAATAATTAAGATATAAATTAAGAGATTACCAGATGCCTGATTCTACACGACACGCAAGAGTAAAAATTCATGGCCGGACATCCCCTGTTACGGTTCCTGTAAGCAGCAATAAACCTCAGATTAAAAATGAGATGAAAAACAAATGGCAGAATCTGATCAATGTTATGGCTGAATGTCTTGATGTTCCTTCAGGTCTGATAATGGAAATAAAAACCTCAAGGATTTCTGTATTTCTCTCCAGCCTTTCTGAAGGTAATCCATACAAAGAGGGAGAGTCGGAAAAACTTCTCATGGGGCTGTACTGTGAAACAGTTATAGGGACAGGAGAAAGCCTTAGTATCCCTGATGCTACAAAGCTTGAAGGGTGGAAGGATAATCCCGACATCAAACTCGGGATGATTTCATACCTTGGTTTTCCGATAAAGTGGCCGGACGGTGAATTTTTCGGAACACTCTGTATTCTGGATTCCAGGGAAAATTCGTATTCAGATAAGCATATTCATCTGATGGAGATTCTTAAATCAATCATTGAGGAAGACCTTAAGAATCTTACAGATAATCAAGTTGAGGTCTTGAATTATCTGCAGAAGCTTGAACAGACAAATATGAAACTAAAAGATATGGTTAAAGAACGGGAAATCCTTTTAAGCGAAGTGCATCATCGCGTCAAAAATAATATGCAGATAATTACAAGCCTCATAGAACTGCAGGACAGCGAAAAACTTGGCGGAGAAAGGCGCCTTCAGACTTTGTCAATAAAGAATAGAATTCAGGCTATGAGTATTGTTCATGAGATACTTTATAAATCTGAAGATCTCAAGGACATAAAATTAGAAGAGTATATACATAAGCTGGTTGATAATCTGATAGCAGGACTTGCAGCCCCGGATCTTAAACTGAATGTGAAATATGATATCGATGAAGAGTTTAATATAAGGTTTGAAAATGCAATTCCTATAGGCCTTATAACAAATGAAATTATCACAAATTCTATTAAATACGCTTTTAAATCAGCAGCGGATGCTGAAATAAAAATACTTATCAGGAATATCGACGAGAACGGTTATTCGTTTATTATTTCCGATAATGGCTGCGGAATTGAAGATGCAGGTGAAAATAACCCGACAAAGGGTATGGGCAGGGTTCTTATTCCGCTTCTTGTTCAGCAGATGAACGGTTCTCTTGAAATATCCAGTAATAATGGAACTGAATATTCGATGCTCTTCAGAAAGTAATACCACAGGGTTCCATCAAAATAAGCTTTCCGCATTAAAGTTGCTTAACCGTTGTTCATTTTTTTCTTTACGGACGGTAAAAAACTGCTGTATATTATATTTACTATATAGATTAGGGGTTTGATATGAAAAATGTTACAATAATAACAGGCGGAGCCGGAGGAATGGGGCTGGCTACTGCAAAAATCATCGGACATGAAAATAACCTCATTCTTGTTGATGTCAATGAAGACAGACTTAAGCTCGCAGTAGACACATTGGCTAAACTAAATATTGAAAGTGAATTTTTTGTGGGCGACATCACAAATCCTGACTCGGTTAAAGAACTGTTTAAATACACAGCCGGTAAAGGCAAACTGACTTCAATGATACATACAGCAGGTGTAAGTCCACAAATGGGTAAAGCTGATTTCATAATGAAAGTTAACGCGTTAGGAACAGTTTACCTTACCGAGGCCTTTTTTGAACATGCAGAAGATGGGGCAAGCCTTGTCAATGTGGCTTCAATGGCCGGGCATTTACTACCTTCTTTTATGATTCCGGAGAAAGCTTTTGAATACGCATTATCGGATAAGCAGAAATTCTTTAACCGTGTAATGCGCCGTATTAATCTGATTCCTAAAAAAGGAAGATCGGGGCTTTCATATTCTATCAGCAAACGTTTTGTAATCTGGTATTCAAATAAAATGGCCAAGCAGTTCGGCAGTAGAAATCTGAGGATCCTTTCAGTATCTCCGGGTACTTTTAATACTGAAATGGGAAAATTGGAGGAGAAATCGGGATCCGATAAAATTGCCGAAAAATCTGCACTTGGCCGCGTTGGGAAGGTTGAAGAAATTGCAGGGATTCTGGCCTGTGCAGCAGGACGAGAGGCAAGTTACATGACAGGGATTGATATACTCTGTGACGGCGGTACTGTAGCAAGTGTTTCTCTAAAAGATTTGGCTAATATGAATCCATAGTCTTGCGTCTGCCCAAATACTACATCATCCACCAGGCAAACATCATTGTCCGAGCTGGGGAAGAGGAAGGTATACTTTAAAAGTGCTGCCCTGTCCTGATAAAATTTTTCAAGAACATGCATTTGAACTTCTTCAGTCATCCCCGATCCTTCATCAGTAATTCTGTATCTCCGCAGTATTCCACAGTTTCAAGCTGAACTATCAACTCGATATTTTTTTTATTGATCTGAGGGAAGGTACCTGCGCTTTTCATCATCTGAAACATCTTCGTCCAGTAAAATCGAAAAGAACCCGTTTATGGATGTAATCTGAGTCTTAAATTCATGTGAGAAATGATTTATAAAATCATTTCTCAGAGTCTGAACACTATTGAGCTCTGATACCATCTTATTGAAATTATGATACAATTCAGCCATCGGACCAGATTTCCGGACATCACGATGAACATTAAAATCACCCTCTCTGTTTATGTCAGCTTTATAACCGAGATCTCGGAGTGTAGTGATTTCTTGTTAAGATCTGACCTTTATGAGAGAGCTGTTTGAAAAGAAGTTCAAACTCATTCTTCGATAATTCTGCTGCTTGCAGCGATGCTTTGACCATGCATAATGTCCAGAGCTTCCTGCCCGTTAACGGCATCTATTACATAATTATTTGTTAGCAATTTACAGCTTATCAGAATCTGTAAATTTTCATCATCTTAGAACCTGAACCAATCAGAATCATGGCTTTTTTTCTTTCAATTCCACAGGGAATGACGACTGAGACGCCCGCTTTAGTCTCCGAAAGTTCCATTCTAAGACCTTCTGTGGCTATTTTGACCGAAGTCTTTGATTCACCGTTTTCTATTGGTTTCGATAGTAATTTAGAAACAAAAGATTACATGAAAGAGACCTTTTTGATTTTTTAAGGAATTTAAGATAATTTCTTTAAATTTGTATTTTAGTTTGAAAGCAGCGGAACTGAGAAACTCACCCTCAAACCATCTGAACCGTCAACCTTATAGTCACCTTCAATCTGAATCATAAGAGTGCTTATAATAAGCATGCCCAGTGAATCATTCTCTTTCGATGCAGATTTGCCGGAGAAGCCCACACCATTATCCCTGTATTCAAATATATATCGATTAGTGTCCTTTCTACCTCTGATAGAAATGGAAGGATCAGTTATTCCATCAAAAGCATGTTTTATTGAATTGGTAACCAGTTCATTAAAAACCAGACCTATTGGAATCATAAGGTCCATAGTCAGATTCTGTTCTTCAACCTGAAGATCGTATGTAACTGATAATTCACTTTTATCGTGATAACTGTATATCACTGAATCACACAATTCCCTTAAATATTCCTTTATATCTATCTGTTCAATTTTATTATCCTTATACAGCTGTTCGTGTACAAGCGACATGGCATATATCCTGTTCTGCAGTTTACCCAGAACTTCAAGCAGTTCCTCATTATTTACTACATCAGACTGAAGAGAAAGAAAGGATATAACAAGCGATAAATTATTCTTTACCCTGTGATGAACTTCTCTTAATAGAATCTCCTTTTCTTTCAATGACTGGGATATCTGCAGATGCTTATTCTCAAGCTCATAATGCAGTATTTTTCTCCGTCTTACCTGATTTACAAGGAAAATAATAGTTATTGTCTGGAGCAGAACAATAATGGCTGTAATAAGAACAATTTCTTTATATTTCATCCAGAAAGTCTCTTCTACAAACATAATTTCCGCATTTCCGGGAACATTTTTAAGTTCAATTCCCCAACGCTGCAGCTGCCTCCAGTCATACATCTTTTTTGAAGTATCTACTTCTTCGATAACAAGTTCTTTATTTCCACCAACTATTTTATCGATTATACGTGCTGTATGTCTTCCATAACTATCAGCACTGGTCATTGTTCCCCCTATCACTCCCATGCCGAATTCATTATCATAAAATGAAAACACCGGAGCTGCAGCCCGCTCGGAATACAATGGGAAAAAATCAGATATTGTATATGTATCCCCGTTTTTATCACTGTTTGACGTCAACATCATGATTGCCGAGTTGGGAGGAACCCTGCTGATTCTATTCAGAATTTCATTCATTGGCTCACCTACCCAGTAATCAATAAGCTCTTCATCAAAATATTTAGTTACATGCTCCTTAAAAATTGCAAGATAAGGGAGATCTGCAATACCGATTCCGCTATGAACATACAGGTGTTCAATGTCAGGCAGCATCCGCTTTATATCTGATATAGTTTCAGTTATTGCAGCTGTAGAGCCGCTTTTAAGGTAGTAATAGGCGTCTTTATTTTCTATTTGTTCAACCTGGGAATCAACAGCGGCAACAAGGATTTTGGGAATACCGGGAAAAAGGGCCTCTCCGTAATTAATAAGAAAATTATTGACCGGAGGCAGAAGGCTGACAACAAAATCCAGTTTATAGGACTCTGCCAGATTTTCAAGCTCTCTGAGATTCCTTCCGTCCTGGTCATTAACCGAAATATCGATCTGAAGAAAATGAAAATAGATGGAATTTTTAAAGGAGGAATAAGAATTAACCTCCGAATAAAAGCCCTCATTGAATTCCAGCCCCCAGTCCCCAATCTCGGCAAAGGGGTAGATAACCAGAATCCGTTCAACAGCGCCAGGCTCTTCAGCTGAAACTGTAAGAGGAGTAAGGATAAGAAGGAGAAGAGCAAAAAAAACAAAGGTGCAGCTTACTTTTGCATAAGGATTTTCCATATAGTCCTTCCATCTTCAAAAAGTATCTTGAGAACCTGCTTATATTATATTGCAGTTCAATACTTAAAGTCAAAATTTTAAGAGATGCTGAAATCAGGAATATTCAGGCTCTTCAGAGCTACTTCCGTTTTCCTATGAATACTGTAAAAATAAAAGAGAGTTAAACTAAAGTTTATACACGAGCGGTCATATTTCATGCCATAAATCCACCAAGCTCTTCTTTCAGCTGTTCAACTATTTTTTCCAGCCTGTGTGCTTCTGATGTTATCTTCAGCATGGAACCAAGTTTTTCATCATTACCGGACATGATTTCCTTCATGCCTGAACTGATTTTTACTGCTACATCCTTCACGGATTTACTTGATTTAAGAATTGGGCCGCTTCCGGTCTGAATTTCCTTATAACTGTCGCGGATTTCAAGTGTTACCGTATTTATAAGATGAGTTACTTATAGAACCTGCTGAACACTGATATCTGTATTTTTTAGCGCATCTGCAATATCTTTTATTAATGAAAAAAGTTCTCCCCTTGTCCCTGTATCCCTACTGAATATTCCTGCCATTGAGATAACTCATCCAGTAGAAGAAGGCTACAAATACCCCGCCGCCAATGATATTTCCAAGCGTTACCGGAATAAGATTGCTTAAAAAGAAACTCTTCCAGCCAAGCACTGACAGAGCTTCAGCAGTCAGACCGTGCGCCGCAGCAGCACTCATCATTGCTTCACTTCCCTTAGCGATTATTCCAGCCGGAATATAATACATGTTCGCTATGCTGTGCTCAAAGCCCGAGGTTATAAACAGCCATATCGGAAAAAATATTGCAAAGATTTTTCCGGTTATATCCTTTGCTCCCCAGGCCATCCATACTGCAAGGCAGACCAGCCAGTTGCACATGATGCCAAGTACAAAAGCCTTCGTAAATGAAAGATTAACCTTGTACAGCGCTATCTTCATCGTGACAACTCCAAGTCCGCCGGCGCTGCTCTCAAACAGTCCGGAGAGATTCATTAACCAGGCTATAAATACACTGCCTAAAAAGTTTCCGACATACACAAATAACCAGTTCTTAAGCATCTTTGTGACTCTCACCCTCCGCTCAAGCACCCCTGCAACTATAAGCACGTTCCCGGTAAACAGCTCTCCGCCGGCAATAACTACCAGCATAAGTCCTGTTCCGAAAATCGCTCCGGCCAGCGCTTTCCCAAGTCCGTATGTATCTGCATTCGCAAATAAGTTGAATGCTGCCACATTGGAACCTTCCGCTGCAAAGGCTATGAAGGCTCCGGCAAGAAATCCCAGCATCAGCATTTTCAGAATGCTCAGTTCTGATTTCTTTATTCCGTTATTTACTGTTTCCTCCGCTATCTCAGGCGGTGTCAGAAAGTTTTTATCACCCAATTTATTCCCCCTTTATGTTTCCAACTGATTTCTGACCTTATGATAAATTGAGTTAGCCAATACAGTTCCTTTTACTTCAATATCTTTCAGTCGTTTTTCAAATTTGTATTTAAGCTCTTCGTCCTTCATTATTTTTGTATTTATAAGAACATTAAGACCAGCCCCCTGCAGTGCTGCCTTGCAGAAAAGGGCTCCGGTACCTGCATCACTTACTGCCAGGCTGCTGCCTTTTTCCGCATACTGCTCAAGCAGCTTCAGGGCTTCAACAGCGCATTGCGCTATTTCCAGCGGGACCTCTGCAGCAGCTTTAAGTACAGACTGCAGTCTTTCATCTTTCAGCCTTTTCTCATCATCGCTCTGAGACGGCAGGCGGTAGGCTTCTGAAAGCGGTTCAAAGACCTCGGCATCCCTTTGCACAAGTTTACAGAACCTTTCTGAAAGAGCCTCCGATTCGGTTAACAGTTTTTGTATATCATCCTCAACAGCTGCATACTTTTTCTTGCCGACTGTAAGATGTCCAACCATACTCCCCAGTGCCGTCCCAAGCGCTCCGGCATAGGCCGAAGCTCCGTCGCCTCCGGGTACCGCAGCCTTTGAGCCAAGCTCTTTCAGAAAATCTGTGCAGCTGTTATCAAGTATCACAGGCTTACTGCCCCGGCAGATATTTCATTGGATTTCTCACAGGAGACCACTACATGCGACAACAGTATTGTCGTTGTTATAAGTCCTACCCCGCCCACGGCCGGAGTGATGAAGCACACTTTCGACGCCGCTTCATCAAAATCCACATCACCGCAGATCCCCCCATCACCGTCATCGTTTATACCCACATCCACCACTACCGATTCTTCTGTAAAATAACTGCTGTCCATCATCCTTGCACGGCCGGCTGCAGCAACTACTATATCGGCTCTTCTGGTAACTGTACTCAGCTCCCAGGTTTTTGAATGGCAGATTGTCACTGTTGCATTTTCATCAAGCATAAGCATCGCAAGAGGTTTTCCGACAACCGTACTGCGGCCGACAACGGCAACCTCGGCTCCTGCAAGCGGTATTTCATAATGCTTTAACAGCCTTACTACAGCTTCAGGCGTGCAGGGATTAAAGCCTTCGTTTCCGCCTCTGAAGACCCTTTCGAGGTTCACCGGATTCATGCAGTCTATATCCTTGCCAGGCAGGATGCTCCGGCATACAAGCTCTTCATCTATATGTGAGGGCAGCGGTCGAAACAGCATTATTCCATTTACCAGGCTGTCCCTGTTTGCATGCTGTATATTTTTAATCAGTTCGCCTGTCGTGATGTCCCTGGATAGAACATCACGGCGGGCAGTTAAGCCAATCAATTCACAATTTTTCAATATACCTTTTTCATACGAAATATCGTCTTCTCTTTCCCCTACCCTGAGTATCAATATTGAAGGATTGATTCCCCGGTTCTTCAATACACTGATTCTGTTTTTCAGTTCCTCGCGCAAAGAGTCGACTACAGGTTTTCCCTTAAGTACAGTCCCCACTATTTTCTCCTCAGGATAGTCCTGTTATTTCTCCGTTTGAATCTATATCCATTCCACAGGCTGCAGGTACCCTCGGCAGCCCGGGCATGGTCATTATTTCTCCTGTGATTGCAACTATAAAGCCGGCTCCGGCTGATACTCTTATCTCTCTTACCGTTACCCGAAATCCGCGCGGGGCGCCTAAGAGGGCGGCATTGTCGGAAAAAGAGTACTGGGTCTTCGCCATGCATATGGGCATCTTATCAAGCCCAAGCTTTTCTATGTCGCTTATCTGTTTCTTTGCTGATGCTGTAAAATCTACCCCATCTGCATGATAGATGGATTTGGCTATCACGCTTATCTTTTCCTCTATGCTGCTTTCACTATCATAAAGCGTATGGAAATCGGCTTTTCCGCTTTCACATATTTCAACTACTTTTTTTGCAAGCTCTATGCCGCCCTCTCCGCCTTTTGCAAATACTTCAGACAGCACTACTGAAGCTCCAAGAGCACCGCATCTTTTTTCGATAAGTTTAAGTTCAGCTTCTGTATCTGCGGGAAAGCGGTTTATGGCAACAACTGCCGGAACTCCGAACAGGGCGAGGTTTTCAAGGTGCTGCTCAAGGTTCACAATTCCGCTTCCAAGCGCTTCGAGATTCTCTGCTCCAAGTTCGCTCTTTGCTATGCCTCCGTTCATCTTAAGCGCCTTTACTGTTGCTACAATTACTACGGCATCGGGTTTAAGACCTGCATACCTGCATTTTATATTGAAGAACTTTTCTGCTCCCAGGTCGGCTCCGAATCCGGCTTCGGTTACAACATAGTCAGCCAGTTTAAGCGCTGTACGCGTTGCTACTACCGAGTTGCATCCGTGGGCTATGTTTGCAAAGGGCCCGCCGTGGATGAAGGCCGGAGTATTCTCAATCGTCTGCACAAGGTTGGGTTTTATTGCATCTTTTAAAAGCAGCGTCATTGCACCAGTTGCTCCAAGGTCTCCGGCTGTTACTGCCTTGCCGCTGTTGTCATAGGCTACTACCATTCTTGATATCCTTGTCTTTAGATCATCAAGACCGGTTGCAAGACAGAGAATCGCCATTATCTCGGAAGCCACTGTAATATCAAAACCGTCCTGGCGGGTTACTCCGTCTCCCTTTGCTCCAAGTCCGACAATAATGTTTCTAAGCGCCCGGTCGTTCATATCAACTACACGGCGCCATACTATACGCTTGGGGTTTATTCCAAACTCATTTCCCTGCTGCAGGTGGTTGTCTACCATGGCTGCAAGCAGATTATGTGCCGCTGATATTGCATGAAAGTCTCCGGTAAAATGCAGGTTGATATCTTCCATCGGTACTACCTGCGCGTACCCGCCTCCAGCTGCTCCGCCTTTTACTCCGAACACAGGCCCCAGACTGGGCTCCCTCAGCGTTGTCATTGTCTTTTTTCCTATCTTGTTAAGCGCCATGGAAAGTCCTACATTCGTGGTGGTTTTTCCCTCGCCGGCAGGGGTCGGGTTGATTGCAGTTACCAGTATCAGCTTCGCGTCTTTTTTATTTTCAAGTCTTTTCAGCACATCAAGCGATACCTTCGCCTTGTACTTTCCGTACATTTCAAGTTCATCGTCTTCGATTCCAAGCTCAGATGCTAGCTCTGACACCGGTTTCATCTTTGCTTCCTGTGCGATCTGTACATCAGTTTTCATTATGTAATTACCTCCTGCAATAATCAGATTCAAGTTAATTATTGTAGAGATTTTAAGGTAAGAGATTTTTCGGGTATATACGCAGAATTATGTATTTTAATATATGTGTATTTTTATAAAAGCTTTGTTTATCATTATTAAATATTATCAGTTATTCATAAGAAAAACTGTGAAAGAGCTGCCTTTCCCCTGGCTGCTTTCAACCTCAATTCGTCCCTGACAAAGAATCAGAATCCTGTGCACTATGGATAAACCAAGGCCCAGACCGGGCTGCCGGCTGTTTGCTTTGTCCTGAAAATACTTTTCAAAAATACGAGTTTTCGCTTCTTCATCCATTCCTATACCCTTATCTGTTATTGAAAAAACAATCTCGCCATTCTTGGAGCTGAGAGATATTGATATATTTCCGCCAGGGCTGGAATATTTAACTGCATTATCCAGCAGATTTATCCAGATATGTTTCATAAGCTCCGGATTTCCGGAATACTTGACCGGACTCAAATCTACAGATAATTCGATTTCTTTTTTATTAATCTGAGGCATAAGCAGAATTACAGATTCACGTACCTGTTCATCCAGCTGAAAATAAGTCTGATTCAGGATAATATGCTGAGATTCCAGCTTTGTGATGAGCAGAGCATTGTCGGAAAGACTGGCCAGTCTTTTAGATTCGGAAGTTATTATATCAAGATATTTCCACGCTTCTTCCTCCGGGAGCTCTTCATCCCTCAGAATAGTGGAAAATCCATTAATTGACGTGATCGGGGTTTTAAACTCATGGGAAAAGTGATTAATAAAATCATCTCTCAGAGTCTGAACACCCTCAAGTTCCGAAGCCATTTTATTAAAATTCCGGAACAGCTCAGACATGGCCCCGGCATCTGATTCATCCAGCCTGACAGAAAAATCTCCATCAGCTACTGTTGTAATACCGTTCATCAGCTGGTTGATGTATTTACTGCTGATCTTTATAAAATTATAAGATACCAGCCACATGAATAGACTCATGGGGCCAATCATTCCAAGAGCATCGATAGGATCATATTTCCAGTTGTGTTTAATTATGCCGTTTACGAAAAACTCAACCAGTAGGAAAGTCATCACGGATATAATTACAATTATCACAGACTGCAGAATCATCCACCTTCTCAAAGGCTTGTTTTTCATGATTTTTGTTTTCTGCTTCATTTACCAACCTCTTCAGTTATCTCAGCCTTATAACCTATCCCGCGGACTGCAACAATTTCAATTTCATTAAACATCTTTAATCTGTTTCTAAGTCTGCTTACATGGGTTTTAACAGTGTCTTCACCGCTTTCGGTAGTAAAACCCCAGATATCATCAAGCAGCTGATTTTTTGTAAAGATCTGCCCCTTGTATGAAAGCAGCTTGAACAGCAGGTCAAATTCCTTCTTTGATAATTCAATCTTCTGCTCATTATTTGAAACAGTGTAGGTTGACGAATCTATTACAAGCTCCCCTTCGATAATTTTATTACTTACAGCTATATTTGATCGGCGTAGAAGCGCTTTTATCCGCCAGACAAGTTCCTCGGGATCAACAGGTTTTGTCAGAAAATCATCAGTACCCTTTGAAAAACCCGTCCTTTTTGCATCAAACGACTGATTGGCTGTCAGAATAATAACAGGGAACTGAAACCCGAGCTTTCTGATATTCTGGAGCAGTGTAAAACCGTCCATTACAGGCATTTCAATATCAGCAATCAGAAGATCAATCGAACGCGATCGAATTATTTCAAGCGCCTGCGCACCATCCGGTGAGCTTATCACATTAAAATTGGACCTCAGTTTTCGACTTATCAGAAGCTGAACATTCTCATCATCTTCAGCAAAAAGGATGGTTGCCATCTTAAAAACTCCGGAGCAAGATTATTATACATAATAGAATCTTATCTCCGGAACCACAAGATGACTATTGTTATACAGCTACTTTGTTCTTTTTCAATTTCAGGCCATCAACCGAGTTCATTATACCGCCGTGGTTTGCAGCCATGACTTTACTGATCATAGCGGCAGCCTTCAAGGGAGCTAACCTGTAAAGAATATCCATCATTTTGGCATCGGATCCGACAAGGACCTTGGCCTTGTTCTTCCCGATTGCACTGATAATAATTGCTGCGGCTTCTTCAGGTTTTGTAAGGGATACCCCCGCCTTTTTCTTGGCTTCCTCGCTTATTTCAGCATTCTCAAGACCTGAGTTTTTCTTGATATCAGTCTCTATACCGCCCGGTATCACAAGAGATACCCCTATTGCGGTTTTGGAAAGTTCCATCCTCAGAGCCTCTGTCGCAATCTTTACAGCAGCCTTTGATGCCCCGTAGACGGCCTGCCCTGGAACAGGAAGAAATCCGCCCATGCTTGAAACATTCGCGATATGGCCTTCAGGTCTTTCTGCTATATATGGGAGAAATGCCCTGACCATATTCATCATTCCGTAAAAATTAATATTTAACTGCCGTTCTATCTGGGAATCCTCAATGTCTGCAAGGGTCATAAAGGGCTGAATTATTCCGGCATTATTAATCAGACCATCAATTTGACCGTGAACTTCATTGATTTCAGCGGCAAGATTGCTAACCCTGAACTTATCTGTTATATCAGCAGTATGAATTGATACTTTGCCGGAATCAATACCTGCAGCCATTTTGGTTTGTTCAAGTGCGTTTCTGTTGATATCAATGGCAGCAACCCTTGCGCCCTTTTTAAGCAGCTGAAGAACCAGCTGCCTTCCTACTCCGCCGCCTGCTCCTGTTACTGCTATTACCTTATTATTTAATTTCATTGTCGTACTCCTTTATGCGGCTTACCGCTTAATCTTTGTTACAATGGTAATTTAGAAAAAAAAGGTAACAATAAAGTAAACTTTTGATTTTTTTTAAAGTTTTTTTAAAATCTTGAGATTTGATATCAGACTTTCAATTTAATATAATTCGGATATACAAGGAGTAAAATTGACGGAAGTCTGGCTTAAAACTATTATCAATATAATCTGCTCTCAATTTGCAGTCCTTATGTTTGCAAAAATAGAGAACAAAAAAGAGAATAATCACCATGATTACAGATTATTCAAGATAATGCTTCTCACAATCATAGTCCTGCTGCTCCTCCATTCTCTGACTTTATTTACCAACGGTTCAAAAGAAGCCCCTGGGAAAATAATCCTGCAGGCATCTGTTTTCCTGCTCTTTCCGGCAGCAGGCTTTCTTGCCATGATCTATGCGATATATATGGAAAAAATCATAAAAACAGTTAAACGACGTTTCAGATACTGGCTATTTCTCTATACCATTCCTTTAATTATTATCACAGGCCTCTGCGTTGCCTCCGAATTTACCCACTGGTTTTTCACCTTTGATGATGAGGGTTATTTCCATCAGGGGCGTTTTTTCTATATACCGATAATCATCTCATTCGGATACGTAATCACTGCACTGTTCAGGGTTATATCGCAAAGAAAAAATATGAATATCAGGGAATATTCAGACCTGGTCGCAATGCCTGTTCCAATGATTGTGACAGGAACACTGCAGAGTTTTTTTCCTGAATTTCCAATTCTACTCCCGGGATGCGTGCTGACACTTTTTCTTGTATTTTCAATCATACAGGATAGACGGCTTTCCTTTGATCATCTGACAGGTGCATACAACAGACAGAAACTGGATGAATACCTGGAGTTGATGTCTGGAAACTCCACAGCATCAGGAAAAAACTTTGCGGCTATGCTTGCGGATGTAAATAAATTCAAGTTTATCAATGATACCTATGGGCACCTACAGGGAGATCTTGCCCTTATTGAGGTAGTAAAAACCATTAGAAGCGGTATAAGGAATATTGATTTCCTGGCCAGGTATGCAGGTGATGAATTTGTTGTAATATTTCCTGACTGCAATGAACAACAGCTCAATTCGATTATTTCTAGAATAAATCAGAATTTCAGTCTGATTGCCGCAAAAAATACAAAATACAAACTATCCATAAGCATCGGTGCAGATGTATATAATCATGAAGTTTTTAAGAATCCGGAGCATTTCATAGAACATCTTGATGCACTGATGTATAAATCCAAACATAAAAACTGAAACTTGAGAGTAAATACTCAATTTTTTTTCTCACACCGAAAAACAGACGATATACTTAGAACTGATTATTTTTGGAAGAAAATATAAATGTCGCGGAAAGCAGAAAGATGGCATCATAATTCTATAGAATTATGATGCCAAAAAAATAGATTGGAGTTAAAACCGCTAAAAGGCAAGCTTATATCCCGCATTAAGAATGATATTACGTCTGGCATAAAGCGAGACAGGCTCACCATTAGTCGCTTCCATTTTGGTTGATGAGAAATCAAAAAGATACCTCATATCCAGCACAACAAATCCAGGGCCTGCTTTTATATTGCCTGTTACACCTGCGGTTCCGCCAAATATCGGAGAAATGCCTTTAAGCTGTGATGTAAGTTCTGCTGAAGTAATCATTCCTGCAAGCGGTATAGAAATATAAGGACCCATATAGTAGTCAAGGATCCATACATCTGAAACCTTAGACTCCATACCAAACAAAACGGGAATATCGATTGTGGACACCGAAACTTCACAGAGTGAATCATTCGAAATTCCTATAGTTTCATCTTCATAAGTAAAATGAAAGCCATTACCTACACCATTATTAAAAAGCATCCCTGCTTCGGGTCGAATAAAAAAGCCACCTGACTCACTTCCAAAAGTGATCTGCGATGAAATCAAAAAACCGGGAATGATATTCATATTATCATCACTGGCACCATAGATATCATCGAACTCACCGGTTCGCACTGAACCGACACCGGAACCGAAACTGCCGTTGATTCCCAGACTGACATCTGCAAAGGCTGTACCGCCTATGACCAGTATTGCAATTAACAAAGTAATTATTTTTGTGTGTTTCATTAGTTTATCCTATTAATTATGAATTGGACTGAAGATTAAAGGCTTTCTCACAAACTGTGTAAAGGACTTCATATTGATTATCAACGAGGGGTGTAATTGTTTCAATTTTTCTGTTGCGTATCTTAATGAAGAGAAAATACGGTAATACCCACCCGGCGAACGCAGGAACAGCAAGCAGAATAG
This sequence comes from Spirochaetia bacterium, assembly GCA_963677925.2. Taxonomy (GTDB): domain Bacteria; phylum Spirochaetota; class Spirochaetia; order UBA9216; family UBA9216. The sequence continues at coordinate 1,603,022 of CAXXYH010000003.1, forward strand.
TAAGAATTATATATCCCGCAAGATAAGCAAATACCGAACCGGCCATAAATGCAGAACCGGCAATTCCAACAGTATATGCAGCAGTGCTTGCTGATACATATTTAGACTGTTCAAGATGCTGAATATCTTTTACACATGACTCAAATTGTCTTTGAAGTCTGGTAATCTCCATCTTTTTACCAATTTTACGATCTCTCTTAAATCTTAAGACAGTGTATAAAAGACCCTTGCTTGAGTGGGAAACATTTTCAATATTCCATCCGAAGTTCTGATAGTTATCGATGTAAAGGTGTTCAATATCACGCCTTACCGTTACATCCTTGTATTCATAACCGACGAAGGTTGCTGAGCTATTCGTTTCATTCATGTTTAATCTCCTATGATGTATTAATTTATTGATTCTACACTCAAGAAAATAAACCGGTGATATTTATGATTTACTTATGAAATATTGCTGAAATGTTAAACTTTAAATTTTTTATCGATTTATGGAGATCATAAAAGTTGAGCCCTTATTCAGTTCGCTTTGTACAGTAATTGTTCCATTAATAATTTCTATTACCCTATACACAAGCGACAGACCAAGCCCATTACCTTCCTGAGAGCGGGAAGAATCCCCCTGATAGAACTTGTCGAAAATATGACTTAATGTTTTTTCATCCATCCCGCAGCCGTTATCAGAGATAGATATTTCAACATGCTCATCAAAACTCACCTGCGTCAACTTTATAACTCCATGCTCGTCTGTAAACTTCACTGCATTGGAAAACAGGTTATTCCACACCAGTTCCAGAATGGTTTTATCCGCATTTATAATACAGCGTTCCTCTATGGAGGTCTCAAGTCTTATCTTTTTAAGATCAAGTATATCTTCAAAATTTAAGGCGCACTCACAAAGTTGACGACAGAGATCAAATGATTCTGCAGCCGGTCTGATTTCCTGATTCTCCAGCTTATTTAGCCGGAGTATATTTGAAACCAGCTCAGTCAGTCTTTTAGATGCTGTTATAATAGTTTCTGTATAATCGCTTCTTTCGGCTTCTGAAAGATCATGCTTTTGCAGCGCTGTTGCGTAACTTTGAATTACAGAAAGAGGTGATTTAATTTCATGAGATACATTTGAAATAAAATCATTTTTAAGGGTTTCTATTGTTCCAAGCTCCTCTACCATTTTATTAAAATCTTCGAAAAGCACATCTATATAATCATATTTATCAGGAGAATGTACAGTTTCAAGATAAACAGAGAAATCTCCTGAAGCTACATTTTCTGCCGCATTACTCAAACGCTTAAGAGGCATGTCATAACGTTTATTCTTCTGCGTAGTCGTGATTATAAAAAAAACTAAAGTAACAATACCCCAATACCCAAGCATTCCGGCAATAAAAGCTGGTGGTGCATTCTCAAGATCAACATATTCATAAAATATCATAAACTGTCCGGCAGACAAAACAAGTAAAATCAGATATGTAAAAAGATATTCAATCCAGGGAAAATATTTTCGTTTTATCCTGGAATCTATTGATGAAGACTTATTTTCAATCATTCAATCACCGCTTTATACCCAAGCCCATGAACAGTTATGATTTTAAAATCGGAACATGAAGAAAATTTATCCCGTAATTTTGTTATATAAACATCAACAGCTCTCAAGCTTGTATCACCATCGGAATCCCAGAACTCATCTATAAGCTGTGCTCTGGAAAATGTTTTTTTGGGATAGGACAATAGTTTATACAGGATATTAAACTCCCGGAATGTAACAGGAATTTCAATATCATTTACCTGCGCTGATACAGCATCAGCATCCAATACCAGAGACTGGAGTACTATTTTTCTTTCTGCTTTTATATTGGAACGCCTTAACAGTGCACTGACTCTCAATACAAGTTCATTCATATCAATGGGCTTAACCATGTAATCATCTATACCTGCATTAAATCCCCGTTGTTTTGATACAAAATCATCTTTTGCCGATACAAAAAGCATTGGAATTGTCTCATTTACAGCTCTTACCGCTTTAGCAAATTCAAAACCGTCTATTTCTGGCATCATTATATCGGATATTATCAAATCAAACATTTTAGTGTTCATTCTGTTATAAGCTTCAACAGGATTCAGACAGCCCTCTGATGAATAACCATTTTCATCCATATAAGTACAAATCAACCGGTTAAGTTTTATATCATCTTCAACTACAAGAATATTTATCAAAAGATGCTCCTTATAATAACTAAAGAATGACTTGTTATAATAAATCTATTTGCTGATTAAATTCTATTCGACAGAAAGGATATTTTTTATATATTTCCGTAATAATTCTGAAATGTTTCTGTTTTGTTAATAAAAAAGGCAGATCAATCAACCGGATCTGCCAGAATTTATATTTATATTTTACTTTTGAATCATCAGTCGTGTTCCGCCGTCAACTACAACAACTTCTCCGTCCATGAACGAGGTTACACCTGTACACATCATGTAAACAACACGGGCTACATCATCAGGATCTGCAACAGGAGCTTTAACCGCCTGTGTCCTTTTTTCCTTCGCTGAATCTGTAGCGTCCATATTCATTGCTCCAGTTGTAAGCATTCCAGCCGGTGCCACACAGTTGACAGTAATGCCTGCAGGTTTTAATTCACGGGCTAAAGACTGAGAAATACCGACAACCCCGGACTTGGCTGCTACATAAGGAGAGAGGCATCCGGCGGAAGATTCCATTGAAATTCCGGCTACTGATGCAACATTAACAATATGGCCGCCTGTACCCTGTTTTATCATTTGCCTCGCAGCCGCCTGATCAAAGAAAAAGGTTCCTTTTAAACCGGTATCCACGACTAGATCATAATCTTCTTCATCAATATCAACAAATTCTTCCATCCTCCAGTGAGCAGCATTACTCACCAGAATATCAAGCTTTCCGAACTCTTTTACTGTAAAATCAACTGCTTCATTTATCTGTTTAACATCCCGGACATCTGCCTTAAAGAATTTCACATCAAAGCCCTTTCCGGAAAAAAACTCTATGGCAATCTCTGCATATTCTTTTGCAATATCAACTATCATGACCTTTGCACCGGCTTCACACAGTCTGTTGACAATACAGGCGCCCAGCCCCATTGCGCCTCCTGTGACCACCGCGACCTTCCCGCTCAGGCTTAAAATTTCTGCCATAGGGACAGCATTTGCCAGTCCGGCCATTTTTATTCCCGGAGCGGCTTCCATTCCCCTCACATCCACACCAAGCAGACGTTTAAAACCTTCATGAAATTTGTCCAATTCCTTCATTAAATTCTCCTGTCTATTTTATTTTGAAATTATAGGGTTATGAATTCTTAACTTGAAATACATAAATTTATGCATTAAAACTTTTTATTAATCTGATAACAAAAACAGCCGGCTGCATAATTTTACAGTCGGCTATTTTTAACTCTTCTGATGTATAATGAATTATTATTCTTATATCTTATTATACTTTTTCTATTGCATTCAAAAATTTCTCCAGCTCTCTATCTTCCATATGAAATCCATGCTTATCTTCAGGATACGCTCCTGTTCGTACATCATTAGCCCATGCACCATATGCAGTTGCTGCCCATTTGAAAAAGTCTCCATAAACCTTTGCATGTGAAGCGAGTGACGGCATCATATTAAAAGTATCAAAATCGACCATCTCGCAGCCATCTGCAGCTCCGCCTGCTGCGATTGAAATCACAGGAACTCTCAGCTTTTTTGCTATGGCATTAGTTACTTCTATGGGGGTTAATTCTATTGTCATAGCCATCATTCCATTCTCCTGATATTCATAAGCCATTCTGAAAACTTCCATAGCTTCTTCAGCGGTCTTACCCATTCTTTTATATCCACCGTGTCTGCTTGTCTGCCATCCGGATAAAGCTCCTACATGACCAAAAACAACCAGGTGGTTGTCTGCCATATATTTAAGTGTATCGTTATTTATTCCCATTGGAAGTAATGAGTCTGCACCTTCGGCCATATACATTGCACCATATTCAAGAGCCTTTTCTTTTGATGAAAAAGTAGGAGTCTGCATATAAAAATTAATATGAATAAATTTGGCTGCATTTCTTACAGTTCTAATCCACCATGGTGCGTTTGCTATAGACATAAGTGTATTTTCTGCGGGAACCGTCAAACGGCATATATCACAGCCCGCCATTTCTGCCGCCATTGTAAAGTACTGATCGCGGTTGGCAGGGCACATCTGCACTATTGGAGTTCCTTCATCTTTACATTTCTGAAGATATGCAATTGATTTTCGGCCTTTCTGCATCAGCGAAGCTTTAACTTTTTTATCTTCCTTATTTATTTCGACTTCCTTCTTTTCCTCTGCCATAACAGCTCTCCTTATAATCCAAAGATTAATATCTTAAATTCGTTAAACCGAATGGTTAACCTGAAAATTTTTATCATTCAGCATTTACTTATAGACAGCGTTTGAACAGATTAAATCAATTGCTTTTCTTATTTGAAGATCATTTTTTATTGGAGTCAGCTCCTTACCCATAAAATCTATGACCATTTCTAAACTAATATTCTGCCTATGTGCTATCCGGCAGGCTTCATCTAAAAGTTCAGATTCCGCTGCAAAAATTTTTTCACTTGAAATAATTCCCTGCAGCAGAATTTCTGTTTTTACAGTTTTATAAGCCTCATTTCTGAATTCTTCTTCTTTTTCATTCCAATCGTAATTTAAAAAATCTTCATTTATTTCATAAGACATACTCTGATATCTCATTCTGCATTTAGCTTCGGTCAAAATAGTCTGGAATTCTTCCGCCACTGTCTCAGCAGGAACATCAAAATCGTTAGCCTCAAGAACAAGATCAATCAGAATTCCCTGAAGTCTTCTGTCGGTCTTAGCTGACTCGCAGTTAATGTTCAAGTGCCTGGCATCTACACCCAGATAATTTTTAACAGTTGCCATCTTCCAGTCTCCGTGCACAAGTTACAGGAAATGATAACTCCGGCATGAGCTGACGTAAATACATAGATTTATGCAATTATTTGCATCATTTGAGAAATGATTTAAATTGTAAAATATAATTTATATTTCTGGAGAAATTCCGTAGCGAATCAATTTCAGAATAAGCTCCTGTCTTGAAGACACTTTAAGCTTAAGATGAATATTGGCAATGTGCCTATAGATTGTCGAGACACTTATAAAAAAGCGATCACTTATCTGGCCCGGAGACAAGCCTTCGCAGATAAGTCTTGCGATCTCTCTTTCCCTTTTTGAAAGTATACCTTCAAGCTCTTCAACCTTATTCTCATTATGAACTGAGAGCATCACATGCATATTTCTGAAAAGATTTTCCAGGTGTGGATATACAGCCTTCATAATACCGATTTCAGTTTTGTTAAAACTACAGCGGCCCACACGATCCAGGGCAAATACGCACCTTACAAAATCATCATTTGCATGCAGGGTAAACCCTGCACTGTATGAGATTCCCTGTGGTTTAATATAATCTTTTAAAAACTCATCTTCATAATGACTCGTCCAGTCTTTAATTCCGACATCAAAGTTTTTTTTATAATCAGCAATATTATCTTTGATTTTCAAAACTGAATATTTTCCATTTTCAACTTTTGAATAATAATCAAGATAGGCATCTGTCCATTGTTTATCTGCCCCTATCTGGCAGACATCCTGAATATTTCCATTGACGTTTAAAAAAAATATTCTGGCCTGTTCAAAAGGAACAAGTTCATAAATGTTTTCGATAGATTTATTTATAAAGGCTTTAGGTTCTCTTTCATTACCTGTTTTAAGGAGATAATTGCTAATACTGGCCCAGGGTAATTCTTCTGAATATTTATGTACCATAAATAAATCTCTTTTCTTTATGAAGCCTGAAAGTACCGTACAACAAGTAAATAATAAATGCCTTACCGCTTATTATATATTATTTATGCCGACAGTATATACATAATTTTATGTAGTACTGTCTTAAAAACGTAAAGTTAGGCCAATTTAAAAGGCAGATAAGTAAATATCCGCCTTTTAACAATTTCTGCATTTTCAGCAGAATTTATCAATCTTTTTTGAAATTATAAGACGTATAGTATCTTCCGGAACATTTTCAAACTCTCTCCAGACCGACCATCTTGCTCCAATCAGAGTTTTACTCATTCCATACCACATTGATAGATAAGCAGGAACCATAAGAGGATAACGCCGTTCCAGAGCGGCCTGCTTAAATTCGTATATAACTTCATTTTCGTTAAAATTAATAATTGAATATTCTATCAATAAAACCTGAAGTATTACTTCAATAAATCCACCAAGAACCCGGCCGTCATTAACATCATTTGGAACGCCCAGCCAGTCCCGAAGTCCTTTTATGGCAAAGAATTCCCCGAACATCGTCTTGCCTGTAGCCTCAAACATACATCTGATCATATGCTCAACACTTTGCGGGTCTAATTCACCAGAGGCAATCTTTACATTTAAAACATTTATCACGTATGAAGCTCCCAGAGGGTGAACAAGTGTTGATCCGTAACACTGCGCCGCTGTTAGTTCGCCTGTTAATCCGTTACTGAATTTGTAGCCGCATTCCTCTCTAAGCTGCATAGGTTCCACAACCATCTGCTCTTCAGGAGTGAATTTTATCTGGTCATCAGTTGCTATTGGTCCGAACTTTTCCCAGACCTGCTTTTCCGGCATAGGAAATTTTGTACGATCTTCAGCTATAACCCTGCAATGAAGATCACCGCATCCGATAGCTTCTACCATATTATATTCAGTGTCTGGGCCGAAGGCTTCACCGACACCCTGCAGGGATGCCGTAGTTGCACGGCAGAATTCCGATCCCAGAATATCCCAGGGGCAGACATCAAGCTCCTTTTCTACTCTGTACTGTCCGAAATCATTCACTCTGCCAGGCATACACTGCCGATCATCCCCGGCATCTCCCATGACACCGCCAATATACCCTCCCTGCATAAAAGGGTGTATACAGTAATTATCAATATTCATCTGCTTGACTATCGGCATTGAAAACATACCTGCCATTGCCTTTCTATTAACCTCACAAAGCAATGAAGCCCTTTCTTTATAATCAGGTATCAATATACGTAAAGCCTGAATAAAAACCGTATCAATAACCGGGATATGCCGGCATAAATAGTGATATGCATCATGGAAAGAAATCAATTTCTCCCATGGGGTTTTTATTGCAGGGTGTTCAGGAAGAGCCCCCTTACCAACTTCTCTTGGTATATGTGTACTATATTTACTCATCTTATTTCTCCTAACTGATATATAACCGACTTAATAAAAGACTTTTTCGGTGACTAAAGCTTCAAATCCGTTCATTTTTACTTTATCCCCGATATTTACTTTTCCTTTATCAAGTAATGCATAACCGATATTCTTGTTTATCATGTAAGAATAACTGACTTTTTTTACTATCCCTACTTTTTGATCATCAAGAAAAACTTCTGCCGGAACGTTTCCTATACTGCTGTTCGGAATATGGATATCATCTTCATCAACCGTAAAACCGAACATTTGCCTTTTTGGTCCTTCTTCCTTAATTTTAGCAAGGGCAGCTTTCCCAATAAAATTCTTGTTCCAGTCGATGGATCGTTCAAATCCAACCTCAAGCGGGTTTGTTCCTTTAAGATCAGCCATAAGATAAAGCCCTTTTTCAGTGGACAGCGTCCAGGCAAGCACCTGAAACTCTGTAATATGAACAGCTCCGAAAGCAGTTCCGGCTTCGGATAGTTTTTCTGCAATCACCGGAGTGTTTTCGGGATCAGAATAAATTTCATAACCGATTTTTTCGCCTGCAAAGCCGGCTCTGGCTATTTTAACAGGTATACCATCAAAACTGTTATCTGCAATAGTGAAGAATTTCATGTCGTCAATTGGTTTTGCAAGTAAAACATTTAACAAATCTTTTGATCTGGGGCCCTGAACAGAATGCATATCCCATTTCGGGGTTACATCAGCATATTCTACTTTTAATCCTTCTTTGTGAGCATCGAACCAGTCTGTCAGTCTTTTTTTAAACAGCGTAGATATCCAGAATTTTTGCTGCTCGATCCGGAAGATAACAACATCATCAATAATTATACCTTCATCATTAAGCGCTGTTGTATACCTTGCACATCCTGTTTTTAAAGATGAAATGTTATTCACGTAAATTTTATCAAGAAACGATACAGAATCTTCGCCAGTTACTTCTATCAGATAATGCGTGAAGTAGTACCATCCGACAGTCTTTCGAACAGCTTCGTGCTGTTCTCTTTTCATTTCATCATCTTTATAAACGTTCTTAAACATATAGACCGCTCCTTTCGGGGATTACGGCGATTTTACCTTTCTGCCTTTTAGACATAAATCTTCCTCCCTATAATACAACATTCAGTGAATTGCTTATTTATTCAGGCTAAACCCACTGGATTTATTCATAAATACACTATTTTATGTATTTGAAAATGCAGGAAGAGATGAGGTTAATTGTATTGATTTTATTTATCAGTTAGCAGGAATTATTCCAAAACTATATAATTTGATAATTAGCTCCTGTCTGCTGCAGACATTTAATTTCTGGTAGATATTGGCAATATGCCTGTAAACGGTTGAAATACTTATAAAGAGTTTTTTGCTGATCTGATCCGGATTTAAACCCTCACAAATATGACGGGAAATTTCACGCTCGCGGACTGATAGAATATCATCAAGCTTTTCAATATTTTTTTCATTATTTTTTAATAATGTAATATGTAAATTCCTAAACAGATTTTCCAGATGGAGCAGTATGATTTTCATGATAGCCTGTTCCCTCTTCGAATAACCTCTTTTACTGACTCTATCCAGGGCAAAAACACATTTAACAAAATCATCGTATGCATGAATTGTAAATATAGCACTGTAGTTAATCCCCTGCGGTTTTATGTAATCTTTTAGAAATTCATCCTCAGACTGGGCAGTCCAATCAAGAACACTGATATCTATATCAGTATAATACTTTGAATAATCTTTTATTAGATTCCCGATTGAATATTTGCCATTATCCAGTTTGGAATAATATTCAAGATAGACATCTGTCCAGTCCTTTTTTGTACCCATTTGCCAGTAATCGTTAATTTTACCATTGGTATTGAAAAAAAAGATTCGTGCCTGCTCGAATGGAATCAAATCAGATATATTTTGAATAGACTTATCAATAAAGGCTTCAGGGTCTCTTACACTCCCTGTTTTAAGCAGATAATCATTTATATTATTCCATGGTAATTTTTCAACATACTTGGATTCCATATACCCATCTCAATAATTGGTGAAAGAACAGCAATTATTCATCACTGCAAAGCATCCTGCAGCAATGCTGTTTGTGTTTTCATACTATCCGCCAGCTTGGTAAGCTCTGCAACCGAATCACGAGAATTGGCTGCTCCCAACTTTATTTCATCGGCGCCCTGTGAAACTTCATCAATAATCCGGCTGACCTGCTGAACATTTTTCAGTATTTCAAGAGAAAAAGCAGCTACGTTTCTTGTATTCTCATCAACGGCCGAAGTTGAATCAGCCAGTATCTCAGCGGCATTGTTTACATCTACGGCATCATTATCCAGTTTCTTCATAATTGATGCAATATCATTCATTGCAGAGTTAACTCTGGCTGCACTTAGATTAATTTGATTAAATGATTTACCGCTTTGTCCTACACGCTGATCGGTAAGGTATATTGCATCAGTTAAAGCTTTTAAATCTCTTTCAATACTTTCCGCACTGATTCTGCTCGATTCAGCAAGTTTTCTTATTTCCTCTGCAACCACTGCAAAACCCTTACCTGAATCTCCGGCATGAGCAGCTTCTATTGCAGCATTCATTGAAAGCAGATTTGTCTGCGAAGAAATATCGGAAATCAGCTGAGTCATCTCCTTAATACTGTCAATCATTGTCACGACACGTCGAAATGCTTCCGTTGTTTCATTTAAGGTATTTAATCCTTCAACTGAAGCTTCCTTAAGGCTGTCAGTATCTTCAGTTCTAGCCTGTATCTCCTTTGTTACTGATGCAATAGATGAAGCAATATTCTTAACTCCGATTGAAGCGGCTGAAACACTGTCAGTCTGCCTGGATGATAGTTCCGCCAGGTTATCAATTCTATTATTGATCTGCCCTATGGAACTTTCGGTATTCTGAAATTGTTCGTTAAGATAAATAATCTGCTTATTTATAGATTGAACATTCTGTTCTATCTCATAACTTGAGGATGTAGTTTCTTCTGCTGCAATTTTCAGTAAATCACTGTTATTCATCTGAACAGCAACCTGTGACATTATGCGCCTGCTTTTTTGCTCGGCATGATGAGATCTTTCAAGTTCTGCAGCAAGATTATTTAATAATTTTTTAAAGATAGTCTGACTTGAAACACCGACACCTATAAAAACCAGAAGCAGGACTATTGCAGGTATTCCAAGACTTATAAAAATACCAGAATTTAATTTACCGTTAAGAAAATCAATTAAAATATGAACCATACTGCTGAATAAAATAAAACCGGCAAAAGAATTGGTTATCTTCCGGGAACTGAGCAGTAATGAAATAATCAGAAAGATAGCGCCGTAGGCTGCAGATTCAAAAATATATGAATATGCTTCAAGCCCCATAGTGGATAGAGCAACTGAAATGGATATAAAGAAGGTAGGTCCTATGATATTTGTAGACAGTTCATATTTACCTTTAAAGAGACTTATAGTTGCAAAAATAAGTACAGCCTCAGCAATTAAAAAAGTTACAAACAGATAATTAAACACCAGATGAATTACCATATTCAAAATAAATAAAGTGTATAGTATATCAAAAATAAGCAGTATCACGATTGATATTACTGATTTAAGTCGTATCTCATAACTGGAGTTCTTATATATTTGTTCAATATGATTAAGTATATTTTTCATCGAATACCTTTCTATTTAAGTCATAATTATATCGTTTTATTATAACAGATCTCTGAACTCAAGTTGTTTCTGAATTATTAATTTTATCCTTTTTTTGCATATATCTGAAAAATATAAAAAAAGTTCCGGACAGCAGCAAACAAAGCGCCGCCTGGTAAAAAACCCATCCGGGCAGGCCCATAAATATAACATGACCTCCATCAAAAATAAAATAATTTAAAAAATCAGTTCCCATAATCAGCAGAAGTACAAATACTGTCATCCAGGCTGGAGGAAGTTTGGAAGAAAGGCTGTATACATGGATATCATTATCAAAAAAAGAGGAATTATTTAAATGCGAGCCTGCAAACATGGCAAGCCATGAAGCACTGCATATAATAAAAACAGCAGGTATTTTACCAAAACTGATAAACCCAAGGCCATGAAACAATGTCAGCATTTCACCGACCAGGATTGAAGCAAAAGCTCCGGTAAAATTCAGTTTTTTACAGTACAAGCCGCCAAAAACCAGAGGAGCCAGAGCTGCATAACCAAGAAAGCTTGATTTATTAATAAAATCAAGAATATTTTTTGGAGGAAAGAGAGCGATTAAAAGCCCGCTTAAGGCTATTAGTCCGGTAATAATTCTTATCAGCCCAATTTTTAAATCCTTCTTTCCCATTAAATCTCTTGTTATAATTGATGAAAGACTTAACAGCTGTGAGTCAAGCGAGGACATTATTGCAGCGAGCGGGGCAATCATGAAAACCGAGGCCATCACAGGATTAACCGCTTCCGCTGTCACCATCGGCCATATACGGTCTGTGCTGCCTGAATCCAGACCGGGAAATATTCCGGCACCGATTACACCTACAGAAATAGTTAAAAAGAATAAAACCATTGTTATTACCGGATAAAATGAAACTGTTTTGTTCAGGGTATTAACATTTTTTGCTGCAAGAAATCTTTGATTCAACTGAGGAAACATCGGATCAGCAAAAAACCACAGAACAATATATCCCGCGAGCGTACTGAAGTTTATCCCCGGGCCGCGTCCTGATCTGCTGAACAATTCAGGAACTGCTCTGTAGGTTAATGCATGAACTTCTGAAAAACCGCCGAAATGTTTAACTGCTGCGCCATACGCAGCAGCCGCAAGTACCAGCATTATTACACCCTGAAAAAGATCAGTTCTTGCAACAGCCCGCATTCCTCCCCGTGTAGTATACAGACCGACAACCAGTGAACATGTAATTACACCGATTCGATATGGAACACCGAAAAATGATTCGAGTATGATACCGGCCGACATAGGCTGAAGTGCCAGATACGGCAATGTCAGGAGAATTAAAACTACAGAATATATTTTTGTAAGTTTCCTGTTTCTGTACCTATCCTGAACATAGTCTGCCGGACTTACATATCCCCGCAGGCGTCCGAGTTCTCCAAGGGGAGCTCCTACCAGATACATTCCGAGAGCCATAAACCCGGTACCGAAAGCCATCACAGGATAAAATGCGTAACCGATTCTATATCCGGCTCCGGATAATCCAAGTATGGTAAAAGCCGAAAAGTTGGTAGCAGCAGTAGATACAAGCAATACCGCAGTCGACATCTTTTTTCCAGACAGAAAGTAGTTTTCATCAGATCCGTATTTTATTGAATTTATTTTGTTTGATTGTTTATTATTAAAAGGGCTGAAGTCAATAACAATAATAATTAAGAAATAAAGAACCAGCAGTAGAATTCCCAAGAGCATATAGCCTCCCCTGAGCCGGGATGGTTATTTAAAACCTTGCATAGCTCTTAGATAGTCTTGAACAAAGTCAGAAGAATTTATATAAGAATTAACTTCTATAGTCAATGCCCCAAAAAACTTTTCCCATTTTTTAAACATTTATGCAGAGCTATGCAGAACTGCAATATTAATTCCGGGCTTATCACATATAAGTAGTGTATTGCTTCCCCTCTGCTTTATAAATATTCAGAATATATGGTCTTAGTTAATTTAAAAGAAATTTTAATAAATTATTATTTATCTCATGCTTATTTAGACCTACAATTGAGTTATATGAATATTCTAATAACCGGCGGATTCGGTAACATCGGCATTTCTGTAATAGAAGAATGTCTCAGACGGGAACACTCAGTTACTGTTTTTGATCTCAAAAATAGAAGAACAGAGAAAGCTGCCAAAAAATTTTCAAAGCAAATGGTAAGAACGGTTTTCGGTAATATTACAAATATCACTGATGTGTCAAAAGCCGCTAAAGATCAGGATGCGGTCATCCATCTGGCGGCAATACTTCCGCCGCTAAGCAACAGCAATCCGGCATTATGCAGAGCAGTAAATGTTACCGGTATTAAAAACCTGATTGATTCCATTAAAGCCTTGAATAAAAATACAGTATTTGTAGAAGTCTCTTCAGCCAGTGTAATGGGGCCAACACAGAAAAAGAGCCCGCCTGTCTGCTCTGATGATCCAATGAATGGTACTGATAATTATTCAAAGACAAAGATTGAAGCTGAAACTCTTGTAGAAAAATCCGGCTTGCCATCTTGCATTCTGCGTCTTGCCGCGGTACTGCCTACTAATATCAATCTTTCATATTTTACTAACATGATAAAGGTAATGTTTGATATGCCTTTGGATGCAAGATGTGAAATTGTACTTGATCTTGACGTCGCTTCAGCCCTTGTATCGGCAGCCGAAAATCTTTACAGCGGTGGAAGTCTCTGTGGTAAGAAAGGATTTATTGCAGGCGGAGATAAAAACAGCTGCAGGCTTACCAACAGAGATATGCTGACATCAGTATTCAAACAAACAGGTCTTTCCTTTCCAAGTGAAGAGCTGTTCTCTTCTAATATAAACAACTATTACCTGGACTGGTATGACACAGAGGATATGCAGAAGATTCTCTGTTTCCAGAATCATTCATTTGATCAGTGGAAAAGTATAATAGGTAGAAAGCTGTCTGCCTATAAACTTCCCATTCTGCTGTTTAACCGTACTATTCTGAAATGGCTGGAAAATCAGGCTCCTGATTTTCGAAGCTGATACAGGATCTCAATACTCTATATTGCATTTTGAGAAGACAGTTCAAAACTCCATCAGCACATTACTTGTCAACACCACATCAACTTCCAATCCCAGTACATTTTGAATAATGACAGAACCTGTCCCTAATCGTTTGTCCAGCCTGACTTTATGAATCTCATCCATTACATCAAAGATTCTCGCCTTAGGAATTTCCGCTGAGATTTTCACCGGGACAACCGGTGTTTCTGAAAATGAGGTCCTTACTGTGGAGCTGATGGTTCTCATGGGAGAGGTCAGCTCGGATAGGGCAAAGCTTTTTCCTCTGGGACAGCTGTATCCGCTGATATCAGGTTCATCAGCTTTCCCGCTTATTTTCAACATGCAGCCTTTCGGGCATTCAATACATACAATTTCAGTCATTTCAGGCTACCTCAATTTCCAGAGTGATTTTCGCATCGACCCGCAGATTATGCTGCCCGAAGCGGTATGAAAGCCTTTCCATCTCCGGCGGCTTCATAAAGCCGTACTTTTTACGGTAGACCTCTGCACCGTCTATCCTGATAACAAGAAAACAGTCTGACAGTATTTCACGGCTTCTGAAAAACAGAACTGTCTCTTCTTCTGAATCATAAAATGAAAGACGCTGCGGCACAACATATGCCAGGCCATTTCCTGCAGAAAGAACCGCCGATTTAATGTCAGCTGAAGTAGATTCAGCATCACAGCACGCCGCCTCTTCGCTCCTCCCAGCGCTGTACTCAGCTGCTGCCTTCCCCGCAAGCTCACCGCTCTCTGAAACATAATCGACAAGATCATTTACATGCAGGGCATTGCCGCAGGCAAAGACTCCCTCAACATCTGTCATAAGCTTCGTATTGCATAGCGGCCCTTTTGTCAGCGGATCTATCTGCACGCCGAGTTTATCCGCAAGTTCATTTTCAGGGATAAGACCTACCGAAAGAATAAGCGAGTCGCATTCAATTATTTCTGCAGTGCCCGGAATAGGCTGCATCTTTTCATCCACGGAACTCACCTCGACGGCAGTGAGCCTTTCATTTCCGAATACTCTTGTAACAGTCATTGAAAGATGCAGCGGGATATCATAATCGTTCAGACACTGGTGAATATTGCGTGTCAGTCCGGAAGGTGTTGATTTGGCCTCGTAAACACCTATAACTTCCGCTCCCTCCAGAGAGAGCCTGCGCGCCATAATAAGACCGATATCCCCGCTTCCCAGAATAACACAGCGCTTCGCGGGCATCTCACCAAGAAGGTTGATGTAATGCTGGGCAGTTCCGGCAGTAAAGATTCCCGAGGGGCGGGTGCCGTGGATAAACACCTGTCTGGCCGTTCTCTCCCGGCATCCGGTGGCAAGGATGATGGTCTTTGAAGCGATGACACTCACCCCCTCCCTGCTGACTGTAGTAATATGGAAGAGGTCCTCCTTTTTCTCAATCGCGGTAACGAATGTCAGAACCATA
This sequence comes from Spirochaetia bacterium, assembly GCA_963677925.2. Classification (GTDB taxonomy): domain Bacteria; phylum Spirochaetota; class Spirochaetia; order UBA9216; family UBA9216. The sequence goes on from CAXXYH010000003.1 coordinate 1,618,463, forward strand.
GTATCGATTCCGTGCTCCCGCAGCTCGGAGGTAAACCTTTCAGCATATTCAGGACCTGTCAGTTTCTCTTTAAAGCGGACAATTCCGAATCCGTCATGAATGCACTGTTTGAGGATGCCGCCAAGGCGTGCTTCTCTTTCAATTAAAAGTACAGCAGCTCCGTTTTTCTCCGCGGCAATTGCCGCAGCAAGTCCGGCCGGACCGCCGCCGATAACTGTAACGTCAAATTTGTTCATTCTGCGCGCTCCTGTACCGGGCCTAAAGTAACTGCCGAACCCGGACTGCCTTTTCTTACATCGGAGAGTTTTTTGCCCTGATGTTCTGCTATAATCTGAGTAATCAGCGGTGAGCAGAAACCGCCCTGGCAGCGTCCCATTCCGGGTCTGAGCCGGCGTTTAATTCCGTCAAGCGTGGGCACACAAAGCGGAGAATTCAGAGCGTCAATAATTTCGCCGCGGCTGACTTCCTCACAGCGGCAGACTATGATTCCATAATCAGGATTTTTCTTTATAAGAGCATCCCTTTCCTCATCACTGATTTCCGAAAGTTTTGGTTTTGCTTTGCGGCTCATACTGTATTGGTCTTCTTTTTTCAGCTCTGTTCCGCCGCGGAAAAAATCGACTGCCCATTTACAAATGTCCACGGCAACAGCTGGCGCAGCAGTAATTCCGGGCGACTGAATACCGGCCGCCTGAAGGATATTCTTTGTGAATATCCCCTTTCTGACCACAAAATCCTCTTCATAAGTCGCCGCCCGAACACCGGTAAAATATGCAATCACATCAGAATACTTTAAGTCTGCAGCTATATGCTGCTGCATGTTTATTATCGATTCAACTTCGGTCCTGTCTGTCGCCGTATTTTCCCGATCCGGAGTCTCTACCGCATTTGGACCGATAAGCATATTTCCATGAACAGAATGAATAAGCCCCACACCCTTCGTATGGCTTTTACTGGTTATTGTATCGAGGAAAAAACTGATACGCTTTTTGAGCCCTTTAGGTTTATCAGTCTCCTGATAAGGAAGAATACTGAAGGGTGATTTACCCATGCTTGATCTGACCATGTAACCGGCTTTTTTATCGGTAATTATATTAGTGCCCCGTCTCGGATGAATTGTGAAGGTTCTGTCGTCTGCCATCTCAGCAATTTCATCCGCATATACACCGGCAGCATTTATCACAAGCCGCGGGTACATTCTACCCCGGTTTGTGAGGACACTTTTTATTTTCCCATCATCCACCGTCATACCGGTAACAACAGTATTGAGGCTCAGCCGGACTCCGTTTGAAACAGCATTCTCGGCCATTGCAACGGTCATCTCATAAGGATTTGTTATGCCGCCTATAGGCATATACATTCCGCCTATTGCAAAATCAGGGAGTTCAGGTTCATATTTTTTAAGCTCTTCCCTCTTAAGATATTTAACTCCGGGAATGCCGAGAAGTTTTGCATTCAGCCTCAGAAGAAAAACAGGAAGGCGCTCCCAGTTTTTGCTGCAGAGCATTATCTGTCCTTCCTGTTCAAATGGAACATCAAGAGCTTCTGAAAGCCCTGCGTACATTCTGTTGCCTCTGATATTGTAATAGTGCTTCAGTGATTTTCGGGAAAAGTTAATACCGACATGGACAACCCCGCCGTTTGCCCTGGAGGCTCCTACGGCTACATCCTCGCCCTTTTCAGCAAGAATTACATTCAGGTTGTATTTTGAAAGTTCACGTGCAATGGAACAGCCGGTTATTCCTCCCCCGATTACAAGCACATCCGGTTTAAGTCCTTCAAGTTCAGAATCATTGATTTCGGGAAGTATCCGATGCTGTGTGAAATTTTTAAGATTTATATTATTAATCACACCAAGATAATGCTTCTTATCTACCGCAGCCTGCCCCGCCTTTACAACAGTTTCCCAGCTGTCAACCTCACCTTCCAGAACTATGCAGTTCCGAACCTCAGATATTTTTATATCAGGAGAAATTTCATTTATCTTTCTGCGGATTTTACTGATACTGCTCATACAATAATTTTTTCCTTTCCCAGAGACTTCAGCTGCTCTTCGGCACTTTTCTCGGCTGCTCTGCACTTTGCAAAAGCATCTTCCATATTTGTTCCGCAGACTGCCATGCCATGATTCTCCATAACGCAGGCTCTGTTTTCCCTGATGGCGGAAACAACATTATCCGACAGTCTTTTCGATGAAGGCAGTCCGTATCCTGCAAGCCTGATTTCTCCGCCCAGCAGAGTCCTGCTTTCCAGATCAAACGGTATGATTTGTTTATGTGCAGCGGCAAAAACACTGCAGTTTGACGGATGGCTGTGAATGATACAGTTTACATCCGGATGTGAAGCAAGAAGGGCTGCATGAAACGACTTTTCACCGGTCGGCTTCACAGCTCCCTCATATTCCAGTGTACTGATATTCACCCTGACAATATCGTATTCATTGATCGTAGAGTAATCCATTCCAGAAGGTGTACAGAGCATATAGTCCTCATCAAGCCGTACTGAAATATTCCCCCAGGTTCCCTGCACAAGATTACTTTCCACCAGCCGGTTTCCAAGACTTATGATCTCACCGCGCAGCTTCAGCTCATCCTGTTCAATTTTTCTATCGATATCCGATGCACTCTGATGTTTAACTGCCGCCGCCTTTTTTGAATAGGCCAGTTTATATGCGATGTGCATCAGCAGTGCTTCAATCAACGGCAGAGGTTTAGCACCCCCAAGCAGTCCGGCCTGAACATGTACCTGTGCCGCCTTTTCAATCACAAGTGCTGCAGTGTAGGCTGTGCGCAGATCGGCTCCGACAGCCAGAAGCCCCGGTGCCAGACCCTTTGAAGGACCGGTCAGACATGCGCCGTTACCGCCTGTAATTCGATGCAGCCGAAATGTATTAAAAGGAGAACAGTTTTTGACAAAAACCCCTATAATCTGTGCCATATCATCAAGAACCGGCGGGATTCTTCCCCCGGCCTCAGCAGCAACCGAACAGAACTTTGACGCGGCTCTGATTACTGCATTAACCTTCCGGCTCCGGCGGAATATTCCATAAACAGCAGGATGCCTGCGAAGCAGCTCTACCCTTGTTAAAACCTCAGCATTCTCCCCACCATTTTCAAGAATAAGAAACTGACCGCCGTTAAATCGTGCTGCAATAACGGAATTATCCAGATCCATTCCGGCGGTCTTAAGTCGTCCGCTGTAATCCAGAAGGCTTTCCGCGGTTTCCTGCTTTTCAGTCATTTACACTCCAGTTCGTTTATTTCCAAAATGGCATCTTTAATTTTCTGCTTCAGGGTTTCGCGCTCACTTTCAATATTCCAGAGGCCCAGCCGTACGATCATGAATGGAAGTCTCCAGCATGTAATTTCTTCATCACATATCCCTGAAGCCTTTTTGTACTGCTTCAGATAATTTCTGCAGATGGTTTTTCTGATTCCTTCAAGGACAGCTGCTGTAATCCTGTTAAAACCGGGAATCATTTCACCTTCGTTAAGGAGAAATAGAGTTGCAGCAACATCGGCAGCGGGTACACCGCGTGCCGCCGTCATCCAGTCAATTATCGAGGTTGCTTTTGTATCAGACATTATATTATCAGGATGAAAATCAAGATGAAGTATCGAGTTTCCATCAGGAAGGTTCTGAAGCAGCTCATCAACCATAGCCCTTTCAGTAACCGAAAGAAAATCCAGAGGTTCAGACTTCAGTGCCTCTCTGACCATATCCTTATAGCTTCTAATTACTTCAGTTTGAGTTTCATGCATCGCAAGCTGCAGCTGAGCCATAAGCTTAGGGACGTTGAATGCAGTAAGAGGCTTTGCCCCTGCAAGACTTATCAGAGGCATTCCCGGTATTTTTTCTATTATCAGCCCGGTCTGCGTTCCGACACTTATCTGACCGTAACATTTAACACTTGAGATTCCCCTGGAAAAAGTCTCCTTCGAGTTTATCTCTTCATTATCTATCAGTTCAGATCCAATTCCTTCATTAAAAAGTTTTATCAGCTGGTTTTCTTTCCACTTATAAATTTTTGAAGACCTGCTTATAAACAGAGGTTCTCCAAGAACATCCGTACTGCTTAGTTTCTCCTGCATACCCTACTCCCGTTATTAATCTTCTCCCTGTTTTGCTGCTACTTAGAGCTGTACCAATTCACATTTGTGATTCACATATGTTATTTCAATTTTACAAAATAATAAATCAACATCCTGCTCAAGTCAACAAAAACTTTAAGACAGAAAGACTGAATTTCATCCAAGCTTGACAAGTCACAAATGTGATTATAAGATTTTCAAATCCCGGGTTGCTCAGAGAGGAGTGCTGATGACATTGAATGTTGATAAGATGGTGATACTCAGAATTGCAAAGGATTACTATCTTGATCGTCTGAGCCAGCAGGAAATAGCTGATAAAGAGAATATTCACAGATCACAAATTTCACGGATACTGAAAATGGCGCGCGAAATGGGCTTTGTCAGCATCAAAATTGCCGCCCCTGAAGATCAGGATCTTGAGACACTGTCGGAACAGCTCTGCTCTTCACTGAAACTTGATGATGTGTTTATTGCACCCAGCCTGTCATCGGAAGGAAATCCTGATGAATCACTGTATTTTTTTGCCGCCAGACGACTTGAAGAGGTACTGCTTAAAAGCAGGCGGATAGGTATAGGCCTTGGGAAAACCCTGTATCATACCGCCTCACAGCTCACAAAACAGAGCCTTCCTCAGCCTCCGGATTTTTACTCTATAGTAGGAACATCCGGAACAGACAACACCTACCTTCAGGCAGGTGTGCTTCTTGACTCTTTTGCAAAGCCGTTCGGAGGAGCATGTCATTACAACAATTTTCCAATCTGCATCAACCGTAAACTGATGACAGATCTGGACCTTAACCGTCATAACGAGCTTCTTCAGTCATACAGTCAGCTTGATACAGTGGTGCTTTCAGTTGGAGGTCCCCTTAATATAGATTATCCATATCTGGAAGAGGTTTCCTTTTTTGGAAAGGAAATAGATACAAGCAAGGCTTTTTCAAGACCGCACGGGAATCTGCTTGGTCATGTATTCTACGATGATCACGAAATACTTAAAATGCCTGAAAATTATATGATGACCAGTATGGATCTTCAAACACTGCAGCAGATTCCGAATGTCATAGCAATCGCAAGCGGTCTGCGCAAAGCTGATGCAATAATAAGCGCCGCCTCTCAGAATTATATCAAATCTCTGATAACCGATGAAGCAACCGCGCGCGAGATAATCAAAAGAAAGAGTTCAGTCCTGATATAGGCTGATTATTGATATTTAATATTTATCGGGTTAAACCATGGAGTTCCCTGAACTCTGAAGGTGCAAGCCCCTTCACCCTTTTATAGGCACGTGTAAAGTTAAACGGAGAGTCGAACCCCAGTTCAATACTTATCTCTTTAACTGTCTTATCACCATGCCTGAGTAAATTCTCTGCTTTCTGAAGACGTGATTCCAGATACAGCCTTGCCGGTGAACTGTTGAGGTACTCACTGCATTTCATTGACAATGCTCTTTTTGACATTCCCATTTTCTCGGCTATCCCTTCAACTCCCAGCGGCTGGGTCAGTCTCTCTTTGAAAACAGAATACAGTCTGGAAACAAAAAGCTGACGGTCGGAATAATTCCTGAACACCTCAGACAGGGATGTTTCAGGCAAAATTCTTGCGATATGCCAGAAGAGGGTTTCCAGCAGGGAATCCTGAAGAGCTCCGGAAAAGCGGTCGGTATTTCCTGAAACAGAGGCTTCCTGCTCCATATCCTTCAGGATACTCGCCGCTCCGTCCAGAATAGAAGCACCAATCTGCCCTGAGGCTGATACCGATGGTGAGAAAAGCGGTTCATTTAGTGAAAAATGGAGAACAAAGTGAGCCTGACTTTTTTTCAGATAATCCTGATGCAGATCTCCGGGCTTGATTACAACAAACATATTATCGCTTATTTCAAGTTTCTGATGATTGAGACTGAACAGATAGGGTCCATGTTCAACCCAGATTAGCTCATAATTATCATGCTGATGTTCAGGATATTTATAATCCCTGCCGACCGTCATCCTGTGAAAATCAAGGAAAGAAGGCTTTATCTCTTTGTACATATCCATTACACCGGCTCTGCGCACATAGTCTTTTCTGTAATAATTATTTATCTCAGCATCCATTAGCTTATTATAACCCTATTTGCCCGAATTGATATGTCATTTTCCTGTCTGCACATTCCCGTTTTGAAGCAGTACGGATAGTATTGAGAGTATACCGGAGGATATAGATGATAAGTGTAAAAGATCTGGCAAAAATGATAGACCACTCGCTGCTTCACCCGACAATGACTGATGAAATACTGAGAAAGGAATGCGAAACTGCAGTGCAATACGATACAGCATCGGTATGCATCAAACCGTACGCAGTCTCACTCGCAGCTGAAATACTTGCAGGCACCGAAGTGGCAGTTGGAACTGTAATCGGCTTTCCCCATGGAAACAGCAGTACGGAAATAAAGGTTGCTGAAACTTCCAGGGCCTGTGCCGAAGGCGCTGCAGAAATTGACATGGTGATAAATATCGGCAAGGCGCTTGGAAAAGAATGGAACTATGTAAAAGATGAAATTGCTGCCGTTAATAAGGCTGCAGCAGGCGGGGGTGCACATTTAAAAGTGATTTTTGAGAACGATTATCTTGATGATGAAACGATAATTCAGCTCTGCCGGATCTGCAGTGAAGTTAAACCGGCATTTGTAAAAACAAGTACCGGCTACGGATTTGTAAAACAGGACAACGGCTTCTACACCTACAAAGGCGCCACCGAAGCTCATCTGAAACTGATGCGGGCAAATACTGACAGCAGCATTCAGATTAAGGCTGCAGGCGGAGTCAGAACCCTGAAAGACCTTCTTTACGTCCGTTCAATCGGCGTAACACGGGCCGGAGCAACTGCAACCGCCGCCATGCTCACAGAGGCAGCGGAAGCTGTCAGCAGGGGAATAGAGCTTGAATCACTTACCCCGCAGCATATGGGCGGCTGAAAAACCACGCCCTATGCATCACCGTAGCTTGTACGGGCTATTATCTCCTCCTGGAGGTCACCGGCAAGCTCGGTGAAATAGGCTGTATAGCCGGCTACGCGGACAGTCATACTCCGGTACTTCTCGGGAGTCTCCCTGGCGGCTATCAGGTCTTCCTTCCGCAGAACGTTAAACTGGATGTGGTTTATATTCAGCCGGACGAAGGTTCTCAGAAAGCCGTTGAACTTTCTGATGCCGTCCTCAGTATAAAAAAACTCAGGAAGAAATTTCATATTAAGCAGGGTTCCGTTGCTTCCGCAGGCTGCGGGTATTCTTGATACTGATTTCAGCAGGGCTGTAGGACCTTCGATGTCGCGGCCGTACATTGCAGACATACCGCCGTCTGCAAGAGGATCCTTCGCAAGGCGCCCATCCGGTGATGCGCCTACATTCTGCCCCATCGGGACATGGGCCGAAACTGTATACAGGCCGGTGTGATACCGGCCGCCGCGGGCATTGGTAAACTCGCCCATGCGTCCTGCAAAGTAATTGACCCATTTTGCGCCTATTGCATCAACCCATTCTTCATCGTTTCCGTATTTCGGCACCCTGTTGAGCACCCTCTGCCTGAGAACCTCGTCGGATTCCCAGTTGGTCTGAAGTGCTTTCAGCAGCCGCTCGCCGCTTACGCTTTTTTCATCATAAATAAGCTTCTTGATTACTGCAAAGCTGTCGGCAAGATTTGCTACCTGGATGGCCTGAATACCTGACAGGTTGTACCGGGCTCCTCCCGCTGTAACGTCAACACCCTTTTCCAGACAGTTATCGATCACCGAGGACAAAAACGCCGAGGGGACAACCTCTGCATGAAAACGGTCAACCCGATCGCACATAAGCATCATCCGGTCGATAAAATGATCAAGCTGCTTTGTATACGCGGATTCCAGTTCTTCATAGGTTTTATAATCAGCAAGTGAACCGAGGTCCAGACCGATTTTATCTCCGGTTAAAAGACAGATGCCGTTGTTGAGCGTAAGTTCCAGAGCCTTGTTCAGATTAAACATCGCGGCATCACTCCAGCCGAGATTATTGCCGTGGGTTGTGAGTTCGACGCAGCCTACGATAGCGTAATTTCTGGCATCATCCGGTTCTATTCCCTGGTTCATCAGTGCCGGAACAATACTCTCGTCATTAAAAATCTGGGGCATTCCGCTGCCCTTACCTATTACCCTGGCGCACTCATCAACCAGATCATCCGGACTGCCCTTGAACAGCCTGGCAGAGAGGTTCGGCTGGGGAAGGCCGATATGTTCCTGCGCCTTCAGAAACAGGAACGAAAGCTCATTGGATGAGTCCTCACCGGCAGAGGTCTGTCCGCCCAGAGCTACATTGAAACCGATTGGAAAACCGGCGAAGTAACGGGCACTCCCTGAATTACGCAGGTATACAATCTGATTAAACTTCAGCCACAGGGCCTCAACCAGTTCAAGTGCTCTATTATAATCTATGAGTCCCTTATCCATATCCTTCTTCCAGTAGGGATACAGATACTGATCGGCCCTGCCGGGTGAGAAGGATGAAGCGTTTGATTCCATCTGAAGAATGACGTAGAGGAACCAGAAAGACTGAAGTGCTTCATGAAAACTTTCCGCCGGTTCAGAAGCAAGCTTGCGGCAAATCCGGGCTACTTCTGAAAAATCAGCTTTAACCTTTTCATCTGCGGCTTCAGCTGCCAATCTTTCAGCCTCAGCAGCATAACGGAGAATAAACTTAAGAGTGCCTTCAAGAACGGTTTGAACTGCAGTATAGAAATTCAGGTGATCGTCCGCTGCCTTCAGGGCATTCCGTTTTGCCTCTTCAAGCAGTCCGGCAGGTCCCATGGCAAGCCAGTTTTCAGTATCAGGGCATATATGTCCCTGCGGATGATCCTTCTGGTTTATCTTTGCAACCTTGCCTATAGCCGAAACCTCATCACCTATACTGCTGTATATTCGATCCTCAAGACTCTTTCCCTTCCAGTATGGAAGAATCTCTTTTCTGAAAAGTTCAATATCTTCCGGGTGAACATTGAAACGATCCTGGGGCCTGTCGTGCAGATGCTCTATTTCACGGTCTATCCAGGAAATCCCTGCATCCGGTGAAACAACTCCCGCTCTTACACCTGCAGTACGGTTTCCAACTATCAGCTCTCCTTCATCAATTCTGATTTCAATTCTCTCCAGGGCCGCAGCAAGAGCCATTGCCCGTTTAAGCTCAATCGGCTTATCCTCATTCTGCTTATAAACAGAAGTAACTATCCGGGCCTGTTCTATGGAAAGATAGCGCGGTTCATCAAGCATCGCGTCCTTTAATCTTCCTATCCTTTCTGATAGTTCAAGATTTTTAATTTCTTTTACATATCTGCTTCTGTCGTTATTGTTCATTTCTCATTCCCCCTTATGCCAGGCCCTTTCTGATCAGGCATTCATTGGCATAGTAAATTGCTCCAACAGCCTGTGCAAACTGGGCAACCGTATAGTCCCGGTCCTCCTCAAGCTGTTTCATCAGACTTGTATTTGCCAGAGTTGAGTCTGCTATTTCAAACTCTATTTCAGGAACTACCGTTTTTGCACCCTCCAGAAGAAGGTCGTAACAGATTTTACGCTTAACAAGACGTCCGAACTGAAATCTTGTTTTTGCGGCCGGGTGCAGAATCCGCTCTGTCTCAAGCCAGGTGACTCCAAGCGCAGCACCGATTTCAAGCCATATTTTGCGGTTGGTTTCATCGTTTTCCCTTTCTGCAAGCATCATCATATGCTCAAGAAAGGCTTTTCTCATATCTTCAGGCTCGGTGGGAACAATCAGCCGGCTTTCCCCGTTAATCTGAACCTCCTGCACAAAGCCCTTTTCTTCAAGCTCCCTGTAAAGGTCAGGACGTTCTGCCGGAAAGTATTTTACAGCCAGCCTGAAAACACCGCTCTGACTGGTATATTTCTGAAGCGTCCCTGAAAGCCCTGTGTTGAAATTATTTACACTTCGCAGATCATCAGGATGATACTGCTGTTCCGGTACACAGCCAAGATCTATTATAAAGTTGTACACCTCAAGCGGTATATCAGGTATTGTACCATCCTCACGGACCCAGCCTGTACCAAGCTCTGTCCCAAGAGTATGGGCAAATACCCCCTTTTCAACCATCGGAGCCTTTTCCGAAGCAGCCATTTCAACCGCCGCAGTGAAGGCCGCCATCGGTCCGTCATTTATCATGCTGACAGCCCCTGGCTTTGAACAGTACTGCTCAAGCCGTACATTAAGATCCGTAAGGCTGGTAAAATCATCCTCATAATCAATCTCGGGATTATTCCTTATGCCTCTGGTCTTGTAGACCTCCCCGCCTACAACCTTGTCCCTGATTACTACATCAGGAAAGCAGAGTCCTATTCCGTCAAAGTTAATAATGTGATCCTTAAGAAAGGCTTCGGCATCATCACAGAAGGCAGCCATTTCAGATTCAGTCGCCTCACGCCTGAGAACTTCGGAAATTCGAACCTTGAGCTCGACCGGGACTTTATCATGAACATGAGTAAGTATGAAAATATTACGGAGCATTCTTGTAAGCAGGACTACAGGTTCAACAAGCTGCTTCGACTGTTTAAAAACAGCCGGAAACCAGTCGTATTCCTTGAAAGCAATTACCCGGCCGTCATAGACAACGGCCAGCTTGATATCAGTCCCGCCTACATCAATTCCGCAGAGTAGCTTTCCCTCAAGGCCCTCGGCAGCTCGTCTGAATATGACAAGCCCTGATTCTCTGCCGGATTCAGAAGATACAGGTAATGGATTACCGAGAGCGCTGATATCCGAATAAACAAAACTGAAACGCTCATTATCTGAAGAAAGGGCGGCAAGCATGCGGTCAATTACATTTACGCATCTGCCGTAACCGGGCCTGTCTTTCCGGCTTAGACTGATACCGAAGGCCTCATCAAGTGAGGAGCACAGAGCGTCAAGGCTGCGGTTTGCCTTGTCATAGAAGATCTCAAGCATTCTGCCGCCAAGAGACGAAAGGATATTATAGACTTCAGCGTACAGATAACGCCTGCAAAGCTCAAATAGTATCGGCTCTGCACCTTTCGGATCGGGGATAACTAAATCAAAGCGTGAGCGGTTTTCACCTTCAAGCGCAGTTAAAAGCATGCTTATATTCACAGTCTGCTTATTGTCCATACCAGTGAAGCATTTTCTTACCCTGTTTATATAAACAGAATTACCTGAATCGGCATCCTTTATAAGATCCTTCCAACCCTCTGTTCCGCTCATACCTCGCCTCCGGACTGCATTTACAACAATTATTTCATTATTTAAACTAATTATCGTTCAGGAAATGCGGGTTGTCGTTAGACGGTTTTGTCAGATTTCTTGGATTATTTTGCGGTCGGCTGTAGGTGAAAGTCCGGTAATCTGCTTGTACAGTCTTGAAAAGTAGTGGTAGTCGTCAATTCCAACACGTTCTGAAGCCTCAAGCAGCGTCATGTCCGGATTATTTTTCAACAGGTACCTTGCTCTCAGGATCTTAGCCCTGTTCCAGTAACCCGAAAGAGGCATATCCATCTGCTCTTTAAAAACACGGCTGATATAGTATGAGGAGTAACCCAGTTCATTTGCTATATCATCGAGGTAAAATTTCTGGTGTATGTTTGAATCGATGTAGGTGGTAATCTTCTGGATAAGAAGCTGCTTACTGCTGTATTCCCGGGCTATTCCTGCCTTGTCAACCAGACAGTTTCTGTGCAGAAAGATCACAATTGAATGAAACAGACTTTCAATAGCCTTGTTTCTTGCAGTAAAATTATTCAGAACTTCCTCAATGAGTGCACTGAAGTACTGAGGCAGGTTGAACTGGTCGGTAAAAACGTGCTGAGTAACATGGGACATCTCATCATACAGCTTTTTATAAACAGGATCATCAAAGAGACGAAATGCAAGATAATACATCCGGTACGGATCATGGGGATCAGCAACCGAGTGATGAACCTGATACGGCATGGCAAAAAACAAGTCTCCCTGTTTCACTTTATACTCGGTGTCTTCTATGATAAAGCTTCCCTTTCCGGCAGTTATCAGACATATCTCAATATCCGCACTGTGATGATGAGGCTCCCGATAGTAGTCGGGAGTACAGACCAGATCACCAAGCAGGGTAATTGATGAGATATCATCCTTATAGAGATTCTCTCTGTGAAATAGATAGTAATGCTGTAGCTTCATACCTCCTACATCATACCATGTCTACAAAAACAAGAAGTCCTTTTTTCCTGAAATATATCAAAAGTATAAACTGGGCAATTAGCAAGGCAGTGCAGACCATAAGAAAAGAAAAAAGCGTCACAGACATGCCCTTCCCATCACTGATTATTCCGCCGAAGAAAGTTCCTACAATTATTCCCAGGTTAATCACTCCCTCATGAATAGCCATACTCCTCTCACGGTTGGTGCTTCCAGTTGCTCCGTAAAACTGTCCCAGAGTATAGGAAAAGCTGAGATTAAATCCCATCATACCGAAGAAAACAAGCAGGGCTGCAGGAGTCCTGGAGACCAGAAGCAGGGCAAGTGTCAGTACAGTGAGTATCTGATTAAAAAGAATCAGCCGCGGCTTAAAATGCCAGCCCTTCCATTTCCCCCAGAGAATAAAGCCCGCAGTTGAAAAGATCTGTCTGAAAAGCAGAAAAAAACCTATTATCCCTTCCCGGTAGCCAAGACTTTCCCTCATATATGCCGGAAAAATAAAAACTATCATACCGGAAATTACATAGGTTGAGAGCACACCAAGCCTGGCAGGAAACCTGAGCGGAGTCATCTGAGTGGTTCCGATTTCTGGATCTGTATCGGCGGGTTCTTCACCCTCCTCCAGAGCCTTTACTCTTGCTTTTCTGATTTCCGCCTGCCCCTTTCTCATTTCCGGATAGATACGTGAAAATATAAAAAGAAGCAGTCCTATAAACAGCAGCATAAATATAGTTGAAATAAATGGTAGAACAATATTTCGCTCGGTAAGAAACCCGCTTACTGCCGGGGCAATAATTCCCCCAGTAGACCACGAAAAATTATACTGGGACATGGTTTTACTCAGGTTATTACCCTCAAGACCCCATGAGACCCAGCCTGAAATTCGCGGCCAGAAAAGAGCCATGAAGAGTCCGTACAGACATCCGCAGATAAGGGTGAGACGCCAGTATGGAAAAATCTGGTAGACAGTTAACAATACAGCCATACCAAGGGCGGAAAAACCGAGAAAATACCTTGGATGCGTATTTTTATTAAGGGAAAAAGCAAGAACTCCTATTATATAGAAAAGAGTTTGTCCTGAAGTAATCATACCTATCATAGTATGATCAGCATCAAAACGCTGCTTTACGTAAAAAACAATTGCAAAACTAACCATTCCGGTTGCCAGGCTGAATAGAAATGTAGCAGCCATTAGTATATTTAAATATGTAGGTCTGTTCATAATATATAATTTGAATCTATATTCAGGAGTATTAATAAACAATAGCTAATGATGAAAAATTTAATAAAGTTTGATATGATAACTTACCGGAGATATCAGAAATGCCTAAAGCCGAAGTTCAGATTTATCCGCCTCTTTCCTATCACTTTCAGACAGGAAAACCCGGCCCCTATACTGTAAAAACCAAGTTTAATTCAGGAGACTCAATAGCTGATATTATTACAAGTCTTTATAAAGAGACTCCGGAACTTTGGGATAAAATATTCGATCATAACAGGAAAATGATGCGGCATCCGATTAAAACCGAGTATATGGGTGAGGTGATCGGCCCCTATGCACTGGACAGGACTGAGGTTTCAGATGGTGAGAAGATAATTTTCAAGGTTCTGCTCGGCGGAGGCTGAGTTCAGATTATCAAGGCATTCAGTGCCGCAAGGATTTCCTTCTTTTCTCCGCCGGCGGCTGCTGCAGCTTCATCAACGTAGTCACCGACTCCTTCCTTCACATCGCCCTCATACAATACAACATTATTAAGGATTGATGCCGCCCGAACCCGGCGGATTGATGCAAGCGTAAAGAGTGCAGAGGTTTCCATGTCCGAGGCCATAACTCCCAGACTGTTCCACCTGCGCATCAGCTCAGCCTCATGATCTATATAGAAGGAATCATGGCTGCGTGTAATCCCGGTATGATAAGTATAACCGGCATCGGAACAGGCTTTAACAAGAGCCGATAAAAGTGAGAAGTCAGGAACAGCCGGAAACTCTTTCGGGGCGTACATCACGGAAGCCCCGTCCTCACGTACGGAACCGGTTGAAATAACAAGATCACCAAGGGCAATCCCCGGCTGACAGGCTCCGCAGCTGCCTATTCTGATGAAGGACTTTGCCCCGCAGGCTGCAAGCTCTTCAACTGCAATAACTGCCGATGCCCCGCCTATACCAGTTGAAGTAACTGTCACAGGCGTCCCCCTGTAGCTTCCGGTTACAGTCCTGAACTCCCTGTTGAATGCAATCTCACGGACATTATCAAGGAACTCTGCTACCCTGAGCACACGGGCAGGATCTCCGGGCAGAAGAACTCTTTCTGCTACATCTTCTGAATTACATAGTATATGCGGCTGTTTCATGTTTCACTCCTGAGCTATATTATCATGTAATTCACAGCGGTTTTACAGATTTTATCGAAATTTTATTTTTCACTGCCGGGGTTAAATCGAGCGGTAAAGCTGTATTCGCCGCTGCCCGTTTCATGGCTGGAACCATCGGGGAGGATTACTGTTGCAGTTGTATTGCAGGGAATCTGGATCGACAACCTGAATTCATTACTCTCCAGTTCCCAGTCTGAACTTACTCTTCCATATTCAGTCATATAGCTTCTTTTCGCCCATGATAACGGGGAGTACTCAGGATGAGGCTGTATGATTATATGCCTGAACCCAGGTTCGCTGAAATCAATTCCGTTTATGTTTCGAAAGATCCAGTCGACGACAGAGCCGAATGCATAATGGTTGAAACTTATATTCAGAGGTTCACCGTCACTATTGAAAGCTTCCCAGCTTTCCCACATCGTTGTTGCCCCATTTTCCACAGCATATAACCATGAAGGCTTTTCGGTCTGGAAGAGCAACTGATATGCACAGTCATATTTTCCGTTTTTTGATAAGGAGTCAAGAATATACGGGGTACCGAGAAACCCCGTATCCAGACAGTTCCCGTTTTCTTCGATTAATGCCAGAAGTCTGTCGACAAACCCGGGCTTAAGATTATCAGCAACGAGATCGAAGTAGAGAGGCAGTACATATGCACCCTGCAGAGCCCGGGCTTTCTCAGAATATCTTGAAATTACTTCGGACTCTATCGCCCCCCTCATATTTTCCTCAATTGTGCAATAATATCCGTAATCTTCTTCATTTTTTAGAATACGACAGATTTCCTTCATCAGGGATATTGAGTACCATCCCATAACCGGTGTTGTATATTCAGCCGAGTCCCTGATCTTTTTAAAGGCATGCAAACCTGCTCCTTCTCTCGACTGGCTTGGGATGAGCCACTCCCCGTAATGAAACCCGGTATTCCAGAGATACCTGTCCTTTTCCTTATCTATCTCCCGGTTCTTCCCACGTCTTGTTTCGGCTGTATTGATGACATAATCACACCAGCGCTTCATTGAATCATACTGGCGCCTAAGGATGGGGAGGTTGCCGGTAACCTGATACATAGTCCAGGGTACGATAACGGAGGCATCGCCCCACCCCGCAACCCCGACGTCTCCCTTGTTTCCAAACAGCAGGCCCATTACCCTGGTCATCGTCCTAAACATTGATGTAAAAGGAATAACCATCGGTACAGCCCCGTTTGAATGCTGTTCGCAGGATAGGTTATCAAGCCACCGTGTAAGGAAGGCTGTTACATCTTCATTCAATAAGGCTGTACGGCAGTAAACTTGGATGTCGCCGGTCCAGCCTGCCTTCTCCCGCTGCGGACAGTCGGTCGGAACAGAAAGCATGTTTGCCGACTGAGACCACCTTGTGTTCAGGTACAGCCTGTTTAACCGCTCATCCGAGCATGAAAAAGTTCCAAGCTGTTCATTCTCTGAACTCAGGACAACCGCAACAAAATCATCAGGATTAATCTTTTCAAGACCTGTAACCCTTACATACCTAAAACCGTGGTAAGTAAATAACGGCTCATACTCCGCGGGTTTACCCGCTGAAACAAACTCAACTTTCTGTGCCACTTTCTTACCAAGATTTGAGTAATAATTGCCCTCTTTATCCGTTATCTCCGAATGTTCAAATGTAACAGTATTCCCCTTAGGAATATCCAGCCTTACCCTCAGCCTTCCGGCTATATTTTGTCCGAAGTCGATCATCATGTCGCCTTTCGGAGACGTATAAACTGAAACAGGTTTCAGGATTTTTACTGCCTTTACCGGCCCCCCGATCTGGGCTTTTAGATTACCGAACCCGATGTCAGCCGGCACCGCCGTTTTCCAGCCCGAATCATCAAATCCGGGGGTATCCCAGCAGCAGGCTTCATAATTGGCATTATACTTTTCACCTGAAAAAAGATCGCTGAACATTACGGGCCCATGCAAGGCTTTTACCCTGCCATCGGAACATATACGGGCGGTGCTCCCGTCACGATACTCAATTTCAATCTGGAACAAAACAGCATGGGAATTCCTGTATCCCCGGAATTTCGGAGCAACCATCATATTCCCACTATACCAGCCGTCGCCGACATGCAAGCCAACAGCATTATCTCCGATCTTTAATAGACCGGTAATATCATAGATCTGATAACACAGATACTTTTCATAGCTGGTATGCTCCGGTGCGAATTCTCTACTGTCCGCCCTTCTGCCGTTAACCCTTAACTGATAAATTCCATGGCAGGTTGTATAAATTCTTGCTTCTGAGATCTCCCGTTCAATCCGGAAGTTTCTGCGGAACAACGTACCGCGCCCCTGCTTTCCAAAACCGAGACTACTTTTCACTTTCCGGAACGGAGATAGAACCCATTCAGCAGCCCATTCTTTCCTGTTGAGAAAGGCGGTTTCAAACGAAGATGAAGCTACTGCTTCACCTCCGTGATTATCAATGACCGTAACACTCCAGTTGTAGCGGGTTCGGCTTTTCAATGGCCTGCCCGCATATTCAATGAATGTTGATTCCCGGCTCTCAGTTTTCCCGCTTTCCCAGATAGCCTCACCTTTCGAATCTCTCACAACCATTTCCCAGGAGGACTGCATCGTATTTTCAATATCGCTGTTCAGCATCCAGGAAAAAAATGGTTTTTCATCTATTCCAACCGGGGTATCCATATTCAGAGTTCTTAACCTGTCAAGACTTAACATATACCATCCGAAGCAGCGTTGTGACGTCTGATCAGCTCATCGTTTATCTGAACAAGCTTTTCGCTGGTCAGATTGTAACCGGAGGCGAATATAAGCCCTCCTGCAAAAACAATAATCGCCGGCAGAATAACACCTGCAATAACGATTCCGGTAATGGTGCTCTGATTCTGGGCGGAAGCAGATGCTGAGAAACCGGTAGCTGCAAGAATGTAACCCGGAACGGCTCCGCCGATACCCTGGGAAAATTTTGCGGTAAATGAACTCAGAGATGCAATTACTGCCTCGGCACGGATATTCTTCGTATACTCTACATAATTAGTATTATCCGCAATCAGCGAATATGTCAGCGGCATGAAAAATCCGATACCGAACCCGGAAATTATGGAACCGGTCATTGCAACAGGTATTGAGGTCAATGATATCAGACGTGCAAGAAATCCTATTGTAATTAGAAGGAAACTAATCGTGAAAAGTCTTTTCTTTCCAAATTTTGCTATCCACAGCTGTGAGGTTCCCATTGCAGGCAGAATTCCAACCATGGATGCGACCATAACCAGTGACATCTTACCAAGGTCATTAAAGATATAGGTAAAATAGTATGAATTTGAAGCGTTATACATCATCTGTCCTGTTCCACCGATGAATATGGCCAGAAATGTATAAAGAACGGGTTTTACACTGAAAATCTTAAAAATATCCCTGAATTTATACTTCTCCGAATTGTCTGAGGGAACAGCAATATTTTCCTTCACAAGCAGCGCTCCTGCTACAGAGAATGAGATAACGAATACCACGATAACAAAAACCAGGGCATAATAAGCCTTTAGCTCTCCGGTCGAAACAACAATCGGCGCAATAATACTGAAAGCCATGGCTCCGAGCATATAGAACAGCCCTTTTAATGTTGATAAGGTATTCCGTTCTTTAAGATCGTCAGTCATTACAGGCAGCAGACTGTTCAGCGATATATCCATTACCGGAAAGGTAACCCCAATCAGCAGATATGATATATATGCGATGAACAGTTTTATACCCGGCATCCACACCGGGCCGAACCACAGAAGCAGATAATTGAGGCCGCACAGAATAGAACCGATCATAAGGGTTTTCCTGAATTTCCCCATCCTGCCTGCCGGGGTGTGATCGATCAGATACCCTACTATCGGATCATTCACGGCATCGATAATCCTCGCAATCAGAAATAATGTTGCAACCTGTACCGGTTTCAAACCTACAACATTTGTATAAAAAAGCATAAGAAAGGAACTGACGAATGTGATGATGGGTATGTTACCAAGATTAGCCATTATGTAGCCGATTTTCTCGGAAAATCTCACCTTCCCTGATGTAATACTGAGCATAAATACCTCCATAGTATTAATTGAAATTCTAATTTATGGCAAGCGACTTGTCATAATAAGCCTTGTTTATACATATGTCAAATTAATTGTATTAATTGCATTCGGACTGGCATATTGAGTATGAAAGGATTTATGTTTATAGTTCAGGAAGATGGAGATTCGATATTCAAAAGCAGAAAAAACCCGCACCCTGATAATAAATACAGCTAGAAAACATTTCTGCATAAAAGGTATAGAGCAGGGAAACGTACACGACATAGTGGATAAACTTGATATCTCTCAAAGGACCTTATATCGTTACTTTCCATCGAAAGACATACTTTTAAAGGAAATATATCTTGCTACAATCAGCAGATTCAACCAGATGTACAAGATCAATATTCTGCTTGAGATGGTCAACAAGCAGAATTCTTCACAGATTTTGAAAACATACTACGATGTGATAAGGCATATTGCTAAAACAGAACCGGAACTGCTGCTTTATGATCTGTTATATAACTGCTATGCCCTTGAACGTCATGAAGATCCGCTAAATTATCCTGAAATAAGAAGTATTCATAATTATGACACTCACATTGACGCTTCAATTTATAAAAATATAACTGTTGAGTTTATCAGAGTCATATTTTCCGGTATTCAAAAAGATATTCTGCTGGAATTCCAGAAAGAAGTTCCGGATATGAATGAGCTGATTATCAGATGGGACAAAATTGCGGCAAATATGATTAATAATCCGTTCCTCGACTCATAATCACTTAAAAAGAAAGCATTAGATAGAAATCTCAATGAACCGGACTGGCTGCACTATCCTTTGCCGGTGTAATTCCAAAAAGCCGTTTATACTCCCTGTTGAACTGGGAGGAACTCTCATAACCCACTCTTACAGCTGCTTCGTATACCTTCTCACCTTCCTGCTGAATCAGTTCCTTGGCCTTATGCAGCCGGATATTCTTTATATACTGAAGAGGCGAAGTGCTAGTAATATCTTTAAAGTTGCTGTGGAAGGTGGAAACACTCATTCCCGCTTCCTTTGCCAGAGTCTGAACCTCAAGAGGCTTGGGAAAATCTTCATGAATCCTGTTTATAGCTCTTGAAATCTGGTAAAGGCTCCTGTTATTGAAAGCAAGTTCCTTCAGAATCTCCCCATGCTCACCGTTAAGAACTTTGAACAGAATTTCTTTCACATAGATCTGACCGAGAATTCTAGTTTCATTCTTTGATCTGAGAGTCTTTAAAAGCCGTAAAGCAGCATCAATAATCTCATCCGACACTGCAGCCTGGTACATGCTGTTATTCAGCACCGGCTTCTTCACAGGTTCCACATCCATCTCATAAAGGATCTCTCCGATAATCTGCGGCTCAATTTCAATTACCATTCCAAGCATCGGCTCGCCCTTCTTTATAATTGCTTCACAGACAACAGGAAGAGGTACTGTCAAAACTATGTAGTTATCAGCATCATAGGTATATTTCCTATCACCAATGTAAAGGTCCTTCCGGCCCTGGGCCAGGATAATAATCTGAGGCTTATATATAAGGGGCTTCGGATCATAGGGCTCATCACGCCTGAATATTCTGACCCCCCTTATTGCGGTATCAACAGCTTTCTCTTTTGGAAGATATTCGAGAAGCAGTTTTTTCATTTCTTCGGTTGCTGTACCCATATTTTCACCTCATTAACTGACTGTAATAACATATTAAGCATAAATTAAGCTGTTTTAGAAGTAAATAGTCCTAAGTTTCGGAGGAATAGGCAATTTTTAAAGTGAAATAGACATTTTTTCAGGCTTTGATAGCGGTTACATTAGTTATACAGATAAGGAGATAATATAATGAGTGAAGATTTAACTAATAGCGTCATTTTTGATTTAGGTGAAGTGAATCCTTTCGGGGATTATTTTATCGGGAAAAGCTATCTGAAACTTCTGACCCGAGACGGACTTATTACTGCAAATGTAACTTTCGAACCGGGATGCAGAAATAACTGGCATATTCACCGGGCCGATGAAAAAGGCGGACAGATTCTGCTTGTAACCGGCGGCCGCGGATGGTATCAGGAAGAGGGAAAAGAAGCACAGGAACTTCATGCAGGTGATGTTGTGAATATTCCCCAGGGAGTTAAACACTGGCATGGAGCAGCTAAAGACAGCTGGTTTGTTCATATAGCGGTTGAGGTCCCGGGTGTAAACGGTAAGACAGAATGGCTTGAAGCTGTTGATGATGAACATTACGGAAAACTGAAATAAGGAATAATTATGTCTATTACAAGTAAAGCTAAAGAATACCATGAAAGAATGCTTCCGGGCATTACTCCGGATTTAATGAAAACAGATCCGGAGTTTGTTGAACTGTTTAACAATTTTGCATTTGATGAAGTTGTAAACACTGATGATCTTGATGACAAAACCAGAATGCTTGCTATTCTGGCAACCCTTCTAGGATGCCAGGGAATTGATGAATTTAAGGTAATGCTGCCGGCTGCGCTCAATTTCGGAGTTACTCCGGTGGAAGTCAAGGAAACAGTATATCAGGCCGCAGCCTACCTCGGCATAGGACGGGTAAAGCCCTTTCTTACAGCAGTCAATGAAATCCTGTCACAGATCGGAATTGAGCTGCCTCTTCCTTCTCAGGCTACAACCGACTCTGACACAAGACTCCGCGCCGGCAGTCAGGCTCAGGTTGATATCTTCGGTGAACAGATGAAAGATTTCTGGAAATCCGGCCCTGAAGAAAGCAGACATATAAACCGCTGGCTTGCAGATAACTGTTTCGGTGATTATTACACAAGAACAGGCCTTGATCTTGCGCAGAGAGAAATGATCACCTTCTGTTTCCTCGCTGCCCAGGGCGGATGTGAACCTCAGCTTATGGGTCATGTTGCCGGCAACCTGAATGTTGGAAACGATAAAAACTTTTTAATCAAGGTTCTTTCGCAGTGTCTTCCTTTTATCGGATATCCCCGCAGCCTGAACGCTTTACGATGTATCAACGAGGTTAAATAATTGATCTATAAAAACTTTAAAGACAAGAAACTGTCCCTTCTGGGAATGGGGGCAATGAGGCTGCCGGTAATTGACGGCAATGACGGACAGATAGATGAGCAGACAGCCGCTGACATGGTTAAATATGCATTTGAGAATGGAGTCAATTACTTTGATACAGCCTGGGGCTATCATGGCGGACAGTCAGAAACAGTAATGGGCCGAATCCTGGGAAATTATCCAAGGGAAAATTTTTATCTTGCCACAAAATTCCCGGGATATGATCTTTCCAACATGGATAAGGTGGAGGCAATCTTCGAAGAACAGCTGAAAAAATGCGGGGTTGAATATTTTGATTTCTACCTCTTTCATAATGTCTGCGAAATTAATATCGATGCCTATCTCAATGAAGAATACGGTATTCTTAAGTACCTGCTTGAGCAGAAAGAAAACGGAAGAATAAAACACCTCGGCTTTTCAGCACATGGAAGTTACGAAGTGATAAAACGTTTTCTTGAAGCCTATGGCGAACATATGGAATTCGGTCAGCTGCAGCTTAACTATGTTGACTGGTCCTTCCAGGATGCTGAAGCTAAGGTGGAGCTGCTTAAACAGTATAAAATACCTGTATGGGTAATGGAACCTTTCAGAGGCGGCAAACTTGCTTCGCTCTCAGCTGAAGATTCTCAACAACTGAAATCTCTGCGCCCGGAAGAAACAGATGCCGCATGGGCATTCAGATTCCTGCAGAGTCTCCCGCAGGTACATATGATTCTTTCCGGGGCATCAACCTTTGAGCAGATGAAGGAAAACGTTACAACCTTCAGTGAAAGCAAACCGCTCAATGAAACAGAATTAAAAGCACTTTCATCAATAGCCTCCAACATGGTCAGTAAAATAGCAGTGCCGTGTACAGCCTGCGGCTACTGTCTCAGTCATTGTCCCCAGCAGCTGGATATACCGAAACTGCTTGGACATTATAACGAGCATTTTTTTACAGGCGGAGGCTTCATTGCGCCAATGGCTTTGATGGCCATCCCCGAAGACAAAAAACCATCCGCCTGTCTGGGCTGTGGCGATTGTGAAGCTGTATGTCCGCAGCAGATAAAAATATCTGAAATAATGGTAAAATCACAGGATATCCGCTTTGGATTTTAGCTATACTGGAAAGGAGCTGTTATGAATAAAAAAGATCTGATTGTATATTACACGTGGTCGGGCAATACCGGAAAAATTGCCGGCACCATTCATCAGAAAACAGGCGGAAACCTGTTTGAAATAGAGCCGGTAAAACCTTATTCATCAAATTACAGCGACTGCACCAGGCAGGCCAGGGATGAAATAAAAAACGGCATCCTGCCGGAGCTTGAAGCCCTGCCTGAAAATATTGAAGTCTATGAACGTATATTTGTCGGAACACCGAACTGGTGGAGCACAATGGCACCGCCTTTACTGTCATTCCTGTCCAACAGCAATCTGACAGAAAAAACTATTGTCCCCTTCTGCACCCACGGCGGCGGCGGTTTGGGAAGGATATTTGATGATATAAGAAAAGCCTGCCCTGAGTCTGAGGTTAAACCGGGGCTGGTTCTTTATGGTGACGGCGGAAGCAGACTCGACACGGAAGTATCAACATGGCTCAGCGAACTTTAACCGAGGGTTTCTCCGCTAAAAAGCAGCTCTATATTTTCTTTGTACTCAGCGCCCTGATGTCATTCGCATCAATATCCACAGACCTCTATCTTCCGGCTATGCCGACAATGGGCCGTGAACTCTCAGGATTCTTAAGTATTGAATTGACGGTCTCGGGCTTCCTGATAGGTTTCAGTATCGGCCAGCTTATATGGGGACCTCTGAGTGATCGCTACGGCAGAAAGATCCCGGTGGCAATCGGGATGGTCCTCTATTTTATCGGCTCGGCAGGATGCGCTCTGTCACAGACAACAGTTCAGATTATCTGCTGGAGAGTCGTTCAGGCTCTTGGAGCCTGTGTAGGACCGGTACTGGCCCGTGCAATGGTCAGCGACCTATATGAAAGATCAGAAGCAGCAGCAAAGCTATCAATCCTGATAATGATTATGGCAATTGCACCGCTTATCGGACCTCTTCTCGGCGGCCAGATCCTGCTTTACGGATCATGGAGGTTTATCTTCTGGCTTCTGGCAGCTGTCGGGCTTGTAATGCTTGCATCCCTTTCCGGACTCCCGGAGACGCTTCCACGGACAAAAAGACTGACCACACCGCTTAGCAGCAGCATGAAGGATTATCTTGAACTTGTCAGAGATCCCCGTATGATGGCTCTGTCCTTTGCAGTATTTTTTTATTACATAGGTATGTACGGATATATTACAGGCTCTCCTTTTGTATATATTGAATACTACAATGTGCTTCCGCAGCATTATGGATACCTTTTTGGAATCAATGTAATCGGAATAGTACTATGTAATTTCATAAATAACAGAGTAGTAAGAAAACTTGGTGCTGCAAAAATGTTCTATATCGGACTTGCAATTCAGGCTTTCTCCGCTGCAGCGCTGCTTATTAACAGCCGATCTGGATTCGGAGCTTTGCCCGGACTGGTTATTCCTCTGGCCATATATTTTTCGGTTAACGGATTCATAGTCCCCAATGCAATTGCACAGACTCTTGCAATGCATCCGGAAAAAGCCGGAGCCGTATCGGCATTAACCGGGGCTTTGCAGTACGGAGCCGGTATTTTCAGCGGTATTCTGGTAAGTTCATTTTTTTCGGGAACGCCCTGGACTATGGGCTGGGTGATAGGCCTTTCCGGTTTTGCAGCACTGATTGCAGGAAACTCTATAAAAATCAGATCAGGAAAAGGAAATATTTAAGCATCATTTAAGATTCATATTTTTATAATAGTTAACTTAAAGGAGATAAAAAATGTTTAGAACAAAGTTTAAACAAATTTCGGTATTAGTTTTCATCTGTCTTTTACTTGGAACCGGTGTCGTATTACTTTCCAGTGCCGGACAGGCCGAGAAGGGAAAAGAGAATACTGCTGAAGACAAAGTACAGCCCGGCAGTATAGAAAGGACTGAGGAAGCACAAAATAAAAATGGTGCACCGGTTGTGTATATGACCAGCGATATCAGCAGCGATGCCCTTTTAAAGATATATGCAAAGCTTGGACGCGAGCTTCCGGGAAAGGTTGCGGTTAAATTATCTACCGGAGAACCCGGCGGAAACTATTTTCTTAATCCAGATCTCATTAAAGCTCTTGTCCATGAGGTAGACGGTACAATCGTTGAATGCAATACCGCCTACGGCGGAGGCAGGGCTTCCACAGCAATGCATAAACAGGTGGCAATAGATCATGGTTTTGCAGCTATAGCAGAGGTTGATATAATGGATGAAGAAGGTGAAATCAATCTTCCGGTTTCCAAAGGTACAAATATAAGCGAGGATATCGTAGGATCACATTTCAGTAATTACGACTCGTTTATGATTCTGTCGCATTTTAAAGGCCATGCGATGGGCGGATTCGGGGGTGCAATCAAAAATATGTCTATCGGCATTGCTTCTTCCAAAGGCAAAATAAATATCCATACAGCAGGCACTTCAACAGCGAGCTTCCGTGATGCCTTTGCAATAGATCAGGATCTTTTTCTTGAATCAATGGCTGAAGCAGCAGGCGCTGTAATAGAGGCTGCAGATAACAACATAGTGTACATCAGTGTCATGAATAATCTTTCTGTAGACTGTGACTGTTCCAGCAATCCGGCGCCTCCGACAATGGCCGATGTAGGCATCCTTGCATCGCTTGATCCTGTAGCTCTGGATCAGGCCTGTGTAGATCTGGTTTATGAAGCCCATGACGGCCATGATCTCATAGAGCGAATGGAATCAAGAAACGGCATTCATACACTCGAACATGCAGCCGAAATAGGAATAGGCTCCAGGGAATACAGTCTGGTATCCATAGACGGATAATTATTAAGTGATACTGGTAATTCTTCAGAGAGAAAGCATTTACATCTGGTACTACCTCAGCCTCCAGCTTCGGCTGATTGCCCCGTACTGGGGGCTGGGAATTCTGCTCGGTTCTGTAGTTTCTGTTTTCGGAAAAAAAAGAATCAGCCGGCTGTTTCTTTTTCTAAACAGCAGAAAACTGGGAATTATCGGCATCATTCCCGCCAGCCTGCTCGGAATAGCATCGCCGTTATGTCTTTACGGCACCCTGCCTGTTGCCGCATCGTTTTCAGAAAAAGGAATGCGGGAAGACTGGCTGGCAGCTTTCATGATGTCTTCAATTCTTCTTAATCCGCAGCTGCTGATGTTCAGTGCCATTCTTGGCAGACAGATGTTTCTGTATCGCCTTTATTTCAGCTTTACCGGAGGGGTGATCGCAGGCATTCTGATTTATATTTTTTACAGTAAATCAGGTTTCTTTACATTTGAAGAGTTCGGAGAACGGAAAAGCAAAGATACACACCCGAATCTGCTGTTAAGATTTTTGCTTAATATCTTCAGAAATATAAAGGTAACAGGTCCATATTTTCTTGCCGGTATAGTACTCACTGCTGTATACCAGCGTTATGTTCCGCAGGACATTATCGGTAATCTTTTCGGCCCGGGAAATAAAGGTTTCGGAGTTCTCTCAGCAGCAGCCCTCGGGGTTCCTCTCTATGTCTGCGGGGGCGGGACAATTCCCCTGTTACATGACTGGCTGATAAGCGGTATGAGCAAGGGAGCCGGAGTTGCTTTTATGATTTCAGGCCCTGCAACAAAACTAACCAATCTGAGTGCCTTAAAAAGCGTACTCGGCTTACAAAAGTTTATTCTTTATATTGGATTCATTATTGTATATGCAATAATTTCAGGACTCATTGTTAATATAATTTAAGAGGGAGAAAAACTATGCAGTACAGAGAATTTGGACAAACAGGAGAGAAGGTTTCATTATTAGGATTCGGCTGTATGCGGCTTCCGGTCATAAATGGTGTTCATACAGACATTGATTATAATGAGGCAATCAAGATGCTCAGACATGCAGTTGATAAGGGTGTTAATTATATTGATACAGCCTATCCATATCATGGAACAGGAATGGGCAGCGGCGGAGCCAGCGAACCCTTTGTGGCAAAGGCTTTGAAGGACGGTTACAGAGAGAAAGTAAACCTTGCCACTAAACTTCCTACCTGGTTGTGCAAATCGAGGGCAGATATGGACAGACTGCTTGATGAACAGCTGCAGAGGCTGGAAACAGAGACTATTGACTTCTACCTTATCCATACACTTAACAAGATATTATGGCCTCAGGTTAAAGAATACGTTGGGGACTTCATCAAAGAAGCAAAAAGCAGCGGAAAAATAAGGTATGCTGGTTTTTCATTTCATGATGATGCAGATACCTTTATTGATGTAGTTGATGCTTATGATTGGGATTTCTGTCAAATCCAGTATAACTATCTTGATACTAATTTTCAGGCCGGAAAAAAAGGCCTTGAATATGCTGCCCAAAAAGGTCTCGGCGTTGTAATAATGGAACCTCTGCGTGGCGGAGGGCTGGCCGGGAATATCCCCGATGACATAATAGATAACTGGAAAAAAATTGATGAACAAAGAACACCTGTTCAATGGGCGCTTCGCTGGGTAATGAACCACCCCGAAGTTTCTGTAGTATTAAGCGGAATGACCACGATGGAGCAGGTTGAAGACAACCTTAAAACAACCGAAACCATGATACCTGAATGCCTCACAACGCCTGAACTTGAATCGATGGAATTCGCAAAATCCTACTTTGAACAGCGGATGAAGATTAACTGCACAGGCTGCAGATACTGTATGCCCTGCCCTTCAGGAGTGGATATCCCGCAGAACTTTACATTATACAATACCGCCTACCTGTTTGATATGCTTCCTATTTCAAAGGTTAGATACAATGCCATACTACCTGATTCATCAAAAGCAAGCCGGTGTGTAGAGTGCGGAGCCTGTGAAGAACACTGTCCGCAGAATATTCCCATCATCAGCGAACTCAAAAACGTAGTAAAGGCACTTGCGTGAACTCCAAAGCACGTTTGTTCCTGCCGGAATTGCTGGTTGAGAAAGATTAATAATTTCTGACAAGAACCTCTTCAACAGAGCCGCGTTTTGATGCAACCGAGTTTACCGCCCTTCCGGCTTTGATGATATTAACATCGTAATCAGAGTACAGATCCCTGATGAACGGAGTAGCAGAGTTTGACAGCAAAAATTTCACGCCGGAATTATTGAGACTGTCGCATACTGATCTAAGACGAATCTGTTCATCCCGGCTAAACCCGGATGTCGTATATGAGGTAAAATTAGCACTTTGTGAAACAGGATCATACGGAGGATCAAAATAGACAAAATCACCTGAAGCCGCCTGCTCTACAGCTATTTCAAAATCAGTATTCATAATTTCAATTTCACAGCTGTTAAGATATGAACTTACAGCTCTAATAACCTTCTCGTTTACAATGTTAGGAGCCTTGTACCGCCCGAATGGTGTATTAAACTGGCCTCTTCTGTTCACCCGGTACAGACCGTTG
Source organism: Spirochaetia bacterium (assembly GCA_963677925.2). Classification (GTDB taxonomy): domain Bacteria; phylum Spirochaetota; class Spirochaetia; order UBA9216; family UBA9216. The sequence continues at coordinate 1,646,712 of CAXXYH010000003.1, forward strand.
TAGCAGGTTTTGTTTAAATATATAAACCTGGAAGCCCGCTCGACATCGCTGAGCTCTGAAAATTTCCTTGCATCTCGATCGATGCCGCGCTGGTTATAATAATACTCCTTTTCATTTTTATGCCTTTTCAGATCTTCGATCAGCGAATCCGGCTTAAGTTTGATTGTTCTGTAAAGGTTAACCAGATCAGGATTTGTATCATTTATCACTGCGGCGTCAGGCTGAAGCTTAAAGAGTACCGCACCGCCCCCGACAAATGGCTCATAGTAGGTTGAGAATGTCACAGGGATGTGCTTGATAATTTCTTTGTACAGCTGGCGCTTCCCGCCTACCCATTTAACAAAGGGTGCGGGAGATACCTCAAGTTTTCTCATTTATAAATATTCTATCTTAAAATAGCTTTTTTTTTAAGCATAAAAGAATCGATCCACCATAACATGGTGGATCGTGAAGAAAGATTTTTAAATGACACGTTGCTTTGAATAAAGTCTGTCAATCAGACCCATTACTTAACTTCTCTGTTATCAGGTTATACAAGTTCTCAAGTATAAGTGCATATGCACCTTTAAGATGAATATCATCTCCCAATTCGGACATCTCAATCTTTACCTTCTCCGAAATAACCGGATATGCGTGTTTCCTAATATAAAGTTCCATATGTTTGAGCATACTCTTTATCGAAATGCCATTAAGATCATTTGTCGATATTATTAATTTCTCGGGACTGAACATATTTATCAAAGAGACAGCACCAATAGCAACTTTTTCAGCATGGAGTTGAATTACATTTCTGGCTTTCTGCTCACCCTGTTCAGCTTTAATAAAGATTTGACTTAGTCTTTCTATTAGCTCTTCATTGCTCATTTTACTTGAATAGTTTTCATATGATTCAATAAGCCGGTTAAACCCGGCAACAGTTTCAAGACACCCGCGATTACCGCAGAAGCATATTTCACCATTGATATCAACAGTAGTATGCCCGACCTCTGTGGAAACTCCATCATATCCTGAAAAAAGTTCACCATTTATAATAGCCCCGGCACCGATACCAAAACCTATCGAATATAATACAAAATTGCGGACTTCAAGCCCCTTTCCAAACCAGCTTTCTGCGAGAGTACTAAGATTAGTATTGTTTTCGAGAAATACAGGAATTTGAAAACACTCCTCCAGGAATTCTGCAAGATGGACCTTTCCCCAGTTAAAAGGAAGCTCATATTTAGTATCGAATGTAGCAACAGAACGATTGAAAACTGTGCCGCTTTGAGAACTGACAGCTCCAGGGGCCGCAATACATATAGCAAGTATTTTATTCTTCTCCACGCTGCTTTTCAAAATCAGTGATTCTACAAGCTCTCTGCTGTCTAGAGCAATATTATCGTTACCATAAAAGGCTATCCCTGTTGGAAGTTTTTCTTTAATAACAATACTACCATCTATATCGAAAACAGCTCCGGTTATTGCAAGCCGGCCCAGATATAATGTAACTATATAAAAATTACCTTCACTTAAGAAAAGGCCTTTGTTCCTGCTCGGACTTTTTTTATCTTCTTTTAACACCCGGTTTTCGATAAAATCATTTACGATCTTTGTTATGGCCGGTTTACTTAAATTAGCCTTTAACGCAAGATCCGCTCTTGTAATACCGGCATGTTGCTTAATGAGTTTCAGAATCAGGTTCCTATTATGAATTCTGCTGTTATCCTGATTAAGCCCCGAATTAACCATGTTTACTTTTCCTTATGCTTATTCATATCAATCAGAACTGCAATTAGAATTATCATACCTTTTACTATCTGTTGAAAATAGGCATTCACACCCATAAGATCCATACTATTATTAACAACTCCAATAATTAGAGTCCCAACAACACAAAGAGGGATCGAACCTATTCCGCCGCTTAAGCTTGTCCCACCGATGACCGTAGAGGCAATTGCATCAAGCTCGTAGCCTATTCCATAGGAAGGGTTTCCCGCAGCGGTTCTTGAAAGAAGCAGAATCCCTGCAACCCCAGACAGCAGTCCTGCATAAGTATATACTATCACGAGATTCTTTTTAACATTAATTCCACAGAGTCTTGATGCCTGTAGATTACCGCCAATAGCAAATACATGCCTTCCGAAGGTTGATTTTGAAAGCAATATATAAGAAAACGCAGCAATAATTAAATATACCCATATAGGAACTGGTATCCCAATGAATGAACCGGTTCCAATTTTGTAAAATAATGGATTTATATGTGCAACAGGACGTCCCGATGTATAAAGCAAAGCACCACCCCTTGCTATAGTCATCATTCCCAGAGTCGCTATAAAAGCCGGAAGCCGACCATATGCTGTTAGAAATCCATTAATAAACCCCAGTATTGCCCCAATAACCAGTCCAATAGATATAGCAACAAAAGGGTTGAGCATCATGCTGACCGGCTGTTCAGCAATAATTTTGGCTTGAGCCAGAGATGCAACTACAACACCTACAAAGGCTACAACAGAGCCGGAAGATAGATCTATACCTGTAGTGATGATAATAAATGTAACACCTATAGCAATTACTCCGATGATAGATACCTGCCTAACTACATTCATCAGGTTTTGAAGCGTAAGAAAAGCCGGTGATACAAAACTCATTATTAAACCGATTCCAAGAAGAATCAGTACTATTCCATTTTTCTTAATAAGGGAGGAAACCCCAGCTTTATCCAGAGATTTAATACTTTTTAATGTCTTCATAACTCACTCCTGCATGCTGCTGTCTTCTCTCCAGTAGCGTAATTCATAATCATTTCTTGGGTAGCCTGTTCTTTAGATAATTCACCCGTAATGCAGCCCTCATGCATAACCAGAATACGGTCACTCATGCTAATAATTTCCGGCATTTCAGAGGATATAAGGATAATAGCTTTTCCTTCCTGTGCCAGTTTTGAGATAAGCATATGAATCTCCGCTTTGGCACCTACATCAATCCCCCGTGTCGGCTCATCAAGAATAAGAATCTCAGGCTGCATCAAAAGCCACCTCGAAATAAGAACCTTTTGCTGGTTCCCTCCGGAGAGATTTTTGATAAGCTGTTCAAGAGTCGGGGTCTTTATCCTGAGGGCATCTTTCTGCTCTATACTGCTGGATACAATCTTTCTATCGTCAAGCAGTCCCTTGGTCTTATATGTTTTCAGATCAGGCATAATCATATTGTCTTTGACACTCATATCCGGGAAGATACCCGAAGCTTTCCTGTCCTCTGTAACAAAACCAATTCTCGCGCGGATAGCCTCAAGAGGACTTTTAAACCTGCATTCCTTTCCTTTTAGGATGATACTGCCGCTATCGAACTGTGTCAGTCCGAAAATAGCCTCCATAAGTTCTGTCCTTCCAGCTCCTATCAATCCGGCAAAACCCAGAATCTCTCCAGCTCTTAAGTCAAAACTGGCATTATTGAAGTAGTTTTCCCGGCATAAATCTTTCACCGACATTATTACTTCACCCGGAGCAACCGGCGTCTTTTGAAAGAATTCTTCTATAGTTCGACCGACCATCATATTGATGATATCGGATTTTTTTACATGACTTATTTTTCCGGTTTTAATGCTTTGACCATCTCTTAAGACTGTATAGTTATCAGCAATTGCAAACAGTTCATCCAGTTTGTGTGATATGTAAATGACGGTTATTCCCAGATTCTTTTTCAAATTACGAATAATATGCAGCAGCTGTAGACTTTCTTTCTCTGTCAGAGCAGAAGTAGGTTCATCCATGATAATTATCTCGGAATTATCAGAGATGGCTGTTGCAATGGCAATCAGCTGAGCGCTAGCGATACTTAAATTCGACATCGGGAGCCTCGGGTCTATTTCTATACCAAGATCTTTAAGCAGCTCCTCTGCCGCATTGTCTATAGCTCTCTGATTAACAAGACTGGGTCCGAACTTAAATTCCTTTCCAAGGTATATATTTGACGCAACACTCAGGTTATTTACCGGGTTAATTTCCTGCGGAATCATTGATATACCTTCCGACATCGCCATTCTCGGATTATGGACAGTGTATCTGCTTTTTTTGTGTTCAATAAATCCACCGTCTGGCTGATGAATACCAAAGAGAATCTTCATCAAGGTAGATTTCCCGGCACCGTTCTCACCTATCAGCGCGTGAACGGTATTTCTTTCAATACTAAAGCAAACATCCTGAAGGGCTGTTACCCCAGTAAAATACTTAGTCACATTATTGAAAGATAAAATAATATCATTGTTCATAATAAATCCTTAAAACATCCCTCTCCGTCAGGAGAGGGATGCTGACAATCATTTCCACTTGGCTATGTATTCATCTCTCTTTTCCGGAGTTACAAGCTCAAAAGGTATCCAAACCATCTTATCCACATTATCACCTTTGATAAGTTTATATGCAGTCTCAGCGCTTCCATATCCCTGGCCATATCCGCTCTGATACACAGTAACATCAAGGCCCTGGCCAAGAAATTCCAGAGCATCGGGAGTAGCATCTATACCGACTATTATTATATCGTCTCGGCCAGCTTGTTGAGCAGCAAAGTAGGCACCTATAGCCATCTCATCATTATTGCAGACGATCGCATTAAGTTCTTTACTTGTATCAGCCTGAATCCAGTTTTCTGCGATTCGGAGTCCCTGAGCTCTGTCCCACTTGCCTTCTGCTTCTCTGACTACATTTATTCCAGGATATTTGGCAAAAATGTCTTTGTTACCCTGAGTTCTCATTCTTGCAACTTCAAGTCCGAGATCTCCAATTAATATTCCTACATTTCCTTTTCCGTTTAATTCTTCAGCCACCCATTCTGCCTGCATAAGTCCTGCGTCAATTGATTCAGAACCAACATAAGCATCAATATTAGGAAGGTCTTCCTCGTTAGGCAGCAGATTAGTGACTATAAGTTTTACTTTGGCTGCCCGGCATTTTTCTATTATCATAGGAAGCGTTGATGGCTCAACGGGTACTATGACAATAGCATCTGCACCTCTGGTAATTAAAGTTTCAACCTGATTAATCTGCTGGTTTGCATCAGCCTTGCCGTCAGTGAAGGTTATTTCAACATCTGCGGTTGCTTCATCAAACCTTCTCATACCTTCCTGAATGTAGGTATGAAATTTGTTCGAAAGATCATACATCACACCACCAATCATGTAAGAATCTTTTTCATCAGATTCCTGAGTACCATTGGACCATGCAACTGTGCTTATCATAAATAGCACTAAAATTCCCAAAATTAAAACACCTGCTCGATTTCTCATAGATATCTCCTTGTTTATTTTATCCGGTATACTTACCGGAATTAGCCTTTGTTATAGTCTTTAACCGCGTTCAGCATAGCAATGACATTCTTTACAGGGGTCATTGCCTGAATATTATGAATGGAGCTGAATACAAAGCCCCCCCCCTTCCCGAAGATTCTGCATGTTTGAAGAACCTCATCATATACTTCTTTTTCAGTTCCGAATGGTAGAGTCCCCTGCGTATCGACTCCGCCTCCCCAAAAAACCAGATCCATCCCATATTTTGATTTCAGCTCGGACCTTTCCATCCCAGCAGCTGTCCACTGCACTGGATTTAGAATATCAAATCCGGCTTTTATGAAATTACTTATAAAAGGCTCAACAGCTCCGCATGAATGTTTAAATGTCTTCCAGCCGGTATTTTCATGTACCCATTTATTAATACGTTTATGATATGGCATATAAAGTTCTTCATAAGCAGCCGGAGAACAGATCGGCCCAATCTGTGTACCAAAATCTGTTCCGCAAATATATACGGAGTCGATATTATCACCTAACAGTTCATGAATTTCCTTTAAATTCTGGAGAGCAACAGTAGTCTGATAGTCAAAGACCTTATGAAGATAATCAGGATAAAGCAAGGTTGAAGTATACCAGTCCTCAATACCTCTTATTCCTCGCGGATTCTCAAGCATAGTTGCAGGTACCATTGAAATATCTCCAATGGCGGTTCCGCCGAAGCTTCCTACCTGCCATTTTGAGTGATCCTGACTTTCCATAGCATTTTTATAGTAATTGAGGGTGTCATCAGATATAAGCGTAAATTCTTCAACATTGTCCTCCCAATTCATATTGCCTTCATCCAGGCTAGCAGACCTGTGGGTAGCGTCAAAGAAGTAGCTATTTTCCGGCATATATCCTGAGGCTGGATAATCTCTATTCCCCTTTGCATATGAAAGATACCCCCCCCCAGATCTTTCTTCAAAAATTAAATCACCTGAAATCAGGACTTCCTGATCCCAAGGAGTACACCACTGCTTCCAATTATCCTGAGAGGTTCCAAACATGTTGTAAGGACTCCAGAATGCTTCTGTATCAATTCCCATTGCATCCTTAAGATCCTCATCAATCATGCCTAGCATCTGGTAGGGGCAGCTTATCTTGACTGGCCTTCTTTCAAGGCCATAGAATTCACGAAGCCCTTCCACCACTGAGCAGTGTATACCTGTAACCGGATTACCCCCAAAATCTATAGGTAATGCGTCTTCAATATGTGAAACCGCCTTTCTGGTTCTTTCTTTAGAATTCATGCATTTCTCCGTTAAACGTGTAGTTTCCTGTATATTCTTAATTGGTTCACGCAGTTTACTTATATTGAGGCCGAAATTTTAATATGTCAAGTTTTTTTGAATAATTTAACTCATTTTTTGTGATATTTAGCGTTTCAAATCCATATGCTTGAAATTTATATAAAATTTTTCAAATTTTTTGTATTTTTATATCTCAAAATCCCACTGATTGAAAATACTTGACTTACCGATTGTTAATGTTATTCTTAAATTACATCCTGATTATACTTGAAATATACCAACTTCCCGGAGACTTGATTATGAGTGATCAGATTAAAAGCGGCAATCCCGGTTCCGGACAGAGAAAACCGAGAGTAGCATCAATCGGCGGCGGAATGATTGGCCAGGTTCATGCACGTTCAGCAAAAAAAGCGGCAAACTGCGACTACATTGCTCTCTGTGATGCGAATCCGGCAAGAAGGGCACTGGCAGACGAACTGGGAATAAAATTCTACACCGATTACCATGAGATGATTCAGAAAGAAAATCTCGATGGAGTGATTATTGCCCTGCCAAATGATATGCACAGGGAAAGCGGCTGCTACTGCGCCGGGCAGGGACTTCATATCATGATGGAAAAACCGATTGCCTCTGATGTTGATGATGCAAAGGCCATTGTAGAAAGCGCCAGTAAAAACAGCATCAGACTGATAGTCGCTCATCACCGCAGGTTTAATCCTCTTATTGAGGAAACCAGAAACATCATTCAGCGGGGAGAACTCGGTAAAATAGTAGGAATCAACATTCTCTGGTGCATGTACAAGCCCGATGAATACTTCGAAACCGGAACATGGCGCCGACAGAAAGGAGGCGGTCCTCTTCTCATAAATACAATACACGAAGTGGACGTACTCAGATATGTATACGGTGAAGTCGGGCGGGTGTATGCAGAACTCAGCAACAAGATCCGCGGCTTTGAGGTGGAAGACACAGTAAGCATCTCTCTGCGATTCAAAGACGGAACACCTGCAAGCATACTGATGTCGGATGCAGCCCCCTCCCTGTGGGGATATGAATCCAATATGGGTGAGAATCCCTTCTTTGCACCGACCAGGGGCAACATCTATCATTTCCTGGGGACAGAAGCCTCGCTCACCTTTCCCGGAATGCAGAAGGTCTATTATGCAGATCCGGACAAAAAAGGCTGGCAGTACCCGCTTACAACAGAAGTCCTGAATATCCAGAAAGCAGATCCCTACCCCAGACAGATCGAACACTTCTGCAGGGTTATCCTGGGCGAAGAGAAACCCAGAACAAGCGGCGAAGACGGACTGAGGACCCTGGAGGTCACGATGGCCCTTGCAGAATCAGGCAGGACAGGCCTGCCTGTGGAAATACAGTACTGACCGGAAAACCCATTTTTCTGTTTAATTAGAATTATCTGAAATATAGTTAAAATTGAGGACGAAACATTCTCAATTTTAATAATTGATCTAAAGGAAGATTGCTGAATGATCGTAAAAGACAATGTATATATGCTTGAAGCTTGCAGAAAATCTATACAGTATGGTCAGCTGACAGCAAGCAGCATGGTATATGCTGCGGTTGAAGAAGACAGTATCACCCTTATTGACAGCGGATTCCCTTCATTCGCCGATGAGATAATGGGAGAACTTAGCCTGATCGGTGAAGGCAAACCGCTTAAAAGAATTCTTTTAACCCATGCAGATGTTGACCACATAGGGAATGCGCATGAGATGCAGCAAAAAACAGGATGTTCAGTATACATATCCAATTATGAACTTCCATATATATACTCAGGTAAGAGACGATTCGGACAAAAGCAGCAGATGTATGAAGATCTTTTAACAGGAGTACCGGAACTAAGAACATACTCAGATGACAAAGTTGATGATTTTACAGTTATACCTACCCCGGGGCATTCCGGTGGTCATGTCTGCATATTATATAAAGATTTACTTTTTCCCGGAGACCTTTGTTCCTTTGTTGATGGAACGTTCAAGGGACCAAATCCTATGTGGACCGAAGATATGCCGAAAGCAATTGAATCCCTTCAGAAATTAAGCGAATATTCATTTTCACTTATATGCCCTGCTCACGGAATCCCCACAGAACGAAAGTCTTATTTATGATTTATTTGAGAAAATAAAAAAGGCTATACCTGCAAATTGAATGCAGATATAGCCTCGTATGAACCGTATTTATATACTTATTTATAGTTTATTTATTTTATTAAATTCGTCAAAAGCAGCACACTTTGCGGTACATAGGTGATAATGGCAAGCGCTAATAGCAGCATTCCTATTAACGGCATACTTTCCCGAATCATCTCTTTAAGAGAGATTTTCCCTACTCCGGCCGTTATAAACAGCAGCATTCCAAAAGGCGGAGTCATAAGTCCGATCATCATGTTAAGCACAATTACAACACCGAAATGAACAGGATCGATACCATATACCTGCAGAAGAGGCAGAACCATCGGGACAACAACAAGCATTGATACATTCACATCAATTAGACATCCAAGTATCAGAAAAACAAGATTTACAATCAGAAGAAATGTAGCCGGACTTGAAATAAAACCGGTCATTGCCTGAACAACATATTTTGAAATGTTTTCACTTGTCACGATAAATGAGAAACCATATGCACCGGCAATAACAAGAAATATCGAACCTGTTGTCCTGAGTGTGTTAATTATAATTTTCCCAAGAGTTTTAAAACTCAGCGTCCGGTAAACCAGAAAGGCAATTATAAGTGTATAAGCCGCAGCTATGGCGGCAGCTTCTGTCGGAGTCACTATTCCTGAATATATTCCAACCAGAAGAATCACAGGAGTCAAAAGTGCCGGCAGTGCTTTAGCCGTACTGCTTAGAAAATGCTTAAACGAAACTCTTTCTCCAACAGGATATTTGCGCTTTTTAGAAATGAAATACACATATATTCCTATTACTATGCACAGTATTATTGCGGGAATCATTCCGCCCAGGAACAGCTTTCCAACTGAAGCATTTGAAAGCATCGCATATACAACAAATGGTATCGAGGGGGGGAATATCGGCCCTATAACTGAAGTAGCTCCGGTTATCGCACATGAAAACGGAACATCATATCCTTCCTTTTTCATTTGTGATATTTCCAGGACGCCTAATCCTGAGGCATCAGCAACAGCGCTTCCGGTCATACCGGCAAAAACCAGTGATGCTAAAATATTAACATACCCGGTTGCTCCCGGTCTTGGACCAATAAGAGCCCTGCAGAAATCAAAAATCTTATCAGTTACCGCACTGGAGTTCATCACATTCGCTGTAAAAACAAAGAGCGGTATTGCTATCAGAACAAATGTACCTATCAGATTATAACCGATAGTATTAAATAAAGCGCTCAGGCTTAATCCTTTTGCCAGGAAATATGCTACCGAACCGATTATCATGCCGTAGCCAATTGGCATCCGGATTATAAAGGCTATAATCAAAATTGCAAATGGAATCAGTACATACCAGCTCGTCATATTAACATCTCCTGAGTGTCATCGTCGTTATACCTTTGCAAATAAGTTTTGTCTTTCAATGATATAATGTCCATTACAAACCTGTACCCGGACCTTATAACTGCTGATATAAACAAAATAGGGATAGATGCAAAAATTATATTTTGGGGTATTTTCATCTCCGGCGTTACTGCAGGAAGATTCCAGACATATCTAACAGCAAATGGTATTGCTATTGATATACCTATCACCACAAGTGCATTTGAGATAAGGCGAAGAATATTTTTGCCTTTTCCTCCAAGTGCGCTGTAAAACAAATCAAAGACCACAAGGTCTTCATATTTGTGTGCCACACAGGCACTTAATAGCCCGATAATCATAAAAGCGTTTGAAATAAATTCCTGTGCCCAATGCTGGGAATTTCGAAATATATAACGCATTACAACATTAAAAACAAATATCAGAAACATAACTATAAATAATGTTCCCGGAATAGATATCTCAAAAAAGTCAGCAACCCTGCGGCCGACTTTTTTTAAAAAATTCATAATTATCTCCTTTATCAACAAAACCCTTTATTGAAAATAAATTAGATGGAGGCCGCTTTGCGGCACACATAAGTTCAGGATTGTTAGTCGGCAGGTTAAAAAAGAAGGTCAGATGAGAATATTTCATACATCTGTTTATAGCTACCGTAAAACCCATAATCAGCGGTTTTTAATATAGCATGGGTACCGCTAAGCGGCACCCATAATTTTAATTTGTTTATTCGGCAAGCTCTACAAGAGCATTATAGAGATCCATATCCCAGTCTTCCATAAGATTGTTGTCTATATAGTACTGATGTGAATATTCAGCAAATGCGTCGATGTCCGCTTCTGTAACTATCAGGCCGTAATCAGTCATGATTTTAAGGTTGGCTGCTTCTCCGTCGATGGTGGCCTTTGTTCCCTGTGCTCCGCCATATGCAGCGGCTTCCCTTATCCAGCCCTGCTGCTGTTCATCAAGAGAATTCCACAGTTTATCGGATATACCTATAAGAATTACATTTACCAGGTGATTAGTCTTGGAAATCTGTTTTGTTACTTCATAGAATTTCATAGCCACATCGCCGGCATAGGGGTTATCCTGGCCATCAACAAGACCGGACTGTAATGCTGCGTACAATTCCGCATATGCTACAGATACAATATTTGCACCAAGAGATTCGCCCATGCTTGTCCATGCTGCGCCGCCAGGCATACGGAGATTAAAACCTTCAAGGTCGGCCGGGGTAACTATAGGATCTTCAAATCTTGAATTAATAGTTCGCACTCCCTGTGTCATATACCCGATTATGGTTACGCCGGTCTTTTCTGAAACTTCATCATACCAGGACTGAATAGCCTTTGATGTAAAAATTTTATCCATGTGCTCATAGCTTCTTATAACATAGGGTGCTGTAAACATAGCAGAAGAAGGTACGTATGCGGCAATATCCTGAAATGCAACGTTTGACATTGGAAGATCTCCGCTCATCATGGCAGTGAAAGCTCCATCCTGAGTAAACAGTGAGCCGCTTGCATATGTCTCAACGGTGATAGTACCTCCTGAAAGCTCTGCAACTTTATCGGCAAATGCATGCATCGTGATTCCCTGAGGAGTCTGATCGTTTTCCAGAATGTTGTACTTGATTACAACCTTTCCGTCGTCCTTCTGACCTCCTGCCATTGCCATTGTCGCTATGACAAGAAGTAATCCGATTGTGAGTAAGATTTTTTTCATTTTTTCCTCCTAAAATAATCCCAATAGAGCAACGCTCTATTTCATTTTAATCAAGACCTGTGATTCGGGATATGGAGAGAAACAAAGCGGGTAGAAATAATATATCCTAAATATATTTTCAGCATAATCTCAGGATACCATTAATAATAGCGCTGTCAAGTTTTTTTGATAGGTAGTTTTTTATCTATAGTGCATTTTCAGTATATTGCAGTTGCTATTTAAGTGCGGAATATATAATGACAGACGCTCATCGGGAAAAGATTTCTCCAATTTGTAAAGCTACTTCTTTAGAAATTTATAATCAGCTTCCCTGTATCTAGGACCGGTATTCGGGTATTTTCCCAATATATCCTCTATAAAAGAAAGGTCTTCCTGAGATAATTCAATATTTACCGCTTCAACGTTCTCTTCGAGATATTTTCGGCGTTTAGTTCCCGGTATCGGTATAATATTATCACCCCTGCTTAAAACCCATGCCAGAGCAAGTTGTGCGGCTGTACAGTTTTTTGCCGCAGCTAATTCATCTAATTCAGCAGAAAGCTTCCGGTTGTTTTCCCAGTATTCACCGGCATACCGCGGCAGGTTTTTACGGAAATCATTTGTCGCTAATGATTTATCGTCGATTTTATTCGCAATCAAGCCCCGGCTCAGCGGAGCAAAGGGTATAAAGGCAATGCCCAGTTCTTTTGTAAGGGGCAGAATCTGTTCTTCTACATCCCGGGATATCAGGGAGTATTCACTTTGTACTGCCGTGATCGGATGAACGCTGTTTGCCTTTTTGAGGTCATCCGGTATGCATTCGCTGAGCCCGATGTACCTGATTTTGCCTTCCTCAATCAGCTTCGACATCGCGCCTACAGTCTCTTCAATCGGAACATCAGCTGAAATCCTGTGCACATAATACAAATCGATTGTTTCGATTTTCAGCCGGCGAAGACTATCCTCAACTGCATCTTTTAACCAGAGAGGTGAAGAATCAACATATGTTTGTCCGTCACGGACCCGGAATCCGAATTTGGTAGCAATAAAGATTTTATTGCGGTTCTCAGGAAGAACCCTTGAGAGTATCTGTTCATTTAAACCATTTCCATAGATATCGGCAGTATCCCATAGATTAATACCCAGCTCAAGGGATCTATGCAGTGTCGCGATACTCTCTGCTTCATCAGCAGTTCCGTAAAATGAACTCATTCCCATACAGCCCAATCCGACTGCAGAGATCTTTTCACCGGAATTTCCCAGCATTCTTGTTTTCATATACGCCTCCGTAATACTATTAATTATACATCTTATTATTTAATAATAATATAAAAATAACGGAAGGTTAAAAATGATGGTTTTATCAGGTGTCCACTATAAAATTTCAAATTTTAATTAAGACCAATTTTAAATTTCTTCAACCCTGACTCTGATTACTTAAACCTTCAAGAATTTCAAGCTGATCCGCTATCATTGAAATAGACGGCAGTTCAATACCGTTTTTTTCTGCTGCTTTAAGCGGTTTCCGGAACATGTAATCAATTTCCATCGGCCGTCCTGACTCAAAGTCAAGCTTCATACTAGGCTTATATGGAGTCATCACCCTTGTAAAATCAATCATCGGTTCAATCTGGCTTTCAGTAAGACTGCAGCCGTCAGCCCTGGCTCCCTGAACAACCTCCGACATCAGCTTTCTAACAATTGTTTCGCCCTGACGGCTGGAAAGAATATCGTTTGTAGTAGCATTCAGAACAACAGAAAGCCCGTTAAACGGAATATTCCAAAGCAGTTTACTCCATCGGGAGGTTCTCAGATCATCACTGCTTTTAAACTCAATCCCGGCTGCAATAAAATCAGCTTCAATCAGTTTCAGGATCGGCAGGTCAGCAGGATCCAGAGGTGCAGCCAGTATCGAGCCCTTATCTACATGAACAATATGCCCAGGAGCCTTCCTGAAAGAACATATAAAACACATGCCCCCCATAACTCTGGCCTCTGGGAAGGCCGTCCGCAGCTCCTCTTCCATATCAAGACCGTTTTGAAGCACAAGAATAACTGTACCGCTGTTTACCAGAGGCCGTATCAGGTCGGGAAGCTTTGAATTTGCTGTTGTTTTCAAAGAAACCAGAATAACATCGGTTTCCGGAATATCTTCAGCCTTCTTAAAAGCTGCTATTTCTTCTAATTTAAAATCACCATCTATTGACTCAATGACCATGCCTGAACTCTTAAGTTGTGCATAGTCACTTCTGGCCAGGTAATTAACCGTCAATCCGGACTGCTGCAAGCGTCCGCCGTAGTAGGAGCCTATCGCTCCGGTGCCTATAACTGTGTATCTCATAAAAAACCCCTCCTACTATAGCAGAAGGGGCTGATTGTTTTAAGAGTATTTCAAAAGAACAGGTTAACTGCTCAACAGACCAGCAATCCTACTTTGCAATAACCATCTTAAAACCGTCTTTCAGCGATTTTGCTTTTCCGGTCATCAGTATGGCCTGCCTGAAAATCTTTCCTGAAGCTATTGCAACACCTGCAATAGAAACTATCAGGATTAAAACACAGAGTGCAATCTGCCAGACCGGAGGCTGTCCAACCATCAGTCTGACGAACATAACCATTGGAGATGTCAGCGGAAAGAGAGAGAAAAACAGTGAAATACCGGAATCGGGATTCATTACGAAGTATGAAATCATAACCATCGGAAGAATGAGCGGAATAAGCATAGGCATCTGCAGCTGGCCCATACTCTGCTCATCCTCCGCCAGCGCTCCGGTTGCGGCATAGAGACATGAGTAGAGAAAGAAGGCAAGCAGAAAGAACAGAACAAGGTAGCCAAGCATATCAACTGAAAAGACCGAAGGCATGGATAAGTTAAAAACCGGACCCACGACCTTAATAAGCAGGAGCGACGCAGCAATCCAAACCACATACTGTGATATCCCTGCAAGACCGAGTCCCAGAATCTTTCCAAGCATCAGTGTGACAGGTTTAACTGAAGAAAGCATAACCTCTACTGTTTTGCTGGTTTTCTCCCCTACTACTTCACGGCCGATCATCTGACTGTAAAGAAGGGTTGTCATATACAGAAGCATGATAAATGCAATTGCGGAGTATATAAAAGATGTAAAATCCTGAGCTTCTTTTTCCTCTCCGCCCTTTTTAAGCTGAATAACATCAAGCCGCGGTTTTGCCGTAAGCGAGGCAACTTTTACCGGATCAAGGCCTTCTCCGCTTATCCGCATTGAGGTGACAATCTGTCCAACAACATTCCGCACAGTCTCTGTAAGCATGATATCGCTGGCATTTGATGTATAAAAAACCAGCTCATTTGAACTAAGCGGATCATCGGGAAGAACAAGCAGTCCGTCAATCCCGTTCTCTGCTGCTCTCTGCCTGGATAATTCAAGATCCTCTGATTTTGACAGGGTCAGAATCTCGGAACTTGAGGCTATAATTGCTTCAACCACAGCCGGATTTCCGCCGTAAATTTCAACCTCTGCACCGCTGAAACTGTCAAGGCTCTTCTCGGTCAGAATGCTTGGAAGAACCGTCATTGCAAGTATCAGAACCGGTCCGAGAATTGTAATTACAATAAAACTCTTCTTCATTGCGGTACGCCGGTAATTGAATTTAATCATTGTTAATAATTTACTGCTTTTCATATTCATCTCCGTCTCCTGCAAGATCAACAAATATCTTATGCAGGCTTGGGGCTTGAAGTTCGAACCTCGCAACCTTAAGCTTTCCGGCTACAGCCCTGAAAAGTTCATCCGATGCATTATCATCTTCAATCAGCTCAACCTCGCATGAGCCGGGCCAGAGGTTTATATCCTTGACAAAGGGCAGTTCTTTCACAAAGGCTGCACTGCCTTCAAAATCTATTCGTACTGTATTCCGCCCGAACTGTTTTTTAACCTCAGACAGTGAACCCGATGTTTTAACTTTTCCTTTTTTCATTATGCAGATTCGGTTGCATATCTGTTCGGCATGACTCATAACGTGGGTGCTGAAAATTATAGTTTTGCCCCTGTCCCTCAGCTCTGCAATAAGAGCGCTGAGCTGATCGGCACTTACGGGATCAAGTCCTGAAAAGGGTTCATCAAGTACAATAATCTGCGGGTCATGAAGGATGGTGGAAATAAACTGAATTTTCTGAGCCATTCCCTTTGACAGCTCATCCGTCTTCTTATTCTTCCAATCAAGCAGATCGAATCTTTTTAGAAGCGGAACCATATCGCTTTTGGCCTTAGATAGACTGGCACCTTTCAGCTCTGCCAGATATAGAAGAAGGTCCTCAACAACAACCTTTTTATACAGACCTCGTTCTTCAGGAAGATACCCGATACGATCCTTATCCCCTTCATTTATCGGGGTTCCGTCGAATAGAATCTCACCAGTATCAGGGCTGATAATATTCATGATCATCCTGATTGTGGTGGATTTTCCAGCGCCATTGGGTCCGAGCAAACCGTAAATCTGTCCGGGTTCAATTGAAAATGAAAGCTCATCAACGGCTTTCAGACTGCCGTAACTTTTTGAAACCTGTTTTACCTCAACCACTGTTTTTACTCCATATTTGATACTATAAATACTACCATATTCAACACAAAATATTCACTTTAATGTTGCCGGGTGTATAATAATTAAATATATTTTGTTACAGATGTCAGGTTTAAAAATCTCCAAGCAATTCTTTCTCGAAGAAGGACTTCCAGCCCTTAAAGATATATTTCCTGATATTGATCATATGGCTGCTTTCGGAATGGCCGGAGAAGGCTCGGACTGCTTCGGGTATGACGATGAGATATCAAGGGATCATGACTGGGGGCCGGGTTTCTGTATCTGGATTGAGTCTGCCGCGGATGATAACCTGAATACAGAACTGAAAAAAGTATATGAAAATCTTCCCCGGAAATGGAAGGGGTTAAAAACACGCCTTACAGGCGCACCTGCCCGCACCGGTGTATTTGAAATCAGCGCTTTCTTTAAGCAGTTCACCGGCATGGACAGAATCCCTGAATCGGTGCTTGAGTGGTGGGCCATCCCCGATTTCATGCTTGCCGCGGCCACCAATGGTGAGGTTTTTTCTGATTATCCCGGAGTATTCTCTGCCGACCGGGCATATCTTTCAGCCATACCTGAGGATGTAAGAGTCAAACATATTGCCCAATATGCATTCCAAGCCGGACAGTCCGGCCAGTATAATTATCTGCGAGCCCTCAGGCGCGGTGATATACCGGCGCAGAATCTTGCGCTTTCACGTTTCGGCGAATCTGCCATGAAGATGCTCTACCACCTTGGCTGCAGATATCCGCCTTACTATAAATGGCTCCACCGGGGACTCATTGACACCGGCGAAGCCGGAAAACAGCTTTCACCGCTGTTCATAAAGCTTTTTGAAAAGAAAGAAGTTATCGACATCATCGAAACGATAAGCAGCAGACTTATTGAGGAGATTAAAAATCAGGATCTTTCAGACGGCGGCAGCGACTTTCTAATTGATCATCTAGCAGATATCCATGATAGAATAAGCAGCAAAGAGCTTGCTATATTAAAAATCGAACCTTAGAGGAACTTATATGAATGCTGGATTAATAGAGAAAATAATCGATATTGAGTTTGAGATGTTTACAGCTGTGAATAACCAGGGAGGAAAAGCAACCTGTCAGGACGACAGAAAAACCTTTGAAATAATGAGGATCAGCCAGTTTGAGATCTACAATGATGAAATTCTGCAGAGCTGGCTTGAAGATCTCAGAAGAGCAGAGGCTGCCAAAAGAAACCTGATGACAGAGAAATACGCCAGAATGATGGAATATACCTTCCCGGCGGAATATGAGCAGATAAAGGACAGCCTTCCTGAAGTTTCTGATCCTGCAAAACAGGCAGTTGAAGAAATTGCAGCAATTTACCTGCAATGGGATACTGAGCTTGAAGCTGAATATCCTGCCATAACATCAAGGGGAAGAGGAAGCCAGGACACAGAATATGTAACATCAAAGCAGACATATCTGAAAGGCGAGCTTTCAACCTACTCTGAGAGAACACTTTATCTGATTCTTAAATGGCTCCGTGATCATGAAAAGAAAAATGAAAACCTAGCCGCAAAGCTTCTTCTCAATACCGTTAACATGTATGGCTATGAAAACCTTAAGGATGCCGAAGCCGCAATCAAGGCGGGCAAAGAGCAACAAACGTAAAAAGTTAATACATTTACTTTTTTCAGTTGCAAGATGTCACCTCTATTATTACTATTAATATAAGTTTTTATTAATAAAGGAGAATCCAATGAGTATCAAAAAAGAAATGCAGGATGCTATCAATGATCAGATAAATGCGGAGATGTTCTCAGCAAACCTTTACCTTTCCATGGCAACATGGTTTGACAGCGAAGACCTTCCCGGTTTTTCCAACTGGATGAGATGCCAGTATATGGAAGAAACAATGCATGCAATGAAATTCTACAACTTTGTAGACGAACGCGGCGGAAAAGGAGAAATAAAGGCTCTGGAAGCACCTGACACAACATGGAATTCATATGTTGAAGCATTTGAAGCTGTTGTGAAGCATGAAGAATACATAAGCGACCGGATCAATAAACTGGTTACACTTTCCAGAAAGATTGAAGATTATGCAACAGAGAATTTCCTGATGTGGTATGTTACTGAACAGGTTGAAGAAGAAGATACAGCAAACCAGATTCTGGTTAAACTTAAAAGGCTCAAGGATGATTCAAACGGTCTTTTAAGATACGACACCGAAATGGGCGCACGTACACTTAATGCACAGGCAGTACCGACAATACTTAATCAGGCAGCAGACACAGCTGCAGGCTGATCAATCGATCTGATAATAAAAAAGCATGTTTGCGGCTGACCGGGTTCAATATCCTGTCAGCCGTTTTTTTTATATACGCATCAGGAGCCTCGCGGTTGACCACATACACATCAGAATCCAGAAAATAACAAATGACCAGGGCCCGTAGACAGAGAAAGCAAGACTGCCCTTGTAAAGTTTATCTTTTGAGGGATCATCTCCTGCGCCGGGTATATAATCACGGCCGATTGCAAGATCGGACATATCCGGATTATTCTGAAGAAGCTTTCTCTGCTTTACCAGCCATTTATCTATTGTTTTATGAGCGGCGTTCAGGGGCTGTATCAGTACAACCGATGTAAAAATACCCAGCGCCGCAACAATATAGACATAAACAGCTACGCTTGCATAGACTGCAGCAGTCTGAAGCAGAGCAAAGGGAACAACAAGAAAGGACTGGCAGGTAACAAGGATGGTGGATCTCATTGCAATAAGATTAAACTCGGTCCTTATTTCTTCCTTGTAATACTGAAGTTTCTGAAAATTGGATATTTCATTCATGATCGGAGTTTATATCAGCCAGATGATTAGGTAAAGAGAATTAAACTTCAGCTTTTACATGAAGTTTTAAAAATGATACTATCAGATACGTTAACTTATGGATGAAGAACTTATTTCCGCCGGAAAAACAGCTGAAATACTCGGGATTACAAAAGCCAGTATAAAAAACTGGGAAAGACATGGTCTTCTGGTTAGTTTAAATGGAAAGTTCGCGGCGGCTGATGTGAATACTCTTCTTGAGAATATCAGAAAAGGAAACATCAGCAGGCTCAACAGCAGGGCTAATAAAAAACAGGCTTCCGGAACTATGAATTCCTCAGGACATCTTCTGCAGAAAACTGACGCAGCTGCACTGAAGGCTTTTTTAAAGAAGTGCCCCCCTGATGAGACAGATCTTAACACAGTTATTTTTACTTCAGTACTGCAACAGCTTCAAAAAGCCGGTCTTATTATTAAAGCTGCAGACGGAAAGATTCAGGCCTTGAGTGAGGCGGATTTCAGATACCCTGCTGTAAAGACATTCATATCAGCCTGGCATGCTGAAACAGCCCTGGGCACAATCCCTCACCCCCTCTACCTTCAGCAAATCCCGGAACTGCAGATAGAAGACCCGGCAGGCTGTATCTATCAGGCACTGCTGCAGCGTGGGGAAAAGGCTGTAAAAGGCTCATTCTATACTCCCGAAATCACTGCAAAAGAAATGACATCCTCGGCAATTTCGGGGATCAGGGCCGCCGGAGGTAATCCGGCAGAGAAGCTTCTGTTTCTGGACCCATGCTGCGGTTCCGGACAGTTTCTGCTGTCGTTTGCAGATGCTGGAGCATCACCTGAAAATATAATCGGATTTGATTCAGACCCGATTGCCGTCAGGATAGCAACAGCCAATTTGATGACAAGATTTCCTGAAATTGAGTTCTCTCCCAGGATTATCTGTACTGATGCTCTTGATATGACACCTGAAAAAATGCATGAGCTTATCGGCAGCAAACCGGATGTTATAGTAACAAACCCGCCCTGGGGCGCCGAGCTTAAACAGAACAAAGGCGAAGACAGTTTTTCGAGTTTCCTTAAATTAGGCTGCCGCCTTACAGGTGAGGGAGGCATGGTCTCAATGCTGCTGCCCGAATCTGTTACCAATATAAAAAAACATAAAACTGCCAGAAAAGAAATACTTGAGAATGCAGAAATAACCTCAATAATACATCACGGCCGGATATTTAAAAATGTGTTCACCCCGGTCGTGAGCCTTGAATTCAGAAAAAAAACAGATCCGGAAAGGAATGCTCAAAGCAGCAGATATATAGGGAACACAGATTATATCTTTGACTTCTATCTGAAATCAGAAGACTCAGAAATAATCGAAAAGATTGAGAAAATGGCTCCAGCGGCTCTTACCGGAAATGCGGAATGGGCTCTTGGTATTGTTACCGGTGATAATCGAAAGTATCTTCGAAGCAGAAAAACAGATAGGACAGAACCGGTAATAACAGGCTCTGATATTTATCCCGGATTTTTAAAACCAGCTTCCAAATTTATAGTTTTTGAAAAGGACAGGCTTCAGCAGGCCGCCTCAGAAGAGCTCTACAGGAAGCCGGAAAAAATTGTTTACCGCTTCATTTCAAAAAAACTAATCTGTGCAGTTGATACAGGCGGCAGCCTGACACTTAACAGTGCAAATATTATCATCCCGAATGAGTCTTTTATCAACTGCAGATTACTGGCTGAATTATTTAATACAGACCTGTATAATTTCATCTATCAGAAGCGTTTTAATGCCCTGAAAGTCCTTCGTAAAAACCTGGAAGAATTGCCGTTACCGGAAACGGAAGCTATTGAACAGGTCAGGAAACTTCAGGCTATGCCTGGTAATATTGAATATTTACTTTATAATTATTTCGGTATTTCTGAGAAAGAAGCCGCATATATCCGTTCAGAAATCAGATAAGACTATTAGTGCAGGAGGTTTGTTTTTGCCCAAGGAATCATCTCATATTTATCTTAACTTCAGACTGAGAGAATATCTGAAATCGCGTAAGGAACTTAAACAGCTCTCGAAACTTATTGAATCGAGCCCGAATCTTTTTATGACCGGAGCAATGGCTCCTGATTCCGTGTTCAATTACATGCATGGTGCCGAAAAGAAAACAGTTAAAAGCATTGAAGGCTGGGCTCATGGAGAATCAGGTGAAGACCTGTTCGGATATTTCCGCAGATTTCAAAAACTTGGTATCCCGACAGCATACGGTCTGCCCTTCGGTCTGGGCGTGCTATGCCACCTCTGTGCGGATATGGCCTTTCATCCCTTTGTTTTTTATTTCTGCGGTGAAGATCTGCCTGGTTCGAAAGAGGCTACCTACAGGCACCTGGCGCTGGAGACTGAAATAGACATCCATCTAAGATGGTTTTATCCTGAACTCATCCCCGTTCACATGCAGGATTTTTATTCACAAATTGAGTGTACGCGCGAAACATTTGCACAGATGCTGAAATCAGTCCATTTATCGGATGAAAATATTGATATTCTTGATGCTTCAGTATTTTCATCGATGTACAGGCAGCACTGTTCTCATGACATGCTTTACGGGAAGAAGGCTGCGGATCTCTTCGCTAATTTCCTTACAATGCTGACACTTGGAAAAAGAAAAGAACCTGCTCTGCTTTTTTATACCGATCGAAGACTTCCGCCTGCGGAGGGTATGAAAGACGCTTTTGAGAATGAACTCATCATTTATAAAAACCCGGTCACAGGAGAGGCACTTGAGACAAGCTTTAATCAGATGGTTGATAAGTTTTTCAGCTTATTTCATGAATATACTCAGCCGCTGGGAAACCTTCTTGAAGGCAGCCGTCCGGACTGGGACGATATCCTCCCGGAAGTAAACCTGTTGCTAGCCAGGAGCCCTCACAGCGGACGTCCAATGGCTGACGGAAAAGAGCCTGAGATGTCGTACTTTGAAATAAAAACTTTCAATGAAATCTGGGGAGCCTTGCCCGTATCAGCCCGCTGACTCAGATTAAAACTGCGATCCACAGCGACATTGTAATAATTGAAAAAATAGTTGTCACCGATATTATTTCGCCGGCAAGCCTTGTATCAGCGCCGAATCCGTCTGCCATTGCAAAGGTTGAAACAGCAGTCGGATTACCTGCAAGCAGGACAAGAACAGCGGTCATCTCGTTCGAATAGTTCAAAAGCCTGCAGGCAGCAAATACCAATAATGGAAGCAGAACAAGCTTCATTAATGAACTTACACCCCATAAAACCCTTCCGTGTATAAGGCTTGAAAGCTGAAGAGATCCTCCTACACAGAGCAGTGCAAGCGGCAGAGTCATTCTGGAAAGGTAATTAAGTGACGAATCTATCACCGAATGTACAGGAATTTTTATCAGTGAAAACAATAAGCCTGCTGCAAGACTCAGAAACAGCGGATTTTTTATCAGTTTAATAATTACATTCAGTAAAACCTGATGCGGTTTCTGTTCTGAGTGATCCCCTAGAACAATAATACACAGGATATTATAGACAGGCATTGTAAATGCGATAACAACAATAGCTACGGCAACTCCGGAATCAGACAGCAAATTCTGTACAACCGCAAGACCGACAATCGCAACATTGCTTCGGAAGGAACCCTGAAGTGCACTGGCCCGCATTGGATGCTCGTATTTACGGAGAATAATCCATGTCACAAAAACTGTGATTATGGTTGCAGCAAGGAAGACACCTATGCCTCCGAACAGTTCAGACGGTACTGATTCAATAGAGCGCATCTTCTGAAACAGGGTCGCAGGCAGCGCAAAGGTAAAAATGATCTTGTTGGATTTTTTTATAAAATCATCATTCAGGAAATTGAAACGCCGAAGAATTATCCCGAAAATTATCAGGATAAAAATCGGCACAACGCTGAAAACAGATGACAGAATATTGCTCATTGCCTGCCTCACATATATCTTCTTGTTTAGCAGTTTATAATATTTTCAGTAGGATTACTATAAAATATATCGTTCATTTATGTATCCAATATTATTTATACATATGTTATCATTTCAATTATCAGGTTTCGAATATTAGCATTACCGTTTATTATTGGTTAAAAATTGTAATTTTTAAATCCACAGAACCTGAACTTGCTGAAGACAGCACAAGAATTTCTATAATTTTTTTTGATTTTCAGAATTCTTTTTATTGGCAACTTACTTCAGATAATAAGCATCATAAATCACTCCAGGCCCACCCTGAAATTTCGACATAACTATTCCGAATGCAACAACAGAATTAAGCCATTCATATTTCTTTGAAGCTGTTTCAAAAAAGAGATGTTGTCTGAAATAATATGATGCCGGATCAATTCTTTCACCAGAATCTCGCGCGGCAAGAACTTCAGAGGACCGATGACTTAAACCTATTGTTGAGAGGCTTATCATTTCACCACTATCGGTTTGAAGCACATAGCGGGTGTCTACCTTGCGCTTACCCTGATCACTAATCATTGAGCTATTCCAATCCGCCCCTAGAGGCAATACTGTACCTCTAAGCTTAGGGCCCTCAAACCGGCCTCCGGTAATTGGGATAACCCTCTTTATAGTAAATCCAACTGGACCAATCTCAATTGGAGGATCGCAATGCACTACAATCCGATACAAAAATTCCGCAGCAAGGGGCACAGGCAGATAGCCGCCGCCAAGATTCTTCAGCTCAGTATCAAATTGAGTTCTCATATTTCCGCCTCCCGCTCAAGAAGTTCACCAAAACGCAACTTGTAATCTTCAAGATTCTTATCCCATGCAGAGTTATCAATAAACGGATTTAAACTGGAATTCTCTTCCATCTTTTTACGCCTGTCGAGTACCCCATTTGGACGGGGATGGGTATCGAGTGTAATATCGATTTCTATCCCTTTTAGCTGCTCAATTGATTCAAGATACTGGTCCCTTGTCGAAAGATCTATTCCATACTTTAAAAGTCTTCCAATATGCAGAGGGAGGTTTCCATTTACTCCGCACAATCCAGCTTTAAGCGTTTTTACGCTATCGGGTATCTCAAATAAAAAGGTTGTAGCGCCCGCTGAATGTCCGGGACTGTGTACACACTTTATATCAAACCCACCGAGTGACAATATTTCGCCATCTGAGAACTCTACATCCGGCGAAAACATAGCTGCATCAGGACTGTATGATGATTGCAGCTCGGTGTGGTGAGGGAACACCCTCATCGTATGGGCAGCCTTAGCATGAATAAATGTCTTGCACCCATACCTCCGCTGCAGAAAATAAGTACTTCCAAAATGATCAAGATGCTCATGAGTGTGAATTATATATTTCAACTGTTCAGGTTTAAAACCCAGACACTCTATTCTTTTACACAGAAGATCTGCAGTATGGGCAAACCCGGTATCAAAAAGGATCAAGCCCTCATTTGTATTGAGAAGGTGACAGCTAACAACCTTGTCCCCCACCCAATACAGCTCTCCAAAAATACGAAATGGCTCGATCCACATACTCATTGGATCCTTAACATATGAAATAGTTCGTTTATCCAACCCGAGTTCTATTTCGTCCCAGGCTGCTATTGCTTTAAATTTGTCCATAAGTTTCTCTATATATCCTTAACCGAACCGTCAAAAGCTCTCTGTCCCCAGAAATCCTGACGTTCCGAACTTGGCGGAAAATGTGTTTCAATATCTGGAATAAGTTCAATACCAATCCCGGGAGTATCAGGAATCATAAGACACCCGTCCACAACTTCAAAAGGCTCTACCATCATTTCATTCTCACCGCTGCCCTCATAGAAAGAGGGAAACTCCTGTATACCGAAGTTTGGAATACAGGCATCAAGCTGCAGGCATGCCGCAGTTGAAACCGGGCCAAGAGGGTTATGCGGTACAATACCTGCATAATGCGCCTCTGCTATTGAAGCAATCTTTTTTGAAGCAGTTATACCGCCCACTACGCATAGATCGGGCCTAACATATTTCGCCCCGTCTTTGGCAAGCAGCAACTCAAACTCATGTATGTTAATAAAGCGCTCACCAGTTGCCAACGGAACAGAAGTCTTAAGTGCCATATCAGCCATTGCATTGCAGTTATCGGGCGGAATCGGGTCTTCAATAAACATTGGCCTGTAAGGTTCAACTCCTTGCGCAAATAAAGCGGCTTCCGCGGGACTCATACTACGGTGAACCTCAAGGCAGAGATCAAAATCATTTCCCACAGCCTCACGGCAAAGCCTGACTTTTTCTACCGCAATCTGGACCCGGTTAGAAAATATAGATGCGCTCATTTCGGACAGACCGTTTTTTACCCCATCAGTTATCATGAGTCTGGCTGCTGTAAACCCATTTTCCTTAAGCTTTTTACAGCCTTCAGCCATCCTTTCAGCTGTAAACTCAAAAACCGGAGCATAGGATCTTACACGATCACGGCACTTACCACCAAGAAGCTCATATACCGGAACATCAAGAGCTTTCCCCTTTATATCCCAAAGGGCAATATCGATAGCAGATATAGCGCTCATTATTACAGCTCCCCTGAAATATGTACTTCGATACATTGCCTGCCAGTGATGTTCAACTGTAAGTGGATTTTTCCCTATCAGCTGTTTCCTGAACTTTTCGATAGCACCAATTGTAGCATCGGGAAAGCTCCAGGCTCCGGCTTCTCCAGTCCCACTGATTCCCGCGTCAGTCTCAATCTTAATAAAAAGATACCTGCTGGCTCTGATTATTTTTATGTCTGAAATTTTCATAGTATCTCTCCCGGCCATCTCTTATTCTCCTGTTTTATTTGCCGCTCTCGCCTGTTTTCTTGCCTGCAAGGTCGGTTTCAGAAAGGCATAAACAATACTCAGAATAGAAATAACGAGAAGAGCTGCTGAGATTGGCCTGGTAAAAAACACTAAAACCCCGGTTCGCGAATACTGGATCCCGCGTCGGAGGTATGTCTCCAACATCGGAGCCAGAATATATGCAAGGATAAGCGGAACTATCGGAAAATCACCCCAGGCCAGAAGAAAAGCTATCAGACCGCAAATTAAAAGAAGAATAATTGTAAAAATACTATTTGTATCTGAGTAGGCCCCTACAAAACAGATAAGCATGATAATCGGAAGCAGAAAATGAAACTTCACCTGAAGAAGTTTTGGAAAAAGCCTCATCCCGAAATACTGCACAAACATAGTCAGTACCGCAGCAAGAAGAAGCGCTCCAAACATTACATAGGAAAAATGAGGATTATTCTCCATGAGCAGTGGTCCTGGAGTAAGGCCTTGAATTGTGAGAGCACCGAGTAGCAGGGCAGTTGTCGAATCACCCGGAATTCCAAGAGACATCATCGGGATTATCGCCCCGCCTATCGTAGCATTATTCGCAGTCTCTGTTGCGAATAATCCTTCAATCGTACCCTTTCCGTACTCTTCAGGGTGCTTCGATGAATCTTTGGCTTTTGCATATGCAACCACCGCTGAAATACCGGAGCCCATCCCTGGAAGAAACCCGATTCCAAGACCGATAAAAAATGATCTTACCATGTTCCAAATATTGGAAGTAAATTCCCGAAGAGTGAATCCGAGTCCTCTTATCTTGCTGTCCTTTACCTTCGGTAATGTAACATCCCCCTTTCCAAAATCGACAAGTATCTGTCTGACAGCAAAAAATCCTATCATGGTAGCTGCAAGTGGTACGCCGCCATAAAGCCGCATTGTACCAAAGTTGAATCTTACCGTACCGCATATCGGAGCTGAACCAACGCTGCCGATAAGAAAACCGATTGCAGCAGCCGCAAGCCCTTTGAGAACTTTACCGTCGGATAAGGACACAATCAGAGAAATAGCTAGCATACATAATCCAAAAAGTTCCCAGGGCCCGAGTTTTACAGCCAGCGATGCAATAAGAGGACTCAAAAACAGAGCTATCAGAACACTGAAAAAAGTTCCAATAAATGATGCAACGATTCCGATCCCCAAGGCCTTGACCGCCTCACCTTTTTTTGCCAAAGGCCAGGCTTCAAATGTGGTGGGAACTGCCGCAGGGGCACCGGGTATACCTATGAGGGTAGACGCAATAAAACCGCCGGAGATACCTCCAATATATATACTTACAAGCAGTGCAATTGCAGGTTCCGCCTGCATTGCAAAGGTGAATGGAAGCAAAATAACGATTGCAAGAGCCCCGGCAAGCCCGGGAATCGCTCCAAAAATAATGCCGATTATTACACCAGCCAGAATCAGTAAAAAAGTAGTCGGCGTAAATAAGGAGCCGGCAACATATAACAGATATTCCATTTATCCTCTCCTTAATTAATCAGCATTCTAATAAGGTCACCGGTCGGCAGCTTTATTTTGATAATATAAATAAACACAACATAGAGTATTACAGTGACTGAAACAGTTATAAAAATCTTTTTCCAGATAGACTCTGTTTTTGATAGGTCAAACATTGAGATCATAATAAACAGCAAAATTAAGGCTGAAATAATGAAACCAAGATACTTGAACATGACAGGAAACATAGCCAGCAGGATTACAAGTTTCAGAACTCTGAGCCATCCCGCTTTATCCAGAAAAGGACCCTTGCCTTTTTCTTTCTCTGTCTCTTTTTTAAAAAATAGCGCAACAGCGCAAAGCAGCAGCCCGCCCGAAGCTATATACGGAAAAACTTTCGGCCCGACCATGCCTGAATATCGTGATGTGGGAAGCTGGCTGGTTAAAATGAGGAATAACAAACTGACCAGGGTCAGTACTATCCCTATTACTCTATTCTTATTCAAGAAAATCACCCCTTATAGTAATTGCCCCAACTCCCCGTGCCGGGAATTGGGGCAATTTAAAATCAAATGTGCCTATAGACCAAGCTCTGCCGCAAGCTTCTTCAGCATGGCATGTGTATCATGCATGAATTGAACCGATTCTTCTGTTGTTCTTTCAATTACATACCCGCCGCGCTTTTCAATTGCTTCTTTTGATGCCGCATCAGTTGTACCAAAGCCGTCGAGAACTGTATTTATCCTGTCAACAAGTTCAGCAGACATTCCATTTGGACCGTAAAGCATAAACTCGCCTTCCCACACAACATCGTACCCCTGTTCTACTGCAGTAGGGAACTGCGTAAAAGCGAAATCACGTTCGCGTCCGGTAATACCCAGAACTTTCATTTTACCTGCTTTTACATACTGATCTGCATTTCCCATACCTACATTACATATATCAATATGACCTCCGAGAAGTGCAGTAATTTTTTCCGCCTCGCTGCCGGCATCTACCATCTTAAAAGTTGCTCCGGATTCCTGCTCAAAAATTGCCATAACAAAGTGAGATGTCAAGCCTGCAGCCGCTCCCCATATAATGTCCCCGGGACGAGACTTCGCATCTGCTACAAGGTCATCAAAAGTATTCCAAGGGGCATCCGCACTGACTACCAGGGCGTTATTTCCTGCGTTCACAACCGAAGAAATACAGGTAAAATCTGTATCAGGATCTTTATTGTACACACCGGTATAGCTTGAAATTGGAAAAGATGTATGGAAATAGTAAAGGGTAAGGCCATCGGGCTCAGAAGTCCGCACCTGCTCAGCTCCTACAGAACCGCCACCCTCGGTTACATTCATAACAGCACATGGGGTGCCTGTTATCCTCTGAACATAATCAGCAAAAATCCTTGCATGATAGTCGGCGAAACCACCTGCTCTTGATGAACAGATAATCGTAATTGGTCCAGACGGCCAATCTTCAGCTGTTACAGGGGCGGAAGTGGAACCAGATTCCTGCTGACCTCCTGCAAAGACTGCTGTACCAAAAACTGTAATAAGAATTACAGCTAAAATTAACAGCTTTTTCATAAACTCTCCTTTTGCTCTAAAGATATTTTAAAGTGAAATAATTATTCTTGATAATTATTCTTAATCACGATTATAATGTAGGCCTATTGATAAGTAAAATTAAATGTTTTTCACTACATATTAAGTTTTACTTAACATCAAGTAAGGGGAAAGTATGTGGATATGACATTTTTAAAATATATAATCACAGTAGCCGAAGAAAAAAAACTCTCTAAAGCTTCTGAACGGCTGTTCATAACCTCATCAGCACTAAGCCAATGTATAAAGAAGCTTGAAGGAGAGCTTGGTATTCCGATATTTGAAAAGATAAATAATCAAACCTTCCACCTCACCGAAGGGGGACGAATATATGTTGAGGCGGCAAAAGAGATCCTTGATAAAAAAGAACATACTTATCGAATACTTAAGGATGTACAACATGCAAACCGTGGAAACTTCACATTTGGTTGTTCACCAAAACGCGGTTTGGCAATGCTTTCCAATATCTATCCAAAATTTTATAAGGCATTTCCAGATGTCAAAATCGATCTACAAGAAGCTAACCTGAATACTCTCAGGGATTCTGTCTTGAAAGGCTCTGTTGATATAGCTATCCTCACCCCGCTGAATGAAGAACATAAACAATTAAACCTTGAGCCTATAGATCAAGAGGAGGTGATACTAGCTATCCCCTATACTCACCCTCTTGCACATCTTGCTGGTAATAATGGAACTGGAACTATCCCTCTTGCTAATCTAAAATTATTCAAATCGGACAACTGGATGCTCGCAAATAAAAACTCCATGCACCGCAACCTTACAGACCAGCTCTTCCAACAAGCCAGCTTCGTTCCAGATAAAGTACTTTTGGAAACATCTACAACCGGGGTTCACCTCTCAGCTATCGAAGAAGGTATTGCTGTCAGCCTTGTTCCAATGCCGCGTAATCCGGATGAAGTTAAGATAATCAAGCTGCACCTTGAACCTAGGCCATATAGAAAACTCTATGCCGCATATCGGAAGAGCTATCTTTTGTCTAAAAACCAGCGGTACTTTATTGACCTAATGGCTGAGTTTTACCGTACTGCACGAAATCAAACCCTACCACCCCACAGGACTGGTTGGTGATCTTCACAATGTTCGACAGAGTCATATACAGACCGGATATGGACCTCAGAGATATCGAGATTGAACTGAAACCGGAGAATACTGCCAACATTGACGGAACAGACATGGTGAAGCTGTCCTATCTTGAAGAGGTTTTCGACACAGAGATGTCGGTATTTGAAATCAGAGCCAAAGCTACAAAACAGGGATCCAATGAAATAACCGCACAGACCACAGCGACGAACATAGTACTCGGCTATGAAAATATCAATATTGTAGTGGACAAGAAAATCTACCGCATCAACCAGGAGCGTTATTACGAAGGTGCCTTCCATATGGAAACAGAAGATGAGAGCTTCCTGAACCCAGCATCGCAGTTCTCTGTCGCTCCCTACATGGACAATCACGAAATCTTTATTCCGGTCTTTGAAGTATTGGAGGCTCTCGGATGTACACTTGAAAAGCTTAGCGGCTCTGATCCAAACACCGTTTACAAAGTTGTTATTAACTAATTATTCAAATAAAAGATCCA
The DNA here is from genome assembly GCA_963677925.2 of Spirochaetia bacterium. Classification (GTDB taxonomy): domain Bacteria; phylum Spirochaetota; class Spirochaetia; order UBA9216; family UBA9216. Next base: position 1,677,323 of record CAXXYH010000003.1, read on the forward strand.
TAATATTGGTGGGGCGGGGACATAGAAAGGAACGCCCCTCCCTTATTACAGACTGCTCTGCATTATTCAAGTTTGAGTGATACCTGAGGCTCTCGCTATCCATCCTCCATGACAGTTTGACAGCTCAGACCAGTCTTTTTTGCTCCTGCCCTGCTATCTGCCCGGGCTGTAACTCAGACATCCTGATGGACAGGCTTCTACGCATTTAAGGCATTTCGAACACGCAAAGGCCTCTCCGGGAATCTTTTTATCTTCTTTATATAGACTGAAAGTCTCAGACTCAAGGGTAGACAGGTAGCAGGCATTATCGCAGACTCCGCAGCTTTTGCAAGAATCTCTGTCCAGTTTTATCCTGAACAATGAGAATCTGTTAAGAAAACCTGAAACCCAGGCAATCGGACATCCCATTTTATGATACTGGTATGTCTGTATGAACTTATCTTCATCGGGAACTGATCCGGTCAGAAGTTCCTTGATAAATCCCATAGGGCAAATCCAGCGGCAGAAAACCTTTCCAAATATTATTCCTGCTAAAGCCCCGGCGCCTAGAACATACCACAGGCCGATATGCAGATAAAAGACTGCGGCAAACATCCCTGCCCCGGCAAGCAGCTGTATCCATCTCCTCTTTGATGTAAAAAATGAGGTGATTTGTTTTCCTGATTTCACTATGACTTCTCCCTTTGGTTTACAAAGAGGATACATTCTTTATGGTCTTTTGTCTATATATAATTTTATATACATTGTTTTGTATCTGATAAAAAAAGACCGGCATCGGCTGCCGGCCAAAAGAAATCTCCACCCGCTTCTTGATGGATGAAACACCGGAACGCCTGGGTAGGGGCTTCCCGGTGTTTTTGCATAATATTTTTTTTCATAAAAATATTATGCGTGTAAATCTATGGTAAGAATTAAAAAACTGAAGTTATTTAATTCTATTATACTTTAGTACTCTCTGATTTCGAAGTTCTGAGCTATCAGTTTCCGGCCTTCCTCGTATGAGGAAACTTCACCGGCTGATACAGCCTGAATCAGAATATTTCCGAGGGCTGTTGCTTCTACAGGCCCGGCAAGAACAGGGCGTTTGAGAGCCTCAGCCGTCCATGTGTTTATAAGATCATTCTGACAGCCTCCGCCGATAATGTTCAGCTGCTCTACCCTCTTTCCGGTAATCTCCTCAAGTTTTCCGACTGTTTTCGCATATTTGTCGGCAAGGTTTCTGAATACGCATGCGGCAACCTCACCGGGGTTTGAAGGAACATCAGTTCCGGCATCTCTGCAGTACTGAATTATTCTGTCCGGCATGCTTCCGTCTGTAAGGCTTGATTTTAAAAACAGCGGATCATCAAGATCCACAGGCCAGTCCGCTGTACGAGCCTTCTCTGCCAGGCTTACTATCTCACCCCAGCCGAGTTCGTTGCCGCTCTTGTCCCAGTCGGCCTTGCATTCCTGAATAACCCAGAGGCCCATAATATTCTTAAGGTAGGTAATAAGCCCCTCTCGGCCGCCTTCATTGGTAAAATTGTACTTGAAACTGAGATCATTGATGATAGGCTTCTCAAGCTCAACACCAAGCAGCGACCAGGTGCCCGAACTCAGGTATGCGGCGTTTCCGCTGCCGGTATACGGCATTGCCGCAACCGCAGATGCCGTATCGTGGCAGGCCGGAGCGGTCACAACAACATCGGAAGGCGCACCTATTTCGGCAGCTTCCTCAGGCAGGAGCTTTCCTATTACCGCGCCCGGAAGGACAACATCGCTGAAAATCTCCGGTTTAAACCCGGCTGCGGTAATCAGGCTTTCAGACCACTTGCGGGTTTCAGGATTAAGAAGCTGAGTCGTTGATGCCTCTGAAAACTCGTTGCTTATTACGCCTGTAAGCCAGTAGTTGAGCAGATCCGGTACGGTCAGAAAATGCCTTGCAGCGGCAACCGTTTCAGGAGATTTTCTACTGTGGGCCAGCAGCTGAAAAATGGTATTGAGCTGCATGAACTGAATACCGGTTTCCTTGTATATATCCTCTTTGGGAACAAGCTTAAAAAACTCTTCCTCCATACCGTCAGTCCTGCTGTCGCGGTAGTGGTATGGGTTGGAGATGAGGTCTCCGTTTTTATCAAGCAGGGCATAATCAACACCCCAGGTATCAATTCCAATACTTTTTATCTGATTTCCGTATTTATCAAAGGCTTCCTTAAGTCCCTTCTTGATGTCCGTAAACAGGGCAAGAAAATCCCAGTATATTGTATCTTTGATCCTGACAACACGGCTTGGAAACCTTGTCATGATCTCTATCCCGTAGAGATCACCGACAATCACCCTGCCGCTTGATGCCCCCAGGTCTACAGCTATAAACTTCCTCATAAATCAACCGCTCCCTTATTTTAACATTATCTGGCCGCCGGTTACCGGGAGGGCCTGTCCTGTTTCGTATTTCTGTTCTACAAGATAGAAAACAGCCTTTGACACATCAACAGGATTACAGCCCCGGCCCATGGGAACCTTTGCCTCGTAGAATTCTTTTACATCCGCAATTGTCTTCGCACCAGGCACCTTTCCTGCGTTCAAATACTGAACAAAAAGTCCCCTTTCCGGATCCGACCAGAGAGGGCCTTCGAAGAAGTTCCCCGGACATATTGAGTTGACCTTGATATTGTCTGTTATCAGTTCCAGAGCAAAACTCTGGGTAAGGCCGATTCCGCCGAACTTGCCGCCGGCATAGGCGCCGTTCTTGTTTGAACCTTCAAGCCCTGACTTTGAGTTTATCTGAATAACATCGGAGTAATAGTTTTTGCCGATTGATTCCGCACCCCGGTTCTGCTCAGCCATCAGGCGTGAGGCGAACTTGGTGCAGATGAAGTAGCCGGTGTAGTTTACCTTTGTCACAAACTCAAAATCTCCGAGATTCATCTCTTTAACGCTCCCGGCCTTAAGAACTCCGGCGTTGTTGATGAAAATATCAATTCCGCCCTTTTTCAGAGCAATGGTATTCATCATCTGTTCAACAGAAGCTTCATCAGCAACATTGACCTCGACGGCATCGCAGCATTCCCTGCCAATGGCCTTATTAGTCTGTGCGGCAAACTCCTGTGCACCCTTAAGGTTCATGTCGGCAACAAATACAAAGATATCCTTCTTTACCAGCTGTTCTACAATGCCTGCACCGAAACCCTGGGCGCCTCCGGTAACTACTGCGATCTTGCCTGCAAGGCCTGAAGGCCATCCGTCGCGCAGGGATGTGCTGATAGCAAAAGAACCCAGCCCGTCAACTGAAACAGCCTCAGGGACAGTATTATTGGCGGTAATATAGTCATTGTAGAGCTTACCGGGATTCTCAAAAAATGCGTCCGCATCCTTTACCGAAAGAACACCCGTTCCTGATTTTACTTCCGGGCTGAAAGTAACAGCAGCTCCTGTTTCACCGTTATATGTAAGCCCGCGGATCAGCGGTGCTATAGCTTCTGCTTTTATGCTCATTTTATGCTCCTATTAAATCGATTATATTTTCAGGATTAAAAAGATCCATCTTTTTTCCGGCCGCAGCATAGAACTCCATTCTTTCGGAAAGCGGCTTTGATGCGAATTCCCCTTCAGGATTGAATAGCGCATAAGATTCGTCGGCAGAGGCAAGATGCTCGTGAGCAATAAGAGTCCATGTTGCATCGATAAGATGTGTGAACTCGGGCTGAAGAATTTCAGGGCATCTGAAAACCTGTCTTGACGAGTTGATATCAACACCGCTGATCTGCATGAACTCATGATTATCGCAGAGAGCCTGTACCCGAAGAAGCTGCTTAACAGTGTTTCTCGGCGGCATGTATGTTACAGCCTTGAAGCCTGTTTTTTTCAGTATTTCAAACAGTTCATCAAGATAATCATCTTCAAACTTTTCAGCCTTCTTGTCACCGGTAGGGCTTTCGGCAACATCGCCGAGGTAGGCATACGAAGGAATAGCATTAATACTGTTGGCAAATGCCACAACCTTATCTGCGGCCGGACATTCAGCCTCATTAGGCTGGATAAAAAAAGACGGAACAAGATTGCTCTTTAGAATTCCCAGCAGATCATAAACATAGTGGGGATTTTCCTGGTCGAGAAGGAAGCCTTTGATTTTATCAGTCAGCGGTATTCCCAGCTTATCAGCTACAAAATCGACAGTTCCCTGTCCTTTTCCGGCAGCTTCAATAATTTTGAGACTTAATGCATAAAGGATATGACGCTCGGTAACACCTCCGCCGTCTGCAGATTCGGAAATTGCAAGCACATCCTTCTCAAAATCCAGGGGTTCAAGAACTCCCTGAGGCAGGATGCTGTTGAGTTTTTCAACCTCCGCCCGGTTTCTGAGATTCCTCTCTTCCCTTATAGGCTTGATAAATTCCGCTACTTCCGCAAAGCGGCTGTGGGGAACGCCGTGAATACAGATGTATGCGCTGTTTATTGTGTCCGGGTTGTTAATCTTCCTGGTTTCAAGTGAAGTGCCTGAAAAGTTGACCCGAAGTTCAAATCCGGTTGTCGAACCGATGCCTATGGATTTACAGGCTTCAACCATCTCTGCGGCCGCTCCGATACTGTCATGATCAACACTGCCGGCAGCCTTCAGCCCTGATGCCCAGGCCATGAATGCAGCTTTTGAGGGTGAGTAGGGACTGAATGAATAGATTGTATGAATATGATTATTCACCTCATCGGTCTTTTCGTTTGCAAGCTTTCCGCTTTTAATCATATCCCCTATTGCAGAAGCAGCAGCCAGACGCTCGGTCCGGCTGCTGCTGTTGAGTTGCTCTAATAATACTTTTCCGGGATCGGTATTTATCATACACCTTCCCTCTGGGATCTGAGGAGCTCTCCGTTGGTCTGAACAGATGAAGAGCTGTGACCTGAAAGCGGAATTATGTTTTCATCAATAGCATCGATGATCCACTTTGATGTCGGGAAGAAGTAGTCTTCCATCTCTGCCGGCGGTGTGATCCAGTTCTTTGAACCGACAACTACCGGAGGAGCATCAAGGTAATCAAATGCAAGTCTGCTGATATTTGATGCAATGTTGTGGAGGTATGAACCTCTCTCGCTTGCGTCTGATGAAAGAACAACCTTACCGGTCTTCTTAACAGACTCGATGATCTTGTCATAGTTAAGCGGATTGATAAATCTGAGGTCGATAACCTCTGCACTCATTCCGTATTTTTCCTGAAGCTCATCGGCAGCCTTGACTGCTTCATACAGTGTGGCACCGATAGTGATAATAGTTAAATCGCTTCCGGTTCTTCTGACTGCCGGTTCGCCTTCTTCAATTTCATAGTAGCCTTCAGGAACACCGGCTTTTTCAAACTCTTCTCCTACGCCGTAGAGTTTCTGGCTTTCAAAGAAGATAACAGGGTCTGTTCCGCTGAGTGCCAGGTTAAGCATACCCTTTGCGTCATAAGGAGTTGCGGGAAACATTGCCTTGAGTCCCGGAATGTGGGCTACAAGGGCCGACCAGTCCTGTGAGTGCTGTGCGCCGTACTTGTTTCCGACAGAAACGCGGAGGACAAGCGGCATTCTCAGCTCTCCGCCGGACATTGACTGCCACTTGGGCATCTGGTTGAAGACCTCGTCACCTGATCTTCCGAGGAAGTCGCAGTACATAAGTTCAACCATTGCACGTCCGCCGCTCATAGCGTAGCCTACTGCAGAACCGACTATTGCACCCTCTGAGATGGGTGAATTGAACAGTCTGTGGTACGGAAGCGCTTCTGTAAGACCGCGGTATACGGCAAAGGCTCCGCCCCAGTCACGGTTTTCTTCACCGTATGCGACCAGTGTAGGGTCGGTATAGAAGCCGTGAACTGCTGCTTCAAAAAGCGCGTCACGGTACACAAACTGCTTTGATGCGGGAATCTTGTTTCCGGCTTCATCGAAGGCGTACCTGATCTTTTTCGCGTTAGCCTTTACTCTCGGGTTCTCTTCAAGAGGCATAAGAACTTCAGGCTCACGGTCATCTAGCTTTTCCATCTTTGTGTTTGAGAACATTACAGACTCTATGAACTTTCCGTCGACAAATCTTGAGATATTGTCGTCTATAGCAATCTTCATTGTGTTTGTTATTTTGCCGACAACCTTCTCTTTCAGGCTGTCTGAAGCCTTCTGATCAAAAACACCGTTTTCAATAAGGTACTTTTCAAAATTCTGAATTACATCAGCATCCCTGAAAGCATCCATCTCTTCCTTGCTTCTGTAGGATGACGCATCAGAAGGTGAATGACCTGAGAGCCTGTAGGTAATTGTATCCATAAGAACAGGGCCCTTGCCTTCAAGCAGGAGTTTTTTCTTTCTGGACATTGCATCTGCAACTGCAAGAGGGTTGAATCCGTCTACACGTTCTGCATGCATATTGTCCGGGTTGACACCGGCGCCGATTCTCGCAGGCTCCTTGTAACCCATGGTTTCACCGTTTGTCTGGCCGCCCATCGCGTAGAAGTTATTGAAAATATTGAGCATGAAGGGAGGTGCACCGCCCAGGTCCTTGTCCCAGAGATTATTGTACTGGTCCATCGCGGCCAGCATCAGGCCTTCCCATACAGGGCCGCAGCCCATTGAGCCGTCGCCTATGTTGGCAATTACGATACCGGGCTTACGGTTGATTCTCTTGTAAAGGGCTGAACCGACGCTGATGTCGGCACTTCCGCCTACGATTGCGTTATTGGGCATGCTGCCGAAGGGGGCAAAGAAGGTGTGCATTGAACCGCCGAGGCCTCTGTTGAAACCGGGGGCTCTTGCGAAAATCTCTGCGAGTGCTCCGTAGAGAACAAAGTTCTCTGCAAGGTCTTTTACGTTATCGCCCTTGTGGTGCTTATCAACGATGCCTAAAGCTTCACCGTTCATGAAGCCTTCCATTGTTGATTTCAGGCTTGCTTCATCAAGCTTCTTGATAGCGGAAAAACACTTTGCAAGTATTTCACCGTGGCTTCGGTGTGAACCGAAGATAAAGTCGTCTGTATCAAGGACGGCGCACTGACCGACCGATGCGGATTCCTGACCGGCTGAAAGGTGTGCAGGGCCCTTGTGGTTGTATTCAAGACCGTTGTAGGAACCTTCCTTCTTGATGAGATCGAGCATGGTTTCAAACTCGCGGATAATAAGCATGTCGTAGTACATGCCGATAAGGCCGTCTTTTCCGTACAGCTTAAGTTCTTTCTTGATATCAGGCTTATACTGGTTAACCGGTATATCCTTTATTTTGATGGTGCCGGGTTTTCTTACCTCTTCCGGCCTTATTTCAAGTATTTTAGGCATTTGATAACTCCTTATAACTTAGCACCGGATTAAAGCATCCAGCATACATCTTTGATAATTTCCGACACACTCGGGTGCGGGAAGATAATTTCTCTCATATCCTTTGTACGAAGTTCCGCTTCAATTGCTGCAGCGGCTGTACCTATCATCTCTGAACAGACGGCGCCGATCATGTGAACGCCGAGAATCATGTCGGTATCGGCATCGGCTATAACCTTGCACATACCGGCTTCCTTTCCGTGTTCGGCGAGAAAGCGTCCGTTTGCCCTCATCTGCATGGCGGCAGATTTCACGTTGTATCCGGCGGCCTTTGCATCCTTTTCTGTGTATCCGCATCCGGCAACTTCAGGCAGTGAGTAGACAGCCCAGGGAACGGCGTTGTATCTCATTATTCCGCCTGCTCCGAACATGTTCATCACGGCAACCTCACCCATTCTTGATGCCGAGTGGGCAAGCAGTGATTTTCCGGTAACATCGCCTACAGCATAAATGCCCGGGATATTGGTCCGCATGTGCTCGTCAACGGCAACGCCCTTCGGGCTGTAATCTATTCCAAGATTTTCGAAACCGCCTGTATTCGGGCGTCTTCCTACCGACATCAGGACAAGATCAGCTTTTACGCTTTCCTTCTTTCCGTCCTTTTCATATTCAACGCCGTCGGCAGTAATAGCAGTAACCTTTGATGAAAGCAGGAAGTTAACCGCGCCCATTTCCTTTCGCAGGAGCTTGGCGGTTTCTCCGTCCATCATCGGACATATCTCATCCATCATCTCAATAACGCTTACTTCAACGCCTACATTACTGAAGAAGGAAGCAAACTCAACGCCGATAACACCGCCGCCGATAACCGCCAGCTTTTTCGGCAGTTCTTCAAGCGCCAGAATTTCACGGTTTGTAACTACATTCGGTCCGTCAAATCCGGGAATAGGAGGAACGAAGGCAGAAGACCCGGTAGCGATAATCAGGTTCTCACCCTCGTATACAGTTTCGCCGACCTTCACCTTTTTCCCTCCGGGAAAAACGGCCTCACCGTAAACAACTTCAACCTTGCCCTGCTTCATCAGAAAGGCAATACCCTTGCGGAGGCTGTCAATGGTTTCATTCTTCCAGGCCATTGCCTCGGAAAAATTAAAGACCGGATTATCAAAATGAACGCCGAACTTTGCGGCTTCCTTTCCGTATGTAAAATGCTTTGCGGCATTCAGAAGACTCTTTGTAGGAATACAGCCGTGGTTTGTGCAGACACCGCCAAGGTTCTCCTTTTCAACAAGCAGAACCTTCTTTCCCATATGGCCGGCACGCTCAGCGGCAACATAGCCTCCGGGACCGGCTCCAACAACTATCAAATCAAACATAATTCAAACTCCAGTAATTTCTACAGTGCGAGGTAGATCCCGATATTCTCAACCGCGGTCCTGATATCGGCACAGAACTTTGATGCCGGAGCACCGTCTGCAGCCTGATGATCATAGGTCAGTGAGAAGCCGATGTGATCACGGTACTCAACTCCGTTCGCTGTTCTCACAGGCTTAAGCTGGGTTGAGCAGACACCGAGTATTCCTATCTCCGGCGGATTAATAATCGGAGTAAAGCTGTCAATTCCAAAAGCGCCTACATTGCTGAGAGTGAAGGTGGCTCCTGTAAGTTCATCGGGCTGGGCCTTTCCTTCACGGCAGGCTGCAATAAGTCTTGCCGCTTCTGCGGAAAGCTCCTTCAGGCTGAGGCTGTCGGCATTCTTTATTACCGGAACAAGCAGACCCTTGGGAGTATCACATGCGAAACCGAGATGGACACTGTCAAAATATCTCATTGTGTCGCCGAGCCAGTGGCAGTTGAACTCAGGATGAAGCTTCAGAACCCTAGAAGCGGCAAACATTACGATATCGTTTATGCTGACCTTTCCAAGACCGAGTTCTTCAGGAGAGTTCTTGAACTTTGCACGGTAGGCAAGAAGTTCGGTAGCATCTGCTGTAAAATTGTGTGTGAGCTGGGCTGTCATTGAAAGCGATTCCATCATCCTCGCGGCGGTAATCTTTCTTACACCCTTAACCTTTTCATCCCTGAAAGCGCCCGGGAACGGCAGGGCTGCCGATGCGGAAGCTGCAGTACCAGCTGCCGTAGAAGCAGCTGGTGCAGAGGAAAGGTCCTGAAGTCTGACCCTTCCGCCGATTCCAGTACCCTCTGCGGGTGCAGTAAGCCCCTGCTCTATTGCAGCAGCAACAGCTGCAGGAGTAAGGGGTTCCTTTCCGGCAAGAGCACCTAAAACATCACGCTCAATTACACGTCCTCCGGGTCCGCTTCCTGCAAGGCCTGAAGCATCAAAGCCCTTTCCGGCAGCGAGGTTTCTTGCCCTGGGAGATACGAAGCTGTCTCCGCCGGTTGAGTTCACCGCAGGTGCAGCCTGGGCTGCCGCAGGTGCGGATGCGGAAGCACCGTCACCTGAGGCTGCAAACTCGGCTTCAAAGCTGCTTATATCTTCACCGGGTTCACCGATAACCGCCATCATTTTCTGTACAGGCACTTCGGTATCCGGTCCGTAAAAAATCTTTAGAATGGTACCTTCAGCAGTAGATTCAACCTCTATGGTTGCCTTGTCGGTCTCTGCCTCGCAGACTACATCACCGACATTAACCCGGTCGCCTTCCTTCTTCATCCATTCAAGAATGAGACAGGACTCTACCGAGTTACCCTGCTTTGGCATCAATAACGCTGTTGCCATATTTCTCTCCTAATAATACATCAATCATTCTGCCGTGACGGCAGGTTCAAAAATGAAGTTTTAAAGCATAGCTTTCAAACTTCTGAAAATCGAAAATACACGGATGTGTTCTCGATTTTAAACGATCTTCAGGTTAAGTCCTTTTTCTTCCATTTCAGCTCTGACCGTCTGGTCCAATCCCTCATCCGAAATAATCAGGTCTGTACTCTCAAGCGGCAGGATTTTCACAAATCCCACCTTGTTGTATTTTCCCGAGTCAGCAAGAAGAACGGTCTTTTCCGACTGTCTGACCATCTTTTTAATAATTTCGGAATTCTCAACAAGCTGGGTGGTCATCCCGCTTTGATAAGAGAATCCTTCCGTTCCGATAAAAGCAATTTTCACATGGTAGGCATCCAGCTGTCTGATTGGCTCCGGGCCCACAACAGCTTCAGCCATCGGACGGAATTCTCCGCCTACAAGCGTAAGGTTTATTGAAGGGTTCATCCTTGCATACGGAAGAAGCAGGGTTGAATTTGTTACTATTCTGATATCTCTTTTACCCAGGAGATAATTCCCGATATACGCAGTTGTCGTACCTGCACATATCATAATGGAATCGCCGTCTTCAACCATTGAAGCAGCTTCCTTTGCAATCCTTCTTTTTACATCAGTCATATCCCTCTGACGCTCAAGAATCTCCGGATGCATTGCCGGAACAGCCCCGCCCCGGGTTTTCACGAGCACGCCTTTTTCAACCAGACTGTTAAAATCGCTTCTGACAGTCACGGTTGAAACATTCAGCCGCTCGCTTATCTCCGAGACGCTGACCCTGCCCTCTTCAGACAGGATCTCAACTATCCGCCTTTCTCTTTCGGTTAAACTATGCATGCCTTACCGCTAAATTGAGGTACTGTGAGCAAGAAGATATTTTTCAGCTTCAAGGTTCCACAAGCCGTTATGTTTCTTTACGAGCTTATCAAGTTCGGCAAAAACAGGGTCTGACTTGCCGAGTTCTTCAAAATCGGCAATTGCTGTAAGCGGCATGCTCTTCTGAACATAAATCAGTTTTTTGCCGCCGGGAATCTTGGGCAGATTGAGTGTTGTCTCGACAACTGAATCAAGTCCGCCGATATGGGTTATCATCGATGCCGGATTAAGCTCTCCGCGTCCCATCATCTCAAGAGATTCACGCATATCGGCTGTGTTTCCGCCGCTTGTTCCTACAAGGTGATGGAACTCATAATGTACATTGTAAAAATTGAGTTCAGCTTTGAACTCTGTATTTGAAGGTCCTGCAAAGAAGTTCAGACATCCGTCTTTTGTAAGGATTGAGTCTCCCTGTTCAATAAGAGGTTTCACAGGAGCCATAACCAGTACATCGTCGTAGCCTGCTCCGCCTGTCTGATCCATAAGAAGCTTAACAGGATCTGATGTATCCTTTGTATTCAGATAGATGAGCTTTACACCGTTTTTGGCAGCCTCTTCGACGCTGTAGACTTCGGCTGCCCGTTTAAGTCGGGTGTCATCAATATCAGTGACAACAAGAAGCCCGGGTTTAACCGGATTATGTATGGCGTAATCTATTGCGCCAAGTCCCATCGGACCTACACCGGCGATAATTGCGAGATTTCCGCCTTCCTTGATACCCATGTTATGGATATAAGTGCCCTGGGGAATGTGATACATGGCATGATATGTCCCGACAATACAGGAAACAGGTTCACTCAGTGATCCCATGAAGTAGGCATCTCCCTCATAAGGAAGAAGACAGTCCATTTCCATTACTTCGTTGGGAATCAGTATATTTGTCGCATCACCGCCGATGTAATGGAATGAATAGCCCGGAGCATCAAGGCTTCCCTTATAATTTAGTGCCGGCTGAATTGAAAACTTCTGGCCTGGTTTGAACTTATCAGCCCATTTTGAACCTACTTCAAGAATCTCTCCGCAGAATTCATGGCCGATCATTGTAGGATTCTGCGCAACATCATCGGGAACCCTTTTATGTTCCGGCCCCTGGATAGCAGCCTTATATGAAGACATACAGATACTGTCTGAAATTACTGTTGCGAGTATTTCATCGTCTTTCATTGCCGGAAGCTCAAACTCCTCGAGCCTGAGGTCGTTCTTTCCGTATATTCGTACAGCTTTGGTTTTCATAATTCCTCCTTAAGGTTTCTAAAAACACCATATTTACTTTCTATTTACTTTCTTTTACCTTTCTATAATATTTACATTGGGTTTACATTGTCAAGTAAATCGCTATCACTTTTATATACATTGATGATTTTTTTAACTCCTTGACAACCTTTTTATTCCTAGAATAATAAGTATATGCACAGACAACACGAATTCAAATGCAAAGCCCCCGTTCAGATACGTTTTGGGGATATTGACGGCCAGGGCCATGTAAACAACGCTGTATACCAGAATTATTATGATATCGGGAGGGTAAAATACCTTTCCGAAATGCTTGGTGAACCATATATGCCCGGCGGCAAATCCCTGGTGGTGGCTTCGGTAAAAACTGATTTTCTTGCACCGGTTTTCCTGCATGATGATATAATAGTAGAATCTGCGGTGATCAAGATCGGCAATAAATCACTCACAATGCTGCAGAGAATCAGGGAAAATCATACCGGTGAGATAAAATCCGACTGCACGACAATTTTTGCCGGCTACGATTATGACCGGGCTGAAACTATTGTAATACCGGACAGATACCGAAACGCAATAAAAGAGTACCAGAACAAGGAAGTGTAAAATGTTTGAAAAGGCAATGTTTGAAGCTGAATATTCCGCTGACGGAGTCAGACATACGGTTGTAATGCCGTTTCAGGCTCTTGTCAACTCAGAAGCTGTAGGCTTCAACCTGAGCCATTCAAATGACGGGAAACGGGAAAGCATAAAGGTATCAGTCATTCCCAGAGCGGAAATAAAGATTCACCGGCTTGAGCTGGTTGCTGAGTATGAATTCCATCAGGATGAAAAAATATTCCTCAACGGCTACCAGAGCTGGACTGACAGTGCAGAACACGGCCTTCAGGACAGACAGAAGGGAATTCCCCTTTTAGGAAGAATAGTAAACCCCTACTTTCAGCTGCGGAAATACGGAGACTATGATTTCATCCGTCAACCCTCTGCTCCCGGCGAGTTTCACGGTTTTTCGTATGGATATATTAAAAAGCAGGGCTCAAACCAGATTACTCTTCTTGGTTCTCTGAATGAACAGAACGCCTTCACTGTAATACGTTTTACAGCTGCTGCAAAAGAAATCCGTGTGAGCATGGAATGCAACAACCTTGCCACCGACAAACCGGTAACAGCACTTCAACTCCTCTGTGTAACTGATGAGGAAAATAAGGCTTTCGATCAGTGGTTTTCAGCAATGGAGCTGCCGGCGGTAAAAACTCCCGAAATTACCGGATGGACCTCATGGTACGACCACTATGAAAATATCAGCAGTGACATAATCAATCAGAATCTCGAAGCCTTTACCAACACGAATCTCCCTATAGAAATATTCCAGATAGATGACGGTTTTCAGACCGCAACAGGAGACTGGCTGAGCATTGACAAAGCAAAATTCCCCGAAGGGCTTGCCCCGGTGGTAGACCGTATTCATAAAAGCGGGTATAAGGCCGGATTATGGCTCGCTCCCTTTTCAGCCCAGAAGAACTCAGAGCTTGCAAAACAGCACCCGGAATGGCTCCTGAGGGATGGCAAAGGGAAGCCGGTTCAGGCAGGCATCAACTGGGGCGGTTTTTACGCTCTTGATATATACAATCAGGAGTTCAGGGACCATCTTGCTGAAGTTTTCAATACAGTTCTGAATGAGTGGGGCTTTGATATGGTCAAGCTTGACTTCCTCTACGGAGCCTGCCTTGCGCCGGAAACTCAGGGAAGAACAAGAGGCGCGGTTATGCATGACGGTATGAAACTTCTGCGGGAACTCACCGGCAGTAAGCTGATTCTCGGCTGCGGAGTTCCGCTTGCTTCGGCATTCGGATTGGTCGACTACTGCAGAATCGGCTGCGATGTCAGCCTTGACTGGGACGACGGGTTCAGGGGCAGCCAGATTCACCGGGAGAGACCCTCAACACTGAACTCACTTGCAAATGCAATAGGCCGGAGGCATCTTGACGGCAGGGCCTTCAGAAACGATCCGGATGTATTCATATTAAGAGACAGAAATACAAAACTAAGCGGCGCCGAAAAAGAAACCCTGTTCAGAATCAACGCAGTTACCGGTGCTCTTGTTTTTACATCCGACAATGTTGCGGAATACAGTGACACAAGAAAGAAGATGTTTGAATCTCTGAAGGCAAAAAAGAAAATTGAATCTGTCGAGTCTGACAGCGGAACCTATACGATCAGCTATACTGAGGGTGGAAAAGAACATATTCTATTCGCAAACCTCTCAGATAAGACCATTTTCTACAGCGGTCTCGAGGTTCCCGCTCACTCCTCAGTTATTTTGTAGGTAATTATGGAAGTAACCTTTATAGGATCCGGAGATGCATTCGGAAGCGGAGGACGGCTGCAGCCCTGCATCATGGTAAAAAATGGAGAGCATTGCTTCACTTTCGATTTCGGGCTGTCTGCACTTATAGGCCTGAAACAGCAGCAGCTCTCTCCCAATGCTGTAGACACGATAATTCTTTCGCATCTGCATGGAGATCATTGCGGAGGAATCCCGTTTCTTCTGATGGATGCGATGCTTGGCGCAAAACGGGAAGCTCCTCTGAGAATTTTGGGTCCTGAAGGGACCGAACATCACCTCAGCAAAATGCATGAAATACTTTTCCCCGGAAGCAGTGTCATGACTCCGAAATTCAGTGTTGACTATATTGAACTCAGTCCCGGTGATTCAATCCGCCAGGGTGATTTAACAATAACTGCAATAGAAGCAATGCATACATTAGAAACAAAGCCTCTTGCGACCAGGGTCGAAAGCAACGGGAAAAGTATTGTATATACCGGTGACGGCGCATGTACTGAAGAGCTTGTAAATCTGACGGCAGGAGCTGATCTTCTTATCGCAGAATCATATTTCTTTGATAAGCCGGTTAAATGGCACCTGAACTATCCGGATATATCGCTGCTGAAAGCAAAAAAAACTGTTTTAACACACATGAGCGATAATATGCTGAGACAAAAAGACAATATCCCGGAATTGTGCGCATATGACGGCATGAAAATAAAAATATAGAAAAAACCGGAAGATATATCCATGTTAATTGAAATCTCATAAACCCGTCATAATTTCCTAATCAAACAGGCGCAGGATCTCTCTGAATTCTAAAAAATATTTTGGAGAGAGAAATGAAAAAATTAGTATCAATTCTTTTACTGGCAGTAATTCCATTCTGTCTTTTCGCGGAAGGACAGCAGGAAACCGCCGCCGCAGAAACTTCAGCCCCTGAAGTGAGCGCAAAGTACGTATTCCTTTTTATCGGAGACGGTATGGCAATGCCCCAGATCAATGCTGCAGAAGCCTACCTCAATGCACAGAATGGCACCGCCCCCGGAGTAACAAAACTCGGCTTTACTCAGTTCCCGGCTCAGGGACTTACAACAACCTATGATGCAGGTTCTTTCATAACCGACTCAGCATCAGCCGGAACTGCAATTGCATCGGGAAACAAAACCCTTTCCGGTGTAATCAACTACGATGCAACAAAAACAAAAACCTTCAAGACGATAGCTGAATATGCAAAGGAAGCCGGTATGAAGGTTGGTATTCTTTCAAGCGTAAACCTTGACCACGCTACTCCCGCAGCCTTCTACGCAAAACAGCAGAGCAGAAACAGCTATTACGAAATTAACATGCAGATGGCAAACAGCAATTTCGACTACTTTGCCGGCGGAATGGTACGCCTGGACAAGACTCCCGAAGGAGAAAAGTCAGCTCTTGATGTGATGAACGAAAGAGGCTGGAATGTAACCACAACAAGGGATGAGCTCAATGCCCTTACACAGGACGGAAAGCAGGTTTACGCATACTATGCAACAAGCTTTACAAGAAACTCTCTTGACTATGCAATGGATCAGGAAGCAGATGATATCTCCCTGGTGGAATATGTCGCAAAGGGAATCGAACTTCTCGACAACGAAAACGGCTTCTTCATGATGGTTGAAGGCGGAAAGATTGACTGGGCCTGTCATGCAAATGATGCAGCAGCTTCAATCCACAACACTATTGAGTTCGACAAGTCTATTGCCGAAGCAGTGAAATTTTACAATGCACATCCCGATGAGACACTCATAGTTGTAACAGGTGACCATGAAACAGGCGGTCTTGCCCTCGGTTTCGCAGGAACAAAATACGCTTCCGCTTTCAATGAAATTGACAAGCAGAAAATGTCCTATGAAGCATTCGATAAATATGTATTCGGCCCCTACAAGGAAGCTCATGCCAACGGCGGTTCACTTGCGGACCTTATGCCGGAAATTGAAAAGAACTTCGGTCTTACAGATCTCTCAGACTACGAAAAAGAACAGCTTACAATGGCATTCGACCAGGCTATGGGAAATGTAAAAGTAAAATCCTCTGATGAGCAGACCTACCTTCTTTACGGTGGTTATAACCCGCTTTCAATGACTCTTACACATATCCTCAACCAGAGAGCAGGTCTCGGATGGACATCATACTCGCATACAGGAGTTCCTGTTGCAACATTTGCCGAGGGTGCAGGTTCCGAAGCTTTCAACGGCTACTATGACAATACAGACATCTTCAGAAAAATGACTGCAATCATGGGACTTCAGTCAGCTAGGTAAAAATTACATCTAAAAATAGATTTAAAAAGAACCAGTTAATAATCATGAGAGAAGTTTTGACTGCCCGGCAGTCAGAACCTTCTCTCTTTAATCTGGCGAATCGGCGAAAAAAAGGGAATTATATGATATTTGCAGATAAGACCAAAAAGAGGGATATTATTTTCAGCCTTTTCATAATACTGCTCTCAACGGTAATAATATTACTGCCTACAACCCCCGAACCAAGGACTGCAGGTAATTCTTCCAGAGCAAAGGCCGAGGTAATTTCAACTGACAACTCAGAGCTGGAACAGTACGGAATTGTAAAAACCGGGAACCAGCAGGTTGAACTTAGGATTCTGAACGGCAGATTCAGGGGAATGGAAGTATCATCTACTAACATACTTATGGGCAAACTTGAACTTGATAAAATGTTCGCCCCCGGAGACAAGGCTCTGATGGTCATCGACATGGATGAAAACAATAATTTTGTTTATGCAAATATCATTGACCACTACCGGATAAATGTAGAACTTATTCTGCTGCTTCTTTTTGTGCTGATACTGATAGGTTATGCTGGATGGACCGGTTTCAATGCTGTTTTATCATTCACATTTACAGGCATTGTAATATGGAAGATTCTGATACCGGGATTTCTTTCCGGAATAAATCCGGTCCTCATATCCTTCGGAACCGTGTTAATTCTGTCAGCCGCAATTATTTTTCTTATCGGAGGATTCACAAAGAAGGGTCTGACAGCCTTCACAGGAACTATTGCCGGAATACTGTTCACTTCGCTTTTTTCTATGATATTCGGTCACGCATTTCATGTTCATGGAGCAGTGAAACCCTTTTCGGAAACTCTGCTGTATTCCGGTTACGCCTACCTTGATCTCAACCTCATCTTCCTTTCGGGAATCTTCATTGCTTCTTCGGGTGCCGTCATGGATATTGCAATGGATATTGCAGCATCGATGCATGAGATCAAACATAAACGCCCCGATATAAGCTTCAGAGAACTTCTGAAATCAGGTTTCAAGGTTGGAAGGTCTGTGATAGGAACAATGACGACGACCCTGCTGCTCGCTTATTCCGGCGGATTCACCGCACTTCTCATGGTCTTTATGGCTCAGGGAACACCGCTTATGAACATACTCAACCTCAGTTATGTAAGTGCAGAGATTCTTCATACTCTTGTGGGAAGCTTCGGTCTTGTACTGGTTGCCCCGCTGACGGCAATCACCGGGGCACTCATATTCTCACATAAAGATACAGGCTCTTATGATAAATCTTCAGGATTATCAGACACAGCGGCACCGGACACCGTCGTATCAGAAGTCTCATTGGACAAAGTACCCGTGCTATCAGGACTGTCACAGTAGTCGTCGACTATTTCCTCAGGATTCTCAAAATCCTCAGGACAGCCTTCAGTTTTAAAACGGCTTATCTGCGAATTAAGGGTATCGGCTTCGTCGCTTAGACGTGAGCTGATATCAGAAACTATCTCTACACTTGATTTAATTTCATTTACACCCTGTGTTATACCGCCCATTCTGGAAATAACATCCCGGGTCACACGTTCTACCATACTGTAGGCGACCTCAAGCTGGCTGGAGGCTTCCTCCATTTCCCTGCCGCCGTTCTCTACATTTGAAGCGGTACCTCTAAGGCTTGTCATTGCATCAAGTATCTGCTTGCCGCCAATTGAAAGCTCATCCATGCTTCCGGAAATCTCATCCAGTGCGCGGGCTACTCCCACTACCTCACGATTTATATCAACAAACGAACCCTTTGTATCCTCACCGGCAGAAGCAGCTTTTTCTATATTCTCAATCACCGACTTAATAACAGCGCTGATCCGTTTGGAACTTTGTCCTGATGCATCGGAAAGCTTCCTTATCTCTTCAGCTACGACAGCAAAACCTGCGCCGTATTCGCCGGCATGTGCCGCTTCAATCGCTGCATTCATTGCAAGAAGTCCGGTCTGTGCTGCTACAGACTGTATAATGGAAACCGTTGTTCTTATTTCATCAATATTGGAAGTTATCTCCTGGATAATACCTATGGTTTCATTCAGTTTTTCACCGCCTATATTGGCAGTCTTGACAAGCTCTTCAGTCGCATTTTTCTTTTTGCCCGTTATATCGGCAACATTGTCAATCGAAGCTATCATCTGTGTAACTGCTGATGTTGACTCCTCAATCATTGCAAACTGTTCATCAAGCATGGTCCTGACTTCAGAAACCTTTGACTTAACTGTTCCCATCCCCTGTCCGGAATCCCTGACCTGAGAATCCAGGCTTCCCATTCCATCCTTAATCTCATTCATCACTGTTGCAATCTGTGTTGTAGATGCTGTAGAACTTATCGCGGCACCAATCAGCTCGTCTTTCATGGCAATATTTTTCTCGGAAGATTCCTTAATCTTTTCGATCGACTCCCTCAGTTCTCCTGAAAAACTGTTCAGGTTTCTGCCTAGAGTCCCTATTTCATCCTTGGTGACAGCAGTAAATTTTCTAAGAAGGTTTCCGTGCCTGAGTTCTGCAACACCTGACTCAAGCTGGGTAACACTTTTAGCCATCCGGCCCGCCATAATTGCAGCAGCTATAATTATTCCGATAACTATAAGAATAAAAATTATTACACTTCTGATGATTACCGATACCGTTTTTCCGGCAACCTCGGTCTCGATAACTTCAAACTGCTTATCAATGACCTCGTAAGCAGAACTAAGTGCTCCATTGCATATATCAACACTGCTCTCAAGATCAAGAGCTCTTTCCATTATCTCAAAATAGTCATCATTCCGTTTAATTATTGTTGATGTATAAAAGGTTTTAAGCGAAACCATCTTTGAGAAAAGAGTCCGCTCCGCATCATCCATTACAATGGGCATTATATCGACATATCTTTCCCAGCGTTCCTCAAAAAGCTGCTGAAGCTGGATCACAGCATCCATTGATCTGTTAACCTTTGCATTCAGATTGCTCAGCCTGCGCTGGCTGGAGACTATATTGAAAACCTCATCCATCTGGCTTTTTGCATCGTTAACTTCTTCAAACTGCTGCTCAAGCGGTGCCGTAAAAAGCCTGTTCATCTCAGCCCTCACCAGAAGAACCTTTTCACCAAGAAGCCTCAGGTCCTCGGTTTCCCGGTTAATCTCAAGAACAGGTATAATAAATAGAATAATCAAACCGACAGCAAGAAGAAAAATTACAAATTCGCCGAAAACAATTGCGAAAAGTTTATTTTTAATAGTCATTTATCCCCCGGTAATCAACCAATTTGAACAAATAGTTTATTACAGATAGCTGCTAATAAAAACCACAAAAATTTAATTGAAACGATTACATCCATATATTCTAGTAAATTTTACATACAGATTCAAACTACCAATGTGAAATTCCAGTTTCAGTATCAGCTCACCCCCGGTCTTTTCAACTATCCTCATATCGTAGTAAAATCCGCCCATGAAAACACTGGTTCTTGCAGAAAAGCCCAGCGCGGGCAGAGATATAGCACGGGTACTCGGCTGCCGAAAACAGACACGAAGCTTTATTGAGGGAGACAAGTACATTGTAACATGGGCAATGGGGCACCTGGTTGAGCTTGCCGATCCAGGAACTTATGACAGCAGATACAACAGCTGGAATCTCGATGATCTGCCCATGCTTCCCGAAAGGATGAAACATCACGTTATAAAGCGTACTTCCTCCCAGTTTTCAACTGTTAAGAAGCTTCTTCACCGGAATGATGTTGCGGATGTAGTGATAGCCACAGATGCAGGAAGAGAGGGAGAGCAAGTAGCAAGGCTTATCCTCAGGCTAGCCGGCTATAAAGGGAAATTCTCAAGACTTTGGATAAACTCACTTACCGACAAGGCAATTAAGAACGGGTTTGGTTCACTCAAGCCCGGCCACGACTTCGACAACCTGCTGAGGGCTGCAGAATGCCGGGCAGAGGCTGACTGGATTATCGGCCTGAATATAACAAGAGCCTTAAGCTGCCATTACGATACCAGGCTCTCAGCTGGAAGGGTTCAGACACCTACACTTGCTATGGTAAAAAACCGTGAAGAACAGATTAAAAACTTTATTCCCTCAAAGTACTGGAATCTTGAAGCGGGTTTTGGAAGTTTTTCCGCCCGATGGCGAGACGGGAAAGGCAATACTCTTATTAAAACCGGGGAAGAAGCTGAAGCACTTAAATCAAAACTTCTTAATTCAGAGGCGGAAATAATCTCAGTAAAATCATCAGACAAAACAGAACCGCCGCCCCTTGCATATGACCTGAACTCGCTTCAGCAGGAAGCAAACAGAGTACTCGGATTCTCAGCAAAAAAAACACTTCAGGTTCTTCAGGGCCTGTATGAAAGACATAAAATAGTAACCTATCCCAGAACCGACTCGCGTTATCTTCCGGAGGATATACGGGAAACAATAAGCGAGAGACTCTCTGCGCTTAAAAATACCGGCTGGAAAAAACAGGCTCATCAGATAGGTAAAAATGAGATAAAGGCAGGAAAAAGGCTGTTCAACAATGCCGGAGTCAGCGATCACCATGCAATAATTCCGACTGAAGAAACAGTAATTCCCGAAAGACTTTCCGCAGAGGAAAAAGCGCTGTGGGATATTGTAGTAAAGCGGTTTATAGCTGTGCTCTCGCCACCCTTCCGCTACAAACGTATAAGTGTGGAAATTACAGCAGGAGGAGAAAGCTTCAGAGCATCTTCCAATATCCTTATCGATCAGGGCTGGAAGGCGGTGGAATTTGTTTCCACAGAGTCGGAAACTGATGAGGCCGAGGGGCATGGAAGCCTGAAAGACCTTCAAAAGGGGGATACTCTCAGCATCAAAGAAATTAATATTTCCACACACCTGACGAAACCGCCGGCACCCTGTACAGAGGCGGTACTTCTGGGGCTTATGGAGGACCCGTCAAAATTCCTGCGGAACAGCGAATTAAAAGAAAATATAAGAAAGGCCGGACTAGGAACCCCTGCAACAAGGGCTGATATAATTGAAAAGCTTATATCAAACCACTATCTGGATCGTAAAAACAAGATACTAAGCGTTACTCCGGCCGGAGAAGAAGTCCTTCTTCTGGCACCTGATGAATTAAAATCCCCGGAACTGACGGCACGGTGGGAACAGCGCCTTGAAAACATTGCTGAAGGCAGGGAGAAAGCCGGAGCCTTCTCGGCAGAAATCAGAGAGCAGACAAAAAAAATGGTCAGTGAGGTTATAAGCTCCGGAAAAACACTGAAGCCGGCAGCCGCCGGCGGCCCTCCATGCCCTCTCTGCGGAAGGCCCATGATGAGTTCCCACGATAAAAAAGGCCGCGAAATCAAAGTATGCCGCTCCCTGACCTGCGGGTACGAGGAAGAACCTGAAAACCGCGGCGGAATGAGCAAGCCTTCCAAGAGAGAGAAAGCAGTGGCCCGCAATCTTATGAAAAAATATTCAGCAGACAGCGGAGATACATTCACCCTTGCCGACATGATAAAAGAAAAGCCGAAAAGGAACAGGAAATGATTATATATGATGAACCTCTTTACAGGCCGCCTTCAGAAGCTGAGAGTCTCATAATACAGGCAACTCTGGGCTGCAGCCATAACCGCTGCGTTTTCTGCGGCATGTATAAGTCAAAAACCTTTAAAGCCAGACCGATTGAAAAAGTTCTGGGTGAAATAAGCTACGCAGCCGCCAATTACCCGGGCGTCAGAAGGGTTTTTCTGGCAGACGGGGATGCAATGGCCCTTGGAACCGATACTCTTCTTCAAATATCAGAACACCTGCATAATGAACTTCCCCGGCTTGAACGCATATCCCTGTATGCAAATCCGGGCAATATCCGCAAGAAATCGGATGAGGAACTTAAAGAAATCAGAGACAGCGGAATCAAGCTGCTGTATCTTGGAATTGAATCGGGCTCCGATCTCATCCTCAAGAAAATCAGAAAAGGTGCAGATGCAGAACTGATGAACGAAGGCATAAGCCGTTCCAGACAGGCCGGAATAAAAGTATCCGCGACTCTAATAACAGGATTAGGCGGAGCGGAACACTGGGAAGAGCATATAAGCGGCAGTGCTGAACTGATAAACCGCACTCCCACTGATTACCTGTCAACGCTCACTCTGATGGTAGACCGTAATACGATTAAACAGCTGGAAGAATCATACGGACACAGTTTCACCATGCAGAACGATACCGCCATAATGAAAGAAAACAGAATGCTGATTGAAAAGCTGAATCCGGAGAGCAATATTGTATTTATGTCGAATCATGCGTCTAATGCACTGCCGCTTCGGGGAATGCTTCCGGCCCACCGTGAAAAACTACTTGCTCAGATAGACAGTGCGCTAAGCGGTAATGAAAGAATCAGGCCATCGTGGATGCGTGGATTGTAAAGAGTCCTCAGCCGGCTTCCCGGTAGCTTTTAAGAGCATTTGCAAGCTGGTCGGGGCATGAAGTACTGCGGCTTCCGCATTTTACACCTTCAACACAGCTGATCACCTCGTCGACACTTCGGCCCTCTACAAGCCGCTTTATTCCGATCAGGTTTCCCGGACAGCCTCCGCGAAACTCAACTGATTCTATTATCTCATTCTTAATCTTGATATTAATTTCTTTAGAGCAGGTTCCTGATGTTTTATATGAAATGTGTTTAGGCATAGACTTTTTTAACGATTTTTCATAATTTCATCAATGCCCTTGAATTGCTTCCTTATGATTTCTTAGAATATAGTATAGGATTTTTTAATATGGACGAAAGACTGAAGGCTCTGGAACAGATTAACTCCGCAGATAAAGGGATTAGCGCAGCAGGAAGGATACTTGGAGAGACTGCCCCCTGGGGTGTTCTTATCGAGATTTCAGGAAAGCTTGACAACTACAACTCCAATATTTTTACCGAACATGTATCAAGTATCATATCCGAAAACAGCACAATCGATGTACTTATAATAGATATGAAAGAAATAAACTATGTATCCTCCACAGGAATCGGCTCATTGACGAATCTGCTTATCCAGACTCATAAATTCAATATCGAATTTAAAATTGCAAGAGCCGGAGAAAAAATCAAATCACTTATTGATCTGCTCGGCTTCACCTCATTTTTTCAGTTTGTCGATGATCTGAATACAGTCAGGGGGGAATAGCCGCTGATGTATGAGACGTTCAGGGATCTGCTTGAACTGACCCATTTTATCTATTTTACCATCACAGATGAAGGAATCATCAGCTTCCTTAATCCTGCGGGAAAGGCCTTCTTCGGTGTAAACGAAGCGGAAACCGAACTCAGACTGCCGGACCTCTTCGAACATCACATAGACTATGTGACCACACAGAATATACTCCTTGAAGAAGGCCGTCTGACTGAATGCGAGGTGGCTCTTAAATCATCAGCCGGAATGCGTGTAATGTCAATTACTGCTATCCAAAATAAGAATCTCGAAGCAAAATCATGCAGAATTAAGGGATTAATGCATGATGTAACTGAGAAAATCAGAAGTGATCAGCAGTCCATTAAAAATAATCTTGAGCTCGTAGAATTAAACAAAAAACTCAAGGAAACTCAGGCAGCACTTATTCAAAATGAAAAAATGGCTTCCCTCGGGCAGCTTGCCGCCGGTATAGCGCATGAAATCAATAATCCGTTGAGTTTTGTACAGAGTAATTTTATAAGTCTTCAAAAATACACCCCCGTGATACTCGGCTATATAGAAAAAATCGAAGAGATCTGCAGAGAGAATTCAGGGACAAATGATAATCTTGCTAAAATCAGGGATGACATGGACATCGAATTCATCCTCAGCGATTTAGACAGCATTCTTTCTGAATCACAGGACGGATTCTCCAGGATTATCTCCATAGTCAAGGAAATGAAGTCCTTTTCCCGCTCAGATGCAGCTGAAACAGCAGACTATGATATCAACAACGGAATCAGATCTACTATAATAGTAGCCGGCAACGCCTATAAATATTCTGCCGATCTGGAAACCGACTTCGGGAAAGTTCCAAGAATTAGGTGTGTAAGCAGTGAAATAAACCAGGTTCTGCTTAACATTATCATTAATGCCTCCCAGGCCATGAGCTCTGAAAAAAAAGGGATAATAAAGATAAAAACATGGAGTGAAGACGGAGCTGTATACTGTTCAATCTCAAATAACGGAGAACCTATACCGCAGAACAGACTAAGCCGTATCTTTGAGCCTTTTTACACAACAAAACCTCCGGGAAAGGGTACTGGTCTTGGTTTGAGCCATGCACATAACATTATAGTAGAAATTCACAAAGGAGAGCTGATTGTAGAATCCGGTGAATGGACAACTTTTACAATAAAACTTCCGGCCCCTGAAGAGAATTCGCAGGTACGGGATGATAAATAAAAACTGACAATAGGCGGTTTTCGCTATATAATTAAAATTCCAGGATGGGTGAAATGAGTGACATCAGAGATAGAAAATTAAAAGTACTCGTAACTGAAGATGAAGCTATAAACAGAATGTATATTACTACAATTCTTGACAGGATAGGCTGGGAAGTTCACGAAGCTTCCGATGGTCTTGAAGCCCTGGAAAAAATAAAAAGCGATAAATATGATGTTGTTCTTATGGACATAAGCATGCCTAAACTTAACGGTCTTGATGCGGTTACACAAATAAGGAACAGTGAGGCCGACGGCACTCATCTGCCCGTAATTGCCCTTACGGCCCATGCCTTCCCTTCTGACAGGAAGAAATTCCTTGAAGCCGGCATGGACGATGTTGTAGTGAAGCCTCTTAATGAAGAAGCTCTGATAAATGTTATTTCTAAGCTGGTATAAAGTAAATTTATATCTTTTTAATTCCATTTTCCGCCGCACTGTGTTATATTGAGCTCAATGATTCTATTTTCCAAACAGTACGAAATCTCATCAGACAATCCTCTTACATACGGCGAAGCATCAAGCAGTCTAAAAAAAACTCTTAAACAGATCGGCCTGGCAGCAGATATCATCAAGCGAACAGCTATCGCAATGTATGAGGCAGAGATAAATACCATAGTTCACGGACACGGCGGAACCGCAGAGGTCACAATTACAGAAGACAGTATTAAGATAATCTTTGAGGATCAGGGCCCCGGTATACCCGATATTGAGCTTGCGATGCAGGAAGGTTATTCAACCGCATCCGAAGAAATTCGTGAAATGGGCTTCGGTGCGGGCCTTGGTCTGCCTAATATAAAAAAGAATTCGAGCGATCTCCTTATTGAATCCGAACCCGGAAAGGGTACCCGGGTAACCATAGGAATAGATCTTCCGAGGTAAATATGTCCGAATATATACACTCAGTATATCTTGATGAAGATAAATGCAGGGGCTGCACAAACTGCATTGGACACTGCCCTACCGAGGCTATCAGAGTACGCAGGGGTAAAGCCTTTATCATCAGCGACCGATGCATTGACTGCGGAGAGTGCATCAGAGTTTGTCCGCATCACGCCAAAAAAGCCCACTCGGACAGCCTTGATGTGCTGAAAAAACACTCCTTCAACGTTGCAATTCCCGCACCTACCCTCTACGGCCAGTTTAAAGACCGCTATTCAATCGATACCGTTCTCTCAGCACTTAAAAGGATAGGATTTGACGATGTCTTCGAGGCGGCAGCCGCGGCTGATATAGTTACTGCTGAACTCAGAAAGGCTCTTGAGAAGAAACCGGGAAACACTCCGTGGATATCATCATCCTGCCCAGCAATAGTCAGACTGATTCAGATTCGATACCCCGGCTTGATAGATCAGATAGTCAGAATTGAATCACCGATGGAAATTGCAGCCAGAATTATCAAACAGGATATTTACCCGGACATTGAGGATATTGGCGTCTACTTCATAAGCCCATGCCCGGCAAAGATAACTGCGGTGCGCTCACCCCTGGGGTCGGACCAGACCTGGGTGGACGGTGTGATCGCAATCAACCAGATCTATCTGCCTCTTCTTGCTGCCGCAGACACCGTAAAAAATCCTCCTCCGCTGGGAAAAGCTTCTTCCGCCGGTATAGGCTGGGCAAGAAGCGAAGGTGAAAGCAGCGCAACAGGCTGGACAGAAACGGTTGCTGTCGACGGAATCGACAATGTTATAAACTTCTTTGAAGAACTTGAAAACGGTAAAATAAAGCACGTAGACTTTATTGAGGCTATGGCCTGCCCCGGAGGCTGTGTCGGGGGAGCACTCACTGTTGAAAATCCATATATTTCAAAAGCCCGAATCATAAGAAAAGCCTCTCATATGAAAGCTCGCGAAACTCATGGAGAATTGGCGGAAAATTCAAAGGTTCAGCTTGAGATGAATGCAGAAATAGCACCGAAGCATATCCTTTCTCTTGATACTGATTTCAGAAAAGCTCTTGAAAAGATGGCTGAAATAGATAGAATCACAGAGACCCTCCCGGGACTGGACTGCGGTTCATGCGGAGCACCGACATGCAGGGCCCTTGCTGAGGATATCGTAAGGGATACCGCAAAAAAGAACGACTGCATATTTATACTCAGGGATGAAATCAAGCATCTTACTGAAAACCTTGCGGAACTCGGTTCATGGATGCCTCCACTGCTGTCGGATAAAAACAATCAGGAGAGCTGATGCTTACACCCTACGAAAAAAAACTCACCGAACATCTGTCGGAATTTACTACTGAACAGAGACTCGAAAAAATAAACCGTGTACTTGATCTTAGAACCCGGTACATGACGGTTGTCCTTGAGGATATCTTTCAGCCTCATAACGCCAGTGCAGTACTCCGCTCCTGCGACGGGTTCGGTGTTCAGAATGTACATATCATCGAAAACAGGAATACCTTTGCACCGACAAAGACTGTAGATATGGGAACCGCCCAGTGGCTGAGTATCAACAAATACAGGGCGGAAAAGGGTACAAGCTCGACCATCCAGACCCTCCGAAAACTGAAATCCGACGGCTACAGGATAGTAGCCACAACACCTCATACCAATGATGTAAATCTTGAGGACTTCGATCTTGAAAAGGGAAAGTTTGCAGTTGTACTGGGAACAGAGCTTGAGGGAATTACAGATGATGTTATGAATGAGGCAGATGAGTTTCTGAAGATTCCGATGTTCGGCTTTGTTGAAAGCTTCAATATTTCTGTAGCCTGTGCACTCATACTTCATCACCTGAGCTGGAAACTCCGTGATTCCGGAATAGACTGGAAACTCCCGGATGAGGAGAGAGAAGAGGTCCTGCTTTCATGGCTGAGAGGAACAGTAAAAAATGCGAAAGCCATTGAAAAGCATTTCGCCGATATTAATCTTGATTAGCCTTAAAAACACCGTTATATTCTTAGTATGGCAGAAATAAAATCAGCACTTGAAATAGCTCTGGCCCGGACAGAGGGAATAGAGACAGACACAGGTAAATTACGCGAAAAAGAACTTAAGATTGAAGGCCGGAAGGCCGCAATTTCATTTATAGACAGCAAAACCGATGCAAAAGAACTTAAAAAGTTTTTGAAAGAATATAAAAACGAAGAAAAACAGGCTCTTATGCGCGGCCTTGCAGAGTCGTTTCTATCAAGGGTAAAACTGCCTATGGCAGAAGGCTTTGAAACCGAAATTCAGAGAACTGCAGAAGGCCTTGCGACAATATCAGATGACCCTTCATCCATCAACCAGATGTTTGATCAGCTGATCCAGTTTTTCGCGCAGTACCTTCAGAATAAAGAGCAGTTTGTAACACAGCTGACACAGCAGTTCCAGCCCCTGCTCAAGCAGAAAGAAGACGCAATCTTCGCACAGACAGGCAGCCGCATAAAAATCAACCCCATGGATGATCCTGAATTTCAGAAAGCTTATTCACAGAACATGGGAAAACTTGAGAAACAGTACACCGAGGCTGTAGACCAGGCAAAGGGCCAGCTGAAGGAATTTTTCGAACTATAAAACTTTCAAAACCAAGAAGGCAGAATGGCGAAATTAAGTACATTGGAGCAGATAGCGGAGTCTGAAGGGACTCCGGTAGTTGTAGTCGATCACGATGTTCTTCGAAGGAACTACCGCGAATTCAATTCGATGCTTCCCCGCGTTCAGATCTTCTACGCGGTAAAAGCAAACTCAGAACCGGAGATAGTTAAAACACTTTTTGATGCAGGTTCAAGCTTTGATGTAGCTTCGATGAACGAATTTCTCCTTGTTCACCGGAACATTGAGAACTGGCCCGAAGACAAACGTCAGAAATTCATCTGGGAAAAGATTATCTACGCCAATCCCATCAAGGACATAAAAACCCTCAAGGAACTTGACTGCTACAAACCTCTGGTAACCTTCGATAATATCGAAGAGGTCTATAAAATAAGAGACAACGCTCCTAACGCCGGACTGGTTTTAAGACTCAGAGTCCCCAATACGGGCGCAATGGTTGAACTTTCTTCAAAATTCGGAGCAGACCCCGGCGAAGCTGTCGCTCTAATAGAAGAGGCGTATAACTGCGGCCTGACTGTTGAAGGACTCAGCTTTCATGTAGGCAGTCAGACCACCAACTTTGACAACTATATTCAGGCTCTTGAACTTGCCGCCGGCATCTTTGCCGAGGCTAAACTTAAGGGTTTTGAAAAGATGAAAATCCTCGATATCGGCGGAGGCTTCCCGGCCCCATACGATGTGAATGTCGAACCATTCAGGGAGCTTGCACGCAGACTTAATTCAGAACTTGACCGGCTGTTCGGTCCTGAAATTGAAGTTATTGCCGAACCGGGCAGGTACATGGTTGCTACAGCCTGTACAGCAATAGCATCAGTTGTCGGAAAAGCTGATCGGGACGGAAAACGCTGCTACTATATTAATGACGGGGTATATCACACTTTTTCGGGTATAATTTTCGACCATTGTAAATACAGCCTGAGAGCGTTTAAAACCGGCCCAAAGAGTATCTGCTCGGTTTTCGGACCGACCTGCGACGCCCTGGATACCATCTCACTGGCTGAAGAACTGCCCGACCTGGACATAGGCGAGCACATATACAGCGAAAATATCGGAGCATACAGCAGCGCTTCATCAACCTGGTTTAACGGCTTTGCTCCGGCCAAAATAATTCATATAAACAGATAAACAGAATAAAATGCTTGACGTGAGCATTAGAGCTGAATATTATTTTAACTTGATGTTTTCAAAGCTCTAATAAGGCTTTTTAGACATCTTCATAACTTACTTAACTCCTTTTTCAGCGGTCCATTCCAGGCCGCTGTACTTTTTTAAGCATCTTTGAAATACTGTACATTATCCTCGCTGTAAGCCCCCAGATAACCTCGCTGTCATAACGGTAAACTACAAACCTGTTTCTTGTATGGGACCAGCTGTTCCAGTAACGTTCAGGAAGTCCAAGAGCCTCGGCCGGAAAAAGCTCAACCCGATCGCCTTTTTCATCTGTAAACCAAGGATCAATAGAGAGCCGGTAATTATATATTTCGGGTTCGGTATTCATAAAAAAATCAACAGGAATTGAAAACAGCTTTTCAACCTCATCAGGATTAGGCTGAAACACATCCATTGAATTAACAAGCAGCCTTCCCATGTAAACATCAACAAAGGCCCCCATTGTCGTCAGCATATACCCGGCAGAACCATGAACTTCAATCATATCCCTGGTAATTCCGGTTTCCTCTTCAGTTTCACGCACCACAGTTTCAATCGAATTGCCGTCCTCTTCATCAACCATTCCGCCTGGAAAACATATCTCACCGCCCTGCCTGATATTGGCGGCTCTTTTTTCAAAAAGTATGGATTCTATTCCATTATTATTGAAAAAAGGGATAACTACAGCGGAACGAAAGGCATCCTCACTGCCGATAATTCTTCTTTCACAGTCTTCAAAGCGTTTACCCGTATAGTCAACAAGACGATCAAAATAGCTGCTGTCCATAATATCTCCAGTAATCTAAATTTAAACCATCCGGGCCTTTGAGTACAGAATAAAAACTAATAAAACACGGTTTAATCAGCCGGAGTCAGCCTTCTCAGCCTTGCGCCGTCTCGATCCTCCAGGATCCAGACAGCCCCGTCGGGGCCCTGCTCGACCTCCCGAATCCGTCTGCCCATACTGAACCTTTCCGCTTCAAAGGCCTTGCCGCCGGAGGTATTTACCCGTACAAGACTCTGCGATACCAGCCCGCCGATTAGGGCATTATCCTGCCAGCCCTGAAACAGTTCATCGTCATAAATAATCAGCCCGGAAGGGGCAATACTCGGAACCCAATACTCATCGGGGGCATAGAATTCCGGCCTTGTATCATGATCGGGAATATCAGCACCGGAATATTGATTTCCCCAGGAAACCAGCGGCCAGCCGTAATTTTCCCCTCTTATTATGCGGTTCAACTCGTCCCCGTGACGCGGACCCATTTCAACGGCCCACAGCTGCCATCTGCTGTCAAAGGCTAAACCTAGAACATTACGATGTCCCAGAGTCCAGAAAGATTCTGCAAGCTTGCCCTTGTAATAAAAAGGATTATCTTCAGGCACAGTGCCGTTGTCTTTCAGCCTTATTATTTTTCCGAGGTTCTGGCTCCAGTCCTGTGCGGGCTGCTGTTTCTGCCTTTCACCGGAGGAAATATACAAATATCCGTCCTGATCAAATACCAGCCGATGTGAATAATGTCCGGTTCCGCTTACCTTGGGATACTGACGCCATATAACTTCCAAATCTTTAAGTGAAGCTGAATCGCCGGAGCGTTCCAGCACAGCCCGTGCAACTGCTGCACCGGACAGACCGGAAGATCCTGCTTCGGCATACGAAATATAAATGATTTTGTTATCCATGTAGCCGGGATGCAGAATTACATCACCAAGCCCGCCCTGGCCACCATAGGCAGTTTGCGGAACTCCGCTGACTTGAATGCGCCTTCCGCTTTCGATGTTGTAAAGAATCAGACTGCCCGTCCTTTCGGTTACCAGAAGTTCCTGCTCTCCTGCAAAGGTCATTGCCCAGGGCTGATTAAAAACTCCGTAATCCTCGGCAAGAATCCTGCTGCCGGCATTACCTGTAATGATTTCCGATTTGCCCTGCGCAGAACCGGCCAGTACGAAAACTGATAACAGCAGCAACATATTGATCGAAAAATGTAAATTTTTCATAATCACTCCTGTTTATAAAATAAGTATAAACGGCAGATATTGTTAACTATTTTTGTCATGTATTTTTTTTTCAGGAAGTAAAGAACTTTATATCGATATCTTTCCGCATGCTTCCCAGATCACCTTAATCATTCTATAATCCAAAGTCATGGATCTTTTCTCATCAAGCCCCGACACAAACGCGCCTCTCGCCCACCGGATGAGGCCGAGAACCATCGATGAGTTCATCGGACAGGGCCACATTGCAGGTCCCGGCAGACTGCTTAGAAGGCTGATTCAGGCAGACAGGATGTCGTCTATAATCTTCTACGGTCCTCCGGGAACAGGAAAAACTACACTTGCCCAGGTAATCGCCAATACAACCGAAAGCTACTTCATTACAATGAATGCAGTTCTTGACGGTGTAAAAAACCTCCGGGACGCTATTGCCGAAGCGCAGAACCATCGTGATCTTTATGGAAGACGTACAATCCTATTTGTCGACGAAGTACACCGATGGAACAAGTCTCAGCAGGATGCGCTGCTTCCCTGGGTTGAAAACGGAACGGTCATATTAATTGGAGCGACAACGGAGAACCCCTACTTTGAAGTAAACAAGGCGCTTGTGAGCCGAAGCCGTATTTTCCAGCTTAAATCACTCACAACAGATGATTTGTATAATATAGCAAGACAGGCCCTGGCCGACAGTCAGCGCGGCTACGGCAGGTTTAACGTCCATATAAGCGAAGAAGCTCTGGGTCACCTTGTGGATATCTCTTCAGGTGATGCAAGAAGTCTGCTAAACGCTCTTGAACTGGCGGTCGAAACCTCAGCAGACAAGTTCCCCCCCGAACCGGGTTCCGAGATTAAAATAGATCTGCAGACAGCAGAAGAGAGCATACAGAAAAAAGCCGTCCTCTACGACAAGGAAGGTGATTATCATTTTGATACAATTAGCGCATTCATCAAATCGATTCGGGGCTCAGACCCGGATGCGGCACTGTACTGGATGGCTACAATGATAAGGGCGGGAGAAGACCCCCGCTACCTTTTCAGGCGGATGCTTATCAGTGCCAGCGAGGACATCGGACTTGCGGACCCTGCAGCGCTCGGTGTTGTTGAATCAGCAGCCGCTTCATTCGACAGGGTCGGGCTTCCGGAGGGTCAGTTCCATCTTGCCCAGGCGGCCCTCTACCTCGCAACTGCACCTAAATCAAACTCAACGCTGGCGTTCTTCGACGCACTTAATTCAATAGAAAAAGACGGCTCAGGCGAAGTCCCCAATCATCTTAAGGATGCCGGACGCGACAAGGAAGGCTTCGGGCACGGCGAAGGATATATGTATCCGCATGCCTACCGCGACCACTGGGTTGCACAGCAGTACCTGCCATCAGGGCTTCAGGGAAGGATATTTTACCAGCCTTCAGATCAGGGATTTGAAAAAGAGATACGTGATTCGGTTGAGAAAAGAAGGGAAATACAGCTCTCTGCGGCTGTTCAGCCTGAGCACGAGGAAATCCTCACCTTCAGCCCGCCTGACAGGCAGCAGGAAAGGTGGCTCAAAAGAGTGACCGACAGTTCCGGCACTACACTTTCAATAATCAGAAACTCGATTTTTGAAGATCTTAATATCAAGCGGCATGACTGTATTCTGGTACTCGAAAACAGGCCCCCGGTACTTCTCTGGGAGGCTGTAAGAAAAACCCCCGAGGGAGGAGTATGGTACATGCCCTCAGGAGGCAGAGCTGCAGAGATTGCCGCTCATCATTCCCAGGGACTGCCGGAAGACAGAAGGCCTGTTGAAATAAAACAGGCCCCGGACAGTCCAGGCACCGCAGGCACTCCTGCAGATTCGCTTCGGAGCGGAAAACTTGCGCAATCACTTGAATCCGGCCTCAAATTCGATCTGATAATACTCTCTGATCTTCTGACAAGGGAACCGGATAAAACCGCTTTTCTGCAGCAGACGGCAAAACTGCTTCAACCCGGCGGAAAGGCGGTAATCCATCAGATTATTCCCTCCGGCGCCCAACGGCTTTCGGCACTTGCAGAAGTAAGCGAGCCCCTCTCTGCTCATGTGGCTCTCTTAACCGCACTGAAGAACGCCGAAGACGCAATTTACAGACAGCCGGATAACCCCCTTGTAAACTGGGACGGAAATACAGTGGTGAAGTCGGCGGCGGACGCCGGGCTGAAATATATACACAGCATCGAAACGATAACCGAAAAGC
Organism: Spirochaetia bacterium; assembly: GCA_963677925.2. Classification (GTDB taxonomy): domain Bacteria; phylum Spirochaetota; class Spirochaetia; order UBA9216; family UBA9216. The sequence continues at coordinate 1,711,389 of CAXXYH010000003.1, forward strand.
GCTCAATTTCAGCCGAAGATATAAACAAGTGGTTTGAGCCGGGCGGCAGCTATGGCTCAGTCCTGAAGACACTTCTTTCCACTGAGGATATGTCCCGGCTGATACAGATTATCAGTGCTGCAGCCTCAGGAAAAACGGTAGCCTGGCAGATGAAATTCATTAAACTTTCATTTACATTAGTATTTTAGTAATATATATCTTGACAACTTAGCACCTCCTAATTATCTTAATAAATCTAAACAGGAGGCCAAATGGCAAGATCAAACAACCCGAAGGGCAAAATTGTTAGACGCTTCGGTGATAATATATTCGAACAGCCGAAATATTCGAAGCTGCTGGACCGAAAACCGAATAAACCCGGTAAAGATCCTAAAACCAGAACCCGCAAAAAAATCAGCGACTACGGGCTTCAGCTTGAAGCAAAACAGAAACTCAGGTTCACCTATGGACTTTCGGAAAAACAGTTCTACAATCTTTATGAAAAGGCTAAAAAAAGACCGGGCGATACAGGAATGAATATGCTTAAAATGCTTGAGCAGAGAATCGACAACACGGTTTTCCGCCTTAACTGGGCAGCAAGCAGAGCCCAGGCAAGGCAGATGGTTTCACACGGCCATATCCTTGTAAACGGAAAAAGACTTAATATTCCATCAGCACAGATAAATCCCGGAGATGAAATATCTCTGTCTTCAAAAAAAGGAGTCCGCGACCTGGCCAGACAGAATATTAGCGGCATATCCAGAAGAACCACTTCCTGGCTGAATACTGATAATGATGACTTCAAAGCCGCTGTTGCAGCTTCTCCCGAAGGGCTTTCAGAGAATGTAAAAGCTAATCAGAGGCTGATAATCGAATACTACTCAAGATAGGAATCCGGACTTACTATTCTGAGGCGTCTGGAGACAGAAAGAGAATGAGAAAACGGTTCTTCCGTCCTCTTTTAAAATGTCGAATTCCCCGCCCAGCTGAGAAATAAGATCATTAATCAACTTGAGTCCCAGCCCCTCTGAATGCTCGGACTCAAATTTATCCGGCAGGCCTGGACCGCTGTCACTGTATCGGACATGGCCGGTCCCCTCAGTATCGGAATACATGTGAAGACGAATGCTGCCTTTATTACTGTCAAAAAAAGCATATTTCATTGAGTTTATTATCAACTCATTAAATATCAGCCCGAGAGGTACGAGCTCATTTAATTCCAGGTGCAGGGACTCTATTTCAAGCTCCAGATCAATATCATGAAGCCCTGTTATCATACAGAGGTCTTTAACAAGATTCACGAAAAACTCATCAGCAGTGACGCTTGTAACATCACTGCCTGAATACAGAGACTCATGAACATATGCAATCGAGTGTATTCGTGATGTTGCACTCATCACAAAATCGGAAATCCTTGGATCAGTCTCACTGGCTCCCTGAATCTGAAGCAGAGCAGAAATAATTTGCAGATTATTCTTAACACGATGATGTATTTCCGCAATCAGAATATCCTTATCATGCAGAGCTTTCTGCTGAAGAGTTTCCCGTTTATCAACCTCATCGTTTATTTTTTCCAGCAGATATCCGGACTCGGCAATAAAATGTCTGAATAATGATAAAAGATGACTGTTTTCAATAAATTCGGTATGTACATCATCAAGCAGCTGCCGAGCTTCACTGATAAAATCTTTGTATAATTCCAGAGTATATGAGGACTCGCTGAGTCCAACTATTCTATCTGAAAATGTTTCGGTGGTTTTTACAATTATTTGCTGTTCTTTTTTAAGCAGCTTAATTTTTACAGCCAGCCCTCTCAAATACAGGTAAACAAGAAGGCAGGTTGCAATTATTACAAATAAAAACAGAAATCCGGATATTACAAGATTTGTAACATCCTGAAAAAAGGCAATATCAAGACTGTCCATCCGATCAAACCTGACGGTTTTGACAAGAAATAAGCGCCCTTCGATAAGCATAAACACTTTTGGTTCCAGCATTGAACCTGTCCACCACAATTTGTTTGAATACTGGATTCTGGAATTTTTATAAATTGCAAAGATGTCTGCTCCCGCTATCTCGGCAGGAAAAAATTTTTCCGGACTAACATAAGTGGTTATAAGTTTATCTCCAATCCTTATCACCATATATACCTGCTGAAGTTCAGTCTCAAAATTCGGGTACAGACCAATATGAATTCTGCCATCTGTAAGATTTTTTGTTGAACGATAAAGATTACTGGGTGTTATATTCAGACCCTGCAAATTCGGCGTTGTGGATTTTATTATCTCTCCGTCCAGGGTATAAATAAACCCGTCGGCTTTCGGATTATACTGTATCGATTCTTCTGACAGGAATCCGGATTCCTTTGCAAATCTAAGGTTGGCTTCAAGAGATATCTTCCATTTTTCAGTTCTTTCATTCAACCCCGAAAGCTGATTATAAGAAAATATAACAAACAGCCCGACAACAATTATTGTAAAAAAGATAATCACCCAGATGATAAATCTGTAAACGGATACATAAATGGAGATGACAGAGTTGGATTTTGTCTTTGCTTTATTCATCTATATAATCCCCGGGAAGAAAAAAATCATTTATTATATGATTCTCAATTCTTATACCGGACTGCTCAAGAACTCTAAGATACAGCTCCTCCGGATTTCCATCACCGAATTCATTCAGATAAACGTCGCAGTAACCGTTTCTAAAGTATGCAGGCTTTGAAAATTCCCGGAGAAGCCGCTCGGGAGAATTTCCGACAACAGACATTTTCTGATGAATAATTTCAAGGACTATAATAGCTGTCAGAGCACCGTAGGAGGGTATGATATTAAAAGCTTCAAAATACTGACTGAGGACATCCTCATATTTACTGTCCAAATAACCGCTTCTGCTTACTGAATAGAAACCATCTATGTCAGGGATAGCAAAGAGGGAGCCGAAAGCTGAAACGCCCCAGTCTGCTGCAAAAACATCAGTATCAGGTTTTCTGTCCTTAACAGCATTAATAATGAGCAGCATTTCCATAGATGGAGAAATGCACATGACTGCATCTGTATTGAGGTCCAGCAATTCTTCGAAGCCTGAATAGTACTCAGTCACCGTGTATTCGCTATGAAAATTTTTAGTAATCGAATCGGTCAAGCGCTCGGAATAATTAGTATTAATTGAAGCTCGTACTATCAGTATTTTCCTGTACCCCTTCTGTTCAAAAACCTTAGCATAAGCAGCACCCATTACTTCAGTGGAAGGCTGTATACGGAAAAAATTGTCTTTCCTGTTACTTAAGATATCAGTCGATGCAGTTACGCCCCAGAAGGGAATCCCTGACTCCTTTAATTCATCTAGAACAATCAGGCTTGCGCTGCTGATACTGCCTCCGATAATTACAGAGACATTATCATCAATTAATTCACGGCAGGCTTTCCTGATGCTTTCCTCATCATTCTGACTGGCTTTAAGAATAACTTTAACGGGATGTAGTCCGATATTTTCCAGCCTGTCTTTATAAAAGCTCACAGCCAAAAATTCTTCATATCCCAGCATCATATCAATGGAGAAGATAACCCCTATTTTATAGGGCCTTGTCAATCTATAGAACAAAAATCCGGAGGAAACAACTGCAATTATTAGAGTAATACTGATGAGCCTTCTTCTCATATTTAAATTATAATTATATGGATGCGGGAATCAAATTTAATACTATTTCGTGTAAGGTTTAAGCGGTTTTTAGATTATGCTTTCGGGTTGACAAAAATGCTAAAATATAGCATATTCCTACGCACGTAATATGGTGGATATAGTTCAATCGGTAGAGCACCAGATTGTGGTTCTGGGTGTTGCGGGTTCAAGTCCCGTTATCCACCCTAGCGCCTGACTTTGCGTACAGGAGCATGCATCCGTAGCTCAGCTGGATAGAGCGCCGGACTTCGAATCCGTAGGTCGCAGGTTCGAATCCTGCCGGGTGTAGTCTTTGTTTTTTGGCAATTTAAATAACGGGCCGTTAGCTCAGCTGGGAGAGCAGCAGACTCTTAATCTGCGGGTCGTAGGTTCGATCCCTACACGGCTCAAAACTTTTTCAAATATATTGACCTATATTAGAAAAAGTGTAATAATGCGGAAACTTCCTGATGGAAGCCACGCTCCGCAGTAAAGCTGCGAGAGTGGTGAAATTGGCAGACACGCCAGACTTAGGATCTGGTGCCTTTGGCGTAAGGGTTCAAGTCCCTTCTCTCGTATATCTTTTTTTAAAGATGTGCCCATGGGTACTTAGTTTCAGAACATCAAGCGGGAGTAGCTCAGCGGTAGAGCTCCACCTTGCCAAGGTGGATGTCGCGGGTTCAATTCCCGTCTCCCGCTCTACAGTAAGGCGATCGAGGGCATTTCCCTAGGTCGCCTTTTTTTTTTCAGTTTCTCTAGAAACATAATTATTCACCGTATAAACATAACGGAAAACAGCGAGGACGCAGATGATCGTAAGTAAAAACCTGGAAACACTTGAGAACTCACAAGTTAAACTGACAGTCACAGTTTCCAAAGATGCAGTTAAAAAGGAATATGACGAACTGCTGAAAAAATACACCAAATCAGCACATATCAAGGGGTTCAGAAAGGGAAAAGCTCCCGCAAGTGTTCTTGAACAGAAATTCGGAGATTCCATTAAAGGTGAAGCTACGATGAACCTTATGGAGAACGCTCTGAAGGAAGCCTACGAAGATGTTGAAAAGAAACCTCTTCCCTATGCTACACCGGTTCTTCAGGAAGATGAAAACGAAGAACTCCTCATCGAACTTGATAAGGACTTCACTTTCGCAGTTGTATACGACACAATGCCTGAAGTTACAGTCGGTAAATACAAGGGCCTCGAGATTGAATCTCCCGTATGCTCAGTACTGAAGAAAGATATTGACGCGGAACTTGAAACCCTCAGAGAACAGAATTCTGTTGTTGTTGAGAAGGCAGAAGGCAGCAAGGCCGAAAAAGACGATATTGTAACCGTAAATTACTGCGAAGTAGATGAAGACGGAAACGACATTGAAGATACTAAAAGAGAAGATTTCGTATTTACAATCGGAACCGGATATAATCTTTACAAACTTGATGACGATGTAACCGGAATGACTACAGGCGAGGAAAAGGTTGTAGAAAAGGATTTCCCTGAAGACTACGACTACAAGGACCTGGCCGGTACAAAGAAGAAGATTAAAATCAAACTTGTTACTGTAAAAGTTAAAGACCTTCCGGATCTTGATGACGAACTTGCACAGGACATCAGTGATGAATACAAAACACTCGAAGACCTTAAAAAAGCTACAAAGAAAAAACTTCAGGAAAATGCAGACAAGAAAATTGAAGAGATTAACAAGCAGAAGCTTATCGATCTTATTCTTGAAGATTCCAAGGTTGATGTTCCCAAATCAATGCTCGATGCTGAAATTGATCAGGCATGGCAGCATTTTGTTTCACAGTCAAGAATGCCTGAAGAGCAGATCGTTCAGATTCTTGAAATGCAGGGAAAAACCAAGGAAGACATGCGTGATGAATGGAGACCCTCTGCAGAGAAGAATGTTAAAACATACCTTATATCTGACAAACTGGTAGAAGAAGAAAAAATAGAAGTAAGTGACGAAGAAGTTGACGAAGAGATCAAAAAGCAGGGTGAAGCTGCCGGTATGAGCTTCGAAGACACAAAGAACTACTTTGACCAGAACGGCATGACCTCTTATCTTAAGGATGAGATGAAAGGAAATAAACTCTTTGATTTACTGCTTAAGAGTGCCGAGATCAAGAAAGGAGCAAAAAAAGATTATCTGGACTTGATGCAGAATAAGGAGTAAATTAACAGCATGAACGAACAAATGAACAGCCTTGTCCCTGTCGTAATTGAACAGACAGGAGTAGGAGAAAGATCCTACGACATTTATTCACGTCTGCTGAAAGACCGAATTATTTTCATTGATGGAGAAATCAATGACCTGACTGCCGACTTAGTGGTAGCTCAGCTTCTTTTCCTTGAATCACAGGATCCCGAAAGGGATATAAGCATCTATATTAACAGTCCCGGCGGCTCAGTAACCGCGGGACTGGCTATCTACGACACAATTCAGCACATAAAAACAGATGTACAGACAATTTGCCTTGGACAGGCAGCTTCCATGGGAGCACTGCTGCTCACATGCGGAAGCCCGGGAAAAAGATTTTCCCTGCCCTCTTCAAGAGTACTGATTCACCAGCCCTGGGGCGGTGTTCAGGGTCAGGCCACCGACATTGGTATCCAGGCCAAGGAAATTGTAAGACTCAAAAAACTTACAATCGATTATTTTGCAAGCCACACAGGCAAAGATGCTGCCGTTATAGCAAAAGATCTCGAACGGGATTTCTTCATGTCCGCACATGAGGCTGTTGAGTACGGAATCGTAGATAAAGTACTTGAGAGAGGTGAAAATGGCACGAAATAAAACAGACAGCAATAATAAAGTCTGTTCATTCTGCGGCAAAAGCTCGGATGCAGCCAGACGTCTTATTGCAGGACCGGGTGTATTCATCTGTGACGACTGCGTATACGTCTGTAAGAAAATCCTTGAAGAGGAAGAAGACATCCTCACAGGAGAATACCTGGACGAGGTACCCAAGCCGCAGGAAATCAAGGAATATCTTGACGAATACATCATAGGCCAGGATTCAGCCAAAAAGGTTCTGTCTGTAGCCGTTTACAACCATTACAAGCGAATTACCCAGAACGTTAAACTTGATAAAGATGTTGAGCTTGAAAAGGCCAATGTCCTTCTTATTGGTCCTACAGGAACAGGTAAAACCCTGCTCGCCAAAACTCTTGCAAAAAAGCTCAAAGTACCCTTTGCAATAGCTGATGCAACTACTCTGACAGAGGCCGGCTATGTTGGTGAAGATGTTGAAAACATACTTCTCAAACTTATCCAGAATGCAGGCAATAATATTGCCGCTGCTGAAAAGGGCATCATCTATATTGATGAAATTGACAAGATTTCAAGAAAAGGCGAAAACGTATCAATCACAAGAGACGTTTCAGGTGAAGGTGTACAGCAGGCTCTTCTCAAGATAATTGAAGGAACCTCTGCTTCTGTACCTCCTCAGGGCGGAAGAAAGCACCCTAATCAGGAAATGCTTAAAATTGATACAAAGAACATCCTTTTTATCTGCGGCGGGGCTTTTGTAGGCCTTGATAAGGTTATTGAAACCAGAATCAGCCAGCATCCTATGGGTTTCGGTGCAGATGTACGCCCCAGCGGAAATAAAGATCTTGTAAAGCTTTTTGAAAACCTTCTTCCGGACGACCTTATTAAATTCGGACTCATTCCAGAGTTTATCGGAAGGCTTCCTATTAATGTAACTCTCTCCAATCTTGAAGTTGACAGCCTCAAAAAGATTATCACAGAACCGAAGAACTCAATCATTCGCCAGTATAAAGCCCTCCTTGAGCTTGATGATGTTGAACTTGATTTTGAAGATTCTGCAATAGAAGCAATCGCCGAGCTGGCTGTAAACCGGAAAACCGGGGCCAGAGGCCTTCGTGCAATAGTAGAAACCATAATGATGGATATTATGTACGATATTCCTTCTATCGAAGGCGAAAAGAAAGTCCGCGTTACAGCAGACGTAGTGAACAACAAAGAAAAACCGGAGATTATATTTTCTAAAAAATCAGCATGAAGATACTACCATCAGGATCAAAAACCGAAAAACAGGACTTGCCCTTAGTAGCCCTGAAGGACCTGGTGGTTCTTCCTTTCATGGTTACACCCTTTTTTACCAGCCGTCAGACAACCATTAATGCAATAAACGCCGCCATGGCTTCTGATCGGATGGTATTCATTTCATGTCAGTCAAATGACGCTGAAGACCCCGAAATCAACGATATTCACCCTACAGGTACTACCGCTAAGATTCTTCAGGTTCTAAAACTTCCGGACGGGACTGTCCGTGTACTAGTAGAGGGTAAGCAGAGGGCCGTTGTCAGAAAACTAAGGCATGAACGAAACTTTTCTTTTGTAAACGTTAACCTTATAAGGCTGCATACGGCGACTCCGGAGCACCTTGTTCCCTCAATGGCTGCCGTACTTAAGGCATTCACTAAATACGCATCCATAAAAAAGAATTTCCCGAAAGATTCAGTCACCGCAGCAGAAAAGGCTGAATATCCGGATAAGCTTGTTGATGTTATACTTGCAGCCCTGCCTGTTAAAAAAGAATTGAAGCTCGAAATCCTGTCGATAGTGGATTCCAACGAGAGGCTTGATTCTCTTTCTGTTTTAATCGAGGCCGAAATCGAGATGCTCAACCTTCAGAATAAAATCTCCACCCGGGTCCGTCAGAAGATGGAAAAAAACCAGCGTGAATACTTTCTGAATGAGCAGATTAAGGAAATAAACAAGGAACTTGGCAAAGAAAAGGACGAGGGCCAGGAGATCAACGAGTTCGTTGAGAAGATCGAAGCAAAGAAAGCCCCCTCCGAGGTAATTGAAAAAGCCAAAAAAGAGGGTGCCCGACTGTCGAGGCTTCAGCCGATGAGCCCGGAGTCCGGAGTCCTAAGAACCTACCTCGAATGGCTGTCAGATCTGCCATGGGGACTTAAAACCCTGGACAACAAGAACCTCATCGAAGCCGCCAGAGTCCTCGATGAAGATCATTACAACATGAAAAAACCCAAGGACAGAATCCTTGACTATATAGCCGTAAGGCAGCTTAAAGAGAAGATGAAGGGGCCGATACTCTGCTTTGTAGGGCCTCCCGGTACCGGTAAGACCTCTCTAGGTAAATCCGTGGCAAGAGCTCTTAACCGTGAGTTTGTAAGAATTTCTCTGGGCGGGGTACGTGACGAAGCGGAAATACGCGGACACCGGAAAACCTACGTCGGAGCGCTGCCCGGCAAGATCATACAGTCAATCAAAAAAGCCGGCAGTTCAAACCCCGTATTTCTTCTTGATGAAATAGACAAGATGAGCTCCGATTTCAAGGGGGACCCGGCATCAGCTCTGCTTGAGGTTCTGGATCCGGAGCAGAACAGCACCTTTGTCGACCACTACCTTGAAGTGCCCTATGATCTTTCAGGTATTATGTTTATTACAACTGCAAACTCGATTCACAACATCCCCTACCCTCTTCGGGACAGGATGGAAATTATAGAGATTCCCGGTTATACCGATTTCGAAAAAACTACCATTGCAACCGATTTTATAATCCCTAAGCAGAAAGAAGAGAACGGACTTGCTGAAACAAGCATAGATTTCCAGAAATCCGCTCTTCTTAAGATTATACGAAATTACACTATGGAATCCGGTGTTCGAAGTCTCGAAAGACAGATTGCCACAATACTTAGAAAAACAGCACGTGAAGCCCTCACAAAGGGCGAAAACCTTGACTCTGAATATAAACGCGTTATTACTTCCAAAAGCCTTAAAAAGTTCCTGGGCAAGGAACTGCATCAGGATGATCTGGTTTATACCGAGACCCGTTCAGGTCTGGCTCACGGCCTTGCATGGACTGAACTTGGAGGAACCCTTCTTCCGATTGAAGCTGCGCTGATAGACGGTAAGGGCGAAGTCATACTGACTGGCAGCCTCGGAGATGTGATGAAGGAGAGTGCCAGAACTGCATTGTCTTTCATCCGTGCCAACCACGGACTTTTCGATCTTGATGACGGCTTTTTCAAGGATAAGGGCATGCATATCCATGTTCCCGAAGGAGCCATCCCCAAGGACGGGCCCTCGGCCGGAATCACCCTGCTTGCAGCACTTCTTTCACTGTTCAAGGATAAACCGGTGAACAAGGGAATAGCGATGACCGGAGAGATTACGCTCACAGGCCGGATTCTACCCATCGGCGGACTCAAGGAAAAAACACTTGCAGCCTACCGGAACAAGATGACAGATGTCATTATTCCGGAAGGAAACCGCAAGGATACCGATGAGCTGCCGAATGAAGTGACATCAGCTCTGACCTTTCACTTTGTAAAAACAGCAGAAGAAGCATATCCAATACTCTTTGGCGAGTGATTCCTTAATTAAGTTATAGCCGTTGAGTGTGATTACCGGCGGCTTTACACTAAACTCTAAGCTTTTGTCTTTCCTGCCAGTCTTTTAACAGCCTCTGAACAGAATGCTGTTAAAAGCATACAGCCGGCAAGCATAAATGGATACAGCCCCATCGATACATTCTTGAGAAGTATTCCAAAGAGCGGTGGAAAGACCGCACAACCGGCATAGGCCGAGGCCATCTGAAAGCCTATTATATACTGTGAATTCTGTTTCCCGAAACGTGCGGGAGTCTCATGGATCATCGAAGGAAATATTGGAGCCATCCCAAGTCCGAAGAGAAAAAGCGGTGCTATAACCATACCGGAAGGCAGCGGAAGGGCAATCAGAGCTCCTGCTGCTGCAGAAATCAGGACTCCGGCTCTTATCATAGTAACACTGCTGACTCTTAAAGACACAAAACCTGACAGAAAACGTCCCGCCATTATTCCGCTGTAATACATTGAAACAAAAAGTGCAGCCTTCTCAACAGGCAGGCCTCTCACTCCTACAAGGTAGCTGCTGCCCCATAGTCCGGCACTGACCTCTGCTGCACAGTAGAATACAAATGTAAGAAGAGCAAATGGAACGCCGCGAATTGAGAGCATCTGAAAAGGCTTTAAAGGACGGATCTCATCAGAAGCCCGTACTTCATCCTCATTATCCGGGTTTTCAGAATTAGATACGGATGTTTTCCGGGCATGCATCCGCCATAGGGGCAGGCTTATAAACAGCAGAAAAGCCAGAAACAGCTGAACTGATCCGACCTGCCTGTAACCGACTCTCCAGGAAAGCTCATGTGCAAAAGCATTTGAAATAAACAGCGGCCCGACAGTGGCGCCTACACCCCAGAAGGAATGAAGCCAGTTCATATGGTGGGCCTTAAAATGAAGGGCCACATAGTTATTAAGGGCCGTATCTACAGAGCCGGCCCCGAACCCGAGTGTAACGGATAGGACAACAAGCCAGAGGTATGAGGGAACGAATGATATACCGAGAATTGAAAGTCCGGTCATCAGGCAGCTGAAAAAAGTTACCTTGCCGGTTCCAAGCTTTTTGATTATAACACCGCTGAGCAGGCTCGACACAACCGTTGCTATAACAATAAAAACCGATACGAAGCCGGCGTAATCAAGGGGGAGCGCCCAGTCTATGCGCATCTGAGGCCAGGAAACTCCAAAAAGAGAATCGGGCAGGCCCAGACTGATAAAGGCAAAATAAATGAGAATTAGAAGTAGTATGGTAATCATATGTTCTCCTGAAGGAGAGCATTATCAGATTTAAGACTCTCCGAATATTTTTCAAGCCCGGCAAAAATCAGGCCTGCAGCGTAACTATTTCTGAAATCCTTTTCAAAAATTATTGAAGGAAGATGCCCGCCAGGAATTACAGAGGCGGCAGATTTCCGTATACCTTCAATTATCTCATCATCAAGGAATATACCTGATATTATTATCTGCTCCGGATTTATAACGCAGTTGACAGAAACCGCAGCCTCTGCAATTTTAAATGCGATATCATCCTTTCCCGATCCCGGCAGCCATCCTATCTCACCTGCAAAATTACTTGCTCCGCGATGGATCTTTCCGCCTATGACAATACCGGCACCCGGGTTATGTCCGTCTGGATAGTAGATATATGCGAGTGAAGATGCTGCTCCGCAGCAGTTTTGGCGATAATATCCGAAAGCCGCGGCATTCACATCATTCTCGATAACAATGTCTAATGAATACTTTGAATAAAGATATTCTTCCAGATTGACATCTTCAAAATCTCTGAAATCACAGTTTCCAATCCTGCCGTTCCAGATAACCCCCGGGATACCTACTGAAATAACCGAAACACCTGGATATTTCCTGAGCATTGAATCTGCCTTTTCCTCAAGTTCGGGAATTCCAATCCGGCCGTACTGCAGACTTCCCTGTTCTACGACCTCCCCAAGCATATCAGCGACTGCATAATTCAGAGTCAGAACGTCGGCCTCGGTTCTGGGAAAAATGGAAAGTATATACGCATGATTTCGGTTAAATTTAAAGCGTCTGGAAGGTCTTCCGCCGGTAGAATCTGCCGCATCAACCTCGACTGCCATTCCCGACTGGATTAGTTCTGCAAGAAGATTACCGCATGTTGCAACACTCAAGCCTGTTTCCCTTGAAAGGGAATTTTTGGTTCCGACATCTTTTACTTTAAGCGCTTCAAGCAGCTTCATTTTATTAAAAACCCTTAAATCTATAGTGCTTGGCAAGAAAACACCTCACTTTCAATATATCTTATCATAAGTATTTTCTATTAACAAACATTTTTAATCAAGCACTACCCCTGTTTCAAATAATAATTTTGTACTTGATTTACCGTTATCAAAGACTATATAATTGGTTATAGAACTCAAGGAGGCAGAGCTTTGAAAAAAAACATACTCGTGATCCTTATACTTCTGTGCGTTTCTACAGCAGTTTTCGCTGAAGCCACGGAATCTCCATATTATGTAAAAAGTGTACCAATCGTTAAGGTTTATTCAGTTGAACAGGGTTACCGACTCGTTTATATGAACAGTTCAATGAAATATTCAGCCGTATATGTTCCTATCGAGTGGTTCGGAGGCGCAGCAGCAAAGGCTGAAGTTGTATATGGCAGATCAGAATCATATCCGTACTTTTCAATCTTCTGGAAAGACGGGGCTTTCGATCATATCAGACTCTACCTGAAGTCCGACAGAACGGACCTGACATGGGGTGATGTTGATTCAACCGATGATATTTCAGGCAAGTTTGAAGGAGTCGAATCAATCGAGCTCAAATTCTGACAGCAGCAGATAACATGGATTTGATAAAAATGCAGAAAGCCATCGCGGGGGAAAACCTCGACGGATGGCTTTTTTTTAACTTCAGACACCGAGATCCCGTTGCAGACCGTATACTCGGGATAAATCCGGAAACAATGAATACCAGGGCATGGTACTATCTGGTGCCTGCCTTGGGAGAACCGGTAAAGATTCTTCATGAAGTTGAACCCGATCAGTTAAAGAACCTTCCCGGAAATACGGTGATGTATATGGATCGCCAAAGGCTTATCAGCAGCCTGGGACAATTCAGCGGACGATGGGGAGCCCAGTACTCGGAAGAGCTAAGTGCCCTTTCCTGCCTGGATTTCGGAACAGCACTGACAATACAGTCTGCCGGGATAACCCTCGAATCATCAGCCTCTCTCATCCAGCGTTTCTGCGGCCTTATTGATAATAATCAGATTCAGATGCATGAAGAGGCTGCAGACCATCTCTACGACATAGTTGAAAAGGTCTGGGCGCGTCTGTCGGCAGCCATAAGTACACCCGGAAAAAAGCTGTATGAACGTGATGTGCAGCAGTGGATTCTTGATGAATTTAATCTTAGAAACCTTGAAACCGAACACCTTCCCGTAGTTGCGTGCGGAAAGGCGTCAGGAAACCCGCATTATGCGGCGGAGGACAACGAAGGCCTCATATTAAAGGATTCAGTCCTGCAGCTTGATCTATGGGCCAGGCAGAAGAAACCGGGTTCTGTTTTTGCCGACATTTCCTGGGTCGGTTTTACAGGGAAGGATATTCCGGAGGATGCAGAGAAGCTGTTCTCAACAGTGGCAGAGGCTCGTGATCGCTGCGCCGGTTTCATATCAGAGAGACTTGCTGAAGAAAGATCTGTTACCGGAGCAGAGGCTGATGAGGCAGCAAGAAGGGTACTGATTGACAGCGGGAATAAACAGTATATAAAGCACAGAACCGGCCACGGCATTGATACGGAACTTCACGGGAATGGTACAGGCCTCGACTCGGTTGAATTTCCCGACAAACGGTTTCTGCTTGAAGGCTCCTGTTTTTCTATTGAACCTGGCCTGTATCTGCCTGAATTCGGTATGCGCACCGAGATTGATGCCTATATAAACCGCGGGAGGCTGATAATATCCGGCAGAACACCCCAGAAGAGATTATTAACCATCTGAATAAACAGCTGAATATTGTTTTCTGAATTCAGAGGGCGAATATTCGGTTATTTTACGGAATACTTTACTGAAATACAGATTATCGCTGAAGCCCAGAGTATAAGCAATCTGGGCAATAGGCATATCCGGCTGATCCCGCAGCAGAGCCTTTGCCTCCTCCATCTTCATCTGAGTCAGATAATCAATAAAGGATGTACGGCAGTATTTTTTAAAAATTCGGTTCATTTTAGTCTGGGAGATATAAAAATGTCTGCAGATCTCTTCAACACTGATTTTGGAAGTTATATTCTCTTTTAAATAGGATTCAATAAGAAGCATCAGTTCCTGGTCACTGGAGGAAATGTTACCATAATTGATTGAGAAGATTTCACATAAAAAATTCAGGTATTCCCTTGTTAAAACCTGGTAATCTTCTGATTCATCCACTATTTTCTCAATCTGGTTTTCAATATTCAGTTCTGTAAATTGAGGGAGAATTGAATAATTCTTCTCTACCGATATGGTAATTCTGAAAAGGAATTTTTTTATAAGCAGAGCTGAAATCTTCTCTGTCTGACAGTATTCAAAAGTTTTTTTAATTAATTCGGAGAAATCATACCAGTGATGGGTTAAAAGCGCATTCTGCAGTTTCAGCTTGAATCTGCTCTGGAGCTGATTATATATTTCAGTATTATCCGAAAGATATTCCTTATCGCTGACAACTGTACAGGATTGACCAAGAACCTGATAGGAATCTTTTTCATTTTTAATTTTATTCACTACCCGTTCCAGTCTTCTGATATCACTGAATCTCTGACTGACAACGACAACACTTGCCGGCATTTTACTCTTTAATATCTTTTCACCTATTACTCTTGATTCGTCGGATATTCTGTTTATTATTCCAAATATGATTAAAGTACATTCATTAAAGTATTGATCGAAAATCCAGCATGTCTCATTATCACCGAGAGATTTTTCAATCTCGGTTAAATTTCTGTCATTCACCGATACCGCAGGATAAATCAGACAGCAGCAGTACTGAGAATAAGCACTGAAATAGTTTAACAAATCACTGTCCCGGGGAATAATATTTTTCATTATGCACTTTAACAGACCTGTCTGATAATTCTTTTTTAAAAATTGAATGTGACTGGAAGCTCGCATTAAAACAGTGTGCAGCAGATTCTTTTCGACGGGTTTAAGAAGATAGTCATCTGCACTTGCTCTTAATGCATCACGTACAAGATTAAAATCCTGATAACCGCTGAGGACTATTAAAATAATATGCTTATAGATTTTTTTTATTTCTTTAATCAGGGTAATGCCGTCAATACCAGGCATTTTTATATCAGTAAAGATAATGTCAGGATTAAACTTCCCAATATTCTTAAGTGCATCACTTCCGTCAAAAGCTTCATATACTACTTCATACTCGGGGCCTATACTCCGAATGGTATCCCGCAGATCATTAATAAAAATCGGTTCATCATCTACAAGCATAATTCTAGGCATTCTTATCCTTCCTGAATCTCTTTTATATGGATTTTAATTTCGCTTCCGGATCCTGCAATATTATGAATATCAAAAACAAGCTGCTCATCATACAGCAGTTTTAATCGTATAAAGGTATTTAAAATACCCAGCTTGCTTGATTTTAGATATACGTTATCATTAAGCCAGTTACTGCTGTTATCAAAATGATATATCTCATCCTTTATTCTTTTAAGTTCACCTTCATCTATTCCTGTTCCATCATCGCTGATAACTATCTCCCAGCCGTCATCAGTCTGTCTTCCAAAAACTGAGATTTCTATAGCCCGGTCCAGACCGTACATTCCGTGTTTAAAGCAATTTTCAACAAAGGGCTGCAGAGTCATCCTGGGCAGAAGTTTATTCTGAAGCTGATCCTCGATCACTATCTTATACTCCATCCTGTGTTCATAACGGTATTTAAGCAGGCCCAGGAATGAATCTATATTTTCTTTTTCTGCCCGCAATGTCACATAGTTTTCTGAAATATCCGATGTGTACTTCAATATCGTATTTAATTTACTGCAGATATCAGGAATTTTGCCATCACCGAGGTTCTTTGCCATTATTGATATCACCGATATAGTATTATGCAGGAAATGCGGATTCATCTGGGACTGCAGAAGTTTATAGTAGGCTTTCTCAATCTGCTGCTGAGTCTGGATTGTTTCATCCAATGAATTTTTCAGTTTAAGCGCCATCTTATCAAAGCTGCGGTTAAGAATAGCAATTTCACCATCGACATTAGAAAAGGCGTAGGCGCTCATATCCGGATTAATATTCTGATAATCAATATTCTCCACTTTTTTCTTGAGCTCCCGAAGCGGTGTATAGATATGAAGGGCTATTATATATGCTATAACAAAGGATATTGCTGTTCCGAATATTCCTATTATTATTATCAGCCGTAGAATATTAAATATCGGCTCATTCAGGATAGTACGGGGAATCATGTAAAGAACAATCCAGTCGGGATATGAAGCAACTCGGCTTACGGCAACATAGCGGATACCTGACTTCTGCTCTATAAATTTTACTGCAGTATACTCTGACATCTTTTCGGCGTTTTTATAATCATTTATCAGCTTTTCATCACTATTATCAGTTGACGACTGCCCTGAATATATAAAATTATCACTTCTATCCAGAATAAATATCCTGCCGGAATTAATAGGACTGATATTACAAATCTCAGCGATGATGTTGTATTTTGCCTGCACTTCAATGATTCCAATAGGCCCATGGGAGCTTTGCACTACTCTTTGAAGTGAAAATATCTTTTCACCGGAGTCCTCTTCCCATTCATTATCATGAGGAGGGAGAACCCGGTATGAATAACCTGCTTCAAGCTTTATATCTCCGGGTTTCGGGCGGGAGAGCAGCTGTTTCCTGACCTCACCTGAATCTGTATCAAACCTCTTGCTTGAAAAATACATATTACTGTCACTGAAGACATTAACCCTGTCTATATCCGGAAAAGGCTGAGAAATGGTAAAAATATTGTCCGTAATCATGTTGTATGAACTTAAATACATCAGCATATTCACCGTCTCATAATTATATCCGCTTAGATACAGCAAAGACTGTCTAACATAAGTATTAGTCAGAACCCCAAATGAAATCTGATTCATTTCCTTGATTCGCAGGTTAAGCTGCTCTGAGATTAATGCAGTTACATTGTTCATATCCCTGATTTCATTATTTTCTATATTCTGAGTCAGAATAATAAAGACAATTGTACAGATGCCGGTAATTAGAAAAGCTATCAGGATTGTGTAGAACATGTATATTCTGGTGAACAGACTTCTGAAAATCTTTATAGCAGCTCTCCTAATTTACACATTAAAGACGATACTATACTTTGAAAATCCAGCACATAGATGTACACTTGTATAACAGTTAAAGATTCTAACTGCTTTTATCCGATTTGGCTAATTAATTCGAAAGATTGACTTAATATTACATATCTTTGTTTTAATATTCCATTTATGTATACGGTAACTGCACTTACACTTCTGTCAAAACGGAGCTTCCGTTGAAACTTTATGGAGGATGTAAAATGAAAAAAGAGAGGTTGTTTAGATTAGGCTATGTCTTATTAGCAGTCATGCTGATAATCTCGGGTGCAGGGTGTAAATCCGATTCAGAAAAAACTGCACAGAGCAATGACGGTTCAAAAAATGCGGAAAAACCAATAGAACTGTCCTTTGCCGGACTGATGCCGGCAGCAAGCCCCTGGGAATCAAAAGTGATGGTTCCCTTGCTTGCAGAAATTGATAAAGAAACCAACGGCAGGGTAAAAATCAATACATATCCCGGCGGAACGCTGCTTGAAGGCGGAAAGATTTATGACGGTGTTGCCATCGGTGCAGCTGATATAGGTCATGAATCGCTTTCCTGGGTAAACGGCAGATTTCTGACGAGCGATATTCTAAAAAAATCAGGAGTTCCCTTTAAAAGCGGAGAGGCTGCCAGCCGAACCTTCAAGGAATTTGTAGAAAAACTCGATCCGAAGGAATTCCACGATGTAAAGGTCCTGATGCTTATATGCACCGGTCCCGGAAATATCCATACGGTTAAACCGGTATCTTCGCTGGAAGATCTGGCAGGCATGGAAATCCGCTGTATTGGTTCTGATGCCCCGTCACTTACTGCACTCGGAGCAAAGCCGGTTTCAATGTCACATCAGGATGGCTATGAAGCTCTGCAGAAGGGCATTGTACAGGGAACCCTTGCCAGCAACGAAACTCTTCACACCTGGCATAATGCTGAAGTAACAAAGTACACGACTCTCACTCCATTCATGTATAACGGTCTTCAGGCTGTAGTAATGAACCTGGATACATGGAATTCTCTCCCGGCCGACATTCAGACTGGAATTGAAAATGCCTGCAACAAGATATGGGAAGATATTGTAATCCATTTTTACGATGAAGAAAGCGACAACGGTATGACATATGCAGTGGAAGAAACAGGACAGGAAGTGATAACACTGACACCTGAAGAAACTGAACGCTGGAAAGAAAAAATCGCCCACATTCTTGATCACTATGCTGAAGAACTGGACCAGAAAGGACTCCGTGGAGAAGAAGCAAAAGAGCTGCTTTTTGAACTCGGTGAAAAATACAATAAGGTTCATGACAATTATCTCGCAGAACTAGCCAAATAATTTTCTATCATTCTTACCCAATTGCGTACCTGAACTCTCAGGTACGCAATGATTCTTAAAAAGAGGAACATATGGATACCGCTATTCGATTTTTGAAAACATTTTCCAGAAAACTGGATTATCTGGCAGCTGCAATCCTGTTTTTGAACTGCCTTCTTGTAGTTGCCAATGTTATTACACGAAGCCCGGTGCTTGAAATGCCGATTTTCGGCGTATATGAAATTGTATGTTATTTATCGCTGTTATCAATCAGCTTTGCACTTTCAAGATGTGCCTTTGAAGGAGGGCACACAAATCTGACATTCTTACTTGAAAAACTTTCAGAGAAGAAAGCAAAAATAATCGGAATCATAACAAATATTATTGTTTTGATTAATTTCATCCTGATAGCATGGAATATGGTTCTTTATACAATCGACCGGGTTGCAGTCGGAGATGTAAGCCCGGTAATGAGGATTCCCATTGTATATGTTATGGCATTTCTTTGCCTGGGTTTTGTCCTTCTTACAATCACTCCGCTGGTAAAAATTGTGGAAAGCATAATGGATTTAAAATTGGAAGGAGAAAATAAGCAATGAGTGCAGCATTAGTAGGTTTATTAGGTCTAATTATTTTTATAATAGTGATGTTTCTTGGAGTCCCAGTCAGCTTCTCAATGCTGCTTACCGGATTCTGGGGACTGTCTTTTCTCCGTTCTCCCCAGGCAGCATTTAATATTATATCCAAAGATATTTTCTCCAGTTTTTCATCATACTCACTTACCGTTGTCCCCATGTTTGTATTCATGGGCTTTGTTGCTTATTATTCCGGTATAGGTTCTGGTCTGTTTAGGCTTTCACATAAGGTTATAGGACACCGTAAAGGCGGCCTGGCACTGGCGGCTCAGCTGGCCTGTGCTTTATTCGGAGCAATATGCGGCTCACTTGCAGCGAGTGTGGCAACTATCGGAACTATCGCCTTCCCAGAAATGAAGAGGTATCACTACAAGGATGAATTATCGGCTTCCAGTATTGCAGCAGGTGCTTCGATCGGCAGTCTCATTCCGCCCAGTGTTCTGTTTATAATCTACGGAATTGCAACTGAACAGTCTATCGGACGCCTTTTTGTAGCAGGTATACTGCCGGGAATTCTTCTTACGGTTGCGAATATGCTGACCATCTATATCCTGTGCAGAAGAGACCCCTCACTTGGTCCGGCCGGAGAAAAAGCAAGCCGGAATGAAATAATATCAACAATAAAAAAAGACGGATTACTTGAAGTTTTAGTGGTTTTCGTAGTTTCACTAGGCGGGCTGTTTATAGGCTGGTTTACTCCGACAGAGGCAGGAGCCGTCGGAGCTATTGCCCTGCTGGTTCTAACCCTGTTTGAAAAGAAAATGGATTTTAAGAAACTAAAACTCGCGCTTCTTGATACAACAAAATTAAGTGCAATGATTTTCATGCTTGTAGCCGCAGCAACAGTCTACGGAAGATTCTTTGCACTCACGCGAATCCCTTTCCAGCTTTCAACCTGGGTATCGGAGTTCAATCTTCCAAATTTTGCGGTAATGGGGCTTATCGTTCTCATCTATCTGATTCTTGGATGTGTAATCGACGCACTGGCCTTGATTCTTCTCACTGTTCCCATTTTCTTTCCGCTTGTTGTAGGAACACTGCATTATGACCCAATATGGTTTGGTGTAATAATCCTGCTTGTAACAGTAATGGGAAGCATAACTCCGCCTGTCGGTTTAAATATTTATGTAATGAAGAGTGTAGCCCCTTCGGTAAAAATTGAAACCCTGTTCAAGGGTGTCTGGCCGTTTGTAGGTGCACTGCTGGTATGTATTGCTTTGATAATTATATTCCCGGCAATAGCCACCTGGCTTCCCGGGCTGATTTTCGGTTAAGGAGCAAATAATGAACGATAAAATAGATTTATCAATATTCAAGGAATTTAATTTTAAATACAGTCCCGTTGGTGTCAAATTCCTTTTAACTAAACCTGTCGGAGTTGAACACATAGAAAAAAAGCTGGCATTCTGCGAGATGCTCAAAGAGGCTCAGGAATACGACAGACCGTTTTATACAACTGCAGAAAACCATGAATGCAAAGCAGGCCCTATTCTTCTGGGAATGGAAGAGGGAGATCCTATATTTGAAAGCGGCCAGGTTGGGCCGCGGCTCGGAGTATATGAAGATCCGAGAGCGAACAGGAAGCTGTATACCAACATGTCAAAATTTGAAAAAAACAGTGTTAAGTATGTTTTATATTCAAAACTCGATACCCTTAATTTCAACCCTGATCTGCTCATATTAACTGCCGATGCAGATCAGGCAGAGATTATAATGAGAGCATATACCTACCGCTCCGGCGCAGCATGGAATGCAAAGGGAACAACCGTAGTAGGATGTGCATTTTTATACCTGTATCCGTATTTCAGCGGAGAGCTGAACATGATGGTCACGGGTCTGCATCATGGAATGAAAGCAAGAAAACTGTTCCCGCCGGGATGGCTCTTTTTGTCGATTCCCTACAATGCAATACCTGAAGTCACAGAAAACCTGAAAACCATAGAATGGGATCTTCCTCAATACTCCTGGGGAAAGGAAAACCATCTCAAACGAATGCAGGAAATCGTCGCTGAAGTTAAAGAGGAGCTTTAACCTTTTCTCCCAACAATCCTTTGAAAACCGGAGTTCCCGTGTTACGGTGCGCTCCGGTTTTCTCTTTTTAAACCGCTAAAATTATTGCATATTACCGTCTAAATGCGTAAATTAATGTATTAACCATCTGATAAGGACATAATATGCTTAAAGAAATACCTCAGGAACTTATAAGTTTTATTGATAAATACAGCACTTTTTTCATTCTCGGTCATGAAGAACCCGATGGAGACTGCCTGGGTTCACAGACTGGACTTGCAGATCTGATATACAATCTTGGAAAAAAAGCGGCACTATGCTCTCCCGGTCCATTTATCAGACCTGAATCAATGGCGATGATGTCGATGTTTTCAGCAAGCATTGCAGAAGCTGCTGAAAAAGCAGGAAAAGACATCAGCAATCCCGATGTCAAAGCTGAATGTGCCGTAATAATTACAGACTGCTCAACCCCGGACAGAATAGGTGCAGGATTTGCTGAAGAAATTAAGGAATATCCCGTGGCAGTAATAGATCATCACGCATCAGGCAGGCCCTTCGGTGATGTGAGTTATGTTGAGGGTAAATCACCTTCAACCACAGTACTTGTCTACAAGCTTATGAAGGAATTAGGCTGCAAACCGCAGGAGACGGCAGCCGAGGATCTTTTATTCGGATTCATAACCGACACAGGATACTTCAGACACCTTGATGCTACTGAAACCGATTCTGAAGCAATGCTGCTTGCAGCCGAGCTGCTGGCCTATGGAGCTTCCCCCAAAAAGCTTTTCTACCGCATGTACGGAGGGAGACCTCTGGAGAGCAAGATACTTACAGGCCGCATACTTTCGAGAGCGGAAAGTTTTCTGGACGGCCGCTGTATATTCATCTATGAAACCCTTGAAGAAAAGAACAAATACGGCTCAAAGAACCGTGACTCAGATACTATCAACAGTCAGCTCTTCGGAGTTAAGGGCTGTGAAGCCATTATCTTTGTACGTGAAGAAGAGGACGATAAATGCTCAGTAAGCCTCAGAAGCCTTGAAGATCTTGATGTAGGCGCTGTCGCCGCTTCTTTCGGAGGCGGCGGACATAAGAGAGCAGCCGGCTTTGAATGGAAGGGAAGCCGCAGTGACGCAGAAGCGGAACTCAGGAAGGTGTTCACAGAGCTTATGTCCTGAAAAAAAGCCTTCCGGATTATTTCCCTGTTCTGTGGACCTGCATTATAGAGGCTCCGGCAGCGGAGCCTCCGTTCAGATTTTAAGTTTATTTCGGATTGATTCGGCGTTGCCTTTCAGCTCATCAGCATCAGCCATCCCCTTGGCCTTTCCGGGATATATAAATTTGACTCCATCACCCTCATACCTCGGTACACAGTGAAGATGGGAGTGAAATACCTCCTGAGAAGCGGCGACCCCGTCTGAAAGGATGAAATTCACAGCTTCACACTTAAGCCCGCTGCTACGGAGTGCGGTATTCACCTTCCGCCCTACTTCAAACATCCTTGCAGCAGCTTCGTCCGAAACATCGGAAATATACTGCTGATGCTCTCTTGGTATCACAAGTACATGACCGGGGTTGATGGGAAAAACATCCATAAATGCCATAACAAGATCGTCT
The DNA here is from genome assembly GCA_963677925.2 of Spirochaetia bacterium. GTDB lineage: Bacteria > Spirochaetota > Spirochaetia > UBA9216 > UBA9216. Next base: position 1,734,314 of record CAXXYH010000003.1, read on the forward strand.
TCATAGACTATTGTTGCAGGCATTTCCTTTTTCAATATTTTGCAGAATATACAGTCATTATTTTCCATGGATGAATCTTAGCAACTGAATATCAGACTGTCAATCAGAGCTGTTTTATTCAGCCTCCTTCGGACCTCTTGCCCACAAGGGCTTTTACTGGAATAATAGTAGCTCTGGAGATAATCAATGGAACTACTGCTTGCAACAAACAATCAGCATAAAAAACACGAACTTTCACAGATCCTCAGCGGTCATAAAATTATAACCCCTGATGAGATTGGAATAGACTTTGACTGCGACGAAACAGGGACGACCTTTCTGGCGAATTCTCTTCTAAAAGCTGAAACCCTGTTCAAATTAGCCGGAAGGCCGATAATTGCCGATGATTCCGGTCTATGTGTTGACAGCCTAGGCGGTGAACCTGGAATATATTCAGCACGCTACGGAAGCAGCGGTGGTCCAGACCTTTCAAGTGAGGACCGAAACCTGTATCTGCTTGATAAAATGAAGCATCTGGAAACAACTGCGGAGAGAACCGCTCATTTTGTATGCTGTATGAGTCTTATAATTGATGAATACCGTGTGTATACGGTACAGGAGTCGGTTGACGGAAGTATAACCTTTGAACCGGCAGGCTGCGGAGGCTTCGGTTATGATCCCGTCTTTTTCCTGCCCCGTTACGGAATGACGGTAGCAGAAATAGGCGAAGCTGAAAAGAATAAAATAAGCCATCGGGGCAGAGCTGCTTCCAGACTGGCAAAACTAATAATTGGAGAATAATATGAGTAAAATACCGGAAAGACATGAAGTAGATGATAAAGACAAATGGGATCTTTCAGGTTTATATAAAACAGAAGAAGACTGGGAGGCTGATCTAAAGGCTTTTCAGAAAATGATACCCGGAATAGAAAAATTCAGGGGGACCCTGGGGGACTCCGCTGAAAAGCTCAAGGAATGCCTTGATTATATGAATGGATTTGAGCTGATGGAAGAAAGACTCGGATCCTATGCCCATCTGAGACTCAACGAGGATGAAGGAAACAGCAGCGGACAGGAGCGGTTTTCAAGATTCATGTCTCTTGCGGCACAGGCCTCAGCTGCTGCCAGTTATCAGACCCCGGAGATACAGGCGGTTTCCGAAGATAAAATGAAATCCTTTATGGCATCCCCCCTGCTCTCGGAATATTCTATTATGCTGAACAAGATCCTCCGGTACAGACCTCATATCCTGTCCGAGAAGGAAGAGAAGCTGATAGCCATGCAGGCAGAGGCGAATCAGACTGCTTCAAGGACATTTTCATCACTGACCAATGTCGATATGTCTTTTGGAAATATAAAGATTGAAGAGGGAGAAATTCCCCTCACACAGTCAACATTCGGCTCCTTCCTGATAAACCCCGACAGGGAAATCAGAAAGCAGGCATATTTTCAGTTCTACTCCGGCTTTGAATCTCATAAAAACACACTTTCAACTCTCTATGCAGGAAATGTTCATCTGGACATATACAAATCACGCATACGCAATTACAGTTCCTCAAGAGCCGCAGCCCTCTTCCCGGACAAGGTTGAAGAAACCGTTTATGACAACCTTCTGAGCACCATAGGCGAAAATCTCCCGGCCCTTCACCGGTATTACGATCTGCGGCGCCGTGCGCTTGGCCTTGAGAAGCTCAGCCACTATGACGTCTATGTTCCGCTTGTAAAGGATATAAAGGTAAAGCATAGCTATGATGAAGCTGTTGAAGTAATAATCAAAGCATTGGAACCGATGGGTGAAGAGTACTGCAGTACGCTCGAGAACGGACTCAGGAGCGGGTGGGTTGATCGCTATGAGAACAAGGGAAAACGCTCCGGAGCCTTTTCCGCAGGGTCCTACATCGGCGATCCATATATCCTGATGAACTTCAAGGAAGACGTTCTTCGAGATGTGTTCACACTTGCCCATGAGGGCGGACACTCGATGCATTCCTGGTACAGTGTCAGAAACAACCCATTCCAGAATTACAGCTATACAATATTTGAGGCTGAAGTAGCATCTACCTTCAACGAACAGCTGCTTGCAAAATATCTTTTCGAAAGAGCGGAGTCCGATGAAATGAAGGCCTACCTGATTGGAAAACAGGTTGATGATATTATTGCAACAATATTCAGACAGACCATGTTTGCCGAATTTGAACATCTTGCCCATAAGATGGTTGAAGAAGGCCAGCCTTTAAGTGTTGAATCGGTAAGAAAACTCTACAGAAGCCTGCTGGAGAAATACTTCGGGCCTGATGTTGAACTGTTCGCAGAAAGTGATCTTGAAGGACTCAGAATCCCCCATTTCTACAGGGCTTTCTATGTTTACAAGTATGCTACCGGTCTTGCTGCCGCCATAGCGCTGTCAACGAAGGTTCTTAACGGTACTGAACTTGATCGTGACCAGTACCTCTCATTTCTCAAATCAGGAGGGTCGAAATATCCACTTGAATCTCTTGCTGCGGCAGGAGTGGATATGAGCAGTCCTGAACCGGTACAGGCGGCAATGAAGCGCTTCGGAGAGCTTTGCAGTCAACTTGAGGGGCTGATCAAATGAACTGCCTCAACTGCAGCTCCAAGGCATGCAAATCCGACGGACGCGACTGCAACGGAGCCCACGACAGCATAGTTAAAGAATATAAAAAAGACGGCATTCCCGAGTTTTACGAGAATGCCGATAAACTCGTTGCCGGAGGAAGAGCCGGCAGCCTCTCAAGACTTGATGAAGTAATTGAATTTTCAAATCTTCAGGGGTGGAAGAAAATAGCACTGGCCTACTGTTTTTCCATGGAAAAGGAAGCTCTGAAACTTTCAGGGATACTGAAGGAGAAGGGGCTGAAACCTAGTTCTTTCCGCTGTACTGTTAACGGAATTAAGGAATCTGAGATAAGCGATAATCTTAAAGGCGGCGTCAACTGCAATCCTATAGGACAGGCTGAGGCGATTAACCAGAGCGATGCGGATCTTGTAATCGAGATGGGACTCTGTCTTGGCCATGATATCCTGTTTCATCAGTATCTGAAAAAACCGCTTACAGTTCTTGCTGTTAAGGACAGGCTATATAAGCATAATCCGCTTCAGGCATTAGTTGAAGACTAATAAACCTGAAACAGACAGTCGATTCGGTGTTAATCTAAAGCCACTCACTTCCGTCGGACTCTCCGGTTCCGGAAGAGTCACGGAAGATCAGCTGCATCTCAAGCCTTACCCGAATCGGACTTCCAGCAACCAGTCTGCCGTTGATGATATCTGATACCGCATTTATACATAGCATAGCAGTGAGCTGATCGGGGCTTTTAATAGTAGTTAAAGACGGATCCAGGGCTTCGGAAATATCCTGGTTGCCGGCCCCGGTTATACCGATATCACCTGGAACTTCAAGCCCTGCCTCCCTGCAGGCCTTAAGAGCTCCTGCGGCAAGCGTATCAGTTGCGCAGATCACGGCATCAGGATACTCCTCATTAAGCAGAAGCTGCTGCATGGCAGTTTTTCCCTGCTCAGTCTCGTATCCTCCTGCAGACACCGTGTATTCTTCCCGGAAGCCGTATCGTGTACCTTCGCCTGCATCCCTGCAGGCGGCATAACCGGGTTCCAGCTTCAGCTCTTTGGAAGTTCCAATGTAAGCCGGGTTCCGGCGGCCGGATTCAAGCAGATGAACAGCCATCCGGTAAAAGGCATCATATCGGTCAACAACGATAAAATTACCTTCGAATTTTTCGGTAGGATTAAAGTCACCGGTAAAAAGAATCGGTATATCGATTGCGGAAAATGCAGTCGCAGAAATTCCGGGTGAAGGAATAACAATTACAGCGGAACAGCCCAGTTTTTCCATTTCAGACGCAATGGCAGCTTCAGTTCCTGATGATGAACTTCGAATCGACAGGCCTGTACCGGCTGCCGCGGTATACTTTTCGATCTGCCTGACCAGCCCTGCATTAGATGGAGCGGCAATATCCTGAACAATGAGCCCAATTGTATAAGTTGTCTCAGACCGAAGTTCAGAAGGCTCGCAGACAATCATTCCCCTGCCCGGCTTCTTGTCTATAAGCCCTTCTTTCTGCAGAAGATCCACGGCCTTGATAACCGTATTTCCGCTTGTCTCCCACTGTTCTGCGAGTTCCCGTACTCCGGGGAGTCTGACGCCTGAGGGAATGCTGCCGCTGACTATCTCTTCACGGAGATGTCTGTATATCTTTTGATAAAGAAGTTCTTTCACCCTGATTAATCCTGGCTACATAGTACATTCAAAGCGAATATCAAACAAGAACTATTTTTACAGCATTTGTTTGATACTTGTTTTAGCATATCCAGCATTTTGTTTCATATTTGTTTGACTTATAACTCAAACAATGTTATTCTTTTATATCTATTGGAGGATTTTATGGCTACAGTAACACTTGAAAATATAACCAAAATTTATCCGGGAAATGTTAAAGCTGTTGACAATGTAAATATTGAGATAAAAGACGAAGAGTTTGTTGTTCTTGTAGGTCCATCAGGATGCGGAAAAACAACAACTCTTAGAATGATTGCCGGCCTCGAGGAAATATCGGACGGAACATTGAAAATAGGCGACAAAGTTGTAAACGATGTACCTCCCAAGGACAGGGACATTGCAATGGTATTTCAGAACTACGCCCTGTATCCTCATATGTCCGTATACGACAACATGGCCTTCGGTCTTAAAATCAGAAAGTTTTCAAAGGATGAAATTGACAAGCGTGTTAAAGAAGCCGCGGCAATACTCGGAATTGAAAGTCTTCTCAAAAGAAAACCGAAAGCCTTGTCCGGCGGTCAGAGACAGAGGGTTGCTGTAGGAAGAGCCATTGTAAGGCACCCGAAGGTATTCCTCTTTGACGAACCGCTTTCAAACCTTGACGCAAAGCTGAGGGTACAGATGAGAGCTGAAATTTCCAGCCTTCACCACCGTCTTAAGGCTACCATGGTTTATGTAACACACGACCAGGTTGAAGCCATGACTATGGCTGATAAAATCGTTGTAATGAAGGACGGTCTTGTTCAGCAGATAGGAAGCCCGCTTACCCTTTACAACGCTCCCGACAACCTCTTTGTAGCAGGATTCATAGGCTCACCTCAAATGAACTTTATCCCTGTAAAACTCGATATCAACGGAAGTAAAATCATTGCCGATGAGGGCGGTTTTCAGATAGAGATTCCATCCGATAAAGCCGAACTTCTTAAAGATTATAACGGAAAAACCGTTGTGATGGGCGTTAGACCTGAAAACCTTAAATATGCAGAAGACGGAAGCGAAAAGGATTCAATAACCGGATCAATTACCGTTATTGAACAGCTGGGCGAAGAAATACATCTTCATGTAAAAACATCAACAAGCAGTTTCATTGCAAAGGTACCGCCTCACCTGAGCTTTAAAGTCGGAGACAAGGCATATTTCAAACCGGCTCCTGAAAAAATCTATTTCTTTGATAAAGAATCTGAGCAGACAATCAGATAAAAAATATCTCAAATAGCCCGGAACAGGTCTTATTTGAGATATTTCCTCCTCTTTTTTCTCCTGGCCCCTGCCGGCAACAGCAGGGGCTTTTTTTACAGCTTGTTGAAATACATAGCGTTCATGTATTCCATTTGAAACTGGGCACTTGTTGAGAGTTCAATGTAATCAACATGCCTTGCGGCATCAGACATATCAGCAATGACATCAGCAGATAGAGCTGCCATTACCGCACCCTTACCTGCAGTGTTTCCGGCTGCTGCTATCTTTGTTTCAAGGGCTGCCGGAACAAGTCCGATAACCGCGGCATTATGCCTGTCTAGGGCAGCTCCGAAACCGCCGGCCAGATGCACACATTCAACATCATCAACTGTTTTTCCGGTTTCATGAAGCAGCGTTGCAATTCCGGCAGCTATTGCAGCTTTGGCCATCTGAATTTCCCTTATGTCCTTCTGAGTGAGCGTTATTCCGCCGGAAACTTTCAGTTCGGGACCGTCATCTTTTATAATGAGCGGTCCGGAAGTATCTGCCTCCTCGGTCATAATCCTTCCGGTCTCATCAATGTATCCCTGCTGCAGGAAAACAGAAACCGCATCAACAATTCCTGAACCGCAGATTCCTGCCGGAGTATCTCCGCCAATCACTTCAAAGGAAATATCCTTTTCAGTGGCGGCATATACCCTGTTGATTGCGCCGGGAACTCCGCCCATTCCGCATGAGATATTAGCGCCCTCAAGAGCCGGGCCGGCTGCAGTTGAACATGCCGTCATACCGCTTTTATTGCCGAGAACAATCTCACCATTTGTACCTATATCGATTAAAAGAGAGAGTTTATCAGTTCTATGCATTCCGGTGGCAATGATGCCTGCTGTGATGTCTGCACCTACATAGGAGGCAATAGAGGGAAGCAGTGCTATTGTACATCCCTCGTGAAGACTCAGCCCCAGCTCCGGCGCTGAAACAGCAAGCAGAGAGGTATCAACCGGAATAAAGGGAGCGGCAGCTATACCTGCGGGATCCAGACCGGCGAAAAGATGCATCATGGTAGTGTTGCCCGCTATTGTAACAAGATCGATTGCAGAAGATTCAATTCCGGCTTTTAAACAAAGCTTATCGACCATGGTTGATATCTGATTTGTTATTTTCTGCTGCAGAATATCAAGGTTTCCTGATTCCTGCATTGTGAACTCGATTCTGGAGATAACATCCCCTCCGAAACCCTTCTGAGAATTCAGTGAGGAGACAAAGTCGATCACCTGACCGCGCTCTTCTCCGCTGATGCAGACAAGATATGAAACTACTGTAGTGGTTCCGATATCAACTGCAACAGCGTATGAAACCTCAGCAGTATTTTTATCTGACACTGAAACAATTTTACCGAAACAGGTTTTTACCGAGATTTCATACTCGTATTTTTTCAGAAGTGCAGGCAGGCACCGTATCATCCACAATGGAATATCCGAACTTTCAGGAAGGCCTGATTTAATTCTTTCAAAGTCGGAACGCTGATCCTCGATTGAAGGCTTATCAAGATTCAGACTGATTAGAGAAACAGGCGCCTCCGAACCTATCAGATCCGGATTAAAAGCCTGTCCGTCAAAACCTGTCAGAATAGATGCTGATTTCCCTGCGGAAGAAACTGTGATATCAATATCACTCTCCGGGAAAATGCGGCAGGCCAGTCTTGTTCCAGCGCTTATTTCACTTTCGGTGAGGAATTTGTTTTCTACAGAATCAGGCTTATACTGCCTGGTAAGTTCAGGTCTTACTAGTTTTACCCTGCACTTTCCGCAGGTACCCTTGCCACCGCAGGGTGCATCATAGCCTTCAATACCGGCCCTGTTTACTGCATCAAGAAGACTTTCACCTTTTTTGATTTCCGCGGCCTTAATTTCACCGTCAGTATGTATCTTAATTTTCATATTTTTATTTCCGCTCCGCTTAGTTCTTCCGCAGATTTTTTAATAAGTTCTAAAACAGTATCATCTGCAGGAGAAATGATTACAAGCCCTTCACGCTCTGAACCGGAGACATGCCTGCAGTACTGCCCGTCTGAGGCCACGGAGATATCTGCCTGCAGATATCCGTCTTCACTTTTAAGCCAGCCTTTGATCCTGTAAACGCTGCTGCGGATGCTGTCGATGAAGCGGTTCAAATCCTTTTCATCTGCAGTACTTGAACAGGTAAGCAGTACGGGAACCGGTCTGCCCTGCCTTCCCCAGCCCGCAAATCGTCTTTCAAACGGTTTAACAGTCTCAATCTCGGGCATCTGCTCAAGCAATGAAGAATCGGCTTCTCCAAAACTTGTTCGAATAATATCGGCCTCGGGGTTAACGGTAAGAACATCCGACTCGCACAGGCTTGTTTCCATTTTACCTGCCAGGTCTGTTTTATTTAGAATCACCTTGTTGCTGTAGGCTATCTGTTCATTCACAGCCAGCACAGCCTGAGAGAGTCTGCGGTATGTTGAAGCATCAACAAGGCTAATCATTCCGTGATATTTAATACGGCCGTTTGAGACTGCTTTAGCTTCATTAATAATTTCAAGAAGCGGTGAAGGCTTAGCCAGTCCGGAAGTTTCTACAAGCAGGTAATCGATATCAAACCGGGAGAAACTGCCCACGGCCGAAACAAAGGAGCCGGCAAGACAGGAACAGAAGATCTGCCCGTTATTCAGCTCAAGGATACTGTCTTTATCCTGAGCACCCAGAAGCTTCGAATCTACTCCGATGCTGCCGAAGTCGTTGACAATAATGCCGAACTTTACGTCCGGCATTATTTTGAAGATGTTATTTAAAAATGTGGTTTTACCTGATCCCAGAAATCCTGAGATCAGTATTAATTTTATGCTGTCACTCAAAGGTACTTTTCAACCTCAGCTATAAATTCATTTCTGCTTGGAATTATAGATGAGTATTTAAGTTCGCCATTGATGTAGATACTGGGAAGCTGCTGTACACCCATTGCTTTGCATCGGGCAATGTTCTGAGGCTCTGTATATTTATACTCTATCATGTCTACCTTTTCTCCGTAATGTGACTTGATATCATCAGCGGAGGCCTTCATATATGTACAGGCTGCGCAGGTAATTGAATCGAGTGTGAAAACTTCGATAAAGGGTCTTTCAAGATTTGGATAATCGGGAAGTTCGCCTTCAAATTCTATTTCACTGCCCTCATAATTTGCAACCATTTCACGGATCTGTTCAGTCTGATGCACAGCCTGCTCTATTCCGATTGTATTCTCGATTGGGATATCGTATGGCATATCGCAGCCGGGAGCGACAATCAGGAGGTCCTGGTTATCAAGACTGTCTATTAAATCGATGGTAGTTTTCATGTTGTCCTGCTGTGTTCCGAATAGCATAACGGAAGTAAGCGGAATATTACCGCCGATAACAACATTATACTTATCAGTAACTTTTTTTGCTGCGGCAAGATTAACATTCTCATCCACCGAAATACTGTCAGGAGCAGTCTTGCACATGGGTTCGATATTTGCCGTAGCGTTTCCGCATACAAAGAAGGATGAAAACGCACCCTTGCTTCTTATATGTTCAAAAACCTCAGAAAACGGGCCGTCCATGAACTCAGCGAAGTGATCAGGTGAAATCTGGGAGATAAGAGGGTCGACAACCGCAATAATGTCCATTCCTGCATCGGCATAGAAATCAGTCATTGCGTTTGCAACTTTCGTTGTATATTCCATGAGTGCTTTTACATGCTCCGGATTCATTACCATATCCATAAAAATATTGGTTCCCCGAAGATGAGACGCCAGAGTAAAGGGGCCTGTAATAAGACCGTAAAGTGCGGTATCAGCTCCTACTTTTTCCTTCATGGCTTTCATGGCTTTTACAGCCATAGGGATACGTCCGTCCTCAGCCTTGGGCATAGTATCGGGAATTTCTTCGGTATCGGCAAGCGGATGAGATGCCACAGTAGGCGGAGCATCCTCAGACCATACCAGATTACATCCGAGTATTTCAGCTTCAATCTGAAGATCAAACATTACCGGCTGTCCGTCCGGCTTGTAGATTTTATTAACCTCAAGAAGAGATTCAATCAGTTTATCAGCATCAGTAGAAACTTCACGTGCTGTGTACCCTTTTAGTTTACCTGCATGTACACCGGCAAAGGGGACCCATGGCACCTCGCCTGTTTTTTCCTTTCTAAGTACTGCCAGTAATTTTTCTTTTCCAGTCATATATCCTCCGGGTTATTATTGCAATTTAATAGCTTGATATAATTCTAAGACCCTTTCAGGCTGGAGGATTGTAGTAATTAACAAATTTTTGCATTTTTACACACGTCCGAATACAAAAAAAAAGAGGATATCCAAAGCTTGTTGGATATCCTCCGTATTTTTATAAAAGAAATTTGCCAATGCAGGCTGTTTTTGGATTATTTTGTACAAACCTCAAGAGCTTTTTCTGAAGCTGTAGCTGCATCTGCTGTATAGATATCAGCACCGATACTTTCACAGAATTTCTCTGTTACCGGAGCTCCGCCGACCATAATGGTAACCTTGTCTCTGATACCTGCGTCTACAGCGGCCTTAACTACGTTTTCCATCTGAGTCATTGTTGTAGTAAGAAGAGCTGAACATGCAATAATATTTGCATTTTCATTCTGTGCGGCTTCAATGAATTTCTCAGCCGATACATCAGCTCCGAGATCCACTACAGTTAGACCCTTGCCTTCAAACATAATCTTCACAAGGTTTTTACCGATGTCATGAAGGTCACCCTTTACTGTTCCGATAACAACCTTTCCGATTTCTTCGACATCATCGCCGACCATTGCGGGCTTAAGAACTTCTAGTCCGAAATTCATTGCTCTTGCTGCAATAAGTACTTCAGGTACAAAAACTTCATTGTTTTTGAATTTTACTCCTACAATATTCATCGCGGAAAGAAGTCCCTTTTCTAGGATTTCCTTGGGAGCGATGCCCTCTGCAAGAGCGTCTGCACAAAGCTGCTTAACCTCATCAGCCTTGCCTTTCTGCATCAGTTCTGAAATTTTCTCAAAATCTGCCATCCTGTTCCTCTCTTTCTCTCATCTCCATCCCTGTACGCGAGGTCTGAGTATGACATAATGCCGAGATGAAGTATTCTGGCTTGGTCTGTTTCCGGACCTTCACAGTGACGCGCTCGCGGAAGATTTTCACTTCGCTTCCTTCAGTTCGGTCATTTTAGATTTTTCTGATATTATTATCCTATCTGCGGCTTAACACCGTATTGAATTATTTTGTTAAATTTTGCATTTTTTTATGTATGCAGAATTCTTAATGTACTTCGTGATTATTCAGCTTTATCTTTCCGCGGTTTTCCCGGAATTTCCCCGGGGAGGTACCTGTAAATTTCTTGAATACCTTTGAGAAGTAACTCTGATCTTCAAATCCGCACATACCGGCTATATCAATCAGCGGAACATCGGAATTAATCAGGTAGTTCTTGCTTTTTTCAACACGGACCTGATTCAGATAGGTGTTGAAATTGAGATCAAGCTCCTTTTTGAAGACCTTGCTGAGATAGGACGGGGAAAGATTTACATGTGCAGCAGTTTCTTCAAGCGAAATCTTGTCGCGGTAATGTTCCCGTATATACTGCATTGCCCCGTGAATTGCATCGGCATGCTTAATTTCACGCATATCAAAAACCAGTTCAGAGAATCTGTGAATTACCCTTGAAAGCCAGCCGGCTATGCCTTCCACACTGGTGAACGAGTTGATACGGCTGAGATACTGATAATTCATGCCGAAGATCTGCTCGGCATCTGCACCGCCTCTAACGGCTGCTCTGGATAGCAGTACTATCAGCTCAAGTACACGGGCTCTGATTACCTTTATGTCACCGCCGGCCGTAAAGAACACGTTTCCAAGTATTTCATTCAGGATAGCCTTTGCGTTTGAGGCCTCTCCGTTTTCGATACAGTCTATAAGTTCCGATTCCTTCGCGAAGGGATACCGGGAAATCTCCGCGCTGGAATGTTCCATAGTCTTGATATACTGAATATATTCAGAGATTTCCTTCTGCTGGTCGGAGTTTTCCTGCTTCATCTCCAGAGTCAGGGAATCCATCTCGGAAAGACTTGCTGTAACATAGAATAGCAGCTCGGAAAGACTGCGGGAGCGTTCTGTTGTAATTGAGGGTATATCGGATGCAAGCTTCATCAGACTGAAGATTTCCGATGCCGGAAGATTCTTGCCGGATATAAGGTCGTTTCTTATAAAATCATCGGAATCTATGATAAGAGCAGGACCGCAGACCATTGAACCGACCTGGATTCCGCCTTTAAAAAGCGGAGATGTCCAGTGCAGAAGAGACATCGGACAGAAAAACATATATTTTCCGCCGAAACGCTCGGCCTGATAGCTTCCGTAGCGATGAACCTGACTGCAGTCCAGCCTGTCCTGAGGAAAAACATGCTCAATACGATTGCAGAAACTGAAGCCCGGGGAGTTTTCATCAGGTTCGGGACCTATCCGTCTGCCCTCAGTATCGATAACAAAACAGCTTATACCGGTAGATTCAGTATAGTGAACAGCGGCTGAAACAGCTTTTTCCAGAAACAAGTCTTCCATTATCACAAGTGCAGAACCTCTTCCATAACAGCCATTATACTGTATCCTCTGCTTTTTTCTATAACTGATCCGCTGAGAAGAAAAGGCGGGATTTTTACAATTGCCCCGGAATCTGCAGCCTCATCATCCTTAGGACGCTTCATAATCAGTTTTTTAAGCAGATTATTTTTTATTTCAGGATAAAATTTTACAATCGGCACTTTAATACCGGCTTTATCTGCAGCAGCCTTTACGGCATCCGTGAGAAATCCGCAGCTGTCAATAAGACCGTTTTCACTGGCAGCGCTGCCCGACCAGATTCGGCCCATCCCCAGCGAATCAATTTCATCTGCAGTCTTATTTCGGGCCTTTGCAACCATCGATGTGAACTGGTTGTACATTGATTCAATTTCAGCATCAAGCATTTTAATCTCATCATCAGTCAGACTTCTCATTGGAGAACCAGTATCGGAATACTCCCCGAATTTTATTAAATCTCCTGAGACTCCAAGCTTTTCCAGCAGGCGGTACCAGGCCATATAGATGCTGATAACACCTATTGAGCCTGTAAGGCTGGTATTGCAGGCAATAGTCTGTTCTCCGCAGCAGGATATCCAGTATCCGCCCGAACCGGCGACCTCGCCCATAGAAATATAAAGCGGTTTCTTTTCGGCCAGAAGCTTAAGCGCACTGCGGATATCTTCTGAGGCATAAGGAGAACCTCCCCCGGAGTTGATCCTGAGAACTACAGCCTTCACCGAGGAATCATCTTTAAGTTTATAGATATGAGGAATAAAGGAGTTTGAACCGACAGCATTGCCTATAAGCAGCTCACGCCTGGATTTTCCGTCGACTATTGCACCTTCAAATACAAGAACAGCTACCCTGCCTTTTTTGGCGGTAAAAAGTGCGGATTTCATAACAGCATCGGTTAATGAGACCTTTTTGATTTTATCCTTCTTAAAGCCCGACTCTATGTCGATCAGGGTGGATACCGAACTTACCCATCCTGCCCCGAGGGCGTCTTCTGCCTGAAAAGTTTCACCGTCAAGCATGGAGTCAAGAGCGTCATCCTTCTTTCCATAGCCTGAGATAATTCCGGATTTCAGCTCGTCAAGAACAGTTTTAAAGTAAAGTTCATACTGCTCCCTGTTATGCTCGTCCAGAGATTCCTTTGAAAACTGATCTCCGGCGCTCTTATATTTTCCACGCCGGATTACCCGTGCTTCAATTCCTGCTTTTTCAAAGAGTTTTTTCAGAAAGGTGAAAGACCAGGCAAGCCCCTGGAATTTAACTGTTCCGACAGGATGGATAATCCTGGTGGTACAGACCGAGGCAAGATAAAGCTGAACCGGCCCGTATACCGGTGAATAAAAAATGACGTCCTTACCAGCGTCAGTCAGCCTTTTGAGACATTCACGTATTTCCTCAAGACCGGCGAAGAGTCCGGTCCTGAAATCTGTTCGGCAGTCTACAAGAACTTTCTGAACAGATTTCTTTCTAAGAATATTGGCGGTTCGTATGTAAAAGCGGTCAAACCGAAAACCTTCATCCGTTCCTATCGATAACAGGTCAGTTCCCTGGTTTCCGGTTTCATGATACTGTCCGGAAAGTACAAGTTTAGTGTATTTCATCTTTCTCCATTATACCGGCGTACATTGTGAGTGGTAATTCTGCTTCAACAGGGATCTCTTCACCGAAAGCATCGTCTGTATTCAATGAATCTGTTTGAGCGGTCATCACACTTTCCATATCTTCAGTATCTTCATTCGGACCGTTCTCTACAGGAAAGGTTTCGTTGCTTACATAATATAGAAACTTCCAGGCATTTTCACCTGCTTTGACAAGGTTAATTGTGAACTCCCTGCCGTCAAGAAAAACACAGGTCAGCTTCAGGTTATCAAAGTCCAGTTCTTCGACGGAATAAAGAGCCCTGTACTCCAAATCTCCGTAGAGGATCGTAATAAAACTGCCGTCAAGAATTTCTATCGAGGTTATTCCGCTGTACGGGAATGAGTAATAAGCTTCGGGAGCAGTAAGCAGTCCGTCAGGCTGCTCACAGATATAAAAATTAAGGGTCCATTTTCCGGTAAGATCGTCTTTCACAGCAGCTTCAGCAAATAACGGAAGCGCAGACAGCAATATGATAGAGACAAGTAATAACCTTTTCATAAATTCCTCACTGGTAGCAGAAACGGAGAATCAGGTAAATTACCAGATACAGCCCCAGTCCGATCCACCAGATCTTATCCCTGGTTTTCACTGTTCCGCTTTCCGCCGAAAAATCCCTGCTTTCTCATTCCTTTTATATAGCGGTAAACAAGAACAACCAGCATCACAGCAGCAGCTGCAACAATTACAGCTCCGACGCCAAGGAATATATTAAAAGCAAGTTTCATATCCATAAGCCATTTTCATGTGAATGAGGAGTATAGTCAAGCACATTTCATTCACGATATTCGCCTTATAATAGAAAGAACCTGAATCAATGCGCGTACACTCAGACCCGGAGCATCGGTAGAACCGAAACTGCATATAATCGTCAGTCCGGTATCTGGATCTATAAACATCTGGGTGCCAAGAACTCCCATATGGCCAATCATTCTAGGAAAACCTTTTAGTGTCGGCATGTATTCGTTAAAATGATATTCCATCATGCCAAGACCGTAATGGATACCCTGAATCCATCTATTGTCAAAGTTTTTCATAAGCGAAAGCGATTCATTATTGATTAGTTTCCCGCTGTTCAAAGCCCTAATAAAAACGGACAGGTCGGAAAGGGTTGAGATTATCCCGCCGCCGCTCCAGTCTATGGAAAGGCTTTTATAGTCATGTATTTCTCTGCCTTCCAGCCAGATTTCATTTATAGGTGCCTGACCATTCTCAGCTTCGGAGTAGAACATGAGATAGCTGTCATTCATATTAAGCGGTCTAAATATAAGTCCGTGCAGATTTTCATGAAAGGTTCTGCCGCTGACCTTTTCAATTATCAGCCCCAGCAGAATATAACCGCTGTCCGAATAATGCAGCTTTCCACCCGGAGCCCCGACCGCTTTCTGGTTATTTCTGGTAAAATCAAGAAGGTCCTGGGGGGTATAGAGCCTATCCGGCTCATTCACAATAAGTTCTTTCATGGAATCTCCGCTTTCAACCGGATCTTCAAAGTAATCAGCAATACCGCTTGTATGATTCAGCAGCTGTCTTACTGTTACATCTGCTGAATAATCTTTATCCTTATACATAAACAGACCTTTAAGCATATCAATTCCCAGAATATCCGCTGCTCTGTCGTCAATAGTCAGCCTTCCCTGCTCCTGAAGCAGCATCACAGTTACTGCCGTAAAAAGTTTTCCTACACTGGCGACATGAAAACGCTGTGAAACTGCTGCCGGATTACCGAAAACTGTTCCTTCTGCAAACTCAAACTTGATGTCCTGTTCCGGAGAATCTACGAGAAGCAGGATATTATTCACTTTCTTCTTCCCGGCAATAGTCTTCTGCAGATATTTGCGTATCATCTGCCGCGCATCTGCACTGCTGACCGGTCTGCTATTAATAATCATAATGATAAATAAAACTGCAGCTATAAAAATCAGAATTGCAAAGATAATTAAAAAAATCTTCATAAAAGCTCCTATATTACTATTAGTAATATCTAATAATACTAAAGTCAAGGAATTACTGTCCATACTGTACTAAAAACAGCAATTATATTACTATTCGTAATATGGAGTACGTAATTCTCGGACTTTTATTTTTAAAACCGATGACCATCTATGAAATTAACAGCTCATTCAAACAGGGGATTTCTCTTTTCTACAGCGCCAGCTATGGTAGCATTCAGTCCGCCCTAAAAAAGATAACCCGGAATCTATGGGCTGAAGTTTCAGAAACAATCGAGAACGGCAGGCAGAAGAAGTTCTATACGGTATCTGCAGCCGGAAGAAGCGTATTTTTCGATTGGATGGAAAGCTCCCCGGATATGAAAAAACTGGAGGTCTCGGTGCTTTCCAGGCTCTTCTTTCTAGGTCTGATTGAAACGCCATCGAAAAGAAAAACCATCCTTGATACAATAATCTCTGCAATAAATAATGCATATGAAGAACTCGGACAATACCATGACAAGCTTTCCGGCATGATTGAAGATATTGATGAAGATTCAAAAACAATAGCAGCCTATCAGGTGAACACCCTGGAATACGGCATAATGTCACACAAAGCTGCCCTGGATTTTTTCATGAAGCTTGCCGAGACGGAAAGCAGACAGCTCGATGATTGAAATAAAAAACACAGATACAGAGTCTTCAGACTACCAGGAGTTCAAAAAACTGATTTCCGAAGAATGGGGAGAGCCCGAACAACCTAACCCCTCTCAGACAGAAAAACATTCAATAACTGTTCCTCCTCCCCTGCTTGCATTTGAAAACAATCTGCTCGCCGGCGGCTTATCATTTGTTGACTATAAGAACCCGGAGCTGGAAGGTAATGCCCTCTGGATTAACGCTGTGTACGTAAAAGAGAAATACAGAGGCAGAAAGATTGCTCATACACTTATACAGACAGCACTGAGGCAGTGTCAGGAATCAGGTTTAGAATCTGTTTACGTATACACCGACAAGCCTGAGTTGTACAGGGAATCCGGCTGGACAAAACTGAATTTCGATGCCGGGAACTTTATAATGAAATATAAGTTTGCAAAGGACTCCTCTGCTTAGTATATTCAATAAATGGAAACAATCAGCAATCTTGAATCGGCAGAAAGCCTGATAAAAAATGAAACAATGGCCCTGCTCTACCTGAGCAGACCGGACTGCGGAGTTTGTACAGCAATAAGACCTAAGGTAGAGGAAATTCTAGGCAGATATCCCGGAATAAAATCCGGCTATATAGACCTCGATCAGCTTCAGGAAGCGGCAGGCGAATTTATGGTTTTTACAATCCCCGCCGTCATAGTCTATACAGAAGGTAAAGAGGTTGTAAGGGAAGCCCGGTATATAAGCATGGATGAACTGGAAGAGAAGATAGCCAGACCTTATGGATTTCTTTTTCCCGATGGACTGTAATTTCCAATTAAGATAGACTGAATACATTCTATGAATAACTTGTGGTCCAAAAATTTTATTCTAATTTTCATCACAAATACACTGCTGGCAGCCGCTTTTACCCTTATAAACACTATTGCAACACTATACTTCAGCCATAAAGGTTTTGAAGTCTCAGTAATAGGAACCCTTGCCGGTGTACTTGCAATAAGCGCAATGATTATGCGGCCTTTTTCAGGACTGGCGATTGATTCAGTGAGCAACAAGCTTACACTTGCAATCGGGCTGATAATTTTCGGAATAATGGTACTGCTCCACCTTCACGCTGAAAGCTCAGCTGCCATGATGACAGTCAGAATCATAAACGGATTAGGATGGGGCCTTTCTTCAACAGCGACCATAGCCATGGCCGGTAAAATTATTCCGGAAGAAAAAATGGCAGGCGGAATTGGAATATTCGGGCTGGGGCAGATCCTTTCGATGGCTATAGGTCCGGCGGTTGCTTTATGGCTGCTTGGACTTGCAGGGTTCAGACCGGTCTTTTATTTATCCGTAGTTTTATCTGCTGCTGCTATTATTGTTTCTCAGTTTATCGATGAAAGCCTTATGCATAAACCGGCAGATAACCGGGAAAAGTTCACATCGGTAAAAAAGTTTTTAAGCTCACTGGCCGCAAAGGAAGCATTAATACCGGCCCTGTTCTACTTCTTCACGGCTCTGGTCTACAGTTCACTTGTGGGATTTCTAACCCTCTTTGCCAGAGAGCTTGAAATAGTAAATATCGGGATATTCTTCAGCATCTATGCCTGCGCCCTCTTTGCGGTAAGGCTGCTGGCCGGCAAGCTTGCAAACCTGATCAGCGAAAAGCGGGTAATTATGACAGGATTTACAATTCTGATTCTCGCCTGTATTTTTATCAGCAGGATTTCAACCATAGGATTATTTATTGTAGCCGCTGTCGGGTTCGGTTTTGGTATTGGGCTCATTCAACCGCTGGCCCAGGGCCTGGGAATGAAAAACACGCCGGCAGCAAAACGGGGTGCTGCAGGCAGTACAATAATGCTTGGAGCTGATACCGGGATTGGCCTGGGGTCGGCAATTGCCGGCTACATAGTGGCAATGTCCGGATTCAGATTTATGTTCGCCTTCTTTGCCTTCTTCCCGCTGATTGGACTGATAATAACCTTATTCTACAGATTCAAATCACGAACAGAATAATGGACATTTAGCGATCAGTAATTGATTCGGACCTCTGCAGTTTTACAGAGGCCCGAAAAGGAGTATATCTTTTTGGAAAATTATTTATCTTCCTAGAAATTTCGCAGCGTCCTGAGCCGCGAACCTTCCTGAATTAACAGCCCAGCCCTGACATGAGCCTGCGCTGATTACAACATCGTAAGAATCACCGTAAATAGCATTTGAATCAGTTCCAATAGCATAGAGCCCGGGAATTACCTCTCCTTCTGTACTGATAACCTGGGCATTTTCATTAACCTTCAGCCCTCCGACAGTTGTAAAATATCCTACCGCCAGTTCAAACGCATACCACGGACCTGATGTCATCGGTTTCAGGAATTCAGCAGGCTTACCGAATGTTTCATCACTTCCATTTTCACAATAGCTGTTATAGATATCCATGGTTTCATTCAGGGTGTCAGCATCAACGCCAATCTGTGCAGATAATTCTTCCAGTGAAGGAGCTATCTGAATTCCCTCATTCCCCAGTTCAAGCTGGTCATCGATCAGTCCATAGAGATCTGTAAGTTTTGCACCCGGAAGCGTATAGGCTCCCGCACCTGCAATGCAGCCTTCCTCTACCCAGTAATCAAGGCTGGCCTTGTCTATGATACTGAAAACCTTCTTCTGATTACTCATTGCATTTCCATAGAAAGAAAAGTTCTGACCGGCAATGCTCTCATCGGCAAATCTTTCACCATCCTGGTTGATACATACCATTGTGGGCTGGAATGATGAAGCGGCAAAAAGGTGATTACCAAAGGGTATACCGCGAAGGTTACCCCCGTAAAACATTGCTGTTCCAAGATGAAAGGTATCAGCACCAGCGCTTATTCCCATATTGATACCGTCTCCGGTTCTTCCCGGTATTCCCATCTGCATGGTGCTTTCAGGTGGAACACCTACATATTTTTCCATCATTTCCGGATTATCCGAGTAACCTCCGGTGGCGAGAATTACAACGGGAGCCTCGATACTGAGTTGTTCCCCGGCCCTGGTTTCAGCGATAACGCCTTTTATCACACCATCCTCAACTACAAGGTCTTTGCCGGGAGTTTCGAGCAGAATTTTAACACCAGCTTTTTTTGCGGCTTCGTTCATTGAATGAATATATCCCTCACCAAGACCGTCAAAGATATGCCAGGTTTTTACTGAATCGCCCATGCTGATTACAGCCTGGAATTTCACCCCCAACGCCTGAAGCCATTCAATTGAACCTGCAGATTCATCAAAAAACCGGTGAAGCACCTTGCTGTCTGAAAGCCAGTGGTTATACTGCTGTACTCTGCGGAACAGGTCAATTTTGTCAATTTCAATACCCGCCTCTTTCTGCATATCTGAATCCACGGCAAACATGCCTTCAGCCATCAGGGTTGTTCCGCCGACAAATCCGTTTTTTTCAAGCAGAATTACATCCAGCCCGAGCATTGCCGCCTGTGTAGCAGATGACAGTCCTGCACCGCCTGCGCCTACAACAACAACATCCGCTTTAAGATCGGGAGTACCCAGACTTGCTTTTTTTTCTGTTGTTGAGCATGACACAATAACAACTGTCCCTGTCAGGATCACAGCTACAACAGCAGCTGCTTTTAGAAGCTTTTTCATAATTAGTTTTCCTCCATATCTATATTAGATAAAAAATAATCTATATCTTTTATAACCGATAAATTCTTATCCGTAAAATTAATTATACCGTTTGAATAATCGGTTTAACCGATTACTGAGTTGACCTTATTTAAATTTCGAACTATTTTAGTGTCCCCGAAGGAGCAAAAACAGTGGATACACACAGAATGAAATGCTTTCTAAGCCTTGCTGAAGAACTTCATTTTTCAAAGGCAGCAGAGAAGCAGTGCCTGGCACAGTCTTCAATGAGTCAGCAGATCCAGAATCTTGAGGAAGAACTTGGAGTTAAGCTGTTCATTCGAAACAACAGGAAGGTTCTGCTTACGACAGCAGGTGAGTACCTTCAGAAAGAATTCACCAGGCTGCTGGAGAATTATGAAGCAGTAACAAATGAAGTACGTAAAATAGACGGTCAGAGAAAGAACAATCTGAACATCGGCTACCATGGTCCATTCAACTGGAAATTTCTCAATTCCATCCTGCAGACATTCAGGCCCGCACATCCGCAGATAAGGTTATCTCTGATGATGGAAAACTGGGGTGAAATCATCAGCAAACTGATAACCAAGGAAATAGATGCAGGTTTCATTGAAGGTGCTGAACTTGATGAGAATAAGCAGATAGCTAAATCATTCCTGATGAGGGATTATGTCTGCTTCGCCCTTCACCGCTCACATCCGCTTGCCGGCAGATCAATTCTAAACTCCAGGGACATTATTAATGAACCTCTTGTAATGGTAGATACTGCTATCGGGAAAAAAAGTATTGAAAAAATACATCAGCGGCTTATAAAGGGAGGCATAGATCTGTACAAGGGCTCTCTGATGAAAAACTTCGAAAGCTGTATGGCCATGGTGGCCTCAGGTGTTGCAATTTCTCCCATGCCGCGATCATTCAAGCAGACAGATCAGAGCGAAATTGTTTTTATAGATTATGACAGTGAAGACGCCTTCGTGGAGATCTATGCTGTATGGCTTAAAGATAATCACAGCCCGGCACTGACCAATTTTATCGAACATCTGGCCAGCATAGATAATTAGGCTGACCGCCGCAGTTATAAAAGCGGTCAGCCCTCCTTAATCAGTAAATACTGAACATATACATAGAGCCTGTGTCCTCTTCGACACCGTCATCATCGTCAGATACACCGATCAAGGCAAAGCCGTCTGCAATTAAAGCGAACATACCGAAGTAATCGCTTTCTGCAGGCTCCGCAGCTGAGAGCTTTTCAACCTGGCCCCAATTCTCAGCTCCTCCCTCATTACGGTAATACACATAAGCAGCACCGGCATCAGCTTCACCATCAACATCAGCCTGATACGCGCTGACAACCGCATAATCTCCGGATATTGAGCAGGGCCAGCCGAAGTAATCATCTTCAGCCCCGTCGGAAGCGGTAATCTTTGTAACCAGACCCCAGTTATCTGTTCCGCCCTGATTCCGAAAAAAATATGCGGCACCGGAATCATCTGCAGCTTCGGTATCGCCGGTGGCTCCAACCAGTAAATCATCGCCTGAAAGACAGACACTTTCTCCAAAATGATAGCCACCGTCAGCAGCAGCTCCCGGGCTTAAAGTTGCAACACTGCCCCAGCGGTCCGGTCCGTTCTTATCTCTGAAATAAACATAGACCTCTCCGGCATCCCCTGCATAGAAATCACCCATAGCAGCATAGGCTCCTGAAATTGATATGCTTAAGCCAAGATGATGGTTCGCAACAGGTGTTGAAGCTTCCAGAATTGCAATTTCACCCCAGTTATCAGTACCCCCTTCATTTTTTCCAAGAACATAAGCCGCTCCGGATGAGGACGTTGAGTTTGCGGAACCGTCATAGCCGTAGGCTCCTACCAGTGCATAATTACCGGACATGGAAACACGGACTCCAAAATAATCTGACGCCTCAGCATCCGAAGCAGTAATTTTCTTAACCTGCCCCCAGTTATCTGTTCCGCCCTGGTTCCTGTAAAAAATATAGACAGCCCCTGTATAAGAATTGTCGCCATAGGCACCTACAATCAGAATATCACCTTCTGCCGCCAGAGATTTTCCGAACTGCTGGCCTGCTGAAGGAACAGTAGCAGGAGGAACAACAGAAGTGATTTTCTTTACAAACCCCCATGTATTATCTCCTCCCTCATTCCGCTGGTATATAAAAACAGCACCGGTTCTTTGAACAGTAGAACTGTGATCAGCTCCGGCCGCACCTACAAAAAGAAAATCATCGGTTATTGCAATTGCATCTCCGTAGTAATCATCTGTAGCCGGATATTCAGCGAACTTAAGCTGATGTACATATAAACAACAATCGGCAGTGAAACCTCCATCCTCCGAAGCGGCTGTTACGACGGCACTGCCGACACCTCCGGCCGCTGTAACAAGACCGGTCTCCGAAACAGTAACGATGGAAGTATCGCTGCTGCTCCAAATAATATTTGTGTTCTCAGCATCAGCCGGTTCTATAGTTGCAGTCAGCTGCTGTTCTCCATAATCAAAAAGAGCGGCCTCGGAATAATTCAGACTTATTCCTGTCACCGATATTGTTGTATTCTCCGGATTTTCGCCATCCGGACCGACCTCCGGATCGGGCTCACATGAGAACATGGACAATGCTGATATGAATGCTGTCAGCAGCAGTAAAACTGATATTCTGTTTTTCATTTAGTTTTTCTCCTGAATGTTTTTTGATACTCAGATTTTAGGCTATTCAGGAGGATACTTAATGGTAAATGAGTCCATATGGACTTATTTATAAAAAAGCCGGCCCGGGGGACGGGCCGGCCGAAAACTCAGTTCAAAGGTTTTCTGTCTGTGTAGCTTGTGTGAAGCAAATGGTGGGATTTTTCACCTAACGGCTTTATAAGATATTCCGAATACAATTTGTGGATATCCGGATTCTCGTGTGATTTCCTAAGTGCCATCTGGCCGTCTACACGGTAGAGCGCCTTAATACGCTCCTCCCGCTTTGCATTGGTTGTGCCGTATGGCTGTCCGCCTCCTCCGATGCATCCGCCGGGGCAGCACATTACTTCTATGAAAGAATAATCTGAATCACCGGCTTTTATGGATTCCATGATTTTCTTAGCATGGGAAAGTCCGTGGGCCACTGCCACATTAACCTTCTGACCGTTAAGGTCTACCGAAGCCTCCTTGACGCCTTCCATACCGCGGACAACATCAAAATCAAGCTTATCAAGCTTCTTTTCGGTTACAACTTCATAAACAGTCCGGAGGGCGGCTTCCATTACGCCCCCAGTTGCACCGAAGATTGCGGCAGCTCCTGTAGACATTCCAAGCGGCGAGTCGTATTCGCTTAAAGGAATGGAATCAAAATCAATCCCCTGGGAACGCAGCATCCTGCCGAGTTCCCTTGTTGTAAGGGCAACATCAACATCCTGATATCCGCTGTCGTTCATCTCGGGTCTCTGAGCCTCATACTTCTTTGCTGTACAGGGCATAATTGAAACAACAAACATCTTTTCAGGCGGTATGCCGACCTTCTCTGCATAATATGTCTTTGCTATAGCTCCGAACATCTGCTGAGGCGACTTGCATGAAGACACATGGGGAAGAAGTTCGGGGTAATTGAGTTCTATAAAATTAATCCACCCGGGACTGCAGGAAGTAAGCATTGGAAGTACTCCGCCGTTTGTTATACGGTGCAGGAGTTCATGTCCTTCTTCCATAATGGTCAGATCAGCCGAAAAATCGGTATCAAAGACCTTATCAAAACCGAGGTTCCTGAGGGCTCCGACAAGTTTACCGGTACTGATGGAACCTGCCGGAAGTCCGAACTCCTCTGCGATGGAAACTCTGATAGAAGGAGCGGTCTGGACTACTACGTGGAGGTCCGGATCGTCGATAGCATCCCAGACCTTCTGAGTTTCATCTTTTTCAAAGATCGCGCCTACCGGGCAGGCAAGGACACACTGACCGCAGAGGACACAGGAAACCTCGGATAACTGCTTTCCGTATTCCGGAGACACACAGATATCTGTACTTCTGTTATGGCTGTAGAGAACTCCTACTTCCTGAACATGATGGCAGACCTCAGCACATCTTCCACATTTAATGCACTTGTTCATGTCACGTACAAGTGATGTAGTTGAAAGATCGACAGGCAGAAGTTTTTCACTCTTCTCGGCCTGAATATTGGTAATGCCGAGCCGGTCAGTCAGCTGCCTGAGTTCACAGTTGCCGTTTCTGACACAGGTTGGACATTCCTGCGGATGATCCGCCAGAATAAGCTCTACAACCGTCTTAACCGTTTCTCTTACACGCGGAGAATTCGTTGTGATACTCATTCCTTCTTCAACCGGAGTTGAGCAGGAAGCTGCCAGGTTTTTACGTCCTTCGACTTCAACAACACAAACCCTGCAGTTGCCCTTAACCTTCTGGTCGGGATGATGACAGAGGCTTGGCAGAGTTATACCATTCTGCCTGGCCGCTTCCATTACTGTTATTCCTTCAGGGACAGCAACCCTGTTTCCGTTTAATTTAATTTCCAGTTTTTTCATTATGCAGTCACCCTTCTCTCTTCTTCTGAAATATAATCAGCGGCCGCATCAAGATATTCCTGTCTGTAATATTCCAGTGAAGATTTAAGACTGTTTCCAGCTGCCTGTCCAAGACCGCAGAATGAAGCCTCCTGCATTGCACGGGTATAGCGTTCCAGTTTGTCAATATCTTCAACAAAAGCTTCTCCGCGCTCGAGTCTCTCAAGGATGATATCAGCCTGCCTTAACCCCTCTCTGCACGGCGTGCATTTACCGCAGCTTTCATGAAGGAAAAAGCGGACTCTGTTATTAACATTTTCCAGAATAGATCTCGTATCATCAAGAACAAACACAGCTCCCGAACCGATAGTAATATCTTCTTCTGCACAGGTTCCGTATTCAAGTGGAATATCAAGCTTTTCAGGCGGAACAAGAATGCCGGAAGCTCCTCCGATATTGACTGCTTTGATAGTTCTGCCTGACTTGGGACCTCCGCCGTATTCATGGATGATGTCAGAAATCTTTGTACCGAATGGTACTTCATACAATCCCCTGTTGTTTACATCGCCCGAAAGGGAAATCAGTTTTGTGCCCGGACTGTCACTTGTGCCGATACTTCTGTACCATTGTGCACCGTTCGACATAATCGGCGACAGATTGGAAAGTGTTTCCACGTTGTTTATCAGGGTCGGATGCCCCCAGAGTCCGGAAGTTGTAGGATAAGGCGGTTTAAGCCGCGGACGACCCTTTTTGCCCTCTATTGAGTTAAGCAGAGCTGTTTCCTCTCCGCAGAGGTAGCTGCCTGCACCGCTGAAAATTTCAAGTTTAAGCGAGAATCCGCTGCCAAGAATGTTCTCACCAAGCAGCCCGTTACGCTCAGCCTCGTTTATCGCATCCTGTATTCTTGCTCTGGCTTCCGGGTATTCATGTCTGACATATATGTAACCCTGTTCGGTTCCGGCAATATATGCAGCAATTGTAATTCCCTCAAGAAGCTGGAAAGGCAGATGTGTCATTATAAAGCGATCCTTGAATGTTCCGGGTTCGCCTTCATCCGCGTTGCAGATAATATATCTGAACTTATCTGCAGTGTTTCTCACCATGTTCAGTTTAACACCGGTTGGAAAAGCAGCACCTCCTCTGCCTCTCAAACCTGATTCCCTGATAACATCCAGTGATTTGGCAGGTCCCTTCTTAACCGCCGTCTTAAGACCGTTATACCCGCCCCGTGATTTGTATGTCTCAAGATCGACATATTCGCTGAAATCAAAATTAAAAATCATCCTTTTTTCATCAACCACCGTTTTCAAATTATTCCTCCGTTGTTTCCCTAATCAGCCTGACAGCTTCCTCCGGATCAAGGTTTCCATACACCTCATCATCAATTCTGATTGCAGGAGACATATAGCAGGCCCCCAGACAGTTAACGCTTTCAAGCGTATACATCCCGTCTTCAGTAGTTTCACCCGGGACTATCCCTAATTCCTGCTGTATGGCAGCCTGTACTTCCGCCTTACCCGCGTTTTCGCATGGAGCGTTTGTACATATCCTGACAAGATGACGACCTCTTGGTTCCAGTGAGATTTCGCTGTAGAAGGATGCTGTCGAATAAACCCGGCTTTTTGTGACATTCAATTCACGGGCTATCCGTCCAACCTCTTCCTCGCTGACATAGTTTTTTCCGCTGAAGCTCTGGGCATCCAGCAGAAGCTGAAGCAGCGAAGGTTCGCTTAAAATGGCTTTCATAATCGACCCCCTTTTTTTACTTGCACCATCTTTCACATTATTTATTTTTTATTGCACCTTCAGATTGTTTAAAAAATTATAAAAATGCTTTTTAATTTTGTCAATAAAATTCTTTACTTCACAACAAATTTATTTTTATGCGCCTTTTATATCATATAGACATTACAGCATTACACAGAGGTAATAAACAAATACAGTTTGGATCATAAATGTATTGAATTGATGGTTCGGTAAAATTAAATTGTTTTTTTAGTAAGAATTATGGCCTGTGGAGATTAAATAAATGAGAACTATTTCTTCTTTGGGTAGGTTACCTTGAAATCAACACCTGACTTTTTAATCTTGTAAATTGTATCTTCAAGCGCAGCCCTGCAGGAACCGTCAAATTTTGTAACCTGACTAAGATCAAGCAGGATTTCTTTCCTTTTTTTCTGTGATTCATGTTCGAGAATATTATAAAGATACTGATAATTCGGAAGCGTCATTGCCCCGCTGACCCTGAAACGTCCGGGCTTTGTGGAGTCAAGCATTATACTAAGCGGCAGGTTCCATTCTTCCAGCGGGGAAATATCATGATGCTCGCTTTCATATTTAACAATCAGCTCGTTGGTGTTCCGCAGACGCTGAACAAGACCCCTGATTAATTCCAGAAACCAGGATGGAACATTATATACATTATTATAAAAATCTCTTACATCAATGACATGCACTATAGATCTACGGTCTGCTACAACATCAGCCGAACGTATTCCCTCTTTGATAAGTGCCATCTCACCTAGAATATCACCGCTCTCGGCCGTTGCCAGGGTAATCCGTCCGTTTGAAGTTTCTCTGGAAATTGTAAAACTTCCGTTTTTGACATAGTACATTACATTTTCTATTGCACCCTGTCTGATGAGAAAATCATCCTTCTCAATATTTCTTACAGGAATGTCAGTCTTTGACAGAATGTTCTGCAGGCCCTTTATTGAAAGTACCTTGTCACGGATCAGCTGAATATTCTCAATACGGATACGCTGCTCTGCAACATCGTGTGATTTTATTAAAGTATATATGAAGTTTATTCCGCCCTGATCGATATCTATTACATCAGAAAAATCCAGAACAAGAGTCCAGTCTGGCCGGACTCTCATTTCCCTGATTTTCTTATTTACAGCCTCTATTGAGGATTCTGAAAAACGTCCCTTCAGAAACAATCTGCGTGTTTTACGATCACTTGAAACGGTTTTAATTCCAGTCTGCTCAGAATCAACCAGAGGTTCTATAACAGGCTGCTTTCCGTCGTGCCCTGAAATATAATCACTAAGCTGTTCGGTAGTAGTTCTTATTCGGCGGACCAGGACCTTGGCAACAGAGACAGCCCAGGATGACAGACCGAAGAGCTCATCATCAAGGATCTCGGAGGGAATTTCATTCACCAGAACATCGGATGCAGCTATAACACTGGCGGATCTCTTTACACCGGTAAGAAAGGACATCTCTCCGACATACTGGCCCCGGCCGAGTTCTGTTATCAGGATGTTTTTCCCGTCTTTCTCAATCATCACACTGACCGTACCGGATCTGATTATGTACATATTCCTGGTTGAGTCGCCAGCCTTGAAGAGAATTTCACCTTTGTTGAAACGAATCAGTCTGGAATTCATATATCAAGAATAATCGAGATCCCGGTTTTTTTCAATTACAGAATAAAAATATGGATTTATAATTAATTTATGAAACAGGCAAAGAATATAAAGAAAGAACCCCATGAACTGGCGGTAATAGCTCTGGGCGGAAATGCCATAATACGTAAGGGTGAAAAGGGCGATATACATGAACAGTTCGCCAATACCAGAGAGTCTATGGGCCCGGTGGTAAGCCTGCTGAATAAGGGTTTCAATTTTGTTCTGACCCATGGAAACGGACCGCAGGTTGGGAATCTGATGCTGATGGTGGATTACGCCAAAGAGAAGGTCCCTGATACCCCTCTGGGAGTTGCTGATGCAATGACTGAAGGTTCCATGGGATACATGATCGAGCAGTGCCTTCAGAATATGATGATCAGGGCCGGAATCTGGCGAAATGTAGTAACCATCCCTACTCAGGTCCTGGTGGATCAGCATGATCCATCTCTGAAGAATCCGACAAAACCTATAGGGCCCTTCTACACCGAAAAGGAAGCGGAGACCCTGGCCGAGGCTACCGGCTGGACAATAAGGGAGGATTCCGGAAGGGGCTGGCGCAGATACGTTGCATCACCCTATCCGATTGATATAGTTGAGAAGGATGCAATAAAGCTGCTGCTTGAACAGAATTACGTGGTTATAGCCGGAGGCGGCGGCGGTATTCCTGTTTTCTATGAGAAGGATAAGACTCTTGAAGGGATTGACTGTGTAATTGACAAGGATCTGGCCAGCATGAAACTGGCTCTTGCAGTAGGAGCTAAAACCTTCATCATTATTACCGGAGTTTCCCATGTCTCACTAAATTTCGGGAAGCCGGATGAACAACATCTGGACCGGATGACACTTGCCGAAGCAAGATATTACTATAACGAGGGTCATTTCGGAGTGGGATCAATGGCGCCGAAAGTGATGGCGGCTATTGAGTTTATTCAGGC
Organism: Spirochaetia bacterium; assembly: GCA_963677925.2. Classification (GTDB taxonomy): domain Bacteria; phylum Spirochaetota; class Spirochaetia; order UBA9216; family UBA9216. Next base: position 1,763,114 of record CAXXYH010000003.1, read on the forward strand.
GAACCCGCAGCACAAGGTAATTATCACGGATGTTGAAAACCTTGAAGCATCTCTTGAAGGAAAAGCCGGAACAACAGTTGTCGCATACTAGAAAGACGTCCTGATTAAAAAGCAGCAGTGTCAGAGTCCGGCAGTTCACTGAGCAGCATCGAACAGATCCCGAGGACTCCTGCATCGTTGATGTTCTCGGCTTTTAGAATTTGGACCTTCTCTCCGCTTACAGAAAAGGCTTTCCGCCTTATTTCACATTCAAGCGGTTTGAGCAGAAAATCACCCAGGTTGCCCAGTCCGCCGCCTATCACTACAGCCGCAGGATTCAGCAGGGTTACAACATTTGAGATCCCTGTCCCAAGGTATTCAAGCAGATGCTCAAAAGCTTTCACCGCTGAAGACTCTCCATTTTCATAGAGAGTCTTCATATTCTCAGCTGAGACAGAAAAAAGCTCTTCAACAGCCTTGCCTGAGGCTAACTTGTACAGCTCTCCGCCGCCGGGGAAGATGATGTGGCTAAGCTCGCCTGCGGCACCATGAGCACCCTTATAAACCCTTCCGTCTATGATGATTCCGCAGCCGATCCCCGTACTGATACTGATGTACACAAAATCACTTATATCACGGCCTGCACCGAAGGCTGCTTCACCCGCAGCTGCGGCACGGGCATCGTTTTCAGCGTAAATAAAGGTGCCATAGCGCTGCTGAAGTATTTTTCTTATTTCAATATTTTTCCAGCCCTTCAGATTAGGGCAGTCAAATGAGATGCCTGATTTTGAATCGACTGGACCGGGAAGAGCTATGCCTATTCCTGAAAGCTCACCCGCAGAAAGACCTCCGTCTGTAAGAAGATTATCAATTGTGCCGCAGATATCCTCAATTACATCAGTGCAACCCCGCTCGGCACCGGTATCTATTCTTAATCTGCCCAGAATCCTGAAATCATCTCCATATTCCGCCAGCACGGAAGCTATCTTGGTCCCGCCGACATCGACGCCAATAATTCTTTTCACAGAATGCCTCAGCGCTCAGCGAACTGCGGTAGAAACTCTTTATGAGCTTCAAGCATTTCATCAAATATTACTCTTGCCAGCTTATCAGATGCGACAAGCGGATTTATAGCAAGGGCAAGAACTCCTGTGTTGTAATCTCCTGTCACAGCAGCTTCGGCAGCTGTCCGCTCAAAGGATTTAATCTGCTGTATAAGTCCCTTCACCGGCACCGGAAGTTCGCCTCTGACAGCAGTCTCGGGACCAGTGCCCGTGATTCGGCAGTTTATCTCGACAGCAGATTCATAGGGAAGATCGCTGATAGCACCCCTGTTCATGGTGTTAACTGTCTGAATATCACCCTTATTATTATAAATGGAATTGATGAGGCTGCATGCTGCATCACTGTAGTAAGCCCCGCCGCGGTTCTCAAGCTGTGCCGGTTTGACATTAAGCGACGGGTCCCTGTAAAGCTCGAAAAGCTCGGTTTCCATAGCCTTTACCTTCTCGGCTCTTGTACCGTTATGACGATACTCTTCAAGGGCCTCTTCCACCATCTCGTCAGTTTTATAGTAGTAGCGGTGGTAGGGACAGGGCAGTATTTTCAGCCCCTTAATAAATTCCGGTTCCCATTCAATCGGAGGAATATTACTCATCGTAATTCGGCCCTTCGATTCTATTATGATATCAGGAATCTGCGCAGAGATATCTTCACCGTCAAGATAGGTTTTAAGGCCGAAAACCATGTGATTAAGGCCGGCAAAATCAACTTTCAGCCTTTCGATATCCACGCCCATAACGCCGGCCAGAGCCTTGTGAATACCTATCGGGACATTGCAGAGACCTACAACTCTTTTATGATCTGAATATCTAAGAAGGGCTTCGGTTACCATTCCGGCCGGATTAGAAAAATTCACAAGCCAGGCTTCCGGACATAATTCAACAATCTCATCGGCAATTTGAAGAATTACCGGGATGGTCCGGAGTCCAAGAAACAGGCCTCCGGCTCCGTTTGTCTCCTGCCCCAGAACACCGTGTGAAAGCGGAATTTTTTCATCCTTTATCCGGCCGTCCATTCCCCCTACCCTTATCTGGGTAGTTACAAAATCGGCTCCCGGAAGCGCAGCCCGGCGATCAGTAGTAGTGATAATTTTCATGGGAACCCCGGCCTTATCGACCATCCGTTTTGCAAGCTCCCCCACTGTTTCAAGTTTCTCAAGGCCGCTTTCAATATCAACAAGCCACAATTCTTTTACGGGCAGTTCATCGTAGCGTTTGATAAAACCTTCTACCAGTTCAGGCGTATAGCTTGAACCGCCTCCAATTGTAACTATTTTTACAGCTTTATTTTTCATGAATAATCCTCCGCTGCGGAAATGTAAAAATGTGACCGCACACATTTTTATCATAACATAAATTTAAACTATGTCAATGCAAGACATGAGCTTCGTACTATGAATTCAGAAGCAAGGATCACCTCATCAGGAACTGAGTTTTTACCGGAGATAACCGCCATCATCATATCAACAGCAGCAACAGCAATCTTTTCCACAGGCTGCCTGACAGTAGTCAAGGAGGGAGTTATAAACGAAGAATACTGAAGATCATCAAAACCGGCAACCGATAAATCCTCCGGCAGTTTAAGACCGGCATCATGAGCCGCCTTAATCATTCCCATAGCCATATAATCATTGGAACAGAACACTGCAGTAGGAGGATTTTCCCGAGTCATAAGCTCCGAATAGGCTCTGTAACCGCTCTCCAGAGACCAGTCACCGTAATATATCAGCTTTTCATCAGCAGGCTGTCCGGCGTCCTCAAGCTTCAGTCTGTACCCTTTCAGCCTGTCAGCTGCGTTTATTTCTTCTATATTGCCGCTGACGAAGCCTATCCGCTTGTGACCAAGCTCCAGAAGATGGGAGACAACACGGGCCGCACTTCCTGTATTATCAACATCAACAAAATTGAATTTCTTCCCCCTGCTTCTGCCCAGAACTACAGTAAAGGGTATATCATCACCTGAAAGTTTCTCGAGGAAAGGAGCCTCAAACGGGGGAGCAAAAACCATCAGCCCGTCAACCTTTCCCTCCTTATACAGTCCTGAATGATCGCTAGCAGAGAGCTCATCATCATGAAGAGATCCCAGAAACAGACTGTAACCGTTTTGTTTGAGCTGTTTTTCAACGGAAAAAAGAAGTTCAATATAAAAAGGTGCAGTAAGAAGGTATTCTTTTTTCGGGAGAACTATTCCGATGTTATAGGTTTTTCTGTTATTGAGTGCCCTTGCAGCCGCGTTGGGATGGTAGCCAAGTTCCTCAATCGCCTTAAGGACCCGTTCCTCGGTTTCCTTTTTGACGTTGCCGCATTTATTGACGACTCTTGAAACCGTCATATATGAAACATTGGCTCTTTTTGCCACATCCTGCTGTGAAACCACCCTGTTCTCCGTTTAAATATTAAAGGTGATCTTTAGGAAAAATTATCTCTACTCCGGCCTCTTTGAAGATGCCGATATACTCATCAGATATATTCCGGTCGGTAATCAGGTATTGAATATCTTCAACACCACAGTATTTAGACATCGCGATTTTACCGAATTTAGATGAATCGGTAAGAATGAAGGTCTGAGGACTCCTTTTGATTATTACCGAGTTGATATCGGCGCGCATCATATCCTTTCCGGTAAAACCTGTGTTCTGCGCAAAGCCGTCAACACCAATAAATGCCTTGCTGAAGTTCAGATGCTTAAGACATTCCTTTACAAGGTTACCGACAACACACTCACTTTCCGGCTGATAGATTCCTCCGAGAAGAATAACTCTACCTTCGGAATTTTTTCCTATCTGTCTGGCTATGAAAGCATTCGATGTAATTATTGTAGTAGTCTTGCGCTGCTTGACTATTTCCTGAGCCAGAAGAGAGTTAATGGAACCCGATTCTATGAAGATGGTTTCCCCCTCTTCAACATAGGAAACAGCAGTCCGGGCAATGCTTAGCTTCTGTTCGTAATTTATACCCATCCGGTGGGATATATCATCTGTTTCATCAAGAACAGCACCGCCGTGAACCCTTTTGAGAAAGCCGTTGGATTCAAGAGATGTTAAATCCTGCCTTATAGTAGCGGGAGAGACATCAAGCCTTTCGGCAAGCTCATTAACAGCAGCTTTTTTTCCATCTGACATTATACTTAATATCTGTCTGTGTCGTTTATTCATAATTATTCCAGTGTTAACGCAGCTGCTCCCAGTAATCCGGCATTGTTTCCCAGCGCAGAAGGTCGGATTTCGATTTTATCATACATCATTTTATTCACGAGTGACAAGAATTTATGCTCAATCTGATCCAGATAAACCTCGCCGCAATTTGTGAGCCCTCCGCCGATTATAAAGATTTCGGGATTGAGTATCTGAAAAAGGTTATACAGACCGACACCAACGGCATCAGCTGAATCGCCAAGAACCTTCTTGGAAAGTGCATCTCCTTCCTCAAGGCCCCTCCGCATGGTAAGACCGTCAAAATTATCTACATTTGAAAGGTCCACACCTATCGTTGATGTCTCTCCGGCTTCGAGATATTTACGGTATAAAGCTGGAAGATACTGTCCGCTTGAAAGCGACATCATACAGCCGTAGTTTCCGCAGGAACATTGAATATCGGAATGGGGATCAATTATAGTATGACCTACCTCACCTGCAGTACCGGTCATTCCCCGGATGAGTTTTTTATCAATAATAATTCCGCATCCGACACCGGTACTTACAGTTAGAAAGATCATATCCGAAAAACTTTTGCCCGCACCGAAGCGGAATTCTCCATAGGCCTGAGCATTTGCATCATTATCAAGAATTACATGGGTACGGAATTTTCGGGCTACCCGCTCCCGAATCGGATAATTGTTAAAACATGCCCTGAAGTTACTTGAAGTTATTATAAGTCCCTTCTTGTAGTTCACATGGCCGGCCATGCAGATACCTATGCCGTGAAGCTCTTCATCTGCCACACCGTTGTTATCCATCAGGCCACGGATAAGGCTTATAACCTTATCCGCTATCCCGTCACAGTCCATGTCTTTGTGATCATATATTTTCAGTTTTTCAACAAGGGTGCCGTCTTCAAGGAAGAGTCCCGCTGACAGCTTTGTGCCCCCGAGGTCTACTCCGCACAGATATTTTTTCATACAGCCTTCCGGAAAATCATTATACAGCTTCTCTCTTTCGCTTTCTGCTGTAGCTGTCAAGACAAAGAATGGTTACAACAACAATTCCCCTTATTACTTCCTGAATATAGGGGCTGATCCGGAGCATGTTCATACTGTTTTCCATAACTCCGAAAACAAGGTAACCGAGCATGGCAAGAGGAGCTCCGCCGACTCCGCCGGCCAGGGAGGTACCGCCTACAACTACCGCACTAATTACAACAAGCGGTATCCGGTCTCCGTAGATTGAATGGCCGGTATTAAGTGTTGAGGAAAGCAGTACACCCGAAAAGGATGCCGCAGCACCACAGATAACATAGGTTGCGGCCTGGATTTTTTTAACACTGATTCCGGAATATTCAGCAACCTCGAAATCACCTCCGATTGCATAGATATTGCGTCCAAACTGGGTATACCGGAGAAGGAAGTGGGTAATTACAAATACAACAAGCATAATGACAATCGAATTCGGTATAAATCCGAAAATTGTTCCGTTACCAATCATCATAAATTCATAGTTGTCAGGTGTGATAGGGTGGGCGTCTGTAAGCTGCTGTGCAACACCGGTTAAAACCATTCCCATACCGAGAGTGATTATAAACGGAGCACATTTCTGATACACGACCAGAAATCCGTTCACAGCTCCAATCAGAGCACCGACAATAACCGCAAGGACTATCGACAGCCAGATCGGAACACCGGCATTCATGAACATAATAGAAACTATTCCGCCAAGGCAGAGAGTACCTCCGATAGAAAGGTCTATTCCCTCACCTATAATTACAAGCGTAATTCCGAAAGCAAGAACTATATAGATTGATGCGGAATTAAGCAGATCAAGCAGGTTGTAGCTTGTAAAGAAATATGTGGGAAAAAAGAGCATCAGTATAAACATTGCCAGAATAGCCATTACCGCTTTCTGCCTTGTAAGCTTCTTTAAAATTGTTTTACCTTTAGGATAATTATTCATCACCGCGCCTCCTAGTGCTGCCTCTTGGTGTCAAGCCAGATGGCTACGACCAGAACAAGTCCTCTCATGACGTATTGCATGTAAACATCAACCCCCAGCAGGTTAAGACAGTTGCCAAGCAGAATTACAAGCAGCGTACCGATTACAGTACGTATTACGCTTCCCTTACCGCCGAGCAGCGAGGTACCGCCAACTACTACCGCCATTATGGCCTGTGTTTCATAGCCTTTTCCCAGAGTGGGAGAAGCCTGAGTTACCCTTGAAAAGAGAATGATACCGCTTAAACCGGCCATAAACCCGTTGATGGTAAACATGCTGATGATTCCCTTTTTAACAGAAATACCGGCAAGTCTTGCTGCGGTTTTGTTTCCACCGAGAAGATTGATTGTACGGCCGAGATAGGTTTTATTCTGAAAAATATAGAGAATTACAAAAACAAAGATAAATATCAGAAATGATACCGAGAATATTCCGACCGTACCTGAACCGATAACAGTGAAGAGTGAATAATCAGCCTCCATATATGTCAGGTAGTGGGTTACACCTCCTGTATACAGCATTGCAAGTCCGCCGAAAACAACCATGGTTCCATAGGTGATAAACAGGGCTTCAGCCTGTGTGATAGCACCGCTCACCAGTATCAGCAGACTGTTGATAAAGCCGCACACCGCTCCGGCAATCAGCCCGATGATAAGAGCCGGAACCATTCCAAGCGGCTCGATAAGTGAGTGGGTGATGACAACTACCAGAGGAATTGTTCCGGAAACTGATAGGTCAATAAACCCGCCTATAATTACAAAGGTCATTCCGAGGCAGACCATAATCAGAGGCCCGAACTGACGCATGATATTCGTCATATTGGCAACAGTCGCAAATTTTGGTTCAACGATTATAGTTACAATGGCCAGTACGGCAATAGCGAAAAGGACCATGTATTCCTTTGAGAACTCAATAATCGCCTTTCTGATTTTCGAATCAGCAACCGGAACTGCTTTTACTGGTGTATTATTTTCGCTCATGATTCCGTCCCTTTATCAATAAACTCAAATGCTTTTTCCATTATTTCATGTGTTGACGCCTTTTCAGGATCAAATTCGCCCGTAATCCGGCCGTCACAGATTGTAAGCACACGGTTGCTCATATTCAGAACCTCCGGCAGCTCCGAAGATATCAGTATTACAGAACCGCCCTTGCTTACAATATCCTTCATAAGCAGATAGATTTCATACTTCGCACCAACGTCAATACCCCTTGTCGGTTCATCCATTATCAGGATACGCGGTTCAAGTTCGAGCCAGCGGCCGACTATACATTTCTGCTGATTTCCGCCGGAAAGGCTTTCAGCCCTTGTTTTAGCCGACGGGGTTTTAATATTAAGAGCCTTAATCTGTCTTTCAGCTATTGCCTTCTCATCTCCCTTTTTAAGAAAGCCAAGCTTTGTCGTCATCCTGTCGAGACTCGCCATTGAGATATTTGACTCTACGCTGAAGGGGAGAATGAGGCCCTGCAGTTTCCGATCTTCAGGAACAAAGGATATTCCTGCAGCCTTGGCATCGGCAGGTTCCTTGATTTTTACAGGTTTTCCGTCAATCAGGATTTCATGGCCGAAGGTCCTGTCTGCACCGAAAATTGCCCGGACTATCTCAGTCCTTCCTGCTCCTACAAGACCGACAAAGCCCAGTATTTCACCTTTTTTCAGCTTGAAGGATACATCCTTTAATTTCTTTGTATTTATTGAGCGTACTTCCATGAGTGTATCACCGACATTTCTAGGACGCTCGGGAAATTCATTTTCAATTGACCGGCCGACCATTTTGGCAATCATTTCACCTCTGGTTATCTCTCCGATCGGTTTTGTATCGATGACCTTGCCGTCACGCATTACGGTGACCATGTCGCAGTAGTTGAATATTTCATCGAGTTTATGACTTATATAGATGATAGATATTCCCTGTTCTTTGAGATGTGCAATAATCCTTGCCAGATGCTTCATTTCATCATCTGTAAGACTGCTGCTCGGTTCATCCATGATAATCAGTTTTGAGTCGAATGAAAGAGCCTTCGCTATCTCGACCATCTGTTTTTCAGAAACGCTCAAATCTCCAACAAGGGTATATGTATCAATTTTAGAACCTATACTGTCAAGAAGCTCACGTGCCTTTGCATGCGTGCCCTTCATACCTTTCAACTCTCTGAAACGGCCCAGAAAAACATTTTCTCCCACTGTCATCGTATTTACGATATTCAGTTCCTGATAGATGATACTCAGTCCCATTTCCATCGACTTATGGGGTGTTGTTGACTTGATATCTTTTCCGTCAAAAGTAATTGTGCCTGAATCTTTTACATGTACTCCTGATAAAATCTTCATCAGCGTAGATTTACCGGCACCGTTCTCCCCTACTATACCGTGAACCGTTCCCCGCCTGACATTAATGGAAACATCATCAAGCGCCTTAACACCGGGAAAGGTTTTATTTATGTTTTCAACTGAAAGAATGTATTCCGGCATCTTATCATTCATTTCTCTCAACCTCTTTCTTTGTAAGCTTTTTCTTTTTTAGATAGATGAGGGAGCAATTTCAAAAACTTTTAGAGTCTCACTTCCTGCGTTTTGAAATTGCCTCTATGAATAAGCCCGTTTAAACATAATCATGTAAAAACGAGCTTATTTCATTTCTTTTACCAGTTAAATCCTACCACTCAGGAGGAGTGAAAGTATCGATATTTGAAAGGTCTACTATATCAAGCGGAATGAAGTTTACAACTTTGATTGATTTGCCGTCCAGAAGATCTCTGGCTGTCTGCATTTCTATCATTGCCATATTTTCAAAGTTCTGCATAATGGTGACACTCTGCCGGCCGCTTCTAACCTGGTCAAAACCTGCCCTGTTGCCGTCTACACCTACGATAAATTTTCCGGTCATACCTGCTGCGTCAAGTGCATTGAGTATACCTGTTGCACCTCCGTCCCAGTGACAGAATATACCTTCAATTTCTTCACCGTATTTAACAATCATGTCTTCCATTATCATCATAGCCTGGTTTGTATCCCACTGCTGACATGCTTTGTAATCAATAACTTCAAGTTTTGAACCAGCAATTTTCTTGTTGAAACCATCATGTCTCTTGATCTGAGCGTCATGTCCTGACTGACCGCCTATCTCAACAATCTTTGCACCGTTGGGGAATTTGTTCAGGAATGCCTGACCTGCAGCTTCACCAGCCATAAGGTCGTTAACGCCTACGAAGAAATCACGCGCCATGTCAGCACTTTCTGCAGGAACGTCTGATGAGAACATACCTACGATAACACCGGCTTTCTTGGCTTTAATAAGAGCGGGAATAACCGCGTTGATATCATTGGGGTTAACAAATATAGCTGCGAATTTCTGAGCTACAGCATTATTGATCAGCTGGGTTTCAACCTGAGCATCACCCTTACCGTCAAGAATTGTTACATCAAAATTATATTCAGCTGCATGTTTTTCAAACATTTTTGCTGCAAAAGCCTGTGACGGATTTGCAATTTCACCCGGAATAAAGGCAACTTTTTCCATTCCGCCGGCAGCTTCCTGCTGACCGCCTGCAAATGCCATAGTACCAACCATTAATACTATGCAAATCAGTACAATTACTCTTTTCATTTAAGTCCTCCATTAAAAAAACAAATTCTTAATTAAAATCTAAACCAACCTAACTCTCTGTTGAAAAAAAGATGCAAACCTCCTTAATACTGATTTTCAGTTTTTATCTGTATCCTTACGGACAAATTCCCTTAATACTGACACAACAAGTTCATGGTCTTCCACATCAGGCAGACCGCTGACTGTTACAGACCCGATAGTCCCGGTCTCTTTTATTATGATTGGAAATGATCCGCCGAATGGTGCATATTCACCTCCGTCAAGAAAGTAAAGTTCTTCGAGTGATTTTTTCTTTTCAAGCAGCAGCTCTTTCATATAAAGGGAACTTTTACCGAAGCGGTCCGCGATTCTGCTTTTCCGGATTATCCAGCTGTCGTTATCAGCTGAAGTCCCTTCAATCGCGTAATGAAATATCTGCTGTCCATGCTTTCTTATATCAACTGTAACTACTTGATCCTTGAGACGGGCTACCTCTACAAGCCTAAGTCCAAGCTCAAGAGCCATTGAATTCGAAAAAGAACTGAATTGAAGCTCTGAATGCTCTTCGTCTCTGGCTTTCAATATGCTACTCATTTTCCATCTTTCGCCTTAAATTAATCTTTCGTATGATAGTATTTATTTATCGTATGTGATACGATACACCATCAAATTACAGTTGTCAAATTTTATTTTCAGGGATTCACCCTTTTAATTGCCAAAATCAGAGTGTTCTGGTAAAAATATGCAGAAAGGATTAACAGATGAACGGAACAGTTTTTGATTTTAAAAGATTCGCAGTGCATGACGGGCCTGGGATAAGAACCACCCTATTCCTAAAAGGCTGCCCGCTGGGCTGTCTCTGGTGCCACAACCCCGAAGGTATTAATATCAAACTCAGTCTCTGGTTCTTTGAACGTAAGTGCATAGCATGTAAATCCTGTGTTGAAACCTGCAGCTTCGGAGCGCTTACAGCAGCATTACCCGGCGAGCCTTTTATAAAAATTGATCATGACAAATGCACACGCTGCGGCGACTGTGTCGCAGAATGCCCTACAAAGGCGCTCAGCTTCGACGGATACTATATGTCGGTTGATGAGGCCGTAGAGGAACTGCTTAAAGACAGGGAATTTTATGAAACTTCAGGAGGCGGTATTACAATATCCGGCGGAGATCCCGTTTTTCAGCCTGATTTCAGCAAAGCGGTATTAAGCGCATGCAAAGAGCGAGGTGTCCACACTGCAATTGAATCATCCATGTTTACAAAGTCTGAAATTCTTTTAAGTTTTACCGAATGCACCGATCTATTCATAGTCGATATAAAACTGATTGATAACGAGATGCATAAAAAGTACACCGGAACCGATAATCGCATTATTCTTGATAACTTCAAACAGCTGTCTGCAGTCCATTCCGAAATACTTGTTCGCATTCCCTTGATACCCGGAATAACAGCAACACCCGGGAATGTTGAAGCAGTTGCCTCCTTTGTATCGGAGACTGCGCCAGGAACGTCACTTGAATTGATCAATTTCAATCCTCTTGCGGAAAGCAAGTACCATACAATGGACAGGGATTATGAAGTGCTTATGGGACTTGAACCCCTTACCGAAGGGGAACTGGATGAGCTGTATTCAATACTTGAGAAATACGAACTTAACCCCGTCAGAGAAAAGAAGATTTAAGGCATATTAAAATAAAAAAGGCTGAGCAGAACAAACTGACTCAGCCTTTTTTATCTGCAGATTATTTACATTGTCTGCTCTGTCCTTGAAATAATATCATTCTGGGTTTCTGTTGAAAGGTTAGTGAAAAAAGCTGAGTATCCGGCAACCCTGACTACAAGATCGTTATACTCCTCAGGTTTCTCCTGAGCCTCAACAAGGGTTTCCTTATCAACAATATTGTACTGTATGTGCCAGCCCTTGAGATCATCAAAGAATGTATGCAGCATTGAAATCAGTTTTTCCCGGTTTGCATCTGAATCAAGAACTGCAGGTGTGAATTTCTGGTTGAGCAGTACTCCGCCCAGGATTCGGTCAGTCGGAAGCTTTCCGATGCTCTGAAGAACTGCTGTCGGTCCGCATCTGTCCGCACCGGCTGAGGGAGAGGCTCCTTCAGCAAGCGGAGTCCAGGCTTTTCTTCCGTCAGGAGTAGCCGGCACTACCGCACCTGAGGGAACATTACTTGAAATACTGGAAGTACCTCCGTAATAGCGGCAGCCGATTGCAGGGCTTCCCTTTCTGATAGTGCTGTATTTTTCAACCTCATCAAGGTATTTATCGTAGGCATCACCAAGCAGATTATCTACGTAATCTTCATCATTTCCGAACTTCGGGGCAAAGTTAAGAAGAATCTGTCTCAGCTTCTCACCTTCCGGCCCTGCGAAATCGTTTTCAATGGCATTCATGAGCTCTGAGGGGCTTATGCGCTTTTCTTCAAAAACAAGCTTCTTTATTGCAGCAAGAGAATCTCCAAGGTTGGCTATTCCAACCTGAAGACCAGATTCAAAATCATACTTGCTTCCGCCTTCATGGATCGTAAGCCCGCGGTCAAGACAGTCATCGGTGAAGGCTGAACAGATAATATCGGGTGCTTCATCCCGCAGTACTACATCAATTGCTGAATCGATTGCAACACCGGCCTTTGCAAAAAATCTCACCTGCTTTTCCCAGGCATCCATCACCTGGCTGAAATCGGTAAAATCGGTAAATTTTCCGGTACCGCTGCAGAAAGTTTTTCCGCTTACGGGATCTTTTCCATCATTAAGAGCCGCAAGGAAAACCCTCATAAAATTGAGAAAGTGCTTTCCGGTACATCTGTATCCCCATTTACCGGGCACCGCTGTCTCAATGCATCCGATAGCCGAGTAATCCCAGGCATCTTCGGGTTCAACGCCGAGGTCAAGGAATGATGGGATTACTATTGAGTCATTATTGAAAGCAGGCATACCGAAGCCCAGCCGGATTACCCTGATGCATTCACGCAGAAACTCGTTGTCAATTCCCGGATGAAAGCGGACTGAAAGATTCGGCTGGGTCAGTTTTGTCTCGCCTACTGATTTAAGAATCAGAAAGGATAAGTCGTTTACGGCATCTGAACCGTCCTGAAGCTGACCTCCTATCGTAACATTCTGATAAAGCGGTCCGCCGGCTGAAAACCGGGTATGCGACCAGGAGCGGATCTTTTTGATACTGACAAGTTTGAGCCAGAGGTTTTCAAGAAGTTCCATCACCTCATCATCATTTATCAGGCCCTTATCCGCATCCTCTTTATAGAAGGGATACAGATACTGATCCATCCTTCCAAGTGACAGAGAATGCCCGTTGCTCTCTATCTGAAGAACAAGCTGCACAAAATATGTCAGCTGAAGAGCCTGGTAGAAGGTCTCAGGTTTACCTGCAGATATGCTGCGGCAGTTCTTTTCTATTTTTTCAAGCTCTGCTTTCCGCTGCTCACCGGTTTCGGTTCGGCTCATTTCCAGTGCAAGGTCTGCAAAACGGAGTATAAAATCCTGCATGGCTTCAAGGCTCATTATAACCGACTGGTAAAACAGCCGCTTTTTAATGTCCTCGCCTGATATAAAATCCGAGGTTTCAAGTTTATCTGAAGCTTTTTTCTTAAACCACTCCAGGCCGTTTTCAAGAATGAGTCTGAAATGGGCGGCTATGTGCGCATCACCGGAGGTCAAATTTCCTTCAGCCCGAATTATTCCTGTTTCGTGAATTTCCAGAAGTTCCTCTGCCATCATTGCTCGGCCCTTATCAAGGGTGGTTTTATTTTCCCAGTATCTGCAGAGTTCAAGAAGCTCTTTTTTTATTTCATCTGAGGGGTAGAAGGCATCACCGCTTCTTTTCTCAAACTCATCGATTTCTTTTTCAATCCACTCAACAGCATATTCGGGGAAAATCGGAGCAGCATAAATAGCAGAAGAATGGTTTCCAACTATCAGATCTTCCGGTTCTATCCTGATACTCATGTTTTCCAGAGTATCCCGGAGAGCATAAGCTCTTTTTATGATTACCGGTTTGTCCTCATGCTTTTTATAGGCTTCAGTATAAAACCGAGCCCTTTCAATACACACTGTAGGTTTAGTTTTGAGAATTCTTTCCCGATAGCTGCTGATTCTGCCAGTCATAATAGCTCCATATATTTTTGTATTTATAGTATTTACTTTTCATATGAAAGTCAATAAATCATAATTGCAAATTCTAAATATTAGCCTTTTTATATACATTTATCCTGCTCTTTTACAATTTTCAGGCCAGGACTGCTTCAAAACAGGGCAATATGAATTGCTTTTATAACATTACAGAATTATTAAGATTGACAAGCCTCTTTCACTGCCTTATCATCTTTATACGAAAGTTATTTATTATCATTTAAACTTTATATATTTTCTTTCAAATAAAACAGGAGAGCAGTTATGAAAGAACAGAATTATCTGGATAATCTGGTCGGCGTATTCGGCCATCCGGCAGCAGAAAACCCCGGAGTAGTCATACAGGAGGCTGCATTTGAAGCTATGGGCCTTGAACGCTGGCGCTTTCTTACAATTGATGTTGATCCAGGAAAACTTGCAGATGCCATAGCAGGACTGAAAGCAATGAAAATGAAGGGCATAAACTGCACAATCCCTCATAAAATTGAAGTTCTTAAATATCTTGATGAAATATCTCCAAGCGCAGAGCTTATCGGTGCAGTGAACATGATAGTAAACAAGAACGGAAGACTTTTCGGTGAAAACACCGACGGCAAGGGCTTCATGGAATCACTAAGAAACTCCGGAATCTCTCCTGAAAACAAGAAGGTTTTAATTCTTGGCGCAGGCGGCGCAGCCCGCGCAATATCAGTCGAACTGGCCTTTGCCGGAGCAGAGCGGATAACCATTGTTAATATCCCCAGGGATGAAGATCTTGCAGTATCACTGATAGAAACATTAAAGGCCAACACAAAGGTAAACGCGGAATATGTGCCATGGACTGAAAATTTCTCAGTTCCGGAAGATACGGAAATTCTCATTAATGCGACGCCAATCGGACTGTATCCGGATGTTGATGAAAAACCGCCTATCAACTATGATTCAATCCTGCCCGGAATGTATGTTCAGGATGTAATTCCAAACCCTGCGTACACACCCTTTCTTGACGAAGCCAAAAAACGGGGTGCCGGATGGAGCACCGGCATGGGAATGCTTATAAATCAGGCAGCTATAAATATAAAGATGTGGACCGGCAAAGACCCTGACAAGGAAGTTATGACAAAGGCTTTTCAGGAAGTCATAGGCTGAGTCCGTAAAGGATACAACTTGAAAAGGATTTTAGTAACAGGCAGCAGAGGATTCGTAGGCAGCAGGTTTATCCGTGCATACGGTGATATTTTCAGCATTACCGGGACATCATCTGTGGAACTGGATCTTAAAAACTACAGTGCAGTGCTTGAGACCTTTAAAAACGTAAAGCCTGATATTGTACTGCACACATCAGCAATCGCCCAGACCGCATACTGCAACGATAATCCTGAACTCTGCCATGCAGCCAATGTAGATGCTTCACTGAATATAGCCAGGGCATCTGATATCTCAGGAGCAAGATTCGTTTTCCTGAGCACCGAGCAGGTTTTTAACGGCAACAGCAGTCCCGGTCCCTACAGTGAAACAGATAAAGCAGAGCCTGACACCGTATACGGACAGAACAAGCTTGAAGCCGAAGGACAGATTCAGGCAGTCTGCAGTGACAGCCTTATACTCCGGCTTACCTGGATGTTCGGTGTACCGGAAAACGGAAGCCCCGTATCCGATAACATCCTATGGGGGACACTGAAAAACATCATAAAAGGAAAACCTTTCAAGGTTCCGGACAATGAATACAGGGGTCTCACATATATCGGGGATCTAATAAGGGAATTCAGCAGGATTCTGGAACTTCCCGCCGGTATTTATCACACAGGCTCAGAAAACAGCCTCAGCAGATATGAAACGGTCCGGCTGATCTTCAATGAAGCAGGCCTCGGGGATAGATTTGACGAGCTTGTAATCAGGGATACTGAGAAGTACAGGGATGCAGCCAGGGATATAAGACTTGATACATCAAGGCTGAAATCAGCCGGCATTACATTTCCTGAAAGCACTGAAGCACTGGCCGCCTGCATCAGAGACTACAGCCTTACCTTCTGATTGATTGGATCGGCGTTCCCGGTATATTATCTGTTTATGGTAAGCCCCGATCTTCTTGAAAAAGATATCGAAAAAAGCGGAGTATTCTCATTCTCCAGATCAGCCGGTCCCGGCGGTCAGAACGTCAACAAGGTCAACAGCCGGGTAACTCTTACTGTTCCGGTTGAAGAGATCTACTCACTCAGTATTGAAGAGAAAGACCGTCTCAGAAGAAAACTGGCAGGAAGAATAAACACAAAGGATGAGCTGTTCATAAGCGTCCAGCAGGAACGCTCGCAGCTTCGAAACCGTGAAATAGCAGTAGAAAACCTGACCCTGCTGATCTGCGACAGCCTTCGAAGAAACAAGAAGCGAAAAAAAACAAAACCCTCACGCGCCGCTGTCGAAGCCCGAATAGCCGACAAAAAACGGCGCGCCGGCATTAAAAAGAACCGTAACTTCAGCAACGGAGATTATTAACTCTAACTGTACTTCTTCAGAAGTCCTGTTTTTTCGTTGAACTCCCTGATTTTATCATCCCACTCATCAGCCTTTGAGAACTGGTCAGTCCAGTAGGTATCATCGTACCACTGGGCATTGAGCTCTTCGACAGTCTTGCCCTGCTGTTCAACCCAGGTGAAATACTTCAGATTATGCATTCGCTTGCGCTCATAATAGGTGGTCTCAATCATGTTTTCTGTTCCGCAGCCCATCAGGTATCTCTCGTAGCATACTGCTGCCTTCTCATGACTGTACTTACCGTATTTCTGATCATACTCGGCAAGCCTGGACTGATACATCTCCATGGAGTCGGTAGCAAGAGAGAAAACGGTGTCGTTCCCGTTCATCTCATAGTATTTGGCCATCTTGACTGCCCCGAGCATGTTTGCAATCGAGGATATTCCCAGATATGGAAGTCTTGCAATTACCTCATCGGCTACCCCCTTCTCTTTAAGGTAGGTCTGCCCTTCCTTCTCATTGAACAGCCGCATTATTCTGATGACAGCCTCATCATCTATACCGGCAGCCATGTCGGTGTTTTTAAGGTTATGAACCCAGGGTACATGCTTGTCGCCGATTCCCTCTATTCTGTGGCCGCCGTAACCGTTGTACAGCAGGGTCGGACACTGAAGCGCCTCACCTGCACAGATCTTAAGCTGTGGGTGTACTGTTTTCAGATACTCTCCGGAACCAAGAGTACCGGCAGAGCCCTGTGTAAGAAAAAGGGCACTGAATCTCTGGCCCGGCTTTTTGTTTTTATTAAAAACTTCCTCCATCGCAGGTCCGGTAACAGCATAGTGCCACATCGGGTTGCCGATTTCTGAAAACTGGTTAAGGTTTACTATCTGATCGCCGCGTTCGGCTTCAAGCTCCTTGCACTTGTCATATATCTCTTTTACATTGCTTTCACAGCCATGGGTTGCAAAGACCTCTGCACCCAGATTATGAAGCCAGTCAAAACGCTCTTTGGACATCTCTTCCGGCAGAATGGCAATTGAATCACAGCCCAGCAGGCATGAATTGTATACTCCGCCCCGGCAGTAGTTTCCGGTAGACGGCCAGAGGGCCTTCTGTTCAGTCGGGTCAAAATGGCCTGAAACAAGCTTCTCAACAAGGGGGCCGAATGTCGCGCCGACCTTGTGGGCACCGGTCGGAAAGAATTTTCCTATCAGAAGAAAAATCCTGGCTTTGACTCCTGTTATCTCTGAAGGCATCTCAATATAGTTTACGCCTCCGAAACCTCCGCCCCTTTCAACCGGCTCATTTTTCCATGTTATCCGAAAAAGGTTGAGAGAATTAAGATCCTGCATTCCGACATTTTTAAGCTCATCCGCAATCCCTCCGGGTATCAGTTCAGGATTTTTCATCTGTGCGTAAGTAGGGATTATGATATTTCTTTCCCTGCATCTTTTAATGGTATTTTCCAGGACCTTGTCGCTTGATTTCATCATCAACCTCTCTGTATCAAATAATATTTTAGTTTAACACAGCTTATTCAGCACAGCAACGATGAAAATATCAGCAATTTTTACACAAAATATTTACATTAACATTAATATTTCTTGCAAATATTTAGCTATACACAATTATATTGCGGCATCCATTATGCAGTATTATAATTAACGAAGGAGGTTCCCCATGAAAATCCTTATTGCAGACAGTCTGTCTGAAAATGCCGAAAAAAAAACTGAAATCCGCCGGTATGGAAGTCACCTCGGAACCGGGACTTACTGCCGATATCCTGCCGGAAAGAATTGAACCCTTTGACATCCTTATCGTCCGCTCAACAAAGGTCACTGCGGCGGCGATAGAAGCAGGCAGGAACCTCTCGCTTATCATCAGAGCCGGTGCAGGCGTCAATACAATAGACCTGGCAGCCGCGTCAAAGCTTGGAATCCATGTTGCAAACTGTCCGGGCAAAAATACAGCAGCCGTAGCCGAACTTGCAATGGGACTGCTGATTGCAGTCGACCGGAACATTGCTGCCTGTACCGCCGATTTAAGAGCCGGAATATGGAACAAGAAACTTTACAGCAAGGCAGGAGGCCTGAAAGGCAGAACACTGGGCATCATAGGGATGGGAGCAATAGGTGCCGCGGTTTCAGAAAGAGCAAAGGGTTTCGGCATGAAAACCGCAGCATGGTCGAGAAGCCTCAATCCTGAAAAGGCAGAAGAGCTCGGCGTTGAATACTGCAGTACACCTGAAGAACTTGCAGAAATAAGCGACGCGGTTTCGGTGCACCTCGCAGCTTCTGCCGACACAGTCCACTTCATTGGAACCAGATTCTTCGGTGCCATGAAACCAGGCAGTATCTTTATCAATACTTCAAGGGGTGAAATAGTAGATACAGCGGCCCTGAAGGAAGCAGTCAAAGCCAGGGGTATAAAAGCGGCTCTTGATGTGTATGAAGATGAACCCTCCGCCTCATCAAAAGAGTTCACAGACACTGAACTTGCCGGGCTGATTACCGGAACACACCACATAGGCGCCTCCACAACACAGGCCTCTGAGGCAATTGCAATGGAAACAGTACGTGTCATATCAGAATACCGTCGTACAGGAATTCCGCCTAACGTAGTTAACCTCAGAAACAAACCCGAAAATGATATAAACCTGGTTGTAAGACATTTTAATCACGTCGGAGTACTTGCAGGCGTGCTGGATGAAATAAGAACAGCCGGTATAAACATAGAAGAAATGCAGAACAGTATATTCGAGGGAGATAAAGCCGCGGTATGTACGATAAAACTTGATGATATACCCGGAGAGCAGCTGATAAAAACAATCGCAGAATCAGAACATATCATCAATATTTCGGTAAAATAATCAGCCGGCGGCGGACAGGAAGTCACTTATCTCGACGGTACGGCCGATGATGACATGACCGGTCTCCGGCAGCAGATTTATTTGAGCCCCTGAAACAAAGGTTCTCAGCCTTTCTGCTGATTTTTCAGTATCAAGCAGAACATCATGATCGCCCCCGAAATACTGGACGGGCATTTTAAGTTTTTTAAGTTCTTCATCAGAAAAGACGGGGATGGGAGCTGTCATCGGTATAAAATGCTTTGAAACAAGGCGACCGAAAGCAGCAGCCTCTTCCCCTGTATCGGTCTTGTAGCATATAAGCCTGTCAAGTTTTTTTGCACCCCGCTCACCAAGCAGCATAAGCGGCAATGCCCGAAAGAGGAAACTCAATCTTGCAGCAGCAAGCCCGGAGGCTGTAAGAAGGCTCAGAGCCCTCACCTTTTCGGGAAACATAACCGCGTACTGCAGGGCCGCGAATCCGCCGAGAGACTGTCCGACTATGCAGACTTTTTCGCTTCCTCCGCAGTATTCAACGGTTCTCTGCAGCCAGAGCCTGAATTCTTCACTGCCTGGAACAAAGCTTAAATCAGAACTCAAGCCCGGCTGTCCGGGAATGTCGACCGCGAATATCCTGAATGCGCCGGACCACTGTTCCACATCTCCCATCCATGCAGCACTGTTGCTGGAAGTACCGTGAAGCAGAATTAAAATTGGAGCGTCTTTCCTTCCGAATTCGATTATATGAGTCATAACTGTACTTGCACCTGCTCCGGTCTGATTTAACTCTATCGGAACAACTTTCCGGCTATTCTCCACCGGCCATTTCTCAAGGATTTTTCCATACTCAGAATTAACCTCAGCCTTCCCTTCAGGGGATCTGAAAACAGACTTACTCATCAGACTGCTCCCCTATCAGCGGTTCAAGCATTTTCATGATGCTGCTTATAAAAGCAGGACTGCCGTAAAGAACAAACCTTGCCGTACCTGTTTCAGGATCATGAATAAAATCATATCGAGTCTTTCCCCAGGAAGGATCCTTACAGTTAAGAAGAGCGATTATTGTATTAGAAATCCGGGAAGCCTCAGCCCTGCCGGCTTCAGAAAGTTCAATTACAGCCGAAACCCTTACACGATTACTGACAGGCTCACTAGTCCGGATATTCGGAATTTCCGGCTGCAGCTCCGTAAGTTCGGCATGGGTATAGGCTTTCAGTGCATCGGCCCTGACCTTCCAGGCCCGGCCGATTTTAACCGCAGCTATCTTACCCTCCCGAATAAATCTCTGCACCGTCTTCTCATGAAGACCCAGAAGTTCAGATATCTCACTTACTGAATATAGCTTATTTTCCATAATAGGCTCCTTACATTACTTATTATTACCTATTATTCCTTTCAAAGTCAAGGACTATGCGTTCTATCTGAAGAGATTGTTTTGAGTCTTATAAGTATAGATATAGACTTTTTATCGAAATAAGCTGGTTATATCTCTTTCTGACTGTTTCCCAGATGCTTGAGAGCCTGAGATACTGTCCATCCTTCATGCACAACACCGGCCATTGCTTCGATCATTACAGCCGGATTCCGGTACTGCCAGATATTACGTCCCATTGCGATGCCGGCTCCGCCCGCCTGAACAGAATAATAAACCTCAGTCATAATCTGCTCGATACTGTCGGTTTTAGCTCCGCCGAGAATTACGATAGGAACAAGGCATCCCTCAACAACCCGTGAAAAAAGATCAGGATCTCCGCAGTAATAGGTTTTTACCACATCGGCACCTATTTCAGCTGCCGCACGGGCGGCAAGCTTTACACCATCAGGATCGGAGGGCTTTCTCTCGGCTCCGGCAGGAATTGCTTCAATAAGCATGGGCAGTTCCCACTGCTCGCAGCTGTCGGCCGTCAGCGAGGCCTGTCTGGTAAAATATCCCTCACGGGGATGTCCAAACTTAACGGTTACTGCTGCACCGCAGGCCCCGAAACGCAGGGCTGTCTCGGCAGTTGATATCATCTCTTCCTCGAACTTCCCTCCCAGAACAGTGAATCCGCCGGTAAGACGCAGAATCAGGCCCAGCCCCCTGTCGAAGGAAGAGGCTGCAGCACGTGCAAACCCTCTGGTTGTCAACACAGCATCAGCGCCGGAGTCAGAACAGCAGGATATAAGTTCGCCTGGATGATTGATACCCTCCATCGGGCCGGCAATGCCGCCGTGATCGATAGCAACTACAACGGTCCTGCCGGTATCCTTACGGAATATGGAATTCATTCTTATTCGTTTACCAGTATTCATTTACACCCCTTTATTTCACCGAGAGTTTTTTAAAAATATCCTTAAGCGAAGTATATGACTCCCTGTAGATCCCGAAGAGATCATCATAGAGCTGTTTCTTACCGGAATCGGGAATATATTCACCTGTTATACGGACAATCCTGTCTGCGGTTTCTGCAAGATTGTCTGTTTCACCAAGGGCTTTCAAAGCGATAGACAGATCACCCAGAAGTTCTGATTCAAAGGATTCCGGAACAAGAAGCCTCCTGCCGGAGATATCAGCCTTAATCTGATTCCACAGGGGATTAACAGCAGGACGGCCGGTAATCCGAAGCTCATCAACTAGAGAATCATTCTCTTCCATGACACTGATTACATCACGAATTGCAAAACCTGTAGATTCAAGCACTGCTCGTACCATGTCGCCGCGTTTATGCTGCAGACCAAGTCCTATAAAGGCTCCCCTGGCAAAGGGGTCCCAGTGCGGGGCACGTTCCCCCGAAAGGTAGGGAAGAAAAATAAGCCTGTCTGCTCCAGCTGTCGAAGATTCAGCCTCTCGGACAACGGCTTCAATTTCGGACTCAGCCGCAAACGCCGTCTGCTTTATCCACTCCAGGGCCTTTCCCGAAGTTGAGATTATCCCTGAGACATTGAACCAGGGCTCGATCACATGTCCGTATCCCATAAGCCTCGGGTCGGTTATATATTTCTCTGTGCACAGGTTAATGCCTTCAGAAGTTCCGCAGCGGTCACAGGCCCGTCCCGGATACACAGCTCCGGTCCCGAGCAGGGAAACAACAAAGTCCGGCCCGGCTGATATTACAGGGATTCCCTGAGGCAGGTTCGATTCAACAGCCCCTTTTGCAGTAATCCGGCCTGCAATATGCCCGGGTTTTACAAAATCAGGAAATTTCGATTTATCAAGTCCAAGCCGGCTTATGAGCTTGGTGCTCCAGAAGTATTTCTCGAAATGCAGGCCCGGAAGAATAGTAACGGCCTCGCCGGTTAGACGGAAAACCACTGATTCCGGACAGGACAGAAACCAGGCTGTTTTATCGTAGACTTCCGGAAGATTATCTGAAATCCAGAGCGCCTTCGGCAGGTAGAAGCTGGGATCTATACGGAAGTCATTCACTGAAGCAATCCGGTCAGACTGTTCCGTACCGCGCCTGTCCATCCAGCTCATTACAGGCTTTAAAAATCTGCCCCCATTATCAACAGGAACAAGAGTCGGTCCGTTTCCGCTAACAACCAGAGCGCGGGGAGCATCATTCATTCCTCTCAGCAGTTCTGCCGAAACAGACGCTATAGCACTCATCCACTCATCAGGGTCAGCCTCATGATGCCCGGGCGACGGAACCGAAGAGCTCAGACGCCTCACAGCCAGAGAAATTATCTTCCCGGCCTCACCCAGCAGGGCGGCCTTAAGAACCGTTGTTCCTATATCAAATGCAAGTATCATAATTCAGTACCAAGAAGAACTCTCTGAGTATCAGGACTCATAGCCGCCTTTATGCCGTCCTCAAGCCCGTCAAACCCGATAATCCGGCTTATAAGGGGCTTCACATCAATCTTTCCGAACGACAGCATCCTTGATGCCTGCAGGAAGTCAGTTTCGGTCCGGCCCTCGGTACCGGTTACAGTTATTTCATTTCTGTGCAGAAAATTCAGATCCACCGGCAGAGCCGGCTTATCCATCGTGTAGGCTGTATAGATATTTACCCGCCCGTCTTTTCTGATCGCCGAAAAAGCGTTTTCAAGTGCTGAAAAGGCAGGGCTGGCAACCACACAGGCATCAGCCCCGACCCCTCCGGTAAGATCCATTATGACTGATACAATATCCTGTTTTGACGGATTAACTGTAAAGTCTGCTCCCATTTCTGATGCAAGCGCCAGCCTTGCATCATTCACATCAGAAACAGTAACCCGTGCACCCATGGCCAGAGCTGCCTTGAGATGCATCAGCCCCATGGGACCAGCACCGATAATGAGCAGATCCTCGGATATCTGAAGATCTATCTTTTTAAGAGAGCGGATGCAGCAGGCAAGAGGTTCGGTGAAAGCAGCCTGTTCCAGTGGAAGTTCCGAAGGTACTTTATACAGCTGTTCAGGCTTCAGAGAGGCAAGTTCAGAGAATCCGCCGAGGGGTTTCAGCCGTCTGTCAAAACGGTTAAGACACATATTGCTCTGTCCCCTGCGGCAGTAATAACACTCATGACAGCGGTAAACCATATCTATAGCTACGTGATCACCGGGTTTGATCGAAGTAATCACATCATCACCTACATATTCAACTATTCCGGAAGCTTCATGACCTGGGATGATAGGATAGTATATCTTCATTTCACCCGAATAAAGTCTCTGCTCAAGTGTGCATATACCGCAGTATTTTATTCTTACAAGGACCTCAGTTGATTTTGGTACCGGGTCTGCAGCATTTACGATTTCTATACTGCCCGGAGCATTCAGGACCGCTGTTCTCATTTAAAATCTCCACTTCTGCTAATCTTATCATAATCAGGTCTTCCTGTGTTTAAATGCAGACACAAGAACCATGGCAATAACAGTAATGATGTAGGGAAACGCGAGAATAAAATCTGCCGGGATGTGAATAAAACCCTGGGCATAATTGGAAAAACTTTCTGCAAGACCGAAGACAAAAGCCGCCCCGAGAATCCCTATCGGTGTTTTACCGCCCAGATAAATTACGACAAGGGCTATCCAACCCCGTCCTGCAGTGATGTTAGGCACATAGGCCCCTATCTTCAGCGTAAGCACAGCCCCGGCAAGTGCACATGTAAGCCCTGAAATAAGTATGGCAGACATCCTGTAATGGACAGGGTTCAGACCGAGAGCCTGCATGGCATGGGGGTTGCTTCCGGCAGCCCTGAGCCTGAAACCGTAGGGAGTTTTGTAAATAAGCAGGTATGAAACCAGCACACTCAGCCAACCCAGATACACAAGGATATTATGACCGAGGAGCAGATCTCCGATAACCGGTATTCCATGCAGCTCCGGTATATTGAGAACCGGAAGATCCGGCAGGTTGGAGAAGGTCAAAACTCCCTTTGTACCGAAAATATGAAAAGAAAGAACTGTAGTAAGACCGGTAGCGAAAAGGTTAGTGGCAAGGCCTGTGATGAAAACATTGGCCTTCATATATAGTGTTACCAGCCCGAATAAAAGTGAAAGGACTACTGTAAGCATTATCCCGGCCAGTATTCCCAGAGCAAGGCTTCCGGTTGCTGCAGTAAAAATAACACTGAAAAAAGCTCCGGTAAGCATAAGCCCTTCGAGGGCAATATTCAATATTCCGGCAAGCTCGGTAAGCAGCCCGCCGACTGCAGCCAGCAAGAAGGGAGTCATTATACTGACTGAATTATGGATAACCGGAAGACTGAATTCTCCGCTGTTCAAACGTAAGCCCTCCTGTATTTGAGCAGGTTATAGATAACCTTGGATGTTATAAAAAAGAAGATAACAGCCTGCGCAATTGTAGCCACTTCAATGGTAATATCCGAGTTGATCATCGCCGATTTTGCTCCGGCTTCAATGAAGGCAAAAAACAGGGCTGCCGGAACGACAGCTGCCGGATTATTTCCGGCAATCAGCGCAACGGCAATTCCATTCCAGCCGATGCCGCCTGAAAAGCCTTTTAGACTCATATGATAAGTACCAAGAACTGCAAGACTGCCTGCCATACCATGGAATCCGCCGCTTATGGCCATCGGCAGGACCATGTACAGGCCTGTATTGATTCCCCCGTAGGCGGCAAACTTCGGATTAAGACCGCAGATCCGCATTTCATAACCGGTTCTTGTCCGGAACAGAATAAAGTATGCGGCTGCAGCGGCAATAACCGCAATTATCACACTTGAATTGAGATTGGACGGAGGAAATATTTTAGTCAGCCAGAAACGGACATCGACAGCAGGGGTGGTAAGCAGATTACTGGCGGTATCATTAAAGACCCCGGTTATCAGGTAATCAACCACGTATATTACCGAAGCGGAAATCAGGAATGATGAAATAAGCTCATCGGTTCCCCATTTCATCCTGAAAAAGCCGGAGAGACCGGCTATAAAAGCGCTGACAATGACTGCAGAGATTACTGCAAGAACGATTCCCGAGATTCCGGGTAAGCCGGGCAGAAGCAGAAGAACCAGAGTTGCGGTAAATCCGCCGGCATAGACCTGCCCCTCCCCGCCCAGGTTATAAACAGAGCTTCTAAAGGCATATGAAATACCAAGCCCGGTCAATATCAGGGGGACTGCGGCATTGAGCATGTTACCAAAGTAATATTTATTGGTAAAAGGTCCCGCAAAAAAGTAGTATATAGTATCAGACGGCGTTTTGCTGAAAACAAAGATAAGAACCAGAAGAACTATAAAGGCGGCAGCTATAGTAATAAGCGGCGAGGCAAAAGCTACAGCTGTATTTCTGCATAATTTCTTCAAAGTTCCGCCTCCTTAAGGCCCATCATATATTCACCTATCAGCTCCCTGTTCAGATTCTCTGAATTAGGCTGTTTAAAAACAAAGCGCCCCCGGTACAGCACCATAACAGTATCCGAGAGGGTCAGAATTTCATCAATATTAGAAGAAATGAGAATAACTGCGACTCCACGCTCCCTCATTTCAATTATCCGTTTATATATATACTCACTGCTTGCGATATCGAGGCCCCAGGTGGGTTCAGCAAATAGAACAACATCTCCGGCCGAATCGAGCTCCCTTGCAAGAATAACCTTCTGAATATTTCCGCCGGAGAGTGTTCCGATTGGAGCATCCCTGAAACCGTCTATCTGATAGGTTTTTATAAGTTTATCCGTATAATCATCGACAGCCTGACGATCAATGATTCCAGCCCTTCGTGTAAAGCTGCGCCGGCCGGTAATCATTACATTCTCACTCACTGCAGAAGACAGAGAAGCACCCCGCCAAAGCCTGTCGGTAGGCACATATGAAAGACCGCCTTCCCGGCGCAGAGCTGTATTATCGAAGGTGATGTCCTCATCGTTGTGGTAAATTTTTCCGCTGCTTACCCTTCGAAGACCGGCAATAACATCTTCAAGCTCAGCCAGACCGTTTCCGGCTACTGCAGTAATACCAACAACCTCACAGCCGGATGCACTGAAACTTATATCTTCAAGTACCGGACGGTCCTGATTTTTGTTGAGAAGATTCACTCCCTCCATCACAAGAACAGGCTCTCTGCATCCTTCCAATCTTTCGACTTCAGTCAGTTCTATACTTCGTCCTACCATCAGCCTGGAAAGTTCCTTACTGTCAACTGACACTGTATCGGCGACACCTACCACACAGCCTTTCCGCATTACGGTAATCCGGTCTGATATATCTTTAATCTCAGACAGCTTATGGGTGATAAGAATCACGGTTTTTCCCTGAGCTACAAGCTTTTTAAGAGTTTTAAACAGTCTCTCAATCTCGATATCAGTCAGAACCGAGGTAGGTTCATCAAGGATGAGCAGATCAGCCTTACGGTAGAGCATTTTAAGGATCTCAACCTGCTGCATCTGCCCTACACTTAAATTTCGAATCTTTGCATCAGGTTTAATATGAAAATCATTTTCCTTAATAAGTCTTTCAACTGACTTAACGGCTGAAGACTGGCTGAAGAAAATACCGGCCTTAACCGGCTCAGCGCCCAGAACGACATTCTGAGCAACAGTAAACTCCTGAACCAGCCGGAAATGCTGCTGTACCATACCAATTCCCAGCTTTGAAGCCGTCATGGGACTTGTCATCTTCACTTCCCGGCCGTCAAGAATTATTTTTCCGCTGTCAGGATGCTCAAGACCGTAGAGAATCTTCATTAGGGTAGTTTTACCCGCTCCGTTTTCTCCCGCTATCGCATGAATTTCACCCCTGCGTACTTCAATATCTACATCGGTATTGGCATACTGTCCGGTGACCGCATATTGTTTTGTGATTCCCCGCATCTGAAGCCAGGGTTCAACAATTTTCATAGTTGCTAAAAAGAACCTCTTCCATCAAGTATAATATATAGATAACAATGAGACCATAATAAAAGAGGGTGCCTTTAAATTAAGACACCCCCGTAATTTTTACATGTATTCAAGCGATATTTACAGCTGAGGAATCTCAAGAACGAGCCCGCCTGAGGTTATGCTGTCTACAAGGATCTGCTGCTTCTCGCGAATTTCTGCGCTCACTGTATTAATATAATCGGGATCATCAGAAATAAACTCAACATATCCGTCTTTTGCATACAGTTTTACTGCCTTTCCGTATTCAACATTACCTTTAATGGCATCTGAAACTACTTCATAAACGAGTCTGTCCTGATGAAGAGCACCGCTTCCTGCTATCACTCCCGGAGCCTTCGAATAACCGTTGTCGTCCCAGTACATCACATATTTACCCCTCTCGGCACAAACCTCAAACACGCCCTGGGCAGCGCCGCCGCAAATTACCCCTATCACATCAACTCCGGAATCAATCATGCTCCTCGCAAGCTCTGCGGCCTTGTTGGCATCATACCAGTTTCCAATAACACGGTAATCAAGTGTAATTCCCGCGTTTACAGCCTTAGCTCCGTTTTCAAAACCGGGAACCATCATTTTATTAAGAGCAGGATATTCCTGGGCAACAATGATACCGATCTTCAGATCGGCGTTAGCACCCTTCATATCACCGGTCGTTATAAGTCCGGCAAGGTGACCCAGCATATAAGACTGTTCAACCTGGTTATAAAGAAAGCTGGCCATCTGCGGATTGCCTTCGATAAAAGCATCTACAAAGATAAATTTCTGATCGGGAAACTGCTGTGCAATATCCATACAGATATAAGGCATTGAAGGATTCGATGTAATAACAGCATCATAGACACCGGTGGCAACAACTGAGGTCATCTTCTCATTCCACTCTGCCTGATTGAAGCCGAGCTCTACAACCTTCATTGAAGCGCCCGGGGTTTCGGAAATCGCTCTTTCTGCACCTGATACAAGCTGCTCATATATTGCAGACCCCGCAGTAACTCCGGGAACAACAACCGCAAGCTTAAAATCTTCTGCGGCGGATGAAGTTTCTGTACCTTCGGAACTCTCTTTCTGTCCGCCGGCAAATACCATTGCAGGGACCGTAATTATCAGCAGAATTAATGCTGCCTTCATAAAATTATTCAGTTTCATATTGCTCTCCATATAAAAATCTAAAGATTTCCGATTGTAGCAACCATAACTGCCTTGATTGTATGCAGCCGGTTTTCAGCTTCATCAAAAACTTTTGAGAACCTGCTCCTGAACACCTCGTCAGAGACCTCCATCTCTTTCAGTCCGTACTTTTTATTTATCTCCCTGCCGGTTTCTGTTTCAAGATCATGAAAAGCCGGAAGACAGTGCAGAAAAATAACCTCATCATTTCCCGAAGCTTCCATCATCTTCATATCAACCCGGTAAGGTTCAAGAAGTTTTATTCTTTCTTCAAACTTATCCTCTTCCCCCATCGAAACCCATACATCTGTATAGATTGCATCTGCATCCTTTACACCGGCTTTAATATCATCAGTAATAACTATTTCAGAACCGGTCTCCTTGGCAAGAAGCGAGACCTCGTCAACCAGAGCCTTTTCAGGATACAGACTTGCGGGTGCCACAATAGTAAAATCCATACCGGTTTTTGCAGCACCTATCATCAATGAATTCGCTACATTGTTTCTGCCGTCACCGACAAAAACCAGCTTGCATGCAGACAGCGGCTTGGTACTGTTTTCCATTATCGTAAGAAAATCAGCAAGAACCTGTGTAGGATGATAGAGATCGGTCAGCCCGTTCCATACCGGCACTCCTGAAAACCGAGCCAGCTGCTCTACAGTTTCCTGTTTATATCCCCGAAATTCAATACCGTCATAAAAGCGGCCCAGAACACGGGCGGTATCTTCAACAGATTCCTTCTTGCCCATCTGGCTGTTTGTAAGGAAGGTAACATTTCCGCCCTCATCAAAAGCAGCAGTCTCAAAGGCACAGCGGGTTCTTGTTGATGTTTTTTCAAATATAAGACAGATATTTCTGCCTGACAGGAGGTTTCCTCTGATACCTGCACGCTTCTTGTTCTTCAGATCTGCAGACAGATCAAGCAGGTAATTAATTTCTTCGGTACTGAAATCCTTTAGAGTCAGAAAAGACCTGCCCCTGATGTTGATTGCCATAAAAACACTCCTATAAAACAAATTGCGTAATAAAAGGTAGTAAACCTGATTATATTGTAAAGAGGCCCCCAAAAGCAAGGTTATTGACTGCAGATAGATAAAGTATTACCCTTCTCCAATGACTATGAAATTAACAGATAAATCTACTTTTACAGCACTTTTTATACTTTTAGCTGTATTTTTCATTCTTCTCTCCGGGTGTTCTGTTCAGCAGCAGATAAGCCTTTCTCCGGACGGTTCAGGAACCGCAAAGATGGAGTCGGTTATTGACGATTCATTAATCTTTTACCTTGAGAGTCTTGCCGAATTAACCGGTGAAAGTACATCGGATGGGGAACTTTTCAACCTTGAAGAAATGAAACAGGGCATAGAAGTAAATCCCGGTGTCAGGGTAACCGGAATGAGCAACGATGACAACCGTAAACTCTCGGTTTCCCTGGAGTTCGATGATATAGGCGCCCTTATCGAAGGTTCGACAGGAACTCTGAATAAACGGGCTATTTCATTCACAAAAAACGGCAATGAAAGAACCATTTCCATCTACATTGACATCGACAATTTCAAGGATATTGCCCCCCTGTTTCCAGTAGTGGAGGATCCGCTTTTTGAAGCCTTCGGACCTATTTCAAATCAGGACACTGACGAAGAGGGATATCTTGAACTTATCGAATATGCACTTGGCGAGGGAGGCTCCGAACTGCTCTCAAAATCCTACATCACAACCGAAATAAAGGTAAAGGGAACCATCGTCTCACAGAAGGGCGGGACCCGGACAGGAGCAGATACTGTCAGCTTCAAAATACCTCTTATCAGGGTCCTCCTGCTCGATAAACCGATAGACTATTCAATCACTTTCAAATAGTAAAAAAAGGGCTGACTTCTTATGAGTCAGCCCCCATATCTCTGCTTAACAGCTATTTGCTTACGGAAGCAAACTCAGCAGCTTTTTCACCTGCGATTTTGCCTGAGACAAAGGTCCAGGACTGAGCCTGTCCGGCCCATGGTGTATATGCCTTTCCTGATGCATTGGTAACACCCTCCGAATCCTGCCCAACAGCAAAAAGATTCTCAATAACACTTCCGTCCTCTTTAAGAACATTCATGTTTTCATCGATATCGAGTCCTCCGACTGTCGCATAGGCATAACCGGCGGTTATTACTGCATAATATTCAGTATCTTCACCTCCGAGTGACCTGGCAAGCTCATCCGTATCGCAGCCGATAGCCGAAGCAAGCCCTGCAATACCGTCGGCCTTAATCACATTGCCGTAGCTTTCACCGACGGAAAGAATATCATAGATGTCTGTTACCGGCACTCCGGTTGCAAACTCTCCACCCTGACCCATAAACATGGATGTAGCCTTTGCAAAACTGTCTCTAAGACCTGTCCGGGCAATCTCTGCAATTTCTTCTGCAGTATAAACAACATAATACTGATAACCGGGGGCAAAACATATTTCAACATTCAGCGCTTCATCCTGAGTACCGCTCTCATCGGTATCACCCCAGATCTTTCCTTCAGTTGTTACACTCAGCTGATCGGTAGTAAGAGCCAGTGCAGAAAGGATTGCCTTCTGATTCGGGTTGAGATCGTTATTTTTGATCATATTCTTAACCTGTGAAATGTGAATCATTGGAAGGACATCCATATTCATGAGAGCGCCGCCTACTTCCTGAGCCATTCTGATTCCCGCACCGTTATTAACTGTTACGCCAAGGGTGTTTACAGTGCTGCCAAGGTACTCCCTCATCATATGATCATTACCGATAAAACCGCCGGTAGCTATAATTACAGATTTTCCGTAGATATTGTATTTTGTTCCGTCATAGGAAGAACATCGCACACCTGTTACCTTTCCTGACTTATCGGTAATCAGCTTGTCGGCGGTCAGTTCAAGCATGAAATCATTTTTAGCATTCAAGCCTTTTGCAATATCCATAGCCCTGTCAAACTGATAGGTTTTATTGGGTCCCAGTACATTCCAGGAGGTATTATCATTATCTGCTGTATAAACACACCAGAGTTTATTCCATTCGGGCTTAACAAAGCTTCCCAGCATTCCGCCCAGACCTTCGAAGGCAAAACTGAACTTTTCTACGAAGAAATCCAGAGCAGAGCCAGATTCGTAAACAGCCTTTTTGATAACTTCAGGCTTTCCGTCATTTTCTACATAATCAATCCATGTTTCATAAACATCATCTTCGTTAATGTAGTCTTTGCCGTCGTTGTAGAGATTTTTCAGATATTCAGAATTAAGAGCCATCGGCCCGTATGTACAGGCAGAATCACCGCCGAGTTTAGCGGCAGCCTCGATTCCGAACACTGACGCACCTTCAGACGCTGCTGAGCAGTAGGAGAGGATTCCCGATCCGCCAAGGCCTACAACTACTACATCGTATCCCTTGAGATCAATCACTTCATTGCGCTTCTCAATTTCAGTATACCAGTCACTGCTTGCCCCGCCGGCCTGTTCAATTGCATCGGCAACACAGTCTCGAACAGCATTGGATGAAAATGTTGCTCCGGTAACAGCATCAACTTCAAGTGACTGGTTCTCGAGTATTCTTGGAATATATTTATCAAGAACTGTATAAAACCATTCACCGGTGAAGCTTTCATATTCTTCAACCACTTTAATATCAGTAATGGCATTATCAGCAAAGGTTACATCACAGGTCACCTGTCCGGTCCAGCTGAATCCGGAAGCTGTAGCTGTATATGTACCGTCTGTTACAGGCATTTTCTCAGAAGGACCTGCAACAGCAGCCTTCGACAGGGCCTTTGACAGTGCCAGCTGCACAGCCGACGATGTTGCGGATGCACCTGAAACTCCGTCAATTTCGGAGCTCTGAGCGTCCATAATCTGTTTAACAAGCGATTCAACAGCAGCCTGACCAATGGCCTCTGTTTCACCAGAAAGATCAAGGTTGACAGCTGTTATGCTGTCTGCATCTACAGTAACCTCAACGGTTACTTCGCTTATTCCTTTAGCCGATGCAGAGTAAGTTCCGGGATTATATATTCCTGAGCTGTCTGTATCAACGCCTCCATTCCCTGCACAACCGGCCAGGGCTGCAATAACAGCAGCTGCCAGCAGCAGAACTCTAGTTAGTTTCATTGAGTCTTCTCCTATAGTTAATTATTTATCAATAATACTATTAATGAATAAAAATGTAACTATTGAAGGCTTGGAATGAAGAGTTTTGGGAAGTAAAAATAAAAAAAGGCTGACCGGAATCAAATCTCAGTCAGCCCCTCTATCATGTGCAGGAAAAGGATTATTTTTTCTTCCTCTTTCCGCCTTTCTTTTTTCTTTCGAGATTAGGAATCTCAATTATCTTAGCTGAATCAGATTCTTCAGTTTCAGCAGATTCCTTTTTCTTAACCGTTTCGGAACTCACTCCGTATTTCTGCTTATCCTTTGCAACCTTGCGGCTTCTTCGGCTGTTTATCCATCCAAGAAGGACCGGTGATGCAATGAAGATTGAAGAATATGTACCTACAACAACACCGACTATCATAGCAAGAGCAAAGTCTTTAATCTGGCCGCTTGCAAAGATGTAGATTGCAAGAACAGCAAGAAGTGTAGTAAGCGATGTAATTATCGTTCTGCTGAGAGACTGTGTAATACTGGTATTAACAATAGTTTTAAGATCAGCATCTCTCATGAGATTTCTGTTTTCTCTGATTCGGTCAAAAACAACGATAGTATCGTTGAGTGAGTAACCTACTATTGTAAGTACAGCAGCTACAGTTGCAGTAACAACTTCCATCTGTGTAAGACCGATGAATCCAAGCATTATGAGCACGTCATGTGCAAGAGCTATAATGGCTGATACAGCAAAAGCAAGCTCAAACCTGAACCAGATGTAGATAAGAATAAGTGCAAGTGCAAGTGCAACAAGCAGGAATACCTGGTTTCCAAGGTCTGCTGAAAATCTGGGACCGACATAGTCGGACTGCTTCACGATTACAGAACCTGTTCCGTAAGCCTTCTCAAGAAGCTCGAGCACCTTATCGGAATAGACATTGCTGAAATCTTTTGTACCGTCATCCTGCAGGCGGATCAGGAACTCCTGATTGTCATCGCTTCCTACCACCTGAATCTGCGGACTTCCTGTCTCAGCAAGAACCTCTCTGATTTCATCTATAGTTACCCAGCTGTCAGCACCTGCATTTGAGTAGTTTACATCTGCTTTCTCTTCAGAAAGGTCGATGAAATAGACAAATGAAAGTATCTTGTCAGCCGGAACATCAGCCTTCACAACATTTACTGTTACAGAAGGAACTTCAGACATCGCCTGTGCAAGATCACCGGATGTAGCGTAGTCAGCAAGCTGAAAAGCATAACTGTCGGTAGAACCGCTCTTGGTAAAGATATCAAAGGTAACTTCTTCATTTAAGATGTTAAACCTTGCTTCTTCTTCACCGATATAGCTTACTTCCATAACAACAGGGGCAATCTGAATTCTCTGACTTAGTCCTGATTTGAAATCGATACCGAGGTTAAAACCTCCGTTTACAACTGTACCTGCAACACCTGCCAGGATCACCACAATTGAGACGGCGAACATGACGAAACGGATTTTTGTGAACTTAATTACTCGTTTCATTTTTTCCTCCAGCTGATGCTCAGCTTTTTCAAGTGTAGTTGCTGGATACTGAAATCAAATATCAGACGTGACACAAACAGAGCAGTGAACATTGAAGAAATAATACCTACAGCGAGCGTATAAGCAAAACCCTGAACAGGTCCGGTTCCTATCTGTGAAAGGAACAGAGCCGCAATGAGTGTTGTAAGGTTTGCATCCATAACAGTCCAGAAAGCCTTCTGAAAACCGGCTTTAACCGAAGCTGCAGGAGACTTGCCCAGTGCATATTCTTCCTTGATTCGCTCAAAAATAATTACATTCGCATCGACTGCCATACCGACAGTTAAAATCAGACCGGCAATACTTGTAAGAGTAAGGGTAAGATTAAGAACTGAAAGGATAGCGGTTATAATAAAAAGGTTCAGAACAAGTGCTATGTCAGCAACCAAACCGGCACCCTTGTAGTATATCAGCATGAACACGATAACAAGGAGAAAACCGTAGGTTATAGCCTTGATACCTTCAGCAATAGAGTCTTCACCAAGTGAAGCACCGACTGCCTGCTGGTTTACTATAGTAAGTTCAACCGGCATTGCCGCTGTTCTTAAAACAAGTGACAGGTCATTTGCTTCCTGTCTTTCGAAACCGGTCATCTGAACGCCTTCCCTGATTGCTTCAGAGATTCTGGCACCAGCCTTGACCTTGTCGTCAAGAACAATAGCAAGAGTTTCACCGACATGTGAGGATGTAAGCTGGTAGAAAATCTCTCCGCCTTCCTTATCAAGGGTGAAGTTGATTACCGGACGTCCGGTAACTGCATGTGAACCAACCTGTGCGTCTACAATATGCAGACCGTCAAGGCCGGGTTCTTCAGTTATAACCATATCTCTCTGATACTGATCGACACCGTATGAATCTTTAGTATAGTAACCTCTTACAACAAGACCTGCATCAAGAACGGTTTCATCAAGAGGATGCCCCGCGTCATCAAGAAGCTTGCCTGAGTGGCTTGCCTTGTATTCATTCCAGGCTGCTGTACCTTCATCGTTTACGATATGAAAACTCAGGCTGCCCTTACCCTTAAGGAAAGAATTAACCCTGTCAGGATCTGCAGCACCGGGAATTTCAATTGCTATACCGGTATCACCCTGCTTTCGAATCTGCGGTTCAGTAACACCGAACTTATCGATTCGGTTGTTAAGAATCTCAATAGCCTGATCCACCGCTGATGACTGTTCATCTACGGTCGGAGTATGGCCGAGTCTTTCTGCAAGGCTGTCCATGTCAGCCTCAAGAAGGATGCTCATACCGCCTGAAAGGTCAAGACCAAGCTGCAGAACACTGTCCCTGTCATCCTTGTAACCAAGCAGAAGCTCTGCATAGTAGTTTTCAAGAACACTCAGGGCTTTATCCCTGTTTCGGAATACACCAAGAACATCGGTTACAGACCAGGCATCCGGTGCATCCTTCTCTTCAATTTTGTACTGTTCCTTTGCATAATCGACTACAAAGTCGTATTTCTCAGGAACTGCTGCTTTCGGATCTTTGACAGCAAGTGACTGGAGGGTTTCCAGACCATTTTCTGCCATAGTTACCGAATATTCTCTTATCTGTTCTCTGGATGCTGCTGATAGATCTTTCATCTCCTGTGGAACATTGAAATACCAATTATAGGTAGGCCACAGGAAGACTCCGCACACCAGCACAACCAGAATAACGATCAACAATCTGCCTCGTTTGCTCATTAATTAACTCCGATTGTGGATTAAATTTTGTTTAGAAAACAGTTTGAATGGTTAATTCTTTGTACTTACTTCGCTTACTTCAATAACTTCGCCAATGGCGCTTTTAGCAAATTCAAGTTTTGTATTGTCATCAACCTTTACGACAACTGTATTGTCGGTATCATTCACATTGTGAACTACACCACGGATACCACCGATACTCTGTACCTTGTCACCCTTTTTAATGGCTGCAAGCATCTTCTTTGTTTCTTTCTGTTTCTTGTTCTGCGGTCTGATAATCAGAAAATAAAAGATCGCAATAACCAGACCGAAGGTAACAAAGGTAGTTGCCATTGACCCACCGCTTCCGCCGGAGCCACCGAAAAGCTGCATTATGGGCATGCTGCCCGTAATAATATTCATCAGCTGAACCTTCCTCGATATTAATAGATTTGGACTAAAATAACACGTTTATAAAGCTGTAGTCAAGCTGGATTTACTGCCGCCTCAGCCCTGGAATCAGGAAGGAAAAGAGTAAAAACGACACCTCGTACGGGTTCACCGGCCTCGATGAACTGAGAAACCCTTATCTCTCCACCGTGAAGGTTGATTATTTCTCTCGTGATTGAAAGACCCAGCCCGCTGCCGGGCGTTGTACGTCCGGAGTCGCCCCGGTAAAGTCTTGTAAAAATCAGTTCACGCTGCTGTGCAGGAATGTCAGGTCCGTTATTCGATATTTCTATCATTCCGGGGGCGGCACTTATCCGGACTTTTCCTCCGTCATCTACAAACTTGACAGCATTAGAAAGAATATTTCCGACAGCCCTCAGAAGCAGAGGCTGATCGCCGTACAATTTTCCGGCTGTGATATCTTTTTCTATTGTAATACCCCGGCTGTCAGCCTCAATTTCATATGGAATTATCAGCTGAGAGATAAACTTATGGATATCAATATCTGTTTTATCAATATCACTGCGCGATTCAATAGCGGTAAGCTCACCTATCGATTCGGCAAGAGATTCAAGCCGTTTAACCTCAGACAGATGTCTTTCAAATCTCTCACCTGTAGGCTCAAGCACTCCGTCAATCATAGCCTCAAGCTGGGACTTCAGCCCTGCAAGAGGGGTCCGTAAATCATGAGACAGATCCCTAAGCCACTGCCGCTTGTAATCTTCCTGTCTGAACAGAACTTCTGAGGTTTCAGACGTATCAACGGACATCTCGGCGAATTCGCTGATGTCAAATTCCCGTGCAGGCACAGTTTTAAGAGACCTGATGTCATGAATATCATGCCGCAGAATCCCGACCGGCTCGGACATCTTCCGGGAACTTAACCATGCGGCAAAAAAACCGATTACAAGCGAAATCACCACTGAAAGGCTTGTCAGAAATATAAGCGATACCAGAAAGATGCGGTTTGTCTGATTGTCGGCAAATCCGAGTTCCCCGGCATGAAAATATCCCAGCAGGGCGCCGTCTGCATAAATCGGACTTATATCGCCGGTCAGTATCGAGCGGCCCTTACCGCGGTTTGAAAAAATCAGTTCCTTATCGATAGAAAATACAAAAAACGGGTTTGTCCCCGGAAGCTCAATTTCAGCTTCCGCAATCGAACCGCTTAATATTTCATAAGCTATTGTACGGTACTGCTCGACGCGGGCATTTTCATACCTGGAAAGAACCAGATTCAAACCGAGGATATAGATTATTATCTGGGTAGCAAAAAGAACTGCAAAGGCGATCATGAACCGTTTGAGTATCCATGAGAAAAAACTGGTCATACTCTCCTGCCGTTAAACCGGAAACCGAAACCCCGAACCGTTTCAATCCAGCCGCCGTCACCCAGTTTGGCTCTGATATTCTTTACATGTGTATCGATAGTCCTCTCGGATCCTTCGGCTACCGAGTTGAGACAGTATTCAAGCAGCTGCACCCTGTTAAACACCTGCGGGGATTTTTCTGCCAGAAAGAGCAGAATATTCCATTCCGCAGCGGTGAACAGAAGCGGAGTTCCGTCAAGAAGTATCCGGTGCTCATCCTCTACGATCTGAAGCCTTCCGCCATCCAGCTCATAACTGTGCAATACATCGGCTGAGGACGGCGAGCCGCCGCTGCGTTTCAGGACAGCTTTCACCCTGAGAACAAGTTCTTTGGTTGAAAACGGCTTAACCACATAGTCATCGGCGCCAAGTTCAAGTCCGGTTATCCGGTCTGATTCCTGGTCACGTGCAGTAAGGAATATTATGGGGATGTCACGTTTTTCCTTTATTCGCTTTGCAAATAAAAAGCCGTCGCCGTCGGGAAGCATTACATCAAGCAGAATTAAATCGGGAGCCGCTCCGGCCGGAGAGTCAAGAAACTTCTCCGCCGGTTTAATTGCACCGTATTCTTCTACTTCATAGCCTTCAAGCTTCAGATAGCCGGCAGCGGCCTCACGAACATTTTCATTATCTTCAACAAGTAATATTTTTGCCATTACTTACATATTATCAAGCATTGCCTGAAGTTCAACCTTATATTCTGAAAATTCAAGACCTTCAGCGGAGAGAAAATCCCGTATTGTCACACCTGCTGCACCCATCTTCATTCCTAGTACGGACTCAATCTGCTCCTTGGTAAGTCCCCAGTCAAGCAGATCGCCGAAGGTTGTATTTCCTTTTATTTCACCTGAAATAACTTCATGCTCTTCGGCTGCAGCCGGTTCTGAAGAAATCTCTGAAGACTCTGCTTCTGCTTCCCCTGATTCCGGAGAAGCTTTCAAAACATCAAGATCAATTGACAGAGCCTGAAGCGCTTCAATGTCGGCAGGAGCAAGCTTATCCTTAAGAACCTCAATTGCCGATGAGGGAAGTCTTGTGGTCTCTTCTGGAGTATAAGGAAGCCCCTTATAACGGGAAACAAACAGTCTTACTGAATCAGTTCCTACTTCTGAACCGTCATCAAGCGGAATGTAGATTTCTTCAA
Source organism: Spirochaetia bacterium (assembly GCA_963677925.2). GTDB lineage: Bacteria > Spirochaetota > Spirochaetia > UBA9216 > UBA9216. The sequence continues at coordinate 1,802,082 of CAXXYH010000003.1, forward strand.
AAAGTTTAATCTGGAAGGCTGCGGGATTTGAGTCCGTTACTCCAAAGGCCTTTGCAAGAACATCTACATCTATACCGAAAGTGTTTTCAATATCACCGAAGGAGTAGGAACCGCGGATATCAGCAGGATTGTATTCACCCGAAAATTCACCGTCTGAATATGTAGCCGGAAGCTTCGTAGACTCGGTGATCCACAGATTCGTAGCCATAGTGAGGCCGATTCCTACTATAAATGTGGCCGGAACAATGATTGCAAGGATTTTTTCCTTAACCTGACCTTTGGTAATTTTTTTTGCAGCTACGAGTGCTACCGTATCATTCACGGGGCATGACTGCTCGCTTGTACATTTCATACAGCTTATACACTGATGATTCCTAACTGTTCCGGCTGTTGACACCTCAATATTCATCGGGCAGGCCTTATCACAGGCACTGCAGCTTATGCAGGTGTCTGCAGCACGTTTGATTCCGAATATACGGAACAGATTCGAAAGGCCGAGAACCGCACCGTAGGGACAGGCGTATTTACAGAAGGGTCTCTCAACAAAAAGTGAAAGTATTATTGAAACGGCAAGGATAATATATCCCGATATGGCGACCTCACCTGTCCAGAAATTAAAAAGAGCATAATAGGGATCGTAGTCGGCAAAGATTATCTTTCCAGTTACAGCAGTCATGTAAATAACCCAGGCAAGAACAATGTAGCGCAGGTATCTAAGCCACCTGTCAAACTTATATGGAATAAAGCGGTTATACTTCTTTTTAAAGATTTTTTTCCCGATTTTTCCGATAAGTTCCTGGACCGTGCCGAAGGGACATATCCATCCGCAGAATACCGGACCGAAGGCGACTGCAAGGACAGCAACAATAATCATCAATATGAAGGATGACTCGTGAGTTTTCTTCACAAATGTTCCGCTGACAGCATACTGGTATATGGAAACAACTCCGCCGAAAGGACATACGGCATGAAGAGAAGCACTTCCTATTATTGGTATGGCTGCTCCGGACTCCTCCAGGGTGTGATTAACAGCAATAAGAGCTATTAAAACAAGTAAAATAACCTGAATAACAGTTCTGATACTGCTTCTGCGTTTCTTTCCCATATTAAATCTCCTGTTCTTTAATGATCTATTGTAAATAGAATAGAAGCAGATTGCAAAAGAAACGGAAGTTTATTGTGAAGATTTCGTGAAGAGGATTTTTTTCATTCTCCCCGATCTCTTTTAAACAGCTTCACAATTTCTTCAAAATTGGATTCTACATTTGTTTCATAAGCTTTAGGAGGCTATGACATGACAAAGAAACTTTTAATTGCATTAACAATTCTGGTTGCAGCTACTGCAACTATTTACGCTAACGGTTCACAGGAATACGATGGAACATACGGCAGCGGAAGAGGACAGGGACAGGGCCTCAGAGACGGCAGCGGCTACGGCGGCGGTCAGGGCGGAGGCGGAGGCTACGGACGCAGCAGCAGCGGAACAACCTACAGGGAAAACTTCGTTGGAGAACTGGCTACTGTATATAATGAAAGTATCGGTTCAGGCGTCCTCACTGACGAAGAGGCAGAAGGGCTTGTGCTGATGGCTGAGGAAGAAAAACTTGCCCGTGATGTTTACAAGGCACTGTATGAAAAATGGAATATCCCTGTATTCAATAATATAGGCGACAGTGAACAGCAGCACATGGACGCAGTAGTACTTATGCTTGAAGCCTATGATGTAGAAGTACCTTCAACGACAGCAACTCCGGGATCATTTCTGAATGCCGATCTTCAGAAACACTATGATGACCTCGTAGCACTCGGCTCAAAGTCATTTGAAGATGCGCTCATGGTTGGAGCTACAATAGAAGATCTTGATATTGCCGACCTGCAGAAACTTCTTGAGAACACAGAGAACGAAGAAGTAGCAATTCTGTACCAGAATCTGATGAAGGGTTCAAGAAATCATATGAGATCATTCACCGCACAGCTTGAAAGATACGATGAAGAATATGAACCGGTATTCATAACCGAGGAATACTTCGAAAAAATCCTTAAATACAACAGGGAAATGGCGCCGATTGCCAATCCTGACTATTCACTTTAAACAGATAAGAGGGCAAACCCGACCATCTGCTTAAAAACAAAAAAGCCTGCTGGAGCTTAAACCTCCGGCAGGCTTTTTTTATTGCCGGATTATTCTCACGGGAAGATACCGATTTAAAGATCCAGAGCTGCGTGGTATCCAAGATATACAGCGTTTGTTATATTTGACGGCCTTACACAGTCGCCGATGCACCTGACAAATGGAGCAGCATCAAGATAATCCATAGTATTTCTCGACTTCTGCCCTACTGCACAGATAACAGTCTTTCCTTCAACAAGAATTTTTTCACCATCCCTGTTTTCACAAAAGACACCGTCCTCAGTAATTTCAACCGCACGCATTCCGGTATAGGCCGAAACCTTTTGCTCTATTTCCTGGAGGAGCAGAGGTCTGTGCCTGACATTCGAATCTTTCGCAAGCTCCTCCTGCATCTCGATAAGACTGACTTTTCTGCCTTCATTTGCAAGATGTACAGACAATTCAGCTCCGGAAAGTCCGCCGCCGATTATTACAGCGCTCTCCGCAACTGAATCCTGCATTCTGTGATAATCATTCACAACCATCACATTCTCACCATCGATTCCGGGAATCGGCGGAATAACCGGCTCTGAACCTATCGCAAGAATTACCGCATCAACAGCCTCGTTCTCGGCATATTCAGAGCTGAATTTAGTATTCAGGCGGATATCAACTCCTTCCTTACGGGCTATTCGTTCCATTGTTTTACCAAGTTCATACATTTCCCGCTTAAAGGGAATAGCGCTTTCACAGTTAAGAATACCGCCTGCCTCATTCTGTTCTTCAACAAGAATCACCCTGTGACCGCGGCGTGCAGCGGTTATTGCCGCTCTTAGACCTCCGGGACCGGCACCGGCAATCATAACCTTGAGCGGATGAATAGCGCGGTGAATCTCAATTCCTGCGACCTCACGTCCGATAAGGGGGTTAATTGCGCAGCGCCTTGTAGTTGTGGTTGCCCTTTCAGCCATGCAGACAAAACACCTCAGACAGTGCAGAATTTCGTCATCACGGTTCATAAGAACTTTTCTCGGAAGCTCATGATCAGCAAGCAGAGCCCTGGCCATCTCAACTACATCAGCCTTTCCGGAGGCTATAATTTCTTCCATCATCTCAGGATGATTGAGACCTCCAATAGTCGCTACCGGAACCTTTACATGCTTCTTGATTGCAGCTGCAAGATAAACGTTGTTACCGTGCGGAATAAACATTGAAGGATGAGTTATACCGAAACCGGTCTGATACGTACCAGCCGATACATGAAGCAGGTCGATATCATCTTCAAGCAGCTTTGCAATTTCAATGCCCTCATTAAGATTATAACCGCCTTTAAAAAGTTCAGAACCGCTGAACCGGAACTCTATGGGAAAGCCCGGACCGACATTGGCCCTCACACTTGCAAGAACCTCCTTTGCAAACCGGACCCTGTTTTCCAGAGTTCCGCCGTATTCATCCTTTCTGCGGTTGAAAAACGGAGAAAAAAACTGGTTTATAAGCCAGCCGTGTCCGCCATGGACCATTATCATCTGGAAACCCGCACGCTTTGCAAGTGCAGCGCTGTCTCCATAAGCTTTTACAATTTCATCGATCATCTCTTTTGAGAGCTCTTTGATAGGCACACCGTCTTTGCGGACACCCTCACTAGGGCCGTACTGATGGAGCTGGAGCTTACTGTCCTTGTCCGCCATATAGGTCCCCGAGTACTGTCCCGAATGTGAAAGCTCAACACTCGGTACAGCCCCGTGTCGTCTTATAGAATCGGCAGTATGGGCAAAACCATACAATGCTCCCGGAATCTTTAAATCAAGATGATATGCATGAGAGCCGTCTGTCTCGGGGTGGACCATCAGCTCACTGACTGTAACAGCGGCGGCACCACCCTTGGCTCTAAGTTCATAAAAGGCAGTCGAATCCTGCCCGATTACACCGTCAGCGGTAATGTGAGTTCCGCCCATTGGTGCAGAAAACATTCTGTTGCGGAAGACTACATTACCGATTTTGACAGGCTGGCTTAAGTTGGGATATTTTCGTTTCATAGTACTCCTCGGAAAATGAGGTACTATTTATCGATAAATTTATCAATATATTTCATCGAACAGATTCTGTATTTTTACCCGTAAATCAAAAACTGATATTTAAATGTCAGGTTTCGTCACCTCAGACTAAAGCCGCCGATCTTCAAATCAAGGTATTCCTGAATACCTTCAGGGCCTCCTTCCCTTCCAAGACCGCTCTCTTTAACACCTCCGAACGGCACAGCAACGGCAGTAGGATTGATATCATTAATACCGATAATACCGAATCGAAGCTGTTCGAAGTATTTCATTGCAGTATTGAGATTCTGAGTGTAGACGTATGAGGCAAGTCCGTAATCAGTATCGTTAGCCATCGTCATAAGGTCGGCATCATCTGAATATTCAATTATCGGAGCTACCGGCCCGAAAGTCTCCTCCCTGTAGATAAGCATATCTGGTGTAACACCCTTTAACACAGTGGGGGCAAAGAAGAAGCCCTTATCAAGCCCCCCATCGGTGAGTCGAGCTCCTCCCGCAAGGCATTCAGCGCCCTTTGAAAGAGCGTCTTTGACCTGATTTTCAACCTTTGCAACGGCCCTGTCATTAACTAACGGGCCGATACTTATTCCCGCATCAAGTCCGCTGCCCGCCTTCATTTTCTGAACCCTGCCGGTAAATTCGTTTACAAAGGCATCCATCTGGTCTTTGTGAACATAAAACCGGTTAGGGCTGATGCAGGCCTGCCCGGTATTAAGAAATTTGACAAGAACAGCACCCTTTACCGCCTGAACAGGGTCGGCGTCCCTGCATACAATAAACGGGGCGTGCCCGCCAAGCTCAAAGGAGGTCCGCTTCATCCGGGCGGCTGCACGGCCTGCAATCATCTTTCCCACATCAGTTGAACCGGTGAAGGTTATTTTACGGACTCTCGGATCATCAATAAGGACATCTCCGATTGGACCGGGATTCATTCCGGTAACAAGGTTCAGAACTCCAGGCGGAAGTTCCGCTTCCTCAAATATTTTAAACATCTCTACTGCACACAGAGGCGTTGCCTCTGCCGGTTTCACAACCATGCTACATCCGGCGGCAATAGCCGGAGCGGCCTTTCTTGTAATCATTGACATGGGATAATTCCACGGAGTAATTGCCGCGGTAACACCGACAGGCTGGTAGCCGGTCATAAAGCGCTGGTCTGCCCTGGGGGCAGGAATTGTCCGTCCGTAGACGCGCTTAACTTCTTCGGCATACCAGAGCATAAAATCAGCTGCATACTGAACTTCATTTGCTGAAGCCTTTAAGGGTTTTCCCTGCTCAATGGTCATTGTTCTGGCCAGCTCAGCCTTCTTATCCATCATCAGTTCATAAATCCGGTATAGATATTTTGATTTTTCATAGGCCGTGGTCTTCGACCATGTTTCAAAGGCCGCTTCGGCTGCATCAACAGCAGCAAGAGTATCAGCACTTCCTCCATCAGGGAGCTCTGCGACAGCCTCGCCGGTAGCCGGGTTATATGATGTAAAGACAGCACCGCTTACTGCATCAGTCCATTTTCCGTTAATAAACATAAGACCTCCGGTATTGTTCCAATTTATCCGTATATATATTAATATCTTAGCAGATATGAGTACAGTATGGCAGAAAAAGAATTTAAACCGGGCAGAGCTTAAGACCGATATTGCAGCAATTCTTGATGCATCTAAAGCCTGCGGATGGCTTGGAGAAAAATCGGCACCGGTACTGCTCAAACCGAATCTTGTCGTAAGCAAACCGGCCGCCGGAGGAGCAACAACACACCCCGAGATAGCTGCGGCTCTTATAGAATATCTTAGCGACAAAGGATACACAGACATCAGGATTGCTGAAGGCTCATGGGTAGGTGATTCCACACAGAAAGCTTACAAGACCTGCGGATACACCGATCTTCAGAAAAGGTATGGAACAGAACTAATCGATCTTCAGAAGGACGGCGCAGTGCCTGTAGAAATTATGGGAGAGCAGTATAAAATTTGCCGAAGCATAGCAGATCTCAAGAATAACGGAGGCAGTCTTATAAACCTTCCGGTTTTAAAGGGTCACGGACAGACAAGGGTGACATGCGCGCTAAAGAATCTGAAAGGCTGCATTCCCAACTCTGAAAAACGCAGATACCATACTCTCGGTGTCCACCAGCCTGTAGCCCTGCTGAATACTGTCATAAAACCGGCCTTCGCTCTGGTAGACGGCCTTAACGGTGACCCCTACTGGGAAGAGGGCGGCTCTCCTGAAAAGCGGGACCTGCTTCTATTAGGCCGGGATCCGGTTTCAATTGACAGTTATGCCTGCATGCTGCTGGGCGTAGAACCTTCAGATATAAAATATATCCGAATCGCAGGTGAGCTTGGGATAGGAAATAATATAGGCATAGAGACCGACGTAATTAATCTTGACGGCACTTCCTCTGCGAAGAAGATGAAGCCTGCCGGGTCAGCTGAGGCAGAAAAGATAATTGACTGGATTGAACAGATTACAGATCAGCGCTCGGCATGTTCAGCCTGTTTCGGTAATCTTGCCACAGCCCTTCGTTCATTTCATAATTCCGACAGAAAAGCAGCGGAGGCAATCGCTGAAAAATCCATCTGCATAGGACAGGATTTCAGAGGCAGCGAAATAACCAGCAGCCTGATTGGTGTAGGTAAATGTGTAAAGGGCGGATTTGAAATCAAAGGATGCCCGCCGTCCGAACGGACAATCCTTGAGGCTCTTGAAAGTCTTTTTGCCAAATAAAAAAGAGCCGGCTGGAATTACATCCCGACCGGCTCCTGATAATTATTTCCGAAAAAGTATTAATTTGAAGCTCTGCTAATCCCAGTATTTTTTCATTCTCGAGCGCAGCTCTTCCCGGTAGGCATCCCAGTCAGTTATCGGCTCACGTGCGTGACCTTCTTCACAGGCTGCCCTGGCTACGGCTATGGCCTCCCACTCAATGACTCTTGGGTCAAAGGGTTTGGGAACAATGTATTCCCTTCCGAATGTAAAATCCCGTCCGTAGGCTTTTCTAACCTCATCAGTCACAGGCTCCCGAGCCAGAAGCGCAAGAGCTTTTGCCGCTGCCATCTTCATGCCTTCAGAGATGGCAATTGATTTAACATCAAGTGCGCCCCTGAAAATAAAGGGAAACCCAAGGACATTGTTCACCTGGTTGGGAAAGTCGCTTCGGCCTGTCGCCATAATTACGTCGGATCGTGTTTCCGTTGCAAGCTCATATGTTATTTCAGGGTTCGGATTAGCCATAGCAAAAACTATAGGGTCCTTTGCCATTGAAAGAAGCATCTCAGGACTCACACAGCCCTCGGTTGAAAGACCGACAAAAACATCGGCACCGTTCATCGCGTCAGAAAGACTTCTTGCATCCGTCTCAACAGCAAATTCAGCCTTCTGCTCGGTCATCTTCTCATCACGGCCTTTATATATAACCCCGCGGCTGTCGCACATAAGCAGATTTTCTTTTGAAACCCCTGCGGCTATAAACATTCTGGCACAGCTTATTCCTGCAGCTCCCGCTCCGTTGAAAACAACCTTCATTTCTGAAATCCGTTTTCCCGCAACTTCCGCTGCGTTGATCATTCCGGCAGTGCAGATTATTGCAGTTCCGTGCTGGTCATCATGAAAAACCGGAATATCGCAGATCTCTTTGAGCGACTTTTCAATTTTAAAGCATTCAGGAGCTTTAATATCTTCGAGGTTGATTCCTCCGAAGGTCGGCGACATTGCCTTTACAATTCGTATCAGTTCATCAGGGTCCTGAGTATCGAGTTCGATATCAAAGACATCGATATCGGCAAATCTCTTAAAAAGAACCCCCTTACCTTCCATTACAGGTTTTGAAGCAAGGCCGCCCCTGTTGCCAAGGCCCAGAATTGCCGTACCGTTGGAGATAACCCCGACCAGGTTGCCTTTTGCAGTGTACTTATATGCGTTAGCCGGATTTTCGGCAATCTCAAGTACAGGCTTGGCAACACCCGGTGTATACGCGAGTGAAAGGTCGTCTGCCGTCATGCAGGGCTTGGTGGCGCAAACCTCAATCTTGCCGGGTTTGCCGTTCATACTGTGATATTCAAGTGCTTTCTTTGTCAGTTCATCCATACTAAATCAATCCCATGGAAATTTATAATCCATCTCCCATCTGTCTCTAAGAGCCGACATCTGGTTCCGGAGAACTTCCGGAACAGGACAGCCGTGCTCTTTTCTGTAATTCCAGGCAAGCCATTCCTTCTCGCCCGCTGTATAAATACGTTCTTCTCCCTCGGCTTTCTGAGAATTGCGCAGATCCCGCATTATCGAACCTGCGATTTTTGTAAAAATATCAATGCCGAGAAAGAAATCAATATTAATTGCCATAAAAAAGTGTCCAAGAGGATATGGTATCCGGTTGCCTTCTTCATCAAAACCGTTGAGGGCTTTAAGATACGAGCCGCCCTGAAGTGCCGCTGAAAGGACCTCAACAACCGTTGCATAACCGAAGCCCTTATAGCCGCCGGTAATCTCTCCCAGTCCTCCGACGGGAGCCAGAGCAGCCTTGCCCTTTGTAAGATCCACCAGAATCTGATCGGTATCAGTCCGTGTCTTTCCGTCCTTGCCGATAACCCAGCCCGGCGGCAGTTCCTTACCGGCTCTTGAGTACATCTCAATCTTTCCGCGCTGGGTAACCGAGGTAGCACAGTCCAGAACAAAGGGAAACTCTTCATCTGTGGGGAATCCGAATGTAATTGGGTTGGTCCCCAGCATGTTTTCAACACCGAAGGTCGGCGCAATAGAGGGTCTGGCATTTGTACCGGTGATACCTATCATACCGGCTTCACTTGCCATTGTTACGTAGTAGCCTGCAATTCCGTAGTGGGTGGAATTCCTGACAGTAACCATTCCAAGACCGTTTTCCTTTGCCTTATCGATTGCCATCTGCATGGCCTTTTTACCGACAACATGGCCCATACCGTTATTACCGTCAAGAACTGCGGTAGTCGGAGTTTCCTTGATTACATCTATCTTTGTAACCGGGTTAAGAATTCCCCAGTCAATTCTATCTATATAAATAGGCTTAAGCCTTCCGATTCCGTGAGAATCTATTCCGCGTTTGTCCGACTCAATTAGGATATCCGAGACGATTGAAGCATCAGCCTCGGGCAGCCCGCTCTTAATCAGGCAGTCCTTCATAAAACTTTCAAGAACCTCAAAATCAATCCATACACAATCCGTATACGCATCCTGGTATGCCATTTTATACCTCCATAATCAGCCTTTACAGCCTTCCTTAATTATTCTGATACCCGCCTCTTCAAAGTCGGGCCTGAAAGACTCATCAAAATCCCTGTCTGTTAGCAGAACATCGGCATTACTCAATGCTGTGGTAAAAAAGGTAGTTACTCTTCCAACCTTACTGCTGTCGGCGGCAACAATTACCGGTCCGGCAGTCTGTTCGATCATCATCTTGGTTACGGCAGCCTCCTGAGAAACCGGTGAAGTGATGCCGCTTTTAAGACTGATACCGTCTGCACCGATAAAAAGCTTTGTACCGCTTATCTGCCTTATCAGCTGGGAAGCAAAATCTCCGACAGTACATCCGGAGTTGGTGCGAAGTACTCCGCCAATTAAAATTATTTCGGTGTCCTCAGCAGGATTTGCCGAAGCGGCTGCAATAACATTGTTTGTTACGATTCTTATGGAAGGAAGTGCCGCAATCACACGGATCAGATGGCTGGTTGTTGATCCGCTGTTTACGAAGACAGTATCTCCGGGTTCAATAAAATCAGCAGCGAGTGCGGCGATTGACTCCTTGGCATCAAGCCGCTCCGAATCTTTTTCACTGAAGCTGCTTTCATTCTTTATATGCCGGGTAAGTATTGCCCCGCCGTGAGTCCGTTCAAGCAGACCCTCCGACTCAAGCTCGGCAAGATCCCTGCGGATGGTAATGACCGATACATTGAAATGCTTTGAAAGCTCATCAACGCTTATGAAACGGCGCTCCTGTATCAGCGATAGTATCTCGGTTCGTCTGCCCGCGGGAATAAGTCCATTTGACATACTTAAAGTATAGCTGGAGAATGAACGTTTGTAAATATAATATGAACGTTTTCGGTCTTATTATGACCGTTTTCGACCGTTTACTTCAGATATGAGGTACCCCTCTCATTTACAATACTTATAAAGTTTTCAATTGATCTGTCTCCAGAGCTCTCCATATCAGCCGGGAAGTAGCAGGCAGGCAGTGCGCCCTTGGCCCTGTGGTTAGCCACACATTCACAGCAGATTCCCTTTCGCCCGCAGCTGAAAGTACAGTTGCAGAATTCCAGATTTCTTTCCTTGTTTTCACACTTAGTCATTTTTATTTCTCCTCTTAATATAGAACAGCTTCAGAACGATGAAGTTAAAAAACTGCTTACCAGCTCTGTAAATTCATCGGGCTCTTCCGAATGTACCCAGTGACCTGCGCCATCAATAGTCTCAAGGTCAGCAGCAGGAAACAGCTGCATTATTAGCGGAATATATTCATCCTTAACGTAGTCGGATGCTCCGCCGCGTATAAAAAGTGCAGGTCCGCTGTAAACACGGCCGCCTTTAACCGGTTCCCAGATATTGCTGTAATGGGACGTTATTCCTTTCAGATTGATCCGCCATTTGTAGATTTCACCGTCTTTTTTAAGGTTGGTCAGAAAAAACATCCTTAAGGCCCTGTCGGGAACAATTTCTTCAATCAGCTTTCCTGCATCAGAGCGCTTTTTAACTCCGGACAGATCAAGATCACGCAGAGCGTTGATATAGATGGAATATTCAGACTTATACTGAACAGGGGCAATATCAGCCACAACAATCGACTTCACCCGCGCAGGGTTTGCCAGAGCCGATTCCATTGACATCTTTCCGCCCATTGAATGTCCAACGATATGAAATTCCTGAAGCCTGAGATGATCTGCAAGTTCAATCAAATCTGCAGCCATCAGCGGATAACTCATCTCATCCGAGTGAAAAGATTCTCCATGGTTCCGCAAATCAACAGTTATAATCCGAAACTTCCCCGGCGCAGATCTATCAAGCTTTTTTACAATGGTTCCCCAGTTCTCAGCATTTCCCAGCAGGCCGTGAAGAAAAAAAACCGGAACAGGGGCTTCCGGATTGGTTATTTTATAATTAAGCAGCACTTCAGCTCTCTTCCTCTGATTTTTTCCCCGTTTTCGGCGGAATATCCACGACCCCATCCAGAATATAATTCGGCCTGTATGCAAAGCGGTTAATATCATCACGGCTTGTGACGCCGCTTAAGACCAGTACAGTTTCAATCTCGGCTTCTATTCCGGAGATAACATCAGTATCCATACGGTCTCCGACAATTACAGTATCTTCGCGCTTGGATTCAAGCCTTTTAAGGGCATGCCTCATCATAAGCGGATTCGGCTTCCCTACAAAGTAGGCTTTATTACCGGTTGCAAGTTCTATCGGAGCCATCAGGGCTCCTGTAGCCGGAGAAATTCCGCCTTCAATAGGACCTGTCAGATCAGGATTGGTACCTATGAGCTTGGCTCCGCGCATTATAAGATTAACTGCATGCTCCAGCATATCCATGTTGTAGGTTTTCGATTCACCGACAACTACATAGTCGGGGTTTACATCATTCATGGTAAAACCGGCATTGTAGAGGGCATTTATAAGACCCGCTTCACCGATAACAAAAACTGAACCGCCCGGCTGCTGCTGTTCCAGAAAACCGGCAGTTGCGAGAGCGCTGGTATAGAAATGCTCTTTTTCAACCTCAACACCAAGTCTGGCCAGTTTCTGCTGAAGCTCAAGGGGTGAGCGCTGACTGCTGTTTGTAAGAAACAGAAACTTTTTATCTTCATCCTTAAGCCAGTTAACAAATTCCTTCACTCCTGGAAGCAAACGGTTTCCATGATATATAACACCGTCCATATCGCATATGAACGCCTTTTTGTCCCTTAAATCATCCATAATTCACCTCTTCTTCATTATATTTTATAACTCAATGTTAATCCATGACCTACCGGAAGTATACTGCTGTATAAATCCTTACGGGCAAAGACCATGCGGTTGTACAGGTCTGTGTGCCGTCCCAGATTCGGCCTGACTGAATCTTCAACTGCAAACAGAGTATCCTCGGCAATAATCAGTCCGCCCTCTTTCAGGAGCGACACAGTCCGATCGAGAAGCTGGGGATAAAGATACTTGCCGCAGTCCTGAAATACAATATCAAAGGGGCCGTCAAGCTGCTGAATGATCTCTTCCGCGTCACCTGAAATCGCAGTTACAATATCATCATATCCTGCAGTCCGGTAATTCTCTAAGGCTTCAAGATGCAGACGGTGTTTTGAATCAATGGTAGTAAGATGCCCGCCCGTAATCCTGAGCGCTTCAAGAAACCAGAGCCCCGAGCTCCCGTTGCTGCTTCCCAGTTCGAGTACTGCTTTTGCATTCATCAGTCTTACAAGCAGGGAAAGAAAACTGCCGACCTCGGGTTCGACTTCCGGCTGTACATCATTTCGCCTGCTGTTAGCCTCGGCAATCACGCTGATAACGCCGTTTCCGGGCTTTATAAAGCCTCTAAGGTATTCAAGTTTATCATCAATATCCTTCATGACGGAATTCTATAACAAAAGTAACACCTTTGTAAGGTAGCCGTGTTATATTTTATCTATGGATGTAAACGAAGAAAAATATGAAAGAGCACGCAAACGTGCCCAGGAAAAAATGGGGTTCTTGAGACATCTTGTAACATACATTGTTACGATGGTCTTTCTGGCAGTTGTCAACAACATGACATGGGGAGGCTACCAGTGGTGGCTTTGGGCAGCACTGGGATGGGGAATAGGAGTTGTTTCTCACTTCTTTCAGGTATATGCCTTTAAAAACAGCAGCCTTGAAAGAAGACTCATAGAGAAAGAACTGGAAGATATGGAAGACTGAGATTATGAGAAGATCTTCGCTTGATTTTATAAATGTTATCGGCTTCCTTGCAGTTCTCGGTCTGGTCGTTTTTTCGGCTTATACAATGATTTTCAGTAAACCGTATTTTATGGGCGGATTCAGAGACGGATTCCGGGATGGGTTCAGCAGCGACGACTCATGGTCCTCCGAAAGTGAAGCGGATGAATCGGGCAGCTTTAGTGCCGAATCTGATGTTTCCTATCTGGATATCTCAAATGTATCCGGAGATATATCGGTAAAAAGCTCCTCCGGAAGCCTCGTAGAAGTTGAATACTACAAGCACGGTCCGGGAAGGCTCCCTGATTATAAAGTCGAGTACTCGGGCGAAACAATGATCCTTAAAGCAGTCTATCCCAAAACACCCGGGATTACAGGTTCAATTGATTTCGTACTGATGGTGCCTTCATCCCTGACTGAAATCGAGGCTTCAACAGTGAGTGGTAAAATTAAAATTGATGAACTTGAATCTGAAACCACGCAGAAACTCAACACAACCTCCGGCTCAATTTCAACAGAGGGCGCATATGAGCTTGACGCGAAGAGCGTAAGCGGCAGTATTGATTTCAAGGCCCACGGCGGAGATATAAGGGCAACCACAACCTCCGGCCGAATCAGCGGCGAGAGCGGCTCGGTAATTGACGGCCGAAGCAGAATAACTATAAAATCTGTTTCAGGCGGAGTAAGACTGAAGCTTGATGAACTTGATAATGCGGATATTGATCTGCATTCTGTAAGCGGTTCGGTGAATACCGATTTTCCTGTAATGGTAAGCTCCGTTAAAAATAACACAATAAAGGGAAAAATAGGAGACGGAGGAAGCAGTATTGAGATGAATACTGTTTCCGGTTCTATTAAGCTCAGTGAATGAATGGATTAATACTCGAGGGCGGTGGAATGCGCGGAGCCTTCACCGCCGGTGTTCTTGATGCATTTTTGGAAAAAGAACTTTACTTCGATTATGTATGCGGTGTTTCAGCCGGTGCAAGCAACGGCGCTTCATATATATCAAGGCAGAAGGGCAGAAACCGCAAAATATTTGTCGAGAAAACAAAAGAGTTCAGCTATTTCAGCCTGAAACACTTCCCGAAACAAAAGAGCTTCCTTGATATCAGACTTCTTTTCGACACCTACCCGAATAAGCTTGTACCCTTTGATTATAAAACCTTTGATTCAAACCCTGCCCTCTTCAAGGTCTGCCTGACAGACTGTGAAACAGGGAAGCCTGAATATGTAGAGCGGCACAGTGTCGATCATGAAGAGTTTATGATGAAAATACTTGCCGGCTCAAACAGCCTGCCTCTTGTTTCTCCACCGGTGCAGCATATGGGCAGAAAGTTTCTTGACGGAGGCTTAAGCGACTCAATTCCGGCAGAAAAGGCCTTTGAGGACGGCTGCAGAAAATGTGTGGTCATACTTACAAGGGAAGACGGGTACAGGAAAAAGCCGTCAAAATCAGCAGGAATTACCTCCCTGCTCTACAATGGAATGCCGGGAGTCGGAACAGCTCTTAAAAGCAGACACCTTGAATACAACAGGTCGCTTGACTACTGCGAAAAGCAGGAACGTTCCGGAATGGTTTTCCGTATACTTCCGGACGAAACAATGGATGTGGGAAGGACCGAATCAGATTTTAAAAAACTGGACAGCCTTTACAGACACGGATATGAAAAAGGTCTTAAACTTCACCCTTCAATAACTGAATTCCTGTTCTCCTGAGACAAGCCGGCTTCCCTCCTGACTATTATCAGACATCCTGACAGAAGGACAAGGCTTCCGGCAATCTGAATCAAACTGAGCCGCTCATCAAAAAGAAAAAATGAAACTATAGAAGCAATCACAGGAATCAACAGTCCGATGGTTGAACTGAACATGATACCGACCATTTTTATAGATGTGTAATAAAAGGAATACGCCAGACCAATCCCTACAAGGCTTGAAACGGCAAGTACAGCCCATGCGGACATCGGGGCTTCAGGAAGTATTATCCGGCCCCCACCTTCAAAGAGCATTGTGATAACAAACAGCGGAACAACAATTGTAAAAAGAAAGCTTGTTGCAAAATAGGATTCCACCGGAGGAACTCTGGTTTTTATCATGAAAGTGAATAAAGCCCATGAGGCTGATGAAATGAGAATATAAATAACACCCCTGACAGAATTTCCGCCGGCGGCAGCTGAGGACCCGCTGCTGAGGACTTCAGGAATCAGAGTAAAAGCCAGACCGGTCAGCGTGATGATAATTCCTGTTCTAAGAATCCTGTCACGTAAAAAATATCTTTCCGAAGGTATAAAAAGGTAGCTCAGCAGAAAAGAGAATAGAAGAGTCGACTCCTCGAGTATGGCAGTGATACCGGGAAATAGAAGAAAAACTCCTGCTATCAGAAAATACTGGTGTGTAAAATTAAAAACAGCCGTCAAAATCAGTGAGGGGACATGCTTTTTCATAAGAACAAACCTCGAACGCAGGCTTGATTTACGCAGACTGACTGCCGTAAAAATCCAGAGTATGACAAGCGACAGGCTGTATCTGAAGAAATTCTGAAAGCCTACGGAGAACCAGTCTTTAACAAGCCTGATAAGAGTCGGACTGACAGCCCAGCAGAGAACAGACAGCAGGCTGAAAAGCATGGCGGTTTTTCTTTTCATTGAAACAATATATGATTATTCATAAGTATTTGCCATCGCTCTGATTTATTATTAGAATTATGACAGACGGATATTATTTTTTGCTATGAACAATAATTCAAAAACCGGACAAGGAGTAAGGAATATCATTTTTATCATAATTGCAGCTGCAGTCCTTATCATCCTCCTATCAACAGCACCCTTTCTTATATCAGGAAAAGTTGATGCCGTACCGGTTTCTTTTTATTTTGAACAGAATACTCACCCGGACCACACCGGATATCATACCAGCGATTTCTCTGTAATGTCGCTTAATATCGGGCACGGCAGGGGCGGCGGCTTCCATCAGATGACACAGGGCCGGAAGAAAATCACATCCAATGCCGATTACATCTCTGAAATCGTGATGAAGGAAGACATAACGATTACCGCGCTGCAGGAAGTTGACGGACCGGGGCTCTGGAACGGCGGACTTGATTTGATTGAACACCTTGCTGAATCATCCGGTTATGCACACGGGATATGGACCAAGAATGTTGATATCCCGGCACTCAGCTACGGGACTGCGGTATTAAGCAGCCTCCCCTACTCAACCGCTGAATCTTTTACCTTCAGGGCAAGACCGGTAGTTCTTCCAAAAGGCTTCACGCTCGGAGTATTCAGAGTATCTGAAACTGACGACCGTCATGTCTGTGTGGTATCTGTCCATCTGGACCCGATATTCAGTTTGATGAGAAGAAAACAGGCTGATGCTATCATTGAAAAGCTTGCCGCATACGACTACCCTGTGATAATTGCCGGAGACTTCAACTGCGGATGGAGAACGGGCTCGGCTGTCCAGTATCTTGCCGAAAAACTCAACCTGCAGGCATGGGAGCCTGAATCAAAAAAATACCCGACAAGACTGCCGGGCAAAAGACGTCTGGACTGGATTTTAATCTCAGACGAAATGGAATTTGTTCATTATGAAACTCTGCCCTACATACTGTCGGATCACTCCGCAGTAAGGGCAGATATACGTTTCAAAGAACAGCAGGTTTATTAATCTTCAGGTGAGAAATCATCCTTGGATGCGCCGCACATTGGACAAACCCAGTCTTCGGGGATATCTGCAAATGCAGTTCCAGCTGCTACACCGTTATCAGGATCACCTTCTGACGGATCATAAACATATCCGCATACATCACATACATACTTCTGCATCTTATTACTCCTTAATTAGTTGCTTTTCCACAAACCGTGAAGGTTACAGTATTCACGGGCTGTTACATTATCATGGGCTCCACACATGAACTCAGCTACAGGCTGATCTCCGGGGGCCAGGAATTTCTTACCGCTCTTGCCGTCAAAATTAATCTCGATCCATTCAATAAAATGTTCATCAAGCATAGGATGGAGAGTACTTCCAACAGTCACCTTGTAACCGCCGTCGATAGCCTCGATCACAGGTACATGCTTTTCGGTTGATGAATCAGCTGCTTTTTCTTCCAGCTTATCCATTGGTTGTCCGCAGCAGACGAGATCGCCGCCGCCAGCATGCAGAACTTCTACGACATTACCGCAAAGACTGCATTTGTAAACTTCTTTTTTTTCTTTTGTCATTTGGCTCTCCTTTACCAGTTTTCACCAAGTATTTCAAAATATGCCTTCGGATGTGCACAGGCCGGACAAACTTCAGGGGCTGATTCCGCCTCATGAAGATAGCCGCAGTTTAGACATCTCCAGACTGTTTTTTCGCTTCTTTTAAAAACTTCTCCGCTTTCAATGTTAGCGAGAAGATCCTTGTATCGTTTTTCATGCTGCTTTTCCGAAACACTTACAGCCTCATACATATCTGCAACAGCCTTAAAGCCTTCTTCCCTTGCAATTTTTGCAAAGCCCGGATAAAGGTCGGTCCATTCTTCATTCTCGCCTGCTGCAGCTTCAGCAAGATTTTCCGCAGTTGTACCGATTTTTCCAGCAGGATATGAAGCAGTAATCTCTACCATTCCGCCCTCAAGGAATTTGAACATTCTTTTTGCATGTTCTTTTTCCTGATCTGCGGTTTCTTCAAATATCTTTGATATCTGAACATAACCTTCTTTTTTTGCTACGCTGGCGAAATAGGTATACCTGTTTCTTGCCTGAGACTCACCCGCGAAGGATTTAAGAAGACATTTTTCCGTCTCTGTACCTTTTAAATTACTCATTTTACCCTCTCTATGATTAAATTAATTGATCTTCCAACTCTTTGTAGGTTAAATCAGGGTGGATTCCGATTCTCGACATACTAAAATCATATCTTACAGGATCCCCTTTGTCAAACTTTTTGAGGCTGTCAGTTATTTCAACGGCAGTTGTAAAATCTGCACTCTTTCTATTAGTGAGTCCCAGAAAGGTACTCACCTTCATTACATGGGTATCCACCGGGATAATCAGCTGGGATTTGTCCAGTTTCCACCCGCCCGGATCGATATTATCTGATCTTACCATCCATCGCAGAAAAAGGCTCTGTCTCTTGCAGGCGCTTCCACAGTCCGGGTTGGCGATAACGCTACGTCCCTCAGGGCGTTCACCGGCTGATTCACTGCAGCCGGATACTAACTTACCAGGCCTGCTGTAAATACTTTTATATATATTCCCGAGCCCCGCAGGAACAAGACCTGTATCAGGAGTCTTCTCAACGCCTGCGGAGAAGCAGTTCTCCAGAGAACCATACTCAATATATATCCTGCGAAGACCGGCAAGGAATTTTCCAATATCAGATTCAGAATAAAACCGATACTTCATCCCCGCAGCCAGAGCCGTCAGCTCTGCCTCTGAACGGTTCACTAGCCCATCATAAGGACTGCCGAGACGTAAAAAAAGTTTTTCAAGAAAATCGAGGATCGCGTTTACACGGCCAAGTGCAAATGCAGCTGAAATAAAGGCCGAAGCTTCTATATCCTTAAAATCTGTATACCTAAGGGGAAAAATCAAGGGGTCCGGATTTATATACTCCGCTTTATGATACTTCCTGTAAAATCGTTCCAGTATTTCTGCTGTCTGCTCTTCGGTGAGATTTCTTACCGGTTTTGTCATATAGATAAATTAAGGACTTTATTCAGGAAATTCAAGTACAAATAATAATTTTATATAATTATATAGAATATTAACCATATACTAATAAAAACGGTTTAAGACAGTTTTTATAGCTGCTGCCTTAAACCGCATTATAATGCTGATATGATAGTGTGCTTATAAAAGCTTCAAATCTTTATGTCCTTTAAAAACAGCAGAACTTCCGGGTCAAGCCTGAAGAAACTGCCCTTCCCCTGAAAAAAACCGTGTTCCCTAATCAGGTGAATACCCAGATCAGTATAGAACATTTCTTCTTCGGTTTTTTTATTTGCCACGGTTATAACCGTTTTACGGAACAGCCCCGGATGATCAAAAGGACATGGAAGCTTGCCGCGTACAGAATCGGCTTTTACCATATAGTCACCCGAGATGCTGATAAAATCACCAAAGCCCTCAAGTGCTTTTTCCCGCAGGGCTTCCAGACTGTCGGCAATTTCATCACGAGTCAGCCCGATTTTTTCGAGAGTCATTGCATCATGATCGATTATCTCTTCGATGCTGCGGGAATCTTCACCCATAAAACCGTTAAGAGAAATAACTCCGGGTTTCATGTTTTCTATAATTTTATGCATTGCAGGATTTTCTTTCATTTCTACCTCCGATCATTAGGCGAATTTGTCATAATAAATCAGTTCTTCCGGAACACCCTTGGATGTCAGGACTTTTACACAGGCATCAATCATTCCGGGACTTCCGCAGAGATATGCTTCTACATTATCCCCGGAAGCAAGTGAATCAGCCACTGCATCGGTAACAAAACCGGTAGCCCCGTCCCAGTTATCCTCTTCAGATGGTTCGGATAATACCGGAATATATTTATAGTTTGGAAGCTTCTCACTGATTGCAGCCATTTCATCAGGAAGGACTAAATCTTTGCGGGTACGCGCTCCATAAAAATACTTTACATTCCGCTGGTTTCCGTTTTCTGCCATATCCAGCAGGATTGATTTAATCGGGGCATTTCCCGAACCTCCGGCGATACAGATGATATCCCGTTCGGTATCACGAAGAAAGAAATCACCGTATGGACCGTTCACAGTAACCTTATCACCCTCTTTTAGGAACTGGTGAACGTATGTAGTGCAAATTCCATTTGGAACAAGACGAATCTCAAGCTCTACACTATCCTTCACAGATGGAGATGAAGAAATTGAGTAGGCCCGAAATACTGATTCATCGCTGAGTTTATATTCGGGAGTCATTATCTGGACAAACTGACCGGCCTTGAAGTTGATATCCTCGGGCTTGAGAAGCTTGAAAGTGATTTCCTTGATATCATGCGTAAGATCCTTGATGCTGGCAACCTCGGTCTGATACTGACGCACACTGAACAGCTCTTCAGGAATTTTGATCTCCATGTCATTCTTAACTTTAACCTGACAAGAAAGCCTTATCTTCTCAGCCTGCTCCTCCTTGCTTATCCAGGGAAGCTCGGTAGGCAGATACTGACCCGCGCCGTCAAGAACCCTGACCTTGCAGAGCCCGCATGAGCCGCGGCCGCCGCAGGCTGACGGAATAAATATCTCCTTCTCCATGAGCGTAGAAAGCAGGGTTCGTCCGCCCTTGACGGTGATATCCTTTTTGCCGTTGATATTGATGTTAACCTCACCATAATTGGCAATGAAAGCATCTGCAACAACAAGAATTACCGCTAAAATTACTGTCAGGGCTGTAATGGCCCCGATGCTTATTAAAAGTGCTGATACAGAAAACATCGAAACCTCCCTAACTTATATTTATCATTCCGGAAAAACCCATAAAGGCAAGGGCCATCATTCCGGCTATGATCAGCGTGATTCCCGGACCTTCAAGACCTTTAGGAACCGGAGCTGATGCTATCTTTTTCCTGATTCCGGCCATCGCAAGAATGGCAAGAAACCAGCCTACACCGCTTCCCAGTCCAAAGAAAAATGAAGAAATCAGATCATAATCACGGATTACCATAAAAAGGCTGACACCAAGGATAGCACAGTTTACAGTAATGAGCGGCAGAAAGATTCCAAGTGCGGCATACAGACCTTCACTGACTCTTTCAATTATCATTTCAACCAGCTGAACAAAAGCGGCTATAACAACGATAAATACAATAAACCGAAGATATTCCAGTCCAAGAGGTATCAGCAGGTAGTGATAGACTATCCAGTTTAAAAGTGTGGTCACAGCCATTACAAAGATGACCGCAGCGCCCAGACCTGTTGATGTCTTAATTTCCTTTGAAACAGACAGAAAGGAACACATTCCAAGATAATTAGCAAGCAGAATGTTTCCGGTAAAAATTGAGCCGAAGAAAATGGCTACTGGAAGCATGTTCATTCTGACCTCCCTTTAACTATCCAGATAAAGATTGCCAGCATGAAGAAAGCACCGGGCGGCATAATCATGATTGCCCAGTTCGTCCACCAGCTTCCGAAAACACTGATTCCCAGGATTGTTCCCGAGCCCAGCAGTTCCCTGAAAAAAGCAATTATTATCAGTACATATGAATAGCCGATTCCCGATGCAAGACCGTCGATAAGACTCAGGCCCGGGGGATTGCTGGCAGCGAAGGCCTCCATACGGCCCATTACAATACAGTTGGTGATGATAAGTCCGACATAGGGTCCCAGCTGCTTCGAAATCTCGGGCAGATAGGCCTTAAGCACTATATCTACAATAATTACATATGTTGCAATGATGAGTGTTTCAACCATCATTCTGATTCTGCCCGGTATAACCTTTCGAAGGGCTGAAAATGTGAATGATGAGAGTGCTGTTGTAAACAGAACTCCAAGTGTCATTACAATTGTATTTTCAAGTTTGTTTGTTACCGCAAGGGTTGAGCATATTCCCAGAATCTGTACAAAAACAGGGTTATCCTTTCCAAGCGGCGATATGAAGGTCTTAGCGATTTTTCCTGATGCCATTACATTACCTCCTTTTCAATCTCTACGGCCTTTTCAACAGCCCTGTTAAAGATATCAAGAACATAGCCGCTGGTACGGGAAGCACCGGTAATGGCATCTATCTCGGTATCAGTTGTCGGGGAACCTTCTGGAACCATAGTCAAAGGTCCGGTCTTACCGCGAAGCTGTTCCTTGAACCAGGTTTCAGTTATTCTGGCTCCCAGTCCGGGAGTTTCATTCTGATCAGTAAACTCTACACCGGCAAAAGTTTTGAAATCAGGTTCAAAGGCTGTTACGGCCTCTATAGTACCCCAGAGCCCGGGCCCTGAGATTATAAAAGCATAGGCATCAGGATTGCCGTCAGAGCCCTTTATTATAAAAATACCGTTCTGCTCGGAGACCCTTTGTGAATACAGCTCATTTACAGCCGCATTAGACTCAGGAACTTCAACACCGCCAGCGTAGAGAACCGCTTTTTTCTGAAAAAGGCCGTTGTTTGCAGTAACGGTATCAAGTGTTGCAAGGTATATGCCCGATATGATTGCAATACAGATGATTGTAATAACAGCCATCACAACAACAGGTTTAATTCTTTCTGCATAAAATCCGTCTTTTTTCATGCCTTTGCACCTGCCTTTTTCTTTTTCTTGTACTCCTTCATATAATGATCAAGAAGCGGCGCAAACATGTTTGCAAGCAGAATTGCGAAGGTTGTTGCCTCAACCCATATCGAGAAAAGCCTTATTAAAGCGATTAAAACACCGATCAGCGCTCCGTAAATCCAGCGTCCGGTATCGGTTGTCTGCGACGACGAAATGGGGTCTGTAGCCATAAAGACCATTCCATAGAGAAGGCTTCCGCTCAGCAGCCCGTAAACAGGATTTACAGCACCTTCCAGGCCGCCAAAGTAGAAAGCAGCCTGAATTACAAGGTAACCGACAATACCTGAAAGTATTATTCTGAAGTTTGCCGCTTTTTTGTAGATCAAAAAGATACCGGCAATAATAATCAGCAGGGCGCTGGTCTCGCCCAGAGAACCGGAAACATTGCCGAGAAGCAGATTCATTAGCGGAGTATCTGTCCCGGCTGCAAAATTTGCTATCGGAGTGGCCTTGGAAACTGCATCAGCACCGTTAAGCCACTGCGCAAAACCTCCGGGAAAGCCCGAAGAAACCGGAACAAAGCCTGAGGTCATCGGTACACCAAAGCTGATATATATAAAAGCACGGCCCGAAATAGCAGGATTGAAGACATTCCGTCCGAATCCGCCGAATACCATCTTTCCGAAAACAACGCCGAAGACAATACCGGCAACTGCTATCCAGTAAGGAACAGCTGGTGGTAGAGAAAGGGCGAAAAGAAAGTTGGTTACAAAAACAGCTGACGAAACCTGCTTTTTATAGATCTTTGCGAAGATATACTCACTTAAAAATCCTGCGATATTTACAATTAACAGAACAGAGAGGGCTCTCCATCCGAAAAAGTAAATTGACAGCACCGCAACAGGAATAAGAGAGTACACTACCTGGAACATTACCTTCTGCCGCATGATTAACGGCTTTTTTTTATCTGTTGTTGCCATACTTCTATCTTCTTTGATTTTGCAAACATTGTCAATTTTAATATTCAGATAAAACGCCACTATATCAGTAGTTGACCCGTGCCATCAAATAATAGAGAATGTATATATGATAACTCTTGAACAAGTTTCCGGAAATCTTGAATGTAAAACATACAACCAGAGCAGTAACTTTAAAAATGCCGGAATTGAAAACATAGTCGCAAGCGATCTGATGAGCGAAGTCCTTGTCGCAGAAGAAGAAGGGCTCCTGCTTATTACTGCACTCAATACAGAACAGACCCTGAGAACTGCACATATAGTCGATGCCGTTGGGATTCTGCTTGTGAACGGAAAGACCCCCCAGCCCGGAATGATAAAACTGGCTGACGAATTTGATATCACCCTGATCTCAACCAGGACCTCTATGTTCAGAGCCTGTGCCGCGCTCGGCAGAATGATGGATGAGGGACAGCATTGAAAAAACTGATTCCTGTTTATCAGAATCAGCCGCTTGCGGTACTTGAGTTAATCCAGGGACATAAAATAAAGGATATAATGTCCAGGAACCCGACCTCTGTACCGGGAACAACTACAATGAAAGAGGTCAAGCAGCTGATGAAAGAACGCTCAATTAGCGGTGTTCCTGTACTGAAAAACCGAAGACTTGTCGGAATAATCAGCGTCGAAGATCTTCTCAATGCTCTTGAAGCAGGACGGATGAATGATCCGGTTGAAAAGCACATGTCAAGAAATCTTGTAGTCCTGGAAGAAATGATGCCTGTCAGGTTTGCAATTGATTACTTTGAAAACTACAATTACGGACGTTTCCCGGTTCTTAACGAAAAGAAAGAGCTTACAGGCATCATCACCAGCCGCGATATTATCATGCACATGATCAAGGTAATGAATGAGGAGATTCAGCGCCTTGAAGAACTGGCTAAAGACGGCGCACAGACAGAAATCGGCAATATTGTCCGGCGGTTTGCAATCCTTCAGAATGATTTCAAGAATGCGGGAAAGGCATCAATCGAGATTAAAAATATTCTCAAAGAACACAACATAAACCGGAAAATTATCCGGGCAACCGCAACAGCTGTTTACGAACTTGAAATAAATCAGGTAGTACATTCGATGGGTGGAGAAATTCTGTGCAGGATAACCGACAAGTATGTTGAAATACTTGCACGTGACCGAGGACCGGGGATCCCTGATGTTGAGAAGGCAATGACTCCGGGATTTTCAACGGCAACCGACTGGATCCGGACCCTTGGATTCGGTGCCGGAATGGGTCTGCCCAATATAAAGAGGGTATCCGATGAATTCACTCTGGAGACTTCTGAATCAGGAACAGAAATAAGGGTAGTTGTATATATCCCGGATGACAATGCTGAAAAAACGTTATAGAATAAGAACATGAAAATCAGCGAATTACAGGAAAAACTCGGATATACCATTCTTACGGCTATGCCTGATAAAAAGATTCTGAATGCATACACATCAGATCTTCTCAGTGATGTGATGGGAAATGCAGCAGATGATTCTGTCCTGATAACCATTCAGGCTCATAAAAATACAATAGCAGTAGCCTCACTTGCAGGAATAAATGCAATAATACTCTGCAACGGACGGAAACCTCCCGAGGATATGCTCCCCGCAGCAGAACAGGAAGGCATTGCAGTATTAAGCACTTCAGTGAACCAGTTCGAAGCTTCTGTGGATGTGGCAAAAGCCCTTAACCTCTGCGGCTGCTGAACATTGCCGGAATTTAAAGCAGATCTGCACATCCACTCATGCCTCAGTCCATGCGGAAGCCTGGATATGTCGCCGTCGCTGATTGCCGGCGAACTGAAGAAACAGAACTTTAAAATTGCAGCCCTCACCGACCACAATTCGGCACTTAACTGCGCGGCTTTTGAAAAATGCTGCCGCCTGCTTGATATAGTACCTATAAGCGGAATTGAGGTTACGACTGTAGAAGAGTCCCATGTTGTATGCCTTTTCAACAGTGCAGGAACAGCGGAAGAACTGGGAAGGCTTGTCTATTCAAAACTTCCCGAAGTTCAGAATGTGGCGGAAAAGTTCGGCGATCAGGTAGCCGTTGACGAGGACGAAAACATTATAGCAGAGGTAGATAAATACCTGCTGAGTGCATCAGAGCTCAGCCTTGATGATCTTTACGACGCCGTCACTGCCCTGGGAGGACTCTTCATTCCTGCTCATATAAACAGACCTGTTTTCAGCATCCCTTCTCAGCTAGGGTTCCTTCCCGACATGAATTATTCCGCTGTTGAAGTAACAAAACTTCCCTGTGAAACCGATCTAAAAAATTATACAGTGATAGTCAATTCCGATGCACACTACCCCCATAACATAGGAAACAGATACAGCATATATGAAAGCGGCGACATTTCCTTTGAAGGTTTGAAAATTTCTATGAAAAAAGGACTGGTATCCACTATAATTCAGTCAGGAGTATAATTCTGACATGGATTTATTAAAAGATCTGAAAAACCTCCTTGAAGATCTCACAGAACCTGCATGTTTTCTGTCTGCGGAGTTCAGATATATATGGGCTAATACCAGGTATATAACCCATTCCGGTCATAAAACTGAGGATCTGGATGGTAAAAATCTTTGTGAAGTAATTCCGGCCGATTACGCACCGATTCTAATTGAAAAACTTAAAGCCCTGACCACGGAAAATCCTTATTTCGATAATGAATATCCTGAAATTATGATGAACGGTCAGATCATCAACAGGAGCTGGAGAAACAGGGCAATATTTGACAATAACGGAAAGGTCCTCGCCTACTGCTGTATTGTACAAACTTCAAGCCCGGGAGAAAAGGCTGTAGTTAACCTGCGTGACAATGATCTAATCCTGAATTCAGTGCTGAAATCTGCAGTTTTCGGATTGATGATCGCTGAAAAAGATAAAATACTTTTTATTAATGATGTCTTTGAGCAGATGCTAGAACTATCAGAAAATAAACCTGACCGTGAACGATACAGTTTTGCTGAACTGCTTAACTCATTTTTCAACACTGAATCGCCTGTAATAAACTCACTCACTGAATACTCGGGAAGTATAAAATTCGAAAAAGAAATAGCAGCCAAAGGAAAAAAAAGATGGGTGTCCGTGATCACCAAGATCCAGGAATATAATAACAGGATTTTCACAATGATGGTCAGTGAGGATATAACTGTAAAAAAACTCTATGAACTGGAACTTAAAAGAAACAGGGAGAACCTGGCCCATATAAACAGAATAGCAAAACTGGGATACTGGGAGAAGGATTTCAGCAGGGACCGCTGGTTCTGGTCTGAAGACACCTACCGTATTTTCGATGTCAAATATCCTGACGAGGTTACTGAAGATATCATTAAAAATAAATTCCACCCCGATGACTACAAAAAAAGACTCCGGAATATTGAAACATGCATAAACTCGACCAGCGACTGCAGCTATGAATATGAATACAGAATATTTACTGGAAACGGTAAAATCAGGTGGATTACAGGACAATCATTCTTCAAGACCAATTCGTCAGAAAAGAAATCCAAATTCTTCGGCTGGGTACAGGATCAAACAGATCGAAAGCAAAATGAGGAAGCCTTAAAGGAAGCTCTGGTAAAAGCTGAAGAATCCGAAAGACTAAAAACTGCCTTCCTGGCGAATATCAGTCATGAAATAAGAACGCCTCTGAATGCTATTCTTGGTTTCTCTGACCTTATTTCAAAGACAAGTGACCCCGATTTACAGAAAACCTATTCGGGAATAATCAGGAGCAGCGGAAACCTCCTGCTGACCCTGGTCAACGATATGATTGATTTTGCAAAAATTGAAGCAGGGTCTTTTGAACTGTTTATTTCCGATGTTTACCTTGAAGATCTTTTTCATGAACTCAGAGACATGTTCATGAACCAGAGCGGCGGCGCTGTCAGGCTGCAGATAGCCGAAGCTCCTGATACAAAGGGACTCCTTCTTACTGACAGAGACAGGCTGACGCAAATCCTTGTAAACCTGATAAATAACGCATTCAAGTACACTGAAAAAGGCATTATCAGCATCGAAGCTGAGATTAATCATTCTGCAGCAACAGTGGTTATCAGTGTGAGCGACACAGGAATTGGTATAAACCCCTCAGATCTCGAGCATATTTTTGATCGCTTCTATCAGATTAACAGCTTCAGCCAGGGTACGGGTCTGGGACTCCCCATTTCAAGAGCAATAGCGGCTCAGCTTGGAGGTTCGCTTACAGTAGAGTCTCAACCTGCGCAGGGATCGAAATTCATGCTCTGCCTGCCCTTTGTCACACCCTCGGAATTAATGTCTTAGAATAAAAAAAGGCTGCATCCCGAAGGATACAGCCGTAATTGTACTACTCAAAACGTCAAACTGTTCAGTTCTTGTAAAGAGGTCTAGGTGTGTAATGAGTATGAAGAAGGTGGTGAGACTTCTCGGAAAGAGGAGCACCAAGATATTCTTCATAGATCTTTGCAATATCAGGGTTCTGGTGTGAACATCTGATAGTACTCTTTTCATCATCATTATAAAGACCGGCAATTCGCTTCTCACGGATATCGTCTTCAGTACCGTAGGGCTGTCCGCCTCCGGCGATACATCCGCCGCGGCATGCCATTACTTCAATGAAGTGGTAGGGAAGTTCATCACCCTTTTCCTTGGCAGCTCTAATCTCGTCAAGGACGGCCTTAACATTTGCCATGCCATGAGCTACCGCAACCTTAACCTTGGTGCCCTTGATATCAACAACACCGGCTTTAACTCCGTCCATACCTCGGACAGCAGTAATATTTACATCAGCAAGCTCTTCCTTGGTTACAAGGTAGTAGGCTGAGCGCACTGCGGCTTCCATAACACCGCCGGTTACACCGAAGATTGTTCCTGCACCTGTGTATGCGCCGATAGGACTGTCAGCCTCTTCCTCAGGAAGGTTGGCAAAGTCGATACCTGCAGTTTTTATGCATCTTGCAAGCTCTCTTGTTGTAAGAACGAGATCCACATCATCATAGCCTGATGACTGCATGTTCTCATCTCTGACTCTTTCAAACTTCTTGGCTGTACATGGCATTATTGAAACAGAGTAAATCTTTGAAGGATCAATCCCCTTCTTCTCTGCATAATATGTCTTGGTTATTGCTCCCTGCATCATCTGCGGAGATTTTGCAGTTGAGAAATGCGGAATCATATCCGGATAGTATTTTTCCATGTAATCTGTCCATGCGGGACAGCAGGAAGTAAGCTGCGGCAGCTCACCCTTTCCGTTTACAAGCCTTTCAACAAGCTCGGACCCCTCTTCCATGATGGTGAGGTCGGCGGAAAAGTTAGTATCAAATACAGCATCAACACCAAGCATTCTAAGTGCAGCATAAATTTTTCCAGTTACAATTTCACCGGGTTTCATGCCGAATGCTTCACCGATTGCAACCCTGACTGCAGGTGCCATCTGAACAGCTACATGCTTCTCGGGATCCTTGATAGCAGCTTTCATCAGGTCGGTATCATCTTTTTCATAGATTGCGCCGACAGGACAGTGTGCTGAACACTGACCGCACTTGATACAGGGGCTTTCATTAAGAACTACACCTGCTGAAGGCATAAGTCTTGTATTCTCACCTCTGTTAAGGAATTCAAGTGCCCATACATCCTGCAGCTGCTGACAGACCTGTGCACAGCGGCCGCACTGGATACATTTTGAAGGATCAAGAATGATTGAAGGTGTTGATTCATCCTTCGGGAGTCTTTTAACATTGCGGTCAAAAGGGATTTCCCTGATGGCGTATTCAGCAGCAAGCCTCTGAAGCTCACAGGTCTGGTTACGTCCGCAGGTAAGACATTCCTGGG
Source organism: Spirochaetia bacterium (assembly GCA_963677925.2). Taxonomy (GTDB): domain Bacteria; phylum Spirochaetota; class Spirochaetia; order UBA9216; family UBA9216. Next base: position 1,831,212 of record CAXXYH010000003.1, read on the forward strand.
GATGATCCGCAAGAGTCATTTCAATAACGGTTTTTCTTATTGAATGTATTTCAGGATCGTTGGTGATATAATTCTGTCCCTCACTTACAAGTGTTGAACAGGCTCTGACCATTCTGGGGTTGCCCTCAATCTTGACAACACAGATTCCGCATGCAGCCCAGGGGGTCAGATCAGAATGATAACAGAGTGTCGGAATCTTAACACCGGCCATCTTTGCGGCTTTGAGTATTGATGTTCCAACCGGAACACTCTGTTCTCTGCCGTTAACCTTTATATTTACAGTACTCACTGTTATTCTCCTTTATTAGCTCTTTGATATTGCACCGAATTTACAGCTGGTAAAACATTCACCGCACTTCACACACTGACTCTGGTCAATAACGTGAGCCTGCTTTCTTTCACCGCTGATACAGTTAACCGGACACTTTCTGGCACATACCGTACAGCCGATACATTTGTCTGCATCAATCTCAAACTTTACAAGATCCTTACATTTACCGGGCTTACAGACCTTTCCGTCTACATGCTCAAGGTATTCATTCTTAAAGTATTTAAGAGTTGAAAGTATCGGGTTCGGAGCTGTCTGACCAAGACCGCAGAGCGCAGCCTTTTTCATTGCTGTTCCGATTGTTTCAAGGTTTTCAAGGTCCTTATGAGTTCCCTTACCCTTGCTTATCTTGTCTAGAATATCATAGAGCTTTCTGGTTCCGATTCGGCATGGAGCACATTTACCGCAGGACTCTTCAACACAGAAATCCTGATAAAATTTGGCTACGTTGATAATACAGTCGTCTTCATCCATTACGATCATTCCGCCTGAACCCATCATTGAGCCGATGGCTGTCAGCTGATCAAAGTCGATAGGAGTATCAAGGAATTCAGAAGTAATAACACCGCCGGAAGGTCCGCCTGTCTGCACGGCCTTGAATGCCTTACCGTCCCTGATTCCTCCGCCGATATCAAAAACGATTTCACGGAGAGTTGTACCCATAGGAACTTCAACCAGACCGGAGTTATTAATCTTGCCTGTGAGGGCAAAAACCTTTGTTCCGGGAGATCTTTCCGTACCGATAGATTTGAACCACTCACCGCCTTTAAGGATAATCATGGGAATATTTGCCCAGGTTTCAACATTGTTGATTACAGTCGGCTTTGCCCAAAGTCCTTCAACAGCAGGAAAAGGCGGTTTCGGAGTAGGCATACCCCTGTTTCCTTCAATAGATCTTAGTAGAGCAGTCTCTTCACCGCAGACAAATGCACCGGCACCGAGTCTGATTTCAAAATCAAAGTTGAAACCGCTGCCGAGAATATCATTTCCGAAGAGTCCGTATTCTCTGGCCTGTTCAATTGCAATTTCAAGACGTTTAATAGCAAGCGGGTATTCCGCTCTAATGTATATAACTCCTTTTTCAGCGCCTACAGCGTAACCGGCAATGGCCATAGCCTCAAGAACTGAATGCGGATCGCCTTCAAGAGTACTTCTGTCCATATATGCACCGGGGTCGCCCTCGTCTGCATTACATACAATGTATTTCACATCGTTTTCAACGTCTTTTGTGAATTTCCACTTCATCCATGTCGGAAAGCCGGCTCCGCCGCGTCCTCTAAGTCCGGAAATTTTAAGCTGCTCTATAACTTCATCCTGAGACATTTCAAAAAGAACTTTTTCGAGCGCTGAATAACCTTCTCTGGCTATGTACTCATCGATCTTTTCCGGATCAATGAATCCGCAGTTTCTAAGGACTATTCTGACCTGCTTCTGGTAGAATTTAATTTTTTCAATATCAAACTCGTCTTTTGAGCCGTTTTCATCATCAACATAGAGAAGTCTTTTAACCATTCGGCCTTTTACGATTGACTCTGCGATAATTTCCTTAGCGTCTTCAGGAACAACTTCTACATAAAAAGATTCTTCCGGAAGTATTTTTACGATTGGTCCCTTTTCACAGAAACCGAAACATCCTGTTTTTACAATCTGAACATCATCTGCAACACCCTGGGCTTCAGCCTCACTTTTCAGGGCATTGAAGATTTCGTTTGCTTTGCTTGATTCGCATGCTGTACCGCCGCAAACAAGTATATAATTCTTAACTGCCATCCTCTCCTCCGTTATTCCCTGACAATATCGGCTGCGGGCTTGTCAAAAATATGGTTGTCGACAAGCTTGCCCGCTAAAATATGTTCTTTAACTATCCGGCGGGCTGTATCCCCGTCAACCTGTCCATAGATTGTATCCGGCATTCCCGGAGCCTTGATTTCAACTGTAGGTTCTACATAGCAGAGGCCCATACAGCCGGTCTGTTTTACAGTTACATTCTTGACTCCGCTTTTCTCTATTTCATCAAGGAAGGCATCGAGAGCTTCTTTGGCGCCGGCGGCGATTCCGCATGTACCCATCCCGATGATGATATGAATATCTTTTCCTTCTGTATCTCTCTTATCAATTTCAGCTTTTTTGCTGTTCCTGAGATTTCTAAGTTCCTCAAGGGTCATTTTTGCCATAATTAATCTCCCTGTATCAAATCTTCTTCCTGTGACCGCAGAAACTGTCTCGCAAGAATAAGCGAGTCTGCATCATTAAGGTCACCAAGAACCTCTATTATTTCTGATCGTTTTACGGAATACCCGCGTACTTCACCTTCTATCTCCAGGCTGCGTTCAACCGGCATATCATACAGTCCATCAAACATGAATGCCTGCAGAATCATCGCGCTGAGGTCTCCGAGAGGAGGGGTATCGATATTATCAAGCGGAAATGTAAAAACAAGGTCGGTCCCTCTGTTCTTTTCCGACTTTATCGAAAAATCTCCTCCGGTCTGCTCAACCGTCTGGATCAAAAAAGGAAGTCCTAACCCGACTTTGCGTGATTTGTGTTTTATACCGTCCGTATAGAATGGATCGACAGCCTTTTTTAATTCGTCTTCATCCATTCCTCTGCCGTTGTCTTTAATTGAAACCGCGAAGTTCCGGGCGGTCTGGTTTATATCAAGATAAACCTCGGTAGCCCCTGCTTCTACAGAATTCTGAAGACAATCAAGGATAAAATCACAGACGGCTGCATGCACTAATCAGCCTCTGGATCGGAATTTAGCAAGTACTTCCGGGAGCTCGTCTTTAGTTACTTTACCGAAGACCTCTCCGTCAACTATCATTACCGGTGCAAGACCGCAGCAGCCTACGCATCGAACCGATTCTATAGAAAAAAGACCGTCATCAGTTACTTCATTCACGGCCACACCGAGAAGTGTCTCAAGCTCTTTGATTAAGTCTTCTCCGCCTTTCAGATAACATGCAGTTCCCATGCATACCTGAATATTGTATTTTCCGGGTTTATCAAGTTTAAAGAAATGATAAAAAGTAATTACACCATAAATCTTGGCCAGCGGTGTATCGAGCATGTCGGAAACTTTGATTGCGGCTTCTCTTGGAATATAGCCAAATTCTTCCTGCACCTTGTGAAGTACCATAATCAGATTTCCAGGTTTGTTCTTCCATTCCTCAATAAATGAAACGAGTTCACTGGAGAACTCGATCTGAGGAGCTGTTTCTACAGCCATAGATCCTCCTGTTTGAATTTTTGGGATTTACCAGGTAAAAATCTGGATCTTATTAAGTAAAATGTCAATACATATAATAAGCAATACATCACCAATCATGCTTCAAAAACATTTTTTTTTGTTTTTTCAATTGTTTTTTTCTCATAACATGCGTATAATGTTTATATATTGTGAATAGAGACGCATTAAAAGCGACTAAGATACGAAATACTTCACAACAAGGAGATTTTTTAAATTCATGAATAAGGAACTCATCCTCAGACTGTCCAAATATAAGAGACTTCTATACAAACTTAAAGCACTCGGACTTGAACGTGTATTCTCAAACAACCTTGGAGATGCGATTGCCGTAGCACCATCACTGGTCAGAAAAGACTTCTCGGTACTTAACCTTCCCGGAAACAAACGCGGGGGCTATGATATTGATATGCTGATTGAAAAACTCGATGTCGTACTCGGACGGGATAAACCTCAGGAGGTCATCGTTGCCGGATGCGGTCGTATCGGTACCGCACTCATGCAGTATGAAGAGTTCAGAAATGAAGGGATCAAGATAGTAGCAGGTTTTGATATAGCGCCCGAGAATGTTTCGAAAACCTCCGGAGTCCCGATATACCACATGCGTGAGATGAAGGAGTATGTCCAGAAAAACGGAACCAGGGTAGGTATAATTGCGGTGCCCGACAGTGCAGCGGCTCAGACCCTTGAGACAATGATTGATGCAGGAATAAGAGGCGTCCTGAACTTCGCAACAATAGAATTACGGACAGGAAAAGGCGGAGAGCTTGCTGATGACAATCTCCAGTGCACGATACACAACATTAATATATGTCTTGAACTTGAGCATCTTTTCTATCAGGTAAATGTTGCCAACAACCTCCCGGAAATTAACGAATCATAAAGATAATTCACAGCCTTTCCAGTACAGCAATAACCGGAAAGTGGTCGGAATACCCCTCTTTCGCTGAATTGATCCAGCGGAGAGGGGTTTTATATTCTGTAAGCATAAAATCCGGCTGATGCACCTTAAAAGATTTAAACTCCAGGCCCTGCCCGTCAAGAGCTTTTCCGTCAAAAAAGAACTGATCCAGAGCCTCCCAGCTGCCGCGATAACTGTAGCTGCCCGAAGATTCACAGTCTATCCACGGATTATACATCAGCCCCTCTGCACCGGAAGCAAGTACAGTTTGAGAATCAGCCATCCTTAGATATTGAGATTTTTTTTCATCAGGGCCTATTTGAAGTGCAACCTCATAAGCCCCGTCTACCCTGATTTGCTCATCCCATGACTCATTAAAGTCTCCTGCAGCAATAATCAGACGCTCCGGTAAATCCCCGGTGCTCAGCGTTTCAGCTGCAGACTGTAAATCCACAATTAAAGAAGACAGCCGTCTTGATGCAGCAATACGCTGGGGTTCGGTCTCCTCAGCACCTCCGGATCTGGATTTCCAGTGGTTTACAAAAAAATATATTTCAGAAAGGTCATCAGCCTTCAGCCGGATCTCGGCAATGGATCTGCCTGCTGCTGCAGAATCGAGATAAACTGTATGTGTTATGATTTCCTCAATTTCAAGCCTGCTCAGAACAGCATTGCTTACAGCTGAACCCTGCGTAGGAAGAAAGGCCGACCAGATATATCCGCACTCTTTCAGATACATATCTTTCAGCAGATTAAGCGCATTTTCATTTTCGACTTCCTGCAGGACGACAACCTCGGGCCCTGAAGGCTTAACAGACTGAATGACTTCCGCCAGGGCTGCAGCCTTCTGATTATAGCAGTCGGTATCCCAGTCTCCTTCTGAAGGATCGAATTCGCTGTATTCCGTTCCGTCACTGATATCATCAAAGAAGTTCTGAACATTCCAGGACATTATAGTTATTTCGGTATCTTCCTGACCGCCGCAGCTGCATGACAGCAGCAGAAGCACCAGGGCTGATAGAAAGTATATGGTTCTCATACAGTATTTAAACCCGTATTTATCCCTATTGATTGAAATCAGGACTTTAAAATACGAGAATTAAAGTATGAAAAGCTATAGAAAGGAATTATTTTTCAATACAACCGAACGGTATCAGATAATGAATATCACTTCCGAGGTTGAAGACTGTCTTTCTGATAGCGGAATACAGGAAGGGCTCTGTCTTGTAAACGCAATGCATATTACAGCCAGCGTTTTTGTCACAGAAGCCGAGGAAGCCCTCCATCAGGATCATCTGGACTGGCTTGAAGGTCTTGCTCCATACCGAAGAACCGGATATCGCCACAACATCGGACAGGATAACGGGGACGGGCACCTTAAACGTCAGGTTCTGGGACGGGAAACTGTTGTTGCGGTGACCGGCGGCAAACTTGATCTGGGGACCTGGGAGAATATCTGTTACGGAGAGTTTGACGGCAGAAGAAAAAAGCGGGTGCTTGTTAAAATTATAGGAGAATGAACGCTTAAGGATCAAAAAAGGCTGCCCAAATCGCGGACAGCCTTTTTAGTTTGAGCCGTATATATACACGACTTCAGCTTCGTTCTGCTTTATGCAAGATAGGCGGTAATAGCTTTTACCTCTTCAGCCTCTGTAAGAGACTGAGGAACAAACTCGGTTCCGGTAATCTGCTCATATGCCTGAATATAGCGCCATGCAACTTCAATTCTGACTTCATCCGGAATAACCGGTGATTCACCGTCGCCCATGAAGTTCTTCTCGGTTATAAGCCAGTGCCTGAGATATTCCTTGTCAATCTTGCGCTGTTCCTCACCTTTTTCAAAAAGGTCTTCATAGGTATCTGCATACCAGAATCGGCTGGAATCAGGGGTGTGAACCTCATCAACAAGGATAAGCTCGCCGTCGAGCAGGCCGAACTCGTATTTGGTATCTACCAGGATAAGCCCCTGCTTTTCAAGCATATTGCTTCCGCGGTTAAACAGAGCCACAGCGGCCTTTTCAACCTTTGCCCAGAGTTCTTTTTCAACAAGCCCTGTTTTCACAATTTCTTCACAGCTGATCGGCATATCATGTTCGCCGATCTCCGCCTTTGTGGAAGGTGTAAGCAGAGGCTGTTCAAACTTCTGATTCATCTTCATTCCGGCGGGAAGCTTAATTCCTGATATATCCTTTCCGGCCTGGTAATCCCTCCAGGCTGAACCGGTGAGATAGCCGCGTACAATCACTTCAACAGGAAGAACCTCGCATTTCTTTACAGCAACCGTCCGTGCCGTAACCTGCTCAGCAATATGGTTTGCAACTATATCTGCAGTCTGTTCAAACCAGAAGAGGGAAATGCGGTTAAGCAGTTCACCCTTGCAGGGTATAGTAGAAAGAATCCGGTCAAAGGCCGATATTCGATCGGAAGTCGTGATAACCAGTTTGTCGTCGCCGGACGGAAAGATATCACGAACCTTTCCGGAAATATATCCCGGTGTTTTTACCGCCTCGCTTCCGGCAAATCCGCCGAAAGCACTTCCCATGTAGGATGCTATTTCTTCTCTTTTCATCAGGCCAGTTCACTCCTGCTGCTAATTACCTTTGATATAAGTCCGTACTCCACTGAATCCAAAGCATTGAGCCAGTAGTCACGGTCAGTATCCTTCTCTACTCTATCAAGCGACTGGCCGGTTTCATCGGCGATAAGCTGATTCAGCTTCTGCCTGGTTTTCTCAAGTTCCTTAGCGTGAATTTCAATCTCGGTTGCAACGCCGCGCATACCGGAAAGTGGCTGGTGGATCAGGTAGTGGGAATTGGGAAGACCGAGTCTTCTCTCCTTCGGTGCGGCAAGCAGGATAAGTGCTCCCGCACTGGCAACCAGCCCCATTCCAACTGTATAAACATCCGGTTTTACAAATCTGATCATATCGAAAATTGCATAGCCTGCATCAACGTCACCGCCGGGAGAGTCAATGAAAACCTTGATTGGCTCATCGCTTTCGGCTTCAAGAATTAGAAGCTGTTTTACAACCTTTTCAGCAAGCTCCTTGTTTACTTCTCCGGAAAGCAGAATTGTTCTTGTCTTCAGTATTTTTTCAGATACCGCATCAGGATTTTCCGCTTTATCCTTACTGCATTCTCTTTCTTCTTCACTCATAAAAATAACTACTCCTGTTTTTATGTAACATGATGCAAAGCCTCTTGTCAATTGTATAGAATTTACTACAATTAGCAAATGAAGTCAGCATATATATCCATTATAGGACGGCCTTCTGCCGGAAAATCGACCCTAATAAACAGCATCTGCGGTGAAAAAGTCTCAATAGTATCACCGGTACCTCAAACTACCAGAAATAAAATCCGCGGAATTATAACCAGAGACGAAGGCCAGCTGGTTTTCATAGATACTCCCGGATACCATATTTCGGACAAAAAGTTCAACAATTACCTGAAAGACCTTGCAGGATCGGCAGTAGAAGATGCAGATCTATTTCTATATGTAATAGATACAGCCAGAAAACCCGGAGCTGAAGAGAAGGAAGTTCTTTCCATGCTGGAACCCTACTTCGACAGGACGATAGTTGCATTGAATAAAACCGATCTGCCCGAATCAAAGCCTCAGGAAATAGTAGATTTCATCGGGGAAACCGCAGGTTCACATCCTGCAGGTATGATAGGGATTTCTGCTGAAAAGGGAACCAATGTTGAAGACATACTCAAAGCCCTTTTTGAACTGGCACCGGAAGGCTTTCCCCTGTACCCGGAAGACTACTACACCGACCAGGAGCCTTCCTTCCGTATAATGGAAGTAATACGGGAAAAGGCAATCACCGGCTCCAGACAGGAACTGCCCCACTCTATCTATGTAGATATTGCCGATATGGAGGCGGACAGGGATGAAAGCGGTGAAATCAAAAAGCTATGGGTACGTGCATTTCTTACTGCAGAAAGAGATAGCCAGAAAGGAATTCTTGTAGGACGCGGCGGAGAAAACATTAAAAGGATTCGGCTTGAAGCACAGAAGGAGCTTAACCAGCTTTTTCCCTACAGGGTAAGCCTTGATTTAAGGGTTAAGGTGAATCCAAAATGGCGGCGTAACGACGGACTGCTTAAGAATATGCTGTTTTAAGAATCTCTTAAGGCTGTTTATCCGAATCAGCCCTGTGCCGGTGAAAAATCCGGTAGGGGGTTTCGGGCAGAGTGTTTTCAACCATTTTATCGTAAAGTTCCAAATCGCGCTTTCGGGCCCGGCCGCCGAGCTTGCGGATTGTCTTCAGCAGTGCAGCCACCTGCTTGCGCTGCTCAGAATTCATGTTGATGAACAGAAGTCCGTAATGGTAGAAATCTTTAACCTTTTTCTTCCATTTAACAACACCGTCTATATCAGCAGAGTCATATCCTACCGTACAGAAGAAGCCGCAGAGCTCTCCCATCTTGATATCAAGCGAGGTTTCAAGACAGGCGCCGGTGCTTGAGACATTTACGAGTTTTGCCGGGTTAATATTTCCCTGGAAGCGGAGTGAAACATTTATATTAACAGAGTAACGGCTGTACAGTCTCTTTTCCTCAGCTGATTCAACCTCGGTGATCGCGCCCACACCCAGCAGGTGAAGCATTGCAATTATATGCTCAACCCCCTCTTTTTCTGTTTCCGAGATATTTACAAACATTATTCCGTACCCCGGAAGGCTGCAGTCATCCAGAACGCTGCGCATTACCCGGCCTTTTAAGGCAACGGAAATACTGTTGCCCATATAGATTCTTAGGGGATAGATATGGCCTGTATCAATTTTCTCTGCGATTCTGATAAAACAACCCCCGAGGGAGATATCTTCAAGGTAGCCCAGTTCTGCCATTCCTGCATATTCGATGGAAACACCAAGATCAATTTCGTATCTTCTGGCCTGTTCCCACCACCTAAGCCGCGGGTTGAAATACGGCGCAATTATATGTTTTCTGAAAAAGAACCCTGCAGCAGCAAAAAGCACCAGGTTGAACATAATCATTCCGCCCAGCGAGATCATGGGATTAGCAGCATATGCTGTAATATTATAAACAATCATCGTGGCCGCAGTTACCATAAAAACCCACCACCCGGCTTTATGAACTGTATAAACGGCAACTGCTGCCAGGGGGTAGAGACATAAAATTATGATATCGGAAACTGCAAGCCTGGTAAAAATATTTCCGCGGCCCCAGAGAGGTATCATATTTATGTAAGCATTGAGGACAACCGTCACAAGCGGAGTTAAAATAAGCAGCAGTGAAAAAAAGAGAATACTTCCGGGACGTTTCAGACTGTTCAAAACGCACTCCTTTTTTAATTTACATTTAAATTATAGTATGAATATACAGGATTTTCGCTAAAAATGTCCAGAAAACTTGAATAATATTCCATCTCCACTATAATTTGGGTATGAATCGAAGGCTGATTTTTTTACTTACTGTGACTGCAATCTTTTATTTTTTTATCAGCCTTTCCGGATGTTCTCTCTTCATATTAAAAGACAGCCTTACCCCTGATGAATATCTTCCGGAAGCCGTATTAATAGTAGTTGATAGTGAAGTAGCCCGGGAAACAGAAGCAAGAATTGCCGTCTATCAAAGTGATTTGAGTGCAGAAGGAGTAAGTTCTTCTGTCATAGTCTGGGAAAATTCCGACAATTACGCAGAACTCAAAGACAGACTTATTGCCTCATCAGCTGATCATACCTGCGCCTTTTTCGTTGGGAATCTTCCGGTTGCCTGGTACGAGCAGGAGGCCTTCGGCGAAGAAGAAGTATTTCCTGCAGATCTCTATTATATGGATCTTGATTCGATCTGGTCCGACACAGACGGGGACGGATATCTTGATGAACACAGTGATATTGAGGTTGATTTCTATATTTCACGAATTACAGGCTCAGCTGAAGAACTTAACTTCTATTTTGATAAATTATCTGCCTACCGCAGCGGAACCGGATTTATTTATGATGATGCTCTGATATTCAAGGATGATGACTGGCAGTCGAATTACCGAAGCAACAGCCTCGGCCTTGATTCACTCTACAGCAGCGTAACAATTCTGCAGGACCCCGAAACGACCCTGAGGGAAAGCTATATAGAACAGGTTACCGGAAACGGTTATGAGTTTGTATATCAGTGGGTACACGCCGCGCCGCCTGTTCTTTTCTTTGACGAGGGCGATACATATGATCTGATGAGAGCCAGCGACATAGGGGCTAACAACCTTAAAGCCAACTTCTACAATCTCTTCGACTGTCAGGCGGCCAGGTTTACCGTCAACAATCTTGCATCAAACTACCTGCTTGAAACTGATTCAGCCATTTCCGTAGTAGGCTCGACGAAGACCGGAGGCATATACTATCCGATTGAATTCAATAAAGCGCTGGGTGAAGGGGCCTGCTGGGGAGCCGCATACAGAGTCTGGTACAACAATTCCGGATATACCGATGACAATTGGTTTCTGGGAATGATTATAATGGGTGATCCGGCAATCAGACCCTACCATGCATCCGGAGCCGATATTGCGGAAGGCAGCAGATCTATATCTACCATTATTCCTTTAAGCGAAGAAGAAACCGACCGCATGTTCCTGCAGCTGCGTGATTTCGACCTTGCCGAGGAATATGAAGATAAATCTGTGGATGAATAAACGTAATTTTATTCCAGCATTAAGATCTGTTATTTGACTTTTTACAGCCCTGCTATTATTAATAGACATGCAGAAATCATTACTTCGAAAAATCAGCCTATTGCTGCTGTTTGTAATCACCATATTCAGGCTTCCTGCCGCTGAATCAGCCTTTCCTGTAATAAATTCAGAATCGGCAATTCTTATAGACATGGGAACAGGTACAGTACTCTTTGAAAAGAATGCAGACACGGTTATTCCTCCCGCATCAATGACAAAGCTTATGACAATGCACATTGCGCTCGAAGCAGTCAAAAACGGGCAATGCAGCCTTGACGATTATGTACCGATAGGCAGGAATGCTGATTTCCGAAACCAGCCTCCCCACTCTTCGCTTATGTTTATCGAAGAAGGTCAGAAGGTAACACTTGCCGGACTGCTTACCGGACTGGCAATTCCCTCCGGTAATGATGCCGCGGTGGCTGTAGCTGACTTTATAGCCGGCAGCACCCCGGAATTTATCAGAATGATGAATGCAGAGGCGGACAGGCTTGGTCTGCTGAACACAAATTTTGATGACACCTCCGGATATTCAGCATATAACAGTACAACATCAAGGGAGTATGCTGAGTTCTGCAGCTACTACATAAGCGAACATCCTGAAGCACTTGAACTCTTTCATGCAATAACCGAGTTCACCTATCCGGCAGAGAATAATCTGCCGGACAGCGGAGAAAGCGTTTACGGACCCATAACACAGTACAATCATAACCAGCTTGCCGGAAGATACCCGGGAGTCGATGGACTAAAAACCGGTTATATTGATGAATCGGGTTTTAACATAGCCGCCACCTGTATACAGAACGAAAGAAGGCTTCTTGCTGTCATTATGGGGGGCCGGGGAAAGACCACATCAGATGGAAATCTTAAAAGGCTTGTCGATGTTTCAATTCTTTTTACCTACGGTTTTGAGGCATGGACTGTTTTCAGTCCCGGAAAAAACACTTACACCGAGATGAAGGTCTGGAAAGGAAAGCGGGATTTCGTTGCCGCCGAAAGAACAAAGGCTGATGATATATGTCTTAAATACTCTGATTTGATTGATGCCCAATACATAGACACTCCGGCAGACCTGCTCGAAGCCCCGCTATCCAGGGGTGATACGATTGGGTCATGGAAGCTTGTAGCATCCGATGGCGAAACCCTTACAGAGGGAACTCTTACAGCCATGGCTGAAATAGAAGAAGGCGGCTGGATAAAAAGAAAGCTTGATTCGTTCAGACTGCGGCGGCTTAGTAATTAGAAAGAATCAGGAAACTTGGAGCTTAGATAACTTTTCAGGTGGGCCTTGTTTACCGGTTTTTCAAGATAACCGTCATACGACATCGATGACAGCCGGCCGGCAAACATTTTCTCGGGATAGGCGGAGATAAAGATCACCTTTGTATCAGGATTTTCGGTCTTGATTATCTCACAGGCATCAAGACCGTCCTCCTTTGAAGCCATATTTATATCAAGAAATGCTACATCGGGCTTGTGAGCTCTCACAGCCTTTACAACCTCAGTACCATCCTGAGCTTCGGATTGAATTTCAATTCCGAAGCCGGTAAGTGTCATTGACAGAAATACTCTGAGGATTATCTCATCATCAGCTATAACAGCTCTTAATCCCATGCAGGCTCCTTATGATAACAGAGAGATGTTTATACTCTGTATTTACCAAGTAATTTACATACTTTTTCGCTGCCGATTGCATACAGAAAACTGGCAAGCCGCGGTCCTTTTTCCTTGCCGATAAGGGCTCGGTACACAACCGGAAAAAAATCACCTGACTCAAGCCCGTTCTTCTGAGCCGCATCATAGATACTGACACTGAACTCTTTCTCGTCCAGTTTATCCATCTTTGCAGCAACTTCATCGCAGAGCATAGACAGCGCGGCGGCTTCAGCCGGACTCACTTTTTCAGCCTCTGCATCATCATCTTTAAGGGCAAACTGAAAATCTTCGGGAGCAAAGTTTTTAACCCAGTTCCAGGCACATTCGGCACGCTGTCTGAGTCTTGCTTCCTGCTCAGGCTTTACATCGCCAAGATACTCAATAAGCCGATCCACATCCCCAGACTGAATCTGAAGCAGATTGCATAGATGCCTTATCTGTATCTGGTAGGGCATTTCGGCTTCAGGATTTTCAAGCTGGGACAGTTCATAAATACGGGCCTGTTTTTCCCACTTTTTAAGAGCCTTCTCTGTATCCGGCTTGTTGTAATAGGTCCGTTCGCACTTATCATAATCTTCGTAAATTTTCAGTACGTCCAAATCAAAAGATATCGCAAATTCCGCATTAGGTCTGGTTCCTGCGAATAAAAATCTTGCAACTTCGGGCTGATAGACTTCAAGCACATCATCAAGACCTACGACCTCACCTGAGGATGAGGAAATCTTTCCGCCGCGTCCCTTTATTCTGATAAAATCATACTGAAAGGTTACCGGCGGTTCCCATCCGTAAATCTCTTTAGAAACCAGTTTTGCAGTATCGAAGGAGCCTCCTTCTGAGTGGTGGTCCTTACCTGCAGGCTCAAAATCAACCTGCTCTTCACGCCATCTCATCGGCCAGTCTATTCGCCAGGGAAGTTTCACGGCCCCTGTTTCACGAAGGTCGAGACTCTCATGGTTTCCGCATGATTCACATGTATATGTAATTTCCCAGTCACCGTTCCAGGATTCAACTTTGGTTGTATCACGGTTGCATGCAGCACAGAATACACTTACCGGCATCCAGTCGGCGGCCAGAGGTTCGGTTCTGTGAGCATCCAGTATTTTCCGGATTGATTCTTTCTTTTCAAGAGCGGTCCGCATGCCCTGTGCATAACGGCCGGATTTATATTCAGAAGTCTGGTATATGTACTCAGGGAAAACGCCTACAAGGGGGAGAAGAACTTCAAGCCTTTTCTCATTTGCCCGGGCGTAGCTCTCTTCGTTTCCAAGAACATCAGGGACCGTAGTTATGGGCTGACGAAGAAAGCCTTCAAGCTTTTCCTGCTCAGGCATATTTTTCGGAACCTTGCGGAAAACATCATATTCATCCCATGAGTAGATAAACTTCACATTGCAGCCCTTCTGTCTGAGAGCACGAACAACAAGTTCTACAGAGATGATTTCCCTGAAATTTCCAATGTGAACTGTTCCGGAAGGGGTGATTCCCGAGGCGCAGACGTAGACATCCTTATCGCCTTTTTCTCTGATTATCTTATAGGCGGTAATATCCGCCCAGTGCGTAGATTGTATATTCATAGTGGAGCAAGTATACCGGCTGGGTACAAAAATATCAATCCACAGCCGCCCGCTGCCGATAATTGAACTATGAACAGACCGGCGTTTTTCATCTGCATTTTAACAATATTCATCATTTTTTCAGGCACGGTTTCGGCTTCTGAAACAGGGCAGGCGTCCTGGTACGGAGGCAAATTTCAGGGACGGCAGACAGCCAACGGCGAGATTTTTGATACAAACAAGCTGACTGCCGCACACAAAACCCTGCCGTTTGGAACTGTTGTTAAGGTAACAAACCTCCATAATAACAAGAGCGTAGAGGTGAGAATAAACGACCGGGGACCCTTTATTGAGGGCAGAATTATCGATCTGTCAAAGGCCGCTGCGGATGCTATAGAGATGACAGCACGGGGTGTTGCTACTGTCAGGCTTGAAATTGTCAGCTCTCCGGCTGAAAATGCTGCAGGAACAGCTCAGATATCACCTGTCCCGTCTAAATACGAAACTGACAGCGGCTTCATAGTACAGATTGCTTCATTCTCAAAACTCGATAACGCCGAAAACACACTGAAAAAGCTCTACGGCTACGGCTTCAGCCCTGCAATAGAATTAAGCAGCAGCGGGATGTACAGAGTAATAATCAACACAGAAACCAGGGTTCAGGCGGATACTGTCTGCCGAAAACTTGCGAATTTCGGATACACAAGCCCCCTGGTAAGAAATAATTAATATCAATCTGATATAACGGTCAGCGACTGATAATGACACAACTTCTCATTAATGATAGTTTTTTAGAACTCATATACAGTAGAAAACATTGAGATCAAATACATTAGATTTTTTTTATATAAAGGTGTTTTTATGCAGAACATAGGAATTAACATTGGCTCTTCAAGCCTGAAAATTGTTATGCTTGAAGACGGCAAAATCAGCTGGACAAGTGTTCTTCCTCATGAAGGAGATTTTGTCTCCACACTTACTAAATCACTCAGCGGCAGAGACATTGCACCCGATGCAACAGCCCTGGTAACAGGAACTGAAGGCCGCTACCTTTTCAATATCAAGAGTACAATTGAGACTGTATGTATTGAAAGCGCTCTGAACCAGATTGGGCACAAGGTAAATGCAGTGGTCAGCATGGGCGGTGAAGATCTGACGGTCTACACTATAGATGAGAATAACAAGATTCAGAACAACTTCACAGGAAGTAAATGTGCTTCAGGAACCGGCGAGTTCTTCAAGCAGCAGCTTGGACGAATGGACATGGTTCTCTCTGATGTAGAGAATGTTGATGAGAATGCAAAGGTTCTTTCTCTGTCATCAAGATGTTCAGTTTTCATGAAGAGTGACTGTACACACCGGCTTAACAAGAGAGAAGCCACAAAGGATGATATCGTTCTTTCTCTAAGCGATGTAATGGCCACTAAAGTAATCGACTTCCTCAACAGGGCAAAGATTAAGGACGGAAAGGTTCTTCTTGCCGGAGGAATCACACTTAACAAGTTCATTGTAAGCTTCATCAAAGAAAAGGCTCCCGGAATCGAGTTTATCGTACCCGAAGAAGCCCCCTACTTTGAAGCCTACGGCGCAGCCCTTCTTGCAGGCGAAAACGGAAGCAAGATGCCGGCTGTTGAAAAGCTGCTGAAGGACAATGTTATCAAATTCCCCCGCTATGACAAGCTTTCAAGCGTGATGGACAAGGTAACATACTTCGAAGCCGAAGTCGGCAAGGTTGAAGCAGGAAAGGAATACATCCTCGGTGTAGACGGCGGTTCAACAACAACCAAGGCCTGTCTTATCGATATTGAAACTGATCAGATTGTTGCACAGCATTACGGACGAACCCATGGAGACCCTGTTAAGGCTCTCAAGGGCTGTATCGTTGAACTTCAGAAGAAGATTAAGGAAGATATCGGTGATGAGAAGATTAAAATCAGTCTTGCCTCAACAACCGGGTCTTCACGAGAGATTCTCGGTGTTTTTCTTGAAACATCAGGTGTTTACAACGAGATTATTGCTCATGCATACGGAACAACCTTCTTTGCCGAAGATGTAGATACAATCTTCGAAATCGGCGGGCAGGATGCAAAATACGTACTTCTCAATCATAAGGTACCTATCGATTATGCTATGAACGAGGCATGTTCTGCAGGAACAGGCTCCTTCCTAGAAGAATCAGCATCAGGCGATCTCAACATCAGAAGCGCTGCCGACATAGGTGACATCGCAATCAAGGCTGAAAGACCGCTGAAGTTCGGCGAGCACTGTTCTGCATTTATCAATTCAGACATCAGAAAGGCTATCCAGCAGGGAGCCCTTCGTGAAGATATTACAGCGGGTATTGTTACCTCAATTGTTTCAAACTACCTCAACCGCGTAGTTGGAAACAGAACAATAGGAAACAAAATCTTCCTCCAGGGCGGTGTTGCTAAGAACAAGGCAATTCCGCTGGCATTTGCAATGATGGTAGGAAAAGAGATTCTGGTTCCCCCGTCCCCTGAACTTATGGGATGTTTCGGTGTAGGTCTTCTTGCAAAGCAGAAACTTGCCGAGGGACTTCTTGAAAAATCAGAATTCGATCTCGATGCAATACTCGAGACAGAAATTGTCTACGAAAAGCAGTTCAGATGCAAGGCATGTGACAATGACTGTCCGATTCAGGTGCTTCAGGTTAACGGTCACAAGTACATGTTCGGCGGACGCTGTTCAAAATACACAAACAGCAGAAAGAAGATTGAGACAAGCACCGAGACTGTAGACTTTGTACAGAGACGTTCAGACCTTAACTTTGTTGAGTGCGCCGCTGATCCTGAAACCTTCGTACAGAAAAGAGATTACACAGTGGGTATTCCAAGGGCCTTCTCGGTTCATTCGCTATACCCGCTTTACTCATGGTTCTTCCATACACTCGGAATTAAAACCGTGCTTTCAGATGAAATTGCACATGAGGGTATTGCAAGAGCGGAAAGTACTTACTGCTTTCCGGCGGAAATTGCGCACGGAGCAGTTCAGGACATCATCAACAAGGGCTGTGACTACATCTTCCTGCCTCACTTCAGGGATATGACCAGCTATGAAACCGATGTCCACGCTAACTTCTGTCCTATCACGCAGGGTCTTCCCTACTACATCAAGAAAGCATTCCCGGATGTTGCCGAGAACAAGATTCTTGAACTTGTAGTTTCCTTCAAATTCGGAAAAGACAAGGCTCTTGAACTGTTCCAGAAGTTCGGCAAGCAGCTTGATATCAGCGAGGGCGAAATCAAGAAGGCTTTCAACGTTGCCGTTCAGAAACAGGAAGCCTTCCTGCTCAAGCTTAAAGAACTGGGACTTGAGGCTCTTGAGTTTGCAAGAAACAGCGACAAGCCTGTTATTGCCCTTCTTGGACGTCCCTACAACGCATTCACCCGCGAAGCAAACATGGGTATCCCCAAGAAATTTACATCAAAGAACTTTACAGTAATTCCGTTCGACATTCTGCCGTACGAGAATGAAGAGATATACGACAACATGTACTGGTACTACGGTCAGCAGGACATGAAGTCGGCAAGACTCATCAAGCAGGAAGACAACATCTATGCAGCATGGATTTCAAACTTCTCATGCGCGCCTGACTCCTTCATGCTCCACTACCTCAAGTGGATTATGGGAAGAAAGCCCTTCCTCGTTCTTGAACTTGACTCACACTCTGCAGACGCCGGTGTCGACACCCGTGTTGAGGCCTTTCTTGATATTATTGAAGGATACAGAAGCAAGTTTGAAGATGTTGAGCAGGAAAGATACGACAACGGACTGCGGTTCAGAAACGAAGACAGCCTTTATATTGAAAACATCCACAGCGGCGAGAAGTTCCCGGTTATAAACAGCGACCGAGTTGAGCTGATTGTTTCAAACATGGGTGAGATTGCATCTGAACTGGTAGCAACTGCGCTCACAGCACAGGGTTTCAACGCCAAGTCGATGCCTGTAGCCGATGCTAAAACTCTTGAATACGCAAGAAACTACTGCTCGGGCAAGGAATGTGTTCCGTCCCAGCTGGTTCTAGGCGGCGCACTCAAGTTCATGGCATCCAAAGAGTTCAGAAAGGACAAGATTTACGCGCTGTTCGTACCGATCACAACAGGACCCTGCCGAACCGGTCAGTACTATGTTTTCTATGAAAACCTCTTTCGGGACCTGAAGATTGACAACGTAGTTGTATTCACACTCAGTGCAGACAACTCATATAACGAGCTAGGTCCCGGCTTCTCTCAGTACGCATGGAAGGCGATCACAGCTTCAGACTACCTGAAGGACGTACAGACAACCCTCCGGGCCTGTGCCGAAGATCCCGCAGCCGCCATGATTGAATACAAAAAATCCTGGAAGAAGGTTGTGAAATCTGTAGGTGAAGATCTTAAGTCTCTCTACCCTGCCCTTGAAGTAATGGGTAAGGAAATGGCAACTATCCCGCTGAAGAAGAATCCGCTTGAATGCCCGAAGGTACTTGTAGTTGGTGAAATCTTTGTTCGACGTGATGACTTTGCTGTAGACGAGCTTATTGAAAACTTTGCCCGAAAGGGAATAATTGCCAAGGTATCAAGTATTGCGGAATGGATTCACTATACCGACTTCGTCCGTGACTATGACATCAAGAAGAGAATCAAGCTTAAGCCCTTCCTTTTCAGACCGTTCACAAAAGAATTCAGAACCTGGGTTTACTACCAGATTGAAAAGAAATGGAAGGCATCGATGGAACACAAGGCAAAGCATGCTCTTAATGTGAATAACCTTGTCCCCTCAGCTCCGCATGACATGAACAGAATCATGAAAACTGTAGAGGAAGAGTTTGTCAACCTTGAGCTCAACTCTGAAATTGCAGTTTCTTCAGGTTCCGCTGCAACTGCTATGGAAGAAGGCTACTCGGGTGTTGTAAACATTTCACCCTTTGCATGTCTTATCGGACGTGTAATTCAGGGAATCTATACTCCATGGGCACGTGAGAGAAACTTCCCGACAATGTCGGTAGAGGTAGACGGAAACATGCTTCCGCCGAATATTCTCAACCAGCTTAACATCTTCATGCTGAACGTTCTTAGATTCAAGCATGATATGGATATCAAAGACCTTGTTGACGACAGCGATACTGTCTACAGCTCCGGCCTTGCCGGAATGATGGGATCCGACTCTGAAGAGAAGGAACTTGTTAACCAGAAATAAGCTGATCTATTTTTAAAACACTGGGAGCTGACTAAGAACTATTCTTAGCCGGCTCTTTTTTTATGGCATAAATCAATGTTTTACAAACCAGACCGGTCCTGCCGACACTTTTGCAGCCGTTTTTAACGTAAAATTAATACAATTTTTGTAAGAAATGGCACATTGTATATGGAATTCTCTATGAAAGAATGCTAATTTAAACATACGTTTGATTTAAACGGACGTTTAATTATGAGTATTATAAATTTATCAACCAAGAAAAAAATACTGGATACAGCCTATGAGCTGTTTTCGGAGAACGGATATGAGGGGACATCGGTCAGACAGCTGGCGAAAGAAGCCGATGTCAATATTTCACTGATTGGATACTACTTCGGCGGTAAGGAAGGACTCTACCGTGAAGTTATAAACCACAGAATAGGTGAGTTCAGCAACAACTTTGTTGCCTCAGTTCAGGATGAGAAGGATGTTAAAAAGCGGATAAGAAGGTTCTCGGAGCTGCTCCTTTCGTCTCTCATTGAATCACCTTCCATTCTTACGATAATTACAAGAGAGCTTGTGACAGGCAAAAATAATACCGCCTTTGTAACAGCCGAACTGGTAAAGAATTTTATGATCATTTTTTAATTCCTTTTTCACAGACTCAGCCTTACCTGATCTCCTGGAACTGGATGTAACAGAAATGATCTTCGATATATTTATGGTGATAGCACCAATCTATTTTTACAGCATAGTCAAGCCGCTTATAGATGACAATATGTTGATGGATGAACACGAAATAGAATCATTCCACGACAAACTGGTAGATCAGGCCTACGAGATGGGTCTGAAACTATATAAAAGCAATACGAAAGGCTTTACAGCATAATCAAACTGGAGTCAATATGAATAACAAAACCCTCCTCGCGGGAATAGACGTCGGTTCAACCACGGTAAAGATTGCCGTAATGGAACCGGAAACCAAAGAAGTCGTTTTCTCAAGATATCAGAGACATAATGCGGATCAGGCATCGACCGTTTACTCGATACTGACAGAGGTACATGAAAATTTTTCAGACAGAGATATCAGTCTTGCAGTCTGCGGAAGCGGAGGCCAGAGCATAGCCGAATCACTTCAGGCATTCTTTATACAGGAAGTGGTGGCAAACTCAATAGCGATAAGAACCTTTTATGATGATGTAAGGGTTGCAATTGAGCTTGGCGGTCAGGATGCCAAGGTTATATTTTTCAGGCATGATGAAGAAAGCGACAGCCTGGTGGTACATGACATGAGGATGAACGGAAGCTGTGCGGGCGGTACTGGGGCATTTATCGATCAGGTGGCCGAGCTTCTGCATGTAACACCCGAACAATTCGGGGCACTTGCTGCCGCCGGAACTGAGGTTTATTCCATTTCAGGCCGATGCGGCGTATTCGCAAAGACTGATATTCAGCCGCTTTTAAACCAGGGCGTATCAAAGGAAGACATTGCACTTTCCTCATTTCACGCTATTGCAAAGCAGACCATAGGCGGCCTTGCCCAGGGTATGGAGATTAGGCCGAAGGTAATATTTGAGGGCGGTCCGCTTACATTCAACCCGCGTCTTATTGAAGTATTCAAGGAACGACTTAACTTAAGTGATGCGGATACAATTATCCCGGACAACCCTGAAATTATTGTTGCCGTCGGTGCAGCCCTTTCTATTGAAGCCATGTTCAGCGGTAAGGAAGACCTTTACAAAAACGGCGCCAACCTTGAGAAAATCCTTTACAGGCAGGCAACCGGTATACTTGAACAGGACAAGGAACTGCCTTTCTTCTACGACACCGACGAAATGAACCTGTTCAGAGAGGAGCGAAGGCTTCCGGATTTTACCCCAAAGGCATGGGAGCCCGGTACAATACTGCCTGTATACATTGGTATGGATGCCGGTTCTACAACAAGTAAATTTATTCTAATGACCGAAGATGAGGAAATTGTCGATATCTTCTACGCCAATAACCAGGGGGATCCCCTCACAATTATCAAGGAAGCTCTTACACAGATGTATGAAAAATACATCGGCATGGGCGTTGCGCTTGAGATCAGGGGAATGGGAAGTACCGGCTATGGCGAGCTGCTTTTCAACAAGGCTTTCAAGGGAGACTACCATACTGTAGAAACAGTAGCGCACGCGGAAGCGGCAAAGAAGTATGCGCCCAACGTAAGTTTTATTCTTGATATCGGCGGACAGGATATGAAGGCTATCTACGTCAATGACGGCGTAGTTACCGGAATAGTTTTAAACGAGGCCTGTTCGGCAGGCTGCGGTTCCTTTATTGAGACCTACGCTAAGAGCCTTGGCGTAAAGGTTCAGGATATAGCCGACATCGCCTTTCAGGCCGGAAGTCCGTCAAAGCTCGGATCAAGATGTACCGTTTTTATGAACAGCTCAATTATTACCGAACAGAAAAACGGCAAGAGCACCGGCGACATCCTTGCAGGAATTTCCCGATCAATTATTGAGAACGTATTTACCAAGGTTATCAGAATGTCAAACCTTGAATCTTTGGGCGAGTGTATTGTGGTACAGGGAGGAACCTTCAAAAACGATGCGGTTCTCAGAAGCCTCGAGCAGTACACCGGAAAGCAGGTTGTAAGACCGCCGCATCCGGGAGAGATGGGAGCTATCGGTATTGCCCTGCTTACAAAAAAGTATATAGCCCGTCAGGAAGAAAAGACCGGCAGGAAATACCAGAGCACTTTTATAGGGACTGGAAAATATTGAAGCCTTCAGTTTTACTAAAAAAGCAGGTCAGGTCTGCAGCTTCTGTTCAAACAACTGTAACCGGACGATAATCGAATTTAACAACGGAAGCAGACATGTAACCGGAAACCGCTGTGAAAAGGGAGAGGTCTTCGGCGATGTCAGGGAGAAGTCTGTTAAGGACAGACTGAAAGAGGTTAACGGCAGACTTAATGCTGTGCCAGACATGATCAAGCTTCAGAATAAGCTTCTTGTAATGGATTATGCTCCGGAGCAGAAGGCTGTAACCCAGGGAATCACCATAGGGATTCCGAGAACCCTTGAGTTCTGGAACTCTCTTCCGTTCTGGAAAAGCCTTTATACCTCGCTCGGGTTCAAGGTTGTAGTTTCCGCTCCAAGTTCGTACAAACTCTTTGAAAGCGGTCTGCAGTCTATTCCCTCCGATACAGTCTGTTTTCCGGCAAAGCTGGTACACGGACATGTTCAGGATCTGATCAGCAGGAAGGTTGATAGAATCTTCAACCCGGTACTGACCAGAATCCCTAAGGAAAATGAAAAAGCCGAAGACAGCTGCAACTGTCTAGTTGTTCAGGGCTATTCGATGGTTGTTGATGAAAGCGATACCCCTGAAGCAAAGAACGGCATCAAGTATGACAGGCCTGTCTTTCACTTCGACACCCGGAAACTCATGGATAAGCAGATCTGCGAGTACATGAAGATAACCTTCGGCATCGATTTCAATACTACAAGGAGCGCGCTTGAAGAGGCGCATTCTATTCAGGAAGATTACTCCGACAGGATGCAGAGAAAGGGCCGTGAGGTAATTAAAAGCCTTGAAGGCAAGGATGATTTTGCGGTTGTTCTAGCGGGCAGGCCCTACCATAACGACCTGCTTGTGAATCACGGAATCGCCGACCATTTCAAGAAGATGGGAATTCCGGTTCTTAACCTTGAATCCATTGCCGAGATCCATGATCAGTCTTTTGATCATGTAAGATTCGACAGCCTGATAGCCTTTCACGGCAGAATGTACTCTGCTGCAAGCTTTGTTGCCGAGCATCCGAACCTTGAACTTGTTCAGATTGTTTCATTCGGATGCGGACATGACGCGATTATTTCAGATGAGATGGCCAGAATACTGAATGACAGAGCCGGAAAGCAGATGCTGGTTCTAAAACTCGATGAGGGTGAAAATCAGGGACCGCTTAATATCAGAATCAAATCATTTATTGAAACGGTAAAAGCAAGCAGGAGGCTTAAAAAAGACAATCCTGTAGAGCTTAAAGAATACTGCAAACCCTATGAGGTGAAGTTCGAAAAAGAAGACAAGCGAAGGACCGTACTGATCCCGACCCTGTCTCCGGCCTTTGCAAAGTATTCAGCCAAGGTTCTTGAGGCTGAAGGCTACAAGGCTGTTCCGGCCATGCTTGCCGACAGGGAAGCCATTGCCCTGGGGAAGAAATACGTCCACAACGATATATGCTACCCGGCCCAGATCAACGTAGGCGAACTGCTGAAAACCATCAGGGATGGGAACTATAAGTCAACAGATGTTGCCATCGGACTTGCGAAGAACTGTGAAGCATGCAGAGCCGGGCATTATGCGGGACTGGCAAGAAAAGCCCTCGATGAAGCAGGTTATGCCGATGTGCCGATCCTGACCACTGGTAAGGACACAAAGGATATGCATCCCGGCTTCAAGGTTACGCTTAAGTTCCAGATGAACATGCTCTGGTCGATAACAATTACCGATGTTCTTGAGGAAATACGCAGGAAGATAAGACCGTACGAGGTTAACGCCGGTGAATCCGATGAACTTTTTGAACTGTATACAGATTTCATCTATGACAATATCTGCAGCAGCCGCAAAAAGGCTTTGAAGTACTTTGAACAGGCTATTGAAGCATTCAACAATGTCGAATGCGACCGGACCATCAGAAAGCCGAGGGTTGGAATTATCGGAGAAATCCTGATGAACTTCCACCCGGAATCAAATGCCAATGTAGAACGCTACCTTGAAGCCAACGGAATGGAAACAGTCTTCCCCGCCATGCATGATTTTTTCAGGCAGAGTGTTGTTATCAAGAAAGAGAAAGGCAGACGCGGGCACACATCAAATGCGTTCATGGATTACTGC
The DNA here is from genome assembly GCA_963677925.2 of Spirochaetia bacterium. Classification (GTDB taxonomy): domain Bacteria; phylum Spirochaetota; class Spirochaetia; order UBA9216; family UBA9216. The sequence continues at coordinate 1,855,652 of CAXXYH010000003.1, forward strand.
CTCAACGGTCTCACCGACTATGTGTACGGTTCTGTTCACAAAAAGGTTGATGAATACTACCGGAAGTTCAAGTTTTATGACGGCTATGGAGATGTGAAGAATCTTGCCGAAAACACTTCTGATATGATGGACATGACATACCGCGGCGGTGAGAGCTGGATGATGCCCGGAGAAGTAATAGAGCTTGCAAAGAAGGGTGTTAACTCCTTCGTATATGTTCAGCCATTCGGCTGTATGCCGAACCACATTACCGGTCGCGGAATGATCAAGACTGTAAAGAAGAAGTTTCCTCATATTCAGATCATTGCGCTTGATTACGATCCTGATACAGCGCTTGCAAACATCGAGAACCGTCTGCAGATGCTGATAATTTCCGCAAGGGAACTGGAGAAGAAATCAGCGGACAGGAACCGTGATAGAATAGAAGCCCTGGCAGTGAGAGATTAAGCAGAGCAGGAGGTATATGATTATTAAAAAATTACCGGTTCTAATTTTTTTGATCTTATTTTCAGCCTCTGCCGAAACTTTGTCCGCAATATCCGGAGAGGCTGAACCTGTATCGGAAAACTACCGGATTTCAATGACTACTCTGCTCGGCCGTGACAAGGAATATCTGAATGTGTTAATAGAAGAATCAGACCCGGATGATTATTTCAGGCTCGGAATCCTGTATACAAACAAAATACTGCTTTCCGACAGCATTAAGACTCTTGATGAGGCTGTTGAAAATCTTGCCCTCGCTGAAACAGACGGCAAGGATGACAGCCTGCTCAGGATATATAAGGGGATAACCGAGGCCTTTCTTGCCCAAAAAAAGACTTTTCTAGGCGTTGAGAACATTAAAAACACCGAAGCTTTTATGAGCTCCGTTTCAGACAGCCATCCTGACTGGTTCATTCGCTTTCTCAGGGGAATTTCCTACTACAGATTCGGGCATGGGCTTCCCGGAATAGGCCCAATCAAGCCTTATAAAACAGAAGCCCTGCGGGTAGGAAGAATGGATCTGGAATATGTTATCAAGAGCCATAATACAAACAGCATCAGGGAATATAATTCTGCGGATTATGACTGGATAGGGAGACCTGTGCCGGACAGTGCAGCAGCCTTTGCAGAAGATCTGCTCAAATAGTTTTGCGTCCTGTTACAAAAGCGGCTCTAAAATTAATAGATCAGATAAAGTCTCCCCGGAGTGATACATTAATATCATTCATGGAGGAGATATCATGAAAAGATTAATTTTAATACTGTTATGTCTTTCTGTTGCAGCTTTCAGTTTTGGAGAAAGCGAAAAGGGGCTGCGGGTAGATGCCGAAATTGGAGCATCATTCTCTCTTTTTTCAACATATGTTACTGCTCACCCCAAACTGATGTACGATTTGGGATTTCCGGCTGTCGGAGCCGGTGTCGGAGCATACTTCGGAACTACATTTTCAGACATCTATATCGGGCCTTTTGCCAGTCTTGAGCTTGGATGGCTGTATTTTGATATCGGAGGATTATTTAAAGTAGTTGCCCCGGATGAATCGAAGGCGGAAAACGGCTATGTTGATTACTATACCGAAAGCGATATAATGCCGTGGGCTGCAGCCGGGCTTGCAATTCCGATATTTCCGATTGGACCGGGAAAACTGGGCGCCGATATATCACTGGGCTTCATACCAACTAACAGTCCTGTTCAGGTAGTTGATGATTCGGGTTCAATTCTTGGAGATCTTATAGGATCATTATTCGGAACGGTGATAACATCAGTTTTCGATTCTGCAAAACTTGGTGCATCACTTTTCTACACCATAACGTTTTAATAACAGAATTAGAGTCGTCCCATACCAGGGAAGGCTCTATATCTTTAAAGCAGGCTTTTTAAGCAGCCTTCATTCAAAAAGTATACCGTTTCCCTTAAAGAATCCGTCCTGCAGACTATTTAGATCAAGAGATTTCAACCCCTTTTCGGTGAGCAGATTAGTGAAGAAAATTCTTGCTGCAGTAGTATAGAGTTCCGGAATACTGACGGGAAGAATATCAGGACTATTCCAGCTGCTCAGACCGTTAACGGCAGAAAACATCAGGTATACAACCGCTTCGGTCTTATAATCAGTCCGGAATGTTCCCTCTTCCTTCATGGCATCGATCAGCCGTCCCAGCATTCTGGCCAGATTCTTCTGAATATACACATTCGGGACAGCCTTCAAATGCGGGTTTTCAAGAATCATATCACGGTGGATATTACTGTTCCGGTTTTTCATAAAGTTGGAGGAATCAAGCATAAAGCGTTTTAGCTTATCAATAGAGCTGATATTCTCATCGTCAATGAATGCTGTATATGTCTCTACAACAAACTTTGCATACCATTCAATAGTTTTATTAAAAAGATCATCTTTATTTGTAAAGTGATTATAAATGGTCTTTTTACTTACACCGGCCTCATCGGCAATATCCTGGACATTAGTACGTTTATATCCGTATTTATCAAAAATCTTAAATGAAGCAATGAAGATTCGATCATCTTTAAGCAATTGAAATTCCTTACAGTTAGTTTTTATTATGCATTAGTTTATTACTATATTCAGTATTTATCAATAACGATTTCCTAACTGGTTCTTATTGACAAAAGGCTCATAATATTGTTCTATATAAGTCCGTCGGGCCTATAGCTCAGTTGGTTAGAGCACCTGACTCATAATCAGGGGGTCCTAGGTTCAAGCCCTAGTGGGCCCATACGATGGTAGACTGAATGACTAATCTGTTGTTCAGTCTTTTTTTTTCAAATCAGTCCAGGTAAGTTATTGATAATCTCATTCATTAATAGAAATACACAGTGAATAAAAGCTTGGACACGAAGCAGTTTCAGCTGTTATCATTCTCCTGAAAGGGGAGAAAGATGAGAAAATTACTTATGATTCTGGTTTTTACCTGTATCAGTTCTGTATTATCATTCAGCCTGAGTTTCTCTGATTCAAATTTAATGATGATTCAGGAAGCCGAAACAGGCGACTTACTGTCAGGGCTCAGCATGCGGCTTGGCGGGGAAGATTCCGGAATAGTGGTCCTTATCAGAGATGCACAGATTCAGCTTGACGATAAAGGCAGACGAATCCTCAGGGTATTTGATTCAATAATTCCCTCCCGTGATACTTTTATACGGATAGTTGATTATGAGATAGCTATAGGCTCAGGCAGTATCACTAAACTCAGCGAAACCTCCGCAGGCGGCTATCTGAAAAACAGCGGAATGCTGAAAATTACTGCTGACGAACTGATATCATTCAATTCAGATGATTATCCGGTACTTAGATGTTCCGTAGTCGTTGCCGGGGTTTCCGCAGGAATATTCCAGACTGAACTTAATTCCCAAACATGGCAGTATCCTGAGGAAGGTCTTAAACTCTACGACGGACAGATTAGGCTCAACAACCATATATTTAACTTTCAATCGATGCTTCTCAAGGGTTCAAGGCTGGTGCTGCGCGATAATGCTGTGAGCTTTTTCGGTCTTGATGCTGCAATGGATGTAATAGTATTGAATACAGGGACATTGGATATTATAGATCGAAGCGCACTGATATTACCGGAATCAGTGTATACATCAGACAGACTTTCACTGATTGCTGGGGAAGGAACCGATTTTGAGATTCCTTTTATTCTTGAAGTCTGTCGCGCGGAAGGTGAAAAGATTTCTGCCGATAAAGCTGTTTTAAAAATACCTGCCGGTTTTGAAGTAGATAACAAGGATGAATCTATCATCATTCCGGGTATCATCGTAGGATTTGCAGGTATAGAATCCGGGAAGAGCAGCCTGAAAGCATCTTACAATTATAAGGGGTGGGATTTCAGTTTCAGTTCGATCGGTCTTACCGTCGACGGATTGGTACTGCAGGGAAAAACGGATGTAAGAATCAACAGCCGCAACAGGAGGGGCGGGACTGTTCCTGTTTTTGCCGACAGAATATCTATCTCCGCTGCCGGTGATTTATCTCTTGATAGATCTGATGCGCTTATCAGTCAGTCATATGAAAATCTTCACCGTGATTCAGTTATGTTTGCAGATACTGTGTATCTAAAACCGCACAGTCCTGCCCTAATTCGAAAAGATGATGAAGTTCTTTTTAATTTCAAGGAATACTCGGTTATACAGCCGGCAGGTTATGAAGAAATTGCACTCTCCGGTTCTAATCTGATTATTGATTCTAATGGAGATATCCATCCTTCATCACAGGAGGTGAATGAAATTTATAGACCTGTCAAATTCTACAGCCCCCCGGGATTAGAGCTGAACGCCGATAAATGGACTATAAACAGGGAGGGGCTGTTTTACAGCGGGTATTTGCTTTTTGACGGACGATATCAAATGGAGAGTGGCGATAAGGGAGTTTATATTGAGAAAGCGGTATTTGATCAGGGGGCAATATATACTGATATAAAAACTCCAGCCAAGCCAGTCCGGTTCAGCGTGGAAGGATGGCGCTTTGAAGCCGATAAATTCAATCTGAGTAACGGAAGGATTCACTGGTACGGAGCCAGCTGGATATATGAGCCTGAAAAAATTGCATTTCCGCTGAAGATTCCTGAAAAGCAGTACTTCCCCGGTGAAACACCCAGTCTGATTATTAATTATGACGGAAAATTTTTTGAACCTGCACAGATTAAAAGCATACCGGAATATCCGCTTCTTTTTAACCATGCTGAGCTGCGCTCTGCAGAAATCTCTGAGAATGGAGAGTTTACCATGGACGGCTACCTGGTATCCCACGCATTCGGAGGTGTTAAAATATATGTTAAAAGACTGCCGATGCTTCAGGATGGAACAATCCCCGAGTTTAAAGACGCTTTTGTCAGCTCTTCTAATAAAACTAAATTCAACAACAGTGAAATAGTGTTCAGCGGCATAACCATTAAAGAATCTGCTCTGAAATTCGATTCGGTTAAAGTTGACTTTAATAATCCAAGAATTACCGGCGGAATAGAACTGTATAATGTCAGAGAGTTCAGTAATAACCGTTTTGGCTACAGCAACAGTATGGCTGCATCATTATATGTTGATGGCGTAAAGATAGATGCACAGCTACTGAGTTTTGACAGTGATAAAGCTGTTTTTTCAGGCGTCGCCTCCGCAGTGATAAAGGGACTGCCTAATATTTCCGGCCGTTTTGATGAATGGACTGTATACCATGACGGCAGGATAGATTCTCTTAAATGTGATTTAGGCAGCCGAAAGATACTGTACCAATCAGAGGAGTTTACCATCAGGGCTCAAAATATTGAACTGTTCAGCCCTCCCCCGCCAGGAAGTTCAGCGACCGCCGGATGGATCTTGCTAAAACGACCGACTATCAGGCTTCAAGGAAAAAGTGAGGATCAGGAAATCGATCATATCTGGATAAATACAGCCACAGCCGAATACTCATTCGGTAATCAGGATTTTAAACGGCTTTGAAGACGGAAAAACACTATGTAAGCCTGAATAATGAAGCTATTCCAGGGCCGGCGGATTATTTACAAGATAGGGGTATCCCCCGTTGATTGTATCTGCTCTGTCCCAGATATATTCTGTGCCGTTAGTGTCTTCATCGGCAAAGTCCCAGCCTGCGTCTGTGAATATACTTTCAGTTTTCATGTAGAGACTGTATTGCGGGGCTGCTTTTGATTCTGTACCGGCGAATAGTGTGGAATCATAAAAGCAGGCAGAAACTGTTGAATGACTATGATATCCAAACCCATATGCTGTATCAATATCGGTAAGCCTCGAAGCAGAGAAACAATCTGTATAGGTTGCGTTTGCATAATTTGAAGCACGTCTTGTGCAGATGCCTGCAAAACCTCCGATTATTCCATTAGTATTTGTTGTTTTTATCGTCCCTATTGAATAGCATGCGTCATGGCTTACCGAACGGGAATAACCTTCAAAACCCCCAACATAATTATTTCCTTCAACAGTACATTTTGAATAGCATTCGGATATAGTGCTGTACTCTGTATAACCGGCCAGCCCCCCGGTGTATTCACCAGTTGCAGTTATTGTTCCTTCAACAGAACAGTATTTTACTGTACCATAAAGACACCCTACTAATCCTCCGACATAAGTTCCTCCGGAAATATTAACATCTTCCAAATGGATATCAGTCAGCGTTGCTCCGGAATAAGTACAGCCGAACATACCCTGATAATCTTCAGTAGAATCAATTGACAGGTTGGAGATAGTATACCCGCCGCCGTCATAACTGCCTCTGAACCTTGTACTGCTGTTATTATAGTTTCCAATAGGAGTAAAATCATCAGCGCCGTCCATATCTATATTCCTGACTTGCTTAAAAGAATAACTCCAATAGTCGCTGTCGCTTGCAATATAAACCAGCTCAAAGGGATACTTCACATCATTTGCCGCAGAGCTGCTTATTGCTGTTACTGTAAAGATACGTACATCGCTCCATTCACCATATTCACTGCCTGAGCTGCTTTTTACTGAACGGAAACGCCAGTAAAAAGTTTGACTGTCAATCAATCCGCTTAGCTCACATGAGTTTGTACTTGATGTAAGCTCTATGTAGTTATTATTCTCAAGACCTGTTTCCGAAATAGAATACTGAATCTGGTAGCCGTCTGCTGCGGACTGTTCCGCTCCCCAGCTTAACTTAACTGTATTTGCAAAGGTTGTGTCTTCATCTAAGGGCATTACATCATAGTTTAAAGTGTAGCTCCCGGCTGAGATATCGCTGTCAGTGTAATCTTCTTTAACAGCGATAGCAGAGATTTCAGTAGTTCCTGACGCATTAAGGGTGATAGCACCGGTATAAATGGATGAAGTCGTTGTCGGAATTGAACCGTCTGTTGTATAGTAAATTGAAGCGCCGTCTGTGTTTGAGCTAAGGCTCAGGCTCTGATCGGTACTGTAACTTCCTGCCTCTATCGAGAAGTCCGGAGCTTCGCATTGGAGTGGATCAGTATCTTCCAATGACGGGTCAATAGTATCAGTGCATGAAAACACAAGAAATGATAAAGCAAGGAAAAGTAAGATCGATCTGGAGCGGAACTTATATTCGAACATTTTGTTATCCTTTTAGCATAAATACACTTACATAATATAATAATTGTAATTGTTATTCAGTTTTCTATCAATATGCTTCATGCTTCAAAAAAATGGAACGAATAACTGAAGCTTTCCAGTAACAGCATTCGTAAGCTCTTCTCAAATTGAGGAAAGATTTTATTAATACTTAGTTTATTCAACTGACTCAGCAGGTGTACCCTTAATCATTCTGTGATAGTCGTTCAATTTACATACAATTGCAAAGTAGTCCTGCTGTTCCTGCGGGTTCAGTTTTCCAAGGACATCCGACATAAACTTCCAGTGTTCTGTTTTAAACCGGGAAGTTAAATCCAACCCGGCTTGAGTAAGAGCAAGATTGAAAACCCTTTTGTCTTCAGCAGACTGCTCCTTCTTCATGTATCCTTTCTTTATAAGCATTGATGCAACAGGTGTAAAAGAACCTTTCTCAAGTACCAGCCTGCGGCTTAACTCAGACATGGCCATACTGCCATGAAAACGGAGTATCAGCGCTGCTCTTACATGCGTAAAGTTTAATTCCTCCGGCAGGCTGAAGTTATCCTCAAAGCCTTTAATAAATATGGATACAATAAATCTGTGAAGCTCGAAGATATCTTCAACCCGTTGTTCAATACTGCCGTTTTTATTCATAGCGTATGTTAATATGAATATTCTTCAGCTGCAAGCAATTCCAGACGCGTCCCGGAAACAGTACCGGCGATTGTCTGCTCTTCAAGCAAACGGTTCAGCTCCCTGAAAAAGGACAGACTCATCAACACCGCAACAATGGCTGTAAGGATATCAGCTATTGGCTGTGCGAAAATAAATCCATTAAGCCCGAAAAGGTTGTTAAGAATCATAACAGCAGGAAGATAAAGAAGACACTGTCTGCCAAGTGAAACAATCATTGCATTTAATGCTTTGCCGACCGACTGAAAAGTAATCATCATGGTCATCTGAAGCCCGATAAACGGCAGACCGATGGAGAAAGCCCTGATGAACTGTACACCGATATCTACAGTTGCCCTGTCACTGATGAAAAGCCCGATCAGATTACGGCCTAAAATCTGAAAGATTATCGTAAATAATACTGCCAGTATCGTTGAATACAGGAGGGTAATTTTAAAGCCTTCTTTGAGGCGGTCATACTTTTCTGCTCCATAATTATAACCTGCAAACGGCTGATACCCCTGGGCAAGCCCCATTATCAGCATGAAAGCCATACTTACAACTCTCATCTGTATTCCGTTTCCGGCAACAACATGGTCTCCGTATCCAGCGGCAATAATATTCACAAGTATCATTGACAGTGACATTACAATATTTGATAAGGCTGAAGGAATTCCTATCTTGAATATCTGAGAATATATCTTTTTTGACGGACTGATGTGCCCGGGTTTTATAGAAAGCAGGGTATTTTTTGATGCAAGATGTGTGACAAAATAGACCGCTCCAGCTGCTGTTCCGATTACGGTCGCATATGCAGCCCCTGCAACTCCCATATCAAAGACAAAGATAAAAACCGGATCAAGTATTATATTTATACCAATTCCAAGAACCATACCTGTCATCGATTTATCTGTAGCTCCCTCACTTCTGATAAGACCGGAAAAAGTTATCTGAAGAACAAATACTATTGCACAAACGGATATTATTGAAAAATACTGGTTTGTCGCATCAAATGTAGCTGGACTGGTTCCAATTACCGACAGAAGCGGCTGCTTGAATACTATCAGCAGGACTGTGACAATAATTCCAAGCAATAAGGCTGTATAGATTGCAGTAGCTGCAGTCTTTTTTGCTTCTTCATTTTCTTTTGCACCAAGCATTCTTGATATATAGCTTGCTGCACCATTTGAAAAAATGTTCCCCAAGGCCTGAACAGCCATCAGAACCGGAGCGGCTAGAGACAGAGCGGCAACAAGATTTGGGTCATTAAGCCGGCCAATAAAAAAGGTGTCAGTCAGGTTATATATCATTACAACCGCCATCGACAGCATTGTCGGCATAGCCAGTTTCAATATTGCCTGTTTTACTGGAATCTGTTCCATAAGCATTGTTTTATCGTTATTCATAAAGTTCTCCTTTACATAACTAGTTTGATTTCTAACTAAATATAGTAATAACCATAAAAACAGTCAAGTAGTTAGATTTCTAACCTTTAACAAAAAGAGAATATTCTATAGAAATGATTCGAAATAATATGGGATATATGTTTGTATCTGCAATCAGAGTGATTCAGTCAGGTGATGACTATCTTCCTTCATATGCAGCCACAGCCAGACCCGCCGCAATGCCCCGGAAAGAATTCCACTCCTCGGGGTCCTTGCCTGTCAGAGCTGCTATATGCTTTCTTACAGAAGGGATGCGTGAAGTGCCGCCTGTACAGACTATGCGGGAAATCTGCTCTTTACCAAGTTCAGCATTCTGAAGAACCTCATTTATAACCTGCTCTATATCATGAAATACCGGCATAATTATTTCTTCAAGTTCAGCTCTGGTAAATTCAACATCAAGATTTATTTCTTCCATTGTTATCGAGGTTAGCACTTTTTCAGACAGCTCAATTTTTGCCTGCTCGATCCTCTCCATCAGCTGAAATGAACCGTTGCAGCGTATCAGCATCTTAAGCCTGCGGCCCTTTTCACCTGTAGTTCCGCCTTCCCTGATAAGCATGTTTACCTTCTCTATATAGGCCGCCTGATTAAGCAGATATGTGCTTTGCCAGTTGAGAAGATATTCTTCAAACTCGGGATAGTGAAAATCGTGACTGATGGTCAGACCGTCACCTAGCAGCGGAGCAATTTTTTTCCGGAAGATCAACCGGTCAATATTATCTCCAGCCCGGGGGATTCCCGCCGCGCCGAGAAATTTCAAGCCCCCACTGCCTTTCTCAAGAATGCACAGGTCAAGGGTGCCGCCGCCGAAGTCGACAACCAGAATATTCTCATGCTCCGGTCCGGGGTGACTGTTCAGGTAGCTTAGCGCCGCTGCCTCAGGTTCCAGCATAAAAGAGAAGTTCTCCATACCGGCCCTGGAGCTGGAGACAGTCATCCGCTCAAGGGCAATCGTTTCGGAATACGCGGCATTACCGCAGTAAATAACAGGGCGGCCGATGCGCAGTGAAAACTCCTGTTCCTTCACATGTTCACCAAGCCGCTCAGCCACATGTCTTAGAATTATAGTTAAAATAGCTTCAAGCCGGAATTTTTTCCCGAATACATCGAAACGCGGATCCCCTGTATCTCCCAGATAGCTTTTCATAGACTTAAACAGGCGTCCCGGAAGTTCAGCGTCTATCTTTCCGGTCACAACCTGTGTATAGGACCTGTCTCTTTCAATGGTATGATCCCTGTCCATCTCACCCATATGAACTGTTATGCAGCCGATTTCCTTATCAGTAAGTGTTATCTTACGGCTGGTATTCTCCTCCAGATATCTGAGTATTGCTCCTCCGCCAACGGTCGGCTGTATCTCACGGTCAAGATACAGCGCAGTGGGCATAATAATGCCCTCATTGAGATATTCATCCAGCCTGATATATTCAATACTGCGGCCGTCATAAACAGCCGCAGTTGTGTTTGAGGTTCCAAAATCAAGACCAATTCCAATATGTGCCATGAAATTAATATCTCCTAAGCGATAAGTTCATTTCAGTAAAATCGTAATATAATTAAATATAAAGTTAAAGAACAGTCCCGATTGAATTTTTTGCATTACCAGCCCCCTTAATATTATAATTAAACTTAACCGGAGGAAAATAATGGAAAAACCTTTTCAGCTTTATATTTTTGCGTTTATTAATCTGGCAGTATTTATCGCTATAGTCATAGTTAACGCTCTTGCAAACATTTTACCTCTAAACGGGATAGGGACAGGAGAACTTTCGGATATGTATCCAAACCTCTTTGTTCCCGCAGGAATTACCTTTTCTGTGTGGGGAGTTATATATTTACTTCTCGCAGGCTTTTCAATATACGGCATCATAGCGGTGTTTAAAGCTTCTGCTGAAGCTTCATTTTTATCAGAAATAAATATCTGGTTTCTGGTTTCCGGAATAGCTAATATCGGATGGATATTCGCCTGGCACTGGAAAAAATTAAGCCTTTCACTTCTCTTTATGGCTTTAATTCTTGCAAGTCTGATAATCATATACCTGAAACTGAATAGCACTGTTGTGCATAGTAAATCTATTTATTTTCTGACAAGACTTCCGTTCAGCATATATCTGGGCTGGATAACGGTCGCAACAATCGCCAACATTACTGCTTTTCTCGTCAATTTGAATCTAAAAGGGTATCTTCTGCCTGAGGAGGCATGGACGGTACTAGTTATTGCTGCTGCAGTTTTTATAACCTGCCTCATGATTATTACAAGAAGAGATATTGGATACAGTGCGGTGGTAATATGGGCACTGCTGGGAATTATTATAAAAAGAAGTTCTCTCGGAGATGCTCCCGGCATAGTTATTTCCGCCATCGCTGCAATTGCAGTCATTACTGCGGCGCTGATTATCAGACTGATAAAAAGCTGAATCAGGATACAGGCTGTTTATTGATGAGACTGCTCCATCCTGAGATCTTTCAGGGATCGCTTAAGCGAAGGAAATATTTCGAAGGATGGTACTTTAAAACCGTATATAAAAACGGAGTTTTAATTGTAATCCCCGGAATTTCAATCGGCCGGGATCCTCACAGTTTTATACAGATTATTGACGGCGGGACTCAAAAAACATTTTATCAGCGCTTTCCATTGAAGGACTTTCATGCAGAGCGTAATACTTTTTACATCAGGATAGGAGAAAATGAATTTTCATCCAAGGGTCTTTCCCTTAACATTTCAAGTTCAGATTTGAAATTTTCCTGTTCGCTTAATTTCGGAAAATTTACACCCTATCCTTCAGGGACACTGGCTCCGGGAATTATGGGACCGTATTCATTTGTTCCGTTCATGGAATGTTATCATGGCATTGTATCTGTAGATCATACCGTGGACGGCGAAATTATCCGCGACAGTAAGAAACAGGTGATACAGGACGGCAGAGGTTATATAGAGAAAGACTGGGGAAAATCCATGCCGTCATCCTGGATCTGGATACAAAGCAACAGCTTCAGCGGGCACCCCGGAAGTTTTATGCTGTCTATTGCAAAGGTTCCATGGCTGGGCAGAGAATTTAACGGATTTCTCTGCTACCTTTATTTTAAAGAGAAATATTATAGATTCACGACATACAATAATAGTGTTTACGAAATAAACGATGCGAATAAAAATGAAATATCAGTTTTAATGAGAAATAATAATTACCAGCTTAAAGTTGCCTTTGCTTTACCCGGGCAGGGCGGTTTATTAAAAGCTCCGGTAAACGGAGCAATGCAGCGGGAAATTCGTGAAACAACCGATGCAGAAATCAGTATTGAACTTTCAGATCTCAAAAACATTTGTATCCTGAAAGATAGCGCCGGTTTCTGCGGGGTTGAAGTGGTTGGAGATATAAACAGCCTGAAATAAAGCACTTAAGCAATTATCTGTTTAATCAGATCGCGCATGTCCCTGGCTTTAAAATCCGGAAGCGGATAATATGGATTGAATATTGTCTTTTTACGCTCAATATAGGCAGTTTTCAATCCGGCCTTTTTAGCTCCGAACAGGTCCCAGTCATGCGCTGCAACCATTACAATATCTTCGGGCTTTAAGCCTTCCTCTTCTGCCGCCGCATGGTAAATATTTTTAAAGGGTTTATATTTTTCAACACTGTCGACAGAATAATATGAATCAAACAGGTTAAAAATTCCTGCATTAGAGAGCTGTTCTTTTATCATAATAAGCGACGAATTTGAAACTGCAACTGCAGGTATATTGGCAGCCTTCAATAACTCAATCGACGGCTGAACATCTTCATAAGCTGGCAATCTTCTGAATTCACCTAATATTTCTGTTTTTGTCGCTTGCGTCAGAGGCTTGCTGCTCTCAAAGAATACGTTCTCCAGAACAGCACCTGCAAGCTCTCCGAAGTTTTCATACTCATTCATTGCGCCCATTATACAGGAACTATGCAGTAATTTAGTAAACCAGTATTTTAGTACATATTCATCATCAAAATACCTGTCAAACTGTTCTTTAAGCAGACCAAGATTCAGGACAGTTTCATTCATATCAAAAAACACAGCTTTTATCATTTCCGTACTCCTGTTTTATTTTAAAAATTATCCGTGGGACAGTCTGAATCATCAGCACGATTCATGGATTTATCAACTTTTACAGAATGTGATGGATACATCAGAACCGCTTGATTCATTTTCTGAAACAACAAGCTTCCCGTCAAGCTGCTCAACCAGTGAGCGTACTATTGTAAGCCCTGCAGTATTTACAGTGTTAATATTAAAATCAGGCGAAAACCCGGAGCCATTATCCTTGACATTCAGACAAATCAAATCTTCATCCTCTGAAATCTTCCTGAAGGAAATCCAGACATCTCCCGTTTTTTTAACTTTGTATGCATGTTTGAAAACATTTACAATCAGTTCATTCAGTAAAATTCCCATAGGTGTTGCCTGGGTAATGTTAAGCTGAACATCTTCAATATCAGTCTGAAAACTCAGATTAGAAACATCAATATAGGAAGATTTCAGATAATCTATCAGTTCAAAAATATATTCCCGCATATTTATCTGTGAAAAGTCCTTATTCTGATATAACTGTTCATGAACCAGCGCTAAAGATGATATTATACTGCTGATATCAGCAAAGGCTTCATATATATCATTGTTTTTAAATTTTTCCGCCTGCAGGCTCATTATACTGTTCACTATAGTCAGGTTATTTTTAACCCTGTGATGAATCTCCATTATCAGCAGATCTTTCTCGTCCATGTTTTTCTTAAGCTGTTCTTCAGCCTCTTTTCTGTTCAAAATCTCAGACTTCAGTACAGATATATTTTCTTCGATTGTATTCGCCATCAGGTTAATTTTATGAGCAAGGATTCCCAATTCATCCTTATTTTTGATTGATATTCTTGAGGATAATGCACCATCGGCAATCACTTCAGTAACATGGGTAATTTTCTTAAGCGGTTTAACAAACAGACCTTCAAGAAAAACGAACAGAAAAACACTCATAATCAGGCAGCTCAGCAGCAGCTGTATTAAAAAACTTAATATCTGCTGTTTAACCTCAAGAATAAAAAAATACTTTGCCATACTTATTTCTATAGTTCCTAAGTAGTCTTCCCCGTAAAAGATTTTCTGCTTCGTATGAATGAGAGATTTATCTATTTTTATTAAAAGTTCATCTGAAATACTTTCAAAATCCGTTCTGCTGATTGTAAAATTCATATCCTCCAGACTTGTATCTTCGATTGTTATAGAGAATATATGGATATCACTGAAAGATGCTTTACAAATGGATTTGACGGTTACGTAATCAAATGTATACATTGATGTCTGAAGCAGTTCACTTATCTGCAGAGACTCCAATTCCAGAACTTCCGGAATTTTCCTGTTTATTTCTTTTATCTGTGAGGAGTAATAAATAATTCCTGACACAGCTGCGGAAATAATAGTTATGCCCAAAACTGCTGTAAGTATTTTTAAACTAAGTTTTTTATTTATCAGATCATGCATGCTTCAAATATTCCGCCTGTAACATAGATTATAGCATTACTTTTATACGTTTCGGGATTAGTTATACTCATCTTGTCCATTTATCAATGATTGCCTGATAGCTTCCGTCAAGGCGCATAGAATCAATAGCCATGGAAATCTGCAGTGCAGTTTCTTTGGGAAATTGAAGGTTTGCACCGATGTAGGCAAGGGAGCCGGCTTTCATGATAATACCTTCATCAAGCTCAGAAACATCGTAGCCTTTAATTTTCCAGTTATAGCTCATGCATAGAGCTCCTTCACAAATGGCATCAATTCTACCGTATTTAAGCATCATGACCAGCTGCTCGATGGTTGTGGCCATCACATAATCGGTTATCCCCTTTTCCTGTAAAACCGGAATAATCACATGCCCGTTTACCACACCTATTATCTTCTTTTTGGCCTCGGAGACGGATTGAATCGGACCGGTTGATTTAAGGGAAATTAGACGAATATCATCTATCACTACATTAGATATCCACATGTACTGGTCTTCCCGGGAAGGGATCCTGCTAAGCGGTATAATTACTGTGAGTGCGTCACCTGCTTCCAAAACCATATGCTGGGCCCGGATCCAGGGCAGACCAATTTCATATTTGAAGGGAGGGGCGCCATGGCGGGAGGCTTCTTCCATAACATCTATAAATATGCCCTGAGGAGTTCCGTTCACAATACCGTTCCACGGCATGGATTCATTTCCAATAACCCGGACTTCCTGAGCTGAGGCGAAGCTCACAACGAAGAACAGAAATAAAACCATGAATTTGATTATCTTCATAGTACACCCTCTTATATATATTTTAACTATAGTCTATCGGACATTAAATTCAAACTATTCAGTGCTAGCACATGGACAGCAGTTCAAAACGCGAATTGATTTCCAGCTTTCTATAGATATTGTAAATGTGGTTATCCACTGTCTTTGTCGAGATGAAGAGATTCCCTGCAATCTGTTTATTGCTCATCCCTTCAACAATAAGGGGAATAACCTCTTTTTCCCTCTCCGTCAAACCATGTTTTCTGCTGAGTTCTCTAAGCAAGTCCTCAGTAAGCTGAGTTGAATTTTCAAGCTGAGTAATTGCAATGAAGTACCGGCCGGAGTAGATGATTACTATTAAAGAAATAATAAAGTAATAGAGCGGAAAGAATATAAGTTCTGTAGGGAAGATGTCAAAGTAACGCCGGCCCATCGAATAAGTGATGTCATGAAAAAAACCGGGGATAAAAATCAATGTAAGCATACCGGCCAGCATAAGAAGGAGACGGACCGGTTTTGCTTTAATATTGCGAAAACCGGTAAGCAGCAGAAGCACACTATAAGCGATAACCGTAAGCTGTCCAATCCCTGTTAAAGCAAACAGAGGGCCCAGATTCAGTGTCCCGGTCTCAAGATCATAAGAAGATCCAACCGGAAAATACTGGATTGAATTAAGCAGCAGATTTAAAACAATCAGAATCCGGTTTCTCCATTTTTCATACCGGACTTCCAGAATCCTGTGTACAGCCATTGGAAATGCTGTGAACATAATGAATGAGAAAGGAACCGAGGCAAGCGTGAGCAGATAATCCTGCAGCGCAAGTTTACCTGTGAGATTGATCGCCCGGTACATAAGAATCAGGTCTATCAGAATGTCTGCAGTCATTGAGAAGAAAAACAGGTTAAAATAAAAGAGATCCTTCCTGGGGTTTTTATGATACACCAGAAATAACAGCACTAATGCGGCCACACCGCCTGAAATGCAAAAAAAAAGGTAGAACGGGAGGGTATGTTCCATAATAAGCCGGCACCTTCCAACCTTGAAAAAATCAGGACTATTTTAATAATAGGTGCGGAAGATTCAGCTGTCAATTAAAATATAAGTCTGGAAGGATCTGCCACCGAGCCAGCCCCGGCGGAGGGCTGGCGCAGTGATATCAAAATTTGGTTACTCTTTTATAAGCTTGAAGTTTAGAAATTCCAGGATTTCTGCACCCTGTTCTGCAACTGCATTGATATTTCCGCCAAGCCCCCTGCCTGTTCCCATGAGCCGGGCACTGGATGAATTTTTGGTCTGAAGCGGGAAGCGTGACCAGCCGTCTGCGCTTTTAAGCGACAGACATAAAAAGCCGCTTTTTTTATCATACTCTATTTTAAAACCGGTATAATTGGGCATTATTTCTTCTTTTACAGGCTTATAGGTTCCGCATCGGTCCATCCATGTTTCATCAATCGGAACTGGCTCTATTTTAATACAGGGACTGATAAAAACACCCTGAAGTCTCAGGTTAATTGATTCATTCAGCCCGATTGGCTCGGTCGTAATCGACATCTCGTCGAAGACCGGCAGCTTGACGGGAATAATTCCCAGAATTTTCATCCCCATACTCATTGTCCCATCAGCATGTGAGTAGAGGTCAAACCAGTTATTGAAAGCATATATCTTCAATTTACGGCCAGCCGGCTTTATTTCCGACAAGCCTGAGGCCGATGCATAGTATCCGGGGAGATTATTTTTAACATCATCCGGAGTTTCAACAACAGGGCTTGGTTCAAGCGCATTGCGGATCGGAGCCTGATTTTTTTCTGCTGCAAAGGTACGTACAGCCTCTGCGGTAATATCAGTAAGACTGAAAGAGCCTACGCCGTTTACAGAATTGACCATTATAAAAACCGCAAGGTCTCTTTCAGGGAGAATGGTTACCAGTGCATGAAAAGGCGGGAGGTCCCCGCCGTGCCCCAGAAGATACTCTC
This sequence comes from Spirochaetia bacterium, assembly GCA_963677925.2. Taxonomy (GTDB): domain Bacteria; phylum Spirochaetota; class Spirochaetia; order UBA9216; family UBA9216. Next base: position 1,873,062 of record CAXXYH010000003.1, read on the forward strand.
CGGGAAGGCTTTTCAGGTTTACGATCCACCATGTGAGCCCGATTCTAAAGTCAAGATCATTGGGGACGGCTGTGTTTGAAGGAGTAAACATTTCATACACTGTCTGCTGTTCAAGGTTGTCGTCATCATTTCTGTATGAGGCAAGGATGCCCTGCAGAAAGCGGCCCATGTCATTAGCGCTTGAATTAAGACTTCCGGCCGGCATGTCCCTGATATAGGGAACGGTTTCAGGCTTACCGTTTAAATACCCGAGAGACATTCTATCCTCCGGTATTTCATCGAGAATGAAGCTTGAGCTGGTCATCCCGGCAGGTTCGAATACAAGCTCTTTTACAGCTTCCTGAAATTCAAGCCCCACTGTTCTTTCTATTATGCAGCCGAGAAGGGAATAGCCGAGATTGCAGTATGAAAATATTGTATACGGTTTTCTTACAACACCGCTCCGGTTTACTGCATCAACCGCGCTGCGGTAACTGTGAGTATAATTATCCGGTCTGCTGTATCCCAGAAAAAAATCCTGAAACGCATCGGACTCAAGGCCGGATTCATGATTCAGCAGCATTCTGACGGTAACAGGATTATCGGGGAGGCCTCCGCGGGGTGAAAACTCAGGAATATAGTCTGAGACCGGGGCATCAAGGTCTATCCTGCCAGTTTCTGCAAGCTTCATAACAGCAGCGGCTGTTATCAGTTTGGATACTGAACCAACATTCGAAATTGTATCATCATTAAAAGTTTTACCGGCTTTTTTATCGGAAAATCCGAAGCCTTCTGACCAGATAATTCCTTCTGAGTCGGCAACGGCTATTGAAAGCCCTGTCATTTTCTTTAATTTCATTTCTGATTTTATTGTGTTTATAAGAGAAGCCCTGCTGTCAGATAATGCATATTCCGAGTCATTCTCAGCTTCTGTTTTTATTCCTGCACATCCTGAAATTATCAGGCTTATTAAAAGTAATATTGTAATGGCTGTCTTCATTTTGATTCTCCTTTTTTTATGATTGAAGTTTTATTCCAGGGTAGTTTTACAGCGTCCATATAGGATTTAAATCTTAGAGCCAGGCTGACATTCAGATAAGATCTTGAAAAATCCCAATTACCGGTAGCCGCATCATAGGGTCTGATTACAGGTGCAAAGGTTAATGCAGTATCGAAATTGGACATTAACGGAAAACCGATTGAGATACCCGGATGTAAGGCCGGAGCTTCTGCCCGATAGAGGTTTGTTGCCTGCTCTATCCGACCGCCTGTCGCTATGACATCAAGGCAAAGGTCCAAGTCAAGACCGGTATCCCCTATTAAATGGTAGTATCCGAAAAAAAATCCTGTTTCGAAGAAGTTCTCTTTTTTTGAAATAAACTCACCAAATATGGAACCAAATCCGTAATAAAGAGGTCCGTCACCGATATATGAGGATGATTTTATAAATACACCATATCCATATCCGTTTGATCCGTCACTTGCAAAGCCTGTATCTATTGAAAAAATAGATTTCACGGGGACTGAAGACGGATAATCTGCTTCCGCCTCCTGAGTTCCGGCTATTGTGAAAATTAAAGCAAAAACTAAAATTGAAAAAAATCTGTTCATTCAACACTCCTTCAGAACTGATAACCTGACTTTAACGCCGTAGAGGGGAGTTTGAAATGGGGAAATATACTTGAATTATCTAGGTAATTATACCCGGGTGAGGAGATCTGCTAATTTTAAATGATTAGAGGTTTAAATACAGCTTATTCTGTCTTTTCCGTTAAGCTTTGATTCATAAAGTGCTTCATCGGCTCTTTTAATCAAGGTGCTGAAGTCTTCATTTTCTCTGTATTCTGTCACCCCCATGCTCATGGACAGGATTTCGCCAACACGTCCGTTCATCATCTGTCCTATGGTCTCACGGTATGAACATCTCAGCCGTTCACCAAGCCCAATAGCTTCATCGGACGAGGCTTCTATCAGAATTACAAATTCATCGCCGCCCCATCTTGCAACAGTGTCAACCGGCCTGAGAGACTTTGCTATCATGGATGATAGTTCCTTAAGTATATTGTCACCAGCAAGGTGACCGTATCCGTCGTTTATCATCTTGAAATTATCAAGATCGATCAGTATCAGACTCATCTTTGTTCCATACCTGATTGTCCGGTACCTGAGCTGTTCAAACTGCCTGGAAAGCTCCCGTCTGTTCGCTATACTTGTCAGCGAATCTGTCCCCGCGATATTCTCCATCTGCGACTGAAAGCTTTTCAATATCAGATAGCTGGCCGTGAACAGAACCACTGCGATGAGTGCTGTTATCAGAAGATTTACATAAAGACTTTTTCTGGCCTGAAAATATGATGCGCTCTCGTTCTGCTCCACAATTACATGCCATCCCATTTCAGGGATATAGCGTGAACTTACAAGTACAGTCTGGCCGCTTTCATTATATGTACTGTCGATGGGCGCGTCGGTCATACCCATCAGCTCCTCTGCAACCAGAGCGATTCCTTCTCTTGTATAAATATTTGATTTTTCAATAAGACTCAGATCTGAATGTACCTGAATATATCCGTTTTCATCTACCAGGTAGATATCTCTATTATATTTATTCTGTTTCTGGTTTAAAAACTCTGCAACCTTTTCAAGTTTTATCCCTACCCCTACAACGCCGAGAAATCTTCCGTCAAAACCCGTAAGCCGATAATTTATAAAAACAGTGAGACTGCTGTCGTCGGCCTCGTTGGTGTCAACATCAAGGTCCATATCTTTTCCGCTTTCCTTAAAATCGTAATACCAGACGTCATGCTTATCCAGGGGCGAAATCTGCTTGAGAACACCATCGTAATAATAATAATTACGGGAGGCTTCCGAAACAAAGAAGGTGGAAAAGAATCCGTACCTTTCTTTTAGTTTATTGAGATAAAGATTGATATTATCGGGAGTTACTTCTCCTGCAGTCACCCAGTTGATTAAAAAGGAATCCTCCGCCATTGACGATGACACATTTATAGGCTCCGCCAATGCTTTCTGGAGCTCGGAGTATATATTCTCACTTAAGAGCGGCAGTGAGGAAGTCCGGATCTCGCTGCGCAGGCTTTTTTTTGCAGTCTGAAATGAAACAAGACTCGATATTAAAAAAGCGCAGGAGATGAGTACTGTAAGTACTATCATTGTGATTTTGCCGGTTTTAAGGTACATTGCATTCATAATAACCGAAATGAAAAAGAAAGGCATAATTAATCACCGATTTTCTTTAAAAATATTCAGGATACTGCCATGAAATATTTCTGAATCTCTTCCAATCAGTACTCAGTCAAGCAGTGTTATTCCTTTCGGGAGACAATAGTTCAATCAGCTTTTTTGCAGCGCTTGAAAGGTACTTCTCCTTATTCCATACTGCACCGGCTTCAAGTTCCAGCTGCTCGGCAAGGGGAATTATTGCTACTGAATCAAGCCTCTCGGCCAGATCATTGAAAAAGAAACTGACGCCCATGCTTTCTTTAACAAGCCCCTTAACAGTATCAATCTGGCTTGAAGAGAATACAACCTTAGGGGTGAAGTTCAGCTTTGTACATTCATTCATAATCAGCTGACGGGTGTAGGTATCCTCATGAAAAAGAATGAAGGGATCATTTTTTAAATCGTTTAGAGATACTTCCTTCTTATCTGCGTACCTGTGCGTTTTTGGGAGGCAGGCAACGATGTTCCCCCGGCAGATGGGCTGATGAGCAAGACATGAAGGAAGGTTTTTACTGATTATAACTCCCAGGTCCAGCTCTCCTTTTTCGATTAGAGCCGAGACTGAAAGGGAGCCTTCCTCAATAACTTCTATCTCGACACGCGGATAATTACGCTGAAATTTAGCAAGATTTGAAGTAAACAGAACACTCATCATAGGAGTAATACCGATACGCAGACGCCCTTGAGGCTCATCCTGAAAATCAAGCATCATATTTTTTGTATCTTCAATCAGAGAAAGGATCCGCTCGGACTGAATAAGCATCTGCCGCCCCTCTTCTGTCAGAAAAAGCCTTTTATTAATACGATGAAAAAGTTCGACGCCAAGCTCCGATTCAAGCCGCTTGATGCTGACTGTGACTGAGGGCTGCGAAACATGCAGAACCTCACAGGCCCTTGTAATATTTTCATGTCTGCAGACTTCCCGGAAATATTCCAGCTGACGAATTTCCAAAGATTGGCTCCTTATAGTTATTTCCTATAATAATATAAATATTTAATATTTTACAACTATATTTATTTTCATTATCCTATCATCAATAATGAAATTGTCAGAATGGAGGATTCAATGGCTGAGAAGAGAAAATATTTGAATTATATAAATGGAGAATGGAAAGAACCCGGCACCGGGGATTTTTACGAAAACTTCAATCCGGCGGATGATCAGGAAAGTCTGGGACTGTACCCCCTGTCCGATGTTGAGGATGTGAAAGCTGCAATAGGAAGTGCAGAGAAGGCTTTCTCTGAATGGAAGAACCTATCACCGGCAGCACGTTCTGACTACATGTCACGATTTCTTGAAGTTATGGCAGAAGACAGAGACCGCATCGGTGAGGTCGTATGCCGTGAAGCAGGTAAGATTCTGAAAGAGGCGCTTGCAGAACCGGAGAGGGGTATTGAGGAAGTAGGTTATTTTATAGGTGAAGGTCAGAGACTGGAAGGGATTACAATGCCGAGCAGCAGACCAGGTGTATCAAGCGTAGCAGTCAGGGTTCCCCTTGGAGTGGTAGCTGCAATAACACCATGGAACTTTCCCTTCCTTACACCTCTGAGAAAAGTAATCCCGGCTCTTGTTACAGGCAACACAGTTGTTCTAAAACCCGCAAGTGCAACACCGCTATCAGGTGTCATCATTGCCGAACTGTTTGAAAAAGCCGGACTGCCCACAGGGGTTTTCAACCTGGTACTCGGCAGCGGGAAGGTTGTCGGTGATGCAATTGCTTCAGATCCGCGGGTAAAGGGAATATCATTCACCGGCTCGACGGCTGTAGGAAGAGGCATTAACACCCAGGCTGCTGCTAACTTCACAAAGATACAGCTTGAAATGGGAGGAAAGAATCCGGCCATAGTAGCAGACTGCTTAAACCTGGAAAACGCAGCCGCCCAGATAACAAGTTCGGCCTTCGCTCTCTCAGGGCAGAGGTGTACATCTATAAGCCGGGTAATTGTAATGGAGAAAGATGCCGACAGACTCGAAGCCCTAATTGCAGATAAAATGAAAGATTATAAACTTGGAAATGGTCTTGAACCGGATGTAAGTCTTGGACCTATAATCAGCAGAAGTGCCGGCGAAAAGATAATGAATTATATCAGCGATGCGGTTGATGCAGGTGCTGAGATTAAAGCCGGAGGCCGACAGCTTGAAGGCGGCATTTTTGATAAGGGCTTTTACATCGAACCTACTCTTCTCAGCAATGTAAGCCCAGACATGGCTGCTGCCAGAGAAGAAATATTCGGTCCTGTACTTGTCACTATCCCTGTAAACTCATTTGACGAGGCCATGAAGATTGCCAATGATACCGAATACGGACTTTCAGCATCTTTATTCACAGACTCACTCCCGCTTATAAATAAGTTTCAGAATGAAATGGAAACGGGCATGACACATACAAACCATGGAACAGTAACGGACGGCACTATGCCATTTGGCGGTGTAAAAAATTCCGGACTCGGCCCCTTTTCGAAGGGAAAGACAAACCGTGATTTTTTCACCAATATAAGAGTTAATTATGTGAAGTATGTCTAAATAAGACAGCGTAATAATAATTGAATAACTATTCCTTTTCCAGTCTCCCGGGAAAACCGGGAGATATCTCAAACTGATTTTACCAATTTAAAGTTTACAATATACCCTACCGAGAATTTTATAAACTAAAAACATAACCCCGCGTCAGGAGCTATTTTTTAATGAAACCCGTTAAGTTAATCGTCTGCCTTATTACTCTTTCATTATTGTTCTCTTCGTGTGCTACTGTTAAAGATTCTAAAACTGTTATCCCGGAAGCTGTTACTGAATATATTGATATCAACGGAACCGATTTTCAAAATTATGAACTCAGCGACTGCAGCCGGTCTGACTACAATATAATCAAGCAGACTTATAATGTTTATGAACCAATCGACAGGGTATGGATGAGCTACATTAATACCGGGCTGACGGCAGTCTTCAGCGGCGGCATAATGAATTTTGGAGTTATGTATAACCCCATAGATTACGGGCTCTATAATTCAGAAGATATTTTACCCCGTATTAAAGAAGGCCAGATATTCATTATTGAACTGACTTACCTTGGATTTTATAAAATACCGGCGGCATTCAAAGTCACTCAAATTGATTCCAAAAAGAAAATGATAGAGTTCATATACCTCAAGAATAATAAGTCCAATGGTTTCCAGCAGATATTTTTCAATACCGTAACAGACAGCCATAACAGGGCTGTAACGGCAGTCACACATGTTTCATTTTTAAAAGCAATGATGAGCTGAGAGATAAACTGCTCTACCCTCCCTTTCACGAGAAAACAATCGATGACTTTCATGAAAATATATTCAGGATTAACCAGTTTAGATGGAATAGAATCTGATCCATATCCCATGTTTTAAACAATTGACAGCAGCTCCAACTTTTCCTAATATTCTTTGTCCCTAAAGAATATTTTGGAGAAATTAATGAGTACAATCGCGCAGTTACAGTCCGATCCTTTTACAAACCATATATGGAAACGCCTTGATCCTGAGGTTCGAAAAAGTCTGAGTAAAGAGCAGACCATAGCAGTTCTGGAGGCAATCCACTCAGGCAGCAAGGGCCGAAAGCATACAATTGATCTGCGCGGGGTAATTCCGCTGTTCTTCAAAAAGTATTATTTCGTATTTCACTTCGGTCGTGATACCCGCCAGCAAACTCTGAATGCCGAACAGGACAGACGTCAGGCGGCAGCCCGCTTCAGTGACGCAGTTTTTATTATATTTATTGTCTCTCCCTTTATCCTGCTGGGCCTCCTGCTCCTTTATTTTTTAAAATCGGCTTTGGGAATAAATATATTCCCGAATTTTCATCTATCAGATTTATGGAACAGTCTGTTCAGATGGCTGGACGGATTTTTTAAATAGCGAAAGACGGGCTGTTACATTACAAGAGTAAGAAAGTTTAATAGCAGAGATTAATATAGTTTTGCATTTGCACCGCCGTCAATGAGTACTGTTTCACCATGAATCATGGAAGCCTCATCAGATGCCAGAAACATAACAACAGAAGTCACTTCTTTCGGATACACAAAACGTCCGAGCGGTATTTTCGCCTTAACCGGAGCAGCCTTCGCCTCATCACCCCAGACCTGTGTCCCCATCGGGGTCAGCACTACAGTGGGGGCTATTGCATTCACACGTATATTATGCGGCCCAAGTTCAACTGCCATGACCTTTGTCAAACCGTTTAGACCGAACTTGCTGGCACAGTACGCCGCATGTTCATCAATTCCGGCTATGCATGCATTACTTGAGACATTAATTATAACACCCGCTTTTCGCTCGATCATCCCCCGGCTGAATTCCCGTGCAAGAATCATCGGGGCACGCAGATTAACATTCAGGGTTGTGTCCCAGTGTTCGATATCAATGTTTTCTATACGTTCGGGAAAACTTATTCCTGCATTATTTACAAGAATATCTATGCGAGGGAATTTCCTTATAAAAAAATCGGCCATATTCAGACAATCTTCCGCTAAACAAAGATCAGCTCTGCAGGTCACACACTCACCGCCTGCCTGTACGATCTCATCAGCAACTTCTTCAAGTTCCCTTTCATTACGTCCGACTGCACCGACTACAGCTCCGGCAGAAGCAAATGATGTAAGTATATCTCTGCCGATCCCCTTTGTAGCCCCGGTAACAACAATATATTTACCACTGAAATCGTATTTAATATTTCCCTTATTTTTCTGCATGATTAAATTGCCTAACCTGTTAAATAAAATTCAGCCGCCTACCAGTGACGGCATAAGCCTGATAACGGTATCTTTCCCGACTTCGGTTTTTTCATTATCAAGCTTTCGGACATCCGTTCCGTCGACAAGGATAATTATCTGCCTGCTGATGGTTCCGTTCCGAAAAAGCCTGCGCTCAAACTCAGGGTAAAGCTGCGAAATATTTTCAATTACCCGCTGAACTGTATCGCCCTTTACTTCAATATGCCTCTGAGTATTAATATATTTTTCAAGATATCCTGAGACATACACAAAGGGCATATTATATATATTCCGACAAACCAAGTTCTTTTGTTTTCTCAATTGAGGGAAGCCCGAACTCGTCCCAGCCCCTGAGCTGATAATATTCATTAAGCATTATATTCAGGGGTGGAAGCATATCGGTACCGCCGCCGCGACGATGGTTCATCATTCTGGCCGGAAGTCTGTCATCCTTTCTGCTTATTCCCATCCTGATATTATAAAGCCTTTTAAGATTGAAAATTCGTTCTCCGGTTTTAAAAAACTCGTCGCGGTCCATATTCCAGCCGGTAACTGCATTTATAGCATCAATGAGCGGATCAACAGTCAATCCGCCGAACAGGGCGAATTTACAGGCAACTGCAGAATCCAGCATTCCCATAAGATTCTGCATGCGGACAACGTTATCGGCCTTTCCTTCAGTGGTAAAGCGATCAGTAAGCGGCGGCGAACCCAGGTCCTTAAGAACCGCGCCTTCTTCAAAATCATGTGCGAAACCCGATAAATGACATGCCCCGCGTGCAGAGGTAGCCATACCGATTGCTGCGGTATACTTTGCCCGGCCGTCATGTGCAGGAGGTTCAAGACCTTTTACTTCAGCAGCAAACTCAGAAGCAATTCCCCCGAGTGATTCAGATGCCCGTTTTACTCCCTGTCCAAGAACCGCACCGAATAATTTATTTTCACCTATCTGCTCAAGCATGGAAATAATGGCCTCACGGCTTCCCCATTCCAGTTTAATTCCGCCGGTAACTTTTTCATTTATCAAGCCTCTTTCCCAGGCTTCCATCGCGAAGCCGAGAACGCCTCCGGCTGAAATTGTATCAAGCCCGTAACTGTTGCAAAGTTCATTAGCTTTTAGAATTGTAGGGATATCATCATTAAGCAGATTCGCACCAAGCAGACCCATTGTTTCATACTCAGGACCTGCAACCTCTTTTCCGTCATGACGGCCGCCTGCGGCAATCACTTTTCTGCCGCATTTGATCATACAGCTTCCGCAGTTATATGTACCTGAAAGAAGAGTCTCCGAAAGTGCATAGCCGGTAGTCTTTGCGGCTCCCTCCTGCCAGCTGCCCTGATACCAGTTCTTTATGGGCAGATTTCCAAGTTCCTCCGAAGCCTGAAGTCCGTTTGCCGTTCCGGCATCCTTCATAGCCTTCATGTCGTTTTTTATAATTCCGCTCATTTTCTTTGATATATTTCTGATTTGTTCAGGACTGTCCATTTCGATCTGCTTATTGCCGTTAACGACAACAGCTTTCAGCATTTTGGAACCCATAACCGCACCGAGTCCGCATCTGCCCAGAGCTCTGCCATGAAGTCCGTCTGTAATTATACAAGATATAAGCACCTGCTTTTCACCGGCCTCACCGATCACTGCAGCTCTTGCGGTTTCTCCTTCGAGCTCTTTAAGTATCTCTGTAGTATCAAAAGTATCCTTTCCCCAAAGACCTGAAGCATCCTTGATTTCAACCTTTTCATCTGTAATATTGATGTAAACGGGTTTATCGGAAGCACCCTTCACAACAAGGGCATCATATCCGGTTCTTTTGAACTTGTTGCCCCAGTATCCTCCCGCACTTGATTCCGCATATATTCCGGTCAGCGGAGATTTACTGACAAGATCGAACCTGTCTGAATTAAACAGGGCTGAACCGTTTAAGGGTCCCGTCGCGAAAATCAGAACATTTTCAGGCCCTAAGGGATCCGTATACGGACCTGTTTCGTCAATCAGGATTTTCGTTCCCAGACCGCATCCGCCGATATAAAGACGGGCCGCATTTTCTTCGAGTATCTCCTGACGGATTTCTCCGTCAGATAAATTGATACGAAGAATTTTTCCCATATATCCTTTCATTATTCTTTGTTCCCCATCAGATACAGGCTACATAGACTCCTGCAGGATATTAATTAAATCTTCTTTCGACAGGTCCATAGGGTCTATCTCTATCGAATCGCCCATATAGGCAATTACACCATCAGCAATCTGTTCGATATGCTTATCTTCAACACCAAGCGCAGCAAGACCCGTATCGAGTCCCAGATCATGAATCAGCATTTCAACTTCCACAACGCTGTCCTCTAGAAGATCCTGCCCCTCATTCATTTTTTCATCTCTTAGAAACATACCGATATTTTTAAACTTGTCAGGATTGGCTCTCATTGAAAAGCGCATGGTCTGGGGTGTCATGCAGGCAAGAGTTTCTCCGTGAGTAGTACTGCATACGCCTCCGACAGAATGAGCCAGGCCGTGACAGACCGTGACCACACCGTTGGCAATACCGATACCGGCCAGAGTATTTGCATAGGCCATACCGTTTCTGGCTTCACGATCATTTCCGTCTTTGACTGCACGTCTCAAAAACTTTCCGACATGCCTGATTGCAGTTTCACACATCATATCTGTCAGCGGAGTCGCGCTTGTGCTTGTATAAGCTTCTATTGCATGCGCAAGAGTATCAAATCCGGTTGATGCAGTAATTTTAGGCGGCATTGAAACCATTAATTCAGGATCTACGACTGCAATTTTTGCAAAAGTATAATCACAGCCTATTCCCGGCTTCTGCTTGGTTTCGGAATTGGTTATTACCGCCCACTGTGTGGCTTCACTTCCGGTTCCCGATGTTGTGGTTATCGCAATAATCGGCATAGTCTTTTCAGTTATCTCTTTAACCTCATCACCTACACAGAAATCCCAGATAGGAGCATCATGTCCGCAGGCAACAGCCATACCCTTAGCTGCATCTATAGCGGAGCCGCCGCCGAGCCCGATAAACATCTCGCAGCCTTCTTTCTTTGCAAGTGCAGCACCCTCATCAATTTCCGTATTCAGAGGGTTCGGACTGACATCCGGAAAATAAACGGAATCCATACCGCTTTCGGTTAGAACATTCTTTAGTCTTGAAACAAGGCCGGTTTCCTCAAAAAATCTACCGGTTGTAACAATCAGAGCCTTTTTACCCCATTGCGATGCATACTCTCCGGTTTTATTAAGCGAACCCTCACCAAAGACCAGTTTAACGGGATCGTAATACATAAAATCTTTTACCATTTTCTCTTCCTTGAGTAATTTTTACATATGAAAAAATATTTGTCAAATAAAATTTCATATAATAAAAATGTTTTGATATTGAAAATTATAAAGATTTTATTATTCTGTGATTTTCACTTATCGAAATATCCGAAAGACCTTGAAACACTGAAAGCCGACTGCTTCAGACGTTCCGCAGCCTTATCAAGATTTTTATCATTCAGACGTGAAGACGGACCGGTCACCCATAATGCAGCAACAGGGTAGCCGTAACTGTTAAGAACAGGACATCCGACACACCTGACTCCTTCATCAGATTCTTCCATATCATATGATATCCAGGTCCTGCTGATACTCTCAAGTTCCTCAAGCAGCCCTTTCTCAGTCGTGATTGTTGTTGAGGTATATTTAGTGTATTTATAATCTTTCAGCAGCTCAGTCTTTTCGTTCTCAGGCAGGAAAGCCAGGAAAGCCTTCCCCGGTGCCGTATTATGCAGGCCGAATCGGTGCCCTATTTCTACAATAACCTTCATCGGATAGAGTCCGGGAATCTGTTCAAGAACCACTCCCATCCCATCGGAAAGCGTACCCAGAATTACAGTTTCTTTTGTTTCATTTCTAAGTTCACGCATTTCAGGAATTATTTTTTCAAGCAGGCCGTCTTCTGCTATTGCCTTTGCACCAAGAGAAAACAGCAGACTGCTCACTTCATACCGTTTGTATTTCTGTGTTATATACCCTCTGGCCGACAGGGTTTTGCATATCCTGAAGACTGAATTAGTAGGAATTTTCATGGCATCTACAATTTCAGAGATAGTTTTTCCTTCAGGTTCATTTGCCAGGAATTCCAGCAAATCCAGAGCTCTCCATAAATTAGGAATTATATATCGGTCTTCTGCATCTTTCATATAGAATAAAGCTTATCAGAATAAATTCGGTCAGTATACTGTATATATACCAAATATTTTTTTATATGACAAATTTATAGTATACTATTAATATGAAATTCGTTTTATTTTCCATTGGAACAAGAGGCGATATTGAACCCTTTCTTGCTGTTGCCGAATTATTGAAAAATGAAGGGCACCGGGTAATATGCTCATTTCCTGCACAGTTTAAAAACCTTGCAGACGAGGCCGAAATTGAGTTCTTTCCATTAAGCAAAGAATTCCTGGAGCTGGTTGATGGTGATGATGCAAAGATGGCCATGGGTGGGAAAATTTCTTTTCTGAAGAAACTGGGTGCATATATCCGTCTTTATAAACTCTCGGAAAATGTAAATAAGGATCTTGTGCTTCAGCAGGAAGAATTAGTTGCAATAGAAAATCCTGATAAGATCATATACGGCGGAAAGGCGATTTATCCGGTTCTGTGGGGCATAAAAAATCCCGGACGGGCAGTCTTCCTAAGTCCAGTCCCCTACCTGACACTCTACACAAAGGAACATCCTCATATCGGCTTTAAGGGCAATCATGGTCCGATGTTTAATAAATTTACCTATGCCATTGCAAATTACGGTTTAATAAAACATATTGTTTCAACCTCAAATCGGGCAGGAATAAAAATTCAGGCTGGAGGAAAGGCAATAAAAAAGGAGCTGCAGACAAGGAATGCCATGTATATGCTTTCTTCAGCAATTTTCCCTCGTCCCGATTACTGGCCGCCGGAGGCAAAAGTTCTGGGCTACCGGGAAAGAAACAAGAAGCAAAACTGGAATCCCGGGGAAGAACTTACAGCCTTTCTTCAAAATCATACAAAGGTTCTTCTAATCACCTTCGGGAGTATGACTAATCCGGACCCCGAGGAGAAATCGTCAATAATTATTAGAATCCTCCAGAAACATAACATTCCTGCAATTATAAACACTTCATCCGGAGGTCTTATAAAACCTGCAGACTATGACAGTAAACTCATACATTTTGTTGAAAACATCCCCTATGACTGGATCTTCCCGAGAGTATACGGTGTTATTCACCATGGGGGTTCAGGAACTACCCAGACTGCGTTGAAATACGGCTGTGCTTCCATGATAATTCCGCATATTATTGACCAGTTTCTGTGGAATGATTTTGTGAGTGAATCAGGAGCCGGACCGTCCGGCCCCCCGATAAACAAACTGACTGAAAAGAATTTCGAAGAAGGACTGCTGGCTCTCTATAAAGACGAATCCTATAAAAAGACAGCCACGGAATTAGGCAAAAAAATCAGAGCTGAAAACCGTGATGCTGAATTAATGGAGCTGCTAACCGGCAGCTGACAGCATCCTGTTCAGGCGGCTGGACGAATTTATTTAATAGAAATCCCTTTTTTATAGTTTTTTTGAAATTTTTACTGATTTCTTAAAAAACAGTATTGACCTTGAGCAAGCTCTAGGTTTTATATTCTATTTATCAAAGCTACCAATAGCTAACTTAAAATATAGGACGGTATTCTAATGAACAATGAAAAACTGATATTAGGACAGGAATGGGACAAGATTTTCCCGAAAAGCGGAAAAGTAAATCACAGTAAAGTCTCCTTTCATAACAGGTATGGAATCACACTTGCTGCGGATATGTATGAACCGCAAAATGCTGAGGGTAAACTTGCAGCAATTGCAGTAGCAGGCCCTTTCGGAGCAGTTAAGGAGCAGGCGGCAGGACTCTATGCCCAGGAAATGGCGGAAAGAGGCTTCCTGACTATTGCTTTTGATCCGTCATATCTTGGAGAGAGCGGGGGCACCCCAAGAGATGTTTCATCTCCCGACATAAATACAGAAGACTTTTCAGCTGCTGTTGATTTTCTATCAACTCTCGAGAAAGTAGACTCTGAAAAAATCGGCATAATCGGTATCTGCGGATGGGGAGGAATGGCTCTCAATGCAGCAGCAATTGACACTCGTGTTAAGGCTACTGTGACATCCACAATGTATGACATGACAAGGGTGACGGCAAACGGCTACTTTGACTCAATGAGTCCTGAACAGCGTTATGAGATGCGGGAAAAACTGAATGCCCAGAGAATCGAGGACTATAAAAACGGAACTTATGAAAAATCCGGAGGGCTCCCCTCCCCCGAAATGCTGCCTGAAGAGGCTCCCTTCTTCCTCAAAGATTATGTGAACTTCTATAAAACCGATCGTGGGTATCACAAGCGATCTGTAAACTCCAACAATGGCTGGAATTCCACCTATGCTCTTTCTTTTACAAACATGCCTATTCTTCAGTACACTGATGAAATCAAAAATGCAGTTCTGATGATTCACGGAGAAAAAGCTCATTCTGTCTATTTCAGTCAGGATGCTTTCAAAAAACTTACCGGAGACAACAAAGAGCTTATGATTATACCCGGGGCGGTTCACACTGATCTCTATGATGACATGAATGTTATTCCATTTAAAAAGATCGAATCATTCTTTAATTCTTATTTATCATAGACAGTAAAGAGTAAATGCTCGATCAGGAATTATTAGCTACTTTCTGGTTGAGCTTTCATAAATCATATTGATATCTATCGAAACATATGGCAGTTTAATACCGATGATAGACCTGCACGCTCACTCAACCATTTCAGACGGAACAGCAAGTCCGAAAGAACTTGTTAATCTTGCAAACCAGATCGGGCTTTCAGCCCTTGCTCTGACCGATCATGATAACATCGGCGGACTCGATGAAGCCCAGAAGGAAGCCGACAGAACCGGACTCACTCTTGTAAAGGGTATAGAGTTCAGCGTCTCATACGGAGATAACCGGCTGATTCATATTCTTGGTCTGGGAATTGATCCCGAAAACGATGAATTCATGAAAACTTATATCCGGTTCAGAACTCTCAGAGAAGAAAGGCTTGAGCATGTTTTTGATGACCTGCACAAAATGGGCCTGGATATAAACCGTAAAGATGCTGAGCCGTTTATCTCAGGCGGGTTTATGGATCGTCATGCAGTTGCTAAATGTATAGTATCCAGAGGCCATGCACAGAGGATATATTACGCCTGGATCAATTATCTTGATAAGATCCCTTATATACCGGGGGAACTAATATCACCGAAGGATGCATTCTCGGCTATTCATGCTGCGGGTGGAAAGGCTGTGATGGCACATTTTCACCTGCCGATCGGTCTAAAGGGTTATACAGAGGCTGAAGCCCGGCGGCGCCTGAAAGAACTGAAGGATTTTGGTCTGGACGGAATTGAATATCATTATCCATCCTACTCTGAAGAAGACATGCTTCGTTGCGTAGGTTATATAGAAGAGTTTGATTTTATTAAATCGGGAGGGACTGATTTTCACGGGGAAAACAGACCGGAAATCAAACTGGGCATCGGCAGAGGCGACTTCAAGGTCCCCGAATCAATCCTTGATTTTTTAATGTGAAATAAATATCCAGCAGTTACTGCTTGATTGACACTGTTAACAACTTTCCCTATTATTTGCCATCCTGATATTTTTATGCCTTTTACCGGCATTTGGAGAAAACAGGGATTGAAGAGTGAAGATAAATTGACAGTGGGATGGCGTGAGTTCGTCAGTCTCCCCGCCCTCGGAATAACAGATATCAAGGCAAAAATCGATACAGGCGCAAGAACATCATGCCTGCATGCCTTTAAAACCGAACATTTTACAAAGGAAGATACACCCTGGCTGCGGTTCTGGATACATCCTGTTCAGCATGATCAGGAACAGGTCGTTGAATGTGAAGCGCCGATCCTGGATACCCGCAGAGTGAGGGATTCCGGCGGTCACGAAGAACTCCGGGATGTGATCCGCACAGAATTAAAACTGGCGGATAAAAGCTGGCCAATCGAAATTACCATCACAAACAGAGAAAACATGAGATTCAGAATGCTGCTTGGACGCACCGCAATGCATCAAAGAGTTCTTGTCGATCCCGGACTTTCTTTTCTGACATCTCGCAGAACGGAGGCTGATAGATGAAAATAGGAATTCTATCAAGAAATTCAGAATTGTATTCAACAAAAAGGCTGGTGTCAGCTGCAGAGGAACGCGGACATGATGTAAAAGTAATTGATGTACTGCGCTGCTATATGAATATAAACTCGGACAAACCGGAGATCCATTTTAAGGGTGAGGAACTGTCCGGCTATAATGCAATAATTCCCAGAATAGGTGCATCGGTAACATTCTACGGAACAGCAGTTCTGCGCCAGTTTGAAATGATGGGAGTTTTCCCCGTGAATGAGTCGGTAGCCATCAGCCGCTCACGGGATAAACTGCGTTCCATGCAGCTGCTGTCAAGAAAGGGAGTTGGCATGCCCATCACGGGATTTGCCAGCAAACCTGATGATATCAAGGACCTGCTGCACATGGTAGGCGGGGCTCCGGTAGTCATCAAACTGCTGGAGGGAACTCAGGGGATAGGAGTGGTGCTGGCCGAGACCAGAAAGGCTGCAGAGAGTGTCATTGAAGCCTTCATGGGCCTTAAGGCAAACATCATGGTCCAGGAGTATATCAAAGAGGCCGGAGGAGCTGACATCCGCTGCTTTGTAATCGGCGACAAGGTGATAGCAGCCATGAAGCGCCAGGGAGCTGAAGGCGAGTTCCGTTCAAATCTTCACCGCGGTGGTTCCGCATCCTTGATTAAGATAACCCCTCAGGAGAGGAAAACCGCAGTAGAGGCTGCTAAAATAATGGGTCTCAACGTTGCCGGCGTTGATATCCTCCGTTCACACAGGGGCCCGCTTGTAATGGAAGTCAATTCATCTCCCGGGCTTGAAGGAATCGAGAAGGCCTCCGGAGAGGATATAGCAGGCATGATTATTAATTTTATTGAAAAAAACGCAGCAATTAAAGGAACAAAGACCCGTGGCAAAGGATAATAAGGCAGATTCATATTATTTTATGAAGGAGGAGGTTCTGCCCGGAACCCGGAAAGTCATTGACCTTGAAGCGGCAAGGCTGTACACAAGTACCCCCCTCTCAATTCCGGTTGAAATAATACATGGAAAAAAGAAGGGGCCGGTTCTGATGATTAACGCAGCCATTCACGGAGATGAGCTTAACGGAGTTGAAATTGTCCGCCAGATGATAAATATGATCTCACCTGAAAAACTGCAGGGAACATTGATTTGTGTTCCTATTGTGAATGTTCTGGGATTCACCCAGAAATCTCGATACCTGCCTGATCGAAGGGATTTAAATCACTGCTTCCCCGGAAGTGACACCGGCTCTCTGGCATCGCGGACTGCTGCCACGTTCTTTAATGATCTTGCCCTTAAATGCGATTACATAATAGATCTGCATACCGGGGCAATCTACCGGACAAATCTCCCCCACATCAGGGTGAACCTGTCCAACAAAAAAGCGCTTGAACTTGCTCAAATATTTGCAACCCCGGTAATACTCGATTCAGAGCCCCGGCACGCCTCCCTGAGAGGAGAAGCTGAAAAGGCCGGAATTACAGTAATTACCTATGAAGGCGGAGAAGCACTGAAGTTCGACCCGATTGCCATTAATGCCGGAATCACAGGAATAAAAAGAGTAATGTACCACCTTAAAATGCTTTCGCGCTCAGCCAGGAAGCCCCCTGCCTCCTACATCGCCAAATCTACAACATGGCTGCGGGCAAGCCATGACGGCATCATGCGCACCATTGTGTCTCTCGGGGACAAAGTAAAGAAGGGGCAGACCCTTGCTTATATAAATGCGCCGCTGGGTCATTTTGAAGTGGAGATAAAGGCCGAAAAGGACGGTATTGTAATAGGCCAGCAGACTCTTCCGCTGGTAAATGAGGGCGATGCGGTATTCCATATCGCGCATCTGGATGGAAAGCAGGATTCGATCGAACAGATAGTAGAAGAATTTATTGATAATGTAAATGAGAATCAGATCGACCCGCTTACAACCGGTTACATAACTCCTGTTTGATGTGATTTCAGGTAATCCGCGGCCTTTCTTATCTAAAAACCAATTGATGAATACAGCGACATATAAAATCCCGGGGCATTAAAAAATGTGCTGAACTTCGGGCTGACAGTTCCCATATCAAAGCCGAACTCAATCATCCTGAGGTCAAGTTTCAAACCGAAATCTCCCCGCCACAGCGCATCCTGATAACCTATATTCCCATAGATCAGAGGGAATGCAGGGAATATTGCGCCTATATTAAAGTCAGGCAGAAGCTCCTCGTTGTCGTAACTTAAACCTGCCGAGGTAATGATATCTGCCACACCGAAAACATCGAAACGGTAAAACCCTCCAAGTCTTAGGGGCAGATATACCGTATAAGCGGCACTGTCTGAAGAAGTGAATTCGGGGTCGCTGAAATCGGAAGAAAACATTTCACTGCCGTTCAACGATGCGAGCGCATTAACCGCAGCGGAGGCATCAACTGTGATACTCGTGGAATAGTTAAGAGTTGCAGGAATAAGGGTGATTCCGGTGAGCCCGACGCCCCAAAGCGGCTTATCATCTTTGAGCCATGTAAACCCAAGATCCAGATTATATCCTGCAACGTCTCTAAATAGCGAAATTACGGTATCACCTGTGAAATCAGGAAGGTTATTGTAGTCGCAGGGAGAATAGGCCGAAAAACTGCCGTTTAATACTGCCTCAAGAGCAGCCTCCGCATCAGCACTAAGGCTGTACATATAGCTGGAATCGGGGTCGGTGTATAAAACCGGTATATACGGTCCTGTTTTCACGCCAGCAATCCACTTCTCAGCCTTGTAGCCGAGATATATGCCCGATTTTGCAAAAACCCGCCCGTAAACCGAGGCCTCACCGGTATATGAGACCAGCTCGGTTTCATCACTTTCAAAATCAATTCCGTTGGCAAATACATCAACTATACCATAGGGAAGCTCAGGGCTTACAGCGGCATCAAGATTAAAATATCCGCCCAGACTTATATTACGAATCGAAATAGTCGAATGAAACTCTGCGGACCCGAGCATAAAGACCTTCAGAGGATCTCCTTCCAGATCTACGGACATCTGATCCAAATCAAGCAGGCTCCCGCTTAATAGCATTCCAGGCAGATTGAAATAGCTGCTGCCGGCGGTCAGGCTGTTCGAAGAACCTGACTCAAAATACTCCCGCGCCATCCGGCCGTAATCTACGGAAAGAAAAACAGGATTTTCACTGTGATCATATGTTGAGAACGGGTAGGAAAAAGCCGGTGCAGCCGGGCATATCAAAATAATCAGTAAAACTGCTGCTTTCTGTAACATCCTTCGGATTCTCAATCTGTGCCTCCAAGCCCATATTCATAGTCTACCCCACTCTAACACAGATTACAGAAATCTTATAACTTAAATACAAGACCGAGCGACATCCGGTATCGATGAGTATCTATCAGGTATAGATCTCCGGCACTCAGGCTGTCTTCACTGGTACTCCAGAAAATGGTTGAATATTCTCCGGATAGTTCAATCTTTATCAGATCACTGAGATGATACATGACATTCAGGTATGGACCGTGTTCGTATACAAGAGTATCACCGAAATTCAGCGGAAAATACAATCCATAGCCTACTGAAGCATTTAAAACCGGCTGTCTGTCGATGATGAGAAACCAGGTAATATCGGGCTTAAAAAGGATTTTCTGCTGCTGATTGAAAAAATTATATGTGTAACGTGTCCTCAGAGTCAGAACATAGTTTCTACCCGGCAGAAAAGGCATTAGAAAACGGGGGCTGATATCGGCAGTCAGCAGATGCTCCCACCGGTCTGAGGTATCAGCCCATCCCCAGTCGCCGTCTCCCAGCGAAATCCAGTCATCATCATACCTTGCTCCGGCCTGAAACCTGTAAAACAGACCAAGTTTAATATTCTGATGAAGTCTGTAGTAAGCTCCAAGCGTCAGTGATTTGAAAAAATCCGAGCCCTGTGTATAGACCTGAAGTTCTCCAAGAATGTTAAAATCACCGATATCATAAACAAGGGCAGCCCGTCCTCCATATTCAAAGGTAATATCTTCCGCTTCAGGCTCATGATGAGATGCCGATGCCGGCAGAACGCTCAGTATTAAGAATATCAGAACTGTGAGAACACTCACTTTCATTATCCATGCCCTCCATCAGAAATAATCCTGATTGAGCAAATCAGTATATGCTCCGTCAAGACTTGTTGAATCGGACACCGGGCCCTCTGAAGGATCTGTATTCCAGTTAAGCTCATCAGTCCAGGAGTAATATTTAGGTTCAGACAGCCGTGTACCGCCAAAGATGCTTATCCCCTCACCTTCGGCAACAAGAACAGAATCCCCTGTTTCCGGTATTTTAACTTCAACTCTGCCTTCATTTACGCAGAGCCAGATATCAGGAGCCTCTTCGACTGTACGGCCGTAGGCCATAAAGAATTCTGTTCCTCTTACTCCGGCCACTGCAGATGGTGTTTTTACAGAATATGCTCTTCCGGCAAGCCTGTTTACTTTTGAAAAAAGTGCCCCCTCTACAAGCGAGATTCTTGTTTCAGCAGGTCTGTCCTCAAAGATAATTACTGTATTTTCCTTTAATTTTAGGCGGGACCCGCTCGCCATTTCTATAACGGCAGTGGAGGCAGTCCCGGTTTCTATCTGATCACCATTTTCAATCGCTAACCCGAAGTCGGCAAAAATCTCTTCCGTTCCCCTGCTGATGAAAACATCCCCGTCATAATATGCAATTATACTGTCCGCGATAAGCGGGCTGACTGAAACAATCACGGTTAAAAGTAGTAGACTTGAAATACTTGCAATACTTTTAAACATTATTATCTCCTGTAGATTATAATATGTTATTGCTTAGTATTTTAGTCAACATTAATCATTCTCAAGCACCAGTTGACAGAACAATTTTAACAATATATATTTTTATCGATATTTTATTACTCAATCAAGTCTGAATCAGGAGAGGCAATGAACAGTACTTATCCGGTATTCACTATCAAGAGCGAATGCATGGACTGCTACAAATGCGTCAGGGGATGCCCGGTTAAGGCTATAAAAATATCCGACAGCCATGCATCGGTCATAGCAGAAAAATGTATTGCCTGCGGTGAATGCATTTCGATCTGTCCGCAGAACGCGAAAAAAGTAAGAAATGATATAGGTCCTGTTGAAGCGCTGATCAGCTCAGAAAGCAAAGTCTGCGTTTCCATTGCACCCAGCTGGAAGGCAAGCTTCAGCTGCAGTTTTTCCCAGCTTGCAGCCGGTCTGAGACGAATTGGATTCGATATAATAGAAGAAACCGCACTTGGAGCACAGGAAGTTTCAGCACATGCAAAGGCAATACTGCGCAGCAGAAAACAGTCTTTATGGATTTCAAGTGCATGTCCGGTAATAGTTGATTATATATGCAAATACATGCCCGATTTCGCAAAGAATATTCTCCCGCTTTTATCTCCTGCCGCGGTGCACGGCAAAATGCTTAAAAAAAAGCACGGAAAAGATACCGCTGTGGTTTTCATTGGACCCTGTGCCGGGAAAAAAAATGAAGCCGATCAGTTTCCGGATTTAATAGATGCAGCACTCGGTTTTGGAGAACTTTCGGAAATGCTTTCACGCAGAGGGATTCTCCCGGAGAAAGAAAATGCTCACCCTTCAGGTGCTGAGCTTAATGAAGTTTACGAAGGAGCATTATACCCTGTTGAGGGCGGTATGAATCAGACTCTGCGGCTTTCGGGAAATATTAATGATGTTCAGCTTATTTCAATCAGTACAGTCGGAATGCTTCAGAAACAGCTTAAAAATCTGAATCAAAAGAAACTTACCGGTACAGTTTTTATTGAAGCTCTGGCATGCAGCGGAGGCTGTATGAACGGACCTCTGCAGTGCGGAAAGGAAGCAGGTGTCAACTCGGTATGCAATACACTTAATGCAGTGCGCTACAGGGACCAGATTAATGGAAAACTTGATTCGGATATCAGCAGGGTATACAGACCTGAAATAGTTATAAAGGCAACCCCGTCCCCGGAACAGATACGAAAGACAATGACCCAGATTGGAAAAAGCTCTGTAGAGGATGAGCTGAACTGCGGAGGCTGCGGCTACGGCTCATGCAGGGAACTTGCTGTTGCACTGATAAATAAAACAGCAGAGCCTTCGATGTGCATTTCCTATATGCGCAAAATTGCAGCACGAAAAGCCGGTGCTGTATTCAACTGCATGCCGTCGGGAATACTGATGGTAAACCGCGAACTGAGGATCCTGGAAACCAACAGATCATTTATCCGGATGTTCGCACCTGAATTTATTGATGTTTACGAGAATGACAGTGACTGTCTCAACGGCGCACTGCTGCATAAGGTTCTACCCTGTGCGGAATTGTTTGAATCTGTACTTGAAACTGATATTGATATGCATAAAGAGCACTACCCGCTCAACAGCAGCCTCTATGAAATCAGTATATTCACTATAGAACCCCATCAGATAGCAGGTGCGGTTATTGCAGATGTTACAAAATATGAAATGCGCAGAGAGCAGATAGCAAAAAATGCACAGGCTGTAATAGCTAAAAATATGGAAATAGTACAGAACATAGCCTGCAGCCTCGGTGAACATATGGTGGAAACAGAGATGCTGCTCTCTTCAATTGCGGAAGGCTTTGAGCCTGAAAAAAATCCTGATAATGAAAAGAACAGAAGCCGGCCGATGGATTTCCTCAATGGATTGGGGGCTTTATATGAATAACCAGGTGTTTATTGATGTCTCATGTTCCCAAAAGCAGAAAACAAACCAGAATACATGCGGTGACGTCTTTCTGTCAAAGCGCTACCCAGGAGAGCGCAGGGTAATTACTGTTCTTTCCGACGGACTTGGCAGCGGTATAAAGGCTCATATACTCGGGCAGATGACCGCGACAATGCTTCTCCGCTACGCCGAAAACGGCAGAAATATTGAAAAAGCCGCGGAAGTTGTTATGAACTCACTGCCAGAATGCCGGATAAGAAAGATCAGTTACTCCACCTTCACAGTTGCAGACTGCCGTGAGAACGGAAAAGTTGAAATTCTTGAAGAAGGCAATCCGGGGTTTCTTTGGCTCAGGCAGGGCAGGAACCTTGAAGCCGAATACGAAATAATAGCATCCAGTCAGTTCCGTGAAAGAAAAATGAAAAGATACAGACTGAATATGGAACCTGATGACCGGCTTGTTTTCTGTTCTGACGGAGTAACCCAGGCTGGAATGGGCAGTGCAGGCCTTTCCAGCGGCTGGAAACGAACAGGCCTGCTTGAGCACACATTATCACTGCTGGAACGGGAACCGCGGATATCGAGCCGTGAGCTTGCCGGTAGAATTACATCTGAAGCCGTAACAAAAAGCGGGGATGGAATCATCAGAGATGACACATCTGCCGCTGTTATACACATAAGAACTTCAAATCAGCTGCTTATATTCACCGGGCCCCCTTATCACAGGGAACGGGATAATGAACATGCAGAATTTTTCAAAAATTTCAAAGGGCAGAAAGCCGTCTGCGGCGGAACAACCGCCAATATTACAGCCAGAGAACTTGGGCTGGAGATTGAAACAGACATTCCTGAAGGAGATCTTCCGGGCATTTCACACATGCCCGGAACCGATCTTGTAACCGAGGGAATTCTCACCCTGACCAGGCTTCTTGATTATCTGGAAAACCCTCCAGGCTCAAGAATCGCAGACGCAGCAGTAAAGCTTATGCAGCTCATACTGAGCAATGACAGCATAATGTTTATGGTAGGCTCGAATATGAATATTGCATATTATGATCCTGAATGGCCTATGGAACTTGAGTTAAGAAAAAATTTAATCAGGCGCATTGCCGGAATACTTGAAGACAAATACATGAAGAAAACTGAGATAAAATTCATCTGAATGGAGAGAGTATGAAAAAAATAGATGTGGAAATCTGCTTTGGAACAGCCTGCTTTGTCATGGGAGGCGCTCAGCTGCAGGATCTTGAGGCAGAACTGGATTCTGAATTAAAAGAAATGGTGAATATAATCCCGCAGAACTGCATGGATCTCTGCGGTAACGATATGTACAGGAAGGCGCCCTTCGCAAGAATTGACGGAGAGGTTGTAGACGGAGCCACAATCGACAAGATATTGATGAAGATTAAGCAGGCGGCTGCTTTATAATTACTCTAACGTTCAATATTCATGGGAAATCTGATAGTAAAAACCGGAGACGGAGCTCGTCTCAGCTCAATATTTCCTTCTAATTGAACGACAAGAGCTGATATCAAACTTAGCCCCAGAGTCTCCGGATTATCAAAGTTCACATCCTTCGGAAAGGGTTTCCCTGAATTTGAAAGAATAAGCAGAAACTGATTATCAGTCTTATCTGCTTTGAAGCTTACAGAAAAACGGGCATCCAAAGAATCCGTGAACCCATGTTTAATTGCATTGGTGGCTATTTCATTGATGATTAAACCAATTGAAATTGCCCGGCCTGTTTCTATGCGGATATCGTCCATATTTTTTTCCAGAAAAACAGTTTTTTTGTTAAGAGAAAAAACTGACGAAAGCAGCTGCTGAGTGTAATCCTTGATATCAACCTGTGTGCTGTCTTCTCTCTGATACAGCAGTTTTTCATGTACAATCCGGATTGCATCAATCTGGCTGATAATATCAGATAAATCAATGTCTCCATTCATAGAGGCATTTTTCAGACTTATCAGAGAAGAGATCATCATAAGATTATTTTTAACCCGATGATTTAATTCTTTCATCAGATAATCTTTTTCCTTTAAAGCCTTCTCCAATTCAGCTTCCTTTTTTTTCTGCTCACATAATTCCCGAAATGAAATATAGCTTCTCTTCCTTCCCCGTCTGTCATTGAAAATGCAGCTGTTCAGTTCAACAGGGATGGATTCTCCTGATGCTGTTTTCAGAAGCAGTTCTCCTTTAAAATATCCCTTCTCTGTCCTCTGCAGAAGAGCATCGGGGAGTCTATCATCTGTAAGGTCTACAACAGAATTACGGCCGTGTTTTATCAGCTCCTGCTCTGTAGTCTGAAGAATCTCACAAGCCTTGCGGTTTGCCGAGAAAATGGGACCGTCCGGAGCTGTGAATAAAATACCATCCATACTGTTTTCGAATAAAAGCTTATATTTTTCATTATTTTCTATTGCTCTTTCTTCGGCAATTTTCCGGGTGGTTATATCCTGTGCAGCACCATGGATTTTTACTATCCTGCCTTCTGCATCAAATTCTGCCTCGCCGCGCACCCACATCCAGCCGCGGCTTCCATCAATTTTTACTGTTTCCAGTTCAAGTTCATATGGAATACCTTTTTCAACAGTTTTTGACAAATTCTCCGTCAGCAGCTTCCAGCTTTCCGGGGTAAATATTTTCCCATGCTCATTGTAAGGGGGCGGCGGTTCGGCCGGATCAAATCCATACATTTTATACAGTTCTTCCGACCAGGTAACCTCATTACTTGCAATATCAAGTCGCCAGTTACCTACATGTGCAATACGCTGTGATTCTCTTAAATCAGCAATACTGTTTTTGAGATTGTTTTCAAGCTTTCTCTGCTCTGTAATATCTTCAAAAACTGTGGCAAAACGACCGATTGAGGGGGCGAAAACAGAAATCATAAAGTACTTTTTCATAGGAGGAAAAAAAACTTCAAACCGCTCTGCAATTCCTGTTTCAGCTACCCTTGCATAAACATCAAGATAGGGAGCCTGTTCAGTTTTATATACTTCAGTTGCAAGTCTGCCTGTAACATCTGCCTTCTTCAGATTGAGAATCTCTTCAAACTTAGGATTTACATCAAGGAGACGATAGTCGGCAGCCCGGCCGTCACCATTATATACAAGCTCATGAAGGCAGATACCTTCAATAGTTGATTCAAATAACAACCGATACTGTTTTTCACTCTCCTGCAGTTCTTTTTCAATATCATATTTTTCAGTTACGTCATGAACGGCTGAATCTGATTTGACAGCTTCCTCGATTTTAAGGTTAGCATCAAAAAGTTTGAAAGCCATCTTAATAGATGCATCAAGCACTGTAATACCCGAACTTTTAACTACATACCCATATGAAGTTATTTTTTCGGTCCTTCCTACAA
The DNA here is from genome assembly GCA_963677925.2 of Spirochaetia bacterium. GTDB lineage: Bacteria > Spirochaetota > Spirochaetia > UBA9216 > UBA9216. The sequence goes on from CAXXYH010000003.1 coordinate 1,899,289, forward strand.
TTTCGGGTTCCATATGACTTGATAGAAAAACAATAGGCAGTTTATGCTCACTCAGAATGATTTCTGCCGCCTCTGTACCGTCAATTCCGACTCCCAAATCGATATCCATCAGAACAAGGTTGATACCCTCATCAGCAGAAACCACATCAACAGCCTGTTCGCCGGTATTGGCTGTAACAACTCTGTATCCATAGTCTTCCAGCTGCATTTTATTTGACATGGCCAGTATGACTTCATCTTCAACCAGCAGTATTTTTTGGTTATCTACATTAATCATGCTCATCTCTCGCTTTGACTCTTCGGTTAAATTACAGCTCCTTTTTAAGGATAATCTATTTACAGCACTTGTCAAACTAAGGATTGTTTTTTAACTAATTTAGTCCCCTTTCCCAATATTGACAAAAACCAACCTATTGTGTATATTTTTATCGATATAAAACTACTGTTTTAATATCAAATAACCTCAGGGGGGAACATTTAATGAGTAATGTAAAACTTACAAGCAATCTGAACAAACAGGTACTGGTAAATATTATAAAGGCTTTTGACTCGGTGGATTTCCCCTCATCAGCCTATAAAATTCCATACCGGATGAGGCCTAAACACAGTGATGCTCAGTACAGATGCTGTATTCATAAAGAAAGAGCTGCTATCCGGGAGCGGGTAATTGCCGGACTGGGATTTTCTGTAAGTGAAGACAACCATGAGAAACCGCTCTTTGATTACGCCTATGAGGCACTCGAAAGAACCAGGCCCTCGGACCAGGTAATAACGGCCATAGATACCGCCTGTAAGGGATGTGTTCCGGTACAGATTCACGTAACCGATATGTGTCAGGGCTGTGTAGCCCAATCATGTGTAGCATCCTGTAAATTCAATGCAATAAGCATTGTTAACGGAAAAGCCGCAATCGATCCGAAACTCTGCAAGAACTGCACTAAATGTATAGGCGCATGCTCATACAGCGCCATAGCAAAACTCAGGGTCCCCTGCGAAGAGGTCTGCCCGGTCAAAGCCATCAGCAAGAATGAGCTTGGTGTAGTTGAGGTCGATCATGAACGCTGTATAAGCTGCGGAGCCTGTGTCTCGGGATGCCCATTCGGTGCTGTTAATGAAAGAAGCCAGATTATCGATGTACTTAAGGCGATACGAAGCGACAGACCTGTGGTTGCCATGCTTGCGCCATCAATGGAAGGCCAGTTTCCCGAATCAATACGGAAACTTGCCACAGCACTGGTTTCGATGGGCTTTGACCATGTACTGGAAGCGGCAGAAGGTGCTGATATAACAACCAGACACGAGGCGGAGGAATTTGCTCACAAGATGAATGAAGGGAACCCCTTCATGACCACATCCTGCTGTGCTGCATACAGGGAACTTGTGGCAAAACATGTGCCTGAACTTAAAGACTATATATCAGAAACGCCCACGCCCATGCATTATACTGCAGAAATTGCCAAAGAACGGTATGAGAACTGCATTACGGTATTTATAGGCCCCTGTATGGCCAAGCGAAAAGAAGCAATTTACGATGACGATGTTGATTTTGTTATGAGTGCCGAGGAAATCGGTGCAATGCTGGTCGCCAGGGGAATTGAACTGAGCGAATGCGAGGACTACTTCTTCCAGAGCGCATCATCAAAAGAGGCCCGGGAGTTTGCCGTAAGCGGCGGAGTATCTGCAGCAGTTAAATCGGCAGCCGGTCAGGATGCAGAGGTAAAACCCTTCTGCGTAGACGGTCTGGACCGCAAAACGATTGCCCTGCTTAAATCCTTTGCAAAAAAGGGTGCATGCAGCGAAGGCAATCTCATTGAGGTAATGGCCTGTCAGGGCGGCTGCGTCGGCGGTTCATCAATAGTCAACACATCAAAAGCCGCAGCGGCAAAGGTGAAAGCCTATGCAGAGCAGGGTATATCAATAAACAGCTGCTGCGCTTCAGTCTGAACAGTCTGGCCCCGGACAGCGGGGCTACAAATGCCAGAAATAATTGATATTTTTTTATATTTGGGAATTCGGGTAAAATTTTATTATCTTATATAGACAGGAGTTTATATGAATACTAAAAGATTACTAATTAATAATACAGATTTGAATGTTTCACCAATAAATTTCGGAGGAAATGTATTCGGATGGACGCTTGACGAGAAAAAGTCGTTTGACATACTCGACAAATTCACTGAAGGCGGATTCAATTTCATTGACACTGCAGATATTTACTCGCACTGGGTAAGCGGCAGCAATGGCGGAGAGTCTGAAACTATAATCGGCAAATGGTTTAACTCCAGAAAAAACCGGAAGGATATTATTCTGGCAACAAAGACCGGGGGAGCATCCTCCCATCATCCGGTAGATACAAGCAGAGCGCATATTCTGAAAAGCGTCGATGACAGTCTAAAAAGGCTGCAGACCGATTATATCGACCTCTATTATACTCACTTCGATGATGAGAAAACCCCGGTAGAGGAAACCCTGTCCGCATACGATGAGATTATAAAGGCAGGAAAGGTGCGCTACATAGCTGCATCAAATATTTCACCGGCCCGGTTTACTGAATCTATGGACACTGCCGAGAAGAACAGCCTGCCCTCCTACGTTGCTCTGCAGCCTCATTACAATCTTATAGTCAGAGACAAGTTTGAGAATGAATATGCCCCGATGGTAAAAAAATACAACTTGAGTGTTTTTACATACTGGTCCCTGGAGGCAGGATTTCTTACAGGCAAGTACCGCAAGGATGAGGACTTCGAAGCCAGTGTGAGAGGCGGAGGCATAAAGCAGCATTTTAACGACAGGGGAAAAGCAGTTCTGAAAGCCCTTGATGAAGTATCCGCAAAGCACGAAAGTACTCCAGCCGCTGTCTCACTTGCGTGGCTTATGGCAAATCCGCTGGTTACAGCACCGATAGTAAGTGCAACAAGTGAATCTCAGCTTAATACAATTTTTTCATCTGTGGAGCTTAAGCTTGATACTGAAGATATAGAAAAACTGACAGCTGCCGGAGATGCGTAAAACTTGTAAAAAACACACAACTATGATAGCGTCATAGCATCAAGCAAACAAGGAAAGGCATTTGGAATCCGGACTGGACAAGACTGACAATGAAATTGTAAAACTTCTTAAGGTTAACGGCAGGATGCCAAATACCGACATAGCCAAACAGATTGGAATATCTGAGGCTACTGTACGAAACCGGATTAAGCGGCTGCTTGATGAGAACTACATATCAATAGTTGCCGTTCCAAACCATGTAAAACTTGGATATGAGGTAGCCGGTAACATTCACCTGAAAATTGAAACATCAAAGCTGAAGGCAATAATTGCCGAGCTTAAGAAACTTCAGGAACTTGAATACATCGCGCATACTTCGGGTGATTCGCAGATAGAAGTCGATTTCAGCGTGACCAATATGGAAGAACTTCATATCCTCCTCACTGAAAAGATTGGCAGGATTGAAGGAGTCCTTGAATACCGATATTACATAGCAATTCAGTACTTCAAGGACACATATAATATGCGGAAAATGCTGTCGTAATGTATTTAAAACAAAACAATACCAAAGGGGGTCCTGCAAAGAACCCCCTTTTATTATTTTTACTTAGCCTGAATATTAAAGAATGTAAGCGGATTTATCCATGATGACAGACCGCCCATTGCAGGAGTGTATCCTGTGAAGTCTTCTGAATTAACAGGACATATCACCTGAGCTCTGAACATTACTCCGAAAGGGAGATCCTCTGAAAGGATTTTCTGCATTTCTTTTCTGTACATGTTCTTTTCTTCGAGAGAACTTGCAGCCATCATATTATCCATCGCGGTGTCAAATTCACTGCTGTTGTAATACGAGGTATTCCAGCCTGAACCGCCGTTGTCCCAGCCTCTAAAGTAATCCCAGAACCATTCGCCGTTCGGACCGGGGCCGTCAGATGAAAGTGCAAAATCAAACTGATCCTCATCCGGAGCATAGATGAAATCGTAGAATGTGTCCTGGTCAACCATCTTAAGCTGAATATCAAGACCGATTTCTCTAAGCATCTCGCCGATGATTGTTCCTGATTTTACGTTAACCGCATAGGCGGAACTTATCAGGAATTCAAAGCTGAGGTTGCCGCTTCCGTTTTTATTATTTCTGATTCCGTCTCCGTCGGTATCAACATAACCTGCAGCATCAAGAATTGATGCTGCCTTTACCGGGTCATAGGGATATCTGGTGACGTCATCGTTGTACCAGTCAAGTTCCTCATAAACAAGGCTGTCTGCAGGTTCACAGTAGCCGAGAAATGCCATATCAATCACCCTGTCGACATCGATGGCGGTCATAATAGCCTTTCTGACCTCGACATCTTCTACGCCGCTGACTTTATGCAGATTAAAGTTCAGCCAGGTAAGGTTCAGGCCCGGAGAAAGGATTATATCCATTCCATCCTTGTTCTCAAATTCCTGGGCAACAACCGGAGAGACGCCAAGATAACCCAGCATGTCAATTTCTCCGTTTTTAAGAGCCATGTTTCTTGTATCTTCGGTTCCGTAGATTTTGAAAATAATTTCATCAACACCGGGTTTTCCAGCCCAGTAATTTTCATTAGCCTCAAGCCAGACGTACTGTCCGGCTTTAAATTCTTTCACTTTATATGGCCCTGAACCAGGCATATGCTCGTTCGGATATGACTTCATGTCATCCTTGTATTCTTCCCAAATATGTTTTGGGAGAACCGGTCCCCAGTACATCGGCAGATAAGGCATTCCGAAAGTGTTTGTCATTGTTATCTCGATTGTATAATCATCTATAACTTTCATTGACTCATACTCAAAATCAACCATATCCCATGCAGGATCGGATTTCGGAAGGTAGTCAAATGTGAACTCAACATCATATGCAGTAAGCGGTGCGCCATCGTGAAAGGTAACATCATCTCTCAGATAGAAAGTCCAGGTCTTCATATCATCAGAATGCTCCCAGCGTTCTGCAAGCATGGGTTTAACTGCATAATTCTCATCTTCAGCGCCCATAATCCAGAGCTGATCATAGCAGAGCTGCCAGAGAACACAGCCCATCTCAAGGTACTGCCAGTCTTCATCAACAATTGTGTTATCAAGGCTCTGACCGTCGGTCCAGCCTACATTCAGCCTTATCTTCTCTGCCTTATCAGATTCCTGCGAACCGGCGGCGAACAGAGAACTGACAGTAAATAAAGCAAGCAGCACAAGCGTAAGCAGCAGTTTGCCTGATTTTAAATTTAATTTCATTTTCTTCTCCTCATTTTTTTAAATAAGGAGCAAGGTCTGTGCCAATCATCAGAAAAGCTGCAGGCTTCGCAGATAAGTTCTTTATATACAAAGAATAGTTTTATATGTAAATTTATCAGGTTTTATCATTCACATACATATTTGTAGGATTACAGCAACACTGACACATAAATGTATGATATTCGCATGCTAAACAACTCTTTTCGTAATTAAAAAGCGCTCTTGATACGAAACCAAGAGCGCTTTAACGAAATACTGCAAGAATGCCGGCATCTTATTCTGCCTGAAACACCTTCTTTCCTTCAAAAAAGGTCATTAGCACCTTCAGTTCGGAAACATCTTCGATATCAGCTTCAAATACATTCCGATCCAGAACAATAAGGTCGGCAAGCTTTCCGGGTTCAATTGAACCGAGATCCTTTTCAAGGAAATCTGCCCTTGCACCGTTAATGGTTGCAGCCTCTACAGCTTCTTCCATTGTCATGCATTCCTCAGCGGAGCCTAGCGGACCAATCATTCCCGGCTCAAGCATTATTGAATGATCGGTTGTTCTTACTGTTTTATCCGCATCCGGACCTTTCTCGGCTCTGAACACCTTTTCAGGCTGGGTTCTGGTAACAGCACTGTAGAGAGCCCATCCGTAATCCGGATCCGTGACCGAGAAATCACAGTGAAATGAGGTATTAAGCCCGGCTTTCATCAGGCTGGCTCCGGGGTACTGCCTGTTAAAGGCACGCTCAGCCCCCAGATATGGATAATAAAGCTCCCAGTAATAATCATCAATTATTGACCAGTAGGGTGCAATCACTGCATTCATACCCATATCGACCATCCGCTTCACATCTGCATCATCTATTACCTGAACATGCACAAAGGTATGGCGTGAATCACGCTCACCGTTTTTATCTCTGGCGTATTCAAGGGCATCAAGTCCGTAAGAAGCAGCTGCATCGCCAATCTGATGAATATGCAGGTTATATCCTTCTGCGTCGATCTTCCGGAAGGCCTCATTTAGAAAATCCTGCTCCCAGACTTTTATTCCGTACCAGTTGTCGTCTCTATGCATATATGGCTCTTTCATGTAGCCGGTTTCTTCTTCAATTACCTGGTCAACAAAAAATTTAAAAGACTGTACCTGCCAGTGCGGAGTCTGAAAGGTATTGGAAAGCTCTAGTCCCTTTGCAATCAGTTCATCAAGCGACATCTCGGGTTTAAAATCTTCCGCCTGTCCGTCTCCTCCGCCGACCATTTCAGGAGTAACCATCCAGGATCCACGGTAGCGGACAGTCAGCCGGCCCTCTCTGGCAAGTTCCTCATATGCATTATAATAATCCGGATTAAAGTATACGATTGCGTCATGACAGCTGGTAAGACCGACAGAATTAAACCATTTTTGCAGCCACAAAAGGCCCTGCTTATACTGTTCTTTGGTCGGCGCGGGAAACAGGGCATTGATAGGGTCTCTGGCCGATTCAGTCAGAAGTCCCGTCGGTTCTCCTGTAGCAGGATCTTTTTTGATTACCCCTCCTGCAGGATCGGGTGTTTCAGATGTAATGCCTGCCATTTCAAGAGCCTTCGTATTCACCCAGACTGAATGCCCGTCTACAGAATCAAGAGCCATCGGCCGGTCAGAGACAATGGCATCGAGGTCTTCCTTCACAGGACCCGCCTCTCCGAATGCCGATCTCAGATATCCGCCTCCGATGTAGTATTCAGAATCCGGATTATTCTTAACAAACGCTCTGATCCTTTCAAGATATTCGTCCCTGGTAAAAGCGCCTCGAAGCTGAATGTGATACAGATAGGGAACAGCGCACCTGGCTGGATGCATATGGGAATCAACAAAGGCAGGCATTAAAAGTTTGCCTTCAAGATCGATAACCTCGGTGGATTCTCCTGCATATTTTTTAATCTCTTCTCCTGTGCCTACAGCAATGATGCGGCCGTCTTTTACAGCAACAGCTTCTGCCCTGCTTCTGTGCTCATCAACCGTGTAAACAAAAGCATTTGTCAGAATAAGCTCTGCAATATTTTTATTTTCATTCATGTTTTTCTACCTCAGCCGTAGTATTTCGATTTTTTAAAAATATAACAAGATAATTTACTGTCATAAATGTAAAATAATCTTGCGCATATCAATATCTCATGCTACATTGCCTCTATATTCGTATTTTTAATACGATATTCGTATATCAAAAATTGGAGGGTTCTATGCTCACTACAACATCCTTTCTGAATGAAGAGGAAAAGCTGCGTATTCATGCCGACAGCCTTAAAATACTTAGCAGCGTAGGCATCAAATTTCTGTCGCCGAAGGCTCGTGAAATACTTAAACAACGAGGGGCAAAGTGTGTTGATGAGACAGTTTTCATCACCGAAGAAATGGTCAATGAAGCACTCAGCCTTGCTCCGAAAAGCTTCGTTCTGGGAGCAAGAAACATTGAAAAAAATTTCAATATGCCGGCATTAGGCCCCTCCGGAACAGTACTGGATAATTCAGGGGTATTCACTCTCGATTTCAATACCGGAGCAAGAAGAGAATGCCTTCTTGAGGATCTCTATAATTTCAACAAGGTTTATGAAGCTTCCAGGTGGGCAACAATTGTCTGGCCGGCAACTATACAGGAACCTGACAAACCTGAACACAGCAGGGAATTCCGGCAGGATATTTATACGCTTATGTCAACATCACTGCATGTTCAAAGTGAGCTCTGGCACCCCGGGGAAGTAGCCCTTATGGCCGAAGCTCTTAACATGATAACCGGAAGTGAAGAGGAAACAATACGCAGAAAGCTCTATTCATTCACCTACTGCACAAACCCTCCGCTCGGACATGACAGGCAAATGTGTGAAACCTATCTTGAATCACTCCCTCTGGGAATCCCGATATGTGTCTATCCAATGCCCGGAGCCGGCTCAACCGGACCTGCAAGCCTGTATTCAAATACAGCAGTTGCCAATGCAGAGGCATTGTCTGCCCTAGTGCTTTTTGAAATGGCAAGGCCGGGAACACCCTTTATCATGGGAAATGCTGTAGGAACAACCAATTTCAGAAACGGAAACTTTCTTGAGGGTGTCCCCGAAACCATACTGATGACTGCAGCCTGCGGAGAAATGGCAAGATTCTACGGATTACCGAATGAACAGGCAGGCTGCCTGACTGACGCAAAACAGCACGGGGCTCAGGCCATCCTTGAAAAAACACTCACGACTATCCCCCTGCTAAACAGCGGAGTCGATCTTCTTCAGGGGCCCGGCGCCATAGAAACGAGCAACTGTATAACGCTTGAACAGATTGTTGTTGATGATGAAATTATAAATTATGCCCAGAGACTCCGGGCCGGGATAGATTCGTCCCCCGACAAAGATTACTTCAGCGACATTAAGGAGGTAGGCCCTGGGGGACATTACCTGATGCAGGATTCTACGCTGGCCGCATGTCGAAGCAGTGAATTCCTCACACAGGAATTGACTGACGGCGATGCCTACGAAGTATGGGAATCTGCAGGCCGGCAGGATATGTACAGCCGGGCAAGAAAACGCGTTGAAAAAATCCTGGCCGAACCTGAAAAATATCCGATGGATGAAAACATAAAGGCCGGCCTTGAAGATTTAATGCGGAGAGTCGACAGCATGCCGCCGCTGGGTGATTGAGCCGAATCTGTCAGTTCCGGTCAATACCGAGTTCTGCACTGAGGGCCTTTACAGCTTTACACTGCGGAAGCATGTAGCCTGCTTCACGCGCGCAGTCTTCAGCAGTAATCCTCAGTGATTTCTTCAATGCAGAAAGCAGCCGTCCGGCACCGGGGTCACCGGTATTCTGAAGCAGGCCGGAAACAGCGGCTTCAAGAGCCGCCTTCGTTTCAAGCATGTCAATCATCATAGCTGCAAGTTCCGGGTCCTTCTCCAGAGGCTCCGGATAGTTCTCAAAAACAAGAGATATTGCATGCGAAGGACAGGCATCAACACAGCGTCTGCAGCCGTCAAGACAGCGTGATTTATCTATCTGACCGTTTTCTGTATCGGTTGCTCCTGTGGGACATACAAAAAGGCAGAGGCAATCCTTTGTACATAATCTGATATTTCTTGAAGCGTACATATTTTACTCCTTTACCACTGAAAAACGGGATGACGGAGCTTTGCATACAGGGCATATTTCGGGAACATCCGCTCCGAGAAAAATAAATCCGCAGGCCTCACAGACATACAGGGTTTTACCTTCAAGCAGGGCCTCACCCTTTGACAGATAGCGGTCGATGAGACTTTTTTCTATGGTTGTGACCTTCTCTCCCCAGACAAGCGAACGAAGGATTCCGCGGTCAGCCCTGGCCTCAGCCGCCTCCTTACAGGCCGGATACTCCTCAGCCAGGCTTCTGCTTAATGCATCCTTCACTTCGGCCAAATTCATATCAGCTGCTGCGCTTTCATACTGTTCCGAGAGACGGCTGTACTTTTCAGACAGCCCGGAAAGCTGCTGTTTCTCAGCGGCTTTTGAAAGATTACTGAAAAGAACAGACAAACCGTTTTCAGACATTCTTGTTTCTGCCATCACTTTCTCCTATAAAGATTTTATATATCACCTGATATCCGGAAGCCTAAGCTCTGCGGAAACACCGTCATGACCCGATATTTTAATCCTGCCGTCCAATTCCTGTGTAAGCATATCAATGATCTGAAGTCCGGTCCCCTTATCCTTATCAGAAAATCCAGGTTTAAAACCGCAACCAAAATCTCTTACAATAACGAAGAGTCCCTGATTATTTAATTTGAGATTTACATCAATTCTAATCGGCTCCCCCTCCGGATATGCATACTTCAATGCATTCGTAAGCAGTTCGTTAAGAATAAGCCCGATGTTCATGGCAGTCTTTATGCTTATTACAGTTTTATTCATATCTGATTCAAATCTCACTATATCAATATTCCGGGTAAAGGATATTTTAAACTGTTCTACAATATTCTGAATAAACGGAGTAAGCTCCACATGATTAAGCCCGGTAGAACTGTTGAAACTCTGATAGATACTGCTTATTGCTTCTATACGGTCAATAGTTTCTTCGAAGATTCCAAGCATTTTCTTTTCTTCAATTGTTGAAACGTTAAAATTTGCCATCTCCAATGACAGCAGCCCGGAAATAATTGTCAGTGTATTTTTCATGCGGTGCTGAAGATCCCTAAGGAAGAGCTCCTTCTCCCTGTTTGCCTGAATCAGTTCCTGCTCAGCCTTATCCCTTTCAGAGATATACCTTGCCTGCTTGAGATTCTGAAATGCAATAAGGGATAAATCATTTGCAATTGAAAACAGGAATTCAGCAATTCCGCGAAATCTTTCTTCGTCCATAAAAGGAACGTCTTTGAAGCTCTCACTGAATACCTGTCTTGATACACCAATCTCATCAGCATATCCTATAACTTCTGCTTCATTAATTTTCTCGTTGCGCACCTGGCCGATAAGCCAGTTTGCAATATGCCGGCCGCCGACACTTATACTGGCACCGGCATCCCAGAGGCCGCAGCTGAAACATTCATGGATTATCGGTCCATCGGGATTAAATTTACCGATACCGGCATCTGATTTAAAACAGTTCGCCCTGCCTTTCTCGGTTTTCCTAACAATATCATTACAAAGTCTTGTAAACCTGCTTGGGCGGGTTATAGGGATACCATCCGGATTAGTAATTAACGAGGCAACACCGGTTGCTGCAGCAAACTGGTCCTGAAGGATTTGTATTTCCTCGAGATCAAAGAGATCCGAAAAAGACAGTTCAGCTTTATCGTCAGAAAAATCAGATTTTAAAGAAAGAAGTTTCAATTCACTTTTAACTTGAGCCTTTCCGGAATCATGAAGCCGCAGCGCATTATTTATTATAGCTGAAATGATGTACGGATCTGAATCATCAGGGATAATACCTGAGTACACTACAGAAAACCGCTCAAGAGCGTCCTTCACGGACGTATCCGGAACTGCTATTACCGGCCTATTGCTGAGCAGCAGCATATCTGAAATTTTTTGATAATCAGTATTTTCCGGAATACCCGTGAGTTCTATTATTATCAAATCAAGTTCAATGTACATCAACGCCTGCAGGGCTTGTGGGAAAAAGCGCTCTCGAACTATTTCAAATCCAAGGGTTTTAAGAGGCTCGGTCAAAAAAGATTTTTCCCGGCTGCTGATCAGCAGAACAGTCTTAACTGTTCCATCGGCATATTTATTATTCACAAAATTAATTATATCCGAGGTAACCTAATAACACAATTTTAAATTATGTTCAGGAACCGGGCTTGATAATCTTTATTACTTTCGTTATTGCAAGAGAATCAAGGAAATCATACAATTCGGGACTGATCGCAGAAATCTCAAGGCTTCCGCCAGACTGTCCTAGTTTCTTGTTCAGAAACAGCAGTTTCCCGATCCCCGAACTGTCAATAAATTTTGTCCGGCGCAAATCTATTTTCAAGTGTTTTTGTCCGGAATCCAGAAGTTCAACCATGCTTTTTTTGAAAACCATAGCCTCATCTTTAATCAGGGCATCTGTATTAATAACAACAATAGTTGAACTGCCTTCCTGTTTTACATCGATATTCATGTCTCCTCCTGTGATTACATCTTGTCAAGAGCTCTGCATATCTCCGGAGCAATCTTCCCGAGAGGCAGAACTATATCAGCAGCGCCGTATTCTACAGCCTTTCCAGGCATACCCCAGACAACACTGCTGGCTTCATCCTGAACGATATTATAGCTGCCGGCATCTTTCATTTTTTTCATGGCCATTGCACCGTCATCACCCATTCCAGTCAGCATTACTCCGACGGCGTTTCGTCCTGCATAATTGGCAGCCGAATTAAACAGCATTGAGACTGAGGGTTTGTGATAATTCACCCGGGGTCCATCTCTAAGCTTGATGAGATACTTTGCACCCGAACTCATTATGGAACAGTGAGTATCACCGGGAGCGATATATACAAAGCCGGGTTTTATCTGCTCACCGGACTCTCCAAGTTTAACAGTAAAATGCAGAAGCGAGTTAAGTCTGTTGGCAAAGGCTGATGTAAACTGAACAGGCATGTGCTGAACAATAACAATGCCCGGAACATCAACCGGCAGATCTGAAAGTATATCCTGAATGGCAGTGGTTCCTCCGGTCGATGAACCAATCACTATAATTTTATCTGTAGTTCTTGCGGTTCCGGTAAAATAAGATTCAGTGTGTACAAGTTTTTCGGGGACAGCTGCTGCACCGTATTTTTTAAACCGGCTTATAAGCTTATCCTTAACTGAGCCGGAGGCCGCATGCTGAATAGTTTCTACAAGTTTTTGCTCCAGTTCAGGGAGCTGAAGAATATCCTCAGGTTTTGTTAAGACTTCAAAAGCACCCAGTTCAAAAGCCTGAAGAGTAACATCAGCATTTTTGGTAGCAAGCGAAGAAAGGATGATAACAGGCAGCGGTTGAGCACCCATCAGTCTCCTGAGAAAGGTCAGGCCGTCCATACGCGGCATTTCAATATCCAGAACAATTACATCAACTTCAATTGTCTTAAGTTTTTCTATCGCAAATACAGGATCGAAGGCTGCAGCAGCTATCTTCATGCCGTCTGTCTTGTCAACAATTTCGGTAATAACCTTTCTAACCAATGCCGAGTCATCAACAATGAGAACATTTATCATCAGTCCTTCCTCCTGTAAACCGTTTTACCGACATTTATGAATTGATCAGAAATACCGGAGAGCGATTCACTGTGACCGAGGAAAAGATACCCTCCGGGCTTCAGATAATCATGAAGTCTGGCAATAAGTTCAATCTTTGTCGGCTTGTCAAAATATATCACTACATTCCTCAGAAAGATAACATCCATAAGCGGTATTTGAAATTTTTCGTCATTGAGGTTCAGCCTGAAAAATTTCACCCTGCGTGTCAGCTCATTCTTAATTTTTACCATTCCCGCTTTTGCTCCGCCGCCTTTAAGAAAATAACGCTTTAAAAGCTCCGGTTCAACTTTCTCGATATCCTTACTGTTGTAAATTCCGCCGGCGGCGGTTCGAAGAACATCGCTTGATATATCGGAGGCATATAGCCGAAACTGAATCCTTTTCTGTTTAACCCGTTCAAATTCAAGAAGAGTCATAAGAATGGAATAAATTTCCTGCCCGGTGGAAGCGGCGGCGGACCATATTTTGAGTTCGCTGCCGCTGAATGTGTTCAGTATGTTATCAGCCAGAAAGTCGAAATGATATGGTTCCCTGAAAAAAAGTGAATAGTTGGTCGACATGGCATCAACCATTTTCATGAACTCAGTCCTGTCCGCATCTTCATTTTTAAGAAAATCAACATACTCAGGAAAACCAGTTAACCCTATCGCGCGGATACGTCGGGAAAGCCTTGAAATTACAAGTGATCTTTTTTTTTCAGTCAGATTGATTTTAGCAAAATCATAAAGTGCGTCTGCTATATATCTGAATTCCCGATCCGCAAGTTCGAACATTTAAAATCCTAAAATAAAGTGATATCCGTTTTTTTAACACGAAGTGTCTCAAGCTGCTCAAGATAACGACGCTCTTCCGCAACAGCCGGTTCAATCTCAACACGCTTTACAAAAATACTGTTCTTCCCTGTCAGAAAGAATATCTTCCTTCCGTAATAATCACCGACATCTTCCTTAACAATCGGAATGCCTTCGGTATGAAGAAAGGCTTTTGTAAAACCGATATTCCGGTCGCCGACACTGGTAAGTGTTGCAGAAGATTTTAAAACCTTCCCCCCTCCGAAAATCTTTGCCTTCAGGCGGCTTCGTGAAGCCCCGGCTTTCATCATTTCGGCAATGAGAACTTCCATTGAGGTTATTCCGTAACGCATTGATTTCTGAGTAAGTTCATCATTCTGCAGAGTTGCTCCGTCAAGATGAAGTTTTTTTTCACCTCTTTCATCCGGTAGCATAAAATGGTTCATTCCGCCTACACCGGTAATTTCATCATACAGACATACAGCGATACAGGAACCCAGAACTGTAGAGATAATTTCTCCGCCGGAACTTACAAAGTATTCGCCGGCAAATATTGTCAGCACCTGACTCTTTAGTTTTGAATCAAATTTTCTATACACTTCTTTATACTCTTTTGGAAAAAATTCCCTGTATATCCAGAATCAAAGCGACATCACCATTTCCAAGAATTGTAGCACTCGAAATATTATCAACCCTGCGGAAATTTTTCTGTAATGATTTAAGAACTATTTGAAACTGCTCAAGAACATTATCAACAAGCATTGCTACCTTCATTCCGTTATTATTAATTACTATAAGTTCAGCAACCAGCGGATTTTGCTCTGCTTTTTCAATATTCAGAATTTCATGAAGCCGAATCACAGGAATTTGATCACCCCTGAAAAAAACAACTTCGCCTCGTCCAGCTATAGTCTTCAGCTGCCATTCTTCAGGTCTGAATATTTCAAGAATTGAAAGTGTCGGAATTATATATTTTTCCATGCCTATTGAAACGAGCATACCATCCATTATTGCAAGAGTAAGAGGAAGAAATAATCTGAAAACAGTTCCCTGCCCTTCCTGTGATTCAATATCGATTGAACCGTTAAGCTCGGTGATTGCATTCTTAACAACATCCATACCTACACCGCGGCCCGAGAGATCCGTTACATTCTCCGCGGTGGAAAGACCGGGATGAAAAATCAGGTTTAAAACCTCACCGTCAGAAAGTTGTGCGTTAGGCTGAATCAATTCCCGTTCAACAGCCTTTGCAATAATTTTTTCCCGGTCGATACCCTTTCCGTCATCTGCAATCTCTATAACAACCTTTCCGCTTTCAATATATGCAGCCAGCTTCAGCATCCCTTCAGGCTGTTTACCGGCTTTTAGTCTCTCTTCTTCAGTTTCTATCCCGTGATCGATGCAGTTCCGCACAATATGCTTAAGCGGATCATTGAGTTTCTCGATCATATTCTTATCGAGTTCCGTATCCTGTCCGGAAATCTCAAGATTCACTTTTTTCCCGAGGTCATTGGCAATATCACGGACAACTCTCTTAAAACGGTCGAAGGTCCCGCTTAGACTAATCATCCTAAGCGTAGTAACCTGTTCCTGCAGGAGCTGGGTGATATTTTTAAGTGTATCAGTAACTGCTATAAAATTATCAGGAAGACTTTCCTCATATTCTTCAGAGAGCATGCTTATCCTGGCCTGGGACACTATAAGTTCACTTACGGTATTGAAAATGTTTTCAAGCTTTTCCGTAGGAACACGGATATAGGAGCCGGAATTAATATCTGAAGCTCTTCTGTAAACCTGCTTTTCCGGTTCAGGACCTGAGTCTGAAACAGAGGCTCCGCGAGGCGAATCCATAAATTCTTCAGCACTTTTATTTTTTACAGTATAAGTCTGATATTCTTCAGTTCCAAGTTTTTCTGCGAGGATCTCTGAAACCTGAATGCTGCTCTCATCTATGACGAAGCAGAAAACATCTTCAATCGCTTTTATATCCAGAGATGTTTTATAGAAAAGCCGCCATGACAGATAAAGATTCTCAGGGTTAAAATCTTTATTAGATGAAAGCTCGTGTGTATCAAGTTCAAGTTCCAGAATTTCTCCAACTGCATCAAGATCATTTATAAACATAAGAGGATCTATACCGCTCTTAAAAATCTCAGGATAATATTCCAGTTTTAAAAAATAAATATGGCCTGCAGCAGCATCCGTCGCCGCCTGCCCGGAAGGCTTCTGAGGCTCAGTTTCCAATAAATTGAGAATCTTTCCGAGAACAGCTGAACTATCCAGGCCTTCATCTGCTTCAGCCTCAATCTTTATATTACTGATCATCGCTTTAAGAACGTCCATTGTTTCAAGCAGAACAGTAACTATATCTTTGGTTATACGGAGGCTTCCGCTTCTGATACTTTCAAAAAGGTCTTCAGCTTTATGAGAAAAATCCTTTATTTTATTGAATCCGGCAAGACCTGCACCGCCTTTTAGTGAATGCATCGCTCTGAAAGCTTCATTAATTACTTCACTGTCATCAGGACTTTTCTCCAGAGTGATGATCCGTGCTTCAAGAATTTCAATATTTTCTTCGGCTTCTTCAATAAAAATCGATACTAAAGGATTATCCATAATATTTACGCCCCGGCAAAACGTTTAATTACATCAGAGAGCTGAGCAGGTTCAAAAGGCTTTACAATCCATCCGCTGGCTCCCGCATTCTTCCCCTCCATTTTTTTTGACTCCTGAGATTCGGTGGTTAAAAACAGAATAGGAGTAAACTTATACTTGTCAATTTCGCGTACTTTTTTAATTAATGTAATTCCATCCATGTTCGGCATATTTACATCAAACAGAAAAATATTAATGGGCTCGGCAAAGCCGTCAAGTAATTCAAGCGCTTTTACACCATCCTCAGCCAAAACTATTTTATAGCCGGCCTTTTCAAGAGTGTATTTAATCGAGGCCCTGGCGGTGGGCGAATCATCTACAGCAAAAACAGTTTTCATTTTATTCCTCCTCTATACTCTTCTGCTTCAATTTAATTCAGCTGCATACTTCAGCAGTCTATTTATAATATCAGAAGAAATCCCTTCAATACTTATTCCCGATTTATTCTCTTTAATACGCAGCTGTAATTTCATAATCAGCTGCAGTCCAGCCCCGTCAAAATCTTTCATTTTACTGAAATCAATCAGACCTTCCGATAATCCGGACAATTCATTCCAGACAGCAGCAACATTGTATATTCTCAATTCTTCCGGAATTTCTACTTTCATAAAACATCTCCTAAAACAGGGTTATACTGTTTGTCCCGGCTTCTTCTATTTCAAATCCGGTAAAATTATCCTTAATAGTTTCGAACTCCTGCGCTACCGTACATTTCTGAACGATCTTTTCATATATAATATCTTTAAAATGACATTCTTCCAGAGGCAGCAGCCCTCCGACGCCTTCAAGACGCATCTTTACATCCTGAACAATTGAAGAACTGACCTCCAGGTTTGATTCTATAACATCGTTGAGAGTCCGAAGTTCTTTAAACAGTGATTTGTAGCCGGATATTTCAGAAACAAGCTCATTGGTTATATCCATCACAGTTTCAAAATGCTCAAGAAAAACATCCTTAGTCTGCTGAAGTGTTCTTGCAGAATCCAGGAAGTTCTCTTCAATCTTACTGTAATGCGATTCCTGCATTCCAAAGGTTTCCTGCGTATGCTGAAATTTCCCGATAACATCTGCATGGGTGATTGAAATATTCTCAATTATTTCAGCAAGATTACTGAAGGACTGCTTAAAAAACTTATCATCATGTCCGGTGCCTGCGATAGAAAAATGCAGTCTGTAGCGTGCCTGCTCAATCCTGGAGAGCAGAAGCAGATTTTTAATTGATTCAATCATCGGCAGAAAAGCTTCGGCCTGATTTTTCTTCAGTTCAATTTTTTTCTCAAGATCCATGAACAGTATCAGAATATTTTTTTTCATCGAGACAAGAGAACTGATATCGCCCTTAATATCTTTAAGCATTTGACCGGGAGAATCGAATATATAATTTATAACTGACTTTTTATCGTGAACATTGAGCTCTGCCTTACCTGCACCTTCTGAAAGAACCAGATCGGAAAACAGATTCTTATCATTACTGACGTCAGAGATAGATTCATGCATCGAAATAAACAGCCGCTCAAGTCCTCCAACCATTTCTGAAAATTCAGAATTGATTCGGCTTATCTGATGTTCAGTATTTTCAATTAGAAAAATGAGCAGGGTATAAAGACTGCGCGATTCTGCGATTTCGCTTTCATCTTGAAGTTCACCATATCGATCAAGCAGTGATGAATTATTATCAAGAATTACCAGTATATCGTTAATATTTTCAACGAGATGGGTAAGCTGCTGATGAATGATATCCTGCTTCTGAAGTTCTACCATAATCTGATAGGTGGGTTCCTTTGAACTCTCTATACGGTCAAGCAGATCATTCAGGATACTTGAAAAATTTCCTATACTGAAATTAGCCTTCTTAAAAATATCTGCAGAACTTTTAGATATGTCTGCAAGGTGTGTATCTGAATAAACTTCCAACTCCTCAACTGCTTTCAGAAATGTTTCAATTTCAGACTGTACCTGAGCACCCGCTTCACTGATCTCTTTTGTTCCGGAAGCTATGTGCTCCGACAGCTTAATAAACTCCGAAGAAATCATCTGGTACCCTCGTCCGCTTTCTCCGGCCTTTCGGGAGTTTACAATGGAATTAATAGCATAGACCTTGAGGTTTTCTGAAATATTAAAGATACTTTCCATTTCCTTTGCCGTATTGTTTGAAATCTCAATTGCCTGCTTAAGATCAGAGAGAGTCTGCTGATCCATCTCGTTCATATTACCGAGATCTTCAAGAATACTGTCCAGATGAGTACGGAATTTTATTATCTCATTCTTGACACCATAAGTCTGTTCCTGACCTGTCGGAGCAAAAAGAAAATTCAGAAGCTCTCTGGCTTCAAGAATATTATCTTCTATTCTCCTCTCTATTTCCGGAAGCGACTCAGAAATTTTTATCATTATCTCCTGATATTTATTTATAAAAATCTGAAGACTGGAAACAAATGGTTCAAGCTGCGTACTGATAGATTTTCCATTTTGTATTGTTTTTTCAATTTTCATAAATTATTTTTAATCAAGTTCCTTAAGCTCAGAAAGTATTTTCTCATCAATAATTTCCTGTATGAAATTTTTTGTCTGAAGTGAAACATCCGTAAATTGAATTGCAAACTTTCCCGGTTCAGTGCGGCGCACCTCGCCCTCAGCCATGAAATCAAAATTTTGAAATATAATTGTAATCAGCAGTGAATCGCCTGTCTCAGTCCTGTAATCAGATTTTATGAGACAGCCGCCT
Source organism: Spirochaetia bacterium (assembly GCA_963677925.2). GTDB lineage: Bacteria > Spirochaetota > Spirochaetia > UBA9216 > UBA9216. Next base: position 1,918,412 of record CAXXYH010000003.1, read on the forward strand.
GATGAAATTGATAATACAAGCCCCTTATCCTTAGCCTGTTTTTCATGGTCAGTTATTCCGGCTTTTACCGGCCATTCAACACGGTTGAATTTACGGTGAGATTCCGGGACGGCTTCAAGACTGCTGAGAAACTCATCAGAGGTTCTGCATCTGAAAGTATTTTTAAACTCAACAGAATCGTCAGAACCGTCCCCTGTGTAACCCAGAAGAAACACCGGTGTCATTTCATTAAGCAGTCCTATATGACTGATAATTCTACTTAACAGATCATGATGCAGATCACCGGCGAGCAGCAGATAGGAATCAACCTCAGGATGTTCAAGATGGTAAAGATATGATTCTTCATTGGATCTGAAATAAACAAATTTACGATCAGGAACTGAATCAGGATTCAGTGAAATCCTGTTCTCATCGCCGATAACTATCGTAACTCTCATTATGCCTTCCCTGCAGTTTCAATTACACTGATTTCTTTCTCAGTGAAAAAATTATCAAGACTGATCAGAATTACCATTCTCTGACCAATCTGCCCAATTCTATCTACAAAACTAACATCGATATTCCCGTTAAAATCCGGTGTCTCACGCTGATCCTCGGCTGTAATGCTTACAACATCAGAAACAGCATCTACAATCAAGCCGACAGTCTTTGTCTGCCCGGTTCCAATCTGAACAATAATTACAATCGTGTCCTCACCAAGCTCTTCAAGGGTGAGCCTGAATTTACTGCGGAGTATATAAAGCGGAATAATATTCCCTCTGAGGTTTATAATCCCCGGAATATATTCCGGAATACCCGGAATACGGGTCAGATTGGGAAGTGAAATAATTTCCTGTACAGAAAGGATGGGGATTCCATATTCTTCCTCACCTACCGAGAAAACAACATACTGGTTAGTCACATCCATATTAAGCTGACTTACAAGCATATCCTCATCTTCATTGTCCATGTCCTGATAGATTTCCGAGAACTTCTGATCTGCTGTCATTTCTTTAGTTTTCTCCACTTCTTTATATTCAGACTCTTTAGAACTCATCAAACTCCCCTTCATTTGCAAGCTCGGAGAAGGTCTCATAAGGACCGAACTCTTCATCTGCGGAAGCTTTCTTTTCAGGTTTCGGAAGCTGGGGTTTTGAGCTCTTTTCCTTTTTATCCTTCTTGTCCGAAAGGGTAATTCCGGTAGTCAGCTGCGGTTTCTGTTTTTTTCGACCGACCATATCGAGCCTGAAAAACTGCATTGTAGTGTTAAGTTCCTGAGCCTGTCCCGAGAGTTCCTCAGTGGCAGATGCGGCCTCTTCAACCATGGCAGCATTCTTCTGGGTGTTCTCGTCAAGACTGGCAAGAGTCTTGTCGATCTGGTCAACACTGGAAAGCTGCTCCTGTGAAGCTGCCGATATTTCAGCAACGAGTGCCGTTACCTTTCTGATTGAGGCATTGATTTCCTCAAGCATGCTGCCGGCACTGTTTGCAACATCCACACCTTCTTCAACCTTACGGCCGCTTTCTTTTATTATATCCGCAATTTCCCTGGCTGCACGGTCGGACCGCTTGGCAAGCTTTCTGACTTCAACAGCTACTACTGCAAAGCCCTTACCCTGCTCTCCTGCGCGGGCAGCCTCGATTGAAGCATTGAGTGCCAGCAGGTTGGTCTGAAATGCGATATTGTTAATAACCTCTATAATATCCGCTATACGGGTGCTTGATTCATTGATTTCATTCATGGCGACAACCATTTCACGGACAGCTTCTGAACCTTCCTCAGCCCGAGTAGCAGCATCGCGTGCCAGTTTATCGGCCGAGATTGTGTTGTCGGCATTTGATTTCACTGAAGCATTCATTTCCTCAATAGCAGAAGAAGTTTCCTCCAGAGCGGAGGCCTGCTGCTCGGTACGGTTCGAAAGGTCCTGGTTACCGGAGGCCAGCTGTTCACTTGCTGAAGCAATCTGTTCAGAACCGGCAAGAACCGTTGATACGATTTCTGCCAGTTTCTCTTTCATTACAAGCATGGAGTTAAAAACCCCTACGCTGTTTTCAGATGATTGCCCTTCTCTGGAGGTAAGGTCTCCCTTTGAAATGGTTTCTGAAAGAACCATCAGCTCTGCAGGATCAGAACCCAGCTGTTTAAGAACAGACGAAACTGTGATAAATGCTATAAGAATTCCCGCAGCTATTGCAACAGCCAGAATTATTATAATGATTATCATGGCACGGTTATTTGAAGCCTGGAGTCTCGGCCCGAGTTCATCCTGATCGGCCTTAACAGAGAGGGTTACATCATCAAGCCAGCCGGCAATTTCCGGTCCAAGGACATCAAGATGATTTGTTATAAGATCATTTCTTTCTCTTATAGCGTTAACTACAAGAGTGAAATTTTCAAGATAGATTTCCCTCTCTGATATTACATCCTGCATGTGACTTCTTCTTTCCGCATTCTCAAGAGCTGCATCAAGCAGGCTTAGGTTCTCATTCATTTTGGAAATTTCAAGGTTAACCCGGTCAACATTTGAATCTGCATTATCATCAAGGAACTTAACAACGTAGAGTCTGGCAAGAAGCAGATTCCGCATCACAAGAGAAGAATAGAAGGCAGCGGTTGCATCACCATCCTCCTCAGCTGAAATAAGAATATCGGTCAGGCTCTGTTCCATTTCCGGTCCCAGAACATCAAGATAATTGTCTACATGCTCATTTCGTACGGCCTGAAATTTCTGGACTTCCTCAAAACTTGATTCATACTCGGTAACATTATCCTGGACCTGCTTTATAAGCTTGGCCCGTTCCGGATGCTGAATTTCTTCAGAAGCCCGGTCCAGATAGTCAGACATTTCGACAAGGTAGCTATTGTACTCCTGAACATCCTTTTCAAGCCCTGATATGATAAAGTCTTTCACATTCATCCGGACCATGAGCATATTTGTCTCAAGTCTGCTGGCAAGGTTGGTATCCCTGGCCAGAGCCCGGTACTCTGTAAACCCGCGTGAAGCGGTTCCGAACTGAAGGATGGCAATTACTCCGACTACGATGACAAGGAGCAGAAGAACTCCGAATCCCAGCGATATTTTAGTTCTCAGTTTCATAAAGCCCTCTCTATTTTGCAATTGAAATCAGCAAAAACATAAACAAACTGCAGATAAGTTTTTTATACTTAAACCTTTATTAAATTATAGAAAATGGAATTTGCCAAATCAAACCCCATTCCGCCTTTTAGCAAAAATTAAATAAATTTTACGCTTTTTGTGTCTTTTTTTCTTTTAAGAGTCACCGAGCTTCCTGAGTCACTGTAATCCACACTGTCATAAAACATTGTTGTCACGGCAATTCCCCGTCCGTGAGTATACTCCTCCGGATTATCAGTCTCATAAATTTCCAGAATATTCGCTACAGGGTCCCGTACTCCAGCCGGCTCAAAACCCTCCCCCATATCCGTAACTGTAAACTTCACTTCTTCACAATTGATTTCAGCACTGACAGTTACACTCTTCAGCCTATCTTCCCTGTTTCCATGGTAATACGCGTTCAGACACATTTCATCCAGTCCGATACACATTTTCCGAATCTCATCTGTTGAATATCCTGTTTTAATAAGCATTTCATCAATCTCCGAAAGTACAGATTTCAAACCGTCCAGTTCTGAAAAGAAAAAGTCCTTACTAAAGGCTCCTGCGAAATCTATCTGAATTATTGTTGTGTCGTCTTCAAGTGGAAGCCTGCCTGCTGCTTCTCCAAGTTTTTTAATTAGTTCCTCAAAATCAGGCTCAGGTCCGCCTGGAATATTTTTGAGCAGCCGGGTAAACATTTCAATCCCCGCTATACCATCATTTTCGGCGTTAAACTCAAATACTGCATCAGAAAATAGTAAAAGCCTATCATTTTTCTCAAGTTCAAGCCGGCAGGTTTCATATTCAGTGGAAACATCATATCCGAGGTGCATCCCGGCGGCTCTTGGAATTGAACTGATCACTCCTGCCCTGATCAAGACAGGAAGGACTCCGTTTGCGCTTGAATAAGTTAGAACCATACTGCTGAGATCAAGTATGCAGACTAGCATCGTAGGGAAATGATCTTCATCCGTGATCCTGATGACACTCCTGTTTACCTGAGAAAGAAATGCTCCTGTATCTCCGCTATCGAAAAGGAGAGACATCTTGGCCTGAACCACACTTGTAAGAAAAGAGGCTTCGAGAGAAGACTGAATTCCATGACCGGTACAGTCACCCAAAACAAGAACTAGTTTTTCACTGCAGAAGCCTCGGTTTATTGAAAAGAAATCCCCTCCCAGATCTTCACAGGGCATATAAAGGGCCTGAATACTGAAATCCCTAAAAAACGGAAGCTCTCTCTGGATAAGAGAATCCTGCAGAATTCTGGCTTTTTGAATATAAGTTTTCTGCTCATCAATCTTATCCTGCAGTGCTATATTCAAATTTTCAAGAACTTCATTCTGAGACTGAATCTGTTTTCTTACCTGCTGGAGTTCCACATGTGTTTTTATCCTGGCTAACAGTTCGGTCATATTGAAGGGCTTTGTAAGATAGTCCACTGCGCCCAGATTAAAACCCTTCACTATATCCTCAGAATCTGAAAGCGCCGTTAAAAAAACAACCGGTATATCCTGTGTAAGCGGGTCTTTTTTCAGCTCGACAATCGTCTCATAACCATCCATTACCGGCATCATAATATCAAGCAGAATAATATCAGGATAAGGTTTTATCCTGCAGCGTTTAAGACATTCTTCACCGTTTCTTGCAACCCTCAGGTTATACGTATCCTTCAGCATTGCAACGATTATTTCTGTATTTATCTTATTATCATCAACAATAAGTACTGTAGCCTGAAAATTATTATACACCATCCTCTTTACCTTCACTTTTTTCAATCATCGGTTTCATACTGCCTATAAATTCGGCGAGAGCTTTTTCATCAATATGCTCCCATATCCGTCTTAGATCCTCTGAAATTCTGCTGACAACACCGGAATCAGATATTAAAGATATCTTTTCAGATACGGAAAGAAGCCCGTCTATATCATTGGAACTAAAGACATTTTCAAGATTTAAAAGCTCTTTAGAAAGCCGGTCAAACTCATCAGGAGAAAGCCCGCTGAGATCATATCTGCCGAAGTTTTCATTTGCCGGCATGCCTTCACCAAGATGTCCTGTAATCACTTCCAAAAGCTGCCTTCTGTCCAGCGGTTTGGACATATACAGATCAAAACCCATATCAAGATATTTTTCTTCAGATCCGGCCATAGCATCACCGGTAATAATTATTGTAAAAGGAGCCTTCTCCCTGTTCTGATGAATGGTATTAATAAAATGCATATGATCCTGAAAAGCCCTGCTGAAATCAAGAATTATTATGCTGTATTGACCTTCATGATAGAGTTTCTGAAACTCAGAGGCTTCCAGGGTATAATTTGCCTGAATTCCTGAGGATTCAAGAATTTTCTGGATCAGCAGACTGTCTACCTTCTCATCAAAAAATACAAGAATCTCAGGATTCTTCTGCTCAGTTTTAATGCTGCCGTTCACGAACGCATCTGTTTCATCCTCATTTTCATCCAAAGGAATTACAGCAAGCGGTTCCTCCTCTGCATGCCCGGAAACCGGCAGAAGAGGTATATTCACCCTGAAAATGGAACCCTTACCCGGAGTACTTTCAACATCAATCGAACCATCCATCAGATCGACCAGTCTTCTGGAGATAGTCAGGCCCAGGCCTGTACCTTCGTATTTCCTCTTAGTACCGATATTACCCTGGGCAAAGGCATCAAAAATCTTCGTACGAACATCATCTGTAATACCTATTCCAGAATCCGCGACCTCAAGCTGCAGAACTCCGTTCTCATAGGCTGCCGAAGTTCTGATAAAACCTGAATCGGTAAATTTGACCGCATTTCCGATCAGGTTGGTAAGAACCTGCTTTATTTGTACTTCCCCGCCTATCAAAAGATCTGGGGTACCGGTAGATTCAATGAATTCCAGTTCTATATCCTTTTCCGCGGTCAGTACACTGAACTGCCTTTCAAGTTCCTCAAAAAGAGTTAAAACGGAGAATTCCCGGTATTCGATTGTGACCTTATCAGCTTCAATTTTGGAAAGATCCAGAATTTCACTTATAAGGCCAAGCAGATCCGTACCTGATTTTTTCATCAGCTTCAGCATCTCGTTTTTTTCAGGATCTTTTTCCTGAGACATAAGGATGTCGTTAAATCCCAGAATAGCATTAAGAGGGGTTCTAATTTCATGTGACATGTTGGCAAGAAACTCACTTTTTAGCGCGTTTGCTTTCTCAGCCTCTTCTTTTGCCAGACGCAGCTCCTGCTCAAACTGCTTTCTTTTTGTAATATCCTCTTTAAGAGCTATAAATGCAGTTATTTCATTTTCATCATTGCAGATGGGAGTGATAATTGCTTCTTCCCAGTAATGTTCACCATTTTTTTTCCTGTTCAGGAAGGTTCCGGTCCAGTCATGCCCTGTGCTGATGGTCTGCCAGAGCTGGCTGTAGAACTCTGCATCATGGAAGCCGCTGCTGAATATCCTCGGGTTTTTTCCGAATACTTCAAGACGGGAGAAGCCGGTAATTTCTTCGAAAGCTTTATTGGCGTAGGTTATGTTCCCTTCTTCATCTGTGGTCACTACCGATACGGCGCTCTGCTCTATGGCAGTCAGCAGTCTGCGGATCTCCTGTTCATTTACCTTCTGATCGGTTATATCCACACCGAAAAACAAAAGATTTCCAGTATGCGGCTCAATACTTTTAGTAAAAAGAACCGTCGAACCGAAACTCCGGTATTCAAACTTTTCCGGAACAAACAGTCTTGATTTTGCAATATTATTCCTAACCCAAATGCCCACGAAAAGCTTTGCTTTTCTTTCAGGAAGGTCTTCAATTCCGAAAAACTGCTTTGCTTTGCCGTTTATTTGAAGGACTTTAAGCTCTTTACCTAGGATGAACTCAATATACGGGTTCATCTTCCTGAACAGTCTCAGTTCAATGAGCCTTATCCGCAGCTGAGCGACAAGAAGGCTGACTCCGGCTATAACCACGCTTTGAATAAGAAATTCTAATTTATGAAAATCTTCAAAACTGTGATGTCTGAACCAGAAAAGATTTACAAGAACTGTTTCAAAGACAAGGAAGTAGAGGAGCATATACAATACAGTCTGTTTCCGATAATCGAAAAATGATTTTTTTATCAAGTAATGACCCCGAGCCTCACCGAATATGTTCTATCTTATATTCTAGTTTTTTATTATTGAAAGTCAAATACTTTTATTTTCCCTTGCCCGAATCATGATATAGGCATATCCTGTTATAAACAGATCTTAAGGTGGTTTTTATGTATAAATGCAGTCTTGAAAGAATGACAGACAAAATTACAACTTTCAGTAAATTCGGGGATGCCGGTCACGGCGGAATCACACGATATACCCTGTCTCCCGAAGATACCCTTGCAAGAAATGAGTTCAAAAAACGAATGGAAGCAATAGGTGCTGTTATAGAGGTTGATGATGTTGCCAATATGTATGCGACACTTCCGGGAAGCGATCCGGACGCAAAACGTATTGTAATGGGCTCTCACACAGATTCTGTAAAGAACGGCGGAAATTACGACGGTATTCTCGGAGTACTGTCGGCAATGGAAGTTCTTGAAGCCGTTGCTGAGCAGAATATACCTCACAAACACCCGCTTACCGCAATGATTTGGACTAATGAAGAGGGTTCACTTTATCCGCCTGCAATGATGGTTTCAGGAATAGTCTGCTACGATTACCTTCCCGATGCAATTAAAGGCAAGTTTAAGTATGAAGATATGATGAAGTCAAAGAGCGTCCTGGACGGCGAAGACACATTCGGCGCTGCACTCGATCGATCCGGTTTCAAAGGTGACAAAAAATACCGTCTCAATAAGGACGACTATAAATGCATGTTCGAAATCCATATTGAGCAGGGACCAATCCTTGAGGATGCAGGAAAAGATGTCGGTATAGTTGACTGTGTACTTGGAATGTTCAACTACCGCTTCAGGTTCTATGGACAGACTGTACATGCGGGAACATTCCCGATGCCCAAGAGAAAAGATGCACTATTTGCCGCTTCACAGACTATCATGCACCTGCATGAAGAGATAGACAAACTCGGATACCCCGAACTTGTTTACACAACCGGTGAAATAGTGCTTCATCCGAACGTACACACCTGTGTTCCCGATTACGTGGATTTCTGTATAGATGTGAGACATGAGAAACCGGAAGTTCTTGATCAGGTTCTGGCCATAGTCAAGGGCTGTGCGGATAAGGAATGGGCAGGCTGCCGCTGCGAAGTTGAAAAAATGTGGAACCGCGACACCGTATACTGGGACAAGACTCTTTTCGGATACGCAAAAGAAGCAGCAGAGGAAGCAGGTTCTTCACACATGGTTCTGCATTCAGGTGCAGGTCATGATGCACAGTTTGCCTCTTACATGATGCCTACAACAATGATTTTTGTTCAGTCAAAAGACGGCCTTTCTCACTGTGAGCCGGAATATTCAACACCGGAGCACTGTACCGAGGGAGCAACTGTTCTGCTTAACACCGTACTCAAGGTAGATGCAGAATAGTTTTAAATCCTGACGGATAAAAAAGGGCTCCCGGTATTGCCGGTGAGCCCTTTTTTTATTACTTGAGTTTCTACCCGTTAAATCTCAATAAGCTCATATTCCTTGCTGCCTATCCCAAGCTTGACCGCGTGATCTATTGCAGTCATCCAGTCTGTTTCAGGACTTACATCGGTAAAATGATCATTATGAGCGGTTCCGTGCTTCTCAAGAACACTTCCGGCTATTACCGGCTGACGGTTAACAGCGTCTGCACAGGCCACATCAAGAGCTACAGGATCAAAAGAAGCAAACATGCCGACATTGGGCACGATAGGTATATCATTTTCGGCATGACAGTCACAGTACGGAGAAACATCCACAACAAGACTTATGTGAAAATGGGGACGTCCGTTAAGAACTGCCCATGTGTATTCAGCCATTTTAGCATTAAGAATTGAATTTGATTCATTAAAAACCGGCTCTATCGCATCAACAGGACAGCGGCCGATACACATTCCGCAGCCTACGCAGTTATCATGGTTGATAGACGCCTTCTTATCGGTAATGCTTATTGCACTGTGGGCACAGATCTTCAGGCATGCTCCGCAGCCAATACAGGCATCAGTACTTACACTCGGCTTTCCGGCACTGTGCATTTCCATCTTGCCGGCTCTGGAACCGCAGCCCATACCGATATTTTTGATGGCTCCGCCGAATCCGGCGAGTTCATGACCCTTGAAATGACTCAGCGAAATGACAATATCGGCGTCCATCACAGCGCGGCCGATTTTTGCTTCCTTTACATACTCACCTGAAGGAACAGGTACCAGCTGCTCGTCAGTTCCTTTCAGTCCGTCGGCAATAAGAATCTGGCAGCCTGTCGAAAACGGAGAGTATCCGTTTATATAGGCGGTTTCAAGATGATCAAGGGCATTCTTCCTTCCGCCGACGTATAGCGTATTGCAGTCGGTTAGAAAAGGCTTGCCGCCCAGCTGCCTTATTACATCGGCAACAGTACGCGAATAGTTCGGGCGCAGATACGCAAGGTTTCCAAGCTCCCCGAAATGTATTTTAACAGCTGCGAATTTCTTTGAAAAATCAATATCCGCAATACCTGCGGTTTTAATCAGTCTTTCGAGTTTCTGCTGAAGATTCTCCCTGCCTGTTACATGCATGTCTGCAAAAAAGACCTTTGATTTCCCCATCTTTGTTTCCCCCTGAGTTATCATGTAAATTTATTTTGTTTTTATTCCATTTAGAAGCAGTTGAATAGTGGATGCGTAGAAATCAGACACATACCTGCTTTTTCCCTGACGGTAAGCCATCATCAGAAAAACCTGATATATGGTATAAATAATCTCTGAAATTTCCTCAACTTTAAGCTCTTCCCTGAAAACACCCTCTTCAACACCACCGCTGATAATCTCTGCAATCATTATCCTTGAATCTTCATATACATCAATATAAATATCACTTTGAATCATCGGAGACATTATTTTATCATCCTTGCTTAACATCTCCATGAGCGGCGAATTACCTTTCAGATAAACAAGAGCCGTCTCACACATGGTTATCAATTTCTGTTCATGGTCTGCAACATCAGCAACAGCAGCCCTGACATGCTCAAGCCACTGATATAAGGCATACCTGATACACTCCTGATAGAGACTCTGCTTGTTGTTCGAATAACGGTAAAGATTACCCTTTGTCATCTCGAGCTCTGAGGCTATGTCATCAAGCGAGGTTTTCCTGTATCCGTACCTGGCGAAATTTTTAAGCGCAGCTTCGTAGATGATATTTTCGTCAAGTTTTCTCTTCATCAATACTCCAATTTTAATCTGCTATAGAATAAGGTGATCCAAACTTCTAATCAAGGCAAAATTTTACCAATTTTTTTAGTAATTTAATCAGATTTTTTTATCATTGACACTAAAACTGTTTAGCCATATTATAAATAAACTTTTCGTTCATTTATATACTTAAATAAAAAAAGGACCTCATCTATCTATGGAAACTAAAAAGGGGTTGAGCCTCAAATTGAGTCTTGCTGTAGTGATTTGCCTGGTTATTGTTTTTACTTCAATTTCCATAATCAGCTCTTCGAACGCAAAAAGGATCACTAAAGCCGACAAAAGTACGGAGCTTCAGAGAAGAGTCTCTGAGCTTAAAGAATTACTCGACTGCAACATATCTTTAACTTCTCTGCTAACCGCCTCTATTGCAGAAAACCAGTTTATCAGAGCCACTATGGCGTCTTCGGACTACAAAGAGACCGGCAGCATTATCAGCCGGATGCCTGAAAATTATGACTACATCAGAAATATTTTAATAACCGACTCAAAGGGCTTGATTATAGCTTCAGCCGGACCTGATAAACCTGAAGCTGATAATATATCCTCAAAAGAACTATTCTTCCGTGCTGAAGCGGAACCTTCAAAAACTTATATATCCAGCCTGCCTTTATCATTGGGATCTAATCTTCTGCTTGAGTTTTCAAGGGCAGTAACAGTTAACGGAAATTTTACAGGAGTAGTTGTTGTTCAGATAGACCTGAATAAGTTCTCTTCCAATAATGTACTCAACAAAACCTACGGAGAAGGAGGTTACGCCTTCGCATTCGGTAAAAACGGATTTCTTTTTATGCATCCCGATGCATCTCAGTTGATGAAGGACAACAGGGACGGTGTGATTGGCGAAATACTGAACAGCGGCGAAAAAAAAGGCATCATTGAATACCTGTGGCAGGGAGACCAGAAGTTTGCAGCATTTGATTCCATGGAAAACCTGCCCTGGATTGTCAGCTGCAGCATATATAATAACGACCTCCTGAAAATATCACAGTCACTTCAGAAAACAATAATAATTTCCTCGCTTGTAAGTGTAGGAGTAATAATCATAATTCTTTTTATTGTACTGTCATCGGTAATCATTAAAAGAATCAGGCACATTGAGGAAAACCTGCTGAATGCTTCCAACGGAGATCTCACACTTAAACTGGAAATAAGAGGAAGTGATGAAATATCAAGTATCTTCAACAGCTTCAATATCATGCTTGGAAATTTCTCCGACTTTCTCGGCAGTGTTAAGAACAAGCTGTCAAAGGTTTCAGTCTCGAGTAACGACATGGGAGCCAATATTACCGAAACAGCAGCGGCAATAAACCAGATAAACAGCAATATTGACAGCATCAAGGTTCAGATTGAGAAACAGTACGCCAGCACAACCCAGACTGCAGCCGCCATTGAAGAACTTGCACGTAACATAGACTCATTAAGCGGCGCAATAATTAACCAGAAGTCAAGTATAACCCAGTCTTCATCAGCAATAGAACAGATGACGGCCGGCATTTCATCCATTTCAGGAACAATCAGAACTGCCGAAAACGATGTTGCCGAAATGAACAGGGCTGCTGAAACAGGAAAGACTTCAGTTGTTCAGGTTGTAGAGCTGATAAGCGGAATTGTAAACCAGTCGGAACAGCTTCTTCATGCAAATACAATTATTTCCGACATATCAAGCCAGACAAACCTTCTTGCAATGAACGCTGCAATCGAAGCTGCTCATGCAGGAAATGCAGGCAAGGGCTTCGCTGTTGTAGCAGATGAAATCAGAAAACTCGCGGAACAGGCAGCTGCACAGTCACTTATTGTCGGCAAGAATCTTACTGATATAAAACAGTCCATTGATGCCGTAAAGAATGCCGCTGTGAAAACAGATAAGGGCTTTGTTGAGCTGACCGATACAATTGTAAACGTTAATCAGAGATTCTCTTTCATAGGAGAATCGGTAATGGAACTCAACACCGGAAGTCTGCAGATACTTGAAGGTTTGAACCAGATGAACACAATATCCTCTGAGGTCAGTACCGGAGCAGAGGAAATGAAAGCCGGAAACGGTCAGCTGGTTGAGGCAGTTTCCCACCTCAACGAGATTGGACAGATTACGCGGACCGGAATTGAAGAGATAGCCCTGGGAATTCATGAAATAAACAGTGCTATCATGGATATCGATCGTCTCAGTATCCAGAATACCGACTATGTGAGGGAAATAAATACAGAAGCGGATCGCTTTGTAACCCATAATCAGGCTCAGCATTCATAATTTTATAGAAATTGACTCTCCAATTGATTAAATTATATATAGAAGCTTAATCAATTGGAGAAATATAGTGCAGGAAGCATCTGACAGAGTCGACAGAATAATACCTGAGAGATCAGGAAAATATAATGAGGTCCTCCACCTGATTATTCATAATCCCGAAAAACTTAATGCTCTTTCAACCGTAATGCAGATTGAATTCATTGAATTTCTGAAAGAAGCGGCCGCCGATGATTCAATTCATGTTGTAGCCATTCGGGGATACGGTGATAAGGCATTCAGCTCCGGCGGGCAGCTTGACAATCTGGTAGAACTTACTGATGAGACCGGACAGGAAGCTATGTACCAGCGCGGAGTTGAGATACGCGAAACCATTGCATCCATGTACAAACCGGTAATTGCTGCAGTAAACGGGTTCTGTATCGGCGGCGGTTTTGAAATTGCAATGTGCTGCGATATGATCTATGCGTCTGATGACTCAAAATTCTCACTGCCGGAGGTTAATATGGGACTGGTTCCCGGATGGGGCGGTGCGATTAGACTTCCCAGAAAGGTTACTGTCAACAAAGCAAAAGAAATGATACTTCTCGGAGAAAAAATATCAGCTGATGAAGCCCACATGTGGGGAATAGTCAACAGAGTCTTCCCGAAAGATAAACTGTTCGAAGAGGTTGATAAGATCATTATAAGACTTCTTGACCAGCCGCCGCTGGCAATAAGGGGAGTAAAAAAAATAGTAAGCCACGGCATTGTCGACGGAAATATTGACAATGCCAGGGTAATTGAAAAAGAGCTCTCAATATCTCTGATGGCCACTCATGATTTTGAGGAAGCCATCGCTGCCCGTGAGCAGAAAAGAAAACCGAAGTTCAAAGGCGAATAATCATCGGAGTTCGCTGAGCAGCTCCATAAACAGAATTACAATCCTGTTGAATGCGGTTCGTATTCTTCTGAAAGATTTAAATGCCACATTGAAATCACCGCCCCGGACATCCTCGGCGGTCTTAACAATATTATTATGAAAATTCTCATGTTCGGACAGAATATTCTGAAAAACAGGATTTTCACCGAATAAGCTGCTGCCTTCTCCGTACAGCCACTCACCCATCTCGCAGCCTCTGTAATCCGAAGCCTTGCCGACATCAATGTTTCCGTCGCTGTCTACCCCGTGAATTCCCCGAAGCTTTGAATCAGTAGGAACCACCATATGCCTTATTGCCGCACCGCAGACCTGAAGCCAGCTCAGGTGTGTAGTAAGAAGTTCGGATATGATAACTGTAAGCTCGGATTCCTTTGAGATTTTGATGGAATCGCTGATATCAAACTTCTTCAGATCGGATGTTATTGTATTTATATTCGAATCGTTCCATTCGATGATCTTTATCATATCGGACTGGGCTTCCGCCACATCCCTGGCTCTGGAATTTATTACAGCAACCTCGTTCTGAATGAGACCGTATGAACCCTTGAGAGATTCAACCGAATTATTAATCTCTCTAGCACTTATTTCAATTTCACCGGAACCGCCTGAAATCTCCTCTGAGATCTGAATAAGCGATCCCACAGAACTGACTATCTCCTGACTGCCGGTTGAGACTTCAGCAGTACTCTGGGTAATTTCTGTAAAAGCATTTACAAACTCCATTACCTTGTCCGCGACCTCAAGAAAAGCTTTTTCACCGGCCTCTCCTGCATGCAGAACATTATCCATCTTTCCGTTCATATCTTTCAGAGAACCGGCAATAATCTTGGCATTTGATGAGGCTGATTCAGCAAGTTTACGTATTTCATCTGCCACAACCGAGAAGCCCATACCGTACTGGCCGGCATGAGCGGCTTCTATTGCTGCATTCATAGCAAGCAGATTGGTCTGCGCGGCAATTCCATTAATTACATTAATAATACTCATCATACCGTCAACATCAGATGATATTTCCTTAATCTGAGTGTTGGAATCTACTATGGTATGTCTGCCGCTTTCTACTTTTTCGATAAGTGAATCTGTAGACTTCGATTTTTCAACAGAAATTCGAGAGATGCTGTTTATCGAAGCAGTCATCTCCTCTATTGCCGCGGAAGTCTGGGTAACAGCGCTGCTCTGAGTAGTGATATGTGAAACAAGAGCCTCTATAGTAGCGAGAATTTCGGTGACCGCGGAAGAAACACTTAAAATCTGATTTTCAAAACCGGACATCTCGTCCAGGATTCCGCCTACATCTCGTATTATTCCATCGGCAATATTCCCGACATCATTTGAATAGTCACGCAGAATTACGCTCACATTGCTGTTGGCATCAACACAGGTCTTGGCCTCGGCCAGAGTGTGATTGATTCCGTTTAAAAGTTCATTGTTCAGATAATCAGAAAGAGCCCGAAGCTCTCTGTATTTCACCTTTATCTGCTTAAGGCTATCTTCATTACCGGAAGATTCTCCGGGCTTCTGAACAGTATTCCTTATTGCCCTGGCCAGACTCTTGGAAAGAAGAAGCGCTGCAGCAAGACCGGCAGCAAAAAAAACAGCAGTGAATACAGCGGTCTTTAAAATACTGAAGCCTCCGCTGTCCGCTTGATTATTGAAGAAAAAGGTATCAGCTAATCCTGAAATGATGATAGGCAGTGTTGAAAGCAGAACACAGACAAGTATTATTACTGATTTGAGCGAGATTCCTTTTTTTAACACAAAATAACCTCCGAATATATATCCTGAACACTGATTTTTTAATCTACTTTCATGAGATATATTATCGGAAGAATAGACCTATTTCTGAATCCGGATAAAAAAGCGGACAGTTAAAATTTCTTCAGGTCCCTTCTCCTAAAAGTTCAATAAACAGCATAACCAGGCGATTGTATGAAGTCCGGATGGTTCTGAAAGTTGTGAACACTGTATTAAAATCATCCTCCTTTATCGCTCTGTCTGTCTCAACGATGTTGCTGTGAAACTTCTCGTGTTCTCGTATTATTTCATCAAATACAGGATTATTTCCGTAAATACCCTCACCCTCTCCATAAAGCCATACACCCAGCCTGCAGCCTTTGCAATCGGCAGCCAGACTTACATCGATATCCCCGTTTGCATCAGCACCGACTGCTCCGGCAAGCTTCGGAATATCAGGGAATACCAGATTAGTAACTATAGCCCCTGCTACATTCAGCCAGCACAGATGAGAAACAAGAAGTTCCGAAGCTTTTTTTGTAAGCCGGCTTTTTGTCAAATCTGAACTTTCCGGAAGATCAAGATACTTAAGCTCAGCAGAAAATGTATCAAGAGCAGTACTGCCCCAATTCTGGATTTTAAGCATATCAGCCTGAGTGCTGCCTACATCCTCCGCCCTGGATTTTATTAACGCAACCTTATCCTGAATAACTCCATAGGAACTTTTCAGTGATTCAATAGAGCTATTAATTTCACGGGCGCTGGTAGCCATTTCACCGGAACCGCCTGTGATTTCAGAAGATATCTGCATGAGCGATGTGACCGAACCGATTATCTCCTGACTTCCGCCGGAGACTTCAGCCGTACTCCGGGTAATCTCGGTGAATGCATTTACAAAGTCCATGACCTTGTCCGCTACCTCAAGAAAAGCATTCTCTCCGGCCTCTCCGGCACTAAGCACATTTCCCATTTTAACATTCACATCTTTTAAGGAGCCGGCAATGATCTTTGCATTTGATGAAGCAGATTCAGCCAGTTTCCTGATTTCATCAGCTACAACAGAAAACCCCATCCCATACTGCCCTGCATGTGCAGCTTCAATTGCGGCATTCATTGCCAGAAGGTTGGTCTGAGCGGCGATTCCATTGATAACATTGATGATACTCATCATCCCATCCACATCTGCTGAGATTTCTTTTATCTGCATATTGGAATCAACAATTGTATGCCGGCCGTTTTCTACTTTTTCAATAAGGGTATCTGTTGATTTGGATTTCTCGGCGG
The DNA here is from genome assembly GCA_963677925.2 of Spirochaetia bacterium. GTDB lineage: Bacteria > Spirochaetota > Spirochaetia > UBA9216 > UBA9216. Next base: position 1,935,034 of record CAXXYH010000003.1, read on the forward strand.
AAATACGGGAAATACTGTTTATCGAAGCGCTCATTTCTTCAATTGCGGCAGAAGTCTGAGTTACAGCAGTGCTCTGGGTTGTTATATGGGAAACCAGAGTTTCAATGGTAGCCAGAATTTGTGTAACGGCGGAGGAAACACTCAGCATACGTGACTCAAAGCCGGACATCTCCTCAAGAATACCCTCTACATCACTGATAATGCCGTCAGAGGTTTTTCCGATATCTTTTGAATAATAATCGAGAATCTCGCTGATATCCTCATTAGCGCTGAGGCTTGATTCAGCATCAGCTAAAGTACTCATCATACCGCCTATGAGTTCGGTGTTTATATATTCAAGGAGGGTCTGCATTTCCCTGTATCTGACGTCCGCAGGCCCGGTACTGACTGCAGCTTGCTGAAATGATTTTCCAATACTTTTTGAAAATAGAAGTGCGGCAGTAAGTCCGGCTGCAAAAAAGACAGCAGTAAATACAGCTGTTTTAATAATATCAGAAATATCCGGGCCGCTTTCACTATTGAGCAGCAGAATATCGACAAGGCCGGTTATCACAACCGGAAGAGTAGACAGCAAAAGACACAGCAATACCATTGCTGATTTGAGCGAGATGACCTTTTTAGCCATTGAGAACCTCCAGAAACAATAATCTTAAACCTGCCTCAGGTCCCCCCGCAAGCTAGAATAATTGACATGGACTATCAAAATTATACTTAGCCTGACTCAGGCCTCAATAAATATGACTATTTTAGAAAGATTTAGCATTTTCCCTTGACTTCAGTGCCTGTCAAGATAATATTTAAATTAGGTAAAATGTAAATTATTTCATATTCAGCTATTCATTAAAGTCCCTTATTCCAAGTGTGATAGGTTAAAGTTTTTCGAGGTATAGCCAAACCTTAAAACTAAAAACCCGGGAAGGAGGGTCATATGTTAAAGAATCTTAAATTAGGAACAAAGCTGGTACTCATTGGCGTATTTATTATTATAATACCGCTGGGCCTTATAGGCATTTTATCAGTAAATAAGGCATCTGCTGGAATCAAGGATGTTGAGCATGAACAGCTAATCATGCGGACACAGGAGCTGGCCGGAGCTCTAAACAATGTACTGATAATCGAAATGAAACTGGTCAAAACTCTTGCACTTAATACAGTTATAATTGAAGCACACGAAGGTAAAACCAGTTTTGACGGCGTAAATACTGAATTACAGCGGATAAAAGAGGAACCGGAAACAGGTGAAGACTACGAAGATCTGGTCACAATTGATGTGAATGGAATAATTGTCTCGTCATCAAATACATCAATGATTGGTGTACCTCTGAACGAAAGAGATTATTTTCAGGCAGCTGTTAAGGGTGAAACCAATGTAGGAGAGGCTGTCATCAGCAAGGGTTCAGGCAATCCGATGATCCCGGTAGCTGCTCCTATAAAAGCTGCTGACGGAAGCATAATAGGAGTAGCCGCAGCCATATTAAAACTTGATTTCGTATGGAATGTTATAAAGGATTCACACATAGGTAAAACCGGGTACGCATATGCAACAAAACCTGACGGTTATTTCATTGCCCATCCCGATCCTTCAGTAATTTTTGAATCAAGTATTGCACAGCTTGAAGGTATGGAGCAGATCTTTGCCAGATTCGCAGATGAAGGCGCAGGTTATGAAAATTACCTTTACAAGGGGGTCTACAAGACTTCAGGTTTTGCAACTGTAGAAGAGACCGGATGGGGCGTTTTTTTAGCCCTTCCTGATCAGGAATTTCTGGCTCCGGTAAACTCAGTCATTTTCACAACTATTATAGTCGGAGCAGGCTCCTTTATCGTAGCCTTTCTTATCTTTCTGCTTTTTGCCAAGTCAATCACCAAACCTGTGCAGAAGGGAGTCACATTTGCCAAGGAGATAACCGAAGGTAAACTTTACACAAAAATTGACGTTAATCAGAAAGATGAAATCGGAGTTCTTGCAGATACGCTCAGAGAAATGCAGGAGCGGCTGAAGAACGTTGTTGTAGAAGTTATTGAGTCAGCATCACAGGTTTCGGAGGGCAGCAGTCAGCTTTCACAGAGTGCAGAACAGCTCTCACAGGGAGCCACCGAACAGGCTGCCAGTGCTGAAGAAGTTTCAGCCTCAGTAGAACAAATGGGCGCGAACATACAGCAGAATACCGACAACGCATCGCAGACAGAAAAAATAGCCTCCCAGGCTGCGGTTGACGCCTCTGAAGGCGGAAACGCCGTGCTTGAAGCCGTCGGGGCAATGAATGAAATTGCTCAGAAGATTAATATAGTAGAAGACATAGCCAGACAGACAAATATGCTTTCACTTAATGCAGCAATTGAAGCAGCAAGAGCAGGTGAACACGGAAAGGGCTTTGCGGTAGTTGCCTCAGAGGTTGGCAAACTTGCAGCAATCAGCCAGAAAGCAGCAGCCGAGATCCAGGAACTTGCAAAGGAGAGCGTACGTAAGGCCGACATCGCAGGTGAAAAGATCAGGGCAATTGTACCGGACATCAGAAAAACAGCAGAACTCGTTACAGAAATAAGTGCATCAAGTCATGAACAGAATACTGGGGCTGTTCAGATAAACCAGGCAATGCTTCAGCTGGACCAGGTTGTACAGCAGAACGCAGCAGCAGCAGAAGAAGCATCCTCGATGGCAGAAGAACTTACCAGTCAGGCCGAACAGCTTCATGATATGATCAGCTACTTCAGAGTCAGAGAAAACAGTCACCTGTCTGATTATCAAAATGAGACTTCAGTGAAAGTCGAAGTCAAAAAACAGAGGCTATCACCTCAAAAACCGGCATTGAAAGCCCCGGAGAAGCCTCAGGCTCCGGTTGATCGTGTGCATCCCGGCTATGATGCACACGATGATCAGGACTTCGGTTTCGAAGACTTCTGATCGCCTCCCGCCGTCCGGGCCTTTCCCCGGACGGCCTTTTTTTTTGCTTTTCAGCCTTCATTAAATTAAAATTAATTCAGGAGGCTGCCGTATGCTGAAAAATATTAGTATTGGTAAGAAACTGATTATTCTCGGGGTAATACTCCTTTCAATCCCCATGATTCTTATAAGTTTTTTCTCACTGGACAGATCCAGCAAAGGACTAAAGAGCCTGGAGCAGGAACAGCTGATAATGCGTACAAAAGAACTGTCAACCTCAATCTACAATGTATTAAATACTGAAAAGAAAATTGTATTAGATATCGCAGCCGACGATACTCAGATTGAAGAGCTGGCCAGCGGATTAGATTATGACAGAATCAGCAAAAACCTTACCAGACAGAAAAACACGAAGGGGCTGGGAGAAAATTACGAAGTAATGCTGGTAACTGATCTCAATGCTGTTGTTGTTGCAGCATCATCGCCCGATTATATCGGGGTAAACCTATCTGACAGGCAGTACCTGAAAAAAGCCCTTCAAGGTGCTGCAAATATAGGACTTCCGGCCAGAAACAAGGTAACAGGGGAACCCTTTATACCGATGGCGGCACCTGTATATTCGAATGAGAGACAACTGCTTGGCGTTGCAGTGAATGTAATGTCACTTGATTTTCTATGGGAAATTATCAAGGAATCAACTATTGGACTTACCGGGTATGCTTTTGTAACCGATGCATCGGGTCTTTTTATTAGTCATCCAGATACATCAATAATTTTTGAATCAAATATCGGACAGCTTGAAGGGATGGAGGAAATATATAGAAGATTTTCCCGACAGGAAAGCGGATATGAGAATTATATTTACAAGGGTATTCCAAAAACCGCCGGATTTGCTATAGTTCCCGAAACAAACTGGGGTGTTTTTCTGGCTCTTCCTGATTCCGAGTTTATGGCTCCTGTCAACGAGGTACGAACTACAATCCTGATTGTCGCTGCAGCTTCATTCATTGCAGCATTTATTGTGTATTTTCTTTTTGCCCGTTCAATTACAAAACAAATCAAAAAAGGCGTTAAATTTGCTGAGGAAATAGCAAACGGTCTGCTGTATACCACAATTGATGTGCATCAGAAGGATGAGATTGGAGTACTTGCCGACACTCTCCGGATAATGCAGCAGAAACTCAGCAGCGTAGTATCAGATGTTATAACTTCTGCTGCTGAAGTAACATCCGGGAGTATGCAGCTGTCTGAGAGCGCAGAGGAACTTTCACAGGGAGCTACGGAGCAGGCGGCAAACGCCGAAGAGGTATCGGCATCAATCGAGGAAATGAGCGCCAGTATCCAGCAGAATACCGATAATGCTGCCCAGACCGAACAGATTGCAACTCAGGCGGCACTCGATGCTGCTGAGGGAGGAGATGCGGTTCTTGAAGCGGTTTCCGCTATGAATGAGATTGCCCAGAAGATTAACATAATAGAAGAGATTGCACGCCAGACCAACCTGCTTTCTCTGAACGCTGCAATTGAGGCCGCAAGAGCCGGTGAACACGGTAAGGGCTTTGCAGTTGTTGCTGCAGAGGTTGGAAAGCTTGCGGTAACCAGTCAGAAGGCTGCAGCGGAAATACTTGAGCTTGCTAACGAAAGCGTCAAAAAGGCCAATGACTCCGGCGAGAAAATTAAGGCGATCGTACCTGATATCAGAAAAACCTCCGATCTGGTCTCCGAGATAAGTGCTTCAAGCCATGAGCAGAACACCGGAGCTGCACAGATAACACAGGCTATGCTTCAGCTTGATCAGGTAATCCAGCAGAATGCAGCTTCTGCAGAGGAAGCATCATCAATGTCGGAAGAACTGACCAGCCAGGCCGAAATGCTCCATGAAATGATAAGTTATTTCAAGGTGCATGGACCGGATGGCTACTCTTTGGAAAAAAAGGGACCTGATAAAATCGTCATCAGTGCAAAACCTGCCGTCAAAACAACGGTAAAGCAGGTTAATAGAGAAGAGGCCCCCGGGGAAAAGCCCCCGGCAAAACCGGCGCTCCCTAAATCTGAATCAGTCAAAGACATTATTGACGAAGAATTTGAGGATTTTTGAAATTGCGTCAGTAATCCATCATATATTCAAACAGGAAGGTTCCTTCATATGCGAAAGTTCTGTTGGCTGGACGGGGAGTCCTGTCCACCCAGGACTCCCAGCCCGGCAGTGTATCATCATAATAACGGGCTGAGCGTTCACTCTCTTCATATTGAATTGTGATCACACTGCCCGCCTCCCATTCCGTTCCCGAGGGAAAAAGAGCAGTGATGTCTGCTGAGAATTTACTCTGAGAACCATAGTTTACTGTTCCGGTAGAGTCAGTTCTTATCTCGGAATCTTCAAACCCCAGGACTGTATCTGAAACAGTGTAGATCTCATATTCAGTTATAACACTGCCGTCGGCTGACTTGGAGTAAGAATCCCATCTGAATATTCCGCTCCCCTCTTCGGTTTCAACATAGGCATTCCCGAACAGGATATCCGTCAGAAAAACTGTAGTCTGAGATTCCGAACTGCTGCTCACCCAGGCCGATGTAACATCATCCCATTGTTCATCCGCATCTATATCAAACACCATTGTCTGCGTATTATACGTATAAATCCCCCGCATCCCGCCAATCTGGGTGCCCGAGGCTTCATAATCACGGGTTTCCATGGTACCGTCAGCGAAAACGTAATGAACCTGCTCTCTCTGATAATACACCCTGTCTTCTGTAAGATGTCCATTCTCGTCGACTTTTACAAGTTTTCCATAACCGACATCCGGAAAAGAAACCGGACATGAGAAAATCAAAACAGCGGAAACAAGTACAACCGGAATTTTAATCATATAATTTTTCATACATCACTCCCCCCTGTACCGCGCATGGCCGAAGGATTTGGAATACAGAAAAAATTTCCCATGTTCAGAAAAATCATCTGATAAATATCAAGATCATTGATATCCCAGGCTCCCCAGGAAGAGCTTATACTGTCATAGTCACGATCACGATCAAGCGTCTCAGCCAGATTAAAAATTACACGATTCCCGGTTTCCCAGCTCACACCCTCAGGAAACATCCCCGAGACCTCACAATTCCTCTCAGAATTCCACCCTGATGTGAGAACTCCGTTATTATCATAACTTAGATCCTCTCTTTTAAGGATGTAAGTTTCAGAATCAATAGTCATCAGGTAGGAATCTGTATCATAACTCCCGTCATTGTACTCAACTAAAGTAGAAGATTCCCAGATATTATTCTCGCTATAGACAAAGGCATTACCGAAACATACAGTTGTAAAATACATAGTCCGTTCACTGGTTTCCGATATGTCCTCCCATGTATCCGTTGCCTGTACATAATTTTTCAATTGTTTTTGAGTCATAACCATGGTCTCAGGATTCCAGGAATAGGTTCCGCTTTCACCTTCATCCCGTACATATTCCAGGTAAACAGAATCCCACTCGTAGTTCTCATACAGATAATTTCCATCAGCATAGAAAACCTGAATTGCTCCGGAGAGGCTGTAGCTGATATCCTCTTTGAAATGGCCTTCTTCATCCGGCACCAGCATCTTTCCCATACCTATAACGCCGATATCAGAGTTGAATAAATCACAGGAAGCAGCGGCGAAGACGGCAATAAGGGCAATTAGATACAATTTTCCTTTATTTTTCTCCATCTTAAACCCCGTTTTTTTATTTTTGTATACCGGTAAATATATCTCCATATCCCGGTTTTTCCTGCTGCCGGACTATATAAAAATTTGTCCAGAGATTGTGAAATTAGTATATTTAATATGCAGACATGCTTATATAAGGAGGATTTAATGTCCTTTACTATTAACATTGGTGATTCCGCACCGGATTTCAGCCTTACTGCAACAAACGGAAAAACATACAGCCTTGCAGATTTTGCACAGAATCCATATCTTGTAGTATTTTTCACATGCAACCACTGTCCCTATGTAATAGGCTCGGATGAGACGACAAGGCAGACCGTATTGAAATACAAGCCGCGGGGGGTTGAGTTTGTTGCAATTAATTCCAACAGTCCGAATACCTACGAGGAAGATGATTTTGAGCATATGGTTGAGAGAATGGAAAAGAACCGCTTCCCATGGGTATACCTGCATGACAGGGATCAGCAGGTAGCACTTGAATACGGAGCCCTGCGAACTCCTCATTTTTTTGTCTTTAACAGTGAACGAAAACTTGTATACACCGGCAGAGGGGTCGATAACCCGAGGGAAACTGACAAAATGACAGTAAACGACCTTGAAGTAACTCTTGATTCGCTTATAAACAGCAGGGCAATTGAAATTGAGGTTACAAACCCTGTCGGGTGTAATATCAAATGGAACGGAAAGGCTGCATCATGGATGCCCGCAGAGGCCTGCGATCTGGTTCCTCAGAATAAACGCCTATAATTCCGCCTTCAGCACATCTCCAAGAGTTTTTACTGCTGAGCGGATAACATCGGCCTCGCTCATAGTGAAATTAAGACGCATTGTCGCCAGGCCCGCTCCCTTCTCGGTGTAGAAGAACCTGCCCGGCACGTAGGCAACGTTCTGCGCAATAGCCTTCCAGTACGTCTTTTCGAGGTCCATGCCCCCAGGCCCCTCAGCCCATATAAACATTCCGCCTTCAGGTTTTGAGAAAGTGAATCCTGCAGGAAAAAATTCATCAAGAGCTTCAAGCATGGCCCTGTGTTTCGGCCGGTACAGTTCAATAATTCTTGGAATCTGTTCTTTAATATAGCCACCCTCAAGATATTCGGCAGCTATAGCCTGACCGAGGGTTGAGCTGTGCAGATCAACGCCCTGCTTAATTATAATAAGCCATTTCTGGATGGACTCGGGGGCGGCACAGATACCCAGCCGCAGACCGGGTGCCAGAACCTTTGAAAGAGTCGTTATATATACGACATTTTCAGGTGCAAATGTCTTTATGGGAGGCAGAACCTCGCCGGTATATCTGAGGTTACTGTAGGGGTCATCTTCAATCAGCAGAGCGCCGTACTTAATGATAATCTCAGCAATTGCTTTTCGTCGTTCAAGGTTCAGGCTGCGGCCCGTCGGATTCTGAAATGTAGGAACTGTATAGATAAATTTAATTTTATGATTTTTAAGTGTATTCTCCAGAGATTCGGGAATAAGACCGTCTTCATCCATCTCCATGCTTACAAATTCCGGCTGATAGGGACGAAAGGCCTGAATTGCGCCGAGATAGGTAGGAGCTTCAACGGCTATTTTATCCCCCTTGGAAATGCATACCATGCCCAGCGCATCAAGTACTCCCTGAGAACCGCTTTGAACGATAATCTGCTGCGGAGAAGCAGTAATTCCACGATCACCGAGGTAGCTGCTTAGAACTTCGCGCAGCGGAGCAAAGCCTTCGGTCAGATCATACTGGAACGCGGCTGGTCCGTATTTGGAGAGAACGCGGTCTGAAAGCTCTTTTATAATCTCCATGGGAAAGCTTTCAGGTGAAGGAATGCCACCTGCAAGCGAAACCATTCCCGGCTGCCCGACAACCTTGAGAATTTCTCTTATGGCACTGGCTCCCATCGATTCAGTTCTTTCAGCGAGTATATTTGTAAAGTCCATGGTTCTCTCCTATTACAGACATGATATTTGAAATTTCAAATAAAGATCAAGCAACAATACATAGAATAATGACGGGCACAGATTAATAATTTATAATCAGCCTATGGATTATACTACTGCAATAGAAGAAAGAACCTCTGTACGAACCTTTGCCGAAAAAGCTCTTACAGAGAATGACATAAACCTAGTAAAAGATATTATCGATAGCTCTGCACAGCCTCCCGGATTTCTTGACTGTGAAATCAGTCTCAAATTCATAGATCTGCAGAGTTCCGGGGTATCCCGGAGCAGCCGCCTGGGAACATACGGAATTATTAAAAATCCTCAGGGATTTATAGCTGCGGTATGCGGTAATGATGAGTGTTCCATGCTGAAAACGGGCTTTGTGCTGGAAGATGCTGTACTCAGGCTCTCTGAGGCAGGAATAGGAACCTGCTGGCTGGGCGGAACGTTTAAACGTAAATCCTTCATGGAGGCGGCTGAATGCAGCGGCAACAATTTTATTCCGGTTGTTTCACCAATCGGTTATCCGGCGGAACGTAAATCTATGGCGGATAAAATGGTACGCGGTGTCGCTCGTTCACATACACGAAAAAGCTGGGAAACCCTTTTTTTCTCAGCCGATTTTAATTCATCTCTGGAAAAGGAAACTTCCGCCGAACTCAGCGGACCGCTTCAGATGGTTCAGCTTGCCCCGTCTGCATCAAACAAACAGCCGTGGCTGCTGCTTGTTTCAGAGGATAAAAGGAATGTTCATTTTTACCTTGATGAAAATCCGGGTTATAATAAAAGCATTGGATACAGTATCCAGCACGTCGATATGGGAATTGCTATGTGTCATTTTGAACGGGGCTGTACAGATCTCGGGCTTTCAGGTAACTGGATTGCAACTAACCCTCTTCTCCCTCTGCCCCGAGACAATGTGAAGTATATTTCTACTTTCAGCCTGATTTAATCGAAGCGTCCCAGTTTAACCGAAAGAACAGCAAGGCCGGAGGAAAGGTCTTCCCTCTGGACTACAACATCTTCGGGCACCTGGAGTTTGATTGGTGAGAAATTCCAGATTCCTTTGATTCCGGCGGCAATAAGGTTGTCCGCCGCTTCCTGGGCTGCTTCTCTCGGAACAGTGATAATTCCAAGTTTTACATGCATCCTCAAAGCTAGATCTTTAATCTGCTCGATAGGAAGTATTTTTTTTCCATGAATTGTTTTTCCGATAACTGAAGGAGAACTGTCGAATGCCGCGACTATATTCAGACCATGGTTCTGGAAACCGTTGTAACCCAGAAGGGCGGAACCCAGAGCTCCTGCTCCCATAAGAAACGCGTCAGTGAGATTATTCCAGCCTAAAAATTTATTGATTGTAGAAATAAGTTCATTAACCTTGAAGCCTTTTTTAGGCTTCCCGATGATTCCTGTATGTGCAAGATCCTTTCTTACCTGTATCGGTTTAAGAAACAGAACTTCAGAAAAATCGGTAGTGGAAATCCACTCTTTACCTTCGCGCTCAAATTCTTCAAGTACTGTCAGATACAACGGCAGTCGTCTGACTGAAGGTAACGGAACGCTGGTTTTAAGGAACTCATTCTCATTCTCATTCTCATTCAATGTAGTCACTCTCCATCTAAGAAATCATATTCTAACATAGTCTTGAATTTCGATCAATCTTGACATTTTTTGTTCATATAATGGTAAATAATACCATATCGATATATTTTTACCAAATTAATTCTGAGAATTCGAACTGAAAGAAGGCAAAATCAGCCGGAAAGTCCGAAATAAGCCCCGATACCGGACAGAAGCATCTGTACGGCAAGCGTGGTAAGTATCATTCCCATAAGCCGTTCAATGGCCTTGAGTATCCTTGTTCCAAGAATCTTTCTAATCGAATCAGAAAGGACAAGAACTATAGAGGTGACAGCTGCGGCAATTATTATTGAAATTAAAATTGTAACAAGTTTATCAGGATACTGAGCAGAAACAAGCATTACGTATGCAGTAGATGAAGGCCCGGCCAGCATAGGTACAGCGAGAGGAACAATGAGAGGATCATCATCAAAACTCTCCTCCTTTCCCCCGGAACGGGCAGGAAAAATCATTTTCAATGCGATGATAAATAGAACGACACCCCCGGAAATATTGAGAGCAGCCTGCTCAATATGCAGTCCGTTGAGAATATGGCGTCCGAAAAAAAGAAAGAAAATAAGTATAACAAATGCGATCAGGCTTTCTCTGATGATAATCAAACGACGTTTTGCCGGAGCAAATTTACCGAGGATCCCGAGAAAAATAGGAATGTTTCCAAAGGGGTCCATAATGAGAATAAGAGTGAGTGCTACAGTATAAATATTCATAGTCTAATCATGTATTAAATTCAATTTTAATAAAAGTCAAGGTTTTCAATTGGTTCTAAAACTGGTAGTATCATTGGGCACCACTTAGTATCTATCAGGGATCATTAGATGAGAAAACTATTTCTTAACATAATCAAGCATTCTACGCTGGTAATAATAATTACCGTGATTGTAACTGCTTTTTTCGGAATCAGCGCTCTAAAGCTGAAAATCGACCCGTCGATTGAAAACCTTATACCCGAACACAGCGAAGTAACTCAGCTGCTTCAGAAATACGGGACCGAGAGTTCTGCTGACGGTTATTTTATTGTTGCGATTTCGAGCGATGATCCGTTTACTCTTGAAGGTCTTCAGGCCTTTGATAAAAGTATCCATGAAATTGAAACCTTAACAGGAATCAGTAGAGGTATAACACCATTTAATGCAGTGGTTTTTACAAAATCCGGCCGTCAGCTGAAGGTAGGAACACTCTCACCGGAAAGCCGCGCACCTCAGTCAGAAGAGGAACTGGCAGACTTTAAGGAACTCCTGGTTGATAACCCATTCTACGCCGGTACGCTAATTTCCAGAGACGGAAAAACACTTAGTGCAGTATTCCCCAGCGAGCCGCTTACTGATGAAGCCGAAGTCTTTATGCAGGAATACAGCCTGATCAGAGCGGAACTTGAAAAATACTACCGTGTATACACAACCGGAGACGTTCCTATCTCAGATCGCAGCAATACATATCTGAGTAAAGATCTTGTAAAGCTCTTTCTTTTTGCCCTGGCCTTTATGCTCGTATCATTTTACTTCGGATTCAGATCAAAACGCTCGTTCCTTCTTCCTATATCAGTAGTCCTTGCCGGAACTGTATGGACTCTCGGTTTCATGGCCCTGATGGGTTATCAGCTTAACGTTGTCAGCCTTACAATTCCTCCGCTAGTCCTAAGTATAGGCAGCTCATACACAATACATATACTCAACCAGTATTACCGTGACGCACAGCCCGATCGAAAAGATAAACTCTGGATCGTTGAGGCGACACTTCATATAAATAAAACAGTATTTCTTGCCTGTCTCACAACGGTAGTAGGCTTCATGAGCCTGTTGTTCACATCAATTGACCAGACCAAGGAATTCGGAATATCAACTAGTTTCGGTATCACAGCCTGTATGATTCTTTCCAGCTTCTACCTTCCTGCAATGCTGTCAAAAATCCGGCCTCCTACAGAGGACCAGAAGCAGAATGTCCTGACCGGAGTATTCGCTCAGAATATGGGGAAACTCGGTGACTTTGTTTACCGTTTCCGCTACATGGTTCTTGTTCTCTTTGCTGTCATTCTGGGGCTTTTCATCTACGCCTATCCGAGGATTCCCTCTCAGTCCGACTACATGTCCTACTTTCCGAAGGACGACTCGGTAGTACAGGAAACAAGCTATATTCTGGAGAATGTCGGCGGCTATCAGACCATGAATGTGACTATAACAGCGCCTGATAATGAAAAGAATTACTTCCTTCAGCCTGAGGTCCTGGAGCAGGTTTCAGATTTTGAACTTGAGATACTTGAGGATGCCGATGTGACTTCTGTGTCTTCAATCAGCTTTTATATCAGGGAGCTGAATTTTCTCATGAACGGTAAAAAGGAAATACCGAGTCAGAAAGGCCTCATCAGCCTGCTTTCGAGGTATCTCAAACTCATAAGATCTTCTGAGGATGCAAACGATACAATCAGGCAGATGACCAACGATGATTTCTCAAGAATCACACTGACATTTAAAATATACAACAGCCGGAATAACCGGATTCTTGCCGAAGCGGCACTGGGAGCTCTTGTTGACAGATTCAACATAAGCATGGATAAACACCTTAAGGACATGGACGTTGCTCTCTGGTCGGTTGATCTGAGATATCTTTACCTTTCAGAAATGCTTACCCGTGATCAGAATAAATCAATTCTCGCAGCAATTATCTTTGTGTTCATTATTGCACTGATTTATTTCAGAAATATAGGTTTTGCTGTTCTGACCCTGACGCCCCTTTTCAGCGGTCTGATGCTGAACTTTATCTGCATGGCCTTCCTGAAAATTCCGCTGGATATGACAACGCTGATGGTGACATCGATTGTAATAGGTGTAGGTGTTGATAATGCTATTCACTACAATATTCAGTTCAAGAAGAACTTTGACCTGATAGGAAAAGTAAAAGAAGCGATTAATCTTACACATATGGAAGCCGGCCGGCCGATAATGCACACTACCATTTCAATAGTGGGCGGGCTGCTGTTTCTGGTTCTTTCCAGCTTCAGAGGTATTTCCTATTTCGGCCTGCTTATCTGCTTCACACTGACATTTACAATGGTGGGGACCCTGGTGCTGCTTCCCGCATTTATCGGAAGTTTCTACAAAAACAAGGTCAAAATCAATTCTGCTGAATAAATTTTGAATATTGATCAGCAATGATTCCTGTGGTCCACCCTCTGCAGTACAGCTATAACAGCAAGATATATTACTGCCAGGACGGCCACCAGAGGCCATATAAAGGCTGTTCCAATGGAATCCACGAATACTCCGGAAAGAGCCGGAGTAATCGAGCCGCCTATTCCGTAAAGCATATTTCTCAGACCGTTTATACGGCCGCGCTGATTTACAGGGGTATGATTGGCAACAAAAACACCTTCATTCGTCACCATGATAACCTCACCTACCGTCCATATCACTGTTGAGATTAAAAAAAGAGCTGCATTAGTTTTCAGAAAGAAGAGCATTCCGAATCCAACTGCATAGCAGAGACTTCCGTATTTTAAATTCTTCAACGGCACATTATGTTCAAGAATCCTGAGAACCAGCGGAGTAACGATCAGAACAGTTACCGCATTTACCGACATAATGATTCCGTAAAAACCGGCACTTCCGCTGCCCATGTATTTCTGAAGCTGCAGAGGAAGTGTAAATGTATGCTGAGAGTATACAAAAGAAAGAACCACAGACATCACCAGAAAGACCGACAGGACAGGGCGTTTCAGAAGCGCACTGAAAACACCGCCCTCCTCAGCTCTCTCGTGACCGGAAGCTTCCTTCTGCTCTTCTTCGGAAGGCATTGTTTCAGGAACCTTCAGGGCGACAAGAACAACAGCAAAAAGAGTCGTCAGCGCATCACCCCAGAAAAGCCAGTGACGATAGCTGTTAAACAGAAAACCCGCAATTACCGGGCCGATTGAGACTCCTATATTTATTCCCAGATAAAGAAGCGACATAGCCTTCTGCCTCTGTTCCCGGGTCGTAAGATCGGTAATCATGGCGGAACTAACAGGCTGTGCAGCTCCCAGAAAAAACTGGGAAAGAATAAGGGGCCATAAGAGCCACCTTGCCTCAGGATAAAAACCGCATAAGCCTATAGAAGCTGCGCCGAGAAACTGTGCCGAAAGCATTATTTTTTTCCTGCCCGAGAAATCAGTCAGGCGGCCGCCGGACAGGCTTCCCAGCATCGCGGCAATGACACTTAGAGTGATTAGAAGTCCGGTCTGCTTTTCATCATAGCCCAGCACTGCTGTCAGATAGAGTGTCAGAAAGAATCTTACAAAGTCGCCCATTCTACTGACGATGCGACAGAAAAAAAGAATATATACCGGGCCCGGCAGACCCTGATAGGGGAAGGCTTTTAACAACAGTTTTTTCATTAATGTATAAAAACACAGAAAACCGCCTTTTACAAGTATCAGGGCAGGGTTATAATTTCACACATGCCCTGCAGATGTGAACTTAAAAAGAAAATAAAAGACGCAGCCATTCCATGGGTACCCGAACGAACTGTTTACATGGACTATAATTCTACAACACCCGTAGATCCGCGAGTCCTCGGCAGTTTTGAACGTGTCTGCCGCAGAACCTGGGGCAACCCCTCCAGCATACACTCTGCAGGGGTTGAGTCCTGGATGGAGATGGAAAGCCTCATTGAAACAGCCGCTGACTGGACAGGCTGCAGCCCGGAAGGTTTTTTCTGCTGTGCCGGAGGAACTGACGCCTTGAATACACTGATTCTCGGCTCAGCTGTTCGCAATCCGGATGCGGTATTTATAACAGAAACTACATGCCACTCTTCAGTAAAGCATCCGCTTTTTCATCTTGAAAAAAAGAGTCCGGCAGCTCCTTTCGGCTTCAGGGGCTCCGTCCTTGAACTGGAAGTCAACAGCGACGGAACAGTTAATCTTGAACAGCTTACTCATAAGCTTGGAGCTCAGCTTAAGCATGAAAGAAAAGGCATACTGATAATATCTCCGGTCAACCATGAAACGGGAGCTATCCAGCCGATAAAAGAGATTTACAGGATAACTTCAGAATCGGGCGCAGTACTGATTCTTGATGCTGTACAGGCGGCTGCCAGGCTTTCACCATCCGAATGGGCTCCCTACTGTGACGCCTTCTGCCTCAGCGGTCATAAACTTTACGCACCTAAGGGCATAGGACTTGTATGGAAACGCACCGGACTGAAAATCAGCGGTCTAAGATTTGGCGGCTCTGCGGGAAACTCACCTTTTCCGGGCACCGAGAATGTACCTGGAGCCGCAGCCCTATCGGACGCAATCAGGCTTATGCAGAAAGACTTTGATGAGGAAAACAGGGTGATGACCAGCCTGATGAAAGACGGTCTGCGGATCCTTGAACAGAAGGGTGTTGAGTTTATTTTGGAAAGCCCTGAAAACAGAGCTCCCGGGGTCTGCTGTATCAGTCTTAAGCAGCAGACTGATATGGAAAAGCTCATACTGGATCTCAACAGCAGGGGAATCTGCATCAGCCGCTTTTCCGCCTGTACAGGACGGCTCGACGGAGAGTCAGCAGTTTTGAAGAATATGGGCCGGAACGGGAAAAGGGCCTCTCAGTCTCTGAGGATCTCACTGGGAAGGTGGAGCAAGCGTGAAGATTTCTTCAGACTAGCCGAAGCTTTGTTAGAAAGCAGTTAGTCATATTGCTTTAATTCCGGATTCCGAATAGATTGAACCTGATGAGAAGCCCCAAAGATCATACAGAAGAACTTCTCAACCTCAGCCCGACAGTTCTTTTTTTCAGGCTGTCGGTTCCGGGCATAATCGGAATGCTTGTTTTCGGGCTCTACCAGTTTGTCGACGGCATTTTCGTCGGACAGTTTGTCGGTCCTGAAGGAATGGGAGCAGTAGGCCTGGCCTACCCTCTTTCACTTCTTAACAATGCAGTCTCAGGCCTCATTGGCGCAGGAGCCTCTTCTGTTCTATCAAGAAGTATAGGCCGACGGGATATGGAAACCAGGCAGAGACTGTTTCCTGCAGTTTTTCTGCTTAATTTAATAATTTCCGGCTCACTATCCATCATCTCATACGTATATGCCCCATGGCTTGTGGACTTCATGGGCGGTGAAGGCCTGATGCTTGAGCTTGGTGTTATCTATATGCGGACTATTGTTATCGGAACTTTTTTCATCAACTTTGCCGCATCATCAAACATGCTTATAAGAGCAGGCGGACTGATGAAGGAGGCAATGATATTTCTGGGGTCCGGAGCGGTTCTCAACCTGATTCTTGATCCCATACTGATAAAAACCCTCGATCTGGGAATAGCCGGAGCGGGGGCGGCAACTGTTATTTCACAGGTTGTGAGTCTGATTCTAAGTATCATTCATTTCAACTCAAAAAAAACAGTTATAAAATTCAGCCTGAATATTCGCAAAATCGACCCGAAGCACATTTCGGAAATACTTAAAATCGGATTCTCTTCAATGGCTCTTCCGGTGATGGCTATTGTTGAAATAGTTGTGGCCTACCGGCTCCTGAATATTTATGCGGAAATAAATGATGTTATTGCACTCGGAACAATTTTCAAGATATTCAGTCTGCTGCTTCCGCCTGTATGGGGAATTGCCCAGGGCATGCAGCCCTTCATCGGTGTAAATGAGGGCGCCGGAAAAAGGGAACGGCTGCTGCACGGTTTTACGGTATTCACCGTTTACGCTACGGTATTTACAACAGCACTCTGGGCATTCCTTGCTTTCTTCCCAAGAACAGTTACCGGATGGTTCATTACAGATACTGCCGTTCTCGATTTAATCTATCATGCACCCAGGATATTCTTCTTCCTGTATCCCGTATACGGCTTTTTATTCAATACCCTGATTCTGCTCCAGGCAACAGGAAGGGCAAAGCAGGCGGCGATATTCGTGACATTGAGGATGCTTTTATTCTTCGTTCCGCCCATGCTGATTATATGTCCCTACTTCGGGGCTATTGGAGTATGGCTGGCAAACCCCATTGCCGATCTTCTATCCAGTATAGCGGTGCTGATAGCATTAAGGTATTTCATCAAATCAATTAGACGCGATCAGGTATATGTATAATTTCTCTGGGCTTGCTTCCGTTTGCCGGTCCTACGATTCCCCGGGCTTCCATTTCTTCCACAAGTCTTGCCGCACGGTTATATCCAATCTTCAGCCTCCGCTGCAGATAGCTTGCTGAGGCTTTTCCGGCTTCAACTACTATTGTCACAGCCGATTCCATCAGAGGATCCCCTGCTCCGGCATTTTCAAGCATGAATTCGGAACCGTCGTCCTCGGGAATGAAAATCTCATCGTCGATATACTCAGGCTCGCCCAGTGTCTTCACATGATCGGTTACCCGTTCAACCTCTTCCTCAGAGAGGAAGGACCCCTGAATACGCGAAGGATTCGGATCCCAGGCAGAGGTGAAGAGCATGTCACCCTTACCCAGCAGTTTGTCGGCACCGATTGTATCAAGAATAATTCTTGAGTCGGTCTTACTTGCAACCATAAATGCGATTCGGGATGGAATGTTCGCCTTTATTAGACCGGTGATTACATCTACTGATGGCCGCTGTGTAGCAAGAACAAGGTGAATACCGACAGCACGGCTCATTGCGGCAAGTCTTGAGATTACATTCTCAAGCTCCTTTCCGGTTGTAGCCATAAGGTCTGCAAACTCATCTACTATGATAACTATATACGGCAAAGGCTCAGTGGTAAGCTTTGCGTTTACTACCTTTCGGTTAAAAGACTTGATATCCCTTACTCCAAGCGAATCGAGAAGTGAATAACGCCTTTCCATCTCACAGATACAATACTGGAGGGCCTGAAAAGCCTTCTTCGGTTCAGTAATTACAGGAGTGAGCAGATGAGGTATATCATTATAAAGCTTAAGCTCAACGATCTTGGGGTCTATAAGTATGAGTTTTACCTCTTCAGGTTTTCTCGAATAAAGTATTGAGCATATCAATGAATTGACGGAAACTGATTTTCCGGAACCCGTCGCTCCTGCAATAAGCATGTGCGGAGTCTGAACAAGATCTATAATTCTTGCGCCGCCGGTGATATCCTTTCCAAGAACTACCGGTATGGACATTTTGGACTTACGAAGGTCTTCCGCTTCAAGGATTTCCTTAAAAGTAACTATTGCCCTCCGCTTATTAGGCACCTCAATTCCTACTGCGTGTTTACCGGGAATGGGTGCAACAATTCGAACACGGGAAGCAGCAAGACGAAGCGCGATATTATCTGCCAGATTTACAATCTTCGACAGCTTCACTCCGGGAGCCGGGAGTATTTCAAACATAGTAATAACAGGTCCCTTGCTTATTCCGGTAACCTCTGCTGCGATTCTGAATTCCTTAAGGGTTTCCTTCAGAACCTCTGAAGCCGCCTTCGTATCCTCGTCAACAACCCAGTAGTTGTCATCTTCAGGACTTTCAAGAAGTTCATCGATAGGAACTGAGTATTTCTTCCGCCTTGTCTTCTTACGTGCAGGAGCCGCCTTTACCTGTGGCTCAGAGACCGCTGTCTGTACAGAGTCAGCAACAGCCGGACCGGAGGACTCAGCTCTCACTTCATCATCCTGCTCTATTTCATCAGTAACATCTTCAAGCTCAAAATCAATATCTATAGCATCATCGTTATCGTCTTCGTCATCTTCGTCATCTTCGTCTTCGATGTCTTCGTCTTCGATGTCTTCGTCTTCGTCTTCAAACTCTTCAAGTTCATCGATTCCATCCAGTTCAGAAAGCATTTCATCTCTTTCCTCAACACCTTCTATCTCAAGTTCGATAACGCCTGAGCTGACTTCAAGCCGCGGATCAGTATCTTTGGAGTCAAAATCATATTCATCAAATTCATCCGTGTCCGGGATTTTCCTGGTTTCAGGCTCGTAGCTGTCTTCAATAAATCCAAGCATTTCCGCTTCTGCCCAGACAGCTTTTGCCGCCTGCTCAATTTCAGCCTCATCCCCTCTGAGCGGGATGTCAGGGTTGCTGCTGAGCTTTTCTTTATTATCACTTTCAGAAACAGCAGCAGTTTCATCAATACTGGCAAGTTCCGGATCAAGATCCAGAGGCTCTACACTTTCTGCAAAATCAGGGTGACTCAAAATATCATCATCGACAGGTATTTCATCTTCATCCTGAAGATCCCATTCGCCGCCGGCAACAGAGACGAAGGAAGAATCTTCTTCTGATTCCGAAGGTTCTTCCGCAGTTACATCAACAGCTATGCCGGCTTCTTCTTCCTCAATTTCTGATTCTATCTCTGGCAGAACAAACTCTTCATCTGCCTCGGGTGATTCATATTCATTATCCGCCTCCGCTTCAATTTCAGCTTCCGGCAGTACATATTCATCATCATAGTCCTCATCATCTTCAGATGCAGAAATCAGCTCTGCAATTTCATCGGCATCATTTTTCAATGATACAGGAGCTGTTTTCTTAACAGCAGCAGCGGCAGGATCCATTTTTGGAGCTTTTCTCCTGACAGCAGAACTTCTTTTGACAGGCCTGCCAAAGCTGAGGATGAGGATCATGGCAAGGATTTCTGCAAGAAACAGCAGCCCAAGGATTAGAGAACTCCCGCGGAGACCGAAATTAATCAGCATGTAATCTATTGCCGGTGCCGAAGCTGAATAATCAAGAACCCTGACAAGAAGAGCAAGAGTTAAAAAAGCAGGAATTGAGAAAATAAGAACTGCAAAGACTCTGGGCTTGAGGTAGTCAGCTGCAATCAGGACCGCACACATCATAAAATATACGGGCAGATACAAAGCGGTTATATTAAAACTTTTATAAAGAAACTCGCCGGTCAGATATGCACCGGGAATGCCGACAGGTCTGGCCTGAACGGCTGAAAGTAAAGAGAATAACAGATACAGCCCCGCGGCAGTAATAATCAAAGCTGGCAACAATCTGAAGGCTTTATTCTTCAAAACATACTCCTCATCAGTAGATTATCGGATAATCCTCACCGGATTCTGAGTATAAATTAAGGATAGCAGGCGAATTGCCTTAAGCTATAGCAGGAAAAAGCTGATTACTGCAAAGGGGATAAGATAGAAGCTGAAATAATGCAGTTTATCCTTTTTAATGACAGAAAGCAGAAAAAGCACTGACAGGTAGCCTACAATAAAAGCGGAAAGCCATCCTGCAATTATAGCACCAGCAGAAACATCACCTGTAAGCTCGCCGAAATCTTTAAGTTCCAAAAGCAGAGCCCCGCCGATTGCGGGTATGGAGAGAATGAAAGAATATTCTGCTGCCTTTTCCCTGCTTATACCCGAAAAAAGAGATGCGGCTATGGTCATACCTGAGCGGGAGATGCCGGGGAATACGGCAATACCCTGGGCAATGCCTGTGATAACGGCTGTTTTAGGCCCTATTTTATCATAGCCGTGGCCCTCAGTTTTAATAAGCCTTGTGAGAATCAGTATTAAAGCGGTAAAAAGAAAGAGTACAGACACAATTTTGGGCTTATCAGCAAAGCCCAGACCTTCAATAAAAAAACCCAGCGCCGCTGTAAAAACACTTGCACCAAGAACAACCAGAACGAGCCTGAGGTTTACAGTATCCTCAGGCCTTTTTTTCCCGGTTATCAGGCGAAACAGCGAAACCAGAATTTCACCGATTACCTTTCTGAATACTATAATAACAACTGCAAGCGTAGCGGTGTGCAGGATAATGTCAAAAAGAACAGGGACATCTCCCAGACTCATAAAATTCCTGAAAACAACCAGATGGCCAGAACTTGATACAGGCAGAAATTCGGCAATGCCCTGAAGGGCTCCAAGCAGTATAGATTGCAGTATGGTCATAGGTACTCCAGTTAAATCTCAGTATCATCCGCAGATGCAGTCAGAAAAGGAAAAAACAATTCTCTCACCGCCAGAGGCGTGTTTTTAAAATAGAGCATTCCATAAACTGCAGATGCAGTCAATACTCTCTTTCCGTAATCATGGGTTTCAAGCACAGGCACAGCCTCGAACAGCAGATCATAGGGCAGTCCGTACAGATTTTGCTCCCATCGTTTAACCCTTCCGGGACCTCCGTTATAGGATATCACAGCTGCCGGAATATTTCCGACGTAGCCGATTAACCAGTTGAAATACCAGGATCCGAAAAACAGGTTGTCCTCGGGATTGTATAAATCATAATCATAGACGCCTGTCCGCCAGGCCATTTCCTCTGCAGTTGACGGCATGAGCTGGCATAGACCTATAGCGCCGGAACGCGACACAATGTCCGAATCAAAGCCGCTTTCCTTCCAGACCAGACCTGACAGAACTTCAGCAGGGATCATCTGCTGCTCTGCAGCCCTCCTTATTTCACGGCTGTAAGCCTCCGGATAAAGCCGTTTAAGTCCTTCAACAGTAAGTTCTCCGGGATACTGATACATTAGTCTGATTGACTCAAGATACAGCTCTGCCCCGCAAAAGCTGTCGGCAGCATAAATGAACAGTTTTTCGGATAATATATTTCTGTACTTCCTGACAGCCTCTGCAGCCCGATCATAGAGCCGGAATTCAATATACCCTATGATGAAAGCCTCAGTATCACTGTACAGTAGAGGAGATGGATCTGTGTCCTGAGGAATTTCCGGAAGATTTCCCGTTCCAAGAAGGCTATAGTACGAACTTGAATATTCAGTTGAAAAAACATAGGGTTCAATCCAGCCCATATCTGCTGCTCTTTCCGATATATAACGGCAGCGGTCATATATCTCTGCCGGACCGGAGTGTTCAAAGATCTTCGCAAGATCCTGCAGAAGCTGCCATCTGCGGGCTGTTGTGAGCTCGGTGACAAGCCGCTCAAGCACATCCGAGTAGTAATCAGGATCATCCCACTCCGCAGCGTATTCAGACATCTCTGCAGCCGCAGCGGCTGGATCCCGTCTGATTTTCAGATCCATATAATACCATAGGCGCCTGGAATCTTTAAAAAGAGAACCGTCTTCTGCGGATGCTGAAAGAAATGAAAGCGCATCTGAATAATAACCGGCTCTTCTTGAGAGCCGCGCAGCGGTAAAATAATACTCACGGCTTTTATCCGGATCGGAATCCTCCAGACTCTCTGCTGCATCCCTGAAAACAAGCCGACCGCTCACTGCCCTGCCGTTCATGATATAACAGCTTTCAAGCTCCTTATCCAGAGCAGTCAGAGAACCGGAGGCAAACGGTATACCGGGATTTTCATGAAAAGCCTTTTCCAGCCGCACCAGAGCCTCCCGGTATTCGCCTTTGGCATATAAATAACGGCCGGTGAATAGAGCCTCCATTCCGGGAAAATATTCCAGAGGAGACTCCTCCTTCTGCAGAAGGTAGTCCCAGGCTCTCGATATCAATGAAGAATCTGAAACTTCCATAAAAAGGCTGACCCAGCTCTTACTCCATCCGGAGGCTGAGAGCCTGTATGCTGTAACAGCCTGAAAAAGCTTCAGTTCCTCATCACTGCCGTACTCAGAAAAACCGGAAAGCGAATCAACAGCGGCTTCTACCTCTGAATCACTTCGTGACCAGTAGATAGTTTCAGCAGCCTGCCGCCTTATTTCATAAGAATCGGGGAATTCCCCGCTTGCAATCGAGGAATAGAACAGGGCGTCCTTCCAGTTTTCAGCTGCTGTATCAGCTTTGAGAGTTAAAAGAGCCGCCTGCTCCCGGATAAACCCGACCCCTTCATACCAGGCATGCCTGGCAAGCATCGATGAAATCCGGTATTCTCCGTTATCAAATAAACGGCAGGCAAGATAGTAAGCCCCCCGGGGATCGGTCGCTGCGATCTGGTCTTCACTTATCTCAAGAGCTCCGACAGTACCATCTTCAACGGCCGACCTGATTACTTCTTCATCATATGCGGCCAGTTCTTCATAACTGCATGAGCTGAATAATAATAAACTAAGGAGGAGAGACAGGGTAAAAATCTTATACATTACAGAGAGAGTATAGCTCAGTTCTCCGGAATAAAAATATCTGTTCCAGCGTAAATCAAATCAGGATTTTTAATTCTGTTTGTTTCCGCGATTATCCCATAGAGCCAGGGGGTTCTGTAGAAGGATATTGAAAGGTTCCAGAGATTATCTCCCCATTTGAGCCTGTACCATACACCGCCGCCGCTTCCGACCGGGGGAACTCCGTCGGAAGAAGTCCTTTTTGCTGTAGAGGGAGCAGTGTCCTGCACAACAGTTTTCTCAGGCTCCGGTGCTTTTTCCGCTGCGGGAACCTTCGGCTCTTCTTTTACAACAATTTCAGGCTCTGTTTTTTCGGGTTCGGTATATGCAGGTTCTGCAGCTTCAGGTTTTTCCGCTTCTGCAGTCTTATCTGTCTCCTGTACAGTCTGTTCTGTGCCGGCTTCCAGGGGCGGAACGGCCTCACCCCCGGAATTTCTGAGGAAGAGAAAGGCTCCTATCCCAAGAATAAGCAGGATAAGTATTATCACAATAAGAAGAACGGGGGATTTTTTCTCCTTTACAGGTGCAGAGTCTTCTTCAGTTTCATCTTCTTCACTGCTGTAATAGTCATCAGGAAAGCCTTCATACTGAAAGGGCTTATCTTCTTCGTCTTCGGGCTCATCGCTTTCGAATGTATCAGAATCAGGTTCTTCAGTATCAAAAGATCCTGCACTTAATGCATCGGCATCATCATCAAAAGAAAAATCATCATCAAAATCCGTATCTGCTTCGGTATCGAAACCGGAATCAAAGTCTTCTGAGAGAGGTTCCTCAGAATCGCTTCCGAAAACATCTTCATCAAGTCCGGATGTGTCCAGTTCATCGTCATCAAAGCTGAAATCAATAGAATCTTCTTCTTCAGGCTCCGGGATATCGCCGAACATGGAATCTTCATCAATTTCAAAATCCGGAGTCGTGAAATCCTTTTCTTCAAGAGATTTCAGGCTGACACTGAGACTCTGTCTGTCTCCTGTAGCCATGTCCCCGGCCTGAGCATTCAGGTTGCCTTCATCATCTACACCGACAATAAGCTCAATTGACGGCTCTTTCTTTGCTGAAGGTTTGATATCTTCAATAACCAGGCTGCCGACATACTTAGCATCAGTAAGCGCCTCGCCCTCACCTTCGTATAAATCAATCTGAACACTTTCCTGGTCATCATTAACAGTAGTAAGTATCAGCTTCTTTTTTTTACTGTCTGAACGTCCCATAACAGGATAATATGTTCCGTCAGCAATTTTTATTCCTATAGTAGATTCTTCCATAAATGAATACCTCTATTAAGCGTATGATCCGCCTATTTGTTTGTCAATAATTTTTATCTAACTTGACATTTACATTATCAAACACAATAATAAACCATGCTTGGTCTTGAATCGTATGTAATCATACCGCTCATGGTTTCAGTCGCTGCTATTATTATCGTCCTCTTAGCCATAAAAGGTAGAAAGAATTCTAAATCATATTCAAAACTTCAAAAAGGCAAGGCGAATGACCGTTCAGCGGTTATGAAGGAAGCCCAGAGAAGACTTTCGTCAAACCCCAAAGATCCCGCAGCGCTGGTTTATCTTGCAGAAATGTACTACAACGATAAAAACTGGGATAAGGCCTTTAAACTTTATGATGTTCTGCTTGAACTCTGTGCCACGGACAAGGAACTCGACGAGTTTTCAATTACCTTGAAGCACGCCGTCTGTGCTCTGAACACAAAGCAGTACAAGGTTGCGTACAAGGGCTTCATGCTTGCCAGGACTGTGAATTCAGATGTCTTTATTATCAATTACAACCTTGGGTATCTCGAATACATGAGAAAGAACTATGAAAAGGCTGTAGGGTTTCTTAACCAGGCAAAGACACAGAAGGCTGATGATCTAAATACATACAAATATCTGGGCTTAAGTCTTTTTAAGATGAATAAATATACGGACGCCTCAGAAGTCCTCAAAAAAACAATAGAGATGGACCCGGAAAACAAGGAACTGGTTTTTTCACTCGGAGAATGTTATTACAATCTGGGCCAGTCTGATGCAGCCCTGCGGGTTTTCGGTTCAATAAGAACGGATCCAAAGTACGGAGCGCACGCATGTATATACGCCGGTACCATATCTTTGAAATTCAGGAATTATGACCAGGCGGCGATGTATTTTGAGCTTGGGCTGAAAAATCCAAGCGTTAAACCCGAGGTTGTCATGGAATTGCGGTACAGGCTTGCAAACTGCTATATCAAGGCTTCCAAGATTTCTTCAGCCATCATACCTCTGCAGCAGATATATGAAGCTAACCCTAATTATAAGGATACGGCGGCTCTGCTTAAAAACTACGGTGAACTCAACCAGAACTCCAATCTGCAGCTTTTTCTAATAGGCCCGATGCCGCAGTTTGTAAGTATGTGCAGAAAACTCACATCCGAGTTCTTTCCAAAAACCAAAATCAAGGTAATGGAGATCTCAAAACAGCAGAATGACTATGTAGACATGCTTGTTGAGGTAGTAGCTCCAAAATGGGAAGACATTGTTCTGTTCAGAATGGTTCGGTCATCCGGACAGACAGGAGAACTGATAGTCAGGGATCTTTACGGGAAAATCAAGGAAACAAGGGCAGGAAGAGGAATATGTATTTCGGCCGGATATTTTACCGATGGAGCCAAGAACTTTGTCGAAGCAAGGCTGATCGACCTCATCGAAAAGGAAGCTCTTGTTAAAAAGATGGAAAGAATTACTGTTTCGGTTTAATTACTAGAAGATTACGCTCTTCATCCAGAAAGGGGACATCCAGACTAGTAACAGAGAAGCCGTCGGTTAAACTGCAGCGCTTCAGATCCGCCTGAACTGAATCCATTCTGCCCTTATATGCGGCAATTATCCCCCCGGGCCTTGTAATCCGCTGCAGTTCGCCGTAATACTCCGAAAAATCCCTGAAAGCCCTCAATACCGTAAGGTCAAAAACATCATGAACATCTTCAATATTGCTCTCTACAATCTCAACACGATCAACCAGGCCCAGAACAGCAGCTGTACTTCGAAGAAAACCGGCTTTTTTACCTGAGCGCTCAATAAGAGAAAAGCTATATTCCGGCAGCATTACAGCCAGGGGAATACCAGGAAATCCTCCTCCGGAGCCGACATCTGCTACTCTTTCAGCCTGAATATTCTTCAGAATATTCAGCGGGGCAAGAGAATCAAGCAGGTGCCTGATTACCAGCTTGTCTCTTTCCGAATCGGATACCAGATTCATTTTGCGGTTCCAGAGTTCTATTTCAGCAATATACGCCTCAAGCTGTCCATGCTGCCGTGAGCTGAATTCTATACCGAGCCTGTTAAGCCCCTGTCCCAGCAGACTATTCATTATTTTTACCCAGCATTACCAGAAGTACCGCTATATCAGAGGAGCGTACCCCTGAAATTCTTGAAGCCTGTCCGACTGAAACCGGGCGGATATTTCTGAATTTCTCAATCGATTCCTTCGATATTCCGGACAATCCATCATAATCAAAATTTTCGGGTATTTTAAGGTTCTCCATTCTTTTAAATCGGTTAATCTGCTGCATCTGACGATCAATATATCCTTCATACTTGATATCAATCGCAGCCTGCTCCACCCACTGCCGGTTTCGTTCTGCCAGCTCAGGTTCTATATCTATCAGATCTTCCGGGTTAAAATCGGGAATCCTCATCAGTTTTTCAAGGGTCTCACCAAGCCTGTCTTTGAAACGTTCTGTCATTTCGGGTGTCTTCTCAATATCAGCCTTTTTTATTCTGCGCTGGTTTAGAAGTTCCTTTATTTCATCAATACCCTGACGCTTTTCAACAAGACGGGCCATTGCTTCTTCAGTCTGCAGCCCGGCAGCGTAGCCCTTTTCCGTCAGCCGCATATCAGCAGTATCATGGCGAAGGCATAAGCGGTATTCGGCCCTGGATGTAAACATCCGGTATGGTTCCTTTGTGCCAAGAGTAACGAGGTCATCAATCAAAACACCGGCATAGGCTTCTGCCCTGGAAAGAACCAGCGGATCCCTGCCCTGCAGATACATTGCAGCGTTTATTCCTGCAAGCAGACCCTGGCAGGCAGCTTCTTCGTAGCCCGAAGTACCGTTAGTCTGCCCGGCCGAAAAAAGTCCCTCGATCCTCTTTGTCATAAGTGCCGGGGTCAGCTGGGTCGGCTCCAGATAATCATACTCTACAGCGTAACCCGGCCGCAGAACTTCCACATGCTCAAGGCCGGGCAGCGTTCTCAGAAAGGCTTCCTGAACAGTCTCGGGAAGCGATGATGATATCCCGTTAAGATACATCTCTTCAGAGTTCAGGCCTTCCGGCTCGACAAATATCTGGTGGCGCTCACGTTCAGGAAACCTTACAACCTTGTCCTCAATGGACGGGCAGTACCTTGGACCTGTACCTACTATTTTCCCGCCGTACAGCGGCGATTTATCCATGTTTGCACGGATTATTTCGTGTGTTTTTTCGTTTGTATATGTTATATGACAGCTCTGATCAGGACGCTGTACTGTATCATTTTCGAATGAAAAAGGCAGCATCTCCGAATCTCCGGGCTGGACTTCAAGTTTGTCATAATCGATCGAGGAGGAAGCAACCCTGGCGGGGGTTCCCGTTTTAAGACGCCCGACAGTGAATCCAAGTTTCCGTAATGAAAGCCCAAGCCCCAGTGCTGCGGGCTCACCAAGCCTGCCTGAAGACGTTTCATAGTCTCCTATGAAGATTTTACCCTCCATGAAGGTTCCGGTGGTCATTACAACGGTCCGGGAACGAAAGCGTCTGCCCCGCTCGGTAATTACGCCCTCGATCCGGTTTCCGGCACTGTTCAGGAGAAAATCGGTGACCGTATCCTGGAAAGGATGAAGATTTTTCTGAGTTTCAACCGTATCCTTTGCATAGCGGTTGTAAAGAAATTTATCAGCCTGCGCACGCGGAGCCTGTACTGCAGGGCCCCTTCTGCGGTTAAGTATGCGGAACTGTATCATTGTCCTGTCTATCAGCCGTCCCATTTCACCACCGAGAGCATCGATCTCACGAACGATATTTCCCTTGGAAAGCCCGCCAATCGAAGGATTGCAGGATAGCCGTCCTATTGCATCAAGGCTCTGCGTGATCAGCATTGTTTCAAAACCCATTCGGGCAAGTGCAAGAGAGGCTTCTATTCCGGCATGTCCGCCGCCTATAACTATTGCGTCAAAATCCCAGTCTTTCAAATTATTTACCTACACAAAAATTGGAAAACATATTGTTGAGTATATCAACAGAACTAACTTCACCGGTGATCTCACCAAGGGCATCAAGTGAAGCCCTCAGCTCCATAGCGGCTATATCAAGAGGCATACGGCCTTCGGCTGTTTCTACAGCCTTGCCGAGGGAGGCCGAAGCCTTTACAAGCAGATCATACTGCCTTTGTGAATCAACTACAGTATCACCGTCAAAACTCCTGCTTCCGCAGGCTGCGTTAAGCAGCGCCTTCTCAAGCTCGGGAAAACCTTCACCTGTAACAGAGCTTAAAGCTATGAATCCGTCCGGTACGCTGTTACCCGATTCGCCTTTACCGGCAAGATCAGTCCGGCTCCAGATTTTAATCGTCTTTCGGTCCTTTTCAAAACTCTCAATACGGGTCCGGTCCTCGTTGCTGATTCCGCTGACTGAGTCGACAAGATACACCACAATCGCCGAACCTTCAATGACCCTTCCGCTGCGCCTTATGCCTTCAGCTTCTATAGGGTTATCCGAGTCGCGGAGGCCGGCGGTGTCATAAACCCGCATTGGAATACCGTCTATGGTAATCCATGATTCAATATAATCCCTGGTAGTCCCGTGTATTTCAGAGACAATAGCCCGATCTTCTTTGAGCAGCAGGTTGAAAAGCGATGATTTCCCGGCATTAGTCCTGCCTGCAAGTGCAACAGGGACTCCTTCACGGTATACCTTGCCTACAGAATAGCTGTCCGCCAGCCTGTCTATCTCCGCCCTGATCGCGGTAATATCTTCAGGTTTCAGCGGATATTCTGCAATCTGTCCGTCAAGTTCATCCTCAGGGTAATCAAGAAGAAGCTCTACAGACGAGAGCATATCGACAATATTTTTCTTAAAGCTGTTGATTCGGGCTTCCAGCATGCCGGCAAGCCTGTTCACTGCCAGGTTGTGGGCGCGGATTGTTTTTGCAGTAACAATCTCATGCACAGCCTCAGCCTTGGTCAGATCAAGCTTGCCGTTAACAAAGGCCCGCATGGTAAATTCTCCAGGTGCGGCGTCGCGGAAACCATTCCTGCGTAAAATGTCGAGGATGGCGGAAATAGCAGGAATTCCTCCATGGCAGGAGATTTCCGCACTGTCCTCACCGGTAAAGCTGTGAGGTGCACGGAATACCGAAATAAGGACCTGGTCAGCCTTTTTGCCTGTTTGCGGATCAATTATATATCCATATACAACCATGTTCCCTTCCGCGGAGGCAAGCTTGTCAGACGCGGAGAAAACCTTTGCCGTCATCTCAATAACCGAAGTTCCGCTTGTCCGGATTACAGCAAGTGCGCTTTCCTCCCATCCCGTGGCAAGGGCGGCAATGGGTTCATCAGTGGTATATTCAAGTTCATTCATACTGTTACAGAATAATCAAAAAACCGCTGATTATCAATCATGGTACTTAACACGCAGACTGACTGGGTGATAGTATTTTCACATGAATATACTTCCGGGAGCCGAAAGGCCGCTTATCTTTGCACACAGGGGATATTCTTCAATTGCCCCTGAAAATACTCTGGCTTCTTTCAGCGAGGCCCTTAACCGCGGTGTGCCCGGCGTAGAGCTGGACATTCATCTTGCGGCAGGCGGAGAGCTTGTAGTTACCCATGACGACAATCTGAAACGTGTTACCGGACTTGATAAAAAAGTCGAAGATACCGATCTTGCCGAAATAAAGAAGCTGGACGCGGGCGGATGGAAGGACGTAAAATATTCAGGCGAGAAGATTCCGCTTCTGGAAGAAGTTTTCGACCTGCTTGGCGATAAGGTCTATTACGATATAGAAATAAAATCCCGTATGCGCAGTGAATCGGGTATCGAAAAAAAGCTCTATGAGCTGATTAAACAATACAAACTCAACGAAAGATGCATAGTCTCATCATTCAACCCTCTTCCGCTGAAGTACTTCAAAAACTACAGTAAGGAAGTACCGACAGCTATCATTTACTGCAACGATGATGAACTGCCCTGGTACCTGAGGCTTGGTGAGGGAAAGTGGATTGGAAATACCGATATACTGAAACCCGAACACGTCAAGATTAACAGCCTTTCGATGTTCTTCAATAAGAGCATTGGAGGAAGGCCCGTACTGCCATGGACTGTGGATGATCCTGAAATTGTGAAAAAGCTTCTGTCAAAAGGTGTGGACGGAATCATCTCAAATGACCCGTCCGTATCATGTGCGCCGGTTACGGCAGCTCGTTGACGAGTTTTTCACCGTAAATCTTTCCAAGGCTGTTGAATGCGGCAGAGATTGTACCGGAGTTGTTCCCGCCTATGGCCCTTTTCTGTTCCGATGAACTGAAAAGGATCTTACCGGTTGCCAGTTCCACAGCCTTAAGACTTCCGGTAACCTTTACTGTAAAAGCACCGTTTCCCTCTTCAAAACTGCTTATCTCGGCGGTACCGAATATCATCCGGTCATAGCTGTTACCATACTGAGCGTTCATCATATTGATAAGCTCAGTATCGTTTACAGCAGTCATTCGGTAGTCAACCGGTACCATATATACATCAAAGCCTGCCGCCGACAGCTCGGAGAGGATTCCGGCCGCAGTGTCGGTTTTATCCAGAGGATTTCCGCTGCGATCGACATCCATTACCATTATGCAGGTTGGAATTTCCACAGCCATTGAAAATACATTGTATTCAAATACATAGCGTTTATTATTAACTTCCTGTTCAAGCCCGTCCACATACTTCAGCAGTTCAAACGGAACGTCTTCAAGCGGTTCCACTAGAGCACGCATATCAAGAAAAAAGGTGATCTTTTCCTTTCCGACAAAACCGGGAGCCGGAGAATTAAATTCAAAAACACCGTCCGCTCCTGTCAAACCTGTAAATGTTTTCACTGTTTTTCTGCCGTTTGAGCGCATTTCCTTATAGCTGACAGTCACGGGCAGACCTTCAAGAGCCTTACTTCCGCCGGTGAGTCTGACCTTAAAGGACTCGGGGAAGCTTCGGTTTATATATGTCCCTTCCGGTGCAGATACAGGTTCAATCTCTATGCGGCTTACAGCCTGCTTAGCCTTGTTAATATTCCGTTCAAATTTGATCGCTGAATTTTCAAGCTTTGAAGTTGAAGCAGCCATTGCGGCTTCAAGATATTTTACTGCAGCACGGTAGTACCTTTCTTCGGAAACAAGGGTATCACCCTCTGCTTCGGGACCTGAAATTGCCTCCTGCTTCTCTTTAAACAGAGCTTCCAGACGTTCCTTTTCTGCCTGAAGTGCAGCTTTTTCATATTCAACAAGAACATGAACATTCACCCCGTCTCCTGATTCATCTATCCAGACTTCCCGAATCTTCATCCCCGTAATACGGGCGGATGAGTTCTCTTTAATCACAGCTTTGATTTCAGATTCATATTCACCGTAGGCGTCACGGAGTTCAACACTGGTATCGGAACTGATATTTACATCAAGATACCGTGTGATATCTGAAAGTATTATCGATGATGCCTGCTCAAAGGCAAGGCCTGTATCACCCTCAGAATCGGAACCTATTCCGGTAAAGTAAACAAAGTCAGAATCATCCGCCGGCGGGCTTGTAACCCATTCCGGAGCCCCTGAAGTAGTTGCGCAGGAAATAATGAGAATAACCGCTATTGCCGAAACAGCTCCTTTAATCAGTCTTTTTATCATAAGCCTACATTCCCGTATCAAAGGTGATTGAATTTCTCCGCTGCATTACAAGGGTCAGGTTTTCAAGACCGGGTATCAGTTCTGCTGTATCATAAATCAGGTCTTCCAGCATTCCGATATCTCCAATCAATGAAACCTCATATATAGTTTCTTCCGGTGAATATGACAGCCGCTTGATATTTTTAACCTTCTTCTCAACTTTCTTCGAAAAGTCTCTCATCACTGCGGAGTCCGGAGTATTTACTACATATAGCGTGTACTTGAATCCGGAAGACAGAGCCTTCAGAGTTTCCTCTTCGGCACCCGCTACAGCAGCAGACATCCCCTTGAAGGCTGCAGAAGTTACAGCATTGTTCAGAGCATCAGACTCTGAAACGGTGCTGAATGCGGGAGGATTAGTCTGGTAGACAGCTGAACCCCGGCCAATCGCAGTTGAGGCATCATAACAGTTCAGGGTTACAGAGGCGGTACCGTAGTATTTGCCGGCTTCTGTACTGCTGCTTGCATCAAGGGCCACTTCAATATAGATGTCGGCATTCAGTTTGTGTGCGATCCACTGTATAACACTTACCGCTTCACCTGTCTCTTCCTCATAAACAAGCCTCTGATCGTTTTTAATCCTCTCTATCTGATTAAGATCTATGTACTCAATCCCCTGCTGCTCAAGATACCTGTTGGCACTCGCAACAGCTGCTCTTGCAAGGTAGGGATTATTTTCTGTTTCATCATTGAAATAGACCATATAGGTCATTTCAGACAGATATTCCTTTATCACTGCCAGTTCATATGGAGTAACGGATACATCGGCCGGAACAGTCTCGGGACTTGAGGTGCCTGCTTCACTGTTGCCTGCAGCCTGAGTATTCTCTTCGGCAGCACCAGCATTAACCGCAGGAGCCTTCTGATCATTTAATATGTAGACCCTTCCTGAAGTACCGTCAACCTGACCGCCGAATATGTCCCTGGAACTCAGCAGATCAGCTATGCTCTCAAGATTCATCCGGACTCCGATCTGATAACTGAAACCGGCAGACTGCTCACTGCTTATAGTCTGCTGTGAATCTTTATAAATATAGGGCGAAAAGTCGGTTATACCTGCCAGCAGATCATCAAGCTCCTGCTTCTGAGCCTCATAGGCTGCAGTCTCAAGAAGATCCTCAGCCGTCTGCCTTACAGCAGACATTCTGGCGTTACGCATGGCCTCAAGCGCAGAACTGCCTTCGCCGTATCCGTAATAGACCGGCCTGCCGCTCTGGGCTCCAGCCTTACCGCTTTCTGTCGTTGTACATGAAAAAATTATCGTAGAAAGAACTGCTGTGATCAGCAGAATTGCTGTTCTCTTAATGATGCTCATATTACGTATCTCCATATCTACAGTTTAAATGTAACACCCAATCCGCCAAAAATCCCGCCGAAAGACTGGACCTGGGTCAGAATATCGGGCACAAGACTGAACCAGTAAGTATATCCGCCTTCAGCAAAGACTCTCATATTATCCGATACCATCCAGTTCACCGCAAGCCCCATGGTTCCGCCGACATGCGTGAGGTAGAACTGCTCATCATCCTGAATGGGAACCAGTCCTGTTGCACCCAGTGAAATATTAGGCTCAATCTGCAGCCGACCGAAGTACCACATAAACTCACCTCCGCCATACACTGAAAGAGGCAGACCCGGCCAGTAATTGTTAGCTGTACCGACACCTACAGGCACTTCAAGTCCGACAACAGGCCTGAGGCCGTAGAAGCCCCTTGAAGCGGAAGTGCGGACACCGACTGCTGCGCCTGAAAACTCAACGTCGCCGATAATGTCAAACATCCCCCGGACATAGACTGAAGCATCAGCTCCGAAGCGCGGGATTTCAGTCAGCTGATCGCCGGGAAAGACGCTCTTTCCGCCGTAAAGAAGCCTGCCGTAGGAGACTTCAGGCTGAACCTCACTGACAACAACAAGTCCTGAGACCTCATTAACAGTATGGCCGCTGGAAAGCTGCCTGGGATTGATAACTGAAAACTCATCACCCTGCATTATGCCCATATCACTGCCAAGTTCAATGAGGACCCTGCCGCCCGGCATAACTTCAAGAATTCCGGTTTTCAGCCTGAACTCCTCGATAATCCTAATCTCATAATCCAGCTGGGTGGCTATCGATGATGAAGCTTCCTGAGCAGCCTCTCTCTGGCTGTCGCCGTTTCCGTAGGTATCGACGAGAAAGTGGGCAATAGTTCCGGAATCCTGAACCGATATAAAAGTGAAAGAAGTCTGAAGCTGTACTTCCCATTCTGTACCGTCCCCGGAAACAGTCGATTCGTAGTATGTAAGAACCGGAATAACTATAATAAAAGACCCTGTCAGCCGCTGAAATTCGGCCTCTGTAAACGTTTCCTCTCCAAGGCGGTACTTTTCATCAACAACAAGATTCGACTCATTAGCCTTCTTTATATATTCGGCAAATTCATCAACGCTGTCTGCGGAAAGCCTGTAATTCAATCCTTTGACATTAAACCTGCCCAGTTTGTTGAAAACAGAGACGATCTGCTGATCAACCATGCCCAGAGCCCCGGAAGGCACTGACCAGTCATAATAATTAAGAGCAAAGACGGCTATTTCCTTTTTCTCGGAAACCTCCTGTGCTCCGGCTGCTGTAGTGAGCATCAATGCAGCAGTCAAAATGAGAAGTATCTTTTTCATACACACAGCCCTTATAATTTAATTTCCGAACCGGCAGCAGTCATCGAACCGGAATCAGATGCTCCGGCAACGCTTAAACTTTTTCTTAAAATCAGTATATCACTTATAGGCAGATTATGCCGGTTTTTATTCCGGAGAATACATTCTATTCCATTGCTGTAATCATTTATATCGACAGGGATTGACTTATCCTGATAGATAATACTGCTGTTTTCCTCAGAAGAGACAAACTTGAACCGGTAGGCGCTTGTACCATCCTGCAGTTCCGGTTCAAGTTCAATTGTCACCGAGGAATCGGAACTGCCTGCCGGCTGAATACTGACAAGCAGGGGCAGATTCTCAGTAACCGAATCAATAGTAAAGGAAAATTCCTCTCCTGAAGGAAAAAGTACCGGAATTTTTGCGGCACTTCCCGGATGCAGATACAGTCTGCTGTCGGTTATAAACGATTCCTCCATTATCGAAATGCTGCATTTTCCGGGACTGTCAAAGCCCTCGGCAAGAACGACACTGCTTCCGAAAATTTTTTCCATTGAACGGTAAAACTGCAGAGGGTCTACGGCTCCCGAATCAGGACTGTTATAAATTCCGAATTCATCAACAAGGTAACTGATTCTGCTTCCGGAGAAAAGCGAAGTGATTCCTCCGGGCTGCTCTGCAGCCGAAGGTTGACTGTCAGCCCCTGAATAATTTCTGAAAGTTTCGGATGATACTAGAACACCGTTGCTGTAAAGGGCCAGGCTGAGGTATTCTCCGTCCGGCTTTACTGCGAGCGAAAGCTCCGAATGCATTCCGTCCTTGATGAGACCGGGCTCACTTATCAATTCATAAACAGCATCTTCTGCCCTGAATTCGGCAGATAGAATCCCGTCCGAAGATATTTTTAGATGCAGTGTATAATTTTCATCACTGCTGCGGCTGAAAAACAGAGTTTCACTGCTGAAATCTGCCTCACCCCATTCCGGAATTATTGATAACATAACCGAAAAAGGCTGCAGAACTCCCCATTCCGAGGGCAGAATAGATTCACGGAAAGACAGCCCGGATTCGGGCTTGATAAGGTATCCGAAGACTCCCCTGTCAACATTCAGTACAGCCTCTCCATACATAACTGCAGAAAGGCTGTCTGAATCACGCCCGGAATTAATAAAATTACCCCTGAAGTGATACAGACTGGTAAAATCACTGTCCGGACTGAACTCAAGATCAGCAGGAAGCTGGTCTGTTTTTACATAAACCGAAACATAACGTTTAACCGACGGCTCTTCAATGCCGTTTTCATCCTCATAATCTGCCGGATTGTAGGGATACAGCTCAGCCTGAAGGCGGTAGATTCCTTCGGTCTCCGGCGCCAGAAGATTTATTCTTTCAAGCCCGCTGGACAGATAGCCCTCGGCAATCAGCTCATCCTCTAGCATCCATCGTACCCAGGCGGAAGCTTCCGGGCTTTCAAAGTCGGCAAAAACAAGGCCGCTGCTTCCCGGGTAAAAAACAGGGGGGAATGTAGTGATCGCTTTTATATAAAATCCTGATTCAGAGATAAAAAATACGGATCGGTCTGCAGCGAGTTCATCATCCTGACTGTAGATAAGAATTTCCATCATGTACCGCCCGGACGGCAGATTATCAGGGATATTCAGCTCGGTATAGAAGTCATTCATGTAAGTTCCGCTGAATTCGGTTGCGTAAACCTCTTCTCCGTAGGAGTCTGTTATTGCAAGAGTAATGAAATCGGAAGGATGCTGATCATCATCAATATTGATCTCTATATCGAAGGACTCACCGGGAGCCGTCACAGTACTTTTTACCGAAGTATTTATCACAGAGTCATCAGCATCCGAGAGCAGGCTTTCCACTGAGGAATTACTGCAGCCCGAAATAAAAATGAGCAGACTGCATACTATCCACATAAATTTTTCATGCATATTATCTGTTTCAGATTATACCGCTTTTAGATCCGGTTTTCAAATGCTTTTCAAGAAGCATATTTAAAGTTAGAATGTGCGAATGAGAGCAACCAGAGCTGTAATTCATTCATCAAATCTGAAGTTTAATTTGGAAAGTATCCGGGATCTCACCGGCAAGGGCGTGAAAATATGCATGGCGGTTAAGGCTGATGCATATGGACACGGCGCGGAGGGAATCAGCCGTCTGGCGCAGGATTACGGTGTGGACTGTCTTGCTGTTGCCGCAGTGAGTGAAGCCGCTGAACTGCGATCCTTCGGAATAGAACTTCCAATAATTCTGCTGAGTCCGGCTCTGCCGGAAGAGACAGAAGAGCTACTTGAGCTGAATATTGAACCAGTAATCTCTACCGAAGCAGAGCTTAACAGGCTCTCAGAGGCGGCGGACAGGAAGTCAGTTAGGGTCCATCTTAAAATTGATACCGGAATGGGCCGAATCGGATGCCACAGGGATGATGTTCTCCGCCTTGCCGATGATGATCAGCAATGCACCGGGGCTGGAACTCAGCGGAGTCTGTACTCATTTTCCGGTTAGTGACAGCACTGCCGAAAGTGATATAGAGTTTACAAGAAACCAGATTAAACTTTTCAGCGACAGGGTTGAACTTATACGAAGCAGGGGCATAGATCCCGGAACCGTTCATGCGGCTAATTCCGGCGGTATAATAAATTATCCTGAATCCCATTTTGATATGGTCAGACCGGGTATAATTGCATACGGCTATCTGCCCGGCGGAATGGATTCTGTAATAGAGCCTGAAAAACTGAATTTCATGCCTAAACCGGTAATGGGTTTTGAATCCAGGCTGATTCACATAAAAAAAGTGAGCAGGGGAACTGATATCTCTTACGGCAGAAGGTTTACTGCAGAGGCTGAAACCTGGATAGGTACGATTCCGGCCGGATACGCAGACGGATACTACAGGCTGCTTTCAAACAAAGGTAAGATACTGATAAACGGAAAACTTTACCCGGTAGCGGGAACTGTATGTATGGATATGCTCATGGTAGATCTGGGACCCGATCCTGATGTAAAGCTCTACGATCGTGCTGTTCTTTTCGGACCTGAAAACGGAGCAATGACAGCCGAGACTCTTGCTGAACTTATCGGAACAATCTCATACGAACTCACCTGTGCCTTATCCAAACGGGTGCCGCGAATCATCGAATAAAAAAGGCCGTCCGATTGGACAGCCCTTATACTGTAAGAAATTAAAAGCTTAGAAATTCATAGAAGGTGCAGGCATTCCGGGGGCCGGGGCTGATCCTGACGGAACTCCGCCGCCCATTGGATTGGGAGCAGTCATCATATCTTCAAAAAATGATGGAGTATCAAGCTCTCCGGAGAAGACGCCCTGTTGATATTTATATAAAGTTTAATAAAGTATCTTACATTTGCCAGTTTCTGCTTGATTTCAAGCTTATCATATGAGAATTCTGTAAAAAAATCATCTGATGAATAATTCTTGTCCAGATTTACCCTGCCGATTCCAAGTTCATGATAGCCTTCAAGAACCTGTACTGCATAGAAAGAATGCTCAAAAAGCGGAAGGATGCTTCTCATCATTATCATTTCGTCGGATACTTCGCTTTTCACGGTAATCATCCTTGAAGAATATCCGGATGAAGCTGCATCGCTGCCGTATGTTACAAGGAGGTCCCTGACTTCTTCAAGCTTGTCATATGCTTCAAGAAACCTCGGCAGCAGTGACATGTACTGACTGGAATAGCCCTTAACAAAGGTTTCAGCTCCGGCACGGAAGATTTCTTCTCTTTTTCCTGTCCAGTATACGCTGTAAAGGTTCTCATCACCCGGATCAACATCTATCCGTGTCAGATCTTCATCAGGCCTCTTTTCAACAATACTTCCGGGAGATGCAAAACGTTCACGTCTGCTGTCATCCTCACAGGCAACCTTTCCCTCTACACAGGTTACAAGGACAGAACCCTCGGGAGCTCTCTTAACGGCGAATTCAGTTCCCCGGACGCCCATTACCGCGCTCTCGGTTTTTACATTGAACTGTTCGTTACCGGTAAGATGCTGTACCTTGAAAGCAAGCGCACCGGAGAGCATATTGATATTTGTTCTGCTGTCTCCGCCGACCTTGGCTGAATCAAAGTAAAAGGCGGTATCGTTTTCTACCTTCACCTTGGTTCCCCGATTTTTCTGACCAAGCATTTCTATTTCTATAAAACCCGTCCACTCCGGTTTCTATAAGATCATAGTTAAAGAATTTCATAACCGATATCAGTATCCCAGAGTTCGATTATTGTCTCCGTCCCGCCTGAAGATCAACAATGCCTTCAAGATACGCGATCCGGGCTATCACATCTTCTGCTGAAACAATACCCGGAACCAGGAATAAAAGAGCTGCTATCCCCGCTCCTGTTTTTTTTAAGAATTTTCTCTTCATATCTGCCGCCTGTTTCACTTTTTTTCAACCCAACGAGCTTTGCAGGAAGCTCCACTCACTAAAATATAGCACTAGGATACTGTTCCGTCAGCATCCGCCCAATTTTCTAATCAGATTTATCACGGTGATGCAGGATTTTTCCATAGTTGAAAGCACTGCCCATTCCTTCCTGCTGTGAAAAATTATGGCCGCCTGTAAACACATTCGGTGTGGGATACCTCATCTCCGCAAGCCTGGCTCCGTCGGTACCGCCTCTGATTATCTCATATTCCGGTTCTACTCCGGCTTCACGGACCGAATCAAGCAGAAACTCGAGCCCCTGAGGGACCTTATCCATATGTTCTTTCATGTTCAGATACTGCTTTTTTTGCAGTAACTTCTACCTGACCGCCCGGAAAAACAGCCTCAACAGCCTTCGCCAGCATCTTTACAGTTTCAACACGCCGCTCTGCTTCACTGAGGTCAAAATCGCGGATATACACGACTACTTCAGCCTCTTCAAGTTCACCCTTTATTTCGAAGGGACAGTAATATCCGTAACGTTCATCGGTTGCTTCAGGGCTCTCATTTCTGGGCAGCATACTAATAAATGTGCTGGCCATTGTTACTGCATTTACCAGGGAACCTCTTGCGCTTCCAAGATGAATAACACGGCCTTTAAACTCAAGCTTAGCCATAAAGGCATTAAAGCATTCAACTTCAATATGGCCCTCTTCTCCGCCGTCAAGGGTATAACAGAAAACAGACTTCAGTTCCTTCACCGGAAATCGGTCCATACCCTTGCCGGTTTCCTCATCAGGAGTGAATATTATCTCAACAGTACCATGCGGAATCTCAGCATTATCCTTAAAATATTTCACTGCGGTCATGATTTCAGCAAGTCCGGCCTTGTCGTCGGCCCCGAGAAGAGTTGTGCCATCCGCAGTAATTACTGTATGGCCGGTATATTTACCGAGATCGGGGTCTGACTGGGGTCAATCAGCACATCCGATTTCAAATTTATGGGCTTACCGTCATAATTCTCATGGATAACCGGATTTACATTCTTCCCCGATACATCCGAGGATGTATCAACATGCGCCATGAATCCGATAACAGGAGGTTCCGGAGCTCCCGGTTTAATTCGGAAAAATTCGATTCGAGTCTTGCTATCAGATAGCCGTGCTCATTAAGGAAAATATCCTTGATTCCCAGATCTTTTAATTCTTCAACAAGCAGATTGAGCAAATCCCACTGGCACTCAGTGGAGGGTGTGACTTCCTGATGCAGATCCGAAGTTGTTTCGATTTTTGCATAACGTACAAACCGCTTTAAAATTTCATCTTTCATTTGATAATGATACCTTCTGCCCATTTACAAGTCAACGCGGAGAACAGAAATTTGTCAAACACCTTATTTTTTTCTATCATTAATCATATACTTGAAAGGCTTATGAAGAAGAAAATAGCTTTATCCATAATGATGTTTCTAATTTTCACGGTGTTTGATGCAAGCAGTCTTACACTCAAACTGGCCAGTCTGCTTCCTGAAGGAACGGAATGGGACCGAAAACTGAAAAGTATGGCATCCGACTGGTCTGATATTTCCAACGGCAGGGTAAAAATCAGGATTTATGCCGGAGGTATTGCCGGAACGGAACCGGATGTAATAAGAAAGATGCGTTTTGGACAGATTGACATGGCAGTCCTGACCGCCGCCGGGATGACCGCTATAAATCCCGATTCATTTGCTTTAAGCATCCCCTTTCTTCTTGAAACTGAAGACGAGCTGGACTTTGTTCTGAATAAGATAGCACCTGATTTTGAACAGGGTTTTCAGGATGAAGGCTTCATAGTTCTTTCATGGGCAAAGTCAGGATGGATTAATATCTTCTCGAGAACGCCGGTAGCGACACCTGATGATCTCCGGTCATTAAAATTCGCCGCATCAATTGCCCAGCCCGGAATACCCGAAGCATTCACACAGATGGGGTTCAGGGTTGTACCAATGGATATCAATGATTTTATCATGGGCCTGCAGAGCGGTATGATTGACGCCTTCTACAACGCCCCCATGGCGGCTGCATCCTACCAGTGGTTCGCCCTTGCTCCGAACATGATGGATCTTAAACTTTCTCCGGTGATAGGCGGAATAATAATTTCTGAAAGAGCATGGAAGAAAGTTCCGGACAGATTCCATGCCGAAATGATAGAAGCCGCCAGAGAAATGGCAGCAGGATTCTACAGCGAGGCGCTTCAGCTTGAACAGAGAGCTGTAGGCGTAATGCTTGAAAACGGACTCCGGATTAATGAAACAACACCTCAGGAAGCTGAACAGTGGCGGGAAACAATGCAGACAGGCATCAGCTCTATCGTAGGACCGAATAAACTGGTTCAGCCGGAAACCTACAGCAGGGTACTTTCCATGCTTGAAGATTTCAGAAATTAGAAATTGGTTAAACACCTTATTTTTTTCTACTATTAATTATATATTGGAGTGGATATGATAAAGGTAATAAGGTATTTATCAGTTTTCATGCTGATTCTTTCCGCCGCAGCCTGCGTATCTGTTGAAGATATGGCTATGGATAAGGCTGCAGACATTCTTTCTTCCGGTTCCGGGGGCGCAAGCGTCTTCATGAACGATGACGATCCGCAGCTTGTAGCCGACGCACTTCCGCTGGCATTAAAACTCTATG
The DNA here is from genome assembly GCA_963677925.2 of Spirochaetia bacterium. Taxonomy (GTDB): domain Bacteria; phylum Spirochaetota; class Spirochaetia; order UBA9216; family UBA9216. Next base: position 1,976,748 of record CAXXYH010000003.1, read on the forward strand.
AAATGATTTTAGCCGAAACTCCCGATAAACCTGCCATGCAGCTTTCTACGGGTAAGAATTTCGTTATGTATGCCAACGCTTTCATACAGACACCGGCAGGAATGCTTTCCGATGATGATTATGAAGAAGCAGCTGCAGAGCTGAAAAGAGCCAAAAAGATGTACATCCGCGGAAAAAACTACAGCATGCAGTCGCTGGAGCTTCTGCATCCCGGATTTACCGAAGCTCTTGCAGGTAAAACAGCTGATACAGCACTTTCAATGATCGAAAACCCCGACGAGGCGGACAACCTTTACTGGACCGCAGCAGGCTGGGTAGGCGCATACAGCTGCGATCCCTTTGACTTTGAGATGGCCGCAGAAATATACATGCCTGTAGCAATGCTGATTAAAGCGCTTGAAATCAATCCCGATTACAGCAACGGTGCGGTACATGACATCTTCATCCAGCTTTACAGCAGCCTTCCGGTTTCCCACCTTGTAAAAGCTGCTGCTGCGGCACCTCTGAACGCGGGAGCCTTCCTTGAATCCTATTATCCGGCAAACATCAATAGTTCTCAGGATAAAGCTCTGTTTCATTTCAGAGAATCGGTGCGGATATCCGGAGGAACAAACCCCGGCACATTCAACACTTATGCCCAGTCTGTTTCAGTAAAAAACCAGGATTATAAAGAATACAGGGATCTGCTTGAAAAAGCGCTTTCTATAGATCCGGCTAAGATGCCGGATAATAAACTAGTTATAACCATCTACCAGCAGAAGGCTCAGTGGCTTCTTGACCATGCCGATGATTATTTTCTGCTGGATTTTGAGGAAGACTATGAATAAAAGGTTAATCATATTAATTTGTACATCCCTGCTGCTGGCAGTATCAAACATCTACAGCCTGAACCTTAAGCTTGCAAGTCTTCTGCCGGAAGGCACAGAATGGGATCTTAATCTGAAAAAAATGGCTTCAGACTGGTCGGAAATTTCAGACGGCAGGGTAAAAATAAAGATATATGCCGGGGGAATTGTAGGTTCTGAGGCTGATGTTATCAGAAAAATGCGGATAGGACAGATCGATATGGCAGTTCTTACATCAGTAGGAATGACAGCCATTTACCCTGACTCCTTTGCCATGAGTATTCCCTTTCTTCTCGATTCCGAAGAAGAGCTTGATTACATCCTGAGTGAATTTACACCGCAATTTGAAAAAGGTTTTGAGGAAAACGGTTTTATCATGCTGGCCTGGGCCAAATCGGGATGGATCAACATTTTTTCAAACAAGCCCGTTTATTCACCGCAGGATCTCATGGCCCTGAAATTTGCCGGATCAGTAACTCAACCCGGAATATCAGAAGCTTTTACAAATATGGGATTCAACGTGGTTCCGGTTGATGTAACGGATGTTCTTATGGGACTTCAGAGCGGGATGATTGACTCTTTTTACGGAGCTCCCATGGCTGCCGCCTCATATCAGTGGTTCGCCCTTGCCCCCAATATGATGAATATCAAACTTTCGCCTGTTATCGGCGGAATTATAATTTCAGAAAGAGCCTGGAAAAAAGTCCCGGATAAATATCATACTGAACTTCTGGCTGCCGCAAAGGATATGGCCTCAGGTTTCTACAGCGAAGCTGCCAGGATAGAAGCAAAAGCAATCAATGTAATGCTGGACAACGGACTTCAGATAAACGATTTGACAATTGAAGATTATTTTCTTTGGAAAAGCATAATGGTCAAGGGCATTGCCTCAATAGTCGGAGACAATAAAATTGTCTCATATGACACTTATGAAGAAGTAACCGGAAAACTCGAAGAATTCAGGAATCGATAAATTTTGAAAAAGCTGACAGAACAGATTAGAAAAATTGAGAACGGATTCGCATCGGTTATAATTATCGCCCTTGCCGCAGCTCCTGTACTTCAGATCATTGCGAGGCTGCTGTCAAGGCAGGCAGTTCCTGAATACGAGACATTACTCAGACACCTGACATTATGGATTGGACTGACATCAGGTATGATATGCACAAGGGAGAACCAGCATATCAAACTCGGGTTTGATGAAAACCTGCCGGACGGGCATCTGAAAAAAGCTGTAAACAGTGCAGTCCGCTTTACCGGAGCTTCAGTATCAATTGGTGTGGCCGTTGCTGCTGTTTCTTTTATAATAATCGGTTTTTCTCCCGACCAGAGGCTGTGGATGATTCCGGTAGGGATAATCAGCTGTATAATTCCCGTCTCATTTGCATTTACCGGTATCAGATTCTTTACAGCTTCAGATAAAAAGCAGCCGATTCTTTTCACAATTGCAGTACTCACCGGTTTATTTCTTGCCCTTCCGTCAGTACTTAACCTCTGGTATTCAACGCCCTTCATGCCGCCTGAATTTCTTGAAGTAATTCAGGAAGGCTACTATGCGCTTTTTGATAAACTTGACTGGCTGATTGTAATCCTGATAATTGTACTTACAGTATTCGGACTGCCTATATTCGTACTTCTGGGGGGCACCGCCTTCATTCTCTTTGCAGGCTCATGGAGTGTTCCCGAGGTTATTCCGAATGAAGTATATAATCTGCTTACCGGTTCAGCTATTCCAGCCATTCCGCTTTTTACTCTGACCGGATTTATACTCTCCGAAGGAAAAACCGGTGAACGTCTGGTAAATCTGTTCAGAGCCTTTATCGGCAGGATGCCGGGCGGCCTCGCAGTTATGACCGTGCTGGTATGCGCCTTTTTTACAACCTTCACCGGCGCGTCAGGTGTAACGATACTTGCGATGGGAGGCCTGCTTTCATTCATACTGATAAAAAGCCGGGAGTATTCAGAAGACTTTACAAAGGGCCTTATAACTTCATCGGGAAGTATAGGACTGCTGTTCCCGCCAAGCCTTCCGATCATAATGTACGGAGTACAGGCGCAGATAAGCATAAGGGATATGTTTCTGGCAGGAATTATCCCGGGTGTTATTCTGGTAGCAGCGCTTTCGGTAATGGCCATTCTCCACAGCCGCAGATATACCAAAAATAATGCAGAAGCTGCACAGGCACATCATTCTATACAAGAGGAAAGCCGAAGCATATCAAGATTATCAGCCCTAAAAGGAGCGCTTGGAGATCTGCTTCTTCCTGTTTTTATCCTCTTCTGCTACTTCGGCGGAATAACAACCCTGGTTGAAACAGGTGCAGTGGCAGTAGTGTACAGCTTTGTACTTGAGTTCTTCATATACAGGGATCTCAAAGTCAGTAATTTCAATGTGATAATGAAAAAAAGCATGCCGGTTATAGGCGGAGTTCTGATGATACTTGCGATGGCAAAGGGGCTCTCCTACTTCATTGTTGATGCAGAGGTTCCGATGATGCTGACAGGCTTCTTCAGCAGGCATATTCAGTCGCCGCTTGTATTCCTGCTGCTTCTGAACGTTGTGCTGCTTATCACCGGATGCCTGATGGATATATTCTCGGCAATCATGGTTGTAGCCCCTCTTATCATACCCCTGGGAGAGATGTACGGCATAAACCCGGTACAGCTTGGAATAATTTTCTTAGCAAACCTGCAGCTTGGGTACCTTACTCCGCCTGTCGGACTGAACCTTTTTCTGGCTTCATACGCCTTTGAAACACCGCTTGCAAAAATATACAGGGGGGTAATCCCCTTCTTCCTTATTCTGCTTCTGATGGTGCTGCTAATTACTTATGTACCCTGGTTTTCGCTGGCTCTGGTGCCCGGAGTCTGATTGACGAGATAGACTCACACGGGTATCATACCTCTCATGAGCAGATACCCTTTTAGCGAAATAGAGCCTAAATGGCAGAAATACTGGGAAGAGAACAACTCTTTCAGGGTCGAAGAAGACCCGTCTTTCCCGCCCGAAAAGCGGATGTACGTACTGGATATGTTTCCATACCCCTCAGGAGCAGGACTGCATGTAGGGCACCCCGAGGGATACACAGCCACCGATATATACTGCAGATACCTCAGAATGAACGGCTACAATGTCCTTCATCCCATGGGCTACGACTCCTTCGGCCTTCCGGCGGAAAACTATGCAATCAAGACTGGTACTCACCCCAAGGCGACTACCGAAAAAAATATTGAACACTTTACCAAGCAGATAAAGAGCCTCGGATTCAGCTATGACTGGAGCCGGGAAATCAAGACACATACACCGGAATACTACCGCTGGACCCAGTGGATCTTCCTTCAGCTCTTTAAAAAAGGACTGGCCTATGAGTCTGCTGCACCGATAAACTGGTGCCCCTCATGTCTCACCGGTCTCGCAAACGAGGAAGTCAACGACGGAACATGCGACCGCTGCGGCGCCCAGGTCGAAAAGAAGAACATAAGACAGTGGATTCTCAAGATCACCGAGTACGCTGATAAGCTGCTTGAAGATCTGGACAGTCTGGACTGGTCTGATTCAATCAAGGCTATGCAGCGCAACTGGATTGGCCGGTCTACCGGTGCCGATGTTAAGTTTAAGCTGGACGGCCTTGATGATGAACTTGAAGTGTATACCACACGCCCCGATACCCTCTTCGGTGCAACCTACATGGTTGTCAGTCCCGAGCATCCGCTTATTGAGAAACTTACAACTGCAGAGAATAAAGAGGCGGTTGAGCAGTACATATACAAGGCCTCACTCAAATCAGACCTTGAGAGAACCGATCTTGCAAAGGAGAAAACCGGTGTATTCTCGGGCAGCTATGCAATCAATCCTGTTAACGGAGAGAAAATACCGGTATGGATTGCAGACTATGTACTGATTTCCTACGGAACCGGAGCTATCATGGCTGTACCTGCCCACGATGAACGTGACTGGGAATTCGCCAAGGTCTTCGGCCTTCCGATCATTGAGGTGCTCAAAGGCGGAAACGTTGACGAAGCGGCCTTCACAGAAGACGGCCCTCATGTAAACTCGGGCTTTCTTGACGGCCTGGGCAAACAGGAGGCGATTGAAAAAATAACAGAGTGGCTTGAATCAAAAGATCTTGGCCATGCTGCTGTCAACTATAAACTTCGCGACTGGATCTTCAGCCGGCAGCGCTACTGGGGGGAACCGATTCCACTGGTACACTGCCCTGACTGCGGAATAGTACCGATTCCCGAAGAAGAGCTTCCGCTTGAACTGCCGGATGTTGCAAGCTATGAGCCCTCCGGAACAGGAGAATCACCGCTTGCCAGAATAGACGAGTGGGTCAACACCACCTGCCCGGTCTGCGGAGCCGCAGCAAAACGCGAAACAAACACCATGCCCCAGTGGGCCGGTTCATGCTGGTACTATCTGCGCTTCCTTGATCCGAAAAACACCGGCGAATTCGCATCAGAAGCGGTTCAGGATTACTGGATGCCGGTAGACCTCTATGTCGGCGGTGCCGAGCATGCTGTTCTTCACCTGCTGTACGCACGCTTCTGGCACAAGGTTCTTTATGATCTGGGTGTTGTAAAAACAAAGGAACCCTTTCAGCGGCTTATCAACCAGGGACTCATTACCTCCTTCGCCTACCAGAGGCCCAATAAATCACTTGTTCCTGTGGATGAAGTCGAGGAAAAGTCTGAAGGCGTATTTATTGAAACTGCTACCGGCGAAAGCGTTGAGCAGGTAATTGCCAAGATGTCCAAGAGTCTAAAGAACGTAATCAACCCAGATGATATTATCGAAGAGTTCGGCGCAGACTCTATGAGAATGTACGAGATGTTCATGGGCCCGCTTCAGGTTTCAAAACCATGGCAGACAAAGGGACTTACCGGTGTTCACCGCTTCCTTGACAGGGTCTGGAGAATGACCGAGAAACCGCTGAGCACAGAGGCTGTTCCGGCAGAGCTTAACAAGCTGCTTCACAAGACTATTAAAAAGGTCAGCGGCGATACCGGAGCACTTGAATTCAACACAGCTATCAGCCAGATGATGATCTTCATTAATGAATCATTCAAGGAAGAGAAGCTATACAGGGAAGCATGGGAAAAGTTCCTGATAATGCTTTCAGCCTACGCTCCCCATATTGCAGAAGAACTCTGGGAAATGCTTGGAAATGAACCTTCTGTATGTAAACAGGAATGGCCGAGCTGGGATGAAGCGCTCACTATTGACGACCAGGTAACTGTGATTCTTCAGGTTAACGGGAAGCTTCGGGACAGAATCGAACTTCCCCGCGGATTGTCGAAGGATGAACTTGAAAAAACCGCCAGGGAAAGCGACAAGCTGGCAGCTTATATTGAAGGGAAAAATATAGTCAAGGTTATTGCAGTACCCGATAAACTGGTAAACTTTGTTGTAAAATAAATGAGATTATTAAGATAATAATTTCCATTATTCAGGAAGTTCAAACAATCTTAGTTTTGAACTCATAAAAAAAACACCGTACAGCCTATGCTGATGCGGTGTTTTTTTTCATTGTTTTATAATATCTATGCCTCTGGACCGGAAGTTACAACCTTAAGCTTGGCAATTCCATCAGTTAGAGTGTCTATGATATCAGCTGCCAATGCCCTTCCGGCAGATTCATCAGACTTGCAGAAGACAGCCTTAAAATCTCCTCCACTATCAGCGAAAGATGATACATCGACTGTCATAATGGAATAGTAATTTTTATCTTCAGAAGAGTCTGTGAAATAGAATTCTCCATCAAAGCTGCCGGTAGTCAGACCTTCGAAATAAAAACTCACATAATCCCAGGTGATTTCTGACTCATCGACTGCAAGATCATCCTCTTCACCTAAAATATAATTCTGGCTGTAGTCAGAATCTGTATATCTGACGATTCCGGGAACGCCGCTTCCAAGCGCGGCATCATACTCCGGATTTTCACTGTCTGAAAAACCATGCAGCAGTGTAATTTCTGTTCCGTTCATTACAAAGGTAATACCGTACTGCATTGTCGCAGTTACAGTCCAGGTAAGGGCTTCCCCATTCTCTGCTGTAACTGTATATTCAGCCGCAACTCCGTCTTCGATAGACTCCGGACCTGACAACTCAGCAAATTCTGAAACAGTTATCTCAGGCTCGAATAAAGATAAGTCCATCAGTTTTACTGTTACTTCAATAGTCCGCGCCGCAAGATCAATTACCGGCTCACCAACTATATAGTCGGAAGCATAATCCAGAATTACAGCCTCTGATGACCCGAACATGGTCGTAAACACATCACATCCTGAAATTCCCGCCAGCAAGAGTACAATAATCAGTATAAATAAAAGATGTTTTTTCAATTTATATCTCCTTTCAAATTTTAAATTGTCAATTTTTATAAATCTATCTTCAACGTCCAGGTGAACCTCGCTCTACAATCTTGAGTTTAGCATAACCTTCTGTAAGCTGCATAGCGACAGCCCGTGCCACACTTCTGAGATCTTCAACAATAACACCTTCTCCGTCAAACACTGCAATAAAATCATCACCCAGGGAACCGAATTCTTCAATATTCATATTAAGTGTAAATTGATAACTGGACTCCTCAGAATAATCATTAAAGCTCAAACTTCCGTAGCTGTATCCTGTTGAAATTTTATCGACATCTAGCTCGGAATAATCCCATTGAGGCGCAGAGCTCTGCTCACCCCAGTCGTATTCTTTCTCGAAGATATACCCCTCGCAATCTTCATTCACAGAATCGACCTCTATTCCCGGAACCCCTTCGCCCCAGGCCTCATTATCATCAGTGTCTCTACTGTCGGAAAAGCCGTACAGGAGGGTAACCTCTGTTCCGTCAAAAAGATATCTGATACCGTAGGCTACAGTAACAGTTACAGTCCAGGTCACAGCATCCCCATTCTCTGCTGTAACTGTATATTCAGCCGCAACTCCGTCTTCAATAGAATCTGGAACGCTTAAGACCGCAAGCTCAGAAACTGTAATTTCAGGCTCAAAGTCAGACAGGTCAATTGGTTTTACTGTTACTTCAAGAGTCCTTGCTTCAATATCAATTACCGGGTCACCAATAATATAGTCGGAAGCATAATCCAGAATTACAGCCTCTGATGACCCGAACATGCTCGTAAACACATCACATCCTGAAAATAGAGCCAGCATCGAAATAATCATTAAAACTAACATTACTTGTTTTCTCATATATTTTTTCTCCTATTTGCAGGAGCTATATTATCAGCTGAAAAACTCAGTTTCAATTGAAACATTATAAATTTTTTAATGCCTGTGATATAATCAGAAACCTAAAATTCAACTTAAGACAGGGAGCGTCTATGAAAGCCTACAGAAGCAGAATTGAAAAATTATGTGATTGGATGGAAAAGGAAAATATTGATGCGGTTTTAATCGAAGATGCCGAAAACCGGCGTTCAAAGAATCTCCAATACCTTTCCGGGATGGATTCAGACGCGCTTCTTATAATATTTTCCGATGCCAGCACTGTACTCGTCCCCTGGGATATCATAATGGCCGAGAAAACTGCCGCTGCAGATAAAATAATACCCTATGCCGAGTTTGAGCGGAATGCCGTAAAAGCTTTAAAATCCATCTGCAGCAGTAAACTTGACAGCGGCAGAATAGAACTTTCCTCACGCACTCCGTATCTGCTCTATACTGAAATTACAGCAGAACTGCAGGGATTTGAGATTGTCTGCCGGAACGATGGTGTGTCTGAAAAACTGCTTGAAATGAGATCGATAAAGGATGAGGCAGAGATTGCTCTATACCGCAAAGCAGGCGTTATGACTAATAAACTGATAGAGGCCCTGGAAGCCGGATTCAGCAGCGGAAGTATCAAAACCGAAATCGATGCAGCCATGCTGATAGAAGCAGAATCCCGAAGGCTTGGAGCCGAGGGCCCGTCGTTTGAAACACTTGCGGCAGGACCAACCCGCTCCTGGGGGATACACTGCATTCCCGCCTACAGTGCCGGGCCCATAGGCGGAACACTCAAAAACGGAGGCGGTCTGTCGATCATAGACTGCGGTCTGAAACTTGACGGCTACGCCACTGATATAACAATGACGGTCTGCAGAGGAACACTGTCTGAAAAACAGGAACAGATGGTAGAGCTTGTAAAAGAAGCTCACAGCATAGCCTTTAAGACGGCCGAACCGGGAATCTCGGCAGCCGGCATTGCCGAAGCCGTTGACTGCTTTTTTTCGACGAACGGATGGACTATGCCCCACAGCCTGGGACATGGAATAGGACTGGATGTTCACGAAGCACCGATTCTGAAAAATCATCCGCTGTACAACCGGCCTATGCTGCCTGGAATGATATTCACAATCGAACCGGGACTGTATGACTCCGAAGCCGGCGGAGTACGCTATGAAGATGATTTTATCATTACTGAAACCGGAGTGGAAAAACTCACCTCGTCCCGTATCCTGAGGCTCCCGTAGAAACATTTTTCCAGATCCAGTAATTCTCATTAAAAAATACTGAAATAACTTCATCCTCCGAGAAGAAGCGATACGTCAGTCCGCTGTAAAGCCTTACCTGCAGTTCTCCATCATCAGCAATTATTTCAGGCACAAATGGATTATCGCAGTGCCAGGTTCCGCTTGACGCCGGTATACTGAAATCAGCAGTTTCCCTGGATTTTACAGAACTCTCCCTGAACAGTCCGTAGCCCAGCCTGCTTTTGATTTTAAGGGGGTCAGCAAACCAGGGATCATAATTGTACTCTTCCGCAGATTTTTCCATTATCACATCCCTGAGCATAACCGCATTGAAGCCCTCAAACAGTTCTCCCTGCAGAGCAAAATCATGGATTATTTCTGCAGCCGGACCGGATTCCCAGAACAGAACCAGACTGCCGGTATAGTCATCGGGAAAAAGACCTCCGGCCGGAAAACTGCTGCAGGTACTGTCTGAATACACGGGATAGACAAGTACCGGAAGATTCACCCCCTTGCTCATTTTTATAACCGGAGGTTCTTCCCCAGTCCAGGAATCTATAATCAGTTCTGCAAAACAGCAGCCTTCATCCGATACAGAATCCGGGTAAATTATGCGCCAGCTTTCACATCCCGGGAACTGCCGGCTATCCGGAAATTCAGGAATTACCAGTTCCACTGATATGCTGTCTGAAAAAAATGAGCATGAGCTGAACATCAACAGCGAGAATGTAATCAGTATTTTTTCAGGAGTCACATAGAAGTGAAAACAGCCGTCTATTTATGCTGCTTCAATTTCTGCCGGTAATTGTCACGGATCTCTTTGAGAATCGCTTTATACTCTTCACTCTGATAATCAGGGTAGGTCCATGGAAGCGCGTGGTAATCCTTTTTCATGTAAATGAGGGTAACTTCACCGTAGATTCCCTGTGTAAGCGGAATCCTGTGACCGACATTCTTGGTTGTCGCGAGTATGAGGCGGTTGAGATCAAGCAGCCCCGGATCGAGGTTGATACTGCGGTTTCCGGATTCCGGGGCATATTTCATTTCTATTTTATTTGTCAGGATTTTAATCGGTCCAAGCCTGTCCGGCTGAACCAGTTCACGGAAGGAATAGAACCAGCGTTTGAGGCCGATCCCCATCTCGGGAGTATAATATTCGGTATAGTTGAAATCAAGGACAGGGCTTTCATAGTCCACCGGCCCGAAATGAGATTCAAGCTCGGTTACTATATCCTTTGAAGCACCGGGATCTGCAGAAAGAACTCCGACAATCAGTGTTTCAGGTGAAAAATCAGCAGTAAGTCCCATTTAAAATCTCCGATCAGATTCCGGCTTTATATATACCCAGAATCCTGAAATCATCGGCAACATTTGTAATTTCCGCTACTGAAGCCTTGAATGCTTCAGGTGACGAAACTTCCAAATCCACGTAGAACATATATTCCCAGGGTTTACCGTGAATGGGCCGTGACTCAAGTTTCTTCATATTAAGCCCCTGCTTGTCAAATAGCTGCAGGACTTTTACAAGGCTTCCTTTTTCATCCTTAACAGAGAAAACAACCGTAGCCTTGTCACAGTCAACAGGCAGAGGGTGCTCCGACCTGGAGATTATGAAAAACCTGGTATAATTTACCGAATTGGTTTCAATACCGTCTCTGAGAATTTCCATCTTGTACACAGAAGCAGCCCTGGCCCCCGCTATAGCAGCAATATCAGTCGATTTCTGCTCAGCAACATAGGCAACCGCGCCTGCAGTGTCGTAATAGGGAATCCTTTCAGCACTGAGTGTATCGAGATACTTTGAACACTGCAGCAGCCCCTGCGGGTGTGAATAAATTCTCTTTAGTTTAGAGATGTCAGTACCGGGCAGACCGATGAGGTTATGCTGGATTCTTATCTGCTTCTCCCCGACAATCTTCAGATCCGGGAACCTGAGGAAGAGGTCATAGCACTCATGAATGGAGCCTGTGAGCGCGTTCTCGATAGGGATTACCCCGTAGTCACTCTCTCCTTTGAAGACAGACTGGAAGGCATCCTCAAAGCGCTTACCGGGAAAGAATTCAATCTCTGCATTCTGAAAATGCTTCTCGGCGGCGGATTCGCTGTAGGCGCCGGGTTCTCCCTGGTATGAAACCTTCAGCTTTCCGCTTGTCGTAACAGCCTTCTCTCCAGAAGAACGGTAGATGTTGAAGCTTTTCTTAAGCGGTCTTGATATTTCCTTTCCGATAACCGGTCCAAGCGCCTCGATGTCGCGCATCAGCTTTTCAAACTGCGCGGGATACAGACTCTGCGGTCCGTCGGAAAGTGCCTGTTCAGGGTGAGGATGAACCTCAATCATCAGTCCGTCGGCTCCGGCGGCGACTGATGCCAGCGCCATCGGAGACACCTTACCTCGTATACCGGTACCATGGCTGGGGTCGCAGATAACCGGAAGATGACTTAGTTTCTTTATTATTGGAATAGCGGAGATATCAAGGGTATTCCTTGTGTATGTTTCAAAGGTACGGATACCGCGTTCACAGAAGATAACGCTGTCAGTACCGTGTGCAAGCAGATATTCAGCAGCCATCAGCCATTCTTCAATGGTTGCGGACAGGCCGCGCTTAAGTATTACAGGTTTACCGAGCTCTCCAACCGATTTCAGAAGCTCAAAGTTCTGCATATTACGTGCGCCTATCTGATAGATATCAACGTAATCACGCATAATATCAATATATGAAGGTGATACAATTTCGGTAGCTATCGGCATGCCGTAGCGTTCACCTGCAGCCTTCATCCATTTAAGCCCTTTTTCACCATGCCCCTGGAAGGAGTATGGTGAGGTTCTGGGTTTAAATGCACCTCCGCGGAGAATGACGGCACCTGCTTCATACAGAGCTGCGGCAGCTTCTTCAATCTGCTCTTCGGATTCTACAGCACATGGGCCGGCAATAACTGCAACCCGGGGTCCGCCGATCAGTACTCCGCCGGCGTCAATAATAGTGTCCTCTTTTTTAAGCTCACGTGACGCCAGTTTATAGGGTTTTGATATTGGAATTACGGACTTTACGCCCTCAAGAAGTTCAACGGCTCTGGGATCGATTGAGATCGATCCGACGGCTCCAAGGACAGTTTCCTCTTCCCCGACAATTTCCTTTACTTTAAATCCCCGGGTTTCCAGGAAGGATGAAATTTTATACTTCTGCTCTTCGGTAATATCTCTGTTTAGTATTATAATCATGGTAAAACTCTATTTGAGAGCCTTACGGGTGTCAACTACCGGAATCAAATTCTTTTCAGCCTTTTTATCAGTTCTTATCTTTCCGGACCTTGAAATATATCTTTCGAAGTTACGTTCAAGCTCAGTACGGTAATTGAGAATCCTCGATATATGCTCTAGCGTCATCAGGGGTGCTCCTGCACCGCTTACCCGGTTATGGCCGGCATTGTAAATTGCGAGTGCAACTATTTCATTTTCACCCTGCTTTAAACAGTAGCTGAGGTATGACAGTCCGACCGCCGCGTTGGTCTGAATATTGAAGAAGTCGGCTGTTCTGAGCTCCGGAAAAGATTTAGAGTTAAGCTGAAAGAGCCCGCGGTCGATGCTCGAGGCATTGCGGTTGACCGCCTCGGGGTTAAATCCGCTTTCCGCCCACATCAGCGAAAAGGCAAGGGTGAAGGATATGCCGTTTTTATAGGCGTTTTCAATAACAGCTGAGGCTATTTCGGAGGAACCGGTGATTCCAGTATAGAAACTGTATATTTCGGATCTGAATGAAGGATCCCTGTAAAGGGCATATCCCATATCTTCGTTATCTGAAAGAACTATTGTAGCTGCAAAACTTTCGGGTGAATAAAGGTCAAGTTCCTTGATTTCGGAGAAAACCTGATAATCTCCGATAAGCTCAGCCTCCCCGAGCCATGAAACATGCTCTGATAATGCCGAATCGGTGCCGGCATTGAAAAGGGAAAGAACTGAGAAGATGATTACGGCACAGAAAACTGTCCGTATTTTTTTGAAAGAGAGGCGCAAAAAATGTCTCCTTATATTTAAACCGGCTGAGGACTCAGCCGGATTCTGTCGACCTTGTGTTATAGAGAAGAATTTGCACAAATATCAGCAAAAAATCAAGTTCAGGATCAGCGATCCGGGTGAATTTCTATGCCTGAAAAAGGATTGGTACAATAACCGGAACAAGAAGTGAGAGTATTGCCCCGCTGGCAACCGAAAGCGGAACCTTGGCTGGTCCGCAGCATTTTTCTATAAGAGGGAGGGTAACATCCATACTGGTAGCACCTGCAATCCCGATGGCAACATCCTTAAACCTGGTCCGTCCGATGAAGGGAATGGTTATCAGGGCTATGGTCTCTCTAAGTATATTGGAAAGAAAGGCGACTGAACCAAGATAGGGATCACCCATATCGGTGATAAGCACTCCGGATAACGAATACCAGCCGAAACCGGAAACTACAGCCGCGGCGTTTCTGACGGGTACGCTGAACAGAACTGCCGGCAGAAGACTTCCGGCAATTGTACCAGCTACAACAAGAACCGGAAGAATAAGAGCCTGAAAGCCTGAAAGCGATTCTTTAAGGCTGACTCCATTTTTTACGAGGTCTATTCCGATGGTAAACAGCAGAAATCTCAGCATCCATGTAGAAACATCCTCACCTGTGAACCCAGGAATATGGATAAGACTTCCTGAAATAAAACCGACAATGACGGCCGCCAGCAGTCTGAGCGGATCTTTAAGGCTGGAAAGCCTGAAGCCCCCGGACTGCCGTTCAGAAGGAGAATTCCTGCAGCTCTCATCCTGCCCGCCAGCCGGGACTGCTGCCTTTGTAAAACGGAAGCGCACTGCATAGTAAAAATAAAGAACAGCAGCGGTTCCGGCAGCTGCTGCAATCGCAAAGACTACCGACATTACACCGATATTAACTATTTGAGCAGGATCAGTGACTGAAGAGATCCTGAAGCCCATAAAAAACAGCAGAAGATACAGCAATACTGCTGAAATTTTTCCTATCAGAGAAGATTTTCTGACAGCAGGAAGCAATGCGGAAAGCATTCCTGCAGCAATGAAGACCAATAGTGATAAAAGAGATAAAACAGCAGACATATGCCATATTGATACTGTATGAAATTAATAATATCAATATGATTCAGCACTTTAATTGACTTTTACGGGTATTTTGATATTCTTATGATCGAAATGGCGGAATATAGAATCCGGATAAAGGATGCCAGCAAACACTTCGGCGATATTCAGGCTCTGAAAAACGCAAACCTAAATGTCAGGCCCGGAGAAGTCGTACTGGTAATCGGCCCCTCAGGAAGCGGTAAAAGCACAATGCTTCGATGTGTGAACCGCCTTGAGAACCTTACCTCCGGTGAAATATGGGTTGATGACGACTGCGTTACTGATCCTAAATCCGATATACGGAAAATCAGAGAAGAAGTCGGAATGGTTTTCCAGAACTTCAATCTTTTCAGCCACATAACGGCACTTGAAAACATATCCCTTGCACTCAAAACCGTTAAAAAACTGCCTAAAAACGAGGCGGAGGAAACTGCACGCAAGTTTCTTGCACGGGTAGGACTGGCCGAAAAGGAAAACGCATACCCGCAGCAGCTCTCCGGCGGTCAGCAGCAGCGTGTGGCCATAGCCAGGGCACTGGCAATGAATCCAAGAGTCATGCTTTTTGATGAACCTACCAGTGCACTTGATCCTGAAATGATTAAAGAAGTACTCGATGTTATGCTGGACCTTGCAAAAGAAGGAATGACCATGATGGTTGTTTCACATGAGATGGGATTTGCAAGGGCAGCGGCAGATCGGGTTGTTTTTATGGACGATGGAGAGATCATTGAAACAGGGTCACCTGAACAGGTCTTCGACTCGCCCGCTGAGGAAAGAACAAAAACCTTTCTCAGACACATCCTGTAAACTAAAAAGAGAAAGGCTGATATGACCAGACGTCTGTACCTGTTAATAATGCTTATAATACTTCCCCTTTCTGCAATGGCGGAAGAAACCGGAATAACCGTAAGCTATGCATCCTCCGAATACGGACTGGATCCTGCGCATGCATTTACAACCACCGAGGCTCAGCTCTTCACAGCTGTTTACGAAGGACTGGTAAGCTACCATCCGCTCACACTGGAGCCAGTAGCCGCTGCTGCCGAGCGCTGGGTTGTTTCTCCTGACGGAAAAACCTACACATTCTTCCTGCGTCCAGAAGGACACTTCTGGAACGGTGATCCGGTAAAAGCTACAAACTTCTCAGAGGCATGGTTCCGGCTGCTTTCTCCGGATGAGAATGCGGAGTACTCGTTTCTGCTGGATATAATTGAAGGCGCCCTTGACTACCGGACAGGGAAAACAGATGACCGGAGCACGGTCGGTATAAAGGCAATATCCGACTATATGCTTGAAGTGAAACTGAGGGAGCCGGCGGAATACTTTTTAAAGATTCTCTGCCACCACAGTTTTTCCCCGGTTCATCCCCTGAACCTCGAAAACGGAAAATGGAAGTCAGGCCCATCCGCACTCGGAAACGGCCCGTTTTACATAACAAAGGCCGACAAGTCGCAGATTACACTGAAAAAGAACATCCTGTACTGGGACCAGAATAATATTGAAACTGATAAAATTAATATCGTATTTATTAATGACCCCCAGCTGGCAGCAGAACGCTTCAATAACGGAGAAATACAGTGGGCTCCGGATGGAGTATACCTTTCGATGGTGGAAGACAGCGACAAGCTTGTTTCCAATCCGCTGTTTGCCACATCCTATTTCTTTTTTAATACTTCCAATGAAGCGCTAAAAAACGGCGATGTCAGAAGGGCGCTTGCTCTTATTCTGCCTTGGAACGAAATACGAAATTCAAACAACTACTTTCTGCCTACAGCCACGCTGATTCCGGCAATTCCCGGATATCCCGCCGTAGAGGGCATTGATAAAAGGGATTTTAAAGATGCGCTTCAGCTTCTTCATTCAGCAGGATACACAAAGGGAAGCGGAATTGGAAATATTGTAATCAGGGTTCCCAACGGCAATCTTCCGTCATATATCGGTCAGATTATGAAGGAAACCTGGGAGAAATATCTTGATGTTACAGTTCAGATCGAAGTCCGCCCCTACCCCGACTACTACAGCGCGCTGAAACTAAACGACTATTCACTTGGAACAACAACATGGATCGGCGACTTTGCAGACCCTCTTACTTTTCTGCAGATGTGGACAAGCAACAGCAATCTTAACGATTCAAATTTTGCAGATCCGGATTATGACGGGCTGATAGCAAGGGCGGAAACTGAAGCTCCTGCACAGAGATATAAAACCCTTGCCGAAGCGGAATCAATACTGCTCGAAACAGCCCTGGTACTACCGCTTGAAAACTACCCGGCCTTCAACCTTGTCGATCTTGACAGTCTTGAGGGTTGGTATCCGAATGTTCTGGACATTCATCCGTTCAGGTATTTCAGGCTAAAGGAGCCTCAGATGCCGGAAGGAGTTGTTGACAGCACAAAATCAAAAGATGCTGTACGTTTTGTATCTTTTTAATACGGATATAAATGATCGTTAATACCAAGATCAGGTACAGATATTTACTCTCACAGACTTTTCAGGTATAATAAAGGATATGGCCAAAACAGATAGCAATGCAACGACCTTCAAGGTCAATCAGGAAGTAGTATACCCGCTTCAGGGTGTCGGAAAGATCATAAGTATTGAAACTAAAAAGTTCAAAAACAACGATGTGCTTTACTACATCATCTATCTTGAAGTGTCTGACATGACAATAATGGTTCCGACCGACAAGGCTGAGGAACTCGGAATAAGGGCAATCGTCGACAAGGAAGAATCCAAGAAAGCGCTTAAACTCATCTCTGAAGAGTATGAACCGGTTACAGCAGACTGGAAAATGCGCTATCAGATGAACCTTGACCTGCTAAAAAGCGGCAGCGTAACCGACATCGCCACTGTTGTCAGGACCCTCTATCACCGGAGTAAAGTCAAGGAACTTCCGATTCTTGAAAGAAAACTCTTCGATAACGCACTCAAACTGCTTGTTGATGAAATTTCTTTTTCCCTTGGAAAAACCAAGCCGGAAGTTGAACAGCTTATCTTCAGCAAACTCGAAATAGAGGAATGAGCCGAATTCCGGAAGATTTCCCGCCTGCAGCTTTTATTATCACTGCTGCGGGCAGCGGCACCCGCATGGGCGGAAGAGTTAAAAAAGAATTTCTTCCGCTTAACGGCTCCACCGTCCTTGCTAATTCAGTCTCGACATTTTTATCTACCGGACTCTTCAGCTATGGACTCATTACCTATGCCGAAGGAACTCTGGAAAAAACGAGGGAAGCACTCGAGCCTGCATCAGACTTACTTAATAAGCTCAAACATAAACTAATCTACTGTGAAGGCGGCGGAGAACGTCAGGCGTCTGTATTCAACGGACTGAAGGCCCTACTTGATGAAGGTTTTGACTCAGATAAAGGAATCATCCTTATCCATGACGGAGCCAGACCCTGGATAAGCGCTGATACAGTAGTCAAAGTCACCGAAGGAGCCATCAAATACGGCGCCTGTGCACCGGTCATCCCTTCCATAGATGCGATGAAGCAGATTAATCATGACGGCTTTATTGAACATCATCTTCGAAGACAGGAAACAGTCGGTATACAGACACCGCAGGGCTTTAATTTCGGTCAGATTGTCTCTGCCCATTCAAAAGCTGAAAACGATGGTTTCAGCTATATTGACGACACGGAAATATACGACAGGTATCAGTCCCGGGTTTTTACAGTGGACGGAGACTTAAGCAACAGAAAAATAACCTATATGTCGGATATTGAGGTAACAGATGAGAATAGGACAGGGCTGGGATTTACACAGACTTGAACCGGGAAGGAAGCTGATCATCGGCGGCGTGGACATACCCTTTGATAAGGGCTGTGTTGCGCATTCGGACGGAGATGTTCTGGTTCACGCAGTAATCGATGCCATACTCGGAGCCGCAGCGCTGGGAGACATTGGAAGCCATTTCCCCGATACTTCAGGCGAATGGAAGGACGCCGACAGCATGTACCTTCTAAAACATACTGTAGAGCTTGTTTACCAAAAGGGCTATCGGATTATTAATCTTGATACGACAGTAATCCTAGAACAACCGAAACTCAGACCGCATATACCCGTAATTATCAGCAATATTGCCGATACCGCCGGAATTCCGGCTGGCTATGTTTCAGTCAAGGCTAAAACTAGTGAAAAAGTCAATGCGGCTGGTGAAGGCAGAGCAGTTGAAGCCTACGCTGTGGTGCTTCTGGGAGATGCAAATTGAACGCTGCAGACTGGGATTCTATTTTCAGGCTGCTGCGAAAGCATATACAAAACGATATTCTGCCTTCAATTTCTACAATTGCAGAAGCCGACTCAGATCCCTACCGGGTTCTTTTTTCAACTATCTTGTCTTTGAGAACCCGTGATGAAGTTACACTTGCAGCCTCAGAGAGGCTTTTCGCTGAAGCACCTGATGTATATACACTCAGCAGTCTTGACGAAGAAAGGATCGCAGAACTGATTTATCCTGCGGCTTTCTACCGTAACAAGGCGGCGAGTATTAAAAAATGCTGTTCGATAATAATCAATGAATACGGCGGAAAGATATCATCAGACAGGGATGAACTTCTTAAACTGCCGGGAGTCGGACGCAAAACAGCGAATCTGACGCTAAACCTCGGCTTCGGCATCAATGCAATATGTGTTGATACCCATGTACACAGGATATCCAACAGAGCAGGATGGGTAAGTACTAAAACTCCCGATGATACCGAAATTGCACTTGAAAAGGTTCTGCCCGAAAAATACTGGATACCGCTGAATGAAATGCTTGTCAGCTACGGACAGCGGACCTGCACCCCCATATCGCCAAAATGCTCGGAATGTGTAATTACGGATTACTGTAAAAGAATAGACGTTAATAAAAGCCGGTAACCGGAGAAACAAATACAACCCCGGCTGGGTACATGTGTTTCTCTGAAAGATTTTGTAACTTTAATTACAAAATCTTTCATTTACATATTAAAGAAGCAAAATCAAAAGTCACTTACTTTTGATTTTACAGTCAGTCAGTAATTATAACAAACAGGGTTCAAAGTTTTGTCACAACTCTTCGATACTGGAATCCTCCTGCTCATCGGCAAGAGTTACAGTCGTCGCATCAGACAGTTCCGGACCGGAGTTCTCTGTACTACCAAGACTGCCTTCAAAAGACTCTGCATGGTTACCTGCAGCTTCGTTTCCGGCCTTTACATCAGAATCATCTACAGCAGGGTTTTCTGCCTCTGCATCAGTTTTATACTGGCTGGCCTCGGTTTCGAGGAGATCGGTAATTTCGCCGAGTTTTTCAGCAAGATCTGAGAGAAGCAGCATTGATGAACTGATTTCCTTGATTCCGGCAGTTATCTCAGCGGCGCTGTTTGCTACTTCAGATGTAACCCTCGAAACTGTTGAAATTGCATCTGAAACCTTGCCTGAAGCCTGGTCCATTTCAGAATTACCGCCGGCGACCTTGAATGAAACTTCCTGTAGTCCGGTCATGGACTGAAGAATCTGCTTGCCGCCGATACTCAGCTCTTCCATGCTCATGGATATCTCTTCGAGTGACTGGGAGACTCCCTTGACTTCAGTATCAATAGCATTGAAGGCAAGCTGTGTTTCTGAACCAGCAGAGGAAGCCATTTCAATTCTTTCAACCACCTCTTTCAGTACACCGCTTATCTGCTTCGAGTTCATCGAAGAAGCTTCCGCCAGCTTTCTGATTTCATCAGCTACAACAGCAAATCCGCGTCCGGCCTCACCGGCATGCGCGGCCTCAATCGCAGCGTTCATTGCCAGAAGATTCGTCTGACTTGCTATCTGCTGTATGATAGAGGCAGTACCCTTGATTTCATCAAGATTTGATGTGATATCATTAATTATTGATGTAGTTGTATCGAGTTTTGCCCCGCCGGATTCAGCTGTCTTAACAAGAATATCTGTTGCGCTTTTCTTCTTCTGGGTTATATCGGTAACATTATTGATCGAGCTTATCATCTGGGTTACCGCGCTGGTAGATTCTTCTACCATCGATTTCTGTTCACTGATAAAATCACTCAGCATACCAAGGGTTTTTTTCATTATTTCTGATGCTTCCTGAGCCCCTGATGCAAGTTCAGCAAGGCTGTTAAACTGCTTTCGGATTGACTCACTGTTTGAGGCAATCTCCTGGGCCGCAGCAGAGGTCTGATTGGTTGAAGTGATAAGCTCTTCCTGGAGTTCCACTCCGTCTTTTGCTCCCGACTTCATTGAAGAAAAAACATTTTTCAGTTTATCTGTAAGTGTATTGAGATTCTCTCCAAGCGACTGGATCTCATCTCTGCTCTTTATATCAAAATTGATGGAGAGATCCCCCGAGCTCATAAGTTCAATCCCTTTATGAGCAGCGCTGATGGATCTTACTATCAACCCTGTTATAAAGAAAACTGCAATAAAAGCAGCGATCCCGATAACTGCAATGATCCCCACACCTATTATGTATGCGTTCAATTCCTTTTTATTTATCAAATCATCCATAAGCTCAAACTGTTCGGCTACTACCATGTGCGTCGAAGTCAGATTAGAATCAAGTATAGTTATAACAGAAAGAAGGGATTTAATTTTTGAATTTATGACATTCTCTTTTCCTGATTTTTTAACCAGTGAAGATTCCCTGAACGTATCAATTTTAACATTATCTGTAAAAAATATTTCCTCAGCCTCCTGGCCGAGGTTGGTAATGTTGCTGATTAAATCAAAATAATTACCGGAATACAGGGTATACAGCCTTTTCATAATCTGGATTGATTCGGCAATATCTTCATCCTTGCTGAGCGCTTCTACATGATCCAGCAGTTCAAAATTCTTGGTCAGCAGTTCGTGATCGGCTACAATAACATCCCTTTGAGTAGCAAGCTGGGCGTTGGCCAGTTTGTTAACTTCAGCTCTCAATTCCGAAATGGAAGTATCAAGCACCATAAGGTTATCTTTTTCAGTTCTCATCAGAATTGTCGGAGCGAGTGTTAATCCGAAAGCAATAACTCCTATAAAAAGAGCGCCTATAACACCTAGAGCAAGTAAATTTAACTTCTTCCTAATTCGCACAATTACCCTCCGAAGGTACAAAAGATGTAACTAAATATTATTCTGGATATAAATACAAGTATTGAGTGTAGATTATAAGACAGTTATGGTACTAATTCAAGCAATGTTTTTATTGAAAAGAAGGGATAAAAAGGGCTGACCTTGAAGAGTCAGCCCGTAATAAGATAATTAATCCTGCATTTCTGCAATCAGAAGTGTTTTAGGATCCAGTTTGATAGACATCTCCTTGGGAGAAATCTCGTCGTGGTCCTTAACAACTTTTAGATGAACATATTCACCCTCATACTGCAGTGTAATAACAACTGCAATGTTTTCAAGGTAGTCATTCAGAACAACCGGAATTCCGTTGTCATCATAGGGAGCATCCTTCTGAAGGGATACACTTGTCCAGATTTCAAGGTTTGTATCTTTAGCAAACTTGTTAAGTGCTGCGATATCCTCATCTGAAGCCTTTGAGTAATCATAGCCGTCAATCATTACAGCATCGGCAGCAAAGTGACCCTGCTCGATCATTGCAGTAACACTGGCCAGAATCTTGGCTGTTTCAAGGCCTTCCTGACTGAAGTTCATGATAACACGGTTCTTGATGATCTCATTGTGAACCTCTGCAGCATCGTCAAGTTCTCTTTTTTTTGCTATTTCCTTAAAGATATCCTCATACCATTCTGCGATATGATCAACCTTTGAAGAAAAAGATACGTGTATCACATGTCTGCCTCTGAAAAGCTTGTCCATTGCTATATGCACAAGACATGCGGTTTTACCAACACCTTTCTTCGAAGCAAGAACTCCGATATTACCTTTTCCGAGTCCGCCCTTTATTGAGTTTTCAAAAATCCTAAGAGGGCTTCTTTTATTGAGCTCTGATTTAATCATTTATTCCCAATCTCCTTACTTGTTCTGTTCTCTCTTCTTCTGCTCATGTTCTTTTATGAGCTCGTCAGAAATGCTCTGGGGAACTTTTCCGTACTTTAGGAATTCCATTGAGTACTCTGCTTTTCCCTGTGTAAGAGAACGTAAAGTAGTAGAATATCCGAACATTTCACTCAACGGGACTTCAGCTTCAACTGAACAGTTAACACCTTCCTCAGCAGAACTGCTGATAACACCTCGTCTCTGGTTGATTGAGCCGAAGATATTTCCCTGGAACTCGGTGGGTCCTTCAACCGTAACCTTCATTATAGGTTCGAGAATCTGGGGACCTGCTTTTGTATATGCTTCCCTGAATGCACCGATTGCTGCAAGCTGGAATGCCATATCTGAAGAGTCGACAGAGTGGGACTGACCGTCATTGATAGTAACCTTGACTCCTACAATCGGGAATCCGATAAGTGACCCCTTCTCAAGAGATGACTGAAAACCCTTGTCACAGGCCGGTATGTATTCAGTAGGAATAGAACCACCCTTGATCTGGTTTACAAACTCGTAGTGTCCTTCTTCAAGCGGCTCTATGAAACCGGCTACACGTCCGTACTGACCGGAACCACCGGACTGCTTCTTGTGTGTATAGTTAAAGTCAGCCATTTTGCTGATTGCTTCACGGTAGGCAACCTGAGGCATACCGGTTGTAACTTCAGCCTTGTATTCACGTTTCATTCTTTCTACGTAAACATCAAGATGAAGCTCACCCATTCCCTGGATGATTGTCTGGTTTGATTCAGGGTCAACGTATGTTCTGAAAGTCGGGTCTTCCTTGGTAAACCTGTTAAGAGCTTTTGCCATATTGTCGGCAGCCTTTTTATCAACAGGTTCAATTGCAAGTGAAATAACCGGAGCCGGAACGTACATGGAAGTCATTGAATAGTTCAGGCTCGGATCACAGAAAGTATCACCTGATGCACATTCGATACCGAAAAGAGCTACGATATCTCCGCAGCCTCCCTCATTGATATCTTCCATATGGTCAGAGTGCATTCTGATAAGACGTCCGACCTTGAATTTCTTCCGGCTTCTTGTATTGTAAAGTTCCGAGCCCTTCTTGACAGCGCCCTGATAAACACGGATATATGTGAGCTGACCGTACTGACCGTCTTCAAGCTTGAATGCAAGAGCAACAGTGGGCTTGTTCTCATCTGCTGTAAGCTTCACCTCTTCCTCGTTGTTGTCGAGGTCGAGTGCAATGTTCTGAACATCGCGCGGTTCAGGAAGGTACTTCAAGACTGCATCAAGCAGGGCCTGAACGCCCTTGTTTTTATACGCACTACCCAGAAAAACCGGACAGAGTTCGTTTGCAAGAGTAGCCTTTCTGACTGCAGTGTGGATCAGTTCTTCGGTAACAGCCTCTTCCATCATGGCTTCCATCAGTTCATCTGAGAACATTGAAACAGCATCAAGCATTGTTTCGCGGTACTCATTGGCCTGATCGACCATATCAGCAGGGATATCGGCAATTCTTATTTCTGTTCCGGCATCACCTTCGAAGTAAACTGCCTTCATCGTAATCAGATCGACTACACCCTCATGCTTCTCTTCAAGACCGATGGGAAGCTGCATCATAACAGAATTAAGTCCGAGCTTGTCGCGAAGCTGGCCGCAGACTCTAAGCGGGTTTGCTCCGGTTCGGTCGCATTTATTGACAAATGCAAGTCTCGGAACCTTGTATCTCTTAAGCTGTCTGTCAACTGTGATTGACTGAGACTGAACACCGCCTACTGAACATAGAACAAGGATAGCTCCGTCGAGAACCCTGAGGGCTCTTTCTACTTCAATTGTAAAGTCAACGTGACCCGGAGTGTCGATGATGTTAATAGGATGTCCCTTCCACTCAACATTGGTGGCGGCTGACGCGATGGTAATTCCTCTTTCTTTTTCCAGCTCCATCGAGTCCATTGTGGCGCCGACACCATCTTTACCACGCACTTCATGAATAGCATGAATTTTATTACAGTAAAACAGAATACGTTCTGTCAGCGTGGTCTTACCAGAATCGATATGCGCACTGATACCGATATTCCTCATTTTTTCAAGTGTTGCCATTGTATATTATCCTCTCAAAGTAATTATACTCATCAGAAAACGCGAAAGCAAATGCGTGTTCCGGCTATTATCATTTATATTATGGATAGGCAGTGTAGTAAAAATACAATATAAATTCAATAGCCGGAAAAACTTGACAGATTAAAAGTTGATTAGACTGCGGCAAGAACTGAAGTCATCTCTATTGCAGCAAGTGCCGCATCCCAGCCCTTATTACCAACTTTTCCTCCGCTGCGGTCAATCGCCTGATCCATATTATCAGTGGTTATTACTCCGAATATAACGGGAACACCGCTTGAAACCGAAACCCGGCCGATCCCCCTTGAGACTTCTGCACAGACCAGCTCAAAATGCGGAGTATCACCGCGAATTACAGCTCCAAGACAGATTACAGCATCATACCTACCGGAAGATGCTGCTTTCTCCGAAGCAAGCGGAATCTCAAATGCTCCGGGCACCCTGATGAGATCAAGGTTCTGGTCATCCATTCCGTGCCTTAGAAGGCAGTCTCTTGCCCCTTCCAGCAGCCTGCTGCCTATCAGATCATTGAACCTCGACAGAACAATGCAGACCTTCTTTCCTTCGGCGTTTAAATTTCCGTTTATCTCTCTCATAATATTATCTCCCTGATTTTTAGAGTAAATGACCCATAAGGGCTTTCTTTGTGTTCATATATACCGCGGCGGTATCCGGGTACCCGACAATAAGCGGAAGCTGTTCCACGTCAATCCCGCCTCCGGCTATGGCAGAGATCTTGTCAGGATTGTTCGTAAGAAGCCGGACCCTGCTTATTCCAAGCTGTTTGAGTATCATCACAGCGGCGGAGTAATCACGCATATCGGCTGGAAATCCGAGAGCGGTATTCGCCTCCACCGTGTCGCAGCCTTTATCCTGCAGGGCGTAGGCACGAAGCTTGTTTTCCAGGCCTATACCCCGCCCCTCCTGCCGCAGGTAGATCAGCAATCCGCCTTCTTCTAGTATTCGGCGCTTTGCCGCCTTCAGCTGGGCACCGCAGTCGCATCGCCCGCTGCCCAGGACGTCACCGGTGAGACACTCCGAATGTATCCTGACAATCGGACTGTCAGCCCATCCGTCTTTGATCAGAACAACAGCCTCGCAGCCTGCAGCTTCCGACGGATAATACAGGGTGCGTACAGCCTCTCCCGACTGCGGAAGTACTGTTTCAACCGGCTTTTTTTTATTCAGAATATATTCTTTGAGTCGCTGGATGGTGAGAATCGGGATGTCCCAGGCCCGGGCCATATCTTCCAGAATGCTGCCCCTGGCCATAGAACCGTCATTGACAAGAATTTCACAGATAACTCCGGCTTCAGGTTCTCCGGCAAGTCTGCAAAGCTCAACTGCAGCCTCGGTATGCCCGTCACGGCCGGCAAGCCCCTCAGGATTGGCGAGAATCGGAAAGATATGTCCCGGCCTGGCCAGCTCTCCAGGGCTTGTACTGCTGTCGGCAAGCATCTGAAGCGTCACCGCCCGGTCAGCTGCCGATATCCCGCTTGCACAGCCGGGAATGGCATCAACAGACTGGGTAAAGGCAGTACCGTGCAGGGCGTTTGCACCCTCTGGTACCATCAGACTCAGCTTAAGCCTCTCTGCTACATCCCCGCTGATCGGTGCACAGATAAGCCCCCTGCCCCAGGTTGCCATCAGATTGATATGCCGGGCGGTACAGCGTGCGGCGGGGATAAAGAAATCACCCTCATTCTCACGGTCCTCATCATCGGTAACAATTATCATACGGCCGGCTGCCAGCTCTTTAAGTGCGTCTTCAACCGAGCAGTAAACTGAATCTTCTTTTGTTTTCATATATGTCATTTCTTTCTTCTCCAAAATTGTTATTAGAATTTCTGCCGGGTTTAAACCGGTCCGGCTCAATATTCACTTGATCTCTGCTGCAAAGCCTTCCAAGACAGGTCCTGGCAAGAGTCTCGGGGATCAGGCAGACGGTGATTGAGTCACGGGAAACCGAGCTTACGGTGAGACTTACGCCGTCGACAGCAACAGAGTCTTCAAGGCTGATTTGTCTTCGTATATCTTCAGACAGCAGTATTGTCAGCCAGCGGCTGCCCTGACTGCTTACTATACGGCCGACTGTTCCGGCTCCGGCCACATGTCCTGTTACGACATGACCGTGAAAGCGATCTCCTGCAGCAAGAGGAAGCTCAAGATTTATTTCATCCCCGGGAGCAAGGCTGCCGGTAAGGGTTTTCCGCAGGGTTTCGGCAGAGACGTCAGCGGTAATGCTGCTGCTGTTTTTAGATGTGACAGTGAGGCATACGCCGTTTACAGCGATCGAATCTCCGCAGCCAAGTTCATCAGCAAGTGCTCCGGCTGAAAAAACCAGAACTGCCGAACCGCTCCGCCTTTCAAGCCTGAATACCCTGCCACGCCCGCCAATCAGGCCGGTAAACATTCAGGACCTCCATTGAAAATTCCTCGGAAGCGGATATCAGCACCTAACCGGGTCCAGTCTGCCGAAAGGAAGCCCTTATATTCTTTCCCCCCGGCGCCGCGGAAACCTGAGACACCGGGCACTCCTGAACCGAATAAAACCGGAGCAATATAAAGAATCATCTCATCTGCGAGTCCCTTTTCGATAAAACTGCTGAACACACTGTTTCCCCCCTCAACAAGGACAGAGTTTATTCCCATGGTTCTTATGGATCGCAGGAGTTCATCCAGATCAGTAAACCCGAGTATTTTTATACCTCTTGATTCAAAGGCCCCTGCAGCATTTAGAGCGTCCTCTGGGCAGGCAATTATCATTCCGGAGGGAGGGTTGCGTAAAAGTCTGTTTTCAGCTTTCATTTTTGAGGGACTGCCCAGTATCACCGGGACAGGCTGGCGGGCACCGGAATCCTGCAATAACCCGACCCTGCTTGTAAGAAGGGGATCATCAGCATTAAAAGTTCCCCGGCCCACAATAACCGCATCCACCTCGGCCCGGAGACGGTGAACTTCCTCCCTCGACTCGGGACAGGAAATCCATTTTGACTTCCCCCCCCTGTCCGCGATGAAACCGTCCAGACTCTGGGCGGCCTTGAGGATAACCCAGGGGCGGCCTGTACGCATTGCATGAAAATACCAGCGGTTAAGCTCTTCAGCTTCCTGCTCAAGAATTCCTGAAGCAACCTTCAGCCCCCGGGCCCTGAGCAGTTCAAAACCCCGACCCGCAACCTGCGGATTGGGATCCGGGCCGGCGGCGCAGACTGAAGCAATCCCCGAACGCAGAACAGCATCCGTGCAAGGCGGAGTCCTTTTCCCGGGGCCGCTGTGACAGCAGGGTTCCAGGGTAACATAGAGGGCTGCTCCGGGCAGCTGCTGCGGAAAACGCGTCTGTGCGTCTGTGATGGCCGCGGCTTCCGCGTGCGGAGTCCCCGGCCCGTGATGATAGCCTTCTCCGATTATCCGGCCGTCTTTGACAATGACGGCACCGACCCGCGGATTCGGAGAAGTCTCCCTGATTCCGGCACGGCGTGCCAAATCCAGAGCCTTCCTCATGTGGAGGAAGTGTGTTGAGTTGTTGTACATGATTCTCTCCCCAGTATGCTGCCGGGGCGTTTGGATTGCGGTGAAACCTTATGGGATTAACAGGTTCAAAGCAAAAAAAAGCCCCGGATCATTCTCCAGGGCATGAAGTTTCGATTGGTGTATTAATACAGCTTAAGCTGTACATCAACGAATTTCTTCCATCCGGACTTTACCGTCGGCACCGGAATCTCACCGGTTCAGTCCCTTTCGGGAGTCGCGGGCTATAACCGCCGGTCAGGAATTGTCATGCAAAAAATAATGTCTTTGACATTTTAAATGTCGTAGCCATTTACCCTGCTTCAGACTCACCTGGCCCTGAAAATCATTGTGGACATAGTAACAGCAGCTGCTGTGATATGTCAATGGAGCTTTTTGTAAAAAAGCTAAACTGCTGCTGTTGCAACTTCATCAACAGCGGACCAGTTGCCGGGGATTCTGAACTTTCTTACAAGCTCTTTCCTGAAAGAAATATTCCCTTCCGGAGAAACCATATCCGCATTATCAGCCATAGATGTTATCTGCTCTATCAGCTCCGTGAACGATTCAAAACGGCTGTTAACTGTTTCTTTAACTTCCGCCGAATCAATGCCCGCTGCCGCCGAGTACCGGTAAATGAAACTGAGCCTAATACAGTTAAGAACCCTGTCTATCCTTTTTGACGGTTCATCCATATTCCTAAGCCCTTCAAGAACATCCCGCATCCGCTTCTCTTCCCCGGACTTCCAGCTGTAGCCGGCTTCATCAAAAAGAGCATAGAGCGGCGGTATCATCAGCTCAAGATTAAGAAAACTTTCAAGCTCATGGAAATGGCGGTCTTCATTGCGAAGCTTTTTAAATCCCCGGGCACGCAGAAGCCAGCGGCCAATCTGTCTTGCAATGCCGTCCCATTCAATCTTATCCGGATGCTTAACCGGATCAAATTCCGGACCCGGAACAGTGCCGGTCCGGAGCATTTCCGAAATCTCGGTTATAAGCTCACCGCTGTAGCCGGATTCAGCTATCCTTTTATCATAGTAAAGCTCCATGGGGTCGCACCAGATCATCATCACCAGACTGCCGTCTTTGCTTGTAAGGACGGTCTCAGTCAGGATTCCCCGGCTGACAGGACTGGCATTATCACGACGGTTACCAAGCATTACTGGAACGGCAGAGCCGAAGCGTACAGCAGAGGCATCAGCCCAAAGCTCAAGCAGCCCTGCTAAAAGTCCGCCTGAGGCTTCTATTATCTGTTTTTGATTGAGAGTTTCTGTTTGCATGTTCGAATAATAACCGGATATGGATTTTATGTGCAAGCATAGATATAATGACTTCCATGGCTGAAATCCTTATCGGCACATCCGGCTACTATTACCCCGACTGGAAGGGCGTATTCTACCCTGAGACCCTCAGGAAGGATGAATACCTTGGCTTTTACAGCGAACGCTTTCCGATCTGCGAACTCAACTATTCCTATTACCGGATGCCTGAACGCAGTCAGATTCTCAGCTTCATAACCCAGACTCCTGAAACCTTCCGTTTTTCGGTCAAAGCCTTCCAGAGCCTGACTCACGGCAGGGGAAAAGGCTGGCAGCAGGATGCTGAAACCTTCTATCACGCGCTTACACCGATGAAGGAAAAGGAACGGCTGGCCTCTGTACTCATTCAGTTCCCATTCAGCTTTCATCACAACCGCACAAACAGACTATACCTATCAGAACTGACCGGAATACTCTCCGGACTGCCGCTGTGCATTGAGTTCCGCAACAGTGAATGGATGCTTGAAAAAGTGTACCATGATTTTTCGGCAAGAAATATCTGCTTTGTGCAGACAGATCTCCCTCTGCTTGACAAGCTGCCGCTTCCTACATCGGTAACAACTTCAGATACCGGCTACATCCGCTTTCACGGACGGAATGCCGACAACTGGTGGGGCGGAGACAGCACCAGCCGTTATGATTACCTCTACAACGACCATGAACTCCAGTCCTGGTTATGCCGGATTGAGGAAATAGCCTCAAGAGTCAACAGACTTCTAATCACCTTCAATAACCATCACAAGGGCAAGGCGATTCAGAATGCAGCCGGGATTTACAACCTTCTGACGGGAAAGCCCCAGATTACAGATAAGGGCCTGCAGGGAATCAGAATGGAAGCCTTTACACTGTGAATTCACCGGACTTGATATAAGATATCTGATAGATAATAATTAGGACTGTCAGGGATGAAAGTAAATCGAATAGAGAATCATAAGTCGGTAACAACCAACCTCCTCATCGTATCATCAATTATGCTTTTTATCCTTATCGTCACAAGTGTTCTTATTTTCAGTATTTCAAGACAGATTGGTTATTTTTCAACAATGCTCAATGAAACAGGAAGGATAAGGGGAGGGATCCAGAGGCTGGTTAAGGATGAAATATATAAATTGGATTCGGATGATCAGATAAACGGCATCGAAAACAAAATTAATATCCTAAAAAAGACCGAAACGGTAATTATCAGCTCAAGGCATAAAAATCAGATTCAAAAATACACTATTGAGATCGAAAGACTGTGGTACAGACTTCTACAGGCCATAATTATTCACCGGACATCTCAGGCCCCTAATGAAACACTTTATGAAATCAGTGAAGAACTCTGGGACCTCTGCGACAAGCTTGTAACAGCTGTTGAAGAAACCTCTCTGACTTATACCAGGCTGATTATCGGGCTGTTTTATATCTCATCAGGCTCACTTGCGGCAATGATTATTGTATTTGTTCTGGCTAAAATTTTTGTGAGAGATCGGATAGAATACAATGCCGACCACGATCACCTGACAGGACTCTGGAACAGGCAGTTTTTTACAAAGGTGATAAACCGGGAGATAGAACTGGCAAAAAGGTACAACAGAAAATTCTACCTGATGATATTCGATCTGGATCACTTCAAAAAAATCAATGACAAGCTGGGCCACACAGTCGGTGACCAGGTACTGAAGTCTGTTGCAGAGGTAATGGTTAGTGAGAGCAGGAGTTCAGATCTGGTAGCGCGTTACGGCGGGGAAGAATTCCTTATCCTGGCAAACGCTGAAGACTGCACAGGGGTTTCTGTTTATACAGAAAAGCTCCGGAAGAGTATTGAGAAAATCAGTATTACCGGAGCTGTCGTAACTGCAAGTATAGGGGTTTCGTGCTATAAAACCGGTGATGATTTTGAATCGGTTTTCACACGGGCCGACGAGGCACTGTATGAAGCAAAAGAATCCGGCAGAAATAAAGTCGTTATTGCAGACTATGCAGACGGATCAGAGTGAAGTAAGGAAGTTCTTCTTTTCTGCAATCTGCATTTTTTCAATTCGCTCAATGAATACCTGCGCAGTACTGTCATCAGGATTGAGTTCCATTACCCTCTGAAGCAGAGCCAGAGCCCCGTCAAAATCCTTCAGTGAAAATTTCATAATAGCCTGTTCAAAATCAGTCTTCGTGTTGTTCTTCAGCTGCCTCAGTTCCTCGGTATCGGCGTCAAATATTTCAAAAAGCGCTACAGCCTGGTCTTTACCCTTTACCCGTACACGGCCTAGAAAGCGGAAGTTATGATTCATCATATCATCAATTTTCATGAAGCTTTCCTGACTGATTACAACATTAGCCTTGTAGAGCTTGGTTACATCCTGTATACGGCTGGCCAGGTTTACAGCATCCGAGATAACAGTTCCCTGCATTCTGGTTTCATCTCCGATAATACCGAGAATCATGTTGCCGGTATGGATGCCTACACCGATATTGATGGCACGGTAACCGACATTGGCACGATGTCCGTTGTAAACGGCGACATGTTCGATCATCTGATTTGCAGCCCTGATTGCGTCCTCGGGACTGTTGGGAAAAAGGGCCATGATGGCATCACCGATATACTTATCAACAAAGCCTCCGTTATTAGTGATCATCGGGCTGAACCGGCTGAGGTAGGAGTTGATAAATTTGAAGTTTTCCTCCGGAGTCATGTTTTCAGACAGATTTGTAAATGCACGGATATCAACAAAGAGAATCGTCATCTCCTTCTGGACCTGATCACCGAGTTCTACATCTACTATATTATGTGAGCCCAGCGAACGCAGAAACTCGGTAGGAACGAAGCGGCTGTACACCGTGCTGATTCTTGAAAGCTGGAGATGGGTATTTACCCTTGTCAGGAATTCCTCCTGAATGTACGGGCGTGAGAGGAAGTCATTGGCCCCGGAGGTAAGCCCTTCCATCATTTCACTCATGTCTTCCTTATTCATAACAAGAATTACCGGCAGTGCATCTTTTGAATATACGGTTCTTATTTCGCTGCAGACATCGTATCCGCTCATATCCGTAAGCTTCACGTTAACAATTACCAGATTAGGCGGGTCGCTTTTTATGCGGGACAAAGCATCCCTGCCGCTGAACATCGGAATGACAGTATAATTCATCGAGGCCAGCTGGCTTTTCATAATCTGAAGCTCTTCCACATCTTTTCCGATAAGAAGCACTTCAATATCCCTGTCAGATGTAACCTCATCAAATACGGGCTGCAGATTTATGAGTGCGTCCATCTCAAGGTACTCCTCTTCACTTAGAGGCTCCTCAC
The DNA here is from genome assembly GCA_963677925.2 of Spirochaetia bacterium. Lineage (GTDB taxonomy): Bacteria > Spirochaetota > Spirochaetia > UBA9216 > UBA9216. The sequence continues at coordinate 2,009,329 of CAXXYH010000003.1, forward strand.
CTGCCCATTTTTCAAGTTTCAGGCTGAAAAGAACAGAACCATCCTCCTGCTTTTCAACATTCACCCTGCTGGAATGCATCTCTGCCAGAATATATGCGATAGCGAGACTCATCTCACCCATATCCTCACTCTCATTGTCTTTAGCCAATGAGATTTCTACATTCAGAAGCTGCATTATGGCATCCTCGGCCATAGTGCAGCCTTCGGTCTTAATCCTGAGTTCAGCCTGACTGTCGGTAAAATCTGCCGAAATGGTTATACTTCCGCTGGTAAGATGCCTGATACAGGTTGTGATAATATTATAGAGAATCTGCTCAATACGCCGTTCATCTCCGTAGGCAAATGGGGCCTCTCTGTTAATTTCACTTACCAGGGTGAGATCCCGAACTGCAACCAGGGCGTCACAGCTGCTTATTACCTTTCTGGAAACCTTGAACAGATCCACAGAGCCGAAATTGAGTTTAACCGTTTTTTCCTTGATTACAGTAAAGTCTACAAGATCGTTGACCATATTTGAAAGCCTGATGCCGTTTGAGACGATAAGAGAGGATGTTGCTATCTGCTCGGAATTAAGCGGACCGATCGAACCGCGAAGCAGGCTCTCCCCCAGCTCAACTATATTATGTATTGGTTTGGCAAGTTCATCGGAATTCTTTGAAAAGAAGAGATCTTTCTGCTTTGTCACAGCTGCAAGCTGCATATGCAGAGTTTCAAATTCTCTCAGATCGGTAAATCCGTCAGCTATGACCTTGTAGGTCTGTGGAAGGATGAAGAGAAATACCCCTGCCCAGATCAGTTTTATCGAATGTATCAGACCAAGCAGAATAAATCCGTCATTCAGCATAACAAGAAAAAAGAGAGAGAAACTCAAAAGCGACATTTTGCTGAATTTGCGGCGGGCAGCGACAGCTCTTATGATGAAGACAAGCAGAAGCAGAAACGCTGCAACCTGCACCGCAAGAAAAATCCTGGCTGCGTATACAGTAATCCATAAAGGCGCCGCCGCCATAACCAGGACAAAGGGGATGGCCGCAGCCTGAAGAATTACAACAAACCACTTCGGAACTTCGGAACTGAAAAGCGAACGGAAATAGTTTGCAAGCATGGGGACCGAGAATATCAGAAAAATAATCTCAAGCCTGAAAACCAGTCCGAAAGGAATCTGCGGAATTATAGCCGTAAGCAGCATTCTGCCGGTTGTAAGAACATACAGTGCGTAGAAAAAGCAGAATAGAGAGAAGAACATGCTGTAATCCCTGTTCTTCTGGTAAAACTGATTGATAAAATGCATTACGGCAAAGGCCAGCATCATAAAGAACATCAGTGAATCAAGAATCTTGCCGAAGCGTTCCCTTTTTACAATATCACCGAAGCTGCCCAGTTCAACCCAGTTAAGCATGCTGCCGCCGTAGTAGTGTGAAAAGTTTGAGACCTGGATCAGGATTCCGACCTTTGAGGAGCTGGTCTGGAATGGAATAATCATTGTATCGGTTGAAGCCGTTTCACCGGAGTAAGTTTCTGAAGGGGAACCGGCTCCCCCGGCATAAATACCATTTATGTAAACCGAAAAAGCCGAATAAACAGGATTAATAAGAAGCGCCGGATTCTCACAGGACTCATCTATATCAAGAATAAGATAAAGACTTCCGGAGCCTGAAGGAAAAACCTTAGGTGCAATTGTACCGGTAACACTGCTGAATCTGACAGCAGCATCTTCAGGTGCGACAAGCTCATCCTTTACAAACAGCCACCGGCTGTCCAGAGATACGGTTTTGCCCTCAGGAACTCTGACTGTGTTGCTTCCCGCCGGAAAACTGCCTAGCGAAACCGTACTCTGCACAATATTAAAGCCCAGAAAAGCGACAAGAAGTCCGCATCCGGCAATCATTAACCCGAAAAATATATTTTTAATCCTGATCATTTCTTCCTCTGATTATATTCTCGAAAGATAGTGCTTTGCACTTGAAAAGTTATTTTCAGTTCATTATTCTGACTTCCATCCTCAAACACGGAGATTTACATGTCAGAACCCCAGAAGATCTATTATACGTATAATCAGATACATAAAACAATAAAGAACCTGGCTGAAGAGATAATTGAATCAGGATACGACCCTGATCTTATTGTTGCAATAGGAACCGGCGGTTTTATACCGGCCCGTATCATAAAAACCTTCATTACAAAACCCATTCTGACAGTAGGCCTTTCGCTTTACGACAAAAATAATCAGCCCAAGGCTGCTCCTGAAAAAATTCAGTGGATCGATGAAGTCGAAAAAAAGCTTAAGGGAAAAAAGATTCTTCTTGTTGATGAGGTTGATGACTCACGGACCACCCTGGAATACTGTCTGAGAGAACTTCTGAGCGACGACCCCTCCGAAATAGCCGTAGCCGTACTTCACAACAAACTGAAGGAGAAGCGCGGAATCATACCTGAAGAAATAAAGCGCTACTACGTCGGGGAGGAAATCGAGGATAAGTGGATCTGCTATCCCTGGGACGCCGTGGATATTGAGAGCCATGGAGCGGCAAAATAGCGAGTTTCCGCTCATTCTATTGCCATTTTCGATTTACCCGAGCTTGATTTATTGACTCCTAAGAAGTAAAATACTTTTTTATTTTTCCTAAAAGGGGTATTTAAAATGAAAAAACACATTTTTCCGCTTCTTATTGTACTGCTGGTTATGGTTTCAGCAGTTGCTTTTGCCGGAGGTTCAAAGGAAGAACCCGCCGCGTCACCAGAAACACAGCCGTACAAGGTCGGTTTTGTATATCTCAGTATTCCGGGAGACCTGGGCTGGACATATGAACACGACCGTGGAAGACTCGGCGCAGTTGAAGCCCTCGGAGACAAGATCGAAACAGTATTTGTTGAGAACGTTCCTGAAGGACCTGATGCCACCAGAGTTATCCGCCAACTTGCACAGCAGGGATGCCAGATGATCTTCACAGCATCTTTCGGCTACATGGATCCGACCCTCGAAGTAGCTGAGGAATTTCCTGATGTACTCTTCGAGCACTGCTCAGGATACAAAACCCTGGACAACATGGGGAACTACTTCGGAAGAATTTACCAGGCAAGATACTTAAGCGGTATTGCTGCAGGTAAGGCTACAAAGAGCAATATTATCGGTTATGTAGGAGCTTTTCCTATTCCTGAAGTTATCCGCGGAATCAACGCTTTCACACTCGGTGTAAAGAAAGTTAATCCGGATGCAGTTGTAAAAGTTGTATGGACCAGCACCTGGTATGATCCCGTTCTTGAAAGAGAAGCTGCTGTAGCACTTCTTGATTCAGGCGCTGACGTTATCGCCCAGCATCAGGATACAACTGAACCCCAGAAAGCAGCACAGGAAAGAGGCGCCGTATCTGTAGGCTACCACTCAGACATGGGTAAGTTCGTAGGCGACAGCGTACTTGTAAGTGCAATGTGGGAGTTCTCAACATACTACACCGACAGAATCGAAGCCGGTATGAACGGAACATGGACAGCCGATCAGTACTGGGGCGGTCTCAAGGAAGGTGTTGTTAAACTTTCAGACTTCAGCCCGCTTGTAGACGATGCAACAAAGGCTCTTATTGCCGAAGAAGCAGCAAAGATTGAAACAGGTTCATGGGATGTATTCAACGGACCTGTTAAAGACCAGAGCGGCAGTGTAAAAATTGCAGCCGGTACAGCACCCTCAGACGGTGACCTGCTTGGAATGAGCTGGTTCGTAGAAGGCGTTGAAGGCAAAATCAGCCAGTAAAACCACAGTTACTTTTATAATTACGGCACGGGGCTTTCTGTCCCGTGCCTTTCAACTACATTTAATGGAAGGCGGAACCCGCGTTGATTCCAACAGAAAATCAGAATACAGATAATAAGACCCCTCATATGATCCTTGAAATGAGAGGGATTACCAAACAGTTTCCCGGAGTACTTGCGAATGATCACGTCGATCTGGAACTGTTCAGCGGAGAAGTACTTGCCCTGCTTGGTGAAAACGGTGCAGGAAAAAGCTCGCTGATGAATGTCCTGATCGGACTTTACAGACCGGATGAGGGAGAGATCTTCCTGCGTGGAAAGAAGGTCAATATTTCCTCACCGAAGGACTCGATGGAACTCGGGATCGGAATGGTCCATCAGAACTTTAAACTCGTTGATACAATGAGTGTGATTGAGAATGTAATTCTTGGTGATCTTCACCAGAATTTCATCCCCGATCTCAAAGAAGCAGAAAAGCGGATAAAAGAAATTTCCGAACACTATGACCTCAAGGTAAATCCGCGTGCCCTTGTGGGCAGGCTGAGTGTAGGAGAGCGCCAGAGGGTTGAAATTCTCAAACTGATCTACCGCGGAGCGGATATCCTGATACTCGATGAACCGACAGCTGTTCTCACTCCCCAGGAATCCGCAGAACTCAATGCTGTAATAAAACAGATGACATCTGAAGGGAAATCAGCCATCTTCATCACTCACAAGATGGAAGAAGTAATGGAATTCTCCGACTGGGTTAGAGTTCTGCAGAAGGGAAAGCTGATAGCAGTCAAGGAAACAGCACAGACAAACCCGGAAGAACTGGCCCGGCTTATGGTCGGAAGGGAAGTTCTTTTCAATATTGATAAAAGACCCTCTGAACCGGGAGACCCGGTGCTGGAACTGAAAAATGTTACAGCTGTAAGCGAGCATGGAAAAGAAGTTCTGAAGGATATAAATCTGACCATCCGTGAGGGTGAGGTAATGGGGGTAGCCGGAGTTGCAGGAAACGGGCAGGTTGAGCTGACCGAGGCTGTTACCGGCCTTCGGAATGTATCATCCGGACAGATTATGCTTAACGGCAGCAATCGGACAAACAGACAGCCTCTTGAGCTGATAAAGGCCGGTGTAAGCCATATACCCTCTGACAGGGTTGCAATGGGAATAGTCGGAGATATGAGCGTTGCAAACAACCTTGTAATGAAGGGCTATAGAAAGCAGCCCATCGTCAGCCGGGGTGTTATGAGCTCATCAAAAATACTGGATTTTGCCAGAAAAATGATTTCCGCATTCAGCATCACGACCCCGGGACCGCATACACATGTAAAGTTTCTCTCAGGCGGAAACATACAGAAAACAATTCTGGCCAGAGAGATCGATGCCTGCGGCGGCCTGCTCGTTGCGGCCTACCCTTCCAGGGGACTTGATGTCGGGGCAACTGAGGCAGTACGGCTTCAGATGGTTAAGCAGAGGGACTGCGGCAAGGCAGTACTTCTGGTATCAGAGGATCTGGAGGAACTTCTCACGGTTTCCGACCGGATCGCTGTAATGTTTGAAGGCAGGATAATGGGAATAGTGGACAGCAAAAATGCCGATATAGATAAACTCGGACTGATGATGGCCGGAGTTACCGAAGAAAATGCAGCAGCCGGGGGCAGTGAATGAAAATTATTTTTGTAAAAAGAAAGGCCTATTCCGCTCCGGCTACAGTTCTTACACCGGTAATCTCATTTGCAGTTTCACTCATTCTTACGGCAGTAATGCTCGGGATTTTTGACATAAACCCGTTTATAACATTTTCGGCAATGCTCCGCGGAGCATTCGGTTCAATGCGTGACTTCAGTGAAACACTGGTCAAGGCAATTCCGCTTATGCTTGCAAGCCTCGGAGTTTCAATTGCCTTCAGACTGAAATTCTGGAATATCGGAGCAGAAGGACAGATTGTTTTCGGAGGCATAGCCGCGGCCTGGGTTGCGCTTTTCTGGTCGTCCTGGCTTCCGCCCTTTCTGCTTCTGCCGGTTACGCTGATAATCGGAGCCGCAGCAGGCGGACTGTGGGCGGGCATTCCTGCACTGTTGAAGATAAAACTGAAAACCGATGAGACCCTCACGACTCTGATGCTCAACTACATCGCAATACTTATCTATGACGGAATATACCACGGCCCATGGAGAGACCCCGAAGGTTTCGGGTTCCCGGGTTCCGCAAAGTTTCCTGAAGCCGCGTGGCTGCCCCGTTTTTACGGAAGGGCGCATGCGGGACTTTTCCTTGCCCTGATAATCGCAGTACTGCTTTGGTTTGTGGTTTACAAGACCCGCTGGGGCTTTGAACTGCAGATGATCGGAAAAAACCGTAGGGCGGCAAGGGTACTTGGTGTAAGCATAGAACGGAATATAATGCTGGCCCTGCTGGTATCGGGTGCTGTAGCCGGACTTGCCGGAGCCACTGAGGTAACCGGAATAGCCCGAAGGCTGCAGCAGGGTCTTTCCCTCGGTTACGGGTATACAGCAATAATTATTGCCTGGATGAGTCAGCTCAACCCCATTGCCTGTATTTTCACTTCAGTGGTAATGGCCGGACTTCTGGTCGGAGGCGACAGCGTTCAGATTATGATGCAGCTGCCGGCTGCGATGGGACAGGTTATGCAGGGAATGATACTCTTTCCGATACTTGCCGGTTCGGTATTCACTGACTACAGGCTGAAAATCATCAGAAGCAGGGCATCGGACAATAAAAGTATGGAGGCTTCAGAATGATAGCCATAATAGCATCAGTACTGGCTATTACACTGAAGGCCGGTACTTCACTTATATATGCAACAATCGGAGAGATATACTCCGAGAAATCGGGTGTGCTTAACCTCGGTGTTGAAGGGACTATGCTGATGGGGGCGGTGACTTCCTTTGCGGTTTCCTACTACACACAGAATCTTTTCGCAGCCCTGCTTGCCGCCTGCGCCGTAGGAGCGGTGCTGTCGCTTATTCATGCCTTTCTCACAGTTACAATGAGGGCCCAGCAGGTTGTAAGCGGACTCAGCATTACACTCTTCGGAACCGGAATGGCAAGCTTCCTGGGCCAGACAGTAGGCCCGGAGACAAACAGCAGCTACCTCGCCGGACTGACTGCAGCCAAATTTTCAACGCTTTCAATCCCCGGCCTCTCTAAGATTCCACTTATAGGGGTACTGTTCAATCAGGACATTCTGACATATATCGTGCTGATTCTTCTTCCGGTCTCCTGGTTTTTCATGTACAAGACAAGACACGGCCTGAATCTGAGGGCGGTTGGAGAAAGCCCTGAAACCGCTGACGCGATGGGAATAAACGTAGCCAGGACAAGGTATATCTATACAATATTCGGCGGGATGATGTCCGCAGTCGGAGGCGCCCACCTGGCCCTCTCCTACACTCCGGGGTGGATTGAAAACATAACCGGAGGACGGGGCTGGATAGTAATAGCCCTTGTAATTTTCTCACTCTGGAACCCATCAAGGGCTATCTGGGGAGCGGTGCTGTTTGGAGGAATCAACGCAGTGCAGTTCAGGCTTCAGGCCTCAGGCACGGATATTCCGGCAACCTTCCTGAACATGCTGCCCTACATAGCGACCATTGTTGTACTTGTAATAATAACAGTCTGGGAAAACCGTAAGAGCCTTTCAGGGCCTCCCCAGGCACTGGGAAATCCCTATGTCAGGGAAGATAAATAGCAGACAGACAGGAGCCGGATCTTTCAGCCGGCTCCTTTTTTTTAATACCCCAGGTCCTCGCCGATAAGAATCACTTTAATCCGGCCTGCACTCCAGCTTCTTCTGGTAATTACAATATTGCTGCAGATACAGTCGTCTGAAAGACAGTCGCCGCAGCGTCCGGTCTTTCCGCAGGGAGTATTTTTATCAAGCCTTACTGCATTCTGCGGTGAAGCAACATTGTTTACCCTTGAAAGGGCTTCCTTTTCATCAGCAGCAACCTTGTTCATCCCGACAACAATAATCACACGGGCAGGCCCGAAAAGCAGCGCCGCAAGGCGGTTGCCTCTTCCGTCGATATTCACAAGCTTTCCATCCGCTGTTATGGCATTGGTTCCCATAAAATAATAATCACAGCTGAAGGCCTTGTGATATATCTCATCGGTTTCGGCTGGCGTTTCCGCCCTGTCCCTGTCCAGAAGATTAAAATTTCCGTTTCTGAGTGCGTCATGAAAACCGGCCTGTGCAAGAGAAACCGATCCGCCCCAGCTCACCGTTGAACCTTCAGGAATATCAGCCATGACAGCCTTAAGAGCGGAGGCGGAATCATCGTAGTATTCGGCATCCATATTCCGTTTTCTGATTTCTGAAAGCAGTTTTTTTGACATAGTTGAGTAGTATTTTTTTTTCACATCCATAATTTTTAAAATCTATCACATAATTTTATTATATGATATCATTCGGAATAATTTATTATGGTAAAAGAAAATCAGCTATTAGATGAAACAGTTAGACTGTGTTCTGCACTGGCACGTGAGAACCGTCTGAAATCACTTTTCTCAATACTTGTAGAACAGACACTTGATATCAGCCGCTCCGAACTTGCGGGGCTCTACATATATCCGGAGCCTGATAAGGATCCCGAACTTGTATACAAAAGGGGCTGGCACGAGATCCCCGTAAAACTGAACCGGAAATCAGAGCTTGTTAATTTCCTGGAAGACTGCGGCGAGGCTGTTGTTCTCAACAGCCGGAAACCAAGCCCCTTCTCTGAAGTTCTGCTTACAGAGGTGATGAACAGCGGTATTATCCTCCCCCTGAATGCCCCCGGCGAACGGATTGGCCTTCTGATTCTGAACTCGGATGCAGAGGGTTTCTACCGTGGAGAAAGGTTCAAATTCCTCGAATCAGCGGCCAAATTTACCGGGGGAATGCTACATAACTCGATTCTATACTCCCAGCTGCAGGAACAGTTCAGGGTAATTGAAACAATGGAGCGCTACCAGGAAGGAATCTTTACATCGATGTCCGATTTCCTTATTACCACCGATCCTAACGGAAGTATACACTATTTCAATGACGCGGCTGCGGAAAAGCTCGGCCTTAACGACGGGCATATCGGGAGTGACCTGAAAGACTTCTTCAAAAAGAAACTTACGCCCAGAGTCATAAACACAATCTCCGAATCTGAAAAGAACAGCAGCATAATCCTCGGCCTCGAAGGCATATTCAAGGGTGAAAGTACAAACATAGATTACTCCCTCAACATAACGCCGCTTCAGAGCAAACGCGGCCGGAAAGAGGGACTTACCCTGATCTTCAAGGATCAGAGTGCGGAAAAGGAACTGAAAAACAAGGTAAATATCGCTGTCGAAGAACGCAGAATTATTAAGGATATGTTCTCAAGGTATCTTTCCCACGAAATAGTCAATCATCTCATGGAACAGCCTGAACTGGTAAATCCCGGAGGCTCCAAAAAGACAGCAACCGTATTATTTGCCGATATCAGGGGATATACATCCTTCTCCGAAGGACAGGAACCTGAATTTATTATTGAAATTCTCAACGAATACTTCCGTGAAGCTGTAGAGCTTGTCATTCAGCACGGAGGATATATCGATAAATTCATAGGCGACTGTATTATGGCGGCATGGGGAGTCCCGCTTTCAGATGAGAGGGAAGACGCAGTAAAGGCTGTAGAGTGTGCTGTGGAAATACAGAGACTTGTATCATCCAAACAGCGCCAATTCTTTACAGGGCCTGCACAATCTCTTAAGATTGGTATAGGGATGCATACCGGCCCGCTTGTCGCAGGAAACCTTGGCAGTTCACGTAGAATGGATTATTCAGTCATCGGTGATACGGTGAATCTGGCCGCAAGACTTGAAGGTGTTGCCGGTGCAAATGAGATAATTATCACTGATTCAACAAAAGCCCTGCTTGATAACCGTTTTAAACTAGAAAAACGTGCACCGGTAATGGTTAAGGGCAAAGTGAAACCAATAGAAATATATAATGTCGCGATTTAGCGGCTATGGAGGAATATTCAGATGGAGATAATCCCCGGATTAATAATGCCGCTATGGGCAATTATTCTAATATTAAGCGCTGTAACGGCAATCATTATCTTTGTTCTTATCAAGCTGCTGCTCAACTTCCGCTTTCTTAAGACCTGCGACAAGGCCTGCTGTGATGAAGAACTGCTGAAGGCTTTTCTGGAAAAGTATCCGCCGGGGGCACGCCTTAGAAAGACCCGGCTGATTCAGAGAGCCTCAGAAAAAAACGAGAGAGACTTCATTGCATCAACAGGACTCGACATACTTTGGGAGGAAAGGCTCAGATCAAACCGGAGGATTTCCGATCTTAAAAAGCTGTTGAAATACTACCCCGACCGGGGCTTGTTTTACTGTCTTGAAGCAGGGCCCTCAAAGCCCGGATTCGGAAAAATCCTTGCAAAAAAAACAGCTGACAGCAGTGATGAACTGCTGCTGAAACGAATTGCAATAGCGGGAAAGGGCACCGATTTCAGCGGAAAATATGCAGCTTCGCTTATTCCCGATCAGCTACAGAACCTTCTTGAAATGACCGGAGACCCGGAGTGGCAGGTCAGATTTTTCGCCCTTAAGCTGTTAATTCATTACAGCGATAAAAGAGCTGAGCGTGCAGGCTGGGAGGCATTCAAAGATCCGGCTTTTCGAATCCGTGCAGCCCTTGCTACAGAATTCAAGACGGCAGACAAAAAAATGCTTGGAAAACATCTGCTGGAACTGCTCAAGGATGACCCGTCTTTCACAGTGAGAACTGCTTCCAGAAAGCGTCTGGACAGCGATTATCCGGAGTTCTACCGTATAGACACCGGAGACCTTAATAAAACCCAGCTTTTCCATGTACTCGAACAGCTTCATGACGACTCAAAGGAAGATGAAAATACCGCTCTGCAGTATTTAATTTCTGATGATATGGAAATCAGGCTTCAGGCTGCGGTATATCTGCAGAGACAGAATGCGCTGAGCCGCCTTTTTATAAAAGCCGATCTGGGAGACAAAGAAGGATACAGGCGCGTATCTACCCTCCTGGCGAACGCATGCGATGTTAACTGTACAAATTTTCTCGAAAAAATAGGGACTGTAGAAAACCCTGCTTCAATAATGCTGGCTGCGGATCTGCTGAAGCAGAACGGCAGCCGGAAATTTGTTGACTACCTTGCCGAAAGAATCTTTGCTCCGGCACTTGAAGCAAATGCGAAAGAAGCATTCATTGAGCTGTATGCTTCCGGTGTGGAATGTATTGCGCTTCGGGGCAGTGATGATGCACTGAGACTGATGGATAAGGAGCTTAAAAAATCAGCTGATGATCCGGTTAGACTCGGCATACTGCTTAAAGCTCTTCCTGAGCGCGGAGAGGATATATTCATACCAACCCTGCTAAATTTTCTGACTGAGGGTAATTTCTGCAAGCCGGATCTTCTCAGACACACTATAGAGCGTTTCTCTGTTTCAACCTACCTTGAAGTGCTGATTTCCATTCTTCACAATGAAGGCAGCGGCTACGGGGATAATATCCGGAAAGAAGCCTTTAAAATACTCGGTGAACTTAGAATGCCCTGCTGTCTCCAGGTAATACTTGAAAACCTCACAATATTGTCTCCGGGCCAGCAGCAGGAATTTGCCGCCCTTCTTGCGGAATACGCTCCGGATGTTTTCGAACAGCGGGTTTCCGATCTGCTTGAGTCTGTTGATGCGGCCGTCAAGGCATCACTTATCAGCAGCCTCCCGGCAACCGGAATGACAAGTTTTGTGAAAACAATTAAGGATGCAGCCGGAGATTCGGATCCGGAGGTAAGAATAGCCGGGGTAAGAGCTCTGGCCGGATTCGGAGAGACGAAGGTTATCGGTCAGATGACAGCCATGCTCAGGGATCCTGTTGAAAGAGTCAGAATGGAATCAGCTGAGGTAATAGCGGCTTCCGGACCTGCTGCAGCACTAACGGAACTTGAAAAAATTATAAAGGATCCTAATGAGGTAGATCCTGTCAAGAAAGCAGCAGTAATAGGACTTGGTTATTCCGAACGTGAAGAATCAGTCGGAATCCTTGTAAATCTGCTGAAGGACCCCGACCTTGCCGATACAGCCGTACAGGCTCTCAGCGTAAAGAAACCGGGCAAGCTTCTCAAGCTTCTGCTTGAATACTTCAAGGATGCCTCCCCCGAAGTCAGGGACCGTATAGCCGAATCCTTTAAACTGATGGGCAGCAGTATAGAACCCGAAATTGTTTCAATACTGAAAGAAAACATCACATCACTGCATGGAGTGCTTGCCGACATTCTGCTGAAAACCGGATACATTGATACAACAATGAAGAAACTTCTGCACAGAAATCCCGATGTAAGAAAGGACGCTGCTTCAGTTCTCAGCCTGATAAAAACAAAGGAAGCATTTAAGGGTATAGTACTCGCTTCAAGGGACCCGGATCAGAATGTTCGGGTTGAAGTGCTCAAGGCCCTTGAAATGCTTAACACCAAAGAGGGCAAACCGATTCTTGAAGAGCTGAAAAATGACCCGGACAAACGTGTCCGTAAATACACGCTCTGGGCTCTGGAGCGTCTTGACGCTAAGTCGGAATAGCAGATGTCCGAACCCAGTTGGTGGTACGGTACCAATGTGTACCAGATTTACCCCCGTTCCTTCTCCGATTCCAATAACGACGGAATCGGAGATATCCGCGGAATAATCAGCAGGCTCGACTACATAAAGGAAACCGGGTTTGAAACAATCTGGTGTTCACCCTTCTATCCGAGTCCGCAGAAGGACTTCGGCTACGACATATCCGACTACCGCGGTATAGCTCCGGAGTACGGCAGTATGGATGACTATTTCAGGCTCGTTGAGGAAATTCACAAAAGAGACATGAAAATAATCCTTGATATGGTTCTTAATCATACAAGCGACGAACATCCATGGTTCAGGGAATCAGCCTCTTCCCTGGGCAATCCCCGGAGGGACTGGTATGTGTGGAAGGACGGCCGCGGAAGACGCCCGCCGAACAACTGGCTGAGCCAGGTTTCCGGTTCGGGCTGGCACTATTCCGACACAACAGGACAGTGGTACTGGGCCTCATTCCTGCCCTTCCAGCCGGATTTGAACTACCGGAACCAGGAGGTCAAAAACGAGATGCTGGACACACTGCGGTTCTGGCTTGAACGCGGAGCCGACGGTTTCAGGCTGGATATAATAGGAAGCATCTTCGAAGATGCGGATTTCAGAAACAACCCGGCATCACTGAAACTTTTTCCTGACGAAACCCATGAAGGTATGCTTTTTAAAAGCACAAAAATGACGCACAATCTGCCCGAAAGTATTGAATTCACCAAAGAACTCAGAAGGGTCACAGAGGAGTTTCAGAATCCTCCCCGGATACTTGTAGGGGAGACATTCGGAACTCCCGATGATATCGCGGAATTCTGCAGAAACCGGGGTCTGCACGCAGCGTTTGCCTTTAAATGCGCATCCGAACCCTTTACAGCCCCTTCGTTTCGAAAACTGATTCAAGAATACGAAGACTGTTTTGAATATCCGCTTTCCCCATGCTGGGCTTTTTCAAATCATGACAGAATAAGGCGCTACTCTGCGCTCGGGAATAATGAAAAAAAAGCAGTGCTAAACTTGGTCTTCCAGCTGACGGTACGTGGTATTCCCTTCATCTACAACGGAGAAGAAATTGGGATGTCGAACGGAAGGATACCCGGAAAGCTGTCACTTGATCCGGTTTCAGAAGGCTTCAACAGGCTGCCCGGGCCGGTTTTTAACTTTATAGACCGGAAAGTAGGCTGTGCCCTGAATCGCGACAACTGCAGAACACCGATGCAATGGACCTCCGAGCAAAACGCAGGCTTCACGGCTTCCGGAGCAGTGCCATGGCTGCCGATTAATTCTGATTACAAAACTGTTAATGCAGAAATACAGCAGAAGGATGCCGGTTCACTCTACAACTGCTGCCGCCGCTTCCTTCATTTCAGAAACAGCAGCACTGCACTGCGATTCGGAAGCATTGAACTGCTGCCGGAAGACAGTCTTCCAGGGGGCGTACTTGGATACCGCCGAAAATATAAAGATGAGGAATGCCTTGTTCTTTTAAATTTTACCGGAAAGAAAAAAAAGCTCGGGGCAGGCCCCGCTGAGAGTTTCAGAAAAAGGATTTCAACACAGCCCGAAGGTTCAGCTCCGGAAACCGGAGATATAAGCCTGTCGGACTATGAAGGACTCGTCTTTTACAATCAGTAAAAACGTGTATTTGTTGTTCAGGCCCTATTCAAGGCATATAATTCTGTAAACATCAGCGGGAGTTTCAGCGGCCATCAGTTTCTGACGGTGTTCATCATCCCTTAAAACCCTGCTTATTTCAGCCAGAAACTGAACGTGCGGTCCTGTACGGTGTGCGGGAGAGACGGTCATTATAAAAATCCTGCTTGGCAGTCCATCAAGCGATTTAAAGTCAATGCCTTCCCTTGTTATACCGACACAGGCAACAAGCTCATCGACGGCATCAGTCTTCCCGTGGGGAATGGCAATACCGGTTTCCATACCGGTCGACATTTTGGCTTCACGGTCGAATATGCATTCCCGGACTTTGGCTTTATCTGATATCTTTCCTGAAACACTCAATAATTCTATCAGAGAGTCTATGATCTCTGTTTTTGTGTTTCCTTTTAAATCTGTCGTAATTAATTCTTCAGTGAGTACTCTTTTAAGATCCATGTATGCAAGGATAAATCCAGGTTAAGTAATTGTCAACTATAGTCTTCAGACTATTGCATTTTTAGAATATTGAGGCTTGCAGCTACTCTTCATCGGATTTAAGATCGCTTATCTGGGCAAACTCATCCCTGCATTTAATAAAAGCTTCAACGATATCGGGATCAAAATGCCGGCCGCTTTCCTCAGTGATAAGTTTGACGGCCTCTTCATGCGAGAAGGGTTTCTTATACGGACGTTCACTCCTGAGGGCATCATAAACATCGGCAAGCCCGACAATGCGTGCAGAGAGCGGGATTTCCGTGCCCTTTAGACCCTCCGGGTATCCGCTTCCATCCCATTTTTCATGATGATAGGAAGCTACTTCCTTACCTATTGTAAGAAAGGATTTATGACCTACATCATCGGCAATAACACTTAAGGCATCACCCCCCATCTTGGAGTGGGATTTCATCATCTCAAATTCTTCTTCAGAGAATTTCCCGGCCTTAAGCAGGACTGAATCCTTGATGCCGACCTTTCCGATATCATGCAGGACCGAGGAGAGCGAGAGGTCGTCTATATATTCCGGAGTGATGTAGCCCATATATTCTGAATGCTCACTCAAAGACTCTGCAAGCGCCCTCGTATAATCCTGGACACGTTCAAGGTGTCCGCCGGTACAGTGGTCACGGTACTCGGTCAGCTTTGCAAACCCCATGATGGCGGCAGCCTGGGTCTCCTTGAGCTGATAGAGTGAGTCGGTAAGCTGCTTCTCAAGCCGAATCTTTGTTGTAAGGTCTTTTTCAAGAACAAAGAGGGCGAACATGCCTTCACCGCTCAAATCTACAATATAATAGGTTACGTAGGTATACAGCAGCCCGCCGTTCTGACGTTTTCGCGGTATACCGATTTCTACATACCTTCCGCCGTTCTCCCGTGTAAGGTTGATAATCTCAAGAATATCGGGCCTGTCCGAACCGGCGGAGAAATACTTGTCATAATCTTCTCCCAGAACCTCTACCCGGCTGTATCCGTACATGCTCTCGGCAGCGCTGTTCATATTCACAATCTTGCCGAGTTCATCAACAATAACGATGGATGAGGCGAAGTATTCAAAGAGCCTGTTATAGTTTGTCTGGCTGGCATCAAGCTGAGCCTTCAGAAGTTCCTCTCTTGAAAGGTCCTGAAAATGCGCAGTGTAGCCGGAAAGATCATAGTGTTCATCAAAATGCGGCCATATTGTTTCAAAAAACTTCTTTTCAGCCCCGTCTTTTGATTTCAGACTGGCTGTCTGACTTAAAACAGTTCTTGATTCCACAAGGGTTCTTTTTCTGAGGTTGAAGGCATCCTTATCAGTATACAGCGAATCGGCCCCCTTAACTGACTTGAGATTCCAGCCCAGAAGTTCGGTGAAAGCGGGATTTGCTGTAATTATATTACCCCTGATATCCATGGATACTACAGGGTCCGGAAGATTATAATAAAGATGCTTGTATACATTCCCCGTCCATGGAGCCAGTTTCTTTTCCTGAAATTCTTCAAGACGCAGAAGGAGAAGTTCATCGTTTTTCCCCTGGGCTATGTAGGTATATTTAAATTTAGATTCTTCATCTTTTCTGGATTTAATGCTGGCAGTATGCTCAATCCCCTCCCCTCCGAACAGTTTAAAATTGGAGAGGAAAGTATGCTGATCGTCAAGAACAGACTGGAGCTCCAGATCCGTCATTTCCAGAAATCGCTGGTTTATAAACTTTATCCGCCAGTCTTTCCGGTCAAGAAGAAGAAGCCCGTCCTGTGAGTTTTCAAATATCCTGATATAAAAATCCAGTTCTCCCGACATACTTTTAATAACCTTTTATACTAAACAATGCAAAAATCAAGTTTCAAATTTTTTTAGTCTCTCTGTTAGCTGGGCATTCTGATCGTTGGATCTGGCAAGTCTTTTGGCCAGAAGCCTGGAAAGAAAGATACCGTAATAAGGATAATCACGAACAAGGGTAACAAAGGCCTTTCTCGATATTTTGATGAGTTTACCCTTTTCCGCTGCTTTGATGGTACCGTTCCGCTTGTTGCTCAAAAGGAATGACATCTCACCCATAAAAATATCATTCTGATTAAGCTCACCTACTTTTTTTCGGCGATGATAGACATAATATTTACCGGAAACTATATAATAAAGAAAGTCGCTTTCCTCGCCTTCCCGGAAGACTATATCACCCTTCTCAATTTCAAGAATCTCTTCCATTCGAAACCGTATCGGAAAGGGCTGGGCTTCCTGCTCAACATGGTCGATAATCAGCGTAACCTGATTTCCGGTTTTGTTGTAATACAGTTCCCTGCACAGCGCCATGGCCATTCTGATACCCCGTCCGTGAAGAGAGAGTTCATCCTGATTTTTAAGTTTTTCATTAAGGTCGGAAACATCAAACCCCTTTCCCTCATCACGGATTGTAAAGCAGGTGTAATTATTATGCATCTCCCAGTCAAGGTGAACCCGTTTTGCGGCAATTGCCGTGTCTTCGCATTTTTTTGCTATCAGTTCAACAATGTTGCCGCCGTCCTCCATAAAAACCGTTTTCTCATCATACGACAGCTCACAGTTTCCGTGTTCGATTCCGTTTACTATAAGCTCGGCCAGTGCAAGCTGAAGGTGCATTTTGGAATCTGTATCAATCTTTCCGGACTGCGAAAGAGTTGTCGCGGCAATTCCTGCGTAAATTGGAACAGACAGAATATCATTTGGAATTAAAAATGAACCCGAGGTGCTTTCCATAATCTTCGATGCAAATCCGCGCTGAAAAATAATCTGGTAGTTTTCACGGATAATCTCGACACTCTTCATCAAATGGGAACGGAGCCTGAAAGTACTCAGCAGCGTCAGGACGTTTATATTCTTAAGCTTGTTAAGCAGATCAACTTCATCAATATGCTCCTGATCATGAAGCCCGATAATACCAAAATGATGAAGCCAGAGATCCTGCTCAAGCCGATGAATCAGATCGTTCACCTTGATACCGGGATCAGAAAAATTAATTATGACTATTTCGGGAAGCTCATAGTTGATAAATTCATAGATACCGTCATCATTCGATATGAACTCAAGGCGATAATACCTGTCCCCGCTCAGCTCAAAAGCCTGCATAATTTTTCTGTTAAGGTTTCCGTCAGAACTTATAATTCCCAATACTTTCATTTGGCCATGACCTGCTTATAAACTTGTTTATCAATAAATATATTTACAACATCTGAATTCAGATGATTTGCGTCTGCTTCCTCTTTAAGAATATCAAGAGCTGTATTAACCGGAATGGCGGGCTTGTAGGGCCTGTCATTGGCAGTAAGTGCATCAAAAACGTCGGCTACAGCCATTATCATTGACTGAAGGGGCATCTCTTCACCGGTCAGTCCGTCAGGATAGCCGGAACCATCCATTCTTTCATGATGTGCCCTTGCAATCTTCGGAAGGTTTTTGAAGGCGTCTGTCCAGGGGATGTTGATAAGAAACTCATACGAATGAACAACATGCGATTCAATTTCACGGCGTTCAAGTTCATTGAGATTACCTTTTTCAATCAAAAGCATTTCATATTCTTCGTTGGTAATCCATGGTTTAACCTTTCCGTCCGCATCTGTATATGTCCTTCTGCGGTAAACCTCCAGCTCATCCGTCAGTTCTTCCACACTTACTCCGGGTTCATTCGCTTCAATGAGTGTAATAAGCGCCCGGTCTATATCCTTTTTCCAGACAACCTCACCGGTCTCCTGCATCAGCTGATTCTTGATGTAGGCAAATCTCATCTTGAGCAGTTCCAGCTGTCCCGGATACAGTTTCTTTGCTTTTATCAGAATAGGCTCACTGACGCCTACCTTGCCGAAATCATGCAGAAGCCCTGCATACTCAAGCTCTTTAAGCTGATCATCAGAAAAGGCAATATCTGCAAAATCACCGCAGCAGTCCTGATTAATCGCTTCGGCTATTGCAAGGCTGTATGCTGCCACGCGGCTTGAGTGACCGCTTGTAGTCGGATCCCGTGATTCTATGGCCTTCACCGAAGCCCATACAAATCCCTTAAACAGGGTCTGAATTTCATTGTAAAGAATGTTGTTCTCCAGCGACACCGCCGCCTGCCCGGCAAGAGCAAGTACTATATCCTCATTCTCTTTAGAAAAGGGAATTACATTCTGGGCAAAATCTGCTTCAGTTGAAAGCCTGTAGTCGAAATCCTTCTTTCTGTTAATAAGCTGGATAACTCCGATTATCTTCGAATTGTGATCCAGCATTGGAACTGTAAGCATGCTTTTTGAACGGTATGCGGTAGCAATATCATAATCGCGGTTGAAGGAATATGCATTATCCCCGGATATCTCATAAACATCCGGAATATTCAGAATTTCACTGGTTTCAGCAACATAACCGGCAATAGATTTTTTATTCAGCTCCATTTTGAATTCGGAGTACTCTTTCGGATTTGAATCATTATGCGCTATTTTGAACAGAAGCCACTTACTGTTATCTTCAGGCTTTATTTCAAGAAGATAGAGGCTTCCAGCATCAGCCTTGGTTATTTCACGGGTTTTAAGCAGGATATCATCAAGAAGGATATTATTATCACGCTCGGCAGAGAGAGCCACCCCGATTGACAGCAGCTTTTTATTTATCTTCTGAAGTTCATCCGCCTTCAGCTCGATCATCATGCGCTTATACATATTATCGATGACATGAGGAAATATTCTAAGTCGCCGGGTTGAGAGCTGTTCAAAAACCAGAGGGTCATCGTCAAGTTCAGGACGACGGCTGTCATGGTAGGTAATAAGAACGCTTGCATTGCAGAGAAGCATGCTGAGCCTGCTCCGGAGTTTAATGAACTGACGGTATGTTGTAATGAATGCTGTAACGGTGTGTTCTTCCTTGGCTATCTGCTCAAGGTTTTCAATCGACTTCAGCTCTGCCCACTGCGGTATGTCAGCGTTCTCAAGGTAACCGGGGATTTTATTGATATGGTAGAGCAGCATCCGCTTCATCAGATATTTTGTACAGCTTCTCCTTGAACTTCTTTACAAAAGCCGTAATATCCCGCCTGCTGCTTAAATCGGTTTCTACTGGAATTGAAAACAGGATTCTTCCGGAAAGCCCGTCTTCCAGCTGGTATATACGGCCACTGGTCAGATTATCGGCAGCCTTCAGGCTATATCTGTAATGATTATCCGATTTATTTGAGAAAATCTTAAAACCTGATGATGTAAGGATATGTCTGAACCTGAATCCCGGCTCAAAATCCAGCCGGAGAGGAAATTTCAGATCTGTTTTCAGAAAAACCCCAGGGTTGAGTTCGTAGAGCTGCCAGGCCATTTCATCGCTCATTTCAGGTCTTCCCGAATCTTCAGCTATCGGGATGAGCTCTGTTAAAGCTTCCGAAAGTTCAAGCTTCTCCCAGTCGGGATCGAAGCTGCCGGCAGCAGTGCTGAGCATCACTGGATCTGATAAAAGCCTGCCCTTCTCCAGCAGGTAGGAGGGTTCAGCCTCCGGGGCGACTGCAGTCTCAATATCTTCAGCCTGTATCAGATAGGGAAGCGCCTTGCGCGGATATTTCTCTGCAGCCTTGTAGAAGGACCAGGCTGCATCCAGGCTGTTACCCTCCGCATAATTCTGGCTGCCGACATTGAAGGAGGCTTTCCGGTATCTGCGGTCGTGAAACCAGGAGAGCATTCTGTATTTTATGTTTTGAAACAGCTTTCCCAGCCTTGATAATCCAGTCTCCGGCATTCCTGCAGTACGGTATGCCAGGCCCTCGTAGATCTCAGCCAGGATTCTGTCCACCTCCATCAGATGCCTGTCCCGATCCACACCGAAGTAGTACATCCATGAATCATCGCTTCGGTTAAGAACCTCATTAATATGCGACAGGGCTTCATCAAGCAGACCGAAGGTAAGGTAGAGATCGGCATAGCCCATAAGGGCAAGCGGCGTAGAATCCAGAATATACGCCCTCTGATAATTCAGGAAGGCATTTGTGAAATCAAGCTTCCGGGTGAAAAGTTCAGCCCTGGCAATGTATCCGGGGGCACGTTCCGAGGTTTCAATGGACATGTTTGTGAGATCCATTGACTCCTGGTAGTGATAGAAGCCGTGTTCAAGCAGAGACAGATTGTAATAGGAGACTGAAGCAAAGTAGCTCCAGCCTTCATTAAGGGCTAAATCGATCGCCTTCTGATAATTCAGCCTGGAATTGTCATAGTCATACTTGCCCGAATATACAGTTCCAAGCGTCATATACAGGATGGGAGAATCGGGAAAACGTTCTACAGCATCCAGAAGAAGGGTCTCTGCGGAATTAAGCCTGAAGGTTTTAAAATACATCCAGCCCAGATCGGCAATGGCTTCGAAATTTTCAGGGTCAAGGATTAGTACCTGTTCAAGACTGGCCGTCGACTCGGCATCATGGTTTAACAGCCCCTCTGAAACCGAGCGCATGTAGATTATGTCAGAGTCCAGAGGGTTAATTTCAAGAGCGCGGTTATAGTTTTCAACCGACATATTGTACAGCTCACGATCCTGATAAAGTGTTCCAAGCTCAGTATATATTTCCGCGCTCTGAGGATATTCAGAAGCACCTTCTTTCAGCAGTCTGAGGGCCGCCTCGTAGTTTTCAGCATCCATCTCCCTGCCAGCCATATCAATATACCAGCCGGCATCCGGTGCCGCTCCGCCCTGTTCCGCCGAAGGATTATCCAAAAAATCCTGAGCTTCAGCATGTGATACCGGCAGCATCAGCGCGGCTAAAACAAGAACGAGGGCTGTAATGCGTCTGCTTCTGAGTCTCCGGAACGGAAAAAGAATAAAAAGAATACGCTTAAAATGAGAAACATTTTTAAGACTGATACGAAAGGCAGTCCATGAAGCATCAAGAGCCTCTGCATCAGCAGCGCTGTAACTGTCGGAGAATACCGAGGACAGGTAGAAATCTGCAAGGCCTGTAAAGCAGAGTCCTGTTTTTGATTCTGTTCGTACTGCATATTCATGAATGCTTTCATCTGAATAACGGAATCCCCCAGAAGCTGAAGCCCAGGCGGAAGCCCTTCTGAAAACAGCGCGGGCTTTTTTTCTGCCGGAATTAAACCTGATTCTTATTAGAGCGGAAAGATGTACAGCGAATACGGTAAAAATATAAAGACATGCCAGAATAAAGGGCCACTTTGCAGCTGCGTAACGGATAACGGCCTTAAGGCTGAGCCCCTGAGTATCAGTATCAGCCGTCTCTTCATCAGGACTGTCTGCGAGGCTGTATTCATTTTCAAATATCTCTTCAACATATGAGGAATATTCATCCGGATTTATCGAACCGAACTCAAGCTCTTCGCCGGGAGCAACAGTTTCTGATGTCGGATCGAACTCGACCCAGCCGAATTCCTCAAAAGGAACTTCAACCCAGGCGTGAGCCATATCGGCCCTTACCGGATAGACATTCAGGATACCGGACTGAGGGTCGATATAAAATCCGGCGGCAACCCTGGCCGGGATCCCAAGGCTTCTGCACATCAGCGCCATCGAAAATGCAAAATATGAGCAGTATCCTTTTTTACTGTCGAAGAGAAAATAGTTAAGCTGGTTGCCGTCGACAGCGACGCCGGGTTTTAGCGAATAATAATAGTTATCACGCAGGTAATACATAATTGCCATCACCTTGTCGTAGTAGAGGTCCAGACCTTCAGTCACCTCTTCCGCAAGTTCACGGATTGCTTCATCATCGCCGTATTCTGTGTAGAAGCTGTACAGTCTGTCGGACATCGGGAGCATTCCCGCATCCATAAGATCCCATGAAGGCAGTTCAATTGCATCGGAAACTGCCCGGTAGTTCCTGAGGAATGAGGAACCGTCCCAGTTGGTGAGCGGTGTTATTTCTACCGGGTAGTTGATTGCAATAAGTGATGAGGGATCAAAGTTGAGAATAAAATATTCCTGCTCGGCAGCTATGCGCTTCGGATAGCGCTCGGCATTGGTTACAGCCGGTCTGTCGGGCAGCACAGTCAGCTGCTCTTTTTCTCCGGGACCTGTCTGAATATAGAAACCGCGGTCCTCCCGGTAGCCGGAAAGATAGTAGCGCCGCAGATAAACCGAATTGAGATAGCCGTAGTTTCTGAACAGCATTACCAAATCGGTATTCATCGAAATCTCGCTTTCAAGCTTCACATAGTCTGAAAAATCAAAGCGGAAGAGCGTAGGTTTCATAAGGCCACCGCCCTCTCTTGCGGCCCCCTCCGAATAGCTTCCGAGAATAAGAAACAGCACCAGAATGATTGCTGGAATCACTGTGAGGAGAAAGGGCAGAAAGCGATGAATAAACCCTGACTCACCCTCCTGACCGGAAAATACTATAACAAGAACCTCTGCTATGATGTAAATTACACAGATAAGCGCAAGGTAACCCTGATGGGGAAATATTGTCAGTCTGTATCCTGCCTGAGTCCAGAGAAGGGAAGAGAGAATAAGCGCGTTTACAGCAAGCTCGGCAATGAGGAATTTCCTGCCCCATGATGAGAGGAAACCGCCTGCCCATATATACAGCATGGGGATAAAAAGCGGAATAAATGACGAATCGAAAAAGATCCCGTTGAAATTATATGCCGGATTTGCAGAGGCAGCGGCAAATCGGTCTGCAATAAAGATGTAGATGAACCTGATTACAAAAAGAAGAACTACCGCTCCCGGTAAAGAAGATACAAAACGCAGCCTGCTGCGGCCGCCGAGAACCCCTCCGACCGCCGCAGCGGCAAAACCTGAAATAAAGAGCACCGGAGATGCTATGTCGGAAAGAAACCGGAATCCTATAATAATCAGAACAAACTGGGCGGTGATGCGGAATGTAAGAACAAGTGCTTCGTTTCTAGAAAAACCTGACAAAACGGCCTCCTGCGGCGGATAATTCCGATCCGACAGTCTGAGCCCTGCTGTTCACAGAGAGGCTCTGCCGCTGAAGCTTCCCTGCCAGCTGCTCTTCTGCCGGCTTTCTGAAAAAAACAGAGCTAAGCAGACTTCGGCTGTAGTCTCTGCTGTCTCCGGCCTTAAGACTGATCACAGGATGAACATCAAGACCGGCTGTATTCATTCTGCGCACTGCCCCGGCAGCATTTCTTGTGACTGCGGTTGTAAGCAGAACCGCGCTTTTAAAGCGCCGATCAATATTCCAGCTTTTAAAACTGTCTGCAAAGACAGTACTGTCTGCAGATACAGCCTCCCCGGTACTGCCTGCATCCCACCATAATCCGGGATAGAGTTTTTCTGTCGGAACAACCGGTGCCTGCGGATATACGGCAAGGTTCACTTCAATTCCGGCATCAGCATAAAGCCTGCACATGCTCATAAGCTTTCCGACAGTCTCATCAAGATAAATATCAAGAAGATCACGGTATTCTCCATCCGGCTCAAAGCAGCAGCTAAGATCCGCAACCAGCAGAAGACGCTCTTCGGGAAGGGGGACTTCCTCGCCTATCCGGATAAACAGATCCCCGGAATGGGCATACTGCTTCCAGTTCAGCCGTCTTATATCATCTCCCGGGTAGTAGACCCGTGATTCAATCATATCTTCATTTCGCTTTTTCCGGCTGACTCTGGCTGCGGTTACTCCTCCCCGTGCCGGAGGTCTTTCGTTTATGGTGTTTTCATCAGCAACCAGGTTCACATCAACCGGACACTCACATCCGGGCTCAAGTTTAAGCCTGAAAAATCCCGGTATATCACCGGTTTCAATACCGCAGCTGCTACAGGTATAAGCCCCTCGTTTTTCCGGTACTGTGCTTATACTTCCGG
Organism: Spirochaetia bacterium; assembly: GCA_963677925.2. Lineage (GTDB taxonomy): Bacteria > Spirochaetota > Spirochaetia > UBA9216 > UBA9216. The sequence goes on from CAXXYH010000003.1 coordinate 2,033,570, forward strand.
AGGGTTCCTGCCCGGGCCCGAGAGGGAGGCCCAGGCGGATATGCCTGTTCATCCATGTGAGCTCGGCAGTCAGCCTGCAGTAGAAGCCGGGCATCAGAAAAGACGGAGACATAGCTTCATATCTGAAGATTGTTTCTTCGCCGCAGGTAACCGGAAGTTCAGGACCGTAAATCCTTATACCATGCCGTATGCTTTTTTTAAGAGTCAGATACTGTATTACTGTGCCGGTTAATGAGTATAAAAAAAGAAAGAGAAACCCGCTGCCCAGCAGGATTGTTCCCATTTCAATACGGATAAGCCCTGTGATCAGAAAAACCAGCGAGGCAAAAAAAAACCTGCGCCTGTTTTAGTAATTGATTTTATCAAGACTGCCAATTATGAGTTCCCTTATCATTTCGCGGCTTCCGCTTTCCCTCTTTTTCATTACGATCCTGTGCGCGAGAACAGGTACTGCGAGGTCAATGATATCCTGATCGACAACATGATCTCTTCCGTGAAGCAGTGCGAGAGCCTTTGCCGATTTTATCAGCATGAGCGAACCCCTCGGTGAGGCGCCCAGTTCTATTTCTTTTTTCGCCCTGGTCTGTGAAACGGCTGAAATAACCGCTTTTATAAGTTCGGGATGACAGTAAATCTCCCCCGCAGTATTCTGAACCGCAGTTATCGTTTTCCCTGTGCACACCGGGGTCAGTGACGGGATTGTTTTAACCGAGGGATCTTCGGTAACGATAAGAAACTCGGATTCTGCATCCGGATAGCCTATGGACAGCCTCATTAAAAACCGGTCCAGCTGCGCAGCCGGAAGCGTATAGGTACCTTCAATCTCAACCGGGTTCTGAGTGGCCATCACAAAAAAGAATTCACCAAGGCTGTGTGTTTTACCGCCTACCGTAACCTGATGCTCAGCCATGACCTCAAGCAGGGCGGACTGAACCTTCGGGGTTGTACGGTTTATTTCATCGGCAAGCAGAATGGATGTGAACACCGGTCCGTGCGCGAAATTGAAGCTGCCCGACTCGGGGTGAAAGACATCGACACCGGTTATATCGTAGGGAAGAAGGTCGGGCGTAAACTGGATTCTGCTGAAGCCGGGAAAATCACTCTCAGATGTATCAATCAGGGAGGCAAAAGTCTTCGCTGCGGTTGTTTTCCCCAGTCCGGGCATATCCTCAACAAGGACATGACCGCCGGAGGCTGCTGCAGTTACAAGATACTCAAGGAATTCCCTCTTTCCCTTTATTACCCGCGATGCCTCCTCAACCAGACGGTTAAGGACTTCAGATGCTTCACTAAATGTTAATCCGCTCTCTTCACTCATTGTTATGGATTCTAACATAATTTTCAGGCTGATACAATTTCAACAGCATCACGCAGGTAGAAAAGCCTGCACTCAGCCGGTTTGGAGAAAATACTGCTGGCAGCCCGGACATAGAGCTGCATCTGGGTACTGTATTCCTCAGGCAGACAGTAGCGGTCGGTCTTGAAATCCACAACAATTACCCGGTCTGACAGTTCAATAACAAGGTCCATAATTCCGTTTACAGTTATCTCCCGGCCCTCATTCTCAGCAAGCAGTGTAAAGGCAAGTTCCGACTCAATATTTAAAGCAGCCGCTGCGGCCTCCCATACATCGGAGCCGAAGAAACCGTCGGATATACGGAGAGCCTCGGCATAGACTGTCGGCCAGTCTTTTTCATTAATTTCACCGAACTGCGGCTGAAGCTCAGTCGAAGTGTAATCGGCCTTCTTAATCCGGTACTCGATAATCCGGTGGCAAAGTGTTCCAAATGAGGCCTCAAGTCCCGATTCTGCAATAATTGACGAGGCGGGTTCACTAAGCTCTGAAAGCATTTTCTCTTCAGAATACGCTGTTTGACTCTTTAATTCAGCGTTCAGACCTGTTGCCGAATACTGATACTTCGGCCGGCTGAAATCAAGAGGTGACCGCTGCCTGTACTGACTGATAACCATTGCATCATCGGGTGCTTCAGAGGCTCCGGCCTCGGTTCTCTCAAACCATTTGCGATCCCTGATTTCCTCAACTGTGAAAAGATCCTGATCGGCATCAAAAACCGTCTCGGAGCTCATTCCGGCCGAGGCAAGAAATATATTAAGCATTGAGGCGGGAGAATTCCTGTTCTGCCTGCCGTGACAGCCTGAAATAACAAGATGGTTCCCGGCCCTTGTGAGCGCAACATAGAAAAGCCTCCGAAGTTCTGCTTCCTCACGGGCCTTACGTTCAGTTTTTCCAAGGGTGTAGAAATAATTACAGCGGGAACGGCCCTTTCCTGAGGTATCGGGAGCAACAAGGTTGAATGACAGACCGTATTTTTCAGAAATGCAGGCAGGCATCGAACTTCCGGTATCATTCATACCTGTATTGCCGGAGTTGGCAATTATCACTATCGGAAACTCCAGCCCCTTTGACTGATGAACCGGCATCATCCGCACACCGCCTGTGGAATATTTCAGAATATTGAGATCGTTAACCTTGCGGTATTCACCGAGATTCTCACGCAGATAATCAAGAAAGACTGCAGCAGTCTCGGAACGATCATCCGCCTGAGCAGCAAGGGTCCGCAGATAGTCAAAGTATTCCAGATAGCCGCTGTATTCCGGATTCGCAAGCAGGATGTATCTGTAACCCGACTTGAACCACAGTGCTGAGACTATATCTGCGAGCGGAACACGATCCAGGGATGATGATATTTCAGAATAAAGCGCGGCCGCCTTCCTGTACTTCAGAAGATCATCCCCGCTGCTGCAGAGGCTCTCATTCCCATCAGTAAAAACGGGATTTTCAGAAAGCATCAGGCTTATAAAGCTTTTATCTGAAAGATTCATGAAGGGAGAGCGGATTACCGCAGCCGACGCTGCCCGATCCTGCGGGTAGAGGCAGATCTGCAGAAAGCTGTAGATATCGTTAACCGGAGCCTCCTGAAAGAGAGTTCTGGTTGAGTGAACATCGTATGGAATAGACATTGCCCTGAAAACTTTCTCGTAGGTTTTCTGGTTGGCTCCGGATCTGAAAAGTACAGCATAATCATGATAGGCAGCCTTTCTGAGCTCACCCTTTTCAGAGACATCCAGAACACCGACGGTCTTTTTTATATACTCGGCAATACTCCAGGCTTCTGCCTCATCGTGATGAACATCATCATCTTCGGGGCTCTGATTCCATGGTTTATACAGAAGCCGGATATCAGGAGCTTTATTCAGAGGCCCAAGTCCTGGTTCAAGTGCTTCGAAAGCAGCCTGATAGTCCTCGGAACTTTCGCTCATGGCATTGCTGAAAACATTGTTGAAAAACCCGATAAGGCCCGGATCGCTTCGATAGTTCCGTTTCAGAGATAGGGCCTGCCCTCCTGCTTCAGCCAGTTCGCTGCTCAGCTGTTTAAACACACTGACATCTGCTCCCCGGAACATGTAGATTGACTGCTTTTCATCACCGACAAAGAAGAGTTTCCCCGGATCCAGATCAGCAGTCCCGGGGATCCCGTCGGCCTCCTGACCTTCTTTCTCTGCAAGCAGATAGAGCAGATCCTTCTGAACACTGTTGTTATCCTGAAACTCATCTATCATGATGAATTTGAAAAGACTTTTATAGTAGCGGCGCAGATTCTTATCCTGCTTAAGGCCTTCTACCGCAATACTCTGAACATCCCCAAAGCTTAGAATCCCGCTGAGCCGTTTTTTTCTGAACAAATGGGTCTGAAATTCCTGAGTAAGGGCAAAAAGTTTCTCAATAAGCTCCCGGCTGTCCAGCATACCGGTAATTTCATTGACTATGGACAGGAGACTTCTTATTTCATCGACGTATTCCTTGAAACTTACGAACTCTTCCTTTTTTGAGGAGCCGCGCGGCTTTTCAGTTTTAACCGTGGCCAGATATTTAAGCAGACCCGGGTAATCAGCATTCGCGGTAAGCTCAGTAATAATCTCCATATCGGGAAGGCTGGCAGCAGCGGTTTTCATACTTTCTGTTACAGGCTCAAGGGCCGCGGCATTTGCAGTAAATTCAGAAAGCCTCCGGACGGCTGTTTTCAGATCGTTTTCGGCGGTATGCATCTGCTTCTGAAAGATATCGGAAAAATCCAGCGGATTTCCGATTGAAAAACATGCCGAAGAAAGCCATTCAAAATATTCATGCCATACCTTTTCAAATCCGTTGATATAGATGAACTCCGCAAGGGCCTTGTCATCATTGTGACTCAGAATAAACTCAAGCCCTGCGGCCCCGGACAGTTCGGAAGCAAGGCCCTCATCGGTCACAAAGCCAGGTGCAATCCCGAACATGCCGCAGCAGTCGCGTGCAATACGCGAGCAGAAGCTGTCCAGCGTTGATATAACGGCCTTGTCAAATGAAGCGGCGGCATCGGCCACTCTTTGGTTCGAACGGTCAGAAGACATGAGCCTGTATATTCTTTCATACATTTCAGCCGCAGCCTTGCGGGTAAAAGTCAGTGTAAGAATCTCCGAAACATCTGCACGGCCTTCGGCCACAAGCCGCAGGAAGCGCAGGGCAAGAACTGTTGTCTTGCCCGATCCGGCGCCCGCAGAGACTACCGAGTTAGTATTGGAATCTATTACAGCCTGCTGGTAAATATCGGGTTTCATTATTTTCGGCCTCCAAACCTGACTGCGTATTTGCGGCGGCAGACGGGGTAAAAATCACAGCCGCTGCAGCGTTCGGGAGCGGTGAATATTCCTTCTCTTACCGATTTTCCCATCCTGATAATTTCATTCATCGTCAGGCGGCAGAGCGCTTCAGCCTGTTCTGCATCCAGAATTCCGGCCTCACCGGATACCTGAAAATGCTCGGCAGAGGTCACGCTGTAATAGGATGTTGAATCAACCTCAAAACCGGCCTGCCTGGCAAGGATGATATAAAATGGAATCTGGTATCCGATAGGCGGCTTCATCAGCGCTCCCGACTCATCAAGGCTGAAATAGTCTGCAGTCTTCTTCTTTTTCCAGTTCCGCTTGTAGTCAATAACAGCAGCCCTGCCGGCTTTTACAGAGATCCTGTCAGTACGGCCTGCGGCCTTTATATTCTCACCGGGAATTTCGTACTCAAGCCAGTCTTCAATCAGCGCAGGAGTATAGCCGTCATAGAGGGCACCCTCCGCTTCAGGCATCCGTGACATGTATTCAAGAGCCCTTCTGCAGGCGGTATCCCAGGCAGGACCGAAGAAGTAATTCGCCCTTTTCTCCCAGTCCTCAAAAACAGTCCTGGCGGAGGTCCTTATCAATTCACGGTATTCATCCCGTTTTTCAACAGAAAAAGCCTGTCCCGATTCTTTAAGAAGAGTAAAGAAATGCCCCAGGATTTCATGAAGAAGCTCACCGTCGGTAAAGGGGTCTTCAACCTGCAGGACATACTCATCCGCACGGACCCCGAGTAAATCAGCCAGCAGATAACTGTAGGGACAGTTTGTCCAGCGGTTGAGTGTTGTGGCCGATATTTTCAGATTCAGATCTTCACCGTAACGCCTTGCTATACAGGCTCCGGCAAGATCGGAATCCTGCAGAGGGGTGAAGGTAAAATCATCGGAAGCCGGAAGCAGCCCTGTTGCCGCCGAGTAATCAAAGCCGTCAGCCTGTGACTTCATAAGCGGCCAGTCGACTCCGAAATCTCCGTACCACCAGGATGTTTCAAGCTGTTCCGGGTCTGAAAAAACAGTACCGGCCTCCCCCTGCGCTCCGGAATCTTCGGAAAAAGCAATCCGGTCAACTGAACCGGCTGAAATAAAATATGCCGGGGCCAGGGCTACACCTGAGAAGGTCTCAGCCGCTCCGGAAATTACCGGACTATCTCCGCTTTTTGAATAAATCCGCAGGAAGGCTTCAGTCATATTATTTTCCTGAAGCTTCAGTCCCCTTCTTATCTGATCACCGAGGAAGGGCAACGGAACAGACACTACAGCAGAGTTCTCATGATTGAGTCCTGCAATAAAGTGATATTTCGGCCTTATACCCGCGGAAACCCTGTACCTGTACAGCGGAATGGCTTCTGCATCAGCCTGACTTACATAAATCTTTTCCTTCAAAACCTCAATCCACAGTCCAAGCGGATCCCTGATGCTGATTCCCTCAAGGGCGTTTTCGGCATCCTGGAGTGAGGAGAGGACCTCTCTTGTTCTCTGAAAAACCTTCAGGGTTTCAGGGTCCCAGAGCTCTTCATCGGTTTCAAGAAAGGTGCTGATGAATATCTGCATCTCGTCGCTGAGTTTTTTCAGGCTGCCGGCTTTTACAACTGCTGTAATTCTCTTTTTAAGTTTGAGGTAAAAATCCTTCAGCTCCCACCGCTTCATATTGCTCAGCCGCTGCTCCCAGACATCGCCATTACTTCCGGGACCGAAGTTGCGCAGACAGCGGTTCTCAATTCCGAAGCGGATAAGAGCGTCTGCAGTTTCTTTTTCCTTCCAGAGAAAGGCCCGGAACAGCAGAAGCACCTTCATTGATGCTATATCAAAGCTTCCTGAATAGCAGGACCGGATAAGTTCGGGAAGACGGCCGCCGGGCAGCTCACCTACCGGTGTACCGCTTCTTACACTCAGCGGAATCCCGTAACGTCCGGCCTTGGAAACCATGTAAGCGGCAAGCGCCTCATCCGGACATGTCACCGCTATGTCCTGATAGCGCAGCCCCTGCTGCAGCAGACCCGAAATACCGGCAAGAACTTCATCGCCTTCAATTGCCGAGTTGTCATAAAAACGGTAGCGGCAGTCCGCAGCCCCTGAGTCAGAAACAAAGCTGCAGCCGGAGGCGGCCAGAACGCTCCGGTATTCTTCAAAGTCTTCGATAAGTTCGGGGAATACTATGTAGTATTTTTTATCCGGAGTGCTGATATCCGGCATCTCCCAGCCGGGCTCAAAGAGGCTGTTTTTCTCAAGAACAGAAGAATATTCCTCGTACAGTCTCATATAATCATCCGACAGACCGTCACCGGCGGCTTCGCGGAACAGAGCCTCATTCGCATTGAAGGCATCAGCAAAACGCTTAAGTCCCGGAAGAACCCTGACAAGCTGATCGGCAAAACCGGAAGCAACTTCGTCAAAACCCGAGGGGAGTATATATCTGTATACCGGAGCCTGTGAAATATTTCGTGCAAGCAGGTCTGCACAGAAAAGCTTGCGGTGAATTGAGTTTACCGGTCTCTCAATTCTGTCATGCAGGGTCACCGATTCCTTAAAACTGTCCCATGATAAAAACACATCGTTGCGTACAGCATCAGTCTGAAGGAGTTTCAGAGCCTTTATCCTCCAGCTGACTACAGCAGCCTCTGAAGGAAAAACATAAACAGCCCCGCCGGCTATACCTTCGCGAATCAGCAATTCCTCGATTTTTTTCATTGCAACATTCTAACATAAAACAGGTTCTTGACTATACTATTGATTATCGTTTTAATAATGAAGATGCGTATCCCCAACAGTACTATCACATTTTGCGTTAAGGCGTTATCGCAGTCCATGGACAACAGGACTATGTCAACGCTGACAAGAAGATTAATCCCGGGTTATGATCTTCACCAGAGAACCGGAATCCCTTCAAGCGTTGCCATACCGAACCAGAACGCGGCACGCCAGGTTGTAAAAGATATAATTGCCTGCAATCTCTTTCTTGATTTCGTCCTTCTTCTTATAAATTTCAGTGACCAGGGAAAGGGCATTGCCGGCAGGAAAATCGCCATACCCTATCTCAGGCAGATACTCAACTCCGTATACCAGCTTGGATACATCTATGATCCCAGCAGCAGAATGTTCCTGGAAAACCCCGCGGTTAGAAAAACCAGAAACTGGGGAACACTGAAAAACAATGTAGAGTATACGATTGCATTTCTGCGGATAGATATTGCCGGAAATACAAAGCTTGTTAGAAAGCACGGCGCCGATCAGATCAGGGAATCCTACCGGACGCTCCGCGGAATTGTAACCCGTGCTGTTGATAAAAGAAACGGCCGTGTCTGGGGATGGGACGGAGACGGCGGACTGGCCGCCTTCTGTTTCGGCAATATGAATGAAACGGCAGTACTGGCCGCACTTGAAGTAATCCATGAACTTTTTCTTTATAATCACACCGACTGCCCGGTAGACGACGGTATACATGTCAGAATAGCTGTGCACAGCGGCCCCTTTGAATACACATCCGGCAGTGAAGAGATCCAGCAGGCCGAAACGGTTAAAAAAGTTAATTCCATCGAAAAAAATCAGGCAGAAACAGACTCTGTTACAACCAGCCAGGCTGTCAACGTAATGCTTGAACCGCTTACAGCCAGGCAGTTCGACAGCTTCAAGGCCAAGGATAACAGGGTCTATTACCGCTACAAACTGGAGTTAGCAGACTGATGCCGGAAATCATTATTTTTTCAGATATACGCGGGAAACTCAAATGTTTTGAGAGCTTTGAAAAGAAAAAGGATTATACTCTTACCTACTGCATGCTTAATGAGATGCGTAAAATACTGAAGGCTCCATCATCAGATAATGTATATGTATATGATTACGCATCCGGGAGCGATACATCGGCGCTAAAGGATCTGAAATACATTCTTAAAAAAGAAGGTTTTCCCCTGCTGGTAGTAGACCGGAAAAACCAGATTGAAGATCCTGCCGGAATCATCTTCAAAGGTTTTGATTACATCAGTTCAGGCATGTACCGCAGCGGATATAAACCTGCAAGACTTAAACAGTATCTTGAGTTCAGGGCACAGGACCCGGAATTTGTAGACAAGGAACCCTCACCGGCTCCGCAGGGCTGTTCAGAGCCTTCATACAGCGGTGTCGACTGGAAAAACATTAGAAGCGGCCGGGAATACACCTTCTTCATGCTGTATACCGAAATAAGAATAACCGCCGAGATGAAAAAGAAATCAGGAGCCGAATTTCTCACCAGAATGATTCAGGTCTTCCAGACTACAGTTGAGCGAACCGTAACAGACTATGGAGGAAGGATATGGATCTGGAACGATTACGGCGGTCTTGCCCTCTTCCCCTATAACGGGGACACAACCGCACCTGTACTGGCTGCTGTCAAGCTTTTCATAAACAGGTTTACACTGAGTATTGAAGAGTTCGGGATGCATGATGCTGTGAGTTTCAGAGCGGCTATGCATCTTGGTAAGACCACTTATAAAAGCCGCGGGAAAACAGGAACAATAATTTCGGATTCAATAAACTCTATTTACCATCTCGGAGCAAAATATACGGAGCCTGATCACTTCACCATTACAGAGGAAGTTTACTCCGTGCTTACAAATAGAATGGCTGCTCTTTTCAGGAAAAACGGCGAATTTGAAGACCGGAGGATCTATCTTTTCAGGGACTTTAAAAGACCCTGCTGACAGACTGTATTGACAGCAGAAAGATGTTCTGGTATATTTCCGAACAGTCGGGGGTGTAGCTCAGTTGGCTAGAGCGCGTGAATGGCATTCACGAGGTCAGGGGTTCGATTCCCCTCACCTCCAGTACAAAAAATGGATATCGAAAATGATAAAAACGATAATCTTTTCTCCGGAGAGATGGACCCTGACATAGCCGATTTAATGGGCTTTGACAACAATGAGGGTCCTTCTTTTGATCTGCTTTTTGAGGAAGGCACAGGCAATGAGCTGCCGCCCGAAGAACCGGGATTCTCAAGCACCGAATTTGAAAAAATAACAAAATTTCTTGAAGATACTCCAAGCCAGATTTTCCGTAATAAGGAATACTATAAACAGGCACTTTCCGGCGAGGGTGATGAGGCTCAGCGCTTTCATAAAAACCTTACCGAATATATGAATACGGAAAACCCGAAAGACCGCTCAATGATCAGGGGCAAACTGATTTCCGCCTACTGGGATCTTGCTGAAAGCATAGCGAAGAAGATTCATGCCGGCCTGCCTGATCCGAAAAGATTTACATTGAGATACGGTTCTGTGCTTCCTAATATAATTTCAGCCGAAACCAGAGACCTTCTTGCCAAAGTTATAGTTGAAAACAGTACACCCGAACCGGTCCACTACCTGGATGAATGGCTGTATAAAATATCCACCGGTGCAGTAAACGCCTCCATTACCGATGAGGTCAAAACCACTAAACTGAAAAGCTCTGAAAACCTGAAGCCGCAGATTGACAAACTGCAGGGCCAGAGCCGCTCTATAATGGGTATTATTAAACGGAAACAGGAAATTCTCGCCGACAATGAGAACCTTCTGCTTGAAAAAATAAAGCTTGCCAGCGGCAAAGAAAGAAATCTCAATTACCCGGACCTTTACACCACATATAATTCAGAACAGAGGCGTGCTCATTACGATATCAGCCAGATTCTGAAATATCTGCAGAAACAGGACAAGGAAATTTCAGGGCTGTTTTTCGATCTTGAAAAAAACGACAAACTGCTTAAATCTCTTGAAGAAAAGGCTGAACGCCTCGGTGAGGTAATGCATGTCGACACCTCGATAATAATCAAGGAGTTCGGTTCCATCAGGCAGATGGCCAAGATGTGTGTCGGACGGCAGGGCAATCATATTCCAATTCTGATGAAGCAGTATTTCAATGCCGATCAGTATAACCTTGGAACAAGGGAAAACGTAATATGTGAACTATCCAAGGTTGAAACACTCGATCCGGGTCTGTTTATGCGAACCTTCAAACGCGAAACAACCAGAATTGTTCCCTATATCATCCTGATACCATGCTACGGCGAAAGAGGAATATGCTGGGAGCCCTTTGAAAAATACAACAGGGCGACAAGCCGCGGAAGAATTGCAATTCCAATGTACTCAAAAGATCTAAACACAGCTATTATTGCCGCCATGGCAGACCTTAGATGGCAGGTGGCCAAAGAGAAGGCCCAGCACTACTGGATGGAAGAAGGCCTGACCGGTCATTATTACCAGTGGTTCTCTGAAAAACGTATGAAAGGTGATGTCCGGGAACGCTTCATCAACGATTACATACTCTGGATAACCAAGGAAAGTGAAGGAACCCAGAAACTTGAGCGAGAGGTCAGGGGCATATTCTGGAGAGACATGCCCTTTCCCGATGAGATTAGAGACAAATTGAAAAACCGGGGATTCGTCTACAACGAGCTCTATAAAAAAGACATCAACCGTTCAATGTCGGACGGATATTAAGCCTATACCTTAAACCGGTTCACCTGACTGTGGATTATCTCAGCCTGACTGCCGATATCTTCTGCAACATCCTTAAGATAGATAATAACCCTTGTAATTTCCCTCATCCCTTCTGAACTTTCATCCATAGCCACAACAACATCTCTTGAAATATCATTCAGCTGTTCCATGCCGCCCTTAATTCTCATTGACGAAGACTGAATACGTCTTGAGGAATCAATTACTGATCCGGATACCCCCTGAAGACCGGTTACTGCTGAGAGAATCTGATCGCTCCCCTGTTTGAGTTCAACAGTGCTGGCTGAAATCTCTCTCAATGCATCGGCAACCATATTCACATCGCTGGTCATCTGATTAAAAGACTCGTTGCTGCTCTTATTCGCATCATAGGCAGTTGTAATTTCGCGGAGAACAAGCTCAAGAATAGAACTGATTCTCTTGGACTGCTCACCCGTTGATTCCGACAGCTTCCTGATCTCATCGGCAACAACAGCAAAACCCTTGCCGGCATCCCCGGCATGAGCCGCTTCAATCGCTGCATTCATAGCCAGGAGGTTTGTCTGTGATGCAATAGAGTTGATCATCTCGGTAATCTCTCCAATGGATCCCAGATTATTATTTACCTGCTCCACGGACAAAAGAGCCTGTTCGACCTTTTCTCCTCCGGCTTTTACAGTATTCTCAAGCTCTGTCATCGCCTTTGCTTTTTCACGGGTAATATCAGCCACACTGGCTATTGAGGCAATCATCTGTGTAACTGCAGCGGTTGAATCATCAATCATCCCGTTCTGTTCAAGAATCTGCGACTCCATATCATTTATGCTGGCATCTATATCAGCGATCAGATCTGTGGAAGAAACGATATTGTCATTTAGAAGACTGATTTTATTTTTCATATTGCCAATATTCTCAGAGATTTCAACAGAGGCAACACTTGCCTCTTCCGAGTTATGAAGAAGATCGTTTTTATAATTGGTATTAAGCTCAACTGCCTCCTGCATCTTTCTGATTATAAGGGTAATACTGTCGAAAAAGACGTTAAGGTTATTGCTCATCACTCCAATTTCATCGCCTTTTCCAGCCGGAATACGCCTGGTGAGATCCCCGTCACCCTCTGAGAATTCGGAAGTCAGATCTGCAACCTGCTTTACAGGCCGGACAATAGAGAGATCAATAAAAAAGTAAACCAGAATGAGCGATAAAAAAAGTACAGCAATTATGATATATATGGTGGTATGAGATCGCACTGAAATGCTGTGTACATTTCCAAACTCGGTTTCAGCCAGATCAAGTGAAAGGTTGGTAAGCTCATCCATAACATTCCGCATATCACCAAAAGGCTGTTTATGTTCATCAGACTGAGTAAACTCAAGGGCTTCAGCTGCATCTTCAGGAATAAGGTCCATAGTATACGTAAGTGTTTTAATCCAGCCATTATAATATTTGTTAAAATCGGCAATATAGGATTCTATAGACTCCGGTGCTTTATTGCCCGTATCCGAAGTATATGAATTAACAAATTTATCAAATCTTTCCCTCACCTGATCCCGGTTTTCATTCACATCGCCATAAAGAGCCGTCGCAGTTTCTGTATCGCCTTCAAGGTATTCTGTAACAGCCTGAAGAAGGGCAAGTTCACTCTGATAGGCATCTCTGTCGGCTTCTATCAGAAAATCCATACTGACAAGTCTGATTTTGTAAATTTTCTCTGAATTATAAACAAGGTCTCTGCAGTTAAAAAGAATTGCAGTAAACCCGATTACCAAAAGCAATAAAATCAGCAGGAAACCAAAGATAATTTTGCTTCTGAATGATAAGACCCTTTTCATCACCGCCCTCCGGAAAATACAAATACAGACTTATAAAATTTAAGTATATGCATTTCCGGACCCGATGCAATTTATGTGCGGTCAGCGGGAGATTCTTAACTCCGTTCAGAGTCCGGTCGGAACGTCAATAAAGAAGGTTTCAATCCCGGTGTCGGCCTCACAGCGCTCTGCAAGAAGCCTGACACCCCAGGTTTCTGTATTGTAGTGGCCTCCGCTTACTAGGTTGATTCCGCGTTCAAGGCAGGGGTGATATACAGTGTGCGAAGCATCTCCGGTAATGTAGAGATCAGCGCCCATTTCCATTGCTTCAAAAACATCATCTGTGCCTCCGCCGGAAATTACCGCAAAGGATTTAATCTTTGCCGGACCGAAGGGCAGTACTGAAAGACAGCTTTCCCGGGTAAGGCCCATCATTGAAAGCACAGAATCAAGATCCGCTTCCTGCTTCAGTTCCCCCGAAAACCCGATCATCATTCCCTTGTACTCACCGAAGGGTTCGATATTGACGGCACCGAGGGCGGCACAGATTCCGGCATTGTTGCCGAACTCCGGATGCATATCAAGTGGCAGATGTGCCGCATATAGCGCAATATTATTTTCAATAAGGAATTTCAGTCTTTTATAGTGAGAACCCGTAAGAGCTTCCGGCCTTCCCCAGAAGAGTCCGTGGTGAACAAAAAGCATATCCGCACCCTGTGCAGCAGCGCGTTCAAAGCTCTCCATGCAGGCATCGACGGCAAAAGCCGCCTTTTTAATCTCAGCATTCTCGGGCTCTCCGCTGCCCGAAGTAACCTGAATGCCGTTGAGCGAAATATCCCTTCCGCCGACCTCTTCAATCTTCAGATTATCCTTGAAATACCGGTCAAGTTCAGCAAGCGTCATCTACTGCCTCCATAACTCTTCTGTATCTGGTACAGAATTATTTTTCATAAAGTACCCGATTCTTGAAACATTTATCAAATGCCGGAACGAAAGATTCTCGGAAATACTGTTATTACCCCAGGAACCGCAGCCCAGTGTTGTAGTAGGAGTGAAGCCGTTGAAAAAGCTTCCTCCGGCGCTTGTTGATGAAGGCTGATTTATAACGAGCCTGCTGGCCGGAAGTCTGAGGGCGGCAAGTTCTATAAATTCGCTGTTTTCGGAATGAATAGAAACCGAATGTCCGGCACCCTCAAGGTTCAGGTTGGCCGCTGCTATATCAAGGGCGTCATTAGAATCGGAATATGTATAGACAGACAGCACAGGACACATCTTCTCTCTGGAAAGATTATCGGCCGCTCCTCTGCCTGCAGCTTTCAAAAGTATAACCTCAGTTCCTTCCGGAATTTCCACTCCAGCAAGAGCCGCAACAGCGGCAGCCGGTTTCCCGACCAGAGAAGGATTCATCCGGCCTTCAGGAAAAACAGCATTCCTGAAAGCCTCAACCTCCGCTTCAGAATCTGTATACCAGCAGCCGGCACTGCTGAATGCGGAAATTACCGAATCAAGATCACCGCGGTGTACTATCACGGACTGTTCGCCGGAACAGATAATACCGTTGTCGAAACTTCTTCCGTCCCGGATTTTAACCGCTGCTTCCTTAAAATCAACATTCCTGTCAATTATACACTGAACATTTCCGGCGCCTACACCGAATGCAGGCTTTCCGCTTGAATAGGCGGCCTTGACCATTCCGGCGCCTCCGGTGGCAACAACAACATCTGCCGACGCCATCAGTACACGGGTATTTTCCCTTGAGTGTTCATCAAGAATCTGAATAAGGTGGTCAGGTGCACCGAGTTTTTTCAGTTCATTATTTATCAGCTCAACAGTTCTTGTACTGGTATTAATCGCCCTGTGATGCGGAGTAAAGATTATCGCATTGCCGCCCTTTACTGCAAACATAGCATTGCACATCGGTGTTACAACAGGATTTGTACATGGCGTAACAGCCGCAACAACACCGACCGGTTTTGCTATTTCAACTATACCGCTGTTCTCATCCCTGCTTATGATACCGCGTGATTTCACGCCTCTGAGGCTGTTCCATATAATTCCGGCCTTACCCCGGTTTTTTGCAGTTTTATGATCAACTCTGCCCATCCCGGTTTCTTCAACTGCCATAACTGCAAGTTCTTCGGCATTGTCATAAACAACCCTGCCTATAACCATAACTGCTTCATCAATTTTCTCCTGACTCCAGGATTCTATTACCTTCCGGGCAGCCTTTGCCCTTTTTATATATGCTGATATATATGTCTCTGCTGTGTTCATGCCAACCTCTGCTGTATAGATACTTTCACAAGATTATAGTAGTATCTTTCTCTGATGAAAACCCGAAAACTACTGAAAAACGATATCTGTACATCAGTTACAGAAGAAGATATAAAAGCTGTAAAGACCGATAAAAGCCTCAGAGTAATGATGGAGGAATCCTATCGAAGCGAACTTGAGGCAGGACTGCGTATAAGGGGAAGAGAATATAATATATTCGTCTGCGGCCCTCCCGGAAGTCAGAAATACGAGTCTGTTGAGGAAGTACTTAACTGTATCAAGACAGACGGGAACCTTAGCGGTAAAGCTCCGGTGTATCAAGTAAACAAGATAAACGAAACCGAGGCTGAAATAATCGCCGACAAGTCAGACGGTACGGCTTTTCCAGTTGTCACCGAGAATAACCCGACACCCGCAAGACTGTTCGGTACTTCAGCAAAAAACATTCAGGATATCAGACCCGGCTCACTGCATAAATCAAGCGGAGGTGTCCTAATCCTCAGAGCCGATGATCTAATTGCCGAAGAGGAAAGCTGGGACCTTCTTAAAAGAACTCTCAGAACCGGAATGATTGAACCGGCAAGAAGCGGAATATCAGAGGGATTACCCGAAACAGGAACTTTTGATGTTATTCCTTTTTCCGCAGATCTGAAAATTGTCATCATCGGCACCGAGAATCAATTCGATCTGTTTTATGCTACGGATGAGGATTTCCGCGACAGTTTTCAGTTTTTTGTGGAAACTGACGCAATTATTCCGCTGAACGAGACCAATCTTGAAATGTCGGTAAATATATTCAGAAATCACGCTGAAAGCCTGCACGGTAAAAGCCTTTCAGACGGCGCGGCTCTGGAACTAGTGAAACACAGCATCTCGCTGGCGGAAAACAGAGACAAGCTCAGCACATCTATAAACGAGATCCTGCCGGTTATAACCGAAGCTGCCGAACGTTTTTCCAGCCCCGGAGAGATCGACGCGGAGAGCATCAGGAAGACACTTTCGGCAGTATCCGGCCGATACAATCTGCTTGAACGCAGAATCCTTGAAGACATCAAATGCGGAGAGCTCAACCTTAAGGTTGACGGTAGTGAGGTCGGCAAGGTTAACGGCCTTGCAATCCTGGATAAGGGGCCCTATTCATTCGGAATCCCCGGACTGATTTCAGCAAGGATTGCACCCGGCGAAAGCGGGCTCGTCAACATAGAACATGAAGCAGGACTTTCGGGAGAGATTCACGACAAGTGGGTGCTTATTCTGGAAGGATTTCTACGCGGCAGCTTTGCCCGTGATTTTCCGATTTCAATATTTGCAAGCCTCTGTTTTGAACAGTCATACAGCGAGATTGACGGCGACTCGGCTTCATCATCCGAGCTCTACGCCCTGCTTTCCGCCATCTCGGGTGTTGCTCTGAGACAGGATATCGCAGTAACCGGAAGCCTCAGCCAGACCGGCGAAATTCAGGCAGTGGGCGGCCTCCGCGAAAAAATTGAAGGCTTCTACAAGGTCTGCCGTACAATCAATTTTACAGGAAACCAGGGAGTTATTGTTCCCGAGAAAAATATAAAAAACATCATCCTGCCCGATGAAATACTGGATGATATTGAAAATGAACAGTTTCACATATACCCCGTGGAAACGGTGGATGACAGTATTGAAATACTTACCGGAATGACTGCCGGAAAGAGAAACGCCAGAGGAATTTTTCCAGCAGGAACATTTAATTCACTAGTTGAAAAGAAGCTTAAGCAGATTGCAATGCAGGCAAAAAACTTCGGCAACTAAAACCTGGCTCTGAACTTATCAAAATCCTGAAACAGCGGTTCAACAGCCTTGTATGATTTTACCAGCATTTCCGACAGCTCAGCATAAAGCCCGCCAAGGCTGCTGTCGGTCTCAACAAGCTCCGCAACCGGGTTCATCTTTTCCGCCATGCTGAAATCACTGTAAACTCCGGTACCAACTCCGCCCAGAAGTGCAGCCCCCATACTTGTAGCCTCAAGCAGAAGCCCGGGAATCGTAAGATTCCGTCCGAATACATCGGCAAAAATCCGCCGCCACACCTCGCCCCTGGCACCGCCGCCCATAAACATAACAGAATCAGCACCGCCGCCGGGAGCATCGAGCATCAGCGAAAGCGAAAGCCCGAGATTGACGGCTATACCTTCTATCACCGCCCGGCCGAGATCTCCGCGTGAAGTGGTCAAAGACATCCCAAGAAACTCCCCCCGTGCAGAAGAATTCCACCAGGGTGAACGTTCACCAATCAGATACGGAAGAAAGATAACCCCGTTTGCTCCGGGCGGAGAGGAGAGAACTTCGGTGTTAATCCGGTTCAGTGATTCGGCGTCGGAGTCACCGCTGATAATACTGCTGAACCAGCTGAATGCCGTACCTGCCGACTGCATTGTTGCACATGGCTGGTACAGGCCCTCAACCGGATGGGCGAAAGTGAAGGCTCTCATCTGAGGATCATCAAGCGGCTTTTCGGTAGTAGTCGAAACCCATGCTGTGGATCCCATGTTGCAGTACGGCCTGCCAGGCGAGACAGATCCTGCCCCCAGAGTTGCACAGCCGCCGTCACCTGCCCCGATAACTACCGGAACCCCCTCAGGAATTCCCGTTGCTGCAGAGGCTGCGGCGCTGACTGTCCCTGTAATACGGGTTGAAGGCACAGCTTCGGGAAAAAGAGACAGCGGAATTCCTGTTTTTTCAAAAATTTCTTCAGACCAGCAGAATTTATTCAGATCAAAGGCATTGGTTCCAGAGGCGTCGTTATAATCTGTTAAAAAGGTGCCTGTAAGCCTGTAGTTGATATAATCCTTGGCCTGAAGAACCTTGAATGTTTCAGAATAGATTTCAGGACGGTTCTTTCTTATCCACATTAACTTTGGAAGGGTATATGTTGAACTTGGACGGTGGCCTGTAATCCGGTAGATTCCCTCCATCCCGAATGTATCGATCAGCTCCTGTTCCTGCTTTGTGCTGCGCTGATCACTGTAGATTAACGCGTCATGGAGGGGCCTTCCCTGCCTGTCCACACATAGACAGGCCATCATCTGGCCGCTGAAAGACACCGCGGCGAGCTCGGAGGGTTCTATTTCTGAAAGGACTTCAGCAGATGAGCAGCAGACAGCCTTCCACCAGTCATCAGGTGACTGCTCAGCCCTGTTCCCGCTCAGGTAGGAGGTACTGTAAGCTGAAGTCCTGCTTGTTACGAGCCTTCCCATATCATCAAAAACTGCGGCCTTGTTTCCTGATGTCCCAAGGTCATGTGCAAGAATATATCTTCCCATACCAATCCCCTCAAAGCAGTGATTATATTATATCAACGGTAATAATTATAAACCCGGACTTTACTAAAGCATAGGCCGGATTTTTGTATTGACATATGACAGCAACGAAAACTATACTTATTTGTGATAAATTTCTAATTACCTGTTGGAGTTCAAATGCCTAAAAAAGTAGATGCAGCCCAGATTAACCGAGCAATAGTTTCTTCAATTCCAGTCACAATCAAAAGCTATACCCTGCCCCATGAAACCGAGATGTACATGGAAGAAATACTTGGAGTATACCTTGAAAAATTCGGACAGGGAGCACTGAAAGACAGAATATCATACTGCCTCAGAGAACTTGCCGTAAACGCTAAGAAAGCAAACACAAAGCGTGTATATTTCTCTGAAAAAAATCTGGACATCAATGACTCTGAAGATTATTCGGTAGGCATGAAAACCTTCAAACAGGAAACACTCGACAACATAAACTACTGGCTTGAAAAGCAGAAAGATGCAGGCCTCTATATTAAAATAGTATTTCACTCAAAGGGTGATTCATTTTCAATATCCATTAAAAACAATGCGCTGATATCCCAGAAGGAGCAGATGAGGGTCTACGATCGTATTGCACGTTCACGAGCCTTCGAGTCAATGGAAGAGGCCCTGTCCTCAGTACTCGATGATTCGGAAGGAGCAGGACTCGGTATCGTGATTCTGGTTCTGATGCTGAAAAAGATCGGTCTGGATGAGGATGCCTTTGATATCGATGTTGAAGGCGATGAAACTGTAGCAAGAATAACCATCCCCTTTGCCAACGTGCATCTTGAAAACCTCAACCAGCTTGCACAGGAAGTTGTTGATGAGATTGAAGATCTCCCGCAGTTCCCCGAGAATGTCGTTTTCATACAGAAGCTAATAAATGATCCGGAATCGGAACTTACAGATATTGCAAGACAGATAAGCATGGACCCCTCGCTTACCGCAGACCTTCTCAAGGTCGTAAACTCAGCCCAGTTTATGCTGCCCAAAAAGGTTGATAATATAGTTGAAGCGGTCAAACTGGTAGGTCTCCGCGGTATAAGAAACATGCTGTTTTCATACGGAACACAGAAAGTACTTAAAACAGACCAGAAGAGCCTCTGGGATCATTCATACCGGGTCGCCTTCTACTCATATAATCTTGCAAAGAACTTCAAACGAAAGAAAGACCTGCTTGATGATGCCTATGTCGGAGGAATACTTCACGACATCGGTAAAATTATATTTTCAAGTGTTCATCCGAACCTGCTTGAGAAAATATCAAGGTTCTGCTCTGAGAAGGAATTCCAGAGCGATATCATGGAAGAGCTCTCGGCAGGACTCAACCACGCTAAAATCGGCGGCATGATTGCTGAAAAATGGAATTTTCCCGAATCGCTCGTAGATGCAATAAAATACCATCACGAACCTAACCAGGCGCCGCGTGCCACCAACGATGTCGTCAACACGGTTTATCTTGCAAATTCGATGAGCAATCTTGAAACAGGTGAAATTACATTTGAACAGATAGACCCGCAGATTATGTCTGAGTTCGGTATTCAGTCTGAAGATCAGCTTGTTGCAATACAGCAGCGGCTCTCAGCTGCCTTCAATGCCGACAGGGCGAACAGTCCGGACTGATAAAGCCTAGTAAACATTTAAATACTTAATAAAATTATTCTCAGCTGATATGAAGGCTTTCAGACCATCGCTGCATAAGTATTCCGAATGAGACAGCAGCATTGAGTGAGCCCTTTGTTCCGTACATCGGAATCGATACAAGCCCCAGACTTTCACCAGCAAGTTCCCGTGCTGCGGGACTTATTCCCAGTTCCTCTGAACCGATAATTGCAAGCCCGGTGTCAGGAAAGCAGAAACTTTCAATGGAGGTTCCGCCGAGTTCGAGAGCAAAGACGTTTTTACCCTCCGCAGCCTCCTCTATGGGCATGCGCTTCCAGGGTATTCGATCCACAGTACCCATTGATGTCCGGCCGGCCCTGGGATGAGCTGGGTCAGGACAGTCGGGAGACAGGATAATGCCTGAAGCACCGAGAGCCTCGGCAGTGCGGAAAATTGCCCCGAGATTAAATGGGGAGCGTATATCATCAAGAAATATTTCGATTCCCGGTCTGCGCGCCTCTCCAGCATCTCCAGCCGGCGGCAGATCTGCGGAGTCCGGTTTGTGCAGCGCTGAAAGATCCCAGTCTGCAGCGGAATTACCTGTTTCAAGCAGGAGCAGATGCCTGAGACTGTTTATCCGCCTATGCAGAAGCGGCAGGTTCTTAGCGGTAATATCAGCAAGAAGACTTTCCGCTGCAGCGATTACACGCCGGGAATCTCCGGATTCAAGCCTGATTTCCGGTGAGTCTACAGTGCTCATCAGCTGCTGAAGCAGTCCCCGGACATATTGAACATCAGACAAGCCGCCTTCACCAAGCTCTTTTTCGAAGCCCTGCAGCAGAACAATAATCTTACGCAGCCGGGTTCCGGGCTTTAATGAGGCTAGTTTTCTAAGCGTAATCATAAATATCAGAGTCCGTTTTTCAGAATTCCTATAATATCGTCAGATGAAAGAGGCGCGGGTAGCTGGGTGATAAAGTCAAAACTCTTAACAGTCTCTGCTATATTCCCAAGATCATCCATTGTTACACCGAATTCACTGAAGCGCATCGGTACACGCCTGAGCCCCACCCTGTGACGGATAGTATCAATAACACGCTGAGCTGCATCCACAACAGTCAGACCCTCTGTAGGTTCATTCAGAATCGGAGCAAGGCGTGCCACCTTTTCAGGATAAACCTGCAGCCCGTATTCAAGAATATGAGGGAGAAGCACTGCCGAAACAAGTGCCCTTGGTATTCTGAAACGGCTGGAAATAATCATTGACAGAGCCGCCCCGAGTCCCGGTCCGGCCATGGATAACCCCATGGAAGTAACCAGTCCGGCCTTGGCTGCCTTTTCAAAGGCTTCCTTGTCCGCAGAATTCTCATCAAGCCGCTTCTCGGAGGAAACAACGGCCGATACAGCCTTTAGAAAAAGGCTTTCTGAAAGAAAATTGCTTTTAACTGACATGTAGCCTTCTATTGCATACATCAGAGTGTCGAGAATAGTAAAAATAAATGTTGCAGGCGGCATTGTTTCCGCATTTGTCGGATCAATGAATACAGCGTGCGGGAGCACCCCGTTTGTATCTACTATCATGCACCGCCTGTTCCGGCTGTCGGTAAGCATGATGGAATCTTTGAACATGAAAGGATCCCTGCATGTTGAGGGGATGCCTATAAAAGGGAGTGCCGGGACGCCGGCCCTGGTGCCGTCAAGGTAATCATCTATTCTTATTTTTGCCGGGGTGAGTATGGCAGCAGCCCTTGCAATCGACATAGTGCGGACTCCGCCAATACCGAGAACGGTCCTTGCCTTGCTGCTTGAAGCAAGCTTTACTATGGAATCAACAACACTGCATGTTGAATCGGGACCGATTCCGCTGAACACGATGCTGTCGACACCACGCTCAGCAAGCATTTTTTCAATACGCTTATGAAGACCGGTTTCAATAACATCAGCACCCGTGACAATGAGCGTGCGTCCGCCCGCCTTTTCAACAGTGATACCGATTTTTCCGGTTACGCCTTCACCCATATTGATATTTACCGGAACATTGAAATTAAGATGCTGCATGCACTCACTCCTTCAAAAAGTGAAAAAAAAAGCAGAAAGCGCAATGATACACTCTCTGCTGTAAGTCTCTCAATTGTTTAATCAGGACAGGCCGAAAGCATCCATAAGACGTTCAGCAACTTCTTCAACCTTGCTGTCGAGATAATTGGGATCCTGGAGCTTCTGCTTTACTTCATTTACTCTGTCCATTCTGATGTCCGGAGCAGCTTTTGCAAGCTCTGTTGCCCTGTAGATCTCGCCCATATTCTTTGCTTCAGAAGAAACACTGATGGTATCCTTGGAATCAACCTGCTGAGGTTTTCCTGTTTTTCCTGACTTATTGAGTTTTGATAACGGATCTAATGGTCCCAGTCTATCTATTGTCATTTCTGAACCTGCCTTCCGATATGATTATCGGCAATTCTTAACTATATTTTAACTCTTTTTCTTACCAGAAACAAGTACAGAAAATTCTCCTTTCTGGCTGCTCCGCTCTTCCAGTACTGAAAGAACCTCATTGACAGGACCTTCCAGGAATTCTTCATGAATTTTAGTCATTTCCCGGCCTACAAGAACCTTCCTGTCAGAAGATAAATCGGCAATATCTGTTAAAAGCTTGATAATTCTAAACGGAGATTCATAAATAATGAAGGCTTCCGATCTTTCAAGAAGTTCTGCAAGCCGTTTTCTCCGTCTCCCCGGTTTCGGTGATAAAAAACCCTCAAATGTAACCCCCTTGTCGGGAAAAGCTCCGACACTGGTAAGGGTGGCAAAGGCGGATGCCCCGGGGATGGGAACTACATCAAATCCGCAGTCCCGGACATGTCTTACAAGGATACTTCCCGGATCGCTTAAGCCCGGAGTGCCTGCATCAGAAGCATATGCAACATCTCGGCCCTCTTCGAGGATTCCCGCTATTTTCTCTGCAGCCTTTGCCTCATTGGCGGCTCTGCAGCTAATCAGCTGCTTGCTTATGCCGTAGTTATTTAGCAGTTTAAGAGTGTGCCTGGTATCTTCACAGGCAATAACATCAACTTCCTTTAACGTATCAAGGGCTCTCAGTGTGATATCCTTGAGATTTCCTATAGGTGTGGCAATTATATATAAAGTTCCCGAACCGGTTTTCAATTTATCCCCTCGTATTTTTTTCTATGTTCACATCGCTTTAAACAATTGTCAACAGCAGACGATTCAATACCGATAAGTTAAGGATGAATAACGACAACCTGATTACAATTGCTGTACTTCTTGTACTTTTTATTATTTTTCTACTGCTAATCTGGTTTCTGTCCAACCGAAAAAACACCTCAACTGTTGTGAAAAAAGCTGCAGATAACAGAACTGACGGAGAAAAGCGGGTAAAACCCTGCCCTCTCTGCGGAGAACTGCTGACTAAGTCTGAAAAAGTACATTCTGTTTTATATCCCGGGAAACCTGACAGCCTGATGGAAATATTCGGCTGTCCCCACTGCCGCTTTCCGGATTCAGAAAAAAGCCGCACATGCCCCGTATGCCGAAAAAAAATGCCCTCAGACAGTTTTCTAATTGCACGGGTTTTCAACAAGCCGGGAAAAACTCATGTACATGTACTGGGATGTACCGAATGCTATAAGGGCAGAACAAGAATTAACAATAATTAACATTCAGCAGATTGATTGATTAGTAAAAAAGTAATAATTTATCGGTATGAAATTCCATAAAAATGAGAACCTCTTTACGAAACCGAAGTTCTCCTTGAAATATAAATTTACAATCAACTTTGTACTGTTCGGGCTGATTGTCGGGGTTGTTTCATTCTACTTCACTGTGGCACAGTCAACAAGACAACAGCTTGAGGAGGCCAGTACACAGCTGGCTTCAAAACTGGAGCTGTACTATTCTGAGTACGACCCCGAAGATGCCCGTGAGAAGCTTAGAGAGGATCTTGATGCGATCCTCGATTCTGAATTAGTTGAACTGCCCGCCCTTCACCACTTCAATCTTTACTTTAAAAGATATACGGAGACGCATTGGCAGATTCATACTATCTACGCAGCAGATAAGGCAGACCTCGCTGGAAATCCGGTTTCTGATCAATTCCTGAACAGAGTCCTCACTTCCGGAATGAAAATAACAGGTTTTCAGTTTTTTAAGAAAATAGATTCGGTAACCGCCTATATCAGCGCATCGGAAACAGAGCTTGATGCAGTATTTGCCATAACGATAAAGAAAAAAGGAATACTTCATTACCTTTCAGAAAAACGCTACGATATGGTGATCTTTGGACTGAGCTTACTGATTTTTTCATACATCCTCGGTATAATTTTTTCCAGAAGAATTACAAAACCTATCTATACCCTTGCCCAGAAGGCTCTTGATTTTCATGAGGGAAACAATCGTATAAGTGTGGAATTATCAAGAAAAGATGAGATAGGCGTATTGTCCCGGATTCTGGATGAAACCTACAGGGAATCATCATCCCGCCTTCATGCCTTGGAGCTTATGAACAGTATCGACAAAGCAGTACTCGGGGCGGTAACCATAGATGAGCTGATTCAGAGAGTTACTGAAATAATTTCAGAATTTATCCCTGGAAGCCGGGTCGCAATAGCAGTTTATGATGATGAGGATACGACATATCGGATAAAATCTGCGGCGGGTCACAGTGAAGTCAGCAGATCAGGACTGAGGTCTCCTGATACAGAAAATATTTTCGGTACAGAAGATCCCTACCGGATTCCGCTGTACATGCAGGGGAAATATTATGGCTCGCTTCTTGTTACCGGAAAAGAAGAGACGGGTTTATCTGATGAAGAAAAGCTGACTTTAAAAAAACTGGGTGATCAGGCTGCTGTTGCGCTTCAGAGAGTTATAGAAATTGAAGAAAGAAACCAGATGCAGATGGGATCGATAATGGCGCTTTCCCGGGCAATTGATGCAAAATCAAAATGGACTGCAGGACACAGCGAAAGAGTCGCAAAATTAAGCGAGCAGCTGGCGAAAAAGCTTAATTTCGATGAATCAATGCTTGAGCGGCTGATTATCTCAGCACTGCTGCATGACATAGGAAAGATCGGAGTTCCCGAGGAGATACTGGATAAACCTTCAAAACTTGATGCTGATGAGTTCCGACAGATAAAAAAACATTCAGAGATCGGATACAGCATTACCGGAAGCATTCCCCATTTTTCAGACATTTGCGAGGGAGTAAAATATCATCATGAAAGATGGAACGGCAGCGGTTATCCAGATGGTCTTAAAAACATAAATATTCCCGTTTTTGCACGAATTATAGCACTGGCAGATGTATTTGATGCGCTTACCTCCGAACGTCCGTACCGCAGCAACATGACTATGGAAGAAGCGCTTGTTTTTATTCAGGAACGCAGGGGAAAAGATTTTGATCCGATGCTAAGTGATAAATTCATCCAAATGATTAAAAACACATTTGCAATATCCGCCGCTCAGCAGTAACATATAAATATGGTTACAAACGAAATGATAAAAAAGCTTCCGAAGGTGGAGCTTCATCACCACCTTGACGGCGGTGTCCGGCCGGCGACAATCATCGATCTGGCTGAAAAACAGAATATTGAAATCCCGTCTCATGATACAAACGAACTTGCAGACTGGTTTCACCGCGGAGCAGACCGTAAAAGCCTGGCTCTATACCTTGAAGGTTTTGCAGTCAGCTGCTCAGTAATGCAGACTAAAGAAGCCCTGATAAGGATTGCCCGTGAAACAATAGAGGATTTAGCCTCAATAAACGTTAAGTATGCAGAGATCAGATTCGCTCCCATTCTTCATACTGAAACGGGACTAAACCTGGAAGAGATAGTAGAATCAGTTCTAATCGGGCTTGAGGAAGGAAAGCAGTCAACGGGTACGGCATACGGACTGATAATCTGCGCAATGAGACATCAGCCCTCCCCGGTATCGCTTGAAATGGCGGAGCTTGCAGTTGCATACAGAAACAGGGGTGTTGTAGGATTTGATATTGCCGGGGATGAGTTCGGCCATCCGCCGAAAAGACACCTTGATGCCTTTCAGTATATCCGCAACAAGAACTTCAATATAACAATTCATGCCGGTGAGGCGTTCGGAATAGAATCAATCTGGCAGGCTCTGCAGATATGCGGTGCCCACAGAATAGGCCATGCAACAAAACTTCTTGAAGATATGGTAGTCCATGGAACAAGAATAGAAAAACTCGGTTCAATTGCCGATTTTGTAAGAGATAAGCGAATCCCGCTTGAAATGTGCCTGTCTTCAAACATCCAGACCGGTGCAGCACCCTCTCTTGACGAGCACCCATTTCATGTTTATTACCGGAATAACTTCAGAGTAACTCTCTGTACAGACAATCCGCTGATGAGCAACACCGATCTGGTAAAAGAGTTCTCACTTGCCTCGGAGTACTACAATCTAACGATACGTGATTTTGAGCGAATTACTCTTAACGCAATGAAGTCGGCTTTTGCACATTATGATGATCGTCTTAAAGTTATCTATGATGTGCTTAAACCCGGGTATGCAAAAATAAGGCAGGAAACGGACCCGACAGAGTAGACAGGAGATGACGATTTAGAAATCACAGAATCGCTGTCATATGAAATACCGTTTTCACTTGATAATCTGAAAAGTACAGGGATGTGCTTTTTAGATTATTCAATATCAATAATTCCTGTAATACTCTTAAGAGAGTCTTTTTTAAGCTCCTTTACCATACACCATTGCGCAATATGTTCCTTATCGTTGATATGATAAATGCTGTATTGAAAAGTAGGCCTGAATCCCAGTCTTGAGTATATAGCCGGATCTCCGCATAGAAAAACAGCCGTAAACCCTTTTTTCAGAGCTTTCCCGCAGGCTGTTTGTATTAATGCACCGGCAATTCCTCTCCTGAAATATTCTGGATCAACGCAGAGAGGAGACAGAACCAATTCTTTAACCGAGCCATTAATTCCGTAAACTGACATTTCATATAGAACAATCTGTCCGACTATTTTCCCGTTACCGTTTTCAGCAACCAAGGAAAGATCAGGAAAAAAAGTATCTCTCTTCCGTATTTCATTCAAATAGTCAGCCTCAGTTCCGTCACTGAAAGAAGTTGTAGCAAATGATTTTTTTACTAATGTATAGACTTCAGCATAATCACACTGTTTTTCCTGTCTAATATTTATACTCATGAAGATTCATCTATCTCAAAAATATAAAAAATAAGAACCGGAGAGCATCAACGATGCCTCCGGGAGCCTCACAACGGAATAATGGGTAGAAAAACTTTCCGGAGAAGCAATCAATATATTTTTTATCACAAAACCGCCAATTCAACAAGAATTACTTTGAAAACTGCCCATTCCTGCCGATAGAGATAGTAATGTACCAGCAATTCAGGACGGAAGGGTCAGCAGCGGTAGCCTCACAAACAGATATCTGTGCTCAGACTATTGATGAACTTCGGGAGCTGTTTCTCGGGCATTTTGACAACTACTGGTTTACATCCCTTCTTGAAAAAAATGCTTTCAACCCCTATCGTCTGCGCTATGTCCATGACATGATTGGTATTCAGTCTGTTTACAACACCGAAAAAGAAGTCTTTCAGGACGGAATTGAAGCGCTTGAAGAGATTATTACTACATCAAAAAGGTATCTTCTTCCTGTAATACGCGATGAACTTAAGATATCCGGATTCTACCGTTCAAACGGAGGCCCTGGAAGCAGTAACGACAGACTGATGAGGGAACTGTTTTCCTGTACATTCTCACACAACCTTGAACGCCTCGAAGAACTCACAAGGGAACTCAAAGAAATAATCAATGAATAAAAGCAAACTTATGATAGAAGCCTCAAGAAAGCTCAGCCGTGATGCCGGAGATCTGGGCTTCGCAGGAGATGTATACTGCTCCTATAACCCGCTCGAGTATGCCGCTGTACCGCATGAAAAATACCTGAGTCTATACGCTGGCAACCGGAAGAGGGTTATATTTGTGGGTATGAATCCGGGCCCATGGGGAATGGCCCAGACGGGAATTCCATTCGGCGAGATTGAAGCTGCACGTGACTGGCTGAGGCTTGAATCAGAGGTGAAAAAACCTGCTGTTGAACACCCTAAACGTCCGGTCGAAGGCTTTGACTGCGCCAAAAGCGAGGTAAGCGGCCGCCGGCTCTGGGGGCTCATGAAGAACCGCTTCGGAACACCTGAGAATTTTTTTGAAGATCATTATGTTGAAAACTACTGCCCCCTGAGCTTTATGGCTGAGAGCAGCAGAAATATTACTCCGGATAAACTTCCAGCGAATGAACGCAACAGCCTTTTTGAAGTCTGTGACGAACATCTTAGAACCATCTGCGGAATCCTTGAACCTGAATGGGTAATCGGTGTAGGCAAATTCGCTGAAAAAAGGATAATGGCGGCCCTGAAAGACGGAATAGCTGAGGGCCTCTACAGACACGCCTCAATCCTGCATCCAAGTCCTGCCAGCCCGGCAGCAAACAGGGGCTGGGATGACGTTGTAATCAGGCAGATGCAGGAACTCGGTCTATGGTAAAAACATACTAAGCATATCAGAAACTGCATCAAGCGCCGCGGAACTCTGAAAAGATTTTTCAATTAATCCCTTCGTTCCCCTGATCATCTCAAAAGCCCGGTTTCTTGCCCTTTCAATACTGCCTGATGACTCTATAAGCGCAATAGCTTCTTCAATTGCCTCCCTGCCGTCTTCAGCGCCAAGCTGCGCGGCCTTATCAAACAGAGAAACAAGCTGGGGCAGTGAATCGGGATAGGCCATCGCATGAAGGATGACAGGAAGGCTCTTCTTACCTTCTACAATGTCATCGCCCCGATCTTTTCCGGGGTTGCCGGTTGTAAGATTTGTAACATCATCGATAATCTGGAAGGCGACACCGGCATCTTCAAATACATCGCCCAGAGTCACACAGGTATTGGGGTCGGTTCCGCCCACGGCAAAGCCGATCTGGGCAGCCATCCTGGAAAGTGCGCCGGTTTTAAATCGGCACATCTGAAGATATTCTTCGACACTCGGAAAGTATTCATGGTTGTTATGCCACTGAATATCCAGCCCCTGGCCGAAGTGAAGCCTTCTTAGGTTAAGAGTATAGTAGCGGTACAGCCTCAGCTTCATTTCATCATCCAGATCGCTCTCATCAATCAGGTAGGTCGGAAGAAAATAAAGAAGGTTGCCTGTGTTTATAGACATGTCCTCACCGTAAATCTTATGTACGGCAGGCTCGCCTCTGCGCATATCCGACTTGTCTTCGATATCATCGATGATAAGAGAGCCGTTGTGAGGAAACTCTACGAGGGGACAGAGCGGCATTATGCTCTCGGCATCACCGCCGGCAAGTTCGCAGCAGAGAACCATCAGAACAGGCCTCCAGCGTTTGCCCCCGCGGCCGAGCAGTTCAAGTGCAGGTTCATTAATTTTATCTACAGAAGTTTCAGTTATCTTATTTCTAACCGGTCCAGCAGTCCGTGATAACCAGCCCTTATCTGTCACAGCAGGAACAGATCGGGAGATCACCCCTTCTACCTTCTCCAGTAATTCCATATAATGTTTATCCATATATACTAGAAAGCACAAACATGGGAGTTACGTCAATATGTCAAAGCAGAAAGGCGGAAAAAGAAGTGAAGCCGATCATTACACGATCAGGGCAAAGAAGGACGGATACCCCGCACGGTCAATTTTCAAGCTCGAAGAACTGAACCAGAAGTTCGGAATCTTCAGAAAAAACAGCCGTATTCTCGATGTTGGTGCTGCTCCGGGAAGCTGGAGCCTTTACTGCCTGCGTAAAACCGGACCTGATTCAATAGTTGCTGCGGTGGACTTAAAAGAACTGACAATTAAACCGGATAAGAGGCTTTTTTTCTGGCAGGGAGACTTTTTTGATGAAAAAATTCAGGCTGAAATCGGCGAAAAAGGCCCCTATGACGCGGTGATTAGCGATGCAGCCCCGTCAACAACCGGGAACCGGACAGTTGATGCAGGCCGTTCATACAGCCTTGCCGAGGGGATAATCGGGATGATCCCGGTATTTCTGAGCGAAGGCGGCAATTTTACAATAAAAATATTCCAGGGCGGCGATGAAAAAGCACTGGCAGAAATGCTGTCCCCGGACTTTGAAACGGTAAAAATATTCAAACCAAAGGCCTGCAGAAAGGAATCTTTTGAGACATATCTCACCGGCCTCAACTACCATAAAGCCTGAAAGCAGAAATTCCGACATTTTCTCATCTCTTTAAAATTTTCAGTATCAATATTATAAATGTTGAAGCCGAAATTAAACCGAGGGGTCAATCTTTGGAGAGGTTTCAATGAATGCAAACGCGATTGATATTGCTGAGAACTTAATACTTACAGGCTACCTGAGAGAAGCCAGGAAAATACTGTCAACAATACTGCTGGAAGAGCCGGATAACGATCGTGCAATATGTTACATGGGAATAGTCCTCACGGAAAGCGGTGAAAATGATGAAGCAATCAGAACTCTTGATTACTACATCAAAAAGAACACCGAGACTCCGGAAGCCTGGGAAGCCCTGGGCTGTGCCTGGTTTAAAAAGGGTGATCTGCTCAGAGCCGAAGAATACCTGCAGAGGGCTGAACGTCTCTCACCGGAGAGTCCGTCAATTATGAGAAACATAGGTGTTCTTTACGGTATCCAGAACAAGGTTGAAGAATCGCATGACTATATAATGAAATCATATGATCTCAACCCCTACGATTACCGGACTCTGTATGCACTTACATATTCCTATCTCAACCAGAAGAAATATGAAGAAGCAAGGGATATAATAGAGGAAGCACTGTATCTGGATTTCCCTGCCGACATCAGAAAAGAACTTGAGCTTGTCTTCATAAAAATCCAGATCAACTGGATGTAATGCAAAGACTGAAGATACTTATACTTATAATATTTACAGCTGCCGCCTTTTCATGTGCAACAACAGCACTAAATGAAGGCGGTTTCCCGGATGAAACCGGGCCTGTCCGGACTGAAACGGAAATTCAGAAAAAACTTCAGGCCTCCGCGGAATACATGCTTGGAAAGGAAAGCCTCGACATCAACGGAAGACATTTCAACATGGACTGTTCCGGAACCGTGCTCGCCATTTACTACCATGCAGGAATTGATCTTGAAAAAAGCTACGCTCTCTATGAAGGCAACGGTGTAAGACGTATATACCAGTTCCTGCGTGACAACAGCCTTATACATACCGGTAAAACCCCCTCACCCGGCGATCTTATTTTCTGGGATAACACCTATGATCGTGACGGTGACGGGAAATTCAATGACTATTTTACCCATGTAGGAATGGTAGTCGATACGGACAGCCGGGGAAATATCACATATATTCATGAAAACTATGCCAAGGGTATAGTCTACGAAAAGATGAACCTTTTAAAACCGGATAATACAAGTCTCAACTCTCCGATGCGTATGAAGGGTTCTCCCCCTGACCCGGAGGGCCGGTATCTCTCCAGCCATCTGCTGCGGGTTTTCGGCCGGGCCTGGGAAGTACCGAAAGAATATTTTATTAAATAAATCCCGCCCTAAAGCGGGAATTCCTTCGATATTTTAATTCTAAGCTCATCTGCGTCATAAATCTTCTCACAGTAATGACACATGTAGTCTGAGTTATTTTTTGTTTTGTCAAAACGGCTCTTCAGCTTTTCAACATTGGTAATACAGTTGGAATTGGGACAATGGGCGATATTTTCAAGGACCTCGGGAAGCTCAACCTTCCACTTGTCCTGCGTCTCGTAATTCCTGATGATGGTGATGGTCGCTGTGGGTGCAACCAGGGCAATCCTGTTTACATCATCAGCGGTAAGCTCATGATTCTCAATCTTTACAATATCCTTCCGGCCGAGCTTGGTACTTGAAAGATTCATTCCCACACTGACAAGATCCTTACCGCCTCCGTTGAGAATCTTGAGAACCAGAAGAGCCTTTCCGCCGGGAATATGGTCAATTACAGTTCCGTCCTTGATGGCATCAACTTTCATCTGTTTCATGCTGCACCTCCTGTCATACCGGTAAGCGTTGAGAGAATTGCCTGCCTCATGTAAACGCCGTTCTCAGCCTGCTGAAAATAGTAGGCATGAGGTGAGCTGTCCACCTCTGTAGCTATTTCATCAACCCTCGGAAGCGGATGAAGAATCTTCATATTTTCCTTTGCTCCCCTTATTGTATTGTTATTAACAATATAGGAGCCTTTGAGCTTTTCATATTCCTCGGGGTCGGCGAACCTTTCTTTCTGTATTCTGGTGACATACATGACATCCAGTTCGGGAACAACTTCATCGACTGTTTCAAGTTCGGTGTATCCGATTCCGAGGTCGGTCAGCCCGGTTTTAATGTGCTCGGGCATATGAAGGTGGGTCGGGGATATAAAGTAAAACTCCGGCCTGAAAGGGACCAGTGCCTGGGCAAGCGAGTGAACCGTCCTGCCGAATCGCAGGTCGCCCATCAGGCCTATTTTAAGCCCCTCAAGCGTTCCCTGGGTCTTCTTGATTGAATACATATCAAGCAGAGCCTGGGTCGGATGCTGATTTGCCCCGTCACCGGCATTGACTATGGGCAGGCCGATAATCTCTGACGCATATCTTGCCGCACCTTCAATGGCGGATCTTATAACCATAATATCGCAGTAACGCTCGATGGTTTTCAGTGTGTCGGCAAAGCTTTCACCCTTCTGTACCGACGTACCGCCGGTTCCTTTCATCAGCAGAGTTTCCCCTCCAAGTCTCTTCATCGCTGATTCAAATGAAAAGCAGGTCCTTGTTGAAGGCTCGAAGAAAAGCAGTGCTGCTATCTTTCCGCCCATGTCCGGTTTAAGCCGGCCTGACTCAATCAACCCCGCAGTTTCAACAAGGTAAAGCAGATCCTCTCTGCTGAGGTCCTTCATTGAAATAATGTGCCTCTGACTAAACTTATCAGTCACGTGCTCTCCTCCCTGTAATTTATTTTGCTTTAAAAGCCTTCCAGGCTCTTTCTCTGTATATTTCCGCTGTTGCTGCAGGATCTTCCGCAGCGATGATTCCGCGGCCGACTATGATGCAGTCCGCACCACCTGCCATCGCATCCTCAACTGAAAGGTACTGCTGCCCCAGTTTGTCGCCGCCCTGCTGAAGCTGTACGCCCGGCATAAGCAGAAGCTGATTCTGCGGAATCTTTTTCCTGAATGCTTTGATATCCTCCACAGAACTTCCATGTCCGATATAGCCTGATACGTATTCCGGATTTGACTTTCCGGTTGAAATAACCTTATCGGTGTAATCAGGTGTTATCAGATTGCCCTTACTCGACATTCTGGCAAGAAGGAAAGCCGCCTGGCCGTTGCCGTCTGAGTTTTTATATCCCTCGCTGAACAGGCCTTTCAGGGTTCCCTCGCCTGCGATCAGGTGGCTTGTTACACAGTCTGTCCATTCTGCAATCCGGTATACACCGCCCCGGAACTGATGGCTGACAGTATTTCCGATATCAGCAAACTTGCGGTCTTC
Source organism: Spirochaetia bacterium (assembly GCA_963677925.2). GTDB lineage: Bacteria > Spirochaetota > Spirochaetia > UBA9216 > UBA9216. The sequence goes on from CAXXYH010000003.1 coordinate 2,067,228, forward strand.
AAAAATCAGGAAGTCCTTATCTGAAGCAAGTTTTCTGAGCCTTGTGATGAAGTCCGGGGTAAAGCCCCTGATGATATCAACATGGGTTTTAACCATGGCAATGTACATTGCAGTAGTTTCCAGTATGCTGAAAAACTTTTCCGGGTCCTCGGTATCAAGCGAGAGGATAAGATTTGTCTTCTTCCTTTCAATTACACCAAGAAGCCTGTCAGTAAAGCTGTTGGCCTCTACACTGTTTTCAACTGCGGCAGGTTTTGACGGAGCAATACCCGAGGTAAAAGCTTTTATCTCATCAGCCTTTGACTTCTCAAGGCTTCCGTCTTCCAGAAGTACACTGACAACCTCATCCAACGATACGAGACTGTGAAGTTTCAGACCCTCAGCAGCAAGTTCTGCAGTTCCGTTCAGGCTGCGGTCAATCACGACCAGAATGTCCTCTACGCTGAAGCCTTCCATCCTCAGGCTGTCGGCTGTTTCAAACTTTGAGCTTCCGGTTGTAATCAGGTCGTCAACAACAAGGCACTTTCCCTTAAGGTCGGGGTCGCCGACAACCAGACCGCCTGCTCCGTATGTCTTCTCTTCCTTGCGCAGCATGAACAGGGGTTTCTTAAGCCTTTCCGCCATAATCACAGCCGAAGGAAGTGCAGTGTAAGGTATTCCGGTTATGCATTTAAAATCCAGTTCAGCAGCCTTTTCCGTGAGCATTGTGCACATCAAATCGTGAAGTTCCGGATGCGATATCACCTTCCTGAGATCCAGATAGAAGGGAGATTCCAGTCCGCTTTTAAGGGTAAACTTTCCAAACTTTACAGCCCCGATGCTGTAAAGCCCCTTGATAAATTTTGTCTTGTTATCCAATTATTTTTCCTCCGGTTATGGTTTTATATATTCTGGTTTTAAGCCGCATTCCGTTGTACGGCGAATACTTTGCCTTTGTTCTGAATGATGCAGCATCAACACTGTATTCCGGACAAGTCTCAATTACTGCAAGAGATGCGGCAGCGCCATGTTCGATTTTACCCGCCTTACTTATTCCGAAAATCTCTGCTGCCCGTCCGGATGTAAAATGCTGAAGCCTTGAAACGGATTCCGGATTAACCCCGCCGCTGAAACCGAAAACAAATCCGGCCGCAAGCGGAAGGACCGTTTCAAGCCCCGGAAATCCTGAAGGTGATGCCATAAAATCATCTGATTTATCCTGCGGGATATGCGGAGCATGGTCAGTACCGAAAAGGTCAATCGCGGCAGTACCTGAGAAACTTAAAGCATCACAGAACGCCTTTTCAATCATCTGTCGCTCAAGAGAGTCTCGGACAGGAGGATTGACCCTGGCCCAGGACTGAGGCCCTCCGTATACCTTCAGGGTTGTATCCAGAAGGAGGTGATGTGGAGTGAGTTCTCCATAAACAGAATCTTCTCCAAATCTTTTTTTATGGTTCAATATCATGTATATTTCCGCCGCTGTTGAAACATGACAGAGATATACTTTCGCTGATGTATCCGAGGCAAGCTTCAAAACCAGATTGGTTCCAGCTGCCGCAGCCTCTGCAGGCCTTAGAATATTATGAAGTTCAAGACCCTTAAATCCAGCCGACCATTTGCCCGGCTTCCTGAGTTTTTCAGCCAGCTCGGAATGAACAGCAACAGGCTTGCCTGCTTCAGAAGCAGCGGCAAAAACCCGCCTTAGAAAATCCTCAGCAGAGCTGCTGCTGTTTCCGCTTGATTCGGATAGAAAAATCTTAACACCGGGAACATCAGGTTCATCTAACAGTGCCGGGAGCTCATCGATAGAATCCTCTGAACAGCCTGCCCAGAAAAATCTTTTCAGCGGAAGACCGGCCTGATCAGCCTCTGATGCTGCCTCCCGTTTCATTTTAAGGACATCCATTGATTCAAAGGCCGGACTGTTATTGGGCATGTCAAAAACTGCCGTTACACCGCCGTGAAGGGCCGCTGAAGCGCCGGAAACCCAGTCTTCCTTATTGGATGCGCCGGGACAGCGAAAGTGTACGTGGGGGTCTATCATTCCGGGAATTACCGTCTTTCCGGCAAGATCAAGCTCATCGCAGCCGGTACTGTTCTTAAGCTTATGGCCATCTGCAGACACAGAAATTATCTTTGCAGAGTCAATTTCCACATCAACAGAACCGCCTGAAGTAAGACAGTTTCTTAAAATGAGCCTTTTAAAATCAGCTGAATCTGATACAGCATTCATCTTGCAGACTCCCCGGCAAATCGGTTTTTGAACTTTTCAACACTGCCGCTTGCCGTCCTTTTATAAACTCCGAAATCCTCAAGCTGCTCCACCAGCGCCCTGCTTAGTGCCGGTCCCTCCTTGCAGACTCTGATTCCGGAGGGGTCCATTACACAGGAACCGCAAATACCGATTGCACATTTCATATAGCGCTCGAAGAGAAAATCGTAATCCATGTCCGGACCGAATACCTGAATGAGGCTTTTCATCATCAGGTCCGGGCCGGAAGAATATACAAAGTTGTACTCACCCTTCATTGATTCAAGCGCCGCAGCAGCGGTTCCTTCGAAGACGTCCGAAGCTCCGCATGCATCCTCGGCCACTCCTGTAAAAATAACCCCGAGAGCCTCGAATCTTTCCCGGAACAGGATGTCTGCAGCTGTTCTTCCGGCTGATATAACCCTGATATCCGACCGTGATGCACCGCTTTCGATAAGCTTTACAGCAAGCAGGTAAAGAGGCGGAAGTCCGAATCCGCCTCCGGCGAGCACCGGCCGAAAATTTTTGGGTTCAATACCTGCACGGGCGGCTGATTGATGGCTCAGGTCCGCATTGTCACCGGCTGCTGCTGAACCTGCTTCCGAGCGGTCTTCGCCGGGTATAAAAAAAGAGGAACCGTAAGGTCCCCTGATACTGATAATATCTCCCTCATGAAGGTTGAACAGGCGGGCGGTAAAATTGCCTACTTTTTTAATGGTTACCGAAAGGCCGGCATCGTCACAGGCGGATATAGAAAAGGGCTTTTCCCCGCCGTTGAAATCCGTAAGCATTACAAACTGGCCGGCTGCTGCGCCTGGATTGAAATCAAACCTGAATGTTCTTACATCAGGAGTTTCTTCGATTATTTCTGCAATCGGTATTGTAATTCTTCTGTCTTTAACCATATTTTACTCCAAAAAAAACCGGATCATAAAAAATGATCCGGTTCAATATATCCGACTGATATCAGTCACTGCGGTCAGCTGCTTTCTTTCAAGAAAACATCTGATGCCGTCATTAATTTCTCTGAAAACCTCAGGTCCGCTGTAATAGACAGCCGTCCCGACTCCGACTAGATCCGCTCCCGCCATGATCATCTCGACCGCATCCTGCCAGTTCGAAATTCCGCCCATTCCGATAATCGGAAGACTGATACCAGCTTTTCGGCACTCATAAACCAGCCGGAGTGCAACAGGCTTGATACAGGGCCCCGATAGTCCTCCGGTCACATTGAACAGAACCGGACGGGCAGCTTCGATATCCACCGCAATACCGGGACCTATTGTATTAATCATACACAGTGCATCAGCCCCTGCTTCGGCAGCTGCTGCAGCAATATTTGTAAACCCTGTAACATTCGGAGAAAGCTTTGCTATAACCGGAAGCCTGCTGACAGATTTAACCGCAGATACAATCTCGGCGACCGACACCGCAGATGCAGCAAGCGGAACTCCAAACTCATCCATCACATTGGGACAAGAGAGGTTCAGCTCAAGAAAATCAGCATTTGATGAATTAGCTTTTTCAGCAAGCAACCTGAAACCGTTAACATCGGTCGCAAAGATACTGAGGTTGAGAACTCCTGTATTCCTGCTGAATTTCTGAAGTTCGCTTATACCTTCATCGATACCCGGGTTGCATAAGCCCATACAGTTGAGCATACCGCCCTCAACTTCGGCAACGACCGGACCTTCATGTCCTTTACGAGGTTCAATTGTAAGTGATTTTGAAGTTACTATCCCGGCGCCTGTACCGGAGAGTGAGTTAAGACTGGAGAATGAAATATCAAGGACACCGGCGGGCAGTACCAGCGGTGAACTCAGCTCTTTCCCAAGAAACTCTGTCCTTAATATCTTATCCATATCCTTCCACTTGAGATTTTTGCGAGAATAACTGTTTTTTGTATGATCTGTCAATGCCGAATGAGGGCATATTGCACAATTAATCAAATTTTCTGCTTTACAGCCTAATATCTCCTGCTTAGAATAGCTTATGGGTCAAAAAAACGGCATAAAACTTCTTTTTCCGCTTTTGGCAGCAGTAATATCACTGCTTGCTGCAGGCTGTTCAGAAGAACAGCCCCCTTCTGTTGAAAAACTTGAAGCCTCGGTCCGCAGCATTTCCTCGGTACCGGCATGCGAGCAGCTCTATCGTGATATTGTATATATCGGAGAAGAGCAGAAACTGTTGTTTTTTAAAACCGTGGACAAGCAGCTGCTTTTCTCAATAGATATAATAGTACAGGCAGGAATAGAGAATACCGATCTGATAGAAATCCAGTACACCGGAAACAGTGACAGCGGCATACCTTCAGTTGTCATCAGCCTTCCGGACCCGGTAATTCTTGACGTGGATGCCGATGAATCATCTATAGAACAGTTTTTTATTAAAGAGTACGGAAAGGCCGTCACAAGACTGGAATACTATGATGAGATTAACCGTAAAAAAGAGGAAATAAAGGCTGACGCTGTTAAGAACGGCATCCTTGAAAGAGCTGATGCCAATATCAGAAACCTGATTAGCAATATGATGAACCTTGCAGGGGTTGAGGTTAAAGAATACAGGAGGAAGGAAGGATGAGCAGAAAATCTTCCTCTAAAAGATTCCCCTTCCGCCTGCTTCTGATCCTCATGATTATTGCAGGTTTAATTTTACTTCTTTTTGCAGCAGAGAGAGTATTTGATTTTGATATTCCAAATCCCTTCTACCGGGTAAACAGAATCCGGAACAGTACCGTAATTCTTGATGACATACGTGATACAGCACGCCTGAATACTGTTGAGCTTGTTTATAAAACAGTATTTCCCTACGATCTTATTCCTGAAGATACAGACTGGTCCGGTCTTTTCAGACGGCTCCGAAGCGGCGGCAGTATGAGTGCGCAAGAGCTGGAACTGCTTGCGGTTTTCGGAATAGCAGCTGATGCCGGAATAGATTTAAGCGCTAAAGAACATCAGTTTGCAGTAATAACAGCAAGACTGACAGCAGGTTATGATTTTGCAGGGACTCCGTTTGAGGATCCGGAAAAATACAGTGAAGATGCAGCCGATTTTATCCGTTATGATGATGAATCAAAGAGTCTGTACATTCGGCTTCCCGAGGCAAAGATAACTGAAATTAAGGTTGATGATGAAGACAGCAGCAGCTACGGCTATCCGGATATGAAGGTCTCACCTGAACAGTGGCGGGTTCTAAGCGGAATTATTACAGAACACATAAAATCAGAAGCCCGCAAACGCAGACTGACAGAGATTGCAGAAGAAAGGGGAAAAGCCGTAATAAAAAAGATGTTCAGTGCGTCAGGTTACAAAAATATTATTTTTACTGATCAGATTCGATAAATCCGCTGGATGAAAGATAATCTTTCAGGTTTGTAAAGGCTTCCAGCAGGCTCTTGTAATTGCTTTCCGAAAGCTCCTTCTGGCCGTCACGGCATGAGTATTCCAGCTCCCTTGCGGCTTCGCCAAGCTGCTTCATCTCAAGATTAAGAGCACTGCCCTTGATTGAATGCGCAATTTCGCGTCCGGTCTCAAGCTTATCAGCTGCAAGGGCGGATGAAAGATCCGGTATCTGTCCATCCACCTTTTTCACATAATCGTTGATCAGCTTTCTTACTGTGTCTTCATTGCCAAGAAATGTATCTACTGCTTCCTTGAAGTCAAAAATTTCACTCATATCCGGTTCCGGCTCCTTTTGTATGTTCTTTACAGGTTCTGCAGAAACCTCTTCGGCAGCTGCTTCATGTCTTTTCCCGCGCCACTTTGAAAGTACAATATCTATATCCTTTTTCTTAAACGGCTTTGTCAGGAAGTCCGACATACCGGATGCCAGACATTTTTCACGCTCTCCCTTGATGGCACTTGCGGTTACGGCAACTATGGGCGCATCAAATCCCAGCCGGCGAATTTCCGTCGAAGCTTCATATCCGTTCATTTCAGGCATCTGACAGTCCATAAAGATTATATCCGGCGCCGCTTCTTTTACACTCTCTACAGCTTCAAGACCGTTCGAGGCAACAACTACATCACATCCCAGATTCACAAGTATAGCCTTGAAAAGCTGCTGATTGACTTCATGATCCTCGGCAACAATTGCAAGAGGCCGGCCGGTATCAATGTCATCATCCAGAGGAAGAAGTTCACATGCTTCGTCATCTTCCGCGGCTGTCTGCATTCCGGCAAAAACTGAAAACAGCTGTTCTTTTTTTACCGGTTTATTCAGATATCCGCTGAACCACTGCAGCAGCTTCATTTTTGCCTCTTCAGCGCCCCTTCCGGAGGGACTTACAAGATACATTTTCAGCTGATTCAGAGAGGAAAAGGCCGGATCGCTGCGCAGCGAATTTATCTCACTGGCCATATACCAGCCGTCCATTCCGGGCATTATCTGGTCGATAAAGCATGCTGAATACGGGTGTTCCGAGGCCGCAGCCCCCTTTAGCATCTCTAACGCCTTTGCGCCTGAGGAGGCCTGCTCGACCGAACAGCCCAGCTCTGAAAGATATGCTGAAAGATTCAGGCGGGCTGTATCATTATCATCAACAACAAGAACGAGCTCACCGGAATGCGTATTCCTGTAGGAAATAAAGGGACTTTCGTCCTTCTGTTTTTTAAACTTTGCAGTAAACCAGAAAACCGATCCCTGTCCCGATTCCGACTCGACACCTATCTCTCCGCCCATTATCCGGCAGAGGTTTTTTGATATGGTGAGCCCCAGACCGGTTCCGCCGTATTTTCTGGTAGTGGAAGAATCAACCTGTGAAAACTCCCGGAACAGAACATTCATCTTATCAGCCGGGATTCCAATTCCTGTGTCTCTTACCCTGAAAAGGATAAGCGCATCATCCTCACCATCTTCGGCCAGGCTGATTCTTAGTTCGATCTCACCTGATTCAGTGAACTTCATGGCGTTATTGAAAAGGTTTACAACAATCTGCCTGAGCCTTGTCGGATCTCCGAACACCAGATGGGGAACATCGGGTTCAATATACAGTGATGCTTCAAGGTGCTTCTTATGAGCTTCGAGCGCAATCAGATCGACTGCACTGTGGGCAACCTCCAGCAGATCCATCTCAATATTTTCAAGTTTAAGTTTACCTGATTCTATCTTCTCAACATCCAGAATATCGTTTATCAGGCTGAGAAGAACTTCAGCTGAAAACATTATCTGGCCGGTATATTCCTTCTGCTCGGCATCCAGGGCTGTCTCGTTAATAAGCTCGGACATACCGATGATAGTGTGAATTGGAGTGCGGATTTCATGACTCATATTAGCCAGAAATTCTGATTTTGTTTTTGTAGCTTTTTCTGCTTCAAGCTGGGCTGATAAAGCGGTGGTTTTCTGCTGCTCAGCAAGAGTCTTTGCCTTTTTAAGCTGCTTTTCAAGAACTATCTGACCGGTAATATCTTCGGAAACAAAAAGCAGTACATTTGAGTCAAGATGCGCTGAAAAAACTGCCGAAACAAATAGCCGGCACCAGCCGTATTTATTTCCGTCTTTGTAGAACCTTGCATCAAATCTGATACTTTCTTTCTTTCCTTCTATGAGGGTTTTTATATTGCTTCCAAGGGTCTGTGCGTCTTCTTTGAATATATTGGTATAAAAACTTTTGCCTTCAGCCGCTCTGAAAAACAGTCTTTCCGATGACGGATTTATCCTCATGATTGTTCCGTCATAATCGGTAACTGTCATTCCAAGCGGAGAAACTTTAAAAACTTCGTTGGTAAACTGTCCTATTTTTTCCATAACCACTGCTGCAGATTAGAAATCTGAAACAAGAACTTCGAAGGCCTTCTTCTGCAGATTTTCGGGTTTCAGAGGTTTTATCATGTAGCTCTTGACGCCGAAACTCATAGCCTTGCTTACTGTTTCCTTTCTTGTCAGAGCAGAGAATACGATGATCGGAATATTTACACCAAGCTGCTTAAGATACTGAAGAACCTGAAACCCGTTCATTTCAGGCATCATCAAATCAAGGAAGATCAGGTCAAACTTGGCATCCTTTAATCCATCGACAAACTCTTTACCGTTATTAAAAGTGACCATGTTCCAGCCGGTATCCGAAAGTACGGTCTTAACCAGTTCCTGAATGACAATATCATCATCGACAATAGCAATATTAGCTTCAGGGACAACACGTTCTTCTTCGGCCTCAGGCTGCATCTGTTCACCTTCAAAACGCATCTCAATAGACTCTTCCGTATCCTTTACTGGAGCTGTTCTGGTAAGAATTCTGTCCTGAGCTACTTCATCGTGTGCTATCTGATCGGGTTTAAGACCAAGCAGATCATCCATAGCCTTTTCAAGGCTGTCAGTCACTTCAATACCGCGGTAATCGGCATTCTTTTTAATGAAATTCTTAACAAATTCATTTCCGGCCAGTATTTTAATGAATCTCGGACGGCTTTCAGTCTGAAGTATTATTGTGTCCATAAGAAGCTTCAGTTTATCGCTGTCGCCTTCACCGAGTTCAATATTGGACATCATCATGAGGACCTTCGGCGTATTCACAGCATATAACTGCATCAGTTCGGTAATTTTGAACTTCAGAAGCTCGATCTTTTCAGCATTAAGCCCCATTGCTATTTCAATAAAAAGTATATCATCATTGAAATGTGCTTCGATGATACATGGTGTGCGGTCGATTTCCAGTTTCACCTGTAAAAAACCCGAAATAGTCTGAAGCAGAGCATCGAGTTTAAGCGGCTTTGAAAAGAACTTTTTTACGTTATATTTTGCTACAGTAAGTATTTTCTGCCGATCGATTTTCGAAGAAACCATAATAACCGGAACGTCATTAACGTTCGGGTCTTTTGATTTATCCATGAGAAATTCGAGGCTGGATTTTCTGGAAAGGTAGTATTCCATGATAACAAGGTCCGGAAGTTCACTGCGAAGTTTCAAATTACCTTCGAATCCGTTTTTCGCTTCAACTATTTCAAACCCGTTTTCTCTAAGTTTGTTTGCAAGATATTCCCTGAATAGATTTGATTCATCAATTATCAGGATTTTTTTCATATTAACCCCTATCGAAAAGAACCGGGAACAGTTATTTTTTTCTCTATTCCCGGTTTACTTTATTATCGACAAAAATTTTTAAGAATTCAATTTAAGGGGTTAATTTCTCATAATTTTGCATTCAGCCGTTTATCCCTGTTTCAGCGGATAACCCGCTTTTTCCAGTGCAGAAACGATTTTATCCTCAGCTTCCCGCAGGAATTCCGGGGTAAGGGTCTTTTCACGGTCAATAAGCCAGGTTCTAAGCGTGACAGTTTTCTCTTTTTCAGAGAGCTGATAAACATCGGCTATTCTGGAATCTTCCAGTTCCTTAATCTTAATCTTTTTGACAACTGAAAGGATATCGGAAACCGGTGTATCATTACCGGTAACAACAGTACAGTCAAAAGTTGCGCCGGGGAACTTCGGTAAAGGCTTATACTTTGTCTTATCCTTAACTTCAACACCCATAAAATCTGTTATATCAAGAAGTGCAATTACCAGATTGCCCTTGATCTTAAACTTCCGGCACATCAGCGGATGAACTGTGCCGATAAATCCGCAGGTCTTCCCCATAACCCTGATATCAAGATGCTCATAGGGATGGATACCTGTCCATTCTTCAGGAAGAAGAGGGTTCCGGAACTTTGGATTAGGCTGCTGTATCTGGGCATTCAGACTGAGGTTCTCAAGAAGATCCTCCATCAGATTCAGGACATCCATAAAGGGAGATCCCTGCTTGTCGAAAAACATAATGCCGAACTGATGCCTATCTTCGCTGAAGTCCTTTTCATTTTCAAGGTAGCTGCGGCCCAGTTCAAAAAGCCTGAAAACAGGGTAGTTTTTCTGGTTAAGGGCAGCCTTCTCAAGAAAGGAAGGAATAATTGATGGCCGCATACGGTCAGTTTCGGGGCTGATGGCATTTGCAAGTACAAGGTTATCATTCTTATTATGCCACTCGGCCTGCTCAAGAAGTTTTTCTCCGATAAGCGGATATGTGAAAATCTCAAGAGCCCTTCCGCGGTAAACCATAAAGTCCTGAATTTTTCGTTCAAGAGTCTTGGCATTACTGAGCCTAACTGCAGTAATCTCATTGTGCGGGGCCAGGGGTACGAGTCTGTCATATCCGTAGATACGGCCGATATCCTCTATAAGGTCTGCATCAACCTCTACATCCTTGGTTGCACGGAACGAGGGAACAGTGACTTTCAGTGAATCACCGGCATCCTCAATTACGTATTCAAGTGCAGTAAGAATTTCTGTAACTTCCTTTTTACCAAGCGATGTGCCGAGAATTGAGTTAACACGCTCGATTCTAAGATCTATTACAAGCGGAGGAGCAAGAGTAAGACCGTCGGTTACAAGTGAACCGACAACCTTTGCTTCAGGACAGCTTTCCTGCACAAGCTCAAGCAGACGAAGAACTGTCTTCTCGATCTGATGGCTGTCCAGTGATTTTTCATAGCGCTGTGACGCATCGGTTCTGAGTCCGAGTCTTGTGGATGTATGCCTGATTCTTTCGGGTTTCCAGTTGGCCACTTCGATGAAGATCCTTGAAGTCTCAGGCTTTACACTGCTGGTTAGACCGCCCATGATACCGCCGATTGATGAGGGACCGGCCTCATCACATACCATTGTATCTGAAGGAATCATCTTTCTTTCCATCTCATCAAGAGTAATGAAAACTGATTCTTCACGGTTCTCACGCACGATAATTTTTCCGCCGTTGATTGTATCGCGGTCAAACATATGGTTGGGCATACCAAGCTCAAGCATTACATAGTTTGAGATATCAACTATATTATTGATAGGACGCATTCCGCATGCAAGCAGTCTGCGCTGCATCCAGGACGGACTTGATTTAACAGTTACATTATCAACACTCAGGCCGCTGAAGCCGAGGCACGCAGTATCCTTTTCAACAGTAATGCTTACCGGAGATTTTTGGTCATTATAAAAGCCGCGCATTTTCTTAAGCCATTCATCAGAGAAAGGTTTGGCAAAAGGCTTGCCGAATGCGGCTGAGAACTCTCTGGCCATGCCGTAATGACCCCAGAGATCAGGCCGGTGCGTAATTGATTTATTGTCTATATCAAGAAGAACATCGCGCTTGAGATCCATATACTCTTCAAGGCTCTTTCCAACAGGCGCATCAGCGGGAAGCTCCAGCAGCCCCTCGTGTCCGTCACCCAGACCCAGCTCATCCTCGGCACAGAGCATTCCTTCGCTTAAAATACCGCGGATTTTCTTGGGTTCAAGAGTAAAGTCGCCGGGCAGGGTTGTACCTACAGGAGCAAAGGGAACTTTCAGGCCTACTGCTACATTGGGTGCACCGCAGACAACCTTATGGGTACCGTTTCCGGTGTTGAAAGTTACAAGGTTAAGCTTGTCAGCCTCGGGATGAGCCTCGATTGCGGTAATCTCAACAACCTTTACATCCTTCATATGTGAATTGGTTTCTTCAACGCCCTCAACTTCGCATGTAGACAGGGTGAACTTTACACCCAGCTCCTGTGCCGTAAGGTCGGATGGAATTTCAACAAAATCTTTTATCCAGTCTAAACTTATCTTCATAGTCTTTCCCCTAGTACGCCTTGAACTGTTCTGAGAACTTCAGATTTCCGGAATGCAGATGTCTCACATCATCGATGTGATATCGCATCATTGTCAGACGGTCGATACCCAGACCGAAGGCAAAACCGTTCCATTTATCCGGATCAATACCGCCGGTCCGGAGAACATTCGGGTGAACCATTCCGCAGCCCAGGGCCTCAACCCAGCCTACCTGCTTGCAGACTGAACATCCCTTTCCGCCGCAGAGCAGGCACTCATAATCAAGCTCAAATCCGGGCTCAACAAAGGGAAAGAACCCCGGCCTTAATCTTACCTTGATTTCCTTCTTGAAAATCTCGGAAAGCAGTGTTCTAAGAAAGTGAATCATGTGCGGTACAGAAATGTCCTTGCCGACCATCATGCCTTCAAGCTGATGAAAAGCCGCCTCATGACTTGCATCCAGAGTTTCACAGCGGAAAACCTTGCCCGGGCCTACAAATTTAAAAGGAGGATCCTTAAGTTCCATACCCCTGATCTGAATGTTCGATGTATGGGTTCTAAGAAGATGCTTCATATCCTTGAACCAGAAGGTATCCTGCATATCGCGCGCAGGATGCGATTCCGGAATATTAAGCGCTTCAAAATTGTAGTATTCATTTTCAATATGAGGACCGTCAAGGATGTCAAACCCCATGGAAAGAAAGATATCCTCAAGCTCTCTTGTAACCTGGGTCAGAGGATGCAGTCCTGCAGCCTGCTGGCCGAGATCCTTTATGCGGTTTGTCCAGCTTATATCCTGGCGCTGCTTTGCGAGTTTCTGGTTAATTTCTTCGATTTCAACTGCCTGGGTCCGCTTGTCTATGGCATCAAGCATTTCCTGCTTTACCTCGTTGGCTTTTGCACCGAAGGTTTTCTTATCTTCAACAGAAAGATCCCGCATTCCGCTCATCAGACCATTCAGTTTTCCCTTCTTTCCCAGATAATCAGCCTTGAACTGGGCGATATCGGGCAGCGAAGCAACGGAATTTATCAGTGAGTCGAACTCTTTCTTGACTTCTTCCAGTTTCTGAAGCATTTCATGTCTCCTTATTTTCATGGGCATGATCGACATTAAACATTTACCAATGCCTGAAATTACATCAGCATCAATAAAAAAAAAAGCGGATTCCCCTGTTCGAGGAACCCGCTGTCATACCCTGTTGTTTCTATTGCAGAGATAACCGGTGCCCCTCATTGGCTGAGTTGCTAAAGCTAAAAAAGTAAAAAAAGCTGTAAGTGGTTTTCCGATTATCCATGTTTACTCCATTATATCTGCGGCGGGAGTTTAGTCAAGATAGAATTTTTCAGAGAGTTTCTTGCCACGAATGGGAAGCTGGTATGCGCAGGGCAGAGATTTGCACGGATTAGGGATTGGAGGTAGCAAGCTCTGAGTGTCTTTGAAGGTATATTGTAGACGTTTGTGTTAACTATGCCTTATTATGGTTTTATTATTATAAAAATGGAGAGGGAAGAAATGAATCTAAAAGAAACCGGGATAAACAAGTTTAAGGAAGGATACAACTGTGCCCAGTCTGTATTGTTCAGCCTTCGTGAGTATACAGGCCTGACCGAAGATCAGTCCCTGAAAATAGCGACCGGATTCGGATCAGGTATGGGCAGGACCCAGAATGTCTGCGGTGCGGTATCCGGAGGGATACTGGCTCTTAATCTTATTTTCGGCAGAGGCAGCAAAGATGAAAAGGAACAGCAGGAATTAAACTATCTGAAGATAAGAGAGCTGATTTCGAATTTTGAAGAAAAAAACAGCACCATAATCTGCAGGAAACTTCTTGACGGCTGCAACCTCTTATGCGATGAAGGCCAGCAGCGGTTTAAATCTGAGAATATGGTCGAACAATGTCACGGCTATATTGCTGATGTAATAGGGATAGTTGATGGGATTATTGAATAGATGAACAGCTTAACAGCATTAGTGAAAAAAATTATAATAATGCTCTGTAAACAATAAATTAAGGAATTACAATGAAAATTCGAATAATAGCCATACTTCTTCTTATCCTTATAGCTTCATCAGCCTGCGCAGAAACCATCAGCGCCCGCCAGCAGCACCAGGACGGAAGCTGGGGAGATATAGTGATTGAACTTAATTATGATGAAAATGTCAGCAGCAATATTCTGGAGACCTCATTGGGAGAAGGAGCCCCGACAGCCTCCGAAGCCGGTTACAAACAGGCATTGGCCCTTCGTTTTGTTCAGTATAATGCGGAAGAAGAAGGATGGTACTACTTACCTGCTGAACAGGGAGGCCTTCAGGTTATTTTATCAGCTGATCCGTATGATAAAGAAAAGGGCATATTAAAAACTGCAACTGATTACCATATTGTTGTCGGATGGGATTCTGTGAATCAAATCCCTCAGTATGGAGCACTAATTAACATAGCTCCTATGGATCCTGTTACCGAAGAAGACGGGACTTCTATTGAATGGTCTGCCCTAACCTTACAAACACAGGATGGTGCAGAATTCTTTGTCTGCTTTGCTGATTAGGATTTTGTATCAGATCGGAATTTGTTTAAACATTCGTATATTTCTTAAAAAACTCAAATCCCTGTGAGGTGAGCTTGGTTCCGCCCCGACCTTTTAGTATTTTCACAAGCCCCTGATCCTGCATCTTTTCAAGCAGAGATCGTATCCTGACTTCAGACAGAAATTCATTTCTTTTCCTCGACATTTCCGCAATATAACGCCGACCTGCAGTCTTATTCTCCTCAGCAGACTTATAAAGGATTTCGAGTATGGACAAAACCTCGGTCTTATCTTTTTCATCTGTTATCATAACATTTTTTTTACTCGCAGCATTTTCATCATAGCTGAAGGAAGGCTCGGGATTATTAATCTGTAGAAACGGAATATCATTTATCGTAATCCGGGGTTTCCTCAGGTTTTTAAAATATTCTATGTAGTTGTGAAGTTCCCTTATATTCCCATCCCATTCATGATTGTATAACTGTTCAAAAGCATCGGGATCAATCTTAAAATCCACTTTAAATTGATTTTTGAACTCTTCAATTAGAAGGGAGATATCATTTCTCCTGGCTCTGAGAGCCGGCAGTTTCAAGGTAATGACATTGAGCCGGTAGTACAGATCTTTTCTAAATTTATTTTCTTTTATCAGTTCCAGAACATTGCAGTTTGTAGCCGCAATTACTCGTATATCAATACTGATTACCTGATTACCTCCTACATGAGTAACCTCTTTCTCCTGCAGGACCCTTAACAGTCTGGCTTGAAGATGTGCAGGCATTTCTCCAATCTCATCTAAAAAGATAGTTCCTGTATGTGCAAGCTCAAATAAGCCCTTTTTTCCTCCGCGTTTTGCACCGGTAAAGGCTCCTTCATCATACCCGAACAGTTCACTTTCAAGCAGACTTTCAGCAACAGCCGCACAGTTTATAGCAACAAAGGGTGCATTTCTTCTTGCAGATTCATTATGAATTGCTTGTGCAAACAGCTCCTTGCCTGTTCCGCTTTCCCCTATCAGCAGTACAGAAGAATCAGAGGCTGCATTCTGAGCTCCGATTTTTTTCAGCTTCTGCATCTCTTCATTTCCCGTGACAATATCACTGAAAAAATACTTTGCCGTATATCCCTTCCCGGCTATCTGATTTTTTGCGGAAGGTATACCCACAGCATTCTGATGTATGCGCTCCAGAGTCATATAACATATTTTGGTCGAACTGACATACCCGATATTTATATCAACAAGAAGATCCTGACCATTGAGGTTTATCTGCTTTTTTCTCTGCGGTTTAAGATCTCTTATAGTTTCTTTCAGCTGGGGATCTGAAAATAAAGTCATTATATTCTCTCCGATAACAGCTTCTTTTCGATATCCGAGAATCTTCTCTGCAGCATTGTTGAAGTTAAGAATGATACCGCCCGGACTGAAGCCGATAATACCGAATCTGTAATTAGATATAAAAAAATCATTCATACTGAAAGGGTTAAGCCTGTGATCAGTCTGGGGCATATAGTTCTGAGGCATTATCTGGCTGCAATATTCTTTCATCTTTTCAGTGATAAAAAGTTCTTCTTTATTTAAGTAAATCAATATATTTACAATAGTACTGATATCAAAAACTCTTTTTCCGATATCAATAACCTTATCAACCCATTTGGGAATGTACTGATTCTCTCCCGGGGTGATCGCAAGATCAATATCCTTCACATTATCAAGGTATGGGGAATACGGCACCAGTTCTATATGCCGGGCTCCGAATCGGTATATCTGTTCAACACACTCAACCGCCATCCCGAAAGTTGCATTCACAATCAAAGCCTGTGTCCCTTGAGGAAGTTTCTGAATTTGAGTGAAACTTGCTTTCTTAATTGTAAGGTTCGGAATCATAATCTGAACATCTTTCGATATATATTTTTTAGTTAAGTCAAATAATTCAAAGGCAGATAATATTGCAAGATCAGCATTAATCGGAGTGTTTATATTATCTTCCTCAACACTGTATTTTCTAATTTTTACAACATTCTGCAGGACATCGATCAATATATTAAAATATAAATCAGCGGCATCAATCGAATATGTTAGAATTGCAATCTCTTTCATAACCTTCTCCGGACTATTATCTTAATGGATTTACAGGATCCATATAATCCCAATAATCCCGGAAATATTGAAAAACACACAATATTAGACAGGTTTTCCGAGTTTTTAAGTATGGCATGAAAATTGCATTTATTAATCCGAGTACTCAATTAAATAGCTGCAGTTTCAGCGTTTCAGATTAAAATAAACTAAGGAGAAATATAAATTATGTCCGCTGTGAAAACAAAACCTCAGCATAAGGTAGCCGAAACATACGGAGGCCTGCTTGGGGGAATAATGCCTCTTCTTGTAATGATCCTGACCATGATAATACTTGCTGTAAACGGCATGCGCTCTACAAGCAATTTCTGGAGTGCCGGTTTCCTTGCCATGATTGTAGGCTTCTTTGTCTATAAAGATAAAAAGAAATTTCAGGAAGCCATCATCTCCGGTGTAAGGGACAAGATTTTCGGGATAATGCTTTTAATATTCCTGTTAGCAGGTGTGCTTTCAAAAATTCTCTCAGCTTCCCATGTAGTCCAGGGAATGCTATGGGCCGCATCCAAGATCAATCTCTCACCAGGTCTCGTACCTTTGATTTGCTTTTTCATCAGTGCACTCCTGTCAACCTCAACGGGAAGCGCGGCGAGTTCAGTAGGCACTCTGACACCGATAATGGTTCCCATGGCTACCGCAATGGGGGGACACCCCGGTGTAGTCTGCGGAGCAATCCTGTCCGGAGCCGCTTTTGGAGACAACCTTGCCCCTGTTTCGGATACAACAATAGCTTCCTCTCTGACACAGGAAGTAAGTGTTATAAAAGTTGTAAAATCAAGATTAAAATATTCACTCATCGGCGGAGCCGCTGCAGCCCTGATTTTCCTGTTTGTCGGAATGCAAACCGTCGATTCTTCAGTTGTACAGAGTATAACTGCTGATTCTACATATGCATCAAGTCTTGTCTTTTTGGTTATTCCTGTACTGATTATTGTGTTGATGCTGAATAAAGCAAACTTTTTTACAGCACTGATAATAGCTGAACTGCTCGGAGTAGCTATGCTCTTTGCGTTCGGATACACAAGCTTTTCAGAACTTGTTTCAAGAGACGGTCTGATAGCCTTAGGGTTCAGCGGAATGACCGGTTCCATAATATTTATTCTGTTCATCTTTATTGTAGTCAGTCTGATAAGAGATGCGGGAGTATTAGATGCACTTCTAAATGGTATGCGCAAATATGCGAAGTCAGAGAAAACCGCAGAAATTGCATCAGGAGCTATGGTAAGTGTAATGAGTATTGCCATAAGCAGCGGAACATCTGCAATAACATTCTGCGGCCCGATCATCCGAAGCCTCATGCGTCCATTCAGAATAGACAGAGCAAGAGCAGCTAATTTCCTGGACGGTCTCGGATGCGGTGTCGGATACCTGGTTCCTACAAATGTGGGATGTATGGTTCTTGCATCTCTAGCCGTCGCCAGCGGATCTGTAGCGGAAGGATTCAGCCCTTTTGACTTTGTATACTTTAATTTTTACAGTATGGCTCTTGTCGTAGTGTACTGGTTTGCAATCCTGTCAGGATGGGGAAGAAAACACGAAACAGATGAAGAACTAGCTGCCGACGGTATTATCGTCGCAGAATAAACATCAACTACAAAGGGCGGATTAAATTAAATATCCGCCTGATCTTAATATGGAGATGCCAGAAAATGAAGTATAAAATTGAGACAGAAAAGGCACCAGCAGCAATTGGTCCTTATTCACAGGCTGTCGGAATAGGGAATTTGATATTCGTGTCCGGCTCATTGCCTGTAAATCCTGAAAACAGTGAAATACCGGAATGTATTACCGAGCAGACAAAGCTGTCATTAAATAATTTAAAAAACGTCGTTGAGAGCGCAGGCGCCGAAATTGGAGACATCTGTAAAACCACTGTCTTTTTAAGTGACATGAAGAACTTTGCAGAAATGAACAGCGTTTATATGGATTTTTTTAAAAACACAATATTTCCGGCGCGCTCAGCAGTGGAAGTATCCCGTCTGCCGAAGGATGTACTTGTAGAAATAGAAGCTATAGCATGGAAAAATTAATGAAGCAATATGATTTTGAAACTGTAATTGAACGATATAATACCGGAAGCTCAAAATGGGATGAAATGGAAACCGTCAAAACCCTTCAGAAAGATATCATCCCCTTTTCACTTGCAGATATGGAAATTCTGAATCCTCCGGAAATTATATCTGGATTAAAAAAGTACCTCGATTCAACTGTACTGGGCTATGGACATGCTACCGGCGAGTATAAAAATGCAGTAAAAGACTGGATGCATAGAAGACATGGCTGGGAAATAGATACAGCCTGGCTGAAAGATTCACACGGCGTAATTAATGCCTTTTTCACTGCTGTTAAAGCTTTTTCCAAAGAAGGTGAAGGGGTAATGCTGATGACCCCGGTATACTACCCGATGTATTATGCAATTAAGCGGAACAATCGCAGACTTGTGGATACCAAACTCATACAAAAAGAGAATACCTATGAAATCGATTTCATCGATTTTGAAAAAAAGGCGTCTGAACCTGATACCAAAATACTGATATTATGCAGTCCGCATAATCCTACAGGTAGAGTTTGGACTATAGATGAATTAACCAAAATTGGCCGTATCTGTCTGGAAAACGACGTTATTGTTGTTGCCGATGAAGTTCATAACGATATAATCATGCCCGGTTTCCGGCACACAGTATTTGCTTCCATTTGTGAGGAATTTGCAATGAATTCCATCACGTGCACGGCCCCCAGTAAGACCTTCAATCTTGCCGGACTGCAGACAGCCAATCTGATTATTCCGAATGAAAAGATTCGTGATACTTACTGGCAGGAAGTAATGACTACAGAAGGTAATCCAAAATGCACTACGCTGGGAATGGAAGCATGCCGTTTAGCCTATGAGAATTGTGAAGATTGGCTTGAACAGGTTTTAACACTGATTGATACCAATCGCGAAATAATAAGCAGCTTTTTTTCTCAGGAATTTCCCGAAATTAAAGTATACAAACTCGAAGGGACCTATCTTCTGTGGATGGACTTCAGGGAACTTGGTATCGAATCACGGAAACTGGCCCGGCTGTTGAAAGAGGAGGCTAATCTCTTTTTTGATGACGGCTTTATATTTGGTGAACAGGGTGAGGGATTCGAAAGATGGAACCTGGCATGCCCGACAAAATATATATATGCGGCAATTGAACGGCTTAGAAAAACATTACTTAAAATAAAATCGGCAGGGTAATATAATGTTAAACGAACGTACAAAAGAAGTCTTTGCCCGGCTTGAGCTGAACATACCTGCGGTGGCTGTTAAATACTTGCCTACAAAGCCAGAGGGAATAAAAAAGCACAACGGAAATCTGGCTTTCTGCCAGTATGTAAAAGAAGCACAAACCTCTGAAGAGACTTTTTATATTGATAAAGATAATGATGCATGCTACGGAAAAATGTCTCTCGGCATGATACCTAAACCGCCGGTAACTGCTTCCGGTCAGGCAGGACTTGATTTTGAACTTTACAAAACCGCTTCTGCCATGATGAAGGTGTATCAGCATCTGCCGGTTCTTGTTCCCGGAGCAATAAACTATGTAGCTTTTTCTCAGGTAAAAAACTGCAGCTTCGATCCCGATTTGATAATCATTTTCGCAGATATCAAAAAAGCTGATATTATTATGCGTGCTTCATGCTACATCTCAGGGGATCTCTGGGAATCAGTTTCAACTCCGGCAATCAGCTGCAGCTGGATGTATGCCTATCCTCTGATATCAGGAAAAGTCAATCATATGACAACCGGTTTTTATCATGGATTAAGGCGAAGAAAAGCCTTTCCTGAAGGATTACGAATGATTTCAATTCCGTTTAATAAAATCGACGAAATTGCAACCGCATTGGACGAAATGAACTGGACAACCATTGCTTTCAGAGAAGACAGAGAGAGCCGTATGGAATTAAAAAATAGAATGCAGAACTGGCAGACCATGGCAGCAGAAATGGACTGCGAGTGTCATCTGCACTAATAATTTACTTAAATAGGGCTGGCGGTAATCAAACTGCCGCCCTTTTTATTTTCCAGCACTATGCTGTGCCGCCTGATTTAAAACACTGAAATCACATACCGCATAAAAGCCAGCGCCTCAAAACTTAACGCAATCTGTTTAATCTGCGATTTTAATTTAGCTGAGTTTTTAAGTACACTATTTATAAAAACCGAACTATACTATATCAGGAATTTACATTTTTCCAGATTCCATCAGGAGAAACATTATAGAATGGAAAAAGCATTTCAATATAAAATCCTCAGAGAACATAAATTGATTTGCCAGATATACCATGGAAAGATTGAACTCAATGATGTCAAAGCACAGATGCAGAAAATCACATCAGATCCTGATTTTTCACCGGATCTTCATCTGTTAACCGACTTACGGGACTGCGAATTGAACCTTACCCCCGCAGAAGTAACAGAATATGTGAATTTCCTTAAGCTTAAATTAATACATTTTAAACCGAGTCCTCACAATGAGGCTTTCATTACAAGCGATTCATACACAGAATCACTTTCAATTCTATATTCAATTCAGCTGAAATCTAACGACATTAAATCAGATAGATTTGACACATTGGATGAAGCAATAGAACATGTAGCGAACAACAGAGAATTAATTTCAGACATAAGAAAAAAGTTTCTTGAATTTAAAAAAGAATTTTCAGACCTTCAGGATTAAAGCAATCCGCGGCCGATTTTTTACCCAATCAGCCGCGGCAGGAATCTTCTGTATTTCGGCACAATCAAATCTGCGAAGCAGCCGCGTATGCCGAGCGGATTGCGTAGGAAACATTTCCGATCTTTTCACAATCTCCGATCATGGCTGTCTTTATACCTGTTTGGTAGAAGTTCATACCCTCATCGGTTCTTGCACACATTCCTGCGGCAAGGATGATCTTATCTGCAGAAAAGCTTTTCTCTTTTCCATCAGCATCAACACAGATCACGGTATCACCGATTGAAGTACAGCGGTGGCCTGTATGCTTAGTGATTCCCGCTTCCTTTTCAAGCGCTCCCATAAGCGACAGCCGGTATGAGAATGAAGCATCGGGAGCAAGTTCCTCCTGCATTTCGATTATATGCACCTTCTTACCGCTCCGGGCAAGGTGAACCGCAGTCTCACAGCCGACCTGACCTCCGCCGAGGATCAGCACATGATCTCCCTGCGCATCCTCTTTGCCGTATACATCAAGAGCAGGGATCACTGAAGGTGAATCGATCCCCTTAATCGGCGGATATACAGGTCCGGCGCCGAGGGCAACTACAACCTCGTCAAAACCCTGCTCCCGAATATTCTCTACTGAAGCTTCATAGCCGAGTTTCAGTTTGATATCTGATTTCCCAATCTGCTCAAGCAGGTAATTCTTGAACTTTTTAAGCCCGTGCTTGAACTCGGCGAAATCTGCAAAGTTCAGCTGACCTCCAAGAGAATCGGTTTTCTCAAAAAGCGTAACTGAGTGTCCGCGCTCTGAAAGCTCAAGTGCAGCCTTCATGCCTGCAGGACCTCCGCCGATTACTGCGACCTTCTTCTTTCTTTTTGGCGGCTGTATCGACTTCACAAGGTTGTGCTCAATACCCATGCATGGATTCACCGAACAAACGAATGAGCGGTCTTCCAGACATGCACTGTCATGGCAGCGCATGCAGCGGATGCATGGAACAACATCAGCCCCCCGATCTTCATAAGCCTTCATTCCGATAAACGGATCGGCAATCCATCCACGCCCCATCGATACAATATCAGCCTTACCGCTATAAAGAATTTCTTCTATTTCATCAAGGTCCTGAATTCCGCCTATTGCTACAATTGGAATGGGCGAACCTGCTTTCCTGACCTGCTCAGCAACAGGAACAAAGGGAGCGGCGCCGGCAAAACATGTCGGATGGGCAGACCACATCTCGCCGCCATGAAGGTGAAGCATATCAACATGACCCTCAAGGATTTTGGACATCGCAATAGTATCCTCTACCTTAATACCGTCATCAAACTGAGGCTCTGCACCGCTTACCCGGAACTCAATAAGGAAGTTCTTTCCGCATCTTTCCTTAATACGATCGAATACCATAATAGGAAACTTAAGCCGGTTCTCGATTGGCCCGCCGTATTCATCGGTTCTTTTATTAAAATGGGGTGATATGAAACGAGCCGGACCGGGAGACGCGTAGGCCATGTGAATCATACACATATCAAAACCGCAGCGCTGGGCAATAGCTGCGGTATCGGCATAACTTTCCGCAATCTCATCCATAATCTCAGGAGTCATCTCTTTTGAGGGAGTTGAAGATGCAAAACCGGTCAGGCCCTCAACAACATCGTAGTAGCCTTCCCTGTTTTCACCGCGGATTTCCATGGAAGCTTTAGCCCCGTAGAAATGAATGGCATCAGCCATCTGTGAAAGGTAATGCTGGTTATGAAGCACAGTCCCGTCCCAGGCAATATGCTGACCGTCAAACTTGTCGCGGTCAAACATCCCGTGTACAGTAACCAGGGCTGCCCCGCCCTTTGCCTTATTCGCAAAGTATTCAATTAATGCCTGTGTCGGATAAGGTTCCCCGCCCTGAAGAGCATGAACCCCGGTCGGTGCTGCAAAAAGCCTGTTTCGGAATACAGTATTGCCAATCCTGATTGGACTTAGAAGAGTCTTATATTTTCCTGTCATTTAATCAATTCTCCCTGGAATATTTAAATGATACGATTTTCTCCTGATGTTCAATTTTATAGCGATCATATAACTCACATCAAGCAGAATATATTCGGTGAATGTAAAAATTGAGTATGTAATTGAAGCAGGCTTATCCCAATATTTTTCTGTAAACGGCACGAATTAATATTACCAGCAGAATCAGCACGATAAGACTGACTACAAGCATTGCCGGCAGCATCCAGGCAAAGAAACCGTATACAGGAAGCGCCCAACCAAGGAATTTTAGTATGAGAATAAAAATCTGCTGGATAGCAGCAGAAATGAAAATAGCGCCCAGCCATACAAAGAGCTTTGATGCTGTATTTTTTTTGCGCATCCTTTCAAAAAGAAAAAAGCCTGAAAACCCAAAAAGTGCAGGAACGGCAAGAAGCAGTAAAATCATGAGATTCATGGAGGGAAAAAAAAGATTTCTTTCAATTTTATCTGCTTCGTACAGGCGTTTAAGTTCTGTTACCGGGTTGCCTCCATCTTTAAGAGGCGGTACAAGTATCCCGGAAGAAGCGTGGTTTGGTTTATCTCCGGGTGAGGCTACGGCCAGATAGGCGGACATCGCGGCTATTTCCGGATCTCCCGCCCTTCGATCACCTCCGGCTGATGAGCCGGCTGCAAGGGCCTCAACAAGCGCTTCGGCCAGAGGCAAGCCGGCAGCACGGGCTTTTTCATAGGCTCCAAGACTGTCCCTAACCACATTCTCACTTACAAGAATATTGCCCTGAACCATTACATAATCACCTCCAAGGCTTCCAGCCCAGGAAGTACAATTATCACCTGTGAAAGCTGCAGTACCTCCACTCAAAGAGGCTAAACCGAACTGCTGATTAGCCCTGCCGCTGTTATAATCAGGATCAGTTACTGCATCCATAATCTGCGCTGCAGAATAATCCTGTCCAAGCATTTTAACGGCCATCATTCGTGCTGCATCATTTCCTGCAGCCTGAGCAACAACGACTCCGTGCCCTCCGTAAATTCCAAGAATCGGCCAAACCGAGGGTGTATATGAAGCACCTGCGGAGCCAACCTCCCCGGTTTGCGGATCTACTGCAACTATTGACCATGTGGCCAAAAGCGGAAATACATTCAGAAAAATTAAAATTACTATAGCCGATAACTTTTTCATAATAGACATCCTTACTTTTTACTCATGATTATATCACTATATTAAAAGATAACAGAAGACATCACTAATTATATTGAATTAGTGTGGATGTTTACTTAATCAACAATTCAGAACGTCTATATTCATAGAAAATATAAGAACCCGCAAATCCTGTAGTATAAGAAGAGGAAAGAGTTTGCAAAGCATATCCAATAAGTTCATATTCTGAATCAGAATAAGACAAAATTGGTTCAACTACACCTTCATATCCTTGTACAGCTTGGAACCAGAAACTATCTCTATGCTGCCCCTGTTCTAATTGGTCAGTATATGGATGAGCATTAATAAAAATCGTAGATATAAATATTAAAACAACAATGAGAAACAACTTTTTCATTTTAATCTCCACTTTTTAAATAACTTTTATACTGATACAATACTACAAATAAATTGACATCACATCCAATCCGTGGCCACCAGAAAAGTTTCTTCATTCTCTGTTTCCTGCAATTATTCATACTCAAAATTTGAATATTTTATTTCAAATAAGTAAACTTTAAAATATAGAGATATAAGGAGCTGAGTTGAACAGTTTTTATAGTTACAAGATTTTTACAGAACATAATTTAATCTACGCATATTTTTACAGCAAGATAAATGTTGAGGATTTAAAACAATACATGAAAGAACTGACATCTGAATCTGCATATTCTGCCGGGTTCAATGTAATCAGCGATTTAAGGGATTCAATCCTATCAGTAAAATCTGATGAAATCGTTCATTTCTATAACTACTTGAAAAATGACCTCGGGGTTCTGACACAACGGAAGGAAGTTTTCATCGCAGGGGCTGCCAACGAATCTGTTACATCTATGATATACTCAATCTACCTGAAAAACTTTAACCTCCATACTGAAATATTCAACAACACCGAAGATGCCCTGGAATATTTGAATATTGATGATTCACTGACGGAATATTTTAAATCAGAGTTTGAACAGGTCAAACAGAAACATTCATCAACCCTACGCTGATTATTTGCAGGCGCATGTTAATTACATAAAAACCGAGGGACGAACATTATACTTTTTAGCGAGACGTTTAATCTGACCGAGGTTTAAAATCCGCTTCCCACTAAGAATTTCACTTATCACAGATTTAGGAGCAATATCCTTTAGATCAATCTGTTTATGATTATGCTCCTTCATGAGATACTTTAACGCTTCAAGACCAGAGACATTCGTTTTTTCAATAGAAGATTCATACCGCTCCAGCTGGAAATAAATAAAATCATAAAGTCCCTGAAGTTCAGGATTTCCACTGTTTATCTCTTTTCGAAGAGAGTAAAGATATTCTTCCATTTTTATAGCTTCTTCTTCATCACTAACTGTGAATTGATCAAACAAAGCAGCTATTTTAAGTAATTCGGTTGAAGAATTATGCATCATATAAATTCCCTTCCTTAATATCTCTATCAGTATTTCTTATCGTAATCAGCATGAGTTAGAAAATCTATGATATAAACTTCCTGAGAATCATAGAATATATGGGTAATGAGTCTATAAGAATTACCTTTTATATTAAAACAAGTATACATTCTCTCCACTCCAACAGCATCTGCAGTAGGAAAGGTTTTTCTCAAGTCAACAATATGACCCGCTTCACAGCCTTCCACTATTTTAATCCAGCGCTGAAGTGATTTTTCAACATCCGGATATTGTCTTGAAATCTGTCTTAACTTTGCAACTGTTATTACTTTCAAAAATTGAATTACTCCTTATAAGGGAGTAACACACTAAAGTTAGCAATTTGCGAACTTTATGTCAAGAAATATTATAAATATGAATACTCCACTACACAAGATTTAAACCACAATTATTCTAATAGAATTCAACCATCATACAGAATTATTGGATTCACCGGCTTCTAAACAACCAGGCGCTGCCATTCAAGCTGCAAGCCCTGAAAATTAAGCAGGTAACCCACACGGCAGCCGCTAATATGCAGATAGTTAATTAACTGTGCCTTGTGGCCGTCATTAATTGCCTTTACTGATTTTAATTCAAGAATAACAGAATTATTTACAACAAGGTCTGCAAAATACTCACCAACAGTATTACCCTTATATTTTACATTGAACGGCTGATTATAAACGACATTCACCCCTGCTTCCTTGAGCTCATAAAACAATGCATTGTGATAACACTGCTCAAGCAGCCCAGGCCCCATGCCCTTGTGAACTGCCATACAGCAGCCGATAATTTGATAACTTAATTCTTTGTACAGCATTTGCATACCTCCTGAAATTTTCAGGCACACCACAGGCCCGCTTTACAGGAACTCAAGGGAACGGCAAAGCCGTTTTCACCCTGCCCTTGAATTCCTGTAAACGGGATGTACAATGAAAAACCTGAAGGAGGTCCTCCCTACTTCCACCTTCTTACTTCCACAAATCACCGCCCTAACCTGCCCCATACAAGTTCGCTGCTGTGCGTATACCCGATACCAGTCCGTGGCCAAGACCTAACCTGGCGGCCGAACAAATTTCTTTAATTGACAATCCTTTCGCAGGGGCCTATATTTTTGTAAAAGGCGGCCTATGTTTGATAAAAAATCTGAATACAGTTTAGTCCTTGCCGGCGGCGGCGCGAGAGGGGCATATGAAATTGGAGCATGGAAGGCTCTTAAGGAACTCAAAATTGAAGTAAACGCGGTGGCGGGAACCTCAGTCGGTGCGCTAAACGCGGCTGTCATTGCCCAGGATGAATATGAGCTGGGAATAAAACTGTGGACAGAGATGACCCTGGACAGGATTATCAGAGTTCCTGAAGGAATGCTTAAAAACGGCAAAATCAAATTCTCGTTCAAAGCATTCAACAGAATCTCAGACCTCAATCTGGATATCCGCAACCTCGGGCTTGATACGGCACCGCTTTACAGGATGCTTAAAGAATATATCAGGGAGGACGACATCAGAAAATCAGGCAGAGACCTCGGCATAGTCACAGTTGAAGTTAACAGCCTTTCTTCAAGAGAGATATTTCTCGATGCCATGGAGCCGGGAACCCTGCCCGACTACCTGCTTGCAAGCGCATCAATTCCAGCGGTTTTCAAAAATGCTGAGATTAATGGAAAGAAATATGCAGACGGCGGCATCTGGGACAACATACCGCACCGGATGATGAAGCACCGCGGGTATAAAAAAATTATTGTAGTGGACATCTCCGGCCTCGGAGTAAACCGTCGGCCCGATGTAGCGGGTACCGATACAATTTACATCAAAAACTCCATAGACCTGGGGGGAATACTGGACTTCGATCCCAACTCAGCTGAAAGAAATATAAACATCGGCTACCTGGATACCCTCAAAGTTTTTGACAAAGTTAAAGGCATAAACTATTTCTTCAAACCCGATCGTCACCTTGAGGAAAATCTTACCAGAAAACTGTTCGAGATGGATAACGTACAGAAATACTCGCACCTGCTGGAATATGAAACAAAAAAAATCAGTGAAAAAAACATCGAAACACTTATCCGTAATACACTTCCAACAGAGCAGAAATTTCATAAAGATCTAATCTACTGCCTTATTGATGCGGCTGCGGCATCGCTTGATATAGAACGGAACAGGCTGTATACATTCAGGGAACTTATTGAGACTATTAAAGATAAATATGCCGAAATAAAACAGAGCGTAAGCAAGCCAACCGACGGGGAATCGGAATCGTTTTTTACAAAGATCGGTGATGCAATAAGCCTTTTTATTACAGAGAGAGAGAAGGAAAAGTTCACACCCTACGAATACGCCCTGGTTCTGAATAATTTCAAAACTCCGGGAAACCTTTTTCCGGAATACATACCGGCGGAGATATTTCTTTCGTTGATATAGGAGGACTTCAGCGCCGGTTGGCAGTAATGAGGTCGCGGTACCAGTATCCGCTGTCCTTGATGGTCCGACGGCCGGTCTTATAGTCGACATGTACAATGCCGAAGCGTTTGCGGAATCCTTCGGCCCACTCAAAGTTATCAAGCAGCGACCATACAAAGTATCCGCGCAGATCACAGCCCTCATCAGCAGCCCTTGCCGCCTGAGCGGTATAATCGCTTAGAAAATCAATACGTTTCCGATCCCTGACTCGATAATCTGCCAGGCTATCAGTAAAAGCAGCCCCGTTTTCAGTTATGTATACCGGGATATTCCCATAGCGCTCTTTTAACATCATCAGACTTTCGTATAGAGACTCCGGATAAACTTCCCAGCCCATCGAGGTGTACTGCTTATCATTTTTTGTAAATTCACGATAGGGCACGGGGCGCAGATCAATCCAGGTATTCAGAAGCGGTACCCATGGTGCAAAGCGAGCCTTGAATCTGGAATAATTATTGACTCCGATAAAGTTCATAGGACGGGAAATTATATCCATATCAGAGGATCTAACTTCCGGGAAGGTAAATCCGATTTTTTTCAGTACCGATTGCGGATAATGCCCTTTTAGAAGCGGGTCGAGAAAAAGTCCATTGAAAAAATCATCAGCAAAATGGGCTGCGTTTCTGTCGCAGGCATGCCCGCCTGCAGGATGGACCGGCGCAAGATCCAGGGTAATTCCGACACGGGCAGAAGAGGACACAGACTTGATTCTCTCCATGGCATAAGCATGAGCAAGCAGCTGATTATGAACAACACGTCCGAACTTAAGCGGCCGGTGCAGGCCCGGGGCGTGGTATCCGAACATATATCCGAAAATTGTGTTTATCCAGGGTTCATTAAGAGTAATCCAGTCTTTCACCCTGTCGCCCAGTTTTTTCACTACAATCTCAGCGTAATCGGCAAAATAGTGAGCTGATTTTCTGCTCAGAAATCCGCCTGTCTGTTTGAATAGAAAGGCAGGATAATCCCAGTGAAAAAGCGTTGCAAAAGGTCTGATTCCGGCCTTACATAGCTCATCAGTCAGTCTGTCATAAAAATCAAGCCCTTTCTGATTTACAGAACCGGTTCCCTCAGGAAGTATGCGTGGCCATGAGACTGAAAAACGGTATGCATCAAGTCCCAGCCGGCCCATGATTGAAACATCTTCAACATAGCGGCTGTAATGAAAGGATGCTTCATCAGCCCGGTCGCCGTCTTTGATACGGCCTTTTTTATCGGAAAAAACATCCCAGACTGATGGTCCGCGTCCGTCTTCAGCAGCAGCGCCCTCAATCTGAAAGGCTGATGTGGCTGCACCGAATATTACATCACGCGGAAAAAGCGGGGTTTTAGGCTTTGATGGGGAACGGTAATGATCGTCAGCTAACACAAAAGCTCCTCTATTCGATCACATACGGCATCAAGTGAACCTACTTCACTATAGCACAGCTCTTTTATATGAGCAGGGACCTCCTGCAGATCGGGAACCCAGACCACCCTGGCACCGGCAGCGGCCCCGGAGCTGATACCCATTGAAGAATCTTCAAATATCAGAAGCTCTGAAGGCTTTACATTCAGCATATCGGCTGATTTTTCATAAATTGCGGGATCGGGCTTTCCAACGGATATTTCATCACCGCAGACAATGCTCTGAAACCGGCCGTAAAGATCAGCAATCCGAAGCATTTCCTCAACCAGGCTGCGTTCGGTAGAGGTTGCCAGGCCGAAGGGTATGCCGCGGCTGTCCAGGCAGTCAAAGAGCCTGAGAACACCGGTTTTCAGGGGCAGCCCCCCTGTAGCCATAAGCTTTCTGAATTTTGCCTCGGTCTTATCAGCAATCTGCTGGTAGGGGAAATCCATTCCGACTTCTTCTCTTATTATCCGGCCGGTTTCCTGCCTGGTAGTACCAACACAGTCATGAACAGTATTCCAGGTAACAGTCCAGCCTTCTTCCGCGGCAATTGAAATAAGGCATTCAGCAATTATCCGTTCAGAATCAAACAGGATTCCATCCATATCAAAGACAACGGCTTTTACAGTACATTCTTTTTCAGTAGTCATCAAATTCCTTTATTATACAATATCAATTATTTCTTTTTTCAGGAACTCTTTTGAATGAAAACATAAAAATTACAACACCGATCCATACAATGATGAACCCGGCAAGATCAAAGGGTTTCATCACCTCTCCATATAAAACCAGACCGATAATCATCATAAGTGTAGGTGCAATAAACTGCAGAAATCCTATACCGAAGAGCGGAATACGTTTTGAACCCGCTGAAAAGAGAACCAGCGGAACAACTGTTACTACCCCGGCCAGTGAATAGAGAATTTTCATTCCCACACATGCAGGCATAAATCCTCCAAACCCTGCAATTTCCGAGTAAATCATGTAGGCAAGTGCAATTGGGAAAATAACCATACATTCCAGAGCAACACCTGTAACAGCCGATTCGCTTGAACGCTTTTTAAGCAGACCGTAGAGACCGAAAGACAGGGCGAGTGATACCGCGATTACCGGAAACTGCCCCACAAGAACAGTTTTTACACCGACTCCGGCGATTGCAAAACCGACGGCAACTTTCTGGAAGGTATTCAGCCGCTCTTTTAGAAAAATGAGCCCTAGAGAGACACTAACAAGAGGATTAATATAGTATCCAAGACTGGACTCAAGTACATGCCCGTGGCCGATTCCCCAGATAAAGATTGTCCAGTTGATCGCCAGCAGAATACCTCTGAGAACAATCACCATAATCCTCCTGCCGGAACTGAAGGCAGCCTTAAACTCGGATAATCGTCCGCTTACTGCCAGAGCCAGAAATGAGAAAACGAAAGCCCAGACTATCCTGTGACTCATAATAACAAAAGACGGAACATCATAGAACAGCTTCCAGTACAGCGGAAGAAAGCCCCACATAAGATACGCGGAAAAGGCGGATAGAGCACCGCCTATAATTTTTTTATCCATTATTCACCTGCTAAAAAAAACCGGTTCCGGGAAGCCCCGGAACCGGTTTAAGTATCAATTAAATTAAGTTCCTACTCAAGCCCGGAAACCGCAAATTCCACTCTTCTGTTTTTCCATCTGACGTTACGGTCTGTGACCGAAACCATCGGATATTTTCCGCCGAAGGCTTCTGTGGCGATTCTTTCAGGATCAAGACCAAGTTCAATAAGCGCCTTTTTAACCTCTTCAGCTCTCTTTTCGGTCAGCGGATAGAGAATATCTTCTTCCTTGGCTTCTCTTGAACCGCCGAGATAGATATTTAGAGCATGGGCATCAAGGATGAGTCCGTACTGCGGATACCTTTCAGACAACTCAATAATTCTCTTAAGTGAATCCATATTATCCTTGTACCTTGCAGGACCTGCGGAATCAAGTGAGTATTTATAGGCACCGAAGATTATATTCGGAACCATTACAAAGTATTTTCCGTCTTTCTTTACAAGAAGTACATCAAGAGGCAGTGATTCTTTAAGCATAGTAGTATTTCCGCCGTTATCGGTAACTACCAGCTTCAGGGTATAATTTCCTGAATCATAAATAGGAACACTTCCATCGGCTGCATTCCAGGTAATATCACCTGAAGGGTTACCCTTGCCGGCATAGGTCCTTAGAAGCCGGCCGTTTTCATCGTAAACATCCATCTCCCAGCCTTTGACATCACGGTCGTCTTCAACCTTTACAGAGATGAAAACAGATCCCTCAACACCGGTATCTGTTTTGGCGAAAGGATTAACCTTCACAACCATATCAATTTTAGGAGGATTGATATCGAGTACAAACATGTCGGAATCAACTTTTACAAAATCACCCTTCTCATAATCGATGTAAATAACTGCCTGGTATACACCATCGAGGGCCGGGGCGGTGTTGCCTTCCTGCATTACCATTCCGTCCCATTCTACGGTTCTGGGCAGCGTATCTTCACCCCGGTAGGTCACAAGTGATTCGCCGGTATCATCAATTATTGTCATCTTCCATTCACGTACATCAACCATCAGGTCTGATTTGATTCCGACCTTCAGTTTATCTTCAAGGCCGTCACCGTTTGGTGAAAAACCGCTTGGAACTTCAAGAACTGTATTAACCGGTCTGCGGTCAATTTTTAAAGTAAAAGGTTCGGCATAGGTTGTATTGCCGGCGAGATCGGTAAAAACGCCGAGAACCAGATATTCTCCGTCAGGAACCTCTGTTCCGTCTGCACCGGAACCGTCCCATTTAACCAGTGAAGTGGTCTGTGTGTAGTCGGTTTCCAGGACAACCTGCCCGGTCATGTCTATGATACTTCCTTCCCAGGTAACTGCTTCATTTGATCTGTACTTAACAGTCACAATATCGCCAAGACCGTCTCCGTTTGGAGAAAAAGCATAGCGGTCGGGCTGTATTTCAACCCTTGGAGCGGCAATATCAACAACAATTGCCTGTTCAATAACCGGTCGCCAGTTATTCCTGTATTCAACAGACATTGAAAACAGATAATTTCCGGGGAACAGCGGAAGTCCGTCAGAATCAAGCCCGTCAAGGGTAATTAAATCAGGCAGACCTGCTTCAGCAGTTCCGGCGTCCTGAATAAGCACTCCGTCCCTGCTGGCCAGTGACCAGCTCCAGTCGGTTATCGTATCATCAGCTTCATATACCGGAGTAATATTAAGTTTATCAAGAACACCGTCTCCGTTTGGAGAGAATGCGGTTGATTCAAAATCAAGCTTGAAAACAGGCGCACCGGCATCAAGGCTTATTCCTGTTACTGTATAATCCTTTGATTTATTTCCAGCAAGGTCTGTTGAATTGATCAGATAACTGTAGGTTCCGTTCGGCACAAATCCCTCAGCATCGTCAGAGCCGTCCCAGAGAACATCTTCCGGTGAGGCATCAGTCCATGTGTAGGTTTTCACAACCTTTCCGGCTGAATCCTTGAAAACACCCGTCCATTCGGTTTCTGTTGTTCCATCAGCCTGCAGAATAATAAAAACATCGCCTATTCCGTCATTATTAGGCGAGAACATCAGTTTATCCGGCTTTCGCAGTGCGAGCGTCGGGGCTTTTGTATCGATAACAAAGTCATCAACATCAATTTCGGTTGTATGATTTGATGAATCCTTAACCCAGACCTTTACCTTGTAGATTCCGTCAGGCAGAACATTTCCGTCCTGGTCCTTACCGTCCCAGGTAATTTCCTTCTCAAGGTTGAACTCATCATATCCGCGGAAGATCTGAAGAAACCAGTTAACATCGCTTTTTTCTGTCTTAGTTTCCTCTGCTACAACATTTCCGTCAGGATCGATAATATTCAATCCGTATTCAGGAACATAGCCTTCCTCACTTTTTACATACAGCTTTACGCTGAATTTCAGAGTTGCATCATCTTTTATACCGTCATCATTAGGAGAGAGATACTGGGTACCGGATGTTACCGGCGGAATCTCCGGAACTTCCTTGGCTCCGAAAGCAAACAGTGCGCCTCCGGTTACCATAATTAACAGCAGAACCAGCAGTGCTGTTTTCTTAAATACAGACATTGACTTCCTCCGAATATTGTCACTTAATTGAAATTCTTTCTATTAATCGGCTTATTCTAACATATAAAGCATTTATTTATCAAAGAAGTTACCGCTATTAAATTTTTCCACATGAAAAAAGTCGGTCAAATTCTGGGCAAGATCTGCAAAAGTGCTTCTGATGCCCAGAGAGGCCCCGTTTTTACCCTTAATATAGTAAAGAAGCGGAACATATTCCCTGGTATGGTCTGTTCCTTTATAGGAGGGATCACAGCCATGGTCCGCGGTAACCGCAAGAAGATCGCCCTCTTCCATTAAATCGATAATCTCAGGAAGCCTGTCGTCCACAGACTTTACCGCATCATGATAGCCTTGTATATCACGGCGGTGTCCGTAGATCATATCAGTATCAACAAGGTTTACAAATATAAATTCTTTTTCACTCTGTTTTTTCTGCATCAGGCTGATGGTCCTCTCAAGACAGGCGGGATTACCCTTGTCCGGATGCGTTTCATCAATTCCCTGAAGATTGAAGATATCTCCGATCTTGCCTACAGCGGTGGTTTTAACACCCTGCTTCTGCAGATGATCAAGGATTGAATCTCCGGGAAGAGCTATGCTGTAATCGTGCCGACGGCTGGTTCTGCTGAAAGATCCCGGCTCGCCTTCGAAGGGTCTGGCTATTACACGCCCGACCATATACGGGTCGCAGAGCTTCCGTGCGGTTTCACAGATTGAGTAAAGTTCATCGATAGGAATTACCGATTCGTGGGCGGCTATCTGAAAAACGGAATCTGCCGATGTGTAGCATATGGGGCTTCCGGTTTTCATGTGTTCTTCACCGAGTTCATCTATTATTGCAGTGCCTGAAGCAGCCTTGTTACCAAGGATCTTTCGCCCTGTAGCTTTCTCGAAGGCTTCAACAAGTTCCGAAGGGAATGAAGGAAAGTCAGGATTGAAAACAGGAAAGGCTTTCTCAAGTATGATTCCGGCAAGCTCCCAGTGTCCGGTAGTTGTATCTTTACCGGGAGAAGTCTCGGCCATGACAGAATATGAGGCAAGCGGATTCTCCACGGCTTCACAACCGGGAAGACTGTTTCCAAGCAGCATTGAGGCATTGCCGAGTCCCAGTTTTTTAAGGTTGGGCCATTCCGCCCCGCCGGGCATACCTTCTGCAATATGGACGGCTGTATTGGCACCGGTATCCCCGTATTTTTCTGCATCCGGCAGTGAGCCGATACCGAAACTGTCTATTACAAGTACTAAAGCTCTCATACAACCTCCGAAACTGTGCTTTATTACAATATAACACTGCTATGGTAGTATTCAAACAACAATAACAGTTGATAAAAAAGAATTGAATACTTGCCTGTCTATCAAAATCATTCTATTATTTAATATCAAACATGTGCAATTATAAATTGCAGACGTTTAAAGGAGCGTACACTATGAAAAAATTGGGAATTATTGCTTTACTGCTGATCATGATTCTCCCCGCAGCCTTTGCAGGCGGACAGACAGAAAGTAAATCAAGCGGTTATGAAGTTGCCATGATTACCGACATCGGTGACATTGACGACAAGTCATTCAACCAGGGAACATGGGAAGGTATTGTTAAGTTTGCAGAAGACAACAAACTGACTCACAAGTACTACAAGCCAACAGAAAAAACTACCGACGCTTATGTTGCCGCAATCGATCTCGCTATTACCGGCGGTGCAAAGATTGTCGTTTGTCCCGGATACCTTTTTGAACCTGCCATCTACAGAGCACAGGATCTTTATCCGGATACAAGTTTTATTCTCATTGACGGAACTCCCCATACTGAAGACTATTCAACTTTCAGAATTGAGAGCAATGTTTACTCAATCTTTTACGCAGAGCAGGAATCAGGATTCCTCGCCGGCTATGCAGCTGTAAAAGACGGATACACAAAACTCGGATTCATGGGCGGAATGGCAGTACCTGCAGTTGTTAGATACGGATACGGTTTTGTTCAGGGTGCTGAAAAAGCAGCTTCTGAGATGGGACTCAGTTCTGTAGAACTTATGTACACATATACAGGAAACTTTGATGCAACACCTGAAAACCAGGCAATGGCTGCTTCATGGTACGGAAGCGGAACAGAAGTTATTTTTGCATGCGGCGGAAAAGTCGGAAACTCAGTTATGGCTGCTGCTGAAGCAAATAACGGAAAGGTTATCGGTGTAGACGTTGATCAGTCAGCAGAATCTGCTACTGTTGTAAC
Organism: Spirochaetia bacterium; assembly: GCA_963677925.2. Taxonomy (GTDB): domain Bacteria; phylum Spirochaetota; class Spirochaetia; order UBA9216; family UBA9216. Next base: position 2,103,158 of record CAXXYH010000003.1, read on the forward strand.
TTCAGCAATGAAGCAGCTCGGCGTATCTGTTTACCTCGGTCTTGAAGAATTCTATGCAGGAAAATTCAAAGGCGGAGTTTCAGAAACACTCGATGCAACTGTTGATGCAGTTGGTCTTCCTATCGACAACTCAAAGTTTAAAAAATTCAGCAAGGCTGATTACGAAAAACTTTTTACAGCACTCGTAAATGATACAAACGGACTGAGAACCTCTATTCTCGGCGACGGTGCAGGAGATTCTCCAAACGCACTCCCGCTTTCAATAGTATCAGTTACAGTTGTTCAGTAATTCATCTATTTCTGAAGAATCCAAGAGGTTGCCTACCCGGCAACCTCTTTTTTTGCTCCATAGGGTAAAAACTGAGGAGTAATTCATCTATATAGTATATAATTAAATAAATGTATGATGGAGGAGCCATTTGGAATATCAAATTGAAATGTTGAACATTACCAAGGAATTTCCCGGTATATTGGCAAATGACAATATTTCCCTGCAGTTAAAACATGGAGAAATTCATGCCCTGCTGGGTGAAAACGGCGCCGGGAAATCTACACTTATGAGTATTCTTTTCGGGCTTTATAAACCTGACAACGGAATAATAAAGAAAAACGGCAAGCAGATTCAGATAAGCAACCCCAATGACGCCAACGCTCAGGGCATTGGAATGGTGCACCAGCATTTTAAACTGGTTCACAATTTTACTGTTCTGGAAAATATAATACTGGGAGTTGAGAGTACAAAAAACGGTGTGCTTGAGATGGACAGCGCCAGAAAGAAGGTTGTCGATCTCAGTAAAAAATACAACCTGTTGGTAGATCCGGATGCGATTATCTCGGAGATAACTGTAGGAATGCAGCAGCGTGTTGAAATCCTTAAAATGCTTTACCGAGACAACGATATCCTGATTTTTGACGAGCCTACTGCAATGCTTACACCTCAGGAGATTGTCGAACTCATCGAAATAATGAAGGGCCTGGTGAAGGAAGGTAAATCTGTACTGTTCATCACACATAAACTTGAAGAAATCAAACAGGTAGCAGATAGATGTACGGTCCTCCGAAAGGGTAAATACATAGAGACCGTCGATGTGGCCTCTACTTCAAAGGAAACGATGTCGGAACTGATGGTTGGACGCAAGGTTGAATTTGTAGTAACGAAGGATGAAGCCGTTCCGTCAGATGTAGTTCTGGATGTAAAAAATCTGACCGTCCATTCAAAGAACAGTGAAAAGAATATGGTACATGACGTCACCTTCCAGGCCAGGAGGGGAGAAATTCTCTGTATTGCAGGAATTGACGGAAACGGTCAGACAGAACTTGTATATGCTTTAACAGGACTTATCAAGGCTTCAAGCGGCGAAGTGTTTCTCAACGGGGAAGATATTACACATGCCAGCATCCGGAAAAGAAGCGAACTTGGAATGTCGCATATACCTGAAGACAGGCACAAACACGGACTGGTACTTGATTACAGTCTGGACAAGAACCTTGTACTTCAGAAATACTTTAAGAAAGAGTTTCAGAACCGGGGCTTTCTAAAATTTCAAAAAATAACCGAGTATGCCAACAAGCTGATTAAATCATTTGATATACGCAGCGGGCAGGGGGCAAGGACGATAACGCGATCTATGTCCGGCGGAAACCAGCAGAAGGCAATTGTAGCCAGGGAAATTGATAAGGACCCTGAAATACTGATTGCTGTTCAGCCCACAAGGGGACTCGATGTAGGCGCTATAGAGTACATACATAAGCAGCTGGTAAAACAGAGGGATAACAACAAGGCAGTTCTGCTGCTGTCCCTTGAACTTGATGAGGTAATGAATGTGAGTGACAGGATTCTGGTAATTCATAACGGAGAGCTGGTAGGGAATCTAAATCCGAAAGAGATAACAGTTCAGGAGCTTGGTCTTTATATGTCAGGCGCAAAAAAGGAGAGCTCCAGTGAAAAATAAATCACGTAATTTATTAAACTCCTACGGACTGTCAAATTTCATAGCATCGTTTTCCGCTATAATAATCGGCCTTATTTTCGGCCTGATTATTCTGCTTATTACAAACCCGAATCAGGCATTTGCCGGTTTCAGGACAATCCTGCTGGGAGGACTCAGCGGAAAAGCAAAGGGTTTCGGAAATATATTTTATATTGCCACTCCACTCATAATGACAGGTTTGTCTGTTGGTTTCGCTTTCAAGACTGGACTATTTAATATAGGGGCATCAGGACAGCTGATTGTGGGAGCCTATGTATCAGTCATAATTGGTGTTTACTGTCCGCAGCTTGGCCCATTTCAGTGGGTAGTTGCCATTCTTGGAGGAATGGTAGCCGGTGCAATTTGGGCATCGGTTGCGGGTCTTCTTAAAGCCTTCCTGAATGTTAACGAAGTTATAACCTGTATCATGATGAACTATATAGGGATGCATATGGTAAACACACTGGTTGTTCATACTGTATACGATAAACTCAGAAACCAGTCCTTGAATGTTGCAGAGTCGGCATCAATTCCGACCATGGGTTTTGATACACTGTTTAAGGGCTCAAGCCTTCATGCAGGCTTTCTGATTGCCCTTCTGGCAGCCGTTATCATTCACATCATCCTGAAGAAGACAGTCTTCGGCTATGAACTTGTTGCCTGCGGCTATAATCCCGAAGCATCCAAGTACGCAGGAATTAACGCCAAGAGAAATATCGTGCTTTCAATGACTATTGCAGGAGCCCTTTCGGGGATAGCAGGCGGACTGATGTATCTGGCAAGCACTGGAAAGCATATAGAGGTTCTGGATATTCTGGCCAACGAAGGCTTTATGGGAATCCCTGTAGCCCTGCTCGGTCTGTCGAACCCGGTCGGTATAGTGCTGTCGGCAATATTCATAGGCTACATAACACTCGGCGGATTCTATATGCAGCTCTACGATTTCGTTCCGGAAATCATCGATATAATTATTGCCTCAATAATATACTTCAGCGCCTTCGCCCTGATAGTCAAGAATTTCCTAAGCAGGTTTCAGGACAAACGGGAGAAGGATGAGCCGGGCGATAAAGGAGGGAAGGCATAAATATGAACAGTTTATTTTTTCTTATACAGCAGACAATGTTCTTTTCAATCCCACTGCTCGTTGTTGCCCTCGGCGGTATGTTTTCCGAACGAAGCGGAGTCGTAAATATTGCACTGGAAGGAATCATGATAATGGGTGCCTTTACCAGTATTTTCACTATTCATTTTCTGCAGGACAGCATGAGCGGTCAGGGACTTCTTCTGATAGCAATACTGGTCGCAGTAGTTACTGGTATGATTTTTTCACTGCTGCATGCCTACGCTTCAATAAACATGAAAGCTGACCAGGTTATCAGCGGAACCGCTCTGAATATGTTTGCACCCGCATTCGCAACCTTCGTTGCAAGAACAGTTCAGGGAGTAAAAGAAATATCGTTCGTCAATACATTCAGAATTGAGGAAGTCCCCGGACTTTCTAAAATTCCCCTTCTGGGACCCATGTTTTTTCAGAATACATACATCACAACATACCTTGGATTTCTGATTCTGATTCTATCATGGTTTGTTCTGTTCAAGACTAGGTTCGGCCTTAGGCTGCGCTCCTGCGGTGAACACCCCCATGCTGCAGATTCAGTCGGTATCAATGTTTATAAAATACGCTATGCCGGGGTTATTCTCTCCGGAGCACTTGCAGCGCTTGGAGGGCTGATATTCGTAGTTCCGACATCGACAAGCTTTAATGCAACTGTTTCAGGATACGGATTTCTCGCCCTTGCTGTGCTTATCTTCGGACAATGGAACCCGAAACGCATTCTAATGGCAGCCTTCTTCTTCGGACTTATGAAGACGATCTCTGCAGCATACTCGGGAATCCCCTTTCTTCAGGATCTGAGTATCCCGAAAGATATCTATAAAATGATTCCGTATATTGCAACTCTGCTGGTACTTGCACTTTCATCAAAGAACTCTCAGGCCCCGAAGGCTTCCGGCCAGCCTTATGACAAGGGTTCAAGGTAAAAGGAGAGTTTAATGAGTAAATATTCAGAAACACTGGATTTTCTAAAAAAGAATAATTTTGATAATACGGAAACAGCTCTGATTCTAGGATCAGGGCTGGGCATACTTGCTGATGAACTGGAAGACAGGGTATCGCTTGCATACAGTGATATTCCCGGCTTTCCGGTATCAACGGTAGAAGGCCATAAGGGCGCTCTTGTAAAAGGTAATCTCAACGGCAAGCCCGTTATTGCAATGCAGGGCCGCTTCCATTTTTACGAGGGTTATGATATGAAGACCCTCGTGTATCCGGTGCGGATAATGCATCTGCTTGGTGTAGAAAAACTGGTTGTTACCAATGCCGCCGGCGGTGTGAATACATCCTACAAGCCCGGGAACCTGATGCTTATAAGCGATCACATAAAAATGGTTGCCGACTCACCCCTTCGCGGCCTCAACGAAGCCGAGCTGGGGCCGCGTTTCAACGATATGAGCGAAGCCTACTCGAAAGAACTTAGAAAAACAGCAAAGGCTGCTGCTGAAAAAATTGGTATAAGCGTTCAGGAAGGAGTCTATGCCTACATGACCGGTCCAAGCTATGAGACTCCGGCCGAAATAAGGGCACTCAGGGTTATGGGGGCTGATGCTGTCGGAATGAGCACAGTACCAGAGGTTATAGCCGCAAGTCACATGGGAATGAAGGTCCTTGGCATCTCATGTATTACAAACATGGCAGCAGGAATTCTGGACCAGCCCCTGAATCATCAGGAAGTTGTTGAAACAGCCAATATGGTTCAGAATGATTTTATCAAATATATAAAAGAAATCATCAGTCAGATAGGCTGATTTTTCTTACACCATTGATATTGACTTAATCAGTCTATTTAGTTAGCATGCTAACTATCATGGACATTTCAAAGACCGGAGACCTTACATTCGATGCCCTTTTATCAATTCTTGAAGGCGGAATGATGCTGCAGAATGATATTGAGGCATTTCTAAATCCATATGGAATTTCCCACAGCCGTTTTTCAATTTTGATTACGATAAGCCGAAGCGGAGATGAGGGGATGATTCACAGTGAGATTTCCAGACTGCTGGGCAGAAGTAAACCTACCATAACCGGAATGCTGGTAAAACTTGAAAATGATGCCCTGATTGAATGCCTGCAGGATCAAAGAGATTTGAGAAAAAAAACCTACAGACTTACAAATAAGGGACAGGAGCTTATAGCATCAGTTGCAGAACCTTATAACAGAAGGCTTGCAATGATGGCAGAGTCCTTGAACGTTGAGGATAAACAAAGTCTGATTACTATCATCTCCAAAATAAGGTTTCCGGTGCAGGAATAGGAAAGCAGCCTATGAAAAACTATACCGGCTACTTTAACGTATTGAAACATCACTGCCTTGCAGGCGCGTCTGCAGACATCGATGCCGTAATGGCCGAGCTTGATAATAACACAGACCTGCCTACAACAAGAGCTATAGACTTTTTCCTGAGCCTGGTGGATTCAGAGGAAGGTATTAAAAGGATTGAATACTACCTGTTCAACGGCAGTCAGATTCAGAGAAACTACTGCACCCTGCTTTTTGCCAGAAGAAATGAATGGAAGCTTGTAAACAGGGCATATGAAATGGGCCTGGTAGATAAAACCCAGGCCTATTCCCGATAGCCTCAGATGGTAAGCCGGGTGCCGGAATGTATTTCCCGGTAGCCGGGGCACCTTTCCGCCAGGACTTTTCTGGCATGATCGCCTGTACAGTGGCAGAGACCAAGGTTCCCTATACCATTATCAGCAAAGTATTCAACAGTCTTATCAAGGCGGCTGCTGTCTCCGGCAACCAGATGCGTACCGCCAATTATGGTTTTAACAGGTTCATCGAACAGGGTCTTTATATAGTCGACAATATTCATAATGCCGGCATGAGAACATCCGACAATTACTGTAAGCCCGTCATCCTGCCTTAGAACAAGCAGAGCTTCATCCGCAAATCTATCAATACGGTCAAAGTCCTTTTCAAGAATAAATTCTGAGCTGATCTTTTCAATATCATTGGTTCTTTTAAATCCGGACACAACAAAAATATCCGGCGCAATCTCGACCGCTCCTGAGGCAATTTTCCGATGAGTAATACCCTGCTCCGCCAGGAAGGCGGAATCAAAGTCGTTGCCTATGTATTTAAGTTTATTATCACGGAATACGTACTTGCCGTCGAGAAAGCCCTTTCCAGTGTAAAGGGTAAAATCTGTTGTTATTTCACAGAGCTTCCGGAATCCTCCGGAATGATCTGAATGTCCGTGACTGATAATGACATCGCTAACTTTGGAAAGGTCCTTCCCCAGAGCTTCCGCGTTGGCAGTAAATTTTCCGGTTTCACCGGTATCAAACAGAATTGATTTATCACCGGCTTCAATATAAAAGGAAAGCCCGTGTTCCGCTTTAAGCCCGGAACCGGTCTCTGGATAATTTTCAATAAGAACGGTAATTTCAGCCTTCATCTAGAGTTCCAGATTTTTAACGGCTAGGCTGTACGCATTCCAGGTAGTTCTGACTATTGTATCCAGATCGCTGCATTCGGGTTTCCACCCAAGCAGAGATGTTGCCTTTTTGGAAGTAGCATATAATCCGGCTGGATCACCGGGGCGTCTTCCAACAATTTCTGCAGGAATCTCCCTGCCTGTAACCTCCCGAGCCTTGCCCAGGATATCGAGGACACTGAGGCCTGTTTCCGAACCGAGGTTGACTGTAAGGCTCTCATCTTTTTCAGTGATATAATCAAGCGCCATAACGTGGGCACGGGCCAGGTCTGTAACATGAACATAGTCACGAACACCTGTTCCGTCATGAGTATCATAGTCATTGCCGAAAATCAGCAGCTTTTCACGCATACCGGCGGCCGCTTCCATTATTACGGGAATAAGATTCGCCGGGGCCTTCTCAAGCCCTGTAATTTCACCATCGGGATCGTAGCCGGCGGCATTGAAGTATCTGAGAGCAGCAAACCGCAAACCCTTGATTTTATCGTACCAGGAGAGGAATCTTTCAATTTCAAGCTTGGTAAATCCGTAATAATTTTCAGGGTTTGTGGGATGATTTTCATCCATCGGCAGATATTCAGGTTCACCGAATACAGCGGCGGATGATGAAAATATGAACTTTTTAACATCATAGTCGCACATTGTATTAAGAATATTCATGGTTCCGCAGATGTTGTTGATTGAATATTTTTCAGGTTTAATCATTGATTCACCGGCGGCTTTGAAAGCAGCAAGATGGACAACGGCCTCGGCCTCTGACGCCCTGAAAGCGGCTTCAAGCTGCTGTGGCTCAAGAATGTCGCCCTCAATAAATGCCGCCTTTTCAAAAAGGTTATCCTTACAGCCTGAGCTCATGTTGTCAAAAACAGTGACTTCGTGATTTTTTGCAAGCAGAGCCTTAACAACATGACTGCCGATATAACCTGCTCCGCCTATAACTAAAACTTTCATAACTTCTCCTAAAAATTGACACTAAAGGATTTTACCGGCCTTCAGCTGCCTGACGCTCAGTTCAGTTACTGCCCCGGTCCCAAAAACACTTTCCATCAAAGAACGGTAACTGTCAAGCCTGTCTGCAGGAATAAAAGCCTGAATGGAGCCGGCAAAGCCCCCGCCCTGAATCCTGCAGGCTCCCTGCCCTTCAAGAAAGTCTTCAGTGAGCTTCAGAGCAAGACTGACAGCCTGATTCTGCGGATGTGATCCCTGGTATATGTTCTGCAGATATTTAAACGATGAGTTGCCGGAGGCTTCTGCAAGACTGAAATATTCTTCTATATTATCATCCTGTAAAGCGGTAAACATGGCAGCGGCTCTATCCGTCTCACTTAGAAAATGTAGCGTCCGCAGCACTGCCCTGTCGCCATGCAGTTTTCTTATTTCGGGAATGAGTTGGACAAGCTGTTCGCGGTCTACCTCTCTGCAGTTCTGCTTTCCGAAATATCCGGCAACCTGCCTCATCTCATTAGGGATCGCGCTGTATTCATCCGCAAGCTCAGCATGGCTCGATCTGCTGTCAACGGCGGTGAGCACATATCCATGACTCCGGAAATCGTAGCTGCACTGGCGGATAAGAGGTGCATCATCTCCGTAAAAATCGATCCCGACAATTCCGGCACAGGCACAGGCTACCTGATCCATCAAGCCTGATGCCTTTCCGAAATAATTGTTTTCGGCATACTGCCCGGCTTTCGCTATCTCAACAGGAGAAATCTCCCCTTCGTTATACAGCTCATTCAGAATCGAGCCTATCAGAACTTCAACAGAGGCTGAGGAACTCAGGCCTGAACCCTGAGCAACTTCAGAGTTCACACAGCAGCTGAAACCGCCGGTACGGTAATTGAGTTGTTCAAATCCGGAAAGGATGCCCCTGAGCAGCGATATCGTAGTTTCCTTCTCTTCCTCACGGAAGCTGCTGTCAGATGAATCCATTATTACAGGGTTATAACCATCTGAATGAAAATGTATCATACTGCTTTCCGATACAGACACTACAGCCAATGTATCAAGGGTTACCCCTGCGGCCAGGACAATTCCCAGATTGTGGTCGGTATGGTTCCCGCCCAGTTCGGTTCTTCCGGGAGCGCTGACCATAAGTACGTCCTGCTCTCCGAAGGTACGGCGATGCTCATCAAGCAGTTTGATGTAACGGTTTTTTACTGAGCTCAAGTCGGTGTCATGATATACATCGCTTAATAAGCAATCATATTTACCATCTGATATTTCACCTGATAATACGCTGCTTAGTTTAGTCATTTTCGACCCCGGTATAATGGATTTCAGAAAGCCCCCGGAGAATTTCTGCCGCGCCTTCGGCGGTGATGTCTCTCTGGGCCATCGCCAGCATCTCGTAGCCTACCATAAACTTCTTAACTTCGGCCGAACGCAGCAGTGGCGGATAATAATGAAAGTGAAAATGGGTTTCCGGATATTCCGCTCCGTCTGTAGGCTTCTGATGAATCCCCATCGAATACGGAAAGGAAGTTGAAAAGAGGTTGTCATAACGGATACCAAGCCTCTTGATTACCGAAGCAAGGTCGGCTCTTTCTGCATGATTCATTTCATCTATCGAAGACATATGCCGCCTAGGCAGGATCATCACCTCATAGGGCCAGACCGCCCAAAAGGGGACCAGAACTGTGAAACTGCCGGTCTCAAAAACTATCCTATCGCCTGTGCTGCGTTCCTGTTCCAGGTAGTCACACAGAAGGCAACGCCCTGTCTTATCCAGATGCTCCTTCTGATGTTTAAACTCTAGTGACGGCAGATAGGGAATTTTCTCTTCGGCCCAGACCTGTCCATGCGGATGGGGATTCGAGCAGCCCATAACCGCTCCCCTGTTCTCAAATATCTGAACATGATTAATATAATCGAGTTTTCCAAGCTCAAGATACTGCTCAACCCAGACATCAATTACACCGCGGATATCAGCCTCATCCATCAGGGCCAGGGTAAGATCATGTCTCGGGGAAAAACAGATAACACGGCAGATTCCACGTTCCGCAGTTGCTTTAAGCAGGCCTTCTTCATAATCGAAGGGACTGGTATCCGGTAGTATCGCCATAAAATCATTATCAAAAACAAAGGTTGAGGAATAATCAGGATTCTTTTTTCCCCCTGCCCGGCCGTTCCCCGGACATAGATAGCAGCCGGAATCGTATTGAGGAAGCTTATCCCGGCCTGCCGACTCAACCTGCCCGTTCCAGGGCCGCTGGGTACGGTGAGGCGACACCTTAATCCATTCTCCGGTAAGAATATTTAACCTTCTGTGAGGTGAAGAAGTAAAATCCATACTTTCCTCCTATGAATAACCACATGGCTGCAGTCTATTGTTTGTTGATTATTTTTATGTACACGTGTACAATAATCCATAATGAACCGGAAATCAAGTATCCAGATGAAGAGCCAGCCTAAAAACCCTACAAGAAATGATGTTGCCGCCGCATCGGGAGTGAGCACCGCAACTGTTTCAAGGGTTTACAACAATCCTGAGTCTGTCAGCCCCGACAAGGTGAAAAAAGTTCTTGAGACAGCGGAAAAACTCGGTTACGAACCTGATAAAAATGCGAGCGCGCTGCGCAGAAACGGGACAGGGATCATCTCACTTGTGCAGCTTAAGAAGCCCCGGCGCAAGTATTACTGGGCTGATATGCCAGTGTACAAATGGTTCTATGCCGATGTACTAAACGCTGTGAAGGATGTAGTTGACGTCAGCATGTACAGCCTGAACCTGTCAACAGTAAGGGAAGAAAGCGATCTGCAGAAACTTAAAGGCCGCTGCGACGGTATAATCTGCTACGATGTGGATACAGCAGAAGAAGCCCAAATGATTGCCGCAGCCGGTATACCCTACATCATCGGCCATCACACGGCAGGCTTTGAAGGATTCAGCCGGTGCAGTACCGACAACTTCCACGGCGGTCGGATGCAGGCGGAAATGCTGAAAGAAAGAGGCTGCCTGCACCCCTTATACCTGACCGGATATCTTGAATCCGTAACCCCTCATACGGACAGACTTAATGGCTTTCTTTCCGTCTACAGCGAATATGAAATTGAGATACTCGAAGCAGGTGTCGGGAAGGATGCGGGATATGCAGCAGTTTCAGGAATTTCGGAAAAACTGAAAGACGGGAGCCTGGACGGGATTGCCTGTGTAAATGATATTACAGCAGTCGGTGCCGGATACGCAGCGGCTGATTCCGGTATAGATATTGGGAAAATACTGCCTCTTGCAGGCTATGACAACCTGCCGCTTGATTATGTACTGCCTTTTAAAATACTGAGTGTAGATATAATGCCTGACAGAATATATTCAGAGGGGGCTGCAGCTCTATTGAGCTCGCTTGCAGGCGGGAAGATTGTCAGTAAGACGGTAGTGCCGAAGGCTGTTGGTTAGGATATATTCTATCCTGACTGCATAATCCGTGCAAATCTCCGCACCGTGCATACCCGATTTTAATCCGTGGCTAAACCAAGATCTCCAGGTTGACAAATATCTTCGGACTGCTTATATTTAACATATGAATACATGTTCATATGTTAAGGAGTACTCATGAGCGACCTGGAAGAAAAAATATCCTGTAATCTGACAGAACACGATGCAGCAGAGCTGAAGCAAGGCCTTCCGGTGGAGGAGGAGCTGCAGGACCTGTCTGAGTTCTTCAAGGTATTCGGTGATCAGAACAGGCTCAAGCTGCTGTTCCTGCTGAAAAGCGGAGAATACTGCGTCCACGACTTATCTGTGATAATGGAGATGCAGCAGACTGCGGTAAGCCATCAGCTGAAAATGCTCAGACAGGCAAGACTGGTGAAGTACAGAAAAGAAGGCAAAATGGTCTTCTACTCGCTCAACGACGGACACATTGAAGAAATTCTGGCGACAGGCCTTAAACATATAAACGAATAGGAGCTAAATAATGGTACTTGAATACATTGGTTTATTTTTTAAAGAAGTATATTTCCTGTTTTTTGAAATGGCTCCGTACCTGGTACTCGGCCTTCTAATATCAGGGTTACTGCATGTATTTCTAAGCAAGGATTTTGTTATAAAACACGTAGGCGGACATAACCTGTCATCAGTATTTAAAGCCGCACTGTTCGGAGTACCGCTGCCGCTCTGTTCATGCGGTGTTGTACCCACGGCTGTATATCTGAAAAACTCGGGCGCATCAAAGCCTGCTGTAACTTCATTCCTTATATCGACACCACAGACAGGCATAGACAGTATTGCCGCTACGTGGGGGATGCTGGGTCCGCTTTTTGCCGTCTTTAAGGCAATTGCAGCTCTCTTAATGGGAACAGCCGGCGGAATAGTTGATTTTCTGGCTACAGGGAAACGGTATTCCAAAGCAGAGCAGCAAAATGAGGATGAGGTTTTTACCAGAAAGGTAAACACTGCAGCTGCGATTGAATATAAAGGCTTTAAATCAAAACTGAAGGAAATGTTTAATTACGCAACATTTGAACTGCTTGATGATATTGCTGTCAACTTTGTTATAGGCCTTGCCATTGCGGCTGTTATTTCCATCGTAATACCTGATGAATTTTTCAGCGGCTCATTTCTCTCTAATAAATTCGTTGCCATGGTCCTGATGGTTGTGATTGGAATACCGATGTATATATGCTCAACTTCAAGCATACCAATAGCTGTAGCACTGCTTGCGAAGGGTGTTTCACCGGGGGCTGCTTATGTATTTCTTGTAGCCGGCCCTGCGACCAACGCAGCCTCACTGGCAATCATAAGCAAAACACTTGGTAAAAACAGCGCTATTCGATACGTGGCAACAATAGTAGCAGGAAGTCTTATTTTCGGTTTCCTGATGGATACCATATTTACCGCCATGGGCGTATCACCGATAAGCGGTGCATTGAACAATATTCATGAAGAAGCAGACCCCGGCTGGTTTACTATCTCTGTTTCACTGCTTCTTTTTGCGGCACTTGTATTTCTGTTTGGAAGAAGATTCAGGATGTTTGCATTACGGAGGAAAAACAAATCAACTCAGGCTCAGAACGCAGATAACGGAGATTCAGTCAGAATATGCATCCAGGGCATGGACTGCGGGCACTGTGCTGCGAGTGTGGAGCAGGCTCTTAATACAGTAAAAGGGATTGATAAAATCAAAATCAACCTTAACGATCAGAGTGCTACATTAGAGGGTGATTTTTCACTCGAAGAGGCATCGGATGCTGTCCGAAAGGCTGGTTATGAAGTAGCAAAATGAGTTTCTGACGACATGCCCGATTTCTCTGCTATTAAAATAAATGCGGATATTTGATTTTGAACTAGCCACAAATTAGACTTTAAATTACAGGAGTTCAAATATGAAAAGAATACTGATATTCACTATCATTCTTGTTTCTCTTACTGCAGGATGCACAGATCAGACTAATTCAACATCTCTGATCTTCCAATCAAGCAATACAGCTCTTGCAGCGAGAAGCCGCAGTGTTGAGATGGACACTGGAATTGAAATTACAAAATTCATCCTATCCATAAGAGAAGTCGAGTTCAAACTAGATGAAACATCAACAGCAGCTTCCGATATATTCTTTGATGGACCATATGTAATTGACCTCATTGACTCTACAGGAGCTCTCTCTCAGACCATTGGTGCAGCAGAGATTCCTCCTGCCACCTACCAGACTCTCAGATTTAAGCTTCATAAATCTACTGACACAGCAGATCCAGATATCACAGACCGATCTATTTTCATAGCAGGCACCATTGACAGCGTCCCCTTTGAAATGTGGCATGATGCAAGTGAGAATCTTGATATCGCAGAATCTACCGGTATAACAGTAGCAGAGGGGGCTGTGGATGTCGTTATAGATTTTAACATAAGAGCCTTCCTGGACCAGTCTGCCAATGCCGCCGACGGAGGAACCCTTATAGATCTCAGTACAGCAACAGACGATGACTCTGATGGAACTATCGAAATAAACCCAAATTCGGAAGACAGTAATACAAACAAGGATCTTGCGGATGCACTCAAGGATAACATAAAACTTGTAGCAGATTTAATTGAATAAATTATCATTATAACAGGATAAGTGCAGCCGGGAGGTCTCTACCTTCCAGCTGCGCCTTTAATATATATACTAAGGAAACTATTCAATTACATCATATACAAGCGACAGAGTCTCCGGCTTTGAGTCTTCAATATTTATCGCCCTCAAAAAACGGGCTTCCGCTTCTTTCAGGTTCTTTTCATCATTCACATGAAAAACAGCGAGAACATCTCCGGTTTTAACTTCATCACCGATTCTCTTCCTCATCCACAGACCTACTGCAGGATCAATGACATCTTCTTTGGTCTGCCGGCCGGCACCGAGAAGCATTGCGGATAATCCGATTTCGGCATTCTCCATACTTGTAATCCATCCGCTGGATGCAGATTTAACTTCAATGGTTTTTGAAGCCTGAGGCAGACGCTTTATGTCTTTAGTAACCGAAGCATCACCGCCCTGGGCCTCTATCATTGAAGCAAGGCATTCGAGGGCCTTACCTGAAGCAAGCACAGTTTCAAGCATTCCCTCTGCTTGTTCAATATTTTCAGCAAGGTTTGAAACTACCAGCATCCTGGATGCCAGAGCCATTGAAACCTTCCGCAAATCGCCGTTCTTATGCTGGCCGGAGAGAATCTCTATCGCCTCCTGAACCTCCAGGGCATTTCCCACTGCATCACCCAGGGGCTGGTTCATATCAGTAACAAGGGCTACAGTTTTCCTTCCGGCCATATTGCCTATATCTACCATAGCCCGGCCCAGAGCCTTAGAATCTTCAAGCTTAACCATAAAGGCGCCGCTGCCTGTCTTTACATCAAGGACTATTGCATCACTGCCGGAGGCAAGCTTCTTACTCATTATACTTGCCGCAATAAGAGACATATTATCAACAGTTGCAGTCACATCCCTTAACGCATAGAGCTTCTTATCAGCCGGAACAAGATTGGCTGTCTGCCCTATTACCGAAACGCCTATGCTGTTTACTATATCCTGAAAGTTTTCCATAGACTGTTCTATGGAAAGCCCGGGTATCGATTCAAGCTTATCTAGCGTACCGCCGGTATGGCCCAGGCCCCGGCCGGACATCTTGGCAACCTTACCGCCGCAGGCGGCAACAAGAGGAGCTGCAACCAGTGTTGTTGTATCTGCCACGCCGCCGGTTGAATGCTTATCAACCTTGATTCCACTGATACCTGAAAGATCGATGGTATCACCGGAAGCCACCATAGAAAGAGTGAGATCTGTAGTTTCGCGTGCATTCATCCCACGGTACCATATAGCCATCAAAAGCGCCGATATCTGATAATCAGGAATACTGCCGCCGACATATCCTTCAATAAAAAAATCTATTTCTTCCTTTGAAAGCTCACCGCCGTTTCTTTTTTTCAGAATTATATCGGTTATATGCATTGAAAACCCCCTTATATCAGTATCGTATATAAAGTGTAAATATCAATGCTTTTTTGAAAGAGACTGCAATTACCGATACTATTGTTTTAGTTTTGATACCTTAATATAATACCCCATGGCCAATAAAACAGATACTAAAATAACCGAAATTGCAGATAACCTTTATCACATTTATGATTCACTCGATGTATTTTATTCACTCATATTGGGAACAGAATACGCACTTCTTATAGATTCCGGCTACGGATTCGGCAATGTATATGAAACAGTCAGAACCCTCACCGATCTTCCGCTCCGCGTAATAAACACACATGGACACATTGATCACATTCAGGGAAATGTCCACTTCAAAGAAGTGCTTATTCATAAAGATGATTTTAAAATATACGGAAAGCATTCATCTCTTATCATGAAGGCCGGACTTTATATGAATGTAAAAAACATTCTGCCTCCGGAACAGAAAGGATTTTTGAAGTATCTGAAGCCAATCACTAAAAAACTGAAAGCTGTATCCGACGGAGAGATAATTGAGCTTGGGAATCGTGAGGTTGAGATCATACACACCCCCGGTCACACAAAAGGATCAATCTGTATTCTGGATAAGAAAACTAGAACACTTATCTCAGGAGACTCCTTTTCCAGCCATATATGGCTCTGTCTTGATGAATCTACAAGCATTTCAGAGTATGTAGACACAGTTGAAAAAGTCATAAACAGAAGTTCCGACTTTGATGAAATGATCTCTTCACACTCGCTTGCCAGGTTTAAACCGACCATCCTTCCAAAAATTAAGCATTGTGCTGAAAATGTTTCAATTGAAAAAAGCCGCAGCTATATGGCTGCACTTGCAGGAGAATCATTGATATACAAGGAAGGTTTTGAGGAAGTGACAAAAAGATACGGATTTAAAAACTTCAACGAGTTCATCATGCACGTAGCTGAGGTTCCGATCGAAGAGATTGCCGAAATCGAATTCACATCGATAGTTTATAAACCTGAAAAACTGAAATAATCATTTCACTCCTCCCACTTTCATGAGTAACTTAGTAATATACAGGGAGTGTATTGAAATGGATAGAATTATTGTCAAAAAATCAATTCTGAACTGCTCTGCCGAGCAGGCGTTTAAACTCTTCACCGACAATCAAGCACTCGAAACGTGGCTGACTGAAAAAGCCGATGTCGAACCCAAAGTCCATGGCAAATATGAATTATACTGGAATCCGGATAAGCCTGAAGAAAACAGCACGATAGGATGCAGAATACTTGATATTGAATCACCTTACCACCTTAACTTTGAATGGAAGGGGCCTCCTCAATTTGCTGCTGTAATGAATAAATTACGCCCTTTAACAAATGTTACTGTTTTCTTCTTTCCAAAGGATAATGGAACACAGATAAATCTGATTCATACTGGATGGGGTGATTCAAAAGAGTGGGAAGAAGCAAGGCAGTTTTTCATTCATGCATGGGACAGGGCTTTTTCCCGGCTCGAAGAATATATGCAGCAGCTTTAAGACTCCTTCTATATGTAAAAAAGTCCTTGCCCGCAGTAATTTTCTAAAATAAAATGTTCCACATGTTAATTATACCCAAGTTTTTAAGTCCCGGCCCCTACCTTACTACGGCCAATCTGTTTCTCGGAATGATTCTTATGGCAGTTCTCAACTGCCTGCTCACCGGCATCAAAAGCCGTGATCGCAATTATCTTGATCTATCACTGTTCTTCACAGGAGCTTTTATAAATGCAGTAAGCAATCTGTATTCACACTTTTTCATACCGACGGTTGAACCATACATAGGGTCCTGGCTGTCTCTTTTTGCCTTCACCCTTTTTTCATATAATTATCTGAATATTAAAAACAGGCAGGCTCTTAAGACAGGAAGAAATATTGTAGCCAGTTTATGCATCTTTTTTATAATACTTTCAATCATCCATCCATTTGCAGCCGGATCTATAAATAAACTGATTATTTCTATAATGGATATCTCCGCAAGCGGTGTCATTTTAATTCTGCTTGTGCCTTTAATAATTCTCAGGACCGGGGGTAATAAAAAGGCAGGAACACTTATCTTTTTTGAAGCATTGATGATTCTCGGTGCAATATCCGCAATGGGTATTTTCAAGGATGCAGTTGCTGAGGCAGGCATCCCGACACCGCTGCTGGATGGAAACTTTTTATTCCTCACAGGCATGGTTTTCAACGGACTGCTGTTTCCATTTATTCTCGGTTCCGAGATGACCGAATTGAAAGTGAACCATGCACTCGCAGAGAGGGAAAAGCTTAAACTTCAACAGATGGATATAGCAAAAAACGACTTTATGATGAATATTTCACATGAACTGCGAACTCCGGTAACTATAATCAACGGTATAATTCATCAGCTAAGAACCGGCCGATGGGGCAATTCAATAGAGGCTGCCGACAATCAATTTGAAATAATCGAGCGTAATAACCTGCGTCTAATAAAACAGATAAACGGCCTGCTTGAACTTTCGCAACTGGAGCAGCATAAGTTTACTCTTAAACCGGCAGAAATGAATCTTGAGGCGAAACTGGCTATTTTTACTGCAGAACTGCAGTCAGCAGCAGAACAAAAAGAGATTACTATTGCATCAGAAACTGATGAAGGTCTAAAACTATGCGCTGATCCGCATCTTTTTGACACTGCTATATTAAACCTGATCAGTAATGCGATAAAGTTCACACAGCCCGGAGGAATGATCCGTCTTAGGGCTTCCAGGCATCATAATCAGATCAATATTGATGTTTCAGATAATGGGCCGGGAATCCCGTATGAACAGCAGGACAGGATATTCAACCGCTTTCAGCAAGTCGAAACTGCTGAAAGCTCCTTGTGGAGAGGCGCCGGAATAGGCTTATCTCTTGTAAAAGGGATAATGGAACTTCATGAAGGAAAAATAAAACTTACCAGCAGCCCGGGACAAGGCAGCACTTTTTCACTGATATTTCCATATACTGAGGCTGAAAACATTCAAAAAGAAAAAATCCGTCATGATTCAATGCTGTCTGCATACAGGGCGGATCTGCAAACCGCTATCGCTGAAGACAATCCTCAAATAACCGAACCGGCGGCTCTAAACCGTGACAGACATTCTTTACTTCTCGTTGAAGACAATAAGGATCTGCTGAATTACCTTAAGAATGAATTATCTGATACTTTTACAATCACAACAGCCTCTAACGGACAGCTCGCTCTGGAAATTTTAAAATCGTTTAAACCTTCAATAATTATAAGCGATGTTATGATGCCGGAGATGGATGGCCGGCAGCTTTACCGGGAGATTCGCAAGAATATTGAATACAAAAAAATTCCTTTTCTATTTTTAACAGCACGTAATTCTGCTGATGAGAAAATTGAAGCTCTTAATGACGGAGCTGTGGACTACATCGGCAAGCCTTTTTCAATCGAAGAACTCAAAGCCAAGGCTTCTGCAATAATTGAATCTGTAAAACTTAGCACTGAAAATTATAAAAAGAATTTGAAGAATTCAGTGATTGAGTTTATCGACAACTACAGCAGTGAACATAGCCGTCAGCCAGGAAATGAATTCAAAAAAGTATGCAGTGAAAAAGAACTGACCACGCGTGAATGTGAAATTGCAGCTTTGCTTAGAAAGGGGCTGAGCGATAAGGAGATCGCAGCGGAATTAAATTTGTCAGTAAAAACAATAAGCAATTACAACACCTCTGTCTTCCGGAAACTTGAGGTAACCGGAAGATCAGAGCTGATTGCATTAAACAGATAAGCTACCTGCAGAATTAAAATAAATCCATTGTCTCCTGAATATTTCTGCTGTGCGGCGACAGCCAGTCTGTCATTAGAAAATGCCAGGTAAGACCAGCTGTTAAGGCCCAGTCTCCGGACGGCCCTACCGGATAGAAGATTCCATACAGTTCTACAGGGGTTTCTGCATCCCATCTTAAGCCGGCCATTATTCCGGCATTAATTACCAGCCCATCCAGAACTGCCAATCCCTGCGGCTGAAATGAGTAATCATATTCATCAAAATTATTATCTTCAGAACTCATAGTATCCATCCACATACCGGCTGTCGCCTGGCCGCCGATATATGCAGAAAGGTCATCACCAAAACGCAGGAAGTATTTAGCCATAACTTCAAAACCGAAAGTCATGGCACCTGTCGACATTTCAGCAGTTCTTGTTACTTCCTGCAGAACGCTTCCGCCGTAAGGATCTTCCGGATCCTCTACCCACTCATTTTCAGTGTATGAAACATCAACCGTCGGTCCCGGAACATAGCCGAAATAGAAATTAAGCAGCTCAAGGGACATGTTTCCGAACCCAAGCGTGAAAAACGGAATAGTCAGTCTGTGTTCCATTGCTGGTGAAGCTGTTGCAACCACAATTCCCGGCTCATCATCATATGAAGATTCATCATAATAAACAGGCATATCACCCAGATACCTGAACTGATATCCGACAGCCATCATGGCTGAGTAGAAATCATAACTGGGGTCATTGCTCCAGAACAGATTTGAGCGGCCTTCAGCGTGTGATGCGGCTGTAAGTTCATCACGGGCACCCGAGTCAGCAGCTTCAGGGAAGGCTTGTGATTTTAATGTCAGATTAATCATTGTATCAATGGCATTCTGTTCTGCATCGTCCCCGATTATAAAAAACTCTGCCGCCATATCAACAAAGTTCTGATATGATCCCTGCGGAGCTTCAGGATGTGAAGCATAGTAGGCGCTGTACCATATTCGGGCTCCGGTTCTTGCATCAATAAGTTCCAGAGCCGGATACATTCCCAGACCGAATACAATTTTACCGACATTTGCCGAGTATGTATTTACCGAATATCCGTAGGAAGCACGATAGTTTGATATAGGTACAAAATATTCTACTGGATAATAGCGGACAACAAGGACTGCATCATGGCCTTCCGAAACAGCCTGTCGGCGCAGGTCTTTAAGATTACCCCCTGAAAAGCTGCTGAGATATGAATTATCCCACCCGAGATCAGCAAGGACAACGGACAGGGATTCCGCAAGCTTATCATCAAGCTCCGGGTTGAAGCCTGAACCGGATAGAGGATATGCCGGAGTAGTAAGCTTTGGAGTAACTGATTCAAACTCACAAAGTGTATTTCTAAAATATACTACATCCTGCATAGCATACGCCGTAATAAAATCTGCCGAGGGGTTGTCAGTTCTTTCATCCTGATAACTCTCAACATAAATTCCTATGCTGTTGATTCCGAATGAAGGAAAATCATCAAGCAGTACTGATTCCGCCGATACCGATACACCGGCCCAAAACAGCACCACCGTCATTGTTAATAATAGTTTTAGTTTTTTCACGTTTTTCTCCTGATTTTAAAATTAAAAGAATACATAATCGTATGTATGCATTTCATCAATTACAGACCCTATCTCCGCAGCACTAAGTTCAAGATCCGGAAACAATATAGCTGACAAGGATATCATTAAGCTTCGGTCTGCTGACATTCTCTCAATTTCCTGCCATTTCTCAAGTCCAGACAAGTCATCATCATCAAGCAGATTATTTAGAGTCATACCAATAAATGAAACCCCGCCATTTTTTACTGAGAGTATGTATAAAAGTTTATTTAAATTTTCAATTTCAGCTTTTGATTTATACCCGGAGTCAGAAAGAACCTTCAGCTCCTGAATATAACTGTTAAGCTCTTCAAGCTCTGACCCTTCCTTTTCAGCAGCCTCTTTTTCAAGGTCCTGAATAAGCAGATCAATATTTCTCATTTTTTCCGGAATGGTCTCAAGAATACAAAGCCCTGCCGCAGCCTTTAGAATGTTCAGCCTTGCAGCTTGAAAAGTATCAGCTCCGGACTCCCGTGAAAGTTCTTCAATAATTGCAATCACCTGATCCCACTGCTCATTTTTCAGAAACCACCCGGCCTGGTCGTATTTATCACGTTCATTAATATCAATTCTGCGCTTTTCAATTTCATCCATATCAAGATACATCAAGGGTACATCTGATCTTAAATAATCATAGAAACTGAATAGTGAATCTGTATTTTTATTTTTTGCAAGAATTATACTTCCGATACTGACCACTTCTTTTTTATTTCCGTAAGTTTCCGCATATTCTGCAAACAGCGACAAGGCCGCAGCATCATTCTGCAGCGCAACACAGACAGCAAAACTTTTTATATCAGTTTCAGGTCTTATTTTGAAAGGATAATCAAAACCTTCCGGAGATAACTTTGTATCTAAATAGGACAGAGAACTGTTAGAGTAGTGAGAGAATCCAAGTTTACGAAGATTTCCGATGCTTACTATATCAGGAACTTCAGCAGCATAGCCGATAGGAGCTATTTCATATGCGACCTCGATACGATCTTCCTGAGTTTTTAATTTAGAAGAAATCAGTTTTTTAGCTTCATCACTGTTCCCATTGATGAATAGCTCCACAGCCCGGTCCTTGGCGTATTCGACAGTCTGATGTTCATACTGCTTGTTCCGCTGAATGCTGGTCACCAGTCCATCAATCCAGCTGTAAAAGATGGATCCTGCCATTACCGATGCTCCAACTAATCCAATGGGAGACATCTCACCCGAATCTTCCGACATCGTCCCTATTCCAAGCGCAGTTCCGCCGACCATAGCTCCGGCCAAAACTCCGGCTTCAATGAATTCGCCCTGAACCAGCTGCCCGACAACAGGTATATATCCTAAGATGATCGTGGGAAGAACTCCCAAAGGCTTTTTTTCTTGGGCAGCATCTTCATAGGTAACAGGGTTTGTTACACAGGAGCTGAATATGGAAATCAATAAAAATAAAGTAATAAAAATTGAGTTTATATTCTTTTTCATTTTAATTCCTTCTCAGGTCATGAGCTATTTCAATAATGAGTAGACCACCGGCATATAACCATTTACGCCTTCACCTTCTTCCGAATATAGAAGCAATGCCTCATCTGCTGATTTATTGAATTTGATACAAAGTCCCGTCGTCTGAGCTTCACTGCTTACATCAATTGAAGACTCACTACTCCAGAGAGACCCGTTGTACAATGAATGGTATATCCCTCTCATTCCTGTATCTGAATTTTCATAGTCCCATACAGCCGCGGCGTTTCCGGAGGAATCAGAAGCTACTTCTGGAGAATCGGTAAAACTGTCGGCAGATCCGATTTCTTCTTTTCCGGTCCAGTTTGTACCATTAAAAATGTTTACGCATATCTTTGGTTCTGATGAACCGTTATAATATTTCCAGACTGCAACAGCTTTTCCTTCCGGAAGAATATCAACAACAGCACCCTCTATATCAGAACCGTCACTGCATATAAATGCTGAACCGACCCATGAACTACCGTCAAAAGTATTAGCACCAATATTCCACCGGCTTCCGTCATACTGCTCCCAAACGGCCACAGCATTTCCGGAAGAGTCAGCAGCAAGTGAAATTTCATAATCAATATTATCTCCGTCTTCAATATTCTCAGGTGCCTCCCAGGCAGAACCAGTGTAAACCGAAGCGTATGCATCACGGTAATCAGAGGAGCTGTAAGTATCCTGAAGCCATACCGCAACAGCAGTATGTTCACCATTATAGGCAATGCCGGGATCCCAGGCAGAATCCAGACTATCCATGTTAAGTATTACAGGAGTATCCCAGCTGCCGCTTTCATATACTGCAGCATAAACATCATCATTCTGCTTCCAGACTGCAATAGCCTCATCAGCTGACGGGCTGTATGCTACATCCGGGGAATACGCCTGAGGAAATGACAGGCCTGTAACAGAAAGCCGTTCTGCTGCACTCCAGCCTGTTCCGTCAAAGATACGGCACCAGACCGTGTCATATGATTCACTTTCAAGCTCTCCGCTCCAGACAACTACAGCCTTACCACTGGAACTGATATCAATATCAAATCCGCCCAGATAATCTCCGTAAGCACCGCCCCACAAACATTCAGACGTTCCCCATGCCGTCCCGTCAAATGTGTTAACCCAAAGCCCGCCATCAACTTCCCAGGCTGCCGCTGCAGTACCATTTGCAGAGTATGCAACCTCAGGGTTTACACTGTCATCACCGGCAACTGACGGATCTACAATCGATTCTACAGAAGTCCAGGATTTATCCAGTATTGAACTTACACTATCTGTTCCTTCACCGGAGGTATCTTCCGAGGTAGAGTCTCCTGTATTGTCTTGCGAGGGATTGGTAGGATCTGAGCAATTAAACAAGCCGGCGATCATTAAAAGAACGCCTACAATAATTAATTTTCTAATATTCATTTTTTCTCCAGGGATTTTTGGAAATTATAAAATGATACTGATTATAGATAAATCAGGAATAATCCCCTGTTTTTAAGGGTATTTCCCCTATTGAGATACATCCCATTTAACTTTTTCTATATGCAATTGCATTTTTCCTGAACTAATTTTAAACTGTCCATCTGGTTCTTTAAAAAGGGCCACTGAATTAACATAAGGCTCGATTTTTCAGGAGAAACTCTTTGAGCACAGCTTCATATTTTAAGATACTCAGCAGTAACAGACTGATTTGCCTTAACTATACAAATGAAGCTAATCCGGAGGATCTCAAGAACGGCATAAAAAAATGTCGGTAGACCCTGAATGTTCAGTCACCGGAAGCAACCAACTCTTTCAACTACATAAAATATGATCTGAAAAATATAGGCGACAGAAAATCCGCTTTTATATCTAACAGTTCAAATGAGGTAAGGATGGATTACGATAAGATCTACAGTTTTATTCATGAACTGGATAAATTAAAAACAGTCTACAGAAAAACAATTCTTTCAGACGGCTCAAGAAATGAAAATTCAGCAGAACACAGCTGGCATTTGGCAGTTATGATTATGATGCTTACTGAAGAAATTGATGATGATATAGACTTCATTAAAATCCTGCAAATGGCGCTCGTTCATGATATCTGCGAAATAGGTTCAGGGGATATCTCAGTTTATGATGAAGGCAGGGATGATATACAGTCTTCAGAAAAAGAGTATCTGCAGGAACTTGCAGTCCGTTTTCCCGGCTCTTTCACTGACGGCGTTCTAAGACTCTGGGAGGAGTATGAGGAACAGCAAAGCCCTGAAAGCAGATGGGTTAAAGTATTTGACCGGCTCCTGCCCTTCTGCATGAACCTGATAACCGAGGGACGTTCATGGCAGGAGCAGAAAGTGAAAAAACACCAGGTATTGAAAATTCATGAACCCATCAGACTGCAGGCTCCAGAGATGTTTGAATGGGTGAAGGCAAAAGCAGATGAAGCCGTTAAAAAAGGCTGGCTGGACGAATAGAAGCGAATGCCTATAGAATCCCCGCATCCTCATTCCGGCAGCCAATCAGTTTTCGATTACAAGAAGAGGATCCTGCACTTGGCATTCAAGGGTTATCTCGGCATAGTCCACCATATTCAAACTTTCACCACTTTCTCTTGCCGCATCAATTACATCCTGTGAAATAAAGGCCAGGACATAGGTTATACGAAATATTCCAGCTTTCCTGTCTTTAAGATCAATATCAATTAAAGTCTGTACCGGGACTTTTATTAAATCTCCATTCTCACCCGTATATTTTACGGATATTTTTTCGAGAATAAGATTATGCTCATCTGCAGTTTTTCCGAATATAGCCTGAACAGGAATAATACTGCTGTATATCGTGTTTACAATTTCATCCCGGTCTCCAGTTAGAAATACAGACCTGAGCTCATCAATTTTTATAGTTGTTTTTAAATAACCCTCAAACTCGGTTCCGTCGGCGGTAAGGCCGTTTGCTGAAAAAGTTGCATTCAAATCATTAGCAAAAACAGCAGATAGACAACAAACAGAGAGAAGTATCAGTATAATTATTCTTTTCATAGGCGGATGATAGGAAAAATGTAAATTGCAGTCAACAGATATTTAAGATAAACTCGGAATTATCAGAATACCGGAGTAAGAAATGCAGACTAATCATAAATTTGTTTATATTCTTCTGCCTATATTATTAACTATTATAACTTCAATTATATTCCATTTTGCTTCTTTAATTCTGGGCATTGATTGGGGTTATCTAACAGGTTTTATGTTCTACTATTTAATCTGGTGTATTCTTATTCCTCTAATAATTACAGGCAAGTCATTCCTCAGTTTTTTTAAAGATGGTCACTCATTGTTGAAAATGAAAAACTGGTGGATAATAATCCTGTTTTTATCGACTCTCGCGGCGCCGGTTTTTATGTATTTTATTCCAAAACTTCCTGAAGCAGTACCTGCCATCATAATACTTGCGGCGCCCCTCTCAATTATTCATGGAATATGTGAAGAACTCTTCTGGAGAGGATTATACATTAAGCAGTTTCCTGACAGCATTATCTGGTCAGTAATAATTCCATCGGTCATGTTTTCACTCTGGCATATAGCACCCCAGTTTTCCATCCGCAGTGAACATCCCTTTATTTTCATAATCTCAACAGTTCCTCTGGGTTTAACCTACGCTATCACCGCCTATGCTACAAAATCAGCAAAGTGGCCGGCAATCGGGCACGCCTTCAGCACTTTTATGGCGTTCAGCCTGCCGATATCATCAAGCCTGTATAACATTATTAAATAGAATAATACCAGCTTATGATTTTTAAAAATCTCCAGGCTCAAACAACCTGCGTCCTTCTTCCATTAAGACAGGCCCCGCAATTTTTTCGAGAATATTCCTGTCCGCTGCGAGATATCCTGATCCGCAGGAGCCGGCGGTTTTCTTAACAGCCCCCTTACGGCACAGCGAAGATAGACTTCTTGTTAAATGACGATAACTGCAGCCCATCCATTCTGACAGCTGAATCAGATTCTGGGCTTTCAGTTCAGGATCCTTAAACTCGAGATAGTAATGGGCCAGTCTCACTTCAAGCGGATAATTAGTATTGACGGCTTCCGAAACTGAATTTTCATGCAGCTTTCTTGCCAGCCCCTTTCCGACAAGGAAAATCAATTCTGAGAATCCCGGAAGATTATCTCTTATACTGGAAGTCGGAAGTGAAATCGTTTTTGCGGCCTCTATACATTGAACCGAACATGAGGCCGCTTCGCCTCCTGTAAAAAGCTCTATGTCACCCATGATGGATCCGGGCAGATATATACGGTACAGCATATCACGTCCGTTGCTTAATGATCTGAAGACTCTGAATCTTCCGGACTCGATAAAATGAAGGTAATCAAGCGGCTCACCCTCCAGGCAGAGGATGTCTGTTTTTTTCCAGTCGATCCGGACCGACGCTGTAGATTCTGTAAAAAATGATTTAATTTCAGTCAAGTGGGACATATGTCCTACCTCCTTAAACAGATTGTAGGATAGAATATCAAGCATAACAAGCAGGAGTTGCAATGTATTTCTTTTTATCAGTTCTTACCGGCGGCCTTGTCGCCTTAATGATTCAGTTCAACGGAGTTCTGCAGACGGCAGTCGGCGGAAGCGCAGCATTGCTGTCTATTCACATCTGCGGATTAAGCGGAGCATTGGTACTTCTGATTACAGCCTACCGGCGAATGAAGGGAGATCCTTCAGAAAAATCACCGAAAATATTTCTAACAGCCGGAATGCTTGGAAGCCTGATCGTATATCTTGCAAGTGTAATATTCGAGAAGGGCGGAATACTGTTTTCATTAAGCGGTTCACTTGCAGGCCAGACTCTGGCTGCGGCCGCTGCTGAAAGTTTTTATAAAGCTGACAGAACACGGTCTCCGCTGATTCAGAGAATCCTTTCCCCGGCACTGCTTATTCCGGGTTCGATTATTATTGGACTCAAGGCAGGTGCCGGTCCGCTGTGGATTATCCTCTCATGGACTCCAGGAATTATCCTGATGATTCAGCAGCATATGAACTCAAGAAATACCGCCCGGTACGGAACACCCCGGACAGTTGTTTTTAATTATATATCAGCTCTTATAATAATAATTCCGCTGTTCTTCTTCTCAACCTTAAAAAGCAGCGGCTCTGCAGAGGTCGGACAGAGTCTGCCGGAAATAGCAGCCCTGCCCTGGTATATATTTGCGGGCGGCGGCCTGATTGGTGTTTTTACAACAGGTATGATTGCCTATCTTCTCCTGAAGTCTCCGGCGCTTGTTGTAACGCTCGGAGTCTATGCCGGGGAACTTGCCGGCGGCCTTATACTTGACATCTGGTTCGGACTCGGAATAGCGCCGGTAAAACTTATTGGTATTATTCTGATCATCGCAGGACTGGGTGCCGGGAAGATCAGACCTTCACAAAAGATAACAAATTAATATAAAGTACCAGAGTAAGGATTTTTTATGATAAAAAAAGTTTTAATCTTTCTTTCATTGATACTAATCTGTACAAATATTTTCTCAGCAGATCTGTACATGTATAAATTTGATTCCGATGTTATATATGCAATAGCTATTGAAAAATCAATTGAGTTCGATGATGAATATATAGTCGGACTGCTTGAAATAAACCCATCCGGAGCTGAATGGTGGACAATCTCAACACATTGCTATGTTGATCAGAGTCATAAGATAATATCAAAGGTAGACCTCAACTTTCCAACGTTAGAGTTTAACGGAGCTTATCTTGATGCCTGCATAAACAGCCGTAACAACGTTATTTTACAGATGGAAAAAGTTGAGACCATAACATATAAAGGCTGTGAAATCATACTGCCTGAAGTATTCGACACGGATTAACAGCCCTTCAGGTGATGGAGCAGTCAAAGCATGATCCCCGAACTGTATAAAAAGTACTTTGCTGACAGGGAAGATGAAAGAAGAATGATGTTCAAAAAACTTTCTGACACCTACAATCCGCAAAATGGTATATATCCCGGAAGTTTTATTCATGTCACCCCATCTTTTTACATACCGGATATGACCTATATAGATTCAGATAAAAGATTCGGCAGATTCTTCAAAGATGATAATCTTTTGAGGTATATTACTGATAATAAAAAATACAGTGATAAAGCGGAGCGGAGATAATTTCAGAATAATATCTGATAATTTAGGTTCTTACTTTCAGAAAAAAGACGGAAGCCCTATCAACACTGAAAGAGTTTTCGAACGTATGATTGGGGAGAATTTTACAAAAAAAGCCTATGCATATATCTTCAGATATAATTGTTATATAGAATGATATTAAGGAGTTACCAAAATGAACAGCTCGGTATTATTCGCCTTCTCATTGACATTATTTGCAGGACTTTCAACTGGTATAGGAAGTTTAATCGGTTTACTTTCAAAGAAATTTAATCCTAAAGTATTAACAATATCACTTGGATTTTCTGCGGGTGTTATGATTTATGTTTCAATGGTCGAAATATTTGTTAAAGCAAGAGATTCGCTGAGTACAACACTGGGAGATAAAAACGGATATATCTGGACAGTTGCAGCTTTCTTTACCGGTATGTTTTTGATTGCACTGATCGATAAGGTAATTCCTTCCTATGAAAATCCGCACGAACTGAATGTTGCAAATAAAATTGAAAACTCATCTGAGAAGGAAAAGGCTAAACTGCTTCGAATGGGAGTTTTCTCAGCGCTGGCAATTGGCATACACAATTTTCCCGAAGGACTTGCGACCTTTATGAGCGGGCTGACCAACCCGACCCTGGGTATAAGCATTGCAGTGGCTATTGCGATTCATAATATTCCGGAAGGTCTTGCTGTATCAGCCCCGATATTTTTTGCAACAAAGAGCAGAAAAAAAGCGTTTGTACTTTCATTCTTATCCGGATTCGCTGAACCTGTAGGGGCTCTGCTCGGATACTTTGTTCTCAGGTCGGTTTTTACCGAGACAACTTTCGGTGTGATTTTTGCAGCGGTTGCGGGTATTATGGTTTATATATCTCTGGACGAACTGCTGCCTACAGCCGAAGAATACGGCGAGCACCACCTTGCTATCGGCGGACTGATATCAGGGATGATAGTCATGGCTGTCAGCCTTCTGCTGTTTGCCTGAGTTCTTAAAGTTTTCTGCATTATCAATTAATTGCTTTGCTTCCTAAAATATGTTGACAATCTTTTAAAACAGATCAATACTATGACTATAACTACTTTTTTGGTCATAGGGTCAGAGTATGGGAAGAGCTTTTAACGAGAAAGAAAAAGAACAAATCAAACATCGGCTGCTGGATGCCGGGAGGGAACTGTTTACACAGTACGGGCTTAAAAAAACCAGTGTTGAAGAAATAACAAAGAAAGCAGGTATTTCGAAGGGAGCCTTTTACTCATTCTACAGTATGAAGGAGCTGCTGCTATGGGATATTTTCAACAGCTTCGAAGAAGCTTATCGTGAAAATGTTATGCAGATGTTCACACAGGTTCCGCTGACCCGGAGAATACTGACTGAGTTTCTTTACCAGATGTACATAATTGTTGAAGAAGAGCCTCTGTTTAAGAAATTTCTCAACGGCTCCGATTATGCCGATTTACTACAAGTTTTACCTGAAGAGACTGTGGCTGAACACCTTGAAGGTGACTCGGATTTCAGTATCAGCCTTATACAGGGATTAAAAAATGCAGGTGTTTCACTCCCTTCTGATATAGAAACAACCGCCGCCATGATCAGATCAATGTTTTTTATCTCGCTGCATAAAGCTGAAATCGGTGATGGATATGACGAGGGAGTCAGACTGCTCTGCGAACTGACTGCTGCAGGATTCGGATTTCAGGAGGACAAATAATGATCATGGTAAGAAATTTGAGCTACAGGTATCCGGGCAGCGCCGTGAATGCAATTGACGGTATCAGTTTCAATGTAAAGGAAGGGGAAATCTTCGGATTCCTCGGACCTAACGGTGCCGGAAAATCCACGACCCAGAAAATACTTATTGGCCTGCTGAAAGGCTATAATGGAGAAGCGGAAGTCAGCGGAAGGGGAATTAATAAGATTAAAGAAGACTACTACGAAAGAATCGGAGTAGCATTTGAGTTTCCGAATCTTTACAGCCGATTCACGGGAATCGAAAACCTTCAGTTCTTTCAGTCGCTTTACCGTGGTTCGGGGATTTCACCGGAGAAGCTTCTGAAGCAGGTTGGTCTTGAAAAAGATGCTCATCTAAAAACCGGAAGTTATTCAAAGGGAATGAAAATGCGTCTGAACTTTGCCCGTGCATTAATAAACAATCCTTCACTGCTCTTCCTTGATGAACCGACATCGGGCCTCGATCCGGTGAACTCAAAAATAATGAAGGATATGATACTGAAACAGAAAGCAGAGGGTAAAACTGTTTTCCTTACTACTCACAACATGTCTGCCGCAGATGAGCTATGTGACCGTGTAGCTTTTATTGTGGACGGCAGGATCAGCCTGATAGACAGCCCCAGGAACCTCAGGCTGTCACAGGGACAGCGTTCAGTACGCGTTGAATCAAATATTAATGGGGACACGGTGATCAGGGAATTTCCGCTCAGTGGCATAGGAGAGAACAATGCTTTTATTAATTTCCTTCGTTCGGGAAATCCGGAAACCATTCATTCCGCCGAAGCAAGTCTGGAAGATATCTTTATAAAAACAACCGGGAGCCGACTGCTATGAGACTTGCAGGAATGCTTAAACAGGATTTCAGATTTCAGTTTCGTCACGGCTTTTATTACATTTACGCAGCAGTTACTCTTGTATACAGTATTATTCTGCGACTCATTCCGGAGGCATTCAGGCCCCGGATCGCTGCGGATTTAATATTCAGCGACACTGCAGTTTTAGGCTTCTTCTTTATCGGCGGAATAGTCCTGCTTGAAAGAAGCGAGCAGCTGCTTGAATCATTATTCATCAGCCCGCTTCGTATCCACGAATACATACTTTCTAAAATTATCAGTCTGGGTACTCTGGCTTTTAGCTGCAGTGTGATTTTACTTATTGTATCGGAACTAAGAGATGCCGGGCTTATCATGATTATTTTAACAGGAACTCTATTATCATCTGCTATCTTTACTGCAATGGGGGTTGTAATATCTGCAAAAGCAAAAACGGTTAACCAGTATTTCCTTTTTTCAATAGGCTTCATGATTCTATTTCTCCCTGCTGTTATTGATATAACAGGAATTTTCAGATCTCGCCTTTTTTATATTTTCCCGATTAGAGGGATTGCTGACCTACTGCTGAAGGCAAACAGCAGTGAAGACGTCTCAACCCTGGTGCCCGCATATATATCAATGCTTGCGTGGTCTGCAGTTTCTTTCTATGCGGCAGGAAAAACTCTTAAATCATCTGTAAAAAAAAGAGGAGGCAGCGAATCATGGATAAAACTCTAACGAGGTACAGGTTTTTCCGTACAGGACTGAGCGGAACAAAAACAATCTTTCGGGATCCAATGCTGATTCTGATT
Source organism: Spirochaetia bacterium (assembly GCA_963677925.2). Lineage (GTDB taxonomy): Bacteria > Spirochaetota > Spirochaetia > UBA9216 > UBA9216. Next base: position 2,134,429 of record CAXXYH010000003.1, read on the forward strand.
TTTGCAGCCCCCATCCTGCTTGCAGCAGTTACTTACTGCGCTATTCCTGCAGGTGCAGACTTACTTATGAAATATACTGCATTCGATTTAAGTTTATACTATCCGCTGATCACGGCATTCTTTGCAACAGTCCCTACCCTGATGTATGGAATGCTCACCGGGTTTACCATTCTGGATGAAAAGGACGAAAATATTCTAATACAAATTTCGCTTACACCCTTCGGATTAAAACGACATTATTTTGTCAGAACAGGCATATTCAGTATTTTCGCCTTTATATTTGCTGTATTTTTTCTCAGGTTTAATCCGCTTTACAGCATTGGAATTATTAGAACTGCAGCAATTTCAGTATGCCTGAGCATCGAAGGTGCAGCAGCCGGTTTATTTATAGCTGCTGCAGCTAAAAACAAGGTAGAAGGCCTGACAATGGGTAAGGCCCTGGGTATATTCATGCTTGCCCCGGCCATCCCGTTTTTCGTACCGCCCCCCTTCCATTATTTCGCGGCAGCTGTGCCCAACTACTGGATTGGCATGCTCGTTTTCAGTTCATGCAATTCTGCACTCATTGTTACCTGTTCCTTATTAGTCCATTCAGCAGTTTTATTTGCGGTATGGAAAAAAGCCCTGCTTAATATTGCAAAGGGCTAATTCAGAATTTTTATTTTTTTACAAATATTAATGAAGAAACAATATCAGCGGCAGTAGTCAGATTTGAAATATCGGGATAAAGATTTCCGCTGCTTCCATCCGCAGAACCATGGCCGGCTAACTCAAATATAACTTCACCGCCCTGTTCTAATGAAGCTGAATCTAACACAGCCCGGTAAATCACTGAAGGCTGGCCGCTTCCCATTTCACCGCCGCTGTAGCTTGAATCACCTTCAGCAGCATCTTCAGGATAAAAATCATTGAAATCCACAGAATGATTAAACTCGGCATAAATTACAAACCGGTCTATTCCAGACCGTAAACTTGCCGGAAGAACTGAGCTGCCCTTCGGTGTTGCTGAGGTTAAAGCATCAGGAAGCGGATCGTCTTTAGTCGGAAGCAGAAGCCCGTCGCTGTAAACCTCTCCCCGGCTGTGCGACCAGAACGGCAGTGCCTCAATGCGTCTGTTGCCGCTGTTAAATACCCAGCCCTCGGTCGCAGCCTTTTTTGTGACATAAACAGTCCTCAGGTAATTGCCTGATTCATCCTCAATCCAGACCGCAAACTGAGGACTGTTTTTTGTTTTAAACCACAGAAATAAAGGAAAATCGTGAAGCCATGAATCTCCAGCCGTAATTCTTATTTCTGCATCAGAACCGGTCTGCAGCTCAATAGTTTCCGTATTAGTGCCGGCGCATGAAAAGGCTAATAATACGACTGTAATCAAAAAAAATATTTTATTCATTCTATTATTCTCCATGTTCATTTTAATTCTCAGAAGACAGAAATATGTGATCAGAAAGTTCAGCTGCCGCAGAGGCGATTCGATCCAATCCTTTTTTTGTCTGCAAATTTACTCCATTAAAAACAGGCACAGTGTCGGAAACTATACCAAGGTATGTGATGCCGGCAGTGATAACTGCAATCAGCGCTTCAACATCCATTTCTGTTTGTAGATTCGTCTGCATAGCATGGGTCAGGGCAAGTCCATTTTTTTCAATTTCTTCAGATATTCTGGTGCCGATGCTGCTTTTTTCCTGCAGCTGCCAGCGAAGAAGTTCTCTCATTACGGTATTTTCATGCAGCTCGAATATCTGTTTTCTGAATATTTCAAAAGTAAGCCTCCGCTTCTCTTCCAGGCCGAGGGTGCTTACATCATCGTAATTCAGATCTTTCGCGGTCTGCATCCAGTAGCTGTGCTCTTCTGCCCATACCCTCAACAGACCTTCAAGATCTTCAAAATACCGGTAGATAAGAACCTTGGAGACCCCGGCCTCGCGGGATACTGAATTTATGCCCACAAAGTTAATTCCCTTTTTCTCTACAATCCTGCTTACCGCATCAATAATTCTGTGCGCTGTCTGTGCTCTATCCCTTTCCATTTTTTTCCCAGTAATACACATATTAATTTAACCCATTGGTTATATAAATATGTTACCTCATGGTTACATATATTTCAAAAAAAATCCTCATCCGGCGCTTCATCCCGGATGAGGAAAAATAAAAAGGAGGAGAAATTCAGATGGTCAGAATTTTACCGGACCTGATATTATTCAGTTCTTTCCTTATCAAGTGCTTTCTGCAGAAGAACAGCACCAAGGATTAATATTCCCTTTATAAGATCGTTTACAAAGGCCGGCACCTGGAATGCTGAAAGGATTGCATCGATAGCATACAGAATTACAGCACCGAAAAATGACCCCTGTATACGGCCGCGGCCGCCTGCCATTGAGGTACCGCCTATCGCAACAGCTGCAATAACATCCAGTTCAAATCCCTTTCCTGCAGTCGCAACATCGACAGAGCCGAAACGCGTAATGTAGAGAAAACCGGCTATACCGGTCAAAATCCCGGTAATGGTGAATATTGATACCTTTACAAGTTTAACATTAATACCTGTTAATCTGGCTGCTCTTTCATTAGATCCGATAGCATACACATATCGACCGAATTTGGTTTTAGTCATCAGAAACCATACAGCAACTGTGATCAGTATAAAAATTATTACCAGGTAGGGTATCGGCCCGAGCTTTCCGTAGCCGATAGGCCGGAGAATATCGAAGTAGGTATCATTGTTTACAATCTGAGGACCGCCGTCGCCGAACTGGATTGTGATTGATCGATAGCCTACAAGAGTAGCCAGCGTGACAATAAATGCTGCTACATTGGCTATTCCGACAAAAAGTCCGTTAAACAGTCCCAGAAGAAGTCCCATTCCTACAGTTGTGGCCAATGTCAGGAAAATACTGCTTGTTGAATTGAAAACAACAACACCCATAGCAGCTGTAAGTCCGAGAATGGAGCCAACCGAAAGATCAATATTGCCGGATATAATCACAAGAGACATTCCAAGTGCGATTATTCCAATAAAAACCGAAGATTTCAGCAGGTTTATAAGGCTGGCAGCTGAAAGAAACTGATCACTTGCGATTCGTCCAATTAATAAGAGTAGAATCAGCGACAGAATATAATTGTGGTCAATTACAAGTTTCTTCAATAATATTATAATTTTTTCTTTTCGTTCGTTCTTTATTACTGTATCCATTTCCTATCCCACCTTCCTGTTTGAGCCGGTTGCATAATACATAACATCAATTTCATTGAGTTCGCTGCGGGGAAGTTCCTTATTTATTTCCCCTTTATACATTACCAGACAACGGTCGGCAATTTTGTAGATTTCCGGGTATTCTGAACTGAAAACCAGAACACTTTTCCCCGCTTCAGCTAATTTTGTAATCAATTGGTATATTTCAAATTTCGCCCCGACATCAATTCCCTGGGTGGGGTTATCTAAAATATAGACATCAGAATCCAGACCGAACCAGCGGGAGAATATAACTTTCTGCTGGTTTCCTCCGCTTAAAGAAGTTATCAAATGCTCAGGATCTGCGGCTTTTATATTTGTGATTTTTTTACTGTCTTCAAATCGTTTCCGTTCTTCTTTATCGCTTATATAAATTTTATTATGCTTACTGGTAAAGAACGCCATCGAAAGATTATCCTTTATTGAAAGATCCTTTAAAATTGATCTTTCCTTTCTGTTTCTGGGAACCATCGAGACCCCGGACTTCATCACTTTCAGGATGGAGGCCGACTGTATTTCCTTTCCATTGAGTAAAATCTTTCCGCCGGTAATCTTCCGGGCTCCGAAAAGGCATTCACTCAGCTCGCCTCTTCCGTCTCCGAAAAGTCCGGTCACTGCAACAATTTCACCCTTGTGGAGTGAGAAATTAATATTTTTAAAATGTTCTCCGCAGCTGAGATCCTGCACGTCCATGACTACAGTATCCTGATCTACAACATTAGTTTTTTCTACAACTTCATCATTAAGACTTCTTCCGACAAGCATCTCGGTTGCCTGCTGTTCATTAATATCCGCAAAATTTCCGGTGGCAACAAATTTACCGTCTCTCATAACCGTGTAGCGATCACAAATCTCAAACAACTCTGGCATCTTATGTGAAATATAGATGCAGCTTATTCCCTCAGATTTGAGTCCGCGCATAATTTCGAAAAGGTTATTTATTTCTTCGTTATTAAGAGCCGTAGTAGGCTCATCCATTATTATCAGTCTGCAGTCAAACAGAAGCGCTCTTGCAATTTCAACAAGCTGCTTTCTTGAAGTATCAAGATTCCGCAGATATTCGTTAGGATCTATATCAAGCTTCATCTTCTTTAGAATTACTTCAGATTTTTTTATCATCTCTTTCTTTTTCTGAATAAATCCGGCATAGGTCAGCTCGTTATGCAGAAAAAGGTTTTCATAAACCTTAAGGTCATTAACAAGGTTTAATTCCTGATGAATAAATCTTATTCCGGCATGTGCAGATTTGACAGGAGTTAAATGTGAGTGGTCTTCTCCGTCAATCAGTATTTTTCCGGAATCCTGTCTGAGTATACCGCCCAGAACATTCATCAGTGTAGACTTTCCGGCTCCGTTCTCGCCAAGGAGCCCGTGGATTTCCGAATCTCCTACTGTAAGAGAAACATCCTGAACTGCCTTAACAGCATCAAAACTTTTATAAATGTTTTTCATCTCTAAGTGCATTGAAAATCCCTTCCTGAGAAAAATGGCCGGTAACTAAGCACCGGCCATTTTATTTAGTCTAATAAAAAGAATACCGCAGGGTGTAAACCGGGCCCTTCTTGAATTCTTTATAGTTACTGTTATCAACCATCTCTGTAGGAACAAGGTGCATACCTGAAACGTCTTTTCCGTCAAGAACATCAATTCCAAGCTGGATAGCATCTACTACCATAGCAGGTGAGAATGAGAAAGTAACGATATCGATTCCAATCTCTTTGTAGTGGTCATAAACATCGAGAAGTTCTCTTGGGGCACTTACAGCTGAAACAAGCTTGATGTTCAGATCTGCATCACCGTCATAACCTTCAATTGCTGCAAGAAGGCCGAAAGCTACATCTGCATCATGGTTAAAAATTGCCCTGATACTTTCAACTTCTTCCTTGGTACTTGAACTGAGGAATGTTTCAAGCTGTGTCTGAGCTGTATCCTTGCTCCAGTTTGTAACATAGTCATTTACTCGTACAAAGTTGGGGCTGGCTGTTTTCCAGAATCCATCAGATCTCTGCTTGGGAACACTTGAGTTATCACCCTTGAACTCGAGCATGTTTACTTTGCCCTTTGCAAGTTCGTCTTTGAAGTATTCATTGAAATAAAGTCCTGAGTCTTCACCGATGGTGAAATTGTCACCCATAAGTTCTGCAGTTTCATCAAAATTTGAAATAAGTCTGTCATAGATAATCAGCGGAATTCCGGCATCTACAATAGTCTGTGCAGCAGCTTTAAGTTCATCACCGTTATGGGGCCATAGAACTACAACATCAGCACCCTGTGCAACTACAGTGTCAATCTGGTTTGCCTGCTCAACTACATCATCAGATACAAGAAACACGTGCTCGTATCCTGCAGCTTCTGCAAGACCCTTTGTTGCATGTTCAGCATGTTTGATACTTTCTCCCAGAAAACCATGGTCAGCGCTCGGCATAATAACGGCAATTTTTTTTGCACCGCTTTCCTTCTGCCCGCCTGCGAAAACTACGGCTGTTCCTGCTATAGCAAGAACCAGTAAGAACGCAATCAGTTTTTTCATTTTTTCGCTCCTTTTCAGAATTCACTGAATTCTTTAATCTTTATTTATCCAGTCTTTTCAGGCTGTTAAATCCTTCATTGAAACCACAGGCAGATCCATCGCCTGCGGTATTTCAAGTGCTTCGGGTCTGGTGCAACTGTAACCCTTGTCCGCAGTCAGCGGCCAGATCATCGGTTTCATAAATGACAGACAGGCAGAAAAGCCCTGTTCAATAGCTGCATCATTATCTGTGCCCTTTGAGTTGGCTCCTTCATTCTCAATAGAGAAAACTCCGTCATAGCCGCTCTGCATCAGATAGTCAGTAAAGGCCCGCCAGTCCATAGAATCTGAACCGCCGAATCCAGGAACCATCGGTTCATAGGAAAATCTGTCCCATTCATGAGCGGCCGAAGGGATTCCTGCGGCATCAGCAAGTTCTTTTGAGATCAGCTGCTTTCCATATACATGTCCCCAGTGAATTGCACCGGCGTCATTTTTCATTCTTGTAGTTTTAAGGTGTACAGCTTTGAGCCTGCTCATATCCATATTTTTTAAGACATCTACCGGATCAACAAACTGCCATACATCATGACTTGGGTCATAGGTTTCACCATGTGCTTTACTTGGAATGAGGCTGTACATAAGCTTTCTTGCAGCAAGGGTTGAACAGAGGTTGTTCATTGTCCCGTACTGACCGGCCGGTCTCCAGCCTTCCATAGGACAGTTTTCATAAACAACTGTTACTCCAAGATCTTCAGCGTACTTGATTATCGGAGTAAAAATTCTTTTGTACTCCAGCAGGTTTTTTTCAAAAGAACCGTCTTCAAGATCCCATTCATGGTTGTAGCCCACAAAAGAACCGACGGTTACTCCATTGCTGTCACCGCCCAGCAGGGCTGCCATTCTTATGAGTTTTAAAAGATGATTCTGATTATGAACTCTCTGAGCTTCATCTCCGCCTATGAGGTTCTCAAATGCGCCTATTGAAAAGCGGAGTCCGCTGATATTGAATAGTTCGAGTATTTTTTTTGCCTCATCAGAATTGAAGCCCTCATAGTCAAGATGTGTGGCTACGTGATCCTCGCGTGTGCCGTCCTTGCGGAAAACACAAAGCTCTAATCCCTGAAGCCCTATCCTAAGCGATGTTTCAATCAGCTGGGGAAGGCTTCGATCAGGAAAGGCAGAGCTCATCATCCAAACAGGATTATTCATTATTACACCTCTACCCAGGAATCAGTTTCAACACTCTTAATTACAGCTTCGCAGAGAAGCATTTCAGACAGACCGTCTTTGAGAGTGGGATAGTCGGGAGCCGAGCCCATATCAATACCAAGAAGATCTGAGTAAAATTCACGCAAAACCCATTTCAGAGTATCGCCGTAACCTTCCTGATGACCGCCCGGATAACCGGACATTGTCGCGGCATGGTCATGCATTAACGAGGGGTCTTTCATCAGAATCTCATTAGCGGAATTCCTGTGCCCGATTTTTATCAGGTTGGGTTCTTCAGAATTCCAGGAAAATGAGGCTTTGGTTCCCATCTGTCTGAACTCCATGAAATTTTTAAAACCGGCAGAAACCTGGCTTACCGTAAGATTTCCAAGCACATTATTTTCAAACTTGAAAAGAATCTGTGCATAATCCTCGGTATCAACCTCATACGAAACATATGCTGATGTATCTTTTGAAGTTCCTTTATCGAATGTAAGGTCTTTTCCGTCTGCGCTCTTCTTTCTAGTATCATACATTCTGCTGAACTGCGCAAATACAGATTTAATTTTTAATCCGGTAATGTACTGAGCCATATCCATCCAGTGAGTTCCAATGTCGGCAACAGCCCTTGATTTACCGCTTAGTTTTGATTCGAGCCTCCAGCTGTAGTCGGTCTCGTACTGAAGCCAGTCCTGCAGATAACAGCCCTGTATTGCAAAAACTTCTCCTGCTGATTTTTCCGCGTTCCTTTCCTTCATTTCCTGAATCATAGGATAATAACGAAGATTATAGTTTACAGCTGCTTTTATCCCCTTTGATTCCGCAAGCGCAACAAGTTCACGAGCTTCGGCCGAAGTAAGCGTCAGCGGCTTTTCACAGATTACACTCTTCCCGTGCTCAAGAGATTCCTTCACCATGGAATAATGAAGAAAGTTTGGTGTACAGATGTGAACTACATCAATATCATCCCGTTTCAGAATCTCCCTGTAATCTCCGGTATGAAAAGGGACATTCAGTTTTACTGCGGCTTCTTTAGCTTCGGCTTCGGATACTCCAGCAATAGCGGCAAGTTCCGCAAGCCCGGCATTCCTTCTAACTGCTTCTGCATGAACAGGCCCGATATAACCGGTGCCAATCACAGCTACCTTTAGTCTACCCATTTAGTTTGTCCTTTGGTTGTATTTATCCTGATTGTAACCCTGTATGTTCCAGCTGTCAACCTTTTTGTTTTACCATTAAACATAATTGTCGCAAGAAGAACTTGTTGATTTTCTCAATTCCTGATACTATAGTCTCAATATTATGAATAAGGCTGAACTGATAACTCCCAATACAACATCACTGATATACAACATAATCCGCACCACTGGTGAGATTAACAGGATGGGATTAACCAAAATGAGCGGGGTCTCAAAATCCACAATCTCTCTTCAGATTAATAAACTGATCAAACTCGGACTTATAGAAGAGATTGCCCCCTCCGACAGCAGCCAGAGAAAGCTTAAGCTTAAGATACGTGAAAATATCGGTCATGTTGCCGGGGTATTTCTGGGAATTACGAAACTCAGTATGGCTATATTCAGCCTGGATATGCACATAGTGGCTGAATCTGAATTTTTCTTTGACAATATAAGCGAACCTGAATCAACCAATAAAGAAATAATCAGCCAGCTTAAAATGCTCTGTGAAAAAAATAATATCGACAAACTCTGGGGAATCGGAATAGGTTTTCCCTTTCCGGTCAACTTCAAGGAAGGAAGACCTGACTCACCGCCGAATGTTCCCCTCTGGCATGACTACCCGCTGAAGGACCTTTATGAAAAAGAGTTCGGATGTCCGGTACTTGTCGATAACGATGTAAATGTCATGGCTCTTGGTGAAAGCTACAAGGGCTGTACCCAGAACGAGTCTGACTTTCTGTTTATAAAGATCGGTACAGGAATTGGTTCGGGACTGATTGTAGACGGAAAGATTTACAGGGGAGCAAACGGCTGTGCAGGCGATATAGGGCATATTGCTGTTAATGGAAGTGATGTTCAGTGCCAGTGCGGAAACATCGGCTGTCTTGAAGCGGTTGCCGGAGGAAAGGCGCTTGGAAAAATCGCTACGGAAATGGGGAAGGCCGGTGAAAGTAAATACCTGGCAAAGCTGATACAGACCAAACCGAAACTTACTGCGGCTGACATTAATAGCGGAGCAATAGCCGGGGATCTTGCCTGTATTCAGGTAATTAAGAAAGCCGGTGCCGCTGTGGGGGAAGTAAGCGCCAAACTGGTAAACTTCTTCAATCCGTCGTTTATAGTTATCGGCGGGGGGCTGGCCGGATTCGGCAACCATTTTGTGGGCGCAATAAGAGAAGCCGTTATTCGCCGTTCACTGCACCTTGCTACATATGAGCTTACAGTCTGTGTTTCCGAATTGAGGGACAAATCCGGCCCTACAGGCTCGGGAACCCTTATCCTGGATCATATCTTTTCATCTGAAGTCTTTTCGGAAACAATCAAAAAAAACCGGTAATATCAGCTTTTCACAAGCTTCAAAACCATCTCCCTGAACTCTGCCTCATTCTCTTTTCCCAGCATAAATACTGCCTCATTTTCGCAGGTGTGAAGTCTTGGTGAAATCTCATCGACCGCCGCCTTTCCTTCTGCAGTAATTGTTACAATCCGCTCACGCCGGTCGCTTCCTATCTGCCGCAGTGCATAAGCTGATTTTTCAAGACCGTCGACGAACTTGACCATTGAAGCCCGATCAATCCCCAGATTCTCTGCAAGGGTAACTTGATTCTCCCCTATACCGTCTTTCAATGCAAGCATTATTGTATACTGAGGCGGGGTAAGCCCGTATTCGCCCAGAATTCTGTAAATACCCGTATGAATTCTTCCGGCCAGTTTATCCAGCTGAAAACTTAAAAAATTTTCAAACCCCGGATAGGGCGGAAGCCCTGCCTGAAGCCAGTATTCCCTCGGCTGCCTTTTCATTTTTCTCCCCTTTTATTGACATTACTAATGATTTGTTATACTAATTACTTGCAGTAATTTTGTAAACCATTACAGACATTCTACACATAGAAAGGTTGAAAAATAAATGAAAAATACAAATCCTCGAATGCCGGGACTCATTAGAGTATCATTGATTGGCGGCGCAATAATGGCACTTACACCTCTTTCCATAGATATGTATCTGCCGGCTTTTCCTTTTATAGAAATTGATCTTAAAGGCACAGCATCACTTGTACAGCTGTCACTTTCCATATTCTTTGCCGGTGTAACACTGGGACAGTTATTCTACGGACCCATCTCGGATAAAATCGGAAGAAAAAAACCGCTTATTGCCGGACTCCTGATTTTTCTGCTTGCAGGTATAGGATGTATCTACACAAAGAGCATCGGGATGTTTATATTCTTCAGGTTCGCTCAGGCGATAGGAGCTTCTGCCGGAATGGTAATTTCGCAGGTTATAGTCACAGACCTGTATACCGATCACCGTAAATCAGGGCAGGTATTCTCTGTTCTGATGCTTGTGCTGGGAACCGCACCGATCATTGCACCGACAATCGGAAGCTTTCTTCTGGACAGCCTGGGATGGCGTGGAATATTCGCTGTTCTTCTTGGAGCAGGCGCCCTGGTACTTATCAGTTTTGTTATCGGTATTCCTGAGACATCAAAGCCGCGACCGGACGCATCAATGGCGGACTCATTCAGAGCTTACGGAAAAGTATTGAAATTCCCGGGATTTTTAAGAATCTCACTGGCAAGAAATATAATGAATGCAGGTATGTTCGCGTATATCACTACCTCACCATTTATCTTTATGAAAATGTACGGATTAAACGAATTCCAGTACGGACTGGTCTTTGCAGGTACCGCTGTCTCAATAATGCTTGGAAATATTCTAAGCGGAATACTGCTTAAGAAAACCGACCCGGAAAAACTCTTTGATGTATCAAATGTTCTGGCACTGATATTCGGAGTGCTGACAGTAATAGTTTCTTTCACCAAGCCTTCAATGATAGTTCTTCTATTGCCTATTATCGGCTACATGTTCAATCTGGGACTGATGCTTCCCGGCTCAACCAGTCTTGCACTGCGAGGGCATGGAAAAAACACCGGAGCCGCTTCAGCCATCAACGGAAGCATCCAGTTTATTACAGCCTTCGGAGCATCGGGAATAATGAGCGCGTTCAGCGGTCTCAGTCTCCTCCCGATGGCCTTCGGAGTAGGAATATGCGGAGTAGCCAGCTCTGCAATCTATTTTATTGCAGCCGGAAAGAAAAAGACCGTATAGACAGAGCAAAGGCGGCCGGGAACTTACCCCGGTCAGCCCCGGACAGCACCGAATACAAGAAGAAAGATTCCGCCGGCACCTATAATACTGCCGAAGATCAGGCAGATTTTAGCCGCGGTTTCATCGCTCATGTTTTTTCCAAGTTTCATCTTAACAAGCTTCAGAAGCACGGGCGCCTTCTTGATTCCGCCGAGTATTCCAACCAGGAAGAAATACAGAATGCAGGCGATGCCGCCTAGTAAGAATCCTATAGCCATAAAAAGCCTCCTTGAAAAAAATATATATTCAGCTTAGCCCGGCTCTTATTTTCGGCCTGGCCAGAAAATAGACAGCCATTGAAAGAACAAAAACCATGACCGTACACAACAGGACTGTCGGCCAGTCCGCACTCTTGGAAAGAACAAGCAGGTTGGCCTTGTAGGCCCAGTAAAAAGGACTCCAGTACATTGTCCACTGCCACTTGTCAGAAAGAAGTTCGTAACCGGCAATCGAGCCGGCAATAGGGATAAATAGCATCTTTACATTTGTAGCAGCTTCTATAACATCATCGCTGGCAAGGCCCTGAACGAAGCCGACAACCAGAGAAAGAATGAGCGAACTGAAGGCTGTCAGAATAATCATAATCCAGTTTATGTCCCAGTAACCGTTCACAATCAGAGTAAAGATAATCAGACACATTGCAACCATTCCGCCCATCATACTCTTCCCGAGGACAAAGGATGTCTGAGAAGTCGGAGATACATTAATCGCGTTTATTGTGTTGTCGCTTTTTTCACCCACTATACTTATGGCTATCAGCATTCCCGACAGCATAATTATCATGGATATCAGCATATTTACAATCATGGTTTTTACGGGAGAAACAGTGAAGCCGAATGAGTACATGGACGCCGTAGTCTCCTCTTTCGTGGAACCAAGCTCATACAGGGCATTGAGGGCTTTGGCATATTCTCCGACTATCTCGGGCTCGTCACCCTGAAGAATAATTTCATACCCATCACCTTCCGGAATTATGGCGGCTACATTATCGCGCTTTTTCACACGGTTAAGCAGCTCATCCTCACTGTCAAAAACAGTGACCTTTGCAAACTGCTGCATATATTCAATATGTGCAGCAGTATCCGATTCGAGCATCGCAAGATTTACAGTCGTATCATTGAGCCCGGGAACAAAAAATATAATACCGACAGCCATAACAAGAGGCATAATCATGATTACCATCCCCATGGAATCACGCCTGGCTATCTTGAAATCTCTTAAAAATATTTTAAAAGCATTTTTCAGCATGTTACCTCCTCAACTACAAAGTGAGTGTTTTCTTGAATCGGTAGTTGGCAATGATAAATAGAAGCACACCGCCGATAAGAAAAATACCGCTGTTCATCAGGACAAAGCCTGTATCAGTCTCAGCCATAATGATTTCCTTCATGCTCTGCAGCAGCGGATATGTCGGAAAAAACCTCAGCCAAAGAGGATCAAATCCGGGAATAAAATATGAGAACGCCGGAATCATCAGAGCTATCATAAAGAAATACAGCAGTCCAAAAGCCTTTGACATGGTATCAAAAAAACTTGCGATAAGCAGTCCAAGAGCAGCAAAAGAAAAGGTTGAAATAAGAAGCAGCAGGTAAAAAAGAGGGTAATCCGGCTGGGTTCCCATTATCGGAATCGTTATTATCGATGAGGAAATCAGTACCGTAGTAAGAATGATCATTGTTTTACTAAGAAGGTATTTCCATACAGGCGAAGGGGTTACTGCAAAAGCCCTTATGACACCCTCCGACTTATCCAGAAAGATATAGGCTACAACGATAAAGAACCCCATCAGAGAACCCATAAAAACTACCATAACCGGGACAAGATTTTCGCGATTGTTCAAAATATGTACATTCCCGAGTTTTGTGACATTCTGCCGGTCTACTGCTTCCTTCAAAACATCAGGAGTCTCATTATGCAGAACGTACAGCAGATTGATATAACGGCCGGTTTCATATCCCTGGTTATAATACCGGAATGTTCTTACTCCCGCGCTGTCTACCGCAACTGTTGCCCCGATTGTTCTTTCCTGAAAAGCAAGCCGAATCATCAGTTCTTCGCTGTCGGTGATATAAACTGTCTTATCAAGCTCGCCGGTATCGGGATTATAATCCTGGTATGTTTCAACCGATATGACATCTTTTTCAAAGTCATATGATTCAATTTCACCGGTTTCAATATTTTTAACATCAAAACTGACAGCCTTCATCTTGAACTCGGCAGGTTCTATCAGTTTCAAGGTTCCCTTGTCGATTTCTTTCTGTATAAGATATTCCGAAAGCTCCTGAGGCATGTCGTAGTAAACGAATTCTTTCTGCCTGCTTACAGAGTTTTCCTTTACACCGAACAGGAGAATTATCAGAATTATTGCAGCTATAACTATTTCTATGTAGAAATAAAAGCCTCTGGCCGCAATCTTCATCTCCTTAAAATATGAGCTTAACAGTTTCATATCAGACAAGCTCCCTTCCAGTAACCTGGATGAAGATCTCTTCCAGCGTAGCTTCTTTTGAATGCATGGTCTGAATATCATGAGTCTGTACAATTTCTGCTATCTTTTTACGGTCTTCTTCGGTAACTGTCTTAAGCGTATCCTTAATAACCTTTCCGTTCTCGATATACTCTATTTCAATGAGTTTTTTACCGTATTGAAGTTTCAGATTTTTGGGAGTATCGATCAGCTTAATCTCCCCGTCAATTATAAAGGCAACACGATCACAGAGCTCGTCGGCTATATACATGTTATGAGTAGTAAGAAAAGATGTTACCCCCTCCGAGGATCGGGCCCTGATTATATCTTTGATAGATGCTGCTATTGCAGGATCAAGACCGGTCGTCGGTTCATCAAGGAACCACAGCTTAGGATTATTTATCATGGACCGCGCAAAGGTAAGACGGTGCTTCATTCCCTTTGAAAAATCGCCCGCTCTTTCATTCTCTTTACCGTCAAGCCCGACCATTTTTAAAAGCTCCATCGAATCACGCGTTGGCACATCGAAAAGTTTGGCGTAATAATCGAGGTTTTCCTTCGCGGTAAGCTTGCTGTACACATTGGACTGCTCGAATGAAACGCCGATATCATTGAAGCGCTCATTGTGAACTTTCTTCAGATCATAGCCGGAAACGGTCACTTCCCCGGTCTGAAGCTTCAAAAGCCCGGTAAGAATTCCCTGAGTGGTTGATTTCCCGGCGCCGGAAGGACCGAGAAAACCGAAGGTTTCGCCGTCTTCAACCTCAAAGCTGATATTGTTTACTGCATATTTTTCATCGTTGCTGTAGGAATGCGACAGGTTTTTAACAGATATCATATCTCCCCCCTTAAAACCGACTCTATTAATTATAAGCCCCTCAGCCGGATATTTCAAATACGGTTATCAGGAGATCACGTCTTACCGTATGGAAAGGTTAGACGGAAACAGTTTCCGTAATCTTCGCCGCACTCAAGAATCAGTTCTCCTCCGTGCATCCGGGCTATCTCTGCGGCTATCGCGAGCCCAAGCCCCCGCCCCCCCTTTCTGCGGTCAACACCAAGAGAGGGAACACGGAAGCCTCTGGTAAAAAGAAGCGGCCTGTACTCTTCAGGTATCGGAACACCCTCATCACAGACACTGATATTTATGTTTCCGGCATTTTCTGTCACTGAAATCTTCACCCGGCTGCCGGCCGGAGAGTACTTAACCGCATTATCGATCAGGTTGGATATAACCGAACCCAGTTTTGCTGAATCAGCAAACACAATAATAGCGAGCCCGGCTTCAATATCCGGCTCTATTCTGATATTGTTTATTTCAGCCTTGTACTGCCATCGCACTGCCTCATCGCGAATCATATCTGCGATATCAAAAGTTTCCCTCTTGAGTATATAGGATCCGGAATCAGATTCGGCGATCAAGTCTAGATCGTAAATTACATTTTGAAGTGAATCAACTTCGGCAATAATCTGCGCTCCTGCATCTCCGGCAGAAACAAGCCCGTCCGAAAGAGCCCTGGCCTCAAGTTTTATGGCATTAAGCGGTGTGTTTATTTCATGGGAAATATCTGCAAGGAGGCTGCGTCTTGATTCACGCTGACTGCTGAGATTTGCTACCATTTTTTTGAACGCCCGGTTCAGGCGGCCTATTTCATCATCGTTAATGCTGCCTGTATCAATATCGCTGCCGCCTTCTGAAATCTTGACGGCGGCGGATGTCAGCCTGATTACAGGACCGGTTATTCTGCGTGATATGATCAGGCTGATCAAAGCTGCCAGCAGCGCAGTAATCAGCCCCCTGTACACAGCTGCTTTAAGCAGGGAGGCTGTATAATCCCGGACATGCGCACTGATATAGGCTTCTCCGATGTAGAGAGTTACTGAGCCCACTTTGCTGCTGTCTGTATAATTAATCACAGGCTGGGATTCACCCTCAAGCAGAACATTATCTTCTATATTAAGGATATTTGAAAAGCTGTTGTATACAGTCCGCTCATCAGCATCTCTGACCACCATCCTGATAACAGCTCCCTCAGCGGTATTCAGGCTTTCAAGATTGCTTAAGCGCTGAATTTCCATATCCATCCCCTTCCAGCTGTTATTTCTGGTATATATTGAACTGATCTGCCTGGCTGCCGCAATGGACTGAATTTCAGTGAAAAGGACAGGAAGTTCAGAAGCATACAGACGGTATTCAATTGTGCTGCTCACGGCCAGGGAGAATACAATTATAAGCAGAAAAGAGGAAAAAACACGGAAGTAGATCGATTTCAGGAAGATACGCATATCAGCCGGTACCCTCCTCCGTAAACTGTCTGTATCGGTTCAAAACCATCACGGTTAATAAGCTTCCGAAGTCTTCGTATATGAGTGTCGATTGAACGTTCGTAGGAATCAAAGTCCTGATCAAAGGCTAGCTCGATCAGCTGGCTTCTGGACAGGACTGCATCCTGATTTTTCATAAATGCACACAGTATTAAAAACTGTGCATGACTCAGCTTAACTTCTGCATCATCTACAAAGACAAGCTCCTTCTGTATGTCCACCGAAAGCCTTCCGCAGCTTAAGGCCCTTAACATATCAGTAGAGGTCCTTCTAAGAACTGCCCTTACCCTGGCAATCACTTCATCAATGTCATAGGGTTTTACGATATAATCATCCGCACCGTCTTCAAAGCCTTCAATACGGTCTTCACGGCTGCCCCTGGCTGTGAGCATGATCACAGGCACATCGGATTCGGTTCTAAGTATCCTGCAGACTTCGGAACCACTCATTTTCGGAAGCATGAGATCGAGAATAATCAGGTTTGGTGATATTTTTCTTGCAGCTTCGAGACCGGAGACTCCATCAAAAGCAAGCTCAACTATATATCCTGCTTTTTCAAGATAGACTTTAAGCCACCGGGCACTGCGTACTTCATCTTCAACAACAAGTATTTTTACATCCAATCCTTCGAAAACCTGCTTTAATTTTTTAATGATCTTTTAGGGGCTCCCTGTCCTCCTGAGTTTGCAGAGGAACCTGCCTGTGCAGAATCCGCCTGTAAAGAACTGCTGCCTGACTGGGCATTCGAACTTCCTGAACTTTCAGAGGCTCCCTCTGCTGCTGAACTGCTTTCGCTGTTGCCGGATGATGATGCAGTCCCGGATTTATATTCAGAGCCGGCGGAAACTGCTGCCGAATCTGAATATTCAGAATCAGCTGATGCAGAATCGGCAGGATCCTTCCCGAGGGCTGCAAGCTCCACTTTTAGTCCTTCAATGGAAAGCTCGCCATCTTCAAACATGATGAGCAGTTTATTTAACAAACGGTATTCTTCACCGAAGCGAAGCCCGAAAAAATCATAATAATTATTCATGGTATTTCGAAGTTCCGAAACTGAAACCGAATCTGCAGGAGAGTCTGCAATGATCGACTCCATCAGCCCCATAAGTTCGTTCTGATGAAGATCAAAGCGCTTTTGATATGTAAGGGTTCTGTATTCTGAAAGTTTTTTATCCTGCATAAGACTGAAATAATACTTTGTTTCCGCCGGAGACATCGTGCCCTCATATACCCTGTCGAGCATCGAATCCAGTACTCCGGACTCATCTGTATAGCTTACATCATATCTGGCGCGCAGAGTTTTCAGTTCTTCATGCCCGGCTGACAGACTTATTTCATCACTGTAAATCCCGGCAACAGTTTCATTAAAAACTTTTGCAAGTTCAGTCCTGTAGTTTTCATTCTTTTCGGCGTTTCCCCCTGCGTACGCAGTCAGCGGAATTATCAGCACCATTACTGCAAGGGAAAGATTAATTTTAAAACTACAGGACCTCATCATCTAATTATACACCACTATCACTGCTTTATTTTATTATTTTTTACCGGCACCGGCACCTGAACCGCCTGCGTTTGTCTGAGTCTGAGTCTGGTCACCATCGCCGTCACAGTCGTTATCGCAGTCTCCATCCTGATCCCGGTCACGATCCCTGTCCTGATCCGGCTCATCAACTCGATCCCTGAGCTGATCCTGATCCTGATCTTTCAGCTGATCTGCTTCCGCATCCGGGTCCTGTGTTTTGTCCCGATCCCTGGCCTGTGTTTTATCCGGATCAGGCTCCTGATCAAGATCTTTCTGTCTGTCGCGCAGTCTATCCTGAAGCTGATCACCGGTGCAGTCTACGGCCGCTTCGTAAAGCTGGCAGACGATAAGTCTTGCCTGTGCCATAGTCATTTCCATATTACGGACTGCTGTTAACAGTCTTTCCATTTCTCCATAATCGACGCTGTTATCCCTGTTGTTATTCTCTCTAAGAAGATGAAGCTGGGTGATTGCCTCTTCAAGGGTAATTTCATCTTTCTGCACCTGCTCGGCTAAAGCGGCAAATTCTTCATCAAGCTGAATCCCGTAGGGTAAGCCTTCATCTGCCTTTCCCATTGAAAATACGGGCAGTGAAACAGCTACCAGCATTGCCAGTACCAGAAATACAATCAGATTCAATTTGTTTAATTTAACCATTCTTTCCTCCTGAAAAATCCGGATTTACCGGTTTATATTCAGAGTATAAAAACAGAATGTGGCGGAAATGCGACAGTGAATAAAATTTTTAATATTTTTTCCGTGTCAGAATATCTTTGCTCTTGCGGATCTGTCCGGAGTTTCTTTCATAATCACGCACCATCAATGCCATCTGGATAAGGCTTATTATCGACAGCTCGCTTATTCTGGCTGCTGGAAGGTCACTCATTACCTCAGATTTTCTTGCACATGACTGCAGAAGTATATCTGTATACTTTGACACAGGAGAGTTTGCATAACCGGTAATTGTAATTGTAGTAGCCCCCTGCTTTTTAGCCTCCTGCATTGAATCAACAACATTTTTTGACCTTCCGCTGTGAACTACAGCAATAACAGCATCACCGGGATGAAGCTGGGAGGCTGCCGTTATCTGAACAATTGCATCGTTATAATAGCTGCATGGAATACCGATCTGCAGAAATAAGTGAAACGCGTATAAAGCCGAAATTCCGGAGGCTCCTTCACCGTAGATGTGGATATTTTTTGCTTTTGAGAGAGTCTTTACTGCAAGTTCGAGCGCCTCATCATCAACCAGCTGTTCAGTTTCATCAATTACCTTCTTATTAAACTGAAAGGTTTTCTGTTTCAGGATTGCGATAGAATCATTCGGCTCTATCTGCATTATTTCATCGGAAGGAGAAAGAAACTCTCTTTCTATGTAGAACTTGAACTCATTAAAGCCCTTAAAGCCTAAAGTCCGGCAGAATCTTACAACTGTAGCCGCACTGGTCTGAACATTTTCTGCAATATCAGCTGTAGTCATATTCAGAATATCAGTCTTAACAAGAAGAATATAATCGGCAATCTTCTTTTCAGACTCACTCAAAACATCGTAATTGCTGGCTATTCTAGTTAAATATTCAATCTGTTCTACCGTTTTATCGTTCCCATTCATGTAATGCATTTTAACATTAATATGTAATTTATGAAATGTATTACAGAAAAACATTGACAATGTCTTCCAGCGGTTTTAAAGTGTATGTGAAATACGTTTCATGTTTTAACAATTTTTATTGTAATATATTTCATTTATAAGGAGATGAATATGACTCTGAAAGAAAGGGTTGCGATTGTAACCGGAGCGGGCTCACCAAAGGGAATAGGCAGGGCGACCGCAGTCAAACTTGCAGAATACGGTGCATTTATTGTAGTTGCCGATTTAAACCTCAGCGGTGCTGAAGCTGTAGCGGAAGAAATCAGAAAGTCCGGTGGAAAAGCCTTAGCAGTTGAGGTTAATGTAACTGATAAGAAATCTATCGATGTTCTTATGAAAAAAACTGTAAGTGAGTTCGGGCGGCTTGATATCCTGGTAAATATAGCAGGAATCACCCAGCCGGTAAGAGTTCCTCAGACAACTGAAGCAGACTGGGACCGGGTTATGAATGTAAACCTGAAAAGCACCTTTCTCTGCTCCCAGGCTGCAATTGAACTGATGAAAAAAAACAAGTACGGACGAATCGTGAACATGAGTTCTGTTTCGGCCAAGCAGGGGGGAGGCGTATTCGGAGGAGCCCATTACTCTGCAGCAAAGGCAGGAATACTCGGATTTTCCAAAGCACTGGCACGTGAAGTAGTAACCGACGGAATAACCGTAAACTGTGTAGCCCCCGGAGCAGTTGCTACCGAAATCAGGAAGGGCATCTCTGATAAAGATGAAAATACCATAATCAGCGGTATTCCGATGGGCAGAACCGGCCGACCTGAAGAAATTGCCTTTACTATAGCTTTTCTTGCAGCTGATGAAGCTGCATATATCACCGGAGAAGACATCGACATCAACGGCGGAGCCTTCATAGACTAAGAGGAATAAATATGACTGATGAGAAAACAATAAAACTTCTGAAAGAAAAAGCTGTCAAACTGCGTATTACTGCGCTGACAATGATCCATGAAGCAAAATCCGGACATCCGGGAGGCTCTCTCTCTGCAGCTGATTTTATAGCTGCTCTGTATTTTAATGAACTCAATCTGAGGCCGGAAGATCCTAAATGGCCTGACCGTGACAGGTTTGTTCTTTCAAAAGGACATGTATGTCCTATCCTGTACTCTGCACTTGCCCTCCGCAACTTTTTCCCCTATGAAGCAATACATACCCTCCGAAAACAGGGTTCAATCCTTCAGGGTCATCCTGATATGAAGGTATGTCCCGGCATTGATATTTCAACAGGCTCTCTCGGCCAGGGGCTTTCAACAGCAGTAGGAATGGCAATTGCCGGAAAGAGAGATAATAAAAACTACAGAGTCTTCTGCCTTGTAGGCGACGGGGAATGCCAGGAAGGACAGATTTGGGAAGCAGTAATGAGTGCTGTCAAATACAAACTGGATAACCTGGTCATAATTGTTGATAACAACAACCTGCAGAACGACAACACCTGCGACGTTGTTATGCCGACCGGAGATTTAACTTTAAAATTCGGTGCATTCGGATGTGATTCAGTATATATAAACGGTCACCGCATGGAGGAAATTACTCAGGCTCTTGATCGTATAAGAGATAAAAAGGACGGCAGACCGAAAGTAATTGTTGGAAAAACCGTCAAGGGCAAAGGCGTCTCATTCATGGAAAACGTTGTAATGTGGCATGGTGTAGCCCCTGATGAACAACAGTATAAGCAGGCAGTAAAAGAAGTGGAGGCCCTGGTATGACGAAAGAAGGAAAGGCAACAAGAGAGGCATACGGGGATGAGATCCTTATTCTTGGTAAGGAGAATCCGAACATCTATGTAGTGGATGCTGATATTGGGAAATCATGCAAGACTGTTCCGTTTTCAAATGAACTGCCCCTGCAGCATGTTAATGTGGGAATTGCAGAGCAGAATGCCTGCGGAGTAGGCGCCGGACTTGCGACCTGCGGAAAGATTCCCTTTGTAACAACTTATGCAGTCTTCGGCTCTATGAGAATGAGCGAACAGATAAGGCAGGAAGTCTGCTACCCGAAGCTGAATGTCAAGATTGCCTGTTCACACGGCGGATTCACTCCGGCTAACGACGGGGCAAGTCATCAGGGAATTGAAGACATGGGAATTCTAAGAACTATTCCTAATATGACTGTTGTAATGCCGGCCGATTACCATTCTGCCAGAAAGCTGGTAAGAGAAGCAGCTTATTATGACGGCCCGGTATATCTCAGATTTACCAGAGATCCAATACCGTATATTTATGATGAACATTCAGAATTCAAACTGGGGAAAGCGAACGTTCTAAAAGAAGGTAAAGATATTTCAATTATTGCAAACGGTGATATTATGAGCATTGCCCTTGAGGCTGCTGAAATCCTCGAAGGCAGGGGATATTCTGTACGACTTCTTGATATGCACACAATTAAACCGCTTGATGAAGAGGCGGTAATGGGCTGTATTAAAGACACCGGTAAAATAATAACCGTCGAAGACCACAATATTCTCAATGGTCTGGGAAGTGCTGTTTGTGAACTTGCAGCCGAACATGGTTCCTGCCGGGTTGCAAGAGTTGGCATTCAGGATCAGTTTGGAGAATCAGCCCCCTATGACTACCTTCTGCAGAAGAATGGTATAACAGCCGAAAATATTGTTGAAAAAGCACTGATGCTGCTTGGGTAGGTGAGAATGAATATAGTTATTTTAGACGGATATACCCTCAATCCGGGAGACCTCAGCTGGGATGAATTTAAAGAGCTGGGAAAGCTCACTGTTTACGACAGAACAGGTAAGGATGAACTTACGGCACGGCTTAAAGGCGCCGAAGCCGTCTTCACAAACAAAGTTCCGATTACCGCAGAAGTTCTTGACGCCAATCCGGGAATCAAATTCATAGGAGTTCTTGCAACAGGTTTCAATGTAGTAGATATCAAAGCTGCAGCAGACAGGGGAATACCTGTCTGCAATATTCCTACATACGGAACCTCTGCAGTTTCTCAGTTTGTATTTGCTCAGCTTTTAAACATCTGTCACCATGTACAGGATCATGCCGATTCTGTTAACGCAGGAGACTGGACAGCGGCCGAGGACTGGTGTTACTGGAACTTTCCGCTTACCGAACTTGCCGGAAAAACCATGGGAATTATTGGTTTCGGCCGCATAGGTCAGGCTGTAGGCAGAATAGCAAACGCCTTCGGCATGAAGGTGATAGCATATGATGAGTTCAAAAACCCATCACTTGAAAGTGATGTTATGCAGTATACCGGGCTTGATACGGTCTTTACCGAATCTGATGTAATATCCCTTCACTGTCCGCTTACACCGGCAACAGAGGGACTTGTAAACAGAGAAAACATTTTAAAAATGAAGGATGGCGTCATTCTTATAAACACATCACGCGGGCCTCTGGTAGTAGAATCCGATCTTGCAGAGGCTCTGAACAGAGGAAAGCTGAGGGCGGCAGGACTTGACGTAGTTTCAACTGAACCCATTAAAGCGGACAATCCTCTGCTGAAAGCAAAAAACTGCTATATTACACCTCATATAGCCTGGGCACCTTCAGAATCAAGAAAGCGACTAATGGATATTGCGGTGGAAAATCTTAAATCATTTATAAACGGAAAAGTTATCAATCAGGTTAACTGAGCCCTTTTATCTCTTATATTTAATTTATAAAAAAGAGGGACCGACAGGTGGCTGCTTGTCGGTCCCGGAAAAAAAGAAGTGTTTTAACTATCTGCAAAACCAGGGTAGTTTTGCAGCTGGTTCATTATTTATAATATGCATTCTGCACATTAATATTTGGTGAGAAATAGTAGCCCTCAAGTCTGGCATTTACAAGGTTAACATCATACTGATCAACAAGTGAGAATCCGAATGCATTCTCGGCCCAGAGAACCGCTAAGTCATAATATACCTTTGCCCTTTCTGAATCCTCTACGGTGCTCATGGCTTTGAATAGAATGTCTCCTACTTTCTTTGCCTCCGGATCATCGGCATAATGCCATTTACCGCTTCCGCCGCCCTTGTTGCTTTCCGGTCTTATAGAAGACATCGCTCCGCTTGGTTCATAGAGGTTTCCGAAATTCCAGACAAACATGTCATAATCATTTTCGCTGAGCATATAGGCATTGAAAGCTGCTGTTTCCATGAATACAAGTTCAACCTCTACACCGGCTTTTGCGAGCATACTTGGAATCAACTCGGCAATGGATCTTCTGCTCGGGTTACTGTCTACATAAAGACTGACTTTAAGTCCGTCGGGGTATCCGGCTTCAGCAAGCAGCGCTTTGGCTTTTTCAGGATCATAGTTGTATTTAAGTTCTTCCGGAAGATCCGGTGAATACCAGGAACCGCCGGGAAAGAGGTTTGTTGAAGGTTCTCCTTTCGGGCCGAAGACTGCATCGGCAACGGAATCCCTGTCCAGAGCATAGCAGAGAGCCTGTCTGACTTTTACATCGTCAAAGGGAGCATGTGAACAGTTGAATCCAAGATAGTGAATACACATTGATGCATCGGCTTTCCAGACCTTGGCATTTTCGCTGTCGCCTCGTTCTACACGATTAATATCTTCAGTTGATCCGGTTCTGTAAATATCTACTTCACCCCGTTCCAGCTCAATCATTCTGATCGAAGATTCGGTAATAATTCTTATCTCAAGTTCGCTGACTTCAGGCTTACCGCCCCAGTAATTATCAAAAGCTTCAAACGAAACACTTATACCCGCTTTCCAGTCCGTAACCTTCCATGGGCCGGTCCCGGTAAATCCGGCAGAAGCACTGCTTTCAGCCTCAAATGTGTTTTTGTTTACTACAAAGAGGTTCGACAGCAGGTGCGGGATAGTACCCACAGGAAACCTTGCAGGAACATAGACGGTATATTCATCGATTGCTTTTACATTATCCTTATCAATTGCTGTCAAAATAGCTGAAAGCGCCTGGTGTTTCTTTGCAACCTCGAATGAGTAGAGTACATCCGCTGAGGTCATTTTATCACCATTGTGAAAATAAACATCATCACGAAGGTGCAGGGTTATACCTCTATTGCCTTCATCGTAGATATAATCAGTAACAAGCCAGGGAACCAACTCTCCATCCTGGTTGTACAGAAACAGGGTTTCAATTGCCTGAGTTGTTAAAGTAAGCTGAGGCCCGAATGATCCTCCGTAGGGATTCATAGTGCCTGGATCCATATTCATGGCAATTACAATCTTGTCTTTTGCAGGGGCGTCTTCCCCGGCAGCAGAGTTCTTCGATTTACCTGAACATCCAAACGAAAGTAAGGACAAGACAAGAGCACACACTAAAAGTACAGGAATCAGGTTTACTCGCTTTTTCATTTTTTCCTCCTAAAATATATCAATCTGAAAGGCAGAGCCTTCAGACTAAGTTACTGATGCAGGAACCCTGGCATGATGACATGCGACATTATGTCCGGGTCTAAGTTCCGTTAGTACAGGAGAGACGCTGAAACAGTCCTCCTGGGCATAAAGACAGCGTGCGGCAAATCTGCAGCCGGGCTTCGGATTCACCGGAGAGGTAACTTCTCCTTTGAGAAGTATTCTTTTCTTCTTGCGGCCGAATTCCGGTACGGGAACCGCACTCAGCAGCGCCTGTGTATAAGGGTGCATCGGATTTTCGAACAGTTCATCTGCAGAGCAGAATTCCACAGCCTGACCCAGATACATAACCAGAATATTAGTTGAAAGATATTTAACAACTGAAAGGTCATGCGAAATGAACATATAGGTAAGCCCCATACTGCTCTGAAGATCAAGCATAAGGTTTATTACCTGTGCCTGAATTGAGACATCAAGAGCAGAAACCGGTTCATCGCAGACGATAAACTCCGGATTGAGAGCAAGAGCACGTGCTATTCCTATTCGCTGTCTGCGTCCGCCGTCAAGCTCATGCGGATAGGAGTCCGCAAGTCTCGGAGTAAGGCCTACAGTATCCATGAGTTCCCTGACACGGTTTTTCCGTTCAGACCTCTTTATATGTTCATTTTTCAGCGGTTCATCAATGATCTGACTTACAGTCATTCGCGGATTCAGTGAAGAAAAGGGATCCTGAAATATAATCTGCATATCCTTTCTAAGTTCTTTTATTTTTGAGGGTTTCACATTTGTTATATCTTCACCCTTAAATTCAATCTTTCCTCCGGTATTATCCAGCAGATGAAGAATAACTCTGCCCAGAGTTGATTTTCCGCAGCCGGACTCTCCGACTACACCAAGGATTTCTCCTTTTTTAATGGAAAAGGAAACATCATCCACTGCGTGCAGAAGCCCCCTGGGGGTTTGGAAATATTTTTTCAGCCCATGTACATCAAGCAGTCCGCTCATTTTATTTTTCCTCCATTGGGTACAAATGACACCTGACGCAATGGCCTTTCCCGATATCAGCCAGTTCGGGTTCCACCGATTCGCAAATTTCCATCTTCTTTGGACAGCGCGGAGCAAAGCTGCATCCGGCCGGCAGATTGGAAGGATCAGGCATCAGTCCGGGAATCGGCTCAAGCCTGGAAGTTTTGGAATCGAGCCTTGGCAGTGAGCCGAATAAACCGATGGTGTACGGGTGCATAGTTCCGGTATAAATCTGTTCTGTTGTACCCTGCTCTACTATTCTCCCAGCATATATAATTGCTACACGTTCGGTCATCTCGGCAATTACTCCCAGGTCATGCGTGATAAGTATCATCGAGGTACCCGTTTTCTGCTGAATATCGTTTACCATATCAAGAACCTGTGCCTGAATAGTCACATCAAGCGCCGTTGTAGGCTCATCGGCAATCAGGAGATCCGGTTCACAGACCATGGCCATTGCAATCACAATCCGCTGTTTCATACCGCCCGAAAACTGATGCGGATAATCGCTGTACCGGTCTGCGGGAATTCCGACCATTTCAAGAATTTCACAGGCCCGTATATATGCATCTTTTTTAGAGAGCTTGTTATGGAGTCTTATTCCCTCCATTATCTGCTCACCTACAGTGTCGATCGGATTAAGTGCGGACATAGGGTCCTGAAAAATCATTGATATTTTGTTACCTCTGATTTTACGCATCTCAGCCTCAGAAGTTTTAAAAAGTGATGTACCGTTAAATTCGATACTGCCGTCAATAACTCTGGCCGGCGGATCAGGCAGCAGCCCAAGAATTCCCAAAGCAACGGTTGTTTTTCCTGCCCCGGTTTCTCCGACAAGGCCAAGGGTTTCACCCTTCTTAACTTCCAGAGAGATTCCGTTTACAGCTTCAACAGTACTGTTATGAAGCACATAGTGAATTCTCAAATTTTCTATGTTAAGCAGTTTGCTATCATTTATATTTTCCATAATCAGTCTTTCAGCCTGGGATCAAGAGCATCCCTTAAACCGTCTCCTATTACATTTAGTGAAAAGAGTGTCAGAAGCATTGCTATCCCAGGCCATACAACCATCCACGGATAGTCACGTATATAGGATCTTCCTGCAGAAAGCATTGCTCCCCACTCAGGTGCTGGCGGCTGTACGCCAAGCCCGAGAAAGCTGAGTCCCGCAACAAGGACAATTGAACTTGAGAGCGAGAGTGTGGTCTGAACAATCAGGGGGGCCATAATATTGGGCAGAATATGCCTGAAAATAATTGCAACCGTAGGAGTATTAACAGCTTTGGCTGCTTCAATAAATTCCTGGTTTCGCAGTGAAAGAACCGGACCGCGGGCAACCCTTGCCCGGATGGGAATTCCCGAAACAATGACAGCCGCAAGAGTGTTTATCATGCCGGTTCCAAGACTCGCTGCAATTGCAACAGCCAGAAGCATGGGAGGCAAAGCCATAAAAACATCCAGAAGCCTCATAATTACATGGTCTGTTTTTCCTGCAAAATACCCGGCAATACATCCGATTATGGCACCGAATATGGTTGTAACAACCGCTGCGATAAGACCAATTTCAAGAGACATTCTGCCTCCGTAAAGAATCCTGCTGAATATATCCCGGCCTAAATTATCAGTACCGCAGAGATGGGTAAAACTTGGTCTAAGAAACTTTCTCGATACATCCTGATCATCCCATCCGAACGGAGCAATCAGATTAGCTGAAATAACTGCTATAATAACAAGTCCAAAAATAACAAGACACAAAATAGTCAGTTTGTTACGGCACAATCGCCTTCCGAATTCCAGAAACATTTTCATACTGCAGCTCCTCTTCGTTTTCTTCCTGCAGAGCTAGAAGAAAACTGCGACCTTATTCTCGGATCAACCATCGCATACATCAGGTCAACAAGAAGGTTTACTACACTGAATGAGACTGCGAGAAGCAGAATTCCGGCACGTATCATTGGAAAGTCCCTGTAGCTTATTGAATCCATCAAAAGCTTGCCTACTCCGGGTATTGCAAATATCTGCTCAACTATCATTGTTCCGCCAAGAAGGATTCCTGCCTGTGTTCCGATAACTGTAATAATTGGAATAAGAGCATTGCGCAGCTGATGATGCAGAATCACCTTTCCTTCACTCTGGCCCTTCGCCCTTGCAGTTCTGATATAGTCCTGTCGCATTACCTCAAGCATGGAAGATCTGGTCATACGCATCTGGCTGGCAGAAGCTGTAAAGGAAATTGTAATTATCGGAAGAATATAATATTCAAGTCCGAAGTTGCCTGAAGCCGGAAGCCAGCCAAGTTTCTGCGAGAATATAAGAACCAGCATCAGCCCGGTCCAGAAGGAGGGCATGGAGACTCCTACCATCCCGACAACGGTCGCAAGATGATCCCAAATTGAATACTGTTTGACCGCAGATATGATACCTGTTGTAATTCCCACAAGGGCTGTAAACAGAACACCCAGAAGGGCCACGAGCATAGTAGTCGGATAGCGGTCAAATATTTCCTGCGTTACCGAAGCTCCGGTTCTGTAGGAAATACCAAGATCGCCCTTTGAAACAATGTTCCAGACCCAGCGTCCGTATTGCACGAGAAGGGGATCGTTTAGCCCCATTTCGGTACGCAGCTCATCAAGCCGTACCGGATCAGCATATTCACCAAGCATTGATTCTGCTGCATCACCGGGTGCAAGATCAAGAACTACAAAAACCAGCAGCCCCACTCCCAGCATTACAGGAATCATGGTAAGTATTCTTTTAATGATGAACTTAATCATTCGCAAACACCTCCTGAAGAAAACTCATTAAAAAGCGAAGAAACAGCATTCCGAAAAGCCACTTCATATTCCCCCCTGCCTGAATCATCTTTGACATAGGCTGTCCACTGTCCGGCATGGGTGATCATGAAAGTATTTTTGAATGGAGAATCAGCTTTAATTCGGGCGCCAATCTGGTTGAAGATTTCCCCGTTGGTAGTAATAATCGCCAAGCTGCCTATCATGATAAGCCTGATTTCAAATTCAACAGGCTCTCTATTACCCGGTTTCACAACCGCTTCTGCACTTACACTGAATTTTCTGACTCCGGCCCACAGCAGTGAATGCCTGGAACTGCAGACAATATTTGCATTGGCCTGCAGAATGTCCATCATAAGCCGCTTTCCCATAAACTCAAGAATCAGAGGTCCTGCCGAGCCGAGCTCTTTTACGGTAACACCGCCTTCAGGTTCCGGGATATTAACTCTGGACATCATTACCGGGTTAAGATCTCCGGCAGCTCCGCTTGTAAAAATAACTACCGGTTCATCATCCTGCCCCTTCTCTATAAGGCGGCAGGCTCTTCCGGGAAGATCTCCTGATATTTCTGTTCCCCTTCCTTCCGGTTCATTGTGGATCATCATGCATGCATGTACAGCAAAGTTATACAGAAGAGCAATTGTTTTTCCTTTTTCATCATCAATCCGAATAAGATACAGATCCCTGTCTGCAGGACTGCCGAGGCTGAATCCGTAAGTATCCGTATTGGCTCCAAGGCCTTTTTCATTACGGTTAACATTCAGGTAACAGCTTCCTTTTTCCACACCAATCCCGGCAGGCCTGATATTGTCAACGGCCGTCTTCACCGCACCGGGAATAAGATCCCTGACAAACTTCCTGTAAGCTCTTATCTTCCGGGTAAACTCTTCTCCATACCACTTTTCAAATTCAGGATTATCCGCATACGGACCGCTGTGAGTATGAGTTGCCGTGCAGATTACATGACTTTCTTCAACACATGCACAGTCAGCGATGAGCTTGATGTTCTCCTTTGATTCCGGTACTCCCGGCAGATCCATTACAACAAGGACGATTCTGGTCTCTTTATTTTCAAGAACCAACACACGCATGAACAGATCGTCGAGAATAGTACCGTTGAAAATTGAAGGCTTTCCTCCCTTCATGTTATTTCTGAAATGTTCCAGCGGAAACAGTTCGGGATCAGGAGTGATGCAGACCCGAGAAGCTCCCGCATAAATTCTGTTTTTCACTGCAGCAGTCATATATTAATCACCCAAATCTTCCTGTACTGCCTCAAGTATGATCTGAACAGCATCCTCTTCAAGAATCCAGCGCCCTTCAAGGGCTCTGAGTGTTGAGACTATTACTTTCCCTATGTAGTCAAACCTGTCAGTGTATAATGATTTAATTTCTTCTTCTTTCAGACGGACAGCTCCGCCTTCCGGATCATACCTGTATAGCGGAACATCAACATACGGAAGCCTGATACCGCCTTGAGTATTTCCAACATCATCCAGCACAAAAAGAGTATCCGGGTACTTTCCGATAGTACGGATTCTAGGTGATACAGGAGGTGCTGTTCCCTCAGTGATCCACTTAAGCAGATTTTCAGTCGCGGCCTTAAGGATGTAGCGGACCGGATATTCATATTCGTAATTAACCGTATCCTTCCATGGCGTTTTTGAGCGTTCGACATCCTCAATACAGGGGGTTCTCTGCTTGTCATAGCCGGATCTGACTCCGCAGCCTGCAATGTTGTAAAGGCGCAGTTTTTTCCCAGGCTCATCAGCATCAGGCCTGTCCTGCATTACAGCCCAGTCCGGATGGAAGCCTCCGCCCAGCATATCTCCCGTAGTCAGGATATGTATAAACGGTACTTCGCAGTAATATTTGTTTCGTTCATCAAGCTCGTGATTTTTTGGTGTTATCTGATTTATGCCACCGGGAGCTCCCGTCATATAAATGAGAAAGCCGTCGTAAACCGGAGCACCGCTTTCAAGGCAGTCCTGGGGGTGAATTCCGCTAGCATAAGCGGAAAGGTCGCCTCCGGTGGCTGCGGTTGCAATAACTGTTTTTACCTGAAACCCATTGAAAGGATTATCCTTCCGATCCGACTTCAGCAGAGCACCCAGCTGACTGATCATATCCCAGCACAAACCGTTCTCACTATCCCGATTTGACGGACCATAGGAATTAGCAGGGTCTTTTCGTTCATCCTCCGGAAGCGGATTATCAAATGAAAGTTCGGAATACCTGGCCATATCAAAGCGCTTCAGTACAGGAAAGACTCTCTCTCTTACGGTAAGACCTATCCAGGCTATTCCCCTGCTCAGATAATATTCATAGCAATGACCCCAGCCGGGAATTGTCCGGTCGTAGGTTGAAGCCCAGTTCAGCAGCTCGACCACAACAGTTCCGCTGAAATCTTCAGGCTTTGCCGGCTTGCGGACAAGCATCCTGCTTGCATACGGACACTCAGGAGTTCTTACGGATGGCAGTTTCCGGTTTTCAGGCCATTCATAAACATTGGCTTTCCCGCCAAGAATATATTCATTTTCTGCAAATCCGTATTCAGATAGATCAATAGGTTCCACCAGTCTGTGGGCGGCCCCCAGCGGCCAGGATGTTTCGGTTATTGGAATATCTCTGCAATACTCAGGCGGAGATATTTTTCTCTTTTCTACAGTTACACTCAACTGCTTGCCTCCTCTGTTGTTCTTAAGTTATGAGTATCGTGTTCCCTGTAGAAACCCGATTTATTTTTAAAGGAAATCTGGTCTATTACAAAAAGAAGGGCAGCAGCTATAACCGGAAAGCAAAGAAGATAATAAGTCGTGCTGTAGTTGAAAAATACGATAAGCGTTCCTGCAAAAGTAGATCCAAGACCTACACCCAGATCCATACCGATATTGATCGTACTGCTCGCAATACCCCTCCGGTCCATTGATGTCCGCATAAACGATACTGCCATAAGAGTAGATAGAGTTGCACTGTAACCAAGACCCAGAAAAACAGCAGCAAGATATAGCATTGTACTGTTTTTAAGTCCGCCCAGAAGCAGAAGACATCCCGTGAAGAAAAAAGCACCTGGAATTATAATGAACTCAGGACCCTTCCTGTCGACAACCCTCCCGCTGAAGAAACGGACAAACAGAATTACAACTGAATATATTGTAAAGAAAAGGCCCGGCCTGGTTATCCCGACACTCTGCGCATAAATGATAAGAAAAGTAGTGATTGATGTATAAGCCATTCCGTTCAGAAGCAGAACCACAGAGGGAAATAAGGCTTCTTTGAGAATGATGTTCTTCGGTGATAATTTAAGATTCCCGCGGCCTTCCGGAACAGCCTGTTCTTTTACCGCAAATAAAGCGGCAATCGCGCATAGGACCACAGAAGCAGCTACTGCCGACATAACTCTGTATCCGTAATTCTCGCTTAAAAAAACACCGAGATTCGGAGCCAAAGCCATTGCCAGTACATTTGCAAGGCCGTAAACTCCTACGCACTCACCAACCTTTCCCGCAGGTGCGGTATTACTGGCCATAGTCATTCCGGTAGTTGTGGCAAAGCCCCAGCCTACACCGTGAATCAGTCTGAATACTACCAGAGCCGTATTACTCGAGGAAAAGCTGTAACCAATCATACCTGCCATAATTATCAGAAGAGCAATAAGGTATATTTTTTTCTTTTTCTTTCTATCAATCAAATTTCCGCATATCGGGCGCACCAGAATAGCTGAAACACTGAAAACTCCGGCAACAAGGCCTGCAACAGCCTCGGTACCGTTTAGAATCATGGAGAACTTTGCGATAGTAGTTGAAAGCATATGCATGCTCATAAAGACGAATGCATTAACGATTAGAAGCAGGATAAAATCTTTATTCCAGATAGACTCAGTTTTCTCAGTTGACATTAATATTCCTTGAAAGTTTGTTCAGCTTAAAAATCTTTTCTGCAAAAAATTCCCGCGTAAACCGGTTTAAGGCATGTTCATCCTCCGGTCCGGCAGTCAGGGGATCGTCCAGATTAAGAACATTTCTGTCTGCAGAGGAATAAGGCTTCCAATCAGGTAAATGAGCTACATTCGGATTGCCGCTTTTTATAAAGCTGCACCAGTATTCCTGCATGGCAACGGCTATTTCCTCGTCCTTTTCATTCATACCTGAAAGTGTTTCAAGATTATTCAGTAAATATCTGGTTTCAAGTCCATGATGAGCCATACCGTTTGACGGATTCTTTCTTGAAAAATTGAAAATATAAACAGGCTTCCTGCCTGCTGCCGACTGCAGTTCTGCAAAAGCCTTTGCCCCGGCATAAGCGGCGTGGGTGTTCCGCATCGCAGTTACAGCGTCTTCATCAGTTTTTACATCACAAAGATTGAGATATTCTTCCAGCCTGTCTCCGAACAGATCTGCATTCAGGCTTCCGAACTTGTCCTTATTGAAATTCAGCAGCATTCCGCCGCCTTCATCATTTGTATTTCCAACAATATACTCAATATCCGGATTAACCAGTGTCTGCATTAATTCTGAATAAAACTTTTTCATCAGGTAGCCGTCGGCACAGTTCCCCAGCCTAGTACCGAAATGCAGTTCACGCCTGAACTTTGACTCAGGCAGGGCTGTCAGCTGCCCGTAACTCATTGCTCTAAGCTCAGAGATGGAACTGCAGCCCATTTTCTTCATGTACTCAACGCCGCCGGCCTCAATCTCTTCAAGTGATGTCAGGTTGTCATTCAAGGCGGAACGAACAGCAATACTTAG
Source organism: Spirochaetia bacterium (assembly GCA_963677925.2). Taxonomy (GTDB): domain Bacteria; phylum Spirochaetota; class Spirochaetia; order UBA9216; family UBA9216. The sequence continues at coordinate 2,167,536 of CAXXYH010000003.1, forward strand.
GCTGCTTTGAATAATTGCACGCTTTATATACTTTTTTGACAGATCAGAGGTACAGAGAATCTGGGTGCTGCCGGAACCTGCTGAGCATCCGCCAACAGTAATGTTATTTTTATCTCCGCCGAAGTTCTCAATATTATCGTACACCCATTTTAAAGCCAGAACCTGATCAAAGTGAGCGTAGTTGCCCGATACTCCATGTTCACTTTCAGCCGAAAGTTCCGGATGGGCAAAAAAGCCCAGGATGCCAAGCCGGTAATTGAAAGTTACAAGAATCACGCCCCTGGGACAGAACACTTCCGGTGCAGCATTACGGCCTCCGCCGTGCCCGGCAGAATATGCTCCGCCATGAATCCAGATGAATACCGGAAGCTTGCCTGCCTCATCCAATGTCGGTGTCCATACATTTAAATAAAGACAGTCTTCACTGGTGCAGTCTGAAATGAGCTTGTCAGTAGGATCTCCGCCGGGAGGCCCCTGATCGGGAGCCTGCATACTTGGACTACCGAAAGCAATTGTTTCTCGAACCCCAGTCCAGCCTCTATGCGGCACCGGTTCTTTCCAGCGCAGATCCCCTACAGGCGGTTCTGCATAGGGAATCCCCAGAAAAGAGAAGTACTCACCATTTTCAAGACCGCTTATTTTTCCGTTTGATGTATTTATTACAGCCAAAACCGCCCCCGTTATTGTTTGATTATTTTTTAAGGATGATTCATGGTAAAGCGAGTAATGATGATTGTCTAACACTAATAATTTGTCAGCTCACAAGTAAATTTTGTTGTATATTCTATTTATAATCATGATATAATCACTCCGGATAAACATTTTCTTGCTGAGGATACAAAAGGAGCTGCCGATGTATTATCCGTCGCTGGATTACTTCATTGAAATTGCAAAACATCTTAATCTCTCCATAGCTGCAACGAAACTAAATGTGTCACAGCAGAGTCTGAGTGCATATGTTCAAAAACTCGAATCTTTTTTTGATTTGAAACTTCTGGAACGAAAGCCGGTATTGCGGCTGACAAAGGCAGGTGAAGCCGTCTTTAAAACCGCAGAAAAAATCGGGACAATTCAGGAATCACTGCTTCATGAAATTGCAAGACTGAAAGAGGATTCGAGTGAAAGAAAGCATTTATCTATAGGAATATTCAGGCCAAATGCCAGCCAGCTGATGAACTTTATTCCTCTGGCTGAATTCAATAAGGCCTACCCTCAAATATCCTACAGTATCATGGAAGAAAGCAATTATTCTCTCCGCGAAATGCTCAGTGCAGGAAAGGTCGATCTTATAGTCAGTTCATATAATCCATCCAGTTCCTTCCCGGATTTCAATGAATCAATTCTTTACAATGATAATGAGTATATTCTGATATCGGATGATCTGCTTCGTGAATACTTTCCTGAAAGATATCCCGCATGCATAGATGAGTTTAAAAAAGGTGTCAGCCTGGCTGAGTTTCATAGAATCCCCATACTCATGTACCCCACAGACAGCGCCTACAACTCAATAATTCTTCAGTACTTCAAGGACCGGAACCTTGAGTACACTCTTGTCGGGGAAAGCCCAAACAGATACCTGACCACTAATATAGTTCATAAAAACATGGCACTGGGATTCTGCAACAGCAGGTTCCTTAATTTCCTGAAGCAGGATCCCTTTCACAACATTCCTGAATCCGTCTACTCTTTCCCTATAGTCGAGCCTATGCTTAAGCGGACAGTAGGTATTCTGTACCGGAGGTCAGAAAGTTATCCTCAGTATTTTACAGATCTTATACGGATGACACAGAAACACTGCAGGCTGGAAACTTCCAGAGAATAATGCAGAAAAATAGAGTGTACGCTATCTAAACCTTTTGCTCTTTAACTACTAACTGCCTGATTCCAGGAAACGTATAAATAAGAATTGCAACCCAGATCAGACCGAATGACAGCCAGTGCGCTGTTGAAAACTCCTCCCCGAAAATAAAAACTGCAGTAATCATGGCAATTGTTGGAGACAGATACTGAATAAAGCCTATAGCAGTCATCGAAATCCTCTTTGCTCCTGAGGCAAATGTCATCAGAGTCACGCAGGTCAGCAGTCCGGCTCCGACAAGCAGCAGCGGAGTAACCGGATCAGAAGCAAACCCGGTAAAGGCGCCTCTGCCCGTTGACTCCATATATATCATATACACAAGAGCAAAGGGCAGAAGAAAAAGCATCTCATAAAATGTGGAAATAACTGAAGGGACAGTAAGCTTTTTCTTAACCAGGCTGTAGAACGTAAATGAAAAAGCAATACCCAGCCCCTGGACCGGAATATTGCCGTAACCGAAGATAAGAATAAGAACACCTGTAAGCGCAAGAAAAAAAGCAATGAGGGTGTTAACACTCAGTTTTTCCCTGAAAATCAAACGGCTGAAAATTACAGCAAGCACAGGATAAATATAATAACCCAGACTGATTTCAAGGATATGGCTGGTTGTAATTGCAAATATATAAAATACCCACTGGCTCAGGACAGTCAGTCCTGCAAGAGAAAAAAGCAGAATATTTCTCTTTTGCTTCAGAGGGATAAGAAGATCCTCTTTTTTATAGAAGATAATAATAAGAAGCAGCATTATAACAGCGGCCCACACTATCCTGTTAGCCAGAATCAGTATCGTATCAACATGAACAAGCATTTTCAAATATGAAGGCAGAAAACCCCAAATAAGAACTGCAGTCATAATGTAGGCAAAGCCGGCCTTCTGCTCATTTTTTATATCAGACATGAGCTGATATTAGCATAAAATCCAACCCTTTTTAAGAGAGAATTGCTCTATCCCCGCATCCGCTTAAGCTCTTCACTCATCAGCTCATGACATTTCACGGCAAGTTCCTGAGTATCAGACCCCTTCTCTACTTCAACAGCAGGAAGGATTGACAGCTTGATTTTATGAATACCGTTCAGGTTCTTTCCGTTTCTCGGCATTGCCTGATATGCTCCGTCTATCACGACAGGAAGGACCGATGTCCCTGTACTACATGCAGAGCGGAAGGCTCCTTTCTTAAATTCTGCAATATTACCGTCAGAGGTACGTGTTCCTTCCGGATAAATCATCAGTGAATCACCTTCCAGAAGAATATCATCCATCCTTCTGATTGCTTCAATCTGACTTTTGCGGTTCTGCCTGTCGATCAGAATGTGTCCGCTCATAAAAAGATTCCAGCCGACAATCGGAACTCGGGCCAGGGCTTTTTTCGCAATCATCTTTGCAGGAAGGAAGATCGTAAAAATGAGCAGGATATCAAGAATTGACTGGTGGTTCATTACAATAACAAGAGGCTTTTTACGGTCTATATTTTCAAGCCCCTTGTACTCAAGCCTGATAAGAGGAGAAAGAGCAAGCACCACTGTGCAGAGTATTGATGAATTGTAATGCATGATTCTCCGGTGCTTATCAAAGGGGGCTGTAAAAACAAAGAGCAGAGCCTGTAATGGTATATAAATTATGAAACATATAACAAGTTCTATCCAGCTGAATATTGAGAGGATAAGGTAAATAAGGGGCATGTATACTCCAGGGGAAAATTTTGGGATTTGAAGTGCAACTGTACAATTTTGGCTGATAAAAAGATACCCATCGGATATTGAACAGCCTTATTTTATAAAGATTGTCCTTATCTGAAAACTGTGTTAGGGTCTATGCATGTCCGATATAGATACAATCAAACTACTGCTAAAAAAATTTTCTGATGAAAGCAGCATGAATACTCTGCCGGAATTTGAAGACATGGCAATCTATGAAGCACCGGTTGTTGCTGTCGCATCTGCAACTGATCCGCTTTATTTTGAACTGCAGAAGCCGGATGTAATTTCACCCGAACACATGCTTCCGCAGGATTGGCTGCCCGGCGCAAAATCAGTAATTTCATATTTTCTGCCATTTTCTGAACCCATCAGAAGATCCAACATGGAGACTGACTATTTTCCTTCTGTTGAATGGACATACGGAAGATATGAGGGTGAGGCCTTTAATAATGCAGTCAGAAAATATCTTGCCGATTATATCATAAGCACGGGAGCAAAAGCCGTTTCCCCGGCGCTGGATCCCCGATACAAGGTAAAAGGATACACAAGTTCATGGTCTGAGCGTCACACAGCATTTATAGCGGGATTAGGGACATTCAACCTTTCAAAATCACTGATAACCGAAAAAGGCTGCGCGGGAAGGTTCGGCAGTGTAATAACAGATCTTGATCTCACTCCGACAGAACGCCCATATACTGATTTATATGAATACTGCAACGCATGCCATGCCTGTATTGACAGATGCCCTGTTCACGCAATAAGTCCGGAAGGCAAAAATCATCCCCCCTGCCATAAATTTCAGGATGAGATGATGATTAAATTTACACCACGATACGGATGCGGGAAATGCCAGACCGGAGTACCCTGTGAATACGGGATTCCTTCAGCCGGCGCCTGAACTCTAGGTATTTAAACGATTAACTTTATCAGCATACATTCTCTGGTCGGCAAGGCTGATAATCTCTTCCGCAGTACATGTGCCGTCATATTCAGAAAGACCGAAACTGAAAGAAACCGGAAACCGGGTGTCTCTGGATTCGGCGCATAAACGGATATCTGACATTATCGAATTACTTTCTTCCATACTGCAGCCCGGAAAAATGATAATGAACTCATCACCCCCGTACCTGAAGAATGTATCGGCTCTTCTAATCCGTTCTCGTACGATATCAGCCATATCGCGAATAAGCACATCACCGGCATCATGCCCGTAGCGGTCATTGACTTCTTTAAGGCCGTTAATATCTATGAAACAGATAGACAGTTCCGTCTTTGCCCTGACAGCTATATCAATATTCTGTTCAAGCAGCCGCATCCCGCCCCTCCTGTTGAAACATCCGGTGAGAATATCGTTGTTTGCATAGTATTCAATTTCTGCACGCAGCTTGAAATTTTCACGGCCCAGCCTGTATCTGATGAAAGCCACATACGGAAAGCCTGCATAACATAGCAGCAGGAGGGTTCCTCCGTTTTCGAGATAAATATGAAAGGGGAATTTACCAATCAGAAGAATCAAAACCGTATAGGAAACAACTGCGGTAGACGATAAGAGAATCCAGCCCTTCGGTGTTATGATTACAAGCGAAACAAGAACAAAACCGAAAACTATCATCAGACTTGTTGCCTGTATCACTCCCGTTATATCTGATTTTGCAGTAAGCATATATGCAGCAATAAAAGCTACCGGAATGCCGTAAAGCAGAACCATCACTTCGCTGCTGATAATTTTAAATTTAAATACAATATAACAACCGAACCCTCCAAGGGTTATAAGAAGTCTGGCCAGCATGATTCCCTCTGAATAATCATTCAGGTAGTAATCTGATATCAGGAGCCCTGAAGCTACAATCAGAACGCTTAAAAACATCAGATTATTTCTTCGATCACTTATTTTCCTGAAATGCTCAAGCCAGAGATATTTGCTTTTAGGCAGATATTCATTTTTCTCCATATTCTAAATGTTATCAAAAAATCATGAAGAATCAACTCAATTCTATACCCTTAAACCATCAGACTGTTTCTGATATATTAATCAAATGCCTGACTCAGCCGTTAACAAACAGAACAGCACCTCTGCTTTAAAACTTCTAAAAACCGTCTTCGGATACAAAACATTCAGGGAGAATCAGGAAGAGGTAATATCAGCCATTGTTTCGGGAAGGGATGTTTTCACCTCAATGCCCACAGGAGGCGGAAAAAGTCTCTGCTACCAGATTCCGGGACTGATGTTTGAGGGTCTGACTGTAGTAATAAGTCCGCTGATAGCGCTTATGAAAGACCAGGTTGATGAAGCAATTGAAAAAGGAATTCCTGCAGCTTTTTTAAACAGCACGCTGGAGGCTGAGGAAATTTCTGAAATATACTCCAGACTGTACCGGAATGAAATAAAACTTCTCTACCTGTCTCCGGAAAGGCTTGCAGTAGACGGCTATATAGAAAGGCTTCATAACTTCAATGTCTCATTTTTTGCGATTGATGAGGCCCACTGCCTTTCCGAGTGGGGACATGATTTCAGACCCGACTACCTTTTTCTCTCAAAGCTCAGAAAGAATTTTCCCGGAATCCCGATTGCTGCATTTACGGCAACCGCCACCCAAAAAGTTCAGCATGACATCATACGTATACTGAAACTTAAGAAACCGCTTGTAGTCAGAGCCTCATTCGACAGAAAGGAGCTGTACTATCATGTCAGCCGAAAAACAGAGATCCTGTCGCAGATTACATCCTATATAAAAAATCATTCGGATGAGTCGGGTATTGTTTACAGAATCAGCCGGAAGGATGTCGAAAAGACAGCCGAACATCTCAAGAAAAAGGGAATTAAAGCCCTTCACTACCATGCCGGACTATCAAGGGAAGAGAGAACCAGAAACCAGGATCTGTTCAACAACGATCAGGTTGATGTAATTGTAGCGACCACGGCCTTCGGGATGGGTATTAATAAAAACAATATCCGTTTTGTAATTCACGGAGACCTGCCCAAAAGCATGGAGGGCTATTACCAGGAAACCGGAAGGGCCGGGAGGGACGGACTTGATTCAAACTGCATTCTTTTCTTCGGAACCGGAGATATTGTAAAGCAGCAGTACTTTATTGATCAGATTGGCGATCCGAAGGAACAGGAAAAAAGCAGGAACAATCTTAACAGCCTGGTGCAGTACGCAACAGTAAACGTATGCCGCCGCAAACAGCTTCTTGAATACTTCAACGAGGCCCATGACGGCAACTGCAAAAACTGCGACGTCTGCAACGATGCAACCGAGAAAACCGACGCTACCGTTGACGCACAGAAAATACTTTCCGCAATCGCAAGAGTTAACGAAAGCTTCGGCATAAATCATATAATTGATATTATCCGGGGTGCGGATACCGAAAAAATCCGGAGTAAGAATCATCAGGAACTTAAGACTTTCGGAGCAGGAAAGGATAAAAGCAAAACATGGTGGCGGAGCATAATCAATGAGCTGCTTGGCCAGCAGGTAATCTACCAGGACAGCAGCAGGTACAACATACTGCGGATGAATGAGTCCGCCCGTGAAATACTTTTCGGAAGACAAACCTTCTTCATCAGTGAGACATCAGCCTCAAAGGCTCCGGAAGAGCTTTCCAGAGAAACACTGATTGAAAGGCACGGCTTTAAGGACAAGGCCCTGTTCACCCTGCTTAAAGAAAAACGGACTGAAATTGCCAGGGAACACATGGTTCCGCCCTACATTATATTCTCGGACAAAACCCTGACCGATATGGCTTTAATCAAACCGCGCAATAACGAGGAGTTTCTGCTTGTCTCAGGCGTCGGTGAAAAAAAGATGGAAGCCTACGGCTCTACCTTCATTGAGGTGATTAACGGGTACCTGGAGGAATAATTCAGCTGTTTAGCCTGCTTAAGAGTTCGAGCGACCTTAGAACTGATGATTTTTCCGTTTCTTCCAGGTCTCCGGAATATGATTTGTAGATATTCAGTCCGCTGTTTCTGTATTTTTCTAGAACAGCTTTCCCCTCTTCCGATGCATTAATAAGCTTTGAACGTCTGTCATCCGGATTATCCTTCTCTTCAATCCATCCTGATTTTTTCAGTCTGTTCACAACCTCAATACCCGATGACATCTCCATATTATTCGCCGATATAAGCTGAGATTTCGTCATATCTCCGTGTTCATTTAGAACAAAGAGAAATTGAAAATCCATAAAGGATGAAAACGGAGTTTCTGATACAAAGTGATTCTGCTCCTTCTTTAGAAGGTTTGCCAGATTTGCCAGATGCATACCGATAAGGATATCGGTCATCTCAGCTCCTTCATGCGCACCGGCCTCAGTCCGCTCAGTATTCGAGTTTATCATCCATCTTGAAAATTCAAGAATCATATCATCATTATCATCAGAAGGATTTTCTGTCTGCTCCAGATACTTTTCAAGATACAGCAGAATTTCTCTGGCATATTCAAGTTTTTTGTCGTTCATGGGTAAATATTACTGCTATTAAGCATTAAATACAAGTATTTATATTGACAATAGCAGTATAAATACTTACTTTTAGTTCTATAAAGCAGTATTAGGAGTTATATTAGTATGAAAAAGAAGCTTATTAAAAAGATCTTAATGATCATCGCAATTGTAATTGCCACCCTTGCCGCGGCAGCGGTAGTAGTCCCACTGGTTATTACACCTCAGCCTCTTGAAGGACTGAGCTCTGCAGAAAAAGCAGGAAAACCTGACAGCAGGTTCATTAATATTCCGTTTGATGGAACCGACGGCATCCGGATTCATTATATTGATAGGGGCCAGTCCGGTCCGGACGGGCCCATTTTTATCCTGCTGCACGGATCAATGTATAACCTCTACAGCTGGGACAGGGTGCAGGATGATTTTGCGGCAAGGGGGCGAACCATAGCCTATGATCAGGCCCCCTACGGTTTGAGTGAAAAACTGCTGGAAGGAGACTGGAGCGGCGAAAACCCGTATACCCAGAAAGCGGCTGTTGAGCAGCTTATAGGTTTTCTTGACGCACTGGGACTCCAGCAGGTCTACCTTGTAGGCTCATCATACGGCGGAACACTTGCAGTCCGGGCCGCGGCGGAATATAAAGAAAGGGTTGCCGGACTTATTCTCATCGACCCGGCGGTATTCGTCAGCGAATCGATGCCGGGCTGGCTGGTTAACAGTACCCAGCTGAATAATGTCGGCCCTCTGTTTGCCCGCTCCATGGGTTCAGGAACCTCATTTTACAGAAACTGTTATTATGACCAGGAAGTTTTTACCGGAAGCAGGAAGTCCGACAGCATGATCATGACAGAGGTCATGAACTGGGATTTTGCACTCTGGCAGTACCTTAAAGCATGGTCAGAGGTATCATTTGATTTTGAAAGGAGTATTCCGGAAATCAGTATTCCTGCTCTGATTGTTTCAGGCGCTGAGGATAAAGTTGTACCCGCCAAAGATTTTCAAAAACTTGATGATCTGCTTCCTGACTCTAAACTTCATATCATCCCCGGAACCGGGCACATGCCGCATGAAGAAACTCCGGACAAGGTGCTGGATATTATCCTCCCCTGGATAGACAGCATCACCGGCGGACGGGTATCCAGGTGAGCGGAACTTTCGCCCTCCTGAAGCTGTCTTCCCGACGCGTACATGTTTGAAGCAGAGTCATGCTTTCATTATCAGCTATGAAATGCTACATTGAACACATGATTAACGTAATATTCGTATGTATGGGAAATATCTGCAGAAGCCCCTCCGGTGAAGGAGTTTTCAAGTCTCTTGTAAAAGAAGCCGGTCTTGAAAAAGAATTCAGCATTGACTCTGCCGGGACAACAGCCTACCACACCGGTGAACCAGCCGATGCCCGTATGCGCAAACATGCCGCTAAACGCAATATCCAGCTGACCTCCAGAGCCAGGCAGTTCCAGTTTCCTGATTTCAGTAATTTTGACTACATCATAGCCATGGACTCCGACAACTACAACGATATTCTGCGTATGGACAGAACGGGTGAGTTCAGGGAAAAGGTCCATATGATGAATGACTTCTCCAGAGACTACAAGGGTACCGATGTCCCCGATCCCTACTACGGCGGTTCCGCCGGTTTTGAGCGTGTACTCGATATGCTTGAGGACAGCTGCAGCGGATTGCTTGCACAGCTGAGGTCGGAGCATGGCATTTAGCGGTCAGCCTGATTTCAGCTCAGTCCTTTCAGAAAAGGTCCTGGATGCCGTCCCGGTGTCCGGCGGTGATATCGGAAGTAGCTACAGGGTAAAAACAGAAAAAAGCGATTATTTCATCAAACGCTACAGCAGCTCCGGGCTCCCGGGAATGGAAGCTGCCGGTATCAATGCTATGGCTGCGACGAAGACAATCAGCGTCCCGGAAGTTATCAGCTTTGATGATCACTCTCTTGTTCTGAAGTTCATTAAGCAGGCAGGGCGATGCAGCGACTTCCAGACTCTACTGGGACGCGGCCTGGCAGCAATGCACCGGGTATCAGCAGAACAGACAGAACACAGAGAGGTCAAAGGCTTCGGATTTAATAAAGATAACTATATCGGAACTACGCCGCAGAAAAATACAGCCTGTGATAACTGGACTGATTTTCTCATTGAAAACCGCCTCGGATATCAGATAAGGCTTGCTGCAGACAGTGCGCTAACAAGCGCCTGGAACAGGCTGTCCGGTAAAATACCCCAGCTCCTTGCAGGAACTGAAGAACCTCCCTGCCTTATTCACGGCGATCTCTGGGGCGGAAATGTAATTAGCGGTGAGGACAGCAAGCCGGTCATCATTGACCCAGCAGCGTATTACGGCCACAGGGAGATGGAACTCGGAATGACGCGTCTGTTCGGGGGCTTCAATTCAGAATTCTACATGGCATATGACTCTGTTTATCCGCTGAAGCCCGGCTGGGAAAAACGCATAAACCTATACATCCTGTATCACGTCTTAAACCATTACAATATGTTCGGCGGCGGCTACCGTTCACAAGCCTTGAACCTGATTAACAGCTATCTATAATTAAACCATTTATCTCATTCATAAAGTTGAAAACAGACATCTTATCGATTAGCATTTCTAATGTAATAATTCGGTATAGAGGATGCAGACATCAGGATGATTTCCAGACTATTCATCAAACTTTTTTTAATTCTCACCGGCGTTCTGCTCTTATATGCCCTCTCAATACTGCTTATCATCACTCCGAAGGTTCAGGAACAGACTGTAAGCCTTGAAGAACGGAACGGAAAGGTAGAACTGGAGAAAATTGTCCTGCTTGTAGACAATTTCGGGAAAAATATGGAGCAGTACAGGGAAATAACCCTCAGCGCCCACAAGGCTGAATTAAAAAACCTTGCTGATGTTGCGGAAACCCTTGTCTATGATATCTATAGATCATCTACACCGGAACAGGTTTCACAGGAATTAAAAAGCAAGGCTGAAGAATTTGTCAAACTTCTTGAGCTTCAGTACAAAAGGGAATCTGTACAGTCCGGCAGAAATGCTGCAATTGCAGAATGCATCAGTATAATCAACGATTACCGTTTCAATAACGGTGCCGGTTACTTTTACGCTCTCTATGATGATACAAGGGTGATAACGCATCCGATAATCCCGGAAATGATTGGCAAACATTACACTGAACTTAAGGGAATGGACGGTAAGCCTATAGAGGACATTCCCCTGCTTGTAAACAAATCGCTGACCGAAGGAGAGGCCTTTATAACCTATGACTGGCCGAATCCTGTAAGCGGAAACATTGAAACAAAGCTTGTATACGGCATAAAATTTGAACCGCTTAACTGGGTAATCGTAACGGGAGTATATCTTCCGGATGTTGTCCGCAACAGACAGAAGATGGCACTTGCTAATATCAACAGCCTGACATACGGAAACGATGACTACTATTTTATTACTGATTTTAATTCTGTGTTTCTTTCACATCCATATCTTACGGGGCAGGATTTCTCAGAGGAGGTGGATATCAGGGGCAACCTGATAGTTCCCAACGCTGTTAATAACGCTTTGAAAAACGGAGACGGCTATACATCATACTGGTGGAGAAAGAATACTGAGGATGACACGCAGTACGAGAAACTGCTGTATTCAAGGGTTTTCGTTCCATGGAGCTGGGTCATCAGTACCGGAGTTTATATCGATGAGATTGATGATGAAATTAATATCAGGTATCAGCAGCTCAAAGACCTTCTTGATAATATCATAAAGGATTTCAGAATAGGTAAAGACGGATACATCTTCATCTTTGATAAATACGGAAATATCATACTTCATCCGGATCCGGAACTATCAGGACAGAATATAAAGGATAATTTAAACCCGGGAAAGGAAACCACCCTCTTCAACGATCTTATTGAAGCCTATGAAAACGGAAATAGAAAACTCCTGTATAAATGGGAAAAAATTGACAACAGCAAAAGCGCTTTGTTTGATAAGATTGCCTGGATTGATTTTAATCCTTATTTCGAATGGTATATCTGCTCCTCTGTCTATATTGACGAGCTCTACGAATCCTCTTATTCAATCCGTAATTATATTATTCTGATCACAGTGGTAATCATTGCCGCAGGTTTTATTTCAGGATTCATATCCTTCAACAGACTGCTTCTGCCGGTCACCAAACTTGCCGCTATAGCAAAACAAATTAAAGAAGGGAACTTCAGTATAAGAAGCGGTATAGACAGAAACGATGAACTTGGGCTTCTGGCAAAAGCCTTTGATGAGATGCTTGATAAGGTTATGGAAGATGTGAATCTGCTGGATCAAAAAGTCAACGACAAAACAAAGGAACTTTCGCTGATAAATAACGAACTTGTTTTTATTATTGATGAACTGAAAAAAACACAGGAGCAGTTAGTAGAAAGTGAAAAGATGTCAGCACTCGGAGGACTTGTTGCGGGAGTGGCCCACGAGGTCAATACGCCTGTGGGAATGGCCCTTACCGGGATAACCCATATTCTGGATGAAGAAAAAATCATTCTAAAAAAGTATGAAATCGGCGAAATGACCGAAGACGATTTCACCGATTTCCTCAGCCTGACCAGAGAGCTCGGCAAATCTATTGAATTCAACCTCAACCGGGCTGCGAACCTTGTCCGGAGCTTTAAACAGGTTGCAGTTGATCAGTCAAGTGAAGAAATCAGAGTTTTCAATCTCAAAGATTATACAGAAGAAATACTGACCAGCATTCATAATAAAATAAAAAAAACAAAGCATACTATTGAAATAAACACCGATCCGGACATTAAAGTAAGAAGCTACCCGGGAGCACTCTCACAGATAATCACAAACCTTATCTTCAATTCACTAATTCACGGCTTTGATGAAAGCACTGCAGGCCTTATTACGATTAACATGCAGAAGAAAGAAGATGAAATTGAATTAATATATCAGGACAATGGAAAGGGAATATCTGAAGAAAATCTTAAAAAGATTTTCAATCCCTTCTTTACTACAAACCGCGACCATGGAGGTTCCGGACTTGGGATGAACATTATATATAATCTTGTAACCTCTAAGCTTCATGGAAAAATCAGATGTGAAAGCAAGGAAAGAAACGGTGTTACGTTTACCATAACTTTTCCAGCGGAATTGAAAGAAAAAGGAGCCGGCAATGAGTGAATCAAAGAAATTGAATTTTGCGAAAAAAATTCAGACAGAAAACAACTCCGTTGGGGGATGGAAGGTTCTTATAGTTGACGATGAGGAAGAAGTTCACACAATCACAACTTCAGTTCTGAAACATTTTACCTATGACAAACGCAGTCTTGAATTCCTGCACGCATACAGCGGTGCTGATGCAAAAAAATTGATGAAGGAACACGGGAAAATACCCCTGGTGCTTCTTGATGTAGTAATGGAAAAAGATGACTCCGGCCTTGAAGTTGCACGGTACATCAGGGAGGATCTGGAAAATAATATTTCACAGATAATTCTTCGAACAGGCCAGCCCGGCTCAGCGCCCGAAAAGGAAGTAATCAGTGAATACGAAATAAATGACTACAAGGAAAAGACAGAACTCACAGCAACTAAACTCTACACAATTATTCTAACATCCCTGCGGGCTTTTAAGAATTTAATGGTTATTGAAAAGAACAGACGCGGGCTTGAAAAAATTATAGATTCCACTAAAACACTCATCCTTAATCAGAATGAAACGCTGTTCGTACAGGGTGTGCTTACGCAGATGGAAGCACTGCTTCATCTTGATGATGATTCACTCTACCTGAAACATAACGGGCTCTCCGCTGTTCACAGAGAGAATGATGAATATAAAATCCTGGCTTCCACCGGAAGTTTCGAGCATATTCAGGAACTGCCTGCAGATGTAAAGGAAGCTCTGGATAAGGCAATTGAAAACAAGGAAAGTCTTTTTCTCAATGACTCATATGTATGTTACTGCAGGGTTAATTCTGAAATTGAGCACCTGATATACATGCAGGGTTGTGATGCCTTAACTGATACTTCAAAAAAGATGATAAAACTGTTTTCATCAAAAGTTGCAATTGCCCTTGAGAACCTTTATCTGAACAAGGAAATCACGGAGACAAAAAGAGAAATAATCAATACCCTCGGCAATGTAGTTGAAAGCAGATCAAAGGAAACCGCCTTCCATGTACAGAGGATGTCTGAGATCTCCTACCTCATCGCCAAAAAATACGGGATGTCTGAAGAAGAGGCCATACTGCTTAGAAATGCATCACCCATGCATGATGTCGGCAAGGTCGGGATTCCCGACAGGGTTCTTCTTAAACCTGCTCGTCTCGATGAAGAAGAATACAGTCTTATGAAAACACACACCCGGATAGGGTATGACATTCTTAAGGATTCAAACAGGGATCTAATCAAGGCTGCAGCAATAGTAGCTTATCAGCATCATGAAAAATTTGACGGTTCTGGATATCCTGCCGGACTGGCTGGTGACAGTATTCATATTTACGGAAGAATAACAATTCTCGCAGACATCTTCGATGCCCTCTACCACCAGCGCTGTTACAAAGAAGCCTGGCCGCTTGAGAAGATAATTGATCTTTTTAATACTGAAAGAGGAAAAACCTTTGACCCGGAGCTTCTTGGAATCTTCATGGACAATATTGATGAGATTGTTGAAATCACCGAAATGTACAAAGACAGTTAGTGATTCAGCTCAGGGCCTTACCAAGCCCCTTCACTCATCCGGCGGAACGCCTCATCCGAAGTGATTTTACATTAAAAATTATCGACACAATCATTGCCACTGCACCTATACCGGTCATAAAACCCAGTAGAAAATCATGAACGTTGCCGAACCGGTTCAGAAGCAGGACACCTGAAGTACAGCCCAGTCCGATTACCATCGAAAGCTGTCCGACTGCAGTAATTTTATTAATATCATTTTCTTTGTATATTTTTCTTAAAATCATTGTTTTTCTCCCTGAGCTTTTTATCGCTTTATTCTCAAAAAAATCATCATGGAAATCTTGGTAAATGCAGCTGCTCCCAGGATCACCATATAGTCATAACGAATGATGCCCCTGATAAATAAATTATAGTAAAACAGTCCTGCAATAATCAGGGCAGCCACTATCATTGCAATCCTTGTTGAAATCATCTGATGTGATTTGGTTCTCTCATCCATTGTCATCTCCGAGTTTAAATAATTCATTAACAGTACAGCTGAAAATATTTGACAGCTTCAGGGCAAGCGGAAGGCTTGGGATATACTTTTCTTTTTCGATTGAGTTTATCGACTGTCTTGAAACCCCGGTAAGATCCCCAAGCTCCTGCTGGGTCATCCCCAGGCCTAATCGGCAGTCTTTGATTATGTTTTTGACATTATCACCCACAGCATCCCCATGTAAAGTCTACTTTACATCAGAATACTATAACAGCAGGTACATGTCAAGCCTGCTTTACATCTAAATAATGAGAATCTTAGAATAAATTATTGGTTCAGTGTAAACTTCCAGCTGCAGCTGCAGGAATTATCTGTTATTTCCGGATAGCAGCTTAGACATTCGCATTCAATTCGGTCATCGATTGTTTTACCGAAACCTGAATACTCTATTACCCCTACAGGTTTGCATGGGTGGTATTCCATACCCTTACGTTCTCTTGCCACCTGGACACGGCAGCCAATCATTCTGAAAACAAGGGTATTACCTTCAATAGTAATTTCACTTTTATTGATATTGGAATAAAACCTGTACATGAGTGCTTTTTCCAGACCCTCAAGTCCCGGATGCTCCGAAAGACTCAGAAATTCTTTAATCTTCTTTGCTTCTATTACTGTGAAACGTTTCCAGGCCTCTTTGTCGTGGTGCATGGCCTCATCCATTCCAAGCTTACGTTCTACTGACTGAAACCACACCCCATCCATAGCCAGCCAGTTTTTGGAGTAGATTCCGATCAGGTCTATAAGCTGATCTTTTGTAAGAGAGTTGAGTTCTTCGTAATTGTGCACGTTTTTATTCATAGCAAATCCTGTTAATCAATTGAATAGAGTTTAGCCCGCAATGCCTATATTGGCAATAAAAAAACCGCCTGCGAAAACAGGCGGTTTAAACGGAAGTTACAGAATTATTTTACCCAATCCTGCCAAACTTCGGTATTCGCATTTTTCCACTCACGTGCGGCATCAAGCGTGTTCAGATCAGAATCTGCAATATATACCATTAATGGTCCAATTGTATCGTTTGTGAAGAATACGTTCTTCATAAAAGCAGTTACTTCCGGAAGATCTGTTTCAACATCCGGTCTACCGAGAATATAGATATCATCCGGAGCATAAATCACGTCCTTATCCTGCTCAAGAATAACAAGATCGTATCTACCAAACATTGAATGCGGCTGCCATCCCATACCTACAATATATTCGTGCTTTTTCATTGCAGCATCCATAGCTGCAAGCATTGCCGGGCCGGAGGAAGCAATAAGCTCAATTCCTGCCTCATCAAGTCCGTATGCAGGCATAATTTCTTCTTCACATTTAATCATCATACCGGCACCGGCATCGATACCTGTAATCTTATAATCGAGTTTTTCAGCAACTTCCGGTTTTGCAAGATCAGAGATTGTTATAACACCCTCATCAGCCATGTACTTAGGGATAATAAGACCTACAACTCCGTTGTCATAGATTTTCTGAATTTTAACAATATCAGTCCCTTCGGTGTATACAGTATGAAGATTGGGCAGCCATCCTTCCATGAAGAAATCCTGATCTCCGTTTGCAACTGAAGAAATTGCAGGCGCAACATCCGCAGCAGTAAGCTCGACATTCACACCGTATTCATCTTCAAGAATAGCAGCAATCACATGTGACCATGCCACACCTTCCTCCCAGTTAACATATGTAAGATTAACTGTTGTCTTTTCAGCGCCTTCCCCCTGACCACCTGCAAATACTGCAGCCGGCATAAGTACAGCGAGCATCATTAAAATAATTACTAGTTTTTTCATGTAAAATTCCTCCGTAAAAAGTTTTTATCCCGTTGCCGGGACACTAATAATTTCAAATTATCGGGACGGGATTATTTATTTCCGCCGCCGTTAGTTCCAATATTACTTAGAGCCTGAGTGACTCTGTCCAGAAAGATAGCGAGTATTACAATTGATATACCGCCTTCAAACCCCATATCAATTCTAAGCTGTGTTATTCCCTTTAAAACGACATTTCCGAGGCCGCCGGCTCCGATCATTCCTGATATTACAACCATTGAGAGCGCAAGCATTATGGTCTGATTCACTCCGGCCATTATTGTAGGCAATGCTACCGGAAGCTCCGCTTTAAACAGCCTCTGTTTCGAGGTTGCACCAAAAGCTCTGCAGGCTTCAATAATCTCTACCGGAACCTGTCGGATTCCCAGATTTGTAAGCCTTACTACCGGTGGCAGAGAAAATATTAACGTAGCTATTACACCAGGAACCGGGCCGAGCCGGAAAAGCAGAACTGCCGGAATAAGGTATACAAAAGCAGGAAGGGTCTGCATAAAATCCAGGATCGGGTGAAGGATTTTCCAGGCCGTATCTGATTTTGAAGCCCATATTCCAAGCGGTATCCCAACAAGCAGTGCAAAAAATACTGCAGCAACCACAAGTGAGAGTGTATCCATGGTTTCTGACCAATAACCCATGTATAAAATAAGACTGAATCCTATCAGGGTGAAAACGGCTATTCCACGACCTGCAAGCTTCCAGGCCAAAAGTGTAAAAAGTATAATGATAACAATAGCCGGGGGCAGCTGAAAAACATAGTTTACTCCCTCAAGAAAGCCGTCTACTACCATTCCTATAAAATCAAAAAGCCAATCGGCTTTTTCAGTGAGCCAGTCGATTATTGCTTCAAAACCGGCGCCTATATCAATTATTTCTTTAATATTGTCCATAATTCTTTAATCCCTCTGTTATACCTTTTCCACAGTTTTTGAATCGTCTTCCAAAATCTCACTGAAAAAAGCAGGACCTGAATCTTCATCCATACCGTCATTCATTTCAGCAATAATCATCTCTCTGTTAACAATTCCAAGAAACTTGTTATCTTCATCAATGACTGCAATCGGATACCTGGTTTCAAGTGCAGTGCTCATGAGATCAGAAATAGAGGTATCTGCTGACGCAGCGTAAAAATCCTGTCTTACAATACTGTTTAAATCATCAAGTCCGCGTTTTTTCATTTCAACGACATCTTCGATATGCACCATGCCCTTAAGGATTCTGTCCCCGTCCACGAGAAAAGCGTAAGATTTTCCTTCTTTCTCCATCAAATGAAGAGCGGTTTTCTGTCCATCCTTGGTTGAATTAAGGAATGATATTTTTTTTCTGATGGTGCCTGCGGTTACAACCTTTGTTTTATCTACATTTCTGACAAACTCCCGCACATAATCATCCGCAGGTTTTGATAAGATAGCCTCAGGAGTCCCTATCTGCCTGACTCTTCCGTCAGGTCCAAGAATCGCAATACGATCACCAATCTTTAAAGCCTCATCAAGATCATGAGTAATAAATATTATTGTTTTATGCATTTTGGCCTGAAGCTCCAGAAGTTCATCCTGCATCTGAGAACGAATTAAAGGATCCAGAGCGCTGAAAGCCTCATCCATAAGAAGGATTTCCGGATCGTTTGCCAGAGCTCGTGCAAGACCTACACGCTGCTGCATACCACCGGAGAGCTCTCTGGGAAGACTGAACTCGAAACCTTCAAGTCCGACAAGTTTTAATGCTTCCATTGATTTTTTATGACGTGTATCTTTATCCACTCCGCTGAGCTCCAGACCGAATTCAACATTTGAAACAACATTGCGGTGAGGAAGCAGACCGAAATTCTGGAAAACCATCGACATCTTTCGTCTTCGCAGATCCCTGAGTTTTTCAGCATCCATCTTAACTATATCTTCACCGTCTATCAGAATTTGACCGGCTGTCGGTTTGATAAGTCTATTCAGACAGCGTATAAAGGTAGACTTACCGCTGCCGGAAAGTCCCATTACAACAAAAGTTTCTTTTTTATTAATTTCAAATGTCGCGCTGTTAATAGCAACGGTGCATCCTGTTTTCTTCTTAATTTCCTGCTTGGATACACCCTTTTTTATAAGCGGGATTGCACGTTTAGGATTTGAACCAAAGATCTTATATAAATCTTTTACCTCAACTAAAGCCATGATATTTATTCTCCTTATAATCCGGTATTCCGGACTATGATTGTTATGAGTTAATAGAATTTCGGGGATGTCAAAAAAAAAAAGCACTCCAACTTTACAATCGAATGATTATAGAGTTAGAGTGCTTTTGCCAAGCTAAAAAGCTTAGGCTTTCGCTTTGTTATTACAGCAACATCAGTTCCATTGCCTCAAAAGAGACCCTGGAGAAGCCCCAGTTCTATGAAATAATTTTTCAGCTCAAGTTTCCCGGCTTTAGAAACAATCTGATAAAAACCAGCCGGTACTTCAGGAACCTACTTCATTTAATTATCTGTCTTCCTAAGGTTACAGGAAATATCATATTCCGTCTACCCCATTAAAAATGGCGGTAAGTTTGAGGGAGGTTCGGCTTAGTCTTACTGCTGCTTAAGAAAAGACTCTGAAGGTTTACCTATAAAATATCCCTGACCGTAATCGATCCCGATTTTTCCGGCAAAATCAAGGAGTTCCTCTCTTTCAATATATTCAGCAATAGTTAGTATTCCGGATTTCCTGGCAAACTGAATTATTGAAGTAACAAGGGATCGGCTCTTCTCATCAGATAGGATATTTTTAATTAGACTTCCGTCAATTTTGATAAAATCAGCATTCAGCCGCAGCAGGTAATTAAAATTGGAGAACCCAGCTCCAAAATCATCTATTGCTATACGGATGCCTCTCTGCTTAAGATGTGAAATAATTTTAATCAGTCCGTCAAAGTCTTTAAGTTCTTCTGTTTCTACAATTTCCAGAATAAGTCTGTCCGAAATCTTATATAAGTCA
This sequence comes from Spirochaetia bacterium, assembly GCA_963677925.2. Lineage (GTDB taxonomy): Bacteria > Spirochaetota > Spirochaetia > UBA9216 > UBA9216. The sequence continues at coordinate 2,187,537 of CAXXYH010000003.1, forward strand.
GCCTGCTCAATCAGAAATTCAAGAGTTTCCCTGTCCATAAAATCTTCCAGAGTGAGATTAATTGAAAATTCGTCATCTCTACTGCTGAAAATCTCAAATGATTTTGCAATTACGAAGGCGGTAAGCTTTTTATATATTCGGCCCTCTTTGGCCAGATTAATAAATGCTACCGGATTTACTACAGTGCCGTCCGGGTTTTTCATCCTTAAAAGACATTCATATTTTGTTGATGCACCGGTTTTCAGACACTGAATCGGCTGAAAAACAAGGTATACTCCAGAATTGTTTAATGCCATTCTGATATTATTCAGTCTTTCCAGATTCTCCATCTTTACAACACGTTCATCAATTTCTTTTTCGCTGTATGCAACAAAACCGTCTGAACTGCTCTTTGCTGCACCAAGAGCAGAGTCGGCAATAACAAGCGAATCCTCTCCGCATACAGAAATTCCGCAGCGAACGGATATCGGGATCTGAGCATTATTGATTTCAATAGTAATATCGTTTAATGCACCAAGACGCTCCCGGCTCTGGCTGATAAACTTAGCAGAGTCCAGAGTCCTGCTCATTACAACAAAGGTGTCGGAATGTATCCTGTATAAGGTTTCAGTTTCAGGATTCAGCAGAGAATAGAGAGTCTCGGAAATCTGAATCAGTACATCATCGGCTCTGCTCATCCCGTAAAAAAGGTTAATGCTTCCAAAACCGTCGACGTTATACATTGCAATAAATGAGGAGGTTCTGGAGTTATAATCCGAAAGAAGGCGCACACGGTTTCCAAAACCTGTCAGAGTATCCGTCATAAAAGATCTTTCCAGGGCATGTTTCTGTCTGTGAAGTTCAGTAACATCAAAACCGAAGGCTATATGCCCTAGGACGGTACCATCCAGATCTCGAACCTCTCCCGACTGCGCCTGAAGCCAGAAATCTTCCCCCCTTACATTTTTACCTTTTACCAGTGTCGTGAAAGTTGAACTCTTTTCAAGCTTCTTTTTGATTTCAGTCTTAAGTGACACAATCTGATCGGAATCATAATCAATACAAAAATCCTTTCCTATCAACTCCTCTCTGCTGTGCCCGGAAAGCTTAAGATACTTGTCGTTGACTTCTGTTATCAGTCCATCCGGATCCAGATGCATAACATAGAGATTTTCCTCAAGCGCTTTTTCAAAAAGCTGATGACGCCTCTCTATCTTTTTCCGACTGACATCCGATCGGTATAGCAGAAGAACGATGACAATAATCAGAAAGAACAGCGCGGCAGAAAGAACCAGCAGCCTTATAAGGGCACCGCTTTTTATTTCCTGACCCAGGCTGAGCCACATATCACGCTGCGCTTCAAGATCCGTGTCCGCCCCATCGGTATAAAACCCGGCACCAAGTACCCAGTTGTATTCCTTAATGAAGGCCATATAGGAAGTCTTAATTCTTTCTTCGGCATCTTCATCCTCTCTGGGTATAACATATTGAAAAAAAACGGGCTCACCACCATTACGCAGAGTGTATACCGACGGCCGGAAATCAATATCCAGAATATCACTGAATTCCTGCAGGCTCCGTCCAACGGTCCAGGGATAATCAAGACTGATAATGCAGATATCGTTCTCATCAAAAACAAAATATCCGCCAGCCGAATTAAGCCCTATAGTTCCATAGGCTATCATATCGAAGATTTCCTTCTTCAGTCTTTCAAAAGGAAGGGGGGAGGTCTTAACAGCATATTCGATACCCATTATAAACTGGTCGATCGAATCCTTTGCCTTCTGACGCTCTCGTTCTTCAAATCTTGAATAGACAACATCAAGACCTCTTTGCAGGTTAGTGTTGATTGTCCTGTTAAGTGTAGTGATGACAAAGAAAACCATAAAAAAAATTATTAATAGAGAAGAAGAGAGAAAAATCAAAGGAGACAATTTATGGTTGAAAATTCTAGGCCTGCGTTTCTTTTCATCGATCTCAGACAATCCGGAACACTCCGTTTAAATTAAATCCGGATAATCAGCGGCAACACTGCTATTATAATCCGTTTGTTTCAAATGATAATTTAGAAAAAGACTGAATGCAAGCTGCAGATATAATAGAGGCTAACACAATTTTTTTGATTTTCCCGCATTTTTTAATTGCAGATGTCACAATTCCCGCAGGGCTGCTCATCATCGAAGCCGAAATATGATTCGATGGCCTGCCGCCTGCAGGATTCGCTTCTGAAATACTGAACAATGCCCAGCAGCTTCTTCTGATCGCTCAGCAGCTTCTGCTCATGCTGCTCTTTTCCGATAATTGCTTCTGGCAGAGTATCACTGACAACCTTAAGATTCTTCTGCTCAAGGCTGCCTTCGGTTACTCCATACCGCTCAAAGAGACTCAGGCCGGTATCGAGACGGAAATCAAACCGGTTCTTGAAAAACAGTTCGTTTTCAAGAAACTCCCGCCCCAGCGACTGTATCTGCTGCTCCCTGGACTTGACTACGCCATGCATCTTTTTAAGAAAGTCCGGATCCGGGTTGGACCATTTAATGAAATCCATATGAATGCTCAAATCATCCTGAGAGTAGAGCATCCTGCACAGGATGCATCTTTTCCATCCCGTCCGGCTCGGCCGATTTCCTGATAGTAAGATTCCATGCTCCCCGGGATTTCAGCATGGAGGACATAACGCAGGTCGGGTTTATCAATTCCCATACCGAAAGCATTGGTTGCAAGAACAAGAGCGTCAGATGACATAAACTGGTTCTGAACTTTTTTACGCTGTTTGGGAGCAAGCTTACCGTGGTAAACAAGATGCGGAACCCCGGCGGTATGAAGCATTTCAGAAAAACTCTCAAGCGTTTTTATAAGCGCAAAATATACTATCCCGCTGCCTTTAATGCTTTTAAATACAGAGCTGATGTTCTTGAGCTTTTCACCGTCAGAGAAGCACTCCTCTGCTTCAAGTCTCAAATTGGGACGCCTAATTCCCTGATGGAATATTTCCATTTCAGTGCCGGAGAAACCGAGTGAACTGATAATATCCTGCTGCACCGGCTTTGTAGCAGTTGCTGTCAGCGCAATGGTGAGAGGGTTACCAAGCTCAGCCCTCACCTCACCCAGCCTGCTGTAATCAGGCCTGAAATCATGCCCCCATTGAGAAATACAGTGTGCCTCATCTACAGCAAGGAGTGAGATATTTGCCCTTTTAACTGCAAACATAAAATCATGCTTTGAAAAACGCTCAGGAGTTACATAGAGAAACTTCAAATCACCGTAAACAAAATCTTCAAGCCGCTTTTTTTTGTCTGCAGACGGTACAGTAGAATTTATATAATCAGCCTTGATACCTTTCTTCTTCAGAGCATCCACCTGATCCTTCATCAGAGAGATAAGCGGACTCACCACAAGAGTTCCACCCTCAAAGATCAGCCCCGGAATCTGATAGCACAGTGATTTGCCTGCCCCGGTAGGCATAAGGACAAGCGAATGAGAGCCGGAGCCTTTAAGCAGTCTTGAGATAATTTGTTCCTGCATTCCCCGGAACTCTGGATAGCCGAAAAAGCGGTTTAATACATCTGATGGATTAGAACTCAAAAATATTTCCTGTATAGTGAGGATATTATAGCCTTTTTACAGGCTCCCATGAAAGACCGCGGCTGTGTTCAGCTGAATAGTTCAAGCTGCTCAAAGTTAACTGCCCTGCGATTATCGGCAAGGGTTTTTGACATATAGCCAGCATCAAGCTCAAGCTCATCGGTAAGCCGCTTCATCTGATCTTCAGAAATCAGGTTCTCTTCGGAAAATAGATAGATAAGAGCCTTTTCTGCAATACAGGGAACCTTCAGACTGTTCATGCAGATCGGATTGGCCGGTTCTGCATCAAGGTAGTTCTCTTTGAGAATATTATAAAGCTGTGAGCGTTCAAGTTCATTTTTAATTGAAAACAGTTCCTGCTTAAGCGGATCGATATCTCCGCGTGAGGCTTCCTCACCAAGCGGCTTTAGAATCAGAAAGGTGTAGTCTTTACCCGGCAGGTAATGGTGCTCATCACAGCGGGTGCAGTAATTCGGTTCAAGAGGATTCTCTTTCTCGGTATCGCCGCCTATCACTATAAGCGGATCAAAATACAGAGCCGGACATTCCTTTCCGTCTATTTTGTAGTATCTGTATGTATAAAATGAGTCAATTATGCAGTCTTCATGCTCGCAGTAAGCAGTAAGGGTAAAAACGTCAGTTGCGGTTTCAAGCAGAAACCTTGCTGTAGCATTAAAAATATCCCTGCGGAAGTTAAGAATGAGGGTCGGAAAGATAAAGTTCATTCCGTAATGCTCGGAATATCTGCTTACAAGATACGCAATTCTTTCATCATAGAACGAAGCCTCATCAATTATCCAGGTTCCATGGTTAAGATGTTTTTCTATCATTTCTTCAAGTTCAAAAGAATTGCTTATCTTCGCAATGTTTCCGCCGAGCCGTTCATAACCGCCCCGGTAGGCAAGAGCATCTTCCGGATATTCCGGGAAGCGGCCGCCGTCCAGTGATGAACGGATAAAGAAAACTCTGCGGCGATCCGAGTCGGCAGTTGTAGTGAGGTCGGCTACCTCTTCAGATTTTTTAAGGGCAATCTTTGAATCACGCCAGACCCTTGATGAAAACTCGGTCTTACCCGATCCCATCGGTCCGATTACAAGAATCCGTCTTGAAGGTCTTGTAAAATCATGATGATTATTCATGGTGTGAACATTAACTGCCGGGAATCCGATACTTTTAAGGAATCTCTCGGTTGCAGGGTTTTTCCGGTTATCTGCCAATCTCTACCTCATCAGTACCGGCATACTCCGCAAGAAACTCAAGAAGAATCTCAGCCTCATCCCTGCCGGAATCAAGTTTTTCAAGAAAGCTGTCATACAGCTTCTTAATATAATCCATGACCTCGTCAGATCTGTCCAGTCCTTTCGGGTCATCTTTAAACATTTCTGCAATGCTCCGCTCTGCCCATTTTTCACGGAAGCCCGGAAAAAGTGCAGTGTTCATAAAATAACCTGCAGGAATACAGTTTACGCTGTGCTGTTTTACAAGAAGTACAGACTCTATAATTTCGATGGAATTCTTGAATACCCAGTCGCGTTCAGCCTGATACCTTGAAGGATCATCCGCATACTTTTCTATTAAAGAATCGGTCATGAATGACGTGTAGGCACAGACCATCACATGAAGGCTGGGCACACAGTGCAGATGAGGATCAAAAAGATGAATAACAATAAAATTGAAATCGGCGATCACACCCGGCCTGTTTGTAGTTGACTGGCACTTACTGTATACACGGCCGGCGTACTCATAAAGAAGCCCTATTTCATGCACAAATTTACCGATATCATCGAGTGCTTCGTTACCGAATTCCCTATAAAGCCATCCGGCTGATTTCATCCAGAATACGGTGAATGTATTGTAAAGGCCCACCCACCCGGGAACAAAGGGGATGGACTTATCAAGCGGATGATCGACATTCACAACCGGTCGGATTGACGGTTTAAGCACTGTCTGGAACTGCAGACCGAAAAAATTTATGAAAATCAGCTTTAAAGTTTTCCCCAGAGCCCTGCGTATCGCCGGTACAGATAGCGCGGATATCCATAAAAAAACGGGCGAAGTTTTCTGTATTCCGTTCAAGGAAGGTTTCATTTTTTTCATTCCATCAGTTTATAAACCGGCAGGCCCAAAAAATCAAGGGCGGGCCGCGCCATTGACTAAGGCCTCTTTGACTGTTATTTTCTAATTTATGATAGCAGAAAAACTTACTGAACCCGTTTTCTGGGCCCTTGCAGCGGTCGCATTGCTGAATATTACCCAGCGCAAGCACCAAAAGCACTGCCAGAAAAAGCGGATCGCCACAATTATCTGGGCCGGCCTTGTCTTTCTTTTCTACGTAATTGTAATTCTAATAGCTGCAAAAGAACAGCTTCCTGATTACCTCCTCATAGCCGGAGTAGGTATTGTCGCCATTATCGCATACATTTTCAGAGCAAAAGCACTGCCGTGGAAACTTAAATGTACATCCTGCGGTACAAAGCTTGATTTCAACCGCATCCTCTACTACGACTCAAACATGTGTTCCGAATGTGATCCGGATGAAGAACCCGAGGAAGAACGGAAACCCTCTTTTATGGATAAATTCCTGAAACCTCAGACTCCCGAACCTCAGCCTGTGGAAGAAGAGGAAATCATAGTTCCGGACACTGTTGATGAGGTTGACTGGGATTCATGGAAATTCAAGGAGCAGGCGGTAATCTGCTACATCAGAAGTGAAAAGCAGATTCTTCTTATTAACAAGAAGACAGGCCTCGGCGCCGGCAAGGTAAACGCACCGGGCGGACGGATAGAACCGGGCGAAATGCCTGCAGAAGCAGCAATCCGGGAATGTCAGGAGGAAGTAGGCCTGACACCGATCAATCCCGAAATGATGGGCGACCTTTTCTTTATTTTCAAAAACGGTCATTCCATCCGCGGCTTTGCATTCACAGCAGAATCATATGAAGGAGAAATGGTCGAGACAGACGAAGCGGAACCCTTCTGGGCTGATGAAGAACGCCTTCCTTACGACAAGATGTGGGCTGATGATGCAGTCTGGCTGCCGGAAGTCCTTGCCGGAAAAAAAATATCGGGCAAATTCATCTTTGATGATGACACAATGCTCAGCGAAAAACTTGAAATAAAAGACTGACATAACGAATATGGAGAGAAGTATGTATCAGATTAAGACCTTGAACAACATTTCATCCAAGGGCATGGACCTTCTGGATATGAGCAGGTATGCGGTTGACAGCGGTTCCGACACTGTTGACGGAATTATACTGCGAAGCTACAAGATGCACGATATGGAGATCCCTGAAGGCCTTAAGGGTGTTGCCAGAGCCGGCGCGGGAACCAACAATATTCCTGTCAATGAATACACCGAAAAAGGTATTGTTGTCTTCAACACTCCCGGAGCAAACGCAAACAGCGTTAAAGAACTCGTGCTTATGGGACTTTTCATATCATCCCGTAAGATTATCCGCGGTGTTGACTGGGTACAGAGCCTCGACAAGGGCGATGAAGTTTCAAAGCTTGTTGAGAAGGGTAAATCAGACTTTGCCGGTGCTGAAATTATGGGTAAGACCCTTGGAATCATCGGTCTCGGTGCAATCGGGGTTATGGTTGCAAATGACGCAGTATCGCTTGGTATGAATGTAATAGGTTTTGACCCATACATTTCAATCGATGCAGCCTGGGGACTTTCAAGATCAGTACAGAGGGCAGCGTCCATGGATCAGCTTCTTGAGAAATGCGACTATATTACTGTCCATGTCCCGCTTAACGATTCAACAAGAGGCCTTATAAACAGCGAAAGCATCGCAAAGATGAAGAAGGGTGTAAAGATCCTAAACTTTGCAAGAGGAGAACTGGTTGACAACAAGGCCCTGCTTGCTGCAATTGAATCCGGACAGGTTGACCGCTATGTTACAGACTTCCCGGACAAGGATGTAATCGGTGTCGAAAACATCATTCCAATTCCCCACCTCGGAGCGTCAACACCTGAAGCCGAAGAAAACTGTGCAATCATGGCGGTCAGACAGCTTTGTGACTACCTCGAAACAGGAAACATCAAAAACTCGGTCAACTACCCTGACTGCTCAATGCCGATGAACGGTGAAACCCGAATAGCTATCGGAAACAGAAATGTTCCCAACATGGTCGGACAGATTTCACACGTGATCGCCGAAAGCGGACTTAACATTGCCAATATGATCAACAGGAACAAGGGCGATCATGCATACAACCTCATCGATATTGACGGATCTGTACCTGAAGATGTGCTTGAGAAGATTAACGCCATTGACGGAATCATTTTTACAAGGATAATAGAAGCTAAATAGTTATGAAAAAGATTATCACTGTCGGTTTAACAGTACTTTTGATTTTTGTTTCCTTCAGCTGCGCAAATGCTAAGGAAAAGAACAGTTCAGCTGCCGTCGGAGATACGAAAGACACCAATATTGAGGAGAAATACATGGATCTTAGTGACGGCCTCTATGCCGAAATAAGCACAAGCAAGGGTGATATCCTTCTTGAGCTTGAATATAAAAAAACACCGATGACAGTAGCCAACTTTGTAGGACTGGCAGAGGGAAAACTTGATAACACAAAGGGTGAAGAGCCATTCTACGACGGACTTAAGTTTCACAGGGTTATTGATAATTTCATGATTCAGGGCGGGGACCCCAACGGAAACGGCACAGGCGGACCCGGCTATAAATTTCCTGATGAGTTTGATTCAAGCCTAAGACATAGCGGACCCGGAATCCTTTCAATGGCAAACAGCGGACCCGGAACAAACGGCAGCCAGTTTTTCATCACACATGTTGAGACTCCCTGGCTGAATGACAAGCACACGGTTTTCGGACATGTTGTTGAAGGCCAGAATGTAGTTGATGCGATTGCCCAGGGCGATGTTATGGACAAAGTAACCATTATCAGAAAGGGTGCGGATGCCGAGGCCTTCAAGGCTGACCAGGAAACCTTTGACAAGTTTGTAAAGGATTCCGCTTCAAGAGCGGCTGCAAAACTTGAAGAAGCAAGAAAGGAAGAACTCGATCTAATCAAGAAAAACTGGCCGGATGCAGAAAAGACCGAGTCAGGACTTATGTACATCGTAAGACAGGAAGGCGACGGAAACGGCAGCCCGAAAATGGGAAGCACAGTTACCTGCCATTATGAGGGAACACTTCTTGACGGAACCCTTTTTGACAGCTCGATTAAAAGAGGCGAACCTATTGATTTCCAGATTGGCCAGGTCATTCAGGGCTGGAATGAGGCTCTTATGAGCATGACCAAGGGTGAAAAAAGAACCCTCATCATCCCGCCCGAACTTGGTTACGGTGAAAGAGGTTACCCCGGAGTAATCCCCGAGAACGCCTACCTTATTTTTGAAGTAGAGCTTATCGATTTTAAATAAACAGGCTGAGGCTTACGCCGGATGCAGACATGGAGACCGCCCTAAACCACAGGGCGGTTTTTTTATTTATAAATATTTTTTATAGTCTTCACGGGCTTCTGCGAAGACTTCAAGAGCCACAGAGTCTTCAATGATATCAGCCCTGTGCGAAGCCCCGACCGGAATACACCAGCTGTCGCCGGGCTCAAGATTATGCGGAACCTCATCAATATACAGGATCATATTTCCTGAAATCAGGTAACCGGTCTGTTCATAGGTATGTGAGTGCGGAGGCAGAATACTTCCCTTTTCAAGCAGAAATTTGCTCATAAGTGTATTTTCCCCGTAACAAAGGGTCTGTATGCTTATTCCTTCAATCATTGAATGAAATCCGTCACCCTTATGCTTGCCAATCATGTTTTAACTCCTTCACCGAATCGGCTCACGGTATAATAACTTACCGGCTTATCCGGTATTCCATGGGATAGTAGATTATGCCGTCCTTCTCTTCACGCCCGCCTGTCAGCTCAAAGCCGAGCCTCTTATAAACGGGAAGTGCGAAGGGTGATGAATTAACTGTGATCTTTTTAATCTCAGGATGATGAGAGCGGATGTGTCTCAGGGAAAATGCAAAAAGCATTCTGCCTACACCTCGATTCTGATAGTCTTTGGAAACAAAGAAGGTCGTGAGATGGCTGATATCCCGGAAAGCTGCCACACCGGCGAATATATCTTCAACCCTTGCGGCGGCGAAAAATCCTCCCTGCTCAAAGCGTTCGCTTACTGCTGCTTCCTCGAGGTATGAATAAAAGTGGCTGTTGCCCTCATCTGAGTAGTCGGGAGCAACAAACTCGTCATAAACGGTTCTAACAAGGCTGCAGAACTCCGGGATTTCCTCTTTTTTTAATTCGGATATTTTTAATTCCATGGACATAGACTACGGGAAAAGGTCTTAAACAGCAACACAGGAAAGGGTGTATCAGGTGAATAATTCAGCAGAAACATTCATCTGATACACCCGGAGATTCAAATTCAGCTCTTTTTAACAGCAATGGCCTCAATTTCAACAAGCGCCTTTTTAGGAAGCTTTCCGACTTCCACAGCACTTCTTGCCGGATAATCACTTTTAAAATAATTCTGATATACTCCGTTCATTTTTGAGAAGTCTTCCATACTGTCAAGAAACACAGTGGTTTTAATTACAGTTTCAAGACTCCCGCCCATCGACTCAAGCACAGCGCTCAGGTTTTTCAGAGCGGTATCGGTCTGTTCTTCCACTGTTTCAGGCAGGATTCCTGTTTCAGGCTCCATGCCGATCTGTCCTGATGTAAAGATCAGTTTTTCAAAAGACTGTGCCACAGAATACGGGCCTATGGGCTTTGGGATTTTCGTATTATCACTCATCAAATTCCTCCATTATTAATTCTTACTGCACTTTTCCAGTATATCATGCCATCTTCTGTCCGTTTCATTCTGAATTTCTTCCAGCAGGTGTTCATTTTCCTTCTGAAAAAGATGACGGAACCGGCCCTGCGGCCTTAGAAAATCAACAACAGGAATTTTCTTCTTTGGCTCATAGGTCAGTTTCCAGCGGCCTTCTTCTATTTCAAACATGGGCCACCAGCAGCTGTCGATCGCCAGTTTGCACATATTCATCATCTGTGATGTTTCATATCGCCAGCCCCTTGGGCAGGGAGCAAGTATATTCATAAAGGCTGCTCCCTTTGTGTAGATTGCCTTTTCAGATTTCTCATGAATGTCTTTGAAATTTCCTGTAAATGTTGTCTGTGCAACATAGGGAATATTATGAGCCGCTATAATATCTGTCAGTTCCTTGCGGTTCTGGTTTTTTCCATCACTGACTGCACCGACAGGAGTGGTAGTCGTATCAGCATAATGAGGTGTAGCAGAGGAACGCTGTATACCGGTATTCATGTATGCGCCGTTGTCGTAGCAGACATATACCATATCATGATTCCTTTCCATTGCACCGGAGAGAGACTGAAAGCCTATATCATAGGTTCCGCCGTCACCGCCGAAAGTTATAAATTTAAAGTCTTTACTTACACGGCCTCTCCGCTTAAGAGCTTTATATGCACCTTCAACACCGCTTACAGTCGCACCGGCATTCTCGAAGGCGTTGTGAATAAAGGAATCCTTCCATGATGTATACGGATACATAAACGTTGATACTTCAAGACATCCGGTGGCACAGCCTATAACAGCCTTGTCTTCCTGTTTAACTGCCCTCAACACAGATCTCACAGCAACCGGGGCACCGCAGCCCGCACACATTCTGTGTCCGCCTGCCAGTCTTTCAGGCTTTTTTATAGTTTCCTTAAAATTATATGACATGCTGTCCCCTTAAACTAAGATATCTGAAAATATCAGCTGAACCTGACCCGTCCGCATCCCTGCAAAGGTCTTCAAAAACCGAAACCATGTCCTGAACCCTGACATCCCTGCCGCCGAGACCGTAAATATAATTAACCGCTTTAGGCCTGCGCTCACTGTCGAACATTGCCGACCTTACTTCGGCAAACAGCGGACCGCCGGCTCCGGACATTCCTTCACATTTGTCCATAACTGCTACAGCTTTCAGATTACCAAGAGCCTCCCTGATTTCATCAAAGGGAAAGGGCCTGAAAACCCGTATCTTAAGGAGACCTGCCTTTATTCCGCGGCTGCGCATTTGATCAACAGCAATCTTGGCCGTACCCGCGCTGGAGTTGATAATAACAAGTGCAACGTCGGCATCGTCGAGCATGTACTCTTCAAAGAAACTGTATTTTCTTCCTGTCAGTTCTTCATACTCAGCTGCTATTTCAAGAATCACATTTTTTGCGTTCAGCATAGACTGGGCCTGCTGTCTTTTGCTTTCCATATAATAGGCAGAGGTCGCATAGGGTCCGAGTGAAAGGTGTCCTGATTCAGAAAGAAGGAAATGTTCCGGGTCATATTCCCGGACAAAGGCCTTTACATCCTCATCCTGAAGCAGTTCAATATTTTCAACCGCATGACTTGTAATGAAACCGTCCTGGCAGACCATCACAGGCAGCTGGACATCAGGATGCTCTCCTATCCGTACAGCCTGTATGAGGTTGTCATATGCTTCCTGATTATCTTCCGAGTACAGCTGAATCCAGCCGGAATCACGGGCTCCCATTGAATCACTGTGATCCGCATTTATATTAATCGGCCCGGAAAGAGCCCTGTTGACACAGGCCATTGTAATTGGGAGTTTCAGCGAAGCTGCCACATAAAGCATTTCCCACATGAGCGCAAGACCGCAGGATGAAGTGGCCGTCATTGTTCTTGCCCCTGCAGCCTGTGAGCCGATACATGCGGACATTGCACTGTGCTCTGATTCAACCGGAATAAATTCGGTATCAACCTGCCCGTTTGAAATATATGATGAATAATACTGCGGAATTTCCGTCGAAGGTGTTATGGGAAATGCGGGTATTACATCCGGATTTATCTGCCGCATTGCTGTTGCTACGGCTTCGTTTCCGGACATTCGTTCCTTAATTGCAGCCATCAGATTTCCTCCTTCTTCATACTCAGTGCAGAAAATGAACAGGCCTCAACACATATTCCGCAGCCCTTGCAGAGGTTTAAATTGAATTCAGGTATATCGTCTCCTGCAGTAATGACACTGTCCGGACATACAGGGACACAAAGGTGGCAGTTTCTGCATTTTTCCTTATCAAGGAAGGGTTTTATACTGCTCCAGTCTCCGGTTCTGAAACCGGAGGAATTGCCTCCGCTGTACACCGCTCCGCCCGGTGTTATTTTCTGCCAGGGAACATCCGTTCCGATAAAATCTGTTTCTGTTTTCATTATCAACCCACCTCATTCATTGCGGCTTTCAGCGCCTTCAGATTGCCTTCTATCACCTTTGGTTTTGAGGCAAACTTATGCCTGAAGGATTCTTCCATTTCTTTTATAAAGGTATTCTCTTCCATAATTCCGCTTACCTTCACGACCGCTGCAAGCATCGGCGTATTCGGGAAGTTTTTTCCAAGGCATTCTGTTGAAATTCTTGCGGCATCTACTGTGTAGACCCTTCCGCTGTAACCGGCCAGTCTGCCGGAAATCTCATCCGGTTTTTTTTCCGAGTTTATTATAATAGCGCCCCCGGCTTTAAGTCCGGCGGTAACATCAACGGAATCAAGAAGGCTTTCATCAACCACGACAACAAAATCAGGATTATATATATTTGAGTGAACCCTTATTTTTTCACTGCTTATCCTGTTGTATGCCGTAATGGGGGCACCCATCCGCTCCGGGCCGTACTCGGGAAAACCCTGAACATACCTTCCGGTACTGAAGGCTACATCAGCCAGAAGCAGTGAGGCAGTCTTTGCCCCCTGTCCTCCGCGGCCATGCCACCGTATTTCTGTTAATTCGGACATATTTCTCCTCCGCAATCAGATTATGATTACAATCCTGTGAGACTGCTTACATAAGTTTTCTATAGAATTAGCGTCTTAAATCAGACTTAATGCATGCTCCAGACTGCCTATAATATCTTCAACATCCTCAATTCCAACCGAAAGCCTCACCAGACCGTCATCGATACCCATCTTGGCCCGATCTTCAGGTTTCAGCATTCCATGGGTCTGCAGAGGCGGCTGCTGAATCATCGTATCGCAGTCGCCGAGACTTACGCAGTATTTAGCTATTTCAACATTGTCGGCAAACTTTGTTGCTTTCGTAAGTCCGCCTTTGACAATAAAAGATAGCATACCTCCAAAACCTGCCGCGCCGAATAATTTCTTTGCAAGCTCATGATCAGGGTGGTTTTCCAGTCCGGGGTATTCAACTTTCTCGATTTTTTCATGCTTTTCAAGCCATTTAGCAACTATCATTGCGTTCTCGGAATGCTGCCTCATCCTGAGATGGAGAGTTTTCAGCCCTCTGAGCATCAGCCAGCAGCTGAACGGGCTGGGTACCGGCCCCAGTTCCTGATAGATTGATGAACGGATTTTATCGACAAAACTGTGCTTTCCAACAATTGCCCCGCCCACAAGGTCTCCGTGTCCGTTGATATATTTTGTTGTGCTGTGAACTACGACATCAACACCGTGCTCTACAGGACGAATCATGTACGGGGTTGTGAATGTACTGTCTACTATTGAAACCAGGTTATTCTTTTTTGCGATGGCGGCGAACATATCAATATCAAGCACTGTCATAGTCGGGTTGGCCATAGTCTCCGCATAAAGAACCTTTGTATTCGGCCTTAACGCCTTAGCTACAGTTTCTTCATCAATGGTTTCTACAAAACTGACTTCAATCTTCAGTTCTTCAAAGATCTGGGTAAACAGCTTAAAAGATCCGCTGTAGATGGTTTTGAATGCAATAATATGATCACCGGGATGGGCAACGTTAAGCACAGCAAGTGAAATTGCAGCCATTCCGGAAGCTGTAACCAGACAGCGCTCCGCTCCTTCCAGTGAAGCAATCTTCTCCTGAAGGTCATTCTGAGTCGGGTTCCTTGATCTCCCGTAGGTAAAGATACCTTCCTTATCTCCTGAGATGTACCTGTCACGGGTTTCAGGATCCCAGCAGTATGTACTGGTCATATACATGGGAGCAATCAGAGCTCCTGTCAGCGGGTCTATCTTCTGCCCTGCATGTACAGCTTTTGTTCCAAATTTCATATTTTCCAATTTCAAAGTCCTCTCTTATCGTTAATATTAATCGCAATCTTGATATGGTCAGCTCCGTTTCTGATAAGCTCCTCAAAACCGTCTTCAACAAGTGTTTCCAGCGTCACAACCCTGGTAATCAGATCATCAGCAGGTATTCTGCCCTCGGAAAAATACTCCAGTGCTGTACCTATCTCTTCCACATGGGCCTGTGATGTATACATCCGCCTTTCACCTTCCTGAAAATCATTCATAGGAAAAACAGGGGGCTTCTCAAAAACGCCCATGACCATCAGCTGGGCGCCAGGCTTCATAATGCTTATACAGCTGTCCAGAGTCCTCTGTGTTCCGACGCATTCATAAACCACGTCGGCATTACGTCCGTCGGACCAGGCGGCAACGGTGTCCTTCAGATCCGCTTTCGCGACATCGGTATAAACACCTCCAAACCCCTCGACAAGGGCCTTCCGCTGCTCACCGACACCGGCAACCAGAACTCTGCCGGCTCCTGCAAGTTTGGCAGCAAAGAAGCAGCCGATTCCAATTATTCCGGGACCTACAATTACAACGTCCTTCCCTTTGATATCGCCCAGCAGATTGGTTGAATGGATTCCGCATGCAATCGGTTCAGCCAGAACCGCCTGGCGAAGGCTGACATTTTCCGGAATCCGGAAAAGCCGGGCTGCTTCCACTTCAACAAACTCTGCAAAAGCCCCGTCAAGGTTAACCCCGAGAAATCCCAGTTTTTCACAGACGTTGTAGCGCCCGCTCAGACACATTTCACATTTTCCGCAGCAGAGTGTTCCATTAGCTGTTACCCTGTCGTCAACCTTCCAGCCTTCAACACCTTCGCCGACAGCAGAAATAATACCTGTAAATTCATGTCCGATAGTAAGAGGAGCAACCTTGCCTGTAAGGCGGTGCGGTTTTTCCACCGGGATAAAGTTGGGGCCCGTGTATTCATGGCGGTCGGTTCCGCAGATACCGGCCCATGCAACTTCAATAACCACATGTCCGGGTTTCGGGGAAGGTACAGGAACATCTGTGATACGGATATCCTTGTAGCCGTGCCATACTGCAGCTTTCATTATTCTGCCCCTCCGTCAAAAAAACTACGGTACAGAGACTGAAGAATCCTACCCGGCTTCTGTTCCGTTCCGGTTACAAAATCCTTCGGTAGTTTTTCTTCCACATACTTCATTGCCCCGTTTATAAAATCTATTGAAGCACGGCAGGCTTCGTCCGGATCATCCCTGTAGGGATAGAGATCAAGCGAGTACCATCCGTCATATCCAAGACGGTTCATCCAGTAGAAAAGCTCAAAATACTGAGGCCAGTGTACAGTACCTACCGGCATATCATCATCCGCAATACGGTAGTTATCATTTACATGAATATGAAACAGTCTGTTCTGTGCAAACAGTATTGAAGCTACCTCAGCAGGGTTTTCACCTGCATTAAAGGCATGTCCGATATCAAGGGTTATACCGACATTCGCACAGCCGGTAGCCTGAGCCGCCGCCAGCGCCATTCCGGCATTTTTAATCATACAGCTCATTTTAGGCTCGGAAACCTTATATTCAATACCGAGATTTATCTGAGGCTTATGCTGTGCGCACTCTCTAATTGAATCGATAAGATTCTGGTAAGCTTTAACATAGTCGTTCTGAAAAACATAATCAAAAACATCCTGACCAAGCCAGAGACAGACTGTTTTCACCCCTGCCTCGACAGCAAAATCCATAGCCTTTTTAACAAGGTTAACTGACTTTGCCCGCCTTTCAGGATTCAGTGCTGACAGCGAACCGTCCTTCCATTCCCTGTCGCATACAAGCTCAACACCCATACTCACTATACTTAAATGACACTCTGTAAGAAGAGGTTTTATAATATCCCAATTGTCTTCACTGACATCACAGGGATATGTAATCTCTATACCGCTGACACCTTCAAGCTTTGAAACGGCCCTTACCCGATCCTCAAATTTCACAGGATCTTTGTAACCTGAACCCACATAGCGGTCGGTTCCCATTCCGTATACCCAGGTCCCGACACTGATTTTAGTTTTCATATCCAATAACCCTTTCCTGTTTCTTCTTTATTAAGAAATAAATCCCTCATCGTAGCAGAATCTCTGCAACCCACGCCGCGCTTGTTCCGACAACCGACGGACACTTGTCAAGGGTATGCGCACCGGCCTTTTCAAAGGCTTCCTTATCTTCGGACTTCGTTATATGAAATGCCCGTCCGAAGATTTCGCGGTGGATATCATGACAGGTAACTGTACCGAATGTATCCATATACTTTTTATGGAGCTTACCGACAAGCTTAGTACAGAGATCTTTCTCTTCCTTGTCTCCGTTAAAAAATTCTTTCCGTCTTCCTGCATACATTCCCAGCGACAGAATTCCGCCGCTGTAGCCTCCGCATACACCGTCACCAAGCAGACCCATTCCAGCAGCAAAGCCGTTTGCCGCCCGAAACATAACAGGGTCTTCCTTTCCGGTTATGTCGGAAACAGCCGCCATATGACACTGGGCGCATCCATGATAAACGACTTCATACATGAAACCCTTTCGATGAGCTTCTTTCATAATCTCAACTTTACGAACATCCTGAAGACGGAGATCTGGAAGCACCGTACAGGCTTCAGCTATCATCTGGATAAGTTCACTTTCAAACTTCAGTCCGCATAGTTTTTTTATGGCGCCCTTTAAATCGCCGCCGTTTTTTAATATGGTCGAGTATTCACTGTCGGATGAAATACCGATCGCTGCTGCAGCCGCTGTGTAGTAAGGATATTCTCCGGCAAGTCTCAACGCCCTGCCTGCCGCGGCAATTCGTTCCAGCGGACTCATGTTTCCATCTGCCTGAATCAGGCCGGACTTATCACCCTCAAGCAGCCGGACTTCCTTTTCTGTCAGAACCAGCAGTTCCGCCCCTTTTTCTCCGGCGACCCCGGAACCGACAAGAGTGTAGGCAATGTCTCCGATTATTTTTTCCAGCATTGAAATCATCTCCGGGTGAACTTAGTTTTCCGGGTCCAGAAGAACTTTCAGTCCCTTACGTTCTGAAACTGTTCTTAAGGCCTCATCCCACTTTGAAAGAGGAAATACATGTGAAACTATTGCATCAGTGTTGACCTTTCCAAGCTGCACCAGACGCATGGCTTTATGCCAGGATGTGGGTATCTGTGCATGAGACCCCTGAACTGTCAGTTCCTTCTTTTTTATATTATGAAAGTCAATTGTAATATCACTGTTAAAAATACCCATTGGAACAAAGGTTCCACGCCTGGCCACAATTTCAAGCGCCAGTGAGACTGCGGCTGTAGAACCTGTGGCTTCAACAACAACGTCAGCTCCGTATCCCTCTGTTACTTCTTTTACAATTTTCATTACATCATCTGTCTGAACATCAACGACCCGGTCGATTCCAAGTGATAGAGCCAAATCGAGCCTGGATCTGTCCGAGGTTGTGCCTCCGACAATTACAAAGGCGCCCTGAGCTTTTGCAACCTGGGCGGCAAACAAACCGATCGGGCCCGGGCCAAGAATGACAACAACACTGCCGACGTTAACAACTGTTCTTTCAGTCAGTGCATGAACTCCGCAGGCCAGGGGCTCAATACAGGCGCCCTGATCAAAAGTAAGATCATCAGGAAGAGGCATGATACTCTCAGCCCGGT
>CAXXYH010000004.1:0-2620487 GCA_963677925.2 Spirochaetia bacterium
TACTCTCAGCCCGGTTGACAACATATTCAGCAAAGCCACCGTTTGCTGCAGATCCGATTCCCTTTCGTTCAGGACAGTGGTTATACTCACCGCGCCGGCAGAATCTGCATTTTCCGCAGACATGGTAGGTGGTCTGTGTTATTACCCGGTCACCTATAGCAAAACCGGTAACCCCTTCTCCGATGGCATCTATAACACCGGAAACTTCATGACCAAGAACTACAGGAGGTTTCAGTGCAAAGCCGCCCTCGTTAATGTAGGTATTATCTGTCTGGCAGATTCCGGAACGTTTAATTTTAATTCTTACCTGACCAGCCTGTGGTTCAGGTGTCGGGATATCGGTAAATTCGATATTGCCCGGATCGATTTTTGTCTTTACTAATGCTCGCATATTTATCTCCATAACAAGTAAAATTTTCTATAGTTTGTCTTTTAAAATTGTGATTCACCCCTCTGCTTCCAGAACCCGGTCATTCCCTCCTGCAGGTCCTTGAAAGTTTTATAAAGGGATTGATATTTAATATATTTATCCGGATCAGGCATAAAAACATCTGTGCCCTCAGTGCCGTCTGTATCAGAACTTTCTATATTCAATCCTGTCCGGATTATTTCAGTTATGCCGGCTATTCCCAGTTCCTTGACCCGGGGTCTGATTACTTTCTTCCCAAGTGCATCTGCAATCATCTGACAGCTCAGGTTGTTGGAGGCTCCTCCGCCGGAGAGGAAGACACTGCCGTCATGTTCCGGAAGAACTCTGTGACAGTCCATAATAGAAAGGACCATACCTTCAAATGCTGCACGAAGCATATCAAACCTGCCGTGGGTCCTTGTCAGACCGTAGAAACCGGCGCATGCAAAGGGGTCTCTGAACGGGGCTCTCTCGCCGCTGATATAAGGGTGATATAAAATGCCGTTGCTGCCTGCAGGGATCTGCTCCAGCTCCTTTTCTATTTCCTGATAACTTAAATCAGGAGCCAGCAGATCTCTGGCCCAGTCAATTGCTGAACAGCCGCTGAGCGAAGCCATAACCCGCAGATATTTATCCGGATAAATACTGCACAGAGAGCTGCCCCGGCGATCGGACACATCGACCTCGGCTGAATTAATAAGAGCCTCACTGCACAGTGTTGTACCGAGAATTACACAGCTTTCTCCTGCAGCAGACAGTCCGGTGCCGACAGCAGTTGCAACAACATCAATGGCTCCCGCGACCACCGGTGTCCCCACGGGTATTCCGCATTCAGCTGCGGCCGCTGTATTTACAGAACCAATTACATCAACAGGAGCACTCAGCTCCGGCATCATCTCGCCGGCTTCCCTGATATCCAGATAATCAAACAATCCGTCGACAAAACTGTGATCGAAAATATTTATTCCGCAGGTCGAAAAATCTGAAAAATCACTTAAAATATTGCCGGTAAGCCGGTAGTTCAGCCAGTCTTTACATCTGAGAACTGTACTGATTTTTTTATACCGATCAGGCTGATTCAGCTTCATCCATTTAAGAATCAGCGGGTATGCACCGGAAAAGAGAGCAGTGGAAGAATTGCCGATCAGAAACCTGTCCAGCGCCTGATCATCAAAATTATCCAGAGTTCTCGTTCTGGTATCATTCCAGAGAATTGCATTGCCTACCGGTTCACCGTGCCTGTCTATAGCCCACATGCCGTCACCCTGGGCACTAATACCGGTTCCGGCAATCTCCTTCCATATAAGCGGATTTCTTTCACGAAGCTGCAGAGTCAGACTGCACAGTTTTTCCCAGAGCTCTCTCATATTCATTTCCGAGGCACCTTCGAAGGGAATCTGCACATCAGCCGGACAGCTTTCAATATCAATCACTGTCCCGCAGCTGTCGGTAAGGGCAGCTTTTATCCTGGTAGTACCGACATCGAGACCTAATAAAACAACCATTAAAAATCAGTCCCCCAGATAGGCCTTGCTAAGTGAATCATCAGCAAGAATCTCATCCCTGGTTCCCGTTTTTTCAATACTTCCTACAGAAAGAATATATGCCCGGTCACAGATGGACAAAGCTTTAAAAGCATTCTGCTCTACTATCATGATTGCGGTACCGCTTTTATTAATCTCTGTAATAATTTCAAATATCTGGCTTACTATAATCGGAGCAAGTCCCAGGGAGGGTTCATCAAGAAGCATCAGCCTGGGCCGCGCCATTATTCCGCGGCTGATGGCAAGCATCTGCTGTTCACCACCGCTTAGATGGCCGCCGTACTGATTCTCCCGCTCTTTCAGACGGGGAAAAAGCTCATGAACTCTGTCAAGATCTTCCTTTATACCCTGTGGATCGTTTCGCAGATATGCCCCTACCATCAGATTGTCTCTTACTGTCAGGTGAGTGAATATCTGCCGGCCTTCCGGTACATGAACCAGGCCAGTGCCGACCACATCATAATTTCTCTTCGGAACCGGAGTTCCCATAAATTTTATACTGCCTTCTGAAGGTTTTACTACCGAAGAGATACAGTTAAGAAGAGTTGACTTACCGGCACCGTTTGCGCCCAGTACTGCTACAACCTCACCTTCGTTAACTTCAAGAGAGACCCCTCTAAGAGCCTTAATACCGCCGTAAGCGGCATGCAGGTTTTCAATTTTCAGCATGGGTCTGTACCTCCAAGATATGCCTCAATAACGCAGTCATTATTTTTAACCTCTAAGGGTGTTCCTGTGGCAATTGTTTTTCCGAAATTCAAAACTGTAACCCAGTCACAAAGATTTGTGACAACATCCATGTGATGCTCAATCATCAAAATTGTCAGATCGAAATTCTTCTTTATCTCAAGAATAAAGCCGACGAGTTCCTCCGATTCATCGGCATTCATTCCTGCGGCAGGCTCATCAAGCAGAATAAGCTTCGGATTAAGCGCTATGGCTCTGGCAATTTCAAGTTTGCGCTGGTGACCGTATGGAAGCTTACAGGCAATCTCACTGAAATTGCTTTCAAGACCTACGGCTTCAAGCAGCATCATGGCTTTTTCTTCGATACCCTTCTCCAACTTCCTGTATCTCGGAGTTCTAAAAAAAGCATCAATATAGTTATATTTTGCATCCATGCTGCTTGCCAGCACTACATTCTGCAGAACGCTAAGGTTTGAGAACAGACGGATATTCTGGAAAGTTCTTCCTATCCCTTTCTGCGCGATCTTATGCGGTTTGTGCCCGGTAATTTCTTTTTCATTAAAAAATATCGAACCGCTGCAGGGTGACAGAATACCTGTAATGTTATTAAAAATCGTAGTTTTACCTGCACCGTTCGGACCTATCAGGCCGTGGATTTTGCCTGGTTCAATTTTAACGCTGAAATCATCAATTGCCCGTACACCGCCGAAATTCTTTGTAACATTCTTTATTTCCAATACTGGTGTCATTTTTCATCCACCCCCATACAGCCAATTTTTTCAGTTTTTTTCGGACGGGGAGTTTTATTGATTAGTCCCTTTACAAATGCTATCAGTCCGCGAATTGAGAACTCCTTGTAGCCGAACAAACCTGAAGGCCTCATAGTGATAATCAGAACGACTGCTACCCCGTAAAAGAACATTCGGTAGTTTGCAAATGATCTGAAAATTTCAGGTAGAAGAGTCACAACAAGTGATCCGAAGATAGAACCGGTCAGACTTCCTAATCCGCCGATAACAACAGTTATCGTCAGCTCGGCTGATTTGGGCAGATTGAACATAATCGGAGACAGGAACATCAGATTATGGGCATACAGTGCTCCGGCCCATCCGGCAAGCATAGCACTGAAAACGAAGGCCAGCTTCTTGTTTTTAGTAACATCTATTCCAACGGCTTCCGCAGCAATTTCCTGCTCCCTGATCGCCGTAAAGTTTCTGCCGTATTTCGAATGGATAAGCGTCCAGGCTATTATTACTGCAAGCACAAGGCTAACTACCGCAATCGGCAGGCTTGTATATTTAGGAATTCCGGCCATACCGCGTGCCCCGCCTGTTATCGGCGTTATATAATTGAAAAGAACCCTGACCATTTCTCCGAACCCAAGTGTCGTTATAAGAAAATAGTCACCCTGCAGCCTTAGCGTAAGCGAACCAAGCAGGTATGCAATAAATCCGGCAGCAAGAATACCGACAAGGATAGCCGGAATAAAAGGCAGCCCTATTTTAGCTGTAAGCAGTGCTGAGACATATGCGCCGATCGACATAAATCCCGCATTGCCGAAAGAAAACAGCCTGGTAAAACCTGTTAATACAGAAACTCCCAGAACCGCTATCATATTTATGCAGACTAGAATAATAATTCCCTGCGTGTAATCAGAAAACATAGTTATATAGCTCCTCTTTAGGCTTTTTCTTCAACAGTGACACCCATAAGACCGCTGGGTTTAATAAGCAGAATGGCAATAAGAAGCGCAAATGTAATTAAATCCCTCAGACCCGAGTTCAGATATCCTGATACCATAGTCTCAGTGATTCCTATCACTATGGCACCGACAATAGCGCCTCTGACACTTCCAAGACCACCGAAAACAGAAGCTATAAAAGCCTTTAATCCGATATTTCCCATTGTCGGGTAAACGTTATATTTCAACCCGAGAAGAACCCCGGCAACACCGGCCAGAGCTCCTGCAATAGCAAATACCAGAGCAAACATCTTATTTACGTTTATACCCAGAAGCCCCGCTGTGGAACTGCTTGAGGCAATCGCCCTTATTCCGAGCCCTACCTTTGTTTTTGTAATTACCAGTTCAAGAATCAGCAAGGCTACAGCTGCTACCACCAAAGTCAATAAATCAAGAACCCCTACATGTACCTGCCCGATAGGTATCGATGATACAGGCAGGATAGGGGGATATTTCTGAAATTTGGCTCCGAACACCAGCATGGAACCATTCTGAAAAACTATAGACAGCCCCATTGCTGCTATCATAAGAAACATAGTCGGTGATTTATTTTCACGAATCCTTCTGTATGCCAGCCTTTCATTAAGAAAACTAATCAACCCGGCTCCGAGGATTCCAATTACAGCCGCTGCTACAAACGGCACATTTAAAGAAGCTACGAAGATCAGGGCAACATACGCACCAAGCATGGCAACCTCACCATGCGCCCAGTTTGAAAAGCCCAGAAGACTGTATATCAGTGCATATCCGGAGGCAATTAAAGCATAGACCCCGCCGACTGAAATACCATTCACCAATTGCTGCAGAAACATTTCTCACACCCCTCATTTTGAAAGTCGGGAGAGGAGGGAAGCTCCTCTCCCGTTTTAATATCAACTAACTTTTTAATTTTAAAAAAAGGGATTACTGATACATCTCAACAAGGACTTCTTTATCTCCCTGTATTGTAAACATAGCCAGTTCTCTCTGCGGATTGTGGGTAGCCGGATCTATAGACATCTCACCCAGAAGTCCGCTGAAATGTGTTGTATTTTCTAGACCGGCCCTGATAGCATCCGGTTCCCATGAACCGGCTTCTTCTATAACCTGAACAAGCCAGAGAACTCCGTCGTTACCGTAGAGACATTCTGCTTCAAGAGCTATGTTGTATTCTTTCTTGTAGGCTTCACCGTATTTCATCGCATCAGGAGTATTGAATCCGGGTCTTGAACAGAAAAGAGCTCCTTCAAGTGCACCTTCTGCGAGAGTAGGAAGTTCCATGGAATCCCAGCCGTCAAAACCGACGAACTGACATTTAAGTCCAAGTTCCCTTGCCTGCTTGCTGATAAGGGCTACATCATTGTAAATCCAGGGAATAAACAGGATTTCAGGGTTAGCTTTTTTAATTTTGGAAAGCTGCGCACGGAAATCGTTATCACCGGAATTAGCCTCTTCTGCAGCAACAATCTTTCCGCCGCCTGCTTCAAAAGCTTTTATAGTGTACTCTGAAAGACCTGATGAGTAGGAATCACCAATATTTGTAAGAATCGCTGCAGTTTTAACGCCCTTATCAAGCATGTACTGAGCCATCTTCGCACCCTGGAAAGAGTCAATAAAACAGAGTCTGAATGAATAAGGATGAAGTTTTCCGTTTTCATCAACTGTCACAAGGTCGTTTGATGCAGCTGTAGCGATTACAGGAACCTTCTTTACATCTGCAACTGCTGCAATCGGAATATTACAGCTTGAGAAATTTGTTCCTACTACTGCACTTACCTTGTACTCATCCACAAGCTTGTTGTAGGCATTTACAGAATCCTGGGGATCTCCGCGTCCGTCAAGACCGATAATCTCAATCTGCTTTCCAAGAACACCACCGGCCTCATTGATCCGTTTCGCAGTCATGAGCATACCGTTCAGACCAGCCTGTCCCCACAGGGCTGTATCACCTGACAGGGCAGAGACATACCCGATTCTAATTGTGTCTCCGTCTGATGAGGCTTTACCTTCCTGATTTCCGCCGGCAAATACAGTAAATGTAATACTCAGAACCAGCAGGACCATTAAAAGTTTTTTCATCTAATCCTCCACTCCAGAAAGGATGCACCTGTATCGGCATCCTAATTTCTGAATTAATATTTTAAGTGACTGTAATCACTTATTAACTTTAATATGTTTAATCGAGACGTGATTCAAGTTCTCTTGCTATTGAACTGTCAATTATCAGTACATCTATACATCCGGTCTTAAGAGCACCGAAGACTGCTTCAGATTTCCAGTCACCGCCCGCGATCGCAATGACTGTTGGAATCTTCTTAAGCATTTCCATATCAACACCCATTACCCGATTCTTCAGCTGAATTGTGCCGAAATCACCGTCCGCCTTGAAATGGTTGAAGCAGATATTTCCGACATAACCGGAATCCTGCAGCATCTCAAAATCATCATGCTGCAGATATCCCTCGGATACGATCGTTGATTTTTCAGTCAATTCACCTATACCCATAATTGCAATATTGCATTCATGCATTTTCTCGAAGGTCTGTTTGTAAAAATCTTCTTTGGCAACTTCCTGAACCAGCTTGCTGTTCATGGTTGCCGGGGCATAAAGGATGCTGTAGTCACAGCCCAGCTTGGAAGCAAGCATCCGGGTTATTTCATCCGGTTTTATTGAATGATTTGTCGTATTGATGCCGCCGACAAGCTGAACAACATTGGATTTTGATTTTCTGGAGGGTCTCAGGCACTGGATAGTTTCACCAAGCGTAATTCCCCAGGACACACCGATTGAATCTCCGTCATGAATAAATTCATCAAGAAATTCAGCTGCTTTCCGGCCAAGAACAGTCAGGATCGGCAAATCATTATTATCTGTATCTGCTATTACAACCTGTTTAAGTCCGAATTTCTCTTCAAGCAGAGACTCCAGTTCTACATACTCATTTTCAATTCCATTAATTGTGATACTCACTATTCCTTCTTCTATCAGGGAATTGACGAGCTTATTCACATGCTGCCGCGATATACGGAGTTTATTCGCTATCTGCTCCTGAGTCATATTTGCGCTGTAATACATATATGCAATTTTAATCAGAGTACTTTTATCTGCCATTTGTTTAATAACCTTTGCACTTATACGACATATGTCATCTTACCTTACATTAGTCGCTTTTGATGTAATTATGTTAGCTCACAAATTTTCATCTGTCAAATAAAAAGTTATAAAAAGTCAATGTCCACAGACGGCTTGCCCATTCTGCTTTTCTGATGCAAAATAAACCAATGGCTAAAAGAAAAACCTATTTTGAATGCACATCATGCGGACACACCGAACCCAAGTGGCTGGGCAAGTGCCCTGGCTGCGGAACATGGAACAGCTTTATTGAGCTTGAACACGCAGCTTCACCCAAAACAAAGAGCGCCTCTTCTTCATCCGCCAGAACCGAATCAGGCAGAACCGGGGGCCCCGTCAGGCTCAGCGGGATCGACACATCCGAGGGTGTAAGATTCTCATCCGGAACTGATGAAACAGACAGAGTCCTCGGCGGAGGGCTGATGAAGGGATCATCCGTGCTGGTAGGCGGGGAACCGGGAATCGGAAAGTCTACACTGATGCTTCAGATTTGCGACAAGGCCGCTGTTACCGGAAAGGTTCTCTACATTTCAGGGGAAGAATCTGCCTCACAGATTAAGATGAGGGCTGAACGCCTTGATATAAAACGCGACATAGAAGTACTGTGTGAGAGCGATTCAACTGTCATTCTCAAAACCATAGACAAATCCAGGCCGGCGCTTGTAATCACAGACTCAGTGCAGACTATGTTTAACCCGGACCTGGGGATGGTTGCCGGAACTGTAAACCAGATCAAGTTCTGCGCGTCAGAACTGATAGACAGGGCAAGGCTATACGGCTGTCCGGTTTTTCTAGTAGCCCATGTCACAAAAGAAGGCTCTATTGCCGGCCCCAAGGTGCTGGAACACATGGTCGATACGGTTCTCTACTTCGAGCATGGAGCCTCTGATGTCCGCCTGCTCAGAGCAGTGAAGAACCGCTTCGGGTCTATCGATGAGCTGGGATTATTCAGGATGACGGCGAAGGGGCTTGAGCAGATAGACGAACCTGCATCACTGTTTCTGGTAAAACGCAAGGGCGAACAGCCTTCCGGAGCCTGCACTGCAGCAGTTTATGAGGGAACACGCGTGCTGATGGTTGAAATACAGGCGCTAACAGTCCCCGCAAAAGGCGGTCTGTCACGGGTATTTTCAGATAAAATCGACCAGCGCCGTGTTTCAAGGGTGGCGGCGGTACTGGAAAAAACGCTGTCGCTGCGGTTTTCCGATCAGGATATTTATGTGAATGTTGCCGGAGGGATTCGGCTTGATGAACCTGGAACCGACCTTACGCTCGCACTTGCTCTGTATTCAGCAAGAACCGGCATCCAGGTACCGGGAGGTACTGCCTGTGCCGGAGAGATAAGCCTTGCAGGTGAAATTATGCCGGTGCCCCACCTTGAACGCAGGGCAAAGACAGCAGCCGAAATGGGCTTTAAAAACTTTATAAATCCGGAACAGACTTCGGATTTAAAGAAGTGTATCTCCGGCCTGTTCTCAGCCGGCGATAAGGGCGGTAAGATAAGGCAGGGCCAGAAAGGTTCCGATACTGCTGCCGACGCTTGAGAAGAAGAATACAAGAAGTATCTTTGTAAAGCGGTTGCTGTAGAAACCCTTTATGCTTGAAATATCCTCATACAGATCCTCAAAATCCTTGACCCGCGGCTTTCGTATCCATGCCTGAAGCAGTCCTGAAACTATACCGACACCAATGGTGGGATTCATCGAGGTAAAGGGCGCCGCAAGAAAACTGATTAAAACAACCAGCGGATGAGCCATCGCAACTATAGCACCGATTGCGGCAAGTGAGCCGTTGGCAAGAATCCAGACGAGGATCATCTTCAATCCCTGATGCATTCCGGAACGTATAAACCCGGAAGCAATAAGTGCCACAACAGCCACCGTTATCAGCCAGGGGATTTTTGAGACCCAGTTTTTTTTGGGCGGAACAGTACTTATCTCGGCAAGATCAGCCTCAGCTTCTTTTTTCTCCAGCATATCAAGCCAGGAAACTATACCGTCCATATGTCCGGCACCTACAACGGCAACAGTCTTTTCCTCTTTTTCATTGAAGATATTTGTAGCAATAAATCTGTCGCGCTCATCAATAAAGACTTCCTTGACTCCCGGAAGGTAGTCTGCCAGTTCATCCATCATTGTCTGGAGTGCAGAATTGGTTTTAAGGTTTTCAAGTTCCTCTTCGGAAAGCTTCTCACTTGTAAAGGCTGAACCTATCAGCGCAGAGAGCATCTTCATCTTCTGAATAAAACCGGACTTTGACCAGGCTCTCCGCAGAGTTGTGGAAATATCGCGGTCAGAAAATGAAAACGGGATCTTCAGTTCAGTAGCTGTTTCGGCAGCAATAAGAATTTCACGGCCCTGAGTAGTTCCAACATCCATACCCAGACGGCGCTGATAGGATGAAAGTACAAGGCTTGCAAGCATCAGAAAAGCCTGCCCCTTCTTCAGCACCTGTCCTATGTTAAGACTGCTCCAGTCCTGGCCTTCTGTCAGGGTTTTATACCTCTGAGCATCCAGCTCAATGCAGACTCGGCCTGGAAGTTCATCACGGATGAGGTTTTCAACCTCTTTGATGCTTTCTTTTGAAATATGAGCTGTACCGCATAAAATAATCTCCCGGTTACCGAGCTGTATTTTTCTGATAGTATCGCTGATTCGAGTTTCAGTCACATAGTACTCCTGTTTAAACTTCTAATAAAAAATAACCGGGCTGCCGCGACGGCAGCCATTTTACCGTGAAGTTTACAAGCGAAGCTTTGTCAACTTCCGGCTAAGAAATAACATGGATGTTATTTCTTAGTAGTCTTCAAAATATTTTTCAATTTCCGCAGCTGCGATTTTGGCTTCATAAAAACCTGTCAGTTTTGTATCGCGGACCATGGCAAGGTAGCTGTAGGCTGCTGATTTCATATCCCTTATAAAATACAGCTCTGCGATGTAAAAGAGAAGCTTATTTCTGATATTTATATCCTCTTCTTCCTTAATCATACGCAGGGCATAGGTATCATAATTGCTCTCACGGAATGAGCGAAGAACATGGTAGTAGATATTATCAACCGGAATATAGTCCATCGTCTTTTTAAGATAGTTTGCCGTCTTTGTTTTGTCTCCCTGACGCATCACTGCAAGTGAGGCCGCGGCAAGAAAGGCGTATTCCTCAGGTTCAGCACGAAATGCCTTTTCAAAAGACTTACGGCTCTCATCCCAGTCTTCCATTATGAACTGAATTGTAGCAAGTGAGCTGTACGCAAAGTAGTAATCCGGTTTCAGTTCAAGCAGTTTCCTGTAATCTGCAGCGGCCAGTTCAAGCTCACCCATATCATCGTAAATACCGGCGCGGAAAACATAGGAATAAAAATTATCAGGATTAAGCTCGATGGCCCTTGTAAAATCATCAAGAGCACCCTGACGATCACTTATTTCACGGACCCGAAGACGGCCGCGATCGATATAGTGCCAGAAGTAGTCGGGCTCAAGGTTGATTGCTGAGGTCAGATCAGATTCAGCCCCTTTGGAGTCTCCAAGGGCAGCTCTCACATTGCTCCGGTCAAGATATGTGAAAGGATTCCCCGGTTCAAGCTCAACAGCCCGATCAAGGTACTCCCTGGCTTTTTCATATTCTTCCTGCCTCACAAGCGTACTTCCGTAACCAGTAAGCGCAACTATATTATCCGGATCCGAGGCAATTGCAGATTCAAAAAGCTCTCCGGCCTTTTTCAGCTTGCCTTCTGAAAGATAAAGCGAACCGCGGATAGCCGAAGCGTCTGCGTTGGAAGGATTCGCCTCTATTGCTTTTTCAAGGAAGTCTTTTTCAGAATCAATATCACCGAAGATCCCCTTTACAAGCGCCATGTTAAGCAGGGCATCAGAGTTACCCGGATCTTTTTCCAGAAGCTTTGCAAGGACCTCTTCGGCCTTTTCGTATTCGCCGTTCGCCATCAGAATACCGGCATATGCATTCAATGATTCAGCATCATCTGTCTTAATTTTTTCAAACTCTTCTGCTGCAGCAGCAGTATCTCCGGCTTCCATCAGCTTCTGAATCTGCTCGTATGAAGGGGCTGTATCCTCAGGTTTCTCTACCTGGCCTTTTTCAGGGACAGTCTGATCGGCCGGACCCTTTTGCGGAAGGGTGTTGCAGGCACTTAGCATAAAAATCACTGCCGCAGCAGCACAGAACAGCCGGGCATAAACAGAGCAGAACTTCATACTTCCTCCATAAAGCTCTACTATATAAGATTATCCGTGCTTGATAAAGGGTTGGAAATATAGGGCAGAAAACATTCACTCACACCAGCTAAGCGGGGCAACATCCAGATCAACCCCACAGTGTTCATGAATAACTTCAGCAAGATTATCCCATAATTCACGCCGCGGATGAGTCTTTCTAAAGCATAGAACAATATCCCGTTTAAACTCCGAGTCTGATACCGGCTTATAGGATATTCCCGGTTCAGCGTGATCCGGAACTGCAAGTTTGGGGATAAGAGTAATACCGGTACCGAGCCGGACCATCTGCCTCAGGGTTTCAAGCCCCGTAGCTCGGAATGATTCATGTTCTCTGGCTCCGTATTTACCGCATAAATCAAGGGCCTGATCACGGAAACAGTGGCCGTCGCCAAGCAGCAGAAGCTGCTCCCCTTCCAGATCGGTTCCGTCCACACATGACCGTCCGGCCCAGGAATGGGTATCCGGAACCGCAGCATAAAATGCTTCTGAGAACAGAGGCAGTACATCGACTCCTGGCAGGTCCTGAGGATGAGCAAGCAAAACCGCATCCTGTTCGCCGTTTAAAAGCTGTTCCTGCAGGATTTCAGTTTTTTCCTCCGTCAGAAAAAAGCGGATTCCGGGATACTGCGCCTTAAATATCCCGGCCAGCCTGGGGATAAGCCAGGGGCCCAGAGTCGGGAAAACACCTATCCTGATGGTTCCTGAAAAGGGATCACTGAGAGCCTCGGCTCTCTGCTTCAGCTCCCCTGCTTTTTTCAGTATATCAAGCGCAAGTCCGAGCGCCTCTCTGCCGAAGTCAGTCAGCATAACTTTTCTGGTACTGCGCTCGAACAGAGGATGCCCGAGCTCCTCTTCGAGTTTTTTAAGCTGGCCGCTGAGCGTAGGCTGGCTTACATAGCAATGCTCCGAAGCAGAGCGGAACGTACCATATTTTTCAACTGCAATAAAATATTCAAGATCACGTAAATTCATATCGCTATTATACATTGATAGGTAATACCTAACAATCCCATAGAAACAAACGATTTTACATCATTTTTAAAAAATGTTAAAAGTTATTAACGATAAATAATACTAAATGGAGTTTTTAAATGCAGACAATAATTAACAGTATAATCCCTGAGTTCACAGCAGAAGCCTTTCATAAGGGTGAGTTTAAAACAGTTACCAATGAAGATCTCAAAGGAAAGTGGTCAATCCTCTTTTTCTATCCTGCCGACTTTACTTTTGTATGTCCTACAGAGCTCGGCGATATGGCTGATAAATATCCGCAGTTTGAAGAAATCGGAGTGGAAGTTTATTCAGTAAGCACTGACACACATTATGTGCATAAGGCATGGCATGATGCATCGGATACTATCAAGAAAATACAGTATCCCATGCTTGCAGATCCTACCGGCTACCTTACAAGAGCATTCGGTGTTCATATTGAAGAAGAAGGACTTGCCTACCGCGGCACATTCTTAATTAATCCCGAAGGTCAGGTAAAGCTGGCTGAAATCAACGATAACGGTATCGGAAGGAATGCAGACGAGCTTTTCAGAAAGGTTCAGGCAGCCCAGTTTATTGAAGCACATCCGAATGAGGTCTGTCCTTCCAAGTGGGAACCGGGTGCAGCTACCCTTGAACCGGGACTTGAGCTGGTAGGTAAAATCTAATACAGAAAACAAAAGAACAAGGCTGCCCCTGACCGGGGCGGTCTTTTTCATATGGGGAACATCATGCTGAACGAAACAATATTAAAACAGTTAAAAGAACATTTTTCAGAGCTTGGAAATGAAATAACATTGCAGTACCGCATTTCTGCTCATGAAAAGCAGGAGGAACTGGTACAAATGCTGCAGTCGGTAGCTTCTGTATCTGACAAAATCAATGTCACGGAGGACAGCAGAACTGCCGATGTAATTCCTTCATTTACAATACGGGTAAATAATGAACCGACAGGAATTTTTTTCCGCGGCATTCCCGGCGGACACGAGTTTTCAAGCCTGATTCTGGCTATCCTGAATGCGGACGGAAAGGGCAAATGGCCGGATGCTTCTATAACAGCCAGAGTCAGGAATCTGAACGTTCCAGCCTCTGTTACAACCTATGTCTCACTTTCATGCACAAACTGCCCCGACGTTGTTCAGGCCTTTAACCAGATGTGCCTTATGAATCCCGGCATCACTCATACTATGACAGTAGGAGATCTGGCCGGGGAGGAAGTTGAGTCTCTGGGGATTCAGGGCGTTCCTGCAGTTTTTCATGAAAAGTCAATGATTCATTCAGGCAGAGCTTCATTCGGTGAACTTCTTTCCGCCCTTGAAAAGGAGTTCGGGTTCAGTGATACCGAGAAGGCTGCTGAGCATTCCGATTTTGATGTCGCAGTAATCGGGGGAGGTCCGGCAGGCTGTGCTGCAGCAATATACTCTGCAAGAAAAGGGCTTAAAACCGCTATTATTGCAGGACGAATCGGAGGACAGGTAAATGATACTGCGGAGATAGCAAATCTTATTTCAGTTCCTTCAACCACAGGAAGCAGCCTTGCCGCTGATTTACGGATCCATGCTGAACAGTATAATTTATCAATCTTTGAGAACAGAACAGTTCTATCTGTAGAGCCGTCAAAAGAAGAATCCGGCAATCATTCCATCTTCGCAGAAAAAGAAGAAGTTTTTAAAGCCCGGCAAATAATTGTTGCAACAGGAGCTTCCTGGAGAAAACTTGGAATCCCCGGAGAAGATGAATACATTGGCAGAGGTGTTGCATTCTGCCCTCACTGCGACGGGCCATTTTTTGCGGGGAAAGATGTTGCTGTTATCGGAGGAGGGAATTCCGGCGTAGAGGCCGCAATAGATCTTGCCGGCATATGCAGAAATGTTACAGTATTTGAGTTTCTTGACGATCTAAAAGCCGATACGATCCTTCAGAACAAACTTCAAAGCCTCAGCAATGTAAAAATACAGACCGGAACAAGAACCACTGAAATAACCGGTAACGGCAGCAGGGCCAATTCATTGAAATGGAAAAAAAGAGACGGTTCACTTTCAGGTGAATTGAAGCTCGACGGAGTTTTTGTCCAGATAGGACTTGTTCCGAACAGCGGTCCGGTAAAAGATGTTGCTGCCATGAATAAATTCGGAGAAATATTAATCGACACCCATGGGCGGACCTCTGTAAAAGGAATATATGCAGCGGGAGATGTAACAACTGTACCATATAAACAGATAGTGATAGCTATGGGAGAGGGTGCAAAGTCGGCGCTGACAGCATTTGACGATAGAATACGTTTATAAAAATTATTGCTTTTCGAAATCCCGGGCATTAAAATTCGGGTATGTGGAAGAATAAAAGTACATTCGGGTTTCTAATCCTGACACATTTTGTAATGTTATCAACAGCTGTGAATTTGTATTCGGATGACA
This sequence comes from Spirochaetia bacterium, assembly GCA_963677925.2. GTDB lineage: Bacteria > Spirochaetota > Spirochaetia > UBA9216 > UBA9216. The sequence goes on from CAXXYH010000004.1 coordinate 15,130, forward strand.
ACCGGCTCATCTTCAGGATTTCAGTTGAAAATACCGAATCACATGTACAGACAAAAGCTGTCAAAACCTTTTCTGCCGAGCTGACTGATGCATTTGAGAACCGTCTGGATGTAAGATTCTATCACTCGGCAGGCCTTTTTCGCGACAGCGAAGTGGTCCGCGCTTTAGCAAGGGGTGACCTGGAGATGGCAGTCCCCGGAACCTGGCAGCTTGACAAATATGTTCCCGAAATCGGCTATCTGCTCATGCCTGATTTTTACGGAGCTGACAGTGAAGATATAGATGCTTTTTTTGAGAAAGAAGGAGGCCGTGAGTTAATACGGCGTATTGAATACGGCCTTGATGTAAAAATCCCGGGACTGTGGATGGATCTCGGACCTGCCCACATTTTCACAACGGATACTCAGATTACTGAAACCAAAGATTTCAGTAATCTCCGAATCAGGGTAGCAGGCGGAATAGCCAATAAAAAACGGGTTGAGATTTTCGGAGCTGAAGGAATAATAATTCCATGGCCGGATCTGCAGCAGAGGATAAAGGATAAATCAATAGACGGACTTCTGACTACCTTTGAAACAATCCGGAGCGCGGAACTCTGGAATCTTGGAATCAGATATGCATACGCAGATAATGAATATTTCGCTCAGTATGTACCTCTTGTCTCAAGTTATTTCTGGAACCAGCTGTCTGATGAAGAAAAAAAGACCTTTACTGATATATGGAACCGCTCGGCTCTTAACCAGAGGAAGGATGCGGAAAAGGCTCAGGAAGAAGCGATACATCTGGCACAAAGTAAGGGAATTACTGTCTATTTCCCTGATACCACACAGAAATATGAGGCTTGGAGACTCATTCAATATAGAAGAGACGAAATATCAGAGGCTCTCAATATCGATCAGGAGTTTCTGAAACTGGTGCAGGAAGTCAAAGAGTGAAAACATTAATTAAGATACTGATTCCGCTGACTGTGCTGATTCTAACAATACTGGTTATTATTTCAATCGGAAAGACCGGATACTCTCAGCTTATTCATGAAGTGGAAACCGATACAGAATACCAGGCAAATCTGTTTGCAGAGAGGGCTAACCGGATTCTTGAAAATGCTGATATGCTTCTCAGGCTCACCTCTGTCTCTTTATCCGGCATCCAAAACTGGAACGATACATTACCGACGTCAATAGAAAGACAGACAAGAAATGAACTCCTGCTTTCTCCTGAAATAGACTTCCTTTCCATTATATCTCCTGACAGAAAAATACTATGGAAAAGCATCAATGCTCCGGATTACGGCCACAGTATATATTCTTCTGCTGCGGATATGCACATTAAAAAAGGATTGAAATTCAACATAGCTGTATCTGCATTTGATGCGGCTGATCCGGATACAATAATTCTGTCACGAACCGCGGTTTCAGAAGGGAAGGTTGAGGCTATTATCATAATTGCACTAAGAGCATCAGGACTTCTTCCGTTTCAGAACGATCCCTTTTTTCAGGACACCTTTTACCTTGGGCTCACAGACAAAAATTTTAAAACACTTGCTGATACCGGCAAAGCAGCATCAGAAAAACCAGACAATCTATTTTCAGAAACCGCAAATGAAATAACAGGCGGATTAAAACTTGAACGAGGAAGGACCTGGATTTCTGCAAGAATTCAGACTAGAAGCTTTCCGTTTTATGCAATAGCATATAACCGTTTTGACAGCGAAAAAAAGGAAGTAAGAAACCGGATACTGACTCTCAGCCTTATTATTGCTACACTTTATATCCTTATAATTCTTACAAGTCTGTATATAAATCAGCAGAGGAAAAAGAAACACTTGCAAAAAGTTAATTCAGATCTGAATGAGCTGAACAAACAGAGAGAACTGCTGATAAAAGAAGTGCACCACAGGGTAAAGAATAATCTGAGCATGATAAGTTCGATCATCGGTCTGATAATTCAGAATGAAGGACCCTATACCAAACAGACGCTTGAAAGTCTTTCACTTAGAATAGATGCTATCTCTGACATTCATGAGCGGCTGTACAGCAGCGGCAGTCTGAATAACATCCCGCTTGAAGACTATATAAACGAGCTGGTGTCCAATACCCTTTCGGCAATATGCTGCTTTGAAGTTGAACTTAAGATAGATATTGAACCTGTTACGGTATCCGACAAAAAAGCCGGCTATATGGGAATCCTTTTAACAGAAATTCTCACAAATGCAGTGAAGTATGGTTTAAAACCTGAAAGTACACTTCTTGTTGAAGGAAAAACAAGCGGAGAGAAATACACTATAGTAGTTGAAAACAATGGAAATCCGTTTACCGGAAAAACAAAAGGACTGGGCAGCCTTCTTATCGAGGCAATGACCGCCCAGCTTGGAGCGGAAACACTCCTCGACACCTCAGAGGCTACCCGTTATACCATTACCTTTCCGATTAATAATTCTCCTCTTCCGTGAGGCTTTTGGAAACATTTGCATTCTCGAATGATGCCATTTCACAGGCAGTCTTTACTCCAAGCTCTACCATGTATCCGCCTATTACTGCACCGGTACCCTCGCCCAGCCGCATATTAAAATCAACGATGGGAGACAGTCCCAATTTATCAAGCATCACTCTGTGCCCCCGAACCTTTGACTTGTGTCCGGCAAAGAGGTATTCACTTACAGAATTATCAATAAGCCAGGCCATCAGCGCTCCGGCTGTTACCGGGAATCCGTCAATCACACAGGCTATTCCCCTGCCCTTCAGGCCGAGAATGAATCCTGCCATAACAGCCTGCTCAAAGCCTCCTACCTTCCGGATAATATCTTCCGCATCTTTATAAGGGGCGTGTTTTTCAACAGACTCAATGATTACCCTTCTTTTGTTATCAAGCATTTCATCGCTTATTCCGGTCCCCTTATCGATGATAAGATCAGCCTCAAGGCCTCCGGCTATTGCCATGGCAGCGGCGGTAGTTGTATTGCTGATTCCAAGATCACCGATTGCAACAAGCTGATATCCCGCATCCGCGGCCTGTTGAGCCAGCCTTCTGCCGTTTTCAAGACAGAGCGAAGCCTGCTCTGCGGTCATAGCTTCTGTTTCATGAAAGTTTGCGGAACCGCTGCCCGCCCTGCAGTCAATAATCGAGGAATCGTCAACAGGAGTGAGTATTCCCGTATCCACTGCAACCACATCATATCCGCAGTTTTTTGCCAGCACGCTGATACCGGCCCCTCCGGCGGTGACATTTATCAGCATCTGATATGTCACCTCCTGCGGATACATCGACACACCCTCGGCATTTATTCCATGATCGCTTGCAAAAACATACACTGCCTTCTTATTCAGAACAGGCGGAACAGCCCCCTGTATCAGCGACATCTTCATCGCAAAATCTTCAAGATCTCCAAGACTCCCGACCGGCTTGGTCAGGTTATCAAGATGATGCTGCATTTTTTCTCTAAGCTGATTTTTATCCATTATGCTGTATTATTCTCCCACTCTTAATTTCTGATATAATGATCCAGCCATGCCGGTTCAATATTTGTACATTCAATTGCTGTATTCAAATCATCATAAACATTGATGATACAGCTCCGCCCCTTCTCTACCATAAACTTCCAGCTGAAATTTTGCCTATTTTCGGAACTTCCGCTACAACCTGAAAGCAAGGACAGAATGGTTCGAATTGGTCCGCCATGGGTCACGATAAGGATTCGGCCAAAGCGGTCATTCCCGGAAATACGCTGCCAGGATTTCAGAACCCGCTGCTCAAAATCCTGCATTGTTTCACCGCCCGGAGGAGCACAGCCGTAAGGATTTGAAATCCAGTCGCTGAACAGCCTGCCTCCCGAGGACTCAAGCTCTGAATATGAACGGTTTTCCCATTCGCCGAAGTTCATCTCGCGCAGGTTCTCCATTTCAGTCTCAGGCATGCCTGTCAGCTTTAAATAGGGCTCAACAGTCTGCCGGCAGCGCAGCATAGGACTGCAGTAAACAGCGTCAAATCCGGCACCGGCCAGAAAGGGTGCAATTTCAGAAGCCTTTTTCAGGCCTTCATCTGAAAGGGATACATCACTTCCGCCTCCGCAGTAATCGCTGCCGAGCCTGTCGCAGTGCCGCAGCAAAACTATCTTTTTCACATAAGCCCCGCAATTGCTGAAGCTGCGGTAAAGAAAACAAGAACTGCAAGTTCCGTCAGTTCAATCACCGAACCGTAAACATCACCGGTGAGCCCTCCGAGAATTCGTGAAACGACTGCGGCGTATATCATAATCACAAGCAGAGCAGCCGCGGATACTATCAGTCCTGTGACGCCGCAGGTTAAAAAGGCAATCAGGATGAAGGACAGTCCTGCAGCCATCGGCTCTCTTTTTCTGCTGTTCTGCTTGAAAAATACACCCATCCCGGTTTCCCTCGCGGAGGGAAAGAACAGTATTGCAAGCATTGTTGCAAAGCGGCCGGCAGCCGGTGCAAGCAGAAGGATCATCGGATTGATGCTCAGTATCTCAAAAACAAACACTGCTTTTAGCATCAGAAACACAACGAGGGACAGCACGCCGAAGGCTCCGATCCTGCTGTCCTTCATTATCTCAAGCTTCCGCTCCCTGGTCCGTCCGCCGCCTAGACCGTCGGCAAGATCCGACAGTCCGTCCAGATGAAGGCCGCCGGTGATCACAACCCAGAGGGCTGTGATTATTACCGAAGTAACCATGTGTGAAAAAAAGGATACAGGAATCAAGGCGGCAGTATATAGGACTGCGCCGATGAGCAGCCCGGTAAGCGGATAAAATACCGTCGCCCCGGCTACCGCCTTCATATCCTCGCCTTCTTTGTAGGGAATAGGTATAACGGTAAGGAATCTTATCGCATAAATTAAGCGTTTCATTTAAGCCTCTGCGGAATTCCGGCAGTCATCAGATAAACCTCATCGGCAGCCGCGGCTATCATCTGGTGGCAGATGCCGCTTATATCCTGAAATAATCCGCCGAGATAAGTAGGTGCAACAAGACCGCTTTCAACCTGGTTTGAAATAATAATAAGCTGTGAATCAGGATCAGAGCTTCCGCAGGCCCCGATAATATTTTCAATTTCAGCAGTAACCGCGTTCTGTGATTTCTGCCGATCCGGGTCCTCACCCAGCTGCATGATGATGTTAGTGGCAAGCATTGTGAAACAGTCAAGGATTACAGCAGAAGCTCCTGCAGCTGCTTTTTCAATAATAGACGATGGGACAAGCGGTTCTTCAAATGTCAGCCATTCGGACGGTCTTGACTGCCTGTGCCTTTTTATCCTGTCTTCCATCCCCTCATCAAGGGCCTTTGCGGTCGCGATATATGAAACATTTTTTCCGGATGCTTTCTGCGCATCAGTTCCAAGTTTCTGGGCAAAGCCGGTCTTTCCGGTTTTTGTTCCGCCCAGAATAAATATCAGTCTGCTCATATTAAAGCCTCTTTTAATTTGTTTACAAGTGAAAGATTTTCTTCAGCGGTTCTTACACCCAGCCTGATATACCCGGGCAGACCGAAGGAAGTGCAGTCCCGAATCATTATTTTTTGTTCAAGCAGCTTATTGATTATCCGGCTGCAGCCTGCAGCACCGCCGGGGCATTCGCACAGTATGAAATTTGCAGCCGAAGGAACTATCCGGAACCCAAGCTCTGACAAACCTGCCTCTAGGACTGTTTTTTCCTGCTGCAGTTTTTTCCACTGCAGCTCATATTCACCGGCGGCATCAAAGGCCGCAATACCTGCTGCTGCGGCGGCAGCGTTAACACTCCACGGCGGTTTAACTGCATCAAGAGCCGCGGTAATCTCTGCCGGGGCGCATATATATCCAAGCCGAAGCCCGGGCAGAGAATAATCCTTTGTCATCGATCGCATCACAACGCAGTCATCGCCCTTAAAGCTGAAGCGATCCTTTTCCGCGGCAAAGTTCATATAGGCTTCGTCGATAACAAGCAGTGTCCCCGCAGATAAACAGGCTTCATAGACAGACTGCATCTGCTTTGCATCTATCAGCGCCCCTGTGGGGTTATTCGGATTGCAGATCCATAAGATATCAGGCTGAAATTCAGCGACACGTGAGCAGAGATGACTTGTATCCGGAATAAAATCATGTCGGTCATCAGGCCAAAGATTTTCAACCTCGGCCCCGGTCATCCTGCCGCAGGCTTCATATTCAGAATAGGCAGGTCCCGAAACAAGGACTCTGGAAGTCTTATCAAGCATAAGATGTGAGAGAAAAAAGACTGCCTGGCTGATTCCGTTAAATGCGGAAACCCTGTTCACCTCTGTGTTGTGAACTTCAGCCGCCCTTTTGCAAAAGGACTCTGCATATCTTTCAGGATAGGAGGAAAGAGCCTCATCGCTAAAAGCCCTTACAGCGGCAGCCCTAACTGACTCAGGAACCGGATAGGGATTGAGACTGACAGAAAAGTCGGTATAACTGCTGTAGGCAATGCTGTCTGAATCATCCGCACCGGAGCCCGGACCTCCGTGAACTACCGGAGCGGCAGGAAGCAGAGGCTTGAACCGTGATCTATAGTCCATGGATGAGGACTCCGACTCCGGCGAGAAAGACAGTGATCAGAAAAAGTGATACAGCACTGAACCATAGAGCTGATGTTATATCGGCAGGGACAGGCGCCCGCCCCTGATCATTAAGGACATAATATCCTGATTTTTCCAGTCTTATACCAAGAATTACCGCCATTGCTGCCATTGTATGCCCGGCATTAGGGCTGTCGGTAAGTGCTGCGGATCTTCGTATCAGCTTCAGCGAGTCGCGACCGAGCTTTCGGGTAATCAGACCGCAGAGAATCAAAGCTTCTGCTGTAAGCCTGGCCGGAATAAAATTAAGAACATCATCTAGCCTTGCGGCAAACTTGCCGCCCCACTCATAATCATCCCGGCGGTATCCAATCATCGCATCGCAGGTATTAACAGCCCTGTAGGCCCAGGCTCCCGGAAGACCGGCCAGAACATAAAAGAGAACCGGGGATGTAAAGCTGTCGGTCAGATTCTCGGTTACCGATTCAATCACTGCAGCACTGAGGCCCGAAGAATCAAGGCAGTCTGTAGAACGGCTTACCAGATGACGTGAAGTCTGAATCCTGGCGTTCTCAAGCTTGTCTTTTACAAGAAGCCCACGGATTTCAATAGCAGCCCGGAACAGGCCCCTGATTGAAAACGATAATTTCAAAAGAATCACCGTCAGGATCATTGCAGGGATATATGGAATATACCGAATCAGCCAGGCAGCGAGCGACACGGCAAGGACCGCAGCAAGGGTTAGCAGTATGCCATAGAGGAATAAAAGTCTGTTTCGCCCGGCAGGTCTTTTCTCCCAAAGGGCTGCGATCAGGTTTCCTGTCCAGGCCACCGGATGAAAACGGTTTGGAAGTTCACCGATAATAATATCCAAGATAATTGCTGAAAGAATAATTATTGCAGTCACAGTCCGATTATCCTTTCCAGAAGTTTTATGTCAATGGAATCTTCCACAGTATCGGCAATCCTGTCCAGTTCAAGATCTCTGCGTTCTTTAAGACTGGTTCCGATACCGGCGGTTTTCCATCCTAGCGTTTCAAGCCAGCCCCGCCTGAACCCAGGCTCATCAAAGATACCGTGAATATAGGTTCCCCAGAGCATTCCGTTTTCAGATACAAAGCCGTCGGTGTTTCCAGCCGAATCTTCGGCAAAGGCTGAACCGGAATATTCTGTAAAGGTCTGTCCCATGTGGATCTCATATCCTTCTACCGGCGTGCCATGCAGTCTACTCATCGGGCCTGCGGAGTTTTTTACCTTACCTTTAAACTGTACAGTTTTTTTCTCGGGGCTGAATACGGTCTTAACCGGAAGCAGTCCCAGGCCTTCGTAATCACCTGCAGGACCCTCGGAGGCTTCAGGATCTGATATTACATTTCCCAGCATCTGGTAGCCGCCGCAGATACCCGCAACAGCAGTTCCGTTTTCGGCAAGTCTGCGGATATGTGCGGCAAAGCCTGTTTTATGCATCCACTTAAGATCTTCAACCGTCATCTTGGTCCCCGGAATTATTACAGCAGCCGGATTCCCAAGCTCATCCGGACGCTCGACAAACCTCAATCGTATCCCCTCTTCCATCTGGAATGGATCAAAGTCATCGTAGTTTGATATGTGGGGAAGCATGATTACCGCAATATCGGTTCCGCCCTCTCCGAAGGAACGGTTGTCCTGAAGGTAGACCGAATCTTCCCGGGCAAGGACAATGTCTTTCATGTAGGGAATTACCCCAAGTGTCGGCCGGCCGTCAGTCAAATCGGCAAGCATATCAAGCCCGGGATTAAGCAGCCTCTGGTCTCCCCGAAACTTATTGATAAGAAAGCCCATAATTCGCTCCTGCTCCCCGGGCTCAAGAAGTTTGACCGTGCCGTACAGCGAGGCGAAGACCCCGCCGCGATCGATATCTGCGGCAAGCAGTACCGGAGCATCCAAATATGAGGCCACCCGCATGTTAACAATCTCATCCTGCTTAAGGTTAATCTCGGCAGGGCTTCCCGCCCCCTCGGCAATTACAAGATCGTGTTCTGCTGATATTTGGTCCATCACCGCAGTGACTTCTTTCCACATGTGAGCCTTAGCCGCGTAGTAATCACCTGCTTTAAGCACCTTCCATGGTCTGCCCATAAGTACTACCTGGGATTCTCCATGAGACTGGGGTTTCAGAAGCACCGGATTCATAAGAACCGAAGGCTCTTTATACGCGGCAGCGGCCTGCACAGCCTGGGCACGGCCAATCTCATGGCCGTCGGCGGTAGCAAAGGAATTAAGTGCCATGTTCTGGCTTTTGAAGGGAAATACATCCACACCGCGGCGGGCAAAAATTCGGCAGAGAGCTGCAACAAGAAATGATTTGCCCGCGTCGGATGTGGTGCCCTGTATCATGAGAGATTTACCCATGATACAAGACTATAGTCTGTTTGAAATAGACTCAATAAATATTTTGTGTTTCTTTATAAGATTCTTGATGTATCAGCGAAACTTGGGCGGGATATGGTCAGCTGCGATATAACTAAGAACATTAAAACCTGTCCACTGTGTTACAGAGCCCACATCCCAGCCGGAGATATCATATGTGAAATGTCGATTATACTGGAACATAAAGTTCATATTTGTAACCTTGCTTACGTCCCAGCCGCTTATGTCCTGATTGAATGTTATAAATTTATCATAATCGCTAGCAAACATAAAACTCATATCCAGTACATTGCCTACATCCCAGGCACTTATATCCTGATCAAAGCCTATGGCCCCATGGAACATTCCTGACATATCCGTAACATTGCTGACATCCCAGCCGCTTATATCCTGATTAAAACTACTATTATTCAAAAACAAGGAACTCATGTCAGTTATATCTGAGGTATCTAGCCTTGTTACATCGGCTTCAGCAGTAATCAGCGCATCAAGCTGAGCTCTGGTTACTGTCATCAGTACCTCGATGCTGTAGACCTGATAACTGCCGTCTATGGCTGTTACTGTATATTCAATGGTGCCTGAGAAATCATTGCCGGTTACTCCGGCGCTCTGTTCCACAAAATTTACACTGACATATTTTCCGGTAGTTACAAAATCTGCGACTAAAGCAGTCTTATCCGTCCCGTATGGAACTTTCAATGTAATAGTGCTTCCATCAATTCTACCGATAATATTGCTGCTTAAACTGTCATTATCATCAGCTTTAAATACAAATGAAATAAAATCCTTAGCTGAATTCAATTCAGCAGTTACTATCACTGCAAAATCATAAGAACTGCCGTCTTCTGCTGTTACCGAATATGTCACAGGACTTGTAAAATCATTCGCAGTAACTCCGCTTTCCTGCGGGGTTCCGTCCACAGTGACACTCACACCGGTTGAAGTAAATGTTGCAATCAAGGAGGTTAGATCTGTACCGTAGGGCACTGTTACCTCGATTGCTACCCCGGTTATTTCTGCAGTCACCGGGCTTACATCTTTGAAGCCGAATTCAGTAATTAAAAGTTCAGCTCCGGGCGCTTCGGTATTACAGCCGGTAAATACGGCCAGGGCTAAAACTGCAAGCAATATATAGATTAGTTTTTTCATGTTTTTCTCCAGTCTTTATCTAATTACTGGAGATTTTATCGTTATTCCGGAAATTAATCGTACGGATTTATAAATCCGAACGTTTTTTTATTTATCAGCCCACCCAGTCCGGCTCAATACCGCCGCCCCAGCCTGCGCTGAAAAGGGCATAAGAAACCCCGGTACGCTCATCATCAGTATAGTCAACGTCCCATTTTGACAGATCCTGATTAAATGATTTAGCATAAGCGAACATGTAATTCATATTAGTAACTCTGCTCACGTTCCACCTGCCTATCGGTTGATTGAATGATATAGCATTAGCAAACATCATAACCATATCAGTAACGCTGCTTACATCCCAGCTGCTGATATCCTGGTTGAATAATTTGGCATTATAAAACATATAGCTCATAGAAATATCACGGCTTACATCCCATCTGCCTATCGGTTGATTGAACATAACTGCACCTGCGAACATACCATACATAATAGTAACATTACTCACGTCCCAGCCGCTGATATCCTGATTAAATGCTGTTGTAACAGCTGAATCTAAAGTCACGTCAGTTATTATAGACTCATCACTGCAGAACATCATCAACATACTGGCAACATTACCTACATCCCATCTGCCGATATCCTGATTGAATGATAAAGCACCGCAGAACATACTGCTCATATCTGTAACCCGCCCGACATTCCAACTGCCGATATCCTGATTAAATGATTCAGCACCATAGAACATACTATTCATATCTATAACATTACTAACATCCCAGCTGCCGATATCCTGATTAAATGATTCAGCATCATAAAACATTCTATTCATATCTATAACACGGCTTACATCCCAGCTGCCTATATCCTGATTGAATGAGTCAGCACCCGAGAACATCTCTTTCATAAAAATAACATTTCTAACATCCCACCTACTGATATCCTGATTGAATGAATCGCCGGCATCAGCAAAAAGTTCACTCATATCTGTTATTCCGGACGTATCCGCCATTACAACGACATCCCCGTCATTAATCATTGAAATCAACTGACCTCTGTTAACAGTAATAAAAATATTGACAGTATATTCTGCGGTCCTGCCGTCATCAGAGGTGACTGTGTAGATCACAGGATATGTAAAATCATTTGAACTCAAACCGCTAATCTGCTCAACACTATCTACTTCAATTATGTCTCCGGGATTTTCATAAGTCGGAACAAGAGATTCTACAATGTGATCAACATTATCTGAATATTCAATCTTGAAATTTATTTCATAGCCGGATATGACGCCTTCTAAATCAGCATCTAATTTATAACCATTATCACTGTTTAAAAATTTAAAACTGTCAAATCCTATTTCGACAATTACTGTAACAGCAAAGCTGATAGTACTGCCGTCTTCGGCAGCAACCATATAGGTAACAGGGCTTGTAAAGTCATTTACTGTTGTTCCGCTGATCTGCTCAACTCCGTCAACAGATACACTGACACCGGTTAAATCAAATACTGCAATCAGTGAGGCAGGATCGGTACCATAGGGTACAGTCACCTCAATGGTTCCTGTTTTAACCTCTGTCTTCAAAGTAGAGACTCCTTTAAAGCCGAAGGCGGTGAGGTCTTTTTCAGCCGAGGGCTCCGCCACCGGGAGGTCAGGATCACAGCCTGTAAATGCGGCCAAGGCTAAAACTGCAAGCAATATATAGATTAGTTTTTTCATATTTTTCTCCAGTCTTTATCTAATTACTGAAGATTTTAACGTTATTCCAGAAATTAATCGTACGGATTTATAAATCCGAACGTTTTTTAGCGATAATTGATTAGAATTGGCGACTTAAGGATATTCAGGAGATCTTTTTAAAAGAAACCTGCTTTCTGTATTCGGTAGGCGTCATTCCAGTACCTTTTAAAAATGCAATGTTAAAGGTAGTCTTTGATTTGAACCCGCAGTTAAATGCGACGGCAAGTATACGCTCATCAGGGTTATTTGCAATAAGCTCTTTTGCTGCTTCAATACGGTAGCTGTTTATATAGGTATTGAAGTTCTGTCCGTACTCTGTATTGATTATCTCTGAGAGCTGCTGTGAACTGATATTCAGAAGATCACTTAGACTTTGCACACTAAGCTCTTCATCGAGATACATCTTCTCAAGCTCAAGCAGATCTTCAATTCGTTCAATAACAGCAGCGACATTAAGAGATCCAAGCTGGGATTTTGCATATCTGCATACACTGGCTTCTTTCTGTACTACTAAAAAGAAATTGGGATATCGTAACGAAAGTACAGCAAAGACAAGAAAGAACAGGACCTCAATCAAAGTGGTAATCCGGTAAAGCGTCCACAGGCTGAGCAGATCAGAAAAAGTATAAGCAATAGTTGCTGCAAGCCAAAGACCGAGATAAACCATCATAGTCTTTATTTTCTCTTCTATCTTTTCTTTATCATACATAAGGATATAAAGCTGTTTCATTACCAATACAAAACAGAAGCAGTTCCAGAAGAACATCAGATATTCTGTAAGCTCAAAGACCCTTAAAAAAACACCGTCGGCATGCTCCCAGAGCGGAAATGTCATAAGTTTAGCCGCAGAAGGCTGGAGATAATATGGGATGAACAGGATTAACACTACAGCAAAGGGTATAAGAAAAAGCAAGTCAGTTTTTGAGAATTTCTCCCTTCCGTTCAGTATGCTTCTAAAATAAAAATAGAATACAGGCCCAAGCAGATAGATAAATGGATAATTCATATACAGCAATGGGGCAGTAATCGATTCTGTCCCCTGCCTGTAGTAGGTATCGCATATTATGCAGAAACCCACTATAAAAAAGATCGCAGCATGCAGGTAATGAACTCTTTTTTTATCTTTTATGATGAGAAGCGTAAGGACGGCAAAAAGCATCAGCGCTATACCGCCTGAGGCTATTGAAAAAACTGTTATTATTTCGGAGCTTCCCGAAATGCCTGACTGCATTAGTACCTGCTTTCAAATTTCTAAAGTATCCGGACATCTCCATTATCCTTCGCTATTAAAATTTTTTCAATTATTAAAACAGGATTAAAGTATTAGGCTCCGAGAACAAAAAAAACCGCCGGAAAGTTATCCCGGCGGAGATGAACATGTATCAGATCCTTCAAGTCATTTAATCACCAGCACCAGACATCGTTGGCAAAATATCTCTCATTTATATAACCGCCTAGAAGCCATATTTTATCATTGAAAACTAAAGAAACCATAGATTCTCTTATTTCCCATTCAGCAGCAGTATATATCTCATTCCATTCAGAGCCGTTATTGCTGTACCAGACATCATTACAATCCCCGTCCTCAATATCCTCAGAGTAATAACCGCCTAGAATCCATATCATATTATTATATGCGGTTGCACCCATATAACCGCGCTTTTCCCAGTAGTTTTCATTAACATTATTTTCAGCATCCTGGTTCCAGCCGTGTTCTTCATCGTAGGACCACACATCATTACAGAAATTGAAATCGCTTTCTATTCCGCCGAGCACCCAGATTTTATCATTGCATACTACGCAGCCAAAAGTATATCTGCCTGACCAGTAGTCATCATCATTATTATTTTCAACAACCTGGTCCCAGCCGTGTACTTCATCATAGGTCCACACATCATTGTAGAAATTATCATCACTATCATCAAATCCGCCGAGCAGCCAGATCTTGTCGTTGTACACCACACAGCTGAAATCTTCTCTGGCTGGCCAGTATTTAGGATAATTTTTTGTATCCCGAACCCACTCGTTTTCCGATTCATCATAGCTCCATACATCATTACAGTAATTGGAGCCGCTTTCTACTCCGCCGATCACCCAGATCTTATCATGGTATACTACACAGCCGAAACCCGTCCGGCCGGACCAGCGGGTATTGCCGTCCTTATCTTCGACCTCATCCCAGAGGTTCTTATCTTCATCATAGGTCCAGACATCATTACAGTAACTGCCGTCGTATCCTCCAAGTACCCAGATCTTATCATGATATACCACGCTGGAATGTCTATTTCTAGCAGACCATATATTTTCCGCAGATGGTGTTTCTTTCTCGCTCCAGCTGCGGGCCTCAGAGGCCACGGAGAGGATAAGAGTATAATTCGATTCATCAGAATCATTATTTGAAACACTCAGAACATTGATTTGCGTTCCTACTTCCGTACCTACATTGATGCTTAAGCAAAAATCAGTACTTCCTCCGGCGGCAATAACAGTATCAGGTACCGAGATTATTTCACATGTATCAAGATTATCACCCGTCAGGCTGAATTCTCCCAAATCCAGTTCACCGTCGCCGTTATTGGTAATTGTTCCAGAGATTTCTATTGCTTTAAAAATCTGTGCTGAACCGATATCTATTGTTGCGCCGTTTTCAACAACTTCACCGTTTATTGAAATTGTGATTTCGGGACTTCCCCCTTCGGACAGCCCCGGCTCATCAGTGGTGCCGTTCTCACATCCGATGACGGAAATACTCAATAGAGTTATTGTGATAAGAATTAAAAAAAAACCTTTCTTCATACTATTTTTTCTCCAGCATTTAAGTAATTACTGAAGATTTTAACGTCAGCCCGGAAATTAATCGTTCGGATTTATAAATCCGAACGTTTTTTAAGAAAAAATCTGCTTTTTGTACTCTGAGGGCGTCAGCCCGGTAAATTTTCTGAAGGCTGCATTAAAGGTAGTTTTTGAATTGAATCCGCATTCAAATGCGGTATGAAGAATATTGGCTTCCGGCCTTTTATTCAAAATCAATTTTACTTCTTCTATTCTGAAGGAATTAATAAAACTGTTGAAGCCTGTATGATAATGGCTGTTCAACAGTTCTGAAAGCTGCGATGGAGACAAGCCTAATTTCCTGCCCAGAGCTTCCAATGTAAGAGATTTATCGAGATATATCCTCTGCTCATCTATCAGGTAATCAAGCTTTTCTATTATCTTCTGCTTATTTAGTTTCTCTATTTGTGATTTTCGGTACCTAATTTCCTGCGATTCCTGCTGAGCCTTTTCCAGATAATGCGGGTAGCGAATTAGAAAGAATATAAATAACAAGGATATTCCGACAAAGGCAGCATCACATATAAACTGAAGCTCTCGCCACAGGGTATTTGACAGGATAAGCAGAAAGGAAAACGCAATGCTGCAGGCGGTTATAAAGATAAGCATCTTGATTTCCGGAGAGCTTTTAAGCCTGAGAAAAGCCAGAAGCAGCCTAAAGATAAGTACAATGTAGATAAACAGAGAAAGATAGGCGGCCGTAATTATATGCTTAAATACCACAAAATCGCCTTTCACACCGGCATCAGGATACATCAGGTTTAGACCCTCTATCAAAATCAGCGAAACAAAAAACGGAAGTGCATGAAGTATCACGGCCTTCCCGCTTATCCGCCTGTCGGTTGTCATATACAGAAAAAACAGGTACAAAAATGCGCCGATTAAAAACATGAAGGCGCTGTCTGAATATAGAAAATACCTGTAGAAAATATGGCCGTCTCGCGCATACAGCCATAGGGATATGCACTGAAAACCTATTGATAGAAAAACGACTGACAAAAAATAGTTTGAAAGGGGCTTCTCTTTATGTACCAACTGGGCGGCAGAGAAGAAGAAGAAAATAATCGATGCAACAAAAGAAATATGGATGACGATATCAAGAAACATTTGAGCTTGATTATCGCATGTCACCCATGAAATAACAACGGGAAAAGTATATTAAGAAAGCCTCACGGGGCGAGCACCCCGGAGGCTGGCAGCTATAGTTTTAACTGTTTATTTCTAAAAATAATACAGATAGCTGCTGCCTGAATTAGTGCCGTTCTCGACTTCAGGAGTCACCTCAAATGACGGGTTAAGTGAATAGTAATTATCCAGATCGTACGGATTTATAAATCCGTACGGGTTTTTAAATAAAACCGCAGAGTATCTCAAGTATTGGCGAAAAAATACATCACGTATATTATAGAAAAACAATGAAAGAAGATTATAATTTTTTTACTAACAGAAATTGCAGATTCTACCCATGCCATCCGGGATTATCAGAAATAAACTGTCTTTTCTGCTTCTGCCCCCTGTATACACATAAAAATTGCGGGGGAAATTTCAGACTCACAGAAAAGGGAATAAAAGACTGCAGCGGATGTATAAAACCCCATATTCCTGGAAATTACGAGCTTATTATAGAGAAGTTAAAATCATTAGATTAATTATCAGATTATTTTATTGAACAATAGAAAAACTATTATATAATTTAAAGTAGAGGGCAGGATGGATCAGAACCCCGATTTGACACTGCGCAAATTTCTTGCACCCGAAATTATTTTCGGTCCCGGAGCAAGGAAGCTGGCAGGACAATACACTCAGAACCTGGGACTCAGAAAGATACTCGTTGTAAGCGATCATGGTGTAGCAGCAGCAGGATGGACAAGCGAGCTCATTAATCTGCTGAACGCCGAGGGGGTTGAAACAGAAGTTTTTCTCGATGTCACTCCAAACCCCAAGGATCATGAAGCAATCAAGGGCGCTGAAGTCTACCGTAGAACCGGCTGTGAAGGTATTATCGCTATCGGCGGCGGAAGCCCCATGGACTGCGCAAAAATAATCGGGCTATTGGCTGCGAACCCGGGCAATCCCATGGATTATATGGGCATCGATCAAATACCGGACCCGGGCCCTCCTATGATATGCATACCTACCACAGCCGGATCATCAGCCGATGTATCACAGTTCGCAATTCTTACCGACACTGAAAGACGGGTAAAAGTGGCTTTTGTAAGCAAACTGCTCGTACCCGATGTTGCACTTATTGATCCGGAAACCACCGTTTCAATGGATAAATCTCTAACCTCGGCAACAGTTCTTGATGCCCTTACCCATGCCTTTGAAGCCTATGTGTCCAAAGCACATTCACCAATTACCGACATACATGCTGCAGAGGCAGTTAAAATCATACTGAAAGATCTTATACCATGCCTTGAAAATCCTGAGAATATTGAGCTTCGAAGCAGACTTATGCGGGCAAGTATGGAGGCAGGGCTGGCTTTCTCCAACACAAGCCTCGGCGCTGTTCATGCTCTCGCTCACAGCCTGGGGGGCTACCTTAATGCTCCGCATGGCGAATGCAATGCAGTTCTCTTATCAACGGTCATTAAATTCAACTGGCCGAACGCCTCCGAAAGGTATATCCGGCTGATGGAAATGTCAGGAATTCAAATTGATGACAAAAAATCCTCATCCGGAGTCACAACTGCGCTCAACAAATTGATAGAAGGTGCTGTTGTGGATGAGGAACCTTTTAAAACCATAACTGAGACAGATATTGAAAGTATGGCCTCTCGTGCCATAAACGATCCATGCCTGCTCACCAACCCGAGAGAATGCAGCGAAACTGATTTGAAGGAACTTTATGAGCAGGCCTTTGGATGAAAAAAGGGATGATTCTTTTAATTCTGTCATAGGACTGGGAACATCATCGATAAGAAAAAGTTATTACCCGGGGCTAAAGCGCTTCCGGGCACTTCTTGATCAAAGCTCCGAAGGCATTATTCTGGCAACTCATCCTGAGGGCGGAATAATAGATATTAATGATACAGCACGTGAATACTCGAAGTCTCTTAGCCAGAAAGAAATTAAAACTATATTTGAACTTTTTAATGACAAGCCAGAACTGATAAAAGCGCTTAAAACAGATTATACTTCTTACAGTATCAGCCACCACCCAAAGAACGACTCCAGAGAACTATACCTTGATATATCATGCAGGAAGGTAAACTTTGAAGGCAGAGATTATACAGTTCTTATAATGCATGACGTTACTGAAAAAGAGAGGCTTCTTCTTGCTCTTAAACAGTCACTTGATGAGAAAAACGTTCTTATCAAGGAAGTACATCACCGTGTAAAAAACAATCTCCAGCTCGTAAACAGCCTTATCAATCTTCAGGATCAACCACAAAATCATAATGAAGAAATGGAGCAGTTCATAAACGATCTAAGAACACGAATCCTTTCTATGGCACTGGTACACGAACAGCTTTATATTTCTGATGATATGAACCATATCAATATGCCTGAATACATTCACTCTCTAACTGAATCTATCCGTAGTACAATTCCTGGAAGTGCCTCAAATATTGAAATGGTTCTTGATGTAGATGACATCGGTGTTACTGTGGACAATGCAATTCCACTTGGATTAATGCTTAATGAAATGATCACAAATTCCTTCAAACACGCATTTCCTGATAGAAAGAAAGGAAAAATAGAAATTCATCTTAAAAATAACGGAAATGAACTCGAAATAATCTTTCAGAACAATGGAATTCCCTTCCCTGAAAATTTCGACATGGAAACATCGGGGACATTGGGAACGGCGTTGATATCTTCACTTGTGCTTCAGCTCAATGCAGAGATGGAATTCAGAGGAACCGACGGGGCCTTTTACTGCATTAAAAAAATAAAATCATAAGAGCAAAGCCGATAAACATTATACCGGTTAAGAGCTTCACAGTTCCAAGATGTGTCTGAAAAAGACTTGTGATCTTTCTGGATGTGACACCTATATAAACAACAGCAAAAACAGCGGCAAGCGGAATAATAAAAGCAATATTATAAACAGCAAGCAGTCCCCAGCCTTCATGAGCGTTTCCGGTCTGAATCATATAAGTGATAGTTGGAAAATAGATTTGCCCTGTACATCCAAGTTCAAAGACTGATACGAGCATTCCCATGAGGATGGAACTTCCGGCTATTGCTGCTGACTTTGAATACGTCCTTATCGATGAGTGTATTTTCTTTTTCATATAATCGGGAAGCTGAAGAATGATATCCTTTGATTTTCCTCTTTTTATAACCGAATAATCATAAAAACTTAAGCCCGCGAAGACAATAAGAACAGCAAGTAGAAGCCACCTGATTATTGTACTGATAACAGAGAAAGACCCTGCAATCCGGATTACTCTGAAAAATCCCAGACCGATAAGATAATAGGTAACAAAAACGGCGAGAGTAAAGAAAAGCCCTATCAAAAGGGTTTCCTTACGGCTTCGGCCGGCAACACTCAGTGCGCTCAGCAGAAAAATTAAAGTGGTAAAGGCGCAGGGGTTAACCCCGTCAAGAAGCCCTGCAGCGAATACCGCAACAAGGGTTATCCCCTCTGACGCAGATGCAGACCTTCTCTCACCGGCAGATACAGCCATCTGTTCCACAGACAGATCACCGGAAACCAGTCTGGAATATTCCCTCCGTATTGCATCCTCCCCCTGAAACACACCGTTGACCGAAATCAGTACCGGTACAGCATCAAGACGGACGCCGTAATCATCCAGCAGCTGAGACATCAGTTCATAATTCTCAGCACCTGTGATATCACGTAGCGTAATTGGAATTTCCGATTCAGAAATAAACTTGTTGCAGCTTCTGCATCCGGCGGTATAAAAATAAACCGGAAGTTCAACAGCTGAGGTTTCCGGCTCAATTGCCGCTTCTGAATCAGCGATGGAGACCCCGTCCCCGGAACCTGCAACAGAACCTGTTACAACGAAAAAACCCTTCGGAAGTTCAGGCAGATTTGTCCTTACAATAATCAGCTTTTCAAACTCCCCGGAATCATCTGAGCTGTCAAAATATATTGTGAACGAAGCAGTCTTCTCCGGTGCAATCTCAAGGAAGTCAGGAGCTATCGAAACACAGCTGCAGGTACTGATTAATTCGACCTCAGCAGCTGTTCCGGATTTATTTGTAATCTCAACGGTTTTCTCTGTAACAATTCCTGCTTCAAGCTCACCCGTGTTCCACTCTGTAATACTGAATTCCAGACCGCTTTCCGCAAATACAGAAAACACTGCAGTAATTGTCGTAAAAACCAGAGTAAGTATAAGTTTCTTAAAGGAAATTTCAGCCATTTTTGAGATTCTTAATCAGTTCTTTTTTATATTCATCAAAAGCTTTTTCAACACCCGGATCCTGGGGATCCACTTCGTAATTAAAATACCTGAAGCTGTGTTCAGTAGATCTGATTTTTCCAAACCGGACATCGAAATCAATGCGGCCGACCCTGTTGCCCTCTTCTCCCGGAGAAAGAAGCAGCCTGTTACCGTCAGCCTTCTCATAAAGCATCTGATCATGGGCGGCAAGAACTGCATCCCAGCCGTTTTGTGCATTAAAGACAACCTCGGCATCATCTATATGCCCGTGATAAAGCAGGATTTTAATATCAGCATCATCCATCATTTCCAGCATAACAGCTGATGTTTCTGCAGGATCGTTTATTTTAAGCCTTGATTTTACTTCATCAGGATAGAAGTAGAAAACAGAAGAAGAAGTCACCGAAGCTATCCCGATTTTTACACCCTTACGGTTATAAATCACTGGTTCCGGAGTTATCATTCTTCCATCGAGGATTATATTGTTGGAAATATAGTCCGTTGTTCGGGAGTTCTGTTTGAAAAAATCAATTCCTGAAGCAAACTCCTGATCACCGGCGGCAACCAGATCATAGCCGATATCCTTGTACAGTTTCATCATCGTCGCAGAAAGCAGGTTATCAACTCTGGCATCAAGAACATCACCAAGATCAATAATAACCGATTTTGAATGATCTATTGTACGTAGAAAAGTCGCGGATGATGACAATCCGCCCTTTGGAACCCCCTTGCATTCACAGCCGATCAGATTACCGTTTAATGATGCTGTAAAGAACACAGAGACAGTTTCAGCAAATACCGGTACCGATAAAAAGCCTGATACCAGTATCAGAATAAAAAGAGAGGTTTTAAGCGGTTTTCTAACCGTCAAGCGCTTCACTGAGTATACTCCGTAAAGTTTCAACATCCTCTTCATGATAACCTACAGTTTTAAATACAATTTCCCCTTCGGGATTAATAAGAAACAAGGTTGGCAGAGCTTCAACACCGAATGCCTGAACCGATTTCTGATACTTGTCAATCAGCACAGTTACAGGGGTCGGACGTTCTGCAAAGAAAGGCTTAACAATATCGAGGCCTTCCTTGTCGGTTGCCATCAGGATCACCTTAAAGTCTCTATCCGAATATTCATTATATAATTCTTCTATATGAGGCAGTTCTTCATTACAGTTTTCACACCATGTTGCATAAAAATCAACAAGAACCCAGCCTGTGAAATAGATCTTCTTTGAAAAAGCATAATTCTTATTGATATCCGGCAGAACAAAGGCCGGGGCCTGTTCTCCTGTTTCGGCAGAAAAGACCGGTGCCGCGGCAGCAATAAAGATTACAGCAGTTAATATAAGTATAATTCTCTTCTTCATATTCAAATGATAACACTAAAAAGAAGCTGATTCAATTCGAATTCTGCAATCCTGCACTTTTCGCCTATTGACCGATAATAAAAAAGCGGTTAGTCTTTTTATCAGGATAACAGAGATATGAATCCGGTAAAAGCTGCCGTTTCAGCGGTCACAGTCCTTAACGTACTCATTAACGTTCTAGTTAACGTCGTCGTGGTCAGTGTGGTCGTCAGAAACTCATTCAGAGCCGGAAACAGCTGTTAGAAGCTATTTAGCAAATACAAGCCTGTTGACGGTCAGTCAGCAGGCTTTTTTTTTGCCGAAATTGATTTAGAAATTCTGACAATTTCTGTAAAACAAAGCCGGAGGTAAATTGATTTGGATAATGAAAAGAAAAAGAAGCATCGTAAAACGGGCGCCGGAGCAGTTTTAAAGGCTCTTGAGAAAGAAGGGGCTGAAATAATTTTCGGTTACCCCGGAGGAGCGACCCTTCCTATTTATGACGAACTGGATCATTCCAGCATAAGGCATGTCCTTTGCCGGCATGAGCAGGGCGGAGCACACATGGCAGACGGTTATGCCAGGGCAACCGGAAAGCCCGGGTTATGCATGGCAACCAGCGGACCTGGCGCCACAAACCTTGTAACCGGACTGGCAACCGCCTTCATGGACTCATCTCCTGTTGTCGCCATAACCGGGCAGGTACCTAAAACAATGGTAGGAAATGATGCATTCCAGGAAGTCGATATTACCGGCATCACCATCCCGGTAACCAAACACAACTATCTGGTATCTGAACCGGAGGATCTGGAATATACAGTCAGTGAAGCCTTTTACCTGGCATCATCAGGGAGGAAGGGTCCAGTTCTTGTCGACATACCGAAGGATGTCCTTTCTACCGAAATTGACACATCAAAAACCAGTAAATTCCAGCCTTCCGATCTTGAAGGCTACAACCCTGTTATCAAAGGGCATTCGGGACAGATGAAAAAAGCTGCCGCGCTTATCAGCAAAGCAGAAAAACCGCTCCTTATCTCCGGCGGCGGTGTTGTCAGTTCAAATGCAGAAGATATTTTTACCGGGTTTGCAAGAAGTACAGGGATTCCGGTAGTTTCAACCCTGATGGGCAAAAACGGCTTCCCCAACTCGGACCCTCAGTATCTTGGACTTTCAGGGTATCACGGGACCGCAGCTGCCAACAACGCAATTCAGAATGCCGATGTTATCATAGCGGTTGGAACCCGTTTCGGCGACCGCTCGACAGGACCGGTTGCTACATATGCGGCAAAAGCTGATATCATCCACATCGACATAGATCCGGCCGAAATAAGCAAGAACATCCCCTCTTTTCTGCCAATAGTTGGTGATGCGGGTAAAATACTTGAAGCACTTAATGATCTGCTTCATGATAAAAAGAAATCAGCCGAGTCGGCTGCACGTAAAGAATGGATCAGCTTTCTGAATAACATCAGAGAAAAGCACACAAAGCCGACTGACTATTCCAGCCTTAATATTCCATGCATTCTTGAAACGGTGAAGGAGATGGTTCCCGATGCCATTATCACAACTGATGTAGGCCGCCACCAGATGTTTGCGGCTCATTATTTTCCTGTTGATAAAAAGAACTCATTCATCACTTCCGGAGGTCTTGGAACCATGGGTTTCGGACTGCCGGCAGCTATCGGCGCTAAAGCGGGAAGGCCCGATGAAACAGTAATTTCGATAAGCGGAGACGGCTCCTTTCTGATGTGTATTCAGGAAATTGTAACAGCCGTAGAAGAGAACTTTCCTGTAATTGCCATGGTAATGAATGACCAGCGGCTTGGAATGATCAGCCAGCTTCAGAACGCCTTTTATTCTGAAAGATATAAAAGCTGCGATCTGGGTTCATCAGTTAATTACGCAGCAATGTCCGAGGCCATGGGCGGAATTGGAATCAGGGTAACCGAGCCTTCCGAGATAAGACCGGCAATAGAAAAAGCACTGGCTGCAGACAGGCCGGTAGTAATTGAATATATGCTTGCACAGAAACTTAATACATATCCGATGGTAACCGGCGACAGCCTTCTGGATTTCATCGAAGAGGATTAAAGGAGAGAATGATGAATCATACAATTGCAATTCTATGTGATGACCAGCCGGGTGTAATGACAAGGATATCGGGACTCTTTTCACGGCGCGGTTTTAATATTGAGAGCCTTTCAGTCGGCCATACCGAGATTCCCGGAAAGAGCCGCTTCACTATTGTTGTCCAGGGCGACGACAATGTCCTTGAACAGGTCAGAAAACAGCTTCAGAAACTGGTGCATGTGATAAAGGTCTGGGACATAAAGAAAACCGAGGCTGTAGAGCGTGAACATGCTCTGGTAAAGATTGAAGTTAAGCCTGAGATCAGAAGCGAACTGCTGCAGATAATTACTGCAATTCAGGCGCGTATAATCGATTCAAATGAACTTGTATGGGTCCTTGAAATTACCGGAGACACCAACGCGGTAAATAATGCATTCAACCTTCTGAGTGATTACAATATTATTGAATCTATCCGAACAGGTAAGCTGGCTCTTAAACGGGGCGCTCAGGCAAAATAATACTGAAAGAGCTTCCGGTTCCAACAACGCTTTCGACATGCAGCGAGGCTCCAAACAGCCCGGCATAACGGTGTGAGGCAATAAGCCCAATGCCTGTGCCGGGTTCGTCTTCTGTCCCCATATGGCGCCAGATTATTTCCGGCTTGAACAGTTTGGCTATGTTTTCTGCGGATATTCCTGTTCCACGGTCACTCACTTTAATTCTCTGATTCCCGCTCTCTCCGGAGCATTCAATTATAACTGAGGCCCCCCTGGCAGAATATTTCACAGCGTTTGTAATATAATTTTTAAGAACAAATTCAAGCATTTCAGAATTCGTATAAACCAGCATATCTTCTGCATAAAGATGTTCAAGAGAAATTTCTTTTTTCTCCGTCCATGATTGAAGGTCGGCTTCTACATCGTACATAAGAGTCCGCAGGGGAATCAGCTCAATGACGTCATTCACCTTTCCGCGTTCTATCTTGCCCCATTCAAAAAGGGTCTCAAGCAGCCTGTATGTATTATTGATGGATTCATGAATATTCTCAACATACAACTTTCCATTGCCGGAACAGATGTTATCTACATCATTCAGCAGCATACCTGACAAACCAATCAGTCCGCTGAAGGGACTGCGGAGATCATGCGAAGTGATGGTAAAAACTCTGTTTAGAATGTTCTTCATATCAGCCGCGTATTCAGCCAGTTCGGCAGGAGTCATGTCTTCTATTTTATTTTCATCTAGAGGATAATGTTCCATCCATTATATTATCGATCATAAAAAGAAGCATTAACAGTATTTTAAGGTACCATTTTGGCTAAATCTGTGTTATACAGTTATATTATGGACGAAACTCAGGAAAGCAGGGAATTCTGGCAGGAAAAAGAGCAGGAAACGGGCAAGCAGATACTATTTAAAAGCTTTGCAAGATTTATCGGCGAGGCCGGAAAAGGTCTGACGAACTTAAGCGGGCTGCTCTACTCAACCGATGACCGGGTTTATTTTGAAGATTTTGAGAAAACATCATTTCTTGACATGCTGTCAAAGAAGAAAAGAAAGTATGAAAAATTCACAATGAATTTTCTTCTTTCCGATGCAGATTCAATAAGAAAAGTTTCAGAAAACAGCGCCATCGCCTGTATTCATGGAGAAACTGAAGAAGCCAGACCTGTAAGCAAACTGGGCAGCCTTTTCGGTTCAACTGCATGGGAGATCCGCTTCACTGACGGAAATACCTATTTCTTTGAACTGTTTGAAACTGCAAAACTAAAAGAACTTATCAACGGAAACTGAACAATGAAATCCGACAATATTATATTCACAGCGGAAAAAGCCGCAAGAAAGGCAGGAGAGATAATTCTCACTGCCTTCAGGAATGTGCAGATCCACCAGAAGGCAAGCAATAATCTTGTTACCGAGGCGGACCTGAGTGCAGAGAAAGCTATCAGAAAAATTATACTTGAAGCCTTCCCGGAACATAAAATCCTCGGAGAGGAGGAAGGCGGGATTCTTGATCTGCATGCTGAAAATCTGTGGATTGTAGACCCGCTTGACGGGACCAACAACTACGCACACGGACTTACACAATTCG
This sequence comes from Spirochaetia bacterium, assembly GCA_963677925.2. Taxonomy (GTDB): domain Bacteria; phylum Spirochaetota; class Spirochaetia; order UBA9216; family UBA9216. The sequence goes on from CAXXYH010000004.1 coordinate 40,634, forward strand.
GAGTATCCATAGCATACGCAGAAAAAGGAACTGTTAAAACAGGCTGCATATTTGATCCTGTGCATGGAGAATTGTTCACAGCGAAGCTTGGGCAGGGTGCATATGTAAACGGAAATAAAATTGAAGCCTCGGACAGGGGAATTGAAGAAGCGATAATTTCAACCGGCTTTTATTATGAACGCGGCAACATGGTTAAGCGTACACTTAATGCGATTGATTACCTTTTTGAAAATAATATCAGGGGAATCCGCCGGTACGGTGCAGCCTGTCTTGACATATGCTCTGTTGCCGCCGGAAGGCTTGACGCATACTTTGAATTAAAGCTGGGACCATGGGATTTTGCGGCCGGACTGCTGATAGCATCTGAAGCGGGAGCAATATGCACCGATGACAGCGGCAATCCAATGTCGCTTGAATCGGCGACCTACATCTTTGCAAATAAAAAGGTACTGCCTTATATAGTTGAAGCTGTTTCGGTAAAATAAAGAATGCTTACTATCCTTACAGAAATTTTTATTATATTCACAATAGCTTCCGCGGGTATGCTTGCATCACTAATTCCCGGCTTTCCATTTCCGGGACCTGTTGCCGGTATGCTGATAATGGCGGTTCTGCTTGTTACCGGAATTCTCGATCTTAAAAAGATTCATAGGACAGCAGATTTTTTCACGGCATCTCTTCCGCTTTTTTTTATACCGCTTATCATCAATCTTATGAAAGAAACCGAGATACTTGGAAAATACGGACTGAAGATCAGCCTCATTGTCATTATTTCAACTGTACTCACCATGGCAGTGACAGCCCTTACAGTCAGCCTGCTCTTCAGACTTTCCGCCCAAAAGGATAAAAGCTGATGGAAGCATTTTTTTCTTCACCGCTTTTCGGAATAACAATAACACTTGCTGCCTATACCCTGGCCAGAGCAATCTACCTTAAGTTCTCTCTGTCTTTTCTGCATCCGGTAATAACCGGTTCTGCATTTATCATTATATTTCTGTTTCTGACAGGAATATCGCTTGAAAACTATCAGCGCGGCGGAACAATAATTTCTTTTATGCTTATTCCGGCAACAGTATCACTTGCAGTTCCCCTGTACAGACAGTTCCACATTCTAAAAAGACATGCTGCAATTCTTATTGCTGGCATATTTGCCGGTTCATTAACATCGATATTCAGTGTTATTCTACTTTCAAAAGTGTTCGGCCTGCCTGAAGAACTGATGCTTTCACTGGTTCCCAAATCTGTCACAACGCCTATTGCAGTGGAAATCTCTGCAGGAATCGGAGGTCTGCCTTCAATCACAGCTCTGTCGGTAATAATTACCGGGATTCTCGGCGCCATAATTGGCCCCGGACTGCTTGGAATCCTTAAAATCAGAAACGCGACATCCAGGGGAATTGCAATGGGAACGGCTGCTCACGCTATAGGAACCTCCAGAGCCCTGGAGCTGGGCGAAACAGAGGGAGCAATGAGCAGCCTTGCTATCGGAATGGCGGGACTGGTTACAGTACTTATTGCTCCGCTAATTATTTCAATTCTGCCTTAAGCTCACGGCCGCGTTCTTCCATCAGCTCAAGCATCTCTTTCCGGTCTTTGTTAATGGAAAAAATAACACCTATAAAAAGAAGGCTGCAGAGGAACCAGAAACTTATTGCCATATTCACCATCAGACCGTAGCTTGAAGTTGCGGCAAGTACCGCACCGCCGATAGCAGGACCAAAGCCCTTTCCGATATTATCAGTAAGATTAAAAACCGCAAAGACCGAACCGCGGTGCTCAGGTCGGTTCACATTCATCAGCATAGCCTTGTTATTACTTGAAGCCGTAGCAATACAGGCTCCTCCCAGCAGACTTAAAGCCATTACAATAACCGGTGATGAAAAAGGAATATTGAAGAATATAAAACAGGGAATAGTTCCTGCCATTATTCCGATTGTACACAGAAGCGGAAGGTATGAAGGCTTTTTTGAAAAAAGCTTATCACCGATAAAGGCCCAGAAAAGTCCTCCGGTTACAACGCCTACGCCGAAGAGCTCCCATATGAGGGTTGCTTCAGCCTGACCCATTCCCTGAGTCTCCCGGAAAAAAGTAATAACCCAGAACGTAAGAATACCCCAGGGGATAGTTCCGGGAATTCCCTGAAGAAACAGAAAAAGATTTGTCCGCTTTTTAAGGACATGCCTGAAATCAGAAAGCTTGATTTTATGGTTGTATTCAGCACCTGAATGAAGCGCTTCAGCAAGAGCCTTCTCCGACGAGCCGCGTTCCGGAGATCGGGCAATCAGTCCGAAGAGCAGAACAACTGGAAAGTTGGGAACAGCAGCAAGTATGAATGCAAGCCGCCAGCCGTAGCCGGAAGCCAGGCCGATGTTTGCCATGATGGGGCCGACCATTGTACCAAGCCCCCACGCTATATCAATAAACGCAACAGCTTTCGCCCGGTGCCTGTCAGTAAAGTAGTCGGAAACCAGACTGAAAAGAAGCGGATATATTCCGCCTACCCCTATACCGGTAAGTATTCTCATAATTACATATCCCTGAAAGCTGGCAGTAAAAAACTTAATACCGGTCAGGAAGCAGGGAATCTCGCCAATAAGAACAACCGCCATAAGCAGCTGCTTTCTGGCGGATTTATCTGAAAAGTATCCGAATATGATACTAAGAGCCGCTCCTAATAAAGTGAAAGCCGAAGCAACATAACTGATTGAAGCATTGGGAACACCGTATTCCGCAGCAAGCTCAGGGACGATGGCAGGTGTAATATAAAGATCGCATTGCAAGAAGAAGGACATAAGGACCATCAGGCCCAGGGTTACTTTATCTCTTGAACCAAGTTTAAATTCAGACATTTTGACTCTCCAATATTTGATTTTATACCGGGATGAGCAGGTTTGGAAAGAAAGTTATGTAAATTTGAAGTAAAGAAAGGCTCCGCCGGTATAGCGGAGCCTGATAAATAACTGATTGAGGGGTGCTTACTAAAGCCTGACCCCAAGAAAAAAGGATGGAAAAACTTCCATTGTATTATAGCTGTCAAAATCAACCTGCATCATAGGCTGGCCGGAATTGAATGAAGATATGCTTGAACCGAGGTCGTAACTGACGCCGCTCTCATTTCCGAAGAGATGAAAGTCCCAGTTCACACCGGCGAATATAGACATTGAACCGAAGAGCTTGAATCCGCCGCTTAATCTTGCTGCAGGATAATAGTCTGCAGTGCCCTCAAAAACACTCTTAACATTATTCTCTACGCTGCCCATACCGTATCCGACGGCCTTGGCATAGATGTCCATGTCAAAATAAAGTCTTTCACCGCCGATTTCCAGGCCCATTCCAAGACCCAAAGTGGACGCAAGCTCGGGAGTTTCGCTGTGATATCCAAAGTTCATGAATGTATAAACTGAAGAGGTCCCAAGCTGGTAGCTGATGTTTCCAAAACCGAGGTCGTCCCAGGAGAATGAAACATCGTTCAGTCCGTTTCCGCTTATATTTATAAGACCTATAGGCAGTCCGTAGAGCTCATCGCTGATATTGACAAGACCTACCTGGAGGCCGTAAACCTTTCCGCCGAAGTTGAAAAGTCCTGCCTGAAAACCATTAACATTCTCAGCTACGTTGAAAATACCTGCACCCTGAGCACCGTAAACATTGCCCTCTGCAATATTGAATATTCCTGAAAGCTGAAGACCTCTGACATCACGTTCTGCAACATTAAAGATTCCGGCAGCCTGCAGGAAGGCAACATCCCTTGCAGAGTTCCATATGCCGGATATCTGTGCACCCATCACATCCATTTCTGTGGCATTCCATATACCTGAAATCTGAAAACCGTCCACATTATCATCAGCGGAACTGAATATGCCGCCTATCTGAAAACCGTCAACAGTTCCTGATGTCTCTGCAAATATTCCGCCAATCTGAAAGCCCTTCATGCTTTTTTCAGTAGTCGCACCAATGAGCCCCAGCTGTATACCTGATACATCTTTCTCTGATGCAACAAAGCCGAGTGAAAATTTAGCAGGATCATAATCAGGGGCTTTTTCTCTGTCAGAAGAAGCAGTAGAGGAGCTGTCTGAGGCGGCAATATACGCATCGCCGGTTTCTCGCTGAACGTTTATAAGAACGGTTTCATCTGGAGCGGAATCATTATTATCGTTGATGGAAGCTTCACCGGAGCTTTCACTCATGCCGGCGGCTTCAAGCGCCCTTCTCCGTGCACGTTCTGCAATTTCATCCAGCTCAGAGGCTGTTCTTGAAATGTCATCTTCACCGTTTACAGAAGCAGTTTCTTCAGTCAACGCCGGTGCTGGCAGGGTATCAACAGCAACAAATGTTCCTCCGCGTGATGTTGTCACCTTGCCCGGAACCGGGTAAAACTCATCTTTCTGTACAATAACCTTGGCTCCGCCGGAAAGCATCAGGTCTGCGGAAAGCAGCTGATCACCGTCGTCGAGAATCATTGAATATCTTCCGGGTGCAATTGAAACAGCAAGCGGAGCACCCTCTATTTTTTTCAGCTCAACGACAAGGCGGCCTGCGCTGTCCCGTACAAAAATCCGGCCGCGGAGATTCTTTTCAAACATTATCTGTTCAGAAACTTCTCTCAGATCGGTAAGGATAAGTTCTCCGGTTCCGGCAAGCTGGATATCATATGAAGGATGCTGGGGGCCGGCAAGGGTATCTTCTGTTCTTGCCAGAGTTTCAGCAGCCGCATATGAATAAGCCTCATTAAGAGTTACAGTACCGTCAAAGGTGCTGTCGGCAGCGCCCCTGAGCGCAGTGATTAAATAATGCGTGAAGAAAGAGGCACCGAGGTCATCAGATTCCTGGGCAGCTTCATCTTCCGAACTTGAAGTCAGGAAGGCGTGTCCTGAAGCGTCCACTGATTCATCGGATAGAAAGGGGGATCTTCTTACACCACCCTTCATTCGGGTGAAAGCTCCTGATGAGCAGGAGTCGAGAACTGCAATATTTACATCAGCACCGACAGAATCAATAAGTTCCTTAAGATCTTCATACTTCATTACCGAGTCGCCGAGCAGAAGACCCTTTTCATCTGAATGACCAGAATAATAGAAGAAAAACTCGGAACGCTTTACTTCGGTATCGTTGCTCACATTTCTTTTTAGGGTGGAAATTGTATCTTTAAGAAGGGCCGGTGACGGATCTGTTAAAACAATACCGTCGGCAGGCATTACACCGCCGAGCCGCTGCATAACATCAGAAAGAGCCCTTGCATCAGTTACAGCATATGAAAGGGTTACTCTTTCGTGACCGCCGTAATTGGAGCCTACATACACTGCGTATCTTCTCATAACTGAGGTTTGTGCAGAGGCGCCTGCCGCTGATACAAGAAAAAGCAGGCATATAAATCCGATTATACTTATCTGAAGAAGCATCTTCTTCAGGACATCTTTTACAAGGCTTTTCATCTTTCAGCCCCCTTCTTTAATAAGATTGTTGTCTGGTAGTATTCTTCAGGGATATCAAGAAAACTACGTCTTGCCGAACTGTTTGATGAAGCCAGCTCATAAGCTGCGTCAAGAACTTCATCGGCATTGAACCAGTCTCCTCCGGCTATAAAGAAGAATCTTTCAAATTCCGGAGCATCATCAAGCTCATAGGCATACGGCAGAAGAACAGCCCCGTTGTTATCGAGCTCTGGTTTTATTCCGCTGTATGAGGGATAGTGCATGGTAACAGTACCCCGTCCGTCGATTGAAAAAATCAGGCCGTACCTGTAGCCGCCGGCAATGTATTCAATCTGCAGAAGATCCTTTTCGGCAACGGTGTCCCTGTTTTCAAGGATTTCAGCAGAACCGCTGAGGCTCCGGTATATTTTAAGAGAGGGCTTCATGCCCTTAATTCTTTCAGTTGCATTTACATCCGGAGTCGCTCCTGTTCCGCCTGTGCTCACCGGAGCGTTGAAAAAACTGAATCCGAATATAACAACAACCGCTGCAGCGGCTGCCAGGGCAGAAATCCGGAAAACCGGAAACTTCAGAATCTTTGAGCCATTGCTTTGTTCACTTCTTTCCTTAATTGAATCAACTGCCTCATCTACGGGAAATTTTTTAAAGAAATCTTTATCTGAGTCATCCAGTTCTCTCAGGAGTCTTTCAAGTTCATTCGGATCTTCAAAACTGTCTTCGAACCGCTTTTTTTCTTCATCTTTCAGTTCGCCCAGTTTGTATTGCTCAAGAAACAGCTTTCCAGGTTTCATAGATTATTCCTCCTTAAGCGCAAGACCCCTCTCACGGAGGCCCCTTAGCCTTTTTCGGACACCGGAAACGGACATGTTCAAAACACGTGCTGTTTCTTCAAGGGTATAACCCTCAACATAATGCAGCACAGCCATTGTCCTTGTAGATTCTTTTTCAAGACTGAAAAGCTGTTCAAGAAAATGGTTTGTCAGTACTATTCTCTCATGACTTTCAGTCCCTACAGCGGTTTCAATTATCTCATTACCGCTGTCTACAAGACGGTTGACTTTACGGAGTTCATTAAGACAGACGTTTGTAGCTATAGTATACAGAAGGCTTGATGGAGCTCTGTCGTCGAGTGAGTCTGCTTTTCTGAGTACCTTCACAAATACTTCCTGCATGGCGTCATAGGCGCGATCTTCATCATTTAGAAGCGATTTGCAGCGCCTGAATACCATGGGACCGTATTTTCTGTAAAATTGTTCTACGTCAATCTTCAATGAAATCCGTCCCTTTCCATTGTCTATCTATTGAACACCATGAAAAGGCTGTGCTGTTACCGGATTCACTATTTTTTTGACTTTTTTTTCACAAACTTGGCGCTCTTTATCTCTTTTGCTGAAAGTCTGACTCCGGCAGCCTTAACACCCTTAACAAGATAGCCCGAAACGTCGAAACTTTCATCCAGAACCTTCAATCTCGGCTTTTCTTTATAGGTAACAGCGGCCTCAACATCCTCTTTGGTTGTAAGTTTGATTATTTTATTTCCCTCGGGAATCAGTTCATATGATTTATCAAGTATGAACTTCTCAATCTTACAGCGCTTCAGATGGGCATAGCCTGTTTTATTGTTTTTATAAAGGATACTGAAGACCGTTTCTGCCATCTCATCCTTGTCGGCAAGTCCGCAGAAAAGCAGACCCTTGTCTACAAAGAGCTTATCGGGCACGTCGATAACAGAGTAGACACCGCTTGCCCTTATAACCAGAATACGATCGTAGTTTGATACATTAAAAAGTGTCTTGCCCGATTTAACATCGTAACCGAGATAACCTGTATTGTCATCATATGCCAGATTCAGGTTTCTCTGCGCAACCTCGCGGACGTCCACCTTATCAAAAGAAATAACCTCTGTTTTTCGTTTCTGCTCTTCGACAACCCCCTGAAGAAGGACATCGATAAAAGATACAGCATACTCGGTTATATGCCGCAGATGATGTCTAACTTCCTTCAGCCTTGCCTGAAGCTGGGCCATTTCATCCCTGGCCTTGTTGATGTCATAAAGCGAGATTCTCCGGATAGGAATTTTAAGCAGTCTTTCAACATCATCCTCGGTAACTTCACGTTTTATTTCATCCATATAGGGTTCAAATCCCTTGATAACTGTACTGATTACACCGTCTTTGGTTTTCATCGTTTCAATACGTTTATAGATTCTTTCCTCTATGAAAATTCTTTCAAGGGTTCTTGCATGTATCTTATCAAGAAGTCCGCGTTCCTCAAGCTTCAGCTCATCACGCAGAACTTCAACAATCTGCCCGGCATAATACTTGATAATCTCGGTGACAGTCATAATGACAGGCAGACCTTTGCGGATAACCAGAAGGTTGACCGATATTGAAACCTCGCAGTCGGTAAATGCATAGAGTGAATCCACAACCTCTTCGGTATGAACTCCGCGGGCAAGCTTTATTTCAATCTCGGCCTTTTCGGTTGTGAAGTCGGTAATACTTGAAACCTTAATCTTGTTCTGTCTGGCGGCGGTCTCAATCGAGTTCATAAGCGACTCGGTTGTTGTTCCGAAGGGTATCTCGCGGATAACTATGCGCTTCTCATCGGAAGTATCAAGTTTGGCACGGACAAGAACCTTTCCATTGCCGTCTTCATAGTTGGAGACATCAACATAGCCGCCTGTGGGAAAATCAGGGTAAAGCTTGAAGGCCTTTCCCTGAAGGCAGGATTTTACAGCACCAAGAACTTCTTCATAGTTATGCGGCAGAATCTTTGTGGACATACCTACCGCGATTCCTTCTGCACCGTGAATCAGAATTACCGGAATCTTTGCTCTGAAGGCGATCGGCTCCTTATTTCTTCCGTCATATGAATCGGTGTACTCTGTAATTTCGGGATTGTAGAGAACCCTCTTTGCCAGCGGAAGAGCCCGGCACTCAATATACCTCGCAGCAGACGCCGGGTCGCCGGTCAGAATATTGCCGAAGTTTCCCTGTTTGTCTACAAACAGTTCCTTGTTGGCAAGCACTACAAGAGCTGAATAAATGGAAGCATCGCCATGGGGATGGTATTTCATACAGTGGCCTACAACATTTGCAACCTTATGAAATTTACCGTCATCCATTTCAAACAGTGAATGAATTATTCTCCGCTGTACAGGTTTAAGTCCGTCCTGCAGGTCAGGAATAGCCCTGTCCTTGATTACGTAAGATGCATATTCAAGAAAATTATCGTTAAAAAGTTTTTTTACGTATGACATCAGATAAGGTTCTCCATAATAAAGCTTCGCCTCTGGGGTGTGTTCTTACCCATGAAAAACTCAAGTGTATTCGGAACATCCTTCATCGTTTTCACATCGACTTTAACCAGCCGCATATCCTCACCGATGAACTGACCGAATTCTTTTGGAGAAATTTCACCGAGTCCCTTAAATCGTGTAACCTCGGGTCCTGCAAGTTTGGCCATTGCAGCATCACGTTCTGCAATATTGTAGCAGTAGTGGGTTTCTTTCTTGTTTCTTACCCTGAAAAGCGGAGTCTCAAGGATATAGATACGTCCTGCGGTTGCAAGTTCCTCAAAGAAGGTGAGAAAGAATGTAAGCAGAAGATTCCGGATATGAAAACCGTCATTATCTGCATCAGTTGCGATTATCAGTTTGCCGTAGCGGAGGTTGTCAATTTCATTCTCAACTCCAAGGGCCATCATCAGATTGTAAAGCTCTTCATTTTTATAGATTGCCGCCCGCTTCTTTCCGAATACATTGAACGGCTTACCGCGAAGTGAAAAAACTGCCTGCCTGTAGACATCCCGGGCAGAGACTATTGAGCCAGATGCAGACTGACCCTCGGTGATGAAGATCATCGATTCTTCACCCTTCTTGTCACCCAGATGAAATTTACAGTCTTTCAGATTGGGAATCTTAAGCGCAACTTTTTTGGCTGCCTCACGGGCTTCCTTCTTTACTTCATTAAGTTCCTTCCGCAGCTTTTCATTGCTGACAATCTTGTTCTCAAGCTTGTCGGCAGCTTCCTTATTTTTGTGCAGATAGTCAACAACACCGGACCGGACTTCGTTTACAACCCAGGCCCTGATTTCAGTATTACCAAGCTTATTCTTCGTCTGGCTTTCAAAGACCGGATTTTTAAGCTTTATTGAAACAGCACCGGCAAGGCCTTCACGGGCATCTACCCCGTTGTAGTTCTTCTTATAGAACTCGTTGACGCCCTTGAGAAAACCCTCGCGGAAGGCGCTCTGATGCGTACCGCCGTCGCTGGTGTACTGACCGTTTACAAAGGAGAAATAGTTCTCTCCGTAGGTGTTTGTGTGAGCAAAGGAAAACTCAAGCTGTTCGCCCTTGTAGTAACCGATATCATAAATGGTGGTATTCCCTACTTCTGCCGACAGAAGATCGAGAAGACCGTTCTGGGATTCGTATTTCTTTTTATTAAAATAAAGAGTCAGCCCGCTGTTCAGGTAGGCGTAATTCCATATACGCTGGTCTATGTATTCATGGTTGAATGTGTATTCACCAAAGATTTCTTTGTCCGGAATAAACTCAACATAGGTTCCGTCGGGCTCGCCGGCTTTCTTCCCCTCGCGCTTCTTCTGAAGGATTCCTCTTTCAAAGATTGCCTCAAAGAACTTGCCGTCACGGAACGAAACGACCCTGAAGTTTATAGAAAGAGCATTTACCGCCTTGGTACCGACACCGTTAAGGCCGACCGAAAACTGAAAGACGTCGTCATTGTATTTTGCACCTGTATTTATAATTGAAACACAATCAATAACCTTTCCAAGCGGAATACCCCGGCCGTAGTCACGAACTACAACCTTGTTGTCCTCAACCTTGATTACTATTTTCTTACCGTTGCCCATGATGAACTCATCAATACTGTTGTCAACAACTTCCTTCAGAAGGACGTATATACCGTCATCAAGGTTTGAACCGTCTCCAAGGCGTCCGATATACATACCGGTACGCAGACGGATATGCTCAAGAGAGCTCAGCGTTTTTATCTTGCTTTCATCGTATGCGGATTTCTTTTGTTTTGCCATTGAGATTTTTATATTCTCCCCACCCAGTTTGTACTAATTTTACCACTTATGGGCGAGTCATTCAAGAAATGAATGCAGAAGTGCTATTTCAGTGTCCCAGTCCTTCGGATTCGGTGTTTCAAGAATCATAGGAATGCCTTCCAGGCGCTTGTCGTTCAGAAGATACCTGAATCCGGTTTCACCTATGCAGCCCTTTCCGATGTTTTCATGCCGGTCTATATGCTCACCCAGACCTCTTTTGGAATCATTTAGATGCATTCCCTTCAGGTTGGAGAGTCCAAGCAGCCTGTCAAACTGCTCAAGCATATCATTACAGCCCTCTTCAGTTGAAACGTCATAGCCGGCGCCGTACACATGACAGGTATCTATGCAGATGGCAACACGTTCAGGCTGTTTAATCCTGTCCATTATTGCAGCAATCTCTTCAAAGCGTCCGCCGATCTTATTATTCTGTCCGGAGGTCGTCTCAAGCACAGTTATTACATCGGGAACCATTTCATTAGCCCGGTTTACCGCCGCACTGATATTTTCAATGCCCTGCTCAAAGCTGATAAGGCCTGTAGTACTGCCCGGATGAATGTTGAGATATTTAAGGCCAAGCAGATTAACACGGTTGAGCTCATCAATATATGAATCAAATGATTTTTTGGATTTTTCCGGATCAGGAGAAGCCAGGTTTATCAGGTAGGAATTGTGAGGCAGCACAACATCCGGAGTGAATCCGCCGTCCTTCATTCTCTGCTTAAAGAGACTGATGCTTTCCTCTGTAAGAGCAGGAGATTCCCACCTCCGCTGATTACGGGTAAATAACGCAAAGCCTTCAGCGCCTATCCGTTGGGCATGAAGCGGTGCATTTTCAACCCCTCCGTATGTAGAGACATGTGCTCCGATGTAATTCCTGCTCATGCTATTAATATAACAATTTTCTTTCCCATATCCCAACTTGAAAATAGTATTTTTTTTGTTTAATATCGCGTTTATGGAATGGAAAGCAAGTCATATACTGGTTAAAAGCCAGAGTCAAGCCCAGGAACTTCAGAGAAAGATCAAGCAGGGCGCAAATTTCGAAGCAATAGCACGTGATTTTTCAACATGCCCAAGCAAATCAAAAGGCGGAGATCTTGGCTGGTTCGGTCCGGGAAAGATGGTTCCTGAGTTTGAAAGAGCATGCAGCCGCATGGGCGTGGGAAGCATATCCGATGTGGTAAGAACACAGTTCGGTTACCATATTATCAAGCTTACCGGTAAGAAATAAAAAAGATATTTCCAATATCTTTTTTATTTCTTCAGAAGAAGACCTGCGAAGACGCAGATATTCTTCATTTTTCTATTAGGAACTATTCGGTCATTAAATTTCTGATAAGTTCAGGGAGTTCGGTTGATTTATTCTCGGCAAAATTCACCCAGACAACCTTTGCATCAGCTTCGGCATAGACCTCACCATCAACCGTCATTACGAAGTACATCATAAAGCTGCTGCGCCCCGGTTCGCCGATAAACAGATCTATATCAAGCCTGGCCGGATATACAACAGCCTTTTTAAAGGTACATGATGTTTTGACGACGACGCAGGCCGTATCTCTCTCCCAGCCCCTTGTACCGAACTCTGCATCTTTCAGAATCTGCTGAAGCCATTGAACCCGGCCTTCCTCACAGTATGTCATATACCTGGCATTGTTGACATGCCCGAAGGCATCCATGTCGCCCCACATCGTATTTATTGAATAGCTGTAAACCTTTGTTCTCTTTGTCTCCACATTCACCCCTCCTTATGCCGCTCTATGATATCAGAAAGGAGTCCGTATGAAACAGGTTTATCCAGAACAGCAACAGGGTTCAGGTTTTCCGCTCTGCTTATTGTAATATCATCTGAATACCCCGTCATAAAACAGATAGGAACTCTTGCCTTCTGAAGTATTTTTTCTGCTGCGGAAATACCGTCACTGCCGTCTGCAAGCGATACATCCATCAGGACGAAATCAGGGCTGAAGCTGAAATATACGGAGAGAGCTTCAGCTTCAGTAGCCGCAGTGGCACAGGAGAATCCCAGCTCTTCCAGATAGTATTTTAAAGACATTACTGCAAAAGCCTCGTCTTCAACGATCAGTATCTTTTTCAATTTCCCGTTCCTTCCCCGAACTTACAGGGAATCTTATTATACACCCAAGCCCCCCGGTTTCTACAATCTTAAACTCGACACGGCCGCGCATCTGATGCTCTGCCAGCGCTACTATAGTCTGGAGCCCCAGGCCATGCTGATGTCTGAAATCGAACCCAGGCTCAACGCCAACTCCGTCATCAAAGACGCTCAGCTCAACAATTCCATCTTCGACTAAACTGAGATTAATATCAACATTACCTGTAGCAGAATCAACAAAAGCATACTTGAATATATTCGAGAGAAGTTCACTAAGCAGAAGCCCGCAGGGAACTGCCAGCTCTATGGATACATTTATCTTTTCAACTTCAGCTGTAAGGGCCAGAAACCTGTCGTCAATGCGGTATGAAGTCATCAGAAGTCTGGAAAGTTCAGCCAGATACTCACCGAGATCTATTTTTGATAAGTTAGAGGATTCATAAAGTTTTTTATGAACCAGCGACATAGACTGAATTTTATCAGCAAGTTCCTTCAGCAGGGCATTATATTTCTCATCATGAATAAACCCCATCTGAAGATTTATCATAGAAAGAATGACATTCATATTATTTTTGGTACGGTGATACAGCTCTTTAAGCAGAACTTCTTTTTCACTGACTGAGTCTTTCAATTTCTGTTCGACAGTCAGCTTTTCACGCATATCACGGCCTACGGCAAGAACGGGTCTTTCTTTTTCATCATTAAAATAAATCACAGAGGAGTTATACTCCACAGGAATCCTCTCGCCGCTCTTTGCAATAAGATGCATTGTGGTTGTATTTGTTCCTGTTTCAACCAGCTCGGGAAGTGATAAGTTTTTCCACCGGCACAGGTCTTCTTCATCATACCAGATTTCCGGAGAACCATATTCTGAAATTTCCTCATCGGAGTAGCCTGAGAGCTCGCTGAATTTACGGTTCCATATAAGCGTCTTTCCTGAAAGCAGATCAAATACAACAAATATATCCAGAGAGGAATTGAGCATCACTTCATTAAACTGCTGCTCCCGTCTCAAACTTCCCAGAGTATTCATTAACCGCTGAGCCATATGCCGGAAAGCTCTATCAATATCACTGAACTCCCTTAGCAGACTTCCCTCAAAACCAGTTTCAAACTTCTCCGGAAATGCGTTCATTGTTTTAATCATCTGCCTGATAGGCGGAATAGTTTTTTTAATATAAAGGATGGTCAGAAGAATAAAGAATACGGCAACCGGGATCACGATCGAAAACATCCTGACCGCATCAACAAGTTCGCTTCCGTAAAACATATTTTCCGGAAATATTAGTGAAGTTCTCCAGCCAAGATCTCCTGGAAGATCCAGCAGGGCTGTGCTCTGGATGTACCACTCACCCTTATACCGAAGCCTCATGAAAGAATTTGTTTGCGGACGGGAAAGGACAGCCGGAGCAGTAGATGCTATAAGCATACCTTCCCGGTCGGTTATAAATCCATCTGCATTAAAATCCGACAGGATCTCTCCAAGGAATATAGATATATCAGACAGAAAAATAGTTGTACAGAATACACCCTCCGGTTCAGTACCTTCTTCATCGAACACAGGCACACTTACAGAGATTCCCATTTCATCTTCAGTAATCAGCAGATATGGATCTGAATAAAAAATCCCCATATTTTCAACAGCACCGGCATACCATGGACGCAGTGTTGTCTGCATATTATCAGCAGCCCATTCCCTGCCGGTGAACTCTTCTGAGAAATTCAGTTCTTTTAAATAAAACCTTCCGGCACTGCCTTCCTCAATACCCATTATATAGTAATATTCACTGTGTAAATCAATTCCTCCCCCTGCAAATTCTCCTTCTGCGGTACCGAAAAAGATACTGCTCACCGAGGGGTAGAATTCAGACTGCTTATAAAAATGACTCTGCATAAATGAAAGATCTGATTTTTTCAAATACCCTGACTTGTAGAGAGCAAGGTTTAACCTGTTTATCTCTTCCGGCACCATAAAAAATGCGGTTAACTGTGAATTTATATTCTCGGACAGAGCATAGAAAACATTGCCTGCCATTTTCTCCACAGAATTATTCAATTGAAATCTGAAAAGATAAGCAGCGATGGACAGTACAAATACAGACTGCAGTACAAGCATTAAAATCAGAATGAATCTGATAGAAAACATCCTGCGCACTTTTTTCATAATCATTATTATAAAACCCTCATACCACGAGGTCAAACTATTATTTCTGAAGCTAAAACTATGATTGAAAATTACTAGTTTTAACGATAGAATCAGAAAATGCTGAAATACCAGTTAATAGACATTGATATTTTTATGATCATAATTCTCATTATGATAATTGCTGTTATCCAGCTGAAACAGACTTTTAAATCGGTCACAACCAGGATTTTCCTGCTGCTCTGCTGGAGCGTTATTGTACTTCTGGTATTGGATGCACTTCCCTGGATTATGGACGGCCTGCCGGGGCAGAGCTCTCGCACTTTCCTTTTCTTATTTAATTTTATTCTGATATTATCAGGCCCTGTACCGCTCGTACTGTGGCTGTGCTATATAGACTACCAGCTTAACCATTCAAAGATCAGACTGAAAAAGCGACTTTTTTATCTTTACCCATTAATACTTACAGGCATTATTCTTATCTACTCGGTTTTTACCGGATTCATATTTTATATTGACTCTGACAACAACTACCAGAGAGGCCCGGGAATTTTTCTTGTTGCATTTATTCAGCTTCTAACACTGATATATTCCTATTTTCTGGTAATTGAAAACAGAAAAGCTGTATCAAAAGATATCATAAGAGGCGTTGCCCTTTTCGGCATACTTCCTGTAACGGGTACAGTTTTACAGATGAGATTTTACGGGACAACCATTATTTGGCCTTCAGTCGCACTTGCTGTGACCTTTGTTTACATATTTCTTGAAATACAGCGGGAGATACGGGATTACCTGACCGGACTTCTTAACCGTCAGCAGATTGATGAATATATACAGCTGAGAATTAAGGATTATGAGAGAAAGGGCTCCTTTACACTTGTAATGATGGATATGGACGGCTTTAAAGAAATTAACGACGATTACGGTCACAGCGAAGGCGATGCCGTACTTGTCCAGACGGCAGCCCTGCTCAACAGTTCTATAAAGCGCATGGACAGAGCCGCCAGATTCGGAGGAGATGAGTTTATGCTGCTGCTTGAAACAAACGCCCCCTCTGAAATCCATGCTGTAATTCAGCGTATATACGATAAAATCTCTGAAGTTAGCACGAAAAATAAAAAACCATATAAAATATCATTGAGTGCCGGCTACATCATTTATTCTCCGGATAAACACAGAAGTTTTCACGAATTCCTTCATGCCGCAGATCAGAACATGTATATAGCAAAAAGAGAACGCAGGCAGCAGGGAACCTACGGAAAATGAAACGGGGAGGCAGCGCAGATCTGCCCCTTCATTACGGAACTGTACCGAAGTGGCTTGCAGACCGTATGATGACTCTTGGAACATCCATAATAGAAGCTATCATAACAGACGGAGGAACCGACGAGGTCCTAAGAAGGGTATCAGATCCCTTCTGGTTTCAGGCCTTCGGGGCAGTGCTGGGGATGGACTGGCATTCATCAGGAATTACAACCTCAGTAATGAGGGCAATTCAGCGCGGACTGAATCCGCGCAGTTCCGAACTCGGGATTGCCGTACTGGGGGGCCGGGGAAAATATTCACGAAACACTCCGGCGGAACTGCTCGAATATGCAATGAAAACCGGGCTGGCCGGCGAAGAGCTCACCCGTACAAGCAGGCTTACAGCCAAGATAGATAACTCCTGTCTTCAGGACGGTTTTCAGATCTATCTTCATAATTTTGTGATTACAGAAAACGGCAACTGGGCCGTTGTCCAGCAGGGGATGAACAAAGAAACAGGAAAAGCCAGACGCTATCACTGGCATTCATCCGAAATTAAGTCCTTCTTCAGTGATCCGCATACTGCAGTTGTGGGACCTTACCAGGGAGAACTTCTGAATCTAAGCGATTCCCGGGCTGATGCGAACCGGAAAGGGATACTCGACTTTCTGAGGGAACATCCTGATAGACAAAAACGGGAACTTGATGCTCTTATGCGGTCAAGACGGATAGTACTTCCTTCACATCATGAAGTCCGTCCCGAAGATGTAATCTCAAAACGGCTTGGAGCCGCACTCGCAGCAGCGTGGGACCGTGAGTTTTCCGATTTCAGCCAAGCCCTTTTAATGGAAGGAGTCGGACCTCGGACTGTTCAGTCTCTGGCGCTGGTCAGTGAGATCATCTACGGAGGGCCGTCAAGGTTCTCTGATCCTGCACGCTTTTCCTTTGCACACGGCGGAAAGGACGGACATCCGGCGCCCGTGCCTCTGGACATATACGACCGCAGCATATCTGTTGTAAAAAGGGCACTCAGTCATGCAAAGACCGGGAATGATACCCGTCTGCAGGGAATTAAAAACCTCGACAGGTTTACCAGGTGGGTTGAACAGAATACAGCCCCTACAGCAGATGTCGAAAAAGTTATTGAGCGTGAATGGGAAAATTCTCACAAGTGGGGCGGAAAAACGGTAATGGGTGATGCATTACCCGGAGATAATTATGAAAAACACTCCGGCCGGAACCGGAAGATTAGGAGCGAATCCGATACCGGCCAGATGGAACTTTTTTAAATAGTGTTCTTGGGTCCAAGAACTCCTTTTTACTTCAGAAACTTCTCATCTATATCAAAAGCCTTAGGCTTAGATGCAGGTTCAAAAATCAGCGTCTGTTTCAGGTTGGCTACTGCCTTGTTAAGGCCCTCTTCAACCGACATGTATGAGTCTTCATGCTCAATACTCACAACCCCGTCATAACCTGTTGCACGCAGAGTGCTGAAGATATCTGACCAGGTCTTAAGATCGTGTCCGTATCCGACAGTCCTGAACTGCCAGCCCCTTCCGTATGTAACACCGAAGCTCTGCATATCTGTGAGGCCGTAATATGAAACATATTCCTGGTCTATAAATGCGTCCTTGGCATGAAAGTGAAACAGGCAGTCCTCTTCATTAAGGTATCTTGCAGCCTTTGCAGGATCGATTCCCTGCCACCACATATGGCTCGGATCGAGATTACCTCCAAGTGCTTTACAGCCTGTTTCCTTCCGCATTTTGATCATTGTGTATGGGCTGTGAACAGAATAACCACCGTGCAGCTCCATAGCTATTTTTACACCCTTCTTCTCGGCGTATTTTCCGGTTTCAGTCCAGTATGGTATAAGCTTTTCGCTCCACTGCCAGTTGAAAACTGCCTGCAGATCCTCCGGAAATGGAGAAACCGGCCAATTCGGATATTTTGAGTTCTCGGAGTCGCCTGGAGTTCCTGAAAATGTAAGAATTTTC
Organism: Spirochaetia bacterium; assembly: GCA_963677925.2. Taxonomy (GTDB): domain Bacteria; phylum Spirochaetota; class Spirochaetia; order UBA9216; family UBA9216. The sequence goes on from CAXXYH010000004.1 coordinate 58,646, forward strand.
TCAACACCGATTTCTGCAGCAAGGTCTATTGCATCTATGATATCCTGATGGTACTCATCAGCAAGTTCCTTCTGCGGATGAACAGGGTTTCCGTGACAGCTCAGACATGAAATATGCATGTCCCGCTTTTTGAACTCATCAACAAACTGAGCTCTCTTTGCACTGTCCTTAAGCAGTTCCGCAGGGTTGCAGTGATCCTTGCCGATAAACCCGCCGCAACCGACTTCAACATGATCAACACCCTTTGCCTTTATTTTATCAAGAACTTCAGTCAGGGGAAGATCTTTATATACTACTGAAAAAATTGAAATATTCACTGTTATTTGCCTCCGGTATTAAATGCAGAATCAGATTTCAACCCACTGCTGTTTTTCATTGCTCTCGAAGATTTTCTCACAGAGAATCATCTCGTGAAGACCGTCTTTCATTGTAGCATAGTCTCTGGGTGCATCAGGATTATCGATGCTGTCATATACCTGTCTGAAGCACTGCTTGAATGCATCAGGAAATCCTTCAAGATGACCGATTGGATAGGCAACAACGGAACGGCTATCGGGGTGGACTGTTACAGGGCCTTTTTCAGACACTTCACAGAAACTGTCTTTTCTTCCGATTGTGAGTTTGTTGCAGAGCTCGCTGTCCCAGCAGGCAGATTTCTTGTATCCGCCGATCATGTAATCAATTGCAACAGATTTTCCGGCAATTACCTGTGAAAAGAAGGCGCTGCCCTTTGCCCCGTTCTCAAACTTGAAAAGCACACTTGCGCTGTCTTCAGTGTTGATTGGGATATCTTCATAATCAGCATCATCGAAGGTATCTGTTGAAAAGGCAAGGACCTGCTTTTTCGGTTTTTTACGGACAGGATGAATGATTGAAAAGTCGGCACAGACAGCAGTTATCTTCTGTCCGGATACAAACTCAACAAGGTCCATCCAGTGTGAGCCGATGTCGGCTACAGCACGGGTTCTTCCCGATTCCTTTGAACTGAGTCTCCAGCTGTAATCGGTAATGTTCAGAAGCCAGTCCTGTGTATATGTTCCGGTAATATTGAAGATATCACCAAGCTCTCCGTCACGTATAATGTTTCTCAGATGATGGTTCATTGGATAGAACCTGTTGTGATAATTAAGAGCTGCTATCAGACCTGTATCCTCAGCCTTCTTTGCAAGAATTTCAGCTTCCTCAATTGTTGTTGTCATCGGTTTTTCACAAAGAACATTTACTCCGTGATCGAGAGCGTACATAGCTATTTCAAAATGTGTATTATTAGGGGTACAGATGTGAACTACATCAAGATCCGCCATCTTAATCATTTCTTTGTAATCTGCGAAATATTCCGGAACAGTCATAGCCTCGGCAGTCTCTTTTGCTGAGACAGGATCTGCAACTGCAGCCACAGTTACATTTCCAAGACGTCTGATTGTTTCAATATGGATTCTACCTACGAATCCGGTACCTATAACTCCAGCCCTGTAGACTTTCATTTTCCTTTTCTCCTATATGTAAATTAAACGGCAAACTCAGGTATGGTTAACCCTGAGTGCGCCCTTATCTTCTCTTTCTTTTTTAAGTATCTCTGTGTATTTCTTGTTAAAAGTTGTACAGCCTACCGGGGTCTGTCTGATAAGAAGTTCAAGACAGTTGTCGCATACTGTACACCACTTAATCTCGTTTTCTCTTCCCTCTCTAAGCTTCAGCGGAAGCAGCGGATCAGCAAAGGACTGCCGGCCGAGACCGATCATGTCTGCAACACCTCTTTCAATACACTGGGCTCCATAGCTGAACAGTGAACTGTCTTCCGGACTTACCGCACAGAGTTTGTTTTTTCCGTTTCTAAACGGTGAAAAGTTTGAACCTATTACTACTGTTTCAGGCTTGAGCGCCTTCTTCATTTCCTTTGACCAGTACTGGTGCAGGTAGGCATAGTAAGGTACATGCCTGTCAACCTGGGTGATACTGATTGTTATTGACGGACTTCCTGCAGACTGAATAAAGTACTGCGCTCCTCTTTCCTCAAGACCCTTCACAAGCGCAAGCGGCTCGGTAAGATCCATTACCGGTGAGTCGGGACCGTCGGTTCCAAAGCCGCCGGGAAAGCCTTCCCATGCTGAGATCTTTGAACCGATGAGGAAGTTAGAATCGTTTACGGCCTTAGCCATTTTCTCATACAGCTCAAAGGCAAAACGGCTTCTGTTTTCCCATGAACCGCCGTATTTCCACTTGCGGTCATTGTAGGGGCGAAGCAGCTGCGAACCGAAGTAGCCGTGGCAGAGCTTCATGTCTATTCCGTCGGCTCCGGCATCATGGGCAATCTTTGCTGCCAGAACAAAGTCATCCATTATCTTGTCTACTTCATCCTCAGTGAGAACATCTCCGCCGTAGCCGTGCAGGGGTTTTACTGTGACCCGTCTTGAGAACTCCGGGTTTGACAGTTCGCCTGAATGGGTAAGCTGAAATATAAACAGGGTGTCGGGGTTTGCATCCTTAACTTCTTTTACAAACTTTGTAAGCGGCTCCCTGTTGGGCTCCATGATCATCAGCTGGTTGTCTCTTGCCCGGCTTTCACGGGTTACTGATATTGCTTCAAGTGAGATAAGACCGGCTTCACCCTTTGCCAGAGTTTTGTATCTTTCGGTTGTATCGGCTGACGGATTTCCTGTTTCATCCTCATCGTTGCATTCCATTGCCTGGATGAAAAACCTGTTCTTACACGTTCTGTTTCCTATTTTTATTTCGCTTAATAATGTCTCTTTGTAACTCATTCCTTCTTCCTGTCCGCAGTATAAAATTAATCATAATTGAAAAACCCGCTGCTTCAAAATATCAGACTCTTTTAAATATGGGCATCCCTGACCACAGTAATTCATGAGGTCAGGAACGCCCGGCAGTTGATTTACCTTAATTTAAGGCCGGCTCAGTATGCGTTACCTGCAAACTGGTCAACATTATCCTTTGTTACAACATAAGTAGGTGCAATGTTGTCTTTGTCGAAAGAACCGCCTTTAAGGATTTCTTTTGCAAGCCTTACAGCGTCACCGCCCATTGTCGGGAAGTATGACATTGATGCTGTAAGAAGTGTGTTATCAGCCTTAATCATAGCATAAGCTGATTTAGCACCGCCCATACCTGTTACAAACTTAACATCGTCTCTGCCTGCGTTATCAATTGCGGTCATAACGCCGATAGCAGTTTCATCATCCTGTGTGTAAACTGCATCGATGTGAGGATATGCAGGAATGATGTTACTCATAGCCTTAAGACCGGCTTCCTGATTGAACTCACCATCGCCTTCTACGAGGATTTTGATTCCGGGAAATTCAGCTGCGAGGGTTTCCTGAAAACCGTTAAAGCGCTGAATATCGATAGGAATTCCAACATAGCTGTGAAGAGCAACAATATCACCCTTACCGTTCAGTTTTTCACCGAAGTATCTTGCAGCGTTTACACCGCATGCATAATTGTCTCCTGCAAGAAGAACGGTATACTTGTCGCTGGCAATGGCTCTGTCAACGATCATCAGCTTGATTCCGGCATCATAGATATCTTCACAGATTGGGGTCATCAGTGTTCCGTTACCCGGCAGACAGATGATCATATCATAGTTGTCAGCCTTGAAGGTCTGAAGCATATTAAGCTGATCAGCATCGTCAACTGCACTCTTAACTACGAATGAAAATTCATCAACATCCTTTTTGCTTTCTTCAAGAACTGAATCAAGCATCTTTGCCTGCCATGAGTTGTTTGCAGGCGGCAGTGAAACTGCTACTCTGAAAACATCACCATCTGTTTCACCCTGTCCTGCGGCAAATACCATTGCAGGGACCAGCATCATTACTGCAAGTACAATAAATACAGCTTTTTTCATCTTTTTTACTCCTCCTGGACATAAAAATTATTTATCAGAATTCGTTCAGGCAGCGCCTGAACGAACAACTGCCGAACTATTTTTCGCGTCTCTGACTGAGAACGGCGAAGAGTATTACAGCGCCTTTTACTGCGCCTGAAAGATACGGAGATATGTTGAGCATTATCATCATGTTGTTGACGATACCGAGGATTATAAATCCGACGATCGTACCGATAAGCCTGCCCCTTCCTCCGTTAAGCGAAGTTCCCCCGACAATTACGGCTGTTATTGCCTCAAACTCATACTGGGAGCCTGAAGTGGTAGCAGCTACTGCAGCCATTCTTGACATCTCTATCACTGCAGCCATACCGGTACAGAGGCCGACAAGCATGTAGGTAAGAATCTTTACACGATCGACCTTTACCCCCGAATAGCGTGCTGCATTCTCATTCCCGCCTACTGCGAAGACATAGGTACCGAACTTCGAGCGTGTTAAAACAGCATGAAGTATGAGAGCAAGTACAACGGCAGTTAGAAACGGGATGGGGATCATCAGAAAAGATCCGTTTCCAATTCCGGTGAATGACCTGATATTGTTTCCCATAATTGTCGCACCTCTGCAGAAGTACATAACGATTGAACGGGCCATAATCCCCACTGCCAATGTAACGATAAATGGAGGCAGTTTTGCTTTTGTAATTATCAAACCGTTGATAAGACCTATTAATGTTGCAATGCCCAGACAGGCAAGAATGGGGATTATCAACGGCATAGCAGGTTCACCTGCCTCATTCACCATTTTCTGAAGAAAGATCAGAGCTGCCCCGGAGGTTGCCAGGACCGGTCCGCTTGAAAGATCTATTCCGCCTGCAATAATTACGAAGGTCATTCCCAGAGCAATAATTCCTACAATGGACGTATTTCTCAGAATATTAAGCAGGTTATTAGGCCGCAGAAACCGTGGAGCAACCAGACCGCAGATAAGCAGAATGGCTATGAAGACTACAACAATGCTGTAATCTTTCCAGATTCTTCCGGCTATTTTAAGTAATCTGTTCTGTTGTTTCAGTTCTTCCATATCTAATTCCTATACATTCGTAGCCAGGTAGACTATTTTGTTTTCATCAAGTTCCGAACATTCAAGTTCTCCGGTTTTCCGGCCTTCATGCATCACAATTACACGCTGGCTTATAGCCATCACTTCCTGCATATCCGAACTGACCACAATAATTCCGATTCCTGAGGCCGCCAGTTCGCTTATAATTTTATAAATCTCCTGCCTTGCCCCGACATCAACTCCTCTTGTGGGTTCATCGAGGATGAGGATCTTTGCATCACTTAAAAGCCATTTGGCAAGTGACACTTTCTGCTGATTTCCGCCGCTTAGTGTAGAAACGGTCTGAGCCTGACTGCTGCAGCGGATTCGCAGTTTCTCAATCATTTTTTTGGTATTCTCAGAACTTTTTCTTTCATTCCTGAAAAAGCCTTTGTTCTTATGCCAGAATACATAGTTCGAGTTTTCAAGAATATTTCTGCATAAAACCAGTCCCGTATCTTTACGGTCTTCTGTTACAAGCCCGATGTTGTTACTGATTGCATCAAGAGTACTCCTGATATTTACCTTCTTTCCGTCCAGATAGATTTCACCGGACAGCGGAGTCCTCATACCAAAGATAACTTCCATAAGCTCAGTACGGCCTGCTCCGACAAGACCGCTGAAGCAAAGAATTTCACCTCTTCTCAGCTGAAAACTTATATCCTTAAGCATGTTATCCGAAATATTTTTAACCTCAAGGAGAATATCATCAGGATCTCCGCAGAAATCGCCGGCTTTTGAATCGGGAATTTTTCTACCTACCATCATTTCAGCAATCTCTTTCTCGGTTATATCAGCTACAGCCTTTGTCCCTACAAAGGTTCCGTCACGAAGTACAGTAACGCTCTGGCAGACATCCTTTATTTCTTTTAACCGATGTGAGATGTAGATAATTGAAATTCCGTCTGAACTAAGATTTCTCATCAGTTCGAACATAATTTCAGTCTCTTTTCCTGTAAGGACCGCAGTAGGCTCATCCATTATCAGAAGTTCGACATTGAAGGAAATGGCCTTTGCAATTTCAACCATCTGCTTCTGGGCTATCTTCAAATCCTTAACTTTGGTCTTCGGGTCGAGATCCTGATCAAGTTTTTTCAGAAGGCTGCCTGCTACAATATTCATCTCGTTAAAGTCAATCAGCCCGTTTTTCTTTCTTGGTTCCCGGCACAGGAATATATTCTGTGCGATCGTGAGATCGTCGATCAGGTTCAGCTCCTGGTGAATCATTGAGATACCGAATGCCTGGACCTCCAGAGGTCCGGCATTCCGCTTAATATGTTCACCATTAAAATAAACTTCACCTTCTTCCTGTTCATAAATGCCGGAAAGGATCTTCATAAGGGTTGATTTACCGGCTCCGTTTTCTCCGCAGAGCGCTCTAATCTCTCCCTTATTAAGGCTGAAATCCACCTGATGGAGAACTTCAACCCCGTAGAACTCTTTACTAATTCCCTGCATTTCCAGCAGTTTAGACATCATAAACCCCTTAAACCTGAATAATCCTGCGCCTAGGTATGGTTAACCCTGAGTGCGCCCTTATCTTCTCTTTCTTTTTTAAGTATCTCTGTGTATTTCTTGTTAAAGGTTGTACAGCCTACCGGGGTCTGTCTGATAAGAAGTTCAAGACAGTTGTCGCATACTGTACACCACTTAATCTCGTTTTCTCTTCCCTCTCTAAGCTTCAGCGGAAGCAGCGGATCTGCAAAAGACTGCCGGCCGAGACCGATCATGTCTGCTACACCTCTTTCAATACACTGGGCTCCATAGCTGAACAGTGAACTGTCCTCAGGACTTACCGCACAGAGTTTGTTCTTTCCGTTTCTAAACGGTGAAAAGTTTGAACCTATTACTACTGTTTCAGGCTTTAGAGCCTTCTTCATTTCTTTTGACCAGTACTGGTGCAGGTAGGCGTAGTAAGGCACATGCCTGTCAACCTGGGTGATACTGATTGTTATTGACGGACTTCCTGCAGACTGAATAAAGTACTGCGCTCCTCTTTCCTCAAGACCCTTCACAAGTGCAAGCGGCTCGGTAAGATCCATTACAGGTGAATCGGGACCGTCTGTTCCGAACCCGCCGGGAAAACCTTCCCATGCCGAGATCTTTGAACCGATGAGGAAGTTCGGATCGTTTACAGCCTTAGCCATTTTCTCATACAGCTCAAAGGCAAAACGGCTTCTGTTTTCCCATGAACCGCCGTATTTCCACTTACGGTCATTGTAGGGGCGAAGCAGCTGTGAACCGAAATAGCCGTGGCAGAGCTTCATATCTATTCCGTCGGCTCCGGCATCATGGGCTATCTTTGCCGCAAGTACAAAGTCATCCATTATCTTGTCTACTTCATCCTCGGTGAGAACATCTCCGCCGTAGCCGTGCAGGGGTTTTACTGTGACCCGTCTTGAAAACTCGGGGTTTGACAGTTCGCCTGAATGGGTAAGCTGAAATATAAACAGGGTGTCGGGGTTTGCATCCTTAACTTCTTTTACAAACTTTGTAAGCGGCTCCCTGTTGGGCTCCATGATCATCAGCTGGTTGTCTCTTGCCCGGCTTTCACGGGTTACTGATATTGCTTCAAGTGAGATAAGACCGGCTTCACCCTTTGCCAGAGTTTTGTATCTTTCGGTTGTATCGGATGACGGGTTTCCTGTTTCATCCTCATCGTTGCATTCCATTGCCTGGATGAAAAACCTGTTCTTACACGTTCTGTTTCCTATTTTTAGTTCGCTTAATAATGTCTCTTTGTAACTCATTCCTTCTTCCTGTAAAATATTCTTTAACTGCTGTGTGCAGCTTTATAGTAGCCTTCAAGATAAGACCCGATATGTTCGAGTATCAGATCTTCTGCATTCATATTTTTTTGATTCTTCATAATCCGGATAAACTCAAGCGGCATATACTGGCTCAGCATCGAAAGAGGAACCTCTGCCTTCTTGATGTTATTGATCAGCGTTTCGATTGATGCTTTAACTTCCGGATTTCCCTGATAATACCGGGCCCTGTCGGAAAAACTGTATTTTCTTGCAATTCTTACTTTTTCCTCATCACCGCGGTAATGCTTTTCCCAGTATCCCGGAGCCTCAACCATCACACGGTCAAGAACCGATGAAAAATTCGAAAGCTTTTCATCTGCATTCCGGTACAGCTCCTTCTCAATCATTTCAAGTGAATAGAGTGCCTCCCTGAGCGCAAAGGTCAAAGCAGGCCCTACCTTCAAAAATGCAATACCGTCCTCCACCATCATCCGGAGCGAATCTTCACTCTGGTAATCTGTAGAGTGCCCTTCAAAGACAAGCCCCAGATTCTTTTTGCCGTATTCCGACAAAGCTGCCATGTTCGCCCTGCTGTAGTGGAAAACTTCAGAATCACCGAACTCCACACCGGTCTGCACAACTATGGCAAGAACCCTGCTGAAAGCATCTTCAAGTCCGGCATTTTTAAAAACCTCGCTGTAGGTTCTGTATGTGCCTGAACAGTCTTCGATTGAAGTTACGATTGAATCTTCGTCTTCACCGGTAAACCCGCCGGGCACCGGAACCTCGCTTCCGATTACATAAACCGGAACCTCAGAATCAGGAAAAGCAGCTAGCCTCTCTGCAAAAGCACTTTCAGCGGCGCGACAGAGCCTTGCTCCCCTCTGTGCAACAGCCTCAACTGCCAGCGGTTCACTTTCAGAATCGGTTCCCAGTCTCATTGATGTATCCAGATGGATCTTGGTAAATCCCGCCAGGACATATTCACGGACAAGATCCTCCGCGTACTGCATAGCTTCATCTTCAGGAAGGCTGCTGCGTGTAAGGGGTCCAAGATGGTCGCCGCCAAGAATTATCCTTTCTTCAGGAAAATCCATGCCGGCTGCGATCCTTTTTATAAAGACTGTAAAATCCGCAGGCTTCATCCCGGTGTATCCGCCGTTCTGATCCACCTGATTAGCTGTTGCCTCAATCAGAACAGGGACATCAAACTCGGCAGCTTTTTTCATAGCCGCTTTTATTGCAAATTCATTTGCAGTACAGATTGATGTAATACCGGCAGCAGCACCGCTTTTCTGTTTATTTACAATCTCTGAAAGATACCTGCTCATTATCAGCCCCGCTCTCCGGTTTCAATCATATTTTTCACAGTCTCAGGGGAAATATCACCTTCCATCGGACCGAATGCTGAGGTATTAAGTGCGCCTGCAGCTGATGCCTGGTCGATAATTTCATCAAGCGGTTTATTCTCAAGAAGTCCGCAGATAAAAGCACCGTCAAAACTGTCGCCGGCCCCTGTTGCATCAACAGGTTTTATTTTAAATACTCCACGTTCTGAAGTTTCTGTTTTTGTGTATACAGAGCATCCTTTAGAGCCCCGCTTTAGAGTAAGGATTTCAAACCCCTCAATCTGAAAACACTTCTCAACTGCTTTTTCAATATCAGTCTCATCCGTAAGAAGAAGCAGTTCATCAACTCCAGGCATAAAGACCGATGTATTTTCGAAAACTTCCCTGACAATCGTCATAACGGATGGATCTTTCATAAGCTCGGGCCTGATGTTCGGATCAAAGCTTATTTTTGCTCCAAGCGATTTTGCAAGATGAACCGTCTTCACGATTTCTTTTGCGAAATCCTTATCAGCCATTAACGAACATCCCATGACATGGAAAAACTTAATCCCTTCCAAATCATCAGCAGAAGGAGCCTTGGGAAGAACCGCCGGGGTATTACCAATATGATAGATAAACTTCCTTGAACCGTCTTCAAAATAGGTTACAAAGGCAACACCCGTAGTTCCGGAAGCATCAACAAGAATTTTAGAGCAGTTAACACCGTCTTCCTTCATGCGGTCTGTTAGACATTTACCGAAATCATCATCACCCACCCCGCCGATAATTCCTGCAGAATGGCCCAGCCTTGCTACCGTGTCTATGAATATTGCGGGAGCTCCGCTTGGATAAGGGCCTTTAAATAATCCAGCCTTATTTAACTCCATTCCGGCATCGGGTCTCATGATCTCTACAATCATTTCACCCATTGTCCATACTTCTGACATACTTAATCCTTTCTCAGCAGAATTTTTCCCTTAGGAATTCCAGCGACTTTTTAATTTTCAGATTCATTTCCTCAGGACTTGCCCCCTCGCTCAGATCTCTCCAGACTTTTATGTCCTTTCCTACCTGACCGCCGTCAAAATAAAAGGGTTCCATGACAACTCCGCCGTCAAATCCGATATCTTTTAGTGCTTTTGCAATACCGTCCCAATCCAGCGAGCCTTCACCGGGCAGCTTTCTGTTTCCTTCACCGACATGAAGATGTGAGAGCCTCTTTCCTGCTGTTCGTATAGCATCGGGAAGATTATCCTCTTCTATGTTCATATGAAATGTATCAAGCAGCATGCTCACATTGGGGTGACCGACCTGCTCACAGAACTTGTTTGCCTCAGCGGCAGTATTCAGGATATGTGTTTCAAAACGGTTAACTACTTCAAGACTGATCTGGACATCACATTCCGCAGCAACTTCGGCAAGCCTCTTAACACTCTCAACACCGCGTGCCCATATAGCCGGTTTATCCAGATCTGAAAAATCATTAGGCCAGTAAGTGTACTGAACACCGACAATAATTTTGGAACCGAGCACTTTCATAGCCCGCATAATATCTGAAAGGAATTTAATCCCTGCTTCACGTACTGCGGGATCTGCTGAAGCGACATCTTTATCCTTTGCCGGACCGATATTACATGTAATCTCCAGTCCCAGTTCTTCAGCATGTTTTTTTAGTTTTAAAATTTCATCTTCCGACATCTCTAAAAGATGTCCTGCACCAATCTCAAGAATGTCAAAACCAGCTGTTTTTACCCGGTCCGCTATCTCAATATAGTCGCAGCTCCACTCATTCCCCCAATAGGAATACAATGTTCCAAATTTCATCATTTCACCTCTAATATCCGCCTGCACCAGATGATAAATAATCAAAACAATACATTACTGATTTACTACCAAATTGTGCTCGAGCACATTTATTTGTGATCGCAATATAACACGGTTTTTTTCATCCCGCAAGAAAATTTTTGCTATTTTCGGACTAATTTTAGCAAAATTTATTCGATTTTATTAATTTTTGTCCATTTAACCGGTTTTTAACGATAAACGCTTGAAACAAATTGTGCTCGTGTGTTATTTTGTGTTAAAAATTAATAGTAATTTAATCTACTTATATATATAATAAGTAGCACCAGATCGGAGGAAATTTTGTGGCTGTTACCATCAAACAGATAGCTGAACTTGCAGAGGTATCAAGGGGAACCGTTGATAAGGTTCTCAACGGAAGACCCGGTGTAAAAACAGAAACAAAAGAACGAATCCTCAAGATAGCAAAAGAGCTCAACTACAAGCCTAATTACCTGGGAAAAGCCCTGGTAATGAGCAAGGAAAAAACTAAAATCGGAGTAATCCTGACTCCCGAGTACAACCCCTTTGTTCATGAAATAATCCAGGGTATCCATAATGCCCAGGCCGAGTTTGAGCTTTTTGGAATTGAAATAGCAATCAAAATGCTCAGCACCCTTGAACCGGCAGAACAGATAGGTATTCTAAATCACTTTGAAAATGAAAACTTCGCCGGAGTAGCTGTTTTCCCGCTGAATGATAAACAGATCATCGATAAAATAAATACGATGAGCCGAAAAGGCATAGCAATCATAACCTTCAATTCTCAGATTCAGGAAATTAACGACATTTGCTTTGTAGGACAGGATCACTATAGGGGAGGAAGAACCGCAGCCGGATTACTGAACAAGCTTCTTCCCGACGGCGGTCGAGTCGGAATTATTATAAGCTCCAAAAATCTTTCCTGCCATCAGGACCGTCTGAAAGGATTTACCGATAAAATCAACGATTTCCATGCTGATCTTGACATCGTCAGAGTGGAAGAGAACCAGGACAGAACCGAAACAGCTTTTCAGATTACGATGAGTTATCTGAAAGCCTTTCCTGATTTAAGAGGAATCTACATCACCGGCGGCGGGGCTGCAGGAGTGGGCAAGGCAATTGATCTGGCTGAAAAATCCGGAAAAATAAAGCTCATTTGCCATGATATAATTCCTGATACCGTAAAACTGCTGAAAGAAGAAATTGCAGACTTTACTCTTGGTCAGAACCCCGAACTCCAGGGTTACATTTTAATAAAAACAATGTTTGACTACCTGATAAAACAGCAGAAACCTGAAAACAAGGTAATTGATGTACCCATTGAAATATTCACTGCCGATACTATCGATTAGGTTTAATTAAGCATCTGCCTATACCCCTGTTATATCCCTTTTAAGCATCTCAAGCATCTTATCTACATTATCCCTGTTTGCGCGGTAGTATATACGCTTACGCTCACCCTGCTCATAACTTACAAGATCAAGGGCTGATAATTTACTCATGTGGTACGAAACTGTTGCAGAAGTAATATTCAGCTCATCTGCTATCTCTCTGATAAACCAGGGCTTCCTGCAGAGCATCTGTAATATTGTCCGCCGGCTTTCATCTGCCAGCAGACTGTAAATCTGATCGAGAGGAATACTGCCGCTGTCCTCCAGCAGAAACCTGCACCGGCCGTAAATTATAGTTGAAGGATTATCAATGTAGATGATATCCAGCTCATCAAAGAAACTTATCAGCAGCTGACCGGTTTCCAGACCATCTTCAGGCTTGGTTCTGCAGTATCCGCTGAAAAATCTGTCCGGCTCCGAGTCAAGAACCACTTGATCCGCTTTGATCTGCCGGGAAATTTCATCCTTGACAATTTCTGAAAAAGGAACAAACGCAACTTCAAGGAAGTTCCGCATAGTATCGGCAAGCCGGCTGCGGTAGGCCTCCGGACACCGGGTATAATCAAGAAACTTTTCAGCTTCATTTTTTCTGGTTGTACCGTCAGCCAACCGGATAGCGCTGAGAATTTTATCGTCATCTCCTGATACATCAGCATAGCTCCTTCCGGTAAGATATGTATTGAAAAGTCTTTCTGTGAGTATCTTCGGATCTGCAGATTCAAGCCTCTGAATCAGATTTTCCGGATCTATAATCTTTTCGTTAAGAGCAAGATCAACCGGAAGAAAAATCAGTCCGATAAAATCATGGATTAGATAATTCAGATCCGCCTTTACAACACCGGAAAGTCCGCTATTTACTTCACCGTACCAGGCATCGAGCTCCGGACTGTAGTTATAGCCGGGAACAGAACCCTTTATATCATCCCAGTGAACAAACTGAAGCATAGCACAGCAGAGATCTACGGCAGGGTTATACTCTATCTTCAACAGGTTTCTCCTTTAAAAACAGATAAATAAATGAAAGAACGGCAAGCGCAAGACCGGCAACCAGCCAGGAGGTTCCTATTCCGGATCTATACGCCAGAAAACCGGCTAACAGTGAACCTGAAGCGCCCCCGAACTGAAGAAATAGCGAATTAAGAGACAACAGGGTGGAGCGCCGCTCAGAAGGAATATCCCGGTTAAATACTGTCATTTCCGGAGATCCGTTCAGTCCGTTTGCAAGCATAATCAGTAAATACAGGGGAATAAAACCTTCAATACTGTACATGAATGAAAGCGCTATATACATAACTGACATAATCAGTCTTGAAACAAACAGGACAAAAGCGTACCTGTTTTTAAACAGTTTTACAACATATACCGAAAGTGCGCTTCCGCCTGCAGCACAGACAAAATATCCGGATGAAACAACCCCCAGCAACCAGCTGCCTGTCTCAGGCGACAGCATCCTTAATTTCGGCTGCCACAGCTGTTCAAGACCCGAGAGGCCTATTCCAAGTCCAAAAGTTGCAATTAAAATTATCAGAGTGTTCCGGCTTTTAAAACCATACTGAACAGCAGAACTGATAACATGCGGAAAAGCTCTGAATCCGTCAAGGATACGTCCTGAAAACTTAGAACGATCCTCCTTTACCATAATTCCCGTAAGAATAATCTGAAGAGCATAAATTCCGACAAGAACCGCAATATTAGACCGGTATGAACCAGTGAGATCCGGAATAAACCCGCCTGCAAGAGTTCCGGCACCGAGTGCGGCAGGTATGACAACACCCGCCTTCGCAAGAGCCTGCTGAAGCTGAGAATCATCCATACCTTCTTTTTTACATCCGTCAACAAACCAGGCCTCCATCGAGCCGGAAGAGAGAGCTCTCCCCGCCCCAAGCAGAAAGACAGAAATAAATAACAGATAAAAGCTTTGTGCAAACAGAATCACTGCATATCCGGTCATGTAAAAAGCTACTGCAAGCATATAGACGCGTTTTCTGCCGATTGAATCGGCAACTCCGCCTGTGGGCAGCTCCAGAACCATTACGGTAGTTCCCATTACAGCCATAATTGTTCCTACCTGGGCAATATTGAAGCCCATATCCAGAAGAACCAGAATCATAACCGGAGCAACTATCCCGACAGCAAACCAGTGAATTCCCTGGTTCAGTGAATAGATAAACAGAAGCCTATTATGTATTTTCATAATATAAACATATCATGCTAGATGCGTATCTACAATACTAACATCTAACATAACTGTAAATTTTTAAAAATTTGCAAAAAAAAGCCTGTCCGGCAGGTGGACAGGCTGAAAAAATATTAGGATTGAGGCAATTTCAATTTGTTAATGCATGTTATTTTCCGTAAGCCTTCTTCACTGCATCCTCAACTGCAGCCATTATAGCCCTGCTTGTAGCCGTAGCACCGGATACGGCATCAATGTCGGTTGACTGCTGTGCAATTATATCCTCAGGAATTACTTCCATAGGATACTGGTAATAACGCCTGCCGACCTCATTATGTTCTACAATCTGAACATCGACCAGTTTTCCGTTTTCAATTTCAACCTCAACAACCAGGCCCGGCCTGAACCCGTCGGCAGTACCGGTATAGGTTCCATCGGTCAGCTCGTAGGCCGTCAGATCAAGTCCGTCCGGAATAGTGTAATTGCTTTTGGATCTGAAAGCAAAAACACTGGTAGAGGCAAGACTCATCATGACAATCCCGATAACTAAAACCCTAGCGTAAAATTTTCTTTTCATTTTTTATTCCTTTCCTGCTTAAAACAGGTCCATATGTTAAAGCGCCTTTCACAGGACACGCTTCTATACATTTAAAACAGTTGATACACTGAAAATTCCTGACATTCTTCTTTGCCGCAATTTTCACGCCGGTCGGACAGGCCCTGTCGCAGGCCCTGCAATTGATGCACTTATTCTCATTGCGTTTTATCGTAAACAGCCTCGCCAGGCTGAGCAGACCGTACTGGGCACCCTGGGTACAAAGATACCTGCAGAAAGGCCGTTCAATAAAAAGCGCCGCAAACATCAGCACGCCGAAAAGCACCCAGGAAGCAACAGTTACCCGTGCCACATTCAGAGACAGGATCCCCATGAATGTTCCGTAAGCTCCTGTTATGAACAGGCTTAATGCAAGTCCGGTAAAAGTCAGACCAAGAAGAATATACCTGCTGAACCTTAAAAACTTCTCAAGACGCCCGGGGATTTTTACCATCGGAAGCCGCAGTTTGCGCCCCAGGGTCCACAGCCACGACTGAACAGCTCCGAAAGGACAGAGCCAGCCGCAGAAGAAAGCTCCGCCAATCAGAGCTGCAGCGAGAAGTACCATCATTGTAATGAAGTCCCGGCCGGCTATTCCTGCCGCAAGAACTGCAGCGTAGCCAAGCGGCAGCAGGATTCTTAGCAGGCTGTAGATATACGTTTTTCTTTTCATCTTAACTCCGCTGTAAATTGATATAAAAATTATTACAGCGGAAATGTAAATGAATTATGAAGAGGATATGTTTAAATAATTTCTTTCAGAAGATTATTTTTTAAAAACAAAACTGATTGTCTTCTTATTACAGGCATCGGTACATTCACCGCAGAGTATGCATTCATCACTGAACATATTCTGCGACTGGACCATTGCCTGAACATCAAGAGACATCGGACAGGCTCTGGAGCAGAGACCGCAATTAACACAGCTGTCTTTTTCAGCCTTCAGCCCCATAGAAGGGATCCGGACAAGCTGCCCCAGCCGTCTGCCGAGAATCATAAAAGGAGCCATCCAGCATATGTAATGACAAAAACTTCTCTTTCCGGCAGCGAGCGCCGGAATCAGTATGAGCAGAAGAACCGGAATGTAGATGATGTAGGCCTGCGGTCTGGTGACAGACATACCGTAATCGGTACCTATGAAAGGATCGAGTGTTTTAATTCCGCCTGCTTTCACAAAAAAAAGTACGATGACGGCCAGCCATGGAACCCATAAAATAAATTTGATCAGATTTGCCTTCCCGCCCCTCGCCGGCTTATCTATTCCGGCAGCGGCACACTCCTGCAGGCCGCCGGCAGGACAAACCCATCCGCAGAAAGCTCTACCGAAAAGTATCGAAAAAACAAACATCCCGGAGAACAGCAGAAAACTGAAAGAAACGGCCCCCTGCGCCGCACCCATGATAATCAGATAGGGTGAAAAGTAAAACACTGTAATCGGAAACAGCATAAAAGAGATCAGAAGAATCGTCCGTCTGACCCTCTGTTTCCGCGGGACTCTAGTTTTAAACTGTTTCATATTTCCGGTCATATCCGCTCCTCTGCAGTTTTTGGGTTAATGCAGTATAAACCCTGAACACCGATTTAAGAATTTTATATTTCTTTAACAGTATAAATACGGCTGAATGTTCCCTGGAGATAATATTTTTACATCAGCCGCCCTGGACTGAAATATACTCCTTTACAGACTCTACAATCAGGCGGTGATCATCCAGATGATCTGGAAGACCGGATACGCAAATTGAGCCTATAACACCGGTATTTTTAACTGAAAGCGGAAACCCGCCTCCGCCTGCAACATAGGAAGTCTCATCAAGAAAACGGCCTTTAATATCGGTTCCGAAGAGTTCCAGCCAGTACATGAATCTCAGAGATGACATCCTCATAAGATCAACGCTGTTCCGCTTCCGCATAAGCCAAAGCTCGCTGTCAGGTATCGATCCTTCGGTAAAAAGCCTGAATACAACCAAACCGTTGATTGTTATCTCAATGGCTACAGGCGCAGGGTAATCAGCGGATTTTTCCTTAATAATCAAGCCGAGGTTCAGCGCATCATCATAGGTAAATTTCCTGAAAACAAGATCTTTCTCCTCAGCTTCAAGTTCATCAAATTTTTCTTTTGCAGTGTCCATTTAAACTCCTTTGTTAATAACTTCAGACATGATTAAGGAGGCCTATTTCAACCGGATGCGGATACAGATAGTACTGCAGTTCAAGGTAGGGCTCCCGGTATTTCCGGACATAATGACGGAACAAGGTAAGCGGAACGATTAAAGGAACAAGCTCGTTATAATACTGTTCAGAGGCTTCAAGCAGCTCAGCACGTTCATCATCACTGATAAGCTTTCGGAAATATCCGGCCATATGCAGCAGAACATTGTAGTTCTTCTTTCTGGTCTTCTGTAACTCAAGAGCTTTAAGAAGTTCAGCCCTGTACTCTTCAAGGAGATCGGAGAAATTACCGCTTCCAGCCCTGGATACAATCTTTCCCATCTCCTTCTGTTTCTGCGGACTGTGGGCCATAAGGGTATATTTATGCCTGCTGTGAAAATCAACCAGGGCAGAAGGACCCTCACCGGCAACAAGCTCACGCCACCGCTGCAGAATGAAGATAGTTTCTATAAAGTTCTCCCTTATACCCGGATCATGCAGCCGGCCTTCGTCCTCAACGGGAACATCAGGAAAATGCCTGACGAAGGCGGCAGCAAAGAGTCCCTGCCCATTGTAACTGACAGGATTCCCGGATTCTCCGTATACCTTAACAGCCCGGAGTCCGCTTGATGGGCTTTTAGTCTTGAATATATAGGCTACAAGGTCTTCAGATTCCAGCTGTTTCAGCCTTTTATCCGCCCAGCTCTTCATCTGCTCAGTGTAGTCCACTCCGGTTTTTCCTGTTACAAGCCGCGGATCTTCAGGATCTCCCACAAGTCTCAAACTTTCTCTGGGAATAGACATGCCGCACTCAACCTCGGGACAGACCGGAACAAATTCACACCATTTACCAAGCGTACCGGTTATAAATCTGTCCAGTTTATGCTGACCGTCAAAACGGACTTCATTACCCAGAAGGCAGCTGCTTATTCCGATTTTGATTTTTTCCATAACCAATTATCGGACTATTGCTATACCCTTGTCCAGTCCTTATCATCAGGGTCGGAAAGAGGGTTCCCTGTATCTGGCTCTGCCCGGCGAAGCCATAAGCTCAATTGCCGATGAAGGACAGAGATTGAGACAGCGCAGACAGACTGAACAGTCTTTTCCCCATGAAGGCCTGCCCTTTATCAGAGATATATTCTGATGCGGACATATCCGGGCACAGACACCGCATGATTCGCAGTTTTCTGTTGTATTAAACTTTTTAACAGCGGCTCCGGGCATCGCTGCATTAAAGAAAACAGACAGGGCTTTCTGCTTACCGGTCAGGTTTCCGGACGAAAAAATATTTTCACCGCTGTAAATCTTCCCGGCAAAGGCTGCTGCTGATTCAGCGGCCCTGGCCCGCATGCCGGCAGCTATATCTTCGGACTCGGTTTCTTCGGTAATGACTGAGCTTGAAGGAGTAAAAACATCGGCGGTACCGATTACAGAGTAACCCTTTCTCTTCAGGATTTTCGCTGCTGTCTCCTTGGTCATTCCCGGGCTGCTGTGACTGTTGGCAATAATAAATGCTTCTCGGCCGTCCAAAGCAGGCATGGACTTTAAAAACCTTTTTACAGCCGCCGGAAGGTTGAGTCCGTAGACAGGGAAGACTATCCCCGCAATATGCGCCTTCCTTTCCGCCTGGATGCCGGGCAGGATTTCAACAGCATCAGCCTGTGCGCCTAAAGCACGTATCCGGTCCCTTGCAGATTCAGCAACAAGCTTTGTATTTCCTGTTCCGGTGAAATAATAAATTATTGTTCGTTCTATCATCAGTATCCACCTATCCACGGATCAGATTTACAGCTGTCTGGGAGACAGCCACAGTCCATTTAATAAGAATGAAGACTCCGAGAAAAACAAGGGCATTACGGTGTGACACAAGGACCGGTACTGATTTCCCGGCAAGAACCGAAACTGATACGACAAGCAGCATTATCCCGCATAGAGCACCCAAAACCATTCCAAGACTCTTCGGGCCGTAGGTCTTCAGTGTTATCTGAATACCAAGAGAACACATAACCAGTGCAAGGACCATAGCCGCTATGTACACGCTGCGATCTGAAGCTCCGAAGGGAACACTTCGGCCGGAAAGATGAGCAAAGATCATCGATAGATTCAGTGCTCCGATAACTGTTGATAAGACAGACATTATTATTGTCATTTCAGACTCCTTTTTCCGCGTCATTATGCGGATTAAAAATACATTCTCCGGGAGTACAAACCGACAGCAGAACAAGCCCGAGATCCCGGATCTTTATCAGTGTGCCGAACAGCTCAGACTGATCCCTCTGAGGCCCTTTTAGAAGAGAAAAACCGAATCCGGTTTCAATCTCCAGCCCCTCAAACCAATCCGAAATTTCGGGTCCAATTTCATTTCCAACCTTGAACCTGTACTGTTTTACAGTTTCCCTGTACTTCATGATCTGAGAATATTCCGAATCTTAAGAGTCCGAATCACCCTTAAGGGTGATTTTGAAGGGTTATATTCTGATAGTTTAGAGGATAAATTATAAAATTCCGATGTTTTTTGCTGCTGTAACAGCCTGAAGTCTGCTTGAAACATCAAGCTTTGCAAAAATATTTTTCAGATGTGTTTTTGTGGTATTAAGCGATACAAACATTTTTTCAGCTATTTCTAGATTGGAAAGCCCCCGGCCGACAAGTTCCAGAACCTCCTTTTCCCGCGATGTGAGTTCATAGAGATTCCGACCCCTGCCTGAATGCAAAGTTTCCGCGGGTCCCGACAAGCCTTCGGTAAATTTTCTCAGTTCTCCTCTACCGAATTCTGAGACGAGGGACACTGCCATTCCGGTCAGCGGTTCCCCAAAATTAAAGAAACTCCTGCAGAAACCTGAATCAGCTCCAGTCTTAAAAGCCTTCCGCAGTTTCAGGACAGCGGAGTCCTTTTGTCCGTTTAAAATATTTAAATAAGCTCCAATCATGAGGATTTCAACAGCCGAGGACTTCCTGCCGCCGGCTTCCGCGGCTTTCAGAAGCCTGTCCAGCAGAGTTTCAGCTTTGCAGTTATTTGAATAAGCAAGAAGAAAGGCATATCCGATAATTCCTGCCTCCCTGATATTCGAAACCGGCTCATCGGCTGAATACCGTCCTTCAGTAGCCAGGCGCTCAGCCTCTGCGTGTATTCCTGACAGCACAAGATATTTCATTCTAAGCCCCCTGCCCATTTCCAGAAACCAGGGGGGAATCTTAGAGGATGAGCTTAGAACCGCAAGTTCGGTAAATACAGTTTTCCGGTATTCATGATCACCTGAAAACAGCAGCCCGCAGGCCAGCCGGTAAAGACTCCACCAGCGCTGAATACTTAGAAAGGAGGATGCAGTAAGCTCATACCCCTGCTCAAGCTGCCGGAGGGCGTTCTCCTCATCAAGGCCCTGCTCCAGGCTGAGAAGGGCACGTTCACTAATCATGTTCCCCAGTATCCCGCCATACATTCCTCCGTCATCGCTACATACCGCCGAGGCCGCATCCAGGATATCGGCAGCGGAACCCAGACGGCCCTGCATCCTCAGGACTATTGCCTGCTGAAACTTGGAAGAGAGTTCATTGAATAGATTTCCCGCAGCTGCGGCAGATTCGGCTGCTAGGCTGAAAGCGTGTTCAGCATTAACCAAATCGCCGTTTCCATTCCAAATAGAAGCAACGGCCTGCGTCGAAAGCACAAAGCTCCGCCAGTGGTGGTCATTCTTATCAAGTAGCCCAAGACTGTTCCGGCTATGCCTGATAACAGCATCAATATTCCCCTGATAAATTGCAGCCGAAGAACGAAGCATTTCAATCCGGCCGTTAAGCCGCTCCCGCCTGTCAGCATCTGTAATTTTCCCGGATTGTCCGGAAGCATCATCCAGATACTTTACAGCATTAAGAACATCAGCCTGCCGTAAAGCGGAACCGGCCATACTGCAGAGAAGATCCGGAAATTTTCTGATTTTCTCATACGGCAGCATGCTTATTTGTTCGCCCAGAGTGTCACGGATTCCGCTCTTCCATAACGAGGCGGCATGACTGCTGAGAATCTCCGCTGCCTTCTCAAAATCTCCCGCTGAAAGATAATGAGTAAGCGCAAGCTCTTCTGCACCGTTCTGATGATACCAGGCTGCGGTAACACTGTGCAGCTTTCCGGCCTTCTCAGGGTATTTCTGTTCAAGCCTGTGATTCAGAAATTCCCGAAAGAGGGGATTAAGCTTAAACATTCCTTCATATTCATCTTCCAGTCTCTGAAAAAGATTTCCTGAAACCAGACATTCAATTTCATCAGCTGTATTCTGCATACCGGTGAGCCGTCTTATCAGCTCTTCCGTCAGCATATCTGCAGGCGCACAGCACAGCAGAATATCACGGGAAGCCCCGGAAAGTTCTGAAAAAATTTCCTCAAATATGTATTCCGAAATAAAGCTGCCGGCTCCCGAGAAGGTACCTACCCTTCTCTCACATTCCTCTTTTGTAGAATCCTTTTTTATCATCATCGAGAAAAGCATCAGCCCTGCCGGCCACCCTTCGGTTTTTCCGGATAGAATAGAAAGGACCGAAGAAGATGCGGGAAACCCGCAGGCCTGATAATAAAACCTGCTTACTTCATCGGAGGAAAAAGCCAGATCAGAAGCTCTCAATTCAGAAAGCCTTCCAGCTGTCCTCAGTCTGCCGACAGGAAAAGGAGGATCAGAACGGGTACTTAGAATCAAACCGAAGTTTTGAGGAACGTTTGCAGCAGTAGTTTTTATTAAACTGTGAATATTTTTATCATCGATTCTGTGGTAGTCATCTATTACCAACCTGACTTTTTTGCCGGATTCTTCAATTGCCGATGAAAAGAAAATTCCCAGATGCTCTGCCGGGGGAAGTTCTCCGGAATCCAGAACAGCCTGCAGCATGGACGAAACTTCAGGAACTGCCTCCGAAAAGGCTTTTTGAAGAAGCTGTATAAAGGTCCTGTATTCACTGTCGCTTTTATCAGCATTGATCCAGACAGGACGCGAGGACGCTGAATATGCCCATTGACTCAGTACACAGGTCTTTCCGTAGCCAGGCGGCGCTGAAATAATCAGGAGACCGCGATCTGCGGAATTCTCTATCAGCTGAACAAGTTCCTTACGGAAGATATTACCCGGTGAATCCGGTGGAGGTGAAAGCTTTCCTTTCAGAATAATTTCGGAATACATTTTTCATAGATTTTAACATCAAAGAGGCAATACTTCACATTATTTTCTGAAAAAATCAGAAAGAAGAATACGATCCCAGTCATTGAGATTTCTGAATACGGAACCTTCCCCGGTTTTAACAAATTCTTCATTCAGCCTGCCAAGTTCATCCTGCAGAGCCTCCATATCAAAACAGTTACCTTCTTCAGCGAAAAAAGAATCGTCGTTCTCACTTCGTGAAGAAAAGTTTCGATCACAGTAATAGATCTCTATTTCTGGAGGATCATGAATTACACGGTTTCCATCGATATCATATTCGATCACCATGTATTTAATAGGGATGCCGTGAATCCGGCAGATAAGCGGCCGATACCTGTAGATTCCGCAGCTGTCATCAGCCGCCATGAAGGGACATGGCTTTGAATTATTCATATCAGGCGGGGTAAAACCGTCAAGTTTCATCCTGCGTTTTATTGCCCATAATTCAATCGGCCGCAGGTGCAGCGGGCTGCAGCAGTATCTGCAGCCGGCAAAACAGGTTATTTCTTCTTTGTATTTTTCAAAAAGTTTATCACAGATCGATGCCGTATTTTCTACAATCGATAGATATTTTGAATAGACAGCATCCATGTGCAGTATTATACACTCATTCCGTTATCAACTGTAAGGACCTGACCGTTAATTCCCTTTGATTCTTCAGATGCAAAGAACAGAATCGCCATAGCCTGATCTTCTGCTGTTACGAATGGAGCAGAAAGATCCATATGACGGTTGCACTGGTCGGCAAATTCACCGTCAAAGGTGGCAATCTGCTCAGGCGTATTTAGCGGTGTTGGAGTTGGGCCGGGACAGACAGCATTGCACCTGATTCCTTTTCCGGCAAATTGAATTGCTATATTCTTTGTCATTCCCAGGACTGCAGTCTTTGAAGCTGTATATGAGACTCCGCTGTTGCTGCGTACGGCACCTACGGAAGAGATATTGATAATCGAACCGCTTTCAGCAGGTTCCATGTACTCAAGAACTTCCTTGCACATGTAAAAAACCGAATCCTGGTTAATTCTTATAATGCGATCCCACCAGTCAGCATCAGTTCTTGTTATCGGGCGATGCTTATCCGCTATTCCTGCATTATTTACCAGAATATCAACCCTTCCGTAGTTTTCAATTGCAGCCTTTACAATCTTTGAACAGTCAGTATACAGACTTACATCACCTGTTATCCCTACAGCCTTTCCGCCGGCAGCATTGATCGAATCAACAACTTCCTGAAGTTCCTTTTCTCTTCTGGCAGCAAGAACAAGGAGGGCCCCTTCCCTGGCAAAAATCTCCGCTGTCACCTTCCCGATTCCGGAATTACCGCCGGTAATTATTGCTACTTTATCTTTCAATCGCATATTATAGATCCTCTTTTGATTCAGATTTAATTTAATCAGCGAATTTTAACATCACATGGTAATCTTGTGAAATATTGATTTCAGATGAGGTCATGCATTTTTTGCATAACTCATCTTGACTTCATTTGTAAACAAACGGAGAATGAAGTCATGAAAGATTCCCAGATAGACTGCTTTCTTGAAGCGGCAGAACGGCTCAACTTCACCGAAGCTGCGGAAGCCCTTAATCTCTCGCAGTCTGCATTAAGCAGACAGATAGCTGCCATGGAAGAAGAACTCGGCTTCCAGCTTTTTTTACGGATAAAAAAACGCATATACCTCTCAGATCCGGGAAAAGTATATCTTGAGGGATTGAAAAAGATATTAAGCAGCCACTTGGAACTTATTGATAAAGCAAAAATGATGGAACGCAGCATCTCCGGAACCCTGAACATCGGATATCTCGAGGAGCGCACCGTAAGTCCGGAAACAGCAGCTGCAGTAGCTGAAATAAGCAGAAAGTATCCCAATATTGATGTTCGGCTTGAGTATTACGGCCTTAAAGAGCTGCTTTCAAAACTGGAGAACCGGCAGCTTGATATCGGATTTACCCTGGATTTTGATATTGAACGTCATAATCGAATAGGGTTTAAAACACTGAAGAATATTCAAATCTATCTTGCAATTCCTGAAAATCATAAAAAGGCCGAAGTGGAGAAGCTGAGTCTTGCAGATTTTGCAGAAGAAACCTTCATAACTATTTCAAAGGATGAGAGTGATGACATTTTCGATCTGCTCAACAGATCATGTGAAAAAGCGGGGTTTCGACCAAAAGTCAGACTGGCACCTACACTAAGGATGGCAGCTCTCTGGGTTGAAGCAGGCATGGGCATATCTGCACTTGATGACGGCAACACCATCTGGAATAATCCGAATTTCAAATTCATCAAGGTTCCGGAGATTAAGCAGGCTCGATTTCTGGTTGCCTGGAATAAGGAACATCTAAGCCGACTCAGCGCTGTCTTCCTTGATATTCTTTTTTCATCACCGGGATAGATCAGTTTACAGACACGGGAAGCCCCAGAATAACCTCAAGAAAATAATCGATATGCGCGTCAAAGGATTCATCCGGATAAAAATCATAATCCTGCCCGAAATTAAGGGTCATTTCAGGCTGCTGAACTGAAGCGCCGCAAAAAAATCTCTCAGCTTCCGGAGAAGTCAGCCAGGCGGTATAACGGGTCTTGCCTCTGTCACGGTAAATTATTTCGATATTATCCGAAGGAATAATTATTCTTTCCGATCCTGCGGTCAGTGTTATCTGCTCCGGGACCGTTCGGAACAAACCGGAAGTATAAAACAGGGAAAAGTTAAGAATTGTCCTGGGCTCACCAGCCTCGTCTTCAAGCGTGAAATTACGGTAAAGCCAGTCAGCATCGATTTTTAAATAATCTTCAGTACAGCCCCATTCCCTCTCAGGAAAAAAGTACTGTACTGAATTTTTCCCCAGAAAAAAAACCTCAACATCATCCTCAGGCGTAGATGTACAGGAAAGCAGAATCAGCGGAAGCGCCGCAAGAACAAGAAGAATTTTCCGGGGCATAACGTCGTTTATTTTCCGGTAACTGTACAGGTAAATTTAGTTCCAAGACCGAAAAGCACAGATTTTGCTTCGAAATCAACGGTTGATATATTAACAATTCTACCGTCCTGTGCAGCAGCTCTTACACCCGCATCAACATTTCCGAACATTCCAAACCAGATTGTTCCTGAAGACTGACCAACAAGCGGTCCGATTTCGTTTGAAGTTGCGCCTACCGGCATATTAAGACTTGCACAGGAAAAAAGTGCACCGACAAGCATGAGTAAAACAACAGCTTTTAATAAAATTTTCATAGTTTTCTCCATTCTATATAGGTTTTATATAAACTATAGGAAAAAAAAAGGGCACCGTCCATACAGCCGGCACCCCTTCAGTTAAAAAGAAGTTAATTCTTATTTAACGCCAACACCGTCAACTTTTACAAGCGGGTAACCGAAACCGATGTAGCTTGCAAGGAAAGCCATGATGTCATTTTCCATTGTGATTGTTACATCTTTTACTGCAGTTGCGCCAACTTCTGCCATAGCAGGTTCAACGATTGTGTCGAGCTCTTCGTTAGGAGCCTTGAAAGAAAGAAGTGATGGGTGAATGAGGTAAACCATTCTTGCTTCAGCTGAAACTTCTCCTACTTCTGTACCCTTTACGTCACCGTAAGCGAGTTTTCCGTTTGTTGTTGTGAAAGTTGTTGCACATCCTGAAATCATAACGATTGCAAGTACTGCAAGTACTACTAATGCGATCTTTTTCATTAAGATCCTCCTATCTATTTTTTTCGAGGAACACGCCCCCCGAATATTCCAAACGTAATGCAAAGGATTCTATGTGATTGTAAAGCAGAGTTACTGCAAGCCCGTGAAGAGGCGGAAATGATACCCCGCTGGTCAAATACACATCGTATCCAAAGCCCTGATTTATAGTATATGTACCAAGAGCTCCTACCGAAAGATGAAAGAGTCTCTGATTTATAACTGAACTGGGAATAAGTATAAGATACCTTTCAAGTCCAAGTCCGAATTCTGTAGTTGTTTTAAAGTCGCTCTGAACAAGAGCTGAAAAGCCTGTAAAAAAATCCATGGGAGCATAAAGAAGGCTGAGCCCGAACATACCGGGATCTTCACTGTGGGCAAAAGTATAAGTCCACCCTAAACCAAGGAGGTCTCTTTCCTTGTAATCATATGAGTATACGCTGACAGTTATTATTAGAAGCAGAAGAAACAAAAATACTCTTTTATTCATAAATGTCCACATAAAATAATATCTACAAAGTTAATCATATTGCAAAAAGTGTCAACAAATAAACTGAAATTTAATTAGAAAATAACCGTTTTGATAATAAATAGCATAACGTATTCAATATCGAAAATCCAATTTTTCAGTGCAAAAAGTGAAATTTCCTGACTGTTAGAGTATCGGACATTAGCCTTTGAGAATCAACTTTTTATTTGAAAGATATGACCGTCCCTGACACAAAAGCAGTAGCAGGAGAAATTATATTACCTGTTATTGTCGCCAGC
The DNA here is from genome assembly GCA_963677925.2 of Spirochaetia bacterium. GTDB lineage: Bacteria > Spirochaetota > Spirochaetia > UBA9216 > UBA9216. The sequence goes on from CAXXYH010000004.1 coordinate 85,444, forward strand.
AGTATGTCTGCAGGCTGAGCCTTATATTCTATGGTCAGATCAATGGCGGCATCTCCATTCCTGGATGCAATTTCCTCCTGCACCGCGTCGTATATGGCATCATCCATTTTGGTTGCCGACAGGTTTCCGAAATTCGCACCTCCCGGCGCACCAAGAAGTTCAAGAACTTTAACCTCGACCTCAAATTCACCAAGGACATCAAACCTGGGCAGATTTTTTGAAACCTGCGCACCCGAGAATCTGAAAGTAGTACAGGATGAAAATAATACAGCCGATAAAGCCAGCAGCAGAAACAGCTTTTTCATATTCATTTCAATCCTCCCGATAACCTTTCCTTCCTATAAGTTTATTATTATTCACCCGGAGTTTCCATGCCTATCATTAAAAAACCGCTGAAGGCTGCATTATCAACCTGCAGCTCGGCAGAAACCAGAGATTTCATCTGAATAAACCGGCTGCGGTAATTATCGTAAAATTCCCAATCCGGTTTGGTGACATACTTCAGGTCCTCCAGCTCATAATATGAGATAACTCTCTTTACAGTTGTCGGCTTTATCAGTACATCTCTTCCCGGATTATAATAAAGACCGCAGACCGTCACAACCGGCCATTTGGCCATACCGAAACGCTCCAGAAATCCGCTGATTATTCTGAATCCGGAATCCTGCTTTCCATGAAGGTATTCAAACATCCCGTCAACGAGTTCTGCGGCTTCGTGCACATTCATATCTTTAAGAAGATCTCTAAGGCGCATTTTTTCGAATACCGAAACAAGGGAGGACTGCATTATTATCTTTTTAACAGATTCAAAAACTGTACTGCGGTCTTCAAAGGCTTCAGCCGAAAGCAGGTCTGCAGCCCGGGCCTGCATTTTTTCAATATTATGTTTTTTCATAATTACCTGCATTTCACTATCGTTAAATCCTTCAGGATACCTTGAATAAAAGATCTTCTGTGCAAGAACAAGTCTTTCTCTGTTCATTACTGCCCCCGGTTAAATATGCTTTCATTGTTTTATGAAGTCAAGCTTGGAAATAATGTTAATTTTTCATTCTTGCTTGACTTTTTATGTCGCACGCGATATATTCACAGTAGATATATTATTCCAGGAGTCAGTAATGAACAATGATTTTTACAGCCTGAAAGCAAAGGGCATAGACGGAAAAGAAAAAGTACTTGAAGAATACAGGGGCAAGGTAGTCCTTATTGTAAACACTGCCAGTAAATGCGGATTCACACCGCAGTATAAGTCACTTCAGGAGCTGTACGAGAAGTATAAGGATTCCGGACTGGAAATTCTCGGTTTTCCCTGTGATCAGTTTGCGCATCAGGAACCTGGAGATGATAATGACATCAAACAGTTCTGCAGCCTGAATTTCGGTGTCAACTTTCCGCTGTTCAGCAAGGTAAACGTAAACGGCGAGGAAGCCCATCCGGTTTTCAAGTATCTGCGAAAACAACTGCCCGGAGCTATCGGTGACAGTGTTAAATGGAATTTTACCAAATTTTTGATTGACCGGAATGGTAATCCTGTTAAAAGGTTTTCTCCGACTACAGATCCACTTAAATTAGCCGGCAAAGTAGAGTCGCTTCTGGCAGAGTCCGCCTGAGTATTGCAGGCAGGCTCAAAATAAAGTATTTTTGGTGTAATGGCATTCGAACAACTAAAACTTGAAAATCAGATATGCTTCCCGGTTTATGCAGCTTCAAGACTTATAACAAGGGCATACCAACCGCATCTGGATGCTCTTGGAATTACCTATCCCCAGTATCTGGTAATGATGGTGCTCTGGGAAACAGACGGGCTGCCTGTAAACGATATTGCGGAAAAACTGATACTTAATACTAATACGATCACTCCGCTGCTGAAACGTATGGAGCAGAATGAGCTGTTAATAAGGAAACGCTCAGCAGAAGATGAAAGAAAAGTCATTGTAAGTCTTACCGAAAAGGGGAGAGTTCTGCGCGAAAAAGCAGCTGATATTCCAGCCAAACTGGTAGGAGATATTGGAAACGGGGACATCCGGGTTGAAGATATAGTCTCAATGAAACAAACCCTCTTAAAACTTATTCAGTCCCTTTCGGAGGCTGAGTCTTGAGACTTTTCTTTGCGGTAAATCCGGGTCCTGTGATTAACAGGCAGCTCACTGAACTGCAGAACAGTCTGCGGGAGCACCATGCACAGGGGAAATACACAGATATAGTAAACCTTCATATAACCCTCCATTTCATAGGAGAAGCGAATCCTGAACAGATTCCGGAGTTTAAAGCCGTACTTGAGAAAGCAGCCCTTTTATTCCCGGCCTTTACAATCCGCCTGAGCTCCTTCGGCTCTTTCAGGCAGGGAAAAGAGGATCTCATCTATGCAAAAGTTAAAAGCAGTCGCGATTCACTTACATCCATATCTGATTTTATTAGAAAAAACTGTGCAGTCGGTGATTTTAAACCGATGAAGCCGCACATCACACTTATACGAAGATGCCGGATCAGCTACAGCACTCTTAAAATTTTAAAGAAAACAAGATTTGATCTGCCCTCCGAAAACATAACTTCGCTTTATCTCATGGAAAGCCGGAAAGTTGATGGTAAACTGAAATATATTCCTGTCGCTGAGGTACCGCTTAAAGCCTGAGGCTATAAGGTAGCCGGCGTATCTATCCAGAGAGCCTTGGTAAGTTCACAGGATTTATTCCTGAAACTGTGAGGAACTGTTGAATTGAAGTACAGGCTGTCGCCTTTTTCCAGATTATATATCTCACCGCCGAGTTCAATCTCAAGGCAGCCTTCGATAATATACACAAACTCCTGACCGAAATGCTGATACTGTTTTTTACCTGAGCTTGCTCCGGCTTCAAGTTCATACAGGATCGGCTGAATCTGCTTATAGGTTTCTGATTTAGTGAGCATATTCATCACTATGCCGTCGGCATAAATTACTGTTTTCTGCTCATCTTCCTTAACCATCGGTCCGGGTTCAGGGCTGTGATCATCAAGAAGGGTATTTATACTTGTATCCAGATATTCAGCTATACTTATCAAGGTGGAAAGAGAAGGCTGGGTCTTTCCGTTTTCAACCTGGGAGATGAAACTTTTTGATACTCCGGTATTGGCCGCAATATCCTGAAGCGAAATCCCGCGTTTTTTCCTTAATTTGCGGATATTAGCGCCTAAGATCCGCTCCGGTTGTTCTTTTCCCATTACTTTACCTGCTGCTATACTGATATTTCTTTATTGATTATAACTCCTATGGGATTTTTAGTCATGAGAAAACTTTGATTTCGTTGAAAGTCTGAACAATTAATATATACTTAAATGATGAAAATATTCAGCGAACAATTTAAAACCGGACTGCATTTCAAGGATATTAAAACTGAAACAGAATTCAGGCGTTCGCTCAATAGCCCGGAACAGTTCCGGATGATAATAATAATTGGAGCAGCTTTGTTCACAGCATATCTGCCGCTCGATTTTCTGCTTTTCGGAGAACTATTCAAATCATTTCTGATTATCCGTCTTGGAATATTCCTTCCTTACTGTCTGGCAGCTTATTTACTGACCTATGCAGTGTATTTTAAGAATCATCCTCTTTTACTGATTATATTACTGGCTCTGATTTCATCCGGAGCCGTCATTGCAATGGAATACCTCGCACGGGAAAGCGAGTATGCAGGACTTTACTTTTACGGGATAACTCAAATCCTTATTTTCTTTTTCGGAACAGGAAAAATTCCCATCAAACCGGCGGCAATAACAGGTTTGATTGTTGTTATTTCAGCAATAATTGTGGACAGCGTTTTTGTTGTTGACGATCCGATCCGAAGTCTGGTTAAAATAATCTATCTGGTCACAATGCTGTTAATCGGCATCCTGGCAACAGCCATAATTCAGGAAGCAAATAGAAAAACCTTTCTGAGTCATAAAAAGGTAGAGGAATTATCATTGACCGATCATCTTACAGGTCTTAAAAACAGGCTTTTCTTTGACAGTATAATCAAGCCGGAGATTATAGATTTTATTAAATTCACAGGTACTGCAGGTTCAGAGCCTGTCCAGCGAACTGCAGACAGCTGTGCAAACGACTGTTATGCTCTTTTACTTCTGGATCTCGACCACTTTAAGAAAGTTAACGATACATATGGTCATGACATCGGAGATATAGTACTGCAGGAGTTCAGTACGAAGTTAAAGGCTATTATAAGGTCCAACGATATCCTGATACGCTGGGGAGGAGAGGAGTTTTTGCTGCTTCTGCGGCATACCCGGGAAGAATTTATCAAAGACTTCGTTAAGCGTTTAAGGGAAAAAATCTCGGATATTCCATTTGAAGCCGGCGGTAAAAACATTAAGGTAACCATTTCAGGCGGAGTATTCACGGTACAGCCGCATACTTCAGCAGAATTCTCCGAGATTGAGAATATTATCAGTCTGGCAGACACTGCTCTTTACTACTCCAAGGAAAACGGAAGAAATATGTTCACTTCAGTAAAATGCAGCAACCTTGCTGTCGGGGAAGCGGAAGAACTCAAAAGAATAGGATAGAAGCCCCGATTCCCTCCTTTACCCGTAATTCCAATTCGGGTATTATCGGTAAATAATGAAGTCGTTAAAAACTTTTCCTCATGCACTGAAAGCCTCGGCACCTGTATTCTTCGGATACATTTCAATCGGCTTTGCATACGGCTTTCTCCTTGTAAAATCGGGCCTGCAGTGGTACTGGGCACCAATCATGAGCCTTACTATCTTCGCCGGCGCAGCCCAGTTCATGGCCATCAGCCTGATAACAAGCGGGGCGGGTCTTTTTGAGATGGGACTTGCAATCTTTCTTCTGAATGCTAGACACATGGTCTACGGTTTCTCACTTTTAGAACGGTTTGCACCTTTTAAAAGATTTAAAAAGTATCTGATTTTCGGTCTAACCGACGAAACGTACGCACTGTTCACAACAATAACCCCGCCTGAAGATACCGATCCTGAGAGGTTTGATTTCTATATCACAGCGCTCAATCAGGGTTACTGGACGCTGGGAGGACTGCTGGGAGCGGCATTCGGATCAGTAATCAGCTGGAATGCTCCGGGACTTGATTTTGCACTTACTGCACTTTTCATCGTACTGATGATAGAACAGATAAAGACGCTGAGGCGGCCGGGGCCATTTATCCTTGCAGGGGCGGCAGTGATTCTGCTGATAGTTCTGGGATTCAGGGACCAGGCACTTCTTTTCGGAATTATCACAAGCTCAATCGGATGCTTTTTTATGAAAAAAAAGCCGGTAAAAAGCAGAGAGGCCGCAGATGTATAGAATAATTATTGCAATTGCAGTTATGACTGCGGCAACCCAGTTTACAAGAGCCTTTCCCTTCCTTCTCTTCTCAAAGCGGAAGCCGCCGCAGTGGCTGCTTTCCGGGGCAAGGTTGATTCCGGGAGCTGTAATGACGGTTCTTGTACTGACAAGTCTGCCGCTAAATGGCGGACTGTTATCCGACGGCAGCTGGATGCCCTGGGTCGGTGCAGCCGCTGTCACTGTTCTGCATCTTCTTTTCAGACATCCGCTGGTAAGTATATTTGGAGGAACAGCAGTCTATATGCTGCTGCTGAATTTCTTATAAATAAAGAGAAATAGTCAGACCGGCAGACCCGGTTTTATTCCGGACTCAGGCGCCGCAGCATTTCTTGTATTTCTTTCCGCTGCCGCAGGGACAGGGATCGTTTCTGCCTACCTTGGGAGAATCGCGTACGACCGTTGCAGAGGGTGTATATCCGTCATTGAAAAACCATTTCCCGTCAACCCTGTTAAAAGTACTCACTTCATGATGATCGTAGTCAGTGCCGTCCTGCCTGAATTTAGCGATAAACTCAACAATACCCGTCTCATCACCGGACTGCCCCTGCTCTGTTCTTAAAATTTCAAGTCCAAGCCATTCGGACTCACGAGCCCATTTTTCAGTTTCTTTGATATCAAGCCTGTTCCGGCGTTCCTGACTGTGTGTAGCCTCTATAAAATCAATTTCCTGCTTAACATAGGCAGTATATCTTGCCCTCATCAGTGCTTCCGCCGTAGGGGCTGAAGACTTTCCTTTTATATACGGTTCACAGCAGGCTGTGTAATTTTTTCCGCTTCCGCAGGGACATCCGCTCATATAATCTCCTGAAAAAATATATACTAAAAATTAAAAATACCTGTCATGCCATTTATAGCATGAAGAACGGCAATGATCAAAATTATTATACCGAGTAATCGATGTGATTTAAATTTAATTATTTTTTTTCTCCATAAAATCGTATTCAATAAAATAATTATAAAAAGCAAAGTACCTGTTAAAAGATTAAATCTTGAATAGGGAAAATATTTAATCCAGGTAAAAACACCATGTGCGCCCGCACCGAAAAGCACAAGATATCCAAGGATTTTATGAAAGATCATTTTAACTTTTATTATCCTCATGCCAAGCAATACAGATAATACAATCGCTACAAACAAACATATTCCCGCAATCGGAACCAATAATGTGTATAACATGGTCTGATTATAGCTTATTTACCGCTGATAATCAAAATATCGTTGAAATTTGTTGACAGACATGTTTGAAAGAACTATAGTTTTATTGTACTAATGTTTTAATACAATTTTTTACTAACGGGGAAAAAAGGTGGCAGATAGCGGTTTTAATAAATTAAAATTCAGCCTTGATCCTAAAAGCGGTGTTCCGTTCTACAAACAGGTAATCCTGCAGATCGAGATGGCGATAGCCGACGGCCGGCTGATTACCGGAGAGCAGCTTCCGACAGTGCGAAGCCTTGCGGTAGAGCTCCGAATCAATCCCAATACGGTTGCAAGGGCATACAATGAACTTGAAATCAGGGGCATAGTTACGACCCAGCAGGGAACCGGAACATTTATAAGCGGAAAAAAGGTTGAGCTTGATGAAATCAGAAGAGAAAAAGTCCTTTCATCAATAGTCAAATCATTCGTATCCAAAGCCGGATCGTACGGCTTCACACTAAATGAAATAATTGAATACCTACAGCTTCATGAAGCTGGAAACAAGGAGAAGGAGGGTGAGCATGTTTGAACCCAAATTTGATCGAATTAAAAACTTCAGCAAAACCGTAATATCAAGAGACTTCAGTTACAGCGCTGTATCTTTCCTGGTGCTGGGCATAATAATCACTGCAGGCCTGTTTATACAGCTGAAAGTGGTTCCGGATGCAATGATGCAGGATATTGTATTTATTGCATCCGCGGCACTTTTAAGCGGTGTAGTGATTGCCGTTATTCCGCTGTGGATAATGGTAATAGTTGTGATCTGCGCAGACTGGATCGGCCTGATCGCATTCTACGACATAAGCTTCTACCCCATCGCGGCGGCAGCCTCGGTAGGCCTGCTTCTGTCCGCGTCTGTAGAACTTGTATATCAGTGGGATAAGGTTGTCATCCTGCGTATGGGAAGATTCAGAAAGGTTCACGGACCCGGACTGTTTCTGCTGATGCCGCTGCTGGACCGGACCGCAGCCTTTGTTGATACCAGAATCAGAGCCACCGACTTCAGCGCAGAAAAAACGCTTACAAGAGACACCGTTCCTGTCCACGTTGATGCACTGGCTTTCTGGATGATCTGGGACGCAAAGCAGGCCATCCTGGAGGTGGAAAACTATCTTGAAGCCGTAATTCTGTCCGCCCAGACAGCACTTCGTGATTCAATAGGTAAATATGATCTTGCAACACTGCTCTCTGAAAGGGATGAGCTTGGAAAGGAAATACAGAAAATCCTGGACACTAAGACCAATCCCTGGGGAGTGACAATCCTTTCAATTGAAATTACCGACATTATCATACCCAAGGAGCTTGAGGATTCACTCAGCAAGCAGGCTCAGGCGGAAAGAGAACGTAAATCAAGGGTAATCCTTGCCGAGGCTGAAGTTGAAGTAGCCGAACGATACGAGAAGGCCGCTGAAAAATACAGAGAAAATCCGGAAGCTCTGCAGCTTCGGGCTATGAATATCGTTTATGAGGGATTAAGGAAAAACAGCTCAATGATGCTGATGCCTTCATCGGTTCTTGACAGCATGAACCTCGGAACCGTCATGGGCACTGCTGCGCTTAGCAAGGAGAAATTAAATGATAAAGATTGATTCAGTAGTAAGAACCTACAAAGCCGGAGAAACAGAAGTTCAGGCACTTAAGGGCGTTTCACTGAACATCGACTCAGGTGAATTTATATCAATAGCCGGCCCGTCAGGCTCGGGAAAGACTACCCTTCTCAATCTGATCGGCTGCATAGACGCTCTCGATTCAGGTGAAATTTCAATTAAGGGAGTTCCGGTTTCCAGGATGAGCAAGAAGGAGAAGACTGAATTCAGGCGTAAAAACCTCGGTTTCATCTTTCAGACCTACAACCTGATACCAGTCCTGACCGCCTACGAGAATGTGGCCTTTGCCCTCTCCCTGCTGGATTTAAAGGAAGAAGAAGTAAGAGCTCGAAGCATGGGAATTCTCCAAGAAGTAGGACTGAAAGGAATGGAAAACCGCAGACCCGACCGGCTTTCGGGAGGACAGCAGCAGAGGGTCGCTATCGCCAGAGCGCTTGTAAAGCAGCCTGAAATCATTCTTGCCGATGAGCCAACAGCAAATCTGGACTCTGAAACAGGTGAGGATATTCTTAAGCTGATGCAGGAAATGAATCAGAAATACAATACTACCTTTATTTTTTCCACCCATGACAGGATGGTTATGGATTATGCAAAAAGACTGGTGCTGCTTCACGACGGAAAGATTCAGAATGACGAAAGGAGGTAAAAAATGCGTTTTATAGTAACACTCGCATTTAAAAACCTTACACGATATAAGAGAAGAACCCTCATCACTGCGGCAGCCATAGCATTCGGAATAATGATGTTCATAATGATAGATTCAATGCTCAAGGGCGCCGAGTATGAATCGGTGAGGAACCTTAAATGGTATGAAACCTCCTCAGTACGAATCTATGACGAAGAATACTGGGAAGACAGGTTTCAGCTTCCTCTTGATATAAGTATAGAAGACCCTGATGAAATACTTCAGAAGCTTGATGAAGCCGGCTATACTGCATCACCAAGGACTGTATTCTCAGGGGATCTGATATTAAACGCTCAGGATTTCGGAGAGGACGGCAATATGCCGGCAACAGTTACTGCAATAGATCCTGAACATGACTATGAGGTCTTCCATTACAGCGATACCCTTGTTGACGGCCGGTTCCTTGAGCCGGGAGAGGATGCAATACTTATGGGTTCCTGGTTTGCCGAAGATATCAACGCAAAGGTGGGCAGCTGGGTTACCATCGTAACAAGGGGAAACGGCGGTTTTTATGAGGCAATGGATCTTGAGATAGTCGGAATAGTGAACTGCCCGAACCCGAATGTTAACCGTACCCTCATCATGATGCCCATAACAACAGCCGACTACTACCTGGAAATGGACGGGGCTGTGACCGAGATCAACATCAGACTCCCCGATAGTGCCGATACTGCGCAGGCAGCAAAGGATATTCAGCAGCTCATTGCCGGAAGCGGGAACACAGCCCTTAACTGGGAAGTGATGGCAGCCGATTTTCTTGCAATTGCCGAAGCAAAGCGAGGAGGGACAGGTATGATTCTGTTTCTGATTTTTATCATCGCTGCGGTTGGAATTTCGAATACCATGCTGATGGCTATCTTTGAGAGAATAAGGGAACTTGGAATGATGAGGGCTCTGGGTATGAGCGACAAGGCTATACGTATGACCTTTATGACAGAGGCGGCAGGAATCGGCTTAATCGGCTCAGTAATCGGAATTATCCTTGGAATCCTGGTGAATATCTACGTTGTTGAAATTGGATTCGATTTCGGATTCATGCTCAGAGACATGGACATCGGCTACCGGATTCAGAGTGTCATGAGGGGCGTCTGGAATCCGCTGACTATGGTGGGAGCCTTCTTTGCAGGCACAATCATTTCAACACTGGTTGCTTTTTTTCCCACCGGAAAGGCCCTGTCTATGGACATCCCCGCATGTCTGAGACACCAGTAAAAGGAGGACGGAATGAATCAGAAACTTGCCGAAACGGCCTTCCGGAATATAAGCAGAAACAAACGGCGCTCGATACTGTCAGGAACAGCAATCGCAGTTGCCGCAATGAGCATAGTTATATTATTCGCCTTCATAGGCGGAATGAGTGCAGATATGTCTGAAAACCTCAGATCCTTCTACACCGGCGACATAAGAATCAGACATAAGGACTTTGCTGAATTTGAACGCTACAACCCGATTCACCTTACAGTTAACGTCGATGAAGCAGAAGATATTCTTAATGCCGATCCGGATATTCAGGCATGGACTCCCCGGACTACCTTTCCGGCGGCATTCAACGGCTCAAACTTCGGCGCTGTCGGTGTAGGTGTAGATCTCGAACGTGAAAAAGATTACCTGGACCTTAACTCTATTGTTCATGATGGCAGGCTTCCGGAGTACGGTAAAAATGAAATGATAATAGGGGCAGTTCTTGCCCGGGACATGAAGCTGAAAATCGGAGACAAGGTCACTCTTATGACAACAACAGCAGCCAGGGGTACTAATGCAATCACCCTGAAAGTCACCGGTATCGCAACCTTTCCGGTAGCAACTATGAACGCCAAGTATTTCTGGATGCCGCTTGACCGCGCCCAGTATTTTCTGAGAATGCCCCATAACAGCCTTGATATCATCATCAAGCTGAAAGAAGGTATTGACCCGAAGAAAAAAACGGCAGAACTCATTCAGAAATACGAGTCGGACGGAATGGAATTTGAAATCAGTCCGCTTCTGGAAATGAATGATATGTACGGATTTCTTAAGCTGGCTGAGAATGTTTACAACATTATGGCATTCATCTTCTTTCTGCTCGGCAGCACAGTAATCATAAACACCACGATGATGGTTATCTTTGAGAGGATGCGTGAGATCGGAACAATGTCTGCGATGGGCATGCACGGCAATGAGCTTATAAGGCTATTCTTTCTTGAAGGAACATATATCAGTGCAATCGGTTCTGCAGTCGGCGTGCTTCTGGGTGTTGTAATTACCCTTTATCTTAAAAGGGTTGGAATTGATTTTACCGATGCGATGTCCGGCATGGATTTTGAAATATCATCGGTACTGTATCCGGTACTCAGCATACCTAAAACCATATTTGTATATTTCTATGCAGTAGTAATTGCCGCCTTTGCAACATTCATTCCATCAAGAAAGGCTGCAAGAATCGAACCTGTGGAAGCTCTCAGGTATATATAGACACTCTATTTACAGGAGGAAATGATGAGAAATATTATTAAACCTTTACTATTGATATTCATAATCTTAAGTTCTTCAGCCCTCTATGCACAGACTGCTGATGAAATACTGGCGGAATCCGATCGGAGGCAGGTCTTTGAAAGCTCTGTCTCATCAGGAGAAATTCAGGTTAAAGACCGCTTCGGCATAAAGGTAAGCACCTTTAACGCCTGGTCCAACGGAGCCGATGAAACTCTACTTGAGTTTACAAGCACAGCAGAGCGGGGACAGAAGATTCTGAAGACCGAAGATTCAATATATCTCTATTACCCGGATGCTGAAGAAATCATCCGAATGCAGGGCTCCGCGCTCAGGCAGTCGATGATGGGTTCCGACATTTCATATGAGGACATGACCGGCGGAAACGATCGCCTTTCCCAGTACAAAACTTCGATAATCGGAGAGGAAACTCTAAACGGACGCGACTGCTGGATTCTCAGTCTTGAGGCAAAAACACGGACGGTCCCCTACCCTAAAGAGAAGATATGGATCGATAAGTCAAACTATATTGTCGTAAAGGGAGAATATTCAACAAAATCAGGAAGACTGCTGAAAGAGATGGAAGTGCTTGAAACCATGACAGTAGGCGGCCGTGCAATAGCTTCAAAATCCAGGATCTCGGATAAGATGAAAAGTGATTCCGAAACAATTATGAGCATTAGCGATATAAAAATTAATGTCGAGATAGATCCGGACATTTTCTCACTGGATGAGCTTTCATGGTAAAAAAAACAGTTTTAATACTTTTGATATCAATCCTGCCCTCGATCATCTTTGCCGAGGGCAGCCTTACACTCGACATGGCTGTAAACAACTTCATTTTCAGGACTCCGGACACGGCAACAGAGGATGATTATTACTGGGCCTGGATGACAAGCGGAGCCGGCGGATTCTCATTTGAATCGGAAGGCAACCGCAACGTTAAATCCGAACTTCAATTCAGTTTCAACTACCCGGAACTGGCTGCAACCCTCGGCTACAGCCTTCCGATTGTCACACTCGACAAGGCCTATGTAAAGGCGCGCTTCCCCTTGTTCAGAATAACAGCCGGTAAAACCCGGCTAAGCTGGGGCGAGGGCTTCATGTTCAACTCCGGAGATCTGCTTTTCGGCAGCACCGGAACATCGGTCGATTTAACAGCCGATGAACTCAGAACCGAAACAACCTGGCTTACAGCAGTCAATATCCCGCTGGGCCGATTCTCCTTTTTTGAAGCAGTGGCACTGACACCTGCAACCGCACTGCAGACAGATCCAGTTTCCGGCACGGTCACCGGAATCAGCTACGGGAATCTAACAGAGGCTTCAGCAGGCGGAAGAATTTACACTAAATTCATGGACATTAAAACCGAAGCCGGGTATCTGTACAGCGGAGGAAATGAAGATGCAGCGCACAGGTTTTACGCTTCTTTTCAGGGGAACCTGTTCGCCGACTGGTATCTGACAGCAGGAACTGCGTTATCAGCAGAGGCGGAAGGTGATGAAATCACCGAAAATCTTGAAGACAACCTCAGCATCAGCGGCGGAATTTTCTATATGCAGCAGATAAGTTCCATAAGCACTATAACCTTCCGGCTTGAAGGACTCTACTCACCCTTCGGAGAATTCGGGGAGACAGACTGGGAAGCCGGGTCGGCAGCCCCTGCTTACGGTGTTTATCTTTATCCTGAAATAGTATATGCCCCGAGCGACACACTCAGCATATCAGCAAGATCGGTATTCTCCCCGGCAGATCTCTCTGCAGAAATAACGGCAGGGGTCGGATGGAATGTGTTTGAAGGGTTTACCCTCTTTGCCTACCTGCTGAGCAACGCCGGTGATGGTGATGATACCTTCAGCTGGGAAAGAAACAGGAATCTTACGGCAGCAGCCGGAGAAACTTACAGCAGAATCGCAGTAAGTACAGGAATTAGTTATATTTATTGATTGAATAAATTGATATCAGGTTCCTGATTGTAGATAATTTAAGCAGAATGCCTGAAATAGACGATGCAAAACAGAAAAGGAACCTGATACTCGCTACTTCGATTGAAAAAGAGCAGGACGAAGTAAGGGATTATATCGAGAAGAACCATCTCCCATATAGGATTTTCACCCCAAAGGGGTTGAAAGAACTTGATGAACTGACAACTACATATCCGATATCTCTGATCATAACTGATTACAGTTATCAGAACGGAAGCCTGGTAGACTGGCTCACCCTTTGGCCGACGCCCTTTATCCTTATGATAGATTCAGAAGATCTGTTTCCTGTGGATGATGTCATAACAGATGAGTCAAGCACCTTCATACTCAGAAACGGTTCGCCGGGCTTTACCAGCTATCTGATGAGTATGGTTAAAAAGGTTCTCAACATAAGAGAAAGCCTTGAGCGGCAGAATTACTTTCTGCAGAATACTGAAAAGCAGTACATGCACCTTGTACAGGCCCTTCCAGACATTATATATGTACTGAACTCTGATGGAAATTTTACATTCATAAATAATGCAGTAAGGATACTGGGATGGGAGCCTCAGGAACTGATAGGAAAGCACTTTTCTGAAATCCTTTTTGTAGACGACGTCTCAAAAGTATCAAGAGATATGGTCCTGCCTACTCTAAGAGGCCGGATAACCGGCCATGACAGAGCCCCCAAACTCTTTGACGAAAGAAGAACCGGCCCCAGGATGACCAAGGATCTTCAGATAAGGCTGAAAAGAAAGGCTCCAATCGGCGGAGGTATTGAGGTATCTCTTACTTCCTACGGAGAACTTGCTGCAGTAGGGCATTCATGGGAAAATAATGAATCGGAATTTGAGAGTCTGGGATCAGCGGGAATAATCAGAGAAAGAAACACTGTAAAAAACAAAGAGAACTGCCTTGATCCGACAGGGGATAACATAGAAGAAGAAAAGGCTCTGGCACATCAGGAAGTCCAGCATCTGATAAACAACAAGCTTCAGATGCTGTCAAGCCTCATCTCGCTCAAACAGGGATCTACTGAGGACGCAACGGCTGCTTCTGTAATGAATGAAATTCAGATTCAGATATACACCCTCTCACTTGTTTATCAGAATATGGTTAAAATCGACAGTAAAAACAAGATAAAGATGCAGACATATCTGGATGATATTATTAAGCATTTGACAAGTTCATATTCAGCAAACCCGTGGGCTCAGAAGATAGAAGTCCACTGCGATTATATATATCTCGATACAGATGTAGCTATAGCCGTTTCAATGCTGATAAATGAACTGCTGACGATAATTCTCAAGACTCAGAACGAACTCAGCTGCGAAACAAGCCCGGTATCTTCAACATTTTTACTTAACGACAATATTGCACAGCTTAAATTAAGGATGTCAAAAACCATTCTGGACAATTGCCGGAAAATCATTGAGGATGATCAATCCGGCATAATTATCACTGCTTTAACCGATCAGCTTCAGGGACAGCTGTTCCTCGATGAAACATCAGTAACGCTGTTCTTCAATATTTGACAGTCTGCTTACCCTTTCTTTTTCAGCAGCATGCTTGCAGCAGTAAGCAGAGGATCCCATACCGGACTGAAAGGCGGTGCATAGGCAAGGTCTGATTCATAGAACTCCGCTACCGAAAGCCCTGCCTGTACCGCAACCGCAGCCGCATTTATACGTCTGGCAACACCTTCAGTCCCGGTCATCTGAGCACCAAGCATTTTACCGCTTGCCTTATCGGCAATCACAGCCACATGAATTGCAGAAGCCCCCTCAAAGACATGGGCCTTTGATTTAGCCACAATGGCCTTATAAACCGGTTCAAAACCGGCATCCTCAGCCTGCGCAACAGTGATGCCGGTTTTTGCCACTTCATAGTCAAAAACCTTGAACACCGCAGTGCCTGCAATTCCGTTAAACGGAGCATCCTCTCCCATCATGTTATCAGCAGCAAGACGGCCGCCCCTGTTTGCAGTGAGTGCGAGAGGAAGCCAGATCTTCTTTCCAGTTACAATGCTGAGACAGTCTGCACAGTCTCCGGCCGAATAAATATCAGGGTCTGAGGTCTGCATATTCTTATTGATTGAAACAGCACCTTCTGCCCCCAGCTCCAGACCGGCAGCCTTTGCAAGTTCAGCCTCAGGAACTACTCCTGTTGCAACAAGAACCATTTCACCGCTGAAAGACTTTCCACCTGCATTAACAGTCAGGCTGCCGCGGCCCCCGCTTATTTTTTCAACTGGATACCCGTCATTAAGCTCGACACCCTTTTCTGTAAGCGATTTTCTTAATACATCTGAAAGTTCCGGAAGCATCCATGGAAGCAGCCCCTCACGGCGTTTGACCATAACAACCTTTATGCCGCGGGCATGCAGAGCTTCTGCCATCTCAAGGGCTATATAACCCATTCCTATAAGGACCGCAGTCTTAACTTCAACTTCGGCAAGGTATGTCTTAATATCTCTTGCATCCTGCAGGGTTTTCAGCTTGAAGACCCCTTCGAGATCCATTCCATCAACAGGCAGCATTGCAGCCTTTGCTCCGGTAGCAATAAGAAGCTTGTCATATCCGCATTTAAAATCACCTGATTCGGAGTTCTTCCCCGAAACGGTTTTCTCATTCCGGTTGATAGCCGTAACTTCATGACCGGTTCTGAGATCTATGCCCTGAGACTCTCTGAAAGCTTCAGCAGATCTGACAACCAGCCTGTCAATTGCTGCTTCCGGTTTTGCTATATTATACGGCATTCCGCAGGCACTGTACGAAACATCCATCGTCTTTTCAAATACAACAACCTCAGAATCCGGCTCTCTTCTTTTAATTCTGGACGCAGCACTCATACCTGCAGCATCGCCACCGATTATTACATACTTCATTTGCGAATCTCCTATATATGTATGATTATATAATAATAAAGCTGAGGCTGTAATCCAAATTTTGTTTTTATTCCAGACCGTATTCTTTTATTTTATTAAAAAGAGTCTTTCTATCTATGCCGAGCTCTTCTGCGACCCGGGTTTTTCGCCCTTCCCACCTGGCAAGTGAATCAATAATTGCCAGACGTTCAATATCCTTCAGAGTACCCTGAGCCTTCCGCCTTGCCGGGGATGATGAAATACTGAAATCCTCGGGGGTAAGTTCAGTCCCGGCGGCAAGGATTACCGCCCTTTCGAGCATATTCTCAAGCTCCCTGATATTTCCCGGAAACCCGTAGGAATTTAACAGTTCAATAGCTCCTGAGGTCAGCCCTTCAATACTGCGTCCCATTTTCTGATTGATATTCTCAAGAAACCCTGCACATAAAACAGGAATATCCTCTTTCCTTTCCCGTAATGGCGGCAGATGCACACGCACTACATTAAGCCGGTAAAAAAGGTCCTCACGAAACAGACCATCCTTTACAGATTTTTCAAGATCACGGTTCGTAGCTGCAATTATTCTTACATCAAGATTTATCTGCCTCACAGCCCCCAGCCTCTGAATCTTTCTTTCCTGTATTGCGCGAAGCAGTTTCACCTGCAGATGGAGAGGCATATCCCCAATTTCATCCAGAAAAAGTGTACCGCCCGATGCCGTTTCGAAGAGGCCGCTTTTCATTCTATCTGCACCGGTAAAAGCACCTTTTTCATAACCGAAAAGTTCACTCTCAAGAAGGCTTTCGGGAACACCTCCGACATTGACTGCAACAAACTGCTGAGAGGATCGGCTGGAAAGGCTGTGTATGTATCTGGCAAAAACCTCTTTTCCTGTACCGCTCTCACCCGTAATAAGGATATTAGCCGGAGACGGTGCCGCCTTGTGAACAAGCTCCATTACCGGCTTCATGGCCGGACTTCCGCTTTTCAGATTAAATTTTACCGCCCCGGTACTCCGAAGATATTCGACTTCCTTCTGAAGCTTACGCTTTTCGCCGGCCTTCCGGATTTTGAGAAGCAGTTCTTCGGTTTCAAAGGGTTTTACCAGATAATCTTCAGCTCCAAGCTTGATTGCAGCAACAGCATCGGAGACTTCCCCGAATGCCGATATCATCAGCACCGGAATCCCGGGGGTATTTTCCTTCATCCATTTAAGAACTTCCAGACCATCCGCTCCCGGCATTTTTAAATCGAGGATCACTGTGTCGAAATCTTCATCTTCAAGCTGTCTGATTGCCGACAGTCCATTTTCTGCTACATCGACCTCAATATCTTCAAGTTCAAGGTATTCGGCAATTGATTCCCTGAGTCCTTTTTCATCATCAGCAACAAGAACCCTCATCCTGTACTCCCCGGACCATGTCCAAGACGGAATTCCAGCCGCACGTATCCGCCGGCCTCATAATTACCAATCAAAACCCGCCCGCCGGAAGCTTCCATAAACTTTTTAACAACAGAAAGCCCCAACCCCATACCGCTTGTCTTGGTTGTAAAAAAAGGCTCAAAAACCATCGATAAATCATCAGAGGAAAATCCGGGTCCGCAATCTTTTATTTCAACAGCAACCAGGTCGGCTGAAGGAAAAATATCAAGTTCGGCTGTTCCGCCGCTTTCTAGAGCATTGTTAATAACATTGTCAAAAACAGTTCTTAAACGTTCAGAATCGAAGCGGACATAGTATTCAGCAGATTTTATCCCATTGAGCTTTATGCCGTTCCTGTCACCGTATAAACCGTTCAAATAACTTCCAATATCAATATCAGCTCCTGTCCCTGCAGGATTTCTCAGAAAGTCACCGACTTTCTCCACCAAAGTGTTCAGCCGCTTCAGTTCACGATCTATTACATCCAGATTTCCCGAGTAGCCCTCACCCAGCTTCTTCACAAGCAGATCCCGCTGTATCTTCAGTACTCCAAGGGGATTTCTAATTTCATGAGCAAGAACTCTGGCAGCCTCACCAAGCTGAATGAGCTGCCGATCCTTTTCAGATTTAAGCTCCAGTTTTCTATTTCTAAGGTATAGCGAAATAATCAAAAGCACAGATACGGCAAAAACAGCAAGGGACAAAGAGACAATAGCTATATTAAGATTACGCTGCTTTAAATAGGCACCGTTACGGTATTCGAGATACACTCCCGCACCTGCAGTTCTGAACTGTGAATTCATCCCCATTTGAGGCATTCCACCGCCTTGCCGGCGAAACTCACGGGCACGTTCACTCATCGCAGGGGGCATCTGCTGCATCATTGAGCCCAAAGGCATGTTAGTCTGATCTCCAATCAGAGGTCTGATCACGGCAATACTTTCATTGCCATTGAACAGAACCCTCCCGCCCTGAAGATCAACATTTCTAAGCTCGGGTGCGGTTAGATAATCTTTGAGGTAGATATCAGCATGCCGGTTCAGATCTGTAAAATCCTGAGGCGCAGTTCCATAATGATAGAGCAGCTTTCCGTCAATTCCATATAATCCAAAACCGATGATATCACTGTCGATCTCATCCGGACTGGGCATATCTTCCTGAAAATATAAATCAATCAGCAGGTTTATTGTTCTTGAGGCCCGGTACTCGAGCATAATAGCATTACTGTTCTGTTTCTGATCTATAAGAAGAAATATAAGAACAGTAAAAAGCAGGATAAGTGCGGTAAAAGGTATGGCAATAAGACCCTTTCGGTTCATCATTATTATCACAATACTATAAAGGATAAAAGAAAGCCAGCAATTCTAATTGCCGGCTTTCTTCAGATTTTCCTATTTTATCAGTAGACAGGGCAGAAATCAGAATTCATGTACGGTCTGTTATATGAACCGCTGTTGTTTCTTGAGAAACCGCCTCTGGAACTGGTCCCGCCGCGCATATTTCCAAACCTGGAATCATCTGAAAAGTTTCTTCCCTGCATCATTGTTCCGAATCCATCTTCAACCCACGGCAGCATATAAAGCTGACCGTCTATCTCCACTGATTCAACCAGAAGTATAATGTCGTTGTCCAATGCTTCCGGGTTAGAAAAATTCATCATTCCGGGACCCCTGCCGCGCGGGCCGTAAAAGGAATCGTTATCATCAACAATATAACCATTTACAGTTACCTTCTGACCTTCAGTAAGATAGGCTGCAAGCATATTTGCACCGGGTGCGGTAAGAGCATATTCCTTTCCGCCGGCAGACAGTTCAGGTACCACACTCTCAAATTTTATTGAACCCTTAACAGAAACTTTCTCATAGTCGTCCAACACACTGTTTCTGGCGACATCCCTGGGATCGAGTCTGACAATTCCATCTTCATCAGCCTCCTGTGCTCCGCTTGCAAAAACACCTGCAGCCGCACTTAACATAATTAAAACCACTAATGCCTTTTTCATAGCATACTCCTTTAAACTTGGTTATATGCATTAAAGCTATTAGCGTGCCAAGAAAGTAATTTCATATACTGTTTAATTAAATGATTTCCTTAGAAACATGGAGTTTTTGCTCTAAAACACCTTAATTTCATGAGGTTTGATAACGATTTTCTGAAACTGAAGCTTAGACACGGGGAAAATTTCCCCGCTGCAGTTTTTCGGGGAGTTTTTCCCCGCCGGATTATTTTGTTTCAGGTGCTTTTTCAAGCCTTCCCAGAGCAGCAGCGGCAGCCCGGGTTTTCCTGTGTTCTACTCCTAATATCTTTTCATACCCGGAAACAAGCTCCTGCAGCAGCGGCAGAGCCTTCCCATCATCTCCGGTTTTCTCATACAGCCTGCTGAGGTTTTCTACAACTGAAAGATATTCGAACTGCTCCCTGCCATAATGTCGGCGGCAGATATCAGCAGCCTCTAAGTAGCACGCTTCCGCTTTTTTAAATTCATTTATTTCAAAATAAAGGGCGGCATAAGTATTTAGACCTGCGGCATAAAGGGGGTGCTCCGCTCCAAGAACATTACGGTAGCACTGGAGGGCTTCTACAACAGAGGCTTCAGCCTCTTCAAGTCTGTTCAGCTGCCTATATACGCCGGATAGGTTGTTAAGACTAGTTGCATACGCAATTCTGTGTTCCTCATGCCTCCTGATTATTTCAAGAGCTTCCTCATGCAGAAGCACAGCCTCATCAAAACGTTTCATATCCTGGTACAGGAGGCCAAGATTATTAAGGCTGCTGGCATACAGATAATGATCCCGGCCTATTGTTTTCTCATACAGGCTTATAGTCTGCCGGAAAAGATCTTCAGCCTCATCATGCTTCCCCATGAGCCGGTACAGCCCGGCAGTGTTATTTATTATAGTGGCATATTCCGGATTGTTTTCACCCGCGCAGCTTTTCAAAGCCTCTCCGGCCTCTGAAAAACAGTATTCGGCCCGGCTGTAATCACTTAATTCCCGGTACAGGGCTCCAAGTTCGCTCAAAATAGCGGCATAGCCCTCATTCTTACCATACTTCTGCTCAAAATCCTCGGCACTTTTCTGCAGAAGTGGTTCAGCATCACAGCTCCTGCCGTTTTTATAAAACAGATCAACTTTATTCATTATTTCCTGCAAATCTTCACGCATCATAAACTGATTATGCCCTGCTGAAGCCTGTATTTCCACCGGTTTTTTGAAAAAAGGGTAAGCGGAAGCCCGGTTATTCCAGGCTTCCGCTGCATTCCATGTAAATATTTTAGATCACCGAATCAGCAACAGGATCCAGCTCCGGCGTCACAACATTAGCAACAGCCTCCTGGGATAGATCAACCTGCTCGGCCTCCTGTCTAGCCTGAGCCTCTTCTTTCGAGAATACAGGCTTAAATTCCACATGTTCCGCAACAATCTTCAGTCTGGATTTAAACACTCCCTCCTTATCATTCCATCTGTCCTGTTTCAGACGACCGACAACTCTGGCCCCCTGCCCCTTTTGAAGTCCGTTCTCACAAACAACCCCCAGTCTGGACCAGGCTTCCACATCAATAAAGGAAACCTCTTTCTGATATTCCTCATCCTGCTTAAAGTACCTGTTGGTTGCAATTGTGAAATTACATATTTTAGTCTCCTTAGGGGTTTCATTTAAAACCGGATCTCTGACCAGGTTTCCCTCAACTAATACTGAATTAAGACTGTTCATTTTTCTCCTCGATAATTTTGATATAAAGCACCGGAACTTGACTGATATAAACTGAATTATCTTCATCATGATTCAAATTAATAATTGCCGTGCTTGATTGTTGCATCCGATCGGATTATTATGGAATTTCACGGAGGAGCATATGGCTAAAGGTTTTACACTCGAGACTTATCCATGGGTCTACATTGCCAAGTACAATGAAAATAATGAATGGACTGAAGAATTCATCGAAAATCCGCATCTTACTCCTGCTGAAGAAGCTGCTCTTTCTACCGATGATTTTTCTGAACTGCTTGCAAAGAGAAACTCGTTTCCCCAGCTTCCGCTGGTAAACTATACATCACAGTACGGACTGGGCTGCTTTGAAGGTCTTAAAGCCTTTCCTCAGAAGGACGGCAACCTGAAACTTTTCAGACCTGATGAAAATGCGTCACGAATGTATTCTTCGATGGAAGGACTGATGATGCCTCCATTTCCGGCGGATATGTTTGTCGAAGCCTGCAAGAAGGTAGTTAAACTTAATAAGGACAGCGGATTCTATCCTGAATACGACGCTGAGTGGGAAAAAGACAACTATATTACCGGTCATTCTATTTACCTGAGACCCTTCACATATTCCGAACCGGCAATCGGCCTGAACATATCATCCCATCCCTGGGTTGTTATTGTGGCAACCCCTGTCGGAGCTTACTTTGCTCCGGGAAACTCAAAGGCACTGGTAACCGACAAGTTCAGGGCAACCCCTAACGGAACAGGCTGGATCAAATGTAATGCAAATTATGTTATTCCCATCCTGGCTAAAAAAGAAGCTGTTAAAGCAGGTTACATGGAAGCAGTCTTCCTCGACTCTATCGAACAGAAATATGTTGAAGAAGGATCTTCATGTAATATTTTCTTTAAACTTAAAAACGGCAGTCTTGTTACCCCCGAACTGGGAGATACAATTCTTCCGGGCATCAACCGTAAAACTGTCATCACTCTTGCAAAAGAGATGGGCATTACGGTTGAAGAAAGAAAAATAGCAATAGATGAAGTTCTCAGCGATGCAGTAGAGTCCTTTGTTACAGGAACTGCGGCTGGCGTTTCATTCCTTGAATCAATTACCTACAATGGAAAAACTGCTGTTTTCAATAACGGGGAACAGGGTGAACTCACGACCACCCTTCTTAAGACCCTGAAGAGTATCCAGTACGGAGCAGCTGAAGATAAACATGAATGGATGTCTGATTCAATCTGATTAAAGCAAGCATCTTATATAGCAAGGCTGACCTGTGAACTAACCGGTCAGCCTTTTTTTGTCAGAAATTGAGCTTTGTCATATCCCGCGGAATACTTCCGTAAATCTGCAGTCTGTAATCATCTACCGGGTAGAATACCGCCTTTGAGTTCAGGTAGGAAAGGTTAACAGTATTCGGCTTCTCGAGTGAGTTCGGATCTCTGGCAAGTAGATCATAATACTCGGTGGATTCTGTCAGAAGAACCATAGATTCTGCATTTTTCTTCGGGTCTCTGGTTTTCTCGTAAAGCCGGTACTTTGTAACTCCCAGATTATTGCTTACCTTCATCAGGTTCTCTACCAGTGCCCGGTGTTCAGGGATTTCATCGATAAGCAGATAGGAAATAGCAGAATATTCCTTGTTCAGAATATCAAGCAGATGCATGTACATCCCTTCTGCAAGGTAGAAATCGTTCCGGTTAAAAAGTGTATTTGCAGTCGAGTACATTAAGTCTTTATCAACAGAAAAACCTTCCGCTGTATCATAAAACTCTATGAGGGCTTTACGGTAATCCTCATTATAGTAATATACATAGCCCTTCTTGTATTTCAAATCGCGGTTGGTAAACAGGTTGTCCTCGGCTTCCTGAAAGAATTTAAGGGCTGAATCAAAATCACCGCTTATGTAATAGGCAAGATCTCCCAGGTTACTATAAATGCTGCCGTACTTGGCTTCAGGTTTCAGCTGATCCCTGGCAAGTGCATCCTCGTAATTTGTCAGGGCCTTCTGAAAATATTCTTCGGCATCAAGATACATTTCTCTATCATACAAAACAGTGCCGTAGCGGTTATATGAATCAACAAGCATTCCTGTTCTGGTAGATGTAAGAGGCGATGTATGCTCAAAAAGCCATATTGCTGCACTGAGCGCCTTATCCTCTTCATCAGGAATATCAAGTATTTCAAAATATCGGGCCAGATTATAATGAATTTCAGGAATGCTTTCATCAAGCCTTCTGGCAGTAAACAGGATATCACGAACATCACCCAGCTGTCCCTTGTCTATAAAATATCCTGCGAGTTCTGCATATATCGAAGGTTCAATCTTGGCTTTAGGATTATCCTTGAAAGCATTGTACAGAACCATAGCTTCCTGATAATTATCTGTCCGTATAAAATACCTGAGCATCCGGAAAAGCAGGACATCTCTGTGTCCGTACTGTTCAAGAAGCTTGGCATAGTGAAATCGGGCTTCATCATAAAGTGCCGGATTCAGCTCCTGTGCCCATTCCATATAGGTATCACCCAGCATCAGCCTCGCATCATAATCAAAAAGATCATCCGCAAGAAGCTGCTTCAGCAGAGCTTCTGCTTCCGGGTACTTCCCGAGGATTCTGAACTCCAAATCCGCATAATCGAGCCTTCCCTGCCTTTCATCAGGATACCAGGCAAGAAGTGATTCATATTTTTCTTCAGCAAGCAGATACTGCTTCTGGTTTACAAATTCTTCAGCATATTTAAAAAACCAGCTTTTCTTCTTCCATTCATTAAATCCGCGGTTAAAATAATTATTGGCCTGCATATAGTTTCCGGCCTGGATTTCCTCATAACCGGTTTTATACAGCGATTCTGCATGCAGCGGAGTATATAGAAATTTGAAACCTAAAAATAGAATCAGACCAAGTGCTGCAGCGGCAAGCATAGCCGTTCTGAACATTGGAATAAAGTTTCTCTTAAATGCATAGAGAAAGGTTCCCCGCTCAGATTCAAAATCCTCAGCAGTTTTTCTTTCATATTGTGTCGGTATCTGGACTTTTTTTCCGGTAATCTTTGAAACAATTGAGCCGAGTTCTTTTGGAGTTGCCCCTGAGGTAAGCCCTCTGAGCAGTTTATCAAGGTTTTCTCCTGCAAGCCGCTTCTCTCCAATCAATTCCTCTATAATTATCTTGAGGTTTCTGGGGAGGGTTATGAGGGTCTTTTTAATCTGCTCAAACTCATCATCAGGAACGGCATAGTTGTCATCGCCTGACAAATCCTGATACCCGGCTGCGGATTCATCCTGATCTTCCATTGGAATATTTTCCAGCACGCCGTAATCGGTGTCTTCACCGTCATCAAGACCGAATTCTCCGCCTAGATCACCAAGGCTGAACTCCGAAGCCTCAATATCATCGTCATCGATTTCACCCATGCTGAAATCTTCCAGACTGAACTCATCGGAAGAATCTTCTTCGGTGTCTATACTGAACTCTGTTTCACCGGAATCTGTTTCTTCTCCAAAAGAATCGTCAAAAGATTCGGCACCGAAGCTGTCATCTTCCATATTAAAATCCGGCGGCCCGGGCTCTTCATCTTCAAATGTAAAATCTGTATCGTCAAAAGAAAGAGAATCTTCTTCCCCGGAAAAATCATCAGGCATTGAAAAGTCTGTATCAAAATCAGACACAGGTTCCTCTTCATCTGCAAAATCCTCAATACCGCCTTCGTCAGCACTGATTTCCTCATCATCAAAGCTCATATCGAAGTCGATTTCCGAACCATCGGCCTCTGCTGAGGGTTCATCACTTAAATCATCAAAATCAGTTATGTCAGCATCAGCAGTATCAAAATTAGGCTCATCCAGAAAATCAGCAAGAAGATCATCCTCAGACTCTGAAGCCTCTGAAGAATCATCAGTACCCGGAGTATCGAAATCGCCCATGGATTCCTCAAAGTCAGCCTGTAAATCCTCCTCAGGCTCCCCGCCTAAGTCCTCTTCCAGACCATCCGTCAGACCTTCGGGAATCCCGAAATCATCCATTGCGTCATCAAAGTCGGCGAATATATCAGCTTCATCGTCAGCGGGAATCTCAGCCCCGGTATCAGCATCAGCTGCGGTATCAAAATCTATATCAAATTCATCCGCTTCAGCAGCGAAAGGCTCTTCAATATTCTCTTTAGAGATATCTTCTTCCGGTTCAGGTTCAAGATCCAGATCGAAACCGAAGGTATCATCTTCAGATTCAGCTCCACTCTCATCAAGAGCTTCATCAAGCCCGTCCAGAAGACCTTCAGGAATCCCGAAGTCATCGGAAAAATCTTCAGAATCAACAACTTCCTCAAAACCTTCAGGAGCCTCCTGAATTTCTTCATCAGCGCCCTGAATAAGAGTTTCCTCCGGTTCGGCAGGGGGTTCGGTAAGTTCATCGCCGAACATCTGCTCAAGGATATCATCACCGCCGTCATCAGATAAGGACGTATCATCAAAAAGATCACTCAGATCATCAGCAGATGAAGCTTCAGGCGGAGTAATTTCGGGCATAGTTTCACCCTTTTCCGCGCGAATTTGAGGTTCATTTCCGAGTCTTGCAAATTCATTTTTAAATTCTTCTATATCCTGAAGTTCGGGCATACTTGAATTTCGGTAAATTACCAGCTGCTTGTTAGGTTTTTATATCCTTATGGATATTTAAAATTATATCTCAAGAGGGAACAATCTGTCACCGAAAAATAAAACAGTATATGAAATACCGCGTAATTATTGCTGTTTTTACAGTTATACTGTCAGTTTTTCCACTCTTTGCCGCTGAAGAAGAGGTAACCGTAAGGCTTCACTTTGCTATCACTGAAGCCACAGTTTCTTCTCCTCCGGAAATAATAGACAACCACCTTGTTCTTACCTATAAGGGAAACAGGAACTACCGCTTTGTCGGAGCTGCATTCAGACATGAAGATTTCAAGCAGATCCATCCCTTCTATGTGAATACAAACGGAGTCTACATACTCACTTATTCTCTCCCGAAGGATCTGGAGGAAGTTGAATACAGGCTGGTTGTGGATGGATTGTGGATGACGGATCCGACAAATCCGGTAGTACAGAAGGATTTCGGCGGTGTTTACTTTTCAAGGTATCAGCTGCCCCAGAAGGAAAAACTTCTTGTCTCACCTGACGTAGCCGGTGAGCAGGTCACCTTCACCTACCGGGGAGCTCCGGGCCAGATGGTTTATGTATACGGCGATTTCAACAACTGGGACCCCTTTATGTACAGACTTAACGAGATAGGCAGCAACGGGGTTTATTCAACAAGATTGAGGATTACAAACGGAAAATATAAATATAAGTTCATTGTGGACGGAACAGCCATGGCAGATCCGCTTAACGGTTCAAAAGCCATAGATATATTCGGCGAACTTGTATCAATGCTCACTGTAGAAGGTCTGTACTGAAAATAATCAAATCATAGCTGTCTGCAGTTTCAGCCTTTGAATCATAGCGGACCTGGTCATTATCCGCCTCAATAACAGAAGACCGCCCTTCCCACAGAAGGTCGAGATATGAACCGACTGCACATACCGTCATTCCGTAATCGACGTTAGATTCCGCAATTCTTGCAGGCAGCGCTCTCATAAAACTGCGCTGCTGCTCCCTGTCAAAGATTTCACCGTTCGCTTTAATATCTATCCATAAGAAAGCATCCTGAAATCTCTCCTCCCAGTCAGGGAAATATGTATCACGGCAGATTGATACGCCAATACTGTAACCGCTGACATGGAACAGTTCGGCTTCACTTATTTTTCCGGGCTCAAGACCTACAATCTCGGTCTCAAATTCAGTCAAAAAAACCTTATCCTGTGTATACTCCAGGCCGCCCGCCGGATTGAATACATAAGTCCGGTTCCGGACAGAGCCGTCTTCTTCATCGGGCACAAAGAAACTTCCAGCCAGAATGTAAACACCATATTCAGATGAAAGCTCAGCCCATCTTGATAGCGCGCTAGCCAGGATTTCCTCTGTATTCTGAAAAACATCAGTCAGGTTATCAACATCATTGTCAGACTGAACTATAGAACCAAGCGCAGAGGCAAAGCTGTCATATGCTTTTACTTTGCTGTAATACGGAATCAGCTGTACAAAAACACCAGTATATTCGGGAAATATTATCAAATCAGGATCACAGCTGCTCAGAACTTCATCAAGAATCTCCTCGACTCCTGTAAAGAAACCGTTAAGACTCTTATAATTGTTAATATCTATTTCATACTGGATACCGGCAACCGTTAATCCGTTTTCAGTTGAATTCTGCCCGAAACAGGGAAGCAGGACAGCCGATAAAAGAAGCACAGATGCAGTAACTTTTCTGTAAAAACAAAACATCGGGCCGATTGTAGCATCAAATAAATATTATTTAAACCGTTATTGCCTGCCTAAAATATTCAGGTTATGATTGATGCACATTAGAAACTCTTAAATTTAAGAAGGAACCAGCTATGCCGACTCTGAACCTTGTATTACGACGTAAATCAGATGATATTATGATATTTTCTCCTGCACCATGGTTCAGAATACTTTTTCTTGTTTTGACGGCAGCAATAGCCGTAGGCTTATATGCAGTCTACGGAGATCTGAAAGCATCTGGCGAACCGATGACCGGCTTAATTGTTCCTACTCTAATCGGGATCTTCTGTCTGGCAGGGATGCTTTATGAAGAAATATGGATATTCGACCGAAAGCAGAGAATAATATATCACCGCTTTGGACTTAAAATACTTTCTAAAAAATCTGCATACAGTTTTGATGATTCAGAATCTCTGGAGCTTGTTATATTTCTTAGGGGTGCGGAATCAGATGGTAGTGCAGATCACGAGATAACAATAGGAAAACGTTTCGGAAAAACCACCGACGGCATGAATGGAATAAAGAATAAAATCATCCACCCGAAATACCATCAGGAACTTCTGTTAAATATCAGCGATGACAGAGCAGTGAAAATAGAAACAATTGACAGCCGTAATACTGAAAGCCTGGAGAAAAAGGCCGGAATACTTTCAGACTTCACCGGCCTTCCGCTCGTGAAAGAATAAAAAAAGCCGTCCAGGGTTTCCGGACGGCTATATAATCAATTAAAATTTGTACTACTCGTATAAAAAACAGGCTACCTGATGCTTCTCTCCCTGCTCCTTAAGCTGGGGAATGCTGTTCTTGCACCTATCCATTTTCTTGGGACAGCGGTCATAGAAATAACATCCTGTGCGTTCACGATCCGGAGAAGGAACATCTCCCGAAAGAATAATTCTCTTCCGGTTGCGCTCAACATCAGGATCAGGAATCGGGACTGCAGAAAGAAGGGCTTCCGTATACGGATGAAGCGGTCTTTTATACAGTTCGTCCGCCTTTGATATTTCAACTATCTTTCCAAGGTACATTACAGCGACCCTGGTACTGATATGCTGGATAACCGCAAGGTCATGTGCAATAAACAGGAAGGTAAGATCGAACTCCTTCTGAAGGTCATCAAGAAGATTAAGAATCTGGGACTGGATTGAAACGTCAAGCGCAGAAACCGGTTCATCAGCAAGAATCAGTTTGGGGTTCAGAGCAAGAGCACGGGCTACGCCGATTCGCTGTCTCTGCCCTCCTGAAAACTCATGGGGATATCGGTTTTTAAAGAACCTTGACAGGCCAACCTTTTCCATAAGGTCTTCAACCCTGGCGTTAATCTGCTGCTGGGACATCTTCAGCATTCCCCGGTTTTTGTAGATAACCATCGGCTCTGCAATGATATTTCCTGCCGTCATCCTGGGGTTCAGCGAAGCGTAGGGATCCTGGAAAACCATCTGAATACCCTTTCTTGCCTGAAGCAGATCATGCTCCTTTGCATTGCACAGATCCACCCCTTCATAGATAACCTCACCTGAGGTCGGTTTATGAAGCTGGGCTATACATCTTGCTGTTGTGGATTTTCCGCAACCTGACTCGCCTACGAGTCCGAGGGTTTCACCCTTTTCTATCTCAAAGTCTATGCCGTCAATTGCACGAATGGCGCCGACTTTCTTTTTAAGTATTACCCCTTCTTCAATGGGGAAATGCATTTTCAGGTTCTTAACCTGAAGAAGTGTATTATCTGCCATTATTTTTCCTCCTCATAAAGCCAGCATCTGACCTGACGGCCTTCACCGAATTCTATTCTTGGAGGATATGTATTCCGGCATTTATCCATAGCCTTTTCGCAGCGGGGATGGAAGGGGCAGCATTCCGGTAAATCAATTACGTTAGGCGGCTGACCCTTAATTGAGTAGAGCTTCTCATCAGTCGGCTTATCAAGCCTGGGAACTGACTTTATCAGGCCCTGAGTATATGGATGCCTGGGTTCCTTGAATATCTCATCGTTGGTACCCTTCTCAACAATACGGCCGGCGTACATAACGCAGACAGTATCACAGATTCCGGCAACTACACCAAGGTCGTGTGTAATCATGATTACAGCTGTATTCATCTTTGTGCAGAGATCCTGCATTACCTCAATAATCTGTGCCTGAATTGTTACATCAAGAGCTGATGTAGGCTCATCGGCAATTAGAATCTCAGGGTCACAGCTGAGCGCCATCGCAATCATTACCCTCTGGCGCATACCGCCGGAAAACTGATGCGGGTAATCATTGATTCGCTTTGACGGGTTGGGAATTCCAACCATTTCAAGCATTTCAACTGCACGCTTTCGTGCAGCGTCTTTATCAAGATCCTGATGCAGCATAATTGTCTCAATCATCTGTGTTGAGATTCTGAGAAAGGGATTAAGGCTTGTCATCGGATCCTGGAATATCATCGAAATCCTGTTTCCACGAAGCTTCCTGATCTCGGCTTCGTTCATCTTGAAGATGTCCTCACCGTCAAGCAGAGCCTCTCCGCCCATAATTTTCCCGGGAGGGGAAGGAATCAGCTTCATAAGCGACAGGTTGGTAACTGATTTACCCGATCCTGACTCACCTACAATTCCAAGCATCTCACCCTTCTTCAGCTGGAAGGAAACACCGTCAACGGCCTTAACAACGCCGTCATCCGTATTAAAATATGTTCTAAGGTCTTTAACCTCTAATATTACATCACTCATTAAACGCCCCGTCCTTATAGTTTATTCTTACTCTGAGGATCCAGAGCGTCACGCAGTCCGTCTCCGAAGAAGTTCATCGAAAACAGGAAGACTGTCATTGCAACAGCGGGGAACCAGAGCATCCATGGATAGTTTGTCATGGCATAAACCCCGTCATGGATAAGAACACCCCAGGAGGCATACGGAGCCTGAACTCCGAGACCAAGAAATGAAAGAAAAGCTTCAAGCATTATAAAAGCCGGAACCCTCAGCGTTGTATAAACAACAATAACACTCATTGTGTTCGGTATAAGATGCTTGAATACGATTCTTGCCGTACTTGCTCCTGCAGCACGGGCGGCTTCTACGAATTCCGAGTTTTTAAGTGATATTATCTGCCCGCGGACAACACGGCAGACAGTCAGCCAGCTCACCAGAGCGAGGGCCAGAAAAAGGTTGGTAATGCTTTTACCCCATATGGCCATCATGATGATAACGAGCAGCATGTAGGGCAGCGAGTACATGATATCAACGAATCGCATCATCAGGGTGTCGAAGGTTCCGCCGATGTAACCCGCAAGAGCTCCTAGAATAACTCCGATAACTGCTGTCGCTATAGCGCCGATAAGGCCTATCATTATTGAGACCTGACCGCCGTAGATTATTCTGGCAAGAAGATCACGTCCCAGCTCATCTGTACCAAGGTAGTAAACCCTGTCATGAACCTGAACTTCCTCGCCTGTCAGAAGTACCTTTTTCTCGGTTGCAACCCGCTCCTTAAGTTCCTCAATCTGTTCAAGTTCCGACTTATTGAGTTCACGGCCTTCTTTTTCGGCAAATCTCGAAAGCAGGTCAACCTTCTTTTCTATGATCAGCTCTCCGGCTGTTTTGGTGGAAGGAGGGAGGTACTGATGCTCCAGAACCTGCTGCTTATATGAATAGATAGGGAGAATTCCGGCTGACAGTGAAATAATCGCGTAAATCACCATGAGGACCAGGCCTATCATTGCCATTTTGTTCTTTCGAAGCCGTCTCCAGGCATCGAGCCAGAGGCTCACACCCTTTACAGGCTGGTTAAGTTCATTAACCATTTTATTGTCTTCTGTTCTTATTACTTCGCTCATGACAACTCCCTAACTGTATGAAATTCTAGGATCAAGATATCCGTATAGAATATCTACGAGGAAGTTCATTACGACAAGAATCAGAGCATAGACAATAACTGTACCCATAATCATTGTGTAATCACGGTTAAATGCGGACTGCACAAAGTGGCGCCCGAGCCCGGGAACACGGAATATCTGTTCAACAACAATTGAACCGGTGATAATTCCGGAAAAAGCCGGGCCGAGATAACTTACAACAGGCAGTGACGCACCTTTAAGAACATGCTTAAGCATTATATATGAAGTCTTCAGGCCCTTGGCTCTCGCAGTTCTGACATAATCAGATCTGATGGACTCAAGAAAACTTGCCCTGGACAAACGTGCAATTGTAGCAAAATACTGATAGAACAGTGTAATAACAGGAAGGATAAGTGCAACAGCTCCCCATTCATCAAGCCATCCGGCGACAGGAAGCAATCCCAATTTTAATGAAAATATAAACATCAGCACCGGACCGATAACGAAGGTAGGCACCGAGATCCCCACAACCGCGAACGACATCCAGGTGTAGTCAACCCAGGTGTTCTGCCGGAGTGCCGAGAACATGCCTGCCGCCATACCCAGAATTACAGCAAGAACAATTGAAACCGAGCCAAGAATAAGCGAATGCGGCAGGCCCTGTCCAATGTAATAATTTACATCGTAATCCTTATATTTATATGAGGGACCGAAGTCTCCACTCAGAACGCTTACCAGATAACGTCCGTACTGCTGGATGAGCGGTTCATCCATGTGATACTTTTTTTCGATATTTTTCATAATCTGGACAGGGATCTTCTTTTCAGAACTGAAAGGCCCGCCCGGCGCGACTCGGATAAGAAAGAAACAGATCGTGATGATGATCAGCATAGTAGGAATTAAACCGAGAGCGCGTCTAATAATAAATTTAGACATATTTTCCCCTTGTAAAAAACAGTTTGGTTAATTTTCTGTTTTTAGCTGCTTCATTGGTTATGAAGTTACTTTTCCGTAAACAAGTGATTATATATATGAATTACCGGAATTTCAAGGTAAAGATCTGCTGTTCATGGAAATACGGATGCTAATGAACTAAATTCAGATACATATCTTATTCAGGAGAAAAACATGATAAGAAAAATAGCCACAGGCTTGGCAGTCTCTGTCATTCTTCTTGCTTTGACAGGCTGTCCCGATTTTGAAATCCCGGAAGATAATGCGGGCATCATAGATCTGCCTTCCTCAATTGCCTCTGACGCATCTTCAAGAGGCCCGGCATCAAAGGCTGCCAGGACTCCCGAAGGCGACGCTATAAGCGCTCTTTTCTCGCCGATCAGGGATTATATCGGCTTTGCCAATGATCTTGGACAGCAGCTTGAAGGACTGATTGTAGGACTTCCGGCTATAGCCGAACTGACCGAATATGCCGAGGCCTCTGCCGGAAGCTACAGCGAAAGCGGCGACAACTACGTGAGCGTAAACAGTGTAAGTGTTGATGATTACGATTTACGGGTAAATCTCAGCAGCACTGCTGATGACAGCGGTCTTATTCTGCAGCTCTTTCTTGATTCCTCAGTTGAAAACAAGGAAAAGGGCATGGCGATTTTTATCACCGACATGGACGGAAGCGACGGCGGAGACGCCGGTGACGAGCAGGTTAAGATAATTTACGACGTCACAGCATCTTCAACCGAACCGGCTATGGAGCTGATGGTAGGCGGTGCAGTCGGCGGACATACCGAAAACTGGGCTCCTGATGCCCTTTGGCTGAAAGTATGGAAAAACGATACAACACTCAAAGTCTGCGGAATAAGCTCACACCCGAATGCGGAACTTCAGACAGACGATATGTTTCTTGATTCAGGAGTTACATCCAGGTACTACATGTTTTCCGGAATAACCTATACAAACTCAAATGTAGCAGCAGTACAGGTTGCAATCCCTGTCCAGGAAGTAACCGCTGACTTCTACACAACTTACAGCCCCGGGCAGCTGCTTAAAGACTATCAGCTTTATGAGATTAAAACAAATAATACCGGAGACTGGGCTAATGCGGCAGATTATCTGTACACGGATCCTGGTGAATATACTTCTTATTTCTCAACAGCACCTGCCGGATTTGATTCAAACTTCACTGAAGACATGATGATGGATACAATAGATGCATATCAGGCATACCTTAATGCCAGCGGTTCAGGCGTATCTGCAGACCTGAGTGCTTATGTTTTTATAGCAAACCTTACAAACCCGGTTTATTTCAGCAGCACCGGATATTATGACCACGGTACAACAGTGCCATCAGGATATCCGTCAATCAGCAACGCACCCGCCGAATCAAACTGGGTTATACCCGATAATATCGATGCGCTTTCCATCACCTTCGAATAGAAACTTATAAAACAAACCAACAGATATTTATGAGGACACAAAAAAGGCAGCTTCCGGTAGGGAGCTGCCTTTTTATTTGACCCGGCGGAAAGATCCGCCGTGATAGTCTTATTTCTTGTAGATAGCCTTCCAGGGATGAATATCCTGTACTGTTTCGTACCATCCGCCCCATACGTCAGTGTCAATCCAGTTAGCTGATGAATAGTAGTAGAAAGGCATAACAGCCATGTCTTCACCGATTGCAAGTTCTTCAGCTTTTCTGAGTACGTCAAATCTTGCTTTTCCGCCGGGCATTGTTGCTGCTTCTGCGAGAAGAGCATCAAATTCAGCACTGTTGTACTTACCGTCATTGTTTCCTGAACCTGAGTAAAGGAGGTCAGTGAGGAAGGTATTAGGATCAACATAGTCTCCCTGCCAACCGGCACGGGCTACGTCGAAGTTCTGATTCTGTCTGTTGTCAAGGAAGGTTGCCCATTCCTGGTTTTCAATCTGTACATTGATTCCAAGAACTTCAGCCCATTTCTGCTGTACATACTGAGCTATGTTTTTGTGACCTTCACTTGTGTTGTAAATAATTGTTGTTTCAGGGAAACCTGCTCCGCCGGGGAAACCAGCTTCAGCAAGAAGAGCCTTTGCTTCTTCAACATCTTCTTCAAATCCAACAACTGCAGGGTAAAGACCTGGAAGAGGAGGAGTAAGACCGAAAGCAGGGAACTGACCGCCTCTGGTAACCTTGTCAACAAGTTCCTGTCTGTCGATAGCCATTGCAAGAGCTTTTCTTACACGGACATCATCAAAAGGAGCCTTGGTCATGTTGAACTCGTAGTAGTAAGTAATAAAAGAAGCGTTTGTTCTGTATCCCTTATCGAGCTTCATTTCATCAAGTCTGTTCGGAGGAGTTTCCTGCAGCCAGTTAATCTCACCGTTCAGATACATGTTTGTAGCTGTATTCTGATCATCAATCGGGAAGAAAACGATCTGGTCGAGTTTTACATTTCCCTTGTCCCAGTAAGTTTCACTCTTTTCAACGATAATCTTATCCTGTGGAGTCCAGCTTACGAGGTTGAAAGGACCGTTTGAAACCATATTTTCAGGTCTGGTCCATGCGTCACCGTATTTTTCAATTGCATGCATAGGAACTACAGCAAATGCGTAATGTGAAAGCATACCAAGTACGTAAGGTGCGGGTCCAGTAAGGTCGAACTGGAATGTATAGTCATCAAGAGCTCTGATTGCTACTGCATCAGGTCCGGCTTCACCGGCATTGTATTCTGCAGCACCCTTAATTACCATTGCTGGAAGGTATGCATATACAGCTGCTGTTTCAGGTGCCATGAATCTGAGCCAGGAATCAACAAACTGCTGAGCAGTTATCTTTGTTCCGTCTGACCAAACTGCGTTCTTTCTAAGGTGGAAAGTCCAAGTCAGTGAATCATCAGATACTTCCCAGCTTTCAGCTGTTCCGGGAATAGCATCAAGAGATTCCGGGTCATAGGTTACAAGGCCTTCAAAAAGCGCCATGTAAAGGTTGTGCTCAGGTACACCTTCGATAACGGCAGGATCCAGTGATTCCGGTTCTGCTCCGTTGTCAAACTTAAATACTACCGGTTCAGCCATAGGTGCGGGTGCCGCTTCAGTACCGGTAGAAGCTTCCTGCTTACCGCCTGCAAAGGTAAAGGCAGGAACGATCATCAGGATCAGCAGTGCTGCAACAATCAGTTTTTTCATTTTCATGAAATTCTCCTTTTGAATTTTTGTTTTACGATCTAACAGTTTAATTTATTTTAACTCACTTGCCAAGAATAAATTTTCTGCGGTTTATAAAGTAATAATTTTGAGGTTAGAAGTCACTATTAATCAGTTTTTTACATTCAGAATGGACATTCTCAACCGGAACACGCCATGTCTTCCGGGTTTTTCTTTCATAAAACTCTGCATTTCCGTCCTCAAGACTCTTTGTTGAGATAACAATCCTGTATGGAATTCCAAGCAGATCAAAATCCTTAAACTTAACACCTATGGATTCATGACGGTCGTCAAACAGAACCATTGACCCGAGATCCTCGGCTAGTGAATCAACAACCTTTTTAACCCTGAGAGATTTCCCGATCCCCATAAGGTAGAAGCAGTATGGAGTAAGTTCCATCGGCCAGATAATTCCCTGCTCATCATGGTTTGCCTCTACCACAGCGGCCATAAGCCGGCCAAGGCCTATACCGTAGGAACCCATGTGCGGATAGCCTACTCCGCCGTTTTCTTCAGTAAAGGACAGGCCAATTGATTTTGAGTAAAAATCACCCAGTTTGAAAACATTCCCGACTTCAAGCGCGGCAAACTCTTTCATCGGGGTTTCACACTGAGTGCAGAGATCCTTTGCGTGAATACTTACAATATCACCTATCAGTTCACTTTCAAAATCACGCCCGAAATTGGCATTTACTATATGTTTGCCGGGTTTATCTGCACCTACAACAAGATTAGCGGACTGGGCTACAAGATCATCAACAACATGCCGGAATCCGGTAATCTCGGCGGACGGAAATAAAAACCCGGGCTGCAGTCCGAAAGAGGCAACCTCATCCTGAGTGGCCGGGCCGATGACAGGTTCTTCCAGAAACCTGGAGAGCTTTTCATTGCTGATTTCATAATCAGCTCTGTAGGTTACAAGAACCCAGTCTTTCAGGGTTTTGTACAGGGAAGTGACAGCTATCCGCGGCAGGGGGATTTTTAAGGCCCTGGCCAGATCATGTACCCCGGCATACTGGGGTGAATTGATTTCACTGGACATCACAGGAATTTCATTGATGATTGATTTCTTGCCGACTGCTATATCACGATTAGCAGTGTATCCGCATGACGGACAGGTAATTACACGAGCGTCACCTATTTCACTCGGCATAAGAAATTCATAGGCCCTGTCCCCTGAAAGAGAACCGACTGCAGATTCCGCCGTAACAAAGGGCACCTGACATCGCTCAAAAATCTTTTCGTAGGCTTTAAAAACTTTCGGAAAAAAGATATTGAGATCAACATAGGACCGGTGGAAGGAATAGGCATCGTTCATAACAAATTCTTTTGCCCTGAACAGTCCGTTCTTAACTTTTTCTTCATCCCTGTACTTAGTCTGGAACTGATAAAGAAATCTGGGGACATCACGATAGCTATTAATGGCCATTCGTGCAATCTGGGTGATAGGTTCAAGATGACTTGTTGAAAGTACTAGATTATGTCCTGTGCGGTCTGAAAACCTGATAAGCTCACGGCCTATAAGCTGGTCTCTTCCTGTTTTCTTCCAGAGATTCTGCGGGACCACAAGCGGAAGTTCAATTTCCTGACCGCCTAAATTCTCAAGTTCTTCACGAATTACGCCCTTAAGCTTGTCCATAACCCTCATTCCAAGCGGCATCATGGCAAAAAGACCGGGTCCGACCGATCTTATGTACCCGCCCCTGTGGAGAAGGGAAAAACTTGCAGCCTTTGCCTTGCCGGAGCTGTGTCTGAGAGTGTTATTACCAAAGAGACTTGAATATTTCATAGCTTTATTAATTCTAATATAAAATCAGCGGAAATACAGCAATTTTCTCATGAAGTGTAGAAAGAACAGGCTCAAAGCTTGACATTTGTCCTTATTATCAGGATCCTTACAATATAAATGAACTAAGGAATATTTTTTAAGGAGTGAAAGATGAGTACAATAGAATACATCGAGGCTCGCGAGATCCTCGATTCAAGGGGTAACCCTACTGTTGAAGTAGAGGTTTTTCTTGAAGATGGATCAATGGGTAGGGCCGCTGTTCCGTCAGGAGCCTCGACAGGTGAACATGAAGCGGTAGAACTCAGAGACGGCGATAAAAGCCGTTATATGGGTAAAGGCGTTCTCAAAGCAGTAGAAAATGTCAATGACATTATTGCACCGGAGCTTATGGGATACGATGCTCTTGAGCAGGTTGAAGTTGACCGAATCATGCTTGACCTTGACGGAACTGAAAACAAGTCAAAGCTGGGCGCAAATGCACTCCTGGGTGTCTCAATGGCAACAGCAAGAGCTGCAGCCGATTCTCTTGGAATACCGCTGTATAAATACCTCGGCGGATACCACACAGTAACTCTCCCCGTTCCAATGGCAAATATCATCAACGGCGGATCTCATGCAGACAATTCTGTAGACTTCCAGGAATTCATGGTAATGCCTGTCGGCGCAGACAGCTGCAGGGGCGGAATCAGAATGATTACAGAGGTTTTCCACAACCTAAAGGCTATCCTCAAAGACAAGGGTTACAGCACAGCAGTTGGTGATGAAGGCGGATTTGCTCCGAACCTGAAATCAAACGAAGAAGCCTGTGAAGTTATACTGAGTGCTATTGAAAAAGCCGGCTACAAACCCGGTGAGGACATCATGATAGCACTCGACCCCGCAATGAGCGAACTTTATGACAAGAAGACCGGAAAATACAAACTTGAATGGTCAACCGGAGCTGAATACACTTCAGCAGAAATGGCAGACTACTGGGCAGACTGGGCAGCTAAATACCCGATCATCTCAATCGAAGACGGTATTGATGAAAACGACTGGGAAGGCTGGAAGATCCTTACCGATAAAATCGGAAATAAGGTACAGCTTGTAGGTGATGACCTTTTTGTAACAAACACAAAGAGACTTTCAAAGGGTATTGAAATGGGAGTTGCAAACTCAATCCTTATAAAGGTTAACCAGATTGGAACTCTGACTGAAACTTTTGAAGCTGTTGAAATGGCTAAAAAAGCAAACTACACAGCAATCATCTCACACCGAAGCGGTGAAACTGAAGATGCATTCATTGCAGATCTCGTTGTAGGTCTTGAAACCGGACAGATTAAGACCGGTTCACTTTCAAGATCAGACAGAATTGCAAAATACAACCAGCTTATGAGAATTGAGGATGAACTTGAGGGTATTTCACAGTATCCCGGAAAGAAAGCTTTCTACTCAATTAAAAGATAACGAAATAAAACTTCGTTTTGTTTCAGGATTTTTTGATGAATAAAAATCCACAGCAAACAAAAGCCGCATCCTTCACGGATAGCGGCTTTTTTATTATATACTGAATAAGAGCCTGTTCAGGTTTCCTCAGTCTTATCAGTTTTAAACTGTCCGAAATTATCTTTCAGTTCTTCAACTATATCACCCAGCTCCTGTGAGAAATCCACCATCTGCTGCATTGCCCTGACAATTTCACGCGCTCCTGTGTTTGATTCGGCCATACCGGTTGAAACCCTGGACGAAACTTCCTTTATCTGCATTGAACTGTTCTGCATCAGCGATGTTCCGGATTTTATTTCAGCGGATCCGCTTCTGATGGACAGAGTAACTTCGTTAATCTGGTTGGTTGATTCAAGGATCTGCTGACCGCCGATGTTAAGCTCACTCACCGACTGCTCTATTTCCGAGAAGGCATTTACAGTATCATCAACTTCTGCAGATATCCTGTCAAATGCCTGAGTAGTTTCAGCAACATTTTTATCTGTTTCAAGCACTGAACTGGTTATATCCTTGATACTCTTGGAAATAGCCTTCGCAGAATTTCCAGCAGAATCTGCAAGCTTCCTGATTTCCTCTGCAACTACTGCAAAACCCTTTCCGGAATCTCCGGCATGCGCAGCCTCTATGGCAGCATTCATTGAAAGCAGATTAGTCTGTGCAGCAATCCCATTAATTGCGGAAGCCATCTCCTGAATTTGATTGATATGCTCGACTACACTTTTAAATGCGGAAGCCGTCTCTTCAATCTTAGTCCTTCCATCCGATGCCACAGCAGCCAGGGCTACGGTAGTCTGTTTCTTATTCTGTGCTACATGATTAACACTGCCAAGAGAGGCCATCATCTGGGTGATGGCTGCAGTAGACTGCTCAACCATTGAAGACTGACTGATTATCTGCTCATCGACTGATGATATATTTCTGGTAACCTGCTCAATAGCAGCAACCGTCTCATTGATATTATTATCAAGAATATCTATCTGCCCGCTTATTGATTCAAGATTTGCACTGATTTCTTCGATAGCTGTAGAGGTTTCTTCCGCGGAAGCTACTACATTCTGTTTAATCAGGAAGGTATTTCCTATTACCCCCTTTAAATCATTCATCAAAGTACATAGTTTAAGAACAAATTCGTTGAAGTTTTTCGCCATTCCCCCTATTTCATCCTTTGTCAGAACAGGCATCTCAACTGTTAGATCTGCATCAGCTGCAGCAAGATTTGCAAGATTACTGCCCATCTCAATAAGCGGCTTAATCATCAGTCTTGAGTAGATAAGATAAACTACAATCTGCAGAATCAGCAGACCTGCTATAAATGCAAGAATAGGCGGTAAAACGGAACCGGTTACAATTTTTGTAATCTCACTGATCGGGGTTGATATAAACAGACCCCATCTTGTTCCCGGAATTTGAAATGAATTAATCAAAGACTTTCCGAAAGGCGTCGTTCCCTGAAAGAAATAACTGAAATCAGTTGAAACATGATTAACAAATTCGGCAATGTCAGCTTCTTTAAAGCCGAGAATCACCGCAATAGATTCCAGTGTAAGCATGTTTTCAGGATCAAAAAAATATTCTTC
This sequence comes from Spirochaetia bacterium, assembly GCA_963677925.2. Taxonomy (GTDB): domain Bacteria; phylum Spirochaetota; class Spirochaetia; order UBA9216; family UBA9216. Next base: position 125,885 of record CAXXYH010000004.1, read on the forward strand.
CTCACCGTTAGGATTCCAGATAAAGAAACCTCCGACCCTGTCGTAGATGCCAATCGTCTTTCCGGTTGATTCCATCACAGTTTTTAGTATTCTTATGATAGGATCCAGCTGATAATTAAGCGCAAGAATCCCTGCTGCGTTTCCTGATTCATCTGTCACACCCAGAGCGACGGTTATTACAATTTTCGGGGCAGCTCCCTGTTCAGCCGAAACCCTTGGCTGGCTGATAAACGGTTCACCCGGGTAGGCAAGCGCGCCATCATAGTAGTCCCGCTTTCTGACATCAAAGCCTTCGCCTATCTGCACATCACGCCCGAGAAGAATTCCTGTTGTCTTAGTACCTGAAGCGAACACCAGATCAATATCAGTCCACTTAATTGCATATTCCATTCGCTTACTTAGCTCTGCCGCACCCTCTAATTCTATAAAATCATCATTATCAAGACCATCAGGGACCTGATCCAGCCTTTTTAGAACCTCAGCTGTCTCAGGATCAGCCGCAAGATTCCGCAGAAGCTCAAAACTTTTAATCATCTCGGACTTTACTTCCATTGCTGAGGATATCCCTTCCGCAAGTAGAAGCTCTTTTTCCTTATCGCCGAAACTGTTAGCCTGAATAATATACATAAAAACGGAGAATATTCCCGCCACAAGCAAAGGCAGTACGATAGATAATACAATAATATTCTGTTTAACCGATCTTTTGCTCATCAAAAAAGATCTCCTTATAATTATATCTACTTATATTTTAGGAATTGAATGGGGCGAATACAAATAATTAGGTAACTTTTTTACTTATAATTAAATAACAAAAAAGAATTTAAATATGGAATCAGTAATCAATAGTGAATCTAAGGTAGGTTTCTAAAGGAGTTTTAGTGATTTTTGTGATACCGGTTATATAAGACATCGACGGCCCGCCTTTCTCAAGCCATTTGAGAAAAGAAGCCGTTTTTTCAGACAGACCTTCAAAGTACAGGCTCACCGAACCATCCGGCTCATTTCGGACCCATCCGGTCAGTCCAAGACGTGAAGCCTCTCTCTGTGCAGAGTATCTGAATCCGACCCCCTGCACACGTCCGGTTATATTCAGTCTGTATGCTCTGAGTTTTCCGTCCATTCTATACCTGTATCCTCAATGTATTTTTTAATTTCCCGGTAGGAAAACCCTCTGCGGCCAAGATGATTTGTCAGCTTCTCCCGGGTGACGCCGCTGCGTCTGAGGTACTTTTCCGCGGCTCTTGCCAGTGCATCGGCAGCTGAAGCTTCAGAATAATATATTCCGGCAACCTCTTCTGCAAGATTCCGGTCAACGCCTTTTGAAACCAGTCCGCCTATCAGGCTGCCTAAACCTTCGGGATGCCTTCGAAGCCTTGATTCAACCCAGGCATGAGCAAAGCGCCTGTCATCGGCAGAACCTTCAGCTTCAAGCTCTGACACAGCAATATTTGCTGTCTGCTGCTCAAAGCCTTTCTGACGAAGCTTAAGGACCAGCTCCGCGACACTATGCTCTCTTCTGGCAAGGAATTCGAGAGCTTTCTGCTTTGCAGTCAACTTTTCCGAATATGTTTTTAGTTCTTCAACCTCTGCAGCACTCAGACTGTCCCCGAAGGCCAGGCCAAAATGCTTTATAACTCCGGGATGAATAAAAAAAGAGGAGCCGTCTGAAAAGCCGATTTGTACGGCTTTTCCGATAGCTCCTCTCTCGATACTCGAAACAGTGAGTTTAACGCTTTGAGAACTGGAATTTTCTTCTTGCGCCTCTCTGGCCATATTTCTTTCTTTCAACCATTCTCGGGTCTCGAGTAAGGAATCCGTTAGACTTCAGTGCTGATGTGTTTGAAGCATCTACAGACTGAAGGGCTCTTGCAAGTCCGTGTCTGCATGCACCGGCCTGTCCGGTTACTCCGCCGCCTCTAACTGTTATTACTATATCATACTTTGTAAGACTGTCAGTAACATCGAGGGGCTGTTTTACGATAAATACATTGATAGGATTTGAAAAATAGGTTTCAACATCCTTACCGTTTACAGTTATTTTTCCGCTGCCGCTTCTGAGATAAACTCTGGCAACTGAAGTCTTTCTTCTACCTGTACCTAAAGCAAGATTTTCTGCCACTATTCAACTCCTGTCTTATTCAATAACCACGGGCTTCTGAGCCGCATGCGGATGTTCTGATCCTGCATAAACTTTCATATTCTTGAAAAGTTTTCTGCCCATAGGACCCTTCGGAAGCATACCCTTAACGGCGGCTTCAATAGGGAAAGTCGGTTTCTTTGCAATCATATTGCTGAAATTTTCAACCCTGATACCGCCGGGGAAGCCGGTGTGACGGTAATAAAGCTTATTGTTAGCCTTGTTTCCGCTTACTTCAATCTTGTCTGCATTAATGATTATTACGTAATCCCCAAGTTCATGGTAGGGAACAAATTCCGGTTTATGTTTTCCTCTGAGCAGTTCAACAGCCTTAACAGCGACTCTACCGAGCCTTTTGCCTTCGGCGTCGATGATCCACCATTTTCGGTCAACATCTTTTGGTTTTACATATATTGTATCCATCAGTCTGCCTTTAATTCAATTAGTTTGTAAACTTCTAAAAATCGTAACGGGTGACTCGAATAATTCCATATTTAGATGATATTGTCAAGGGACAGAACTGCCGGAGGAAAATTAATTACTTATTACACAAGGAATTCAGTCTTTTTTAGAAGCAGCTTCAGCCTCCGCGTCTTTCTTTGCCTGCCTTACATCCTTCAGGTCTGTTATACCCACAAAAACAGCAATAATCCCTATAAATAAGGCAATAACGGGCACAAGACCTCTAAGAACATACAGAAGCTCCTTCCACCACCCGAGACCAGGGGAAGGGATAGCCGCGAATACAGCAAAGAGAGATAAAACTATTCCGATAATCAGAGCTTTCATGATCTTCCTCCGTTTTGACTAACAATATCCAAATACTGAGCATTCCGCAATAGGAATTCACAGGCTGTCCCTATAATGTTTGCCTTTAGAAAATAATACTGTTATTTTCTTTTTACGGGGAACTGTATGAACGTGAAAATTGATAAAAACCTGTGCATAGGATGCGGACTCTGTGAAGAAAATGTTCCTGAACTGTTTTCAACAGGAGAGTTCACTGCGGAACTTAAAAAGACTCTGCTGACGAAGGAACTGCTTGAAAGAGCAGCTGAAGCCGCGGAAGACTGTCCGGCAGAGGCCATCACCATCGACGGAAAGTCCGACGAATCATGATAATGAAAGCTACAATGAAAAATATATAGGGAAGGTTTTCTAAAAGAGTCTCTATCTTCAGATACCCGGGGATGAGTTCTACATCTGTTCTGACTACACCGAAGATGCTGAAGGTATCGTAAATAATCTGTCCATACCTGAAAATAGTACCGACAACGATAAACATCCAGGCAGATTCACGTGTTCTTGACCATAACATTATGGCAAAAAATGCTGAACCTGCACCGAAAACAAGGCGGCTGATTATAAAAACTAAACTGTCGGTAGTCATCAGGTAAAATCCTTTACAATTTCTTTTATCGGCTTAATTTCTCCATCTGTAAAGTTCACAGGGGCACAGGACGGAATATTGTAATATGGAGAAATAATTATTCTTCTTTTAAGCATCGCCCTGAAAAGCTCCGGATAGACCTCTTCAGAAACTGCAGGATACAGCCAGGGGCCCTTTCTTTCCCAAAGTCCGCAGTCAAAGGCCTGCCATACATTCTGATTGATTCGGGAAGAGAAAGACGCCAGATCATAGAAGCTTCTGGCCATGGAGCCGGCAAGGAAGGCAGGGACAGGTCCGTTGTTTATACCGGGGGGCAGTTCTGCATACGAAGCAGCAAGCCTGATACCGGCAGCTGCAGCAAGAGGGATAAGAATTTCAAAAGATTCCACGGATGACACCTGTTCGAAGGGCCTGACCAGCGGAAACACTGAAGGAAGCGAAAAGTAGCCGGCGGCAATTTCCCGGACTCCGGGATAGAGATTCTTTACAGCCTTCTCAAGCCTGGCTGTATGAACAGTCGGGTATGCTGCAGAAAGCCCCTGCTCAAGGAGATTTTTCATAATCTTTGTAGAATTGGGTGTTTTATGTCCCATAAGCGCCCGGCCTGAATCAAGCCACATATCAAAATATCTGACGCCCCTGTTATCATAAACATGATAGTCACGGGTACGCTTTACAACAGGCAACTCACTATACAGTGATTCAGAACCATTCATCATTTTCCAAAAACTCCAGATGCGGATCAAGATCAGGCAGAAATCTGCCGGTTTTTCCGGTTTCAAATTTAATCATAACATAATCATGTCCGCCGGCACTGCCGCTTTTTATAATAAAACCGTTGCCGTAATCGTCATGATACACCCTCCGGCCGTTTCTGTATGCCGGATTTTCAGCTTCTGCCGAAGTCTTCCCGGGCTTTGAAACCATATCAACAACCTCAGCGTGGTCGCGGGATATTTCATGGAGAAAGACTGATGGTGCCTGCTGCCGGAACTGACCCCAGATCATGCGGCTTCTGCAGGAAGTAAAATACAGCTCATCTCTCGCCCGTGTAATACTTACATAGAATATACGGCGCTCTTCTTCAAGCTCTTCTCCGGTCTCTTCCCGTCCGGAGGGAAAAAGCCCTCCTCCATGCCGGTTATGACTACACGATCGAACTCAAGACCCTTTGTATTGTGCATGGTAATCAGGGTCACAGCATTTTCATCTTCACCGTCATCCATACCGGGCAGCGTACTTCGGTCAAGCTCAAGCTCTTCAAGAAAAAGCGATAGTGCTTCCGCACCCTCACCGTAAATACCGGCGGCCGAAATCATTTCATTGAGGTTATCAGCCCGGCCCTTTGCAGCTATCTCATCCTTTGAAGTGTAATGCGCTAATAAGCCTGACTCTTCTATTACTTCGGCTACAAACTCGCCAAGAGGCTTAACCGCCAGTGATTTCCGCATATTTTCTATGTAGCCTGCAAACTTTTCAGCGCCTGTACGGGCTTTGGCGGAAAGACCTTTGACCTCTTTCAGGGCGCTGATCAAATCAATTCCTTCTGCCACGGCATAGTCAATTATCTTTCTCAGGCCGGTCTTTCCGATACCCCTTGCCGGCTTGTTTACAACCCGGTTAAAAGCTACCTCATCCGAAGGATTGACTATAAGCGATAAAATGGCCATGACATCCTTGATCTCTTCGCGTTCGAGAAATCGAAGTGCTCCGACAATCCTGTAGGGAATTCCGGCACGGATAAAGCAGGTTTCAAAACTTCTGGACTGGGCATTGGTGCGGTAAAGGATGGCAGTGTTTTTATAATTACCGTCAGCAAGCAGAGAGGCGCAGAATTCGGCCTCATCGGTATCTCTTTCAAGATAGACAATCTTTGCCGGCTGCCCCTCGGTCTTTTCAGTCCAGAGCTTTTTTCCCAGACGGTTTGAATTATTCTCAACAACACCTGAGGCAATTTCAAGTATAGGGCTTGTTGAGCGGTAGTTCTGTTCAAGCCGGATTATCTTTGTCCCCTCAAATTCTTCCGGAAAAGACAGTATATTCCTTACCTCAGCTCCGCGGAATTTGTAAATGGACTGGTCATCATCTCCTACAACACAGACGGAATTACTGTCGCCGGCAAGCATTTTCAGAAGGCGGTACTGTGCAACATTGCTGTCCTGATACTCATCGACAAGGATAATACGAAAACGCTGCCTTGTCCGCTCCAGGACTTCTGTGCTGGATTCAAGCAGTTCAACCGGTCTTGTTATAAGTGATCCGAAATCAAGGTTTCCTATCCTGCGCAGTTTTTCATCGTATGCGGCGTATACAGAAGGAAAATCGCTTGTATGAGTAATTTCACTAAGATCGTCAGCCGGAGTCAGGCAGTAGTCACGGGCACGACTTATCCAGCCAGCATAGGGCTGCAGCTTCTTCTTCTGACTTTCGGGAAATATCGACTGCAGAAGACTCAGGGCATCATCATCGTCATAAATTGAAAATGAGGATTTTAAATCGGGAGTGAAGTGGGAATTATTTCTCATAAACCAGGCCCCGAAGGAGTGAAAGGTCCTTATCATAACGGACGAGGCACCCGGAACCATACGCTCCACCCTCTCACGCATTTCTCCGGCGGCCTTGTTAGTAAAGGTCACTGCCAGTATCGAACGCGGATTTACCCGCTGCTGCTCAACAAGCCAGGCAATACGTGATGTAATTACCCTGGTTTTTCCGGAGCCCGCGCCTGCAAGTATCAGGAGGCTTCGTCCATCATATGTCACAGCTTCAAGCTGCTGTCTGTTGAGTCCGGAAAGATAATCCATGCTGCTATGTTGGTCTATTGAGGCACTTCTGTCAACGCCGTATTTATAACATCAGAAATACTGCCGCTATGAAGGTAGCAGCCAGAACAAAGATTCGGTACGGCTTTTCAGGAAGAATCTTCACAAGCTGATAACCTGCATATATACCCGCAAGAACTGCAGGTATCATTGTAAAATCAAAAAGAACAGACTGAACAGAAATGGTTTTCCAGACAAAAATATGAAATGGAAGCTTGAGAAGATTGATCATAAAGAAAAACCAGGCCTTGGTGGAAACAAATTCTTTTTTCTCGAGATCAAGGGAAATAAAATAAACAGCAAGAATAGGTCCGGACGCATTGCCGATCATGGACGTAAATCCGCCCAGAATACCTATTCCGGCATTTATATACCATCTGCTTTTGAGTTTGATTTCTTTTCCGCCGACTTCTTTTACTGTTAGAAAAATGAGAACAATAATTACCGCTGCCGCAATGAAAATTTTGAAATTGGCATCAGATATCTTTGAGCCGATAAAAACAGCAAATAGAACCCCGCACAGGGCCCATGGCAGTATTCCCATGAGCTCCTTCCATCTTACCGATCGGCGGTAGGAAATTACCGCTGTAATATCAGCCATGATCAGAACCGGCAGAATTATACCTACAGAATCACGTCCGCCGAATATATAGGCGAAGATCGGAACTGTAAGCAGTATAATGCTGACTACTCCGGATCTGTTTGCGCCGATAAAAACTGCAGCCAGCATTGCAAGGCCCCAGTCGGCGGCAGACAGATCAAAAGAGGCAAACAAACCGCTCATAAATAAATTAAGCTCTAACCGTTTTTCTGAATCTTGGCCCAGGTATCCCGTAGACCTGTTGTTCTGTTGAAAACAGGCTTTTCAGGTGTAGAATCAGGATCTACACAGAAATAGCCCTGTCTGAGAAACTGCAGGTTAGCGTAAGCCTTTTCCTCGGCAAGTGAGGGCTCAATCATACAGTCAGTAAGGATCTCAAGTGAGTTATGGTCTATATCATCAAGAAAGTTTCCGGTTTCAGAGCCCGGGTTCTCGGCATTGAAAAGGTGCGAATAAAGCCTTACCTCAGCCTTTACCGCGTGTAAAGCGGAAACCCAGTGGCTTGTTCCTTTAACTTTGCGTCCGTCATCAGTCCAGCCGCCTTTTGAGTCAGGGTCATATGTGCAGCGGACTTCGGTAATTTCTCCGCTTGCCGGGTCTTTTTCATATCCGGTACATGTGACATAGTAAGCATGCTTTAAACGAACCTCTTTACCGGGCGCCAGCCTGAAATATTTCTTGTTCGGAGCTTCTTCCATGAAATCATCCTGCTCAATATAGAGAACCTTAGAAAAAGGGATTTTTCTGCTTCCCGCATTTTCATCTTCAGGATTATTCTCACCCTCAAACCATTCAACCTGGTCTTCCGGGTAGTTTTCAATTATCAGTTTAAGCGGTTTGAGAACCGCCATACGCCTGAGGGAGCGCATGTTAAGATCTTCTCTCAGGCAATGCTCAAGCAGGGCAAAGTCAACAGTGCTGTCGGCCTTTGCAACACCGATACGGTTTGCAAACTCCCTGATGGATTCCGGAGTATATCCCCTGCGCCTGAAACCGCTGATTGTCGGCATACGCGGATCATCCCAGCCGTTAACGTGATTTTCCTTTACAAGCTGAAGGAGCTTTCTTTTGCTCATAACCGTATAGTTCAGATTAAGCCTTGCAAACTCAATCTGCTGGGGATGGTGAATGCCCGGAATCTGGTCGATGAACCAGTCATACAGCGGACGGTGATCTTCAAATTCGAGGGTACAAATTGAGTGAGTTATCCCTTCAAGAGAGTCTTCAAGGCCGTGTGCCCAGTCATACATGGGGTAGATGCACCATTTATCACCCTGACGAGGATGCGGAGCACGGACAATTCTGTACATTACCGGATCGCGCATATTAAGGTTGGGCGAAGTCATATCAACCTTTGCCCTCAGTGTTTTTGAACCGTCGGGAAATTCCCCGTCTTTCATCTTTTCAAATAGTTCAAGATTTTCTTCAGGAGTTCTGTTGCGGTAAGGGCTTTCCTTTCCCGGCTCTTTCAGAGTTCCCCGGTGCTCCCTGATTTCTTCCGCTGTGAGATCATCAACATAGGCCTTGCCTTCTTTGATGAGAAGCTTGGCCCATTCATACATCTGATCAAAATAATCAGAAGCATATAAAGCTTCAGGGCCCCAGTCGAATCCGAGCCACCTTACGTCTTCCTGGATTGAGTCAATATATTCCTGCTCTTCCTTGGCCGGATTGGTGTCATCAAAGCGGAGGTTGCACTTTCCATTATAATCTCTGGCTATACCGAAATTTAGGCATATTGATTTTGCGTGTCCTATATGCAGGTAACCGTTGGGCTCCGGAGGGAATCTGGTAACCACACTGCTGCGTTTTCCGGACGCAAGATCGCTGTCTATAATATCGCGAATAAAATTCGACGGACTCTTTTTTTCCATATCAGACATCTGAAACTCCTGTAAACAAATATTACAGAGCAGAGATTAACATAAAATTACAATTATGTGGAGAGATGCCTGATTATATGAATGTGGAATTATCTGTTATTTATTCTGCAGTATCAGCTTCGAGATCAAGACCGTTCACTGCTGTCACAACAGCACTTACAGTATCACCGGGTTTCAGACTGACATCATCGGAGTTAAGTACTACCAGACCATCCACCTCGGGAGCCTGAAGCCATGCACGGCAGATAAAAAGATTCTCTTTTTCAACCCTTTCCTCTACCAGCAGCCTCATCTTCTGTCCCCGGAATCTTTTCATGGCTTCTTCGGAAACGTCCTGCTGCACCTGCTGAAAGTGTTCTAGCTGCCTTGATGCTGCCGCCACCGTCTTTTTTATCTTACGCTGGTTCTCAAGGCTATAGGCTGCTGTGCCCTCTTCTCTTGAATAAACAAAAAAACCGGCCCAGTCAACCTTTGCATCCTTAATGAAGGTCTCGAGAATCTCAAGATCTTCAGGAGTTTCACCGGGAAATCCAAGCATAAAGGTAGTTCTTATAACCGCTTCCGGCAGAACAGTTCTGATTTTGTTTATCAGATAGAGGTATTTACCGGGGTTTCCACGACGGTTCATAGCCTCAAGAACCTGCTCTGATGCATGCTGAAAGGGTATATCAAAATAAGGAACAATATGCCTGCTGTTTTTGCAAATTTCAAGAATTTCTTCCGGAAAGTTGTCCGGATGAATATAAAGCATCCGGATGATGAAATCGCCTTCTATTGCATCAAGTCTTGATAGCAGCTCAGGCAGTTTACACTGACCCTCGGTATCGACAGCAAAAGAGCCTAGATCCTGGGCTATCAGATTAATCTCGTAGATTCCGCGGGCAACAAGGTTGCGGGCTTCTTTCTCTATGCCTTCAATACTTCTGCTTTTTACAGGTCCTCTGATAATGGGAATGGCGCAGAAACTGCAGTTGTTGCTGCATCCCTCGGCCAGCTTGATATATGCGCTGCCCTCGGTTGAAAGAAGCTGCTCACGCTCCTCACTCAGGATTTCTTCAGTTTCGGTCTGCTGATTATCGGCGGAACCTTCCTCAGGAATGAAAACCTTCTGGGAGTTTCCCTTTCCAAGCCTTTCAACAAACTCTGAAACCATTCCGGGATAACTGTTGCCGAAGATACCGTCAAGTTCGGGCATTGACTCTGCAAGCTCATCGTAGTAGCGCTGGGAAAGACATCCGGCGGAAACCACCCAGGCATCAGGAAATGCATCCCGGAAAGAAATCAGTACATTTATCGATTCTTCTCTCGCACTTTCAATAAAGCCGCAGGTATTAACAATGATCAGCTTTGCCAGCGCCGGATCAGTAACACGCTGCCACTCAGCCTTGTTAAGTGATTCTATAATTACTTCTGAATCTACCTGGTTTTTTGCACAGCCGAGGCTTTCCAGGTAATAGGTACGCAGATTTTCCAAAATCTAATCTCAGTAAACCGGGGTTAATGTGAGTTCATATACGGCTTTTTCACTGTTGTATATCCATCTGATGGTGCCAGCTGAAACCTCACCCTGATCGCCGATGTTTATATCAACACCGTTAACCTTTCCGGAGAAGGAACCTGCATTTGAAACCCATAGGGTTACGGTCGAATTCACATCAAGACGGAAAGTTTCACCCTTGTGAAAATAACGTTCTTCCCTTACTGAACTGTCGGAGCTGTAGCGCATAAGGCAGTAGCCCCTGAATACGACATTAATGTTAAATGGTTCCGGCCTTGAGGCTTCACGGATTACTGCAGGTTCCCTTACTCTGGAAGGAGAGCCGGCTTCACCGGAGGAAACAGCTGTAATGCCTGTATCTGCCGGGGCTGTCTCTGCTACCGGGGCGGCAGAATCGGTCCGGTTGGCTAGCTGTACTGTAGCCTGAACAAAACGGTCTATATGTATTACTGCTGAAGAATTTGCTGAATCTATTGTGCGCACAAGCATCCTGATGTCTGCGGCTGTGTCGCCGTTAAGATCGACCATTGTCTCTTCACCTGCGGGAACTTCAAGTTCTCCTGAAGGAAGTATCAGGCCGAGAGTGTCACCGGCGGAAGCGATAACCATTCTGTAGGAATCATCCTTAAGTTTAACAGAAATTGCATCACCAGCCCTGAAACGCCGTTCAACAACCTCATCTGCGAACTCGTAGACATTCTTAACAGCAATTTCTTTTTCAGGCTGTTTAACTTCAGGGGCTTCCTCTTCAACCTGCCGGGGTCTTTCGGATCCCCCTGCAATAAAGGTCGGATATACCCAGAAGTAACCGGCTGCACCAAGTCCTGCAAGAACTAGAAATATAATAAGTACCGCCACTCCGGGAAAAGAGCTTCGCTTCACAAGCAGTTCTTCCATCGGAGCAGGCTGCTCCTGAAGCTGCATGTTTTTATATAAATTAACCATATCTTCGGGATCTAGTCCGAGATATTCTGAATAATTTCTTAAAAAACCGTATAGATAGGTTTCACCTGGAAAAACGGAGAAATCTTCATTTTCCAGGGCATTCAGGTAACTTTTAGCTATATTCGTATCACGGGCAATCTGTTCAACAGTATAGCCCAGGGATTCCCTGGCAGAGGTGAGTTTTTCGCCTATAGATTCCATACATCATCCTTCCGGTTCAAAGAGAAAATTCTTTATTTCATAAGCAGATGCCGGAGCTTCAAATTCAAACCTGGCATCAGGAATATTCTGATTAATCTTTAGACTCTGAAAATCAAACTGAACCTCTTCCATTTCAGCAGTAAGCGCCTTCATGCGCCGGATCATATTATCTGCACTTACAGACATTTCAATCTGGCGAAAACCCTGTTCCGTTGTTCTCCACTCAAGCTTGAGCTTGGTCACCATCTCATCAGAACCGTCATCCAGCGGAACCGGATCCGGACCTTCGAGGTAACCGATACTGTAGCCTTTCTCAAGCAGATCAAGGCCCTGGCTGTTAACCATTGCGGCGAGGGTGGCATCATTATGGCGTTTAAGCTTCTGAGTCATGACAACGGCCTGTGAAGGCAGATAAATCATCAAATCCTCACCGGTAACACAGATTACCTGCTCCTCGGGATCGGTAAAATCAATTCTTAGCAGATTGGGATTTTTATAATAAATTACACCGGAAGAAACAGTCTGTTCTTCACTGCCGCCCCGGGAAATAGTCAGTCTTGCTTCATAATCAAGAACATCACCGTATTTATCAGATACAGATCTGAAAAAATTGACCGCTGTCACAAGGTCCTGTGAGAAAGCTGTAATCGGTGTGATAATAAAAGTTACTATTGTAAGAAAGAAAATTAGCTTGTATTTATTCATGTTATTGTCTCATATTACTCATGCACAGCTATTTGTCAAGCATATCACTGTTATAGAGATACCTCATCCAGTCGGCTGAAAGCTTGATTGCCGTGCTGCATTCTGTACAGAAGAATCGGCCTTCAACAAGGTTTTCCTTTGCACAGCCTATACAATAAATCCTGCCGCAGACCGGACACTGGCCGGCAGGCATATGATCAGGAGGTTCGCCTACCAGTTTAAGCGCCCCCGGGGTCTCAATCTTTTTAGGAACAATCCATTCCCGTTCGCAGACTGAACAGTTATGAACTGACATTATATACCTGAATACTGTTTTTTTCAGCTTTATTCCGCGCTCTCCAAGCTCCGAATCGGATATCCCGGAGAGCAAAAGATCAGCCTCATGATACCGGTCTTTTGCAATATAAAAAGAGGCAAGGTTGCAGATTATACCGGAGCTGTCAGGCTGAAGCTTAAGAGCCGCCTTGTAGGACTCTTCAGCTCTGGCAGATTCTCCCTTTAATGAAGTGAGATTACCCATAAGATTGTAGGCATCCGCTGACGGGCTTGTATTAAGCACTCTTACCAGCAGCTCCTCGGATCTGCTGAACATGTCGGCCTCAAAACAGACTGATGCCAGGTTAAGCATAACATCAGTATTATCAGGCTGGATGCGCAGAGCTCTTTCATACGCTCCGGCTGATGCCTGATAGTCTCCGGATTTTACATAAAGATGACCTCTCTGATTCAGGAAAAGAAAGTTATCTTCGCTTATTACTTCAAAAGCCTTTTCAGAATCTCCGGTATTATAGAGGGCTTCGGAATAATTGACCATTATTTCATCTTCATCGGGAAGCAGCTCAGAAGCAGCGGAAAAACATCTCAGGGCTTCATTAAAATCCTGATTCTGCATCGCGGCCAGACCGGACATATTGAGAACCCATGGATCTGCAGGCGCAAGTCCGAGCGCTCTTTCAAGGGCCTTGGTATATTTTCCTTCCGGGAAGAGCCATTCAGCCTTCCTAAGATGGTACAGATAATACTCAGGTTCAATCTTTAAAGCCTTATTCACAAGTTTCAGCGCCTTTGTCTTATCTCCGTTTCGATACTTAACAAGAGCATTCAGGTAGAAAACTGCACTGTCGGTACTTTTCTTCTTTATTACCTCATCCAGAACCTTTTCCGCCTCATCAAAAAGCTCCTGGGCAAAAAGGATTTTTCCCCGAAGTTCTTCAGTTGCAATACTGCTGCTGTCTATACTTTCCATCAGGGGCAGCATTTCAAAAAGACTTTCATAGTCACCATCTCTGTAAAAAATAGATGAGGCCTTACTATATGCAGCCAGAGCAGGCTCCATTCTGCCTGATTTTTCCAGCGCCCTGCCCTCATTCACAGAATACAGTGCAAACGAATCATCCAGAGAAAAAGCCCGCCCGTAGGCATCGGCTGCAGCCTCCGAATTTCCCAGTGCATACTCGGCATTACCAAGCAGGTTCCAGGCTGCAGGGTTGTTCTCCAGTCTGCTGATGCTGTCTTTTATAAGGTCTCTGGTTTTAAGAAGATTATTTGAAATGTAGTACATCCCGGCCATACTCATGAGAGCACCGGATTCCCTTGACTCCTCGGGAATCATCAGGAAGTACCGCTCTGCTTCTTCATAAAGTCCGAGGTTTACTAAACAGTCGGCTGTCATCAGAACGGCGCCGCTGTCTCCCGGCTGTAATGCCAGGGCTTTTTTAAGCTCTACTGCAGCATGGGTATAACGTCCGAGAGTCATCAGACTTTCAGCTTCCCTGATATACGCTTCGGCGCTCATCTGCTTAGCTGCCAGTCTGGCCGCATGCTTCCCAAGCTCCTTATGACGTGATTCTATCTGAAACTTCCTGAGATTCCATGTAAACGAGTCTTTTTCATCATAATTCTGAGCAATGAAAGCTACACTGCCCGCACTAAGTCTGTCGTCGGCAGCCTCGCAGACAAGACTATTATCAAGATAGAACCGGAACGATTCGCCCTCGGCCAGAATCTGAAGGCTGAAGCTGTCTGAGGAAAAATCCTCCAGAGCTGTCCACCCGATAATCGGAGAGGGAATACCATTGAAAACTATATCAAAACGGAAGAATCCGCGGTTTGAAACAAGAAAATAATAATAGGAGGTATCATCGGTTTTACGGAACATGAAGCCGGATGACGAATACCCCTCATCAGAACCTGCTCCTATATTTGCAGTGATCAGAAAATCATCATAACGGTACAGCTCATCATCAGCCCAGACAAAAACATTCTTCTTTTTAAGCTGCAGTGAAAACTTCCCGCCTGATACTGATGAAGAATAATCATCAGTATCTTCCTCTTCAAACCGGTTTTTATGAAACAGGCCGAATGATGTTGTCCATTTTTCCTGAATGATTTCCAGCACATCAGGTCTTTCTTTTTTCCGGAAAATTTTCATTTCCTGTCAGTATAAGCTCCATTAAAAAAAACGTCCACTACCCCCGGCAGTCTTGTAAATCCGGACTCAAAATCCTATATTTAACTGATTATGGAAAACATTAAAATTATATCTCTCGGCGGTTCCATCATTGCACCCGATAAGGTGGATACCGATTTTCTGAAAGCATTCCGCAGCGAAATACTCAAGTATCTTGAAGCTGATAATACCCGAAAACTTATTCTCGTTACCGGCGGCGGAGGCCCTGCTCGCTCATACCAGTCTGCCTGCCGCGAAATCAACACCGAAGCAGATTCCAGCGCACAGGACTGGGTCGGAATTGCAGCAACAAGACTGAACGGTCAGCTTATGAAGGCTGTGTTTGACGGACTCTGCCTCGACGAAGTTGTTACTGATCCTACATCCGTTAAAGAAATAAAGGGCCGGATAATGATCGCGGCCGGATGGAAACCAGGATGGTCAACAGACTATGATGCCGTAGTTCTTGCTCAGAATCTCGGCGCCGATACGGTTATTAACCTTTCAAACATATCAAAAGTTTATTCCGATGACCCGAAGCTGAATCCAGAAGCAACAGCCTTTGACAAGATGAGCTGGGATCAGCTTAAAAAGCTCGTTGGCGACAGCTGGGTTCCAGGCAAAAATGTGCCGTTTGATCCTATAGCAACCAAACTGGGCGCGGAAATAGGACTGAAGGTTGTAACCGCCGCAGGGAAGGACATTCCCAACCTTGTAGCAGTGCTTGAGGGCCGGGATTTTGAAGGGACAATGATAGGTCCGGAATAAATCCTTTGAACCTTATTTTATTCGAAGAATACGAAATTACAGCAGGTACTGACGGAGCTGTCCATACAGCCGAAATCAGTTCTGCTGATGAACGTTACAGGCATATCCGCCAGGTGCTTAAGCCCGGCCCCGGTGAAGAATTTGATGCAGGCATAGTAAACGGACCGCGGTGCAAAGCCTCTGTTGTTTCTGATGACGGCTCTTCAGCGACAATACAGCTGAGAATCACCGGCGAGCCGGAGGACCTTTTCCCCCTGATTCTGCTTCTTGGTCTTTCCAGGCCGCAGACAGTCAAAAAAATAATCAGAGAAGCCACAGCTCTCGGTGCAGCCGGTATTTTCACCTTTACAACTGATAAGGGTGAATCAGGCTATGCAAAAAGTTCCGCCCTCTCAGAAGACAGCGTGCACCGGCTCCTGCTTGAAGGCGCGCAGCAGGCATTCTGCACAAGGCTGCCCGAATTCAAAATCTTCAACAGCCTTGATGAAGCGGTATCGGCTGCGGCAGCGGCTGCCGGAAAGTTTTCAGAAGGAGCCCCCCTGAAGATCGCGCTGGATAACTACGAGGCCGCCTGCGGTATGAAAGATTTCTGGACAGAAAATGAGGACAGAGGCGATGCAGTACTGCTTGCAGTAGGTTCGGAGCGCGGATGGTCGGGAAGCGAAAGAGATAAGCTTAGAACAGAGGAATTCACCCTGGTCTCACTGGGAAAAAGGGTTCTCAGAACCGAAACAGCTGCAGTAGCGGGGACAGCTCTCTGCCTCAACGGCCTGGGATATTACTGATTAACAGCTGTCAGCTGTGGATAAACCCGCAGCTGTAATGCCAGACCGGTCTTGAATACTCTGCCGGAAACGGGTTTTGTCTGCTGAAATCAGGAATCCAGCTGCTGTCTGCAGCCTCCGGCCCCTGAAGAAAGCCCTCGTCTATGCCGAAGTCTTCAAGCCATCCTGTCAACAGTTCATAATCATCATCAGATATACAATAACCGGGATCTGCAAGCTCAATAGTGTTTCCAGGAACCGGAGTATACTGCACCATAAGCGACAGAAGGGAGGTATCCATTATATTCTGTGAATACCACTTAAGAACTTCCCTTGATTTATCAACATGTCCGGGAATCACAAGGTGGCGCATTATCAGCCCCCGCTTCATCAGGTTGTCTTTAATCAGCGGGCCACCTCCGGTACGGACTTCATCAGCCATCCAGGCAATAGCCTTTGAAGCAATTTCAGGATAGAGTGAGTCCTTAAACAGATTTTTTGAAAGCTCCGAATCAAGTGTTTTAAGATCAGGAAGCCAGACATCAACCAGTCCACGCAGCAGTTCAAGAGCTTCGGGCTCTTCATAGCCGGAAGAGTTCCATAAAACCGGAATTTCAAATCCTGCAGAACGTGCATTTAGGATAGCCGCAGAAACAGCAGGAATAAACTGGGATGCTGTAACAAGGTTGATGTTTACCGCTCCTCTTCTTTCGAGCTCAAGAAATATTTCTGCAAGCGTATCAACTGACACTATGCTGCCGAGAACCTCAGACTTACTGCTCAGGCTGATCTGAACGTTCTGACAGAAGGGACAGCCCAGCCCGCAGCCGGAGAAAAACACCGTGCCTGACCCGTTAGAGCCGATAAGCGGCGGCTCTTCCCCCATGTGCAGCACCGCGGAAGCAACAACAGCCTCGGCACCCATCCTGCATATTCCAGATGCGGAATTTTGCCGGTCTGCCCCGCAGAGTCTGGGGCATAAAGTGCAGTTTTGATAGCCTGTATTTAAACTGTTCATCATTCAGGTTATATCCTGATTCACTGAATTATTGAAGTCCCCTGAGCCGGTTGAACAAGTCGTGAATTTAGTGTAATTTTTTTCATCATAGCGCCGGCGTGGTGAAATTGGTAGACACAGCAGACTCAAAATCTGCCGGGGGCAACTCTGTATCGGTTCAAGTCCGATCGCCGGTATTATGCCTATGAAATAGGCCAACATTTCAAGTCGGTCTTTTCACAGAAAAGTCCGATCGCCGGTATTCTGTCTGAGTAACAGACCATCAGGTCAAGTCGGGGAATGTTGAATACAACATTTTCCGATCTCCGGTATTATTTTTATCCTGAAATCTTCCGTTTATATTTTAATCACAAAATTTTTAGTTATCAGCTCATCATCCAGGCAGTTCTTGTTTTGAATTTAATGCAAAGTTTAAATATACTTAATTATGATAATTATAATTTAAAGATATTATATTTTTATTATTTTTTTTGTGTATTTTTCGTGATTTTTTTTCATAGCTGCGGTATATATTATATCATTAAAGAATGTAGATAAAAAAAGTGACATTACAAAATATTAACGGGAATCAGGCCTTCGGCCTGTTCTCCGGAACCTGCCTATTCATTATAATAAATACATGTTTGAAACCGATTTACACTCACACAGTCTTTTCAGCAGCTGCGGTCTTCATTCAATAATTGAACTTCTGACTGCCGCAAAAACCAGGGGCCTTAAGGGGCTTGCTATTACCGATCACGGCCCGTTCCTCGGTCGGAAAACTACAAGCGTCTTCTTTGAAAGACTTAAACAGCCCATTGATGGTATATGCCTGTTTAAAGGAATGGAATGCAACTTTACAGATGAAGATGGAAGTATTGATATAATTGATAAATTTTCAGACTGGTACGATATTGTTCTGGCCGGATTTCACAAATTCCCGGTAAGAGATGCAGATCCCGGTTATTATACTGATATCATTATAAAAGCTCTTAAACGCAACCCCAGTATAGACATTCTGGTTCATCCGAATGCGCCGCACTATGTCTCAGACTTCACGCGCATTGCAGCGGCAGCATCGGAAAACGGTATTGCTGTTGAACTCAATAACTCAAAGCTGGTACTTGGAAGATCTTCAAAGGAACAGACGCTGGAACTTATAAATGCATGCAAAAAGGCAGAATGCATGGTAGCTGTAAACTCAGATACCCATGCAATTCATGAAATCGGAGATACAGCAGGAATCGTTGAACTTCTTATAGAAACCGATTTCCCGACAGAACTTATAGTAAACCGGAGCTTTGATTCGACAGTAAGCTGGCTGAAGTCCAGAGGAAAGGCTCTACAGAATATCAGTTCTCCAGTATTGTAATTTCAACACGCCGGTTTTTCTGCATTCCGGCCTCTGTTGAATTATCCGCAACCGGCCGCTCCGCTCCGTATCCGCGCATAATCACCTGCTCTTCTTTTTTACAGCCTATAGAAAGAAGATAATCTGCTACAGCACGGGCCCGATCCTCAGACAGTTTCTGCCGGCCGGATGCGGTACCAGCCATTGCAGTATGCCCTTCAACCAGGATATCCCGATCAGGATATTCGCATAGTATTTCAGCAATCTGATCGAGCTTAATTTTTTCTTTATCAAGAAGACGGGAGGAATTCGGACTGAACTGAATATTACTGAGGGTAATTTTAACTCCCTCATCACTTACCTCAACATCAGTATCAGCGAGCCCCTTATCATCAATTGTTTTCTGAATCCCCTCGGCCACTGCTTTTTTATCCATCTTCGGACTGTCTATAATATAGGCCTCTGATATTCCTGTGTATTCAACCGATTCGCCGTTTGAAAGGTCAAAAACAAACTCAAAACTCTCCTTGTAAGCCTGAGGCCGTCCCAGATCGGCATCCCAGTAAACAATCTGATCCGAACTTCCGCTTATTCTTGCCGGATACAGCCCGTTTGCCCCAGGCGGTACTGAAGGCCTGAAGAAAATATTATATTTTACAGAAAACCTGTCGTACTCGATCCCGTCATACAGGCCTTTTCCAAGATAAGTATAATTCACATAGATCGGAATGTGAAAGGCCTCCGGGATTCCGAAATTTTTTCGAAAATCATGAACCTCTTCACCCTTCCATGTCCAGATATCTCCCGGCTGCAGATCACGATCCGGAAAGACCGGGACATCACGGACTACAGGCATATAGTATTCAGGTGCAATTGAGTATATGCCGAACTCATCCCTCACAAATTCTGATTCATAATCAGTTGCCCATTGATAAACACCGGTTGATCCGGATGAACGCTCAGAGGTTTGAAAAACAGAGCTTATATGCCCGCCCTGTTCATCGGCATCTGTTACATGTACAGTTATTTTATTCAGTATATCAGCCCTGTGTGAATATTCACCGTTTACATATACATGCTCATCAACTTTTGAGAGTATACGGTATCGGTCATCAACTGAATAACTGAACTTGAAAGTTTCAGAATATAGCGTTAAGATGGAAATGAGGATAAATATTGCAGTTAGTATTGTTCTCTTTATCATATTTTATATTCCCGTTTATAAGGTAAAAATATTATTATTGTTGCTGACATGTATCAAAAACTGAGTTCCGTAAAAACCGAAGACAGGATACAGATCCTTCTAAAAAAAGCAGGTTTCAAACAACCTACAAACCTCCAGAATAAGGTTTTTTCTGCATTTACCCAGCAGCGCGATCTTATAACAGGGACCTACGGGGCAAGAGGCAAAAGAGCCTCATTCATTTTTCCTGTACTGGCATCAACTGAATCCAGTACAGACGGCATTCAGGCCGTAATAATAGTTCCGACAGAGCCGGAAGTCCGGCGAATCAGAAAGGAGTTCAGACATTGCCGCTCAGCAGAAACCTCAGGTATAAAGATCTGTGAACTTCTGTCGGACGACAAGATCAGAGAGGAACTTAAATCCATCTCTGACTCTCCCGATATAATTATCGGAACAGCTTCCAGGATTATTGACCACATCCGCAGAGAAAACATCTCGCTGAACGGGATAAAAACGGCTGTAGTTGATACTCCTGCAAACCTGACAGATCTTGGCTTTGATCAGGATCTGGATTTTATTTTTTCAAAACTGCCTGAGAGAAGGCAGAGTATTATCTACACTGAGAGGCTGGATAATATTGATTTACTTGAGCCTCTGACTAGAAAACCCATTATTATCTCCATGGAGAACGAAAAAAAGCAGGAGACACGTTCAATGAAAAACACACAGACTATTAATGAAGAGGAAATTGAAAAAAAAATAAAGGATTTTATTAAAACTATAAGAGAAGATGAAGATCCGGATCTTCTTAACACATACAAAAAGCTTTTTAAAAAACATGCACCGTTTTCGATGAGAGGCTACCTGAGCGCCTTCCTGCTGAAACAGGCTGTCGGTAAAAGCGCATACTCAAGACCCCGGACTTTAAACACCGAATCCGACTCTGACAAGCAGACACTTTTCATAAGCATCGGAAGAAACAGGAGAGTATACCCCAGAGATCTAAGCAGGCTGTTTCTTTCCAGCCTCAGCATCGATCAATCTGATATCGGAAACATAAAGGTTCTTGACAGTTATTCCTTCGTTGAGATAACAACAGCATTGGCAGATAATGCAATTGAAATACTTAATGGAAAGGACTTCAAGGGCAGAAAGCTTACAGTGAACTACGCCCGAAAGAAATCATAATATTATTTTAACCAGCGCTATATAGGCAAGGATGGAATTCAAAAGCAGTCCCAGGGTGAAAAAGACCATTGCCGAGATTTCCATCAGCCTTGCCCTGCTTCGGCATATCTGAGATAGAATATTCGGGTTCCCAGGTATTATAAGCCTTTCAAAAAACACATCATTATCACTGCTTAAAAAAACATAGGAATGATATTTATCCAGCGATTTCCTTTTCAGGATTCCGCTGCTCCGGATCACAGCATCCGGATAATCAGCCTTTGCTGCCGAGCAGTTTGGGTACTCAAGAAAAAAGCAGTCCTTCCTGAGAGCTTCAAACATTTCATTAAAATAGCGCATTGGAAGCTTAATCAAATCCCGTTCTCCCCGGAGTATACGTCCGGTACGCCACAGCCATTTATAGATTAAAAAGAACAGTATACCCGGAGGCATAAGGGCAAGCAGGGGAATTATACTCATTACAAGTATGAACAGAGCCTCCGGTCTGAGTGCAGGATTGCGGAAAACCAGATAGGCATTTATAAAGAGGGATAGTGAACCTGCAATAAGCGAGACCGGAGTAAATGAGTTCCAGTATTCATTAATCTGCCTTCCGCTCCATATTGACCGCCTGAGAAGGGTTTCCTCGGCACCGTCATATATAAGTGCAAGCAGGGGCTCTTCTTCAGTGTTTCGGAAAACAGGGATGCCGTTTTCAATGAATATCTTACCTGAAAATAGAAAGGAAGTTCCCTGCGGCAGGGAATAAACATGCTCCCAGCTCATCTTTCTGGGCATCTCATCGCGGTCCGCGATCTGGTTTTTCTCTATAGATTTTGAATCATTTCCAGCCTGACTATTGGGAAGGATATATATGCTGACTTTCTGAAGCTCAGCCCTGACAGAAAGTTTTCCGTTGCTGACCCAGACTGTACTCTCATTCTGAATAGCCTGGAGATTTCCAATGAACCAGAACAGCCCCGCATCACCCTCGCTGTGCCGATCGGGCTTTGAATATTCAAGTTCGGTTCTGACCGAAGCCTTAAGAATCTGCTCACGGAATTTTCTCCAGCCGCTTCTTACGTTAAATGCTCCAAAGAGGGGAATCACGGCATAGAAAACAAGGGCTATAATGACAGAGGAAGCAATTTCTTCCATATTTACTCTGTCCTCAGACTGTGATATCTACAGACAGGGCACTGACATCAACAGGGGTTCCATAGATGTTTTTTTCCGTCTTGAGGGCATTAACCAGCTGTTCACGGTAACTGGTAATTAAACTGTCCAGATTAGATTTTTCTGTGTTTCGGATCTTGACATCAGCCTCACCCTCACCTTTCAAAAGCTTCAGGCGGTCAATCATATTGTCTATGGATCTAAGCTGATTGATAGTGTATGCGGGAAGGCTACTGCTTCCGGTGATACCGGTTATATGCTTGAAATGCGCATAAACCTGACCGGTCTGAACAGGGAGAGCTATTCTGCCGGTTCCAACCTGTGCACGAACAATCTGAGATAAAGCTAACGATTGTCTTGAAATATTCTGTACTTCCATCGCTCTGTTAAATTTATCGGATTAACAGAAGCGGAGTTTAGAAGTTTAGTATATTTACCTGTTTCTTCTTTCGTCAGATGATTTACATTCAATACACATCAATGCGTAAGGAATAGCCTTGAGCCGCTCCTGCGGGATCTTCTTATTACACCTCATACAAAGACCATAGCGTTCATTGTCAATTCTTGAGAGAGCAGAATCGATAAGCCTTAGTCTTTTGACATCATTGGAGCTGAGAGTTTCAAGAGTATTACGGTCAATGTCATCTGCGGCTATGTCCGCGAGGTCCTTGGGCTGCTTTGCTTTCACAATTGCATCAAAATCATCGCTTTCGGACATGAGACTTTTTACGATTTCCTCTTTCTGCTTGAGAAGTTCGTCTTTCATCTCTTCTATAAATACTGTGTCCATAGTTACCTCGTTAACATTTTAGTTACGCGGAAATATCCATGATATAAGCAAAAATGTCAACTGGTTGACAAAGGATTCTTATTCACTTAGTATTCAAATAACTTATTTGGAGGTATTGTGGCTAAAGAAGAAGCTATAGAAGTCGAAGGAATTGTGAAGGAATCACTTCCTAACACGATGTTCAGAGTAGAACTTAAGAATGGACACGTTATTCTTGCCCATCTGTCAGGAAAAATGCGTAAGCATTATATTAGAATTGTCCCCGGTGATAAGGTCCGGGTTGCTCTTTCACCCTATGATCTTACCAGAGGAAGGATCATCTACAGGGAACGTTAGGTTATTTAATCAGAACCCAGGTTGCTCCGCTCCCGCCGAGATCACGCGGAGCAGTACCGAATGTTCCGGCGTCATTACATCTTTCAAGAAATCTGACAACCTCATCTTTCAGAACAGGCTTTCCGGCAGAATGATATCCTTTCCCGTGTATGATAAGGACTTTTTTAAGACCGTCCGATTTGGCTTTTGAGAGAAAAGCTGAGAGCTCTGACCGGGCTTCAGCGGCAGTCAGACCATGAAGATCGAGTGAGCGCTGGGGCTGCATTTTTTTCAACTTTCCCGCAGAGACCGGCGGAGTTTTGCGGAGGGGTCTGTTTTTATCTTTATCTTCCGGCGGATACATATCCAGCCAGGCATCCATATCCATCAGTCAGCCCTGTCCAGTCTGATCTTATTCCTGTTTATCCAGCCTTGTATTCCGTCACCTGTTTCAATAAGTGTAAAGACACCTGACTCATCCTCCAGACGAACCGGAACTCCCTGACCTACTCTCAGCCAGTCACCCGCTGATTCATCCGGAATCTTTTTAATATATACATCCTCGGGTATAATTATCCCGGTAAGCTGGTTCCTGCTTATATGGCTGTAAACCATGAAACCTGCAGAAAGAAGGACTACCGCCGACATCAGGATTATGATAACAGCAGGAGTTCCGCTTTGTACCACCTTTCTGAGAACGAAACCGACAGAAAGCAGATTAAATGAGAGTATCAGAACAAAAAAGAATATATCAGGATGATAAGGAATTGCCGGAGTTACCGGGTTCACAAAACCCAGTTTATCCTCAAGCCAGTCCAGAGCATTTCTGTACTGGCTGTTCAAGGGATCAGTATACACTGCAAGTCTGAGCTCATGCAGGGCCGATGTATATTGATGTTCCTCAATCCGATCCAGTGCATTGTTATAATAACTGACGGTATTCCCCGGCGGTATACCCACATCCTTACTGCTGAAAAATGAATTTGTCACAGAAACAATAACAACCATAACTATTACGGTTATAACAAGACTGATAATCAGACGCCGGCCTTTAACAAAAGAGAACAGTATCAGAAAGAACGGACCAGGAAGAAGCCAGAGGTAGAATTCAGGCTTTAAATAGAATGATTTCCAGCGGAGCCCTCTACCCTCATCTTCAATCTTAACAAAGGGCATCATCTCAGCTTCTGCAGCTTCACCTGCAGCCGGAACGGGGCTAACAGCAACCGTGAAATTTTCTGATTGGATATTGACTACTCTTCCTGAATCTCTGTCCAGGTATGGAAATTCCGGGACACGCACCGATGCTGTTCCCGGCTCTTCTGCGGTATATATATACTGTACAGTTTTACTTCCGGTGTAACCGGTTGCAGTGTATGAATATTCAGGGATTTCTTCAGTTGAGACAAGTATAAGCCCCTGAACTTCCGGATCAGGGATTTTCATAAAATTCTGGTTTCCGGTACCGCTGACTCTGCATGTAAGCCTGATTTCATCACCGGTATAGATTTTATCTGAAGAGATTTCAGATCTTAGACTGAACCTGCCTACAGCACCAGTGGAAAGTATTTCCTCGGGGATAGGAAGAATATCAAGATTAAAATCTGAACTCCATCCGGTAATTCCGCCCTGGTCTACTCCTGCAGCCGGGATGGTAACACGTCCGGAAACCGGAGATGTGAATATAAAGGCTTCGGCTGGGATATCGTAAAGGACGATATCACCCGTTTCAAAAATAGTTATCTCACCAAGGTCTCCTGCCTGTTCAAGAAAACCGTCCCTTGGTGTTGCCACCCTGGTCCGATCGAAAATAGAGACAGTTTCCTGATTCCTGACCATCAGAAACAATGGTATGGCCTCTCCCGCATATATTCGCTCAGCCGGAGTAGTCCACTCTACCTCAAGGGGCATATACAGTTTACGGTTAGCGTAGAGCCCTACCCTTATAAGAAGGGGCTCGGTCTGCATTACATATGAGCCGGCAGTTACTGTAAGCGAAGGAAATACCTGTCTGCCGGATTTGACAGCCCTGAAGGTTGTCGTAATTCTAACCTTTCGTTTTACATCATCCTTGCTTGTGGATTCTATAAAGCTGCGCATGTAGGGACCGCGCCATCTAGTAAAATCAGAGGTAAATTCATCGAGATCAAGATCTACTTCAAGAGCATTATCCCAGTCGACAATAATAGTAAGGGTGAAAATATCTCCGCGTCCGACAGGATTGGGCTCAATCTCTACACTTTCAATCTTTGCCTTCGGACGCTGGTCATCCGGAAGGAACCGTGACTGTGCGTGAAGTCCGAAAGCGACAATAACTGAAAGCAAAAGAATTAAAGAAAGTTTTTTAAGCATTACCAGTCCCGGACCCCTTTTTCAACTTCCTGTTCTTCAACAGGCTGCCAGGTGCTTGAGTCCTTTCTTTTTATAAACTCAAGAACGCGCCTTATCTCGTCCGAAGTTTCACCTGAATCCGATGTAGTAGCTGATGAGGCTGAAGATTCTACAGGGTTATTGTTTGCCGACATCCTTCGAAGACTGTATTCCAGATTAATCTTGGCATCCATATCACCGGGGTTAATGATCAGCGCATTTTTGAAATCTTCAAATGCTTCAGTATATCTTCCCAGCTCAAAATTAAGAACACCGCGGTTATAAATTGTTCTAAACAGAACATCATCATCCAGCGAGCGTGAGGAGTTTTCCCACTCCGTCATAGCTGCAGGAGCCTCACCGAGGGCATAATAGACTGTTGCCAGATTATAACTTATATAATCAGAGTACACCCCTCCCTGCAGAGCCCTCAGGTAAGCGATATTAGCACTCTGGTAGTCTCCCCGGGCAAAATCGTTGTTACCGTTCCAGACAGAGTAAAAAACTCCGGGATCGGCACAACCGGAAACCATCAGAACAAGAACTGTTATGATTATCAGAAAATATTTTTCCACTTAACTATCCTTACAATTACAGACATCATCAGGCCGGCAAAGGCTATGAGAAGAAAAACCCTGTATCGATCACGGGTTTTAATCACAAAGCCCTTCTGTTCGGCTTCACTTATTTCATCACCGGAAGAAATTCTGATAAGCTCGGAGACAACTCCTGTCTCAGAAATATTGTAATAACCGCCGCCCGTAGAGTCTGAAAGTCTGCGTAGGTTTGCCTCATCAAGTCTTGTGAGCACCCGATTGCCGTCCGGATCGGTCAGAAAACTGCCGTCAGCCGCAGGAATTCCACCACCGGAGACCGTGCCCGTACCTGCGGAATATACCGTTACCTCAGAAGATAGGGCATATTCAATTGCATTCTCTGCACTCCCGGCAAGGGCTTCACCGTCTGAAAAGAGCATAATTACTTTTTTACGTTCTTCTCCGCCTGTGAATGAATCTACAGCCTTCCTGATTCCATCTTCTATATCACTGCCGGGACTTGTAAGCAGCGAAGTGGATATCTGCTCCATAAACTGGCTTATAGTCTGGGTATCTTCGGTAAGCGGAATTATACGTATTCCCTGCCCCTTGAAAACAACCACACCGAATCGGCCGGATTCAGCGCTTTCACAGATATTCTGGACTACCCTTGCAGCCCGTTCAAGCCTTGAAGGTGCTGTATCCTCGGCATTCATACTCTCGGAAATATCAATGAGAAATATTGTATCGGTACCTGTTGACTCGAAGCTGACCGGGTACTCATTGCCCGGAAAACCGAGGAGAGCCAGGATTGAAAACGCTATAAAAACCACAGTTCCGAGGGCTGAGAAAAAGTACTTAATAGAATAGAGATTGTAGAATTCCCGGCCGCGCCACCGTCCGGCGACCATAAGAACATCCCTGCGGCCGCAGAAGAACCTGTACACAAGCAGGGCAACCACAGGAACAAGAATCAGAAAGAGCCAAGCCGATTCAGGATTCTTCATCATCAGAGAACCTCCCTCAGAAGCAGCTTCCTGATAAACAGATCGATGCTGATCAGAATAAGAGCAAGAAGAATCATTCTTCTATAGCCGGGTTTGGCCGTTGTCTTAATTTTTACGCGTTTCTCGCTGCTTTCAAGCGAGTCTATATGGCTTATAATACTGTTAAGGGCAGTAGTACTGGGAGCATAGAAGTAGTGGCCGCCGGTTTTATCAGCAATCTCCGAAAGAAGGGCTTCATCGAAATCACTGTTAAACTGTCCGGTGATTATCTTACCGGTTTCACGATCGGTATATTCTATAGGAACTTCTCCCCTTGTTCCGATACCAATTGAGTAAATCTTGATTCCCATCTTAGCAGCAATATCTGCAGCTGTTGAGGGTTCAATTTCTCCTGCGTTGTTTTCGCCATCTGTTATGAGAATCATTATGCGTTCATCCGCAGTACTGTCTTCCATATGTAAAGCCGCTATCGCGATCCCAAGCCCTACAGCGGTGCCTGAGCCGAGTTCCATCATCTCCAGCCCCTCAAGCTCATTCATGAAGCCGTCGTAATCAAGTGTCGGCGGGATTCTCAGGGCGGCCTGGTCTGCGAATGTAACAAGTCCGACAGGATCGTGCTCACGGGCATTTACAAATTTCCGTATTACATCCTTTGCCGATTCAAATCGGTTAACCGGTGGAAAATCCATAGCCGCCATACTGGGTGATTCATCAAGAATGAATACGATATCGGTTCCCCGTGACAGATAGATCTTTTCACGTTCAACATACGACGGCCCTGCCAGAGCAAGAACAAGACATACACAGCCTGTCCAGAAGGAAACAGTTGAAACAAACAGCAGGAATTTCAGGAAATGATTTCTCGACGCAAAGCTGCTGCCCTTCCATATACCTGTCGCAGCCGGGATAGTTCCTCCGCGGCCTTTGTACATGTATCGGAAATAGATAAGAGGAAGAAAAAGTGTGAGAAGCAGAAGGTACGCAGGACTTTCAAATAACCACATGCTTTTTCTCCGTTTCATCCATAATTGATTCTATATCTTCAGCAAACTCGCGCACTGCAGCCAGATCGCTTTCTCTTCTCTGAATCATTACCCGTTTTCCGCCGAATTTTACCTCATCGGAAAAACTGAAAAGTTCCGCAATTTCATCAAGGCTGGCGGTGTTCATGAAATCAACATGAATCATCCTGGAGCCTTCCGCAGCGGTAGCGGCACTGTAATCAATGGTACCCTTTTCAGAGAGGTAGACCCTCAGTTCATCGATAAGAGTAGTGTAAAACTCGTTACCCTTGAGTTTTCCCGCGGAATCATCCAGATCTTTGAGAACCTTCATAAGGCGGTTATAGGGCCGCTTCTTCCTTTTATCATTGATAAACGAAACAAGTCCATAGCGCAGGCGGGTCCAGAAAAGAATGATAACCAGGGGGAGAACAAGGACGAACCCCACTATTATAGCAATATAATAGGTTGTTCCCGGAAGCATAAGCGGTCCGTTAACAGGGGCGAACTCGGCTCCGGTCTCATCAAGCAGCGAATTGATCTGAATCTTGATATCACTGAGTCTCACATCACCAAACTGAATTGTAGGAAGGGTCCTTATTCCTGACGCGTAGGGTCTCAGAAAAACTCTCAACTCGTACTTATCCTCAGTCTGAAATACATCGGCATTTTCAATCTTTATCCAGTAGGATTCAGGCAGGGTCTCAGGTTTTGAAACAACAACTCCTGCGGCAGGCCTTATGACAACTCTCATTTCAACAAGGTCGCCAACGTAAAAATCCTGCGGCAGAAAAACTACCTTCTCATTAGTATAATTCTTTTCTGCTGAAACAATTGAAGGCAGGAAAAGCAGGGCGGCAGTCAGCAGAACGGCGAATTTTCTCACTTACGCTTTCTCCTTTTAAAGAAGGAAAGCAGGGCCTTGGCAGGGTCCTCTTCGGTATCAATTACAAGTGTGTCAATTCCGCGCCTCCGGCATTCACGAAGCCAGAAAATATGATCTGTAAGCCAGAAATCCATATAATCATTGCGGTAGCTGTTCGAAAACCCGAAAGAGTTTCTGACACGTCCGGATTCCATATCCTTTAGTTCCATCAGTCCGGTTGAGGGAAATTCCCTGTCTGAAGGATCTGTTATTTTTACCGCTATGAGGTCATGCTTTTTGGAGAGCATTGACATCTGGCGCAGGTTTGAAGGCGATTTAAAGTCAGAAACAAGGACGCAGATACCGCGGCGTTTAAGCGACTGTTCAACGCAGGCAATTGCGAGGGCAATATCAGACCCTGTTCCCTTCGGCTGAAATGAGGCTATATCCTGAACAAGCCGCATCAGGTGGTTGCGGCCTTTCATAGGCGGAATCCACTTTTCAATACGATCGGTAA
The DNA here is from genome assembly GCA_963677925.2 of Spirochaetia bacterium. Classification (GTDB taxonomy): domain Bacteria; phylum Spirochaetota; class Spirochaetia; order UBA9216; family UBA9216. Next base: position 155,326 of record CAXXYH010000004.1, read on the forward strand.
AAAAAACAGCTCCGACACGGTCGCTGTTATGCACGGCGGAATGAGCAAGCAGCGCTGAAATAAGGGCGGCAGCATCGCCTTTTTTAAGTGAACCTGAACCGGTCTGAAGCGAAGCTGAAACGTCAATCATTAAAAGAAGAACCATCTCCCGTTCCTCGCGGAAGGTTTTGACGAAGGGGCTGCCCATTCTTGATGTAACATTCCAGTCGATGGCTCGAATATCGTCACCGTCTGCATACTCGCGGACTTCATCAAATTCAAGTCCGGGGCCACGGAAGACCGAACGGTAGTTACCCGAAAGGAAGCCTTCGACAAGCCTGGCTGAGACAAGGGGGATGTTTCGTATCTGTGAAAGTAACTGGAGGCTGTCCATCAGGGAACGGGAACCACCTTCAGAAGCCTTGAGATTACGGCATCGGCTGTTAATTCCTCGGATTCGGCCTCATAGGAAAGTACAATTCTGTGCCTTAGAACATTATACACAACGTTCTTTACATCATCGGGAATAACATAGGAACGGCCTTCAAACATTGCCTGAATCTTTGCACAGCGGTAAAGGTAGATACTGGCCCTTGGTGACGCACCGAATTCGATGTATTTTGCGTAAGGAACAGCAATCTTATCCTTTTCTCTGGTAGCGGCTGTTATGGCTACTATATATTCCTCTATTCTTTCATCAATTTTAATCTTTGCAGCAACCTTTCTCAGATCCTTCAGTGCAAGCGGAGAAAGAACCTTTTTAACCGGAATATCTGTTTCCTCACCGACAGTTCTCAGAATCTGCAGCTCCTCCTCCGGAGTCGGGTAATCAATCTTTAGTTTAAGAATAAACCTGTCAAGCTGGGCTTCCGGCAGCGGGTAGGTTCCCTCACTTTCAATAGGGTTCTGGGTAGCAAGAACGAAGAAAGGTTCGGGCAATTTATAAGTCTGACTGCCTATTGTAACCTGCCCTTCCTGCATGGCTTCAAGCAGTGCCGACTGAACCTTTGCCGGAGCACGGTTAATCTCATCGGCAAGAACAATATTGGCGAAGACAGGACCCTTTCGAACCACAAAGTCGCCGCTCTGCTGTTTGTATATCATTGTACCGATAATATCTGCGGGCAGAAGATCGGGGGTAAACTGAATTCTTGAAAAAGATGAATCGATAACCTCTGCAGTGGTTTTTACCGACAGGGTTTTTGCAAGCCCCGGAACACCTTCAATAAGAACATGCCCGCCGGCAAGCAGGCCCATAAGGATACCGTCTACCATATCCTTCTGACCTATAACTCTTGCGGCTATCTCTTTCCGGCATTTATCAAGCTGCGTCTGCGCTTTCTCAATTATTACATCAATATTATCACTCATAGACCATCCTCAGGTTCTGTAGTCGGCATTCTCGCTGACATATTCATGGGTAAGGTCGCTACCCAGAACTGTTGCGTTTGAACTGCCCAGTTTCAGTTCCACTTTTATTTCTACTTTTTCTTCATGCTCGGGATATCCCGTAAGCGCGGGATCCTGCCCCTTTTCATTGAGGTATTTTACAAGCCTGAGCTCTTTTTTTGAATCGAGTCTCAGACAGCCCTCAGAAAATATTATCTCACCGCCGAGTGTAATTCTTACATCGTTACGGTTTATTTCTATATTATTGTTTCCGCAGTAGTCTCCGATTGAGGAAGCCAGTCTTCCCACATTGGGGTCATTGCCTGCAACTGCCGTTTTTACAAGCGGAGAATTGACAACAGCCTTGCCCACAGCAACTGCAGTTTCAGTGTCAGGAGCTCCCTCTACAGCAACCGAAATAACATGCCCGGTTCCTTCACCGTTACGTACTATATCTTCGGCAAGTTCTGCACAGACCTGATGCAGAGCCTCTCTGAATTTTTCGATATCGGTACAGGGCTTCATACCCGAGCTGACTGCAATTACCATATCACTTGTACTCTGGTCGCTGTCAACGCTTATCCGGTTAAAGCTTTCCGTGGCGGCCCCCGGAAGCATTTCACGCAATGATTCACGGTCAATTGCAATATCTGTCATTACAAAACAGAGCATTGTAGCCATGTTGGGCTCAATCATGCCTGCTCCCTTAGCAACGGCGGTAATCCGTCCGCCGAACAGCTTACGGGTACGGAGCTTTGGAAAACGGTCGGTTGTCATTATGCCCTCGGCCAGAGCAACAGCATTTTCACTGCCTTCACCAGCAATACGATGCAGCTCAGGAACTGAAGCCTGCATGGCGGCTACCGGCAGTCTCCATCCGATAACCCCTGTTGAAGAAGTCATAACTTCCTTAGGATCGCAGCCGATTGATCCGGCAACAGCGGCAGCCATGGCTTCGGCATCTGCCGGTCCTGATTCAACACAGACGTTGGCAATCTTGTTATTTATCACAATAGCCCGAAGCGACGGTGATTTCAGCCTCTCTCTGCACATAAGAACAGGAGCTCCGGGAAATTTATTCCTGGTAAAAACTCCGGCAAATGATTCTGCAGGCCGGTCGAGGAGGATCATGGAAAGATTCATCTTCATTTCATCGTCGGTATCAAGCTCTTCGGGTTTAAACCTTATTCCGAGCCTTCCCGTTTTGAAACCTTCAGGTAAATCTGCTTCAGATATCAGTCGTTTCAGGTAAGGGGATTCGGTAATTTTTTTTTCCATCCATAATTTATATAACAGCAGAGACAGGCTTTCAAGGTAGTACAGCCTATATTCTGAAACATAGCCTAAGTACTGTTTATTTTAAATGCCCTCAATGATAGAATACTGCCTATGAAGAAGACTAATTACCACTCACATTTCTATCTCGACGACGGCAACGGAAAGCTTGAAGAATATGTGGAAACCGGCATAAGCCGAGGTTTTGATATACTGGGATTCTCTCCTCACGCTCCCCTGCCCTATGAAAATGAATGGTCCATGGCTCCTGAAAATATCGGAGTTTATGCCGGACAGGCATATGAACTCCAGCAGAAATACAAGGGCAGAATTGAACTTTACAAAGGCCTGGAAATTGACTATATACCCGGCAGAATCTGGCCTGACAATCCCTTCTACAACCAGTTCGGACTGGATTACAGGATAGGATCTGTACACTCAATAGGTTGTGAGGATTCCGGGAAAGATTTATCTGTTGACGGTCCGGTTGAGGAGCTTGAAGAACTTCTTGAAAAGCAGTTCGGAGGCGATATAAAAAAGCTTGTTAAAGAGTATTACCGGCTTGAAAGCAGGATGGTTACCGAACATAAATTTGATATTATAGGACACTGCGACCTAGTTAAGAAAAGGAATACAAATAACCGTTTTTTCAACCCGGAGGACAAATGGTACAGGGACCTCGCTCTAGAGTTCATTGAAACAGCCGCCGGAAGCGGGATGATAGTAGAACTTAATTCCGGAGGGATAGCGCGTAATGCTACAACTGATTTTTACCCGTCAGACTGGCTTCTGGGGCATTGTTTTGAGAGAAACATACCGATTACAATTTCTGCAGATGCGCACAGCCCGGAAAACCTCGACTTCTATTTCACAGAGGGTGCGGAACTGCTGAAAACAACCGGTTACGGAGAAATTTATTTTTTTTCTGAAGGAGAATGGCGTTCCAATCCGATTTATTAATCATGACGGAACAGGAACAGCAGCAATTTAAGGCTCTTGAGGAAAGAGTTGAGTCTCTAAGAGGCTTAAAAAAGACACTCAGACGTAATTTTCAGGATATGGTAGGACTGCTGGTCATTACAATCTCACAGTCCAACAATTTCCTGGGAGGCCATATAAAAAGGGTCGCAGAACTGTCAAAATCCTTTTCCGAATACCTGCGCTTTGACAAGGAAACAATCTTCAGAATCTACTACGGAGCCCTGCTCCACGACCTGGGGATGGTTGGGATGCCCCAGGAGATAGTCTCAGGCCGGGAAAAGGATCTCAAAGAAAGCGAGATTGCTCTTTACCGAAAGCATCCGCTGATAGGCGAAAAGATGATATCAACCGCCTACGATTTAAAACAGACAGCCAGAATAATCAGGGGACACCATGAAGAATACGGAGGCGACGGTTACCCCGACGGTACGGCCGGGAAGGAAATTCCAATCGGTGCACGACTAGTGCGGTTCACCAATGACTATGATAATTATATTTTTAAAAATCAGATAAAGGCTTCGGATGCCGCTTCGATGATAAAGGAACAGGCCGGATATATTTACGATCCGTCGCTTGCCAGACAGTTTGTAGAATTTATCAAGCAGAATGTTGATAAGCAGGAAGCCGCAGACAGTGCAACTGCCATAAGCATTGCTGATCTTCAAACCGGAATGTACATTGCTGAAAACATAGTTCTGCAGAACGGAATGCTGCTGATTCCGAAAGGCCTTGTACTTGATGATATAATGCTTGGAAAGATCCGTTCATTCGATACCCTGCTTGATCAGGACCGGAAGATAGCCGTTGTATTCTGAGCAAAATACGAACCTGGTTAGTTCGTATTCTGCTCGGGAGTTTTTTCCCTTTGAAGTTTCTATAATTTTATCAGGTCCAGGGCTGGCTTATAGTTCATGTCGAAAGCTTCAGCAACACCTTCACAGGCAAGCTCGCCCTTATAAGTATTAAGACCCTTCTGAAGCGGAAGGCTTTCAGCCAGCGCCCCCTCAAGGCCCTTTGAAGCAATCATCAGTCCGTATTTAAGAGTTGTACTGGTAAGAGCCATGGTTGCAGTCAAAGCAACTGAACCGGGCATATTAGCCACGCAGTAATGGACTATTCCATCCACCTCAAAAACAGGGTCATCATGAGTAGTAGGATGAGTGGTTTCGGCACATCCTCCCTGGTCAACAGCAACGTCGACAATTACCGCACCCTTTTTCATCAGCTTGAGATCTTCCCGTCTGATAAGCCATGGAGCCTTTGCGCCCGGACGCAGAACTGCCCCGATCACAACATCGCTTTCACCAAGAACCTTCCTGATATTAGCCCTCGTACTGTAGAGGGTTTTAAGGCCGGAACCGAACACATCATCAAGATAAGCAAGCCTTTCACCACTGATATCGAGCAAAGTTGTATCAGCCCCCATACCGACAGCTATTCGTGCAGCGTTAGCGCCTACAACTCCGCCGCCGAGAATAGCAACTCGACCCCGCTCAACACCTGGAACACCTGAAAGAAGGATCCCTCGTCCACCGAAGGTCTTCTCGAGATATTTTGCGCCTTCCTGTACACTTAGACGCCCCGCTATTTCACTCATGGGCGCCAGACAGGGAAGCTTTCTGTTAACCTCTATTGTTTCATAGGCAACCGAATTTACCCCTGCCTCAAGCAGCACACCTGTAAGATCCCTGCTTGCCGCAAGATGGAGATATGTGAAGAGAATCTGGTCTTTATGGAATAGCGAATACTCCTCAGGAAGGGGCTCCTTAACCTTTACTATCATATCGCTTGAGTCAAAGAGAAGTTTTTTATCCTCAATTATTTCAGCACCGGCATCGATGTATTCTTCATCCTCGAACCCTGCACCAGAACCGGCATTTTTCTCGATAAGCACCCTGCTTCCTGTTTTTATATATTCAGCAGCATCGGATGGTGTCATACCGACCCTGTATTCATGTTTTTTTATTTCTTTTGGACAGCCTATTGTCATACTGCGCCTCCTGAGTCAAATATCGTACGCTTTACGTATTTTGTCAATATTTATTCTACGTTTTTCGTATTTTAAATTGATCTGCTTGTCAAAAAGTTCAGAACTATCTATACTCCAATTATGGAACCTGATGAACTGGATTGGAAAATAATCGATATTCTCCGTGAATCAAACGAATCAAACAACACTCTGGCTAAAACCCTCGGAATATCCGAAGGCACAGTAAGACAGCGAATAAAGAAACTGAAGGATGCCGGGATTCTGAATGTCCGCGGCCTTATAAACCCGGAAATACTTAGCAATCAGCAGCTGGCAGTAATAGCTGTCAATGTGTCCAAGAGCTCACTGCTAGAGAAGAAAGCCCAGGAAATTGCTGAGCTTGACAACGTGCTCAATGTATCAATGACCTCGGGACGCTACGATCTTTTCGTGGAAGTGCTGGTTGATTCAAACAAGGGACTGGTACACTTTCTTACGCAGGAACTCTCTACTATAGAAGAGATTTCAAAAACAGAGAGCTTTCTGCTGCTTCGAACCTTTCAGAAGTTTGTATAAGTCCCGAAGAATTGACAGCAGATGCATTTTCTACTATTATACATTCACTTGCTCCCGTAGCTCAGCAGGATAGAGCGACTGCCTCCTAAGCAGTAGGTCATGCGTTCGAATCGCGTCGGGGGTAAAAAAAGACTGGAGCCTATTTGGTTTCAGTCTTTTTTTATTTCTGTAAAGTGATTCAGTGGAGTTTTATGGCTGCACACTATGACATAAGATATGTTATATAAAATTGCGAGTTACAGGTTGCTACAAAGCTCAATGTAAAACTTCAAAAACAATGGCGCGCAGTGACATTGTTTCCGCGTCAGGGGACATATTGACTTTGAGAAGAAAATCTGCTGATTATTAGTTGTTTATAAACCATAGGTATTCCATACGAGGAGTTAAGTTTTAATGAAAGGAACTGAAATACAAATAGCAAAAGTTAAGATTTCTGATTACGAGGAAGTAAATCAGGACGAACAAATCGCTTTAATGGATTTGATTGCTGATAACGAAGTCTTCAATGAATATCTCTGTTATACATCGGATGATAAAAATGTAATGTCGCTGAGTGACTATGTCTCAGGTGTGACTCCTGATTATTTAGAACCTGATGAGTCCCCTGATGTTAACCTGCCCCCTTTAGCTGATGATGAAATGTACATCGGATTCAGTACCCTGGAAGAAGGTGTTCTAATTAACGAGGATACCGAAGATGAGGAAGAGGTTGATCTTGAGGAATGTTCGCACCTCCTTATAGACAAGTTTAAAATTACAATGGAAAACGGACAGAAGGAAATCGATGAGATTGTTGCGGTTGTTATCGATGATGAGATCTACCAGGTTTATTTTGATTCAACCAACACAAAGGAGACCGAATTCTTTACCGTTAAGAAAGGTGGTAAAATTGAAACTCTGAATATATAGAAGCCGTAATTGCAGCAGTATTCAAAAATGATTTATCAGCTTAATAATTGACTGAACCCGAATATTTTCATAAAATGCATAATCATTGTGCGTATAATTGTTCAGCACGGACTTAACAGGTCCGTGCTTTTTTTTTGCGCTAAAAAGGAGTTTGAAATGGATTTTTATACTAAGCTTCCACGAAACAGGAGAGAATTTTCTGTATTTCTCATTATAATTTCTTTAATTTCAGTTAATCTGATAGCCCCTCTCATTACATCCCTTGAACTCGGTTTCACTGCTCAAAACTGGGTGTATGTTCTAAAAAAACTACCGATCCTCTGGCCGTCAGTTATAGCAGTTGTTCTTCTAACATACAAACCCGCAGAGTGGCTTACTTCAAAACTTACTAAACCGGGGGATAGTTTTAAAGCCATGATCACAATTAATATTCTCTGTTCAGTCTTTTTAATCTCTATACCTTTAACAGTCATCGGCTCCTGGATTGGAACCGGAACAATAAGTACTGAACCGCTGCATAACTTTATTTATAAATGGCCGAGAAATATCGCTGTTGCTTTTATGATTGAATCATTGATTGCTCAGCCGGCGGCGAGACAGGTTATGCTATTGATTCATAATAAAAATGATGGAACAAATCCTGATTAAACAGGAATTAAATCAAGATATTCCAAAATCTTAAGAGAGAAAACATACAGAAAGGTCGTCTTGCTGTCCTCATAGTTAGTTTCCATTGTTTCTGAACATTTCTGAATACGGTATTTTACGGTATTTCTGTGAACATTCAGGATATCGGAGGTTGTGGAAAAACGTTTTTACCTTCCTACCGAAGCAGGATGGGAATATTCAGCATGATTTGCACAATCTGAAACGGAGTGGTTCCATCAAGAGGCAACTTTGTAATCGGCTTACACTTTTGCAGAACAATAGAATAATTTTGAATTACAGCAGCTTTCCGTAAATGGCAGGCTGCTGTTTATAAAGGGTAGCAAACTAGAACATTACTGAATTTCATCAAAAAACTTTTTATTTTTTCTATAAAATTCTTCATATAGTTTTTCAGCAAGATCATATACCCATGAAAATGAAAACAGACTGTTTTTTTTCTTATCTAATCCATCAGTCATTATTTACTCCTTTAGCATATAAGCATATCGATAAAATATTACTTAAAAAGAAGAAAGTCAATAGATATAGTAACCACTTCCTGCATCATCTTTTTTGAAGAGCATCTCTCATTCAGAACCATCGCCCTACTCATAATTTTAATTTTGTAAACGAAAGGTAAACATAATGTAAATTACAAACAATCTCATAGAAAACAAATTTTTGATGTGTTAAATAATTTTATAGTTAAATTATTGTTAGTTTTTGGTTAACAGCAAAAATCCGAACAATACATCATGAGGTTATAATGCATCATAAAATATTTTTAAGCTTATCAGTTTTTTTAATCTTACTCCTTACAATTTCCTGTACAAACAGTATTACCGTCAGTGAAACATCAATTGATTTAAGCGACTATGACGGAAGCAGTATTAAAATAGAAGAGGCCGGTGAATACACACTGACAGGAACCATGACAGACGGACAGGTTATTGTTGACGCAGGTGACGATGAAGTAACGCTGATACTTTACGAAGTTTCAATTACCAGCAGCGATGATGCACCCATATATGTATCAGACGGAACAGTTACAATTTACCTTGCTGACGGCTCAGAGAATGAACTGATAGATACGGAAAATAACAGTTCAAATGCCGTTCTGTACAGCAAGGATGATTTGATCATAACAGGGAATGGCAGTCTGTATGTGGAAGCCAACGGCAATGACGGAATTACAAGCAGTAACGGCCTAACCATTGAAAGCGGCAGCATCGAAATTGAAGCCGCGGATGACGGCATACAGGGTGAAGATTTCATTATCATAGAAGACGGCACAATCAACATCTCTGCCGGAACCTCCAGCGGAACAGGCTTGAAGGCTGACGATGAAGACAGCAACTACATAACTATAAACGGCGGAGATATTACCATAAGCCAGTCATATGAAGGCATTGAAAGCATGGCAATAACGATAAATGCCGGCAGCATTGATATAACCTCCTCGGATGACGGGATCAACGTTGCAGGAGGCTCTGACGATTCAGGATTTTTTACATCTTCAAGCACCTCAAGTGATTATTATCTGAAGATCACCGGAGGCGTCACTTATATTGATTCGGACGGCGACGGTCTTGATTCAAACGGTTCAATTAGTATGACCGGAGGTACAGTCATAGTAAACGGCCCCACCAGCAGCGGTGATGGAGCCATTGATTATGACGGAAGCTTTTCGATGAACGGCGGAACACTGGCCGCGGCTGGATCTGATGGAATGGCGGAAGCGCCAAGCTCTTCTTCAAACGGATGTCTTGATATAACATTCTCAAGTACCTTATCTGCCGGCAAACTGATCACAATATTCAATTCAAGTGATGAACTTGTAATGGCCTATGCACCGACCAAGGCCTTCAATTCTTTAATATTTACTTCGGACGGGATTGTTTCCGGAAGCACATATTATATTTATACAGGCGGAAGTGTGAGCGGTACTGAAAATAACGGATGGTATTCCGATGCAGAAGTGAGCAGCTCCGGAACCTATTACTCTGCACTGAAAGCAGACTGAGCCTGTACACCATGAGTTTAATCGTGAACCAAAAATCAGCCCTTTATGCTGAACTTGAGAAATTCAGCTCTGTATCTCTTGAAGACTTATCCACAGTATCATTATTAAACAGGGTTGATACAAAATACATAGGACATATCAGTCAACTGAATGATATCCTTTCTGCAATACAGTCTGATTATCAGGTCCTCGAACATATGGACACCCGAAGTCATGAGTATTGTACAACATACATGGATACTGAAGATCTGAAACTCTATACACAGCACCATCAGGGAAGATCAAACAGATATAAGATTAGAACCCGGATTTACATTGACTCAGATCAAATATTCAATGAGATAAAATTCAAGGACAATAAAAGGAAAACATACAAAAAAAGAATTCAGAGAGATAACATTATAGATGGCGTCGACTCCGAGTTCCTGAACTTTATTGAAGAAAACACCACCCTGAACGGAATCAGCGCCGAGCTTAAACCAGCATTAACTGTCGGGTATAAGCGGGCTACTTTTGCAGACAAACAGTTTTCAGAAAGAATAACCCTGGATTATGATCTTCGTTTCAATAATGAATGCAGGAATAATCTTCTTAGTGACATTTTTATAATTGAAATAAAAAAACCCAGGCAGCACAGCCTGTCCGGTATAGAAAGTATACTCCGGCAAAAAAAGTTTTACCCTGAGCGGATAAGTAAATACTGCATAGGAATTATATGTACCAGGGAAAATATAAAACAGAACAGATTCAAACCACTTTTAAGACACATAAACATGATTAATTATCAAGGAGCATTTTAATGGATCAGCTATTAAATATATTCAGCTTTGCATCAATAAATAATGATTTTTTTATTACCCTGGTTGTAAGGCTGCTGTTAAATATAATTTTTCTTTATCTTGTAATTGAAAAGATTTACTGTAGGTATAATCAGAGACATAAATTTCATCTATCCTTTTACCTTGTAAATCTATTAATTTTCTTTATATCGGCCCTTCTTGCAAGTGCTACTATAGAAGCTGGATTTGCATTCGGCCTTTTTGCAGTCTTCTCAATAATACGGTACAGAACAGATACAATAAGCATAAAGGACATGACGTACTTATTTATGTCTATTATTACTGCGGTAATAAATTCTCTTGTGACGGCACATATTTCCATATATATAATAATATTTTCAAACCTTTTTATTCTCTGTTCAATCTACATTCTGGAAAAACGTTTATTTTCAGCCTCTGAAGATTTTATTACAATAGAAATCGAAGACATCGGGCTTGTTCATAAAGATAAAACTGAGATGCTGATAGAAGTATTGAGTTCAAGAACAGGTCTCCCGATAGTTTCCACCGAGATTTTAAACATTAACTATCTTAGAGACTGCTTCAGTGTTAAGGCTTTCTATAACAACAAGGAGCTGTAATGAAGACCTTACGCATTATTTTACTTTTCTTCACGGTTTCAATATCTGCCTTTGCTGATGACTATAAGATGGATGTTGATGCAGATTTAAAAATAGATTCAGGAAATCTCTTTTATATATCCAGAGACAATCCTGCAGGAGAGGCAAGCTTAAGCGGAAACCTTAAGTTTACATTTGAATATAAAGAGTTTCTGGAAGCCGGCATCGAAATAAAGAATCTCGATGAACTTGATCTGTATGCATCCTGTGAGCTTAACAGCTACATCAGTTTCAGCATCTCAAATATAGAACCCGAGATTTTTCTGGATGACATACTATCTTATAATGAAAGAAGTTTTTCAGATTCTATCACCTACCAGTCCTATAAGGATAATTATAAAGAGCAGATGGAAACTGTAAATTTTCAAATATTTAAAGAAGATATTAAATTTCCGGCGCTATCGTATTTTATTCAGGCGAATTTAAACGAGAATGACCTGATACCAAATCTTACGACAGGCATATCATATAATTTCAGCAGCAATTTAAACTTTATCGGACTTGCCTATACATCAATTTTCTCGATTGACGATCTTGATGATTATGACGGCCTCGTAAATTTATACTATATTAACCATGACAACAATTTATGTTTAGGCACAGAAATAGTCAGCGGAATTATGTTTAGTTCAGATAATAACGAAACTAAATACTGGACATCATTTAATTCAGAGGCTTCTTACAAAATTCAGTTAAACGAAGATTTTATTTTATCACCTGCATTAAGGGCATCATATCATCTTGATGATATTAGCGACGCAGAAGATTATCAGCTTGAATCTCTCATTGGTGTACATCTGTCTTACGCAGATCTTCTGCAGTTAAAACTTTATGGCGGCTCTCAATACAATAATACAGCAGTGAATAAATATACTCCGTCGGTTAATTTTGAAATGAAACTTTCACTTGAAAAATAGCAGTACATAGTACCGTATCCATTTTTTTACTGACCTATAGCCTTGCCTTTTTGCCACCAGTTGTCCTGTTTCTTCGCGGTCGCAAGATCTCTGTAAAGATCTTCGACCTTTTTTCTTGCCCAGGGAGTCTTTCTCAAGAATTTTAAACTTGATTTAACCGAAGGGTCAAAGTTGAAACAGTTTATCGTAATGTGAGCTCCCAGCTTTTCCCAGCCGAAATAGGAGACCAGTCTGTTAAGCATTATTTCGAGCGTAATCCCGTGCATCGGGTCGTTTGCTTCTTCCACAGTAAATAGTAACTTTTTTTTGGATATAAAGACAATACAAACTACTGAAGAATTATATCTATAAACTGCTCCAGACTTAGCCCCTTGAAGTATCGATCTATATCAACTCCGCTCAAAGCCTTCTCCAGCGACTCTTTATTGTTTTTGACACCGGCAATCTTATTAACAAGATCTGAGCTGTCATCAAGACTGAAGTAATCGCCCCTGCTGGTAAAATCTTTTATGACACCCTTTTCTACTTCCATAAAAAGCTGTATCTTTCCGCAGCCCTCAATCCGCCGCTCCTTGCGTATACTGTATGTGGGAGAACGCCCATAATTCCAGTCCCAGGCATCATACTTTTTCCGGAGCTCTTTTACCGATTCCTTATCAGCTTCGGTCAGCTCATAGGTTTCCATATTATTTTCTTTAATCATGAACTGTCTGAGAATATTCTGGAAATCGCCTGTAGTCATTTCAGTTTTCAGATGTTCCTTTATATTTGTCACCCGGCTCCGGACAGATTTAATACCCTTTGACTCAACCTTGTCGGCAGAAACATTCAGGGCCTTTGTAAGAACCTCAAGATTTGAGTCAAACATCAGTGTACCATGATGCATTACCCGCTTTTTGCGCAGGTACTGGGCATTGCCGGAAAACTTTCTCCCGTCAATCACAATATCATTTCTGCCGCTTATCTCAGCATTTACACCGATTGAGTTAAGGGCTTTGACTACAGGAATACAGAACGAAGCCAGATCTATTCCGCCCTGCGCTTTGGCATCGGTGACGAATGTATAGTTAAGGTTGCCCAGATCATGATATACAGCTCCGCCGCCGGAGAGCCTCCGGGCAACATTGATTTTATGCTCCTCAACGAAGGGAAGATTGATTTCTTCTATTGTATTCTGATGCTTGCCGATAATTATGGAATTATCGTTCTGCCAGAGCATGAAATATTCGTTATCTTTGGGAAGCTCGTTGAATACATATTCTTCCAAAGCGAGATTGTAATACGGATCAGTCTGATCACTTTCAAGGTATAACATTGCCATGGCTTATATTAGCACATGAATCCGGATTATTCACCGGAAACTTTGGGCTTCTGCTGTGTAAAACATTCCAAATGTCCTGAGCGGCAAACAGTTCCATTCGATCTATTGATTCCACTGTCGATGGCGCACAGTGCGGAGAAATAATTACATCTTTTCTTTTTAAAATCGGATTTGCGGGGTTCGTCGGCTCCTGCTCAAAAACATCCAGCCCTGCACCTGCAATCATCTTCTCATCCAGAGCATGAAGCAGAGCCGCCTCATCCACCAGCCCGCCGCGTGCGGCATTTATAAAAAAAGCCCCGGGCTTCATCCTTCGGAACTGCTCAAGACCAATTGAATGATAAGTGGAATCAGTTAAAGGCTGATGTATACTAACAAAATCGGATCTTTCTAAGATGTCATTTAAATTATCAAGAAGACAGACCCCTTCCGGAATAAGTTCAGGCTTGATGTAGGGATCATATGCTAAGACCTGCATATCAAAACCATTTTTAGCTTTTTGAGCAACGAGGGTTCCAATATGACCGCATCCAATTATACCGAGAACTTTATCCCGGAGTTCAATATTTCTTTTTACTTTTCTAATTTCAAAATTACCGGCAGCTGCCGCCTCCGCCATAATATTAGCGTTCTTTGCACATGCAAGCATGAGATACATTGTATGCTCGGCCACGGCATTTGAGTTTGCCGTACCGGAATTTGTAACGTAAATACCCTTTTCAGCAGCATAATCAATATCAATATTTTCATAACCTGCACTGAAATTGCTTATAACTTTTAACCTGTAGGCTTTATCAAGAAGCTCACTTCCGAAAAAAGGGCCCTTTATACCTCCGGATAAAACAGCATCGAAGTCCATAATCTTAGTTCTGATTTTATCCTCTGAAGATTCAATTACAACCTCGCATCCTTTATCTTTTAGAAACTCAACTCCCGAACCGGATACAACCGTAGTTATAAGAATATTATAACCCATATAAATATCTCTTGAGATCTGAGACTGATGGCAGGTCTCCAACATTTTTTGAATAATGCACAAACTTTATGACTCTGTTTTCATTCAGCAGTATTACAGCCGGCAGCTGAAGGGGATCTCCGCTGTCAGCCCCATGAATGTATCCTAGGCCCCTTGCAATATTTAATACATCATCTGTATCAGGAGCAGAAAGAGCCTCTTTAGACAGTGCAGGTGTTACTCCGAAATAATTATACAGATGTTTATCAATATCACAGATGATGGGAAAACTAAAATTTCTGACTGAAGTCTTATCTTTCATCTCTCCCTGAGAGGTCTGCAGCACAACGGCTACCCTAAATTCATCACTCTTAAGTTTATTATAATCTGAATCAATAACACCAAGCTGATATTGTGTAAGTATACATCCGTAAAATCTGTGGAAAATCAAGAAGATTGATTTCCCATCCATCAACTCAGATAATTTTACACATTTTAAGGGTAAATCAATTTGGAAATCGGGAATTATCTCACCGGGCTTCAATCTTCGGATCATTAAGTATCTCCAGGAATATTATAGATTCCATGAAATGATTTCGTTTTCATGGAATCTTTTAATATTAAATCAGTGAAGATGAATCTCACAATTCATTTCTTCTGCCATTTCATCCCAATGCTTCATTCGTCTTTTCAGCTCTTTTTTGCTTTCTTCATCTTCCCTGAATGCGATAGCTGTCCAGGGCATTTCATCAAGAGCAGTTACAACTTCATCAATTTTATTGAAGGGGATCGAAATCATTCTTAATCCAGGAGCGAAGGCCTTTCTTCGTTTAAGACCGTGATAGTATCCGGTCGTTATGTGATTGACCTTGCCGGAAATATAAGGATAGGCATACATCCAGGCGCAGCTTAGCACCGGAGTAGATTTTGACTCCCACAGATCCCCTGAAATATATGATGTAGCACGCATAATTATCTCAGCCTTCTCCAGCTCTGCAAATACTACAATTAAATCAGGGTCAAAATCACAAATGCTTACCGGAGAAAAAACTACATAATTCACTGTATTAGGTTCGATGATAGGCAGCTGAGAATAAAGTTTCTGATTCGGCGCTGGCGTTTTATACATTTCAAAATCATACCCGGCCTGCCCTGAGGCTGTAATGGGAGGTTTTGGGATCATGCCCAAAGCAACCTGTCCGTAACAGGCATCATTATCTTTTGTTACAAAAAACTGTTCACCCGAATCCTGACACTCTTTTACAAACTGACAAAATGCCAGTTTCTTGTCGGTCTGTTTAATTTTTTCCGGTTTTACCGGAAGATATTTTATTGCTACAGCCGGAATATTCAATTCAAGCTTATTAAATATTTCTTTCGCTTTATCGCTTAACATATATAGTCCTTTTTCTTAAAACAAATTTCGGGCTATTTTCCGAAAAGTGAGTTTTAGATTTAATCTTTAGTTTAAAAGATCAGGTCAGATGCTGATGGTTTACTTTATAAGTTTCACCAGCAGTTGACCTGACAGCTTATTTTAATACGGCAACCAGGAATTCAGACATCCAGGGCGAAAAGCCTACGAGAATCAAAGCTGCAATCATTGCAAGAACAAACGGAAGAGCGGCTTTTATAATTTTATCTGAAGACAGCCCTGTCATAGTCTGGGCAACAAATATATTTGCACAAACCGGCGGCGTAACAAATGCAATTGAGAGAGCCAGAATCATTATCACTCCAAAATGAAGTGTGCTGATTCCAACCGAATTAGCAACAGCAAGAAGTACAGGTGAGAAAATTACTATTGCAGGTGTAGTTTGAACGAACATTCCGATTAAAAACAGAATTCCAAAAATAAACAGAAGTATAATTCCGGGGCTCGTGGAAATCCCCAGGAAGAAGCCGGTAATAGTTTTTGTAACACCCAAATATGCAAAAACTGTACCCAGAGCAGCTGCAGGCGCTACAGTCAGCATCATACCGCCATTAAAGGTTGTGGTATCCTTGAACATTTTCCATAATCCTGCAAACGTAACTTCCTTATACACAAAAACACCAACAATGATACCGTATACGGTAGCAACTACAGCAGCTTCGGTCGCGGTAAAAATACCAGCATATATACCGCCGAGAATTATAATCGGCATAAGCAGTGCGAGCTTTGCACTCCATATAGCTTTTGCTGCTTTCTTCACCGATACCTTATGTGTTCCTTTTAGTCCGTGCTTCCTGGCATATACATAATTAACAATCATCAGCATAAGACCGACAACAACAGCCGGTACAATTCCAGCAATAAAGAGATCTCCTATAGATTCATTGTTTGTTATTCCATATATGACCATCGGATAACTTGGGGGTACAATTATTCCCAGACCTCCGGCTACAGCACATAGGCCTGTTGCATAGTGCTTATCATATCCTGCTCTTACCATCTCTGGAATCATAATAATTCCGATTGCGGCTACCGTAGCGACAGCGGATCCTGATACAGCACCGAAAAACATACAGGAAAGTATTGCAACCATTCCGAGGCTGCCTGTTACATTTCCGATCAAAGAATTAGCTACATTTACAAGACGTTTAGAAATGCCTCCTATATCCATAATATTTCCGCATATCATGAAAAAAGGAAGAGCTATCATAGTAAATGAAGCTGTACCGTTATAGAGAGTCTGCGCGATGAACTCCGGTGAAGTAATGGGATTCATAAGGAGTAAAACAAAGGTCGGCAATATCAGGCTGATACCGATAGGCACCCCTATTGCGAACAATACAAACATTAAAATAAACATAATTGCAACTGACATTAGTTCGCACCTCCCTGTTCTTTTTCCAGTTCGTCAAAATTTATTGCAGGTACAGATGCACCTATTTCTTTTTCCTGTTCATGAACCAATCTATAGATATCGTAAATAAGTTTTATACTTGAAATTGTCAGCATCAAGGGGATAAAGCCGTAGCTAAGCCGTTTTGGAAAATCCAAAATAGGAGAAGAAGCGTTTCCAAGGCCTTCAATGATATTTAAAAATGGAAACACTATATAAGTATTAAACCCGATGAATATAACATCACTGATAATTAAAAGTATTTTTTTTACTTTAAACGGAACCGCATTCAATAAAGCATCGATTCGTAAATGTTTACGGTATGTGACTGCACTCGAAATTCCGAGATAGGTCATCCATAAAAACATTATTATTCCCAGTTCTTCGGTCCAGGTAATTGAATGCTTAAAAAGATACCTGCTGACAACCTGTACAGTCAGCAACAGCATAATAAAGATAAACAATACTGCACCAAGATATTTATCGATATTCGCTACATATTTTAACCACTTAAGGTTAAATTGTTTTTCCTTCATTGTAATAATCCTTCAATGATTACAAAAAGTGTGCAGTATTAAACCATACTGCACACTCTTTTAATTAAATATAGTCAATATATCTTATTTTATTTTTCAGCTGCTTCAACAGTTTCCAATAATGCATTATACCTGGCTTCACCCATCAGCTTTTCTGCATCTGTCCAGGCCTTTGATGCTGCAGCTCTAAAAGCCTTACTCTCACTGATAGTAGGTTCATAGATTTCAACACCTTCACCCCGAAGTAAATCAGCATATTCTTCTTCAGTACTGGCTGCAGCTATACGGCTGGCTTCTTTACATGCCAGACTTGCAGCGTCTACTGCAGCCTTCTGGTTATCAGAAAGATCATCATAAACCTTTTTGTTCATAAATATAAATGTTGAAGTAAATGAATGTCTCGAGAGTGTCGCATAAGACTGAACTTCATACAGCTTGTTACTGTAAATTGTAGACAGTGGATTTTCCTGAGCATCAACCAGGTGCTGCTGCAGAGCGCTGTATAATTCAGAGAAAGGTGTAGGAGTAACTGTTGCACCCAAAGCTTCCATAGCTGCGATCTGAAGTTTGTCATTCATGGTTCTAATCTTCAGGCCTTTCATATCAGCCGGACTTTTAATCGGTTTTTTTGAGTTTGTAATATTACGGAAACCAATATCCATATAGGCTAATGCTTTTATGGATGGAACATCTGCTTCCAGCTTTTTCATCATCTGTTCGCCTATTTCACCATCCATAACTGCGTGAACACTGTCAAAGCCTGAATACAGATAGGGAACATTAAGTTCAGCAAAGGCATCTGTATATTCAGCCCAGTTTCCGGTAGCAAAATGAGAAACTTCAAAACCACCTGTCTGAATTCCATTTACTGTTTCATCTGCTTTCTTTGCAAGCATAGCATCTGAGAAAACTTTCACTTCAATCGTCCCGTTTGACTCTTCCTGTACAGTCCTGACCCAGGTATTCAGCCCTCTTGCCATTGAAGTATTATCTGCATCAAGCTCCTTTTGAGTAACAATAGTAGACAGCCTGAGTTTGACAACTTTCTCTGTATTATCCTGCGCCTGAGAATCGGCAGGAGCCTCTTTTTTCGCACATCCTGATACAAAAACTAGTAATAAAACCGCGATCAAACTTAATGCAGTAAATTTTTTGTTGAATTTCATTAACCTCTCCTAAATTTTTTGAAGATCCATAGTCTCAAGGTCTTACCTATTAACCACAGATGTCTACTTGTATAACAACCTAACCATCTAACACATATTAGCATACATTTTTTATAAGTCAAATTTTTTCATAAATATTTTCATCTGCCTAAAAGTGGACCTTGTTATAAAAACACTTTAACTTGCAAAATAAAGTAAATTCTGTAATGATACTTGTATTACAGTCAGATAGATTAACATATCAACAGGACTGAAGGAGCTAGTTCATTGGCTAAAATTGTAAAATCTAACTTAATTGATAAAATATTTGATTATATAACTGAACAAATTCTATCAGGGAACTGGAAGGCCAACACGAAAATACCTTCGGAAACCGAATTAGCAGAAACCTTGGGTGTCAGCAGAATGTCTCTCAGAATGGCAATTCAAAAATCAAACGTACTCGGCTTAACAGAAACCCTTGTAGGAGAAGGTACCTTTGTAAGAGATTTTAATATGCGAAGTTATTTCAATGAACTTTATAATTCTAAAATTCTGACAAAAGACTATAATGTAATAAATGACTTCCGAATGATTCTTCAGATAGGAAGTATACGCCTTGCGTTTGAAAAAGACTCATACGGGAAAGGAGTCAAAGAACTGGAGAAAATATACTCTGCAATGGAAACTGCAGCTGCAGATGATGATGTTGAAAAATTTAATTCTCTGGATGCTCAATTCCACCAGACAGTCTGCGGGCTTTCCGACAATCTGCTTATGACAATGCTGTATGATGCTATCCACCACAGTTTCAATGAAGCTATGGCCCAGAACCTGCAGCGTTCTGTAAAAGATTCAGGTTCTTATGAGAATGTCCTGAGGTTTCATAAAACAATGCTTGATGGCATCAAAGAAAAAGATATTCAAAAATGTATCGAAATGGAAATGGAATCAAGAGTTCGTTCATATCGATATTATAAAAAGATGTCAGAATAAGATCTCCTGGTCATAGTCACTGTACTTCAAAAACATTTTAACTCCAAAATAAGTTTCAAAATTAAATTTATGTTGACATGAATCAAATCGAGTATTAGTATACTTGTATAACAACCATACAAGTGGCTATATTTTAACAGACCACAGCCATCTGAAAATTTCACGTTTAAGGGAAAGATTTAAGATGAAAATTACAAGTATCGATGTATTCGAACTGAATCCTAACGTTATGGGAGGAGTTATCTGTGTAAGAATAAACACAGATAAAGGAATCTCAGGCTTTGGAGAAGTAGGCTTATCATACGGAAAAGCACATTATGCCGGTGTTGGGATTGCGAGAGATTTTGGTGCTCTTCTCATCGGTATGGATCCAAGAAAGATTGAAGCTATCTGGGAACATATATTCCGGACAACATTCTGGGGAATGGGCGGCGGTACCGTAATCAACGCGGGTATCAGTGCTATCGACACAGCACTCTGGGATATCAAAGGTAAAGCCCTGGGGGTTCCCGTCTATGAACTGCTGGGCGGTAAAACAAACGAGAAAATAAGAACCTATGCAAGCCAGCTGCAGTTTGACTGGGATGAGGAACACCGCTTCCTTACTGAACCTGAGCAGTATGCTGAAGCAACCCGAAAGGCAATGGCTGAAGGATATACAGCTATTAAAGTTGATCCGATAGGAGTTACAGCTGACGGAAAGTGGGCCCGGGAAGCGACTAACCCGGACTGGAAAATGAGGGGAAAACTCTCCAATGAAATGATCCAGACTGCATACAACAGAACTGCTGCCATGAGGGAAGCAGGAGGGCCGGATCTGGATATAATTATTGAACTGCATTCTTTCACTGATACAATTACTGCAATTCAGCTTGGTCAGGCTCTTGAAGATCTGAATATTTATTATTATGAAGAACCCGTTCATCCGCTGAATGCAATCTCAATGCTTGAGATTCATAATAATGTAAATATTCCCATAGCAAGCGGGGAAAGAATCTACACCCGATGGGGTTTCAGGGATTTCCTTGAAAAAAGAGCCATTCAGGTTATTCAGCCGGATCTTTGTATCACCGGTGGAATAACAGAAACCAAGAAAATCTGTGATATGGCAAATACATATGACTGCGGTGTACAGCTTCATATCTGCGGGGGACCGATTGCTACTGCAGCTTCACTCCAGGTAGAAGCTGTTATTCCCAACTTCCTGATTCATGAGCTTCATGAAGGGGCTTTAAAGAAGGGAATGCGTGAACTCTGCGTACATGATTACATGCCTGAAAACGGATTTTACGAAGTTCCGGATCTTCCCGGAATCGGTCAGGAACTTACTGAAAAGGCAATGTCTGAAGCCGTCAATGTTTATACTATAAAATAGAAGAAATTAAGGTAAAACAGTATAAGCCTAAATATTTCAGCAAGAAGGAGAGCAACTAACCTGCTCTCCTTTTTTTGAGTCCATTATCAACCGACAGGCTGTATCAGTATTATGCAAATTAAATAAACCACTTCACAATATTATAGATACAGATACAGATTATTATCGCCATAACTACGCAGAAAAGCCTGTCCACATCCTTGTGCGTCATTCTGCCCAGAAGCTTAGAACCTATCATCCCGCCGCTTATTCCGCCGACAATCATAAGCACAAGTGTAAGCAAATTGAACGGCGGAATATTACTGCCTGAGAATGTAAAGATTAAATTGGCGACCTGTGAGAAAAAGATAATATACAAAGAGGTAAGGGCCGCTCTTTTAGAATCCATTGCAAAGAAAAAATACAAAACTGCAAGGTTAATTGGACCTCCGCCTATGCCCAGAAAGCTGGCAAAACAGCCGAGAATAATCCCGGTAAGCAGGCAGAAGCCGCTGTTTTTAATGTGCAGCGGTTTAATCTTTTCTTTGTTAAGAGTGAAGACAAATACGCCAGCAGTCATCAGAAGAAGGAGTGAAGACTGAGTCACTCCGATTACAAGCTCATTGCTGTGGGCCGCTTTTATCATATCAAAAAGAAACTTTCCGATAAGCCCGCCTACAATAGCTCCTGCGGCCATCTGCGAACCTATACGCTTGTCAAGTTTTATATCTGATTTACGGTTTCGAATAAGTGAAGATGCAGTCATAGATAAAACCGTACTTCCTGATAAGAAACCGACTGACGCAACACTCATCGGACTTATCAAATCCAGTAATGGCTTAATAATGACACCGCCGCCTATTCCGCTTATAGCACCAACAACTGATGCTATGATACTTATAAAAAAATAGATTAATACAATTATACTCATCTTTTAATTCCGGAGACAGTTTAGAGTATTATTGAAGTTTATCAAAGCCTGGCCTCAAAAAGTGTTTCAACTTCTCCCTCGCAAAGTGCTGAATCAAAATAACTGAAATCATCAATGGCACCCTTGAAGTATGAGCTGTCGTAGTACCCTGTTCCGCCGAATATACAGGTGTCCGCACTGTAAAAGTATGAAGCATATGATTCATCTTCTTCAGCAAGTTCTCCGTCAAGATACAATTGCACCGATGATTCAGACTTTACCAGGCTGACCATATGCCAGAGGCCGTCGGAGAGTTCAGTATTTCCGCCTGCAGTTCGTGTCAGCTCGGGGCTTATACTGTCTGCATACAATTGAAGATCCAGCCCGGAATAAGAGTCATACCTGACTGAAATTACAGCATCAGAATAGGCATCACAGCACTCAAAAACCAGGTAGTCTGTCTCACCTTCATAAGGCTTTATCCAGAAAACATATAAAAACTCAGGACTGTCCATCACACCAAGGGAATCATAAATTTCGAATGAGGCATATTCCCATAAGAACCAGAGCGCCGAATCAGTATAAGAGAACCGGTCATAAGTAAAATCCATATTGTAATAATATTCTGTAAAATATCCGTAATCGGGGGTAAAATTGCCGTCAAAATCATATTGGAAAACAGTTTCTTCCATTATATCATCATATAAATACATGATGTCACGCGCGGATATTACAATTCCGGAGGCTTCACTGAACTCCATAATGATGCTTTCATTATCGTCTGCATAGAAAATCAGATCGGAAACTTCAGCATAGTCATCCCGCACCGTAAGGATATTTTGCGTATTTACGGACAATCTATAAGTTCGGGAAGCCCCTGCTTCAATATCAGAATAACCGATTTTAACCTCATCCATCTGCTGCTCTATAGGCTCACCATTCAGGTAGATTCTTACTATATACTCTTCAAGATTGTTAAATGTGAGAGATATTGATTTGACATTAGGGTCTCCGACAGCAGGTATTTCATGGCTTTTTCCTGCTTCATCTATGGTAAAGATAAATTCTTCAGACTTTTCAGCTGTAAGAACGGTTGTTCCGGCTACACTTCCATTGCTGTAATATTTCCACAGAATATTAATTCTTCCGAAATCAACTTCAGTTGATACTCCCCGGTATTTATCATATGGGGAGAGAATGGCAACCGGGGCAAAGGTTTCATCTCCATTAAGGTAACCTACAGCGTAATCCCAGTCTTTGGAGCCGGATTCAGGAGGATAAAAAATTATCTCTCCTGAATCTTCAGCAGTCGAAGACCCCGGAACCCACTCCCGTATTACTCCTGAACTATATAGTTTGGTAATCCAGCTGTAATCCGCATTTTCTACGTAAATGTCATCTTCAGAATCCACAGAAAATGCAGGAAGCAGCCAGAGGTTTTTCAACCCATCCGACTCCATTTTGATTTTTATCAGCAGATCACTCCCGGCTTTTACCGTTCCAAGGGCATCACCATTAACACAGAGGATATAATCTTCGCTTAGCTCCTCAGCATTAATCCTGAGGTTTCCATCATAACAGGATGAAAGAAATGGATATAGATATGATGAAGTATCAGTTCCAGGCCCTGTTTCAGACATATCCATAAAAAAGCTGCATCCTGTTAGAAATGCTGTAACCAAAACTATATAAAGGATCTTCGGTTCTGCTGAGTTCATACTGCCTCCTGCCGTCCTGATATAAATAACTGCCGGTTTATAGTTCTGCAAGTCCGCCGGTTTCTGAAAAGATAAAGCTGAAAACATCGCCGTCTTCGGCTGTAAAAGTGAAACTTGCCAGCTCCCCGGAATCTCCGGTGACTACAATGGTATTGCCGGCTTGAATTTCAAGCCCTTCAAAGGTCCTGCTTTCATAAGCATCCAGATATGAGTAACCCGCTTTAGAATCAGCCATGGAATCCTCTATCAGAGAACCGTTAAGATATATACTGATAATATAATTTTCACTGTTGCTGATGCTCAGGCTCATCTCTGATTCGCTTTCCGATTCAAGGAGGGGCAGCTCAACAGTTTTAGACAGGTCGTCTTCAGTCAGGATAAACTCCTCGGTAATTTCAGAAATAAGTGCGGACTCCGAACTGTTTTCGGGATTGCTCTGATAAAATTTCCACGTAATCGAGGTTCTTCCGAACTCCAGATATGCCTCTACTCCTGATTTATCAGCAGGGCTTAGAACCGCTACAGGCAGATATGTATCATCATCATTTATATAACCGATAACATAATCCCATTCCTGAGATCCCATTGCATTGGGAATAAAGGTTACAAGCGAAGTATCGCTGCTGTTGTCTCCTCCGGGATTCCAGGATCTGACTTCCGAATCAACATAAAGCTTGGCAACCCAGCAGTACTGACAGTTTTCAATAATCAGATCAGCCTCGGAGGCAACAAGACTCACCGGAACAAGCCACAGGTTTTTAAGTGAATCTTCAAGAATCTCAATGCCGATTCGTACAATGATACCTGAGGGAACAACCCCTACCGCTTCACCGTCTGCACAAAGGACAAAGTCTTCTGACAAAGACAATGTTGAAATTTCAAGATTGCCATCCCGCTGATCTGCATCAAGAACTGCCAGCCCATCAATGTACGTCGGCTCTGTAAACAATTCACATCCGGAAAAGATTGCTGTACTAATCAAAACCAGTACCAAACTAAATAATTTATTCATTTTTGAGTCCTCCAAACTAACTTATGAGATATTTAGTGGAGAAAGAGTGGAAAAACTTTCTGAATTTTGTGAATTTTTAAAAAATAAAAACTTTTCCTGACTGATTTTTTAATTGACAGCCTTAATATTCATGCCTATCATCTTAACTGGTTTGCTCAAACCGTATATTTTACATGCACCCGGAGGTCCTGCTTTGAAAAAGCATATGATTTTAATGACTACAGGTATACTTGCCGCACTGACAATTTTTTCCTGCAGCTTTATCGGCGGGCAGTCCGGAGTAACCGGATTGTATCTCGGCATAGTAGCATTTAATAACGGAACCACTCCTATGAGTATAGGCCCCCTCAATTCCAATACAGATACATCATATAAAAGCTTTATTAACGCTCTTGAAATGGATGATTCAACTACAATGTACCATGCGATCAATGAAGCCATAGATATGCTTCAGGCTGCCTCGCTTCCTGATGACGTAACAAGTGTAAACCTGATAACAGTTACAGACGGAGTTGATCAGGGCTCGTACGATTTAAATGCTGCTTATGACAATAATTCCGAGTACCTGGCAGCAATCCAGGATCGTTTTGCCGATGAAACCGTTAACGGAATTAAAATAGATGCATATTCATGCGGTGTTGAAGGAAACTATCCGGGAACACCGGAATCCTTCGAATCTTCACTTGAAAGTATTACAGCCAATAACGGTTATGACTTGTCAGGCTCTCTGGATACTATCATTTACCAGTTTCAGGCCCTCGTCGAACAGCTTTCAACATCATCAAGCGCACAGAACATGTCGATTACCCTTCCAGCAGTGAACCCCAGTGATGTTGTTTGTTTCACATTTGACAGTTTATCACCTGTCACTTCAGCTCTGTATATACAAGGCACATTCAACAATTCCGCAGGAGTTTCCTCACTGACAGGCGTTACATATGGAGGAATGAGTTCAGGCAGCGGAACATCAATAACAGGAACAAACGGCGACGGGGTTGAGAAAATCTTCAACTTTGAAAATATTGCACTTGATTCAGGAGACATGCTTGAAACAACCAATATCCAGCTTTGGCTTCGCGAATACAACGATGCTGACGGAACCTGGGGAGACTGGGTACAGCGCGGAGAATTCGATTCTGATAATGCAACACTGACGACTGTAACAAGCTCAAGCGCAGTGTTTGTATTTGTTCTGGATGCCAGCAGCTCCCTTGGAACAGATTTCAGCAGAATTCAGACCATGGCAAACGATACGATTGATACCATGATTGAAAGCTACAACTACGAATAAATAAGGAATACAATTATGCTTCGAAAACTTTCTCTGATTTTGTGTATTTTTTTTCTGACACAGTCCCTGTTTGCGCTGAACTTCATTCGGGCGGCCTACCGTGAAACATACCGGAACTATGATTTCAACAGCAGTGAATCTGAATATGAAACTGAATCAACAAAAATCGGTGAACTTGGACTGAATTATACCTATGTTGAAGATAATGGTATGTATTTAAGTACATCTATACTGCTTCCGGGAATTTATACACAGAAGATTGATGATACAGACACTGGTCTCACAATATACGATGTAAGGGATTATAACGGACTAAGTATTGGTATCGACACCCTGTTCGGCTTTGGCGGCATTATGTATGACGATATTTTAACCTCAGCAGGCTTCGGTGCCCATTTGAACGGTACATCTATTAAAACATGGAACGATGAATACATCCATAGATATAACCTTGGATTCGGATTTGCAGCAGATATGATTTTTCTAATAAGTGATGCATTTAATCTGAATATAGGAGGCATGGTTGCCTGGGATTTAATAAGAATTGCTGAAGATCCTGTTATTACCGAAGATGCTGGCGCTTCAATTGGAACCGTATCCTGGAGTATTTATGCCGGTACAGGCTGGGGATATTATTAATTTTTAAAATTCGTGTAAAGATTTCATCTGCTTCTCCCACTAACTGAATTAACGAGAATAATTCAAGGAGAAACAGATGAAAAAAATCATTTCAATACTGTTCCTGCTTTTAGCCGGAACCGCCCTTTTTGCTGATACAGTCAGCTGGTACACAAGCTACGACAAGGCGCTTGCCGCCGCAAAAAAAGAAAACAAAAATATATTTCTTCTTATTACCGCCCCCAGCTGGTGCGGATGGTGTGTCAAACTGGAAGAAAATGTACTGAGTAAATCAGACGTTCAGCAAGCCATAAGCAAAGACTACATCCCCTTAAAACTGCTCGATGAGATAAACGGGGTCCGTAATCCGGAACTCTCCAATTTCAACTTCAGCGGATATCCTACGGTACGTATCTACAGCAAGGACGGGAATTTTGTACAGGATATATATTCCCAGGATAAAAACAAAATGCTTGCATCATTGGACAGCTATAAAAATCCGGCAATCAGCAGCAATCAGGCCAAACCGGAAAAATTCATTGCCTACCCGAATTCAAACGGTGATAAGTGGGAATTTGAAAGCAGCGGCGACGGCTTCTGGTCTTTGACAGTCGGAGAAGATGAGGAAGTTCTGATGGAGTTTGAATCAGATAATGATTTTATCTATCTTATGGACGGCAGCGGCATGTATGCCATAGCACTGCCGCTGAAAGGGAGCGACGGCGGTCTTGGAAGAGTTGGTGATGATGGTGTCGACTGGACAGTATTGGCAGGATTTGAAAAAGTTGAATAATTAAAGTCTATTAAAAATATCACTGAAGCAGGGCTTTTTTGTCCTGCTTTTTTCTGTTTAAATCCGGCAGCTGATTTATCAAAAAGAAGTAATTATGTAGTATAAGAGGACACAAAAGCACAGGAACCATAATTGAAAGTTAAAAGAAGGATTTTGAAACCATACAGGTCCAATATCGATATCACCCCCCTTATGATCGAAATTACAGTTTCGGTACTGGCCGGCTTTTTCCTCCTTTTCTGGGGGATGATTTTTTTCAGCAACACATTTTATCAGCAGTCAAAGCTCACAAAACTTCGCAATACATTTATTGGAAATGCAGGCGATGAAGAAATATACAGGGATGTCACAATCTTATCACCTGACATTGATGATACAATAATCAATAATGGTGAAAATGATTCATCCTATCTTCTGAAGTTTATCACTGATGCAGTTTCAGTATGTGCTGAATTCGCCCGAAACGGTTCACCTGACTCAATAATTGTTCTGGGTATTGATTATGCCATCGCCGGGGCTGATTTTTCAGACGAAGAACTCCGTCCGCTGGCAGATCTTATAGGCTCGCTCCCTCCGAACTTTCGTGTAGTTTTCGGAACCTTTCTTCTGGATTCACCGGGCGGTCCCGTTTCAGGAACCCAGCATCTGTTCAGCCGTATAGCCGGTCTTTCAAAAACGCCTGTTAGAACAGTTCCACATAGTACCCAGATTTACTTCGGATCAATTGAAACTCTGAATGCGACTGTTACAGCCGGCTTCGAAGGAGGCGGGGGATATTCAATTGCAGCAGGATACCAGCCGCTGATACCAGTCAATTCAACCACTGTGGCAGCGGGAGCCTCTGTTAAAAGCGTATCGGCCTACCTTTCCTTTCCTTTGGCTATGTTTGCTGCTGGAGAGATAAATCCGCTTCAGTTCGGAGGGAATCCTTCAGAGTTCATACTTTCCGATTACGGTTCGGCCGCAGGCGCAGCACGGCGTCAAAGCGTTACTCTTTTTATATCTGAAGACGGAGCAGACTCTATCACAGTAATAGAAGAGAGAACTGGATATTCACGTGAGGAATTATCCGGTCCGGTATATTATGACATCAGAACTTCCAATGATACTGATGCAGTCCCCGGCCGTTTTTACTGGCTGTCGGATTTCCGGGCGCTTGTAAATAATGCCAAACCCGGCGATAGCCAGGGAGTTAAGTACATTTTTGCAATCCCACCGCTTCTCCCGGCTTATTTTTCAGAAGCCGACAACGATCTGACCCTTACATCAGCCAGCGGAATCAATCGTTTTACCGGCGAATACACTCAGGTGCGTGGTGTCGTCAAACACATAACTGCTCTCTCAAATCTAAGAAACGCCCGGCGCCTGGTACAGAAACCGGGATGGTCTGTAATACTATCTGTTATTTTCGGAGCTGCGGTAATAGTTTTGTCTGCGGTTGCCCCTTCCTTTTTCCACAGCCTGCTGTGGACTTCAGGATTAATGGCAGCCTTTGTGCTAATTATTTTCACTGCATTTACTTTCGGGAATCTGATTTCCTGGAATTTAGGGCTTGGATTAATTCTGGGCGGCTTTATTATCATGAGCTTTATTCGACTGCTGGCAGCAGACCGGCAGTGACTCTAAGATATAAAATTAATCATTACTATTAAATTGGGGGATACCTGATGAACAGCAAACGCTATTCCATTTTCACAATACTTCTTCTTTTATGTACAATTGGTATTACAGCACAAAACCAGCCTGTAGGAGTCATTCTGGAAACCGCAGGAGATATACAGATCAGCAGTATCGACGGAAAACCCGAGGTCGCAAAACCGGGGCAGGAAGTATATCAGGACAGCCTGTTTTTTTCCAACTCATGGGAAGCATATGCATTCGTAGTAGTTGGCAGCGCCTCTGATACCGGAGCTGACAGAAACATTGTTATTGAATATCTGCCGGCCTATCCGGACGGACTTGGAATCGAACTTACGAATCTTCCAATTCTGAGCTCTGATAAATTACATAGTTATAAGGAAGCTCTTGGAGGAAAGACTCTTCGCAGCAGCGGTGAAATCAATATTCCTGAAGGAGTTCCCGAAGGAGCAATGCCGATCACTCCCGGAGGAATAGAATCGTTCTTTATGGATTCAATTAATTCAGGAATCAATCTGCTGTTCGGTCTTCCATCAGAAGGATTTAAGAGATCGGACTCAAATACCCGGTTATTTCCTGTTTCATCGCTGAGTGATGTAAAAGCAATCAGTTTATCATTCTCAGTTCCGGAAGAGGAAATCACTCCGGATAAAAAAGAGCAGCGGACATTTGCTCTTTCCCCCGCTGATAACGGCTTCTGGTCATTTCCTTTGAATTCTGAAACCCTTCCCGAAGGTTTTAAATCAATGGGCAACCTGATACTGCTGCTTAATGTATCAAACTCTGACGGAAGCGGCCAGGACTTGTGGCTGAATGTCAGAATTGCATCAAACAGCTATCTCGACTTTCTAAAGATGTCTATACAGAGGTCAACTTCAGACCCGGTCCAGCAGTCAACCAGACTGAACGCAGCACTTCTCAGTGAAGGCTTCAGATATGCAGTAGAAAACGGAGTAGTGATTGCCGACTAACCCCCGGATTCGTAGTTTTTTTATAACACTTTTTTTTCTCGTGTTATCAACAGGGCTGTCTGCGCAGACTGACCGATGGCTCGATGCAGAGAGTATATCCGAGTTCAGGCTTGTTGATTCAACAGGGATAAGGGCTGTTGCGGTTTCACCCGACGGGAACTTTTTAGTTACCGGAGGAAATGACGGAACAGCAAGAATCTGGGAAACGTTCAGCGGAAAACTGACACGGGAATTGTACTCAAATGAAGATGACAGAATATTTTCCGTTTCCATTTCGCCTGATGGAGAAAGTATTGCAGCCGGATACTACAGCGGAATCATCAGACTATGGTCGACTGACACAGGTGAGATAATCTGGGAGACTCCAAAGATCTATGGAGCCTCTACAGTAGAGGAATTGAACTTCTCTCCTGATGGAGCAAGCATAGCGGCAATAGTCGGGTATGACGGACTTGTTATTCTTAATGCTCTTAATGGGAGCACCCTCCTCCCGATCAATAGCATTGAATCGACTTATCAGCACCCAACTTCTGCAGCATTTTCAAAAGACAGCAGATTTGTTTTTGTAACTGCATCTATTTACATATATAAAGTGGAGATATCCTCCGGTGAAATATTACAGAAGGAACGGGGCGGCAACCCCTTAGCAGCATTTCCAGATAGCGGGCTGCTTGTAAATAACGGCTCTGAAAATCCGTCAATAATAAGAACCTCAGACCTGCAGCAGAAAACAGAATTTGAAGCACCAGGACATGCACACGCTTCAACCGGGACTATCAATGATATAGCAGTAGCCCCTGATGAAAGTATAATCGCAACATCCGGCCCGGACGGAACAATCAGATTGTGGGATACAGCTGACGGCGCCCAGTTAAACAAGCTTGTTTTCACGGGAGAACCGGAAGCTGTTGTTTTCCTGCCTGACAGCCGTTTTTTTGCAGCCGGCTTCAGTACCGGAGAAACCCTTATCTTCCGTGTAAGCGACGGAGCTCCGATCATGTCCTATGGAGAGAAAAAGTCCAATCCTGAAAAACCAGCAGCGCGCGAAATTGATCTTAAGGGTAACGACTCATTTGCCAGATACGGACTGAAATGGCAGCAACTGAATGAGACAGCCCGCGAAGCCATAGAGTCCGGAAACCCGGCGGATGCTCTGGTTTATACACTCAACTATATTACCCAAAACCAGCCGGAGATCAGAGGCTTGGGCTCAGTGATGAGCACATCACTGCTTTTTGATACATATCTGATCGCTTCTGCAGCAGCATACATGCTTGATTTACACGCAGATGCAGTTGAATTTTTTTCACTTGCAGTTTCACCATGGGAAAAATCCGAGTACTATCCGGACAGGAATAACCCCATGCTTTCTTCCTATGCAGGCTGGATAGGGTTTTCAGACAGAGAAAATGAACTTCGTAATTTTACAGGACTCAGCCCGGAGGAATCATTAAGCGGTATTATTGAACTGCTGTATCCGGATCAGGCTGCAGAATTACTGATTGAATTTGTAGAAAGAGGCGTGACATTTCATATGCCGATTGTAAGGCAGGGGAAATTCTCAAATCTGCCCTTTCCCCGAAAGTCCATACTCAATGAGATTTTAAAACTGTTTAAGAGCAGTAATTTAAACGATCAAATTCTTTCAGTAAATCTTTCAACCGCGTACATTCTCCTTGCATATGCAGACTCGCCATGGAATCAGATTGAGGATGAAGAGTTCAAAATAATTGATAATCTTTATCAAGAAATCTCTGTGTTTGATTCATCCTCATCACCTGACTTAGCAAGGAAAAAAAGCCGCTTTCTTCTGAATTACGGAGTCCTGTTGATACAAAGATCTGCAGACAGCACCCGCTATAACCGCATAATACAGCAGGCTCTCGATACCGCAAAGATTTCCCGGGATGGAGATCTCATTATTGCTGTAGTTAGTGTGATCGAACAAATGTTACGTACTGAAAACGATGTTAACTGGGAAAACATTTTCACTGAAGATCTTATTGCCGGGATTATTTCAGAAATAAAGGAGAACAACCAGGATACTCATGAACTGATCCTGATGAACGATTTATTTGATGAACTGAAATTATTCCAGGAACAGAAACTGATGTACAAGGTACTTAACATTGATCCAGAATATGAATCATCTGATGAGGATTGGCTTTCACCGCCTTTCAGTATTCTTGATTCCGCATTCGGTGCTGATGAAGGAAATGACTGGACATGGGATGTCCGGACAGAAACATCACTCAAAAACGGTATGGAAGCCTTGTCACAGTATTACAGCACAGACCCGCTTCTAACAGAGATTGATGCTGAACTGATAAGTGAACTATTTGAGTTTACAGATGATCTGATTTATTATGATGAAGATTTCATTTCTTCATCCATAATTATCAATTGGCTGCTCAATTTTATCATAGAACATCCTGCATTCTCACTGCTTGGAGATTACGGGTATTTCGACGATCTCATGGAAATGTTTGATAACGCCCTCACGGCAGCAGCTTTCACTCAGGATGTTGAAATGCTTGAAAAAACCCAGCAGGTATTATCATCTTTTGGGATTGATTCCGATGCAATGGCCCTCGAGCAGGAGACTGTCTCTTTGCTATTTTCGACATATATGAGATCAGGAAATCTTAATGCGGCAGCCGGCCTGCTGGAAAGCTTCCTTGAGCCTTTTTTCAGCTATGCAGCATCAACTGACTCTTATGCCAATGATCTTTCAGGGTTTATAGATCAATACCTTCTGGTTTTAAGTTCACTCGGCAGAAATGACGAGGTCATAACCTATTCATTAAAAAACCGTCATAGCCTGAGGCCCCTTCCTCCGGAAATATGGTTCCGCCTGGGCTATTCATTAATGGCAGAAAACCGGTATGAAGCGGCGGTATTTGCATATGAAAATGCTTACGGTTTATTCAGATCTTTCGGCGGTGATAATATAGACATCCTTGGAACTGCAATAAATCTCGGAACCGTTTACTTCCTGCTTGAAGACATGGAAAAGGCCTGGTTATGGTACTCAACAGCAGAGAAATTTCTCGCTTTAAAAAGAGTGAGCTTCGATTCAATCGGTTCTGCCCGGGATGAACTTACTGTATACATCAATTTGGCCTCAATTATCAGTGTCAGCGGACAAAACAGTATTAATTCGTGGGCTGAAAAATATCATACATCCTTGTGGACTACTGATCAGCTGCTGAAGAAAGCAGAAATGCGGCTGAAAGAATACAGAACGGCTCTTGATAAAGAACTTGCAGACTTCTCAGATTCTGCCCTCATGAGTAATGCCGTAAATACCGCCTTTATTGAAGAGCTTGATACCGCAGAAATGACCCTGAATTTCTTCAGTTCAGAGATTAGAATGAAGGAAGGTCGTGACGAAGAAGCACTGCAGCTGCACCGGGATTCAATGGATTTCATCATCGAACTTCTTCGTAAAGTACTGCCCGCTCTGCCTGAGCAGGCACGGGAACAGCTTTTGCAGAGTTATTCAAACTTTTTCTCAAAGCACTACCGTTTTATACACGATAACTATGAACAGATTCCGGAGCTTGCCGGTGAATTTTTTGATACAATGCTCTTCAGAAAGGGTGTGCTGCTGCAGTCTGTTGTGAGAATGGAAGCACGCATAGCGAAAAGCGGCGATCCAGGGTTAATTGAAAACTTTGCAACGTGGAAAACTCTCAAAGAAAAGATTGCCCTCAAAAATATTGAAGGTGATAACAGAAATAAAACATCTTCCGACAGTCTTCAATCACTTGAGGCTGAAGCTCTAGCTCTTGAAACAAAGATTGCAAGACAGTCTTCAGCATTCCGAAAAGAACAGTCAATTGATGACGCCACCTGGAAAGACGTTCAGGCCGTGCTCGGTGCTAAAGAAGCTGCAATCGAAATGATTCGTTATGAAAGTATGCTTGACCGTTCAGGAAGCACTTCAGTCTATTACGGCATTTCGGTTCTGACAACAGACCGGGAACCGGAAATTACTTTCCTTGATAATGGAAGAAACATTGAAACAGAAGCGTATGAGGCATACCGGGAATGGATTGCAGCAATGGAGGCCGGTGAATACAGCCTTGAATTTTTCCAGCTGATGCAGAAATACGGCGGACCTGAACTGCCTGTACTGAAACAGCTGCTTAATACGTCATTTCTGGAACCATTGAATCAGCTGCTGCCGGAGAAAGTAGATACAGTTTATCTGAGCCCCGACGGTGTCTTCAGTCTGATTAACCTTGATATAATTTCAGAATCTCCAAGAAGGATTCAGCTTGTCACAAGCACAAGGAAACTGATAGAGGAGCGTACAGCTGAGGAGAAGTTGGTCAGCAGACCTGATGACGCTGTTCTTATTGGCGATCCGCAATTCAGCATTTTCCCTGAAAGCCCTGTTCAGGCCGGTGATTTATCAAAACCGCTCTACCGGGGAGGATCGCTGGCAAAGCTTCCGGGAACCCGGGAAGTAAAGATGCTGGGTCAAACTCTCAGCAGGGCAGGAACCGATGTAATTATTTACCTTGGAAATGAGGCCAGCGAAGAAAACGTAAAATCACTTAACAGCTCACCATCCGTTCTGCACCTTGCAACACATGGCTTCTTTTTTGCCGATGCAAGCCCTGACCCGCTTTTGAACGGAGGTGTATATCTCTCGGGAGCACAGGACTCTATCAACTTCGGAGGTTTTCCTCCCGGACAGAAAGAGGACGGTCTGCTGACGGGCAGGGAAGTAAGTCTGCTTGATCTTTCAGATACCAAACTGGTTGTTCTAAGCGCCTGTGAAACAGGACTTGGTGAACCGAGATCGGGAGAAGGTGTATACGGACTTCTAAGGGGATTTCAGGCGGCGGGTGCAGGGAATTTAATAGTCAGCCGCTGGAAGGTTTCTGATGAGGCTACAGCTGTTTTTATGCAGAGTTTCTACACAAGCTGGACTGAAGGGAAAACTGTAAGAGCGGCCTTCGAGCAGGCACAGCAGGAATTACGTAATAAGCCTGATTATGATTCTCCTTTCTACTGGGGAGCCTTCGTCCTTAT
The DNA here is from genome assembly GCA_963677925.2 of Spirochaetia bacterium. GTDB lineage: Bacteria > Spirochaetota > Spirochaetia > UBA9216 > UBA9216. The sequence continues at coordinate 190,583 of CAXXYH010000004.1, forward strand.
TGATGCTGTTGAATAGGAATTAATCTACTCAACCAGAATAAAAGCTCCCCAGTAATAGGCGTCTTCATATTTTTCCCGCAGCTCTGATATTGCCATATTATATGCAGTTCTGGTTTCCTCTCCGGAATATAGATGCCTGTAAAAACTAACCATCAGTTCTTTTGTGGCCGAATCATCTACCTTCCATAAACTCATAAGTACTGCATCAGCTCCGGCGCTCAGAAAAGCACGCTGCAGGCCGTACACCCCTTCTCCATTTACAACCTTTCCAAGTCCGGTCTCGCATGCCGAAAGGGTTACCAGCTTTGTTCCGTACAGATCCAGATTCATAACTTCATAGGCTGTAAGGATGCCGTCATCCATACTGGAAGTATTTTCCGGAGATTGAAGGCTCCACCCTGCGCCTGCCAGATATAATCCGGAACGAAGCAGAGGATTTTCCAGATATCTGTTTACTCCGGTATTAATTCCAGTAGCTTTTTTATTCTTGATTTGTGTATCAGTTAAGAAAAAACCGTGAGTTGTTATATGCAGTATTTCCGGATTTTTGATAGATTTAACAGCGTTCTCGGTAGCCTCATCAGCATGCAGCTCGAAATATTCGATATTCTTCTCTTCAAGTATTTCCAGAATACCATTCATTTCTTCTGCTGAGCCGGCAAGCGGTTCAAGTGAACCGCCGCTTCTGGTGTTTATCTCTGAAAGCAGTCCATCGGGCAGCATCGATGCGGAACCTGCAGGAGCAGATGAAGATGTACTCAAATAATAATCGGGATATCCGACAAGAACCGGTTCAGCAGAATTCAGCGATGCAGTTTTATCATACTGCTCAACAATTTCACGGGAATTGGTCACGATTCTGAAAGCATACCTGTCCGATAAATAATCCCCCTCCGGAGTTTTCAGTGTCTGCAGGTTGAGCAGATTATAAACTCCGTCCGGACTTAGAAAGACCGTTTTGACTCCCTCGGGAAGAATACTTTCGACAGACTCCCAGAAGGCTTCATATAGAAGTTCATGCAGCTCAGAAAGCTCCTGACCTCCGTAGTTCTCTTTAAGATTGAATAATTCAAAACTATATTCACCCGATTCCATGGCTGCAACCCATTCACGATAGGCAGAATATGCTTCGTTCTCGATATATGATCCATCCTTCATAAGCTGAAAAAGAGGCTGCTCTTTTGAATCAGAAGTGATAACCAATGCTGCATAATGAACATCATCACCATAGGGATAGCGAAGAATCTCTACAGCGGCCTCATCAGGATTGAGAACATTTCGTATGTCCTGCCAGGAATACTCAATCTTATCACTCTCTCTGGCAAAAACAGAGGATTCGCGCGACAAGTCCTTTTCAAGGAAATTGATTTCACTCTTTAATTCTTCTTCAGTCAAGCCTGCAAGGGCTCCGGCGTTGCCCCCAAGATATTGTGCATACTGCTCTTTTAATCCTAACCAGCGTTTGTAATCTGAAATTAGTCCTGAATCATTACTTTCCATAATGCGGCTGCGCATCTGCTGTGATGAACGTAAAAGAGCCCCCTTCGTTCGAATTTGAGTATCAAAAAGAAAAGAAGCTGTCGCAGGAACAGTGGAATATGCATCTTCTGTAAATTTTTTAAGATTTAAAAGAAGCAGCGATACTGTTGACTGATACTGAGCCCGCTCCTTTTCACTCATGGACATATACTGCAAATCAAGATTATCCAGAACTATGGAAATAGACTGCCTATATAATGATGCTGCTTCTGAATACCTTTTCATTCTTTCATACAGAACCGCTGTATTATTAAGGATATCAGCATAATCAGGATGCCTGCCGACAGGTTCAAGTTTTCTGCAGGCCGACTGTACAATTTTATAAAGCTGTTCACTCTCTTCATACTCACCCAGGTTCATACTTATTCCGGCAAGGTTAGCAACTGCAGATATAAAAACCGGATGCCGTAACTTAGGTTCCAGCTCAGCTGAAATTTCAAGGCTCTGTTCATACAGAATCCGTGCATCATCATCAAATCCCGTTTCATAATACAGGAAAGCAAGGTTATTAAGCGCCAGAGCATACTGCGAGCTTCTTCCGGCAGGGACCTGCTCTTTCTGAATACCCACCGCCTTCTTTAAAAGAGGTTCCGCCTCAGCATAACGTCCTGTTTCATAGTAGAGAGTAGCCAGATTATTCAGAGACAGTGCATAATCAGAATGCATTTCTGACGGCTCAAAAGTCTTTCTTATCTCCAGCGCTTTTATACAGTTCAGTTCAGCCTCTGCAAATCTTCCGGTTTTCTGATACAAAAGTGCAAGGCCGTTCAGTGTGGAAGCATAGTATGAACTATACCCTTTCGGTTCTAATTCTATTCTTATCTTCAGTGCTTCCATAAACAGTGGTTCAGCCTTTCCATACTGACCCATTTCAAAATAGAGGGATGCAAGATTGTGCAGCGCCGTAGAATAATCTCGTTTTAAACCGGCTGAATCAGAACCAGCCGTTATTTCCAGAACTTTCCTGTACAAAGGTTCAGATTCTGCATATCGCCCCATATCTTCATAAACCAGAGCAATATGTATTAGCGATGTTGTGTAACAGACATTTTTTTCACCATAATCTTTCAGCGCTATTTCCGCCGCGCTTTCGCCCCATCTCAAGGCCGTCAGAAACCGGCCTGAGTCTTTCAAATCTATAAAGCGGTAAATTGCATATTCCCAGTCAAAGCTTTCTGTACGGCCGGCCTCTTCGTAAAGCAGGGCATCCTCTATCTTCCGGAAATCGGCCTTCTTAAACAGGTCCACTCCTGATTTAAGCATTTCAGGTTTCCAGGTACTTAACTCTACAGCCGATACAAAATTTGTTTCAAATTCTGTATCGGCTGTGCTATCCTGATTATCAAAAAGATCAAGCATTGTAAAAACATAAGAAAGTCCTGCTTTCTCACCGTATTCTGTCTGAAACTCCGTATACAGCCCCCGAAGTCTTTCAAAAAACCATTGATATTCGGAATTGTTGAATGTCTCAGCCAGGCAGAGAGTAAACCAGCCCAAGGCCTCAGAGGGTCTTCCTACAGCAAAGGATGACAATGATGCAAATATAAAAGCACCGGGAACAGAGGATCCAAGCTTCAGGTACTCTTCGGCAAGTTTGAGACAACCCTCATAGTTGCCGTCATAATATTCATACATACAGAGGTCCCAGAAAACATTCGGTTTTTCCGGGTCATCTAAACGTTTTAAGCCTTCCAGAAGAACGTCCTTCGCCTCTGCTCTTTTTCCTGTTCTATCAAGAACCGAAGCGTATCTGGTAAAAACCCATGAAGAGGGATTTTGATGATAATTGCAGTTGCTGATATAGCCCGGCAGCGCCTGTGCCATAGCCCCGGACTGATAGTATCTTTCAGCCAGCATCCAGGAAATGTTTAAATATGATGTTTGAAACTCTGTTAATGTTTCAGGTTTACCGTCAGGAAAGACTTCCTCATCAGAAAAATTAAGGTCATCAAACATTTCCGCGATTTCCTGAAAGGTTTTCGTGTCAGCATTATCAGAAACAGACAGCAGCTTACAGGCAGTCTCTGCCCATATTATAAATGTCTGCTGAAAATCAGGTGAAAATTCTGCAAAGACAAAGGAGCAGTTTAAAATAATCAATAAAGCGGATACTAATAACTTTTTCATTTTAATTTCTGTTCCACAGTTGTTCTTCATATGCATATTAGTGGAAAAATCCTACCATTTATTTGTAAAAATAACCTGTATTTTCAGGAAAATTATTATACAGTAATTGTTATGCCGGTTGATAATATCCGAATACCACAGGAGCTATACCACTTCAACAGAATACAATCGCTCTTTGATCCCGAAGTAATCAACCTTATCCTCAGAACCACGGCCTCTAACTATGAGAGGGAGCTTAAAAAGGATACAAAAGCCCTTTTCTGCAAGGCGGATTCTACTGAATATAGAGACAGGCTTAATGCTCTGATGAAGATCGTGCAGGAATATCATAATGTAGACGGGAAAATTATTCTCTATATAGATAAATCAAATACAAGCACAGCCAAAACCTACCCTACAACAAAAGAACAGACAGACAATTATGTGGTTATTTCAGAATCGCTTCTTGATAAACTTACAGATGATGAACTGCTTTTTATCATGGGTCATGAAATCAGCCATATCAGCTTTCATCATGCGGTAATCAACTGGATCATCGGAACTATCTACCCGGAAGGCCAGAAAATGCCGCCGATTATAAGGAATGAATGGAATATATGGACCCGTCTGGCCGAAATATCAGCGGATAACGCCGGACTGCAGCTTTGCAGAGACAGGGCTTCCGCCCAATCAGCACTAATAAAGACAATTCCGGCAGACAACAGCGAACTGAAAAACAGAATTGCCTGTCTTGGAAACGGCGAAAGATTTGAACTTTATTATAAAGAGATAATCAGCAGGATATCTGAGGATTATTCAGAACTATATGCCAACTTCTTTGAAAAAGCTTTTCTGCTGATCAGCGAACTCGACGGCCATGTCTGCAGTGATGAAGAGGAGTTTATTCTTAATCGTCTTTCCTTTCATAAATATCTTACAGATAACCCAGTCCGCAACAAAAAAACAGTCAGTCACAGACAATTACTGAAAGAAGGCAAAAGGATAGCTGAGCAGTTTCCTGATAAAACTGAAGAATTATTTCTAAACCTTTCCGCATTAACTCTGAAGGACAATACACTGACACAGGAAGAATACAGGCTCCTTTACGAGATAGGTACAAAGGCTTTCGGATTCACGCCCGAAACTGTCGATTCACTTTTTCTTTCAATAATCCGTTCAACTATTTTCCAGCCTCATAAAGAGTTGTAAAAGCAAATATATACACATATAATACCCCTATGACTAAAGATGAGTTTGTAGCTGACTATGGTGAGTATCTGTACCGGGCTGCATATAAATGTTACTGGAAGCTGAAGGGCAAACCTAAAACCGAAGAAGAAATAGAAATTATCCATGATGTATTTACCAATATTTTAGAGACATTCTCCACTAAGATTGATGAAGGCAACTTTAATTTCAGGGGAGAATGTGATATCAGGACTTTTTTCTTCAGTTCAGTATACAGAAAAATGCGTGAAACTCTGTATGGAAAAGTTTTCTATCCGGCAGCCCTGAAACCCTTCGGGGAAGCAGGGAGAAGCATCTATTATCACAGATATATACTTTCTTATCCCAGAACAGAAGCCCTCATGCTGAGCTGTCAGGAGCTGGGAGCTGAATGGGATGACATTGACAGCATGGATAAACAGATAGAGGCAAATCTTAAAACCTCCATTGTAAAAAAGAAAGGCCCTGTATCTAATACCGAAGTAGGTGAAAATCAGCTTGAAGAATTCGTTGCACAAACTCTTTTTGCACATTCAAGAACACCGGAAGCAGAAGTCTTAATGAGTGAATTACGCACAAAAATGAGCTGCATTCTTGAAAACCTGAGCCTTCAGCACAGGCAGATAATAATTCTGGATCAGGACGGTTTCAACACTGAAGATATTCAGAAAACCTTAAAGCTTAAAGACAGGCAGGCAGTTTATAACACGCTTTTCTCGGCAAAAAAAGCTTTCCGAAAAGAAGCTGAAAACCAGAAGCTTGAGGAATGGACAGATCACATCTGTTAAGGATTGAATTATGAATGATGATTTATTTTTAAATAAACTTAATAAAATATTTTCCAGGGAAGAGCTTGCGGATTTAATGAAAGAGGACATGGACATTCCTGTTCCCGATAAGGTTCGGGACTTAATTAATCAGGCGAAACGGAATGTGGCAAATCAAAAAAAGAATTCCGGCAAGATTATAGACATAGTAAACAAGGATGACCCAATTGATTTGAAAGCCTGCGCAATAGAAGGCCAGGATGAAGCTCCGAAGGACGAGGATCCAATAAAGAAGCTGCTGAATAAAACAAGTAAAGGGTCTGAAAAAGGGGAATAAAACTGAAGAAAAATATTTTTATATTGCTATTTTTTATATCGGGCTTTTCATTACACGCTCAAAGCCTTGAGGAAAGCCTGAACACAATGAGTCGTTTAGTAGCAAAATACGACCTACACGACTCAGCTCAACTATATTTTGATGGATTACATTTAGTCTATAATACCCTGGGGTACCAACGAATAGACGGGAAACGCTGGGGCGTTACAGTTGTATGTAAAGCCTATTTGCCGGATTTATATACGGAATATTATGATATTGAAGAATATGGCAGACCTGTAGTGTACTGCACAACTGTGAATGGAAAATCAATAAACGTCACCAAAGAGGAGGAAAAGGAAATCGGCAGGGATACTGTAAAAAAGGAATTTGTCTCTGAATTCATTAGATTTCAATTTACGACAATCAAATCAGCAGTAGAATTTCAGGAGACTTTAATTCATGTATTAGAAATTCTAAGAGAAGAATTTCAATAAAACTCTTCCAGCGGCTTATCCCTGAACAGAATATACTGAAGAAGATACATATACGGATCAAGAACCAGACCGAATTGGATAAAATATTCTGCGGTTTTCATTGTCCAGTTTTCAGTATAGCTGATTTTTAAAACGCCATGCAGATCTGCAGTAGAAAGTTCTTCACCATACCAGAATCTCTCTTTACAGTTACTTAAAATTAGACTGAAGACATTATAATCAGGAATGAAAAACTCTCTTGGAAGACTGTTCAAGTTTCTGCCTCTTTTAATTTGTACTTCATCACCAATCGAGTATGAGATATTCACCGGATATGACACAATACATCCCCAGCTTCCGTTGAACTCAACAGAAGTTATTTCCAGTTCAGGATCAATTTCGCCTATCTTGACCATTTTAAAAACATTCTCAATATTATCAAAATGTGTGAATCCATATTCAATATAGGAATACTCATGATATAAATCGTCAGCCTGATCGGGATATTGTTCGCAGAGATCCCTTAACCTGAGGTATGAAATAAACCAGTTTCTTTCTAAAAATAAGGACCGTTTTAGTTCTATCTCATATTCCTCAAGTGCCTGTGCATATAAGTTAATAGACAAAATAATAAAAATTGATAATAACCAGTATTTTTTCATATTACGCCCCTATTCCATTTGCATGTCATTATTAGTGGTATTATCGTGTGATTTCTTTGAGATAAGTATACATTTTGTGATATTATCAGAGATAACAAGGTATTTAAATGTTCCGAAAAATTAAACTTATTGTACTGCTTTTTTTTATACCCTTTATCACATTTCCGGCAGGTGTGGATTATCCATATGAAATAAATATCGAAGGAAAACTGCAGCACTGGACATGGGCTAATACACAGAACAAACTGGCCCTGGTTATTCAAAATGCAGATCAACAGGTACTTCGTATTATAGAGGCAGAAACAATGCATCTGAGTGCAGCTGTACAGATTCCTGAGCATTTATCTATACGAAACATGGAATGGGCTGCAGATGATTCAGGAATAATCTTTCTTTCCGACCGCTCTATTGAAAATATTGAAGGCTTAACTTTCTTCGACTTTAAAACCATATCATTTAAAAATAATTATGATTTCAATTACATAGAATTCAGTTCTACTGAACAACGCTGGTCTCTCTACTACGACCCGCAGAGCCGATGCTGGGCAACCCTTTCAACCGGAGAAGGTCATCCGGATATTACAGTAAGCCGTAACGGTACAGAAATCATGAAAACAAATATCTACCCCGGGTATATATCGATTATCGGATGGCAATCCGGCAGACTCTTTCTTGAAACCTCACTTCCTTTAAAATTAATAACAGCACGAAATGATATTTATTATCTGGAAAACGAACTAAGGGATTCTAACGAAGACATTTCAAATCTGGGAGATTTCATTTACTCATTTGATTTTGGAGCGGGAATTCTAAATAGAGTAGATTACGTATTTTTACCTGATTTCAGAAATACATCTAAAATTGAAAGCCAGTTTTACTTTCAGTATGAATTCATTGAATCCGAATATAAGACAATTATTCGGATGTGGTAAATTCAATTCCAATTTGAATTTACCTGATGTTTAATCATTAATAACTTCAAAAAATTTAATTACGACTCCGCCGTTTCCGGGATGCCCTTCTCCTCTAAATTTATTACAGTGCAGATAAGGGGCCAGGGCTTTGCTGTCGGTATAGAAGGTTGGAATCGTCTTAAAAGGTTTTGGAGCATCAACATTAAAAAAGGCATTATTCTCGATATAGATTTTACAGGCAGCTCCGGTATTGTCTGTGCCTTCAGCCATATAACGGGCGGACATATGCTTAACACCGTTAACATCGACAATCTGAGTATCAACTCCCCCGGGAAGCAGAACTCCGCTGAATATATCGCTCTTAACAGTACCGCTGAAAGGAATCATTATAACCGACCCTGCGGGGCCGTCAAGCTGACTTTTTTCTTCAGGTTTAATTTCAACAAAAACTTCCATCATAAGCTTATCAGCCATATCTATTACTCCATTCTTCAGCTGTAATTTAGAGACAGAGTTTAACTGTTAATCTTCATTACTTCAATAGCGAACAGGGTTAACCCTCACATCCCTGATATTGAAGCGGGCGTAGGAATATTCCGAACCATCCCTAAGCCATACTGCCTCTCCGTACGATGCTATATTTAAGCCGTTGTTTTCTCTGTACTCAATTAGAGGGGTAGCCCATCGCAGAAGTTCGTATGTACCATCCTCATTAAGATAGTATCGATCTTCGGATATAAAATTAACAAGCTGGCCTGACTCATTAAAATAGAGAACAGCAGTTACACTTATCCCTCCATTTGTAAATGTTCCCTCTGCAGTAAGGTTATCAATCTCATGCCAGCTTATTCTTGAATCTATAAGCGAAGAAGGAACAAAAACACACATATCATTGAACACAGTGACGGTCTCTCCCTTGTTCATCTCAGGCCCTCTGGCATCCGCTGCCTTAAAAAGGTCGAGAACCTTAACCACCATAGTAGCCTTAGCTGATTCATAATGATGCAGTCCGAATATTTTGAGCCCCATAAATTTCAGCTTCATAAAAAATAATCTTGCCGGGTTTTCGATAAAGCTGATCTGCTCAACCTGAACAGGGGCCCAGTCCCTATCAGGACTCATCTTAAAATCTCCGTCTATCTCCGCTGTAAAAAACTTCACCTTCTCTGTTCCGACTGCTCCTGTATACTCAAGATATCTTCTTACAGGTTCAGGCAGTGGAGCAAGATCCTCAGATGTAATCAGTTCGGATTCAGAGGCAGGCAAAGATTCTGTAAGACGTTTCTCCTGATTCTTAAAGTTCCTGTAAGTCGATTTCAAAGTCATTACCACAACCAAACCTGCAAGCAGCAGAATAAGAATAGAGGCAATAATTAGCGTTACTATTATATTTTCCTTTGTCATAAAATCTCCGATATTAATAACAAACACATTAAAGCACATAAAATGTTACCGCTTTATTAAAATTTTAAAGTAAGGCCAGTCATATGAAAAAATTAATAATTCCAATGTTCTTCGCGTTAAGCTTATCAATTTGGTCCTGCCGCAGCATTCCTGAAAAAGTATATATTCCAGACACAGACATCTCCGGACAACTGTCAGAGAAAGAATCTGAAACCTCTGAAAAAATGAACTTCTGGAACAGCCCGAAAAAAGGAGCCAATTATTTACCGTCGAACTATAATTCTGAATATTTCAAGGCTGCTGCAGATGCAGGAATTCAATACATTAGGTTGGGACCAAATCTTCTTCCGGCAGATGACAAAGATTTCCTTATTGGTGATCTTGATAACTATCAGGCAATAAATAAGACGGATCTTGAAGTCCTTCTTGATATTCTTGATGATGCTGAAAAAAGCGGTATTGCTGTGATCCTCACTATGTTTGAACTTCCCGGTCACAAATACGGAAATCCCAACGAAGAGGAAACAGACTGCCGCCTCTGGAATGATCAGGAATACTGGGTGCAGTCATTTGAATTCTGGAAGGATCTGGCCGCTGCAGTTAAAGACCATCCGGCGGTTGCAGCCTACAATCCTGTCAATGAGCCGGTTGCCGCATATGCGTTCGGCTTTGACGAACCTGATTCTTCATTCAGGCGATGGCTGAAAGCTTCTGAAGGAACAACCGCTGATCTGAACCTCTTCAACAAGATGATTGTTAAAGCCATACGCGAAGCAGACTCCAATACTCCGATACTACTCGACGGGTATTTATGGGCTGATCCCAAAGGAATGCCGTATACCGTGCCGGTGGATGATCCGTACATCCTGTATTCATTTCACAACCCGGCGCCGTGGAACTTTTCATCACTAAGCGGAAATATGGGGCGTTATAGCTATCCTGATGCGATGCCGGCATACTGGAACGGGCCGCAGGAAACCTGGGATATTAACCGGCTGGCAGAACTTCTCAAACCGGTTGAAAAATTTGCAGAAGAAAACGGTATCCCGTCAAACCGTATTATCGCTGCCGAGTTCTGGTGCAATCGGAGAATCGCCGGATGCGCCGAGTACCTCAATGATTTAATTCACCTATACAACCGCCATGAATGGCACTGGAGCTTCTGGTCGTACCGCTGCGGCGGAACATTTACGGCTTATGAATATGAACTTGGAGATGCACCCGATTCCGGAGAGTTTATTGTAAAGACAAGAAAAGGAGCTCAAAAACCTGAAGATCTATATATTTATACCGACAACAGAAGCTGGAGGGTACTCAGCGCGGCTCTGAATAATACTGAGCCTGTTTTTTCAGATCTTGTGCCGCAGCCGTCCTCTGCATCTGAACTTGCAGGACTTATTTCAAATCTCAGAGATGAGGAGTGGATTGTCCGGGACAGGTCGGCTTTACTCCTGGCTGAATCCGGTCCATATGCAGCAGAAGCCGTACCGGAGCTTATCAGGCTGCTTGATGATGAAGAATGGATAGTAAGGCGATCAGCTGTTTATGCCCTGTCAAAAATCGCAGCTTTCGATGATGAGCAAGTCTGGAATGAAGTAGAAAAACTGAGAAATGATGAGGAAGACGCAGTGAGGGTACAGGCAGCCCTTGCTCTTGGCCTGCGAAAGGCCGGTTTATGACAACCGCCCCGAGCCGAAAACATCCCTGCACCAGAAGCCGCTGTCCTTGACTGTCCGTTTCTGCGTGTCCATATCTACATGCACTACACCGTACTTAAGACTGTAGCCGGAGCTCCACTCAAAATTATCAAGAAGCGACCAGACAAAAAAACCTTTAAGCGGAACACCGTCCTGCAGTGCTTTCTGCGCGATGCTGAAATGATCGCGAAGAAAATTCACCCGGCTTTCATCATGGACCCGCCCGTCAGCCGGAGCAGGATCATCAAAGGCCGCTCCGTTCTCGGTAATATAAACAGCCTTGGGACTGTAATCGGACTGAATACTCATAAGTGTATCGTAGAGCCCCTGGGGATATATCTCACGATCAGCACTATGCTCAACTTTCTGCATCGGAACACTTTCTGTTTCCAGCAGCCCGCTCCCCGGACTTTGTTTAATCATAAGAGCGTTGTAGTAATTAATACCGATAAAATCCAGGGGTACAGCAATAGCCTTGATATCCTCATCGCTGACAGCCGGCATTGAGTTTCCATAAAACTCAAGCATATCATTCGGATAGCCCTTTCCGAAAACCGGATCAAAAAACCAGCGGTTAAAGTAGCCGTCAAACCGTGCTGCCGCAGCATTATCCTCATCAGAATCAGAGGCCGGATAAACCGGAAGGTAGTTCGGCCCTATCCCGTATTCAAGCTTATCAACATTGCTTCGAATCGGAACCGCAGCAAGGCCGTGTGACAGCAGAAGGTTGTGCGAGGCGGTCAGTGTATCTTTCAAATCTCCGTATCCGGGGGCAAACTCACCATGAAGCATTCCAAGAAAGCTCACGCACCAGGGCTCATTGTGGCTTATCCATTTTTTTACACGGTCTCCCAGTTTTCGGCTGACAGCATCAGCATATTCAGTGAAGCGGAAGGCAGTGTCCCTGTTAACCCAGCCCCCTTTATCCTGCAGGCTCTGAGGGAGATCCCAGTGATAGAGTTTTGCAAATGGCTCAATCCCGGACTCAAGAAGTTCGTCCACAAGGCGGCTGTAAAAATCAATGCCTTCAGGGTTGAAAACTCCGCCCTTCATAACCCTGGGCCATGCAATTGAAAAAAGGTAGGCCTCGGCATTCAGGGTCTTCATCAGTTTTACATCTTCTTTGTAAAGATGGTAATGATTACAGGCTGCTGCGCCTGATGAGCCGTCTTTTATCTTTCCCGGCATTTCACAGAAGGTATCCCAGATTGAGGGCTCCCGTCCGCCTTCACTTACAGCCCCTTCTATCTGATATGATGAAGTTCCGAATCCGAAAATAAAATCTTCTGGAAAATCAGTATTCATATTCGTTCCTGGATGAATCAGCCCTTAACACTTCCAAGTGTCACACCCTTGATGATGTGCTTTGACAAAAGCAGGTAGACAATCATAAGCGGAACTATCGCAACAAAGATAAGCATATAAACCTTGCCCAGATCAAACTTCATATAGTCGGCACTCCGCAGCTGGGCGATGAGGATGGGAACGGTCTTTTTTGCTTTTGAGTTTATTATCAGCGCAGGCATAAAATAGTTGTTCCATGAGGTGACAAAGGAAAAAATAGCCTGGACCGCCATTGCCGGTTTCATGATGGGCAGAACAATTGTGTTGAATGTTCTTATCTCGTTTGATCCGTCCACCCTTGCAGCTTCAACAATCTCGAAGGGAAGAGAGGCTTCCATGTACTGAAGCATAAAAAAGAAAACTATAGGAGAGGCTATGGAAGGAACTATAAGCGGAATAAAACTGTCCATCAGACCCATTTTCATAACCAGCTGAATGAAGCCTGCGGCGGAAACCTGGGGAGGAACCATCATCACAAGCATAATAAATCTGAATGCAAACTCGCGCCCCTTAAACCGGTACATGTGAATAGCATAAGCTGTCATTGCCGAGAAATAGGCGGTAAACAGTGCTGTTACCGTGGATATAAAAACCGAGTTTCCTAGTGCCTGCACTATCGGAATGTTCTCATCGGTAAAGAGACTATTCCAGTTCAGAAAAAATGCGTTCCCCGGAAGAATCGAAAAGCCTTTTATTATCTGGCCGTGAAGCCTGGTTGAATTGATAATCAGAATAATAAACGGGAAAAGAGATATCGCAGCCAGAAGAATCAGAGCGGCATAACATATTCCGCGCTGCAGCTTTATGGTGTTTCGTTCAATTCTCATTTCAGCTTTCCTCTCTTTCCGTTTCCGTAATAGCTTTTCATGGTGATGTTGTAAACGACAAAACTGAGTACCGCAGTTACGATAAAAATCAGTGTGGATACTGCGCCTCCCAGTCCGAAGTTCCTGCTGAAGAGGTGCTTATTCAGATACATAATCAGAGTCATTGTAGTACGGTTAGGAAGTCCGTCTCCTTTGGTTAAAACCTGCGGAACGTCGAACATCTGGATACCGCCGATTAGACTTGTAATCATCACATAGGCAAGTATGGGTAGAAGCAGAGGCATAATTATCCGGAAAAAAATCTGCAGCGAATTCGCACCGTCCATCCTGGCGGCTTCAAAGAGGCTTTCATCTATACCCATTATGCCGGCCATCAGAAGTATTGTTGTGTTGCCGTACCACATGAGAAAATTCATAAGAGCAACTAGTCCGCGGGCTGTCGTTTTAATTGCAAGAAACCTTATCGGTGTTTCAGATATTCCCATGCTCTGAAGAATACTGTTTACCGGTCCTGCATCAGAAAAGAGTGTAAAAAACAGCATGGAAAATGCCGCTGCCATGATCAGGTTAGGCATGTAGACAACCGTCTTAAAAAACGGCTGGGCCTTAAGTTTCAGCTTGCTGCTGGTAAACCAGACTGAAAGAACAAGTGAAATTACAATCTGCGGAACAAAACCCATCAGCCACATAACAATTGTATTCCATGCATATTTGGGAACATCGGAATTAAGAAGTATTTCCGCATAGTTTTTAAGACCTACAAAATTGGGCCCGACCTGAAGAAGTCCGATTCTGTAATTCTCAAAAAGACTGTTATAAAAAGTTGATATCAGCGGTATAAGGGTAAATGTAATATAGATCAGAAAAAACGGAGCAAGAAAAATATATCCCCACCGCGAATAGCTGATACTCTTTTTGCCCGGTGCAGCACTGTTACGCATAAAGATCCTCATTGTAGTTTATACACAGGCAGGGCTATCCGCTGCCTGATTTAAAAAAAGAAACCCGCTCACAGCTCTGCCTGAGCGGGTTTGATTTTCTTTATCTGGATAAGTTAGGATACAGTTCGGTAACGGCTGTGTAAAAGTTGTTCCAGGCCTGTTCCTCTGAAATTGTTCCATTGAAGTAATCACTGAAAGCATTCTGAAGCTTTTCTGTCATTCCCTGATCATAAGGGCTCATATTGCTTCTGTCTATACTTTTTGCTGAGTCGAGAAGAACTGATATGTGGTTCTGTCCAGCAAGAAATTTGTTGTTATATTCGCTCTTAGCAATATCAGCCATAGCTTCTTCATTGTTGGTGAAATCACCGTATTCCATCGCGATTGATTTAAGGGTTTCTTCATCGCAGGTGAGTGTGTACATTACATCACGGATAAGGTCCAGATTATCGCTTCCTGCAGCGCCGCAGATCCATGTTCCGCCCCAGCTGAATCCCTGAGGACCCATACAGAGCGCCCAGTCTCCATAACTTCCGTTTCCGGCTTCCTTGGCACCGTTTGGATCTTCAAGAGTAGCAGGAGCAAGACAGAAGTCCTGGAACCAGCTTGGACCGAAGTAGCCGAAAACCTTACCTGAAAGTGTAGCTCCCTGGAAACTTTCCGCAGACCAGAGGTTTGCCTTGTTGTTATAGCCGTTCTCTGAGTAGAGTTTAGTCTGGGCAATCCATCTTTCAATGGAAGGATCAATATTTATCTTGTTGCCGTCGACCCATGCACTTCCCATATTATCAGAGAAAACACGGAAGGCATCATCATAACCGCTGAGCATAAAGTATCCCTTGGCCTTTGCATCTGCAGCAACCTTGTCGAATTTATCCCAGCTTGAAAGAGCGGCCTGTACATCTTCAGGTTTATCAGAGCCGATTACAGCCTTGGCAATAGATCTTCTGTAGATAAAACCGCCCGGGCAGGCCTGCCATGAAACACCCTTAAGAACACCATTTTTATCTGTCATGATATCTTTAGTGTATTTATACTGTTTTGAAACATCAGCCTGAGTAAGACCGACTTCATTTATGACATCCAGCGTGTATGGAGTATCAACATACTTCAGGGCGTAGTCAGCTTCGACAAGAAAGATATCTACTTTTTCATCATCAGCGATATTTTCCTGCTGAAGAAGTGCTTCATCAAGCTTGTTCTGGTAAGCATTTCCTTCATTAGGAGTAATTACCCAGTTTACTGTTACACCTTCGGGGATTAATCCCTTTTCTTCAAAATATGCCTTGAAACGAGTCTGAAATTCCTCATTCCAGCAGTAGATGTTGAGAACCTTGCCCTGTTCTTTGGCAGTCTCCTTTTCTGCAGTTCCTCCGGCAAAAAGGCCTGTTACTGTAAGAAGCAGGCATACCGAAACGATTAGCATTCTTTTCATACAAATCCTCCAAATTTATTTTTATATGAAACCTTTCACTTCAGGTTTAAATCACATACTGATGCTCCGGGAATTAGTTCTCCGGGTACTGAAACAATCTCCGGACTGAAGCTGTCTGAGTTCTCAATATTCCGAATCAGCTGATAAGCCATCTGCTTCCCGAGCATTTCACCATTCTGCCTGTAGGTGGTCAGCGGCGGATGAAGAAGCCTTGAAAGAAGAATGCCGTCGTAACCGGCAATCGAAATATCCTTACCTATCTCAAGCTGCATTTCCTGAATAACCTTGATTCCTCCAAGAATAGCAAAGTCGTCCGGATACAAAATACATGTCGGCGGTTCAGCCATGGCAAGAAGCGCCCTTGTGGCTTCTTCACTCTGGCCCGGTTCGTGATACATCCCTTCCAGAAGATAATCAGAAGGAACAGTGATTCCGTTTTCACCGCAGACCGCCAGAAAAGACTCAAGGCGCTGACTGGTTACGTCAGTGTCCTCACCGTAGATAAAGGCAATCCTTCTGTGCCCAAGACCCGCCGCATATTCGGTAAGCTTTCTCATCCCGACGGTATTGTCACTCACAACAGCAGTATGACCATCTACAACATGGTCAAGGGTTGTAACCGGGATACCGCTTGTAAGCAGCTGGATGATATCCGGCTTTGAATAATCCACTACAACCATCGCAATACCGTCGCAGCCGCGGTATCTTGTATGCTTGAAATAATTGTCCTGGCCGCCCAGATTGTTGCTGATAAAGGTTATGTCATAACCCCTTGATTCCGCCTCAACCTTGAGACTGTCGAATATAGTAGCAAAGTATCCATGCTGGAGCCCGCTCTTTGTCTTATCCTCAAAAATTACGCCGATATTGTATGTCCTGCTTGTTTTGAGCGCACGTGCGGCAGAATTGGGCTGATACCCAAGCTCTTCGGCCGCAGCCCTAACCATCTTCGAGGTCTGCTCTCCTATTTCCCTGCTGCCGTTAAGCACCTTGCTTACAGTGGACAGCGAAACATTGCATTTTTCAGCTACATCCTTCAACTTAGCCATTTATGCTCCTTTCTGATTTACTACAACGTTGTAGTAAATCAGAAAAATAAAACCAATCCAAGCCCCGCATACTCATAAAAGAACAGCCTCCACTTCAGCGCTTCCACTGATCTCGCTAAGCAGTTCTTCTGTTATAACATTCCCCGGACATAATCGGCCGTTTATCCTGAACTCGCGGACACTCCCGCAGCAGGATTCAGGATTTAAAATTTTTATACTGATATCAATACCGCGGAATTTACGCTTCACCGTGAACCTCTCCCAGGATGCCGGTATACAGGGGTCTATTTTCAGTCCTTCAAATACCGGCCTTATTCCGAGTATATATTCAGTTGCAGCCCGGTATGCCCAGGCGGCAGACCCTGTGAGCCAGGAATTCCTGCCGAGGCCGAACCCCGGATGCTCATCGCTTAGTATATTCTGAGCGTAACAGTAGGGTTCACATTCATAGGTATCAATAATTTTATTTTTGGAAGCCGGATTGATAGCCGAATAGTACTCAAAAGCTCTCTCTCCGTTTCCAAGCATAGTTTCGGCTATCATCACCCATGGATTTGCGTGAAGAAATATTCCGGCATTCTCCTTTGCTCCCGGCGGATAGGTTGTAACACCGCCCTTCTCCGGATCGTAACCTTCATACCCAGGACTCATCAGTTTGATTCCCGCTTCAGTCGCAAGCCGCCGGTTTACAGAATCAAGAGCCCTGACAGCCCTGTCCCTCGGGGCAAAACCGCTTAATACAGCCCAGCTCTGTGCATTAGCAAAGATTGAAGCATACCTGTCTTCAGGTGCACCGAGAGCCTTGCCCCTGTGATCAAAATAGCGTACATACCAGTCGCCGACCCAGGCTTCGGCATTAAAGATATCTTTCATTTTTACATAATCTGACTGAAGATTTTCAGCCAAAGCTGTATCCAGGCTGCAGTATTCCAGAAGCTGAATCATTTCGCTTAAAGCAAAGCCGTAAAGACATGCTATAAAGGAAGATTCTGCTCCGGCAGGCAGATTCACAGTATCATTCCAGTCTGCAAAACCCAGAAGAGGAAGTCCGTGCGCTCCGGTGTTCTCTCCGGTAAATTTCAATGCCCGCAGCAAATGCTCAAGCACCGTGGCGGATTCATCTGAATCATAAAATCTGATTTCTTTATCAAGGAAGGCGGTATCACCGGTTTCTTTTATAAGCGAACATACAGCATATACAGCCCATAGGTGATCATCGCCGTAATACTGCGGACGGTCTGGCATTTCTTCAGTTTCCCCCGGATGAGCCTCGCCCGATAGAGGATTATACTGATGCATAGCCGAACCGTTGCTTTTCTGGGTTTTAAGGATTTCCAGAAGGTAGTCAGCGGCCTCGGCCGGTTTCTGCGATATAATTCCGCATACATCCTGACAGGCATCCCGGAAACCGATTCCCCGCGCCCCGTAACCGGTCTGATAAATGGAAAGATATCTCGCCCAGTTCTTGGTGATATAGCACTGCCTGGGATTATGAATATTCACCATGCTGTTCATATCATCAGCAGGAGTGTCTGCATTGAAATAAGAAAGATGCTCATCCCAGAAGGATTTAATATTGCTGAAGGCTGAATCAACCTCATCTTCAGAGCTGAACCTTTCAACAGCTGACACCGCACCGGCTTCCGAATCCGCCTGCCCGAGCATAGTAAAGAAGCGTTCAGTTTTTCCCGGAGCTATCTCAAGAGGAATCATCAAGGCAGCTATATTATCACCGCGTTTCGCCTCGGTTTCCGACAGTTCAGCTGCTTCCATGGAGACGGGAGATTTCCACGAGCCGTATTCATTTGAGCCAAGAAAAATCCTCCGATCCGTTTCGAAGGATGAAGCCGCCCGGCTTGAACTGAAAAAATTAAGCATTGTATCGCGGTTCATATAGGCTGACTGCAGCAGAACGGTGCGTCCTGAACTGCTTTTTACCGCACGGCTCTGCATGGTCTGGGGAACCCAGTCCGCGTTTGTAAGCTGCTTGAGCGCATCAAAGTGAGAATATTCTGCAGCCGGAATGAAATCCAGAGTCAGAGACTTTCCGGACTTATTATGAATTCTTACATCTCTTATTTCAAGTTTTTCACCAACCGGTACAAAGATACAAATCTCCGATTCAAACTCACCGAAATCAGTCCTTATAATCAGATACTGTGTTCCGATACGGCATTCATAACTAATAATCCCTTCAGGAGAGGGCAGATAAAACGGGCTCAGAAGCCTGTAGCCGGAAGCATCCTTAATCCGGATATATGCAGTAGTTCCGCGCATCTCTCCTGCCGGCAGGAATGAAAGGTAGCGTGTTATCCGGTTCAGAGCCGGGTCACCGCAGCAGAGCAGAGCTCCTCCTGTATGGTCGACAAAACCGCCGAAGGCAATTGTGCCGATATAGTTTATCCATTTAACAGGTGTGAGGGGATTGGTAATTACGTATTCCTTTGAATCATCATCAAAGTAGCCGTATTTCACAAAAGCACCTCTACTTCGTGTTTAGAATTATCAGAAAAATAAGGAACGAATTTACCTTCAGCAGGCTTTCCGTCAACCTTCACAGCTGGGCCTTCACCCGTAGACGCCCGTTTAACTTCAATGTGGTAAAGGCTGCCTCTGCAGGTTCTTTCCACTGTAAATCCGGTCCAGTCATCAGGGATCACCGGATCGATTACCAGGTGATCAAAATCAGGCCTGATACCCAGTACATACTGTGTAAAAGCAAAGAAGCTCCAGGATGCCGTTCCGGTAAGCCATGAGTTCTTGGCTTCACCCTGAATAAAACCGTCGCGGCCGGATATCATCTGCGAATATACGTAGGGCTCAGTCTTATGCCTCTCCATAAGCGCATCATCATAGCCGGGGCAGATTGTCCGGTGATATTCCATAGCCTGAGCTCCGCGGCCCGCCATAGTCTCGGCAATTATTACCCAGGGATTATTGTGGCAGAAGATTGAACCGTTTTCCTTGTAGCCTTCCGGATAACTCGATATTTCTCCCAGCTCAATATGGTAGCCGGTGTAGGGCGGCGAAAGGATCTGGATGCCGTAGGGTGAGTACAGATGGTTTTTAACTGAATCAAGCGCCTTAAGCGGCAGCCCCTCATCCTTTCCAATCTCAGCCATTCCGCACATTCCCTGCGGTTCAATATAAATACTGCCTTCCGGGCATTCACTGCTGCCTACCCTGCTTCCGTTGTGATCATATGCCCTGACAAACCACTCGCCGTCCCAGCCCTCGGCTTTTACAGCAGCTTCCATCTCAAGAATGGATTTATCCATTTCCTCTGCTTCCTTATCAAGCCCGAGTTTGCTGCAGAGGGCTGAAAAAGCACGGCCGGAGAATATAAACAGGCCTGCTATGAAAACAGATTCGGCTTTTCCACCTTCGGCATGTCCGCAGGTCTGAAAAGATTCGTCAGGATTATCCGAAAAAGCGTTGAGGTTCAGACAGTCGTTCCAGTCGCCCCGGCCGATAAGCGGAAGCCCGTGCGGACCTAGGTTTGAAAGCGTGAACCTGAATGAGCTTCTTATATGATCGAGCAGACTCCCGGTTTCTCCGTCGCGGTCCGCCCATTTGACCTGTTCATCAAGAATGGAATAATCCCCGGTTTCCCTTATGTATGTAGCTACCCCCATCGGCAGCCATAGAGGATCATCATTGAAATCTCCGCCGATATCACTGTTGCCGGTCTTGGTCAAAGGCTGATACTGATGGTAGGAACTTCCGTCTGAAAACTGAAGGGACGCACCGTCCAGTATTCTGGTTCTGACCCTCTGCGGTACAAGATGGTTGCAGGAAAGAGTATCCTGGAACGTATCCCTGAAACCTATACCGCGGCTTATCCCCGACTCAAAAAGAGAGGCGCTTCGGGCAAGGTTGAATGTAACCATGCACTGGTACTGGTTCCAGGTGTTTATAATTCGGTCAATCCTGTTGTCCGGGGTTGAAATCTGAAATGCTGAAAGATAATCGGCCCAGTATTCTGCAAGATCTGTCAGACCTGCAGCAATCTTCTCAGCCGAATCATACTTACTAATCATTTCCAGTGCGGTATCTTTTCGAAGCTTTCCCTCATCATCCCATTTCTGATCCCCTGGATTTTCAGCATAGCCGAGAACAAAGACAGCAGTTCTGCTTTCTCCAGGAGCAAGAGTCATTTTAAGATGGTGTGAGGCCTGCGGATGCCATCCGTGACAGACTGAATTTCCCGCTTTACCTGCTTCTACCGCCTGCGGCATAGCCAGCCCGCGGTTTCGGCCCAGAAATGAGTCCCGATCGGTATCAAAGCCAGTGTAATCATCTGATACACAGCTGAAAAATGAATAATGGTTTCTTCTTTCCCGGTATTCGGTGCGATGATAAATAACCTGATTTTCAACTTCCACTTCTCCGGTGCTGAAGTTGCGCTGAAAGTTGGTCATATCATCAAGAGCATTCCAGAGGCAGAACTCCACAAAAGAAAAGACATCTGCAGTCTTTTGAGAACTGCTCTTATTACTCACTTTCAGGCGGATTACTTCACCCTTATATCCGCGGGGAATGAAATGCAGCTGTGAAACTTCAAGCCCGTTTTTAGCTCCGGTGATTTCGGTATAGCCCATTCCATGCCTGCATGAATAACTGTCAAGTTCTGCACATACCGGCTTGAATGAAGGACTCCAGACATCCTTTCCATCATTTAGATAGAAGTAACGGCCGTTGCTGTCCACCGGAACATCATTGTAGCGGTACCTTGTAATACGTCGAAGCTTGGGATCCCGGTAGAAGGCATAACCTCCGGCTGTGTTGCTTATAATGGAAAAGAACTCATCGGTTCCAAGGTAGTTTATCCATGGATATGGTGTATCAGGTGTATTGATGCGGAATTCCCGTGCTTTTTCATCAAACTGTCCGAAATTCACTATTCTGCTTCTCCTCTGGCGTCAACGATAGACTCTATGCTGCTTATAATATTCTGCCTGGTGCTCTGATTCTGATCCGGCGCTATTGTCTGGGGCGGAATTGAAAAGAGGTGCTCCAGAATAAGTCCCGAAGCCCCATAGGCAACAGAAAACTCTTTTTTGGAAAACTCCGAAATGCTGCACTCCGGCTGTTCACTGTACATCCAGTTATCTTTTATGGCGGCTTCCATAACAGGAATAATCTCATCCTGAAAATCAGTCTCTGTTCCGCCAAAGAAAAGATGATCCATATTGAAGGTATTAACCAGAAGCGCAGCATTTTTCGAAAGCTCGCTTATAAACTTCAAAAAAACAGATTTATCGTTCATGATATTGACGGTCTCATCCTTTGTTAGTGAGAACTGGTTAAGACTTCCCGGAGCAGTGAATATACTTTTGAACTCACCGGCTGTGTGGTCCGACCCGCTGTAGACCTTCCGGTCTATCGCTATTCCAAGACCGACAGCAATACCGCCCTTTCCTGTATTCAGAATCTCATCCTTTCTGAACTCAATAAGAAGAACAAGGTAATTCCTCAGTTTTTCATCACGGTTAAGGGCCAGCTCTCCCCAGGCACAGCAGTTGGCATCATTCTCAATAAAAACAGGGATGCTGAAACTGTGCTTTTCAAATTCCTCATAAACATTGAAATCTGAAGTTATATCAAGCGGTATTGATCGTCTGATTATTCCGTTTACAGAATCTATAATACCGGAAATACCTATTCCAACTGAAATAATCGGAGCTTCAATCTCTTCCTGAATTGAATTAGTAATCTCAATAATCTTGGATGCAAGGTTTTCGCTAGTAAAAACCTCGTTCCTTATTTCAGAACGAACCAGTTCACCTTCAAGATTTGTCACAGCAAGCTTGTATGATGAATAAGGCTGAATCTCAACACCCAGAATTACGCCGAAGTTCTTGTTAATTGCAAGATGAACCGGCTTACGTCCGCCGGTAGCCCCGGCCTTGCCTTCGGCTATAGTCTCAATGATTCCTGATTCGAGCAGTTTTGAAACAATCAGGGTAACAGTGGATTTATCTATTTCAAGGAGTCTTGAAAGTTCAATCCTGCTTATCCCCTTGTTCTGCCATACCGCACGGAGAATCTTAGGGATATTTAAAGAATTTGTGTCAGTAAAAAATGCCAAAATAACCTCTTTTGATTGGTTGAATAAATCAACTAACCTAAGTCTAACATAGATCCACTGACTGTCAATAAAAAATTAACACTAAAAACAGTAAATTTGCTGAAAATAAAATTTGACCTTCCCATTTTGGCAAGGTTTATAATTTTTTTGTAACCCAAATGGAGGAAAATATATGATTACTGCAAGAGTCCAGAGAATGATGGACCGGCTGGAGGTAGAGAAATATCCGATACTAGCCGAAAAGGCCAGACTTACAATTGAAGCATGGAACAGTCACGAAGGTCTTCCTTCCGTCCTGCAGCGTGCTTATGCTACCGCACACTACCTTGATAACCGCACCATTTATATAGATGACGATGAGCTTATTGCCGGAAATGTATCCAGCAAACCGATGGGAATGGAAGCGGCAACATGGGGTCCCTTCTGGGAGGATAAGGATCTTGAAACAATGGACAGCGTTTTTGAGATCAGTGATGAGGATCGTAAAACACTTAGGGGCCTTGATTCTTTCTGGGAAGGCAAGGGCCGTCAGATTTATGAATGGCAGGGACGTTACTATGACGATCACCACTTATGGCCTTTTATAAGATCAGGAATCCTCTGCCCGCCCTGGACAGATAAAACCAAGGGACGCGGTTCAGGAGGCGCAGGCTTCGGATGGGGTCTGGGAATCGGACTCTCATTCTTTGTTCCTGACTATGAAAAAATCGTAAAAGAAGGAATAAGCAAAACCCTGCATGATGCTGAGGAAGAACTTTTAACTCTCAGATACCATGACCAGGATTCAATCGACAAAGCCGACTACCTTAAGGCGGTAATTATTGCGCTCAGTTCCATGGTAAGAATGTACCACCGCTACGGAGACGCCTGTCAGAAAAAGGCAGATGAAACTGCTGATGAAACACGAAAGAAGGAACTTCTGCGAATGGCCGACACCTGTCACTGGATAGCCGATAATCCTTCCCGTAATTTCCGTGATGCCCTTCAGAATTTCTATTTTTACTGGATGATGATTGCCCACGGAGTTACTCCGGGCGGACGTTTTGACCAGTATATGTACCCATACTATAAAAAAGACATTGAATCCGGCGAAATTACCGAAGATGAGGTAATTGAACTTCTGGGAATGCTTCGAATAAAGATAATGCAGTTCAACTTTATAAGCGGCGGAGCACTTCAGCGCGATAAATGGGCCGGAATGGCCAGATGGCACAACTTTGTGATCGGCGGCGTGGACAAAAACGGAAACGACGCAACAAATGACCTGTCCTACCACGTTCTTCAGGCGGCATTCGACGTAAGAGTTCCGCAGTACACAATTACTATCAGGGTAAACAAAAATACCCCCGACGCACTTATGAAAAAGGGAGCTGAACTGGTAAGAACCGGAATAGGAATGCCGGCTTTTATATCCGACGACAGCTATATTGCCGGACTTGTTGACCAGGGAGTACCTCTTGAAGAGGCTCGCGGCTATGCCCTTGCAGGCTGTCTGGACCTCAATATCCCCGGAAAATCCAGAATAAATGCCCTGGGAATGTTCATAGTTCCGAAGGTTCTGGATATCACAATGCACAATGGTTTACTTACCTCTACCGGAGAACAGATCGGTCCGAAAACCGGCGAAATGAAGGACTTTAAAACTTTTGATGAGTTCTACACAGCCTTCAAAACCCAGCTTTTTCACTTTATGGGTATGTACAATGAGGAACATAATATCCTTATCCATGTAACTCATCATACTCAGCCCGATGTAGTGCATTCCGCCTTCACCTACGAGGGTATTACATCAGGAAAAGACATGAATCAGCGGAAGATGTTCTATGAGAATGCTTCCATGTTCAACCCTGTGGGAATGATCAACGTTGTCAATTCAATGGCTGCTGTTAAGAAACTTGTCTTTGATGAAAAGAAATTTTCAATGGAAGAACTCTATTCTGCTATTGAGGCTGACTGGCTAGGATATGAAAATATTCAGGATCTCTGCCTGAATGCTCCAAAATACGGAAACAATGACTCCTTTGTAGACGAAATTGCCAAAGATCTCTTCGGGTACTGGATATCATCAACTTCAAAATTCAGATCCGTTTACGGAGAACAGCCCAGACCGACCGGAATATCAATTACCGCGCACGCACCGGGCGGTTCATATACCTGCGCAACTCCCGACGGCCGGAAATCGGGCGAAACCCTCTGTGACGGAGTAGTATCTCCGGCCCAGGGAAGTGATGTCCATGGTCCTACTGCCTCACTGCAGAGCGCAATGCAGATCGATCAGACTCCTTTCAATGCCATGCTGCTGAACATGAAGATTGATCCAAGCGCGCTTAAAAGTGATTCCGACCTTGCGAAGCTTTCCGCTCTTATCAAAACCTACATGTTCAACGGCGGAAAACATATTCAGTTCAATGTTGTAGATAATAAAACACTTAGAACTGCACAGATAACACCTGAGAAATACAGGGATCTGATTGTAAGGGTAGCAGGATACAGCACATATTTCACAATTCTGACCCCTGCCGTTCAGGAAGAAATCATTAAGCGGACAGAGAATAAACTATAGAGATTCGATAATCCTTCTAAATATCGATTATTTAAAAAAGTTACAACCAGCCACGGGGTCATCCAATAAGTATTGGGTGACCTCCTTTTATAAAAACTTTGAAAAACAGTGATTTTAATCATTCGAAATAATTTTTCTTGACCTTCCCAATATGGGAAGGCTTAAAATTTCGAGAAATTCTCAAATGAATTGGTTGATTATCAGTTAGCGGCACTGACATGCATTACGCAGCTAAAAACTGAGAAAATTAAAAGGAGAAGGGTTTTGACCTCGAAATTTATCCACAAGGACAGAGTCCTAGGACTCATAATGCTGGCTTTAACAGGCTTCTTCGGATTTCACACCATGCGCCTTCCTGAATCCGTTGTCCAGGGAGATCCTGGCCCCAAGGTATTCCCCTATATAGGATGTTTCCTCATGGGCGTGATCGGCATTTCCTATCTGTTTAAGAAACATCCGGATACTGCAAAAGAAATAGACAGGGAAGAACTGAAACGTCTTGTGCTTCTTTTTTCTCTTTACGTTCTGTTCTTTGTAGTCCTTTGGCTTTTCGGCTACCTGGTTGCAATTCCTGTAGCAACATTCCTTATTTCAATGCTGTTCTCAAGGGAAGCAAATATTAAGACCAGAAATGTTGTTATCTATACCGTACTGGTAACGCTAGGAATCTACATCGCATACGTCGTAGCTCTCGGCTCTTCTCTTCCGAAGGGCATATTCTGGAACCTTTTCAGGTAAGACAGGAAGGTAGATAAAATGATACTTGAAACATTACAGACAATCGCCACACCCGCTGGCCTGATTTATATTTTCGGAGGAGCCGTTCTTGGAATGCTTCTCGGAGCAATCCCGGGACTCAGCGGAGGAACAATCACGATCCTGCTGCTGCCGATATCCTACAAGATGAATCCGGCTCTTGCACTGGGTCTGTTTACTTCAATTTACATAGGAAGTACATCCGGAGGCTGTATCGGTTCAATTCTGCTTGGAATTCCCGGCACGAACTCATCGATTGTAACTACATTTGACGGTTACCCAATGACTAAAAAGGGCGAGCCGGTACGTGCACTCAGTGCCGCGGTCAGCTCAAACTTCATAGCGATGATCCCCTCTCTTGTAATCGCTATAATCGCAGCACCCCTGCTTGCAAAGCTTGCTGTAAAACTTGGCCCCTGGGAATACTTTGCACTTTGTCTTTGCGCAATCGCAATGGTTGTCGGGCTTTCAAAAGAGAATGCAACGAAGGGCTTACTTGCTGTAGGGCTTGCAATTATTGCCGCCTCAGTGGGAATGGCTCCAATCTCATCTACCCAGCGTTTCACATTCGGCAACCTCTACCTTTATGACGGCTTCAGCATTGTAAACATAATGATGGGTATGTTCGCTGCAAAGATTATACTGCAGGAGTTTGCCAGCGGTAAAAAAGCCAAGGAAGCATCAAACATAAAGGTCAGCGGATTCAAACTTCCGGTAAAAGATCTTCTTAATAATGTAGGCAACATCATCAGGTCCTTTTTCACCGGCCTGATAATCGGATTCCTCCCGGGACTCGGCGGAAAAACCTCAACATTCCTGGCTTATTCAACTGAAAGAAACCTGTCCAAAAATAAAGAAAACTGGGGAAAGGGTGAGGTTGCAGGCGTCATTGCACCGGAAGTTGCAAATAATGCAGGAATAGGAGGAGAGCTTATTCCGCTTATCGCCCTGGGTATACCGGGAAGCACACCAATGACTCTCTTTCTGGCAGCGCTTACAATTCATGGAATAAACCCGGGTCCGCTCCTGATAAGGAATAACCCTGAAATTGTTTACATGATCTACATCGCAGCTATCATAGCTGCAGTGCTCATCCTCATTGTTGAAATAGTAGGCATGCCCATTTTCCCGAGAATGCTGAAAGCACCATATCACTATCTGTATCCTTTAATTATCATAATTTCACTGCTTGGCGCATATCTCTCCGGTAACAGCTTATTCGGACTGTTCGTTACTCTTGTTGCCTGCCTGCTCGGACTCGCGATGGATTATTTCAGCATTCCGATAGTTCCATTCATCATGACCTATATCCTGAGTACGCTTCTTGAAAGAAATCTAAGGATGGCTTTGAACTATTCCGATACAGGCTTCCTATCATTTTTTACCCGTCCGGTTTCCGCAATTCTACTTCTAATAGGAGCAGGGTTACTGGTTTGGAACCTGGTAGGTCATTTAATCAAACCTGCGAAACAGAAAGCCGAAGTTCGATAAAAATATTATGCAATTAATGCTGCAATTTGCAGCATTTGAAAAATATTAAATAGGAGAAAAGAATGAAAAAGAAGAGGAAAATTTTATTGCTGGCAGTTGCTGTTCTGGTTTTATTCAGTCTGCATACTCTTTCTGCAAACGGACAGCAGGAAGGTGCTGCGGGCGGAGCTGAGGCCTGGCCGGCAAAAGATGTAACAGTTTACATCCCGAACCCGCCGGGAGCACCAATCGATTTATCCACAAGAATTATGCTTGAATACCTGACTGAAAAAACTGGTGGAACATTTATTCCTGTAAATGAAAACACCGGTGTCGGCACCCTGGCATTAAAAAAACTTTCAGGTGCAAAACCGGACGGATATACACTCATGTTTACCGGCTCAGGTGCAAATATCCAGTATCATACAGGACAGAATGATATTAACCCAATGAATCCTGACCAGGTAACAATTATTTCTTCAACTCCGGGTTTAAAGGTTGATTTTGACTCTGTACTTCTCACAACTCCCGATCATCCTTATAAGACCTGGGAAGAATTTGTTGATTACGTAAAAGCACATCCCGGTGATGTAAATTACGGAACAAGTACAGGAAGTACTGTTGAGGTTAAGGCCCGAATGATCCTGAAACAGTTCGACCTTGAAGACAAGGTTAAACTTGTATATTCCGGTAATTCAGAAATTCCTATCGGGATGCTGGGCGGTTCTATTGATGCCGCAGTTCTGTCAGGCTTGAGTGCCATGCAGTACCTGCAGGACGGTTCCTTTATTGCCCTTATGCATACAATAGATGAGTACAACGGCAGCAACCCGCTTTTTGTAGATCTTCCTACTTATACAGATCTCGGATGCCCTGAACTGTATTCCGCATTTCCGATGTACCTGGTAGGACCCGGAAATATGGATCCTGAACTTGTTAACAAGATTAATTCAATGCTGACCGATGCAGCTTCAATAGATAAGTATGTAGAACGATGGGATAAAATGCACAGTATTTATATACCAAAATCTCCGGAAGAAATCCGTGAAATGGTTGCCCGCATGGATAAAAACATCGAAAAAGTTTACAAAAAATAAAACATCTTCAGGCGGGAGTAATTTAAACTCCCGCCTCGCCTAGAGAAACCTATGAACAAAAACTGGGGCTCCGATAATTTACTGATTGGCCAGATGGCCAGAATGCATAATATCTCACCAAAAATGCTTCGATATTGGGACAGAATCGATGTGCTTAAACCCGCAGTAACCAATGAAATAAACGGCTACAGGTATTATACAACCAGGCAGTTCCACACACTTAATTTTATAATCTATATGCGATCAATGGGCCTTTCATACAAGGAAATTAAAAATTACCTTAAGAACGATCATCACAACAGCCTGATTGAACTTCTTGATTCACAAATTGATATCAGCGAAAAGCGAATACAGGAACTTCAAACTACTCAGACAATGCTCAAAGGACTGAAGTCAGAGATTGAGAATGCGCTGGATGTAAAGCAGGATGAAGCCGTCAGACTTGAACGGAGGAAGGCCAGGCAGATCCTCCGGATGAAGGGCGATATCAAAACCAGGGTTGAGTTTGAGACTCTGGTATACAGTCTACGGAACAAAATTGAGAACAAACCTCATATCCTGATGCCGAAGGTAGGATTGTTCCTTGACCGTGAAGAATTTAAAAAAGGGAATTTTGATGTATTCAGCGGAATCTATATTCTTAAAGAAAACTACAACACATCCCCAGGATTTATTTCAAGCCTGCCGGCCGGAGATTATGCCTCAATCACATTCTGGGGGAGGACTGAAGAATCTGAAAACCAGTTTGCCAAACTGGCTGATTTTCTGGACCGGAACAATCTTCAAATGAAGGATGATGTTATACGCTGTGTTGTTGCACCCGGCATGCATGAGGACGAGCGTGGTCATCTGGCCCAGATTGCTGTCCGGGTTTCAGACTGAAACTACTCCCAGGGCGTTTTAGTTTTCCTTCTGACAACTATCTCATCTATAACAGCATTGCCGTTCATTCCCAGCAGAAAGCCTACTGAGGCCGCAATATCTTCAGGCTGTATCATTTCCGATGTATCAATGTCCGGCCTGACAGTTCTTACCATATCAGTATCAACCCCGCCCGGCAGCACAGCATGAACACGGATATTAGTTTTGGATAAATCCCGCGCTGTTGATTTTGTCAGGCCGTAGAGTGCATGCTTTGATGCAGAATATAAAACCTGATTTTCATAACCCTTCTGTGAAACAATTGAACAGATATTTATTATAAAACCGGGGTCTGCCTTCTTCAGAAAAGGTATTGCTTCCTGAATCAGAAAAAAGGGGATCTTTGCATTTATGTTCATCACACGATCCCATTCCTCAGAAGAATATCCGCCGACAGGCTTTGCCATTGTAATTCCAGCATTATTCACAAGAAGATCCAGTCTGCCGAACTGTTCTACAGAAGCTCTTACTATATCAGCACAGTCAGAAACTTCAGAAAGCTCAGCCTGTCTTATGACAACATTAACTTTATCTCCGGCAGGAAGTGATTCAAAAACCTTAGCTTTGGTTTCTTCAAGTCTGGCAGCATTTCTTCCTGTCAGAAAGAGGCTGTATCCATGGGAAGCAGCCTCTACTGCTATAGCCCTTCCTATACCGCCGGATGCCCCTGTAACAAGAGCAGCCTTCATTTCTTTAGAGCTTCCAGGGCTTTCGGAACGGTATCTCCGGGTTTTACCTTATACCAGGCTTCTATAATTTTTCCGTAGGGATCAACAAGAAAAGAAGATCTGATAATGCCGAAATACTTTTTACCATACATACTCTTCTCGCCCCAGACATTGAATGCCTCTGCAGCAACATGGTCTTCATCAGCAAGAAGAGGAAAACCAAGTTCGTATTTTTCATCAAATTTTTTCTGTTTTGCGGGTGCATCCGGACTTATCCCTACAGCCTTACAGCTCAGTTTTGAAAAGTCATCACGGGCCTCACTGACGGCACAGCTCTGTGTTGTACAGCCGGAAGTCATGGCCTTCGGATAAAAGTAAACAAGTAAATAACTTCCATTAAAATCTTTAAGTTCAACCGTATTTCCGTCCTGATCGGAAAGTGAAAAATCGGGACATCTATCCCCGGCTTTAAGTTTATCCATTTTATTCTCCTGATATTCTTTTAAATTCCTGTTTTATATAAACACCTATCTCCGAACCGCTGCAGATAAAAACAGCAAACTCCCGTCCTGCATCATTCGTTATATTTTCCTGATACCGGATCTGTGAATGAAGCCACAGAAAATCAGCCAGTTCCGCAGCCTTCTCGGACCTTAGAATAACAGATAAATCCGCTCCGGTTTCATCTGCAAAATCCCGCGCCATGGCTTCAACGGCATAAGACCTGGGCCAGGCTGTCAGTTCATCTCGCACCAGAGTAACTTCATCCGGAATCAGCTCTGCATCAACACCGAAAAAGAAATCTGAATCACCCTCCCAGACACCGTATGCTCCTGAAGGTTCAATATATTCAGACTCAACCCCGCTGCGGTTTTCGAACTCCCCGGAACCGTCTCCGGCATTACGGAGAAATCCGAAGTAGATTACCAGCCCGGCTGCTATAACAAAGGTAATAATAAAATTGACCCGCATCAACTTTCTTATTCCTGATGAGGGCTGGATATTCCTGATATTCTCCCGGAACTCTTCAGGGAATACGGTTTCGGCTATACTTTCAGAGGTTCTGATATCTATCCCCCTGGCTTCAAGTTTTTCTGTAAATGCGGCAGGGTCTTTCGGTGTAATTATATAATAGCCGTTTGCAGTATTCAGTATAACGGCATCTGATCCCGCATTAACACCGTAGCTGCGGATATCTATCGGACCGCCCCTCCGAATCTCACTCATAATCGGGGCCACGGACATAAAACCCGTTACCTCTCCGTATGATTTTGACGCCTTTATCCACTTAAAAAATTCAAGCCCCTTCTCCGCCTCAACCACGGGTCTGTACAGATTCTCCAGAAAACCCCTCAGTTCTTTCCTGCTGACTGCGGAAACCCATTTGATATCAGAAATATCAAGTTCCCTCTTTGTCATCCGGGCTTTTAGAATAAGACTGTATTTCCCGATTCCATATTTCCGGCTTCCGGGCAGGTTCTGAAGACCCGCAGCAAGAAAAAGCAGAAGGCCGAAAGAGGCAGCCGCTATTCCTTCCACGGAGTGTGATGTCAAAATTGCAAAGACCCCCATCAGGAGGAAAAACAGAAGGCCCAGAAACATCGGCAGCAGCCTGACTGCCCTGTAGCGGGCAGGAAAGTATTCGAAGCTATATTCTTCCATATTTAAAATGATAGATATCCGTACATCAAAAATAAATAGCAGCAGAACTTCTTTTTACTGTTTTATTATCTTATGGACCGAAAATTACAGCTTTTCAAGCTCGGAATTCAGCTGCTTCATCTGCTCGATATTCTGCTTTCCAATCTCTTCCAGTCCGGCGGCTTCGCTTACAATTTTTTTACCGATATCTGTTAGAACGGCAATATGCTCCTTGGTTTCACCGCAGGATTCCGATATATTTTTGACAGACTTGTCACTAAGCACAATATCCTGCTCCATGCTGTCCAGCGCCTTCAGCACATCTTCATTTGACTGAAGAAGATGTTTTACTGATGTTGTTATGATGGTTGTTCCGGAGGAAAGCTCCTTCATACTTCCGACAATCTCCCTCAGTGAGTCTCCGACATTCATTACTTCATCAATTATTTTATTAAATACCAGTTTAAGTTCATTTATTGACTGGTTAGATTCTTCAAAATACCTGTTGTTGTTTTCAAGACTCTTCTTAACTGCATCCGAGTTCTGACCGGTTTCCTCAGACAGTTTTCTTATTTCCTCTGCAACAACAGCGAATCCCCGTCCGGCATCTCCGGCATGAGCCGCTTCAATAGCAGCATTCATGGCAAGAAGATTCGTCCTGCTGGATATAGATTCAATGACTTCAATAATTTCGAGTATTTCTTTTGATGATTCAGAAAGTTTTTTAATAGAATCAATTGACTCATCCAGTCTTTCACCGCCCTCTACGGAAGAATCCTTAAGCTCTGCGAGAATTTTAAGCCGCTGCTCTGCAGCACTGCTTATAAATGAAATCTGATCTACAATCTGATTTGCTGAACTGCTTGAATCGGAAACAGCCCTGGTCTGAATATCCATTCGCTCCCGAACCTGCTTCTCTGAAGCTGCAATCTTCCGGTTTGACTGCCCGGTTTCTACAGTCGACGAAAAAAGCACTTCCGAGGTTCTTGTCAAATCCTGAATATCAGAAGTAAGTTCCTCAGTTACTTTGCTTGTGTTTTCAGCAGCAAGAAGAAGCCTTTCTCCGATATTGAATGTAGACTTCATAGAGCCTACTATCCGGTTAAGCTGTGTATAGCCTTTGGCAGTATTGTCACGCTCTTTTTCTATGAGAGATATTGACTTCAGCTGCATCCTGAAGACCATGGTGGCAAAAAGCGCTGCTACAAAAAGAAAAGCTATCGCTATTACAAAAGAACCGTAATCAGCTTCAGCACCCTGACTTTTAAGCATAGGCATCATCATAGTAAAAAAGAAGAAAATCTCCCCTACAATGCCTATTCCCGCTATGGCTATCATCTGCCACAGGTGATAGGACATTAAGGGGGCTACACAGATGATGGAAATGGTATAGGTTGAAAAGACATATAAATCATCAAGTTCAGTATGTTCCTGCATCATAAACAGCCCGAAGGCAGCCATTATAAACAGAAAGACGCTGACGGTACTGCTGATTTTGTAAAACCCCTTGAACATTAATAATATATTTACACCAAGCAGGAGGGTAACGAAGAACTCACCTCCTGCAATCATGAAATCACCCGAAATGACTCTTATCACTGAAAAGAGAAGGAAAAAGATCCCGAGTATAAAATTTATCCTGTAAAGTGTGACTACCTTCTCCTGAAAATTCTCACTCTCATTTTTATAAATCGATTTTAACCTGACTGAAACATTCATAAATTTCTCCCCCAGAAAAATTATAGGATATCTGAAAGGGAATATAAACACAAAATTAATTTTTTAAGGCTAAATAATCTTAGAAAAACAGATAAAAAGATTGACAATTTCCATCGTTAAAGAGATCCTAAGAAGATGAAAAAATCATTACTCCTGACTAAGATTCTTACACTGGTTTTAGTAATTGCACTTAATATTTTCTTACTACAATACATAAGAAAAAATCTAATCCTTACTGTCAGCGATATTAATAATGATTCTCTGGTTCACATCTCAGATCAGCTGAACTCCCAGACCGGGTTCATGAATACAATGACCGCCGCCGTATTTGAAACAGCTATAATTCCGGCATTATCGGGCCTTCCATCTAATTCAGAAAGCCGACTGAACAGTGAATGTGAACGGATTTTCAACGGCCTGGAAGGACATATTATTTCAGGAATGAAAGTCAGTTACGGAGGCTACAATTTCAGTTCCGGAGAAATTCCGGCATCAGGCAGCAGGCTGCTTGTTACAGACAGTTTTTCAGCCCGCGGAGCCTCAGACTATATAAATACAGAGTTTTACTATCCGCTTGAAAACCTTCTTACAGATATTTCCGGAGTCACCGGCATTACAGTTTTAAAAGATGCTGCCGATTCCGGAATTCCGGAAAAACTGACTGAATACAGCAGTAAGATTATTAATGTCGCCGAAGGCGGTAATTCGGAAGCGCTGAGTACAAATGACACCGAGGGCCTGGTCATAATTCCTCTTGAAAAATATTCAGGAGTCAGAGGCTCGGTTCTAATAGCTGAAATCAATAATCCTTCACTGGAGCTTCTTTATCATAACAGTAAAATAATCCTGATACTTCTTACAGTAATATTTGCTACTGTAACCGCATTTATCCTGTTTATACATATTAAACAGAAAATTGTGAAAGATCTTATTGCTCACGATCCTCTTACTGGTGCTTTCTCGCGTCTGCAGATATTTAACCTGCTTAAGGGGGAATATATCCGTTCTAAAAGATACGGTACTCCGGTATCAATAATACTTTTTGATATTGATCATTTTAAACAGATAAACGACAGATACAATAAAGCAGCAGGGGATTCAATTCTTCAGATTTTCAGTAAAACAATAATGAAAGATCTCAGAACTACTGATTATTTCGGCAGAATTGGTGGGGACCAGTTTATGCTGCTTCTGCCCGAGACAGACAGGGACGGAGCATACCAGCTTGGAAAGCTTACCCTCGAGCGCATTCACCAGACAAATTTTCCGGAAGTCGGAAAATTAAGCTGCAGCATGGGAATAGGTGAAATAAGTGAAGCAGACTCCAGCCTTGATGCTTTTATTGACAGGATAGAATCCGGTCTATTCCTGTCAATGCAGACAAGAAGAGACCAGATTACTGTAGTAGCTTCAATTACTTAAGACTTTAACTAGAAACCTGCTTTCAGGCTTTCCTGATCTATAACTGATTTGTATTCGGATTCCATTTCCATCATCCCGGCAGGAAATCCGTAGCCTTCCATTCTTTCCATGAAAGGTTCTGACGGAAAACATTCAGGCCCCTTAACCCCGCTGCCGGTCCAGAGCCCTTTAGCAACAAGCTCCATCATTATCACCGGGTTGAATGCTGTCTGTGCAACTACGGCCTGGCTTCCGTATTTATCCATACAATCCTTGTTGTCTACAAGCTGGTAAATATAAACACTTCGCTCTTTACCGTCTTTAAGGCCTTTCACCCACAATCCGGCAGAAAGCTGCCCCTTCATTCGGTCACCGATAGTGGCCGGGTCCGGAGCACAGGCTGCTACCACATCACGGGGAGAAACCTCAACTCCCTTTACCCGTACCTTTTCAGTCTTATCAAGGCCAAGCGCTTCAAGAGTCTTTAAAACACGCCTCATGTCGCGATCCACTCCAAACTTGAATGTTGCACGCTTAAGCCCCTTATCTGCAAAGGTTCTGGGTAACATCAGAACT
Organism: Spirochaetia bacterium; assembly: GCA_963677925.2. Classification (GTDB taxonomy): domain Bacteria; phylum Spirochaetota; class Spirochaetia; order UBA9216; family UBA9216. The sequence goes on from CAXXYH010000004.1 coordinate 226,190, forward strand.
TCCTCATGCTCGACATTAATAACCTCCTGCTCACCGACGGGTTCAGGAAATCTGAAAATTTCAGGCTCTGAAAAAGACTCGGTAACAAACCAGCCCTTATCCTTTTCCCATATCACGGGAGGATTAAGACATTCTTCTATAGTTGTCCATATTGAGAAACCGAATGCTACATCCAAACCTTCAACCTCAAGGTTATCAGCATCCCTTACATTCAGTTCATGTATTTCATCAAAGAGATATTTATCAGCATAATTTGCAAAAACATTCACCATTCCCGGCTCAACACCTGAACCGCAGATTGCAAGACAACCTTTTTTAACCCAGTTTTCATCCTCAGCATACTGAAGATCCCCCAGCTTTAACGCTGTTTTTCCGTAAGGATCATCCTTGTCCCGCTCAGAAAGACTCATAGCCATATCCATATATGTACAGCCTGACTCATAGGCGGCGTTGAATATCGGCATATTGAAAACAGGATCACAGGCATTCATTATAAAATCAACTTTATGCTTCTCTGCCAGAGCTTTTATCTTTTCTTCATCAGAGGCATCAATCTGCTCCGCTACAAATCGTTTGTCAATTGACGCAACATCAGCCGCTCTCTGCTCGTTATAGTCGCTAATGACCATTAGCTCCATCCATTCAGCCTGCGCATCATTCTTGGAAATGATTGAAGCAATCGCACTTCCTACTCCGCCTGCACCAACAAGTAATACTCTCATTATCTACTCCTTTTATTTGTTTGTTTGTACAAACAATAAATAATTTAAAAAAACTAGCTCAACTGCTTAATGCAGTAGTCTGTGAACATTTCCTTCAAAACCGATGCAGCAGCATCAAGTTCCTGCTTATCTCTGGTAACGGTATTATAATAACTGAGACCCTCCATTATTGCGATAAGGGCGCTTGACAGTTCATCAAACTTACCGGAATTACTTTCACCGAAAACAGCATGCATCTCAGCAACTACTGCTTCCTTATCCCGTTTATACAGATCAGTAAAAATTTCTTTCACATGATCGTTTCTAAGACTCAGATTAAAGACATCAAACCAGACACGGTCATCAACAATCTGTCTTGAGTATTCCCAGAACCGCGCATCAAGAATTGCAGAAAGTCTTTTTTCCGGAGACTCAAAGCGGCTGAAATCGAGCATTAGAAATTCATCATAAGCTTCAACCATGTAATCGGCGAGAGAACAAATAATTTCTTCTTTGGAATCAAAATAATGCGTTAAAAGACTGGTAGCTACTCCCATGCTCTCCGCTATCTTGGCAAGGGTTGTATTCTCCAGACCTTCGCGTTTTACAACTTCATAGGCATGCTCGAGGATTTCAGGCTTTCTCTGTTCGGCTTTGCTTTTTCTACCCATAGTTTTTTCAGTAATAAATTGAATGACCGTACAATTTATAATAAGCCTGCAGTATAAAGTTGTCAAGCTACCAGAATATAATTACAATTAAATTATAAAAAAACAACCCTTATGGAGGTAATCAATGGATTTTGAAACAGAACTGCAGAATAAATTTGTCTGTCCAAAATGCAGGAGCATCGGCGGAGCTGTAAAAAGAGTCAGTATGAGCGGCGCAGGTCTTTCCAGACTGGTCAATCTTCAGCATAACACCTTCATTGCCGTTTCCTGTATCAGATGCGGATACACGGAATTCTATAATCCGGAAGTCTATGAGGGCAAGAATAATGCAATGAATATTCTGGACTTACTGTTCGGAGTATAAGATAATATTAAAGGAAGAGAACATCTATGGCATATTATAAAAAAGTACAGGGAAAACGATGCTACCTCTCCCCCATCGATTGCGAAGATTATAAACTATATACGGCATGGTTAAATGATCCTGAAGTGACCGAAAACCTTACTCTTTCAGATAAGGTAATTACAGAATCCGGAGAGCGGTCAATTCTTGAAACCCTGTCAAGAGAACACTCCTATACGATAGTGCTCAATGAAGGGGATCAACCAATCGGAGTATGCGGATTTCATGTAGTCGATCAGAGAAACAGAACATGTGAAATCGGCATTTTTATCGGAGAAAAAAATCACTGGGGTAAGGGATACGGAACTGAAGCCATACGCCTGCTCATAGGGTATGGAATTGACTATCTGAATCTTCACAGCTTTTTAATCTCTGTTTATTCATTCAATAAGCGCGGATATAAATGCTACACCGGACTTGGTTTTAAGGAAATCGGTACGAGACGTAAGTGTATCCGTCAGAAGGGTGAATATCATGATATGATTTATCTCGACATGCTTGCAGAGGAGTTTGAACGCTGAAAAATGAAAAATAACAGTCCTGAAATTATATGCTGCGGACATGCAGCTTACGACATTAACTTTATGATGCCTTTATATCCGGTAGAAGATCAGAAATACCGGATAGATACACTGGTTGAGACAGGAGGCGGCCCGGCTGCAAATGCAGCCTGCCTTAATGCAAAATGGGGACTGTCCTCTGCTTTTGCCGGTCTGGTTGGCAAGGATATCTACGGTGATAAAATTCTTAACGAATTGAAAGAATGGAATGTAGATACCTCCCTGGTTGAACAGAGAGAGCAGAGTAATACACCTCTTTCTGCAATTGTTGTCAACACGAGTTCAGGAACAAGGACGCTTCTAAACCGCAGAGATGAATCGGAACAGTCTGAGGTTTCCGAACAGCTTATAGAAAGACTCTCTAAAATGAACCCCTCTATCCTGCTGTTTGACGGCCATGCACTTAATTTAAGCCTCAAGCTTGTAGAGATGTTTCCAAGGGCGGTTAAAATTATGGATGCAGGAACCCTGCGTAATTCAACTGATACCCTTAGCAGGCTGTCTGATTACGTCATCTGCAGCACCGCCTATGCCTGCGAACTTGCCGGACTGGAAAATCTTAATACACATGTTCTCCAGAAAAAGGCGGTCGATGTTCTTACCGAACGCTATAACGGTTTAAGTATAGTTACCATGGGTAAAAGGGGTGTATGCTACCGGAAAAACAGTGCCGCCATAACCATGCCGTCCTACAGTGTAAAAGCCGTTGATACCACCGGGGCGGGAGATGTTTTTCATGGAGCCTTTGCCTACGGTATAGCGAAGGGGCTGAATCTGCAGAAAAACCTCAACTTTTCATCAGCAGCCGCGGCTCTTTCAACAACAAAGCCCGGCGGCAGAACCTCTATACCGGAACTGGAGGAGACTCTTCAACTCTGCGGATTATCATTCTGAAAAGCTGAATCCCCAGCAGAATTCAGAAGCAGAGAAATCCCATCCCGCATAAAGATTAAGGGGTACTGGTTTAAGCCCAATCAGAGAAACATCCGAATGCACAAAAAGCCCCGCGCCGGCACCCGGCTCATCAGTGTAAGCAAAAACCCCGTAGGCTCCCGCCTTAATATTCTGAAATATAATTATCTCAGAAAAAGCCGGCTCAAACATATAGGGGTTAAACAAAAGTCTCATTTCATTGAAGAAAAGCTGCGGATATCCTGCTGCCGGAGCATCCTGTTCAAAGGGATACGGGGAGTATTGTACAGCAGAAAGTTTGAGAGAATCTCTTTTAAAAAGGGGAACAGTTCCGGAACTAAGTGGATACCGGCCCAGAGCCCGGTTCTCTAAAAGCAGCAGGGTTTCGGTCCCGGGAACTGCAGCAGTCAGTGAAAGCTCCGCAAGTCCGAACAGGTTTTCAAAATCCCGCCCCTGAAGCCCAGCGCCAGCATAGATTTTAAAAGGTTTTTCTGAATCTGCATTGGGAAAAAGTGTTGCTTCCAGAGTTCCTGTGTAGAGACTGTCAGACAAAGACCACGAACTGTCCGTTGCAAATTCCGCCTTAACATTCAAACCGGTTCTAAACTTTTCAGAGGCAAAGGGGATCAGGCGCAGTTGCCCGTAATAATAGCCGGAATCAAAGAGCTCACCAAATTCGGTAATATTTTCAAAATCCCCTGTTAATGAAATTCCGGTTCCGGCACGAAGGTTTAAAAAATAAAAGGGGTCATAGCTTAACCCGGAAAAAATCATCGGATGCAGATCCCCGCCTGCCGGAGAAAAAACTTCTGCCCCTGCCCCGGCCTGCATACTGAAAAGGCCTGTCCTGAAGTCGGCTCCAAGGCCTGCATTATACCCGCTGTCCAGATAAAACTCGTCTGCAATGCCTTCAGGAAACATAGCGGTAAAAACAAGGTTAAGCTCAGATGGAGCAACAGGAATACTTTCAAGATATCTGTATTCACGGTTGGCATCGTCCATTCTCATCCTGTATGACTCCCGGTATTCTCCTAAAGTCTCAGATACTCCGCCGTTGCTGAAATCACTCAATACAGAGCTCAGCATATCCGTTGATCGGTACCCGGCCTCACTTATTTCATTGATAAGATTGAAGGACATGAAAGAATAATGCTCTACATCGCACCTTATCAGAACAGGATCAAACAGTTTCAGCTGAGAGATCCCTGTCCGGCTCTTCCCTACATCCATGGCTATATTCAGAATAGTCAGCGGGTTTTTCAAATCAAGTTTAGGATTATCATAGAAGGCTGTAGCCGCAATTATCCGGTCTGAATATTTATAGGCAACATCCAGCGGAACCAGATTGGAAATACCGCCGTCAATCAGAGTATAGCCGCCCATTTTGACCGGATTAAAGTAAACCGGCAGCGCATAGGAGGCCTCCATCACAGTCAGAAGCTCTCCTTCTGCAATGCGGATCTGCTGCTTTGAACCAATATCTTCACAGACAACCATTATTGGAACAGGAAGCTCTGACAGGTCTGGATTTCCCAGATACGATCTTATAAGTCCGCTGAACAGGCTGACATCCATAAGACCGCCCTCAAGCGGCATTACAATATTAAACAATTCTCCGATATTTGTAGTATTAACAGCCTCCTGTATCATATCAGGCGACATTCCGGCGGCATACATCAGCCCGACTATAGCACCCATCGAATTGGCAACTATAAAATCGGGAACTATTCCCAGCTCCTCAAGACGTTTAAGAACGCCGATATGTGCAAAAGCCCTGGCGGAACCTCCGCTTAAAACAAGACCGACAGGTTCACGGGTTCCGCCTGTTTTTTCATTAATCCGCTGAATAAATTTTTCTTCACCAAGAAAAACAGGCAGATCCGCAGACATAATGCGGTCAGGAACATCCTGTGCGAACAGCCTCAAGAGACTGAAAAACAATGTAAAAACCAATAATATTTTTCTGTATACAGATTTGCTGTGCTGGTACATAACTATTTTATTTGCCGCTCTTTTTCAAAACCTTTATATTGATTATATATGCTTATAACACAACAGTAAAATAAAAATGTTACTGGAGGATTATCATGGTAAAAGGCAGTGAAAAAAGAACTAATAACAATAACGCAGATCAGATATTTATAGACCGATGGTCACCCAGAGCAATGTCGGGTGAACCATTATCAGAAGAGGACGCGCGAAAGCTGTTTGAGGCGGCAAGATGGGCACCCTCGTCAATGAATAACCAGCCATGGCGTTTCATATATTCCATAAATGGCGATGAAAACTGGGATACTTTTTTCAATCTCCTTAACGCGGGCAACCAGAAATGGGCAGGAAAAGCAGGAATGCTCATGGTTATAGTATCAAAAAACACTTTTGATACCGGGAAGGAATCAGTAACCCACAGCTACGACACAGGAGCAGCCTGGGTAAGTCTTGCACTTCAGGGCTCCTTAATGGGACTGGTAGTGCACGGAATGCAGGGCTTTGATTATGAGGCGGCAAGGGACAAGCTTGGAATACCGGAAGGGTATACAGTTGAAGCTATGGCTGCAGCAGGAAAACCGGGCGAGATTTCAGAGCTTCCGGAGAATCTTCAGCAGAGGGAAAGCCCCAATGACCGGAAACCGATCGAGGAAACAATCAGAAGAGGGCACTTCTAAAACAACGCTTAATTAATACCGGGGTTAATACAAAACTAACAATTCCCGTATATGATACTTTGAAATATTGATAAAGCATATTAAACTAGTATTATTCATGTTCAATGCTTATCAGGAGTGTCAAAATGTCAAAGACAAAGGGAATGAAAATAGGAATACTTACCGCCGGAGGAGACTGTCCCGGACTTAATGCTGCGATCAGAGGTGTCGGAAAGACTGCTATCCTGAAATACGGCATGGAAGTCTACGGATTTTCCTCCGGATACCTCGGTCTTGTGAATAACGAGTACAAACAGCTCTCAGAAAGAGACCTATCAGGCATCCTGACAGTCGGGGGAACAATCCTCGGCACTTCAAGAGAAAAACCATTCAAACATTCAGAATATGATCAGTATGTAGTGAGTAAGCCCGAGCAGATTAAGGAAAACTATGCAACCTTAGGCCTTGACTGTGTGGTCTGCATCGGCGGAAACGGGACAATGAAAACCGCAGGCAAGCTGCAGGAAGAGGGGCTGAATGTAATCGGAATCCCGAAAACTATTGATAACGATGTATGGGGTACCGACAGAACGTTCGGTTTCGATTCTGCCGTCACAATAGCTACAGACGCCATCGACCGAATACATACAACCGCGAACTCTCATAAGCGTATCATGGTGGTTGAAGTCATGGGACACCATACCGGTTGGCTGACACTCTTTTCAGGAGTTGCCGGCGGAGGAGATATCATCCTTATTCCGGAAATTCCCTATGAACGAAAAATACTGAAAAAATATATAATGAAAAGAGCTGAATCAGGAAAACCTTACTCAATCGTAGTTGTTGCAGAAGGTATCAGAGTTCCGCCGAAAAAGAACGGGCAGCCGAGTGTGAAAAGTGCCGGAAGGTATATTTCAGAAATCATTCAGAAAGATACCGGCATTGAAACCAGGGACACCATACTCGGCTACATACAGCGCGGAGGCTCACCCTCCGCCACTGACCGTGTCCTGGCAACCGAGCTCGGAGCCTTTGCCGCAAAAATGATTTCAGAGCAGAAGTTCGGGCATATGGCGGCAATTCAGGACAGAACACTCACCTCAATACCTCTGAGCGATGTGGCGGGAAAACTGAAACTTGTACCGCCTGACTATCCGCTCATTCAGTACGCAAGAAATCTGGACACCTGCTTCGGCGACGGCAAATAAAAAAGGACTCACATGGCTGAAGATATTTATAAATTCATCAATAAAGAAGTAAGCTGGCTCTCGTTCAACGAAAGAGTTCTGCAGGAGGCTGAAGATAAAAGAAACCTCCTGGGAGAACGTTTAAAATTCCTTGGCATTTTTTCATCAAACCAGGATGAGTTTTTCAGAGTCCGTGTTGCAATGCTGAAAAAATTCTGCCTTATGAACAGAAAAGGCCGTAAATACCTGCCCGAAGATCCTGAAGAGGCAATGAATCAGGTTAGAGAGATTGTTCACAGACAGCGACAGCGTTCAGAGAAAATTTATAAAGATATAATGAATGAACTTGAAAAAGAGAAGGTCTTTATAAAGTCTCACAATGAGCTCAATAAAAAGCAGCAGCGGTTTGTCTTTGATTATTTTACCGTCCATGTAAGACCGCAGATTTTTCCGATGATTATCGACAGCCGGTACGAAATCCCCTATCTGCAGGACGACTCGCTCTATCTTGCAGTAGAGCTGCGGAACAACACAACTCACAGGATTCGCTACAGTATTATTGAAATTCCGACAAAATCGCTTCCCCGATTTATAAAACTGCCCCATTCCGGCGATGAAACCCATATCATCCTTATTGATGAAATTGTACGCTTCGGCCTGCCCGGAGTTTATTCCAGCCATCAGTTTACAAGTTTTCATTCCTATAACTTCAAGGTAACCAGAGACGCTGAACTGGAAATAGATGAGGATGATATCTCGGTAAGTTATCTTAACAAGATTTCAGAAAGCCTTAAAAAACGAGGAGAAGGTGATATCATCAGGCTCGTCTATGATGAAAAAATGCCGAAGGCAATGCTTGATTTCTTCAGAAAAAAGAACAAAATGCATCCTCTCGACACACTCTCAGCAGGTGGCCGCTATCACAGGCTGAAAGATATGCTGAGTCTTCCGGGTGTTGCCGGACTTGAAACAACCAAGCCTAATCCGCCTATAAGGCACGCTGAAATAGACCAGAGCAAAATTTCCTTTGCATCAATTAAAAAACACGATGTCCTGCTGTTTTTCCCCTATCACACATTCAGCAGTATGATCGACTTTATAAGGGATGCATCCATCGACGCCTCAGTTGAAAGCATCAAAGTGACCCTCTACAGGGTCGCAAAATTTTCAAGTATCGCGAATGCCCTGATCAATGCCCGCAGAAACCGTAAGGAAGTAACAGTGCTGCTTGAGCTTCAGGCCCGCTTTGATGAGGAAAACAACATCTACTGGGCAAACAGACTGAAGGACGAGGGCGTAAAAATCCTCTTCGGTATTTCCGGTCTCAAAGTTCATTCGAAGCTCTGTCTGGTGACAAGAAAAGAAAGAGGAAAGCTTGTAAAATACTGCAGTATCGGAACCGGCAATCTTAACGAAGAAACTGCTAAAATGTATACAGACTGTACCCTGCTGACAGCAAATCCTGAAATAACCATGGAGGTTGAGGTTCTGTTCAACTTTCTGGAACGAAACTTTCACTACAACCTGTCATTCGAACACCTGCTTGTCTCCCCTGTTAATTTTCGTCAGAAACTCAATGAACTAATTGATTTCGAGATTGAAGAAGCAAAGGCCGGCAGGCCTGCATGGATCAACATCAAGATCAACAACCTGGCTGATAAGGAGATTGGTACAAAGCTTTACGATGCCAGTATGGCCGGGGTAAAAATCAGGCTGATCTGCAGAAGCCGTTTTACGATAATTCCAGGGGTTCCTGGACTGAGTGAAAATATTCAGGCAATAAGCATCATCGATAAATATCTTGAGCATGCCCGTTTTTTTATCTTCTGCCATAGAGGTGAAGATCTGACCTATCTTGGCTCTGCGGACTGGCAGACCAGAAATATTGACCGACGCGTAGAGGTAACAACACCGGTCAGCAGAGAAAGACATAAAAAAAGACTCAGGGATATTTTTGAAATTCAATGGAATGATAACTGTAAGGCCCGGGTTCTTGATCAGGAAATGTCAAACCGGTTTGTTGAAAAAAAAGAAGGAGAAACGCTTAACCGCTCCCAGGATTCTGTATACCAATATCTTGTTGACGAAAATCATTAATCAGACATCAGTAAAATTGATTTAGAAACAGAGGCTCTGTTCCAAATCAGCAGGGATGATTCGGCCTCGGCCTCATCCCCGCTGCGCAAGAAAGTTATCCACAGCTTTTCCCCAGGGCTGAAACTTAAGTTTTCTTAAAGCTCTGTCCGACTTCAGAAATCGGCGTTTCCGGTATTTCCGCTCAGGCCATCTCTTGCGTATGCTTGTTACCTTGAAGGGATAAAGTTTATACACAACAGTATCTTTTCCTTTCTGCACAGGGATTTTTATTGCTTTTCCCTTAATAGAACCTATAAGTCCGGCTTCTTCAAAGGCTTCAAGAGCGGCAACCTCCCGATCTGTACGATCTGCTTCACTCTGCCCCTTGGGAAGAATCCATCTCCCGGGATGAGATCTGGAGGTAATTATTACAAAACGGTAAGTATTATTTCTTTTAATATACGGGATAACCCCTATCTGCTTATATTCCAACTCAGACTGTCTCCACCAGATTTCCACAGCTCAGATCAAGCATCCTCCATCCAAGTGCTTTTATCAACTCATTATCATTGGAAACAATTATTATTGTCGGAACCTCAAGCATCAGCAAATCTCTTAATATTTTTATAAAGCCTTCCCGTGCTTCGGCATCAAGAGAGGATGTCGGCTCATCTATAAGAAAAACACCGGGCTCCTGAGCAATACACCCGGCAAGGGAAATCCTCAGTTTTTCGCCGGCTGAAAGTTCGGCGAAAGAAACCTTCTGAAGGTGAAAGCAGCCGGTTCGCTTCATTGCAAGCTCAATTCTGTATGCCTGCTCAGCATCCGTTTCAACAGAGTCCGGCAACCTCATTCTGACAATGTCTTCTGCAGAAACCGGGTTCTGTATTGAGCTGTCAGCAGATTCAAAAAATGCGATACTTCCGGCAGCAGCGTTGACCGTTTCACCCTTTGCATCAACCAGAGAAACAGAACCTGACAAAGGTTGCAGTATTCCCGCAATTGCTTTTAGCAGAGTTGTTTTCCCGCTGCCATGTGCTCCCCTGATTATCAGCTGGTCTCCGGCGTCTAATAATAGAGACAGGTTTCTGAAAACAGGAGTATTTCCATATCCTGCTTCGAGCCTGTTCAGCCTGAGACCAAGCCCCTTTGAAAAACCTGCACGTTTCCTGAGGAACATACATGCATCTGCGACAGACATTTCATCGTTAATCAGATCTTCAGTCCTGCATTCAATTTTATCAACGATTCTATCATAGCGGCATTCAACTCCGTTCTGCTCAAACACTTTCAGACCGAGCTCACTTATCAGGTGAATATGTACTTTGTTTATTCCCATCCCGGAGGTTAAAGATGCGGCAGCCCTTCCGGCAATTTTATCTTCAAGCGAGACATCTGCAGGGTTAATACCGCCGGTTCTTAAATATTCTTCAAGTTCAAAAAGCGGATACAGCCATTTCCCTTCGCTTTCAAAAATAATTTTATCATCGAGAAATGCTCTGAGAGAGTAAGACATATTTCTTATATTCCTTTGATATAAAACATGTTAATGATTTCATCATCTTCAGCCAGTCCAATCATCTTCTCAAGTTCGCAGAAGAAATTTGACTCACGATCAAGACGCTTTCTGAAATCTTCAGTTATTTCAACAGGTTCTGTTTCAAGCTCATCCTTCCAGCCTGGACAGCCGGATACTGGAGCCAGAGCAGACCATTTTTCTGTATCTGTGCTGCATTCGTATTCCCTGCAGTGGGGAGCCAGCATGCAGACCAGCGGTTTATGATCCGGATGCAGACTGCAAAGCCCGTAAAGTCTTCCGTCATCATCCAGTCTGTTTTCGATAAATGGGCAGAATTTCAGCTTTCCGCTTTTGAAGCGTATCCGCGGAAGCGGGGCGTTATTCCGTTCCCTGTCGATTATGACAAAGCCGCGGCTGAAAAGTTCGGTAGTACTGCTAAATTTTAGAAATTTAGCCATCAGAACCAGATCTTCCGGATTGAGGAAAACCTTCATCAGACCGCTGCAGCATTCCCCGCAGCATTTACAGTCGAATTTAAGCGGATCGGCCAAACTTAGAAAGCTCCGTATTCTTCAAGATTTTCAATTTCCAGCGCAACCGACATTCGGCACTTGTAGCTTCCTGAGTCTATTGTTATATAGGGAACTGAATTTATTCTGACCCTGCCGCTGACAGATCTCGGTTTATTGTAGATCCGCGGCTGAAGATAGTCGCGAAGAGCCTGCTTAACCGAATTATTGATGGCATCAATTTTACCATCGTAGCCAAGAACAAATCGGCCCTCACCGCTTGAAGAAATCCTCGGCAGAGTCCCGCTGTCCCAGCTTATATACCAGGGCAGCTGATATTCATGCAGATCGTAGGACAATTCAACTATGTAAAGATCCCCTTCCTTTCTGCTGGACTTCACTTTCAACGCCTCATCTCCCCATGGAATGGAATGAACCGGCGAGAGTTCAAATTCCTCTTTGATGCTTCTTGCGGAATCGTAGGGAACGTACCTGAAGCTGAACCCGTAAATCATTCCGGAGTATATATATACCGCTTCATCAAGGATCTGTTTAAGGTACTCTTCATCGGAGGTTTTATCCTCTTTAAACGGGTCTGTATTTTCAAGTACCGTAAAAAAACTGCCCGTAAACCTTATCCGATCATACTCTGGATCTGCCTCTGCAAATAGAGATCCGGAGAAAATCAGAAGTGTTGAAAGGATAAAAAGGATTCTTTTCAAAATCTCCTACCAGCGGCTTCCGCCTCTTCCCCTGAGGGCATCTATAGGATTTGTACCCTCTCTGACTATAAAATAAAGAAAGGCAAAACCAAATCCCGCAAGATGTGTAAGATGGGCAACGCCGGTCCTGAAACCTGCAAACTGATAAAAAATAGAAATACCTGCAAACAAAAGCACCAGAGTTCTGGCCTTCAGCGGGATAATTCCGAATACATATATCAGTGAATCAGGATAGTAAACTGCATAGGCAAAGGTAACAGCATATACAGCACCCGATGCTCCAAGCAGAACGACATTCATACCTGTAAGAAAGTAGACAATAAAGGAAAAAACTCCGGCAAGAGCTCCGGTCAGAAGGTAGAAAAGCAGGAATTCCCGGCTCCCCATCCGCCGTTCAACGGCCTGTCCAAAGAAAAAGAGGGCCAGCATATTAAATGCAATGTGACTGATTCCTGAGTGGACAAACATGTAGGTAACAAACTGCCATACAAAGCCGTGAAGAACCAGCGAGGGCACCATGGCCAGATAGTAAAAACTGCTGGATGCAATCATTGTAAGCATAAAAACTGCAAGATTTATCCCGATAATTATAAAAGATACATTTGAATATGTGTATCGAAAAGGTTTCCTGAGAATGTTGTTCATGTTCTATAAAGTAAAACTTTTACGGGCTGCGGTCAAGAAATCTATTAATATTAAGATCATTGAATATTCACATGGGAAGTGTTATTATTTAATTGGTGAGAAAGCTTTTATTTGTTTTTACAGGCTTTATAATTCTCTTTTCCTGCAGTGATAATCCCGGCGATTTTTCTTTTGACGGCGACTACACCTCCGTAAAAGAAACGTACACCGATGCCGACGGGATTGCAGAATGGATAGTATATGAGACCGAAAACAATAAGGATATCACTGAACTTAGATCAATCGGAACTTCCGCAGCCGGAAGGGACATCTACGCGATAGAGATTTCAGATAATCCGGGAGAAGCAGAGACCGAACCGGCAATTCTTATCAATGCCGGGATACACGGAAATGAGCAGATTTCATCAGCAGTAGCAATGCAGATGATTGATTATCTGATAACCTCCTACCGTTATTATACAGATCCTGATTCCTTTGAAGATTACGAAGGCGATCTGCCTACAGAAGAGGAAACACTCCTTGTTGCCAACCTGGTTGAAAACTACAAGCTTCATTTCATTCCAGCGGTTAATCCGGACGGTCTGGATGCCGGCTCAAGATATAATGACAATTACGTGGATATCAACCGTAATTTCGACTATACCTGGGATGAGTCAGAATGGAATAACGGCGATGAAGCCTTTGATCAGTCTGAAAGTCAGGCCCTCCGCGACGATTATATCAAATACGGCTATGTCCTCTCGATCAACATGCATACAGCCGCGTCAGGCACATATGATACAGAAAGCGGTCCAGGAATATACGGAGCATGGGACGCCATATCATCCGATTACGCAGAAGATGACGGACTTGATGAAGACAGTGACGGAGATGAATCAGACTACAAGGAAACCTACCTTCCGAATTATGAGATTATTCAGGAACTTGGAAACGGTTACGCTTCTGAAGTAACTGAATCATCAAGCTACCTCTTTGAAGACTTCGGATTTAATATCGGTGCAGACTGGTATGTGATGTACGGTTCAATGGCCGACTGGGCCCTTGGAGAGCGGGGTTCTGTTTCATTTACAGTGGAACTTCTTGAAGGACAGCGATCCACAGCTGAAGATTACTACCTCGCAGAAGAAGCCTGGAAAGCACATAAAAACGCACTGCTCAATCTGGTAAAAGCCGGCTCGAGATCTATTAAGGGCCGGATTCTTGACGACTCTACTGACTTTGTAATTGAAAACGCAAGGGTGAGCCTGGAATATACCGGCAGCGCATCGAGAGCAATGACATTCACACCGGTTCCCTACAGAAACCTTGCCGGATATACCGTAGAAGAAGGCACTTTCGGCCTTCTGACTCCTGCCGGAGTTTATAACCTGACTGTAACAGCTGACGGATTTGAAGATGCAGAGTTCACTGTCTCGCTGACACCTGATGGAAGTACATTATTTATTTCAGAATCAGGAGGCAGATTCAGTTCTCTGTATGATATACCCAGCTACTATCTGACCCCTTCAGACCGGACTCCCGAACTTGAAGAAGCAGAAATAATATCAGAAAATACTGAATTAATTATTCCGGAAGAGTATTCCGGTAATCCTGAAAATGAAGGTTTGATTATTCCGGAGTACTACAACGGTATCACAGCAGCCGGAATTCTGCCTGAAACTGAACAAACTGTCGAATAATCCGCAATAATTCATAGACATTAGACTCAATATACACTAATCTTTTTCTCCGGACAGGAGGCTGACTTTGGAAAAATTTGATGTAATCATTGTTGGTTCCGGACCTGCCGGACTTGGCGCAGCTTTTCATCTAATCCGAAACAAACCCGATCTTAAAATTCTTATGCTCGAAAGCGGGAAGGTCTCAAGCGGCGGACTGCGCAATGACTGCAAGATGAATTTCACTTTTCCCATCGGCTTCCCGCTTGAAAACTGGAACCGGGAACAGGCCGACCAATACCTTGAACTTGTGATTAAAGAACTGCAGCCGCAGATTTTTGAGAAGAAAAACCTTTCAACCTACTTTAAAAGAGCTGAAAAGCTGGGGGTTGAACTTCTCAACATCCGGCAGACCCACCTGGGAACTGACGGCGGGCTGAAACTGATAAAAAAACTGATCTCGGAACTTGAAGAAGCCGGCGTTACAGTCAGACTGCAGGAGGAAATGCTTTCTGTAGACGCTGCTGCAAAAAGGATTACTACATCAAAATCTGAAACAGGATATGAAAAACTCTTTGTTGCACCCGGAAGAAAGGGTTTCAGATTTCTTCAGACAATAATGGACAGTATAGATGTCGACTACATCGATCACATCGTAGACATCGGAATTAGAATAGAAACAAGAATAGAGCACTATCCGATAGTATCTGATTACTACGATCCCAAGTTCCTCTTTCCTGATAAGGTACGGACATTCTGTACAAACAGCGGCGCCGCCCATGTAGTTATGGAAAAATATCAGACCAACAATGGAAAGGAATATTTCAGTGTTAACGGGCATGCCTACTCCGGAGAGCGGGAGCCAAACGGCCTGGTTAACTTTGCCATGCTGAAAACCGTTAAATTTACCGAACCCCTGGCAAGCGGACAGGAGTTTGCGGAAATTCTGGGACTCCAGGCCATGCTGATGGGTGGGGGCAAACCTATAATGCAGAGAGTCGGAGACTTCAGGCTCGGCAAACGTTCAAAAGCCGGCAGCTTCAACGACGATCTTTATGATTTCAAGCCTACCCTCCCCAACTGTACACCCGGAGATATCAGCCTTTCAATGCCTTCCCGTATCCTGAGGGGCATCTGGAAATCAATGAAATCACTTGATACTATCATCCCCGGAGTTCTTCACCCCGGAACAATCATGTACTATCCGGAAATTAAACTTTATGCAAATAAGCCGGTTTTTAAAGACAGTCATTTCAAGGTCTACGACAGCATATACCTTGCAGGCGACGGGGCCGGAACAAGCAGGGGAATAACCGCTGCGTGGGCAAGCGGTATACGGGCGGCTGACGGAATTCTTGTCGGCTAATTTCATCAATAAACTTGATTTCAGATTTCAGAAAGCTTAAGTTTAAGTTGTAGGAACCTCCAGCGCGGGGAGAACACCGAGCAAAACAGATATTCAATATTTGCTGCCCTGAATATCGAGCAGACTTCGTCGGTGACACTTCCTCCTGAAACTCTCCCTGCGCGTTTTTTCTCATTTTTATTAGTCTTTCGCCGGAAAAATATTATATTTACAACATGGGTCTCAGACATAAGTATAACATGATTCTTGAATTCAGCAGCCTGGACTGGAATTTCGAAGCTCCCGGAGATATTAATGATTTTCTGCAGACGACGGGGAACCTGATCAGCAATCATATGCAGACGAACCTCTGTCATATATACCTCTGGGACGACAGCCTGAGCCAGCTGATTTTTCATGAAGACACGCCTCAGGATATTATCAGTTTCTGTTCTGAAATAAATGATTTTCAAAATACACAATATGCTGATAAGGGCAGAAAAATGATGTGCCACCCAATCCTGCGCGGACCGCAGATTCTGGGTGTCATTTTTCTAAACAGAAACAGAAAACCTTTTACAATGGTAGATGAAAGGATAATTAAACTCCTTTCACAGCAGCTTGGAAATATTATTGAAACAGCCAGAAGAATATCTACCGAAAAAATTTCCGGCAGCATTGAAACCGGTGAGGGAACCCTTGAATTCAACAGGCAGATACTTATGCAGGGCGTCGGAGCTTCCCCCGGCATGGCACTGGGCTTAAGTTATACACTTGATAGAAAACGGCGATTCAATGAACTGCAGAGAACCCGTTTCAAAAAGAAATACAGCCTTGATGAACTTGACAATGCAATTTCGGCAACGAAAGAACAGATAAAAAAGCTGCAGCAGAAGGTTGAAACAAGACTTTCCGATGATGCCGCCCTTATTTTTACATCGCATCTGCTTATTCTGGATGATTCAGGATTCAGAAAAGAGATAAGCAGCATGGTCTACACCGGCATCAATCCCCCGGCAGCCCTTTTATCAGTAGCCAATAAATACATCAATGTATTTTCAGCAAGCGACAACCCGCTTGTACAGGAAAAAGCTGATGATATGGAAGATCTGGTGTTCAGAATCATTGCAAACCTGATTGGAGAGAAAACATCAACTTTTTCTGCCGACGGAAGGATTATCATCGCAAGATCAATTTATCCTTCAGACATACTTGCACTTGCATCTGAGAACTGCACAGGAATCATGCTTGTTTCAGGCGGAGTTACAGCCCATATATCCATTCTTGCTCAGTCACTTAAATTACCCCTTGTTATTATTGATTTCAACGACATCCTGAGAACAAGCAAACCTGTTCCCATTGCAATTGACGGAACTACCGGTAGAATATGCATTAATCCTGAGCAGGATCTGGTTGAGGAATTTCACGAGGTTCAAAGAACTGAACGTCAGCAGAAAAAAAACATGTCCCTCAAGCAGGAAACCCTGACAAGAGACGGTGCAAGAATCAAACTGCTCAGCAATATTAACCTTATTTCAGATCTTGAAGAAGCCATGGCCATTGATGCAGAAGGAATAGGTCTGTACCGTACTGAATACCAGTTTCTGCTTAGAAACAATTTTCCCACCGAAAATGAGCAGTACAGGATATACAAACAGATAATAGATCTGTCTGACGGCCGACCGGTAACATTCAGGACTCTGGATGCAGGCGGCGACAAGGTTCTCTCATACTACGGCGGACATAAGGAAGACAACCCCTTTTTAGGTCTCCGCTCAATACGCTTCAGCCTTCAGAACCCTGTAATATTCAATCAGCAAATCAGGGCAATTCTAAGGGCTGCCGGCAGTAGAAAGATTAAAATCATGTTCCCGATGATTTCAACGCTTGAAGAGCTTAGAACAGCAAAGAGTATGGTTATAGAAAACTACCGTCAGCTTTCAGATCAGGGGCTGAAAATTGAGATGCCCGAAATCGGCGCGATGATTGAAATCCCGTCTCTTCTTGTCATGATCGACCATGTATGTGAGGAGGTTGATTTTCTGTCGATTGGAACCAATGATTTTATTCAGTATATGCTGGCCGTCGATCGCAACAATGAGAAACTGAGCAGCTATTATAATCCTCATAACCCTTCAGTGCTCAGAGGCCTGAAAATAATTGCCGATGCCTGTAATAAGTATAATATCGACCTGACAGTCTGCGGGGAGATGGCACACCAGAAAGAATACCTTCCATTTCTCCTCGGTATCGGAATAAGAAGCCTGAGCGTTTCCACAGGCTTCCTCAAGGAAACACAGGAGACTATTTCAGGAATAAGCACGGCGGAGGCTGTAAAGACGGCAGAGAAGAGCCTTGAGTGCAGCTCCCTCTATGAGATTGAGCAGATACTTGGAATAGTATAAACTTTCTGCATGAACATTATTCAGAAAGAGATACAGCTGCGTCCTGTAAGACGCGGATTTCATCTGGTAACCTCGGAAATAGAGTCGGCTATCCCTGAACTTAGAACAGTAAAAAAAGGCATTGCATTTCTTCATATAAAGCATACATCGGCATCGCTTACTCTAAACGAGAATGCAGATCCAGATGTCAGAGCAGATATGGAATCCATATTCAATCATATGGTACCTGAATCACAGTCATACTATGTACACACTTTCGAAGGCGCTGACGACATGCCGGCACATGCGAAAAGTTCACTGCTTGGCGCGGGACTTACAATTCATATTACTGACGGAAGGTTCAACCTGGGAACATGGCAGGGAATATATCTCTGCGAACACCGCAATAACGGCGGCGCCCGCAGAATGGTAATAACAGTTATCGGGGAATAAAACCGACAATGCTAAATAAACAGGTTTACATTTGAATCTTCGGCGGCATCAAGGTAGGCGGCAACACCTCCAAGTTCAATACCGTCGACCAGTTCATCAGCTTTAATTCCCATAAGGTCCATACTCATATTGCAGGCAATAAGCTTTGCGCCGCCGTCTACGGCCTGCTGAATAAGATCCTGAAGAAGTGGAACATTGTGCTTTTTCATAAGTCCCTTGATCATGGCAGGCCCCATACCGCCCATATTCATATTAGACAGCTTAAGCCTCTTTGCCCCGCGCGGCATCATGGCGCCGAACATTCTGCTTATAAAATCCTTCTTAACGGCAACCTTTTCATGCTTCCTTATAACATTCAAACCCCAGAAGGTGAAAAACATCGTAACCTTCCGGCCCATGGCAAGGGCTCCGTTGGCAATAATGAAGGAAGCGATAGCCTTATCGAGATCGCCGCTGAAGCAGACCATCGTTTTGTCGTCGGCAGCTTTCTGCACTGAAGTTACCACTCCTGTGCTCATTGCGGAGACGGAATTTTCAAGATCACCCTTTCTGATTCTGGCAACAAATTCCTTGTCTTTTTTCTCTATATTCAAAAGAGTATTTCCGGTACGCTTGCACCAGGATGCAATATCAGATTTAAAGCCCGGGTCGGTAACATGGACTTCAAGCACATCACCTTCTGCCATTTCACCCATCCGTTCGTATACCTTCTTAATAGGGCCGGGACAGGAAAGACCACAGGCATCAACTGTAATTATATTTCCCTTATGCATATCGGCCATCTTTGCAGCAACCTCTTTGAGATTGACTGTTTTAAGACCCGCATCGGCAACTCCGCATGAATCAGACTTATTCCACATAGCAGGCTGCCAGGTTCCGAAACCGCCGGCCAGGTTTTTTACATTTTCAAAACCGTGCTGTTTCATCATACGGGCTGCGATATAGCCTCGAAGGCCCTGGGCACAGTAAATGATGTACTGCTTACTCTTATCAAGCTCACCGAGTCTTTCACGCAGCTGCGGAAGAGGCAAGAGAGTAGAACCCGGAATTGCTCCAAGTTCAAATTCTTCCTTATCGCGGACATCAAGGAGAACAGCAGTCTCATTATCCTTAAGTTCATTCCACTGAACCATATCTATATATCCGTTAAGAATATTTTCCGCAACAAAGCCTGCCATGTTAACAGGGTCTTTTGCAGATGAATAGGGAGGGGCATAAGCCAGTTCAAGGTCAGTCAGGACATCAACGGTTCCGCCCATACGGATCACAGTTGCAATAACATCTACACGTTTATCTACACCCTCCCAGCCTACAAGCTGGGCTCCGATGATTTTCCTTGTCTGTGGATCGAAAATCATCTTCATTGACAGAGGAAGCGCTCCGGGGTAGTAGCTTGCATGTGACTTGGAATGGGTCATTGTAAAAAGGTAGTCCTTGCCATATTCTTTTCCGGCGGCCTTAAGCTGCTTTTCATTCATACCCGTCGCCGCTACTGTGATATCAAATATCTTTACAATACTTGTACCCTGGGTGCCGCGGTATGATTCATTTCCGCCTAGAACATTAGCAGCCGCCATCCTTCCCTGCCGGTTAGCGGGCCCCGCGAGGGGCACCATAGTCTGCTCACCGGTCATATAGTCTTTGATTTCAACAGCGTCTCCGACTGCATATATATCAGGATCAGAGCTCAGCATGTTCTGATCAACAACTATTCCTTTACGTTTATTGAGGGTAAGGCCTGCAGCTTCTGCAAGTTCAGTCTGCGGCCGAACTCCGATTGCAAGAATTACCATGTCAGTTTCAAGCTTGACTCCGTCTTCCATAACAACAGCGACTCGGCGCGGATCATCTGTATCTTCAAAACCCTTAACAGGACTTCCAAGATGCAGATCAACCCCCTCCTCATCAAGATGTCTGTGTACAACCTGAGCCATCTCAAAATCAAGCGGCATCATTACCTGGTCTGCTGCTTCAACAAGGGTAACGTGAACGCCCCTTTCAGCAAAGTTTTCTGCAACTTCAAGACCAATAAAGCCTCCGCCGACAACTACAGCTCTGCAGACCTCTTTCTCTTCCATATATGCCTTGATGCGGTCAAGGTCGGGAATTGTCCACAGTGTAAAAATCTGTTCTTTGTCTATTCCGGGAATAGGGGGAGTAATGGGCTTTGAGCCTGGAGAGAGAATCATTCTGTCGTATGATTCTTCATACTCTTCAATTAGATTTCCGGACTTATCTGAGTGTCTTACGCTTACAGTTTTTTTATCGCGGTTAATTGATATAACCTCGCTGAATACTCTTACTTCAATATTGAATCTTTCTCTGAAACTTTCGGGAGTCTGAAGAAGCAGGTTCTCACGTTCAGAGATTATCCCGCTTATATTATAGGGGAGTCCGCAATTTGCAAACGAAATATACGGCCCCTTTTCGAACATAATTATTTCGGCGTGCTCATCAAGCCTCCTGAGTCTTGCCGCCGCACTTGCGCCGCCGGCAACTCCACCGATGATGACAACTTTCATATGAATCCTCCTTTATCGATATATGTTGCATCTAATATATGGCGAGATTTATATACTGTCAAGTTATCGATAAAAAAAGTGATATTTACTGTTTTTCTTCGATAAGATCAATTATGGTCATTGCAAGGTATCCGGCCGCACGGATCATCGCATCTTCTGCATCAGGTGTTTTACTTCCTTCAACAACATCCGTTGAGTGCCATGTAATTCCCGCCTCATGCGTTTTATAGAGCAGTGATAAAGCTGGAATACTGCGGCTTACATCACCAAAATCGGAAGAGGCCTCCCAGAGAGGCATTCGTTTAAGCTCTTCGCCGCATGTTGCCATATTTTTTTCAAGCAGACTGAATATCTTTTCATCGAAAAGAATCGGATTAACACTTGAATTCACAATAAACTCAAAGCCGCAGTTTGATGCAAGAGCTGAGCCTTCGGCTGCCTTTCGAATAAGCTTTTCAGTTTCTTCCAGGTCCTCAGGTTCAGAAGAACGTATCATAACCTCCGCGCTACTATAATCGGGTATAACATTAAGAAGCTTCCCGCCTTCAGTTATTATACAATGAAGTTTTACTCCGGGCAAAAATTGTTGTCTCATTCGGCCAATTGAATTGTAGAACCCCACGACAGCGTCGAGAGCATTGCTGCCGTGCCAGGGATCGGCTGCAGCATGTGCTGTCTGTCCTGTAAAATTTACGCTGAAAGAGCGGTAGCCGAAATCCTTCAAAGCAACCCCGGTTTCTGTCCATGGATGGAATATAAGAGCATTTTCAATATCATTAAATGCACCCTTTTCCAGCAGTAGAGTTTTACCTGAAATCTTATCTATGACCTCTTCTGCGGGAGTACCGAAAAGACAGAAAGCAGCAGCAAGTTCCGGAAAATCAGGCATCAGCGTATTTTTTACTGCTATAGCGGCTGCAGCGGCCGCTGAGGCTATAAAATTATGTCCGCATCCGTGACCTATCCCCTCAAGTGCATCATATTCAGCAAGGACAGCAGTCTTCTTACCGGAAAAATCAGCTGATAAATCAGGATCAGCACGGAATGCTGTTTCTACATTACAGAGTGGAGCCTCGATTCGGAACCCTTTTTCTCTGAGAAAGCTGCTTATTTTAAATGCGGAACCTTTCTCAAGATAGGCTGTTTCCGGATGAGCAATAAGATAGCGGCTGAGTTCAAGTATCTCAGGCTTAAGCTTTTGTAGTTCATTGAGAACCTGCTGTTTCAGTTTTGTTAAGTTCATTTTGCGTTACGCCTCTCTCTCAATTTTTACAAAGGTGCTGTGTGTTCTGGCTCCGCCTGACGGCATTGTTGGTTCAGAAGAAGTAAGCATATTCGGACTGCCTGCAGTATCTGTACACATATCAGCAGAAATGTCCGGCCATGTTCCGGCCTCCAGACAGAGGGTTCCGCTTATTATATCATCTGTAAGCCTTGCATTGATACGGATCTTTGCATCATTCCTGCTTAATATCACAGGCTCCCCTTCACTGATATTAAGTGCTGCAGCATCGGAAGAGTTAATTAAAAGACCGGAGTTCCGGTCTGTCATTGACGGAACATTAGCAAACTGGGAATTTATCTTTAAAAAACTGTGGGGTGTTATTAATGAGAACATGCCTTCTTCTTTAAAATTTGTATACACAGGGAAGGGTGAACCTCCCGCTTTTTCATATGGAGCACTGCATATTTCGATCTTTCCGGATGGAGTCTGCAGCGGATTAGCCTCAGGGTCTTTAACAAATTCAGAAAGTCCTACCCTCTCATGTTCATTTCCGTAGAAAATTCCTCTGCTCATAAATTCCTCAGGATCGCTTATTTCAGAATTTTGCATAAAATGGCGGAGCCATCCGGTTTCATCCCGGCCCCCGGTGAATTCTTCCTTGAATCCAAGCCTTTCAGATAAAAGAGTAAATATTTCATAATCTGTTTTTACTCCTGAAGGAGGTTCAACAGCCTTTGCTGAATAGAGTAAAAAGTTACCTTCAGGAAACACAATATCTGATCTTTCAGTAAAATCAGCAGCAGGAAGTACCACTGAACTTTCAGCAGCAGTGGGAGTCATAAAAAGATCATGAGTAACAGAAAAATCGAGACTCTTAAAAGCCCGCCTGCTGAGAAGAGTATCCGCCCCCTGAACCAGATAGTTTCCGCCGCAATTATATGCAGCCCTTATCGGCGGAGACAGTGAACCATCGAGTATCCGGTCGGCCCAGGTATAAACCGGAATAAGCCTTTTGCGGATCGGCTGAGCAGCAGCGGTGTAGTCTTCCGGAAGCTGACCGAGCTTTCCGCAACGCGAATGAGGCATAGGGCCCCAGATGTTTGCACCGCTTGAACCGCCTTTGATACCGGTGTTACCGGTCACGGACTGAAGAACCATCGCCATCCTTGCAGCATCCTCACCGCCAAGAGTCCTTTGTATTGATAAACCGGGAATAAGCGCAACGGGGTGTGATTGTGAGTAAGCATCAACAATCCTGATTATATCAGAGGCTTCTGTACCGCAGATATCTGATGCCCACCGGGCGTTTTTTACAGGAGCCCGGTTCAGCCAGTCATTGAACTCCTCAAAACCGCTGCAGTATCTTTCAATAAATCCATAATTGAGGGCGCCTCTTTTATCAAGCTCATAGATCACAGCAGCCATCATTGCAGAGTCAGTCCCGGGCTTTATACGAACCCATTCAGCATCAAGGCTGCGGACTGTTCTGCTTTTTCTGGGATCTACAACTATAATTCTGACGCCACGACTTCTGGCCTCTTTGAGTCTGCTCAAAAGAGCCGGTCCGAATCTGGTTTCAGCTATATTCGCACCCCAGAGAATGATAAGTTCCGAATAAGCAAGTGTGCCGGCATCGATTGCCGCGTTTGAGGTTCCGTAGACAAAAGGAGTTGCAAAACTGACAGCTGCTGAACTGTATGAGCCGGTTGTTTCTGTATAGCCGCCGAACAGGTTGAGAAAGCGTTTCGAAAGGGTTGATGTATTATGGAGAGCTCCCCTGCAGGAACCGCTTCCCCCAAGCCTTACAACGGCCTCCGGACCGAAGGTTTCCTTGATTTCAAGCAGTTTTTCGACAGTAAAATCAAGGGCGGCATCCCAGCTGCATTCTTTCAATACCGCATCTGGACCTGTTCTCATCAGAGGCTTAAGAAGCCTTTCGGGATGATAGGTCAGCTTTGCAGCATTATATCCGCGGGCACAGCCTTTCATCCATTGTGTTTTCAGCGGATTGTCGGTGATTTTTGTAATTCGGCCGCCGATAACTTCCGCAATAAGCGGGCAGCCTCCGCCGCAGTCTTTATTGCAGCTGACAGGTATTCTCATACTTAAAAAAATATAAAAAAACCGGTGTCTTTTCAACGGAGAAGACACCGGTTTTTCAGTGGATTATAGTATGAAAATCAATCAAATCGGATGGCAGCCTCTATTGTAGCTCCGAAATCTGAATATCCTACTCTTGCACCATTTGCCTTTACAAATGCAGCGGCAGAGAGTTCAAATATCAGAAGGTCAAAGGAAGCTCCAGCACTCAGGTAACCTGAATTATATCCAGCCATTACACCGATAAAATTAAAGAGTTCAGCATAGGCACCGGCGTGGATGACTGAAAGATAATCAAAATAATCACCGTTTATCAGGGCGGCGATTCCTGTATACATATTATCAAGTTCAGCATTGATTCCAAGAGCAAACCAGTCGCCGAGGTTGATATCAAATGCTGCGCCGAAAGTTACATCCATAGGTATTTTATAAACAGTATTTGTAGAGGTGCTTGAATCACTCACAAGGCCGAAGCTTTCAATTACAGAACCTATTGATGTTTCAGTAAAATGCATCTTTGTGCCAAACAGGTCGGTAACAGTCAGACCAAGCTTCAAGGGGCCGAGTTTCATTATTGTTCCGAGGTCGAGACCGACTCCCCAGCCTGAATATGCGGAATAGGCATTCATGACAGAGGCCATATCAACAGCATCACCCATCAAATCAATCACCTGTGAACCTGAAACGGGTACGTAGACCTTGTACATCGGCCGTAAATCTGCTCCGATATACAGGAAGTCAGGCAGAACCTCAAATGAGTAACCGCCGGTAAAGGTCGCTGTAGTATCGGCCCAGCCTGTAGCGCCTAGGATTGTAGCACCTTTCATATAAATGTCTGAATTGAGGTTAAGACCGAAACCCCAGCCTTTGCCGACTATACCAAGCAAACCGAAGTTTGCGCCGAGCCTGAAGTTTCCTGAAGGAAGGGCTGTAAGATCCTCTCCTGTGACATCTTCAATTACAAGGGTAGCAAGGTTAACTGTATTGGCAGCAAGTGCAGGATCGTCTAAAAGTGTTTCGGGATTCTCAACTATAGATTCAGGGTCATCAATAATTGCCTCAACCCCTAAATCTGCAAGGAGTGCATCTACACTGTCATAAGAGTCCAGATCATCTACTTCAAATCCGGCTTCCTGCAGAAGCGTTCCCATACTCTCAACATCCTGTTCTGCAGCCCAGGCTTCTACATCTGCAGGTTCAATGGCAGCAAGAGTCTCAGTTAACTGGGTCTGAGTATCAGCAATATATGCTTCCGGATTAGAGGCAAAATCGATTAAGGACTGATCGAAAAAACCCCAGACGTTGGCGCTTGTAAGAGTAAATGAGCCGTCTTCCATTGCAAATCCGGCCGGATTCTTGAAAAGTGAGTTATATCCGGAGGCGTTGGCAGTAAAAGAACCGCCCTGTCCGGAAACCTGCGGATTAACAGGAACTGCGGATGGGATATCTACAACTGTGGTATCGGTCTGAGCAAAAAGCAGCATTCCGGGAACCAGTACATTTATTAATATGAATAATAACAGTAAGCGTTTCATGGCTTCCTCCCTAAATAGTTTCTCCCAGTACTTCTAATGATATCGCATTTTACATGCCAAAAAAAGATTATTCTTACAAAAAAAATCAATTTTTTAAATCACTGTTATATAAGAAATTAAATTTCTGCTTTTTCTGGTATATATATTAATACCAGAAAAAGCAGATAACTGTATGTTTTTTAATACAGGTCTTCTTAAATTTGTATTATATTGCAACTTTACTTTCCAGCTGATAATATATCCCCGTCTATGAATACCAGAATTAATAAAGCATATTTTCTTATACCGATATTTTATTCTTTGATTATTGTATCACTGCTCTATCTTCAGTTTTCAGGCTCAAGGTCTTTTTCTGCAGAGATTGAAGGGATAAGCATAAAAGGAAGAACTACAGCCGGAAGCCCTGGAAAAGAGAGGGCCTTAAAGAACCTGCATGTCTACTGCGGAGGAATTGATTTCTCTTTTGATGAAGAAAACCCGGTTATAATATATACTCAGGACGGACTGAACCACCTTGCGCATCCGGTTGACTACAGGGTAACCGCAACAGGAATTGATGTCCTTCTTGCCAAGAAAACCTCTGTATCTTTTTATGTTCAGCAGAACAACAAGCAGCAGATAAATATCGAAGTTACTTCTGAAGACCCCCTGTCTGTGAGGTACATTTCACTTCCCTTTTCAAGCGAAGGCTATACCGTTAGTGCAAGAGACGGCGTACCGGTAATTACCCTTGAAAATGAGGAAGACTCATCCAGATACTTTATTACCATGCCTGAAAACTGTGAATTCGATGCCGAGAATACAAAACTCAATATGTATCCTTCGGATACGACTTTCGGCTTACTGGCTGTTGAAAAAGCTCCTGAAAATATACTTGATGCCTTTGCATTCTGGTTTAACGGCAATTCGGAGCTGACAACCGAAGAAGATCTGCAGAAAGAAATAAAGGATTACCTTGATAAGTCAGTTTCAGCCATGAGAAATTCCAGATACAATTCGACCGGCGGGACCTGGGAATCGAAAACCGGACTTGATGTTTTTTCTGAGACAGCTTTAATGGCAAGCATGTCAGAGAGTGTAAATACCTCAGGCTACATCAGAACACGGGAAACGCTTGAGAACTCTGCAGCAAGAAACAGCGATGATCTTACTATTCTGAGTGCACCCCTGTTCGGAAATATTGTAAACGCCGGATGGAGCTATGATAAGAAAATCTCGGATCTTGTGAATCCGCTTGAAAGAAAATCAGGTATAGCTGATTATTCAATCTTCACCCAGCCTGAACTTATCAATGTAATAATGACCGAAAATTCGGAAAGGCTGCTCGCAAACATCCGGAAAATGTCTGAAGAACTTGCCGAGAACAGTATTGATGTAGCGACTGCTGTTTCAATCCTCGACTTCTACAACAGGATGAAAGCTGAAGCACCCGATAAAGCAGAAGACCTTCAGGGCTTTGAGACCCTGCTCAGCGATATTATCCTTCCGTCTGTAGCAATGGCAGGAAAGGGTTTGTTCATTATGACTGATGAATCAAGTTCAGAAGTTTCAGTTTCACTTACTGCAGGACTGAACATGATTCACAACCAGAGCGCCGAAGAGGCTGAAAACGTTCGCACTCTAGGACGTGAGCTTGTAAAATCGGTACTGGATCTTTCAGACAGCAGAGGCTTTCTGCCTGAGAGAGTTATTAAAAATGAAGATGATGAGGCTTTAACTGACGGAGTAATAAACCCGGAAGATGTTTACTCATTATTGAGTACAAACACCTACTATCCGGAGGAAGACTTCTTCCTTACTGAACTCGGCGAGCCGGTCAGCGTTTACAATGCCGCTGATAATTTTGAGATTGAAAAGACCGAGACAGGATACAAAATAAGCATGGACTACCCTGCTGGGGCTATTCACTCCTTTGTAATAAGAAACTTCAAACCTTTTTATTCGATGAATCTTCTAGGCTATCAATGGAACGCCGACCACCGCTTTATGACCTACTTCAGCGGATGGTGGTACGACAGATCGAACCAGTGCCTGTATGTAAAAATACGGCACCGATTCACAACAGAAGAGATCCTGATCGAAACAAACCGTCCGGCAGTACAGCCGGCCCCGGCAACTGAGACGTCAACCGAAACAGCAGCGCCGGCTGCGGAAACCGTACAGTAAATAAAAACCCCTCAGCGAAACCGCCGAGGGGTGAATAATCGAAAATATTTATTAATATTTACTCTGTAATGTGGAAAGTGATGCTCATGCTCAGACTGTCAATGAAATTATTAAGATTTAGACCATCATAAGTTAATATAGTTCCATCTAATGTTGCATCACCATCTGCATCATTAGTTCCATCCCCAAAAATATCAAAATTTAATGCGCTCATTATGGACTGACCAAAGAAATCCAAGGTAACAAAACCAGTAGGCTGCCATCTAACCATGAAGTTCATCTGGCCTTCCCAGTCAGTATTAGTATAATCCACTGTTGTTGATCCTGTTGTGGAAGAACTTACAGAAGTACTTGCAGCAGGAGAAACATCTGTACCATCCGTTGTAGTACTAGTAATCACACTGGTGGTTGTTGAATCAGCAGTAGTGCTGACTTCTTTGCTCACTGAACTGAACAGGTTATACCCACCGATAATTGAAAGTTTGTTATCAAAAAGATTGATCGCAGCAGAAACAGGAATGATAAAATTATGAGTAAATTCGTTGTCTGTAGATTTTCCAGTGTAGGAAGTTGTGGTAACTTCAGTAACAGTTCCCTGTACATTACCTGCACCAAGGCCTACATCTGTAACCCCGGATGCATTTGTAGCCTGTGCAAGTGTTGATGTTGTATCTGTAGCAGAGGCTGTTTCTGTAGTAACTTCATTCAGATTGGAAGTACTGCCGAATGTGAAATCAGGAGCATAAAAGGCTCCGGCAGAAACTACCAGTAAATTATCCTTGGTCTTAGCTTCAAGGACTCCTCCGACTTCAAAATTCAACAGGAATGCACTGCTTACATTTGGATTTGTAGTGGTATAGCTGTATGAATATGTTGAGTTTGTGGCCGCGCTGTCTGCTCTTGAATAGCTGATTGTTTTTGTTCCTGAAATAGTATCGGTATTAGAGTAATAACCTGCACCCATTTGAAATCTTGTTTTTGCACTTAAAATATCTGAAAGTACGAATTTCGGGTCTATTCTACCTTTTATAAGTCCTGTAAAAAATCCGTCATCAATTGCTGTCATATTTTGTGCTTCATTTCCCACAGCATCCCTTATAGTTGTAACATCAACCCATTCAGCACTGGTAGTAGCAGGAGTTGCCGCAGCGATGTGTTCACCTGCAATAGTTCCAAAATCCAGATTTGCAACACCAACAAGGTATGTAAGAGTTGAAGTATCATCTGCAGTTCCACCTGCTCCATCGGTATCAACGTATGAATCAACAACAGTTACATTTTGCGGGATGCCATAAGAAGTGCTGCCGTCACAACCTGCATCGATCTGAACTGAAGCAGTCACTGGCATTGAGTAATCAGCAATGGTGAGCGGAAGCTCTCCATTTAATGCAAGTGTCCAGTTATTATCAAGCAGCCCGGCTCCAGCAGAACCATCTTCTTTGTAACCATAGATAATATTTTTTGATATCGTCTGTTCAGCGGCAGTTGGATCAAAATCCAGCGTATCTGTACCCGGGGTGATTGCGTATGAATATGTTCCGCCTATGTATTCAGTATAATCGTTTATATTGAAGTATGCAGAGACCCCCATAAATCCGAGATCCACTCCAGAACCGATTGAGAAACTATTACCTGCAGCATAATCAGTATATGAATAAGCAGAGGTTGCTGTATATCCGCTTACACCGTCAACGTTGGTATCATCATTTACATAGGTTGTTGATTCTGAATATTCTGAGTTGAGCTCTCCTCCGTTGGTTGGATAATTATCAAGAAGCTCAGTATAAAACTCTTCAAATCCTAATACTATTCCAGCCTGAAAGCCCATAACAGGCATAAGATATCCTAGTGAGAATGCTACATCACCTGATAAAGTATCAGCATTTCCGAAGTATCCGTCAAGCGAGTTTGTAGTAAAAGGGTTAACACCTGTTACAGGAGCAGTTATTGGTACTCCGACAGGAAAGTAATTATATGACTGATAGTTTCCATAAGCAGTGAATAGTGAAACACCTTCAAAATCTGAAAGTTCAGCCGGGGAGGTAATAAGAACGTCTATTGCATCATAGAGCATTCCATTCGAGACAACACTTATCATTGATCTTGGAATTAGAAAGGTGTTTGTGTCATAGGGGTTTGTCCAGGTTGTTTCCTGCGCGCTTACGAAAGAAACAGCGAGAACCAGAAGAAGGCAGATCATGAGTAGTTTTTTCATACGTTTTCTCCTAACAAATTTTTATATTAATTATAACACATTGGTTTTCAAATGATAGAGCCGGACAAAAGTTTTATATTTCAAACTTTATAGTAAATCTCATACGCACAGCAACTGGATTTCCCCCGGTTCTTGCAGGACTGAACGTTGAATCATGAATCATCTTCTCAGCAGCTTCATCAAAACCGAATCCGGCTGACTTGAGGACTCTGATTTCATGTACTGTACCGTTTTCATCAATATCCGCCTCAAGAATTACGGTCCCTTCAATGCGCTCACGCTCAGCCTGAATTGGATAATCAAGCCCAGCCTTTATTAAAAACTCAGGACGGATATCAACCCGGTAGAAGGGAAGGTATTCTCTTGCAGGCACCCCGCCTTCATCGGCCGCAGATTCAGTTTTCTGAGGAGGAGCCTGTACCGGTTCGGGCACTTCGGCGGCTGGTTCTTCAACAGGAATTACAGCCTCATTTACCATTTCCTGTATTTCGGGTTCCGGTTCAATCACCGGCTCAGGCTGCTGGGGGATTACCGGCTGTTCAACCAGAACTACATCAACCATCTCTATAAATTCGGCTTTTTTCTTAACGGTTTCCTCTGCTGTTATTTGAAAGTGACGGGTAAGAAGCAGAACATGAATTAAGACAGAGACTATAACTGCTGCAGCCCAGGCATAACGCTTCGGTTTCATTCACTCACCGTTTCATCATCCATAATCAGGACAATATCTGTAAGTCCCGAGGCTTGAAGGATATCCAGGGTTTTATCAATATTACTGTAGAATGTATTTTTATCGGCAACAAGATTTATTACTGTACCGGAAGGAACCTGATTCAAAGTCCTTTCAAAACGTTCAGACGTCATATACTCACCGCTGATACCGTTACTGCCGTCGGAAGCTACATTAACTGTCAGGGTAGCGGGGAATTCAGTCTGCTGCATAAATCGGAATTGCGGCAGCTGAATCTCGCCATACTCATCAACACTTGCAGTGAGTATCAGAAAAATGAGCAGAAGAAATGCAATATCCGGCATAGCAAACATCGTTATTGAAGATTTTCTCTGTCTGATGCGTATTTTCATTCCGCAGCCTCCCCTAGCTTTAAACCTATTGGTTCACCCTCGAGGTAACGGATTGTAAACTTCGAAATTCCTGATTCCTTAGTTATTTCCATTATACTGATGATGCTCTGATATTTCACATCAGCGTCTACATTCAGAATCATCACGGGATCCGGGAGAGGCCCTGCTGCCTTACTGATAAGTTCTGAGAGTATCGTCTTACCTGACGCAGGCTGTTTATTCACCAGGAATTCATCTTCTGAAAGTACATCAACAATAACCACCTCGTCTGCAGTCATGGTTCTGGGGCTGGAATCTTTTGCAGGCAGTTTCAGGACAATCCCGGCTGTCGACATAAAAACTGCTGATACAAGAAAAAAGATAATGAGAAGAAATGAGATATCAGTCATTGCACCGGTAAAATCACTCACACTACCGGATTTCCTGGTGTTAATCTTCATTATTTCTAATCGTTTCTGCTTCTTGCAGTCCTGGTGACAAGTTCTTCAACACCGTGGGCTGAAGCAGTGAGTACAAAACGGAACAGATGCTCGGAAGCGAGGCAGATAACAGCAATTATAAGCCCGAAGCCTGTTGTAATAAGAGCCTCTGAAATACCCCCTGCAACAAGATTAACCGACACCTTATTGGCATCTGCAATAGTCTGGAAGGAGGCAATCATGCCGGAAACGGTTCCTATAAAGCCGAGAAGGGGCGCTACCGCACTTATCGCTGAAATATATTCCAGCCTCCGGAACATCCGGTCATAGACAAGCTGAACTTCCTGACTGATATACTTTTCAAAATCATCAGCACTCTGAGAAAAAAGATCTGTTCCGTCAAAACCGGAAAACAGAAGTCCCTCTTTTCCGGAACTTTTTAAATATATCTGAAACTGCGAGATACTCTTATTAAAGCAAAACATCTGTATAAGGCATTCAATGATCAGAGCGACTCCGGCTGCTGATAAAACCAGAAGCGGCCACATAAAGATACCGCCGGAAAGAAATAATGCTGAAATTGTAGTATTCATAGTTGCTCCTAAAATGAAATGCTTAAGCCGAGTTCACAGGTCAGCAGGGTTATAAGAAGATCGGTCCATGTATATTCATATGTATAGTTTCTAGATGCAAAATCAGCTGTAGTAGAGCCGGGAGATTCCTGCAGAGATTCTTTTAACTCCATTCCTGCATAATTCAATCCATCAATAAGGTTAGCGGTTTTAAAGAAAAAATTCAGATCATCATCACCGAAACTCATGTTAGCAGTCAGTTCATAGGTCGGGACATAATTATAAGCCGTATTATAGTCACCATAACTGATAGTCGTTCCCAAGCCTGACTCTTCAACAATCTGAGGAGTAAAGGGCTGACCGCTGTAGATGAAGAGATTAAGATTCAGCCTGAATTTTCCATTTTTATATGATCCGCTTCCTTTTAAAGCATTCTGAACTTCGGTATTGGGGATAACCCATCCGTATTCCTCTGTCATATACCTGGTCCAGGAAAAGGCATAAGACAGACTCCAGTCAAAAAACTCTCCGGCATTATTTTTCCAGGTCAAATCAATACCTGTTGAATATCCGTATTCCGGATCAAGGGCAACCAGCTGTGAATCAGTATCCGAATAGGATGTGTTCATATTGATTCCGTTCAAATCATAATACCAGGCAAAGTATGGAGAAGCCTTCAAGGAAGAATCATCACTAAGCATATAAACAGCCTGTACCGCCCCAATTGCTGCCATTGGAGGTTCTTCAAGAACAGTTTCAGAATCTACTTCGTAGTATATTTCATCAATCCGTCTTTCAATAAGTGAGACTTCATCGATTATTCCCGGGGACCAGCCGGCAGTCAGGGCAATTGATGTCTTTTCAAGAGACCAGACTATTTCGCCTTCCACCGACGGACGGAAGATATTGGATTGGGGATACCATAAAACTCCTCCGCCTGCATTATAATCAAGATTATCAGTATCACCTAAAATCTTACTGTACAGATAGGCAGTGAAAAGCAGATCTTCATAATTGAGATTTGAATGACTGTAGTTAGTATATACAGTGCCCTCGCTGTCTTCTGCATACTGTGAATCAGAATAGAGGCCGTACAGACCGGAAAGCCGTGAGTTAAGACCGGAGATAAAAAGTAGGTCCGGACCGAGATAAAAGCCCGCCTCATCGCCGGCCTGTATAGACTGATAATTGTACTTATATGAAGCTTCATAATTGCTTGTAAAGCCGAAATTTTCACCTGAAAAACTGTAGGAAAGGTCCGCAGTATCCTGATAAAGGGAGCCGAAAACATAGAGCTTATTTCCGAATGACGGATTTACCGACCACGCCCACTTGCTTCCTGCGGCAGCAAAATACGGCAGATATGAGGAATTAAAAAAAGCCTCTTCAAAGGACAGGTCCCATCCGTAGGAATCATAAAAACCTATCACATCAAAGCTGAAATCATGATTTGGAGGAGTGTATCTGAGGCTTGCAAGGATATCCCCATATGAAATATCAGTGGGCATGTCATCTTCATTAAGCTGATCCTCGCTGGCAATCTCAATAACAAGACCCATTAATGGAAGAGTAGTAAAATTAAGAATCGACTGGGTCAGTGAAACAAGCAGACTTAATTCGGGGGTAAAACGCATTGTAGACAAACCCGAAATTTCTGAGGTTGAAGGTGTGAGGGTGAAATTCCAGCCGTCCTCAGCCCTTTTCGGGTTAAGCACAAAGACTCCGCCTATCCCGGGTCCATATTCAACCGGACTTGCACCCTTGTAGACTTCAATTGAATCTACAGCCTCACGTGGAATTACTGCTTCTGCCTCCGGAGAGCCGTAAACATGTTTGTTGGAAGGAAGTCTGATATAATCATAGTAATAGTTATTCCAGTCACTTTCTCCGCCATATACTGTAACCTCTGATCTTTCTGCTGTTTTCATCCTTCTCTCCGGAAGAACCAGAGGGGAGCCCTCGGAAGTATCACTCATCGACATGGATTCGGAAACAGCAGCACTCATAATATCAAGCTCTTTGATGATCCCGTCTTCTTTGGCCAGAGCATCAAAGGGATCGGCTCCTACCGGTTCGCTCTCCAGCTCTTCAGAAGTCACACCGTCATTTATTTCAGCTGCGGCTTTCTGAGGTTCAGCCTTTACTGTTATCGTATCCATCTCGACAACTTCAGGTTCAATTATCAGAGTAAGCGGTACACTGGAGAGTTCCAATTCCGGAAACTCCTTCTCGATAAATCCGGGAACAGAAACAAGGATGGTAAACGGTGTATCAGGAATCAGGTAAAGGGTGAAGCTTCCGTCAGCTTCGGTTATGGTAATATCATCTGTTTCAAGAAGCACTACAGTGGCATCGGCAACAGGGTTTCCGGTATCAGCAACAACTTTACCGGTTAGCTCCCTGGAAAAAACAGCGGATACCAGTATCAGGTTAATGATTATAATACTCAATAATATTTTTACATTTTTCATGCTGGTATTATATATGCTGCCAGAAGCTGTTTCAACATTAAAAAAGCCTCCGGAGAAACGCTGAAGGCTTCCCCGGAGGCCTGTTATAGGCTGTCAAGCTTCTTATTTTTCGATAAGAGCCTTAAGGTATGGTGCTGTAAAATGAAAGTGCTCGGCAACTTTTGCAGCAGGTCCGCATTCACCGAATCTTTCGATGCAGAACATATCGTCTGCTGATGTTGCAAGTTTTTCCCATCCGTATGAGCTTCCTGCTTCAGCGGCAATTACCCTGCAGCCCGGAGTTACGATAGAATCCCTGAAAGCCTTGTCCTGCTTGAGGAAGGTTCCAAGATCCGAGATCGAAACAACCCTTACCTTCTTTGAAGAGGTTTCAGCGGCTTCAACTGCAAGTGAAACTTCAGAACCGGTTGCAACAACAATTACATCAGGTGTTCCATCGCAGTCTACTGCCACGTATCCGCCCTTTCTGTAGTTGGCTTTCCAGTTTTTGTCAGCCTTTTCATAGACCTTGAGGTTCTGTCTTGTAAGCGCAATTGATGTAGGACCGTCTTTTTTCTCGATAGCCATCTGCCATGCTACGTTTGTTTCCTCCGCATCTCCGGGTCTGAGAGCCTGAAGATTAGGAATAACACGGAGCGATGCCATGTGTTCAATAGGCTGATGGGTCGGTCCGTCTTCACCGACAAAAATTGAATCGTGAGTGAAAACCCATACTGAGGGAATTCCCATGAGTGCGGCAAGCCTGATTGGAGGTCTCATGTAGTCGGCAAACACAAGGAAGGTTGCACCGTAGGATCTGAGGCCGCCGTGAAGGACCATACCGTTTACGATACCGCCCATTCCGTGTTCCCTGATTCCAAAGTGAAGGTTTCTTCCGCTTCGGTCTGATTTTGAGAAATCACCCATTCCCTTAAGAACAGTCTTATTTGAGGGACCGAGGTCCGCAGAACCGCCGATAAGGTTGGGAATAACTGCAGCAACAGCATTTATTGCCTTTTCTCCAGCTACACGGGTTGCAACACTGTCGCCGGCCTTGTACTCGGGCATTGCGGAATCTGCAACACTTAAGTCCTCGGCAAACCACTGGTCCCACTCTGCCTTGAGAGCTGCATTTTCACTGCTCCAGTTTTTGAAAGCATCCTGCCATGCATCATATGCAGAAGCACAGCGCTTTTTAACATCGTTGAAGTATGTTACAGCATCCGGATCGACATAGAAATCCTGATCTTCGGGGATTCCGAGCTTCTTTCTGGTTGCTATGATTTCTTCCTGACCCAGGGGTGCTCCGTGAGTATTATGATCGCCTTCCATGTTGGCGGAACCCTTTCCGATTACACCTTTCATAATAACCAGAGTCGGTTTTCCTGTTTCAGCCTTTGCCTTTTCAACTGCGGAATAGAGCTCATCAACATTGAATGCATCAGCATTGAGGACCTGCCAGCCGTAGGCTTCGAATCTCTTGCCTACATCTTCTGAAAAAGCGATATCGGTATCACCTTCGATAGTAATTCCGTTTGAGTCATAGAACATAATAAGCTTGCCCAGGCCCAGATGGCCTGCAAGGGATGCAGCCTCTGAAGAAACGCCCTCCATCAGACAGCCGTCACCATTAATTACATAAGTATAATGATCGACAATCTTGTGCTTATCGGTGTTGAATTTTTTGGCCAGAATAGTCTCGGCCATTGCCATACCTACGGCGTTGCTGATACCGGCGCCAAGAGGTCCGGTTGTTGTATCAACACCTTCGGTATAATTATATTCAGGATGACCCGGAGTCATAGAGCCAAGCTGTCTGAAATTTTTCAGGTCATCCAGAGTTACCTTGAATCCTGCAAGATGCAGAATAGAATAGAGAAGCATTGAACCGTGTCCCGCAGACAGCACGAACCGGTCTCTGTTGATCCACTTCGGATCTGCAGGGTTGTAGTTCATTACTTCACCGTAGAGGACTGAGGCTACCTCAGCATTTCCCATAGGCATACCCGGATGTCCCGAGTTAGCCTTCTGTACGGCATCCATTGCAAGGGCTCTTATGCTCTTTGCTGATGCACTTAATCCTTTGTTATTCATTTTTCACCTCGTTTTGTGAGCTGCTTATTTCATCATTACTGCCGCAGTAGGACAGACCTTGACGCATTCTCCGCAGCCGTCACATGTCGTATTAACCAGAGATTTGCCGAAAGGAGCCCGCATCCTTGTAACAAAACCTCTGTTCACATAGGCCAGAACATCCAGCCCCTTTACTTCGGCACATGCACGCACACAGCTTCCGCAATTGATACATTTACCGAATTCCATTTTAACAAGTTCATGAGTTCTGTCGACCTCATATTCCCTTCTTTCACCGAGGAAGTAGGACTGATCAGCACCGTAGCGGCCCGAATAATCACGAAGCTTACAGTCGTCTGCAGAATCACATCCGCATTTTAGACAGCGCTCTGCTTCCTTTCTGGCAAGTTCAGTACTGAAGCCGGTCTCAATCTCTGTGAAAGTTGTATTTCTGGTCTTATCGTCGATAAGCGGCATTTCAATCTTTGCCTGCTTTTCATAACCTTCGAAGAGCTTTTCGCTTACATCCTTGAGTTCACCCATCTTTGAATTAAAAAGAACCGGTTCCCCTGTTACAGCTTCACCGGCAAGGAATTGATTGATGGAGTATGCGGCTTTTCTTCCGGCTCCAACTGCCCTTACAGCAATATCAGCACCGGTCTGACAGTCACCGCAGGCAAAAACGCCGGGTCGGCCGGTCATGTATGTTTTTTCATCAGTAAGGATTGAGCCCCATCTTGTAAGTTCTATTCCAAGCTCTGCGACAGACTCGGGAACGACCTTCTGGCCGATGGCTCCGATAACCGCGGATGCTTCAATTTTAAACTCCGAGCCCTTAATCTGTACAGGACTGCGGCGGCCGCTTGCATCAGGTTCACCAAGCTCCATTCTGATGCACTCAACCATCAGCTTGTCGCCTTCCTTTGAGATACCCACCGGAGCAGCAAGATACTCGATGTTAACGCCTTCATGAAGTGCTTCATCGATTTCAAAGTCGCTCGCAGGCATTTCAGCACGGGTTCTTCTGTAGAGGATGGTTACATTTGCACCCTTTCTGAGTGCCGAACGCGCAACGTCGATAGCGGTGTTTCCGCCTCCGACAACAACTACATTTGAGCCGACATCGGGATCTTCATCTTCGGCAAGCTGACCAAGGTATTCGATACCTGAAAGCACACCGGGAAGATCTTCACCGGGAACCCTGATAGAAGAGGCCCCCTGTGCGCCGATTGCAAGAAGAACAGAATCGAACTCCTTCTCCAGATCCTTTGCACTGATGTCTTTACCCACTGTTGTTTCATATTTTACGGTTGCACCCATATCCTCTACAACACCGAGTTCGTCCATCAGGACTTCGTCAGGAAGTCTGTAGTAGGGAATACCGTAGCGGAGCATACCACCTGATTTTTTATGTGATTCGAATACGGTTACATCGTGTCCGTTGAGCCTTAAAAAGTAGGCAGCTGACATACCCGCAGGTCCGGCACCGATAACTGCAACCTTTTTGCCTGTTGATGCTGCCGGGGCAGGAATTGAACGCCTGCCAAGCTCCTTCTTCTCAAAGTCGGAGATGTATCGCTTCATGTAGCAGATGGACATGGCATCTTCCACACGGTTTCTGCGGCAGGCATCTTCACAGGGTCTCGGGCAGATTCGGCCGAGGATTCCCGGAATGGGGGCTTTTTCCCTGATTAGTTTTGCCGCTTCGAGTTCTTTACCCTCAGCAACAAAGCCCATAAAGCCCTTGATGTCGATTGATGAGGGACATGCATCCTCACATGGAGGGAGACAGTCTCCGCAGTGGTCGGAAAGAAGCAGGTTCAGACACATACGTCTGGCTGCATCGATCTCTTCTGATTCGACAGTTACCACCATTCCGTCTCTGACCTTGGTTGCACAGGAAGGAACAAGGTTTCCCTTTCCGCCCTCAACTTTTACCGCACATACAAAGCAGCTTGTAAAAGGTTTGAGGTTTTCGGCATGACAGAATGTCGGAACGTCAAATCCCGCTGTTCTGGCGGCTTCAAGGATTGTGGAATCCGGGGCCACCTTTACTTCTATATCATTTATCTTAACTGAAACTTCAGACATTATTCTTTCCTCTACTCCACATCGATGGCGTCAAATTTACAGGTGTCACGGCAGATACCGCATTTAACGCATTTTTCAGGATCAATAAAGTGAACACCCTTTCTTTCGCCGCTGATACATTTGGTAGGACAGGCCTTTGCACAGGCTGTACAGCCGATACACTTATCCGCATTCACTGTGAACTTGATAAGCGGCTTACATACTCCGGCAGGACATTTCTTGTCGAAGATGTGGGCTTCATACTCATCTCTGAAGTACTTCAGGGTTGTAAGAACCGGATTCGGCGCAAGCTGCCCCAGACCGCAGAGTGATGTTTTGTTGATATGGCCTGCGAGCTCTTCAAGCAGGGTAATATCACGTTCAACACCCTTACCCTCGGTAATCCTTGTCAGGATTTCAAGCATCCGCTTGGTGCCGATTCGGCAGAAGGTGCACTTACCGCAGCTTTCCTTCTGGGTAAAATTTAAAAAGTACCGTGCAACATCCACCATACAGGTCTGGTCATCCATAACAACCATTCCGCCGGAACCCATGATAGCACCGGTAGCGTTAATTGCATCATAGTCGATCGGAGTATCAAAGAGGCTTTCTGGGATACATCCGCCTGCAGGTCCGCCCATCTGGACAGCCTTTATAGGCCTTCCGGTTGAACTTCCGCCGCCGATTTCTTCTATTACTTCACGAAGAGTAAGCCCCATCGGTACTTCAACGAGCCCTACTCTTTTAATTTTACCGGCAAGAGCAAAAACCTTTGTTCCGACACTCTTTCCGTAGGAATATTTGTTAAAAGCAGAAGGTCCCTCACGAAGAATGAAAGGAACGTTCGAATATGTTTCAACATTATTGATGTTAGTAGGCTTCTGATTGATACCTGCTTCAGCAGGAAAGGGAGGTCTGAGCGCCGGCATTCCGCGGCGGCCTTCAATCGAAGCCATAAGAGCAGTTTCTTCACCGCAGACAAAGGCTCCTGCACCTTCCTTAACCTTGAGATGGAAGGAAAAGTCTGTTCCAAGGATGTTATCACCCATCAGGTTCTTCGCTTCAGCATCCTTGATCGCAATTTTAAGCCTCTTGATTGCAAGCGGATATTCAGCACGGCAGTAAACGTAACCGTAGCTTGCGCCTGTTGAGTAGGCGGCAATCAGCATACCCTCGATTACTGCATGCGGGTCGCCTTCAAGTACAGCACGATCCATGAACGCACCGGGGTCTCCCTCATCAGCATTGCAGACAAGGTATTTGGGCTCATTCTTTGCGCCGGCAAGAAATGACCACTTAAGCCCGGTAGTAAAACCTGCACCGCCGCGGCCTCTCAGGCCTGATTCCTTGACAGCTTCGATAACCTCCGCCGGCTTCATGGTTTTAACGCACTTTTCAATTGCAGAATAACCGCCTGCAGCAATGTAGTCATCAATGCTTTCGGGATTAATAACACCGCAGTTTTTAAGCGCGATTTTTACCTGACGATCCAGATATTTTTTACCTGTTTCATCCTCTTTAATCCTGTTTTCAACAGGAAGATCTTCAAAATTATTTTTTACAGCCTCGATAAGCCTTTCTGTAAATTTTGAATCAACATTACCGTACATAATCCGTTCGGTACCATTGTCCAGTTCTACTATCGGCTCAGCGTAGCACATTCCTACACATGAAGTAACACTGAGTTCTGTACTCAGTTCAGCCTTTTCAAGCTGCTCATATACAGCCTTCGCACCTGCAGCAATACCGCAGGAACCCATTCCTACAATTACCCTGCTGTTATTTACCATTGGCGTATTCCTCAAGAATTTTTGTCATTTTCGCGGGTGTGAGCTTTCCGTAGATGTTGTCGTTTATCATAACGACCGGTGCAAGCGAACAGCATCCCAGACAGGCTACTGATTCTACAGTGAACATGCCGTCTTCTGTAGTTTCACCCTCATCTACTTTGAGATTTTCAGTGATAATGGAAAACACCTTTTCGGCTCCTGCAACATGACAGGCAGTCCCTTTACATACTTTCACGAGATATTTACCCATTGGTGTAAAACGGAACTGTGAGTAAAAAGTTGCGACTCCATAGAGCCTTGAAACAGGAAGATTAACTTCCGCAGCTACAGCTTCCACAAGTTCCTGTGAAAGATAACCATGCCGGACCTGAATTTCCTGTAAAAGAGGAATGACCTTCTCCGGTTCAGAACCGACTTTCTGGACGATTTCGCGGGCTTCCTCTACGATTGCGTTTCCGCAGTCAGCACAAGACATATGCCCTCCTTTCTCTTAGATATAATATTTGGGGACTGGTTAGTGTACCGTAACTATATAAAAGTTTCAAATTTTATTCTATAATTGAGACATGGAAAATAAAAACATTAATATGGATATAAAATGAAGGAATCTATAGCAATTCTATGGGATATTGAGAATGTTACCCCGCGTTCTGACTCACTTTTTGTGAACGGACTAATCGAATATGCAAACGACATAGGAAAGGTTTCGGTAGCCACAGCCTACGGCGACTGGGCAAGACCCCAGATAAGAAAAACCTCCGAGGCCCTGGCCGAGCACTCCTTTGAAATGGTCCATGTTCCAACCAACAAGAAACAGAAAAACAGTGCTGATATGGCACTGAGCACTCATGCTGTGGAGCTCATCTATCAGTACCCTCATATAAGAAAACTGATACTGGTAACAGGTGATGCGGATTTCAGACCGCTGCTTCAGAGCCTTCGAAAGCATGGTATTGAAACAATAATTATCTGTGATTCCCAGTCTGCAAGTGAAGATCTGCTGCTGCTTGCAGATGAGTACAAGGACTTCCGCGACCTCATTCCGGATCCTGATGAGGATTATCATGATACCAGCAGCACAAGCGCCGAAGTTGAGAAACACGCTATCAGCCTTCCCGAGGCAGTAAACCTTCTTAAGGAAGCAATAGTACTGATGAACCGCCGGAAAAAGCTCACAACGATGGGCGCAGTGAAAATCAGGATGAAACTGCTCAACGATACCTTTGATGAAAACCGGCTTGGTTTCAGATCCTGGAAGAAGTTCATCCTTTTTGCAGAACAGCAGAAGGCCATTGAGCTTGAGCATACCGAGAATGACGTAATCCTGCGCCTGCCCGAATCGGACAGTAAAGAGGTTGAGAAACAGGGCGTTCGCCTGCCTCAGATAATGTACAACATGCTCAAGGCAATTCGTGAAAGCAGTCAGAAATCGGGCAAATCGCTTATACCCTTCTCTACCGTAAATAACCGCATGCTCGAACAGAATATAGACATCAAGAAATCAGGATATTCCCAGATGAAAAAGCTTGTACAGGATGCGGAAAAGCGCGGCCTGGTCAGGGCAGAGAACCAGGGTAAATTCTGGTATGTTGAGATGACAGATGACGGAGACGCCTACTTCCGGTAGGCGTTTTCAGGCTTAGAAGATAATATTCTGCTCCTGCACAGCCCGTTTAATCTGGTCGTGCTGGGTGTTCAGATCTTCAATTTCCTTCTGCCAGAAGGCCCGGCTTCCCCAGTCGGGAAAATGCTGCTGAAACTTGTAGTCATGGCGCTGCGAACCGCACCAGCAGAGAAAGTAGATCATCCGCATTGCGCGCAGAGGTTCAATCAGCATAAGGGTTTCGGTGTTGAAGGACCGGAACTCACGGTAGCCTTCGAGGATAAGGGCTATTTCTTTTCCTGAGTCGGAGGCATGATCAGGAAGCAGAAGCCAGAGGTCCTGGACCGGAAGCGACATGGACATATCATCAAAATCTATCACCATCAGTCCTTCTCCGGGCCGTTCGAGAAGGTTGCCGCTGTGAAAATCACCGTGAACACGAATGAGTTCATCGTTTCCGTATTCGCCGAAGAGATTATCCACCGATTCCTGTATTCTGGTAATGGTGGACTTCAGATCAGTATACAATTCCTGCGGAACCCAGTCTGAACAAAGCAGTTTATTCACATCGGCAGCAAAGCCTTCTGAAGCCGTAAGGGTAATACGGTTTTTTGCCTTCCGTTCCGCCCCGGCATTGTGTATTCTGGCAAGAAGTGCGCCTACCCTGCCCCAGGCCTCATCATCAGAGGACTCCCAGAGACGGCCCCCCTTGCGGGGAAATACAGCAAAAGGCATTCCTTCAATGCGCCCAAGTGTAGGAGCTGATGACTCATCACCCTCGTCAACCAGACCTGTAAGCCTCAGCGGGGCTGCGACGGGGATATCAGATTCGGCACAGTCCAGGATAAAGCGGTGCTCTTCGAGTATAGCCTTATCGGACCAGCGGCCGGGACGGTAGAATTTTACTATATAGTAGTCGCCATCATCATCCTTCAGTTCAAAGACACGGTTGATGTAGCTGGGCATAGGCTGGGTGTAGCCGGTAAGATCGATATCAAGTCCTGCTTCAACAGCATCAATCACGAGATCGGGTGAAAGGTTTTCAAATTCTGATTTGTTCATACAGAAACAAGATAATAATTTGCAGGTTTGTTATCAAGCGTAAAGCCTCATGCGTTGAATTTAATGGTGCAGGAGGTTCCTCCATCATTAACGAGAGAAACTTCACCCTCGAGCTGATTCACCATCAT
The DNA here is from genome assembly GCA_963677925.2 of Spirochaetia bacterium. Classification (GTDB taxonomy): domain Bacteria; phylum Spirochaetota; class Spirochaetia; order UBA9216; family UBA9216. Next base: position 269,593 of record CAXXYH010000004.1, read on the forward strand.
ATCAATCAGAAATAATCCGAAGCCGGACTTCTTCCCGGAAATATAATCGTCAGAAAGGCCCAAGCCGTTATCTCTGATCTTTAAAATGACTTTATCATCAATTTGACGCAGGCTCAGTTCTATATGTCCTGAATCTCTTCCGGTGAAAGCATATTTCATAGCATTTGTTATCAGCTCATTTACAATAATCCCGATAAGAAACAGTTTTTTCACATCCATAGTGAAATCGTCTATATGTTTTTCGAGTCTTACGTGATCAGTATCGGAAAAAATTTCCATAACGGCCTGCAGCAGATCTTCAAGATATTCCCTGACCGAGACCTCGCTGAAACTTTCATTAAGCAGCATCTTTTCATACAGCTTGCCCATACTCTCAACCCTGCCGATTGCGTCATAAAGTGCAGCCTTTCCTCCTCCCTCCGGCATATTATTTGCCTGAAGGCCCAGGAGGGTTTCCATGTATACAAAATTATTCTTTATCCGGTGATGAACCTCACGCAGAATGATTTCCTTCTGCTCAAGCTGCTGTCTTATTATTTCCTCATCTTCCTTCACTTTCAGACGGGCCTGCTCATGAGCAGAAGATTCCTTTGCAAGCTGTATGTTGGAATAGCTTAGATCTGAAACGAGTTTGAAAAACCTGACAAGGAAGGACATCAGATCATCAACATACTCTCTGCTGTACCTCGGAACCCTGTGTAATGCGTCAAGATAGGAATCTCTGTCAAAACCGAAATCTTCCGCCTGCCTGATAAAGAAATCCTCATCTACAACATCATTTTCATAAAAAAACTGACCCGTAAAAATGTTTCCTATGTGTTTTCCGCCAATATGCAGCGGTGTCACAACATCCCAGAGACCGTTTTTACATTTATACGACGCAACTTCGCCCGGTTTGATTCTGCTGGACAGATTAAGATCACTTTCGATACAGTTTTTTGCTGATTTTTCATTAACCCTGTGAAACTTTGTGCATATATCCTGCCACCCGGTTGCAACAAGAATATTTCCTTTTATATCCAGAAGTGCAGAAACCATACCTGTAAATTTGTAAAGAAGTTCCATAACCGACTGAATTTCTTCGCGGTTTATTATTTCATTGAGGTTGATTTCATCCATAATAACTAAAATGATAAGGTATTTTCATCTCAGATCAAATAGAAACCATAGTTTTTAGTTATTTCGGTAAAATATTATTGACATTATATAGAACTTATTATATATTACTTAAAGCAAATGTTGCTAAGCGCAAATATTTCATTATAATTACTATTGGAGAGCATTTTGATCGACCAGATACTTGAGTTGAAAAAAAAGTGTAATTTCGACCGCGAAATAGGAGAGGCTTTAAACCTTAAGGATAAGGAAATCTCTGCCATCGCCGCCATTGCTGAATGCAGTGAACTTACATCAAAAGAAGTATCAGATCAGATATCACTGTCACCCTCAAGAGGAAGCAGGGTGATAACCGGCCTTATGGAAAAGGGCCTTGTTGAACTAAACCACAACAGTGACGACAGAAGGGTTATCAATATCACACTTACCCGGGCCGGAGAAGCATGCTACTTAAATATGGTGGAAGAAATAAAAAAATGCGAACGGCGCCTTACAGAGAATCTTACTGAACAGGAAAAACTGATTATTTCAGAAGGCCTGCAGATATTACTTAAAACTATATAGGAGAGAAGATGGCTGAGACAAAAACTTCAAACGCAATAAATATAAGGTATTCCGATCTGGCGGAAACAAGCTGCTGCCTTTCATGCGGCGGTGCCGTAAACCACAGCAAGGCTAAAACCGGTGAGGTATGTGTAGACCTTGGAAGCGGAAGAGGTACCGACGTCCTCAGGCTTGCGGAAGATGTAGGGGAAACAGGGTTTGTATACGGCATCGATCTTTCAGACGGAATGATCCGAAAGGCTGAAAAAACCGCAGAAAGGCTCGGTGTTAAAAACGTAAAATTTGAGCAGGCGGATCTTGAAGCTCTACCGGTTGAAGATTCTACAGTGAATCTGGTTATCTCAAACTGTGTAATAAATCATGCTGAAAACAAGCAGAATGTATGGAACGAAGTTTACAGAATTCTGAAAAAGGGCGGACGCTTTGTTGTAAGCGATATCTATTCGAGTGCACCAGTTCCTGAAGAATACAAGAATGATCCTGAAGCAGTTGCTGAGTGCTGGGCGGGTTCTGTAACCCGGGAAGTATACCTGAATCAGCTGGCAGCAGCAGGATTTAAGGATGTAGAGATTCTTGAAGAAAGCAATCCCTACCCCAAGGGCAAAATCGAAGTTAGCAGCTGGACCATCCTGGGCAAAAAACCGGGTGGCTGCAGCTGTAACAATATTTAAAGGAGTGGTAGATGAAATCACTTATCAAGAAGAAACCGGAAGGCAAAAAAGAAGTAGCTCAGTGCTGCGCTAAGCTTTCCAAAGTTGTGGCCGGCTGCCACGATTAATCCTTTACCGGAACGGAGGGTTTAATCCTCCGTTCCGGATCCTAACAGGGGCTTTTTTAATTTATGGAATATACATTATCTAAACATAATATTATCGGGAAACTTGCGGACTCTGAAAACTGGTACATAGTAAATCCTTTAAGCAGAAACGCCGACATAATTACTTCAGAAACTGCGGATACTTTGACCAATGGATCCTACACCAATGCAGATGAACTTCTGGAAAAGGGATATATCGTTGACGCGGCAGCAGAAGATAAGACATTCAAGGCTGAATACCTGAGTTTTATCGACAACCGTGAAACTGATGAAATTCAGATTTTTTATGTGCCGACCTACGCGTGCAATTTTGCATGTTCATACTGCTATCAGGAAGGTTATTCCCATGATAAGAATGAAAAGCCGCTGGAAGTAATCGACGCATTTTTCAGCTACATCGATAAGGAATTCGCCGGACGTAGAAAGTACATAACTGTTTTCGGCGGCGAACCGATGCTGCCGGACCCGCTGACCCGGGAAAAAATCGGTCATATAATCAAGAATGCCAATGACAGAAATCTGTCTCTTGCATTTGTAACCAACGGCTATACGCTTGAATCCTACGTTCCAATGCTGCAGATGGCAAGCATACGGGAAGTACAGGTTACCCTTGACGGACCGGCTGAAGTGCATGATAAGCGCAGAATGCTAAGAGGCGGTAAGGGCACTTTCAGTGAAATTGCCGACGGAATAAATGCAGCGCTTAGAGCAGACATTCCTATAAACCTGAGGGCGGTAATAGACAGGGATAATCTTCCATCACTGCCGGCACTTGCAGAGTTTGCAGTATCACAGGGCTGGACTAATAACAAACTTTTTAAAACACAGCTTGGCCGAAATTATGAACTGCACTACTGCCAGGCTGATGAGAACAGGCTTTACGACAGACTGACGATGTATGCAGATCTGTATGAGCTTATAAAGAAAAATCCGGTGATAATGCAGTTTCACCGTCCGGCATATTCGATTTCAAGATTTCTGTTTGACAACGGAGAGATGCCTGAACCGCTGTTTGACTCATGTCCGGGCTGTAAAACCGAGTGGGCCTTTGACTACACCGGTAACATTTATTCCTGCACAGCCACAGTAGGAAAGAGCGGTGAAGAACTTGGAACTTTTTATCCTTCAGTTACAAGGAAGGAAGAAATAATTGAAGAATGGCAGGAGCGCGATGTTACAGCAATAAGTGAATGCGCCGACTGTTCACTCAAGCTGGCATGCGGCGGAGGCTGTGCTTCCGTAGCAAAGAACAAATCCGGCAGGATTTGCTCCCCGGACTGCCGACCGGTAGACGGACTTTTATCATACGGACTTTCACTTTACTTCGGAGAGGAAGCGGAAGCCTAAATTTGAAAATAATTAACCACACTAAAGGAGTTGGATATGGCAGGAAAAATTAAAGAGATTCAGCAGGCGGATTTTGAGAATGAAGTACTTAAGGCAGATAAGGTAGTTGTTGATTTCTACTCAACCGAGTGTCCGCCCTGCGAGGCGCTTGCAGCAAAGTATGAAAGCCTCAGCATGATATACGGGGATGATATAAAATTCATCAAGATATTCCGTCAGGGAAACAGGGAGCTGGCACAGGAACTTGATATCAGCGGTTCACCTACAGTTATATTCTATAATAACGGAGAGAGAACCGGAGCAACACTTACTGGCGGGATAAAAAGATCTGAGCTTATGGAAAACCTTGATGCTCTTCTTTCCGCAGAAAAAGTGGAAGAAATTCATTCAAAGATTACTCCCGTGGTTACCAACGCTGATGTTGTAATCCTCGGCGGCGGTCCTGCAGGTCTTACCGCTGGAGTATATCTGGCTCAGGCTCATCTTAAAACGATACTCGTTGATACCGCACTTCCCGGAGGATACGTAGCAACTACACACCAGGTATCCAACTACCCCGGTTTCATTGAACCGCAGCAGGGATTCATGCTCAGCCATTATATGAGCGAACAGGCAAAGGCAAACGGTGTTGAGTTCAGAAGTGCTGTTGAAGTAACAAAGGTCGATCTTGCAAACAAGAGTATTCTTGTTGACGGATTTGAAACAATAGAAGCCAAAAAAGTTGTAATATCTACAGGCTCAAGACCAAGACCACTGGGAATCCCGGGCGAGAAGGAATACGCAGGTCAGGGAATCAGCTACTGTGCAACATGTGACGGAAAATACTTCGAAGGCAAAGAGATTGTCGTTATCGGCGGCGGAAACTCAGCGATTGAGGAATCGCTCTTCCTCTCAAAATTCGCAAGTAAAATAACCATTGTTCACCAGTTCGATACTCTGCAGGCTAACAAGGAAGCTCAGCAGAAGATCTTTGATGACCCTAAGGTAAACATCATGTTTGAACATGAGCCGAGAGAGTTCAAGAAATACGGCAACATGGACATGGCTGTAGTAGTTGAGGATCTTAAAACCGGTGAAAAGAAAGAGGTCAAGACCAACGGTATATTCGTATTCGTAGGTTTTATACCAAATCTTGAAAGCTTCCATGACAAACTTGAGACAGATCAGTGGGGATACCTGAAGACCAACGAAAACATGGAAACCAACATTCCCGGCGTTTTTGCAGTAGGCGATGTTAAAACAAAGGCATACCGCCAGATTACAACAGCTGTTTCTGACGGAACAATTGCCGCAATTACAATATCAAAAGAACTTTCCTGATTTTAATAGTTTAAATTAGAGAGAAGGTTCCATCCATCATTGATAAACTGATCGGTTGTCCGGTTGGCAGAACCAAAGGTGATGAAATCTTCTCTCTTCATTCCATCGGGCTCGTAGGCCTTCCTGAACTCAGATATGGTCATAAGCCGGTCAATAACAGCCGGGTCCACAGGTTCATCAATCATTTCATTGAAGTCAGAAACTTCAACCAGAAGATCTGCAATTTTCGGAGAGATAGACATTATCATCTCGGCCCCTGCAAGATCTATAATTTGATGTGCCCCGCGGCAGCCTGCAGGCATCAGATATGTGTCATAGTCTTTTTCCCTGAAAATTTGATATGCCCTTTTTATACAGGCTGTTCCCGCTTTTATAATATCTGATTCAGAAACAGAAGCTTTTCGATCCTGGGCTACATCACGCAGATAATCGTCCAGTCGTCCTACCATCATTACAGCGATAGCCAAACCGGGTTTAATTCCGGCAGCCTCTGCTCTTTTTTTTCCTCTGACCCGGGCCTCTGCCACAGCAAGAACCTGAGGTACAGTAAAACTTACAGTCGCAGCTACATTCAGACCGGCTGCAGCACACTCCTCATAAGCCTCTATTCCTGCATTGGTAGCAGGCAGTTTAATAACAATATTTTCCGCCAGCATTGAAAATCTTTTTGCCTGGTCAGTCATATAGAAGGCATCACCGGTTTTCAGCGGATTGGTTTGAATACACACATAACCTTTTCCCGGAATCCCCTGCTTATATACAGGCATAACTTCCGCTGCGTAGAAGCCTGCAACCATACGGCAAAGAGCCTCTACTTTTTCATCACCCTTTAATCCTTTGGGCAGACCAGCCAGTTTATCCTCCCAGAAATCCCGATTATTGCAGAGTGTAGCACCAATCAGAAACGGGTTGGTTGTCATTCCGCAGGCACCGTTGATGAAGGCGGACTCCTGCTCGAATTTTACAGCGGAATCATGCCAGTAGATTGATGCGGTTGAACTGCTGAGCCATGAAAGGTATTTATTATGCATTTTGAGTGTCTCCTATTAATAATTATCATCACTTGAAAAGGTCGATCACCGAATCAGTTACAAACTCGCCTGCCAGCCACCATCAATATAAATGGATTGCCCTGAGAGATAGTTTGATGCTTCGGAAGCAAGAAATACTGCACAGCCTATCAGATCTTCTGTTCGCCCCCATCGCTGAAGAGGAACCTCACTTTTAACCCAGGAATCAAATTCAGGGTCTTCGGATAATGCGGATGTCATTTCTGTAAGGATATAGCCCGGTCCTATGGCATTGACGTTGATGTTGTATTTTCCCCATTCTGAGGCCATTGATTTAGTCAGCATCTTAAGACCGCCCTTCGCGGTGCAGTATGCGCCAATGTCAGGCCGGGCCATTTCTGCGTTAATTGATGAAATATTGATAATTTTACCGTATTTACGTGACTTCATACTTTTAACTACAGCTTTCCCCATTATAAAGGCACTAGTCAGGTTAATATCCAGAACCTTCTTCCAGTCCTCTGTTGAAAGCTCTTCAAGTGCGGTCCGCTTCTGAATGCCCGCATTATTCAATAGAATATCCACGGGTCCTGCATCTTCTTCTATCTGTGAAATATTAGCTATAACCTGCTTTTCATCGGAAATATCAAAACAGTATCCGCAGGCATCGTAACCTTCTGCTTTTAACCGATTAACAGATTCTGAAAGAAGTTCTTCCCTGATATCATTAAGAACAACTTTTGCACCCTGTTTCAAAAATCCTTCTGCAAAACTGTTGCCTATTCCCCGCGCCGCGCCTGTTATTAAAACTACTTTCCCTTTTATATCGAATAAATTATTTTCCATTATTCTACCGATCGACATGTATTATGTATCTTGTATTACAAGTATTATAATTACGATGTTATATAATCCCTCTTTTGTCAAGGCGGCTGATATATTCTTCCGTGAAAAATTAACAGTGATGTTTAGTTCTGATTTCCTGAATTATAGAATTCACGCATTCTTTCTATGGTTCTTTCAACGTGCTCATGCATAAGATCTTTAGCCCGGACTGCATTACGTTCCTTGATAGCATTTATAATATCTTTATGATATTTAATACCGTCTTTACTACCAAGAATCTTAGTAAGCTCGAACCAGGTTGTATGAAATATTTCAAACAGCATTTTATACATATTACAGATGATATTATTAGAGAGTATCTCTATCATATGCAGATGAAACTTTTCATCAATGCTGGAAAAAATCCGGATATCATTAGTATGCTCAATCATGTCATTATAGAGTTCTTCAAGTTTTTTTATATCATCTTCTTTAGCTTTTTCGACTACCAAAGGCATTATATTGGGTTCGATTATCAGTCTGTATTCAAGAACATCCATTACATCACAATTATCCAGAACAACAAAAGGCATAAGCAGATTAAGCTGTGCTGATAAGTCATAACTTTTTACAAAACTTCCTTCACCCCGTTTGATTTCAATAAACCCCTGGGCGGCCAGAGACTGGAGTGCGGCTCGAACAGAGACCCTGCTCACCCCCATCTGTTCACACAATTGAGATTCTGACGGCAATCTATCACCGGGAGCCCATTTTCCGAGTATTATCATGCTTCGGCATTGTTCATAAACTTGATTTTTTATCTGCGAAGTCTCAATTTTTCCTAAACCTGTCATATGTATCTTATATTATAAGGACACATAACAGCTGTCAATTATTCAGATGTTATAGAACCATAGGTGCAGTATCTTATTCTAAAACATCGCTTGAATCAAAAAACTTTTTTCTTCCGGGAACTGATTATATAGGCAATAAATATTAAAAAGGCAATCAGGCCGGAGCCTTTGAAAATGTTTTCAAGACCCAGAACATCCCCGATAACACCCCAGGACAGGGCCCCTATTCCTATACCGGCATCCATTGCCAGATAATATGTCGCATTTGCACCGGCTCTTTCCTCTTTGGTAGTGTGGACTACCGCACTCACATTTAGAAGAAGATGACTAAGGCCGAAACCGGCTCCGAATATGAAAGCAAGAGGAATGAGGGCATAGATATCTCTAATAAAATTTATTGCTGTAACACAGAGGAAAACTACAAATAATCCAACACCTAATAATTTATACTTTGAAACCTTTTCTGAAATCTTTCCCGCAAACAATCTGGAAAATGCTACACCTAAGGCCCTTGAAGTGTAATAAAAACCAATGCCGGTGATTCCCACAAATCTTGCGTAGGGAATCAGAAAAGTTGAGATTGAGGAGCTGACGAAAGAAAGAACCCCGACAAACAGCGAAGCATAAGCAGCCTTCTTTTCTATAAGACGACCGGGAAGGTCTTTAATCTCTTCAGGAGGGGCTCCATGAATCATGTTCTTTTCATATCTGATAAAAAAAGCAGCGATGACTGAAATAAATGCAACAATACCGGTTATTAAAAAACCGATGGAGAATCCTAAATTATCAGAAATAAAAAGTGCTGTTGCCGGGCCCAGAGCCTGTGCAAGCGTTGCTGTCAGACCGAAATACCCCAGGCCTTCAAGAAGACGGTTCTGAGGAACAATATCCGTAACCATAGTGGTGTTTGCTACTGACTGAAACGAAAAACCGAAACCGCAGAGTATCTGAAAGCAATAGAGAAGCGGAAGATTATGTACAAATCCGAATGGAACCGTTGTGACTGCAAAAAGAATAGTCCCCGCTGAAAAAACTGTTTTCCTACCATATTTATCGATTATCTTTCCGGAGAAGGGTCTCAGCACAAGAGCCGAAACTGTAAAAACAGTCATTGCCGAGCCGGCTATTGTTTTTGATGAATACAGATCAAGCAGATACAGGGGCTGAAGGGTTGTCTTTATAAACATTGAGAACCTGAAAAGAAGCCCGACGATTGAAACAAGGATAAAATCCGGACTGAATAATTTTTCCTTTACAGGCTCAGAGTTCAGCATTGTATTTCAGTTGTCAATTATCGTGTTACTTCAATATTTGCAATCTTCTCATAGAACTTAACTATACTTGCATGGTCCTGAACTCCGCAGCCGTCCTGCTTGATTGCCTGCATTATTTCCATAGCCTGAGCAGCAAGAGGAAGAGGAACACCTACAGCTCTTGATGTTTCAAGTGCGTTTGCCATATCCTTGATGTGAAGATCAATTCTGAAACCGGGATCGAACTTTCTGTCCATCATCATCGGAGCCTTTGCATCCATTACAGTGCTGCCTGCAAGACCGCCGCGAATAGCCTGATAAACAAGATCGGGACTTACACCGGCCTTTTTGGCAAGGACCATTGCTTCTGATACTGCAGCGATGTTGAGAGCGACAACAACCTGGTTGCAAAGCTTTGTTGTATTTCCGGCACCGAGGTCTCCGACATATACAACAGAACTTCCCATTACAGCCATTATTTCCTGATACTTGTCGAAGATAACCTTCTTTCCGCCTACCATAATGGCAATTGTTCCGTCAATAGCCTTGGGTTCACCTCCGCTTACAGGAGCATCTAGCATATCCATTCCTTTTTCAGCAAGTGCTGCGCCAATCTCCTGGCTTGCTCCCGGTGCTATGGAACTCATATCTATAAGAACCTTTCCAGGTGCTGCAGCTTCAATAAGTCCGCCGGCATCAAGAGCAACGGCCTTTACATGCGGTGAATTGGGAAGCATTGTAATTACAAGATCGGTTTTTGAAAGTACTTCGGCAGGTGTAGAGCAGGCTTCCGCACCCATTGAAACAAGTTCAGCTACTGCGGCTTCATTGATATCTCTAACAAGCAGTTTATGCCCTGCGTTAACAAGGTTTTTTGCCATTGGCTTTCCCATAATCCCAAGCCCTACAAATCCAATAGTCATATTAAACTCCTTAAAAAGATTTCTTATTTAAAACAGACTGACTTTTTAAGTCCCTGCTTAGCCTTTTCTTTTATTTAATCTGAAACATCCATGACAGGATGAATAGGCTCTCCGGCATCGATACCCATAAGGTCCAGGCGGACCTTCATCATTTCTCAGAGATTTTATAAGTTCCAAATTTATCATAATCAGACTAACACCTGATCGGGATACAGGATATGTTTCGGTATTACAAATATTAAATAAATTTCTGTACTGAAGATACAGCGAAGTCAGCGGCTCAGCATTTCTCCAGAAAAAAGCCAAGTTCGGTGAGAAATTCCCGATCGGCACTGTTTGTAATGGGATCAATCTGAAGAAGGTCTTTCAGTTTGTTCAGCCTGAAAACAATCGTATTGCGGTGAACGCAGAGGTCCTGGCTGGTCTTCACAATATTATAGTTATTCTCACTCAGGGTTTTTATAGTTTCAACCATAATTTTACGTTCCTGAGTAAAAAAAAGATTCTGATAAATAGAAAAAGCTTCAAAATAGAGACGTGTAGTTACAGAGTTACGGATGTAATCCTGAATATGATCATAAAAATAATTCAGCTGCTGTTTTTTCTTCACAAGCATGCTGTTCTTTAATGCGTGCTTGTAGGAGTCACGATAGTTGTCAATTTTTTCCTGAAGACTTCCAATAAAAAATACAAGCTCGTCTTCCTCAAAATCAGGCTGTGCAGAACTTATTACTGAATCAAGATATTCCTGTACGAGGGTTTTAAAATTCCGGAGAAGGTATTCTGTATTGCCGGATCTAAAAAGTTTGAGGATGATAATATCATCATTCCGGCCTACTACAGCAATCCGGTCATTATGAATTTCAGCGCCTCTTGTAAGGATAGGAAGAATCTTTGAATTGGGAATTTTAAATGACTTTCGCAGAAGAATTATAACTGCCGGAGTTTTTTCATCCAGGCTGAATTCCTTTGCAAGTCTGACGGCCTCATCAGAATTGTAGTCATCATCAAAAAGAAGATAATATAAAAACCGTTCAGTTTTTCCCCGGGACCTTAGATCCTGTGCGGCCTGTACTTCGTAGTCGAGCATTGTTTCAATTGATGTTTTCACGAAGCCGGCAAAACTCTGGACGTTTTCCGGATCACCGGTTACACAGATTACTCCGACCTTCTCACCCTTATGCTCTATGAACATATTAATTCCGGGCTTAGTGCCGATGTACTTATCCTTCCTGGTAACAACTCCGGTATCGATTGTCCCGTTGAGCATCTTACTGGCAACCTCATGAAAATCACCGATGCGGCTGGCATCCTTGCTTGCAATAATAATGCCGGCCTGGTCCATGATGTTGACATTGTAGGGAAGGTTTTTAACCGTACGCTGAATAAATTTCTGTGCAAACTCCGGATTCAATGCAAACAAGACTCTTTCCCTTTTCTCGACAATATGATCTCAGACTATCATTGCTGTAGCATAGGGTCAATAAATTCAAACTTAAGATACTTTATCAGGAATTCTTACAACCGCCGAAGTTCTGGGTATCGATAGAAGAGCTTTGTGGAGAAAAAATCCGGAATCATCAGATTGATTGCAGGTTACTTATAAATTAGAATAACTGCGGAGATACATATGAAAAGACCAAAGGTCCTTGTTGGATTAAACGTTCCTGATTCTGTTAAACAGTACCTCGATACTTTCTGTGATTGTGAATACTTCACCCTGCGCGGTGTTCCGCGGCCTGAAATACTGTCCCGGATAAAAGACAAAGAGGGGCTTCTGATTGGCGGAACTAAAATTGACAAACAGCTTCTGGATGCGGCGCCGGAACTGAAGGCTGTATGCTGCGCATCTGTCGGATACAATAATGTTGATATCGAAGAAACACGCAGGCGCAGAATTATCGTAACAAACACTCCCGGTGTTCTCAATGAAACAGTAGCCGATCTTATTCTTGCCCTCATGCTCTCTGTCTCACGCAGGATAGTTGAGCTTGACGGATACCTTAGAGAGGGCTTATGGAAACCGTCCGACAATGAAAATCTATTCGGTCTGGATGTACATCATAAAACGCTTGGAATAATCGGTATGGGACGGATCGGTGAAGCCGTCGCCGAACGGGCTGTAGGCGGTTTTTCGATGAAGGTTCTCTATAACAACAGAAACAGAAAACCCGAAACAGAGCAGAGGCTTGGTGTAACATACAGCGGGTTCGATCAGCTGCTTGAAGAATCCGATTTTGTGCTTGTTATGACTCCGCTCACTGAACAGACCAGCAGGATGTTCGGCAGCAGGGAGTTTTCTCTGATGAAAAATACTGCCTATTTTATCAATGCATCACGGGGTCAGACAGTTGATGAAACAGCTCTGGTGAAGGCCCTGCAGAACGGCAGTATTGCAGGTGCAGGACTTGATGTTTTTGACCGGGAACCTGTAGCTCCGGACAATCCGCTTTTAGAATTAAAGAATACTGTTTTAGTTCCCCATATCGGCTCAGCCTCGTATCAGACCAGAGGCGACATGGCCATGCTGGCGGCAGAAAATCTGAATGCAATTTTTAAAACAGGAAAGGGAATAACCGCAGTTTAAATTAGATCTAAATATCTATTAATTGTTCCAGGACAGACTCAGATTAGAGAGACTGCACAGGCTCAGGCTTTCCGGTAGCTGCACTTCGGTAAGCAGCATCCAGAATCAACTGTGCTTTAACACCCTCCTCCACACCCGGTTTGAAAGTTGAACATTCAGCAACTGATTTCAGAAATCGGTACTGATTTTCACAGTGAAAGCGCTGCCATCCGATGACAGAACGGGGGGTCGGTATAACGGCACCCTGATAATGCTGGGCTGTTTCAAGCCGTTTCCATCCGTCTTCTTTCTGTGCCTCATCAAACCAGTAAAGATACCCCGGGTCCATAAGGTTGAACCTGAAAGATCCCCTGCTGCCGAAAACCGTGATATTCAGCTCATCAAGGGTCCCGGTAGCGAAACGTGAAACCTCAATCGTACCTGTACCGCCTGATACAAGTTCACAATGCATCCAGGCTGCATCATCAACAGTGACCGGCATTTTATTAGAAGCTCCTGCATATTCAGGCCTTTCATTTATATAAGTTTTAACATCAGCCCTGACAGTTTTAAAATCGCCAAGCAGATAACTCAGCAGATCAATCACATGTACTCCAAGGTCCGCCATTGCACCTCCGCCTGAACGGCTGAAATCCATCCGCCATGACCAGGGCTTTTCGGCATTCTGATACCCGGTGTGGAAATATTCACCCCTGAAAGAGTAAACCTCACCCAGTCGTCCCTGCTCTATGAGCTCTCTGGCTTTAAGAATTGCAGGCACAAAACGGTAATTGAAGATCATTCCAAGTGTTTTATCGGAGCGCCGGGAGGCTTCAAGCACTTCGGAAGCCTCGGCGGCATTTAATGCCAGGGGCTTTTCACACAGAACATGCTTTCCGGCTTCCAGTGATTTGAGAATCTGCTCTTTATGCAGATAATTCGGAGAAACAATATCTACAACATCCACCTCCGGATCTGTAAGAACCTCATCGAGGCTGCCGTAACCTATCTCCATACCGGCGGCCTCTGCAGTTACTGCAGCCCTCTGCGGAGTTGAAGCGAGCAGCCCCTTAATCCTCACCGGAGGAATACTCCCCGGATAATATTCCCTGATATCACGGTATCCAAGAAGATGGATCCGCCCAATCGAACCAAAACCTAAAAAAGCAATATTGATTGTTTTCATCCCATTTATCGTAACCATATAAGCCCGTTTTCTCAAGATTTAAATGAGGATATTTCAAAGATCCGTTTTAATTACCTATCCTTGACTTTCCGCCAGATTATGCCACAATTAAGTTCATGTATGATCTAAGTGGAAAAACAGCTGTTGTAACCGGAGGGGCCGGGGGTATAGGCTTTGACACAGTAGTCCGGCTTCTAAAAGAAGAATGCCGGGTTGCAGTCTGGGACGCGTCAGAAGCAGGAATGAAGGAGGCATCAGTTAAACTGATCGACTATTCAGACAAGCTGCAGTGGAGAAAGGTCGATATTGCCGATCCGGAAGAGACCAATGAAGCCGCGGAAGAACTGAAAGCCTCATGGGGCTCACCGGATATCCTGATAAACAACGCAGGAGTAATGCGCAGGGGAACATTTCTGGAAGGAAAAGATGCAGACTGGCCTCTGACTATTGATGTAAACCTTAACGGCGTCATGAATACAATAAAGGAATTTCTGCCTGATATGTATCAAAAAAATTCCGGACACATTGTAAACATTTCCTCCGCTGCTGGAATGCTCGGAGTGTCCGGTCTGGCAGTATATTCAGCCAGCAAATGGGCCGTACACGGACTCACCGACTCGCTGCGTGAAGAAGCCTACACAGCCGGTAAGAACGTCAGATTCAGTTCAGTACATCCGTTCTACATTGCCACCGGCCTGTTCGAAGGAGCGCAGATTAAGGGCCTGGGGAACATTCTTGTCCCCAGAGTTAAAAACCATGATGTAATTGCAAAGGCTATAGTTGATGATGCGCTTCGGCGAGGAAGAATGAAAATTTACAGACCGCGATCACTTTTTCTGATAGACCTGCTTAAAGGAATTCTGCCCTATCCAGCCTTCGCACAATTCATACGCCTTTTAAAGGTCCAGGACAGCATGATTTATCATAAGGGGAAATAATTTTTCAACCTTTTCAAACTTCAAACGTATATAAAAGTATGAATGGTTTAAAAGAGCAGCTGAAAATATTCAGCTGTTCATTCAGCGAAAGAAAACTCAGAGAAATATTCGAGAAAATATGGTTCGAATACTACCCTAAGCTCACTGTATACATTCAGATCACCTTCAATATCAGCGACTATGAAGACCTTGTTCAGGAAATAATGCTGAAAGTCTTTAAAAACCTTTCGGGTTATAATCCGGTTTTTTCATTCAACACCTGGATTTTTTCCATTGCGCGGAATCATGTTATTGACAATTTAAAAAAAGCAGCAACTGCAGAAAAAACAGTCAGCAGGCTCAAATCAGACTACAACAGTATAGAGTTCACCAAATACGGTTCGCCTGAAAGCCTGCAGCTTCGGGAAGTTTTAAAAAAAGATATACAGCTTTTTATAGAAAGACTGCCTGCTCCGGAAAGGCAGATTTCATATCTTAGATTTTACGAGGAACTTAAGTACTCAGAAATTTCAAAAATAACAGAAATACCTGAAGGCTCGGTTAAAAGCCATGTGCACAATATCAGGAAGAAACTCAAACAATACTACGGGGATGAATATGAAGACTGAAAAGTTAATACATGATGAATTCAGACGGATGATCGAGGAAGTACACGTCCCTGATTTACCGAAAGAAATTGAGGGAAGACTCTCGGGGAGAAAAAATCGAAGTCTTCCGTCACTGCTTGCAGCAGCCCTTATTGCCTTAAGTTTCATACCCTTCATAAGCAGTGCGGACAGGCCTTCCGCTCTCGCCATAAAAACAGCCGGCTTCAGCCGGAACACTGAATTTGGAAAAACACTTACCAGACAGCTTATCAGTCTGCAGAACATTGCAGAAAACTCATTTAACACAGGAGAAAAAAAATGAGGAAAACATATTTTATAAGTTTAATTCTTTATACAGCCATTCTCATTCTTGCTATGTTTATAGTCGGATGTATAGCCTGCTTCTTTGACATTCCAAGCCTTTTAATGGTTCTGCTGCCTACACTGTTGATGCTTTTAACCTGTTACAGGCTTTCAGAGATGGGACAGTATTTTTCTATCGCATTTTCTGATAAGAAAGCAGACCCTGTAGAACTTGAAAAAGGCATAGGTTTCTTTAAGGCAATGCAGAAATATCTTTTCATCGCCAGCGGTGTTGGGGTAATGATGGGACTAATCGCTATGCTTGCAACGCTTGATGATCCGGAGTATATAGGCAAAGGCCTTGCGCTTGCCTTACTAACAATGCTTTACAGCCTGTATTTCACAATAATAATTGCAGTCCCACTCCGAAGCGCCCTCGAGAAAAAACGGACAGACAATTAGCAGGATTAATTATAAATCCTGTTATTTTTCACTTTTGTTTATATCCGTCTGCAGTTTCACAGCAGGCGGATATAATAATTTAAATAATTTTTTTGATATCTTTCCCGGCTGGTCCATAAAAACTGATATTCAGTGAAAGCATGTGAACAGAAAGTTTTATTATCTGCGGAACACTCGAAAGCAGCCGGTTCAATAGGTCTTTATGCTGTTAAGCGTTGTCTGAATAGTACTAGGACTGCTCTGAAGCATCCTGAACCTCTTCAACCTTTTTCGGCTGCAGCAGGATAAAGGCTACCGCCCCGAATGTAATTGAAAGATCCGCTACATTAAGAATCCCGGTACGCAGATTACCAATACCGAAGTTCATAAAATCAACAACAATACCGTTATTGAATATCCTGTCCCAGAGGTTTCCGACTCCTCCGCCTATTATGCATGCAAGACTTATCACCTGTCCAGCTGTAAGATTTTTACTTACCACAACATAGACCAGGGCGGCACCAGTCAGCAGTACCGGAAACAGAACAAGAAGCAGAGTTTTAAAAGGCTCAGGCAGGTCACCGCCCATCCCTAGAAAGGCCCCGTCATTTTCAGCATAGTGCAGAATAAAAACCTCTCCGACAACCTTTACAGTCCCATGTCCTCTCAGATCATTTTCAGCAGCGATTTTAGTAACCCGGTCAACAGTAAAATTAGCGGCTGCAATTATAAGTATAAGCACCGCAAACAGATATTTCTTATTCTTCATGACTGAACAATAACATCATTCTGTAAAATAAAAAATACCCGGGCATTAAAACCCTGTATTATAATAGGTCTATGAAATACAGAAAATTCGGAAAAACAAATCTTGAGGTATCTGTTTTAGGCTTCGGCTGTATGCGGCTGCCGCTAGCGCAGGGCTCTGAAACTGAGGTTGACAGAAAGGAAAGTATCAGACTGATACGCGAAGGAATAGACCGGGGTATAAACTATATTGATACAGCCTATCCCTACCACAACGGTGAAAGTGAAATCATAACCGGGGAAGCCCTGAAAGACGGCTACAGGGATCGGGCATACCTTGCAACAAAACTTCCGTCCTGGCTTGTAAAAACCAGAGCAGATATGGACAACCTGCTTGATGAGCAGCTTAAAAAGCTTGGTACGGACCACATCGATATGTACCTGCTTCATGCCCTGAATACTGATCTCTGGGAAAACCTTCAGAAACATGAAGTCTTTGATTTTATAGAAAAAGCAAAAGCTTCAGGCAGGATAAAGCATATCGGCTTTTCATTTCATGATGAGCTGCCTCTTTTTAAAACAATTGTTGACGCCTATGACTGGGAGTTCTGCCAGATTCAATACAACCTGATGGATGTTGATTATCAGGCAGGCCGCAGCGGCCTTGAATACGCTGCAAAAAAAGATCTTGGTATAGTAATTATGGAACCGCTTCGGGGAGGCAGCCTGGTAAGAAATATTCCTGATGATATAAACAGCCTTTGGAAAAGCAGCGCTACGCTGAAATCGCCGGTCGAAGCGGCTTTCCGTTTTGCCTGGAATCATCCCGGTGTCGGAACCGTTCTAAGCGGGATGAACTCACAGCAGCAGCTTGATGAAAACCTTGAAGCCGCAGATAATTCGATGCCGGAATCGCTGACAGAGGAGGAATCCGCACTGCTCAAGACTATCCGTAAAGAATACCGGGATAGAATAGCCGCAGACTGCACAAACTGTAAATACTGTATGCCCTGCCCGTCCGGAGTGGATATTCCCGCAAACCTCGGGTTCCTGAATAATGTTTCAATGTACGGAAACCTTGAGCCCTTTAAAACCGGGTATACAAGATTTTTTGCAGAGGAAAAAAAGGCCCACAACTGCACCGAGTGCGGAAGCTGTGAACCTTCCTGTCCTCAGAAGATCGAAATAATCAGGCACCTTAAAGAGCTTGATAAAATAATGAATCCTGCTTAATGCACAGTCATCATTGCCCTCCACTTATCGTAGGGGGTATCAAGCTGCATTTTCAGCTTCCCGCGATAGGAATCCAGCCGGCCGTCGTGCCAGCTCACGAAGGGATTCACTTTTTTCTCCAGACCGATAGTTGAAAAAAGCTGCTTCCTGTTTCTTATTCGAAGGTAGGCTTCAAAATCAGTGTTGTCCGGATCAATTTCACGGATGACACCGGTTGCATATTCAAAGATATCATGCCCGCAGTAGATTTCAGTTTCATCCGGATAAGCCATTACCGCTGAAAGCGACTTAAAATACAGAGGATAATCCTTCGTGTAGCAGTTGCCCACTGTTCCGGTGAACAGTGTATCTCCTGTAATCAGCTTTCCATCGGTATAAAAAACCACAGAATCTGCCGAATGACCTGGTGTCCGTAGAACCTCAACGCGGTCATCCCCCAGTGTAAAAGATTCCGGAATATCCTTGGAAGATGGATCAATTAATACTGCTGCATGTGCTGATAATTTTTCATTACCGGCTATATGATCGGAATGCATATGTGTATTTGTCATCACTTTCAGCTTCAGACCGTTTTTATCACAGAAACCAAGTATTTCTTCTGCAGCACAGCCGTCTATGACAGCAGCTTCAAAACCTGACCATATGAGATATCCGAAGACAAAGCCAAGTCCGGGATAATCAAATTTAAACTGTTCAATATTCATGCTTATAAAATACTACCATTATCAGCATATAGTAAATATTTACATAGGGGTAAAATATAGAACTCCCTTTTGTTTTGGATTTTATTGAATTGACGCAGGAACATATTAGAGTTAATATTTTCGAACCGGGGCTGTAGCTCAGCTGGCTAGAGCGGTTGGTTCGCAATCAACAGGCCGTGGGTTCGACTCCCATCAGCTCCAGAATCCTTATATTTTCAATTAATCCCGCTCAAAGCATTATAACTATCACTAATGAGTTCTTCCGGGAGTCGATCCGGAATGAGCGCTGTCGCAAGACAGGAAGCGAGGCAGGATGCCGAGCGCGAGTGAATGAAGGCGGCCTGGAGCCGGACAACACGAAGTTGGGCGGCGGAAGGGACTCCCATCAGCTCCAGAAATATTTCTTGCGGAATCAGCAGCTAACACCTTATAATTCTGTTAGTTATGAAAAAAAAGATCCTGCTTGTTGAGGATGAAGCAATTCTGGCTATGTCGGAAGCTTCATCCCTTGAAATGGCCGGATTTGATGTGATCACTGCAGCCGACGGAGATGAAGCCCTCAGTTATATCAAAACCGACCATGAAATATCCCTCGTACTGATGGATATTGACCTGGGTTCCGGTATCGACGGAACAGAAACCTCACGTCTCATTCTAAGCTTCAAGCAGATTCCTATTATTTTTCTCACAAGTCATTCCGAAAAGGCAATGGTTGAGAAAGTTAAGGATATTACAAAATACGGTTATGTTCTTAAAAACTGCGGCGAATTCGTTCTAATTGAAGCTATCAAAATGGCGTATGAACTTTTTGAAGCGAACAGCAGCATCACCACAAGGGAAATTGAATACAGGGAAATTGTAAATGATCTTGAGGCTGCTATTCTTAAATTCAACGAACAGGGAGAAATAATATTCTTCAGCCGCGGAGCGGAAAACATCTTCGGCTATAAGGCTGAGGAAGTGATTGGAAAAAAAAGCATTGAAACAATAAATCCCAGAATTGATAAATTTGGAAACGACCATTCGTTAATGATAAAAAACATTTTCTCCTCCCCTGATAAATTCCGATTCCACCGAAACGAAAACCGGACTAAGGACGGCACCAATTTATGGATGAGCTGGAACAATAAACTTGTAAAGGATCAGTACGGAAATAATCTTTACATGCTGTGCATCGGTAATGATTTGAGTGATCAGAAAAGGGCAAGAGAAACACTCAAATATACCGAGGATATTCTCTCAAAGATATCTGAAAGTGAAAGAGTCTGGCAGGCTGCAATTGAAAGTGCAGGCGACGGAGTCTGGGACTGGAACACAATCACAAATAAAGTGTTCTTTTCAAAAACCTGGAAAAATATGCTTGGATATTCCGAAGAGGAAATCGAGGACAACGTTGAAGAATGGATTTCAAGGATCCATCCGGATGATAAGGAAAGGAGTCTTGAAGCCGTCAGGAATTACATTTCAGGAATAACCGATCACTATGAGAGCATCCATCGTCTGAGAGGCAAATACGGAAAATACCACTGGATCCTGGACAGAGGTAGGATTATAGAAAGAGATCCCGAAGGAAGAGTTCTCCGAATGGTCGGAACGCATACCGATATATCAGCCCAGAAAGAAACGGAAAAACAGCTTCTTCAGCTCAATGATGAAAAGGGTTTTTTATTAAAAGAAATCCACCACCGGGTTAAAAATAACCTGTTGATTATATCATCACTTATCAGTCTTAAAGAGGGCGTGAGCGGAGATAATCTTGCAGATATTAAAAACCAGATTGACGCCATCCGTATCATCCACGATAAGCTCTACAGGGGAAATTCGCAAACAAACGTACTCTTCGGTGAATATTGCACCGATCTTCTGTATACAATTTTTGAAACATTTCTTGATACAGGAATCAAAATAAACATAGACTCAGAAGAAATCTCTATACCCGAAGATAAAATAGTCTCTTTAGGATTGTTTATAAATGAAATAGCAACAAATGCAGTCAAATATGCATTTCAGAACAACGAAGATCCGGAATTTTCAGTAAGTCTGAAGCCGGATGAAAAGACAGATGCGCATATTCTTAAAATTAATAATAACGGGCCAGAACTGCCTGACAGCCTCATAATAGAAGAAGCGGAAACGCTGGGAATGAGGCTTATGACCTCTCTGGCACTGCAGCTGAAAGCTGATCTGAGGGTGGAAAAATCTCCTCATCCGCAGTTTTCACTAACCTTTAAATTATAAATAAAAAACATTAAAAATTTGAATGCTTAATTCCCGTTTACTACAATTAAAGCAAACGCATAATCCAGGGGGATTAAAGAATGTTGAAAAACCTGCGGATGTCAGGAAAAATGCTGATTGGTTTCGGCGGTGTATTACTAATAGTAGCTGCGGTAGTAGTTATCACTGGTCTAAATCTGTTAAAAATTGAGAATCTTGCCGAATCAATGGAGAATGAATACATACCTGAAGTAAAAACTGCCAATTCGCTTGAAAGAGACACCCTGCATATGATGCTTGGAACAAGAAGTTACGGTCTCTCTTTTAAAAATGAATATCTTAAAGAATCTGAAAACTTTTCAAAAAAGATCGAAGAAGAACTGATAAACGCGAAAAATCTCGCTGAACAGTACCCGGAACTGGTAAAACTGAACCAGAACGTCACCAGGGCTGAAAACAGTTACAGCAGTTATAAAAACAGTACCGTTAATACCAACAATATTATTCTTGAAATCCTTGCTGAAAGAAGAGAACTTGATTCTTCTGCTGCCGAGTTTATGAAAGAAACTGAATCTTTTCTCAGCAGCCAGCATGAACAGTTTAATGAAGATCTGGTACTTAACAAGACAGATGCGGCAATGAGGGAAAGACTGACAAAAATTGACCTTATAACTGAAGTTACAAATCACGGGAATGAAGCCCGGGTGAAAGCTTTCAAGGGTCAGTTAAATGCTGATGTAAACATCATATCTGAAGCTGTTGCTGAACTGGATAATGCCCTTGAGAATATCACCGATACCAGATCGCTAACCCGTAAACAGCAGAATATTAACGAGCTTAATAACATTTATTCCGCTGCGGAGCGATATAAGACTGCACTTCTCAAGATGGTCGGATTTTACAAAGAAATGGATTCAATATTTGCTGAGCGCAACAAAACTGCCGATGAGTTTCTTTCCGCAGTGCAGACAATAAGTACTGCAGGACTTACAGAAACAGCAACCAGAGCGGGCCTTACTTCTGAAACCATTGCATCAACACTGCAGGTGCTGATGTTCGGTTTCATCACGGCTCTTGCTGTTTCAATACTTATTGCAGTACTTATTACAGTTTCAATAGTTAAGGCTCTCAAAAAGGGGGTGGAATTCGCTACAAGCATGTCAGACGGTGATCTAATGGCCGTTCTTGATATTGATCAGAAGGATGAAATCGGCATACTTTCAGAAGCATTGAAAACGATGCGGAACAGGCTTAAGGATGTAGTTGTAGAAGTACGTGATTCAGCGAGAATGGTTTCACAGGGCAGTCAGCAGCTTGCGACAACTGCAGAACAGATCTCACAGGGAGCAACGGAACAGGCATCAACCGCCGAGGAAGTATCCTCTTCAATGGAGGAAATCGGGGCTTCAATCAGACAGAACACCGACAATGCCTCACAAACCGAAAAAATTGCATCAAAGGCTGCTGAAGATGCAGAGACCGGCGGAGGTGCAGTACTTGATGCAGTTGAGGCCATGAATTTAATTGCAGAAAAGATCAAGGTAATAGAAGAGCTTGCCAGAAACACCAATCTGCTTTCTCTAAATGCCGCTATAGAAGCAGCCCGAGCCGGAGAGCATGGAAAAGGCTTTGCAGTAGTAGCGTCAGAGGTTGGTAAACTTGCCGCAAACAGCCAGAGCGCGGCGAACGAAATTCTTGAACTGGCCAATTCAAGCGTTTCAAAAGCTAACACTGCAGGAGAAAAAATTCAGGAAATTATCCCTGATATAAGAAGAACTGCAGATCTGGTTCAGGAAATCAGTGCCACCAGTATTGAACAGAATACCGGTGCTGATCAGGTGAACCAGGTAATGCTCCAGCTTGACCAGGTTATTCAGATGAATGCCGCCTCAGCCGAAGAAAGCTCATCAATGTCTGAAGAATTATCAAGCCAGGCGGAGAAGCTTCTGGATATGATAGGATTTTTCAAGGTTGATGAAGGCCGCAGCACCTCATTAAAACCGCCAAAACCGAAAAAAACAGAACAGACATCAGTAACATTAAAAAAAGAATCGCCGGCATTGCCGCAAAAAAAGGAACCGGAACCGCTTAAGAATGATGACGAATCCTTTTTCAGGCCGGAAAAAAACAGTATCCAGGCAGACAGTCTGGACGATAACTTCGAAGATTTTTAATCTGCTATAATTAAGACCAGGAGGTAAGTAATGCAGGAAAATAAGATTAGCAATCAGTTTGTGACTTTCAGGATTGAAGAGGAAACCTATGCAATTGATGTCTTCAAGATCAGAGAAATTCTGGAGGTTCCTGATATAACAAAAGTACCCGGAATGCCAAAAATGATTAGGGGTGTAATAAATATCCGCGGAGCGGTTGTGCCGGTTCTGGATTTAAAGATGAAATTCGGGCAGACAGAGACATCAAAAACTCAGGATACCGCCGTAATAGTAACAGAGATAGATTCGGAAGGTGAAACTGTCCTGATGGGGATTATGGTTGACGCTGCTCAGGAAGTTATAACCCTGGAGCAGGAAAATATTGAAGAACCGCCAAAGCTGGGAATCTTCATTGATAATAAATACCTTCTTGGAATGGGGAAAATAGGAGATAACTTTGTCATTATACTCAACATAGATAAACTGATGTCTAATGAAGAGCTAAGCATGGTTAACGCTCCGAAGGCAGAAGATTAGACAATAAAACCGGCTGTAAAAACAGCCGGTTTTATATAAAAATCGGAGAAAATGGAGAAAGATCCATCTAAAGAAAAATTGTGATAAGTCGAAATATAACTATGACTACTGTCAAAGAAGATAAGATTGCTAAAGCCTGTAACATCCTTTTTGGCGAAGATTTTACAGTAGATAAAGACACTATAAATTACATCCAGATCTCCGGTATAAAAAGAGCATTCAGAACAAAAGTAAAGGAATGCCATCCGGATATAGCCATCCAGCGGGGTGAACCGGAAAATGCTGAGAAGCAGTTTATTACGCTTAAAGCTGCATATGATTTTCTGGTCTCTGTAAAAACAACACCTGCAGCGGAACGCTCCTACGCTAAAAAAGAAAGTTCAGCACGCAGCGTTCCCAGACGAAGACTTAGACTTGGAGAATACCTTTACTATGCAGGAAAAATTGACTGGAACCAGTTTATTTCAGCAATGGCATGGCAGAACATCTCTGAAAAAAAGAACAGCCGTAAACCAAGAATCGGAGACTACTTCATTATTAATAGTATTCTCTCACCATCAGAGATCGGTTTTTCAGTTTTCAAGATGAATATTCATAATTCTAATTATTAAAAAAGGACTACCCGACCACCGTCTTCCGTACCGCTTAAACGTTCCTTGTATTCTTTCATGAGTCTGTCGAGGTTTGTTCGGTCGGTTTTTATTTTTCTAACTTTAACCCGGAAATCCTTAACATCCAGATAAATTTTTCTGGCCAAAACCCCGCCGGTATCTTCAGCAGCTACAGGGATTCTTTCAGTTTTAAGAAATTCGAAGGCAAACTTGATGTTTTCTTTTCCAATTTCCATGTGACTTGATTTGGTTTCAAGAACACTGCTGCCGCCGAATACCTTGGCTACAAAATTACTTTTCCGCCCTCCGGCTTTCAGAAGCAGATTTATAAGTGCCTCCATAGCAAAGACTCCGTATCTTTCCAGGTTAAAATATTTTTCACGGCTTTTTATTGATTCCATATCAACAGTCTTTGTAAGCATGAAATGATTAAGCCCGCTGAATTTTATTGAAGGGTCTGTCAGCGCCACAGCTACACATGAGCCAAGAACAGTATTTATCATTATATCTTCCCCGGAAGCAAAGAATTCTCCCGGGGCAATGTTCATTGTCTGTTTCTGAAACTTGCTGTCAAAATACTGATACATTATCTGATTACTTTTTTCAGCCTATAACCTTTTTCACAGTGGCAATAAGTTTGTCGTTGGAAAAAGGCTTTACTATCCATCCGGTTGCACCGGCATTTTTGCCTTCCTGCATTATAGAAGCCTGAGATTCAGTTGTAAGAACCAGAATAGGTGTAAATTTATGTATATCCGTAGCCCTCAATTCTTTTACCATGGTTATACCGTCCATATTAGGCATGTTCACATCTGTAATTATCAAATCAACCTTTTCAGACTTCAGCTTGTTAAGCCCATCCTGCCCGTCACAGGCTTCCATGGTTTCATATCCATTCTCTTTCAGTATAAAACTGACACTCTGTCTTATAGCATTTGAGTCATCTACTATTATTATTTTCTGGGCCATTCTGTACTCCTTATTTAAAACAATGTAATCTCACCTGCTTCCAGAGCAGATTCTTCAACTTCAAAGCCGCTGATATCACCGGCCGTCTTTTTATGAGTGTATATAGTAAATTTGTTTATAACCGTATTCAGCGAATCATTTTCAATCCGCCATTCGGAAAGCCCCCGGCTTTTCAGATTATTCAGATAAACCGGTTCGACAGTCTGTTTCAGTTTTGAAAGCTGAGTAATAACATCACCCATATCCTTTGCCAGAACCTTCAAATCTTCCATTTCCTGCACTGAGAGACTGAACAGATCCCTGAACTCCTGAGTAAAAAAATTGAGTTTATTCAGCGTAGAAGAGAAGTTTACATTTATTTCATGAAAATTAGCAGAATGCACTTCTACATCCTTTGTAAACAGACCTAAAAACTGTTTTTCTACTTTCAGATATTCATTGTATTCCGAATATATTTCACCTGTTGTGCCTATGAATTTTCCTGTAAATCTCTGCCCATCCTTTATCTGCTCCTGAATTCTGGTTACAAGCTCAGTCATATCGTCTACAGATCCGACCATCTCACTCAGCATTCTACTCTTTGTTAGCTCAATACGGGAAAGAACAGTAACGTTCTGCAGCCAATCTGAAATTTTTTCGAAATTAACAATATCATCGGATATGCTGCGGACATGAGACAGAATTTCTGTAATTATCTTAAGATGCTCTCTCCGTTTTTCAGACAGGCTGTTGATATTATTCTGAAGTTTAAGAAATATATCTTTTGCCAGACCAATGGTAGAGACTTTCTGTTCAAAAGAACTCACAGCCCTGCTTTTATCAGTCTGGATAGATTCGAGTTTGTTACTTGCATTATTAAAATTTTCAATAAAAACGCTTATCGTAGCATTTAGCCTTTCAGTAACCTCTTCAACCATCGATACCGCAAGATCAATAAGTCTCAATCCAAACATAACCCTGTCCATCTGCTCATCTGAAAGAGGCTGCGCAGAGTTCAGCACCGGATCAAAATCAGGAAGCTCTTTAATAGAAAGCAGGATCTGGTCTATAGTCTGCCGGATTATATCCTGCTGCTGAAGTTCCTGCATGATGCGCAGAATATCTGCTCGGACATCATCAGATTCTCTTCTGAGCTGAAGCAGAAGAGTACTGATTATTTCCGACTCATTCTGAAAAGTATCCAGATTTGCCATTATTTGTCTTTCAACAGTATCCAGAAGAACTTTACGATCTTCATTAAGAGCCTTGTCTATAAGCAGAAACTCATCAAGATGCCGTTTCACCTCTTTACCCTTAAGCTCAAGCAAATCTGTGTTGTTTATTGTGTCGCCGGTTACCTTTTTCAGGTTATCCGTTATTACCGAAAAGCCTTCTCCGCCTTTCCCTGCCCTCACAGCATTAATCAGGGCATTCAGCGAAACTATCTGAAGAGATTCTGAAATTTCCCGTATTTCATCAATGTAAATCTGGGAATCCGCATACTCCTGTATAGAGGAAGTCAGCCTGTCGGTTATATCCTTGTCCTTCTTTTTATTCTCGTCCAGCTCAAGAAGGTAATTTCTTGATGAAGACTTCTGCTCCTCGATATAGGAGAGTAAGGTTTTTGATTTTTCAAATTCACTATTGCCGCCCGAAATCTGAATAATTGATAAATTCTGAATAAGCGATTCGGCAGTTTTTATTCCCGACTCCAGAGTGCGCAGCAGCTCGGGATAATGTTCAGCAATCCTGCCGAAAATATCTTCAGTTTCTTTTACAACTTTTTCCAGGCTCACGTCAGTTAATTTCATTATGATTTAATCATCGCCTCCCTCAGCATATCCTGAGCAATTTTAGTAAGCGGAAGGATATTATCCACCCCTCCTTTTTTAACAGCCTCATTGGGCATGCCGTATACAACACAGCTTGCTTCATCCTGAGCAATATTGTATGCTCCCGCCTGCTTCATTTCAAGCATCCCTGCAGCTCCATCGTCACCCATGCCGGTCATGATAATACCTATAGCATTCTTGCCTGCATACCTTGCTGTTGATCTGAAAAGTACATCTACCGACGGCCGGTGCCTGCTGACAAGCGGACCGTCCTTTATTTCTACATAATATCTTGCGCCGCTTCGTTTAAGAAGCATATGCTTATTACCAGGTGCAATTAAAGCATGTCCGCGAAGGACCGTATCGTTATTCTCTGCTTCCTTAACTGTTATGGCACAAAGGGTATTAAGTCTCTCGGCAAAACTTCTGGTAAATTTCTCAGGCATATGCTGAACAATCACAATTCCGGGACTGTTTGCCGGCAGAGATTCAAGAAAAAGTTTCAGCGCCTCAGTACCTCCGGTGGAAGCCCCAACTGAAACGACCTTTTCAGTTGTTTCAATAACCTTGTAGTTTGCCTGCCCGGGGATGATTACATCTGCCGTAAGTTTCGGGGCAACCCTGTGCTTGTCCATTACAGCGGTCGGTGTAATAGTTCCGCCTGATTTTCTGCTGACACGAGAGGCGGCAGCGCTCCTTACGGCATCACTGATTATTATTTTCGACTCTTCAATAAACTGTTTTGTCCCCAGCTTGGGTTTTCTGATAATATCCACAGCCCCTGCTTCAAGTGCATTTATTGCATTCTGGGAATTAGATTCCGCCTGACTTGAACATATTATCACAGGAAGAGGGTTTGTGCTCATTACCTGACGCAAAAAGGTTATCCCATCCATCCTCGGCATTTCAATATCCAGAGTAATTACGTCCGGCTTTACAGTCTTCAGCTTATCTGCGGCGACCAGAGGATCCCTTGCAACACCGATTACTTCAATATCATCAGTGCTGTTCAGTATTTCGGTCATTGACTGTCTGACTACAGCTGAATCATCAACTACAAGCACTTTAATCTTGTCTTTCATATTTTAACTACTCCTTAAGATAGACAGAAGATCCGACAGTCTCAAGATTATTTCTCATACCGGCAAGACTTTCTGAATGGCCGAGAAAAAGATAAGAATGCGGATTCATATGGTTTACAAGTCTTCTGATAACATCGGTCTGATTTTCCTTACTGAAATAGATCAGGACATTCCTGCAGAAAACAATATCGTAATGATCTTTGAGTCCATACTGTTCCTTCTTAAGATTAATCTCCCGAAACCTGACCCGGTTACGGATAAAAGGCTTAACCCTTACAAATGACGAGTTTTCACCCTTACCGCGCATAAAATATTTTTTCTTGAATGCATCTGAAACTACATCAATTTCATGCATCGGATAGATAGCTTTTTTTGCCTTCTCCAGCACCGTCGGGCTTATATCCGTGGCTGTTATTGAATAATCCAGATGCCCGTGTTTTTCTATAAATTCTTCCATGAACATCGCCATGTTATAAGGCTCCGGTCCCGTGGAACAGGCTACCGACCATAGCTTTATCTCACGTCTGGTTTTTACAATCTCGGGAAGTGCCGTATGAAGCATAAACTCAAAGTGAGCAGGCTCCCTCATGAAGTCCGTCTTGTTAGTCGTGATGGCATCTATCATCTCAATGATTTCTGACTCACCCTGAGGAGTGTTGAAGACAAAATCAACATATTCCTTAAATGTCGGTATATTCAGGAGCTTCAGTCTTTTCTGAAGCCTTGATTCAAGCAGAGTTCTCTTTACCGGAGGAAGTTTAATTCCTACTTCCTCTTCAATGAAAGCACTCAGTCTGGAAAATTCCTTATCTCCAATTTTTTTAATTCCAAGTTCAGCTGTGTTTTCCATTTACAAAGTTCTCTTCTTTAAGCTTTGATGTTTTTATCAAACCTTCCGTATCAAGTATTAAAGCAACCGTCCCGTCTCCAAGAATTGTTGCTCCCGAAAATCCTTTTGCATTCTTAAAAATTGATGATAATGACTTTATAACTGTCTGATTTTCACCTATTACCCTGTCTACACAGAAACCTACCTGCTGGCCTTCAGATTTCACTACTACAATCTGTTCAATCTCAGGCCGTTCGTCATCAATACCGAATTCTGTTCTTAAATCGATATAAGGAAGCAATGCCCCTCTGAACGGAATCATTTTTCTGCTGGAACTGCTGGGCCTGTCTTCGGCCTTGCTTTCAATACAGGCTTCAACAACACCAAGCGGGAATATATAGTTGTGGTCTGAAACACTGACTAGAAATCCGTCGATAATGGCCAGGGTAAGAGGCAGAGACAATGATATTCTTGTAAACTCGCCTTCTGAACTCTCTATACGGACAGTACCGTTCAAACTCTCGATCTGCCTTTTTACAACATCCATACCTACTCCGCGGCCTGACACATTGGTAACCTGGGCCGCGGTTGAAAATCCCGGAGCAAAAATCATCTGAAAAATTTCTTCTTCAGTAAGACCGTTCTCGGTAGTTATAATCTTGTTTTTTAAAGCCTTGTCCAGTATTTTACGTTTATTGAGTCCAGCCCCGTCATCTTCAATTATGATGCGTACCGAAGCTCCTGCATGTTCAGCCTTTAAGGTCAGCGTTCCCTCAGCAGGCTTCCCGGCAGCTCGGCGGATATCAGGGGCTTCAATTCCGTGATCCAGTGAATTTCTGATAAGATGAACCAGCGGGTCATTGAGTTTCTCGATAACTGTCTTATCGAGCTCTGTTTCCTCACCCTCTGTTACCAGATTTACAGTTTTTCCCATATCATTTGAAAGATCACGAACCAGACGCTTGAATCTGCTGAATGTAGTTCCAATCGGAAGAAGTCTCATACTCATTGTATTCTCACGCAGACTCTCGGTTATCCTTCCAAGCTGTTCAACCATCGAATGCAGTTCCGCATTAGTACTGGCACTTTCACGGTCAATCCTTGCGTGAACAGTTACAAGCTCACCTACCAGATTTACCAGCTCATCAAGCTTGTCGGAATTAACCCTGAGTGAAGCGGTTCCGGCTTTTTCCTTCTCCGCCCGTTTTTCGTTTACGGTTTTTATAAAGTTCTGTTCTGAAAGAGCCTTTTCAACAGCCTCCTCGGTAGCAATGTTATTTTCAAGTATCAGCTCTCCCAGCCTTTTCTGTTTGCCAAGAAGGTTTCTGAGTGCATCCTCATCAATATCGCCTCGATCAAGAAGTATCTGGCCCAGCTTGGGAGTTGAGCCGTCTACGCCTTCAAGGTTTGCATCCGGAACCATTTCAATGATCAGCTCGGATTCATTTTCAACAAAGATAAATACATCCCTTATTTCATTGCCGCCTTTGGAGGAAAGAAGAAGAATATCCCAGAAGATATAGCATTTTTCCGGATCAATTGAATCAAGATCCGGAATACCGTTGATGTCGGGAAGAACCAGGGTTTCCCCGAGTTCCGCCAGCTCCTGGATAAGCAGAATTGGATTAGTCCCGTTCATAAAGATATCTTCTGACGGCTTGAATTTTATGCGCCACAAATTTTCAGGTTCTTTCCGCAGTTCGGGCTCAGATTTCTTTGCAGGGCTGCCGCCTTTCTCATCCCCGGAGTCCTTTCCTGCAATATCCTGAAAATTAACCGCAGCCTGAAACTTTGCAACTATTTCAGATGATTTTTCAATCAAAGCCTTCCTGACGTCAGGAAGCTCATCGGCCTCAATAAGTGCGGTTATGTGATCTCCCGATTTAAGGGTCCAGTCAATAAGTTCCCTGCTCACTGCAAGCTTATCTTCCCTGACAGCATCAAGGATATTTTCAATGTGATGGGTAAACTCCGATACATATTCAAAGCCGAACATGGCCGAAGACCCCTTAATCGTGTGAATTATTCTGAATACAGCTGAAACTTTCTCTTTATCATCCGGGAACTCTTCCATCTCCAGAAGTTTAGATTCAAGCGAGCTTAGTAACTCTGTGGCTTCTTCAATAAATGCCGTTTTAAACTGATCAGCGTTCATATCCGGTTCTCCTGATGTTATAACAGTCATCCTGCCCCGATTTACTGCAGAGACAGAATCCGTTTGCAACTACCTTCTGATAGATGTCTTCGTTCAGCTCTCCGGTAAAACAGTAAGCAGAACCGCCCTTTTCAGCTGATTTTTGAGCAGATATCAGCAGCTGAATCCCTGATAAATCTATTTTTTCAACCTCACTGAGGTTTATTGATCCTTCCTTAGCCTTTTTCAGGCCTTCCTTTAAAACATCAAGGACTTCGGCTGTATTGGCAACAGTAAGATCTCTAAGGATTTTGCCCTTTTTCATCAAAATTTCTCCATCGAAAATCTCAGAAATCTACGATTTCTGAAGTTCCCTATTATTATTCCTGACTTAAATTATGGTGGATCCAAATTCCAATGTCAAAGAAAGAGGATCCTAAAAAAATAATTTTAGAATCCTCTTGTAATAATTTTAAATTTCTATGGCGCAAATAAATATTTAAAGACCCCAATGCTGAAAATACGGCACAGAGGTCCTTATTTTAATATTCTGACGCTTCCATCAGAGCCCTGGTTTTATATAGCAGGGTCAGAAACTCTGCACGGTATCCGTAAGGATCTTCGCCAAGGGATTTCTTGACAGCATTGATTACATGCTCAATCGAAGCCTCCGGAGCATGTTCCGAATGCCTTAATATCATACCCCATTCGGCAACAGCCGAGGCAAACCTAAGATTTTCAGAAGGATTTTCAGCCATGCTGCTGCCGATCACTTTTTCGCTAAGAAGACTTTCTATTTCACCCGGATTTTTATACCTGAACTTAAGGTATCCAAGCTCGCCGTTGCCTTCAGCTCCGTCTGCGGTTTTCAGAGTCTGATATCTCAACTCAGAGGTTTCCATGCCGGCAGCAGGCTTAATCTCATAAAGAGCTGTAACGCTGTGTCCGGCACCTATTTCACCGGCATCTTTTTTATCATCATCAAAATCCCGGGCATCCATAACCCTGTTTTCATAACCGATGAGCCTGTATTCGCCGACATATGCCGGGTTGAACTCTATCTGAATCTTTACATCAGAAGCTATTGTGAACATGGTTCCGGAAAGACCTTCAACAAGAACCTTTCTGGCTTCATTCAGGGTATCAATATATGCATAGTTTCCATTGCCCTTGTCCGCAAGGCTTTCCATTCTGGAATCCTTATAGTTTCCCATACCGAAACCAAGAACCGTAAGATAGATGCCCTGATCCCGCTTGCTTTCAATAAGCCTTGTAAGTTCACCCTCTGATGATGCGCCGACATTGAAATCACCGTCGGTAGCAAGGATAATCCGGTTATTGCCGTTTTTAAAAAGATTTTCGGTTGCCACACTGTAGGCAAGCTCAATTCCTTCGCCGCCGGCTGTAGATCCGCCCGCATCGAGGTTATCAATTGCCTCAAAAATCGCATCCTTATCATTTCCTGAAACAGGCGGGAGGACAAGACCGGCAGACCCAGCATAAGCAACAATTGAAACACGATCTTCCGGACGAAGCTGCTCTGTAAGCATGGCCATAGCCTGTTTGAGAAGAGGAAGCTTGTTTTCATCCTGCATGGAGCCGGAAGAATCTATCAGGAAAACTATATTAGATTCGGGAATCTCTTCGAACTCCACGGTTTTTCCCTGAAGACCGACCATCAGCAGCAGACTTTCCTCATTCCAGGGACAGGCGGCCAGTTCGGTATTCAGACTGAAGGGAGAGCTTCCCTCCGGCTGGGGATAGTCGTAGTCAAAGTAGTTTATAAGCTCCTCAATCCGGACTGAATCGGGATAAGGAAGACTTCCGTTATTAAGAAACCGCCGCACATTTGAATATGATGCAGTATCAACATCTATCGAAAAAGTTGAGAGCGGCTGTTCTGCAGGGCTATAGAACGAATTCTCATAGATTCTGCGGTATTCCTCGGTATTAAAATCCTCAGGTTCTGCTGCACCAATCATGCCTTCGTCAAAATAGTCGGCAGATATCTCTTCATCAGCCATAACCAGACCCATAGGCGAATTCATCCGCTTCATCTCTGCTGCAGGCACTGGTGCTTCGGAAAGGTATACCGCTTCAGGAGCCGACAACTGTTTGGCCGGCTTATCAGCCGCTTCCTCTTTTCTCTGGGCGTTTTTGTTCTCTGTCCGGACAGCAGGCAGGGAATCCTCTGCAGCAGTATAATCACGCTCCTGTCCGGATAATCCTACTTCGGCTGACTCGGCAGCCCCTGAGCCCCTGAAAACCCGGCTGAGTTCAGGCCTTACGGCAAAGGTTAGTACGAGAACAAGCGCTGCGGCAAGTCCTGCGGCACCGACAAAGGCTTTTCTGTGCATTATGAAAAATGAAACTTTCTTATGATCTTTTTTTTCCATTTTTGAGAGAAGCTCAGCCTTAAGCCTGGCCTTGAAATCGGCGTCAGGTTCAGCATCCGGTCTGCTTTTTATAAGTTCGTCTATCAGCTTTTTCAATTCAGCCTCCTCATTTCTGAGTGAAGGGTCTATACGGTATAAATCTTCAAGAATCTCATTGATATTCATCATCAGCTCCTTATTCAATGAATGTTGTGAAACCGATGAACAACAGGTAAAGAGAAAGCGGTGCGGTATCTTTGAGGTGCTTTAGAGTTCTTCCGAAATTCATCTTGCAGGAAGCTTCGGACTTTCCTGTTACCGCAGCAATTTCAGTAAAGCTAAGGTCATCCCATATTCGAAGCATGATCAGCTCACGTTTGCCCGCAGGAAGTTCCATCAGTACAGGCTTCAGTTTTTCCCAGTAGATACGGTTATGTACATCAACTACATGATCTTCTTCAGAAGGAATTTCCCAGACATCGGCAGGGCTTTCCCTTCTTTCAGCAGATCTGAAGTGGTCGCTTACAGTATTGGCTGCAATCCTGTAAAGCCAGGTACTGAAACTCCCCCTTCCGGGCTTAAAACTATCAAGACTGTCCAGAGCCTTCAGAAATGTTTTTGAGCACAGATCTTCGGCCGTTTCTCTGTGCATTGTCCGGTAGTAAATGTAGCGGTAAATTCTGTCAAAAAACAGTTCATACAGCCTGCCGAATGAATCTGTCGATCCGTCCTGAGCAGCCTTGACCAGTTTTTCCGTTTCTCTAACCATAACAATATTCCTTTTGTCGTTCATCACAGAATACTACGGAGCTGTCTGAAAAAGGTAACAGAAATATTTGAAAAAAAACTCGACCGTTTTTTCTATATAGACCATTTCCTATGTTGCTTTTTTTTCGTATATTGATATACAAGCTTATATTAAAACAAACCATTATTCTTCTTATTTGAAAGGATTTGTGTTAAATTAATTCTATACAGGAGTGTTATCTATGAAAAAAATTATCATTGTCGGATCGGGACCTGCCGGTCATACTGCAGCAATATACAGCGCCCGGGCAGGAATGGACCCGCTTATGTACGAAGGCTGGATGGCCGGAGGTATAGCCCCGGGGGGACAGCTTACAACTACCGGAACAGTAGAAAACTTCCCCGGATTTCCGGACGGAGTAGGCGGAACAGAACTTATGATGATGATGCGTGCACAGGCTGTTAATACCGGTGTTGAGATTCTTACCGAAACAGTTGATTCTGTTGACCTCTCAAAACGCCCCTTCAAAGTGGTCACATCTGAAGGAGAACAGGAGGCGGAAGTTCTCATAATATCAACAGGAGCAATTGCTAAACGGATGAGAGTTCCGCATGAAGATGATTTCTGGCAGAGAGGAATTTCAGCATGCGCCGTCTGTGACGGAGCCCTTCCGGTATTCAGAAATCAGCCCCTCGTTGTTGTAGGCGGCGGAGATTCGGCCATGGAAGAGGCCATGCATCTTTCCAAATTCGGAAGCAAGGTTTATATCGTTCACCGGAGAGACGAATTAAGAGCCAGCAAGGCAATGCAGGAGAGAGTTTTAGCCAACCCGAAGATCGAAGTACTATGGAGTACCACCCTGGTTGATGTTAAGGGTGATAATGCACTGACTCATGTGGTTCTTGAAGATGTAAAAACCGGCGAACAGCGGGATCACGAGGCAAAGGGTCTTTTCTATGCAATAGGACACAAGCC
Source organism: Spirochaetia bacterium (assembly GCA_963677925.2). Classification (GTDB taxonomy): domain Bacteria; phylum Spirochaetota; class Spirochaetia; order UBA9216; family UBA9216. The sequence continues at coordinate 304,768 of CAXXYH010000004.1, forward strand.
CAACACTGATTTTCTTGCAGGACAGCTTGAACTTGATTCGGAAGGGTATATAATAACAAAAACCGGAACAACAGAAACATCGGTAGAAGGCGTTTTTGCCGCCGGTGATGTTCAGGATAAAAAGTACAGACAGGCTATTACATCTGCCGGGTCCGGCTGCATGGCCGCGCTTGAAGCAGAAAAATATATATCAGCTAACCCTCTTTAAAAGAAGGCGATAGAAATTATGGGCAAGAGGCCTCCGGAAAGATACAATCCGGGAGAACTTGACAAAACCAGAGCAAATCTCGGATCTCTTTCCAAGGAAGAAGCGGCCAGAATGGCCGCCCTTCTGGGCGGAGAGGTCGGCGTTGAAAAAACTTCAGATAAAATGAAGGAAAAATACGACGATCTTAAAAAACGCACCGAAAAAAAGAGACAGGTCAGCTATAAACCGGCCTCCCAGTTTAAGGCGCCTAAAGTTCATACAGGCGGCTATAAATCGGTTTCCGCCCGCAAACGGAAGATAAGCTATATAGACCGTATCAGAATGGATCTGCTGGCAGCCCGTCCCGAACACCGTATTAAAACCAGGGGTTCAATTATCCATGCCTATCTCAGGTTCATTTCCGGAGGTAAGGACATAATAAACCCCAACTTCCTGATACACGGAGACAGGTACTTCTTCAGCCATATCCAGACCCTTCAGGCCTCAACAGCAAAACTGCTGGCCTTTGTTGAACCGGCTACCCTGAATATCTACGTGAACCCGTTTTACCGAAATATCCTTAAAAGCCTTGTCAGGTGGGATCTTGAATATCTCAACAATGAAATGGGCAGCCTTCAACGCTCTCCTCGGAACAAGAATATTATTGAATGTTCCGAACTCTGCCGTCTCATCTACAAACCTATAATCAGACTGAGCAGAATAAATATCGATCACATCTTCGCGGCTCTGGATAGACTGAACAGCCTTATCCTTATCCTTACTAAATTTACCCCTGATGAATATAAGAACCTTGAACCATATTACCTGAACGCCCGTGACAAGATTCCGGTTGTATTCAAGGATGTGGCCTACACCTGCTACCCTCTTCTGCTTAAACTCTCAGGATCACAGTTTCATTTTTACAAGGATTTTCTTAAAAAGGACCGGCGGCATATCACAGGATTTCTGGCCCTTGCAAAAGAAGACCTTATTTCACCTCCGATGGATCTGAATGCGGAGCTCAAAAAACAGAAACCGCTGGGACAGCTTGAAGAAATCCTTAAAAAGCAGGAAGAAGAGCGGCTGATGAAAAACAGCATTCAGGATATGGAGAGGGATGAATCTGAAATCGTACCCGGCATAGAACTGCTTGAAAAACTTTTTCCTGAAGCAGGCTGGAAACAGTACAGGGAGTTTCCTGATCTTTACCAGTATTTTCAGCCTCTTTATGACTTCCCCAAGGGTGTGGAACTTATTCCGCCTGATGACCCGCTGCATCAGATAATAACCCTGGCTGACACAGTGCAGGAGCTTCTATACGGCTTCAGAAATGTGAATATACTTTCCTCGCTGGGAGCCGATATCGATGAAATAACCGATAAGTGGCATCTGTTTATCGACGAAATGATTCAGAAAAGCTACTGCAAAATGCTTCTTGAATACGCAAGGGCTGTTGAAAAAGGAGCCGCCCAGAACTCGGACAGCTTCGGTATGAGGCTTCTTACCGACCTGCTCTGGTACAGAAGAAGGTTCATCCTTCCTAAGCAGAAATTCAAGACTCTGTACAAATCACAGGTCATTACAATGAAGGCGCCTAAATTCTACCTGTCAGTCAGAAAACTCTACAGCCTTCTTGATACCCTGCTCAAAGATTTTGACGAGAGTCATGATAAATCAATGGTTATAGAAAACTTCGCCGGACCCTTCAAGTTCGAGATAAAAAATATTACTGCAATCAGGCTTAAACAATACCTGAACAGAGAAAAGGTTGCTGCAACCAACGAAAACCTCCTGAGATACACCCTGATGATCCTCTCTGTCCTTGATTTTCTCATCAACAGCGAAAAAAGTATTACCTATCAGGACTTTGCCGAAGACCTTGTGCTGTTCCGTCATGATCCCGTTTACCAGAACAAACCCTTATATTCTGTTAATCTCCTGGACACCCACGAGATTCTGAAAAAATACTGAACACCAAATCACACTTCCCCTGCACTTAATACACATAGTCCTATAGCATCTTTGCTTTTCTGTTGTTAATATTTATGTTAATATTTTTTAATATTTCGAAAAATATACAGGCTGTGATAAGCCGGGGAGAATTAGCTTGAAAGAATATCTTGATCTTGTTAAGTACGTTATGGAAAACGGACAGCTGAAAAAGAACCGGACAGGGGTAGACACCCTGAGCTGTTTTTCATATTTCTACCGCCTGGATCTACAGAAAGGCTATCCTCTGCTTACTACAAAGAAGGTATTCTTCAACTCAATGCTCCATGAACTTATCTGGTACCTCTCAGGAGAGGAACATATCAAAAACCTCAGAACCCATACCAAGATTTGGGATTCCTGGGCCGATGAGGAAGGAAGGCTGCAGACAGCATACGGCAGGTTCTGGAGAAGATACCCTGTACCGGAAAACGGTCTGCCCGGGGAAAACTGGGGTAAAAAATGGGTTCATCGTGACGAGCAGTCCGGCGGACTGGTCTTCGATCAGATCAGCTACATCATCGATACTCTTAAAGAACTTAAAACCAATCCTGAATCACCCAACCTGAGGCGGATGATTGTAGTCGCCTGGCATCCCGGAAACGCCGCGGAGAGCCTGCTGCCGCCCTGTCACTATACATTCTGCTTTAATGTTACTGACGGAAAACTCAACTGCCACCTTACCCAGCGCTCAGCCGATATAGCACTGGGTGTGCCCTTTAATATCGCCTGCTACAGCCTTCTAACCTTCATGCTGGCAAAAGAAACAGGCTTCGAAGTGGGTGAATTTGCCCACACAATGATAGATGCTCATATCTATGTCGATCAGATCGAAGGGCTTAAGGAACAGCTGACAAGAACTCCGAAAGAACTGCCCCGATTGAATATAGCAGATAAACCGATGCTGGAACTTACAGTTGATGATATCAAAGTTGAAGGTTACGATCCTTATCCTGTTATAAAGTTTCCGGTGGCTGTATGAATACTCTGGTGCTGCTGATCATAATTCATTCAGTTGTTACTGCAGCATTAATTGTTTTACTGGTTATTTTTTATTTGAAATCAAGAATGCTCAAAAACCTCAGCTCGATGGTCAACCATGATCTGCGCTCACCGCTGAATGCAATTCTCGGATTCAGCAATCTCCTTATGCAGACAGAAAAAGACGAGGAGAAGATTAAATTTCTCACGGCAATAAATTCCGGAGGGAAAACTCTGCTTTCAACCCTGGAGGATGTTGAACACCGATTGAAGAAAAAATACAGCCCGATGGTTTTCAGCGGTATCAGAGAAATTCCTGAAAGAAGAATATTTTCAGGCAGTCTCGAATTTGACAACTCAAAAGAGCCACAGATAATGATTGTAGATGACGTTTCCGAGAATATTGACTTTCTTGAAAACATCCTGCAGAAATCCGGGTTCAGAACTATTTCGGCATCCAGCGGCGAGCAGGCTATTGAACTGCTGAAAGAGCACACCCCAGATCTGATACTCCTTGATATTGTAATGCCCGGCCTTTCAGGGTTTGAAACCTGTGCCAAGATTCAAAGCAACCGGGACTTCATAGATATACCGGTAATCTTTTTAAGCGCAAAAAAGGACGAGAAAACAATAATTGAAAGTTTCATCTACGGCGGAATCGACTATGTAGTCAAACCCTTCAACAGCCCCGAGCTGCTTGCAAGAGTAAACACACATCTTCAGCTTAAATCAGCCAAGGAAAAACTCAATATACTCGCTTTTTCAGACAGCCTGACAGGGCTCTATAACCGCAGAAAAATAATTGAAACCCTTGATCATGAAATGGCCCGCTCAAAACGCTATGGAGAGAACATGTCTTTTATCATGATCGATATTGACCTCTTCAAAAAAGTAAATGATACTTACGGCCATAATATCGGCGACAAAGCCCTCATACGCTTCGCGGAAATTGTAAGAAGCAGTCTTAGAGAAACCGACTTTGCAGGACGGCTGGGAGGTGAGGAATTCGGAATAATCCTTCCTCAGACAAACAGGGATCAGGCGATGATCGTAGCAGAACGAATCAGGAGCAGAATTGAAAAAGAAGCTGCAAACAAGGCTAAAGGAATCCCGCCGTTTACCGCAAGTTTCGGTGTTGCCGAATATGAAAAGAAAAACATCAGCTCCGATCTGCTGACACAGAAGGCGGATAAAGCCTTATACAGGGCTAAAGAACTGGGCAGGAACAGGGTTGAATGCTTTATACAGGAGACAGCAGAGTGAAAAAATACAGCCTGATATGCGCAGTGGCGGAAAACATGGTCATTGGAAAAGACAACAAAATTCCCTGGCATATCTCTGAAGATCTGAAACACTTTAAAAGGCTTACTACCGGAAATATTGTTGTAATGGGAAGAAAAACCTTCGAATCAATCGGAAAGCCTCTCCCGGGAAGAATATCAATCGTTATATCTTCTTCATATAAAGAACCGCAGAACTACACATCCGATACTCAGCTTTATAAATGCGGTTCGCTTGAAGAGGCTCTTAATACTGCATCAGAAATTGTAGAAAAATCGGCCGAAAAAGATTCTGCTGATAAGGAAATTTTTGTCGCCGGAGGCGCGAGCATCTATAAACAGGCAATCGAAGGTGCCGAAAAACTTTATATCTCGAGAATTCCGGGAACTTTTGAGGGCGACACATTTTTTCCGGAGATTCAGGATCATATCTGGAACCTTACTTCTGAAACAGATTATGAAAAGTTCAGGTTTCAGATATATTCAAGGTAATTCGGCAGTACTTTAAATTATCTCAATTTCAGCAGTTCCGTTTGTTAAATCAATACAACGGGATTCAAACTCTGAGGCCTTATCCTCCGGAACATTTCCCGTTATCCTGATATCAGTTCCGAAATTCTCTTCGAGGTCGGCAGTTTCAAGTTCTTCAAGCAGACTCTTTATAAGATTGAAAAACTGATAATCAGCCTTCAGTTCAAATCTGCTGTAATGAATAAGCTCAGCGGTCTTAAGTTTGTCCAGAACCCCGGAAGCAGCCTCTGAATAAGCCCTTACAAGTCCGCCTGTCCCGAGCTTTGTTCCGCCGAAGTAACGGACAACCGTGATAATAATATTGGTGATACCCCTGCCTTTTAGAATTTCAAGAACAGGCTTTCCTGATGTCCCGGAAGGCTCACCGTCATCACTCATCCCCATAAACTGCCTCTGGTCGCCGCAGATAAATGCATGTACAACATGAGCAGCATCGGGATGTTCCGCCTTCTTTGCTTTCAGTACAGCTCTTGCTTCCTCAGGATCCGTTACAGGTGTGATCTCGGAAATGAATCGGGATTTTTTAATAATTATCTCATGAATTCCTGAGCCGGCCGGTACGAGCATAGGCCATACTAACCTGATTACACTTAAACTGAAAAGAGCGGGCACCTTGCCTCACTATTATTTTTCAGATATTGTAAAACCGCAGATGAAAAGAAACAGAATTATCATCTTCATTTCACTTCTATTCAGTATTGCAGCAATAGCCGCACTGCCTTTCCACCCGGAGGGACTGATATACCGGATAATTGCCGAATCATTTGATTACGCGGCAGTTTTTTTCATGCTCTTTTATCTTACAGCTGAACTGACCGCGGCTGTTTATAAAAAGCAGTACCTTATAAGAAATCTTTTCACTGTTATCTTTATAATTTTTTATACTATCGTTTTTATTACATTGAAACTTCTGCCGGGACTGCCTGAGGAACTGAAAACAGCAGTCTTTACATTACGGGGCCTTTTCCTTGTTTTTAAGGCAGTGGAAGAGATACGCTCAGTCAGAACCCTGATCCAGAATATTTCCGAACATCCTGCAGGCTCAATACTGCTGAGTTTTCAGCTTGTAATAATAACCGGCACTCTGCTCCTTATGCTTCCCTTTGCCTCTGCAGACGGAAGCGGTCTCAATTTTATTGATTCCTGGTTTACCGCAACCTCGGCTGTGTGTGTAACAGGCCTTATAGTTGTCGATACTGCTGTATATTTCAGCTTCTGGGGAAAACTGATTATCCTCGTTCTTATACAGATAGGCGGACTGGGGATTATGATAATGTCATATTTCTCTGCATTTATTCTGAGAAGAAAGATGAGTTTTACAGAAAAAAGAAGACTCTCCTTTGCGATCAGTGATAATGATTATTCAGGGATAATAAGACAGCTGAAATCTATCATATACCTCACCTTTACCATTGAGTCTGTCGGTGCGCTTGTCCTGTTTGCAGGACTCGGAGGAAGACTCGGATACACTGCAGAAACGCTTTTCAACGCAGTTTTCCACTCAATCAGCGCCTTCTGCAACGCCGGGTTTTCGCTGTTCTCAAACAGTCTGGAAGACTTTTTTGCAAGTCCGCTGGTCATGCTCACCGTCAGTCTTCTGATTATTCTCGGCGGGCTCAGTTTTGCTGTAATCATAAATATTGGAACAAGTATCACAGGCAGAAAAAAGGGATTGCGCCTGAGTATTAACAGCAGGATTGTTCTAATCTGGTCTATTGTGCTTATCGTAACCGGTATGTACCTCTTTTACGGTACAGAGCACCGGAACACACTTCTTCATCTGAAACCGGGAGAACAGCTGCTTGCAGCCTTCTTTCAGTCGGTTACTCTCAGAACCGCCGGATTCAACTCAGTCCCATTTTCGGGGCTGACAACAGGAACTCTGCTTATAATGTGTTTTTTCATGTTCACCGGAGGTGCTTCCGGCAGCACGGCCGGAGGAATAAAGGTAAATACCATGGCGGTCCTGACAGCATACATCAAAAGCCTTTTTACAGGCTCCCCAAGAACAACCATTTACCGATATCAGCTGTCCAAAACAAATGTCCTCAGGGCTTTTTCAATTTTTCAGTACGGTCTTACAGCAGTATTTCTGGGTGTGGTCGGTCTTGTCCTTACGCAGGACCTGCCGCTTGATAAAATTATATTTGAAACAGTGTCCGCCTTCGGAACGGTAGGGCTTTCCGCGGGAATAACAGCCGCGTTAAACACACCTGGAAAGCTTATAATAATACTTCTGATGTTCAACGGACGAATCGGTCCGCTGACAATTATTGCCTCATTCTCCAACAGGCAGAAAACCGGCACAATTCAGTATCCGCAGGCGGATATTTCAATAGGATAAGGATTTAGCTATGAATGAAAATGTTTTTCTTGTTATAGGACTCGGAACCTTCGGTTGGGAAACCTGCGAGGAGCTGGCCGCCCGCGGTGCAAAGGTAATAGCCGTGGACAACAAACCGGGCCGGATTGAAAAAATTAAGGAGATCGTTACCCAGGCAATCCTTCTCGATTCAACCGACGAGGAAACTCTGTCCACCCTTCCATTTGAAGATGTTGATCTTGCAGTAATCGCAATCGGAGATAACATTGAGGCAAATATCCTTACAACAGCGCTTCTTAAAAAATCCGGAGTACCATACATCATAGCCAGAGCTGCAACGGAACTGCACGAGCAGGTTCTTAAACAGGTAGGAGCAAATGAAATAATCAATGTTGAAAAGGAAGCTGGGATTCAGCTTGCCGAGAAGATAATTGCGCCTGACATCCTCGATAAGGTTCCGGTAACTGCAGACATCAGCGTTGCCGAAGTTTATGTTCCGGAAGCCTTCATCGGTAAAACCCTTCAGAATGTAGACCTTCCGGGAAAACTGGAACTGACAATAACCGCAATCAAGAGGACTGCCTTTACTGTTGATGAAGAGGGAAACCCGATTATGAATGAATCGGTAGTTTTTCCCGACGGAACAACCGAATTCAAAACCGGCGACATCCTGCTGGTCGTCGGAAAGAACGATAAGATAGATTCTTTAAAGGGCATTTAAAATGATCCAGATAAGAAAAAGCGTACTGATAATCCTTATAGTAATGGCAGCTGCATCAGTCTGCGGAATCGCCCTGTATGCCTGGTCGCTGCTGAATAATTCCGCCGGGTTTTCAGCAGATGATATTAAATACTATTCCGAACAGATCGTCTTCGCCGCGGTTGTTCTTGCAAGCCTGCTTATCCTGTTTGTCATCTTAATCTTTTTAAGAAACCGTAATTTCAACAGGGATCTGGATCGTCTGATTAAACTTGATACAATCAACCCGGCATCAACTGAGAACAACCTCAGACGGCTGGGCAGTCTTGGAAAAAAACTGAGCCTCCTCTACAGGCAGATAAACGACATCAGCGAGAAAAGAGGCCTCAAGATCGGGGCGCTGACCGCTCTTACTGAATTTCTCTGCATGAACACACAGCTTCACATCATTCTTACCGACATCACAGGCAGAATCCTCCAGGTCAGCCGCGGATATCTCGATGAAAAGCAGGCTGTCCGTTCTGAACTTGTACTGAAAAATATTAGAGCCGTGATGCCGGAAGTCAATTTTCCGGGAATCGTTTCGGAGCTTGAAAAGAGACACCTTCCGGTTGAAGCCGAATCAGGGAATGAAAAAATCAGGTGGGTACCCATTCACAACCGCAATAATGAAATCAGTTATATTGCTGCAATACCATCCAAAGTTGAGCTGAAACTTCCTCAGTTCAATCCCCAGACAAAAAAGCCGGCGGACAGAAGACATAATTCTGTTTCCGATTTTATTCACAGGGTAAGAGGAGTCTCAAAAAAGGTCTTTTAAAGAATAACGGCAGCGGCTATTCCCCGAACTGAAGCGAGTACAGACTGCTGTAAAGACCCTCCGATGCCAGCAGCTCATCGTGACTGCCGCTCTCTGCAATCCGCCCTCCGGAAAGAACGATTATACGATCAGAATCTGTTATTGTTGAAAGCCGGTGTGCAATGACTATTGATGTGCGGTTTTCAAGGATGTTCTTCAGACCCTTCTGAATATATTTTTCGGTTTCTGTATCAATGCTCGCAGTTGCTTCATCCAGAATCAGGATCGGCGGATCATGGGCAAGTATACGGGTAAAGGCAATCAGCTGTCTCTGGCCGGCGGATAGATTAGAACCGCCTTCCGTCAGCTCAAAATCAAAACCGTAGCCAAGCTTTTCAAGCACGGGTTTCAGGCAGGCAGTTTCTGCGGCCTGTTCCAGTGCCTCATCAGAAATATCCTTTCCAAGAGTAATATTATCCCTTATTGAGCCTGAGAATATAAAAACGTCCTGGGCAACAGCCTGTACAGTCTGCCTCAGTTTTTTCAGCGGAAATTTTCGGATATCCTCACCGTCAATCTTTATGCAGCCCGAATCGACATCCCAGAACCTGGCTGCCAGGTTTGCTATCGTTGACTTTCCGGCTCCGGTATATCCGACAATAGCTACTGTCTCTCCGTGTCCGGCAGAAAAACTCACATGCTTAAGCACAGGTTCGCCCTCTTTGTATCCGAAGCTTACATCATTGAAAGTCAGCCTTGATTCTTCTGCCGGGACCGTTTCCGGACATCCTTCCGGCTCTTTTCCGGAGTAATCGGGAATATGATCTTCAGTTTCAAGAAGTTCAAATATTCGCTCGGCACCGGCCATTGCGGACTGCATAACCGTGAACTGTTCAGACAGCTGCTGAAGCGGCCGGTAAAATTTCTGAACTAAATCCAGATAGGCGATAAGAACTCCCAGGGTAAGAATTCCCTTTGCATGCATTCCGGCACCGAAGTAGATAATTACCGCAAGAGAAACTGTCCCAAGCATACTTATGAGGGGCCGGAAAACCGCAAATACATACATCTCACCCATATTTGCCCCAAGCAGTTTGTCATTGTTTTTTCTGAAGTTCTCATCTGTGTAATCTTCGTGGGCAAAGGACTGAACAACCCTTATCCCGGAGATTCTTTCCGACAGAAATGCATTAAGCATAGACACACGCTTTCTGACCCTGCGGTAGGCATCACGCGCCTTTACCCTGAAAAAAACAGTAATCAGGATTACCGGAGGCAGAGTCAGTACAGTCAGAGCACCCAGCCTTACATTCAGAAAAAAGAGGACACCTATTACGCCGGCCATTACTACAAAATTCTTGATTAACGTCATAACCACCGAAGAGAAGAATTCACTTATTGTCTCAACATCATTCGTTGCCCTCGTCACAAGTGTTCCGACCGGACTCTTCCCGAAAAAAGACAGGGACTGCCCGGCAGTATGGGAAAGAAGCTCCATCCTGAGAGTTTTCATAATTCCCTGGGCTGCTGCTGACATCAGATAAACCTGAGCGAATGATGCTATAAGACCTAGCCCCAGAAGGCCTAAGAGAATCAGACTGTTTCCGGCAAGTCCTGAAACAGAGGGGTTTTCACTTAAAATATTGGTATCCACACTCCTCTGAATAATCACCGGGGCAAGCAGTTCGGAAACAGTTACCGCGACAAGGGCTGCCAGAGATACAGCGGTATGCACAGAATAGGGCTTAAGATATGCCAGAAGCTTGCGCATCAAATGAGGGTTATATTTTACAATTATTTTCTCATCTTCCATTTTCAGCCTGCTGCAGATTATAAATTGTCCTGTACAGCCCCTTCTCTGACAGAAGCTGCTCATGCGTGCCCTGCTGCGTAATGCAGCCGTCTTCGAGCACTATTATGTTATCGGTATGTGAAAGGGTACCGATCCTGTTTGAAATAATAATAGAAGTCCTCCCGGCTCTCTTTTCAAGAAAACTCCGGATTATTGAAGCCTCGGTCTCGGAATCAACCGCGGAAAGGCAGTCGTCGAATATCAGTATTTCCGGATTGGTCAGATAAGCTCTTGATATTGCAACCCTCTGCTTCTGACCGCCGCTTAAAGTATGGCCCCTCTCGCCGACCATGGTATCCCAGCCGAAGGGAAATTCTTTAAGATCCCTGCTGATGGTTGAAAAATCCGCGGCCTCCCTTATAAGCTCATCCCCGGCATCAGGAACTGCAAACCTGATATTCTCCTTGATTGTCTCGGAAAACAGAAAAGTATCCTGCATAACCACACCGACGTTTTTACGGAGTTCTGAAAGGTTATAATCCCTTATATCCCGGCCGCCTATAAAAACGGTTCCGGCAGGGACTTCATAAAGCCTTGGAAGCAGACTTATCAGGCTGGTTTTTCCCGAACCGGTCCGGCCGAGTATTCCCAGCGAATGCCCCTGCTTAAGCTGAAAACTGATATCGGTTAAAACCGGAACGGTAACAATTTCTTCCTTTTTTTCATTATAAAAATCACGTGAATATGAAAGGCCCCGGACTTCAACATCACCCGCCGGTTTAACATCTATTCCCGCACCGGAGACTATATCCGGCTTCTCATCCAGAAATTCTCCTATTCTTGCAAGTGAAGCTCCGCCGCGTTCGAGCCAGTTGATGGTAAACCCCGCGCCCATCATCGGCCAGACAAGAAGCCCCAGATAGCTCAGCACCGCGGCAAAGTCACCCGGAGAGATAATTCCGTTAATTACCTGCTGCCCTCCGAACCAGAGAAGCAGAAGGGAGGTAACTCCGGAAAGAAAGTTGATAAGCGGAAAGAAAAATCCCCATACCCTGATAAGAGACATTGCGCGCTGCAGATAAATATCATTTGCAGTTTTAAATTTTTTAGCCGCAAAATCTTCACAGGCGAAGGTTTTGTATACCCTGATTCCTGCAAAAGTTTCCTGGGTATGAGCGCTCAGGTTTGAAAATCCTTCCTGAACAAGCTTCGATCTTCTGCCCAGCAGTCTTCCTGCGCCAACTACAAGGATAAACAGAAGCGGCAGTGGTATCGCAATCCATCCGGCAAGGCCGGGATAATCCCTGAAAAGGATGACAAGAATTAAGGTTGCCATGAACAGCCCGTCAACAATAGAGACAACCGCCATCCCGCAGGCCATTCTTATTGCATTCATATCATTTGTGAACCTCGACATTATATCGCCGGTCCTTCTTTTTTCATAAAACCCGGGAGAAAGTCCCAGAAGATGACGGAAAAGTTTCTGCCTTAGATCACTTTCAATTCGTCTCGCAGTCCCGCCTATAAAAAAGCGCCATCCGAATCGCCCCGCTGCAATAAAAACGGCAATCACAACCATAATTACCGCAATGTTTAAAATGAGACCGGTACTGCCCTCGCCCGAAGAGATCAAATTTACGGCCCTCTTTGTAAGCTGGGGAATGTAAATCTGTCCGGCATCTGTTACAACCAGACAGATCAGCCCGGGAATGTAGAAAAGAAGATTCTTTCTGAGAAATGGAAGAAGTCGTTTGTATTCACCAAGATAAGACACATGCTACTTTACACATTATATCGGGCAGAATCAACAAACAGAAAAAAAACCTTGATTTATTGTTTTTCTGCTAATATAAATATTGAATGATTATAGAAAAAGCGTTTATCCACTATTTGAACATCCCTTTTAAAATGACATTCAGCCACTCTAAAGCAGACAGAGCCCACTCGGATTCCATAATTCTTGAAATACAGGCCAAATCTGCCAGCGGTAAAGAGATATTCGGTTACGGCGAAGCTGTAATACGTGAATATGTTTCCGGAACTATTGAGAATTCAGACACCGAAGAAGAGGCGGTTACTTCGGTATTCAATGAATTCCTTAACGAATTCAGAAGCAGGGAACTTTCTCCCGACAATGTTCTGAATGAGCTTAAGGCTTTCAATCCCGAAGCTGAAAAACTGCCTGTCCTCTGCGCAGTTGAAACCGCAATGCTGGACCTCCTCTGCACCGAGACCGGCTCGGATATTTATAATCTGCTTGGAGTCGAGCCGCAGAGAGAAACAATCGTATACGGCGGTACGCTGCCTGTCCTCCCGATTCCGGCGGCCCGCAAACTTATGGGCGCATATAAACAGATGCAGATTCCTAACCTGCGCATCAAGGTCCTTGATGATACCGCCTACAATACCGAAATACTGGCTCTGGGCCGTGAAATCTTCGGTGATGATTACCCGCTTAAAATTGACGCCAATGCGGCCTGGACAGCAGAGACTGCAGTAGAAAATTTTCCGCTGCTGAAAAAGTTCGGAATAACGATCATTGAAGAACCCTTCGGCAGAAATGAGTCCGAAATGGATAAGATCAAAAAGCATGAGGCATTTGATGATTTTATTTTTATGGCGGACGAATCGGCACTTAACATGGAAGATCTGAAGGCTGCAGTCAAAAACAAAACATATAAAATGATAAATATCCGGCTCGCAAAAAACGGAGGCCTTTTAAAAGCTCTTGACTTAGCCGCTTTTTCTGACAAAAATGGTATGAAATATATGTCCGGATGTCATGTCGGAGAAACAGGAGTACTCAGTGCTGCCGGAAGAGCGGCCGCATCCATAATGAAAAATCCTGTCTTTACCGACGGGTCGTTCGATGCCCATTTACTTGAAGGAAATGTAACCGAAGATGATTTAAGCTTCGGCCTCGGCGGTATCGCCGGTATAATAAGGAATAAAAACCTGGGTTTTAAACTCAGCAGAAAAAATCTGGAAGGGTACACTATTGAAAAAAGAACTTGTTTTTGAATTCTGGCTTGAAAGCAACCGGAATTGGCTGGAAAAATGCGACGGTAAAACTCTCGGAATGACTTTCTCTGCAGGCAAGGACTCATCTGTCTGCCAGTATTTTCTTAATGAGGTAAAAGAACAGTTCAATTTTAAGCTGAAATCCTACCTCTGCGCATATCCGAGGCACAGATATTCTGATGAAGTGAATAAAAAGCTTCAGGACTACTGGGCTTCAAAGGGTGTCGATATCTATGTACAAATACCCGAAGAGGGCGATGATCTCATGGAAAACACAAAAAACCCCTGCAGACCATGTCAGAATATTAGAAAAAGCGCTCTTCCGGAAATTTTCAGCCTGATGAAAACTCCGGTATCAGATATTGTAATTGTTTCCGGTCACAGCCTTTGGGATATAGCAGCCTATGCCTTAAATGCCAACATTGCAAAAGAACTGGCGATCCCAAACGAAGACGATGAAACCCTAACAGACAAGCGCCTTCTTGAGGTTTCACAGAGGTTTTATCCCTTCTTTACAATGCCGGAAGGCTACTCAGTTTACCGCCCCCTGCTGTACCTGAATCAGGCTGATATTCATCAGTTCTGCAGCGAATTTTCAATTCCAGTTATTGAGGAAGAATGCCGATATTCGTCTTGGAGGCCTAAGAACAAATTATCCGAATATTTCAGTATGTTCGGTTACAATTTTGAATATGAGCAGGTTTTTAATTACGCACAGAAATATCTTAACATTATTCCTCTTGACCATATTCAGACTATCAAAAGCAAAGAATATCTGTCTGAGCATTTTTAATACAGGAAAAGGTCCCGGCAGATGGTGATAAATACGTCCTTTGTCGAAAACCGGCAGGAAAATGATATAAAGTTTACAGCAACAACAGAGCAGGCCCTGAATGAGGTAAACTGTACAAACAGCAAGGCTGTATATCACTATGTCAGAAGGCATAAGCCGGACAGACTAAAGGACCTTTTTACGAATCTGCCCGAACCATATGATTCAATATCAAATATTGAAGCTTATCTGACCGATGAGAACAACTGGGTCTCCTCCGAACTGATTACAAAACTGTTTGATAACGCATCAGATATTTTTGAGGATCCCGGTGTTGCATTCAATATCGGAATGGAAACAATCACCACAAAAACAATAGGAACCCTTCAGAGCTTCTTTCTTACAACCTTTGCTACACCAAAAAGTGTAATTAAAAGACTGAATCAGATTAATCAGCAGTTCAATACAACCAAGGTTATCGAAACAGTATATATCTCAAGCAAACGGACAGTTGTAAGGCTTCACTGGAAGGAAAACAGCAAGCTGAGCAAGAATATCTGCCTTTACAATCAGGGTGTATATGCTGCAATCCCTACACTCTGGGGACAGCCGCCGCAGACGGTTACAGAAACAGAATGCTACTTCAACGGAGCCCCCTACTGTCAGTACAACGTCACCTTCAATAAAAAAAATATATTCAAGTTCAGCTTCAAGAATCAGATTAAATCACGGAAATCCAGACTTCTGTTAGCCCTTGAAGAGATTGAAAACGACAAGCTTCTGCTTAAAAAGAAGAATGATGAAGTTATAAAACTCAACCTGGAACTGAAAGAGAAAGTCGAGCGGCTTAAAGCCATTAATGAAGCCTCCCGCCTGCTTGTTTCAATGGTTGATGCAGATGAAATACTAAAAACCACAATGAACATCATCGTGGATGTTTTAAAGTTCGACCGGGCGCTTCTCATGCTTATAGACAACAACAATGAGTATCTGGAATACATACACTCCACAGGCGCAAAGAAAGAAGAAGTCGATCTTAAACTGAAAAACTACCGCATACCGCTGTCAAGAAAAGAAAATATCCTGATAAGAACTACACTTGACGGCAAACCGGTTCTTATAAAAAATGCAGTTAGGGCCGGCCTCAACCCGAACAACCTTATCATCCGCGAATTCAGTCCTAACTCTATAGCATTCTGTCCGCTGATAACCTCCAAGGGTGCAATCGGTATTCTTGCAGCCGACAGGATGGTTTCCGATAAGCTCATCACAAGGAAAGAACTCGAACACCTGTCCATCTTTGTAAACAACATGGCTGTGACCCTTCACAAGGTCCGTCAGGACGAAGAAATCGAACGCAGCTATATCAATACAGTCAAAGCCCTCGTAAAGGCCATTGAAGAGAAGGATCCGTACACTAAGGGTCATTCCGAACGCGTGTCGCTTCTTGCAACCCGGATAGCTACAGCCATGGATCTGTCCAAGGAAGAAGTGGAATTCATCAACATCGGCAGCCTTCTCCATGATGTCGGGAAAATCGGAATTCCTGAATCAATTGTAAGGAGCCCAAAAAAGCTCTCTGCTGCAGAATACAACATTATCAAATCTCACCCTGAAAAAGGCGCAGAAATTGTCAGCCCCATCAGGAGATTCAAAGATCATGTCTACCTGATTAAATACCATCATGAGCATTTTGACGACACAGGATACCCTGCAGGCCTTAAAGGCTATGAAATTCCCGTTGGAGCTCAGATTGTTTCCATCGCAGACACCTATGATGCCATCACATCTTCAAGAGCATACAGAAAAGGCCTGCCAATGCAGGAGGCCGCTCTACGGATTGCGCAGGCCAGGGGAAGACAGTTCAGTCCTGAAGTAACAGACGCATTTCTGCGTGTTTATGAGACCGAAATACTCTCCGGACGCCTGAAATTAGGCTAGCCTTCTAGTACTTTTTCATTATAACCAAAAATTAATAGAAATTCGAAAAAAACGACTTGCCACGTCCAAATTCATGTGATGAAATGATTATTACACAAAAATTAGTAAAAAAGAGGACGTTGCCATGAAATTAAACCTATCAAAGTTCTGTCAGACCCGTTTCAATGTAATGATGTTCAAAAAGTTCAACCCTTACCTGTGTTTCAGTTACATGCAGACACTAGGAAAAATTTACTACGCGCTCAATAAAAAAGAGAGGGATCTAATCAAAACTAACATTCGGGATCTGCTTGAAGGTAGAGATGAACAATTCATCCGGAAGACAACTAAAGAGGCTTTCAGGGGTATTTTCACTCACTACTTTGAGAAAATGTTTTCAGCCTATCGTAACTATCCTGAAATAAAGAAATTCATGCAGCAGAAATTTACAATTGAAAACGAACACCTCATCCAGAATGCGCTTGCTGAAGGCAAGGGTGTTGTTCTTGTCACAGCACACTGGGGAGCAGTGGAATTTATTCCCTGGCTTCTGGCTCTGAAAGGCTACCCCATCAGTGTTATTCTTGAATGCCAGACAGATCTCCTGATGGAATCTTTAAATGATAAAACCCGCTTTGTTGACGCGGAACTAATAACTGAAGACAACTGCAGAAATGTACTGTTTGAAGCCTTCGGATGCCTCAGCAGAAACAGGGTTCTCATGACAGAATGTGATGAAGTTGATAAATGGAGAAAAAGGAAAACCCAGACTATTAACCTCTTCGGTAAAACTCTTTATTTTGACAACACACTTGATGTTCTGGCAAGAAAGGCCGACTGTCCGGTTATAGGAACCTTCCTAAAAAGAAACGGAAACGGAACTTATACACTGTTCTGTGAAGAAATTGAACGCGGAAGAGGGACAGCTAAGAACGCACTTGAGATGTGGCAGAAATATGTTTCCGAGAATCCTGAACAGTGGTATCAGTGGAAAAAGTGGAACAAGATGAAGGCTGCCGTCTAATTGAGTTTTGTATCGGCAATCTTTTTTTCAATATTCTCCTGCAGCGTTTCGAAGATAAAGGAATGGATCCGGTTTTTAGTTGCCGGGTCTGTTCTTTTATCAAAAAGAAGAACATAGATAATATTGTTACCTTCCGCACGGCGGCCGATAACAGGCCCTGAAACCCTTGCAAGCTTTCCTTTCAGTTTGACCTGCATATCAGAAAG
Organism: Spirochaetia bacterium; assembly: GCA_963677925.2. Classification (GTDB taxonomy): domain Bacteria; phylum Spirochaetota; class Spirochaetia; order UBA9216; family UBA9216. The sequence goes on from CAXXYH010000004.1 coordinate 322,293, forward strand.
AACGGTATTCTGGGGAATATTCACATCATCGGTAGTAGAAAAAGCCATACCGACAGAACTGATATCTCTTATTATTCCGGAGCGCAGGCTTCCGTTAAAATTAAAATTATATTCAGTATTTTTAAGTTCGCTGCTGTCGATTCGGAGGTACTTTCTACGGCCTTTTGCCTCATTTGCTTCAAGAGTCTTTAAAATAATTTTTTTGCTCTGCTCAAGCCCCAGTTTAAGAATGACGTACCCGCAGGGAATCATAAGATCCATCAGGTACTTTTCAGCCATTGATTTATCTTCATTATAGGTTACTACACCAAGCATGGCTGAATTGTCATCACTTTCCATCATCTCTTTAATATATTCAAACCAGTCATTATCTTTAAGAGCTTCATCAATATTTACAAAGACAATGGGATCCTGATATTCGGATATCAATTTCCTGAGTCTCTGATGATCGCGTACCTGATATACTGCATACTCATTTTCAACCAGCTCTTTAACCAGTTCCTGTTTTATCACACTATGAGGATATAAAAAGAATACCACTTTGGAATCGAAAGTGTTGCTGCCGTTCATCAAGTCTCCTGAATTAAGATTAGGCCATGTTCCAATTTCAATCAAGCTGTAATTTTTCAATTTCTGTGCTATTTTTAACTGATGAAATTAATTTCTTTCCTTGGAAACAAGGGTAAAAAATATGAAAAAACAAGGCACAACCTGGCCTGGATTGTATCAGAAGATGTAAATAATCTTAATTCTGCGGTCTGGAATTCCAAATTCAATGCAGACTTCACCAGCTTAAAAAAGAACGGCACAATTTATCTTTTAAAACCAATGACTCTAATGAATCGAAGCGGGCAAAGTATCGCCGCGGCTATGAATTTTTATAAACTGAAACCTTCTGATCTTGTCGTTGTTCATGACGATCTTGAACTGCCGTTCGGAACAGTCCAGCTTAGAAAAGGCGGCGGCACAGCAGGTCATAACGGATTAAAATCCATTGTCAGCCAGATCGGTGCTTCAGATTTCATCCGCTTCAGACTCGGCATTTCAAGACCGCCCTCCGGCTGGAACGTTTCAGATTTTGTACTGAGCAGGTTTTCACCAGAGGAAGAGGCTGAACTTGATGACTATGCAGCTGCTGCGGCCGCAGTAATCGACAGGCTTATCGACGGGAACTCTGTCGATGAATGTAAAATCAAACTCATTTAGTTGAAAAGGCTATTATAATAGCATAGTCTTATATCGGAGATTATTGATGTTCGTTGAAGCTGAAGTATGGAATGTAGCACACACAGATCAGGGATATGCAGTACTGGTTAGACCGGTTGGAACAAAATCGGCTTCACCAATTTTTATTGGACAGCTTGAAGCCCAGTCCATTCTGGTCGGCATGAGCGGAATCCCGATGCCCAGACCTAATACTCATGATCTTATGATGACCGCACTTACTGAAACCGGTTGGACAATAGAGAAAATTGAAATAAGCGAACTTAAAGAGGGAATATTCTTTTCTTCTGTAAAGATGACAAACGGCGAACAGACGCTTGATCTGGACTCAAGACCCTCTGACAGCATAGCTCTGGCAGTAAGAGCAGGATGCCCAATTTTCATATCAGAAGAGCTTATTGATGAAACAGCCGTTTCACTTCATTTTATATCAGATAAACTTGAAACATCAGACTCGGAAACAGAAAACCTTAAACTTGAACTTGAAAAAGCACTTGATGAAGCGGTAAAGCTTGAACACTACGAGGATGCTGCTAAAATCAGAGACCAGATAAGAAAGATGGACGAAGATCTATTCTGAATAAAAAAACAGGCCAAACTTGACCAGAAAATTTTTAACATGTAAACTGTTTTCAAATGGGCAAAATTAATCTTATCAGCGGCGATCAGCAGTTTTCAGAAATTTTGAAAAACAGAATCAGAAGATCTGGAGGGCTTCCCGTAAACCTTTTAGAAGAAACCGAAATTGACTCAAATATAGAGTCAGATGAAGGTGAATCACAGATTCTATGGAATAAAAGATCATCTCTGTCGGCACGAAATGCTGTTTTAAGCTGTATAAACCGCTACGAACGCATTGACGAAGCTTTTATATGCTATCAGCCCGAAGAACTAAACCGGGCTTTTCATGAAATGTCCGCACCGGTTTACGATCTCCAGATCGACCGCTGGATACGGGGTTACGGATATCTTCTGAAGGAACTGCTGCATGTTTTTATCAAGCAGAAATCCGGCAGACTTTCACTGATACTTTCATCTGATGATTCCAGGCTTATGACCCCCCTTGAATCAGCAGTTTATTCCTACCTGAGAACATTTATAAAAAACCTTTCATCATTCTACCAGGATGAACCTGTCTCAATACTCTGCTTCGAAACTGACAGCAGAAATACAGGAGAGTTTTTTGATTACATTTTCAGGATAATCGATGACGGAAAATACTCACCCGGAAAGGTATATAAATATTCTGAACGAAAAAGTCTTTTTGATTTTAAACGCTGAGATTTGTTGAAATTCCACTCCAATTAGGATATTGTTCTCTCTATGAAAATATGGTTGAAGCTTCTAATTGGTATCGTTGCAGGCATTCTGCTGGGCATTTTTGTTCCTGATTCAAAAATTGATATTTTATTTCTTGAAAAGTTTTCTTCTCTCGCCGTAAATCTCGGCAGATACATATTGTTCCCGCTCATTCTTTTCAGCGTAATAATGGGAATTTATCATCTTAATCAAAACAAGAAGGTTCTAAAACTTTTTATAAGAACAATTATTTATATGCTAATCGCAACAGCCTCACTGGCGGCAATCGGGACGGCATCTGTACTGGTGCTCTCACCGGAAAGAATACCTATTTTCATTGAAGAGAGCTCCAGAATAAGCCTTCCCGGATTATTTGAAACTCTGATGACAATATTTCCGAAGAACTTTTTCAGAGCCCTGTTCATTGACGGAAACCAGCTTCTGCCGGTTTTTATAATGGCGGTACTAATCGGATTCAATCTCAACTTTGACAAAGTAGTAACACGCACCGCAGTTCAGGTTTTCGACTCACTGAAATCTGTGTTCTATCACATCAACTCATTTATTATTGAGCTGCTTGGATTAATCATCATTCCTTCAGTCTGGTATATAACTGCACAGATTTCAAGAACCGCAGAAATTGCTCCGTTCACACAGATGCTTCTTGCCATTCTCATTGATATCATTTTTATAATATTTGTACTTTACCCGGTTATAATCTACCTGCTGACAGGCAGAAAAAACCCTTACCGGTACATTTATGCAGCACTTGCCCCATCCCTCGCTGCATTATCAACAGGCGACAGTCTTTTCTGTCTGGGACTTCAAATTAAAAACAGCCGTGAAAATATGGGTTCAACCCCTGATGCCGGATCCGTTAACCTTCCCTTTCTTGCCGTTTTCGGTAAGGCCGGAACTGCAATGATCACCGGCATCTCCTTTATAGTAATTTTAAAATCTTACTCCAGTCTCGGGCTTAATCTTTCAGGTGTCATCTGGGTGATTGCTTTTTCATTTCTTTCATCGTTTATAATCAGCCCCTTCCCTGGAAGCGGAGTTTTTGTTGCTGTATCAATGCTATGTACTATTTACGGAAGAGGTCTTGAAGAAGGCTATCTGATTTTAAAACCGGTCATTCCGGTTCTCCTCAGTGTCAGCGTCATGCTTGATGCAATGACAAACTCACTGATATCAATGCTGTCCTCCAAAAAGACCGGACTGCATGATGATATTCCAATCAGCAATTTCAGCTGAATATTTTCTGCTTAAAGATTAAAGCGGAACCCGATTTCCAGATTGATTTTTAACTGGTCATAAAACGCGGTTCCGCTGCCGTCCCACAGATTGTAGAAAGGCAGATCGGTTCCTGCTTTAATATTCAGAATATATGAATCCGAAAAATTCCAGTTAAAAAATCCGCCGGTATAGAGGCTTAAAAATCTGGCTTTTGCAAAATAATACTGTCTTACAAGCGCTACATCATCTCCGGCATTATCGTAGCCAATCAGGGGCAGTCTGAACAGAAGCGAGGGAGCGCCTGTTACCCCCAGTTCAAACTCTTCAGAGAGCGGGAAGATAACACCTGCTTCCGGTCTTATATCGATAGAAAGTATTTCAATTCGGTCTGCGTCTTCCCGGGTTGCAGGAACCGGTCGCGAAACATCATCACTGAAAATAACTGTATACGGAAAATAGAATCTGATACCGGGATCAAGATAGAAAAGATCGCCTATCCTCATAGGGACCGAAATACCGGCCGGATAAATGATAAATGGCGATGCTGCCGAACTGATATTGGCGTCAGTTTCAGAATTAAATACAAAGAAACCCGCACCGGTTACTGTTATTCCTATAATATCAAAGCCGGGTAGAATTTCAGCCTCGGCAAATATTACCCCTGAAGGAAGTATCAGGAAAAAAAGGAGAATAAACAAAAACAAAATTTTTGGGGTTCGGTTTTTCATATCTTCAGAATATATCACCAAAAGCAAGCGAGATCAGCCCGGCTCTTCCAATCTCGGGGAAACGGAATTCTTCCCAGGACAGCAGATAGTTACTGCCGTCCGACCATATTCCTGTATACCGGAAATCTTCAGGAAGAACCGGAAGCTTAATGATCCTGAGTTCATCTCCGCAGACAATAATCTTATTACTGTAAAGGATGTTCCATCTGCCCTCAGCGTAGCAGGCTTCCAGAACAAGCGGAGAACGGTATGCGTTTCGTCCATCGTCTGACCGGCTTATAACCGTAACCGGAGAAAGGTGATCCTCTAAACCGGAGAGACCGGCACTCTCAGAATTCATGTTCAGATAAATAATCCCCGCATCTCTGATTTCATCACCTAGAAGGCCCTCACCTGCCGCCCTCCGGAATCCCCGAAGAGCAAAGGGCGTTGACTCAATATCTACAGGATTATACTTTGCTCTGAAATAAGATTCATCAATTTCATTAATAGCCTTACCCTCATTATCATGCTGAAGGTAACGGAACAGGGTCTTCTTTTCATCTGAATATTTCCACGCAATAAAAAATCCTTCACTGGTTCTGATAATCTCTACAGGTTCCCAGCCTTCATCCATACCGTTTACGGCAATATCAATAAATTCAAAACGATCCGCACCGGATCCGGCAGCACTGTAGCGAACAAGCTGAGCAGAAGGTTTCCTGACGCCTGCATTATCTGAAAAGATATCATCCCCGAAGAAATGAAAGAGAATATCAGAACCGCTTCCAAGCAGGCTTCCCAGGCATCTATACTCTGCCTGGCGCATGAATGAAGTTTCGTTCCCGGATTTTATTTCAGGAAATATCGGAAGACCGTTTTCAAAGAAGATTACCTTTGGCAGAGCCCCGTTTATTCCGGCAACCACACCCTTTGTGCCGGATCTAAAGTCTGCAATATGCAGCTGATCGGTCCAGGCTATGAAATCTTTAGCCGGAACAAGGCTGAGAATTCTTCCAGCATCAGGATTATCCCGCATCGGAACAGGAAGCAGCTGTCCTGAGTCGTTTAAATAAAAAATACCGACTTTTTCAGTGCTGCTTCGATAATCAAATACAGAAACATCCGCACTAACAGCTCCTGAAAGAAATATTAAAAAAAGAAGTATACAGCAGGAGACCGGAGAGAGTAATTTGCTTTTTATTATCATATGTCAGTCAAGAACAACGGTTTCAACCATATATCTAATACTTGGGCCGTTACCGTCGAGAACCTCTTTTTCAACAACAAAAACTAGTGATTTTTCATCAGGAGCGAACATTACCTGTTTAATCCTGTATTTCATCACATCTTTTCTTTTGTAATTGGGAAGACCTATTGTATAGGTCTTAGTATTGGTGTTTTTATCGGTAACTGAAAGGTTGATATAAAATGAAGCGCTGGGCTCCTTCTCTGTTCCAAACCTCTGTTGAATCAGAGCGACCTGATACTTACTGTTTTTAGTAAAGTCACGGAACTCCAGCTTATCTTTCGGTTCGTTGCCGTTTATAAGCAGATATACAATTCTGCCTTTGTTCAAATGATTAATACTGAACTTCTCAACCGCATCGGCGGACTCTTTCATAAGATTAAACAAGGCCCCGCTGCCGTCCTGTCCGGGCTGTGTACTTACAGAGTATTCCTTTTCCATAAGTCCGTTTTCAGCGTACCTGTTGGCTTTTACTGCTACTGTATGAAGTTCTGCATAGGGTTTAGTGGTGCTGCTGTCTATACCGTAAAGACCGAACATGAAATACTGTGAATCATCTGAAAATCCGAGATTTACGTAATTAGCCACATCACCGGCAAACAATGAAAATGTACAAAGCAGCATCAGGATTATCATTAAATATTTCTTGTTCATTAGTAGCCTCCATTTTTGAATATCGTACATTTTTACTCTTTTCTATAGTAAAAATATAAAGTCATATTTATAATATAGATATGACTTTACGGCTTCGAAACACTTCCATGCTGCTGCTTTCTGTGCTGATCTCTCTGATGACGGCTTCTTTCATCATTCTGTTTGCAAGAAGTGCCGGAAGATCGGAGTCTGTAAACCTTCTGCAGTTTTTTTCAGTTCTAGCGACGATGGCGTTCGCAACTGCAGCATGCTTTGTTATATTTGTATCCTTTAGAAATACCGCATCAGCAGAGATTTTCTTTTTCTTTCTCTTTCTGTGCAGTTTCTGCTTTGATATGTTCAAAGAAGGCCTGATTATAATCAACGACATCAGTCTGCCCTTCTCCTACAGTATGTTCATGACCAGAGTAGTCTATTTCGGAAGATTTTTCGGTATTGTTGCACTTTTCTGCAGCGGACTGTTTTCTACAGGATTGGAATACCAGAGAATGAGCATGATGTTTCTAATCAGTGTTATAATTGCCCTTGGCCTTGTGTCTCTTCTGCCTGTTGACTTGTCAAAAAATATTCCCGGTGGAACAAAAGAACTGGGAAGCTTCCTTGAAATTTATATTGTTCTGATTCTGCTTCAGCTGATTTCAGTAATTAACTTCATAATTGCAAGCAATAAAAATGAAAATACAGACTACCTGTTTCTTGCCGGCGGCCTTGTTCTTACAGTTGCCGGAAGGGAGCTTTTATTTCTTCTGCCCGGATTAGTTGCTGCGTCGGCCGGATTTATCCTGCTCGCTTCAGGAACAGTTATATTCGGACTTAAAACGCACAGAATTTATCTTTGGGAATGATCCTCTAGAGAAGAAATGCGGCAGCCAGGCCGGTGCCGAGCGGAATCATGAGGTTATCCAGATCCTTGATTGGAACCAGCTCCAGAACCGTTGAAATACCCGCTATAAGCAGAGATACATATAAGTCAGAAGTTATTACCAGTGTCACTGCAAAAACAACGCTGAAGCACGACAGAGAGCCCTCAAGAGTCTTTCCGCGGAAGCCTGGCAGTTTTACACGGCCGAAGGTCTTACCGCCGAGGCTGGCGGCACTGTCACCGAAAGCAAGTGCATAGATAGCAATTGAAGCTGCAGGAAGAGGAAAAAGAATAAGGGCAAGCATGGTACCGACAGCCATTGTTACCGGACCGCCGACAAAGCCGTCCTTATCCCTTGTTCTTGCCGCACGCATCGTAATCCCGGAAATCAAAATCACCCTTTTACCTTTAATTCTCATGTATTCCGACCAGCAGTAAACAACTACAACGGCGGCAAGGAGAATTTGGGTTATAAAAAGATTAATGCCGGCCAGCAGCGGTACGAATGCCGCAAAAAGGTGTATAACCTTCCTGAAAACTTCTGTCTTTAATTCTGATGATATATATTGCAGAATTCTTTTCCCTGTTAAATTTTCGGTGAATCTGATGTTACTCAATTCCGGTACTCCAGTATATTACTTTCATTGATACTTTTGCAAATTCCATGCCATTGCTGTTCATGATTTTACAAAAAATTATTTCATGGCTATATAAGGATTTATCGGACATTCTAAAAACAAAAAAAAGAAAAGTTTTAAAAAGTATACTTTTTTATACAGTCAGCTGTAAAAATAAAAAAGAGCCGGTCAAGACGATTGCTTAATCAGCTCTTTTTTTCAATTATTCTACAGACTTCACAATCCGGTCGATAATACCGCTTAACATCTTAACCGCTTCAGAGTCCGGATGCGCCTTAAACACATCAAGCCCCTTATCTTCGGCTTCCATCAGTTTCTGGTCAATTGGAATTCCGCCAAGGAATTCAACATCCATCTCTCCTGCAGCTTTTTCGCCTCCGCCCTTACCGAAAATGTAGTGGGTTTTTCCGCAGTCCGGACAAACAAAACCGCACATATTCTCTATAAGACCTATTACCGGAACCTTTACCTGCTTTGAAAAATTTATACTCTTTCTGGAATCAAGCACAGCTACATCCTGCGGTGTAGTGACAATTATACTTCCATCTATTTCAGGTATAAGCTGACAGACAGAAAGAGGCTCATCACCTGTTCCCGGAGGAGAATCAATTATCAGAAAATCAAGATCTCCCCAGTTTACTTCGGCCAGTATCTGTTTGATGAATCCCATTTTCAGAGGGCCCCGCCAAACAATCGGTGCATCCTGATCATTCCCTGTCATTGCAAGGCTTACAGCCTTAAGATTTTCATTAACAATCGGAGCCTCAATTCCTGTATCCGTCTGATAGAGGAGCTCGCCCTCAATTCCGAGCATTTTCGCAATATTCGGTCCATGAATATCAGTGTCAACAATACCGACTTTATATCCCTTTTCAGCAAGCCCCCGGGCGATATTAACTGAAACCGTAGTCTTGCCTACACCGCCTTTTCCGCTCATGATGACAATTTTATGCTTGATTCTGGCCATTCTTTCGGCCAGCTGCTTTTCCTGCTGTATCTGTTCTTCAGTTTTCATTTATTCACCTATTAATGATGATGTCCGCAGTCATCTCCGCCGTGATCATGGTTATGATCACAACCCACAGCACCGCCGGTCAGAGTACCGCTTCTGAAAGATTCAAGAACAGTGTTCACATCTCCGGAAACACTTCCAATAACATCGATGCCGTTTCTCTGCATATTAGCAACGGCACCTCCGCCGATGCCTCCGACAATCAAAACTTTTACGCCGTTATCTACCATCATCTGCGGCAGGGTCTGGCAATGTCCGCCAGGATTAGCTTTATACTCCAGATCAGCTACACCATTTTCATTCACCTGAGCAAAAGTAAAACCGGGAGCCTGTCCGAAATGCCCGGATACCTGTCCATCAGCGGTTGCTACTGCTACTTTCATTTCCTTTCTCCTTTCTGCAGTCCGGACAAACTCCATAGAACTGCACTATATGTCTTTTTATTTCAAATCCGTGTTTTTTCGAAAGAACGGATTCAACTTTCCTGTAAAGATCTATTTCATCTTCAATAAAATCTGAATACTTCACAACCCTGAAACATTTCTCGCACACAAGCTGATGGTGATGTGCTGCACTCTGGTCATCTGCCAGAATATATCTGGCCCGGCCCTCTCCAAAATTGTACCTGGTTACAAGGCCCATTTCATCCAGAAGAATCAGCGTCCTGTAAACTGTAGCAATTCCGGTTGCCGGAGAATCTTCTCTTATTTTTGAGAATATCTCTTCAGCACTCATATAACCGTCAGCCTGTTCAAGAACTTCAATCACCAGCTGTCTGGGAATTGTCATTCTAAGACCGCGGTCCTTAATTCCGCCCTCAAAATTCATGCAGCATGGTTTCTTTCTGTTTTGCATCAGTTTCTATCCGAACGTTTGATATTGAGAATCATTATCAATAAATGTATAAAAAAAACCGGACATGGTCAAGCTAGTTCAGGCTGACTCCGAACAGAGTTTTGACTGAACTTTGAAGTGTATTTCTTGAAAACGGCTTAATAAGCCAGGAAGCGGAAAGAAGAAGCTCAATGGAATTAAGCTGGATTTTTTCAATTTCAAGTTTTCTGCTTTCAGAAGCGAGGAAAAGAAATTTAATCTCTTTCCCCTCATAACTCCTGAGACCCTCCAGAACCTCTGTCCAAAGGGCCGATTTAATATCCATATCGACAATTAAAAGCTTAACTTTGGTTCTTTGAAGATACCTCTCAATCTCGGTAATAGAATCACTGCTCATGATTTCCCATCTATCCTCAAGAGCAAATCTGATATCACTAATCAAAGCTTCTGAATCAGCAAGTAGAACCAACTCAAACCTCACAATTACATAACACTCTTCAATTCCTGAATTTCCGAGAATTCTCTCAGTTTCAGGATAGCCTTATTCTGGATCTGTCTGACACGCTCCCTGGTAATTGAAAACAGTTTTCCAATATCTTCCAAAGTAAGCGGTGCTTTTCCATTAAGTCCGAACCGAAGTTTAATAATTTCCCTTTCTCTTTCAGTGAGTTCATTAAGTGAATACTGAAGTATTTCCTTTACATTTATCCTGAAAAAATCTTCAAAGGGACCGATATAATCTTCGCCTGAAATAAGCTCTGCCAGATTTGTACTGTTGTCATCATCCACAGTTGTATCCAGAGATGCAGTGTCGCCGGTACTGTTAAGAATGCTTTCAACCTTTTCTTCTGAAATATTCAGATAGTTTGCAATTTCGGAAGCTTTGGGATCCCTTCCAAGATCCTGTGTAAGCTCTCTAGATGCGGAATAGAATTTTCTGGCGGAGTTAAGTACATGAACGGGTATTCGTATAGTACGGCCTTTATCAGCTATCGATTTGATAATCGACTGCTGTATCCACCAGGTTCCGTAAGTCGAAAACTTACAGCCCTTCCGGTAATCAAAGCGCTCAACAGCTTCTATAAGTCCGATATTGCCTTCATTTATCAGATCGATAAGGTTAAGACCCCGATGCTGATATTTTTTGGCGATAGAAACGACAAGCCTTAGATTACTTGTAATCAGATGATTTCTATGGACTTCTGATTCCGCCTCAAGAAAAGATCTGGCCTTGTCATATTCCTCACGGCTAATTTCAGCGTACTGCAGTCTTTCATCAAGCTCCTGCAGACCTTTTTTTGTCTCGCTGATATTATACGCAAGATCCAACTCATCATTCCGGGACAGTAACGGATAAACCGAAATCTGCTTCAGATATGAAGACAGGGCATCTTTTTCTACAGATTCCTGCTCCCTTTCACTTTCACTGTCTATGTACCATACCTCATTCATGCTCACATAATTACACGGCTAAGACCATAAAAAAATCAGGTTAGTTTGAGATATGACATAAGAACCCGCCCCATTCGCTATAGGGGTTTCCCCTATAGCTGATACAGGTATTTGAGTATCCTGCAAAATTTTTGGAGTTTTGAAATTGCCTTATTTATTTAATCTTTTTTCTTTTCTTTCTAAGGCTTTCAGATTTGACAGTGGCTTCTGTGTTTTCAGCCTCTTTCAGGACCTGTTTTTTTCTGACCTGATACAGAATTACACCGGTCAAAATCATAAACAGACACAGAATCTGTCCTGTAGTAAAGTTTAGAAATGAGTTAAATAAGGCAGGATCCTCCGGGGCTGCTCCAAAATTAAGCGGAAAGCCCATATCTGAATCCGGTTCTCTGAAGTATTCAATAAAAAAGCGGACTATACCGTAGCCGATGAGATAGAAACTAAGCATTGCCCCGTCGAATTTCTTTCTGTTTTTCAGAACAAACCACAGCACAAGCCACAAAATAACACCTTCAAAGGCGGCCTCATATAGCTGTGAGGGGTGCCGGGGCAGATTAACCAGTCCGGATTCCGGCAGTTTCATACCTACCTCGGCGGCAACTCTCTGAACCCAGTCAAGTTTTACTGAAAATCTTCCGGCATGAGGAAATACAATACCCCAGGATTTGGTTGTAACACGGCCCCAGAGTTCTCCGTTAATAAAGTTTCCAAGACGTCCGAATGTATATCCAAGCGGAATACCGGGCGCTGTAAAATCAGCCATCTTAAACCAGCTGATTTTTTTTACACGGCAGAAAATAAGCGTACCGACAATCGCGCCGAAAACCCCGCCGTGGTAACTCATACCCTGAAGCCCGGTAAACTGTCCGTTTCTGAAGGGTACAAATATCATCCAGGGGTGGGTAATATAATAGTGTTCAGGGTCATAAATAGTAGTTGCAAAGATCCTCGCACCAATAAGAAGTCCAAGGATACCCCAGAAAAAATAATTAACTATATCATCTTCTTTGAGATTCGGTTTTTCATCTTTTATCTGTTTCTGCATCAGAAACCAGGCAATTCCGAACGCTATGAGATACATAAGGCTGTACCAGCGGATAGGAAACCCGGGAATTATTTCAGGCTTTATCCATGATGGAAAGTTTATAAATGCAAGCATTATTTCTCCTTCTGCTTATCTTCCTGCTGATTATAGGGAACTTTTTCGAGAAATCCGCTTTCTTCATTAAAGATAATTTTAATTGATTTCTCTTTTTTTGTTATATCAAGAGTTCTTCCATGACTTTCAAAAACAACTCCGGGAAAAACCTCTCCCCGTATAATTATTTCTGATGGAAAATGCTGCTCAAACCGCTCCTTCAGTGTGAAGATACGGACCCCGCGTTTTTCCATGATTTTCATTAATTTTACCTTCTCCTGCCTCAGCCTGTTTAATCCCTGAGAATCCTTTTCCTTCTCACAATTTCTCATCTCGGGATCAAGCTTAACAAGACGGTTTTTTATTTTTGTTATTTCCTTCTCTTCTATCTCAATCTGATCGGCAATCAGATAATCCTGACCGAAAGAAATCTCGGTTCTTGTTCCGGAAAGCGAGCCGATATTAGCAGCCTCAATACCCTTCCTGGCCTGAATTTTCCCGCCTACCAGGTATCCTTTTTCGGTCATTAACCTGAGTTTACCGTTGCATTTTACCTTACAGCCGAAAACCGCATTCTTTACGATGATGTCTTCAACAGCCAGAAGCGTAGCCCTTTCAGCAAATGAAACTCTAATGGAATCTTTTGCCCTAAGCAGAGCCTTACCGCCGCCCTTGATACCCTGGTTGACTGTTATGGTTTTCTCAGAGGAAAGCAGAGACATCTCCGAGTTCATTCCAATGTTTACATTCCCGCCGGCCATAATGTAGAAACCGTTTTTTACAGTTCCTTTAACCTGAACATCTCCGCTGAACTTGATGTTGCCAACACTGAAATCTACATCACCCTTAACAAAAAATCCTTCCTGAATCTCAATTTTGTTATTTTCATAGATAAGCCTTCCACCCTTTTCAGCCATCAGGAAGGTGTTTCCCTCTTCGTCTTTTTCTTCAATGACGTTTGCACCGATTTCAACATTCAGCGGAGTCAGCTGTTTTGCGGGCAGTGTATTTCCAAGAACATCCCATCCATCCTCAGATTCTCCCTGAATGACCTGAATCTCAGCCAGGATCTCACCCTTTTTAACATTAGTTATCCGATTCTGACTTCGATAGTTAGCCTTGCCCTTTTCGTCGATAGAGACCTTGTTTCCGTCAGCCATTTCAGCCAGGAATTTAAGTTTGTATTCTCCAGCATTCTTCGGAGCCTTTCCCATCGCAAACAGTGCACCACCCACAGACTCACCGTTCCGGGCTTTTTCAACAGCGCTCTTAACAAGATCGATATTTATTCCCGATTTAAGTCCGGCCTCGGCAATCTGCCTGTTAACCTCTTCAAGCGACGGAGGAATTCCGGTTCCGGCAGCAGGTTCAATGGAAAGGGTTGCAGTCATTTTGTCAGCAGCAACCTTTACTTCAATTTCGGCATCACGATGGCTCCTGACGCGGAGTATCGTTTTCCCTTCTGAATCGAAGCATTCAAGAAGTCCGTCTATTTCTGAAATATACATTCCCTTTTCAAAACGGACATTCTCAAGAGATTCAATTACAGCGCCCTTCGCGGAGGTCTCAATTTCATCTCCGAATACATCGGCACCTTTTTTACCTGATGATGAAAGAACAGATGCAAGGTTCTGATCTTTTTTTACATTGGCGGCCCCGCTGATTTCTTTCGGATGATAATCCGCGGCTGAAGGAATATCCTTAAATGCAGCGGAATCCATTCCTCCGGCCCGCTTTTTTATATCATCAACTGCGGCATCAGAAAGAAGCTGCAGTTCATACTCGACAGAACCGCCCTCACCTTCTTCAGGAGCTGTACCCTCACATAAAATGAAACGGATGTCCTTCTCTGCGCTTTTTTGAAAATCAAGAATCACTTCCTGAATTTTTTTAAGATCCATTCCCTTCAGGCCGCTGTTCTTTATTGCAGATCCGGCTTCTTTCAGAACCAGAGGCTTACCGGCGCCGCGGCCCTTATGCATTACCATTTCGGCAACAAGCCTGTTATCTGATACTTCAATTCTGAAATAACCGTCGTCATCACTGCTTATGATGACATTCTTCAGAACTTTTCCGGCTACAGCGGCAGTGGATATAATCTGGTTAATCTTCTCGGCACCGACCAGAGCCGATTCAGGACATCCCAGCATTTCCGCCCTTTTAATAATTTCAGCGGGGTCGGGAAGACTGACTTCCTCTCCTCCGGGATTGAAATTAAGAAGGCATGTGTTCTTGTCTTTTGAAAGTTCCAGATTCCAGTCATGACTTTTAAAGGGTATAACCTCAATCCAGTTCCAGCCGCGGCGGACAATACCTGTTTCAGTGGCAATAATTGAACTGCCCTTTTTCTCGGTATTTGTTCCCAGCCAGAACTCATCTTCCTGAGAAAGAGGCACAATAGGCTTTCCGTATACATCCTTGCCCAGTTTACCCGGTTTTGCTGCTATTATATCTGCAAGCTTGTCTTCCTTTTCAGCCCAGCCGGCTGCTATCACATCAGGAATCACATTTACCCGGACTTTTTTCTCTTTTTTAACTAGATCCTTTACGGTCTCGGTTTTATCTTTTGCAAAAGGAAGAATACCTTTTTTCTTAACAGTCTTTTCTACCGGAACTTTTTCTATTTCAGTATTCCAGATTTCAGGTGCCGCCGCATTTTTTAAAAAACGCTCAACATCCTCTTCAAGGCCCTCGGGAATTTTCAGCTCGGACCACTCACGTTCTTCCGGAACGAGGGGCTCAGCATGATCACCCTCAGCGATGGTAATACTTATCTCTTCATTCGATTCGAGGAGTTTTTCAATTTTCTGTTCAAGTTCTTTTCTGTCGAAACCGTATGTGATCTTGTTTTCCGCAATCAGCCGGTTAACGCTCTGTGCATCTATTTCTATTCCGTTTTCATCCGGAATAAAATGAAGCACGGCAAGCAGAGCCTCATCATCTGTCTCAATGCTGATTCTGCCAAGAAGTTTTTGTTCGCCCGCCATACCTATACTTTGAAACCCTGCCTTGCAGCCGTCAGCAGCTTTGATTTAAGCAGGTTATTCTGCTTTTTCAGTACTGAAATTTCATACTGCTGGCTTTTTACTGTCTCGATCAAATCCCCTTTTGTAAGGGTTCCGCTGTGAAGCAGGTTTTCAAGCTCCTGTATTTTATAGTCAAAATCTATCTCTGCTTCCATTTCCGCATTCTGGTAGCTTTCCTCCATGGTCTGGATCTCCAGTGCGGACTGGTCTTCGATACTTTTCTGAAGTATTCTGTCGGTCATCCGGTATACTGCCTGTGAAATTACAGATTCAGGCTTGTATTTTATTATGGGAAGCCTCGAATTGAGAGCAATGTCCTGAAGATGATCCCTGTAGATAACTCCCAGATATTCCATTTCAACTCCAAGATACTGCTCGCATGAGCGCTTTATCTTTTCAGCCTTAACAGAGTCTTTCGGATCATCGATCATATTCATAACAATCATCGGCGAAAACGCATTCATCTTTTTCTTTAATAAATTATATTTATCAGGATCAAGAGATTCAAGTTTTTCGAGTATTCCGGGAATATAGATCCTCTGCAGCCCTTCGCCATCCGCCGCAAGCTCATCAAGATAGGCCTTTGCGGGACTCTTACCGGTAAACCCGGTAGAGATCATCCTGAATACTACATTTTTCAGAAAAAGATAGGCATTAAGTGTTGCTGTCAGCGCCGGCGCCGTAACAATTATTCCGGTACCCGACATCAGAAAGAAATCCAGGGTATTAAAAGAAGTTCCCGCGCCAAGGTCAAGAATAAGAAAATCGGTATCAAGCTGACTTAGATGTTTTATCAGCTTCCGTTTCTGATTTATCTGTATATTGGCAAGCCCGGGAATTTCAGCATCCCCGGGGATAAACTTCAGATTTGTATAACCGGAATCAAGAAGAATATCTTCAAATTCCACATTATTTCTTGTAAGCCAGGTGCCTATACCGGCCTGGCTTCTTCCGGAGTCAAGCATCATATGCAGGTTTGAACCGCCCAGATCAAGATCTGCAAGTACGGTTTTTTTACCAGCCTGAGCCAGGGCAATTGAAAGATTTACAGCGAGCAGAGATTTTCCGACACCGCCTTTTCCACCTGCAACAGGTATAATTTTCATCTAATCCTCCGGTTATTGGGAAAGTATATCATGAAGAAAAAATCACGCAAAGCCTCAGAAAAAAACATGACTTGATGATTATCTCCCGTAACATTAAAATGAATATTGAAGAGGTTTTTATGAAAAACAAAGAAAGATCAATATGGCTGATAGTTACGATAGTACTTGCAGCAGCTCTGACTTTTTCCTTAATGAGTCCGGGAAGCTCTCTGCAGCTAAGCAGCCAAAAAAATAACGACTACCTTATCAGGCTCGGCAGGCTTTTCGACATTATCGAGCAAAATTTTGTAGAAGATGTCTCACCTGAAACACTTTATGAAGGTGCGGCGAAGGGAATGTTTGAAAGTCTGGATGATCCGTACTCGGTTTATCTTACAGCTGACGATATGGAGGACTTTTCTGATACAACCACCGGCAGTTTCGGCGGAGTCGGGATGTTTATCTCAAAACAGAGCGGTAAGAGACCTGAGATAACAGCAGATTCACCATTCAGAGATCGATATTTTGATTTTGTCGAGGTGATTTCACCGATCGAAGGCTCCCCTGCCTACCGTGCAGGAATATCCGCCGGTGATTTCATAATAGAAATTGACGGAGAATCGGCAGAAGGCCTGTCTACTGATGAGGTGGCGGACAGACTCAGGGGAGAACCCGGAACCGAGGTAAGTTACAAGATACGAAGACTGGGTAATATTGAGCGTGAAATAACAGTCAAGCGGGAAGTAATTGAAGTGCCCACTGTAAAATATGCAATGATCGATGATGAAACAGCCTATCTTAAAATTGTCCGCTGGACACCATATACCGAAGAGAGTGTCAAAGAAGCGGTAACATTCTTTGAAAAAGCCGGTTATTCCTACCTTGTTGTTGATGTACGCGGAAATCCGGGTGGTCTGCTTTCCAGTGTTGTTGATACAGCAGATTTGTTTCTCGACGACGGCATGATCGTCAGTACCAAAAACCGGGATCAGATAAAAATTGAAGAATTCAAAGCAACCCGCAGAACCGATGTTGATGAAAGTATTCCTGTCATCCTTCTTATAGACCGAGGCTCGGCTTCTGCATCCGAAATCCTTGCAGGAGCGCTTAAGGACAACGAACGTGCATACCTGGTAGGCGAAACCTCCTTCGGAAAGGGTTCAGTTCAGCAGATCAGCGGTTTCGGTAACGGAGGATTCAAACTTACAACATCAAGATACTATACTCCATCAGGAATAAATATTGACCATATCGGAATTGAACCTCAGAAGAAAATTAAAGAAGAGGAACTTTCCGATGATGAACTTCTGTCACTCGAAAAACTGATAGAAAATAATTATATCCCCCTGTTTGTGGCAAAATTTCCGGATGCAGGTGAATCCCGTATTTACGACTTTATTGAAGAGCTGAAGGCAGACGGAATTGATCTTGAAGATCGTCTGCTGAGACGGCTGATAAGGGCCGAAATAAACCGAACTGAAAATGATCCTCCCATTTTTGACCTGGATTATGATATAGTACTACAGTACGCGGTTGACCTTTTCGAGTCTGGCGGGTACAAAGATTTAGATATTTTCAGATAAAGTAACAGGATAAAA
This sequence comes from Spirochaetia bacterium, assembly GCA_963677925.2. Lineage (GTDB taxonomy): Bacteria > Spirochaetota > Spirochaetia > UBA9216 > UBA9216. The sequence goes on from CAXXYH010000004.1 coordinate 340,307, forward strand.
ATGAGACAGTTTGTATTGCCTGATGAATACATCGGGTCCGGACCTATTACGCTGACCGGTGAAGAATACCGTTACCTGACCAGGGTTCTTAGAATGGGCCCCGGTCAGATGTTCAACGGTGTAAACCAGGACGGGCGGAAGTTTATTCTCACAATAAATGCTATGGATGAGATCAGCCTCACAGCAGACTGCGTTGAGGTTGTTGATGAACGCGATGCAAAAGAAGACATGCCGGAAATCATTCTTATTCAGTGTCTTCCCAAGGGAAAGAAGCTCGAAATGATAATACGACAGGCTGTAGAAGCAGGGGTAGGGATGGTGATTCCCGTACAGAGCGAATACAGCGTACCGGTGATAAAGGAAGACCGCTCCGCCTTTAAAAATGAAAGACTTAAAAAGATTGCCGTTGAAGCTGCTCAGCAGAGCGGCAATAAGGGTGTTCCTACAATACTTTCACCGGTCAAGATGAAAGAACTTCCTGAACTGCTTCAGAAACTTGGAAAAAATTCCGGACAGAAACTTTTTTTTCATCAGGAACCGCTGGCAAACTGGTCTCTTCACAGGTATCTAATCGCAGATACTGAATCTGTTATTATTTTTATAGGTCCAGAAGGCGGCTTTTCAGAAAAAGAAACAGATTTTCTGCTTGCATCCGGATTCTATCCGGTATATCTTGGTGACAATATTCTGAGAACTGAAACAGCTGCGATATACGCGCTCGGAGCAGTAAAAACAATACTGCTGGAGAGGAAAGAGTGGAAAGCATACTGCCTGGAATAAAAAGAATCGACTTTCTTAAAGTACCTGTAGATATAATTCCTGCCGAGGATCTTGAGGAAGTTTTTAAACATCTTGCGGATAATGGAGAGAAAAATCAGATTGTACTGATAAATTTTTTCGATCTGATGAGAGCAAGACGCAATAAGGAATACATGAAAACGCTGAACGAAGCGGCTCTTGTAATTCCGACTGCAAAATCGATAATCAGCGGAATAAATTTTTTAAAAAAAGGTCAGGCCTTCAGATACAGGCCCTTTGATTTTGTAATCAAGGCTCTGGGTGTCATGGAAATCCAGAAAAAATCATTATACCTGATCGGCGGAAAAACTCATTCACTCCAGACAGTCTTCAGCAATATGAAAATATCATTCCCGGGTTTAAATATTGTCGGAAGATATTCAGGCTACTATTCTGCAGCGATGGAAGAAAATATTCTCGTTGCTATCAAAAAGGCATCACCAACCTTTCTGCTTGCCGGAGACGGCCTTAAGGGTAAGGATCGCTGGCTTAATCGTCATAGAGACAGTTTCAACCCCGGAATTTTTCTGTGGTGCTCGGAGTGCTATGCTATTTTCAGCGGAAAAAAGGCCAAAGGTTCAAAGAAAAGCTGGGAAAACGGAACTGAAGTAATTTCTGAAGTACTTAGAAACCCTCTGAAAATTTTCAGAGTATTCATACGGCTTTACTACCTTATACTTTTAGTTATCTACAGACTTTCTTCTAAATAGAAATTTTCCTACTCATACAGACGCATGTATTCATAGGCTTCACGAAGTCTGGGTTCCATATTCCTTGTTATAATACGGCCGGCTAAGGATCTGATAACTGGAAAAAAGCTCAGAGCACCAATCAGATCGGTAATAAACCCAGGGCAGAGCAGCATTATACCTCCGAAAAGAGCTCCGGCAAGGGAAAGCATTTCTCTCCCAGGATACAAACCCTCTGCTGATTTTATCTTAATATGCTTTACAATTCCCCGGATATCACGGTATGCAAGAAAAAGACCTGCCAGTCCGGTTAATGCAGCAACGGCGAGGGTAAAATAAATGCCAAGAAATTCTCCAAGAAACTGAATTAGCATTATTTCAGCAAGCGGGATTATCGATATCAGTAGAAGCATAAATGCCGATTTCAAAATAAAACCGGTATCCAGCATTTTAAGCAGGAATCTTGTATTTAACATAGGAAAAAAGATACCACAGCGTCAGAACTTGGGCAAGCAGGTGCAGATTAATGAGCTTTCATATGAGAAGAAGCGGGAATACACCACCCTGAATGAGTAGAGGTAAGTATCAAATCTTCAGTTTTACAATAATCACTGAGTTTGGAACGAAGCCTTGAAACCGCCATATCAGCAGCTCTTGAGCCGGAAACACGGGTATTTAAGGCAGAGTTAAGCAGCTCCCGGTTTAAATAAGTTCCCCGATACATCAAAAGCATCCTCAATACTGTTCGTTCACTTTTACTTAGAAATATCCGGCAGGACTGCCTGCGTTCGGGATTATTCAGATGAAGAAATCCTGATGTCTTAAGATCCAAATCCCAGCCGGTAAACTGAAGTTTTTCTCTTTCCAGAAGTTTACCGCATCTGGCTGTAAGTTCTTCAGGAGTCCAGGGCTCACATAAATAATCAGCCGCCCCTGCAGACAACGCGGCACTAATATATTCATGCGGACCATAAAGGATAACCGGATTTAAGACTGCAAAAGACTCCGGTAAAGTCGTAAAGACAGATGTATTTAGAATGTAGACAGAATATTTTTTCTTAAGATCGGGTTTTCCAGTAAAAAAAAACTGTATACCCGGAAAGCTCCGAATATACAGTTCAATATTAGTCTTTGTTATTACGCTGCAGCCGGAAATATTAATCCTTGCAGCATCCAAAACGAATTAACCCAGAAAAACCTGTCCGGAATTATCGATCGCAAGGATGGTTCTGCATTCAGAACATCTGAACCGCCCGGCTCTGGTTGCCCGAAGTCTTCTGGAACATATAGGGCACTGAAAAATCTTCGGAAATACATCAGAATTTCTGGTACCGCCGTTTGCACCGAAAAAGTCGACAGCTTCATTAAGATTATCTTTGATGTTAAAAAACTGTGAAAACCCTAAAAGCTGGAATACTTCATAAACCTTTGGCTGAATCTCAAGCAGAACGAGGTCACCGCCTCTCGGCCTTACGGCCTTCAGAAATGCAGTAAAAGAACCTATACCTGTACTTGAAACGTAGTTAAGCCCGCTGCAGTTAAAGATAAGCTTTGTAAAACCGGCTTCAATGGCCTTCGTAACTCTCTTCTGAAAGAAGTTCGAGTTATAAGTGTCGATATATCCTGTCAGAAAAAGAACAAGACATCCTTCAACACCTTCGACACTCTGAAGTTTAATTCGGAGACTGTCATCTTTTTCTTCATCAAATCCGGTTACTATATCATTATTACTCATTGTTCCTCAACCCGTGTATAATTTTATCAGTCAAATCATAGTTTTTCAATACGATATTAAATTTATACTATATGATCGGATAGTTTTTCAAGAAATTTATAATTTATTTTTAATTTCTTGACCGATATGCCTTTAAATTTTAAAATTATGGTAATGAAAAAGCAAGCAATAAAAATATCAGCAGTATTTTTCATCTTCATGGTTTTGACATGTTTTACGGTTGCGGCCGATCCTGCCGTCAATATGGCAGATCTTTCGATAACTATCAAGACCCTTGCAGATGCCGTGAAAGCTGGCAGCCCTCCTGAACCCGGAACACAGGTAATCCTGAACGGAACAGCAATATCAAGGCTGGTTATAGAACCCGATCCTGCTAATTTCACCGGGCAGATTATTCTGGCAAACGGCAGCTGGGTTAACTCAAATCAGGTTGTGATGAATAAATGCATAGTTCTGCTTTCAGGAGCCAAATTTTCAAAAACAATTCCTGTAAGACGTTCCAGAACAGTTGATCCTGAAGAAATTGTATTAAATTCAGAAATACTGATAACCGGATATTTTGCAGGCTCTGCCGAGACAGAGGAAGGCCTCCTTCCGGTTGTTGTGGCTACCGGCATTCGAAAACTGTAATAACTCTCAGAAAATAATATCTGCCGCTGAAATCTTTTCTTTTTCAGCGGAACAGGCACTCCTTAAAATAACGTTATATAGTTCTCTGATATTCCCGGGCCAGTCGTAATTAAAGAGAACTTCATATCCGCTGTCGCTCATTATTACGTTTAACTGCAGATCATCACTGATTTCGGACAGAAAACATTCAACCAGATCCGGAATATCCTCAATTCGGTCGCGCAGCGGAGGAATATGCAGAATCAGAACCTTTATTCGATGGAGAAGGTCTAGCCGGAAATTACCCTTTTTAACTTCCTCATCAAGATTTCTGTTAGTTGCACATATAAGTCTTACGTCAACAGGAATCTCATTGTTTCCGCCGATACGTTTAATGGTTTTTGTTTCAAGGGTTCTTAAAAATTCAACCTGCAGGGAGACATCAAGTTCTCCTATTTCATCAAGGAAGAGGCTGCCTTTATTCGCATGCTCAAAACAACCCTTTCTTTTAACAGCTCCTGTGAATGCCCCCGGTTCGGATCCGAAAAGTTCTGTTCCGCAGATTCCTGAAGGAATGGCGCCGGCATTCAATGCATGGAATTTTTTTCTCGCTCTTAGGGAGTAATCATGAATCAGCCCTGCCACCAGTTCTTTTCCGGTACCGCTTTCACCTGTTATCAGAACCGGAGCGGGAAATTTTGCGAGTTTCATAATATCAAGTTTTAATTTCTTAATTGCCTGAGATTTTCCGGTAAGACGGTCGATCTTCTTACCGGAAGAGTTCAGAATTTCATACCTTCCGCTGCACAGAACCCCGCCAAGGATTAACCTGAAGGTTTCCTGCAGTCGCTCCAGATCATCAGGAATAATCAAATAATCAAGAACACCCTCTTTAAGCAGTTTTACTCCTGCTTTAGTATCAGGATTTCTTGTGAGACAGACAATAGGCGGCTGAGCAAAATATCTGCTTGTTTTTCTAATAATCTTTATACAGCTGTGGACATCAACAATGGTCCCGGCCGCGATTAAATCAAACTCACCGTCATCAATCATTTCCAGGGCTTCCTGAAAAGATCTCACGGTTGTTACTATAAAATCCGCCGGAATAAAAGTCTGGAACAGCACACTGTCATTAAGATTACTCTCAATGTGTAATACTCTAATCATTTTAAATACAGTTTTTATAATTTAATATTATTTTATGCGTAGTATTCTAAATTGAAAATATTAATCCTGCAAGGATTTTCATAATCCAGGCATACCACTTTGATGGTATTAGTTCAATTTCACAGCAGTTCCGTAAATCAGGAACTCTGCAGCCCCCTGCATCATGCTGGTAGTTGCAAATTTCAAACCGACTATAGCATCTGCACCCAAAGATTCAGCATCTTCAATCAGCCTGTCTATTGCCTGCTCACGGGACTCTGCCATCATTTTAGTGTAATCTGTAATTTCACCGCCGACGATGTTTTTAAATCCAGCCATAATATCTTTGCCCATATGGCGGGCTCGGATAGTATTTCCACGGACAAGCCCGAAAACCTTTACAATTTCTCTTCCGGGAACAGAATCAGTAGTTACAAGAATCATTCCGCTGTCGCTCATTTAATAATCTCCCTGTATTTATCAGTCTTTCTTTCACTAATCCGGTCTGTCAATGCTGTCAAAAATAAGACTATAACGGAAAACACAGAACCTGCAACCAGTATTTTTATAAAAATTCCTTCCGTGTTATCAGTAAAAAACATAAAAAGAAGGTAGACCGCTATTAACAGGTTGAAACCAAGGACCATGAAAAAGCCCAGTCTACCTGAAAATTTGCGCTTTCTGCTTTTATAAAGTTTTTCCAGCCACTCGTCCTGCGGCGGAGCCGGAGTAAATCCGCTTAACTGTTTTTTCAGCTTAAGCATTGATTTATACTCTTCACGACATATATAACATGATTCTATATGATCTACGACTTCAGATATTTCACTTTCTTCCAGTTCATTATCTATAAGTGCCTGAGTTTTTAATTTTGCTTCATTACAGTTCATATTCTGCCTCCAGTTTGCTTTTAAGTAATTTTCTGGCATTGTAGAGCCTGGACATAACAGTCCCCTTTGGAATATCCAGAATATCTGCTATTTCTTCATAAGAGCATTCATCAAAATGTTTCAGAATTATAATTTCACGATGCTGAGGAGGAAGAGACATAACAGCCCTGTATATCTCTCGTTTTGACTCATCTCTAACCGCAGAGTCCTCAACTGAATCACGGCCTCTGCATAAATCGGGAAATTCCAGACTTGTTTCAGAACCTGATTTTTTTTTGCTTTTATTTATACATAAATTTTTTGTAATTCGGTACAGCCATGGAAAAACCGGTCTGGATTGATCAAAATTCTTAAAGTTACGCCATGCTCTGTAAAAAACTTCCTGAGTAATATCAGCTGCATCCTCACGATTAAAAACCATTCTGCACGCCGCCGCATAGACTCTCCGGTCATAGGCTCTGAAAATACTAATAAATGCATCTCTGTCGCTCATACCTTATTATACACAGATACACACATGGAATATTCATTTTTTTTCCGGCATTCTTGCAATATGAATACCGGCATGATAAAATTCACTAATCATGAATAAAACTCTGTTACTGCCTTTTAAATTTATTCTAATTTTCGTTATCAGTATGGCAGTCTTATGCCTTTTTATAATACTTCAGCGCTGGGGGATTAATGCATCTCCTGATATTAACTTTCGTATAAACCTTATTTATTACCTTCCCGGAGCGCTGAAAAGCAGTCTTTTTCCCAGCCTATCAACTGCAGTAATTCTTACAGTTTTTGACGACCCAAAGAACAGCGGCAGGTTTTTATCCATTATAATAATAGCCGTTTTGTCATTTATTATATTATTTTTCGGGTTTAAAACAATTTCTCTTATTCAGGAATCTTCCGCCGGATACAGTTATCAGCCGCTTCAGGCCGGTAAATTGCTGAGCACTGAGGACGGAATTATCTATACTTCATCTGTTTCCGACAATGGTTATTCTGGTGTCATAACAAGAAAACCCGGTCCGCTGAACCTTTTTCAATACTATCAGTCCGGCTATATTAATCCGGAAAATATTGAAAATATCATCCTTGATAACAGCTCTTTTTTTAAGATTGAACCCAGGAATCCTGAATATAACACTGTTTTTAAATCAAGAGGTCTTTTAAATCAGTACTTTAGCGATATCGAGTTTGTGACTGAATCTATTTATAAAACGGAAAGTACAGGCAATAAAGATCTTATATTTATATCTGCAGCTTTCAGCTTATTTTTAGCCGTATGCCTGCTTTTTCTTAATATTACCATCTGGCCGATGTTTAATATTATGCTGATTCTGTTTATCCATCGAATGGGATATTATATCTTCAGACTGTTTACATCTGAACTGGATTTTATTACTGACACATTTTTCGGCGGTAACATCCCTTTTAATCTTCCGCTGATGACAATACTGGCAATAACTGTACTTATTTTGATAGTCGGCGTTTTGTTCAGACCATATAGAAAAAAGAGGGACAACTGATATGAAAATGTCGCTTCCTAAACGCTTTCTTATTATCAGTATTGCCTGCTATGCAGCTGCATTTATTCTTTTAATCGGCGTCAGCTTTTTCCAGTTTGCTCCGAAAGAAATTGATACAAGCTTTCGAACAGTATGGGTTTTCAATAACAGTCTGCTTCTGTTCTTTAATAATCTGATCTCTATACAGGGTCTTGCAGTACTGCTTACTTTTTCAGTCTTCTACCCCACCGGTGAATACGGAATAAAAGCCCTTACTTTAAAAGCATTTAATCAGACTATTACAATAATTATTGTGATCCTGCTCTGTTTTACCGCATTATTTTTTACCGGTAATGAAATATTCAAACCCGGAATATATTCAAGACTTGATCTGCTGAAAATACAGACTGAAACCAGCAGAACCTACTATGAACAGGCTTTAAAATACCGTGAAGCTGACGAACTTGTAAAAGCAAGGGAGATGATTGAAAGATTTCTAGCTGTAAAACCGGAGGACCCCGCCGGAGAGGAACTCTATGAAGATATCACCGAAAGGATAAATATACAGTTTGCGGAATCATCAGATGAATATACAGCAAGACCCGGAACAATCGAAACATCTGAATTGACTTACGAGCAGGCTGTTCTGCTGGCAAGAAATTACCTGAAGAAGGATGATTACTACTCAGCCTACTACTATGCGTCTATTGCTTCAGGCTTATCAAACTCTTCAAAAGAAGCAAAAGAACTTTCTGCACAGGCTTGGATTGGCCTTTCTGATGATGCTCCCGACAGAGAAGAAGAAGATGAATACCTCCTTTTCAGCCGGAAAAAACATGGTGCTGAACTTCTCCTCAGCGGAAGGTCTATCGATGCATATTATCTGTATAAGGAACTTTCAGTTGATTATCCAAACGATCCGGACGTAAACAAATATTTAAGAGAAAGCCTGTCCGCCGCTGTTAAACTCACATATTTCATAGATGATGCAGCAACTGCACTGAAATTTCCCGGAATAAACGATATCTGTTTTATTAATTTAAGTGACGAAACAGAAAAAGAAATTGTTTATATTGAAAAAATGGTCAGGACCGCGGAGGGGATATTCTATAAAGGTATAGAAGTCCTCGATTTTAAACATGGCACCGGAATTACAGGACACTTCACTGCGCTTTACGGTAAGGCAGTCGGGGATCATATAGTCCTGAACGGTATAGACAGGGAAAATCCAAATATAAGAGTTTATCCTGAGTACCTGGTAACTGATAAAATGCCGGAGATGTATAACACACTTAAGCTCTACCCCGCGCCCGAGCAGCTTCGAGGCTTAAGCGCCGATAAGAACATCTATAAGAAGCTGAATCTGCCTGAGCTTCTGGAATTCGAAAAAACGGTCGGCAGCTACGGCTGGAATTCTCAGCAGATATATTTTGAAATTTTCACACGAATCCTTAATCCCTGCGGTTTTCTGCTATTCTCTTTCTTAATGATCGCACTCGGCTGGAAGTACAGACGGGCACAGCGGAAATTCCCTCTTGCATCGTTTATACTGCTGCCGATAACAGTTTATATCACCTACCTGGCAGCTGAAACTTATACTTTCACTATAAACACTATCGGAGCCTTCATGCTGCTTAGGTTCGGCAGCACCTTTTCGATAGCGCTGACGGCGGTCAGCCAGGTTCTTCTGCTTTTAATCACATTCCTGATGATTTCCGGACTTAACTTAAAGGATGATTAACTCTCTGCTTAAAAAGCATATTCTCAAAATTGTGCTGCCTCTAATCGGCCTTATCGCAGGACTGGGAATCTTTGGAATAGTTTTCGGCCTGATAGCCGGAATCTTTCTGGACAAATTATTATCCGGCCTGATACAGAAAAACCGGATACTGCAGCAGTACAACCGGATAAACCCTGATTCGGATTATGATGATGAAACCCTGAGACTGTCAGCATCCTATGTATTATGGGCTGTTTACAGCTACAGCGGAATTCCTGATTCAGTCATTCAATACAGCACCAGGGAAATGTCGGATGGAATATCAATTGATGCAATTCATAATCTCGAAACACTCAAACACAAACTCAACGATGAACAGAGCCTGCAGATTGCTGAATATTTCGGAACCCACGCAGATAAGGCCCTCAAACGAACGATTGTGGAACATCTGGGAAACGCCGGTTGGGCAAGTGTAATCACAAGAGCCCCTTCGGTAAATAAATCAAATATGGTTCTTAAAATAATTCATCTTGCAGGGTTAGGCAAACTGATTCTTGAGAGTCAGAACAGCGACAAAATCGAGGATGACTATCTTATACTCGGACTATCACCTGATGCGGGCTGTGCTGAGATAAAGAAGGTCTACCACAGATTGGCAACAGAGTTTCATCCTGATAACAGCCACGGACTGACCGAGGCTGAAACCGAATTGAAAACTAAAGCTTTTATAAGGATAAAAGAAGCCTGTGACAGGCTTCTTGAAATATGCGAAGATTAGCTGAGGCTTAATTTTCTTTAAACGGTTAATTATCAACCCGCTGAATACGCGCACCGAGAGATTTTAGCCTCTTGCACAGCTTTTCATAGCCGCGCTCAATCTGGTAGACATTTCCGATAACGCTCTGGCCCTCTGCACAAAGGGCTGCTATTACCATTGCCATACCGGCACGGACATCCGGAGAAACCAGATATGAAGCTTTTAGCCGTGAGGGCCCGCTAACAACAGCCCTGTGCGGATCACAGAGTATGATTCTGGCACCCATGCCGATAAGCTTATCTACAAAAAACATTCGTGACTCAAACATCTTCTCATGAATGAGGATTGTTCCGTCCACCTGGGTTGCAACTACCGTCATTATACTTGTTAAATCAGCCGGAAAACCGGGCCAGGGAGCATCGTCTATCTTTGGTATCATGCCGCCCATATCCGGGACGACCTTTAGATCAAGCCCCTTGGGAATATGGATATCAGAACCGTCGGTTTCCCAGTGGATTCCCATTTTGGCAAAACCGAGCTTCGTCATTCTGAGATGTTCAGGAGCCGCTTTTTTTATCGTAAGCTCTCCCCTTGTAACAGCAGCAAGACCGATAAAAGAGCCGACTTCCATAAAATCGGAGCCTATGTCGAACTGAGCACCGTGAAGCTTGCGTACACCCTCTATATAAAGGACATTCGAGCCGATCCCGGTAATATCAGCACCCATTGCATTGAGCATATTGCAGAGATCCTGGACGTGCGGCTCAGAGGCGGCATTGCGGATAATACTTTTTCCCTTAGCCATAACGGCAGCCATAATTGCATTCTCAGTTGCTGTTACCGAAGCCTCATCGAGGAAGATATCCTCTCCGACCAGCTTATTTGCAACTAGTTTAAACACACCGTCAATCTCAACACGGGCTCCAAGTTCGGTAAAAGCCATAAAGTGAGTGTCGAGTCTTCTGCGGCCTATGACATCTCCCCCCGGCGGAGGCAGAATGACCTTTCCGGTTCGTGCAAGCAGAGGCCCTGCAAATAAAATGGAAGCGCGGATAGATCTGGCCTTCTCAGGCGGGATTTCGCTTTTAGAAATATTTTGAGTCTTAACCCTATACCGGCCGTGTGCGTCTTCCTTGACATCGGCGCCCAGATCGGCAAGAATCTCTAGCATTACCCTTACATCTTCAATATCAGGAAGATTTCCCAGCAGGATTTCTTCATCTGTAAGCAGACAGGCGGCTATGCACGGCAGTGCCGCATTCTTGTTTCCGCTTGCTGTAATTTCTCCGTTTATAGGAAAACTTCCGTCTATAATATATTTACTCAAAAAATTAACTCCTGAATGCTATTGTCCCGGACAGAAACAAAACTGATTCTGCTGAAAGGGATTTTTGTTCATTTTCAAATTCGCAAGACAAATACGACTCTGGCCGTCTGCTGTAAACCTGACAGAAACCCTGTGGTTGAAATTACCGCGATCAGCGTAGGAAAATGGAGTCTCCATAATTTCAGGAAAAATTACCCCAGAAAATCCGTCTCGATCGAAAAAATTATCTTCTCCCCACTCTTGACTATCGGCAGGTTTAAAAATCTTTTCAAGGATTTCATGGTCTTTATAACCTTCAGCCCTAAGCTTATCCAGATATTCAGCCTCAACAGCCATATCGAGAAATCCTGAATAATCTCCGGACCATAAAAGAGCTGAACACCTGTCAAAAAAAGATTTCAGATTTCTGACGATATTTGTATTTCTGTATTCTGTAAATTCCCTGCTGTTCCATTTATACCAGGTAAGAAAGGTTTCAAATCCTGTACCTTCCTCAAAGCCCTGTTCATGAACAACAATATCAAGATACCCGTCTTTATCTATATCTTCAACAAGGGTAATTACAGACAGGTTTTCTTCTATAGTAAAATGGGTTATCCCGTAACCGTTCAGAATCACAAGCTGGCGAACAATTCCGGCCCTTGTACGAAAGGATATATCCAGACAATATGGAAAATCATTCCCTATGTGGATTTCAAGCTGGGACATGCCGTTTAAAACCTGCTGCCTTGCGACGGGTATTGTATACCTTAGATAAAGGTTTCCGTCAATCTGGTAAAATACCAGCAGAAAATATCCATAATAATCTTTGTCCGAGCTGAACAGCCTTGAAGAATCAGAGAGCCTGCTGAAAGAGGCATCCGTGTCCTTGTCTCCTTCAACAGCAAGCAGAAGCAGATCATTAAACCCGTTTTTATCAAGATCATGCTCTATCATTAGCGATTTGCCGTTTACAGTTACTGTCTTCATATTCCAGGGAACCAGATTCTGCGCAGAGGAAACAAGTGCGGGAGTTGTCAGAGGGGCTGACTCCGGTCTGTCAGATTCATCAGTAACATGGTCTGTGTTTATCTTTTCATCGATGGTATTTTCATTCTGAACAGATACTGAATGTGTCACTTCCGGGTTATCTATAGAAGAATCTGCTGCGGGTTCAATTATATCATCTTCAGTCTTTATATTTGAAACGGAGTCCTCAAGAGTATGGATATCTGCAGTGGAGCAGGACCAGAGGAGAAGCCCGAAGACTGTAAGCGACAAAAAGGGTGAAACTTTCCGCATCTGCTTAAATATACCAGCTAAGATTACTGCATTCAAGCCTTTGAAAAACAAGGTAAGTTCAGCTCTGCTTTACACTTATGGGAAAAAATGCTTAGATAGGCATACAGAAACCGTATAATCCATCTGGAGCATAATAATGAAAACAATGAAATTCGGGGGAAGCTCCGTAAAAGACGCAGAAAAGATTAGAAATGTAGCTTCAATTGTAAAAGCTGAATCGGAAAAGACCAAGGTAGCAGTTGTTCTATCGGCCATGAAAGGTATTACCGATAACCTGCTTGAATGCGCCGATCTTGCAGTTCAGGGCAACACCGCTTATAAGACAATACTTAAAGATATAACCGAAAGAGAATTTACAGCCTTTGATGAGCTGATTGGAAAAGATAACGAACCTGAAGCCAGAGAAAGACTGGCTGAAATGCTTGAGGAACTGAAAGAAATCCTACTTGGTGTACAGATGGTAAAAGAATGCTCTGTCAGAAGCCAGGATCTGATCGTAAGCTTTGGAGAACGCATGAACAATACTGTATGTGCCGCCTATCTTCGATCTATTGGAATCAAAGCTACCTATGTTGATACTAGAAAACTGATTCTCACTGATGATAATTTCGGTGCTGCCAGGGTAAATTATCATGAAAGCTATATGCGGATAAGGGAACACCTTTCAAGTATTGAGGGGATACCCGTAATAACAGGCTTCATAGGCGCTACCGAAGACGGAATAACCACAACACTCGGAAGAAACGGTTCGGATTTTACAGCATCTATTATAGCAGGAGCAACAGGCAGTGAAATTGTTGAAATCTGGACTGATGTTGACGGTGTTCTCAGTGCCGACCCCAGAATCGTTGAAGATGCATTTGTTATTCCGGAACTTACATACACCGATGCGATGGAGCTTTCCTACTTCGGTGCAGAAGTTATTCATCCGTATACAATGATTCCTGCTGTTGAGAAAAACATCCCAATTATAATAAAAAATACAATGAACCCTTCTGCACCCGGTACTGTTATTGCTGCGACAATCAAGCCGCACAGCAGACCGATAACCGGTATCGCTTCAGTAAAAGATACTGCAATTGTAAATATTGAAGGCAGCGGAATGACTGGTAAACCGGGGATTGCAGGAACCGTATTCACCGCAATGGCTGAAGCCGGTATAAATATTATTATGATATCGCAGGCATCAAGTGAACACAGCATCTGCCTTGTTCTAAAGGAAGCTCAAGCCATAAAGGCTGTTGAAATACTTAACGAAAAACTTGCTGTTTACATCAAAAATAAGAGAATTGAAGGTGTACAGATTAGAAAGGGACTGGAAATTGTAGCCGTTATAGGTGAAAGTATGATTGGAACTCCCGGTATTGCAGGCAAAATCTTCAGCGCTCTGGGTGAAGCAAGTGTTAACATCCTGGCAATTGCACAGGGCTCAAGTGAACGCAATATTTCATTTGTAGTAGATAAGGCTGATAAAAACCTCGCCCTTAATACCGTTCACAAGGCCTTTTTATAATTGAAAGTTTTCAAGGGAGAACTAAATGAAATTTTACAGTACCAGAAATAAAGACAGTAAGGTTACTTTTAAAGAAGCTATATTCAAGGGACTTGCACCTGACGGAGGGCTATATATGCCCGAAGTAATGCCGTATATGAAGGATATGCTTGATTCATTCGATGAAAACACTTCTTTCAATGAAATGGCGACCGAGGTTGCATACAGACTGCTTAGTGAAGAGCTTGATAAAGACGCTGTGAAAAGAATATGTGACAGGGCTTTTGATTTTATCCCTGCCATAGTTCAGCTTGATGAAAATGTCAGCATACTTGAGCTTTATCATGGTCCATCCTGCGCTTTCAAGGATTACGGTGCATCATTTCTTGCATCTTCCATGGAAGAATATCTTAAGACTGATGATCGCAAGGCTGTCATTCTTACTGCAACAAGCGGAGATACCGGCAGTGCGGTTGCACGTGCCTTTTATGATAAACAGAACATCGATGTAGTTATTCTGTATCCGTCGGGAAGAGTAAGCCCCCTTCAGGAAAAACAGCTTACAACACTAGGCAGGAACATCAAAGCACTTGAAGTTAAAGGCTCCTTTGACGACTGCCAGCGAATGGTTAAAGAGGCTTTTGTTGACCAGAAACTTGCTGTTGATTATAACCTGACATCAGCAAACTCAATCAGCCTGGGCCGCCTAATTCCCCAGTCTTTCTACTACATCTGGGCATGGGCTCAGGCCAAAAGCAGAGAAAACCTCTGGTTCTGCGTTCCAAGCGGAAACTTCGGAAACCTGACGGCAGGGCTTATGGCTCATCGCTGGGGTATGGGAAATGAGGGCTTTATTGCAGCAACAAATATCAATGATGTAGTCCCTGAATACCTTAAAAAGGGCGAATTCAGCCCGCGGGCTTCTAAGCTAACACTTTCGAACGCGATGGACGTAGGAAACCCCAGCAACTTTGAGAGAATGCTTGAGCTTTTTAATGAATCGCATAGTGCAATGTCAGGGATTATAAAAGAAGAAGTTGTAACTGACGCAGAAACAAAGAAGACTATAAAAGAAGTGCTTGAACAGAAGGGTTACGAGATGGATCCGCATACTGCGGTGGGATATCTTGCTTCAAAGCGTTTCACAGAAGCAAATAAGAATGCTCAGATTATCAGCCTTTCAACAGCTCATCCGGGCAAGTTTACCGAGGTTTATGAGGAAGCAACCGGTAAGAAACCCGGATTGCCGCAGAGACTCCAGGATGTAATGAAACTTGAAAAGAAGTCTGTTGTTGTTGATAATACAACTGAAGCCCTGAAGAATTTTATTAAAGCAACATTCTGATTATTCAGAATAGGTTATTCAACATACATTCTAAGCAGCTTTTTACCGTCTGCTGATCTGAAGGGGTTCTTTTTATTTTTAAGGAAGGATTTATAGGTTCGGCAGGCATCGTAATAGGGCTCAGGGCTCCTGAAGGTTGACAGCAGGTCGCATCTGAATACTTCAAGTAGAACCGGAAACAGAGCGGAAGACATGTCCGATTCTATTCTGTATGCCGGCAGGCGGGGAATTGCCGCCGGCAGCATATGTCTTTCTACCAGATAGCATACATTTTTTATCATCTCTGATTCAAAGCCAAGCTTTTTCATAAATCTAAAGGCTGTACTTGATCCAATCTGAGCATGTCTGTCAAAACGGTTGCCGTCAGCCTGTTTAGAATCGGGCTTGCCGATATCATGCAGCAGCAGTGCAAGCGACAGCTGTAAATCGGCTGTTTTACGGTAGGAAAATGTTTCGAGTGTATGCTTCCAGACACCTCCTTCGGGGTGATATTCCTTGGAATGATCAAGACCGGAGAGGGCGCCAAGCTCAGGCCAGAATTCATCAATAAAGCCTGTCTTTTTCAGAAATGACAGGCCATCAGCCGGATTCTTTCCAGTCAGAATCTTTTCAAGCATCAGCCTTTGATACAGAACGGAGGGCTCCTCTGAAAATCCGGAGGATCCTTCATTTATCAGTTCTACAGCCTCATCACTCAATGAAAAACCGTATCGTGAAATTAATACAGCCGACTCAAGTTTCAGCCTCCAGCTGCCGGATTGAGCAGTATCTGCAACAAGCCTGATTTCACGTTTTCTGAGTTCCGGGTAGCAGCCGGGTTTATCATAGAAAATATTCCGATCACTGTCATAAAGAAGGTTACAGACCGAAAAAGGATGCCCCGGAACCTCATCAACCGAATCAATACACTTTATATAGATGCTTTCATCATTTTCAGTAAGCACAGCATCAGCCTCATCTACCCCGGGATATTCAAGCTCATAGTCTTCTCCGGCAAGTTCCGCAAGATCTCCTATATAGTATGCAAACTTAGGTGTAATTGTATTTTGATCGTAGTATCGTTCAAGAGAGGAGATGCCGTAGAGCAGAGAATTCACTCAGTCCACCTTTGTTTTTATAGTTTCAGAGTGTACATTATACCAAGTGAGATATCGTAAATAAAGCGGTTTTCACCTTCCTGCGGCTTCCATATTCCCGCTTCACCGGAGACCACATCCTCAAGAGCCAGTTCATTCATCACATATCCAAGGGTACAGCCTAACGACAATGTGAAATTATAGAGTTCTGCTTTAGCCTCAAAGACCGATTTAATTGTATGCTCTAAAACATCTTCATCAAGGAATTTAGAACCGGTATTATCGTGCCAGCTGTCTTCATGCCAGGGATTTGATGGAGATTTGCTTCCTGATATCACATACTCAAGACCGGCAAGATAATCAATTGGAATATCCTGAAAGAAATTCCATGTATTGGAATATTCAGCCTGTACTGCCGCGCAGTTTTCACCGTATTTGAAGCCGAGATAATTGTCAGTATAATCGATTGTCCTGGTTTCACCGTCCACCGTGTATGTATCGAGGGGGTAGTAGGTGTACTGGTAAGGATATGCATTGTAATCTGAGCTTGTTGTGTAAGTGGACTCAAAGACATACTTCAAAGCAAGAGCAGCATCGAATGAAAACTTACCAAAATCAGTATCTATTCTGCCGCCTGCAGCCCAGGCCATTTTATGCGGCTGCCAGGGGTTATCTTCATTAAGCCAGTGCAGATTGAAATCATCTATAAGCCATTGTCCGAAGTAGTACATATCTGCATAGTTATAGTCCGCAAAGAATCCCATAATATAGTTTTCATTGGATGTTGTTTCCCAGGGTCTGCCGTCTGAAATTTTTGTATACTGAATAAAATACTGCGGAATAGGGCTGATAAAATACTCTGCGTCAAATGAGCGGTCTACGTAAACGGCCGACTCCTGAAGCCCTATCCTGAAATCACCGATTTTAAGTCCGTATACTTTAAGATTTGCTCCACGATCTACATCATAAATTGCCGAGTTTTCATTTAGCCGTACCCACCTTGTTTCATAAAAGAAAAGATCTCCGTCATAGGAGAAATCTGCAATGAAAGCCGGATTATTATTTCCGTTTACGAAGAGGGCATAATCTGAATCAAAAATATCCGAGTGTTCCTTCTGCCCTGCAGTAAAGGAAAAATCATTAAACCAGAAGCTGAGGTATCCGCTTCTCATCATTGAATAGTATCCGCCGACATCGCCCTCAGGCAGGGCAGCAGGGTCCGCTCCATATTTGCCGTCATTAGCAACGGCCAGATCCGCGTTCAGCTGAAAATAAGGGAGTGTAAAATCAAGAATGAAATCTCCCTGATTGTAATATCCAACAGTATCGTTGATATGATTATCAATGGAGAAAGCAAGGTCGAGGAAACCTTTTTCAGAACTTGAGGAATCTGTCTCTGATTCCACAGATTCTGATGAGAAGATAAAACCGGTAAATAATAAAAGAAAAGCGGGAAGTAAAAGTAGTTTTTTCATAGTTTTTACCTTATAAAAAGTCAATAAAGTTCTTCAGCGAGAAAATAACATGAGCAGCAATTTCAATATCATTACGTTCTGCGCTTTCAATATGGTTATAGTTGTTTATTACAGACCAGTAAAAATCAGCGCCGAAGCTCAGGAACTCAAACATCTTATATGTACCGTACAGGTTAAAAATATGTGAGGCTTCCACCGTTCCGGTCGGAGTAATATCATCAGAAGACGGAGCCCATGAGTCGGCAATTGTCTTTTCACCCTGCTGGAGGTAGGTATAATCAATGCCGGCAGAATATTTATCCTGAACATCATATTTTATTGTAAAATACCATACCATTGAATCAGGTCCGTATTTATACCCAATCGGTTTCGTTATATATTCATACTGATCGGTTACCAGAGACCAGTATCTTCTGACATTGTAATAATATGGAGAAGCTTTCCTATTATACATCCACGGAGAGGTCAAAACCCATTCAGCGCCGTATGACAAGTAGCCATCACCAAGCGGATAAGCACCCTTACCTCCTGCCATATAGCCGAAGACCGGAGGACCGCCCCCGCCGTCACGATCAGATTCATATTCAGTAGCAAATTCATCCATGGCAACCTGACCATAGATGTTGATATATCTCCACGGATTAATTGAGACTTCTGCAGACAGTAATGAATTACATCTTTCAGTATCCAGCCAGTTGTGAAAGATCATCAAGTAATTGGAATCATGAATAAGACTGTAATCCTCATCGAAAGTCACAGACTCAGCTATTGCAGCCTGAATACGGCCGTCCCAGAAGCGGGCTTCAAAGCGGTGCCCCATAAAGGCAGCATAATCTATGGACGTATCATCGTAACTGAAGGGTTCCAGAACTGAATACACGCTGGTAAATGTGAAATTTTCCGATCTGAGCTTCATCTGTAGAAAATCATAGTAGGTACTGTAGTCTGAAAGCATCAGGTTTCCGGATAAGCCGTTTCCCCATGAAAGCTGGTCGCGGCCGAAGTAAATATCCCACCATTCACCGCCGAATGATGACACAGCCCTGAACGGCGCGTAAATATCTATTCTTGGACTGGGATCGTCAAAAATCAGATTGGAATAATTATAAGCCACATCTTCGGTATCAGGAGAAGTTACTGTTCTGAATTCCTCCTTTACCTCAATATCCATAATCATGTACAGAGACTCGGCAAACCAGAACTCCAGAGGTATATCGAGAAAAGAAGAGCGTTCATCATAACCGTAATTCCATTCGTAACTCTGAGCTGTTTCAGCTTCGGTATCTTCCAGTTCAAAGTGGTAGAAACCTTCAGGAGTTAAAATTAGATCAGTATTGAACTGATAATTATCTTCATTTACAAGCAGCTCATCTTTATCTATAAACTCCTGTATATAATCATAAGCCTGTTTTCCAACCTCTGAAAGGATCCGGTAGTGAACCTTTGATAAAGAATTTTTCACTTCCTGATAAGTCCAGGGTCTTGCAGTTTCCGGCTGAGCCAGCCCGGACTCGTAATAGAGATTATCAATAAGCCGGTATAAATCAGATGAAACAGGGAGTACCGTCCTCATATTCTGGGCAAATACTAATCCCGCAGTCAGACTTAATACAATGATCAGAATAAAGAAAATTGGTCGATTTCTGTTCACTTTTTAAACTCCGATATCAAATTATTATCTTTCAGTATAATTCTGTTCCATCCACTTAAGGTATTCGCCGGATTTAACAGTTTCAATCCAATCCCGGTTTTCCAGGTACCATTTAACAGTCTCTTTTAGGCCTGAATCAAAGCTGTAAGCCTGTTTCCATTTGAGTTCTGTTTTCAGCCTTGAGCAGTCGATTGCATAACGTCTGTCATGTCCGGGTCTATCCTTTACATAGGTTATCAGTTTTTTATAGTAATCCTTGTCCTTGCCCTTAAGTTCAGCAACTATTTCACAGAGACTGTTCACCAGCCTGATATTTTCCCACTCGTTTTCACCGCCGATATTATAGGAACGGCCGGTTTCGCCGTCATTCACTATAGTCCACACCGCGGAATTGTGATCTTCCACATACAGCCAGTCTCGTATATTTTTTCCATCCCCGTATACCGGCAGAGGTTTCTCTTTAACCATGTTTTCAATCATGACGGGGATTAGCTTCTCGGGAAACTGGTATGGGCCGTAATTGTTGGAACAGTTTGAAAGGGTAATAGGCATTCCGTATGTGTGGTTGTAGGCTCTCACAAGATGATCAGATGAGGCTTTGGCAGCAGAATAAGGACTTCTCGGATCATAGGGAGTATCCTCATGGAAATATCCTTCATCGCCAAGACTTCCGTATACTTCATCAGTACTTACATGGTGGAAGAGCTTTCCCTCAAAATCACCCCAATGGTCCCTTGCTGACTCGAGGAGGTTGAAGGTTCCGTTAATATTAGTGGTGATAAACTGTCCAGGCTCGGTAATTGAACGGTCAACATGACTTTCAGCAGCAAGGTGTATAATTGTGTCTATTTCATAATGCTTTATAACATTGTCAATTTCAGGTTTATCTCTAATATCAACTTTTTCAAAGAAATAGCGCTCTCCGCCGAATTCCTTATCTATATCATCAAGGCTGTAGGGATTTCCAGCATAGGTTAGAGCATCAAGATTGACAATCTTTCCGTTAAAATCCGTCTTCTTAAACATATAGCGGATGAGGTTTGAACCGATAAATCCGGCACCGCCGGTTACGAGTATGTTGGTAAGTTTTCTCATAGTATTTTTATTCCTTTCTTTTTTATTTCCGGTATTATAGGAAGTTGTGAATTATCAAAATCATATTTGGAAAAGCCCAATGCATCAAAACGTATATCATATTCCTTTGCTTTGGCAAAAATTTCTCGTGGATTAAACTCATTTTCATCAACTATTACAGCCAAATCAATATCACTCCAGGAATCATAAGATCCTTCTGAATAAGAACCAAATAAAAAAATATTCTGGATTTTGTATTCTTTTTTTAACTCATCACAGAACCTTTTGATAGTTATACGAATGGAATCATCGATTTCAACCATTGATAAATCTCCTTTCCATTTTCTAAAATATATTCTGAACGTGTCTTATCAACATCTTTTGACAGAGATTTTATTCTCTCACCATATCTGCTTGCTATATAATAATATGAAAGATCATTAAATAGTTCTTTTCTCTCTTCTTCAATTTTTATACCAAATCCATTTGCTAATCTTAACAAGTCATGTATCCGCGGGACAGAAATACCATTATATTCATATAAAGCTTTTAGTGCTTTTTCAATACATTGTTGTACTGTAATTAAGACATAAAGATACCTGCCTGAATCATGCATGGATGATGCCGTCTCTATATCATATTCTGCATGTTCAATCCAGTTTTCCACTCTTGAAAACAGCTTATTACATTCCTTCAGAAATTTCTCAAGACTTTCCTGCCAGGATTCAACATTGTAGCTGAAGACCTTTTTGACTTTTTCCTTGGAAAGAAGCGAGTATTCCGGACGCTTTACCTTTGCAGGAAATTCATAGCTTGTACATGAACCAACATTACAATCATTCGTGACTAAACCGAGATTTCGTCCCATCCTGTAAATCTCTGATGCAAATTCAAACCAAGTACACTGGTTTTCTCCGGACAGATGATAAAGGCCGTAATCGGTTGAATCAGTCTGAATAATTGTTTTTATCAGTCCTGTGAGCAGTTTAGTCCAGGTCGGGGAACCATGCTGATCATTAACTACCTTTATAGAGTCACGGCTGTTCATAAGTTTTATCATCGTAAAAACGAAGTTGGGTCCGTACTGACCATAGAGCCAGGCGGTACGGATGATAAAATGCCTGCTGTTGGTGCCGGCAATTGCCTGCTCACCTTCAAGCTTACTCCGGCCATAGACTGATACAGGTCCAGTTTGTGCCTGTTCGGAAAGAGGAGTACTGCTGCTGCCGTCAAAAACATAGTCTGTTGATATATGAATTACAGGAATTTCAAGCTCTGTGGACAGTTTTCCGATATTCCCGGCACCGTCACGATTAAGCGCATAGGCTAATTCGCTTTCTTCCTCAGCCTTTTCAACAGCGGTGTAGGCGGAACAGTTCACAATCCAGTCCGGTTTATTTACTTCCGCATATTCTTTCAATGCTTCAGGCTCAAGAATTGAAACTTCCCGATCCGTTCCGCAGAAATCCATGCCGGCCTGCTTAAACTCCTCAGACAGCTCTGTGCCGAGCATTCCCTTATTACCGATAATCCAGATCATTTTAAAACCTTTAAAAAGGGAAGCGTTTCATCTTTGGCAGATACTGAAGGAGTAATTCCACTCAACGGCCATTGCACAGCAACTTCGGGATCATTCCATTTGATCCCACCGTCAGCTGTCGGTGCATACTCTGCGGTACATTTGTATAGAAAGTGGGTATTGTCTGTCAGAGTCAGAAAGCCGTGAGCGAACCCCGGCGGGATATAAAACATCTTTCCATTTTCTTCAGTTAACTCTACACCAACCCACTTTCCGTAGGTTTCGGACTCTTCACGAAGATCAACTCCTACATCCCAGACAGCGCCTTTAACAACACGTACCAATTTACCCTGGGCATGGGGTTCTGTCTGGAAATGCAGGCCTCTAAGAACACCTTTTGAAGAGAGAGAGTGGTTGTCCTGAACAAAATCTTCGGCTATTCCAGCGTTTACAAACTCAGACTTTTTGTAAGTTTCCATAAAAAAACCGCGGTCATCAGGAAATTTCCGCGGTTCAATTATGATAAGTCCTTCAATATCAGTTTTAACAAAATTAAAAGGCATTATCAGATACTCCGTTTATTATAATGTTTCGATGTAATGCTGCAGATACTGTCCATAGGTTGATTTTGCGAGGGAGTCTGCAAGGTCTATCAGCTGTTTCTTATCAATGAAGCCCATTTTATAAGCAATTTCCTCGATACAGGCTATTTTAAGGCCCTGACGATCTTCTATTGTCTTTACATAGTTTGTTGCATCAACCAGTGAATCGTGAGTTCCGGTATCAAGCCAGGCAAAGCCCCTGCCCATCAGCTGAACTTTAAGCTCGTTCATTTTAAGATATTCGTTGTTAACTGTTGTAATTTCAAGCTCTCCACGGGCGGAAGGTTTAATATTATGAGCAATATCAATAACCCTGTTATCGTAAAAATACAGGCCGACAACAGCATAGTTTGATTTTGGTTCGGCTGGTTTTTCTTCAATGGATAATGCTGTGCCGTTTTCATCAAAATCAACAACACCGTAACGTTCAGGATCCTTGACCCAGTATCCGAATACAGTAGCTCCTGATTTCTGAGCTGCGGCTTCCTGGACCATCTGGGAAAAATGATGTCCGTAGAAGATATTATCACCGAGGATCAGGCAGACGGAATCATCTCCGACAAAGTCTTTTCCAAGAATAAAGGCCTCAGCAAGCCCGTTAGGGGCATCCTGTATCTTGTATTCAATATTCAAACCAAGATGTGAACCGTCTTTGAATAATTCTTCGAATCTTGAAGTATCCTGAGGAGTGGAAATTATAAGAATATCCTTGATACCTGCAAGCATCAGTGTGGAAAGCGGATAATAAATCATAGGTTTGTCATAAACAGGAAGAAGCTGCTTGCAGACAACCTGTGTCGCAGGAAAAAGTCTGGTGCCGGAACCTCCGGCAAGTATAATACCTTTCACTTTTTATTCTCCTTAAAAAAGTTATTTACGTCCTACGCCCTCATAGGTAAATCCCTCTTTAACTACAAGCTCGGGATCAAGAAGGTTTCGGGTATCAAGAATGATATTACTCTTCATTACCTCTTTTATTCTGCTGAGGTTTAGACCTCTGTACTCATTCCATTCCGTAATAATAATCAGAGCATCGGCACCCTTTGCGGCATCATATGCGCTGTGACAGTACATAATATCCGGATACATCTTTGCGAAATTATCCATTCCCTTGGGATCATGCGCCTGCACATTACCTTTGGCGGAAAGGATTTCTTTTACGATCGTAATTGCAGGACTTTCACGGATATCATCAGTCTGCTGTTTAAAAGCAAGCCCCAGAACCGCTATTGTTTTACCTTCAAGCCCGCCGGTCAGCTTAGACAGCTTTTCAACCATTCTGGCCTTCTGCTTCTCATTTGTGTCTATTACGGATTCAATCAGGTTCATCTGAACACCGTATTTCTTACCAAAACTTGCAATGGCCTTGGTATCCTTCGGAAAACAGCTTCCGCCGTAACCGGGCCCCGGATGCAGAAACTTGGGACTTATACGTCCGTCCATTCCCATGGATTTAGCCACCTGATGAATATCCGCACCAACAGCCTCTGACAGGTTTGCGATTTCATTGATAAAGGTAATCTTTGTAGCAAGAAAAGCGTTAGAAGCGTATTTTATAAGCTCGGCTGTTTCAAGATTGCACCAGACAAATGGAACACTTATCAGGTTCAGGCTGCGGTACACTTCAAACATTACGTCTTTAGCCTTTTCGGTTGAATAACCGATAACGGTTCTGTCAGGATGAAAAAAGTCCTGTGTGGCACGGCCTTCCCTTAGGAATTCAGGGTTTGAAACAACATCGAAATCGGAATGACCTACTTTCTCTTTGAGCGTTTCATAGATCCAGCGGTTTGTTCCGACAGGCACGGTTGATTTTGTTACTACAACCTTGTAACCGTTCATGTTCTGAGCTATGGATTCAAGAACAGCTTCAACATAGCTTAAGTCCGCTTCCATGTTAGGCTTTTCAGGAGTTCCTACAGCGATAAAAATAACATCTGCTTCTTTAATAGCAGTGTTTATATCAGATGTAAAATCGAGTCGTCCCGATTCAAGGTTTCGTCTCAGGTAGTCCTCAACGCCCGGTTCATATATTGGAGAAATTCCGTTTTTAAGAAGTTCAATTTTCTTTTCATCAAGATCTACACCGGTTACCTGATTTCCGAAATCTGAAAGTCCGACCGCAGCGATCAGACCGACATAGCCTGTTCCAACTACACATATTTTTTTTGACATTTAATTAACCTCGTATATATCAATTTAGAAGATCTTTAAGAAGCCCTTCCGGTTGAGGGAGGTTCTTAAATCTATTCAATACTTTTAATTTTGAATTAAAGACAGCAATTGCAGTTAGAATTATAATTTTAAAATAAATTCTTAATGAATGATTTTCATAAAACCAACATTCAAGATCTCCCTTATAATTGGCAATTAATGTATCATGTATTTCATTATAATCCATACCAGACCTAGCCATAACATCTTCTTCATCTCTAAAGATAATTGAACCAATGCCTGTTAGACCAGGAGTAAGCTTTGAAATAACCAAGCGTTGCTCTTTTGAATAATTATTGTATTGTTTTTCTGTAAGTGGACGAGGGCCGACAATACTCATATTTCCAATCCAAATATTAAAAAGCTGTGGCAATTCATTAATTTTAGTTTTTCTTAGAAATTTACCAACTGGTAATACTCTAGGATCATTCTTTGTGGTTACGGCACCACCTTTCATTGATTCGCTTTTTTTTAACATTGTTGCAAATTTTATAACATTAAAGAGCTTTTCATTTCTACCCATTCGTTTTTGCAAATAGAATATTTCATGTTCCCCTGTCATTAAAAGTAAAATACATATTATAAATAATAATGGAGAAAAAACGACTATAGCAATTGATGAAAACAGTAAATCAAAAAATCTCTGCATTTTTACATCCTTCCATCTAAATATTTTCCTGTTTCTTTATGTCCAAAATTTGGTATCATTTCGTTAAATAAATTAACTAACTGGTTTTTATCCCAATTTGTTTTTTTTAACAAATTTATCTCATTAAGAAATTTTTCTAATTTATTTTCAGAATAATTCAATTTATTCTTGATTATTCCTAGTGAAATAAAACGTTCTAAATCTATAATTTCTTCTTTTGTAAAAAATTCTTCAAAATCTTTTTCCCCTGTAGTATCACTTTTAAAAAAGTAGCATGGCCATTTCCCTTTATCCGGCATAGTATAAATCAAGTCTCTTGCCTCTTGTTCAGAATTACATTCATAAGGTTGATAACCTATTTGTTTTAAATATTTTTTTGCTATTGAAGAAAAGGTAATCAAGTTCAATTCGTGACTTAATTTAGGAAAGAAAATATCTCTATTTTCACCAAGTAAAATTGACAACAAACAAAGTTGCCCGGCTTCCTCTGGGACAACAAAGTATCTGCGAACATCATTTGGTGCTGAGATTGGTTGTTTTTTTATAATTCTTTGATTAAAACCATGAAGCAAACTCCCATCTGAAAAAGCTACATTTGCAAACCTTGCAGTAGATATTGGGATTTCTTCACTTTTTTTCATAAGAAACATTTCCATAATTCTTTTAGAAGCGCCCATCATATTTACAGGATTAGCTGCTTTATCAGTTGAAACACAAAAATATTTTTTTGCATTATACTTTATTGATAAATCAATAGTTTTTATCGTATTCAAAATGTTTACATCAATCATTCTCATTAATGTAAATGGATCTTTTTCACTTCTAACATGCTTCAAAGCTGATAGATTAACAACATAATCATACATCCCTTCACAAATGATCATTCTTTCAAATTCAATACTCCCACAATCAATTGCAAAAGTCTTAAAATCTCCATCTATATAACCAATTGATGAACGAAGATCTCTTACAAGCTCAACCATATTGTTTTCAGAAATATCAACTACGTGAAGTTTTTTCGGATTTCTTTTAAAAATTTCTTTTACAACAGCTTGCCCAATTGAACCAGCTCCACCAATAACTAAAAAACCGGAGGACTTTACTAAATTATTAATGATATTAGCTTGTGAAATTATATCATCTTTTAAAATAGATTCTTTTCTTCCAATTAATTTAAGAATATCCATTTCTGATTCCTTATTCTAAATTTTATTTAAACAGTAATCTTTAGATAGCAAATCTATATCTGTCTTTAAATTTGTATCAACAATTAAATTACCGTAAAGTTTATCATAAACTGCAGGTTTTAGTTTCCTTAAAAAATAACAAAATAATTTAGAATTAAATAAAAAAAGCTTCTTATTTATTTTTTTACTAACAGCTTGTACCAATTCTTTTGTAGAAATATTAAATGAATCAGAAATTATTATAATTCCTGAAGAAGCATCACTATTTAACAATAAATAGTTTAAATATATTAGAAAATTTTCAATATGTAAAAACGTTCTTTGATTCTTTACATCTTTAAATGGTAGAATTGGAAATTTATTAATTAATTTAATTAATAAACGAATATTGCCAGGGGCTTTTGGTCCATAAATCATTGGGGGTCTAATTAAGAAAACTTTAAAATTTTCGTCGTTTAACTCCAAAAGTATATGATCTGCTTCTAACTTAGATTTTCCATAATTTGTGATAGGGTTTGCTTTTGTTCTAATATCTATATTCTTATCATTCGCATATACAGCAATAGAACTCATTTGTATAAATTTTTTAACATTATTTTTTTTTGCTTGATTTGCTAATTTAACTACAAGATCTCTATTAACTTGATAGTATAAAGATTCGATTCCTTTTTCTTTTCTATGTGCAATTCCAATCAATGAAAATACTATATCGATATTATTAAAAATAGAATCTGGTATTTCATTTAAATTATTACAAATGATTTCACCTTCTAATCCGGTTTCAACTCTGCTTATTACCGTAATATCATATCTTTTAATATTTTCCTTGATGAAATAGTTACCAACATAACTATCTCCTCCAATCACTAATAATTTAATCATTTTTCATATACCTTTCTAACACTAATTGATTTATCTCTTTTCTCTCTTTATCAAAAAACCAACCCCACTTATTAAAATAATAGATAGCTGCTTTTATATGAACAATTAACAATTTGAAATTCTTATGTGATTCCTTTTGATGTTCATGAATAATTTTAACGTTTGGATAATACATAGTCATATATTTTTTATGTATTCTTCTTGTTATATCAGTATCTTCTCCGTACATAAATATTTTTTCATCAAACAAACCAATTTCTTGTAATACAGTACTTCTAAAAAACATAAAACATCCGGATAAATATGGAACATTTAACTCATTATTGTAATCTGTAAACCTTAATTCAAACTTAAAATTTCTACGTTCTATAATTGATTTGAAAGGAATAAATCTTCTCCCAATCCAGTCAAAAGGAGTAGGTAATAACTTACACAGATATTGCATATCTCCATTTGGATAGATAATTCTTGGCATTGCTAAACCTATAGCGAAATTACTATCAAGATATTCAGCAAGTTTATCTAAAACATTTTTCTCAAAAACTATATCAGGATTTAAAACAACATGATATTTTTCTTCATAAATACTATCTTTTAATGCAATATTATGCCCAGCACCATAACCATTATTATCTGCCTTTATATATCTAACATTTATATTACCATCAAACCAATCTTTTGCATTATCATCGGGTGAATTATCAATAAGATATAATCTTGAACTTCGATCTGAAGAAAAAAAACTATCTATTACTTTTTTTACATCTTTATATCTATTTTTGTATATAACTATTGACCCGTTTATATCATTCTTCATGAATATTTCCTGTATTATATTGACTTAGAAATTTTTAAAAATTGTATTACTACCTAAAACTGCTTTCTACTCATT
Source organism: Spirochaetia bacterium (assembly GCA_963677925.2). Lineage (GTDB taxonomy): Bacteria > Spirochaetota > Spirochaetia > UBA9216 > UBA9216. Next base: position 368,822 of record CAXXYH010000004.1, read on the forward strand.
GAAGCTTAAATCATTTCAGTGCTTTCAGAGTCAATATACTTTTGAACAATAGGACTTTTCTAGTGCTATTTACAAAACATAATTATTAAACAATTTTTAATCTCATCTAAAAGTGTCCTCTCACTGATATTCTATGATTTCAGACTCTGTAGCTGGTACTAATCTAATAGCTTTGCCTCCATTTGGTGGTAAATCTTCTTGAATTATAGATGTCGATTTTACTAATAATCTCTCTATTTGAACATCGCTTGAATCGCAACCTGTAGAATAAACAGTCGCAAGATACCAAATATCATCTGTAAGAAAACTAAGGGAACAACGATATTTTTAGAGTTACCAGTAATAGTACCAACATACCATTCAGTTCCTGATCTACGAGAAATAGATGCAAACTTTCCTATTTCTCCTAATAATGCGGTAGTTTCATCCTAAGTAGTTGGCAGCGCATCCCAGAATTCTAATTCTTCATTATCAAAACTATCCGGACTATCCATACCAATATATAAATTGTAGCGGACTATAAAATAGAACTGTTTTAGCTAGTTGAGTAGCACGAGACCACTCACTTGTTACACGTTCACTAAAATAACAAAAAGTATGATCCGCTGCACCCGCTAACATACGCGTATATAGGGATATCAATATGTTTGTCATAGACGGACTACCCTCATCTCCCAATATCCCTTCCTGAGTTAGCAAGTTAGGATAAGTACGGCTATAACCAGTAGGTCGATATTCATCATGAATATCTATTACCATTTCGTAATCTGCAGCCATTCTGACAGCACTATGTAGCCATTTTGTATAATATTGATTTCTTACTTTTACAAATCCAAATTTTATACCGTAAATACCATAGTTATGATAAGTATTTATAGTATCTTTTAAATCATAATTCTCCATACCTACTTGGTTTAGATAAACAAAAGTTTTTAGCCCAACATTATATGCAGACTCTGTAACTAATTGTATGTCTATTTCATTAATGGGATCAGTAGGTACCGAATTCGGATTAAACTCCTCAGAATACCCCAAACCATACCAGCCAGCATCATAATGTAAATATTGTATATTGTGCTCTAAAGCAAAATCGATAGCATTAAGAGCCTCTTCAGCGGAAAGTCCTAATCGGATAGCTTTTCCTGGAGTGATCCAAGATGTATCAGACAACTCATTTGGGTCATTAAGATTGAGAATCAAATATTGTATATTTATCAAATCTGAATAAGAATCACCAATAATTATTACTCGCCACAGAGTAGAATATAGTGTTTTTGTAACCACTTCACTATCAATTTTTGTAACAATATTATTACCATCGGCTTCTGAAAATAAAGTTCTACTATAGTCAACCATACGGGCTTCGGTAAGTGCTACAACAAGACTACTATTTATTTCGATAGTTAATGGTCTTTCACAATTATTACCAATTGAACTGACAGTTTCCTCAGAATAAATACCTTGAGATTCTTATGTCACAAATGCTTTATGATCATCTATAAAATTGAAAGAAGATACTTCGTCTTTGATAGTAACAGATGAAGAATTACCTACATCAGGTATTTCATAATTAAATGCTACCCCTTCATCATATGCTCTAATAATAACATTGATATATTCACCACTTGATTTGATCAGCTTTAATGTTATCTCATTAAAATTATTTTCAATATTATTCCATTGATCATATGGAGGATCCCAAGAAGAATTTTGACTTCTACTTGAAACTATTTCTATAGAAAGTTCTTCTGTAAACGTTTGTTGATCTAACAAAAGCCCAAATCGGCTATCTTGAATGATATTAGTTCCATTATATGAAATGGAATATAAAGGTACTCCATATAGGTTTCCGATATCACAAGTTTGAAACGAAATTCTTAATTTACCATCAGGAGACTCTAGGACTTCTCCAATTACAGGAGAAGTTGGTAATATGCAAGCAGTAATAAAGATTGTTCCATTAAATAATATTACTGCTATTCTAAAAATATAAATTATTTTTCAATATTGTCCAACACATGAATTATTAACAAGTTTTCGGTTCAGAAATATTTGTTTTTAACTTATATTACAAATAGTTATTAAGATTTTTGTCTGTAAATATTCAACACTCGAACTAAAATAGCAGTATATATCTAAAAATTGTTTAGATATTGAAATATTTTTTTTAACTCATTAGTAATATTAATTTGAAAATTTTCAAATCTATACTTTTCATTCAACTTCTTAAAATTGGATTTTTCAAGTTTTTCGATATTTTCCAACAAATAAATTAATTCTCCTTCAGAATAAGGATTAAAATGATATATTCCGGGATCTTTAAATTCTTTTAAGGAACCTGCATTTGATAAGAATATTCTTTTTGAAAATCTCATTGCTTCAACAACAGGTAATCCAAAACCTTCATATAACGATGGTAAAATAAAAGCTTCTGAATAATAATACAAATTCATCAATTGTTTATCATCAACAAATCCTAATTGGATAACTTGATTATCATCATATTTTTTTTTTCCACCAGCTAAAATCAGTTTTATTTTATTATTTGTTTTTTTTATACATTTTATTAAGAATTCCAAATTTTTCTGATTTCTTTCATTCCCAACATAAAGAACATACTTATCTTTTATAAACCTTTCTTCAAAATCAGTTTTTACGGTTGATGAATATTTTGACCACAAAGGTACAGCAATAGAATCTCTTTTAAAATCTTTCAAAACATCTCTTCTTGTACTCTCAGAAACGGTAAAAATATAGTCAGAATTCTTTATGCTTCTTTTAACTATAAACCTATAATAAATTGTACCAAATTTATTAACTAAATTCCTATCGGAAAAAAAGTTCTCAATTTTATAGAACATTAGATCATGCACAGTAATTATATAATTTATATTTCTTGGTTTTATGAATGAATTAGAGTAAAACATTGAATGTAGGACATCTATATTATATTTTTTAATTATATAAGAAGTAAACAAGAAATGAAAGACATTATATGGTTTAAGATTCGTTATTATTTGTTCAAAAAAGGCAAACTCATTATAATATCTATTTACTAATAATAGAATATCGCAAGTTTTTATATTATTTTTATATATATATATCAAGGCTTTAGTATAATTTGATATTCCGGTTTCATTGTCACTTAATAATCTACAATCCAGCAGTATTTTCATAAACTTTTTCCATTAATATTTTAGACGTCTATGTTTATTAAAAACAATTATAGATAAAAGATGGTTAATAAAATAAATAAAATAATAGCAGATTAACTGAAAAATCACAAAGTTTAAAGCTATGTAAAATCTAGCTTTAAATAAAAGAAACAGGTTTGAATAGAGAATCACTTTTAAATAAGCATCTTGTTTAATTTTATTAACTTTAAAAATTATAATTGCAAATATTATCGTTAGAATAATAGGTCCTATATAAGGCAATACTAAATGAGCCGCGGCTGGATAAAAATACCCCCCCATTGGTATAAATTTTTCTTTAATTACACCAACTGTATACATTTCGCTCATATAATTATTAACAGTATATAATGATGTACTTGCACCGATATATGATAAAAAAAGATTAATAACTCCATTTAGTGAATATAAAATTAAACTGTAATTATAATTATAATCCACTACTTCAATCGTTTGCATCAATCCATAAGAACCAAAAACACCTTCACCAATAAAAGGATATAAAAAATTTAAAATATTAACGCCATTCCTTAATATTCCTATTAAAGCAATTACAATAATTAACCCTATAAAATAAATTAACATGTTTTTTTTATTCTTTAATGTTAATATATAACTGATAAAAAGAACAAATAAATTTGTTCTTTGTGTATCTACATAACTTAACAGTATAAAACTTAATAATATTATAATTCTAATTTTCTCTTTTTTTCTATACCTGACAAAAATTATTATACCTAAGACTTGAAGTATATTTCTAAAATATGCTGTAATTGACGCTCCAATTCCAGAGCGTTCTCCTGAAGTCCAATTGAATTGACTGCTTAAATAAAAGCCTATTGGAAATAATAAAAAATATAGATAGATGGGATTTATTGTTAGCTCAGGAAGTTTATTACCATAAAAACTTAGATATACTTTTTTCTTGTTAAACAACAAAATTATTGAATATGTAATTAAACAAAAAGAGGAAATTATTATTTGTTTATTCAAAACATCAAATCTATTTATATAAAGGGTAAATGGTATTGAATTCATATTTGGAAATATTTTATATATAAGATATGGAAAAAAATTATATAAAATTATAAAGCCAAGAAAAATCCAATGTATTAAGTTGCTAATTTCAATTTTATTTTTATAGAAAACGATTAAACTGAAAATTATACTTACTAAAAATAATATCATGACTTAATTAACCTTATCCAAAAAAGCTATCTATTACTTCAATTGTTTGACTATCAAATCTATCTTCATCAAAATATATAGATACATTATTCATATCAACAAATTTAAAATAGTCTTTATTCTTTTTCAATTCAAAGATTTTTTTATATAAGTCATTCAAGTTTGAAAACTGATATTTAACTGGAACAAGCCCATCATATAATTCATGCATAGGTGCGATGACTGGAATATTTAATGTTAATGCTTCAAGAACGACTAATGGAACGCCTTCAAAATAAGAAGTAAGTATTAAAACATCAGTATTTTTATAAATTTTTTCTTTATCACTTTCCCATCCGTGAAATTTGACATTTTTCTCATTGATAAATTTTAATCTTTTTTTAGCCTTAATTAGATCTTTTCCATCTCCAAAAATGTTAAATATAAATTCATGTGAATTCTTTTTTAAAATCTCATTAATTAAATCAATAAACAAAAAAATGTTTTTTTGTTTATTCACCATTCTTCCCACCCAGGTTATTTCTTTATAATTATTTTTATTTTTATTAATAATTATCGATTTCCTTTCGATATAATTATCTATAATTTTTATTTTATAATCCAGAACACCTCTTTTTATCCCCAGAGCTCGCTGATACAAGGAAATTGTAATAAGATTATCTATTTTATTAAATAGTAAACTATTTAATAGATCTCTTATAAATCCAAGTTTTGATTTAATATCGCGTTTTGATTGTAATAATGGGATATAATTGACACACTTAAAATTATTTTTTTTTGCAACAAGAAAACCAAAACTTGATAATTCAATATCTCCTTGAACAAAAATAATTAGTTCTGGATTTATATCTTTAAAGATACTCAAAATTTCATTCTTTTTATTTGTAAAAATATGTATTAAAGAATAAAAACATTGTGGTTCTTTTGAGAAATAATTTACTGTAATAATACTTATATCTAAATCAGATAACTTTTGATATAACCGTTCATTTTGATTACTTATTACTACTGAAATATCATAATGTAAAATTAAAGACTTAATTATTTTGACCATCATCTCTTCATGACCACCAAAATGAATTGTATCATTATATAGTAATATCTTTTTCATCTCATCCCATTATAAATTAAATAATTCTTTCCATGAATTTTTAATATTTTTTATTGAAAATTTTGCTGATGCCCTTATTGCATTCATAGAAATCTGATGCAAATCCTCTCTTTTCATAATTGAACTTAATTTATCAATTTCCCATGAGTCTACAAGAAAACCATCAACACCATCTGTGATTATATTTCGAGGCCCAATATGATTACTTGAAATAACAATAAGGCCTTGAGACATAGCTTCAATAATTACTATGCCAAAAAGTTCTTCCCATTCATTATTTTTTATAGAAGGAACAAAAAGAAAACTATTATTTCTATAAATTTCTGTAAGTTTTTTTTTGTCATCAATGAATCCAAAATATTTAATATTTTCACTGTCTTCTATTTTTTGTTTTAATTTTCCTTTACCAATTACAGAAATTTCATAATTTTTAAAAAGTAAACTATTTGAAAATGAAATAAGGATCTCGACTCCTTTACATTCTTCTAATCTACCAACAAAAAGTATTTTATTATCAATCTCCTTTATGCCTGAAAATAAGGGCAAATCAACCACATGAGGTATTGTTCTGATAGGACCCCTATAATCTATACTTTTTCTAATAGACCTTTCACTTGATTCTAAAACTGTAACTATTGCTTTAAAATTATCATAAAAATTTTTATTTTTTAATTTAAATTTATCCCAGTATGGCCAAGAAGTGTGATATATCAAATCATGTCTATTTTTTAACAAATTAAAAACTCTCAATCGTTTATGAAAAGGTTTACATCCAATAACAATTGTTAAATCTCTTTTAAAAAAGAGATTTATATATTCAATAAAGGACTTTAAACAAATTGATAAATTATCTAATGTTCTTCTCTTGATAATATCCGCTAAAATTTTTCTTAAGGGAAATAAAAATAAAATTTCTAATTTTATTCCAGATTCTAATGATAATGCTTCGATTGCTTTAAAATAGATTCTCCCGTCGATATCATGAAAAAGTAATATCTTTTTAGATAATTTTCGCACCATTAAACAACCTAATTTGAATAATATTTTTTTTCAATATTTTCTCTATTATAATTCCATAAAACTTTCTGCATTACTACAATTGGATTTAAAAATTTTTTATTAAATAAACTAACATTATTTCTTTTAAAAATAATAATTATTGATAAAATTTTTCTTAATCTGAATCTATATCTTATAGCTAAGATAACTCTATCAAGTCCATGTAAATTCAATTTGTTAAAATCCTCTTTTGAAAGCCCTCTTTTTAAAAACTTGTAATGGTCGATAAAGACCTTTAACCTACAATCAAATACATCTTGAGATATATTAGTAGTTAAACTTCCTTTACCTCGAGTAATACAATAAATGCAATTAGGATCTACTTCAAATTTTTTATAAAAGAAACCGATTTTAGTAGAAAACATTACATCATTTGAAGCAACAACCTCATCAAAATTGATATTAAATTCATTGAGGAATTTCCGATTTATTAATTTAGAACAGGGTGACGTAAATCTATATCTAAGAAATAATTCCTCTTCATGTCCTGGGTTATGTATATAATTCCTTATTAAATTTTCATAGTGCAAATGTCTATCTGTAATTTCACCAGATTCTAAAATTACACTTGTAGGAATAAAAAATATGACATCAAATGAAGTACTAAAATACTTTGATACAATTTCATAAAACCCGTTTAGAAACCAATCATCAGAATCAGAAAAAAGAAGCCAACGACCAGAAGATTTGTTAATCCCTATATTTCGACAAGCGCCAGCACCTTTATTTCCTGAGGTATTTGAAAAAAACTTTATATGTGAATATTCCTTTTTAACTTTCAAATATTCAAATTTTTCGACACCATTAGTACTATTATCATCTATAACTATGATTTCAATATTTTCCTTTTTCGGTATTGTTTTTAATAATTTTTCTAGTAATTCTGGTGCGTTGAAATGTGGTATTATTATTGAAAGGTCAATCTCAAATTTTTTATTCATTTTTTCAAACTATTAAAATTTCTCTCCATTTCCAATTCCTATATAAATATTAGTAAAATTATCACTTCTATCACTATATGCATTTCGTCCATCAATAAATACTGGAATTTTATAAAAAGAATGCACATATTCATTAAAAATCATATGTTGAGTTATTAGAATAGCAGCATCACAATTTGATATTTCTTTTTCAAAATCTAAATCCTCCCAATATTCTTCTATGTAAGGATCAATTTTAATTACTTTTGCACCTAATTTCTCTAATGTATTTATTACTGGAAAAGCAGGTGATTCCCTAATGTCATTTACATCGGGTTTATATGATAAGCCTAAAACAAGAATTCTGCTATTTTTTATACTTTTTTCAATTCTATTTAATCCATTGGTACATAATGACACAGTATATTCAGGCATATTAGCATTTATTCTTCTAGCTAAACTTAAAAACTGGTGATCATAACCAATATCTTTACCTTTCTCAATCATATAATATGGATCTACTGCAATACAATGACCTCCTACGCCCGCACCAGGATAATGAGCCATAAATGCAAACGGTTTTGTTGATGCACCTTTAATAACTTCTAATGTATTAATTCCCTGTAATTGAAAGGATTGTGCCATTTCGTTTATAAACGCTATATTAATATCTCGGAAAGTATTTTCTAGAATTTTTGTAGCTTCAGCTGCTTTAATCTGAGAAAGTAATGTAATTTCTGCATCTATCATCTGTGAATATAAAGCTTTTGCTTTTTCTCCACTTTCCTTGTCGATACCTCCAACAACTCTTGGGATATTACTTACATTCCATTTTTTATCTCCAGGATTAATACGTTCTGGACAATGAGCAAGATAGTATTTAACATTTGCCTTGTCTAATATTGGTTTAACGATTTCTTCACATACCCCAGGATAAATAGTTGATTCAATAACAACAATATCATCTTTTTTTAAAAATTTTACTATCTCCTCACAGGCGTTTATTATATAACTTAAATCCGGTAAAGTTTTTGATTTTACAGGTGTAGGAACACAAATAATATAATTATTACTTTTAGAATCTTTAATTGATGTATACACCTCTATTTGAAATTTGTCATATAATTTTTTGGTATATGTTTCTAAAAATTTTAGTTCTTTGCGAGAATTTATCAGTTCTACTAAGTTCTTATTTAGATCAACACCAATTACATGGTTATTTTTGGATGCTGCTTGATATGCTAATGGCAAACCAACATATCCTAAACCAATTATAGTTATATTTTCCATTTTTTTACTCCTTTAAGGATAAAAACAAATTCTTATTTATTAAGATTTCTTTTTCTGACATATTAAAAATATTCTTATTTTTTTTTATCTTTTCAATATCCCAATCCCACCACTTGATCTCTTCTAACAGATCTATACATTCTTTTGTAAATCTGGATTTAATAACTTTTGCGGGGTTTCCTACTACGATACTATATGGTGGAATATCTTTAACAACGACACTTCCTGCGCCTACTATTGAACCTCTCCCAATATTAATCCCAGACAGAATAACAGAATTCGAACCAATCCATACATCTTCACCAATATTAATATCACCTTTCGAATCAATCTCATTTAAATTATTACTTTTAAAAAGGTTTTGAAATATATAATAAGAAGTAATTCGATTATATTTATGATTATATTCCTGAATAATTACATTTGATGCAATCGAACAAAAACTTCCTATTCTGATTTTATTTATTAATGAAGCAATTCTTGTTCCTGGACCATTTATTGTAGTATATCTACCAATTTCAATTTTCCCCACTAAAGACACAACATCTTTAATTTTAGAACCAACTCCTATTTGCTTAATTAAATTATATGAAATCTTAGAAATATTATGTATCTCAATATTATTTTTTCTAGCATAATTTCTTTTTATTATACTCTTAACAAACCTTATCAAAATTATTCCTTTAGATAATAAATAGAAGATATAAACTATCCTATTTATTTATTTCTTCCTTAAAAAAATTAGAACTTATTTTTTTTATAGGATACGCGTTTATAAATTCTTCTAATTCTTCTAAATTTTCAGCTATAGAGAAATATTTATTCTCTATAGCAAAATCCAAATATTCATAACCTGGAAGTCTCATAATTATAATTTTACATTCTAAAAGAGTTGCCTCAAAAATCATAGTAGAATATACACCCACAACATACTCTATCTCATTTTGTATAAACTCATAGATATTGTCCTTTCTAAGAACTAATTCAAAATTTTCTAATTTTAAAGCCTCTAACAAATCAGGATAATCTTTTTGCCAACCATCATATTCACCAGGATGTAGTTTATAATATACTTTAAGATTAATATGCTTTTTAGCATAATTATAAGCAATATTTACTAAATCCTCTCCAATAGTTCCTTGAGAAATAAATAAAATTTCTTTACCTTTTTTTATTTTATTAATATCTGTAATAGTCTTTTCTAAATGGGGAAAACCATATATGTATACAAATCTTCTATCTATGGGTAATGGTGTAGATTTAAACCAATATTCACCAAATAAAAACATTTTATTTGGAAAATATGGTATATTTTTATTATGAGGGAAGCTATAACCTAAATGATACTTGGACATAGTTCCATGCTGAATTTCAATACAATCAATATTATTTTTATGACAAGCTGAGACAATACTTTCTTTTCCATATGAACAAATCAAATATACTTCTTTTACACAACGTCTCTTAAATAAATTAGTAAAAAAGGATTCTTCATATTTAAATTTTGTAATTAAGCGTATTACTATTGGATAGAGATCTATTGATAAATTAAATTTCTTATTTAAATCATTTAAAATAGATTTAAGTACTTTTTTATCCTCATCATCTATTATGATTTCTTTTTTCTTATAATTTATAGTATTTAATGAATTATAGTGTTCAAAATAACTTCTTTCTTTCGAGAATTTTGAAAAATGCTTTCCTTTATCTGGTAAATCGACTATCTCAAATTTTTCATTTTTCTTTTTAAGATCCTCTACTATATATTTAGTATATATATCTATATATTTTCCATTTTCATAAGATTTGCGTCCACTTTCAAAAACAAGTATATCAATTTTTTTCTTTCTTCTTCCTACACTAAAAAACAAACTATTAAAATTTCTGATAAATAAATAATACAATCTTATAATAATATTTCTTTTAACTCTTCTTTGAGCAAATCCAAACAAACCCAATGAATTTGCAATTATATTAAAAATAGTATTCCTAACTATTTTCCAATAATAAATATTATTTATCTTTTTATTAAAAAGATCGTTCTTTTCCTCAAGATCCCAAAATATTTCACAAATTTTTTTTATAGTAAATGTATTATTCATATATTATTAAAATTTTTACTAAATTCTCTTTTTCAATTTAATTATTTCATTATAAAAAAAAATTAACCCAATTGTAATTAGTAATATTATTTTAAATGATAATGATAAATAATATATATTATTTGGAAGTGAGAAAAAGATACTTACCCCACCACATAGCGTTAACAGAAAAAATATTATTTTATTTATTCTAATGGTCTTAAATTTTAATATAAATTTACTATTTACAAAATGAAAGACAAATAAAAAGAAATAAGATATAATTGTTGTCACTGCCGCTATTTGATATCCATATCTTGGAATCAGTAGATAGTTTAGAACTATATTAATGACTCCAGCTAGTAAAGTAAAAATTGAAATTGTTCCTGTTTTTTTATTATAAAAAGCATAATTACCAAATAAAGTATATAAAAACACGATCACATATCCTAATACTATATATGGAACAATATCTAGTGCCTCTAAATACTTTTTATCTGCCATAATTATAATTAATTCTTTACTAAATAAAATAATTAATAATGCAATAAAAAAAATTATTTTTGCATATTTTTCAGCAATATTCTGAATTTCATCATATCTATTTTTTTCTAGTTTTTTATAAAAAATAGGAATCCAGGCTTTATTCAGAGCCATTACAACTATATTCATTATCATTCCTACATTATAGGCAAAAGAATATAATCCTGTTTCATTAGTTCCAACCAATTGGTTTATAATAATTCTATCAAATTGAGCTAAAATAAAGCCTGAAAGAGCATGAGGAATTAATGGAATTCCATAGGATAATGAATAATTAATATCCTTCCATCTAAAAGAAATTTTTGATTCTTTCAATAGACAGATAACTGAATAGATACTTAATAATACTGAAATTACTAATTGAGAATAAATCTTTCCATTATATTTTTCATCACTTAATGAATAAACCCAAAGAACCGAAAGAATAGTTATTACACTATTTCTAAAGACTGAAAGAATCGCATATTTTCTACTATTTTGATGTGCCTGTAATAACGACAGATACATTTGATAAAATATAGTTAAAATGGAAAGACAAATAGAAAAAATAAAAATATTTTCAGAAATTGAGAGTAATCTGGAAATGATAGATCGGTTTAAAAAAAATATGAATAAGATAAATCCATCAATGATTATTAAAAAAATTAAGTTTGATCCAATAAACGATGGATATTCTCCTTCTTTTTCAAAAAATCTTCGAAAAATCGCTCCATGGATATTAAAACCTAGTACAATAGAAAAGATTCTTACATACGAATTAAAAACTGAAACTAAACCATAATCAGAAGGGGTTAAAATACGCGTGAAAATTGGAATAGTCAAAAAAGCAATCGCATTATTAAAAAAATCAGCTATTAGATAATTTGAAGAATTTAAAACAAATTTATTGTTTTTTATTGATTTAATGAATTTCATCTTCTATGTTATTTCTTTAAGAGTCGAATTACCATTTCTCTAAAAGCACCTTCTCCGCCTTTCGAATTAAGGACATGTTTTACAATCCTTTTATTTTCATCAATAGCGTCTGAAGGACAAAATGAAAAACCAACTGCATTGAGAACCTCAAAATCATTTATATCGTCACCTATATAAGCAACTTCTTTTAATGAAATATTTTCAATATTACAAATTTCTTGTACTACAGATAATTTATCTTTAATCCCCTGATAAAGATAATCAACTTTTACTTTTTTTGCTCTTCTTGCAACAATTTCAGTATTCTCAGATGTAATTATACCTGTTCTTATTCCTGCTTCTTTTAGTAATTGAAATCCCATTCCGTCTCTAGTATTAAATTTTTTCAATTCATTACCAGTTTGATCATAATACATGCCAGCATCAGTCAATACACCATCTACATCAGTTAGTACAATCTTTATTGTCTCTATTGCTTTGAAATAACTATGATATTTTTTAATTAGATTCTCTATAATTACCAAATCATCTTCTTCATCTATTTCAGTTAAACAATATTCTTCCATTTCATAAGTTAAAATATTTCCAGAAATTCTATTATTTGACTTAAAAATCTTATCAACAGTACTAATATAAAAAGCACCATTTTCGATTAAAAATCCTGAAAAGTCCTGTCGTCTTGGCCTGTTAAAGATATCATAATTTAACGCAGTTCCATTATCAGACCATAAAAATCTTTTTGTTCTTGAACAGCTGACTATTGAATCAATTTTTTTATCCGAAAACCTCTCTAACGCTTCAGTTAAATCTCTTGCTTCCAATAAAGGTGATGTTGCCTGAATTAGAATAAAGATATCATCATTAGATATGGGCTTTGAATTTAGAAATTCAATCATAACACTTTCAGTTGAAGAAGAATCTTCAGCATTTTCTTTTAATCTATTATATATATTTACTTTCTGAAATTTAAATGATTGAATTACTGTTTTATATTCTTCAGAATCTATTGCTACATGAATTTCATCAATTTTTTGACAATTTTCCGCTGCTAATAAAGTCCAAAAAATTAAAGGTTTACCTGCAATTTTTTTTATATTCTTATTGGGAATGGATTTACTTCCACTGCGTATAGGAATAAAAGCTATTGTTGACATGCTATCCTCTATATTTTAGTTTATCTCTTTGAATTGCTTCGATTGGTAAGATTTCCTCTTTTTTATAATGTAAAGACTGTGACGCTGCATTTAAATCTCTAATTAATTTTTTCAATCCCTGAGGTTCTAATGAAGCAGCATGATCAGTACCTTTCCACGTACGATCTAAAGTAAAATGCCTTTCTATCCATTCAGCACCTAAAGTATATGCAGCTATATCAATAGCTATACCTAAATGATGACCAGAAAATCCTACACTTTTTACTTTTGAACCGTAGGATTCCTTAAGTCGTAAAATTTCTAGTAGGTTAACATCTTCAAAAGGAACTGGATATCCTGATGTACAACTATAAATAATAACTCTTGATTTTAAAGTGTTTTTTTCATTAAAAAATGAAAGAATCTTTTTTTCTTCCTCATGCGTTGTCATACCAAAGGATAAATGAATATCTCCATCATACTCATCTCTTAGGACTTCCAACATTGAGAAATGTGTATTACATGCAGAAGGTACCTTTATAAATTCAGGATTTATTTCTATAATTTCTTTCGCTGAAGTAATGTCCCATACAGAAGTGGAATAAACTATCCCTCTTTGTTCGCAATAATTTTTTAATTCCTTATGTGTCTTTTTATCTAACTCTAAAAATTCTCTATGTTCCCCATATGTATCACCGTATGAATGCATAGGATTAGGATGTGGTGCATTATACTGTTCTTCAGTCAATAATTCTTTTGGTGTACGTTTTTGAAATTTTGCGACTGATGCTTTGCAAAAAACGGCTGTATCAATTAACTCTTTAGCTATGTCGATATTCCCTTTATGATTACATCCAATTTCTGCAATTACTTTTGGCAGCTTATACTCCATATTTACTCCTACAAATAAAACAAATATATATCGTTCTAAGGAAGTGATTTTTTCCAAATTAGAACTAAAATAATTTTCAAAAATTTATATGGCAAGATTATATATAGTTCCTAAAATTTTCCACTCATTACACAAATACATCCTGCAGAAAAGTCACTCCCTGCTTCTTCTCAGCATTATCCGGAATATAACTTTCAGCATACAGCCTGAATGTTTTTTCATTTATATCTTTATCATTCCGAATTAATTTCAGTCCGGATTTTATACATGCATACTCTACAATAAAATCAATATCACTTGCTCCGACCAGAACTATACTTTCATACCCGGTTGCTTTTATACCACCTATAAGTGTCTCAATCTTATCCCGGTAATCAGCGACATTCTTGAGAGTCCGCTTGAAATACTTGTAGCTGCGCCTGGTAATCTCTTCAACACCGGAGGGAGTAACAACATAGCGGATATTCCTGTTATTAACCTTCTTTACCATCAGCCAGCCCTTCTGTACAAGACGTTTCAGGATAGCATTTGTCATCCCGAGAGACAGCTCTGATGTTCTGGCAAGCTCACGCTGGCTTAGAGGAGTTGAGGTGTTATGAATACTGTTTAAGATTTCTATTTCTTTTTCGTTCAAGGTTTTATTCTAAACCTAAATACTTCAGCATTTAGGTTTTACCATAAGTATAAAGAAGTAATTTTAAAAAAATTACTTCAAACTAAAAATGGCTACTAATCGAGCAGTCATTTTTAGTCAGGCACAATGAGTCCTTCCATTTTTAATTATAAAATGGAAAATATATATGGACCCAATTCTGTGCATTCGCCGCCGAAACAGACTGATATGAAATGAGAACTGGTATGTTTCTGTCATCGGTTAGTGTTCGATGTATGAACAATTATACCGCAATACAGATCGATTTCAATAGAATTCGGATTAATAATTGGCTGAATTTACACATATCTGTAAGAAATTGTTCGAATGCTGAACATAAATTTAGGAGTTTTATACAGAATAAAAGATTTGCCCCATTCGATCGATATGGTCAATAAGTTCTTTATTATCAATATGCTCCATTATTGAAATATCTATCTTATAAGGAAGCATCAGTTTTTCAAGCTCTTCATCGATCTGAAAGAGAATATCGGTAGAAAGTCCATTTCCAATTAATGTAAGATCTATATCTGAGCCGTTATGAAATGTATCCTTAGATCGGGAGCCATAGATTAAAACTTTTTTTACTTGCGAGAATTGTTTAAAAACACTCTGGATTTGAAGGATAGTATCTTCTTTCAAGCCAAACATTTTTCTGTCACTTTTCCTGTTCAGCCAGCTGACGCATCTTTATAGAAAACTTTTCGAATTCACCATAAAATTGCTGAACCACACTCTCAATAATGTCCTCAGCGGTTTTTTCATTATATGTATGCGAACTTTGATTCCTGCTTTGAATCATCTTCATCCATGAACCACCATCCTCGATAAGACCATAGCTGAAGGCTTCTCTCACCGCATCTTTAGAACCAAAAATCTGGTTATTACCTCGATATTTAAAAAAATCCTTTATTGTATTCCATGCAAGTTCGTGAGTAAATTCAAAAGACTGAATAAGCCCCTGTTTTTCAAGATCACTTAAATCTCTTATTCGAGATAATTTTACCGCATTTTCGAGCTGTTTAAGAGCTTTAATATAACTGTTCAGACGCTGAATCCAGCGGATATCCTTATTATCCATTGATTTGAATATTATAAAACAAATCTTTTCCATTCAAGCTGACAACCCTGAAAATTTAACAGATAACCCACTTTGCAGCCGGCGATGTGTAAATAATTGATTAACTGTGCTGAATGTGCCTCTGAAAACTGTTTAACCGACTTTAATTCAAGAATAACCTTGTTTTCAACGACAAGGTCTGCGAAATATTCACCTACAAGATTACCTTTGTATTCAACATTAAACGGCACATTATACCCAACCGATAAGCCGGTTTCTTTTAGTTCATAAAACATAGCATTGTGATAGCATTGTTCCAATAATCCAGGACCCAAACTGCCGTGCACCCTAAAAGCACAACCAATAACCTTATAACTTAAATCTTTGTACAGAACCATATCTGCCTCCTGCATTTTTATACAGAAGACACAGATCCGCTTTATAAATTGTCAAGGGACGTAAACGAAGTTTTCGTCTATGCCTGCCCTTTACAATTTATAAACGGATAGTAAAATGAAGAATCTTCAGGAGGAGGATACCTACTATTTCCTTAATCTCTGCCCGCCATTACCATATACAAATCAGTGTTCTCAGTGGCCAAAGAACCTTAAACTCTGAGTGCTGCTACAATAGACTATATTTACTTCAGCAGAATTCCGGAGTCTTCGATTTCTGATTTTAATAGCGAGTTTGTATTTTTGTTATATTGAACAATATCAAAAGAGTATTCTATTCCGCGTCTTTCGATATCAGCCAAAAATATAATCCTTTTTTTATTAAAGATTATTTTCCTGGTATCTGTCATAAGAAAACGCCCTTTCGGATTTAGTATAAAGTTATTGATTCTATCGGTCAAATCCTATTTAACTAAAACACCACCATTCCGATTACTGCCCCGGCAAGAATATAAATCGGAGCCGGCAGCGGTTTGACTCTGTATGCAGCAAAGAGGACAGCAAAAAGTATTAACGCAGGGATATTCAGGCTGAACGCCGGGGTATCATTTAACAGGCTTTTACTGATCACATACCAGGATGCAGAAGCAATAAGCCCAATGGCTGCCGGGCGGATACCCCACAGCACATTTTTAACGATTTTGTTTGAAGCATAATTCTTCATAAAAGCAGCGATAAATATGATAATTACCAGGGATGGAAGCACTATTCCTGCAGTTGCGGCAAGAGATCCCTGAACAGAGGCAAGTCTGAAGCCTGTATAGGTTGCCATATTGATTCCTATCGGTCCCGGCGTTGACTGGCTTACGGCTATCATATCAATAAACTCATTAGAACCAAGAAGACCGCCGTCAACAACTGCTGTTTTTAACAAAGGAAGACTTGCAAGCCCACCGCCTATAGTAAAAAAGCCGATACGGATGAACATCAGAAACAGGTGAAGTATACTCACGCCTTTTTCCTTTCAACGGTGCTCTTTATAAGCCCGGCGAGCGCACCGGCTATTATCACCGGAACCGGAGAAACCTCGAAGACCGCAGCTGCAGCCAGTGCCGCAAGTGATAGAATTATTTCAACAGCCGATTTCCAGCCTTTTTTAGCTAGGCTTATCAGCGTATTCACCAGCAGAACCGAAACAGCCACTCTTATTCCCAGAAAAGCCTTCTGTACAAGGGCAATCTCCTGAAACCGCGGAAGAAAAACAGCAATAACCATAATTATTATCAAAGATGGTGTTACCATACCTATAGTAGAAATAACAGCTCCTGGTATTCCGCGCCTCTTGTAACCTACGAATGTTGCAGTATTAATCGCAATTATCCCTGGTGTAGCCTGACCGATTGCATAGTAATCAAGCAGCTCTTCATCAGTCAGCCATCCGCGTTTTTTTATCAGTTCATCCCTGAGCATTGGAAGCATTACATACCCGCCGCCGATAGAAAACAAGCCTATCCTGAAAAAAAGAAAGTACAGAAGAATCAGTTCGCTAAGCATGGACCCATATTACTTATTTTACAAAAGTTATAAAAGCCGGATTCTTGCATCTGCACAAGTAAATATATTATTATCAGTAAATGAGCAAATTACAGGTTTACGGAATAGGAAACGTCCTTATAGATGTTGTTGTACATGTTACAGATGAAGATCTGGCGAGCCTCGGGCTTGATAAAGGAATAATGAAACTCACCGAAGGCGAGGAAAGAGATAAAATTGTGGAATTCATCCGAACAAAGAAGCCGGAATTTCACTGCGGAGGTTCAGCTCCCAACACAATAATTACACTGTCGCAGCTGGGTGTAAACGCTGCGCTTTCGGGTAAAATCGGTCCGGACGATCTCGGCGACCGTTATGAAAAGCAGCTTAAAGATCATAATGTTACCTCTTACCTCAAACGCGGCGAAGGCAACACCGGCACAAGCATAATCCTTGTAAGCCCGGATTCCGAAAGGACGATGAACACCTCACTTGAGATTAACCGTGAATACGGTATTGATAACATACAGCCGGACGCCATTGCCAAGGCTGAATACCTTTACTTCACAGGATATATGTGGGATACGGAATCTCAGAAAAACGCCTTAACCAGGGCCATCGAAATAGCCAAAGAATCAGGAACAAAGATCGTCTTTGATGCTGCGGACCCCTTTGCAGTTAACCGAAGCGAGGGTGAGTTCTGCCGACTTGTAGAAAATCATTTTGACATAGTTTTTGCCAACGCAGAAGAGGCAAGACTGATGTTCGGTTCAGATGATGTAGTAAAATGCACTGAAATGCTTTCCGAATTATGTGAAATAGCGGTTGTTAAAAACGGCTCCAAAGGCTCGGTTGTCCGTAGGGGCGCTGAATCCTATCAAATTCCTGTATACAAAACGAAGGCTGTTGACACAACAGGGGCCGGAGACATTTACGCTGCAGGCTTTCTTTACGGACTGTGCACCGGCAAAAGCCTTGAGGAAAGCGGACATATCGCATCAAAACTTGCATCAGGCATAGTCGGGCAGGTCGGCGCCCAGTTTACAGCTGAAAGACTGAAGGCCATTAACATCTAAGAACTGCAGTTCTTAGATAAGTTCCAATTTGGAATTATGATTATTCAGAAAAACCTCAAGAACCCCAATTTTGGGTTTTTGAGGTTTTTATTAATCTATCAGGTATCCTGTAAAACCGATTCCGTACCTGGTGTAGGACTCATCTGCAAAGACATAGGCCGCCTCAAAATAAAAGCCGCCCAGTGAAAGGCACGCCCCAAGTTCAGGATTAAAATGATATACAGCACTCTCCGCTGTCGAGTGAAGCATCACTGCACCGCCGTAGGGTCTGAATGCAAGAATATTTCCCAGACTCATATCAGCATAGAGATGCATCGGTACATCAATCAGAGCATTTTCCCCATCACCAAAATCATAGGTCATGTAGAGAAAACCCAGTTCTCCCCCGGCCGAAAGAAACTTATTAACCCTGTAACCGGCGCCAAGCAGACCTCCGGCTCTAAGATAGAACAAGGATTCCAGAAACTGAAATGCTCCCTCAGTCTCAAAATCGTGTGCGTTGTAATAAATACCAGCGGAAATATCGACGGTCAGTCCATCGGCCATTAAAAAGCTGCTGCATAATAGTAGAAGCAGCAACAGGAGAATTAACTTTTTCACGTTAGACCTCTTTTAAATTATAACTTTTATATTTTGTTATGCAAATTATATCATAAAAAAGCCGTCAGAAATCTGACGGCTGAATAAATACTGAAATAATTTATCTATTCTTCGCTGATCATTGAGATCTCAAGGCTGAGTTCCTCAAGCTGAGACTCTTCTACAGGACCCGGGGCATCAGACATCATACAGGTGGCCTTCTGTGTTTTCGGGAAGGCAATTACGTCCCTGATTGAATCTGTGCCGATAAAAAGCATCATGATTCTGTCCAGGCCGAGGGCAAGTCCTGCATGGGGCGGAGCTCCGTACTGGAGGGCTTCAAGAAGGAAGCCGAACTTAAGCTTTGCATCTTCTTCCTCTATACCAAGCAGGCTGAATATCTTCTGCTGCATAACGTTGTCATGGATTCTGACAGACCCCCCGCCGATCTCGTTTCCGTTAAGAACAAGGTCGTAGGCATTGGTTTTAACTGCAAAAACATCGGTATCAAGCAGCTCTTCGTCTTCCGGTCTCGGTGCAGTGAAGGGATGATGCATTGAAGTAGGCCTGCCGTTGTCGTCCTTTTCAAAAAGCGGGAAGTCAACTACCCAGAGGAAGTTGAACTCGTTCTTGTCGATAAGACCTAGTTTTTCACCCATTAGAAGTCTGAGTGCGGCAAGGCTCTGGCATACAACCTTTTCCTTATCTGCGACAAATATCAGTACGTCGCCTGTTTCAGCACCCATTCTTTCATAAAGAGCCTTGGACTCTTCCTCAGTAAAGAATTTAACAATCGGAGACTGAGGACCGTCTGCGTTCATCTTAATCCATGCAACACCCTTGCCCCTGTAAGGTTTGATGTATGGAGTCATTTCATCAAGATCTTTTCTGCTGAGCTTGTCGGCAGCGCCCTTGAGGTTGATACAGCGCACGAGGCCGCCAGATGCTACAGCGTTCTTGAAAACGCCGAAGCCTGAGTCCGCAAAAACATCGGAACAGTCAACAATCTCAAGGCCGAAACGAAGGTCCGGCTTATCGTTACCGTATTTTCGCATTGACTCATCATAGCTGAGTCTCGGGAAAGGAAGCGCTATATCCTTGTTAAAAATATCCTTCATCAGTTTTTTGAAAAGACCTTCAAGCATGCTGATGATATCGTCACGGTCTACGAATGACATTTCAAGGTCTACCTGGGTAAACTCGGGCTGCCTGTCGGCGCGGAGGTCCTCATCCCTGAAACACTTTGCTATCTGGAAGTATCTGTCGAAGCCTGAAATCATCAGAGTCTGCTTGAAAAGCTGGGGACTCTGGGGCAGAGCGTAGAACATTCCCGGGTTTACACGGCTTGGAACAAGATAGTCTCGTGCGCCTTCGGGTGTTGATTTCTGAAGAATAGGAGTTTCAACCTCAACAAAATCATTATCAAGAAAGTAGTTCCGAATCATTCCGGTTACCTTGCTTCTAAAGATCATGTTGTTCTGAAGCTGCTTACCGCGGAGATCGAGGTATCTGTGAACAAGTCTGGTTTCTGCATTTACGCTTTCAGAATGCTGTACATCGAAGGGCGGAGTCTTTGATTTATTGAGAAGCTCAAAACTCTTTACGTAAACTTCAATATCACCGGTATCAAGGTTGGCATTTGCCATTCCTTCCGGTCTTGCCCTTACTTCACCCTCAACAGCAACTACAAACTGGCTTCTGAGTGTATGAGCCATGGCATGTGCTTCCGGGGCAACCTGCGGATCAAAGACAATCTGGGTAAGACCCCATCTGTCGTGGAGGTCGATAAAGGCAACGCCTCCGTGATCGCGGTAGTTTTCAACCCATCCGTTAAGAACGATGCTTTTGCCTGCATCTTCCTTTCTGAGCTGTCCGCAGTTATGTGTTCTCTTCAGTTTCATTATTTATCCTCTATAAGTTTGCTAATTATACTCTGTACGGATTGCGGATTGGCTGTTCCCTTGGTCGCAGCCATAACCTTTCCGACGATAAATCCCCTGGGTTTCTGATCACCGGCTTTAAGCTGGTCTTCAACTTTGGGGTTCTCATCAAGAACTTTCTTAACAATATCTTCAAGTGCACCGTCATCGGCACTCTGATCCCAGCCTTTTTCTTTTATTATGGTTTGTGGATCCTTATCTTCATCAAAAATTGCCTGCAGTGTTTGAGCGGCTATTTTACCATGAATTTTATTATCATCAAGCATTTTCAAAAGCGATGTAAAACGCCCGACAGTCAATGCTGAAGCCTCTGTTCCAAGGTCGGCCTTCGACATTCCCTTGCTGTTAAGTTCCTTTGCCACGTTGCCCATTATCCACTTTGCGGCGGTTGAGGTATCAGCCCCGGCAGCAGCGACCTGTTCAAAATATTCTGCACAGGTTTTCTCCTCACAGAGGTAATCCGCCTGATCTTCGGTAAGGCCGAAATCCTTTACAAAGCGCTGTTTGCGGGCAAGAGGAAGCTCTGTCAGTGAATCTTCAATCATAGCGAAAAAGGCTTCATCCGGTCTGAAAGGCGGAAGATCCGGCTCAGGGAAGTAACGGTAGTCGTGGGCCTGTTCCTTGCTTCTCATACTTTCGGTGACTGAACGCTTTTCGTCCCAGAGACGGGTTTCCTGAACGATGGTTCCGCCGCCGTTTATAACCTTTTCCTGCCGCTTTCGTTCGTACATCAGGGCCTTGTTAACAAAGCTTGATGAGTTGAGGTTCTTTATTTCAACCTTTCTTCCAAGCCCCTTTCCCGGAAGGTTGATTGAGATGTTAGCATCGCAGCGCATCGATCCTTCTTCCATGTTTCCGTCACAGACACCTAGATGTCTTACAGTCCGTCTGAAAGCCTGGAGAAAGTCTTCGGCTTCATCGCCTGTTTTAAACTCAGGCTCGGTAACGATTTCAAGAAGACAGGTACCTGCACGGTTATAGTCGCAGTAGGACTTGCCGCCCTCATGAATCATCTTTCCCGCATCTTCTTCAAGGTGGATCTCGTGAAAGTTTATCTTCTTAATTTCTCCGCCCGATTCGTATTCAAAGTATCCCTTCTGACCAAAGGGATTGGTAAACTGGGAAATCTGATAGTTCTTGGTCAAATCCGGATAAAAGTAGTTCTTTCTTTCAAAAACACCGTTTGTTGCCAGTTCACAGTTCATTGCCCGGCAGACTATGTATGAGAGCTTTACAGCTTCTTCATTAAGCGCCGGCAGAACACCCGGATAGCCGAGGCAGACCGGACATACGTTGCTGTTAGGTTCGTCGCCGAATTTGGATTTACATCCGCAGAAAATCTTGGTCTCTGTCAGAAGCTGGATATGTATTTCAAGTCCTATAAACGTTTCGTATACTGACATCAGAGGGCCTCCATCTTTGCAGGACAGCTTGCCGGAGGAAGCACTTCTGCGAGTTTTTCAGCAGCTTTAAAGATTCTTTCCTCGGAAAAAACAGGCCCCATAAGCTGCATGCCGACGGGAAGTCCGTTCTCAACAGATACCGGAACGCTCATAGCCGGGATTCCGGCAAGGTTCGCGGCAACGGTGAACTTGTCGGCAAGCTTCTGCTGAAACTGGTCAAGGCTCTGATCACCGTGTTTGAAGGCGGCAGTCGGGAAGGCAGGCATCATGACAAGGTCCGCACTATTAAAAACTTCGTCAAACTCGTTTCTGATTGCAGTTCGAATCTTCTGAGCCTTCGTATAGTACTGATCCTGGAACCCGGAACGCAGAACGTAGGTTCCCATCAGGATTCTAAGCTTAACCTCATCACCGAAGCCATCATCCCGGGATTTCCGTACAAGGTCTTCAAATGCCTCTACATCGTCGCTTCGGTGACCGTAGCGCACACCGTTGTAGCGTGCGAGGTTGGCGCTGGCTTCTCCCATTGCTATCGTATAGTAGGCGGCAATTCCGTAGTCGAGCATCGGAAGGCTTACCTTATTTATCGTGTAGCCTATCTTCTCGAAGGCTTCAACAGCCTTTTTATATGCCGCTTCAACCTCAGGCTTAAGACCAAGATCCCCGTCGAGAACAGCTATGGTCTTTGATTCATCGGAGGCTGGAACATGGTCAACAGAGGTTTGATCCATGGTATCCTTGGCCTTGATTATGTTGAAAACCGTTCTTGCGGTTTCAACGCTGTCCGCAAGTACTCCCACAACTTCCAGTGATGAGGCATAGGCAACAAGGCCGAAGCGGGAAACAACACCGTAAGTGGGTTTTAGTCCGTATACGCCGCAGAAAGAAGCGGGCTGGCGTATTGATCCGCCTGTATCTGAACCAAGCGCAAAGGGAACAAGTCCCGCAGCAACAGCAGCAGCCGAACCGCCGCTTGAACCGCCGCAGACGCATTCGGTGTTCCAGGGGTTGTTTGATACGGCAAGTGCCGAATTATCAGTTGAGGATCCCATCCCGAACTCGTCGAGATTAGCCTTTCCCGCTACAACCGCACCTGCATCTTTGAGCTTTTTTATTGCTGTTGCATCATAGGGAGAAACAAAATCCTTAAGCATCTTTGATCCGCATGTGAGATGCAGGCCTTCAACGGCAATATTGTCCTTAACGCCGAAAGGAACTCCATCCAGGACTCCGCCGGTTTTTCTGGAAGAAAAAGATTCTTCCCTTTCCTCGAACTCCAGAAAACTGGAGAACGGTTTATCATGTTCTTTAACGCCGGAAATATAGTCTTTCCAGTTTTTTACTGTAGTCATATTATCAACCTTTGTAATATCGGTGGATTATGTAAATTAAAGTACGTTGGGTATAACGATAAAATTATTTTCGTGCTCGGGGGCACGGTTAACAAGATCAACGGGATTATAATTATTTACTGCGTTATCATTGCGGAGAGCATTTTCTCTTACGAGTGCGTGAGTGGTCGGAGGAAGGTCATTGACATCGACTTTGTTCATCAGAGAGAAGTATTCAATCATCTCTGAGACCGCGGTTCGAAGCCGGGTTTCTTCCTCTGCAGTCAGTTCAAGCTGAGCCTGTTCAGCAGTTATAATTAATTCGTCCTTTTCCATAACTAATGAATTTGACATAATGGGTTGTCAGTGTCAATATAGCGCGAGGTGATCTATTGAGCTGGTATGGATTTATTCAAAAATACTTCGGCCTGTTTTTCGGGCTGGGAATACTAATCGGACTGATTTTTTCCTCTGTTTTTGACGGATATAAAAACCTCGTTCTGCCGCTGCTTGGAACGGTAATGCTGTTCACCTTTCTGTCTATAGATATCAGGCAGGCACTTTCAAATCTGAAGAGGTTTCACAACATTGCAGCGGTGTTCATCATCACCAAGGTTATCCTTCCAATCCTGCTTTATCATCTGGCCAAACCGCTCGGAACCGATATCTCAATAGCCGTATTCATGCTGTGCATCACACCCTTCGCCTCAATTTCACCTACACTTACCACTCTGCTTGAAGGAGATACCGAGTTTATCCTGCTTAACCAGATACTGATGACCCTTCTTGCCCCCTTTTATATGCCGATATTGATTATGCTGGTTCTCGGGGCTGAGATTCAGCTGAATCCTGTACAGATGTTTAAAATACTGACCTTTCTTATTTTTGTTCCATTCGGGTTGTCGCTGATAATCCGGCCTCTGCTGAAATCTGCAGTGCTTAAGACTAAAAAATACTTCGGGGCGGTAAATATTCTGCTTATCATGGCCGTTATCTGCATCCTGCTTGCAACAGCCGCCGGCAGCATCCTTGAAAACCCTCTGCATACCCTGCCTCAGCTTGGCTTAAGTTATCTTCTGGGATTAATACTGATACTCAGCGGTCTTTTTATCCCCTTCTTTCTTGATCGGAAAAAGCGGATCGGTCTCTCTGTTTCTGTACTATACATGAACGTGGGGCTTACTGCTGTGGTTGCTTCAGGTTTTTTCAGCCCGGAAGTCCTTCTGTTTATTCTGATTTATGAAATACCGGTTAATACACTTCCTACACTGATGCGGTCAGCTGCAGAACGCTTCAGAAAAAGAGATTAAAAGAGGGGCTTCTCGTTCTTAGGTGCGCCGATTGAGGAAGGAGCTTCCGCCGGCTTTAAAAGAGTCCGCCGGCCCTTAAGAGATCGGGAAAGAGTAAGCCTGTCCGCATATTCAAGATCCCCGCCTGCCGGAAGTCCGGATGCAAGCTGGCTGATCCGAAGTCCCGATTTCTTAAGCAGGTTAACCAGGTACATCGCAGTCGTCTCACCCTCAACAGTCGGATTTGTGGCAATAATCAGCTCTTCCACCTTTCCGCTTTTAAGCCGGTTAAGCAGGTGTCCGATTGTCAGCTCCTCAGGCCCTATACCGTCTATCGGGGAAATTACTCCCTTAAGAACATGGTAGTAGCCTTTGAAGTCGCCTGTAGCCTCTATTGTCGTGATATCTTCCGGCTGCTCAACAATGCAGATCAAACTGTGATCACGGGAGGCATCGCTGCAGATATCACAGGGATCCTCCTCAGTGTAGTTCCCGCAGATAGAGCAGGTTTTAATGTTTTCCTGAATTCCGCCTATAAGTTCGGCAAGGTTTGATACCCAGCCAGGATCAGCCTTTAGAATATGATAGGCCATCCTCCGGGCGCTTTTTGAACCTATTCCGGGAAGTTTAGAAAGATTTTTTACAAGCAGATCGAGACTGTTCAATTTCCGCCTTCTGTCTTAAAACCCCATCATTTCCGGGGGAAGGTTCAGTTCGGAAGCAATGCTGGAAGCTTCCTGCTGTATTTTTTCCTTTATCTTGTTAGAAGCATCGGTAAATGCGGACAGAACAAGATCTTCAAGCAGTCCTATATCACTCGGATCAACCGCCTCGGGAGCTATCTTTACATCAAGCACCGAATACTGTCCGGTAAGGGTAATCTCAACCATCCCGCCGCCCGAAGAACCGGTTGCGGTTACATTATTGAGTTTTCCCTGCATATCCTGCATCTTGCTCTGCATTCCCTGCAGATTTTTTATCATATCCATCGGATTCATTTATTCACCACCCTGAATGACCTGGCCGCGGAAAACCTTTTTTACAGCATCAACATGTTCCTGATGATCCTGGCCGCTTTCCTCGTCGCGGTTGATCTTTAATACTTCAACCTCGATCTGGTATGACCTGCCGGTCTGTTCATTAATTATTTCGTTTATAACCTGTCTATCGTTCTTTACGACTGAGGCTGTATATCCGTTTTCAAAACTCAAACAGAGCTTTCCGCCGTTAACGGTCCATCTCACCGACTGCTCTACCGCAGCGGCAAGTGTCAGCTTGCGCTTCCTGATACCTTCAAGAATGCGGCTCTTCTCATCCGAGCTGAATCCCCCGCCGCTTCCGGCCACTGTTGACTGAACAGCAGCTGATGTCGGTTCCGGTGAGGCATAAGCCGGAGCTGTCTGTGACGGAGCTGCGGGCATTGACGTTGGAGCCGCAGGGGCTGCTGCCTGAGCAGGAGGTTCAGAAACAGGCGGATCATCCACAAATCTTTCGTAGTAATCCTCATCCTCTTCATCATCGTCATAATCATCCGGATCAAAGGCGCCGCTTACAGCCGGCTTCTGTACCGGAGGCGCCTGCTGTTGCGCTGCGGGCTGCTGAGACTCTGCCGGAGCCTGTCCAAACGGCTGAGACTGGGGTTCAGGCCGTCCAAGCTGAACGGAAGGAGCATCATCCTTAACCAGAGGCGCATTCTGCTGTACCTGAGGCTGCACCGGCTGTACGGGTGCCGAAGGAGCTGCAGCAGCTGCCGGAGCAACCGTTTTTTCAACCTGAACCTGTGCCTGTACAGGAACCGAAGGCTGAGTTTCAGTCTGAATCGCAGATTCAGAAACAGGGACTGCTTTTGCACCTGAAATTGCACGGCCTTTCAAGGCTTCAAGTCTGTCATATATTTCTGCCGGAGAAATCCATGTACTTATATCTGAAAGAAGACTCAGAAGAAGCTCCAGCTCAAAGCGTTCATTAAGCGAATAGCGGACATCTCTGTAAAACTTAAAAATTAGCTCAAGAGCCTTTTCAAGCTGGGGGCGTGAAAAAGTTCTTACCGCCGTATCGGAATATCTTGCCTTTGCATAGCCCAGCAGAGCCTCGCTGTCCGCACCGCTTTTGATAAAAAGCAGGCTTCTAAAGTATTCGGCAAGGTCTACAGCAAACTGCTCTACCGAAACTCCGCCGGCAATAATCTCCGAACAGAGTCTTATTACTTCCGCGGCATTCCTGCCGGCCATGGCATCGGCAATTGTATTCATGCTGTCCAGGCCGACCAGGCCCAGTTTCTCGCGTATTATTTCAAGGTTGATATTTCCATCTGAAAAGGCAACAACCTGATCAAAAAGCGTATAAGCATCACGCATAGAACCGGTAGCTTCCTTAGCTATCCAGAAAAGAGCGTCATCCTCCGCAGCGACATTCATTTCACGGCAGGCATCGGAAAGGCTGTTTTTAATCCTCTCCAGCCCAATCAGCCTGAAATTAAACTGCTGACAGCGCGAACGGATTGTAGCCGGAACCTTGTGAATCTCGGTTGTTGCAAAGATAAAAATAATATATGGAGGCGGTTCTTCGATGGTTTTCAGAAGCGCGTTGAATGCACTGTTTGAAAGCATGTGAACCTCATCGATAATATACACCTTGTAACGGCAGGAATTGGGCGCGAAAAGCACCTCGTCCTTGATTTCACGAATATCGTTTACCGAAGTATTTGATGCTCCGTCAATCTCAATCACATCAAGGGCATTTCCCTTTGCTATCTCGGTACAGTTGCTGCAGACTCCGCAGGGTTCGGGCGTCGGACCGTTTTCACAGTTGACCGCCTTGGCAAGAATTCTTGCTGCGGATGTTTTTCCGACGCCGCGTGGGCCTGAAAAAAGATAGGCGTGGGCAATCCTACCAGCCTTAATAGAGTTCTTAATAGTTGAAACTACAAATTCCTGTCCGACCAGCTCTTCAAAGCCGGACGGACGACGTCTTGATGCGGTTACTTCATATGCCATACGCGAAAATTGTATATGATAATCGGGCCGTTATCAAGCTCGGAGTTGATCAGGATTCGGGCGTATCTGTGTTTATGCGGGTTTTACTGGAATACAGATATCGAATACATGCTTCCCTTCAGGGTGTTGTTTCGGATCATTTTTTGAGAGTTCGTAGCTCAGACCGTCAGCAGCCTCATATCCGCTGTCCGGCAGCCAGTCAGCACAAACCCAGTTCCAGGCATCACCATACTGATCAACATCAACCTCAAACTCTACCATTGCATACTTTCCGGCAGGCATGAGCATTTTACCAACATCACCGCTAACCTCCGTGTCAGGTGGCACAGTCAGACAGACGCTGGTCCGCAGCTTTGTCTCATCAGTCAGGTTAGGATCATCATGATATACGCTCATCAGCTTTGTATCCGGAAAATTAAGCAGATCCCTCGCTCCTGCCCATTTGAAAAGCTTTTCATACAGGCCGGCAAATAATGCCTCATCCCCGGCATAGGGCCCGATATAACGCACATAGGCTACCGTCATATCCTCAACATTTTCTACTCTGACATTTCTGCCTTCTACTTTCATTCGGTTCCTCCGTTCATCAATAATCTTATGATCAAGATGATACGGCTTTGAACCGGCCTCAGCTTCACAATTCTTGCCCTTCATTTGCTCAATCTTGCTGTCCGCTTTGCAATCCTTGCTGAGAAGGCTTAAACGCCAGTCTGTTGCAGACTGATCATAATGTTCACGAAAGCTTCTGGCAAAAACAGATGATGAGCTGAATCCGCAGTCCAGTGCAATTTCAGTAATATTCTTCTCTGTGCCGGCAAGCATACGGGCGGCTTTTTCCAGCCTGAGTCGTTTGATGAAAACATTCAGCGGCTCTCCCATAAAGGCTGTGAATATCCTGTGGAAATGATAGGGTGAAAACAAAGCGACAGCCGCCAGTCGATCGAGGTTCAGCTCCTCATCGAGGTGTGAATCTATATAGTCTATTACTCTGTTTATGCGCTGTATGTAATCCTTACTGCTCACAGCACTCCAGCCACTTTTTCACTTTTTCCCTGAACTCACCGATTAGGAGATCAAAATCGGGCTCATTGATTCCCGCCCATCGGAACTCCACATGTTCATCAGAGAGTTTTATATCGAAATCCTTTGTACTGCATTTGTAAATAATTCCGGTGATGTGCCAGTTATCAAGAAAGGCGTTCCAGGTATCAACTATAACTTCCGGGATAATTTTCATTCCGGTTTCTTCGAAAACTTCCCTGGTTACTGCCTGCTCGGCAGTCTCTCCGAATTCAATATGTCCACCCGGTAATTCCCAGACCGTGTTCCGATCAGTATTACGACGAAGAATCAGAACACGGCCGTCAGGATCCTGAATTAATGCCTTAATTGAAAAAGTTATTCTCCTTCCCAAAACGTTTTTCTCCTGATTTTTTCTGGTTAATCAGTGTATCAGCAGTTTCAGGATTTGAAAACTTTTATTGATTAGAAAGCAAAGCTTCCCCCTATACCGCAGGCTATGCCTCGCATCATAAGATAGGTATTAGTTGACTCAATCGTTTTAGCAGCGGTAAGCCCCGTTGAGGGTCCAGTAAGATAGGATGCAGTCAATGTTAGCGGATTATAAATATCCCTGTACTCAGCAAACAGATTAACAGTTACCTGTTTGATCTTAATACCCAGAGATCCGCCGGCAAGCCATCCGTAACCGAAGGGTGCACTTGCTGAAAACTCAGTAAATCCGGCATATTCATCTGCCGCAGCAACATCGTCCGCCGCCCAGCCTTCAAGCGGAGTTAACGTCGCATTCCAGCTCCCGGCGCCTCCTCCGAATGCCTTTATAACCACCGGCCCCATTTCAAACTTCAGCTGTAGTTTGATGTAGGCAAGGAAGTTATCAGCTATAAACCATGGCTTTGAAGGCGATACCGCATTCCCGTCCACTGATGCACCCTCAACCATATAACCGTGAAATTTACAGTAATCAAAGCCGACAGGAATCTCAAGAAACTTACCAAGCCCGAGTGAAGTGCTTAGGCCGGATGTCAATGCGACAGCTCCATCATCATAAAGATATAGGCTTTCAGGCACAAATACTGAAATCTTTGTACCTGCTTCCTCAGCAAAAACAGCACTTCCTAGAATCAAAACTGTGCAAATTAAAACAGCAATTTTTTTCATATAATTTCTCCTACAGTAACCTAAGTATAGTTAACCATAAGAGCAAAGCAAGCAGTTTCAACGTAATTAGAAACCTGTGGATAACATGTGGATAAATTATGGAAAAGCATGTGAATAAAATTATAAAAAACATAGACCCGAAGCCTCGAGTCTTCGAGCGAGCTGAGAGATATCTGTTATATACCTGGTAAATAAAAACGCCGCCAAGCTTACTGCGGCTCAGTAAAACACCACTGACCGCTGCTTCCTTCCGGACCTGACGGGGTTGGGTAGTGCGTACTAGCACAGGGCCTGACGGCGAATAAACGGAGAGAGGGGGATTCGAACCCCCGGTACCTTTCGATACACACGCTTTCCAAGCGTGCGCCTTCGACCGCTCGGCCATCTCTCCAGATATGAAATAATGATGTTTCTCCGACTCTTAGCTTCGGAGAGAGAGGGATTCGAACCCTCGGTACAGACGAGCTGTACAACGGCTTTCGAGGCCGCCCGATTCAACCACTCTCGCATCTCTCCCAGATGACTGCAAAAAAATTCTACATATCACTGTGGTTGAGTTTTTTAGGAAAACCATGTTTTCATAAAAAATCTCAAAAAACAAAATTATTCCGTCAGGAATAATTTTGTTTAGTATACCCAAGAGGACTCGAACCTCCGACCTTTAGGTCCGCAACCTAACGCTCTATCCAGCTGAGCTATGGGTACAAGGGAATAAGAAATCTGAGATTTCTTATTTTGAAAAATCTTTGATTTTTCATTTTTAGTATTCAATAAAAAAGAATACTTCAAGGTTTATATTATACTGTGTTTACAGTAAAAAAAATCGGAGAGGGAGGGATTCGAACCCTCGGTACCGTTACCAGCACAACTCCTTAGCAGGGAGCCCGATTCAACCACTCTCGCACCTCTCCGAATGAAACCAGCCCTTACGGGCAAAATACGGAGAAGGTGGGATTCGAACCCACGGAACCTTGCGGCTCAACGGTTTTCAAGACCGCCTCCTTCGACCACTCGGACACCTCTCCATATTACAATAATTGTCGTGGGGTCTAATATATGAATCAATGGCAGTTTTGTCAATATTGATAGAGGTAAAAACAATAGGAAAGAGAATCTATGACTTTTAAAATATTGCAGTTTCTGAAAATTCTAATCAGTAAAAAGATCAAAGAGTCGTTCAAGATCTTCCATGGAATAATATGATATTTCGATCTTTCCCTGATTAAGGCTTCCGTTAATATTTATCTTGGTTCCCAGCCTGTCAATCAGTTTCTCTTTTATAACTTCCAGTTCAGGAATTCTTTTTGCAGTTCCGGAAGCCTTTGACTTTGATGACTTCTTTCCCGATTCAGCGGCTCTCTGTCCTGCAAGTTTTTCAGCTTCTCTAACAGATAAACCTTCATCAAGTATTCTTTGATGAAGTTCGGACATCTGCTTTGAAGTGTTCATCGAAAGGATCGCCCGTGCATGTCCGGCAGAAACTATACCCTGAACCAGGGAATTCTGCACTTCCTCCGGAAGTTTCAGCAGCCTCAGGCTGTTGGCTACAGTTGAACGTTTTTTCCCGACCTTCTCTGCAAGCTCTTCCTGATTGAGGTTTTCTATATCCATCAGCTCTTTATAGGCTATTGCCTCTTCAATCGGGTTCAGATCTTCACGCTGAATATTTTCAATCAGGGCAATTTCAAGTTTTTCATTGTTAGTATAGTTTCTCTCAATAACCGGCATCTCTTTCAGACCGGCAAGCTTTGAAGCACGGTAGCGCCTCTCACCAGCAATGATGATAAACCTGTCCCCTGATTTTTCAACTATGATAGGCTGAATAACACCCTTGTCTTTAATAGAAGCAGCTAACTCACTTAGAGCTTCCTCATCAAAGTTTTTTCTCGGCTGATCAGGATTGGGGATTATATTTTCAATAGATACAACAGTAATTCCGGAGGATGTGCTTACAGAAGATTCAACAGTGTCTTCTGCTCCGCCCATCAGGGCGCTTAGACCGCTTCCGAGTGCAGGACGTTTAGACACGATCCATCACCTCCGCGGCAAGTTTTTCATAGCTTCGGGCACCGATACACGTTTTGTCATACAAGTTTACAGGGACGCCATGAGAAGGAGCTTCCGATAATCTTACATTTCTCGGAATTATGGTTCTGAAAACCTTATCCTTGAAATAACCGGAAACCTCCTGGACAACTTCATTTGCAAGCCTGGTCCTGGAGTCGTACATAGTGAACAGGATACCGTCTATGCTGAGATTTTTATTAAGACCCTTCTGAACAGATTTAACTGTCTGAAGAAGAAGACTGAGACCTTCAAGCGCAAAGTATTCACACTGTAATGGGATGATCACCGAATCCGCAGCAGTCAGGCCGTTGAGGGTAAGAACACCAAGAGATGGAGGACAGTCAATAAAAACATAATCGTAATTACTCTTAATTTTTGAAAGGCTGTTTTTAAGATAATACTCGCGGTTCTCAAGGTTGATAAGTTCTACATTTGCACCGGTAAGGTTTATATTGGAAGACAATATTTCCATATTATCCATGGCAGTTTTCTGAAGCGCTTCTTCAGGAGTTTTTTTACCAACTATAACTTCATATATACCGGCTTCATTTCTATCAGCACCGACACAGCTTGAAAGATTGCCCTGCGGATCAAAATCAACAAGCAGAACTTTTTTCCCGGCTTCAGCAACATAAGCCCCCAGATTTGCGGCGGTTGTAGTTTTTCCTACTCCACCCTTCTGGTTCGCGAACACAACAGTCTTTCCTTTCATGAAAAGTATTTTATACTGTATTGTTATTTTTGGTAAGAGGCAAAAAACTTTTCATCCTAAAAACAGCTATTATTGACGATCGCTTATCGTAATAGTAATATTAAACCAAGGAGTTCTCAGATGAAAGAAGCAGTTAGTGCGGCATTAGAAGATGTCAGACCGTCTCTCCAGGCAGACGGAGGCGACATTGAACTTGTCGATGTATCTGAAGACGGAGTTGTTTCTGTACAGCTCAAGGGCGCCTGTAACGGCTGTCCTATGTCTAAAATGACCCTTAAACAGGGTGTTGAAAGGTATCTTAAAGAACAGGTACCCGGAGTAAAAGAAGTAGTAGAAGCCTGAAGTCATGGGCTGACTCATCCTGAGTCAGCTCTTTTTTCTTTGTAAAATACCAACAATCGATATATATTTAGAAAGATAGCTGTTATTTCCTATTTTTCTTAACTTTTAATGGAAATCAGCCGTAAATTAGAGAGATCTATGATTATTATTCTGTAAACGGGGAAGCATAGTGAGTTCCGGAGATAACAGCTTTATTCAACTGATAAAAGAGATCCCAAAGGCAGAAATTCATCTTCATCTCGAAGGTCTGGTAAGTGCTGACAGCATATGGAACCTTATCCAGGACAACAACCTTGACCTTGAGGGAATTAAAAAAAGAGAAGACTTAATTGAAAAATTTAAGGTTACAAGTCTCGATGAGTTTATTGCACTGTTTATTAACGTAATACAATCCAGTTTTGTAAAAAACCAGGATGTTGCATACCTTATAAATGATGCCAAGGAATATCTTACAAGAAACAACATCAAGTACGCAGAAATATTTTTTGCAGTAACAAAATTTATTCAGACTGGTTTTTCATTTTCTTTTATGATGGATATTCTGGAAGCCGGGTCAAGAAAACTCTATGAAGAGTCCGGCATCACAGTCAAATGGCTGATTGATGTTTCCAGAACATTCGGGCCTGAGAACGCCGAGAACAATCTGAATCTTGTTCTTGAAAACAGAAAACCCAGTGTAATAGGTATAGGCCTCGGAGGTGCAGAATCTTCAGGACCGGCAGAAGACTACAGTGAAGTATTCAAAAAAGCCGAAGCTGAAGGACTTAAAGTAGTTGCCCATGCAGGTGAAGACATAGGTCCTGAATCAATTACAGCGGCCCTTGATTACCTTAATGCTGCTAGAATTGGTCACGGAATTAGTGCAATTCAGGATGAAGCCCTTATGGAAAGACTGGTCAAAGAACAGATTCCTCTTGAGATATGTCCGACAAGTAATCTTTTTACAAGAAAATTTGTTGAAAAGCTTCAGGATCATCCTATTAAAACCTTTTTTGACAAAGGAATCTATGTAACTCTTAATTCGGATGACCCGACTCTTTTTAACTCCGAACTTACAAATGAATATATAATGCTTTATAAAGAAGGCATTTTTAATGAGAAAGAAATCCTGAAAATAATGAAAAACAATGTTTTTTCCATTTTTGCTGAAGAGTCAGTAAAGAAACAGCTCTGGTCTGAGGCGGAAAAGGTTATTTCCAAATACGGTTTCACGGAATAATGTTTCACGTGAAACAAAAAAAGGCTGACAAGAAATAATTCTTGGTCAGCCTTTTTTATATTCTTTTCAAACAAATACCGGTTTTCACCGGCATCCATTATTATTCATCATCTGAATCTTTAATAACTCTTGCTACTCCAATTACAGAATCCGGTTTATTGATATTTACAACTCTAACCCCGAGTGCAGACTTACCCATAAGTGAAATATCTCCGCAGGCAAGTTTTAAGGTATTTCCCTGAGAGGTAATACAGACCATTTCGTCTTCTTCCTTAACTTCCATTACTCCGATAATTTCACCGGTTTTATCTGTTACCTTATAGGCAATCTGACCTCTGGTTCCTCGTCCATGCGGGGTAAACTGATCATAGTTTGTACGTTTTCCATATCCGTATTCGCTGATGATCATCATCATTTCGTCTTCCCTTACACAGAGAATGCCGGCAAGCTCATCATTTCCAGAAAGCTTTATACCTGTTACACCCCTGGTTGCTCTGCCCATAGTTCTTACGGCCGACTCGTTGAATCGTAAAGCGCTTCCTTTCTTGGTTACAAGAAAAACTTCTTCATTACCTTTTGTAAGAATTGCACTTACAAGGGTATCTCCGCTGTCCAGTTTTACGGCAATAATTCCACGTGTTTTTGCGTTTGAGAAGTCGGAAGTTTTTACTTTCTTCACAATTCCCCGTCTGGTTCCCATAAAGATGAACTCATCATCTGTAAAATCCTTAAGGGAAACAATGGTTTTAATCTCTTCATCAGGAGAGATTGAAAGAAGTGCTTTAACCTGTGTTCCCCTTGCAGCCCTGGAGCCTTCCGGTATTTCATGAATCTTCATCCAGTATGCCTTACCGACACTGGTGATGAAAAGTATATAATCATGGGTGGAACCGACAAAGAGATGTTCAATAAAGTCTTCATTCTTCAGATTAGCAGAGGATGAGCCCTTTCCGCCCCTTCCCTGATTCTTATAAGCTGTTACCGGAAGTCTTTTGATGAATCCCTTGCTGGAGATGAGGACTACCATATCCTCTTCCTTGATCATATCTTCGATATCAATTTTTT
This sequence comes from Spirochaetia bacterium, assembly GCA_963677925.2. Lineage (GTDB taxonomy): Bacteria > Spirochaetota > Spirochaetia > UBA9216 > UBA9216. The sequence continues at coordinate 404,988 of CAXXYH010000004.1, forward strand.
CGGCTTCTTCAAGAACAATTTCAGTTGTTCTTCCCTTTCCATATTTAACAGCTATTTCTTCAGTTTCATCTTTTATTACACCAAGAATCTTGGAATCGTCAGATAAGAGGTCTTCAAGATAGGCAATTAAAGCTCTGATTTCAGCCAGTTCATCAAGTATCTTCTGAGTTTCAAGACTGGTAAGCTTCTGAAGTCTCATATCCAGAATAGCCTGAGCCTGCCTTTCAGAAAGCTTGAATGTATCCATCAATGATGTTCGGGCAATATCTACTGTTTTTGAACTTTTTATTATTTTGATAACATCATCAATATTATCTAGAGCAATCTTTAAACCTATAAGAATGTGTTCTCTTTCTTTTGCCTTTTTAAGATCAAACTGGGTTCTTCTTGTAATTACTTCCTGACGGTGCTCTACAAAATATTTTATCTGGTCTTTTAAAGTTAGAAGCTTTGGCTTTCCTTTTACGATAGCTAAAGCATTTACATTAAAATTCTGCTGCAGCTGTGTCTGAGTAAAAAGACGGTTTAAAACAACCCTGGGTATAGCACCCCTTTTCAGCTCAATAACAATCCTGATACCGTCCCTGTCGGACTCATCCCGAAGGTCAGAAATACCTTCAAGTTTTTTGTCGGAAACCAGATCTGCAATCTTTGTTATAAGAGTAACCTTGTTAACCGCATATGGAATTTCAGTAACAATAATTATATCTTTACCGGTTTTTGTAGTTTCAAGCGAACATCTTGCCCTTATAGTAACTCTTCCGCGTCCTGTTTTATAGGCATTCTTAATACCTGTTTTTCCGAAAATGATACCTCTGGTTGGAAAATCAGGACCGCTTATATGCTCCATCAAACCTTCAATTGTAATTTCTGGATCATCAATATACGCTTTTACAGCATTGCTTACTTCTTCTATATTATGCGGCGGCATGTTTGTAGCCATACCTACTGCAATTCCGCTTGCTCCGTTTATCAGAAGGTTTGGTATTGCAGCAGGAAGAACAAGCGGTTCCTGAAGTGAGTCATCATAGTTCGGTCCGAAATCAACAGTTTCCTTTTTGATGTCGTTAAGCAGTTCATCGGCAATCTTCTGGAGTTTTGCCTCTGTATATCTCATAGCTGCTGGAGGATCCCCGTCTATAGATCCGAAGTTACCCTGTCCATTGACAAGTGGGTAACGCATAGAGAAGTCCTGTGCAAGTCTTACAAGAGCATCATATATGGACTGGTCACCGTGAGGGTGATACTTTCCAAGAACATCTCCAACTATTCTTCCGCACTTTTTATTAGGCCTGTCCGATTTCAGGCCCATTTCACTCATTGCATAGAGTATTCTTCGATGTACCGGTTTCAGTCCATCACGGACATCAGGAAGGGCCCTGCTGATGATTACTGACATTGCGTAATTGAGATAGGAGTTTTTCATCTCCTCCTCAATCGCAACTGGTATAACTTTTCCGGTTGTTTCCAATTTTAGCCCCCGCTAAGTAAATTAGGTATTATATGTCAAGATTTGATACTAGAAGTGCATTATCTTCAATAAACTTTCTTCTTGGTTCTACCTGCTCTCCCATAAGAGTTGTGAAAATATCATCAGCTTCAACTGCATCTTCAAGTTTTACCTGCATGATATTTCGTGACTCGGGATTCATTGTTGTTTCCCAGAGCTGTTCCGGATTCATCTCACCAAGACCCTTATAGCGCTGTATATTTATTTTATCTTTATCTTCATTAAACGTAGAAAGAATTTTATCCCGTTCCGCGTCATCATAAGCATACTGAACATTCCTTCCCACTGATACTTTGTAAAGAGGCGGCATAGCAATATACACATGTCCGCGTTCCACGAGTTCAGTCATATATCTGAAAAAGAATGTCAGCAGAAGTGTCCGGATATGTGAGCCGTCGACATCAGCATCAGCCATAATAATAACTTTGTGATACCTAAGCTTTGCCGCATTGAATTCTTTTCCTGCACTTGCACCGAGAGCAGATATAACCGGCATAAGCTTATCGTTTGCCAGAACCTTATCAACTCTGGTTTTCTCAACATTAAGCATCTTTCCCCATAATGGAAGAATTGCCTGAAACTTTCGATCCCTGCCCTGCTTTGCTGATCCACCCGCAGAATCTCCCTCTACAATATAGATCTCGCACTGTGAAGGATCCTTCTGGCTGCAGTCTGCAAGCTTCCCGGGAAGGCTGCTGCTTTCAAGAAAACTCTTCCTTCTGGTAAGTTCTCTTGCGCGGCGGGCTGCGGCTCGAGCCTTTGCCGCCATCACGGTTTTATCAAGGATACCATCAACAACTTCCGGATTCAGTTCAAAATAATCTGTAAGCTGTTCGTTGACTATTGATTCAACAATTCCCTTTACATCTGAATTTCCAAGCTTTGTCTTGGTCTGTCCTTCAAACTGGGGATCCGGAACCTTCACTGAAATTACTGCTGTAATGCCCTCTCTAACATCATCTCCATTTAGGTTCTCATCAACCTTCTTTGATAGCTTTGATTTCTTTAGGAAATCATTCAGTGTTCTTGTAAGAGCTGATTTAAAACCGGCAAGATGAGTACCGCCCTCACGCGTATTGATATTGTTTACAAATGAAAAGATATTTTCGGCATAACCATCGTTGTATTCAAAAGCTATTTCAACACCTACTCTATCCTTTTCAGTTTCAATATAGATAGGTTCTTTATGAAGAGAAGTCTTATTTTTATTAAGATATTCTATAAATGATTTCAGTCCGCCCTCAAACTGGAAATCCTTTGTCTTGGGAACTGGAAGTCTGTTGTCACTGATTACTATTTTGATTCCCTTGTTGAGAAAAGCAAGTTCACGAAGTCTCTGGGAAAGAACATCAAAGCTGTAGTTTACAGTTTCAAAGATAGTATCATCGGCCATAAACGAAACAATTGAGCCTCGGTAATCAGTATCACCTATAATTTTTACAGGCTCTTCGGGAGTTCCCCTGTGGTACTTCTGAAAGTAAACTTTGCCTTCTCTATGAACTTCAACTTCACAGGTTGTTGAAAGAGCATTTACAACTGATACACCTACACCGTGAAGACCGCCTGATACCTTATAAGAATTTTTATCGAACTTTCCGCCTGCATGAAGCCTTGTAAGAACTATTTCAAGTGCACTTACTTTTTCGACCGGATGTTCATCAACAGGGATTCCTCGCCCGTTATCCTTAACTACAATACGGTTTCCTTTTTCTATAGATACTGTTATCTCAGAACAATGGCCGGCGAGTGCTTCATCAATACTGTTATCAACGATTTCGTAAACCAGGTGATGCAGTCCGTCCGGTCCGGTCGTACCGATATACATACCCGGCCTTTTTCTTACTGCTTCCAGACCTTTTAAAATTTGTATGTCCGAAGCGGAATAGTTTTCTTGCATGGTCCTTCCTGATTTTTGTATTTCTGGGTTTCTTTTAGAAGTCTACATTATATCTTTGTTAAAATAAAAAAACAAGCGTCGAGCTTCTTTAGCCAATTCTGAAATTACCCGAATTCCTAATGATATTTTCTTGCAAAGAGATACGCTATAGATTAAAATAGCCAATTGAGTGCTTGAGCCTGTTTTTAAAAATGTTTTTAACGCACTTACTTGTGTATAACTTGTGGATAACTTATTAAAAACTAATTATTTATACTGAATAAAATTATACTGAGTTGATATATATAATTTTTATTTATATAGATTTATAACTCATTATAATATATAGATTTATTCATTAGTGCTGATTTAAATCCGGATTTTTAAAGTTATCCGGATTTTTTTAACATTATTTGATTTTTTAGTTACTTGTGGATAAGCTGTTAATAAAAGGATTAAACCTATGCCCGATAATGATGTATGGGATTGGAGCGGTTTCTGGTCTGAGACCCTCAATCAATTCAGGAACCGGATCACTGAACAGGAATGGGTCATGTGGTTCAGTAATCTTGAGTATATTTCCGGTAATGAAAATACCATAAACATAGCCGTACCATCTTCATTCTATAAGGATCAAATTTCCCAGAGATACGGCAAAGAACTGGGACAGACTATAGAAGAAATATGCGGTAATGAACTTTCTATTATTTTTGAAGTTGTAAAAAAAACAAAAGATACTCAGGAATCAAAGAAACAGCATGTTTCCGAAACTGCTGAAATTGAAACTCCTGTAAAAAGAGATAGACCAGTTTCAAAACCTCAGACAAGGGTCAGAGAATCAGCACTGTCTGATTCCCACTATCAGCTTAATCCTGATTATACCTTTGATACATTTGTTATCGGAGAAAATAATTCATTTGCTGCCAACGCAGCCTATGCTATTTCCAAAAATCCGGGAACTGCATATAACCCCTGTCTTTTCTATGGAGGTGTCGGACTTGGTAAGACCCACCTCATTCAGTCTATAGGACATTCGGTTTTTGCAGATACACCCGAACTGAAGATTGTTTATGTTACTGCCGAAACCTTCACTAATGAGTTTCTGGATCTTCTTTCAAAGAAAAAAATCCAGCAGTTCAAAAATAAATACCGCACGGTAGATGTACTTCTCATCGATGATATTCATTTTCTTCAGGGAAAAGAAGCAACTCAGGAAGAGCTCTTTCATACCTTTAATGCATTGTATGAATCCAAGAAGCAGATAGTATTTACCTGTGACCGTCCTGTATCTGAGCTTAAAAATCTTGCAGACAGATTAAGAAGCCGTTTTGAACGCGGTCTTAATGTTGATTTGAAACCGCCAAACCTTGAAACCCGTCAGGCTATCCTTATGAGAAAGCTTGAAAATAGAAATATTCCAATATCAAGAGAAGTTATTGAACTTATATGCCAGAATATAACTTCAAATGTAAGGGATCTTGAATCTGCACTTTTAAAACTTGTTGCCTATTCCGAACTTGTTCATAAAGAAATTACCCTTGATATAGCCAAAGAACAGCTCAAAGACCACTTCATAGACATTGTACAGGCTAATGTTTCTGTTGATCAGATACAGAGAATAGTTGCGGATTATTTTGGTGTAGGTATTTCTGATCTGAAAAGCAAAAAGAGAACAAAAGCTGTCACCCTTCCAAGACAGGTTGCAATGTATATACTGCGTGAAATGACTGAGTACTCAACTACAGAGATAGGATATGAATTCGGCGGACGCGATCATACAACTGTTATGCATGCATGTCAGCGTATTGAAAGCAGGATGAAAACCGATTCTACACTTGAACCGGCTATTAATAACCTTATCAGGACTATTAAAGACGAGCGTAAAAACTAGAAAAATCTGTTGATATTCTGTTTATGAATTGCGGAAAATTTATTATTCTGTTAATAAATTGAATAACCGGTTAATAATTTTTGAAAGTTATTATTTTTATATTTTCTTATGTATATAGGATTTAACCGGGTTATTAACATATTAGAAGATATTACTATTATTACTTCTTAATTAATATATAATGTATAATTAGAGAATGTATAATTGTATTGAAGGAGATATCAATGAAATTTACTTGTGAAAAAAGCAATATTACAAGAGAAATATCCATAGCTCAGGAAATTATATCTTCCAAGAATGCTCTATCTATTCTTTCAAATGTTCTTCTTGAAGCTGAAAATAATACTCTTTCAATCAAAGCTACTGATCTTAAAGTCGGTTTTGAAACCAGTATCCCTGTAGATATCAGTATGCCGGGAAGTACCACAGTTTACTGTGATAAGTTTCTTAGTATTTTAAGATCACTGCCTGACGGAGATATTGAATTTGAACTTAAAGACGGGAAGCTTTATATTAAGCCCTTATTTAAGAAAATTAACTTTCAGCTCAAAAGTATTGCATCTGAACAGTATCCTGAAATGCAGAAGATATCCGACGACAGTTTCTTTGTAATGCCTCAGAAAGATCTTATTGAAATGATTACACAGACGGTTTTTGCTGTCTCTGATGATGAAACAAGATATTTTATGAATGGTGTCTTCATGGAAAACAGCGAAGGCAACCTGATTATGGTTGCTACTGACGGAAGAAGACTGTCATTTATCAAAAAAAATACTGCCGGTACTGTAAAACCTTTCAGCGGAGTAATAATTCCGCCAAAAGTACTTTTACTTATAAGCAAACTATGCAGCGGTGAAGGCTCAATACAGGTCGCTGTAACAGAGAAAAACATATTCTTTAAGTTTGACAACCAGAAAATATCATCAAGCCTTATAGAGGGCCAGTTTCCCAACTATAACAGGGTTATTCCGGATAACCAGCAGTATGATATTACTGTGAGAAGGGATGAACTTGTTGAAGCTGTTAAACGTGTTTCTCTGCTTGTAGAAAATAAATCAAGAAGAATATTTATGAACCTGGCTTCTGGAATAATTGAACTTAATTCCGAAGAAAGTGAAATCGGTGTGGCAAAAGAGGAAATTGAATGTGCCTTTGAGGGTCCTGAAACTACAATAGCACTTAATTATTCCTACCTTACCGACCCTCTGCGTGTAATAAACAATGAAAATGTCAGGATAAGGTTTTCTGAGCCGAATAAGGCCATAACAGTTCAGCCTGCAGAGGAAGCCGACTATTTTCACATTGTTATGCCTATGCAGCTTGACTGATACTGAATGAGTTTTAAAACTGTAAAAGTTTTTAATTTTCGTAACCTTAGCAATTCAAGTATAAATTTCTCAGATAAAGATATTTACCTGGTCGGTGAAAACGGCCAGGGTAAAACAAATTTTCTTGAAAGCATTTATCTGCTTTGCGTAGGCTCATCTTTCCGTACAAAGAATGAGAACATGTTTATTAAATCAGGTCAGAAATCGATGTCTGTTTCCGGAGAATACGTGGATAAGGGTACTTTTCGTAAAATACTGCTGAAAATTGAAGGCGGCCGTAAAAGTATTTCAGTTGATGGAGTCAGGCTTAAAGACAGAAAGGAGCTGATTGCTGATTTTCCCTGCATTGTTTTTTCACATGATGATATCAATGTCGTAAACGGGGCACCTGAAAAGCGCAGAATCTTTATGAATCAGACCATCAGTCTTTATGATTCTGAATATATTGATTCGCTTCGCCTGTATAACAGAGTTCTTAAGATTAGAAACCGTGTTCTAAAAGAAAAACGGATTGATTTGATTGATTTATATGATAATCAGCTTGCCGAGGCCGGGATAGTAATTCAAAAAAAACGGATACAGCTGATAAATGATTTCAACTCGACTTTTTCTTTTCTTTACCGGACTATAGCTTCAGCTGACATTGATTTAAAAATCAGATATTCATCCTCCTGGAAAAATAAACCGGAACAGGAAGAAATTTTAACTGAATTAAAAGAGCATCGCAAAAAAGATATTGATTATGCTCTTACAACTTCCGGACCGCATCGTGACCGGATAGGTTTTTATAGCGGAAATCACAATTTTGCTTCAACGGCATCAACAGGTCAGGTTAGACTTATTTCCTTATCACTTAAAGCTTCACAGGCAGTATTTTTCTCTGTAAAAACTGGAAAACAGCCGATTCTGCTTCTTGATGATGTACTGCTGGAACTTGATCTTCAGAAACGTAAACGATTTCTTGAAAACCTTCCTGATTATAAACAGGCCTTTTTTACATTTCTTCCTGATGAAGGGCTTGTTGATTATAAGAAAAGCGGCCATCTTCACAGGGTCAGCAATGGAAATATTGAATTGGAGGAAGTATGAAAAAGGCTGCTGATTTAATAAAAATCATGATTGATAATATGATTCAGGATGAAAGTCAGCGCGAAGCTGTATCATTATTTTCATCATGGTCGGAAATTGCCGGTATTGATGAAGGTGCTCATTCAAAAATTGAGGAGATAGAAAACGGAATAGTTTATGTTAAAGTAGACCATCCCGGCTGGCTTCAAAAGCTCGAATTTAAAAAAAGAACAATACTTAGAAAACTGCAGAAAAGTTATCCCGAATTGAAGTTAAAGGATGTCCGTATAAGACTTTAGATCTTGACATCTGCAGACTAAAAAACGTATACTACGGAACCTTAGTGCAATTTAGAATCTAATTGATTATATTTTAATATATTTAACTGATATAACGATTTATACATAAGGAGCATCCCTGATGAAAAGAACATATCAGCCCAGCAAGGTGAAGAGAAATCGTAAATTCGGCTTCAGGGCGAGAATGGCAACAGCAGGCGGCAGAGCAATTCTTGCACGCAGAAGAAAAAAAGGCAGAAAGAAACTTTCTGTTGCTGATGAAAAGAAGCCTTACTAGGGAAGAAAGACTTAAGAATCTTTCTGACATTAAAAATCTTTTTGCTTCCGGAAAGAAAGTTTCAGTTCCGGGAGCAAAACTGGTTTATTCCGGAAATAATCTTGGGTATTCAAGATTCATGGTTACCTTAATCAGGAAGTACGGTAATTCGGTTCAGCGTAACCGTGCTAAAAGAGTTGCTAGAGAAGTTTACAGGCTGAATAAAGATCGGCTGAAACCCGGATTTGATTTGGCCATCATTCTTTTTCCTTCTGCAGATTTCTATTCTGCAAGAGAAAACCAGATACTTGGATTATTAAAAAAAGCCAGGCTTTGCTCCGGCATGGGAGAATGACAGGATCATTATGAAAGAGCCGGTTAAAAAAACTATTATTGGATCTATAAAATTTTATAAAAAATTTATATCTCCAATGCTTCCAGATACATGCCGGTACTACCCAACCTGTTCAAGTTATGCAATCACAGCAATAGAGAAATACGGACCCGGAAAAGGCAGCTATATGGCTGCCCGACGCATTTTAAGGTGTAATCCCTTTCATGCAGGCGGTTATGATCCGGTTCCCTGAAATAAAAAGGAGTAGCAATGGATAAGAAAACGCTATTAGCGATTATCCTTTCAACAGTTGTAATTTCCGCCGGATTCCTTATCCAGGCAAAATTTTTTCCTGCCCCGGAGCAGGAGGTCGTAGAAGAAACAGCAGTAACTCAGACTGAGGAAGTTCAGCAGACAGCAGCAGTACAGAATATTCCAAAGAGTCAGTCTGCTTCTTCAGACGAACTTATTTATACTGAAGATCAGGATGATATTATTGCCCAGACAATAACTGCTGAAACTGAAAGATTTATTATTACATTTTCCAATGAAGGCGGAGTTCTGACTTCACTGAAGCTTAAAGAACATCTTGATATGGGTGAACCTCTTGAGATGATTTTTGCCGGAGACAGCGGAAAAGCAGCCTTTGAGCTTTCTTTCGGTGACTGGAAGGCTGTGCCTGTAGATGATAAATTTAAATTCAAAAGACTTGATGATTATACATTTCAGTTCTATAGAACCTATCTTGCACCTGCAGATGCTGCCGGTAACCGGGTTCCGTTTGTTCTGACAAAAACATATAAGTTTACTCCAGAAGACTACATGCTTGAGCTAAGAATTGGTATTGAAAATTCTGTTAATAAAATTCCGTCTCTTAACTTTGACGGCTATTCTTATACTCTGAGTTTTGTGCCTCAGATTGGTCCGGAGTTTACAAAACTTGATAACCGGTATTTTTACAGGCGCTTTTATACTTATGAAGGTAAAAAAGCCAGTGTTGAGAAAATAAAGGATAATTATCTTGTACTGGAAGACCGCGTTACATGGACCGGAGTTGCAGGTAAATATTTTGCTGCAATAGCAGTTCCTGATGCAACGCAGTATGAAATTACGCTGTCTGAGATGGTTGAAGGAAGTCTTCCTCAGAGCAATGAAATTTTCTTTTCAAGACCTCCTGTAAAGAGTTCAAACAGTGAAGATGTTTTCAAATTTTATATGGGTCCGAAGCTCAAAAGATATCTTCTCCCTTATAATTCAGCTGATGAAAACGGCTTTGCCATGAAAGATCTGAACCTTGATGAAATTGAAGATTCAAGCTCAATTCTTGGATGGCTTGAATGGATTCTTCAGAAGATTCTTGTTCTTGCTTATAAACTTATACCTAATTACGGTATCGGAATTATTATTCTGACAATAATCATGAAGGTTGTACTCTTTCCGTTTACTAAGAAGAGTTACCAGTCTACAGCTAAAATGTCTGCTCTTTCACCGAAAATGGAAGAGCTGAAAGCTCAGTATAAAGACCAGCCTCAGAAACTTAATGCTGCAATGGGTGAACTTTATAAGAAAGAAGGTGTCAGTCCCATGGGCGGATGTCTGCCTATGCTTCTGCAGTTTCCGGTCTTTATAGCCATGTACGGTCTTATGAATAAGTACTTTGAGTTCAGAGGAGCTGTATTCATTCCCGGGTGGATTAATGACCTGGCAATGCCGGAATCCATTCTGCATTTTGCAGGAACCCTTCCTTTCCTTGGGTGGTCGGATTTAAGACTTCTTCCGATTATATTTGTAGGAACACAGATTCTGAGTCAGAAGATTATGCAGAGCAACCAGACTTCAGCAGCCGCAGGTAATATGAAGATGATGATGTACATGATGCCTGTTATGTTCTTCTTTATACTTTATAACGCACCGTCAGGATTGCTGGTTTACTGGATTTTCTCAAACCTTTTTACAATGCTTCAGCAGATGTATACTAATAAGCATCTTAAACCTGCAGCAGCCGGTAAAGGCGGAGCAGATCTAAAAATAGCAGGAAATGACAATGATTCGGCAGATAATAAAAAAAAGGTTGTGCCTCCAGCCAAAAAGAAGCCGAAAAAGAAGGGTAAGCGCTAAAGAGAAAGTTATGTCTCTAAGGAGTTTAATATATGATCAAAGAATTTGAAGGTAAGACAGAGAAGGAGGCAATTGATAAAGCAGTAGAAGAACTTGGAATAGATCGGGAAGAATTCGACGTTGAAATTATAAACAAGCCGAAAAGCGGGTTATTCCGCAAAGGAAACGTCAAAATAAAGGTATATATCGGAGATTCTGATGATTCAGATGAAACCAGCATTGATGATTTTGAAAAACAGATTATTGATTACCTTGAAAAACTTATAGAGAAAATGGGTTTTCCGGGAAAAGGAAAAATCGTTTTCAGAGAAGAAAACAAGATTGGACTAGAAATTGAATCTCAGTATACAGGTATTTTAATTGGAAGAAAGGGAAAAAACCTTGATTCAATACAGCTTTTGCTGAATGTATATGCCGGAAGACTCGGCAGTGAATGCAGAATCATCCTTGATGCCGAGAATTACAGAGAACGCCGTGAAGAAAACCTTGTTAAACTTGCTAAGAAAAGTGCTGAACAGGTTAGAAGAACCAGAGGTTCCAGATTACTTGAACCAATGAATCCTTTTGAAAGAAGACTTGTTCATACAACACTTAATGAACTGACAGATATTGATACTATCAGCGAAGGTGAAGGACTGTATAAACAGATAAGAGTACTTTACCGTGGTGATGTTAGAAACTGATTAATTACTGCTAATTGCTTCCAGCCCCGCTTTTCCCGAAGCGGGGTTTTTTAATTAATAAAGAAAAGAATTAACTGTTTGGTGTGTGTTTCTTTGCAAGAAGGAAGAAAAAGCCTACTACCATAATCCATAGAACAATTGTGAGATTAATAATCCAGCCTGCGCCGCATAGAGTCCAGGAAAAAACAGTTGCTGAAAGTATTATGCTTATGATGTATAAAACAGAAAGAATCTGCTTTACGCTTAGATTTTTGTCCATCAGCTTATGATGTATATGTTCTCTGTCCGGAAAAAACATTGACTGACCTCTCATCTTTCTTCTAAGCATTGATGTAAGAGTATCCAGAACCGGGATAAAAATTAGACTGATAGCAATAATCAGAGACATATCAGTAATGCGGTTCATTTCAATAAGAGGCATTGTGGCAATAGCAAAGCCTATGAACAGGCTGCCAGAGTCACCCATAAAAATTTTTGCCGGCGGAAAATTAAATACCAGAAAACCCAGAATGGAACCGAAGAGTGCAAAGGCTACTATGGCTGTGGCGGTACTTCCGATTGAAATAGAAATAAGAGCAGTAAAAAGTGCGGCAATAGCACTTAACCCACCGCTAAGACCATCCATTCCATCTATAAGATTAACCGCATTACATACGCCAATAATCCAGACTCCGGTTAGTATATAGCCCAGAAAACCAATATCAAGGGTTACATTGATAAAAGGAATTCGTATCATTTCGAATGTGCGTCCCGGAATCATTATTATCAGGGTTGCGGCAATCTGGATAACAAACTTAATATATGGATTCAGACTCTTAAAATCATCAATGAGTCCGATTATATGTATCATTAAATAGGCTATAAAAAAGATAAGTATACGCTGAGGAGGAATATTAAGTCCGATTGCACCGGATTTAATTGAAATAAGCATTCCAACAAGCAAACCTGCAGACATCGATATAAATATCCCTATGCCGGCCAGCCTTGGCACATTTCCTGTATGAATCTTCCGGTGATCAATATCATCATACCATTCATTTTTATGACTCAGATGAATGAGAATTGGTATTATTATTACACAAAAACCAAATGAAAGAAGTCCAGCGAGTATTAAAGGAAGACCATACATATAGACCAATATTAGTTCAGGTAATCCGCAGTGTCAATCATATATCTGTCCTTGTTTTTTTCATTATAGATCCTTATATTTAAAGATACGGAGATATCTATCGTGGAATACAAAGTAAAAGACATAAATCTGGCCGATTGGGGCCGGAAAGAAATTGAGATCGCAGAACATGAAATGCCGGGCCTTATGGCGATCAGGGCAAAATATTCTAAGGAAAAACCGCTAAAAGGGCTTAGAATAACCGGTTCACTTCACATGACAATTCAGACAGCAGTGCTAATTGAGACTCTCGTTGAACTTGGAGCCGATGTAAGATGGGCAAGCTGTAATATTTTTTCAACCCAGGATCATGCTGCTGCAGCTATTGCTGTAGGACGGCCTGAGAACGGCGGAACAGTTGATAATCCTAAGGGTGTTCCTGTATTTGCCTGGAAGGGTGAAACACTCGAAGAATACTGGGAGTGTACCCTTGATGCGCTTAGCTTTCCGGGAGGAAAGGGACCAAACCAGATTGTTGATGACGGAGGCGATGCAACCCTGCTTATCCACAAGGGTGTTGAACTTGAAGGCGGAGACGGATGGGCTAAGACTGCTTCAGCAAAGCACGAAGAAAAGGTAATCAAAGACCTCCTTCTTAAAGTTAACAGTGAGAACGCATCATTTTTCACGGATATGGCAAAGGAAATACGCGGATGTTCCGAGGAAACAACAACAGGAGTTCACCGTCTTTACCATATGATGGAAGAGGGAAGCCTGCTATTTCCCGCTATTAATGTTAATGACAGTGTAACAAAGAGCAAGTTCGATAACCTCTACGGCTGCCGGGAGTCACTTGCTGACGGTTTGAAGCGGGCAACTGATGTAATGATTGCCGGTAAGGTAGCTGTTGTGTGCGGCTACGGCGACGTAGGCAAGGGCTGTGCGCAGTCAATGCGCGGATTCGGTGCCAGAGTCGTTGTTACTGAAATAGACCCAATATGCGCCCTTCAGGCCTCAATGGAAGGATTTGAAGTAAGTACTGTTGAAGACACACTTGGAACCGGAGACATCTATGTTACAACAACCGGTAATAAGGATGTTATAACCGCTGATCACATGAGTAAAATGAAAGATCAGGCAATAGTCTGCAATATCGGTCACTTCGATAATGAGATTCAGGTTGATGAGCTGAATGCATGGAAGGGCATAGAAAAGATTAATGTTAAACCTCAGGTTGATAAATATGTCTATGCAGACGGTCATGAAATTTTTCTTCTTGCCGAAGGCAGGCTTGTGAACCTGGGATGTGCTACCGGGCACCCCTCATTTGTCATGTCCAACTCTTTTTCAAACCAGACGCTTGCTCAGATAGATTTAGCTGAAAATGACTACAAACCTGGAGTATACCGTCTTTCAAAGAAGCTTGATGAAGAGGTAGCAAGGCTGCACCTTGAAAAGATAGGTGTAAAGCTTACTAAACTTTCAAAAGATCAGGCCGATTATATCGGAGTAGATGTAGAGGGTCCCTATAAACCTGAACACTACAGATACTGATTCGTTTTATAACTTTTCATATTAAGCTTTTCCGGTCCTTTGCTTACTTGAACCGGAAGGGCTTTTAAATAAACATCTTGAAAAAGATGATCATTTTGTACCGGTTCCCATAACCGGGGCAATCTAAGGAGTAATAGAAAATAACATTCAGCTTTTTCAAAGCTTCTGTTATTTTTTATTTAAGAGAAATCAAATTACATTTGATTTTTCCCTCCTCCTGATTCCGCATCCATGCGGAAAAAATAAGGAGAATAAAATGGAAAATAGAAACTATCTTTTCACTTCCGAATCGGTAAGTGAAGGTCATCCCGACAAATTATGTGATCAGATCTCTGATGCAGTTCTTGATGCATGTCTGGCAGATGATCCACAGTCCAGAGTAGCCTGTGAAACGTTTACAACAACCGGAATGGTACTTGTAGGCGGAGAAATCACAACCAACACCTATGTGGATGTGCAGGAAATAGCAAGAGGAGTAGCCAAAAAAATCGGCTATGTAAAACCCGAATACGGACTGGACTGCGAATCCATGGCGGTACTCAATACAATTCACAGCCAGTCGCCCGATATCTCCCAGGGAGTTACCGACGGTGCAGGACTGTATAAGGAACAGGGAGCCGGAGATCAGGGAATGATGTTCGGCTTTGCCTGTAAGGAAACACCTGAACTTATGCCTGCACCTGTAATGTTTTCACATCAGATACTGCTGAAAGCAGCTGATATGAGAAAATCAGGAAAACTAATGTGGCTCAGGCCGGATTCAAAGAGCCAGGTAACAATTGAATATGAAGGATTTACACCAAAAAGAATCGATACTGTTGTAGTAAGCCACCAGCACGATGATGATGTATCATATGAAGAGATAAAAGAAAGTATAATAAAGAAGATAATCAAACCGGTACTTGAGCCAACCGGATTACTTGCAGATGATACGAAGTTTTTCATCAACCCGACCGGACGTTTTGTAATAGGCGGTCCACATGGAGACTCAGGACTTACCGGACGTAAAATCATAGTAGATACCTACGGCGGAATGGGCCGGCATGGAGGCGGAGCATTCAGCGGTAAGGATCCGTCCAAGGTCGACCGATCGGCAGCATACATGGCACGATACGTAGCCAAGAACATAGTAGCGGCAGATCTCTGTGAAAGATGTGAGGTAGAGCTTGCCTATGCGATAGGTGTGCCCTTTCCTGTATCAGTAATGGTGGATACTTTTGGTACATCAAAGGTCCCTGAGGCAGTAATAGAGGCGGCAGCAGAAAAGGTTTTTGATCTGACACCGGCAGGAATAATAAAAACTCTTGATCTTAAAAAACCGATCTTCCAGGAAACCGCTGCCTACGGACATTTTGGCCGGGATATCTTTTCCTGGGAAAAAACTGATAAAGTTAAAGAATTATTGAAAGAAATATCTTAGTTTTAATAAAAAAATCCCCATTCTGCTTGATTTTTGGACAGAATGGGGTTATTTTTTACAGATTATCGGTCATTGACCGATATATTTACGGTTTTTTCTGTTTTAGAAGAATAAGTTTTAGAACGATGTTAAAAACTTATATTTTCTTGACAGCTAAAAATGGGGTTGGTATAATTACCCCTAAATAGTATGAAAAATGGGATACAAACGGGCCGTTGGCTTGATCCCAAAATTTTGGAGGAAGTGAAATAGTATGAAAAAAATAGCACTTGTCCTTGCACTTCTGATGGTAATCGGAATGGGCGCATTTGCTCAGGTTGAAGCCTTTGTTTATGCAGAAATGGATACATCAGTAAGTATCGATCTTGAAACAGAAGAGCTCGCTCTTACAAACGCTCCGTTTGCAATGCTCCAGTTCAAATTCGGTGAGAATGTAGCAACTGAAGCTGGTGATGGTGTTTACGGTTCAATTTCTGTAAACAATCTTGAAGGTAACTACAGAGCATACGCACTTAGCGGCGACTGGTCAGATCTTACCTACGAAATGCACAGTGCAAAAGACCACTGGTCAGAAATGATCACTTGGGATGCAAGAATCGTTATGGGTCCTGCATACTTTAAAATTGATGGCGATGAGTCAATCAAAGCTAATGATGCAAGTCTTTCAAACGTTGTTGATGACTACTCTCTCATCGGTCTTGATGTAGACGGCGCTCTCGTTTCTTTTGCAAAAGACGGTTCAGTTGAAGCTGGATACTCTGTTGAAAACGTAATGGACATCGCTGTAGAATTCGGCGTTGTTAACGGAACTTTCGACACAGCAGGATATGCTCTTGATGCAGCAGTTTCTGTAACAGCAGTTCCCGGCCTCAGCCTTGATGCTAACTTCGTAACTGGTTTTGGTTCATACAGTGGATCAGATTCTGGTGTAGCAGTTGCAGTTGGATACGATGTAGCAGTTGGTGACATGACACTTACTCCTTACGTTGGATTTGACGGAATTCTCGGAACTGAGTTTGCTTTCCAGATTGGTGGTGGTGCATCACTTACTTGGGACAGCGAAATGGGCGGAAAAGTTGGCGGAAGCGGATCTGATCCTCTTTCAAGATTCTTTGATGCTTCTGATAACTGGGTAGACGCAGGTCTTACAGTTGCTGCTGATTTCGATTCAGTTACTGAAGATGTAAACGTAAAAGTTTCACATGCTTATGCTCCTGTTGAGAACCTTACAACTGTAGCTCTCGTTGAAGCTGGAACAGTTATTAACAATGCTGTTTTCGGAATGGGTGCTTATGTTGACTACACAATGGGCGACATTAAACCACATTGCGGTTTCAAATACACAGAAGCTGCTACAGCTCTTGATCTTGGCGTAGCTTACACAGCTATCCCACAGACAAAGATTTATGCTAACTACATCTCTGATGACTTAGCAAACGACAGTGGCGCAATTACACTTGGTGCTGTTATCAGCAACTAGTCTTAATTAGTTACTTACAAGCCGCTTCTTTTGAAGCGGCTTTTTTTATGCTTTGAACTAAGTATTGGTAAGGTACAGGAAGATTTTTAAAAGTTTAATTATTATAGAATTGAGTTTATATGTAGTTAATAAACTAAATATCAAAACTCAGAAAGTTTAACTTTTTAAGTTTTGATATTTGTTATTGCTTAGAAATTTCACGTTTAAATAAAATAAAAGGTGTTTTGCAAGAAGGGATATTTATAAGTTTCTCTCTTTCTTTATCTGATCCCAGGCATTCTGTATTTCAATAAACTTTGTTTTTGCAAGTTTCTGAAACTCTTCCGGAAGTCCTTTTGATGAAACCTTGTCAGGATGATACTCTGATACCAGTTTACGGTAAGCTTTTTTAACTTTATCATTGCTGTCCGATGGGGTGCAGCCTAATACAGAGTAGGCTGATGACCCTGCTGAATAGGAGTTATAGCTGTTGGAAGACGAGTAAGAAGTATAAGGTGCCTTCATCTGTGCAAATTGTTCGTCACTTATATGAAATATATGAACAGCATCTCTAATGAGTGTCTCTTCATCTGCGCTTATACCGTTGTCTTCGTGAGCTACTCTAAGCATGATATCGATCATCAGGGTAAGAATCTGAGGCTGGAATCTGAATTCACGGTAAAACTGATTTGCAAACTGGTAAAAAGTTTCTGAAGCATTGATTGCTGTATTAAAGATTCGGATTGCACTGTTTTTTGTAGCAGCATCCATCTTTAAATCCACATCCATGAATTCTTCTACTTTTCTTCTTTCTTTATCTGAAACATTTCCATCTATTGCGGCCAGTTTAGCCAGCATAGAGAAGGCTCCGACAAAGAACGTCATCTGGTTATGCTGCGTACGGTTCATCCTTGTTCCGTACATATTCGAATATTTATCGGAAAACTCTCCCTCAGTAAATTTGGAAGCAGATCCGGAAATAAAAGAACCGAATGCGGCACCGGCTATAGCTCCGATAGGACCTCCGAAGAATAAACCTATAGTTCCGCCTATTAAAGTTCCTAGACAACTCAATTTATTACCTCACAAAAAAGGCGGACTAAATGTCCGCCTGAGTTTATAATTTATCTATAAGCATCGAACATTTACCCGAAGGAATAGGCAATGTTTTTTTCTTCTGCTCATCAAGAATATTTATTGTAAAATAGTATAGTTTTTCAGATTCAAGTCTTATTTCCCAGCCTCTACCGCTCTTATTACTTAAAATGGTAATAAGATTTCTCTTTAAGGAAAGATTTTCTATTCCCATAATTTCAAGTGTCGGCATTATCCAGTCAACGGTTTTTCGAGGCAGGCTTATATACAAACCGAGTATATTTTCGACCATAAGAGTAACTGTTGATAAGGCTGTATATGCAAGAAGAACAGGTCTTGGAAAACCGGCCTTATCACTCCATTTTGCAGGACCGTCTTTAGCAGGAAGATACGCTTCAAAGATATTGCCCTTCTCCTTGCCTTCAGGATGTAGTGTATCAAGCATGAAATAAAGATGTCTGATAGAACATTCTCTTGCCAGTTCATATCTTGCGTACTTTTCCAGTCCTTTTACAACCATAAAGGTGAAAGGAGGTACAACTGAACCTCTATAACCTTCTCCATCTTCACTGTATGCCGGTTCAGATACCGCAAGTGTCGGAAAAGGATTATCTGTTCCAAAGCTGTCGGGATTTTTAAGATGTTCTATAAGAGCATTGGCTCTGTCTTCATTTGGTATCTCTGCAAGAAGCGGCCAGAATGAGGCAATGGTTTTAACCTTGACCTGGGATTCATTTTTATCCAGATCATAATAAATACCTTCTTCATCATTCCACATAAGAGATGAAATACGGGTTTTTAATGAAAAATATTTCCGTTTATATTTAAAACTCAGTTCCTTATCATTCAGGATATCCCCGATTTCAGACATATATAGAGCATTTACTGCCTGCTGAGCATTAAAGTCGACCGGATAGTACATACCATCGCGAGGTGAGTTTTCCATCAGGGTGGCTGCAAGAGGTACTGAGTACAGACCGTTGCTCTGTTTGAATGTCTTTTCCAGCCAGGAGAAATATTTCTCGAGATATACTATTATATCTTTAAGCCTCTTTTTATTCCCTTCTTTATGGTACAGATTATATTCTGCCCAGGAAAACAGAGGCGGATGCACGCATTCAGGATTATCATCAGTAAATACTGCCTTTCCGGTTTCTTCGCGGTAAATACCTCTTATTGCGCCGCTTTCTTCCTGTTTGGCATAAAACAGATCCAGGGACGGGATCGCTGGAAACTGATTATTACTGTATACCAGGAAAAATGTTGAAAGACATGATTCAAACTGATTTATTGTTTCACTTTCTGGATAATTGAAATAGGTTTTCGGAAGTCCGTTTTTTGAATTTCCTTTCTTCCATGAGTCCTGAAGCCAGGCCCATGTTTTTTCATAAAGGTCTACAAAATCTTGATCGTAGAAATGAACAGCAGGGAAACCTTTCTTTACCAATTATTAAACCTCATTCTTAAAGTGTAGTCATATATAACTTATTATTTTATCATGAATAAATGTAGAATTGACCGTCATGACTATTATAAGATAATATTAAAGATATCTCAAGTCAAATTGGAAAAAAGAGGAAAATCTGAAAATTACGTTTATTTTATGGGAAATTAAATTTGATGTCAATTACCGGCGATGATGAGATAAAAAATTTTTTACCAGTTAATAAAAAAGATTTAAATATTTTAGGATGGAAAGAGTGTGATTTTATTATAGTCAGCGGTGATGCCTATGTAGATCATCCTTCTTTTGGTTCTGCAATCATTTCCAGGATGCTTGAAAAAGAAGGCTTTAGAGTTGGTATTATAAGTCAGCCTGATTGGACAAATCCTGATTCAGTGAAAATACTCGGACGGCCAAGGCTAGCCTTTCTGCTTACTTCCGGAAATATGGACTCAATGGTGAGCAATTATTCCTCTTCTCTCAGAAAAAGAAAAAATGACTCATATTCTCCCGGAGGTGCTGCAGGAAGACGCCCGGATCGTGCATTGATTGTGTATACATCTCTGGTTAAAGCTGCTTTTAAAGGGATTCCGGTTGTTATCGGCGGAATAGAAGCGTCACTTAGAAGATTAGGTCATTATGATTACTGGAGTGATAAGGTAAGAAGATCAGTATTAATTGATACCAAGGCGGATTTACTTGTATATGGTATGGCTGAGAGACAGATTACAGAACTTGGAAAGAGACTTTCTACCGGTATCAAGATTGAAGAAATTAAAGATATTCCGGGAACCGTAATAAAACTGAGTGAGAAAGATTTTAATTATTATGCAGATACCACTGATAATCTTCTTCGGCTCCCTGAATATCAGGATATTTTAAAAGATAAGAATAAGTTTGCAGAGAGTTTCAGGATTCAGTATGAGAATACAAATCCCTTTTCCGCATCTATTCTCGCAGAAAAAACTGATGCCCAATGGGTTATTCAGAATCCTCCCCAAAGACCTCTTTCGGCTGAAGAGCTTGATGCGGTTTATGCTCTCCCTTTTACCAGGAAATATCATCCTATGTATGAAAAGGAAGGGGGTATTCCTGCTTTAAAGGAAGTAGAGTTCAGTCTTGCTGTTAACAGGGGTTGTTTTGGTGCATGCAGTTTCTGTGCTCTGGCCTTTCACCAGGGCAGGATTGTTCAGGCAAGATCGATTGAGTCTGTTATTAGTGAAGCAGAATGTATGGTGCAAAATCCTGAATTTAAGGGAATTATACATGATGCAGGCGGTCCCACTGCGAATTTTTTTCATGCTTCCTGCAAAAAGCAGGAGAAACACGGGTCATGTCCCGATAGGGAATGCCTGTTTCCTGAGCCTTGTCCGAATCTGGATACAGATCATACTGAATATCTAAAACTTCTCCGAAGGCTGAGGAAACTGCCTGAAATTAAAAGAGTATTTATTCGTTCCGGAATAAGATTCGATTATCTGATGGAAGCGGTAAAGCGGGAGAATAAATCAAATAAAACATCTGGTAAGGATTTTTTCAGCGATCTGTGTAAATATCATGTCAGCGGCCAGCTGAAAACGGCACCTGAACATATCTCTCCAGGGGTTCTGAAACTTATGAGGAAACCTGGAAACCGGGTTTACAGAGAGTTTGAAGATAAGTTCAGAGAAATAAATAAGATTGAAGGAAAAAAACAGTATATTATTCCCTATCTTATATCTGGTCATCCCGGTTCCGGGCTTAAGGAAGCTATTGAACTGGCTGTTTATCTTAAAAAGCAGAAATTTATTCCTGATCAGGTTCAGGATTTCTACCCTACACCATCAACCATATCCACATGCATGTATTATTCAGGAATTGATCCTCTTAACGGGAAAAAGGTATATACTGCAAAAACACCGCAGGAAAAAGCCATGCAGCGTGCTCTTCTACACTTTCATAAGCCGGAAAACCGAAAACTTGTAATAAAGGCATTGAAAGAAGCAGGCAGAACTGATCTAATAGGCAGCGGAAAAAACTGTCTTATCAGGTGATAAATGAAAAAATTAATTAAAGACCCTGTTTATCCGGAATTACTGAAAATTGCAGGACCGATTGCTCTACATAATCTGGTCATAAATTCTCTCAGCTTTATTGATACTTTTATGATTGGAAGGCTGGGAGAAACCGAGATTGCAGCTGTAGGAATTGGCAACCAGCTGTTTTTTCTCTATTCTCTTGTTCTTTTCGGGATAGGAAGCGGTTGTGGAGTTTTTGTTTCACAGTATTGGGGAAAAAAGGATTTTAACGGAATAAGAAGATCTGCCGGTCTTGGCGTAGTATTCGGTTTAACAGCGGCATTGCCCTTTCTATTTCTATCGCTATTAATCCCAGTTCAGATTACTTCGATATTTTCCACAGATATAAGTGTTATTACACCGGGAGCGGAATATCTTAAGATTGTTTCGTTAAGTTATATTTTTTCTTCCGTAAGCATTATTTTTGCACAGGTTCAGCGAAGTATTGAAAAGCCTGCTGTTCCTCTGCTTGTTTCATTATGTGCCCTGGGAATCAATACAATTCTTAACTATCTTTTTATTTTCGGAAAGGCCGGGTTTCCAGAATGGGGAGTTAAGGGTGTTGCAATTGCAACAGTAATTTCAAGATTTATTGAATGCGTTCTCATGATTTCGATTGTATTTTTAAACAGGAAAAATCCGCTCAACGGAAAGCTGAAGGATTTTATTAGTTTTCCGGAAGGTTTTTTCCCCAGATTTTTGAGGACGACTGCGCCTGTAATAATTAATGAATTATTCTGGTCGCTTGGCATGACTGTGTATAAGGCCGTTTATGGACGTCTGGGTACAGATTCTCTGGCCTCAGTCAATATTACCGAAGCTATAATGAATCTGATGTTTGTTGCGCTAATAGGCTCTGGTTTCGGAACAGCGGTAATAACCGGTAAAAAAATCGGTGAACAGAAATATGATGAGGCAAGAATTAACGGTACAAAATTTGTAAAACTTGCCTTTATTGAGGGTCTTATAATGGCTGGAGTGACTCTGCTGCTATGCAGGAAACTGCCTTCAGCTTTTAATGTTTCTCAGCATGTAAAAGACAACGCTTCAATTTTAATTATTATTTATGCAGCCCTGCTTCCCTTTAAATCATTCAATATTCATACAATAGTAGGTGTTTTCAGGGGCGGAGGAGATACCCTGTTTGCAGCAGGCGCTGAAATATCAGGTGTATGGGCTGTAGGTGTGGTTCTGGCCTTAATTACAGGTCTGTGGCTTCGTATGCCTGTATATTTCGTCTTTGCTTTTGTGAATTGTGAAGAATTATATAAATTCCTGGTTGGGGCCTGGAGAATGGCTTCGGGGAAATGGCTTCATGATGTAACATGATCTTGTGTTACAAGCTATAAAAGCATTAAGATACTTCTGATAAGGAGAAATTATGTTAGTGCCGATCCTCAATACTGATGAATCTTATGATTTAAATCCGCCGAAAATAGTAGCGCTGGGACTTAATTATGATGAGCACATCAAAGAAAGCCTGTCTTTAAAAGCAAAGGGTCTCACTCCTGAAAGACCTTCAGAACCTGTGATTTTTCCCAAAGCAACCTCTGCTATTATCGGGAATGGTGAAAATATTGTAATTCCCTCTTTTCTTAACAGTTACAGCTTTGAATCAGAAACCAGGACTGATTATGAAGCAGAATTAGCCTTTATTATAAAAAAAGACTGCCGGAATGTCCGAAGAGAGGATGCTGCAGATTATATTTACGGGTTTACCTGTCTTAATGATATTAGTCAGCGTAATCTTCAGACCGGGGATAAATCCGGCTGGTTCAGGGGAAAATCACTTGATACTTTCTGCCCTGTGGGCCCTGTAATTGTTCGCCCGGAAGATCTTTCTAATCCGCAGAATCTGAATATTGAATGCCGCCTTAATGGGAAGACTGTGCAGAAAGGCAATACTTCTATGATGATTTTCGGTATCTATGAGATAATTGAGATTCTATCTTCCTGGTTTACCCTGAAAAAGGGAGATCTTATATCAACAGGAACACCTTCAGGTATTGGTCCTCTTTCTGCTGGCGATATAGTTGAGGTGGAAATAGAAGGAATAGGCATTCTTAAAAATTACGTAATCGAAGAAGATAAATAAGTACAGGAGTCAATCAGCATGAGTTTTTCAAAATTTGGTGAAAGATTTATTTCTGGTACCGGAATAAAAGATTTAATAGATGACCTAGGAAAATATGCCGGTCTGGAGGGATCCTGCATGCTTGGCGGCGGAAATCCAGCTATTATTCCGGAAGTCAGCAGTATCTGGAGAGATCGCATAAAGGAAATTACCGCGGAACCTGAAAATCTGGACAGGATGCTGGGACTGTATGATACTTCTATTGGTAAAATTGTATTCTTTGAGAAACTGGCTGAAATGCTTAATGCCGAATACGGCTGGCCGGTTACGGCTGAAAATATTGCTGTGGTTAACGGCAGTCAGACCTCATGCTTTCTTCTTTTTAATATGATTGCCGGTAAAAATTCAGCAGGCGGAAAAAACCGACTTCTTCTTCCTCTAATGCCGGAATATATAGGTTATGCTGATCAGTGTATCGATCCGGATTCCTTTGTTTCATGCAGACCTGAGATAAACAAGACCGCTGACCGGGAATTTAAATATTCGGTGAACTTTGACTGTCTTGATTACAGTGATGTGAATGCCGTTGTAGCATCAAGACCGACTAACCCGACAGGTAATGTACTTACAGATTCAGAGGTACAGAGACTGAGTGATATTGCACAGGAAATGGAAATACCTCTGATTCTGGATAATGCTTACGGACTACCCTTTCCCGGAATAATTTTTGAAGACGTAAGACCCTTCTGGAACAGTAACGTGATTTTAAGCATGAGTCTATCCAAGATAGGTCTTCCCGCAACTAGAACCGGCATTATAATTGCAGACCGAAAATATATAGAAGCTATTTCCGCTATGAGCGCTGTAGCAAGCCTTGCTCCGGGCGGAATTGGTCAGGAGATCGTACTGCCGATGCTTGAAGACCGGTCAATTCTTAAAATCAGCCGCGAGATTGTTATGCCCTTCTACCGGAAAAAATCTGAAAAAACTATCAGCCTTATCAAGGAAATATTTGGTACACGGTTTGATTTTTCTATTCATAAGAGTGAGGGTGCTATCTTTCTGTGGATATGGTTCAGAGAACTTAAAGGTTCATCAGTGGAACTGTATAACCGTCTTAAAGAACGCGGAGTAATTATTGTCCCGGGAGAGTATTTTTTCTTCGGGCTTCCGGATGAAGATGCCGGATGGGCACACCGCAGACAGTGTATCAGGATAAATTATTCTCAGAATGAGAGTGAAGTTAAACGGGGGCTGGAGATAATAGCTGAAGAGGCTGAAAAACTCTGCTGATTATCTGACGAGGAGATAATATGAAAAAATTCGGTACATTTAAAGGTGTTTTTGTTCCTTCAACCGAAGCAATTCTTGGAACAGTGCTTTTTCTACTGATGCCGATGCTGACTGCAGATGTCGGACTTTTTTTGATGCTCGCAATAGTTATTATTGCGCATACGGTAACTCTGGCAACATCCTCTTCTTTATCGGATTGTGCAACAAACCTTAATAAAATATCCGGCGGAGGTATGTATGCTCTTTCAAAGCAGTCTCTGGGAAACGCTATGGGCGGTTCTATCGGGGTCATGCTTTATCTGGCTCAGGCTGCATCAATTGGGTTCTACTGTATAGGTTTTTCTGAACCTCTGCAGCCGATTCTTGCTCCTCTGCTTGCAAAAGTGATTCCGATATTTTCGCAGATTGATCCGGCATCGATTCTTATTCAAAAACAGATTCTTGCCACAGTATTTATGCTTATCTTCTTTGTTATCGTTATGATTGGAGCAGATTTTACCCTGAAACTTCAGATTCTTATACTCTTTGTTCTTTTTATCAGTGTTTTAACAATTTTTGCCGGTCCTCTTTTGAATATTGAATACAGCAGTACAGAAATTTTTACTTCGGGTTTGAATTTAAGAGGAAACCGTACTATTACGATGGCGGTTTTTTTCTTTACCTTTACCCAGTTTTTTCCGGCTGTCACCGGAATAAGTACCGGAATTGGAATGAGCGGAGATCTGAAAGATCCCCGAAAAAGTATAGTAAGAGGGACATTCAGTTCTATATTCATCACAATGGCGGTATATCTGGGAGCAGTATTTATTTATTCTGCCATAGATAAGAATATTCTTCTGACCGGGTATCAGGAAGGCAGTCCGGTCGGTGTCATTCTTACAGAACTCTTCGGTCTGGGTAAGGAATTTCCTTCCAATCTTCCGGGATTAATGATTTTGATGGGTATTCTGTTTGCAACATGCTCATCAGCTCTGAGTGTATTCATGACCGGCCCGCGCACACTGCAGTTTCTGGCCAAAGATGGAATTCTGCCTGAAAAACTTATGTTTCTTAAAAATGATTTTAAGAAGAGCGGTACGGAACCCAGATATGCAATAATCGTTTCTTTCTTTATAGGTTTTGCAATAATCTGGATGGGAAGTATAAATTTTGCCTCGCTGGTTGTCGGTATTCTTTTTCTAGTTGTTTACGGCTGGGTTAACGGGGCAGCCTTTCTTGAAAGGGTGAGCAAAAACCCGGCGTTCAGACCCACTTTTAAAGGACACTGGCTTATTTCTCTCTACGGTTTTGCAGCATGTATTACGGCAATCTGTCTTTTTAACTGGAAGGTCGGTCTGATTATCTTTGTGAGTCAGTACATCATGTTCCGTCTGATTCTTAAATATAAATCGAACGGACAGCTTGAAGGCGTCTGGTGGGGCTTTGTTTTTTCAATGATAACCCGTAACCTCTCAAGACTTCAGAAGATTGTACAGGGTACGATGAACTGGAGACCGGTACTTACTGCATTTGCCTTTCCTGAATATCCGGAAGACTGCAGTGCTGTTGTACAGCTTTCCGAACAGATTGCGGCATATCAGGGCCTGGTTTCCTGTAATCTTCTTGCTCTGAACAGTAAGGATAACAGCGAGGGCAGCGGATTCTGCATCGATACTAATGTGCCTCTTGCGAATATCAGATCAGCCAATATGACTGAATCGATAATCACAATGCTTCAGGGCAGTAATGTTACAGGTATAAACAATAATACCGTACTGCTTGCCTACAATAACAGGATTAATAATGTAAGCATTATCAAGGCAGTTCTTGATGCCGGTCAGAATATGCTGCTTTACAAAAGCGGGCAGAAGCAGGCCGGTACGCAGCGGCTGGATATATGGTGGCGTGGAGAACGCAATGGGAACCTGATGGTTCTTCTTGCTTTTATTGTAAACAGGCATCTGAAAGATAACCGGCTTGCCCCCTACTCTATCAGAATTATCAGACGGCTTGAGAAGGCTCAGCTTGAAGCTGAGGCTAGGGATGAGATTGATAACCTGCTGACTCTTTCAAGGCTTGAGGGGGATACGGTAATCCTGCCGTGGTCTGACAGGAATTTCATGGATATTCTTACGGAAACTTCACGGGGCGCGTCTCTTGTAATGCTTGGACTTCCGGGTAATTATGAAAGCAGGCGAAGCAGCGTTTTCAGACTGAATGAGCTGTTTTTCGACAGGGAAATCAACAGCTATAAGGATATGCCGCCGATTCTTTTCGTTAAGAGCCACCATGCTATGAATTTAATAGAATCTTAATGATTATCTGCTCTGGAAATATTCTTCCAGACAGAGTCCGTTTTCAAATATTTCGGTTGCAATGGTTTTGCCGATAAAGCGGAGATGCCAGGGTTCATAGGTATAACCTGTTATCTCTTGCTTGTCCTCTGGGTAGCGTATTATAAAACCGAAGCTGTGGGCGTTTTCACGAACCCAGATACCCGGATCAGTCTTTCCAAAACTTTGCTCCAGCTGGTAATTCATTTCAGGGCAGCTGATATCCATTGCCAGCCCGCTCTGATGTTCGCTTGTTCCTGGTTTTGCGCTTATCGTATCGGCGTATTCCTTACCATATTTCCGGACATTGGCCTCATACAGGCCTACCTGAGTGCGGTAGGCCCTGTAGCCTGAGCGGGCATACAAGTCATAACCGCTGAGTTTTGCAGCATCAAAAAGATCTGCCAGAGCCTCGGCGGCCTCTTTTCTGAGGTGATTAACTTCTTCAAAGCTCAGTATTGTGGGTACGGAGATCTTTACCAGATCGGCCGGAACATAATCGCCGGGCAGCCTTCTGTTTTTATTAACCAGAGTATCGAGTGCCTCTGCATCAGTTACTATGCCTTCATTGTTTATATAGCTATCAGGGTCTTTTTTGATATAGAAAAATGCGGAAGCCTGATATTCACCGGCTGTAACGGTAAGCTCTGCAGTACTTCCTGACATTACGGTGTCTGCCGCTTCGATTTCTATTCTAAATTCTGATTGTTCAGAAACGGCTTCATAATTTTTGATAGTCAGTAAATTCCCTGCTGAAAATGATTGATGATCTACAACCTCGGAATTAACTTGAAAACTAAGACTAAGTTCTTTAAGTGTTGTAAAATCTGAGCTTCTTTCTCCGTTTTTTACCGGATAAAGGACAAGTTCTGAAGTTTCTCCTGGACTCAGCGTAATATTATCTTTAGAAAACTCCAGGGAATCAGGAGTCTGAGCACTGCATGAAAAAATTATTAAAACTGTGAATGCAAAAACTAATAATCTGTTAAGTCCCATACCTAGGACTTAACAGGAATTATCAAAAAAATCAAGGGAACTACAGCATCAGAAACAGTCTTGATAGGATTAATGCCGCTGCAAGAACAACGAGAACCGGTTTTATCAGACCTGAAAGTGATTTTGCAAGGCCGGTTTTAAAGTATTCATTAGAGACGATAAGACAGACATGGACCGGAGACATCAGCTGTCCGGCATGTCCAAAAGTATATGCGAGTACTGTTGTAGATGCCACAAGTGCAAAATCCGGGTTTGTTCCGATTAGACTCATAACAATCGGGAATGCAGCTCCGACTGTTCCTATTGCGATACCGGTGGAAACTCCGCATAGAAATGGAATTAGCATAATAAGGATAAATGATGATATTCCCGCATGTGAGAGCTCATCACTCATTACAGACATAAGGAGTCTGCCGTCGGGAAGGTTTCCCTCTATAAAGGCTCCGTAGATTCTTATCAGCGCTACCAGAACTACCATGGTAATTACACTTTTTGACAGCAGAATCTTTTTCCAAACCACCGGGGCTATAGGCTTTTTTATCTGCAGATATACTATAGCAGCAAGGATTCCGAGGCTTATCGGCAGATAGCGGGAAATATCTGTCATTCCCGGAAAAATGATGCTCAACCCTGCATAGAAGATAACGATTATGATAATGGGCATCAGCAGCATGATAATGCTTTCTTTTTTTGTATGTATTACTGAGTTAGTTTTATCTGCCTGCGAGGGTCGTCTGCGCATCAGGAAAAACCATGCACCGCTTACCGAGAAAAGAGTAATTGGAAACATAATCAGCATGAACTGCCAGACTTCAAGGCCAGAGATATCAATTGCCAGAAGAACTCCCGGATACAGCGGCCACCAGTACTCCCAGACGTGCCTGAACCAGTAATTAATTCTGGTTTTCTGAAACCCCTTGTAATCACTGTTCGTGTCACAGCTGTCCACAAGCGGTGCTGAGAAAACGGCTCCGCCTGGCATCGGCAGAAGTCCTATCACGGCCGGCAGAATAGCCATTGAAGCTTCCCTTGAGAACCGGGCTGAGATTCCGGAAGAGAGGTCCGCCATTGCGCCAGATTCTTTCATCTGTGATGACAGAACCAAAATAATTATTACTACAAAAAGCAGAAACAGGTTGTTTATATCGGTAAATCGTTCTGCAGAAATCCTGAGTGCCGTGAACAGGCTGTGACCGCAGAGAATTGCCAGAATTACTGTTCCGGCCAGAACTGCGGGAATCTGACGTGATAACAGTCTGTTGATAACTATTATTGCTATCAGAGATATAAGGATTTTTATTAAAACAGGAATGGACAACAAAAACTGATACACAAATTTCTCCCGGATATTTTAATTTAAATCATATTATCAGCAGGCGCAGTTTTCATCAATTATCGCTGTTGTTAGTGTTGACTAATATACTTACTATTGGTATTTTTGAACTGAACCAGACAAAATAGAAGGAATGAAATGACGCCTGAAGATATGGATGTGAATACTGCAATTCCTCTTGATAAACTTAAACCGGGAAAGTCCGCGTTGGTTGAACGCATTACAGGCGGCAGACATCTGAGACAGAAGCTGGTGAATCTTGGAATGCTCCCCGGCTCTGAAGTCAGTATTGTACGTTCCAACAGACTTGGTCCGATGGTTCTGAATGTGCAGGGTTCACAGATCATGCTTGGTGCAGGGATGGCATCAAAGATATATGTCCGGGAAAACTGAATATACAATAGCCTTTGTAGGAAACC
This sequence comes from Spirochaetia bacterium, assembly GCA_963677925.2. Classification (GTDB taxonomy): domain Bacteria; phylum Spirochaetota; class Spirochaetia; order UBA9216; family UBA9216. The sequence goes on from CAXXYH010000004.1 coordinate 434,915, forward strand.
CAAACAGCGGAAAAAGTACTCTTTTTAATGCTCTTACCGGAGCACGTCAGCAGATTGGAAACTGGCCCGGTGTAACCGTTGAAAGAGTGGAAGGCAGTTACCTTTTCAACAATATAAAATACAGCCTGATTGACCTCCCTGGTATTTATTCTCTTACTCCGAATACCGAGGACGAAAGAGTTTCTAGAGACTATATTCTTGAACATGATGCGGATCTGGTCGTAAATGTTGTAGATTCTTCGAATCTTGCAAGAAATCTATATCTTACTGCTCAGCTTATAGAAATGAAGGTTCCGGTCATTGTTGTTCTTAACATGATGGATCTTGCCAGAGCCAATGGGTACAGTATCGATGTTGAGCACTTAAGTGCCCACCTGAAATGTCCGGTTTTTGCAATGAGCGCAGTTGAACAGGCTGATGTCAGAAAGCTGCGGGAAAATCTGCTTCTTTACATTGAGAATAAAACTGTTTCTGATGCTGTTATCAAATATCCGAATGAAATTGAAGAGCAGATAAAAACCTGGTCGGAAAAAATTGATGGCTCCGGTGTAAAATTCAGGCTTGATTTAAGATGGATGCTTCTCAGAGTAATAGAAGAGGATCCCTGGATTACTGGAAAAATTACGAAAACCGAAGTACTTGAAAAAGAAGAAATTATTTCAGGAATAGAAAAGATAAAAACAATTCTTAATGAAGCACCTGATATGGTTATAGCAGATTATGTCTACGGAGCAGTAAACGGTGTTTGCCGTGAAGTTCTTCAAAAGGTTAAGACTGCAAAACCGGTTAGCGATAGAATTGATTCTGTGGTTATGCACCCGCTTCTGGGGGTACCCGTTTTTCTTCTTGTAATGCTGCTGGTCTTTTTTGTTACTATTGAAATAGGGAATATCTTTGTTGACTGGTTTGATCAGCTTGCAGGTATTGTTTTTGTAGATGGTTTCGGATCTTTAATTTCGATGACCGGTGCTCCTGACTGGGTTAGATATCTGCTTGCAGACGGTGTAGGCTCGGGAATTCAGACAGTTATTTCCTTTATACCCTTCGTGTTTTTTATGTTTCTTATGCTGTCATTGCTTGAAGATTCGGGTTACATGGCCCGGGCTGCTTTTGTTATGGATAAGTTCATGGGCAAACTCGGACTGCCGGGAAAGGCCTTTGTGCCGATGATTGTAGGTTTCGGCTGTACCGTACCGGCAATACTGGCAACACGGACACTTGATAATAAAAGAGACCGTATGATTACGGTTTTTATGGTACCGATGATGTCCTGCGGGGCAAAACTGCCGGTATATGCACTTTTTGCTGCTGCTTTTTTTCCGCACAGTACGGGTTTTATCGTTTTCTCTCTTTATCTGGCCGGTATTCTTGTTGCGATTCTTTCCGGTCTTCTGATTAAATTTACACTGTTCAGCGGAGAGCCGTCACATCTGATTATGGAACTTCCTCGTTACCATGTACCGAGAGCCAGACATATACTCCTTCATACCTGGACCAGGGTGAAGGATTTTATAAAGAGGGCAGGCAAGGTTATTATCGTTGCTGTATTCCTTCTTTCAGTACTTTCCTCAATCACTATCAATGGAAAATTTGAGCCGCACAACACCGGAGATTCAGTTCTTTCGTCTGTTGGCAAAGTTCTGACCCCGGTATTTACTCCGATGGGGGTATCAGAAGATAACTGGCCGGCAACTGTCGGTCTGTTTACCGGAATCCTTGCAAAGGAATCAATAGTCGGGACGCTGAGTGCTCTCTACAGTCAGACAGAAGCTGCCGAAGCACATGAAAGCGGGTTTGCTGTATTAAGAAGCCGCTTTTCCCCGGCTGCGGCTTACTCATATCTTCTATTTGTCCTGCTATACATGCCCTGCATTGCAGCTGTAAGTGCTGCTATGAAGGAAATAAGTGTAAAGTTCGGGCTTCTACAGGCTTTTTATCTGACGATAGTCGCCTGGATTTTTTCAACTCTTTTCTTTCAGATTGCAGAAGGGCATAATCCGGTATTTCTAATCATTCCTCTTTTAACTGTCGTTCTCATTACAGCTGCTTTTAAAACTGTGGGAAACTATTTCCGCAGGCAGGACCGTCTGTATAAGGATCCTGTTGACGGTTGACAAAGCACCACTGCAGGCAGACAATTTAATAATACAGGTATATAATATTCCTACCACAGGGAGGACAATATGAGTTTACACATTGGTGCGGATAAGGGCGTTATTGCTGACACCGTTTTAATGCCGGGAGATCCGCTGCGCGCAAAATATGCAGCAGAAAAATTTCTTGAAAATCCGGTTTGTCATAATAATGTTCGCGGAATGCTTGGATACACCGGAACCTACAAAGGCAAGAAAATATCTATTCAGGGCAGCGGAATGGGGCAGCCCTCAATCGGTATTTATGCCTATGAGCTAATCAATGATTATGATGTTAAGACCATCATGAGAATAGGCTCCTGCGGATCTGTACAGCCTGAGATTGAATTAAGAGAAGTAATCATTGCAATGACAGCTTCAACAAATTCAGCAATCAACAAGGGTGTTTTTAAGGGAATGGATTTTTGTCCCTGCGCAGATCCCGATCTTTTTATCAATGCTGTTAATAAGGGAAAAGAATTAGGATTTAAGACTAGGGCAGGTAATATTCTTTCCTCTGATGTATTTTACGATGATGATCCTGAAATCTGGAAACTATGGGCACGATACGGAATTCTTGGAATTGAAATGGAAGCTTCCGCATTGTATTCACTTGCTGCAAAATTCGGAATAAAAGCACTGGCAATTTGTACCGTCAGCGACAGCATTGTAAATCAGACTCTTTTGAGCAGTGAAGAGCGTGAAAAAACCTTCGACGACATGATTATTCTTGCTCTCGAAACTGCTCTTGTAACGGAGTAATTTTGAAACTCGAAAGTGAACTGGAAAATGCCAGGAAAAGATACAAGGAAACCAAGGCTGTAATTGAAAAGCTGAAAAAATTCAAGAGAAAGGATCTGGATGAACTTTTTTTCAGGATTCATGATCAGGTTTTCGAAGATATTGACTGCAGGGAATGCGGAAACTGCTGTAAGACGCTGGGGCCCAGGGTTACCAACAGGGACATACAGAAAATCAGCAAGTATATAAATATGAGGGCAGGGAAGGTAGTAAAGTTTTACCTTGATGTTGATGAAGACAACGATTTTGTTTTTAACCAGATGCCCTGTCCTTTCCTGGAGGATGGGAATTTCTGTAAAATTTACGATGCCCGTCCGCGTGCCTGTGAAGAATTTCCGCATACGGATCTGCCCAATATGCAGAAAAAACTTCATATTACACTGAAAAACAGTCTGGTCTGTCCGGCTGTCTTCAGAATGATTGAATTAATAAAAGAAGAGATCTGATGGATAAACACAGAACTGCCAGGATAAAACAGGCTTCGGTAGCCGGGATCGCCGGAAACGGCTTCCTTGCAGTTCTGAAAATCACTTTCGGTACGATCGGCGGCAGTGCTGCCCTTGTTGGTGCAGGCATAGATACTGCTACTGATATTATCTCTTCTCTGATATCCCTTTTTACTGCAAATATAATTTCAAAACCGCCCGATCGGGAACATCCATATGGACACGGCAGGGCGGAAACCATCGCTGCAAAAATACTTTCATTCATTATAATCTTTGCGGGGGCACAGCTGCTGCTCTCTTCAATCACTGCACTTTTCAGTCATGAAGAAAAAGCTATACCGCAAAATTTTGTTATCTATATTTCAATAATCTCGATAGCAGGGAAAGTAATCCTTTTTCTGTACAAGATGAAAATTGGAAAGGAAATCAGCAGTCAGATGGTTATTGCCGATGCGAAGAATATGAGAGCGGATATTGTGCTTTCATCGTCTGTGCTTGCGGGACTCTTTCTGGTGGAGATTACCAGGCTTCCATTAATTGATTCGATTATGGCCATTGCAGTGGCTTTGTGGATTCTTAAAAGCGGCCTTTCAATTTTTATGGAAACAAATGATGAGCTGATGGAGGGTTCGGGTGATACTGAAATCTACAAGCAGGTTTTTGATATTCTCAGAGAGATTGAGGGGATTTCGAATCCCCATCGAGTCAGAATTAGAAAAATAAATACGATGATTGTTATAGATCTGGATATAGAAGTTGACGGTACCATCAGCGTAAACCGTGGACATGCGCTGGCTGTTAAGGCTGAAAAGTCAATTATGAAAAAAATAGAGAATGTGTATGACATTATTGTACATGTTGAACCGGACGGTAATTTTGAGAATCAGGAACGCTACGGTTTGACAGAGCAAAGTCTGGATTAGTATAATTAATAGACATAGAATTTCAGGAGTTAAATAATTTATGGTTGAACCCTTAAAAAAGAATAAGAATATGCAGAAGCGCAGGGGCCCGGTGGTTCTTGTTATTATGGATGGTGTCGGATACGGCAAATATGAAGAGGGAGACGGCTTCAAGGCCGCAATGACACAGAATCTTGATTCGCTTATGAGTGAATGGCCGACTGTAAAGATGAAGGCTCATGGAAAGGCTGTCGGGCTTCCTTCAGATGATGATATGGGAAACAGTGAGGTCGGCCACAATGCAATAGGCTGCGGCCGTGTTTTTGCTCAGGGTGCCCAGCTGGTCTCTGATTCAATTGCATCTGGTAATATGTTTACAGGAGATACCTGGAATAAACTGACCGGCAATTGTAAAACAGCAGGTTCGACAATGCATTTTATCGGCCTGCTGTCTGACGGTAATGTCCATTCCCATATCAGCCATCTGAAAAAGATGATTGAAAAGGCAAAAGAGGATGGTGTAAAAACCGTAAGAGTTCATGCCCTTTTAGATGGAAGGGATGTTGGAGAAACTTCGGCCCTTGATTATTTCGATCCCTTTGAAGAGTTCTGCAGTGAACTGAGTACTGACGGATTTTCCGCACGAATTGCCAGCGGCGGCGGTAGAATGGTAATCACGATGGATCGCTATGGAGCAAACTGGGATATGGTCCGAAAAGGATGGGAAACACACATTCTCGGAGAGGGCAGAATGTTTGCCAGCCCTCATGAAGCAATCGAAACCCTCAGAGAAGAAACCGGTGCTATAGACCAGGATCTTCCTGCCTTTGTTATTGCTGAAAATGATAAGCCTGTCGGTACTATTGAAGACGGAGACTCGGTTGTTTTCTTCAACTTCAGAGGTGACCGTGCTCTTGAAATAACAAAGGCCTTTGAGGCAGGTGATGATTTCTCCGAGTTTGACAGAAAAAGAAAACCGAAGGTTGAATATGCCGGTATGATGGAATATGACGGTGATCTTCATATTCCCGCACAGTACCTGGTTTCTCCTCCAGCTATCGACAGAACAATGGGTGAATACCTTGCTGCAAGCGGCGTTAAAAGTTTTGCAATCAGTGAAACCCAGAAATACGGACATGTAACCTACTTTTTCAACGGCAACAAACTGGGTAAGTTCAGTGAAAGCCTTGAAACCTACGAAGAAATTCTTTCGGATGTTGTTCCCTTTGAACAGAGACCCTGGATGAAGTGCGCAGAGATAACCGATCGTGTTCTGGACGTAATTGCAGGTGGAGAATATGATTTTATCCGAATGAATTTTCCAAACGGAGATATGGTGGGACATACCGGTGTTTTTGAAGCAGTTGTCTGCTCAATGGAGGCCCTGGATCTCTGCATCGGCCGTATTAAGAAGGCTGTTGAAAAAGCAGGCGGTGTAATGATAGTTTCGGCAGACCATGGAAATTCCGATGATATGTATGAACATGACAAGAAAACCGGAGATGTAAAGAGAAATACCAACGGTTCTCCGAAGGCAAAGACCGCGCATTCGCTCAATCCGGTTCCCTGTATTATTTATGATCCGGAAGGACAGGGTGAATACAGTAAAGAACTTAAGCAAGGTCTTGGAATCAGTTCGCTTGCTGCCACAAGCATGGAGTTTCTCGGGTTTGAGGCTCCTGAGGACTACGACAGTTCAGTTTTAGATTACAAATAAAAAGTGAGGAAGTAATGAGCATAACAGAAGGTCTGAAGCCGGAAGCATTCTGGAAACATTTCTATAATATTACCAGAATTCCCCGGGAATCAGGAAATGAGACAGCTGTAAGAGAATATGTAAAAGCTTTTGCCGAAGAAAGGGGCTTGGAATATCATATAGACTCGATAAAAAATATTCTGGTTCGCCGGCCTGCATCACCGGGATGTGAAAATAAAAAAGCTGTTGTCCTTCAGGGCCATCTTGATATGGTTTGCGAAAAGAACAGGGATAAAGTACATGACTTTGACAAAGACCCGATACCTGTTGTTATAGAAGGAGACTGGCTTAAGGCCGATGGTACAACACTGGGGGCTGACAACGGAGTTGCAATCGCCGCCGGTCTGGCTGTTCTTGAATATGATGGTCCTCTGGGCATGGTTGAGGTTCTGCTTACCGTAGATGAAGAAACAGGCCTTACCGGTGCCATGAATCTCGATCCTTCGATTGTAAAATCAAGAATAATGATTAATCTCGATTCAGAAGAGGATGGTTATATCTATATCGGCTGTGCCGGAGGTAAGAATACTGAAGGATGGATTCCTGTTGGTTTTGAAGATATTGATACTTCTGATTATTCCGCCTTCCATATTGAATTAAAAGGTTTAAAAGGCGGTCATTCAGGCTGTGAAATTCATATGGGGCTTGCAAATTCCCTTCAGCTTGGAGGACGCTTTCTCTGGAATGCCGGAGAACGCTTTGATACAAGACTTACTGCTGTTGAAGGCGGCGGAAAACATAATGCGATACCGCGTGAGTTTTTTGCTGATATTCTTGTTAAAAACTCCGACATGGATGCCTTTATTGAATATGCTGTCATCTACAGGTATATAATTACTACTGAATTCAAATACATCGAGCAGGATCTTCAGTTTACAGTTGAACAAGTTTCTACGGATGTAAAATCCGTTTATAAAAAAGCAGATGAGAAAAAGATATTGAATTTGGTATATACAATGCCGAACGGTGTTATTTCAATGAGTCCGGTTATTGACGGTCTGGTTGAAACTTCAACAAATCTTGCCAGGATTGAACTTAAAGAAAATGGAGAATTTTATGTTCTTACCTGTCAGCGTTCATCAAGTGACACCGAATGCGATGATATTGCCGATCGTATAAAGGCCTGTATTCTGCAGGCCGGAGGGAGAGCTGCCTTCAGTCATGAGTATCCCGGATGGGAACCCGACCGTAATTCTGCAATACTCAAAACTTCCGAAAAGGTTTTTAAAGATCTTTACAGCAGGGAGCCCGTTATTACTGCCATTCATGCGGGACTTGAGTGCGGTGTTATCGGTAAAAAGTTTGAGAAATTGGATATGATCTCTATCGGTCCGGAACTTGCAGATGTGCATACGCCCGGAGAGAAGATGAAAATATCAACAGTATCAAAACTATGGGATTTTCTAATCAGAATACTCGAAAACGTATAGAAAGGGAGTCTTAAAGTGGCGATGAAGAAATCGGGAGTTTTAAAAGTTATATACGATACATCGTTTCCGGTTAATAAACTGGTAATACATCCGAATACAGGCTTTGAACTTAATTTTATGCAGATAAAATACAACGCAAAAGCCTTCATCAATACGAATGTGGAATCATTTGTAAGCGGTGACGCTGAAGCCTTCTGTGATGTTGAAATTTTTCTTCTGAATGAATGTAAACAGGAGACAATTGAGATCGGGCATAAAATGTGGCAGCAGCTGAATGAGCCTGATAAGATTCTTCTTGTTTATGATGAAGATAAAAACCGTATTATGCTTGCGGGCGGAAAAAACTAAAAAAAGCCGCTTTGATATTCCTTTTACGGATAATCAAAGCGGCTTACTTCTAAAACCTTAAGTATTAAAGAATCATATTACATTGCTTTAATCTCGGATGCCATCTGTTTTACGCTTGCAACAGCCTTCTTTATGTCCTCTTCGGTTGGAGCGCCCTGCCATTCAGAAGGTTCCATACATTCCCAGTTCAGACTCTCTGTAAGCTCTTTAAACTGTTTTTGTGCACCACCGGACCAGCCGAATGAACCGAATCGGAATACCTTTCTTTTTTTAACATGGCTTCTATCAAGAATATCAATTACATGTGCCATAGGGGGGAACATTCTGTATTCATAGGTCGGCATTCCGAAAATCAAACCGGCGGATTTCCATGCGTCGGCAAGAACCCAGGAAGAATGTTCCTGTGGAACTCTATGAACGTGAATAGGCAGCCCTTCGGCTAGAACTGCGTCAATTATGGGCTGTACGAGTCTTTCTGTATTTCCATACATACTTGACCAGATAAGGGTAATTTCTTTTTCAGCATTTCCATCATGATATGAGGCGAGTTTTCGATAATATTCGATTATTTCGGATGGATTTTTACGGTAAATTATTCCATGAGATGGGGCAATTACCTTTACCGGAAGCTTCTCGACTTTATCAATTGCTTTTAGAACAAAGCTGGAAAAAGTTGAGACTATGTTGGAATAGTATCGAAGTGTTTCACCTTCAAAAAAGATTTTTTCTTCAGGTGTGAGCTGATCATCAAACATGTGTTCGCCGACCCGTCCGAACATTCCGAATGCATCACAGGAAAAAAGTACCCCGGTTGAACTGTCGAATGTGACCATTGTTTCAGGCCAGTGAACATTCGGCGCATCCTCAAAGGCCAGAACCTTTCCCCCGCCCAAATCAAGACTGTCTCCACTGCCTACAATATTGACTTTGTCATCAAATTTATAAAAGGCTTTAATAAGCGGAGCTGCTTTTTTTGAACAGTAGATTTCAAGATTCGGGTTCTTTTTTTTCATCTCGGCAAGACTGCCGGTATGATCTGGTTCCATATGATTTATTATCAGATAATCGAGATCTTTGAGGGAGGTTCCGGCATCAGCCAGCTGTTCACTGATCTGTCCGACCGCTCCATCCCAGTCCTTGACCAGATCGATCAGGGCTGTTTTTTCACCTTTAACAAGATAGGAGTTCAGGGAGACTCCGTGCGGTATCGGCCAGATTCCTTCAAAAAGGTCCTTATTGCCGATGTTGGCACTGATTCTGTAAACTCCATCTGCTATTGTCACCGCTTTCATGAAAAACTCCGTATTTATCGCTATTTGATTAAAATAATAATACTTAAATTAACGAAATACAAGAAGCGCCGGACAATTGTTCAATTCAGGGTTTTTATATATTCAACACCATTTCGTATTATATCAAGACCATAGGCTCTTTCTATTTTTTCCCTTTTCCACATCGGATGGTTTTCAGGACTGATAAAAGCTTCCGGATGAGGCATCAAACCAAGTATTCTTCCTGTAGGGTCGCTGATGCCGGCAATACTTTCAACAGAACCGTTAGGGTTGTCTCTGTAGCGAAGTACATCAAGGCGCTGTTCCTTAATTTTACCAAGCAGCTCATCAGAAGCCGGAATAAAACGGCCTTCTCCGTGCCTGATTGGGAGATCGATTGCTGAAATATCCTTAAGCCATACGCAATTATTGTTTTCAAGGCTTTCCAGAGTCACCCAGTCATCAATGAAGGTTCCGCATTCGTTATGTACAAGGGTCACCTCCGGTGTCCACTCACCAGAAAGATTGGGCAGTACTCCCATCTTTACAAGAACCTGAAAGCCGTTGCAGATACCGATAATGAGGTTCCCGTCAGCTATGAATTTCTCCAGTTTTTCCTTCAGGTTTTTCCTGAACATGTGGGCAAATACAAGTCCTGAACCCAGATGGTCTCCGAAGGAGAAGCCGCCCGGGAACCCGAGGATTCGGTAGTCATCAAGAATAGATGGATCGGAGATTAAATCGTTAATATGAACCAGATCTGCAGAGGCTCCGGCCAGCCTGAAGGCTTCAGCCAGATCCCTGTCAGAGTTTATTCCAAATCCTGTTATGATACATGTCTTTACAGTCATAGTTTCTCCATTGTGTGTCAGCTGAAGCTTTTCCAGGACTTTTCGATATCGGCAAGTCCGGCTTTCAGACAGCAGCTGTCATTCATGCTGATTACAAGTTCAGATCCGTCATTAACACTGCCGATTTCAGCGAAGGCTGTTCCGCTCATTTCTTCTTCAAAAGCTGGCACATCCGTCTCAGCGACTGTCACAACGAACCTTGAAGGGGTTTCACTGAACATCAGAACCGATGAGGAATATCCAGCCGAATCAGCCGGAATTTTGTCGAGGCTGATTTCAGCACCGAGTCTTCCGCCAAGGGCGCATTCAGCAACGGCGCATGCAAGGCCTCCGTCTGAAAGGTCATGGCATGATGTGACAAGAGTTTTCTGCATTGCAGAGTGGATCTTTCTGTATAGCGCTATTGCTTCATCAGTTTTTACAGCAGGGCAGGCACCAAGTTCAGAGCCTTCAAGCTTTTCAAAAAAGCTGCCGCCGAGTTCTCCGCGGGTTTCGCCGAGTATGTAGATTTTATCTCCGGCTTTTTTGAAGTCGGATGTCATTGCTTTCTTAGAATCCTCAATAATTCCCATCTGGGATATTAGCAGAGTAGGCCGTACCGGAATCTTCTTTCCTCCAAGCTTGGATTCGTTTTTCATTGAGTCCTTACCCGAAATCAGGGGCATTCCATAGGCTGTACATGCGTCTCTGAGGCCTTTACAGGCGCGTACAAGCTGTGCCATCCGGTATTTACCTTCGGGGTTTTCAGTACTTTCCACCGGGTCAGGCCAGCAGAAGTTGTCCAGTGCTGATGTTTTTTCCGGATTTCCTCCTAGGGCTATATGAGCACGGTAGGCTTCATCAACACCGCACATGGCCATGTCATAGGCATCGGCGTCACCGTATCGGGGACAGACACCATGAGTTACTGTTACACCTCGGTCGGTTCCGGGAACCGGTTTGAGTACTGCGCCGTCAGACGGAGCATCCGCTTCTTTTCCGATAAAGGGTTTGATTACAGACTGGGCAAGAACCTCATGATCGTACTGTCTAATCAGTCCTTCCTTGGAGGCAATATTCGGTTCTGCCAGCAGTTTAAGCAGCATTTCAGAATTTCCGCTGCAGTCATAGCTGCCCGCTGGTGCTTTTTTAACGAGTTCTCTTTCTGGAACCCATTCAGCATTTAGAACCATCACAGGGAGGCCCTTGTGGAGGAATTCCATTTCAAGCATTCCTACGGTTTTTCCGCTGTATTTCAGATCGATATAACCGCTGTCGGTAAATGTACCGATTGCAGTTGCTTCGACTCCGCGGGATTCAGCGAGGCTGATAAACTCTTCAAGTGTATCCTCTGAAATTGCAAGACTCATCCTCTCCTGGCTTTCGGACACCAGGATTTCCCAGGGCGCCAGGCCTTCATATTTAAGCGGACAGTCATCAAGATTGATGATGATTCCGTTGCTGTATTCCGCCATTTCACCAAGTGAGGAAGAAAGGCCGCCGGCTCCGTTATCGGTAAGTCCCTTGTACAGACCCTTGTCTCTGGCCTCAATCAGGAAGTCGCTCATTTTTTTCTGGGTAATCGGGTCTCCGATCTGTACCGCAGAAGTGGGTGATTCTTCATCAAGGGCGAGTGATGAGAATGTCGCACCGTGGATGCCGTCTTTTCCGATTCTTCCCCCGAGCATCACTGCTGTATCGCCCGGGTTAATATGCTTAATCCATGAGCCTTCGCCGTCAATTTCTGCGGGAAGAATTCCGCCGGTACCGCAGAATACAAGGGGCTTTCCGGTGTAGCTGTCGTCGAAGAGAAATCCGCCGCCGACTACAGGAATACCTGACTGGTTTCCGCCGTCAACAATTCCCCTATGAACACCTTCCATTATCTGGCGAGGGTGAAGCAGGCCTTTGGGAATCTCGCTTTCAGGAGCATTTACTTCTCCAAAGCAGAGGTAGTTGGTATTAAATATCGGTCTCGCGCCCTTACCTGTTCCCAGAATATCACGGTTAACACCTACAATTCCGGTTATTGCTCCGCCGTAGGGATCGAGGGCTGAGGGTGAGTTATGTGTTTCAACCTTGAAACAAATCAGGTTGTCGTCATCGAATACTATAACGCCTGAGTTGTCATGAAAAACGGATCGCAGGTAGTCTTTAACTTCTGAAACCTCGTCGGTTGTTTTTTTAACATATTCCTTAAAAAGTGAGCTGATTCTCTCATTTTTACCGGTTGTCTTATCGTAGTACTCAACATCGGCATTAAGAATTTTATGTTTACAGTGTTCAGACCAGGTCTGTGCAATCATCTCAATTTCTACATCGGTCGGTCCTGCCGGAAGACCTTCCGTTTCCCTGATTGCCCGGATGTCTGCACGGTTATAATAACCCTTAACAGCATTCATCTCATCTGCGGTAAGAGCAAGCAGTCTTTCCTTTGAAAAGGCAATAAGCTGTTCATCGGTCATTTCAGAAAGATCGAAATCCAGAATTTCAACAGGACTTGGAGAAATAGAGGCAGGATAAACTGCTGGAAAGCGCTTTCCGCTTTTCCACTCTTCTGATGAGATCATTACAGCCTGTTCAATAAGGGGGTTATAAAGATGCTTCTTGAGGTTTTCAAGCTGATCTTCGGAAAGACTCCCGCTCTTAATAATCAGCTGCCTGGCTGTCTGTATCACTGCTTCAAGTGAGATCTTTACTCCCAGTTCTGCAGAAAGGGCGCTTCTTGCTGTTATTGCGGTGGGGTTTGTGACTCCTGTTTTATAGGAAATCTCGATTATGTAATCCCATTCATCAGCTTTGAGCGTCCCTGCATAGGGGCTTCCTGTATAAACTGTCTGTGCAACCGGATCTGAAAAGACGGAAGCGGCCGCCTCTTCAGTCAGCGTATCCAGTTCGGCAATATAGATATCCGCGATTGTTATTTTATCGATTGATGCGGAAACAGATTTTCTGAGACTCCCGGCAAGCCTTAATGCTCGTCCGTCCAGTCCCGGGTCTTTAAACACTACTTCTGTTCTCATAATTTATGCAAATCGTACAGTAAAATATGCATATTTTCAATGCAGGAACTTTGTTTACAGCATTTAAAGATTGGAATAATCTTGAGTAAAATCCCTGTTTAACGGCTTGTCTAACGAAGGCTTTTTGAGTAATGTTGATCGAGTGGTGAATAAGTGATGCCTTTGTTTAATGATGGTTCCGTCGTATGTGATCTCTCAAGTACGGAAAAATATGCAGCTATCCATGAATTGATTACCCGCGCTGACGTTTTCAAAAAAATAGTTAACCCGTCACAGTTTGAAGAAATCGTAGTTAAACGGGAGAAAAAGCTGTCTACAGGACTTGGACACGGAGTTGCCTTCGCGCATGGTAAAACAGAGACAGTTGACGGGCTCTATGTTGCGCTTGGAATCTCAAAAGATGGAATCGAGTATCAATCCTTTGATGGAAAGCCTGTTCATCTGCTTTTTGTTGTAGCAAATCCGCCTGACGGCCATGCAGAATACCTGAAATTAATATCCGCTCTCAGCAAACTGATCAGAGATGATGCATTCAAGGAAAAGGTTCTCGCAATTAGAAATAACGTGATGCTTGAAAAACTATTTAAAACATCACTGGAACAGTTACAGATGAAATGCTGAGTATAAAAGAAAACAGCCCGGATGGGGCTTTTTTTTTACCCTGATTCTTTTAACACTTAAGAAATAAATTTACAGGCAAAAAAAAACCCTGAAAATCGAAGATTTCAGGGATTATGACAATTGCAAAACTAACAGGGTTTTGCAGAAAGCTTAGAGTCCTGGATAGTCCAGAGTGGAAAAATAATCATCGACTGTTTCAGCTCTCCTGATTTTCTGTACTGAACCGTCTTCCTTAAGCAGAAGTTCCGCACTTCTAAGTTTTCCGTTGTAATTAAAGCCCATTGCATAGCCGTGAGCGCCTGTATCATGAATAACCACAATGTCACCCGGCTCCATAACCGGTAATTCACGGTCAATGGCAAACTTATCGTTGTTTTCACAGAGCGAACCTGTCACATCAACAACTTCTTTGCTGGAGGACGTTTCCTTTCCGACTACAGTGATGTGATGATATGCTCCGTAAAGGGCCGGCCTCATCAGGTTGGCCATAGAGGCATCAAGTCCGATGAATTTCTTGTAGGTTTCCTTACGGTGAAGGACCTTTGTTACAAGATAGCCGTAGGGGCCTGTGATCATTCTTCCCGATTCCATTACGATTTTAAGTCCGCTGTGTCCGTTTTTAACAATCTTTTCCTCATAGAGTGCTTTGATTCCGTCTGAAACCTTCTGCATATCAACAGCATCCTGTTCTGGTCTGTAAGGAATACCGAAACCTCCGCCAAGGTTTACAAAATCAAATTTGATTCCCAGTTCTGCGGACAGTTCAATAATCAGATCGAAGAGGATGTCGGCGGTTTCAACAAAGTATTCCCAGTTAAGTTCATTTGAAGCAACCATGGTATGAAGGCCGAAGTTTTTAACACCCTTGTCCTTCATTCTTTTGTATCCCTCAAAAAGCTGTTCACGTGTAAATCCGTACTTGGCTTCCTCCGGCTTTCCAATGATTACATTTCCTTCCTTTAGCGGACCCGGATTATATCTGAAACAGATGCCCTCGGGGATCCCTGCAGTTTTTTCAAGATAATCGATGTGGCTGATATCATCCAGATTGATTATTGCATCAAGGTTTTTTGCTTCAATGTATTCATTTGCCGGAGTATCGTTTGATGTAAACATAATTTCATTACCGGTCATGCCGACAGCCTTTGAAAGCATAAGCTCGGGTAAGGATGAACAGTCAGCCCCCATTCCCTCATCTTTAAGTATGTCCATCAGGTAGGGGTTCGGGGCGGCTTTTACGGCGTAGTAATTCTTGAATCCGCCGGGAACCCACTCGAAAGCCTTGTACAGGGCTTTGGCATTTGCCCTTATAGCTTTTTCATCGTAGATATGAAAGGGTGTTGGATATTCTTTTGTAATTTCTTCAAGCCGTTCTTTTGAAAACGGCAGTGTTTTGTCACTCATTCTGACTCCTTGTTATTCAGCAGCTGCAGCAAAGATCAACTGCAGCAATATTTTTTTTAAGTGCAAGTCTGCCCAGGTCGCCTCCGGCGTCCTTTGCAACAATTTCGCATTTTATCCTGAAAAGAAAATATGTCAATGGCAGCACTTCACCGAACAGGGTTTCGTAGTTGCCCTGGCCCTTGCTTATAACCAGATCTGCATTATCAAGTGCTGATTTAAACTCTGCGGATGTTTTTGCAAGTACGGTTCCTGCCGCAGCACATCCGGAATTTATCACCCTGCAGAGTTCTGTTATGCCGCTTGTTTCGGCATCCTCTTCAAGCACATCGTTTAATGCCGGGCCGCCTCTAACAACAAAGGTTATCTTCTTCTCCGGAAACTCCTTCAGTATTTCTTCGATAAACAAACGGTCAAATACTATTTCGCCGGCATTATCACCAAGATACACAAGGTTTTCTGCTTCTTTCAATGAAGAATAAAAAGAATTGAACTGAAATATTTCATCATCACTGATCGTTCCGTTTTCCAGGTTTTTTAATACCGGTTTGGAAAGTATTTCATCCAGAGCATCCTTTATATTAAGGTTGGCGTTTACTCCAAAATCGATCAGATTACCTGCAATAGCAAGGCTGAGCGCTTCCTGAAGCGGATGTTCTGATTCAGAAATTCTTTTCTTTAAATCGGGAACAAGGCCTAATGCCGCCATATTACTTTTTCGCTTTATCTCCATATAAGGATCGCGGATTCCGGAATAGCTGTGAATAATTGAAGTCATTCTTGCGGCCATCTCTACCGGTGTGATCGGCTTGATTGCATCAGGGATTTCTCTAATCAGCTGGTAAAAACCTTTTTCAAGAACATCCTCTTCCAGCCCGCTTAGACGGGAAATTTTAAGATACTGGGATAGAAGACATACAGTACAGTCTGGTTTTGCTTTCATAATAAAAGTGATGTTAGCCTATCCTAACCAAAATTTCAAGAAGGCCTGTACTTATGCGCTAATCTTGCGTTGTTTTTCTTTATAGGTTAATCTTGATATATGATAATAATTCCCGCAATAGATTTAATAGACGGCAAATGTGTAAGACTTTATAAAGGAAATTATGACAGCTCAACTGTCTATAATGAGGATCCTGTAGAAACCGCCAAAGAATTTGAACAGGCCGGAGCAGTCAGGATTCATATAGTCGATTTGGACGCGGCCAGAGGCGGTTCCAACAATAGAGATATAATAAAAAGAATAAAGAAGGAAGTTTCCTGCACGGTTGAAACCGGCGGCGGAATAAGAACTGAAGATGATATCAAAGAACTGATTGACTGCGGTATAGACAGGATGATAGCCGGAACGGTTTTCGCTAAAACTCCGGAAGTTGTTGCCGGATGGATTGAAACCTACGGAAAGAAGTTCATAGCTGGTATTGATGCTCTTGACGGTGAAGTCCGTGTTTCCGGCTGGGAAAAAGGTTCAGGAGTTTCAGACTCTGAACTGTCCAGAAAAGCCGCCGAAATAGGAATTATCAGTATTATCTACACAAACATCGCGAAGGACGGAACCCTCAGTGGACCGGATCTTGAAAACACTATAAGAATAACAAAAGAATCCGGACTGCCTTCAATTCTTTCCGGGGGAATAAGCAGCATTGATGATCTGAAGGCAGTAGCAGAGAACTCTGAAGCTTCCGGAATCCGCGGAATTATTACAGGAAAAGCGCTTTATGAAGGGCGTCTTGATCTGGTACAGGCTATAAAAGAATACCAGGATGAGGACTCAGATACAGGATGGTAGGAATTAATGGAAGATAAGGTAAAACCATATATTATTTTAAAAAATGGCGGCGGACTGCTGACAGTCCTGCAGACAAATGAAAAGGGTTATAAAAAAAGCATAGAAAATAATCAAATCTGGGCGGTTAACCCCGAAACAGAAAGGCTTCTGCCTGAAGATCTGGGCGGCAATCCCACGGGATTCCGGGAAAGGACCGGCTGGTATGAAGCCGACTACAGTATTGCTGCGGCCGGAGATGCTGCTGATGCAGCTTCAGGCGGTGAGGACGGTCCTGTTGCTGCTGATGATTATTCATTTCTTGCAAGGCTTTTTACCCTGATAAGTAAGAGAAAGCAGGAACTTCCTGAAGGTTCATATACAACCCATCTCTTCACATCCGGTGAAGAAAAAATCAGAAAAAAAACCGGTGAAGAGGCAGTTGAGCTTCTTCTGGCACGCAGCCGGGAAGAGATAATCTATGAATCAGCAGATCTCGTATACCACATGATGGTTTTTCTTGCAGAAAAAGGAATTGGTTTTAATGAAATTGTTTCCGAGCTTCAGAGCCGGGAATAGGGAGGAAGGATGAAATTAGGGTCGATGGAATGGGATTATAAGAACAATCCGCTCCTGGCTGACGGCGCCTGGGGTACTGAACTTATAAAAAGAGGTCTTGAACAGGGCAACTGTCCGGAAGAATGGAATGTAATAAGGCCTGATGATGTGAAAGCGATAGCGGAAGCATATGCGAAAGCCGGCAGCAATATCGTACTGACCAATACTTTCGGCGGTAACCGCATAAAGCTGGAGCATTACGGATTTGCAGATCGTGTCCGTGAATTCAATATTGCCGGTGCGGAACTCTCAAAGGCCGGAGCAGGCGAGGGCGTCCTGATTGCCGGAGATATCAGTTCAACAGGAAAGATGCTGGTAATGGGAGAGGTTACTTCCGAGCAGCTTTATCAGGTTTATGCCGAGCAGACCCTTGCTCTTAAAGAAGGCGGAGTAGATTTGATACTCGTTGAAACGATGACTGATATGGATGAAATGGCAATTGCTGTAAAGGCCGCGGCAACCGAGACCGGACTTCCGGTAATCTCTTCAATGACTTATGAAAAAATGAAGGACGGTACATACCGTACAATTATGGGAAATACAGCGGAAGCCTGTGTAAGGGCAGCGGCTGAAGCGGGTGCCGTTATTGCCGGAGCCAATTGCGGCAGCGGAATAAATGAGTATGTGGAACTGGCAAAGACCCTCTGCGAACTCAACATTCTTCCTGTCTGGATCAAGGCAAACGCCGGTCTGCCTGAGATGACTGAAAACGGTGTTGTTTACCGGATGAATACTGCAGATTTTGCCTCCTATATACCGGAACTATTGGATGCCGGTGTTGCGGTTGTCGGCGGATGCTGCGGAACCACTCCGGAGTTCATCAAAGAGGTTAAATCGGTACTGGAGAAACATGCAAAGTAAATATCTGGAACGGCTTAAAAACGGAATGGTTCTCTTTGACAGCGCCATGGGGACCGCTCTTTATGAAAAAGGAGTTTTCATTAACCGCTGTTTTGAAGAAATAAATGTAACAAACCCGGAAAAGGTTCTGGAAATACATCTGAATAACCTTGAAGCCGGAGCACAGCTTCTTACTGTTAATTCCTTCGGTGCAAACTCTGTAAAACTCGGCGGCTATAACATGGCTGAAAGAACCGAGGAGTTTAACAGGGCCGCAGTCAGTATAGCAAAAGAGGCTATTGCTAAAAGCGGGATGGAGGATATCCTTATCGCCGGTTCTGTCGGCCCTCTGGGAAAGAGGATTGAACCCTTCGGAAAGATGAAGAGGGAAGACGCTTCAAAGGTTTTTATGGAGCAGATTTCTTATCTCTGCGATGCCGGAGTTGATCTTGTCCTGCTTGAAACCTTCAGGGATATGGAAGAGCTGCTGCTGGCCGCAGCTGCTGCCCGTGCTGTTTCCATGGATGTTGCTGTCGAAGCACATTACAGCATGGGCCCTCCGTCAGGACATACCTCCGGAGGTGTCCTCGAAGACTATTCAACTGTCTATCTTAAAAAGGCGCTGGAAAAGGCGATAAGACTTGATAACTGTCCGGATGTTGATGTAATAGGAACAAACTGCGGAGTAGGTCCCGCTGATATGCTTGAGATTCTCAATGCTGTCCGGACTCATGTCAAAAAGCCCTTTGTTGTCATGCCCAATGCAGGCTTTCCCCGTGATGTTGACGGACGGCAGATTTACCTGGCCGACCCGGACTACTTCTCTGAATATGCGCTTAAATTCCTTGATGCCGGAGCTGCGGCTGTAGGCGGATGCTGCGGAACAACTCATGAACATATCAGAAAGATGGGAAAGGCTGTCCTGAATCTGTCCTCAGGACGAAAGGCCTTTGCTTTCCAGCAGGTTGAAGAATCTGATCATGCAGAAGAACCCACGCCCCTGGGCGAGCGTTCCAAACTTGGTGCAAAGCTTGCAGCTGGTGAATGGGTTACAACAATTGAACTGATTCCGCCTATGGGAACTGATCTTACACGGATTATTGACAGAACAAAGTCGCTGGCATTGCCTGAGGTAACCTGCGTTAACCTCCCAGACGGACCACGCGCATCATCAAGAATTTCTTCAATAATTACAGCTTTGGAAATTCTCAGGAATACAGGAGTTGAACCGATTCTTCATTACTGCTGCCGTGACAAGAACCTGATTGCAATGCAGGCGGATCTGCTTGGCTGTGAATCTGTCGGTATAAAGAATCTGCTTATTGTTACCGGAGATCCGCCAAAGGTTGGAAATTATCCTGATGTAACAGGGGTATTTGATGTTGATGCCATCGGGCTTCTGAGTCTTGCCTCACGGCTGAACACCGGAATCGATCTTGGAGGAACCCCTCTTGGCGGCAAGACTTCATTTGTGAAGGGCGCGGGAGTAAACCCTGCTGCAGTCGCTCTGGATGTTGAGATTGAACGTGCTTACAGGAAGGCTGAAGCGGGTGCGGAGTATTTTATTACCCAGCCGGTGTTTGAAACTGATCTGATTCTGAATTTTATTGACTCGGTTAAGGATACAGGGGTTCCGGTAATTGTCGGAGTATGGCCGCTTGCGTCGTATAGAAATGCCCTTTTCCTCAATAACGAGGTCCCGGGAGTAAGTATCCCCGAATCAATTATGAAACGAATGGAAGAACGTCCTGATAAGGAAACGGCAAGAGCCGAAGGTGTTAAGATTGCAAGAGAAATTGTCGATGCAGTCAGGGCCTCCTCAGCCGGAATTCAGGTAAGTCCTCCCTTTGGAAATATACAAACTGCTCTTGATGTAATCAGAGATTAAATAATAGGAGTTGTGTATGAAAACTAAGCAGAATATCAGCCTGCAGGAAATCACGGAAGATACTTTATCAGATATTCTATCACTTGAAGTAAATGAAGCTCAGCAGCATCTGATCACAAGTAATGCTAAATCAATCGCTCAGGCTCACTTTTCCAGGTACTCATGGATGCGAGCCGTCTATGCCGGTGAAGTAGCGGTCGGCTTTATCCTGCTTTACCTTGAGCCGAATAAACCCAGATATGAAATCTGGAGGTTTATGATAGACAAGGACTATCAGGGCCTTGGTTACGGACGGATAGCAATGGAGCTGGTAATTGAGTTTGTGAAGGATTTACCGGGCAGTACTGAAATCAATCTCTGCTATGTTCCTGAAAAGGGCAACTCCTCCGGCTTTTTCAAGAAGCTCGGTTTTGTTGATTCCGGAGAATTTCACGGAAATGAAAAAGAGATGAAGCTGGAACTTCTTTGAAAAAGCTTACACTCATCCGTCATGCCTCCGCTGTAGATTACAGCAATGACGGTGATTTCGGACGGGTTCTTAAAAAAAAGGGAATAAGGCAGGCTGAAAAGCTTGCCCTGTACTTTTCGGAAAATAATATATGCTGTGACCTGTTTGTTTCCAGTAATGCAGCCAGAGCCAGGGAAACAGCAGAAATAGTTTATAATTCAATAGCCCCGGGCTGCGGGCTGCAGACTCTGCTTCTTTCAGAAGAGCTTTACCTGCCTTCCGCCGGTCAGCTTTTTGATTTTTTCAATGAACTGGACGGAAATCCTGACAGTATTTTTCTTTGTTCACATAATAACGGAATAAGTGATTTTGCACAGATAACCTGCTCAAAGGGCGGCATTATGATGCCGACAGGATCTGCTGTAATAATAGAATGTGATATTGAAAACTGGCAGGAGCTTGAACCGGGAAAGGGCCGGCTGCTGGAATTCCTATCCTGAATCCGGCAGACTCAGCTATGCATTGTGTTAGCAATGTAAAAATATAGCTTTAAAAAGAGCCTATTACGCAGTTTAAAGCTCTATTACATTACCTTCCCGGGCCAGATCAATTTCCATGCTGTAGTTCTGATATTTCTTCCTGTATAAATCAAGCAGACTTTCAAGGTTTTCATCATCCCTTTCCATAGCATGATGGAACAGGAATAGTTTTTTTACGTTATTATCACCGGCATTTTTAATTGTCCATTCAAAAGAGGAATGTCCCCAGCCTTTAAAATTCTTTATCAGTTCTTCCTGGGTGTACTGGCTGTCATGCACAAGAACGTCTGATCCGGCATAGAAGTCGCATAGTTCCTGGTTTGCCTCATCTGCAGCCAGCCGTCCCTCTTCCGCAGCCATCTCATCATAAGAGGGGTCTTCCGGGTCTTCCGGAAAAAGATTGAAAAAGGGCTCGGTGTCATATGCTGTGGTAAAGGATTTTCCTTCATACTCAAAGCGGTAGCCGAGAGTAAGTATCGGGTGGTTGAGGTAATGAGTTTTTAAAACCAGCCCGTCGCCGAGATCCATAACCCCCTGCTGCAGATGGTGATATTTGATTGTCGCACTCAGCTCGGAGTGCTTAACCGGAAAGTACCTGTATGAGAACTGATCAGAAATAATCTTCTCAAGACCTTCCTCTTCATAGGTAACAGGTCCGTAAATATCAATATTTATGCCTTTAATATAAATCGGAGTAAAATAGGGCAGGCCCATTATATGATCCGAATGTGTATGTGTAAGGAAAATACGTATGTTCTTTGGACAACCGTTTTTCATAAGCTGATTTCCAAGAAGTCGAATTCCGGAGCCTGCATCGATGATTATCAGTTCATCCCTGTCTCCGTATCTGAACTCAATACAGGCGGTGTTTCCGCCGATTCTAACTGTCCCGGGGCCCGGACAGGGTGTGGAGCCTCTGACTCCCCAGAAACGGATTTTCATCTAAAACCTCCGGATTATTGGGAGAGCTTAAGGAAAACTCTCGCCTTATCAATTTCCGCCTTTATTTCATCCTGAAGCGGTTCAATCTCATCAAACTGTATCCCCAGCTGATTATATACTTCGGGTGCCGGTTCTACAGGGTGCCGGTTGCCGGCGAATCCTCGTTCGAAATACAGAGAGGCAAAATCGGCGATAGATACAGCATATACAACCTTTTTATATTCACCTTCATATTCACCGGAATTGTGATGGTATCGGGTTGCGTCAGCAATTCCGCCCTCAATTTTCCATGCTGATGATATCATTTCACCTGTTTCCTGATGGTCAAAGCCGAAAAGACTCATCTCAATCAGATGAAGCGGTGTTTTTTCCATGTCCGATTTTGAAATGGCCGCGAGGTATTCATTAGGAAAACATCGGGTGATTGGAATCTTTCCAATATCATGCAGGAGTCCGGCAATAAAGTATTCTTCGAGGGTTTTCGGATCTGCTTTAATCTTTTTTGCTATCAACTTGGAAATAACACCGGTACAGAGTGAATGCTCCCAAAAACCGTCCATATCAATAGGACCCTGAGGCCCTTTTGAAGACATGTTTGCAAGTATTGCCGTACTCAATGCAAGATTTTTAACCGTGTTAAGGCCCAGAAGTATAATTGCTCTTACAAGGGAGTTGATCTTGTTCGGCCGGCTGTAATAGGCTGAATTAATCAGCTGCATTACTTTGCCCATAAGAACCGGATCCATGCTGATTATTTTATTCAGATCTGCAGGTGATGCTTTGGGATCATTGCAGACTTCCATTACCCTGGTTACTGTTGCCGGGAGGCTCGGCATTTTATTTATATAATTGGTAATTTTATTCTTCATCTTCATCTCCCTTTGCAGGTCCATTGAGTCTGCTGAGGATTGATTTCAACTTTTCACTTAATGCTGTGGCTATATTAGCATTAGGAAGCGAATTTGTTAAGTTATTTATGAAGCTGAATGTTTCACCAACCTTTTTCTTTGAAAGCGGAGGAGTATATTTTACGGGGAAGGGTCCTTCTGTCTCTTCAAGCTGCGTTTCGGTCTCTTTTTCAGAGTCTTCTGTGTTCAGTTTTTTCAGCAGACCCGGATCTCCGTGAAGTTTGGATTTAAGTGCTGCAAGTTTCAGCCGTTCCTCGCTGTACACGTATTCTTTCTGTTTATCTTTAGGAAGAAAGGAGGTAAGGCGATCCAGATAGCCGAATATATTTTCTTCCGGTTCCTCATCCTCTTCTTCTTCCTCGTCCTCAATAGGAACAAAATCTTCTGAATCGAAATTTTCATCCTCAGATTCTGGTTCTTCAGAGACGGCTGCTTCGGTTTCATTATCTGCTTCCGGTTCGGGGTCTTCTTCAGGTTCGGGGTCCGGAGGCTGCTGTTTTATAATAATAGGGGAAGTTTCCAGTTTGATTGTAAAGGGGTTGCCGAGGCCGGGAAATCCGCCAGGTTCTCTTTTTATCTCTTCTTTGGTCTCAATCTCTTTTTTCTCCGGAATTTCATCCTCTTCCTCGGGTTCCGGGATGAACTCATCTTCATCGGTAATTGTCAGTGTTTCTGTGTCTTCATCGAAAAGGATAACCGGATCAATTCCGCCGATATCCAGAATCGGAACATATTCATTGCCTATATCTTTCAGTCCGTCAAAAAGAAAGCTTTTTTCCTCATGCCCGATTGGGTTATCATCATAGCTGCTGAAAAGCGCTTCAAGGTTTTTTTCCCACTCACGGCTGTATTTTCTTGCGTATTCGGAAGCCATTTCTTCATAGAGCTGAAGATCAAGATTCAATTTATTTAAATCCAGGTTGTCTGTATTTTCATTTCTTAGTGTCGCCAGCTTTTCAGCGGTCTTAAGTGCTGTTTCAGTGTCCCCCGTCTCTCTCGCTGTTGCTGCCGTCTGTTCAAGGATTTCAATGTTTTCGGGATCATGTTCAAGGATACCAAGGAGAACAGAGAGGGCTTTGTCATAATCTTCTTTTTCAAGATAAAGCCGGGAAAGCAGTTTCGCAGTTTCCGCATCACCCGGCTTTTTCTGATATACCTTTTCGCATTCTTCTATAGCGGCGTCCAGTTTGTTTTCGGACTTTAAAAGAAGGGCAAGCTGCATCCGGTTTTCATGCGATTCCGGGTCTATCAGAAGACCTTTCCGGTATGTATTGATTGCTTTGCTTTTTTTTCCGCTGCGGTTCATCTGCCTGGCAAGAGAAAACCATGCGCGGCTTTCCTCACTGTTACGGTCAAGAACATAACGGATATGCTGAAAGGCTTCGTTGTATTTTCCGGTATCTATAAGAATATTGCCCAGCAGCAGGCGGAGGTTCAGATTGTTTTCCTCATTTTCCAGATATGTCCGAAGCAGGTTTTCTGCCTTTTTATAATCTCTCCGCTTGAAATAAATTTCAGCAAGACTGGCCGCAGCGGGTGCATAATCAGGATGTCTGGTAATCAGATGATAGAGTTTAAGCTCCGCCTCTTTTTCGTCTCCCTTTTTTAACAGGAGTTCGGCGGAGCGGCATTCCGCCTCCCGGTTTTCCGGATCAAGTTCCAGCACCCTGCTGTAAACTCTGTCTGCTTCTCCGGGATTCTTGTCTCTAAGTATATCACCGAGAGCTAAAAGGCATTCCTCCCACCCCGGATTTGCTTTTAAGGCATGACGATATTCCGCTTCTGCCTTTCCGGGATTTCCGGTTTTCCGGTATAGATTTCCAAGGTTAAAATGGAGTGCCGGATTGTTGGGATCTGCTGCAAGCCCGTCTTTAAGTAAGCTTTCTGCTTCCTTTCCCCGCCCTTTTTCAAGAAGCATAATAGCAAAATTATTGTACGACTGTGTAAAGCTGCTGTCCTTCTGAATTG
Source organism: Spirochaetia bacterium (assembly GCA_963677925.2). Lineage (GTDB taxonomy): Bacteria > Spirochaetota > Spirochaetia > UBA9216 > UBA9216. The sequence continues at coordinate 459,792 of CAXXYH010000004.1, forward strand.
AAAGCCGGTAAATTTGTTCTGCTTTTTCTGTATCGCCGAGGTTTCTGTGTATATTTGCAATATTGAATATTATGTCGGCGCGATCTTTTGCCAGCTGGTAGGCCTTCTGGGCTGCGTCGAGGGCTGATCGGTATTCACGGCGCTTCTGGTGAAGCAGTGCAATATTTATCCATGGTTCCGGATTTTTTGGTTCAAGTGCTATTATCCGGTCAAATGATTCGAATGCATTTGAATACCGGTTCTGTCTTGCATAGACATTACCCAGCATAAGCAGACTGCTAACATCTTCAGGATCCTCCCTGACTGCCCTTCTGCAAAGTTTTTCCGCCCGGATTAAATCTCCGGTCATGACTGCATTTCTTGCTCTTGTAAGTAACTGGCTGCTCATTGATTGGTCCTGAGTAAGGCGGATGGTCTGGCACTGATTTCTTTTGAAAAGCGGCTTTCCTGAGAATTTTCAGAGGAATCGTAGGATGTCACCGCAAAGTAGTATATCTGGCCGTTTTTAAGTCCGGTGAGAGTTATTTCTGTGTTATCGCCTGTGTCTACAGGAGAAGGTCCCTGAACGGAAACTGAACTGAAATAGTATCCGGGCTTCTCGCCGTAGTAGACTTTATATCCGCTGATATCGGAGTCATTTACCCGGTTCCAGCTTAACCTCACACTTCCGTTTCCGCTTTCCGCAGTTATTTGTTCGGGCGGCAGCGGCGGAAGGTTCCGTTCATACTGCAGTCTGATTTCTGAGAGCACAGGAGAATTTTTTCCTGTACCATCGGGGTAAAGATCCGCCTTAATCTGCACAAAACGTCCCCTGACAGACGGCGGAAGCAGCTGGTCGGGTTTAAACTGAACCCATGAAGGTTTGGATGAGGAGGAACTGAAGTAATCCTCCGAAATACGGTAGTAATAGAAAATATCGGTTTTACCGGGTTTTCTTGCAACAGTAGATATTCTCAGCAGTCTGCAGCCGCTGTTCTGCAGATCAAATACAGAAGTTGAGGCTGAGCCTCCGGAAGTTCCAAATATGGATATATCAGGTTCAGAAAAGGCTCTGGTTAATCTAAGTTCATCAAGATACCCGGAATAACTTTTACCCAGGATTATATTTGCCGGTTTCTGATTTCCTATAACCGCGGCGAACATTTCTCCGGTTTCACGCCCACTCGAGTTTGCGTATGTAATAACTTCAGGGATTCCATCAATCAGGTATTCTATCAGCCCTGTTTCACTGTTATACCGGATAAGGTGATGGTGCCAGATCCCCGGGATCATAACACCGGTAGATGTAAGTTCAATCATGGTTTCTGAAAAGTCTGCCGGCAGGAAGAAATTTTCAAAAACCCAGTTCAGCCGGCGCCCGGATATAACACAAAGTATGGTCTGCTGAAGTGTCATCTCTCCGGATTTTATGGCTCCGCTCCACTGGAATATCTTCTCACCTTCAGACAGCCGGATTGGGTACAGCCAGAACTCAATAGAGAAATCATTGATTTTCCCGTTTCCCGCGGCCAGAAGGGCGGCTCTTCCAGGCGAAAGTTCAATAAAGGCGTTATCACCGGGAAAGGCTCCGGCCTGCTCTCCTAGTTTTCTTTCCTTATCAGTCGTGAGAATTCCCTGATTCCTGACCACATTATAATTTCCGCTTCGGTCCATTATATTTCCATTGAAGTGGATGAGCAAATCAGTGTCATCAGTAACCTGGTATTCGTTGTTCTTCAGCTGAATGTTTGACATTCCCTGAGCTGATTCCGAGTAGGTAATATTATCTCTTATACTAATCTGATCCCAGCTGCCGTTTCCGACAATAATTTCCTGTGAGAATACGGCTGTTGCTGATACCAGAAAGATTAAAAAGACTGTTATCAGTATTTTCGGTGTTTTAAACATATCTTCTCTTTAATAATCGGAAATAATTTTCTATTTCTGTATTACGTATTATTATAATTATATGGATAAGCTTAAAGCTGTGGCTGCAGAATTTCCAGGACTTCCCGGTGTTTATATAATGAAAAACATTTCAGGGAAAGTAATTTATGTCGGAAAGGCTATAAATCTGAAAAAAAGGGTCAGCTCCTATTTTCTGGGAAAGAAGGATCCTAAAACCAGTGTTCTTGTAAAAAAAATCTCAACAATTGAACACATCGTCACTGATTCCGAGTATGAAGCTCTTCTCCTGGAAAACATACTGATAAAAAAATACAACCCGAGATACAATATCCGCCTTAAAGACGGAAAGACCTATCCTGTAATCAGAATTACCAATGAAGAATTTCCACAGGTTTTCAAAACGCGCAGGATTATCCGTGACGGTTCCAAATATTTCGGACCCTTCGCTTCGGCGGGGCTGCTTAATGTTTACATAGACACAATAGAAAAGATCTTTCCGCTCAGGCGCTGCCGTGGAGCCCTGAAAAAAAGGCAGAATCCCTGTCTCTACTACCATATAGGCCGCTGTTCGGCACCCTGTGCCGGGAAAATCTCAGCCGAAGACTACGGCAGTATTATTGCCCAGGTTGAGGAACTAATATCCGGTGACAGTGAAGATCTGAAAAACTGGCTGAATGATAGGATGCAGGAAGCTTCTGAAAAGCTGGAATTTGAAAAGGCTGCCGGATTCAGGGATGCGATTATAGCTGCGGAATCAATTGAAAATGAGGCTGGTCAGAATATAATCGATTTTAATGAAATTACCCGTGATTATATTGCCTGTGACTCCTGGAATGATAAATACACATTTACTGTTCTTCAGATGAGGGGCGGAAAACTTACCGGACGTGAGTTGTTCAGGAATGATTTTCCCGGTGGAGATGAAGAAGCCTTCGAGCAGTTTGTTGTACAGTTCTATTCAGACGGGAATGAGATTCCCCGGCAGCTTTATTTTTCAAAGCTTTTCGATACCGTGAATCTGAAGAATTTTTTCATCTCGGAACTGGAACATGACATTGAAATGTTTTTTCCGGACAAGGGCAGACATTTTTCGGTTGTAAAGATGGCTGAAGAGAATGCCCGGCAGGATATCCTCAAAAGGAAGAAGGATGCCGGTGATGTCGAAGGACTTGAAAGACTTAAGGAGACGCTGGGACTTAAGAAGGTTCCGGCAAGGATTGAGGGCTTTGATATAGCCCAGCTGTCGGGAAAATATCCGGTTGCTTCTCTGATATCATTTGTAAACGGCATCCCTGATAAAACAGGATATAGACATTTTAATCTGAAGACTCTTGATGGAAAAATTGATGACTTTGCCTCTGTTCGAGAGGCCGTAACAAGACGGTATACAAGGGTTTTAAACGAGAATCTGCCGCAGCCCGATCTGGTTCTGATCGACGGCGGACCCGGTCAGGTAAGTGCGGCAAGAGGTGTTTTGAACGCGCTGGGTCTGGAGGATATTCCGGTTATCGGACTTGCCAAGAAAAATGAAGAAATATATCTGGATAGATTCAGCAAACCGCTGAACCTGCCGGAGGGCGATCCTGCTTTGAAAATTCTTCAGTACGTAAGGGATGAAACTCACCGTTTTGCTACCGGTTTGAACAAGAAGCACAGGGAGAGGGATTCGAGGTTTTCATTGCTTGAAGATGTTTCAGGAATCGGTCCAGCCAAGAGCAGGAAACTGATGGAAACTTACGGTTCACTCAAGGGTATCGCAGCAGCAGGGAGGGAAGAGGTGGCTAAAACGGCCGGGATTTCAGAGGCCGCGGCAGAGGCCCTTTTTGAAAAAATAAATAATGAAAAAATTTGACTTTTAGATCCAATTGGGCTAAATTTATATTGTAAGAGGTAATCAAGCCGAAAGGCTCTAAAATGCAGCAAGGAGGAGAAAATGACTCCACCTAAATGGAACCGCCGGCAATGAGCCGGCTCACAGCAGATGTTATAGAGAGGTCATAGACCTATAAAAGAGTGAGAATTCAGCAGTCGCATAGAGACGCCTCTGAATTTTCTAAAGCCGGTAATCAGTCCGGCTTTTTTTTGTCCTGTTATTTCTACCGCTCTATTCAAAATCCGTCCTTTGTTAACAATTCTAAAATTTCTTTGATATTTTCTTTCATTCCATATATAGTTTGAATATAAAGAGCTGAAAATGAAAAAAAATCTGAATATTCTAATTATTCTTTTAATTATGTCTGCTTCTGTTTTTGCGGAAGATATCAGCGTGCTTACGGTAAATGCCTGGCCCGGCCTTGATTACCGTGGGCTGATCTTTTCAGGTGAATACGAAACCGATGAAGTGCGGAACTTCAGAACTGAAATTCTTGAGAAAGAGTTTAGAGATCTCAATCCTGATATTGCAGTAATTACAGGTGCCAATCCAGTTTCCGATTTCGCCGAACTTCTCTCGGAACCCCTTGGGATGTCTGCAGGCTACCGTATCTCGCGGAGCGGTTTCAGGATCGGCCCTGTCGGACTTCCGCTTAACCTTAAAGAAGGCGGTATAATTCTGGTTGATAATGAATATCCCAGTGAGGATATAGACTATAAAAACCTGAATCGTGGACTTTCATTTAAGAACTTTTCTGCTTTCTCAAAGAATATGCATCAGATTTACTGCCGAAAGGCTGTCATTGATAATACAACCGTTTTTATATTTGCTGTAGAATGGAGAGAATCTATCTTTGCAGATCGTGAAACACTTTCAATGCTGATGAATAACTACCTGTCAGGAGAACTTGAAGCCGAAGCTTATGCTGACCGTATCGATGACGCAGTTAAAGGCTCTGAAACAAGACTTAAGCAGGCGGAAGAAAGCCTGGCATTTATTAATAATATTGCAGGGGAGAATCCTGTAATCCTTATGGGCAGCCTTAACGGCCTTCCAGGAAGTCCTGAAATAAATCTGCTGAAAGACGCCGGGTTTACAGATGTCTTTGAATCTGTCGGCCGGGGAAAAGGCAATACTCTGGACAGTGAACGAAACCCGAATATTGAAAAAGCCGGGGAAGATGCTGTACAGGGGGCATACAGAACCGACTATATCATGATCAGGGGAGACCGGCTCAAGGCGGTTTCTGCAAAGCTTGTATTTAACGAGGCTGTTTACGGTGTTTTTCCTTCGAACCGTTTTGGTGTGCAGGCAACCGTCAGATTGACAGCCGCCCCTTCTTCTCGATGAGACAGTAGATATACATCTGGGCGGTAATTTCTTTCTGTTCCTGCCGTGTCGTCCTGAGTTTAATATCGTATTCGGCAGTCAGTGAAATTATTCTTTCAATATCGCTTCTTTTATAGTGTTTCAGGGCTTCCGAGTAGGTTGCCTGGGCTTTCTTTCCTTTTATACCTGATTTAAAGCATGCGCTCTGAAAGCTTTCACCCATTTCCATTTCACGGGCCAGTCTGAGAAGGTTTCTCAGCTGCCAGAGAAGGCCGCTGAGCAGCTGTACCGTATTGCTGTCGCTGCCAAGCATGATCTTCTGCAGAATGTCCACAGAGCCGGGAAAATCGGCAGCTGCAATCCTGTTAAAGAGTGAGAAAACATTTTCCTCTTTTCCGTGGTAGAAGAAGGTCTCAATCTCATCCCTGCTTATAAATGCGCCTTCACCGAAAAACAATGCAAGTTTCTCACATTCTCTTTTCATATCAGCAGTGTTGTTTTCAATGAGATTCAGAAGCAGTTCTACTGCATCAGTATCTATGGAAATTCTGCGGTTCTTAAAAAAGCCTGAAAGCCAGCCTTTTTTCTGGTTGTCAAAAAGTTCCCAGAATATCTTTGAGTTCTTTTTCGGGATGTGTTTTCCCAGACCGTTTTTAAGCGATGTTTCATCGGTCAGAAAGACTATTACCGTATCAGGAGCGGGTTTTTTAAGATAAGCTCCAAACTCATCAGCTTCTGTTTTTTTCAGCAGTTCAGCCTGCCCGATTATGAAAATTCTGGCGGCGGCAAATAGAGATCCATTCTTTATCTGCGAAAGAATCTCCTGTACTGATGTTTCAAATGGATAGAAACGGTGTGTTTCAGGGGCTTCTCCGTTTTTATCGGCAAGTCCGGTCTTTATCTGATTGAGAAATATCTGCTTTTCTCCTTCTTCGGGCCCGGCCAGGAGCCAGCAGTGATCAGTCATAGTCCCTGACAATGCATTTTAGTTTTCCAAGAACTTTTACGTTCTGAGTATATATTGGAGGATAAACCGGGTTTTCGGCCTTCAGCTTGACCCTGTTTTTTTCCTTGAAGAATCTTTTTAGTGTATAGGCTTCGTCATTAACCATGGCTACGACAATATCTCCATTTTCAGCGGTCTGTCTGTGCGTAAAGATAGCAATATCCCCGTCAAGGATACCGGCCTCCTGCATACTGTCTCCGCTGACGTGAAGTGCGAAAAATTTACCGCCTGAAAATCTTGCTGCCGGCATATTAAGCATGCCTTCATAGTTTTCCTCTGCAAAAAGAGGCAGACCCGCAGCAACCTTTCCAAGTATTGGAATGTTTACTGTTTCAGGCTTGTTTTCATTTTCGTTATCGATAATCTCAATTGTTCTTGAGCGGTTTCCGTCACATCGAATCCGGCCCTTTTTCTCCAGAGCCTTTATATGATCGTACGCGCCTTTTACTGATATATTAAATGAGGCCGCCATCTCGCGAATAGTCGGCGGATAGCTGTGCTTATCTATATAGTATTTGATAAAATTGAGTGTCTCTTCCTGTCTTTTTGTCAGTCCCTTCATTTTAATATCTCAATTCCGAATTTCTTGATTTTACCATGCAGGTTGCTTGGATATATTCCCAGTTTCTGAGCAGTCTTTGCTACATTATAATCATTTTCTTCAAGTTTTTGAAGTATGAACATCCGCTCAAACTCATCTCTTGCCTCGGAAAGTTTCATCATTCCGAACTTTTCCATCACAGGATTAGATTCTTTCTTCTCTTCGGCTCCGGGATACAGAAATTCCTTCGCAGATTTCTCAGAAATTACAGCTTCTCCTGTCATGATTGTAACACGCTCTACGAAGTTCTTCAGTTCGCGTACATTCCCGGGCCAGGAATAATCCATAATAATTTCCATTGCTTCATTTGAAAACAAGCGTGGAGCGGTATTCTGAATTCCAGCCTGAAGTTTTACAAAATGTTCCACAAGAAGCGGAATATCTTCTTTTCGATCTTTAAGTGCCGGAACAAATATCGGCACAACATTGAGCCGGAAAAAAAGGTCTTCTCTGAAATTACCTGAAGCAATCTCTTCGCGGATATCCTTGTTGGTAGCTGCTATTATCCGTACATCAACTGTAATGGTTTTTTCACTGCCGACACGTTCAAAGCGCATTTCCTGAATGGCTCGCAGAACCTTCGCCTGTGCGTTCAGCGACATATCAGCTACCTCGTCCAGAAACAGAGTTCCGCCGTCAGCCATTTCAAATTTTCCCTTACGGTTCTCAACGGCACCCGTGAATGAGCCTTTCTCATGTCCGAAAAGTTCACTTTCGATAAGAGTATCGGGTATGGCTGCGCAGTTTACCTCAATAAAAGGCTGTTCATTTCTCATCGACCCCTGATGTATTCCGTGAGCGACCAGTTCCTTTCCGGTTCCGTTGTCTCCGGTAATCAGGACCTTTGCGTCTGATTTAGCACTCTGTTCGATGGTTTTTCGTATGGCCTGGACTGCAGGGCTTTCTCCGATAATTTCACTCAAATTATCGGATGGTGTTTTTGCCTTGAGTTTCTTATTTTCGGTTTTAAGCGAGTTCATAGCGACCGCATTTCTGGCCAGGGTTATCAGTTTGTCGAGTGAAAGAGGCTTTTCAAGAAAATCAAAGGCGCCCAGTTTGACTGCCTTGACCGCAAGATCAATATTGGCATGTCCGGATATGATTATAACCTCAATCTCGGGATATTCTGTTTTGATTTTCTTAAGAACATCTATACCGCCCATGTTAGGCAGCCAGACGTCAAGGATAACAAGATGGATAGGCTGGCTTGATAATATATTCAGGCCCTCAATACCGTCACCTGCATCATATACAGTGTACTTTTCATCTTCAAAAATATCCCGGAGAACCGTCCTGATTCCATTTTCATCATCGATGACAAGAATATTTGCCAAAATTTTACTCCACTGGAAGGTCTATAAAAAATGTAGTGCCATGACCCTTTTCTGTTTCAAACCAGATTTGTCCACGGTGATCGAAGATAATACGTTCAACAATAGGCAGACCAAGCCCGGATCCTTCTCTTTTGGTTGTGAAGTAAGGATTAAAAACCTGTGAATAATCCTCAACATCAATGCCGGAGCCTGAATCCTGAACCCTGATTCTACAGTAACTTGAATCACCCTTTCTGACAAGGTCGGTTTGGACATTAATTCGGCCTTCATTCCCCTCAATTGCCTCACAGGCATTTTTAATCAGGTTGAGAAAAACACTTTTTAGAAGATCCGCATCAGCCGGAAGGTTTATGGAATCATCAATTCCCTCAATATTGAAAATTATGCCCGGGTAGGAGCTTTTATACAATTCTGCGGATTCCTTTATAACAGCCGCTATCTGAATAGTCTGGAACACAGGAGCGGGAAGCCTTGAAAAATCTCTGAACTCCTTCAAAAGATTATCAAGGTAGTTAACCTCTGTGATTATTGCGACTATGGAAGGTTCAATTACATTGATCAGGTTATCCGGATCAGTATGATATTTTTTAAGAATCCGTTCGGCACTCAGTTTTATCGGAGTAAGCGGATTTCTCAGTTCATGTGCAAGCTGTCTGGCGATATCCTGCCAGGCTGTGATTTTTTCAGTCTGAAGAATTTTCTTTCTTGAGTTTTCAAGCTCTCCGATCATCATATTAAATGAACGGATTAGATTTGATAGCTCGTCGCCGCTTCTTGTAAGAATACGGAAGGAGTAATCTCCCTCTGTGACTTTTCGTGTTGCGCCTTCAAGGCTGACTATAGGACGGATAACTTCTTCACTCAGCAGAAATGAAATCAGAAGGGAAATCAGTATAAGCGGGATTGTAAAAAAGATATAAAAAATCATCAGCAGCAGTGAGAAGTCCTGCTGATTTTTCTGGTAATTTAGAAACACCTCGCGTGCGTCTGTTAGAGCCCTGGCTGTTTCATCCAGGCTTTCTGGCAGGGCAATACTGATGATCACGGCAAACTGCCTGCCGGCACTGATAAACTGCTGCTGGTAGCGTATAAGGCTCAGGTTTTCAAGATCTTCACGGGGCAGCATACCGCTGAAACCGGCAGGTCTTGTTTCAGCGTCTATCAGTGCTGCTTCGAGTCCTCCGCTGAAAACTTCATCACCATTCTCATCAAAAATCTGTACCGCATCTATACCCGGATTAGCATTGTTAATATTATACCAGGTACGTTTCGGTGAACGAACGAAATCCGAAAGCATATCATTGAGGATTGGACTCTCCGCAAAATTCTCAAGATTTTCAAGCTGATCATTATAGTATGTAAGAGCAAGGTTAAGGCCGCCGCTTATGGCTTTCCCTATTTCCGGTGAAAACCAGGTGTTAATAGATGTGTTTACAAATTTCATCGATACGATACTCTGCGGAATTGAAGACATAAGTACGATCAGCGAGAAAAACAGCATCAAATGGGTTTTAAGTTTTGAACCCGGAACGTTTTTCTTTCGGTCAAGAAGGAGCCTTCTGGTATTATAGATTACTGCAGCCAGCAGAAAACCGGGAAGGATTACGGCTGCAGGTATTATGATCAGGTTTGATACACCCCGGTCAGACGGCATATCAAGAAGGATCTGGCCAATGAGAATGATTATAAGTACTATGAGTGTTAGATAAATGAGTACTACCGCGGCCAGGCCGGTGCCTGATGGGCTTCGTCTTTTTTCATTCAGCATTTACGGAAACCCAGTCGGTTCGTGATTTTTCTGAAAACAGAAAGGGATCAAGCATTGCGAGCGGCGAGGGCCGTTTAAGAACATCAACAGCAGCCATGCATTCCACCTTAATCTGGTTTTCATCACCGCATGATAAGGGGAGAGCAACTCTGCATGAGAAAAATTTCTGTATAAATTCAGACGTTGTACTGCAGAAACTGATATCTCCGTCTCTATTAATCATATAATTACCTGAAAGCGGATCGAGCCGTCCATGGACGGTGGTTCTTATTTGTTCAGACTTATTGAAAAGAGACGAGAGAAAACTCATGTTTTCCTGATGATACCGAACTGAATAAATAATTTCTGCTCTGAAACCTTCGTTAATATTTTTTAAAATCACTTTTTCTTCTGTTGTCTGCAGGCTGATATCGACGTAACAGCCTGTATTCATTTTAATTAAACTGCTGTTTATACTATCACAGTAAATAAAACCTGCGGATAATATAAATAATACGGCAGGAAGGAGTTTTCGGTGCGTTCTTACTCCTCCTCAAACCTGTTTTCAAAAAGTTTTACTATGGCGTCAAGCGCTTCCTGCTCATCAGAGCCTTCCGTTATAACCTTGATGACCGAATTATATCCGGCTCCCAGTGTGATAATTCCCATAATAGATTTGGCATTTATATTGTTATTTTCCTTCTCGAGAAATATCTGACTGTCAAATTCATTTGCTTTCTGTACTATCAGAGCAGCCGGTCTGGCATGAATTCCCGCCCTGTTTTTGATTGTGACTTCCTGTGTAAGCATTCTTAACCTCTGTGTTTATTTTAAAGAAGATCGTTCCTGTCGTAGTATGCTGCTCTTGCGTTCTGGCCTTCAAGTCTTTTAAGAACATTCTGGTTGAACTCTTTTGCTGAATAATAGCCCAGTTTTTTAAGCCTTTCATTCATGGCAGCAGTTTCTATAATAATAGGTATATTTCTACCCGGTCTGACCGGAACCGTAATAACCGGAATCCCTACCCCAAGGTATTCGATTTCGGTTGTATTTGCACCTAAACGGTCATAAACTTTATTTGAATCCCATTCTTCAAGTTCAACTACAAGCTGTACCTGTTTGCTGTCTCTTATAGCACCGACTCCGAAAAGATGGCTGATATTTAAAATACCGAGCCCTCTGATTTCCATGTGATGACCGGCGATATCGTTTACACCTTTGCCGAGGATAAAATTGCCGTTTACGCAGCTCAGCTCTACGGCGTCATCGGCAATAAGCCGGTGTCCGCGCTCTATAAGCTCTAGCGCTATCTCACTTTTACCAATTCCGCTTTCACCCTTTATAAGTACTCCGATTCCGAAAACTTCAACAAGTGTTGCATGAATAACCTGCTTTTCTGCAAAAACAGACATCAGGATTCTGAGCAGCCGCCTGGTAAAATCTGAAGATGTCAGATCTGTAATCAGAATTGGAATTCCAGCCTCATCAGCTATATCAAGAAAGGCTTTTTCAGGTGAAAGGCTGTGAGTAAAGATGCAGCAGGGAATCTTGTAGTTGAAGAACTTCCTGATGTTTTCAAGATCCCCTTCACTGACCATCTTTCTGACATAGGCCGTTTCACCGTTACCGAATATCTGTATTCTGTTGTATTGAAAACCGTCGAAAAATCCTGAAAGGGTCAGTCCCGGACGGTTGATGTCCTGCTCTCTGATGGGAGAGGCCAGACCGGGACGGCCGCAAAGGCATTTCAGGTCGAGATCGCTGTGTTCTTTGAGATCCAGATCCAGAAGATCCAGAACGGTGAAAACGTTTGACGGCATATTTTAATGATCCTGTACTCTTTCCTTTTCTTTCGAAACTTTATTATCAAGCTTATTAAAAAGATTGTCTATACCCTTAAAAAGTTCGAAGGTGTTAACCTTCATATGCACCGAAGTGCCCCATTTAAAATTGACAGTGGCTTCAATATCATACCCATTCTTATCATGGGTCAGAGTGAGCAGAAGATCTATAATGTTTTCTTCAGCATATTCAAGTCTTTTTAATTTCTTTTCGATGTGCTCCCTTGTGTTATCACTGATATCGTAATGTACACCCTTAATATCTACGTTCATAGAAGCCTCCTAAAAAATATTAAAACGGAATTGATTTAAAAAAATTTCAAAACCGCTGTTACCTTGTGTATGATGAATCGATCTTCAATTCATTTCTGTATTTTGCTACCGTCCTCCTTGCTATATTGATTCCCTTCTTCTGAAGCATATCTGAAATCTTCTGATCCGAGAGTTTTTTATCTCCTGTGTAGTTATCAATTATTTCCTTGATTATTTCTTTTACACCGCCCTTCGAGAACTGTGAGCCCTGTGAGCCGGAGCCTGAAATAGAATTGGAAAAAAAGTATTTCAATGGAAAGATTCCCCATTCTGTCTGAATGTATTTAGCATTTGAAATCCTGGAGACGGTAGTTTCGTGAACGGAAACGGTTTCTGCAATATCCCTGAGTGTAAGCGGTGCCAGAAATTTCGGACCTTTAAGAAAGAAGTTCCGCTGGAAATCAATAATTGCATTAGCAATCTTTACAAGGGTCCGGCTTCGCTGGTTAACACTGCGGATAAACCATTGAGCCTCTGATATATTGGAATTTACAAACTGCTTAACATCCTTGTCGCTTTCATTTTTTTCCTTCATCATCTTTTTGAAAAATGAATTCACGCCGAGGACAGGAATTTCTTCATCATTGAGTACAATTACAAATTCTCCCTCAACCTGTTTTACCAGCAGGTCGGGGATAACATAACGGACTGTTGTTGTTGAATATGCCCTTCCGGGAAAGGGGTTAAAGCGTTTAAGAAAGGTTAACAGTTCATTGACCTCATCTTCACTTATGCCCATTGATTTGCTTATTTCTTTGATTTTTCCCTTTTCAAGCAGTTCAAGATGTTCAGAGATAAGGGGTTTCAGTTCTTCAGGTGCTTCAGGATCCAGATCTATCTGAACCAGGAGAGATTCCCTGTACCCTGATGTACATGTTCCGGGAGGATCAAAGCTTCTTATTATTTCAAGTACATGTTCAAGACTGCGGTGCTCATCTGCTGATACAAGCTTGAGGGGATCTTCAACATTAAATCCATTTTCATCAAGGTTCTGTATTAGAAGCTCGCCTATTTCACGTTCTCTTTCAGACAGTCTCTGTACTCTGAGCTGCCACAGCAGATTATCTGACAGTGATTCAGGTCTGGTCAGAGTTCCTTCAATAAACTTCTGCTTTGCGTCGGAGGCTTCATTATCCAGATTGCCGGATCTGGTTGAAAATCCGGGATCTGAGGAGTTTTCAAAATATTCATAAGTTTCAGCGTTCCGGCTTTCGGTATCTTCGAGAGAGACGGTCTGTTTTTCTGAGATAACTTCAAGAGCAGGGTTTTTTTCAAGTTCTTCCTGAATGCGGGCATTCAGTTCCTGTATCGGCATGGCCATCAGCTGTATCGACTGGTACATCTGAGGGCTTAATTTTAAGCGCTGTTCCTGAATTATTACAGGTTTCTGATATTGCAACCTGACCTCCGGTGTTTTAAAAGCAAAAGTAAACCTAATATAAATATGGTTTAGCGGGACTGATTTGTCAAGAAACTAATGAAGCAACCTAATGCAGTTTCCTACATCCTGAAATCTTCACCGAGATAGATTTTCCGGGCTGTTTCATCTGCAAGGAGCTTGTCTCTGGAGCCGGAAACCATTATCTCACCAAGATTTATGATATATGCACGGTCTGTGATCTCAAGAGTATCACGGACATTATGATCTGTAATTAGGATGCCAATTCCCATTTCCGAGAGGTTTTCGATTATCCGCTTTATCTCATAAACTGCGATTGGGTCGATGCCGGCAAAGGGTTCATCAAGCAGCAGAAAACGTGGCTCAATTGCAAGGGCTCTGGCAATTTCTGTACGTCGTCGTTCGCCTCCGGAGAGTGTAAAGGCTTTCTGCTTCCGTATATGAGTAATTCCCAGCTGTTCAATCAGGTAATCAAGGTGTTCTTTTTTCTGTACCTTTGAAAGGTCTTTCCTGGTCTCAAGTATGGCCCAGATATTCTGTTCAACAGAGAGTTTCCTGAAAACAGAAGCCTCCTGCGGAAGATATGAAATGCCGGCTCTGGCCCTCTTATACATCGGAGCGTGGGTGATGTCATGCTGATCAAGCTGAATCTTTCCGGCTGTAGCCCGTATAAAACCTACTATCATATAAAACACAGTGGTTTTTCCGGCACCGTTGGGTCCGAGAAGTCCGACTATCTCTCCGTCTTTCATTGAAAAACTTACATCGAGTACCGCAGTCTTTTTTCCAAAGGTCTTTTTAAGGCCTTCGACTTCAAGAGTAGATTTATTCTTTTTCAGAGGTGATTGATCCGCTGACATTTCCTTCCAGTTTTATTTCATCGGTATCGAGATCAATTACAATCCTTGTTGCAATGTAGGTATCTCCCTTCCAGTATACACGCGGATTTCCGGTAAGTTCAAGGATGTTGGCATCCCTGTCGTAACCGGCATATTCAGAACGGCAGGTCATTTCCTGATTATCTGCTATTTTCAGTATCCGGACTCCAATCTGCAGGGTTGTGAATTTCTCTTTGCTTTTTTCTTCTATATAACCGCTTTTGGCAATAAGTTCGTTTTTCCGGTCTTCCATTTCGGAATATCCGCGAACAACAATAACCTCAGTCGTTCTGTTGAATTTGAGGCTGCTGCAGGTGAGGGTTGTGTCATTTTCCATATCAATTACAACGACATTTCCTGAACATTCAGCAATTTCAAAGTCCTGACCATAAATCTCAATCAGATCGGCATGAATTTCCTTGCTGTTTGTAATTATTACAGCATTACCGGTCAATGTTGTATGTTCTCTGCCGCTTGCAAGAACAGCTTCAGTATTGTCAGCCGAGAATGAAAACGTGTCCTTTTCAGTTTCTGCCTCTGTTTCATCTGCGGGATTGTCTTCAGCAAAAGCCGGAGAGAGTATTAAAAATACGGTTAGAAGGAGTACCCATCTTTTATTCACCGTTTACCCACCTTCCGGAGACACCGCTCTCGAATTTAATGGTTCTTGTATTGCTGTCGGCATAAAATCCGGCACCTTCAATAGCGCTGCTGTCGTCTTTTACGATCTTTACACTCTCGTCGTTTTTTCCGGTTAGTACCGACTTTTCGTTGTCCCAGAAGAGATAATCTCCCTCAAGGGTTGCGCTTTCTTCTTTTGAGTAGAAATAGAGCCCTCCCCATATTTCGACATTTTCGGTTTCGGTGAACATCAGGGCGTTTTCGGCTTTTCCATCGGTAATTATGTCGCCGTCTTTGTCGTATTCCTGAAAGTGTATGTTTTTGAAGTGGGTTTCCTTTTTCTTGCCGAATGACCAGGACTCGGATGCTTCTATTAAAAAGGCCGGTGCTGAATCTTTTACCATTACCTGTGTGAATTCTTTCAGGATCGTATCCGGAATATCCTCTTCAATCTCTTCAGCAATCATTGTTTCATCATAATTGAAGCGGCATCCGGTAAAGACCAGGAGGCCGTAGAGTAGAAGGAGTGTTATACCTGTCTTTTTCACCATTTCTGATGATTATCGAAGAATTAGACAAAAAGATCAATGATATGGTATTTCTAAAAACTGCAGTTTTTGGAAGTTCGTAATAATTATTTAAGTTGACATTGCATTCTTTGATGACTAAACTTTAATTATCGCTTTATAACAGGTGTATGAATGAACCGCTTTCTAAGTGAAAAAGATTTTAATGATTTTAAGACAATGATTTATGATGCCAGCGGCATCTACTTCTCTGATTCGAATGCTACTATTCTTGAAAGCCGGCTGAAGGATCGTCTCAGGAAGATGAATCTGGAAACTCCCGGTGAGTATTATCAGTATATAAAGAAGAATGAGGGAGAACTTAAGGTACTTCTAGATTCAGTTACCACAAATCTTACCAGATTTTTCCGGAATACAGCACATTTTCAGACCTTTGAAAACTATGTAATTCCCGAACTGGTAGAACATAAAAAAAAATCAGGCTCGAATACAATAAAGCTCTGGAGTGCAGGCTGTTCTACAGGTGAGGAGCCTTATTCTCTCGCAATGGCCTTCCGGGAAAATCTTCCCCCCGGATTCAAAGCGGAAATAACAGCCTCAGATTTAAGCCTTCAGTCTCTGATGACTGCGAAAGAGGGTTTCTATTCTGATAATAAAATGAATGGTGTTCCGGAGAAATACCTTAATAAGTATTTTGAACGTAAAGACGGCGGTTACAAGGTAATTGATGATATTCGAAACAATATTAAATTTGATTACCATAACCTGAAATTTGACAGCGGACAGAATGATCTGGATCTCATCTTCTGTAGAAATGTTATTATTTATTTTGATGAAGCAGCCCAGCAGGCAGTTATTGATAAGTTTTGGAATTCAATGAACAGACATTCCTACCTTTTTATCGGACACTCCGAGTCTCTGTTCGGGATGAAAACAGAATTTGAATTTTTAAAAACTGACTGGGCTTGTATTTACAGAAAGTTTAAATAGGAAGCATCAAAGATATGTTGAACTCTGATGATATATCCGTGCTGATCTGTGATGATTCAGCACTCATGCGTAATCTAATCAGCAGAATGATAGAAAATACTGAAGGCCTTACTGTTGCCGGAAAGGCTTTTAACGGCAAATTCGCCCTTGATAAGATTCCCAAGCTGAATCCTGATATTATTGTTCTTGATCTTGAAATGCCGGAAATGAACGGTATTGAATTCCTGAAAGAAAGAAAACGCCTGAATATTGAGATTCCTGTAGTGATTCTTTCTTCGGTTGCGAAGAAGGGAGCTGAGGTGACGATGCAGGCGCTTTCTCTGGGTGCTTCAGATTTTATAATGAAGCCGACAGATACAAATAATCAGGATCTTCATCAGATTGCCGGTCATATTGTCGATACTCTTATTGCCTACGGATCCCGGTATAAAAAAACAAAGAAAACACCATCCGCAGGCAGTTCTGTATCCATAAGTACGGGCAGTCCCATGAGATCTTCAACTATCCAGCCTCTGCCAATTAGAACGACTTCTCCTTCAGCTGTAAAAGCCCCGGTTCCACCTGCTGCAAGGAAAGTGACAGATAAGATTGAGCTTGTTGTAATCGGTATTTCTACCGGCGGACCGAATGCTCTTCGTGAAGTTTTTAAAGAGATCGATCCGAAACTTCCGGTTCCGATTCTTGTTGTTCAGCATATGCCTGCCGGTTTTACTGAAGAATTCGCACGCAGTCTTGATAAAATATGTCCGCTTACCGTAAAGGAAGCCGCGGAAGGAGATGTTATAAGTCCGGGCCGTGTCCTTATAGCTCCTGGATCTGCCCATCTCAAGGTGGACAGGAAGCGTCTGGCCTCTGTTGCTGTTCTTGAAGATTCTGAACCTGTAAACGGACACCGTCCTTCAGCTGATATTCTTTTTGCTTCGGCAGCGGAAGCATACGGAGGGAATGTTCTTGGTGTTATTATGACCGGAATGGGAAAGGACGGTGCAAAAGAACTTGGCACCCTTTACAATAAGGGTGCTGTAACGATTGGTCAGGATGAAGAGTCTTCTATTGTCTACGGAATGCCCAGAGTAGCTTTTGAATCTGGATTTGTTGACTATCAGCTGCCACTTGATAAGATTGCCGGGAAGATTTCTGAAATCGTAAACGAAAAACGTTAATCAAGTTTGCCGGTGATTACCGGCATAGCCTTCTTTCCTGATAATTTTCCAGTAATAAAAGTTATCCCGAATCCTGCGGCTATTCCTATCAGACCGAAGAGCACCTTAATACCTTCTGCCGGATTGCTGAATATCTTCCCTGAAAGGAAGAAAAACAGGAAAAACAGAAGAAGCGGAAAGATCATTACCATAAAGGCTGAGCCTATTGTTTTACCGGTAGGCAGTTCAACTTCTACACGAGAGCCTGGTTCAAGTTCAAAATTATTGCTGTTATGAGCTTCAAATGTCTTTTGTCCAGCAGTGCATAAACCGCTTGCTGCACATGACTTACAGCCCTCGGTATCGCTGCATGCCAGCGTAATGATGTCATTTTTTATATTAATTACTGTCGCTTTCTCCAGCATCCGGGACCTCCGCACATTCTTTTCTGATGCTTTTAATCGAAACAGCTTTATGGCTGTCATCAAACTCAATAATTACACCCTGAAGTTCAGGTTTTTTCCATGCATCTCTCGATCTTTCCGGAACCTGAGTCAGAAACTTCTGAAGTTCAATTTCCTGATCGAGGCCTCCGACAGATTCAAGGCTTCCGGTTCTTCCCGTGTCGCATATTATCGCAGTTCCGCCGGGAAGGATCTGCTCGTCCGCACTAAGTGCCTTGGTATGCGTTCCTGTTATTGCAGATATTTTGCCGTCCATGTGATGAAACATGGTGTATTTTTCAGCAGTAGTAGCTGCATGAAAGTCCATAATGACAATGTCAGCATCCTCTTTAAGCCTTGCCGCCAGATCAGGAGCATAACTGAAGGGGTTGCTCAGGTGAATCCGGTTGAAACCTGACTGTCCAAGCATTGAAATTACACCGATTCTGGTTTCGCCGGCGGTGTAAATTCTCCATCCGCGGCCGGGATTTCCCGGTGGATAGTTTGCCGGGCGAAGGATGTATGGGGCTTTTATGATATGCTCAACCATATCCTTTTTGTAATAACCCTTCTCTCCCAGTGTCTGGCAGTCGATTCCCAGTTTCCGCATATATACAGAGTGATTTTTTCCAAGTCCGAAACCGCCGGTAACACCTTCGGTATTTGCAATAACGAAATCTATTTTTTCATCTTCCCTGATAACGGGAAGCAGTTTTTTGATGCAGAAGACACCGGCTTTTCCGACGACTTCACCAATGCACAGAACGCGAGTACTCATACCTTTAAGATACAGAAAACCGGGATAAAAGGAAAGAGCGCGGAACTAATCCGCGCAACCTTCTGAACCTGTAACGAATTCGCTGAATTTATCGTTCAGATCATTAATTATTGAATCAAGGTCCACTGTTATATTCTGAAGTTCTTCCATTGCCTCAACCACACCTGAAGCCTGTTTGAATATATTATTCATTCCGCCTTCAACCTCGGTTGAGTTGTCTTTTATCAAAAGAAGCGCCTTGTTCGATGTTTCAATACCGCGATGCATATCGGCAGAGCTTGTGCTGACCTCTCCGGTAACGTCGTTGATTTGTTCGGTTGACTCCATTATCTGAGTTCCGCCGATAGTCAGTTCAGAGACGGCACTTTCAATTTCCAGGAAGGCATTGACTGTTGATTCCACTTCATTTGAGATAGAGTCGAATGTTTTAAGGGTATGACTCATGTTCTCAGAAGTATTTCTAATGCCGCTTGTTATCTCTTTTATAAGTGAACTGATTGAACTTGACGACGCTCCTGCTGTTTCGGCCAGTTTTCTGATTTCTTCAGCTACTACTGCGAAACCTCTTCCTGACTCACCGGCATGTGCAGCCTCAATTGCCGCATTCATTGAAAGCAGGTTAGTCTGGGATGCTATGTTGTTGATGGTCTCGGTCATTTCCTGAATATTTGAGATTTTTTCAACAACAGCAGAGAAGACTGATGATGTGTTGTCGATCTGAAGCTTACCTTCTTCTGCAATTTTTTTAAGCGAGCCGGTTGAATCTTTCTTAACACGGGTAATGTTTCCGACGTTATTCAGTGACGCGATCATCTGGGTTATTGCTGCCGATGATTCTTCCACCAGAGAGCTCTGGTTTGAAATTACCTTGTCAAATGATTCGGTATTTGTTGTAATCTGGGTCATTGCAGATGCGTTATCATTGATTCTTGTGTTCATCTCGGTAAGCCTGAACTCTACATTACGTATACTTTCATTTATATTCTGAATTGATGCTGCCGCAGATTCTGTTCGGGTGATGATCTTGTCTTTTATAACATCAGTCTGGGCTACAGCGTTCTGGATTTCAGAAACAAGTTCACACTGTTTTTCCATGAATATATTGAAGTTACGTGCAACATCTCCAACCTCATCCTTACTGTTAATATCAAGCCGTTTTGTAAGATCAGCTTTACCCTCTGCAATGTTTTTTAATGATATATTTACTTTCCGCAGAGGTGATATGATTCTGTTTATCAGAAGCGCTGTAATGGTCAGCAGGATAATAAGGGCAATAACTGAAGTAACAATAAACGACGTAAGAATAGGTTGAAGCCGGTTTTTATACACAGAGGTTGGAACCGCCGCCACCAGGAGCCCTGCCGCTGTTTTTCGAAAAGAAGTGAATATTTCATTTTCCTTCCATATATAAGTAAAGCTTCCTTCTCCCATCTCAAAGATCTTCATTGCAAAATCAAGGGTGGTCATGTCGTAGCCAATCAGATCTGTATTTACATGGTGTGTGCAGAGCCTGGTTTCCGGGTCAAGGATGTAGGCGTAGCCGCCTTCAGTGTATTTATAATTAGAGATAATCTTCTGAAGGTCCGATGCATCAAGTACTGTCTGCAGCTCTTCCGGTTTCACTCCTATCTGGATAAAACCCTTACCGCCTTCACGGGCAACACCAATATACTGAAAAAGAACATTATCGATGGCCCTTCTCTGGGGTTCCTGTGCTATTTCAAGGTCCGGATCCTGCAGCAGCCTCATAAAGGGGCGGCTCTGATCTCCGGAATTAAAATCGAACCCATAGAATCCCGGGGTTGTTCCGGCATAAAGTATTCCGTTTGAATCGGCAACATGTATTTCTTCGATTCCGACCTGCTCTGCCAGTTTCATCATGGCAGCGGTTCCGGGTGTTTCCGGAACGGCATCAATATAGCGGGATACACTTCGGGCTATTCTTATGAAATTCCGGTCCATTGATTCTTTCATTATGTCTGTAATGTTAAGCATTGTATTTTCCTGGAACTCAATATCGTCCAGGGTACCAAGTGTTGAAACCTCCATAACATTGTCTATCTCGTCGGATATGTTGGTATACCCGATAAAAGATATGATTGCTTCGGCCGCTAACAGGATTACGGCGATGGGCAAAATGAGTTTGTAAATAATTTTCACGCAATCTCCTCCTGTTTCTTATATCGACTTCAGGCTAGTGCAGGTTTATTTTTTTCAGCGTGAAATATACAACTGCCTTATATTGACAATCGTGAAACTGTAGAGTAACATGTCATCCACAATGCCCAGGTGGTGAAATTGGTAGACACGCTAGGTTCAGGGTCTAGTGTCCGTGCGGACATGCTGGTTCGAGTCCAGTTCTGGGCAGCTAACTCCTTACTTTGTAAGGAGTTATTTTTTTATAAAATCAGTATTCTTTTAAAAGCTGATTTTTATGTAAAAAAGTGCCTGAAAAGTGCCTCAAATTCAAAACTTCAAAATTCCTACTAATTATACATATGCAAATGATTAGGAGGAAACATGAAAAGTCCATATTGTTTAAAAAAAAGAAAGCCTCAGAATGTCTGGTATTACAAACTGCAGTATGAAGATACCTATCATTCAACCGGAGAAAAAACGAAAGCTGGAGCTGATAAATATGTCATATCCATACTCACGGGAGAAAGATCTCAACGTGTGAATGTAACTGTAAATGAGTTTACAAAATCGTTTTTTATCCGGGGAGAGTGTTCATGGATAGAAAATAAGGAATTAAAAGGCAAGACAATTACACCTGAAATGGAAAAGATGAGACGTGGACATCTTTTAAATCACTTTCAACCTAAATTCGGAAAACGTAAGATTGAATCAATTACTTCATTTGAAATCGAACAATGGTTAATCAAGCTTGATTTGAGTAATATTACGAAGAATCACATTCTGGATACTGTAAAGATTGTCTGGGCTGAAGCAAAGAAGAGAGGAGAAATAAAAGATAATATAGTTGCAGAATTGGAAAAATTCAGCAAGCAAACTGTTGAACGTGATCCCTTCAGTAAAGAAGAGCTGCATTTACTATTTCCAGAAAATCAAAAAGAACTAATTCGTATCTGGGGTAATGAAATGTTTGCCGGATTATTCTTACTTCTTGCTACTACAGGTTTGAGATTGGGAGAGGCTCTTGCTTTGACATGGAAAGACATAATCTATGAAAAGACATCTACGAAATATGTTTTGGATGTGAATAAATCAGTTAAAAATGATAGAAGAATTGGAAATACCAAGAATGGAGAAAACAGAATAGCTTTTATTCTCCCTCAACTGTATTCAATACTAGAAGAATGGAAAAAGAAAACGGATTTTAATTCAGAAGAAGATTTTATTTTTCCCAACTATGAAAACAAACCGCTTCAAAGAAAAAGATGTCTTGTGATATTCCGTAAGGCTTTGGAACAGACAGAAATTGGTACAGAAAAGAATCTTGTACCTCATAGTTTCAGGCATACTTTTAATACCATGTATCGTAATGTGCTTGAAGATGAAGTTCTGAGAAAATTTACAGGGCATTCAGATCAGAAAATGACCGATCATTATGATCATCAAACGGCCGAATCCACGGCTATGTTTCTTGCGAAATATGAAGATGATCTTGAGAAGGTCTGGAATAGCATATCCGCATAAATGTCTAAAGACGTACAGATTGTTTTCTGTACGTCTGAGATATCATTATCTCTCTGTTATATATATACTCTTTTCTTAATTATTTTATAATCTACTAATTATGTATAAATATATGATAAATGCCATTATATAGTTATGTAAATTACTATAAACCTAAAATATGTATTATATATTTGTTGTAAAACTAAAATCATAACCGATTATAACTATTTATTATCCCAATTTATTTTGATCTTATTTGTTAAAATACCCTCAACTTTTTCTTCACCAACTACCTTCCCAAATAAAGATATGTACCTACCTGATAGATATTCAAATAGACCTTTTTTCATATTAAGCAGAGAATATAGGTTTGGATTTTTAGCAAATGCATATTGAGCAATAGCAGGAGTTCCACGTAATCTTACTTCAACCTTCAATGTATATTTTATATGTATTTTGTTTTCATTCTCTTTCTCTGCAGCATCATACATAACCATAGTTAGAGAATTATATTTGTTTGCATGATGGTTAATGTATGTTGACCCTTCAGTACCATCTTTCAAAGCATATGGACAGACCTTGTATTTGTTATGATTACTCTTTAAGTCCTTTAGCCTCTTTTCCTCAAAACCCTCTAATACCTTTAGTTGTTTAAGTATTTCTTGCTTGAAAGCCTCTCTTTCCGCTTCGTTATTGAATTTGAAGGTATGCTGTAAATCAATTCTATGTATAAATATTTTCTTTATATTAACCCTGTAATCAAAGAATTCTATTATTTTATTACGGATTAACTTTAGCATTTCATAATCATCGTATCGATTCTTCTTTAGAAAGTTCAAATCATAGAATTCAAAGAAGAATGATTTATCTTTCTTAAATAAGCTTATCTGGTATGAGAATCCATCCTCAGTCTTTTTGCTGATAGCTTTAGGCTGATCTTCGCTATCAGTTTTATAGTTACTGATTAGAGGTCTGAAAAATGGTAGATCCTTAAAAGCTATTTTGAATGTTATTGTGTCCATCATACTCATATTGATTTTATTCAATGTGAAATTACGGTTATCTTTTAGCTCTTTAAATTGTTTGTATGGCTGTAGTTTTTTTCTCTGATTAACAACGAGATCACAGACATCTTTGATATAGAATTTCCTTTCATCTTCACTGATAGGTGCTGTTTCATATAGGTGTAATTGCTTTTTTACATTAGAAACTGCAGTGAAAAATAAGTTCTTTTCCTCTTCATCTGCATAGAATAGATGCTTTATACCGTAGAAGAATAAAATATCGCATTCAGGTAATTTATGGATTGTGCAGATTTCTATTCTTTCAATCACCTTTTCCGGAAAAAACAGTTTAATAAGTTCATAGTCCGATTTATGACGCCCGACTAAACATAATTTATAGGTTGAAGGTATGAGTTTGACTTTCTTGACAATATCTTTTGCAACATGCAATGGCCCCTGTAAGAAGCTTACTTTTGGTTTATCCCCATTGTCAACAGTATCATCATAAAGTGACGAACTTGGGAATAATTGTCCTATGCAATGATTTAAGAATTTTATTATTCGTCCATCAGCTCTGTCATTTTTAGTCAGTTCCTCTCTGCTATATGATTCTGCGATATATTCTTCTCTAATCTTATCAAAATTATCTTCTATTACAATTTTCCGTTTAATAGTATTAAGGAATCCGTATATTGCTGATAAAGTGCAGCCCGTTATAATTAGATCAGTCGTTTTTCTTATTGGAAGTATATGGACAATTTCTTTCTGAAAAATAGTGAAATTTTGATATTCATTAAGGATTATTATATCAATATCCCCGATATACTTTCTTCTTTCAAAATCAGTTAATTTCTTATATCCGGTATATAGCTTATCAAATGCTTCCGGGGGTAGATTCTCCTCTTCTTCTTCGAAATTATACTTATTTACAATATCAAGGAATTCTGGTGGTAAAAGATCATTTGTTTTTAACCCATGATAGCACAAACTTGTAACTGTATGACAAAGCACTTCGTTCGGTAATTCGTTAATCGCTTTCGTTCTTGAAGCCTTTTTAAAACTTAGATGAAGTATATTGAGATTAGAAGTCTCCTGTAATCTATTACTGATGATCTCAAATATTTGCCAATTTATTCCGGTTCCATTTTTTCCATGAACTTCTAATAGGTTTCTAACTATCATAAGACCCCCCGTTTTGAAGGTCCTCATCTGTCTGTAACAACCAATTTAATACTGTATCTCGTCTCCACCTTTTATTTCGACCACCAATATTGCCATCGCTTTTTCCGTTATTAGGTTGGAGATATGTACGATTACAAGCTGTTTTGTAACATATTCCCTTGGCTTCACAAGCCTCTTTAAGCGATAACCAAGCTTTTTTGGGCAGGATGTCTGCTAAAAAGCCATTTTCATTGTTTTGTTCATTTTGATTTTTAATTTTTTCCATTTATAGCCTCTTTATGTTTTTGATATTTAATTAGTAAAGGTTCATGAGTGGTCTGGAGTTGATTGGCATTTAGGGGCATATGAGTGAATAGGAAAATATTTAATTATTCTGTAAGGAAATAATCTCAAATAATGAAAAGATTGCTTGATCAATTTCCATTCATGTCCCCATAATGGGGATATGAAAAAATCATATAAAATTAAGGATAAGAGAGAATCTGGAATTTATCTATATGAGCGCTTGTATGAATATGACCCAGAAACTAAAAGGACTAAGCATGGAAAGAAGAGATACATTGGGAAGCTTGATGAGAACGGTGAGATTATCAAGAAAGATACTTTGTTAAGTGTTCGGAAGTATCGATTTAATGATTTCATAGGTATAGACGAGAAATTTCCATTGTTAGATAAAATACTTTTAAATATTGATATTGATATGACCCATATATCATCAAGTCATCCTATACCCGATAGTACAGTTTATGACTATGTTCTGGAACAACCCTCAAAAGTAGGGAAATACTATATCGCTATTCATTGGGATAATGGTTTTAAGAATTTTACGATTTCTGCAACTGAAGTTTATAAAGCATCTAATGCGACAGTAACCATCAAGAATTCTACAAGACAGAATACTCCAACCAAAAAATTATGGTATATTAAGAATTTTAATAGTTCTTCAATAGAAGATATTTTTAATCGAACGGATAATCACAGATTAGGTAGTAATGGACTATTAAAAGCTCCCTATGCAAAAGACACTGATATTCAAGAAATCGGTAAAATGTATAAACTATTATTGTTTCTTGTAGAATCATTTAAACTGAAAACGCAATGTGCAGAAGTTGGTTTCAGAGAAGCCCTTGATGAACTTTCCATCTTTCTCTGGTATTATCTAAAAAATCATCAAATAGATTCCTTATTTGATGATATTAGTTATATTTCTAATTGTTGTATCTGTATTTTCCCCGAAAGAGAAGAGATAAGGAAAATGCAGTATTAAATTGATGAATTAAAAAAGCTTGTGAAGATATTCTCAATACTAATTGTGTTTAATTATTATTTTGCTGCAAGAATACTAACACTCCAGCCTTTTTTGTCTGCAACATTAAGTTTATAATGGGATCCATCTTTTAGGTAGACTTTAAGGCATTTTAATATTGGTAATATCATTAATAACATTGAGTAATGGCCTATAGTAACATCCGCAATATTTGATATTGGTATTTCAAGTGTTTTTCTTTTAACATGATTCTCATGAATTATTCTCTGATTAGTAAGGTATAGATGACCTCCTTTAGCTCCAGTGATAAACTTGATAGGACCTCCTCCACTACGACGAATCAGTTCTTCATTTTCATTTAATTTGGTTTTTGGAAGTTTGATTTTTGTGTTCATTTTTGATCTCCATTAATAGCTGCAAATATGCAGCAATTAAATAATATAATAATCTGCTGCATATTTCAAGCATGGATATAGGGAAAGCCATAGTTAGTATTCGAAAATCAAAAAAGATATCACAGAATAAAATAGCAACATTAACAAATCTAAATAGGGGTTATATCTATCGCTTAGAAAATGATCATATCAGTCCAAGTATAAATACATTAGAGATCATAGCTGAAGCAATGAATATTAAAGTTTCGGATATAATTATTTATGCTGAAACATGTAATGGATAAATATCAATTATTGCTGCTTTATTCACGTTTTTAAAACTTGAAATTGAATTCCAGAGAGATTAAATTATAAATATAGACGTGATTTGTTAACCGGATTGCAGGCGTCTTAAAATATAATGCTAAAAGGAACCTAATAATGAATAATTCAAATAAAGAACGGCTTCCCTCATATGAATGTATGTTTTGTAAAAGAACATTGAAACAAGTCGGTGGCCAAAGAATTATCTCACAGCACAATTTGAAAATCTGCTTATCTAATAGATTTCTTGGAGGTGGTAATCCTGATAATTTTGATGTTTCAATAAAAATAGAAGAAGATTTGTACATAAATTTTCGTGGTCCAAAAGATGAATGGAATAATAATATTAAAGAGTATATAAAAAAAGAATTTTTAAATGATCTACTACCATGGTTCTGTCAGGAGTGTGGGAAAAGAATGTGTCAAGATTGTGGCTCTCCGACTCAATATTTAGGTGGTTGTGATATTCTAAATGATAACGGTTCTTCTTCACATTCTGGAATATTTGGAATACCTTCGGGATGTATTAATCCTAAATGTAAGAAGCATCTTAAATCATGATATTTCAATGCAATTTTTAGATGAATAAGTGAGTAATATTCATCATTGTATATTAACTTTATACTTATTTCTTTTCTATTCTCATGCATTGAGGCGCCCTGAGGAGGGATTTCGTTTTGTTCAAAGGATTCAAACTTGGATTGATCCGAAGTAATTTCATTTAAAATTTCACGATCAATTATAAAAGAATTAAGAATAGCAATTCTCCGAATTTCCTTTACTGTGGTATTAATTTTATGGATTGCTGAAGCATAGGAGCGCCAATCACCATCTTCTATGCAAGAAATAAGTAATTGTGATTCCTCTTCAATCTCAATCGGCATTTTGAAAATAGTTTTATAGGCTTTATAACTGTCATCAAAAACAACTGAAAACCGTCTCATCCTATCTTTTATAATATAGAAATATTGCCACATAAATTGCTCTGAGGGGATTAAATTTAAATTTCTGGAATTGTTTTTATACCGCATAACGGATTGAAGATGAACAACAAAATATCACTTATATTGTACTCCCATTTGAAAGCTGAGAGCTTGGACCGGATTCTTGTGATACTGTTGGATATGCCTTTTGGTGTTTTGGGGATGGTCATTTCCATCTTGTATTCATTCATATATGGCTCCTGTCTATGAAATGATGAAATTTTACGTCATTACAGATTGAGGAGTAACCCTGGGTGTTCTACCAGTAGGATTGAATAGGAAAAAATTACCACATTCCAGCTTGTCATGAGGTGTAATGTAACTCTGAAAGATTTAATACATGACTTTTTGCTTATTTTACCCGATAATAGCAGCATAAACTGACAATTTTGGAAAAAGGATTCTGATAAAAATATAATGATGATAAATCGAGATGCTGGTGATAAATTTAAAGGTCTAACACTTCAAAAAGTACGAGCTGTGTATTCTGTTCTAAAAGCCCTTAACACATCTCAGAAAAAAGTCGACCTGATTTATTTTGCGATTGAAGCAGATGACGACATACAAATTGTAGAAAGTACAGAAGGAAAACTCAATCTAACCTTTGAGCAAAACAAAGATCTCCAGAGTAAAGGTGTGCTTACAATAAACAGTACTGATGTATATAAGAGCCTTATCAACTTTATTGACATTTGGATTCGACAGCGTGAAAGTGACTCGATAAAATTCGTTTTTTATACAACATGTAATATTGGAAAAGAACAAACTTCCAAAGTCATTACTGAGTTAGAACTATCACTACCCGAAGAACCGGTTATCAATATAATAAAGAGCTCAGAAATCGATGACGGGTTTCTTGAAGACTTTTTTGTTCCATATATGAGTGAGGTTTATCGTAAAGCATACGAATCACATGACAAGTCATATATAGGAATTATTTCCGAATGGGATTTGGAAAAGTGGAAATCTTTTTTGAATCGAATTGAATGGGTGTTTCTTGGCCGTTCTGTTGATAAAATTGATGAAGAAATTATCTCTGAGATAACAAAGTGTGATTTCTATAATGTATCCTTGGTAGGAAAAGAAAAAGCTATTAGTGCTCGTATAGAGCAGGAACTGGAACGACGTATGGCAAATGATGACTATGTTTCACGATTCTTGCATTTATCGGATATTAAGCTAATCTTCAAAGAAGCAGAATCAGATGACATTGATTTTGATGATATTACTGGCGAAATCTTAGACCAGATAGATGTTACGGATACAAGAGATGTTCAGCAAAAAATCAATTCGGTTTGCCCCTCTGCAAGTGGTAGAGTTCTTAACCATTATAAAATATTAGCCAGTGAAGCTTTACTCGTAGAACGATCTCAGAAATTTCCACACCCTTTTAAAAGTCAAAAGTACCAGATTTATACTGCTGTACAGGATTACATCATTCGTAATTCAGAGGATTTACTGGAATTGAATGAGAAAGCTCTTATAGGTGTTCTTGATTCTATGTGTGACTTGGCCATCCAGAGGGTTAAGGTTGATAAGGCAGACTTCCGGTATCCAGTAAATGATGATCAATCAATAAGAAATATGGTCTTTGGGCTTTTAGACCAATGTTACATAGCATTTGATGGGGAGGTTAGTATTGAATCCTAAAAAGCGAATGATGTTCATTGCATCTGAGGATTACTATTTTATCACTTATTCAATTCTACTAATTCTCAAGCATCTTGATTGTTATACTGAAGAGAAAGCCTTGGCTGATAAGCAAAAATTAAATATGCTCTCAGAATTAGTATCAGACAGAAAATTACTAATCATTCTTGAGCGATCTAAAAACCTACAAATTATTATTTCTCGGCCGGATATTAATTACCTTGAAGGTGCGTATGATGTAGTCCAAACGAGGACCGCATTGATAAATAGAGTTCTTTTTATATTAAATCATCATGACTATATAAGGTTTGGAGAAAAACAGAACGTTTATTTGAATGTAGAAAAAATTGACCATTCGTTCTTTGATGATGACGTTTTCCAGGATGAAATTGAGAATATAAGGAGAATAAAAAAGCTTTTTTCGCGTGTTAGAACAATGAGGTATGAGAGCCTTAAAGAAAGCGTGTTCTTAAGTAATGGAGTATTAGCATGGCCGGCCTTATAATAAAGAACGTTATCTATGAAGGTGAAAATTATCGGTTTAAATCACCTGATTTGACAACAGGATTAAATATAATCGAAGGTCCTAATGGAACTGGAAAAACCACATTTATTCAGCTTATCTACTTTGCATTGGGTGGGAAAGTAAAACGATTTGATGATAATAATGAGGATTTTCATAAAGAGATTATAGAGGACAAGAATAATCGAGTCAAACTTATCATTGATATAGATTTAACTGAATACACATTGATTCGAGACTTTAGTAAGAATGAAGTCATGGTTGTTTATAGTGATGGAGAAATAGAAGTATTTCCAATTACACGAAGGCAAAACAGAATCTTTTCAGATTGGTTATTGGATAAGCTAAATATTAAAAATTTCGAACTTTACCAGGGTAGTTATCATGGAGTTATCAACATTACAGATTTGATGAGATTGGTGTACTATGACCAGACGTCTAAGACTGATAACATTTATAAAGATATTGATAATGATAGTTTTGTGACTAACTCTACTGAATTTAGAAAAGCAATATTTGAAATTTTAATTGGGGGTAATTATCAAGAATATTACTCTTTATATTCAAAATTCAAGAAACTTGAAAAGAACCTTTCAGAAGAACGTGTTGCATTAAAACAATATAAGAATTTCTTAAGTGAAGTAAGTGAAGGTCGTGAACAGAAGAACTCCACAGCGCTTAAGAAAGAGATAGATGAACTTAATAAACAGAAAGAGAAATTATTAATACACCGTGAAAGGATTTCCTCAGAAAATGTATCAAAACAAGATGCTCAAGAACAATATGATGAACTTAAAACTGAACTTTCAACTTTGCGTATAGAGATTGATAATAATTATGAAGAAATGATTTCACTCAGTAATAAGAAAAAAACATTTTTAGAAGCTATAGGTGAATTTGAGCAAGAAATTAAAAAGATAAAGAAAATAATCCACACGAATGAAACGATTGGTCTATTTGAACCTGATATATGTCCAATATGTTTACGAGAAGTATCAAGGGATGCTGATCACTGTATATGTGGAAAAGAAATTAAAGAAGATGAGTATGAAAGATTTTTCTATGATACAAGAGAGTATAAAGAATTACTAAAAGAAAAGAAGCGCAACATTCTTACCCTTCACGAAAGTATTGATATTATCAATCAGGATTTAACAAGATATAAAACTCATTATGATGCTTTATTAGAAACAGAAAACAACCTGAAAGGGGATTTGAAATCCTTTGTAGATAAGATTAGAAATACAGATATTGTTAATGAAATCAGTAAGATTGATTCCAATGTATTTGTAATTAATTCTCAAGTCTCAAATCTAACTAACTATTATAAGTTTGAACAAAAAAGACAGAAGAAAGAAAAAGATGTTGATAGTGCTCAAAAAAAGTATGACAAGGTTAAACGTAGTTTAGATAAAGCCCTAATTGAAGCACAGGAAGATTTGGAGTTGAAGGTACAAGAATTCAATAAGATTTATGAGGATTTGATGGTTGCAAATGTTGATTTATGTCGAACTGTCCGATTAAGCACCAGCTATCAACCAATTATTAATAATGGCGAAGCTATGCCCGCAAGTATCAATGTTCATAAGAGGTTTTTGTTTTTTTCAACTTTGCTGTCTTTATCATTAAATCATGATATACCCTTTCCTCGGATTTTATTAATAGATACACCACAAAATCTTGGTATTGATCCCGAGCACCTTAATGAGCTTATTACGTCACTCTATACGATCCTCACTACAGGTAAGAAAACAGGTCAGGTGATTATGACGACAGGCCGAGGGCGATATCCTGACAGCTTAAGTGAACTTAGTCTGTTAAAGTTGAGTGAAGAAAATCGTTTATTAAAAAGTTCCGAACCAGTAGAACCCGACGAAAAAAATGGAGATTAATTTTCACATTCATAAAAATAACTAAATCTGCTAAGTCGACAAACAGTTCTAACGGAAGACTGTAGACTGATATTGGAACAGGATGGCAATCAATATATGTATAACATAATTGATATTATGCTATATGAAAGCTTAGGTTTTATGTCGTACATATAGATACTTTTTTCTAATCAAAATACAGAAAAATTTTGTCATTTGAGTTCATAGAGAAAAAACTACACAACAAGGAAGGGCTACCAAATTTAATTGTAGAAATATTTCTCAATTCAATTTCAAAGACATAGAGTGTAGTTATACAAATTATTTAATATTGACTTTATATTTTTTTGTATCACTATCAAGTAATAAAAATTGTTCTTCGATATTGTCTTCTATTAGCTTTATACCATTTGAAATTTCATTGATGCTAATTGGAAAGATGAATTCAAACTGGTTGTCCTTCAGCATGTACTGTTGTTTGCCATTGGTGGAGATAGTTCCCAGATATGAAAAACGGGAAGTATCGTAGATTGTGACTGCCTGCTGTGGTACGAGTTCTTTGGTTTCTGCTGGTTGTAAATTGACTACCTTATAAAACATCTTCTCCAAATAACTTGTAGAGATCTCTTTTTTTGGGGATATCTCTGTTGTTTTGGGTTCAATTTTGGAAGATATTAATTGAGAGGTAGTGACATTTTCAGTTTTTGTTGAATTGATAAATACCTCTGATGGAAAGATAAACAGAAATACAAGATATACAGCCGCCAACACAATCGCAGCAATTAGGATTGTTTTTATTATAATTGTAAACCTTTTCATTCAAGTTCCTCTTCATAACGGATATTGCTGATTATCTGTATGATTCTTTGGCCCGAATTGCTTTCAGAACTGCTGCCCCCTGGGCGGTATGAAAGCTTTATGTCGGGAATTTCTGCGATGATGATTTCGTGCCTCTGATTATTAGTTCTTATTGTTATCTTCCAGAACCAGGTTTTTGTTCCAAGATAATCGAAGATGATATGGGGTTCATCCTTAACTGAAAAAATGGATTCAAGCTCACTTGTGTCCATTTCGCTTCCGGTTCTTCGCTGGATAATCGTGTTATAGGTCCTGTCAGGATAGGGCAGGGGATTATCCCCGAAATCATAGGATAGTATTTCTTTAAGAAGTTCCTCCGGGATGAAATGGATGTTCATGACAGATCCCGCACAAATGAATGGATATAGTTTCCTTGTCGATGTCCCGAGTATGCTTTCAATCTCGTTGTTCGGGATGACGGTATCGTTAATCCTTGCCGTTTGTATTTTCCGTCTGAAGGATTCGGCTTCGAAGTCCCTGCCGGTTCTTGCCTCAAAAAGCCCGGTAAGCGCAAGCTCGTCTGCAATGTTGATGTTCATGTAGCTGTGGATTGTGATGAAGTCTTCAAGCCCTTTGTCGGAGAAGTATTCCTCCGACAGTATTTGCGGATTTGATATCAGACCGAGATCATGTCGTAACTGTTCAATCTCAGCCATCGTATGGCTGTCTTTAAAGATAAGTTTACCGATGCCGGTTTCATCCGTAAGCTCATCACGAAAGAAGTTTGGATTGAACCTGCTTGAAATATCGTTAAGCTCAATTGAAAGCTCTTCTGTAATTAGTGAGCCGACGGTTTCCCATACCGGATCTGTTGGTGAATCGGACCCGGGGGTATCATCGTAAAGAAGGCTTTCAATAATATCTTCAGTGATGTCCCGGATGAGCTTCTCCGTTTCGGTATCGGGAAGCCGGGTGACACTCCTTTTCGAGGATGCAATGAGGTATGACAGTCCGATAAAAAGGATTGAAAGAAAGATTATCAGCATGAACGCGTATGGGGTGGCAAAGCCTTCCCGGAATGAATCAGCAGGCCTTCTATTCATTATCATCCCCGTACCGAAGGGAATGGCTTCCAAAAAGAAGCTTGTACTCGTATGCATTACCGTGGGCATCAAAGAAGACGATATTTATCCCAGCAGTTATTTCATCGACCATGACCGGTTCAAACTGTCCGTTTTTCAGGTTTTTATAAACGATCTGCAGCTCATCATTTCTTTCAACGGATAATCCATCTTCACCGAATGAAAGCCTTAGAAACGAATCCCTGTTACCGTTTAGATAAGGGAGTTCAAGCAGTTTATTACTGCTGCCTGATTCAGGGTACTCTTCCCAGAAGGGGATCTGAATCTCATTGAATGAGTCTTTTAAAAGCATGCCCGCCTGCATGGATTCGCGCAGGAAGATCTGCTTCTCTCTGACAGCATTGAAACTTGAAAAAAGCTTCTGGCCGCCTATGAACAGCAGGAGCGAACCAAGCGATAGAATAAACACTGCAATAACGGTTTCTGTAAGGGTAAAGCCTTCTTCAAGCCGGGAGTACTTATTCATCATAGTAAATAAACTTCTCCGTATCGATGAGTTCATTGTTTGCCGCAAGGTACTCAAGGTATGCCGCTTCCTGCCTGACTGATAAGCGGATTATCGATGAATACAGACCCGCGAACGAGATGATGAAGGCCGAAATTATTAAAACGGCGATGAGGGAATCAAGCAGGATGTAGCCATGTGTAAGGCTATTGTGAAGGTTCTTTTTCTTCAATTTTCTGTTCCAGTTTCGTAATGGCATCGATCGAATATCCAGATTTTCTCAAAACTGCAATATATTCCTTGCTTTCGGAATATCTGCCCTCATAGTAGCTGCACACAGCAGCCAGGTAGTATAGCACTGGATCATCTTCATCTATCTTGAAAGCCCTGGAAAGCAGCTTCTCAGCTTTTTCATAATCACGTTTTTTGATATTTGATTCAATCTCATTCCTGAAATAGGCCATCGATGACATCTTAAGGTACAGCACCTGTTTGGGATCGAAAAAATCAATCTCAGTTTCTATTGTTTCGAAACCCGGCTTTGTGATGCTTATCTGGTATTGCCCCTCTTTCAGCTCCGGGATTATGAACCTCCCATCTATGTCAGTTGTGTATTCCTTATCGGAGTCGACCGTCACTGTTGCTCCGGCGATGGGGCTGCTGTAATTGTCGAATATGATTCCGGCAAGATTGGCCGGGAAGAAGTTTTCCGGTGTTGATGCACAGCCTGAAAAGATTAGCGCCAATACGGAAAAGATAATGTATCTCTTTTTCATGGGTTTTCCTTAGTAAAAGATTGAACGGTTACAAAATTGATCATCAAAGACAGGTTGTAGATGTTCTTTGCAGAATTATAGCTTAATGAAACTTGGTCGACATCGATCTTCTTTTTATAATTGTACAGGAACTGAAGGTATTCGAGGATGGACCTGATTTCGCCATCGGCCGAAATATTGATGCGCTTTGGATCTGATGATTCGTTTGTGCTGTAATTGCTTACCGTAACTCGCCTGTTCTTTGCAGCATCGATAACAAGATCGCAGAACTCGTAAAACTTGATCTCATCCTCCGAGAAGAGGGAGGATGCAAGCTTATCATAGTTCTGCTGAGACTGCTCGTGTTCTTTTGATAGATCTATATACCCGGTTTGTACCGATGCAAGACTGATATTTTCATTGCCGAGCCTTGATAATTTTTCCTTATTGCTGTTTATGCTGTTAAGGTTCCAGCTGATAAAGAGTATTATGGGAACGAGCAGGGTGAGCATCAGAATCTTCAACATGAGCAGTCTTTGTCTATCCATTGAACCGCCCCGATAGTGAGAAACGAAACCCCTCATCATCGTCCTGAATCCTCTGAATGCTTACATCGGAGAACATACCGTTTTTCGAAAGGCTGTCCGAAACATCGATTGGATTTCTGCTGACAGCTTCCATAGAGAAGGATTTGTTCTGTACCGATATCCTTCTAATCTTGATATCGCCCCCGACAATACTGTACAGCTCTGTTAAAAGTACATACGGACTGTTTATTTCTTCAGACTCAAATGCATCAATGCTGGATGTGATTTTTGAGATCTCTTTTTCAAGCTCGGTGTTCTGGGCCTGATACTGGACAATGCGGTTTTGCATTGAGATTCGTTTTGAAACCTCCGTATCTAAAAGTGCCGAGTACTTAAAACTGATGCCGCCAGCCAGCAGAAGCAGGCTTCCGGCAAGAATATAGAACTCAATGAAGCTGAACGCCCTGCTGTTTCTGATTCTTTTAAAACGGTGGAAATCTGTGAACCGGGGAGTTTTTAAAATCAGACTTTGATCTAATTGCAGCGGGCTGTCCTCGGGCTTATCCAGGAATATCCATCTTGTGTTGATATCCGGAACTGATAATTCGGAAGCCCTCAGATCGCTCAACTGGGAACGCTGCGGTATTCCATCTTTTATGAAGATCCTCTCGATAAGTTTTCCATGGGAAATACAGAGGCATTCAATTTCATCAAGTTTTCCCGAAAGCCCCGGAAGTATGAATGCCGGAATCACCGGTTTTCTTTTTCCAAAATCAGCCGAAGCCGCCTTTGTGATAAAAACGATTACAGCGGTATTGGTTCCGAATATCCGGTAGATATATTCATATGCACCGTTGTTTCCAGGATATATGGAATGAATCTTTGAGTCTACGTAATCATCAAGAGATTGAGTTTCCTTGTCTTTGGGTATATCCAGAAAGCGGACATCGTAATGCTCCCTGGATAAGATATAATCAGACATCAGTTATCCCAGGAGGTAATATCCTTGTTCAGATCTTCCCCGCCTTCAAGCCCGTCGGCTCCAAATGATCTTATCCCGAAGGGCAGTCCATTCGGGCCGGGAACCGTGTACTCAAACTCGTTTCCCCACGGATCTGCAGGCACTTCCTTTTCAAGGTAGGGGCCGTTCCAGTCCTCGGGAACCGGTGAGATATTCGTCTTCTTCCACAGGGCATCGAGGCCCTGATCCTGTGAAGGAAACTGCTTGTTGTCAAAGAAGTAGGAGTTAAGTGCCAGACTCAGGTTTTCGATCTGGGTCCTGGCCGTAACTACCTTTGCCTTGTCTATGTATTTGAAGGCCATAAATCCTACAGAGCTTGTGAGTATTAAAACGATTGCAATGACAATCAATGTTTCAACGAAAGTCCAGCCTTCTTCAAGTTTCTTCTTTATCTCTTTCATAAAATCTCCAAATTTCTATGCTATCGTACCGAAGAGCGAAAACAGCGGCACAATAAAATTGAGGATGAGGTATATAATTATCGCTCCCACAAGGATGGTGAGCAGAGGTTCGATTACTCCAAGCAGTCTGGTCGTAAGGTTTTCAATCTCGGATTCGTAGTAGATTCTAAGCTGGGCGAATACAAGCTCCGTCTGTCCCGTATTCTCCCCGATGCCAGTCCACTGTATCATCCGCGAAGGAATTTCCTTATGGACCGAGAATGCCTTGTGAAGGCCTCGGCCAGAAACGAGATCTCGGTTTACCGATGTGAATATCTCCTTAAGCCTTGCGTTGCTGCAAACCTCCTTTGCCTCAAGGACAGCGGAGGATAACGGGATGCCGTGCTTTGTGAGGGTTTCAACCGCAAAGGTAAAATTGAATATGTCTATTGTCTTAACAATATCAGAGACAAAAGGAAGCCTCAGTATCAGTTTATCCGTTGCCGATTTTACACGCTCAGCTCTCCGTCTGATAACCGCGGTTGCTGCAAACAGCAGGATTAGAAGGATCAACCCAAGGCCAGTAAGCTTTAGCCCGGTTATTCTTGCCTGAAAGGATTCGAGCTGAGAACCATTTCCAGCAATCTCGCTAAACAGCTCCTCTATCTTTGGGATTCCGAAGAGCATCAGAAAGAAGAGCCCTGTAAAAAGCATTACAAGCACCATCAACGGATAGATGGAAGCGTTTATGAACTTGTCACGGACCTTTTTATTCCTTTCAAGGTAGGTCTTAAGTGTAGGCAGGATTGTGGATAATGAGCCTATCCGATCGCCGATGTTTACAAGCCCGCTGTACAATGGCGGAAGGCTGTAATTGCCCTTTTCGAAGAGGCTTGAAAGTGAGTTTCCCTTCTTTAGTCCCTGTTGGAGGTACTCAGTCAGTTCCCTAAGCCTCTTCCCTGATGTGAAGCTGTTAATCATCTGAATCGAGTTGTATACCGAAAGCCCCGAGTTAAGCAGAAGCGAGAGGTTTGAAGTGAAATCAAGCAGCTCGCGTGTTTTAAGGCGTTTTGCTTTATTATTACTCATATCACCCTCTCTATTTCAGATAAGTCGGTGATGCCTTCCATGGTTTTTTGAAGCCCGTTTTTAAAAAGTACTGAAAACTCTTCTTTTTCAAGTTGTGCAGAAAGGGTGTTGTTGGGCGAGTTTCTGACTATCAGCTCTTCGAGCTCTGGTGATGTTACAAAGCATTCTGCAACCGTAGTTCGTCCCGAATAACCTGTATAGTTACATTTGAGGCAGCCCTGATGGTGAAAGCTTGAATCGGTCTCGAGTCCGTATTTTGCATAGATGGACCTTTGGGCGTTTGAGAGTTTCTTTTCTGTTTTACAATCAGGGCAGAGAACCCTGACCAGCCTCTGGGCAACCGCGCCCCGAAGAACCGCCGCAAGCAGGTATGATTCGACCCCCATATTGATGAGCCTGTGAACGGATGATACTGAATCATTGGTATGAAGTGATGAAAGAACAAGATGTCCCGTTAGGGCGGCCCGGACAGCAAGTTGTGCGGTATCGGAATCTCTTATTTCTCCGACCATAATGATATTCGGATCCTGCCTTAGAACACGGCGAAGAAGTGAATGGAACGTAAGTCCTATTTCATCATTCGTCTGAATCTGGTTGATCCCATCTATTCTGTATTCGACAGGATCTTCAATTGTCACGATCTTGTTTGACTTATGATCAAGGTTTCTGATTATGGCATTCAGGCTTGTGGTTTTTCCCGAACCCGTAGGTCCGGTAAACAGAACAAGACCATGCGGCTGATTATACAGATGGGTAATACTGGCTTTCACGGAATCGGAAAAACCA
The DNA here is from genome assembly GCA_963677925.2 of Spirochaetia bacterium. Classification (GTDB taxonomy): domain Bacteria; phylum Spirochaetota; class Spirochaetia; order UBA9216; family UBA9216. The sequence continues at coordinate 498,263 of CAXXYH010000004.1, forward strand.
AGATCCTCAATCCCGAGAAGCGAGCCCTTCCTGTTGAAAAGCCGGAGTACTATTGATTCACCTCCGGTAATAGGAACGATGGAAAGCCGCATGTCAAGTTCTACACCGGCAATGCCAACCGAAATACGGCCGTCCTGCGGCAGCCTTCTTTCCATAATATTGAGGTCTGCCATAATCTTGATTCGGCTTGATACAGGTGAAAAGTATGATGCATCGTATTCCATTACCGGCACTAGCACACCGTCAATACGGTAGCGTATAGTAAGTTTGTCTGAACGGCCTTCGATATGAATATCCGATACTTTTTTCTGGATGGCCTCGATGAAGATCGAGTTGACTAGGTTGATTATAGGCGCGTCATCTGCAAAGGTGTCGATCTCTATATGGTTGTTTACGCCCGCAGAAGATTCGTAGCCCGAAGCCCCTGATAACGCCCTTCCGAGGTAAATTGTAAAATCCTCCGGTTCAATCTCTACAAACTCGACCTTTCCTCGATGAAAATCTTCTATCTCATCGATCAGTTCCCGGCTATACGGTTGGCATATACCGATTATCGATAGTCCTTCGTTGTTTACTCCGAGCTGAAGCACCTTGTTTTTCTCCATGAACTTAATGGCATATTGTTCATGAAGCGGGGGAAGAGGCTCAAATTCCTTTATGGATGACTTTCTGATATTCATGATTACGGGAAAAACTCTTCTGACAATCTTAATATTTCATCCTCCGGTGACAGCTGCGAATCGCCGGAAGCCTCTTCAACAAGGTAGGGAACAAGATAAACAACAAATTCGGTATTTTCTTCAGTATTACTGATTTTTCTGAACAGAAAACCAATCAGTGGAATATCACCGAGAATTGGAACCTTGGATACTGATTCGGTCACTTCCTTCTGCATCAGTCCGCCGATCACTATGGGTTTTCCTGATGGAGTCCGAAGGTGGGTATTAATTATTCTTTCTGTTGTAGGAGGCAGCTCGTCTTCACTACTTTCACTGTCACTTTCCTTGGAAATAGTCGATTCGACCTCCATTGTGATCATGTTGTCTCCAGAAACCCAGCCGGTTATCTCCATGAACAGACCTGTTGAAATCTCGCTTGTAACGCCGGTATAGGTGATATCACCATTTTCATCGACTTCAGGTTCACGGTAGCGATATGTTGAACTGTTCTGGAAACTTACTGTTTGCCCCGAAAGCCCATGCAATGTAGTATCGGCCATTACCTCAGCTGTGCTGTTGCTTAAGGCGGTATTCAGCTCGATTGCAAACAGGTATCCGAATGTGGAGAGAATATCGAAATCAAGCGAGAGTAGATTTCCTATGGTTCCAAGGAAAGATGATTCGCTATTGTCATCAGATGCTGAGTTTGATACGCTGATGTCGAAATCGAGTCCTTTGCTTTTCTGATACTGGATTATCATAAGCTTGTATCTAAGCTGTGGGGCTGGTACGTCGATTTCGGCAACAAGTTTTTTAAGATATTCAAGCCTCGAAATACTGCCAATAAAGTAAACGGATGATAGGCTACCTGTATCTTTAAAATCGTCTGATGTAAACGGCGGCGGTGGATTCCCCAGAAAATCCTCGGCTTTAAGGTATTTGAATGTCAGTACGTGTGATTCCCTTGGGACATCCATTGCAGCAAGCAGGCTTTCAACTTCGGTTTGCTGTTCGGCAGAGTAAAATCCCAGAAACGAATGTGCGTCTTTCAATACTATGGGTTGAGGAGCCTTAAGCCTCTGCGGGAATGCTTCAATCGCAGTCGACGGCTCAATGAAATCGAGTGTGAATGTGTAGTATTTTTTATCAGTCTGGGGTCTGTCTATGGCCTTCAGATAATCTTTAAGCGGTCTGAGTTCTTCAAGACTTCCGCTTAAAATCAGCGAATTCCTGTCCTTATCAATTTTATAAAAACTGCTGGAACTTAAAAGGTTAGGCAGAAGAGACGGAACATCTTCGGCGGATATATAGTAGAGGGTATAGTATTCAGAAAGCTTGTACTGTTTCAGGATGTCCTGCCGGTTGATGTCGAAAAGGTAATATATGCCGTTGTTTACGGTATAATCACCGCTGGTCTGGACAAGAAGAAGACGAAGAAGTTCGTCAAAACTTTTATCTGTGTATGCAATGTCTTTCAATGAGGCCGAAGATTTAAAAAGCAGAACGTATTCCTTGTCAGCCTTCTTGAATAGTTCGTCGATGACCGAAAGCAGATCTCCGCGTTCGATATTAAGGTTGTAGTTGTTTTCACCGGCAATTTTTATGGAGTCCTTTTCAGCTTTTCCTGTTCCAGTGTTCTGTGGTGTTAGTTCTCGTTTTATATAATAGTAATCATTATCAATAAATAGGGAATATTCAGGAAATCTGGCTGTAATCATTGACAGAAAGTTTTCCGGGGTTATTCCCATACTATTGAGGGTTAACCTGTCAGAGGGTAGGGGATCGAAGAGAATGGTCTTTCCGATAACCTTGGATGTTTCTTGCAGAATATTGAAAAGACCGGCATCATTGGTTTTTATTGAAAAGAGTCCGTTTTCGGGATTTAAAAAGGCATCGATTCTCGATATTGAATAGATCCGCTCACCCGTTTTTTTGTAGAAAAACCCATATTTTTTACTGAGACTGTCCATAGCTTCTTCAAATGTAGTATTTGAAAAACGGTAAGTGACTGTTCCAGTTACTGTTTCATCTGGAAGTATTGAATTTCCGGTTGCAGAACCAAGTGCTATTAGCACATCTGAGAGAGGTTTGTTTCTGAATTCAATATCATTAATCGGCTGTTGCGCTGAAACTGAAAAAATCAAAAAAAAGAAAAAAAATACTAATAAAATGCTGATAAGCCGGGATTTTTGCATTTATAGATTTACCTTGTTAAATTAGTCTACAAATTATTTTATAGGTAGTCTCTTTGTCTGTCAATTTCTATGGAAATAAAAGGAATTATTAAAATATTCAAAATCAAGATTTTTGAGAAAATTATTGATCGAAGGTAAAACATGTGCTAATGTTCTGAGCAAATTCATTAATAATAAAGTTAATTTAAAATAGAAAGGAAAAAAATGACATCTTCTTATCTACCATTTAGTAGAAAGAGTATAATCGCACCAATAGTCATAAAAGGTGCAAAAGGTATTTTTAATTTTTTAATCTCAAAATTTAATACTACTTTTAGAGTTATCAGATACAAAATCGCGATTATACTTGCTGAAGTAATTGCAAATAACCAATTCCAGATTCCTAATAACACTGAGACAGATGCGGAAAGTATGGCATCTCCAAGACCCATTCCTCCTTTTGTAAGCAATCGAATAAAGAATAAGAATAAGAAACCTACAAAAATACGAATTAAAATTTGTAACAAATTTGAATTGTTAATCCAAGAATTAATACTCACAAGTATAAGTATTGCACAGTTTAGGGCAATTGGGATTTTGAGTGATTTAAGATCGAAAATTGCAACGATAATTAGGAGTAATATTACTATTGTCGATAATGTCATAATTTAATTTCCAAATATGTGGAATATATTGAATTATTTAAAATTATTAAAGTCTTGTTTTAAATGTTTATAAAATTATTGATTTTAAAAATGGAGATTTAAATGAAGAAAATTATATTACTATTTATTTTTGTACTATCAACTATATCAGGAATCTATGCCGGTATATTTTATGAAACTCGTAATTATGATTTCACAATTTCTCATAGTAAAAATTCATGTATTTCAGGTACTTCCAACTCACCAACTAATGCATGGGTACGATTAACTCTCTCTTCAACTGCAGTAGAAGTAGATGGATATGATGTAGGAACAGCTTTTACAATAACTGTTGATGGAAAGTCAACTCTAGAATCCATAAATTGGGAGGGTGGTAGTAAAATAATTGATATAATTATTCCAAAAGGGAAATATGTTAACATAAAAGCTAAAACAACTTACTTCAGTAATCAGTATTTGACTTTACGTCCAACTGCTAATGTGACAGCAGCTTTTAAAAAAGAATTAGTAGATGACAATAGACCCAAAGATGGTGCAGAAATACAAATCCCTGGCGGTTCTATTTATAATAAAACTGATTTTTATATATCTGCTGAGGCTGTAGATATAGGAACATCCTTATACTATTACTTCCCATACAAGTCTTCTGGATTCGAGGAAAAATCTGGAATAGGAAAATATATTTTTAATGTAGAAAAATATATTAGTGATACTCAATCTATTATGATATTGGAAAATATTGAGGAGGTTATGAAGAAGGTAGATCACCTATCTATACTAAATGATGATTTAATAGGAAGTGGGAAATATAAAATAAGTGGAGTTGTCTACGATGCTTATGGGAATGGACCAACACCTTTGAATTCTAAGACTGTACTCATTGACGCGGATGCCCCCTCTGCTCCTGAATTGATTTCCGTAAGCTATGATGGCGGTACAGATTCTGAGGATGTCGTTCTTTCAGACCTAGGTAGCGAAAAGAATATTGGTTTCTATAGATCTCCTTTATATTTAAGTGCTTCTATTCCAACAGATAATCCTAATGACGCAGATTGTAGAAGTGGGATTGATTCTTATTCACAAACAATGAGAATAAATGAGACAGAATATGAAAAAGTATCAGTAGTGAATTTTTCTACAGCAGAAGAAGGTGGAAAATATGATGCAAGTGCCTATTATTTTGATAATGTAGGAAATAAAGGTGAGGAAGCTACTTTTAGTTTCTACATTGATAATAAATCCCCTGATTCTCCAGAATTTCAAACTACTCCCAATTGTATTCCTGGTCCAAATGATAAAAGCTTAATCTTTGTCCCTGTAGATAATCAGGGATATTTAGCATGGGAACCTTCTGTGGATGGTACTGAGGAATGGCAAAGTGGAACGGATGAATACTCTTATAAACTTGAAATGATTGATTCATCAGGTGACCCTGCTTTTTCTGCATTCATAGTGGAAGATTCAGCAGAGGAAAGTAAGATTGGGATTAATTCAGATGGATTATATCAGACTATACCAGATGAGCTTTCTATGGGCTCTTATACACTGACTCTTAACGTCTCAGATAAAGTTGGGAATCAAATTGATATAAACACTAATAAATTTACTGTAAATGTTTCTTATGCTCCTAAACCAGTTGATATTAATACAATAAATCTTGTTGATCAGGGAGATGGAGAATTTTCTCTTGAGTGGAATTATGACGACAATGATGGAGCTGAAGGTTATTATTTTGATGTAAAGGTCTATAAAACAAGTTCTCCAAAGGATTCTTATGAAATCTGGAATTATGATGATGATACAACTCCTATTACATGGGGTGAAGGAATAACTTACAGTTGTTCCTTACCTGTAGATGAGCTTCGAACCAAGGTTAATTATACAGCACGTGTATATGTCATGAACGCTGATGGTTTTCCAATGTATACAGATTTAGTCTTTAACCTTCCAAATAAACCAGCCCAGCTAACTTCAGATATGTTTGAAATACCAGAGAATATGCAAATGTTCGGCAAAGGTTTTCCCGATTTTCAACTTAACAGTATTGATGAGACTGTTCTGCAAGATGATGAAGGGGATTTATTAGGTTTAAAATTGTTCTATAAAAACCAAGTCTCAAGTATTTTCAAAGAAATAAATGCCGGTGTTTTAGGGGATAGCCCAGTACTAGAAATTAATGCTGATACGGATGGAACCCCCGAATTAAGTACTGGTGTATATGACTATTATATAAATGTGGTTGAATACTATGAAGATTGGGATGGGGAGCTAAAATCCTGGAATGAATTTGAAAGATGGCCGATAGCTGTTAATAATTCATTTGTCGTGGATGGAAATGCTCCGAAAGGAACTCTTCTTGCGATGAGTAAGACAGATAACTATCTAACAATAAAGGCTACATCACTTAGTGATGGAAGTGGAGATACAGTCTCAGGTGTGTCTGAAATTGTTTTGTGGAATGATGGAACGGGATATACAGGTGAAATAGTTGATTATAATTCTACTACTTTCGCTACTAACGTTGCTTCAGGTAAAGGGATAAGAGTTGCTATAGCCGATGGAGATGAAATTACAATTGAAGGCTGGCCGTTTGAAACAGAAGATGGTCGAGTAACAGCCAGTATGGTTGTAATAGATGATGTTGGTAATGAATCTGAAACGGTAAAGATTATTGAAGAAGGCACTAATCAAGCTCCAAGCATTGATGTTTATGTATCTGAAAAGACATTACGAGTTGGCGAAGTATGGGAATGCCCGGATAGTCCAGCTTTTTATGATGCTATCGATGGTGAAGGAGATGATCTCTCTTGGTATTGGGATTTCGGAGATGGGACAAGTAGTGAGGAAGAATATCCAATAAAGACATATACAGAAAGAGGGGAATATACTGTAGTCCTTACAGTTAGTGACTGGTGGGAGCAAAGTGATTCTGCCGAGTTCACTTTTTATGCTGAAAATACAACTGAAGGTACACTTTTAATAAGCGAGAACTGGAGTGGCGAGCACACGCTAACCGGGGAGGTAGTAATTCCGACCGGGTTAAGTTTGACTATTACTGAAGGTACGACAGTCATAACACCTCAGAATACCGGGATTGTAGTATCTGCTGGTGCAAGCCTAACTATTAGCGGAAGTGCAGATAATAAAGTGAATATTGGTCCAGTACTGACAGTTGAGCCATATCCCTTTTGGAATGGTTTAGTTATAAATGGAATGTCGAATATTACCTTTACAAACTTGAAAAATGGAGTAAGAGCTATCGCCGCAGGTCCTGGTTCTACAGTTACTCTAGATGATTGTAATTTCATTGACAACAAAATCGGTCTGCACATTGTCGGGACGTCAGTAATCCTGTCAGGAGAAAATAGTTTTATCGGTAATTTATGGTATGGCATCAAGGAAGATTCAGTTATAGAACATCCGGATCTTAGTGGATGTCTATTTAATGATAATAAAAATGATTACTACCATCAAGACTTACTGATCCTAAATGGTGATGATCTTATTGAATATATTGGAAATTAAAAAAGGTGAGAGTAAAAATGAAAATGACAAGAAAAATATCAATTATTATAGTTTTATTATTTATATCACTGTTTAATGTCCATGCTTCGGCAGGAAATCTTGAGTTGAGTATAATTGGATCCTCCAATAATACTGATGTGTTGAATCCTGCTGAATATGCAGCAGATGATAATATACTGACTTATTGGGCGCTTGACCCTGAAGAAACTGATGGCTGGTTTGAAGTCAGCCTGGATGAATTATCATGTATTTATGCAATAGAGCTTTCCGGAACACTTGATACCGAAAATGTTATCAACTTTGAATACGATTCAGATGGAATCTGGAAAAGTTTTATCAATACTGAACTTACTTCTATTGGCTCAAGTGGCGAATATATTGATCTATCTGGTTATAAAATAGTAACCGATAAAATCAGGGTTTATCTGCAAGGTGAAGATACGAGTTATAGTTTCATTGAAGAGTTTAGTATTTTTGGTGAAAGTTATTCTGACACATATCATAAATTGGGGATTAGTAATGTTAGCGGAGAGGAAAACATTTTTTACCCGTTATCAAATCTTACGGATGAGAATACAAAAACTTACTGGGAGACTGAAAGTATAGGTACCTGGATAGTAAGTATACTTCAGGGGGCTAAAAACTGGATAACTGACTGTTTTGAGACTGGTAACTTTAATTTTAGAAAAAGAAGCAATTTATGGGAAGATGAAAACGGGGCAGTTATAAGTTTAGCGGAAACTTCGACAATCTATCGAATAAAAGCTTATCTTTCGCAAGATTATTCAGGAAAGATAATACTCAATAAATTGGATGATGATGAGTGGACTGAAATTTCAGTAATAGAAGAAGGAACTGAACCGGGCTGGTATATTATTGATTTACCCGATGGGCTTAATACTGATTCTATTCAAATAATATCTGAGGATACGGACTGGTGGTCATTGCTCTTGGGTCTCGATACCGCAGAAATTACAGGACTTTGTGAAATAGAGTTCTGGGGAAAATCAGATTTACCTTCGAGTAAAGAGCTAACGTTTTATACTGAAGATACTAACATAGTTGAAGGATTAAACAGTGTTTTTTCTACCTCTGAATCAGAAAAGTATGAAGTGGAACTTGTTGTTGATGCAGACGCAGGTGATTTTACATGTATCGAACTAAATGGTACTCAAGTACAAATCCCTTTTATTCAGGAAATCGAGGGAGCTTTTTATTATCAGAGCATAATTGATAACGATTTACTCTGGAACGGAGACAACTTCTTAAGATTAGAATCCTCTGATTATCACCTACTAAGTGGTTCGATAGTTGGTCTTTCTAAAGATGGAAGCCTTTCTTTCAGCGATGGCATAAAAGATTATTTTACAGCAGATTCAACCGGATATAATGAGATAGAATTTGATTCAGAAATTTCACTTGAAGAAGTCCTATTGACAACTAATGATGTTTCCAATGAAAGAGTTTATTACAGATCAGAAAATCAATGGTTTGAATTGGCCTGGAGTGGAGTAACTGAGCATTCAGAAATATATTCAATTTTTCTTTCAGAATCAGGAAATAATACTAATCTGGTGGCTGATTGTATACGAATTGAAGGCTTGACATCAGGAGCGCAATACGGGGTTACTGTTAAAGGCAGTAGAATATCAGATAGTGCACCGCAGATTCAGATGTACTGGCCAAAAAATGGTGAAGTTATTGAACAAAGCGGACTGGGTACAATGTTCGCGGTAGGTTATGTTGATGATGAGAATGCTGTTATCACTGTTAATGATGAAGAGGCACAGAATATCGGTAACCTTTTCTGGATTTCAAATATGCCTGGTGATGTTATCACAGATGGAGAATATGCACTTCATATAGCTGCAACAGATTCAGAGGGAAGGACAACTGAGAAAACAATATACTGGTCTAATATTGACAGTAATGTCTACAATTGTGATCTCGGTGAAGATATTATTTATACTCTTGATGACAGTATCACAGTAGAAGGGGGTACAAATCCTTCTGCGACTGTTTATATAAATGATGAAATAGTTGACGGCAGTAGCCAGCGATATTCCAAAGATATTGAACTTGCTCCGGGACTTAATATTATTACGATTAAATTTGTTCATCGGACACAGGGGGTATTCGCACTTCTTCAAAGACGTATTTTTCTTGTCACAACAGAACCCGTTCTTGAAATTAGCCAGCCTAACGATATTGATTATACCTCAGCACAGCAAATTGATGTGTCAGGAACTTTGTCAGTATCTGGAGCCTACGAAATTGAATGCGAAGGTTATGAAGTGCAAGACGATGGAACTTTGTTTACTGTTCCTTCAGTGACTCTTGTAAGTGGAGCCTACAATGATATTAAAGTAACTTTAACCGATCAGTTTGGAAGAACATCAACCGATAGCGTCTCTGTTTTCTGCGATATAAATGCTCCGGTGTTAACAGGTATAACACCAGAAAGCGGGTCAATATTATCTGAGAGTGTAAATACTTTTGTAATCACAACCTCAGATGAAAGTGAGCTTTCAGTTTTTATGGATGGACTGGTAGTCCCTGGAGGAAGCGGAATATTTGAAAAGACTATTTCGCTTTTAGATGGGTTTTATTCTCTTTCTCTGGTTTTAAAAGATAAGGCTGGAAATACTACACAGGTTTATCTTGATTACACAGTGGATACTGTACCTCCGGTTGATTTTACAGTCGATGTAACCCCTGCAGGTTGGACCTCTGATAATCAGCCTATAATCAGTTTTGAAACAACAGATGCCACTTCCGGTGTTGATTGTTATGAGTTGTCAATTGATGAAGGCAGTTTCTATGTAATTGAAAGTCCATACCAGCTGCCAGTTCAGAGTGAAGGTGAGCATACAATTGCTGTGAGAGCTGTAGATAACGCAGGACATATGACATATTCATATGCAGAAACAAAAACAGATACAATTCCGCCTGATATTTTGACAGATATTGAGATTGTCCCAGGCAATGGTCAACTTGTCTTAAAATGGGAAGATGGAAATGATGATGTAATTGCATATGAAATCGTGCGTACTCCTGCCTGGGATTTAGATGAACAAATCAGAGTTGATCGAGCAGATGAGATACAGGAGTATCTTGATACAGAAGTTATAGACGGGAATACATATTCATATATTATCAGATCTGTAGATAGAGCGGAGAATAAAGGTGTATTTTCAACTGCAAATAGCGTGATACCTGGTATTGAGACTGAATTATTAATTGAAGATGGTATTACAAAGGTAGAGTATGAGACGGCTACTTTATATTTAAAGAAGGAAGGATTACCAGGGGATGCTGTTAGTGTAAGAATTGCTGAAGCAGATCCAGAGTGGCAAACTGAAGCTGATGAAGATTTTGAACATGATTTTGTTGGTGCAGTATATAATTTTTCACTTCTTGACAGTAATGGAGAAGATGTTTCATCCGGAGATGTTTTTTCTCAACCATACATTGGAATAATTGACTATAATCCCGAATTACTTCCAGAAGGCTTTAATGAACAAAACTTAAGTGTATATACTTTTGATGGACGATGGGGTCGCTGGGAACGCATTGAGGATTGCTCAGTAGTTCCTGAGAATAATCAGATTGTATTTACTTCAATGCATTTTTCAATGTATGCACCAGTAGCAACTTCAGTTCAGGATCTATCACCTGAGGAAATTGCTGATGCAGGATATTCTCCATTTGGCACTTATGTTAACCATGAAGGGTTTACTGTAAGTCCACAAGGAGGAAATGCTCACACAAGTATGACCGAACTTGTGCTAACCGGGCCAAGTGGTTTTGATTTTGAATTAAAACGATATTATGATTTGACCGTTGCCAAAATGGATACCAGAGCAGATATTCCTTCATGGGCAATAAAATATTTAGAAAACCAGGGTGATTATGCATACTCTATGGGTAAAGGTTGGAGGTTGAACCTTCCGTATATTAAAAATGCATCTTCACAACAGTATCTTGTGATGCCGGATGGAAGTATGTATGGATTTGAATCCCTTGAATTAGAAGATTCATCAATAATCTCTACTAATAGAACACTTTATCTTGAAGGTCATACCGGAGAACATTTTAGTTTGATGGTTAAGCAATCAAAAAAGGAAGAAGAAGTATATTTTATTGGAGCAGAAGGTGTTGTTGAACATACATGGACTTCGCTTTATTACATCCTGACTTTAAATGATGGTACAAGATATGTAATGGATTCAAAAGGAAGAACAAAGAAGATATTGAGCCCTGAAAGTATTGAACAAACAGGCTTTCTGGGATTCCTAAATCTTAGTTCTGGATTTGAAGTTAATATAAGTTATGTAGACGATGGATATGAAATTTCACAGATTGAAGATTCAATTGGCAGGAAGATCAATTTTGAATACGCTGGGATAAGTGATTCACTCGCAGTCCCATATATCACAAAAATTAGTTTAGATTCAAATGATCCTTATGGAAGAAGTATTAGTTATACCCAAAATGATGGTTATTTAACTTCATGTACAGATGTAGGTGGAAGAACTTGGACATACAGCTATGATAATGCGTATTATCTCGGAGGTGCATCAAATCCGATACCTTTTAATCTTACCGATGCTCTTGATGATTATTCAGATGATTCGGAACTTAATGATTTAATCGATAAATTATCAGAACCAACTTCAAATTATACTTATAAACCACTATATGCTATAGAAGGCTCTGGTAAAGGACGTATTGAAGTAACTTATGACACAGATAGTCAAAGTTTGGATGGTGAAGATTATTTAAAGGTAGTTACAAGACAAGTTGCTGTATTCAACGATCATGCAGCGGGAAGTGATGAAAGCGTCCGAGCAACTTGGTATGATTACAATTTTACTTACAATGATGATATTGAAGGGTATTATCTTTCTAAAACTATAGTAAATGAATTAAATGATAACAGGTACACAGTTTATAATTATGAATACAGAAAACTTGTAGAAACATATTGGAATGAAACAGATGACGGAGAGATTGATGAAGTAACTGTTTATGCATCAGAGGATGCAGGAAATAGAATAAGTAGTACTATATTTTATGAGAAGATAAATAATGACATAGACAACCTTAGTCTTTTGAAAGATAAAAGCATAGAATATCTTGCAGACACTGATATTAATCCTTCTGCTGAAACTATAAAGCATGGTAGTGGCAGTGATTACCTAACTATGAGCTATAGCTATGATGGATGGGGTAACAAGGAAACAGTCACAGAAGAAAATCACTCTAGTGGAAGAATACGGAAAAATATTACATATAGAACATTCTCAAGTGGAAATCAGGTGGTTGGGGCTTCTTTTAAAGACTATTCAAATAGCGGTTTAACTAATGGTAGTATCCCAGCGAGAATAAAGAGTCTTATTATCAAAGAGGAAATTGACAATTATTCACCGAGTATTGTCTCAAATGGAACGGCTTCGAATGATGTTGGAACAGCAAAGAAGGAATATATATATTACTCTTATAACGACGATGGAAGGATAACTGGCAAAGCGATCTGGGATTCTTCAAATAATAAGTGGCAAAAAACTGACTATGTTTGGAATTCTGTTGGTGATATGACTCAGGTAACTAATCCTGATGGGCATATAATCGCATATACTTATGATGATGACCATTATCTGTCTGGTAAAACAGAGAAAGCAATTAAGGATGTAGATGGAAATTCATCTGATCTTATTTGGCTATATGATTATGATTGGACGGGATGGAAAGTTAGTGAAACTGACCCAAAGAATCAAGTAATCACACTGACATATGACAAACTTGGAAGAATTACTAGTAAGAGTGAACCAGGTGATGCAGGTGGGATCTATAAAACCTCTGTAAGTTATAATGATAGTCTCGGAAGTTTAAGTTCTGTTATGACTGACACATTAGGTAGAGAGGTAAAAAGAGAATATAATGATCTTGGTCAGATGGTAAAACAAAGTAGCAATCTTGATTCTGACAAAGCTGCAATTGTAGAGTTATCATATGATCGCTGGGGAAATGTTGTAGAAATGATAAATCCGAATATGCGGATGGATGATTCTGGCGATAAAAATGAGTATATAACCTATTATAGCTACAACGCCCTTGGTCGCCTGGACAAGATATCTTACCCATATGACTCTGATACCGGATCTGTATATAAGTCGATGGATTATAATTATAATACCAATACACTCACAATTACCGATGAAGAAGGTAATCAAACCGTAGAACTTTATGATATGAAAGGAAATATCCTAAAAAGAACTCAAAGTGTAGATGGTGAATCAATAATTACATCATTCTGGTATGATGGTTTAGGTAATATGATTGCACAACAGGGACCTATTTCTGATGCAGTAATTACTAACCAGTTTAACAGTTTAAATCAGTTGGTAAATGTAAAGCAACCCTCTGAAACATTTTATGAAAATGGTGTGTTAACTACCTTAAGGCCAGAAGTCTCTTATTATTATGATGAAAATGGAGATGTAGTTAAAGAATCAAAAATTGTATCGGATGGGGAGAGAATTACACTAACTGAATATGATGAGCTTGGAAGAACCATTGCAGTAGAGTATAAAGACGGAGATGAAGTTCTTGCGAGTGAAAAATATTATTATGATGAGCTAAACAACCTTGTGAAGAAAATAGATCCTAACAATCTTGTTACAAATTACACATACACACCAAGAAACAATATAAAAACAGAAAATGATCCTGAAGGTGGGAAGACATCATATGAATATTATGAGGATGGACTTATAAAAAGTACTATTGACCCAAGAGGGAATAGTGGGAATTACAGTGGGTTAGATTTTAAAGTAACATACAATTATGATAATTTAAAACGACTTACAAGTGCAGAGCTGCCCGCTAAAGTTGATGGAGGAGAAAGGCTTAAAATAACTTTTGAATATGATCTTTTAGGAAATCTTATTAAGCAAACCGGTATTGATGGTCTTGTGACAACATATGAATATACTCCAAGACGTTGGTTAAGATCTCAGAATGTAACCGGGGATGGTAAAAGTTATCTGACTGAGAACGAATATGATAAAAAAGGCAATATAACTAAAACAGTAGATCCTCGTGGTGAACGTATTGTAATGGACTATGATGAACTGGATAGGCTTATATATAAGAAATCCGCAGAAGATGATATCAATAGATTCGACTATGATGAGGCAGGAAATTTAATAGAATCATCATGGTATAAGAACGGAATTGAGATATCTGCAAGATATGATTATGATGATTATGGAAGGCTGTTGACCCAGTATCTACCAGTAGAGACTTCAGACGACAGTACTGATATTGAAAAAGCTCTTCTCTATGACCGGCTTGGAAATCTTACTAAAGAAACAGATGCTCTTGGAAATAGTGTCTACTATGAATATGACGGGTTAAATCGTTTAGTTCAGGAGACAAGTGATGCTGGTTTTACAAAAAGTTATTACTACGATGATGGCGGCAGATTAATTGAGAGTATAGATGCAAATGGAAATGTTAGCAGCTATGGTTATAATGATCGTGGATTATTGCTAGTTAGAAATATAAATGGAATCAATGGGGCGAAATCGCTCACCTATGATTATGATGAGGCAGGAAACCTCAAATGGGCACAAGATGATAGTGTTTATACAGGTTATAATGGGGCGGAACCAGGATTAAATGGATCTTATATCCCGGATGTTTATGGTCGTATCAAAGCGGTTATGACCCAATTAGACGGGAATAATTTTGATATTGAGTATCAGTATAATATATCTGATCAATTAGTAGGGATTACGGGTCCAGATGGAAATACAGTAGATTATAGTTATAATCTGCTAGGAGAGATCTTAGATGTTGAAGGTTATTTATTATCAGCACCGGTATATGATGAAGGTGGATTAATTACATCAATCACTGCAGCTAACGGAGTATCTCTTGGTATAGAGTATGATGGTGAGGGTAGAATAACTGACAGGGTTTTTAATGGACAGGAAGAAAGTTTTGAAAAGAAGTATTATCTATCATATGATACAGCAGGAAATATCTCAACCTTAACCAACGCAAGTGGTGTTCAGAGCACTTATTCCTATGATATTAAAAATCAGCTGATCTCTGCATATTTAAGAGGTGGTTTTGGTATAGCTACTGAAAATACCACAAATCAGGAAACGGTAGCAATTGAAACCGATGATGTTAATGGTGAAGGAATTCTAGAAGAGGTCGATAAAACTGAGATTTCATTAGATCATGCAGCAGGAAGTATCGGTGTGTCTCTTAGTGGAAGTTATAAAGTTGCAAGAATATATCTTAATCCTGAAAGTGTTGATAATAGGGTAGAATCAGAAAATCTGAGAATATTCTTGAGTGCTGATAATACGGAAGGAAGCTATATTGAACAGACTGACTTCAGAATAAATGAAAATGAAGAAGGTGGTTTTGAAATAATTTTAAGACAACCAGTTACAGCTTCATTTGTCAAAGTTATGACTGATTTCAATGAACGGGATATAGATTATAACCCTGTAGATAATTCAGAATTTAAAGGGTCTCCGGAAGAAATAATAAAAGTATATCATTATCTCTCTCTGAGGATAGAAAAATATAATTACGACAATGCTGGCAATCGGACATCGGAAAAAGTAAGCTATGTGAGTGATGAGTTTAAGGGTGTAGATAAAGCATATGAATATTATCCAAAAACTAATAGAGTACTAACCGATGGAAAATTTATATATCAGTATGATTCTAACGGAAATATTTTAGCAAAAGGTACAATGATTATGGTATCTGGAGTCGAAACAGCGATAAGTGATATCTCCGATTGGGCTCAATTTACTGATAGTACAAACAGTATAGAGTATGGAATCTCCGGAGAATTGTGGGAATATGAATATGATGTACTAAACAGACTAATTACTGTAAGTAAGAATGCGGAGGAAGTTGCAAGTTATACTTACGATGCTAATGGTCTTAGAGTAAAGAAAGAGAAGGTTGGCGAATCTAAGTACTATAGTTTTGATCTAAACGGCAACGTTATCTATGAACAGGATTTTGATGGAACTTACAGTAAGTACGTGTATATTCGAACAACCCGTTTTGTTCGAGAAGATGGACATACTGATGGAACAGAAGATGTTGAGCGATATTACTATCACACAGATCATCTTGGTTCGACGGTTATGATAACAGACGAAGCTGCTAAAGTAGTATGGGATAGTGAATATACGCCTTTTGGTGAGCTCAATGACGCTTACAAAAAAGATGAACAGATGGTACAATTTACCGGGAAGGATATGGATTTTGATACTGGGCTGTATTACTACAATGCCAGATGGTATGACCCGAATCTCGGCCGATTCACCACAGAAGACCCGATTCGAGACGGCCTAAACTGGTATGCTTATGCTAATAATAATCCGCTGAAGTTCGTTGATCCGACTGGGTTGAAGAATGTTATATATGACGATGTCCGAAATGGGAATGCAATTTGTGAAGGTGATAAAATTCATGTTACAGCAACTGGAGCAGGTGGTGGGGTCGATATCTCGTTGAAAGGCTTTGGTAATGATGGATTTGTAATTTCAATGGACAGGGTCAGTGTTGATTTTGTTGTTGAAGAAACCGGAGAGTCGTTTAGTGCCGATTATATAAGCAAAGTTACTGATCGAAGTGGTCTTAATTTAAGTGTCAGTGTGTTTGCAACATTTATTGATGGGGAAAAAGAATATATAGCTGGAACCTCTCCGATGAAAATGGCCACTGACTTTTCAGGTGAAGCTGAAGGTGTTTCTGGTAGCATTTCACTTGGTCCAGTTACAATGGGAAGTGGTTTATATAGTGGAACTTGGGATGTAGGAATTTCTAATATAGGAATCGGATATGGACAGCCTATCACTGGTCAGCAGGAGCAAACTTCTACTACACCACCTAGATCATTTGAAATGAATGATAGTGGAACACCAGCTGAAGTAAATAATTCAAATTTCTCAGAAGGAGGTCCTTTCCCTTCCTATGATAAGTTATTAGAAGATTAGGATTTAGGTTGTTTATACTATGAAATTAAACCGTAATATAGTTATAAGTATTATTATAATTGGAATGTTGAGTATTTTCGGAATTTTAGAATTGAGAGATTTTTTAATATTAAAGAATTTTAAAAATGTCTCTAATGATTTAGGTCGTTATATCACATCTTTTGATTTATGGTATGGGGAAAAAAGAACAAAAATAGAATCTACTGAAGACTTAGTTAAATTATTCAATAGGCTCATAAACGATGCAACAGAGAAAAAAATGTATCTACGTGGTGGGAATTATGATACGTATGTATTTAATATGTATTTGACGAATGGTGAGAAAATATATTTTCAAATTAAATTTGATTCTGATGAAAATGATATTTTTATCGATGTTCAATACAAGAAAGTGTTAGTCTTCCAAAAATCAATTGTAAATAATCCAGAAAAGTTAGCTTGGTTAAAAGATGAATTAATTTTAACTTATACTCATTTGGATTAAATTTAGGAGTAGAATCAGAAACACCAAGTTGATAAAAATTTATTTCCGTGCCAAGAATTTCGTCTAACACTTGTTAGACGAACCTGAAAGGGCGGTGAGGGTAGCTGCAATGCCGGCAGATTTTGTAACAACGGGCTGTTTTACGAAGTCTGCCGGTTAACTATATAAACCACCTTATAAGTTTAATGTATCAAAAACAGTATCAACTCAAGGCCTGAAAGTGCAGTTTCCCGAGCCGGTTTTGGGCGGGACAGAGAAAATATGCTTCATGTTGGGGTTAATAAAGGTTGCAAGGGTACCCCGCGGTTTTATTTATTTTAATGATTTGATAGTTAGAGGAGTACCCTAAAAGTGCTTTATTTTTAAGGAATAGTAAGGATTGACAAGGAATAGTTAAGGTGTTAAGTTTATATATATAAAGGAATTATGGAGTTAGTAGGAACAGCAAGGAGTAATGACGCTAGGTTCAGGGTCTAGTGTCCGTGCGGACATGCTGGTTCGAGTCCAGTTCTGGGCAAAAAAAGACAAGTTTGCAAAGCAGGCTTGTCTTTTTTTTTATCATGAAGAAATGGCGAGATCCGGAGCTGCGGCGCGAATGTGTAGCTCTTTATTTACTTTCCTTATTAAAGTATGATATTAAGTGATATGAAAACAATAAAAATTAGGATAACCACTTTTTTATTATTGGCAATGCTTTTTGTAAGCAGCTGTACTTCTGCTGATTCCGCACAAGGGAATATAACAGTTGATTTTGACTTTGACGCCAGCGTCGCCAGCAGCTGGAAAAATATTTATGTAATCTGGCTTGAAAACAGTGCGGGAGAAATACAGAATCTATACGTCTGTAAGAGACTTCTTGACGGTTCAATCACCGATTATCGCTCCGCGCTTCCTTATTGGCAATTGAACCGCTATAACGGAGCAGATAAAAAATTTTTAGATGAGGTTGATGCAGTTACCGGTCCTACAGAAGCCAATAAAGATTTTTCCCTGACAGCTTCGATAAGTAAAGATTTAGGCGAAAAATTTACAGTATATTTTGAGATTGATCAGGCATTCGATTTTAACGACTGGTTTCCCGGAAAAGCATACGATATGCGGGATCAGCCGTCTGTTGTTTATTCAGCTGATATTGACCTTTCGAAAGATCAGAAAAAATATGAACTTAAGGTATTAGGCTTTGTTCCAATGTACGATTTTAGTAAATATGGAAATTTTAAACTTACTACAGAAGATCAGAAATTGAAGGACAATGGAACCCTGTCTTTTATCAAAGGTGAAATTTTTGAAGAAATGCGTTATATAACACACAGCATGAAAAGAGATAATGGAGTTATCAGTTTCGGTACGGAAGATAAAGCACAGAGCTCCATCCGTTCAATAGCCGGGATAAGCGTTATTATAGATAAGAAATGAACAGTTACTTCAAGTGTTTATTTTTAACTAAACACTTGAAGGTCTGTATTTACATTGTTCCAGATAGAATTTATTCCTTAATTGTCTTCATTCTCGGCCTCTTTTTTTAAAACAGCGGCTAATACGGGATCCGAACCTGTTATATAGTCAGAGATACTCCAATCAACAGACACATCCGGTTCAATGCCTCTCCCGCTGGGCAGATTCTCTACCCGAGTACTGAAAATTTGAGTGGAGTACCTGAGACGCAATCCGGTGTTTTTCAGCACGGCATTAATAGAAGCATCAGAGCACATATATCCTCCCGAGCTTTGTGCTCCATAAAGAGTCCCTATCTCATGGTATTTCAGGAGGCTTAACAGAAAACTGTTCATCGAAAAACCGGCTTCATCCATAAGGATATAGAGTTTACCGTTGAATGCGTAAGGGGATGGGGTTACAGGATTCTTCCATTTTGAAAGATAAATAGGATTATTATCTGAATAAAACGGTATGGGTTTGTTTATGAGGTATTGAAAAAGCTCAACAGTCGGTTTGGTTGATCCCCCATAGTTCCCCCGCAGATCTATTATCAGCATGGGTACATTGTTCTGCTCTATCTCTTTGAAGAAATTTTCCAGTTCTTTGTTATACTTTCTGGTTTGTGAGATGGCAAATGTTGGGATAACAGCCATTGAGTAGTTTTTCTCATGATACAGATGATATGGAATATCGGCTGTTTCATGCACTATCCCCATACTTGTTTTTGCAAGAGCCGGATCATGGACAGCCTCTAATCTTGTTTGATATGTTCTGCCTCCGTCAGGTTCTAAGAGATCCATGTTAAAATGATCGGGGTTATCAATATAGGAGTAATACATGGAAGCGAACCATCGTTCTGCATCATAACGAGGCCGACCGCGGTCTTCCCCGTCAGTGGTCATATTGCGGAGAATTTTTTCAATAATCATCTCTGAAGGTTCTTTATTGATGAAAAGGATTTCCGTTCCAGGAGCTATAATTTTATAGAAAGGATCATCCACGACATAGAGTTTTCCATGAATAATTCTTACGTTAAGCGGAAAAAATTTCCCATGCTCCTTCATAAACTTCTCAGTTTCGGCGGACACACTCAGAAAGCTGTGTCCGCATTTCAGTTCGGCAACTATCGGTGCAAGCTGCCTGTAGAACTCTATCTCTGTCATTTCTTTGTTGATAATAGGTTCTGTACTGTTCAGCATTTCATGGATTTTATTTCTGTCAGAGTAAAGCCCCGCTGTCTTGTTTTCAATAATGGATCTGAACTGTTCGAAATCCTGACGGAGGTCTTTTATATCATATGTTTCTGCGGCATCACCGTTACTGGCACATGAAGCGCATATTACTGCAATTACAAGGATAATCAAAGAACCACTATTATTGAACATCTATGAACCTCTCTATGATTTTTACATATCCTGATGAATTTATTCCCGCAATGACAATTTTATATTCACCTTTTTTCATCCTGATGTCGGCAATGTTCGATTTTTTGTTTTCTAAAAGAGTTTCCACATTTCCTTCAGGATCCACCAGGCAAATTTTGAAATTTCCCCTGTTAATACTGCTTTCCATTGTCAACTGTAAAAAATACGATTCATCTCCCCGAATATGGAATAGTGTTTCTTTACCACAAAAATCGGAGAATGAAACAGAGACGTACCCGGCTTCCCTGATCTCTGCTTTATCCCTGTATGAATAACTGTCTGCTTCTGCAGCTATTCTTTTCATATCATCATAAATATCAATTTTCTCTGAAAAGTTTGAAGAACAAGCTGAGGCTATTATCAGTATCAATGATGTCATAAAAAATTTCTTTCTCATATTTATCTCCTTAATGGATAATCTACAACTGACAGTTATTACGCGGTATCGTACAAGTGTATGAATTTGCTCTTAGTACATATGTAGGATAGAGAATGAAATATGAGGATAGGGCTTAAATAGTTATAGAGGATGGAAAATGTATATTTAGAACTTGTGTCTCTATGCCCTTGTCATTTTTGCTACAAGTTCGACCCTGTTCCGTACTTCCGCTTTCTCGAATAATCGGGACATATGAGTTCTGACAGTTACCGGAGATATAAAGAGAACTTCACCGATTTCCTTATTAGTCATTCCTTTCATCAATTCAACCAGGACTTCAGTCTCTCTCTGGGTGAATCCGTAATTTTCTATTATTTCTTTATCTGGAAACCTGTTATCCGGAAGATGACCAACCCTGGCAAGATAATTCAGTAGAGTTATTATGGAAATGAGGCTCCAGAGTGAAAGAAAAAGAAAATCCAGCGATATGGCCTGTTTATTCCGAAAGCCCAGATAAAACCAGATTAGATAGAAAATCAGGGATGCCAGGCTGAAGATAACAGTAATGCGCCCCAGTCCTTTCAAAAGTTTTTGCAGGGAATAATGCCACCCGTCTTTACTGCCGTTGAGTAAAGCAGACCCGACATAAAAAATATAGGCGGAAATAAAAACCATAAAAGGCAGATATAGAGCCTCAGCCCGGTCCGGATTAACCATGTAGAGTATTGTCCTTGAGACCTGAACCAGAATTACTGTTAGAGTTGGATAAAAGGCTTTGTGAAAATTCATCCCTTTTAAATCCAGTAGCAGCAGAAATAAGAAAAAATAAAGAGCAAGTACAACTGTAAAACTAAGGAAGAGACTAACCCATTTCTGGAATAAAAAAGAATGTTCAGTAATCAGGTTGAAGGCCCAGACCATACTTCTCAGAAGGCTGAAAAGCAGAACTATAAAAACAAACAGGAAGTTTTTCAGAACACTGTTTCCCAGGCATTTATAAAAAATCCCCAGGCTCACGGCCCCGCCGCAACCGAGGGAAAATAAAAGCAGATAAATAAGCAATACGCCTGTAGTCATATCAGAGCAAATTTATTGCATATGTGTTCCGGTGTCAATTATTAAATTATCAAATATGAAATCATAGTTTTCGCCAATGAAAGAGATGAAAATGCTACAGATGTAGCATAGGCAGCAGGGAATTTCATTAATAAGATTGCAGGAAAACAAATAAGAAGGAGAAAACCTTATGAAAATGAAACATGCTTTAATTGCAGCTGGATGGGGGATTTTGGGACTGGGTATGATTGCTGCCGTAAATTTTGTACCAATGGCAAGTATGAAAACGGCAGAGATGGAATCCTATTTATTTTACGGAATCCCATGTTTTGCTGAACCTGATGACAAAGAGGCTTCTATGGTTATTACAAGAAAAATTGCCGAAAAAGCTGAACCAGTCACTAAAAGACTTGGTGAATCCATTACAAAGGATATTTCAGTTATTGTCTATCCTGATGCAAAGACATTACATGTTAAAACCTTTGGTCTTGCCGGCCTGTTTTTACCGGATTGGTATATAGGTAAAAATACGAATGATCTTGTCCTTATCATCTCTCCCAATAATGCAACCCCTGAACGTGATAGAGAATTTATAATTGATGCGGGTGTGCATGAATATATCCATCTGCTTACTGACCGGCGGAATAAAGCGATGGATTTATGGCTCAAAGAGGGATTTGCTTTATATCTAGCCGGACAGAAACTGGATCATGAGAATATTATAAATCTTATGGGGCTTTCTTATAAAGAATTTCAGGCTGACAATTCCCTCAAATTTTCAAGAGCGGGGGGATATACACTGGCTTATGTTCTGATGGAATATTTAATAGAAGAATATGGATGGGAGAAAACGCTTGTATTTCTGCAACCCGGCAGTAATTTTAAAAGTGTTATTGGTTGTGATAAAAAGGAATTTCTGATGCAATGGAAAGTGTGGATGTCTGAACGATATTCTTGAGGTTAAAGCGGTCTGCTTTTTTTATATAAAGGGCTTCAACTTCAAAATTCCCATTTATCTTTTGACTTTCAATTTTAATTTTACTTATGATGGGAGGTCCGGATCCAGTGAATAAAATTCCTGCTGAATTAACCCTGTATGCAAAGTGGACTGTTTTTATTCCAACTCCAGGGTCAGGTGGTTGCAGTAACAGACAGATTTAATTCTTTTTATAAAATCTTCCTTATTAAAACCATCGCCTGCTTTTACATTCAGGATCATTACTTTGCTGTTTTCCGAAGTCCGCCATATGTGCAGATCGTTGACAGTCGCATCTGACTCTCCGGCAATTTTTTGAATCTGTTCATTATCATTTGATGCAGGATGATAATCTACAAGAAGCTTGCCTGAAGAAACCAGTAAATCGTATGCCCATTTCAAAATTACAACAGCTCCGAGTATTGCTACCACGGCATCCGGCCATGTCTGTCCGAAAAAACGTCCTACGAGAAGTGCAATTATCGCAAGCACCGAAGTCATTGCATCCGTAATGACATGTATATATGCCGATCTGAGATTATGGTCGTGATGATGGTGCCCATGATCATGTCCATGATGGTCATGTCCGCCTGACGACAGCAGGGCTGCACTTATCAGATTCACGATTAATCCAATAACCGCGACAAGCAATGCCTGATTGAAGATTATTGTCACCGGGTTCAGAAGTCTGTGGATAGCTTCATAGACCATATAGACTGCGGTAATACCGAGGATTATGGCATTTGTGTATCCGCCTAAAACACCAACTTTTCCTGAAGAAAAGGCAAAATTGGGATTGTCTGCATGTTTACCTGCAATTATATAGGCAATCAAAGTAACTATCAGAGCGAAGGTATGAGTTCCCATATGAATACCGTCGGCAAGCAGTGCCATGGAGCCGGTTAGCAGCCCATATCCAATTTCAGCAACCATTGTTATAAGAGTTATCGATACTACAATGGCTGTCTTTTTCATATTTGAATGATTATGATTGTGAATATTATGCTGATTGCATATTCGATGCGTCATATTGTCCTCACATTATTTCCTGGATTATGTTCATATTGCAGAAGAAAGATTCAGCTGTTTCCTCACCCAGGGTGTTTATAATTTCCTCAATCAGCTGTCCATGAAGAAGATGGTGATTGTCATATTCGTTTTGTCCGGATTTTGTAAGTTTCACAAAATATGAACGTTTATCATCCGGATCTTTTTCTTTTTCCAGATACTCTTTGGTAACCAGGCGATGTACCATCACTGTCAGAGTCCCGGTGGTTACACCAAGCTTTTCTGAAAGCTCCTTCATTCGAAGTTCTCCATTGTTTCCGACTACCTCAAGCAGATGCATCTGTGGGAGCGAAATTTTTCTATCAGCAACAACTCCATTTTCCCAGGATGACATCCGCTCAAAAAATTCAACCAGAATGTTTGAATACTGTTCTTTCATTTAATTTACCTTGACTATCAAGATAAATTAAATTAGTTTGATTGTCAAGATATTAATCGAGTTAAAATATTTGTTATTTCTCGCTAAAAAAAAATTGCACTCAATACTCTGCTTTACTAAGATTTAGTTATGAACAGAAATCAAACAAGGCGGGTAATATGAAACTGTCTATTAAAGTAAAAATGATTTTTTTCATCTTATTTATCTCGGTAATTATATTCTGCTTCATAGGCTTTACTTTTCTCAGAACCAGAGCAAATACAATTTCATTCGAAAGACTTGTCAAAATATCTGATGATTATGCAGTATTAAGGGATGTTGAAGCAGAAGTAATAAATATGTGGCAGCTTATTACTGATGCCAGTCTTACACAAAGCCAGGATGTTATAGATATTGAGGTGGCAGAAGCTAAGGTTGTTTTAAAAGATAAGCTGAATGAGCTGAAAAGCAGCCTGTCTGAATTTTCAAATGATATTGCCGCCATAGAATTTGCAATAGAAAACTTCTGGAAAATCGGTTTGAACATGAAAAACGCCTATATGCAGTCTAAAACTGAGGGTGATAAAGTGATGAAAGAATTTGATTCGGCAGCCACCAGGATGCTTGACGCCCTGGATAATTTGACAAACCCTCTGTATGAATATCGAAGTGAAGCAACAGAATCATACCACAGGGCAGTCCTGAATATGAATACAATTATCAGTATAGCAGGACTCATTGGGGCAGTATTAGTAATTTTTATCGGTCTGATAATAACAAGGGGGCTAATTAAAGAGTTACGTATAACTACTGAATCTTTTTCTGCGCTGGCTTCAAGCGAGGGAGATTTGACTTATGAACTGCAGACTAAAAGTAATGATGAGTTTGCCGAAATGTCGACTCAGTTTAATAATTTTATTGCCAAGGTTCGAAATATGCTGATTTCGATTTCGGATATTATTTATAAAAATGATAAGCTTGGAACGCATTTATCTACGGCAGCAAAAAACTCTGCAACCTCGGTATTGGCGATTACCAAC
Organism: Spirochaetia bacterium; assembly: GCA_963677925.2. Lineage (GTDB taxonomy): Bacteria > Spirochaetota > Spirochaetia > UBA9216 > UBA9216. Next base: position 523,551 of record CAXXYH010000004.1, read on the forward strand.
AGAATAGACGATGTAAGAGAAAACAGTGAAAAACTTGATTCGTCTATACAAATTGCTTCTGCAGCAATAGAGCAGATTAAGCAGTCAATTTCCAGTTTGAATAAACAGGTAACCCAGCAGTTTACTGCGATAGAGCGTTCCAGCTCTTCAACAGAACAGATAATGGCGTCGGTGACTAATGTTGCCAATATTACAAAAAGCCGGCTTTCATCGATGCAGGGAATAGTGGATTTAATTTCAACAGGTGTTAATCAGGTGCTTTCTACCAACCAGATTATTAAGGATATACAGAAGAATGCTGATGACATGCTTGAGATGATCGACATTATCAATAATATCTCGAATCAGACAAATTTGCTTGCCATGAATGCTTCGATTGAGGCTGCCCATGCCGGAGATGCAGGAAGAGGCTTTTCAGTCGTTGCTGATGAAATCAGAAAACTGGCCGAGAATACGGGCGAGAACGCAAACAGAATAGAGGCAAGCCTTGTTTCGACAACCAATAAGGTTGTTGAAGCAACAAAGGCCGGAGAGGAAAGTGAAAAAGCTTTACTGGTTATTAATGCTGAAGTCAATCAGTTTTCTCAGGCTCTAAATGAGGTTTCGGTTTCAATGAATGAACTGTCGCTTGCCAGTAAGGAAATCCTGCAGTCGGTAGAAACCCTTATGGATACAAGCAATATTGTCCGTACTGCATCTGAGGAAATGTCGACCGGTGCAACTGAATCACTTTCATCCATTATTGTCATTAAGGATGTTTCAGCAGAAAATCTTAAAAGCATTTCAGATGTTTCTGAAGAGGCTGAAAAACTGTCTTCCGCGGCATTGCAGGTGGCCGCATTCAGTAATCAGAATAAATACAACAATACATTCTCCAGCAGCGAGCTCTCAAAATTAAAGACCGGTCAGGTAATCGATCCAGATTCAAATGTAAGTGTTGGAATTGACTGGACGGATATACTGTCCATTGGTGTTGATCAAATGGATGATGAGCATAAGGAATTGTTCGTAAGGATCAATAAACTGCTCGTTGCCCTGGTGGAGGGTTCAAATAATTACGATCTGTCTGAAATTGTCGGTTTTATCAACGAATATATTGATTTCCATTTTCGCGATGAAGAAAAACTGCTGGAGTCGGTTAATTATCCGCAGCTTACTGAACATAAAAAACTGCATGCAATATATGAAGCCGAATTTGACCAGATAGAAAAGCGGCTGAAGTCCGGGGAATTCGATGTCATGATGCTTATAGAAATTCAGGAAAAGGTCGTAAACTGGCTGCTCGATCATATTGCTAAGGTTGACAGGAAATATGGCGAATATATCAATTCTCTAGGGAAAAATGACCTCACTGTCTGAGTCATTATTACATTAAATTTTCAGCATCAGATCCCTTTTTATAGGGTTTCTGGTGCTTTTTTTTAGCCTAATCCGGTGAAAAAATATCAACTCAGTAAGAAGTACTAGAATAGTACTAGTATTATTTTAAAATTCAGTTAAATATAATAAAATTCCCGCCTTGAAAATCATGCTCCAGCCGTATGTAAATAAATGAAAAATGGGGCCATAATTACAATCGAAGTTTGAATATAGAAAAGGTGGAACAGATGCAGAATTTAAAAAAGAGACCCAAATGGAATAAGCTTCAGTCTTTTTCCGAAGAAACCTGGAAAAGCAATGATATTTATTCATCAAAGGAATTCAAAGAACTTATCAACTATGAGAGGGTTAGGGCTGATCGGAACGGTTCCGTTTTTTCAATCCTGTTATTCACCTCAGATATTCTATATTCAAGCAAAAAGAAGGTCGATTTCTTTATTGATGAAGTTAAGGACCTGGTAAGGGTTATTGACCATATAGGCTGGTATGATAAGAAGCATGTTGCTATTCTTCTGCCGGATACAGCCGAAAAAGGTGCAGAGATTCTTGGTAAAAAGATTCTGAACCAGATTCCCTTCCTGCATTTGGAAAATAACAGTTTCGATATCTACAATTATCCTGATAAATGGCTCAAAAACAAGGATATGGATGTTGTTGAAAATGCAGTCGGATGCCTGGGAAAGAAAATTGATGTAAGTGCCTGTACTGAAGATATGTTCACAATGAAAATGCCTGTATGGAAAAGAATGCTGGATATTACAGTATCTGCTGCAATGCTTCTTGTTCTGTCACCGATATTGATTTTTACCGGATTGTTTATAAAGATCATCTCTCCGGGACCTGTTTTCTTTACACAGACAAGAATTGGTTTTAAGGGAAAACCCTTTACTTTTTATAAATTCCGCTCCATGAAGTATGATAATAACCAGAGTTTTCATGGAAAGCATGCGCAAAGCTTCATTAAAAGCGGTGATGTTCCGATGGAAAAGCTTGATAATAAGGATCCACGTATTATTCCCGGAGGTCAGTTTTTAAGAAAAGCCTGTATAGATGAGCTTCCGCAGCTTATTAATGTTCTGCTTGGTGATATGAGTCTTGTCGGACCAAGACCCTGTATTCCTTATGAAGCTGATGAATACCTCAGATGGCATACACATCGTTTTGATACTGTGCCCGGAATGACAGGCCTGTGGCAGGTAAGTGGAAAGAACAAACTGACATTTAAAGAGATGATTCGTCTTGATATAAATTATTCAAAGAATATGAGTCTCTGGAATGATATCAGAATAATTTTTAGAACTCCTATTGTTATTATTGGAATGTTTACTGAGACTGTCAGTAAGAAACTCAAGACTAAACAGGATGCTTCGTCTTTGGGTTCTCTGAATATGGCCCAGAGGAAAGTTCTGTAAAAAATACATTTAGGACATATCGCCTATAAGGAGCCCTTATAGGGCGGAAGAAAAGGCAGGTTTGCATTGCAGACTTGTCTTTTTTTTGTAAAAAGTAGATGTGAATCTTATGTATACTAATTACGGGCATATTTACATAAATAATCATTCCAGTTAATATTTTTAATCATGAAAGCCTAATTTTCTTTTTTACAATTTCGACTACCCCGTTAATAGAATAAATAATTGTAACAGGAGAAAATTATGTTTGATAAACTTGTCAAAATAAATAATAAACCAAAACCATTTGAATTTTATACCGCTGAAGAGCTGTGGGATGATAACTACAGATCAACACAGATGCTTCAGTATCATCTGAATGAGACAGTTGATGTTTCTTCCCGCAATCATCAATTTATTGTTGAATCGGCTGACTGGATCATTGAACATTTCAGGCTGGGAAAATCGTCCGGAATTGCAGACTTTGGATGCGGTCCGGGCTTATATTCGAAACGTCTTGCTGAAAAGGGACTTAAAGTTACCGGAATTGATTTTTCAAGGAATTCAATTAAATATGCAAGGGCAGAGGCTGAACTTAATAATCTGAATGTGAATTACATTAATATGAACTATCTTGATTTTAGCAGCAGTGACAGATTTGATCTTATTATAATGATTATGTGTGATTACTGTGCTTTAAGTCCAATACAAAGAAGGGCATTACTGAAAATATTTCATTCCCATCTAAATGAAGGCGGCTCAATATTCCTTGATGTTTATTCTTTGAATGCATTTGATAAGCGGGAAGAATCTGCCTTGTATGAAAAAAATCAGCTTTTTCAATTCTGGTCTGCTGATGATTATTTTGCCTTTGTAAATATTTTTAAATATGATGATGAAAAAGTCTGTCTTGATAAATTTACAATCTATGAAGAAAGTAAAAGCTACACTGTCTACAACTGGCTTCAATATTATAGTGTTAGTAGCCTGGAGGAAGAATTTAAAGAGGCTGGATTTTCATTAACTGATGTTTTAGGAAACGTTGCTGGTGCAGAATATTCTGAAAAAGGCGATGAATTTGCAGTTATAGCGGAAAAGCTGATTTAAAATCTTTGTGCAGTATTCATGAATAGAGCATATAATATATGCGGAGGTTCTAATGGATATTGGAAAAACTCTATGTAGCAGGGACAGTTTCAGCGAGATAGTTATTGGAAACACGGCTCTCGTAAGGGCTATGATAGAATCCGGCGTGGAGCTTGTATCGGCATATCCCGGGTCTCCGACGCCGGAGATCGCTGATGCTGTTCAGGCAGTAAGAAGGCATGAAGATATTTTTTATTTTGAGTATTCGGTAAATGAAAAAGTCGCTTCCGAACTCGCATTCGGTGCTTCAATCAGCGGCAGCCTGTCGGTGGTCTTTTTTAAAAGTGTTGGCTTAAATGTAGCCGCTGATTCCTTCGTTCAGTTTTCGCTTATGGATTTATCCGGAGGTCTTGTAATTGTTCTTGGTGATGATCCGGGTGCCAATTCCTCACAGAACGAGCAGGATAACAGACACTTTGCCAGAATGACAAATACGCCTGTATTTGAGCCTGCTGACCCGCAGCAGGTCTATGAAATGTTTTTAAAGGCGGCAGAGCTGTCAGTAAAACATAAACACCCTGTAATTCTTCGAATGACTACCCATGTATGTCACGCCAAGGCCAGGGTAAATTTTGGAACCAGAGTCGAGCGTGAAAAGAAAAGCTGGCATTTTGATCCGGAACCCGGAGAATATATTCCGCTTACAAAATCTGTTGCAGCTATGAAGAAAAGAGCCCTGCTTAAATTGGAAAAATTCCGTTTGTGGAATGACGGCTCCGGGTTTAACCGGCTTACCGATAACGGGTCAGATAGGGGCATCATCACATGCGGGCTGCCGTCACTTTCTCTGGATGACGCTTTATCCGGGGTTGATAATCCTCCGGATATTCTTGTTCTTGGTTCTCCATGGCCTTTGCCGCTTAAGCTGATTACTGAATTCTGTGCCGGACATGATGAGGTGCTGATTCTGGAAGAACTGGATCCTTTTATTGAAAATGAAATTAAGGCTGCGGCTTTTGATGCCGGACTGAAATGTTCAATACTAGGAAAGAAGGAGCCTGAAGATTTTATAGGTGAGTTAAGACCTGAAGCAGTACGAAGCTTTCTAAGCCGGAAATGGCCTGACCTGATGGGGGAAGATCCTCCTGTTGCTGATACCCATATACTGCCGCGCCCGGCTCAGATGTGTCCCGGCTGCGGTCACCGAAGTGCTTTTCATGCAATCGTAAAGGCTTTAAAGCCTGAGGACACAACTGTTGCAGATATAGGCTGTCATACTCTTGGATATATGGAACCGTATAGAATGGGGCAGGCGCTTCTAAGTATGGGACATTCCAATGGAACCGGGGCCGGCCTTTCAGTGTTTAAGCCTGAGGGCCGTGTTATAACCTTTCTGGGAGATTCAACATTCTTTCATGCCGGCCTGCCCGGTATTATCAACGCGGTTTTCAACAGGCATAAGATTACACTGATAGTCATGGTTAACGGTACCACCGCAATGACCGGGCATCAGGATCATGCCGGAACAGGCGGAATAGCGATTCGTCCGGTACTGGAAGCCCTGGGAGTAGGCTTTATTGAAGAAGTTGATACCTACAAACAGAACGAACTTTCACAGGCGGTAAAAAGGGCGGTATCATTTGACGGCTTCAGCGTTGTAATAGCTAAGCATCCCTGTATGCTGAAATTCACAAGAGAACAGAGAAAACGCGGAAAAGAGTCTATAATGAGGGCTGAAATTGACCAGAAGGTTTGCCGGAGTATTAAAACCTGTATCGCAGATTTTGCGTGCCCTTCATTCACTATTGATCAGGCAGACGGAAGCATCAGTGTAAATCCGGAGCTTTGTATAGGGGACGGATCCTGTGTGCAGACATGTTCCGCCGGTGCCGTGTCAATCGGGAGAAAACAGAAATGAAATTAAACATATATCTTAATGGAGTCGGCGGTCAGGGAATAGGGCTGTTAAGCGAGCTTTTGATTAGGGCATATGATGATGCCGGATTTCAGGTGAAGGGTGTTGATACTCACGGGCTTGCCCAGCGAGGAGGTTCGGTGGAATCTCATCTTCGTGTAGGTTACCCTTCCGGAAGCCCTCTGATAGAACCCGGCAGGGCCGATATTGTCCTGTCTCTTGAGCGGACTGAAGCATACAGAGCCCTGTTTGAAATGCTTAAAAACGGCGGGAAACTTGCCTACTACGATACACTGTGGCAGAGCCTGTCCGTCCGTCTTGAAAAAGAAAAAGCTCCCGATTCGGAGATGATTGAAGCTTCTGCCCTAAAAAAGAAGGTCTCAGTTCTAAGGGTTCTGAACTCTGCTCTGCCTGATGTCAGGATGCAGAATGTTATGCTTCTTTCAAAGGCTGTCGAACAGGGCAAGTTACCGGGGCTTACAGCTGATAATCTGCGAAGCGGTCTGAATCAGCTTTTTTCAGGTGACCTGCTTAAAAAGAATCTGGATTTGGTGGAATCCGTCCTTGGATAAAACTTGATTAAAATTGTATAGAAAGTGTAAGTGTTGTATGCTCCGATTAGTTGCATTTCTCAAAAATTACATTAAAATTAATGATAAATAAAATCAGACAGAATGAAGTATAATTATGAATAATTGGCTGGAACCTTCGATTTTCTCAACATTTTTTGCCTCTTTAATATTAATAATTGCCTACGGGTATGTATTTTTTAAGGAAAAAAAAAGAGAGTTAAAATATTTTTTATTTGCATGGATAATATATGCCCTAAGATTTATATGTAATCTGCTTCAGATAGAAACGAATCTTACATTTTTAAGTTATTTTGGACTAATCGCTACCCTGCTCAGCTCTGCCTTTCTGTTTATTGCCGCAAGAACTTTCTTCTCACAAAAGCCGCAGAAAGCTCTGAATTATATCTTTTTTTTCAGTCCTGTAGTTGTCCTTGTCCTGTGGATCATTAATGTAGATATTTTTATTGTTACTGCCGCAGCATTCTTTATATCCGGAACTATTTATATTTTGGTAGGAATTAATTTTCTTAAAAATAAATCAGGGATTCTGTCAACTGAAATTTTTATTGCGCTCGTATTTATGCTATGGGGTCTGCATAAATTTGATTATCCCTTTCTTTACGATTCCATAGCCTTTGCTCCAATTGGTTTTCTTTTAGGTTTTCTATTCTCGATAATAAGCGCTTTGAGTATATTAATGCTGTTTTATGAATACCGTATAAAAGCATTTAATGAAAAAGTAAGTGAATTGCAGTCAGCAAATGAAGCTATTGAAAATAGTAATGTATTATTATTGGATACAAAGAAGAAACTCCAGCTGAAACTCGATTATATTCTATCTCCGGATCTGGATGAACAGGATTTAATTAATATCACAGATATAATAGATATAGATTTGCTTCAGGAAATACAGAACTCGTTTTCAAATGCTACCGGAGTTACAGCGATAATTACAGATATAAACGGGGTTTCGGTAACTAAGCCTAGTAATTTCAATGAAATGTGCAAGATTATCAGACAGACTAAGAAAGGGTTATCGCATTGTATTGAATTTGCAAAATCTATGGGATTGGAATCGGCAGAGAATTTATCAACAAATTACAGGGCCTGTACAGGCTGCGGATTTGTTGAAGCATCGGCTCCAATATTTGTCGGCAACAAACATTTAGCCAACTGGATAATCGGCCAGACTTCATTCAGTGATATTAATGAAGAAAAAATTAAGAGTTATGCAGAAGAGATTGATGTAAATTCTGATATATTACTTGCTGAATTTCGAAAAGTTGAACTTATACCTTATGAACAATTTAAAAAGAGGGTTGATCTGTTATGGCTTTTCTCCAAAACTTTAAGCAGCTATGCTTATCATAATATTAAACTGACCCGGAAACTTGTAGAAGAAAGAAAAATTAAGGAAGAACTTGCTGCCGCGAAAGCCGTTGCTGAAGAAAACAGCCGACTAAAAAGCGCATTTCTGGCAAATGTAAGTCATGAAATCAGAACTCCGCTTAATGGAGTTTTAGGTTTTGCAGAATTTCTTAAGTATGATAAATATAGCGAAGAAGATCGAAAGAGATTTTTCAACCTGATGGATGAAAGCGGAAAGCGATTAATGAAAACAATTGATGATATTATTGATATCTCTATTATAAATTCCGGAAAAATGGATTTCAGTATTGATTCTGTTTCTATAAGCAGTTTATTAAACGATGTATTATCTGCTTATGAACAGGAAATTAATTCAAAGGGAATTGATTTTAAATATGTTAATCCGGGAGATTATAATATTCTTACAGATGAGGAGAAGCTGAAAAAAATTCTTTCCAATGTTTTGGATAATGCTGTAAAATTTACAGAACAGGGTAGAATTGAGCTTAATGTGATGGATAAAGATGAAGATTTAGAATTCACTTTCTTCGATACAGGAATTGGAATATCCAAAGATAAATTTAAATCAATTTATAACAGTTTTGAGCAGGTCGATATTGATTATTCGAGAAGATATGAGGGGCTCGGGTTGGGTTTATCCATAGCTAAATCTTATCTGGATTTAATGGGCGGCTCAATCCGTGTCGATTCAAAAGCCGCCGGTAAAGGAAAAAACTCTCCGGGCTGGACTCGTTTTACTATACTTATTCCAAAAGCATAATTATTCAGATACCTAAAAATAGGGTCATACTCTATGGTTTAGTATTTCCAAAGCTTCTTCAGGTACCGCAGCTTTTATAAACCGGATTGTTTCCGAAATTTTATTGTTTATATATTTTAGATTACCGATATGACTCCAATCAGCATCATCGACTAAAACATATTCATGTCTGATGGCTGTTACTTCTTCCAGAGCTTTCAGATATTCTTTTAATTTATAATATTCTTTTAAATAGGCCGATGTAACATCACACTGGTACTCATCATCCATTGCTGCACTCCATAGTTAGACTTTTAAAAGTCTAACTGATTGATAATATTCATGCAATAAAAGAAATTGGTATATGCATTACAGTTTTGTAATGATAAAATGATTCATTAACAGACTTGCCTTCCTTTACTATATTTTCTACCATTAGATTAGAAAGTTAAATATGTTACGCTTACCTTTCAGCAGAGTTAAATTCGAAATACTACTCCCGCAGCTATTTATGCTTCAATTTGACTGACAGAACTTTTTACTCCAATTTGCAGCTGTAATTATTTAGTTGATTTTTCTATATATAGATATTACTATGTTAAATAGGAGTGCCTAATTATGAAAAAAAATCTAGGGGGGCTGGGAAAACTAACTGAACTAAGTATCAACAAGTACAGGCTTATTTATCTTTTTATAATCATCACAATTTTCATCGGGCTGTATATGTATAATGAGCTGCCCAGAGAGTCTAAACCGGAAATAGTTTTTCCTACCGTAAAAGTTTCTGTAAACTATTCAGGCGCAAGTCCGAAGGATGTCGAACAGCTTGTAACGAATAAGCTGGAGGCTGTACTTCTGAACTTGCCGGATCTTGAGTTTATTACATCATCTTCACTTGCAGGAAGGAGTGAAATTCAGCTGGACTTTTATCCTGAAAGTAATCTTGATGAGAATTTTGACAATGTTTCGCAGGCTGTAAATTCAATACTTAAGGATTTGCCTGATGAAGCTGAACTTCCTTCAGTACGTGTTTCCACTACTGCCAACCGGGCATTTCTTGTCTTGAGCATTAGCGGAGATGTTGGAGCGGAAAACCTGAGAGACACTGCTCTTCTGCTTGAACGGCGGCTGTTATCGCTTGATGGTGTCAAGGAAGTCCGTCTGTCCGGCCTATATAATGAAAGAGTAGATATCTTCTATTCGCCGGCTAAACTTGCCGAGTATGGTCTCAGTTCGGATGATATCCTTCAGGCTATAAGATTAAACCATAAGGATACGCCGGCCGGTGAAGCGGTGTTTGACGGTATGCAGTATTATGTCAGGGTCCTGGGCGCTTACAACACTGCTGATGAAATCAGCCGGATGCAGATTCAGCTGCCTGACGGGAGTACGCGATTTCTTAAGGACCTTGCTTTGGTTGAAGTTAGTCCCGTTTCAAGCGGAACTGTTTCAAGGATGGCTGTCGGTCTGGGTACTCCTGATGTTAAAATGCTTCCTTCAATCACTTTATCGCTCTACAGAGACGGAGGTACGGACATTGTCGGTCCGAGTCTGGATTCAAAAACAATTATCAACGAGCTTTCATCTTCAGGGAGTTTCGAAGGGATAGATGTTCAGATTATTCAGGATGATGCGGAGATAGTTAAACGAGATCTTTCCGATGTTCTGGAAAATGCTCTTTCCGGGCTTCTGATTGTCGTCATCATTTTGTACTTATTTCTTGGTTTAAGAGAAGCTTTAATTACCAGTCTGATTATTCCTTTCTCAATGTTTATCAGTTTTATTGCCATGGATTTAACCGGGATGACTTTCAATACTATGACCCTGCTTGCAATGATCATTGCTCTAGGGCTTCTGGTTGATAATGGTATTGTTATCGTTGAAAGTATTGTGGAAAAGCGGAGTCAGGGGATGAAACCGGTTCAGGCTGTAAAAGCCGGTGCGATAGAGGTTGCTCCGTCAATTTTTGCGGCAACACTTACAACGATGGCGGCATTCATTCCCCTTGCAATGATGGACGGGCGAATCGGAATGATTATCAGTGTCATTCCGCTTACTGTAATATTTATAATCGGAAGTTCATTGTTTATTGCACTGACCATTACTCCTGCGCTGAGCGCAAGATGGCTGAAATATAAAAAAGGTACCAAAGCCGGTGGGGCTGTAAGCGGTTTTTCCTGGAAAAAAGAGATCTTTACCGGTCTCCTGGTTTCAGTCCTCTTTAGTCTTGCATTTATGACAGATCGTAAACCGGGTCTTCTTTCTCTGGTTACTGGACTTCTAATGCTGGCATTCATGGTCTTTAAAAGCTATACAAAATATAAAAAAATAAATGCCTTCGAAAAGATCGCCATGCTGTATAAAAAGCTTCTTACCGCACTTTTATCAAAGCGGTTGTGGAGAGGACTGCTACCTGGAATTATGTTTGCGATGCTTCTTTTTGTTTTCTGGGGAATCGGATCGGGTCTGATAAAAATAGAACTGTTCCCCATCAAGGATGAAACAGCACTTTACGCAGTCATTACTGCGCCGGAATACAGCACCCTTGAAAATACTGACAGGCTCACGAGGCTGGCTGAGGAGAAACTGCTTGATATTGACGGTGTAGCCAACATGTACAGCGAGGTAGGCTTGACTTCAACCCGTGATGCCCAGATTGTGATGAACCTTCTGCCGCCGGGGGAACGCAAGTGGACAACCCAGAAGAAAATTCCGGAACTGATGAACCTTTTATCGTCAATTCCAGGGGCTAAGATTACTGTTGGAACCCAGGCCGGCGGAAAAACCGCTAACAGCCCGGTACAGATTAAAGTGGCCGGGGAAGATTTTGATGAGCTGAAATCGGCCGCAGAAATCATTGCTTCTGAACTTGCCTCCGTGAATGGTGTCCGCGGTGTTCTAACAGACTGGGAAAAGGGTTTTCCGGAAATACAGATAATGCCCTCCGGTATTTATGCTGCTGAAACCGGAGCCGATGCGACTCTGATAGGAACACAGGTAAAATCGTTTTTAAGCGGTCAGAGCGCCGGGACTTTAATTACCAGAGAAGGTGATCAGGAAATTGTAGTTTCTGCGGATCCGCTGCTTCTTGATTCAGTTGATGATCTGAGTAAAATTCTTATTCCGTTTAAAAATGGAGATTTCCTCCCCATAACCTCTGTCGCTGATATCGCGGTATCTCAGGGTTATGGAACTATCCGGCACAGTCAGGGTGCAAGAACTGTAACAGTAATGGCTCAGATGCTTCCCGAGGCGAATATCAGGGAGATTGTTCAGGAATTTGAATCTATTCGAAATGGAGGCAGTTCACTTCCGGAAGGAGTTTCCTTTTCATGGGTCGGTGATGCTGCTGATCTGGATTCCTCATTCGGTAGTATGCTGATAAATTTTATAATTGCCCTGATTGTAGTATTTCTTATTCTGGCTATTCAGTTTAATTCATTCAGTCAATCGATGGTAATTCTCTTTTCTGTACCAATGTCTATAATCGGAGTCTTTGCGGGGCTCTCTTTGACCGGGAATAATTTTGGTCTGTATGCATTTATGGGTGTTATCGCCCTGGTTGGAATAGTCGTGAATGATGCTATTGTTCTTGTTGATACTGTAAACAGGCTTAGAACAAAGGGTGAAAAGATTATTAATGCATTAACCGAAGCGGGAAAATCACGATTCGCACCGGTCCTCGCAACCAGCCTGACAACAATAGGCGGAATGCTTCCCCTTGCCTTCAAAGACCAGAATTTTGCACAGCTCAGTATATCGCTAATATCTGGCCTGATTGCTTCGACAGTTCTGACTCTTCTTATACTGCCGCTGACCTTTTTCACTGTCGATCAGATAAAGTTGAAAATTCAGAAGATAGTTCCTGTATTTGTTGATGAATCGGAGGATGAGACAAATGAATAAAAATATAAAAAATCTTTCAGTTTTAATACTGATATTATCAATTTCAATAATTGCGCTCAGCTGCAGTGATGCTGAGGTATCAAGTTCGGCAGGTCCGGCACCCAGTGAACCAGCAGTTCTGAACACTGCTCAATCAAAATCCATGGAAGCCGATCTCACAGTGCCTCCTCCCGGTAGCCAGGCGACCCAGGAAAAATGGGACACTTTTACGGATGAAAAGAAGCAGGAATCCTGGGATAAATACATAGAATCCCTCAGCGCAGAGACCGATACGCGAACTGATAGCGAATCAGAACCTGCAGTAAAGTCGGTATCTACAGAAAAGGCTGTTTCAGTCGTTACTGCACTTTTAAAAGACAGCCCTATGGAGGTCTATTACTACGGAATAGGCGAAGTTGAGGCAGGTAAAGTTGTGAAAGTTTTTCCGGCTGTTTCGGGTACTGCCGAAACTTTGTATGTCACCGAGGGTGAGTATGTAGATTCCGGAGATCTTCTTTTTGCACTTGACAGCCGTGAATGGGTAAAGGACCTTGAGCGGGCCGAGGAAAAGTGGAATGCTGAGCTTGAGCTGGCTCAGATCAGGCTTAACGAGGCAAGTCAGGATTTGGACAGGACGAGAACCTTTTACGAGAGAGATCTCGTCACAAGACAGGAGCTTGAAAAAACGGAACAAAGTGTTTCAGAAGCCCAGGTTAATCTTGAGAAGATACAGATCTCCAGAAAGACCGAACTCGAATCCCTGCAGGAAAACTATAAATCCCGCCTCGGTACAAGCCCGGGTCGGGGCTATGTTTCCAGCATCAGTTTCAGCGAGGGCGAGGCAGTAAACTCAGCCGATTTTGTTGAGATAGTTAATCTTGAAGAGGTTCAGCTTGTGATTGAAGTCCCCGAGAATATCATACCAAGAATAACAAGGGGATCTGCTGTCTTTGCCAAAACGCCCTCATCATCAAAGTATGGTATGGAAGGCCGGGTCAGCGGGTACAGTATTCTACCCGGTAACAACAGGACATACAAAGTAACCGCAAGCCTGGTAAATAAAAATCAGAGGCTTTTCCCTGGAATGCTAATGGAAGCTCAAATACAGGTCTCACAGCTTCAGACCCGATTCATTGTTCCGCGTGTTTCGGTAATAACTGAAGGAACTGATTCATTTATCTATATTATCGAAAATAATATAAGTGTGAGGGTTCCCGTTGAGCCCGGTACCGGCCGTCAGGGATTTATTCAGGTTGAGGGCGATTTGTATCTTGATGCGCAGCTTGTTATAGAGGGACAGAGTTATCTGAAACCGGGAACTCCTGTAAATATTGTTGATACACAGACTTATCTGCCAGACAGAACGGAACTCTAGGAGTTTGATATGGGTAAAAATAAATTAATATTATTGTTAATTATTCCGGTAATGCTGTTGTGGATACAGCCTCTGTTTTCCCAGGCTGATCCAGCCGAAGTTTTAAAATTCACTGATATACTTGGTGATAGTAAAATCTCAGCGGATTACAGACTAGCTGTTGAAGAATATGAAAAAAGTATTCTGGAAATGGAATTATATCGTCATCCCGGAGATTTCGGATTTAATGCTACCCCCGGGGTAAAGTTTCAATGGACTGATCCTGAAACGCCACTCCAGACCGATATAAACATAAATGCAGGAATCTCCTGGTTTCTTGGCCGCAATGAGGTTAGTGAAGAAAAATACCAGGCGGCTGTAAGGTCTGTTGAAACGGCAAGGCTTGGGATGGAGTCGGCTCTGAATGATACCGTTGTAATTTTCTATAAACTGTATTCAGGCTTATGGCTTCTGCAGCAGGAATATTTAATTCTTGATAATGAACAATCTCTTGCAAGGGAACGTTATTCGGGTGCTTACCGGATGTATCTGGAAGGCAGTATTTCAACCAGCGAACTTGAAGATGCGGAGGAAGAGCTTCGGCTTGCTGAAGAATCACTGCAGGAGAATTCACTTGACCAGCGGCTTACGTGGTTTTCTCTGCAGCAGTACCGGGGGAAGGTCGTAAATGATCAGAATATGACAATCCCGGTGCTCGATGAGTTCTGGTTTAACACTCCAGATGTTGATAAACCGTCGCTTCTCAGCGAAATTGCCTCTGCGGTAAATTATGATGTAATGAAACTGCAGAATGCTCTTGTTTCAATGGAAGAAACCGCAGCCCGTCTGAAAAAGGTAAATACAGGACTAAGTTTTAAACCCTATTTCGGATACGATGACTATCTTGCTACTCTTACTTATGCTATGGATAATAATACAATGGCGCTTAATACTGCAGTTCCGATTCTTAGTTTAAACAGTACCGGTTCACAGGATTCTCAGAAAAAATGGAACGCAGGAATATCACTTATTTTTGATATTGATTCGGGCAAATCTGATAATTTGGAATTAAAGGTTCTTGATAAGGAAATTCTTCAGCAGGAGATCCTCTTAAAAAAACAAATTGATAAATCAGATCTTGAACTTAGAACTCTTTATCAGCAGCAGCTGCAGGCCAGGCAGGCGCTGCAGCTGGCCGAGACGGCATACCAGAGACAGGTCCGGCTCAGAGATGCGGTCTCTGTACGGGTTGATTCGGGAACGGCACTTAGAATTGATTTACTCTCGGCGGAAACATCTCTTCAGCGAAGCTTCTGGAAAGTCAGCAGTGCAAGGGTTGCTGTACAGCAGGCTTATCTGAATTATAAACTACTGGAAGGAAATCTGAACGGAATCTGGCAGTGATTCTGTTGTAGGAAAGGATGATATATTAAAAAGGGCTGAACGGGATTTATTCTCAGTCAGCCTTTTTTATAATATTCAGTCTCTGTTCTTATTCTCCAGCAGCCAAAAGTTCAGGGTACATCATCTGAAGATCTCTGAGTTTCGGCAGATCCCAGTAAACGATATAAGGATAGTCAGGGTTCAGCCTGAGGAAATCCTGGTGATAATCCTCCGCTTTATAGAATGCTTTCAGCGGAGATACTTCCGTAACGATTTTATCACTGTATGTTCCCTCCATTTCAAGCTTATCGATAAATTCCTCTGTCATGGTTTTCTGACTCTGATTAAGATAGAAAACTGCTGAGCGGTACTGTGTCCCGTGATCAGGTCCCTGAAAATTCAGCTCCGTCGGATTATGAGCTACGGTGAAAAAGACTTCAAGAAGTGTTTTGTAATCGATCTGCTTCGGGTCATAGATTATCTGCACAGCCTCTGCATGCCCGGTGGTGCCGCTGCCTACAACATAATACTGTGCGGTATCCGCTTCACCGCCGGAATACCCCGATTCAACATCGAGAACTCCCTGCAGCTGTTCAAATACAGCCTCTACGCCCCAGAAGCAGCCGCCCGCAAATACTGCGGTCTCTACGGCTTCCGCTTTGTATCCGTCAATTCCGGGAAGCGGACCGCGGATTTTAAGCATTTGATTCTGATTATTTTCCATACCGCCGGAGGTCACTGCAGCATTTCCGGCCATTTCTCTTTCTCCCTGTGCTGAAAGAGGTAATATAAACACAATCAATATTAACGTTGAAATAGAAAAAAATATTTTACTCCGGTTTGTCATAATAGCCCTCCTGTTATTTCTCAAAGAGATAAAGATATTCTGCGTAGCCTTCCTCCTCCATTCTGCTTAGCGGAATGAACCTGAGTGAGGCTGAATTAATACAGTACCTCATTCCTGTCGGGGCAGGTCCATCATTGAAAAGGTGGCCCAGGTGTGAATCGGCATAAAAGCTTCTTACCTCTGTGCGGCTCATCCCGTAGGATGTATCTGAAAGCTCGATAATATTTCCTTCGCTAAGAGGTCTGGTAAAACTCGGCCATCCGGTTCCGGAATCATACTTGTCGGTTGAACTGAACAGAGGCTCGCCTGATACAATATCAACATACAGACCCTCCTCATGATTATCCCAGTATTCATTGCTGAAGGGTCTTTCAGTATCTTCATGCTGGGTAACGCTGAACTGCAGCGGAGTCAGCTTCTCCATCAGTTCATCTTCAGACGGCTTCATGTAATCGCCGCTGCCCATATCGGGCGGCATAAGAGCCCTGGTCTCCTTCTCCATAGCATCCATCTCATTATCCATGTTATCCATTTCTTTTGTTCCTGAGGCAAATAGTTGAAATACCGATAGAATTGCCAGGGAAAATACCGCTAAGAACAGTATTCGTCTTTTAATTATATTTTTCATTTGCAGCCTCCTGCTATCCGAAGGTAAAGGCATAAAACCTTATCTTTCCTTCTGTAACCAATCTCAATACATGCGGCCCCGCTTCGGTTAATTCAGCCAGATGATAAAGCCGGCTTTTATCGGGGTAAATGACTCCGGATTCGCTGTCCGTTGTTCCTGCCGCAGGTATTCCGTCTATTAATACTTTTACACTTGAATTTTCAGAAACGGGTTCTATAACCAGATATACATTTCCGGCATTAAAGCCCAGTTCAAGGGAGCCGTTTGCTTCTGTTTCAATAAAGTCCTTTCGTATAACCCATCTTCCCTGAAGATTCCATTCTCCGTTTCCGGGTACTGATGAGAAACTGTATGAAGCTGCTGAATCATTTAGCTTTGTACTTTCGGAGAGAAAACCGGAAGCCCTCCGGTAGCCCAGATAGAGTTCAGGCGTGCTGCTTTCAACTTCTATCTGTTTTACTGTTGCTGAGCGGGTTGTTGTTTTATGACCGGCTTCCCGGAGCAGCTCCCGTATTACCTGTTCAGAAGTTTCGTATTCACCCTCGCCGAAGTGGAAGTATCTGATATTTCCTTCCGCATCTATAAAATAGTGAGCCGGCCAGTAGCGGTTGCTGTAAGCCCGCCACTGACCGAAGCTGTTGTCCTGGACAACCGGCCAGAGGACTTCCAGATCGCTGATTGCCTGCTGCAGATTTCCAGCATCGCGCTCGAATGCGAACTCCGGGGAATGAACACCGATAATCACAAGCCCCTCATCCGCATAGGCTTCATGCCATGCTCTGAGATAGGGCAGTGTCCTGACGCAATTTACACAGCTGTAAGTCCAGAAATCTATAAGCACAACCCTGCCTTTCAGGCCGGCCATTGTCAGTGGTTCTTCAGTATTGAACCATCGTCCGTCAGTGATTATTTCCGGTGCGGGTCCGTAGTTTTCAAGCTTTCCGTTACTGGGCTCGTTATCTATGCTTAATTCCGTCCGCTTATTAAGGGCTTCGCTTACAAGTCTGCTGTTCTCAATTGAAGTCAGACCGCTTCCATAATTTGGAAATGCAGTGAGCACTGCAGACTGAAACTTTCTGTCCAGGCCGAAGCCGACTGAGAGCCCGGCAATAATCATTATCGCGCCGAAGACCCTCTGAATTAATGCGGTTCGCGAAGACAGTTTAGGAAATCGGGTCAGAATTTTTCGCCCGCCGAGCATCACTGCCAGCATCGGCAGCGCGGTGCCAAGTGAATATGCAGTAATTATTAAGACGGCCCCTCCGTCAACCTGCTGACTGACTGCAAGACTGATAACGGAAGCCATTATAGGTCCGACGCAGGGTGTCCACAGCAGTCCGAGGCTGGCCCCGGTGAGAAGACCTCCGCCGAAGCCGTTTTTAGGAGAACCTTTTTTTCTGCTGACTAATCTTGAGGCAAGGATCTCAAACTGCTGCTGCAGAAAGGGTATAAACAGAATCAGGCCGAAAACTACAATGATAATTACGGCGGTAAGTCTTAGGGTATCCGGCGGGATCTTAAGGTTCTGGACGAGTGTTGAAAGAATGAGTGTAAAAAGGCTGAAACTGAAAACAAATCCGGTTACAACGCCAAGGGGTTTTCTTTTTCCGCCTAGGCTTCCGGAAAGTATTATCGGCAGCACCGGCAGTATGCATGGTGAAAGTATTGTGACTATTCCGGAGAGGAAGGCGAAAAAAGCAAGTATCATTTCTACATCTCCTCTTTAATGATTTTTGACAGAAGCTCTTCTGTGCCTCCTCCGTTCCATTTAATGAGGGCATTTCCTTCGGCATCAATCTGAACAAATGTATGCTGATATGTTACGCCGTATTTTTTTTGAAGATCAGCAGAATGATCGTAATCAACCAGAACCAGATTAACCCCATTCAGTTTTTCTGCGTTAGCTGTAAAATCTTCACGGGCCTCCCTGCATGTCGGACACCAGCTTGCGTTGAAAAAAAGAACAGTCGGCATCTTCTCTGCAAGCATCATTGCCTGCTCGGAGTCCCTGAATTCGATAAAGGGAGCGGAGACCATTTCGTCCATGCTGTCAGCGGCCATCATCATTGAGCCTTCTGTTTCAGGGGCTTCTTCAGCATTTCCTGATGAGAAAGCAGGCATAGATATTGAAATCAGTAATAAGACAAGTATTGTAAACACTTTCATTTGTTTACCTCCTGCATATAAATGTAGGGGTCAAATATCACAAAACTGTCACGGAAATTAAAACTATTTATAAAATCAAAGGGGCAGGCATATTGTAAATACAGCTCCGCCAGCGGAACTTTCTGCGGTTATTGTTCCGCCATGAAGATCCACCACCTCTTTTGCAATTGCAAGACCGAGGCCTGTACCGCCGCTTTCCCGGTTTCTGCTTTTATCAGCACTGTAGAAACGTTCAAAAACATGGGGCAGATCTTCATCTGAAATTCCTGAACCTGTATCAGCTATAGAGACAATCTGACTGGATTCTGTCCGGCTGATGATGATGGATACCCTTCCCGTTCGGGGAGTATGGGAAACGGCATTTTCAATAATATTTGTAAGGGCACGTTCAATCAGTCCGATATCTGCCGTTACAGGAGAAAGGTCATCTGCTCTGCTGTATTCAATTTCAACACCGGCCCGGTCTGAGCGTGGCTTCAATTTTAGAATAATGTCCTGCATCAGTTCGGCTAGATTGAACCGGTCCTTCTGCAGTTCTGTCTGCCGTGATTCAAGCCTGGCCAGATCAAAGAGCTCCTCAACCAGTTTCTGAAATCCAGCCACATTTTTCAGGCTGATTCGAAGAAATTCCTTCTGATCCTCAGTGCTGAGGTTTTCCTGTTTAAGCATGATGGTTTCAAGATGGCCGCGGATTGATGTGAGAGGACTTCTGAGATCATGTGAAATATTTGCAATCATTTCCCTTCGCTGGTTCTCTGATTCCTGAAGCTGCATCAATCCTTCCTCGACGGATTCCGCCATTTCATTGAAGGCGCGTCCGAGGTTTGCAAGTTCGTCGTTTCCCTGAATCTCTACACGGTATTTGAAGTTTCCGGTCTTGAACGCTCTTGCGCCTTCGCCAAGTTTTCTGATTCGCCGGGTAAGCAGAAAAAATAGTGTTAATCCGAGAACCGCTGTAATTATCAGTGCTATGGCGAATGTGGAGATTCCGGATTTGATGTAATAATTGCTGCTGGACATCGCCAGTGATCTCTCGTAGCTCTGTCCTCTGAGTATTACATATACCCATCCTTCGGAATTTCCGATTTTCAGCCCGGCCGCAGAAAAAGGTTTTAATGAATCTTCCGTTCTCGGATCTTCGCCGAGAACAATCTCATATCCGTTGCTTGCCGCGAATTTCCTGAGGGGCTCGAGGTTAATTCTTTCATGCAGAACTCTGTCTGTTGATCCTGTAAAATAGGATAAAATATAGCCGTGTTCATCAAGCAGATATATCTCCACCATTGGATTGAGTACCATCATGTAATGAATGGCGTCTTTGATATTATTTTCAGAGAATGATTCTGCTACAAGAGGTTCCAGTTCCAGAGCAATACTTGCAGCATACTCCCGGTTAAGCAGCTGTTCAACTTCATTTAGAAGATGACCGGATGCCCTGAAAGCAATCATCAGACTGCTGATTCCAAGAAGAAGTATCAGCAAAAGAAAGAGCAGGGACACTCTTGCATAAAACGAACGTAAAATCATTTTTCAAACTCCGGAGCTTCCGCGAAGCGGTAACCGATACCCCATACCGTCAGAAGGTAGCGGGGATTAGCGGGATCTGATTCAATCTTGTTTCTAAGCCGGTTAATATGAGTATTTACAGTATGTTCATATCCCTCAAAATTATATTCCCAGACCAGATCAAGAAGGTCCGCCCGGCTGTATGCTCTGCCCGGATTCTTTACAAAGAGCCTTAACAGTTCAAATTCCTTAACTGTCAGATCAAGCTCAACACCCTTCATCATTGTTTTATGCTTGTTAAAGTCCACGGTTAAATCGCCGATCTGTACAAGGTCTCTGTTTTCATCCGCTTCTTTGCAGGCTTTTCCCGATCCAGCGGCAGAGCGTCTGAGAAGCGCTTTAACCCTTGCCTTTAATTCCCGAACGCTGAAAGGCTTTGTCATATAGTCATCAGCACCAAGCTCAAGTCCAAGCACCCGATCTATTTCTTCAGCCTTTGCGGTCAGCATCATTACCGGAATGTATGGATCAGTTTCCCTCAGTTTTCTGCAGACTGTGATACCGTCCATGCCGGGCAGCATAATATCAAGAATTACAAGATCAAAACCTCCCCGTGATGCCTGTTTCAAACCGGTTTCCCCGTTATAAACCTGAAGGGTTTCAAGACCCATATCCTTCAGATTCATTGAAACAAGGTCGGATATTTCGCGATCATCCTCAATTATTACCACTCTGCTGTTTTCTGCTGAAACCGTCATAATAATCCTTACTATTAATATAAGGCTTAATGGCCGGAAATGAAAAGGATTTTTACTTTCCAACCTCCGCCTTTATGCTTACCTTTTTACTAAGTTAAAATAATCCGGAGGCTTTAATGGCGTCAGAAAACCATAAATATACGAACAGTCTGATAAACGAGAGCAGTCCCTACCTGCTGCAGCATGCACATAATCCTGTGAACTGGTATGCCTGGGGTGATGACGCCTTTTCTAAAGCAGTTACCGAAAATAAACTGATTTTTCTGTCTATCGGGTACTCAACCTGCCACTGGTGTCATGTAATGGAGCATGAGTCGTTTGAGGATGAAGAAGTCGCCGGGGTAATGAACGAATCATATGTTTCAATCAAGGTGGACAGGGAGGAACGGCCCGATCTGGATGCGGTTTTTATGGATACGGCGATGATGATCACCGGAAACGGAGGCTGGCCGCTTAATCTGATACTTACACCGGAAGGGAAGCCATTTTTTACCGCTACATATATACGGAAGGCCGGCAATTCCTATTCAATGGGGATGATGGAACTGCTGCCGCATATTGAGAATTTGTGGCGTAAAGAGCCGCAGAAACTTATTGATGCATCTGAACAGATTCTAAAGGCTCTGAATGAAGGGAATGCGGGCTCTGTTTCTGCCGGGGCTGATCTGCCTTCCGGAGAAGTGCTGGTCCGTATAAGGAAGGCTGCAGGAGCGCATTTCAAAGAGATTTATGATAAGGATTTCGGCGGTTTTAACAGTCAGCCCAAGTTTCCCCAGCCTCAGAACCTTCTTCTTCTCATGCGGGAGTTCCGTTCATCAGGGGACTCTGGGCTGCTGGAAATGGCGGAAAATACCCTGCGGCAGATGAGAGCCGGCGGAATATATGATCATATAGGGTTCGGATTCCACCGCTACTCAACCGACAGTAAATGGCTTCTGCCCCACTTTGAAAAGATGCTTTATGATCAGGCAATGCTGATACTTGCCTATACCGAAGCATTCCAGCTTACGGCCAGGCCGGAATACAGAAAAACGGCTGAGGAGATCATTGAGTATGTCCTTCGTGACATGCGCTCGGAGAAAGGGGCTTTTTATTCGGCTGAGGATGCAGACAGTGAAGGCCGGGAAGGCAAATTCTATGTCTGGGAATATGATGATTTTACCTCTTTTCTGAACAGCAGAGGGTTCGACGGAGCCGCATGGGCTGCATATTTCAGTCTTGAGCCTGAAGGCAACTTTGCCGACGAGGCAAGCCGGACTAAGAGCGGAGAAAATATTCTGCATATCAAACCCGGCGGCCTTTCACCTGAAGATGCGGATGCAGTCAGAGAGCTGCTTTTCCGGGAAAGGGAAAAGTGCATCCGCCCTCACCGGGATGATAAAATACTGACAGACTGGAACGGACTGATGATCACTGCTCTCGCAAAGGCCGGATGGACTTTCGGACGGAAGGAATATGTCGAGGCCGCCGGAGCCGCAGCAGGTTTCATTCTGGAAACAATGCAGATGGAGGACGGAGCCCTTCTTCATTCTTTCCGGAATGGAAAAAAGCACACCCGGGGTATGATAGATGATTATGCTTTTTTGATTCGGGGACTGCTTGAATTGTACAGGGCGGATTTTGATCCGGCTTATATTAAAAAGGCTGTAAGTCTGGCGGAGTACACAAGGAGTCAATTTGAAGACAAAGAATATGGAGGTTTTTTTCAATCTGATATAAAGCAGACTGATATCCTCATAAGAAAAAAGAGTCTGATGGATAATGCAATACCATCGGGCAATTCTGTAATGTATGAGAATCTGATGCAGCTGTTTAAAATCACAGCAGAAACTTCTTGGAGAGATTCGGCGGACGCAATCCTCCGGACTGTTTCAGCCGACCTTGAAAAATATCCCTCGGCCTTTGCCATGCTTTTATCGGCATTTGATTATGCGGGAAGTTCAGGCAGGGAAATCCTTGTTGCCGGAACCATGCAGGATTCTGATAAGTTTATCGCGGTCATCAACCGGTATTTTCTGCCTGGCTCAGTTGTCCTTTTAAAGACCGCAGAGAATTCATCCGGGCTTTCAGATACGGCAGGTTACACCGATGGCTACAGTCTGCCTGATGATTCTGCCGCAGTATATATCTGTACTGATTTTACCTGCAGTAAGCCTCTGAATAATACTGATGATTTAATTCAGGTTCTGAAATAGACAGAGATCTCCTTACAGAGAGAATTCATCGAATTTCACAACATCGGAACGCAGAACTACTTAAAAAAGGAATCCGCCTTTGCCCTCCATGAAAGTTCCTCCTGGTCCTCTGTTTCGTCCAGAACAAGTCCGTGCTCCACCGATTCGTTTGAACCGGGTTTAACCGAGACAAAGGTTGTATAGCCTTCTGCTTTCAGCTCTCCGGTTTTCTCTGAAATTAAACCAACTCTAATAGTCATGCTTTTACTTCCTGTCCGAACTACAGTGCTTCTGAAACTTATGATTTCTCCGGGCTCTACTGATTTGTCAAAGCTGAACTGATGCGTATTTTTGTATAATAGACCATGCCCGTCCCCGTATTCGAGTGAAACCGCAATGAAGGATGCCTCTATCATCCATTCTATGGCTCTTCCGGCATAAAGATTAGTATGGTGATTAAGGTCTTCCATTTTTACCATATGTGCTGCTGTATAATTCTTCATTCTGTATGACTCCGTGATGTAAATTTAAAAATTCAAAGTAGCCAGATAATCTTCCGGGGTTTCCGCCCTGCGGATTAATTCATGGCTTCCGTCTTCCTTAAAAAGAATTTCTGCGCTTCTTAGTTTTCCGTTATAGTTATATCCCATTGAAAATCCGTGGGCTCCGGTGTCATGGATATAAATCAGATCACCGCGTTTAATTTCGGGAAGCATTCTGTCTATTGCAAATTTATCATTGTTTTCACAGAGTCCGCCTGTGACATCATAAAGATGATCCTTTTCTTCTGCTTCCTTACCCATAACTGTTATATGATGATAAGCACCGTACATAGCAGGTCTCAGCAGGTTGGCAGCGCTTGCATCCACCCCTATATAATTTTTGTGGATTTTTTTCTCATGTACTGCTGTAGTAATCAGTGCTCCATGCGGGCCCAGCATAAACCTTCCAAGCTCGGTATATAGATCGATGTCTCCGTAACCCGAATCTATAAGAACTTCATCATAGTGTTTTTTTATAAGGTTTCCAATTTCAAAAATGTCGATGCCCTCTTCCTCCGGTAAATATGGAATCCCGATACCTCCGGATAAATTGATAAACCTGACTCTGACTCCTGTATCCTTCTGCAGACTGACGGCTGTTTCAAAAAGAAGCTTTGAAAGCGCAGGATAGTAAACAGTATTTAAAGTATTGCTTGCCAGAAAAGCGTGCAGACCGAAATCATTGACACCCTTATTTCTCAGTATCTTAAAACCCTCAACAAGCTGATCGTAGGTAAATCCGTATTTGGCATCTGAAGGGCTGTCCATAATATCATTGCTGCTTGTAAAAGAGTTTCCAGGATTGTAGCGGCAGCAGACAGTCTCCGGGATTCCCGCAGCCTTTTCAAGAAAATCAATATGGCTGATATCGTCCAGATTGATGACAGCACCAAGATCCGCCGCATATCTGTAGTCTTTTGCAGGAGTAACATTGGATGAGAACATTATACTGCTGCCGGAGAATCCGGAGCGTTCGGACAGCATCAGCTCCGTGTAGGATGAGCAGTCAACCCCGCAGCCTTCATCTTTAAGTATTTTAAGTATTGCCGGATTCGGTGTCGCTTTAACTGCAAAATATTCCCTGAAGCCTCTATTCCAGGAGAAGGCCTTATTCAAATTACGTGCTGTTTCACGGATGCCCTTTTCATCATAAAGATGAAAGGGTGTAGGATTATTCCTGATTATCTGCTCAAGCTGAGCTTTTGTAAGAAATGTTTTTTTCATTTATTTTCTCCCCTGATTTTTATCAGTTCTATTTCATTTGTAAGTGAATCTTTCAGCAGTTCCACAAGATTCTTTTTCTTTGAGTATAAACAGGTAGATGTTGACTCTTTGATATCACCTGTCATTACCTTCGCGGAGTCTGTAATTAGACGGATTTCCTCCAGTTTTTTTTCTGTCAGATATATTGTTGCTCCCGGCAGAATGACTTCGCCGTTAGTAATGATTACTACCTTGAGGTTATTTTTAATTGATGTCAGCAGGTGTTCTTCAAGCTCCTCTATGACTGACTTATGCATTGAAAGGTAGATTCGTTTTTCCGCATTTGCAATCATTGCAATCATTTGATCAATAATGTTGTCTTTTCCCTGAATTGTTAGATAGCCCTGATATTCGGCTTTTCTCCCGGGCATTTCTTTACTTATCTTTTCAGATGTTTTTTGCATTCTTCTGATTTTATTGGAACAGAAGTCCTCTACAGGAACCGGAGAGTACAGTTTTTTTTCACCTTCAATAAGATTTGCAGCACCTTTTTCTGTCAGGTTTGCCAGGGCTGTGTAAGCATTTGAGCGTGAAATTCCTGTAAGTTTTGATACTTCATAGCCTGTAAGCACTCCCTCTGTATGCAAAGTTATATAAATTGTTGCTTCCTGACTTGTTAAGCCGAATTGATTGAACCATTTGATCAACTGCATTATAGAATTTCTCCCCTTTTAGTGTTCCTGATAAGGACAACTATAATAGTATAAAGTTCATTTGTCAATTGACTTTATAGGTAATCTCAAATACGCCGAAAATTGAAAGATATCTACATGAAATATTATATTATCAGTGATAATTAATAATAGGATAGCATGGAGAAAGATTGAAATATTTACTACTGATTATTTTTATTGCTGTTTCCGGAACCGCCTATCCTCAGGATTTCTACCATGAAGAGGAACAGGAAATTCAGAATCTTTATTCTATTTATCTTGGTGTTACCGATACCGCGGAACAGTTTATCAATGGACATCCTGATAAAGCTCTTGAGATACTTTCTGATTTACCTGAAAAAATCAGTAATCTGTCAAATGAACTACCAAAACTTCTAATCGAGATAGAGGAGGAAAGCAGGGAGACGCGTATTCCGGAGTTTCAGGTTGTAGCGGGCAATCTTAACGATATTCTGTCGGATTTGGATAAACTTACCGAACGTGTTGATGAATTAACTGATATAGCCCGTGAAAAGGTTTTCAGCTCTTACAGATTCCGTCAGGAAGGAGAGAGGCGGCTTGATGAGACCAGAACCCTGATTCGGCAGGAGAATTATTCCGCAGCAAAAATAAAGCTGGAACAGGCTTCTCAGCGTTTTGAACAGGCTCTTGCTCTGCTTGAGGATCCCTCTTTTAGAATAGTATCAGAAAATGAAGTGTCGGCTCTTTCTCTGCAGATTCATTCCGGAGAAAATTCACTTGTTGTCCAGGAAGTAAGGCAGTCTCTTATAAAAGCAAGAAGACTGTATCTACAGTCTGATTTTGCATCTGCTAACGATGTTTTAGTCCGGGCAAGAATACGATGGGCTGATACAAACTCAGAGCCCAATCCTGAGGTTGAATACTGGCTTGAACTGTCGGGCTCTGCCATCTCAGTTAATTCAAAACGTGTGATATCTGAGACCGATCCTTTGTATTCGGAAATGAACCAGTATTTGAGCAAGGCTCAGACTGATTTTCTAAAAGCTAAAGAATTACTGGAAGCCGGTAATAAAACTGAAGCTGAAAAATATTTTGAATCGACAGAGCAGAGTATTCTTCGTGTGCAGCAGTTCTACCCGCTTAATGAAACTGCCAGAATTTTAAGTTTCCAAATCAGTCAATACAGGGATCCGGAAGCTTTTAAAGAAGTTTTCAAGATTAATGTTCAGAATGCTATGAGCCTTTTGAAAACAAATCCTCAAAAAGCCTATATTGATCTAAAAGCTCTTGAGAGTATCGACCCGGATTTTTCGGGTCTGCAGGCTGCTATTCTTGAAGCTGAATATGCTTCTGGTCTAAGGGTAAAACCGCCTGATACAGAGAAACTCAACAAGAGCAGAGAGCTTTTCGAAAAAGCCTACGCTATAATAAGCAGAAATGTGAAATCAGAATACGGTGTAGCCCTTGTTTATCTGGATGAAGCAATCAGGCTGAATCCTGAAAATTCTGAAGCAGTAGTATTGAAAGACAGAATTTCGGCTGAAACAAACGGAACTGCCGGGGATGTTCTTTCTGCATCCGATCAGCAGCTTTATCTGGATGCAGTTAATGAATTTGCAGCCGGAAATTATCTGAAGGCAAGGATTATTGTTGAAACCCTTTTGAAAAATCCAG
The DNA here is from genome assembly GCA_963677925.2 of Spirochaetia bacterium. Lineage (GTDB taxonomy): Bacteria > Spirochaetota > Spirochaetia > UBA9216 > UBA9216. The sequence goes on from CAXXYH010000004.1 coordinate 550,838, forward strand.
ATAACCGGAACAATACCAAGCTGCTTCAGCTTCAAAATCGAATTGAAAAAACCCGTTAGCCGGTGTTATCACTGCGTCTTATCGGCTATAACAACATCTGCAATTAACTTGAAAATCCGGTATTTAATGAATTACGATTAAAGTACGGAGGAGTTAATGGCCGTTATCGAATTACATGAATTAACGAAATATTATGGAAAGACCAGAGGCATTGAAAATGTAGATCTTACAGTTGAGGAAGGTGAGATCTTTGGTTTTATAGGACCCAACGGTGCTGGTAAATCAACAACAATCAGAACTATGCTCGGCCTCATCTTCCCGACAAGCGGAAGAATTAAAATTTTCGGTGAAGATGCTCTTGCCAGGGGAGCGGAATTACGGAAGCGTATAGGATACCTGCCTTCGGAAGTCTTCTATTACGATAAAATGAGGGTTCTTGATTTGCTTAACTATTCGGCTAGTTTCTATGATCATAACTGCAGTGAACGTCTGCATGAACTTGCCGATCTGATGGAGCTTGATTTAAAACGAAGAATAGAAGATCTGTCCTATGGAAACAAGAAAAAAGTCGGGATAGTTCAGGGACTTTTACACAGCCCTGATCTGATAATGCTTGACGAGCCGACCAGCGGGCTTGATCCTCTGATGCAGCAGAAATTCTTTGATATTATTCAGGCTGAAAATATGAAGGGCTCAACTGTATTCTTCTCATCCCATATCCTGTCCGAAGTTCAGGAGTTATGCAACAGGGTTGCCATCATCCGTGATGGTTCAATAATTAAGGTTGAGGATATAAAAACCCTGCGCACTGATCATTACAAAAAGATCAGGATTAAAGGTAATGCTCTGGATTCTTCATCATTTAATGCAGAAGGCGTGATAAATATGGAATGCAGAGATAATGAATTAAGTTTTTTCTTTAAGGGAGATATGAACCGACTCATTCATATGATAAGTGCACAGAAGATTCAGGATGTACACATTGAGGAACCGACTCTTGAGGAAATCTTTATTCATTATTATGAACAGGAGAAGTCTGAATGAATATTTTCCTGTATGAGCTGAAAACCTACCGAATCTCCCTTATATTCTGGAGCCTTGGGATATTGGGGCTGATGGCTATGTTTATGATGATCTATCCTTCATTCGCTGCAGATACAGAGCTGATGGATAAGATGCTTGCCAATTATCCGGAGGCTATGCTCAAGGCTTTCGGAATGGATGCAGAACTTCCTCTGTCATCAATTCCGGGGTACTTTACTTTTACCTTTGCATTTATCCAGCTCGTTCTGGCTATCCAGAGTGCTAATTACGGTTTTCATTTTCTTTCTGTTGAGGAACGCGAGCTTACTGCAGATTTTCTTCTTTCGAAGCCAATCTCAAGAAGCAGAATTCTGTCTGCAAAGCTATGTGCAGTTGTTTTGGGTTTGATTATCATCAATGCGGTGGTCTGGGCAGCCAGTTATGGGTTCATTGAACTTTTTAGTGACGGTCATTCCTATAACCCGGAGAACATTGCTGTTCTGCTTGCTTCAGTTCCGGTTTTTCAATTATTTTTTATTGGAGTAGGTGCGGTTCTTTCTGCTGCTCTGAAAAAAATACGGAGTGTCCTGGCCTTTTCAATGGCACTTGCATTCGGTACATATATTATGAATGCTCTGAGGAATATTGCGGGAGGAACTGTTCTCGGCCTTCTAACCCCGTTCTACCATTTTGATCCGGTGTATATACTTAAAAATGGATCCTGGAATATGCAGACGGCGATGATAAGTATTTCCATAATTGTCGTTACTGTAATAGGCGCATATGTGCTGTACCTGAAAAAAGATATCCATTCACTTTAGGAGGCTCAGATGAATATTTATCTGCGTGAATTACGCGCCAATCTGAAATCATTGCTCATCTGGAGCACGATAATGATCGTAATTATTTTTATGATGATGTCTGAATTCGAGGCTTATTACAATAATCCGGAAATGATGAGTATTCTTGATGCAATGCCTGAATCTTTGATGAAAGCATTTTCATTTTCTGGAGTAAATATAACAACTCTTTCCGGATTTTTGAGTATGGCATCAATTTACTTTTACCTGATGCTGACTGTATTTGCTTCTCTGCTGGGAAATTCGATAATTTCGAAAGAAGAACGTGATAAAACAGCTGAGTTTCTTATGACTATGCCTATCTCCAGGCCCCATATGCTTACGGCAAAAATTTTTGCAGCGATAACATATAATCTGATTTTAAATTTGATTACATTTGGAACTGTTCTGATTGCTTCATTAAAATATGATCCGGATTCTGAATTTCTAAAATTTTCATTATTAATGATGTCTGCTGTATTTTTATTACAGCTTGTTTTTTCGAGTATGGGTATGCTTTTTGCGTCTGTTCTTAAAAATCCCAGAAAAAGCGGAACGATAGCAATTGTTGTCCTGTTAATTATGTATGTTTTTTCCATAGCCGTTTCTCTAAGCGATTCCATCGAATTTATTAAGTTTGCATCACCCTATACTTATTTTGAACCGAATTATCTTCTTGTTAATGATCGTTTGAACAATTTGAATATAATCCTGTCGGCTGGTTTTATCTTGACTGGTGTTATCGTTACATATACTTTTTATCCCAAAAGAGATTTACAAATTTAATTATCAGAACTTATTATCTTTTTAGGTATTCAATTAATCCGGAATACCTAAAAAGTCTGTACGAAATGCTCCACATAATAGCAAAAATTATTAGATTCAAAATACGCCAGGTTATCGGTTTTCGAAAAAGCGGGGAAAGCAGTCCTGCGCCTATGGATAAGCCGAAAAACCAGATGTATGACATCGTTACAGCTCCGGCACCGAACAGGTAGCGTCCGGAACCATCGAAAGTTCCGCTGATGCTGCCGAGCAGAACAACTGTATCCAGATAAACATGGGGGTTGAGAAGTGTTAATGCCAAAGCTGTTAATGCTACCTGTTTACGGCCTTGAATATTCTGACTGTTATCACCCATACTGCCGGAACCCCGGACTGCAGATATCAGGTTCATAAGTCCGTATATGAATAAGAAGACTGCTCCTGCTGCTGATGTAATAGTAATCAAAAGAGGCAGTCTTTCAATAAAGCGTCCAAGTCCGGCGACGCCTGCACCTATGAGAACTGTATCGCAGAGCGCACAAATAAAAGCAACTTCCAGATGATATTGCTTTTTGATTCCCTGTGTTAATACAAAGGCATTCTGAGAGCCGATAGCAATTATCAGTCCGGCTCCGATTCCCATTCCTGTAAAATATGGAGTAAGCATGTGATAAGCATATAGAAAATTTACAAATTAGTATAATTAATAATTTTAATATAAAATTAGTGATGTTAATATAAACAGATGATTGAATACCGTAATCTCGAGGCTCTTGCTGCAGTTGTAGAAAATAAAGGTTTTGACAAGGCCGGTGAGGCCTTAGGCATCACCCAGTCTGCCGTAACCCAGCGAATTCGTCAGCTGGAGGAACTTACAGGGCAGGTTCTGCTTATTCGAAGCCAGCCTCCGGCTGTCACCGGTGCCGGGAGCATACTTCTTGAACACTTCAGAAAGGTAAGGCTGCTTGAACAGGAACTTTCAGTACAAGCCGGTTTGACTGACTTTTCCCAACTGCCGCTTATCTCGCTTGCTGTAAATGCGGACAGTCTTGCCACCTGGTTTTCCAAGGTTGTCAGCCGATATTTTTATTTGAGCAGCGGTTATCTTGATATTAAAAGTGCCGATCAGGATGTAACTCACAGACTGATGACAGACGGCGAGGTTATGGGATGCATTAGTTCAATGGCTGCATCTTTCAGAGGCTGCAGGAAAGATTTTCTGGGAAGCCTGGTTTATCGTTTTGTTTCCATCCGGGATTTTTCAGCTTATCATTTCCCTGATGGTATTGACCGGGATTCTTTTAATGCAGCTCCGAAACTGAACTTCAACCGGGATGATCAGCTTCTTGCCAACTGGGCCGGACAGTTTTTTAAAGATTCAAAAGCTTTTAATAACAGCAGTTTTGTTCCCTCTTCTGAACAGTTTCCAATAATGATACGTGAGGGAGCTGTATGCGGAATGCTGCCTGATGAGCAGTTTAAGATGTATCAGTCTGAATATGATCTTGTTGATTTATCAATGGAAAAGCCGGTTTCAATTCCGCTTTACTGGCATCGCTGGAGTATTTCTTCTGTTGAGCTTGACGTTTTAAGCAGAATAATTCGGGAAGAGGCTGAGGTTTCGCTGACCAAATAAAAAGGGCCGGCTTCTTTTTAAAAGCCGGCCCTGATTTTAATCCTTTACGCAGCGTACACTGAATCCGACAAGTTTCGGGAATTCTTCCCTGTTTGCTGTGGTGTAATAATCATGTACAGAATAACCGAAGGGATAATCCAACCCCAATGTATCACTCCACCAAACTGCACGAGAGTCTCCGTCGCTGAAACCTGAACCTCGTGATCCTCCCGGAACAGCTTTAAATCCTTTCGTATCTTCTCCTTCTCTTCCAGATGCCCACCTTGTCTCGGATTTTAAACAGGTCCATACGTACTCTGTCCCCTCAATGAGTTCCATATATTCAATTAAGGCTGTCCATTCTGCATCAGTTGCAACATGCCATCCTGTGGGTGCCAGCTTATCCGTTTCTACGGTATACCAGTTGTATAATGCTCCTGATATGTCTTTATTGGAAATATCATTTTCATACCAGCAGTATGCTGCTGTCGAAGCTTCATCCCATTCTGTACTGTCCGTTATATTCGCTATATTGGTGCCGTCATTAAGTTTGGTGGTCTTCAGGTTTTCAGCCATCCATTCAACACCGTTAATTAAAACTGTATCATAGTTATTTCCATCTTCATCTACGACCCCACTGCCGGGACCATCGGGAATAATGGATTCACCGCATGAAAGTATTATTGCTAAAAATGCTGTTAAAATTAAAAGTTTTTTTACCATGTTTCTCCCTCAGGTATGTAATAATCGGCTCCAGATGTTCCTCCGGTATAGGACCTTTTAAATGCAATAATTTTCCAGAGCTCATTATCTTTTCTCATTATACAATAATATAAGTACACGCTTCCGGAATAGCTGGTTAGTGTTGAGTTATCATTGTATGTTCCCCAGGCAATCATATCTCCGGAACGCCCCGGACCTCCGTCATCTTCCGTCCATTCATAAACTGTTGGGGTGCCCATATATATCGGCGGAGAAAAAAAATCACGCCATGGATCAATCGATTTCCAGTCTTCATATCCTGCAAAATCCGGGTGAAGATAGGTATAAAGCTGTTCATATTCGGCCGGCAGCTGAGAATTAATTGCCTCAACAAAATCTTCCATCAAGTTATCAATCAGGCTTCTATCGGAGGGAGTGTCTTCACAGTTTGTGAATAATGCTAAAAACAATAAAATCAGAAAGGATGATATATTCTTTTTCAACTTTTTCTCCCTAGGCTGTTTATCCTGATATAGATTTTTTGACTTGTCAATAATTTTTTTGGTGCACTAAATGATATCTTCTGCTATCATTTTTTTGATGGAGGTCTCTAATGAAAAAAAATGTATTTATAAATATATTTCTGGCGGTTATTCTTTTTTCAATTTTTAGCTGCGGTGATCCTTTTGATACTGATGATATTGTCGGATCCGAATGGGTTGATGATTCAGGAAGTGATTTTATGATAAGGTTTATCACCGACAGGGCTTTTAATAAATTTGAAGTGGAGGATAATGTCGAAGAATTCTACCACTCGTTTTATTATGTCTATGACTCGGAAACCCTGACAGGATATTCTGTTACAAATTTGATTGTGGAACCGGACTTCGGTGTAGGTACAAAATTTACAATTTCTGATGACGGATTATCTTTAACATTCTGGAATAATTTCGGGGGTAATGAATTCTACACAAGGAAATTATTTTAAAATTGTACATCAAACCAGTCATATGGTTTGATATTTGTATTAGACATATCCAGATAACTTACCGGTACAAGTTTTTTAGAATATGCTTCCCAGTTTACAGTTCCTATAGAACTGTCTCTTTCCCCGTATGAATAGAATGAGACCCAGAAGGGAAATACAGCTTCTTCAGGATTAGAAGAGATTGCAGGAGCATAATATTCACCGTCATCAAGTTCATCATTTATATTAGAATCAATCCAGAAAAGAATATCAATATAATTCTGATGATCTTCAAAGGTAGTAAAATCCGGAGCTGAAATATTGAGCGTATATTCAGCATTTTCTTCTACAGCGACTATGTTTGAAACAATAGACGGAGGACTTGAAAAACTGCCGGGGTCAATATCTTCTCCTGAGCCATTTCGGTAAAAAGCTGCAATTTTTGTATCGCTGACCGGGTCTGTTCCGGTTTCAATGGTTCCTGAAACTGACCATTCCAGAGTTTCAATATTTAATAATGCTTCAAAGTCACAGGAAGTTATGAAACATAGCGAAAGAATTCCTAAAAGTAATTTATAAATTTTCATAGTATATTCCTACATTCCGAAGTAATCAAATATGAGATCATCATAATCATCGTAGCGGAAAGAGCTGTATTTATGGGTTAAAGTGTATTCATTTGATCCTGTTAAATTTACACTGCCTGAGACATAGTTCCAATCCGCCGTTACTGTTGCAGTTTCGTAATCCTCAAATGTCACTACTAAACTGATACCATCTAAATCGTAGGTGTATGGCTGGGATATATCTGTCGAATCAGATATTTCAATAGTGCAGGGAGGAATTTCAGTTACAGTCGTACCTCCTGAACTGGCTTCTACCATAAATCTCACTACTAAATCACCATCCATGGGTTTTCTTGAAATGACCGCAGTTTCTAAGGGTTCAGTATCATCTGTAGACCAAAGTCCTGTAAAAGATGTGAACTCGTTTGTTACAGGATCGCAGGCGTATAGGATAACAACGATTATGAATATAAGTTTTTTCATAAGGCTATAATATTTTATTAATATCTGTTTGTCAAAAAATAATTTTAAAAGCGGTTATTAGAGATTTTCCGGAAATGAAAAAAGCTGCGGCCTCGTTAACCAAATAAAAAGGGCCGGCTTCTTTTTAAAAGCCGGTCCTGATTTACTTACAGTACATTCCGTAGAAAGTTTTTAGTTTTTTCGTGTTTGGGATTTTCGAACAGCTTGCTGGGTTCTCCCTCTTCCAGAATCATTCCGTCTGCCATGAGGACAACTCTGTCTCCAACCTCGCGGGCAAACCCCATTTCATGCGTAACGCATATCATGGTCATTCCCTGTTTTGCAAGATCCTTCATTACCGCAAGAACTTCACCGACAAGCTCCGGATCAAGCGCACTTGTGGGCTCGTCGAAAAGCATGATTTCAGGTTCCATCGCAAGTGCTCTGGCAATGGCAACTCTCTGCTGCTGACCACCGGAAAGCTTACTTGGATAAACATCACGCTTATCTGACAGTCCGACTCTTTCGATCAGTTTCTCGGCTGAAGCGATGGCCTCGGCTTTTGATTTTTTACGAATCAGGATAGGTGCAAGCGTCAGGTTCTCAAGAACTGTCTTATGGGGAAACAGATTAAACCGCTGGTATACCATTCCCATTTCAAGAAGCATTGCCTTCTGCTGGTCCGCCGGAACTCTGTGAACCGTTTTGTTATGATGCCGGTGAAGAAACAGTTTATCTTCTACAAAAATCTTTCCGCTTGTAATTTCTTCAAGATGTATCAAAGAGCGGAGGTAGGTGGATTTTCCTGCACCTGAGGGTCCGATTATGCAGATAACCTCTCCCTTTTTAACCGCCAGGTCAACGTCCTTAAGAACTTCCAGAGGCCCGAAAGATTTGCAGAGCTTCTCTGTTCTGATTAGATATTCATATTCATGTGACTGATTTTCTTTATTCATAAACAGCTAACCTCGTTTCCATCTTTCCGAATATCCAGGTAAATATTGCGGTTACGATCAGGTAGATTACAAGTGCCGGAAGGAATACAAGATAGCTTCCTTCACTGGTCATGATAGTTTTGGATATTGTTGTGATGTCCATCAGTGAGATCGCAAAAACAAGCGATACGTCTTTGATCATCATGATAAACTCATTACACAGCGGCGGAATCATTCTGCGTGTTGCCTGCGGAATGATAATATGGGTCATTGTCTGAGCATAACCAAGTCCTAGAGTCTTAGATGCTTCATGCTGTCCCTTGTCAATTGACTGGATTGCTGCCCTGACAATTTCTGCGCAGTATGCTGCAGAGTTGAGTGAAAACGCAATAAGAGCTGCTATAAAAGCGCCCTTATACACGGCTTCAGGATCCGCGGTATCGAATAATCCTCTCCAGGAGAAGCCGAAAATTCCCGGTATTGAAAAATAGACAACAAAAAGCTGTATAAGAAGCGGGGTTCCTCTAAAGAAGAAAATATAGGCGCTGCTGATTTTACTGATTATTTTATTGGCTGATATTTTTCCAAGTGCAAGAAAGATGCTGAATATAAATCCTATAACTATTGATAGGGTTGTAAGCATCAGCGTAAGTTTTACACCATGCAGAAGGTTCTGCTTGATGCCAAGCATCCGGTATGTATAGTTTACCATCTGGCCTGTAAACTTTCCGAATCCCTCATCTGCATGAAAAATGGTTCCTGCAAATCCAACATAAGATTCCTGGAATGCCTTTGCTCCGGAAGTTGAAAAAGAAAGGTAGCTTATAATATGAAAATCATTGTATGTAATTGTAAGACGCTTTCTGGAACTGTCTTTTTCATCTTCGATCATCTGCTTTACCTGCGGTGAAGCATGATCCATCATTTCTGACTCAGAGACGTTAATAATCGAAAGAACAATAAACAAAATAACAGCAGCTATAACGACTATAGCTGCTGTTTTAACAGATTGTTCCCATTCTCTAAAGTTAATTAGTTTTTTTAGGAAATCCTTCATTTATACTTTTATCAGCCGCCGAACCAGTATTCAGTGCTTTCCTGGAAGAAGCCTTCAGCTTTAAGTTCATCAATGGCTTTATTGATTGCTGCCTGAAGTTCTGCATTTCCTTTCTTGATTGCAACGCCGAACTGCTCAGCTTCACTCTTATCAAGGTAGGCAATTTTGTATTTATCAGAATATTTACCAACCTGACCGTCAGCAACGGTAGAGTCTACAACTACAGCATCAATTTCTTTGTTGTCGAGCTGAGTAAAGCAGGTGATAACTTTTTCATTCTGAGCAACTGTACAGTTCAGTGAACCTGTAGAGATATAATCAGAAATGAGAATATCTGATGTTGTTTCTTTCTGAACAGCAAGTGCGAGTCCATCGAGGTCAAGGAAGCTTTCTACTTTAAGATCAGAATCAGCACGAACAACTACAGCCTGGTAATTGTCGATATAGGGGTTTGAGAAATCCATTGTTTCTTTTCTTTCTTCTGTGATGGTTACTGCAGAAATTACAACATCATAATTAACACCGATACCCTGAAAGATACCATCCCATGCTGTGTTGATGAAAACAATTTCAAGACCGAGTTTTTCACCGAGTGCGTTTGCGAAGTCAATATCGTAACCGATAGGTGTTGTTCCGTCCTGTGCGAAGTCCTCGAAAGGCGGGTAACCGATTTCAACACCGATTGTAAGTGCACCATTTTTCATAAGGTTAAGATCGGATTCTGCAGCTTCCTGGGTACCTCCGGCGAATACTGCACTAAGGGCTGCAATACAGAAAAGTACTGCTAAAATGCTCTTTTTCATTAAATTACTCCTGTAAAAAATCATTTTTTAGGAAGTAAGTATATCATAAAATCCTTTATCTGCACCAGAATGCTTTTTCAAAATTATGACAGGATAATAACTTATACAGAAATATATTCACTGAATACCTTTATTTCTTCACACAGTTTTCCGAAATCTGAGGTTTCTTCATCCCATTTAATATTTAAGTTTTCCCTGAAGGAATAATCAAAGAAAATGGCAGCCAGCATTCTACCTGTTGTTTCACAATCTATGTTAGGTCTGATTTTTCCGGCATCTTTTAGTGATGAGAGCAGATTTGAGAAAAAAGATGATGGTGAATCAAGCAGGAATGTTCTGACACTGTCTCTGGCCGTTTCAAATCTGAATTGATGTGAGACCAGGATCCGCCATGTGTAATGGGTTTTCTCATTCGCTCTGTTAAAGAAGGTCTTTGCCCCTTCAATCAAAAAATCAGAAAGTATAAAATTCTCCATATTTATAAAGTATTCAGATGGGGGAACAGTGAATCCGGGCTGTATCAGATCATTATTCATTTTATCAAAAATTGCATTCAACAGCTCTTCTTTGCTTTTATAATGGTTATATAGGGATGCTTCATTTAAACCAAGTGATTTTGTGATATTCCGGATAGAAACTGCATCATAACTGTATTTGGAGAAAAGTTTCATTGCCTCATCTAAAATCTTTTGTTTTGTTGGAATTGCTCCGATTTCTGCTTTTTTTGGTCTGGCCATAACTATTCTTACCATAAATTTCAGAAAAAACCAACAATTGTTTATAAAAAAGGAAAATTCTGCTTGCGTTAAACAAACAAACGTTGGTATATTAAATAAAAAGAAAGCGGAGGACTATTAGATGAGCAGGATTGGAAAAATAATCACTATGGCAGGGGGAGTAATAATACTTATGGGATGTGCTAGTAATTCCGTTAAACCGGAGACAGCAGGACTGTACAAGTCAAAGGCTTCAAAGGAAATTGCCTACAGCAGCTATGACAGGGCAATGAAATTATGGGGTATTGAGTATTCCGAAGAATGGGTTTCTACTGAGCATGGTAAAACACATGTAATTATATCCGGACCGGAGAACGGTAGACCCGTATTTCTTATTCCGGGGCTATGGGGAGATGCTTCCATGTGGTATCCAAATGCAGGAGCCCTGTCAGAGAAATTCAGGGTATACACTTTAGATATGATAAATTATGCCGGAAAGAGTGAACCGTCAGACAGGAAGATTTCAAATATCAAAGATTATTGTACCTGGTATGCCGGTCTGCTTCAGCATTTTAATTATGAAGAAGCATCAATTGTCGGTGTTTCATACAGCAGCTGGCTGGCTCTTGCAATGGCAAGAGAAATTCCGGATTCAATAACAGCACTAGCCTTATTGGATCCCGCTTCAACCTTCATAAAAATGGATGGCGGAATTGCCTGGAAAGGTTTTTGGGCTTTTGGATTTTTTCCGAACAGGGATAAATACAGAGATTTCTTCAGATGGATTGGAGGCGGCTATTCTGACAGGAACTCAAGTGTCTGGGAAGAGCATATGTTTGATATAGTTGAACATGGTGCTGTCGGAATGTTTGATATTCCCCAGCCTGAAATATATAAATCAGAAGATCTTGAAATGATTGATATGCCTGTCCTTCTTATGGTGGGAGGAAAACCCATTTTATATAAAGAACCTGCGAAATTTTTAAAAGCGGCTAAGGAGGCTCTGCCTCTTGCTGAGGTGGATCTGATAGAAAATACCGGGCATGGACTTAACATGGAGAAGGCTGAGTATGTCAATAAACGTATTTATGATTTTATTTCAGAAACCGAATGAAGGAGGGGATACGGGATGAAGACATTAATTATCAGCTATTCATATACCGGAAATAATAAAGTTCTGGCTGAAGAGACTGCAAATATATTAAATGCGGATCTATTTATATTAGAAGAAAATAAGCAGAGAACAATTAAGAAAATTGTACTTGATATGATTCTGCACCGGTATCCTGGAATTAAAAAATGTCCTGACAAAATCTATGAATATGATTTAGTGATTTTTTTCAGTCCTGTATGGATGTTTGGAATATCATCGCCGGTACGGACATGCATGAAAGAAATACGAAGGCAAATAAAACGATACGCTTTTGTTTCTTTAAGCGGGGGTGCTCTAGGACCGAATACAGGTATTTCCAGAGAACTTGTTAGAAGACTTGGGAAAAACCAGGCTTTTCTTCTTGATTTTAATATTTCAAACTTCCTGGCAGACTTGGAGGCTCAGGATGTTAAAACAACTTCAAGTGTACTTCTAAACAAAAAATCCAATGAACTGGATAGCCTGACATCTATCATTTCACAGACAGTAAAATCTTTAAATTAATTATCTAACCCCCTTATTTCTATACTGATTAAGGGGGTAATTTCCTGTCCATAATTTCTTAAAAACCATCTCCGGACTTGAAAACTGCTTCTCAGCTGATATTATGAAAAGAAAGACAGTCAAGGTGGATAAAGATGGAAGAAATTCGTGAATATCTTAATGTCAGCAAAGAAAAAATCTTAGAGGAATATTTCAGATTGCTTAAGATTCCCTCGGTAAGTCCGGGGGGCTTGTTTTCTGATGAATGCCGCGCGGCCGCGGAACTTCTGTGCGGATACCTGAAGGATGCCGGTGCGGAGAAGTCGGAATTAATAGAAACCGCCGCGAATCCGCTTGTTTTCGGAGAGAAGATACTTTCTGCTGATTTACCTACTGTCCTTGTTTACGGTCATTATGATGTTATGCCTGCGTCAGCAGATGAAGGATGGCAATCGGATCCATTCTCACCTCAGCTGAAGGGTGGGGACGTCTTTGCCAGAGGAGCACAGGATAACAAGGGGCAGCTTTTTATTCTGCTTAAGGCTTTTGAGTATCTTGAAACTTTTAATCAGCTGCCCTGCAACATTAAGTTCATATTTGAAGGAAATGAAGAAACCGGATCATTGCCTTTTCAGAAGGTTCTGGAAACTGAGAAGCTTAAGGAAAAACTAAAGGCGGATATTGTACTGATCAGTGATACAGATCTGGTTGATTCCGAGACCCCTTCAGTTGTAACCGGCTTAAGAGGGGCTGCTATATGGGATATAGATGTGACTGGACCTTCCTCGGATCTTCATTCCGGGATATACGGAGGGGCTGTTGTTAATCCGTTAAATGAGCTTGTACGCGTGCTGGGTCTGCTTCATGACGAAAAGGGACGTGTGACTCTGCCCGGATTCTATGATGATGTAAAAGAATACAGCGGGAAAGAACGCGCGGAATTTGAACTTCAGCCTTTTAATGAGAATGAAATCCTGAAATTTGCAGGCGTTGAAATGCTGGACGGCGAAACCGGTTTTTCTCCGCTTGAAAGAACAACTGTCCGTCCGACTCTTGAGTTTACAGGAGTTTCAGGAGGATACACAGGCGATGGGTTTAAGGCTATTATTCCTGCAAGTACTCATGCAAAGATTTTTGCAAGGCTGGTTCCGAATCAGAACCCTGAAATGATAATCGATATGCTTGAACCCTATCTTAAATCTAAAATTAATCCTGCTGTCAGGCTTACGGTTACGGCCGGTCCCAGAGTGAGTGCCTTTTCAAGTGATACAGAGAATAAATTTTACCGTGCCTATGCTAAAGCCTGTATAAAGACTTTTGGAAAAAGTCCTGTAAAGATTAGAATGGGCGGAAGTATCGGAATCGTTCCTGCTTTTAAAGAATATCTTGGAATAGAATCGCTATTAATCGGTTTCGGTCTTGGAAGCGATAATATACACGGTCCAAATGAACATTTCAGTTTAGAACGAATTTGGAAGGGGATAGAGACAGTGATTATATTTTTTAAAAGCATAGAGAAAGGTAAATAGTTTATAATTCTGTATCTGTAACCAGCTCCGCCTCATAACCTATTTTATTTACAAGACCTTTAAGTTCGCTTTCAATATATGAGCAGTCATCTTCGTAGGTCAGGTTTATACTGTGTGAGGCTATGTCAACTTCAATTTCCTTTACGCCTTTAATGTGTCTGCCGGCGTGTTCAATAGCTCTTTTACAGCTTACACATCCGGCATGTCCAAGATCAAAAACTGCTTTTCGCATTGTTAAATACCTTTAGAAAATTTTATCCGCCAGTGATTTGCTTTTCTGCATCAGCATCTTCACATAACCGCTTCGTTTGTATGCCCAGTGTTTTTCCGCTCCCAGATTTTCGCGGGCCATTCGTCCTTTAAAATCCTCTATTGATGAGTAAGACTTGCTGTCCATCCATTTTTCAATACCTGAAAGCATCTCCCCGATATGATTTATTCCGTTTTTATAGAGGCTGGTGACAATCTGAACAGCACCTGCTCCTGCCAGCAGCATCCTGATAACATCGTCATAATCCATTACTCCGGTACTTGAGCAGATATCTCCTTTAAGATTGGCTGAAAGAAGCCCTGTATATCTGAGCGGGAGGCGGTTGTCATCTTTAGTGCTGAAATTAAAGGGGAAGGTAAACTCCTCGTTTTCTATATTGATATTAGACTGGAAAAACCGGTTGAATAACACAAATCCGTTAATACCCATGTTATCAAGTTCTTTGATGAATTTTGCCGTGTTTGTGTAATAAGGGCTTAATTTTACAGCTATTGGAAGATCCACTGCCTTTCGTATTTTTTTAAGTATCTCCAGCTGCTGCAGTTCAATATCAGTGGCAGATGTCAGCTCATAGGATGAGGAGTTGTAAAAATTAAGCTCCAGGCCGTCAACTCCGGTGTTTTCAATCATGCGCGAGTACTCAAGCCAAATTTCACTGTTAACTGCATTGAGGCTTGCAATTACGGGTATCCCGATTTCCTGTTTTGTTTTTTTTACCCAGTACAGGTGGTATTCAGGACCAATGTCTTTGATGTCAGGAAAGGTTGTTACCATTTCTGCATGGATATCGTCGTATTTATGAAGCTCCTTGTTCTGCTCCATTGCCTCAAGTGCTATCTCTTCTTCAAAAAGTGATTTGCATACTATTGCACCGGCGCCTGCGGCTTCAATTCTTTTTATAGTTTCAAGATTTGAAGTAAGTCCTGATGCTCCGGCAATTATGGGGTTTTTCAGTTCTATATTCATGTAGGAGGTTTTTAAATCGGCCATATATTTTCTCCTTAATACTTTATGTATATTAAATATAACCAATTTAGTTATATATTCCAAATTTTACAGATATCTATTTTATGAACCGGGATCGACCCCGACGTTCAGTATTATTACTGCCGACTTATTTTATTGTTGGTGAAAAATAAGAACTGTATTAAAATCTTAGATATTTTTAGAACAGCAGAGATTAAAATGAATATAGATGAAGTGAATAAAAGTGTAAAAAAACTGATCGAAAAACAGTACTCATGCAGCCAGATTACGCTTGGTGTTCTCTCCGGGGAAATAGGAATGGATATTGATAAGGCAATGAGGATTGCCTCATGTTTCGGCGGGGGGATGGGCCGCGGTGATACCTGCGGAGCTGTCTCCGGAGCTCTGATGGCGATAGGCTTTCTGTCAGGCGGTACACCTGAAGAAAAAGAAGTTAATCACGAGCGTACCTCCGAATTTGTAAATGCTTTTATTGAAAGGACAGGAAGCTGCTACTGCAGGGATCACCTTGGCTTTGATTTGTCCACTCCGGAGGGAGGGGAGATGATGCAGAGCCTTCATGAAGCCGGAACACCGCCGGAAATTTGTGAAACACTGATGAATACAGTAGTAGAGATGGTGCTTGAAAGGCTTGAAAGCTTCAGGCGCTGATTATCAGACCCCGGGTTTATAAACCATCAGTACAAAAACAATCACCAGCGGAATTACTCCCGCAAGTGAAATTTTAAGCCGCATCCGCAGAAGCCTCATCAGTTCATCTGGTATTGTTTCCGCTTCAGCCGGAATTCCGGCTGTAAGCTCCTTTATTTTATATTGGGTGGGAATATCGCTTATTACCCAGATTGCCCCTGAAAGCAGGAATAGAATGAAAGCAGTCAGAAGCCATCCGATTTTCCAGATATCACCTATTATCAGGGTCAGTATTATTCCACTGGTAATACCTATTATCAGCATTGGCGTAGAGAAGCGTGCATCAAGCCAGGCCACAGTCCTGTAGGTGTGAAGGATAACGTCCTTGCGGCCGGAATTAAGGCTCCGGTATTCCCATAGCGTTCCGACTACTGCATTAGCGAAAAAGAGTGTTACCGAAATAATATGAAGAAACAGGACATGCGGATAAAGACCTGACTTACCAAGCAGCGCCCTTATTTCACTGTAGAAAATAATACCGGTGACAGCCAGGGCCGCCATTATAATGATAAAAAGAATTAGAATGAGTTTTGAGTTTTTGTCAGTCTTATCTGTCATTAATTTGTTCCATTCATATCAAGCAGAACTTTCTGCAGAATTCCGCCGCAAAGGTAGTATTCAATTTCCGCAAGGCTGTCCAGCCGGACTTTTATATTAAATGATTTCTCAGTTCCGTCAGCGGAGACGGCTCTTATACCGATACATTCACCAGGGCCGAATCCTTCCGGCAGTCCGTCGATTTCATAGGTTTCAAGGCCGGTCAGCCCCAGAACTTCAGCAGATTCTCCGTTAACAAATTCAAGCGGAAGGACTCCCATTCCTACAAGGTTGCTTCTGTGAATCCTTTCGTAGCTTTGAGCTAATACTGCCTTAACACCAAGGAGGTTTGTTCCCTTGGCCGCCCAGTCCCTGGAGCTTCCGGTTCCGTATTCCTTTCCGGCAATGACTATCAGCGGAATCTCTGCGTTTTTATATGCTGCTGCCGCATCAAAAACCGATTCCGTATTTCCGTTAAGCTGATTAAGCGTGTAGCCGCCCTCTTTATCAGTCAGTTTATTCCGTATCCTGACATTGGCGAATGTTCCGCGCATCATTACCTCATGGTTGCCGCGGCGGCTGCCGTATGAATTGAAATCACCCACAGCAACTCCGGCGGATGTCAGGTAAATGCCCGCAGGGCTTCCGGCGCCAATGCTTCCTGCAGGGGATATATGATCGGTAGTAATGGAATCGCCGAGAAACAGCAGCGCCTTTGCACCTTTGACAGGTGCGATTGACTCTTTCCGCTCTAAATCCACGAAGAAGTCAGGTTCCCTGATATATGTGGAGTCTTCCTCCCACTGATAGCAGGAGCTGCCGGCTGATTCTATCGCATTCCATACAGGATTATTGTCGAATACTACGGCATATTGCTTCGTAAAGATTTCTTTCGTTACAGACTTTGAAATTAAATCCTGAATATCAACAGAGTCCGGCCAGATATCTTTAAGATATACAGGCTTTCCTGAGCTGCCGGTGCCCAGCGGATCCTTCTCAAAATCGATGTCTATTCTTCCGGCCAGGGCATATGCGACCACAAGCATCGGGGAAGCAAGATAATTAGCCTTTATTTTACTGTGAATACGGCCTTCAAAATTCCTGTTCCCGCTGAGTACTGAAGCGGCTACAAGATCCTCTTTTTCTATCTCATCCTCGAACTCAGGTTTCAGCGGGCCGCTGTTGCCGATGCATGTAGCGCACCCGTATCCTGCAATATAAAAGCCCAGAGTTTCCAGAGCTTCAAGAACCCCGGAATTTTTCAGATACTCGGTAACAACCATTGAGCCGGGAGTCAGAGAGGTTTTTACGTAATCAGGGACGGTAAGGCCTTTCTCAACCGCCTTCCTGGCCAGAAGTCCCGCGCCTATCATCACAAATGGATTTGAAGTATTAGTGCAGCTTGTAATTGCTGCAAGAACAACGGAGCCATGGCGGAGCTTTCCGACCTTCTTTGCTGCTGCATCAATTGTTTTTCCATACCCCCCGTCTTTTACCGGCTTCACCAGTTCTGATAAAAAGGCTTCTGAAACTGCTTCCAGATCAAGTCTGTCCTGCGGTCGCTTCGGGCCGGCCAGAGACGCTTTTACCGTGGATAGATCGAGATCAATTGTACGGCTGTAAACACCGGGATTGTCCTCGATGCCGAAAAGTCCCTGAGTGCTCAGGTATGCCCTGACAACATCAAGGTGTTTTTCATCACGGCCGGTCATTTTCAGGTAGTCGAGAGTAACATCGTCAACGCCGAAATATCCCATAGTCGCTCCGTATTCCGGCGACATGTTTGAGACAGTTGCGCGGTCGGGAAGGCTGAGGGTTTTAATTCCGTCCCCGAAGAACTCAACAAACTTACCTACTACCTTATGCTCGCGCAGAAGCTGAGTAACCCTTAAGGCGAGGTCGGTTGCTGTTACTCCCTCCTTCAGTTTTCCTGAAAGATTTACGCCTACTACTTCGGGCATAACCATATAGACCGGCTGTCCAAGCATTCCTGCTTCAGCCTCAATTCCACCGACGCCCCATCCTACAACCCCGATTCCGTTAATCATGGTTGTATGTGAGTCGGTCCCTATCAGGGTATCAGGGTAGAGAAGGCCCTTATCTTCGGTAACTACTGTAGCAAGGTATTCAAGGTTTACCTGATGAATAATTCCGGTGGCGGGCGGAACGGTCCGGAAATTCTGAAGCGACTCCCTGGCCCACTTCAGGAATCTGTAGCGTTCCCCGTTCCGATCAAACTCTTTATTCATATTAATTTTCAGGCTTTCAGGTTTTCCGTAATCATCAACCATAACAGAATGATCGACTATGAGGTCCACAGGAACCTTCGGGTTTATCAGCTCAGGATTAAGCCCCATTGACCTGACCGCCTCACGCATTGCCGCAAGATCAACAACCGCCGGCACTCCGGTAAAATCCTGCATGACAATTCTTGACGGAACAAAGGGTATTTCACCCTCCGCGGCCTTTGTTCCGTACTGAGGAAACCTGAGCAGATGCTGAGGTTCAATAAGTGTCCCGTCGAAGTTTCTGATTGCTCCCTCAAGCAGGATCTTGATAGTCCGGGGAATCTCAGCCTGACTGTTAAATCGGGTTAGAAATTTGTTTATGCTGTAATAGCGGTATGTCTTATCTGAAACAGTAATTTCTGAAAGGTAGTCGTCTTTTAATATTTTTTCATCGTTCATAGATAAAGGTTAGTCAAAGAGTCTGGGTCTGTCAAATGGAATCCCCGGAAAAATCCGGGGTAATTCAGGTATTATATTTAAAAAATTATTAATGTAGACCGCCCCAAAAGGATTTTAACGAGTTCAACCATTCCCAAAGAAAATCAAAGCCTTCTGAGAGTGTAACCTCTCTATTGTTTTGTATTGTCTGAGAAGGATTCTTCTCAACCAAGACTTCATATATTTCACAAGAAGGATCATAAACCGTATCACGTTTATTTCCTGTAATTGTATAAAAAGACTTTAAAGTTCCTGCTGTCAGGTTTAATAGTTCACTCATGACTAAGTATGAACTATCTAAACCTCCTTGGGCGATTTGAAAATTATATTGTTTTGTTTCAGAATCATAATCTGGTAAACCAATTTCTAAAAGAATTGTAGGGTATTGCTCTGTTGATTCAGAAAAATCTTTTCTGCCAATATCTAAGATCCAGAAATTGCCATCAAACTCAGGCTCCATGAATGTTTGTGAATACCCATCCGGATAGGATACTCGGATGGGATCTGTAATTCCGATACCAGAAGAAACCCATTCAAGTCCCCAGTTATTAAGCTCATATAGTCTAATCCATTTAGGTTCAAAATTTAGGGATATGATTGGATGATAATATAAATTTGATTTATCAAATTTGTTAAAATTACCGAAATGATATGTTAAAATATTTGGAAGGCTGAAATAATTAAATTTACCATAAAAGTTTTTTCTCCAAGAAAACCAAGTCATTTCAGAAGATGCTATAAGCTTAGGGATTGTTTCAAAGGCCAACCCATATTCAGACTCTAATATTTCATCGATGTAATTTTTTGTATTAGAAGTCTCAATTAAAGGAGCAGTATTGTTTTGAATTTCATTAGTTCCAGGCACTTTAATATATCTCTGTAGATAACTCTGTTCCCCATCACTTTTTATTAGTGTATTTCCAGATTCAAGTTGCGTATCTTTTAAATTTGAAGTAAAAACTGAAAAAAATTCATCTGTTAAGTTATGTCCATTTATTTCTAATCCATCTTGCAAATCGACATGGTTAATATAAACACGATAATAAAAATAATCTGTTAAGCTATCCAATTCTACACTATTAAGGATAATAGACTTGTCTATTGTATATTCCAACTGAGGTATCGCTTCAGTATCTAATAAAGTAGTGCCCGAAGAATCCCATTGTTTAATTTGAAAATTATAAATAGCATCAGTAATAGAAATATCACTTGCTAAAATTGGGATTTGTTTCACTATGCGTTTATCTTTATCATAAATTCCAACTTTAAAAGTTATGTCGGATGAACTTGCATAACTGTTTACTTTAAAGTTAAGATTTAAAGTTGTTCCTGAAAGAGATGTATTACTATAATAAATCAGAGTAGCTGCTGTTTGTTTTACAATATCACGTATTTCTTCAACTTGGGCACTATTTGGAAGTGAACCTGTATATTTACTTAATATTCTATCATCAGAAATCATATTAATTGTTAGGCCGCAATCTGATGTTGTCTGATATGAATTTGAAGTATCAATAGCAATAAACCTCATGATATAATCCTGATCAAATATAGAAGTGTTGGGTTCTGTATTTGTGCTGTGCCGGTTTGATGATGAAAGATATGGAATGTACACAGTTGACTTCGAATTTGCAATATCAAATCCATATAACACTTCTTTTCCAGATTGAAAAGGAATATTATAGCTCCAAATACGTACCAACATATCAGGAGTTAGCTCGTCAATTTCTGAAGGGCTAAGAGGTAAGTCGAAATTTATATGAAGTATATTTTGAAAAATATTTGAATTCTTATAAAGCTCAAATCCACTTTTTAATTGAGTTATAGCTGAGGATGGAATTTTGAACCTTTCAGTAATTTGCACATCTGTGTCATCATATGGTTGGCTTAATGCCATATATAAGTCAATATCACTAATATCTAAATAGGTTGAAACCTCGAATTCAATATGTACAGAAGAATTAGAATGAATATAAATATTTGAACCATTAATTAGACAGGGAACCAAACGTCCTGCCCACTGTCTGATTTCAGTTTCATCAGTTATGTTACGAGAATTATTACTTTCTTTTGAGTTAGTAGCGTCAATTCCGATTGTATCAAATCCAAAATACTCAATTGTGAGATTCGCGTTTGATTCTATTACACCATCTGGTAGCCATAAATTACAACTGAATAAAAATATTAAAAGTATTACTATAATTAAATACTGGGTTCTATCTTTTTTATATTTCATCTGATTCGCTCCTACGGATATTTACGATATATGTTTTTTGAGACACACCATCCTCTGAGGTAATAAAAATATTCAGGATGTTATTTCCATATTCAAGCGGAAACCCTGAATAAATTTCTCCAGAAGATAATAGAATGCTGTCATTGGCAAGAATTGAAATGTTTGAATCCGTTCCAAAAAACTCAAAGCTTATGTTTTCTACATTGACAGCTACCTGATTAGTATATGTGTAAGTGTTTGTATCAAAAGCGGGATCCAATATGCCGTCAGAAAATAATACAGATGATAATGATGCTGCGGTCCCTGCCGAATTACGGGTAACCGATATTGAGTATTCGGATTCAGAAGTACCGGAACTGTCCGATAGCTTAATTGTAATGGAATTATCTCCTTCAGCAAGATCTACCGTCGAATTATCTTCTATCCCATTTATTTTGGTAATCAAATCCGTTTTACCTGGAATTGTAAATACTTCCAAGCTGGTACATGAATATGAAACTGAGGTTGAATATTCATAAATATCTGAAGAAAATTCCGGGATAAGAAGGCCTTCAGAAAGATAGAGATTATACAATCTTGTATCCACTGAATTAACAACGTTTACTGTACATGTAGCATAATCCCCGGTTTTTGTTTCACCAATGAAAATTTCTGCGGTACCCAGGCTCTCAGCTGTTAAGGTCCACTGAAAATCTGTGTCGGGGATGACCTCAATCGAAACGATGTCGTTATCGCTCGAATTCCACCACATGTAAGATTCGTCACTGCGCGGCAGAATAGTTGCAGATAATGTCTTGATATCCCCAACGTTCATTTCAACTTCTGTATTATCCAAAGTTATTGATGTTATTGGATTACATCCAATAAGAAGCAGCAATAACGGACCGATAATAAGCCACCTTCTTTTTGTCATGTTTTTCTCCTCTTGCTAATTATCTGAAAAGCTTGATAGCTCTACATATTCCTGATCAATTATGTATTGTGAATCTCCATCCTGTATAACGGCCGAGATATAAATGAAATTCAGATCTAATTGCACAGATACTTCCTGCAGTTTTCCAACTTCAGCGTTTGAAACTTCAATCAGCAGTTCAGCCTCTTGATCTGCAGTTTCGGTATAATATAAGGTTATATTGTCAATGTAGTAATTAAGGTTGTTGGTTGTTTGAGCTCCGAATTTCAGGATGCCGGGATATAGCTTATAAAAGATAGTTATTTCATCAATTTCGTTACGACACCCTGTTGAAGATATAAAAAAAAGGGATATAAGGAGTAAGCCTTTCATAAATTTTGATAGTAAATTAAGTTTCATAATTTATAATTATTTTCAATAATAGGTGATTGCTTTACTGTCCTTGTATAAAACTGAATATGAGCCATCATAGTTATCTTCCTCGAGACTTAATTCAATCGTATAAGGCTCAAGATATGAAGCATTTTCCTCAGGTTCAAATGTCGCACTTACCGGAATAATGCCTGTTTTAGTCGTAAGAGTGTTTGATTCATTATTTAAAAGTGTACCTATATACGGCCATTTGTCATCTGTAAATCTTAGAGTCACAACTATCCGATAAGTCTTCTCAATATCAAAATCTGTTATATTGTATTTAAGGTAGATTTCTATAGAATCACCCTCTGATATTTCTGTCCCAGCTTCAGGGCTGACAGAAATAATTTCCAGATAACTGGACTCAAATGAACAGGAAGTGATTAAAATCGTTAATATAATTGTTAGTATTTTAAATATATTTTTCATATACAGCCTGAACTCCAAGGCGATTTAATGATTAGTATATTGATATGATATAGCAGGTTTTCGATTCAGACAAAACATTTTTTATTTTTTACCAGCTTAGGGATAAATCTCCTAAGTTTTGCAGACTCAATTCTAATACAGTATAATTAATATAGAACAATGAATAATTCCCGGGGTGGTTCAGAACTTAAACTCTTTGGAAACCCCGTCCTGATGCAGGGCGGTATGGCGCTGCAGGTTTCCCGGAGGAAAATTTACGGCCTCCTTGCGTTTCTTGCCTTCTCAAAAAGACAGTACAGCAGGGACAGACTCTCTGATCTGTTTTGGCCGGCACAGGATGAAAAACGTTCCCGCGGCAGTCTCCGCGTCCTTCTTTCTGAGATTCATAAAATCATGCCCCCGGAAATTCTTCCGGTATCAAATGAAATGATTGGTCCTCTAGATCTTCGTGCTGTATCTGTGGATACAGAAACCTTTCAGGAACTGATAACCCTGGTTCGTCATAATATGCATTCTGCAGATAAGAATGAAAAGTCCGGAAAACAGGCTGATGAGGATTTTTTATTAAAAGCAATCTCTCTTTACAGGGGAGATTTTTTGTCCGGCTTCAGTCTTAAAAATTGTCTGCAGTTCAGCGACTGGCAGCTTCAGCAATGCGAATTTCTGAATCGTGAGCTTTGTTTTGCACTTGAGTCTCTTGTTGCTATTTACGAAAAGAAGGCAGATTTTGAGAAGGGCATACATTACTGCAGAAAGTATGTGGAGCAGGATTATCTTAATGAAGAAGCTCACTGTACAATGATGCGTTTATATGCCGCTTCCGGGCAGCGGAACCTTGCGGTTAATCAGTTTCAATTATGTAAAAAAGCTCTTATTGAAGAACTTAATTTACGGCCTGAAGAGTCAACTTTTGAGCTGTATGAATCTATACTTCACAGCCGGCCTGTCCGGAAAAAATCTGAAAATATTGCTTCTCCGGTAAGGCCCAGAATTGCGGTTCTCCCTTTTAAAAACCTTACACATGAGCAGGAATGGTTCAGCGATGCGATGACTGATGCCCTGATTACCGAACTATCAGGTAAAAACACTCTTGAGGTGATCAGCTATAATTCGAGCCGGTATTTCAAAGACACTGAACGATCTGTACGTCAGGTTGCTTCAGAACTCAGGGCTCATTACCTACTTGACGGATCAGTTGTTAAGTCAGGTGACGAAATCCGTATATCCGCCCGGCTGATTGAAGCTGCCGGAGAGCGTAATGTATGGGGTGAAAGCTATCATGGAAGCTTTTCAAATTTACTGGCGCTGCAGGGAAAGATTGCCGGGATGATTACAGGCTGCGTTACCGGTGAAATTATCGGAAATCCTGAAAACGAACTGGAGGCTGATGTAAAAACAGAGGCCAAAGAAGCCTGCCTGATGGGTGATTTCTATTTAAGGAAAAGTGAAAGCGATGAAGAAATTGATAAAGCCAGAGGGTTTTATCAGAAGGCCGCCGAAATTGATTCCTCCTGCGCCGAAGCCTATGCAGGCCTTGCCTTTACTTATTTTTCCATTGCAGGAAACGGCAGGGATCTGCTGCCCACTGAAGAGGAAAAGGAACGGGTCCGTTTTTATACCGGGAAGGCATTAAAACTGGATCCGCGGAATTGCAGAGCCCGTATGATTCTTGCAGGCTCACACTGGGAGTGGGATTTTAATTTTTCTGCCGCCGAGAAAGAGTTTGATGAGGTATTAAGGATAAATCCGAATAATATTGAAGCGCTATGCTGGTTTGCAGAACTGAAAATGCTTTTAGGTAAAATTGATGAAATGGGAGACCTGGTACAGAAGGCATACAGTTTAAACCCGATTGATTTTCTGAGCCTTGATCATATGTTCAGATACCATATAATGACGCTTCAGTATCGCCGCTGTTTTGAGATTATAGACAGGATTGAGGAGCTGTATCCCGGTCACAGCAGTACCTCATTTATGTATGCTTTAATGTTCATTCGTAATGGACAGTATGATAAGGCTGTAGGACATATAGAAAAAGCGTTAAGTATAATTCCAGAATTTGATGCGTACCGGAATGTTCTCTCTCTGGCTTATGCCGGGGCAGGACGGAACCAAGAGGCTTCCGGGATATTATCAGGAATGATGAAGGATCGGGAAAACGGAAAAAATATCAGGGCTTTTGATATAAGCCTTTCCTGTCATGCTGTAGGAAGGGATGAAGAGGCCCTTAACTGGCTGGAAGTTTCTCACAGGGAGGATAAAATGTACACATTTAACGCGTTGTTTATTCCCTCGTTCGGCGAGCTTCACTGGGATTCCCGGTTTCAGAATATTTTCTCCGATGATGGTGTTCCGATGCAGCTTGAATATATCCGAAAAGCCCTGGATCTGCAGAAAGCCGGAGAGGCCTCCTCCTGATATCAGTTTTACTGTCAGGATTAAAAGAATAGAAGAATCAATTTAATCATCCATCTCCAAAAAATTAATTTTAATTTTTTTGTAACGCATTTTGTAACAGCGGGTGAAACGCCGCTGTAATGAGTGAATCTTAGTCTTTCCTCATAACCGGAAATATCCGGAGAGGAAGGGCTTTATGAAAGCTGTAAGAATGATAGTTATAAGTGTATTCAGTTTACTCCTGTTAAATGGAGCTGAGCTTGATAAGGATCTGAAGAGCAGATTAGAGCTGGAGAAGCTGTGTCAGTCATATTCATTTATCCCTGAGGAGGAAGCATATACACATATAGCAGGCGGATTTTTCTCAGTGTTTGAAGGGCGGGTGGGAAAAATCTTTAAGGAGTCAAAAACCCTTTCCGGTGAAAGCTTATTTAATCAGGTTGATAACAGTCAGAATATCGGCTGTGTATGTATGAGCCTGAAAAAGATGGGGTATAACTCAAGGTTCAACTATAAGCTTGAAGGCAAATTAACTGTTTCTTTTTCTGATGGAAATAAACAGAGTTTCTCAATGTCGGAAATTGATTATATTGATTCCGCCCATAAAGACCTGCCCTTCTACCGTATTAGTTTTATGCCTGCTGCAGGGAGTAATCATGAAATAAGTGAGGCATACTTTATCAGCTGCGCATCCGTAAGTTCCAAACCGTCTTTATACGGTCTGCTTGTAATAATCCGGGAAGACCACTGGCCGGTTAACTACTATGTCAGAATAAGCGGCCGGAATGAACTTGATGCGGATGTACATCTTCATAAGGTTATTCAGGCTGTGAGTGATTTTTAAAAACAATCCGGCTTAGGGAAATATCTGAAGCCAGGCCCATGAAAACGGCATGATCAGAACCAGGGAGGGGAGCATCCCTATAACCGGGAATGGAACCACTCCGCATATTTTTAGACCTGTTGCAAGGAGGATGATACCTCCCGCAGCTGAAAAGTCGGCAAGCATTACAGGACTTACAAGGGGCATGATCCATGTCGCGGCAAAGAACAGCGCTGCCTGTAAGATAAACTGAGGTATTGCAACAAAGGCAAGGGTGTGCCCCAGAAAAGCCCCGAAGATTGCTGCAGTGAATAGGTCCAGTATTGCTTTAATAATCAGAAGGTTCGGATCTCCGGACATCCCCTCATTCAGGGCTCCGAGAATTCAGGTAGTACTCGCGCAGAATAGAACTATTACTGATATAAACCTTTCCATATAAGCCATATGGTCGAGGGAATCTTTCGGCGGTTTAGAAATCTTTTCAACAATTGTTCTTGCATGACCGGCAAGGACTGTAACTCCTTCCTCCAGTTTTATCAGCTCACCGATTATTGTACCGATTATGATTGCAAGAATTACCGGAGGAAATAGATTCACTTTTACAATCATGGAAATACCGAGCCCCATAGAAATACTTCCGAAAACCAGCGGGAGCCGTTCTTTCAGACGAATCGGGATGCGGTGTCCAAGTGTTGCGCCTATCAGGCTTCCTGCAATTATTCCTATGCTGTTTACTATAGGTCCTGTCATTTAATAAAATTATCATGGTGAAAATTAATATTCTATATCTACTGGGATATTTATTATTTTCTTCAGGTGTCTGACAAAAAGCTGCGGTTTCAGCTTCTCTCTATTATTATGTGATTCCGGAATAAAAAGTATTGCGCGTTTAAGTTCGCTCTTTGTAACCTCCGGAAAATTTTTAAGTACAGTTTGGCTGACTTCCTTCTTCATATTATTTATAGCCTGTGTATTCCTGTATTCAATAAATTGCGGATATCGCTGCGAGTTTGCAAAAGGGCACCAGTCAAGCCGGAGCAGATCAATAATATACTGCAGTTCTTCTGCAGGAGCAGTCTCTGCCGTCTTAAGTAATCTTTCTCCCCAGTATTCCCATCGCTTAATTTCTGTATCGGCGGGGGTGTCCGATCCTTTTCCACTTAAAATATCTTCTAGGAGCCTGAACCAGCCGCAGTATTTTTCCGCTAAAAAGTTCAGGCTCCGCCGGAAATAGCCGCTGTTATACAGGATTGATATAAGTTCTTCGAGTCTGTGAAAATGCTGAAGCTCAGAAAAACTGAAATCTGCCGAGTTTAAAATTTCATATGGCGGGGCGGCTGAAGCTTTTATCCTGTAGCTTTCTGTTTCGTTTTTCAGTGGGGTACCGGGAAGAACTTTAAGAAAGCCCGGCTGAAAGACCTCCGGTTTCAGAGACAGTATTCGGTCCATCGTTTCTGCGGCCTTTCGTGGCGTATCGCCGGGGAGCCCGATTATCTGATCAAGATGAACATGAAGTCCCGAATCCGCCGTGAGCTTTTTAATTTTTTTTTCAGATTCCATCCAGGAATCAGCGCGTCTGATATTTTTAAGCACAACCGGATCTGTAGACTGAATACCTATTTCAAGACGGGCAGTTCCCGGAGGG
This sequence comes from Spirochaetia bacterium, assembly GCA_963677925.2. GTDB lineage: Bacteria > Spirochaetota > Spirochaetia > UBA9216 > UBA9216. Next base: position 578,521 of record CAXXYH010000004.1, read on the forward strand.
AGGTTAATCAGAAGGTCTATGTCTTCATCATCAAGAAGTGCCGGATGAATCTCAAAATGAAAGCAGCCCTTCGGCGGATTTTCTGTCATCATCCTCCAGATAAGTCGTGATATTGTTTTGTTATAGTTAAATGTACGATCCACAAACTTTACGGTGCCCTTAAATTCCGATAAAAGTTTAATCTCTTCTATTATCTGATCCTTCTTACGGTACTCTGGCGGTTTTCTCGAAGCGGCCGACAGACAGTAGCTGCAGTTAAAAGCACAGCCCCGCGATGCTTCATAATAGATAAGTCTTCCTTCAAGTTCTTTTAAAAGCTCAGTGTCGTAGGGGAAGACCGTCTTAGAGAATTCAGCGGGATTAACTTTTACGATCTCAGCGGATTTATTCAGCGTTCGATCAAGTCCGGGTGAAGGGAGGAGCTTAGACAGAGCCGCTGCATAGTCTTCGGCGTTGCCGTCGAGGATGTAGTTCAGGCCGGGGAGCTTCTTCCAGTCACTGCTGTTGTATACGGCTTCAGGGCCGCCGCAGCAGATTACGGCATCTGGTTTGATATTTGCGAGATCCTGTATAATCTGTTTAATGTATTCTGCGTTCCATATGTAAACTGAAAAAATATAATGTGAATAATCAGTTTCAAGCAGTTTCTCGAGAAGTCCCCGCATCGATCTGTTGATATCCCATTCAATTAGAGAACATCTTCCTCTCAGTGCCCTTCGAAGATAGAGCAGTGCTAAGTTTGAGTGTGAATAGCGGGAGTTAACTGCTATTAAAGCCGGGTTCACCATAATCTATATTAGCATAAAATTGATGAACCGTTATGAGCTATGGCGTTTCGATGTTGTAAAACAGACTGTTGAATTCAGCCATTTCCGATTCAAGGTCATAATCTACTTTTTCGGGATAAAGTACCGCCTGCAGCCAGAGAATGCCTGCTACCCGATTTACGGAAGGCGGCTTTGCAAATATATCGAAAGGAATGTGCGGAACTACTTCCACCTTCGCGCCCAGAGACTTCCATGCCGGCTTGTTGTAAACGCTGCCTTCGTTTGCCGGAGAATTACCGAAGGAGCCGGCTATAATATACTCAGGCTGCCATCCTGCAAGTTCTTCAAATGATATAGTCATGTGTCCGATTTTTTTGAGGTAGGGAACTTTCACCACATTTACAGCGCCGCAGAGCTCCATATATTCCGACAGGCTTGTTCCGGTCGGATATGTTTTTAGTCCGTCTGCATCAAGGCTATAAAAGATTGTTTTCTTTTCGCTGTCTGAAAGAGTTGCCGTTAGAGCTTTCGCACGGTCAATTACATTCCGGCAGTAAGCTGCAAGTTCTGCCGCCCGTTCTTCTTTACCGCAGATTTTACCAAGTAATTTATAGGCGGCATCAACCTTGTTCAAATCTCCATCGATTACTACGACCGATATCTGAAACCGATTCTGAATCTCATCGGCCTTTGTGATTAAATCTCCAGTAAGGTCACCCATTAGAAGTATAAGCTGCGGGTTGGCAAGAAAGACTTCTTCCTCACTGATGGCCTTTCCGTTTCCGTAAAGAGTTCCGTATTTAGGAAGATTGCGGACAGGTGCCGGAAGCAGAGGTTTAACATCCTTGTAAAGAGTCAGATTCCATCCGGCCATTTCTGTATAATCCATGGTGTAAAGAAATACAGCCGCTGTGGGATTTGCCGTAAAAATTGTTTTTATTTCTGAAGCTTCAGGCAGTTTAATCTGCCGTCCGGCCATATCTGTCATATTTCTTTCGGCGAATACCGAATATCCTGCTGTAATTAATAGAAGAAAAACTATTACTTTTTTCATGATATCTTCTCCATATTATAAATTGATGGTTTAAACATGGGGCCGCAATGGCTTGTTCCATTCTCATCCCTGACCACCGCTATCGGCGTTGCGTATATTCTGGAAAGGGTTTCCCCTTTTATTACGTCTTCAGCCTCGCCGCTGGCAATGATTGAACCCTTATGAAGGATAATTGTCCTGGCCTGCAGCCACAGGCTGTGCTGCGGAAAATGGCTGCTCATTAGAATTCCCATACCCTCTGATGCGAGTTCCTCAATCACTTTGAGTACCTTAATCTGATTTCCAAGATCAAGATTTGCCACCGGTTCATCAAGAACCATATACTCAGCCGACTGAACAAGAGCCCGGGCTATCAGAACAAGCCTCTGCTCTCCGCCGGACAGTTTGGTGAAGATTTCATTCATACAGTCTGTCAGCGACAGCCTCTCAAGAACCCTTTCTGCTTTTTCATAATCTTCGCGGGACGGTTCGGCAAAGATTCCCCTGCAGTACTGTCTTCCGAGTACAACCATGTCCAGGACTGTAAGCGGCAGCCCCGGTTTGTGTGACTGCGGTACGTATGATATTCTTGCTGCACGTTCACCGTGTTTCAATCCTGAAAGATTTGCACCGTTTACCAGAACTGATCCTGTTCTTGATTTCTTGAGCTGGCAGATAGCTTTTATAAGGGTTGTCTTACCTTCTCCGTTTGCACCGAGGATGGTTACTATCCTGCCTTTTTCAACTTCAAAAGAGATATCTTTAACTATGGTTTTAGGGCCGTATCCCAATGTGAGGTTGTTAACTGATAAAGCCTTGGCTGTCATCGGGCGCCTCCTTTCTGTCTTAAAATTACAAGAGCGAAAAACGGAGCTCCGATAAGCGCCGTCATTATACCAAGTGGAAATTCAAGAGGGGACAGTGTCCGTACCGCTGTATCTATAATTAGAAGGTATCCTGCCCCTGCGATGAGGGAATATACAAAAAGGTTTCCAAAGCGTATGCCGGGATGTATCAGTCTCACAAGGTGGGGGACAACAAGCCCGACCCAGCCTATCACACCGCTCTGCGAAACTGCAGCTGAAGTCATGAGTGATGAAAAGATGATTACCGCATACCGGTAGGGTGCAGGATTTATTCCCATTGTCAGAAGCTCTTCCTCATCCAGAGAGAGTGCGGTAATTTTCCAGCGCAGTCCATAAAGACAGAGGCTGCTGATTACAACTACAATCCCTGTAAAGAGAGTTCCGCCAAGTTCGCTTCCTGAAAGTGAGCCCATTAGCCAGTACGTAATAGCCGGCAGAGTATTCAGCGGATCGGCTGTGAATTTCAGCAGGGATATCAGTGCAGTGAAAAATGTGCTCACAAGCATCCCCGATAAAACCAGCATCAGAATCCTGCTTCGTCTGTTTGAAAATGATGCGACAGACATTGCAGCAAGTACAGCAAGGGTTCCGGTTGTGAAGGCTCCTGCCTGAATAAGCCATGGGGATAGTCCGAGCAGGATGGCAAGTGCAGCGCCGAAGGCGGCCCCTGATGAAGCCCCCATTACGGAGGGTGAAACCATCGGATTTTTAAATACCGTCTGAAAAAGGGTTCCCGCACCGGAGAGCGCTGCTCCTGTGAACAATGCTGCAAGTATACGCGGAAGTCTGACATTAAGCAGAATGATGGATGCGGCATTATTATCAGATCTGGACAAAATGATATCCAGAAGCTGTGAAATGCTGATGGGATAGCGCCCCAGGAGGAGGGCTGCTGAACTGAGGATCAGAAGAAGGAGTATTCCTCTGCTCCATATTAAAAAGGCTGAATAGTTCTGATTCCCCGAAATCTGCGCTGTCATGCAGTATATTATGCAAAAATCGAGCCAAGTCTAGGAAATATTCTGTAACAGCAGAGATTGAAGAATAAAAATAAATTAAAACAGATAATTCAGCTGGGTGAATCAATGATTACCGGTTGGTATTGGTCCGGTTTGCACTTTCCGGTTGAAGTTCTGCCTCCTTCCGGTAATAATTTGGTTACCTTTATGTAGGAAAGAGCTGATTATGTACAGATATGTAAGAATTTACCTGAAGGTAATTTATCTGCCTATCGTGTACAGGTAGGCTATCTGCAGAAAAGCTCTCCAGCCAGGCTGATTTACTGCAGTGTCGGCATCTTCATACGTGTAGTCATTGCGCGGGCGCTCATCAAGCCCGTCAGGAGTATAATAGTAGGTTCCGTGTGCATCCAGCTGTGATTTAAAGAAGTATTCGCCACCGCCCTTGAGAAGAAGGGTGCTGCTTGAGTCATTTATCGGGAAACGCAGTGCTGCACCCGCCCCGATACCGAAAGGATCAGATGTGACGGTGAACGCTTCGTTATTTCCGATAAATGCATAGTGTGCAGAGTAGTAATTCCATAGCCCGGAAACTGTAACTTCAAGAAAGAGCTTTTCGGAAGGCGTCCACTTCCAGCCTAAATCCATGGCTGCAAGATAAGATTCGCCGTACTTTTCAATATTTCCGCCTGTGTTGTCATTTATGAATATCGCCCTGGCATCTGTTGCATTGCCCGGATCAAGCTGATACACATATCCGCCCCGTGCCTGTATGAAAAACGGGAAATCTGATGATTCTTCTTCAAGCCTCAAAGCGAGGGAAACACCGGTATCTCCGTAATAGCCGGCACTGATTTCATGGAAGGGTTCCAGAGCAAAAACTGATATAGATATAAGAATGAATAGAGTTATAAATAAAACTTTTTTCATGATAACCTGCCTTACAGGATAATATACATATAATATAACTCAAAGATAAGAAAAATTTTATATAGAAACATTAAAAACCTGAAAAACCAAGACCCGGCAGATCTGACGGAGAGAGGCTTCCTCTGTTCAGCAGCACAGTTCCCTCGGCTGGATCTTCAAGAATGTCCAGATGACCGTCGAGATCGGCATAAAGGATGTTTCTGCTGCTGAGTGCAAAATGAAGACCGGCCGAGATGCTTAAGGCTGACTCATCCATGCAGCCGACCATGACCTTTATCCGGGCTGAGCGGGCAACGCTGTTTACCTGAATTGCGTCGGAGATGCCGCCTGTTTTCATCAATTTAATATTAAGCATATCAACAAGCCCCTTTTTTGCCAGCTTGAATGCATCCATTAAGGAAATAAGGCTTTCATCAGCCATGACCGGAACCGGAGACCGGCTGGTAATGGCGCCCAGGGAGTGTGAGTCTTCCTTGATTGTCGGCTGTTCAAGAACTTCAAGCGGGACGGTCCTGACTCTCTCAAGGAACAGCAGAGTCTGTTCCCTGCTGTAGCCCTGGTTGGCATCAAAGCGCAGCCGGATATTTTTACCCCAGCGTTCCTGAAGCTTGATAAGTCGGTATGCGTCTTCTTCAAAGTCATTTCCGCCTTTAACTTTCAGGATGTTAAATCCCTGCGAAATAAAGTTTTCAGCCTGTTTTTCAGTTTCATCTGCAGAGCAGATTCCTATGGTTACACTGGTTTCTATTCTGGAGCGATATCCTCCAAGAAGTTTCCATAGCGGCAGATCCGCCTGTTTTCCCAGAAGATCCCATAGCGCCATGTCTACTGCTGCCCAGATTCCCGGATATTCAGGAAAGGCTTTATGGATCTTCTCCATTATTTTACCGCGCCTGAAGGGATCTCCTCCTTTAAGAAGTTCAGGCAGCTGTGCAGCCGCTTCCGGAAAGATATGTTCGACAACTTCACCGGTCACGAAGGGGTCAGGTGCCATACAGCCCCAGCCGCAGAGACGGCCGGTGTCGATCTGTATGAAGATGTGATCTGCATGATCGAAATGATTATATGCAATTGTATAGGGAACTTTCAGCTTCAGAGAACGACGGGTAACATTGACTTTCAGAATTTTCATAGTGACTGTATTGCTTTTAAAATCCCTTCACAGGACTGTGTAAGCGGGTCGCATGCCGGTATTCCGTGCTGATCCTCAAGGCTTCTGCAGACAGTTTCTATCGCTGCGGGATCCATTTCTTCATGGTTGATTGTTATGCCGATAACCTTCTTTTTTGAAAGGAACTCGGCAAGGAAAATCTGATCTTTTAGAGAATCGATCGGGTATCCGGGGAAGCCGTCATACTCCTTCCTTGCAGGTGCGTGCTGCATGATAATTCCGTGGGGCCGGGTTGCCGCGAGTATTTCAAATCCGCCGGGATAGCCCGGATTCATTAAACTTCCCTGTCCTTCTATAACAAGGAAATCCGGCTTTATCTCATTCCAGGCTGTCCATGTTGTGTGTTCAAGTTCACCGCTTACATAGTCATTTATAAGCGAATCAAGAACCATACTGTAGCGTGCTCCCTGCAGCCATGCTGTCTGTCCGGTTCCAATCAGCTCGGCACTTCTCCCTGCTTCCTGCAGGCCGTGAACTATTATCCATGCAGTGGTGCGTTTTCCCAGTGCGGAATCTGTTCCCATCAGAGCGATACGTCTGGACGTCACTTCCTCAATTTTACCGCTGAACATATGGTTGCTCTCAGCGCCGGGGCGCCGGATATCTCTGAGCTTCAAACCCTTGCTTTCTGCTAGTTTTGAAATTTCAGGGTCGTCCTGCATATAGTCGTGGAGGCCTGAATCGGCATTAAGTCCGGCATTCAGGGCTTCTTTCACCGCAGCTCGGACTTCCCTGGTCATATAGCCTCCGTCGGTTGCAAGGCCTATAACAAAATGGGTAAGTTCTTTACCCTGTTTTTTTCCGGCGGAGACAGCGCTTTTAAGATCCTTGACTATTGGGATACCGTTTTTCTTTCGATCAAGGAGTTCTCCGGCGTCGGGAGCCCCATCTATACTGCTGTCAATAACAGCAATCACATTATACCGCTCTGTGAAGCGGACAAGCCCGTGGGCGGTCTTTCCGTAGGTATTAAGAAAAGAGTTTTCGCAGTATATTGCTGCATTTCCTTCAGCTTTCATCTATTTCCTTCCCGTTAAAACGGCAACATATCTGTCTCCGGGCAGCGGAGACTGTTTATTCCACTCAAGAAGGGCACAGAGTCCTGCGGTAGAAGCCGGCAGTACCGAAAGCCCCTCATTTGTTTTTATGAAGTGTGAAAATGACATCATTGTCTTGTCTGAGACATCAAAGGCTTTTCCGCCTTCCGATTTGATAGCCTGGAAGGCAAGCTCTCCATCGATCGAGTGCCAGTTGATAAGCGGTTCGTTGATTACGCTTTCCTTGATCTTGGATGGAGATAGATCTATGCAGTGATCTGCTCCATGAATAATGCTCGTCACAATCGGGTTTTTCCGGGCGGCGGAACCGGCAATCATTTTAGGAATACGGGAGGTCTTTCCTCGCCGGTATAATGTCTGAAAGCCCTTGTAGATGCCGGCGAGAGTTGTTCCGTTGGATACCGGCAGTGCTACAGCTGCAGGGGCATCCCTGAGTTCATCGTAGATTTCGAAGGCTATTTCGCCATAAGCTTTCAGCTGAATATCGATGTTTATTACACCGGGGTTTGCATCGTAAAGATCCTGCTCCTGGGCAATCCTGCTTGAAATTACTATTGCTTCTTCATAATCATGGCCGGCACGGATAATCTTTGCGCCCCATTTAAGCATTTCCTGTTCGCGGGGAGTGTGATAGGTTTCAGGGATATAGATAAGGCATTCAAGCCCGGCGAGTGAGGCGGCAAATGCCATCGCTGCACCGTAATTTCCGCAGGTTGCGAATACTATTTTTTCGTAACCCTGACGGAAAGCATCCTCGACCTGTGCGAAGGCAATGCGATCTTTCTGGGTTCCGGACGGATTGGAGCCTTCAAACTTCAGAAAGACCTGTCTAAGACCGTATTCTCTCTCGAGGTTTCTTGCCCGGGACATAAGCGTATCCCCGACTTCCGAGGCTATGATATCACCGTATGCTTCCGCACGCTGGGCGATAGTCAGGCGGGTATTTAAAACCTGGTCTTTCAGGTTTCCAATTTCGTCATAAACCGAGTTCAGCTGTCCCCGGGCTTCATCCAACAGACGCACTAACTGTACCTCCATCATGTATATGATCAATGATAGAATCAATTGGATTTATGCGCAATCATAGGAATATCATTTTTGTGATGATATATATATTTCTTTCAAAGTTTTTATAATCGGGTGTAAGATAATATATCAATTAAATATATTCGTATTTCAAAAGGAGTCTATGTGTTTAATACAAGCTATCTGCTGGTTTTGATGTCGGCGTTCTGTCTTGGTGTTGCAAATATCTTTTATAAAAAAAGTACTGATCTTATAGGCGGTATTAACACGGCATTTTTTTATTACATGTTCGGTTTTTTACTTGTATCAATTGTTTGGATTATCTTCAGAGAAGAGAGACAGATTAATTTTAAGGCTCTTTTAAATCCCTTAATTATTGCCGTTTTTCTTACTACCAGTGTTGTTACTTTTATGCTTGGAATTACAAACACAAGAATTGCGATTTCATCAACAATTCGATCTCTTTCATTTCTGTTTACAATACTGATAGCTGTCCTGTTTTTAAGGGAGAAAATATCAGTTAAACAGATTTTTGGTATCTGTTCAGCGGTACTGGCAATTTTCCTTCTTGCCTGATTTGTCAGGAAATATATTTTTGGTGTGAAAAAATACTTTTTTTAATCATAGTCTATCTATTCTTCTTCGCTTTGATCTTCTGAATATTCTTCAGTTATTGATTCATCATCATCGTTGTCTTTGGATAATTTTTTTTCCAGACGTTTTTTTAGTTTTTCCTCTTTTTTCTTTTTCTTTTTTAATTCCTGCTGTCTTTTTTCGTATGAATAGAAATTTTTAGCCAATCTTTTCTCCTTTTGACAGTTAAAAAAAGCCGCTGTTAAGCGGCTTTGCAATCTGAGATATTAACGGAAATTATTGTAACCGGTTCTTTCTCTTCTATCCTGAGCTTCATTAACCTTAAGGTCTCTGCCCAGAAGTTCGGCACCGTTTAGTGCAGAAATTGCTGCAGTTCCTGCTTCTTCATCATTCATTTCTACAAAACCAAAACCCTTGGAACGGTTTGTGTATCTGTCAATGATGATTTTAACATCTGCAACTTCGCCGTACTGAGCGAATAAATCCCTTAAATCGTTTTCCTGTGCGTTGAAACTGATGTTTCCTACATAAATTTTCTTTGACATAAATGCTCCTTGCCCGAATCTTATCGGTAATAATATTTAACCAGTAAGTGAGATAATCTTTGGTTAGTTTTGATGATAAGTACCAGATTATTAAAGGGCAGGACAGAAAAGGATCTATATGCTTCTTTTATAAAAGATAGAAACAATTAAACTATTGTTAAAGAATATAACTACTATTTGGTAATTATCAGTTTATAATGCTGTCTGATAAAGATCAAGCTTAGAGGCTTCTTTGGATGTATAATTATTTAAATATTGATGATAGAATTAGAGCTTGAAAAACACAATTAACCAAAACTGGCATCGTCTTGATAATACCGGAAAGATGTATCCTTTAATTCGTTCCGACTGGCAGACTACTCTTTACAGGCTGACTGCTGTTTTGAAATCAAATATAGATGTTCAGCGACTGAAGGATTCAATACCGAGAGTTTATGAGGTCTATCCGGAATTCAATGTCGTGCTCAAGCCGGGTCTGTTCTGGTTCTATTTTGAAAAAACAAATGAAAGACATACGGCAAAACCTGATGATCACTATCCGTGTACATCTTTTGAGAAAGATTTTTCAATTTTACCAATTCATGTGTATTATTCCGAAAATCTGCTGTCGGTAGAATTCTGTCATGCTCTAACTGACGGCTATGGTGCAACTGAATTCTTTAAAACGCTTCTGTCAGAATACTTTTCAGGGTCAGGTTACAGTACTGTGGAAAATACAAAAACTGTGATCGATGAAAAAAATAATAGATGGGAGGATTCATATTTAAAACATTATGATCCCTCAATACCCGGAATGAAGCGCCGTTCAAAGGCTTTTCATTTTCCGTATAATATAGTTTCCCCCGGGGTTTATTATTCAACAACAGGAACCATTCCGTTAAATGATATTCTAAAAAAAGCCAAATCATACGGCTGTACAATAACGGAGTGGCTGACATCTTTCTATATTCTGACAATATCAGAAATGATACAGGATTTTCACTGGAAACCTGCTCCTGTGGTAATTAATGTCCCGGTCAATCTCAGAGTCTTATATAATTCAAAAACATTGAGAAACTTCTTTGTAACGATAATGCCTCAGATAGACTGCCGGTTCGGGTATTTTACTCTTGAAGAAATAATTTCTCATGTTAAAAATTATATGAGCCTGGAAGTTGATCGGCGCTACATAAACCAGCAATTCAAACGTAATATAGATGTAGAGTCCAATATGGCGATAAGGCTGATTCCTCTTCCGTTAAAAAGATTAATTTTTTCTGTTCTTTACTATTATTTAGGTGAAAGACAATACAGCGGAGGATTGTCAAATCTGGGGGCTTTTAAATTGCCGGAGGCGATTCGTCATGAAGTTGAGGAAGTCAGGCTTCTGACGCCGCCCAGTCAGGGAACTTTGATAAAAGCGGGATGTATTTCATATAATGATCGTTTTTGCATCACATTCGGATCTCTTGTGAATGAACGGGAATTCGAAAGACGTTTTTTTTCGGGTTTGAGAAAGCAGGGTCTTCCTGTTAAGATCAGCGTAAATTATTAAGGAGAACATTATGCCATACTGCCCGAAGTGCGGCGTTGAGCTTGATTCACAAATTAAAAATTGTCCGCTATGCAGTTTTCCCATACCCGATACAGGATCGCCCGATTCTGAGTCGGGTTCCAGATATTCATTTCTGCTGAACCGTCATAATTTGAAGAAAGCTGAACAGAAAAAGAAGTGGATGGAGGCTAAACCCTTTGTCTTTATATCATTATTATTAACACTTATAGTACTTTCAGCTGTTTTCGGGATACTTGATATACACTTCTTTAAGGGCTTTACATGGTCCCGTTATGTAATAGCTATTAATGCTGCTGTTGTTTTGATAATGTTCTTCCTCATGCGGCTTATTCCTTCTATTAGTTTTAATTTTATCGGGATAGGCATGACAGTTATGATTTTCCTTTATCTGATTGATAGCTTTTCTGATAATGTCAACTGGTTCTGGACACTTGGTCTAATAATCTGTTTCAATACAATGTTCTGGACCCTTATTTTAAGAAAAGCCATTCTGCATAGTAAGAGAAAAGGTTTAAACATCGTATCATATATTTTGTTTTCAATATCAATAGCCTGTTTTTCAATTGATCTATTTTATAATTTTGCAGTATCTACCCTGATAAAATTATCGTGGTCTATCCCTGTAATAAGTGTAGCTGTCCCTTTAGCAATATTATTTATTCTTTTACATCTTCTTCTTTCCCCTGTAGTGAAAGAAAAATTAAAAAGGAAATTTCATATCTGATGCAGAAAAGGAAGAATTTTATACAAGCAGTCATCATGGTTTTATCAATGACGGTTTGTATAGTTTTTCCGGTATCTGCACAGAATAGAGACTTGCCCGGCGATATCCCGGACGGCATACTGATCCCCGGGCCGGAACCCTTTTCTCTGGATGTCCGCAGCGCCATTTACTGCATCAGCCTCTTAAAAAATAACCGCTATATAGAAAAGAAAAGCGAGTCGGAGAAATACAGAATTATAAAAGTCGATACTGTATGGTCGTGGTTTCTTGATTATGATGAGAGCTTTCCCGAGGGCTACAGGAAACGATATGACATTATAGTAAACGGAACTCCGCTCGACTGGGACCACAGTTTCATTGAGTACGGCGGAGAAATGATTAATATGCGCCTGCTCTTTCTGTACCGCAATCAGTATCCCCCTGATGTGCTGGAGAAGTTCAGGGACTGAGAGTTCACTTATTCCAGATACATCAGTTTTTGATATTTTGTCTTCATTTGTATACCCGTGGATAGTCTGCGTTAGTCTTATCTTCAAAAACCTTCCGAATCACAGCGGCTATCTTTGCCGAGCCCTGTCCCGACGGTTCAATCGGTGAAACAGATGAGTAGTCTTCCGCTTCGGTACAAACCGCTCGCAGGTCGATGATTGAAATCCCGGCGCTGACAGCTTCCCTGATGATGCCATCGTTGAATACCGCTAGGGCGGCCAACTGCCAGGGTTCCATAGCCGGGCTTTTATCATAGATAGAACAGACGGTTACCGGCAGACCGGTTGCGAGGGCCTTCTTTAGTAGTTTGCTGTAAACAGTTCTGAAGCCCTGCTGTATGACGGCAATGGTTTCAAGCTGGTTCGGCACATTTAAAAGCGGCTTCACCCTCAGGCCTTCATTTCCGCCTGAACTGATGAAAATATGCGAAGTCTCTGCCGACAGTTTGTCAATCTGGTCAGTTATCAGTGCAGTTACGCTTCCGCCAACGGCATATAACACCGGTACCGCGGCTGTTTTCAGTTCTCTTTTGAGGCAGTCCGTAACGGCCTGTCCCGGTTCAGTATAATTTTTATTATCGAATATGGAATCACCAAGCAGTGCAATTTCTGGAGTCATATTAATGAATTATATCCTGAATAAAAGGATCTTACAGTATATTTTATTCTGAAGCATTTCTTACTTCAGGATGAATCAGGCAATACAGTCCGGAGGTTTTAAACAGAAACGTTTCAAGACTCGATACGCAGTCATGGGCTTCCTTCAGTTTAATATCATCACGAAAATACCCGTGAAAGGTAATCTCGATGTGTCTGCCGTATTTATGATACTTGAAATTATGCAGTCCCTGTATCTGAGGTGTCTGCTCCGCTGCCGCGGTTGTTATCAGGTTTTTAATTTCTCCGGGAATTGTTTCTCCGATGATGCTTTTAACCGTATCTTTAATAATTTCAAATGCGGCGTAAATTATCATTGCTGCAACAATTAACCCGAGGATACTGTCGATACCGGGAAGCCTTGGATTAAGCCAGATTCCTATCAGTATAACCACAGAAGAGATTGCGTCGCTTCTGTGATGCCAGCCGTCTGCAATAAGAGAACGCGAGCTTTCTTTTTTACCTGTTCTGATTGAAAGCCGGGCCAATGATTCCTTAACTGCAACAGTTACTGCCATAATGATTATTGAAGACAGGGAATAGTGTACTTTCGGTGTATTTGCGGCCAGGTTTTGTATTGATTCAATTAAAAATGTGAAGCCTATGTATCCCAGCATTATTCCTACGATAATGCTCGTAATTTCTTCAAAGCGTCCGAATCCATATGGATGATTTTCACTTTTTGGTTTATTTGAAATCCATAGGCCTGCCATTACTATGATGGAACTGATGGAATCGGACAGCGTATGCCAGGCATCCGCTTTGATTGCGAGCGACTGGTTCTGGATACCAATAATGTACTTTACTGAAAAAAGAAGCAGGTTTGCTATAATTGAAATGGTAACTACAGCCGAGCCTTTAAAAAGAATTTTTTTCATGAATACCCCCTCTCTGAGTCAGGGAATGTTCCATGAAAATAAAAAAACCTGTAGAACACCCCTGATAATGGGTCCCACAGGTTTTCCTGCTGCATCTATATGCCCGACTGCGCCGTTTAAGGCCGCCTGATCCTTACTCTCAAACTAATATTTCTAAAATACTAATATATAATCTATGATCTGTCTATTACAAAAGTAAAATCTTCTTTTTCCATTTCATCAATAGGATTATGTATCCTTTCATTTTTTTGTGAGTTGTTTCTGACAAGTGTTGAAATTATTATTAAGGTGAGAATCAGTCCGGTTAATATCAATAGCCAGTAATGATTAAAAAATCCGTCAAAAAGGTATGAATGTCGCATATTATAAAACTCCTTTGCTTTTATTTAGCAAATATAGCATAAATATTATATAGAATATTTGTTTGTTTTGTGAAGAGTTTAAAAGGCTGATCTTTTCCGCAGGATTACCGATAATTAAAAAATAAGTAATTTTCTTACAGGGTATTGCAAATTTGAATTGAGTTCATAAAATTTATTTATAAGCTAAAAAGTAAAGTTCTGGAGGACTATTTCGTGAAATTAAAAACTACCTTATTAACAGGCTTCCTTGGTATGGCAGCTCTTACATTTCTTATTGGTTTAATAGCTTTTCTCATCAGCAACAGTACTATTGGGAGCTATGAGAATGTTGTTTCTCTCGGAGAAGTAGAAACCAGCCTTCTAGATGCAGTTAATGCCCATAATGAATGGAAATCAAGCCTGGAGGAATCTTTTCTTTTTAATTCTGATGAAATTAATGTTCAGTTTGACGGACATAAATGCGGATTCGGAACCTGGTTTTATCAGGGCGGACTGGACTCTCTGAAGCAGCTTTCACCTGATTCTGCAGAGGTCATAATGAAGGCCGAGCAGGATCATTTAGCTCTGCATTCATCGGCAATCAGGATTGATGAGCTCTGGGCCAGTATTCATCCTGGTCTTGGTGAAGAGTTATATAAAAGGCTCAGCGATCATAATCTTTGGGCGGCAAATCTGATTGAAGATATAATGAAAGATCAGGTTTCCGATGTACAGGTTGATCCGACATTATGCGGATTTGGTCAGTTTCTATCGAGCAGCTGGAATAAGGAGCTTGAAGATTCCTGGCCTGAATATAAAAAGATAATGGTTCCGATAATTTCTGCTCACGAAAAACTTCATCATGCAGTTCCGGCAATAAATGATGCTGTCGAATTTAATGATAAATACTATTTATTTGAAACTGAAGTCCTTCCAAATCTTGAATCAATAAGGGTTGCTTTTCAGGAAATTATTGAAATGGAAAATACCCTGATAGAGAATCAGGAGGCTGCAAATGATATTTTCAATACTGAAACTGCAGGTTATCTGAATGCAGTAAAATCCGGAATAAAAGATACGGTTGCACAATTGAATCTTGAAAGAGAAGGCCTTGTTAAGGATGCTGAACAGTTGAATTTTATGCAGAGTATAATTATCTGGGCAGGAATAGGCCTGGGAATTCTGATTGGTATTTTTGTTGCAGTGATGATTACAAGATCTGTACTTAGACGGCTTGGCGGAGAGCCGGATGAAATTTCATTGATTGCTGAGAGCATTGCAGAAGGAAATCTTGATATAGAATATGACGATCGAGAGCTGCGGGGTGTCTATGCTTCCATGAAGACTATGTCGCTGAAACTCTCTCAAATAGTCAGTTCTGTATTAAGCGGTAGTGAACAGGTGGCCTCTGCAAGTGAACAGCTGGCATCCGGAAATCAGGATCTTTCCAACAGAACAGAACGGCAGGCTGCTTCTTTGGAAGAAACATCCTCTGCTATTGAACAGATGAATGCCTCAATTAAATCCAATGCCGATAATACTCAGACGGCTGACAGCCTTTCAAGAGAGGCTGCCGGAAAGTCTGAATACGGAGCCGAAACCATTCATGAAATGGTGAATTCGATGAATGAAATAAGTATCTCCAGCAATAAAATTGCTGATATTATAGAAGTTATTACAAACATTGCATTCCAGACAAATCTGCTTGCATTGAATGCCTCCATTGAATCAGCGCGGGCCGGTGAACATGGAAAAGGCTTTGCTGTTGTTGCTGTTGAAGTTAGAAAGCTTGCCAAGCGTTCGGACCGGGCTGCAAAAGAAATAACTGATATTATTAAATCAAGTAACGAAAGGGTATCTGAAGGTGTTGAAATTGCCAATAAGGCAGGTGTTGTTCTTCAGGATATTAATGATGCGGTTAGAAAGGTTACCGCACTAGTTGCAGAAATCTCTGCGGCGTCCCAGGAGCAGATATCAAGTTCCGATGAAATTAACCAGGCTCTTATTTCTCTTGATGAAAACACCCAGAAAAATGCAGCGTTAATTGAAGAATCTGCTTCTGCTACCGAAGAGCTCTCCGCTCAGGCTCAGGAGCTGAATACAATAATGCAGTTCTTCACTTCTAAAAGAGCGTTGACTTATGAATCAAATGAGACGCTCCAACTGGAGAGTCCCGAATTTGATTAGAAGCTCTGTTTCATGGATCTGCAGAGATATCATTTTTATACAATGGGTATCAGCAATATCCTTGATTATGTATCTAGTGGGGAAAAAGTTATAATATATTTATCACCTGAACAATAAAAAATAACCTATTGAGAGGTGAAAATATAATGTCCTACAAATTTACTGAAAAACTTAAACTCAGATGCGGAGCGGAGCTTAAAAACCGGATTTTTATGGCACCTATGACTACCTTGTGCGGTAACTCAAATGGTACTGCACCGCATGAACTTGTTAGATACTATGGTCTACGTGCAGGCGGCCCCGGTGCTATAGTAGTTGAATGTGTGCATGTAAATGCTACCGGCCGTGTTTTCCCAGGCGGTATAGGTCTTGATAATGACGGTGAGATCGAAGGACTCGCAAAGATTTCCGAGGCTATTAAAGAAAAGGATACAAAGGCCATTCTTCAGGTTTTTCACGGCGGCAGAATGACTAATCCTTCCCTTATTAATGGAGCACAGCCGGTCTGCCCAAGTGCAATAGCAGCTCCCCGGGCAGGCGCGGTTGTTCCGAGAGAACTTACAGCATCAGAAATTGATAATCTTATTATTGAATTTGCAGAAACATGTAAAAGAGCTGTACGTGCAGGTTTTGACGGTGTAGAGATACATGGTGGAAATACCTATCTTATTCAGCAGTTCTTTTCACCTCATTCAAACCGAAGAACCGATAAGTGGGGTGGTGATGTTAAATCAAGAGCTCAGTTTCCGCTTGCTGTACTTAAGGCTATTAAAACTACGGTTCCTGCCGAAGGTTTTATTATAGGATACCGATTCAGTCCTGAAGAACTTGAAGTTCCGGGCATCAGGTACAATGATACGCTTTTTCTTTTAGAGCAGCTTGCAGCCGAGGGAATTGATTACCTGCACTTTTCAACCAAGACCCTTCATCAGACTTCAATTGTAAACAGGGATGATCAGGAGACTCTTCTTGAAAAACTTATTGGCAGTGCCTCCAATACTTTAAAATCAGTTCCGCTTGTCGGTGTCGGTGGGGTAATGAAGGGGGAGCAGGCAGATAAGGGAATCGAAGCTGGATTCTCGGCTATTGCTATAGGACGTGAACTCATTGTTGAGCCTGAATGGGTCCAGAAGACTGTTTCAGGTGAACCGGCATCAACCTATGTAAGGCATGATCAATGCCGAAAGCTGGCTATACCTGAGTCTCTCTGGAACTTTGTTGAAAGTGACATGTCGGCAGAATACAAGCGCGTTAATGCTGATAAGCTTGCAGCAAGAGTATTCCAGCCCGGTACCTATCGTGAGAGCTTTGATGATCTGCATGGCATAATTACTCTTAAGGTAAAGGTAAACGAGAAAGGGATTGAAGATATTGAGGTTATCGGCGGTTCAGAAATTGAAGGAGCCGAAGAGGATGTATTTGATGTTCTTCCCAGGCGCATGATTGAGCTGAATTCTACTTCAATTGATATTATTACCGGGGCTTCAATGTCATGCAAGGGTATTATCGCATGTGTTGACAGGGCTCTGGCAAAGGCTTGCGGAGAGGAGGACCCTTTTGCGGTTCAGTATAATGGTGAAGTTATTCCTACTCCAACATGGCTCGGTGATGAACCTGTAATTATTGATGAGCAGATTGAGAAATATATTGAGACTGATGTTATCGTTGTCGGTGCAGGTGTCGCCGGTGTAAGTGCTACACGTTCAGCAGCTGAAGAGGGAGCTGAGGTTGTTGTGTTCGAAAAAGCTGACGGACCTCAGACCAGAAGCGGCGAATATGCGGTTATTAATGGCCGTCTTCAGAAGATGTGGGGCCGTGATGGTCTTGATACTGATGAAATTGCCGATGACATGATGAAGGAATGTTCATACAGAATAAAAAGACCTATTATCAAGAGATGGGCTGATGAATGTGCAGAAGTTTTTGACTGGTGGATTGCTGCAAAACCGGATCTTTATATATGTAAAACCAATAGAGAAGATGTTCCGGATGAATACAAAGACTCATTCCTTGTTCCGCTTTATCATCCGCTTCCAGAGCATTATAATTACCGTGAAGAAGTTTTTCCGACTATTCCGACATCAGTTGAATTCCTTCCAACCCAGCATCCTGTTGTATTCGCTAATATGGATAAAGCTGTCAGTGAAAATAAGGTGACTCCCTTCTACGGGCATTTTGTCGTTAAGCTGATTACTGATGAACACAAAAAAGTGATTGGTGTATACGCCCGTAATGCTGAAACAGGACAGTATGTTAAAGCCGTTGCCAGAAAGGGTGTTATTCTTGCATCGGGTGACTATGCCAGCAATACCGAGATGGTTCGCTATTACTGTCCGCATATAATCGAAAACGGAGTTCCGTCAATCTGGATGAACAGGGATGTTGAGGGTATGCCGACCAATACCGGTGATGGACTGAAATTCGGAGCCTGGATTGGTGCGCGAATACAGCAGAACCATGCTCCTATTACACATAATATGGGCGGCCCCGGAGGTACCGGCGGAGCCATGGGAAATACCCCCTTCCTCTTCCTGAATGACAGGGGTGAACGTTTCATGAATGAAAGTGTTCCCGGACAGCAGCTTGAAAACCAGATAGAAATGCAGCCCAATCAGGCGGCTTTTCAGATTTTTGATGACAACTGGCCTGAAGCAATTCCGTTCATGCCTACAAACCACGGTACAGTCTGCTACTATGATGATGGAATAAAGCCGAAGAACAATGAAGAAGACAGAAGTTACCGCAGCCGTAAAGAGATTGACGAAGCTGTAGAAACATATCAGTTGGTTAAAAAGGATACTCTTGAAGAACTGTTCGAAGAGCTGGGAGTAGAGGTAAAAACCGGTCTTGCTTCAGTTAAAAGGTATAATGAACTCTGTGCAAAGGGTAAGGATGAAGATTTTGGTAAGCCTGCAAAGAGGTTGTTTCCAGTCGACAAAGCTCCTTTTTACGGTGTCAAGATGGGTGTTACTGCAATGCTCTGCTGTCTGGGCGGGCTTGAAAGTGATGAAAACTGTCATACATTTGATCAGAGTACACGTGAAATTATTAAAGGCCTTTATGTTGCCGGAAATATTCAGGGAAATAGGTTTGCTGTTGAATATCCGATTGCTATCAAGGGTGTAAGTCATTCAATCTCAGTTTTTTACGGTTATGTCGCCGGAAAAAACTGTGTAAAAGGTATATAAAATTGTCTGATCAGCAGACCATAAACAGTGAAAATCTAATGGGTACGCTGATCCGCACTATTATTCCCGGAGAGGTTCCGCATGCTGTTACTGATGCAGTCTTCGATCTTCTCCGCAGTCTGGAAGCCCGGCTGACTGTTAACAGCCCTTCGGCATCCGGGCAGAAATCTCAGCTGAAAGAAATAAATGATTCAGCGGGTGTTTCAGCTGTTGTCGTAGATTCGGATGTTTACAGTATTGTCCGGAAGGCCGTTGATGCCAGTCTTGAATACCGCGACAGCTTCAATGCTTTTCTGGGGCCGGTTGTTAAGGCCTGGGGAATTGGTTTTGATAATCCCCGAATTCGTTCTGATGATGAAATTTCCGAACTTTTAAAACTTACAAATCCCGAAGACGCTGTACTTGATAATGAAAGGCAATCTGTTTTTCTTACCCGTAAAAATATGCAGCTTGATCTTGGAGCAATTGCGAAGGGATATGCTGCAGATCTTGCAGGCCAGCTTTACAATTCAAGCGGAATCTATCAGGGGTTGATAGACCTCGGCGGAAATGTCCTGGCTATGGGCGGTTCGGATAGAGCTGCGGACGGTTACTGGCGGATCGGAATCCAGTCACCTTTTGATTCAAGAGGCGCCGTTGCAGGAACTCTTGCTATCCGGGATGCATCGGTTGTTACTTCGGGTATTTATGAACGAATCTTTGAGTCCGGCGGAAAGAAGTATCATCATATGATTGATCCGCAGACAGGACATCCCTTTGAAACGGATCTTGCAAGTGTGACGGTTATTGCCGGTACTTCTCTCGAAGCCGATCTATGGGCAACGATTCTTCAGTCCGGAGGACTTGATGAGGCATATGAAAAAGCCGAAGGCTGCTCTGACATTGAAGCTGTTTTTATCACCAGGGACAGCATTGTTGTCCCGACTCCGGCAATACGCAACTGGTTTTCTCTGACTGACAATTCCTTCCGGCTGAATTAATTCAGAATGTCATTTAAGCAAATATTTTTACAGCCTTTGCTTTGATAATATTCCAGCATCTCGGGAATTTTTTTCATTGACCAGCTGGTAATGCAATCTGATAAAACATTTACATCAAAACCTGCTTTGATTAAATTGAAACAGGTTGATTTAACACATATAGCTGCATCTGCTCCTGCTATATAAAATTCTCCAATTTCATTTTTATCGATAAAGTCTTTAAATTCTTCACTGGTTAATGCATTAGTCCTGGTTTTTGTAAAGATATTCTCTGAAACTACTTTCAAGTCTTCAGCTAACTCAGCCCCGAATGTATTGGGTTTAAGCACCCTCGAACCGGCTGATAGATTTTCATGCTTTATATAGACTACATGAACTTTATTATTGGCGGCCCAATCGATTGCTTTATTTATGTTTCCAATAACATTTTTATAATTCCCGGTTATGTCATTTTGAATATCTATTACGACGATGGCTTTTTTCTGCAAAATATATCCTCCTCATCAGCAGATTTATATGCTTATTTTTCAATTATACATACAATTGTTGACAACAGTGTGGCAACAATATAAAAATATTAAACAGGTAATTATCTGATGAAAATTGACAGGCTGGTTAGCATAATAATGATGCTCCTTGATAAAAAGCGTATCGGCGCACAGGAGTTAGCGGATATTTTTGAAGTATCACCCCGTACAATTTACCGTGATATAGACACCATCAATATGGGTGGTATTCCAGTCAGATAAATACCGGGAGTGGGCGGCGGTTTTGAAATTATGCAAAACTATAAAATTGAAAAAAATGTTTTCTCTACTGCTGATCTTTCTGCAATTTTAATGGGGCTTTCCAGTATTTCCAACATGATACGGGGTGATGAACTGATAAACGCCCTTGCAAAAGTGAAGAGTTTTATCCCTGCAGACAGGGCGAAAGACATTGAATTAAAAGCAAATCAAATATATATAGATTTAAGCCCCTGGATGGGCAACAAAAACATACAATTGTATTTGGACCTGATCAAAAGATCCTTACATAATAGTAAGCTGTTGTCGTTTGAGTATTCAGCTCACCATGCAAATCTAACCGTACGAATTGTAGAGCCGTATCAGCTTGTATTGAAAAGTAATCACTGGTATTTATACAGCTACTGCCATACCAGAACTGATTATCGATTATTCAAACTATCCCGTATATCGAATCTTAAAATAGAAGATGAATCTTTTATACCACGAGACTATCAGAAACCGATTTTAGAATTTTCGGAAATTTTAGAAACAATTCAAATGAAGATCAAACTCCGTATTCATAAAGATGTATTGGATAGGGTGCGTGATTTTTGTTCTCATGAAGACTTTTCACCGGAAGATAACGGGTATTATATTGTCAAATTTCCTTTCATTGAAAATGAATACTACTACAATATGCTTTTCAGTTTTGGAGATAAATGCGAATGTTTAGAGCCGTTACATATCCGTAAAGAAATCAATCGAAGAATACATGATATGGCTGCCATATATGAAAATTAGACATCTGTAACAGATAATGTAATTTCATAACGTTATAATCAGCGTCATCAATAGGATAAATTTCTAAGGCTTGTCCTCTGTTCCGTCTGCGTATTTAGCGAAACGGACTGCATCAATAGAATGAACCGGTTCGCTGCTTTTCCAGGGCCAGCCTCCGAACTGTGTCTGCTGATAGTCTGAAATAGCCTGATTGATTTCACTTCCTGTATTCATAACGAATGGCCCGTACTGTGCAACAGGTTCATTAATCGGATTACCCTGAAGCATCAGCAACCTGCTTGATTTACTGCCGCTATTCTCCAGTTGAATAGTTTTATCTGATACTGTATCAAACCCGTGGTTTTCAGGGATTTCTTTTCCTTCAGCGGTAAGTCCGCTTCCTTCGTAATAGTACAGTGTTCTTTCGCTTTCCGCAGGAGCTTCCGGGAGTGTCCATACTGCACCGGGCGCAAGGTTTATTATCCATATTGCTACATTGTTCTCCGGTTTGTTTGCCCATGAATCGGGTGCAGGGGCAGGAGCTGATTCTCCGTGCAGCGTACCTGCAATTATCCGAATTGAAATATCTTTTCCGTTCTCATCGGACTCATGAAGCACCGGAATTTTTTCAGCCCACAGCATTGTATAGTGCGGATTAACAAATTTGTCTTTTGCAGGGAGATTGAGCCATACCTGAAAAAGATGCAGTGTGTTCGGTTTATCTTTATAAACGCAGGGAAACATTTCCGAATGCTGCAGTCCGCTGCCGGCAGTCATCCATTGGACATCACCCTCTCCGTAGCGCCCGCCGGAGCCGTGTGAGTCAGAATGGTCAACAAAGCCTTCAAGTACTATCGTAACAGTTTCAAATCCTCGGTGCGGGTGTTCGGGAAAGCCTGGAACTTTCTCTCCATGATACATTCTCCACCCGTCTTTAAGTGTGAAGTCCTGTCCTATCATTCTGCCTGCGAGAGATGCGTCCGGACCCTGCTGATCGTTACCATTCGGATAATGATCATAGTGATGAGCACAGAACAGAAAAGGATCCCGGGTTTCCCAATGGAACCCAAGCGAACGAATATTGCTTATTGTATCTTTCATAAACACAATATTAATGTTTCTGTTTTGTTTAATCAAGAAAATGGTATAAAATCAGTTACGGAAAAATCCAATGGAAAAAGCTGATTTAATAATAACGAATGCAAAAATATTTACTTCGAACATTAAGCAGAAATGGGCAGACTGTCTTGCAGTTAAAGGGGATCGCTTTATAGCTGTAGGCAGCGGAAGTCTTGAGGAATACAGAAGTAATACTACGGTGATTTATGATGCCGGCGGCAGGATGATTCTTCCGGGTATTATAGATGGACATACCCATGTTGAGCCGGTAATTTTGTCAAAATGGAGAATTCAACTGCCGAAAACTGACAGCCTTGAGGTGCTTCTTGAAGCGGCAGCTGAATACTGCAGGCAGCATCCCGTCCATGAAGTACCTTATTTCTTTGGCGAGAGTTACTACCCTGAAATGTTTGACGGAGACGAACCGTCCAGAGAACTTCTTGATAATTATATTTCTGACAGACCCGCCAGGCTGCAGGATTTTACGGATCACGCCTGCTGGTTCAACAGTATGGCTCTTGAGTATCTGGGTATTACAAAAGAGACTCCTAACCCTATTGGGCCTTTCGGCGAGATAGAATTTATCCGGGATCAGGATGGGAATCCTACCGGATGGGTAAAGGAGCCTGAATCAGACATTCTTGAAGACCCCATTTATGACAGGGTCGGCTGGAGCCCTCCCGGGGCTGTCTCAAAGAACGAGCTGATATCTCTTCTTGATTATTACAGCAGTTTCGGTATTATCGCTTTCTTTGATGCTATTACCGAGTCTGAACATCTGCTTAAGCTTCTTTCTGAGCTGGAAGCTTCCGGAAACCTGCATTCATATTATGAAGGAGCAAGCATCCTTAACTCATATGAAAATCTTGATGAGTCGATTGGCAGAGCAAAGGAATGGCAGGCCGGATATAAAAGCAGACATATCAACATCCGTACCGTAAAATTTTTTCTGGACGGTACAAATGAACTAGGCGACTGTGCGTCTCTTGTTCCTTTCAGTAATGATCCCGGCGGGACAAAATACGGCTCAATTAATATGGAAGCGGAAGAACTTACTAAAACTATTTTAAGGCTTAATGCCGAGGAGCTCGATTTTCACATTCATATGGTCGGAGACCGGGCATTCCGCACAGCCTGTGATGCTGTTGAATCAGCGCAGAGGATCTGTAAAAAAAGTAATACCGAATTTGTTATTTATATAACCTTCTGTCACTGTGAGCTTGTACATCCTGATGACAGATCCCGTGCGTCAAAACTAGGTATCATCATTAACTGGAGTCCTCAATGGTCAGGCGGATATTTCGGTGAAGCTGCAATAGATTATCTCGGTCTGGAACGTTGGAATACCATGTACGATTTTAGACAGATGATTGACGCCGGTACTGTTGTTACCTATGGAAGTGATATCTACTCATGGCAGGAAGTTGATCGGTGCAATCCGTTTCTGGGAATTGAATGCGGCAGTACTAGGGTTGATCCTCAGTTTCCCCTTAGTGAAAGCCGGTATCCGGGAAGTGTACGTCCGCCGGCTGATGCTGTTCTAAGCATAGAAGAGCTGATTCTCGGTTATACAATAAAAGGTGCAGTTCCCTTCCGTCTTGAAAATGAAATGGGCTCAATTGAGAAGGGAAAACTTGCACACTTTGTTGTAATGAACGAGGATATTTTTTCAATCCCAAAAAATGAAATTCATAACATTACTGTTAAATCAGTTTTCTTTGAAGGGAAGCCTGTCTTCGGTAAACTTCTTTAATTCACTGAGTATCTTTGTTTACTTTTTCTATAGGACATTATTGCATATCAGTTTTTTCCAATTAAAATTATTATATAGAGTTAACAGGAGGGATTATGGAATATCAGATAGTTGCAATTAAAGTAGGTCGCCGTGAAGAATCTTCGACTAATGTACAGTCAATACTTACTTCATTCGGCTGCAGTATAAAAGTCAGGCTTGGCCTTCATGATGCTGTTGAGGGTGCATGCTCGCCTACAGGATTGATTCTTCTTCAGGTTTCAGCTGCAGAAAATGAATTAAATTCTTTTCTTGATGACCTTAATAGTCTGGAAGACGTTACTGCAAAGGCGCTGAAAATTTAGAAAACCAGCTTAAAAGTATAATTCTGTAATTGATTCTACATTTTTGATATCTGTTTCAGCCATAAATTATTTGACGCAGAAAATATTTCGGGTAAGAATAATTTATATTGCGCAATATTATTTAAGGTTGAGGCAGATGAGAACATAAATTTCGTTTGTCTCAAGAATCCTCTAAAAAATGAATTTGTCTGAGTGTCTCGGACTGAATTCGGGTGAGAGTATTTATAAAATTGTGCTAATCATTTCTTCTGAAATATCAATCTCCTGAATAGTCCAGTATTCTCAGCAGTTTTAAAAAACAGAAATTGAGGGTAATTATGAGAAAAACTATCAGAACTATTCAAAAAAGTAATTTACTATTTTCATTTATTGCAGCTGTGCTGCTGTTTGCAGCAGGATGCAGTAATCCGGTTATTACTGTTGATGCAGAAAGTAGAAAGGCCGGTAACACGGTTAATTCAGATTTAATTATTGCGGCTGACACTTTAATTGAAATAAACGAAACTACAAGCTATGAAACTCTTGAGATAGGTGCGGATGCATCATTCAGTATACCTGAAGGTTATTATCTGACAATGCTGGTTGACGGCATTGAAACAGTTATAGAGGAAGGTGTTTATTCTGATGTTACACTGGTGTTAACCAGGGATACAGAATTTATGGGAAGCTGGACCTGGGGCGGCAGAGACGCAGCTGCTTCAACTGCAACACCTCCATTCAGGGCCGCCGCGTATATTGACAGTGAGGGAATGAATGAAGAATGTTCTGTTCTTGAGGCTGTGGGATCAGGAAAGGTTTTTGATGATAAGGCAAACGGAATAAAAATTCAGGGCCAGACCGGTGATTTCTCAGGTATTGTTGTTAATAATGCTGATTATTCAATCCATGGTGCAAAAATCACTCTGGGGGGTGATACTGTCGACGGTTCCAATACAAACGATTTTGCAGGACTCGGAGCTGCAGTTGTCGTTTCTGGTGAAGATGCATTTCTTAAAGTAAACGGTTCGAAGATAGAAACCACCGGTGTCGGCAAACTGCCTGTTTTTGTTGATGATGGTGCTGTTGCAGTTTTTGAAGGCTGTAAAATAAGGGCTAACGGCGGAACCATTTATGACGGTTATATGTCTACTGCTGATCAGACTATCATGGTTGCTCCGCCGTGGGTTCTCGGCCTGGACAATGCAGAGTCAAATGCCCGAGGTTCCAACCTGATGGGTGATTATTCCGTAGCAGCATATGTAGATTCTGATATTTACGCACACGGCTGGGCCGGTCTATCAACCGACAGCGGATCCCAGATGCATTTGATTGTTGTAAACTCTGATATCAAAGTTGAGAACTCAGGTTACGGAACATACAATATCGGCAGTGCTACCGAAGACTTCTACGGTGTCAGAATGGATGTAGCAACAATCGGTATCATCCATACCGGCGGTCAGTCAACAATCCGGTCCTCAAGAGCAGGAGAAGAAATTAATGTTGCCAAGATGGATGGCGATACTGATGAATACGGATTCCAGGCTGAAGGTGCTGCTGTAACAGCTGTTTCAAGCAGAAGCTCAAGGCCTTCAGAAATAGTTGCCGGCAGCTTCGGTATTATGGCTCATCAGGGAACCAATGTAGTGAATATACTCGATAAAACATCAATAACATCCGGTGATGCCATGTTCCTGATAAAGGGCGGCAACAACTACATTAATGTTGATGATTCTTTGCTGAAATCAGAATCAGGCGTTCTTCTTCAGCTTTTTGATAATGATGATCCCGCAGTCGGTCTTGATATGGGAACTGAATGGGGAATTGATGATCTTTTCTACGGCCACACCTACGGAATGCATATGCCTACATTCAATGAGTCATTCACCGAAGGTGAAGGCTACAGCAGTGAATTCGGCGGTATGACAGACTACGGGACCAGCGGGATCTGTGACCTGACGCTTTCAAACGGAAACTACGAAGGTGATATCTGGAACTCAACCGGCTACCTGGTACAGGGCGCGATGGGTCCGGCAAGTGCAACCGGTTATGATGTAACAGTGACCATCGGCGAAGGTGCAACCCTTAAAGGCTTTGTCTCAGCGGGAGAGTTCAGTCATGTTGAAAAAGATCTTGCTGTCGGCAACGGTGACTGGTCTGATGCTGAATATCTGGGTCATGTAACTAATCAGGTTTACTGGAACGGATATAACAATATTGATGTTGTTGTTGAAGAAGGTGCTATATGGATTGTCACAGGAAGCGATCAGGATGATGCGGAAGGTATAATTACAAGTTTAACAAACAACGGAAGAATAATAGGTATTATTACAGAGGTTGATGAGGACTCAGACGGCATAGTTGATTATTATACTGTTGCTCCGGATCCTGATTATAAAGATGACCGGCCCGGAGATTTTCGACATAAAGATTTTAAAAATAAGGATAAAGGAAGACACAGATAATACTTTGTATATAAGGGTTGTCCGGTCTGGGCAGCCCTTTTTTAAAAAACTATAAAGTCGCCTTTCCTGTTAAGCTCGTCTGTATATCTTTTATTACCTGAATCGGTGAGTATATAATAAGTATCTTTACCCTTAATCTCCTCTTTGAAAAGATCGTAGTACTGACACATTTTAACATCATCACCCGGAGCAATTTCCGAGGGAGTCCAGTGGGTAGCTTCATCTGCTGAATAAACAATTTCGTAGCTGGTAGACATGGGTCAATAATAGACATCCGATAAAAGCATGTCAATTGTGCTCTTCATTGTTTCCCTGTCTTGTCGGAAAGTGTTAATCATTATAACCTGAAAACTAACTGGAATTCTGGAGTACGGATATGAAAACTATTAATCTGACAATCCCCGATGAATTAGCTGAAAAATACGGATTCAGTCGGGATGGGCAGTACGATATAAAAGAATATGCTGACGGAATTTTTATCAGGCAGTCTTCAGATATCCTTAAACGTATTTACCTTGAGGTAACCAATCAATGCAATCTGAAATGCAAGACCTGTGTCAGAAATGTCTGGGAAGAAAAAAACGGATTGATGTTCTATACGGATTTTCTGAAAATTATTGAAGATACCGGCAGGATGCTTGCCGGGAATGAGCAGCCTTTTACTTTTATCTTCGGAGGCTGGGGCGAGCCGCTTATTCATCCTGATATTTTTAAAATGATCCGCGAAATAAAAAAATACGGATGGCGGACCGAACTGATTACTAACGGAACCCTGCTTAGCAGTGATACTTCAGAAAAACTGATTGATGCCGGCCTGGATATTATCTGGGTTTCTCTGGATGGAGCAAAGCCTGAAAGCTATAAGGATGTCAGACTTGGAAATATGCTTCCTGTGATTCTTGAAAATCTAAGTAATCTTAGGAAGACCAAGGTTCTGAAATTTTCAGAAACCCCTAATCTGGGTATAGCCTTTGTTGCTATGAAGAGCAATATAAAAGACCTGCCGGGAATAATTGATATATGCCGCAGAATGAATGCTGTGAAGCTTTCGGTGAGTAATGTCCTTCCCTTTACAGAAGAACTGGCTGAGGAACGTCTGTATAAAATGTCTTCAGGAAACTGGTGGGGGCGGGGAGACATTGAAATCTCTTTTCCCAGAATTGATGTTTCCGATGAGGTAAGCGAAATAATAAAAACAACTGCCGGTGCAGGCGGCTGGTATTCAATTGCAGGAAATGAGCGGGACCAGAGAATTGGTGTCTGTCCTTTTATGAAAAAAGCAAGCCTTTCGATCCGCTGGGACGGCAAAGTAAGTCCATGTACACCGCTTTTTTACAATAGTGAATCCTACCTTGATAAAACTCTCCGAAAAAGCGATGCCTGTCATTTCGGGGATATTCATTCAGGGAGTCTGTCCGAAATATGGATGAAGTCCGAATACCGTGAGTTCAGAAAAAGGCTTCAGTTTGAAGAATTTTCTCCATGCACCTACTGCAACTCCTGTGAGATGGCTGAAGACAATGGTGAAGACTGTTTCGGAAACAATCACCCCTCCTGCGGCGGATGTCTGTGGCAGCAGGGATTCATTCAGTGTCCGTGATCCTGAGTCTTCAGTTAATTGGAAAAGTGATAGTAAAGATTGTCTCTATTCCCAACTTTGAATTGATGGTCAATTCACCTGCTATCTGATCTACAAGAGCTCTGGTGATTGTAAAACCAATTGCCTCTTTCTTTTCCATCACCTTGTCAAAATCTATTCCAAGACCGTTATCTGATATTTTATAGACAACCTGTTCTGTTTCCAAGTGCTTCATACTGATCATGATCTTTGGATGATCCATTTCCCTGTTAAAGGCATGTTTTAGAATATTCGTAATTATTTCATTAGTTATCAGGCCTATTGGTATAAGTGTATCCAGATCAAATTCAATCTCATCAATATCGAGCTCTTTCTCTATTTCCAGACCCTCCGGCTTAAACGTAAGAATAAGATCCGAAATAAAGTCCATCAGGTAGTCTTTGATATTTATACTTTTTATTTTTTCATTAGCATAAAGATATTCATGGATAGATGCCATGGTTTCTATCCGTTGAATGGAATCCAGAAGTGGCTGCTTTGTTTCATCTTCTTCCAGGGCGGTACATTTAAGATTTAAAAGAGAAGAAATTACAGTCATATTATTTTTCACACGATGATGTATTTCCCTCAGTAATATTTCTTTTTCCATGAGTGATTCTTTTATTCTTTCTTCACTTTCTCTTCGCCGCTGTACCTCATCTTCAAGCTCTTCAATTTTTTTCTGAAGTTCAGGATAATAGCTTTTTCGGGAAGAAAATTCCCCCAGCCCCAATAGCTGGCCTAATTCATTTTCATCCATCAGTATCAATCCTGGTGTTTGTTCTAAAGAGATTCTTCATAAATAACTTCAAGGTCCCTCTGGTTTGCCGGTTTTGGATTAGTTATCATACACGCATCTTTAATTGCATGCTTTGATAAAAAAGGAATATCTGTTGTTTTTATGCCTTTTTCACTGAGGTGCTGGGTTATTCCGGATATTCTTTTCAGTTCCCCAATCGTCTTGAATAATTCCTTCTTAACCATTTTATTTGTAAGCCCGTCTGTATGTATATCCATGGCCTTCGCAATTTCCCGGAACTTCTCCGGAGATGCATCAAAGTTGTAGGCAACAACATGATCCAGCAGTATCCCGTTTAGTTCACCGTGAAAAAGATCGTAATAGCCTCCGAGGCTATGGGACATCGCGTGTACTGCGCCAAGAATAGCATTTGAAAATGCCAGTCCGGCATTCATACTTGCAAGCATCATTTCTTCTCTGAGTTTTGTGTTATTTAAATCCTTGAGAAGTTCGGGAAGGACTTTATAAACCTGCCTTATTGCCTGCAATGCGTACATGTCTGTTAAGGGTCCGCTTCCTTTGGAAACAAAAGCCTCCATAGCATGTACAAGAGCATCTATCCCTGTACAGGCTGTAAGATAAAAATCCATGGAAGTTGTTGTTTCGTAGTCAACAAGTGAAACATCCGGAACAATACTTTTGCTGACTATGCTGATCTTGTTCTGCTCTTTCTGATCGGTAATGATACAGAACTGTGAGACATCAGATGATGTTCCGGCAGTTGTAGGTACACAGATCAGAGGCGGCGCAGGTATAGGAATCTTATCAATTCCTTCAAAATCCAGAATATTCTTCCGGTTTGAATAAACAATACCTATTCCTTTTCCGGTATCCATTGTGCTGCCGCCGCCGATAGCAATAATGGCATCACATTTTTCCCGTTTGAATAATTCAGCTCCTGCCATTATGTCATCTTCTCTGGGATTTGAAACTACCTGTGAATAGATTGTCCAGGGGATTCCGGCAGTATCAAGTGAGTTCTGAATATCTTTGTGCCATCCGGCTTTCATAACACCGGGATCCGAAACAATTAAAACTTTTTTAGCTGAAAACTGTTTGGCATGTCTTCCTGCAAGCTTTCTGGAACCCTGCCCGAAAATAATTTCAGGGGCTACAAATTTCCTCATGTTAAGTAAATCAGGCATATTCACCTCTATTACTTTAATTATAGGAAATGCACAAAGATATTGCCAATTTGAAAGCTGAAATTTACCTGTACTTGAGTGAGTGATCAAACAGCCATGGGAATAAGTCCGTATCGGTATAGCAGGGGCCTGATGTATGTCCCATACCGGTGTATTCGCTGTATTTAAACATCGGATATATTCCACGGGTCAGAGTTACAGTAATGCGTTCGTAATCAGAGAGTGTATCCGCCTTTTCTGATTCAAGTGCCCATTTATTGCAGTCATAATTCCGCATATACTCCAGTGCTTCCCGGGCTACGGCCACCCTATCCTCAGTATCTTCGAGACCTATATGGTACCAGACGGCAGTCTGTTCTGCGATTTCTTCAGTGAGATCCGACTGGCTCCCTCCTGCACATCGTATAATCGCAGCGAAATACAATCCTTCTGCATACATTCCCTTTGCAAGCGGATAGCTGCTGGAGCCGCCCCAGGAGAATCCGGTCAGATATATTCTGTCGGTATCTATCCGGAACCCTGCATCAATCGCGCTTCTGATCCACAGTGCAAGTGCCTCACCGTCTGACTCCGAAGTCTTCTGGTAGTCCATTACAAAGGCGGGATATTCCTGCGGAAAAAAGGGATGAGTCTCACTTTCCGCTTCGTATTGTGATTCTCCTTCTCCCCACATTCCGGAAACAAGCAGTGGATAATTGCGAAGTGAGTTTATAAATTTATCATAACCCCAGGGACTTTTAAAGCTCAGCTCATCATGAATAAGTTCAACCGGGGCATCCTCTTCATCAAAGGTTTCATCAGGATAATAAGGCTGACATGAGAACAGGGATGATGCAGAAAAACAGATAATTAAAAATGTTACATACGTTTTAAATTTCATTTTTTTTCGACTGTTCTTTTTCCATCATCAGATAACCTGCAGCAAAAAGTGTCTGTGCAATGATAAAGCAGGGATGAACAATATTCTCACCGAAGCTTACCGAACTCATATAATGATTTGCTGTGTAAAGTCCGTTTTCAGCAATATAGAAAAGGGATCCAAGAAACATCACAAGACTTCCCCTTCTTCCCGGATTACTCATGAGCTGTCCAAGGGCGGTAATACTTATTACAGCTATCAGGGTCATGTAGATTGCGATGGGTACAAGCATTGAGCCTAAATCATCTTTCATTAAAATTATAAAGAAAGTGCAGATCCAAATCAGCGGAAGCTGAAAAATCAGAAACCATCGTGAGAGCTTATCGATATTGATTCCCATAATAAAAATATATCCGAGAAATCCGACTATTGTAAAAGCTGATCCCGCAATAAAAAGAACCTTCGATTCCTCTCCCCATATCAGGCAGACATTTCCCAGCCATAGGCCTGCTTCTGCCCATACGATCGGCAGTCCCTTTTTTCTGTTCTGTACAGTCAGTAAAAAGAATAAAGCCAGTGAAGGCATAAGCAGTACCTTGCTGTAGTCAAAGTAATTACCGGCCATGTTGGTCAGGATAATGTGAATAATTGAGATTGCTGCAAAAAGTGAAAAAGCTAATATTGAACCTGTTTTTTTATCTTTGATTAATTTTTCCATTTTAAAAATCCATAGTTTTTGATGTGTTCATCTTATGCCTATTAGAGGACAGGGTCAATATTTTCTTGACTGGTGAAATTTCCTGCCTTATGATGGCTCACCGGTAAAAAGATACAATTACCGGAATAATTTATGACGGAGGAAAAAATATCATGAATCTTGACGGTCGAAAATTTGAAATTTTTTACCCTGATAATTATTCACCTGATGAAAAAAAATCAATGGATGAATTAAAAGCCAGGGTCGAGAGTGAAGGCGGTGCAGGCCTGATGGTTGACCGGACTGTTACTCTGGAAAAGCGTGATGCTGTCGAATATGCACGCTTATGGGATCGCTGGAACCCCCTGTTTAATTCAGAAAAATATGCAGAGAAAACAAAATGGCGACGGATGCCGACACTGCCATGTTTTTCATTCGGTGAAAATATTTCCGGATTTCCAATGATGGATGAAGCCGGGAGAAAACTGGGAGACCTCTTCTATTACGCGAATGACGGAGGGGATATTGAGCTCTTTGAGCACGTATATCCGGGAGATGTGCTGACTTTCAAAAGTACCACCCAGCATATTAAGGACAGTACGCCTGAATCCGGATCAGCTCTAAGATCCTTCAACCTCTACGGTGAGACTGAAATGCTTCGGAATGGTAGGGTCGTGGGGAGAGGAAAGGGATATGGACGTAATGCAATGATGCGTTTTGCGGATGGTGGTCCGGTTCCGTCAGTCTATGAGCAGACTTACGAATGGCTTGATTATATACCACCTGTTCATACTACAACCGAGAATGAGTGGTCAATGATCCGTGAGTTGTGGAAAAATGAAGAAATCAGAGGAAGTAAAAAAAGATACTGGGATGAGGTTAAAATAGGTGATCGTCTGACTCCTGTATGTTCCGGTCCTGTTTCTGATATCGATATGTTCCGTCTGCATGGAGATATGATTTGCGGAATGCCTGATACGCGGGGATTTATCGAGGAAGGGCAGGAAGGATTTCTAATCACTGATAAATACGGACAGAAGATCAATTTTATGGCCAGGCATTATTCATACTGCCGGAATGAAGGGGCTCGTGCAGTATTTTATAATTTTACAGCGAGAAATTTTATCATTCGTATGCTTACCAACTGGATGGGTGATGACGGTTTTCTGCGCGGATTTAAATGGCGTTTTCAGAACCTGTTCAGGTGTATGGCCGGAAATGAGCCCGGAAAAGAGTTCCTGGCAAAGGTTCCATCGATGTCAGGCCGGTTTGTTAACAGGCATGGTATGGAGGGGGATACTGCAATCTGCATGGCTGAAGTAACCGATCTGTATATTCGGGACGGTCTTTATTTGGCTAATGTCGTCTGCTGGGCTGAAACATTTGACGGTGATGTTATTCAGGTTGTTGAAGCAACAGTTGAACTACCAAAAAAATAATTTAAAAAATTAAAACTACAGGCAGTCCCCGAACGGGAGTCTGCCGTCACCCCACTATGAATAATATTCATAGAACTACGTAATTTTTCGAGCTGTACTAATAAAAATTCCGGGTTTAGAATTATCACACTAATCAATCAGTTCAGAGGTACCGCTTGGGGCATTTTAAGCATTTCGTAATATTGTACTACACTCTTGTAAAATGTAAGCGTTGCCTTGGAAATAAAATGACCGGACTTTTTGGTAATGCCGATGGTTTTGTGAATAAGTTCATCGGCACCTGTAAGCGGGATGCATTTTACAGACATATCCGGTGTAGGGAAGATGGAGCGAACACCTCTGGTGATTGTATAAGGCGTTATCATGACTGCATGCCCGGAGGCAATGAATGCCATCGGCATATCAGAGTCATAACCGGAGTACATGATTTTTGGAGTAAATCCCGCTTTTCTGCAGAGGCTGTGAGTGGCGTTATCAATACCGAAGGCAACATTACTGATGATAAAGCGCTCTTCGGAGAGACTCGAAAGCGAGAGAGTTTTTCTATCGGCAAGAGGGTGGCTTTTTCCAACCATGATTTCAAGGCTGTCGATAAAAAGCGGTTCCCATACGAGGTCGTTGCCGACTATGGGATCTGTCGTGACGGAAAAGTCAATGCTTCCTGTTTCAAGTCTGCGGGCAATTTCTTCTTTTGGAAGAAGGCTGCAGTGAAAGGAAATGTCTGGATGGTCAAAAAGAAATTCCTGGATAAGGTGCTTAATAAAAACATCCTGACAAATGGCAACCTTAATTTCTCCCTCTTCAAGTCCTGCACTTTCTTTCGTGGCCCGAATGCTGTCTTCTATGGTCATAAGAGAATGTTCAACGTGCGAAAGAAATACAGCTCCGTGACGGTTAAGCCATATCCTGTTGCCGGAACGTTCGAAGAGTTCAAGCTCGAGTTCATCTTCAAGCTTTGCAATGGATTTACTGAGGGCAGACTGGGAGACGTTCAGAATCTTGGCTGCATGAGTAATGTTTTCGGTTTGAGCAATGGTTTTAAAATATTGAAGCTGTGTAATTTCCATAAAGATTCCTTTCCGGATTCACATAATAACATGTATTTTGCCGGAATTTGAAAAAATAGTTCATCAATAGGGGGAATCCCTAAAGCAATAGATTTTAAGGAGATAATGATGAAAATTAAAAAATGGATGCTGGTCCCGGCACTTATTGTCCTGGTTCTTTTGTCATCCTGCGGAGGCAGCAAAAGTGACGATTCCGCCCAGAATTCAAAAAATACGGAAGTGAAGAGTACTGAGCTTACTGTCGGAACTCTTGATTCCGCTGATGGTTTTGACCCTACCAGTAATTCAAACTGCGGTCTGGGGCTTTCTCTGGTTTATGATCCGATGCTGCTTCTTGATTATGAGACTGGTGAACTCCAGCCTAATCTGGTTGAGTCCTGGGACTATATTGACGACCTTACCCTGAAGCTTAAAATTAGGGAAAATGTTTCATTCTCAAACGGTGAAATTATGACACCTGAAGATGTTTTATATTCCATGCACCGTTTTATTATGGTGAAGACAAGGTTTGATCCGGGCTATGATGTAATAGATTTTGAAAATTCTGTTATTGACGGTTACAGTCTGACATTAAAACTTTTTGAACCCTCACCCGATCTCCTTTACGGAATGTGTAATGATCGCTGGGCTGCTGTCGTATGTAAATCTTATGTAGAATCTACAGATGCCGATGCATTCTGGGACAAACCTGTCGGAACAGGCGCATATATCTGTACCGAAAATACGGCAGGCTCGATGGCTGTTTATGAAAGAAGAGAAGATTACTGGGGCGAGACTCCGGATGCCACAAAAATCACTATAAGATTTTATTCTGAATCGACAACAATGCTTGTAGATTTTATAAACGGAGTTCTTGATATAGCTCTGGATGTAGGAAAGACAGATTATCTGGCAGCAAAAGACGGTCAGTACGATGATATCAATTACAAGGTTTTTCCGACTTACGATATTCTTTCACTCACAATGCCTGAATACATGCCTATCTTTGAGGATATCAGAATCAGGAAGGCTGTTGCCATGGCTCTTGATGTAAGCTCTATCTGCAATGCCGTATATGGTGAACTTGGAACAGTTGCAGACTCCTGTATGATTAAGGGTGCCAGATTCTATGAGTCTGTAGGTATAAATGAGTACAACCCTGAGAGATCAAAAGAGCTTATTGCTGAAGCGGGATACAAACCCGGTGAAATTGAGCTGCTTATGCTATTTCCGTCTATGCCGGTTAATGATAAGGCTGCAACCATTGTTCAGGCTCAGCTTGCAGAAGTCGGAATAACACTAAAAGTTGAAAGCGGTGACTTCGCCACTGTCATTCCGAGACTGATGAATAATGAATGTGAAATCGGCCTTTCGGGAACAGGCGGAGGGACATTTCTTGCAAGAGATATTCTTGCTGTTATAAGTGAAACTACAACAAATGCAGCCTGCAGAATTACGGATCCCGAACTTAACAAATGGATTAAACTCGGTGACACCTCAATGGATGAGCAGGTAAGAGCAGATGCTTATCTGAAAGCTCAGCAGCGCTGTCCGGAACTTTACCGCTATATCCCGATTGGATATTCCAATGCAGTTAATTTTTATCAGCCCGGAATTGACAACCTTGTCGGTATCATTGCCAGACATGTAAATCTCCGGTTAGTAAAAATTAAATAACTTAAATTATGTACTTGAGTCGGAGGAGCCTGTTATAGAGCTGACAGCTTTATAATCCTGCTCCTCCGCACATTGCGCGGAGGACTATATGCTTCAGTTTTTAATCAAGCGCATCTTATGGTGTTTTCCCATTCTGCTTGGTGCCATCTTTATCGTTTTTGCTATAAGTTTTATTGATCCCGGTGATCCTGTCGCCGCAATTCTTGGCGGAAGCTACACACAGGAGCAATATGATGCAAAGGAAGCCGAACTGGGGCTGGATAAACCCTTTCTTTCCCAGTTTGTCTCTTATGTATATGGAATGGTTACCGAAGGTGATCTTGGTATTTCATACACAACAAAGCGTCAGGTTGCTACCGAAATAAAAGACAGGTTCGGAATAACTTTTAAACTTGCAATCATCAGTATTCTGATAGCAGGCGGTCTTGGTATTCCCTTCGGTGTGCTTTCGGCGACCAAGCAGTATTCCATTGCAGATTATTCTGTAACTACGGCATCGCTTCTGTTTGCATCAATGCCGGGTTTCTGGCTGGCGCTGATGCTTATTCTGGCGTTTTCACTGAATCTAAAAATTTTTCCGGCCTCAGGGCTTACCTCCTGGAAGAGCTGGGTACTTCCTGCATGTGCCTCCGGACTTTCATTTATTGCGACCATAACAAGGATGACGAGATCCTCGATGCTTGATGTCGTAAGACAGGATTACATCCGCACGGCAAGGGCCAAGGGATTATCGGAAGGTTCTGTTATCAGGAAACATGCTCTGAAGAATGCCCTTATTCCAATCATTACAACTATTGGTTTTCAGTTCGGTCTGCTGATCTCCGGCTCGGTTATTGTTGAAACTATTTTCAGTATGCCGGGTCTTGGTACCCTGATGATGTCGGCAATAAACAACCGTGACTATCCGGTTATTGAAGGCTGTGTTGTTGTTCTGGCTGTTCTTATCAGTCTGATAAACCTGCTTGTAGACATAGCCTATGGAATTGCGGATCCGAGAATTCTTGAACATTACCGATCGTCAGGCAGAAGAAAAAAATTACAGAACGGCTGTGTTGAAGGTGAGGCAAATTAAATGAACTTCAGAAAAAAAGAATACGGCTTCAATGAAGAAGAGTACCGGGAAAGAGAATTTGACCGGGAGGTTGAGTATGAGGATCTTAAAAAACGAAGCCAGTTTAAAGATATATGGAAAAGATTAAGACGCAACAAGCTTGCAATGATCGGAATGGTTCTTGTAGTTATTCTGATCTTCGCTGCGGTCTTTGCGGACTTTATTGCTCCATATGAATACAGCAGACAGGATCTTGCTCATTCAATGGAGATGCCAAGCGGAAAACATCTGCTTGGGACAGACGATTACGGCAGGGATATCCTGAGCCGGATTATCTATGGAGGGAGGATTTCTCTGCTTGTCGCTATTACTGCTATTGCAATGGCTCTGATAGTCGGCGGAGCTCTGGGTGTTACCGCCGGATACTTCAGCGGAATCTATGACGGATTTGTGATGCGGATAATGGATGTGATTATGGCCATTCCGGGTTTTCTTCTTGCTGTCTGCGTTTCCGCAGCTCTGGGAGCAGGTGTCCAGAATACTGCAATTGCTATATCTGTAGGCTGTGTGCCCGGTTATGCCCGTTTGATGCGGGCCCTGGTCCTGTCAATCCGCAGCCAGGAATATATTGAGGCGGCAAGGGTCTGCGGAGCCGGCAACTTCAGAATTATGCTCACTGAAATAATTCCGAATATTCTATCACCGATTATTGTTGAATCAACACTGAGGGTTGGTGCATGCATACTTATGATATCAAGCCTTTCATTTATCGGACTTGGTGTTCAGCCTCCGGATGCAGAATGGGGCTCGATGCTCTCAGCCGGCCGTCAGTATATACGTTCATTCTGGCCGATAGTTACATTTCCCGGTCTTGCAATAATGGTGACGCTGTTCGGATTTAACCTGTTCGGTGACGGACTGCGCGATGCTCTTGATCCGCGGTTGAAACATTAAGGAGGAGTACTTAAAAGATGAACCTGCTGGAAATTAAGGATCTTACCATCCATTATATTACCGATGACGGTACAGTTAAGGCCGTAAACGGTATAAATCTTTCCATTGAAGACGGGGATACTCTGGGTCTGGTTGGTGAAACCGGGGCCGGAAAGACCACTACGGCCCTGGGCGTGATGCGGCTCGTACCTGATCCCCCCGGGAAGATTATTGCCGGCGATATAGTTTTTGACGGAAAAAGTCTTTTAAAGAGATCTGAATCGGAGATGAGAAAAATCAGGGGAAACAGTATTTCTATGGTTTTTCAGGATCCGATGACTGCTCTTAACCCGGTAATCCGTGTTGATGAGCAGATTGCTGAAGTTATCAGATTTCATACAAAATGCACCAGAAGCGAGGCTGTCAGACAGGCCCTGCAGATGCTTGAAAAGGTAGGAATTCCCGCAGAGCGCGGAAAGGATTATCCCCACCAGTTTTCAGGAGGGATGAAACAGCGTGTTGTAATAGCAATTACGCTTGCCTGTACGCCTAAACTTATTATCGCTGATGAACCGACAACTGCACTTGATGTAACCATTCAGGCGCAGGTGCTTGATATGATGAAAGAGCTCAAGGAAGAATCCGGTTCATCAATGCTGCTCATTACCCATGATCTTGGTGTAGTGGCTGAAACCTGCAACAGGGTTGCAATAATGTATGCCGGGGAAATAGTAGAATATGGAAGCCTCCGGGATGTTTTTAAACAGACATCACATCCATATACAAAGGGATTATTTCATTCAATCCCTTCACTTGAAGAAGATTATGAACGGCTTCGCCCAATCGTCGGTCTGATGCCTGATCCGTCAAAGCTTCCATCGGGCTGCAGTTTTCATCCTAGATGCCCCCACTGCATGGATATCTGCAGGGAAAGGAAGCCTCATGAAGTGTTAGTATCAGATGGACACCGGGTTCTCTGCCATCTTTTTGCAGAAGGTGAGGGACATAAAGCAAGGAGGACCCCATTAACATGAGCAGCACAATCCTTCAGGTAAAGAACCTGCAGAAATACTTCAGTACACCGCTTGGAGATCTTCACGCAGTGGATAACATTTCATTTTCTCTGGAAACAGGAAAGACTCTGGGTGTAGTCGGTGAATCAGGCTGCGGGAAATCAACACTGGGCAGAACCCTTCTTGGTTTAACCGAATCGACCGGCGGAAAAATATTTTTTAAAAATATGGATATTACCAATGCCGGTAAAAAAGAGAAGAAGCTTCTGCGCCGTGAAATGCAGCTGATCTTCCAGGATCCGTATTCTTCACTGAATCCGCGGCAGTGTGTTTTTGATTTAATAGCTCTGCCGTTGAAAGTTTTTCATGTCTGTTCATCTAAAAATGCGCTTCGAAACAGTGTCTTTGAGCTTATGGATACTGTTGGCCTGGCCCGCAGGCTGGCATTTTCATATCCTCATGAACTGGATGGCGGCAGAAGGCAGAGAATCGGAATCGCACGTGCCCTTGCCCTGAACCCGAAATTCATTGTATGCGACGAACCGGTTTCAGCTCTGGATGTTTCTATCCAGGCTCAGGTGCTGAACCTGCTGCAGGATCTTCAGGATGAAAAAAATCTTACATATATTTTTATTACTCACGATCTTTCTGTCGTGAAGCATATTTCAGATTTGATAATGGTTATGTATCTGGGTACTGCGGTGGAATACTGTGAGGCTAAAACACTGTTCCGGAATCCGCTTCACCCGTATACAAAGGGGCTTTTATCGGCTATTCCCAACCCGGATATAGACGCAAAAAAAGAAAGAGTGATTCTAAAAGGTGAACTTTGTTCTCCGGTTAATCCACAACCTGGATGCAGATTTGCACCCCGCTGTCCGCTGGCTACTGATGCCTGTTTTGAAACAGCGCCTCTGTTGAGGGCTGTTTCACCGGAACAATCTGTTGCATGTCATAACGTGTAAACTTAATAAGAGGATAAAAAATGAAACAGAAAAAAGCTTTGATCCTTTATGGAACAATGACAAAAAATACAGAAAAAATTGCGCTTTGGTTTAAAGAGACTTTTGAGGAATATAACTGGGACGTTACCCTGTTCAGGCTTTCAA
The DNA here is from genome assembly GCA_963677925.2 of Spirochaetia bacterium. GTDB lineage: Bacteria > Spirochaetota > Spirochaetia > UBA9216 > UBA9216. The sequence goes on from CAXXYH010000004.1 coordinate 619,019, forward strand.
ACGGCGCAGACTATAGAGGAATGCAGAAAAGTCTGTATTTCGATGACTATGATGTTGTCTGTCTCGGCAGTCCAATTGTTGCAGGTGCACCAATTCAGCCGGTTATTAAGGCTTTAAGTCTGGGAGGAGGCGGAGCACTTGAGAAGGAAGTTCAGGACAAGCTTGATTCCTCAAAGAATGAGGATGCCGCTGCAGCACCGGCTAAACCGGGCGCTTCATGGCGACGCGCTCAGGCACCTTATGCCGGGACAATGAACCGGGGTGAGAGCATACCGCTTGGAATTGTTTTCAGTACATACGGCGGCGGCTTCTACGGATCCGGAGAGGCAATGGCCACGCTGGAAACGCTTAAGCTGTATCTTACAATCAATAACGTGAATGTAGTCGGCAAGTTCTGCTGCGCAGGAAGGGAAACAGGGCCTGCGGGTTTTCCCACAGGAGTAAAACCTCCTGCATTCTTTATTCCGGGGAAGAAGGGTAAGGACGTTCCGCCTGCAGATGTTGCAGATGCAGTCAGTTATGAAATGAAAGACGGAACCCGCCGCCCGGGGTCATATTTCTTCCATTATGATCTGGATGAAAAACCCGGAGACCGGGAGGAATCAAAGGCCAAAGCCTTTATATCGGATTTTGTTGAAGACTTCTTCATGACATATGACGGTGTACCAAACCCGGCCATATCAGAAATATTATCAATCAGCTGAGAGGAGGCAGAAATATGGCAAAAAGAAAAGCACTTGTTATATACGGCTCCATAACCGGAAATACCGGGATGGTAGCAAGAGAGTTTAAAACAGTATGTGAAAGTTACGGTTTTGAGACAGACCTGGTGAAAATTGATCCGAGACGTGACTGGGATAAGGATCCTGTGTTTATACAGGATTATGAACTTGTCTGTCTTGGCGGTCCGATTATTGCCGGCCTTCCGTACAAGGCTGTCAGCATGCTTATGGGCCTTCAGGGTAAAAAGCAGCTTTACCGAAACCGGGAAATTTATGAAAGAATAATGGAACTGAAGGCGAAGGGCCTTCCATTGGGCCCGGGTGCAGGTGAAAAGGTTATGCCCGATGCAATTCCGGGCGTGCATATGAATACAGGTGTTCCCGGAATTACGGCTCCCTCAACAGGAACCGGAGCTCCCGGCTCAAAGTCGGAACCGAACCTGAAAACAATCTACGGAATTGCTTTCAGCACCTACGGCGGCAGCGGTGTCGGACCGGAGGAATGCTACGGTACTCTTGAAGTTTTTGTGGAATACCTGAGAGTCAATGGTATCCGCTGTGTAGGCAAGTTTGCCTGTCCAGGAAAGGAGCTCCGGCATGAGTCTGTTGATAAGCTTGCAAGCGTTCTAAAAATGAACATTGACGATTCCCAGGCTTTGATGCAGAGATATGTCGATGATCCTGAAGATCCCGAATATTTAAAACTGACACCTGAACAGCAGAAGGTTGTTGCAGAGGCAGCTGGTGTTAAGGATGAAGAGAGTTTCGGAGATGACCCGATGATGGTTGATAATGATCCGATGGGAATCGGCAAGCCTGGTTCTGTATGCTGGCATTATGATTTTCAAAACAGACCAAGCGAGCGGGATTTGACAAAGGCAAATATCTTTCTTTCCGAGGTGATTGAAGATTATTTTCTTACCTTTACCGGTGATCCGAGGCCCCCATATTCAATCTATACCAGTATAAGCTGAATCTGAAAGGGAATGAAATTATGGCAGTATCAGGAACTTATTATATTAAAAAACGGCTGCCCTCTCCTGAGCTTGTACATGGAGAGGGGTTTAAGCCCGATTTGAATGCCGGCCCCCCGCCGAAGACGCCGCCCCGTCCTAAGGTCATTCTCCCTGAATATGGGAAAGTGGACAGGAACTTCTTTGAGGGCGATATGCTTTTTGAATTCGAAGCTCAGCCGGACGGCACATTAACCGGAACAGCAGACGGCGTTCCGATATATTCCGGTTTCTATACAGGTGATGAATTTTTTACTGTTGATTATCCTGCAGGGCCCGGCAGATGGGAAGTCTGGGCTCGTGTTGATGAAGACGGCAGTCTGATCGGAATGATCTCGGTTAAAGGCGGTGGATTTCCCAATCTTGTCTACGGTAAAAAAATTTCATGAACATGGAAACATTATTTTTGAATGTAAACTGAATGTAAAAATTGTGAACTGCGGATCAGAAATTCTGATCAGATTAAAAAAATATCATGTAAAGTAGTTTTCAAGAATGAAAATATAGGAGTTATTATGTCACAACCATATCCGCACCTGCTTTCTCCGCTTAAATGCGGTAAGTTTATCTTTAAAAACAGAATGGAATCATCCAATTCTCTTCCGCACTTTTCTCAGGGACCGGAAGAATATATAGCTGATCCTCTGATGAATCACTTTATCGGCCGGGCCAGAAACGGTGCCGCCCTTGTTACTCTTGCCGGATTTGATGATAATGTTGATTCTCCGCCGTTTCCTGATACCCTTGATGTTGCCCACTTTCCCGATTTTGATATGCGCAATGCTAAATGTCAGAACTATCTGCTTGAGATGATAGAGGCCCTGCATTATGAGGGAACCCTTGTCAGCGGCTCCCTTTTTTCCGCCAATAAAAAATTCCGTTATATTAATGAGGACGGTGAACTGGAAATAATCTGTGCCGATAAGGGTGCTCCGGACGGTGATGCTACTCATGCCATGATGCATGAATATACTGATGATAAGGTAACTAAGGAAGAGCTTGTTAAAATCGCAAAGAGCTACGGTCAGCAGGCTGCCTTTTACAAGCGTCTCGGTTTTGATGCTGTTACTATTCATATGAGCTACCGTGCTCAGCTTCCTTCCCAGATGCTTTCACCGTTAAGCAATCACCGTACAGATGAGTTCAACGGTTCTCTGGAAAACCGTGCCCGCTTTCCGCTCATGATGCTTGAAGAAATTAAGAAGGCCGTCGGCAATGACATGCTTATCGAGATTCAGCATTCCGGCGTTGAGCCCGAAGGAGGATATACTGTTGAGGAAGCTATCGAGTTTCTTCGACTTGCCGAGCCCTATGTTGATATCGTACAGGTTAGAGCCTCTGAAGGTGATGAGAATCATCCCACAAACTATAACCCGGAAAAGACACCCTTCCTTGAGCTTACTTCAAAAATTAAAGCTGCAGGTCTTGATATGCTGGTGAGTAATGTCGGCGGGTGGTTTCATCCGGAACTGGCCGACAAGGCTATTGCAGAGGGAAAACTCGATCTCGTTGCAATGGCAAGATCCTGGATCTCGAATCCTGACTACGGAGAAAAGCTCTATGAAGACCGCAGCGATGATCTGGTTCCATGTATCCGCTGCAATAAATGTCACGGGCGCGGTAAAAACGACGCTCTTACTACTGTCTGTTCGGTGAATCCGCGCTTCGGTCTTGAAGCAGTTGAGCGATACCTGGTAACCCCTGCAAAGAAATCCAAGAATGTAGCAATAATCGGAGGCGGTCCCGCAGGAATGAGGACAGCATTGTACCTTACTGAAAGAGGTCATAAAGTTACAATATTTGAAGCAGAATCAAGGCTTGGCGGTGTGCTTGTTCATACCGAAAATGTTGATTTCAAGTGGACCCTGAAAGAATATCTGGACTACCTTGTCTATCAGGTGAAGAAGCAGAGGATAGCTGTACAGCTGAATACACGAGTTACACCGGATATGCTGTTTGATAACTATGATGCCGTAATTGCTGCAATAGGTGCTGAACCTGTGGTGCCCGGAATTCCTGGAGTTGAGGGTGAAAATGTAATTATGGCAATGGATGTCCTTATGAAGACAAAGCCGATTGGACAGAATGTTGTAGTTATAGGAGGCGGTGAGGTTGGTACGGAAACAGGCATGTATATCGCAAAAACAGGCCGGAATGTAACAGTTCTGGAAATGCGCGATGAGCTTGCGGCTGATACCACAATCATGCATTACCGATCTATGTTTCAGGAAGCATGGGAAGCAATACCCACCTTCAGTTTTGTGCTTAATGCTGCAGCAAAGGAAATTTGTGGGGATAAGGTTATCTACACCGATAAGGATGGAAACACTAAGGAACTTGCTGCAGATACTGTTGTTCTGTCCGTCGGTATGAAAGCCAGGAAAGACGAAGCTCTTTCCTTCTACGGAGCAGGTGACCGCTTTTATATGGTAGGCGACTGTTATCAGCCCGGAACTGTACAGACTGTTAACCGCAGTGCATTCGTAACTGCATCAAGTATGTAATTTTCTGTTTTAGCTAATCTATAAAAAAGGGACGGTCATCTCTGACCGTCCCTCAATTCATTAAAAGTTAATCTATTGCCTGTAAAGCGGATCAAGTCCGATTGTTCCTACAAGCCGCTCAAGATATTCCGGACTTCTTACTTCTTTCAGCTTGTCTTTACCTTGCTGAATCTTTGTCGGTATGCCCAGACGCATTGCTTCATCTTTATGGCGTTCTGATTTGAGGAACTCTTCCATATATGCAATTCCGTTCAGAACCTGCTGTTCTCTCTGTGCCCGGAAGGCTTCAAGCCTTGCTTTGTACCAGTCGCTTTCTATAACATAATCCCTTTCGAACAGATTTCTTACTTCAGGATCCTCAGCGGTCTTACCTTCCCAGCTTCCTTCCGCCATGATGTACAGTATTGCTTTCAGCGGTGGAATAGCTGCATTAACGCTTCCGTCTGCAATATATCCCTTTGCGACCTTCTGCTGAGCCTCAACAATATTATTGATTCCGTCTACAAAATCTTCCATGCTCTGAAGTTCAGGTTTAAGCATTTCCTCGTTGAATACAACTTCCGGGTTATCAAAAATTCGTCCCATATATATAGAAAGGAATTCCTTGTTCAGACGGTAGCCAAGTCTGCTGGCCAGGACTTTCTTTCCCTTGTATTCAAAGTCATCAACCTTGTCCAATAGCCCTTCGGCTATCAGATTTTTCGGATCCCTTTCTTCTTCCGACATTCTGCTCCAGAGTTCAGGAACCAGAAGACTTATGTCATGATCAACCTTGTAATCGGGGCCGATGTACCCGGCTGCTGATGTATAGCCGTTATAACCGGTCAGAATGAAAGACAGAAGTGCGTTGTTGAGATCGCTTGTAGCTGACAGGGCGTTAAACGGTGCCTTTGTAAGTGCCCCTTCAGATCCTGCTCCCGTAGTTGACGGAGATTTTCCTGTTAGGCTGCATACGAAGTCCATAAAAAGCTCGGGGAGCTGCTGATAATGAATCGGTGCATATACAGCGAGCGGTCTAATGCCGGCTTCGTGGTCTGCAGGATTGTTTCTTCGTCCGGCAAGCACTGCATTCACCGGTGCAGCAAGCGGAGATCCTGCAGGAAGCTTACGGAAAAGTCTCATTCCTATCTCACCAAGATATTTTGTGATTCCATCCTCCAGATCCGGCCTGAGCTGCAGGTATCTCGGGTTCTTTGAAGGTGCGCCGTCAACTATTCTGGGATGTGAGGATGCGATAAAATATTCATCATCGCCTCCGTTTTCTTTAAACTCTTTGATAACGTTCTGCATCGGTTCAGTGTAGGCGTAAAAACCTGCTGTTTTCTCATAAATATCGATAGCATTCTGTTTCTGAAGCGGTTCAAAGTTACTGATGAAGTTTCCTCTTGATCCGAGGTCTTTTTCCGCCTGTTTATCCAGGCCTCTGTGAACAGCGTCATCAGGTCTCTGGAAGAATCGGTTCTCACAGTTTTCTACTATCTTTACACTCGGATGGGTATTAGCTTCTGAAAGTCCCTTAACCTGATTTTTTGATAATGTTATTGATGCAGAAATATCATCTTCCAGCTGGACTTTCTCGGCAGGCATATAATCCTGTCTCAGCTTGTTTGTTACCCAGCTGCCAGTTTTTGTTGTTCCAAGCTTGAGGTAGCTTCCGACCAGTTCTCTGTTGTGGTATTTAAGTATATGGCCGGGTTCATTATTAATAATATCAACTGAAAATTTATCCTTCCAGTTATCTCCCCACTCCGGTTCATAAAACCGCTTAACCAGGAAGACAAGCATTTTAACCTTCAGCGGGATTTTTTCCAGCCATTCGTTAAACTCGTCGGTGTTGTTTGTTGACGGTGAAAGCAGTTTAATAACTGAACCCAGTGAACGCTCATCGCTTAAAAGCGGACGGGTTGTGTGGCCCGGTTTCAGGGTTTTCCGGTATTCAGGCTTGAACCTTTTTCCGTAATTGTAGGAAATAATTTCCTCTGCTCTGGCCATATCCTCTTCAAAATCACCTATAAAAACCGAACTGAATCTCATGGCATCACGAATGGATTTTGATATCTCGGATTTTCCTCCGCCTGAAACGGTGCTTGGTTTATGACAGAATGTTCCTTCAGCAACTGTTCCAACAAGCATCCATGCCGGCGATGCCAGGTGTTTTCTCATCTGGATCTTGTATCCTGAAGGATGCAGGTAGTAGTTTTCCGGAAGAACCTTAATTGATATCTTTTCTCCGTCTTTTTCCCATACAGCCTGCTGTGTTTCAAGATCTATGGCAGCGGTCTCGGGGATATAGATAATATTTCTAAAATTTTTATCATAACCGAAACCCTTCCGGTGCATGATTAAATCATCGCCGAGTACATGTTCAAAGTTTGTGAAGGTATGTCCCTTTTTCTGATGCAGAAAGGACATGTTGCTGTCCGGTATGAACCTTGTTCCAAGATTGAAACTGGGAAATGCAAGTGCTCCTCCGGCGTGTTCCTCTTCAACCACCCCGAAAAGGTTTGCTGAATAACCTATCTGGGTCTTTACTTCCTTTTTACAGTATCCGAAGTAGTTGTCAGCTATAAGAGTAACAATAACGCCGCTTTCATCTCTTGCTGTAAGTTTGAACGGACTTCCGTCATTGTAGAGTTCATTTTTGGAAGTCCAGTACATTCCGTCTTTTTTCTGGCGTTCTGTAGCATATTTTTCATTAGGCAGGCCCATTTCGGCCTTTGTAACAGTTGTCAGATGCGGTGCAAGTATTATACATCCGGTGTGCCCGGTCCAGTGTTCGGGATCAAGGGCAGCATCATGCTCGGGAAGATAGGGGTCTCCGGCATTTCCGAAAATCGATTCGACAAAGTCAAGGTTGCAGACCATATTGCCCGGTGCGAAGAATCTTATCTCAATTGATCTTCTTTCTGAAAAACCGGGAACCTCGGGGACAACTACAGGTCTGAGGAGAAGTGATGCAATTACATCAGCCTTATCTTCCTGTGAATCCGTAAAAGGAAGTTTTGTAAGAATTGAAGGAGGATTAAGTGCTTCTTTTAAAAGCAGAGCAAATGTCTGTTTAGGGACTGCTTTCTTGTCAAAGGGAATAGGAAGGCCGCCCTCGGCTATATGGAATACACCCTTGGTTGTCCGTCTGTCGTTCTTCGGGTTATGCAGTACTCCCTGTTTTACCCTGTAGGAACTGATAATATCGGTTATGAACTCGTTTTTATCAGGCGGAATCGAAAGTTCACGGGCAAGCCCGTATCTGTCCAGAATCAGGGTGTCTGTAGGCAGCTCGGGCAGTTCGTCGGTGTCAACGTCTGCAAGATACCTGTTCAGAAAGTCCTGTATACGTTTATCAACCGGACAATGGTAGGTAGATAACAGACGGTTCTTTTCCTTATAGTTTTCGATAAGGTCGTGAGCAATTTCAATGTCCATATTCTCTGTGCTGCTGCTGTGAGGAAGGCCCATTGAAGCCAGTTTAAGATTTATATATCTCAGTGTTCTTGCACGCTCTTCGGGGTTTTCTAAATCCTTTCCTAAACCCAGTTTTCTGCTTGTGTCCATAATTCCTTATTCCTCGGTTCTTTAATCAGATTAATTCCGAGTATACTGGTCGTAAAACGAAGGGTCAAGATGCACAATTGTGCAAATTGTTAAATATCAATAAAAGTTATGAACTAAAGATGATCTTAGCATATTATTGAAAAGACCTGACAATCCGGATAGAATCTTTTAAGCATATAGCAAAGGATTCACCATGCATAAATTTGATCAGGAACTGAATTTTACTGAAGCAGGAGACCACCTTCTCCAGGCTGATATCTCTGATAACTGGACACACAGGGGAAATCTTAACGGCGGCCTGCTTTTAGGTCTTGTCGGAAAGGCTGCTTCTTTCTACAGCGATAAGAGCGGAAGCATGCAGATAACTGCGAACTATCTGGACCGTACACTGCCCGGAAAGGTCGAAATTCTGGTGGAAGAGCTCTCAGCATCCCGAAATTTTGACCGATTTGAGGTCTGTCTGGTCCAGGATGGCAAAAAAGTGCTTAGAACCTTCTGCACTCTTTCTCAGAAAACAGGAGAAACTGAGGATCTTTCCGGATCTGCCGATTATAAACCTTCTGCTCTTGAGACCGACTGCATAGAAATGACCAGGCCCGGTGTCACAATTATGTATGAAAATATGAGTGTGAAAGTAGACCCGGCTACATCAGGATGGATGAAAGATGAGCTGACAAAACCGGGTGCAGTAAACGGATGGATACGCTTCAGAGAACCCCGTATGTTTGATTTATATTCGGTTCCTCTGGCAGTAGACTGCTTCCCTCCGTCAATTTTTTCAGCACTTGGAGCCTCAGCCTGGGTGCCTACGCTTGAACTTTCCGCTTTTATTACCAGATCTCCCGATGTTGATGCACTTTGGTCCAGTTTTCGAACAAATTTCTATACAGACGGTATTATCGTGGAAGATGGTATTGTTACAGATCCGGACGGAAAGATTGTTGCAGTTTCACGGCAGACTGCTGTGTACAGGAAGGCCTGATACATCAATTATTTAACATTAAAATAGTTTGTGCTTTACAGTGAAACCCTTTAAACTTGTTGTAATAAGTTTAAAGGGTTTTTTATGGCATTACTTCGCTATTTGATTCAATATCGTATTAAGGATATGGCTGATCTTATCGGAAATGATAAGAAGGAGCCGGAGAGCTGCGATGATTCTCTTATAGGCAAAACGGTTGTAATATCCGGAACAACAGCAGGTATAGGTTTGGAAACTGCAAGATTGTTCGCAGAAAAGGGAGCTTCTCTGATCTGCCTTAATCGAAACCCGGAAAAATCTGCAAAGCTGGAAAAAGAGCTGCGGGAAAAATATAACTGTAATATTCAGACCGTAATTGTCGATTACAGTTCAATAGAACAGGTGAAAGCCTGCGCGGATAAGCTTATCCAACTCAAGCAGCCGATTGATGTGATTATTCATAATGCCGGTGTTTATCACACTAAAATGACCCTGTCTCCTGATAATATCGAGATGGTTTTTCAGTGCAATCATCTTGCCTCATTTATGATTAACTATCTGCTTCGTAAAAAACTTAAAAAAGAAAACCGGGCCAGAATTATATATGTAAATTCGGAGGGCCATCGCTTTGCTTTGGCAGGTGTACATCTTTCCGATCTAAAGTGGCGGCGGCATTTGTATACCGGTCTTAAAAGCTACGGGTCAGCTAAAACTGCCCAGCTGCTGACCATGCAGAAGTTCAGTGAATACTTTTCAGATACAGATGTTACAGTAAACGCAATGCATCCGGGGAATGTCCGTTCGGACATGGGTAATAACAACGGCAGACTCTACAGGTTTTTCAAGCAGAAGCTGGTTTTAAGCTCAGCAAAAGATCCGGAAATTTCTGCAAGATCCCTGTACTGGCTGGCCGCTTCTGAAAAAATGAAGGGAGTAAGCGGGAAGTTTTTCAACCTGACTACCGAAGAGCGTCCTGCCCCCCATGCAAGAGATTTGAAGCAGGTGGAGCCTGTCTGGGTAAAAAGCCTCGAACTCTGCCGATTAGAGTAAGAGTTTAAGCAGCAGAAAAAGAATTATTCCGAAGTTGATTATTGATGAAATCATCATACTTCTTAAGATGGGTTTTTTAATGTCATCGCCCTTCATGGTCTTAAAATCTGTTTTGCTCATGAATGTGCTTATCTGGGTCAACAGCCCGCTTTCATCATTCAAGCTGTTTTTCTCAAGATCCTGTTTAATTATAAAATGCTGGCTGTAGGGAAAAACTGCCGCGCTTTCAGGACTGCTGCAGTCAATCAGGTCGCACAGATATGTGTTTTTCAGGAACTCAATTTTATCAACAGGTACTTCAAGTGCTTCTGTCATCAGAGCCGGATCGAATATCAGGCTGAAATTTTCCGATGTTTCATCCATCAGAAGTCCCCCGTAATCGACTGAGAGGTTTCCCTCCACCCAGAGAGCCTTATCAAGCTGTTTCATCTTTCCGCTGTTCAGATCAATATTTGCAGCAAACTCGGAGTTTCGTTTTTCATTTTTAAAATCAATAAGAAGTTCACCATATGGGGTCGTTGTAAATACTGTAGGTTCGCTTGTGTATCCGCAGAAACCGTTTTTGGGATCATGACTGTTCGTGTTGGTTTCATAATCAGAGATGATCCAGGAGACAAGTCCGGTTTCTTTGTTTCGCGCTATGAGGTAGAATTCAAGCCTTGTCCCGATAAAGGCCGAGGTTCGGGCTGTAAAAGCGCTTAAAATTACCATGGGGTATTTTTCTTCTCCCTCAAAGACGGAGGCTTCTGCTATTTCATAACCTTCAGGCAGCATGGCCTGTGCCGCCGCAATATCTTTTATTCTGTAGGCAAGGAAGAAGCAGTAGGGATCTACAATAAACCCCATATAGGGAATCCTGCTGCTTCCTTTTTTCATTATACTGTCCTGGGTTTTCTTGGGAAGGATCCGGTTGAAGTCTCCCAGAAAGCTTATTGCGGTCACATCTTTCGGTTTCACAAGTGATTCTGTCTTGATTATAAAATCTCTGTTTTCTGTTTTATTCATTCTTTGAAGTCCTCATGCTTTTATCATAAGTAATATAGAAAGAATTATTGAGATAATCGGAAATATCAGTATCCCGAAAAAGAAGAGCCGTTTAATTCCCTTTGTTGAGAATGTTTTTATCCCCTTCGTCTCAGCAAGGCTGTTGTAGTTTTTTATCAGATCTTCAGTTGATTTAATATAAGTCCGGCAGCCCGGTGCGTCTGCAATATAATGCTGGGTAAAGGGAAAGCAGGCAACCTTGGCCAGTGTCTGTTCTGCAAAATCGGGAACCAGTGTGTTTTTTGAAATGCTTATATCTTCCGGCGGTATATCCATAGCTCTGCCTACTTCGGAGGGGTCAAAGATAACCGCAAAGGGGTCGTCTCCGTAATCGGACAGATCTTTTATATGGCCTATTGATGTGTTTCCGTTAACCCAGAGGGGCTGGTCAGGTCTGCGTATGATCCCGTTATTGAGATTTCCTTTCAGGGCGAGATGCCGATCTGAATTATCATCCTTTATATCGAGATAGACATCACCCTTTGAGCTTGTTGTGAACAGGGCTGTCCTGCTGTTGGGGTCGATTACTCCTTCAGACGGCACAGCAATTATTGTATTGCTTAATATGTCAAAAAATATCCATGAAATAAGGCCTGTCTCCGTGTCTTCCGCAATCAGGTAAGACTCGAGTCTTATTCCCCAGAAGGTGCTGCCTCTTGTGTTTAAGTTCCCGATACCGAAATAGTAATCAGGCTCGTCATCCTCAAATACCCTGGCTTTTACCAGTTTAAACCTGTCAGGCAGCATTGACTGCGCCTTTTTGATGTCTTTCAGTTTGAAAAAAAGAAAAAGACTGTAAGGCTCGATGACGAAACCCATGTAGGGTGTTTTTTTTGATGTTTTTATGAGCATCTTTTTAAAAAGAGAATTGGGCAGGAATTTCCGGAATCCCTGGAAGAAAAACAGGTTGCAGACCTCTGCCGGATCGATAAGGTCTTCAACGTTTTTGATGAAACTGTCTTCGTTTTTTATATGCATATATAAAGCCCCCTATATAATTTAAAACAGCAGGAGCAAAATTGCCAACTAAAAATTTCCGGTTATTTATAACAGAAGTGAGATAATTAAGGCAGTAACAAAACCGGCAAGAAACAATGATATAAGAATCAGCAGGATTCCTGAGTAGCCTTTTGGAGAAATCTGATCATTTCTGTCCATTTTCCTGATTGCAGGATAGAGCCTCCAGTAGAAAGAAGCAATTGACGGGATAAGAACTATAACGGCGAGAAGTTTCAGTGTTTCATCACCCTTAAACAGAATTACAATAAGAAGTGCAATGAATATCAGCTTGGTTCCTGCTACCCAGTTAATGAGATACTTTATTAATTCGTGAATTTCCGTATCTGCTTTCGATTTTTCAAATGCATTGAATACACCGATCCCGTTTCCCTTTTTCGCGCCGGGAAAGAAATAAAGGATGATTATATTGGTAGATTCGAGAATGATAAAAACCAGTAAGGCTATTGATAAGGCGCTCATCATTTACCAATGATAATGCAAATAAACGTTTTTTGCCAGATTGCAGATAAAAATGGTCCGGCTTTTTAACGGCCGGACCATTTTCACATCGGGGTAAGCCGGATGTAATTAAAGCTCGGAAGATGCGCTGTTTCCTGCTATTCTTCCAAAAGTCATTATATCTGAGATTGCATTACCGCCAAGTCTGTTACCTGCATGAATACCGCCTGTAACCTCACCGGCAGCGTAGAATCCGGGAATCGGAGTTCCGTCTGCATCAAGTACTCTTGCGCTTGTATCGATTCTGAGTCCGCCCATTGTGTGGTGAACAGAGGGTGAACGGGGAGTTGCATAGAACGGTCCGTTTACAAGCTTCGGTCCGAAGTTTCTCTTTCCGAAATCTGGATCAGATCCCTGTTCGATAAATGAGTTGTATTTTGCAATTTCAGTTTCGAGAGCGCCTGCAGGCATTCCAAGCTGTTCTTCAAGGCCCGCAAGTGTGTCGGCCTTGTAAACTTTCTGAGTGGCTATGAGAGTATCAATATCATCACCCCAGAAGTTCTTTCCGCCGGGCTGCGGGTTTCCTGCAGTAACCTGATCACAGATTATGTAGAAAAGTGCATCCTGCTGTGAAAGTGCTCCTGAAGCAAGAACGTCTCTTTCAGCGTATTCGTTTACAAAGCGTTTTCCGGATTTGTTGACGAAAACCTGTGTTTCTGCACTTCCCCAGAGGCCGCCTGAAAGGGCTCCATTCTCGGGGTCAGAGCTGGGCATCAGCTGTACAAAACCCATACCGACGAGATCAGCTCCTGCTTCTGTTCCCATTACTATTCCGTCACCCATAGCATCTGCTGTATTGGTTGTCTTCATTGTTTTGGGTATATCCGGCCAGTATGTGTTGAATTTTGCAATCATCTCAGGGTTTGCACCATAACCGCCGGTTGTCATGATAACTCCCTTTTCTGCAGTAAGGGTTACCGGAGTTCCGTCAGTCATTTTTGCGATAACGCCTACAATACGGCCGTTTTCATCTTTTACGAGTTCACCGGCCTTTGTTTCAAGCATTATATCAACACCGTTTTCTGCAGCAACTCTTGAAAGAGTGTTGATAAATCCGGCACCGACATGCTCAACGGTTGTATGACTTCTCGGCCAGAGTGCACCGAGGATTGTCGCAACCTCATCGCTGAATTTAAGGCCAATGCTTTCGAGCCAGTGAAGAGTCGGCAATGTGTTTGATGTGAAAGTTTTTACAAGATCAACATTTCCGGTGATTTCCTTTCCATCAAGAGATGTTCTCTTTCCGCCAATATATGTCTGCATCATATGAAGTTCAGGGGAATCAAAGAGTGTTCCGTCATTTGATTTCTTGTATTCACGAATCTGGTCCTTAAGGACAGCAAGAGTAGGAGCAAAATCGCCGGCTTCAGCGGGTGTCATTGCAAGGAAACTTTCAAGATCTTCCATAAGCGGTTTTGTCATCTTGATAGCTTTCTGTCTCTGAGGATCATATGAATTGTATCCGCCGCCTGATCTGATAGTATTTCCGCCGAGGGCAGCTGCTTTTTCAATTAAAATTACGCTTGAACCGTTTCCTGACGCAGAGACTGCAGCTGCAAGACCGGCTCCGCCTCCGCCGATTATGATAACATCAGCAGTTTTTTTAATTTCTTCTCCTGCAACAACAGCAATCTTCTTGTTCTTGAGCATGAGAATATCACCGCCGGCCTGGGCCACACAGTCTTCCACAGCTGTGAGAAATGCACGGCTTGAATTAGTAGCTCCGGTTATTGCATCAACTGCAAGAGTCTGGCCTTCGATTATTTCTTCAGTCAGTTTCTCCATGGCAACGCCGCCGATACCGGGAGTTTCCGAGTTGGATCCAACAATAATCTTTTTGATTTTGGTCTTACTGAAAGTTACTTCAACAGGAACATCTCCGTAATTTCCCGGTGCAGCAGCGCTGTAGGTTCCAGGATTAAATTGTGCTGTTGAGCCATTTTCATCACTTACACATCCGCTTATCAGCATAACTGCAATTACAGCGAATGCGGTGATTGAAGCAAGTAAAGTTCCTTTCTTCATTTTTTCTCCTTTTCTTAACCCATAAAGGACGATAGGGTTAAAAATTTATTGATAAATATTTAACTGAAAATATCAATAATTTTTATCTGTTGCAATAGGTTTACTGAATATATTCGGTAAATATTTTGTAAGGGCAGAAATATGATATATTAAATTAAAAGGGAGATTAGTAAATGGCTGATATGCTTGTGAAACTGTATAAATTACCGAAGCCGGAAGCTGTGAGTGATGGTGGAATAACGGTGAGAAGGGCATATCCTTCAGAGAAGGACATTCTCACAGGTTGGATAAAAGATAATTTTTCACAGGGCTGGGCTGATGAGTGCGGGATTACATTTTCAGGACATCCGGTTAAAACATTTATTGCTGTAAGAGATAATGATATTCTGGGGTTCGCTTCTTATGATGCCAGTGCTTTGGGATTCTTCGGTCCGACAGGCGTTGCAGAATCAGCCCGTGGTATGGGATTAGGTAAAGTCCTCCTTCTAAAAACTCTTTTTGCAATGCGCGAAACCGGCTATGGATACGGGATTATCGGCGGTGTAGGTCCTGCTGATTTTTATTCAAAAACGGTTGGTGCTGTTATGATTGACGGGTCAACTCCGGGGATCTATAGGGGCATGCTGAAAAGGAAATAAAAAAACCGGTATAACCATTCGGGTCATACCGGCTGAAAAGATTATTTTATGGCGCCTGCTGACAGGCCCTGAATAATATACTTCTGAAAAAAGATAACTATTATAATCGGCGGGATGATTGCCAGTATGGTTGCGGCGGACATCAGATCCCAATGTACATAGTACTGACCGATAAACTCGGTCATGGTTACTGTCAGCGGTTTTGATTTAAGCGTATATGTCAGAACCAGAGGCCCTGAAAACATATTCCAGGTGTGCAGGAATGAAACAATTGAAACTGCTATCAGTCCCGGCATGACCATCTGAAGACTGACCCTTGCAAGAGTCTGAATTCTTGTACAGCCGTCAATTCTTGCCGCTTCTTCAATTTCCTTGGGCACAGATTCAAAATATCCCTTCATAAACCATGTTTCAAAAGGCAGTCTGAAGGTAAATGACAGCAGAATCAGTCCAAGCTTGGTATCCAGCAGATGCAGATGTGAGAATTCGGAAAATAATCCTATCAGTACGGGCCAGGATGGGAGGGCTATTATGCCGATAATCAGGTAGAAAAACAGCTTGCTTCCTTTGAACTTCAGCCTTGAGAAGGCGTACCCCAGAAGCGGTGCAAAGAACATAACCATTGCAGTTGTAATAAGCGACACAATAAGAGAATTGATAATTCCGGCCCTGAACAGTTTTGCAGCAGCTATACCGTCACCGCCTCTGAAGCTTTCGCCGGTTATCAGAACCTTTTTATATGCTTCAAGTGTCGGGTTCTCCGGTATCCAGTGAGGCGGAATTGAGTAGAGTTCGGTCCGCGGAGAAATTGATGAAATGAATACCCAGAAGATCGGCGCAATTGACCAGAAGAAGATTATGAAGACCATTACGGCAAGTATTATTTTGTAGGCAGGTCTGGCTTTCATGCATTCTCCTTCTTGAAGCTCATTCTCATATAAAATAGTGTGAGCAGGAACAGGAACAGGCCGACCATGTATGCCATGGCAGATCCTCTTCCGAACCTTCCCATATCAAACGTAATTTCATAGTTATATATCATTGGTGTTTTTGTAAGCTCGCTGAACTCTGTCAAAGCATATATACCGTCAAAAACATTGAAGCTTGCAATCATTGTAAGAACAACGGCAATACCGCCTATCTGTGAAAGGTAGGGTATCGTAATTGCAAACAGACGTCTTACTACGCCGGCACCGTCCACCATTGCGGCCTCATAGAGCTGGCTGGGAATTGACTGAAGGACTCCCAGAAAGAGGATGGTAATAAATGGTGTATATCGCCAGACGAAAAGAAAAACCGACAGGTTAATCGCAACATTGGGATCACTCAGCCAGAAGTGATAATCGTCTATTAATCCCAGCTGGAACAGCAGTCCGTTAAGGGCTCCGTAATCACCGTTAAAAATCCATTTCCACAAATGTCCGTTAACAACCGGCGGAATGGCCCATGGGATGATTACAACTGCTCTTAAAATGCCCTTGCCTGGGAACGCCTGATTCAGTACCTGTGCGAAGCCCAGTGATATTATCAGTACTGAGGCTGTCGCTACAATCATAAAGTAGACAACACGGAGTACTGTCTTCTGAAAGGTCGGATCTTTCAGAATATAGATGTAATTTTCAAGGCCGATGAATTTGATATTATTCGGCAGTTTCAGGTTGTATTTTAAAAGACTGAATCTGAAGGACTGTATTGCAGGCAAATACGCAAATACCAGCAGGAGCAGCAGTGTCGGAACAAGGATCGTCCAGGCCAAATGTGTTTCGTTATCCAGCCAGGTCGATAATTTTTTTCTCATAGGTTATTTCTCCTGATTATATCAGTTTAAACGAAAAGGCCCGCAGGTGAAACAAAATCAAAACCCGGTTGGGTTTGATTTTGTTTTTAAAGTATTTTTTATAACATGAAGCTGAATATTAAGGTAAGACTTATTATTAAAAATACTTAATGTTTAGCAAGCAGGAACCACTGAAAACCTTCGTTTTCAGTGGTTTACCCTATATTTAAGGGTGTTAAGATATTTCCTTTCTAAGGAAATATCTTAACTTCAAAACAACTTCGGGCCCACCAATTTGCGGTGTTGAAGCTGTTTATTCGTATTCTTTCTGAAGTTCTCTGGTGAACTTGCCAAGCTCTGCAATTGCAGTATCAGCATCAACTTCACCGCGTGCAACTCTCAGAAGTGAGTTTTTAAGCTCTGTTTCAAATTCTCCGAACCATGGTGTTGCATATGGAAGCGGTACTACGTATTCACTCTGCTTTGACATGGTTTCCCATCCGTCGATGAGACCCTGATCTCCAAGTGATTTGTATACACTCTTTTCAGCTGGGAACATTCCGTTTGCTTCATAGCAGAAAAGCTGTGCTTCTTCTGTGAGCATGAACTCAATGAACTTTTCAGCAGCTTTCGGATATTCAGTATAGCTTGATACTGCAAGACCTGCAGGAAGTGACCATGTATAGTGCTGTTCAGGGAGCAGAAGGTAATCTGCATTCGGAGCAACTTTTGATCTTTCAGGATCATTTGCTATTGCAAGTGAGCCCTGCCATGCCTGGTGGAATGTAGCGTCACCGGCCCAGAATGAGGGGTGAGCGTTCGGTGATGTGAGTCTTTCAGGAGTAATCAGGCCTTTTTCAAACCATCCTGTAAGTCTCTTGTATGCGTCATATGCAGGATCTGAAGGATCATCGAACAGTGGTGTTCCGTCTTCAGCAAAGAGGGTGGAACCGGTTGAAAGTGCGATCAGGTAGTAAGGCCAGTGTCTTACTGCCATGGCAAGCGGGTATTCGTAAATACCTTCTTCCTTCATCTGGATTGCTGCATTTTCAAGGTCATCCCATGTCTTCATGTCTGAAGCAGTTTTTCCAATCTGCTCAAGGGTGGCTTTATCGTAATCGATCATTACCATCTGCTGGTAGATAGGAACTGCATATGAAGTTCCGTTAACTACAAAGAAGTCGGAACCGATGGTTCTGTCAAAGGTTTCCTGTGAAACAAGGCCTTCAAGATCTGCAAGAATGCCTGATGCTGCAAATGTTCCAAGGTGGCTGATACCTACAAATATAACATCAGCCGGATTAACCTTTCCGCCGGCGGCCTGCATAACCTTATTTCTAAGGTCTTCATCCTTAAGAGTCGAAACTTCAACCTTGATTCCGGTTTCAGCTTCAAACTTGGCAACAAGTTCCTCTGAAGGTGCACCCCATGACGGAGTTATATAAACAAGCTTTTCAGGAGTAGCTTCTTCTTTCTGTCCTCCGGCAAATACTGAAGCGCAGCCGAGGACAATTGCGGTAACAATCAACAATAATTTTTTCATATAATCCTCCAAGATAGTATTAAGAAATTATATTCTGCGGAAAACACTTAGTCAATAAAATTATTTTTCATTTTCAGAACATTTTAATGAAATTACTTTTTAAAAATATTTTGACAAACAATAATTAAATGCGCATAATGATTAAATATGAATGAACAGATTGTTATCGGACTCATGTCCGGCACTTCAGTGGATGGTATTGATGCCGCTGCAGTAAAAATTACAGGTCTCGGGGCTCTTCCTTCCGCTGTAGAGATGCTAGGTGGACTTTCCTGGCCGATCCCTGAAGATGTAAAAAAGGTTATATTCGAACTTTTTGAAGACGGGCCGGGTTCGTTGAAAAAGCTATGTCTTATAAATATGCGGCTTGGACAGCTTTTTGCTGAAGCTGCAAACGCTCTTATTGAAAAGCTGGATTTGGATCGAAGCGATGTAAAACTGATAGGATCGCATGGGCAGACACTTTACCATGTTGCAGAGAAAGAGGATTTCTGCGGTGATATGCTTCGCGGCAGTCTTCAGACAGGGGAAGCATCAGTGATTGCTCAGGAAACAGGAATTCCGGTAGTTTCGGATTTCAGGGTTGCAGATATTGCCGCCGGCGGTTCGGGCGCCCCGCTTGTTCCTTTTTTTGACAGCTTTCTTGCAGAGCTGCATGGTGAGAAAACCGCATTTCAGAATATAGGCGGGATAGGCAACCTTGCCTACTTTGAAAAGGATGCGGCAGCCTCCGCCTTTGATACAGGCCCGGGGAATATGATTATTGACCGCCTTGTGACTGAATATACCAGGGGTGAACTTGCCTACGATAAGGATGGGCTGATCGGTCTTCAGGGAACTGTGGATAAAGACCTGCTTGAGAAGTGGATGGCTCATCCCTATCTTTCAGCGGCGGTACCCAAGTCTACAGGCCGGGAAGAATTCGGTACGGAATTTTATAAGCACTGGATTGAAGGGTATCAGCCCGGGCCGGATTTAATCCGAACCGCAGAAGAATATACGGTGCGTACTATTACTGATGCATTTGAGCGCTATTTTGAAAAGGCCCCTGAAAAACTTATTGTTTCCGGAGGCGGATCATTTAATCCTGTAATCATGAACGGACTGAAACAGGCCATGCCTGAAACCCTGATTATTTCCGGTGATGAGGCCGGTATAAGCTCCGAATACAAGGAAGCTGCTGCCTTCGCTCTGCTTGCATGGAGTTATCTGGAAAATATTCCAAACAATATTAAAGCGGCAACAGGAGCCTCCCGTCCGGTGGTCATGGGAAAACTTTCAAAGCCCTAATTTTAAATACGAGGTAAACATGGACAATCTTGGAGAACTGCAGACTGAACAGCCGAATCCGGCATCCAGGAATATTGATACCAAATCAGTCATTGAAATACTTGAGATAATAAACGAAGAAGACATGAAGGTCCCGGGCCGTGTGACTCCTGCTATTCCGGAAATTGCCGCAATTGTGGAAGCCGCTGTTGAGGCCTTTAAAAAAGGCGGCAGGCTTTTTTACGTGGGAGCAGGTACATCGGGAAGGCTTGGAGTTCTGGACGCCTCCGAGTGTCCGCCGACCTTCGGTGTCAGCCGCGACATGGTTCAGGGGCTGATTGCCGGCGGACAGGAGGCCCTGACCCGGTCGGTTGAATGGGCTGAGGATAATGAGGATGCCGGTGCGAAGGAGCTTGCCGAAAAGGGTATATCTGCAAACGATGTTGTCGTAGGTATTACCGCCAGCGGTCAGGCTCCCTACGTAATTGGGGCTATGAAGAAGGGCCGCGAGGCCGGAGCCGTTGTAGGTGCAATCAGCTGTAATAAGAATTCGAAGATTTTTCAGTACGCCGATCACTCAATTTTTCTTGATGTAGGTCCCGAGATTGTTGCCGGTTCAACCAGGCTTAAGTCGGGAACCGCTCAGAAGCTTGTACTGAACATGATCACAACCGCTTCGATGATCCGGCTGGGAAAGGTTTACAACAATCTGATGGTTGATTTGGTTCCTGTTAACAACAAACTGATTGAGAGATCGATAAGGCTGATTATAACTGCAACAGGCTGTGATCGTGAAACTGCAGAAGCCGCCTTTAATGAATCAGGAAAACATCCTAAAACTGCTATTGTGTCTGTACTTCTCGGGATTTCGGCTGCTGAGGCAAAGACGCTTCTGGACAGTAACGAGGATCGTATCGGAACTGCAGTACAGACTTATAAGAATCAGGCAAAGTAAGAATGTTTGAAAAGCTGATTGAAGAAAGTATCGCGGGCGGATGTTTTCCGGGAATCTCTCTGGTTGTTGAAAAAGACGGAAAAAGGATTACAGCTGAAAATTACGGTCAGATGTCTTATGATGATGAGACATCCGTTAGTTCTGATACCCTCTTCGATCTTGCCTCACTTACAAAACCCCTTGCGACAACACCAACACTTCTTGCCCTTCTTGAAGCTGAAGGTCTGGATACCGATAAAACTCTTTCTTTCTTCCTTGATGAAATAAATGAAGTAAGCGGGAGCCTGACGCTTCATCAGCTTATGACCCATACTTCGGGGCTTCCGCCTGTTCCGGAAATTTTCAGGTTGTTTAAAACTGAAGCAGATATTGATGAACAGAAAGGGCTCCGGCATCTTTACTCTCTCGTTCCTGATCTAAAACCCGGTACCGAAGTTATTTACAGCTGTACCGGTTATATTCTTCTTGCGCAGGTGCTGCGCAAAATTTCAGGGATGTCGCTGGCGGAGGTTTTTCATAAACTTATACTAGAGCCTTTAGGAATTACAGATTTGATGTTCAAGCCTGCCGGGGGTGATAAACTGCGCTGTGCGTCTACCGAGTTCTGCAGCTGGAGATGCCGGCAGCTTAAGGGTGAAGTACATGATGAAAACTCCTGGTGTCTTGGGGGCGAGGGCGGAAATGCAGGACTCTTCGGAACAGCAGAGGCAGTAACCTCAATTGCCGATCTCTTCATTCATGACGGAGTCTTAAACGGAAGGCAGATTCTGAAACCGGAGTCCGTACGAAAAATGACCTCAACCCAATCCGGAGGTCTTCAGCCTTCGAGAGCCCTGGGTTTCCTCACACAGTCGGCCGAGTCCTTTGCCGGTCCTGGATTCAGTTCGGCATCCTTCGGCCATACCGGTTTTACAGGCACAAGCCTCTGGATAGATCCCGTAATGGGACTTAAGGTTACTGCTTTGACAAACCGTGTTAATTTTGGAAGGGATAATACCGCCGATAAAATTAAAGTATTCAGACTTGAACTGCACAGCCGGATAAGACAGCTTTTTAGTGAGCTTCCTGCAAATTTCAATAATTAAAAAAATTATCCCATTGCCGGTCAAGGATTGAAAGCGAATCCTTCAGCGGTTTAACAGTGTATCTTCTTTCAGAGTCTTCATTCAGGAGTTTCAGAGCCTTAAGTTTTGCCAGTGCATCATCGCACTCGAAGTCCATTACGCAGCCGTGTTTCTCTTGCATCCATTTTTCAATACGGCTGTCGAGCTCACCTTCAGTCAGCGGATTTTCAGCTGTGTGCAGGAAGTAGTAGGCGAGATAGGTTTCCTTGCATTCCTCTTCTTCGGCCGAATCTATCAGCGAATAAAATACTCCTGCATTGTTTACCATATTTCTGAAATAAAGATTGTCGCTGAGTTCTTTCTGAAAAAGGAACTTTTTAGTTTTATATTTACTCCACTGTTTAAAGAGAAAGCCGCCCAGGGCTCCAAGAGCTGAAAATACTGCAATAGCCTGCTTTAGCTGATTTTCTTCAACTGTCCCCTTTATCCCAAGATATGCGCTGATGATTACGAAGGCGACTATAAGTGCGGGAACAACCTTTGTTACCATAAGCGGTATTCCGGCTGCAACCGCAGGTACTGCCAGCATCAGCTTGTCCTTCAGGCTCATTATTACCCTTGAGTTCGGAAAAAGAATCTCAAGGTCTTCAAGAGGGACATCCTTGAACATCTTTATAAAGGTAATCCCCTCCTGTTCATCCGTCTTCTTGAGACGTGCAAAGAGAACTACCCTCTCAAGTATTTCATGCTCATGCTCGGTAGTTTTAAACCCGAACAGGCGTTTTACTGTAAATTTATCCTTTCTTCTGCCGCGGGCGTAAATCCTTGCGTAATCATAATCGTTGAAATCGATTTTAACACTGAAGTTGACTAGGGCGTTATCGTTGAATGCGCTTTCAATTTCCTCCTTGGGGATTACATTGAAGTTGGCATCATTCAATATCTTCTGCAGCGTAAGGTCCAGTTTCCGGTTGGAGTCTTCGATCTCTGCTGCGGATGGTGCCGCAGCCTTTTTAAGGTCGGGGTTTATCGGAAAGTAAGCGTCCTTCAGCTCTTCAAGATCTTTATGAAAGCTGAAATGAAAAATACTTTCAATGATTTCGCAGATAAGACCGAACTCTTTGCTGTCTTCCTCTGATTTAAATTTCTGTTCATCAAGAATCATGCCGATGATATCCCTCTTGCGGAAGGGGATATACCGTTCTTTCTGTGTTGCCATCTTGGTCTCCTGCGGGTTCAGGAACGTTCGTGAAGTCTCTTCAGTCCTTTTACCGCCCCGGTAAGTTCAAGATAATTCTTGATTTCGGGATAGTCCTCGGAAGCTATTCCTGTGAACAGTATATCAATAATATTCAGCTGGGCAATACGTGATGAGCTTGCGGCAGACCGCATACTGGTTTCCGGAGAAGATATATGAAGATTGATATCAGCTTTTTCACTGAGGGTGCTGCTCCCGTATCTGGTGATAGCAATCGTAACTGCACCTGCGGCTTTCGCTATATCCATCAGTTCAACAACATCCCTTGTTTCTCCGGAATACGATATGAAAACAGCAGCATCTCCTGGAGTAAGCAG
This sequence comes from Spirochaetia bacterium, assembly GCA_963677925.2. Classification (GTDB taxonomy): domain Bacteria; phylum Spirochaetota; class Spirochaetia; order UBA9216; family UBA9216. The sequence continues at coordinate 642,229 of CAXXYH010000004.1, forward strand.
TGTTGCTGATGTTGCCTGCAGGTGGGTGTCTGCGTAGGCGTTTGCGAAGCGGTTGATCCGCATAAACTTCTGCTGGGCGTCAAGGGCTACAAGACCCGAAGCTCCTGTTCCGTAGAAGTCAATTCTTCCGGCTCTTCGGAGGGCTTCGATAGCTTTTTCCACTTCGTTTTTATCAAGCACCTTTATGGTGTCCTCTATTGCCTGTTTATTGTTATGAGAAATATTTCTGATAATTGTTTCAAGATCATCACCGGCCTTAATGTCTGTATACTGTTTGTCAGCGGAGTTTTCCCTGGATAATGCAATATCGGTGGCCATTTTCAGGGCGAACTCCCTGTATCCCTCAAAGCCGAGGGTCTTGCAGAAACGGATTATTGCCGCCTTTGAGGCTCCGCTTAGATCTGCAAGTTCGCCAATTGAAAGTCCTACTGAATTATCAGGATTGTGCATTACATAGGATGCAACTTTCCGCTCCGAGGGGGTGAGCCCGGAATAGGATTCTTTTATTTTTAACAGGCAACCGTTCATATCAGACCTCTTTTTTTCCGCTCAAAAAACTGATCACTGCTTTCTGCTGATCGGGGGTATAGCCGAATGAACACCAGGCATTTCTTATTCCGGTGATATCGGCATCCCATGGATTCCGGAGGGCTATCATATAAAATTCTTTTGAAGCCTCCGCAAGTGCTGTGATTAGATTAGATATATTATCATCAAGATAAGCATTTTCGGTAAAAATCAGATTAATTTTTTCTCCGGCTGCAATTAAAAGCCTCTTTTTTGTCTCTTCTGTTGTTGATTCGCTGTTTATTTCAAGAAGAGGACACTCAGCAAGTTCTGCAGCCTTGACCGCTGCGTAGAACAGTCCCTGACCTTCCTCTTCAACCAGGACAAGTCTCTGACGTTTCATGGAAAAAATGTTTTGCACTGATGAAAGAGGGGGAAGGGGTGCTTCTTTTTTTATACATTCTATGGACTTCACAGCGAGTCTTGCCGCTGTTGCTGCACTTTCGGCGTTTTTTATTTTCCCTGTACCCTGTTTCAGTATACCCTCACAGGGAGATAGGATTCTGTTGATTCTCTCCAGTGATTCAAGATAACGGCGGTAAAGATACTCATCTTTCCGGACAGTATCGTCAAGCGCTTTAAATGCATTAATCTGATTTTTTGTTCCCTCGCAGATGGAAAGGATGTCCATTCCGGCGCGAAATGTGTTTATGACCAGTTCTTCAGTTGAGCTGCTGTTTGCCACTCCGCCCATGTTCAGATCATCGGCAAGCAGCAGTCCGTCAAACCCCAGCTCCTTTCGGACTATTCCGGTAAGCACTTCAGATGAAACAGTCACGGCCTCTTTCCTGTTTTGAATTGAAGGAATGTAGATGTGGGTAGGCATCCAGCAGGGGCAGTCAATTTCAATGAAGGGCTGAAGATCGGTATCAAAAAGCTCTTCACGGCTGATATCAAGAACGGGAAGATCTATGTGCGGGTCTACAGATGCTCCACCCAGTCCGGGAAAGTGTTTAAGGCAGGAGAGAACCCCTGCATCACTGAGCCCTTTAACAAATGCCCGCGCACAGCTGATTACTTCTTCTTTCCGGGTCCCGAAGCTTCGTATTCCAATACCCCGGTTCATCGGATTCCGGTTGATATCAACAACCGGGGCCAGATCCCAGTCGATTCCAACCGCCATCATTTCTGTTCCCAGAATAAAAGCTGCCTCATAGGCTGCGGTTTCTCCGCCGGCCCGGGCGAGGGCCATAGGTCCCGGCATCACGGTGAAGCCTTCAGTCAGCCTTGTTACAATGCCGCCTTCCTGGTCAATTGCAAAAACGGGCTTTCTGCCCATGAAGGATGTTATGTCTGAAATAAGCCCGGCAAGCTGCTGCGGATTGACAATGTTGCGGCCGAAAAAAATAATCGACAAAGGGTCAACAGTTTCAAGAAGTACTTTTGTTTCATTATCTAGTTCAGGACCCGGTATACCGAGCATGAACAATCTTCCTGTGTTTATCTCTGCAGTGTTCATATGTTAAGGCCTATTCCCGGATTTTGGGAAAAGTATATGTCCGCGCCGCGGTATTCTACCCCGCCATCTTCTGTTTTTGTTTTACAGAGCAGGGGAACATCAAGATCGGCATATTTTACGTTTCTTACCGCGGTTGCAAAGTGGGCTGCTGCGGAAACTCCGGCATGACTTTCCATCATGCATCCTGTCATACAGAAGACTCCTGCGGCTTCGGCCAGGTTTGCAATTTTAACTGCTTCTGCAATGCCTCCGCACTTTGCGAGTTTGATATTTATTCCGTCTGCGGCTTCAGCTTCTATCAGCCTGAAGGCGTCGGTAAGAGAGAATACACTTTCATCAGCTACAAGGGGAATACCGATATTTTCGCGTACATATCGCATTCCCCTGATGTCGGCAGCCGCTACAGGCTGTTCGGCAAAATCGAGGCCTGCTCCGGCCTTCTGCGATTCATTTATCACTTTAACCGCATCACGCGCGCTCCATCCCTGATTTGCATCAATCCTTATTACAGCTTCAGGTCCCAGGGCTTTCCGGACGGCAAGAATCCGCTCTATGTCATCCATCGGATCTTTTCCTACCTTAAGTTTGAACTCACGAAAACCCTCGTTAAAATACTCAAGAGCGTCGGAAGCCATATCGGCAGGAGAGTTCAGGCTGATTGTAAGATCGGTGCGGATGCACTCTCCTCTCCCTCCGAGGTATCGGTAAAGCGGCAGTCCGCAGGATTTTGTAAAAAGGTCGTGGAGGGCAATGTCCAGCGCGGATTTGGCGGAGGTGTTTCCGGCCATTGATTTACCGATGGAATAAAGCAGGGGCTCCAGCGATGAACAGTCTTCACCGGTAATCAGCCTTGAAATGTGTTCAAGGGCTCCCTTCAGAGAGGCTTCGGTTTCTCCGGTAATAGCAGCGGTAGGAGCGCATCCCCCTGTCCCCTTAAGCCCGGTATCGGTAATTACTTCAACCTGAATAACCTCGAGCAGGTTCAGTGTTCTTAAAGATGTTATAAAAGGCTTTTTCAGCTCACAGCTGATATTCTTCCAGCGGACACTTTCTATCTTCATAAAATCAGATTAACACTATTATCAGGATCTTGCCAATGAATATAAAACTTTTTATCATTAAATAGATGTTATTGTGAAAATTAGTTGTATGATATCCAGCATTTTTAATGTATTATTAATATGTATGAAAAATATCATTTTATATAATGCTACGATTTTTACCGGTTTTACAGAGATTGAAAGAGGCGCAGTTGTGCTTGAAGACGGCCGTATTACCGATGTTTTCAGCGGAAAACGGTTTGAACAAAAATCGTTCGGCAGCGACTTTGAGCTGTGGGATCTGCAGGGAGCATATCTTGTTCCCGGACTGATAGATACCCATATTCACGGTCTTCACGGATACGGTACGGATGATCTGTCCACGGACTCCATACTCGGAATGAGCAGCGCAATGGCGGAATACGGTGTAACCGCCTTCTGTCCGACCCTGTATCCTCAGAATGATGAAAACTTCATGAAATCAATTGAGGCTACCGCGGCAGCAATAGGCAAAGAGGATGGCGCCAGAATTCTGGGTCTGCACCTTGAGGGGCCGTTTATAAACCCTGAAAAGAAGGGTTCGCTTCTTGAAGAAGGCATCAGAGCGGTAAGCCTTGATTTAATGGATAAATACTATACTGCAGCCGGCGGCCGAATAACAAATATGACAGTTGCTCCTGAACTGAAGAATATGCGCGAGCTGGCCCTTTACTGCAATAAAAAGGGAATAACGCTTCAGGCCGGACACTCCAACGCCAGTTATGATCAGATGCGGGAGGGGATGGAAGCCGGAATTACCCACGCCACCCACTTCTTCAATGCGATGAGAAGTATCCACCACCGTGATCCCGGGATTGTAGGGGCCATCCTGATTCATCCGGAGCTGACCTGCGAGCTTATCGCTGATGGAGAGCATGTGCATCCTGCAATAGTACAGATGCTGATAAAGGAGAAGGCTGCTGACAAGATCTGCCTGGTAACCGATGCCGTTAAACCGACCTGCGTAAGATCCGGGAAGCTGATCGCAAACCGGGATGAAGTGTATCTGGGCGATGATCATGTGTTTCACCGGGTTGAAGATGATGTGATTGCAGGCTCCGCCCTGACTATGAACAGGGCTGTAAAAAATATGGTCGGATTCGGCAGTACACCGCAGGAAGCCTTTCTTATGGCCAGTTATACACCGGCTTCTGTACTGGGTCTGTCAAAAAAAATGGGAATGCTTCTGCCGGGCAGCAACGCGAACCTGGCTGTCTATGACAAGGAATATAACTGTCTTGCTACAATTGTGGACGGAGTATTTAAAAAGAATGAGATGCGCGGTTAAGGAGAAATAATTGAGACTTATAATTCATCAGGACTATGAGGGCGTTAGTCGATGGTCAGCGGCTTATATTGCAAACAGGATAAATGAGTTTAAGCCTTCAAAAGAAAGGCCCTTTGTATTAGGGCTCCCAACCGGATCGACACCGCTGGGGATTTACAGGGAGCTTATAAGACTCTACTCCGAGGGGAGCCTTAGTTTTAAGAATGTAGTCACTTTTAATATGGATGAATACGTCGGACTGGGACCGGAAGACGAACAGAGCTACCATCACTTTATGCAGAAGTCTCTTTTTTCTCATATTGATATACCCGAAGAGAATATTAATATCCTTGACGGCATGGCTTCCGATCCGGAAGCCGAATGCCGCAGGTATGAAGATAAAATAAAATCCCTGGGCGGAATTGACCTCTTTCTTGGCGGTGTAGGCGCCGACGGTCACATTGCTTTCAACGAGCCCGGAAGCAGCCTGAGTTCGCGCACGCGCCTTAAGCGGCTGACCCATGATACAAAGGTGATGAACTCAAGATTTTTCAATGATGATATCAGTCTCGTTCCCGAGATGGCATTAACTGTTGGGGTTGGTACTATTATGGATGCTGATGAGGTTCTGCTGGCGGCAAGCGGACTCAGCAAGGCGCGTGCACTTGAGAAAGCCGTTCAGCAGGGGGTAAACCACATGTGGACTGTAAGCTGTATGCAGCTGCATCCCAAGGCAATTATTGTCTGTGATGAGGACGCTACGGTGGAATTGAAGGTCGGAACTGTTAATTACTTCAAGGCGATAGAATCGCAGAGATCTCCATCCTGAGCTGATCTGAAATCATTTCTTTAAGTGTCAGATCCTCTGTATCCTTGATCCACCAAATCGTATAGAGCATCAGAACTGCTACCAGTCTTTTTGACAGCATTTCCGGAGAGATTGAATCAGGAATGCTTTTGCTCTGCTGTCCGCTTTTGATTATTTTTGTCAGCAGCGGTCTAATCGGCAGCAGATTTTCAATAATGGAGTCGCCGCTCTGCGGTACTATATCATTTTTGATCAGCTGAGCGACAATCGCCTTTCCCTTCCTCTCATAGTAATCAAGCTGGAATGACATTAGTTTTTCAAGCTGTTCTGCAGTTGAGTCGGTCTCAATTTCCTGATAGTAATTGGATAAATCCTCACCCTCAATTTTCAGGATCTCATTAATAATATCGTTTATCGAATGAAAATAATGATAAAAGGTCCCCTGAGCTACATTGGAAACGCTGCAGACTTCAACAAGAGTTGTGTTTTCAATTCCTTTTTCTTTGATCAGGTTTATTGCCGACGTAATTATCCTGTTTTTTGTTTTTGTGCCTTTGGGGGTCTTTCCTGCTTTCATTAAAAAAAAGTAACAGAAGCGCACTCATCTTTCAAGGAGTTAGTTGGAAAAATCGAGAAATCCCGAAAATAATTGACATTTTACTGTATCAAGTTTAACATGAATAAAACCGAGAATTCTCGAAAAAAAGGTGTGTTTATGGACGGGGAAAATTATGTAATAGTCAGCAGGGCTCCGGCTATGGATTACAAAACCGATTATGTAGTCCTGCCGAAAAATTACGGAAGCCGGCAGTATTATCAGAGGAAGGATGTAAGTGCAATAATTGAAACTGTTGAATCAAACCTGAATTCGCTCAATGAGAAAACCGATTTTGTAAAAAAAATTCAGGGTCGAAGGGTCATTATCAAACCCAATTTTGTCGGTGTCTTTCACAAGGTCGGACTGAAGGTTGACGATGTTCCGCAGTCAACAGATCCGCGGGTTATAGATGCGGTTGTAAAATACCTTAAAAAATATACTGACGATATTATTATAATAGAAGGTTCCGGAGCTCCCGTTTCGCGTCTGATGGCTAAAATAAACGGTACGGACAGAATTGTTAAACGCTATGGTATAGAGTTTCAGGCTGTTGAAGAGCTTCCTGTTGATAAGTACCTCCTTCCGAAGGCTCAGGTAATGAAGGAAGTTTTCATTCCAAGAACCTTCAGTGAGATTGTCAGAGGGGAGGCTTTCTACATCTCTCTGCCCAAGATGAAAACAAATGCCTATACCGGCGTGACTCTCGGGTTTAAAAACGCCATGGGCTGTCTTTCTCCGCATATGCGATACAGAAACCATAATTACAATATTGATAAAAAGCTTGTTGATCTCCTCTGGCTTTTTAAACCGGACCTGACAATCATTGACGGTATTATCGGTGCCGAGGGGAATGTTCCCGGACCGGTAGATCCTGTGGATGCCCGTCTGATAATAAGCGGCACAAACAGCGTTGAAACCGACAGGGTTGCTACAAGAATAATGGGACATGACCCGTCAAAGATCAGACTGATGCAGGAGGCTGACAAACTCGGGTTTAATGATCCTGACACTGTTGTTATCGGTGAGCCGGAACCCATTCCCTGGAGGCATGCTGATACAAGTCTTGTTTCAGGCAGGATTGCGGAGAAATTTCCTAATGTCAGGTTTCTTGTAGGTGCGGTAAAGAATACCGCACCCGAAATTGACAGTACCGATGTTGATATTGAAACTGTGAAGGCTATGGAACAGGCCTGCCCCGGAGGATGTCTACCTTCGGTGATTTATAATATGGAGAACTTTCTCTATTACCGCAATCTCAATCCGGAAGATGTAAGGATGACTGTTGTAATCGGAGCCGGTGCCCTTGTCGACGGCCGCAGGTTCTATTTTGATAAAGACTGCCGGGCGTACTCCGATGAGGATATAAAAGCCCTGGATGAGCCAGTAGTAGCTGTGGGTTCATGTACATGCCGCCTGAATGGAGCTGCAGATTACCAGGTTGAAGGATGCACCGCAAAGGTCTCAAGAGTTACTGAGGTATTCAATAAAGCAGCAGGCCTGCCGAATCCGATAACAAGAAGTCTGCTGTCAAATCCGCTAAATATCCCGGTGATTCTTAAGTCTCAGCGAAACCGGAAGAAACTGGCCCTGGCCGGGCATCCCATGGATGTTGAACTGTGTATTGAGGACAAGATTTTTGAAGGACGGGCTCTTACTGACGATGAAAAAAAGATGGATTATATCCGCTGTGAAATAGAGCCGCTTACAAAAGAACAGATTAAAAAGCAGTTAAGCTATATAAAAATATAGAAGAGGGTGTAATATGAAGAATCAGGCAGTAAGATATATATTTGTAATCCTTATCTGGGCGGCAGCTCTGCTTTTATGGATTATCAAAGGATGGTGGTTTATAGCCGCAGCCTTGTTTCTGCTTCATTTTTTTGAAACAATGTTTACAGGAATCAGGACCGGAAAAGAACATGGTCTGAGCCGGGGGTATTCGATTATTATGTCAATGGCCTTCGGTATTGTCTGGTGGAAACCTCTAAATGATGAGTATAAAGAGAAAAACATTCCGGAGGACTGCGAAGAGTGAAAGGTTATATAGGAAAAATTCTGGTTGCTGATCTAGGATCAGGAAGATGTGAAATTGAGGCTGTTCCCGAGAAGGTATATGAAGAGGTTCTCTCGGGAGTAGGCCTTGGTGCCTGGTACCTCTGCAGGAATATTCCGGCCGGTGCAGATCCGCTTGGTCCGGAAAATATTCTAGGATTTACATCCGGTCTTCTTACGGGAACAGGCTCTGTCATGACCGGCCGGTGGATGGCCGTCTGCAAATCACCGCTTACCGGCGGCTGGGGAGATTCAAATTGCGGCGGAAATCTCGCTCCTGCAATCAAGCAGTGCGGCGTTGATGCAATATTTATCAAAGGTCAGTCGGCAGAACCCGTATACCTCTATATGGACAACCGGGGCGCGGAGATCCGCCCGGCTGCAGATTACTGGGGGCTTGATGCAATCGAAGCCGAAGAGCGGCTGATAAAGGAAAACTGGAAAAAGAAGAAGCCGGCTGCTGCAGTAATCGGACCCTCTGCTGAAAAGCTGTCGCTGATATCCGGCATATCCAATGACCTGGGTCGGTATGCCGCACGTTCAGGCGTCGGTGCTGTAATGGGCTCAAAGAAGCTCAAGGCTGTGGTTCTTGCCGGGACAAAGCAGGTTAAGGCAGATAATCCGGAAAAGATTAAGGAACTGAGTAAGGAGTATTCCCGGAAGGTAAGAAAGATGAACGCGCCCGGCGTATTCACCGGGGCCCTGCTTCCTGTGCTTGGAAAGGTAATGGGAAGTCTGAAAAGTGTTGCTCCTCTGGATGGAATGCTAACCGCAATGCTTCTCAGAAAATGGGGTACGGTGATGAATAATACACTGGCCGTCATGAACGGTGATGCCCCGATAAAGAACTGGTCCGGTTCAGAAAAAGATTATAATTTTAAATACTACAGACAGATCAATCCCGATAAGTTCATTGCCCGTGAGCAGACCAAATATCACTGCTATTCCTGCATAATCGGCTGCGGGGGAATGTGTTCAATAAAAGATATCAGGGATGGAAAATATTCCCACACACATAAACCCGAGTATGAAACGGCAATGATGTTCGGCGGTCTTCTGATGAATAAGGACCGTGATGCAATCTTTTATGCAAACGAACTCTGCAACCGCTATGGTCTTGATACTATATCAGCCGGAAGTGTAATAGCATTTGCAATTGAATGTTACGAGAACGGGATTCTCACAGATGAGGATACATACGGTCTGAAACTTAACTGGGGCAGCAGCGATGCCGTCATAAATCTTCTTGAGAAAATTGCAAACCGCGAGCCGGGTCTTGGTGATATCCTTGCTGACGGAGTGAAAGCCGCGGCTGAAAAGATAGGTAAGGGCTCTGAAAAATATGCTGTCCATGCCGGCGGCCAGGAGATTCCGGCGCATGACCCGAAAATTGATCCGATGCTGGCCCAGACCTATGGAATTGATCCGACTCCGGGCCGTCATACTACAAGCAGCGGCTTGTACTATACTTCCTCATTTCTGTGGCAGCACGTTTCATGGCTTCCCTCATTCAGGCTGTATTCGAAGAGCAGGGAATACATACCTTCTATGGAAGAAACAATGAAAAATGTGGCTTATACAGCGTTTAAGATGCTGATCGACGGAACCGGCAGCTGCTATTACGCTATGCTGATGGGTGTCAGGTATTTCAGAATTTTTGATTTCCTGAATGCTGCAACCGGATGGAACAAGACTCCTGATGAATATATGGAAATAGGAAAGCGGATGCAGAACCTGCGTCAGCTGTTCAATGCAATACATTCCGTAGATGTAAACAGCTTTAAGCCCCATGCAAGAGTTTACGGGGCGGAGCCTCTTGTAAGCGGACATAATAAAAATATTACGGTTGATATTGACGGGATGATTGAACTGTATAAGGAAGCCTGGGGCTGGGATGCTGAAAGCGGATACCCCACTGAAGAAACCGTTAACAAATACGGACTTGAACAGCTGCTTGATAAGGAGAACCTGTATGCCTGAAAAAAAAATCCCGGAAGTCGACTATAAACACTGCATGGCCTGCCGGGTCTGTATTATAGCCTGCCCTTTCAGCTGCCTTGATGCGGTTAAAACCGATAATCCGGGAAAGAAGGGTTTTCCGGAACTTGTAAAAGCTGAAAGCTGTACAGGCTGCGGAATATGCGCGCAGGCCTGTCCTGTTGAAGTAATAAGGATGGTTTCCTGAGAAGTGAAGGTTCGAATTACTGCTCCGGCATTCTGCGACTACAGCCGGATCGACGATTCCGGCTGTATAGAACTGCCTGAAAAATCCCGGCTTAACAAGTTGTATTCAATGCTTAAAATACCTCTTCCGGTAAGGCCTCTTTTAATTACAATGGTGAATTTTGAAAAAGCCCGGCCGGCTAAGATTCTCTCCGAAGGAGACGATGTAAGCATTCTCTGGTTTATGTCCGGAGGCTGATCGTCTCTGCATTGACTCTTTTGCTGTATTAATTCATTCTTATACCAGAATAAAAAGTATCAGAGGCTGAATCGGTTCAGCCTCGCACAAAGGAGTCTCTTCAATGGCAAAAATAATCGAGTTTAAAAAACCTGAACAGGAAAAGGGCAAATCATGTTCGTGGTGTAAAAACCGGGGAACACATCCGCTTGATCCTCCCTGCGACAGATGCAGGTGGTATGACCGCGATGAAGTCTTTGACCTTGAAGTTGCCGGTGAAGGCGTTGTTAAAGTCAGAAAAGAGGTAGACCCCGAAACCTTCGAAATTCGCTTCATCCCCGCGGAAGAAACTGATATAGATATCTGAGCTTCTTACAAAACTTTCATAGTTTTGAAATTGCCTTATCTGATTAAACTCTCCGGTTGACTGCCGGATCCTCAGGCGGGTATACTTACGAAATGATAGATATTTTTCTGAAAGGCGGCGTACTGATGTGGCCGCTTCTTGTAATTTCAGTTATAGCGCTTGCTGTAATTCTTGAGCGTGAATATTTCTTTTTTAAAAACCGGGTCAGTGAATCGCAGCTTACATCCATAAAAAATCTGCTTCTTGAGGGCCGGGCTGATGAGGCTGAAACTGAAACCGGACGATCAGGACGTGTGCTTCTTGTTTTTCTTAACTCAGTAATTTCAAACCGCAGAAATCCTGTTGAGATAGCCGAAAGGGAAATTTCGCTGTCCGGGGAAAAGATGCTTTTTCAGGCTTCAAGCTTTATTCACGTACTTGAGCTTATAGGCAGTATTTCTCCCATGATAGGACTTTCCGGTACTGTTGTGGGAATGGTAAGAGCTTTCCAGCAAATCGGTATTAATACCGGCTCCCAGATTGATCCGTCTCTTCTTGCCGACGGAATATGGGTAGCCATGATAACAACTGTGGCAGGACTGTTTGTTGCAATTCCCAGTTTCATCTTTGCCCATATAAATAACAGGCGTCTTAGAAAACTTGAGTTCAATATGAAGATATACGGTGAAGAGTTTCATTCGATCCTTCGGGTAGAAGAAAAGAGGGCCTTATTAAATGATTGAATTCAGGGAGTTTGATGAATCATGGAAGTCCCGTACAAGATTCGAGATGACCCCGATGATCGATATGATCTTTCTTCTGCTGATATTTTTTCTCCTGACATCAACTCTCACCAACCCTGTAATTACTGTTGAACTTCCTGAATCTGAAATTGTCGATACCAGAATAGAGCAGGATATCGTCATCACCGTTGACAGTAAAGGCAGGCTTTTTCTGGATGAGCAGGAGTACAGTAAAGAAGCACTCGCCGCTGAAATCAGCTCAATCTATCTTGACCGGGATTCATCGGATATTTTTATTCAGGCTGATGAAAATGTTGACTTCGGCATTATTGTTGACGTAATGGATATATGCAGAAAGAACGGTGCCTTCGATCTTGCTTTCATTGTAGAAGGAAAGGTTTCTCCCTGAAGAAATGAAATCTTCCAGAATTATTTTATTATTTGCAGCAGTCTCAATTGTAATCCACGGACTGGTTTTTCTGGTAAAAATACCCCCCTCTGAAAGTTCTCCTTTAATAGAAACCGAACATATGATCCCGGTTGAACTTGCCTTTCTGGACCTCCAATCCCGGCAACCGGAGGCGTCTGTCCAGGCCCCGCCTCCGGCGTCATCAGCTGAACAAAAAACGGCAGAACTTCCGGCAGTTTTAGAGAAAACAGTGCCGAATGAGCCTGTACAGGAACTCCCTCAGCCGGAACCTGTTAAACAGGCAGCTTCTGAAGCCGAACCGGTACCTGAGCCGGAACAGGAACAGGCTGCGCCGGAATCTGCATCTCCGCAGCAGGTCAGTCATGGTGCTTTTCAAAATTCTGCAGAAAGTTCCGGTTCAGCTCCGGAGGTTAAGGCAAACCCCTTCGATGATCTGATGCAGCGTGTTGAAATAAATAAAAGCGGAAGCTATCCTCTTCGTGCCCGTAAACGGGGACAGCAGGGTACCGTGATGGTTCTTCTGACTCTGGATAAAGACGGTAACATGCTTAATGTTGAAATAATAGGTAAATCCAGACACTCCGCACTGAACACCGCAGCAATTGAGCTTGTTGAAAAGATTATGGAACAGCCTTATCCGCATGGTCTTGATAAAACTGTAAATTTTAAATTTCCAATTACATTCAGACTCGATTAGTTTAAAAGGGGGAATTTAATATTGAAGGATGTTCCTGAATTACCCGAATGTTCTATTTCTCCACTGAGGCTGATAACTGTTTCCCGGATAATTTTCATCCCCAGACTTGAGCCGGTCTCAATATTAAAATTTTCGTTTAAACCTATTCCTGTGTCTGAGACTTTAATAAAACCGTAATTATTTTCTTCAAACACCCTGATTGATATTTCACCTGAGCCCCTGTCGGGGAAGGCATATTTAAAAATATTTAAAATCAGCTCATTCAGGATAAGACCGCAGGCTGTTATCTGCTTTGAGGATAAAGACAATCGTGAAAATTCAGTACTCAGCTTAATACGATCCTTGTCGGGATTCATGCTGTCGTTCAGCTGCCGCAGAAGTTCTTCAAAGTAGTTTGAAGCCATTATTTCCGAAAACTCAGGCTGTTCCGAAAGGGTTTCATGGATAAGGCTGAGAGTGTCTATACGAAGGCTGATATCTGTCAGACTTTCTATTACCTTCTGGTTTTCTTCATCCATTATCTGCATCGAACAGAGGCCGCTTAAGATTAGGAGGTTATTCTTGATTCTGTGATTCATCTCCTGCATCAGTAAATGTTTTTCTTCTATAAGAGAATTAAGTTTCTGATTGTTTCTGTTCAGCATCCTGTTAAGCTTGTTCAGTCTGAAGAGGAGGGTGATAGTTGTTCCAAGCGAAAAGAAAATAATTATTAAAATGACAATTATGGTTTCCAACTTATCTTTCAGGAATGTAAAAATGGTGTTTATATAAACTGTTCCCTGAGGAACATCCCGGATCGATATTGAATTCCGCCACATGGCAACAGCATCCATCATTGTGACAAGTGAGCTCGGGTCTGAATCTGCACAGCCCTGTTCAAGTAATTTTAATGTTGAGCAGAATAGAGCCTTTCCCCGGCTTGCCCCGTCAACCAGTTTCCCTCCTACTGCACCTGAACCCATCAGGCTGCTCCAGAATACATAAACAGGAGCATTGGCACGGTCGCACAGCTGTGTTAAAAATTCTTTTGGAATATACGAATTACCTGCGGCATCTGATCTTACAAGTGTGTAAAATATAATTGAGTTTGCCGGAAGGCTGCTTAACGTTTTAAATAATTCATTTGTATGAAAATCCTGATACACTATTGGTTTATATCCGTGTTCTTCTGCGGTTATAAGAAGTTTTTCAAGATATGCTTCTGTAGTCTTAACCTTACCGTCTACTATATAGATATTTTCTGTCTTCGGTTTCTGCTTCAAGGCCATTTCGAATGTCCCGACAACAGAATAAAGGTCATTGTTGGGCAGCAGAATTATATCTTCATTCATCTTGATCTTTTCACCGGGATCAATAAGTAATTTCGGAATCCCGGGAAAGTAATCACCGATCTTATAAAAAATTTCAGTTGCCGGATCTGCATCGATTATTATTGCATTAATTTCTGCATTTCTGTATTTAATGCTCAGATACCAGTCCCATTCATCAATACTAAGGCTGTCTGACAGCCTCATATCATCCAGGTATTCATTGTACAGTACAACCGGTTTGCCGTAAGCGGTGATTTCTTCGCTAATGCCCTCCTGAACCGAGGCGCTCCATGGAAGTTCTGCTGCGTATGATGATAAAAAAAGTATATTTAAATTATTATTCGAAGCAAAAAGAGGCTGAAAAACAATGAAGCTTAAAATCAATGCAAACAGGAATTTTCTGGGCATTGAAGTATTATATTACGAATATATAGAAACACAAAATTATATTTGTGTTTTTGTAATATACACACCAAAAAATTTGACTTGCGATTTTAAAGATCCTATTAATTCAATAGGAGTAAATGCATGATAATATCAAGGCTTAAGATAGGCCAGAAAATCAGTATAATAATGTCGATTACGGTAGTTCTTTCACTTTCTGTTTTTTATATATACATAAGAAGTACAACATTAAGGCTTGCAAATAATGACGCAGGAGTAATCGCCAATGAATATGCGGAACATTACGGACAGACTGTTCAGGAAATTTTCTCTACGGTATTAAGTGAGACCTCCGCAGCTGCAGATGCCATGCTTGCATTGATTGAATCGGGGGAACCTTCAAGAGAAACTGCAACCGCAATCCTTAAGCAGTGGTATGAAAGAGGCCGGGTAGAAAGCCGGATTTATGATACCTGGATAACCTTTGAACCGGGCGCTTTTGACGGCAGAGACAGCGAATACATGGGCACAGAACGATACGGGGAAGGCGGACAGTACAGTGCCTGGGTACTTGGCGAAGAAGTTTATGTGAATGTCCCTTCAGGAGATCCGGAGATGGATATATGGTACACAGGGGCAAGAGACAGAGGACGGATAACGGTTTCGGATTTTTTTGAGTTTGAATATCCTGACGGCATGCAGACAGTTGTTGCAATTTCCAAACCGATAATTGATTCAAAAGGAAAACATCTTGGTGTTATCGGCTGTGATTTTGAGGTGGGATCCATTCATAAGGAAATTAGTCTGGTAAGAATTTATGAAAATGGATTTTTGACTCTGGTATCCGAAGGCGGGGGAATAATTTCAACAATGAATGAGAACTCCCTCGGAAAGGATCTCGCTTCTTTCACCTGGATGAGCGCTGAGCTTGAAGATAAGATAAAAAGCGGAGAGTCATTTAATTTTGATTATTATTCAGATTTCCTGCAGGAGGATATTTTTGCAGCTGTTGTACCTGTCGAATTCGGTCATAGCGGAAATATCTGGTACATGATGGTTAATATTCCAAAATCAGAAATTAATGCGGAATCAATAAAAATAATGAGAAATATTCTGATTCTTGCCGTCATCATGATACTCCTTCTTATCTTTATCCTGACTTTAGTCTCACGGAGCATCACTATTCCGTTAAAGAAAGCGGTTAATTTTGCTAACGAAATATCAGAAGGCAATTTACACGCACACCTTGATTATAATCATAAGGATGAAATTGGAAGTCTGACGGATGCCCTGAATGACATGAAGGCTAATCTTGTCAGAATTATTACAAGCATAAAAGACAGTACGGAACAGTTTATCGCCGGAAGTTCACAGCTGAACGAATCTGCTCTGCAGATAGCGGACGGTGCAAATCAGCAGGCTGCCGGTGTTGAAGAAATTTCTGCAAGTATGGAAGAACTCAGTGCCAATATTCAGCAGAATGCTGATAACGCAGCCCATTCCAGCCGTCTTGCCGACGATGTCATAGTATCCGCAGATAAGGGGGGTGAGGCTGTTCTTGAAACGGTTTCGGCAATCAAGGAGATAGCCGAAAAAATTGCAGTTATAGAAGAGATTGCCAGAAATACAAATCTGCTGGCTCTTAATGCTGCGATTGAGGCTGCCAGGGCCGGAGAGTCGGGGAAGGGGTTTGCCGTTGTGGCAAATGAAGTTAAGAAGCTTGCTGAAAATAGTGCCGCTGCGGCAGCAGAGATAACCGGAATTACAGGTGTTAACGTTGCTAAGGCCGAGCATGCCGGAAAGATCATAAAGGAAATGGTTCCGCAGATAGGAAAGACTGCCGAGCTGATTCAGGAGATCTCTTCTGCAAGTCACGAACAGAGCTCCGGCTCAGGGCAGGTGAACGAATCCATACTTCAGATGAATAATGTCGTTCAGGGAAATGTCAGTGTTTCTGAAAAAATGGCGTCAATGGCTGAGGAACTTGATTCTCAGGCGCGCACTTTACTTGAGCTTGTTTCCTTTTTTCAGCTTGAAGAAAAACGGCGGACACAAAAGCTTCTTGAATAGTTGAAAAATCCTGTAGCTTACTTGTTTACTATTCTGTCCTGCCCCTTGTTTGAGAGCAGTAAAAATCCGGCAAGGGCTGCGGCAGAGACAAATCCTGAAATATACCAGAGAAGGTTCGGGTTATAATTATCCATTATCAGACCGGCAAGGTATGGGCCAAGCATGGAGGGGATGGACCATGAAAGGTTGTATATTCCCATATACCGCCCACGCATATGTTCAGGAGACAGTTTTGCTACAACAGTCTGGCCCACAGGAATGATTACCATTTCACCGAAGGTTATTAAAAGTACAGCAGCCACGAAAAACGCATAGCCATGAATAAATCCGAAAAGCGTATATCCGACCAGAAAGCATGCAGTGCCAAGGGCCATCATTTTCATTGGATTTTTTTTCTCAAGCCATGCTGACACTCTGAACTGAAATATAACCACAAAAAGGGCGTTTATGCTCATTAGAAGGCCGTAATGCCGGGCCGATATACTGTGAACATCACGAAGGTAAACTGAAAAAGAGCTGTAGAGCTGCTGATAAACCAGAAGCATAAGCACCGAGATCAATATGTAGGCCATATAGAATTGATCTGAAAAAACTTTACTGTATCCCTTGATAGTTTTAAGCAGGTTTTCATGCTGCCTGTCCTGTTCGTCAGTTTCGGGTTTTGTTTCCGGAATTTTGATATAAACAATAACAGCCGTAATTATGCTTGTCACAGCGTCAGCCAGAAAAATAAAGAAGTACGACTTCAGCGATAGAAGGCCGCCGATTGACGGGCCAACTATCCAGGCAAGGTTTCCGGCGACACGCATCGTTCCATATCCTGAAGCCCGCTTTTCTTCAGGCAGCAGATCAGCCACCATAACCATGCGGGCCGGACCGGCAATATCTCCAAGCAGACCGGAAACAACAGCAAGCACGAAAAATAATTCAAGGGTGGGGCAGAGCCCCATAGCTATACTGCTTAAACCGCTGGTGACAAGACCGGTAATAAGAATAACCTTCCTGCCGAAGCGGTCACAGAGGGCCCCGCCGATAAAGCCTCCTGCCATGCCGGCCATAGCAAATACCGCTAGAAGAAGTCCGGCCTCTGTCATTCCTACATTAAATCTTTTTGTTACATACAGAGTGAAAAAGGGGTACAGCATGGTACCGCCCAGCCTGTCGATAAAAGTCGACCCGCTGAGCACCCAGAAATTGCCGGGGTAGAGATTATAGGTTTCGGTTATCCGCTGTTTTAATTTTTTTACCATTTTGTGAGAATCTAAATATTCCTTTCTTCTTTCATATCCGGAATTTTTACAGGAATTATCAAAGTAAATATTGAGCCTTTATTGAGTTCTGAAGATACAGAGATGCTTCCTCCCAGCTTTTCGGCTAAGGAGTTTGAAATTGAAAGCCCTAATCCGGTTCCATGATGATTTTTTGTATAGGATGACTCCGCCTGCTGAAACTCTTCAAAAATATGCTTTAAATCAGCTTCCTGTATTCCGCACCCTGTATCACTGATTGAGATGACGATTTGATTCGGTTCAGCCCTATCTGTATATGCAGATATTTTGATGGTTCCGGAATCTGTAAACTTGACTGCGTTATTGATTAAGTTTCTAAGAATCTGTTCGATTCTCCGGCGATCGGAAATTATCCAGTCCGGAAAGTTTTCGGCAACATCAAGTATTAATGCAAGATTTTTAGCGTCTGCCATTTGCCTGTAAAGGTTTAGTGTATTTTCCAAACTCTCGAGAATGCTGTAAGGTTCATTTATTATTGAAATTTTCTCAGTCGCGATTTTCTCAAAATCAATAATATCATTTATAAGAGACAGCAGAGAATGAGTTGTTGTAAGGCAGAGCTCCAGATTTCTTTTAATATCTCCGGAAGGATTCAGCATAAGCGACATTTCGGTAAGTCCGATTATTCCTGTAATCGGGGTTCTGATTTCATGGCTCATTTTTGCAAGAAATATTCCTTTGTCCTTAGTTGCCTGCTCTGCTTTTTCCTTTTCAATTTTCAGTTTCTCAGCTTGAGAAATTCTTTCGGTTTTATATTTTTGAAAAAGGTTTATAGCATTGGCCAGCTTTCCGATTTCATCATTCCGATTTGTATATTTTATATTTAGAATAGTCTTGCTCTCGGGTATAAGACTCATTGTATTTGTTAATACGAGTAAAGGTTTGATAATTTTTCTGGAAATGAAAAGTATAAGTATTGTTACAAGCATTATCAGTAAAAATGCAGAAATAGAGAATGCTGCGAAATTTTTAACGGCTTCCTGTTTCTGATTATTGCTTATTTCAGTTGTATAAGATTTGGCTGCGTTAAGAATTCCTGCAATCCCCTCCAGGGCTTCTTCTACTTTAGATATAAGCATTTCCTGTGGAATTTCCTGAACATTTTCCGGATCTGCCATATTCAGTGAGACAATATCAAATAAATTTCTAAGCTCTGAAAAGTATAAATTTTCAACATTTTGAACTGCATCGTGCAGTTCTTCAGAAGCCACATAAGGTTCAAGTCTCTTTATTTCATTCCAGTGATGGTCGGTCAGCGTTCTTAATTCCTGTATGGAATGAAGTTGCCGGGCAGTAAGAGCCTTTCCGGTGGCATTTGCTGAGATCATTCGTGAGCCTTCCGGTCCTGCGGTGTTCCGTAAAGAAAGCGCCTCCAGTTTAATTCTGAAACCTATATCATTTTCAGGGGAGATGGATGTAATGTAGATATGAATCTGAAAAAGCAGGTTTTCAATTTCTTTAATTATTCCGGTCATCGCGGGAAACCATTCTGCGGTCAGCTCTGCATTCCGTTCGGTAAAATCAAGATCCATATTCTGTTCAGCCGATATGCGTAAATCTTCAATGTATGAATGCTTTGAAACTATTTTATTTTTTATATTTTCAAATTCTTCCATATCGATTCCGGAAAGAAGACTCAGGGCCTGCTTATAGTTTTCATCGGCGATAGTTCTTTGCTCTATAATAAACTTCCGGTTTGATTCCATGTCCTGAACCGGTCCGGAATAGGTTAATACTACATTCACCCGGCCCCGTTCAAAGCCGTAATGTCTGACTGCCTGAAAAAGTTTATCTGAAAGCTCAATCAGTTCATAGGTTTTTGATGCATTGATATATGCTGTATACGTTCTGTAAAAATCAGGAACAGCACTTATTATTAACAGAATAATGAGCAGTATAAGTGAAAATGCAAGAAGTTTTCCCGAGCTTCGAAAAAGAGGTGCTGATGTTTTATTATTTTGTGTTTTCTCCATATTAAATCCGAATCAATTATACAATGAATTAATCAGTTTATCTTAAAAACATTTAAGTTAATCTGCTGATAAATTATCTTCAATTATTTGATAATCGCCTTCCGGTTATCTATACTTCAAGTACAGAATGAAAATCTATAATTTGCTGTATTCTGATCCTTCCGATTTGATTCCCGTTAAAGAAAAGGTATTAAAACTGCCTCCCGAAAATGTTTTGATTCAGGTTTTTATGGGAACCCCGGAATCTTCGATTGCAGAAAAGGTTCTGGAAGAGCTGAAGTCGGCCTTTCCCGGATATCCGGTTATCGGAACAAGTACTTCCGGTGAAATACTAAACGGAACAGTTTTAAATCATACAACTGTCATCAGTTTCAGCCTCTTTGATTCTACAATTGTCAGATCTGTTCTGATTGGTCAGAATGATGATATTGCATCTGCCGGTGGAGAAATAGCAGGGGTGCTGCGGAATTCTGAACTGAAATCAGTTATAGTTTTCGCCTGCGGAATGAAAGACAATGTTTATGTAGATCAGTCCTCCATTCTTACGAGCCTTGAGTCCGAGCTTGGTTCCGTCCCGGTATCCGGAGGCCTGTCAGGCGGTATTTTTAAAAAACAGGAATCATTTTTTGTTTTTACAGAAAAAGGCTTTTCATTTGGAGGTTTTGCCGCCGCAGGTTTGTCAGGAAAAGAGCTCAGGGTCCTCTGTGATTACAATGTCAGCTGGATACCAATCGGAAAACAGATGATGATAACAAAATCCGAGAATAAAAGGGTTTTCAGTATAGATGACAAGAACGTAAAAGACCTGTATCAGCATTATCTGGGTATCGATCTATCCGGAGCTTCTTCTACCTTCATGGATAATTTTCCGCTGATGATAAGACGACACAGCCGTTACATTCCCAACCCTGTGTCCAGGGTGCTTGATGACGGATCGGTTGAGTTTATCCATCAGATGCATCCCGGTGAAGCTGTCCAGTTCAGTATATGTGATGTTCATCTTCTTGAATACGGCGCCGTAAGCCTGAAAAATACTCTTAAAGAGTTTAAATCCGAAGCAGTTTTTGTGTTTTCATGTGAATCAAGAAAAAGCATTCTTGGAGATGATATCTACATCGATATGAAGACTCTCAACGGTTCTCCGGCATCAATAGGATTTTTCACCTACGGAGAATTTCTGAAACCGCCGGGCGAGCCTCCGCAGTTTTTTCAGCAGACAATGACGGTACTTGCTCTTTCTGAGAAATCGAAGGACGCACCTTCTGAATACTCAGATTTGTATGATCTTATAGAACCTGAGGTTCAGGAATCAGACAGGTTTAAGCTTCAGAAAGTGCTTATTCGGCTTGTAAAATGCATAACCGGTGAGCTTGAAGAACGTAACCAGCAGCTTGATAAAATGGCTAATTCAGATACGCTTACAGGACTGGGTAACCGCAGAAACTTTGATATGATTTTAAATCATGTAATAAAAACCTATTCCAGGTCAAATGACTGTTTCAGCCTTATTATTTTTGATGTTGATTATTTCAAACTCTTCAATGATCATTACGGACATGTCGAGGGAGATGATGCTCTAAGGGGAATTGGCGCTGTGATGAAGAATATGCTTAAACGAAGCGGTGATAAGGCGTTCCGCTACGGAGGGGAGGAATTTGCCTGCATTCTTGTATCAACAGATTCTGAAGGAGCCGCTTTAATGGCTGAGAAGATTAGAAAGAGTATTACCGGCCTCGGAATTCCTCATCAGCGGTCGGATGTTTCCGATTTTTTATCTGTCAGTCTGGGAGTGCTTACTGTTCATCCTGATAAAAACACAGAGGAGGATTCAATAATCAAGCAGTGTGACCAGCTTCTGTACAAGGCAAAAGAACAGGGCCGCAACCGTTTTGTTTCAGGATGTGCTGAGTGATTGAATTTTCATTCCAATATTTACACTATCCGCCTATTCCGATCAGGGCTGCGCCGGCTATTGAAAGAATCAGTCCGAGAATCCTCAACGGCGGAAGCTTCTCCTTTAAAAACATCTTCTGCAGAACTACTGTAGGTGCGGGATATAAAGAAGAAAGAATTACTGCTATTATAAGATATCCGGTCCTGCCTGCGAGCAGGTAAAGTACATTTGCGGCCATATCAAGAAAACCGCTTATAAATGTAACTTTACGGGTTCCCTTTGCCAGATTCACTTTTTTTTCCCGAATTATGGCATATATAAGGAAAACCGGTACTGTAACCGCTCTCGCCGCTGCAAGAGGCCATATTCCGGATTGTTCTGAAGTTTTCGAAACCAGAATGATAAAGAAGCCGGCAAAAAAAGTCCCTGATATTAATCCGTGCCGGATAGATTTTGAAATATGTTCGGGCCTGCCGTTTTTCTCCCATGATAAGAATAATATTGCAGGAAGTGATACAGCCACACCAAGCCAGGTAAGAAAAGGCGGTCTTTCTCCGGTGAGCAGTCCGAAAATTACCGGAATAACGGCTCCGCATAAGGCCGCTGTTGGAGATACTATTGCGGCTATCCCTGAGGCAAGGCCTCTGTAAAGAAACAGGATTCCAAGTCCGCCTGACAGTCCGCCGACCATTCCCCAGAGAAGATCTGCAGCGCTTATCTCTGTCTTTCCTATAAATGGAGCTGCTATCAACACCGTGATAAGTCCAATCATCTGTGACCATGCAACAGTCAGTGCCGCTGAATTTTTCCTGGTGGAAAAGCCTCCGAGAAAATCAGCGGTTCCGTAGGCAAATGCAGACATTAAAGCGTAAAAAACTACCATGACAAGCAATAATAACAGATCGTTTGGATTTTGTTTTGGAATTAGATATAATATAATAGTACTGTCTGTCCGGAGGATAGTTTTTGAAATATTTGATTGCAGCTTTGCCTGTTCTTTTTATTTTTACCGTATTTATGCCTGCTCAGGACGTTGATGTAACCGGCTCCGGTTACAGAACTTATCTGGATGGTATCTGGAGTGTTCAGTACGGCGATGCTGTTGAAGAAGATAGCTGGGAAGACATTGTCTTTCCGGACCTGAAATTTGCTTTTCCGGATGATTCAAATCTAATCTGGTTCATGCGGACCTTTTCTGTTGATGCTTCCATACAGGATGAGCCCCTCGGGTTGTTTCTGGGAAAGCTGCCGGATTCCAGTGAAATCTATTTAAACGGTTCTCTTCTTCTCCGCAGCGGGAGACAGGCTCCCGAAGAATATTTTCCCGAAACATTTACTGCCTTCAGTACAATTCTTCCTTCTGGACTGATCAAATATGATGAAAGTAATGTTCTGCTTCTAAAGGTTTACAGTGAAAGACACACTGGTGCTCTCCCCTCGATGTTTATTTCAACACCTGGTGATGCTAAAACGAAAACTATAAAAATTAATACCCTGAATTCCTATCTTGGCCTGGCCACAACAGTTATAACTCTGCTGACAGCCTTGTATTTCGGTGTTATGTTTGTTATGGACAGAAAAACCATCGGATATCTGTATATGGTGATCGGTTCTTTGGGGTTCTCTGTAAATTCAGGCATTCTGTATATAACCGGCAGTCCGTTTTCATACCTGACCATGTTTAAGATTTACATCATCGCGCTCTACTGGGGAATTGCCGGTATTCAGCTGTTTGTTATGTATCTGGGTGAATTTGATCTAAAGCTGAGATCCAGAATTTTTATACTGGCTGTAACCGCGGCAATTTCAATTGCCGCCGTTCTGATACCGGATCTGAGGAGCACTCTCTTTTACAATGATAATGTAATCTATCTGATTTGGGTAATTCCGATGCTTATGATGCTTCTTTATGTTACCATCCGGGGCATCCGGGAAAAAGTAAAGTTCATGTACTTCATTCTCGGGGGGGCTATTGTAGCTATACTGAGCGGAGGAAGAGACATTCTGCTTCTGCAGCTCAATATTGCTCCTGATTTTTATTCAAATCTCATTGGACTTACTGCGCTTATCGTCAGTGTTTTCATAACATATGCTGCACAGTTCAACTATAATGAGAGGCTCTTACGGATACAGGCCCATAAACTTGCGCAGATGACAGAGAATCTGGAAGGTCTTGTAAAGGAACGGACGAAGGAACTTGAGAATGCATATCAGGAGCTTTCCCATCAGGCGGTTACCGATATGCTTACCGGAACATTCAACCGTCTTGAATACAGCCGGGTACTTGAGAGTGAGAATGCACAGTTCAAGCGGACAGGCCAGAATTACGCGGTTATTTATATCGACCTTGATAATTTTAAATATATCAACGATACCTACGGCCATGCTTCCGGTGATTTTGTCCTGCTTGAAATATCAAAACTGCTTAAAGATTGCAAAAGAAGCTCTGATTTTTTATTCAGGATGGGCGGTGATGAATTCCTGATACTTATGACCAATACCAGCTCCGGAAAGGATGCGATTAATCTTGTCGATCGAATCTATCAGCAAATCGAGAAAAAAGAATACTTAAGACCTGCCTTATCGAAGTTTACCGGCGAAGAGATAGTTTACCCTGAAGATAAAAAACTCTCACTTACAATAGGTATCAGCTCTACAGATATCTCAAATGTAACATCGCTTCATGATCTGCTCTTCCAGGCTGATATGGCCCTTCTTGATGCAAAAGTTTCGGGTAAAAACCGGTATGCTTTTTATGAGAAGTCATTATAAATAAATTGACTTGACAATAGTATCAACGGAAAATATTATGATTCATAACTCCGAACCTTTATCTCCTAAAATCCGGAAGGATCATGGGTTGAGGTCGATGGGTTCAGCGGGAAACTGTTGTGCCTTCCGTGTTTGAAAAGGAGAAAATAAAAAACTGATCATGGCTTTAATGACCTGAAAAAAGTTTCTTATTAAATTACCCGAATCAGGATTAAGAAAGTACTCAGATCCTTCGGGCAATTCACACCTCTTATACAGATTCAGGAAGACAGGACCGTACTCCCCTTAATTTTACTAGACGGAGGCTTTAATGTCTGAATACCTCGAATATCTGCCTGAATTGAAAAGCACCACACTCTTTCAGGGAATAGACGACTCTGAATTAATATCTCTTCTTGATGCCATGAGCCCTGAAATTGTCTGCAGGAAGGCCGGCACGGCGGGTGTGCCGCAGATAGACTTTGATGAAGGGCTATTCTGTGTTGTGCTCAGGGGGAAGCCATTGGACCAGCTTGAACCCCGGCCTGATGTTTACAACATGCCTAAAATAACAGAACCGGGAATGATGATGGGAGAAATTCCCTGTCTGTCTGAGATGCTGAAAAGCCGGGCTCCAAAAATCAGATTCAGAGGCGGCGGGCATTCGGGACCCAGACATGACGACTTCGATCTTTATATGCTCCGAATGAGCGGAGAAATGGTTACCCGCTTTTACGGCATAGAGCATAGTCGTGCACAGGGACAGATGCTGCGGAATTTTCTCGGTATCCTGGCTCAGAAGGTGACTGATGTTCGAAAAGAGAAAGTCCAGCTGAGCTCTGATTATGATAAGGAGCTGTCTCCATACCGCCTGAATATTCTCTGTGCCGGTGTCTCACTCAAGCTGGTTAAGCAAACAGCTGAGATGTGGAATAAGATGCATCCTGAGCTTCCGGCAGTTGTTACCCCTGGCGGTTCTGTAGATATTATACGTGACTGTATAAGCGGTTATCCCTGCGACCTTCTTATTTCAGCAGATGATTCCATTATTGAGTCGATGCTGATGCCTGATTATGTTTCCGGTTACCGAATCTGGGGCGGGAATAAAATGGTTATCTGCGGAGAAGGTATATCTCTTGACAACTGGATTAACAGACTTTCAGCTTCCGACGCTTCATTTAAGCACAAGGATCCATACGGAGATCCCGGCGGGTACAGGGCTGTTATGGCAATGCTGCTTGCCGATAAGGTTGAACCGGGCCTCTCGGACAGGTTAATGAATCATCCAGGTCATATCGGCATGGAGAAAAATCCCGGTCCTTTTGGAAATATGAAGCCTGCGGATTATTCGTTTACCTATCTTAGTGCAGCTGTTTCGATGGGTGTTGATTATACAGAACTGCCCGCAGTTATGGATCTTTCTGATCCTGATCTGGCTTCGGAGTATGCAGATGTTAGTTTTGCTGTTGATAAAGATAACACTATTACAGCAACACCCATTGCCCATGCACTGGCCATTCCTAAAAGTTCACTGCATCTTTCTGCCGCCGCGGAATTTGCTGAACTCTTTCTTAATATCGATAAATCTGAACACGGTTTTCTGCCCAGGGAGGGAATAGCCGGAACCGATCCTCTGACATTAAAAAACAGATAATGTACTCATAAAAGTACTGATTATAAAAGGAGAAACTAATGAATAACTTGAAAAAAATTGTTTTAACGATTCTTGTCGGTATATGCATTACAGCATATCTTCCGGCGGACAGCAGAGTTGTAACCGTTACCGACATGAGCGGGGATTCGGTTACTGTGAAAGGTGAGGTTCGTAAGATAATTAATCTATGGCCTGCCGGAACCTCTTCATTCTTCGTTATGGGTGCCGGTGATCTGATTGTCGGGCTGGCTGTAAACAGCCCGGCTACAATGAACTCCTGGACAAGGCTTTTTTACCCTGAATGTCAGAGTATTCCGGCTCTCGGTGGAATAACGCCTTCTATAGAGGAGCTGATAAAACTTGATCCGGACCTTGTCATCATTCATCCTTCCAGTGCAAAGGCGGGGTTTGCTCAGCAGATTCGTGATGTCGGTATTCCCGCAATTAATATTAATTTCAGCGATTATAAAACAATGGTTAAGGCATATACAGTACTTGGGGAAGTGCTTGGAGGCAAATACCAGCAGCGGTTGAGCAAATGGTGTTCTGAAGTGGAATCAAAGCTTTCAAATGTACGGTCCCTTACCTCAGGCCTCACAGACTCAGAACGTCCTGTAGTTTACTATGTTGCCGGCCAGACAGATTCACTGACAAAAACAATGCGTTCAGGCAGTATTATCAATGACTGGGTTGAGTCTGCTGGAGGTGTATATGCTTCCGACAGGATGGACGTTCCCGGTTCTGATGTTACTCCTGAGGCTGTATTCGCGCTTGATCCTGATGTTATCATCTGCGGCGGTGTATATCAGCACATAGAAAAAGAACAGATTTCTGTTTCTGAAGGCTGGAATGATCTTCGGGCTGCTGTTGATGAGCGCGTATATACGAACCCTTACGGCTGTTTCAACTGGGATCGCTTCGGTCTGGAGAGTCAGCTTCAGATTAACTATGCACTCTTAAGGATCCAGCCGAAAATAGCTGCTGCTAACGGTATATCTGAAGAGTCAGTAATTGAAGAAATTATTGATTTTTACAGTACATATACAGGATTTAATCTGAGCCGTGCACAGGCTGAGAATATGTTTAATGGTTTGACCGCTGACGGGTCACCGGAAATGTCTGCAAGGTAAGGCTGCGTTGACAGATTTAAATATTAAGAATGAAACTGATCACTCTGCTCCGGGCAGAGTGATCAGTTTTCCTTTTCCATGGATTTTTTTACTTTCCCTTCTTGTCCTTTTCATGATGTTTACATTTTCCCTGGCTGTCGGCCGCTACAGTATTCCGGTTGATTATACCTTGCGTATTCTTTTTTCAAAAATAATGGATGTAAACAGGATATGGACAGATATTCAGGAGGCGGTTGTACTTAATCTTAGACTTCCCAGAACTGTTGCCGCCGTAGTAATCGGTGCGGCATTATCACTCTCCGGTGCAGCCTACCAGAGTATTTTTAAAAACCCTATGGTCTCACCCGATCTCCTGGGGGTTTCTTCCGGTGCCTGTGTAGGAGCCGCACTTGCCATTCTGTTAAATGCCGGGAATGCAGTTATTCAGCTCAGTGCCTTTACCGGGGGTTTAATTGCTGTAGGAATTACAGTTTCTATTCCAGCACTTATCCGGAGTAATTCAACCACGATTCTGGTTCTTTCCGGTATTGTTATCAGCAGCCTGATGTCTTCAATCATGAGCATAATAAAATTTGTAGCTGATACAGATACCCAGCTTGCAGAGATAACCTACTGGCTGATGGGCTCCTTTGCGTCTATAAAATTTAAACAGATGCTGCCAGTTCTTCCTACAATTATTATACCTGCAGCGGTTGTTCTGCTGATGCGGTACAGGCTGAATGTTCTTTCTCTAGGTGATAAGGAAGCGAAATCTCTTGGTGTAAATCTTGGTCTTACAAGGGGAATATTCATCCTGTGCTCAACTCTTTTAACGGCCGGCTGCGTATGCTTGTCGGGTACTATAGGCTGGGTCGGTCTTGTGATTCCGCACACAGCAAGAATGATCATCGGATCCGATAACAAGAAAATGCTGCCTGTAGCAATGACCTGCGGAGCTGTTTTTATGCTGGCAATTGATATTCTCTGCAGAACTATTACTACGGCGGAATTAAGGCTTGGAATTTTAACAGGAATAATCGGCGCTCCGTTTTTTATTTTTATATTGTTTAAACAGAAGGACCGGGTAAAATGATTCTTGAAGTAGATAATCTAAGTTACTGCTATCATAACAGCAGTAACATTTTTAATGGTGTAAGCTTCTCGCTTGATAAGGGAGAGGTTCTTTCGATCCTCGGAGTAAACGGCGCAGGTAAATCCACTCTGCTTAATTGTATAGCAAACCTTTTTAAACCAGAGGCGGGTGAGATCAGATTAAACGGAAAAATTATGTCTTCGATGCATACAAGAGATATAGCCCGTGTTATTGGTTATGTCCCGCAGAGCCATACTCCGGTATATGGATACAGCGTTAGAGAGTACGTTGTTATGGGAAGGACTCCGTTTATAGGAGCTTTTGCTGTTCCGGGAAGAGATGATTACAGGATTGCGGATGAAGCGCTTGAAAAGATGGAAATAAAACATCTGGGGAAAAAACTGTATACAGAAATATCCGGAGGTGAAAGGCAGCAGGTTATGATTGCAAGAATTTTCGCTCAGCAGCCTCAGCTTATACTTCTTGATGAACCTACAGCCCATCTGGATTACGGAAACCAGCACCGCGTTGTCGAAATGATCCGTAGTCTTGCCGGAGAAGGCTACGCAATGATAATGACCACCCACAATCCTGAGCATGCATTTATCCTGGATGGGAAGGTCGCTATTCTGAACAGATCCGGTGTTCTTTGCGTTGGTGATTCCGGAGAAACTCTTACCGCCGAAACTCTTTCAAATCTTTATTCGCTTCCGATAAAAACCAAGTATGATGAAGATGCAAAAAGAAATATCTGTGTTGTATGCTAAAACGCGATGCCCTTATATTATCATATTCCCCTTGAAGCATCAGATTGTAATTGTTAATCTTATCCAATGCCTTTTAAAGAAATCGCTATTTTTAATATTCCTATCGTATACATTTATCCGCTGCTGATTCTGATAATATTCAGCACCGTTCTTTTTGTCGTTTTAAAGAATCTAAAAAAAGCGACAATCCGAAGGGAAGAACGCTTCATAAAGAAAGAACATGATAAAGCACTGTCAAAGCCGACTAAAACCATGCGCAGAAGCAACGCAAGGAAGCGGAAGTCCGGTCTTGAAAGTATTGAAAAACAATTTACAATAACAAGAAAAATACTTATACCCTCTATTCTGCTCCTTGCTCTTATCATTGCCGTAATACCATTTCTGAATCAGGTTCCTGCCGCTATTCTTTCTCTGTTCATCGCGGGATTTTCACTGATTCTGGGTATTGCAGTTAAACCGCTGCTGGAAAATGTTTTTGCCGGACTTGTTATCTCCTATTCTAAATCTCTTAATATCGGAGATACTGTAGTTGTTGATGATAAGTACGGTACTGTTGAAGATATAACCATGTCCTATACAACTATAAAAACCTGGGACTGGAAGCGCTATATACTTCCTAATTCAAAGATGATTCAGCAGGAATTTCTAAACCTGACTCTTGTCGAAAAATATCAGTGGGCATATGTAGAGTTTTATGTTGCATATGATACTGATATTGAGAAAGTTAAGGAGATTGCTCTGAAATGTGCTTCAGAGAATAAACATACTGTTGTTGATAATGTACCCTATTTCTGGGTTATGGATATGAAGGAAGAAAGCTATGTCTGCTGGATCGCCTCCTGGACTGAAGATCCCGCGACTGCATGGTCATTTAAAAACGACATCAGAACTGATATGATCATTGAATTTCAGAAAGCCGGTATTAAATCCTACTCAATAAAATATTTTATGAATGAAAATCCCCCAGTATAGAAGATATTTCTTGCTGAAAAGACATAAATCGCTTTATAATTATATTTAAATAATAATTAAGATATATTATGGAGTTCTTATGGCACTTTTGAAGGTTCAGACAGAAGGCGGGCTGGTAGAAGGATTACCGGCAAATAATCAGGTGATTTCAGTTTTTAAGGGAATCCCGTTTGCAAAACCTCCGGTTGGTGATTTGCGGTGGAGGGCTCCGGAACCGGTTGAACCCTGGGAAGGCAACTACGAGGCTTTCAGGTTCAGGAATATATGTACTCAGCCGCGATTTGCATCAGAAGGCGGAAATACGCTGGCAGCTACAGAGTTTTATGTAGTGGAATTCCCAATGAGTGAAGATTGTCTCTATTTGAATGTCTGGACGCCGGCTGAAAGTGATACGGAAAAACTGCCGGTTGCGGTTTACATTCATGGTGGCGGTTACGAAACCGGCTTCAGTTATCTTAATGCTTATGATGGCGAGGGCTTCGCCAAAAGAGGTGTTGTCTTTGTAAGTATTGCATACAGGCTGAATTTCTTCGGTTTTCTTGCTCATCCTGAACTTGCTGCCGAAGATCCTAACGGAAGTACCGGAAATTACGGTGAAATGGATCAGCTTGCCGCACTTGAATGGGTAAAACGGAATATCGGGGCCTTCGGCGGAGATCCGGAGACTGTCACAATTTTCGGACAGTCGGCAGGAGCATCAAGTGTCCAGAATATATGCGCCAGTCCTCTTTCTAAAGGGCTTTTTAAGAGAGCTATTATGCAGAGCGGCGGCGGTTTATGCCGGAATGGTGTTCTTGAGCCCCTGGATCAGGATACGGCTTACGCCATGGCAAAAGATTTTATGGAATTTGCAGGCTATAAAAGCATTGAGGAAGCCCGGAAAGCTGCAGATCTAGAAATGCTGGAAAAATATCAGGCGTTCACAAAAGCACGCGGACTGTTTATGCCTGTTTTTGCACCTTCAGTAGATGGTTATGTCCTGCCCGATAAGGCATATAAGGCTTTCAGGGCCGGAAAGCATCCTGATATCGATTATATGGTAGGTTCGACTGCAGATGAAATGAGGAATAAAAATGCCGTGGCTCCGCCTTTCGAAAATATAAAGAAAGCAGCGGAACAGCGGTATGGAGAGTTAGCAGAAGCTTACCTGACTGCAATTGATGCTTCAGATCCTGAAAAATGCAGACCGTATTTTGAAGATTTTTTTGCTGATGAGACTCTTGCCGGAAGTCTCGGCTGGTGTGAGAATCAGCTGCTTCTGGGGCGGCGTCCAAGCTACATGTACCATTTCTCCTATGTTCCGCCCGGAGCAGAGGAGGTCGGAGCTCATCATTCGGTAGAACATCATTATGTTTTCCAGACTCTGGTTCGTTCTTTCCGTCCCTATACGGGGTTTGATTTTGACCTGTCCGAAGAGCTGGCAGGTTACTGGGCAAATTTTGTGAAGACCGGAAATCCGAACGGTGAAGGACCGGAAACATGGTCTCCGTATACAAAAGATTCACCGAAGGCTCTCCTGATCGACAGGAAGCGGGAAATGGTTAAAATGCAGCCGAGCCGAAAAGTCTGCTTTATGCGGGATTTTTCTCTTGTGAAGTTTTAGCCCTTGCATTCTTTATTAAAATAGAAATTTAAAAAGGCTGATCGGAAAGGTTTCCGGTCAGCCTTTTTAATTTGCATTGAAAAGTTTAATCAGTTTATAGAGTAGAGAACTTCAGTTTTGATGATATCCAGAAGCTCAAGGACCGAGCTGTCTGTCTCTGTTCTTTTTAAATTTTCAACAACCCTGTTCAGTACAGTTTTATCTGTGCTCTCTGACAGAGAAACAATAAATTCTGTGAGCTCCGGGTTCCTGCCTTCCAGAAGCATTCCTTCATAACCTTCTTCAGTTCCTGTCAGATAAAACGCATAGGTCAGCCGTCTCTGGCTGGAAATGTCCGTGAGTATGCTGCCCAGTTCAATGCCCTTTGAAATAAAATCTGATGACCGGAGTTCTCCCAGTATTTCACAGATGAGCAGGGCGATTGAAGAGTTTTTCTTAAGGTCCATTTTCTCAAGAGTATCTGCAAGCTGACTTATTCTTTCCGGATCTGAGAGACCTATTCTGAGCAGTGTCTGAATTGCCTCTTCCCTTATGGCAGAATCTCTTTCCCTGGAAGCAAGACTTATCAGTTTTTCTATCGATTCATCACTCAGGTTCTTCATCTGTCCAAGTGACCTTACAGCGTAAAATCTCAGTTGAGCATATTTCTCATCCCTCATTGTTGCGGCTGTTATTAGAGTCAATTCGACGTTGATGCTGGGGTTATCATACCCGCAGGCGCCCAGAGCCCTTACAGCATTAACCCTTACATCAAGGGGTTCGGTTTCGTTGGAGACCATTTTATTGAGTGCTGTTGTAATAAGCGCATTATTTTCTGGTCTTATTCTGTAAAGAGCCTGAGTTGCGTATCTTTTTACCTCGGCGTCTTCGGAAGCCAGCATTTTGAGGAGGGTCGCGATAGCCGAGCTGTCTGGCAGTTCTGAAAAAAGCCTGGCCGCCTGACGCTGAAACTCCGGATCAGTGTTTGTTGCTGAAAATCTTGCAAGACTTCCAATAAGGGAAGTGGAGTCGGTTTTGTAAATGGCCTTTGCTGCCATGTATGCCGCATTTTTAATTTCGGTATCTGCAGAAGAAAGGGCATCGAGTACTCCATTGATCCCTTTTGAACCTTCGGGGTGTACCCCTATGGTTTCAAGGCAGCTGATTTTCAATTCTGTTGATGTCTGCGGGCTTTGCAGGAGGGCAATTATTGACGGAACGATTGCCGGATTATTTATATTCTTTGATTTTTCTACGAGGGTGAGCAGGACTGTTTCGGAACGTTCGGTTTTGAACAGCCTTACAAGAGAGCCTACTGTAGCCTGGTCACTGAAAGATGAAAGACCGCTGATTGCGGTGATTCTTAACGCCGGATCGGCGGAGTTCAGGTATTCTGAAAGCGCAGTTGAGATTCTGCGGTCGGCTGTCCCGTATGCTGCTATTTTTCCCAGAGATTCAAGTGCCGCTTTCAGCACTGCCGGAGGTAATTCTTCTTCCTTCAGAATATTGAAAAGCGGAATGAGGCTTTCCTTTGCTCCCATCGAGCCAAGGGCTCTGATAATTTCTACCTTAAGCGGTTCTTCAGGATTTTCGTCCAGTTTTGTCAGCAGCAGATCCATAGCTTCAAGGTTTCCGATAGCGCCCAGACTTCTGATACTTTCAATGGCATAAGTGCTATCGGAGGTCATCGGCATTATATATGGGATGGCTCTGCTGGAGCGCAGCAGTCCAAGGGTATAGAGCGCTGTGTTGATAGCTTCCTGATCGGCCTGTTCCCGCAGCAGACTGTTTATAAGTGTTGACTCAAGGATTTCCTTTTCCTTTCCCGTCATCGGTTCAGGAACGGGATAGCCTTTTTCAAGCATATCGTACAGTTTGCCTTTGGCAGTTTTAAACTCCGTTTCAGCCCCGCTTCCTTCTCTCTTATAGGCACTGTCCATTACGGCTAGATAGGAAGACATTTCATCCATGGCTTTCCTGCGCGCTGAATTAGGCAGATAAAGACCGTAATCACCCATTGCAATCCGCTTTTCTATGAGCTGACTTATTGCTGCGCCGTAGTTCAGTCCTATTAGCTCATTGATTGTGCCTTCGGGACTTTCCAGGGCATCTCTGACTTCTTCAAGTGTTCTTACCGGGAAATACCTGTAGTTTTTTCTGATAAATTCAAGTGTTTCCTGAACCTGAATCTGATCATCCTGAACAAGATAGTCTGATATCTGCTCATCCATATCATCAAGCCGATCCATGGAGCCGTTTTTGTTCAAATCAATATAGCCGTTTCTGAGTTCAGGAAAGATCGAACGAAGCTGGTTTCCCAGAGGGGTAGAGACAATATCAGAAAACAGGGGATTAATGATTATTATGCCAGTAATTAGAAGAAGGAGTTTTCGTTTCATTGCATCATCCTAAAGAAAGAAATGATTCTTGGCAACTCAAAAAAAAGTATTGGAAAAATTATCATGATTGAATAACTTGGATAATCATTATAGACTGTGCCTCTGCGTTTAAATCTGCGTAAAACAAAATTAAGAGGAAGATATGAGCTTAAAACAAACTGTAGACTTTAAAAAAAGTTCTTTCTCAATTCCGTTGATCATTACAATTATGGGTGTTCTGGTTATTTCATTCTTACTTCAGTATCTGCTTATTTCATCAAGGATAGCTGATGAAGTAAAGAAAACTCAGTCGGTGAATTTCCGTACAATCACCATGTCTCTAAGCGAAATTCTGGAGCTGCAGCTCAATTACAATGAAAAACTGGCTTCGTCCTTTGCGGATAGTATAAGCCGATACCTGACGGCTGAAGATGAAGAATTATCAAACAAAGGGGAAGTTTTCGAACTCATTTCGGAACTTAAAGCTGTAAATGGAAACTTTGAATCTGTATTTATTCTTGATAATTATGGAATAGTCAAATCTTCAACATATTCCGACAGCCTCCTGGGGTCTGACCTGTCTCACCGTGAGTATTATGTAAAGATTTTAAGCAACATGGGAAATTCGTTCACTTCAAGCGGGGCACTGCAGTCTGCGGCAACTGGAAATCCAACTATAGTACATGCCGCACCGCTTTTCAAAAATGGGGAATTTGTCGGAGTTCTGGGTATTTCACTGGATTTAACGGCCCTTGGAAAAGAATTTATTACATCCAAGAAAATCGGGGAAACCGGTTATCCATATGTACTGGATAAGCGGGGGCTTGTATTGATTCACCCTTCAGATGATATTGTTTTTACTTCGGCTCAGGAGATCGACCCGTTCTTTCAGGATGTTGTTGACAGCCGGGAAGACATTCAGGAGATAAACTATATACTCGGCGGATCTGCAAAACAGGGAGTGTTTGTAAAGATGCCTGAAACAGGATGGATAGTCTGCCTTGCAATTAATGAAAGTGAATCATACAGCTCAATATATATTTTAAGAATTCTTCTGATTATATCCGGAATTGTTATGCTTGTTTCCATAAGTCTGATTCTGCTGTTTTACATAAGGAAGAACCTTGTAAAGAAACTTTCTGATGTTGAAAAAATTATTTTTAAGGCTTCTGGGGGAGATATTTCAGGACGCGGAATAGTCCGCGGAAGAGATGAGATTGCAAGTATGACTTCATTTTTTAATAATTTTATGGAATCACTGACTGGATTTTTCACCCGCCTCAACGATAACCTTGGAGAGCTTGATGATGCTGGAAAGGAGCTTTCTGTTAATATGGAAGAAACTGCAGCTGCCGTTTATCAGATAAGTACAAACGTCTCCAATTCCCGAAAGCAGATATCCATGCAGGAAAACTATGTCCGGGAAACAGATCTGGCAGGCCGTGAGATTACGGACAGCATTAATGCTCTGGTACAGATAATTGAAAAACAGCAGATGGACCTTCAGCAGGGGGCAAGTGCTATTGAAGAAATGATTGCGCAGATAAGAAACATATCAGCTTCTACTGATGATTCTGCAGAGATTATGAATGAACTGAAACTTTCTTCCAGTGCCGGAAAAGATAACATAGATAAGGTGAGCGAACTTGTCGGTACTATTGCTGCGCAGTCAGCGAAACTCGAAGAAGCAAATACAATCATTGCCGGAATAGCCTCGCAGACCAACCTGCTTGCCATGAATGCTGCTATCGAGGCTGCTCATGCAGGTGATGCAGGCCGCGGTTTTGCTGTTGTTGCTGATGAGATAAGGAAGCTTGCCGAGCAGTCCACCCTCCAGTCAGGTGAAGTAAAGCAGAGCATATCTGAGATCAGTTCGACTATAACCGAAGTAGTAAAGAGCTCTGACATCTCAAATAATTCATTTCAGGATATTCTTGGAAGAATTAATTCCATTGACAGGCTTACCGGTGAAATCAAGTCTTCGGTGCAGGAGCAGGTCTCAGGCGGAACGCAGGTTCTACAGTCTCTTGAAGAGATGAAAACATCGGGCATGGAAGTGGGTGCAGGTTCAAAAAAAATGATGAAAAACAATACAAAGATTCTTGAGTCAATTAAATCACTGATTAGAATTTCAGATGAGGTCTCCATGGCCATTGCCGAGATTGGCAGCGGAATGGATGAAATAAATCAGTCTGTTGTAAATGTGAAGGAGCTTGCCTCAACGAATATGAAGAGTGTTAATGATGTCAGGCGTAACGCTCTTTTTTACAGGACTGATCCGGACTCTCTCAATTAAGCAGAGATTATCAACTTGAAAAACTTGTTATCTATGACAATGAATATAGGGTAATTGGTTTTGATTTCCCTCTTACAGTGACCGGTTCATTTTTTACAGCTGCTATCTGCCTTATGTATTCATTCGAAAGATGCGAATAGGTTGATTCACTGATTAAAATATCGGTCTCGTAAACCTTTGTCTGACTCTCGATCCTTGATGCTACGTTAACGGTGTCCCCGATTACCGTATATTCTTTCCGGTCTTCCGAGCCGACATTTCCTGCGATAAGTGTTCCGGTGTGAACTCCGATTCCATGCCTGATTGGCGGATATTTCCCTGCACTATTGAACATATCAAGGGCTTCCCGCATTTCAAGGGCGGCAGTAACCGCCGATTCTGCGTGGGATTCGAGACCGAATACCGGAGAAAATACAGCCATAATACAGTCACCTATAAACTTATTGACGACTCCGTGGTTGTCTGAGATTGGTTTTACCATATAAGAGAAATAATCATTTAAAAAATCAATAAGTTCCCGGGGAGTGTAGCCTTCACTGATAGATGTAAAACTTCTGATGTCGGCGAACATAACAGTAGTTTCAATCTCCTCTCCGGCCAGATCAATACCGCTGGTGTCTATAAGCTTTTTTGCTATTTCTATCGAGACAAATTTTCCGAATGTATCACGCAGTTTTTCTCTTTCCTCAAGGCCCTCGACCATCATGTTGAAATGCCCCTTAAGCTTTCCGATTTCATCGGCCGAAAGAACTGAGGACCTTGTTGTAAAATCACCCTTTGCAACGGTCTGCATTCTTTCAATAAGGATGTTGATAGGTCCCTGAATATTCCTGCGGAAAGTGAATATTGAAAAGAACTGTGCTGTAATGAAGAACAGGTTAACAAGAAATATAATGATAATCGGACCGAATATCTGTCCTGTTACTACGAGGTCTGGCTGAGAGCCTTCAGCGATGGCTTTAAACATCCATGAATTAAATACAACCGGTATGTAAATGCTTAATACAAGGGGTATTATTCCAAGCGATACTATCAGCAGCAGAACCCTTGCTGTGAGGTTAAGTGTAAATCCCTTTTTCAGTGAATACAGTTTGCTGTTTCTGAAAACCTGTGCGGCAATACCCCTGTTAATGTATCTGGTTGTGTGCCAGGAGTTGATGAACCCGGCAAGACTTCCATACATTATGGCAGAGGCTATGAAGTTTGAAATTACCTTTCCGGTAATTTCCATGCCGTCAATATCTCTAATAATCAGCTTGATAATCAGGTTCCAGATTGCACCAATCCAGGGAAGAACAAACATAAGTACAGGCAGGTTAAGTACTCTTTTTACTGTTTTTTCATCAGGTTCACCATCTTCTTTGAAATTATACCGGTATACAGGAATCAGGTAGATTATTATAAAAAGAAACATAAATCCGACAGGGTTTCTGGTTCTGTAAAAGAAATATTCTTCTGAAAGACGCTCGTTCACACTCCGATCATCTTCGACTCCGAATTCATTTCTGAGCGATTTCTCAAGTTTAATATCGGACTCTGTTCTTGTTTCAAAATCAGGATTTTCCTTATGTTCATTCATTACTTCCAGAATCTGGTCAGAATTGTTTTTGACATATTTTGCCATTTCTTCAAAGGGCATATTTGAGTAGAATTCAAAAAAGCCTGAAAGAATGGAACTGAGTATTATTGAAATTAAAAAAAGCAGGTAAAGGGGGATAAACAGTTTTTTAAGAAACAACCTTAAATTCATTGGTATTTCCTTCATTATCTAATTATTATTAGTATAATTATATAGTATTGTAATCGGAGGGACTGTTTGAAAAGTATAAAAAAAACTGAAACAGTGTTTATTATCAGTGTAATCATAAGTGCAGTTATAGTTCTGATAACCTGGCTTCTAGGCTGGCGGCTTGAGGCTGTTCCTCATTTACCCGATAAGGGAGCGTCATGGTATTACTGGCAGCTGGCAAAGCCTGAAACCGCCGCCAGACTGAGTGCCTGGATTGGTTACGGGCTGCATCAGCTTTTCATATGGATTGTTTTTTATAAGGCCAGAAATGAAAAACCTCATCCCGATACTGTAAGCAAATTCAACGCCGCTCTCCTTATCATAAACCTTCTGTTTATTTTTCTTCATCTTATTCAGACCCATGTCTGGTATGACGGACTTGCACAGGATGTTCCAATCTGGACTTCCCAGGGCTCAGTAATTGTAATGCTTGTTCTGATGCTCGTAATGCTAACGCCAAGACGCGGCTTTTTTCTCGGGATCAAAATCGGACTTCCTGCAAAGGGTGTAAAATTTCTAAACGCCGTTCACGGCGTCTTTATTTCATGGGCACTGGTGTATACATTCTGGTTTCATCCCATGGAAGGAACCTATGGTCTGCTTTCCGGCTTCTTTTACATGTATCTGCTTTTTACCCAGCTGAGTATGTTCAATACCAGGATACATTTCAACATGAAGTGGCTTGTACTTCTTGAATCAATGGTTGCCGTGCACGGAACACTTATAACACTTCAAAAGGAAAATCCTATCTGGCCGATGTTTTTTTCGGGTTTTCTTTTCATGATTGCATTTACCTACGTTTATGGTCTTACTAAAAAGCGGGTATTAAGAATAGGTACCCTTGTTCTTTATGTTATTGCAGTAGCTGTCATGTATTATTTCCGGGGATACGATCACCTTTATGAGGTCAGTTTTATTCCGGTTGCTCTGTACGGCGGAGGGCTTGCTCTGATAATTCTGATGAAGCTTGCTGGAAAAATTTTGGAAAGGAGAGCCGGTTAACATATTATGCCGATTATTGAACGTAAAACTCTGGACAGGGTAAATACTGAAGATGTTCTTTATCTGGATGCCGGAAACCTGATGAAAGCCGGCCAGAAGGTAGGTGAAAAGATCTCAAGCCTGGCAAAATACAATGTTTCGCATATAACTGTAATTGCTCCGACGAGGGAGGAAAGAGCCGCTCTCAATGATGATAAACTGAAAGAGCATATCAGCAATTACATTGAAATCGGAAAAAGAAAATCTCATGATGATTTGAGATTTAATCTCAAGAATACACTGCTTAATTTTCATGAACTTTACTCGGAAAAAGACAGAATTTTTTCAATACCCGGAAAACGATCATATCTTGAAACAGGCGATCTGCTGTCAGCAAAGATTGAATCTTTGAACTACAATCATGTGCAGGCTGGAAGTTTCCGTCTGATTGATAAATATAAATTAAAGTATATAGGTGAAATAATCACCAAGTATCAGTCCTTCTATGATAAGTTAAAGCCAATCGAAAAAGGTGAAAAGGAATCTAAGGGTGCTGTTAACAGAATACATATGAATTCGATCCGGCTTAACAGTATGTATGATGATTCAAAACTTGCATCACTTGGTGATTCTCTTGTTAATCAATCTATAGACATTGCGCTCCTGTTTCTGCATACCTTCATTAATATTAATAAAAAGCGGATTATTGAGGGCCGTCCGTTATCTGAGTCCCGATGGGATCCCTCTCAGAAGAAGTCAAATCAGGGGATATATCAGTATAAGCCTGAATTGATTTTTGAGGCTGTTATCGGGGCACTTCTTCATAATGTAGGTGAGGCACACAGTCTGGTTCATCAGATAATTTCCGGGAAGCCGTATTTTTCAGATCAGAGCAAAAATGATCAGATGAAAATAAAGCAGATTCAGAAATCAACCAATGTATTGAAACACCTATTGGACAGGGATGACATTTCATCGATAACCAGGATGATAGCAGTGATGCAGAAGGATTATCCTGACGGCACAGGATATCCTTCACCTAACGAAAACCGGTATTTATTTGAGTTTGTTCGTTTATTTCAAATCATCGAATTCTATGACCATATGACAAATCCGGTATTATCAAAAACCGTTTTCAGCCGCATGGATGTTATAAATTATATAAAGGAGAATTCAGGAGTATATAATTATTCCGGAGATAAATTTGTTCCGCAGAAAAAGTTTGATTCCATGCTTGTAGATGAATTTCTGGACATTCTTGCTCCTTATGAGATAAATGAAAAGGTTTATCTTTATGAAAAGAAAAAAAGAAACCACCCTATGTACGTAGGGAAGGTTGTCTCATATCCTGATTCATATTTCCCGATGGTTGCAATTCTCAAGGACGAGAAGAATAACAGGGCGTATCGGGACGGAACTGTTTTTATGCATATTCCTTCTTCCACCCTTTTCATTAAATCAAAAGACGGGAAAATAGAAAAGAAGAAAAATACCTGGATATCAAACCTTGAGATATTTGATAAGAACCTGAATGCCGGAGATATTCTTGAGTACAGGGATATGATTTTCGGTTCGGAAAGGCCGCTGAGCAAACATCTGTAAAAGAAGTAATAATTAAAATCCAAGCTCTTCGGCAATCATTATCACATGGAAGTCCGAGTCTGTGGGCCGCCTGTGAATGATATTTGTAATGTTGCAGTAGCGCACTTCTGAGCGGCAGTCCAGACATCTGCCGCTTTTGTTGCAGGCAAGTTCATTATGGTATTTGATGTTGTTCATCTGCGCGGCAGTATCGTGTATCCTGTCCATGCCTGTGTTCAAATCCTTAACAAGTTTGTTGGCTCCGGCTACTATAATAATGCGGTCGGAACCGTAGCAGCTTCCTGCAACTCTGTTGCCGCTTCCATCTATGTTTATAATCTGTCCGTCCATTGTGACGGCGTTAGCTCCCAGTATAAAAACATTTGAGACCAGGTAATTCATCAGGATCTCTCTTGTTTCCTGCTCGTTCCCGATTATTTTGAAACCGGGAGTTTTATTGTCGAATGCCGGTTTATTTACAGCGCAGGTATGAGGTATAGCAACACAGTTTTTCTTTTCCAAATCGTCATCAAGTTCAAGGGAGAAAATTGTATGAGAATCTCCAAATCCGACTGTGCTGTTTTCCGGTATCAGACTTAGAAGAAGTTCTTTTGCATCAGCTGCTGATTCGCAGAAGTGAGCTTCAAAATTATTCTTTGACAGATTCTTCACTGCAATACGGCATTGCTGCTTCAAATAATCAGATCTGATTTTTTCTCTGCTGCAATCCTCTTCTTTAAGCTTTGGAAATTTCAGTTTTCGTAAATCAAGCATCATAGCCTCCCGATGATGCTATTCTAACTTAAATTTCGATTTATACAAAATATATTGGTTCTATTTATAAATCATCACAGTCCTCATCATCAGGCTCGGCACAGCCTCTCTGTCCCGGAGCCGGCAGAGCTTTCGTCTTTCTGTTTTTTACATGACAGGATTTAAGGTTGAAGAAATTTATCTGCTCTTCAATGTCCTTGACCTGATCTGCCAGAGTTGTCGCTGTTGCGGACATTTCCTCAGCACCGGCAGCATTCTGCTGAATGATATTGTCCAGCTGCATGATAGCAGAGTTGATCTGATCCACTCCGCTGCTCTGCTCAGCACTTGCCTGACTGATTTCCCGGATCAGGGCTGATGTCTTTTGAATATCAGGAACAAGCTTTCCAAGCCTGTCTCCTGCATCGGTTGAAAGTTTTACTGTTTCTATTGAAAGCTGACTTATCTCTGCTGCTGATATCTGACTTCGCTCAGCAAGTTTTCTGACTTCAGAGGCGACTACTGCAAAGCCCTTTCCGTGGTCGCCTGCTCTGGCCGCCTCAATAGCTGCATTCAATGCCAGAAGATTTGTCTGTCGTGCTATTTCCTCAATAATGACTATTTTCTCAGCAATCTGCCTCATTGAATCAACAGCCATCACCACTACTTTACCGCTTTCTTCGGCATCAGCGGCTACATTAGCTGCAATTTTCTCGGTTTCTTTCGAGTTGTCGGCGTTCTGTCGGATACTGGAGTTCATTTCTTCCATAGACGCAGAGACTTCTTCAACAGCAGAGGCCTGGTTTGATGCTCCGGAGGAGATTTCATCAGCAGCCAGCAGAAACTGCTCACTGCTTATTGAGATCTGTTCTGAGGTTTCTCCTATTCCGCCTATAATGTCGCAGAGTGAAAAAATCATTGAGTCGATGGCCCGGGCCAGATCTCCGGTTTCATCCTTCATTTTCATATTCTTTTCAGGAACATCAATTTCAAGATTTCCCTGTGAAATTTCCTGAGTGAGCCTTACCCCGCTAACAATCGGTGAGGCAATTTTTTTACTTATTATCCATGCTGCAATAATTCCGGCCACTGAAAGGATGATTGTCAGTACCATAAGCAGCAGGATGATATTTCTTGCCAGCCTGTCGGCCAGGTCAGTTATGTCGTCATTCGGAATACCAACATAGAGGATTCCTATTATTTCACCTGCTGAATCATGCAGGGGATTGTAGGCTGTTAAATAGTTTTTGCCCAGGATATTTGCCGAACCCAGAAACCTTGTGTCGGCCATAATAGGGGCATATGCTGCACTTGCTTTACCGAGAAAGGTTCCAACCGCACGTGAACCGTCATCCTTTTTTATATTGGTTATAATTCTTATAAAATCATCCCCTTCCTTTTTGAACACTGTTGCGGTGATATCCAGTCTGCTTCCAAAATCGTCAATGAAATCAAAATCATCGA
Organism: Spirochaetia bacterium; assembly: GCA_963677925.2. Classification (GTDB taxonomy): domain Bacteria; phylum Spirochaetota; class Spirochaetia; order UBA9216; family UBA9216. Next base: position 684,766 of record CAXXYH010000004.1, read on the forward strand.
CCGGTGAGCCTGATTCATCATACATAATTTTGTCCTGAATATATGCTGAACCGAATCTTTTATCAAAGGCAATTATTAGTGATTCTATATCACCCTTCACCTTCATATTCAGAGCAGCAGTTGAGATGTCTGTACTCAGTTTTTTCATGCCCATGTAGGCGACAGAGAGGCCGCCTAGTGTTATGACAAGAACAATTATTACAATAAACAGTATTATCTTATTGGTAATGGATACCCGCATCAGCAGCTCCTGAAAAAATTATTAGAGTTTCTAATATATATGTTAGTGTCCGGAGATATGGTAATCAAGTTATTAAGATTAATAACGGCTTTATGATTAGCAGCTGAAGATGAAACAAATGCAATTATTTTCCGATTATTTTAAATTAATCTAAAAAATAAAAAGAGTACCGGGGCAATCCATGCTGCTTCGGTACTCTTGAGTTATACATGCTTTAATAATGAATTGTTAAATTATCTTCTCAGTTGTTATTTCTTCCCAAATTTCTTTAATGCTGTGTTTTACCTTTCTTTTTCTGTCGGAATATGTGGTGTGCAGAAGTCTGTGGGATTTATGGGAAAGCGGTTCACCAAGAAAATCATCGTATATTTTTTTTATCATAGGATTTCGGTGAGACTGGCGAACGGGCAGAGATTTATCCAGGATATACAATCCCTTCTGTCTTAGAGTTTTTCGTGTCTGGTAGGCTCCTTTGATTCTCGGCTGTCCTCCTCCGGATATACATCCTCCGGGACAGGCCATCACTTCAATGAAAAGATGATCAGCTTTTCCGGCTTTTATTTTCTCAAGTACTTCTCTTGCAGCTTTCAAGCCTGTAGCAATTCCTACTTTAACCTTTCCGTATTCTCCGCCGAGGTCTATTTCTGCCTCCCTGAAACCTTCAAGGCCCCTGACTTCTCTGATGTCTACTTTTTCAAGATCTTTCCCGTTTACAATTGAGTAAACAGTTCGAAGAGCCGCCTCCATGACACCTCCGCTTGCACCGAATATTACCGCGGCTCCGGAGTAGTCACCCATCCAGCCGTTGTCGTATTCAGAATCAGGCAGATCTGCAAGCCAGACACCTTCACGTTTAAGCAGCCTGCTGAACTCTCTGGTTGTAAGGACTACGTCCACATCAGGCTTTCCGTTTGTGCTCATCTCCGGTCTTTTTGCTTCTTCTTTTTTCGCGGTGCAGGGCATTATTGATATTACCTTCATGAATTTAGGGTCTATTCCAAGTTTTTCGGCAAGATAAGATTTTGATACTGCTCCGAACATCTGCTGAGGTGATTTTGCAGTTGAAAGATGGGGAAGCAGTTCAGGATAATTTTTTTCAACAAAGTTAATCCAGCCTGGCGAGCATGATGTGAGCATGGGGAATTTTCCGCCTGTTTTTATCCGTTCAAGAAGTTCAGACCCTTCTTCCATGATGGTCAGATCAGCGGTGAAATTCGTATCAAGGACTACATCACCCCCTATTTTTTTGATGGCCGAAATAATCTTACCCTCTACCGATTCTCCGGAAGTCATATGGAACTCTTCACCCAGTGCTACACGTACCGCCGGTGCAACCTGAAATACGGTAAATACTCCGGGTGTATACAGGTAGTCTACTACTTCTTCGGTATCATCACGTGCTGCAAGTGCTCCGACAGGACACACAAGGGTACACTGTCCACAGCTGACACAGTTTGAGCTTCCAAGAGCAAGACTGTCTTTTATACCGATTTCTGTTGTAAGTCCCTTGTCGGTGAAGACTAAAACATCAGTTTTTTGAATCTCCCTGCAGACTTCCACGCATCGCAGGCAGCGTATACATTTACTCATGTCGCGGACAATTGCTGCGGAAGAAATTTCCCTGGTCCTTCCCCTGTAGAAATGCGGATAATTGTAATGGGTGTGTTCGAGTCCGACAAACTGAGCAACCTCCTGCAGTTCGCAGTCACCGTGCCGTATGCATGAAGCGCAGTCCTGGTTGTGGTCTGCCAGCAGCAGTTCAACCTGAAGACGCTGGCGCTCTCTGACAAGTCTGGTTCTTGTAAGCACTTCCATTCCTTCTTCCATCGGTGTATCGCAGCTTGTAACAATCTGGTGCTCACTGGAACTTTTTCTTTTGATGTCAACAAGACAAACCCTGCAGGTTCCCGGTGTATGATTCAGGCAGGTCATAGCGCAGAGAGTAGGAATGAATTGACCATATTTTAAAGCAGTTTCAAGAATTGTTTCATTCTGACTAAATTCGACTTCTTTTCCGTTGATATATGCTTTCATGCTGTTCTCCTATCTCTCTGTAATTACCATCGATACTCTATAGCATTTCAGGCAGCGGTTTGCTTCCTTATATGCCTGTTCAACAGTGATGTTTTTTTCCACTTCCTCAAAAATCTTTTTTCTTACAACCGGATCTATTTCGTCTGCTATGATCCGGTTTGTAGCTTTGACAGGTACAGCAAGATAGTCTTTATCATTTTTTGATATTTCTTTAATCATACTGCTCATCCGCTCCGCAGGATCAAAGAGAACTCTTCCATGTGTCAGATAATCGTTGATAGATTTTGCCGCTCTCATGCCGAGTGTCATCGCCTCAATAAGTGTCGCCGGTCCTGTTGTACAGTCGCCTCCGGCGAAAACACCTTTTTGTGTTGTTTCTAGTGTCATTGGATTGGTCTCGATCATTCCCCACTTATTGAGTTCAATCTCATCTTTCGGTGAGAGGAATGAGTGGTCAACCTTTTGGCCAATCGCAGGGACAACCATGTCGCAGTTCATTACAAACTCAGAGCCGTCTTCCGGTGAAACGCTGCGTCTGCCTCCTGCGTCGGGTTCGCCGAGTTTCATCTTGATTAATTTAAGTCCTGTCACATGATTATCTTCTGAAAGTATCTGAATCGGGTGAGTCAGAAAGTGAAAAATGACGCCTTCTTTTTCCGCGGCTTCAATTTCTTCATGATCTGCGGGCATTTCATCTCTTGAGCGGCGGTAGACCAGATGTACCTCATCCGTTCCCATTCTCAGCGCAGAACGGGCGCAGTCCATTGCTACGTTTCCGCCGCCGACTACGATAGTTTTTTTACCAAGTTCGACATCTATTCCGATATTTAGATAGTAGTGATTAATGTAAAGCAGAAAACTGATGCCGGATTTATATCCTCCCATTGAACGGTGTTCTCCGGGGATTCCAATCATCTTTCCGGAGTGAGCCCCTATTCCCAGAAAAAAGGCCTTGTATCCCCTTTTTTTAAGATCTTCAAGTGTGAAATTGGTTCCCATTCTCTGGTTGTAATGAATTTTCCCTCCAAGGGTTTCAATAATTCCTATCTCCTTCTGCAGAACTTCAGACGGAAGCCGGTAATTAGGGATTCCCACTGAAGCCATTCCTCCCGGTTCCGAATGAGCTTCAAAGATATCTACAGTGTAGCCCATAAGCAGCAGGTGATAAGCGGCATTGATGCCCGCCGGTCCGGTTCCTATTATTGCAACCTTTAAATCATCTGGTTTTCGTTCGGATATCAGGTTTTGATCAAACCACTTTTCTGATATGTATTTCTCACGTTCAGCAACAAACCGTTTAAGCAGTTTTATGCCGACAGGCTGATCAACCATATTTCTGCGGCATGCAAATTCACAAAATCTTACACAGACTCTTCCGCAGGTCTCGGCCATCGGGTATTTTTGCAGAATAACGCTTACCGAATGCGTCAGTTTTCCATCCTTGATATAATTGATATATCTAGGCACTTCGACCTTGGCCGGGCATGCCTCTATGCAGGGTGCTGTTATATAGGTATAAGCTGCCTGTTTTCTATATTTGTCAATGTTTTTGATCTCCGACTCCAGCTCATGTCTGAAATAGGTTAATATCTTCTGCAGTGCGACCGTAGCAGTCTGACCAAGTCCGCAGAGACTTGTTGTTCTGATGTGTTCAGAAAGAAGTTCGAGTTCATCAAGTGTTTCAATACCGGCTTTACCATTTATGATGTCCTCAAGTTTTTGTTTAATTATATTTGTTCCAACTCTGCACGGGGTGCATGCTCCGCAGCTTTCTTTTGCCGCACGGCTTATATACGTCATTGCTGCATCAAGCAGATTAACGCCCTCGTCAAATATGAAGAATCCTTTCCATCCAAAGAAAGCTTTTACCGGGTTTCCTGGATTAAATTCTACAAAATTTGAAAATCTTCTGCTGTCTTCAATTTCAAACAGCCGCTTCCTCCGGTTGTCAACTATTTCATTATCCCAGACACCGAATATTACTTTGCTCATAAATGCTCCTAAAAATAGAGAACTTCGGGTGTTTTTCCCGCTCTTCGCAGAGAGTCAATGAATCCTTCAAAAATCTTTGTTTTATTTATACCGTTTTTGGGATTTATGGCCGTACCGCGATAAATTTTTGTAAGATCACATCTGTTTATGATCTCTTTCAATACTCCCGCTGCATTGTCGGGGCAGACATTTTTATTGTAAATTTCAGAGAAAGCTTTAAGAGTCACTGAACCTTCACATACCAGCATTCCGTCAAGGTATCCATAAGGCGGTATTTTACGGCTCATAGTTTCAAGATGAATTATTGCTTTTTTTTCTATATATCTTTCGAAGATCGAACAGATCGTTCCTCCGAGTATTACTTTCTCTGCCTTTTCCGTCATAAAACAATCAAAAGCTTTTCTGTCAAGCCCCGGTGATGACGGAGGGCCGATGAAAAGAACCAGTTTCTTCATTCACCCCTCAGCTTTTAATACATTCTGCAGGAAAAAAGTCTCTGCTTCATCGGGTACGGTTTCGAATACCTCATCATTGATTCTTACTAGTACATTTTTTTCTGAGCATTTACCCAGGCAGAATGAGCCCTTGAGATTGATGGAATTTTCAAGTTTATTTTTTGATATCATCTTCTTAAAAATCCTGATCACTTTCTCCGACCCCCTTAAATGACAGGATGTTCCTATACAGACTGTCAGTTCGACCATAAAACCTCCTTTTGATTCTGGTTGAGTGATTATATTCGAAAATTTGTCTGTGATGGTCGACAAATGTCTGATTAATCAATGTCAGGACAATGTCTTGGCGGTATCTTTTTTAGGGTATTTTATGATTTAGCTCTAATTTGATTTTTCAGATTATCCGGCAGATCGGCTGTCCTGTTCGCGGATCTCAGCTGCAGGGTTGTTGTAGATAAGTTTTTATTTAAAAACTATAATAGCCCCATGGGATTATACTGGAAAGATCTTGAAATACTGCCTGGAATGCTTTTAGAGGTTGAGCTTGTTCGGCCGGATGCCTTTGATGAAGAGGGCCGGCCCCTCAGGCTTACATGGCAGATACTGGACTTCGGAATAAGGCTGCCGGATGATGCCTACCTGCTTTATAAAACAGGTAAGAAATTTCCGCTTAAAAAAGTTGTTAAAAGCAGAAGGCTTCAGTCACTGATTGAAAAGGGGCAGCTTCTGCAGCTTCCTGCCGGTACGGATTATATGGTTGTAGAAGAAGGACATAACGGCACTTCTGCCGGAAAGAAATGCTGCAACCTTGATATGCTGGCTGCTGTCAGGAGTATTCGGGTACTGGTGTGAGAATTCTGCTTATCAGCTTTCGCATAAACGGAAGCATCTTCCTGGCTATCCCTCCTACCAGAAACACTGCAACCAGAGTTCCTTCTCTTACTCCATGTATTGTGTCGAAAAAATAAATTGAGAAAATACAGCTTAGTGTAACTACCGCGGCATCAAAGCCGATTTTTATCTTTCCGAATTCAACTTTTGCAACTTCGGCTATTGCATTAGTTGCACCCTCAGGCGGCAGGACTATAACATCAGCAGCAAGCTCCATACTTACCCCGACAGCGGCAAGTACGCAGCTTATAAGCATCACAATAAACCGATAATGGTATACTGCCGGCGTCAGCCATGATGTGATATAGATTGAAAAGTCTACAAGGTAGCCGAAGAGGAAGGCTACCGGCAGCTGAATAAGGTGTATCGGCTTAAAACGCTTTCGAAGCAGAATAATCTGAAGCATTACCATTGCAAAATGAAATACAATAGTGAATTGTCCAATTGTAAGTTTTTCGGTAAGGCTCAGTACAAATGGGAGTGTAGAGATCGTCGATATCCCGAGATTTGCCTTTACAGAGAGGGCTGAGCCCAGAGAGAGCAGCCAGATCCCCAGTATAAAAAATGTGTAGCGTGTAAATATTTCTTTGAATTTCATGTTCTATCTTTACAGTATCTTCTGGACCCGGCCAATCTGACCGTCTTCAAGTCTGACTTTTATCCCGTGCGGGTGGTTGGGTGATTTAGTAAGAAGATCGGCAACCACTCCTTCGGTAAGTTTTCCGGTACGCTGGTCCTTTTTTAAAACAATCGCAACCTTGATCCCGGGTTTTATATTTGCTCTGACTTTTCCGTCCATATGTTTGTTCCTATGTATTTAATATCACAGATGAATTAATAATTTTAATTCCATCTGATTCCATCTTTGAGAACGCAGATTTTACTCCGTCAGGTGTGACTCCGGCGCATGCGTCCCTGATGACGAAAACCGGCCCGGCTGCATTGAGCTGCATTGCATCTGCTGCAGTGTTCAGGACGCAGACATCGGTGGCTATTCCGCAGATGTAAATTTCAAGCTGTTCATCTGAAGAAAATTTGCTTTTAAGAAATCCGAAAAGTCCTGTATTGTTTTTCTTTTCGTTGTCAAAGAATGCAGAATATGAATCAATATCCGGGTTTGTTCCCTTTCTGATTATGCAGTCGACAGGATTCAGGTTAACAGAGGGTCTGAATTCCGCACCGCGTGTCCCCTGTTCACAGTGATCCGGCCATACAATCTGTCCTGCTTTGTCGTTCATTTCATATGGTTCGGTTCCGTAGGTGCTTGCAAATGACACATGATCTGCAGGATGCCAGTCCTGAGTCGCAACGACGCAGTCAAATATTCCGCTGGTTGACAGTTTGTTAATAACAGGAATAATCTTGTCACCGTCAGAAACAGCGAGACTTCCCCCCGGGCAGAAGTCATTCTGGACATCTACAATAATCAATGTTTTCATCCCAGCATATTATGCCTGATCGCGTGCGAGGGTCAATATTTCTGTTTACTGTATAGTGAGATTATAATTATAATATTTACCATGAACAGCAATGATATTTCGAATCAGGATGCAAAAAGAGTCTTCCACTTACCGGAAAAGCTTGAAAATTCACTACTTTATCAGATTATTGAAAATTCGCATGACGGAATTATTGTAACCGATAATACCGGGCGGGTTCTTCTTGCAAATCCTCCGGCTGCAAATTTCATGAATCGTACTGTCGAGGATCTTCTAGGGTATAATGTCAGGCTTCTGGTTGAAAAGGGATTTTACAGTCAGTCTACCATTCTTGAGACAATACAAACAGGACAGCCGGTAACAAAACTTATAACAATACCAAGCGGGAAAAAGGTTCTTTCCACAAGCATTCCTGTTCTCAATGATGATAATACCGTTAACCTGATTGTTACTACTACGATAAATCAGGATCTGGTTGATACTTATGTAGATGCGATTGAACAGGAAAAGACAAAATCAGAAAAATATAAAAGTGCCGCCAATTATCTTGATGGTCTTGAATCAAGGGCCAATGAGGTTGTCTTTAAAAGCGAAAAGATGAAACGGATAATTGATGAGGCGGGGATGATTGCCCGAACGGACAGTACTGTACTGATAACTGGAGAATCAGGAACGGGAAAGGAAGTGATTGCAAGATTTATTCACAGAAACAGCTTTCGATCCAGGGAACCCTTTATTCCGGTTAACTGTGCTGCAATACCCGAAGAATTGATGGAATCTGAATTTTTCGGGTATGACAAAGGGGCTTTTTCCGGAGCAAATTCAAGAGGTAAGCTGGGATTTTTTGAAATGGCTGATAAAGGAACTCTGTTTCTTGATGAAATCGGAGAGCTGTCTTTAAACCTGCAGTCCAAACTGCTGAGGGTCCTTGAGACAGGAGAGTTTCAGCGGGTAGGCGGCGTTACGATAAAAAAATCGGATGTCAGGCTTGTCTCGGCAACAAATAAAGATCTTGCATCAATGGTCACCCGCGGGGTTTTCAGGGAGGATTTGTATTACAGGCTTAATGTGATCCCCATTTCCATACCGCCGCTGAGGGAGAGGCCTGAAGATATTCTGAAGCTTTCTGATAAGTTTTTAAAGGAATTCAACGCGAAATTCGGGACTGATAAGGCTTTTTCAAAGAACCTTCTTGTTAATTTTATGAACTACAGCTGGCCGGGTAATGCGAGAGAACTAAGGAACCTGATAGAAAGACTTGTTATTATTTCCAGCGGAAAAGAACTGAACTATGATTTTAAGGGTGATTATTGCTCGGAAAAAGATACTGTTGAGTCAAGGCTTGATAAAAAAGGAACTGAATTTGTTCCTCTTAAGGATGCCGTTAAGACGTATGAGCAGACTTACATAAAAGCTGCAGTAGATTCCTGTAACGGTAAAATTTCAGCGGCGGCAAATCTGCTTGGAATTCACCGGACAATGATATATCGAAAGCTTGAATCTTTTTCTTTAGATGATTAGGTTTTGTAGTATAATCACTACATATGTAGCAAATATGCTACAATAGATGTTGCAAAATTGCTACATGTAAAAATCATAATAAAATAAACTCAGTGTAATAAAGTCTGAAATTTAATAAATACCAGCTATTTTTCCAATTTTTCTCTCCTAATCAACGGTTTCTATAATTAATTCAAATAAAAAATTGATTTGGTATGTAACTTGCATTTATGACTTCGAAAATATCATTTAGATAAGGAGAAGAATTAAATGAGTATTGTTTTGAGTGGACTGGGAATCCTGTTCGGATTTCTGCTGCTGATGGTCGGCGCCTGGAAGAAGATTAACCTTCTTGTTGTAACGCTGGCAGCAACCGCAGTAATTGCAATTTTTAACGGATTGAATATCGCCGAAGTCTGGGCCGGAACCTATATGGAGGGGTTCACTAGTTTTGCAGGCAAGTATCTGCTTCTTTTCTGTTTTGGTTCGCTGTTCGGTAAAATCATTGAAGACAGCGGAGCCGGCTGGAGAATTGCTAATACAATTGCCTCAAAAACCGGTCATAAAAAAGCCCTGGGTGCTCTTACCCTTGTAACTGCCCTCCTGCTTTACGGCGGTGTAAGTATATTTGTAATTGTATTTTTCATTCTGCCAATCGGAAAGAGCCTGTTTAAGAAGATCGGTATTCCCTGGTATCTCTTCCCTGGAATCGCAATGATCGGAACAATTCCTGCAGTCGGAATGCTTCCCGGAACTCTGCAGATCCTGAATATTATTCCTACAAACTTCCTTGGTACTACTCTGACGGCCGGAGCCGGCGTCGGTCTTGTTGCAACTGTTGTATATTTTCTGATGGCTTATTTTTATACAAGACGTGTCATTAGAACCAATGCCGGTAACTTTAATCTTGCAGATTTCAATACAGGGCATGATGTAGAATTAAATGAGGAAGAGCTGAATTCAAGAGCTCCGAATGTTATCTTTTCTCTTATTCCCATTGCTGTTGCGCTTATCCTGATAAATGTATTCAAGATAAATATTATTATCGGAATGCTTCTTGCCAGCGTTGTCGGTATTGCCCTGTTCTGGAAATCTCTCGGAGGTTCAAAGTTCTGGTCTACAATAAATACTGGCATCGCAAACGGTATTGCTCCGGTTATTTATGTTTCTGTTGTAGTCGGTGTCGCCCGAACCGTAGCTGCAGTTCCCTTCTTTGATGTAATGAAAGATGCACTTCTTAATCTGCAGGCTAACGGTCTTATAAAAGTGATTGCAACCACATCTGTTCTTTCCGCAATGACCGGATCTTCATCCGGAAGTATGACGATGATCCTTGATCTTTTCAGCCAGGATTTTCTGTCCTGGGGATACGCACCTGGCCTTCTGCACAGATTGATCTCTGTTGCCGCTCTGGGGTTTGATTCTCTGCCATGGAATTCTGTAGTTGTTGTCTTCTTTACCTTAAGCGGGGTTTCATATGCAAAGGGATATAAGCATGTTTTTGCCTATACCGTAGTTATGCCTTTAATATGTGCATTCCTTATTATTGCCATATCACCAATATTTTATTAAACAGGAGTTTTAATGAGTAATTCAGAAACAAAGAAATATCTGATCCAGGAACTTCATGATCCAAATATGGGATCACCTGAGTTTCAGGAGATGTATAAAAAGTTTTCAAACAGGATATTGTGGATAGATTCAAAGGTAGTACCCGGAGCCTTCCAGATGAATACTGCATGGTATTATGCAGTACCTGAGAAAAATCCCGTCTTTGAAGAACATGTTCACGATTATGACGAGATGATAGGATTTTTCGGATCCAATCCTGATGAGCCGTATAATCTGAACGCGGAAATCGTCGCCGGAATTGATGGCGAGATGCATACAATCACCAGGTCCTCACTGATATTTATTCCGGCAGGTATGCCTCATATGCCCCTGTCGCTTAACAGGGTTGATAGACCTATCTTTCATTTTTCAGTAGTAATGAACCCCGAATACTCCGACGGGGCTTATAAATAGAAGAAAAGTTGTAATTTCGTTGCTTACATTACAGGTAATATACTAATATTACCTGTAATGACTAATAAAACACTGCAGTCCTTTCTGCCCCGCAAGGGAATAACAATTATCAGCGGTTACACCGATGCAGATATGCTTGTCTATGTAGCAGCCTATGAACTTGATAAAGATAACAGTATCGAGATCAGTTTTCCGAAGGGCCATCGGTTTAAAGATGGTCAGTTTGTGACTCTGCATCTTGATAACAGATCCGGAGTTGAAGAATACGATTCAGATTTACGGGTTTACCGGACATCCTACCGGGGAATTGTTTCAAATATTAAGGGAAATTATATAAAAGTCCTGCCGAAAGAATTCATGTGTTACTATTCCAATGATTGTGTCATAAAGTATGTGTCGCCTGATTTTGAATATGATTTGGTAAATGAAATAAATCCCCTGCCGGAATCCGGAATAAAACATTCCGAACTTCGCTGGACCGGAAGAGAGTACGAGAATAAGCTGGGAGTTTTAATTACACGGCTGAAAGAGTATCCTCACTCTTCTTTAATGGCTTTTCTTTCCACTGAATGTGATGACATTTTTCTGATTACCCTGAAGAGTCTGTTTAAGTCTTCGGTAATTCACCGGGATAACAGATGCTGTTTTGCGATTGACCATAGATCGGATTTCGTTTTTGAAAAAGCCTATGACTGGAATTACACAATTTTGGAGGCAGATGCATACACCGTGTCTGACAGTAATCCTGTCTTTGAAGAGATTCAGTCGAGGTTTGTTGATAAGAACCCGTGGGAAGCTTCATTTTTTCTCAGTCCTGAAGTTGAAATGTTTCATCTGAAACCGACTAAAATACTGATGCCCGATACAATATAGGAGATCTTATGCAACTTTCACTTAAGGAATATTTTATTTCTCTTTCCTCACTTCTGGATTTTCTGGAGGTGGAAATGCATTCCAGACCTACAAATCACTGTAAACGGGTCGCTCTTTTTGCGCTGAAGCTGGGCAGTGAAATTGGGCTGGATGAAAATGACAGGTTTAGTCTTGGCGCCCTTGCCCTCCTGCATGATCTTGGTGCGTCGATGGCTGTGCTGATCCAGAAAATGGAAAAGCAGAAAAATCCTGATATTGAAGTTTTTCCTGATCACTGCAAAGCCGGGGCTGATCTTGTATCCGGCATTCCGTTTCTGGCAGATCAATCAGATGTGATTTTGTATCACCACGAACGATATGACGGCAAAGGCTATTACGGCGTAGATACCGTTCCGCTGTTTTCGAGTATAATAACCATAAGCGACAGGATTGATATGGAGCTGTTTAATAAGGCTACAGGAATGGAAGCAACCAGAAAGCTGCTTGAAAAAGAAAAGGGCAGGATTTTTTCTCCGGAAATTGCGGAAGCCGGACTTCATTCATTAAGCAGCTGCAATATGTTTCAAACTCTGGACGATGCAAATGTTCTGTCCGGAATCAACGCGGAACTGCCGGAAAAGATGATCTCCGCATCAGGAGAAGAGATTCTTGAAATGACTCAGCCTTTTTCAAATATTGTTGATGCAAAATCACCCTTTACCAGGAATCATTCCTCTCAGCTCACTGATAAAGTTTCTGCGATGTGTGCATATTATAAGTTTGACAGAGAAAAAACTATTAAGATGCTTATTGCAGCTAATCTTCATGATATAGGGAAACTGGCGGTACCGAACAGGATTCTTGAAAAGAACGGAAAGCTGACTCCGGAAGAATTTGATGTTATTAAAACACATACTTATTACACCAGAATTGCCCTTCAGCAGATCACCGGCTGGGAGGATATCACCGACTGGGCTTCTGATCATCATGAAAAGTTGAACGGAAAAGGATATCCGATAGGCAAATCTGCAGATCAACTGTCATTTGAAGCAAGGCTTATGGCATGTCTGGATATCTATCAGGCGCTATCTGAAGACAGGCCTTATAAGCAGGGGTTCTCAAATGAGAAGTCTTTCGGGATCCTTGATGAATGTGTTGCCAGAAATGAGATCGACGGTTCTATCGTTGAGGATATGAAAAAGGTTTTTGTTTAAATCATGGCTGTTTTGAATATCTCTTAGACGGAATCTTATTCAAATCAGCGATGGAAATTCCGGGTTGAAAAAGCTAACATTCTTCCTGTTATTATGCAGGATATATTTAAAGAAGGTGTTCACCTCAAACCATTCTACAGATTTATTTTCCCGTCCATTATCCAGATGGTTTTCATGTCCATCAATTATATCATTGACGGTATTCTCATTGCCAATTTCCTGGGGATAAACGCCTTTGCCGCTTTGAACCTCTGCTACCCGGTGGAGTCGCTGATATGGGGCCTGTCCGTGATGCCTGCAGCCGGAGCCGCCGCTCTAATTGCAATTCTTCTCGGCGAAGGAAAAACAGAAAAGGCCAATAGCCGCTTTACTCTGATATGTCTTGTTGCTCTGGGCATCGGCCTGCTGTATACACTGGTTGTCTATGTGTTTATGGAGCAGATTCTGAATCTCCTCGGGGCAACCGGACTGCTGCGTGAAAACAGCAGAACCTATCTGATGATAGCAAATATCGGAACACCCTTTGCATTTCTGGGAGTAATCCTCGGCTTTTTTATCAGGGTTGACGGCAGCCCCAGATTTACGCTTCTGCAGAATGCGGCAGGAGGGGTTGCCCTTGTCGGTCTTGATTTCCTGCTGATGGGTAAGCTCGGCTGGGGGATAGAAGCTCCGGCAATTGCAACACTTGCCTGGCTTGTTGTGAAAGCTGTTTTAGGTTTCTGGTATTTTCTGCGTCATAACAAGACTCTTAAATTTGTTAAACCGCAGTGGGACGGTAAATTTGTCAGGGATTCTCTGGTTAACGGGTCCTCCGAGCTGGTCTCGGAAAGTTCTGCCGGGCTGGTTGCTTTTGTATTCAATCTGCTTGCTCTTCATTATGTAGGAGAAGCTGGAGTTGCTGCAATCGGTATAATCATGACAGTAAATTTTCTTCTCATCTCTCTTTACTTCGGTTATATCTCCGGAGCAAGTCCGCTTATCAGCTACTACTACGGAGCCTCGGAATTCAAGATAGTAAATACAATTCACAGATGGTCAAAAAATCTGCTGCTTGTCAGTTCCGTTGTAATTGCAGGTTTAACATTTATCTTTGCCGAAAATCTTGTTTCAATTTATGAATCGAATGAGAGCGAGGTTTTCCGGATTGCAGTAACCGGGATGCGTTTTCTGGCCGCAGGACTTCTTTTCGGCGGTGTGAACATTTATGCCTCGGGATTTTTTACCGCATATGGAAACGGCTTGATTTCTTCGATTATTTCGTTTTCGCATTCAATTGTTTTTACCCTGCTCTTCGGTCTTGTGTTCACCGCGGTAATGGGATTTGACGGAATATGGTTATCGATCTGTACCGCGGAGTTTTTGACGCTGATTATTTCACTTGTATGTTTTTATATTTTCAGAAACAAGTATAGATATTCATTTTTTAAGAGCTGATTATAAAAGTATCAATTCTGTGATATTCTTGATCCGCAGGACTGCGGAACAGATATGATTAAAGAAGAGGAAATAGAATATCCGGAAGGGAGTCCGCTTTCATTCAGGATATATTCTGTTGAACATTATCATGTACATTTTCACTCCGACTCGCTTGAGCTGATACTCTGCCTTGAAGGTTCGGTCTTTATTCAGAACTGTTCCGAGACCAGAAAGCTAACTGCCGGACAAATTTATAGCATTGATATGCCGGACATTCATCACCTTTACTCAGAAGAGCCAAATGTTATTGTTTCTTTCTACATCAGGCTCAGTCCGTTTTATTCCCGCTGGCCTGAGCTCAGGCACATATGGTTTGCCTGCAACCCTTCCAATCTCAGTCCTGTAAAAAGGAAGGCGCTTGAGAGAATTGAAGAACTGGTACTTTTTACTGTATACAGGACAGTTTCCGGCGAAACTCAGGCCGTGACAGAAGCTGAAAAATCAGCCCTTGAGATTCTGCAGCTGCTGATAGATTATTTTAACTACTATTATTTTAATAAGGATGCAGTCAGTCATAATCCGGATACAATCAGGCGTTTCAACAGGATAATATCCTACTGTCAGGAAAATTACCGGAATAAGATTACACTGTCCGATATTGCTGAAAATGAAAATCTGAATAAATTCTACATATCGCAGCTGCTTCGCAACAGCAGCTTCGACGGTTTCAGCAGGGTTTTGGGATATATCAGATGTCTGCATGCTGTGCACCTTCTTCTTACAACTGAAGATTCAATTGAACAGATTTCCGGGGAATGCGGCTTCTCGGATCTAAAGTACTTTTACAGGCAGTTCCGTGAATGGTGGAAATGTACCCCGAATGAATTCCGGATAAGGCACGAAGAATACCTGAATGAGCCGGAAATTTTCAGCGATGTCAATGAAGCCGAAGTAAAAACTCTTCTTGGTAATTATATTCTTTCCAGGATGATGATCAGGTGGTCACCATCCGGTACTATTCAACCATGAACTGACCCATCATCCCTGAGTCCTCATGTTCAAGCAGATGGCAGTGATACATGTACAGGCCGGTATAATCCCTGAAGCTTACACCAATTACAGCCGTATCTCCCGCGTTAAGAAGGATTGTGTCTTTGGGGCCGGCGTAAAGCGGATCCGGTTTTCTGCCGTTGAAAGACAGCACCGTAAACTGAGTATCATGAACATGGAACGAGTGGGGTATGTTCATCATTCCCATCCCTATGTTGCGTACTGTCCAAATTTCTTCCGAATCAGCCGGTACTGTGAGGTTGATTTTACTCATATCCATCTGCTGTCCGTTTATAGTGAATACTCCCATTCCGCGTGTTTCCATATTGAATGTCCGTTCTTCAAGCGATTTGTCTGTATAATCCGGATGGCGGTATATGAATGTTTCGGGGTGATCAAAGAATCTGCCGGTCTCCCTGCTGCTGTTTACCGTTAATGCCTCGAAACTTCCTCCGCCGCTTATTTCAACGATCAGTTCTTTTGATTCTTTTTTTGAAAAGTCTGCGAGTATTTCATAGCGTTCGCCCGGAGACATTATCAGAGATTTTGTTTTTACCGATTCAGGCAGGAAGCCGCCGTCAGAGGCAATCACTGTAAAATTTGACCTGTCTGAGAATGAGATTCTGTAGATCGAAGAATTGGAACCGTTAAGTATTCTGAACCGGTAAGTGCCTTTTTTGACATCCAGGACAGGCTCATATGAACCGTTAACCAGGACTGCATTTCCGATGTATCCGTGCATCAAATCGGATCTGTACGGCTGATAATCGAAGCTGCCGTCGCGATTGAATCTTCTGTCCTGCAGAATCAGCGGAATATCGTTTATTCCGTATTCTTTCGGGATATCCAGACTGTCGGAATATTCGTCATCAATTATAAACATTCCTGCAAGTCCCCGGTAGACATGCTCGGCGGTTTTTCCCATGAGGTGCGGATGGTACCAGAGCGTAGCAGCCTGCTGTTTTATTGTGAATACCGGGTTGAAGCTTTCACCTGCTTTTATAATCTGGTGGGGGCCGCCGTCAAACTCCGCCGGAATATGCATTCCGTGCCAGTGCACCGTTGTGTTCTCATCAATGTTATTGTTGATGCTTATGTCAGCGAGTTCGCCGTTTCTGTAGCGGATTGTCGGTCCCAGATAATTACCGTTGAACCCGAGTGTTTCGCTGGTTCCGAAGGGCAGAGCAAGCTTTCCCTGCCGAATATTAAGTTCGATTTCCGTTCCGGAAAGTATCGGAGGGATTGGGAGCTCTTCTGCTGATACGGTAAAAACCGCTATCAGCAGAACAGATAATGCCAAAAGAAGCTTTTTCATCTTCGGCCTCCAAAAAATTACTTGAAATAATTATCTTGATTCCAGAATCTGTTTCTTCTCGAGAAACTCATCCTTGTCAATTTCACCGTTCACGAATCTGCGCTGCAGAGTTTCAAGCGGTGTTTCTTCACCCTTTTCAGAGAATGTAGTTCCGCTCTTTTTAAGTATAAGAAATAAAATCACTAAAAAAAGAGCGGCACCGATAATCATCATAATAATTCCTCCGTAATTGAATCTTCCAAACCCGGACAGTCCGCTGCAGGTCTGCCAGAAACCGTTTCCGAACATCTAAACCTCCTTTCAGACCGGGTTGTAGCCGGCCTGCTTGACTGCATCCTTTACAGCCTCTGTCAGGGCTGCATTTTCTGCCGCAGCCTTAAATGCAAGTTCTTTCTTTTCAAGATCTACTTCCGCAGATTCTACTCCGCTGACAGACATTGCCGCTTTTTCAACCGCCATTTTACAGTGGTTGCATGTCATTCCATCTACTGTAATTTTTTCAGTCATTTGATCCTCCCTGGATTCATTTGTTTTTACTGGTGTTATTTTTTTCAGTTTGAATTTCTTCAGACTGAGTGAATTTGATACTACTGATACCGAGCTGAACGCCATTGCGGCACCGGCAATTATCGGGTTGAGAAATCCGAGTGCGGCAAAGGGAATTCCTATCGAGTTATAGAAAAATGCCCAGAACAGATTCTGCCGGATCTTCGCCATCGTTTTACGTGAAAGCAGTATTGCCGCTGATATTTCCCTCAGGTCTCCTCTCATAAGAGTTATGTCTGAGGATTCCATGGCTATGTCCGAGCCGGATCCCATTGCGATACCTATGTCGGCAGTGGCCAGCGCCGGGGCATCATTTATTCCGTCTCCGACCATGGCGACGATTTTCCTGCTGTTCTGAAGTTTTTTAACTTCGTCGGCCTTCTGTTCCGGCAGGACTTCTGCAAGTATATTTGTAATTCCGGCCTGTTCCGCGATCGCTGCAGCAGTGATTCGGTTGTCTCCGGTTATCATGTATACTTCTATACCCAGCTCTTTCAGGCGTGCTATCCCTTCCCTGGAATCCGGTTTTATACTGTCCGCAATTGCAAGCAGACCGGATGGATTTCCGTTTTCTGACATCACTATTACAGTATTGCCCTTTGATTCAAGTTCTGTTTTCCTGGACAGAAATGTTTCAGTGCTGATTCCTTTTTCCTGCATAAAGGAGGTCGTTCCTATCAGGTATTCTGCACCGTTTAATTTTCCGCTGATTCCCTTTCCCGGAACTGCATTAAAGTCTGAGACCTGCAGCAGAGCAAGGTTTTTGCTGTCCGCGGCATCAACTACAGCCAAAGCAAGCGGGTGTTCTGAATTCTTTTCCAGAGATGCGGCTGCGGTCAGAAGTGAATCTTCATCCGCCCCGGCAGTGAGCGGGACAATCTTCTGAAGCGCAGGTTTGCCCATGGTAATGGTTCCGGTTTTATCCAATACAACTGATGTTATTTTTCCGGCGTTCTGAAGTACTTCTCCGTTTTTAAGTAGTATTCCCCGCTGAGCACCTATCCCGGTTCCCACCATAATTGCTGTTGGGGTAGCAAGGCCGAGAGCACAGGGACATGCTATTACAAGAACCGCCACCGCGGGTACTATCGCTGAAAAAACTGATCCGCTTATTACCCACCACAATATGAAGGTAAGAACCGCTATTCCGAGCACTATCGGAACAAAAACTGCCGCAACCTTGTCTGCCAGTTTCTGGATAGGAGCCTTTGAGCCCTGTGCTTCCTCTACTATCGATATGATTCGGGAAAGAACTGAATCACTGCCTACATGCTCCGCTTCGAATTTTACTGAACCGTAGCCGTTGATAGATCCGCTTACGACCCTGTCCCCGGCCTGTTTCTCAACCGGCATGCTTTCGCCTGTTATTACGCTCTCATCGGCGGTTGTGTTTCCGTCAGTGATTATTCCGTCTACCGGAAAACGTTCGCCGGGTTTGACCAGAACGACATCACCTGGAATAACATCCTCGATGGGGACCTCTATCTGCTCTCCATTGCGTTCAATATGTGCGGTTTTAGGCTGGAGCCCCATCAGTTTTTTTATCGCCTCGGAGGTTTTTCCTTTTGCTTTCATTTCAAGGTATCTGCCCAGAAGCACCAGAGTGATAATTATGGCCGAGGCTTCAAAATACAGGCCGGCAGATTCAAAACCGATCCGGGACGCTATAAAACCGTTGAAGATACTGAATAAATATGCGGTTGAAGTTCCAAGCACTACAAGTACATCCATACCCGGGCTTCCGGATTTTACGGTCTTCCATGCTACTTTGTAGAATTCTCTTCCTATCCAGAACTGAACGGGAGTTGCAAGAACCAGCTGAATAAGCGGGTTATGCAGAAACATCAGCGCTTCAATTTTAAGTATAGAAGCAAACATAGCTATAAGAAGCGGAATGCTGAGTATTACCGAAATAATGGTTTTTCTTTTAAGAGAATTCAGCTCTTTCTGTTTTACATTTTCTTCTTTGTCGCTTCCCGGGTCGGGAAGGGCAGCGGCATATCCTGCATCTGATACAGACCTTATTATGTCCTCTATATTAGTTTTATCAGGATCATAGCTGACTGTTGCTTTTTCTGTGGCAAGATTAACCGAAGCCAGCTCAATACCTGAGCCGCTTTTTATTCCTTTTTCTACATGGGCTACGCATGACGCACAGGTCATACCCTGAATATTAAGTTGTACAATTTCCATAATGACTCCCTATTTTGTCATTTTCCGGACAGTAGCTAAAAGCTCATCAATAACTTCATCGCTGCCTTCGCGAATCTGTTCTACAACACAGCTTTTCATATGTGCTTCAAGCAGCGACATCTTCACACCGTTAATTGCTGACTGTACAGCCATGAATTGGTGAAGAATATCGTCACAGTAGACGTCTTTTTCAATCATTCCGGAAATACCGCGGATCTGCCCTTCAATTTTTTTCATCCGTGTAATCATATTCGCTTTCTGCTCATATGAGTGATGAGCCTTTCTGGTTCCGCCTGTATTTTCAGCAAGGATATGGCAGCTATTTTCGTTCATATTTATTCTCCCTGTTCAGATCGCAGCAGTCTAGTCGTCCTTTTCCATAAAGATCTTCATTAACCTTTGCGAGTCTGTCCAGATAATTTTTCCACTTTCTGCTGATGGAATTAAGTACTCTCTTCATTTCCATACCTCCAGATACCCCCAGGGGGTATGTTTATAAGCTAATAAACATTACTTAAATTGTCAAGTTAAGAATTGGAGGGAAGAGGAATGATTAATGTAAATTCTGATCCTTCAGCATTACTGTAAGTAAGTTCTGCGTTTATCTGAGTTGTAAGTTCATCAACGAGCTGAAGACCAAGAGAGGAATCCCGGCTGCTGCTGAAATCAAAACCGCGGCCGTTGTCATCTACTGTGAGTTTGATCTCATCCGGATTTAATCTAATGCAATTTACTGATATCTGCTTTTCATTTTTCATAATAAAAGCATATTTAATACTGTTGGAAATCAGTTCGTTTAGAATCAGGCCGAGTGTAACCGCGAGATCTATTGTTACTGACTCCCGGCAGCAGTCGACTGAAAACTTCAGATCCTTTACAGTTTCATCCGACAGGATTGAAATAAGAGAGGTTATGTATTCGCTGAGATCTATGTTGGATAAAGCTGTAGTCTCATACAGCTGTTCATGTGCGGTAGCCATGGCCAGAATCCGGTTCTGACTTTTTAATAGGGCATCCAGGGCTTTGGGATCTGTAATTCCCGGAATCTGGAGATTAAGCAGACTGGATATTATCTGCAGATTATTTTTTACTCTATGATGAACTTCCTGAAGCAGAGTATTTTTTTCCGTAAGTGATTTTTTCAGCTGAAGTTCGGTGTTTTTCCTTGTTGTAATATCCCGGAAGATGCTCAGCAAAGTAGTTTTTCCCATCAGTTCAATACCGGCGGAATTAATTTCATAGTATTTTGAGCCCCCGGCCAGAACGATTTCGCTCTCAAATTTGCCTGGTGTATTATTTTTAATGAATTCGGGATTCAACATTTCAGGAGTTTTCAGCAGCAGATTCTGCTCGATTTTTGCTGCCATGTTTGTCCGGAAAATCCGCCCCCTTGTATCGTGCACAAAGATCATATCAGGAATATTTTCAAACAGTGTTTTAAACAGCTTCTCATTCTTTTTTCTGAAGTAGAAATTGAATGCGAGAAGGATGACAAGTATTGAAAGCACAATTATTACCGAAGTGATAAACCAGAATAAGCCTGGAGAGTTATGGTAAAGAGTATCAGGTTTATTCAGTATCACGCTGTTCAGGGGTATATCATAAGAGCTGATTCCGTATTTCCTCATTATCTCATAATCAAAATACGGATATACATCCTTATTCCTGGAGATTGGAATACTGTCGGCTGGATTTCCGTTGAGAATCTGTATTGCCGCTTCCGCCAGCCATGTACCCTGCTGTTCAGATTTAACAACTATTCCTCCTAATGTTCCGTCAGTAATTGTAAAATCATATATTGCAAAAACCGGCCCGGCTGCTGCTTTTACTATTACCGGAATAATTACGGAAGGATCGAAGGTTCTGTCATTTCCGTCTCTCCAGAAACTGATATGAAGTACTGCGCTTTTCCTGGGGAGACTCTTAAGGTCGTCAATTAACTGTTCAAGCGGGATGTTGAATAATTCAATAAACTGCAAATCTGTAGAAAACGGGCTTGATTCTGATCTTAGTTCTATAAGATCGGATACTGCAGAAGGTGTTGAATCAGATATTATCGCAATGGTTTCCACCTCAGGAAACAGTTTTTCAATAAGCTCAATATTACTGGTGAAATCTGAAACTTCAGCCACTCCAGTGATATTTATTTCCTTATCAAGTTCATATAGATCAATATTATTGATACCGGCAAATACGCAGGGTACACCTGGGAATAACTCATCCCTGTATTTCAGCAGAAACCTCAGGGCATTATCATCAGTACAAAGTATGACTTCAAATTGATGGCCAAGATATTTTCTTTTTATGTATTCAAGGAAAATCGATTCCATTTTTTCAGGTCTGTTTCTTTTTGTGTCATAATATTCTTTGTCTATCGAAATGAATGGATAATCCTGCCTCAACCGCCTGGTAATGGTTCGATCGATAGCCTCTGTCCATGGAAAATCAGGGTGATAAGAATGAATCAGAAGAACCTTTGGCGGCTCTGCCTGTGCATAAACACATAGAACTGTACAAATGATTAGCAGGCAGAAGCTGACAGTTTTTCTCATAGTTACATTATAGAATTCCTCAGAAGCTATCGCCAGTAAACTGTGATATAATTTCAATCATGAAAATAAAGTCTATTATTCTCATGCTTATTCTGATAGCCTGTTCGCTATCTTTGTACGGAAATCCGGCATGGCCTGGCCTTGCTGCGGTTTATACTACTAAATATTAAAAAGTGAGTTGTTATGAAAAAAATCATTCTTTTAATCATTATCTCAATTCTGGTCTTTTCGTGCAGTGAAAAAGCCGAACAAACGGCTGTACAGGCTGATGCAGAAACAGTAGAGCTTTCAGGGTTTGATGGTACGGCTGTCGGCCGTGATATGTCCAAACTGGTTGGCGGTCCGTCAAAAGAAGTATCGGATGAAGGCTACACCAGAGAAGGTTTTGATTTGTCGGCGACAACAGTAAACTACTTTTCTGCAGATGCGCTGGATACTGCTGATTTTGTTATCGAAGATGATGGCCGGAGCTTTGAAATTACCGATTTCGGACCGGATGGTCAGCTTCCCCGTGAGAACAGAAAACCGGTCATCTATGTAACTTTTTCACATGCTATGGTGCCGGTTGGAAAACTGGGAGCGCCGCTTTCTGTGTTTGAGGGCCTATCAATTTCTCCCGAACTGAAAGGAACCTATCACTGGTACGGTACACGGACTCTTAGCTTTGAACCTGATGAGCTTCTGCAGAGCCAGCAGGAGTACACGGTTACAGTCAGCAGTGACCTGCAGTCTCTCGGAAAGAAGTCGCTTGCAGTAGATTTCAGCTTCAGTTTTAAGACTGAGCCCCTGGACATTGCCGGGATGCGGCCCGGTACCTATGACAGGGTATGGGATGATTTTTATAATGTTCCCCCTGAATTTTCTCAGCATATTCTGCTTTCATTTACTGAACCGGTAGATCCAGTTTATATAAAATCTTTCATAAAAATCAGATCCGGACAAAAGGATTTTTCATTCAGGGTTTCAAGACCGGAAAGTGAAGAGCAGGAGCTTGATGAAAATTATATTTCAAGAACTCTTCAGCTGGAGCTCGATGAGGCTCCTCCCTTTGATTCGGATATTAATGTTGTGCTTGAAGCGGGCGCCGCCTCGGCTGAAGGAAAAAACGGCAGGCCGGGGGCCGTTTTCAGAAAATATCATACCCTCAAGCCTTTCAGGTTTGTGTCGGAGAGCACTTATTCATACGCCTTTCCCCGAAGCCGTACCGGCACAATTAACCCTGTTTTTATTGAAATGTCCCAGCCTGTAAACAGTGCCGGTGCAATTGATTTAATAAGTACGTCATTTGGAGTAATTGAAGACTGGGCTGACAAGGTGGAAATCTGGGAAAATATAATCAGGATAAACGATCTGCCCGTTGAGTACGGCAAAAATTACGAAGTAGTTCTTAAAGCCGGGCTCTCAGATATCTATGGTCAGGAGCTTCAAACAGACAGGGCTGTAGAAATCTATGTGCCGGAAGCCTCGCCCTATGCCTATTTCCCGGGCGGCAGTGTTTACCGCGATACCGACTACAACTTCAGAATGCTTGAATCACAGTTTGCCCCTAAGGTGATCTATGAGTATCAGAATATTTCCGAGGGGCAGATGGCTGTTAACCCGGTTTCAAACCTCTACAGCAATATAAGAACTGATCTGACTCCGGTTGATTTTGCCGACAGCCTAAAAAATGAGGCTAATTACAAAATCCTTGATCTTAGCCCCTGGCTGAATGAAGACGGTTTTGGTTCGGTGCAGCTGAACTGGAACTTTGTTAATCCCAGCACAAGCCGCTACAAGAATGATTACAGGCAGAACCTCGTAGTTCAGGTTACCGATCTCGGTGTAACCGTAAGATACGCATATAATACCATTCTTGTCTGGGTTAACAGTCTTACAGACGGAGAGCCGGTTGCCGCTGCCGATGTTTCAATAAAAGTCGGCGGAAGTGATAAAACAATGCTGACTGATGCTGACGGCCTCGCTGTTTTTAAACTTACCGGTTATGAAAACAAGAATGTCTACAGCAGCCGCTATCATTCACGGTTCAGCAATCCTCTTACAGTTACGGTTAACGGAGATCGGGCTGATTTCCTGCCGTCCGGAACCCACAGCGCCTGGCATTTCGGTGTGTATTCAGGTGCCGGACCCTGGGCCGGTAACGACCCCGAGCCGGTTACCTTCTTTTTTACAGATCGCGGGCTCTACAGGCCGGGTGAAACCCTGACGTTCCGGGGAATAGACCGTGATATCAGGCTCGGCGATTTCGAATCCTACACCGGCGATTTTCAGCTTAATGCAAAAAAGCAGGAATGGCGGGCTAAACCCTTTAACGAAATAACCGGTTCAACAACAACTGAAGGCGGATTCTACGGAAAGATAGACCTGCCTGAGGATCTTGAGCCCGGAACCTATCAGCTGGCCTACAAGAGATCAGGCGGTACAGGAGAGACAAGGCTTACCTTTGAAATAGCTAACTTCCGCAGACTCAATTTCGAGGTCAGCTCAAAGGTTCCACAGCGGCTGTTTATTCAGGGTGATACAGTTTCTGTTCCTGTTAAGGCCTCCTACCTGGCCGGCGGCGCAATGGCTAATGCTGATTACAGCTACTTCTGGACCCGGCAGCCGGCATGGTTTCATCCGGAAGGCGAAAAATACAGCGACTGGGTTTTCGGTCCCGATCATTCAGGGGGAACTCAGAATCTTACTCATAAAGCCGGAAAACTTAATGCCTCCGGAGAAGTCCGTGCAGAACAGGAAACCGGCGATGAAACCATCGAAGGCCAGCCTTTCAGGTATGTACTTGAGACGAAAGTTGAAGATATCGACCGCCAGGAGGTTTCAAGCAGGGCTTCGGTTCTGGTTCATCCGGGCAGTTACTATATCGGAGCAAGACTGACCTCCGGCAGCAAGGGCTGGTGGTCGCGTTTTGTCGCTGAAGATACCGAGCAGACCGCCGAGTTTATTCTTGTAGACCCGGAAGGCGGTGAGGTTTCAGCAGAGGCCGAGATTATAGTGGAGCTTATTCAGAGGTCCTGGGTTACGGCTCAGCAGCAGGGAGTCTACGGACGAATAAATACCCGCTATACCCTGGTTGAGAAAGTTGTTGATACACAGACTGTAAAGCACAGCGGGGGAACATCAACTGTTAAATTTAAGCCGACAGAGGCCGGCTCCTATATTCTCCGCTCGAAGGCCCTTGATGAAGAGGGCAGGACGATAGTCACTGATTTGAGGCTATATGCAACCGGTGCTTCCTGGATAAAGTGGGCTAACTCCGGAGCCGATGATATAAATCTTATTGTTGATAAATCACTGTACAGCGTCGGCGAAACAGCGAGAATCCTTGTGCAGTCTCCGCTCCCTGACGGAAAGTATCTGATGACTGTAGAGCGCGAGGGAATATTCGAAGAAAAGATTATTAGCTTCGAAGGTTCAACCGGTGTTATTGAGCTTCCGATAACTGAAGATCATGTGCCGGTAATCTATGTTGCCATCTGTTCACAGCAGGAAAGAACCTCAACTGCAGAATCCTACTTTGATCCGGATTTGGGCAAACCCAAGGGCTACTTTGGAATTACTGCAGTCAATGTTTCCACAGCTACCAGAGAGCTGGATATTGAGGTGATTCCCGATAAAAAGATACACAGGCCCGGTGAGCAGATGGAGGTAGTGCTGAAGGTTACAAAGGACGGAAAGCCTGTCGCCGATTCAGAGATGATTTTTCTGGCTGTGGACAGGGGCGTTCTTGATCTTATCAACTACCATGTTCCTAATCCCCTGACACATTTTTATGACCCTGATAATTTCAGATTTGCAGTAGCGGGCGATGATTCACGCAGACTCCTTCTGGATCCGGTGACTTACGATGTTTCGGAACTTCAGGGGGGGGATGGCGATAAACTCAACCGTCGTGAGGATTTTGTTCCTCTTGCTGTCTTTGAACCCTTTCTGAAGACCGATTCAAAGGGTGAGGCTCATGTCAGTTTTGAGCTTCCCGATACACTTACAACCTACAGAGCAACTGCCATCGCCCTTGAAAATGCAGATATCGGCTTCTCGGAATCGGAATTTCTGGTACAGAATCCTATAAATGTCAGAACCGCCCTGCCGCGGAAACTCCGGTACCGGGATACTACGATAGGCGGTCTGATTCTTCAGAATCTTGATTCCGAATCTCATAAAATGACAGTTTCTATAAAAGCCGACGGAATCTCGATTGGTGATTCTGAGAAGAAATCTGTAACTGTCCCGGCTGAATCATCATATGAAATGACCTGGCTCCTGATGGCTGAACAGACAGGAACAGCTGAACTTGTATTTACTGTAAACTCCGATGTTCTTAATGAAGAGCTTGTGCAGAAGCTTGAAATAGAGACTCCCCTTGTTAAAGAGGCGTTTACGACAATCGGAAGCACCGACACCTTCTTTGAGGAAGCGCTTGTTCTTCCTTCCGCCGTACAGCAGGATTTCGGGAGCCTTTCCTTTCAGCTTGATTCAACCAGAATGCCGCTTATACGCGAACCTCTCAGTCTTCTTGCCGACTACAGGCTGTCCGGAACCTCTTTCCTTCTTCCATACGGCTACAGGGCTCTGCCCGGGCTTCTCTTCGGCGATGCTGCTTCAAAGATGCTCCCTGAATCAGCAATAGATCCCGAGGGCCGCGCAAAAGTGTATTTTACACGGGCAGCCAATTACCAGTGGTCGGACGGCGGAATACGAATGACCTCCGGCGGAATATCAAGTTCTCCGAGAGCCTCGGTTCAGGCGGCAGGACTGCTGAATATTGCAAAGACAAAGGGCTATACTTCTGTGATTCCTGAAAATCTGGACCAGGGTAAATTATATAAATACCTTTCGGATCTGGCGAAAAATGAAAAGATACCGCTTTATTTCAGAACACGGGCAGCTGCAGAGCTTGCTGAGGCAGGCCGTCCTGTACCTGAAACTGTACGGGCTCTAGAAGGCTATGAAGACAGCCTCGGACTCTCGGGTTACGGATACCTGGCAATTGCCGAACTTGCACAGGGCAGCAGGACAAAGGCTGAAGAAATCTGGGGAAGGATGAAGAACTTTCTTGCGATAAGCACCCAGAGCGTAGATCTTGAAGAAACTTATGAGGCTGCCGGATATTTTGATTCGGAGATAGAACAGCTGTCTCTTATACTTAAGGTTGCGGTACTGATGGATGAGTCCGATGATATGGTAAGCCGCCTTTCTGAAAGCATCGGAAGAAGGATCCAGGCTGCAAGATGGTTAAGCTATCCGGACTGCGAAGCTGCCGCAGCAGCCTTCGGTACAGCCTTTAAGGATGAGAGCGGTGAAGATACCGATTTTACCGCTTCAATTAAAATCTCTGAAACAGCTGTTGCTTCTGAATCCTTTGAAGGAATTTCTGAAAATCCCTTTGTTAAGGAACTCTCTCTGAATGGACCTGAACTTGGAGTCCTGGAAAAAAATAAACCCTATATAATGCGATTTGAGAAGGACGGAAAGGGTAAGCTTTATTACACGTCAACGATAGAGTATGCGCTGCCCTCTGAAATTGTACAGCCGAGGGATGAAGGATTGTCTGTCTACACGGTCATTGAAACTCTGGATGGTGAAGAAGTTTCTGCTGATAATATTGTGCTGGGTGAAACATACCGCTGCAGGGCCTTCATCAGCTCTGATCGTGACCGCAGTTTTCTTACTCTGTCGGTTCCTGTTCCATCAGGAGCAGATATAATTGATTCAACATTCGTGACAAGCTCAAGCTATGCCGATGAAGGCGGCGTTAACTCGGAAGAATGGACACGGGAAACGGTATACGGTGATAAGCAGAGTTTTATCGCAGAAGGCACAATCAACTTTGAATACGGCGGATGGTGGATGCACTACTACCGCCCGGAGATGCTTGTTTACGATAATGAGATGATCTACCAATGGGAGTACTTTTATAAGGGAGAACGCCGGGTCTCTTTTCTGTTCAAGGCAACAACTCCGGGTCTGTACCCTGTACCGCCGGCTCAGGCCTCTCTGATGCTTGAACCTGAGGTTTTCGGACGAACCGGCGGCGGTCTGTTTGTGATACAGTAAGGATCCATGATCAGAAAACGCATCATTGTCTTTCCTGCAGCAGCCCTTCTCCTGTTTCTAACCGGATGGCTGCTGCTCAAGTTTACTCCATATCCGCAGTGGGATTCGTTTTCCCAAAGACCCTACAGTCCGGTGCTGACTGATGTTCAGGGCACTGAGCTGCGGGTTCTTCCTCTTGATAATGGTCTTCGAAGGATCTACAAACCTCTTGAAGATTATCCTGATTACCTTGTCGATATTTTTATTGCTGCTGAGGATCACCGTTTTTACCATCATCCCGGAGTAGATGTTATGGCGATAATGCGTGCAGCGAAACAGAATGCTGATGCCGGACGTATTGTCTCCGGGGCTTCAACAATTTCAATGCAGCTTGCCGGAATGGCTGTGGCTGAAGCAGGAGCTGGAGATGTAAATCTGCATAGTAAACTTTCTGAAGCCTACGGTGCTCTTAGGCTTGAGGCTCGATATTCAAAGAAGGAGCTGCTTGAGATATGGCTTGCATCGCTTCCATTCGGACACAATGTCGAAGGTGCAGCTGCTGCGGCAAGACATTACTTTGGTACGGAAGTTAAAAATCTTTCACCAGAGCAGGCGCTTCTGCTTGCTGTAATTCCCCGCCGGCCGGAACTTTATGCCCCCTCCGCCCATCCGGATAAAGCCGTTGAGGCTGCATTGGCACTTAGTCTGCAGCTGACCTTCGAAATATCTGAAGATTGCCTTCGGGATGCTGCTGCCGGGGCTTCTGATGCCGAGGCTTACTGGCCGAATGAGGCCCCCCATTTTGTTAACTGGGTACAGTCGCAATTAACCCCGGATTTTTATACAACGGGGATGCCGGTACGGACAACTCTGGATCTTGAAGCCCAGCATATTCTTCAGTCGGCGCTCAACGCCAGGGTAGAAACTGCAGGACATTACCGGATAAGCAACGGTGCCGGACTGGTAATCGATGCCCAAACCGGAGGAGTCCTTGCCTGGGCGGGATCTACTGATTTTTATAACGACAGTATATCGGGCCAGATTGACGGGGTCCGGATTCTCAGACAGCCGGGGTCAACGCTTAAACCCTTCCTCTATTCGCTTGCTCTGGAATCAGGGTTCACGGCGGCTTCAATACTGCCTGATATCCCTATGACCTTCGGTAATGAAGAGGTTTATATTCCCCAGAACTATAACCAGAGGTTCAACGGCCCTGTAAGGCTGCGGACAGCCCTTTCTTCATCATTGAATATTCCGGCGGTCTATCTCGCAGAAAAACTTGGTGTCAGCGTGTTTGCAGATCTTCTGATTAGCCTCGGCTTTGAATCACTGAAGTCTCAGCGGAACAGCCTGGGTGTGGGGATAGCCCTTGGAAATGCAGAGGTTTCTCTTTTTGAACTTGTGCAGGCGTACTCGGTCTTTCCCGGAAACGGAATTCCGGCAGCAGTTCACTGGCAGGCTGAATACCAGGAGTCAGTTTCTGGGTCGGTTCAAACCGAGGTTGTCTGCGGGGACAGGGTTTTCAGCACTGATACTATGTTTTTAATACGTGATATTCTATCGGACAATGTTTCCCGTATTCTTGCCTTCGGCCGCCGCAGAATGGGAACTGAGGGTTTTGATGCAATGCTTAAAACCGGAACCTCCAATCAGTTCAATAACATCTGGGCTGTGGGTGCAACACCTTCGGTTGTCTGCGGGATATGGATGGGTAATTTCTCCGGCGAGACGGTCATAGGCAGCCCGGGCAGCGGACTGCCCGCTGAGGCTGTCACCTCAGTGCTGAACAGTCTCCAGAAGGGTGAAAAGTTTCCGCAGCCTGCCGGTCTTCACCAGGTTGCAGTTTGTCCTATCTCTGGCGGCGCAGTAACGGATGCCTGCCCGTCCTCTATGTCAGAATGGTTCCGTATTGCTGAAGAGCCTGAACCCTGCAGTTTTCACCGTAAAGAGGGCGGCATGAGCAGCATAGTTTATCCGCCGGAGTACAGCAGCTGGGCTCAGATGTACGGGATTGATTTTAAGACAGAAGCCAGTGGCACAGGGCTTTCCATTACAGCTCCGGCGGACGGTTCGGTCTTCTTTTACGACAGCTCCCTTCCGGCCGGCGGGCAGGCCGTGCCGGTTGAAGTTCAGGGAAGGGCTTATGCTGTTCTTTCTGTAAATGGAAAAAGAGTAAGCGAGGGACAGCTCCCTCTCCGCTGGTTTCTGCCTGTGAAGCCGGGAACCTATATCCTCGAGGCAGAAACTGCAGACGGCAGGGATTCTGTAACGGTCAGAATACGCTGACAATATATGATCGCCGGCACAGCTGCTGCTGAGACTTGAATTAGCGCATTTCAGTATTCCTGCATCGGCTTATCTGCCTTAGTTGCAAGCAGTCTTGCTGATATCTTTTTTGCTTCATTCAGAAGCCCCCTGTAATCAGCTGTCAGAAGTTTTCCGTCTTCGACTAACATTCTGCCGCTAACAATTACACTGTGGATATTTCTGCCGTCCAGACTGTAGAGGATGTCTGCATAAAGGTTGTTTCCAGGAAACATCGAGGGGGTCTCTGTATCAATAAGGACAAGGTCGGCCGGGGCTCCGGGCACAATCTTTCCGTAGTTCGGAAGGCCCAAAGCTCTTCCTCCGCTGAACAGCAGCGGCAGAACTTCTCCTATCCCTGCTTTCTCGGCATTTCCTGAAGAGCTTTTTCCCATGAGGGCTGCAAGCCTTGCGGCTTCAAAAAGGTTCAGAGTTGAATTGCTGGCCGCCCCGTCAGTTCCGAGTGCGACTGCAGCTCCTGTCTCAAGAGTCCTGGGCAGGAAGTTATGGGAATCACCGAAGCGAAGATAGGTTTTAGGGCAGTGGGCTGATATGCAGCTGCTTTCTGCCAGTATTTTCAAATCACTGTCGGTGGCATAATAAGAGTGAGCAAGTATGGTCGGCAGGTCGTCAAAGGATGCACTGCCGGCAGCGGACCCGGCATTTATGCACGGCCGGAGTACCCCCGTATCACGAAGAACCTCTATCGGGGTTTTTCCGTGTGCATTCATCGAAGCTCTTACCTGAGCCTCTTCCTCTGATACATGGATATGCAGCTTCATTTTTTCATCAGCTGCAATGCTTGCAATGCGTTTCAGAAAATCATCCGGACAGAGATAGGGTGAGTGCGGTCCCATTGATATATTAATCAGCGGTGACTTGCCGCGGTATGCGGAATTGAAAGCAAGGGCTTTTTCAAGCTCGGGATCAACCTGATCTCCGAAGCCGAAAACAGCCCAGCAGAGGTCGGCCCGCATTCCAAGCTCAGCATATGCCTGCCATGCTCTGTCCATTGCAAAGTAATGATCTGCAACGGCGGTAATTCCGTTTAAAAGCATCTCGGCCCCGCCTAAAAGTGTTCCGGTGTATACGTCATCGGGTGTAAGACTCTGCTCATAGATCCATATATGCTTATTAAACCACTCTGCAGAATTGCAGTCTTCTGCGGTTCCCCGAAGCAGAGTCATTGCCGTGTGGGCATGCATATTGACCATTCCCGGAATCAGGACCATGCCCCGGCCGTCAATTATGCTTTCGTTGGTATCGGCTTCTGTATCGGAACTGTTTGAATACGCTTCAACCGATACGATGTAACCCTTATCGATTTTGACGGTCATCCCTTCTGAAATGCTCAGATCAAAAAAATCCGGAATTCTTACATTCCGGATTTCAGTTACTGTATTTGATTTTTTCATAATCAGCCTGCGAGTTTTTTATCGAGTTTCCTGACTGCATCCATCATGATGGACATGAACAGATCATTGTCGACCTTCATGGCCACCTTGCAGTTAGGAGTTTTGCCTGTTACTCCGTACACGTCAGCCACGGTCTGGCCCCTTGTCAGTTCTCCCTGTGTTTCAATATCTACAAACATGGTTTCAAGTTCAACGACCTTAGGGTTGATGAGTGTAGCCACGGTAAGTGCATCATGAATGGGAGCACCTTCAATGCCGAAATAGTTCAGGTTTGCCTGGGCAAAGAACTTCATAAGCGGTCCTACCACCGATGAAATCTTTCCGCCCCAGCTGCTGATTTCTTCTGTCTGTGCAAAACTCATCAGAGACTTGTTTGTTACATCCAGTCCGACCATGGTGACCGGCAGGCCGGAAAGGAATACTTCGCGGGCGGCTTCAGGATCAACAAAGATGTTGAATTCGGCTCCTGGTGTCATGTTGCTGTCGTATACGGCGCCGCCCATGAGGACAACTTCTTTTACATTCTTTTTAATCTCAGGCGCTTTGATAAATGCAAGGCCTATGTTGGTAAGCGGCCCGGTCGGAACCAGGGTAACCTTCTCTGCAGAGGCTTTTACGGTGTCGACTATGAAATCAACAGCATGGCAGTCAAGAAATGGTGCGTCGGGATTCGGGAGTTCCGCACCGTCCAGGCCGGAGGTTCCGTGAATCTGCGGTGCAGTGATAAGTTCTCTGATAATGGGCCGGTCTGCGCCGCGCGCAAGCGGGATGTCATGCCGATCTATCAGGGTAAGAACCCTGCGGGCATTCTCAAATGTTTTTTCGCCGGTTTGATTTCCGGCCACTGTGGTTATCCCCAGTATTTCAAGCTCCGGGCTTGCTGCGGCAAGCATTATTGCCATCATGTCATCATGCCCCGGATCGCAGTCAAGTATTATCTTTGTGCTCATCAGTTTGCTCCTTCAGGCGTTTGTCCGGTATCCGTCCCGGAGTTTTCTTTATCTTCTTCGACAGAAACATCAGCTTCCTTCTTCTTTTTGATAGCACGGCCCGAGAATACGGCAAGTGCTACGACTGTTATAAGATAAGGAATCAGCTGGATCAGCTCTGAGGGGATGTTCAGCGATGCAATATATATTGCAACAGCAGATACGAGGGCAAAAAACAGTGAGGAAATCATTGTGCCTACAGGCATCATTCCGCCGAGTGTTGCCGCTGCAATTGCGATGAATCCTCGTCCTGCGGTCATGTCCCGGCTGAACCATGAAACATAACCCATTGAAAGGTAGAGCCCGCCGAAGGCGGCGAACATTCCCGAAAGCATTAAAGCGTAGGTCTTTGTTCTATTGACGTTTATTCCAACAGATTCAGCCGCATTCGGGTTCTGGCCTACAGCCCGTATCCGCAGCCCCAGCGGAGTCTTGAACATCAGAATATAGAACAGAAAGACTGAAATAAGGGCAAGATATGTAAGGACATTGTGTCCGCTTATTATTTCACCCAGAACAGGGATTTTGTTTATCAGCGGAATTTCAATATTAGGGAATACCAGGCTTTTAAGCGATGAGGTTGATCCCTTGTCTCCGGTAAACATATAAAGCAGGAAGATTGTGATTCCCGATGCGAACATGTTCAGCGCGACCGCGGACAGGAAGATATCAGCCTTAAGCTTCAGATGGAAATAAGCAAGAATCAGGCACAGAAGAACCCCTGCGGCAATTCCTGCCAAAAGAGCAAGCCAGAGGCTTCCGGTGAATGCTCCGACTATTACGCCGAAAAAGGCTGCTATAAGCATGGCCCCTTCCATAGCGATGTTCTGTGAGCCGGCCATTGTACTGACAGCAATTCCGAGAGCCGGAAAAAGCAGAGGGGTCATAACACGCAGGATTGCAAAGCCGAAGTTTACCGAGAAAAAGCTTTTGAAAAGTTCATTCATTTTGCAGCCTCCTCGCGTTCAGCCTGGCGTCTGGTAATCCGGTACTTCCACTGTCCTAGGAAGGCCTCTGCTGTAATCAGAAGGATAATGAGCGACTGAATTACGTTTACAAGTTCAGCCGGAACATCCCCCATCAGGTTCAGCACCTGTCCCCCGACGCGGAGGTAGGCAAGAAGCAGTGATGAAAAAATTATAAGGATTGGGTGGCTTCGGCCTATGATGGCAACGATAATTCCGTCCCAGCCGTAGCCGGGCTGGTTCTGCCAGAGAAAGCGTCCGTGTATACCCATAACCTCACTCATTCCGCCGATTCCTGAAATAAAACCGAGCAGGACCTGTGAAAGGATTATTACCTTTATGATGTTGATACCGCCGAAGCGGGCAAAGTTTTTATTGTATCCGGTCTGCCTGAACTCATAACCGCTTGTTGTGTGGTAAAGAAAGTAGTAGGCGGCCAGGGCTATAATCAGCGCAAGAATGATACCGAAGTGCATTCTCGTTCCCGGCAGAAACTGTGCAAAAAGCGCTGTTTCGGGAAGCCTCAGCGATACCAGGAATCCGGCATCCTTGTCACGGAAGTGAGAGTTGATCAGGTATAAACTGAAATAGAATGCGACATAGTTCATCATAAGCGATGATACAAGTTCGCTGGCGTTCCATTTTGCCTTCAGGATACCCGGAATCAGACTCCATACAGCACCCGTTACACCGGCTACTATGAGAACCAGAGGTATGTGAAGAATAGCGGGCATGTTGGTTGAAACAGCAAAGGCTGTTCCGACTGCCGCTGCAATTATAAATGAACCTTCGGCACCCAGGTTGAACTGGTCGGCCTGAAATGATACCGCAATGGCGACACCGCAGAATATCATCGGCGCGGCCATTTCAAATATATTGAAAAGTCTTCCCTTTGAAGCTATCGGTCCGGTAAAGAAGTATTTCAGCGACTCTCCGGGATATTCACTTATCAGGTAGATCATCAGTATCGTTACAACCACACCGATAATCAGGGCGATCATTACGCGGATAAGCGTAAAATATTTAAGAATCCATTTTTCCACTTGCCGCCTCCTCTTTTTTTACTCCAAGCATATAGGGGCCAAGATCTACATCGTTTATCTTTGAAGCATCCTTGAAATGTCCGGTAATCTGTCCGTTGTATATTGCAATTACCCTGTTTGAAAGTTTAAGAACTTCATCAAGGTCTGCAGATATCAGGAAGATTGCCTTGCCTTCATCCCTGGCTTTTTTCAGCAGGTTGTGAATAAGTTCTTCCGAGCCTATATCGACACCCCTGGTAGGCTGTGATGCAATTATTACTTCCGGGTTTGAAGTAAGTTCCCTTGCAACTACAACCTTCTGAATGTTACCGCCTGAGAGTGAGCCTACGCTTGTTTTTGAGTTCTTTGTAAGAATGTTAAACTGCTTAATCAGGTCTTTGCTTTGCTGCGCTATGAATTTCCAGTTCAGTTTACCCTTTGAACTGTATTTATCCATGTAATATCTGTCTACTATGAGGTTTTCTTCAACGGATGTAACTTCGGCAACCCCGTTCTCCATACGGTCTTCGGGTATATGAGCGATACCCTGTTCTCGTACCTGTCTCGGTGTTTTCTTAAGAAGCGAGACCCCGTCAAGTGTTACCGAACCGGAATCCGGCTCAAGAAGCCCGGCTATGATTTCGGCCAGCTCAGACTGTCCGTTGCCTTCAACACCGGCAAGACCCAGAATCTCTCCGGCACGGATATCAAAATCTATACCTTTCAGGACTTCCACATTGTCCTCGTCGGTATATCTGAGGCCTCTGACCGCAAGCTTTGTTTCTCCGATATTTTCGGGAGCCGGGATTCTTTCGGTATTTATTTCACGCCCGACCATCAATGATGCTATTTTTTCTTCATCAAGACCTTCCATGTCTCTGGTAACAATAGCCTTTGCATCACGCATGACAGTTATGCGGTCGGCTACACGTGTTACTTCGGAAAGCTTGTGAGTTATAAAGATTATGGTTTTTCCGGCAGCCTTGAGCCCGTCAAGGGTTTTGAATAGAACGTCCGTTTCCTGGGGGGTAAGAACTGCGGTCGGCTCATCAAGAATCAGTATCTCTGCATTCCTGGCGAGGGCTTTAAGAATTTCCACTCTCTGCCTAACGCCGATGGCCAGATCCTTTATCTTCTTTTCTGCGGGAACGGCAAGGCCGTATTTCTCTGCTGCCTCTTTGCAGACTTTGACCGCTGACTGGGAATCAAGAAAGAGTTTTCCCTTTTTCGGCTCCATGCCGAGAACAAGATTTTCCGCGACCGTTAGATCGGGAGCAAGCATAAGGTGCTGGTGCACCATTCCTATTCCGGCGGCTATAGCGTCACGCGGATTGGAGAAGCTTACTTTTTTCCCCTTGTATGTGATACTTCCGTCCTGATACGGAGTAATGCCGAAAAGGACTTTCATAAGGGTGCTTTTACCGGCACCGTTTTCACCTACGAGGGCATGGATGCTGTTTTCCTGCACATCCATAGATACATTCCGGTTTGCTATAACCCCGTCGGGATAGACCTTGAAAATATCTTTTATCTCCAGGATGTTGTTTTTCATATTTCCTCTTTTATTAGGAAGTAAGACCCCTTAAATGATAGTGGGGTTCGCTGATGTAAAAGAAACCCGGAACAGGCTACGCTGTCCCGGGCATATGTATTAGTAAAATTAGAAAGCGGATGAAACCTTGATTTCTCCGGCAAGAATTTTCTGTTCAATTTCATCAATCTTTGCCTGGAATTCTTTGGGTACTACCTTGAGGTAGTTTTCATTTTTGGCAATACCTACACCGCCTTCAGCAATACCGAGGTATTCAGCTTCGCCGTAAACAAGTGTTCCTTCCTGATGCATCTTGATTCCTCTGTAGAGAGAGTTACCGACATTTTTAAGCATTGAAGTGATGATATTTGCAGCCTTTTCAGGATCGCTTTCCGCAAAAAGAGCATACTGGTCAGAGTCTACACCGAAGGTGTATTTGCTTCTTTCTTTTGCAGCATCGAGTCCGCCGAGTCCGGTTTCTCCTGCTACGTTAAAAGAAATGTCTGCGCCCTGGTCAAAGAATGCAAGGGTAAGCTCTTTACCCTTTGCAGGGTCATTCCATGCTCCGGCGTATGCAACTTTAACGTCGATTGCAGGGTCAATGTAGGCAGCGCCTTCCATGTATCCGATTTTGAAGTCGTTGATAACATCAATATCCATACCGCCGAGGAATCCGATTGTCTTGTCTTTATTTGCTTTAGGCATTGATGATTCAGTAATCATTGCTCCAAGAGCTCCTACGAGGAATGA
The DNA here is from genome assembly GCA_963677925.2 of Spirochaetia bacterium. Lineage (GTDB taxonomy): Bacteria > Spirochaetota > Spirochaetia > UBA9216 > UBA9216. Next base: position 721,493 of record CAXXYH010000004.1, read on the forward strand.
TGCCTCATTCTGCATATACATGATTGAATATACGTTGCCGAGGTTTCCGTTGCTGTAGGTTACTGTTGTGTCGTATGTAAAAAACTTTTTATCCGGATGCTGGGGAGCCAGCTTTTCAAGAATCTCCTGGGTCTGCCAGGTTCCTGCAATGATTATGTCCCAGTCACCTTCACAAAGCTGAGTAATATCCGGTTCCCATCTTGAAGCGTCGTAACCGCCCTCAATTACCTTAGCTCTGATTCCGAGATCCTTTTCAGCTCTTTTTACACCGTCTGATGCAGAGTCAAAAAAAGATTTGTCGCCGAGTGTTCCGTTAAGATACAGAACAACCTTAAGCTGTTCAGCCTTTGCTGAGCCGTCTGTTGAAGCGCCTTCCTGACTTCCGCCTGCGAATACGGTTGTGCCTGCGAATACCATCAGGATGCAGATGAGTACTGAAATGATAGTTTTTTTCATTCCATAATCCTCCAATTTAAGTATTACTTCAATTGTAGTTTGCTTCATACTTTATGTAAACCAAAAAGTTGCTTATATCTTCCTGTCGTTTTTGAATTAAAATATTTAATTGCTCATGTTTGAATCGCGGGAGATCGATTTTATTTATATAAAAGTATATTGAAGGAGAAAAAATGAAATTAAAAATCAAAATTGCAGCTGTCATAGCTCTGATAGCTGCTGTCTATGGATGTGAATGGTTTAGTGCCGCAGATACTGCTCTGGAAGAGGCTGTGCAGGGAACCTGGCTGATTTCTGTTCCGAGTGCTTTGATTTCAGTTCCCGGGGTAAAAAGAGTTTTTAACGGTGATAATTACGAAATTTATTACTATAATACAGACAATTCCAGTTATTATCTGGTTGAATCCGGTACATTTAAATTCAGCGGCGGAGTGATGATTGAAACAGCTGAAAAATTATACAGCAGCGGAGCTCTAGTCGATGCCGGTGTTGGATACCTCGTTAAATATGAACATCCATCCTTCTATGTGAACGGGAATATTCTCGCCGAAATCTCATATACGGGCACTTCCGATGACCTCATAGGTGTATGGACAAAAGACCTTGAAGGTCCCTACTATGCGATGGGAAGTGACGGTTTATACAGATATTCAGAATACAGGGATTATGTTCTTGAATTTGACTCGAATTCGGGACATGCGGATTACACAGGTTCTATATATAGAGAGTCTGGTGAGCTTTATGAAAAGAACTCTTATTATAAAAATTATTATGAAGTTACGTATTCAGGAACTGAGTGGTCATATACAGATTATACAGATACCTTCCATGTAAAAAGTAAGATCATCGCTGAAGAAAATCAAAACAGGCTATTATTTTCATATTATGAAAAACAATAAATTCCCCTACGCGGCGGGCTTAATGTCCGCCGCACATTCCTGAACCGCAGCATCCCTGCTGAAATCCCCCTCCGCATCCGCCGGCACAGTCCGGTTTTACAGAGCCTGTTGAAAATCCGAATGTGCTGAATTTTTTAGTCAGTTCGGTACTCCCGCAATTTTCGCATTTTATTTCAGTATCAGAGTTCACTAAAAGTTCAAAGTCACAGCCGCATTTGCTGCAATTATATTCATAAATAGGCATGCCCTCTCCTATAGCCCCAGCTGTTTGCGCCGGTTTGATAATACTGTACCTTCTGCGCATGCAGCCAGATCAAGCACGCAGGGGGCTGTAAGCCGATATTCAACCCTGGTTCCTGATTTCTCATCATCAACCAGGCCCGCATCTTTAAGCTGTGAAAGATGCTTCGATGCCGCAGATTTGGGTATTCCTGCCTCTTCCGCCAGTTCGCATACACACCACGGCTTCTCCTTGAGTTTCTGCAGGAAGTAGATTCTCATCGGATGTGATAATGCTTTAAACATATGTGCCCGCCATTCCGCATGGTCCATTTCTTCTTTACTGATCATACTATAAGGTTTCAAATTCTGGAAACTTTGTCAATATGAAGCCTATGGGCTATTGACTTTTTTGCTGCAAAGTTTCTTAATAAGGAAACAAAGAAACTTTTTAACTTTCAGGAGATAATATGAAATTACAGGTACTTGGAAGCGGCTGTGCAAAATGCAAAATGCTTGAGGCTTCAGTTATAGAAGCAGTTAAAACCATGGGAGCAGATGCTGAGGTAGTCAAGGTTACTGATATTGATGAAATTCTTGACATGGGTGTAATGATTACTCCGGCGCTTGCGATTGACGGAGATGTTAAATCATCCGGAAAGGTTCTTACCCCGGCTGAAGTTCAGGATTTTATAAAAGCGGCTCTTTAGGAACAGGAACAAAACAGTATGGCAAAAAAGGAACTTGGTCCGAATAAACTGCTTATCATAACCGCTGCGGTTTTTCTCGCAGTGTATTTTATACCCTTTGACACTGCCCGTGTATCCGGTGCAATTCAGGAAGCCTTTCTGATGCTCAGTGATTACGCAAGGGAGCATGTGCTGCTCTGTCTTGTTCCCGCGATGTTTATTGCAGGCGCAATCACTGTATTTCTGAACCAGCAGTCGGTTATCAGATTTTTGGGGCCGAAGGCTCCAAAGGCTGTTGCCTACAGTGTGGCTTCTGTCTCCGGTGCGATCCTCGCTGTCTGCTCCTGTACAGTACTGCCCCTGTTTAAAGGAATATATAAAAAGGGAGCAGGACTTGGTCCGGCGGTAAGCTTTCTGTACTCCGGTCCTGCAATAAATATTCTGGCAATAGTCATGTCCTACAAGGTTTTCGGATGGCAGATAGGCCTTGCCAGAATGGCCGGGGCTGTACTTTTTGCCGTGATAATAGGCCTTGTTATGCAGTTTCTATTCAGAAAGGATGAAGAGAAAAGAATGGGTGATGAGCGGATGTTTCAATATCAGGATTCCGGTGAAGAAAGAACTCTTCCCCAGATGATGATCTACATGTTTTCCATGATCGGAATTCTTGTCTTTGTTAACTGGGCTAACTCAAAGGGCGGAAGCAGAATCTGGGATATGATTTATAGCTATAAATATTTTATCACTGCAGCCTTTGCTCTTATTCTTGTTTTTTCGCTTGTCCGCTGGTTTTCAAAAATGGAACTGAAAATATGGCTGACTGCTACAAGGGACTTTGCCCTGCAGATTCTGCCCTATCTATTCTTTGGCGTTCTGGTTGCCGGTTTTCTTTTAGGCAGGCCGGGACATGATGCGCTTATTCCGACCGACTGGGTTGCGTCGCTGGTCGGAGGCAATTCCGTTTTTTCAAATCTAATCGCATCGGTAGCGGGAGCTTTTATGTATTTTGCGACCCTGACCGAAGTTCCTATTCTTCAGGGGCTGATTGGCGCGGGAATGGGGCAGGGCCCGGCACTCGCACTGCTGCTTGCCGGACCGTCTTTATCGCTCCCTTCCATGCTGGTGATCGGCGGTGAGCTCGGTTTCAAAAAGACTGCCGTTTATGTTCTGCTTGTTGTCATACTTTCAACAGCAGCCGGTTTAATTTTCGGCTCGTTCACTGGTCTATAATTCGTTTGAATAAGAGGCTTCCTCTTATTCAGACATAAAAAGCTTGCTTTTTATGTCCCCTCACAGCCGCAGCCTACATTTCCTTTCAATATTTCCTTCCAGTCGCCTAATACATCATGGGTCCAGCAGTCGTCAGCACCGGCTGCTTCTCTCATGACGAGTGCAAGGATATATGAAAGCTCTTTAACTGTAGCTCCAGCATCCATAGCACCTTTGAAATGTTTAAGTACACAGGGTTTTGATCTTGCCTTGATTGAAAGGGCAAAGCATATGAACTGGTATGTCTTCTCATCGATGGTTCGTTTCTCCCTGTAAAGGGCATCCATCTCATCAAGCTGCCCGGCAAACTCCGGGAAAAATTCTTCAAGCATCCGCATTTTATTACTCCTTGACTGATTTTATAATGTATCTATCTGTTTGGAAACCGGAATTAATAATGTTTGAATTCGGTATCCGGATATCATAAAATTCCTGTAGTTGGATTTTTACGGAGTGTTTGCAGATGAGAAAATTCTCTTTCAGAGATAACATAATTTTTCAGTATACTGTTGTTTCTTTTTTAACAACCTTGATAATTGCAGTGTTTCTGGTTCTGCTGATGATGGGACGAATACAGAGTCAGCTTATACGATCACATGGTCAGTTCTACCGTGAATTTATAAGCGCAATCTCTGAAAACTACCGGGAAATACTTCCCGTTTTCAATGGATATGACCCTGCCGGAACTGATGATCATGCGGGAACAGAACATGATCATGAGACTGCAGATGTCTGGGATCACTTCCGGCAGGATTTGCGGCAGTATCCTTATATCGAAAAACTGCTTCTCATCAATAAAATGAATGAAACAGTCTGGGTTTATCCGGAAACTTCCGATTTTGAGAATATTAATTCCGCTGTCAGAATTGGTGATACAAATCCGGGCGGTATTAATTATATAATAAATGAGGAATCATCCGACCTTGTTGTGTCTTATTTTCTTCCGGTCAGGGATGGAGAAGAACTTGTTGGAATGGCCGAGATTAAAATCAGAAATAACAATCTCAGAGACGCTATAAATGAAAGCCGACTTACTTTTGCGGGCTATATCTTTGCCGGCGGAGCAGTATTTTATTTAAGCGTGTTTCTGCTCTTTCTCCGTCTTTATCTGAAGCAGAAATCCGCACTGGACAGACTTGAAAAAAGCCAGAAACTTACAATTCAGACCATGTCTCTGCTGGCTGAACTTAAGGATAATGACACAAGTGAGCATGTTCAGAGAACCAGTAAATACTGCCGGGTTCTGGCAGAGGAGCTGGCGCAGAATAGCAGGTATCGGAGTTATATAGATGAACATTATATAAAAGATCTGGAACGTTCAGCACCGCTCCATGATATAGGCAAGGTTGGTATACCGGAGAAAATTCTGTTGAAACCGGGCAGGCTCACAGATGAAGAATTTTCTGTTATTAAAAAACATCCGCTTCTAGGGGCAAAAGTGCTTAAGGAGGTTATGGACTCTACAGAGTTCCGTTCATACTTTGAAATGGCCTACCAGATTGTTCTGAATCATCATGAAAACTGGAACGGTTCAGGATATCCGCAGGGCTTGAGTGGTGAAGATATTTCCCTGTCTGCAAGAATTATGTCTATTGCTGATGTCTATGATGCTCTGACTACCGAGCGGCCGTATAAGGAAGCTTTTTCGCATGAAAAGGCAGTCGAAATTATTCTGGGAGACAGCGGCCGTAAATTTGATCCTGCTCTTATTGACTGCTTTATCAGAGTAAATGATGAGTTTAAACGGATTTCGGAGGCAAAGTTTATTTTCTGATTATTCAAATCTCAGTAGGTTTTCTCCAGCCAGGCAAGATAACCTGCGCTGATTTTTTCTGCAGTCTCTCCAGTGACCTGTTCGAAGGCTGAATGAAGTACCGGCTGCAGAATTGATTCCGAATCTTCAGATTTAGCCCGATCGAAGAAATCCTCACCGGCACAGGCTTCAAGTATTTTACGGTGTACATCATCACCCCAGGTTTCCGCCATATATTTCACTATCAGCGCCGAAATACCGTAAAAACATGATATTTCCTTCTCGTCTGTCATGGAGGCCATGTCAATACTCTCAAGCTTTGCGATATTCCAGGCTGCATCAGAACGTGAAAGCCTGCCGCTTTTTATAAAATCACCTCCGAACACTGCACCGTTGCCGTAGTGGACAGCAAGACCTTCAGCGTACCAGCCTGCCAGATAGTTTCTGCTTATTTTCAGTGTAATGTGATGAACAATTTCATGCCTTATTGTTCCCTCATACGGAGGAATTGCGGGATGACCGGTCCAGATTTTCAGTGACTCATTTGCCTCTCCCCAGGCGGTGAACTGCCGTTCGATTATAGGGTATGTTCGCTGTCTAAGCAGTTCTCTGTCGGTATACAGCTTCACCGGAAAGTTCTCATCAACACCGGTGCCGAACAGATCCGATAATATTTCATTTGAATTTATAAGGTACCTTTCAAATGACTGCAGGTTATTTTCATTCCCCCTGTAAAAGATTCTGAATCCGTCAATATCATGTCTTAAAAAATCCAGATCACAGTCCAGCCATCTGCCGTCCTGATAACGGTAGACAATGTTATAGTTAAAGTCAAAGTTTTCACCGGCATATATGTGTTTCTGATTGATGTGCACAATTACAGTTCTGCTGTCAATCTGCTCGACCCCGGTAATATTAAAGGACAGGTTTTGAAAATCATTATTGGCCATATACCAGAACCAGGCATAGCTTTCATTGCGGTAGTAGCTGTCTTCGGTGCTCAGCGTGGACATGTATAAATCTGAATCGGAGGTATTGATTGCTGTAATTTTATCATTCCATGATTCAGTAAGCTTTTCTTCCACCGAAACACAGGAAAAAAATATTGCCGTCAGAAAAACGATTACTGTAAAAAATTTCTTTTTCATAATGGAATTATTATAACATGATATAATCCTTCAAAAGGAGAGTAGTTGTTTTGTTCGAGATTAATGAGCTGCTTAATATTATCATTGACATCGTAAGTTTTTCGTTTCTGCTTATTGCCGGTTCAAAGGTGAATTTTCAGCGTTTTAAGCTCATTATTCTTGCAGTTATCTTTGTTGTCCTCAGCCATACCGCGACTGTTGTGGAGGGCTTTTTACTTCCAAATTTTTTTAATGTCCTTGAACACTTATTTTTGTTGTCCGCGATGATAACTCTGCTCTTCGCTGTCTCAAGAATTGCCTTTAAAGGTGAAAGTTCCGGTGCCTGATATCATTATAATAATTAATGCAGCAGGAATTCTTGCAGGTTTTGCAGGTATTTTTCTGATTATAAAAGCGATATTCAGAAAGCGTTTTGTCTGGCAGAGCGGTATTTTTCTTCTGATTCCTGTCCTTGTTCTCATCTTTGTATTTACGGCAAATGTTTTTGAATATGAGCAGCTATATATCAATATGGATCAGTATGAGGAGTATCTTGAACTGATGATAATTCCTGCTCTTCTTATTTTTCTGTATTCGCTTGTTACAGAGGAGGAGCTGAAAGAAAAAGTGAAACGTGAGCAGGAACTTGAAAGAATGGTTAAGGAACGAAATCTGTTCATTCAGGAACTGCAGCACCGTATAAAAAATAATCTTCAGCTTATAAGCAGTTTTATTAATCTTCAGATTGGTAATTCTGATGAACGTGAAATTATGGATGCACTGGGAGCGGCAGTTAATAGAATTGATTCACTTGGTGTTGTGCAGAATGTACTCTACGACATAGATGATTTTTCAAATATCAGGATAGAGTCATGTTTCGGTGAGGTTATAAGAAATCTTGTCGGATATTTTGAAATTGATACCCGAGAGACACTTGTTGAGCTCTCTGATAAGGGTATAACTGCCGCGATGGATGCTGTTGTGTCATGCTGTGTCATAATTAATGAACTTGTAAGCAATATCTTCCGGCATGTTAAAAGTCATGTTAAGAGATGTGTCATAAAAATTGATGTAGATCGGAGTTCTGACGGTATGCTTATCTTCAGGCTTTCCGACAATGGGCCTGGATTAAGTGAGAATATCAGCTTTGGGAAGACTCCGGGCCTTGGCCTTTTAATAGTTGATGTTGTGACTCAGCAGATAGGCGGAACTGTTGAGATAATCAGGGGCCGCGGGACGGAATTCCGTTTTAAAATCCCTGCAGAAGCAAAAAAAGTTATTGAAAAAAATTAAAAAGATAAATACCTTATATATGATAAATAATATATTAAATCTGAGGTGTTTAAATGAAAAAATATATTCCTGTGATTTTACTTTTCCTTGTTATCTTTTCATGTGCCGCTGATGAATCGGCATCCAATACTGAGGCTGACGGTTATATTAAAAACGGTCTGAGATATGTAGAGATTCCTGAAAAAAGCAATCAAATTCAGTTGAAAGTATACAGGGGGGATTATGTTGTTTTTCAGCCCTCTGAAAGCGATTCCGCTGTACTGAGTATTCCGGACCTGGATATAAGTGAGACTGTTTATAAATCATCTGATGACGCAGCCTATATTAAAATGAAAAGCGCCGGTGAGTTTGAATTTACCATCGGGGGTAAAAAGGGCACTGTTACAGTTACAGAATTTGAAGCTGAAAGCTATAAGGCTGTTTCAGCGGAAGATGCATATAATCTGATTAAGTCGGCAGATCCCGTTATTCTTGATGTGAGAACCCAGGGTGAATACGACAGCGGGCATCTGGAAGGTGCGGTTCTGATTCCGGTTCAGGTGCTCGAACAGAATATGTCAGTGCTGGAACAGTTTAAAGATGAGAATGTCCTTGTTTACTGTGCGTCCGGAAACCGAAGTACTGTGGCTTCAAAGCTGCTTCTTGAAGCAGGATTCTCGCGTCTGTATAACATGCGCTACGGTATTAGGGAGTGGCTGCAGAAGGGCTATCCGGTAGAATAATCCATCTGCGCTTATTTGCAGGTCATTATATCGAGAATGAGTTTATCAGTTTCAGCCATTCCCTGTGACGCGATCACCGCCAGGTTTTTAATGGTCTTTTCGATGTCCTTCTCGATTATGCCTTCATACTCGGTTACATAGAGATTATGCACTGCAAGGATAGCTGACTGCATTGCTGCGCTTACAGAGGTTGATACCTTAAGCGCACAGCCGGCTTTTGCTCCGTCGCAAATCATTCCCGCAATATTGCCAATCATGTTCTTGATGGTGTGCTTGACGCAGTTGGCATCGCCGCCCATCAGAAAAACTACGCCGGCACTGGCTCCTGTTGCCGCTGAGACAGCTCCGCAGAATGCCGAAAGCCGGTCCATGAAGGTTTTCAGGTGTATTGCTACCAGATTTCCCATAAGCAGAGCTCTTTCAGTTTTTTCCCTGGAAGCTCCCAGCTTTCCTGCAACCGCGGTAATGGGAACAGAAACTGTGATTCCCTGATTGCCGCTCCCAGAGTTGCTCATGACAGGCATCATACTTCCGGCCATTCTGGCGTCAGAAGCAGCTGCGGCGCGTGACATTGCATAGGTGGTTATGTCCTGCTTGATTATGTCTTTGTCGATGCAGTGGACAACGGTCTTTCCCACCTGCAGCCCGTAGCTTCCTTTCAGTCCTTCATCGGCAATTGCATCGTTAAGAGCTGCTCCGTCAAAAATAAACTGAACTGCCGGACGGATTTTTTCCAGATCGCAGGCTGATGCGAATTCGAATATTTCTTCCACCGTTGTAAGTACTTCATCATGGGCTTCGGTGAATTTCTGAAGTTCGGCTGTGTTGTCTAGGATGATGTTTTTATCAGCTGCCATGTAGATAAAATTTGTGTGGTGTCCGGCAATGATGACAGAGGCCTTGTGTTCTCCGGCAAGTGCGACTGCCTCTATGTACAGCTTTTCAGGTGTATCCTTTTTATGGATTGTTACGAAATCTTTGAATACAAGCTGCTTTGCCTGCTCAACTATGGGTGCTGAAATACTTTTAAGCACTTCAAGCTCTGCATTTGCATCTCCGCCTATTGCTCCCAGGGCTGCTGCAATATGAAGTCCGACAGTATCTGTGCCGGGGATCCCGACACCCATTCCGTTTTTGATGATATTACCGCTTGCATAGATATCAATTTTTTCAGGCTTTTTTTTCAGCAGTTCGGCGGCCTTCGCTGAAGCTAGAGCGACTGCAATTGGTTCGGTGCATCCGAGTGCCGGTTTTACTTCCTTCTGAAGAAGTCCTATAAGTATGTCGGTTTTATTGCTGTTCATAAAGGCTTATTCTATATTCAGATTCAGATATTTACAATCTGTGATTTTGTTTCGCAGTAATAAAAAAGGAACATCCGGACCTCTGCCGGATGTTCCAGGTTGATCCATGTGTTATGCAAAACAGATTTTTAAATGTAGATGGAACAGCCGTCAGAGACGGCTGCACCAAATGAAGCGTTAAGTAGCTTTCTTACTAGTCGAGTTTGTATACAAGAACCAGACCTGATCTCTGGAATACCTGAGCAACTTCAATAAGATCCATACCGCCTGCATTTGCCGCGATAAGGTTTGAAACCCATGTTACACCGAAGTCAACCTGACCGGTGTAAACAGCGGTTGTTTCACCGATGTCGCCGCCGCCGGGAATTACAGTTACATCAAGGCCGACTTCGCTGTAGTAGCCCTTGTCGAGTGCAACGTAGTAACCCATGAACTGCGCCTGGGGAAGCCATTTAAGCTGAATACTTACTTCTGTTTTTTCCGGGCTGAATGTTCCGTCGGAAGCCATTGCTGCTTCCCAGTATGAGCTGTCTGCAAGATCATCTGCTGAAAGCTCTGCAAGAGCTTCAGCCGCTACAGAGTCATCGAGTTTGATGTATGTTTTTGCAAGTTCAAGAGTCTGTGCAAGCGCAGAGTCAACAATCTTTCCGTAGTCAGTTACAGTTGCGCCTGAAGTATCGGTTTCAACCAGTTTCTTAACTTCTGATGCCATGTAAGCCTGGTGTTCGGCTGAAACTGAAGATCCGTAGTTGAAAACGATTTCAGCTGCTTCTTCAACATTGTTCACCGCATATTCCCAGCCCTTCATTGATGCGTAGATAAATGCTTTTACTGTTTCAGGGTTTGCTGCTGCGAACTCTGCGGTTGTGAAGATGTTGTCTTCAAGCATTGCAACACCTTCATCATTCATGTCGATGTATGAAACCGTATCTCCGTATCCGTAACCGCCTGCATAGCTGTTTTTTACAAGACCAAGTTCATTGTAGGTCATTGCTGATGCAAGAAGGATTGAATCGTCATCAAATCCGTCCATATCAAAAGCCTGGCTGAGATATGTAGTAGGCTGACCGTACTTTGAAAGCAGTGCCTGGATTTCGTATTCGTTACCAAGACCCCAGTTACCAACCTGGCCCTTGCCGGCTGCGTCTACAACGATGCTTTCAACTGATGCATCTGCTGAATAATAGGAGCTTCCCTCTTCAGATTCCTGGCTTCCTGAAGCGAAGAGCGGTGATGCGGCCATTACGCTGATTAAGAGTAAAGACCCGATTGTAAGTAAATTAAACCTTTTCATGTAAATCCTCCGTCATGAATAGTTGGGTTTATTATTTCAGTTGAAAAACTCCAGTTACCGGCGTCCTTTCAACAAAATATTCTCAAGAAGCAGCAGCAGAATATACATGGTTACACCAATGCCGAATGCTGCCGTTATATACGCCCATGCTGTTGAGTACTGGGCAAGAACTATGTTTTCACGAATCTGCCTTCCTACACCGATGATGTATTCGGCAAAGTATTCGCTGACCATAGCACTGATAATACTTCCGGGAACGCTTACCCGGAGTGCTGTAAAAATATAGGGAACACTGTTGGGGACCCTCAGTTTAAGAAAGATAGTCATCCTGTTTGCTGCAATTGAATGCATCAGGTCCTCTGAAAAAGGCTTGAGTTCAGAAAATCCCCTGAAGGCATTGATGCTCATCGCCACTGTACAGGTAATCATTACAACAAGCATCTTGGCCAGCATGCTGCGGATGTTGGGATCCCGGCTGAAGTCCTTTGTCAGATTGGTCATGATAGGGGCTATAGCGATGATCGGGATGGCATTGAAAGCTGATACGATTGTGAGTCCGCCGGCGCCCCACTTGGGGAAGGCTGTTGCAATGATTGCAAGCAGGTATCCGAGAACCGAGCCCATCAGCAGTCCGCCAAGTGCGACAGTTACTGTAGCCTTAACATTTTTAAGGATAGAACCGGTGTTGTCTGCAATGATGTTTGCGATTCGTCCGGGCAGGGGGAGTGTAAAAGTATCTGCCCCGATTATCTTGTGCAGGGCCTGGGTCTGCCAGAGCATTATTACGAATATTCCGAATGCTACCGGAAAGAAGATGGACGTAAACCTGTCCTTGTTGAATTTCAGTGTATTATTTCTGCTCATATGACTTTCCTGTTAACCTGCTGTTCTTTTGCCCGGCGATACTATTTTTTCAAGCAGCGACATAAGCTGATAACTGAGTATTCCGATTATTGCGCTTACAAACACTATCTGCCAGAAGACATAGATGCTCATAGCGTGTTTAAGCGATTGTGAAAGCATTGTTCCCAGTCCGCCGCCGCCCTGAAGCGTATCGACAAGGATTGATGCGGTGATTGCAAAGGGCGCAGCAATTTTCAGTCCTGTAAAAAAGTATGGAAGACAGGACGGCAGCAGCAGCTTGGTGTAAATGTGAATCTGAGACGCTGCTATAGAGTGCATGAGTTCGTGCTTTTCCTTTTCAACAGCCTTCAATCCGGCAAGTGTATTGGTAGCTACGGGATAGAATGTCAGTATTGCTGCAATTACAATCCGGCTTTTATCAATATCCTTTGTAATTGCAAGTACAATCGGAGCCATACCCAGAATCGGGATCATCTGGATCATCATCAGGTACGGGAATGCTGTCTTTTCAATCGGAACAAACATTCTCATTAAAAGCGCCAGGGTAAATCCCACAGCAATTCCAATAAGAAAGCCGATTCCTGCACGGTAAAGGGTGATGCCTGCGTTGCTCATTACCAGCTGCAGGGCTGTCTGCTTGTTTGCCACCATCGCTGAACTGAAAACCGATTCAATTATCTGATAAAGGTGGGGGAGTACATTCTCGGGAGTTCTTTTTGAGCCCGCGATGAACGTGGCTCCGATTTCCCAGAGACCTACAAGACCGAGTCCCCATACAAGTGTTACAAGCTTACTCTGATGTTTTGATTGTTTTACGCCAGCCACTGTCAGACTCCCTCAAAACTGTGGCGGACTTTGGTTACAAGTTTCGCAAACTCAGGATTATCCTTGGAGTCAAGGCTTCTGGGTCTGGGGATATCAATATCAACTACAGCGGAAACCCTGCCGGGGTGGGGTGAGAGAACTACAACCCTGTCCGATAGGAATACTGATTCCTGAATATTATGAGTAACAAAGAGTATGGTCTTGTTTGTCTTCTGCCAGATTCTCAGGAGATCCATGTGCAGCTTTTCTTTTGTGAATTCATCAAGTGCGGAAAAGGGTTCGTCCATAAGAAGTATTTCCGGATCAATGGCAAGCGCACGTGCAATTCCTACTCTCTGCTGCATTCCTCCGCTGAGCTGGTGGGGATATTTGTCGCCGAATTCGGTAAGCCCAACAAGTTCAAGTGTTTCTTCAATTCTTCGATGTCGTTCTGCCTTTGGGATGCCAATAACCTCCATGGGCATGGAAATATTTTTTCTGACAGTCCTCCATTCAAAAAGAACCGGACTCTGAAAGACAAAACCATATTTCTGGCGCTGTCGAACTTCACTTGGCGTCATTCCCTTAACGGAGATGATTCCTGAACTTGGTGGCTGAAGATCTGCTATTGCGCGAAGCAGGGTTGTTTTGCCGCAGCCCGAAGGGCCTACAAGAGAGACAAACTGTCCCTCTTTAATGTCAAGATTAATGTCGGTAAGCGCGTGTACCTCGCCGGTTCCGTCCTGGTCAGGAAAAGTAACACATAATCCTAATATTTTAATTTCTGTATCATTAGTCTGCATATGGGGATACAATGCAAATTACATGCCAAAAAAACCTGACTTCTGTAGTAAGGATGAAATTCGCTGTGTTTAATGAAAAATATTGTAGTAATCGTGACGATTAAGTGTGATTTCGAAGGGAAATATGATTTTTAACAAAAATGTAAAAAACAAAAATGAATGATAAAGCTACATTAATGTAACTTTATCATTCATTTAAAACAAATTTGTAGGTTGATATTATTTGAAAATGATTGTGTGATTGTTTGAAACAAAAACCCTGTCGTCGAAAACCATTTCCATTGCCTTTGCAAGAACAGCTTTTTCAACATCGCGCCCTGCCCGTGCCAGAGCTTCAGCATTCTGCTTGTGTGTAATGTTGATGACATTCTGCTCAATTATCGGCCCGTCGTCGAGATCCTGATTCACAAAGTGGGCTGTTGCCCCGATAATCTTGACTCCGCGCTCATATGCCTGCCGGTAGGGATTTGCCCCTATGAATGCCGGAAGGAAGGAATGGTGGATGTTGATAATCTGATCAAGGTAATGATCTGTGAATGATGAAGAAAGGATTCTCATATATTTTGCAAGTACAATATATTCCGGACTGTACTGATCAATAATGTTTATGATCTTTCTTTCATGTTCTTCCCTGCTGATGTTTTCATGGCTGATGTAATGATAGGGAACGCCCATCTTTTCGGTAAACTCTCTGAGTGAATCATAGTTGCTGATTACAGCCAGGATGTTTGCATTGATATTGTTGAAAAAGTGTCTGACAAGAATATCTCCAAGGCAGTGATGTTCCTTTGTTGCCATAACAATGATATTCTTTTTTCTTTTTCCATGAAGTTTAATGTCCGCTTCTTCACCGAGTGCTTCTTTAAGATCGTCGTACATGACTCCGGAATCAAAGGTTCCGTTAAACTCTGTTCTCATGAAAAAGCGTGAAGCCTCGCTGTCGGTATACTGATCGCTTTCAACAACATTGACATTATGATTCAGCAGAATATGAGTAATATCATGTACCAGTCCCTTTCTGTCGGGACAGTCAATTTTTAGTGTATGCTTGTTCATCTCTTTCTTTCCTTAAACTAATGAGTAAATCATTGGGTATTTCTTTTGAATAAAAATGGAAATATCCGAAGTAGCTGATCTGCTTAAACTTAACATAGAAATAATCTTTTTTAAATACCGCTTAACCCAAATTATCAATATTTACTTTTTTGAATATTTAAAATATAATTTCAAGAATATTGCACCTTTTCTTCTATGCTCAAATATTTTATAAATCTTTATATTGAAAGTAAATAGAAGTAACCGGAAAACACTTTTTAGAGAGGCTTTTATGAAAAGCTATGGAAAATCATATTTAATAAACACCCTGTTTTTCGGGATTCTGGGGTTTATTGCAGATGGGGTAAATTGCGGAATTTTCAATTCGAACGAAGTGCCTTTTTTTACAACTTTTCTCAGGACAATGCTGATTGGTTTTCCTTTTTTTATTCCGGCAATCGGAATCCTTGTTGTTCTTAAAAGAAGCTACAAACATGATTTTTCAAATCAAGATGAAAAAGAAACACTTAATGCGCTTTCCAAAACGGGTAAACTGCCGCTTATTTCAATGGCTGTATTTACTTTCTTTTTAATCTTGTACGTAATTTTAATTTATAAAATGAGGACCTGGCTCGGCCTTTACGAGGGCCTTGAACTTACTGTAGCTGTTCTTTGTTTTTCATGGGGTATGCTGGCTGCCGCAGGCGTATACATAGGAACGGATAGAATCAATGTGAATTATCTTACCAGTCTTGATCTGTACCGCTATCCAAGTATGCTTCGCGAAGATCGACAGTCGCTGAAGATGATAATTATTCCGCTTATGACGGCATTGCTTGGTTTAACCTATACCTTTGGTCTGGGCGGCAGTCTTCTTGTTAAATACAGAACATTCGCCGAGATTCCCCATAACTCATTTATTTTTGCAGGGGTATGTCTTATTATCTATTTCTTTTTGATAATTTTATTAGCCAAAATTTGCAGTGATAACCATAAACTTGTTTTTAAAACTGTTATTGAACAGCTCGATCAGCTTTCTTCAGGGGACAAGGACCTTGCGAAGAGGATCAGCATTGGTTCGATTGATGAAGTAGCGTCTATCTCCGGACTGATTAATATTTTTGTAGAAAAACTTGCAGAAAGTATTGATACAATCAAGAAGGCTCAAATTGAATTAAGAAGCCTGGGTGAGCAGCTTGGTAAGAATGCAAATGAGGCTGAATTGGATGTCTCAGATATTTCCAGTCATATCGATACGATGAAGACTCAGACTGAAGCTCAGTCGGCGAGCATCCTTGAAACTTCAGGCGCGGTAGAGGAAATCGGTATGATCATTAATAACATGAACAAACTGATAACCGAACAAAGTTCAAGTATAAGCGAATCTTCCTCAGCTATAGAGCAGATGGCTGGCAACATTGTTTCGATTAATAATTCCATGTCAGTTATGGCTGATGAGTTCCGGGATCTTTCAGAGACCTCGGTTAAAGGTCTATCTATTCAGGATGAAACCTACAAACGGACATCGGATATCTCCAAAAAATCACAGGACCTTCAGGTAGCCAATCAGGTAATCGCAGATATTGCGGCGCAGACAAACCTTCTTGCCATGAACGCGGCAATAGAGGCTGCGCATGCCGGCGAATCAGGCCGCGGATTTGCTGTAGTTGCAGCTGAAATCAGAAAGCTGGCAGAGCATTCGGCGCAGAACTCTAAATCAATAAGTGCAATTCTTGGAGAGGTTCAGGCCGGTATTCAGAAGGTTGTTGATTCATCCATGTCCTCAAAGCAGATCTTCAGCACCGTTGCAGAGAAAATCGGTTCAACCGACAGCCTTGTAAATGAAATTAATCAGACTATGAAGGAACAGAAGGAAGGAACCCGGCAGATTCTCAGCTCTCTCGATAAAATGAATGATATTACTTCACAGGTTCAAAGCGGTGCTTCTGAGATGCAGAGCGGCAGTGAGACTATTGTGAAGGAGATGTCCAGTTTGAATGAGCATACCCAGGAAATGCGCTCAAATATGGAAGCGATAGTCAGGGGTATCAAAAATGTTAATCAGAGTGTGGATGCTGTATCCAATATCGCTGTTGTAACTGCCAGATCTATTGAACATATATCCGATGCTGTTGGTGACTTTAAGACCTGAGCTCTATTTCCAGAGAGCAGTTATATTCATAAAATCTGTCAATAAGGCGGCGCTGTTCCGAGGTAATGTTAACCATCATTTCTGATTTTATATGTTTTACCGCTTCATCCGCTGTGACTCTGTCTATTGCTATTATTATGCATGCAACGGCAAGCGATGTTCTTCCAACTCCCGCATGACAATGAACAATAATCCGTTCCCTTTTTTGCAGTCTTTGTCCAGCTTCAAGCACCAGGCTTTTAATCACATCAAGTGAGGGGGCCTGAAAGTCGGGTATTATATATCTCGAATAAGTAATTCCAAGTTTTGTATATTCCCTAAAAAGATCCTTTCTTGCCTTGTTCTGAATTTCACTGTCGGTTACAAGACTGAAAACGTGATCAACGTGGTGATGTTTATACAGCTTCAAGAGTGAGCCGGGATCATAAGCTCCTGACGGCATAGGGCTCACAAAAAGTTTTCCTGCAGTATCCAGTGGAATCTGTCGAAAGATTCCTGAATCTCTGCCTTTGTTTATGAAATTCAGCATTCAGAACCGGCCTTTGGGAATGTGTGAGCCGCATCAGGAATAAACCAGTATGGAACTTCTGCGGACTCTGTCATCTCTGAAACATAATTCACTGCATCCTGCAGTGAGCTGAAATTATTTATACCCGCATTTTTAAGTGAAGGTTCGTTCATTTCGGAAACCAGTATTGTTTTAAATTTTGATGCAAGCTCGCATCCGTAATAGGCTATGAATCTTCCGATTGTATAGTTTTCTCTTAAGAAATTTTCTCGCGCTGTCATGCTTGTAAAATCGGCCAGCATCTCCTCCATCAGAGGATTTCCGAGACCTTCCTGGCTTCGGGTCGCTAATATCAGTGTTCCGCCTTCTTCAAGAGCCTGGCAGGCATTGATCATCGATTTAACCGATTGATAGAAGTTGATGTCTCCGGGGAATCCGCCTGCAGAAGCTATAACTACCGGCCGTTTTTCATTAATGTTTATAAGGAAAAACTCCCGCAGCATCATACAGCCTTTTTCATGTGCCTTAAGGTAGTGTCCGGCGACAGCTCCGCCGGGAGCACCCTTGCCCGGCAGAATGTTCACAAGGAAATCAGGTTTTATAAATTCCTGTGCTTCCATTAAATCTTCATGAAGCGGATTATCAATTATCTTGTCACAGCCGATCAGAGGGTGGGAGCCTTTCCCTTTTTCAGGTGCAAGGCTTAGCGAATGGTTCATCATTATGGTTGTTCTGCTGCTGATCCCGGGAACAAGAGACTTTCTACCCGCACTGTATCCGGCCATAAGATGAAAAACGATACCGCCGGTAAGTATAAGTCTGTCGGCCTCAGCGGCTGCTCTGTTTATCTCAACAACCGTGCCCCTGCTTGTGGTTCCCATTTTCACAAGATTCTCTGTATCATCACAGTCGTGATCGATAATGCGGTATTTACCGTACAGTGGGCCTGTAAGCTGCTTTTTCTCATCTTCAGAGTGCTTTCGGTGTGTTCCAAGGGCGGAGAGCAGGGTGATATCTTCCGGTCTTATACCGGCGCCTTCGAGTTCTTCAACGATTAAGGGAAGGTAGATATCAGTCCTCTGCCATGAGCGGGTTATATCTGAAAAGACTATACATACAGTTTCTCCGGGCCTGACAATACTTCCAAGTGGAGCGGATGCTTCCGGTGACGACATTGCGGTTTTCACCATTTCGGCCAGAGTTTCTTTGCTTTGTGCAAATGATGAATCTATTAAATCGCCTTTCCAGTTTTCAGGTAGTTCGGCATCTATTTTCTGTTTTCCATATTCAAGACTGATACTGCTCATGAATCGAGCTTACTCCTTTGATTAACATTTTACAACCGAAGCTTATGGGTAAGGGTGCATCTTGCAAATTATTTATATCAAATTTGAAAAGTATGACTGTTCCTATTGACAGAAACGCCAAATAGATTTAAAAATATTGATGTGATTCTTTACATAGAAACAATAAAAGAGAGAAACTAATGAAAAGAAAACTATTAACTGTTCTTGCAGCGGCCTTGATATTTACAACTGTGACTATGAACGCAGCAGCATCAGGATCTTCAGAAGAAGCGACAGAGACTGACGGAAGCCTTCGCATAGGTGTTTCCCAGTTTGTACAGCATCCTGCTCTTGATGCCGTTTATCAGGGGATTGTCGATGAAATGGAAGCACTCGGTTATGCCGATGTTGAATACGATTATCAGAACTCCAATGCTGATGTTAACACCTGCAGGCAGATTGCATCGCTTTTTCAGTCAAAGAAAATGGATATGGTGGTAGGTATTGCTACCCCGAATGCACAGGCATTAAAGAGCGGCGTAACAAACGCACCTCTTATCTATGCGGCAATTACAGACCCGGTATCCGCCGGTCTTGTTGAAACACTTGAACACGGCGACCCGGATATGACAGGTACCTCATATAAGAATCCATTCAAAGAGCAGATCGAGTTTCTGATGGCATTCCATGAAGTCAAGGTTCTTGGACAGGTTTATACCGGAAGCGAAGATAATGCCATGTTTCAGGCAAAGCAGGTTGAAAAAGCCTGTGCAGAGCTTGGTATAGAATATCTGGGTACTTCGATTGCTTCATCCGCCGAGGTTAAGTCAGCAACTGAATCAATTGTGAAAAGAGTTGACGCCATCTATGTTACAAATGACAACACTGTTGTGTCAGCTTTAGGCGGTCTTGTACAGACGGCAACAGCAAACAAGGTTCCTGTACTTTCAGCTGATACAGCTTCTGCAAAAGATAATCCGGTATTCATTGCCTGGGGTTTTGACTGGCACTACATCGGTGTTGAAACTGCGCGTCTGATGGACAAAATCCTCAAAGGAGAGAAGTCTGAAGATATGCCGACTACAGTTGTAAGTGATCCGAAATACATGGAGATGTATCTGAATACAGGTGTTGCTGAGAAAATCGGAATAGAATTTCCACAGTCAGTCCTCGATCAGGCGGCAGTAATTCTTGAAGAGTAAAAATATAAGATAGTTGAGCTTCTTTCAAAACTCGGTTAGTTTTGAAATTGCCTCAGTTTTTCAGGTATAAAAAAAGCCCGGACGGTTCAAGAGAACTTTCCGGGTTTTTTATTTGTTATGAAGCAGTTCATTAACTATAATTTTAATAATGAAAAAAAATCTCCTGATTCTTTTGTTTTTATTGGTATACTCTGCCGGTTTATTTGCCCAACAGGATAATATTTTAATCTTTCATACTTACAGTCCTGAAATACCCTGGGTTAATTCCTTTAATGAAGGGATTTCAAATTCTGAATACTACAATCCTCTCACTATGAATCTATTTTTTGAGTTTATGGGAAATAATTTCCCCGAGTCCACCCTGACCGAGGATGACTGGCATTTCTATCTTCACTCAAAATACCCGTCGGATATGTTCAGTTTTATTCTTGTTGATGCTCCTGAAGCAGTAGCTCTTTTTAGTAATCACCCGGATCTTTTTCCGGAGACACCGAAGATTTACCGCTCAATTCAAATTTCGGATAAAAAGATGGATGAAGAGCTTTATTTATCCTCGGATATTTCAGCTGCAGTCAGAAAAACAATTGAACTGGCGCATCTGCAGAATCCGGATGCCGGGAAGGCTGTAGTAATTGATACCGGTGATTTAAAGAGTCAGGTTATTATTAAGGCTGCAGCCTCTCTGTTGAAATCAGATTATGGAATAGAGCCGTATCTTATGAAGGTTACAACTCTCGAAAATCTGGTTTCTGAAGTATCCCGGTTAGAGCCTGATACAATTGTTTACTATGTGATTGTATCTGAAGATGATAATCGCTCAGGTTATATTCCCAAAGACGTTCTTAAAATGGTCTGTGATGTCTCGCCTGCGCCTGTGTATACATTCTGGAGTACACTGATGGGGTCCGGTACCGTCGGCGGATATATGATTGATGCTGAAACTTCTGCAATGGAGATGTTCAGGGCTGGAGTTGATTATTTAAAGACTGGTCAATTTGGAGAAGGTTATAATTCTTATAGACTCTTTCTGGACTGTGCAGTTCTGGAGCGGTATGGCATAGATGATAAATATAGTGAGTATAAAGATGCTGTATTCCTGAATCATCCGGTTCCGTTTCTTGTGGCTAACCTGGAAACTATAAAAATTGTAGTGCTGGTTTCATTCATAATCCTGTTTTTGATCATACTGATGGGGCTAAACATGCTGTGGCAGCTTAACCGTAAACTTAAGAATGAGCATGAAGAATTAATAGGACTGGTTCATCAAAAGTCAGTTTTAATAAGGGAAATAGACCATCGTGTAAAAAATAATCTCAATATTCTTGAATCTCTTATTAGTATGCAGATTGCAGATGCTGAGGAACCCGGTCTGAAAAATGATCTTCATGATGTGCTGAGCAGGATAAGTGTGATGACAATGGTTCATGAAAAACTGTATCAGTCTGAGATTGATAACCGGCTTGATTCGAATAATTACATTTCAGATCTTATAGATAAACTATCTGTTATGCTTATGAATGAATCCGGTAAAATAAGGATAACTACAGATATAATTTCAGAAACTCTTGATGTTCAGATGATGATTTCTTTAGGGCTGATAATAAATGAAATGCTTACAAATGCATTTAAATATGCTTTTAAACCTGACCAGTCCGGGGAGATAAATATCAGACTTTCCCGATACACCGAAACGGAGTATTTATTGATGGTTAAAGACAACGGCATAGGACTTCCTGCCGGGTTTTCACTTGAAAACAGTGGGGGGCTCGGCCTAAAAGTTATAGAAGTTCTTGCCCGGCAGCTGAAGGGCCGTCTTGAGTTTGAAAGTAAAGACGGCGCCTCTTTTTCGGTAATTTTCCCTGTGTAAAAATATCTGAATCAAAATAAAAAGGGATACCCGAAGCTTCGAATATCCCCTATATAAATTGTTTACTCAGTTTTAAGGTGAAGGAGGTGTGCCTCCGCTTCCGTATGCGCCTGCCGGATTCACCTGGCTAAGCGAGCCTACAAGTTCGGTAATTGATGTCTGAGCAGACGCGGGGTAGGCTGTGGTCTGTTTCATGGTGAAATCTTTTCCGCTGAAATTAGTGAATATGCTGCTTAGATTATCATAGATTGCCCATTCGAGATTGTCGGTATCTGTACTGACTCCTTCAAATGGATAATATGTATGATTTTCATCATAGATATTATTCAATACCAATATGAGCGGGTTAGCTGAGTTTGTATATATAAGATAAGTATATCCTGTGGCATTTGCAGTAAATATGTTTTTGGTAAAATTATACACAGATGTCGAAGACTCGCTTAGGTTTATTGCAATACCTGCTGAA
Source organism: Spirochaetia bacterium (assembly GCA_963677925.2). Classification (GTDB taxonomy): domain Bacteria; phylum Spirochaetota; class Spirochaetia; order UBA9216; family UBA9216. Next base: position 743,505 of record CAXXYH010000004.1, read on the forward strand.
GCTTTTGAAGCTACTGTGTTACGGGAGAATTCAACATTAAAATTGATGTCATCATAATTGGGTGAATTGAGTGCTTCCTGTGTTTGTACGGTATCATTATAAAAAATTATATTATTTGTAAAACTGTATGAACTATTTTCTGCAGGATAATAAATTTGAATTCCCTCCGTAGTTCCCTTATGATAAATCCTACTGTTTGTAATGGAAAGAGCTGAACATGTTTCAGCACTGCTGCTCCCTGCTTTTATTGCATAAGCACCACCTGAATCTGCCAGGTTTTTAATAAATGCATGGTCTATCGATGCTTCATTATTTACCAGAATGCCGCCCCAGCCCCCGGTTGTTGGTCCGGAGAGAATTACCGGTTTGTCAGCTGTCCCTTCGATGTTAAGGGTTCCGTTTACTATAATCTGGTATCCGCCGGATGTATTTAACTCAACATCACGATAAATATTCAGTGTAGCCCCGCTGGAAATGGTTATATCATTTCCAACATATATTTCGCCTTCGCCTGAACGTATGTAGCTGTCCAGCAGTATCGTTTCACCATCGGTAAGATCCGAGGCATACAGCCTTGTTCCCTGGTAGTTAAACCCCTCTCCTGAAAGAGAGATTGTTATCTGTCCATCATCCTCATCACTGCTGTATATTGTCAGTGTACCGCTGAGCACCTCCTCTGATTCCGGAGAAAAACTCAGGGTGTATGGCTTAGTTTCGCCGGCCGGTATTTCGATGGTATCAGAAGTTGATTCAGGCATTGAGAATGCAGAGTCTCCAACCAGCCAGGTCAGGTAGGTCATATCCAGTGTAAGTGTGTCTGCTGTGCTATTGTTTCCAATGGTAACTGTTGCGGTTTCAGTTTCACCTACAAGGGTTTTTGTAAACGTGTAGGAACTTCCGTCGGCGTAGACTGTTCCGCCGATTCTAATTTCAATATCCCCTGCCGGAGCCAGATCAAGCCCCGCATAGTCGGGGTCGTTCGGGTTTTCCCGGTCGTGCTGTGTTGCGTCAAGAAAGAATCCGTCACATGAGACTATGGCAGTGAAGGTGAGAATTATCAGAAAAAGTTTAGTTATCTTTATCATCGTGTGCTCCTAGTAGGAAAATCCGAAGGACAGCACGGTTGCCTTCGGTCCCGGAAGAATGGAAACCGCCGTATCAACTGCCGGTTCTGAATCACCCCCGAAAAAGAACAGTGAGGTAAGTGCTGTCAGCACCCCGCCTCCTGCAAGCCCGGCTCCTACCCAGAACATCGTATTGCTGTTTTCGGCAGCGGTATATGCTGCTGCATAGGTACTGTAAAGTGAATCGTAGTCGGCATCACCGGCTGTTGCTGAATCGTATGCGCTCCAGGCGTCGTTTGCGTCATTAATTTTCATTATTGAATCAATAAGAAAATATGTGCCGACTCCGGCTATTACAGTTCCGCCGCCCAGCAGGCTCCATCCGACTATACTCTTTGTGCCTGCGGGAGCAGCATCGCCGTCGCCGGATCCAGCTTTTGCCGGTTTTTCGGTTGCAGGCTTTGCGGCTTCAGCGGCCTCTGTCTTACCTGCCGTTTCTGAACTGCCCGATTCTGCGGCAGCCGTTTGAGTATCGGCAGCTTCAAGCCCGGACAGGCGGGCGGCAAAGTTAGGCATATCGTCTATCAGTTCGCCCAGATCGGGATATATATTTTTGGCCGTATGAATTGTGGCTGAGGTTTCGGTTTCAATCATTTTGGCAGAGAAAATATATCTGCCGCCCAGAAGAGCTATATCTCCAGTAACAATAAACTGGGCTGAAAGCAGCTTTCCAATTTCGAGCATGCAGCTTTCGTCGGTACATCCTGAATTGGAAAAAGCCAGTTCGTCCAGGATAGTATCACGCTGGGCTGTATCAATTACTGTGTATTCACCTGCGTCATGCAGTGATGCGGATAGAAAAGAAGTTATCGACTTCATGTCGCTTTCCGAGATTGAATTGATTCGGAAGTCTAGAACTGTAAGTACAGGTTTATCATTTGAAAATACACTTGCTGAAATAATCAACAGAGGTACAAACAGCAATATTAGCTTTTTCATCAGTTTTCCTCCGTTATTATTTTAGCCCGATGTCGTAAAATCCTGCAAGTAATCAAACTTAATGTTGATGTTTTTTAAGGTTGGGTGTATATTGTGTATATACGATATACACAGTAAGCAAGGAGTTTCGGTTATGTGTATGATGAAGGTAGAAAAACTTAGAAAACATTATGAAAAGTTTCTGCTTGATGATGTCAGCTTCAGGCTTGAAGAAGGTTATATAATGGGTTTTATCGGCAGCAACGGCGCCGGGAAGACTACTACATTGAAAAGTATTATGGGCATGGTTCACTCAGATTCCGGAACTGTCGAAGTTTTCGGACAGGATTTCCGCTCCAATGAGCTTGAACTGAAGCAGAAGATTGCCTTTATGCTTGGCCCCGGAGATTATTATCCGACTAAAAAGGTCAGTGCCGTAACTGATACTTACCGGCGTTTTTACACAGACTGGGATGAGTCTCTCTATCAGTCTCTGCTGAAGCGTTTTGATATAGATCCGCAGAAAAAAATAAAGGATCTGTCACAGGGAATGAAGATCAAGTATTCGCTTTCACTTGCTCTTTCCCACAGGGCAAAGCTGATAATTCTTGATGAACCTACATCCGGTCTTGATCCGGTTGCAAGGGATGATCTGCTTGAGCTGTTTCAGGAGTTTGTAGAACAGGGCGATAAGAGTATTCTTTTCTCCACCCATATAACTTCGGATCTCGAAAAATGTGCCGATTACATCACCTATATCGAAAAGGGAAAGATCGTTGAGAGCCTTACCAAGGATGAGCTGATGGATAAGTACAGGATAATCAGCGGAACAGAGGCTCAGCTTAACGGGCTGAAAGATCAGATGGTGTCCTGGAAAAAGAATTCATTCGGTTTTCAGGGACTTATTGAAACAGAAAAACTGGGTGAGGCGGAACGTGAGTCTGCATCGGTTCCCGGTCTCGACGATATAATGATTTACCACTCAAAAAGGGGGCAGGCAAATGAATAATCTTCTGCACAAGGAATTTAATCTATCTATTAACCGGTTTTTTGTTATTCTCATGCCGTTGATCACAGGGGCTCTGTTTCTGATCCCTCAGTGGCCATATTTTATAGCCATGATGTATTTCTTCTTTATATCTGTACCAACTCTTTCAAGTTCCTACAATTCACAGAAAGACAACGAGTTTTCTATGATTATGCCGGTAAGAAAGACCGATGTTGTGAAAGCCAGGATTACAGCATTCTGTATAATTGAACTGATTCATATTGCATTCGGTATTATTTTTGCGGTCGTTCATCACATTCTGTATAAGTTTGATAATTTTATGCTTAACCTGAATCCGGCATTTTTCGGTCTGGCATTTACGATGTTCGGTATTTTCAATATTATATTTTTCAGTATGTACTACAAAACCGCTTACTTCTTCGGTATTCCGACAATTGCAGCAACTGTAGTGACTGTTCTTTATGTTGCCGGAATCGAAATGTCAGCTATCTTTATTGATTCGGTCCGCTCTTTCTTTGGAAATCCGGCTATTGGAATTCAGCTTTCAGTTCTGGTCGGCGGAATTGCAGCGTTTGTTATTCTTAATCTTTTAACAGTAAAAATTGCATCCGCAAGGTTTGAAAAAGTGGATATATGATAGGTGTAAAAATTTCCAATCAGTCTGATAAACCGATTTATCAGCAGCTTTTCGAACAGATTAGTGCCATGATACTTAACCGGGTACTTGAAAGTGATTTCAGTCTGCCGTCCATAAGGACGGCGGCTAAAGAGCTGCGTGTGAGTGTAATAACCGTTAAGGCCGCATGGGAAGAGCTTGAGCGCTCCGGATTAATTTATACCGTAGCTGGAAAGGGCTGTTTTATTTCAGAGTTTTCCGATGACGAACTTAGTTTGAAAAGAGATGAAATTATAAATAAGCAGCTTGATAAGGACCTTGTGTTTTACAGGAATATGGGTGCCGATAAACAAGAGCTTATCAGTTTAATTGAGAAGAAATTATAAAATCAATTATTATGCTCTATTGTGTTTGAAGAATTTTTCAAGTTCAGTTTTGTCTTCAACAGCAACATCCCAGAAAACAAGTCCTATTTCATAAAAGTGATCTGAAACTTGATCTGTACGTACTACCTTTGCAAAAACATTAATCTGTCTCGGGTTTCCGGGCAGAAAGAATTTTAAATGTACAAACTGGTTCGGATCCAGCGGCTCCTCCGAGATTAGGGCAATGCCGGTTTCACTGATATTTTTGCTGTAGACAAATCTGGTGTTGTTGCAGTTTACTTCAACATCAAGCGGTATGCGGGGAGCTCTCTCTATATGTTTTTTTTCATTCACGCTGTCCAATACCCTTTAAGTATAGAGTATTGGACAGTATGGTGCAAATATTTAAATTTCAATTATGTTTGATTTGGCTATTTTTCCAAGCAGATAGGCGCTCGGTTTAGGGGTTCTTTCCATTGTTTTCCTGTTAACTCCGATAATTCCGAATTTTGGATCGTAGCCGCTGACCCACTCAAAGTTATCAAAAGCTGACCAGCAGAAATATCCCCTTACATCAATACCGTTCTCAATGCAGCCGGCTACACTTTTTATTGCCCTGCTTAGATACTCAACACGGCGGCTGTCATCTTCCATCGCAACCCCGTTTTCAGTTACATAAACAGGAACTCCGGCAATTGCCGCTGCATCCCGTATCGTACCGCCTATAGCCTCGGGGTAGAACTCTTCGTTCATCTGGTTGATTTCAATATCTTCGCCCGGGGGAATTACGCCATCGGGACCGACTATCCAGCGAGAGTATGTCTGAACACCCACAAAATCATCACCGCTAAGTCTTTCAAGGTAATCCGCTGACAGCTCTTTCTTTAGAAGAGCTGCGTTTTCTTCACCGCCGGGAGCTGTATGGAAATCCATCATGGCAAGGCTTAGGCCTACCGGAAAATTGCCGGGGCCGGATTTCAGAATGCCGGCAGCTTTTTTATGGGCTGCATGAATAATGTCCCACATCTCCGGTGCTGTAGTGAACTGCCAAAGCCCGAGTTTCTCAGGCTCAACTCCGAATGCATCAGCGGCCTGCCTCCAGAATGGAATATCCCTTATTGAAAACGGCATCATCGTTGCAATAATCCGGGCGATGTTGGGTTCATTGAATGTGCAGACGCCTGTAAACAGATCTCCCATATGCTTTGAGACTTTTTCAATAAATCGGGCGTAACTGTCTATTGTTTTCTTATCCAGCCAGCCGCCTTTTCTGATAAGCCAGCGAGGGGATATAAAATGATGCATTGTTACAAAGGGTTGAATGCCGTATTCGTGGCAGGTTGAAAGCATTCTTCGGTAATGTTCCAGTTCTGCATAGGAGAACTCTCCTTCCTCGGGTTCAATCCTTGCCCACTCAAGAGAGAATCTGAATGAGTTCAAACCAAGCTCTGAAAAAAGTTTAATGTCTCCAGGGTATCGATGGTAGAAGTCGCAGGCGTCTCCGGAGGGATCCTTGTAAACCGTATCAGGAAGATGTTCCAGCAGCCAGCTCTCACTGTTTATATTGTTTCCTTCAACCTGGTGTCCGGCGGTGGCTGTTCCCCATAAAAAGTTTTCCGGAAAATAAAAATCTTTCAAGATAGTGCTCCTCTATTGTTGTGTTTCTTCAAGATGTGCAAGCCAGAAGGGTTTTTCCAGAAGCGGAAGCGAAAAGCGGTTAGACAGCCATTTTTCAACTGCTTCGGTCCAGGCTTCTACGCTCTGGTTGCACTCATATTTTGAACTGGCTGAGGCCTGGTTTGAAAGGCTCAGTCCATGCGGTCCTTTTTCAAATATGTGAACCTCAAACGGGATCTCTGCTCCGGCAAGTGCTGCCGACATTTCGCAGGTATTCTGAACCGGTACCAGTGTATCCTCAGTTGTTGCCCATAGAAAGCAGGGCGGAGTAGATTCTGAGACATGCTGTACCGGACTTGCTGCATCAAGCGCCTCATCAGAGGGGTCAGCGGTTGCAAAGAATGCAATATTTGCAGCCCTTCTCATTTCTGCGGCGAAGGGGTCTTTCTCGTTCTTGAGGGGTTTCGCCATCAGGTGGTAGTTATACATACCGTAAGCTAAGATTGCAGCGGCGGGTTTAAGTTTTTCCGGTGGTGCATTGAAGAAGTCTTTGATGAGAGGTTTATCCCAGTATACGGAGTACATTGCGCAGTTATGTGCTCCAGCCGAGAAGCCGCAAACAGCAATTTTTTCAGTATCAAGCAGCCAGTCTTCAGCATTCTCATGAATTATCAGAAAAGCCTTTCCGATATCCCTAACCGGGGCCGGATGCGCTGTTTCAGGATTCGGCTGCTTAACACTTGAGGGATCTATTCCGGCAGCACCACTGCTGTATGTTGAGTACCGCAGTACAAGCGCATGGTATCCCATTGATGCAAATTTGAGTGCAACGGGCTCCGCCTCCCTGTCGGAGCAGTTCATGTAACCGCCGCCCGGACATACAAGGACTGCAGGCCGTTTTTTTCCGGCAAGCATCTCCGGGGAGTCTTTCAGTATGTATGTGGTCAGGGTCAGATCTTCCCTGTCAGGATATAATTTGATTGACTTCTGGATCATTTGAGTATCTCCTTTTGTAATTCAGATAGTGAACTCGTTGAGTCCTGCCCTGAGTTTTCTTTTTATTCCATCTGCCGAATAAACTGCGTCAACGCCGGCAGGTACAATTATGCTGATTCTGCAGCTCTCTCCGTCCTGCTTCCAGCTGCATGAAGCTTTACCCCAGGCTGTTCGGATGCTGCAGTCGGCAAATTTAAGGCCGCAGTCTGTTGCCGGAGAGAATTCAATGCTTTTATAACCGTGTGCTGCAATTTTTATTCCGCCGATGACTGTGTAGAGGAAGCTTCCGACGCTCCCAAGTGCATAGTGATTGAAAGAAGAGGGCATTACACTGCCATCGGGTCTTACCGCTTCCCAGTTTTCCCAGATAGTTGTGGCACCGTGTTCAACCATATAGAGCCAGGAAGGGCTTTCCGTCTGGAAAAGCAGTCCGAAAGCTGTTTTTTTGTGTCCGTGTTTATACAGGATATCAAGGAGGTGTGGTGTTGATACAAAACCGGTGTCCAGCCGTCCGCCGTTTTCTTCTATCAGACAGACCAGCCGCTCTGCCATCCGGTTCTGCAGCCCGGGAGTTCCGATTCCTGCCTGAAGGGCCATTACGTAGAGTCCCTGAAGATCTCCTTTGACTATTCCTTCGCTGCTGATATATGTTTCTTCAACAGCTTTTTTTACAAGTGAAAGTCTTTCTGAAGTTTTTTCAAGCTCCGCATTCAGGCCGCTGCTCTCCTGTCCGGCGGATATTAATGTCTGCAGAATAACTGACCAGGCTTCAAGAGTTATAGCATGGTAGCAGCTTGCAACAACATCTTTAGTGGCTTCGCTTGCCGCAAAAACTCCGCCTTCCTTCTGCACAAAGCTCGGGATAAACCAGTCTCCGAAATGAAAGCCTGTGTTAAACAGAAATTCATTCCACTTCTTTTCAGCCGCTGTACGATCTGAAAGATCTTCCGGTTTTTCCAGGCATTTAAGTGTTACCCAGTTTATCCAGCCTTTCATCATTTCAAAATTGTCCGTTAGGATGCTGATGTTTCCGTAGCTGCGGTATATTTCAAGCGGAACGAGTATGCAGGCATCACTCCATGCAGATGAAGAGCTGCCGCCCATGGCTTTCTGGTTTTTTTCCTGTACCGGGTAGTTGGGTACTACAACCGGAATTTCGCCGCTTTCAAACTGTTCGAGTCTCATGTTTGAAAGCCATGAAGAAAGGAAGCTTTCAAGGCTGTAATTGAAGCAGCCGGTCGGTGCAAAATCAAGTATGTCTCCGGTCCAGCCGGCTTTTTCCCTCTGTGGACAGTCTGTCGGAACAGAGAACATGTTGGCTCTGGTGCTCTGCTGTATGTTATGCTGCAGCCGGTTAAGTCTCCTGTCAGAGCAGGAAAAATATCCCCTCTGCTCAAGCTCGGTTCCCATGGCCAGTGCTTTTATGCTTATTATCTGCTCTTTTGAAACTCCGCTTATTCTCACAAACCTGAAACCGTGATAGGTAAAATCAGGGCGAAATCGTGTTTCTCCGCTGCAGCAGATACACACATCACGCTGATCCTTGTTCCGACCCAGAATGTTTCGCAGAAAATTTCCGTCCCGATCAAGGACTTCGCAATAATCAAGAGTTACCTCTGTTCCTTCGGGGGCAGATACAGTTATGTCTGTAATTCCGGCAATTACCTGCCCGAAATCAGCAATAAGTTCCCCTGCGGGGGAAACAAAAAATTCAGGATTATATTCGTTATAAATATGAATCGGTCTCGTCGGCTGAGCAGTCAGATTATCCTTCGGGTAGTCAGCTTTGAGGCATGGAGACCATGGTCCGGGTTCTGCTGAAAAATCGGTCCGCTGGCCGATAAAAAGATCCGCATAATCTATGATGCTGCGTCTGCTCTCAAAGCTGGAATCAGAGCCTATACAAACGGTGTTGCCATTTTTTAATGTGATCTCAAGCTGTGCAAGGAGGCCGAGTCTGTCGCCGTACTGACAGCTGTCGCCGGAGATTCCGATTCGTCCTGCCCACCAGCCGTCGGCTAATGTGAAAAGCAGTTCGTTTTCTCCCTCAACGCAGAGATCGCTGATATCAAAACTCTGATAGTAAAGACGGTCGTTATATGGCGATGTTTCGGGCGAAAAGAGATTGTTCTCAAGTCCGCTCCCGTTAAGTCTGACTCTGTAAATACCGTGAGCTGTTGCATAAAGTCTTGCCGTTTCAATATCTGATTTCAGAAAGAAGTTCTTTTGTATTTCCAGGCAGGGTCTAAGTCGTGTATGTCCTCCGAAGAACTCGGGTTTCGGGATAAACAGCTCATAAAAAGGGATTTCATTTTCTTTTACGGCCGGTTCCTGCTCCGGTTCTATCCATTCGGCCAGCCAGTCCGTACCGAGGAAGCCGGTTGCAAACTCTGCAGATGCCCCGTATACAGGCAGCCCGTCTTGAAGAAGTTCAGCGGTAACAGTATATTCTGTTTTGGGTTGAAGCTCCGCACCGGTACATCTGAAATACGGTGCGAATTCACAGTTCCCGCTCTCCCAGATTGTTGCTCCGTCTGTATCGGTTATATAAAGACTGCAGTATTCAGTCTTGATAGTTTCATTTTTAAGTATCGAAATATCCGGCTCAGTTGAATCGATTACGCATCTTTCATCAAAGCCGTTAACGCGAAGTTCTATTTTTTTCATTATGATTCTTTTTTCTGAAGTTCCCTGAGCGCAGACGCCTTCTTGTTACGGTACAGCCTGTTAAGTTCCAGTTTGAAGCTGTTTGAAATATAAACGAGGAAAAGAAGTACAATTGCTCCGTCGATTACTGTTTTCATCGAGCTGGAGACGCCCATGTTTACAATTCCTGATGATATGGTTGCCTGAATAAATGCTCCGATTATTACACCGGTGTTTCGGTCTGAATACCTTGCAAGCGCTCCCCCTATGAATACCGGAAGGAAGGCTCCCATCATGAAAGAAGAACTGGAGAGTCCTGTCTGTGGAGCAATGTAGCCGTATTGTGACATATACACTGCACCTGCACATGCAAGCAGACCGCCTGCAATGACATAAGCGATCACTGCATTTTTATTTTCATTTATTCCGACATCCACAGCATTTTTCTGCCCGGTCTGAAGAGCTGCGCTGTCATAGCCGAATTTTGTGAGATTTAGAATATATATCAGGATTAACAGTACAACTGCCATAAGGATGAGGCTGTAGGGCGGTCTTGCCCAGATGAGCATGTCAAAACGTCCAATAAGCCTGATGCCGTTTCCGCCGTTGAGGCTGAACCCTATTGCTTCGTAAATCATTGTTACACCGAGAGAGGTGACCATGGCCGGCAGTCTCAGTGTAATATAAAGCAGGCCGGAAACCAGTCCGCAGAGCAGGCCGAATCCGACGACTATAAGCACAAAAACAACCGGATTTGCATGAACAGCCTTTGCGACTGTTCCTCCTGCAATAAGAGACAGAATCAGTACAGAACCTACAGAAAAATCAAGCCGTCCCGAAGTCAGGTTGTAGGACATGGCCAGTGCGATAAAGCCTGAAAAGACCATGTTGTAAAGGATGGTCATGAAGTCTGCACCTACGCCGAAGCCTTCGTGTCCGGTCAATCTTGTCAGGACAAAGAAAAACAGGTAGACAATCACGGGTGGAAGTAAAGTAACTAAAATATTCTTTGCTGTTCTGTTTTGAAACTGCATTTTAATCCTCGGTATTTACCAACTGCCCGGATTGTTCAGCCGGGCAGTTGATTTTTTAGTTTAGTTTCCGCGTCTGGCCTTAACTTCATCAGCTGAGACTGCTGAATAAAGAGCGCTCATGTCACTGACTGTTAAATCAGGATTGAAGGCCACAATCATGCTTTTAATATCATCGATGTTGAAAGTCCATTCGCCGCCTTTTCGGTCAACACTTGCGAAGTATGCAAGGTCATCTGCATTTGTAATGACCCTGTTCTTAACTGCTACTCTTGGCGCTGTTCCGTCGGCGTTTCTCTGCTGGGCGCCGTTTCCATCGACAGCGTTAATTATCATCGGTATGGACATTCCGAAAGTTCCCGAGATTTCTGTACAGATACCTACGTAGAACCCGGCGTGGAAGAGTCCTACTATATCTTCTGATACGCCCTCACCGATAGCTGCAACTTTGATTTTTCCGAATTTACCGGAGTTCTGCATCGGCTGAATCCACATCAGGGCGGTCAGTGTTCCGGCAAGACCGTCGGCATCTGTCTGAAGAGCGTTCGCCTGATGTGCGGCAAAGGCTTCAGTTCCGGGCCATCCGGGAACTTCATAAACCATTTCAATATCGTAACCGCCGGCTTTTGCTTCCTTTATTCCGTCCATGATTCCGTTGTAGCGCTGTACGAAGAAGTCAACTCCGTAGTCCTTTCCGCCGCTCATCACAATAATTTTATGTGCTCCGGCATCGACAAGAGCCTTTGTTGTTGCTTTTCCAAACTCATAACTTTCATTACCAGAGAAGTGTCCGCCCAGGTAGTATTCGTTGTTTTTAACAGGCTCGTATGTAGGATCATTCATTGCTTCGCCCCAGTAGTACATACCCAGTGAAGCTGCAAGCTTTACGGACTCGTCGCGGCCCTCGTTATAGTAACCGATGATAGCCTTGCATCCCGCGGCTGCGCACTGTTCAATGAAGGCAAATTCAGCTTCGGCGCTGTCCAGTGATTCGGACCATATTATATCGAAGTTAAAGTACTGCTGCAGATATTCAAAATAGGTTTTAATGTCCAGGACCTGCTGCGCTGTTGTGTCGTAGTTTACAAAACCGATTTTGATTTTTTCTGCCGGATATTTCCCGTCTTTTGAAAGTTCTACACCAGAAGGTACATTGTTCTGTAATGATTCTCCTGAAGCCTTGTCAGCCTGTCCTCCTGCGAAAACCGCTGCTGCGGTGAAGATTAGAAGCAGACAGATTGAAAAAATTCTCTTTTTCATACTCATTCCTCCATTTTTAATCGAGCATGTATATATCATCTGGGCAGTAGTCTTGTCCGGTATGTCATACTTGCGATGTAGACTATTGCCATAAATATGATAGCCCTGCTAATCTGCACAGCGGCAAGTCCGAAGCCCATCATTGTAAGCCCGGCATTAAGAACCGCTATGGTAGCTGCGCCTATAAGCCCTGCGGATATCCTGCTTCGGGGGCCACCGCTTAGCGGCATTCCGCCGAGAACCAGTGCAACAAGAATATTCATTCCGAGTGAGCCGGCTGTTGTTGTTCCTACAGTCCTTGTCCGTATGAGCAGAACAAATGCTGCAAGACCGGCTCCGGCTGCCGCGATAAGAAATACGGTTATTTTAATTCGTGTAACATTCATTCCCGACTGTTTTGCTGTTACCTGGTTTCCTCCGAGGATTCTGACTTCAAGGCCAAGCTGGGTATATTTGAAAAGAATCAATGAAAGCAGAAAATAGGCGCCCAGTACTGTAATGTTGATAACTGATAGCTGACCGTAGGTGAAAGCAGGAATCTCTTTTACTGCCTCATTAAGGTAGATGGTTGCATCATCACCCATAATTACGAGGACAACAGATGAAATCATAAAACCCATAACAATGGTTACAATAAAAAGCGGAACATCGACAAAGGCTGCGAATATTCCTTTTATGAGTCCCAGCCCCAGTGATACGGCCAATGCGGTTATGAATGCGACAAACAGATTTCCTGTTGCAATTGCTGCGTATCCGGCCAGAACGGCACTGAGTGTTACACATCCTCCGATTGACAGATCAAAGTTTCCGGAGCCGAAAACAAATACCGCCCCTAGTGAAACAAGTGATGTAGTAATAATCTGATTCAGAAGGCTCTGCAGGCTTATCCTGCTGAGCAGTGCCCCGCCTGTTGTGATTGTGAATATCAGGACTACAAGGACAAATCCCAGCAGTGGAAAGAAGTTTTTAATCCGATCCCAGTTCTGTATTTTCATATTCTCCGCCTTAAATCATGCATTCAACAATGTCCTGCTCGGACAGTTCCGGGCTCCGCTCGAATTTACCCGCAAGCCTTCCGTCTTTCAGGATCAGAAGTCTGTCCGACATTCCGATCAGCTCGGTGAGTTCTTCAGATATCATCACGATAGCCTTGCCTTCGTTTTTCATGTTCTCAATAAGTTCATACATTGCCGCTTTTACACCGACATCCACTCCGCGGGTCGGACAGTCAAGTATCAGGATGTCGCAGTCTCTGCCGACCCACTTGCCGAAAACCACCTTCTGCTTGTTTCCGCCGGAGAGATATTGAACATTCTGATCAATTGAAGCGCATTTTATAGAAAGGTTTTTGATCTGTGTGTTTACGTATTCATGTTCTTTTTTAGGGAGGATAAAGGGTCCGCTTCTAACCTTGTCGATTCCGGCAGCAGCTATGTTGTCTGAAATTGAAGCTGCAAGGACAAGGGCTTCCTTGTCCCTGTCTTTTGAGACGTAACCCATGGAGTGCCTGAGTGCGGTTTTTGCACTGTTTATTAAATCACCGCTTGGTATATGAGTGACTTTTCCGGTAAGAAGCTTTTCCTCGCCGAAGAGAACTTTTCCAAGTTCATGCATACCGCAGTGTGAAAGTCCGCCTATTCCCACTATTTCGCCTCGATGAAGCTTCATTGAAAAGTTCATCAGCAAGCCTGACGCCGAAGTTACGCCATCGGCTTCAAGAAATACTTCATCCGAGCTTCTGCCGTTAAAATCTTCACGGTAATATTTATCACCCATCTCTCTGCCGACCATATGTCTTTTTATTATGGTTGTGTCAAATTTGTTTTTATCGAGCGTAGTAATCAGGTTTCCGTCACGCAGCACCGTCAGTGTATCGCAGACTTCCATAAGCTCATCAAGGTCGTGAGAAATGAAAATGACAGCTTTTCCTTCGTCACGCATCCTGTTCATTATTCCGTAGGTTATCTCTCTGCCGTGATGAGAAAGGGCGGTGGTTGTTTCATCAACCACAAGAACATCAGGGTTATTAATCATCACTCTTGCAATCTCAATAAGTTTTCTGTCCTGCAGATCAAGGCTGTCTATGTACAGCGAGGGGTCTACCTTGTCCAGACCGATCTTTTCAAGAGCCTCTGCTGCGGCCCGGAACATTGCTTTTCTGTTGATGATGCCGAATTTTCTGAAACGGTTTTCTTCGCCAAGGAATATGTTCTGTGCAATTGTAATTCCTGATACATAACCCTGTTCCTGCACTATCATTCCAATTCCGGAGGCGCTTCCCTCTATCATGGTTTTTGGTGCATGGGGCTGCCCTTTATACAGTATTTCGCCTTGAGTAGCAGGCTGCATTCCGGCTATTATTGATGTGATAGTTGATTTTCCGGAGCCGTTTTCTCCGATAAGTCCGGTTATCTGCCCGTTGTAAATTTTGAGATTTACCATATTAAGAGCTGTGGTAGGGCCGAAAACCTTACAAAGGTCAATGGTTTCGACGACAGGATTCGCTCTGTCGATGTCTGAACTTCCCATATCTTCTCCATGCAGTTAATTAAATGCAAATAAGAATGTGTTTGTTTCTGAATCTGCGTTAAGTATAGACGATCACGAGCTTGAGTCAAATGTTTCATCTTTACAAGAATCCGACTTTTTTTGTTGTCTGTTTGGAAAACCTGTAATAAAATTAATCAGACATATGAGTATTTCTGTAAAATCAACCAGATATGCAACTCCCGGAATGGTTCAGGATGCAGCTGAAAAGCTCTATCTGAATACCGGTGTACGGGTTACCTTTCCCAAGGCGCTTGAGTATCTCAGACGAACAGATAAACTTCCTAATGTTTCTCCGACGATGCCTGACTTTCCTGACAGCCCTACCTGGAGGGAATTTGATGATTTGATTCTAAGTCTGCCCTTTAATGCAGATCAGATTATGGAAACAGACCGAAAACTCCACGGAGACGGAACACTGCAGGAGGCAGGAATTTTCCCCTCAGAGAAGGATGTTTTCTGTTTTAAACATCTTCCCTACATGAATCATACCCAGCACTGCCACGATTATTTTGAAATTACATACCTGTATCACGGTTCGTGCACAATGCTTTTTGAGAATCAGAGGTTTCAGCTGAGTGAGGGAGAGCTCTGCATCATTCCGCCCATGTCGCCGCATAACCAGCCTATTGAAAAAGATTCGATAGCACTTGGTATTGTCGTGAGGAAGACGACATTCAATTCAATTTTCGGTGAATTGCTGACCCACAAGGATCTGCTGTCGACTTTTTTCAGAAACTCGCTATATGAATCCAACCAGACAAATTATCTGATTCTGAAAACTGAACCGGTTGCCCAGCTTCGTGATATTATTCATCAGCTCGCATATGAATGCAGTGTGCACGGACCATATGCAAATGCAATAAGCATCAGTCTGTTTAATCTCTTTCTGGCTCACACCCTAAGAAGATATCGTGATAATATTACCATCTACCGGATGGAGGATTTAGCCCGGAGATCTCAGGACTTTCCGATGATCCTTCAGTATATTCAGCAGAATTACAAAACGGTGACATTGTCTTCACTGGCGGATGTTTTCCATTACTCAGAATCGCATATCTGCAGGTTAATACAGAAAAACCTGAATCAGAATTTTACAGCGGTTGTCAGAAAGCTGAAGATGGCCCGGGCAAAGGATTATATGGAAAATACATCATTGAAGGTTTCCGAAGTTACCGACCTGGTCGGATATGAGTCGGTCGATCACTTCTCAAGGACCTTCAAGAAAACTTACGGAGCCGCGCCTCTCGAATACAGAAAAAAACACAGGATGGAAAATACATAATGGGAAAATCATCAGATATCACTAAAGATCTTCAGTACTGGAAGTTCTCTTTTTACGGCTTTCTAAAAAACCTTCAGTTTTTTGATCCCTTTTTAATTCTGTTTTTCAGGGAAATGGGCATCAGTTTTCTGGAGATTGGAATCTTATACTCGGTTCGTGAGATTGTAACAAATATCACTGAAATTCCCACCGGTGTAATAGCCGATACCCTCGGCAGGCGGACAGCCATGATTCTGGCCTTTGTTTCCTATATAGGCAGTTTTCTGATATTTTACTTTTTCCCGTCCTACTATCTGTATATAGCCGCGATGATTCTGTTTGCTCTGGGAGAGAGTTTCCGTTCAGGTACCCACAAGGCCATGATTATGGAATACCTTAAACTTAATGACATGACAAAGCAGAAGGTTGCCTATTACGGACATACCCGGGGCTGGGCTCAGCTTGGCTCGGCTGTATCTGCTGTTATTTCTGCGGTGCTTGTCTTTTTTACCGGCAGTTTCAGGGCTGTTTTTCTGTGGAGTATTATTCCCTATGTCCTGGGAGCTCTGCTTATTTTTTCATATCCCAGGAATCTGGATTTCTCCTGTGATGAAGATGATGGATGCCGGGATGATGCTAAACCCGGCTGGAAGGATGTGGTCAAAACACTTAAAGATTTTATCGGGCTTTTTACCGACGCATCAATAAGACGGGCCCTGCTCAATTCGAGCCTTTTTGACGCTGTATTCAAATCTGTTAAGGATTATGTTCAGCCGGTGCTTAAGACCCTGGCCCTCTCTCTGCCGCTTCTTGCTGCCCTTGAGGGAAACCAGCGCGTAGCGGTTGTTTCGGGTATTGTGTATTTTCTGCTTTATCTGCTGACCAGCTACGCAAGCAGTCATGCCTCGGCCTTCCATTCAATGTTCAAGTCGGAAACGACCGGTCTCAACCTTACCTTTATTTTCAGTATTATCCTGATTGCCGGTATTTCCGGTTTTCTCTGGGCCGGGCTGAATGTGCCTGCGGTTATTCTGTTTATAGTTTTCTACCTGCTTGAGAATGTAAGAAGACCGGCAACCCTGGGATACATCAGCGATCACATTAAGGGGTCGGTCATGGCGACCGGGCTCTCAGGGGAAAGTCAGCTTAAGACCCTCTTTGTAGCAATAATAGCACCCCTCTTCGGTTTTACGATTGACCGCCTTGGACTGGGCGGAGCTATGATCTTTTTGGCCCTTCTACCGGCATTTGCCTACGGCTTTGTGCGCTTCAGGAAAAAATAATTGCGGGAACCAGTTTTATGAATTAAACTTGAGCAAATTACTACTTTTAGGAGAAACTAATGAAGAAATCACTTGTTGTTTTAATCGTGCTGATTGTAGGTGTGCTTGGATTTACTGGATGTTCAATGGGTCTTCCTACTGCGGAAAATCTTGTTGGAACAGTCTGGGAGAATGCTGTGCTTGGAACAGGAGAAAGGGTCACTTTTACTTCACTTACAGAAGTAAGGGTTTCTACCATCTTAGCTGGAGATGATGTCATTTATTTTGATTATGATTACACATATGATGAAGAGACTTTAACTGGCGTTATTGATTCAGCTTCTGAGTTTGAAATTTCAGAAGATGGATCAGAGTTAACATACGAAGGAAGCGTATATGACTACTCTGGAACCACTGAATAAATAGAGCACATACTTTTTCAGCCGCTGCGTTTCTGCAGCGGTTTTTTTTATGTCATTTTGGCTTTATATATAGATATAAAATTACCTATAATCAAAATTTCTGGTAATACTACCAGAAATTTGAATTAGATAAATGTTTATCTATAGTTGACGGCTGAAATTCTATCTCCTATACTTGGCAGGATTCAGATCACTTCAAAAATCTTCAAGGATGTCAGGTCTGGAAAACGAAAAAACGCAGCAGAAGATAATAAACAGAAGAAGAGCTTCTCAAGAAGAGACTTCCTCAAGGGTGCTGCTGCACCTCGGAAATATTAATCCGGAGAGGGTATGGGAAAAAAGCATGATCAGATGTCTCTTCTTGAACATATAGGAGAGCTTAGAACAAAACTAATAGTATCTGTCATAGCAGTTATTGCAGCTTCAGTTGTCTGCTTTATGTTTTATGACAGGTTGTATCAGATTTTTTTCCGTCCCTTCGAAGGTCTGGAAAATGAAAACGGGCAGAAGCTTTTTATCAACTACATATACGAAGGCTTCATGCTCAAATTCAAATTATCAATAATAGCCGGAATAGTATTGTCTTTTCCGATTCATATGTACAACATCCTCAGTTTTATCTTTCCGGGACTGACAAAAAAGGAAAGCAGGATTATTGCTATCTGTCTTATTGCTGCACTTGCGCTTGCTGTCCTTGGATTCTATTACGGCTATTTTTATATTGTTCCGATTTCCATAAGGTTTTTATCCGGTTCCGGATTTATACCTGAAGGGGTCGGAATGCTTCTTAATTTTGACAGGAACATTTTCTACATCCTTCAGTTTATGCTCGTTTCAGTTCTTGTTTTTCAGCTGCCGGTAATTCTGGAAGTACTGCTTATACTTAACATAATTGACAGGAAGGCCCTCCTTAAGGCTAGCCGTTATATCATCGTTGGGATTTTCATACTTTCAGCTTTATTTACGCCTCCTGACTTCATCTCCCAGATTGCCGTAGCTGTGCCTCTGATAGCGCTTTTCTTCATCACTATTCTCATAGCCTACATTTTCAGATTCGGAAACGGAGGTTTTGAGGATGCTTAACATCGGTTTATCAGAGGTATTTATTTTGGCAGTTATTATCCTTCTGTTTTTAAGGCCGAAGGATGTTCCGGTAATAACCAGAAAGATCGGGAAGATAATGGGTACTTTCAGGAATTACAGAGAAACAATAGACAGGGAAATCAAAGATCTGGGAAAGATTGATGATTTGGAAAATGATAAGGAGAAAAAATCATGATTGGAACTACAGAAATTGTTGTTGTAGCCGCTACCGGGCTTATTCTTTTCGGTTCGGCTGCTCTTCCGAAGTTTGCAAGATCAATTGGACAGGCAAAGAAGGAGCTGGAAAAGGGTATCAAGGAAGGCTATGTAGAAGAAGCTGCAGAAAAAGTCGCAGATGAGGCTCCGGCTGCAGGAAAAAGAAAGGCAAGAAAATAGGTTTATAAAAATCATTTTAGGAGAAAATATGAGATCAGCTAAAAGAATGCCGGTAATCATTACGGCCGTATTATCAATTCTCGTTTTAGCAGTAATTTCGGGATGCGCTTCAGTGAAGGCTCCTGTATATGCAGACGGTGAATACACAGGAAGCAGTACTGCAGGGATGGGCGGAAAGCTCAATGTTGCAGTTATAATTACAGAGGGAATGATTTCAGATGTTAAGGTTACTGCCCATAACGAAACACCAGGAATCGGAACAAATGCTATTGATGCCCTGCCTGGAAAAATAGTTGAAGCCCAGTCAACAGAGGTTGATTCTGTAGCAGGAGCCTCAATGACCTCTACTGCGATTAAAGAAGCTGTAGGCGCAGCACTCGCAGAAGCAGAAGGCAAATGAACATCAAAGCGGCTCTGAAATACAGAAGCCGCTTTTTTTAGAAGAAGTAACAACAAAGGAGAAGCCTCGTGGAAAAGAAAAATCCTGAAGCCAACGAAAAAAAGAGCGGAATTTCCAGAAGAGATTTTATGAAGGGCGCTGCCGGAGGAGCTGCAGCTCTTGCCGCCGCAAGTGTCCTCAGCGGATGTACTACTACAGGTGCAGCCGGCGGAAGCACAGGTTCAGTTTCGGCAAATGGTCTTATGACTGCCGAAAAAGCCGCCAACATGAAGTGGAATTTTGAAATTGCCCCGAAACCGGTTTCAGAGTCAAAGATCTCAAAAACATATACACATGATGTAGTCGTTATCGGTGCAGGACTCTCAGGGCTCTGTACTATGTGCTCAGCTCTTGAAAGCGGTGCAGATGCAGTCATGTTTTCTGCCAGTTCAAAGCCTATAGGCCGCGGCGGATCGAACCATGCAATCGGTTCGAAATACCAGAAAGAGATGGGTATTGAATATACACCTGAAATTGCCCGTGAAATCGTTAAAACCGAGCAGACTTCCGGAACCTATTTCATGGATAAGCAGAAATGGGCCAAGTGGATCAACAACAGTGCTGAAGCAGTAGACTGGATGATCGACAAGATGGAAGCCAAAGGACTTAAAACCTCCCTCGAAGCCGGTTATTATGATCCGGACGGTGTTCTTACTGTTCCTCATGCTTCACATAACTTTTTTACCGATGAACAGCCGCTTGGTGTTTTCTTCGGTGCACCGCTTCAGGCCAAAGCCTATGCAGAGCATATAAAAGACATGGGCGGAGAGATCCACTTTAAGACTATTGCCCAGTATCTTATCAGGGAAAATGATAATACCGGAAGGGTTTCGGCTGTTGTAGCCAAAACAGAAGACGGAAGCTATGTTAAGTACGTTGCCAGAAAGGCAGTTGTTCTTGCTACCGGAGACTTTTCAAGAGATAAGGACATGCTTGCAAAATACAGTCCCTGGGCCTACGGTCTTTTCAAGGATAAGCTTGCAGCTGAACCCAATTATGATGCTGAAATGACATTTGACGGACTTATGCCCGGCGACGGTCAGAAGATGGGTCTCTGGGTAGGTGCAGGATGGCAGAGAACCTTCCCGAATGCTCCTGTTATCAACGGCGGTGCTGCAGGTCCAAGCCATGCAATCATCTCTAACTTCTGGGGCTGTAACCTCGATGTCAACGGAAAGAGATACCAGAACGAATGTACAAACTTTGCATACGGCGCCATGTCGGTACTTCAGCTTCCCAAGCAGACAGCATTCGGAATATGGGATGCCGGATACGCCTACACTCAGGAAGAATGGGAACCGCTCGGGTACACAATCGGCCAGGTGAATGGAATCAAGCCCCTCTCTCCGGAAGAATATCTTGAGTCATGGAAGAACAATCCTTCGTTCATAAAGGCTGATACAATTGAAGACCTCGTTGCACAGCTTGATATGGATGATGAAGGAAAGAAGAATGCTCTTGAATCCATAAAGAATTACACCAGATATGCAGAACAGGGATATGATGAAGAGTTTCAGGTTAACCCCAAGATTCTTTTCCCCATCAAACAGGGACCCTTCTTTGCATCAAAAACAGTCGGCGCAACCTTCCTTGCTGTAACAGGTGGACTTAGAACCAATACAGATCTTCAGGTATGTGATGCTGACGATAATCCAATCGAAGGTCTCTACAACACCGGAACAATGGTCGGCGACTTTTACGCCAACTCATATAACTTTGTTATGCCGGGACAGAACCTCGGAGCTCTCTGCTGTACACTTTCCTATATGCTTGGACGTGATCTGGCAGCCTTATAATTTTCAAATAACTCAGCGGGGTGGACAAGAGTCCGCTTCGCTTTTCATCAAATCTATACAGGTACCTTTCTTTTTCCTTCTTGCAATAAATCTCTGTTTCCTTTAAACATAAAACAACACCAATTCGGAGGAATAAGATGACAATCAAACATAATGTATATTTTGACGGTGCAGTTCAGAGTCTCGGCTTTATCGATGCAGAAGGGAAGACTTCAATGAGTGCCGGAACCGTACTTCCCGGAGACTATGATTTCGGAACAGCCGGACCGAAGGAAACAATGACTGTAACAAGCGGTGCACTCACAATAAACGGCAAGACCTATAATGTCGGCGACACCTGTGTTGTTGAGACCGGCGAAAAGATCAATATCGCCGCTGCAGAAGAATCAAGCTACACCTGCTATTACGGCTGAAAGCATAAACCCCTTTATAAACAACTGTGAACTCCAGTTTTCAGTTGTTCAGCTTAGATATCCTGAATAAAAGAATAAGCCTCAAGACAGCTTATTCTTTTTTTCCCACTTTAAAAATTCCTCCGCTCTTAGTATTATTAATATACAAATATGGAGGACTTCATGGATTTGAATTTCGGCTACGCGGATGTAGCCTTTAAAAATGGCAAAGTAATAACTGTAAATGAAAAAGATGAGATTGTTCAGGCCCTGGCAGTTAAGGGAAACAAAATAGTCTTTGTCGGCAGCGATTCTGATGTCGATTCAATCATAAACGAAAATACAAAAGTAATCGATCTGAAAGGCCGGAGCATGATGCCCGGAATTATTGATTCGCATTTTCACCCTATCCTCGCCGGATTTATCGGTCCTGAGATGGATGCTGCAATGATTGATACGACATTTAAAAACTGCAAGAGTCTTGTCGAAATGCTTGATCTTCTAAAGCAGGCCGTATCAATCAAAAAGCCCGGCCAATGGGTATCGATGATGGGTTATGAACCCCTGCTTCTTCCTGAACAGCGGCATCCTACGATAGAAGAACTTGACGCTATAGCCCCGAATAACCCAGTTCACTGTATGCACGGCGGCGGCCATATATGTATGTACAACTCAAAGGCTCTTGAATACCTTGATGTCTACAAACCTGAAGATGCTGATAAGTATCCTCATAATGAGGTAGAGGTTATTGACGGTAAGCTGACCGGAATGGTTTACGGTCACACTCACTTCAAGCTTTGGGGAATGGTTGATTATACCGAAGAACAGCAGGCAAAGGCTGCAATGAAATCGCATGATATTGCGCTTAAGGCAGGAATTACCTCTGTGCATGATGCCGGAGAGTGCGATAAACCTTCATACCATATCATGCAGAAACTCTGCCGCGATCGAACCTTTAAAATTAGAAGTTATATGCTGCTGCACAGTATTTTCGGAAAACCCTTCTCTCTGGAAGATAACGATCATTTTATGTCTCTCGGTTTTCAGACAGGCCTTGGTGATGAACATTTCAGAATAGGCTCATGCAAGTTCATGATTGACGGCGGCTCCGGCGGGCCTTCCTGCGCTACCCGTGAGCCCTACAGCCATGACCCTTCACTTCCCAGAGAGCGCGGATGGGAACGTGAAGAGGTTGCGGAATATATCAAACTCATCAATGATGCTGAGTGTCAGGGTACCGCCCATGCAATCGGAGACCTTGCTGTTGAGTTTATGGTTGAAGGTTATGAAAAAGCGTTCAAAGACAACCCCAGGCCGGATCTCCGCCACAGAATAGAGCACTGTACGATATCGGACCAGGACCTCATTGACCGTATGGCAAAGATGAATATCTGCCCGACTGTTAATCCGGGTATGCTCACAACAATAGGTGCAAACTATTCAAAGTTCTACGGTGAACGTATGAAGTATCTTATTGCGCTGCGGAGCATGCTTGATGCGGGTATCAGAGTTTCGCTGGCCAGTGACTATCCTTCAGGCCCGATTGGAATTAATGTAATGGACGGTGCTGTTAACCGCTATAACAGGGCAAACAGTATACAGCTTGACCAGACACAGTGCATAAGTGTTCTTGAAGCCGTAAGATGTACAACCCTTAACGGTGCATATGCTTCTTTTGAAGATGATATTAAGGGCAGTCTTGAAGAAGGCAAGCTTGCCGACATGATAATCCTTTCCGAGGATATAACTTCAATCGATCCGATGAAGCTTAATGAAGTTGAAGTTGAGCTGACAATGATTGATGGTGAAATACTCTACTCTAAGTAGATTTTACAGAAAGTTGGAGCAGGATTGGAGCTTTAAGGCTTCTGTCCTGCTTTTTACAGTTTGCATTTATAAGTGATTTTCGTTGAGCCCAGAATTATTACATCCTGATTTTTAAGTTCGATCATTTCATCAATATTTATTTTCTTTTTGTTTATGTATGTGCCGTTTTTGCTTCCGATATCCTTAAGGTATGCCTTCCCGAGTTTAAAAGTCACGGTAGCATGAAACTTGGAAACCTTCGGATCCGAAACAATCACAGCATTGCTGCGGTCCCGTCCTATCCCGAAACTTCTATTTGACAGCGGAACACTGCGGCTGTGGGCCTGAATCATCGGAACCTTGTTTATATAGGAAATTACAGCTTCTTTCTCAATAGTTATTCCTCTGGACAGATCTGTGAAAATGGTTTCAGCATTAAAAAGGTTTTTCCCCGGCATAGCCTCTCTCTTCCGTATTTATCTTGTATCTTTAATGATATAGCAAAACTCTGAAAAATCATACCGATTTTATGAATAGAAAAGGCTTAACAGTAAAAGACGCAAGTTATATATTCTCTGTATGGATGTAAGCGGAATATCAGAACAGATTTTAAATAATATCAAAGCTGTCCCTGTGAATAAAACCCCGGAAGGGCTTCCCCTTGAACCCTGCAGGATATTCAACAGCAGGAATTCAGAATTATCTGAATGTCCTGATATGAATATCGATTATTTTCCGCCTCTGGTGCATATCATCCTTTACAGTACTGTTTCAGATGAAGATTCTAATGATTTGGTGGGAATGCTCCGCACTTCGCTGGCCGGCGCAAAGATAACTGTCCAGGATCGTTCGGTTCGCCCCTTTGAGCTGAAGTATTCAGATTTAACAGAGTCTGATGAGTATGCTGTTACTGAAAACGGACTGCAGTATTATGTTCAGCCGCTCAGAGGGCAGAACTTCGGTTTTTTTGCAGATATGCGTGAGGGCCGGCGTCTGGTCAGTCAGATTGCAGCCTCTTTGCTTGCCGAAAAGAAGTCCGTAAATGTGCTCAATCTTTTTGCCTACACCTGCTCACTGTCGGTTGCGGCGGTTTATGCCGGAGCCTCAAAATGTGTCAACATCGATAAAAATAAACGTTCACTCGATATAGGCAGGCGTAACCACAGCCTGAACGCAGATCAGCTTCCGGATGATTATTCAAAGAAAGTGAAATACCTGCCTCATGATATTTTCAAGTCATTCGGCAAGCTGAAAAAGGAAGGCCCGTACAATCTTATTATCGCCGATCCTCCGCCCAGCCAGCCTGGAAGTTTTATACTTGAAAAGGATTATCCAAGGCTGATAAGGCGGCTGCCTGAAATGCTTGAGAGCGGCGGATTTCTTCTGCTGAGTCTTAATTCACCTGCATTCAGCTGGGAGGATTTTGAAAAGCTTACTGCCGAAGCCCTGCCTGAAGCGGCTGTTTTAAAAAGAATAGAACCGCCCGCAGACTTTGCTCCTGCTGAAGCCGGCCGGGGCTTGAAACTTCTTGTTGTTAAACTTGAATAGAAATTTTGAAACTGACTTCAGATGAATTATCCTTCAGTTATGGATAGTTTGCATGTCGATGAAAAACTTCTGGAATACGCTGAGGGGCTGGAGTCAGGTGATACAACAAGAAAATTCTATGATTTATACAGCCGGTATCTTGAAAACTGTACATCAGCTGATCTTAATTCCGCTATCGACCTTTACATGCAGAAGCAGTCTGATTATACAAGGATAGAAAAGGTTGTCGGGCAGCTTATTCGGGCCTGTTCGAAGGGAATTGAGAAGAATTTTATAGAGCATATAGATGAACCTCCGTTTATCAGACTCCTTAAAATAGAGAACAGAAAACTGGAGGCTGTCAGAAGAGAATCTTCAACAATTTTCAGATCATTTATCAAGTGCGGAAAAGAAGACTGCCGTGAGCAGAAGCGGCGGGCGGATGATCTGATTAAAATTCTGGAAATCAAAAAAGGGATCCTTCCGCACTATCAGAAAATTCAGAATACGCTTTTTTCCGCTCTTGAAGAGCAGAGCTCAGGTATGAACTGTCTTAAGCTGATGTGGTATCTTCAGGATGGAGTCCTGGAAAATATAAAAATTCTGATAAAGCTGGTTTCAGAACCGGAACCTGATTTTAATATCATTAATAAGCTGTACGGTAAACTGTTTCTGACAATGGGGAATCTTATATACCGGGAAGAAAAAATACTGCTGCCGATATCGATGGAAATACTATCACCCGGTGTGTTCTCAGCAATGGTAAATGATGCAGCAGAATACGGCGGTGCATTTAATCTGGACATACTAAGTTTTGTAAAAGATTCAGTTCGGAAAGAACATTCTTTGAAAGATTTCGCTGGTGTCGAAGAAAAAGATAATCTATCGCTTTCGGTGGGAGCTCTGAATTTAGCTCAGCTGGACCTGATGCTCAATACTCTGCCTGTTGATATAACCTTCGTCGATGAAAATGATCGGGTGAAGTATTTCAGCCAGGGAAAGGAAAGAATCTTCCCCCGTTCTCCCGGAATTATAGGCCGTGCTGTTCAGAACTGTCATCCGCCAAAAAGTATGCATATAGTTCAGGAAATTATTGACGATTTTAAGACTGGAAAACGGGATACTGCAGAGTTCTGGATTACACTGGAGGGGCGATTTATCCATATCCGCTATTTTGCGATGTTTGAAGGAAATTCCTATAGGGGCGTTCTTGAAGTCAGCCAGGATGTTACAGATATCCGAGCTCTTGAAGGACAGAAACGTCTGCTTGATTAGAACAGATCGCTTAGTTCCCTGATAAAATTATGAAGTACGGGATTCTGGTTTGTCTTCAGCCAGGCAAACACTACTTCAAGCTTGATATCAAAATTTTCTATTGGTATAAACGATATTCCTCTGGTTGTATGAGGGGTTTTTACGTATTCCGGAAGAAGGCTCATTCCGAAACCCGATTCGACTAATAATAGAATTGAATCCAGGCCCCGGGTTTTTTTTATTCTGGATGGAGAAATACCGGCGCCCTCCCAGTCCCGCTGCAGGATTCTTCCCATTTCAGGATTCGCAGGATCTTCGTGAATAATGACAGTAGATTTGTTGATTACAGAGATTGGAATTTTAGGCAGTAAGGCTTCGGGTGAATCTGATTTAACTGCAGCAACAATGCAAAATGTCCCCATTCGAAAAGTATCAATATTGACTGTGTTCAGCAGATCATAGGGAAAAGCCTGGATGATATCTGTTTTGCCGTATTTAAGATCTTCAAGTATACTCCAGTTTTCACTCTGATTAATTTCCAGATCAACTGAAGGAAACTTTTTATGGAAACCGCTGATAACAGATGGCAGGTTCAGCCTTCCAAGGTAGTTTGGAAAACTGATTTTGAGTGTCCCCTCATATCCTTCGTTTATGAGTCTTCCCTTTGAAATTGAAGATTCATGAAGATCAAGTATTCTTTTAGCATCAAGTAAAAAACTTTCTCCGGCTCGTGTTAATCGGACTTCCCTGTTGTTTCTGTCAAAAAGTCTGAATCCTGCTTCTTCTTCAAGTTTTGAAATTTGAGCACTCATTGCAGTCTGGGTCAGGCCGCATTCTCCGGCAGCTCTTGTGAAATTCAGATATTCTGCTGCAACTGTGAAGTTTTTTATACTTATCAGATCCATAAGTGATTATACATAAAAAATACCCCGCCCGCACCTGCGGACAGGGTATTCTAATAAAGTTTTACTGTTCAGCAGCCTTATATCCGGCAAGTCTTCCGGAATTAAAGGCAAAAGAAAGGCACAGTCCTTCATATACAGGATAAGAATCTCCATAAAGACTTCCTGCATCGCATCCGACCGCAAAAAGTCCGGGGATTGCTTTCATTTCGTCAGTAAGGACTTCAAGATCGCTGTTGACCCGAACACCGCCGATCGAGTTTTCAACAAGTGCCGCAGCTTTTATTGCATAGAACGGGCCCTCGGAAACACCATACTTCAGGTATTCTTCATCTTTGAAAAACTTAGTGTCATTTCCTGTCCTTACCGCTTCTGTGTAGGATGCAGCAGAAGCCTTTAGATTTTCAGGGTCCACATCAATTGCTGCCGCAAGTTCTTCCAGTGTATCAGCCTTGAATGCTCCGCCGGCTTGAATGGTTGCCTCCATCGACTCGTAAAGGTTCTCGAGAGGAGCGACAACTCCGGAAGCAAGATTAGTATCTACATTTGCACCTACAAGATAGGTTCGTTCAAAAGAGTTCGTCAGCGGTGAACCTTCAGTTGAAAGAAGCTTCATGGTTGTTTCATCAACAACGGTATAATAAACTCCCCCCTGCGTAACTACGGCATTGCCCCATAACGCAAAGTCGTAAACAGCTGATTCATCAACAAATCTTTTTCCCTCTCTGTTTATCCACATAAGGGGAAGGTTGTGCAGCTGCCCTGCAGTTCCCTGCCATATTTTGGGATCTTTTACAGGGATAAGAGCGGAATGAACTGCAATCCCGGGGTTAAACTCGTCAGCACCAGCTTCAACAGCCATGTTGAAGCCGTCTCCAACATTGTTTGCATATGCAAGAGTTGCGTAGTCGGTTACATTCATATATTTTCTTATCATTTCATCATTGCCCCCGAAACCGCCTGTTGCAAGAATTACAGATTCGGCTCTAACGGTCAGCTCAGATCCGTCAGCTTTTTCAGCAATAATTCCTGTGACTTTTCCGTTTTCAATTATGAGTTTTTTTCCTGCAGCATCGGTATACAGTTTTCCACCCATGTTTTCAAATTTTGAGTACATAGTGTCGTATGCCTGATGCTTATCCACATATTTATGATAGGTGGCGGGATCATTTACATGAGCTTTCTGTGTATTCGGGATCAATTTTGTTTCCGCACCGTATTTTGCCATCCAGTCTATTGTTGACGCGCTTTCCGCAAGTATAGTTCTGGTAAGATCTCCGTTATTTTTCAGATGAGTATATTCAGCAAGAAACTTGAATGCCTGTTCTACAGTATACTTAATTCCAAGGTCTTTCTGCTGACTGCTTTCAAATGCCAGAAGTCCTTCTGCAAAAAATCTACCGGCACCACCGGGCGTGGATGCTTTTTCGAGAACAACAACATTGGCTCCTTTTTCTGCAGCCGCAAGCGCTGCTGCTGTTCCTGAAGCGCCTCCTCCGACTACAACAACATCTGCTGTAATCTCTTCATTCTGAAGACTGTTTTCCCTGGCGGACGGACGAAGATCTGCAGCAGATCCGCCGGCTTTTTCTAAAGCTATCATGACGGCTTCCTTTACCGCATCAGATGAGTCCGATGCCCCGGTCACTGCGTCAACATCAAGGCTTTGTTCTGCGATTATTTTTGAAGCCATTTTCTCAAGTGCCGGTTTGCCAAGTCCGTCAGTCTCTGATTCGCTGATAACTGTAATAGCCGTAATTCCTGTTTCTGACATTTCCACCTCGAACTCAATGTCGCCGCCGTGTCCTGAAATTGTTACCGGGTATTTTCCCGGTGTGAAGCGTTTGCCTTCTGCAGTATTTGGTGTGCTGCATGAGAAGATTATTGCAAAGGCGAGCATCAGCAGTCCTGCCGCCGCAATAATTTTACTGAGATTTTTCATAGATTCTCCTGTCTTTATTTTAGATAATATATTATCTATTGATTTGTCGGTTGTAAAATGAAATATTTTCATCACGTGAGCACTGTAATTGCTGATAATTCTGATCTGCATCCGGATTATAAATGCAAATGTTCCGGTTTCCGTAGTAAAATATTTCGAGGGAGAATTTAATTATGAGAACTCTTCAGAAGACTAAAACAGACCGGTATTCAGTTTATGTTTTTTATTTAATCACGGTCTCAGTTGTTCTCCTTCTGTTTACAGGCTGTCAGACTGAGAGAGCCGGAACAGAAAAGGTTGTACCTGAGGCTGCTGTTCGCGAAACAGTCCCTGAGCAGAAGCCTTCTTCCGATGCTGTGACTTCCTCTGGGCAGGCTGTCCCTCAAACTCTGCCGGGATTTCAGCCTGAAGAAATTCACCGGATTGCAGGAGCGTATGCAAGGATTGCACCGAATGCCCCTGAAGTACTGTCAGTGTATCTGTGGTTGATACCCCGTCTGGAAAAGATGGGAATACTGCTTAATATGGATGCGCCCCAGGCAGCCTATATGCAGGTGGTTGCCGGTTTTAAATACCGGATTCTTTGTTCCTATACTGGTAACGGCAGCTCTGAAATTAAATACCTGCTGGTTCTTGTTTATGAAAATCCGGAAGGTGAAAGGGAGATAATGAAGCTTCAGAAAGAACTTACTGATGATGAAGTTTCTGAGCTCATTCTTGCTGATTATTGAAGCTGTAATATTCTGAGGCAAACTCAACGTATTTTTTCAGAACAGGATTGGTGTTTGATTTTCTGTATGCCAGGACAATATCCATTTTAATATCGAGGTTCTTGAGCTGAAGCAGTCGAATTTTGGATCCTGTAGGCGTCGGTTTGACGAGAACCGGTATGAATGATATTCCGTATCCGGCCTCAACCATAAACAAGATAGAATCGAGGCCTTTGGTTCTGATTGTGTTTTTAGGAAATATACCGGCTGCAGCCCAGTCTTTATACATTCTGTTATTCAGCTCCGGCATGGCAGCATCTTCGTGGATTATTACGGTTTCTTCATTTATCATCTCGACAGTGATTTCTTTTTCATTGGCAAGTTTGTGGTTAACACTTACTGCGGCATTCATTCTGAAGGAGCCTGCTTGTATGATCTTTACATCATCTATCGACTCTAAATCGTAGGGGAAGGTTTGAACAATATCGGTTTTATTATATTTAAGCTGATCAAGAAGTATCCAGTTCTCGTTTTGGGAGATTTCAATACCTATTTCAGGGTATCTGCTGCTGAATCTCCCGGTAATCTCCGGGAGGTCTATTCTTCCTGTGTAATTAGGAAATCCGATTTTCAGTAATCCTTCCGAACCTTCAGAAAGTCTTCGTGCCCTGTCTACGTTGGAATTATAGGTTTCAATTAGGTTTGTTGTATCTATAAAAAACTGTTCTCCTGCCTTTGTAAGTCTTACTGTACGGTTGTTTCTTTCAAACAATTTAAAACCAAGCTCTTCTTCCATTTTGAAGATCTGGGTACTCATTGCTGTCTGTGTGAGTCCGCATTCAGCTGCTGCTTTCGTAAAATTGAGATATTTGGCAACGGAAAGAAAATTCCTAAGGTAAAAGGTATCCATACTTAGATTATAGATCAGAAAGTCAGTAAAAATCACCCTGGACATAGCTACGATTTTGTAGGATTTTAAGCTGAATTAAATAAAAGGGCAGAAAATCCATTTGTAAATTAAATTGATTGATATTACAAAAATTAAGGTTTATGCACTTTTTTCTTGACTATCGGTTTAATATTAAATAGTTTAATATTGTACTAATATGAAAGAGAATGATTTGGCATTAAATACATATACAAAACTTCTTAGAGCTGAGGCGATGATCTCGTCAATAGTAGCAGCGGAAGAACTTGAAGCCAGCGGACTAACTATCAGTCAGTTTGGGGTACTTGAAGTTCTGCTGCATAAGGGAGATTTGACCGCCAGAGATTTGTCAGAAAAGATTCTCAAAACAAAGGGAAATCTTACAATGGTAATTGATAATCTTCAGAAAAAGGGGTTGGTTGAAAGGCTGCCCTGTCTGAAGGATCGACGGAAAACATACATTAGCCTGACACCCGAGGGAAGAAATCTTATTCAGGATATTTTCCCCCGGCATGCCCGGAGTATATCTAATTGTATGAAGGTCCTTACCGAAGAAGAGCAGGCGCAGTTAGGCGCACTGTGTAAAAAACTCGGTACAGGTCTTATTTAGTATTTTAAGGAGTCTTAAATGAAGATTGCTGTTTTGTTTTATTCGACCTATGGTCATAATTATGCTATGGCTGCAGCTGCAGCAGAAGGTTTAAAGAAAGAAGGAGTAGAAGTAGATCTGCTCAGAGTACCCGAGACCCTGTCTGATGACATTCTTGAAAAAATGGGAGCGATTGAAGCTCAGAAAGCATTTGCGGATGTTCCGCTGGTTGATGTTGAAAAACTTCCTGAATATGACGGGTTTGTATTTTCATTTCCGACAAGATTCGGAAATATGCCTGCCCAGTTCAAGGCCTTTGTTGATGCTACCGGTGGTTTATGGCAGTCCGGAGCCCTGGTAGGTAAACCCTACGGACTGATTGCCGGTTCGGCCACCCAGCACAGCGGGCAGGAATCTACTCTCCTGACATCGATGGTTCCCTTTCTTCATCATGGAATGATCTTTGTCGGTCTTCCGCAGACTGAACCCCTGCTTTTCAACAGTTCCGAGGTAGAGGGAGGTTCCTTTTACGGAGCAACCACTGTATCTGCCGGTGATGGTTCAAGACTGCCCAGTGATTCAGAGAAACAGCTTGCATCCATTCTTGCAGTCAGGGTAGGTAAGATCGCAGCCAAGCTGGCAGCATGAACAGACTGCTGCGTATAGCTTTAAAAAAGCCGGATAATTCCGGCTTTTTTTTATGGAAGATTGCGATCCAGTTCTGCTTTAAGTGATTCGTAGGGATAAGCTCCTTCAAGACGCATGAGCTGCTTTCCTTTGTGAAAAAGCATGATAGTGGGTATTGAAACTATGGAATACTGGTATGCTATATTCTGTTTTTTTTCGGTATTTACCTTAACTGTTGTGATTTTCCCCTTGTATTCTTTAGCCAGTCTTTCAATTACGGGACTTACCATTTTGCAAGGGCCGCACCAGTCGGCGTAGAAATCAACAAGTACCGGAAGATTATTAGTTTTAACAAGTTCCTCAAAACTGTCGGCTATTTGAGACATATTACCTCCTGTCTGTATATGTTTATTTTAATATACTAAAAATAAAGGAAGGCGACAAACACGGTCTGATAATTATACCTGCGGAATTATTTCTTCTACAGCCGAGATAAGCTGCGAGTTTCTCCAGGGTTTTATCAGTATTCTGTCGGCAAGATTTTCTTTTTCCACAGCTTCAAGCGCGTCTTTAGCCGCATGACCGGTAATCATCATTGTTTTTATATCCGGATTGATATTTCGAATCTTACGAAGGAACTCGTCACCCTTCATTCCCGGCATAAGCCAGTCTGAAATAACCAGAATAAGAGTTACTCCTTCATAAGTAAGATCATTTACTATCTCAAGGGCTTCCTCAGCATTCAGAGCTGTTTCATAAAGAAACCGTGTTTTGAAATGATTTTTAAGTTCCTGTTTGATTGACATTAGGATAATGGCTTCGTCATCTACACAAAGTATAGCCTTTTTGTTCACTTTTTCACTCCTGTACTCTGTAAGAGTCGCGGCAGGTAGACCGAGAATACTGTTTCGCCTGGCCGGCTTGTAAACTCTATTCTTCCCTCATGCTCCTCGATAATTTTTCGGCATATATCAAGTCCTAATCCTGTACCCTCACCTTCCGATTTGGTTGTGAAGAAGGGGTCAAAAATCCGGCTCTGCATATTTTCAGGTATCCCGTGCCCGTCATCTTTAATGGATACGCAGATGAATTCTCCCTCATCCCTTACCTCAATGCCCAGTAAACCCTTATATTCAATCGCATGGAGGCTGTTGTTGATAAGGTTTATCCAAACCTGATTAAGTTTATCACGGTTTCCGGAAACGGTGGTTGCGGTTTTGTACTCTTTATTTAATGTTACATTTTTTTTAATCTGATTGTAATAAAGGATCAGAATGTTATCTATTTCGCTGCATATATCCACTTCGGTAAATGATTCATCAGGGGTGCTGTGTATATAGCCGGACAGTGCGGAGATTGTTGAAACAGCCTTGCGTGATGCCTGCTGTATTATATAAAGTCCCCGCATTACTGATATTATTACGACAGCTGCATCTATCAGTTTTCTGTCGCCGTTCTTAATCAGTTCGATGATTCGGGCCTGATCCCCGGCTGCTCCCATGGTTTCCAGTTCATCAGCTAGGTTCTCTGCATCCTCAACACCAAGTTCAGTCAGAATTTTAGCCATGGAACGCTTTCGCTTACGATCAGGGATATGCTGTATATCCAGGGCAGCCTTACGGCCCGTATTCTCCAGCTCTTTAAGAATTTCCAGTTCATCCGGGTTTAGATTGCTGGTCTGCTCCGGCAGTCCGATTATGGTATCTATTCCATCTTCGATTATGTATGAGATCGAAGAGTCAATCGCCCCAAGCGGCGTGTTGAGTTCATGTGCAATGTTAGCCATCAGATTTCCCAGAACTGCAAGTTTTTCTGAGTGAATCAGTGATTCCTGCGAAGAATTCAGATCCTGAATGGTTTTATTTAACTCTGAAGTCCGCTCGCTTACCATTTTTTCAAGATTTCTGTTTGCTGACTCATGCTGTTCAAGAAGTTCCTTGACCCTGGCTGTCATAGTGTTAAAGGATTCGATCAGTAAATCAAGTTCGTTATTGTACTTGTTATCAAATCGTAAATTAAAGCGGCCAGCTGATATCAGCTGTACTTTCTGGGTTATTTCCAGTATAGGCTTACTGAGTGTCTTTGATGCGATATAGATTGCTGTAAGCATAATCATGAAGGTTACAATCCCGAAGAATATCTGATACTCGACTATTGTATTCAAATTTTTATACAGGTGTGAGTTCGGCATTATTGTGGCCACATACCAGGTGTTTCCCGCATCATCAATCCTTATAGGGTTAAGGTTTACTCTGGCCGGCGATCCGTCAGATGTTGGCATGTTTGTCAGGGAAAACGGGACTTTATTTTTAAATCCGTCTGTTACAGATTTATACTCACCTGGATTCAAAAGATTTGAGATTGGAGTTCCCAGCTGAGTTCGCTCAGGGTGGGAGAGTCTGACGGCAGATTCTGAATCTATTAAAACAATATAACCATTATTGGGGATTTCAAAACTGTTAATCAGATCCTGAATCTGATTAAGTGAAACATCGGCACCTGCCACCCCAAGAAACCTGTCTTCGATAACAACCGGAACACATAGACTTGTTTCAAGCACAGCATCTTCAATATCCCCTGTATAGGACCACCAGTAAGGTTTTATCACAGTAGATTTTCTGTTTGTCCGGGGGACGGTATAAAAATCTCCATTGTAGGCTTCGTTTGTTATTTCCCCCTGCACCAGTTCGCCGTCATCGAAGTACCATGTTGTGTTAAAACCGCCGTTGGGTGCTGATAATACGCTACCGTAGTATTCATTTTCATTGTCTTCTATTGCGCCGGGTTCCATCTGCAGCCATACAGCATGGAATTCTCCCTCATGATAGGATAATGTCTCACGTACGATATTAGATAAGAAGGGCCGTCTTATTTCGGCAGGAAGATTTTGATAGCCTCCGGCAATTGAGGCCACAGTCTTTACAGATGAAAAATAATCATCCAGCAGGCTTTCAATTCTTTCAGTATAAAGTACGCCAAGCAGATCCATCCGTTCATGAATATCGTTTCGAAGTACAGTATCGGTTTGTTTTGCACTGATGAAGACCATCGCTGAAAGCGGAAGCAGTGAAGCGATGCCGATAATTAACAGCATTCTGGAAAAAAAACCTGACTTTATAAACTTGATTTTTGGCGACATTAATTAAATAATATATTTTCCGCAGTTTATTATCAAATATTTTATTTAAATAAAAAAGAGGGTTTATGAAAGTAACGATTCTTGATGGACGCTCTTCAGTTGATAGTTCTGATTATGAAAGACAGTTAGCTGCAATCCTGTCCGATATGCAGAAGCATTATGATGTCGAGATTTACTCTATAAATGATATGAATTTAAAATACTGTACAGGCTGCTGGAGCTGCTGGTGGAAAACACCTGGCGAGTGCTCTATAAAAGACGGTGCAGATGCAATTTTTAAGTCGGTAATACATTCCGATTTTCTGCTTCTGGCTTCCCCGATGATTGCAGGCTTTGTATCCTCTGAACTTAAAAAAATAATGGACAGGCTTATAGTACTTCTCCACCCGTACATTCAGATGATAAACGGTGAATCTCATCACAATAAAAGATATGATTCATATCCTTCACTGGGAGTTCTTCTTGCCCGGGAAGCCGGTTCAGACGAAGAGGATATGAAGATTACCGAAGGTCTGTTTAAAAGGTTTTCACTGAATTTTCACGGAGAGTTGAAATTTGTCCGATGGATTGAAGACTGGAATATAGAGGGGTTTGATAATGAAACTGCTGGCTGTTAATGGATCTCCGCGCGGAAAAAACTCCAATTCCTCAATATTGCTTAATAACTTTCTGGAAGGGTATAAAGACTCAGCAGAAGCGGACGCTGCCGGGGCTGAAGGTCTGGAACTGGTTTATCTTCATAACAGCAGGGCGAGAGAGGCTGCCTTTTCCGCTTTGGAAAGTGCCGATGTTCTTGTTCTCTGCTTTCCTCTGTATACCGATGCAATGCCTGGAATAACCAAGGCCTTCATTGAGTACTTATTTAAGAGGCGGCCGGCATTACTTAAAACAGCCGGTTTTATAGTTCATTCCGGTTTTCCCGAATCCGCCCAGTCTTTTAATGTTGAGGCATACCTTGAAAGGCTCTGCAGGCGGATGGACATTGATTATTCGGGTACAATTATCAAGGGCGGTTCAGAAGGCCTCCGGCTTATGCCGCCGGCAGCAAACCGGAAACTGTTTGACCGCTTAAACAGAGCAGGCAGGTATTTTGCAGAACACGGCAAATTTGATCCGGTGCTCGTTGAAGAGATAAAAAGGCCTTACAGGCTGAATATTTTTGCAAGAACGGGTTATCGGTTATTAAGTTATACCGGACTGACTAATTTCTACTGGAATATGAACCTGAAGCAGAACGGCGTCTACAAACAGCGTAATGCCAGACCCTTCGCTTAGAAGGGTCCGAAGCCTATCAGTACCGCAAATCCGAGAAATACTGAAGTTACCGCAAGCATTATCAGCTGCAGCGGAAATGTCCATCTAACCCAGCGGGGATAGCTTACAACTGTAAATCCCAGTGCAATTAAAAGCAGTGCATTTGACGGAAAAAACATATTGCTGAAACCGTCCCCGAAGTCAAAGGCCAGAACTGCCGTCTGTCTTGTTATTCCAACCAGATCGGAAAGCGGGCTGAGTATCGGCATCATCAGGAAAGCCTTTGCCGAAGCAGAGCCAATGAAAAAGTTCATGAGCAGGGTGATAAGATAGATCATGAAAGCCGCTCCCATTTTCGGGGTGCTTGCAATCCATGTCGCAGCCGAGTAGAGGATAGTGTCTGTTATCATCCCCTTATCAATAATGTGCTTTACGCTGTAAGCCATCATGATAAGCAGTATTCCAGGAAGCATTCCTGCCATTCCGCTGAAAAATGATTTGGCAATCTTTCCAGCCTTAAGGCCGGCGAATATTCCGGAACCTATACCGCCTATAAAAAACATCAGGCCCATAAGCGGGAAAGCCAGATCGCTGATGGCCGGAATTATCGAAGTCAGAATAACAAAGGCAATCGCAATACCCATGCATGATCCGAACCATATAAGGGCTTTCTTCATTCCGGGGTTCTTAACTGAATCCTTTTCCGATTCCGAGTTAAGCTTATGCGCCGCGATAAGAGGAAGGTCTTCCTTATGGACAAGCGATTTTGACGGGTCTTTCTCAATCTTTTTTGCGTAGCGTGAAACGAAGAAAAACAGGATGAAGTAAACAACAATAAAAAATATTATCCGCAGCCAGGACCCTGAAAAAAGAGGAAGCTCAGCTATACCCTGTGCAACAGCGATTGTGAAAGGATTGGTAACGGCAGATGCAAATCCGAAGGCCAGAGGCAGAAGGCTTATTCCCAGGCCGGTAAGCGAGTCCCAGCCCAGCGAGTAGGCAAGCGGAACAATAAAGATAATCAGCGGAACAAGCCCTTCATAGATTCCCAGAAATGCGGCAAGGAACATGAAAAGAAATATCATGATTCCCATCAGGAGGTATTTCCTGTTTATAAAGCGTTCAACCATCAGGCTTAGAAGATCCTTCATAACACCTGACCCCTCCAGTATTGCAATTGATCCCCCTACAAAAACAATGAAGAGCATGATGGTTATAATTGCTGCGTTATTAGGCGGACCAAGGACTTCCAGCGGAGCTGTGAACCAGCGCCATACCGGATAGTCGGGTTTTTCTATCTGATGGTATGAATCAGGAACTATCAGAACCCTGCCTTCAGATTCATAACGTTCATACTGCCCGGAAGGAAGAATCATGGTTAAAATACCTGACACTATCATCAGCACAAGAATTATCCCCGCGGCTGCAAGAAATGCGTTCTTTCCTATTTTAAGACTGGATTTCGCTGTGTTGTCCATTATTTCTCTCCGTTTATTTTCTGGAACATTGTTTTATAGAATCTGATTACAAGTCCGTAGTTTTCAAGGCTGATTTTCTCGTTTGAGGCGTGTATGCTTTCAACGTCTTCAGGCTGTAATATCATGGGTGCAAGCCTGTAAATATTTTCGCAGCATTCGATATATGCCTTTGAATCGGTAGTTCCTGTATTCAGGTAGGGCAGGATTAGTGCGTCGGGCACCGTTTCAGAAATCACCCTGCTGATAATTTTATAGCCCTGTCCTCTTGTGCTCGATTCTGAAACAGGATTGTTTGCAGAATCGGGATTAAGCAGACTCACCTCAATGCTGTCGTCTTTAATAACTTTTCTGATTCCTGCAAGAACTGTTTCAAGTGTATCGCCCGAGAGCACCCTGGTATTTATGACGGCGGTTGCAGTTTCAGCCAGGACGTTTTCCTTGCTGCTGCCCTTTATCATTGTCGGGGCGGTTGTTGTTCGAAGCAGTGCCGCCGACTGCGGACTTTTAGCCATAACGAATTTTATAATCGGACCGAAAAGCCATAAGTTGGCAAGAACAACCTTCATCCATGATTCTGATCCGGATGACATTCCTGAAAACATCTTCCGGGTTGTTTTTATCCACCTCATTGGGAAGGGGTTTTTCTCGATTCTTGTTACGGCCCGGGCTATCCGGCCTGTTGCTGTGATTGCGGGAGGCATTGCTGCATGACCGCCCTTTGCTTCTGTCTTTAGAAGAATATCCGCATACCCCTTTTCGGCTGTACCGATAAGCGCAAGTTTGCGGTTGACTCCCTTTATTATGCCGTCTGCAATAATGGAACCTTCGTCATGCAGCCACTCAAACCTTATTCCCTGTGATTTAATGTGTGCTGCTATTTTAACAGCGCCGAGGTGGCCTTCTGTTTCCTCATCTCCTCCAAAGGCGAAGTAGGTATCTCTTTTGGGAATAAAACCTTCTTTGCAGAGGCTTTCGGCTGCTTCAAGCATTCCCATCAAAGTGTTTTTTGTATCGAGAGTTCCTCTTCCCCATATATATCCGTCTATAATTTTTCCGTCAAAGGGCGGGTGGGTCCATTTTGAATCATCTGCCGGCACTACATCATAGTGGGCGATGAATAAAAGTGCTTTCTGCTTTTCTGAGCGTCCAGGCCATTTATATATGATTCCGTAATCACTTAGAAGGGTTCTTTCTGCAGTGCTGTGAAAGGCTGGAAAGCTGTCCTTCAGGAATTTCTGAAATTCCCTGTGCTTTTCCAGATCATTGAGCGAATAATCGGAGTGGGATACCGTTTTTATCCTTACAGCCTTCGCCAGCCTTTCAGCGGCTTCGTTTGTACAGGCCTCGGGCTTGTATTCTGAGTAAGAGCCGGTTCTGGCTGTTATCAGGGTCTTAAGGCAAATTAAAATTATAAGGGCTACAATAACTGCGGGAATACTAAACATGGTCATTATTATAATCACTATCCTGAAAAATGGATATTACGAAAATCTTTTTGTTGACAGCCGGAAAAAGCAGTGATAATATCTTTTCTAATATTACACTGATATATCAGTTAGATATAAGTTGACTATCAATCATGCAAATAGTAGTAAATATGGACGCAGAATAATGGTTCTTTTGAGATCCGCTTTCTGTTCCATTAAAATAAATCTTAAGAAAGGATCGAGGAGAAAAATGAAAAAAACACTTGCTCTCTTAATCTGTCTTATGCTGGTTGGCGCAATGGCGTTTGCAAGCGGAGACAGCGAAGGTTCAGACGGTGCAAAAAAAATCAAAGCAAATATTGCTTCAGTTTATCCGCCGGATTCACCGGTAGATAAGGCACTTAACATGTTCAGGGATACTGTTGCTGAGAAATCAAACGGCAGAATCGAAATTCTTATTCACCCGGCAAGCGCAATGGGAAGTGAAGTTCAGACAATCGAGATGATTGCTGACGGATCTGTTGAAATTGCGGCAATCGGCGGAACTGATGCCTACATGTATTTCCCGAAAGTAGCTACAGTTGAACAGCCGTTTATGATTGCTTCTGTAGATGAGTTCTGGAAATACTGGAACGGC
This sequence comes from Spirochaetia bacterium, assembly GCA_963677925.2. Classification (GTDB taxonomy): domain Bacteria; phylum Spirochaetota; class Spirochaetia; order UBA9216; family UBA9216. The sequence continues at coordinate 782,908 of CAXXYH010000004.1, forward strand.
GAACCCGGTCAGAAAATGCTTAAATCTCTTCAGGAAGAGCATGGTATCCGAGCTGAAGGCATTATTTACAGAGGTGCACGATACCTGACTTCAAATACACCTGTAAGAACAATCGAAGACCTTAAAGGTCTTAAGATGAGACTCCCCTCTGTTGCTCCCTGGATTAAGGTATGGGAAGGTCTTGGCGCATTTCCTTCAACCATCGATTTCGGTGAAGTTTACCTTGCTCTTAAAACCGGAGTTATTGAGGCACAGGAAAACCCTGCAGAGACAATTCTCAATTACAAGTTTTATGAAGTTCAGAAATACCTGATTGCCACACAGCATGTATATACAACAGGAAAGGTTGTGACTTCAGACAAATGGTGGAATACCCTTTCTGCTGAAGATCAGGCACTTCTTGATGAAGCTTTTGCTGAAGCAATCGCTTATGGAAATGAACTTACTGCTGCCGGTGATGCTGCATTTGTTGCTGAACTGCAGGACCTCGGTATGGAACTGATTACAGTTGACAACGAAGCTTTCAAAAAGGCTGCTGCTCCTATTCAGGATGAGATTGCACATCAGATGTGGGATTATGATACCTATCTGGACCTTGTAGAGGCTATGAAATAATTTAGTAATTTTATCCGTCCGGTTCTTCACCGGGCCGGACGGATTTTTAAATGATCCTTACATTGGGGAGACATGGATTTGAGAAAATTTCTGGAAAGGCTTAACGGCCTTGTTTTATTTATTCTGCTTATAGTTACCGTGCTTATGGTGTTTTTCAGGATGGTGCTGCAGCAGTCTGCGGCCTGGGGTGAAGGCCTGGGGCAGATGGGCCTTGTTCTTATATGTTTTATCGGTTCAGCAGCTATCATGAAAGATGAATCACATATAAAGATAACAATTTTATCCGACAGGTTGCACGGTAAGAAGAAGATTATACTCAACACTTTTAACAGAATTTGTACCCTGGCATTTCTGGCAGTTTTTGTTATCGGTTCATATCAGTCTACATTAAAAAACTGGACAGTAAACGATCCGATTATTTCCTGGATGAAATCAGGATACTTATACCTGGTACTCCTGTTATCCGGTGTCATTATGGCAGTCTACACAGTCATAAACGCTGTCAGTGAATTTAAGGAGTCTGAATAATGGTTTTAATGTTAACCCTCGGGTTGCTTATATTTTTAATTTTGGGGATGCCTGTTGCTGTAGCTATAGGTCTGTCTGCGGTAGGCGCTGCCTTTATTTCAGGTCCTGCTACGTTCAGCGCGGCTGTCGTTGCTATAAAAATGCAGGCAAGTCTTCATAGTTTTATTTTTCTTGCAGTACCTCTGTTTATTCTGGCTGCAAAGCTTATGAATAACTCAGGTATCTCGCACCGTATTTTCGGATTTGCCAATACTTCCCTTGGTTTTCTTCCCGGAGGTCTCGCACAGGCTAATGTCGGGGCAAGCCTGCTTTTTGCCGGAATGACCGGAGCTGCTGTCGTTGATGCTGCCGGGCTTGGTCAGGTAGAGATCGACTCGATGACCAAAAACGGATATCCGAAAGATCTCAGTGTTGCTGTAACTGCTGCTTCATCAACTATTGGACCGATTTTTCCTCCGAGTGTTCCTATGATTGTCTTCTCGTTTGTCTCGAGTGTTTCAGTCGGAAGGCTTTTTCTCGGCGGAGTTGTTCCGGGACTTCTGATGACCGCAGGCCTTATGATTATGGTTGCAATCGTTGCAAAGCGACGAGATCTTCCGAGGCAGCCGGTTCCCACACTTAAACTGCTTGCCCGTGAGTTTATGGCGGCATTCTTTCCGCTGCTTACACCTGTAATTCTTCTGGGCGGTATATGGCTTGGATTCTTTACTCCGACTGAAGCTGCTGCCGTCGCTGTAGTTTATGCATTTATAGTTACGGTTTTTGTGATGAAAGAGCTTAAGCTGAAAGAGTTTATCAATATCTTTATTGATACTGCTAAAGAGGCTGCAAAAATAACTCTGATTGTTGCTGTTTCCGCTTTTTACGGATGGGTTTTGATGCGTTCAGGCCTGACCATTACAATTGCTCAGAAGCTGGTTGCCTTAAGCTCAAACCCCTTAGTGGTTCTGATTGTTATAAATATATTTCTGCTGATCATCGGCTGTTTTCTTGATTCAACCGTCGCAATTCTGATCCTCGGCCCTGTTCTGATGCCTGTAATCAACCAGCTGGGTATCGACCCTGTACACTTCGGAGTAGTTATGGTTCTTAACCTTATGCTTGGTCTTATGACACCCCCCTTCGGAGTTATTCTGTTCGTTATGTCCGAGGTTTCCGGGATGAAGGTGGAGAATGTTATAAAAGCGGTACTTCCCTATCTGATACCGATCTTTATTGTACTGGTGCTGATGATCTTTATTCCGGGAATTGTAACAGCATTACCAAATTTGTTAATGAACTGACTTTGATGGAGAACTTAAAATATGATTGACCCGCAAACAGAGAGATTTTTAGAAAAACTTAATAATTTGGGACTGGCACCGGATACTAACGATACACCGGTAGAGGCGAGGGAAAGACTGTTCCGAAGGCTTGAGCTGATACAGGAAGAAAAGCAGGATGTCAGTTCTGTTGAAGATAAAACAATAGAAGGTAAACATGGACCGTTTAAAGTCCGTGTTTACCGTCCCGCAGGTATTGATGCTGAAGCAGTGATTCCTGTGCTGATATATTTCCACGGCGGAGGCTGGGTTGTCGGCAGTATTGAAACAGTCGACAGTGTATGCAGGAAGCTCTGTAATGAATCCGGCGCCTGTGTTGTTTCAGTAGATTATCATCTGGCTCCTGAATATAAATTTCCACGGCCTGTTGATGATGCATTAACCGCTGCTTACTGGGTATACCGGAACTGCAGTATGCTTCATATTGATCCGGATAAGATTGCTGTCGGCGGAGACAGTGCAGGCGGAAACCTGGCTATTGTCGTTTCTATTCTGGCTAGAGATGCCGGAGATCTGCCTGTGGCATTTCAGCTGCTTTTCTACCCGGGTGTCGATCTTCAGCCTGTCAGGTCCGCCAACAGTGAAGAGAATGGAGATGCTCCGATTCTTGGGAATGGTGCATTGGATTACTTCAGAAATTTCTATCTTGAGAATGATGAAGACGGTATGGACTGGAAGGCTTCTCCAATAATATGCAGTGATTTAAGCGGTCTGCCGCCGTCTTTTATGATAACAGCAGGAAACGATCCGCTTCATGATGAAGGGATGGCTTTTGCGCAGAAACTCAGTGAAGCCGGTAATGACAGTACTTTCATAAATTTTGAACGGCAGATTCATGGATTTATGACATTGCCAAGAGAGATAGATGAGTCAAAAACAGCATTGAGTATTGCAGCTGCAGAACTTAAACGCAGGATGATATAAAGAAATTTATCTGATTTTCATTTACAGCATCAATGGTTATAATTGTCATCAGTAAAAAAATTTCTGATGAGTTAAAGGATTATTCGTGGGATTCAATTATAAAGAAAAAGCCTATAAGGTTCTTAAAGAAAAAATAATCACTTGTGAATTAATGCCCGGTGCTGTGGTGGATCAGAATCAGCTGATGGAAGAGATAGGAGTCAGCAGGACTCCCGTTCGTGAAGCTGTGAACGCGCTTGAACAGGAGGGGCTGCTTGTTGTAATGCCTCGAAGAGGAGTCATTGTTTCCAATATTTCATTAAAGGAAGTCAGTCATATATATACTGTCAGGGAAACTATGGAACCGGTAATTGCCGAGCTTGCAACTCCTGTTGCTGAAATAAAAACATTGGAAAAATTTCGCGATGTTTTTAAAAATTCTAGTGATGATTTTACGTTAGTTACTCATAACGATTATCTTCTGCATGTATATTTTGCAGAATGCACAGGTAACAGTTATTTGATCAGGCTTATGGATAATGTTCTGTCCCACAATATGAGGATAGTTGTTCTGGGTTCAAGAATTCCGGATAGAATTAAAACAAGCAATCATGAGCATCTGGAAATTATTGAGCGAATGCTTGATAGAAATGCGGAAGGCGCAAAACTGGCGATGCAGAAGCATATTATGTCGGCAAAAAAAATAGCCTCATCAATTAATGGAGTTGAATACTAAGTCATCACTCTAAGATGGAGTGATAGTATGAAAGCATTGCAGGTTGTTGAACCTGGAAAAATTATAGTTGCGGATCTTCCCGAACCCGGAGAACCCGGTCCCGGCGAAGTTCTTGTAAAAACAAAGGCAGCAGGTATCTGCTATTCCGATATCCACATTTACCATGGTACTTCTCCCTTTGCTCTTTATCCCCGTGTTATCGGACATGAAGCAGTAGGTGAAGTATATAAAACCGGTGAGGGTGTTACTAAAGTAAAACCCGGCGATCGTGTGGTTCTTGAACCTATTGAACCCTGCGGACATTGCTATGCCTGCAGAAAGGGCCGCCCCAATGTATGCGAGAGTATGAATGTCAGGGGTGTAAACAAGGACGGCGGTTTTCAGGAATATTTCACAGCCTTTGAAGACAAGGTTCATAAATTTTCAGACAGCCTGGACTGGAAAGATGCTGTCATGATTGAACCCTTCACCATTGGTGCCCAGGTCTGCTTTCGTGGCGGTGTGGAGAAGGATGATCTTGTTCTGATTATCGGAGCAGGACCCACCGGACTTGCGGTCCTCGAAAACGCAAAACTTCTCGGAGCAAAAGTGATAGTTTCCGACCTCAGTGACAAGCGTCTTGATTTTGCAAAGGAGTTCGGTGCTGATTACACAGTTAACCCTGAAAAGGCCGATCTTGCTGAAGAGGTTCGAAAAATTTCAGACGGCATGATGTGCAATGTCGTAATTGATGCCGCCGGAACTCCGGCAACACTTGAGCAGGCTGTAACGCTTGCTTCTACAGCAGCGAGAATAGTCTGTCTGGGGTTCACAGACACCTATGCAAAGATGTCTATGCTGAACATAACAAAGAAAGAACTTACGGTTGTCGGCTCAAGACTTCAGACCTATCAGTTTGAAAAATGCGTAAAAGTCTTCAATGAGGGAAAAACAAAAATCACCAGACTGATTACCCATGTTTTTGACTACGATAAGGTGCAGGAAGCCTTTAATCTTATTGAAAATAACCAGAAAGAAATCGGGAAAATAATTCTAAGCTTTGACGTAGAGGAAGATAAATAATGAAAATGACCTGGAGATGGTTCGGGCAGGGAAATGACAGCATCACCCTTGATCAGATAAAACAAATACCCGGAGTTGAGGGGATAGTCTGGTCCCTGCACGACAAGGTTGCCGGAGAGCTCTGGGACTCAGAGCGAATAAAAGCTGAGGCTGATTTTATAAAGGCAGCCGGCTTCAATGCTGAAGTAGTTGAGAGTGTAAATATTCATGACTCAATTAAAATAGGCTCTCCGGAGAGAGACCGTTACATAGATATTTATATCGATACCATAGAAAAGCTTTCGAAGGTTGGGGTAAAGGTAATCTGCTACAACTTTATGCCGGTTTTTGACTGGATCAGAACAGATCTTTACAAAGGCCTGTCCGATGGTTCGAATGCTCTCTTTTACGAAAAGCTGAAGGCTGAAGTTGATCCGCAGGATTTGATTGGTGAAATTCTCAAGAACGGCAATAAATTCACAATGCCGGGCTGGGAGCCTGAAAGACTTGCCGGTATCAGTGAACTGTTTGAAGCTTATAAAGATGTAGATGAAGCAAAACTTACTGAAAACTGTAAGTACTTTCTTGAAAGAATAATGCCTGCGTGTGAAAAATATGATGTGAAAATGGCCATTCACCCGGATGATCCGCCATGGCCTATGTACGGTCTTCCACGTATTATCCGAAGTGCCGATCATATTGATCGCTTTCTGAAGCTGGTGGACAGTCCCTGCAACGGGCTGACCTTCTGTACCGGTTCGCTTGGTGCCAACCCGGAAAATGATCTTCCTGCAATGATACGCAGGTTCGGTGATCGTATTCATTTTGCGCACGTCAGAAATCTTAAATATTTGGACGGCGGAAACTTCATTGAATCATCTCACAAGACCAGCGATGGAAATCTTGATGTAGCAGAGATAGTAAAAGCACTGCTTGAGGTCTCTCCTGATGCCTATATCCGCCCTGATCATGGACGTCATATCTGGGGTGAGGAATCGGAATGCCGTCCCGGATACGGTCTTTATGACAGGGCTCTTGGAGTCATGTATCTTAACGGGCTGATTGATGCCTACGGAAACTGCGGAGAATAGAAATGCCTGAACTTAAGCTTAAAACTCTCAATAATTCGGGATGGGAATCCGCCGGTGTTAAAACTCCTGCCTTTGATATTCAGGCAATGAAAGAAAGAACCTCCCGTAAGCCTGAATGGGTCCACTTCGGTGCGGGAAACATATTCCGCGGCTTTATTGCGGCAAACCACCAGCACCTGCTTGAGGCAGGCAAGGCGGATACAGGAATTATTGCTGTTGAAACATTTGACTACGAGATAATTGATAAAATCTATAAGCCTTATGACAAGCTGACACTTAATGTTTCCGCCTCTGCCGACGGAACGCTTAAAAAGGAAATAACTGCATCCGTTGCGGAAGCTCTGAAAGGTGATATGGAACCGGGAGCTGATACCGGCAGACTGAAATCGGTATTCGGGGCACCCTCGCTCAAAATGGTTAGTTTCACTGTTACAGAAAAGGGCTATACAATAAGCGGAACAGACGGACAGCTGATGCCTGTGGTTCTGAAAGATCTCGATGCCGGACCTGAAAAGCCCTCCCATCTTATGTGCATCCTTACCTCTCTTATGCTTCACCGATATAAAAGCGGGGCCCTTCCTGTTGCTCTTGTGAGCATGGACAACTGCTCACATAACGGTGAGAAGCTTATGAATACTGTACTTCAGGTTGCCGAAGAATGGAAAATACGCGGCTTTTTGAATCAGGAATTTATTGAATATCTGAAAAATCCAAAGCTTGTGTCTTTCCCCTGGTCAATGATCGACCGCATCACACCAAGGCCTTCAGATGATATTAAAGATGATCTGGAGCTTGCAGGAATAAGCGGAATGGCGCCGGTAATAACTTCAAGAAATACTTATATAGCACCCTTTGTAAATTCCGAGGAAACGAAATATTTGTTTATTGAAGATTTGTTTCCTAACGGAAGAATTGAGCTTGGCGATACCGAGGGTATGTGGTTTACCGACAGAGAGACCGTTAACCGCATAGAGACTATGAAGGTCACAACCTGTCTGAATCCTCTGCATACGGCAATTGCTGTGACTGGCTGTATGTTTAACTATACCCTGGTCTCAGAAGCTGTAAAGGATGCCGAAATTGACAGGCTGATCAAGCGTATAGGTTACGATGAAGGTCTGCCGGTTGTAATCGATCCGGGAATTATCAGTGCTAAAGATTTTCTTGATGAAGTCTATTTCAGGCGCCTTAGAAACCCCTATATCCCCGACAGCCCTGCAAGGATTGCCTCTGATACTTCGCTCAAAGTCGGTATCCGCTTCGGTGAAACAATTAAGGCTTACCACAGGAATGGAAAGGCCTCTGAGTCGCTTATAGGTATACCGCTTGCTATTGCTGCGTGGCTTAGATACCTGATGGGTACTGATGATAAGGGTGAACCGCTGGAGATAAGTGTTGATCCGCAGAAGGATTATCTGGTTGAAATACTTCATGGCTCCGAATCCAATGAGGGGCATCCCGATCTCAGGCCTGTTCTGTCGAATGCTGCAATATTCGGAATTGATCTGTATGAGGCTGGAATTGGAGATCTTACTCAGAAGCTGTTTAATGAAATGAATTCAGGTGCCGGAGCTGTCAGAAAGACATTATCAAGCCGCCTGACCTGAAGAACTTAAAAAAATGTATGCAGAAAATGCTGCTAAGGTTTACAGCCTTAGCTGATTTTGCTATGAATTAATAATGATTAGGGACGTAGAAATAAGCAGAGCAGATCTGAACGACGTTGAAGAATTGAGCAGTCTTTTAAATATACTTTTCAGTATGGAAGCTGAGTTCACACCGGACAAGGACGCCCAGATGCGGGGCCTTGGAATGATAATTGAAGATCCGGATACCGGATTTATTCTGAAAGCGGTACACCAGAACCAGATTGTTGGAATGGTTAATATTCTTTTTACTGTATCAACCGCACTTGGAAAGAGGGTAGCCATCCTTGAAGATCTTGTAATTCATCCTGACTACAGAAGGAATAGAATCGCCTCCGAGCTGATCAGGGCGGTAGAGCGCAATCTTCTTGAATTTGATATAGGAAGGCTTACCCTTCTGACCGATGATACAAACGCGGAATCGCAGAGTTTTTACCTTAAAAACGGATTTTTTAAATCCGAGATGGTTGTATTCCGAAAGCTGGAAGGATAGAGATTAAAACAGGCTGCCTGACGTAAAAGTCGGCAGCTTTTTTTATACGCTATAATTCAGTCCCAGTGAAGCAGAACCTTTCCGGCCCGTCCTGTTCGCATGATCTCGAATCCTTCATGAAAATTGTCAACCGGCAGCTCATGTGTGATTATAGGGTCAATCTCAAGGCCTGTTCTGACCATCGCGGCCATCTTATACCAGGTTTCAAACATTTCACGTCCGTAGATCCCCTTTAGGGTAAGTCCCTTGAATATGATTTCACTCCAGTCTATTTCACTTTGGCCGGAAGGCAGTCCGAGCATTGCTACGCGTCCTCCGTTATTCATAAGAGAAAACATCTGCCGCTGTGCTGAAGGATTCCCAGACATCTCAAGTCCGACGTCAAATCCTTCAAGCATATGAAGTTCGCTCATGACATCCGGAAGATTTTCCCGCGCGGTGTTAACAGTTTTTGTAACACCGAAATCTCTGGCAAGCTGAAGGCGGTAGTCATTAACGTCTGTGATGATAATATATCGGGCTCCGGCATGACGTGCCACAGCGGCCGCCATTATCCCTATCGGGCCTGCGCCTGTGATTAGAACATCTTCTCCGACTAAATCATATGCTAGCGCGGTATGAACCGCGTTTCCAAGGGGATCAAAGATGGCTGCGATCCGGTCGGGGATATAATCATCAAGCTTAAATGCGTTGTATGCAGGAAGAACAAGATATTCTGCAAAACAGCCGGTCCGGTTAACCCCGATACCGCTTGTATTGCGGCAGAGATGACGCTTTCCTGCACGGCAGTTTCTGCAGTGCCCGCAGGTGATATGTCCTTCACCGGTAACCCTGTCGCCGATATGAAATCCGTCGACTTCGCTTCCGGCTTTTTCTACTACACCCACAAACTCATGACCGGTTATCATCGGTACAGGTATTGTCTTTCTTGACCACTCATCCCAGTTGTAAATATGGACATCGGTGCCGCAGATGGCTGTAATCTTTATCCTTATAAGCAGATCGTTAGGTCCGTATTCCGGAACAGGTGAATCAATCATCCACAGGCCGGGTTCTGATTTTGTCTTTGCCAGCGCTTTCATGATTTAAATAACCCCCAGTTCCTTTCCGGCTGCAGCGATGGTTTCTACCGCCTGCCGGACCTGTTCAGTGCTGTGTGCCGCCGACATCTGAAAACGAATCCTTGCCTGTCCTTCAGGCACTACAGGATAGCTGAATCCCACTGCATAGACCCCTCGTTCAAGCAGAAGGTCCGCCATTTTAACGGCAAGCGGGGCATCATAAAGCATCAGCGGAACAATCGGGTGTACACCTTCCACTATTGTAAACCCGGCGGACTTCAGGCCTTCCCGGAATATTTCTGTATTGTTATTAAGGGCAGTACGGAGGTCGCCGCTGCCGCGCAGCATCTCCAGAGTTTTCAGTGCAGTATATGTCATAACCGGTGCAAGCGAATTTGAGAAAAGATAAGGACGTGAACGCTGACGCAGCCAGTCAATAATTTCCCTGCGGCCTGAAGTATAACCGCCGGAGGCCCCTCCCAGAGCCTTTCCCAGTGTTCCCGTTACAATATCAACGCGATCCCGGACTCCGCAGTATTCAGGCGTCCCGGTACCGTTTTCTCCGATAAAACCTACAGCGTGAGAATCATCAACCATGACAATTGCGTCATAGCGGTCAGCCAGTTCGCAGATTCCTGCAAGATTAGCAATTATACCGTCCATTGAAAAAACCCCGTCTGTGGCTATTAGTCTGAAGCGGCAGTTCGAGGCTTCTTTGAGGCAGTTTTCAAGCTCTCCCATATTGTTGTTTGCATAACGCATCCTCCGCGCCTTTGAGAGCCTTACACCGTCAATGATGCTGGCATGGTTTAAAGCATCCGAGATAATTACATCCTCTTCCCCGAGAATTGTTTCAAAGAGTCCGCCGTTTGCATCGAAGCAGGATGAGTAAAGTATTGTGCTTTGAGTTCCGAGAAAGCTGCTTAACTGTTTTTCAAGTTCCTGATGAATCGACTGTGTCCCGCAGATAAACCTTACCGATGACAGTCCGTACCCGTATTGTTCAAGCCCCTCTTTGGCCGCGGCTATCAGTTCCGGGCTGTCTGAAAGTCCCAGGTAGTTATTGGCGCAGAAATTAATTACCTTCCGGCCGTCTTCAAGAGTAATTTCAGCCTGCTGGGGAGAACAGATAGTGCGTTCCTGTTTGTACAGGCCTTTTGCTTTAAGCGCCCCGGCTTCATTCCTGTAGAAATCAAAGATCTTCCTGCTCATATCAGCCTCCTGATGGTATATTTTACCACGGTTCCTGATAGACCGGTAATTTCTAAATGATATTTAGGCTTATAGCTTGACCGGCCGTATGAAAATCCAATAAATTTATAGCAAATCTTCGAGTCCCGTGCTCCTAAATGAAGTCTCAACTCACATGGAGCCTGGACCGACAGGGTGTTGCCGGAAACAGCAATGCCTCCCGACTGGAAAGGAGATAAAAATGAAAGACAGTTATGAACTGTGGATTAATGGAGGCTGGGTGCCCTCCAGAGGAAAGGACAGGATTGATGTTATCAACCCTGCCACCGGTCAAAAGTTTCAGAGCGTACCAGATGCAGCGGTTTCTGATTTTGAATCAGCTGTTGCTGCGGCGGAAAAAGCCTTTTATGAAGGGCCCTGGAGCGAGAGCACACCGGCCGAACGTTCCGGAATAATCTGGAAGATGGCAGATCTTATCGAAAAATACTCCGACGAACTTGCAGCGCTTGAGACCGAAAATACCGGAAAGCCGCTGGAATATCAATGCAAGGCAGTTGATATTCATGATTCAATCGACAACTTCAGGTATTATGCAACCCTTGCAAGAGATACGCATGGTATTGCCTCAGGTCAGTATGTTAAAGGTCTTACCCATGTTTTCCGCCATGAACCTGTAGGAGTTGTCGGCCAGATAACACCCTGGAATTATCCATTTCAGATGGCCGCCTGGAAGATCGGCCCGGCCCTTGCGGCAGGCTGCACAATAATTATGAAACCTGCTTCAAATACGCCCCTGTCCACTCTTCGTCTTGGAGAGATTGCAAAGGAGGCAGGCCTTCCCGACGGTGTTCTTAATATAGTAACCGGGCGCGGTGCAAAAGCTGAGGTCCTTGCGACTCATCCGGCAGTACGCCTTGTAAGCCTTACCGGTTCAACCGGAACCGGACGGAGAATTATGGAGCTTGCTTCCGGAACGATGAAGCGTACCCATATGGAGCTGGGTGGAAAGGCTCCTGTTGTTGTTTTTGAAGATGCCGATATCGCAAAGGTTGCTGAAACTGCTGTTCTGGGCGGAACCTTTAACGCCGGCCAGGACTGTACCGCGGCAACCAGAATCTACGTTCATGAAGGCCGGTATAAGCAGCTGCTGGAGGCTGTCACTGCCGCAGCAGAGGCTGTGAAAGTCGGAGATCCGCTGAATCCTGAAACAGAAGTCGGGCCTCTCATCAGCTCAAAACAGCTTGAGCGAGTTTCCGGCTTTGTCGAGCGTGCAAAATCTGCAGGTGCCAGAGTCCTGACCGGCGGACGGAAAATGTCCGAACTTGGAAGCGGATACTTCTATGCGCCGACAGTTATTGCAGATGCAAAGCAGGGTTCAGAGATTATCCAGGAGGAGGTCTTCGGGCCTGTTCTGACAATCAATACATTTAAGGACGAGGCAGAGGCTGTGAGGCTTGGGAATGATGTCGTCTACGGCTTGGCTGCATCGGTATGGACCGCTGATGTTGCCCGTGCAATGAGGGTTTCCCATAAGCTGGAGTTCGGAACCGTATGGGTTAATAATCATCTTATTGTGGCTTCAGAAGCTCCTCACGGCGGATTCAAGCAGTCCGGCTTTGGAAAGGAGCTTTCACTTGAAGCTGTCAGCGAATACCTTGTCACCAAGAATATCGCTATTACTACCGAATAGAATAAATAAAAAGCCGGGCTGAGGAGTTCCTCTTCCCGGCTTTTTTTGATTCTGCGGAATAGAATTATTTCGCAAACTTCATTGCTTCAAGTGCGAATACCTTTTCTTCGTCAGTCGGAATTACCCAGGCCTTGAGTCCGGGGATAAGACCGCTTTCGGCTACAATGACTTCCTCGTTTCTGGCCATGATTGTATTTTCATCAATCTTCCACTTGTAGAGCTTCATGAAGCCCATTACCTTCTTTCTGAAGTAGCCTTCATTTTCACCGATTCCTCCGGTGAAGATGATTCCCTTCGGATTTTCCATTGTTCCGATATAGGCGGAAAAATATTTTGCAACACGGTATGCAACAGTCTGAATGGTTACCTCTGCCTCGATGTCTCCCTTTTCGGCCTCCATCCTTATTTTGTTCATGTCCTTGAGTCCGTTCTTGTTGTAGAGGCCCAGAAGTCCTGATTCCTTGTTGAGTATACGGATAATTTCCTTGATGTCGGTGTTCAGGTTGTCGGCCATAAGTTCAAGAGCGCCCGGATCTATGTCGCCGCTTCTTGTTCCCATGATAAGGCCTTCGAGAGGGGTTGTTCCCATACTTGTATCGGTTCCCTTTCCGCCTTCAACCTTCGCAATTGAACATCCGTTTCCAAGATGTGCAATAACGCAGTTTGTTTCATCGGTGCTCAGGTTGTTTAGTTCGGCGAATCTGCTGCTGATGTATGTGTAGGACGCACCATGGAATCCGTAGCGCTGTATCTTGTAGTCATCGAGCCAGTGGCTTGGAACTCCGTACTGTCTTACATACCTGGGCATCTCGGCATGGAACTGGGTGTCAAAGATTGCCGCATTCGGGACCTTGCCGAAAACAGAATCGGCAAGCGCCGCCTCGATTATCTGAAGGTTGGCCGGATTGTGAAGCGGAGCGAGTGATGAGTATTCTTCAATCGATTTCATGACCTTTTCATCAATAAGTGCGGTTTCAGTAAATTCCGGTCCGCCGTGAACAACCCTGTGTCCGGCTGCTACTATGTTGAGTTCCGGATATCTCTCTGAAATGAGACTTGTAATTGCTGTCAGGGCCGTCTTATGGTCCTTCATCGGAGTGTCGATTGTTTCTTTTCCGTCAGCGGTTTTAACATCGATATAACCGTGGTCCATTCCCAGGCCCTGGCAGTTAAAGTCGACAATTGTCTCGACATCGGCGCCGTTTACTTCTTTTACTGATATTTTGATAGAGGAGCTTCCTCCGTTAAAACAGATTACATGCTGCTTCTGTGACATATTTTTCTCCGGTCTGTGTTTGTTTTGTCTGAGTATAATATCATATTCTGGCTATAATTCCAGTTCGACATTCCGGTCTACTTGCGAAAAGCCGGAATATTGAATACTTTTTAAGTATGAACCAACTTGCTTATCAGAGAAATCCTTTTGAGGGTGCAGTGATTGCCGGAGACGATTTGAGCGGTGATGCCGGGGATTTCGGACTGAGACTTAGAAAAACAATAGACGAAATTAAAGAGCAGAATCTCCGTGTTATATGGCTGGAGATTCCCATTGAGAAATCCAATCTGATTCCGGAGGCCGTAGCTGCCGGTTTTATCTTTCATCATGCACTTGAAGACAGACTTCAGCTTACTATGACCCTTGTTGAAGGCTCATATGTTCCGCCCTTTGCTACTCATTATATCGGAGCAGGCGGAGTTGTGATTGATTCTGAAAACAGGATTCTGGTTATCCAGGAAAAATACAGACATAACAATCGGCGTCATTACAAGCTTCCAGGCGGAACCCTCCATCAGGGAGAGCATATTGAGGAGGCTGTTGTACGTGAGGTTGAAGAAGAGACCGGCATTAAAACCCGTTTTGTTTCACTTGCCTGTTTCAGACACTGGCACGGATACAGATATGGAAAGTCTGATATCTATTTTGTGTGCAGGCTTGAGCCGCTTTCTACAGAAATTACAATTGATGAATCCGAAATTGAAGAGGGTTTATGGATGCCGCTTGATGAATATCTTGCCAGCCCCGATACCCATGATTTTAACCGCAAGATTGTAAAAACTGCAGTAGGCGGGAAGGGGCTTGCTCCGGAGAGTATCGAGGGATACGGTACTCCGGAGACCCATGAAATGATGTTTGTTACTGAAGACCCTTCGGTGTTCCCAGAATCTCCGACCAGATAACTGCCTTTTTCAGATCGGGCAGTCTGCTAATCCTGCCTGCAGCTGTATTTTCAGCTTCATATTCAGATTCCAAAGATTCTGAATATGTGTAGGCTTCTTTCCCGGTTTTGGCTGTCTTCAGGGCGGCCGGCTTTGCTTCAGTAGCCTCTGATGCCTGAATATCGAGCCCGAAAACGCTCTTTGTTGAAGAGTCTCCGCTGTATGCGGGGTCCTCTTTTGCAGACTCCGTCTCTACAGCGGTGTAAATCTGTTCCGGGACTTCCTGCTGACCGTTATCCCTGCCTTTAAAGGTAAAAGCATCATCGATGTTTTTAATAAAATCCGAAAAGCCTTTTTCAAGCCCTGCTGCCGATTCTTTTCCTGTTTTCTTTTTTGCCGCATCCTGCATCTGCTTTTTAACGGCACTGAAAGGATCAGCAGATTTACTCTGGTCTTTATTGGCCTTTTTGATAAATCTGAAAACCGAGAAGAATATTGCAATTATAAAGAAAAAAGGAATTGATTCAAAAGCCATTATATTCCCCAGCTTTACTTGTCAGACTTCTTTCCGTCTTCGCTGATGCTCTGCCTCATGTCTGTATCAGCCTGAATGTTTCTGAGCCGATAATAATCCATGATGCCCAGATGCCCTTCTCTGAATGCGGCTGCAATAGCTTTTGGAATCTCGGCCTCCGCCAGAACAACCTGTGCCTGGTTTTCCTGAACCAGGGCTGACATTTCCTGCTCTCTTGCAATTGCTGCTGCTCTGCGCTGTTCCGCAACAGCCTGGAATCTGCGTTTATCTGCTTCTGCCTGATCGGCCTGAAGTTTTGCTCCGATATTATCGCCGACATCCACATCTGCTATATCGATTGAAAGAATCTCGAAAGCCGTTCCTGCATCCAGACCCTTTGCAAGTACGGTTTTTGAAATCTTGTCAGGATTTTCAATAACATCCTTATAAGTTTCTGAACTTCCGATTGTAGTTACAATACCTTCACCGACTCTGGCTATGATTGTCTCCTCAGTGGCTCCTCCGACAAGCCTTTCTATATTGGCCCTCACGGTAACTCTGGCCTTTGCTCTCAGCTGTATTCCGTCCTTGGCCACTGCGTCAATTGTCTGCCGGCCCTTATCAGGATTGGGGCAGTCGATTACCTTGGGGTTTACGCTGGTTTTTACCGCATCAAGTACATCACGGCCTGCCAGATCGATAGCTGCAGCCTGCTGAAAATCAAGCACGATATTTGCCTTATTTGCAGCAATAAGCGCCTTGCTTACTCTTATGACGTCACCGCCCGCCAGGTAGTGTGTTTCGAGAAGATCCGAATCTGTTGCAATACCGGCCTTTGTAAGCATAATCCGGCTGTCAACGATCTGCTTTGATTTGACCTGCCGTATCCACATTCCTATCAGGCGTCCGAGCGAGATGTGTGCACCTGAAAGCAGGGCTCTGAACCACAATCCGAAAAACTTGATAAACAGTGCAATAATTATGAGGGCTATAACCCCTGCTACGATATAAACCAGAACCATTTAATCCTCCTTGCTTACGACAATCCTGTTGCCGTCGACTTTTTTAACAATAATTTTACTGTCTTTTTCTATATATTCACCGTTGGAAACGGCGTTTATCCGCCTGTTTTCGATAATTATCATTCCGGACGGTCTGAGGTCGGTAAGAGCAGTCCCTGACTGTCCCAGAATGCTGCTCATGTCTCCAGCTCCTGCGGTAAAGCCTTCTTCTTTTCCGAAGGTCTTCCCGAGAATCAGCCGCTTGCCGAAAAAAGTATACGGAAAAACCTTGAAGAACAGAGCTATCAGCAGCGGAATCATTATTGCCGCAATGATGATAAAAACCGCACCAGCGGTATTGCTTATCATAAACGCGGTTACAATGGATGCAATAACCGTCCCCGCACCGACAAGGCCGACAAGCCCGAAAGCCGGTATGAAAAACTCAATAATTATAAATATTATCCCTGCCGCAAGCAGTGCTGCCGCTTTTATCATGTCATGTCCGCCTTTGAAGCAATAATCCGGTTTCCGTTAACGCCGGTAATAATTACTACAGTTCCCTTCTCAATATATTCACCGGAAGATTCAACCGTTATAAGCTCTCCGTCAATTTCGGCCTTTCCGGCAGGGCGGAGGTCGGTCGCGGCTGTTCCCGTCTTTCCAATGAGAGCAGAGTCTGTATTCACTTTCTGAACTGTAAAGCCGGAGGCCGGCGTTTCTTCTGTTTTCAGTACAAGCCGGTTGAATACACCAATTCTGGGAAACAGCAGGAATATTACACCTACCAGAATTATCGAGCCGAGGGTTCCTATTCCTACGTTGATGATATTCTGCTTAAAAAGATCATACTGCCAGTCTACCTCCGGCAGGACAAAGTCCTGACCTGCAAGTACAAGTCCGACCGCAATGAGCACTATTCCGCTTATTCCTGCTGCCCCGAAGCCGGGAATTATAAATATTTCGACAGCAAGAAGAGCCACTCCTGCAAGAAAAAGCAGTATTTCAAGCGAGCCCACATTCCCGAGCATTGCATTAGAGGCAAACAGAATTGAAAAGACAATTATCGCAACGGTTCCTGGTATTCCGAAGCCCGGACTTGTAATTTCAATATATACGGCAGCCAGCCCGATTATTACAAGAAGTGTTGTGAGGGCGCTTCCTGTAATGAGTGCTATCAGGCTGTCGGGTATGCTTGATTCAGCTGTTTCCACACTGTCCGCCTCAATTCCTTCAAGTTTAAGCAGCTCTGTTCTGCTTTCAACTGTTCCCGAGCTGATCCGGTAAAAGGCCATTTCGTTGGCGGTCAGAGTCAGCAGTTTTCCGGGTTTAGAAACGGTTTTGCCTGTCCTGAATGTTTTACCGTTTTTCTCTGCATCAGTTTGAATCTGAGGCAGTTCTTCTGCGGATGCAAGTGAGGGGATATCATTTATAAAGTATTCTGAAAGCTCTGTGTCGGCATCTACCATTGCAAGTGCCGCAGCCTTCGGATATCCGTTCTTCTCGGCAAGTGCGGCCATCTGCCCGCGGACGGCGCTTACGGTTTTCTCTTCGGCCGCCTTCATTCCTTCAGCACTCGAATAGACCGGCGCCGCTGCGCCAATGGATGTTCCGGGCGCCATATAAATTTCATTGCAGGCAAAGCTTATAAGAGCTCCGGCCGACCAGCTTACGCCGGTAGTTTCAGGGGCTGCCGGAATATAGGCAATTGTATGCTGTTCTGCATTGCCGATCAGCGTTGCAATCTGAAGCGCCGATTCAACAAGGCCGCCGAAAGTGTCAATTTCAAATATTATTGTATCCGCGCCGCTGTTATCGGCTTTCTCAATGCTGCGTCTTATAAATACAGTCAGTGAACGATCTATCTCTCCGTTAACCGGAATGACGGTAACGTCAGCTGCTTCCGCGCAGACGGCGGAAAAAAGAACCAGAATCGGTATTAATTTGAACAATCTTTTTTTCATAGTTAACTAATTTAAATTTGACTCTGCAGAGCCCTGTTGTCAAGTCTAAAAACAAAAAGCCGTCCGAAACAGGTTTTTTCCCATCCGAACGGCCTCTATTGGATTTCTTTACTGCGGTTCTTAAATCAGCGAAGCATTTTTGCAAGCTCTGAAGCTATCTTCTTTCCAAGTTCCTTTGCTGCTTCGGTTGCCAGAGTCTGTACTGAGCGGATGTCGGTATCGTCTTTTGAGGCAAGATTCCGGTCGTTGTAGTCCAGCGCTCTCTCGTCGCCGCTCCATCTTGCCCATTCTGCTTCGTCCTCTTCACTCCAGCTGACCGTATTTCCCATCAGTATTTCACCGGTTTCAACATCGATAGCTCTGAAGGTTACCGTGGCATTGAAAGTTATTGTTCTTTTGAAGTAGGTAATCTCAGCCTCTGCGACGTCGGGGGGCGGTGCTGTTGAACCTGATTTCCAGGAACCGGATGTTCCTGATGTGGATGATGTTGATGAGGATTCGGAATCTTCTTCATCAAAGGTTATTACCTTGTGTTCGGTTCTCCTTGAAGGCGGCGGATTGTCAATTGACGCTGCATCGATAGTTCCGGTTATGAAAATATTTGAATTGAGCAGGTTTCCTATCTCGACCCTGGACTGATCGTCCATGAGTGCATTCATCGAGTTTATCTGCTCATTCAGAAGGCTTGACTGCATCTGTCTGTCGATAAACTTGGTAAACTTCATGACTTCGCGGTCTTTCATCAGTTCTGATATTGCGGTGGCCTGAACCAGATCGGAGAACTGGTTGATGGGGATGTCCCATGCGTTGTTTCTGAACTCGAAAAACGCTACAACCTGTGTACCTTCCTCAAGTGCTGCGGCCGCTCTGGTTTTTGCGTCCTTATAGCCGGGGACGAATCCAAGTGCCATTTCAAATTCTTTGGCCGCCTGTTTCGAATCTTCCCTTGTCTTGAGTTTTGCGAGGCGCAGTCCTTCCTGGTAGTGGTCTTCAGCGGCCAGCTCGGAATATTCTCCGCGTTCAGCACTGTAGTCTGTATAGCTGAAACTAAGCTGCATCTTTGTTTTCGGGTGATAAAGCGGCGGCAGTGTTCTTGCTGCTTCATTTATTTCAACCAGATATCCGTAGTAGGTTGCGATTTTATCATTTTTGAATATTTCGCTGCTGGTCTTAGTCTGTTCGGCCTTCTGCTCATAGTAGCTGACAGCTTCGGGATATATTTCATCCAGAAAAAGCAGTGCCTTTTTATACTCGTTATCTATGCGCACAGATTCAATCGCATTGATTGCCGCATTGTAGTAGTCGCCGGATTTTCTTGCCCGTGTGGCATCAGTTAAAAGTCTTCCCTCACTTGAAAGAGATTTGCACCCGGTGAGAGAAATAATTATCAGGATTAAAACTAAAATACGATTTCTTTTCATTTCAACAGTCCTTCCCATAATCGTAGCATCGGCCTGTTTAATATTATATCTTCAGTAAAAAAAATAAAACTCCAATAATTTCATTTTGGAACTATTGGAGTTTATAAAAGGCGTATGCTTTTCTAATATCCGGCTTCCGCAGCCATTACGTTGGCCGGGTCGAAGGCGTGACATGGGGTAACCGCATGTACCGAACCGCAGTCCGGGCATTTAAATTCGAAGGTTTCCATCTCGAATTCGCTTCCGCAGGATCCGCAGGTAATCTGCAGAGGCACCGGAAGGTACTGTTCCGAGAATCCCATCATCCTTACCTTGTCTACAACTGCCTTTGCATTATCAAATGAACCTGAACAACCGTCATGCATATCTTTTCTCCTCTGAATCTTTGGTTTCTGTCAGTCTGTTTCCCTGTCTGAGTTTTGTTCTGTAAGACAGGAGGGTTCTGTCGAGCTCTTCAAGCTCGCCGAGGATTGTTTTCTCCTCTTCTGTTGTTTCAATAATTTTTGAGATTCCGCCGTTTTTAATTACAATCCGCCGGTCGGCCATCAGCGCAAGAATAGGGTCGTGTGTGGCCATCAGGACAATTTTTTCTTCGGATAAAAGCAGTTCGAGAGCCTTTTTACGGTCAATACCTGCGTTTTCGATCTCATCAATAAGGATTATAGGTGATTTGCTTAGGATTGCTGTGTCGGCAATCATAAGAGCCCGTGACTGTCCGCCGCTGAGGCTTGTGACCGGGGTTTCCGGTCCGAACTGTTCGCCTGCAAGCCTGTTTGCCTCGGCGATGATTTTTTCAGTTATTTCCTCCCTGTTTTCGGCCATGCGGCTTTCGGCATGCATGCTCACAAATTCGCGGACGCTTAAGTCCATTACGAAGTTCATATTCTGCGACAGCTGTGCCACAAGCTTCTTCGAGGTAGAAAAGCGCCAGCTTTTATCAGGAACTTCCCCGTTTATAAGAATACGCCTTGATGTCGGTGTATCGGCCTGTGCAACCCATTCAATATCGCCGAGCAGCCTGCTTTTTCCGGAACCGGTAGGGCCTACAATTGAGACAATTTCACTTGTCCTGATCACAAGCTCTTCAAATCCTTCGGAATTTCCCGATTTATCGGTTCCGGGAAGTATCGTTACCGACTGTACCTTTTCGTTTTCACCGAGGAATTCAAGCATCTGGTTTATAAAGTCTGCAAGGCCGGTCATAAGCCTTTCAGGGTCGATCGCCCTGTCTTCGCGCTCGGTTTCATCAAAGCTGTTGAAAAGTTCTCCGATAGTCTGCTTTTTCCGGCCTGTCAGGCTTATGTTGTTGTCGGCGAAATAAGTTTCGGCAAAGGGGTAGGCGTCAAGAACCCTTGCCGCCGTCAGTGTTTCGAGATCCTTTTTAAGCACCATGGCTGGCATCCTCCTGAAGGTTTATTTTGCGAACATTTCCCATCTGGTAGCTTTCGCCTATCCGGGTTTCACCCAGACAGTAGGAGCACATTGCAGACGGCATCGGAAAACGCAGCTCCTTTCCCTGAAGGCTTGTGAGGGCGGTTTTCGGGTCATACAGCAGGGTGCTCAATTCAAAGCTTCCCTGGCCTGTAAGCCCGTTGATGTGCATAATTACAGCCGAAGGGTTAACGGCGTTCACTCTGGATGCAAAGACTTCCCTTTCCGCCTGGGAAACAATGTCGCCCTTGGTGATGATCACAATGTCAGCCGACTTAAGCATTGGACCGATTTTCTTGGGGGTGTTTATTCCGCTTAGATTGTCGATTACGCAGACGGCCTTCACTTCCTTCACGTATGGAGAACAGCGGTTGCAGAGACCTGCAGATTCACTTATCAGTACATCAAAGCCCGACTCGACTCCCCACTGTGTTATTTCTTCTATATTGCTGACGAAATAGTGGTCAGGACAGAGTGAGCCTGAGAGGCCTTTTTTTACAGGGATGCCTGCCTTGCGGTAGAGTTCGTCATCATCTGTATAGAGGCAGTCGAACTTGGCTACTCCCACTTTAAGGCCTCTGCTTTTAAGTGATTCGATAGTTTTAAGTATCACCGAGGTCTTGCCCGATGAGGGCGGACCTGAAAATGTCACAAGGTTCATTTATACTCCTGCTGCTGATTCGACAGCTGAATTGAATACTTCTTCGCAGTGACCGATCAGCTCTGCGATATCGTTTGAATATATATAGTCCCATCCCGGCCACATAAATGTGTTTGACAAATCTATCCGGTTATCAACATCCTCTCTTGTGCTGGGGAAAAGCCCGTTGTGGGCCAGGGTTTCACCGACTTCTTTTGATGCAAAGAAATCAACTACCGGCTGAATCTTTTCCGCAGAAGCAGCCTTAGTAAGCATGAAGATCGGACTTAAAATTGCCCCGTCCTCGGGCCATACCGCCTTCATCGGTCCGCCTTCTTTTACGGTCTTAGTGAAGAAAAACGGCATTATTGTTACCGCAGGCCTGTTTGCTTTTTTGGTACTGCTTTTGACCATCTGTGAGGGGTGCATTGATTCAAGCAGACTTTTTCCCAGTCTGAAGACGCCGTCGTCGCCGTAATTCCGGTGGATGTTTATCAGAATCGCATTGAAAAGATCGAAGTCTCCTATAGGGATTGATACCCTGTTTTCAAATTCGGGGCTGAGAATGTCTTTCCAGCTTTTCGGTGCCGGGGTATCTCCAAGTTCATTTGTGTTTACAAGAAATACTGCAGGTACGGCGCTGATTATGGAATAGTGCCCGCGGGGGTCTTTCAGATCGATTCCGTCAAAAAGTTCGTTGTATTTTTCATATCCGCTTAAATCACTGAAAACTCCCTGCTCCTTGTATCTGCCGATTTTTTTTCTGTCAAAGAAAAGATCGAATCCGGCTGAAATGAAAATGTCTGGAAGGTTCTCATGGCTGCTTAAACCGCTGATGTTTTTTTCAACCCAGTCCAGTCCCATGGAAGCGGCTTTCAGTTCGTGGGCAATCTGCAGTCCGGAATCCTTTTCAAAGCCTTCGGCAAAGCGGCTGAACTGTTCCAGCAGCGGAATTCTTACCGGGCAGGGCAGGAGTCCTGTGAGGCTGATGTCGGGGTCCGAAACCTTTTCGGTATTTATTCCGTCAATTCCGCTTTCTGCTTTCCGTTTGATTGCCTCGTTGAGCAGTGCGGAGAAGGACTGCAGGTCTGTCTGCTTAAGCATCAGTGCGTGCTTGAGGGATATGGTCTTAGCGAATTTTTCCCTTTGAGCCTCGTCATCCATCTGTGGAAATCCGTTGTTTATAAAAACAGGAATAGTTTCCGGATACCTGTCTACTATGCTGTAAAGTTTGTCGTTTTCTTCAAAATAGTTCATTTGTTCTCCGTATCCCCGCTTATGCCTGTATGACTGCTGAATTCAGCCAGATTTATAGTTTCCAGTATATTGTAGATTTCCTGTGAGACTGAGCTCATCTTTGCCGTGAAGATACAGCTGCTGAATGAGCACTCCGATCTGCCCAGCGGACAGCCTTTATTATCTATTTTTGATTCCATGATCTCGTAGATGTTTAGAAAACTGATTTCCCGGGGGTCTTTTGACAGTATGAATCCGCCGGAGGGGCCCCTTACCGAGGACACTATGCCGGCCTTGCTCAGCCTCTGAAACACCTTTGCCAGATGGGCTTCGGATGCACCCAGATTTTTTGCTATAAAGCCGGTATTCAGCCTTTGCGGGGCCTCTCTTGCTATGAGGGCAAGGCTGTGAAATGCCAGTGATGCTCCCTCGGATATATTTATAAGCGGATTCATGGATTCTCCTGTAAACTGTTATTTAGGTATTACAATACCTAAATAAATAAATATGATCAAGATGAAAAATGTTTTTTTAATTGAAAATTGCATCTGTGATTACCTAAAATAGTGTATGGACCCAATAATGTATGATATCAGCAGAAGGCTCGGGCCGGATGAGCTGAAAAAACAAAGCAGAAATATCGGAAAGAATGAATTAATTCAGATTGTAGCTGAATATTCAGATCACTTTGTCGGCATCCTCAATGATGCAAGGCAGTTCGTATACATCAACGAGGCATATTTTAAAAATAATGCTCATCTTGCAGATCTGATCGGCTACAGACCCGGAGAGGTTTTTAAATGTATTCACTCAGAGGAACATTCAGCCGGCTGCGGCAATTCGGAAAGCTGCAGGTTCTGCTATGCCGGAAACACAATTCTGCAGACAATTTTTAAGGATGAGAAAGTAATAAATCAGGGAAGAATGCTGGTAACTCTCGATAACCGTATTTCCGCGGTTGATTTCGAGGTGAAAACAGTACCCTTCAGAATGGAAAATGAGAGGTTCATTCTGTTTTTCCTTACTGATACAAGCAGGATTAAGCAGAGCGAACTGATTGAAAGGGCCTTCTTTCATGATGTTTTAAACAGCTCGAATGTGCTTACAAGCCTGGTTTCGATCTCTAAAATATCATCAGAGTATATTGAAAATGCGGACAGAATAATCGAATCGAGTATTACTGATATTATTGAGCAGATATACTTCTTTAAAAAACTGAAAAACTCAGAGGCCGGTACATTTCATCCGGATTTTGAAGTAATTGACCTTTTAGAAGAGATTGAAGCTCTTGTAAATACTGTTAAAAATACATCCTGGGTTGAGGGTATAGAACTCGAGCTGTCTACCGCCGGCCTGGGTGAAGAGCTTAAGACCGACAGAATAATATTCCGCAGGATAATACTCAACCTTCTGAAAAACGCTTTCGAAGCCAGCCGTCCCGGTGATGAAGTTAAGCTGGCGATCTATCTGCGTGATGATTATATTGAGATTCATGTTAACAATCCTGCTGTAATGCCGGAGGAGGTCAGGATGCAGGTTTTTCAGAGATCGTTCAGTACGAAGGGGGAGGGCCGGGGCATAGGAACCTACAGTATTAAGCTGTTCACCGAGAATTTTTTAAAGGGTAGGGTTGCCTTTACATCAGAGGAAGGCCGCGGCACCACCTTTGTGCTGACCCTTCCAAGGCAGTAGAATTCTTTATCACTGGAGGATATACTCAAGCCGTGAATACCGGAACATGGAATAAACTTGAAATTGTTAAGATAAGCCCTAAAGCCTGCTTTCTTTCAGAAGGGAAGGGTAAGGATATTTATCTTCCGCCTGATGAAGTCCCGCCGTCAGCGGTGAAAGGATCTTTTATTGATGTCTTTGTGTACAATTCTGCCAAAGATGAGCTTCGGGCAACAACAAAAAAGCCCTATGCTGTCCTTGGTGAATTTGCAGCACTGGAGGTGGTGGGTAAGACTGATTTCGGAGCCTTTCTTGACTGGGGAATCGGCAAGGACCTTTTTGTGCCGAGACGCAGCATGCGCAAGGACCTTGAGACCGGTGATATGGCCGTGGTCAGAATTGTTCACGATTTTGAGGGGACCGGAGTGATTGGGACCTGTCTTCTTGATGAGTATTTTGAAACAGATACTTCTTCGCTCAAGCCTAATCAGCAGGTAGAGATGATAGTTTTCGGTTTTTCAAAGCTCGGGGCAAGGGTCATAATTGATAATAAATACTCCGGAGTTCTGTACCGGAATGAGATATTTGAAAAGCTTTACATTGGAGATGTCCGTACCGGTTTTATTAAAAAGATCCGTGAGGACGGACTTGTCGACGCTGCTCTGCAGCCGCAGGGCTTTAAGGCGGCAAGCGACGATGCCAGGACCATCATTCTTGAATCGCTTAAAACTGCCGGAGGTTTTCTTCCTCTGCACGATAAAAGCAGTGCTGATGAGATTACGCAGGCTCTTTGTATTAGCAAGAAAATCTTTAAAAAGACTATCGGCGGCCTGTACAAGGAGCGGCTGATAGAGATAAGCGATAAAGGAATAAAGCTTATTAAGCAATGAATAGTCTTGCCTGATCGGCAGATTTAGAATACTTTTATTGCTATGAATCAGGAACAGGTAAAAGAGATACTCCTTCAGCTTCGCGATGATATAGAAGAGTTTTCGCTGATATTTTCAGGAAAAAGCAGCAAGAAGGTTAACGGGCTTTATTACCCCGACACCCGTGAAATAATTATTCACAATAAAAATCTGGAAAGCGATGTGCTTCTTCTGTATACGGCCATCCATGAGTTTGCCCACCATGTACATATTACGGAATCTCCTGTCCCTGTAGGACCGAGAGCTCATACGGTAGAGTTTCGCAGAATCTTTCATGAGCTGCTGAACAAGGCTGAAGAGATGAGCCTTATCGGTAATGTGTTTGAGGCTGATCACGAGCTTGCGCTGCTTACCGAAACCATTAAGAAGAAGATGATAGGGCCTCAGGGCGATATTGCGAAACAGCTTGGCTCTGCCTTTGTACGAGCACAGGAAATATGCAGCACCAAGGGTTACCGTTTTGAAGATTATGTTGAGCGGGTGCTTCAGCTTGATACTACAACGGCAAGGACTCTTATAAAAGCGAACAATTTTGAACTTCCGTCAGAGCTTGGTTATGAAAATATGATGCTGGTTGCTTCAGTGGCTGATGCCGAAACCCGTGAGAAGGTTCAGTCAAGCCTGATAGGAGGAAGCAGCCGTGATCTTGCAAGGGCTGCAAAGATGAAATCTGCAGCAGACGACCCTGTTGTTAGGCTTCAGAAGGAAAAAAAGCGGATCGAAAAAACCATCGACAGCCTCACAAAAAAGCTTGAGCAGGTTAATATGAACCTGTCCAGGTATGAAGAAGTCGAATAAAAAAGGCACCGCTGAATATCTTATTCAAGGGTGCCCTGTTCTTTATTTCCGGTGCTGTGCCCGGAATTAATCCTTGTCATGAAATCTTCGATCCCAGTCTGTTTCTTTATCTGAGGTTGCATCGTCTTCCATTTTGTTGACGCGCTGTTTCAGGTTGTCAAACTCGCTTTTAATATCTTCAAAACCGTAATGTCGTCTTCCGCCGCGATCCTTATAGTCATCATCGCTTCGTCTGCCCGAACGGTAGCCCGGTTCCATGGGGAGTACCAGTCCCATTATCAGGTATATTATAAGACAGGGCACTACGGCGCTTGCTATTGCAATCAGTATGAAAAGGAGTCTTACCATATTTACAGGGAGATCTCTCCATTCAGCAATGCCCTTGCAGACTCCGAGGATTTCACCGTGTCTGGATCTGTATAGTTTTCTTCCGGTATAGGTCATAGTCAATTACCGCTCCTTCCGTTTTTTATCGTTATACAGGGTTTCCAGGTTGTCGATTCTACGGTTTAAATCCCGAAGACCCCTGTAAATTTCATCCATCATCTTCGCATCCTCGTCGCTCATTTTATCTCCGCGGCGGGATTTTTCCTTTCTGCCTGTTACTATCGCAATCACCGCCAGCACGAATACAAAGGGTGCTGCGATAGCAAAAAGCGAAATTATCATTCCTGAACTAATTATTGGCCCCATCATTCTTCTTTATACTCTTTTTAAGTTTTGAAAGCTCTTCTTCGATTTCGGTCTCATTTTCAAGTTTGTGAAACTCGTTTTCGTTGGTCCCGCTCTTTGAGCCGGTAAAAACCATATCTGCGTCAGCTTCCATTCTTTCAATCCGGCCTTCTAGTTCTTCGAAACGCATTGTTGCATCAACACCGGATGCGTTTCTTATAGTCTCTCTAGCCTTCTTTTTTTCGGTTGCATGAATGCTTCGCTGTATTAATATACGTCTTTTCTGTTTGACTGTCTCCAGTTTTTCTTCAAGCTGGGTAATGTTTCCCTTGCATTCATCAATAATAGTATCAAACTGTTTAAGATCGTTTTCAAGCAGTTCAAGCTGGTTTGCGCAGGATTTTTTCTCAAGAAGAGCTTCACGGGCCAGATCGTCACGGCCTTTTTCTACTGCAAGTTTTGCCCTCGAACTCCAGCGGTCGCATTTTTCCTGGAAGTCATCTTTTTCCCGGGCCATTTTGGCCTTGTCTGCCATTGTTGCTGCGCATGATGATTTGAGTTCTACGAGTGTATCTTCCATCTCTCTAATCATCAGGTTGATCATTTTTTCAGGGTCTTCCGCCCTGTCAAGCATTGAATTGATGTTTGAGTTAACTATGTCTTTGAATCTTGTAAAAACGCCCATTTTATCCTCCATGGTTTGTTTGTACATATATATGCAGATGCTGTGCCAGTTTTAGGAATAACGCTGAAAAAATCAAAAAACTTCATAAAATCGGCTGTCTGACTGCACCTATGGGCTTATTCAGGCTCATTTTCAGTACATCGTTCCATAATTAAACAGCTGTCGGGGAGGATTCTGTTACCATTTTGCTGGACCTGGCGAAAAAAACCAATAAAATGGTAAAAAATACCAAATAGCTAAAATAATACTGGTCAAAATAACCATTACATGGTAAATTGTACCTACATGAAATTCTCAGATTTCGTTGAACGCGAAGCTCTGGGAGAATCTCCGGTATTTCTGGAATTTCAGGCAGAACTCAGTCGGGCCGCCGGTATAAATCGATCGGTCATGATAATCGGCGAAAGGGGAACCGGAAAGGAATTAGCGGCCTCAAGGCTTCATTACCTTTCCGGACGCTGGGAGGCTCCTTTCGTCACACTCAACTGTGCTGCTCTGCCGCCTACGCTTATTGAAACAGAACTTTTTGGACATGAAACAGGAGCGTACACCGGCGCAGGAAAAACCCGAAAAGGCCGCTTTGAAGAGGCCGACGGGGGGACCCTGTTTCTCGATGAGATAGGCCTGATCCCTCTTGAAGTACAGGAAAAGATACTCAGAGTAGTCGAATACGGCAGTTTTGAACGTGTCGGCAGTTCACGGACCATCGAAGTTGATGTCCGTATTGTTGCCGCCACCAATGAAGACATGCCGAATTTGTGCGAAGAGAACAAGTTTAAAAGGGACCTCCTGGACAGACTGTCTTTCGAGGTCCTTTTTCTTCCCCCTTTAAGAGAGCGCAGAGATGATATTATGCTTCTTGCCAGGCATTTTGCATCAAGAATGGCGTCGGAGCTGAGTCATGCCCGGATGCCCGAGTTCTCGGAAGAAGTAATTCAAAGAATGCATCAATATCCCTGGCCTGGAAACATCCGTGAGCTTAAAAACGTAGTTGAGCGCGCTGTCTACAAGTGTGAGTCGGGGCTTATTACAGATATAAATGTTGATCCTTTCAAAAATCCCTATGAAAAGCCGGAGATTGAATACGGCGCGTCTGATGATAGAGGGGATTCAGGCTTTGAGGCTGAAAGCAGCGGGACTGCCCGCAGTCCCGGGATTGTTGAAAAGACAGTTTCGGCTCTTCCCCCTCTTGCAGGATTTCGGGATAATATAAAAGAAATAGAAGTTGAGTACCTCCGGCGGGCCTTGTCGGAAGGAAAAAACAACCAGAAGAAAGCGGCTGATCTTCTGTCACTGTCCTATGATCAGTTCAGAGGTCTTTACCGCAAATACAGGGAGGAATTATGAGATTACTTGCAGAAGATACAGTTGGAGTAATAATTGATTTTCAGGACAGGCTTGTCCCACATATGCAGAAGAAGGAAGAGCTTATAAAAAATACTTCCACCCTCATTAAGGGGCTTCGTCATCTTGAGATTCCGCTGCTTGTTACCCAGCAGTACACCAGGGGCCTTGGACCAACAGTTCCCGAACTTGTTGAGGCGCTCGGCTGCAGTTCTGCCGAAGAGCTCCCGTATATTGAAAAAGGAACTTTCAGCTGTGCTGATGACCCTGCTTTTATGGAAAAATTGAAGGAAACAGGCAGGAAAAATGTACTCATCTGTGGAATCGAAGGTCATGTCTGTGTTCTTCAGACAATTACCGATCTCTGTGCAGAAGGTTATAACGTTAATGCTGTTGTTGACTGTATTTCCTCCAGAAAGGAACAGGATTATAAAACAGGAATAGAACGATACAAGTTTGAGGGCGCGATGGTTTCAGTATATGAGTCAGTACTTTTTGAACTAACCAGAACCTCAAAAAGCCCCTATTTCAAGGGGATATCCGCACTGGTAAAATAAAAGGAAGGCTTATGTACAGAATCCTGTGCTACGGCGATTCAAATACCTGGGGAGTTAACCCTGTTTCCGGCCTCCGTTTTGCGTTCGGCGAGCGGTGGCCCGGTGTGATGGCAAATGAACTGGGGGCCGGCTTTGAGATAATCGAAGATGGTGTAAACGGCAGAACCGTCACAGGGCAGGAGGAGTATTTCTCTGATGCCCTGGTTGATAATTTTCCGCTTGATGCGGTGATTATTTTTCTGGGGGTTAACGATCTCTGCCTGAACCCCGAATGCCCTGTGAATGATGTGGTCAGGGCTTCTTCGGCCTTTATCAGAACTCTGGAAAAAACCAGCGAAGACACCGGCTTTGTGAAACCGGAAATGATTTTGATTTCGCCGGTGCCTCTTAATAATGATGAGGTGCCGGACGGGTATTATGAAACAGAAACCCGTAAAGTTCTGGAACTTGGTACACAGCTTGGAACGCTTGCCTCCGCTATGAAATGCGGATTCATTAATTCAGGCGGAATAATTAAAAGCTCTCCGATTGACGGAATACATCTTGAGGCGGATGCCCACCGGAAACTGGGATCCGCTGCGGCTGAATACCTGAAGGCCTTTCTGAAAATCAGCTGACTCCTGCCGGATCTTATCCAGTGTTTCAGTCGGCCTTTTTATCCTTATCTTCTTCTCTGCTGTCAGATTTTGAAAAATCCCTCATTGTGCTCCGAAGCTGGGTAAGAAGTTTGTAGCTTCTCTCATGTTCCTTTCCGGAAATCCTCCATGTTTTCATGTTGGAAAGCTGCCTGCGGTATTTTGTCTCCATACGGATGAGAGCTTTCTCTATTTTATCGAGAGCCTTTCCCCGGTTGTAGTCTCCGTCGTAGCCTCCGAAGTCGTATTCAAGAACGTCGTTTCCATAACGAATTTCACCCCGGAATGCACGGTAGACATTGAGTTTGATTCCCTTGGCCGCGTACTGAAGCCTGCCTTCCTTCTCGTAACGGCGGACACTGACCTTTACATGGGTTGAGTTCAGGTAGCGCAGGGGGCGGTGATCCGACGCGCGTTTTACCAGATCGTTGTCTTCGGCAACCTTGATGGTTTCATCGAAACCTCCGATTCTGTCAAAAAGTCTTTTAGTAATAAATATGCAGAAACCGAATGCCATCGGATTTATTCTGAGGTTTGCCATTACTGTAAGGTTGATAACATTATGGATCACCCGGTCAAGCTGAATGTCGGACATCGGTCTTATTGCACAGGTTGCGACATCGATATATCTTTCCTGCATTTCGTTATACAGGTTTTTAAGAAAATGTTCGGGGATAACGACATCGGCATCAAGGAATACAAGGAATTCTCCTTTTGCAGCCCTTGCTCCTGCATTTCGTCCCGGCCCCGGCATTCCGCCGTCGACAACCCTGGCTCCGTAGCCGGCAGCGATTTCCCTGGTTCCGTCAGTGGAAAAGGCGTCAGCAACGATTACCTCATAATCATCAAAATCCTGATTCTTTATGCTTTCAAGAAGTACTGGAAGAAACTTTTCTTCATTCTTTGCGGGTATTATTACACTGATTTTCATAATTATAATTTAACTCATTTATATACTGCCGGCTACAGAATTTAAAAATGGAAGCCTTATTCTCTTTATGCTAAAATACCGGGCATATGGTAAATAATAAATATAAACAATTGATAGTCGATACCGGCATAGAAATGCTTGAGAAGGGTATAACAGTCGGCACCTGGGGAAATATCAGCTGCCGAGATCCGGAGACCGGGCTGATGTATATAAGCCCAAGCGGGGTGGATTATTCGGTGATTACCCCTGACCTGGTTGTTGTAATGGATACAGATCTTAATCTTGTTGAGGGGAAGGCGGAACCCTCTGTGGAGAAGCACATGCATGCGGCTGTTCTGAAGGCCAGACCTGATGTAAACGCTGTTATACATACACATCCGGTGTATTCCAGTGCGTTCGGTGCGGCAGAAAAGCCGCTGCCGGCGGTAAGCGAGGACTTTGTACAGATTGCAGGTGCAGAGATTCAGGTTGCGCTTCCGTATGAACTGCCGGGCACCGCTGAACTGGGTGATGCAGCGGTAAGGGCTCTGGGCCGGAACAATGCGGTACTGCTGCCCGGACATGGAGCCCTTGTGACGGGACGTGATATGAAAACGGCCCTCAAGGTCAGCCTGGTGCTTGAGAAAAACGCCCAGATCTATTTGTTTGCAAAACTGCTAGGCGGTGATGTACGGAAGTTCAGCAATGAAGAGATTGATATCATGCAGGATTTTGCCAAAAACAAATACGGAAAGAAAAACAGCAGCCTTTAAACCGGCTGGTTGTTGCTTAAAACAGGTCCAGCTGCTGTCCTTCGATGATTGAATCAAAGTCCCTGCCGGCTGCAAAGAGTACTCCGTCGGCAATGGGTCGGATTTGTTTTTCTATGTAATGGCTGTAGTCGGCTCCGCCGCTGTACATTTCCACCGGAGTCGGCCCCTCGGCTGTCATTATGTAGCTGACGTTTCTGAGATTTTTTGAACCGTCGGGATCCAGTTTAAGTGCGGCTTTAACGTGGGGCGGTGTTGATTTTACATATTCAGATGTTTTCCGGTTGAGCTGACGTTTGTAGATGAGCAGACCATCGAAGCTTCCGGTTTTCAGATCCTCCACAAATCCCTTTATCCATCCGGCAAGTTCCATATCGTTAAAGAATCTGAAAAACAGATCCTGCTGAAACTTCTTGGCAAGGTCGGTCCAGTCGGAGCGGACGGTTTCCAGTCCCTTGAAATCTATCGTTCCGTCTTCAAGCATTCCGGCATAGCGTTTGCGGGCCCCTTCGCTGGTATAACGCATCGGCGGCAGGAAAAACTTGGTGTAGTGCTTTTCAAATTCAATTTCCAGCTTCGACTCAATTCCGAAATCACTTTTCATCAGATTGATAAAATGATTGTTCACCTGCTCTGCAAGCTCTGCTCCGGCTGCATCAACCCTGTTCTGCTCCTCCGGTTTCATGCAGACAAAAAGAGAGTCGGTATCGCCGTAGATTACCTCATATCCGAGGTCTGTGAGATATGCCCTGCAGGTCTTCAATATCCACTGTCCTGTTCCGGTTATTGCCGTAGGCAGGTAAGGGTGGTAGAAGCGGCAGCCGGTGGTTCCCATAACGCCGTAGAAGCTGTTCATCAGAATCTTGACTGCCTGGGACAGGTAGGGATCGTTGTTCTTTTTTGCTTCAGCCCGTTTATCCATCAATCCTTCAAGAAAATCGGGAAGCACGTTCTCGGTGGATGAAAAACGTATGCCTTCCGGTGTTGTGACCGGGCTGACATCGGCTCTGACCCTTGATACGGGATCGATGAAAAAGGTCCGGATGATAGTGGGGTACAGACTTTTGAAATCAAGAACGATCACATGTGGGTAGAGTCCCGGAGCTGAGGTGAAAACAAAGCCTCCGGCCGCATGCTGCCCGGCCATTACATCGGCTGTATCTATGGCGACCAGTCCCTTGCGGTGCACTAGCGGCAGCATAAAAAAGTCGAAGGATGCTACCGACATGTGAACCTTGTCGGCGGGGAGCCCTGTAATGAGACTTCTGGTTACAAGCTGATCGATGATTGCAGTCTTCTGAAATATCTCGGTTACAAGCACGCAGTCCTCAAGATTATAGCGGGCCAGGGCCGGCTTGTCCTCACGGAACCGCCGCTCTATTTCTGCAACCTTGTCCTCGTCGGGGGTGATGTCCTTACCGCGGCCCAGCAGTTCTCCGGCGACTGTTTCAAGCTTGTAGTTTTCAAATTTGTAGAATGCTGTCCGAAGGCTCTGCGGTCCGTCGATGATTATCCGCCCGTTTGCTTCGGCCGAATACATTCCGCTTCTTTTCTGGAATATCCGAAGCTCCCTGTGTCTGAATCCACGGCCGGCAGTGAAGGGCCTGCCGTAGAGCTCCGACCGCCTTTTGATAAAATCAAGGTCGAAGCCTATAACGTGCCAGCCGACGATTATGTCGGGATCACGTTCCTGAAGGTGTCTTTCAAAGCCGAGCAGGAGAGACTGCTCATCCGGCAGGTATCTAAGCTCCTGGCTGCTTCCGTAATTATTACCGGAGTCTCTATTCGCTGCATTAACCGGATTTGCAGGTTCCCCGCGCATCAGCACTGTTTTAAACTCGCCGGAAGCATAGGTCGTATGCTCCGCGATTGAATAGATGCTGCCGTCGGTTCCTGTTTCGATATCAAGCGACATGACCCGCAGTTCCGGACGGTAGTCAGCCGGGCTCAGGGAAGGATTTATGAAAACGTTAATATTGTTCTGTTTTTGAACATTTCCCTCTATCTGAACACCGCATTTAATGTAGCGTTCCATTAAAAAACGGTCTTCCGCCCTGATATCCGATTCGTATACCCGTATGTTACTGTCGCGCAGCCTTCTGCGGGTCTGAAAGTAACTGTCGAGGCTGCTGAAGTAAAGTCCGTCGACCCGGACTCCGTCGAAATCGCTTAAATCAAGTGTTTTTCTTTCAAGCCCAGCTGTTTCCTGATCGGGGCAGTCATGTCTTATAAAGAAAACCGGTTTATGCGGACTGATTGCTATTACAAAAGGGCCGGAATCTCCGGTTCCGTAGTAATGCAGCTCACATCTGCCGTTAATATCGAGGCTGTGCATTGTAAGCAGGTAGCCGGTTTCGGTCATGCTTCATTTTAACAGATAATTCATCTTTTTTCGTTGACCGCAGAGGCGGTAAAGCGATATTTTTAGATACATGACTGAAATAATGAGGATTGAAAACCTCGTAAAGGATTACGGGAAAGTCAGGGCCGTTGACGGTATAAGCTTTTCCATTCCCGAAGGTGTCTGTTTCGGACTTCTCGGGCCGAACGGCGCAGGAAAAACTACTACCATCGAGATGATGGAGGGTATACTGAAGCCCACAGCCGGCAGGATACTTTTCCGTGACCGTGACATAGATTTCCACTTCAAGCAGAAGGTCGGTATTCAGTTTCAGAACACCGCCCTTCCGGAGTTTATCACTGTAAAAGAAACACTCGAACTTTTCCGGGCATTATACCCGCAGCCGCGTGAACTTGATGAAATCATCGATATCTGTTCCCTTTCAGAGTTTGTGAACAGGGACAACCGCAAGCTTTCCGGAGGCCAGCGCCAGCGCCTGCTTCTGGGGCTGGCAATAATCCCCCGGCCTGAGATTCTCTTTCTTGATGAACCGACCACCGGGCTAGATCCGCAGGCAAGAAGAAATTTCTGGGATCTGATAGAGAGGATAAAGGCTGAAAACACTACTATCCTGCTTACAACCCACTACATGGATGAGGCCGAAATTCTCTGTGATCAGATCGGCATCATCGATCACGGTAAACTTCTTGAGATTGATACACCGCAGGCCCTGCTTAACAGGCATTTCAGCGGTGCAATTGTCAGGGTTCCGCTCAAGGATGAAGCCTGCTTTGAATTTGAAAACGGCGAGGTTAAAAACGGTATTCTGAAGATTGAAACCCCTGATCTCGATCACACGATGCGCCATCTGCTCAACTGCGACATCAACCTGGAAGGGCTGACAATTCAGAAGCCGAACCTTGAGGATCTTTTCCTGAAACTTACAGGAACTATGCTGAGGGCATGAAGGCGGAGAAATTAGAATGAAGAAATTTTATGCGATAGTACATGCCAGAACGATGGAGTTTGTGAGGGACAGGGGAACCCTTTTCTGGAACCTGCTTTTTCCTCTCCTTCTGATAGTCGGTTTTTCTTTTGCCTTCGGAGGCGAAGATGATGCCCTGTTCAAGGCGGCCGTTATCGGCGAGGTTCCGGAATCTGCTTCGGCGTTTTTTGAGCTCTCTTCGGTTGAGAAGATAATATCCTCTGATACGCCTGAGGATGCAGTTTCAAAGGTACGGCAGCATCAGCTTGATATGCTTGTTAATTTTAATGAAGGTGTTTTCTACCTGAACCCGGAAGCCTCCTCCGCCGAGGTCTTGCGTTACTTCGCCGTTGATATGCTTCCCGGTCTTTCTGAACGTGAAGCTGCAGGGGAACCGGTCCGTTATATTGACTGGGCTGTTCCTGGCATCATCGGAATGAACATGCTTTTCAGCTGTATGTTCGGCGTCGGCTTCGTTATCGTCCGTTACCGGAAGAATGGTGTGCTTAAACGGATGAAGGCCACGCCTATCACACCCTTTGTGTTTGTAACCGCCCAGATGGGCAGCCGCTTTGTTATTGCACTCGTATCATCTGTGGTTATCTTTACAGGTACTAACCTCTTTCTGCATTTTACAATGAACGGCTCCTGGCTGCTTCTTCTGCTTATAACCGCCCTTGCGATTCTGTGCATGATATCCTTCGGGCTGATATTTGCGGCAAGGATAAAAAGCGAGGAACTGGCCAACGGCCTGATGAATATCTTCAGTTTTCCGATGATGGTATTCTCGGGTGTTTTCTTCTCGCTTGAGGGCTCACCGGAACTGCTTCAGAAGTTTTCAAAGATATTTCCGCTGACCCACTTTGTTGACGGGGCCAGGGAAATTATGATTGACGGCGCCGGAATCATAGATGTACTGCCGCAGTTTGCCGTTTTAGGCGCAATGACGGCGGCTTTTCTTCTGGCCGCGTCGCTTCTTTTCAGGTGGGAATAATCTCAGCATAGCGGCGGTCTGCTGTGCCAAGCAGTCTTTTCAGCAGCAGTATAGCTGCGGCTGCGGCTGCCAGGGTAATTATCAGCCCGATTAAGACTACCGGAAGCCCCGCTAAATACAGGCCTGAGCCTACAGCTGCTCCTGCAATTGCCGGGAGCAGGCTCATCCCCATTCCGGCAAGTACATTCATATTCTGCTTCATTGCCTGCTGGGGATTGTCCCAGTTGAGTACCGGCCGTGAGAGATCTATTCCCAGACCAAGGGCAAATCCAATCATGATGAAGGCGGGGCCGCCGGGGAGCAGGTAAAGCAGGTGTGCGGCTGGAAACCTGAAAATTGCAAACATGATAATGATATTCAGAAGCCAGCTTCCGCAGAACAGGGCCAGCTGAAAGTACAGCTTTGCCAGCACCTGCTCTCTGCCGCTGACCGGAATGCTCTTGCTTAGATTAATGCTCCTTCCTTCACGGGAGATGCTTGTTGATGCGATGCTGTTTATTGTGCTGAAGAGTACCAGCGCTGCAAAAACCAGCAGAGGGGCGGCCGGGAAGCCGTTGAAAAACGGCATTATCTGGCTCATGTACTCATCGGGCATTGAAAAGCTGAAGACTATAAGGATGATCGGCAGCACAAGCAGTTCTCCGGCCGCTTCAAAGAGAAATGTCGAGTTTGAACTGAGTATCCTCCACTCGCGCAGCATTAAGGCCGCCCCGGGGGTAGAATGCTTCAGAAACTGAAGATGGTGCTTTTGTGTCGAACGGCTGTCTGCACGCCGCTTTTTCCGTACTGACGCGGTCTGTCCCGCACTTCGGAGTGCATTAAGAATCAGCCTGCTCATCAGAAGAAATACACCGCAGAATACAGCAGCTGAGGTTGCCGCATAGAGCAGTGCATAGAGAATGCTGCCCTTACCGATTGAAACTGCTGCGAACCTTGAAATGAAGAAAGTCTTTTCAAGCATCCCGATATATCTGTTAAGAAGTGCTGCTATTGCCGCTGTGTCGCCTTCCATCAGCTGGCGGCTCCATAGCGTCTGTATGGCCACGATAAGGATAACCCCTGTCAGCATCCCCGCAATTTCCAGCAGGCTCTTGTGTTTACCTCTTCCGGACAGCTTCGAAAGGAGGGCTGCTGCCGCTGCTGCGATGCATATTGGAATAAGAGGCTGAAAGATTACAGTGAACAGTGCTGCCAGAATCGGCATAACGCCCGGGCCTGCCCACTGCAGATATACAACTACTGCCGGTATGAAGAAAAATAGATTTATCGGCTGGGTAAAGATGTAGATGTAGGCCGACTTGGATATGATGATGTCGTATACTGAAACCGGCAGGCTTAAAAGCAGACGGTTTTCCTTCGACTGAAAAAAGACAGACAGAGCTATTGGTACCGATACGAAGAAGAGCATGAATGAAGCTGCTGCAGATGCTACAAGCAGTACAGTTTCTGGCTTGCCTGCAATAACTCCTGCGGTCAGCATTGCCTGGTAGTTGCTTATCAGCATGAACATGAAAGTTCCCAGTCCGGAAAGCATACCAAGTCCTGCTATCGGTATCAGCCAGAGCCTGTCTTTCTCTTTCATCTGACGGAAGTATGCTTTTGAAAACATCCCCGATGAGAGGATGTTGGCTTTAATCAGTGCTGCTGTTTTCATTTGTAAGCTCCAGGAATATTTTTTCCAGAGTATCGCCGGGCTGCGCTCCGGCCTTTATTTCATCCATGCGTCCAAGCGCCCGGATCTTTCCGTGGCTTATTATTCCTACCCGGTCGCAGATTCTTTCGGCTACTTCCATTACATGGGTTGAGAAGAATACCGTTTTGTCCAGATCGCAGAGTTCCCTCATTTTTGTTTTTAAAACGAAGGCCGACTGGGGATCGAGTCCTGAAATAGGCTCATCGAGTATAAACACTTCAGGTTCATGCATGAGGGCTGCGGTTATTGAAAGTTTCTGCTTCATCCCGTGAGAGTATGATGAGATTAGCTCGGAAAGCTTGTCTTCAAGACCGAACTCAGCCGCTGTTCCGAGGGCTGCTTCTCTCTGTTTTTCATTGCAGTCATAAATATCAGCAATGAACTTGAGAAAGGTCAGGCCGCTCATTTTGTCATAGAATACCGGTTCATCCGGTACGTATCCGATAAGCTTCTTTGCCTCAATGGGTTTTTGCACGATATCGATCCCGCAGAGTTTAAGGTTTCCGCTGTCAGGGTTCAGGAGGCCTGTAAGCATTTTAATTGTTGTTGATTTTCCTGCTCCGTTGGGGCCGAGAAAACCGAAAATCTGGCCCGGTTCAACTGTGAGATTCAGGCCGTCGACCGCTTTTACCGTGCCCTTTGAATAGCTTTTACTGATTTCATTGATTTCTATCATCTGATTACCTCGATTTTTGTGACATCCATAAATACATCTTTATTAATCATTTATTCACAGAAAAGAAAAAATAAAGGTATAATAATGGAACGTCCCGTAAAACCCGGTTGGTTTTACTGGACGTTTTGAAGTAAAATTTTACATAAATATTTAAATTCCTGATTTATTTCAGCTTGTAAAATTTTCTTCATTTACATTAAGGTTGGAAAATCAAAAATTCCCGATTTTTGATTTTCCCTAATTGAAAAAAATCCGGAGCACCTATTGAAGATTTTACATACGTCGGACTGGCATCTCGGTGCCAGGCTTGGAGATTACAGCAGGATAGATGAACAGAAAGAGGTCCTCGAAGAAATAAGGCATATTGCTGAACAGAATGATGTATCGCTGGTTATTGTTGCCGGTGATCTTTTTGATACCTTTAACCCCCCGGTTGAAGCTGCCGAACTGCTTTACCGGGAGCTGAAAAAGCTTTCCGATGACGGCAGACGGCCGGTAATTGCTATTGCGGGCAACCATGATTCACCAGACCGTATCGAGGCTCCGGACCCGCTTGCAGCCGAATGCGGTATATTCTTTGTCGGCTACCCCGAGATGCAGAAAAAAGAGACAGTACTCGAATGCGGTACGCGTATCAGCTTTCCCGATCGCGGAATCCTTGAAGTGGAAACTGCCGGCGGTGAAAAGGCACG
The DNA here is from genome assembly GCA_963677925.2 of Spirochaetia bacterium. Taxonomy (GTDB): domain Bacteria; phylum Spirochaetota; class Spirochaetia; order UBA9216; family UBA9216. Next base: position 821,941 of record CAXXYH010000004.1, read on the forward strand.
GATCATTACTACAGCCTATGCGAATGAAAACAGGCTTCGAAGATATCTCGGTGCTGAAGACCGTGAACAGAAAATTTCAGAGGTTCTCGGACAGCTCTGGAAGGAGCTTGCTGATAAGTACTGTGATGATAAGGCTGTAAATATTCTTGCAGCACATCTGTTTATGAGTGCAGTCTCGGAGATCGGACCGCTTTTCAGTGAAGAACTGCCGGAGAATCCCGAACCTGAGGGAGAGCGTTCAATCCTTCATCCCGGCGGGCTTGAAATGATTGACGCCGCTCTGGTGCCTCCGCAGATTCAGTACACAGCTCTCGGGCATCTTCACCGTTTCTCTGAGATTAATACGCCGTCCGGAGCACCGGCAGTGTATTCAGGCAGTCCGCTTGCTTTCGGACTCAGCGAGGAAAACCAGCAGAAGTATGCTGTCCTTGTAGATGTTATACCCGGTGCAAAGGCCGCAGTTGAAAAAATCCCTTTGAAATCGGGAAAGCGGATTCTCAGAAAGCGCTTCGCCGGAATAAGCGAGGCCGAGGAGTGGCTGAAGGAAAATCAGGACTGCTATGTAGAGCTTATAGTACGCTGCGGTTCATGGATAAGCGCCGATGAGCGGAAGATGCTTTACGGACTGCACCCGGGAATTACTGCCTTGATTCCTGAACTTGAGAATGATGAAGACGGCGACACTCAGTATTCGGAAAGCCTTCCGGATCTTGGGAAATCTGTACCGGAACTTTTTGCTTCCTACTTTGAAGCGGTGAAGGGGAGTCCTCCCGACACTGCGCTGATGGCGCTTTTCGGTGAGCTTTCTTCTCTCGGGGAGGATGAGGAATGAGACCTGAAAAACTTGTCCTTGAGGGTGTTTACTCCTACCGCAGCCGGACTGAAATCGATTTTACAAGCCTTACCGAGGCTGATCTGTTTGGTATATTCGGAAGTGTCGGCAGCGGAAAGTCGGCTATCCTTGAGGCGATAACCTTCGTCCTTTATGGAGAGATCTCTCGACTCGACAAGAAAAACCGTTACTACAATATGATGAACCTGCGGGCTGCTGTAATGGTTATCGATTTTATTTTCTGTCATGAAGGCCGCCGTTACCGGTTTACATTCAATACTAAAAGGAACAAAAAAGATTTTGAAAAGATAGAAACCCCTGAGCGGGCGGGTTATAAGGATGACACCGGCGAATGGATTCCGCTTTTTGACAAGGATAATGAGGTTACAGCCGAAGGTATTCTCGGGATGAACTATGACAGCTTCCGACGGGCGGTGATTGTTCCGCAGGGGCAGTTTCAGGAGTTCCTTCATCTGGGAAAAAATGAGCGGACCGGTATGCTTAAGGACCTTTTCAGCCTCGGCCGCTTCGACCTTTTCAGCAGGGCTTCAATACTTGCTTCCCGAACCAGCAAGGAAGCTGCTGGAATTGACGGTGCCCTCAGCGGCCTTGAAGGTGTATCCGAAGAGGAGCTGGAAAAACAGAAGGAAGAAGCTGCGGAAAACAGCAGAATGCTGGAAAAGGCACAGGTTGACTTTAAAAAAAGCAGTGATGCCTTTGAACGGATGAAGGGCCTTGCCGAGCGCTTCGCAGAGCTTTCGGGGTACGAGGCACAGAAGAAGGAGCTCGACTCCCGGGCGGCTGATATCGGTGAAGAGAAAAAGCTTGTTTCGGACTATCAGATCTATGTTGAATACTTTAAATCTGATCTTGAGCGTCTTGCATCTCTTGAAAAGGAGGAGGCTCAATCGGCTGAGCGGCTTTCGGAAACTGAGAAAGAACTGCAGAAAATATCAGCAGAAAAGCTGGAAGTAGATACAGCCTATGAAAAAGCAAGGGCGCAGTATGAGCAGCTTGATGACAATAAAAAGAAATCAGAGTGGTTTGTGGGGCTTCTTGAGCTTCAGCGCTTCAATGATGAGCTTGAAAAGCTTGATTCCGGTATATCGGAGGCTGAGAAATTTCCGGCGGAATCAGCTGCAAAACTGGCTGCTTTTAAGTCTGAACTTGATAATTTAAATCTTGAACTTGAAGATCTTCAGCAGTCCGGTACGGCCGAGCAGATGAGAGGCCTTGCTGAGTGGTATTCAAAAATGGATGCACTTAAAAGTACTGAAAGGGCTGTGCTTGAAAGACTTTCTGCGGTTGAAAAACGGCTGAAACTGGCGGAAGCTGAGTTATCCCGGATTCTGTCAGGGGAAGATGCAGTAAACTCAGGCTTTGATTTTTCAGAAGCTTCTTCATCTGATGAGGCGCTGTCTGCTGTCTCTGATGCAGAGGAGGTTCTATCCAGAGAGGACTTTGAACTGAGAGACAAACAAAAGGATGAGGCGGTCCGGAATGAGATGGCAAGACTCAGTTCATCACTTCATGATGGTAAACCCTGTCCTCTCTGCGGTTCAACTGAACATCCGGCTCCGGCTGGATTCTCCGAAGATGGCGGGGATAGCCTGACCTGGGCTTCAGAGGCTCTGAGCCGGCGAAGAGCCGCCCTTGAAAGGCTTAAAACTGAGTTGACCGCCCTGTATGCCACCCTCCGTGCAGCAGCGGCTTCTGCCGCCGAATGCCGCGGTGAAGCCGCTGCTGCATCGGCAGCTGTTCTTGATTTTAAGGCATCATTCAGTTCCGATAAATTCAGTGCTGCTGATCCTGATGATTTCCGTCAGGAGTACCGCAGGTTTCTCGATAATCAAAAACGGACCGAAGATATCAGACGTGCACAGTCCGGGATTAATGCTGAGATGGAGAAGCTTCGTTCCGAGGCTGAGGCCGCCGCCGGAAAACTTGCTGAGCTCAGGAATCGCCGGTCGGCAATGACAGCCCGAATTGAAAGTATTGAAGAAAGAATCGATTCCGATTTCATAGAACAGTATTCCGCTTCGGGCCCGGAAGTGCTTCAGAAGCTGCAGAGAGCAAATGATGATAGCATTAAAAATATTTCGGATAATTACAGGCGGCTTTCTGAAAAACGTGATTCCATGACTGCCATTGCAGCCGGACTTGAATCTAAAAAGAGAGAGCTGTCGGCCAGACTTGCTGAAACAGAGGCTGCAATATCGGAACTCAGGAAGAAAATAAATGAAATGCTTGAAGAGAAAAAGGCTGATTCAATTGATGATGTTTCTGCAACTCTCAGTCGAGCTTCTGAGATAGATGCAATAAGAAGCCGGGTTCGGGACTTTGAACAGGCTCTGCAGGAAGTTTCTGCAAGGATAGAACATCTGAAAGAAATCACAGAGGGCGCAAAATTTGATGAAGATGCTTTTCAGGCGGAGGGCAGGCGGAATGATGTTCTTAAGCAGGAGGTTCAGAGACTGTCGGGTGAAGCCGGGCGCTATGAGTCCGAGCTTAAAAGAGCCGCTGCCGACCTTGAGAAAAAGAATGAGCTTATGAAGCAGAAAAAAGAGCTTGATACACGGACTGAAAATCTGAAATTACTGAAGTTTATGCTTCAGGGAAATAAATTTGTCGATTTTGTTGCGACGGTCTACCTCAAGGAACTCTGCAATTCTGCAAACAGCCGCTTTCGCATTCTGACCCGAGAATCGCTTCGGATTGAGCTTGATGAATCAAATAACTTTATCATACGCGATTATCTTAATGATGGAAAAACAAGATCTGTAAAAACCCTTTCCGGCGGTCAGACTTTTCAGGCGGCTTTTTCTCTTGCACTCGCTCTTGCCGACAACATGGAGAAGGGTAAGGCTGAGTTCTTCTTTCTTGATGAGGGCTTCGGATCTCTGGACAGGGAGTCACTTGAACTTGTTTTTGACAGCCTTAAATCGCTTAAGCATGAAAACAGGACTGTAGGTGTGATTTCACACGTACAGGAGCTTAAGCAGGAAATAGATACATTCATTACAGTAACAAAAAACGGAGAAGAAGGCAGTTTCATTGAAAACAGCTGGGATCTCTGACATGGAGGATGAAATGCATCAGGACGAAGGACATTACGCCGGAAAACATCCGGACAAATCAGCCTTGAATGAGCGGATTGCTGAAGTGCTGAAGGCAGAAGCCGAAAATGGACGGTTAAGCTGTACTGCAGCCCACCGGATTGCGTCGGAACTGGGTGTGAGCCCTGCTGAAACCGGCAGGAACATGGATCTTCTCGAGATCAGAATTACTGGCTGTCAGCTTGGACTGTTCGGCAAAGATAAGGATGAGGTTGATAAAACCCTGCCTTCTGAGGATGATGTGGATGTACTCAAAGAAATAATTGAGGAGGACTCACGCAACGGAGGAATAAGCTGCCGTACTCTCTGGACGGCTGCCGAAAAAGCCGGTTCTACCAAGGCTCAGGCTGCGGCTGTCTGTGATTTGATGTCTATTAAGATACACAGCTGCCAGCTGGGCGCATTTTAGAATATCAGGGGGCAGCTTTTTTGCGGCTGCCTCCCTCCCTATCTTTTTAAGCCTTATTTTTAAAGTTCGTAAGGCTGTAGGCAAAATCCTTGAATATAGCCCTGTCAAGTTTTCCCTGATCAACATCCTTCTTTATCAGCTCAAGCGCGTTAAGCGGGCTAAGCGCTGTCCTGTAAGGCCTGTCGTCATTGGTAATAGCTTCATAACAATCGATAATAGCCAGAACCCTTCCCATATATGAGATGTCAGTTTTCCCTTCAGGATATCCGGAGCCGTCCAGCTTTTCATGGTGCTCCTTGCTGGCAAGTGCAATCTCGGAGAAATCCTCATCGGAATAAAGCTGAAGGATCTCAAAGCCGAGGGTCGTATGGGATTTGATCTTGTCAAATTCTTCATCAGTGAGTCTTCGGCTGGCCTTGAGGATGTAATTCGGAACCTCAGTCTTTCCAACATCATGAAGCAGGGCTGCCAGGCCGAGTTTTTTGGTTTCCTCTTCTGTAAGCGAAATGTAGTAACAGTATCCCACTGTCAGCGCCATAACATTGACTGAATGCAGAGCGGTTGTGTAGTCGTTGAAGGACATTCTTGCGAAATTCTTGAGGACATTGGGCTGTAATGAAAAACCATCGATAAGATGGTTAACCGTATTCGGAGCCCGTTTAAGACCTCCGGCCCTTGGGGCTGCCAGTGTTTCCTCTACAAGATCAACAAGGGAATCCTTTACTGTTGTGATGTCTTTGGTTGTTTCAAGTTTCTTTTGAAATCCGCGCTGAGCTGCTTCAATACTTTCCAGTCTGTTGTCGGGGTGTATGAAGAACTCGTCGATTGCGTATTTTCTTTCCAGGCTTTCGTGGGTAAACGACATTCCTGCCGGCTTGTACAATGTTATGTTTCCGCTTGGTGTTCGGTAATACAGCGGAATATCATCATAGTAGAGCAGATGACTTTTGCGGGCCGGTATCCATTTTTTTGGTGCAGACATGATCAGCTATCTCCAGATTGACAGATTAGGTCGTAATTATATTCCTGATAATTTCGAAATTCAATCTTTTTACTTTTTTTTAACACTATTGTGGTATCAGTATACCGGAAACAAATTGAAGAAACCATCCCCTATGCTGCCCGGGATCAGATTGGATAGATGGCCGCTTGTCCTTCCGCATTTGCTGTACAGCAGGGCGGACATGTTTTCGGTTGAATTGATAAAAGAATCAGGATAGTTCCTTTCAAAAGTTTCGACAAAACCGGCTTCATAGGGTCTGGCTGATGTCATTCGTACATAGAGAAAGGTTTTAAAATAGTCGTTGATATCCTCAAAGGGCTGCTGCAGTATGTAAGCCATAAACTCGTTTACCAGCAGGTAGTCATTGCTCACGTCGTATCCCCGGTAATCGAGAAGCTTTTTCCAGAAGGTGATTTCATCCGGATGCATGCTGAAGAAAATCCTCTCTGACTGTGCTCTGAAATCAGGATCGGAAAAGAAGATTCCGTGCAGACATTCATGGGTTAAAAAGCGGTAGCGCCAGTCCGGGAGTGATTCTCTTGAAACAGACAGCACAGCACCCTTTCCTCCGCTGTATTTTTCATTCTGCACGTTCAGTATGCCTTCTGAGACAAGCAGGTCGCGGAGGTATATCTCTTCGCTGTTAAGTACTTCCGGTGTTTCCATAGCCATGTTGAAAAAATCAGCCAGATCCTCGGGGCGGTAATCATGTGCATTCCAGCCGTGACGGCCTTCGAGCCCCTCGTTTGAGACAATGGTTCCAACGAAACCCGGCTTTTCCACGAAGAAGGCCAGACGCTTAAAGAGCCTTGCCTGTGCTTCATAGTTCCAGGTATCAAAAATCAGTATGTCAGGGTAAAGGTTCCAGCGGTACACCTCCCAGTCATGTCCGCCGCGCGGAGCAAAATCCGAGAAAATTATATGTCCTATATCGGCATCCAGCGGTGTTTCACTGTCAATATCGAATACCTCTGATGAGATTAGATCAAACTCTGATTCTGTACTCTGTATCTCAACTCTATCAGGGAAAAACCCTAGCAGAGAAGGGTATAGAGAAATTTTTACCGGCCTGCTGCCTGAGGAAAAAGATGCGGTATATGACTGAGTCTCCGAGAATGCTTTCAGCTCCCCTGTACCGTTTAATAAAAGATTCAGCCCCTTATTATTATCGTCGCCGGTAGAGACTATTACCCGGGTAAGATCCCTGTTTTTGATTATTAGGGTTCCGGAATTACCGGCTGCGGATACTGAAGCAGAGCAAGTAAGCAGTAAGACTAAACTGAAAAAAAATGCAGACAATCTCGGCGCATTCATATAATCTGTATATTATCATTTATTGCGATCAGATAACAGTGTATATATACTTTAAACGGAGGGTTTAAAAATGGATATCAAAATGAAGAAATATCTCGATATACTCAAAATCGAGCTGGAAGATCTGATATATGACATCGAATTCAATGAAGAAAATATGAAACGCCGGTTTGATGAACACGAAATAACCGAATATGTTTTTCTTGAGAATACCAGCCTTCTGAAAAGGGAAGTTCTCGGAATTGAGAATGTTACTAAAGCTGTGGAAAAAGCCAAGGCTGAAAGTGAAAATGTTTCAGAGCTCAGGGCATACATCGAGAACTACTTTATTAATGAAATGAAAGCTGCCGGACTCCCCGGTGCTGTCAGACTTCTTGTCGAGCGCAAGCTTGAAAAGATTGCGACCTATATGGAGCTTGAAGACTGATATTTCTTAATTCATGGAAGAATTAAACATTATTTTCGACAGTCTTGTTTCAATTTGCGCTCATGCAGGTGAACTTATTCTTGATGTTTACAGCAGAGAATTCCCTGTTGAGATGAAAGAGGATAATTCACCGCTTACCCAGGCCGACCGTGCTTCTCATGAATACATCTGCAGCAAACTTGAAACGATAAAAGTGGACGGCAGAATTATCCCGCTCATTTCCGAAGAGGGCGAGATTGCCCCCCATGAGAAGAGGCGCAATTGGGATTATTACTGGCTGATAGACCCGCTGGACGGTACAAAAGAATTTGTAAAAAAGAACGGTGAGTTTACAGTCAATATAGCCCTGATGAAGAACAGCCGGCCTTATGCCGGAATAGTCTATGTTCCGGTTACCGGAGCTGTTTATTACGGCTCTGAACCGACCGGCAGTTTCCGGGCTGCGGTTAAAGACGGAAAATCAGTGAATGCGATCCAGCTGCCGGATGAATCAATTAACCGGCGTGATGATGTTCTTGTCGCAGCAGGCAGCCGTTCCCACCGCAGTGAAGATTTTGATAAGTTTGTCAATGAGTGGGCATCTGATAAGGGCTATAGTTCGGTTGAAGTCATTACCGCCGGAAGCAGTCTCAAGTTCTGCATGATCGCAGAAGGCGCCGCCGATATCTATCCGCGCTTCAGCCCGACTATGGAGTGGGATACAGCCGCCGCTCATGCTGTGGTAGAAGGTGCCGGACGCAGCTGTACCAGCCTTGACGGAAGCGAATTTCCTTATAACAAGCAGTCTCTTAAAAACGGCGGCTTTCTGGTGTTCTGAGCCGCCGCTTAGTCTACAGGCAGATGGTAAACGTTGATCCCTTTCCCGGAGTGCTCTCAACCGAGATGCTTCCGTTGTGGCTCAGGGCAATATGCTTGACTATCGACAGCCCCAGGCCTGTACCGCCTGATTCCCTGCTGCGCGCCTTGTCTACGCGGTAGAATCTTTCAAAAATACGATCCTGATCCTCCTGCGATATTCCGCAGCCCTGGTCCTTTACGCTGATGCAGGTTCTGCCCTCATCGTTCTGTTTTACTGAAACCTTTATTTCAGTATCAGCCCCGCTGTATTTGATTCCGTTGTCTATCAGATTTATTACAGCCTGTTCGGCAAGCAGGGGGTGAACCTTCAGGATGATATCCTCGGGGCAGTTCATTTTAAGTTTTATGTTTTTATCTTCCGCCCTGGGTTCGCAGCTTGTTACAGCGCTTGTGAGCAGGTCTATCGCCGGAATCTCTTCAAACAGCGGAGCATTTCCGTCGTTCTTTTCTATTCCTGAAAGCAGAAGCAGATCGTCGATAATAGCCTCGATTCTGGAAGAGTGCTTCTCCATGATTCCAAGGAACTTGATTGTATTGTTTTCGCCTTCCTCCGGGGACATGCTGTCCAGCAGGGTTTCAATATATCCCTTAATCATAGTGACCGGTGTTTTCAGTTCATGTGATACATTGGCTACAAAATCTTTGCGCATCTGTTCCAGCTGCTTCATTCGGGTTATGTCGTGCATTACAAGCAGAAGGGCGCTTACCTCCCCCTCGGCATCCTTAACCACGGTACCGTGAATTTCAAGGTGGGCGGGGCGGGGAAGATCCAGGGTAATAATTTCAGTCTTCGATGTCCCTGCCTCAACCATGCTCTGTGCAAAATTGTTCAGCTCCGAGTTTCTGAAAAGTTCAAGGATGCTCCTTCCCCTGTCGTCCTCTTCGTTGAAATGAAACAGTGTTTCCGCGGCCGAATTGATCCGCAGTATGTGCAGCCGTCTGTCGGTGAAGAGAACCGGCTCGGTCATGTTGTTCAGAATGAGCTGAAGCTCGTTTTTCTGTGTTTCAACCTTGTTTATACGATCCTGCAGCTGCATCCCCATTGAGTTTATGTCGTCCGAGAGTTCGGAAATTTCCTGAGGGCGCTCAATGAAAAGCTTTTTGGAAAAATCTCCGGCCGCATACATTGCCGCAGTCTGCTTGAGTTCGTTAATTATCCGGCTTACCCAGCCGGCAAGGATGTAGCTTAGCACCCCGACTGCAATAAAAAGAACGATGCTCAGTATTACTACACTCCGGTTTATGAGTGATAATCTTGAATCGATATCTTCAAGTGAACGTGCAAGCCTTATTGCGCCGTTGGTCGAATCACTGAATTGTATGGGGACGGCCGAATACATCATCTCAAAAGACATGGTCGCGCTGTTGCGGGTTGATGAGCCGTAGTTTCCGGAGAGGGCGGCAGAGACCTCCGGCCGGTCTGCGTGGTTGTTCATGCTGTCAGGGTCGTTCTGGGAATCCGCCAGCACGAGTCCGTTTTCGTTTATGATGGTAACCCTCATGTCGGTTTCATTGGATGCCGTGTAAGCAAATTTTTCGATTCCCGCTATGTCGGTTGATGCAAGTCCTGCAGGAAAAACATTTTTAAGAAGTATACAGCTTTCCTTCAGGTATTCCTCGGTTTCACTGTAGTAGAAGGTTTTAAAGTTATAGGTGTTAAAGACGGCAATAGGTACTATAGCGATGAGCATCATCAGCATCAGTACAAGAAAGCTCTGCCGGAAAAGTGGGCGCTTTTTCATTCGTTTCCTTTTTGTAAGAAAAATTTAGAATAATAAAAGTTAGCGACTTTTATTATTCTTACCTTGGATGTAAATGAAGATTTTTCACAAGTTCACTCAAGCATTTATATATACTGAACACCGAAAATCTTCAAAGCCAAATTTAAAACCAACTGCGTTTTAAATTTGGATCAGTCACTTTTTAGACGGTACCCGACTCCGCGTACGGTTTCAATATATCTGCCCTGAGATCCGAGCTTTTTCCTGATACCAAGTATCTGTACATCCACTGAACGTTCGGTAACAGGGTAGTTCTGTCCGCGTACTGCATCGATTATCTGGTTCCTTGAAAATACCCATCCCGGATTGGATGCGAGGTGACTGAGGATTGCAAACTCTGTTGCCGAAAGATTCACATCTTCTTCGCTGCTGAGTACTTCGTGCTTTTTTATGTCGATCTGTATTTCATGAACGCGAATCAGCTGGTTTCCGTCATCTTCCCCGTCGGTGTTCCGCCGGAGCACTGTTCTTATGCGGGCAAGAAGCACCCGCGGGCTGAATGGTTTTGTTATGTAGTCGTCAGCCCCAAGTTCTAGGCCGGATATGATATCCGAATCCTCAGATTTTGCAGTCAGCATGATAACGGGAATATCAGAAGTTGTCTCATCGCGTTTGAGTTTTTTGCAGATTTCAAGACCGTCCACGTCAGGCAGCATTATATCAAGCAGTACGAGATCGGGCGCATGCTTTCTTGCATTCTCAAGCCCTTCGATTCCGGTTGCTGCTTTAAGAATTTTATAACCTTCATTTTCAAGGTTGAAGGCTATCAGCTCTCTAATGTCCTGTTCATCTTCGACTACAAGTATTTTTTCACCGGGCATTTCAACCTCCTGCTATAATTCCACATGCTGGCCGGTTTTTGTATAAACCACCCATTCGCAGATATTGGTAACATGATCACCAAGCCGTTCAAGGAATCTGGCCAGGAAGATGAGGTTTGTGGCCTGTTCAATGTTGGCTTCATCTTCTTTATTCATATATTTAAGCATCTTTTTCAGAAGCTTCTTGTGGTTTTTATCAAGGGCATCATCCCGTGCTGCAACATCTCTTGCAAGCTCCTCATCCATATTTACAAAGGCGGTAAGCGCATCCCTGAGCATTCCGCGTGCAGTTTCTCCTGCCTCGGGAATCTGCTGGATGGGGGCAATATAGTCTTCTTTTGAGAGCCGCTTTGCGCCCTTTGCTATATGAACTGCATAGTCGCCTGCCCGTTCAAGATCGGTAATTATTTTTATGGCGCCGGTGAGATGTCTCAGGTCGGTTGCTACTGGCTGTTCGGTTGCAAGTATTATTGACACCCTGTCGAAGAGGGCTGTTTCCATGATGTTGATTTTATCGTCTTCGTTTATCACCTGTTCGGCCAGGGCTTCATCCTGGTTTTTCAGAGCCTCTATAGATTTCTTCAATGCTTCTTCAACATATGTACCCATCAGAAGAATCTGATCGTTTAGGTTTGTCATTTCATTTGAAAAATGTAATCTCGGTTTACTCATTTTTTACTCCGGATATCAGCCGAATCGGCCTGATATATAGTCTTCTGTTTTTTTGCTTTCAGGATTGAAGAAGATTCGCTCTGTCGGTCCCATTTCTTCAAGGTATCCATGCAGGAAGAATGCTGTGTAGTCTGAAATTCTTCCCGCCTGCTGCATGTTGTGAGTGACTATAACGATGGTATAGTCCTGCTTGAGTTCATCTACAAGGTCTTCAATTCTCGATGTTGATATCGGATCGAGTGCACTTGTAGGCTCATCCATCAGAATAACATCAGGTTCAACAGCAAGAACCCTTGCTATACAGAGCCTCTGCTGCTGGCCGCCGGAAAGTCCAAGTGCCGGCTTGTTCAGCCTGTCTTTAACCTCATCCCATATTGCAGCCTGTGTAAGGCTTTTCTCAACTATTTCATCAAGAACCTTGCGGTTTTTTATTCCGTGAATCCTGGGCCCGTAGGCTATGTTGTCAAATATCGACATCGCAAAGGGGTTGGGGCTCTGAAACACCATTCCAATCTTCTTTCTAAGCTGAATTATATCATACTTTCCATAGATATCTTCGCCGTCATAAAGAATAGTGCCGTCAACCTTTGACCCGACAACAAGGTCGTTCATCCTGTTCAAGGTTTTTAAAAAGGTTGACTTTCCGCATCCCGAAGGGCCTATCAGGGCCGTCACCTTATTCTGCTCTATCTCCATTGAAATGCCGTGCAGCGCCTTGAAGTCTCCGTAAAAGAAGTCGAGGTCCATAACGGACAGTTTATTATTATCAGTCATTGTGTTCTCCATAAATCAGTATTTCCTTCTGACAAGTCTCGTAGAAAGAACGTTAACAATAAGAATTATCACTATAAGTATTGTGGCTGTTGCGAATGCCCGGTCAAAGGAAATACCTTCCTTAACTAGCTGGTATAAGTGGGTCGAGAGGACACGTGCTGATGTTGAAAGGTTCTCGGCCCTCCGGTAGTCAAAGCCCATTGTGAAAAGCAGCGCCGCTGTCTCTCCGACCGCACGTCCTATTGCAAGGATTACGCCGGTGAGTATGCCGGGAGCTGCCGCGGGTATTACAACCTTGTATATTGTCTGCCACTTGCCGGCACCAAGCGCAAGGCTTCCGGCCCTGAACGACTGCGGAACACCCTTTATTGCCTCTTCCGCTGTTCTGATGATTGTCGGCAGAATCATAAGAGTCAGAGTCAGCGTTCCTGAAAGCAGCCCTATTCCCAAGTGCATGTATCCTACAAAGACTATGAAGCCGAAAAGACCGAAGATAATTGACGGAATACCTGCCAGAGTCTCTGTTCCGAGTCTCAGTATTTTTATCAGTATTCCCTGCTTTGCATACTCGGTAAGGTAAACCGCTGCTCCTATGCCTATCGGCGTTGAGAAAAGAACTGTAAGGAGAACCATGTAAATTGTGTTAACTACAATCGAGGAAATACCGCCGACACGGCCTGCTCTCTTGGGTTCTTCAAAGAGAAACCACCACTGCAGGTTCATACCGGTTTTCCGGTACTGGTAATTCAGAATATCCAGTTTGAGCTCATCCGCTGTTTCGGTGAAAACCAGTCCGACTGCACCGCTTGTGCTGTTGAGTTTTTCAATATAGTCGGCATCCGAAGTGCTTTTTACTGCATTTGCAGGAAGTGACTCCGCCGTAAGGCCTGTAAGCCTTAGATATTCATCGTATTCCTTACTGCCGGCCGGAGGGATTATTGGTGTCACCGCCAGGTCTATGCCGCCTGCGTCCTGCCAGTTTGTGATCTTGCCGCTGAAAAGAGCCTTGAGTCCGTCTTCATCGGTGAACCTTATCTTTATATTATTCTGAATCTCAAGGACCGAGCTGTTAACAGCAATTGAGAAGGGAATAACCGGAAGGATTCTCACATCAGATAAATCCGCTTTATCGGCTTCGTCCGCGGAAATTATTCCAAATCCTCCCCGCTGGGATGCTACTGCACTGATTATGTCGGAAGCTGATCGCATGAAGGTCGCATTTTTTCCGGTTTTGCCTTCAGCACCATCAGGAATATAGGGAAAAACATCAAGGTCCTGTTCATTTATATTTCCCCAGTTTGACGGCTTTCCGCCGATAAGTCCGCTTAAATCAGAGAAGCTTATCTCTTTTATCCTGACATCCCTGTTGACTATTACAACCGAATCGCCTTCAAGCCAGGGGAGTGGTGTTTCTGTTGTCTTGATATATACATGGTCCTGTTCGAGGATGTTGTCTGAACGGAACCCGCGGTAGAGAATGAAACCGAGAATATAGACCAGTATTCCGAAGGTTGCTATTGCGGCTGCCCAGAGAAGTCCTGTTGCCAGGTTGTTCATTCGGTTGGTTTTTATATAGTTAGTTTCCGCCTTCTTTTTCTCGCGTTTCAGAAGATCGTTTAAGACATTTCCGGAATCTACCGGTTCCGCCTGAAAAGTTACATTCATTATACAGCCTCCGCCTTGCCCTTCAGGAGGTTGACCAGAAGGTTCAGTATCAGGATGAAGAGGAAAAGTACGATACTCGTTGTGAAAAGTGCGGTCATATGATCTCCGGATGCGTATCCCATGTCGGTTACAATGTTCATTGTGAGTGTTCGAACCTTTGACAGCGGTCCCTGAGGCATAATCGGAGCGTTACCTGCTACCATCAGAACCGCCATTGTCTCTCCAAGAGCACGTCCCATACCCAGTACAATACCGGCAATTATTCCTGATTTAGCGGCTGGAATCTGGACTCTCAGAATAGTCTGCCATCTCGTTCCTCCCAGAGCCAGTGAACCTTCCTTGATGTTCCGGGGCAGGGAAGTTATCGAAACCTCGGTGATGTTGATGATTGTGGGAAGCACCATGATTGCAAGGATGATGGATCCCGAAAGCATGCTGTAGCCGGTACCCCCGAAGGTTTCACGTATAAACTTTGAAATCACTATAACGCCGAAAAATCCATAGATAACCGACGGTATGCCTGCCAGCAGCTGAACAACGCTTCTCATGAAGTCTGCTACCCTTGTGCCTGCAATCTCGGCCATAAATACGGCAGTAAGTATCCCGATAGGCACTGCCAGAACCAGTGAACCCAGGGTTACGTATATCGATCCGACAATAAAAGGAAGTATTCCGTACGAAGGATTTGTATCGTTCGAAGGCGACCAGTCGGTTCCGAGCAGAAACTCAAAGACGCCGACAGACTTGAACAGCGGAAGACCTCTCTGAAAGATGAAAAACGATATGAACAATACGCTTACAACCGAAACAAGCGCACATACAAGAAGAATCATCTCAACACTTCTTTCCTGTGCGGCTCTGCGGCTGATATCTTTAAGCATCTTTCTCTGGTTATCAGAGTTTTGTTTCAAAATATATCTCCTAATTGTTTGCAGGTATAAACTATTAGCAGAGCGTTCTTGAATTGTTAGAAGTTTGTTAGGATTGTGTTAAAAAGCAAAGCTCGGTTAGCTTTGCTTTTTAACTTGAAGTATTTTTTGTTAAATCAGACAGATGAAGTGAGATAAAACCATAAAAATACTTCATATAAATCTACGGTGTAAAAACAAAAGGCTGAAGCTTTTGTTTTAAGTTCGTTGGCATTTTGTGACATACGAAAACATATTAACTCTTGACGTTAATAATGTTAGGCGTTATTATTCTATTAGTGATTGAATCATTTAAAAACAAAGAAACCAGAAAAATCTGGGAAGAAATTTACTCAAAACGATTTCCTAAAGATATTCAGAGAATAGGTTTGAGAAAGCTTATCATGATTCATCGAGCGAAAGATGTAATTGATTTAAGAGTTCCTCCGGGAAATCATTTAGAACAATTAACTGGAAATAGGAAGGGCCAATATAGCATAAGAATAAATAATCAATGGAGAATATGCTTTCATTGGAGTAGCGGTTCTGCAAGTGATGTAGAAATAACAGATTATCATTAGTATGGGTGAAGATATGGAAAGAATACCTGCAATAACGCCTGGAGAGATTTTATTAGAAGAATTTCTCATTCCCTTGAATATTTCAGCTTATCGATTGGCTAAAGACACCAATGTACCAGCCACAAGGGTTTCCCAGATAATAAAGGGAAATAGAAAGATAACAGCAGATACAGCTTTGAGATTTTCGAAATATTTTGGAAATTCTGCAGATTTTTGGTTAGGGATTCAAGATGAATATGATTTAAGAAAAGAAAGAGAAAAAATCGCTTACGAATTAGAAAGAATACCTCAAATAAAAGCCTCTTAGTTATCCTTTAATTGTCACAGGCATCAGTAAATTGTCAGGGATTCGTTAAGGAATCAGCTGTTTTCCCTTTGACACAGAGGCCCGCGAACTGGATAATATATCTACATGAAGAAGTATGTTTTTGTAACGGGCGGAGTCTGTTCCAGCCTGGGAAAAGGGGTCGCTGCGGCCTCTATCGGGACCCTTTTGGAATGTCATGGACTGAGGGTCTGCATGGTCAAGATTGATCCATATCTGAATGTTGATGCCGGAACTATGAGCCCCTTCCAGCATGGAGAAGTTTACGTAACAGATGACGGGGCTGAAACCGATCTGGACCTTGGAAACTATTTCCGGTTCACATCATCACCGGTCACAAAGAATCAGACAATAACCACCGGCCAGATTTATCAGGAAGTTATAAGAAAGGAACGTGAGGGACGCTACCTGGGACGTACTGTTCAGGTTATTCCCCATATAACTGACGAGATCAAACGCAGGATTTCTCTTGCGGGTAACGACAATGACTCTGAAGTTACAATAGTCGAAGTAGGAGGAACCGTCGGCGATATCGAATCGGTTCCCTATCTGGAAGCTGCAAGGCAGTTCAGTTCCGATGTCGGACGCGAGAATGTAGTTTTTGTACACCTCACACTCGTACCGATGGTAGCAGGCGAGGAATTCAAGACCAAGCCTACCCAGCATTCGGCCAAGGAACTGCGTGAGATAGGTATTCAGCCTGATGTTCTCCTCTGCCGTTCAACAAAGCCTCTTGATGACGAAATGAAGCGTAAAATTTCGCTTTTCACCAATGTTGACAAGGACTGTGTAATCTCTGCATATGATGTAGACGGAACCATTTATGAAATTCCTCTTGTTTATGCCAATCAGGGATTCGATCGCATAGTTCTCAAAAGACTCGGTCTGGAATATGTTGAGCCGGATAAGTCAAAGTGGGAGAATGTCTCTGAAGTTTACAATAATCCGGCAGATACTATCAAAATTGGTATGGTCGGGAAGTATGTTGAACTCAACGATGCCTATAAGTCGATCAATGAAGCACTCTGTCACGGCGGAATAGCCAATGGAGTGAAGGTTGAAATTGTAAGGGTTGATTCCGAAAATCTTGAAAAAGATACTAAACAGCTCAAGCAGCTTGATAATCTCGACGGAATTCTCATTCCCGGCGGCTTCGGAAAGCGCGGTATTGAGGGGATGATTCTTGCGGCCAACTATGCAAGAACCAAAAATATTCCGATTCTCGGCATCTGTCTTGGAATGCAGATAATGGTAATCGAGTACGCCCGCTTTGTAGCCGGTCTTGCCGATGCAAACAGTACCGAGTTCCAGCCTGAATGCGAGGCTCCGGTAATCAGCCTGCTTGAAGAGCAGCTTGATGTAAAGGATTACGGCGGGACAATGCGTCTGGGCCGAAGCGAATCGCATCTGAAGGACGGAAGTCTTATCCGCGAATGCTACGGTACTCCGCTTATTCATGAGCGCCATCGCCACCGCTACGAGGTTTCGGTCAAATATCGTGAAATCCTTGAAGAGTCAGGCCTGATCATCGGCGGAACAACTCCCGGCAACCAGCTTGTAGAAGCTGTGCAGTGGCCCAACCACTGCTGGAGCACCGGTGTACAGTTCCACCCTGAGTTCACCTCAAAGCCCACAGACCCGCATCCGCTTTTCGCCGGATTTATCAAGGGCGCAATGGAAAAAAAGAGCAGCAAATAGTTTTGCGTTTAAGTTGATAATTCAGAACCCGGGCAGTAGTCCGGGTTTTTATTTGATAAAAAGAGTTGCTGAACTTCTTGCATTATACGAGAATCGTGAAGATCTTAAACAGGCTCTTGAGTATGCCGCAGCCAGTCTTGAAGATAAGATAATTGATTTAAAAACTGCATGAAATTTTAATGTGATATTTACCATTCATCATCTTTAGTCGACTCACGCAGGGTCTCAATTCCTGCATTAATAATATCTTTGTCATTTTCTGATTTCCCCATCTGGCGCAGCTGGGTGTGGTAGAGTCCTGCATAGTAGCCATTTTGCCTGATCAGCTCATCATGACTGCCTGTTTCGATAACCCGTCCGTCACGCATTACGTAGATTCTGTCCGCCTGCCTTACAGATGCTATCTTGTGGCTGATCATGATTAGACACCGTCCTTCAGCAAGTCCGGGGAGGCTGTCGATAAACTCTGTCTCGGCTATCGGATCGAGGTTGGCCGTAGGTTCATCGAGGATGACGATGGGTGCTTCGCGAAAAAGTGCTCGGGCCAGGGCAAGTTTCTTCCACTGGCCGCCGCTCAGCTGGCTGCCGTCCTCTATGTAGCGTCCGAGCATTGTGTCGTATCCCTGCGGCAGGCTCTCAAGTGTTTTATCAATTCCTGCCTTCCGGGCTGCTTCAGCAATGTTCTCCGTATTCTTATCTTTTGTTATATCACCAAGCCAGATATTCTCTGCGGCGGAGTAGTGATAGTCGGTAAAATCCTGCTGCAGGACGGCCATATATGAACGTATTGAATCCTCATTCAGGGTACGCATATCCGTACCGTTTAACATTACTATTCCTTCAGAGGGATCATAGAACCTTGAAAGCAGTTTGGTGAGCGTCGATTTTCCGGCACCGTTGTCGCCGACAATCGCGATAAACTCCTGCGATCCGGCTTCTATGTTAATATTCTGCAGCACCTTTCTGTCGATTCCAGGGTAGGAGAAGCTGACATTTTTTATAATTATGCCGCTTCTGTTGCCTCCCTGGCTGCTTGTTTCCGCGGAGACTTCGCTTTCATTCTTTTTGATTGCTGGTTCAAGGTCCATAAAGTCGTAGACATTCTGGAGATAGAGGGTCGATTCATACAATACCGCTCCGCCCTGAAGCAGATCGCCTAAAACCTGCTGTCCCTTCTGTATAGCCTGAAAAAACAGGACCAGATCTCCAAGCGACCCGTCTGAATAGATGCTGTTGTACGCGAAATACCCGATAAGCCCTGCAGTTACCGCAGCCTGAATTCCTGTTGTAATAAACTCACCTCTTGTCCGTTTTGCAGAAAGCTCCAGCCTGCCGCTTCGCAGGTCATCCCTGCCTTTTTGAGATCGTTCTTTCAGCAGCTTTCCGAGTCCTAACAGGCGTAATTCTCGGGCATGGCCCTGTCCTGTAAGCAGCCAGTTGAGGTAATCGACGCGTCTTGCCGCTGTAGTGTTCTTCATATACCAGGCGTAGGAGCGCTTTGAATTGACGATCCTGACGGCAACCATGGGAAGGGCTGTTATAACGAGAATGATTACGATATACCATGGCAGTGTGACTATCAGCAGTCCGGCTATTCCGGCGGTAGAAATTCCTGAACGGATTATACCCATCAGGTTATTTATAATCTGGGCCGGCAGGGTAGGCGCTTCCTGCTGGGCACGGTGCATTTTATCAAAAAAATCGGGATTATCATAAAATGACAGATCCAGTTCAAGTGACTTATCCTGAATCAGTTCCTGCATGTAGTCGACCAGTATAAGAGACTGCTTGTTGCTGATGTAGCCGCCCACAGATTTTAAAAGGGCATTCAGGATTATAGCTCCGCCGATTGCGATAACATAAGGCAGGATCCGACCAAAAGGCTGCTGCGTTGCAACTGCGTCGACTATCAGTTTTATAATGTACACAGGAACAATGGGCAGGGCGCCCTGAAGAAACATAATCAGAAAAGATGCCGCAGTCAGGCTCCTGCAGCAGTTCCATACAAGCTTTACCGTGCGTGTGATAAGACGAAGATCGCTGATTCGCTTTTTCAGAATTCCCAATTTCTAATCCTTGTTCCAGATAAAATAAAGTATTGCATTAAAAGAGTGAAAAAAGAAGGGCCTGAAAATAAAAAAAAGGAAGCCGTCTGTACCGGCTTCCCTGAATATGCATACTAAAATGATTTATGGATTCTTGTGCCTGCCGAAAGGCCAGTGAAAATCATGGTCCTTTCCGTTGTTGCCGAATTTATAGGGATTATTACCCTTGAAGCCAAAGGCATTTCCAATACCATTGTTGCCCGGATTTCCGTTTGATACAACGTGATAGCGTCCGAAAACACCGAACTCCAGTTTTTCACTATGAACAACCGGTTTTGTATATGTTTTTTTCATAAAATTCCTCCAAAAGATATAAAAAGCCAAAATATTTTTATATCAATACTGTTTAATTATACCACTGATTCATATATAAACAAGATTTCCGGCAGGCTGAAAAGTATGATTTTAACATAATGATTTATTACTAGTAGTTTAACGCAAAGTATAAAAATGATACCGCTATGTTTTATACAGTGCGTTGTTTATATAATTTCCGGCCTGTATAATTGCTTACATGAATATGACTAACCACCCGTCCGAAAAGCTGTGGACGCGCCAATACAACCTGATAATGCTGCTTAACCTCTCATCCTTTATTGTGCATTTTATCCTTCTGGTAGCCATGCCGCTTTACATAAAATCCATCGGCGGCAATAATACAGCTGCCGGGCTTGCAACGGGTATTTACTCCTTCTCTGCGATGTTAATGCGCCCGGTAATCGGCTATTTTCTTGATAACCACGGCAGAAAGATGATAACTCTACTTGGATTTATTCCGATGATAGCCGGTGTTATCATGCTCAATTTCACAGATTCGGTTACTCTTAACCTTGTAATAAGATTGATACAGGGTATCGGTTTTTCAATAATCTCAACCGCTTTTGCTACAATTGTTACCGACCTTGTTCCCAAGTCAAGAATGTCTGAGGGGATCGGCTACTATGCAGTTGTTGTAACTGTATGCAATGCAGTCGGCCCGCTGATCGGTCTGACAATTCTCGGCGCCTTCGGCTACGACTTTCTTTTTATGATAATTGTACCGTTGAGTTTTGTTTCAGTGATTCTCGCCTTTTTTCTGAGTAAGGATAAAAGAGAGCTTCATCACGATGATACACCGGTAAAGGGGCTTGCACTTCTTAAAAAAGTATACTCAATCGAACCCAAGGCAATTCCGGCGTCAATCATGATGGTTCTGGCATCACTTTCCTATGGCGCTCTGATAACCTTTGTTGCCTCTTACGGTTATTCCCTTGGAATTGAAAACATGCAGTTCTTTTTTGTCATATATCCTGTCATGGTAATTCTATCAAGGCTCTTTGCCGGTAAGGCCGGAGACCGATTTGGTTATCAGGTGGTAATTATTCCGGGGATGGTTCTTGCCGTAATTGCCCTGCTGATGATTGCAGGGGCGAAATCAATGTTGGCTTTTTCAATAGCAGCCGCCTTATACGGTGTAGGCTACGGAACTCTTCAGCCGACGTTCAATGCAATAGCGGTAAAGGATGTTGATCAGAAAAGAAGGGGCGCGGCTAATGCCACCTTCTACATTGCCCTTGATCTGGGAATTGGCGGAGGTTCGATACTGCTTGGATACATATCAAACTACCTTGGATATTCGGCAATTTATATCATATCCGCAGTATCAGTAGCGCTCAGCCTTGTGATATACCTGTTCAGCAGATATTTGCGTAATTCTCAAAGTTAATCCAGATGTCTCCGAATATTGACTCGGGGACTTCGCCCTTCCTGTAGAACATCAGTTTTCCCTTGTCCAGTGCCTCCGCTATTTTCTGCCACGCCATTTCAGTCTCGCGTGAACTTACAAATATTGTATGATCGCCGCGCAGTGCGTCCATCAGCAGTTTCTGATAGGCCTCAGGGATGTCCTCGTCAAAGCTGTCATTGTAGCAGAAAGCCATGTCGGTACGGCTTAACTGGAGTTCCATTCCCGGGTTTTTTCCTGTAAGCTGGAGGATGATGCCCTCTGAGGGCTGAACCTTGAAGATGATCTCGTTGGCTTCGGTTCCCTCGGGAGGGTTGTAGAGTGCGTGGGGCCGCTTTCTGAACCTCAGTCCGATTTCAGTCCCCTTTCTGTCCAGGGCCTTGCCTGTCCTGATGTAAACAGGGGTTCCCGCCCAGCGGTGATTGTTTATCTTGAGCTTCATTTCTGCCCAGGTTTCAGTATTTGACTCCGGATCTACATCCTTCTCTTCAGTGTAGCCGATATACTGGCCCCGTTTGAACTCTTCAATCTCAAGGGATTTAAGGATGCTGAACTTCTGAATACGGATATCCTCCGGATCGAGGCTGACCGGCGGATCCATGGTGATTAGGCATAACATCTGCAGCAGATGATTCTGAATCATGTCGCGGATTGAGCCTGATGTATCAAAATACTGACCGCGCTCTTCAACTCCGATCGACTCAAATGCGCTTATCTGGATTGATTCGATGTAATTGCTGTTCCACGATGCTTCAAATATTGAGTTTGCAAAACGGAAAATCAGAATGTTCTGGACTGCTTCTTTTGCAAGGTAGTGATCACTACGGAATATCTGGTCTTCAGGATAGTAGCGGTGAATAGCCTCGTTGAGGGCTCTGGCACTGTCGTAATCGCGTCCGAAGGGTTTTTCTATAACTATACTCACTTCGTCCCGGAAGCCCTCGTTATAGAGCTCCTCGATGGTCCCTGCATAACTTTCGGGGGGAAGCGACAGGAATATGATGATGCGTTTAAACTCGCCCTTTGCAAGGGTGTATTCGCGGAGCCCTTTCAGTCCCTGGTAGTAGAACATCTGTGCTGCAAATTCGTCTGTAACTTCGAAGCGATTGCGAAAGCTTTCATCGGTAAACGCGCTTCTTCCTTCTCCTATGATTATCGAATCGCCGCTTATCATGTTCTGTTCACGCAGTGTGGAAAGTGCGGGTATCAGCTTGCGCTTTGCAAGGTCTCCGGATGCCCCGAGGATTATTATGGCTGATTTTTCAGCCGGGTTTACTGTTTTTTTTGTGCCTACTTTAGGAAACTTCATTTCAGGTAATTCTCCATAAGCTGGTGGTTTATCTTTGAAGCACAGGCTTCATCTATCAGAAAGCTTGTTTTCATGCCAAGCTCTCCCCGTCTTTTTATTATTCGCACCGGCGGCAGCATGTGATCGAGGTTAAGGATATCAGATGCGACTCCCGATTTCTTGTCTCCGGTTATGATGATGACAAGGTCTCCGGCTGATGCTATAACTTCAGGTCCCAATGTAAGCCTTTCAGGCGGATTGAAGGGAGCCGTTGTCTCGAGAACGAGGGCTTTCCATTCCGGATCCTCGGATTCCGGACATGAGCCGGGGAAGAGGCTTGCCGTATGACCGTCGGGTCCGATTCCAAGGAATACGAGGTCAAACATCGGCTTATTCTTCTTAAACCAGTTTGAGACTGTCTTTTCATATTTGACCTTGTCCGATGCAAAGCGTTTCAGATCCGCTTCGGTGCCGAACTCCGACATGAAGATCTTCCAGATGGTTCCCCAGTTGCTTGCCGCGTTGTCAAAATCAACAAGTCTTTCATCTGCTGCAAAAAAGGAGGGCAGATCAAGCTGTTCACCCGCGGCAGCTTTCTGTCTGAAAATTTCTTCCCAGAAAGCGTAGATCTCAGTGTATGTAGAACCGCATGAGAGCGCTGCTGATTTATCCTGTCCTTTTCCGATAAGCATTCCTGCGGTCTGCTCCGCAATTGAATGCGGATTGTCAAAAACTTTTAATTCTATCATTGCAGAATCCTCCGGAATTAAACGTTGTACGCGGTTGATGAAGCGGTTCCGCCGTGACCGGTCCAGTCTGTATGAAAGAACTCGCCCCTCGGTTTGTCGGTTCTCTCGTACATGTGTCCGCCGAAGTAGTCCCGCTGTGCCTGAATCAGGTTGGCAGGCATCTTTTCGGTCCTGAATCCGTCAAAGTAGGCAAGGGCTGATGAAATTCCGGGTACCGGGATGCCCCATAAAGCTGCACGGGCTATGGTTCGCCTCCATCCGGGAAGGATTTCCTTCATGGTTTTTACAAACCAGTCATCGAAAAGCAGATGCTTAAGATTAGTATCCTTTTCAAAGGCTTTCTTGATAGGATTAAGCAGATAGCTTCGGATGATGCATCCTCCCTGCCATATTTCGGCAATTCCTGCCATATCGAGTTTCCAGTCATATTCAGCTGATGCTGCCCTGAGCATCGCAAAACCCTGGGCATAAGAGATAATCCGTGAAGCGAGCATCGCATCCTTTATGTCGTCAAGCATCTGCTGCTGAGTATCACCGCCGGGAACCAACGCTCCTGCGTCAAGCGGGGCTCCCTCGATAATTTTGGAGGCTTCAACACGTGTATCCTTCACAGAGGATAGCGCTCTGGCAAAGACTGCCTCGCTTATAACGGTGACAGGCTGACCAAGGTTGAAGCTTTCCTCAACTGTCCATTTGCCCGTACCCTTCTGGCCGGCTGCGTCGACTATCTTGTCAACAAGCGGTTTGCCGTCTGTGTCTTTGTATGTAAGGATCTTGGCAGTTATTTCATTAAGGAAGCCTGAGAGTTCAGTATTATTCCATCCCTTAAATACTTCGGCAGCTTCATCTCGGCTTAAGCCGACATCTTCTGCAGGGCACATCAGGTGGAAGGCTTCGGAGATGATCTGCATATCGCCGTATTCAATTCCGTTGTGGACCATCTTTACAAAATGTCCGGATCCGCCGCCGCCTGTCCATCGGCAGCATCTGAAATCCTTTCCGCTGGCATCAGATGCTTCGGCGCTGATTGAAACAAGAACCTTCTCAAGCAGTTCTTTTGCCTCGGTTCCTCCGCCGGGCATAATGGATGGTCCTCGTCTTGCGCCTTCCTCTCCGCCTGAAACGCCAACACCGGCATACAGAATGCCCTTTTCGGCCATTTCTGTGATACGGCGTTCGCTGTCTTTGAAGTAGGAATTACCTAGATCTGCAATAAGATCGCCTTTCTCAAGGTAGGGAAGTATTGATTTAATAACAGCATCGACACTTGCCCCGGCTTTTACCATCAGAAGTATTCGTCTAGGACGGCTGATTGATGCGACAAAATCCTTAAGCTCATGAAAGGGAATAATCTTATCAGGTGATTTGCTTGTTTCAAGCCCGTTTTTGACAAAATCATCAGTCTTTTCTAATGAGCGGTTGTAAACAGCAACACTGTAGCCATGGTCAGCAAGGTTAAGAACAAGGTTCTGGCCCATTACAGCAAGGCCTATTAATCCGATATCTGCATTTTTCATGATTTAATTATAGTAAAAATAACCTGAAGAGGAAATCTTTATTTTTACCTCCGTTTTATATGCGCCGCTCATCACATAAATGTATAATTGTTGCGCCAATAAGTTTATTAAAATATATGGAGGTTTTTAGGGTTTGTCAATATTAGTTGAAATTTAGTATTGGGGACAATCCGGGAAGAAGGTCTCCGGGTTGGCCGTGTAAGCGGGAAACTGAATAAAAAACTAAAAATTTATACCAAAGCTAATCAAGCTTTTGTATGGATATTTCGACATTTGCCGGGAGTGCCAGTGCGCATGCAGCTTCAGCTGCTTTAAGAACGGCCGTAGGTACCGGGCAAACAGGATGTGAAAGGGTAGTTTCTGCGGCTTTGAATACGTTTGAGGTTCCGAATGGGGAAAAGACTTCTTTCATCGCATCAACGGTTTTCACCTGCTCAGCGTATTTTAGCACAGCGGGGCAATCTGATTGTATTGTTACGGTTGCAGTCATCATATCTGGTGATTCGGCTCTGATAACTGATTTCAGTCCGCATGCACCTGGGTTTACTTTGGCTTCTATCATAGTTAGTTGTCTCCTTTTATCCTTTCCTGATGAGCGGCAGAGCAATAAAATTACATAGATCTGATTTTAATATTTCTACTGTATATGGAAACGGCTATGTAGGATATTTTATCAGGATAGAGGAAATAGGGCAATAAAAAACGCCTGAAAAATCAGGCGTCTGAAAAATCGCTTTAAAAATATTTTAAGTTAAATTATTGTGATGTGTCATAAGTCTGGTTTAGGTACTGTGATAATGTAATTATCGTAATAATGAAGCTCAAACCGGTGGTAATCGCTGGGAAATACTGATTAAAGTTATAAAGAAAATCATTTGAAAGAACATTAACTGTGTCGCCAGGAAGAATTGGATCGTTAATGTCTTTTCGGTTTCCATTTTTATCCATAAGTACAGCTATTCTATTTTTATTTCGAAGCGAGTCGAATCCTCCTGCAAGATTTACATAATAGGTATAGTCTTCCTCCGGGTTGTATGGGTAGACCCCGGGTATATTTGCCGCTCCTGTTACATATACTTCCGGTCTGTTTACCGGGATAATTATTCTGTCAAATGGTTTTAATGTAAGATCTCTTGCCATATTGAAATCGTAAATCAAATCCTGCATATCTACGCCGATTATTTCATCACCACGAATCACAAAGCCATGCTGAAGATCAGCAAATGGAAGAAGCCGATCTTTTATGCTATTTAAAATGTCATAAAGAGTTTCGCCTGATTTTAAAGGTGAAATAACCCTATTATAGCCCTGCGTAGCAGTATTTAAATCCTGAATTGTATTCTGCTGCTCGATAATGGTCTGTTCACCGCTTATTCCCCCGTCAATATAAACAACCGGCTGCCTGTCTATAACCGTAGGAACAGTAATTATATCTCCATTTTCAAAATTAAAATCTTCTGGCAGGCTACTG
This sequence comes from Spirochaetia bacterium, assembly GCA_963677925.2. Taxonomy (GTDB): domain Bacteria; phylum Spirochaetota; class Spirochaetia; order UBA9216; family UBA9216. The sequence goes on from CAXXYH010000004.1 coordinate 847,978, forward strand.
AAATTCAGCGTGAATGATTCAGGTCTTCCTGAGGTGTATCTGTCTATCTTTATTCTGGTTATATCTGCACGCGGTGTAAACCCTCCGGTGTAGTATGTGACTTGCTCTACGTCGTCGGTATCAAGCAACTGGTAGTTTCCCGGACGATATACTTCACCTGAGATGACTATTTCTCTATGAAGTCTTGATATAATTATCCTGTCACTTGGTTTTACATTAGGGTTTTCATCAAGTTCTCCATGGTTAAGAGCCTTAAGTATATCAAAAGTCTCAGCTGTTCCATCTCCATGGACTATTTTTATATCTCTGGTTGATGAATAGTCTGTTAAATTTCCATCAATAACTTCACTTAACCGTGAAAGGCCCCATGCTGTTACAAACCTTGATTCAGGTACTTCACCAAGAACCGGTACCTGAAAAACGCCTACTGAGGTTATTGTTACTGATGGCAGACTTCGCGGATATGCATCAGCGATTTTTTGCTCGATGATTGGTTTAAGTTGTGGAAAAGTCATTCCTTCTGCATTGATTTTTCCGAAGATCGTCATGTTAATTGTGTAATCGCTTTCAACTAATAGTGTGTTAGATACGGTATCTCCTGCAAGCAGAAATGTTAGAGTGTACACGTCTCCGGGAGTAGCCGGATAACTCCTACTGGAAATAGCAATTTGAAGGTTACTTGCTTCCTCTGTAACAGCCTGTAAGGGAATTACTGCCTGCGGAAGGTATTGAACATTTGTATTATTTAGTTGATTTTGTCCTGATAGTCCAAAATCCTGAGCAAATGCTGAAAATCCAATTAAAATAAATAATACAAATAAAATTTTTTTCATTAAAAGTTAACCTTGTTCATTCGTTTCATCTTATCCGGGTCTTTAATAACACTTAAAAGCATATTTATCAGTAGCGCAAGAACTATACTTCCGAAAAAAGCACCGGCAGTAACCATCATGCAAAGCCTTCCCCTGGAGGGCCCTACTTTTTCAGTTGGAACTTCAGCAGGTTCAAGAATACTGAAAACCCCTTCTTCTGCGGCAGCTAGTTTTGTAACCTCATATCGTTCAGATAGCGTCTTATAAAGCTGCATCTGAAGTTCAAGATCTGTTGTCATGTGCGCAAATTGAAGTGATAGCTGTGGTAACTCTTCGGTTGAAGGCATTTTTCTTCCATCGCTGCTTATATAACCTCTTTCTATTCTTCTGATCTGATTGATAATATTGGATTTCTGAGCATTTAACCTCACTAAAGCTGGATCTTCAATCGTTGAATATTCAGAATATTCACCTATTTCCAGCTCGATCTGGTTAAGTCTGGTTCTTAAATCAAGTAAAAGTGCTGCCTGAGTTTGTGCTAACTGCTCTATGTCTAGAACGCCATGTTCAATTTGGAATGTTTCTATTTCACTCTCTATTTTTGATATTTCAATTGATAGTTCACTAAGTTTATCTTCCAGCATCTGGAGTTGGCTTGAACGCATTGAAATCCCTTCTTTCTGAAACCATTCACCCAGCAATTCGACTTCTGCAGTGACTACCTCTGTTGCAAATTCGGGATCTGTGCTGGTGAATGATATTGAAAAAGTTCCGGTGCTTTGATCATATATATATCTTGAGCCAGAGTATATAATACTTCTAAGTAAAGATTTGTTGTTTTTCTCGATTCCAAATCTATTTGGCAGATTAAGGTGTTCTGATACACTGTCTAAAAACGGTCGGCTTTGAAGCACCTGAAGAGCCATTTGTGAAGGATCTTTAATACTGCCAGCCATAGATGCGTCTACTCCGAACATTGAGAGCATTGAAGACATTCCACCTGCATCGTTATTGGATTGAAAAATCAATTTTGCATCAGATCTGTAAGTGTTCGGTAGGGGGCTTCGTTCTGGAGGTAATTTTATAGAAATGATTGAAAAAGTAACTACTGATATAGCTGCAACTGTTGTGATTACCATTATAAAGATTTTATACCTTAAAATAATGGATAAATAATGCAGAAATAATTCAACTGCACCTCTTTCTTCAGTTAATGTACTTTGATTTTTTTCCATAGGATGATAATATAGTTTATATTTTTTATTGTAAAGACTTATGCATTCAGTATGGAAGAACAGATAACGGATTACAGCAAAGTAAATATTTTTATTATCAGCTCGCTTACTCTCCAGAGTGAATTCTTTTTATATGTTATTCAGAAAGAAATAGGTGCCAAGTGTACTATATATGACAGAGATTTAAACGCTTTTTCTGAAAGTATAAAAAAGGAAGAGATAGATCAAAGCTCGAAGACTTTGATTCTTATTGATAGTGAAGAACAGAGTTTTGAGGAAATTTTAAAAAATATTGCAACTAACAATAATCTTTCTAAATCTTTAATTGCTCTTTTTAATCTCCATGAAAATGCAAAGGTTGAGAAAAAGGCATTGTCCAGGCAGATTCGAGGTTTCTTCTATAAGGACGATCAGTTTGAGATCTTTCTGAAAGGGATTAAAGCGATAATTGATGGTGAAATCTGGATATCAAGAAAAATTCTTCTTGAATATGTCTTTGAGAGTTTTGATGAAAAGAAAGCAATTATTGAGGAAAAGACTTCTTTAACCCCAAGAGAGATTGAGATTTTATCTTTGATTAGCATGGGGTCTACAAATGATGAAATTGCAGAAAAGATGTTTATAAGTCCGAATACAGTTAAAACTCATCTTTATAATATATTTAAAAAAATTAATGTACCGAACAGACTGCAGGCAGCACTCTGGGCTGCCCAAAATTTATAATTCATAAGATAGTATTAGAATAGTACTAGATAATCATTAGATTTTATGGATATCTGAAAAATTACGTCTTCAAATATCATACTCTCAGCGTATTTTGTAAAAATCATATTGGGATATAATGACACTTGCGGTATGAATAATAGAGAGAACAGAAGGGTAGAGCGATATTTATTGCGAGTCCCGGTAAAAATAACTTCAGAAGAATCAGGCTCAAGTATGGATGTTGCTCAAACAAGAGATTTGTCTTCCGGTGGGGTCTTTATTGAAACCTCTGAACAGATGATATCTCCCGGCAGTAAGGTAAATGTGGAGCTTATTCTTACTGTTGATAAATTAAAAGAGCTTTTTGAGGTGTCAAATAAAGTGAAGCTTGTAGTTGATGGAATGGTGACAAGAGCTACGGAGCATGGCATGGCAGTAAAATTCTCCAGTAATTATAAAATTAGCCCTATTGAATTGCTGAATGATTAAGTGCCCATGTAAATAAAGGTGGAAAAATGCATACTCTAAAAAAGAGGCCAAGATGGAGCACATTTCAGTCGTTTTCTGAAGAAACCTGGAAAAGCAGTGATATTTATTCTTCGGTTGAATTTCGTGAGCTTATTAACTATGAAAGGATAAGGGCTGATCGAAACGGATCCGTTTTTTCAATTCTACTGTTTACATCTGATCTATTTTATTCAAGCAGAAAAAACGTTACTTCTTTTATCAAAGAAGTAAAGACCCTTGTCAGGGTAATTGATCACATAGGCTGGTATGATAAAAAGCATGTGGCCATTCTTCTGCCTGATACAGCTGAAGCAGGGGCTGTAATACTTGGACATAAAATTCTTAGCCAACTCCCTTTTATTAGAGTGGAATCGGGATGTTTTGATATCTATACCTACCCTGATAAATGGTTGAAAAGCAATGATATCAATGAAAAAGCAGAAAGTGATAGTATTTTAAATAAGCGAATTGATGTGAGTGCATGTACAGAAGATATGTTTAATATGAAGATTCCGGTTTGGAAAAAAATCCTCGATTTAAGTTTAACATCAATAATGCTTAGATTTTTAGAGTCTTTTAAATCTAAAACTGAAAGAAATGCAGGATTTGTTGGATTTAATTTACAGCAACGAAAGATTCAGTAGTAGAAATCGATTTTAGTTAGATTGATAAAGTAAAATTGTATATTAAATATAGTTTATCAGTTTGTTTCGGCAACGGTATTCTAATAATTTTGTGATAGTAAATATATAATTCTAAAGACTCTCGCAAATATAAGTATTGAAAATTGAGAATTTTGATGAATTCTGCCACAGGGAATTGGTTAAAGCTGAGAAGATATTGTAGTATAGTATGAAAATGATCTGAACGAAATATTTTATAATTAGATATAGATTTTTTATGGAGATTTGTATTGCCTGCATTAGCTCCCGTTGTATTGATATCATGGATATTTGTTACAATTATATTATTTTTAAAATATTCTCCCCAAAAAGCCATTGTTATAAGTGTGTTTGGTGGAATGTTATTTCTTCCAGTTTATGATATTGAATTGTTCAGTTTTTTAACTCTAAATAAATCATCAGTTATCGCTTTAGGGATAATACTAGGAGAACTTCTCTCAGGCAGTAGGAGGGAATTTTTACCAAGATATAGTATTTATGATATACCGATCCTATTGTGGTGTTTCTTAAGTCCTGAATTGTCATCAATATCTAATGGTTATGGGGTAACAGGTGGAATATCTCCAATAATATCAAACTATCTATCCTGGGGTGTTTTTTATTGGACGGGGAAAAGATATTTTATAAATAATGAGCATATACAAACTATTATAAAAGCCTTTATTTTTGGTGGTTTGGCTTATCTTCCTCTTATTTTATATGAAGAGAGGTTCAGTCCAAGACTGAATATTAATATATATGGATATTTTGCCCATGTATGGAGACAGCATAAAAGATACGGAGGCTGGAGACCTATTGTTTTCATGGAACATGGAATAATGGTTGCCTTGTTTATGGTTTGTGTTTCTCTGGTGTTTTTCTGGCTCTGGAGAAGCGGTAAAATATCAAAAATAAAAAATATTAGTATATCGTTTATTACTATAATTTTAATTATTGCAACGGTTTTATGCAGAGTTGCCGCAGGTTGGGCATATTTGCTTTTTGGTGTTTTATTATTTTCTGTGTACAAAAAGAAAAACTCTGTTTTCTTGCTTAAAACAATTCTTTTATTGATACCTGTTTATATGGCATTGCGAATAAATCAGTTTATTTCATCCGAATCTATTGGTAATATTGCTGCTTCTATTTTTGATGATGAAAGAGCAGGCTCTTTAGGGCTTAGGTTGCTTCAGGAAGATTTATTTACTGTAAAAGCAATGCAGCGGCCATTTTTGGGTTGGTTCGGGCTGTCCCGAGCCTGGCCTGTGAATATAGAAACTGGCAGAGTCTTGGTTAAAATGATAGATTCATTTTGGATGATTATTTTCACAAGATATGGCCTCTTAGCTTTATTCTCGGTATATATAGGGATTGGGATCGGGCCGTTTTTGATTTTATTATCACTTGAAAAACGAACCAATCATATATCTATTGAACTTGTATTATTGTGTTTGATTGTAATTCTGTTTATGGTTGATACGCTCCTAAATGGAATGATTAACCAGATGTATATAATGGTTTCGGGTTCATTATTAGGGTATTATCTTGCGAATAAACAAAAATATGATTTTCAGGATAACCAGATAATTTTGTAAATAAATGGAGTTTTCATGCAGAGGCTTGTTTTTGGTAATATTCATGCAGATTATATTGGATTCGACGAGGCAATCCGTGTTATCACTGATAAAGCGTTAAAGCGAAGCGGCGGTTATATTGTAACTCCAAATGTAGATCATGTCGTTGTCGCAGAGAATGACAAACGATTAACCGATGCATATAGAAATGCCGCGTTGTCTTTATGTGATGGTAAGCCTTTACTTTGGATAAGTCATATGATAAGATTGCCGCTTCCTGAAAAAATATCTGGATCTGATCTCGTTAAACCACTATTATACAGTTCGGCAACAAAAGGTTTAAAAGTTTATCTACTAGGAGCAGCCCCCGGTGTTGGTGAGGCGGCTGCAGAGAATCTGAAGAGAGAAATACCAAATTTGATAATTTGTGGGACCGATTCTCCCCCGATTGGTTTTGATAAGGATTATGTGGCTGAACAACTCGTTTTAGATAAAATGCTTGCAGCAGACCCTGATATTGTTCTGGTTGCATTAGGAGCACCAAAACAGGAAATATTAATGCATAGATGGTATAATGAAGGTGTTGAGCAGGTAATGCTTGGTATTGGAGCTAGTCTAGATTTTATTGCTGGCAGAGTACCCCGGGCTCCGAAGTGGGTTTCGGAAATCGGCTTTGAATGGATCTTCAGGATGTGTCAGGACCCCAAACGTTTAATTAAGCGTTATCTAGTAAGAGATCTAAGGATAATAAAGATTTTTATTGCTATGTTGTTAACACCAAAAGAGAAACTTGTTGTTTCAACCAGGGATTAATTTTTATAATGGTTTTCAACATTCAAACTATACTATAAGGCAGGAGCATGATCTCTATTCTCGATGAACTTGGACCACAGATAAAAACAATAGTTAATGGATATAATATTAGTAAACATGTATTACATGTAAGAGGTGATGATAGGGGCGGGTTGTATAGATTTAAATTGAAATCGTCTAAGAGTGTTGTTGCCAAGTTATGGAAATTAAGAGATGTAAAAGAAGACTTAAAATCTTTTCTGCATCTTAGTAACGGTTGGCGGGAATGGAAGGCCCATTCTTATCTTTATAGAAAAGGGTTAAAAGTTCCTGAGCCATTAGAGTTTTTTATAATCAAATCGGATTCTGGTGAAAAATGGGAATGCTTAATAGTAGAAGACCTCGGAAATACCCAAAAGAGTTTAGTTTATTTAAAAGACTTGGTTGAAAAGAAGGCAGAAATAGAAATTGAGAAATTTGAAAATGAATTGATTAAGTCAACTAAAAGGATCCTTGATCTTGGTCTTATAGACATTGATCATCAATTTAATAATTTTGTAGTAGATGAAGATGGGAATATTATAAGAATTGATTTTGAATGTGTTAGAAGATATCTCTTCTATTATAAAAAAGCTGAACGTGACTATACTCAAATGCTTGCTCGCTTTGTTATTGGACATATCTATGCTGTTCAGCCTGAGATTTTCAGGACTGAAGAGTTTGTTAAAAAACTTTATAAAAAAGTGAAGTTGAATACGAAACAAAAAGAGATAATACAGCGTAAGGTTAATTTTATGTTGGAACAGCAATATAAAAGCTCTGGAATTAGATCCGATATTTTATTACCAGACTGATTTTGTTTTTGATTCATATTTTAAAATATAGGAAAATTCATGTTTAAAACTGTATTGATTGGCAGCGGGAAAATATCTGAACAGCATTTAAAAGCGTTGAAAGGGATAAATCAAGTCGAAGTTGAAGGAATATGTGATCTTTCGCCTTCGTTGTCAAAATTTACATCGGAACGTTTTGGAATAAGTAATTGGTATACAGATTATAATAAAATGTTGTCTGAACTGAGACCTGATTTTGTTCATGTTCTTACCCCCCCTGTGACCCATAATAAAATAGTTAGAGATTCTGTCGATTCGGGTGCTAATGTAATAGTAGAAAAACCAATTGCATTATCAAATAATGAATTTAGAGAATTATTTCAATATGCTTCATCAAAAGGTGTGACGATTGTAGAAAATCATAATTATCGGTTTAATTCACCGATTTTAAAAATGACAGAAGCTTTAAAATCAGGCAAGATTGGGAACGTTACAGAAGTTGATGTGAGAATGGTTTTAAACATTAAGGGGGGTGGGCGATATTCTGATCCGAATTTACCTCATCCGAGCCATAAACTTCCAGCAGGTGTTCTTCATGAGTATATAACCCATCTTGTTTATCTGATGTTGGAATTTATGCCTGATGGAACCGTAGATAAATTGGATATGGTCAAGGCTGCCTGGAGAAATCATGGAGGCGGAGATTTTTTTAAATATGATAATCTTGATGCATTGATAATATCAAATGGTATACATGGACGAATAAGATTTTCCTGTAATCAGTGGCCTGATTGTTTTAGTGTAGATGTTCGGGGTACGGAAGGGGCTCTTTCGGCAGAACTTTATAACCCTGTTTTTCTTGAAACAATTATGCGGGCTGGCGGTAAACATTTGACACCATTGATAAACGCTGTTAAATCCGGACGTGTACTATGTAAATCAGGATACAGCGGTCTTTGGAATAAAATTAAGGATATTAGCGCCTATGACGGATTGTACCGTCATCTGGAATTAATATATGAATCATTCTTAAATAAGAGTGATATGCCGGTTGGATATAAGCAGATGGATGACACAAGCAGAATTATTGATGAACTCCTTCGAGAGGAGAATCAAATATGAAATTGTTAATTACTGGAGCAAATGGTTTTTTAGGCAGATATGTAGTAGCAGAAGCGGTAAAACAGGGAATTAATGTTCGGGCGCTTTTAAGACCTGCTTCAAAGAACATTCCTGAAAGCTGGAAAAATCACTGTTTAATTGAGATTGTCTATGGAGACCTTCGCAAAAAAGATAAAATTACTGAATTATTTTCAGATTGTGATGTAGTTGTACATCTGGCGGCTACAAAAACGGGTGATATATACGAACAATTATCCGGAACAGTAATCGCTACTGAAAATTTATTAAATGCAATGAAAGAAGCAAATCTTTCAAAAATTGTATTAATAAGCAGTTTTGCTGTATATGAATATAAAAAGCGTTTAAGTTTCAGCGTTCTTGATGAAAGCTCTCCGCTTGCTGTTGATACGTTTAAACGAGATCAGTATTGTCAAACCAAAACATTACAGGAAAAACTTGTTTTACAAATTGCTAAAGAAAATAGCTGGCAGTGTGTAGTGTTGAGACCGGGAGTCATTTTTGGACGGGATAATCTTTGGACAGCTAGACTCGGTATGCAATTGAACCCAAAAAAATGGTTAACAATTGGGAATCTTGCAGCTCTCCCTTTAACTTATGTTGAAAATTGTGCATCAGCTATAGTGCTTGCATCAGAATTTAAAGGAGCTGATAAAACTAAAATTTTAAATATAGTAGATGGAAAACCTCCATCACAGGCTAAATATATAAGATTTCTTAAAAAACACACGCCCGGAAAAGTCAAAATTGTTTTTATTCCCTGGCTCATTATGAGGTTTATAGCATTCTGTGCTTCGAGCTTCAATCGTCTTTTTCTGCATGGAAACGGGAAAATCCCTGGGTTGTTTGTTCCTGAAAGTCAACATGCAAGATTTAAACCGTTGAAATATTCGAATAAACTGATTATTGACTCCCTTGATTGGTATCCACGTTTTACATGGAAAGAGGGTATAGAGCGTTCTTTAAGCGTTATGGATTTAACCTCGGTTAGTCCAATAGAAGTGGAGACCGTATAGTGAAAAAAGTTGCATATCTGTGCGGGGAATATCCCAGAGCAACAGATACATTCATAAGACGTGAGGTTTTTGCTTTACGCAATAAGGGGTTTGACGTTTCAACTATCTCTATACGACGACCGTCGGTCAGAGAGCAGGGAACGCATGAGCTGGAATCAGAAAGGCGAACTACACATTACCTGCTGCCTTGTAAACCTGTTACATTGGTAATCATTCATTTTGCTTTGTTATTTAAACTGCCGTCAAGATATTTTAAAGCTTTAAAATTGGCATTAACTGTAAGATCGCCGGGCTTAAGGGCATTTTTATACCAGTTGTTCTATTTTGCTGAAGCGGGTCTTTTAGTGCAGCATTTAAAGAAAAACGGTGTTTCACATATTCATAATCATGCTCCTGATGCCTGCGGATATGTTGCTATGATAGCTTCAGAACTTGGAGGATTTACCTATAGTATGACATTGCATGGCTTCGGAATTTTTTCTGAACCGCAGAAGTGGAGATTGCGTGAAAAGATTGAACGCGCATTGTTTGTTATCTGTATTAGTAAGCATGGTGTTAGCCAGGCAATGTTATGGTCGGAGCGTAAAAACTGGTCCAAGATTCATGTTGTTCATTGCGGGGTTGAAAATAAAGCTGAATTATTGATGCCAAACTCTAATGGACAGGGTGTGAATGTTCTCTTTGTCGGTAGATTAGATCATGTAAAAGGTCTTCCTAATTTAATAGAAGCGATAGAAATTTTATCTTTATCAGGTCAGGAGATACATCTTCATATAGCTGGAGATGGTCCTGAAAAGAACGATCTTGAGATTTTAATCAGTGAGAAAGGGCTTGAGGATCAAGTTACTATGCATGGTTATAAAGCGCAGTCAGAGTTGAAATCTTTATATTCAGAAGCAGATATTTTTGTAATTACTAGCTTTTACGAAGGTATACCTGTCGTTCTTATGGAGGCTATGTCTTATGGTGTGCCTGTAATAGCCCCCAGAATTACCGGAATACCTGAGTTGGTGCAGGATGGGGTGAGTGGGATGCTTACTACTCCTGGAGATGCTTTAGAACTTGCTGAATCTATTAGAATATTGCTTAAAGATCCAAAATACCGTGAAAATTTAGCCGTAGAAGGAATAAAGAAGGTTCAAAAAGATTTCGATCTGAATACTGAAACAGAACGGCTGATGGGCATTATGCAAAGATATCTTGGATGATATATAAGGAATAAAATCATATATGTCTATCAAGAGTATAATAAGAAAAAAGGTAGGTCCTCTTCTACAAAAGGCTGGGTATAGAACCGGGCTCATGTGGCTTTTGTCTAAAATTTATAAAAAAGAGGGTGCTATTATTTTAATGTATCACAGTGTTGCTGATAATAGCTTTTCTGAGTGGATAGACCCTGCTAACCATGTACCTGCAGATGTTTTTAAACAGCAGATGGAATTTCTGTCAAAGTATCGTAATGTTATATCATTATCAGAATTGGTTTTGTTGCTACAGGAGGGGAAGAATCCGCCTGCTAATACTGTTGTAATTACTTTTGATGATGGATATCTTGACAATCTCACTATAGCAGCGCCAGTACTTGACCAATTTAAGTTAACGGCTACTCTTTTTCTGCCGACCGGTTATATTGAACGGGGAGAAACCCAATGGGTTGATCAGGTTTATTCTATATTTAAATATCGTTCAGTTAATAAAATATTATGGGGTATAAAGACTCCGGAATTATTTAATCTGAATGAGCCCGAACAGTTAAAAAAGCTATACAGAAGTGTTTGTAGTGAATTGATAACTTCAGATGTTGTTAATCGTAAAGATTTTTTACAAAAACTGTCAGAAGTACTGATGCCTATTTCAGCTCCGCCTCGTCTTACAATGAACTGGGATGAGGTTAATCATCTGATTTCAGATTATAATTGTTTTGAGATAGGCGCGCACACTCGTGAACATACTGATTTAACAAGTATTCCGATTCAGGAAGCTGAAGTGGAGCTGTCAGAATGCAGAAACATTATAAAAAATAAAATTAATTGCGAACCGTATCTTTTCTCATTCTGCTATGGTCGAACATCTGAAGAATTAAGGAAAGTTGCAAGGCTGGAAGGCTTTTATGCGGCTTGTGGCGGTGAAGGTTTGGATCCTGTTATTCAAATGGGTGCAGATCTTTTTCGTCTACCGCGGATTGCAGGTCCTTCAAGAATGGAATATTTTGATATGAAGATTAATTATCAAAATACCGGGGTATGGAGAAAACTGGAGAGGTAAATGTTATATGTTTAGAAAAGCTATTTTAGTCTTGAAAAGAATATATAAAAGGTTTCGAGATGCTTATAGGAAAAGGTTTAGACAGCAGAATTTTATTTTTCAACATAAGGGCCCTTTTTCTTCTGAAAGAAGAACTGATTGCGTAATAAAAAGTTTCCGCTCAAAAGCAGATGTTCCTGAATCAGTTAAGGCGGATCTTCTTCGTAATGGAGGTAAAAAGACGTGGGAAATAAATGAAATGGAAATTGATGAAAATGCTGTTTTCTGGGTAGCTTTTAAAGATAAGCATGTTGTCTCTACAGTTTTTACACGAAGAGGAATGTGCTATAAAAATTGGTTTTTACCATTAAACCCGGAAGATGTTGTTGTTTTCAGATTAGGTACTTTCCCTGAATTTAGGGGAAGGGGGTTTGCTCCATCTTTAATCAGGCAAGCGATTTATGAAACATTAAAAGATTCTTCTGGTCATGCATATATCGATTGTCGAACATATAATAAATCATCAATAAATTGTATAAAGAAAGTAGGGTTTAATTGTATTGCCAAAATGAAGACTATTAGTCGTGACTGGGCATTATATGGTTGATATGTATAAAGGTGACCATGCAGTTTCTGCAAAAATTACTATTATTATAGTATCTTTTCAATCTGTTGATTTCATTGGTGATAATTTAGCAAAGCTTGAAAAACCAATATTAGAAAAATTAGTTAAAGTAATTGTCGTTGATAATAGTAGCACAGATGGTACCGCAGACTTTGTGGAAAAAAGATATCCCCATGTGAAATTGATACGAAATCAGATTAATATTGGTTTTGGACGAGGGTGCAATTGTGGTTTTTCTTATGCCGATACACCTTATGTTTTATTGATAAATCCTGATGCCGTTATAGATGAGGTTTCGTTAAAGAAGTTACTTTCTTTTATGGACTCCAAGCCTGAGACGGGAATATGCGGACCTGCAGTCATAGATGAATCCGGTGCTATTCAGCCTTCAGGTGCATCAGCAAAACCATGGAAAGTAATATTAAAACCCCTTTTCCCGGGATTGGCTGTAAAGGGCATGCGTAATATAATGCCGGGAGAACCACCGCGGCAAACAGACTGGATTTGTGGTTCAATTATGATGTTGAGAAGCAGAATGATCGAAGAGATTGGTGGTTTTGATCCGAGGTTCTTTTTGTATTTTGAAGAAACCGATTTGCATCTGAGAGCAAAGAAGGCTGGATGGCAGATATGGACTGTTGGTGAAGCTGTGGGTGGTCATATTAATGCCGCATCGGCAAAAGCTACATCTGAAGACATGATTTGGGGTACTATATCTGAACATTATTTTAAAAGTCGATTTTACTTTTTCAGGAAACATTATGGTCTGATTCCAGCTGTTTTAGCCGATGTCGGTGAATTATTTGCTATGTTTATACGTTATCTTTTATCTACTGTCAGAGGAAAAAAATATAAAATTATTAGACAAAGATTACGATCCCCTATCATGAAATCTCCGGATATTCCTGAGTCAAATAATGGGGGCTGTTAATTTGGCTGAAAAAAATAAAGTCATTGGATACGGTGCTGAATTATTTATGCGGCGCTCTGAGGATTTGATTGAATTTAAATCTGATAGAAAGCTGCCCGATAATTCTTTGCCCCCCTATAAATTTGCATATTCAAGAACCGCATTGAAATTTGGATTAATAGCAGCTGGTGTCGTTTATGGTGATAGTATCCTGGTTCCCGGCTTTATCTGTGAATCTGCATTAGAGCCCTTCGAGGAACTAAATATTAAACCTATATTTTATCCGGTTAATGAAAAGCTTGAACCGGTTTGGTCAAAACTTAAAGGGTTATTAAGAAGTAATACAAAAGCTTTTATGATTGTTCACTATTTTGGACAACCACAGAGCCTCGATGATTGTTTAACTTTCTGTGAAGAAAATTCTGTTTTGCTAATAGAAGATAATGCACATGGATACGGCAGTATGATTCATGGAAAGCTACTCGGAACCTTTGGGGCTATAGGATTCTGTTCCCCTAGAAAAAGTTTTCCGATAAAAAATGGTGCTTATTTATATTTATCCGATAATCTTAAGATTAATCCGGAGTTGTTAACACTTATGCCCGGACGTGAAATCTCAAAAAAGGATGTTTTAAAAAAATTACCTGTATTAAAAACGATATTAAAACATAGAGTCAATATTAGAAAATATATGAATCGTAAGAATTCTTCTACGTCATACGGCTCTCAGGAATTATTCAGAGATGCTCCCATAAATAATAATTATGGAATGGATTATAGTTATGACATTTTAATTCAACACCAGGATCTGGAATTGATAAAACATCAACGTCGTTCTATTTATAACTTGTGGTTAAATTGGGCTGTTAATGCAGGGCTACAACCAGTATTCCATGAATTAAATGAAGGTGCTGTACCTCTGGTCTTTCCTGCATTCACTGAATCAGCAGCTGAAAGTATCAAATGGTTTGAGCGTGGTCATCGTATGGGGGTGGATATACATTCCTGGCCGACGTTACCAATCGAAATTGTAGAGAAAAACGGAGAGGAAATGCGTCTTTGGGAGCGTTTGCTCTGTTTTCCGATTCATCAGAATATGAATCCTGATTCTTTAAAAAAACGAATTCATTTACTATAGGAAAAGAATGAAGTATTATGTGATTAAAGCTGATAATATGACTTCCGAACATTACAAACAGTGGTTGCTGATTCAGGAAAAATATGAGTATCTGGCCAACCCCTATTTTCATCCGGAGTTTACACGTGCTGTAGCACATGTTAGAACTGACGTGTATGTTGGAATAATTGAAGATAATGGAGTAATAGTTGGTTTTTTTCCTTTTCATAGAAGCCGTAGTGGAAGAGCAAGACCTCTTGGACTTGCATTATCGGATTATCATGGGGTTGTTGCTCCGCCAGATTTAAAATTTTCTGTTGCTGATTTAATGTCAAGCTGTAAGCTTACTAGATGGGATTTCGACCATCTTATATCGGCACAAGAACCCTTTTTAGATTATCATGAAGAATTATTTAATTCTCCGATAATTCAGGTTTCCGAAGGATTTGAAAGTTTTAAAGCTCAGCTGAACGCCTCCGGAAGAAAACAGCTTAAGGAAGCTGAGAGAAAGAATCAAAAGCTTGAAGAAGAAATCGGTCCCGTAAGATTTACAAAACACTCTTCAGAAAAAGCAATATTAAATACTCTCATGCAATGGAAATCTGAGCAATGTCAAAGAACAGGGACTGTTGATTATTTTTCTATTGAATGGTGTGTAAGGCTGATTGAATATCTACATTCTAATAGAAGTGATAATTTCGGAGGAATGTTATCTTGCCTGTATGCAGGAAAAACCCTAGCAGCCGTACATTTTTCACTGTACTCAAGTTCTGTTTGGCATTCCTGGTTTCCTTCATATAATCATGAATTAGAATCATATTCTCCGGGGTCCATTCTATTATATAAAATGATTGAAGAAGCTGCTAAGAATAGGGTTCAATATATCGATCTGGGAAAAGGAATGTCTTTATATAAAAAAAGAGTAATGACAGGAAGTATTTCTATAGCAGATGGCTGTGTCATTATGCCTTCGTTTAGTAACAAATTGGCAGGAATTAAGAATTCTATTGAATTCTGGGCAAAAGGATCTTTATTTAAACCGGTTCTTAGAATCCCCGGTAAAATCATTAAAAATATTGAAAGAGAAAAAAGATACAAATGATAAAAATAAAAATAAGATCTATTTTTGATAATTTCGCCAGATTCTCTGGCTTGCTTCAATGTTATGAGAAAAGAATGAAAGGTCGGTTAACTATTTTAATGTATCATAGAGTTCTTCCAGGTGAATTATGCAAAAACTACCCTCTGCAATCACTTGTTATTCCCTCAGAAGTCTTTAATGCTCAAATGGAATATTTAGCTGAGAATTATACTGTTTTGCCAATCAGCGAGGCATTGATGCTCTTAAATAATAAAGAGTCGACGAAAAAGCCGATTGTATCAGTAACTTTTGACGACGGATATGAAGATAATTATACAATTGCAGCACCTATTCTTGAAAAAATCGGAGTTAAAGGCACATTTTTTATAACAAGCGGATTTGTCATTGAGCGTTCTCCTCAATGGTTTGACAGAGCAGCATTACTTAATCTGGTTAGGAATGATTCCGTAGATATATCAGTATGGATGGAGAATTTAAAAAGAATGCCTTCGAGACAACGAATGGATTTCATTGAGAAATTAGAAAATTCTCTAAGTTATTCTTTGGATTATTCTAATTTCTTGCCGATGACAAAGAAGCAGATAAAGGAGCTGGATGACCGGGGGCATGAGATTGCTTCGCATACTGTATCACATCAGATAGTTACTCAATTGGATAATGAAACGTTAGTAAGAGAATTGGATGACTCTGCTGCTGCAATACAGTCATGGATTGGTCATGAGATCACTGGGTTTTGTTATCCTAATGGAAATCATGATTTACGTGTTGAAGAAGCTGTGGCCAGGGCTGGTTATAAATATGCATGTACAACCGAAGAAGGGGTAAATGATAACGGAACTAAACGCTTTCGACTGCTTCGTCTTCCTGTAACTATGCATAGAACAATGTTAGAGAATCACTTTGATATTCTAGGTTTTAGAGCTGAGATTTGTCGTGTTAGATCGTTTCTGCGACTGGGGGTAAAGTAGGCATATTATGGGTGATAATAACACAGAAAAGAACAAAGAATTATCATTAAAGGAACGCGTCCTGAGAGGCTCTGCATTGACCTTGTTTGGGTTTGGGTTTAGCAGAGCTCTACGATTAGGTAATCATCTCATTTTAGCCTGGCTTCTTGCACCTGAAATCTTTGGTCTGATGGCATTAGTCAAGGTTTTTATGCAGGGACTGGGAATGTTTACGGATATAGGCATTGGTCCAAGTATAATACAAAGCAAACGAGGTCACGATATAACTTTTCTAAATACAGCCTGGAGTATCCAGGTTTTACGTGGAGCAGGATTGTGGTTAATTACATGTATTTTAGCTTGGCCATTTTCATTGTTCTATGGGAAGAATGATCCTGCGGCTTCTCAGCTTGTTTATTTACTTCCAGTTTCTGGCCTTTCGGTACTTATCGGCGGATTCAAACATCCTGTTATGTACACTTTAGAAAAAGAATTAAAAATCGGTAAGATAACAATAATTCAAATTGTGTCTCAACTGGTTTCACTGGCAACTATAATAATTTGGGCTTTGATAAAACCGTCAATATGGGCTTTGATCGCGGGAAGTATAGTTTCGGCATTTTTTAATGTTATTATCAGTCATACAATAATTGCAAAACATAGAGTTCGCTTTCAAATTGAAAAAGAGTTCCTCGGTGAAATTATTTCATTTGGAAGATGGATTATGCTAAGCACAGCATTTACATTTTTATCAAATAATATGGATAAACTGATTTTAGGAAAAGTCTTAAGTTTAAAAGAATTGGGTATTTATGGTATTGCAACTACATTAACAAAAATGGCACTTGATATAGCTACTCGTCTTGGTTCTTCAATTATGTATCCAGTATATTCAAAATTTCAGGATGATACTAAAAAGTTAATGTCAATTGCATTAAAATCTAGAGATATTGTGTTGTGGATAGGTTTTACTGTCAGTGTAGCTATGGCTGTTGGTTCTCCCTTATTTTTTCAAACTCTTTGGGATGTCAGATATCAATATGCAGGAGTATTGGCTCAGTGGATGATTATACTTATGTGGACCCGAATTTTGCTTTATACTATGAGTCGTATACCCTTATCCTTAGGTAATTCAAAGTCGTTGTTCATTTCAAATGTAATTCAGACTATGGGAATTTTTATTGCTGCAGGCATATATCAGTTTGCTGGATTGCCGGGATTTATAGTTGGTTTAGCAATTGGTCCCATTGCAGCACACGTCTATCTCACTATGATTTTACCTGTTATGAGAAAGGAGATGTTAATACAAAGCTCTGTTTTTTCTGTTCTGACTTTAATTGCCGGTGGTGCTATGGTATTTTTTAATTCCTGGTTAGAGACAAATAGTTCAGAGCCTGTTTGGTTTGTTGTAGTTATTTCCATGGTAATACTAATCTGTTTAATCTCGTTATTAACAGTTTATCGAAAAATTAAACGTTAAAGTGTTTTTAAATCTGTAGCAGAGGATTAGATTAATAAAGTTTTTCTTCTTTCAACTAATAATTAGATATAAAATGTTAACTAATCGAAAAATTAATAGGAACTTGTATGAAGGCAAATGAAAAAAAGATATTAAAACTTCCTTACAGAAAGGAAACTACTGAGTTGTTGATTCCTGCAGAAGTAGATTTATATATTTGCGAACCTAATGATATTGAATTTGTATTGGATGATAAAGTAATTATTGATAAAGCTCTTGAAATGCAATCAGGCTCATTATCATTTCTTAATTTTGTTAGAAACAAAACTGATAAAGATGAGTCAATACTCGTTATCGTTAATGATCAGACACGACCAACGCCTACTCGTGTTGTTTTAAATTCCATAGCTGGCAGTTTGACAGATAGGAAAAATGTAACTTTTATTATTGCGACAGGGGCTCACCGCAGACCAACAAAAGATGAGCTTGAAGACATTTTTGGAGATACATATGAATTCTTTTCAAATAATATTATTGTGCATGACGCAAAGAGAAGTGAGCTGATGGCATATATTGGAACATCAGCATCAGGTACCGAATTGTATATAAATAAGCTGGCTTTGGATGCTGATAAAATAGTAGTGATAGGGTCTGTTGAACCTCACTATTTTGCTGGATATACTGGTGGTAGAAAAGGGATACTTCCAGGAATTGCCTCCTATAGAACTATTGAGCAAAATCATAAACACGCACTATCAATAAATGCCAGAAGTCTGATTTTGGAAGGGAACCCGGTTCATGAAGATATGATTGATGCAATTCAACATTTAAATAAACCAATTTATGCAATTATGACAGTTCTTGATAAAGATCAACATATCTATGCTGTCACAGCTGGCGATATTCATGATTCCTTCTATGCGGCAAAAAATGCTGCTGATGAAATTTTTGTAGTTGATATTAATGAAAAAGCGGATATTGTAATTACTGTAGCAAAAGATCCAATGGATATTGATCTTTATCAATCGCAAAAAGCGATAGATAATGGAAAACTTGCATTGAAAAATGGAGGAATCCTGATATTGGTTTCATCTTGCCGTGATGGAATTGGTGACAATGCCTTTCTGGATCTTCTGTCATCATGTAGCTCTCCTTTAGAGGTTATTGAAAAGATTAAAAATGAATATAAATTGGGATGGCATAAGGCTGGGAAGATGGCAGAGGCTAACCTAATAGGAGAAGTGTGGGCAGTAACTGAATTGCCGGATGATATTTTAGAAAGTATTTTTATAAAACCTTTTCCTAGTCTTCAAAATGCTTTATCTGAAGCATTAAAGATAAAAGGAGAAAATGCAAGTATTATCATATTGCCTGATGGATGTGTTACTATTCCTAGAGTAAAAGAATTGAGGTGACGATAAAAATGAATCTTAAAGTAAGGAAAATTTTAGAAGAATCAATAGAAACACCGGCAGTTATATTGCCGCTTAGCTATAATGGTATCTTATTTACGAGAGCACTAAAATCAAAACATATACCAGTTATAGGCATAATTAAATCAAAAAAGGATTGTTTCTATCACACTAACAGTTGTGCCAAGATTATAAGTTCGGATCTTTATGGCGAACATGCGTTAGCTAATCTAATTGAGGCAGGTAAACTTGCAAGGAAAAATCCCGCCTTGATTCCTACATCAGATGAAGGTGTTAAATTTATTCTTTCTAATCTCAAAGTACTTAAAAAATATTACTTAATTAATATTCCTCAAGAATCAACTGCAAACCTGCTATTGGATAAGCAGAGTCTATATGCGTGGGGAAATGATAGATATCCATTCCCGAAAACTTTGATTATTAAAACTGAACAAGAATTGAATGAATCTCTGGAAGACCTATTTTTCCCTGTAATAATAAAACCAAACTATAGGGACGCAAATTGGCCTGCAACTTTGGATAAGGCTGTGCTGGCTGATGATGCTCAGATAATGATTAAGGCTTTTCACAAGTTTATTCCTCATGCAGATGCTTGCCTTGTTTCAGAGTATATACCAGGTGGTGATGAGAATATTGAAACCTGTCATGTTTTCTATGATGAAGGAAAACTCGTAAATTCATATACTGATCAAAAAATTAGACAGTATCCACCTCTAACAGGAACAGGTTCATATATTTCTTCCTGCTATAATCCCGAAATCAAAAAAATTACTATTAATTTTTTTGATGATCATGATAATTATACCGGGGTAGGGGGAATAGAATTTAAGAAACATGATATTACTGGTGAATATAAAATAATAGAACCTTTTGTAGGTCGGCCAAGTAGTCATTTCTATACAGGTTTAGGGGAGGGTTTTAATTTCCCCTTTATTGTTTATTGTCAGATAGTCGGTAAAGAAATACCTAAATATGAACAATCATATAAAATTGTCAGCCAGTTAGATGAAGAATTTGAGCTTCAGGCTTGTAGAGAATATTTAAAATCAGGAAAAATGAGTATTGGTAAATATTTAAAAACAATTGTTACAACAGAATTATTTGTCAGGTTTTCAATAAAAGACCCATCTGTAGGTTTTGTATATTTTTTTCAGGTGATAAGTAGGTTATTAAGAAAACCATTTACAGGTATGAATTGATTTTAGGGGTATATTAATTGAATGCTGCATTGAACAAATTAGGTATAATCTTTATTGGAAGAAATGAAGGTGAAAGAATATTAAAAGCTGTAGAATCTTTCCCCGCGAGTTCTGCTTCTGTCATTTATGTAGATTCTGGTTCCACTGATGGAAGTGTTGATTTGATTATATCAAAAGGTATAAATGTTCATTCTTTAAGTCCTGAGAAACCCTTTACGGCTGCAAGAGGGCGAAAAGAGGGGGCTGAAATAATGTTAAAAGAATATCCAGATGTCAGATGGATCCAATTTATAGATGGCGATTGTGCATTAGATCCTTTATGGTGTGACATTGGAGTAGAATATCTGCAGAGTCATGATGAAGTTGGTATTGTCTGCGGTATCCTTGTAGAAGAAAAACCGGAATTGTCACATTTTAACAGAATGAATGCTTTGAGATGGAGTTCTGCTCCGATAGGCGAAATTGAGGCTTGCGGAGGTATCTTTCTGGCAAGACGAGAAGCCTATGAACAATCCGGTGGTTTTAATGAAATTCTTCTGACCGGAGAGGAGGCTGAATTTTGTTTGAGGGTAAGAAGTTCTGGATATTTAATTATGCGTTTAAATAAGCGAATGGCTATTCACGATTCAGATTTAATATCATTGAAGTCATGGTGGAAAAGAGCTATATGGGGTGGATATGGGGATGCCTTGCGGCATGTAACAATAAAGCATAGTAATAATAATCCAGAGAAAAGAAAGATTAGAAGTAGTTTTATATGGGGATTATTTATGCCTTTTATCTTTTCGGTAGGTATACTGGGTAGTTTTTTTAATGAATTGTTAATTGTTTTACCTGCAATTGTTCTGATTTTATATATTCAGCTTTTATTAAGATTGATTATCAGAAACCTTAAGAACGGAAATGGCTATAGAGACTCTTATATATATTCTTATTTGACGATAGTTAGGAAAGTACCTCATTCATTAGGTTATATCAAATTTTTTTTATATCCGAAAAATTTTAATAAAAGGCCTGACCCGCATAATAATAACAGATCTATTTAAAATTTTACTTACTGATACAAGAAAAATGAAATTGTGTCTAAATGTAGATAGACTTTTATTAAAGATGAATATTTATCTTTGAATATTGATATATTTAGTGTGAATTAGTTAACGATGTATATAAAAAAAAAGATTGAGGTGTTGTTGTGGAAATTATAAAAGAAATTAAAGTAAAAATAGGTTATTGTTATCATATAGTTTTAGGTAAAATATCACCTACTATAGCAAGTTATTCTCTCTATAAGAAGTATACAAATCGCCGTTTGAATTTAAGGAAACCTAAATATCTTGATGATTATTTAATGGGTATTAAGTTACATAATTATTCTACTAATGATTTAGTTGTGTTATGTTCAGATAAATATCTTGTAAGAGAGTATATTTGTTCAAATGGATTAGAATATATTTTGAATGAATTGTATGCCGTGTATAATAATGTTGATTCTATCAATTGGGGGGAGTTGCCAATAGAATTTGTGATTAAATTAAATCATGGAAGTGGATTTAATTTAATTTGTAAAGATAGAGCGACTTTGGATATAGACAGTACAAAAAGAATATTAAAAAGGTGGTATAAAACAAAATTTGGTTTATATACTGTGGAACCTCATTATTTGAAGATTAAGAAAAAAATAATTGTTGAAAAATATCTGAAAGGTTCTGAATACTGCTCCTCTCCAGATGACTATAAAATATTTTGTTTTTATGGAATACCAAAAATTATTCAAGTTTGTACTGAAAGAGATGCCGATGTTAAATATAAATTATATGATACCTCATGGAAAGAAGTAGGTTATTTATTAGATGATTATAGGAGTAATAAAGATTTTTCTAAGCCTAAAGTCTTAACAGATATGTTAGATATTGCGTGTAAATTATCTAATCCATTCCCATTTGTAAGAGTGGATCTGTTTCTGATGGAGGAAAAAATTATTTTTAGTGAATTAACATTTACACCATTTGCATGTAGTTGTAGAATATTAAATTCTACTGGGCAGATTGAATTGGCTCGTGAATTTCAGAGTGAAAATTTAATTTAAAATGAGATTTTAATATATCTATAGATTAATTAAAAATAAGGGGAAATAATATTAAGGAAAATACAAAAATTTTATAATAAATTAATTCTCTAAAACAATCCTATCAATAATATATTTCATTATCTGAACAGTGATCGTATTAACCTGGCAATTGCAAAGAATAGGTGGTCAAATTACCTCCGAAAGATATAATGATTTTACCACAAAACATTTATCAGGAAGATAAAATGGCCACCAACAAGAATGTAACACAGAAAGCAGCAAGAAGAAAGATGAGCATGTTAGAGCTCGCAGAAGATTTAGGAAATGTAAGCAAGGTATGTAAAATTATGGGTTATTCCCGCCAGCAGTTCTATGAGATTCGGAAGAAATATTAAACTTACGAATCTCAGGGATTAATCAACAGCTGACCAGGACAACGTAATCCACATCCAAATCGAGTAGCACCTGAAATTGAAGTAGAAATTCTGGTTTATAGTTTGGAGTACACAACCCATGATTGTCTTAGAGTTTCTCAGCAGCTTGCCTTGAAAGGTGTGAACGCAAGTTAAGGCGGAGGCCGAGGAGTATGGATTAGGCATAAAATAGAAACTCGCCACCAGCGTTTTTTACGCTTGAAAGGAAATTGATATATTAAAAATTCAAGCTTAATGATGACCAAATAAAACTACTTGAAAGAGTTAATCCTGAGATCAGAGAAAGATAAATCGAAACAAAACATACAGGTTATCTCGTTTTGATAGATACCTTTATGGATCGGACATCTGAAAGGAATCGGTAAAATATACTTACAGACAGTAATTGATTGTTATAGTCGACATGCATTAGGAAGGCTGTATACAAATAAGCTTCCTGTGACAGCATTTCAGGTGATAAACAATGATGTTCTGCCTTTTTTCGAAGAACATAATGTGAAGGTTAAGAATGTGCTGACCGACAATAGACATGAGTATTACGGAAGAGCGGGCTGTCATTCGTTCGAATTAGTTATTCAGTTTAAGGATATCGAGCACAGGATAACAAAGGTTCGCAGGCCACAGAGTAATGGATTTTTAAGTGGCTACATCGAACTTTACTGGATAAGTTTTTTTAGAATTAAAGGTCGTGAAAAATACTACGAATATTATCTGAGATGCATTAAGATCTGGATAAGTTTTTGAAGTACTACAACAATGAGCGAGCACATCAAAGGTGCAATATGAAGAATAGAACACCCTCTCCGGTCATCCTTGAGGAAATAGAAAAAGACGAGGATAATGATGGCACTGCCGCATAATGAAATTATATATTTTTCGAAGTGAGTGTCAAGGAAATACGCTAACTAAACGAATTATCATAGGTGTACACTGTTTGGCTATATTGTTTTGATAAAATAAAAAACAGTCTCAAAATTTTGTGCTGTGATTAACCTATAAAAATATAGGTGAGTTTCAGCTTGCTGAAATAAATATTTTTAATTACAAACTGGATTACAATATTGAAATTAAACAAGTATATAGACACTTTCGAATAATAAAATGCTAATTTGTACCTTGGTAATTCTTTTGTCAATAACAATTTAAATTAAAAATTTAGAACGTAGTAGTTTGGCATACAGATTGCATTATATTTATATATAATTTATTTGGATAGCAAGGAGTTTTTCGATGAAGAAGCTTTTTATTTTGTTTATATGTATTATTTCTATTTTCCCGGTATATAGTGATAATACGTTACATGGGTTAAGATTGATTTTTACCGATACTGAGGATACTGAGGATACTGAGGATACTGAGGATACTGGTGAAGCCGTGGAATCAACAATTGATTTCTTTAATTTACCAAAAAATTCTGATGGGTGGACAGATTATGAAGCTCTATTACAGTATGGCTATACTGATTCAAGAGTTGTATTTGTTTCATCACTTTATGGTGATGACTCAACTGGTGAAATTTATAGTAAATCAGATCTTACTTTTGATGAATATGGTATGTTTCAACCTGCTGTATCGGTTGATATTAAACCGTTTTTGACTATAAAAGCAGCATATTCATTTATAAGAAATGGTTATCCCGATATCATGCTTCTTAGTAGGGGGGAGCAGTGGGAGGAACAATTTAATACCTTAAGCATAGGTAGGATGAAGTCAGGGCGGAGTAATGTTGAAAGGCATATAGTCAGTTCCTATGGAAGTGGTGATAGACCATCATTACATAGCACAACTGAAAAACAACTAGATATTTATCAAGCATCATATTTTATTTTATCTGGAATACATTTTTTTGCTGATGACTGGAATGAATCGGGGCGAGGTCTTGATTTATATGGTGCATCTGTAGATACGTTATTTGAAGATTTGAGATTTGATAAACATTATAAAAATAAAATTAGTGATCCTGGATTGATGAATGTTGTAATTCGGCGTTGTATTTTTACAGATTATGCTGCTCATGACGGAGTTTTTTATGTTAACAAAGTTGAAAATATTTTTTTTGAAGAAAATATTTTTTATAAACCGAGGGATGAGAGAGATAGCACGATTTATGGTAGAATATTTTACTTAAATCCAGGTGATGGAATTAACTTAAATCAACTTAAGAATCTAACTGCTAAAGGAAATATTCTTTTTCTTGCAGAACGCGGCGGTGCTGATGCAAGAGCTGGAGGAACTTTCAATAACAATTTGTTCATACAAGCTGGTTGTAGTATGGCTGCTAATGGCGGCAGTGGTGGTTCTGTGGTTTCAGGTGTTGTAAAAAATAATGTTTTTACTCAAGGTACTGATAACCTTGGAGTTGGAGCAGGCCTTTCGATAAAAAATGGTGTTGGTGTTGTGGTCGAAAATAATATCTGGACAGATCCAGAAGGTATCCTGTCAGAGGCTAATGCAATAACGGTCTCAGGTGATAGTTCATATGATCTTTATGTAGCAAAAAATATTGAGATAACTGGAAATGTTATATATGGGTATAAAGGTGAAAATGTGTATAACAGAGGAATATTTATTCCTTCAGGCCTTAGGGACATCGAGAACTTTTCAATACATAATAATGAAATTCAAATGGTAACTGGAGCTTCATCTGTTCTCGCCGTACCCACTGATGTTTTGCCAGATATTTCATTCATGAATAATAAGTATTTTAGTACTACGCCGGAGATTGAATGGTTTTATCAAGGCGATTTGCTGGATTGGGAAATATCCTCTGGTGAGACTGGTGCTTCTAAAGAACAGGTTGGTTATTATGGTGCATATAGAAATTTAAAAACTTATAATAACTCTCTTGGGGGGAGTGCAGATACTGAGGATTTTATGCTTGAAACATTGAAACAGTCAAGAAACCATTGGGATGAAGTGTATACTGCAGGAGCTGTTAATGATTATATCCGTGCTGGGTTTAACTTAGAATTGATTCAATAGAAGTTAAAATAGGTAACTATTTGCTTTGATTAGTATTTATGTGACGAATTATAATTGAATATAAACTTTCTGTAAATAAATTTAGACACAAAACTCAGACGTTAGAGTTTGGGTTTTGTGAAATAAATAAGTTCTGATTAGGACTAATTATTGGAACTCAAATTTTTCAGATAGGGCGTGTTAATTATTTAGTATAAAAATCTCTGTATATGGTGCAAGAAAAATAGCAAAAACATCAAAAATCTATTGTAAATTATGGATGTGAATGCGCACTATCTTAGTTTAAAAGAGTATATTTTTTTCTATCTGCTTCCTTTTTAAAGATGTTCGCTTGATAATTCTTTGCAAAAAGAATACCAAGATTGAGTGTGTATGCAGACAAGATTAAGAGATAAGCGCAAGCCTCTTCGAATTACCTGTAAATAGTTAGGACGCTCGCCATGAAAAATTTATTAAGATTCAGGAAGAAATTTACTTTAGATAAAGAATTTCATGATAATATCGTATAAAAAGCGGTTGAAAGACGCTTTGGGCTATCTAAAAGAAAATATAGACTATGATTAAAAATTGAATTTGATGTAAGCGAGTGTGAGTAGTATACACTTTTTAATGCTATATTTGAAAAAATTATTTAAGGAAATGACTGAAGTCATGAATACGTATAAGATAGAATCAAATAATATTGCTTAAAATACTTTTTGGGCAAGATATAGAGATTATTGGTATGGCTTTAAGCTATAAATGATTTTTTAATTATATATTTAAAAATCAAGATAATATTCATTATATTTATGTTAATATTGTTAGATAATATTAATAAAGATTTTTATATATTTGAAAATATTGTTTCTGTATTATATGTTCTTTCAAAATAACTTTCTTATGCTAAGAATAAGGGGGTGGTATTTTTTATTCCCTTAAAATATAAAGTTACAATTTTGATAATGATGCACAAGATAATTATTATAATTAAAATGATGCAAAAAAAGGGTATTAGAGACAAAGACTGAATCGGAATACTATAAAAACATATTTATTGGATGATAAGAAGCGGTCTTGTGATGATATAGATAGTTGTTGATATTTAGATGGGAAGTTTTCTGTATGAGTATAACATTATAATCCATGTTTTATGTAAATTAGAAAGGAATTAAAATGAGTAATTTGATGAAAAGGTTAGATATGCCTAAATCAGAATTTTTAGTTTTCTCTTCAATGGGAGATAGAGCAAATATAAAATATTGGCTAAAAGGTAATAGGAATTTTGATTTATGGGTTTGTTATTATGGTGATGATGGAAATAAATATATTGACTCTTCTGATTATTATTTTAAAAGAAAGGGTGGAAAGTTTCCTAATTTGCATTATGTATATAATAACTGGAAGAATGAAATTGATTTTTATAAAGCCGTTTTTGTTATAGATGATGATGTTATTCTTAATGGAACTAAGATTACCAATTTATTTAATATTTTATTTGACTACAAATTGTGGTTGATTCAACCAGCTTTCAATCCTCTTGGTAAAGTTAGTCATTATCTAACAATGGTTAAACCTTATACTAAGTTTAGGTATACCAATTTTGTTGAAGTTACTTGTCCTCTATTTTTAAAAAGTAAACTTGATGAATTTATGAATGTATATGATCCAGTGCTAGTTGGATGGGGCGTTGACCATTGGTTTATAAACAATTTAGGATCTGAAATAGCCAATAAAGTAGCAGTTATTGATGAGATAACATGTATCAATCCTTTTGATTTCACAAAAAATAGTATTAATTTTCGTGGGAAAAGAGAAATCGATACATTGCAGAGTAAAAGCAAAAGAGTTGAGGTTTGGAAGGGTGTTAAAGCTAAATATAATATTAATGATATAAAAATAAAAGAAATAGGATATGAGCGTTTGTCTTTAAATTTGTATAATTTAATAAATATTTTTTATTATTCTCTTCTTATTCTTTGTAAGTTAATCGCACGGAGAATTAGATCGACTTTTATCTATAAAAAAAGAAGATAAATATTATATATTTATAAACAATTTTTTAATTTCAGATAAAACTATTATAGGGCTCGCAATCCCTAAAACTGTACCATGAGATAGATTAGTTTTCTGTCACAATATACAATAGAGACTGAAATGAAGAGATGGTTTGCAGATGAACAGATTATTAAAAACCTGAATGAATACCAATCTACTCAAAGAGTAGATTTACATCGAAAAGGATGTACAAGCGTAGTCACTTCCCGAGGCTTAAAATAAAAAGTGCGAAATATTTTAGGCACTACCCAAAATCTGGGAATCCGACTACGAATTGTCATATCGAGAGTATTAATGGGATTTTCAGAAATAAATTGTCTGAATACAATTTATTTTAATAGCATTAAAAAATGGGGTGTTGAATAAAATGAAGAACGCCCACAAGAACGATTAAAATGGGTGGCACCTTACCAGTATGAAGCAATAATAGATAGGCTGAAAACTATCCTTGGTAGTGGTCAGAAAATGGAGTGAGGTCACAATAATAAACGTGCATATCAAGGTCGTAATTTGAAAAGTTGAACACCATTAAAAGTGTTTATATAAGAAATAAAAATACAAGATGGTGAAGGCGTTTTTTACGAATAATATAACATTATAACTTTCTATGAAAGTGTCAAGGAAGTACTAAATCATTGCAGCATAATAAATTGATAGTCATCAGTTGGGTTAAAAAGACTCAAATGGAAAGTTAAGAATGCCTAAAAATCTTTGAGAACTACAGTGGATTTAAAAAAATATAAAATCTGTTTTGAATAAATGACAGAAATCATGAATAGGTATAAAATAAATCAGACAGGGGAGTAAGAAATTAGCAAACCCTATATAGTTAGATTAACCAGAAAATCTTTAAGGAATATTTTTTATTCAAAAATTATAGAAGTGAAATCTGTAAAATAGTGGAGATTTAATAACAAATGAAAGAATTAATTTCTATAGTCGTGCCAATTTTTAATGTCGAGTTGTATTTACCAAGATGTATTGATTCCTTGATTAATCAAACATATAAAAATATTGATTTAATCCTCGTTGATGATGGGTCTCCTGATCGTTGTGGTGAAATTTGTGAAAATTATCAATTTATAGACCATAGAATACAAGTTATTCATAAAAAAAATGGGGGTCTTTCTGATGCTAGGAATGTAGGGATAAAAGCTGCAAGAGGTAATTATATCACATTTGTAGATAGTGATGACTGGGTCGTTCCGGATTTTATTGAATATCTCTATATGAATCTCAAGAAATTTGAAACGGATATCTCCATTTGTAATTTCTGTAAAACATCAACATATCCTTTTGAACCAGAATCCAATAAAAAAGAAATTGTTGAAGTTTTAGATAGTATTAGTGCTCTACGCCAACTAAACGGGAGGAATGGTGTAAATTTAGTAAGTGCTTGGGCTAAAATTTACAAGAAAGAGCTTTTTAATGACATACTATTTCCTATTGGGAAAATACATGAAGATGATTTTATATCATATAGAATCATTAGTAAAGCCAATACCATCTGTATAA
The DNA here is from genome assembly GCA_963677925.2 of Spirochaetia bacterium. Taxonomy (GTDB): domain Bacteria; phylum Spirochaetota; class Spirochaetia; order UBA9216; family UBA9216. The sequence continues at coordinate 877,326 of CAXXYH010000004.1, forward strand.
GCAATAAGATAGGCTTATTGTATTGGCAACGAGAAGGCAGTATTACAGCTTCTAATGATATAGTAAGTAGAATACATAAATTGGAAGCATCAATTGAGAGACTCGATTTTTATTGTAGCTTGATGGATATAGGATTAATCTCACAAGGAGCAAGAAGTGTTTTTCATAATTTTATTAAATATGAAAAATATCGGCAGGAAATGAAAATTAAAGATAAAACTTTCTCTAAAAAGTTGATACGCTTAAGAGTTAGGCAATCAAAGCAATCTATCTTTTTTAAGCTTTTTTATGAGTTTTATTTTATTACACCACACATAGGATACTTGATATATGAAATAATTATAAATCCGATCTTTTTAAAACCAAAATATAGAGGTAAATGAACCCTCTTCTATTATTAGGGATTAAATTTAACTAATAAGATAGATGTTTAACGAAGTTATAGTCGAACTGAAAAAGAATAGGAATTGGCATTAAAAAAATAATATCAGAGGATATAAATCCTAATGGTGAGGTAAATATGAATATTATCAACATTGGAGTCTTTGCATATAATGAACAGGAAAACATTGCAAATATAATTAACGATTTAGATCTTCAATCTGTAATGACAAACGGATTGTTCCAATTGAGTGTACAAGTTTTATGTAATGGTTGTACAGATAAAACTGTACCGATTGCGATAACTTCCGTAGAAAGATGTAAGAATATAAACAAGTTTACTGAGGTTAAAGATTATAAAGTTGGAAGTAAATCAATAACATGGAACAAATTTATAAATTCTAATATTGAAGGTTCTGATTTTATAATCTGTATTGATGGAGATATTCGTATTCATGATCAAGATGCAATAATTAATTTGATCCATGATTTGGATAATAGTAATTCTTATGCTTTGACTAGTAGACCTATGAAAAAATTAGATAAATTAAATAGAAAACCTTTATTGAAAGTTGCTACAAAAATAGCCGGAGCAGAACATGTTGATGGAAAAATCTGTGGGCAGTTTTATGCAGTAAAAACTGATAATATAAACAATATTCAATTACCAAATCCTTGCCTTGTTGAAGATGGTTTTTTAGCTGCTTGCTTGATAACAAGCTTATTTACACATGAAGGGGATCCTAAACTAATAAAAGCTAGTCAAAGTGTTTGTCATGAATTTGAAGTGCCTGGATCATTAAAAGAATTTTTTTATCATGATGTACGTATATTATTAGGGTGTGAGCTTAACGCAGCTTACTATTCTTTTTTATGGGAAGCCACAGATGTTAAAGAGAGAATTGAAATTTTAAATAGTTTTTCAAAATCGGATAAGATTAATGATTGTATAGAAGAACATTTAAAACATCCTGAAAGAAGTGCTTTGAAGAAACAAAAATATTTCGATTTTCTTTTTAGAATAAGAAGCGAAAATATGCTGATTAAAATAGCAAAACTGCCAATCAGATTTTTGTATGTTGTCTATATAAATGCTGTTAAGGGAAGAGCGAAAAGGCTATTCATAGAACGTACCTTTTTTTGGTAGTGAGAATGGCTTGGTTTTCCTTAAATACTTAATGAGCTTATAAATTAAGGTAAATGTAAAATCATTCAAACATTTTAAAATAATAGAAATAGTCATTGTTGTATTATTTTTTCCAAAAAATATTTTATAATTGGAGGCTCTTATTCTAAAATATGAATGTGAATTATACAAATAGAAGAGCACTTATTGATTGTATCAATTTAATTAAGTTGTTAGATGTGCTATAAAGAGATCTTATATTCATTACCTTATGAAGAAGATCGGTTCTGATGGGGTGAATGTTATAAAAGATCTGAGGATACAAAGATAAACAAGCAGATTAATTCAGTTGGAATATAGATTCCACAGCAAACCAAATTGAACTTAAAAAAACAAAACTAAGAAGTTTACTGTTTGAAAATAATTTTTATAGTATTTATTTCTTATGTTTATCTTGACGAAATGAATTGTAGAATTTGTTCGAAAATGCTGTTAATCTTAGCTATTGTATAGTTTCAGTTTAATGTATTGAGCTTATCGGATTAGTTCATTATATTCAGAGGGATTCAAGCTATCAATAATCCGTGTTTTAGATATCTATGACAAATTGTAATACGTCAAATTATTAAACAAATTAGCTGAGGTCGCAAATGGGAAAGATTGATGTATCAATAATAATACCTTCATACAATTCTGAAGATGTACTAATAAACACATTAAAATCAATAGAAGAGCAAAAGACAAACAATGTTTTTGAAATAATTATTATTGACTCATCACCGTCAGATAATGTTCAAAATGTATGTAAGAATAACAAAAGGATTCAGTTTATAAAGCTGAAGGAGAAAACCCTGCCTGGAATCGCCAGAAATATCGGTGCAGAACATGCAAAAGGAGAGGTTCTGATATTCTGTGATGCCGATGTATTACTACAGGAGGATGTAGTAACAAAAGTCTGGGAATTCTACTCAAAAGGTCATAAGGCTTTTGGAGGAGCACTTATCCTTGCAGAAGGTTCTTCACTGCCAGTAGGATTGCTTGAACATTATTTCTATAATCATGAATCTCAAAAAGAGCGGCCTGTATCAAAGAGAAGTAATCTTAGTTCAGCCCTAATGATAGTGGATCGAACCTTATTTATTGAACAAGGCGGCTTTAAAAATATACCAAGAATGCAGGATACTGAATTTACTGAAAGAATATCTCGTAATGGAGCAGTTCTTATGTTTACTCCTGAAGTTGTCGGGTGTCAGCGACAAATCACTACCTGGAAAGGATTAAATCGAAAAGTATTTCTTTGTGGACACAATCTGTATTTTATTAGGTATAAGCAGAATATATCAACTAAGAAAAAAATCTTGTTGATACTCGGGTTGCCGTTTCTATCCATTTTAAAAATGAGTAGAATAAACTTGCGGAATATAGTTTATACAACACCTTTTGGTCGTATTAAAGCCCTTTTTTGGACACCAGTTATGTATTATTTAGGTTTTATTTGGATGTCTGGATTTTACAAAGGTATTATCAGAAATAGAGGAATTAGTTTAAATAGATAAAAATATACAGAAATAAAAATGTGATTAAACTTAATACGTGTGATAATATACTATGTTTAATAATGCATAATATTGTAAAATATAAATCTGTTAGAGGATATCATTAATAGAACAATAATATGAATAGAGAAACTTCAGTCTGGTATGGGAAAAACACCAGTTTATCAAATTATAAATGCTGGTTAGATTTATTCTATAAAAACGTTGAATTAACTCCTGATAAAATTGCAGTAATTTTTGAAAACCGTTATATTTCATATAGAGAACTTGATCTGCTTTCTAATTGGTTTTGTAATCAGATTTTAAAAAATTCAAATAATGATAATGATTTTATAGGAATTCATCTGAAAAGATCTCATATCATGCTTGCTGCGATGATTGGTGTGGCAAAAGCCGGTAAAGCTTACCTGCCATTAGATCCTTCATTTCCGAAAGCCAGACTATTGTATATGCTCGAAGATTCTGGCACAAAATTGATAATTGCAGATGAAAATACTGGTCTTGAAGACGTAATTGGCAATAAAGAGATTCAACTTGTGGATTCCGGGAATTGCGTGCAGGAAGAGCAAATTGATTTCATAGAATACAATTTAGAAAAACAACCAGCCTATATATTATATACGTCAGGATCCACAGGTAAGCCGAAAGGTGTTGTTGTTGGCCATAAGGCCTTCCTGAACTTTTTATTATCAATGAAAGAAGAGCCTGGTTGTAATAGTTCAGATGTTTTACTTGCTCTTACTACTATTTCATTTGATATTTCAGGGTTGGAATTATTTCTTCCTTTAATCTGTGGCGGTACCATATATGTGGTGTCGCGTGAAGTTGTGTTAAATCCTAAAAAGATGCTGAATATCATAGAGACAAATGAAATATCAATCATTCAGGGAACTCCTGCATTATGGAAACTACTTATAGATTATGGTTTTAAGGGAAAAGATGGGTTGAAGATCCTATGCGGTGGAGATATTTTCCCCTTGGATTTGGCAATTAATTTATATAATACAGGCTGTCCAATATGGAATATGTATGGCCCTACAGAAACAACAATCTGGTCATCAGTCTATAAGCTGGAAAAAGAACCTGATGTTGCACCCTACATAGGGTTTCCAATTGCAAATACTGGATTTCATATATTAGATGAAGATTTGGATCCTGTTGAAAAGGGTGAGGCTGGTCTCCTTTGGATAAGCGGGGATGGTCTGTCTGATGGATACTGGAAAAAACAGGCACAAACGAATGAAGTTTTTAAAAAAATCAATAATAATTCCGGTCAATTTTTTTATAATACCGGGGACTGGGTATACGAAACTATTGATGGCAATATTGCATTTTCAGGAAGGAAAGATAATCAGGTCAAAATTCGGGGATATCGTATAGAAATTAGTGAAATAGAGAAAAGTCTCATAAATATTCCTGCAATAAAAGATGCTGTAGTATTATCCAGGAAAGATAGTAAAGAAAATACAATATTAGTAGCTTTTTATATATTAGATCAAATTGATGAAGAAATTTCATCATCTTTCATCAGAAATGAGTTGGCTAATACTTTACCTGAATACATGATTCCCGCTTATTATTTTAAGTTGGATAAGTTTCCAATGACACTGAATAATAAGATTGATAGAACTGCTTTTCCTGATATTGGTACAATTGAAAAACAATCAGAATCCAAAGTTCAAAAGACCTTAACCTTATTGGAGTACATTCAAAAATGCTGGAATGAGTCTTTGGGCCACAAAAACTTTTCAGAACATGATAATTTTTTTGATGTTGGAGGGTATTCTGTTCTAATTGTTGATATTTTACATAAAATTGGAACTTTTCTTAATAAAGATATAGATCCCTTAATATTTTTTGAAAATCCTACGATTTATTCATTAAACAAAGCCTTAACAACAAATAAAGAAGATATTATAATTGATTCTGCAAGTATGGATAAAGATACTCTTCTTGAAGATTCTGATGATCTTACCCTCGCTATAATTGGAATGTCCTGTGCTGTGCCGGGAGCTGAAAATGTAGAGGAATTCTGGGAGTTGTTATCTCAGGGTAAAAGCGGAATTTTGGAACATTCAGTAGATGATTTAATAAACGCCGGCATGCCTTTGGAGGTTATAGAACAGCCGAATTATATTAGGAAATCCGGAATTTTACCTTCTACTGAGTATTTTGATCATGAATTCTTTGGTTATTCACCTAAAGAAGCTAAATTTATGGATCCGCAGCATCGATTGTTTATGCAGCATTGTTATAAAGCTTTAGAATCCGCAGGTATAAAGTCTACCGATGACAATAAAACTGCTGTTTTTGCCGGTTCCGGACAGAATAAATATCTATTAAAAAATATTATTTTTAGCAGCGAGAAAGAGGAATTTTCGGATTTTCAGATAATGGTAGGAAATGAAAATGACTTTTTAGCATCCCGTGTTTCATATAAGCTTAATCTTAGAGGTCCTGCTGTTACTGTTCAATCCGGGTGTTCTACATCTCTCGTTGCTGTTCAGCTTGGATATCAAAGTCTTCTTAATTATCAGTGTGATATGGCTTTATGTGGCGGTGTAAGCCTCAATGTTCCGGTAACAGAAGGGTATCTTTATGAGGAGGGCTCAATTCTGAGTCCTACAGGAGAGTGTCGAGCGTTTGATGTTGATGCAGATGGAACAGTATTCGGTTCCGGGGTAGGTGTTATTTTATTAAAAAGATTGTCTGATGCAGTCCGCGATAATGATCCAATAATAGCTCTCTTAAGATCTGTTGCAATTAATAATGATGGGGCTGACAAAATTGGTTATACTGCACCAAGTATTAGGGGCCAGGCTGAAGTAATATCTGAGGCATTAGCACTGGCCGATGTGAGCCCGGAACTTATAAGTTATGTCGAAACCCATGGCACGGGAACAATACTTGGAGATCCCATAGAGATCTCCGGATTGAAAAAAGCATTGAATGCTCAAAGCAGTGATAATCACAAATGTTATATTGGATCAGTTAAAACTAATATTGGTCATCTTGATACGGCTGCTGGAATTGTAAGCTTGATAAAAACAGCTCTATCTATAAAAAATAAGAAAATACCGGCTTCTTTAAACTATTTAGCCCCAAATCCTGTTATGAAGCTCGAAGAAACAAATTTAATTGTTAATTCTAAGCTTCGAGATTGGGAACCTGTCAAGGATAGAATTATAGCTGGCGTAAGTTCTTTTGGTATAGGTGGTACCAATGCACATGCGGTACTTGAAAAGTATAATTATGATGACATTTATGCTTCGTCCTCATCCTCGGAAAGGTTAATTTTCCCAGTTTCCGCTAAGAATGAAGATGTTCTTAAAGAGTATTTAAATCTATTATATTCCAGTATCAATGAATTCAAAAAAGAGGACATGATTAATGCTGCTTTTACCCTGAATAATTATAGAAATAATTATATTTATCGAGGGTATTTCATTCTTTCATTAAAGAATTTGAATTCTCCTGATGATTTATCTGAAAATATATATTATTCAGTGAAAAAGGCATATAGTTCTCCAAAAGTTGTAATGCTTTTCTCAGGTCAGGGAACTCAATATACTGGAATGATTTCTGAACTCTACAATGAAAACCATGATTTTAGAAAAAACTTGCAATTTTGTTCTGACATTATAAAAAATAATACTGGTTGGAATGTAACTGAATTACTTTTTGATGAAAGATCAGAAATTTATCAGACTGAGTATACTCAACCATTATTGTTTGCTGTTGAATGGTCTATTGCTAAGACTTTAATTGATTATGGTCTGGATATCGATTATTTAATTGGACATAGTCTTGGTGAATATACAGCAGCGTGTATAGCCGGAGCATTTTCTATTGAGGAGGGTCTTCAGCTTGTTATAGATCGGGGAAGAATAATGGCTTCTGCAGGTGAAGGGCATATGCTAGCCGTTTTTTGTTCATTTGACTCCATTGAAAGTATACTTGAAGATTATAAAGTATCTGTTGCTGGAAAAAATTCACCAAAACAAGTAGTTCTATCAGGATCGAAATCATCAATTTCAGAAATACAAAAAATATTTGATGATAAAGGAATTATATCAAAACAACTTGGAATAAATTCAGCTTTTCATAGTGAGTTGATGGAGCCTATTCTCGATGAATTCAGAATCGCTGCCGCTCGGATTTCCTATAAACCTCTAAATAAAATTGTTGTATCAAATTGTACAGGTAACAAACTTGAGAAGGGATTTATTTATAATGCTGATTATTGGGTTAAACATCTTCGGGGAACGATTTTATTTGAAGATGGTATAAAAAATCTGGCAGACATAGAGGAAGCTGTATATATTGAAGCGGGTCCGGGGGCTGTATTAATTAATTTTATAAGAGTAACTCTAAAAGATAATATTAAAACTACTATTCAAACTATTCCCGTATCTGGAAACAACACTAATGGAGCCTTATTTTTTACAAAAGCCATTGGAGATATTTGGAAAGCTGGATGTAATATTAATTTAGATTATGTAAATTCTATTGAATCATCTAAAAGAATTAATCTACCTACTTATCCATTTTTAAAAAAGAAGTTGTGGATTTCTCCGGACAGAAGTTTTTCTGGATCAACCAACAATAAAAAATTACAGAAAGTCATAGCAAACGAAATGAAAACTGAAGATGTTTCTGTTAAAAATAAATTAAAAAGAATTTGGTCTATAGTTTTAGGTTATGAAGATGTTTCAATAGATGAAAATTTCTTCGATTTAGGTGGAGATTCTTTACTTTCTGCAAAATTAATCAAGGAAATTAATGAACAGTTTCTAACAAAGATTACACTAAAAGAGGTTATGACGAATCCTACTATTAGTGGTATGGAATCGATAATTAATAAAAAAAATATTTCCAGGAATACCTTTACTGAAAGCTCAAATATGAATTATGTAATTAAGCTGAATGATTCGGATTCTGATGAATTGTTCTATTGTGTCGTCGGGGTTCAAATATACAAAGAATTAGCTGAAAATCTCTCAGACATTGGTCGTTGTTATGGTACTTATTTACCTGAAGAAGAAGAGCTTATGAAAGGAAATTTGAAAGAAGATCAGTGGGATGTCAAAGATTTAGCAAGAAGTTATAAGAAAATAATTATCGAGCACAGTAAAGGTGTATCTGTTAATCTTATCGGAATTTCATTTGGTGGATTGGTAGCATATGAGATTGCAAAACAATTAAAAGAGAATGGTATTGATGTAAAATTGCTTGTTATGTTGGATTCATTATTGCCGTTTGGTATCAAAAGGATTCCATATAAGTGGGTGAAATCTCATATTATTGATATTTTGAAAAATGGATTTCAAAAAGAAAATAAGAAAAAAATAAAAAATCTGATCAATAAAAAAAGAGATTTGGAAAATGATCTTATTATTAATAAACGTCAAGATATCTATAAAGCCGCCCTTGAATTATTTGTAAATCAGCCTCAAACTATTTATTACGGTGAAAGCTTATTGGTTAAGGCGCAGGATGAAAATAATTATCCTGGATATAAAGTAGATCCGGTTTATGGTTGGGAAAAGTATATAAATAAAGATAAGATTCATACGTCTATCTCCCCTGGAGGGCATTTGGATATTCTAAAAAGTCCGAATGTAAGAATCACTGCAAAATCAATTAGAGATAATTATCTCAGAATTTTAAATGATAAAATAAAATAAATTGGAAAAATTTAGACAGGATTACCACCTGCTATTTTAAATTATTTGAATCTTTCTTAAAAACTTTGAATTTAGTGTATAATTATAAACAGTAAAAAAATTCAGGTGAAGGTAAAAATATGAGTGTTATGATAACTTCTATCAAGCGTTATTTTCAAACAGTTAACGCAATTTTAAAAGTTAATACTGCATATAATATTGTTCTTTGTTGTAAGCTTTCCGGGAAGATAGATATTCCTAAATTGCATAAGTGTTGGCTTGATTGTTCAGCTCTCATCCCTGAACTATATGGAGTTTGTGATGTTGAGAAGATCCAAATCGTATCCGAAGAAAAAGCATATAGTTTTGTTAAAAAAGAATCTGAAAATAATTTTGATTTAAGCGATTCTGGTGTCCCATTAAGGGCTTTTATCCTCGAGTTAAATACTTCTGATTGCTTGTTCTGTGTAATACAGCATCATTCGCTTATAGATCTCCATTCAAAAAACCTTCTATCAAGGACGATATCAGAACTATATAATAAAGGAAAGAGTTCTTTTAAGTTTCTTAAATACAAAGAAACAGAGCCAGCTATACTAAATATGGAGTTCTGGAAAAATCAGCTGGAAAATGAACCATCGCCTCTGTTGCTCCCTTCAGCCTTACCCGAAAGGGGTAATTTTACAGGTGATGGACATACAATTTTTGCAGATATGCCGGATTGGGTTGGTGCTGGACTTCAAAATATTGAAATTGAATATCAGCTTCAGGATTTCCTGATATTCCTGACTGTATATGCTGTTATGCTCTTAAGATTAAGCGGACAGGATGATTTCTTTATTGGAATCCCGTTTTCAAATAGAAAGAACCCTGAGCGTGAGTTTATGTATGGTCCCTTTGTAAATGTTCTTCCACTTCGTGTGCAGATTGATAATTCTGATACATTCATCACTCTTTACTCAAAAATCAGAAAGCAAATGCTACTGCTGAACAGGAATCAGGATGCCCCTTTTCTTGAAATTTCCAGGCTTTATCTTGGTCAGCGTGATTCCAGGATTCCTTTTTTTATCCAGGCGGGTTTTACACGTGAAGATCCTTTTAATCTTGATCTGGATGGTCTTAAGTGTTCGACTGTTGATATTCGACCTGATGGCGCCCAGATGGATCTTTTTCTGACATATTGGCAGGAAAATGATAGATTCCGGTATCGTTGGGAATATAACACTAATGCTTTTACTGAATCACAGGCTTTAGGTTGGAAAAAATCTTATGAGAATATACTTAAACAGGTATTAACACTCCCTGACATAAAAATTTCTGACATTTCAATGCTTCAGGATAGGTCCGGAGTTTCTGTCTTTAAGGAAACAATAAGGAAATATCCGGTTGAAATTCCTTTGCGAGCGCTTCTGGAAAAGGTAAGAAAACAAAATTCTGATATCACTGCAATCAGGGATAAAACCAGGAGCCTAAACTATAATCAGTTTGATAAGCTGGTAAATCAGTATTCATCTGTTTTATACGCAAAGGCAGGATCTGGAAAGTACATCGCTGTGAGTATTGATAATTCCATTGAGCGGACCATTCTGATTCATTCAATAGTGAATTCCGGTAATGTCTATATCCCTGTTGATCCGAACTGGCCGTCTTCAAGGGTTGATTATATCCTTGGAAATTCAGGGGCAAGTCTTGCAGTTATTGAAAAACGCAATTCAGGAAAATACCAAAGCGATGTTGAAACAGTATTTATAGATTATTTCCAGGTCTCTGATATAAGTACTGATATCAGAATGGATAAAAAACCTCACGATCCTTTTGCTGTGCTTTATACAAGTGGATCAACAGGTAACCCCAAGGGCGTTTTTATTAATGGGGACGGACTGATTAACAGACTCTACTGGATGCAGGAAGCCTATCCGTTAAAGCCGGGAGATTCTCTGCTGCATAAGGTCCCATTTACGTTTGATGTTTCCATGTGGGAAATATTCTGGCCGTTTCTGTTCGGAGCTTCTCTTTATATTCCTGAACCGGCAAAACATCTTGATGATAATTATCTTGCCAATACTATTCGTGAACAGAAAATTAAGTATGTTCACTTTGTTCCCTCACTACTTAAGAAATTTCTTGATTATGCAAAAAATACAGATCTGCCGGAACTTAAAGCAGTTATTTGTTCCGGTGAGGCGCTTGAGGTTTCGCTTCTTGAGCAGTATTTTGCAAAAATAGGAAATAAACCGCTTCATAACCTTTACGGCCCTACAGAGGCTTCTATTGATGTTACAGCGTGGACATGTTCAAAAGGTGATCTAGATAAGAAGCGAATACCTATAGGGTATCCCATAGCTAATACAAGAATTTATATACTTGATAAATATGGAAAGCTCTGCCTGCCTTATGTTAAAGGTGATATTGTTATTGCAGGTATTAATGTTTCAGACGGATATGTCAATAATCCAGAACTTACTTCAAAGGTTTTTATTGAAGGTGACTGGGGATTTGGTCGTGAACGAGTGTATTTTACTGGTGATCTGGGGTTTTATTCCGAACAGGGTATTATCTATTACGACGGTAGAAAAGATTCTCAAGTGAAGATAAACGGTATCAGGATTGAGTTGTCGGAAATCGAACGTCAGCTTGAAAAACTTAGATCAGTGAAAGCTGCTGCAGTTATAATCCCCGGTAAAAATCAAGGCGATATGACAATATTTGCGTATCTGAAAACTGAATCAAATATTGATATTACAAGTATTAAGAAGGACCTCTCTCATGTACTGCCAGGCTATATGATTCCTGGAACGTTTGTTGTTCTGGAAGATTTTCCTATGCTGACAAGCGGAAAGATAGACAGGAAAGCTCTTACTGCCATTACCCCGGATGTGAAAACTGATTCAGCTTCTAAACCTGTAAAAGCTGCGGGGCATTCAGGAGAAATATCATCGTTGTGGAGTGAACTCCTTAATCTTGCAGAAATTCCTCTGGATATCAGTTTTTTTGATATTGGTGGTCATTCCCAGCTGCTTCCAGAACTTAAGAGCAGGCTTGAGAAACTATCAGGTGTAGAGATAGAGCTGATTGATCTGTTCAATTATCCTACGGTACAATCACAGTGTGAGCTGCTCTTTAATTCCGGTTCTGAGGTTAAAATTGAGGTGTCCGGAAATGAGAGACGGCAGATAATGCGGCGTGCGGCTCAAAGAGGCAGGCAGCGGAGAAACGGGTAAAGGAGCAGTCGTTTGTGCGGGATTACAGGAATACTCAAGCCGGGACCGGCAAAAGAACTTAAAGCGGAAATCGAAAAATTAATTCCCTATATTGAGCATCGCGGACCTGACGGATGGGGCAGTTACGGGGCTCCTGGGATTGCACTCGGGCACCGCCGTCTCTCTATTATTGATCTGAGTCTTGGAAGTCAGCCTATGGTGTCCGGAAATTCAGTAATAACCTTTAATGGTGAAATTTATAATTATCTGGAACTCAAAAAAGAGCTTGAATCACTTGGTGTGCTTTTTGAAACTAACAGTGATACTGAAGTTCTTCAGAAAGCAATAGATTTCTGGGGAGATTCCGCTTATAGCAGGCTAAACGGACAGTTTGCTCTACTTCACTGGGATAAGAAAAGAAGAATATTAACTGCAGTACGGGACAGGTACGGAATTAGACCTTTATATTTTATGAAAACTGAAGGCGGCTGGTATTTTTCTTCAGAGATGAAGATTTTTGATCATATAGGCAGTCGAAAACGGTTCTGGAATCCTGAGAATCTGCTTGAGCATGGGCTTATCTGGAATACTTTGGGCGATTCCACAGTATACAGTAACATCTGCTCGCTTGAAGGCGGCTGTTTCCAGAAGTTCAGTGATGAAGGAACTTCCGGTCCGAAAAGATACTATGTTCTGGGGCAGGATGCTGGTGCAATGCTTACGGAAGCTCCAGATGTTTTGGCCGAAATCTTTCGCGAAAAGCTTTCAGAATCTGTCAAACTTAGGCTTCGAAGTGATGTTCCTGTTGGCTGTTACCTCAGCGGCGGGATTGATTCATCGGTAACCTCTTATCTTGCAAAGAAAATCAATAACAAATCATTTAAGAGTTTTTCAGTAACTTTCAGCGATCCATCCTTTGATGAGTCTGAATTCCAGAAGATAATGGTAAATTCGCTGGGGTTCGATCATTATTCTGTGAATATCGATGGCAAAGCTGTAGAAAATAATTTTTATAATGCGGCGAAACACTTTGAGAGGCCTGTTTTCAGGACAGCTCCGGTGCCGCTTTTTCTTCTTTCAGAGAAGGTTCGTGAAACTGATGTAAGGGTAGTGCTCACTGGTGAGGCTTCAGATGAAATTCTGTTTGGTTATGACACCAACAAGGAGCTTAAACTTCTTTCACTCTGGAAAAAAGGTTTGAGTGAGGAGGAGATTACAAAGATTCTCCTGCAGCTTAATCCGCATCTTGACCATTACAAAGATAAAGAGCAGGTTGGTTTTTTAAAAATGTACTACGAGGGTTTCCTGGATCGCTTTCAAAGTCCTCTTGGTGGACTGGTTATGCGAATCAGTAATAATCAGGTGTTAACCAATATATTTAATAAAGAATGGGGTCTTTCTTTCAATTTCAACAACCTTGCGGATAAAGTGGATTCATTGACTCCGCCACACGTTAAGCAGTGGGGCATATATCAGAAAAATCAATTCTGGGAGATGAAGACTTTGCTTTCCGGGTATCTTCTCTCTGCACAGGGAGACAGGATGGCGATGTCTCATGGTATTGAGGGCCGTTTTCCCTTTCTTGATCATAACCTCATTGAATGGCTGATGACTGTTCCTACAGATGTAAAAATAAATGATTTCTCAACAAAACATCTGCTTAAGGATGCTTTCAGGGATGTTATTCCGGAACCAATAATAAATAGGCCTAAAAGACCTTATACAGCACCCGACATAGCGTCATTTTTTCCTGGCGGCAGACGTGGAGAACTTGTGAAAAATTATTTAAATAGTGATATAGTGAGAGAGTACGGGATTTTTGAACCTAAAATGGTAGAAAGATTGATTTTTAAAATAGAACGTCGAGGTCTTGAATCTGCGGGATACCGTGATAACATGATGACAACTTATCTGCTTTCCTCTCAAATTGTTGAAAGTCAAATCAGAAATCCTGAAATAAAAATTGTTGATTACTCGAATCAGACAGTGAGTGTGCTAGAGGAGTATTAATTATGTCATTGAAACAAATGTTGATAGATTTTATTTGTCAGAATTTTATGGTTGAAGAACATGAGATAGATCTTGATGAATCTCTCATTGACCAGGGAATTATTGATTCATTTGGTCTTGTGGAGATTTCCGGGTTTCTTAAAAAGGAATTTGGAATTGAAACTGATCAGTCTGACATGAACAGGGCAAATTTCGGATCAATAGAAAAAATAGTAATATATGCAGAATCAAAGCGTTTGAAATAAGCGAAGTGCATGGAAAAATTATTCTTTACCTGACTAAGCAGTGTTAGTTTTAAAAAAGATGACGGCTGCTGGCTTGATTTATATTATAAGAATATCAATTTGGTTTCGCGGAAAATAGCTGTAATATTCGAAGATAGGAGAATTTCATATAGGAAACTTGATTATCTTGTAAACTGGTTTTTCGACAAAATACGCAGTTTATATTCATCCGGGACTCTGTTTGCAGGCATTTTTACAAAATATTCCAATTTGATGCTTGCAGCTAATTTTCTAAGGAATTATGTATGGAATCAACATTTTATAAGATAACGGGCTTTCTATCAATTAATCAAAAAACTTAATGTGAAAAGTAATAAAAAGGCTCTCTCTATCAAAATCTCTATAAAAAGACTTTGTCTCTAAATATAACGTTGTTTTTTCAGAGTGACTATTGTAAAAAAGTTATTTAACTGCTTCCATATAAATTGCGACATCTGTCCATAATCTATCAAAAACTGGGTTTTTCCTCATCACAGGTGAGAGACTTTGGCCTGCGGATAAGGAAATTACTTTTTCAAATCCAGCTTCAAAAAGGAAATTTTCTAGTTTGCAATAATCCCACCAATTAACATGGTTTTTTCTATATTTCCGCTGTTTTTCTATCGAACATCGGCTTGTACATAGATTCATTGCATTTTGAAAATTATTATCTCTTATTATTGAATCAAATTCTTCATCGCTTATAGGATTATCTGCTCCATCTGAATGTATCATTGAAGCATTCGCAGCAAAATGGGATAGCATTACCTGTGGAAGCGTTGCTTTATTAAGTGGAGTAGAGAACTTCATTATGTCCATTATCTCCGGATAGCTAAACCCATCTAACCACCAAAAATATTGTCTATCGTTTCTTAAATATGCTTCATAATCTAATCTAATATTCGGGGTGACAATTTTAAATATGCCATCCTTTTTTAGTGTTCTATGGATTTCTTTGAAAAGGTAGATTGCTGAATCATCATCTATGTGTTCAATTGCAAAACGACTATGGAATAATTCTGCAGAATTGGATTCTATTGGAAGTTCATTTCTATCTAACGGATCATGTGCAATATCGATTTCAGGATTAAATCTTGGATAAATCTCTTCACCGAGATCAACATCTATATTTGTCCAATAGGGATGGTAGAATTTACCACCGAAACCAAAATGACCTCCTGCTGAAATATTATAAAATGCTTTCTCTTTAACACTTTTAATCCCATAAATTTCGGAATACTCTGAGAGTCTTTCTATTTTATTATCTGATTTTATAACATCATATCCAAAAGATTTTAAAAACTTTTTAATTCGCTTTTTCATCTGTTATCCTTTATTTTCAATAATCAATATATTTTAGAATTTAATTTATTCTGTCAAGAAGTCTCGACAGAAATATATGTTAGCATGAGTGAGATCAACATAAACGATTAGTATTGGGTAACAGTTTGCATGACTCTTTAAAAATAGTGGTCTACCTGTGTAATTCTAAATAGCTTTTAAAAGGGTAAAGATATAGAATAAACATTAGCAGAACACCTTAATTACATGGTTTTTAAGGGTAACTAGAATAAAAGAATTATTAAAAAGCCTTATAGCTTGACTTAGGTGTATTTCAGGAAGATTTAAAGATTTTCTTAGTTTTTGGATATCACAAAATGCAAGTGTAAAATTCTGAATAGGAGTTATAACGGAATTTCCTGCACAATTCAGGTTAAATGTTAAATTAGAAAATAGAAGCAATGTCATTTATATAAATTGTAATCCCGATACTAGTATTATTTCCAATTCCTGTATCAATGACAGTCTGATATTCCGGATCTGAAATAGTTGACTCGCCGTCAACTACTGTTTCGCTACTGGAATAAATAAAACTAGCACTTAAACTGTATTCAGCGAAGGCTGATATAAAAGAATTAAAAAAGATTTCAATTCCAAACAAAGCCTCAGCACCGAACGGAATCTCGGAAAGTATTACATAATTTATTTCATCAGTTATAGTGCTCTGTGTTATATAACCTCCGTTTATTGAAAAGCCCCAATAAGGGGAAAGCCGGCTGACATTTAAAAAATGATTTTCATATGTGATTCCTGCAATTGAGGAAAAGGTATTAAAGTTATTTGAATAGTAGATATCTATAAGTGTGCGAAGCGATGACACCTCATTAAATCGATATTTCATGCCTACCCCTCCTTGGTAGCTTTCAATATCAAGAAGAAGGTTTTCTGCATTAAAGATAAATCCTAATGTACCCTTATCTGGAATTGACTTCTCTTCATTTGCGAAACATAAATTTATTACAAATAAAAGAATAAATGTTGATATAAATATTACTTTTTTAAACATCATAAACTCCTTGTTTATTGTGAACCAATCCAATTAAGATACCATCCAGTTATAGGGTCAGCCGATTTGTCTAGAGAGGAATGAAGTTCTGAAATGGAATCATCATTATATTGAGCTGCTACTCCAAAATCATATATTCCATAATCAAGGATGTCTTTAGAAATCGAAATTTCAACTGTTTTTCCATCTGGTGTATTCTTTAAAAAAGTCCAGGTAGTAGCATTATGAAATTTATAATATATTTTATAGCATTTAATGGATGAGGATTCATTGGGTATAGTTATCTCATTATTATCCCAGGCTAATGTGAATCTCTCTGAACGTATGATAATTTCTGTTGCACTATCATTATATTCGAAAAATTGACAGGCTGTTGTGAAAGTTAATATTAAGATTATTATGAAAACTTTTTTGTCCATTGCAATTAAACTTAACACTTTAAGAGTAAAACATCAATTTAGTGTGTCAATATTTGAATTACAATATTGAAATATAAATATTTTTCAGATATTGAATTTAAATGTACTTATAAGTTAAATAGTTATCCTATAGTAAATTAAATGTAACATGCAATATACTTTAGCATGGCACGCTTCCTGCTTATATAAATGATATCCATTTAAGGAGCAGGTTATGAAACCATTATTTAAAAATAAAAAAAGTTTGAAATTAGCAATTCTGGTTTTATTATTCTCATCATTGGCTCTTACAAGCTGTAACCTTTCATATTTTGGTATAAGCAGCAATGATGAAGGAGCGATGAGGCTTGAGATTTCAATAAACAGTTCAAGAACCGTATTACCGGGCTCGGATACTGAAATATCCTACTATGAAATTACCGGAACCGGTCCCAATGAAAATGAATTCACCCAGACATCAACCGGAACTGAAATTTATATATATGATCTTGCTGTTGGTGAGTGGAATGTCTCGATCACCGCTATGAGCAGCGATGACTATGAATTAGGTTTCGGTGAAACAACTGTTATTGTACAGGCCTCTGAGCAGTCGGATGCCTCGGTGACAGTTTTGCCTTTTGAGGGTACAGGCGCTCTGGCTCTTTCTGTTCTATGGGATGAAGAAGATGTCAGCAGTCCTGAAATTACTGCGGTTCTCAGGAATTCTGCAGGCGTAGAACAGGACCTGACATTTTCAGTAGGTGCATCATCAGCTACCTTTCAGGATGATGAGATTAATTCAGGTTATTATACCTTAAGTATTCAGATGAAAAAGAATGGAACGGTCGTTTCAGGCATCGTTGAAGCGGTAAGGATCATGCAGAACTACATGACTACCGGAAATTTCAGTTTCGAGGATATCAATAACCCAACCGGAGATATTGCGTTAACAGTAATAGTTGAAATGGATGAACCTCTGGAGCCTGTTATTTCTGGTGCTGAAGAAACTATAGCTTACGGCTCAATTATGACTGTGACAGCATCTGTAATTGATGATGGCGGTGATACCATTGTTTTTTCATGGTTTGTAAATGGAAGCCTTGAAGGGGAAGGTGAGTCAATTACATTCGGTTCCGATTTAAGATGGGGTACATACAGGCTTGATCTGGTTGCCAGTACAAGCGATGGAAGCCGTTCCGGTTCTGTATCACATACTTTTACGGTGGAGTGAGCGAGCGTCGCATGACAGCTTGCTGACGCATGGCTGAGCGAACGAACACCGCCGCGAAGCGACAGTGGAGTAGACATATTATATAGTGTTGCAAAAGGGGCTTACTTATAAAAAGTTAGCTCCTTTTCTATTTGTTCTGTCTCCAGCTTTCATGAGTTATTCCAAAACGTTTGACTTTATAATTCAGAACTCTGCTTGATACATTCAGTAGTTCTGCCGCATCTTTCTGAACCCAGCTTGAACGTTCAAGTGCCTGAAGTATTAAGTTTTCTTCCACTTCCTCAAGACAGACGCCCTGTTCAGGGAGAATAATCCCTGATTCTGAAGAAGTATTTTTAGGTTCTGCGGAAGGTGTTTTACTTATGATTTTATGACGTCTATTGAAATGCAGTTCAAGTTCTTCGGGTGTAATGATATCACCTTCAGTCATAAGAACTACCCGTTCAATTGTATTTTCAAGCTCTCTTATATTTCCCGGCCAGCTGTAATCCATCAGCATCATAAGTGCTTCCCTGTGTACTCCCCGAATACGTCTGTTTACCGAAAGTGAATACTTTCTTACAAAGTGATGGACCAATAGTCTTATGTCATCCTTCCGTTCGCGTAAAGCAGGTAGGTGTATGCTTACAACGTTTAGACGGTAATACAGGTCCTCACGTAAATCTCCGTCTTCCATCATCTGAAGAAGATCCTTGTTAGTTGCTGAAATTATACGGGTATCGGTTTTTATTGTTTTATTACTGCCTACTCGCTCGAATTCTCTTTCCTGGAGTACTCGAAGTACTTTCGCCTGGGTATACATGCTCATATCAGCTACTTCGTCCAGAAATATCGTTCCGCCATCTGCCTGCTCAAATCTACCGACTCTTGTCCTGTCAGCACCTGTGAATGCTCCCCTTTCATAACCGAATAGTTCACTTTCAAGCAGGGTTTCAGGCAGCGCAGCGCAGTTTACCTTTACGAAGGGTTTCTTTGACCTGTCACTGTTGTAGTGAATAGACCCGGCAATCAGTTCTTTTCCGGTTCCTGTCTCTCCTGTAATAATTACACTTGATCTGCTTTTCGCCACTCTGTTCACAATGTGAAATATTTTTTTAATTTCAGGGCTCTGACCGATGAAGTTGGAAGGCTGATAGTTACTCTGGAATTTACTCTGATTTGATTCAAGTGTCTGTTCCTGGCTTCTTTTTTCGAGCGCTTTTTTTATCTGGAAAACAAGCTCAGGAATGTTAATCGGCTTTCTTAAAATGCCGTAAGCACCCTCTTTTACCGCTCTGACAGCCTCATTTACGCTGTCTATATCAGTATGTACAAGTACAACGGTAGTGGGGTCCTGGTCATGTGCTTCTTTAATGATTTCTTTTACTGAACCGTTCTGAAATTTGACAGTTGATATTATCAGATCGAAATGATTTGTACTGATTAAATCTATCGCCGTATCAAAATCAAGAGCATATTCTATCTGAGTACCGGCACTTTTCAGGTATCCGGATATATCGTTGCAGAGATTCTCGTCCTTATCAATAAATAACAAATTTTGCATATACTTTCATAAAACAGTACCATTTTTTATATTAGATGTCTATTTAACAATTACAGTAATGTAACTGGGCAATTGATGTCCGTAATTCTTTATCATATAATGAATTTACACTGAAGGATTTCTCAGGAGAAAAGTGATGTCCGAGCATTCAAGAATACAGAAACTAAAAGAAATCTCATTTTTTGATGAGGTTGCAGAACAGGATCTGAAAGAAATAGCAGCAATAACTGTGGAAAAGAGCTATGACAGCGGTGAAATAATCATTGAAGAAAACAGCAGGGCAGAAACCTTCTTCATTATCCACAAGGGGAAAATCGAAATTCTTAAGAAATTTGAGGATGGTGAAGAGGTTATTCTTGGGATGTACAGCGACGGGGAGTTTTTCGGTGAGATGGCCATCCTTGATGAGGGACCCCGGTCAGCTACCGCTAGAGCTGTTGATTCAACTACAGTGATGGAAGTTTCTTATAAAGATTTTGAGAAAGTCCTGGGTGTTGTTCCGCAGATAGCTTATTCAATAATGAAAGAGCTTAGTACCCGTTTGCGGCAGACAGGAGCCCTGCTTGTCTGGGAGCTGAAACGTAAAAACCGGGAACTTGCTGAGGCTTCATATAAAACCGTTAAATCAGTTATGAATGTGATCGAGGAAAGAACCCCGTACATGACAGGACATGCAGAGTCTGTTGCTGCACTGGCCAGGACAATCGGAAAGAATCTTGGTCTTGATGATGAGGAGCTTTATCAGATGCAGATTGGATGCCTTCTTCATGATGTTGGTATGATTGGAGTTGGAGAAAGCATTCTTTTGGATAAGAATACCGTAGATTCTGATTCTTTTGAACAGATACAGCAGCATGTAATTCATGGAAAACAGATGATAGAAAATATCGAATATCTCAAGCCGATGATTCCACATGTGCTGTATCATCATGAAAGATATGACGGTTCTGGGTATCCTGAAGGTTTGAAAGGCGATTCCATCCCTTTCTCTGCTAGGATTATTGCAGTTGCTGATGTTTTTTCTGCGCTTATAAGTGACAGGCCGCATAGAAGCAGGATATCAGAGAAGGATGCTGCCACATTTATAAAAGAATCTGCCGGAATTATGTTTGATCCGGTTATTGTAAAATCATTTCTTCAAACTCTTAAAACTTGAATTACAACATTGAAACTTGAATACAGATCTGTATAGAGAATTTCAGGAATTAAATCGTAATATTCATATCATGCATTCTTGATTTTTGTTAAGTCATTATTATGTATATATTTATCCTCCTTAGTTGTGATGTTGGGGTTTGGCATGCTTATTGCTGATATACCCAGATATCCTTTTTTGGAGGGGAATATGAATAATTATACTGCAAAGATAAAAAGTTTACTGGTCATAACAGTTTTAATAATTATAGTTTCGTCATGTCAGAATCCTTTGTTCTCGTTGCTTGGGGGGAAGGGGTCTCTGAATATAACTATATATTCAAGTGAATCTTCTATTTCAAGAAGTCTTGATGTGATATCCTACAAATTCTATGGAAGCGGCCCTGATGATGAAACTTTCTATAAAGAGTCTGAATCTAAAAGTATAACTGTTGACAATCTTGTTACAGGTGACTGGACTATAGAGGTCGAGGGCTATACAGCCGATGAGTCTTTAGTTTTATATGGGGAGACAAGTATATATGTTATTACCGATGAGGATAATGAGCTTGAGTTAACATTGAATGCAGTCAGCGGTGAAGGTTCGCTGTTAATTAGTGTTAATTGGGCAGCTGAGTACACTGTTGACCCTTCAGTAAGCGCTGTTATAAAAGATAAGGATGGTAATGAAACAGACATCAGTATAGATTGTACTGATGGAGTAGCTGAAACGAGTGTAGATAACCTTAGTTCAGGATATTATACGGTTTCGTTGCGATTGTATGACTCTGCGGAAGTTGTAACAGGTGGCACCTGGACAGTAAGAGTATTGAAGGCATGTACCTCTATAGTTGAAGCAGATTTTGTAAACTTAAATAAAGTTGGTGAATGCATAAGTATAATATCAGAAGATTTTACGATTGGATGGGATTGTGATGATGCCGGTGGAAATGATTACTTCAATGTCTATTTTCGCAACCGTGGAACTTCTGCCTGGATACTATTAGAACAGATTGAAGCTGTAAGTTCACCACAAATTCAGGTAACAACATCAAAATTGTCCTATGGCGTGTATGAGTTTGCTGTAAGTTCAATATTAGACGAAGAAGAATCAGGATTACACACTTCAATGGATGATGATGCTGATCCTGAAAGTGGTTGGTATATAGATTGGCAGGCGCCATAAAAATTTATTAAAAAATTATGGAATTACCAAAAAAATATTAGAAAAAGTACTGATGTATATCGGTAAAATACTACTTTATTTGTATTTTTATATTGATTTAGATGGGATATGGTATATAACGGAGAGAAACTAAAATCAGTAAAATTTTAAGGAAGTTTCATGAAAAAATACCTGTCTGCATTTTTTGTAATTCTTGTAATTTTTTTATATACAGGGTGCCCGACTGATTCTAATACTATCATTAGTTATGATCCTGACCCTGTTGATGATATAACTTTACTGGAAGATCCTGAAGAGGTTTTATATGTTGTTGTTAATATTGATGGAACCATTTATGGTTTCAGTACTGACAGTGATCCGACTGTAACTAGTTCTTATGAAATGCTCGCAACAGATTCGAGCACTGAAGAAAAATATGCTAACATTCGTATTTCAGATGATTTAAAGTATTTATTATATGCAAGGGTGAATGGTGACCAGATAGATTTGGTTCTTAGAGATATTGAAATGGATGACGATGTGTTTGTAGCTCCTGATGTTGCAAGTAATGAATCGGAATTTATTGATAACAACACCATCTTCTATACCGACGATGGATATCTTTATATTTATAATGTGGGAGATTCTAGTAGAACACTAATAATACCTCACCAGGTTAATAGATGTAACCATTGGGCCCAGATATCACCAAGTCTTGATAAAATGGTTTATAAAGATCAGGATCCATATCAGAGTAAATTAGCAATTCATTCATATACCGAAATAGATTTGGAGAATATCCCTGTAGGTGGATTTACCGATGTGAATGATATAATTTCGTACGATGGAATAACATCGGAGGTTTCGGTTAATCTATATGATCCTTTTTATTATTCCTGGCGAAACAATGACAGCGTAATTTTTAAGAATAAACCTGGAAATACGAGTATCCTTTTTGAGAAAAATATCACTACAAGAACAGAAATGTCTTATGCATCAATCGAAATAGATTCGAATGAAGCTCTTTTCAGTAAAGTACTGGTATCTCCAGATAAATCTACTCTTCTGTTATACGGGCATTATGGTGTTTATCTTATAGATTTAGAAGAAAATGAAAAAATGACCGGTACTATAGAACCTGTTGAATTATATACCTCTCTATCGTACAGCACAGAATATGCTTCCTTTGGTACTCAATCGGGCAGTTTTGTTTTAGGTACTGATAACTGGATTGGAATTTATAATACAGCTGAAGCATCTAAAACAAATATCTCGGTTAGTGATATTTGGGAACTTGGAACACTGTATGCTGTATATTGTCGGTGACTTTATATATTGACGACTTTAATATAAAAAAGTAATCTTATTTAATTAAAATTTCAGGACTATAAATGAATTTTGTTCAAAAGTTTATTCTTTCACTGATAATATTTCTTCTTCCGGGTTCGCTTTTTTCCCAAAGCCGTTTTTTAGAGGAAGGTGTGGCTGGCACTGGTTTTATTATAAACACAGAAATTGATTATTCAATTGCTGAATCTACAACTTCTTTCGCTTCAATTGGTGCTTCCACGGCATATTCTATAGGCGGAATTATGGACATTGGTTTTGTTATCAATCGTGAAACAGGAATTATTAACGGTATTGAAAGTATAAACTGGAATCTTGACCTGCTTTATAATCTGATAGCTATCAAGCAGAATGAAGTCAATCCGATCAATGTTCAGCTTGAAGTAGCTTATGGTTATACTAACTACAATTCTGAATATCTTGATATTCATGATTATACTAAAACCAGCCAGGGCTATGAATTGGGTATCTCATTGTTTCATGAGTTTCTGCAGGAACAAATTTTTAGTTTTATATTAGGTGGTGAAGTAAAATATTCAAATTTTAATCATATCACCTATGAAAGCGGTGATCCGCTAACAGCCGTTGTAGAAAGTTATGTACACGAAGAGAATTTATACTATGGTGGTTTTGCTTTCTTGTCCTTTAAACCTGATTCAGGACCTCTCCTTTCTGTGGGTGCAGCTGCTATGTTTAATTTTAATGAAAACTTGATGGAAATGACACCTTCTGTTATATTTATACTACCTTCTTATTAAGTAGTATAAATATGAAAATTAATAAAAAAAAAGTAAAAACTATCGGTGATTTAATATATCTTCTTTTTGGTGCTTTATTTTTATTTATTGTTTTAATTATTGTTGTAGGACTCATTTTGTATTTTATTAAGTCATTTTTGGGAATTAATCTTTTTCCCAAACATCTTTGGGAATACGTTAATCCACTATAGATTCATTTTAACTTCTATACATAATAAAAATCTTGTGCATAATATATGACACTATGCAGGAAATCTTGAAAAAAATTCTTCTCCTCGGTATTGGCGGCTTTTTAGGCAGTAATGGCCGCTACTGGATATCAAGGCTTATGATACATCTAACCGGCTGGGGATATCCTCTTGGAACTCTGGTTGTTAATGCTGCAGGAAGCTTTATTCTGGGTTTTATTGCAGGTATTCCGTTAAGCAGCAAGGGTATTTCGCTCGAACTGCGTCTTTTAATAGGAACGGGCTTTTTAGGAGCCTTGACTACTTTTTCCACCTTCTCGGTGGAAACTGTTGAGATGTTTCAAAAAGGAAGCCCGGCAACAGCTTTACTGAATACCGGGCTTAATATCGGATTGGGATTTTTATTCGCCTTTATTGGATTATATCTATCCAAGCGCTACGTCTAGCAGCATCATTACAGTAAAACCAAGCATGGTTCCTATCGTCGCAACATCTGAATGGGTTCCCTGCTGGGATTCCGGTATTAATTCTTCAATTACTACATAAATCATTGCTCCCGCTGCAAATGCAAGTGCATACGGCAGGATTGGCTGCATCCTTACTACTGCAAATGCGCCAAGAACACCGGCAATAGGTTCAACAATACCTGAGGCCTGTCCATATGCAAAGGCTTTTCGTCTGCTAATCCCCTCGCGTCTAAGCGGAATCGATACTGCGGCACCTTCAGGAAAGTTCTGAATGCCTATACCTATTGCAAGGGCTATTGCTCCGCCTATCGCTGCTGAAGGCAGTCCTGCCGCCACTGCGCCGAATGCTACGCCTACAGCAAGCCCTTCGGGGAAGTTGTGGATTGTAATCGCCAGCACAAGCAGAACACTTCTCTGCCAGCTAGTTTTTACACCCTCAGCTTTATCAACCTTGAATCCGGCATGAAGATGGGGCAGCAGTTTATCTACTAGAAAGAGAAATCCGCCTCCGGCTAAGAACCCTATAACTGCCGGCATCCATTTATTACCGCCGCTGTTTTCAGACATCTCAATTGCCGGAGCCAGCAGTGACCAGTAACTTGCAGCAATCATCACGCCGGCAGCAAATCCTAACATCGCATCTAAAATATTTTTCTTAATCTCTTTAAAAAAGAAGACCAGCGCTGAACCTGCAGCTGTGACAGCATAGGTAAAAAGAGTCGCAAGCAGGGCCTGAACAACATAATTCTGATTCAAAAACCAATTCATAGTCAAATACCTCTGTTTTTAACACTATTCTAACTTTATTTTAACAAACGGGTCACAGTTAGATATGAATATACACTCAGTAATAATAATCCAAAAGGAGAGAAAAATGAAGAAGATAAATAGATTAGTACTTCTTTTACTCGCAGCATCTTTTGTAGCTGCAGGTTTAGCATTCGCAGGCGGAGCTCAGGAAAGCTCAGATCCTGTCAGTTACTCAATGGGCGGATCAACAACAGTTGAACCAATTGTAAGAAGTGCGATTGAAGCTTACGAAGCAATTCACAGCGATGTAAGACTTTCATACGAAGCACAGGGTTCATCAGTTGGTGTTCAGGGCGTTCTTGACGGAGTATATGTACTTGGCGGAGCTTCAAGAGAGCTTAAGTTAAAAGAATCAGATGCAGGTGCAGTTGCTACACCAATCGCACTTGACGGTATAGCAGTTGTTGCTAACAACAATGTAGTCATTGACAGCCTTTCAAGAGCTGATATTGCAGGTATCTATACTGGTGCAATAATAAACTGGAAAGAGGTTGGCGGAGCTGATAAGCCAATTGTTGTAATCAACAGAGATGAAGCTTCAGGTACAAGAGTTGCTTTCTTCGAGCTTACTATCGAAAAAGAAGTAGGAAAAGAAGGCAAGTTCCTTAAAGATGCTATCACAGTTGAATCAAACGGCGACATGGTAACCAAGGTTGGTTCTACACCTGATTCAATTGGTTTCTGCGGATTCGGTTATGTTGATAAAGCTATCAGCTCAGGTGCAAAAACAATCCTTGTAGACGGTGTTGAAGCTTCTGTAGACAACGTCCTTGACGGTTCTTACTCTGTATCAAGAAAGCTCAATGTTGTAACAATGGGTGCTGCTGAAGGTTTTGCAAAAGATTTCATCGCCTTCCTTCTTGGTGACGAGGGTCAGACTATCGTTGAAGATGAGGGATTCATCGCTCTTCCATAATCATAAAGATCTTTTTAAATGATATAGGCCTGCTCGTTTGAGCAGGCTTTTTTTGATATTTATTACTATTTTGATAAAAATATGGAAAAATTAGTAAATTTGGAATATCTATCTATTAGCGTATAATTGTGATTCTTTTATATAGCATATTTGAGTTTAAAGGATCTTGTAATGAAGGTAACTATAATAGGAGCAGGTCGAGTTGGCACTAACGCTGCATACGCTTTGCAGATAGCAAATATCGTGTCGGAAATACAATTACTTGATGTGAATAAAGAGCTTGCAGAGGGTGAAGCTTTAGATTTTATGCACGGGGCATCTGTACTGGGTGAACAAAGGTTTTATGCCGGAGATTATGATAGGGCAGCAGATTCAGATATCTTTGTCATCACGGCAGGCGCAAGAAGAAATCCTCATGAGTCCAGGTTGGATCTAATAAACAATAACCTTAATTTAATGAATAGAATCATGGATCAAATAATTATGTCAGGTTATAAGGACTCTGCGGTTTTTTTAATTGTTGCTAATCCTGTTGATATTCTGACTTATTCTGTTCATGAAACTTTAAATATTAAAGATGGAAGAGTCTTAGGGCTTGGAACTATGCTAGATACAACTAGATTCAGGGGACTGATAGGTTCTGAAATTAATTTACCTAGCTCACAGATAAAGGCTTTAATTCTGGGAGAGCACGGTGATTCAATGGTGCCGGTTTGGAGCAGTTCAAGTATTAACGGTTTAAGGCTGAGTAGTTTTCCAGTAGTTACATCGGAACTGCAGGAGAGTATCTATGCTCATACTAAACAAAGTGGGGCTGAGGTAATTAGTAAGAAGGGTGGAGCTGGATGGGCTGTGGGCGCGGTAATTTCTGAGGTTGTTCATTCGATTGCTCTTGATCAAAAGAAGCTTCTTCCTGTTAGCAGTGTGCTGAATGGTTGTTACGGTATCTACGATGTGTCGCTCAGTGTCCCAACCATTGTAGGATCGGGCGGAGCAGAACAGCATATAGAGGTTGAGCTTGACGATGATGAGTATGATAAATTACAAGAGTCTGGAGCAATTTTAAAAAGCATCATTTGTGATATTGAAGTATTAAAAAAGGAATTTTCGAGTTCATATTCTGGTTGCAGATGATTGAGTAATGATTATGCTTTTGAAACATATGTTATTCAAACATTAAAGATTTGGCTGGCTTAATGAAACTTTGTTATGATATACTCCACTCATGAATAAAAAAGCATCCGTACCTGACTTTCACATTAAGATAGATGACAACCTAAAATATTCCCTGATTTTCGATCAGATTGAATTCAATAATATCGATTTCTATAAATCAGGTGCACACCTTGGGCAGTTTGCTGCATATTCTGAGGTTGATAATAATGCCTTTGAAGCTGTACGTGACCCGCTCGGTATAAACAAGCTCTTTTATACTGAAACAGAGTCCGGTAAGATTGACTTTGCTTCAGAGTTTACCGATTTGTTTATTCATAAAACACCAATCTTTTCAGTTCCGGCTGGTAAACTTGTTAGAATAGGGAAGGGTGGTGTGCGGGAAACGGTTCATTCACTTAACATTTCCGAGACGGCTAACTCTGATTTTAACATTGCTGCTTTTAAATCTGCCTTTACTAAAAGACTGGAATCTGTTTTTACAACCATTAAATCTCTCGAAGACTCAGGATGGACTGTCTTTGTTGCCCTTTCCGGAGGTTTGGACAGTACTATTATTGCATCCAATGCATCAAGATTTTTATCAAATCCTATAGCCTGTACTCTGGACCTGGGGAAATCCGAAGATTCCGAAAAATCCATTAAAATAGCT
Source organism: Spirochaetia bacterium (assembly GCA_963677925.2). Classification (GTDB taxonomy): domain Bacteria; phylum Spirochaetota; class Spirochaetia; order UBA9216; family UBA9216. The sequence goes on from CAXXYH010000004.1 coordinate 905,657, forward strand.
TCATACATCGGAATTAAGCATATGACTTTTAAAACAAGCGAGGCCCAGATTCTTGAAGCACTTAAGGAGGCTCCATGGCTGTGCCAGGATTTCAGGGATTTTAATGTTCATTGTGCGGCTTTAAATATCCTGCTTGCAAAAAATATCAGAGAATATGCTGATAATATTCCTGAGATCGATAAGGATAAAATGATCATCCTGACCGGGGATTTGATGAATGAGTTCACCTGTGATTATGCCGGGGAAGTCATTGATGACGTTGAATACTATAAACTCCCCAGAATAGGCAAGAAAGAGCTTCAGCGCTACCTTGTAGGCGGTCTGGATACTTCAGACAGGGAGCTCTCACCATTCCGTTATTATGGTCTGAAATGCATACAGCCATATGCTGCGGTTTATGATTTGTATAATTCCGTTCCCGAGGATATCCTTACAGCTGAAGACCCCAAGAAGCTGCTTAACTCATTTCTTGTTGATGAGACAATTTTGAGTTTTATTCCCAAGGTTAAGCTCAGAGCTCAGGTTGGCAGCCGTGAGAATATGGGGATACTCGGCCTCTGCCACAAGATGGGATTTAACGACAAAACTTACAAAGGTGATCTTATTGAAAGAGCTGGAAAAGGCGATGGGCAGATTCCTATCTTTGTCGGTCGCTACGATGTTGAAAGATTCAGTTAATATTGTGGAATAAATTCTACAGATAACCTGGAATCTTCCTTAACCCCGCATACCGCCAGCTTAGTTCCACCGTTCACCGAATACAAACCGAACTTCCAACCGTCTATGCTGTCAAATGGAATCGTACTGAAATCTGCCAACGGCAGCTGCAGACCAAGCCCAATCGCCTTGATATAGCTCTCCTTCATCGTCCATATCCTGAAAAAGGCATCTATCTGCCTGTCTTTCGGAAAGCTTCTTATATATTCATTCTCATCGGGGTGAAAGTAGGATGAAAGGCTTTCAGGATCGATTTCCCTGTGGTTTTCAATATCTACGCCTATTTCATGGTTGGAAAGCGCTACAGCCGCCCATTTATGGGTATGTGAGATGTTGAAATGAATATCCGGTCTTTTAGTAAGATAGGACTTCCCGTATTTTCCGGTATCAAAGCGGTATTCAGATTCTCTGAGATCGTATTTTTCAAACAATACTCTTCTAAGCAGTGAGTGCGCTAAAAGAATAATTTCCCTGTCCTTGCGGAAGATTTTTTTGGCTATATCCTTCTGTTTCTCTTCCGGCAGAAGTCTTATCAGTTTGTTGTATTCATTCTCCGGAATCGGGTTAGTCTGGTGCAGGACGTAAATCTTAGCCAAGTGTTTTACCTGAAAAGCTTTTCGACTTCAGCACGTGTTCCGGACAGCAGAAGGTAATCGGCAATGAGCCTTTCTTTGAGTTCCGGGTTATTCCGCTTTTCGCTGAACATGTGGTTCCATGTGTTGATATTTATTACCGGGTGCGCCCCTGTGTTTGTATATTCAAAGGCTGTCGCCGGCACTGACTCTGAGAAATGCTGCACCTTTTTCTGTTTAAATGTCTGTCCGCCGCTGTAAACATCTGTAAAATCAATTTCAGAAAGTACGATGTTGTTGATATCAAAATACATTCTGAATGTTTCCACGTCATGAATCCTGTGATATTTGAAGCTTCGGTAAAAATCGTAAAACTTATCGGTAAGCCCGGATGGATGATCTTCATCGCTGAAGACTACAGTAATCTCGAAAACGAAAAAACCTTCTTCCCTTGTTTTATTGACCCAGATAGCCTCAATTCCATTGCCGGCAGCTATGTCTTCCTCCGGAATGCTGAATACCGGCTTGATTGCCTCAAAAAGATCATCATAATAAGGCGCAGAGCTTCCTTCCAGCACAGGTGATTTGGTTGTCATACATGATAGGAATAAAAACGGGAAGGCAATGATTATCAGGCACTCGATTTTTACTATAGATTTAAAAAGATTCATCAATATTAATTTCGGAATATAAAAAATCGAATGAAGTAATTTTATGGACGGAGTCAAAAGTGAACCAGATTTTGATAATAGAAATTACTTTAAAATCAACATGTAAAAGCTGCTAACCAGCTTTTACATGTTATTTCATTTTCTTACAGGTATCAGGTTAAGAAACTCCGCCCTTGTTGCCTCGCTCTTACGGAATGAGCCGAGTACTGATGATGTTGTCATTACCGAGTTCTGCTTTTCGACTCCGCGCATCATCATGCACATGTGCTGGCATTCCATAACGACGCCGACGCCTTCGGGTGATACAGCCTCCATAACGGCTTCCGCAATCTGTTCGGTCAGGTTTTCCTGAATCTGCAGTCTTCGGGCAAAGTGATCGACTATGCGAGCAAGTTTGCTTACACCGATTACAACGCTGTCTGCTACGTAGCCGATGTGACACTTGCCGAAGAAGGGCAGCATATGGTGCTCACAGAGGCTGTAGACCTCTATATCGCGCACAATTACCATATTGTTGGATGTTGATTCAAAGATTGCGTTGTTGATAACCTTGTTCAGGTCGTCGCGGTATCCCTTAGTCAGGAATTCCCAGGAGCGGGCGGCCCGTTCGGGTGTATTTATCAGTCCCTCGCGTTCCGGATCCTCTCCTATTTCAATAATCAGCTCACGTATAAGCTGTTCTACTCTTTCTTTATTCATTTGATTTCCGCCAGGGCTTTATCAATTTCGGTCATCAACTGCCTGTAGTCTGTTGCGACAGGGACTTCAGGATTTTCCTTGATTATGCTCTCAGGCGGGCAGAAAAGCACACCGGCGTCCGCTTTTTTTATCATTGAAAGATCGTTGTAAGAATCGCCAGATGCAATAACTTTCATTCCCATTGAATGAAATCCTTCAACAGCTTTTCGCTTTCCGTCTTTCTGCCTGAGTGTATAGTCTGAAATCCTTCCATCAGCATCAACTATGAGTGAATTGCAGAAAATTGTGGGCCAGTCGAGCTTTCTCATAAGCGGCTGGGCAAACTGCTCAAAGGTATCAGACAGAATTACAACCTGGGTTTTAGACCGAAGCTCATCAAGGAAATGCTTTGCGCCGGGAAGGGGATCCATCCCTCCTATAACTCTCTGGATGTCAGCCAGCTTCAGTTTGTGTTCATCAAGGATGTTCAGTCTTTTTTTCATCAGAACATCATAGTCAGGTTCATCCCTGGTTGTCATTTTGAGTTCGTCTATTCCGGTATCTATCGCAAAATTTATCCAGATTTCAGGTACGAGGACACCTTCAAGGTCTAGGCATACAAGATTCAAGTTAAGCTCCTTTTTCAGGCAGCGCCCCGGCTATCGTGTTCCAGAGGCTTGTGCTGAGTTCTTTTTTTTCGTCTTCTGACATCGATGCTGTCTCGATGGGTTTGTGTATTGTAAGGTAGAGATCGCTTGGAACAACTCTTCCCTTCTGTTCAAATGCTTTGTAGGTGCCGTCAATGGTTACCGGTACTATGGTCAACCCGGCCTTTGCAGCCATCAGTATGCTTCCGGGTTTGAATGATGCCATTTTACTGCTTCGGCTCCGGGTTCCTTCGGGAAAGATTACCTTGGGGTAGCCGTGTTCGGCTTCCTGAATGCCCTTTTCAATATCGCGCATTGCTGCTCTGAAGTTGTGTCGATCGATAAAGATGCAGTGCAGAGCCTTTGCCCATGGACCGATAACAGGCCATCTTCCAATCTGCTTTTTTGCGATAAATCCGATAGGAACGGGCAGGGTGGACATCAGGAAGGGGATGTCTGCAAATCCCTGGTGGTTGCCGATAAAAATCAGCTTCCTGTGATCAGGCAGATTTTCGAGTCCGCTGACATGCACTTTGCAGCCGGCCATAAAAAATGAATACCTTCCCCAGCTTGTCGTAGCAAACAGTGCATAGGCGTTTATCGCCTTCTCCAGTCTCAGTATTTTGAGAATGAGAAAAGGGATGAACAGGATAAGCGAGAATATCATGAAAATGAGAAATGCTATCCCGAACAGAATGGTATGAATTAAGTCTCTCATGCGCAAATATTAGCGTATTAGCCTCGTTTTTGCTATTACAAACAACTAAAAACTGCAGTTTTTAGTTGTTTACCTTAGATTTAAGGATGTTACTATATTTCCAAATATTGGAAATATAGTAACTCCAAGACAAAAGTGATAGCCCTAATTTAGGGTTATTACTTTTGTCCCTATAGGATTTCGTTCGATATGATAATATACTTATCCCATGAAAGACACACAATTTTTTTACGATATGAGGGATAAGGATCCCGAACTTTATAAAGCCGCAGAGATTGCAATCAGGGATGTTTTGAAGGTAAAAGCTGATGAAACAGTCCTGATTGTTACCAATCCTGTTACCGATGTAGCTGAAATTTCCTATTCGCTTTATGATGCCGCTCTGGCTGTTGATGGAAATCCTGTGCTGATGTTTCAGCCGGTTAAGAATCAGCTTTCCTTTGCTGAAAAGGCTGTAATTGGAGCCCTGGAGTCGGAGCCCGATGTTGTTATCTCGATGAGTGCTGATAAAATCGGTAAAGACTACAAGGCTTCAGCCAATCCGCTGGTTGCTGCTGACGGAACTTCGTACAACAGCACTTTTCACTATATTATGGGAATAGGCAAGTGCAGGGCTTTCTGGTCGCCGGGTGTCAGCAGGGAGCTTTTTGTAAAGACTGTTCCTGTTGATTATGAAAGGATGAGGCGTGAATGCGATGCAGTGAAGACTGTCCTTGATAAGGCTGATAAGGTACATATCAAGAGTCCCGGCGGAACTGATTTGTGGCTGGGCTTAAAAGGCCGGGAAGCAAAGCTTGATAACGGTGATTTCTCAATTCCAGGCGAAGGCGGAAACCTTCCGGCAGGAGAAACTTTTATCTCGCCTGAGCTTAATTCAGCAAGCGGAAAGCTTGTTTTTGACGGCAGTATCTCGGTCTACAACGGCGATATGATTGTTGTTGACCCCGTTTATCTTGAAATAGCCGACGGCTTTGTAACCTCAGTTACTGGTAAAAAAGAGGCTGAGGCACTGCTTGAAACCATTACTCTGGGTGAGAAGAATGCCCTTGAGTTTGAGGCTGTCGGAAAACTGCCCAAGGGCTCCGGGGAAAGCTATAAAAAGAATGCCAGAAACCTCGGCGAGCTTGGAATAGGGCTGAATCCTGCTGCCGGAATTGACGGAAATATGCTGGGTGATGAGAAGGCCTACCGGACAATCCACATCGCGATCGGTTCAAACTATGACGAGGATGCCAACGCTCTGATTCACTGCGACTGTCTTGTTAAGGATCCCACAGTAACTGCCTACATGACCGATGGTTCAGAAGAGGTGATTCTGAAAGACGGGGAACTTGCGGTTTAATCGGCAGGATGTTTATTTTTTAAGCAGAATAGTTAATATGCGGTTCTTGTCGACTGTTTCAATTGTGAACGAGTAACCGCCTATGCTGATTTCATCCCCGATATCGGGGATGCGGTCAAGCCTTTCAATAATATAGCCGGCTACAGTTTCCGCGTAGTCGGTTTCCGGAATATCTACATCGAAGGAATCGCTGAACTGGTGCAGGGATGTATCTCCCATGATCCGCCATGAGTGCTCATCGAGTTTTACAATCTTTTCGATTCCCTGTTCCTCGTTTTCATCGTAAAGCTCCCCAAGTATTTCCTCTATGATATCCTCACGGGTTACTATTCCGGCCAGTCCGCCGTATTCATCAAGAACTACGGATATGTTGAGAGTCTCTTTTTTAAACAGCCTGAAAAGCTCATGAAGCCGCCGGTTTGATGGGATAAAGATAGGCTCACGCATTATGTCTTTCAGCCGCTGGTTTCCGTTTCCCTTAATCATCATGGCGTTTACATCGTTTGAAAGTACGATTCCAATTACATTCTCGGGCTCTTTTTCATAAACCGGGATTCTTGAAAAGCCGCGGCTGCTGATTTCTTCAATTGAGTCTTCAATTGTCCTGGAACAGTCAAGGCTGAACACATTGGTTCTATGAGTCATGATGGCCTGTACTGTCACATCATTCAGCCTGAAGACACTTTTAACCATCTCCGACTCATAGTTTTCAACCACACCCTCTTCCTCGGCGGCACGCACCATGTGAAGAAGTGCATCGAAGGATATTCTTCTTGTCTGTTTGTGGATGAAGAATCTTGTGATGAGCGAACTTGCGGCTGATATAAGAAAAATAACCGGAGTCAGGACCTGTGCAAGCAGATATACCGGCCAGGCAGAGATGAGGCTGATTTTATCATTAAGGGCAATCGCAATCCGTTTTGGTGTAAGTTCGGCAAAAATGAGGATAACGAGGGTTAGGACTCCGGTCATTATCCCCACCATTTTGCTGCCGAAGAGATCAATTGTCAGCTGGGTTGCTATGGCAGATGCCGCAATGTTAACAAGGTTGTTACCAAGAAGTATTGTTGTAAGAAGTTTATCGGGGTTTTCACCGAGTTTCCGGACCAGCTTACCCCTGTGCCCCTTTGTCTTGCTGATTACGCGAAGCTGTATAGGCGACAGGGAGGTGAAGGCTGTTTCTGTTGCTGAAAAACATCCTGAAAGCATGAGCAGGAGAACCAGATATATAATATCAGCTGTCATCTCAGCCGGTTCTCCGGTGCGGGTTGGATATTAAAAAGTTTTTACTCGGTAAAGGGTCGTCGTCCATCGTTTACTAAAATACTATAATAAAAACAAATATATAATGCAATACACGCAAAATTATGTATTAGAATATAGATATGAAGAATATTGTATGTTTCGGTGATTCTAATACATGGGGTTATAGTCCTGAAAGCGGGGAAAGATACCCCTATGAAACCAGATGGACTTCTGTACTGCAGAAGGAGCTTGGTGCCGGGTACATTGTAATCCCTGAGGGCTTAAACGGAAGAACAACAGTCTGGGATGATCCTTTCAATGAGCTCCGCAAGGGGATTGACCACCTGATGCCTGTTCTCCTGACACATAAGCCGATAGATCTGCTTGTTCTGATGCTCGGAACCAATGATTCCAAAAACTTTCTCGGAAATACATCGATGGCAATAGGCTGGGGGCTGAGGTTTCTTGTTGAAACAGTGCAGGCCTCAGGCTGCGGAAAGAATGACGGTGCCCCGACGGTCCTTATTGTAAGTCCTGCTCCGGTGAAAGAGGTGAAATCGGATAATCCGCCCTTTGATATAAGAAGTTTCGCTTCAATTGCCGGCCATAACCCGACCGAAGTTTCGAAAGGCCTGTCCGCGGAATACCGGATGATTGCAGAAGATTTATCATGCGGCTTTTTTGATGCATCAGGCTGTGCAGAGGTAAGCGATCTGGATGGGGTTCATCTGACAATAGAGAGTCATGCTGCTTTAGGGGCTGAGCTTGCCGGGGTGATAAGACAGATATTTTGATTAATGTCCGGTTAAATTATAATATCTATCTTGAAAATATTTATGTATGGTATATCCTTTTAAGGATATGAAAAAAATATTATTCACAATAATTTTTTTTGCTGCAATCCTATCATCTGTTACATTTTCCTGTGATGATTTTCAATTTCCGGGTCTTACTGGTATAACCGATGATAACACAGATGATTCATCAACTAGTGATGGTGAAACTGATGATGACTCTTCGGTTCCTAACGCTGTGTCCGGATTATCAGTCGAAAGCACTTCTATTGACAGCATTGTACTCCTCTGGGCTGACAATTCCGATGATGAAGATGGCTTTATCGTGGAACAGTCTCTTATGGAAACAGAGGCTTTTACAGAGGCCGCCGATCTGAGTTCAAATATTGAAACTGTAGTTATTTCCGGACTTTCTCAGGATACTGAGTATTTTTTTAGAGTTTATGCGTATAATGCAAATGGTGATTCATCATATTCTGCAGTTGTTTCCGGAACCACTCTGCAGGAGCTTTCTACACCGAATAGCCCTTCTGAGCTCATGGTTACCGGTGAATCCTCCTCTACTGTAAGTCTCAGCTGGACTGATAATTCTGATAATGAAGATGGTTTTATTATTGAGATGTCGGAAACTGGATTGGAGTCTTCCTACTCCGAGGCGGCTGATACAACGGCTGATTCTGTTATTATCACTGGACTTGAAGCTGAAACTGAATATTTTTTCAGAGTTTATGCATATAAGAGTACTGATAATTCTGATTATTCAAATGTAATTTCTGCAGAAACGGATACTGCCGGAACAATCAATACATCAGCCCCCGATACAACTGAAAGGCTGGTATTTATTCATCATTCCTGTGGAAGCAATTGGCTTGGCACAGGTAATGGAAATCTTGGTGATACACTTGGTTCAAATAACTACTTCGTTAGGGATATAACGTATAATTGGGATGAAGCTGAGCCGGGCGGAGTTGAAACTGGAGATTATACCGATACAAGACATTGGACTGAATATTGGTTTAATGATACTACAATGCCGGCTGTTTACATTACTGAATCAAAATATGCCTCTTATACCTCAATCAGCAATCCTAGTGGGGAAAATGACATAATAATGTTTAAATCATGTTATCCCAACAGTGAAGTTTATTCTTCAATTACAGATGAGAAAGCCTATTATAATCAGCTTCTTGACTATTTTGTTCTTCATCAGGATAAATTATTCATTCTTATCACCCCTCCAGGCGAAGCTGTTGTATCAAGTTATTTGCTGACTCAGGAACTTTGTGAATGGCTTGTTGATGAAGAAAACGGCTGGCTGAAAGATTATGCTGGAAATAACGTAGGCGTTTTTGATTTCTATTGTGTACTTTCGGAAACTGATTCCCATCACACAATTGAAAATGGTAGCATTGTGTATGAATATGCAGCAGAATATGACGGCATATCGCCGTATCACGACGGTGATGATCACCCCAACATTATAGGAAACCAGAAATCAACCGATGAATTCATCCCTCTGTTAAACTATTACCGGAATAGATGGCGCGGTGTAGAATAAATTTTTAAACTCCTATTTGCCGACAGCAGAAAAAATTATTATATTTTCTCCAAACAAATAATTAATGGGAATATCCCGCTTTAGATAGTTAATTAGGAGAGAATTTACTGATGTCAAAGAAGAAATTTAAAACCGAAATTTCGCAGCTTCTGGATCTTATCACCCATTCGCTGTATTCACACAAGGAGATCTTCCTTCGTGAGCTAGTTTCCAATTCATCTGACGCGCTTGATAAGCTTAAATACCTCACACTCACGGATGACAGTCTTAAGACCCTTAATTTTGAACCGCGCATAGATATCAGTTTTGATTCAGATGCAAAGACCTTCACTGTAGCGGATACCGGAATCGGTATGAATGCAGAGGACCTCGAGGCCAACCTCGGTACAATCGCCAGATCCGGTACTAAGAACTTCCTCAGCCAGCTTACAGGCGACGCAAAGAAGGAATCCAACCTTATCGGACAGTTCGGTGTAGGTTTCTACTCATGTTTTATGATTGCAGACAAGGTTGAGGTTATTGCAAAGAAGGCTGGCGATGAGCAGGCCTGGAAATGGTCCAGCGACGGTAAGACTGACTACACAGTTACTGAGGCTGACCGCGAAACTCAGGGTTCTACAGTTATATTGCACCTTAATGAGAGTGGCACAGAGTATGCCAACAGATGGCAGATTGAACAGCTTGTTAAAAAATATTCAAACCACATAGCATTTCCGATCTTCCTTGAATACGACCAGTCCAACTGGGAAGGCGAGGGTGATGACCGCAAGGAAATCAAGGAACACAAGATCGAGCAGATCAACAGTGCTTCTGCAATGTGGAAGAAATCAAAGTCCGAGCTAACCGACGAAGATTACAACGAATTCTATAAGACCATCGGTCATGATAACGAAGACCCGATGCTTCATATTCATACAAAGGCCGAGGGAACCCAGGAATACACAACCCTTTTCTACATCCCCTCCAAGGCTCCCTTTGACCTCTACCAGGCTGACTATAAGCCGGGTGTAAAGCTCTACATCAAACGTGTATTTATTACCGATGATGAGAAGGAGCTGATGCCTGTTTACCTGCGCTTCCTTCGCGGTGTCATCGATTCTGAGGACCTTCCGCTTAACGTAAGCCGTGAGATCCTGCAGCAGAACAGGGTTCTGGAATCAATCAGAAGCTCATCCGTTAAAAAGGTTCTGGGTGAGTTCAAGAAGCTTGCGGAAAACAATCCCGAGAAATACAAGGACTTCATAGAGCAGTACAACAGACCGCTCAAGGAAGGTCTCTACTCCGATTACGCGAACCGTGAAACCATTCTGGACCTCGTTCGATACAAATCAACTGAGGAAGAGGGCTGGGTAAGCTTCAAGCAGTATCAGGATCGCATGAAGGAAGACCAGAAGGCTATTTACTACATCACCGGCGGAAATGAGTCTACCCTCAGAAACTCTCCGCTTCTTGAGGCTTACAGGAAAAAGGGTATTGAAGTCCTGATTATGGATGATGAGATAGATGAGATTGTTACACCTTCAATAATGAAATACAGCGAAATTGAGCTTAAGGCTGTAAACAAGAGCGGCGCTGCAGATGATCTCAAGACTGAAGAGGATAAGGAAAAGGAAAAGGATCTTGAACCGGTAATTAAAAAGATTAAGAAGGTTCTGGGCGACAAGGTTAAAGATGTTGTTGCATCAACAAGGCTTTCAGATTCTCCTTCCTGTATCGTGGCTGATGAGAATGATCCTACAATGCAGATGCAGCAGATGATGCGCGCAATGGGTCAGACAGACATGCCGGAGATTGTTCCCATTCTTGAGGTTAACCCCGATCATGAGATTGTTACAAAACTCAAGGATCTTGGCGACAAGGATATGTTCAACGATATCTGCTTTCTCCTGCTTGAGCAGGCGATGCTTGTTGAAGGTACCGAGCTTAAGGAACCTGCTGAATTCGTAAAAAGACTTAACAGGGTAATGGGTAAGGCTGTTTAGTTTATAATCAGGTAACCTGTAAATTACACCGGCTTGACCGGAATTATTAAGGGCAGCTTCAGTTAGGGGCTGCCTATTTTTTTAATCGATCGACATTCTTCTGCATTCCTTCAAAAATGCTCCGGCTTATATTTTCCGGAAATTCAGGAGGCAGATTTTTTGATGTTTCGTTAATTACATCCGGGACTTTGTTTATAATATCATCAATTAGTTTCTCGGCTGAATGAACCGCGAAACCGGTGAGCTTTGCCGTCTCAATCCAGTGGCGCCTGAATATTTTATTCCAGTGATATTTCTTACCCTTGCCGCCATGCACAGCCATAGCCATCCTGATTTTCCCGGGATGAATCTTACCCCTGCTGTTGCCAATTGCCGGATAAACTGAGATAACATCGTAGAAAGGTGTAAGGCTGAACCGTCCCTGCGGATGTATGAAAATACTGAAATTCTTTGCATGTCCATCAGGAGCAGCAAGAAGCCAGTATAAAATCTGAGCTTTAAAGAACTGTTCCCGATCTTCAGCCGGATTTAATGAACCATTCAGGATTGAAAGTATTTCTTTGATACCCGGCCCACCATCGCTTTCATACTTATAACCTCCGGAGGTTCCTGTAGCCTGGCACATATCCTCCTGCGGGAGCCTCAGCAGTACGGTTTTGTCACTATTAAACTTGCGATCAAACCTTTTTATGCTTAGCACCTTTTCGGTACCAAAATTTAGAATACTGCAATCGGGTAGACGTAAGCCGAAATCTTTCAGGATCCTAATGCACAGCCATTCATTCTCAACTGAATCTGAAAGATCAATATTATCCTGGCCGATAATGCCGAGAGGCAGCTTGAAGATATGGGTAGTTGGAGTTGTTCCCTCAGGAAGCATCCATTGTCCATTATGAAAGAGAAATGCTGTTTTTTCCTGCGCTCCGGCCAGTGAAATCCTGAAAAACTGCTCATTGGTATTCTGATACGCTGATATTGCGCGGGATTTTAAAATACTTTCTATGTCTTTATCTGATAGAATCTTTCCTTTTATCATTCCGGGGTTAACAGGTGGCTTGTCTGCAGGGGAGAGCTGTATGGCTCCTATACAGTCTTTTCCAACTTTTTCAAGAATGCCAAATCCGTCAGTTGTTCTTAACCCCAGCCTGATCTGCATACGTTTCCGTATTTCCAGCGAGTCGGGAAGCAGATTGTCAAAAAACGATTCGACAATCGGACCCTTAAACTCATAGTCTGATACGGTGAGTGGAAGGGAGAGTGACAGAGGTCTTGAATTAGCTGACAGGAGCCAAGAATCAGAATAACTGAATTTACTCACAGGAGAGGTTGTCCATGTGCCGACTATTTCGTTATTCATATAGACATGAAGGCTCTGCTGCTGTTTATTTTTTCCCATTCCTACCAATCCCCGCCATCTTGAGACTCGCCTGGTTTCTGTTTCTCTATGATATGTAGTTCCAAGTCCAGAGCCGAAAGCAGTTTAAACAGGCTGTCCAGTGTGCACCTGTCGGGATTATTCTCAAGCAGTGACACTGTTTTCGGGAGCAGGCCTGTTTTATCTGCGGCCTCTGCCTGCGTCAGTTTTCTGCTTTTCCGGAAACTTTTGAGAATTACTGCAAGCTGATTTGGTCCCTGTATAAAGCTCATTATACCCTCCAGGGTTTATTTTGTAATTATACCCCAAAAGGTATAAATTGTAAATATACCTTTTAGGGTATAAAGAAGATGTGGATGACTCTTCCTTAAATCTCTGATATGCACCTCTACATATGCCATGTTTGAGGTTGTCTTCTTGCTTTTAGCATAAAATACGTGCAATATGTGTGAATGAAAAAACTTAGAAACCCTTTTATAGGACATAAAGATTATAACTGCTTCGGCTGTGCTCCGGATAACGAGCACGGCCTGCGTATGGAATTCTGGGAGGACGGTGAAGAGATCGTCTGCCTCTGGGATGCCCCTGATTACTTTCAGGGGTATAATTACATCCTGCATGGCGGGGTGAGGGCCGCGCTGATAGATGAGCTTGCGGCCTGGGTGGTCTTTGTAAAACTGAAGACTGCAGGCTATACGACCAGGCTTGATGTAAACTACAACGGAGGAGCTTATACCAACCGCGGCAAGGTTACCCTGCGCGGCCGTTTGATCGAAATGAAGAAGAATATCGCTGTGGTTACAGTTGATCTCTACAACGAGAAAGACGAGGTTGTAACAAGCGGAACAGCAGAGTATTTTACGATTCCTGAAAAGATAGCCATGAAAAAGATGATGTATCCGGGGATTGAAGCCTTTTACGGCGAGTGATGCAGAAGCCTGTCATTAAATTGACAGGCTTTCGATTATTTTGCATATCGGACCAATATCTTCCCTTTCCACGGCAAGGCTGGTAACCATCCGGACAGCGTGGAAGCCGGCCGCGCTGCATAGGACTCCCTGCTTTTTAAGGGCGTCTACGGCCTCTGAGGCGCTGCAGCCTTTAGTTTCAAAGAAAATTATATTAGTCTCCACCTTTGCCGGATCTATTGAAGCCCAGGATGTTTCTGCAAGCGCTGCTGCTATTTCCTTTGCGGCGGCGTGATCATCGGCAATCCTTTCGACGTGATTATCAAGTGAATAGAGGCCTGCCGCTGCCAGTATACCGGCCTGCCGCATCCCCCCGCCTAACATCTTCCTTACTCTTCTGGCTTCTGCTATGAATCTGGTGCTACCGCAGAGAAGGCTCCCGACGGGGGCTCCGAGGCCCTTTGAGATACAGAATGTGACAGTGTCGGCATAGGATGAAATCTGCTTTACGCTTATGCCGCTTGCTTCGGCTGCGTTGAAGATGCGGGCGCCGTCGATGTGGACCGGAAGGCTGTGCTCTTTTGCGAGTTCGGAGACGGCCTTGAGTTCGGCTTCGGAGTAGCAGGTGCCGCCTTCCTTGTTATGGGTGTTTTCGAGTTCGATCAGTCCGGAGACGGGCATATAGTAGATATCGTCGCGGATGAGCGGCTTGATTGCTTCGGGTGTGAGGATTCCGCGTTCCCCGTCGAGTCCGATTACCGAAGAGCCGGCAATTGAGGCTGCCGAGGAGAGTTCGTAATGGATGATGTGGCTGTTTTTATGGGTTAGGACTTCCCGGCCCTTGCCGGCCTGGACGTAGATTGCTATAAGGTTGCCCATTGAGCCTGATGGAACGAAGATTGCCGCCTGTTTGCCGGTGATTTCAGCGGCGCGGTCCTGCAGGAGGTTGATGGTGGCGTCTTCGCCGTATACGTCGTCGCCGACTTCAGCCTTTGACATTGCCTCGCGCATGGCAGGGGTCGGTTTTGTTACTGTGTCTGATCTGAGATCGTATATTTTCATCTCTGTCTCCTGTATTAATTTTTAATCAGCTGATTCAGCTGGTCGAAGAATCCGGGGTAGGTGATGGCTACGGCCTCTTTATCGGTGATCGTGGTTGTCCCTTCTGCCTTGAGCCCGGCGATTGCGAGCGACATCACTATGCGGTGGTCTCCGTGACCTTCAACTTTACAGCCTTTCAGAGTACTGCCGCCTTTAATTATGAGTCCGTCATCGAGTTCGCTTATCTCCGCGCCGAGTTTTGAAAGTTCGGCTGCCATCACGGCGATACGGTCTGTTTCCTTGATTCGGGCCTGGGCGACGTTTACAAGCTTTGTTTCGCCTTCGGCAAAGCAGGCTGTGACCGCCATTGCCGGGAGTGCGTCGGGAGTAGCGTTTATATCAAGCTCAGCGGCCCTGAGAGTTTTTTCCGGGTTGTCGGAATGTCCGGGGCCGATGACAGTGATTTCTGTTCCGTCATGGACGATTTTGCAGCCCATCTGTTCGAGGTAGCCGAGTACTGCCTTGTCTCCCTGGGAATCGTTTATATCAAGCCCTGTGAAGATCAGTTTTGAGCCGGTAATAGCTGCGGCGCAGAAAAAGAAGGTTGCCGAGCTGAAGTCTCCGGGGATGGGGCGGCTGAAGGCTTTGTAGCTCTGGCCGCCTGATATTTCGAAGGATTTAAAGTCATTATTTTTGTAGCTGATGCCCTGCTCATCAAGCCATCGCAGGGTCATTTCAACATAGGGCTGCTCCATTAGAAGCGGGACATTTATTATGCTTTCTGCACCGGTTGCTGCTGTGGCGAGCGGGGTAGCAAGCAGAAGCGCGGACAGGTACTGGCTTGTGGGGCACTCGATTGATGTTGTGCCGCCTGTGAGCGGGCCGGTTATTGTGAAGGGAGCGCATCCGCCGGTTCCCTCGCGTTTAACATCTGTGCCGAGGTCTTCAAGGCTTTTGAGCAGGTTATCGGCTGAGCGGCGCTGAATCTGCTCATCGCCTGTGAACTGTACGGCTGTTTTTGCAAGCGCCGCCATTCCGGCTGCGAGGTAGAGTGTTGTACCTGAGTTGCCCACATCGATTGCCGGCATTCTGTCGGGGAAGCGGCCTCTGTTTCCGGTTACCTTCCATACGGCAGTGCCGTCTGCGGCGGTACCTTCGGTATCTATCAAAGCACCGAAAGCGCGGCAGGCCTCAATGCATGAGCGGGCGTCGGCTGAATCGAGCGGGTTGGTAAGGCTGCTTTCGCCGTCGGCGAATGATGCAATAAGAAGCGCCCTGATGGTATGTGATTTTGAGGACGGAACCTGGACCTTTGTGTTTTCATCCAGTTTTTTCCGGCCTATAGAGTTAATTGTTGCGTCCATACCTGATTATACAGTAGAATCACTGTTATGTCTTATTCATTGCTAGCTGATTTGGATTCTAAAATCAGCGGCGATATCAGAAAAAAGCTTCTCCTGATTAATTATCAGCGCCTCGCTGTCGCCATGCCTGTATTCAGTCTGTCGCTGCTGCTTTTGATTTTATTGAACGGGCAGACTATGATATGGGGTTATAAAACCGGTGATTTTGTCGGTTTCAATCTTCCTATACTGATAGTTCAGCTGTTTTTTATGGCTTGGTATTATCTTTACCGGCCTAAAACAGAAGCAGATATAAAACCTTATCATCAATTATATATTTATCTTCATTATGCTGTTTTTATTGTATGGGCTGCAATAACATCTGCCAGTGAGTACGAAGTTTCAGGAGACTACATTGTATTCATGTTTGCTGTGCTGATTGGAGCCGGTGTGAATACTCTGAGATCCGTATATACAGTAATAATGGGAATTTTCGGAGTTGCGTTGATGCATCTCTATAATCTTCCGCTTTTACTGCAGATGCAGTTTGTTGATGCGCTGATAATATCGCTGATTATTGTGATAGCCTTTTTCTTCTGCAGGATGAATAATAAAACGCTCATAAAACTGTTCCTTCAGGATATCGAACTCGAGCAGAGAGTTGAAGATCGTACAAAAGAGCTTGAGATGCAGACCAGCAACGCTAAGAAATCAGAGAACCTGAAAAGTATTTTTCTGGCCAATATGTCGCATGAGATTCGAACCCCGCTCAACGGAATTATCGGCTTCTCAAGGCTTCTAAAGGATTTCAGGGACGGTGAGGAACAGCGGGAACAGTACATAGAAATTATCAATACAAGTGCTAAAAATCTGCTTAATATTCTGAATGATATAATCGAGGTCTCAAGAATTGAAGCCGGTGAATGCGATCTTCTTCTTGAGAATATTGACCTTAATGCCGTGATTGATGAAACGGTAAGCGGATTCCTTGGTTACGATGCAGTAGTGGCTGGTTCAATCAGTCTGGAGGTCGATGGCTGTGCCGGCTCTAATCCTTTGATGATTGTCAGTGACCGGATAAAGATCATTCAGATACTCAACAACCTCATAAGCAACGCTATCAAGTATTCCCGGGACGGCCGTATTCATGTCCGCTGCGGGATCAATCCCGCCGGAGAACTTCTGCTTGAGGTTGAAGATTCCGGAATCGGAATACGTGAGGAAGACGCAGCTCTGATCTTTGAGCGCTTCAGGCAGGCCGGCGGATGCATTTACGGGGTGCGTGAAGGTGTAGGGCTGGGACTTACCATCGTAAAAGGATATACTGATATGCTCGGGGGACGGGTTGAACTTGAGTCTGAATACGGCAGAGGTTCAATTTTCCGGATAGTCCTTACCGGAAACCTGCATAGCAGAATCTAAAGGCGGCTGATCACTTGAATCACAACAGTAAAAAAATCCTCGCACCGGCATTTATGATACTGTCGGCTTTTTCCTTTGCCTGTATGGGCGGGGTAATAAAATACGCCGAAAGTGTTCCCTACATTGAGAAAGTTTTTTTCCGTAACCTGATAATGTTTTTCCTGATTTCTGCAATGCTTATCCCTGATCTGCGAAAAGGCGGATTCAGGATTCTCGCAGGAAAGCCTCAGAACCGGGTAAAGCTGCTGGCTGTGCGGTCGCTCTTCGGCTTTACAGGAGTTTTGTTTTACTTTTATTCGGTAGAGAGGCTTGTGCTTGCCGATTCCTCCCTGCTTAACAGCTTTCATCAATACTTGTGATTATTTTCGCGGCTTGTTTTTTTAAAGCAGAAGCTTAGGCGCTACAGTGTTCCGGCGCTTATAGCCGCCTTTGTCGGGATGATTCTTATAATAAAGCCTGGCTTCAATATGCAGCTGCTGCCTGCCGTTGCCGGTCCTTATCGGAGCGGTAACATCTGCGGCCGCCTACACGATAATTGCCTCGCTGCGCGGCAGCGAGAACTCGCTGGTGATTATTTTCTGGTTTCCGGGTATCTCAATTATCCTTTTACTCTTTCCCTTTCTAAGGGTCTGGACCGAACCTTCAGCGGCCGAGCTTGCAGCTCTTGTTGCCACCGGTCTTTTCTCTGCCGGAGGACAGTTCTTTCTTACCCTTGCATACTCTTACGGTTCGGCCTCCGAAGTAGCTATTTACAACTACACTCATGTTGTCTTCTCCGCACTGATAGCAGTTGTTCTTTGGCGCGGAGATTCCTGATGCCTTTTCCATCGGAGGCGCAGTTCTGATTATCGGTGCAGCACTGTTTCTGTATTTCCGTGGAAAAAAAGCATCGGCTCACCTTTAATTCTGAATAAAATCTGAAACAGGTGTGTACTATTAGGTAACAGTCTTATATCAAAAATATTGTTAGATATTCGGAGGTTTACCATTTATGAAAAAAACAATCATTGTTCTGTTGATTATTTCTGCAGTCATACTTATGACTATTACTTCCTGCGCTGCCGGCCCTAATGAGTTTAAGGGTCTGGAGGATGTTGAAGGGGATGTCGCCGGTTTCTTTATGGGGCTGTGGCATGGCTTTATAGCCCTGTTCACTTTTATAATTTCACTGTTTTCGGACAAGGTTAATGTCTACGAGATTCATAACAACGGCGGATGTACAACTTCGGTTTTATCCCTCGGAGTTTCTGCATTCTTCGGAGGCGGAGGCAAGGGGTCAAGGCCGGGGCAGCCGTAAGTGGAAGGAACGCTGCAGGGACTGATTTAACAATATGTGGAAAACATGTGGAAACTTGTGATAAAAATCTGTGGATAGAAAGTGCATATGTATTAAAATACCGGGGTGTTTCTCCCCGGTTTTTTTTTTGAGTCTGATAAAATCAGCTTATTCTGATAGATAAGTATCTCTGTAGCTCTTTACTTCACCAAACACTTTCAGCGCTGAGCATTGCATGTACAATTGCTCTTGTGAGTGTGTCAGCAGCAGCAGCTCCGATCTTGTTTCTATATTTGCGGGCATATATCCCCATGTTGCTTCCTGCTGAAGCACTTCAGGAGAGAGTTCGCCTGTTCCCAGAACAAAGATGGTGTCGCCGTCGAACATTGTATGAGAAGTGTCTGATGGCTCTTGCCATTCCGTCGTGTGCCATTTTCGGCAATTTTTTTTAGCCTGAGGCCCTTTGTGAGTTTTTACATTGGTGGCTATTACAGGCTATGGGTTGTATTCTTAACAGGCTCGCTGTCTGTATCAACATTTGCTGACGCAAAGCGCATCAGGATCTGAGTAGATAGCAAAACTCATCGCCTATTTCCAGATATGCTCCGTAAAGCTCTCCGGTCTTAGGATTAACTGTGCTTCCTCCGGCATTTACGGCAACTATTGCTCCGACAATTACACCGTTTCCAATATCCAATACTTGCAGTTCCAAGACCGCCCTTTATTCCTGCTGCAATTGCACCTGCAACCTGCTCCTACATTACCCATCTGGACGGGTCCTGAAGAAAGGTTCTCTGCTGCTTTTCGGCCGAATTCAGCAGTAGGATGTTCAGTGAATTCACGTCCGAATCTGCCCGGATCAAAAAAGTACTGCAGCCGGTACGATAGGAAACTACTCCTGCTCCTGCGGGCCAGCCTATGCCCTTTTCTTCAAGCCATCGCATAAGACCGTCTGCCGGGGCAAGGCCGTAGCGCGCTTCCGCCTGAAAGAACAACGGCATTAACCCTGTCGACAAGGTTAATAGGATCAAGAAGGTCTGTTTCCCTTGTTCCGGGGGCGGAGCCTCTAACGTCAACACCGCCTACTTGCTCCGTTTGTTGCAAAAATAACGGGTTGTACCATGGTAGTTTTTCCCTGGTAGGTTTCCCGACTTCAATTCCGGGGACATCGGTAATTGAGTTGTTGGGACCTGTTGTGTATTCAGAATCTGAGGCTTTTTTGCTCAATCACTGGTTCTGAATCGGCTTTCTTCTGACTGTCTTCTGAAGCGCCTGAGGGCTACTGAGAGAGACAGCACAAGGAAGAACGATAAAAGTGCTTAAAACAAATTTTTTTAAACATTTTTTGCTCCTTTTTTAGAATTTTATTAATATAAGAATAAATGCTATTCAAACCTGAGTCAATCTTTTGTTAAAAAAATACATAGAAAATATTAAGTAATATTGAATTTTTTAATATTATAAATAATAAAAAAAAACCGGGGAGTTGGCTCCCCCGGTCGTTATGAACAAGTATTTCAATTTCTGAGCGACGAAATACAATATTCCTGTAATAAAAGTTTGGTAAAACAATAAATAAATATCTGTTGAATTATTGTAAAAAAAACTTAAATTACAGCAAAAACTATATGTAAAACAAATATTAATCAACAGTCAGATGTTCATTTTTGTATTTAATAAAGATTAAAAAATAATATTTTCAGGAATCCTTCCTGTAATCCGTGTTATTTTTTAATATCATTTAATTCAGGAGTAATAAAATGCAGAGTCATGAAATTGATTATGAAATAATGGGTGATGATATCCAGATTATTGAAGTAGAACTCGATCCGGGCGAGGTGTGTAATTGCCGAGGCCGGCGCTATGAATTATATGGAAGACGGAATAACCTTCGAAGCAAAGGATGGGCGACGGAACTGAAACCGATAATTCTGTTATGGGTAAGCTTCTCGGCGCAGGTAAGCGTGTGCTTACAGGCGAATCCATCTTTATGACCCACTTTAAAAACAGCGGAATATCCGGAAAGAAGAGAGTTGCCTTTTCCGCTCCTTATCCGGGGAAGATTCTGCCGATAAATCTGGATAAACTCGGCGGCGATCTTCTCTGCCCAGAAGGATGCCTTTCTCTGTGCCGCCCCTCGGTACTCAGGTGAGTATAGCTTTCAACAAGCGGCTTGGTACCCGGTTTTTTTCGGAGTGTGAGGGCTTCATCCTCCAGCGGCTGCGCGGCGACGGAATGGCCTTTGTCCATGCCGGAGGAACGGTTGTTAAAAAAGTGCTGCGCAATGAAAACCCTGCGCATCGATACCGGCTGTATTGTCGCCTTTACTCCAGGGCCTGGACTACAACATCGAGCAGTCCGGCGGGTCTGAAGTCGATGTTTTTCGGCGGTGAGGGCCTGTTTCTTGCAACCTTAAGCGGCACGGGTACCGTACTTCTGCAGTCAATGCCCTTTGCCCCGCCTTGCAGACCGAATCCTGCGCCAGGCTGGCACCGCGAACACGGGCGGCAGGCGGCAGGGCGAGGGCAGTAATTCTCGGCGCACTGGGGGAACATGCTTGACGGGGATTGATGGAGCATTAAATGCAGAGCATTAGATGTTCCCACTGCGGGGCTGATATCAGCGGCAGATATTTCTCCGATTACTGGGGGCAACTTATACTGCGCCGCGCACTACCGGAATGTCCCGCAGTGCGCCTACTGCGGGCGGCTAATTTCTTCAAAAACTGACTAAAGGCGGCAGGACATATTCGGACGGCCGCCGGAATCTGCGGAATCTGTCTGCCGTCTTCGGTAAATGATCCTAAAACGGGGCTTGAGCTGCTTCAGTCTGTACATGATCAGCTTTCCGTCCGAAGGAATAATTATTAAACCCTTCAAGCCCCCGAGTTCCTTCTCATAAGCCGCTCCAGGGCTGAAGCAGCTTGATAAAAGCAGCGGTGAGAAGCAGGGTTTTGCCGTTTTCAACCGGAAAATGGTAAACGGCAAAATCAGTGAGTTCAAAAATGCAGATTATATATCCTGCAGGGGCTTCCTGAAATGAGTTTCATATCAACCTGCACCCATGAACTGATGCATATCTGGTTTTACAGCCATTAACCTGACAGATATTAAACCGCTGCTTTTGGAAGGCAGCTGCAACATGGCCGCCTACCTTGTATTAAAAAGGCAGCTTACACCCGAGGCTGAGTTTCTAATAAAGGGGCTGTTTGAAGACAAAGGATAAGATATACGGAACAGGGTGTTTCGGAAGGTTCAGAAGCTGGCATCACGTCTCGGAACAGCAGGCTGGTTAGAGTACCTTAAAACACATAAAAAGAATTCTAAAAAAGGTTCTAATACCTCACATATACAACCGGTTGTCCGTTCTCACCTGAACAAGCATAAGCTGTATATTTTCATCTCTAAGGTTATTTACCCACAATCATCCTGCCTATCATCCCGGCAATCTCTTCCGGAGTCATAGGGCATGATGCTGCGTTCAGCCGGTTGTTCTGGAAAAAGGACCCGATACGGGCTTTCAGTTCCTTCACGCCCTGTACAAAAAGTCCTCTTCGGCCAGATCCCTTTTCCGGAAGGGCTCCCTGACGCACAAGCTCCAGTTCTGCAGCCTCGCTTGGTATAAGTCTTTTGTTGATTATATAGTACCTGGATACCAACGGCGCCCTCCCGAACACTTATGGATTTTGAAATGAAGTAATAAAGATTCCCCCGCAGCCGCGAATCCGGCTGCGGGGTTAAAATGTTAGCGAATTGTAATTCTTCCCTCGGTCATCGGAGTAATGGTTCCTCCAAGTGAGATAATGTATTCGATAAATGCATCTCTCCTGCATAAGGGATGTGTCGTAGTAGTCAACTGCATCAGTAAACATTCCGTAGGCCGTCGCCGCCTGCTGCAAGGTAGCTGTTTGTAGCAATCCTGTACTCGGCATTCGGATCAACCTTTTTTGCCGTTGATCATAAGATCGGTAACAGTTCCCTGCCGCAGAGTCAATTGTGAACTTAACGCCCTTTGATACCTGGGGGCATTGCTCCGTGGCCGATCGCAGCTGGAGTTGCATTGAACAGCTCAATAACAACAGAACCCTTGAGTGTAACGAGGGCCACCGAGTTGTCAAAAGGAAGAACCTCATAAACAGTTCTCTTCTGAATTGAACCGTCTGCAATGCTTGTTCTCACACCGCCCTCCGTTCTGGAAAGCAAAATCAGCCTCAAGACCCTGTGTGTTTGCATACCAGAGCATTGAATCAGCAACCATGTCGCCGATAGCTGTTTCTTCAACCCTTGAGTTATCGTTAATAAAAGGAGCAGTTGCTGTTCCGATGGTCTCATTAAGAACAGAATCTACCTTATCAACATAGGGTTTCAGCATAGCTGCGAGCTCTGCATCGTCTTTAAGCTCTTCTCCTGCAAAATGGTAAACGGAAGAACCGTCCTCAAGTCTTTCGCGGTACTTAACGTTAATGGGTATAAGCTCGTAGTTAACACCGGTAACCTCGCCGTTCATGAAGCGCAGATCAACACGGCCCATGTACAGACCCCAGTGCTTCGCCTGAACAACAGGAACCTGAAGCCCTGTTTCCACATTGGTTACCATGATAGCTTCTTCAACCTCGGTATGAGTGTGTCCGTCGATAACAAGAGCAATTCCGGGAACCTGTGCAGCAAGCTTCTCTGAACCTTCGTTTACATCATCATAGATACCCATATGAACAAGGGCAACAACGATGTCGGCTTTTTTCTTAAGCTCTGGAACAAGAGCCTTTGCAGTCTCAACCTCATCGAGAAACTTGTATCCCCTGATGTTGTCGGGGCTTCCGCTTTTTGCTGTAGTTGAAGTCATAAGACCGAAAACAGCAACCTTGTAATTACCGTAGTCTTCAATAACGTATGGAACTACATTTTCAATATATTCTCCGGTATCTTCGGTTACAACATTTGCACAAAGCCACGGAAAGTCCGAAGTTGCAATCTGCTCCTGCATAATTGCCGGTGTGGGGTCAAACTCATGGTTACCCATAGACATCGCATCATAACCGATATAGTTCATACCGATGATGTCAGGTTCAGCCTTGAAGAAGTTAGATTCGGGACGGCCGGTATTGATGTCTCCGGCACTCAGAAGAAGAACATTTCCCCCCTCTGAACGAATCTCATTCACAAGTGTTGCCTGAGCAGGAAGCCCGCCCTGACCGTCAGCCGGATAGTCGTAGAAAGCTACCGGATGTCCATGATAATCGTTGGTGTGAAGGATTGTGATCTGGTGTTCAACGTCGGGTTCGACAATCGGGGATGAAGCGCATCCCGCAAACATCAGAACAAGCAGAAGACCGCTTAAAAGCAATGCAATCTGTCTTTTCATTTTTTTGCTCCTTTTATTAGATATATGACTTACGCCAATATTTAAGTATAAACCCTATTCGCGGAATGTTAAGCCTTTACTTAAAAACTTTGAGTATTTTGTGAGTAAGTAAAGATTTATGGAGGGGGGAAGTCTCCCCCTCGCTCCAGCCGCGGTCCCGCTGAACGCGGTATCCCGCGTCCTTTACCCGGCTCCGTCCCCTCCGCCGGCGGCCGCGCCGCGTCTTCCGCTGCCCCCTGAAGTTATTTCGCAGTAATTGTGGCTTTCAGTCCGCCCTGTCATCAGCCTTTGTGCAGGCGGAGAGGAACAGAAGAAGTGTTAAACTCATTGCGGTCATAATTATTCTCTTCAATGAGAAGTATTTTGATTGGAATTATAGCATTAAAAAACCCGGGCTGAACCCGGGTGATGTTGCATGAATTAAAACCTATTCAGTGGTCAGGGTGACATAAAGTTCACTAACCAGATCAGTAGCAGTTGTAATATATTCTGTCGTGCTCTGTAAGACTCCGAAATATACTGAACTGTCAGATATCTTATTGTTGCTGCTATTAGGTATCAATGTACTAAGAGTCTGAGGGGCTCCATCATCATCTACAACTTCATTTAACGGACTAGTATCATAAAGAGTGCTATCGTATAAATCATCATCGGTGTATTCATTTGCAGTCCATCCAACCAGTGTACTGTTAAAAAAAGTGTCTCCACTGCCTGTGTCAATATCAATTCGATAAAGTATAGAGGGCTGATCACCAAAATAACTGTTTGAATCCCAGGAATGATCAATTTCAAAATAAACAGAAAACTGGGCTGGTAAATCAGATAAATTCACTGATTCGGTTACAATATCACTGGTTTTATCCGTAGCACCAGAGACCGTATCTACGTCAGGATCGCTTTTGTTAAACTGCCAATACGGCAGGGCGACACCTTGTAAAGAGTCTGAAGATGTATATCTATCTGCAAAAACTTTCGTTCCTATGAAAACGCTCTTATAAAAATCATCATCAGCTTCAATCCATATTACATATGCTCGTGCCCCTGTGTAGTCTGTAGGGTAGACGAAATCAAGATCTTCTTTAAATACAACATTCAGTGTATTCGGAACTTCTGAAATCAGAGATACTGATTCCGGATCAGTGTATGCTGAATCTCCAGCTGTGTTTTTTGCACAAACCTGAAAATAATAGGTTGTATTTGCTGTAAGTCCGCTGATTTCTACAGATTCTGTATCAGCAGCAGTTTCTATGGTACTTTTTATTGTAAACGTATCATCCGTACCGTAATCAATTTTAAAGCCTGTTTCGTTTGTTGAGTTGTCTATCCAGCTTACAGTACAGCTGGTGTTTGTAGATTGTAAAGCTGAAAGTCCGGATGGGGGATCGGGCAGGATTTCTCTCAGATCAATATTTGTCACCGCGTAATCCGAATCTCCTGTCTCGTTATAGGCAAAAATCCTGATGTAATAGTAGTCTTCCGCAGTCAGACCGCTGAGGCTTGCAGAGGTCGCATCAGCATCTGCCGGTTCAGATGAAAATGTTGCAAAGTTCTCATCCGTACTGTATTCAATTGTAAATCCGTCCTCACAATATGAATTGTCTGTCCATGATAAATTACAGCTCGTAGTGCTTGTTTTAGTTGCCGATAATCCGGACGGGGCGGCGGGTGCATCGTATGCGAATGTTATTGCCGCAGAGTTTATCCAGTCCGAGCTGCCTGCGCTGTTTTTTGCTGCAATCCGGTAGTAGTACTGAGTATCTTCTGCAATGGTTTTATCGAGGTATTCGGTATCATCTTCATCTGCTGAAAAGCTCTCAGTGGAGCTGAAGTCTGTGGATGTTGATCTTTCTATTGTAAAGCCTGTTTCATCATCAGAGTTATCGTTCCATTCGAGAACTATTGAAGGGCTAAGTGTTGCACTTGAAATAGAATCAAC
This sequence comes from Spirochaetia bacterium, assembly GCA_963677925.2. Lineage (GTDB taxonomy): Bacteria > Spirochaetota > Spirochaetia > UBA9216 > UBA9216. Next base: position 931,243 of record CAXXYH010000004.1, read on the forward strand.
GCTTAAGGCTGACGGTGTATCAGGGATTGTTGTTTCATCTTCTGTATCGTCTGAATTATTTGGAGTCTCCGGAAAGAAAAAGTCTTCACAGGATAAAAACATGAGCGGGGCTGATACCAGTGCGATTATGGTAAATAGTAATAATAGTTTTTTCATGGTAAATACAGTCCTTTGAAAATTACTTTTAGCTGAATATTATGTTTTATAGTATCCCTAGGATTATACAGCTGCAGCTGTTAAAAAACTATGAGTTCAGTGTAAAAACGTGCGGAAACGGGTTAAAACATTGATATATCATAGAAAACCTATTACTATCTTCCATAAAAGAACATCCGATTTTCCTGGAGGAGAACAACTTGTCAAAAAAAATAGCCGTTATTCACGGACCGAATCTTAATATGCTCGGGAAACGTGAAATTGGTATCTACGGCGGCAAAACAATGGAAGACATCAATGTTGATATTGCTGCCGAGGCGGAAAGGCTCGGTGTAGAGCTGGAATTCTATCAATCCAATACCGAGGGTGAACTTGTAACGTTTATTCAGAACTGCAGGGGTGTTAAGGATGGAATAGTTCTTAATGCCGGGGCATATACCCATTATTCAATTGCTCTGAGAGATGCTATTGCAGCCTCACAGGTGCCTGTTGTTGAAGTACATATATCCAATATTTTTAAAAGAGAATCGTTTCGTCACGTTTCAATAATTGCTCCGGTCTGCATTGGTCAGATCTGCGGTCTTGGGCCGCATGGATATATTCTCGGTCTGCGTTCACTGATGGATGAACCCTTTGACCCATGGAAATAGCAGGAAAAGCAGAGGAGAACTATTTTGAGTGATAAAAAATATCTTGTAATTTCAGGTCCGAACCTCAACCTTCTGGGTGCAAGGAAGACCTCTATATATGGACAGGGCTCGCTTGATGATATTCATGCGGGTCTGGAAAGCCGGGCTGCTGAGCTCGGAGTTGAAGTCGACTGCCGGCAGTTCAACAGTGAAGGCGGAATAATCGACGCACTGCAGGAGGCTCCTTCAAAATTTGAAGGTGTCGTAATTAATGCAGGCGCTCTGGCCCACTACAGTTATGCACTGCGCAGTGCGATAGGGGCCATGCTGCTGCCCTGTGTTGAGGTTTTTATTTCCAACGTTCACACCCGTGAAGAATTCAGGCATCAGTCTGTTATTGCTCCGGTATGTGTCGGTGTAATCGGCGGCTTTGGAAAGAAAAGCTATATTCTCGCTCTTGAAGCGCTTGTGAATCTGAAATAGGGAGGGGCCTGTGAATTTCAAATGGAGTAAAAGCCTGACAGATCCGGCTGAAATTGAAAACTGTGCAGGGGAGGGCTTTGACCAGATAGAGCTTTCTGCAGTTACGCTTGAGCAGTTGAAAGTTTCAGAAGTTTCTGAGCTCAAAGACAAAATAGCAGCAGCCGGACTTATGAATGATGTCTGTACCGCTATTCTTCCTGATGAGGTCAGGGTGACTGAACAGGGATTTAATATTTATGCCTGGACGGAATATCTCAAAAAACTGTTTGAGAAAACTTCGGCAGCAGGCTGCAGGTATGCACTGTGGAATAATCCCCGGGCCAGAATCCTTCCGATGGAGGGTGAAATCGGCACCTTTAAAGAGCAGGCTCTGCAGTTTCTTTTTGTCCTTTCCGAGACAGGTGAAGAATTCGGGACTGAAATACTTATCGAACCGCATCCGGAAGAATGGACTAATTATATAAATACATTTGATGAAGCCCGAGAGGTGATTACAAGAGTCGGACGCAGCAATATTTCAGTTTCACTGGGTTTTGCCGGCATTGATTCAATCTGGCCTGAAGGCTCGAGGAGCAGTTCTGAGGGGATAGGATACTTTCATTTTGAAAATCCCGATGTAACCCGCAGAATGCGTACTGCGCCTGAAAACGGTGATGGTATTGATTATAGAGCCATCCTTTCAGATCTCGGCAGTGTTGGCTACAGCGGGATAATAAACCTGCCTTCAGATGCAGATTCAGATACTCTGGCCTATCTCAAGGGCCTTGTTTCCTGATTATTCAGGTAGATTCATATTGTAAAAGAGGATTTCAGGATGAAGTCCTCTTTTTTTTGGATAAACCACTTTTATTATATTTCAAATATATCATTATAATTTTGACATTGTTTCAATATCAAAATATAATATAATTATAATTTGATTACGTGTTATCATGTACAGGTCTTGTTAAAACTTTGATTCTGTGTATTACTGTGCTTGATTTAATTAGATAATTTGATATTTATTTATAGGTGAAGATATATGGAAGGAACAAAAAACAAGAAGGTCCAGGTTTATGAAGCCCTTAAGAGAAGAATCATTGATGTAGAGCTTCAGCCGGGTCTGCCGATCAATGAGGCGGTTTTTGCTGAAGATTTAGGCGTTAGCAAGACACCGATAAGGGAAGCGCTGAGACAGCTTGAGCGTGACGGATTTGTTGAGAATGTACCGGGGCGGGGTTCCACCATTACTTACATCACTTCAAATGAAATTCAGGATGTATTTCAGATACGTGAAATTATAGAGGTTGGTGTTGCCAGGAAGGCTGCTGCAAGAAAGGGCAATACTGAACTGGAAAAAATCAGGGAAGACGGTCTGAAAATTCTTGAAGCCGGTGAACTGATGGAGGAAAAGGTTCTGGAATGGGGCAAATGGGAAAATATCCACTATGCCATTATCCGATCCATAGAAAATGATTCGCTTGAAAAGATCTACAGCGGTCTGATGGACCGGATGACCAGAATCAAAAATCATTACGGCCAGCGTTTTACCAAGCGCAGATTCAATGATATTCTCACAGAGCACCTGGCACTTCTTGATGCTATTTTCTCCGGTGATGAGGAAGCGGCAGGCAGGAGGATGCAGGAGCATCTTTCAAATGCAAGTTCCTACGTGCTTGGATTGTAGCCTCTAATTCAGTTCTGAAATAATCAATTAAACTAAACTGTTTGACCTTCCCAAGGGGGGAAGGTTTATAATTCGTCAAATTTTATGGTCACACTGAATATGATTCTTTCACAGATTTCAGAGGTCTCATCCTTCCATCAGATCCGGCAGAACCTGGATTTGACAGTTGAAAATGTTGAGATGATCTTCGGCTCTGAGCATACAGACTGTGAACGGACTCTTTATATCTGCCCTGCAGATATAGCGGGAGAGCTGCTGAAAAAACATAATTCAGACAGGCCTTTAATGCTCATCATCTGCGGGACAGACGTTCAGCCTGATGATTTTGAGTTTAGAAAGAATATTTCATACATCATAACCGGTGAAGATGTAAGCAGTACCGGCAACCGGCTTATCAGGTTTATCCTCGGCTATAATAAGTGGTGTGATGATGTACAGCAGATTATCTACAGGGATAAAAGCATTTCAAAGATATTGAATCTGATCATAGACAGAACCGGAGGTGCCGTGCTGTGGCTTAATTCCGGATACCGTCTGCTTGCCGAAAGCGGCAGTGGTCAGCTGGAAAATGTCTACCTGAATGAAATTCATGATAAGGGCTACCTTTCAGAACATAGTATAGCTTCTCTTCTTGCTCTAAAAGGAAGTGTTCCTCTTTTTACCAGGGAACATGTAAGCGCCTACGGGGTTTCTTTTGCTTCAGGCCAGTACGGTATTATTACAGAGATTAAGAAGCGTTATGCATTCTCCAGATATTTCGTCCTTATTTCTGATGCTCCTCATAAGAACCATGGACTGATTGATGAACTGAAAGCCGCCTCAAGCCTTCTCTGTCAGTTTGCCGCAGTTGAAAATACTTCCTCCTTTGAAACAAACGAGGGAATATCCGATCTGCTGCAGGATTTGATAGAAGAAAATATCAGCGGAGATGCTGAGCTGTCTGAACGGGTTTCCCGGTTTCCCGAGGTCGTAAGCAGATGGTATCAGTGTGTTGTTGTTTCATCAGGAAAGGCATATGACGAAAATCAGCGGAGTCTTCTGATGATAGGTCTTCATAAAATATTTGAAAACTGCATGACATGTTATTATGAAGATAATATTATCCTGTTTATCAGAAAGACAAATATCCAGCCTCTTTCCTATGATGACAGGAAGCTTGAAGATCTGATGCATCAGCATAACTCCTGTGCATGTATTGGAAATCACACCGCCTTTCTTTCATCATTCAGAACCCTGTATCTGAGTACTAAAATGTCTCTCAATATGGGGATGAAGCTTAAGCATGAAGGTGAGCGCAGGATCCTTATCGGCGAGCATTATCTGCTTTATCAGATCATTGATATCTGTGCCAATCATGGCGACTATGTTCACGGCGGCAATCTTATGTTTCTGTGTTCGCCTAGATATCTGGAACTGAGAAAGCATGATTTGAAGAACAATGACAGTCTTTCCAATATCTTCATGGTATATGTTCAGAATAACTGCAACAGTTCCCAGGCAGCGAAAAAGCTGTTTCTGCACCGCAACACACTTCTGAACAAGATTGCAAAAATAGAAGAAATTGTCGGCGGCAGTCTTGATAACCATGAACTCAGGACAGATCTTTACTTTTCAGCCCTTGTCATCGACTATTGCAGGATTTTCAGGAATATAAATCCTGTGGAAGATAAGCTGATGAGGGGTAGAAAATCCTGAGCTCTCTTATTATATGCGGGTTGCACACAGATTTTGAAAAAATATGTAAAAAGTGCACATAGCCCTATCTTTGAACCCGTAATAGAATAATCCAAGAATATAATCATATTATAACAAGAAAATAATAGTTTATCGATATTGAAAACTCTGCTGGAAGTTTTAAGGAGGTACCAGTGGGAAAATATATTATCAGAAGAATTCTTTTGATGATCCCTGTAATTTTAGGAGTAACCTTTTTTGTTTTTACTCTGCTTTATTTTACGCCCGGAGATCCGGCTCAGATTAAACTTGGTTCAGATGCAACACCGCAGGAAGTAAACGAACTTCGGGATGACTGGGGGCTTAATGACCCCTTCCTTGTCCGATTCGGAACCTACTGCTACAACGCCTTTATCAAATTTGACCTCGGAAACTCGTATATCAACAACCGAAGCGTTACTGAAGAGATTGTTTCAAGATTTCCTAATACCTTTCTGGTTGCCGCACTAAGTGTGCTGCTTTCTGTTCTGATTGGAATGCCGCTCGGGGTTGCATCAGCTGTTAACCAGTATTCCTGGAAGGACAACGCTTCGATGCTTATTGCGCTGATAGGGGTTTCGATGCCCGGTTTCTGGGTCGGGCTTATGCTGTCGCTGCTGTTCGCCCTTAAGCTGCGCTGGCTTCCGGCGACAGGTTTCAACGGACCGGAGTATCTTATCATGCCCTGCCTTTCTATTGCTCTAAATGCAGCAGGACGAATAGCCAGGCAGACCCGCTCAAGTATGCTAGAGGTTATCCGGCAGGATTATATAACGACTGCCCGTGCAAAGGGTCAGACCGAGGGTAATGTTATTTATGTACATGCCCTGCGGAATGCTCTGATTCCGGTAGTAACTACAATCGGCGCCCTGCTTGGTATTCAGATGAGCGGTGCTATTGTTGCTGAATCGGTTTTTTCCATACCGGGACTGGGTACCTATATGGTAGCAGCCATAAAGAGCCGCGACTATCTTGCAATTCAGGGAAGTGTTCTTGTTATATCCATCACATTCAGTGTTGTAATGCTCCTTGTTGATATCCTTTACGCCTACATAGATCCGCGTATCAAGAGTCAGTATCACCGCAGGAAAACTAAAAAGAAGGCTGCGTAGAATGAAAGACAGAAAGAATAAAAACAGCTATTTCAGAATGGTCTTCGGCCGGCTTAAGAAAAACAAGCTGGCAATGGCGGGTCTGTTCTTTATGATATTTATAGTCCTTGTGGCAGTCTTTGCCGATTTTGTTGCGCCGTATCCCTATGAGCAGCAGGACCTGGACAGTGTTCTGTCTCTTCCAAGTGCCAGCCACCTGATGGGTACTGATAACCTGGGCCGGGACATCTTAAGCAGGATAATCTACGGCGGAAGGATGTCTCTGCGTATTGGAATAATCTCGGTTGGTATAGCCGCTGTGTTCGGAATATTCCTCGGGGCGCTCTGCGGCTACTATGTCGGCAAGGTGGACCAGATAATTATGAGGATACTAGATATCTTTCAGTCGATTCCGCCTCTGCTTACTGCCATAGCTATTGCGGCTACGCTTGGTCCGGGCATCGGAAACGCGATGCTGGCGGTCGGTCTGTCGCTGATACCCTCGTACGCACGAATGACCCGTGCTTCATTCTTAAGTGTCCGGGGAATGGAATACGTAGAGGCCGCAAAGGCCATCAATGCCAGAGATATGAGAATTATCGGAAAACATATTCTTCCTAACGCAATGTCTCCGCTTATCGTACAGATGACAATGGGCGTAGCGGGCGCGATACTCATCGCCGCAATGCTCAGTTTTATCGGTCTGGGTGCTCAGCCTCCGGTTCCTGAATGGGGTGCTATGCTATCCGGCGGACGAAACTACATTCGCGACTACTGGCACATTGTTTTCTTTCCGGGTGTAACAATCATGCTAACAGTTCTTTCACTTAATATGCTCGGCGACGGACTTCGGGATGCTCTCGATCCGCGTCTTAAACAGTAGGAGGCGGCAGATGGAGAATATTATTAATTCAACGCTTGAGCGTGATGATGTGAAAAAAAGTATGACGGATGAAAAGATTCTTCTGTCTATTAAAGGTCTGAACGTACATTACTCAACAGATTCGGATAAGGTTTATGCGGCCAACGATGTCTCATTTGAGCTGAAGGCAGGAGAAACGCTGGGTCTGGTAGGAGAAACAGGCGCGGGAAAGACCACCATAGCCAAGTCTATACTCAGGATTCTTCCAGATCCTCCTGCCGTGATAGACAGCGGCGAGATTCTCTTTGAAGGACAGGATCTGCTGAAACTGTCCGAGGCAAAGATGAGAAAGATCAGGGGCAACAAGATTTCCATGATTTTTCAGGACCCCATGACTGCCCTCAACCCGATTTTTTATGTCGGTAAGCAGATATCTGAGGTGATAAGGCTGCATGAGAAAATATCCCGGGCAGATGCTGATACCAAGGCTGTTAAAATCCTTGAGATGGTCGGTATTCCGGGTGATCGGTTTAACGAGTATCCGCACCAGTTTTCCGGCGGTATGAAGCAGCGTGTCGTAATTGCGATGGCCCTTGCCTGCAACCCCGCACTGCTTCTTGCCGATGAGCCTACGACGGCACTCGATGTTACCATACAGGCCCAGGTTCTTGAAATGATGGCAAGTCTCAAAAAAGAACTGAATACATCAATGATAATGATTACCCACGACCTCGGAGTTGTTGCCGAAATCTGCGACAAGGTTGCGGTCGTCTATGCGGGCAGCATTGTAGAGATGGGGGATCGGGAAGATATTTTTGACCGGACCGCACATCCCTACACAAAGGGCCTGTTCGGTTCTCTTCCGTCTTTAAGCTCTGACGAAACCCGCCTCAACCCCATCCAGGGAATGATGCCTGATCCGACCAATCTCCCTGCCGGATGCAAGTTTAATCCAAGGTGTCCGCATGCCACTGAGGAATGCCGGGCTTCCGATATTGATTTTACAGAAATCAGTCCGGGTCATCTTGTGCGATGTATTCATGTTAAGGGGGATTCCAAATAATGAGCGCGATAGTAGAGGTTAAGAACCTGAAAAAATATTTCAAGAGTCCAAGGGGAATGCTCCATGCAGTGGATGATGTCAGCTTTTCAATTGAGAAGGGGACAACCCTTGGTGTCGTAGGTGAATCAGGCTGCGGAAAGTCAACACTGGGCAGAACCATCCTTCAGCTGACAGAGAGCACAGGCGGACAGATTTTCTTTGAGGGAGAGGATGTTACGAACGCCGGAAAGAGAGAGCTGGAAAGGCTTCGCCAGGATATGCAGATAATTTTTCAGGACCCCTTCAGTTCTCTTAATCCCAGAATGACTGTCAGCGAGACAATCATGGAGCCGCTGAAGCTCCAGGGTAAGCTTAAAAAAGCTGAGATGGAAAAAGAAACAATGAAGGTTATGGATACGGTCGGTCTTTCAAAGCGGCTTGCCAGCTCATATCCTCATGAGCTTGACGGCGGACGAAGGCAGAGAATCGGTATCGGCCGTGCTCTGGCCCTGAACCCCAAGTTTATTGTCTGCGATGAACCGGTCTCTGCTCTAGATGTTTCTATCCAGGCCCAGGTGCTTAACCTGATGCAGGATCTGAAAGCCGAGAGGGAACTTACCTATATTTTTATTACCCATGACCTGTCAGTTGTTAAGTACATCTCGGACGAGATTTGCGTTATGTACCTCGGGCAGGTTGTTGAGAAGGCCCCGGCTAAAGAACTTTTCAGGCAGCCTATGCATCCGTATACAAAGGCTCTGCTTTCAGCAATTCCTATTCCGGATATCCATGTTGAAAAGAAGAGAATTATTCTGCGGGGCGAGATCACATCTCCCATTAACCCCAAACCCGGCTGCCGTTTTGCCGCCAGATGTATCTATGCTGATGAAGAGTGCAGCAAGCAGCAGGAGCTTCGTGATATAGAGGGGGGGCATTATGTGCTCTGCCACCGTGCTGAGGAATTGTCCGCAGCAGACGGTATAAGAGTTGAGGAAGTTGTCCGGTAGTACCGGTACAAATATAAAACTGTGTTTATACAGGAGGAAGTATGAAAATTGGAAAAAAGGAAGTTGTTTTACTGCTGATGGCTGCGGCAGTGCTTTTTGCATCAGTAGGCTGCAGTAAAAAGGATTCGTCAGCTTCAGCAGAAGCGGCTGAGGTAAGGGATACTCTGTACATCCAGATTAGTGCAGATCCGGGTGATTTAAATCCGTATACGACCAATACAACACAGAGTGCACGTGTTAACAAGCAGGTATATGAACCTCTTATGGATCTTGGGTATGATATGAAGCTGACTCCCATACTGGCGGAAAGCTGGGAGCGGGAAGATGATACTCATTACATTTTTCATATTAGAAAGGGCGTAAAATTCCATAATGGAGAAGATTTAACTTCTGAAGATGTTGTTTTCTCAATCAATACAGCTTACTCAATCAAGCTTTCCAGAAAGTATGTTGAGAATGTTGATGTAGAAGGAACCGAGGCAATTGATGATTATACAGTCAGAGTTGCTCTCACAAAGCCTGACCTTTTCTTTCTGACTGGAGTTACCAGCCTTAGAATTGTAAATAAGGAAGCTTATGAAGCAGATCCCGATCATTTTGCAAACCATCCGCAGGGTACAGGTCCATATGTTTTTGAAGACTGGAGGCTCGGCAGCTCAATTACTCTTAAAAAGAATAATGAATACTGGGGAACTCCTGCAAGTATCGAAACCCTTGTTTACAGACCGATTGGAGAAGCTGCACAAAGAGCTATTGAGCTTGAGACCGGCGGTGTAGATATAGTTCTTGACCTTCAGGCAAGTGATTACAAGAGACTTGAAGGTGATGAAAATTTTGAAGTATTCAAGAAGGTCGGATTTAGAAGTAAATCTTTATACTTCAACAATACCAATGCTTCTGTAATGAGTGATAAGACACTCAGACAGGCTCTGTCATATGCTATCGATACAAATGCAATTGCAAAGGTTGCCTATAACGGATTTGCAAGACCTGCAGTTACTTTTTTCACCGAAGGTTTTGTGAACTATGATGAGAGATTCAACAAGGGAATTTTCTATGCCCAGGATTTTGAAAAGGCAAAATCACTGCTTGCAGAAGCCGGTTATCCTGACGGGCTTGAGATTAACTTTTTCATAAGTGATTTAAATATCGATGTTCTTTGTGCAGAAATCATACAGAACCAGCTTTCCCAGATCGGTGTTAAAGCTGTAATCAAATCTTTTGAGGCTGCAGTATACAACCCGACGATCGGTGATACGAATTCAGGCTGGGATATTGCTATAACAGCACTCCAGTGCCCGAGCGGTCATTCTATGGATTACTTTAATGCATTTCTTGCAGCCGACGGTCTGAACAGACCGAAGTATCAGAGCGATGAGTTTAATGTTCTGATCAAGGAAGCTGTTGTGACAACAGATGAAGTAAAGGCAAGAGAACTTGAAGACAGGATTATGGCACTTCTTACAGAAGATGTTCCATTCAGACCTCTCGTTCAGGAAGAGCAGCTCTATGCCTGGAATAAGGAACTTAAGAACTTTAAAGTCTGGGGTCAGAACAACGTTCACCTCGTAGACGTTTCTTTTTAACTCTAATATCCGGGGGGGCACCCTCCCCCGGAATAATCATAATTATTTTTAACCAGTTCCCGGAGTGAATCAATGGCCAGAATTAAGTGTGAGTATTATTCAAAAATCCTTACGATGAATGTCGCAGCAACCGTGTATCTTCCGTCATTTTCTACAGCGGAAGCCAATTTCATGCCGGATGAAAAGCGCTTTGACCCTCAGCGGCGTTTTAAAACCCTCACGCTGCTTCACGGCTTTTCAGGTGACCATACTATATGGGAAAGACGTTCCTGTATGGAAATGTATGCCGAGGAGAATATGCTGGCCATAGTTTGTCCCAGCGGATACAACGGTCATTACACTGACTGGGTAACTGGGCCGCAGCACCTCAGTTTTCTTGAAAAAGAGTTTCTGCCTGCAATGCAGACCATGTTCCCTCTTTCAAAAAAACGGGAGGATAATTATGTGGGCGGTCTTTCCATGGGCGGTTACGGAGCTGCAAAATGGGCTTTTACATACCCTGAAACCTTTTCCCGGCTAATCAATTTTTCCGGAGGGGTGGATATTGTCCCCAGAATCGAGCATTACAAAGAAAAGCTCGGTGTCCCCGTCACTGAGACAGTTTTCGGTGATCTATCTGCAATTGAGGGCAGCGAGCATGATATCTATCATCTTATGTCTGAGCTGGCGCGCACTCGAAAGCTTAAACCGGAAATCTATTCCTGCTGCGGAACCGAAGATATTCCGGTCATGGAGGCTCATAGAAAGCTTGTTGCTTTGGGTCGTGAACTTGGTTTTGATGTAACGGCTTTTGAGGGCCCCGGCCGGCATGATTTTCATTTCTGGAATCAGGAACTTAAAAAGGTTATATACGACTGGCTGCCTCTTGAAAAGCCGGCCTATTAGAAGGAGTAGAAAATGGGTTGTCTGGAATACCGATTCCGATCATCTGTGCTTGAATGTTCAACAAGAATTACTATAACACTTCCGGATTTTGCAAGTCTGACAAAGGGTGACCCGCTCGTGACGACTTATCCTGAAAACCTGAAGCTGCCTACCATCTATCTGCTGCATGGAGGCGGCGGAGAGTCTTCTGACTGGGTGCGTCATACTCAGATTGAGAGACTTTCAAATGAAAAGAAATTCATGACTGTCTCTATAGATGCAATGGAAAGTTTTTTTACAGATATGGTGCACGGCAGAAAATATTTTACCTATCTGACTGAAGAAGTTCCGATGATTGTGCAGCGGCTTTTTCCCTCATCTCCTGATAGAAAAGACAATTATCTGGCTGGTTTTTCAATGGGTGGGCACGGCGCAATGAAGGTCGCTCTCAGATGTCCGGAGAAATTCTGTGCAGTACTTGCGGTTTCAGGAGCCAAGGACCTTGTAAAAATGGCGAAGCTTGCCGAAAAGCTTGGCCTGCCGGCATCAAACAGCAATATTACAGAAGCTTTCGGCGGTATAGACAGTATTTACAATACCGAAAACGATCTTATTTTTCTCGCACAGCAGCTGAAAGATTCCGGTGTGAAACCGCCGGAAATATTTCTCGGCTGCGGAACGGAAGACTACGGCTATGAGCTCTGTCTGGAATATAAACAAATTCTTGATGATATCGGACTTGAAAATGAGTTTATCTCGCTGCCGGGCGGTCATGATTTTTACCTTGCAAACGGTATGATATCAAAGGCCGTGAAGGATTTGTTCTTTAAAAATTAAGGATTTGCATAATGTTCAAAGAATCAAAATACTACAATGGAAAGAATGGCTGCAAAATTGCAGTGGATCTGTACAGACCCGAAGATTCTGATACACAGATGCCTGTGGTTCTTAATGTCGCCTATGCTCCCAGAAAAGAACGTTTTGAACGATATAATGATTTTGTAAAATTACTTATTGATAAGGGCTATGCCGCAGCCTTCTCGGATCCACGCGGGGCCGGGGCTTCATACGGGACCCATGAGGGTTTTTACGGGCTGATAGATGCTGAGGACTATGAGCTGGTAATAAATGAAATTGCAGCCGAGCCCTGGTGCAGCGGATCAGTGGGGATGTTCGGAGGCTCAAACAGCGGCTTCATTCAGCTTCTGACTGCCAGCCGTAAACCTGAAGCTCTCAAGGCTATAATTCCCTGTGATGCATCAGTTGATATGTATTACCAGAATAATGTGAACGGCGCCTGTGATATTCCGCCTGGTAATGCCAGGGGCAGCAGTTCTTTGGCGGCCTCGTTCGCGGATGACCTTCTTGTTGATGAAGAATCAGCAAAAGAGCTGTTAAAGCAGCATTCGGACAATCTGCCCTTTCTCGGTCAGTACCGGCGGAATGTGTACCGGGATACTGTTAATGAAAATATAGGATACGCCCCCTACGCTGAGATTTCTCCCTGGAACAGGATGGATGATCTGAAGTATTCGGGAATCAGTACTTTTTATAATGCAGCCTGGTACGATCCGGGTGTAACCTGGTCAGTTATCGCTCAGAAGGATACCGGAGGAAGACAGGTTATCGGTCCCTGGAAGCATACGGAGATATTCAGTCAGAAGAATACAGAATCCGGTACATACTTTGACTGGAAGCAGAGTTATCTTGATTTCTTTGACAGTACTCTTAAAAATACAGAAAGCCATGCCTCCACCCAGCCTCCTGTCAGGTATTTAACTGTGAATGAGGATCCCGGTTTTGAGTGGAAGTTTGCTGCTAACTGGCCTGTTGACGGGCAGCGGTGGACCGAGTTCTTTTTTGATTCCAATCTCTCAATGAGTGATGCTCCTCCTTCGGAAACCGCTTCTATAGGCTACTGTCCTGATGACTCGGTTGAAATGATGGGATTCGGCAGGATGAACCGGAATCTGGGTGCTGAGTTCGGTTCACAAAGCACAAAATGTATGGGCTTTATAGGCCCTGAATTAAGTACAGATTTAGAAATAACAGGAATCCCGGTTGTGGATATACAGGTGACTTCGAATTCCAGAGACGGTCTGTTTATTGCAGTACTTGAAGATGTCCGCAAGGACGGAAGCTCAGTGTATATAACCGACGGAGCAATACGTGCTTCACATGGAAAGATACACCAAAACCGGAGCTGGGATGCTCTGGGAATTCCATACCACCGGGGCTGTGAAGAAGATGCTGTTGAACTGAGTGCTGATAAACCCGTGAATCTCAAGTTCAACCTTGAGGCAATCTCCTACCGGATTCGGCGGGGAAGCAGGCTCAGGCTAAGTGTCTTCTGCGGGTCGGCAAATACCTACCATCAGCCTGAGGGCATGCCGGAAGATGTTATGATAAAGCTGTATACTGGGGGAGCTGCCGGTTCCAGGCTGATTCTTCCTTATACTGCAGAGGGAAATTATACATTCAGCGGTAATATGAGTTCGGATTCTCCTGAACTCATACCCTCCGGTGATACTGAACTTCTGGTTTTTGAAAAGGAAATATATCTGAAAACTGCTGCCTGCTGGAAGTGTTTCAGGTGCAGTCAGGTATATCCGGAAGGTGATGTGAAGATATATGAAACAGAACATTTCAGATTGAAGAAGTATACGGAATCAGGCCTTGTTAAAATAAAAATAGATGAGCCATGGCTGAAGTTCGAATCTGCTTCGGAAAAAGTGCTTCAGGCTCCCGGGTTTAAAAATGTTTCACAGGAGATCCCGGACTATTCGGGCTGCAGAAAAAGTTCTGAAATTGATGATGAAAAATACATATATATAAAAAATCTTAATTTTGCGACTGTCCCTGTCAGGAGGGGCAAGCGCGGCTATCCAAACCTGCAGCCGGTGGAAAAGATGGATCTGTTTATCGATCTGATAAAGCCTGAAAATCCTGAAATCGCGAAAACTGACGCGGTTTATCCATGTATTGTGTGGATTCACGGATACGGCGGTTCAAACCATCTTTTCCATAATACATGCGGGCGCTTCCTTGAAGAGGGCTATGCTGTGGCCTCAATCGACTACCGCATATATCCGCCCAACCTGTGGCCTGCGCCTGCTGTAGATGCCAAGGGTGCTATCAGATACCTCAAGGCAAACAGCGGAAGCTTGGGTCTGGACCCTGAGCGTTTCGGTATTATCGGCGTTTCCGCCGGCGGACATCTTTCTGCATATCTTGCTGCAACAAACGGCAGTCCGGCAACTGAGGGAAATATCGGCGGAAATACAGGTACGGACAGTTCAGTAAAGGCCGCTGCAATATATTATCCCTGGTCGGATATGTTCAGCTTCGGAGATGATATTGCAGAACTTTATCCCGATAAACCGGAGAAGGTTGATGATTCAGACGGTCCCATAGCTCCTCCTGCCTGTCTGATAGGATTTGACGGTGAAGGCCTGGGACTGGAAGTTCTTAAAAAGCATATGGCTGATGATGATGAATATTTTCAGAAGTTTATACGCATCGGAAAGGATGCCAGTCCTCTGTATCAGGTTACCTGCAAAAGTGCTCCAAGCGTTTTTGTTCATGGTATTACAGAGAACAATATACAGATTCCTATGAACCAGAGCGTCCGTATGTTCAGGGCACTGACTAAAAAGGGAGTTAAATCACTTATGTTCTGCAACAACAATGGAAATTACGGTGATGATCCCGAGGTTAAGGAGGCTGTAATCCAGTTCATGAAGAATAGAATATAATTAGATTATAATAAAATTATTGAGCAGGGCAGTTTGCAGTTGACAATTGGAATATCTAAGTTATAATGAGATTATAATCTGATTGTGTAGAAGTTATTCCTCGCCGGCAGTGCCCTTCCTTTCTGCCTTCGAGGCTGTTCTGCTCATCTTTTGCGATTTTCGCCGGCGGCAGTTTTGTAGATGTCCTCCTTTCTGCTGCCGGCAAATTTAGGAGATAAAGAATGGCACATGTTTATACGAACATCGAGAGACCTGATAAAGAACTGATTGAAAAATACAAAGAGCAGGCTTCGGCAACTGTATATGAAGCTTCAGGCAGAAAGGGGTCTATTGATCCTGCAATTAAACCGATAGCAAAGGGAATGAAGATCTGCGGTCCCGCAATCACTGTTGAATGCAAAGCCAACGATAATCTGATGCTTCACAAGGCCATCCAGGTGGCAAAACCCGGTGATGTAATAATTTCAACTACTCAGGCTTTTTATAATGCCGGATACTTCGGCGGGCTGATGGCTGGTTCTGCTGTAGCCAGAGGAATTGCAGGTCTTGTTATCGACGGGGGAATCAGAGACAGCGAAGAAATCATAGAAATGGGGTTTCCGATTTTTTCAAGACAGATTTGTATACGCGGAACAGTCAAGGCTCAGCTCGGTTCTGTAAATAAACCGATTATATTCGGCGGGGAAATTGTAAATCCGGGCGACCTGGTTCTTGGGGATGATGACGGACTCGTAATCGTTCCAAGAGAAAGAATGGAAGAGGTTCTTGAAGCTTCTCAGAAGAGAGTTCAGAAAGAGATTGAAAAGGCTGAAATACTCGGAACCGGAACTCCCGGTGTAATTGTAAACAAGCTTGACGCAGTCTTTGAACGCCTCGGCCTTATTGAGGAATAAGATGAAGGTAAAAAAAGAAGATCTGGCTAAGACCATTTCCCTGCTGCTTGCCGCTTACGGAGCCGGCGAGAATGAGCAGGAAACAGTTTCCAGAATAATGATAGAGGCAGATTCAAAGGGTATTGCCACACACGGCCTGTATTTCCTTCCGATGCTTCTTCAGCGGATCGAATCAGGACTTGTGCAGGTTCCTACAAATATTACAGAGATAACAAACGATGCTGCAATCGCTCATCTAGACGGCGGAAACGGAATCGGACAGACTGCTGCTGAAGCGGCTATGAATCTGGCCATCGAAAAAGCCGGCAAGTTCGGAATCGGAATGTGCATGCTCAGAAATACCAATCATGTCGGGCTTCTGGGTCATTACAGCCTGATGGCTGCAAACAGGGGAATGCTTGGTATATGCATGTGCAACAGTGCCCCTGCAATGGCTCCCTGGGGCGGTGCAGAGGCTATGTTCGGCACCAATCCCTTTTCGATTGCAGCACCTGCAGCAGATAACTATCCTATAGCTCTTGATATGTCCACAAGCCTTGTCGCCCGCGGAAAGATCCGTCGAGCACTCAGAATGAATGAGCCTATTCCTGAAGGCTGGGCCTTTGATGCCGACGGAAAGAGCACAACCGACCCGGAAGCTGCTATGGCGGGTACACTGATGCCGGTAGGAGGTCCGAAGGGCTACGGCATGGCACTGTTTATTGATATGCTCTGCGGCCTGGTTGCCGGTTCAAGCTTCGGTAAGGATGTAAAGACCTTCCACAAGCCGCTCGGGCCTACAGGTGTCGGGTTTTCAGCAATTGCTGTTGATATCTCAAGGTTTATTGATAATGATAAATTTGAGGTGATGATAAAAGACTATATAGATGGAATCAAATCCTCTAAAAAAGCCGGCGGTGTTGATAAAATCTACATGCCCGGTGAAATAGAAGCAGATAAGGAACGTAATTCACTTGAGAACGGCATTCAGGTCGATGACGGTGTAATTGAGTCCGTAAATAAACTGCTGAAAGAAAAAAGTATAAACTTTCAGTTAGGAGACGGGGTTTAATTCAATGAACAAAATTCTAAGGGTAGATACAAGAACCGGTAATATCCGTTTTGTGAAACCGACAGAAGAAGAAATGCATGAAGGCGGCAGGTCGTTTATAGCAAACCACCTGATGAGAGAGGTTGATCCGGGATGTGATCCGCTCGGCCGTAAAAATCATCTGATTATAGCAACCGGACTTCTCGGCGATACCAATCTTACAACTGCCGGAAGGCTTTCCATCGGCGGAAAGAGTCCTCTGACAGGCGGTGTCAAAGAGAGCAATGTCGGCGGCCTGGTCGGCAGAAGAATGGGCCGGATGGGTATTAAGGCTGTTATTCTTGAAGATGTACCTGAAAGCAGCAAGTGCTATGTTCTTGTTGTTAAAAATGATTCAGCTGTTCTGGTTGAAAAACCGGAACTTAAATGGATGGAAGCCAGTCCGACAATTAAGGTTCTTAAAGAAGAATACGGCGAGAAGGTCGGCGTTCTCTGTATCGGCCCTGCCGGTGAATATAAACTTGGGGCCGCAGTTGTTGCCACCACCGATCATACCGGTCTGCAGCTTAGAACTGCCGGAAGAGGCGGTCTTGGAGCTGTAATGGGCGCAAAGGGTGTGAAGGCTGTTGTTTTTGACGATGCAGGCGCAAAGCCTGATACTCTTGCTGATCCGGAAGCTTTCAAGGCTGCAGTACGTGAAGTTGCCGCAATTATAAAGGCAGATCCCAAAACTGACAACAGACATGAATTCGGTACTCCTGCAGTACTCGGAACATGTAATGCAATCGGCATACTCCCGACCAGAAACTTCAGTTCCGGCAGTTTTGAACTGGCTGATGAAATTAACGGGGACAAGGTAGCCGAACTTATAGTCAGCCGCGGCGGCGAAGGCAAACGCGGACTTCCCTGCGTAATGGGCTGTATGATTCAATGTTCAAATATTTTTCCCGACCCGGAGGGAAAGGCTCATGTTGCTTCACTTCAGTATGAAAACATCGCCCTTCTGGGTTCAAACTGCGGAATCGGCGACATTGATGAAATTGCCATCCTTAACGATCTTGCAAACGAGGTAGGTATTGATGCCATAGACGGCGGTGCGGCTGTCGGCATTGCCATGGAAGCCGGACTGCTTGAGTTCGGCGATTCCGAAGGGGCCAAGGATCTTCTTCGTCAGGTCGGTCAGGGAACACCATTCGGACGTATCATCGGTTCCGGAGCAGTAGCAACCGGAAAGGTTCTGGGAATAACAAGAATCCCTGCTACCAAGGGCCAGGCAATGCCGGCCTATGACCCGAGATCCCTGAAGGGCATCGGCGTAACCTACGCTATGTCGCCAATGGGCGCGGATCACACTGCCGGAAATACCCTTGAAACAGTGAAATATCTGGATCCGAGAGGTACTGAAGGCCAGGTTGCAATATCATACAGACTTCAGGTGAGGGGTGCCCTTTTAGACAGTTTCGGGGTATGTCTTTTTCTAAGACCTGCCTTTGTCAAAGATCCTGAACTTGCAGCAAGACTTCTCAATGCCCGTTACGGCTGGACACTTACTTACAGGGATGTTCAGAAGATGTTTATTGACTGCCTTAATGTTGAGCGTGAGTTTAATGAGAAGGCCGGTATTGATTCGAACAAGTGCGATATTCCCGAGTTTATGAGAGAAGAACCACTCCCGCCTTTCAACACTGTATTTGATGTGAGCAAGGCTGAGATGGATGCTATATGGGATGTGAAAATACAGGAGGACATTTTCTAAAATGGCGGATTGTAAATATGATTTTGAAGGAAGAATCTGTGTTGTTACAGGTGCTTCAAGGGGTATCGGCGGCAGCATAGCCAGAATGATGCTCGAAGCCGGTGCAAGCCTTGCTCTTCTCGATATGAATACCGAGGGAGCAGAAGCCCTTGCAGCAGAGTTCGACCCGGAAGGGAAGCGGACAATCTGCTGTAAAGTTAATGTCACAAACGAAGCAGATGTTAAGGCTGCTGTGGAAAAAGTGACCGCTAAGTTCGGAGGAATTGATATTCTTGTGAATGTTGCGGGTATTCTTAAGCACAAGCCTATCAACGAACTGAGCCTTGAGGATTTTACCTCGGTTGTAGATGTAAATCTTACCGGAACCTTTCTGATGTGCCGTGAAGTCACTCCGGTAATGAAAAAGAAGGGCCGCGGCAAGATTGTAAACATGGCCTCGCTCGGCGGAGAAACATCACGGAAAGTTGGCTGTAACTATGCCGGTTCAAAAGCAGGTGTTATGGGGCTTACAAAGTGTCTGGCCGGAGAGCTGGGTCCTGACGGAATATATGTGAATGCAATCAATCCCGGACCTATTATGACGGAGCTTACAAAGCAGGTGCCGCCTGAGGTTTTTGAAATATGGAATGAAGGCAGAAAGATTATTAAGGACGGAACGCCGGAAGATGTAGCAATGTCGGTTATGTTTCTGGCGTCGGAACAGTCCGACTGGATTACGGGTGTAGCGCTGGATGTAAACGGCGGAATATATATAGCTTAAAGATTTTTTGGAGGAAATATGGCTAAAACTATAGCAGTTAACATTAAAGATGTAACTCCGGTAAAAAGAGAACCGGCAAGAACATCTTGGACACTGGTTTCAGAAAAAACAGTAGGCGCTCAGAACCTTGCAGTTGGTGTTAATGAAACACCTGCCGGAAGTCAGGTTCCTGAGCATGAACATAACGTTGAAGAAGAAGTAATGTTCTTCGTAGCAGGCAGAGGCGTTTTCGTAACCGAAGATCAGGAAATACCTCTGGAGCCGGGTGTATGTGTTTACAATCCGCCGGGAGGAAAACACAAGATCCTCAACACAGGTGAAGAAACATTAAGATTCGTATGGATCTACGCACCTCAGCTTCCAAGCCACAGAATAGACGGATAAGGAGAAAATAATGGGTAATTGGGACCTTCCGCGCAAGGGCGGAAAAATGGAAAGTACTGATAAAATTTATTATCAGACTATGACAAAAAGAGAACTTGAAGAAAGACTCAAGGTTAACGATGTTATCCTTATTCCTTTCGGTTCAACTGAAAACCACGGTGATTCACAGCCGATGGGCGAAGACGTATTCATCGTTACAAGAATGTGTGAAATGATTGCTGAAAAAACCGGATGTACAGTTGCAGAACCAATGTGGTACGCTTCTCATCCGTTCTCACACCTCGGTCAGAAATTTACAGTGCCTATCTCAGACGATGTAAACTCTGCACTTGTACGCCAGATAATTTCAGGTTACTGGAATGCAGGTTTCAGAAAAATGATCCTCATGAGCAGCCACGGCCAGGAATACATCATTCCTTCAGCTATGCAGGAATGGGCAAAGAAATATCAGCTTCCGGCAATGATCTTTTTCATGGATGTATGGAAAATTTCCGGTCAGGCAATGATGGACAAAGAACACGGCGGTCCGTTTGAGACTCCTTTCAGACACGGTGATGAAGCTGAAAACTCAGTCTGTCTTGCTCTGTTTGAAGAATTCGTACAGATGGAACACGCTGTTGATACAGAATGCTGGGGTTTCCTGCCTCCCGGTCATATCGACAAGGGCGGAGACATTTACGGCATGCCCATGGCAGGTCAGAGCGCTATCGGCGGCGGCGGAGTGGAGTTTGCCATCTATCCTGAAGGAGTTCTTGGAAAGCCTTCACTTGCAAAGGCTGAAAAAGCATTCGGCGCCATCGAAGCATACTGTGACTACGTGGTTAAGCTTCACAACGATATACTTGATAAATTTCCTGCAGGTAAACTTCCTGATGCTGAATATATGTCACAGAGAAGCAAGGAAGAAATCGAAGCTCTTCTCAAGGGACCGGATCAGCCCGGTGGAAAGCACATCTGGACTATAGCCTGGCCATCCTGATAAGAAATCTGATAGGAGAGTGTAGATGAAAGCGATAGTTAAAACTTCAGCTGAGCCTGGAGTATTTGAAGTAAAAGATGTACCTAAGCCTGAGGTAACCGAAAACCATGTACTGGTTCAGGTTAAGGCTACAGGTCTGTGCTACAGCGACTTTTCAATTCTTAATGCAACTTACACCGGAAGAAAGCCTGTGCCAATTCCTGTAATTATGGGCCATGAGGGTTCCGGTGTTATTGCTGAAATAGGCCGCGGCGTAAAGGGGCTTGAAGTAGGTCAGAGAGTAGCATTTGAAGCATTAAGCGGATGCGGTGTCTGTATTAACTGCCGGAAGGGCAACAAGAACATGTGTGAAGACTGGGATCACATAGGTATTACCTATGATGGTACTTTTGCCGAGTATGTTCTTCTTCCTGCACAGCTGATACACCCGCTTGCAGATAACATTTCTTTTGTTGATGCTGCCATCATGGAGCCTTTGAGTCTTGTAGTCCGCTCACTCGAGCATGTGCAGCCTCAGATTGGTGAAACCGCAGTTATTATCGGACCGGGAACAGTAGGACTTCTTCACCTTCAGGCACTCAAGTCTGCCGGTGTCGCAAAAATTATTATCATCGGTCTTGATCCTGATGCAAAGAGATTTGAACTTGCCAAGGAACTTGGGGCTACTCATATTGTAAATGCAAGTAATGAGGATCCTGTAAAGGCAGTTGAAAGGATTACCGGCGGACTCAGAGCGGATATTCTGATTGAGACTGCAAGTTCTCCGAAGGTCTGGGATTATATGCTGGATCTGGTTGCTGCAAAAGGTCGTGTTTCCTGTTTCGGTCTTTATACTGAATCGAATTTTCAGCCAATCAAGGCCATCAGAAGCGGTATTACTATCTACGGTGACGTTGCATTCCTTGAGAGACACTTCATTAAGGGCCTGAGCTGGCTTGAAGCCGGTAAGGTTTCAGGTGAGGCCCTTGTTACTAAGAGGTACTCACTCGATGAGGCCGAACAGGCAATCAAGGATTTCAAGGCAAAAGAAACTGTAAAATGTATGTTTGAACTTTAATCGATTTTTAATTTCAAGCAGTCGGGACACCATGGCTGGGGTTCCCGACTGTTTCTATTCCTGATTAAAAAAAAACAACACTCGAATTATTTTAGAAGGGGAGTTGAGTGTTATGAAATTGTTTCCGCATCCCGGGTATGAAGTCCTGTTTAATTTACCTGCTGATCAGCTTGAGCTTTTTAAAAAACTTGCACCGTACCGTAAATATAATGCACCGGAAGAACTCGAAATTACCGACAGCTCAGTGCCCGGTCTGAACGGCGCACCTGATGTGAAAATCCGCATATACAAAAGAAAAGGGCTTGGAAGAACTCCCATGCTTTTAAATATTCACGGCGGCGGATTTGTATCCGGAGATCTTGATAACGATAACCACCGGTGTACCGGATTTGCGATGAATGTGGACTGCGCTGTTGTTTCTGTTGAATACCGGCTTTCTCCAGAACATGTCTTTCCTGCCGCACTCGAAGACTGCCGGGCTGTCCTCGAACACGCCTATGAAAATCCCGATCATTACGGTATCGACAGGGATAATATTGCTGTTTTCGGAACCAGTGCAGGCGGATGTATTGCCGCCGGTTTGTGTCTTTATCTCCGGGATCATAAAGGTCCGGCGATAAAAATGCAGATTCTTAATTTTCCTGTTCTTTCCGGTATAGCTGTTACCAATTCTGCAAAGATGCTTTATGAGGGAACTCCGATGGTTAAAGGTGAGGGCCTCTCTGATGTTGTACAGCTCTATCTCGGCAGCTATAACGGTTATGCACCCTCTTATTATGCACTTCCGGCTCTGGCACGCGATTTATACGGACTTCCGCCGGCCTTTGTTGTAACATGCGAATACGATCCTCTGCGTGATGAAGGCATTGATTATGCAAAACGTCTGATGGAATTTGCGGTGCCGACGGAATTGCACAGTATGCCGAGAGTTTCACATGGTTATGACCTGGTGAACGAAGCTCCACTTACAAAGTGGATTCGTGAGGGTATGTATTTGTCGCTTAAACGGGAATTCGGGCAGCTTTAGGAAATAATGGTTTTTGATAAAACTGTTTCTTCAAGTAGAAATATAGTTTAAACTGGAAAAAAGTTGACAGATTTCTATTCGGAGCTTAGGATAAATAATCTGAGTATAATCTGTATATACTTAAGATATTTTTTAATCGATATTTGTTTTTCGATAAGGGGAGGTTTTTCCAGGTGGCTGTTTTTCACAAAATAGAGAGGCATTTGGAGGAAGGAGCAATGATTCTTCTTCTGATTGGCATCGGAGTAATAATGCTGCTCCAGGTAATACTGCGGTATGTTTTCATGGCTCCGCTCAGCTGGGCGGAAGAGGTGTGCCGCTATATGTTTGTCTGGACTGCGTTTTTAAGTATAGGTTACTGCTTCAGGCTGGATAAAATACTTGCTGTAGATGCACTATATTCAAAGTTTCCGGCATTGCCGCGCAGGGTTATTGATGTAGTGGCGGCAATTATGACATTCGGACTGTTTTCATTTTTCTTTTACCGCTCAATCATGATATTCATGGCAATAGCAAGGACGGGGCAGGTCAGTTCTGCTCTCGAAATTCCCATGCAGTTTGTTTACCTTGCAGCTCCGGTGGGCTTCGGTCTTGGAGTTGTCCGTTATGTTCAGTCAAAAATTATTAAATTCAGAGCGTCAGCTAAAGAGGGGAGTTCGAAATGATAGTTGGTCTTGCGTTTATTGTATTTTTTGCACTTCTCTTTCTCGGTATTCCCATTGTTACTTCAATGGGCCTTACAACCCTTTTCCCTCTGCTTATCGGTTCCAATGTTCCATATAAAGTCGATACTGTAATCCGCTGGGCAATACAGGGAGCGGACAGTATTCCGCTCATTGCCATTCCGATGTTCATCCTGGCCGGAGCTGTTATGGCCCGCGGTGATATCTCAAAGAAGCTTTTTGATGTTTTCGCCTATTTAATCGGCCGCCGTACCGCAGGTCTTCCCATTGCTGCAATTGTTACCGCACTTTTTTACGGCGCAATTTCAGGAAGCGGAGTAGCTACTGCAGCTGCAGTAGGCGGAATGACTATTCCGCTGCTTGTAGACAAACTGGGTTATGACAGGAAGTTCATAGCGGCAATGGTGGCTACGGCAGGAGGGCTGGGTGTAATTATCCCACCGAGTATTCCGTTTATCTTTTACGGAATGATGACACAGACTTCAGTCGGCGAAATATTTGTTGCCGGTATAATTCCCGGCATACTCATCGCCCTCTCTCTTATGGTTTATACATTTATCTACTGCAAGAAAAACGGTGAAGACCGGCTGAAGATTGATACGGCGGTTGATGAGCTTAAAGCCAAGGGTTTTTTCAGGGTGTTCAGGGAAAGTTTCTTTGCTCTGATGTCTCCGGTTATCATCCTGGGCGGTATTTACAGCGGAATTGTTACTCCGACAGAGGCTGCAACTATTTCAGTTGCATATTCCCTGATTGTTTCGCTGTTTATCTACAAAACTATAAAGTTTAATGAGATTATCCCGATTTTTGCCAAGGCTGTTTCACAGTATGCGCCGCTGGTAATGGTAATTGCCCTTGCAATGTCTTTCAGCCGCATGATGACTGTTTTAAAGACTGCAAGTATAGTAGGTGCTTTTGTCTCCAGTGTCCTTTCGACTCCATTCCTTTTTATCATCGGAATAATAATTCTTCTGCTGCTCATGGGAATGGTTATGGATGTAGGTTTTGCAGTTGTAATTCTCGGTCCGGTGTTTGCTCCGGTAGGTGTAATGATGGGGGTAAGCCCTGTTCATCTTTGTATCATCATGGTTTCCTGTCTAGCTATAGGAATGGTAACGCCTCCATTCGGTATGAACCTCTTTGTAATTTCACCGATGGTAAACGAGAACGCATTCTCTGTGGGCCGCAAGGCCATCCCCTTTGTGCTGAGTTTCGGTATTGCCCTTTTGCTTATAGCATTCATACCGGATATAAGTTTGTTTCTTGTTAATCTGATGAGAGGTTGACCAATAATTTAGGCTAAATCGTGTTTTACACACGCAGTATATATTTTCGAAGGAGTGTTTAATGAAAGCAAAAAAAATCGTATTAATTCTCGTGCTTGCAATTGCTGTTGCAGGCTACTCATTCGCAGGCGGTCAGGGTGAGGCTGCAGATGACGGAACCCTGAAACCCATCACGCTGTCTATAGGTTATGCATCAGCAGAAGGTATGTCAGGTGACCTGATTATCAAAGAAGAAGCTGCAAAGATTGCTGAAGAAACTGAAGGCAAATTTAAATTTGATATCTATCCGGCTGCACAGCTCGGCGGTGACCGTGAAATGGCAGAATCTGTTCAGCTTGGTGACCAGGGTATTCTTTTCGGAGCTCCGTCTCCTCTTATCTCTTTTATTCCTGAAGTGGCTATTCTTGATATGCCGATGGCTTTCGCCGGATATACATGGGATGAAATTGATTCAGTTATGAGCGGTGAAGTTGGAGATTTTCGAGAAAAACTTGATGCTGCTTATGAAAAAGCAGGATTCAAACTTCTTTCTCTCTTCAGTTCCAGAATGTACCGTGTAATGTCTACAAATAAAAAGATTGAAAAGATTGAAGACTTCCAGGGCATCAGAATCAGAACCATGGAAAACAAGTATCATATGAATTTCTGGAATTCTCTTGGTGCAAGCGCAACTCCTATCAACTTCGCAGAGCTCTACCTTGCTCTTCAGCAGGGGCTCGTTGATGCTCAGGAAAACCCGATTCTCGTTTGTGTTCTCAACGGATTTCATGAGCAGCAGGATTACGTAATCAAGACTGACCATGTTCTCTTCTTTGCAGAACTTGTAACAGGACTTGATACCTACAACAGCCTGTCAACAGCACAGAGAGAAGTTCTTGATACCTTCATTGACAGAGCTTCTCCAAGAATTGCAGAGTCCGGTGAGGTTGATGATGTAATGTTCACAAAACAGGCTATAGAGAAGGGAATGGAAATTATACAGCCCAGCGACAAGCTTATATCTGATATGAAGAAAGTTGCCGAAGGAACTTCAGACATGATTGCTGAAGCTGTAGGTGCAGATCTTGTTGACAGTCTTTTTGACAGTCTTGCAAAGGCTAAAAAATAGAATATTTAATATTTTTAAGGTAAATCGCAGATACCGGGGGAGTCAGGAATGACTCCCCTTTTTTTGTGTTATTTTATATAGCTGTCTGCTTCTGCAATGGTCTGTTCAGCAGGGGGCAGTTCTCTTGATTTTTTTTCATTAAATAGTTCGATTACGTTTGGCTCTTTATTTGTATAAGCTTTCCATTCCGGCATGCCGGCAGCATTCGGGTTCCCGGTTTTAATGAAATTAGTCCAATAGGCGCACATTCTGTTAGACAGATCAAAATCTGCTCCTGAGTAAGACCTCCATCCCCTCAGAAAGGTCTGAAAGACATACATATGTTCTGAAGAATGGAAGGTTCCAATATCGCTGTCCGGGATTGCATGATTAAAGTAGTACTGATAAACCGGCTTATGCCCCAGCCTGTTATGCAGCCTTGACCATGCGGTGCAGCCGATGTGGATATCATTCTTCTTATCTTCGCTGAATGTGAGGTCGTCGGATGTACAGCCTATCATTGTCGGCACATTGTGTGTTTTATTCTGTTTGGCGAGTGTAATCAGATCAGCTTCCAGTACATACCCGTCAATTACCGGCATATACTGAAGCCCTTCAGGACTTAAAGCTTTTGCAAAATGATTAATCAGATCCTCCGCCGGGATTTTTCTTGCCTCTTCAATATTCTTGACATTTAAGGTTTCAAGAAACTCCTCACCGTGCTTTTCTGCGTCGGAAAGTTCCAGCCTGCTTATTTCCTGCATTCTGCCGAGGCCTGCAGCGCTCTGCATTATTGCTTTATCTATGTCGCCGTCAGTAAGTTTTGATGAGAGAAGTGTCTGTACGCTCATTGCACCGGCAGACTGTCCGAATATAGTTATATTATCAGGATCTCCGCCGAAGGCTTCAATATTCCTGCGTACCCACTTTAAAGCTGCTATCTGGTCAAGGGTTCCGTAATTTCCTGAAGTTCTGATTCCTGTTTCCTTCTCTGATTCCGCCGAGAGTTCGGGGTGACTTAAAAATCCGAAAACATTGAGTCTGTAGTTGATTGAAACATAGATTACACCTCTTTTTGCGAATGCGTCTCCGTCAGTTTCCATCTTGTCGGAGTAGCCCTGTACAAAGCCTCCTCCATAGATCCACAGTGCCACAGGCAGTTTTTCGTCCTGACTTTTGGCGGGAGTCCAGATATTCAGGTAGAGGCTGTCCTCGCTTCTGGGCAGATCAACAGGATAAAATTCCTTCTTGTACATTGAGGTTTCGGGAACTCTGCACTGCATCGGGATATCTGAAAATGAGTAAGCGTTGTAGATCCCTTCCCAGTTTTCTGCCGGTTGAGGAGCCTTCCAGCGTAAATTGCCGACCGGCGGCTTTGCATAGGGTATTCCTTTAAAAATACTGATTCCCTGATTGCCTGCAGGTAAACCTGCAACTTCTCCGTTTTCTGTACTGGTTTGTAAAATTGCCATATAATCCCCCTTTATCGATAAATAGATAATCGTTGATAACCTCAGGTTATAACTATAATAGATTCGCCGAATAAATTCTATTGACAAGGCATCAATCTATGATAATATATTATTATTAGATTATAATCAAGAAATAATTAAAAAAGTATCTATTTAGGAGGTCTCATGGGTATTATCAAGTGGCTGGATAATAACCTCGAGAAAATCTTTCTCGTGGCGATGCTCGTGTTTATGAGCATTCTGATTATGTTTCAGGTAATTATGAGGTATATATTTCATAACGCCCTGGGCTGGCCTGAAGAACTGGCCAGATACAGTTTTATTCTATTTTCGTTCATGACATTGGGTTTCTGTATTAAAAACAAGTCTAATTTCCGTATTGATCAGCTGGTTAAGAAGCTGCCGGAAGTTGTGCAGAGTGTACTGAACATCCTTGTCGACTTCGGTTTTCTGTTCTTTTACAGCTTCTGCTTTTACTACTCACTAATTGCAGTAGAGCAGGCAAGGGCAACAGGGAACATCACCACAGGACTTCAGATGCCGGTCTTTATTCTTTATATAATCGCCGGTGCCGGATTACTCATTGGGGCTCTTCGGGCTGTTCAGTCCATCGTTACAGGAATTGTCAGTTTTAAAAGCTCCTCGGACAGGGAGAATATGAATGCTTAGTTTAATCTTCTCGGTTTTTGTTATTCTTCTTGTGACAGGATTTCCAATTGGACTAACAATTGGTTTAAGCTCGATAATTCCGGGGATCGTGAATCCCTCTTTTCCAGGCGGAGCTCTATATCTGCTGAGGGCCATGGTAAGCGGAATAGACAGTACTCCGATCCTTGCTATCCCCTTTTTCATGCTTGCCGGCTCAATTATGGCAATGGGCGGCATTTCCAAAAAACTGTTCAACGTATTCGCCTACCTGGTCGGTAAAAGAACAGCCGGTATTCCTATTGCTGTAGTAATTACATGTGCGTTTTACGGTGCAATAAGCGGATCAGGTCCTGCTACTACTGCGGCTGTAGGGGCAATGACCATCCCGATTCTGACGAACCTCGGCTATAAAAAGGAATTTTCCGCGGCCCTGGTTGCTTCCGCCGGAGGGATTGGTGTTATCATTCCGCCGAGTATCCCGTTTATAATGTTCGGTATGATGACCGGAACATCAGTAGGTGCGCTCTTTCTTGCAGGTTTTATTCCGGGGATTCTGATTGCTGCCCTGCTTATTCTTTATGTATATTTCTACTGCAGAAGAAACGGCGAGGATAAGGAAAAGGTTGCTGCAAATTATGAGGAGCTGAAGGCTAAGGGTTTTCTGAACATCCTCAAAGAAAGCATCTGGGCAATTATCACGCCTGTTATAATTCTGGGCGGTATCTACAGCGGTATAGTAACACCGACAGAGGCTGCTGTTGTTTCGGTATTCTATTCACTTATCGTATGTGTATTCATCTACAGGACAATCAATTTTCACAATATATTTGATATTCTGCTTTCTTCAATAAAGTCTATTGCACCTCTCTGTTTTCTTCTCATAACTGCAATGACTTTTGCAAGGGTAATGACACTGGCTCACGCACCCCAGGAACTTGCCAGCTTTCTTTCGAGCGCTTTTTCAAATCCGTATATATTTCTGATTGCCGTCAACATTGTTTTCCTGATTATCGGAATGTTTACAGATGTTGCAGGTGCAATCGCGATAACTGCTCCCATGATGATGCCTGTTATTGCTATGTTCGGTATTGACCCTGTGCATTTTGGTGTTGTGCTGGTTGTTAACCTTTCAATCGGACTTATCTCACCGCCTATCGGTCTGAACCTGTTTGTAGGTGCATCAATGATTGAATCTCAGCCGTCGGCTGTTACCAGACGAATCATTCCATTCGTTCTGGTCTACATCGTCGCTCTGATGGTCATCACCTATGTACCTCAGGTTTCACTTATGTTAAGCAAGGTTTTATAGGAATAGAACCTTAAAAAATATTAGGAGTGTTTAATGAAAAATGGAAAGATTTTAGGACTAATCTGTATCCTGACTGTTCTGCTCGCCGGAACAGTACTCGCCGGAGGTTCACAGGAAGCTGCTTCATCTGATGAACCCAAAGTAACTATTATCCTCGGTCACGGATCACCGGATAATTCTTTTGCGAATGAGGGTGCAAATCTCTTAAAGAAACTTGCTGCTGAACGCTCAGCAGGTAAAATTGTGATTGATAACTATCCGGCCTTCCAGCTTGGTAATATTATGGAACTCGACCAGAACGTAAAGGGCGGTTCAATTCAGATGGTTATGGGAACAATAGGCGGAATGATGTCAAGAAAACTGTCTGCTCTGGACCTTCCCAGTACCTTTAATGATATGGATGCTGCACGAAAGGTTCTGTCGGAAGGCGAATTCATCAAAATGGTTGATGATGTGCTTGCTGAATCCAACCTCAAGCTGATGAGCGGTGTTATTCCGGTTGGTTACAGAGAGGTTTCCAGTAATAAGGAGATCAGAACAGCTGATGATCTTAAAGGTCTTAAGATCAGAACTATGGAACACCCGCTTCATATGGCATACTGGAAGGCTCTTGGAGCTAATCCTACTCCTATTGCTTTCAGCGAACTATATGTCGGACTTCAGCAGGGGCTTGTTGAAGCTCAGGAAAATCCGTTTGATACAATTCTCTCAAGCAAGATCTACGAACAGCAGAAATATATTGTACTGACACATCATGTAATGTTCTGCAGCGGTTATGTAATGAATCTGGATTTCTATAACAGCCTTCCTGCTGAATACCAGCAGATTCTGAAAGACGTATTTGTTGAAGTTGATAAATATGTTTATGAAAATTCAATCAGGGTTAATGCAGAATCGCTTGCAAAGCTTCAGGCTGAAGGTCTTGAAGTTATTGAGTTCAGCGATGCTGATTATGCAAAGATGGCCGAGGCTGCGAAACCTGTAATCGAAATGGTAAGAAAAGATTCAGGCGATCTGATGGTTGATACTCTTCTCAAGGAACTTGCAGAAGCATCTTCCAAATAAACAGTTTTTAACTAAAAGCCCCGGACTTTGTTTTAGGACGTGAAGGTCCGGGGCTTTTTTTATCCAACCATATAAAAGCTGATACGCACCTTATCCGGAAGCCGTTCACCGCTGCATATAAAATGATTATTTTTCAGCCACATATATTTTTCATCGTATACCTCAAAAACAGGTGTTGTTCTGAAATAGTACAATGAAGGATCGATGAACCCGCCATTCAGGACTTTTTCTGCATACTCTTTCGGTACGGTTCTTATGCCGTTATTTTCTATATATACTCCGCAGCCGTCATCAAATTTCAGGGCATATCTGGCTGAGAGTTCACATCTGCCGTCAGGCCGGATTATCTGACTGTCTACTCCGCCCGGCAGAACAATTCCTTTAATTTCCGGACCTTCAACTGTTCCGGCGCCAATAGGTATTAGCTGTCTCCTGCCTGAAATCGAATCCTGACCTACGAGTATCGGAGCTTCAACCTCGACCTCAACCTTGAAAATAAATTTTGATTCTAATGACATACTCTTTCATCCTCCTCCGGGTAAAATATTTTAACACAATACCTTTTTTGTGCGAATTAGATATTTGAAGATTAGTAATTTAATAGTATAATTTACTTATAATATAAATATAATTATATAAGGAGACTTCAATGAGAAAGAAACCCGAATTTAATACAGATTTACTAAGTGAACTGATGAAGAGAGAAGGCCTCGATCTTATTCTTGTTTCCTCCAGGCATAACGTAAGATATCTTACCGGCGGATACTTTTATCCGCTATTCGTCTGGGATACGCATACCCGTGAAACCCAGTACCTGCCTTATATTGTTATTCCGGGAGCCGGACTTTCAAACGCTTTTTTCGTCGGACGTCCCGGAGAAAAGGAAGTAAGCGCTGAATCGGATATCTGGCTTGAAGATTGTGTGGAAAGCCCGAAACTTAATTCAATTTCAGCCTCAGAAACTGCTGCAAGTGAAATCAAGTCACGTGGACTGGAGTCCGGCAGGGTTGGTGTTGAGATGACAGCTCTTCCTGCTGATGCCTACATATGCCTTAAAAATGAGTTTCCTCAGGCTGAATTTGTCGATATTACCGGCATGATGGATACCCTGCGGGCGGTAAAATCAGAAAAGGAAATTGAAATAATCAGGCAGGGAACATTGCTCAATCTGAAAGGTGTGAATGAATGCCTTGCCGCTGCAGCCCCGGGCATGACAACTATGGATCTTGCTGACATTCTCAAGAAAAAGTTCTCTGAATCCGGACTTCATTTTCTGTATGCCCTTGTATGCGCGGGGCCGGAAATGTTCCGGGCGGCTTCTTTGAAAAGGACTTTCAAGGAGGGACATATCCTGCATATAGACACAGGGGCAATGCTTGGTAACGGATGTATAGCCGAGACCTGCCGTACCGGCCACATTGGAAAACCGACTGCAGAGGCTGAGAAGCTTCTCGGACTTTGTGACGGACTGGAGAAGCACATGCTTGATTACCTTGTTCCAGGTGCTGCAGTTTCAGAGATTCAGCTTGAAGCTGATTCTTTTATTGAAAGAACATCTCCGGGGCTGAACGGAAAGTTTATAGCGCACGGCATAGGCATGGTTCATCACGAAAAACCGGTGGTCAGCCGCAGCTCATCTGAGAGCCTTCTTGAAGGAATGGTGCTTTCTCTTGAGATGGAGTATAAGACAAAAGAAACAGGTCATGTTAAGATTGAGGATATGGTTGTCATCAGAAAGGATATTCCCGAAATTATGAGCCCTGACGGCGGAAAGTGGGTGATAGGAGGAGCTGAAGCCTGAGATGATTACAGTAAATATCCATGCGCCGATGAACAAAAAAATCAAATCAGGTGCCTGTCGGATTGACGAGGGCACTGATATCCGCTCCCTGCTGAAAAAACTCGGTCAACCCTCAACAGAGGATTATCTTTTTGTAGTAAACGGAACAAATGTCCCTGAAGATACAGTGCTTTCCGATAACGATAAACTCAGTATATTTACTCTTCTCGACGGAGGCTGAACTTCGTCATCATTTATCAGCTCTGTTTATTATTCTTTTAAATCAATATAATGATTGGAATGAACAGGAAAAAGTTAATCTTTCCGGCTCTAGTAATCCTCGCAATAGTTAACTTCAGTGCTGCCGTTGCGGGTATAATTATTGTTTTTATCATCTACATCCTCAATATTTTACGGGCCAGACTTCCCATCGATCCCGGAGGCGAAAACCATCCAGAAACACTTATATATAAAAAGGCTGAAGATGTGGAGCTTAAACTCGATCTCTGGTCGCCTCCGGAGAAAAACCGTATTCCCGCACTTGTTGTTTTTGCGCACGGCGGAGGCTGGATTAGCGGCTTCAGAAATCAGCCGAATAATGTATCCTGGTGCAGGTTTTTATCCTCCCGCGGATTCACTGTGGCCTCTATAGATTACAGGCTCGGATTTAAATACAGAATGTCAGATATCCTTGAAGATTATTCTGATGCCGTATACTTCATCAGAGACAAATTTGCCGGCGATGAAGCTTCAGGCAATATCATCCTTATGGGCTTGTCTGCAGGCGGGCACCTGGCACTGAGTTATGCGGCTTATAATACCTCGCAGAAAAACCATCAGGCAATGAGAGGAATCCTGTCGGTGATAGCCTACTATGCGCCGTCGGATCTTAAAGATCTTTATGCTCCCGATGATAAGTCTCTGTTTGTCCGTTTTGCAGCCGGAAGTACGCTTAAGGCCCTGCCTTCCTTTGATGAAGAAGCATATATCAGGTATTCTCCTGTAACCTGGCTTTCCCGTGACATGGTTCCTGTCCTGGCGGTTCACGGGATGAAGGATGAAACTGTTCCGTTCCGTTCATCGCTCACGCTTGTTCGGAGACTTAAAGAACTGGGCGTACACTGCAGACTGCTTGAACATAAAAACGGCGGACACTGTTTTGAGGTAAAATTACGTGATATCCGTACAACACAGATACTAGAACAGACTTTAAGGTTTATCAGAATCCAGCTTAAAAATAATGTAAAAAACAATACATCCGGCTGAAGTGAAAGATTTAACGTTACTGCTGAAAATCTTCGATATATAAAAAGTAATGTCACATAAATCTTAATGTGGTATATTTTTAAAGATATGCTGTTCAACCGAAAGAGAATAAAATTACTACTATTAACCTCTATATTTAGTATCTGTTTCATAGCCTTTCTATCAGCGGTACCGAATATACAGACAACGGATATGACTATCTCCGGAGCTTCCGGCACAGGAAGTGTATTTATTACAGGAGATACTATTGTTGTAGAATGGGATAGTACAAATAGTCCTCAAAACTATGCGCCTCCGGCCTCAAATGACATCACCGCTGTAAGCGTAGATTTTTCTCAGTTCGGCGGAGGTGCTGCTGTTGCTGCAGTTGATGACGGCAGCGGTGATGACACAGCTTCGGGTGACGGTATATGGACAGCTTCCTATACAATAGTCGCAGGCGCCATAGACAGCGCAGCAGTAAGAATAACAGTTACAGCAACTAACCTGGATGGTACAACTGGACCGGTAGATAACGGTGCCGATCTTTCCTGTGACAATCAGTCTCCCGCAGTGACCGACGGTAATTTAAGCATAAGCGGAGCTACCGGCACAGGCAGCGTCTTTATATCAGGAGATACCGTAACAGTAACCTGGAACAATACCGCAGGAGGCGATAATAACGGTGATATCAGCTCTGCGACTGCCGATTTTACAGAGTTCGGAGGCGGGGCTGCGGTTGCCATGGCTAATGCAGCTGAAACCTGGACAGCAGGTTATGCCCTGCTGGACGGGATCGATACCTCCAATCTGAATGTAAGTATTACAGCAACCGATGATGCAGGAAACACAACAACAGTTGCAGATACGAGCAATGCTGATGTTGATACAACTGCACCCGCAGGATATACGGTTGCTATTGCTGATGTTGACGGATATATCAATGCCTCAGAGGTTGCAAGCCTGGACTTTGATTTCACAGGTGCTGAAGTAGGAGCAGATTACAGCTACACATACACAAGCAGCGGCGGAGGCGGACCTGTAACCGGCAGCGGAACAATCGCCACAGCAACCGACACCATAAATGATGATTTAAGCACCCTCAATGACGGTACAATAACGCTGACGGTCGCCTTGACTGATCCGGCCGGAAACACCGGTGCGGATGCCACCGACACAAGCGTGCTTGATACTGCAGCACCCGGAGCATTTACAGCGGGGACAGTGACTGCTACCGGCGGAACAGTTACCGCAAACTACTGGAACTCTACAAATACCGGAATAACCGTAACAATTCCGATAGCAAATGATACAAGCCTCAGCGGCGGAACAGTGCAGCTGCAGGGCTTTGCGACAGGCGGAGCCTGGGAGAATCTTGCAGGCGCTATAGCAATCGGCGGCGGAGATATAAATACAAACAAGGATCATACAGCAACAGCGGCTGAGCTGGAAGCTCTTTCCGGTTTCGGCGAAGGCGACACAGTACAGCTTCGTGCGGTTATTACCGATGTCGCCGGAAACTCAACAACCGGCACCGCAAGTGCAACAACACTTACTGTAGATCAAACCGTACCCGCCGGATATACGGTTGCGATTGCTGATGTTGACGGATATATCAATACCTCAGAAGTTGCAAGCCTGGACTTTGATTTCACAGGAGCTGAAGTAGGAGCAGATTACAGCTACACATACAGCAGTGGCGGCGGAGGCGGGCCTGTAACCGGCAGCGGAACGATAGCTACAGCAACCGATACCATAAATGATGATCTAAGTGCTCTCAATGACGGAACTGTAACTCTGACTGTTGCCCTGACTGATCCGGCCGGAAACACCGGTGCGGATGCCACCGACACAAGCGAGCTTGATACTGCAGCACCCGGAGCATTTACAGCCGGAGCAGTGACTGCCACCGGCGGAACAGTTACCGCAAACTACTGGAACTCAACAAATACAGGAATAACCGTAACCATCCCGATAGCGAATGATGCAAGCCTCAGCGGCGGAACAGTGCAGCTGCAGGGCTTTGCGACAGGCGGAGCCTGGGAGAACCTTGCCGGAGCCATTGCCATAGGTGGCGGAGATATAAATTCAAACAAGGATCATACTGCAACAGCTGTACAGCTGGAGGCTCTTACGAACTTTGGTGAAGGCGACACGGTCCAGCTCCGCGCGGTTATTACCGATGTTGCCGGAAACTCAACAACCGGCAGTGCAAGTGCAACAACGCTGACTGTAGATCAAATTGTACCGACAGCATTCACTGCCGGAGCTGTAACCGCAACCGGCGGAACAGTTACCGCAAACTACTGGAACTCAACCAATACGGGATTAACCGTTACCATCCCGATAGCAAATGATGCAAGCCTCAGCGGCGGAACAGTGCAGCTGCAGGGCTTTGCGACAGGCGGAGCCTGGGAGAATCTTGCAGGCGCTATAGCAATCGGCGGCGGAGATATAAATACAAACAAGGATCATACAGCAACAGCGGCAGAGCTGGAAGCTCTTTCCGGTTTCGGTGAAGGCGACACAGTCCAGCTCCGTGCGGTTATTACCGATATTGCCGGAAACTCAACAACCGGCAGTACGAGTGCGACAACGCTTACTGTTGATCAGGTTCTGCCGACTCTTGCTCCCGTACATATTCAGTCTGATAATGCTGATACCGCAACCGCCAAGATCCAGGATACAATTACTCTTACATTCACATCGTCTGAAACGCTGTCTGCCCTGCCTGTCGTTACCGTAACAAGTCTGTTGAGGGCGGCAACTGAATCGTCACTCGGCGGCGACGATTATCAGGCTGATTACCAGCTTCTGCCGGCAGACAGAACAATCGCAGAAGCAGCCGTTACATTCACTATAGATTTCAGTGATACTGCGGGTAATGCAGGAACACAGGTTACAGCAGTGACAGATGCTTCATCAGTTACTTTTTACCGTGAATGCAACTGGGGGGGATCTTCCGGCGGAGGCTGGTCCGTAGCCGGAAACTGGGTTGAGGGCTATGTTCCGGCAGCGGCTGATGATGTTGTAATAGCATCCGGCTATCCGGTGCTTTCTGTTGATTCTTCAGGTGAGGATGTAATAGTTTCCGCAGGCGCTGAACTCTGGACCGGTACAAATAACCTCAGCATCAGCTCTATTGATCTTCAGGGTACAGCAATCCTGCGCAGATCAGGCGGGACAAATGTTTCCGCTACCGATACAGACAGCGGTACGGTCAGGTATACAGGCGGAGGCGCAGTTCAGGAATACGGTGTCACCGATTACTTTGATCTTGAATTAAATGCAGCTGCCGCATTTACAGTTGGAACAAGTCTTACTACAGCTGATAACCTGATAATTACAAACTCCACCGGTGTTGATTTCGGTGCAGGCGTAACAGTTACATCAGGTTCTAATCAGATAGATATAATCTCTTCAACCGGTACAATCCGTTTTAGGGAGGCTCTGACTGTTGATAATCTCAATGTGGGAGCTGCTGGATATTCAGTCAGAATGGACAGCGGATGTACAATAACCAACGCTGTTAATTTTCAGAATACAACAAGTGTAATACTTTCCGGTACATGCAATTTTAACGGCGGAATGTCAACAGGCACGTCATTGACGCTCAATGGTGATATTATAACTACTGCTGACAATGTTTCGGTTGCGGGTATAAGTCTCACCGGAGCCAGCAGTATCGATACCGGAGCTGCCGGCGGAAATATTCAGATTTCCGGATCTGTTGCCGGCTCAGGGGCAAATCGTGATTTTACAATTGATGCCGGTACCGGCAGTGTCACTCTCGGCGGAGTACTGACCACAAATATTAATAATCTTATAATCACCGGTACAGGAGCCGGTATTGCCCTTCCGGCTGTCACGACTGCCGGCGGGCTTACCTGTACTGTCGGAGGAGATATAACCCAGGGAGCAGCCCTGAGCATAAGCGGAGCCGCTGCTTTTGAAGCCGGAGCCGGAAATGATATTACTCTTATAAACGGCAGTAATGCATTTAATACACTTACTTTCACAAATTCAGCAAATGTAAACATTAGCGAACCCGCTGCATTTACAGTTGGTGCGGGGGCTTCTGCCTACTCAGGAACTCTTACTCTGAATGCAGGAACTGCATTAACTGTCAGCGGAAATATCACGGGTTCAGGAGCCGGCACAGTCAGCCTTACCGCCGGAACCGGCGCGATGATCATTAATGACGGCGCTGCAGTTGATGCCGGAAGCGGCACAATTACTGTAAGTACTGGTACCGATCTTACTCTGGGAAGACTTGTTACAACCAGTGCCGGAGCCCCTGCAATTGACATGACAGTCGGCGGTGAGGTTATAGACGGCGGTGATACCGGCGGAAGTGATATAGCTGCAGGCGGAGAACTTCAGATCAATGCTTTGGACGGAATAGGCAGCAGCGGTGCAAACGGTGCGGTTGAGACAGATGTTGTTTCGCTTGACCTGTCACTCAGCGCCGCCGGTGATATAGATATCATCGAAAACAACGATGTTCTGATTATAGATATTACCGCAGCAAACGGCAATGTAACGCTGACAGGCGGCGGGGCGATTACCGTAAATGCTAATGATGCTGTGGCCGATGTTAGTGGAAATACCATAAGTCTGAGCTCAAACGGAGATATCGGAACCGCAGCCTCCAGTATCGAGCTTGATATATCAACGGCCCTGAATGCCGATTCAACTTCTGCAAACGGAGATATATACCTTGATTCTCTCGGGGCGTTTCCGGTCGGCTTGATTGATGCCGGAACCGGAGATGTTGAGGTGACAGCGACCGGCGGTATTACGGATGCGGCCGGAGATGCAGCAGCAGATATAGCTGCAAACATATTATGGGTTAATGCCCCGGCATCCTTTGCGCTTGATACTTCTGTTACGGTTATCAGAGGTACAGTCACTGGAAGCTTTACGGTGGATGAAGTGAGTGCGATACAGCTTGGCAATGCCGCAGGCGGTATTTCAAGCGGAACAGGTGCTTTAAGTATTGAAGCTGACGGATCTATTACCACCGGAAATGCCGTATCAAGCGGCGCCAATCAGAACCTTACACTCACAACAACGGGGAATGGCGATACGATTACTCTGGGACACGCTGTCAGTGCCGGCGGATCCGGTATTGTGGACATCAATTCCGGGGATGATTTCACCCTTAATGACGGCATAGTTCTTGGCAGCGGTACCGGAAATATTACCGTGGATACATTAAACGGAGGGGTTCTGACTGTAAACGGGAGTATTACAACTGCCGGTGCAGGTACGATCAATCTCACCTCTGTTGATGCGGTAGTAATGGATACAACATCGCTTATCCAGACTGTGAACGGGCAGATAGATGTAAGCGCCGGAGCAACCGGATTAACTGTCGATGTAATTGAGGCTGCCGGAGGTTCTGCCGCTATCAACCTCACAGCTGTCGGCAGCGCTATAGAGGAAGCTGATAATACAGCCCTTATAGGAGCCGCAGGGAGCACAACCGTTCTTACATTAAGTGCCGGAACAGATATAGGGGCAGGCAGCGCCCTTAATACCAACGTTGGAACCCTGGTTGCTTCTGCCGGAGGCATTCTAAGCATCAATGAATCCACGGCGATTATTCTGGGTGCGGGAAGCGGGGTAAGCAGCAGCGGAGGTGATGTAACTATACAGGCGGCCGGAGCAATGACAACCGGCAACAGCATTACGACGACCGGCGCAAACGGAGCAATAACGCTGACGAGCACCGGAACAAATCCCATTACGCTCAGCAATACCGTAACAGCCAATGGTTCGGGTAATATTGATATCAACTCATCATCAGCATTTACACTTGCTGACGGTGTTGTCATGAGCAGTACAAGCGGTGACCTGACAGTAGATACAACCGGTGCAAACGCTTTACTGATATATGGAAACATCACAACAGGATTGACCGGAACTATAGATATAACCGGAACAGATGCTGTTACGATGGATGCGTCATCGCTTATCCAGACCGCAGCCGGCCAGATCGATATAAGTGCCGGTGCAAATGGTTTGACGGTGGATGTCGTGGAGTCAACAGGAAATGGAGCAATCAATCTTACAGCCGTCGGAAATGCTATTGAGGAAGCTGATAATTCAGCAAGGGTGGGAGCCGTAAATAGTACGACTGTACTTACTTTGACTGCCGGTACAGACATAGGCACCCTGAATTCATTAAACACAAATGTAGGAAGTATAACTGCTTCTGCTGCAGCTG
This sequence comes from Spirochaetia bacterium, assembly GCA_963677925.2. Taxonomy (GTDB): domain Bacteria; phylum Spirochaetota; class Spirochaetia; order UBA9216; family UBA9216. The sequence continues at coordinate 970,790 of CAXXYH010000004.1, forward strand.
CCGGAGATATAAGCATAACCGAAGCCACGGATGTAACACTCACTTCCATTACAGCTGCAGCAGGCGATGTAAATATCGTATCGACAGCAGGAACTATCAATGTTGCTGCTGTAAGCGCATCAGGGACTGCTGCACTGACTGCAGCAGCCGGAAGTATCCTTGAGGCTGCCGCAACAGATGCCGCCTCGGATATTACCGCTGATTCAATATCACTGACAGTACAGAATGCAATTGGAACTTCGGCAGCCGGAGAGGAGATTGAAATCAATCTCGGCGGCGGAAGCCTTGGGCTCACCACTACTGCAGCAGCACCTTCAGGGAATATTTACATCGCCGAGACAAACGGTGTTCTAAGCAGTTCGCAGATTTCTTCGTCCACAGCAGGGGCCTCTGTTCAAACAATAATTATCTATAACCGCAATGCCGGAATAACTGTAAATAATGCATGGAATCTTGGAAACGATGATCTCGAGCTGAGAGCCACAACTGCCGGTGATATAGCCTTTGTCGGCGGTTCTATTACCACAAGCGGTGATGTAAGTCTTGAATCTGCAGCCGGCGGAATTACCGATGATGATGGTACTGCGGATATAATATGCGGAAATCTCATTATCGATGCAGATGCTGGTGTCGGAGATGCAAATATACTTGAAACAACAGTTTCTACCATAGACCTGGATAATAACACCACAGGTACAGTTCAGATCACCGAGAGTAACGGGCTGACAATCAACAAGCTGTATAATGTAAACAGAGCTGAAACCCTTGTTTCAACAGCCGGAAGCATACTCATCGGAAATTCAGTAATTCCGGCAATAAGCGCCGGTACATCAACTGTAACCCTGACAGCTGCTGCCGGAGAGATCTATGACTCTGCGGCTGCCGATACAGATATCGATATAAATGCGGATACTGTAGATCTTAACGCATCAACAGGAATCGGTGAAACAAACGAAATTGAACTCGCAAGCGTCACAACTCTTACTGCGGATACTTCTTCCGGAAATATCGATATTGATCATACTGCCGATGCCGGACTGTCGGTTACAACGATGACAACAGGCGGGGCTTCAGCAATTGATTTTGATCAGATCGGAAACCAGAGCCTGACACTGGTCACTGTCACTGCTTCAAACGGAGATATAACTGTAACGAACACCGGCGGAACCGGTGCAGATACAGGCCTCGGCAGTATTACTGCGGATACAGCAGATGACACTGTGTCAATATCTGCATCAGGAGCAATTGTTGATTCAACCGCCTCTGATACAACCGCCGATGTCACTGCTGCGGTTATAATACTTTCGGCAGATGATTCTGGAATAGGTCAGGATGCAAACGGGGCTGTCGACGTCAGGGCTGCAGTCGGTCTTTCCGCTGACAGTTCTGCAGACGGGAGCGACATCGCGCTTTATGATCCTGTTGGACCGACACCGGTTGTACTGCTTACAACAGGCGGTACGGGAAATATTGTCCTTACTTCCCTGAATGCGGTCACAGATCCAGGCGGAAATGCAGAGAATGATATAAGCGCAGCCGATCTTAACATTACCGCCCAGGGCGGAATAAATCTGGATACTGCTGTGTCAACAATGACGCTGAATGCACAGGCTGCAGGTTCGGTGACTATCAGGGAAACTGATGCAGTTACCTTTACCTCGGTTACGGCTTCAAACGGCCCGGTTACCCTTTCCACAGTTAATGCCGGCAATATCGTTCTGACTAATATTGTCAGCAGCAACGATACAGATGTTAACGATATCAGCGTAACCGCAGCTAATGGTGATATTGAGGTTGATACAATTGATGCGCAGGGAAGTAATGCCGACATTAGCCTGACAACGGTAAACGGGGCAGTTACGAATACCGATTCAACCTCTGATGTAACCGGCGATGTTCTGACCATCAGTACTGCAAACGGTACGGGTGTAAGTTTTGGGCAGGCGATCAGCACAACTGTAAATACATTAAATGTGGGTAATTCCGCAGGCGGTGATATCGCGATTGATGAATCCGGCGCTGTTACAGTTACGGGACTGACCACAGTTGCAGGTGGAAATATCCGTCTGGATGCCGACGGTACTATTTCCCTGAACGGGGCAGGGGCTTCAGCCGCAGGTGCAGGAAGTGTAATCCTGACCGGTATAGGCGCCGGAAATAACCTTGACATAAATGCGGCTGTAAACGGAGGTACCGGAGCTGTAACTCTGACCGGCGGCACCTCAATCGATACAAACAGCAATGTTACGACCTCAAACAATGCCATCCAGTTTGCAAGCAATACATATATAACTGATGATGCGACTGTTACAGTCAGTACAGGTGCAGGCGTAGGCGGAACAATTACTTTCAGCGGAACACTCGATGGCGAGGGTTCTGATTTTACGGACAATCTTACCCTTATTGCCGGAACCGGCAATATTGATTTTGATGCCGCTGTTGGAAGCTCGGTCGACATGGGCAATGTATTAATCAGCAGTGCTCTCGATGTGACAGCAGATGCAGCCTTCAGTGCAAACACTTTAACCCAGACAGCGGGCACAGGCGATACCCAGTTTGACGGTGCTGTAACGCTGCAGGCTGCCGGCGGTATGGATATAACAACCGATACCGTAACGATCAACAGTACGATAAATACATTAACAGCCGGAAACGGAGGAACCGTAACAATAACCAATGCCGGTCTGCTTGATATAGCAGCAGGGGCAAATATGAGCCTTGATGGAGCCTTCCTGCAGGATGGTGCCGGAGATGTGGAGACAGCAGGTAATATTACAACTACAGATGATAATATTTATTTTACATCGAATGTAACACTTACTGATGACGGGACAGTATCGCTTAATACCGATACGGGTGCAGGAACAATAACTTTCAATGGGACACTCGACGGCGATGATGCCAACTTTGATGACGACCTGAGTCTTGCAGCAGGAACCGGTAATATTGATTTTAACGGAATTGTCGGCGGAACAAATGATCTTGGCGATGTAAGTATCAGCAGCGCTGCAGATGTTACAGCGGATTTTGCCTTCAGTGCAAATACTTTTACTCAGACAGGCGGAACCGGAGACACTCAGTTCGATGGTGCTATAGTTCTTGAAGCCTCAGGCGGAATGGATATAACAACCAATACAGTTACGATCAACAGTACTATAGACACAGTCGCAGCCTTAAACGGCGGAACTGTAACCATAACCAATGCCGGACTTCTCGATATAGCACCGGGTGCTGACATATCGCTCGACGGTGCTTTCACACAGGATGGAGCCGGAGCTGTTCAGACTGCCGGAAATGTGACCACGACTCAGGATGATATCTATTTTACCTCAGCAGTAACTGTTACTGACGATGAGTCTATCGTTTTTGATACTGATATTAATGATACTGGCTCCATACAGGGAGATTTAACATTTAATTCAACAGTCGGTACCAGCAGTGCTGATACCGGGATTCTATCTCTGGATTCAGGAATTGGAACCTTAACCCTGAATGGTGTTGTCGGCAGCGGGCTGATACCATTTCGATATGTGCTCATTCGCGGTGCAGGAAACTGTACATCCACGGCGGCTACGATAGATATGAGCGCACAGGATCTGTATATAGATGCCAATGGCTACACACTGGTTCTGCAGAAACATCTTTCAGCCGATAATTTAATCTTTTACGACGGAACCCTAAACCTGAATGCAAGAACTCTGACAACAGGTGGTGATCTTGCTGTATTCGGCGGAACCTACACAGCATTTGATTCTGCCAGAAGCGGAACACATGCTAATAATACCTACTTTGCATACCCAGAAATCAGTACGCTTGCATACTATCCTTCAGGTGATGTTTACAATTCTGCTGATGGTCTTTTTTATACTGATGTATTTTATTTAACACAGGTTCTTACAGGTGCTGCCTTTGCCAATCTTAACGGCTCAACTATTAATGCAGGCGGCAATTTCTATGTTAACGGCGCGGATCTACCGGCAACCGCAGTATGGAATCTTAATATAAATGATAATTCCCTGGTAACAGGTCTCGATACAGCTCCGGGCGATAACTTAACCGACTGGCCCTACGGCACAAACTATGCGGTTGTTTTCAGATCCGCTGTGGATTACTGTAACGCTTCGAATTGGCTTGGTGTTGATCCCCAGAACGGAAACACGGACGGCGGGAATAATGTTGCAAACGTAGATTCAACCTTTCCCGAGATTTTAAATTATGAGACTGTCTTTGATAATGTAATAAGAGTTACATTCACAGAGGCAATTGAAAACGATAATGATGAAATATCCGCCGCTGTTTCAAACGTCTATGTCGACGGAAACTCCGGACTTACTTTCAGTGCCTCATATATTGATGCTGATGATGCTGCTCCGTTTAATTTCACAACCACAGACGGTGCGGGAGATCTTACCACCTTCTATCTTCAGATAAACAGAGCCACAGCAACATGGAATACTGACGCAACCGGAACAAGCGACGGTAATGCCGGAAGCTCGGACCGCGAAGGAACCCATCAGGCAATTTCAGCATCACTGTCAATGCTGAAGGGCTCTTTCTTTGATGCAGATGGTCATAACCATGTCCGGAATTATGGACTTAATACCGAGGATATCGCTGACGGATCTACGAATGAAACCTTCGCGGACGAGTGCCGGCCGTCCCTTGTCGCAGTTGTTGCCGGCCGCGTAAACCATCAGGCTGCCGCAGTCGATGAAATCTATGACGGCCACAACTTCCTTCACCTGAGATACTCTGAACCTGTTGATATCGGAGATGATGTTAATTATGCAATTAGTGCGGGCGCGCCTCCGGCAAATGATCGTGCAGATGAGACCTTTGGAACCGGTGAGCACGGAGGTCATATTGTTCAGAATGGTGCAGATGTTGATGTCGTAGGCTACTTCTCATATACAGGTACTTTTCAGTCCGGCAGCCGTGACGGTAATCCGGCAATTACTTCGCTCTATAGAAGCGGTGCAGAGAATCCATCCGGAGATTTCGGAATAACTCTATATGTAGCGGGCTGGCGAACTGATGATACAGCTCTCTGGCCGGGTTACCTGGGGGATCCTGCAGAAACTCTTTTAAGTCACAGTGTAAATACCGATGTATCAGCCGGAGGAGTTTCTATTAACGCACTATCAAACAGTTTTATTATAGATGCGCTAGGAAATGAAATTGAACCCTATGATGAGACATATCGTAATGCATCAGTAACTTATCTGACTGATCCTATAGCAGATCCGGTTATCACAACAGCGGTTTCCGATATTCTTGTGAGCGGTACAACAAGTCTGCCGAATATTGATATGCCGGCCGACCATATCACAGGATGGGATGTTGAGCCGCCTATTTTTTCGGTCTATGATGATACGGTTACTCCAAATACATATGAAATTATTTCGATAGCCAACGTGACTACAGGAAAGATTGAAAGACTGGAGTTCTTTATTAGGGATAATGAGACTTCTCAGGGAGGGTTCACCCAGGCTGTTGATGCAGGGATTGTACACCCGGAAGCCGGCGCAAACCTCGGAGTACGCGATGCTACTTGTGCCATTGATGCGGCAAACTCGATTGATCCTTATACCGCATTCTCTATAGCCGATGTAAATGATGCAGGTTTGACAGCCGGGTATAATACCGGTATTACTACTACGGTTCAGGATGCCTCGATCTTTCTTGGTCCGATTACGGCTGCTGATGATTCATACTTTGCACTGACTCTGAATGATCTGCATAACTGGAATACCCGTACAGCTCTTCAGATAAAGTACGATGCATCGATCGGATATATAACCGATCTTGCAGGAAACCTCATACCTACCACTTCAATTTCTCTTTCCGGTGTTGAGCGTATTCCTCCGTATATTGAACTGGCCCTCGGTGCAGTCGGAGATAAAAAGATTTATATCAGGTTCTCAGAGCCTGTTTTCGGTGCAGGCTTTGTTGATGTTGCAGAAACGGATTTCAGTTTCAGCGGTACAACAAATTCTCTTGATGGAATTACTGCAATAAGCTATCTAAGCGGAGGACTGCTGGAAGCATGGTTTAACCTTGATTCAAGCCTTACTGCCAATGAAATCCTGCAGGCAAAGATTGTACCCCAGGCAACTCAGATCTACGATAAGCTGGGTAATGCAATGGAAGTTACATCTATTCACCGCTTCTCCGATATCGGTATCGGAGTTATGAACCCGATATGGGCGGCTGACAGCCTGCATAATGACTCTCTGTACGGAACAGATACAAGTCTGAGAGTTTTTGACGGTACTGGTTATCTGACAGACAGCAACATTACACTTGAAGCCTCAATCCTTGCAGACAGTTTTACCGGTCTTTCGGCCAGTCTGTATTATGATGTTGATCCGTCAGACTCTGTTCTCAATGACGGATTCTGGCTTCCAAGCTATAACAATGCACTTGTTCCTGCAGCAAATACAGCCGCCAGAGGTCTTAATCCTTACAGCAGCAGTGCCGGTGTAAGAAGATTTACGATTCCATCGGATGATTCGGAGATTGAATCGGGTAATGAGGTTCAGTTCCTTCTGAAAGTCGGTGATCTCTTCTGTGCGAATCTTCTTGATAAGGATGATCCCAGAACGATTGTTCCCTGGAGTTTTTCAATAAAGGATATAAAGAAGCAGGCAGCAGGAGTGACTATACTTAATAATGTCATCAATCCTGTGGAAGGAGAGAAGACCGTTCTTACTTATGACCTGCCGAATGCCGGAATGGTTACCGTTAATGTCTTTAATATGGCCGGTGATCTGGTTAAGGTTATTCATCGCGGAGCACAGGGTACCGGCACATACAACTTCAGCTGGGACGGAACAAACCGGGCCGGTAATATCGTTGCCAGGGGGATTTATTTCATAAGAATAGTTGCCCCGGGAATTGATGAGTATAGAAAGGTTATGATTGTTAAATAGTTCAGAACTCTGAGTCAGGGGAATAATAAAGTTCCGGTGTTGATACAAGTATTGACCCTGAATCAATGCCGGAAGCTCCTGCTGTGATATCACCCGGACTAATCTGCAGTTTGATTACAGCGGTATCCTCCCAGTAGGGTACGGTAATCTGAAGCTCGGCATCTATATAAATCTCTGTCCATTCGGAAAATGAGGAATAATCAGAAGCACTGAATGCAAGGCTGTTGGCCCGGGATGCAAGTCCTTCATCATCAAGAGAGCTGATTGAAAGCGAAACTGCATCAGCAGCAAATGTATTCGAAACGCCGGCATTCGGATCGGCCTTGACCCGGACGCTGAATCTGTACCAGCCTGAGATTAAATCAAGTGAGTCGACTCTGCTTTCATCGTAATATGGTATTTCAATTGAAATGTTCTGATCCTGATCGGATTTTACAATTCTGAAGTTATCAATATACCCTGCCTGGAGGGTTACGTCGCTGAGGTTGATTTGAAAAATTTCGCTGTCGGCAGTATGTATTAAAAATTCTGTAAGGGATATAGATGAAAAATCGGAAGGAAATGAGAATACAGTATCCTTCTGAAGAAGGTTTGCCGAATATGTAGTTACATTTCCTGAACCGGATGTGTCTTCAATTCTGAAATAATAGTTTCCGGTGTTATCTCCCGACAGGTCGAATCTAAGCAGGTAGTTTGAGTCGGTAATAGCTCCGTCAGATATCGTGTTTACATCGTAAGTAAGGTATTCTCCGATCCCCTCGTCAAACCTCAGAGCTTGTCCGTCAATAGGGGAGCCCGATTCCACTCCGTCACCTGCATCGGCATTGGAGTTGTCCCAACCTGCAGGAAATGAGTTGGTGTCAGGTGTGGTTGCTTCAAAATCTCCGTCGGGAACCAGGTTAAGATTTTCAATGCGGTAAATTGCAGCTGCCGCATCAGGAAGCCCGGAGGTTCCGGCAACTGCAGCTGTTACAGTGCTGTAATCCATGTAGGTAGTGCTGACTGAAAGTGTCCAGTCTGCCAGGCTCAGGTGCTGTATGAGATCCTTGCTGTCATACCTTGTAAAATAATCGTATGAGCATCCTGTTAACAGTGCCATGAATGAGAATAATGTGACTATCGTAAGGTGTGTTTTTTTCATATTTACTTACATTATATCATTTTCCGGCAAAATATCATGCGATTTCAATTAGAAAAATTTTAAGCATTTTTCCGAAATTATGATACATTATATATACGGCAATTTTATGAAAAACAGTTACTTAATATTTTTAACATGTATAATAGCTTTTGTTTCGGGGTGTTCTGATATAGAGATGCCGGCTGTGACTGCAGATACGTACGAATACAAAGTAAGCGGATTTGACGGAGCTACTGCCGACATATCATATCGTGATGGAGATAACCTGATAGTTGAACTGACCGGAGAGGAACTGCCCTGGACTTCAGGTGTATTTACTGCAGGTGATGAGTTTACCGGCCATCTTTACCTGAAAGCTGATGTCGTCAGAGACGCGGTTTTCATCTCCTTTGCCAGCGGCACAGCTGATACCTACGGAGCTGCAAAGCTTATAGATTCTACCGCGGCATTCACGACTTCCGGAATCGTTGAAGGTGATATCATCTATCAAAGTGCGACATCCATGTCATACGCTAAAGTTCTTTCAATAGATTCAGATACCACACTGTCTCTAAATACCGATTTATTCAGTTCCGTTCCTGAAACTTATTACATCTACCATGTTAAAGACCTTACGGGTCAGATTCTTCAGAATGATGAAGTGGTCGAGAGTGAGCTGGCAGAAAATGAAAAGGTTCTTTCGGTTTATGTTGTCAAAACCGTGTCTGAAGAATAATCTATGCCGCTGATATCTGCCATAATCCCTGTATACAACCGTCCCGCCCATCTTATAAAGGCTGTCGGAAGCGTACTTTCGCAGTCAATGTCCGACTTTGAGCTCATCATAGCCGATGACGGCTCTACAGATGAAACACCCTTTATAGCCGACAGGCTTGCGTCTGAGGACAACCGGATAAAGGTTTTTAAGTTACAGCATAACGGGATGCCCGGGGCGGCTAGAAACCGCGGAGCAGAATCCGCAGAAGGTGAGTATCTGGCTTTTCTGGATTCAGATGACTACTGGTTTCCTGATAAACTTAAGCATCAGTTTGAACTGATGCAGGCTGATGCCTTTCAGATATCACATACCCGGGAACAGTGGATGAGAAACGGAAAGGAAGTGAGCCAGAAGGGACAGAAACACCGCCGGGAAGGCAATATATTCAGTGATGCTCTTAAAAAGTGCATAATCGGACCTTCAACTGTAATGATGCGTCGTGATTTTTATTTTGATACCGGTGGGTTCAATGAAAATCTTGAGATAGCGGAGGACTATGAATACTGGTTACGCATAACCCCCGCTGCAAATGTTGGTTATCTGAATGAAAAACATACATGTAAACAGGCCGGCGACTGGCCGCAGCTTTCTGAAAAGTACGGCAGAATCGAATGGTTCAGGCTTACGGGGCTTGCCGGTCTTCTGGGTGTGTCCGCTGCATTTAAAGAAATATACCCTGATTTTCCAGGGGCAATGTATACTGAAGGCTATAAGTGGGATGGCTTTTCAGGCACGCAGAAGGAAGCTGCCTTCAATGAACTGAAATTTAAATGCAGGGTTTGGAGTGAAGGCTGCAGGAAGCATGGCAGGCCGGAGGAATCCCAACAGCTTGAAGGCTTAATTAAAAAAATGGAGGCGGATTATGCAGACTGAAATTACCGAAAAAACTGTACTTCTCGATTCAAGCGGGAATATTGAAACTCCCGGCTGGGCAAGGAAGCCTTTATTCAGTTACGAGAGGAATATGATTAAAGCCCCTGCATGGAGAATCAAGGAGTGGGACTACTACTGTGTTATGAATGATACCGACGGTATCGCTCTGACGGTTGCCGATAATGGATATATGGCATTTTATTCTGTCACAGTATTTGATTTTAAGAATAAAACCGAAACCAGCGGATCTGTTATGGGGCTTTTTCCTATGGGCGCACTTAATTTGCCCGGTTCTTCTGAGGAGGGGGATATTGTTGTAAATGAAAAAGGCATAACAATGAGGTTCCTTCTAAAACCTGATGGAAACAGCCTGATAAGAACTCTTGAGATTGATTTTCCGTCCTTTGACAGAGGTAACGGCCTCAGCGGTTCGATTGTTCTTGAACAGCCTCTTTCTGATGACAGTATGGTGATTGCCACTCCCTTTGATAAATCCGGACATTTCTACTTCAACCGGAAGATTAACTGTATGAAGGCTGAAGGCAGTCTTATCTGCGGCCGGAAAAGCATCGATTTTAAAAACAATTCAAATAAAAACAGTACTTATGCAGTCCTTGACTGGGGAAGGGGTGTCTGGACGTATAATAATACGTGGTACTGGGGGTCCGGATCAGGGATTGTTGACGATAAGCGCTTTGGATTCAACATAGGCTACGGCTTCGGTGATACCTCGGCCGCAACCGAGAATATCATCTTCTATGACGGCAGGGGGCATAAATTTAATGATATTGTATTCAATATTCCCACAGATTCAAATGGCCGGGAGCAGTATACGGACCCCTGGACATTCACAAGTTCAGACGGCCGATTTGAAATGGAATTCAGTCCGGTTATAGACCGTTTTTCGGACACCAACCTTCTGCTGATAAGGAGCTGCCAGCATCAGGTTTTCGGTAAGTTCAGCGGCAGGGCTGTCCTTGATGACGGAACAGCCCTTGAAATAAAAGACTTTATGGGATTTGCTGAGAAGGTTCTCAACCGCTGGTAAATACGATGCAGATTTACAGGGAGGTTATTTCACTTCGCTGCGCAGTACTTCGGCAAGCTCAGGATCCTGCATTGCATACTTTATAATCGCCTGCAGATAGCCTGCCGGGGCTCCTGTATCAAGTCTCTCTCCCTCTGTTTCGCAGTATACTACGTTTCCGGCCGACATCATTTTATTAAGGGCGTATGTGTGGAAGTATTCACCGGAAGTATGTTTTGACCATCCCTCTTCCAGTAAGTCGAAAATCTCAGGAGTATAAAGATATCTTCCTATTGAAGCCTCACAGCTTGGTTCAGTTCCCGGAGCCGGTTTTTCAACGATGTCAGTAACATGCAGCCCGTCGTCGGCCAGCTTGAGAATACCGTAGCGTTCAAGGTTCGGCGGATTATGCAGGGTCGCCATGACGCTGCAGCCGGTTTCCCTGTATTTTTCGATAAGCTGAAGGGCAAGCGGCTTTTCGCCGAAGTGCAGGTCGTCAGGGTAGGCAACGACAAAGGGTTCACCGTCAAGCATGGGTCTTGCCTGCATCAGCGCATGGCCGGTTCCCATCATTTCCTGCTGACGTACAAACAGAAATTTCGCGTTATAGGGTTTGATTTTTGCAGCCTTTGCTGCCGAACCCTCTTTGTCAAATACAGACTCCAGTTCGATCTCTCTGTCGAGGAAGTCTTCCAGACTTTTTTTTCGTCTGGATGTAATGATTAGAATCTCGTCAATTCCGGAATTAATAAACTCCTCAATTATAAAAGCAATTGACGGTTTATCTATAAGAGGAAGCATTTCCTTCGGGATAGTCTTGGTCACGGGAAGAAATCTGGTGCCGTATCCGGCTGCTACAATAAGTCCTTTCATAGGTTTATTATGCAGAAATAGAGAGGTCAATTCAAGATTGACTATAGTGTTTATACTTTTATGTAATAAAAAACCGGAAGAATAATCTTCCGGTTTTTATAAATTATAAAGGATATTGAGGAATATTATTCCGGATATGCTGCAACCGGAGTTCCGGCGCTTGTGATGCTTCCGTCGGCTTCTTCTTCATAGGCTGCTGTAAAAGTGACAATGGTTGAAGAGTCCTGATCCTTTACCAGTGTGTTTGAATTAACGGTTTTCTTTCCGGTAGGCAGAATCTCATATCGGATAACTGTTTCGGAAAGAGTAGCGCCGGCATAATCAAGATCGGTTGTGTTGTCGTTAAACAGTCTCTTTAGAAATACGATGATGTTATCACTGGTTGACTGGTTGGATGAATCCCTTTCTATGCATTTTTCATAAGATACGGATGTTTTTGTTATATCAGAACCTGATGTAATCTCCGTATAATATCTTGTTCCGGTAATCAGTCTGTAGTTAGTCCAAATCCAGAATCCGCTCTCTTCTTCCTGGATATAGCTGACCATACTGGACCATGTTGCAGTTCCTGTTCCGTCATCGGCAGGCGCCCAGTTTCCATCTGAGTCGGGAGTCGGAAAACTCAGCTCCCCGTTTATGTCGAATTCTGCGTAATTTGAACTTAATCCGTCGGCTGTTGTTGCAATTATTTCTTCATAACGAATCGTTCCGTTGTCATATTCTGTCTGGAATGTACTTCTGAGGTTGTCGTTACGCGTCCCTGCCGAATCACAGATATAATCCGCTGATGTATATACTCCATCCTCATCTGCATCCAGGATGAAGTATACTTCGGTGGTTGATGAAATAGAATCTTTTTTAGGGTATGTGGTCACTGATGATACTTTGTAAACATTAGTTACGAGGGTTTTTTCAATTGTAACATCGGTTTTCTGGCCCTTTTCGGGATAATTGTTTTTTCTGCCGGTAGCAGGTGTGGAATCAGTCGGTAAAGTTATGCTGTCCGTATAGGCCGGCCATGCCGCACGGCTTTCGGCGATTTCGTCATCGCCCCTTAACATGTAGTATGAACTGAGCAGGTAATCAGCCTGTTCAACGGTGATGCGGTCGGTAGTCCCGTTACATCCTGATGTAATAATTACTGCCGCTATAATTAAAATAGTGAGCGAAATAGGTCCTGTAATTTTTATCCGCTTCATATAACACTCCTTAAAGGCCGTTAACCTTCGTTACGGCTGCATTATTACAATTATTAGATCTGTATAAAGATATCTCAATATAAGATAATATCAATAAACTTTATTCGTATTTGCCTAGTACTATTTTCTGATTTTATAATCGACAAATCAATCGTAGAGCTTGAATTCGGTCAATGTCAGGTTTTTGTCAGAATATATCTGTCTGCAATTCTTAAATCATTAAAAAGGAGCTTCATGGCAAGCAGTGAGGCTGCGGAAGCCGAGATTAAATATGCTGTTCCCGGCGGAAAGGCTGTTACGAAAACCTGGATTACAGCTATTACAGCGTTTGAGGTGAAAAACAGCAGTGAAGAATAATAGGCATGCCTGTACTGCTCTATGTAATAAAGATAATTAAGCAAAGTTAAGAGCAGAAGGTGTGAGAATACTGCTGCAAGTGTAATCTGCATAACCGGGTTATCAGTGATGATAATAAAAAATCCGGCTGTAACCGCCTGAAGCAGGCTCTGTTCCTTAAGGCTTTGAACGGTAGTTTTCTTAAGCTTCAGTTTTGCCCTGTTTATATCTGGGTAATGGGAATTTATCAGACGGTGCAGGAAGTGTTTGAGAGCTATATAGAAATCTGTTTCTGAATATACAACAAAGAAAATGAGTCCTGGAATCATAGTCAGATTAGCAAGATAAACTGGTATATCATACTCTGCAAACATCCTGAAAAAAGTTCCTTCAATAGCGGTGCCTTTTGTAAACCAGAATATCAGTTTGTCGGCCCAAATCCCCCAGTAATAGAATAGCCCGGCACCAAGCAGATAACGGTATTTGTAAACGAAGCCTGATCTTTTTTCCAGTTCAGGCTTTTGAGGCTTGTAGGCTGAAGCTGAAAGCAGTACAAGCAGTAATACTATTACAATATGGCCGGCTGTGAACCCTGCCAGAGCACCTGCTGTTCCGTATGGTTGTATAAGAAGTTTTATCAGAACCAGTGATGATGCAAGCCCTGCGGTATATACTACAAGAATCTTGATATACCACTTCAAAACAGATACAAAGAGCATTATGAGCCACAGACAGTTGACTGTCATAAAAAGTACGGCTGCGGATATTTTGAATAGAAGAAGATGTTCAATCCCTGTATCAATGGACAGTACTGCGGGAAGTGCGATAACAGCGGATACTCCTGCTACCGGAAGCATGATCAGCAGTACATATCCCAGGGCCTGCCTCTCCTGTTTTTCATAAATCAGGTCACTCATTCGCCTGGTGAAAAGGTAGTGTACTCCTCCGAAAATAAACAGTGAAAATGCATAACAGTAGATCACTGCACCCATGAAGAGTTCCAGACTGCCGTTGCCTGAAAAATCAACCAGTTTCTGAATAATTGAGATTGTCAGAATTGAAAGAAGCCAGGGGCCGGCAACGATCATTGCACCGGACATAGCCGTCTGCATAAATGCGCTTACTCCTCCCTTGCTTACAACCCTCCGTAGTTCAAAACCGATGCCGGCCATTATTCAGCATTCCTCCCTGTGGTGGTATAGATTTCTGAATATTTCTTATGCAGGTCTGTCTTGTCGTAGAAGGTTACGGTTTTGTACCGGTTGGATTCTATGAGAGACTTTCGTTCATCGGGATGACTGTACAGATAAATTATTGCAGATGCCAGCTTCTGGGCGTCCTTTGGGGCTGATATGAAGCGCTCGTCATAATCAAGCATCTCCGGAACGTTTCCGACACCGGTTGATACAACCGGAACACCTGCACAGTAGGCTTCAAGTATGACCAGAGGCTGCGCCTCCCGGACGCTTGTCAGCGCCATCACATCAAGGAATTTATAATAGTTCAGTACATTCTGTCTGCCGGTAAAGATGAAACGGTCTGTTATTTTCAGGCTCTCAGTCAGCATCACGCAGTCCCTGTAGTAACCGGGATCTTCATCTGTAGGGCCGATGCAGTAAAAAATTGCCTCGGGTATCCGCTCCAGTACAATCTTTGCTGTTGAAATGTAGGTTTTAATATCCTTTATAGGAACAACTCTGCCCACAAGACCCACATGGAATCCCTCTTTTTCCTCGCGCTCAACCATGAATCTCTGTATATCAATACCATTGGGAATGACCTCTGTTTTTGCAGGATCGGCGCCAAGTTCATGCTGTTTCCGTCTGTTTTCTTCGAACAGAGAGATGATTTTATCAGCGTGCTTGTAGCAGATTGTGCTGAAGTTATTGTAAAGGCCGGTCCACATGTCACGCTGGTAGCCGCGGATGATGTTGGTCTTTCTGATTTCCATTTCGCGTTCTTTGTGGTAAAGACCGTGCTCGGTAAGGATGCAGGGTTTGTTGTGCCTTATTGAGGCCGAAATAGCTGCTATTCCGGCAAAGCCTGTTGAAATTGCATGATAAATATCGGCCTGAGGAGCTCTGCTTCCGATTATTGTAAACAGCATGTCGAAGGCCGATTTCCATGCCCAGTAGTAATCTGTAAACGCATAGATAGGGTTGTTCTTCAGGTTCCCTTTGATCATTCGCTGCCAGCCGGCCTCGCTGTTTATGGCTTTGTCATATAGAAAATAGCCTTCGGGTATAATGTTGACAAGTTTTCTGAAGCTGCCCGGATCACCGTACTCTGTGAGATCGTGAGCTATCAAAACTGCGGTATCGGTATCTTTTCGAGAGGGCGGGTGTTCAGTTGATTCGTAGTGCTTATTGAGTACTATATCATGGTGCAGAACTACGTTTTCAGGAAGGGTGTAGCGCAGTTCCATGTCCTCTTCGGGTGATATGGTATACAGAATAAAATCAAAATCAGGAAGATTCAGGATGAGATCATGAGTCCAGGCTGACACGCCGCCTGTAATATAGGGGTAGGAGCCCTCAAGGACGAGTGCTATTTTTATTCTTCCGCTCATTGTTCCTTCCAGAAGTCAATAAGTTCCAGTGTTTCAGTATCCAGATCCTCACGATGTTTTTCAAGAAGACCAAGGTATCTGTTCACCTCTGCGAAATCTCTTTCCCTGAAGGCGATTTCAGCTTTCATAAGTATAAATTCAGGAACACCTTTTTCTGCGTCTGCAAGTATTACCTTTGCCTGAAAGGGCAGGTTAAGTTCCAGCAGGACCCTTGCCATGTTGAGACGGTCCTTACGGATTAGTTCTTTCTTCTTTTGAATCTCCCTGTAGCATCCGAAAGATTCCTGAAGGTAGAAATTTTTAAGATCCGGAGTCATCTTGTTGATCACAGACATCTGCATGTAAAGATCGGCTTTCAGTCTGAAATTATCATCTGCAGCTTCTTCAATTTTTCGGTTGTATTCATTTTCTATAGCATTAATGCTTTCGGCAGCAAACAGCGCAATTTCTTTATCTCTGTTTTTAACAAGTTTATTCAGGATGTCAACAAGCAGACTGTTAGTCATGATGTCTCTGTCACGCTGAGCAAGGATTCTTTCTATTTCATACAGATTGTCAGGATTTTCTATCACCGGTTCAATTGATGTTGTCTTGTAGATGAAAACTTCAGCGGGGATGAAGCCCTTTCTTGCCGCCTTGTACGCCGCATAGGGAGTTTTAGGTGCAAAGTACTGATCCATGGATTTGATGTAGTCATAGCTGTTTGCAGACATTTCCATCCTCCCTAGATCTTCTGAATTTCAAGGATATGTTCCGCTTCTTTGATAAGTTCTTCTGTATCAGAGGCGTTGTCTCCGAGAGTTGCATAACCGATTAACAGTTCTGGCTGGACAGCCCGGCCGTCGATTTCCCCCAGTCCATTATTTGCCATTTCCAGTATTTCGAGACAAAGCAGTGATGCTCCGTCGGAGGACACTCCGGGAATCAGTGCTGCAAACTGGTTCTCAGACTTGAACATAAAGAATTCCGCCATACCTGCAGCAAGAAGCTGGATCTCATTGATGAAATCAGTGAATACATTCCAGAGTTTCTTCTTCTTGAAGCTTTCGAACAGCTGCTGGTAATTTGCTATCTCAACTATCAGGAGGCTGACTTTCGGCGGTTCTTCTCCGGCTTCCGGTTTATACTTTTCAAGCATGTTGTAAAGCTGTGAAAACAACGGCAATCCGGTAGTTTTATCAATTTCGTTTTGCTGGGACTGTTTCTCATAGTTTACAGCTCGTGCAAGTGCAGGTTCGGCCAGGCTTATTATGATTTCAAGTATTTTCTCGGTATAGCTGTTGTATTTTATAAAAGGCATTTCTTCGATATTAAGAACGCCCCAGACTTTCTTCTGAATGGATATTGGGAGAGTTATTATATTTTCACCGGCGTCCATTTTGCTTAAATGCTCGAAATTGTTAATCATCCGGACAGATACCATTCTATTGTTTCTGAAGACCCAGCCTTCAATGCTGTTTTCCATATCAAGGAATTCAGAATTATCTATCTTTCCTGATTTACTCCTTGAGGCAGCAGGAGAAAGAAAGCCCGGAACATTGGAAGGCGCCCAGATAGATGCCGATGTTGTCTCTGTGAACATTTCAACTGTTTCCAGAAGGATATCGAGAGACTTGTTGAGATTCAGGCTGTCCATTCTGTGCATCTGGTTGTAAAGCGAGCTCAGCGAAACCCTCTGGCCTGAAATCCTCTGTTCCAGTTCTCTTGTTATTTCAAACTGTGCATCAGAAAGACTTTTCAGTCTCTGATTCTCTGCAGCAAGTTCTCTGTGACGGTTTTTAATTTCCTGCATTTTTCTCCGGTCATTTGCCCTTAGGGTGCCGAAGATATAAATAAGAACCAGGCCTGTCGCTGCTGGGAAAGCATAACCGGTGATACTGTCTGAAAAAGGTTCACCATTTATGGAAATTTGAATAAACGCTGCAGCCGCCGAGATCAGCAGTGCAGTGAAGCCGGAAACGCGGTCGTATATAACTGCGCAGATTAGTGATGCAACGATATAAGGTGTAAACAGAAGGCCTGAGAACCCGGGTCCGCCGAATTTGATGAAAAAATCGACGGCCGCTATAATGATAATGATAGCCGCTGTTTCCATAATATGTTTGAAGTAGGTTTTCTGCCTCATTAGTATTATATTATACCGGATAGATTACGGAGGATAAAGAAGAATGTTCAACATTACCAGAGCAGGCAGATTTTTTGGGATACTCGCCTGTTTAAGCCTGATGATAATGACTCCGGTCTTCTCCCAGGACGGAAATCCTGAAGGAGATCCCCTTCTTACTCCGGTTTTTGCCCGGACGAACCCGGGATTGGTTTTTGTTGAAGGCGAAGCTGCTGTTTCAACCAATTTTGCCGGTGAGCCCGTCTCGAACTACGGATGTTCCGGTTTCAGAAGTCTGCAGCTTAACAGAACTACCGGCCAGCAGGGCGGTGCAGCCTTCTTTGCGGAATATGTTTTCTACGTTCCTTCCGACGGCCTGTATCAGTTCTGGTACGGAGGTACGCCTCCGGGGCCGCAGGATGATCTTCTTCCTTCGTATTCCAGTCCGTTTTCCTATATTCTTGACAATGGTGAGCGGATAAATGTATACCGTGAAAATATTACAGTTGTTGAAGGTTATACACCTTCTTACTACTGGAACCGTGTAAATGAAATTGAGCTCACCAAGGGTACACACAGGATAAGGGTTGAAGTTTCAGAGAAAAGGGGTTTCGACGGAAAGTACTATTTCTATCTCGATTCGCTGTTTTTTCTGAACCCGGAAAACTTTGATTCTGAAAATACACCGTCAGTTTTTCCGCAGAATACTGAAGATACATCAATTAACAGTTATTTTCTTACTCTCAACGAGTACGACGCATATATCAATACACATCCCGATGATAAGGGAATATATCTAGAGGTTTCACTTGTATATTCGCTTCTTGGGGACTACCAGAATGCTCTTAAAAATCTTAACAAGGCTATGGCTCTTGATTCCTCAGATCCTGAACCGGTTATACTTTCGGCTAAAAACAGACTGTGGAAGGGGGATGTTAAGGAGAGTCTTGCTCTATATGAAAGGGCTTTGAATTTAGCTCCCGAGGATGCAGCGCTCTGGTCAGAGGCAGGAAAGGTTGCCGCCTGGACTGCCAACTACTACAAGGCGATAGATTTTTTTACACGTGGTCTTGCGCTTTTTCCCGAGGATCTCAATCTTAAAGTAAATCTCGGTCTTACATATCTGTGGATGTCCAGTTCTGAAGAAGCAGAACGTATTCTTGATGAAGCCCTTGCCCAGTCTCTTACTGATACAGACAGTCTTGCAGAACTTGGTAAGATAGAGGAAGCCAACGGCTATGCCGAATATGCACGGGAAGTTTATACCAGAGCCATAGAAAGTCATCCGGAATACCTGGAGTTTTATCTGCTGCTTCAGCAGTCGTATCTTTCCTCCGGAATGAAGGAAGAGTCGGATCGTATCGGAAGCCTTGTAGAATCAACTTTTGTCCGGAGCCCTGAACTTGAAACTGAACTGGAAATATATGTTCAGAAGCTCAGAATGAGGGATGATGTTATTAACAGCTACCTTGAAAGGCTTAAAGAGGATCCGGGGAATCTGATGCTGAGACAGGAACTTGCCCAGACATATTTCTGGAACGGACTTAAAAAAGAGGCTATTGAGCAGATACGCTATGTCCTTACGACATACTCATATCGTGCAGCATCAGAGTTCACCAGACGGAATGCTGATCTGATTCAGCTCTCGGCAGAAGTTTATTCGCTGCTTGAACTGTTAAAAGGCTATTCTTCATATGCACAGGGCGTCAGGCAGAGACTTTCTGCTGCTGCTTCAGCCCTGTCGAAGGCTGTCTCTGCATCATCCAAAGAGCCCGAAGCTCTTTTGCTGAAGCAGGAATATGACAATAAGGCCGCTGAATATGCAGGTGCAGTTGATGATTTACGAGATGCTGTTGAGCTTTTTGAGTCATGGACCTCTGAACTTGATTCCTATGAGTCCTTGATTGAAGAACTTTCGGGTAAAGAAGTTGCAGATGAAGAGGCTTTCAGTGCCGCCGTTTCCGCTTCCGGCTGGGTGTGGAATATTGATGAAGATTTGAGAGAACTCGAATCGGTTCTGCCTTTCGAGCCTGAGCTGGCCTCATACATGCTTGCATGGCTTTATCGCCAGGACGGCCGTTACCAGGATGCGGCCGCAGTGCTGTTTGGTGAAAAGGGACAGCTGGACAGTAGTGATTCAGGTATGCATTTTCTCCTTTATGAGAATCTTATGCGGTTTGGTGATGAAACCGGCCGGCTTGGACTCTATCAGTCCGATGAGCAGATGTTTCTTTCTGAGTATCCCTCAGCAGAAAATATTGAATCCAGGTACCTCACTCTTGCTGCAATGAATCTTCAGGAAAGCTCCGGCAGCGGAGTGTATTATGAAGGGCTTGAAGAGGAGGCTGGTGAGCTTGTGACCATTCTCGGTGAGCAGCTCGGTATGCTGTCTTCAAGTCTGCGCAATAATGAGCGCTTCGATCGGCTGGTAAACAGGATTATTCAGGGCCGGCTGAAAAGAGCTGCCTACTATCTGCAGGCTGATACCTACCTCATCCGCTATGAGCTTGGCGACTATTACCTCGATGAGGGGGAAAATAAAAAGGCCTCGGAGCAGTTCAGGTATGTAATAGCCGTTGATCCCTGGAATATTTCAGCCAGCTATAAGCTTGGAGTGGTAGAGCAGCGCTACGGCAACTGGTATGAGGCTATGAAGTATTACAAGAAGGTGTATCTGCAGGACCCTGTATATGAAAATACTGCCTACTACTATAACCAGCTTGCCAGATCTCATGCAGATACGTTCAGTTCTTCAATGCAGCTGGTGGCCAGCCCGTCAGAGATAAGCCTTCTGGGTGAGCTTCGTTATCAGTCTGAACTTAACACTGTATTCGGAATCAATGCCGGCTATAAGCTTGATCAGCAGCGGCTGTACCGGGCTTACGGTGACAATAGCCAGGGCAGTTTTCAGGTTCACAATATTGATGCCGGATTAAGTTTCAGCTTTATAGATATAGGACTCAAAATTACTCCCTGGGGCGGTGTTAATGCGGACAGCCTTTATTATTCTACCGATTATGTCTTTGCAGAGGAATCCTTTGTTACCTTTTCCGAGTTTTTTCAGACCATATCGGTATATCCTGTATACGGGGCAAAGCTGTCATGGGACTATGATTTTCTTGGCCTTGATCTGGACTGGAGATATATAATTGAACCCGATACCTTTTATCCTGATCGGAATGCCGTTTATAAAAATGATATAACAGCAGCAGCGGACACATGGTTTGATCTTGACGGCTCGGATATTCTGGGGCCCCTGACAACGCGGACTTACGGAAGACTGCAGTTTATGGATGATGGAAATCTTAAAGGTCAGATTATGCAGGATGTAAATCTGGGCATATCCTTGTTAAGTTCACCGATATTTAAAATATTTACCGGTGCTCTTTTTAACTACGAAAACTCTTCCGACACAACAGTAACCGATTACTATGCCCCGTCCAATGTTATCGAGGCAAAGGGCATCCTTCGTGCCGTTCTGACTGCGCCTTCCTCCGACTGGAGTCAGGCGTTTGAAGGGGCGCTTTGGGGAAGTGCAGGCGGATACTGGTCCGGAGCAGGAAGCAGTGATGTATCATCAAATTTCAAGGCTGAGGGAGGAGCGGTTCTGACGTGGGTGAAAAACGGAACCTCATATTACCTTAATCTGGGTACCATGGGAACCTTCAGCGGAGGCGGGAATACCTACTGGGAAATGAGCGTTCTGCTTGGCAGTAATATTACAATGCCGCAGCTTCTTGCACGATGATTTTTATTTCTCTAATCCGAACAGCGACCCGCATTCTATGAAGAGTTTGTCAGCAGTCAGGCTGGAATAGAAATCGTTCCGGTAGTAATGCAGATCTTCATTCTTCATGTTGAGTCTCAGCATGAAGGCCTGAAGAGCCTCTTCGGGAGGTTCTTCTTTTGAAAAATCCTCGTAAAAGCCTGATATTATATCTGCTGCCGATACTATAAGTATAAGGGTTTTGTGGGGTGAAGTGATATTATATGTCCCATGCTCCATTGCTGTGTCCACGTATACTTCAGGGAAAGACCATGCATTAAGCACAGCTCCGCCAATTTCCTTGTGATCTGTGTGGTAGATCGTCCTCTCCGATTCTGTGTCGGTGATTCTGTAAAAAAGTTCAGAATCTGCCTTATAAAGAGGAACCTTGCCGATATCGTGAAGCAGCCCTGCAAGAAATATCTCGTCGCTGAGGCGTTTAAACCCGGTCCTTAGTGCAATATTCTGTGAAATGAAAGCCGTCAGAATTGAATGTTTCCAGAAACTCTTGAAGAACTCCTTGCTGTTGTCCTTTTTGAACATGTTGGATGCGGAAACAAGGAATACCAGACTTTTAATTGTCTTGAACCCGAGGAGTGTTATTGCCGCCTGAAGTGAAGTCACTTCCTTCTGTCTGGCGTACATCGCTGAATTGGCTACTTTTAAAATCTTTGTCGTAAGACCCGGGTCAACTTTTATCAAATTCTCAAGTTCTTTGAAGGATATATTTATATTATCTTCAGGTATGCTGATAATTTTTGCTGCAATGTCGGGCATGACCGGCAGGGCGGACATGTATTTTGTAAAGGTTTCCATGATCATATAGTCGGTAGTATATATAAAAATTGTTAATTAAAAAAGAACCGCCGGAGAGTCACTTTCCGGCGGTTCTTTATGGAAACGTATCAGCTGTTTATCTGCAGTAAACCTTGACTGTTGAGTCGTCTGAATCAACATCTACTGTAAGCTGTTCAAGTGCACTAAGAATATCCTGCACATTTTCGGGTTTGATGTCGTTCAGATTGAAGTTCATCCCCTTATCTGCCATTGACGTGTTTATCTTGTCCTGGACATCTTCCGGTATCAGTCCCATGATATTCAGTCCGGCTTTAAGCAGGGCAAACGGTACTTTGACAGAAACCCTGTCGGATGATTTTCCGTCCTTTGGATCAACCTGGACGTAAAGAAATTTGCTCTCCAGGGAACTCAGCAGATCTGCTGTTCCGGAGCCGGTCGGTTCTTCGGTTTTTTCCACCGCATTCAGCAGCTTTTCTGCTTCTTCTGCGCTGATCTTGCCTTCTGCAAGCATATTAAGAATTTTCATTTTATCATCAGCCATATTATCCTCCGTAATTACCTTATATATAGTGTTACATTCGATTTATCCGAATGGGCTATTATTTCGGTTCCTCTTGCTGCAGCTAAAATTTGAGGAAGCCGAAATACAATCTTCATATATATTCCTGCCTGCGATGCTGTGTTTCCGCTTGCGGCGATAAAGATGTAGATTATGCCGCAGATTAAATATGCCGGAAGCAGCAGTATATAAATAATGATCAGCGGTATGAAAAGGCTGAATGAAGTATTTTCATCCCTGATTTTCAGTCTTAACAGCATCGGCAGCATTATTCGAGCTCCTTCAGTGCATCATTTACATCTATTTCACCGCGTTCAAGTTTTTCAATAACGCTTGAAACACTTGCCTTTATATCAACGGAGATGTCAACAAGTCCAATTTTTGATGCAATCTGGTTAAGTCGGTTTTTGACTGTAGGGTATGAGATTCCGAATATGCTCTCCATCTGTTTGATTGATCCGTGGGTTTTAATGAAGGCCGCAACGAATATCTGCTCCTCCATGCTCAGCCTTCCCAGCGGCGGCAGTTCGAACTCTCCCTCAATGTCTATCTGATCTGAGGGCACCCTCACTTTTTTTATTATGAACTCTTTTCCGCCTGTCATAGCGTCGAGTTTTTTCCAGCTGTGGATCATCTTAATCCTCCGATGTTTTAAATATAGCACTGCAATATGTTAAAATCAATAAAAATGTTTATAAAAATTGAAAATATTAATATAGAAGAGGAAATAAATTAAATATATTAATATATAGCCTCTAATAATGCAGGGCCAAGGTCTGATTTTCCTGAATTTTACAATTTTACCGGTAACTTTCATTTTTGGATTGACGTTTAGTATTAAAAAGTATTACCCTTGATGCAATATGAAAGAACAGGTTGTTACATTTAAAGCTGATCCGGAGCTTGTTAAAGCTCTAAACAGCATACCCAATAAATCAGAGTTTATAAGAAATTCGATCAGGGAAGCTCTCGGGAATAAATGTCCGCTCTGCAACGGTTCAGGAACGCTGAGTGAAATGCAGAAACAGCACTGGGATGATTTCATGACGCATCACAAGCTGGAAGAATGCAATGAATGCCATCAGGTTCATATTAAATGTGAATTGGAATAAATGGAGAATAGAATGAAACAGTTGACCGTATTAATGCTGTCACTATCAATATTTGCTCTGGCTGTTTTTCCTGTGTTTTCAT
Source organism: Spirochaetia bacterium (assembly GCA_963677925.2). Taxonomy (GTDB): domain Bacteria; phylum Spirochaetota; class Spirochaetia; order UBA9216; family UBA9216. The sequence continues at coordinate 994,918 of CAXXYH010000004.1, forward strand.
CGGGGAGATCAGAAGAGCCGGAAAACGGTACGGGCTATTCAGTTTTTGTAAGTATTCCGCCGCAAAAGTATTTTGTTGAAAAAATTGGCGGTGATCATGTTTCTGTAAGAACGATGGTTCTTCCAGGCCGCAGTCCTGCAACCTATGATCCCAGTCCTTCCCAGGTTATTGCGCTTGGTAAAAGCCGGGTTTTTTTTACGATTGGTGTAGCCTTTGAGGCTGCATTTCTTCCGGGTATCAGGGATAAGGCGGATAGTCTTCTTATAGTCGATACATCTGAAGGTATTAAGAAAAGGATGCTGGAGCATCATTTACATGAGGGTGAAGATGACGGGCATGATGAGGATGAGGGTGAAACAATAGACCCTCATGTCTGGATGTCGCCGGTTTTGGTAATGAAACAGGCTGAGACAATTTACAGGACCCTGGTTTCATTAGATCCGGAAAATGAAGCCGATTATGCAGCCGGGTACAATGAACTTATCAGTGAGCTGGAAAATCTTGACTCGGTGCTTGAACTTGACCTGGCTCCCTTTAGAGGGAAAACTCTTTTTGTTTTTCACCCTTCATTTGGATATTTTACCGATCGTTACGGTATGCGGCAGTTAGCGATAGAGACAGGCGGCAAGGAGCCTTCTGCAGCGGAGCTTGAAGAAGTTATCGGGCATGCCCGAGAGAACGATGTAAAGATAGTTTTTGTACAGCCGGAGTTCTCAAGGCAGAGTGCTGATGCAATTGCCAGGGCTGTCGGGGGTATGGTTATAGTTCTTAATCCGCTTGCAGAGGATTATATTGATAATATGTATATGATTTCAGAAAATGTCAGGAAGGCATACTGATGGCGGATCCTATGACCGAGCTGCTTAAGGCTGACGATATAACATTCGGCTATGATGTTCATCCAGTTATTGAGAACGCAAGTTTCAGTATCAATAAAAATGATATCATAACCATAATCGGTCCCAACGGCGGGGGAAAGACTACACTGCTAAGACTTCTGATGGGGCAGCTTAAACCCCAGAAGGGGAATGTCAGAATAAACGGAGATCGGACCAGATTTTTCGGTTATGTGCCGCAGCATTCCGAGCTTGATCCCTCATACCCTGTTACAGTCAGGGAAGTGGTTCTTTCGGGCAGAATAAAGAGTTTTGGTTTCTATTCCAGGGCAGATAAGGACGCTGCAGAAGCCTGCCTTCAGCAAGTCGGTCTGGACGGGCTTGGGGGGCGTACGTTTTTTGAACTTTCCGGCGGTCAGCGCCAAAGAGTTCTTATAGCCAGGGCTCTTGCATCAAGTCCCGAGGTTCTGCTTGCTGATGAGCCTACAGCCAATATTGATACGGATGCAGAGAAGCAGCTTTCCGATCTGCTTCAAAGGCTGAGCAGTGAGCTTACCATCGTTCTTGTTACCCATGATCTGGGATTTGTTTCAGATATTACAAGCAGGGTTCTATGTGTAAACCGGCGTGTGGTTGAGCATCCGGTTGAAGAAGTTGATGAAGAGTTGATAAGCGCTTCCTACGGAAGGCAGATGAAGGTTGTAAGGCATGATCATCTTTTGGAAAAAGAGAGGCCGGTAAGTGAGTGATTTTATAGCGGCATTGTTCAACCCGGATGTTCCCTTTATAAGAATGGCCTTTCTTGCAGGTATAATCGGAAGTATTCCATTCGGTTTCATCGGCAGCTTTGTCGTTGTGAGAAAGATGAGTTCGGTTGCCGGCGCAGTAAGCCATTCTATCCTCGGCGGTATCGGCCTTGCGCTGTATATGAGTACGGTGCTGGGAGTTGTCTGGCTGACTCCTACAATAGGGGCTTTTGCATTTGCTCTTATTGCCGCCGGAATTCTCAGTGCAGTAATGACCTTCGGGAAAGAGAGGCTCGATACGGTTATCGGAGCTGTATGGGCTGTCGGTATGTCGCTGGGACTGCTGTTTATTGCTAAAACTCCCGGCTATATCGACCCCATGAGTTACCTTTTTGGAAATATACTGTTAATCAGCAGCGGTGAGCTGCTTACCATAGCGATCTTCTCTCTGGTTGTGCTTGCTGCGGGAATCGTGTTTTACCCCCAGCTTCAGGCTGTTTCCTTTGATGCTGAGTTTGCTCAGACAAGAGGGCTGAATATCAGAGTCTATCAGACAATAATTCTTATCCTAATCAGTGTTACCGTTGTCCTTATGGTCTCACTTGTAGGGACTGTGATGGTTATAGCTTTTCTCACCATTCCGCCTGCAATGGCTTCTGTGTTTTCAAGAAGGCTGTCTGGAATGATATTGTACTCTATTCTGTTTTCAATCATTCTGTCGATAACCGGTCTGGTGGTTAGTTATCAGCTTGATATGGCTACCGGTTCTGTTACCATTATTCTTGCCGCAGCGGCATATATTTTATTAAGAGTATTTAAGATTATTTTTGACAGAATCAGGATGAAGGCTTCTAAATAAGACCTTCATCCATAGCAAGTTCAAATTCGTCCTGGTAATCATCCTGAAATTCTTCCAGATCGTCCAGCAGGACACTTTCCATACTTAGATCCTCGTAATCAGAGTCGATTTCCATTTCTTTGACAGCTCTTTGAGCATCTGTTTTTGATTGATAAACGTAGATCGGGAACCCCGACTCATAAACAAACCACAATTTCTCAGCCATGTTGTGGTACTCCCATAACCTGAATAAATAACATAAACAAGCAGCGTTAGCATAAAGGGTCCGTCTGTCTGAGGCATACAACCTGATTCTAATTTAATCTTTTTTCCCGATTTGTCAATATTTCAGCGGAATCTTAATCTCAATACAGGTTCCATCCGTATTTGTGATTTTAATTTCGCCGTTAAGCTGTCTGGTGATATTTCTGATCAGAATTATTCCGAGGCTTGATTCTTTTCCGTTTAGGTATTCCTCAGGAATACCGGAGCCGTTGTCGCATATCTTCAGTGTCAGTCCCGTTTCGGATTTTTTGACTACGATTTTTATCTCCGGATTATCCTGACTAACAGCGTATTTTATGCTGTTAGTCACGATCTCGGTAATTATCATTCCCAGATGAACCGTGTAGTCGATATCAAGCTCAATATTCTCAATATTTTCGCTGAGTTTAATATGAACTGTTTCGTCAAAGCTTTTGATTATCTGGACCGCCAGTTCGTGAATGTAGGTCTGAAGATTTACGGTTGAGAGCCTGTCGTTAAGGTATAGTTTTTTATGTATAAGATTCATGGACTCAATTCGATTCACACTGTCCAGGATTATCTTTTTAACGCTTTCATCTGAGGTTTTATTAATCTGAAGGCTCAGCAGTGAGATAATGGTTTGCAGGTTGTTTTTTACACGATGATGTATCTCTTTTATGAGGTAGTTTCTCTCCTCAATGGTTTTTTTCAGCTCCCTGTTGCTGGCGCTCAGTGCATCAGTCATTTCGGCAAAATGATATACCAGCTTTCCTGCATCTGAATTTTCCCGGTATCCGGATGTATCTATAAAAAAATCTTCATTAGCGGGATTAAGGCTCATGTACTGATATTTAGCTGTGATGTAGCGGACAGCTTCGAGGATGGGGATTAGTAAAAATCCGCCGATCAGTGATACGGCAAAGATGAGGCTTATGAGAATGACCGCAGATAATGATGTGAATCGTGAAACTATACTTTTAATGTCGCTGAGGTACATTCCGGTTCCGATGTAGCAGTTAAATTCCGGAAGACCGTAAACGTAGGAGAGTTTGTCCTGCATTGTTCCACCCTCAGGAGTATAGTATTTGTAGCCGAAAAAACCGGAGCCGCCCCGGGCTGTTTCTATCAGTTCCCTAATTATGAAAACACCATCCGGATCAATTAGATCAAGCTGGTTTGTGCCGACAAGTTCCGGTTGAAAGGGCTGAACCAGCATTGTGCCGTCATAAGCGCTCATGAAAATATAATTTTTACCCATAGCTTCATCGTAAGCAAGTCTGCTGACCCGTCTTTGTACTATGCTTAGAGCTTCATCATATTCAATTTTACCATTTGCGTAATCGATCCGGATGTCATTTATGCTGTTAAGAGCAAGAGATACAAGGGTTTTCAGTTCCTGCTTTCTGAATTCCATCATCGATTTTTCAAAAAGCCTGCCTTGAAGTATTATAGTGCAGGTTATTGCTGCAAGAAGAAGGAAAATGAGTAAAAATATTTTCTGAATAATGCCTGTAAGCTTTTTCATCTTCCCGGGATCCTTTGCATAAGCTGATTTTTCTCTGTTTTTTTTGAAGTATCGGTTAATATAACATGATTTCAGCTAAATTTATATAAAAACTTTGTTCGACATTTGCAGCCTGATTTATTAGAATAAGGTATATCAAGGAGAGTATTATGCAAAAAGAGATTACCATCAAAGAATTTTCCGATGAGCTTGTTCAGAGGATAGACGGCTCAAAGGGCATTGACTGCTGCAAGGAAGAGATTAAAAAACTTGCCGAGATGGCTGCAAAATCCATGCCCGGCGAAAAGATTCTTGTAACCTGGAAAGACTGACGGTATTCAGTCTGAATATCTAAAGAGTTTATTAATCTGTTCGGTTAGAGTTGCCGCTGCTGCCTCTAACCGCTTTTTTTATCCTGTCATTCACAGCGTGTCCTGCGCCGGTCTCCGGCACGAGGTAGGCTATTATTCTTTTCAAATTTCTGCTATCCAGCCGGCGCATAGCTGCGTAAAGGTTAATTGCCGCTTCTTCGGTGTCTGCCGATGTGCTCAGTATTTCTACCGGTCCTGTGCTTCTGATGTCCTCCGGTTTGAACAGCAGGAGGCCGGTCTCCGGATCTTCATTATCTGATGGCTGTGCGGCTGAGAGGAACATCGGGGTCACAGGTGAATAGTGGCTTTCAAGCATTCCCGGAGCCTCGGGATGGTCTATTACAGTCTTTTCCGGAATGGAAACCGGTCCTATAACCGCTTCTATCTGATCTTTTGATATTCCGCCGGGTCTTAAAAGAAGCGGTCTTTCATGTGCAAGCGAGATCACTGTTGACTCAACGCCGACTCTCGACGCGCCCCCGTCTATTATTCCGTAACCCTCAGTTCCAAGCTGTTCTATTACATGGAAAGCTGTTGTAGGGCTTGTTCTTCCAAAGGCGTTGGCGCTTGGTGCGGCAACGGGGGTATCAGCCAGTCTTATCAGTTCCAGCGCCAGAGGGTGTGACGGCATACGGACTGCGACAGTGCTGTTGCCGCCGGTAACAATATCAGGAACCCCTGCTTTCTTGTTGAAGACTATTGTAAGTGGACCCGGCCAGAATGCATCCATCAGCTTTCCGGCAGATTCCGGAATATCATCTGTAAGCCTCTCAATCATCTTTCTGTCCGGAATATGTGCTATCAGGGGATTGAACAGAGGTCTTCCTTTAAGTCTGAATATATTTTCTACGGCGGCAGGGTTGAAAACGTCAGCTCCCAGACCGTATACAGTTTCTGTTGGAAAGGCTACAAGCCCGCCCTGCCGGATTATTTCTGCCCCGTCGGAGATGCTGCAGAAGTTTGCTTTTCCCGGCAGGCTTTCCTGCATAATAAAACGTGCGGCATCGGTCAGAGTGTGAAAGACGCTGATTTCACTTCCCAGTTCATCAAGATGTTTTGCACCGTGTCCGGTGAGCAGGTAGATACCCTTTGCTCCGCAGGCAAAGGCGGTCTCTACATCGGATGGGTGGTCGCCAAGCATCCAGGAGTGTTTCAGATTGATGCCGAAATCTTCTGATGCTTTCAGTAAAAAGTACGGCTTTGGTTTACGGCATTCACAGTCGTCTTCTTTGTTATGAATGCATACATACCATTCGCGTATGTATATTCCGGCTTCTCTCAGAATGAGATCAAGCCGGCTGTTAACGGCTCTTACTTCAGCTTCGGTTGTAAGTCCTTTTGCAACTCCGCTCTGGTTTGTTACGACAAAGAGTTCGTGATCTTTCTGCAGCTTCCTAAGCGAGTCGATACAGTCATCAAACAGGCGTATTTTTTCTGGATCCTTCAGGTATCCTACATCGTGGATGATTGTTCCGTCCCGGTCCAGAAAAACGGCCTGTGATTTTATCGTCTCGTGCAATTTCAAATTCCTGTTACTAAGTATCTTAAGCATTATAATATATATTTGCTGGCTATGATCAATACCGGGCCGGTCTGATATAATCCCTTATTACGGCTATTCACTCATAATCCATACTCTGATATTATAGAGCGATGATGGATATTAATACAAACCTCAGGGTCTGCCTCGCTGGATGCGGAATCAATGCCGGTCTGCTGGCCTCTCAGTTTAATTATAATGATGATGCGGAACTCACTGCATGTTATGATTCCGATTATGATCGGGCGGCCGGTCTGGCTGAAAGAAATGGAATACATAAAATTTATGATAATTTTAACAGTATGCTGGAGGAAGAAACTCCTGATGCGGTTATCATGAATGTCCCTGTAAATGAAAGGACTGAAATCCTTCTTGATGTAATAGGACGGGGTATCAGCTTTATCAGTACCGCACCTCTTGCCGCAAGTTATCCGGAGGCGGTTGAGATTGCGAAGGCAGCATCTGAACAGGGTGTCACTGCGATGGTTTATTTCGGAAGATCGGATATTCCTGCAGTTGCTTCAGCTATCGATTATGTTGCTTCGGGCAAGATTGGGAAGGTGCGGCATTTTGAAGCATCTAACCTTGAAAGCTGGATGGTTTCCGGAAGTGCCGATCAGTGGGATGAGGATAACCCGCTTATACAGCGGCTTGCGGCCGGAGGAGTTTTAGAGGAATCGGGATCGCAGCTTTACTACCTTGCCGACCGGTTCTGCGGGGATTTTGCAGATGTTTCTACTATTATAGGGAGTTTTATCAACTTTGAAGAAGGCGGATTCGATCCTAATTCCGGAGATTCATTCGCAAGCAATATAACCTTTAAAAACGGCGGTATAGGCATTGTTCATGCCAGCCGTGCTGCAGGCGGGACTGATGAGCTGTTTCGTATTTCTGTATACGGAGATAACGGGATGGTGTCGGTAGTACCGGATTCAGATGAAACCGGATTTCTTTATACGACAGCGGACGGTTCCAGTACCAGTGAGATAAATAATCCGCCGGCAGAGAGGGTTATCGACCGTTTTATATCTGCATGCCGTGGTGAAGCGCTTCCGTTCCCGGACCTCGAATATGCTCTTAAGATTCAGTATTATCTGGAGCAGAGCAGATTTTCTGATGAAGGCGGAATCAGGATGCCATTGGATCAGGCTTAAAACTATCAGTAATACACACGGCCGCCCCGGCGGAGCTCCCGGGACTCAAACTCAGAGTTTTCAGGGACTCTGATCTCCTGTGTAGTCTGAGAAGGTTGACGTTGTGTCAAACCTTTTCTTCATTACTATCAGATTCATGGTTCCTCTGAATATAAACTTGTCTGCATACCATTTCCCGGATTCTTCCAGCGTGTAGTCAATCCGGATTATTACATTTTCTGTAAACGGGTATTCCGGTGTCAGTGTGTATTCCAGGCTGACCGCCGCTCCGTTTGCGGGATTAAGCCAGGCCTTCCCTACAGCTGTATATTTATCATTCAGCAGAAATTCAAACGCCCACACAGAGCAAAGCTGTCCATTCCTGTATTCTTTATTTCCCGAATCGATTGCTGTTATGCTGTTCTGGAAATCCGGATCGAGGGGGCTTTTGTTGAATTCCTCACCGTCACCGCCGCTCCGGCGGTTTCTGCTGGCTCCGGATACCTCTATTTCCTCTTTTTTCTTTTCAGTGATATCAACTCCGTTTTCGATAGCTTTTATCAGCTCTGTCTCGGGCTGACCTTCAAGGTCATAGCTGAGCATGTAATATTGCGTTTCATCCTTTTCCAGCTTGTCTTTTCTATCGAAGGTTTTCGACTGAACGTGCATTGTGCCGGGTCTGAGCCCTTCGTTGGCGGCAAAGTATTCTACGGCTCTTGTCCATAGCGAGTTGCCGGTATTCTCTTGAGCGGAGATGGGAAGTGAAATAATAGAAAATAGCAGAATAAGTAATGCCGGTGATATTTTAATTCTCATATTATGTCAGTATACTACTAATACTGCAGGTTTTCCCTTTTGTATTTGTTAAAAAATGTAACATGCTGCAATGAACTTTATTTTTTTTAAATATACTCCTAAAGAGGTATTCTACACTAAAATGATAGGCAATATAGTTAGATCCATGTTTAGAGTTTGTCTGATGAGGAAAGCCATTCTGCTTACTGCGTTTTTGTTTATATCCTCTATATACCTGCTCTCTGCTGATGGATTGTCTGCTGAAGAATCCGGTGTAAATGACGAACTGACCTATGCTGATCTTCTTGTAAACAGTCTGCTGCCGGGTTACTGGCAGCTGAAAACCGGTGATGCTGCTGAAGGCGTGCTGTATATGACGTCTCTTCCGCTGACCGGCCTGGGTTTTTACTTTCTGATTGATTACTTTTTTGATGCTGGAGATTTTCAGCAGAATTATACGGATGGTGAGCGGACCTATCTTCTGTACTCTGAAAACTGGCAGAACGGAGATAATAGATGGAAGCTGTATGCGGGAGTTCTTTTTTCGGCTGCTGGATCTTTTCTTTCTGCTTACAGTAATTATACAGCTGAGGAAGATTTTTACATTCAGCACAACGATGGATATGCAGACATGTATGGTGAAACTCTGACGGCTTTGGAGCTTCTTGCGGCTCCCTGGCGGCCTGAAAATATTTTAAATTTTGATTTTTTTCCTGCTTACCCGATGTTTGCCCTGTCTGGAGTTGCTGTTGATGAATGGTCTTCGGCAGGAAGTTTCTTTAGAAGGGATACGGTGCCATTTATGGGTGCTGATATGCATCCTGCGGCCGCAGCATCGCTGGCTCTTCTTTCTTCGGTTCTGCTTGCCAATTTTTCAACTGTTACCGAAGAAGTCGTTTTTCGCGGACATCTTCTCAGACAGAGCGGTGTACATTTCAGTTCTCTTTATTTCGGTGCTGCACACCTGCCCAATATGCTTATGCCCGATACATCGGTTGAGGATACGCTTGTTCAGACTGCCTTTGCCGCCCTGTTCGGTTATTACGCGTCAGTTAAAACTGCTGAAAACGGTTATGATTTCAGAAGGATGATTGCTCTTCACTTCTGGCATAATGTTACAGCAATGACACTTGGATATATAGTTGATCCCGAAAGTCCCTTTCTTTTTACAATTGGGGGCAATTTATCATTAAATTAAAGGAGTATGCGTATGCCTCTGTGTGAAGTAGTTGTGCCGAAGGAATTTCTTGATGAAGTCTCAAAGCAGAGAATTGCTGAAAGGATGACGGTAATTCAGCTCAAAGCAGAGAATTTTCCTGATAATGAGGCATCTAGAAATCTCTGCTATCTGAGTTTTTATGAGCCGATTGGGGGGATTTATACCGGCGGGAAGCCTGCTGATATCGGAAAAATTGTGGTTAAGATATATATACTCAATGAATCACTATCAAAGGAAGATAAATCGGAAATTTATCATGAGGTAATGCAGGTTATGACTCAGGAGCTTGGGGCGGCTGCAACAATGGGAGGCCAGAATGTCTGGTGTATGATTATCCCGGTCGGGGATGATTATATCTCGTTTGCGGGTAAACCGGTAAATATTCAGCTTGTAAGAGAATTGATAGGAAAATAATTTTTCTAATTCCTGTTTTGCTGAGATGGTTCTTTTTCCTTCCGGCGCATTTAAATAAGAAGCCCTGCTTCAGGTAATCACTCCAAAAGCAGGGCTAAAATAGGGTAAAGCAATTTATAGAAACCGGCTGCTGGCGGTAACCTGTTCCGGGTTTCTTTAATTCAAATAGTCATTCATTGAATCCGCTGCTTCCATTCCTGCGTTAAGCGCTCTTACAACAAGAGATGCTCCTGATGCTGCATCTCCTGCGGCAAATACACCTGGAACTGATGTTGAATAAGATGAGTCAATTTTGATGTTTCCTCTTGCATCAAGTTCCGGATCAAGCGATTTAAGAAGCTCTCCGCCATCAGCGTGAACAAAGCCTGCTGCAATAAGTACCAGCTCGATATCAAGTTCAGTTTCAGAGCCGGGAACCTCTTTCATTACGGTTTTTCCGGTGTGCGGATTTGTCTTCCATTCAACCTGTGAAAGGTAGGCCTTTTCTACCTTGACACCTCTTCCTGAGAAGTAGGATGTCATGACACTCCATTCTCTTTCGCATCCTTCAAGGTGTGAACTTGAGGTTCGGAGTATATTGGGCCAGTCAGGCCACTGCGGATTTCTCTTTTCCTTCCAGTCGAGTGGTTTCGGCATTATCTCAATCTGTCTTACAGACTTTGCACCCTGCCGGATTGCGGTTCCGACACAGTCTGAGCCGGTGTCGCCTCCGCCTACTACCAGTACATTCTTGTCTTTTGCTGAAATAAGCTTCTCGAATGGGATATCTCCGTGGCAGTATTTGTTGGAAAGGGTCAGATATTCCATGGCAAAGTGAATACCCTCGAGGCCGCGACCTCCGGCAGGTATGTCCCTGGGTTTTCCGGCGCCTATGGCAATAAGTACTGCATCGAATGAGCGTCTAAGATAGTCAGCTGAAATGTCTTCGCCTATTGATACGTTTGTCTCAAACCGAATCCCTTCAGCTTCCATTATCTGAAGCCTCCGGTCGATTATTCTTTTTTCAAGTTTGAACTCCGGTATGCCGTAGCGCATCAGGCCTCCGATTCTGTCGGATTTTTCAAATACGGTAACGGAATGTCCGTATTTTCTGAGTCTTGACGCGGCAGCAAGTCCTGCAGGGCCGGAGCCGATTACTGCGACCCGTTTTCCTGTTTCTACTTCCGGCGGATTCGGTTTTACCCATCCTTCCTCGAAAGCCCGCTCGATTATTGCAAGTTCAAGTTCCTGGATCGCTACAGGCGCATCGTTAATTGCTACTGTGCATGATTTTTCACAGGGCGCGGGGCATATTCTTCCGGTAATCTCTGAAAAGGGTGACGTAAGGGCCAGTCTGTTGTATGCTTCTTTCCAGTGACCCTTGAAAACCAGATCATTCCATTCGGGAATCAGGTTTGAAATCGGGCATCCAAGTGCGTGGCAGAAAGGGATTCCGCAGTCCATACATCTGGCGCCCTGACCTTCAAGCTCTGAATAGGAGGGTCGTATGGTAAACTCCCGGTAGTGTTTGATTCTGTCTTCTACCGGCTGATATTTCTTTTCGATTCTGTTTATTTCGATAAATCCTCGTTCGCTTCCCATTATTTGTTCCTCCCTATAGGCATAACTCTTACGAAGGCCGGCGCCATTTCGGTCCAGTCCTTCAGAATACCTGCTGCATATTCGCTGCCTGTAAGTTCAATGTGCTTTTCAATAAGGCTCTTAAGCCCGTTAAGTTCAAAGGCGTCTGAGATAGGTTCAACATTGACCATCTCGAGATTGCACTTGGTGTCAAAGAGCTGGTCTTCATCGAGTACGTAAGCTACACCGCCGCTCATACCTGCTGCGAAGTTGAGTCCTACCTTTCCAAGTATTACAACTTTGCCTCCGGTCATGTATTCGCATGCATGATCACCTACGCCTTCAACCACTGCGGTGGCGCCGCTGTTTCGTACGCAGAAGCGTTCACCTGCCATTCCGCTGATGAATACTTCACCGCTGGTTGCTCCAAACATGCTGACGTTTCCGATGATGATGTTGTTCTGCGACCTGAAGCTTGATTTTTCAGGGGGGGATATCACAATCTGTCCTCCGGAAAGCCCCTTTCCGAGATAGTCGTTTGCTGTCCCGGAGAGGCTGAACTTGATACCCTGTGCCAGGAAGGCTCCGAAGCTCTGGCCTGCATGTCCTGTGAAGCGGCAGTTGATTGACCCTTCCGGAAGTCCTGTGTGGCTGTGTTTCTCAGAGACCTTGTAACTTAGGGTTGCACCAACGCTGCGGTCTGTATTCTGTATTTTGAGATCCATTTCAACAGGAGTTCCGGGTTTGGCGATAACGCCTGCGGCTTTTTTGAGGATCTTATTGTCAAGGTGGCTGCTCAGATCCATTACAGACGGCTCTGTGCAGTAGTATTCTTCATGGCTTGCAGCCTCGGGTTTTGCAAGTATTCCCGAGAGGTCTATTCCCTGCTGTTTCCATGTCTCAATGGCGTCGTTCATCTCAAGGATTTCAGTCCGTCCTACCATTTCGTCGATGGTTCTGAAACCGAGCTCTGCCATTATTTCCCTTGTCTCTCTTGCTACGTAGGTCATGTAGTTGATGAGGTGTTCGGGTTTTCCTGCGAACCTTTTTCTGAGTTCGGGATCCTGTGTCGCAACACCGACGGGACAGGTGTTCTTGTGACATTTTCTCATCATTACGCAGCCCATGGAGACAAGTGATACTGTTCCGAACCCGAACTCCTCAGCGCCGAGCAGCGCGGCAATTACAATGTCGCGACCTGTCCGCATCTGACCGTCCGTCTGCAGTCTTACATTCTTTCTAAGTCCGTTAAGAACAAGTGTCTGCTGGGTTTCTGCAAGACCGAGCTCCCAGGGCATTCCTGCGTATTTAATGGATGAAATCGGTGATGCTCCGGTTCCTCCGTCTCCGCCGCTTATCAGAATCATTCCGGCCTTGCCCTTGGCAACACCGGCTGCGATTGTTCCTACGCCTGCCTCTGATACTAGCTTTACTGAAACTCTTGCAGTCGGATTTCCGCATTTGAGGTCGTAGATAAGCTGAGCAAGATCCTCGATTGAGTAGATGTCATGGTGCGGAGGCGGTGATATGAGCACGGTTCCGGGTTCTGCGTATCTTATGCTTCCGATGAAGTTGTCGACCTTGTGTCCCGGGAGCTGTCCGCCTTCGCCGGGTTTTGCTCCCTGGGCAATTTTGATCTGCAGCTCCTGTGCATGTGCTAGATAGTTGCTTGTTACGCCGAATCGGGCGGATGCAATCTGTTTAACCTTGCTGTTGAGTGAATCACCGTTTTCAAGCGGTGTATATCTTTCGATGTTCTCGCCGCCCTCTCCGGAGTTTGACATTCCTCCGAGGCGGTTCATTGCTATTGCGATTGTTTCATGGGCTTCCCGGCTTATTGAGCCGAGAGACATAGCCGAGGAGACAAAGCGTTTAACGATTTCTTCTTCAGGCTCAACCTCTTCAAGAGGTATCGGTGTCTGTGTTTTGAATTTAAACAGGCTTCTGAGTGTACAGAGCTTTTCCGAGAAGTTGTTTATCTCGGCAGAGAACTGCTTGTATATTCCATAGTCGCCGTTTCTGATTGCCTTGTGCATCAGAGTCACTGCCTGAGGTGTCATCAGGTGCTTGATCGATTTTTTGCGGTAGTGAAGCTTTCCGCCGGCATCAAGCTCGGTTGTCTTGTTCAGCTGTACCTGTGAGTATGCAGAGCTGTGTCTCTTGTCTGAGGATTCTGCAATACTTTCAAGGCCTATACCGCCTATTCTTGAAGCCGTTCCGCTGAAGAACCGGTCGATGAACTCCCTGTTCAGGCCGACTGATTCAAACAGCTGTGAGCCTCTGTAGCTTCGCAGGGTGGATACTCCCATCTTTGACATAATCTTCATAATACCGGCCTTGCATGCCGCAATGTAATTTTCGGCCGCAATTTCGAGCTTCATGGATTCGGGGAGATTTCCGGAAGTCTGTAGTCCGCTTAAACTCTGGAATACAAGGTAGGGGTTGATGGCGCTTGCGCCGTATCCGAGAAGAAGTGCCATGTGCATTACATCGCGGGCTTCTCCGGTTTCGATGAAAAGGCCGGCATTCTGTCTGACCTTGTTCTCTACGAGGGCGTGGTGCACTGCCGATATTGCCAGTAATGCCGGAACCGGGACGCTGTACTGGCTTACATTTTTGTCGGACAGAATTATAAAGGTAGCACCCTCCGATATCTTTTCAACTGCTTCGGCACTCATTCGATCGAGTGCTTTCTTAAGTCCCTCTTCGCCGGTTCCGGCTTCGTAGAGGGAGTCTATTACGGCAGATTTCATATCTTCGTGATCAAGGGTCTTGATTTTCTGCATATCGTTATTGGAAAGAATCGGATGCTGCAGTTTAAGCTGTCTGCAGTGTTCCGGAGTTTCTGAAAGCAGGTTGCCTTCTTTTCCGATGAAACTCATAAGACTCATAACAAGTTTTTCACGGTAGGGATCAATCGGCGGATTGGTTACCTGTGCAAAAAGCTGTTTGAAATAATCGTACATAAGTGCGGGTCTTGCTGATAGGATTGCAAGCGCCTCATCGTTACCCATTGATGAGAGCGGCTCAGAGCCGTTAGCGGCCATCGGTGCGATCACCTTTGTGAGTTCCTCATGCGAGTATCCGAACACTCTCTGAAGTTTTGCGATATTTTCAGGGTCGGTTTCTGCTATTTCAGGAATCTGAAAAAGCTCCCTCAATTCAATTCTGTTTTCATCAAGCCATCTTCGGTAGGGCTTTGAACGGCTTATTTCAGATTTAACCTCGTTGTCATATCTGACCCGGTGTTTTTCAAAGTCGACGATGATCATCTTACCCGGAGCAAGCCTTCCGTTTCTCATTACATCTTCGGGTGCAATATCAAGTACTCCTGATTCTGAGGCGAGAACGAATCTGCCGCTTTTTGTAAGTGTCCATCTTGCAGGCCTAAGTCCGTTTCTGTCCAGACATGCGCCGACTTTAAGGCCGTCGGTAAATACGATAGCTGCCGGACCGTCCCAGGGTTCCATTATTGCTGCGTGATATTCATAGAATGCACGGCGATCCTGGCTTATATGGTAGGTCTGTCCGAAAGCTTCCGGCATCATCATCATGGCGGCATGTTCAATAGGCCTTCCGCCTGCCGTAAGAAGTTCCAGGACTGCATCAAAGTTTGCCGAGTCGCTGAGTCTTGAGTCGGTAACAGGAAACAGTTTGCTTATGTCTTTTCCGTAAAATTCAGAGCTAATATTCGGTTCTCTGGATTTCATTCTGTTGAGGTTTCCGCGCAGGGTGTTGATTTCACCGTTGTGGGCTATTGATCTGAACGGCTGGGCCAGAATCCATGACGGAAAGGTGTTCGTGCTGTACCTCTGGTGTACTACGGCAAAAACTGATTTAAATTTTTTGTTTCTCAGATCGTCGTAGAAAGCTTCAAGCTGCGGGGCTACAAACATGCCCTTATAAACAACTGTTCTGCATGAAAGTGATGCAGTGTAAAGATCTTCCGGTTCGAAGTCTGCAGCAATTGCCTTGTTGTTGATGATTTTTCTAATAAGGAAAAGCTTCCGTTCGAGTTTTTCTCCCTTACAGCCGCTTACTCTTATAAATGCCTGACGAATCTCCGGTCTGGATGCTTCGGCCTTTACGCCGAGACATGATGGGTCGACAGGAACGTTCCTCCATCCAAGGATATCCGCTCCGCATTCGTTGCATGCCTCTTCAATAAACTTCAGGGCTGTTGTCAGTTTTTTACCGTCTCTGGGAAGGAAAAACATTCCAAGACCGTATTCTCCCTTGGGCGGCAGATCGATTCCAAGAGCTTTGCTTTCGTCTTCAAAAAAGCTGAAAGGAATCTGGAAGAGCATTCCTGCGCCGTCTCCGGTTGCATCATTGGTCTCAGCGCCTCTGTGAACAAGTTTCTTCAGGATTGTCAGGCCGTCTGTGAGGATCTGATGTTCGGCCTTGCCTGTTATGTTCGCGGTAAATCCGATACCGCAGGCGTCGTGTTCGTTAATGGGGTCGTATAAACCAAATTTTTGCTGCATATGGCTCTCCTGGTTAATAACTGTCATGTTTGTGGCAACATATTGCCACAAAAAACTTAAATATGTCAAGAAATCATCAAAAAAGAATGCTTTTTGTGGCAATGGTTACCATATAATCATTTTTTGAGGTTAAATATTCATTTTCAGTTAAATTTTAGTGGATATTAGCGGTAAATCAAAGAAAATCGTTTATTTGTTGGGGGAGAGCGGTGAAGTGAAAAAGCCTTGAGAAGTCAATTACATCGGAAACCGCATGAATTTTTGTATTAAAATTCTGCTCGAAAAGGGTGGCAAGCGGATTGAGACCTCCGATTGCAATTCCGCCGACTCTTCCTACGTTGATTGGAATTTCAAGCAGAGGGTGTTCCGGATAGCTCAATTTGATGATATTTCCCAGTCCCAGCTTTTCAAGTCTTCCTATTATTCGTGCTGCATCGGTCCTTGCATTTTCGGGTATCTCGAAGAAGTTTGCTCCAATCCGGCCGTTCCCTTTTTTTTCAATTCCGGAAAAACTGGTCATGCCGCTCTGTATGAATATTTCGAGAGGGTCGATGCTTGTTCCGTCATAGTTTATTATCTGTACAAAGCGCACCGGTTCATTTTTTTCAATCTGAAGCAGTCCGCCGAATTTTGACTGAATAGGAATTCCCATTTTGATGAGTACTCCGTTAAAGGTGAATGAGCATACTGTTCCAAGACCAATATAACCGTCGGGCACAAGGTGGTTTCCAACGTATTCGCCCTCTCTGTAAAGGGTGACAAGCTGTCCCATCGAGAAACCAGCTCTGAATACCGGAGACATCAGTTCTATTGCTGCCGGAAAATCTTCCTTTTTGATGAAACTGATATTAATAATAACAGTTCCTTTCTGAGTCTGTATGTCAAAGTTCATTCGGCAGGCCATCTGGTCAATCCGGGCATTGAGGAATCCTACTTTTTCGAAGACTCTCGAAGCCTCAATTTCTCTGATACCCTTCTGTGTGATGAATCTTCCGTGTTTTTCTGAATATTCGGTCAGACCCGCATCGTCCATTGATTTCAGATGGAATCTGATGGTGCGCGGGCTGATGTCATAACCGAGGGTCAGCAGTTCATCTGTTATGGTTTTACTTGAAAGTGGTTTTTCAGCATCACGGAGGACTCTGAGTATTGCAAGGCGCTTTTTTTCTATTTTCTCGGTCATAGTATTTGACTTACACCATTAATTCTGGGTTGTAAAGAGAAAATCAGGAACTTTAGCCTAAAACCCCTTAACTTTAGATCTTTTTTTAGATATATTTATAGTAACCTACAGAAATGTAGGATAAGACAAGGAAGACAAATTGGAACAGCTCAAAGATTCTCACTATCGAAGGAAGGTTAAAGAACACTCCGTTCTCTTTGACATCAGCCGTATTCTTGATACAAGTACTGATCTTCAGAACAGTATAGCCCCTGTGCTTACCCTGCTTGCCGATGAAATGGATATGAAGCGCGGTATGGTAACTCTTTTAAACCGGCTTACAGAAAAAATTCAGATTGAAGCCGCACACGGTCTGTCCGAACAGCAGCAGAGCAGGGGCCGGTATAACCAGGGAGAAGGAATAATCGGACAGGTGACCCAGACAGGAGAGCCTGCGGTTGTTCAGGATATCAATCAGGACCCGAAGTTTCTTGACCGGACTCAGGCCAGGGGAAGGGTTGAAGGCCGGAAGACCGCTTTTATCTGCGTACCCATCAAAATAGAGGGAAAGGTTATCGGCACCCTGAGTATTGATCGCGAATATGCTGAAGAAATTGATTTTGATGATGATGTCAAACTTTTAAGTATTATCGGTTCAATGATAGCCCAGGCGGTGAAGGTTAGACGTAGGGTCCAGGAAGAAAAGGATAGAAACGAGCAGCTCCAGCAGCAGCTGAAGAGCAAGTACACACCTTCAAATATGATTGGAAAGGCAAATGCAATGCAGGAAGTCTTCAATCTGATACAGCAGGTTTCCGGCAGTAATGCCACTGTCCTGATAAGGGGTGAAAGCGGAACAGGTAAGGAGCTGGTTGCCCAGGCTATTCACTACAGCAGTCCCAGGGCTCATAAACCCTTTATTAAAGTAAACTGTGCCGCCCTGCCGGAGTCTGTAATAGAAAGTGAGCTGTTCGGACACGAAAAGGGCGCCTTTACAAGTGCCATAGCTTCACGAAAAGGCCGCTTTGAGCTTGCCGACGGCGGGACAATCTTTCTTGATGAGATAGGCGACCTTTCACCGATGACTCAGGTAAAACTGCTGCGGGTTCTGCAGGAAAAAGAATTTGAACGTGTGGGCGGTACCGAGACCATAAAGGTAAATGTCAGGGTTATTGCTGCAACTAACAGGCCGCTCGAAGAAATGATGAGTGAGTCCAAGTTTCGTGAGGACCTTTATTACAGGCTGAATGTATTTCCAGTTAATATTCCTCCATTAAGAGACCGGAAAACCGATATAATCCTTCTGGCAGATTACTTCACTGAAAAATATGCCGAACGCAACGAGAAGGAAATTAAACGTATCTCTACTCCTGCAATTGAACTGCTTATGAGTTATCACTGGCCCGGTAACGTCCGTGAGCTTGAGAACTGTATAGAGCGTGCCGTGCTGCTGACTACCGACGGGGTTATACACGGTCACCTTCTTCCTCCCAGCCTTCAAAGCGCCGAATCTACAGACAGCGGTCCCGAGAATAATCTCAAATCAGCTATTGAACGGCTTGAAAGAGAGATGCTGGAGGATTCTCTTAAATCTTCCAAGGGAAATATGGCCGCAGCAGCAAGACTTCTTGGCATTACCGAAAGAAAGATGGGGCTGCGTGTGGCTAAATATGATATCGAAACACGTAAATATAATGTATAAGGCTTATATTTAATTTTTATTCCTACAAAAATGTCGGATCAAAAGGTTCCGCGAACATTTTTGTAGGAAATTTACATTTATGTAATAAAGAACTTTTACTTCCCTGATTTTTTGAAAATTATTTAATTCCTTTTATAGCAAGCAGATAAAAAATCCTTAAAATATCTTTTCTGAAGTTGGCACAGCAGTTGCTTTATAGTGGGTGGGTAGAAAAACTTTCTTAAGGAGAGAAATATGAAGATTAAGAGGATTTTAATCCTGTCAGCAGCCGGATTGTTAATGTCCGGGGCAGCGTTGTTTGCTGAAGAAATGAGTACAGCTGACACCCTGGCACTCTACTCAGATGCCTTCGATATGATCTGGCTTGTGCTTGCAGCAGCACTTGTGTTTTTTATGCAGGCCGGATTCGCAATGGTTGAGACTGGTCTTACCAGAGCAAAAAATGCCGGTAACATTATTATGAAAAACCTTATGGATTTTTCAGCCGGTGCAGTTGCTTACTGGGCAGTGGGCTGGGCTTTAATGTACGGAGCCACTAAGGCTGGTGTTATCGGATCCGATCAGTTCTTTCTGAGCGGTGCTGATGCGGCAACATTCAGAGACTGGATGTTCCAGGTTGTTTTTGCAGCTACTGCAGCTACCATAGTTTCAGGTGCAATGGCTGAAAGAACAAAATTCACCAGTTACCTTATTTACAGTGTGTTCATCTCTGCAATTATTTATCCAATCTCAGGACACTGGATATGGAGCGGAGTAGGCTGGTTAGGAAATCTTGGATTCCATGACTTTGCCGGTTCTACAGTAGTGCACTCTGTAGGCGGTTGGGCAGCTCTTGCAGGTGCCATCATCCTCGGACCGAGAATCGGTAAGTACGTAGTAGTTGACGGTGTGAAGAGAAGAAAGGCTATTCCAGGCCATAACCTTCCGCTTGCAGCACTCGGTGTATTTATCCTTTGGTTTGGATGGTACGGATTTAATGCCGGTTCAACACTTTCAGGAACTGACATGGGAATCGCACATGTAGCTGTTACTACAACACTTGCTGCTTCTACAGGCGCAATCGGTGCTATGCTTACTTCATGGCTTATGTTCGGAAAACCGGACCCAAGTATGTCGCTTAACGGTGCTCTTGCAGGTCTTGTCGGAATTACCGCACCCTGTGCAGTTGTATCTCCTTTCGGAGCTATTATAATTGGTGTTATAGCCGGTATCCTGGTTGTTCTTTCTGTTGAGTTTATTGACGGTGTTCTGCATATTGACGATCCTGTTGGTGCTGTTTCTGTACACGGTGTATGCGGTGCATGGGGAACTCTTGCAGTTGGTCTTTTTGCAACAGCAGACAGCGGTGTAGGCCCCGGTCTTTTCTACGGCGGCGGATTTGCTCAGCTTGGTGTTCAGGCTCTTGGTGTAGTATCCGTTTTTGCATGGGTTTTTGCTACAGCTTCCATACTGTTCCTTATAATCAAGAAAACAGTTGGTCTGCGTGTTGATCCTAAGCACGAACGTGAAGGTCTTGATACAAGCGAACACGGAATGGAATCCTATAGCGGTTTCCAGATATTCAGCAATATGTAGGAGGGAGGAATAATGAAACTGATAACAGCATTTATTCAGCCGCATGCGCTGAACAAGGTAAAACAGGAATTATACAAGAATGAAGTTTATAAAATGTCTGTAACCAACACGCTTGGCTGCGGACAGCAGATGGGCTATCATGAGTCATACAGAGGTGTTGACGTTGAAGTTAATCTGTTAAAGAAAATAAGGCTTGATATAGCCGTAAACGATGATTTCGTTAAACCGACAGTTGATGCAATTGTCGCAGGCGCAAGAAGCGGCGAAATCGGAGATGGAAAAATCTTCGTAACTCCGATCGAGGAATGTATCCGTATCAGAAACGGAGAAACCGGTCAGATTGCGATTGGTTGATTGTGTGTGTAATGTAAAAACAGAGGTAAAAAAGTTAAGTTTTTTAAAGAATAAATATGGAGTATTTTTTTAAGGAGTTTTCTTATGTACGATAATATTGATTTCACAGCAACGCCTCTTTATGACCTTTACGGGTCAAACTGTTTCTCAGATGCTGAAATGAGAATTAGACTTCCAAAAAGCATATACAAAGAGGTAAAAGCGGTTCAGGAGGGTACAAAACCGCTTACACTCGAAGTTGCAGAAGTTGTCGCCAGCGCAATGAAAGACTGGGCAATTGATAAGGGTGCAACTCACTACACCCACTGGTTTCAGCCGCTGACAGGCTGGACAGCAGAAAAACACGATTCATTTATCGCACCTCAGCCGGACGGCAAGGTGATGATGGAATTTTCAGGTAAAGAACTCATCAAGGGTGAACCTGATGCATCAAGTTTTCCCAGCGGAGGACTCAGGGCAACTTTTGAAGCTCGCGGTTACACAGCATGGGATACTACATCTCCCGCATTTGTGAGAGAAGATGAATCAGGAGTTACTCTTTGTATTCCTACAGCGTTTGTCTCTTACCATGGAGAAGCACTCGATAAGAAAGTGCCTCTTCTCCGCTCAATGGATGCGCTTAACAAACAGGCTTTAAGAGTTTTAAGTGCTCTCGGCGTTGAAGCCGGAAAGGTTACACCAAGTGTAGGTCCTGAGCAGGAATACTTTCTGGTTAAGAAAGATCTTTTTGATAAACGTTCAGACCTCATGCTTGCAGGCAGAACCCTGTTCGGAAAAATGTCTTCAAAGGGTCAGGAAATGGATGACCACTACTTTGGAGCTATTAAAGAAACAGCTGCTGCATTCATGAAAGAACTGAACTATGAACTGTGGAAACTCGGAATATCAGCAAAAACTCAGCATAATGAGGTTGCTCCCAACCAGTTCGAACTTGCTACTATCTATGATTCAGCCAATGTAGCATCCGACAGAAACCAGCTGGTTATGTCAACAATGCAGAAAGTTGCAGCAAGACATGGTCTTGTTGCGCTTCTTCATGAAAAACCGTTCGCAGGAGTTAACGGTTCCGGTAAACACAATAACTGGTCAATGGCCACTGATACCGGATTAAACCTGCTTGAACCAGGCGACAGCCCGCAGGATAATGCGCAGTTCCTTCTTTTTGTAGCTGCAGTTATCAAAGCGGTTGATGTATATGCTCCTATTCTCAGAGCCGCGGCATCCAACTCCGGTAACGACCACCGACTTGGAGCTAATGAAGCTCCGCCAGCAATTATTTCAATTTTTCTTGGAGATCAGCTTGATGCAGTATTATCAAGCCTCGCCGAAGGTAAGCCTCTCGAGACCTCTACCGGAGATAAACTGGAATTAGGAGTTACAAGTATTCCTGATCTGCCCAGGGACCTGACCGACAGAAACCGGACTTCTCCCTTCGCATTTACAGGAAACAAATTTGAATTCAGAATGGTGCCTTCATCTCTGTCAATTTCAGGACCGAATACTGCAATCAATACCGCAGTAGCTGAAATACTTTCAGAGTTTGCAGACAGGCTTGAAGGGGCCGGCGATAAGAATGCGGAAATCGCCGCTATTGTTAAGGAAACCTACAAGGCACACAAGAAGGTTATCTTTAACGGAAACGGTTATTCCGATGAATGGGTTGTTGAAGCTGAAAAGCGAGGGCTGCCCAATATTAAATCAACTATAGAAGCTCTTCCCGTATTTGAAAGCATGGAATCAGTTGAACTTTTTGGAAAGCACGGTGTTTTCTCCAAAGAGGAACTTGAATCACGTGTTGAAATATACCTTGAAGTATATGCACAGCAGATTAATGTTGAAGCCAAGCTTATGGTCGATATTGCAGAACGCAAGATTTATCCTGCAGCTGCAGCATATGTTAAAGAGCTCAGTGAAACCGCACTGGCATTAAAAGAAGTTGTATCCGGAGCTGATCTTTCAGCCTTTACCGGCACTATCAAGAGCATCAGTGAACAGCTTAGCGGACTTACTGCTAAGTTCTCTGAACTTAAAGCTCTTATCGAAAAAGCAGGGAATGCTGAAGAGGTTGCAGAATCTGCATCAATCTTCAGAAATGAAGTTTTTGTTAAAATGGGAGAACTCAGAGAGTATGGAGATGCTCTCGAAGGACTTCTTCCGAAAGAAAAATGGCCGTTCCCTGATTATGAGGACCTCCTTTTCAGGCTTTAGGAACTCTCCTGAGCTGTTGATATCTCCATATTTGTCTTGCCGGCGCATTGCGCCGGCTCTTTTTTTATACACTTGATATACGTATATAGCAGATATCATTAGGAAATTTTCGAAATCTCCGCTGGAAAAATTTGACAGGTAATGGAAAAAGGGGTTACAATCTATGCACACGTTTGCATAAGGTTGATCGCTAAATGACTATAAAAGAGCTTGCAAAGATTGCCGGTCTCAGTCATTCGACTGTATCACGGAGTCTTAACGACAGCCCTCTGATTTCAGAGGAAACAAAGCAGAGGGTAAAAAAACTTGCGCAGCAGTACAACTTTGAACTTAATGCAAACGCCAGGGGTTTAATAACCAACCGTACCGGTACAATCGGAATTATTTTTCCTGCCTTGAATGATAAGTTCCGTAATCTTCAGTACCTTGGCAGCCTTATGAACAGCCTGCGTTATACAATTGAAGAAGACCAGTACGACAGCATTATCACCTTTCCGAAGAACCCCAAAACCGGAAGAAGCAATATCAGTAAATTAATCAGGCAGAAAAAAGTGGACGGACTTCTTCTTGTTGTTCAGGATATTGAGAGAGAAGACTGGAGCAGTCTGCAGGAATCGGGACTTCCCTTTGTTTCTCTCCATTTCAAATGGCAGAATGAACTTCAGCGCGGTATCAACTTTGTGTATCCGGATAATTATCGCGGCGGATACCTTGCCACAGAATGCCTTTTAAAGGCCGGGCGCAGGAAAATCATGTGCCTCTCAGAGGTAGGCGGACTCTATGAGTTTGTTGAAAGGGTAAGAGGCTACAAGACCGCACTCAGTGACTGGGGGATTGAGCCAAAAGAATCGGATATCGGCTACGGGATCAGCGGATTCGACTATGGATACAATTATATAATCGAACATTCTGACAGGCTTAGAGATTATGACGGTCTTTTTGCCCAGGCAGATATGATCGCAATCGGAGCGATGGAGGCGATGAAAAGTCTTGGTGTAAATATTCCGGAAGATATTTCGGTTGTCGGATACGATGATATCGATCTTGATTATTTTTTCCGGCCAAGACTGACGACTATTCATCAGCCAAAGGAGCGGCATACTGAGATAGCCTGCCGCAGACTTATAGAAATGATTGAGAATCCGGAAGCTGAGGGTCTGGTTCAGGAGGTTATTGAACCGACTCTGCTGATACGGGAGTCCTGTGTCCTTTAAGGAGTAAAGCTGTATGGGTAATGCACACGTTTGCATAGATAAAAAATGGTGGAAACAAGCGGTCGTTTATCAGATCTATCCCCGTAGTTTTTATGATTCAAATGGCGACGGAATAGGTGATCTTAGAGGAATAATCGAAAAGATAGATTATATCAGTTCTCTGGGAATAGATGTTATCTGGCTGAATCCAGTCTACGAATCGCCGAATGATGACAACGGATATGATATAAGCAACTATTTCGGAATAATGCAGGAATTCGGTACGATGAGTGACTGGGAGGAGCTTCTTTCTGCTGTCCATGAACATGGGATGAAATTGATCATGGATCTTGTAGTGAATCATACCTCAGATGAACATCAATGGTTTGTTCAGTCCCGATCTTCAAGGGAAAACCGCTACCGTGACTACTATATCTGGCATGATGCCGTTGATGGACATGAGCCCAGTGACTGGGGATCGCATTTCTCCGGCTCAGCCTGGCAGTGGGATGAGCAGACCGGACAATACTATCTGCACCTGTTTACCAGAAAGCAGCCGGACCTGAACTGGGAGAATGAAGCGGTACGCAAAGATGTTTTTACGATGATGAGGTGGTGGCTGGACAAGGGCATTGACGGGTTCCGGATGGATACTATAAACATGCTTTCAAAGATTCCCGGATTTCCTTCGGTTGAAAAGAAGTTCGACGGTAAATTCCGCTACGCAGGGAAGTATTTTAATAACGGCCCTAGAATTCATGAGTTTTTGAAGGAAATGAACCGGAAAACCCTGTCGGATTACGACATCATGACCGTCGGCGAGTGTCCGGATGTATCCCCCGAAACAGCATTGAAGTATGTCGCACCGGAGGAAAAAGAGCTTAATATGCTATTTCAATTCGAGCATATGAGCGTGGATTATATAAACGGAAGCAAGTGGGATATGATTCCCTTTGATCTGGTTAAATTTAAATCGGTCATCTCAAAATGGCAGACCGGAATGCACGGCAGAGGCTGGAACAGCAACTATCTGATGAACCATGATCAGCCCAGGGCTGTTTCGCGTTATGGAAATGAAGGTCGTTATCGTAAAGAATCTGCGAAAATGCTGCTTGCTTTTACTCTTACACTCGAAGGAACGCCTTATATTTATCAGGGCGAAGAGATTGGTATGATAAATTCAGGTCTGACTGACATCAGTCAGTATCGGGATGTAGAAGTTAAAAATCATTATAAAGAAGTTCAGGCTGCCGGAGGTGATACCTCTGCTGCAGTAAAAAGATATATGAAAATGAGCCGGGATAATGCAAGAACCCCTATGCAGTGGTCCGGTTCTCTCAATGCCGGATTTTCAACCGGGACCCCCTGGATTGAACCCGGTCACAGCTGGAAAGAAATCAATGTGGAGAAAGATCTTTCAGAGCCCGACTCTGTAATTGAATTCTTTCGAAAAGCAGTGAGTTTGAGAAAGAAGAATGAAGAGCTGATTTATGGAAGCTACGAAATTCTTGCAGAGAAACATTCTGCTATCTTTGCCTATCATAGAAAACTCGAAAAGAACATTTCAACAGTTATCCTTAATTTCAGCACGGAAGAAATCAGTCTTAATACCGATGAACTGATGCAGTTAAAAACTGCAGCCGAAACCGGTGAACTAATGCTCTGCAACTATAGTGATCTGCTTCCGGATGAAAAAACAGTGATTAGACCCTTCGAAGTAAGGGTATATAAAAAGATCAATAATTAAGGAGTGACACATGAAAAAGATGAGAGTTTTATGGACCATCCTGGTGATGCTTTTGACCGTATCCGGCCTTGTATTTGCCGGCGGTTCACAGGAACCTGCAGAGGAAGCACCGGCTGTCGAGGCTGCAGATGGTGGTATGGTAACACTGAATATCGCTACAGGAAGCGTTGGAACAGAATACGAACTGCTTCAGAAACAGATTAAACGGTATGAGGCTTCCCACCCCAATATCAAGATCAATGCTCTTGATACTCCGGACCTTGCAACTGATAGACTCGGCCTGTACCTGCAGTTTTTTGAGGCAAAGAGTTCCGAGCTTGATATCTACATGATAGATGTTATCTGGCCCGGAGATCTGGCCGAGCATTTTGTAGATCTGTATAAGTACGGTGCAAAGGCTCAGGCTTCTGAGCATTTCCCCGCAATTGTAAAAAACAACACTGTTGACGGCAAACTGGTTGGAATGCCATGGTTTACCGATGCCGGACTTCTTTACTACAGAAAAGATCTGCTTGAAAAATATGGTTACAATAATCCTCCTGCAACCTGGGATGAACTGACGGCAATGTCCAAAAAAATTCAGGATGGTGAAAGAAAAGCCGGTAACCAGGATTTCTGGGGATATGTATGGCAGGGTAACGCATATGAAGGACTTACCTGCGACGCTCTTGAATGGGTTTATTCAAACGGCGGAGGCACTATAGTAAGCGCCGACAAGAAGATTACAATCAACAATCCGGCTGCGGTTGAAGCAATTGAAATGGCGGCTTCATGGGTAGGTACAATATCACCTGCAGGCGTTACCGGCTTCGGTGAAGAAGATTCCCGTGCGGTATGGCAGGCCGGAAACGCAGCATTTATGAGAAACTGGCCCTACGCATACGGACTGGGAAATGCCGATGATTCAGTAATAAAAGGCAAGTTTGATGTTGTACCCCTTCCAAGCGGAAAATCAGGCCATGGCGCTGCAGCACTCGGCGGATGGCAGCTGGGTGTAAGCAAGTATTCAAAGAATCCTCAGGCTGCTGTTGATTTCCTCCTCTGGCTCACCGGGAAGGAAGAGCAGAAATTCAAGGCTATCGAAGGCAGCAACAATCCAACCTTCAAGGCTGTATATGATGATCCTGAACTTGAGCAGAAGATGCCATTTATGATCAAGCTTTACGATGTATTTATGAACGCAGCAGCAAGACCATCAACTGCAACAGCACCGAAATATAATGAAACTTCAGTTGCGTTTTTTACCGCAGTACATTCAGTGCTGACAGGTGAAATGGATGCTGCAACTGCTCTGGAAGAGCTTGAACTTGATCTTGAGGATCTGCTCGGTTATCCGACGGGAGCTCCTCAGAAATAAAACATTTCCAATACCCTGAATCGGGGCCATTAAAATTTCCGGCGGAGGAGCTGATCTTCCGCCGGATAAATTTTCAGGAGAATGGAATGAAAAACATGATTAATAAACAGTCAGCCCTTTCGCGCAATGAGGCCAGACTCGCCATAATGCTTCTGGTGCCGACCTTCCTTGTTCTTATTGTAATAGCCTTTTATCCTCTAGGTTCTGTCTTTGTTACAAGTATGACTAATCGGGTTTTTGCCAGTTCTGAAGAGCAGAATTTTGTCGGTGTACAGAATTATAGAAAACTGATGAGCATAACGGTAAAGGTCCTTCCCCGGGTGATTGATGAAAAAACCGGTGAAGAAGTATTTGAACGCCCTGTCAGAGTCCTGCCAAGGGAGCCTTTCAGATACAAGGAGTTAAAACAGTTCAATTTTCTGGGGAAACGTTATGTTATTGGAGCAACTGACAGGGAATTTGTCCGCTCGGTTACTGATACCCTGACATTTACTGTTGCATCAGTTCTTATCGAAACAATTCTGGGGCTGGTAGTAGCTCTTGTGCTGAATATGAAATTTAAAGGACGCGGGATTATGCGGGCTGTGATGCTTATCCCCTGGGCTATACCGACAGCTGTTTCCTCAAGAATTTGGGAGTGGATGTTCGCTTCATCAAGAATCGGTTTTTTCAATGTCCTTTTTCAGTCTCTTGGCTGGTCTGACGGGCAGTTTGCCTTTATTACAAATTCTGCCAGTCAGCTCTGGGTTATGGTTGCTATTGATGTCTGGAAAACAACCCCCTTCATGGCCCTTTTAATTCTGGCCGGACTGCAGCTTATGCCGGGACAGATGTATGAAGCGGCAAGAGTGGACGGAGCCGGTAAAATCAGGCAGTTTTTTACACTGACGCTGCCGTTGCTCAGGCCTACACTGGCGGTTGCCCTGATATTCAGAACCCTTGATGCTCTTCGGGTTTTTGACCTCTTCCAGATTGTGCTTGCCCAGAAAAGATACTCGATGGCAAGTTTTACCTACTACCAGCTGATTGATAACCAGGCTATGGGATACTCATCAGCCTCGAGTGTTATCATTTTTACAATAATTCTGATATTTACCGTTATTTATATAAAAATGGTCGGTGGAGTAGGGGGCAGCAATGACTAGTAAAGCCGGAAAAATAACCGGAAAGGTTCTTTTCTATATTCTGCTGATATTTATTTTTATTGAGATGATCTTCCCTTTCTACTGGGCGGTGATCTCCTCGTTCAAGACTGAAGCTCAGTTGATGATGACACCTGCAACAATGCTCCCGCGAGATCCGGAAACTCTCAGGTTTTCAATGACCTTTCAGAACTTCAGAGCTGTATTCGGTAATAAAGCATTCTTGCGCGGACTTGGAAACAGTGCTGTTGTTGCAGTTTCAGTAACTGTGCTGTCGCTGTGCTTCGGTTCATTTGCAGCCTTTGCCTTCGGCAAGCTTCGTTTCAGATTCAAGAATGCATCACTTTATGTAATTCTTGCTATGACAATGTTTCCGCAGGTTTCGGTTCTTACAGGGCTGTATGCAGTAGTCAGGGCTTTGAATATATCTGCTGTTCCCGGGATGATTTTCACTTATCTGCTTTTCACATTACCCTTTACTGTATGGGTGCTGACGAACTTCTTCCGCGGCCTTCCTGATTCACTTCTGCAGGCTGCACAGGTTGACGGGGCAACCCCATTTCAGAGCTTTTTTAAAATACTGCTGCCCCTTACAGCTCCGGCTCTTGTTACAACCGGACTTCTGGCATTTATTCAGGCCTGGAATGAATACCTCTTTGCGCTTACCTTTACTTCTTTTGAGCCTGAGTCAAGAACAGTGCCTGTTGTAATAGCTCTTTTTTCGGGTGAGGTTGCCTACCAGCAGCCCTTCGGTGAAATAATGGCCGCAGCAATACTGGTGACAATTCCGCTGCTTGTTCTGGTTTTTATTTTCCAGAAAAAGATTGTGGAAGGACTCACATCGGGGGCTGTAAAGGGATAGAAATGAAAAGCGGAACAGACCGAATATCCGGCTTCCCTGTGGAGCCCTGGAAAATAACTGAAACAGAATATATTCCGGAAGCGCTTGAGAAAAATGCAACAATATTTTTTCTCGGAAACGGATACATGGGAATCCGGGGCGGCCGGGAGGAAGCTGACGGGTCGGACGGCGCTTCTCACAAGGGTCTGTTTGTTAACGGCTTTTATGAAACGGCACCCCAGATTTACGGCGAGTCAGCCTTCGGGTTTCCGGATAAAAAGCAGGCAATGCTCAATCTTCCTGATCAGACTGATATATGTTTCTATGTAAACGCCGACCGGTTTTCACTATGTGATGGCGAAATCCTGTCCTACAGCAGAACTCTCGATCTGTCTGAGGGCCTTCTTCTGCGGGATATTAAGTGGAGATCCCCATCGGGAATAATTGTTGAATATAAAAGTACAAGATGTGTTTCTCTTGTCAGACCGCACTGTGCAGTACTTAGTGTTCAGGTTCGTTTATCCGAATCGCACGCGGATATCAGGCTTGTTTCAAAGTCCTGGCTTAAGACGGTTTCTCACCGGGAGGATAAAAGCGATCCGCGAACCGGTGCCGGATTCAGGCATCAGCCGCTTGAACTGCAGGATGTTAAGGATGAAGGCTCATCAATGTCTGCAGAATTCAAAACCCTCAATAGTGGTCTTGTTTTCGCATGCGCTGCAGGGCATCAGACAGATGAAAACCTCGAGTTTTTGTCCTGTGTAAAAGGTGATAACAGTATAGATTTTACTTTTACCGGAACAGGTATTTCCGGATTCAAAATCGACCGCTTTATAACCTGCTGTACATCCACAGATGTTGATAAATCATCCCCTTTGATTCGGGCAGAAAAAGAACTTGAAGACATACAGAATGAGGGGGCTGACAGGATAATAAGCGAGCACCGTGAGCATGTTGCCGGATTCTGGGAACGTTCTGATCTGCAGATTGAAGGTGATGATTCTCTGCAGCAGGGAATACGTTTCAACCTTTTTTCGGTGTATCAGTCCGCCGGGCGTGACGGTCGCCGTAATATAGCTGCGAAGGGCTTAAGCGGCGAGGGTTACGAGGGACATTACTTCTGGGATACCGAGATCTATGTTCTGCCCTTTATGTTTTATACAAATCCGGGAATTGCGGGGAAGCTTCTTGAATACCGCTACAGCATTCTTGATGCTGCAAGAGCCCGGGCAGAAATTATGAATGAGTCCGGAGCTCTTTTTCCCTGGCGAACTATTAACGGTGAGGAAGCTTCTGCTTATTTTCCTGCAGGAACCGCCCAGTATCATATTAACGCCGATATTGCCTATGGGGTACAGAAATATGTCGAGGTTTCAGCAGATTATGATTTTCTAATTACCTGCGGAGCGGAGATACTGTTTGAAACCGCCAGGATGTGGATGAGCCTTGGGTTTTTCAGTCCGGAAGGAGACAGCTTTTTTATTAACGGGGTAACCGGGCCGGATGAGTATACCGCAATTGTGAACAATAATTTTTTTACAAATATAATGGCTGCTAATAATCTGGAGTATGCGGTAATCACTGCGGATTTTCTGCAGAAGACTGAATCCGGAAAACTAGGTCAGCTGAGAGAGCGGCTGAAGCTTAAGGTCTCCGAGATTGATGCATGGCGAAGAGCTTTTGAAAATATGTATCTTCCCTATAATGCCGAACTTGGCATTTACCGTCAGGATGATGCTTTTCTGCTGAAAGAGATCTGGGATTTTAATACTACACCGGAAGATAAATATCCCCTCCTTCTTCATTTTCATCCTCTTGTTATCTACCGTCATCAGGTTCTGAAGCAGCCTGATGTTGTTCTTGCTGAATTTCTGCTGGGTAACCGCTTTCCGCCCGAGCAGAAGAAACGCGATTTTGATTATTATAATGCTATCACAACCGGAGACTCGTCGCTTGCTCCATGTGTGCAGAGTATAATGGCTTCCGAACTTGGATATTCAGACCTGGCTTACGACTACTTTATAAAAACCGCACGTATGGATCTGGATGATGTTAATGGGAATGTTTCAGACGGAGTGCACATTGCTGCAATGGGCGGCACATGGCTTTCTATAGTCTGCGGTTTTGCCGGAATGAGAGATTATAACGGCTTTCTTTCGTTTAATCCTGCAATTCCAAAGAGATGGAAGAGTCTTTCATTCCATCTTAAAAAAGAAGCTGAGGTGCTGGGCCTGCGACTTTCACAGGCAGAGACCGAATATGAACTGCTTGAAGGGTTCAGCATTACTTTCTCGCATAAGGGTGAAGAGTTCAGGCTTAAATCGGGTGAGTCTGTTGTTATAAAAAACTAATGCGGTTTTTACTGCAAAATTCATCAGGCTGTATTATGCTGTAAGTATATGGAAGTTCAGAATCCTTCTATCCTGCTGCCTTTCTCTCCTGCTGAAAATGTCCTTGAATCACGTGATTTTTTCATTTACCTCAGACCTGAAACAAACGGTGTAGAGATAGAAAGTCTTATTATGAGGGCGGCCAGAGAGGAAGAGAACTGCAGGGACCGCTTCAGTCTGGTATATCTGGCAAATTTCCCCGGCGGATTTATCTCGCAAAAGGGCCTTGTAGAGCATCATTACCGGATAAGACTTCTTTTTGCGCTTAAAGGGAAGTCTCTGTTTACAAAATATATGAAGAAGGTTTTTAAGGCCTATTACCGTAAATCTTTTGAGAAAGCGGAGATTATAGGCCCATATGACGCAATGAAGCAGCTCGATCTGAGTGAAGAAGAGCTTTTTAACCTCTGGGTGCAGCCTTCGGATATGCTTGTGATAAACGGCCAGACAATAAAAAGGTATAAAAATATTTTCATTTTAAATTACGATATCCCGGCTCTTCTTAACAGAAATGACCGCCATACCGACATTGCTGTTATGGTTTTTCGGACGGCCGGCAATAACGGTGAAATAAGAAACCTTATCGATGCGATTGAATCAAGACTTTCTCAATCAGGTATTATAAATACAAAATCTTCCTCTGGAAGGGTTTTTCATTATTCAAAGGGTCCTTTCGAAGAACTGCTGGACAGTACCGGTTTTCTTTATGATACTACCATCAGAAATATTCCGCTCTCGCAAACTACTTTCGGCAGGTATCTTATTGGAAAGGGCGTGCAGATAAATGAAATTGAGGGCTGCCTCAGGCATCCGATTATGTATTTCAGAAAAGACGACGGCCGGTTTGTTGAAAATGATATTTATACCTACACAAGGGACCTGAGTTATGATGAAGCCTGGGAAAGGCTTCAGTCGGTTTATGTTCAAAGATATCTGATTTAATAAAAAGAACCCCTCCCTGTTGGTGAGGGAGGGGTCTGGAGGGGGAGGATCTGTGAAGACTATTTAGCCTTTATTGTAATTGTTTTGGGCTGAGCCTTGGGGATCTTTCTGATATCAAGAACCAGAAGTCCATCCTTGAATAGTGCTTCTATATTATCTTTATCCGCCTCTTTAGGCAGGACAAATGTTCTGGTGAAACTTCTGCTGTTTCTTTCTCTGATAAGAAATTTCACTTCTTCTTTTTCTTCAGATTTCTTTTCAACTTCTGCATTTTCTGAAGCGGAAATCGTCAGCAGATTATTGTCGATTTTAATTTCAACATCGTCTTTTCCATATCCCGGAAGTTCTACACTCAGTTCGTATCCGCCTTCTTTTTCTACCACGTCTACGGCGGGGAATCTGGATGCTTTATAGCTGCTGCTGTTTGGAGTAAATAATGAATCCATCATCTTGTCCATCTCATTAAAAATACTCATTGTTTTTGGTCTGTATGTTGTTATTGCTGTCATTTTACGACTCCTTAATTGTTTTCGTTTTTACATTTACTATAAAGCATAAGCCGTGCCAAAAATTATAAAAATGAGAACAAATAAGTTTAAAAAGCCAAATATTCCGGGAATACGCCTGGCTGAGGCTGAAATGGACGAGTTTGCGGGCTTTTTTATTCATTTTTAAGCCTGATAGACACAGATTTTTGAATAATGTACAAATATTGAACAATAGTTTATCAATACAAATGCTATAATGTGTCATTATGACATTGGTAGCGCAGATTGACCTATGGCTGTGTCGAAATGACCCATTCGATGAATTAAGCTATGCAAAATGGGCCATCATTTCTCCCTGCTTGCTGATATATAGCATAAAGAGTATAATTGCTGCATGAAATTTGAAGAATTAAATCTACATGAAGACATCATGACGGGCATCAGAGACGCCGGATTTACTGAATGCATGCCCGCACAGGAAAAAACTTTCAAGGCCGTATTTGAAGGCAAAGATGTCACCGTACAGTCACAGACAGGAACAGGAAAAACAGCGGCCTTCCTCATTTCCATTTATCAGTTATTTTTATCAGACAGCGTTGAAAAGAAAAAAGCATTGATCATTGTCCCTACCAGAGAATTAGCCGTACAGATTGAAGAGGAATCTGAAATTTTGGGAAAAGCGCTGCAATATAAAACAGTAAGTATCTACGGCGGAGTAGGATATAAAAAACAGCTTGAAAATCTCAAAGCCGGTGCTGATCTGGTTGTCGGAACACCCGGAAGACTTCTGGATCTTGAGAAGTCGAACAGTATAAATTTTAAGGAATTCGGAGTTCTTGTTATTGATGAAGCTGACAGGCTATTTGATATGGGTTTTCTCCCTGATTTAAGGAAGATGCTCAGGCGGATGCCGCCGCCGGCAGAAAGACGTACTATGCTTTTCAGTGCTACACTGAATACCAGAGTGCTCAATCTTGCATGGGATCAGATGAATGAATATGAAGAGATTAAAATTGAGCCTGAAAAGATGACTGTAGAGGAAATCAGTCAGGAACTATATCACGTTGCCTCTCATGAAAAATTCAATCTTCTGCTTGGTATTTTAAAAAAAGAATCTTTTGAGAATATGATTATATTCTGTAATACAAAGCACAAGGCTGTAGAGGTTGCGAAGCGTCTTGAGGTTAACGGCTACAAATGTAAATTCCTTATGGGTGATTTGCCCCAGAAGAAAAGGCTGGAAGTCATTCAAAGCATGAAAGCTGGTAACATTCAGATTCTTGTTGCTACCGATGTTGCAGCAAGAGGACTCCATGTTGATGATCTTCCTGTTGTAATTAACTATGACCTGCCTGAAGATTATGAAAACTATGTTCACCGAATCGGCCGAACAGCAAGAGCCGGAAAATCAGGCAGGGCAATCTCACTTGCATGTGAACAGTATGTTTTCCATCTCCCTGCAATTGAAGGCTATATCGGCGATAAGATATCTGTAATGATTGCAGATGATGATTTATTTGCTGAAGATGCCAGTGCTGATATGAAATTTAATACCAGAATTTATGATGATGAACGCAGAGGCGGCGGATCCAGAAACAGCAGCCAGCGTAACAGTAGAAATTCCGGACGACGAAATGATTCAAGGGGCGGACGCTCCGGCAGCGGAGGTGGAGGTGATCGACGCAGACGTGAAGGCTCAGATCGTCCCAGACCCGAAGGGCAGAGAAGAACACCTGAACGAAGCGGTTCCACATCAGGCTATAAAGAAAGAGAAAAAGCAGCGGGTTCCCGACCCGGTAACAGGCACAGCGGAAACGGAACCGGCAGCGGGAAAAAAAATTATAACCGAAGAGGCCCGGAGAATAAGAAGAGAGACTTTGTTAAAAAACCCGAATCTTCTTCAAGCATGGAAGACAGACTTGCTTACTACAAGGCTAAATACGGTGAAGATTTTAAACCCTCCGAGGAGATGATGAAAAAGTCAGGAGTAAAATCAACTCCGAAAAAATCTACTCCAAAGAAATCAGCTCCGAAAAAAAATATGCAGAAGAAACCGGCTGCTCCTGCACCGTCTTCACCGGCAGTACCTGAGAAAACAGGTTTTTTCAAAAAACTTTTCGGCAAAAAAAAGTAAAAATACATTGTTAATCCGTATTATAATCAACGGATGAATACAGAAAAGAAATACATTATAGCTGTGGATGCCGGGTCAACGGGTATCCGCAGTATCCTTTTTAATAAATCCGGTGTGATTGTTAAGCGGGAGTATGAAAAAACTCCTGCTGAGCATCCGGAACCCGGAGCCACCGAGCATGATCCGCAGCTTCTATGGAAAGCCCTTGTAGATACAGTTAATTCAATCTTTGCCGACGGCAGTGTCAAGCCTGAAGAAGTGGCCGCAATCGGAATAACCAATCAGCGATCCAGTTTCTGTATCTGGGACAGGGAGAGCGGGGAACCTTATACAAAGTTTATTAATTGGCAGGATGTGAGGGCTGCTGAAACCATTGCCGCAATGAATCGCAACCCTGTCTGGGTTGCGCTTCGGGGCACAATGAAGCTTTTCAGCAGGCTTATAAAAAGTACCATATTGATTGCGACATCAATGCTTGTTCTAAATACTGATCATACCATAGGGAAGGTGAGATGGCTTTTCAATGTCAGGCCTGACCTTGAAAAGAAATGCAGATCCGGTTCGGCGGTTTTCGGGACTATTGATACCTGGTTTATTTACAAGCTGACCGGGGGGAGGAATCATCTCACTGATTACACCAATGCCGCCTCTACTGCAATGTTTAACCCATTTGATCTTAAATGGAACAGTATTTATTTGAATATTTTTAAGCTTCCGATGAAAATGCTCCCTGACGTTCTGGATACAAACGGGAACTTCGGAGTTACTGATAAGGCGCTTTTCGGTGCAGAGATTCCAATAATGGCAGCAGTCGGAGATCAGCAGTCTTCGCTGTTCGGTCATGGATGCTATAACGAGGGCGATGTTAAATGCTCACTGGGATCCGGCTCCTTTGTCTGCGTAAACGTGGGCAGGAAGGGTAAGGTCTCAAGGCGCGGACTTTTTCCGCTTGTGGCCTGGGTAATTAACGGTGAACCTACTTACATGCTCGAAGGTCAGGTGGCTACTGCCGGCACACTGATAGACTGGCTTGGTCATGGAATAGGCCTTTCTGATACACCTGCTGAGCTGGACAGGCTGGCGGGGGAATGTGAAGATTCAGAAGGCGTTTACTTTGTACCAACTCCTACAGGCATCAGATTTCCGTATTTTGTACCGGGAGCCAAGGCTTCAATCCTGGGATTGTCGCTGCAGACACACAGAAGACATGTCGCAAGAGCTGTTCTTGAAGGAATAGCATTGAGGGTTGTTGATATCCTTGAAGGCGTGGAAAAAGATGCTCATACACAGATTAATGAAATAATGACTGACGGCGGGGTCAGTAAATCTGATGTGCTTATGCAGTGTCTTGCCGATTATTCAGGCTGCAGGGTTGAGAGGTCTCCCGAGTCGGATATGACGGCTGCCGGAGCTGCGTACCTTGCCGGTCTTTCCTGCGGTTTCTGGGAGGATTACAGGGAGCTGCTGTCCATGCATCGCGGATATGTAAGTTTTAAACCCTTCATTTCAGAAAAGCAGCGTTATGAAAAGATTCGTCACTGGAAAGAGATACTGAAAGAACTTTTGAAGATTAAACTATGAATTAAAAGCGGCAGAACTCTCTGACTGCAGCAGCTACTGCCGCAGTCCTGTTTGAGCCTGCGTTTCTGAATCTGGCGCGCATGGACCGGGGAGCTTCGTCTACAATCCATCCCGAACCGGCCCATTCGATTAGATCTTCATCGTTATAATCATTTCCAATGGCAAGACATTCTGATGGTCCGAGCTTGAAACGTTTTGCAAAGCGTTCTGCTGCAGCGGATTTTGAGACATTTCTGCTGAAAACCTCTACCCAGATGCTTTGGTTATCTATTGGTGATGTAGTTCTGATTACTGAAGCCTGTGGAAGTGATTCACGCAATCTTGAGACTTCTGCTTCCGGAAGGTTTTTATCTTCAGGTTCGGTGAATGGCAGAATTCCTAAAAGCTGGCAGGGACCGCTGCTGCAGTGCTGCTGAATCGTCTCCAGCTCCGTAAGGTCTCCTTCGGGGCTTATTCCTGCAGAAAAATCCCTGTAAGCGTTGATTCTGCGGTAAAAATCCGGGTTTACAAATCCATTCGCCTTGATATAGATCATATGATGGTTATCCGGAACAGGTTTGTGGATCATAAAATCGATTCCATCGTTGAAGAATCTTTCTGCCGCGCTGAATGCTGTTTCCGGATCAAGATTCGTTGATTCAATCAGGCGGTAATTCAGCTCTGAAGTGTTTTTCTCGAAATCATCCATATTCAGCACACCTGCACCGGAAGAAAATATAATGTAATCAGTATAGCTTTGAAGCAGCGGTGAAAAACCGGCGGCTGCCCGCTGAATTGAAAACAGATTTCTTCCGGTGGCAATGACTGCAAGGTAGCCTGCATCCCGGGCCTTCTGCAGGGTATTGATGTCATCAGGGTGTATCCTGCGATCAGGGCCGAAAAGAGTTCCGTCAAAATCCAGGAATATAATCCCTTTTGGTTCAGAAGATTTCATAACTTGTTGTAGTAACCGGGGCTCTCAGGTTGTCGAGAACGCTTTCAAGAAGTACACCCTCGCGAAGCGGGTATTCATGGCCGAAGCTTGCGCGAATTGCCTGAGAGACAAACTGAACGCCGCGATCCATTGCTATGGGAAGGCTGTTCCCGTGAAGCAGACTTCCGGTTATGACGCTGGTAAATATATCTCCGGTTCCCGGGAAATAGGCAGGTATATAGGTACACTGAACCTCCCAGAATCTATCGGCCTTTTTTTCATATCCCGCGACAGAGGTTGATTCAGGTCTTCCTGCAACAGGAATACTTGTAATTATTACAATTTCCGGTCCGGATTCGGAAAGCCGTTTTAACCAGGATTTGGTTTTATCCGGGGTAAAGGCTGTCTTTATTTCTTCCGGGTTTTCATCCAGAAGCAGGGCTGCTTCTGTTATATTCGGTGTAATGACATGTGCTTTTTTTACAAGATTTTTCATCTCTCTTACCATGTCTGCAGATATAGTTGCGTAGCATATGCCGTCATCGCCCAGAACCGGATCGATAACGATAATCTGCTCACGGTTTCTGAAGTCGTCAATAAATCTGCCGACAATATCGACCTGAGCCGGAGACCCCAGGAATCCGCTGTATATTGCATCAAAATGAATTTCCAGACTCTTCCAATGAGCTATATATTTTTCCATTTCCGGAGTGAAGTCGACAAAATGATAGCCCTCAAATTCACTTGTATGTGTGGACAGTATAGCGGTAGGAACCGGGCAAACCTGGATTCCCATTGTCGAGAGAATGGGGATTACTGTAGTTAGTGAAGACCTCCCAAAACCGGAAAGATCATGTATTGCTGCTGTTCTTGGAACTGGATTTCTGCGGTACATGGATTGAGCATAAAACAAACTGAAGCTCCAGTCAATCTTGCCGATTATAAAAAGGAGGGCAGGGTTTTGTCTTGAAATTACTTTAAATACCTATTATCCTGATTCTGCATGTATTTGAAGTTCCCTTTACTTTGGAGGGAGAGGAATGTTTGGATTAAAAAAAGATAAAAGTCAGATTGAGGATCTTCTAAGAGAGATTCGTGCTGAATATGAGACATATATAATAAAATTTAAAAAGACTCAGCGAATTAAGCAGGAATTCGAATACCGTTACCGCGATGCTGTTGAGTACCGGATGGACCTTCTTCGTTTTCTGAATGCTGAAAGAGAGGCTCTGGCAGCTCTAGTTGCGAAAGCTGAAGCTAAAAACCAGCCTGAGAAGACAGTGAAGAATGAAAAGTCTCCGAATCGAACTGCTGTAAATGACCGTGAAAGCCTCTCTGATATTAGCGATGACTCCGGGAAAACGGAAAAGAGCGCCGAAAAGATAAAAAGCTATGCGGACAGGATGATTGAAGAATTTGCTGCCCGCATCGACAAATATCCTGAAATTATTATTCACAGCGATGCTTCAAATGAAATGAAGAAGCTCTTCGGGGCGCTTTCCTGTATAGAGAAAGATTACTGGTCACTGGTTGACCGGATTCTGAGAAATCAGAATGGGTCAAGGCGTTTCTGGGAGTCTGTTGATATTGAACCTGAAATAAACAGGCTCTGCAGACCCGGTCTGGAGGGAATTCCCTCGGCTCTTACAACTTATTACCGTCTGCTTGAACGTCTTCCGCGCGACTACAATGAAATTGAGCGGGAAGAGAAGCGAAGTCTCCTTGCTGCAGCCTCTCTGCTTAAGAAACTGCAGGATGAAGTAATCAGGGCCATAGACGGCGGCAAGGGGCTTGATAAGGACGCTAAGGAACTTCTTTCCGAAGCCCGCGTATATATTGACGGTATGATGGACGATTTCCGGCTTAAAGATCTTGCACGCCTCACCTGAGGCGCACTCACCTGAGGCGCACTCACCTGAGGCGCCCTAACCTTAACTTTCAGTGAAATGCCTCATATTTGAATACTTCTTCTCAGGGTGAATAGACTTCATCAGTATTTATTTCTCCGAAACTTGAACCGCTGGTAGGTGTTATATGCCAGTCAGCGGAGCTGTCCGTATCTGCAGGGGATGAACTCCTGCAGATTGATCTTGTTGCGGTTGAATCATCCGGATTTATCCCGTCTTCCGGCAGTGGGTAGTCTGCGTAGCTGCCTGTGGGTGATTTCCAGCCTTCTTCGGCATATAGCTGCAGAACTTTTTCCAGGGTAGAGCTGCTGCCGAAACCTGAATAGTCTTCATCCGATACTGCGGTTCTATTTGAATACATCACCCCGTCCAGAAGCCTTCCGCCGTGTGATGAGTACAGGGTAATCACGCCGTTATTTCCCGACAAACCTCCCCCTCCGGGAACCCAGAAATCCCTTGCTGTTTCTGATGCATCCAGTCCTCCGGAGTCATCAACAGCTTCCAGTACTTCGTCTTTTTCTTCGGGTATGCCCTGAGGCTTAAAGTGAATTATTATGAAGTCGCCGCTATTTACTTCGCAGCTCGGGAAAACAAAATTATCATCAGGATCTTCGGGAGTTCCTTCTATAATCCACATTCCTGCGGTGTTGCCGGCAGTTCTTATGAAAAGTTCGACCATATCAGGGTGAGTTGAAGACCCCTGAGTTATAAATTCATTGATTATAACCTCAGGCAGTCTGGGATTGTAGCCGTAGAAGGGGGCAATGAAAGACATTGAGTTGCCTTTTTCATCATTGACGGATGCTTCTATGCTGTATTGCTTTCCGGGCTCCTGTTTTTCCGGAAATTCAATCAATAATGCCGCTTCATTAACTGTATAAGAAGCCTCTCCGCAGTCAGGGCTTATCACCGGGCTGTTTCCGATTTTGATATTCTCATTGAACAGAAGTTTTATACTGTTTTCATCTTCGCTGATGAGTTCAAGCAGTTCGGGCGGGTAGAGATCTGTATCTGCAAAATTTCTCAGATCGGTCACCGGTCCGCATGAAATGATTTGAAGCATGGAAAATAAAGTAGAAAAAACAAGTCCGATTTTCATTTATTTGTACTCCCTGTAATTAATTAAATGAAATAATTTCATGCAGCTTCATGTTTGCATTCAATTTGTTTTGCGATATACTTGGAGTAATTATTTTTGTAAAAGAGGCTTTTTATGTGCGGAATAGTTGGATACTGCGGAGACAGGGATGCTGCGGGAATTCTTGTGGAGGGATTGCGGCGGCTGGAATACAGGGGTTATGATTCAGCGGGAATCAGTGTTGGAAACAACGGAAAACTGACTGTTATTAAAAGGAAAGGAAAGATCAGTAATCTTCAGGAGATCCTTCCAGCTTCAGTACCCGGAAACTTCGGTATCGGTCATACCCGGTGGGCTACCCACGGCGAGGTTAATGATACAAATGCTCATCCGCACTCCAATACAGCAGGTGATATTACAATTGTTCATAATGGAATTATTGAAAATTATATAAGTCTGAGAAATAAACTCGCTGCAGAAGGTGTTGTATTTAAGACCGAGACCGATTCAGAAGTAATTGCTCATCTGGTAAGTAAATACTATGAGGGCGATCTTGAGAAAGCTGTTAAGACATGCCTTAAATTTCTTAAAGGAACTTACGGTATTGTAGCAATTCATGCAGATGAACCCGGCCGGCTTATTGGTGCCAGAAACGGTTCTCCACTGGTTTTGGGAATCGGTGAAGGCGAGATGTTCCTTGCTTCAGATGTAACAGCCATGATGGCATATACCAAGCAGGTTGTTTACATGGAAGACGGTGATGTTGTCGTTGTAGATAAGAGCGGTTTCAGGACTACTGATATCCGTGATAATGAGAGAGATAAGCAGGTTAGTACTGTAGGCTGGGATGTCGGTGAAATCGAAAAAGACGGTTTTCCTACATTCATGGAGAAGGAGATCTTTGAGCAGCCGGAGTCTATCCTGCGCGGTATGAAGGGCCGTCTGGATCAGGACCAGGGTACCGCAAAGCTTGGCGGTCTGAATCTTTCCACCAAAGAGCTTCGCGTTGTAAACAGGGTAATAATTCTCGCTGCGGGAACCTCTTATTACGCATCAATGGTTTGTGCCCACCTGCTTGAGAAGATTGCGAGAATTCCCGCCAGCGCCGAACTGAGTTCTGAAATCAGGTATAAGAATCCTATCGTTGAACCGGGAACTCTTTATTTTGTGGTATCGCAGTCCGGTGAAACTGCCGACTCTCTTTACGCAATGCGTGAGCTTCAGAGAAAGGGTGCTACAGTTCTTGGTATTTGTAATGTTGTAGGCTCAACAATACCGAGAGAATCTGACGGCGGTGTTTACATTCACAGCGGTCCCGAAATTGCGGTAGCCTCAACCAAGGCCTTTACTTCCCAGATGACCGCAATGTACATGTTCTCACTTATAATGGCCAGAATGCGCGATATGTCCCTTGAGGACGGGCAGAAGATTGTAAAGGCCATGTCTTTGGTGCCGGAGCAGATTAATAAGATTTTTGAACAGCGCGAAGATATTAAAAAAATTGCTGAAAAATATGCTGACTGCACGTCATTTTTCTTCCTCGGCCGCGGGCTTACTTACCCGATTGCACTTGAAGGAGCTTTAAAGCTCAAAGAGATATCATATATCCATGCTGAAGGTTATTCTGCCGGAGAGCTCAAGCATGGTCCTATAGCCCTGATAAATGAGGTTACCCCAAGTGTATTCCTTGTTCCCGATGATCAGCTGAGGGAAAAGGTTATCTCTAATATCAAGGAAGTGAAGGCCAGAAAGGGACCGGTAATTGCAGTAGCGGTTGAAGGTGATACGGAAGTTGCCGAGATTGTTGATGATGTCATATATGTACCCAAGGCTCATGAACTGATGTATCCGTATCTGATGGTTGTACCACTGCAGCTGTACGCATACTTTACGGCTTTAAAGCTTGAAAGAAACGTGGACCAGCCTAGAAACCTCGCAAAATCGGTAACGGTGGAGTAGGTTTCCTGTAACAAATAATTCAGAGAAACTGATTCCCATGGACTGGAATCAGTTTCTTTTTTGATTATTCCCAAACATCCAGCTTCCGGTTCTTGTAATAATACATACGATCTTTTTCCCCTATTTCAGCGAATACTTCCTGTAAAAGTTTTTGTCTTTTTTCAATTTCTGTAGGCAAAGTCAGATTGTATTCAATCATCTTATTTTGGTATATATGCTGATCTCCCAATAATTCAGGGTCATCGTATCGGTAAGGTAATCCTTCTTTTTTTATTATCCATGGAAAAACCTCCATAAAGTGATTCTTTCCTTATTATTCAGCATAAAATTATAAAAAATTGAAAAAAAACTGGCCATAACACAATTTCATCACATTTGGTTCTTATCTTCAAGTAGATATTCATACTGGAGGATACATATGAATGATACAAAGAATCAGATCATGATTTTAAGATTACCGCTGATTGCAGCAGCGCTTTTTTTGTTTGTTCTGTCCAATGTTGTTGGAGCCGGAACAATTGAGGAAGGTGATGCGTCAGTAACTGCAGAAGCAGTAAAAGCGGTGGAAACAGTGGAAGCGGTGGAAACAACTTTGACTCCAAGACAGCAGAGCGTCATCACTATTTCAGCCTTCACAGCCAATGGTGACGGTGAAAATCTGAAAAAGGCCATAAATGACGGCTTGGACAATGGACTGACTGTAAATGAAATTGGAGAAGTTATGCTTCAGCTCTATGCCTATGCGGGATTTCCAAGAAGCCTTAACGGTACTTCCATGCTGGCTGCGGTGCTTGAAGAAAGACAGGCCGAGGGAAAGATTTCTCCGCAGGGGATGGAACCTGATTTCTTGGATGAAGGTATTGATAAATACTCGCTTGGTGTAACAAACCTTGGCAGGCTGATGGGCTTTCCTTATAAACAGGAAAAA
The DNA here is from genome assembly GCA_963677925.2 of Spirochaetia bacterium. Taxonomy (GTDB): domain Bacteria; phylum Spirochaetota; class Spirochaetia; order UBA9216; family UBA9216. The sequence continues at coordinate 1,038,208 of CAXXYH010000004.1, forward strand.
GCAGAGACAAACGGTTATAACGATGCAATGGACGCATTTCTGAAAGAACATCTGTTCGCCGATATTTTTGGTCGTAATAACCTGCCTTTTGACATAAGGGAACTTGCCACAGTATCAGCTCTAGCCAGCCTGGAAGGAACCAATTCGCAGATGCTATTTCATATGAGCGCAGCCATGACTGTAGGTTTTACAGAAGAGCAGATGCGGGATTTCGTAGAAGTTATCAAAGCAGAAATAGGTGAAGAGATGGGTCAGAACGCATCAGCGGTTCTTACTCAGGTTCTGGAACGTCGTGCCGGAATGGCCGGAGGCGCGCCGCCTGCTCAGGAAGGTTATTCCTATATTCCTGAAGTGTTTCCAAGAGGTCAGAAAAGCGATAATCCGCAGATTTTTACAGGAGACAGCTGGGTAGCACCCCTTGTTCCCTTTGATGATGCAGGTGGTGTTCCGGCTGTAAATGTTACTTTTGCACCGGATGCCAGAACAACCTGGCATGCCCACAGTTATCAGCAGGTTCTGTTTATAACAATGGGTCAGGGCTTCTATCAGGAGAAAGGTGAGGAGCCAAGAAAGCTTAAAGCCGGTGATACGGTAATTATTCCTGCAGGCGTGGAGCACTGGCACGGTTCAGCTCCTGGTGAATGGTTTGCTCACATCGCTCTTCTGGTAAGGGTTGAAAGCGATGCGGAAGATCTTTGGCTTGACCCTGTCGATGATGAATATTTTTCTGGATTGAATTAGGAGGCTATTATGAAGAAAAGAATTTTATGGATTTTATCATTATCAATAATCGGATTGATTATAGCCGGCTGCAGTACGCAGTCAGGTACGGTAAGTGATACGGATGTTCCGGAAAAACCGGTTTATCTCACTTACGAACTAAGAGACACAGTAATTATGGAGCCTGTTTATTACGAAAACCGTTATGGCATCACCCTGGCCGGGCATATGTTTATTTCCAAAGACCTGGATAAGGATGCTGAAAATCCTGCCCTTTTAATCGGCACTCCCTATGGAGGAGTCAAGGAACAGGGAGCCGGTATCTATGCAATGAATATGGCTGAACGTGGTTTTGTCGCTATAGCCTTCGACGAGTCATTTAACGGCGAAAGCGGCGGTGAACCGGGAGATGTTTCGTCTCCGGACTTCTTTGTTGAGGATTTCAGTGCAGGTGTAGACTTTCTGGGTTCCCTTCCCTTTGTAGACAGGGATAGAATTGGGGCGATTGGTATCTGCGGAAGCGGCGGTTTCGCTCTGACTGCAGCCCAGGTAGACTACAGAATTAAAGCTGTAGCTACAGCCAGCATGTACGATATCAGCGCTATGACCCGTTACGGACTCGGAAATTATATGACCGATGAAATGCGCGAGCAGCAGCTGATTCAGATTGGCGAGCAGCGCTGGACTGACTTTGAAAATGGAACACCGGCCCTCCCTCAAGGCGGTTGGCCGACAGAAGGACCCGCTCCGGGCGTTCCCGAGGGACTTCCGCCTGCTTTTGCCGAGTTCTTTGAATATTATGGAATGGAGAGAGGCTGGCATCCCAATACTATACCTAACTTCACTCTTACAAGTGCCATGTCTTTTATGAACTTCCCTCTTATGAGTTATATCGAAGACATTTCACCGAGACCGATTCTCTTTATAATGGGAGAAAACGCCCACTCACGCTACTTCACTGAAGAGGCTTTTGAAAGAGCCGGTGAGGCTAAAGAGCTTGTTATAATTCCGGGAGCCAGACATATTGATCTTTATGACAGAGAAGATATGATTCCGTTTGATAAGCTTGAAACTTTCTTTGCTGAGAATCTATAATATAATTGTATTCCGGGGATTTCCCCCCGGAATACTTATAGAGAAATTATGATTCGAATACTTATTGTCGACGATGATATGCATTTACGCAGACTTGTTAATACCTACGGGACTCTTGAGGGTTTTATATGCGGGGAAGCCGCTGATGGAAGAGAGGCTTTAGAAAAAATAGCAGGTGAAGACTACGATATAATTGTGCTTGATGTTCTTATGCCCGGACCTGACGGCTTTGAGACCCTCGGAGAGATTAGAAAGCTGAGTCAGACTCCGGTGATTATGCTGACCAGCCGAAGTGAAGAGTATGATAAGCTGAAAGGTTTTAAACTCGGTGCTGACGATTATATCTGCAAGCCGTTCAGTCCGAATGAACTTATTGCACGTATAAAGGCTGTCCTTAAACGAAGCAGTTCTTCGGGGGTAGAATTTCTGAAATTCGGTGAATTGACACTTTCACCTGAAACCCGGGATGTTACGCTCGCAGGAGCATCACTTACTCTGTCGCCAAAAGAATTCGACCTTCTTCATTATCTGGTTAGAAATGAAAAGCTGGTACTCAGCCGGGATCAGCTTTTAGATAAAGTGTGGGGATATGATTTTTATGGTGATGCCAGAACAATCGATACCCATGTTAAATCTCTAAGAGAGCATCTTGGCGCATACAGGAAGTATATAAAAACTGTGTGGGGAATAGGATATAAATTTGAATATAAAGAAAATGAGTAGATTAAACCTTTTCAGTTCGAGAATCACCTTTCGATTGTGGCTGATTATGATGATTCTCGTTGTATTCAGTGTTGCTTTTATGTGGGGGATCCAGATCTTTCTGCTGGAACGTAATTATATAAATTCGACTGCAGCAGAAATTCAGAATGAACTGGAGCCTGGCATCAGGAAAATCGAGGAAGATTCCGGCTCAATTGATGAGTCTCAGTTGGTTTCGCTTAGCAGGTTGACTAACGGGAAAATGCTGGTTTTAGAGGATGATGGAGATCTTCTATATCTGTACAGTGCCGGGCATAAATTGGGAGAAGACTCCCTTAAATCAATTGAGCCTTTGCTGGATTACTTTCTCAACAGCAGCGGTTTCGAGATGCTGAAAGAAGGTAGCGCATTTGAGAAAGTGCTGCGTTATGAAGCTGAAACAATTGCTCTGGAAATTGGTATTCCTATCACCCATGCCGATCGAAAAGCCTACATTGTCTTATATGAGACTCTTGACCAGCTTCAGACTGTTCTGGATATGAACAGAATCCAGCTGATACGATTATCCATAATATTGACTGTGATATCTGCCGTTATTGCAGCCCTGCTGTCGACTTATTTTGTGAAGCCTATCCGAATACTGAAGAAAACAGTGGATCGTCTGGCCAAAGGTGAGCTTGATGCAACACCCGGACTTAAATTAAAGGATGAGCTGGGGGATCTGTCTGATTCAGTTGAAGAACTGAGCAAGGCACTTCAGCGGGTTGATTTGCTGCGTAAAGAGGTAATAGCCAATGTGTCTCATGAGCTTCAATCACCGCTTGCCCTGATTTCGGGATATGCCGAAATGGTGCGCGATATAAGCTGGCGGTTTGAAGACGCACGAAACGGGGATCTGAACCTTATTGTGAAAGAAGCAGGAAGAATGAGTGAGATGGTAAGCGATATCCTTGATTATTCGCAGCTTCAGGCCGGATATATAAAACTCAAGCGTGACTGGTATAACCTTTGTGAGATTGTTGAGGCGGAAAGGGATCACTGTGCACCCGCTGCTGCGGAATTCGGAATCACTATCCGTATTGAAAGCCCGGCTGAAAACATACCTTTTTTTGCGGATCCGGTTAAAATGTGTCAGGTTATGCGTAATCTGCTGAATAATGCGATAAATCATACAAAAGACGATCAGGATATCATAATCAGAATACTTGAGGATGAAAATTTGATACGGGTGTCGGTAATAAATTCCGGCGATCCAATTCCGGTGGAAGACCGGGAGATTATATGGGAGAAATATCAGCGGAGCCAGCATCAGGGCAGACGGAAAAGAGGCACGGGAATCGGGCTTTCCATTGTAAGTACCTTCCTGAATGCCCATGGAATGGCTTACGGTGTTGAGTGTTCTGAAGGGATGACGGAATTCTGGTTTGAATGGAATAAGGAAAAAGATTCTTTATAATTCCATTATTGCTGCTTCCTGCCTAAAGAGTTCGCTGTAAAGATTCCGAATATTATGAGAACTGCACTGAATAAGTGAATAATGGTAATTGATTCTTTTAGTACAAAAAATGCAAGCAGGCCTGAAAAAAGCGGAAGAGTGTAGTAAATCATTCCGGATTTGGCCGGCCCGATAATTTCTATCGATTTACTCCATAAAATAAATGCGATCAGGGATGCGAATATACCAACATACAGAATGGAAAGCACTGTAGCAGCGTCAAAAGATGTAGGAGGTGAGGTGACTGTCTTCCATATATAAAATGGTGACAGGAAAATCAGACCTGTAATGAAGGTTGCCATTTGTAGAGAGAAAACGCTGAGTCCCTTCGGCTTGCGCTTCAGTAAAATACTGTATGCTGCGAATGTAAACGCTGCGATCAGCATCCAGAGATCGCCTATTGCAAATGAGATATTTGTCAGTCTTGAGATATCACCTTGTGTAACAAGAAGCACGATTCCATTGATGACAATAATGATTCCAATCAATTTATTAACGGTGATGGATTCTTTAAAGAATATCCGGGAAAGAATTACTATGAAGATCGGATTAGTGATAGAGATGAGCGACAGGTTTAAAGCTGTAGTTGTACGGCCTGCAAAATAGATGAGTGTATTAAATATTGTAATGCCTAGGATTGATGTGATTATAATATAGGGTATATTTTTCTTCAGGATATTGCGTTCGGCAATCATGGGTTTCAGGCCAAGCGGAAGGAAGAATAATACGGCTGTTGCCCATCTCCAGAATGCAAGTTCCAGGGGATGGATGCTGTCGCTGAGTCCGCGTGCAATTATAAAATTGCCTGACCATATTACAGTTGCTCCGACGGCGAATAGATAACCTTTCGCATTTGTTTTATCCATCTTGAATTAATCCTCGTTTATGATTCAGATTGCTGAACTGAAAATGTATCATATACGGGGCAGCCGGGAAAGGCATGTAAAAATAATTGCATCGGTAGATTGCTTCGAAAGGTATACAGAAGCTAGTAGTTGTAATTTATCACCGGGAGTATTAGCTGCATGATGAATGGCTGTGAGCTCTCCCGTTTTGAATGGTCTAAATCAGCCGAACATCAGTTCGATGCTGTCCTTTAATCCCTGCTTTAATACTGATTGATCCATAACCTGCACCTTTGTTGAGAATGCTTCATATGAAATGGGTCCTGTGTATCCGCCAGAAATAAGTGCATGAATCTGCTCGATATTTCCCATGCAGTCCTCTTTTGTAACAAGGATTCTGTCATCATCAGTTATTTCTGCTTTCTTTTTTCCGGGGAGGACTCCGGAGATGTGGATAAGTCCTGTTTCTTCGGGAAATACTTCGGTCTCACCGGCAAGATAATGGTGGAATGTGTCGTGGGTTGTTTTGTAAACAGAAGAAAGGTTTGCCTCTCTGATTGCGGCAACGGCCTGTGCTTTTGTTCTTACACTGCATATTTCAAAGCCAAGAGGTTCGATTAAGCCGGTCATTCCGTTAATGTTAAAAATATCCGCGTAACCTTTGAGTGCTGCGACCAGATCTTTCTGCTGCAGCTCTTTGCTGCGTTTATCATCAGGATCGTTTACTGGACAGAGTATAATCATAGGGCAGCTGACGCTTTTTGCTGTTTCTATAAGTTCTTTAAGCTCCTGCTTTTTATTTTCAAGCAGAGCCGGGTCGTTAAATCTCTGCAGCGCATTTACTGTCAGAATTTCGATACCTGTGTCGGCTGCAGTTTTTTTGATCTGCTCAGGGGTTTCACTGCCCAGAACTCTATTATCAGGAAGATCATTTCGAAGTTCGATTCCTGTAAAACCGCATTCAAGTGCGAACTTTAGAAAGGATGATACGGATGATTCGGGTCTTATTATCTGGTTAAGAGAAAGTTTGTTTGATATTTTCATTATGCTCTCCAAAATAAGTATTCAGATTCACTGTAGAATAAATGATAGCATAAAAATTGTATTTGTCAATTTAATTATGAAACATAGTTACGTAATTAAATTGACAATTCTAAAGTCCGGTGTAATAATTCAAATAAAATACTGATTTGGAGGATGATGATGACAGGAAAGGAAAGGCTGCAGAAAGCACTTGCACATCAGGAAGGCCCTGTTTCGGTAGATTTCGGGGCGGCAACCATTTCCGGAATGCACTGCAGCATAGTTGAGAAACTGAGAAATTATTATGGTCTTGAAAAAAGATCTGTTAAGATACATGAACCCTACCAGATGCTTGGGTATATAGATAGTGACCTTGCTCAGGCTGTGGGTGTGGATATCAAAGGGATTTTTGCGCGTAATACTGCATTCGGTTTTCCTGTTGAAGATTGGAAAGAGTGGAAGACGCCCTGGGGGCAGGATGTGCTTGTTCCAGGCGGATTTAATGTTACTCAGGAAGGCGGGGAGGTCTATATATATCCGCAGGGGGATATGACTGTTGCCCCGAGCGGTAAAATGCCGGAAGGCGGTTATTTTTTTGACAGCACCAACCGGCAGAAACCGATAGTAGAGAATGATTTAAAAGCAGAGGACAACCTTGAAGAGGTTGAGCTTTTTACTGATGATGATTTAGCATACTTTAAAAGAGAAATTGAAGAGGCAAAAAAGACCGGGCTGGGTATTATTGTAAACTTCGGGGGAATGGCCTTCGGTGATATTGCCGAGGTTCCCGGGCCGGGGCTTAAGGATCCGAAGGGGATTCGGGATGTCACTGAATGGTATGTTTCAACTCTCACGAGGTCCAAACTGATTCATGAGATTTTTGAAAAGAGGGCTGAAGCTGCACTTGAAAACCTTAAGCGGGCATATGCAGTAGTCGGCAACGGTCCGGATGCTGTTTATATCTGCGGAACTGACTTCGGTACTCAGAACTCTCTATTCTGCTCAATTGATACTTATGAAAACCTGTATGCACCATATTACAGAATCCTGAATGACTGGATCCATGAGAATACCGAATGGAAAACATTCAAGCACTCCTGCGGTGCAGTCGAACCGTTTATGCAGCATTTTATCGATTCCGGTTTTGATATTATAAATCCTGTGCAGTGCTCCGCAGCAGGAATGGAGCCTCAGCTTCTGAAAGATCGTTATGGAGAGAAGCTGGTTTTCTGGGGCGGTGGAATAGATACTCAGCAGACACTTCCGTTCGGGACTCCAGCGCAGGTTAAAGCAGAGGCTGAATCAAGGCTGAGGATTTTCAGTTCGGGTGGCGGTTATATTTTTAACTCAATACATAATATTCAGGCTGGAACCCCGGTGGAGAATGTTGCTGCACTGATAGAGTCAGTTCACTCGTTTAACAGGAGCAGGGAATAATGCGATTGACTCAGGTACAGCATATCCCTACAATCTTTCTGGATGAAAGTGCATCATAAAGAGCAGGGGCAGAAACCCAGGAATATCAGAACACAAAACCGCAGGATTATTCTCGATTTATACCATCGCAATGAGGGTTTGTCGGTGACCGAGGTGTCTGACCAGGCAGGTCTCAGCAGAACAACTGTTATGAAGGTTGTGCAGCAGCTGCTGGAGGACGGGCTTCTTGTTGAATCGGGAAAACGGTTTATCAATGAATCAGGCGGAAAGAGACCTGTTATCTACAGCTTTAACAGCAGGATAAAGCTGATAATTACTGCTTATATCCAGTATGAAAAAATACTTCTGAGGGTTTTTGATTTAAGATTTAATGTCCTGTTGGATGATACTGCCGAAATTACCAGAAATATGGATTTAACCGATATTGCAGGAAAGATCGGCGGTATGATAGAACGTGGAGTAAAGACAAATGAGGCTTTTTCGGAGTCTGATTTTCTTGCCTGTATGATTGGTCTCCACGGAAATATAGATCTAAGTTCCGGTATCTGCCTCCAGGCTACTCATTTTCATTCATGGGGACTTAACCGCAATGTCCGGGATATCTTTGAAAATGAACTTGCGCTGAATTGTCCAGTCTATATTGATAACTGGATCAGATTTAAAACTTTCGGGAAGAGCCGAACCGGTTCTGCTGAAAAGAAGGGCGCTTTTCTTCTTCTTGATGCGGGCTGGCATGGTGTCGGGCTTGGAGTTCTTCAGAACGGCGAGCTGTATCAGGGGAAGAATAATGTAGCCGGCGAGATCGGTCACTTCAGAGTTAATTATGAGGATAAAGAGGAGTGTTTCTGCGGCAGCAGGGGCTGTTTTGAACAGCAGGTAATGCTGGAACGGCTGCATGAAAGAGCCGAGGCAGATGCGGATAAGTATCTTTCCAGCCCGCTTTCCGATACAGCAGGCAGCTTTACTTATGAGGACCTTTTTAATGCCGCGGATTCCGGGGACGCTTTTGCGTGCAGCCTTCTGGATCCTTTGATCGGCTGGTTTGCCGCAGTGGTTTCATACCTGATATTGTTTATGGATCCTGATGTGTTGTCCATTGAGGGAGAGTATGCTTCCGGCTGCCGTTATTTTGAAAACGGTCTGATATCAGCTCTTAAGGAAACCGCTCTCCCGAGAATTGCTCGCGGAGAGGTTGTCAGGTTCAGAAAGAGCGGAACAGATTCTGTCCTTCTTGGTGCTGCAATTTCTGCCTATGAGATGTACTTTCCAGCTTTCTCTGAAAGTGGTATGTAAACAAAAACCCCGGTGACAGTTTCCGGGGTTTTTGTTTGAAATTGGTTTTTATTCTGTATTCTGAAGAATCAGCTGAATATCAGTTCAATACTGTCTTTTAGTTCATTTTTTAATTCTGTTTTGTTCATGCACTGAATATCAGGCGAAAACGTTTCGTAGGAAACCGGGCCCTTATATCCGGCTTCAAAAAGAGCGTTTACCTGCATGATGTTGTCCATGCAATCCTCATCTGTTACAAAGATTCTGTCCTCGTCGGTTATGCTGCTTTTTTGCTTTCCCGGCAGAACTCCGGAAATGTGAATAAGACCTGTCTCCTCAGGGAAAAACTCTGTCTCTCCGCTCAGGTAATGATGAAATGTGTCATGTGTTATTTTATAAACGGATGAAAGACCGGTTTCCTGTATTGCTGCAACCGCTGCAGCCTTTGTTCTCACACTGCAGATAGGAAATCCAAGCGGTTCAATAAGTCCTGTGATTCCGTTGTCACTGAAGATGGAGGCATATTCTTTAAGTGCTGCTATCAGATCTTTGTGCTGATGAGCTGACTCCCTTGTATCAGCCGGGTCGTTGACCGGACACAGTATAATCATGGAACAGTCTATGCTCTTTGCCGTCATCACTAGTTTTTTCAGTTCCTTTTTTTTGTCTCCGAAAAGTTCCGGATCGTTAAAGCGCTGCAGGGCGTTTATTGTTAATATTTCAATCCCTGTCTCAAGGCAGGCTTCTCTCACCTGATCGGGTATTTCAGCTCCTAAAACCCGTCGATCCGGCAGATCGTTTCTGAGTTCAATTGCTGAAATACCGCACTCCGATGCAAACCCTATAAATTTTGTAACCGAAGACTCTGGTCTGATTATCTTGTTAAGTGATAACTTTACAGGATATTTAATTCCCATTATTTACCCAGCAGTTCTTTCTCTATTCTTTCCCTGGCAGCCGGAGCTTCCTTTTCCATCAGTTCGGGGTAGCCGAAATAAGATACACAAATTATAGAGTCTCCTCCGACTTTGAATTTTTTCCCGGCAAAATTCATGTCGCGCAGTGTTTCAAATATTCCGTCAAAATCGACATCTCCGTATCCCATCGGGGTATGCTGATGAATAGTCATTTCAACACCGGGAGGATTGACAATGTATCGCAGGCCTGACCCGGCCAGTGCTGTCTGGTTGTAGGTATCGGCAAGAAGTACGTGGGAAAGGTCCTCTCCGGCATATTTCAGCATTGAGCGGACATCTCCTTTTCCCTCATCATAGAAAAATCCGTGGGACGCTGAGTAGACATATTTTACGTAGTCCGAGCGGAATGATTTTACGAGATCGCAGGTTTCATTATTCAATTCACAGAAATCATAGGGGTGGGACTGGATCTCGACCCGGATGTCGTATTTTTCGAAGAGCGGAAGCAGCTCCTCCATCGATTTAAACCACATCCCGTTGCAAATTTCCTGCTGATTGGGATCTCCGGAGAGCTCGGTGTTGATTACCCTCACTCCCATGGAATCGGCAATTTCAATTATCCGTTTCCAGTTTGCCACAGCATGTTCCCGCTGTACTTCAGTTGGCCCTGACCACCGGTAAACCACGATAAAAGATGAAAGTTCGACTCCTGTTTCCTTGAGAGCTTTCCGGTATTCAGCCTCAACATCTTTTGAGAACAGGGGGTGTTTATAGAAAGGGTTGATCTGCGGGTGGGGTGACTGCTCTATATATTTATACCCCCAGTCAGCAACCTGATGAACCATATCTGTTATATTTTTTTCCCTGGCCAGTACATCAACATCAAATGCAATTTTCATAATTTCCTCCTTAAAAAATCATAAAATCATTGACTTATTGTCTGCTTTAGAGCGTCTATTGAGGTTTCTATTCCACGCTCAACACTCATCGTGAGATCTTCCATTTCAAGAGAAACGATACCGTTGTATCCGGTCATCCGGGCAACGGAGAAGAACTCTTTCCACCACTGCAGATCTTTTCCGCAGCCTACTGCTACATAGTTCCATGTTCGATTAACTGTATCTGTGACCGGCTTGTATTCCATCAGCCCGTTCACATCGCAAAGTCCTCTTTCGATTCTGGCATCTTTGCCGTGGATGTGGTATATGGCGTCGCCGGTTGCTCTTGCTGCGGCGATAGGATCTGCGCCCATTGCTATCAGATGCGACGGGTCGAGGTTCATTCCGATGATCGGGCCGACTGCCTCTCGAAGCTTGAACAGTGTTTCGGTGTTGTATACAAGCATGCAGGGGAATTCTTCCAGAGCAATCTGCTCAATTCCGTGTTTTTTTGCATGTTCGGCAAACTTTTTCCACCATGGAATAGCTACTTCATTCCACTGGTAATCGATAGTTTCAACCATGTAGTCAGGCCAGGAAACCGTTGATGTGACCCAGTTGGGGGTCTTGTCGCCCGGTGCGCCTGCAGGCAGTCCGGACATCATGACTATTTTTGTCAGGCCCAGTTTTCCTGCAAGTTCCACGGTCTGATAGGAAGTTTTTTCGTGGGCTTTTCCCATATCTGTAGGAGCCAGGGGATTGCCTGAGCAGTTGAGTGCTGCAATTTTCATATCGCGCTTATCAAGCTCGGCCTGAAAAGCCTTCAGTTTGCCTTTATCGGCCAGCAGTTCGGCTGTTTTTACGTGGGGGCAGGCAGCCCATCCGCCGGCAGTCATTTCTACATAGTTGATGCCGTAGCCTTTGACTTTATCAAGCATGTCCGGATAGCTGAGATCTCCCAGAACGTCGGTGCAAATTGATAATTCCATCTGCTGTCTCCTTATTTATAAAAATCAGGGCATGCCGGTGTTTCGATGCTTACCCTGGTCTGGGTGTCTCTTGCTTTTGAGGCAGCTGCAGCCGCAACCGATGCAACGTATCCATCCCAGGCTGTGGGTCCGTCTACTTTGCCTGCAACAGAAGCGTTTATCCATGCCTGGAATTCTATGTTATATGCATCCGGAAATCTTTCAGACCAGTCGGCGCATATGGGGTAGACCCTTGCTGTGCTCTTTCTTTCCATCGCAATATTTGGTTCGGGAAGATTTATTGTTCCGTCCTCGCAGACGACTTCGCATTTGATGTCATAGCCGTACTTGCAGTTTACAAAGGATTCTACGTCTATTCTTACGCCCGATTTAGTTGTGAGATACATTACCTGAGGATCGTGAAAACCGCTTTCGGCATGTCTTGATGTACGAGGGAATACGACCTCGGCACTTGCATAATCTTCGCCGAGCAGCCACCGCAGGACATCTATCTCATGGATTAATGAGTTTTCAACCGGCATAGAGTCATTCCATCCGCTGACAGCAGCATTTCTATGAGCGCAGTGAAGCATCAGCGGAGCACCGAGCCTTCCTGTGTCGATTGCCTCTTTCAGCTGAACATAGCCGGCATCGTAGCGCCTCATGAATCCTACCTGAAGCAGTTTCTTTCCGCCGGCCATCTCGGCATCGACTACATTTTTTGCTTCCTGCTGGGTAGGTGCCAGAGGTTTTTCGCAGAAAACATATTTTCCTGCCTTTATTGAGGCTATTGAAAGTCTTTCATGATGTTCGTCAGAAGTCGTAATGATTACGGCTTCGATTTTATCGCTTTTGATAAGATCTTCAGGTTCTCTGAAATATTCGAGCCCCAGATTCTCTGCCACACTTTTTCCGAAATCGGCGTTAATATCGGCAACCGCAATAACGCGCCCGCCCTGTAGTCTTGTATTTATTCTTTCTATATGCGTGCGGCCTATTGCTCCTGTTCCAATTAGACCGATCTGTAATTCTTTACTCATGGTATTCTCTCCCGTTTGAATGTTAGATATTCTCCTTAACAAGGATGTTGATTCCTGTGTAAAAAAACTCCTGTTCTATCGGCTTCTTGTACAATAGATGATCGATCATGAGTCTGCCTGGTCTGTACCCCTGCATTTCAAGCTCGCTGTCTATTGTGCACGCAACTATATTTTCATTCACAAGCCGTACTATCTCTTCATAACGTTCGAAGCAGATAACCTTTACCCCTCCCTCTCTGCCGAGTGTTTTCAGTGCGTTTCCTACACTGCCCACTCCGCCACATGTTATGTAGATTCCTGTGATTTCCGGACTGCTCTTTAGTGTGTTAATTGTTTCTGTATAGATAGTTGCGGGATTTTCAAGACTTTCAATTTCTGCCGCTACCCTTATGTAAGGGTAGGTTTCTTTGATAAAGTCCAGAAATCCTTTTTCTCTTCTGTCTGTATATTTTCCACCTCCATGTTCTGTTCTTCTTGCGATTACAACTATATTTCCGGTTCCGTTCAGAAACTCTCCCATCAGTCTTGCGGCTACTCTTCCCGCCCTGTATTCATCCTGGCCGACAAAGCAGAGTCGGCCGCTGTCTTCAATATCTAGGTTGGTGGTGATTACGGGAATTCCTGCTTCGGCAGCTTTTTTGAGTGCTTTTTTTACATAAGGCTCGTTTATCGGAACTATGATTATGCCGTCTACCTTGTTTTCTATGCATTTTTCAATTGCTTCTATCTGCTTTGCAGACGGATTGAAAGGTGTTATGTGGTAGATTATTTCTGCATTTAATCCCTGATAACCGGCAAGAGCTCTTTCTATTCCCGATTTGATAAGCTCGAGTGCGTCTATTTCGGTTATGATGGCAGCGATGATTATTTTGTTTTCCTGACGTTTCAGTGCCTGCCCGATAGGATTAGGTTCGTATCCGAATTCATCTATTATGGCCTGGACTTTTGTTCTGACGGAGTCGCTTACGCCTTTCCGGCCGTGCAGAACCTTGTCGACGGTTGATCTGTGAACTCCTGCAATCTTGGCAATTTCCTTGATAGTCAATTAAAAACGCCCTCCAAGTAACGAGCACGAGCTCGCTGGGAATATATTCTAAACCATATCTGAAAAATTGCAAGAAAAATCATCAGATATATTAAATAGACAGTTTTATGCTGAAATCGAAAAATCGGTTATAAATTAATTATTGGAGACTGTTCTTTGGACTGCAAATATACTGAATGCGCGTTTTCATATGTATTTAACCTTGACAATACGATTTTTAGGGTCTAATAATTAAAAAAAAGACTGGCAACGTTTGCAGTCTTTGTCACTTCTGTCGATTCTAACGTCTGAGAATTATTTTCCTGTATTTTTCTTCAGGCGCCTGTTTTATCAAAATATCACTCAGCTAAAGGTCTTATGAAATTTAAAAACTGTTTGTCATAAATTCAGTCCGGGTCCGGAATCGGGGATCGGCTGTAAATGAAATTATATGAATTAGGGGTTGTCAGTTATGATTGCAAGGAAAGAGGGACCGTTTAAAAGCGGTTATACATCTATAACCGAACAGCACGGCAGAAATCCGGAAATGCTGCTTGATTTTGGAATACTCAAGCTCGAAGCCGGTGCCGTCTGGGAAGATTCACAGATGAAGGAACGGGCATGGCTTCTTATCAGGGGCCGTGTTGTCTTTGAATGGGAAGGTTTCAGGACCGAATGCAGCAGATTCTCATGCTTTGACGAGTGTCCGTCGGTGCTGCATGTTCCGGAAGGTACGGCGGTTAAGATTACAGCCATCGAGGAAAGTGAATTCGGTGTTGAAGCATGTGATAATACCAAAAAATTTGCTTCTAAGCTTTACCTTCCGGATGATGTACGGAGTGATATTTTCGGCGGCGGAGTGCTCAATGAGGCTTCAAACCGTACTGTCAGGACGGTTTTTGACGGAGAGATAAATGCTGATTCAAATATGGTCATGGGTGAGGTTATTAATCACCCGGGTAAATGGTCAAGTTTTCCGCCGCATGATCATCCTCAGCCGGAAATTTATCATTACCGTTTTTTTCCGAAGCAGGGCTTCGGGGTATCGCTTCTGAATGAAGAGGCTTTTGTTATAAAAGACGGCGATTCAAGTCTCATCGAACCTGATAAAACCCATTCCCAGGTAGCTTCTGCGGGATATGCAATGTATTACATCTGGATGATTCCGCATCTTCCCGGCGATCGATGGCTTCCCACTACCAGATATTTCAGGAAGGAGCATGAATGGCTGAAAGAGCCGGATGTAAAGATCTGGCCGGAATTAAAATACGGAGATGAGGAGAAGTAGAAATATGAAAACAATAAGAATGACAGTGGCGCAGGCTCTTGTTAAATTTCTTAACCAGCAGTATCTGGAATTTGACGGAGTGGAAGATAAGTTTGTCAAAGGCGTTTTTACTATCTTCGGACATGGAAATGTTGTAGGTATCGGTCAGGCCCTTGAAGAAAACCCCGGTGAGCTGGTTGTTCATCAGGGGCGGAATGAACAGGGGATGGCTGCGGCTGCTACCGGATATGCTAAACAGAAGCACAGAAGAAAGATCTATGCCTGCTCATCATCTGTAGGCCCGGGTGCGGCAAACATGGTTACCGCAGCCGCTACAGCCACTGCAAACCGTATTCCGGTTCTCCTTCTGCCGGGAGATACTTATGCTACCAGGCAGCCGGATCCTGTTCTTCAGCAGATGGAGCAGTTTCATGATCTTACCCTGACTACTAATGACGCCTTTCGTTCGGTAAGCAAGTTCTGGGACAGGATTAACCGACCGGAGCAGCTTATGTCCGCCATGATAAATGCAATGCGGACGCTTACTGATCCAGTCAATACCGGAGCTGTTACGGTCTGTCTCCCGCAGGATGTTCAGGGAGAGGCCTATGATTATCCTGAATCCTTTTTTCAGAAGCGTATTCACCGTCTTGAAAGGACAGCTCCGACGCAGGCAATGGTTGCTGAAGCTGTAAAAATGATTAAATCAAAGAAAAAACCGCTTCTAATCTGTGGAGGCGGAGTGCGTTATTCAGAGGCCGGGAAAGAACTGGTTAAATTTGCCGAAGCCTTCAATATTCCCTATGCGGAAACCCAGGCAGGAAAGAGTGCTACACTCTATTCTCATCCGCTGAACATCGGCGGAATCGGGACAACCGGATGTCTTGCCGCCAATACACTTGGCCAGGAAACTGACCTTGTAATAGGAGTCGGAACCCGGTATACCGATTTTACGACTGCTTCAAAATGGCTTTATCAGAATCCCAATGTTGATTTTGTTAATATCAATGTAGCCTCCTTTGATTCGTATAAGCTTGATGCGGTACGGGTAACTGCCGATGCAATGCTTTCCCTTGCTGCAATCAGGGAGGCTCTGGCTGCTGAAGGCTATAAATCGGCTTATACAACCGAAATTAAAGCCGCAAAGGCCGAATGGGATATGGAACTTGATCGGCTGTTCAGCCTGAAGTATACGGGTCCCGGCTTTGTTCCTGAAATAAAGGACGGCTTAACATCGGCTCTGGAGGAATATAGCAGAACTCTTGGCACCAGAATGACTCAGACCCGTGTTCTGGGAATTCTTGATGAAGTGGTTGATCCGAATGCCATTGTCGTTGGTGCGGCCGGTTCGCTTCCGGGAGATCTGCAGAGGGTGTTCCGTGCGAAGAGTGAGCGTTCATACCATATGGAGTACGGTTATTCCTGTATGGGCTATGAGATAAATGCGGCATTCGGCGCCAAGCTTGCCGAGCCTGAGCGTGAAGTTTACGCTTACCTTGGTGACGGTTCGTTCATGATGCTGCATTCCGAACTCGCCACGTCAATTCAGGAAGGTCGTAAAATTAACCTTATAGTATTTGATAATGCCGAGTTCGGGTGTATAAACAATTTGCAGATGGAAAGAGGGCAGGGAACCTTCGGTACAGAATTCCGTTATCGAAACAGCAATACCGGAAAGCTTGATGGAGACCTGGTTGTTGTAGATTTTGCGAAGATCGGAGAGGGGTACGGCTGTATAACATACACTGCAAGGGATGAAAAGGAATTGAGAGAGGCTCTTGCCGATGCGGCTAATCAGAAGGTTTCAACGGTTATTGACGTGAAGGTTCTTCCCAAGACAATGACTGACGGGTACAAAGGCTTCTGGCGGTGCGGGCAGTCTGAGGTTGCTGAAAATCCTGATGTCGTTGCTAAAACACAGGAACAGAAGGAGGAGCTGAAAAGGGCCCGGCAGTATTGAAAGTACAGAAGATTCCTGAATTTTAAAAAGCCGGAGTTACTTGCTCCGGCTTTTTTTCTGGTATGCCGGATGGCTTTGTTTTAATATTCAAATCTGTTGTTGAAGTAGTCATGAAGGATGTAGCAGGAGGCTCCCAGAATTGAGCCTTCCTCGTTGAAGTTGGAATATTCGATTCGTATGTTTTTGGGCATCCGTATAAGACTCTGTTTTTCTATCCTTTTACTGAGGTTTGTTCTGAAATAGGGGCCCGCAGTTCTGTAGTCTCCAGAAATAATTACGACTTCAGGATTAAAAACCAGTATAATGTTTTGTATGCCGATGGCAAACCAATTAATTATTTCATCAAGTATTTCCATGCACCATGCGTCGCCGGTGTCGGCTCCGGTAAAAATGTCCGACATTGTTATTTCTCTGTCGGTTTTATCGCTGTAAAGTGAAGACTTTGGGTGGTTTGTCCTGCCGTCTTCGGCTTTTTTGAGTATTATATCGCTGGAAACAAGCTGTTCAAAGCATCCGTGCCCGCCGCAGTGGCATTCTTCCTTATGGTTGGGGTCAAGGCACATATGGCCAATCTCTCCTGTAAGGAACCTGGGGCCTCGTTTTATTTTGTTTTCCGCGATTATTCCGGCTCCGAGGCCACCATTGGTAGTTACTATATCAACAATGTTGGCGTTATCCCTGAATCCTCCGAGTGCTTTTTCCGCAAAGGCAAAGTACCTGTTGTAGTTGTCTATGTAAAAGGGTGCTTTTAATTCTACTCTGTCTTCAATCATCTTTTTAATCGGAGCCAGAACAGGCCAGGAATGAAATCTGGAAGCAGTAAAACAGTTTCCCTGCTCGGAGTCTATTACCCCGGATGATGCAATTGCAATTCCGGCAAGGATAGAATTGCTGCGTTCTTCGGGAAGATTTTCCGGATTTTGCCAGGTTTCAATAAATGCAGATATTATTTCGATTATCTTATCGAGTTCTTCATTTTCTTTCAGGAACACCTTCTCTTTGTAGAAAATGCTTGAACGTGCATCAGTGATTGCTAGAATTACCATATGTTCATAAATGGCAATGCTGATCTGGTAGGAGTAGGTTGCATTGAATTTGTACAGTTCGGGTTTTTTTCCTACATCATCAGTGGCAACAGCTTTTCCTATGTTGATAATAAGGTTCTCTTCAATGAAGTGATCTATAATCTTCCAGAGTGTGGTTTTGCTTAACTGGATCTTTTGTGAGATCTCGGTCACTGTGAGGGTTTTTGCTTCCCTGAATTCGTTAAGCACCATTCTCCTGTTATTTATACGCACAGAAGAAGGATTATGTCCGCTTTGTTTAGCCACAAATCCGCTCCTTGTTTTAGGATGTTAGCAAACAATGAGTGTAAAAGCAACAATTATCTGTTAAAAAATAAAAATATATCTATAAAGTAAACAAGGTTAATATATGATAAGTATATATTATATATAGAAATATTATATATTTGATAATGATATATTTAATTAACCAACAAACTTGACAAATAGGAGGATTATGCTATTCTTAATTCATACAATGCAATTCCCGGAAATATTCAAATATATTATCCGGTAAAGTTCTTAAGGAGGAACTATGAAAAAAATTTTGATGGTGTTACTTATTGTACTGTTTGCAGCAGGTGCAGTTTTTGCTGGTGGTCAGCAGGATGACGGAACTATCACTGTAGGCTATACATTTCACGGCGCAGCTGATGTTTTCCAGAATACTCTGAAGAATGAGTTTGTAGGCGCAGCAGAGGCTCTCGGCATGAAGGTTAATGTAATTGACCCTAACCTTGATACTGCTCAGCAGGTTGCTGCTATTGAAACTTTTATTTCACAGCAGGTTGATGTAATAGCTCTCAGTCCTCTCGACAGTGAAGCTCTTGTTCCTGTTTGTAAAGAAGCTATCGCAGCCGGTATTCCTGTAGTCGGTGTTAACGCAGAACTTAATTTTGAAGATCCTATGTACTCATATGTAGGTTCAATGAACTATGAAGCAGGTCTTCAGGAAGCTGAATACATGTTTGACAAGATTCCCCAGGGCGGAAAGGTTGTTATTCTTGAAGGAACTCCGGGCATGGAGCACTCAATTGCACGGAAAGCAGCTGTAATTGAAAACCTTATTGACAAACGACCTGACCTTGAACTTCTTGCAAGCCAGACAGCAGATTACCGACGTGACCTTGGTATGACAGTCATGGAAGACTTTATTCAGGCTTTTCCTCAGATTGACGCTGTAATTGCTGCCAATGACCAGATGATACTCGGAGCAATTGAAGCTCTTAAGGGTGCAGGCCGTCTTGAAGGCGTTCTTACAGCCGGTATCGACGGAACTCCCGGTGCAAGAGATTCAATCAAGAAAGGCGAACTTACCATGTCTGTAGTTCAGGATGCTGTTGGCCAGGGCGGCAAGGGTGCAGAAGTTGCCAAGATGATGGCCGGCGGAACAGGCGGCGGAAAACGCTATATCATTCCTTTCTATCCAATTGACGGTTCAAATCCAGACGATTAATAGACTTGGTTATTTCCTGAAAATCATCGATGTGCCGGGAGCAAAACCCCGGCACATCTTATCTTGCAAGTCGAATATTTTGAATTGAGTTATTAAATCATTTAGAGTTGAGTTAAGAACTTTATTGAAAAGTTATTCGAAGAAAAATAGGGGGTTAAAATTGGGTACCAACGAAGAATACCTGCTGGAAATGCAAAATATTATAAAAACATTTCCCGGTGTTATTGCGGTTGACGATGTCACTTTTAAAGTCAGACCCGGAACCGTCCATGCACTGATTGGGGAAAACGGAGCCGGTAAGTCAACTTTGATGAAGGTCCTCGCCGGAGAACATGTTCCTGACAGCGGAGAGCTTCACTTTGACGGGAAAAAACTGAATATTCAGAATCCAAGAGATTCTCTGGATGCCGGAATTTCAACAGTTTATCAGGAGCTTAATCTGGTTCCCGAGATGACCATAGCAGAGAATATGTTTCTCGGCAGTGAAACCCTTGCTTCAAACAGGATTCTGGTTGACAGGGCAAGCATGAACGAGGAAACCGACACTTATCTTAAACTTATCGGTCTGGGTGATTATCCGGCCGGAACCATCCTCAGGAACCTCAGTGTTTCCCAGCAGCAGATGGTTGAGATTGCAAAGGGTCTCCGCCGCGGTTCCAAACTGATAGTTCTTGATGAGCCTACATCAGCTATAACAGAGACTGAAGTTGCGACTCTTTTCAAGCTTATAAATGATCTAAGAGATAAAGGAATAACCTTTATTTACATCTCACACAAACTGAATGAAATCTTTGAAATTTCGGATGACATTACCGTTATGCGTGACGGCCGCTGGGTTGAGACCAGGGCTACTAAAGATATGACCGAGAACCAGCTGATAAGCCTGATGGTCGGCCGTGAACTTACAGAGATGTTCCCGAAGATAAAAACCACTATCGGAGATATAGCATTTGAGGCAAAAGGACTAACAAGAAAGGGCGTTTTTGAAAATGTCAGTTTTGATGTAAGACATGGTGAAATACTCGGTATATCAGGGCTTATGGGTGCCGGCAGAACCGAGGTTGCAAGAGCTATCTTCGGTCTTGATCCGCTTGATTCGGGTGAGATGAATCTGCTTGGCTTACCCTACGAGGTGAAAGCTCCTTTCGGCGCAATCGAACGCGGTCTGGTTTACCTTCCGGAAGACCGTAAGGCAATCGGCCTTGTACTGGGGCGTTCGGTTCTTGAAAACCTGTCGCTTGCAAGTCTTGAGATGTTTACAAAATTCGGTCTTATCAATGTGAAATATGAACGAGAAGAGTGTGAAACTGCAGTTGAAAAGTACAAGGTTAAAACGCACAGTCTCGATGTTGCCGTAAAGAATCTCAGCGGCGGTAATCAGCAGAAAGTTGTTATCGGAAAGTGGCTAATGCGTCCGGTTAAGGTTTTGATAGTCGATGAACCTACAAGGGGTATTGATGTCGGCGCGAAAGCTGAGATTCACAGACTGATAAGTGAGCTGGCTAACAACGGGATAGCGGTCATAATGATTTCTTCCGAGCTTCCGGAGATTCTGGGTATGAGTGACCGTGTTGCAGTTATGCATGAGGGAAAATTAAAAGGTATTTTGAGCCGTGAGGATGCTACTCAGGAGAGTGTTATGCGGTTAGCAACAGGAGGTGTAAAATGAGCATTAGTGGAACGATTGGTTATAAAATAAAAATGGCATTTGCCAATTACGGATATCTGTTTATTCTTGGTTTTCTGATTATTATTTCGACAATTCTGTCCCCGGTGTTTCTTACTCCGACGAACATTCTTAATGTTCTGAGGCAGATGTCAATAACAGTAATAATTGCATATGGCGTAACAATGGTAATTATTGCCGGAATGATCGATCTTTCATCAGGTTCGGTTGTAGCCTTTGCTGGAGTCCTTGGAACGAGCGCCTTTGTAGCAACCGGCTCTCCATGGATCGGCCTTATAGCAGGAATTCTGGTTGGTGCTGCAACCGGTCTTTTCAACGGCTATGTTATTACCAAATTCAACCTGCCTCCATTTATTGTAACTCTTGCAATGATGACTGCAGCGAGAGGTATGGCTCTTCTTTACACCGGCGGTTATCCGATAATTGATATTGATGCATTCACAACCTTCGGTAAGGGCTTCATTCTTGGAATACCTATTCCGGTTCTCATAATGCTTGCTGTTTTCCTCGCGCTAATCGTGCTTACCAAGCGTACCCGCTTCGGTCGTTATATATTTGCAATAGGCGGTAACGAGGATGCTGCTGTTGCTTCCGGTATCAATGTTAAGCGTGTAAAGATTAAGGTTTTTGTACTTAACGGTGCTCTTGTAGGTCTTGCAGGCGTCATCCTGATGTCACGAATCAATTCAGGACAGCCGGCAGCAGGTCTTACCTATGAGCTTGATGCTATTACCATGGCTGTTATCGGCGGAACCAGTCTTGACGGCGGTGTCGGTTCAATTGTAGGAACCCTGGTTGGCGGACTTATCGTCGGTATCCTTAAAAATATCCTTAACCTTACAAATGTTTCCCCATACTGGCAGCAGATTCTTAAGGGTGTAATAATCCTTATTGCGGTAATCATGGATGTTTATACAAAGTCCATGCAGAAGAAGCAGAAATAAGTTTCGAAAAGACAGCATTTGATGAGGTTTCGAAGGTGACAAAACGAGAAAGAATGAGAGCCATCCTTAATCATAAGGAGGCAGATAAGATAGCTGTTGATTTCGGAGGGATGCATTCCTCCGGAATGAGCGCGATGCTTTACAATGCCCTGAAAAAGCATCTAGGAATGAGCAGCGGCGAGACAAAGATCTACGATGTGAATCAGCAGCTGGCATTGCCCGAACAGTGGTATCTGGATAAGTTTCAGATCGACACAAGGGATCTTGCATATGATTTTTCTTTTAATTCACAGGACTGGGCTGACTGGACCCTGCCGGACGGTTCTTCGGCAAAGTTCCCTGCATGGATGAATCTTGAACAGGAAGGCGCCGACTGGGTTGTTAAAGATGGCGATGGTGATGTGCTTGCGAAAATGGTCGACGGTGCATTTTATTTTGACCAGGAGATTTATCCCTACAACGGAAAGACTAAAACCGACTTTAATGACATAGAAGAAGCTGCTTCAAAGGTAAGCTGGATGAGTCTTACAGATCCGCTGTGGAAAAATGCAGGGTCGCCTGATTTTTACGAATCAATAGGAAAGGCTGCAAAAAAGATATACGAGGAAACTGATTACTCCATTATCGCTAACTACTCAAATATTGTTTTTGAACCGGGACAGTGGCTTTACAGGAACGATGATTTTCTGATTAAAATGCTGACTGAACCTGCAGAAGTCACTATGCTTTTCGAGAAGCTGGTTGAGCGGCACTTTGAAAAGCTTTCGAAACTTCTTCCGCAGATAGACGGATACGCTGATGTAATCATTTTCAGTGACGATCTTGGAATGCAGAATGCACCATTGATTTCTCCTGACCTGTACAGGGAACTTATTTTTCCCTGGCACAAGAAGATCTTTGATTATGTTCATGATAATTCAAACATTAAAACATTTCTTCACAGCTGCGGATCTATCTTCCATATCATACCGCATCTTATTGAAGCCGGTCTTGATATCCTTAACCCTGTTCAGACCCAGTGTACTGATATGGAAGCCGACAAGCTGAAGGCTGAATACGGAAAGGATCTTGTATTCTGGGGCGGAGGAATCGATACTCAGAACGCTTTGGCCTTCGATAATGAGCAGACTGTCCGCGACATGGTCCGGAAGAATTGCGACATGCTGATGAAGGACGGCGGATTTGTGTTTACTGCTATCCACAATATGCTTCCCGGCATACCTCCGGAGAATGTCGTGGCAATGTATGATGAAGTTAATTCTATTAAATACTAGGAATTTTTCTGTTAGGAGAGAACTGAAATGAAAATTGGAATCATTGGAGCAGGAAGAATAGGAAAGGTGCATGCTAAGAATATAGCAATGTTTGTCAGGGAAATGGAGATAAAAACAATTGCAGATCCATTTGCAAATGAAGAAACTGAAGCCTTTGCGAAAGAATATGGAATACCTAATGTAACAAAGGATGCTGAAGATATACTTCAGGATAAAGAGATAGAGGCAGTTTTAATCTGCTCATCTACCGATACCCACTCTCAGTTTATTATCAAATCGGCAGCCGCTGGTAAGCATATTTTCTGCGAAAAACCGATCGATTATGATCTTAAGATGGTCCACAAGGCAATTGATTCTGCAAAGGATGCAGGTGTAAAGCTGATGATCGGTTTTTCAAGACGTTTTGATCACAACCATAAGGCTGTTTATGACATGGTAAGGGCCGGCAAGGTCGGAGAACCGCATATCATCAAGATCTCTTCCCGGGACCCGGAACCGCCGCCAATCAGCTATGTAAAAGTATCAGGCGGTATCTTTTACGATATGATGATACATGACTTTGATATGGCCAGATTTCTTGCAGGCAGCGATGCTGTCGAAGTTTATACCCAGGGTGCTGTTCTTGTTGATCCGGCAATCGGGGAAGCAGGTGATGTAGATACTGCAATTGTAACTATTAAATTCGAAAGCGGCGCTTTGGCTGTTATAGACAACAGCAGAAAGGCTGTATACGGATACGACCAGCGTGTGGAAGTATTCGGTTCTGAAGGCTGTGCTATTAATGATAATGATCTGCCTCATACTGCCGCAGTAATGAACGGTGAAGGAACCACTTATGAGGCCTGTTACAAGATAATGTGGGACCGCTATACAATGGCTTTTGTAAATGAGATGAAAGCCTTTGCCGCGGCAATCATCAATGACACCGAAACTCCTGTCACAGGTATGGACGGCCTCTATCCTGTACTTATGGCTGCCGCTGCGACAAAATCGCTTAAAGAGGGCAGGCCTGTTAAAATCAGCGAGGTTGAATAGATGAGATTCTGTGCATGTATTGATACCCTGTACACCGAGCTGCCATGGGAGAATCGTTTTCAGGCTGCAAAAGATGACGGATTTGAATCTGTTGAGTTCTGGGACTGGCGTGTAAAGGATCTTGATGTAACAAGAGATGCCGCCGCCGCCGCCGGAATTAAAATCAGCGGATTCAACGGTGATGCGGATTTCTCGCTTGTAGATCCGTCTCATAAGAAACAGTATCTGGATTTCATAAAGGAGTCTGTTGCGGTAGCTAAAAAGATAGGTGCCGAGAGTATCACTATTCATTCAAACGCTCTTGGAGACGGTGGTGTTGTTGTAAACCATTACACCGAACTTTCTGATACAGTAAAAATCTGCAGTATGTTTGATATGCTGAAAGAATGCGCTGTGATTGCTGAAGAGGAAGATATTAATATGAACCTCGAAGCCTTGAATATTTCAACCGATCATGTCGGTAATTTTCTGAAATATACAAAAGATGGTGCCGAGATAGTCAGGATTATCGGTTCACCGAAACTGAAGCTTCTGTACGATGCCTATCATATGCAGCTGAATGAAGGAAGCGTCTGCGATAAACTGAGTAATTATATTGATGTAATCGGACATATACATATTGCTGATGCTCCCGGAAGGCATGAACCGGGAACCGGTGAAATGCACTATCTGAATATTATGAAGCATCTTGAAAAACTCGGATATACCGGACGTGTAGGCAGCGAGCTCTTTCCTCTGACTGATACTGCTGCCGCAGTAAAAGCTATTATGGCAGTTAAAAGGTAAGTTATGGAGATAGGATTTAATACAGATGGTCTGGGTTTTCAGACTTTTGAGCAGATGCTAAAGACCATCACAGGCCTTGGTGTCAGAAGACTTGAGCTGCCTCTGGGCAACTGGTCTTCGGCGCCGCATGCCGATTTGGATGAACTGGTTTCCAGTGAAACAAAAAGGGATGAGTATCTTGGCAAGATAAAAGAAGCCGGAGCCGAGATCATAGCACTTAACTGTTCAGGTAATCAGCTTGCTCCCGGAGAGCCGGGTGAACGGCATGAGGATGTTGTCAGAAAAACCTACAGACTGGCCGAATATTGGGGAATTAAAAAAATAATAATGATGTCCGGTCTTCCTGGAGGTCCCGGCGATTCAAACCCTAACTGGATTACTACTTCATGGCCGCCGATTACGACCGAAATTTTAAACTGGCAATGGAAGGAAGTTGCGCTTCCATACTGGAAAGAAAATATAAAGCGCGGAGCCGATCACGGTATAGAACAGTTTGCACTTGAAAATCATGGCTGCCAGCTTGTGTATAACGTAGAAAGTTTTTTCAGGCTGCGAAATGAAGTAGGCGGAATGGTGGGGATGAATCTTGACCCCAGTCATATGTTCTGGATGGGCGGTGACCCGATTCAGGCGGCAAGGGCTCTTAGTGAATGTATCTACCATGTTCACGCAAAGGATGCCAGACTTGAAAGACATATAGTGGGCGTAGACGGAGTCCTCGATATCAAAACAATCGATCAGTATACTGAACGCAGCTGGAACTATGTAGCGCTTGGTTACGGTCATGATGCACTTTGGTGGAAAGAGTTTCTTACCGTTGTAAGGATGTCTGGTTATGACGGAGTGATCTGCATAGAACAG
Source organism: Spirochaetia bacterium (assembly GCA_963677925.2). Lineage (GTDB taxonomy): Bacteria > Spirochaetota > Spirochaetia > UBA9216 > UBA9216. The sequence goes on from CAXXYH010000004.1 coordinate 1,063,958, forward strand.
GAGGATCTTACCATGCCTGCAATAGCCGGTGTCGAAAAGGCTGTGGAATTTCTTTTGGATGTCATGCCGGAAAGTAAAAATACACTTTAACCGAAATATCGGAGGTTTGATAAATATGGACAGTAATAAGGTAAAACTTGCAATGGCTCCTATCGGGTGGACCAATGATGATATGCCTGACCTCGGAGCAGAGAATACATTTCAGCAATGCGTCAGTGAGATGGCTCTGGCCGGATATGCAGGAAGCGAGGTCGGCAATAAGTATCCGAAAGACCCGGCGGTGCTTAAGGAGTACCTTGATGTGCGTGGAATTAAGATCTGTAATCAGTGGTTCAGTTCCTTTCTTGCATCAAAACCATTTGCTGAGGTTGAAAAGGATTTCAGGGCTCAGCTTGAGTTTTTAAAAAAGGTCGGCGCTGATGTGATAGGCCCATCCGAACAGACCCGCTCTTGTCAGGGACAGCCGGTTTCTGTTTTCAGCGGAAAAGCTGTGTTTTCTGATGAAGAGTTTAAAGCAGTAACATCAGGTCTGAATGAGCTTGGAAAAATTGCTGCCGGCGAAGGAATGAAGCTCGCCTTTCATCATCATATGGGTACTGGTATACAGACTGTAGATGAGACCGAGCGGTTTCTTAACGAAACAAATCCGGAGTATGTGTATCTTCTTTATGATTCAGGACATTTTGCGTTCTCGGAAGAGGATCCTATTGCAGCTCTTAAAAAGTTTGTAAGCCGGGTAGGGCATGTGCATCTGAAAGATATGAGAACGGAGGTATATGCAAGGGTAAAATCCGCTGACTCTTCATTTCTGGATGCTGTACGTGATGGAGTTTTTACTGTTCCCGGAGACGGCAGCATAGACTTTTCTTCAATATTCAGAATCCTTGAACAAAATGGTTATAATGGATGGATGGTTGTTGAAGCCGAGCAGGATCCGGCAAAAGCCAATCCCTTCGTTTATGCAAAAAATGCAAGAGCATATATAAAAAAAACAGCAGGTATTTAATAAGCATAAACCGCTGAAAAAGGAAGTTATGACCTGCCGTTAGATTTACCGGCGGGTTCTATATGCTTATTTAACAAAATTAATCCCGTAACCTATGCCGGTAAAATTAAAACTTACGACAGTGTACTTGTTATCAGGTTTAAATCCGATGACCCGGAAAAGCTTGACTTGATTGCCTCAATACTGAAACAGATGAAGGATTCATAATTACACATAGAACTGTTTATCTGATATAATTGTTTCAAATGAAAAGAAATGTAATAAGTCTGATTATAATCATACTTTTTTCATGTGCCGGACACATTTTTGCCGAAGATTCTGATAATATCGCCGTGCTCACCCGGGGGCCGGTTTACCATGAAGGGATAGAATTTCTGGAAGTGAATGCACTGCCGTCCCGGTATGGCGAGTACCGCGTGGGGGCGGGCACTGTCCGGATTTACTATACTGAAGAACCCATCTTCTTTTCAGAAGACTGGAAGCGGACTGCATGTACTTCTGAATCATATCTTCTGCTTGATTCCGGAAGTCCGGAGATCTCAGGGATTGTGGCTGCAGTTGAGGATGAAAGAGGCTGGACGGCTTTTCTTGAGTTTTCGGAACCGTCAATAATCTGCAGTTTTATAAAAATGTACCGATCCAGGCAGAATTATTTTAACAATATATCAAGAGATAAAAACAGTTTTTCATTTCCGGCTATTCTTGAGCTGGAATGACAGGAGGCCGAGTATGAAAAGTTTTGAGTTTTATTCTCCTACAAGGGTGATTTTCGGACGTGATGCTGCAGATTCCATCGGCAGTGTCGCTGCCGCATACGGAAAGAAGGCTCTGCTTGTCTACGGCCGGAACAGTATTAAAAAAAGCGGTCTTCACGGCCGTATAATCAAATCTTTAACGGATACCGGAATCGAGGTCATTGAACATAGCGGAGTTTCCGCCAATCCTCAGCTTTCCCACACACTTGATGGTGCAGGCCTTGCAAAGGATGCCGGTGTTGATTTTATAATTGCAGCCGGCGGAGGCAGTGTTATTGATGAATCCAAGGGGATTGCTGTCGGCGCCTGCACCGATGAGGATTTATGGAAATACTATGCCAGGGAACTGGTGATTGAAAAAGCACTCCCGGTTCTTGCTGTGCAGACGCTTCCTGCAACTTCCTCTGAAACAAATCAGGCCGCTGTCCTTACCAATGATAAAACGGGCGACAAGTACAGTATACGCTCACCATTGATCGTACCGGCTGTCGCCTTCCTCGATCCTGTCCTGACATTTACAATCCCTGTTCAGTATACCGCCTATGCCTGCTTCGATATTATGACTCATCTTCTTGAAGGCTATTTTACAACTACCGAAAAATTTGCTCCCGTGCACGATGGTTTTGTCGAAGGAATGGTAAAGGCTGTTATGAAAAGTCTGGAAGTCATTCTTGAAAAGCCGGATGATTATGATGCAAGAGCCTCGGTAATGTGGGCGGGCGCACTTGCATGGAACGGCCTCTGCAATGCAGGCCTTGAGGGCGCATCCATTCCCTGTCATATCATAGAGCATCCGATCAGCGGGCTCTATGATATAGCGCATGGTGCAGGTCTGGCGGCTGTCGTGCCGGCATTCCTCCGTTATAAAAAAGATGAACTGAGCAGCCGTATCCTCAAATTCGGGAAAGACGTTCTGATGATGGACGGCCGGCCGGATTGTGAAGCTGTCATCTCTGCCTATGAATCCTGGATAAAAAAAATAGGCTGTCCTCTTTCGATGAGGGAGCTTGGTATAGAGAATCCGGATATTGATACTATGACTGAACAGGCAGTGACGCTTGCAGCGCAGTGGGGAGCTTCCGGGTATAATGCTGATGATTTCAGGGCAGTTTATAACAGCTGTGTATAGCTCTTGTCAGGACGGGTTGTTACGCTTTTTTCTCGCCCTCTTATTTTGATACATCGAGATGTCAGCCTTGTGAAATGAGCTGGTTATATCAGACTCTATTCTCTGAACACCGTAGGAGAACTCGGCGTCATATTCATAATAAAACTGATCGTGGATTCTTCTGATAATAGTTTCGGCATTGGCCGCATCGATTTCCTTCAGCAGAATGAGGAACTCATCACCGCCTATTCTGATAACGATATCTGAAGTCCGCAGATTTTCCTTTGCGCGGTTTACAAAGCTGCACAGCAGTTCATCGCCAAGCTTATGTCCGAAATTGTCGTTGTATTCTTTGAAATTATCGAAATCAACAACTATCGCAGAAGTCCAGTTTTCCCTTTTAATACTATTAATAATATTTCTGTTGAAGGCTCCGGTTAATGGATCAGTCTGGGCAAAATAGCGGAGTTTTGAGTTTTCGGTGTGAATGTTGGTATACTTGATTATAAGGTCTGCACTGAAAAAGACCGTACTGAACAGAGCTCCATACTGAATGGTGTAAGGCGCATTCGGATTTATCATGCTGACATAGAAAGAATTTCCAACGGTGCACAGGATTAATATTGAAGGAATCAGCATTATGTAATCCTTCTCTTCAAGGTGTAAAAGCATAACAGCGATGAAGACTCCGTTGATAAGCAGGGCAGGATTAACAAAATGAAAGAATCGTATCAGTTCCGGAAGTGTCGGGCTGAAAAGGAAAAGGAGTGCAGGGATAATGCTCAACGGATACTGAGTATACTTTATTACCCTGCTGTTGATGGTAATGTTGTTAACGCCTGCTGTGAATATGTTTAAAGCCAGGAATCCGGAGAGAAGAAGTATTTTATCGCTTAACAGCAGGAACTTCTGATTAAACAGGTGTTCAAAGTATAGGTAATCAATACAGTAGATGGATGCGAAAATAGTGGCACAGCCCATGAGTATATATGTTTTCCTGCCGGTTTCAGTAAGAGCCGCTATAAGAAGCATTATTGTTCCTACAAGAAGGCCTGCTCCAATCATGAGCCGTATCAGTGTTACATAAAAAAAGTTGGCCGTGTTTGTTTTTGAAAGTGCTCTCTTATAATCAAGGATCATCGGAGCAGAAGTCATACCGTGTGTTATATTTGTGTACTGCTCAATCACCAGAGTATTACGCCCGGTTTTAAGATTTCCGAAGGCTGGAAATATCTGAACCATATTCCAGAACCGGGCTGTTGGATTATTTTCATCACCGATACTGCCGATGAGATTTCCATTTAAAAATATTTTAAGAGCATTGCCGGGAATCCGGCTGATTACTATTGCTTTATCTGCCGCATCATCAATACTGAAAGTGTTTATGTATCTGACCTTTGTCAGGGTATCAACTGACATCTGTCCGGGGATTTTAACTTCTGTTTTCAGACCGTTTAGTTCAAGTTCCCAGTTTTCTTCAAGTACCAGGCCCTCGGGTTTTATACTGGTTTTAAGAATAAGAAATATAACAATAAAAATCAGAAAGCCCGTGATCCAGTAATTCGGTTTTCTTAAAAGTGAATAGGGTTTCATTCAGGCTGTCCGTCCGCTAAACAGAAAATTCTGCCCGGCTTTTCTGAATTCTCTTTCTGTTCGCCAGAATCTCATATGAGTAATCATCAAACAGCTTGAGCAGGCAGTCTTTAAGTGTTTCATAACTGAAAAAGCGTTCACCCACATCAAAGTTATGGTTAACCATTTTTTCTTTTTTAGCAGGATTCATAATGATATCGTAAATTTTATCAAGCGCCCGATCCGGAATGATCAGCTGATTGTTTTCATCATAGTTGTCAGTAATTTCAATGGTCTTGAAATCCCGGTTTCTAATGTCGGTTTTATAGACCAGATATGTAGTAATAACAACCGGAACCCTTGCGGCCACTGCTTCCAGGAAGGCATTGCCGAAGCCTTCCCATACCGGCAGATATGTTACGAAATCCGCGTTGGCAAGGACATCACGGTTGGTGTACAGCTTCTGCCCGAGTTCGTTTTTACCGCGGGCGGAAGATACTCTGTCTGAGATGAAATGAAGCGGAACTTCAAACTGTTCTGCAAGACTTTTAATGAGTGCAATATAATTTTCATCAGGCTCGTCTCCCTGATACAGCGAGATTATAAGGTGAAGCTTTCTTCGGATTTCGGGATACCTCATTCCAAGCTTTCCTACAAACCTGACCGAGTCCTCTATGTGTTTCCGGGGAACTATACGGGTCGGCTGCAGCACAAGGATGTCATCCTCATTGAATCCGAGTTCTTTTCTGAAATCCTGATTATAATCATCCTTAACGACAGGTTTCTCGAAGTCTTCACAGTTCGGAATAATCCGCGGCTGTACTCTTTTGATTGAGCGGAGGATATGCGCTGCATAGGTTGAAAGCACTATATGTTCTACGCCCGGCACCTGCGGAGGCATTGTTCTTGAAAGAAGAGTTTCAATCGCGCTGTTACTGAACCGGCTTCTTTCCCACCAGAAGTCATGGTGATGAAATATTGTTGCAATGCGCTTTTCGCCGCAGAGCTTATAAACTGCCAGTCCGCTAAGCAGGGACATCGGCATAGCATTTGTATTCTGGGCAACCAGCACGTCGATTGAGTTCTGCTGGATGAAGTCAAAAATACTGTCGGCGATATAGCTGCTTTTATGATTCATTTCTTCTATTGCTGTATGAAGCTTTTCTTCTGAAATATAAGTCTGAAATTTATTTAGATATGGGAAGAAAAGGTGTTCATATTCATGCTGATGTGAAGAGTCAAATCTTATTTCATCAATACAAAGTCTTCTTTCTTCCGGAACTTCTTTGAGGTTTGAGCTGAATTTTCCTGCTATTGCATATATTTCATGTCCCTCTTTTATGAGTACGTCAACCCATTTTTCAACTTCAAGAGAGACTCCGTCTACATCTCCGAGTTTTCCGGAGATAAATGCTATCTTAAACTTATTCTTCATTTTAAAGCCCTTCCATTTTATTTTTAACGGATTTTTTCATTCGGTACATTTCCGCATCGGCTATGTCGGAAGTCCGGCTGATTGATTCCCTCATTTTTGCGATTCCGTATGAGAAGCCGTAACTGTGAAGTTCCATGAATTCTTCCCTGATTCTGGATATAATAGCTTCAGCTTCCACACTGTCCGGACCTTTAAGCAGGATGAGAAACTCATCGCCGCCCAGTCTGACTATAATGTCTGATTCCCTGAAATTTTTGTTTGCAGATTTTACAAAGTTTTTAAGAAGTTCATCACCTTTGAGGTGTCCGTATGTATCGTTGTATGTTTTAAAATCATCAAGATCAACAACTGCCGCTGTATCAAATGAGGAAGGCTTCAGCTGGTCCAGAACCTTCCGGTTATAAGCACTTGTCAGTGCATCCTTATGTGCCGAGGTGAACAGGACGGTATTTTCAGAGCATAATTTTGAGTAATTTAGAATAAGATCAGCACAGAAGAAAAGGGTTGAGAAGGCTATACCGTACTGAATGATAAAGGGTCTGGGGGTTGTGGTGAAGGTTATATATACAGCATCAAAGAGCGTCGACGCCACGACTATTGCAGGAATCAGCATCACACTGCTTTTTTTAAGTAGGTTCAGTCCCATTACGGCTATGATAACTACATCAATAAGCAGCAGACCGTTTAGAATCTGAAGGAATAAATCAAGAATATGCCTGTTCGGGCTGAAGATGAAGGCCGCTGCGGTAATAATCATAAACGGATACTGCAGAACCCTTATGAATTTGGAATTATATGTAAGTATGTTCAGTCCTAGAACAAAAAGGTTGCAGGCAATAAACCCGCTTATAAAGAAAATCTTACTCAGATTAAGCAGGATGGATGACGTGAACAGTGTGTCAAAATGAAGAAAATCCAGACAGTACACGGCTGAGAGTGCCGACCCCAGGCCGATAAAAAGATAAGCTTTAAGCTTTTTTCCGGTTTTAAAATATACTCCGACGAGGATAATTCCTATAGTTATTACTCCGCCTATAAAAAACTGAAGCAGGCTGTCATAGATGAAATTAATTAGACCTTTTCGGTATACAGCATCTGATGCCGGAATGATAAACGGCGGAACAGTAAAGCCCTGAACGAAATCGACAGTCTGTTCAATTTCAAGGATATTATGATCTTTATTCTCTTCAGGCAGTCTTACCGTAAAAGCGTAGTTTTTAAACTTTGAGCTGCTGTCATCGGGGCTTCCAATCTGACCTATCAGGCGGCCGTTCATGAACACCCGGAGAGAATTCCCGGGAACCCTCAGCAGCATTAAGGCTGAATCTGTCTCCGGGATGTAGCTGAAACTTGTTCTGTACCGGACCGTTCCGGCTTTCTTTATTCTGTGAAAATCGGGCAGGGTGACTGTTTTTGTCCCGGTTTCTTCAATAAGTTCCCATCCGTCAGCAAGAATTAATCCTTCGGGTTTTATTATATCATTCAGTGTTATTTTTAGAACAAGGAAGACCGCAAGCCCGATTATCAGCCCGAGGATACGAATGATGATTTTAGTCATTAATCATCCGCCCTGTATCCGCTGCTTAGATTAAAACTCAGCTCGAAAAGACATCCGTTGTTCTTTTTGAATGAGTATTCAGCCTTCAGTGTTTTGCTTATCGAACTAATCAGCAGAATTCCAAGACCCCTGTTTCCGGTTAGTTCATCCAGTGAGAATCCCGGTCCGTTGTCCTGTATTTTAAGCTGCAGGTATGAATTTTCAATAAATATTGCAATGCTCAGTTTAAGCTCATTATCCTTTGGTGCTGCATATTTCAGAGAGTTGCATATCACTTCATTAATAATAAGACCCATGAATGTCAGCTGTTTATTTGAAAGGGTAAGATTTCCGGTATGAATATCCGACTCGATTATTACATTATTTGTGTCATAGATTTCAGAAATATTGTTTATCAGTTCCCTGATAAAGTTATCAATGTTTGATTTCAGCGATTGATCCTTTGAGTGCAGAAATTCATGTGTAAGGGCTATGCTGTGTACACGCTCGATAATTTTTTTTCCTTCTTCGATAAACTCCGGATTATCTGAGCGGGTGAGCTGAAGCTGCAGGAGATCCTTGATGATATTCAGATTGTTTTTTACACGGTGATTAAGTTCGTTTAAAAGCAGCTGGTTTGATTCAAGAGCTTCCGCAAGTTCCTTCCGTGCATTGTCTATGGTTCTGAAATATTCAGAGAGGTAGCCGATAGCTGTACCGAGTACAATTCCAGAGATTTCTGTGACGAATAGACTTTCCGGGGCGTATTCCATGCTTCCGAACATGTTGAAAAAAAGCAGATTAAGCGGAAGTCCTGTTGCTCCTGCTATTGCGCCGCCTGGAAGTCCGTATGCAAGCGCCGCCGAAATAAGCGGGATGATTATTATAAAGTTGCTTGAAACACCAAGGTGATTGACTAACAGCAGCATAGCCGCCGCATAGATGAGATAGCCGATTACCGTTGAATTCAGCGGATGATCAGCAAAGAGTTTCTTGTGAAATTTAAGAAGCAGCGTATTTCCATTGAAATTAAGCAGCATGTACAACCTTAACATAATTGTAGATATTTTTACAGTTATGAAATATAATTTGTACCATGAATCAGCACAAGATCCTCGTCGTTGAGGATGAACCAATTGAGGGACTCGCCCTAAAAGAAAGACTTGAGGCTATGGGCTACATTGTGCCTGAAATTATCGCTGACGGCAATGAAGTTATACAGGCGGTGCTGCGGCACAGTCCTGATCTTATCATTATGGATATCAGGCTGGACAGTTTTATTGACGGTGTTGATGCCGCCACAAGGGTCCGCCTGATTCGCGATACCCCGGTAATTTATCTTACAGCATACTCAAGTGAGGACATGAAGAGCAGGGCAATGAAGGTTGAACCGGTCGATTACCTGCTAAAACCTGTAAAGGATTCTATTCTCTCCTCTGCACTCAAGAAAGTATTCGGCTGATATTACTGTTCTAAGATAATCGATATAGCCTCAGCTACCCCATCGTGGTTGTTGTCTGCCTTTGTTACAAAGCTGGCAGCTTCCTTAATCAGGTCAATCGCATTTGCGACAGCAATTGAAGTTCCTGCGCCCCTGAACATTTCTAGATCATTGAACTCATCCCCGATAACTGCAGCTTCTTCAATACCAATACCAAGCGCTCCGCAAAGAGTTTTAAGCCCCTCTTCCTTGGTTATTCCGCTCTGCATGATATCAAGCAGGTTGTAGTCTGAGCGTGTAACCTGCACCCCGCATTCGGCCTCTATTTTCTGCTTTATTTCATCCATCATGGAGATGTCTTCAGGAATTACAAGGACCTTGAAAAGATCCTCTTCAGTGTTTCTGATAAAGCTTGTGTAATCCGGGTCAATAAACATTTTTACGCGTCGATCTTCGGGAAGGCCGGCATTCAGCTTCTGGTAAAGCAAGATTTTATTTGTGGCGCTTTTTCCGTAGATAGTATTGTCGGCGTAGATATGGAAATCGGTTCCGTATCTTCTGGATATTTCGATAATTGATTCTGTCTGCTCTTTCGTCAGCGGACGGGCTCCGTATCTCTGCTTTGTGACCGGGTTCCGAACTATTGCCCCATTGCAGGAAATTACCGGCATATCAATCTCTAATTCATCAATATAGTGCCTGATCATTGAATCATGCCGGCCGGTTGCAATTACAAACTGCACCCCGGCTTTTTCAAGTTTTTTTACTGCGGCGATATTGCCCTCTGATATATGTTTGCTGCTGTTCAGCAGGGTTCCGTCCATATCGCATGCTACAAGTTTAATTCTGCTCATTATATTCCTACCAGCTTCCTCCGCCTCCGCCGCCGGAACCGCCTCCCGATGAGCCCCCTGATGAACTGCCTCCGCCTGAAGATGAGGGTGAGGAGTTCATTGAGCTGTTGAGAGTGTTGAATCCTGTTTGAAGATTTTCTGCAAACCCAACCGGTGAAAACGAAGTTTTTCTGTAGCTATGGTACCATGTAGGAGGCTGGATTGTCATCCCTTCAAAATGTTCGGCCCACTTCCTGGTGAGTCCGAATACCAGAGCGTATGGCAGAATATTGTAGTAGTATTCCGGATTACTTTCGAACATTGCCTCAAGTTTTTCCTTTTCAGCTGTTTTTATAAATTCCCTGAATCCAAGAACCTTTTCGAGGATCTCATCACCGCGTTTTGTCCTTTTAGGCATCAGATGAACGAATACAGCTGAAATATAGCAGCTGAGTACTGCGCCTACAAAAACTGTAAGCGGAACTCCGCCCTCAAAGACCATGATGAAAAGAAATATACTGTGCGAAATAATCCCGAAGATAAGCCCGAAAAATAAGGCTGACTTTCTCATGCTACCTGATGCTCCTGCTGAGGGTACAAGCGCTGAACTTATTAGAAAGGCCGGGATAAGGATGAACATGCTGAAAGGTATTCCTAACACCGCAGGAGGGCCTCCGGAGCCTGAAAGCCCCGAAAATCCCTGAACAGTCATCACTATTACAGGGAGGGCTGCGAGCAGCCCGCCGATGAAGGTGTATTTTCCGGTCTTCTTTTCATAAATACGCCTTTCCTTATTATCAGTAAAACCTTTCTTAACCCTGCGGCCTGTTTCATTTACAGTTGAATAGAATTTATTAACAAGGTCTTTTGTTTCTACCGAGCTTCCATCGCCGTATGTGTTAAACAGTTTCTTGAACATGTACTTTTCATATGAGTACGCTTCGCTTCCGAGCTCCTTATTTTTGGTGATAAGCATGTTCTTTTTTGCAAAAAGACCTTCTCCAGCTGTTTTGTCTTCTATCTCGATGTAACCCCTGTCAGCCCAGTAAATGAGCAGCGCTGTTACATCCTTGCTGTCAACGCTGCCGTCTATGATATAACCGATTTCAGCAGGGGTGAGACCCTCCGGAGCCTCGAACTCCACCGACGGGTAGAGCTTGTTGTCGCGGCCCTTGAAAAACCACAGCAGCCCGGTAAGGATGATCACCAGAATCTGAAGAGGAAGTCCGAAGATTGTGAAAAACAGTTTCTTAAAATCAATATGGCGGGCCGGGTTTACCCAGTAGCCTTCAGGGAGGGGGAGGGCAACGGTGAGGGCGTCGTAGTAGTCGAGCTTTGACTTTGTTCTGCCGGTAATGACTGTGCCGCTGACCTTCCATTCCACATTTGTATTATCAGTGTTTCCGATTGGGCCGGAGGTAAAATTAAGCCGGCTTTTATCAAAATCAAAGGGCATCTCTATACGGAATTCTGCTCCCCTGATTATGGTATCCCACTGAGCGCCGATCAGATTGTAGTATAGCTCATCCATATCGGGGTTGCGGTCATCGCCTATATCATAGGTATAGCTTATTTCATACTTCTGCTGTCCATTAACATAGCTGTCTGCAGAACCTATGCGGATGACCAGATCGTTACCCGATCTTTTTGTTTTGCTCTGAAAGCCTGCTACATTTATGTCTGAAATCTTTACCGGATGGCCGTCATATGTGGAGAGCGGAATATTCCTGTAGATACCGTGCCGTTCCGCCTGGAAATCGACTTCGATGATCTCGGTAATATCATAGGAATTGTTCTCATTTACCCGTATATCAATGTAATAATGGTCAATGATGAAGAATTCATCTGCGGCAGCCGGCAGCAGAAATCCCGACAATAAAACTGCTGTAAGGGCAAGTTTTTTCAGATTCATTGATATTTTCATTAGAATGATACCTTTACGCTGCCGCGCTCAGAGTCATCTATGTCAAAGTATTCCTTCTTTTCCAGGTGCATCATCGATGCAATCAATGACTGGGGAAAGAGTTCTCTCTTGGTGTTGTACTGCCTTACCACTGCATTATAATATTTTCTTGCCTGCAGGATGTCGTTTTCAACAGTCTGAAGCTGGTTCTGAAGATTTATAAAGTTTTCATTAGCCTTTAGATCGGGGTAGCTTTCGCTGAGGGCAAAGAGGCTTTTCAGGCCGGCTGCAAGTGCCTGTTCATTCTGTTTCAGTTCGCCGATACCGCTGGAATTGACCGCCATGTTTCTGGCTTTTATAACGGCCTCAAGGGTTTCTTTTTCATGGGATGCGTATCCCTTGACTGTCTCAACAAGGTTGGGGATCAGATCCCATCTTTTCTTCAGGTATGCATCCATGGTTGAAAATGCCTCTTCCACCTTGTTTTTGATTCCTATAAAGCTGTTGTAGGCTGCTGTGATTATTATTACGATTAAAATGACCAGCGCTGCAGTAATTATCAGGGTCATGTTTTTCTCCTTGAATTTAATTTTTATCCTGAGGCAATTTCAAAACTGAAAAAGTTTTGCAAGAAGCTCCCTGATTACAGGATAACCGATATCATGAGAAAAACAATACCGGACAGAATAAAACTTCCGGACTATACCTGTTAAAATCGCATCGACCGGTGCCAGCCGTCTTTATGTGCTTAAAGGCGCCTAAAGGCGGCAGTTTCACAATGTGAGACAAATGTTAAGAAAAATAGACGACAAAGCCTGAGCTGAGGCGGGTCTGTTGAAAATTTGAATTCTTTTAAGTAATGTAAGTGCAAGGAGAAGCTACGATTATGGATAATTTATTTGATCGGATATCAGAACTGAAACTTGTGCCGGTTGTAAAAATAGATAATGCCGCTGATGCGGTCAGTCTGGGACAGGCGCTGAAAGACGGAGGTCTTCCGGTTGCCGAGGTTACATTCAGAACAGCAGCGGCAGAAGAGGCTATCAGCCTGATGGTACGTGAGCATAAGGATATGCTTATTGGTGCCGGAACAGTTCTGAATGTAAAGAATGTTGAAAAGGCAATAAATGCCGGGGCTTCATTTATTGTATCACCCGGATTCAATCCCGAGGTTGTGGATTACTGCATTTCACGGCAGATTCCTATCGTTCCCGGTGTTACAAACCCGACACAGGTAGAAATGGGGCTCAGCCGGGGACTTGATGTCCTGAAATTTTTTCCGGCAGAGGCTGCAGGCGGTCTTAAAATGCTGAAAGCAATGGGTGCCGTTTATGAAGTAAAATACATGCCTACAGGCGGAATTGATTCTTCGAATCTTCTGGACTACCTTGCCTATGATAAAATTCTGGCATGCGGTGGCAGCTGGATGGTGAAGGCCGATCTTATTTCAGCAGGTAAGTTTGATGAAATAACAAGGCTGACCTCGGAAGCCGTGGATCTCATTAAGACACTGAAAAAATAGAAGTACTGAAAAATAATAAAACCGGAAAGTGAGATCTCTATTAATTGAGCTTTATTCACTGTTCCGGTTTTTTATGCAGAACTGATATTTCGGCAGTCTTATCTGTTTTCAAGGGCCATTATTTTATCAACCCTTTTCTGATGCCGGCCGCCTTCGAATTTATTATCAAAAAATGAATCAAGCATATCCTCAATACTGTCCCTGTATTCGATTCTGCCGCCGAAGGCTATAAAGTTGGCGTTGTTATGCTCTCTTGCCATCTGTGAAGCAAAACAGTCCTGGGGAAGAGCGCAGCGTATTCCATCAATCTTGTTTGCTGAAATGGATATTCCGATTCCGGTTCCGCAGCAGACAATTCCGTAGTCATAAGCTCCGGCGAGGAATTTTGTACAGGCTTTTTCAGCCATATCGGGGTAATCTACCGAATCGGCAGTGTCGACTCCGATGTTTTCTACTTCATAGCCCTTTTTCTTAAGGTGCACAATAATCCTGTTTTTGAGTTCCACTGCTCCGTGATCGTTTCCTATTATAACCTTCATCATAACTCCTTAACTGTAATTACAGTAATACTATTCAAAAACATGCCCTTTGTCTATTTGGCGGGGATAAGGGATATTGACTGTAAATACGGGGGTTTTTATTATCAGAGTGTGAATAACCTCAATAATGTCTCCTACTTCAGGAATCCCGCTGTTCAAGGAATCGAGCTCTGCCTGAGCATTGATATGCAGCACTCCTTTCCGCGGCATTCGCATGAAGACTTCTATGCAGTCGGGCTGATGAACCGCGGAGGCAATTCCTGGAACGGCAGTTTTGATGAGGGTTCATTTGTAAAACCGGGAGATATCGCGGTCATCAATCCGGGGCAGGTTCACTCGGGAATCCCCAGGCCCGGAGAATGCTATACCTACACTATGATGTATATAAGCAACGATGCGATGCAGAAGTTCAGCCGCCTTTACCAGGAAACGGCGGATGTGCTGCCTGAGTTTGAGAGTGTGATAATCAGTGACAGCGAACTTTCTGCCGGATTCGGCAATCTTGTAAGGGTTGTCAGATCTTCAGTGGATAGTCTGGAGGCTGAAACTGCCGGACTTGAGTTTATAAGCCGGCTGATAAAGGGATATACCGCAAGCTCCGGCGGTCCCGTACCATCATCAGGAAATGTTCCGGCTTTGAGACGGGCTGCGGATCTGCTTTCATCGGAGCTCGATCGGAAAATAGGGCTGGAGGAGGCTGCTGCTGAAGCCGGGTTAAGCAGCTATCACTTCCTTAGAACATTCAAGCAGCACTACGGTGTCTCACCGCATACCTACAGGATTCAGAAAAGACTGTCTGCAGCCGGAAGGCTTATACGAAGCGGTATGTCCTTTTCCGAGGTGGCGCTTGCCGCCGGTTTCAGTGATCAGAGCCATCTGACAAATACATTCAGAACCTATACAGGCGCTACACCCCGGCAGTATCAGAACTCGGACAGCAATTTTCTGCAATAAAAAATATTAACACAATAATAGAATGCATCCTATAAAAGGCGATGGAGAGACAGATGATGCAGAACAATCATAGTAAAGGCACAGTAATTTCAGTAACAGCAATAATGGCTGCTGTTATTCTCTGGGGATGCTCTTTTGTAGCCATGCGAATTGTGTTAAGGGTTCTGCCGCCTACGACCGTAGTGTTCACAAGAATGCTGACGGCGCTGATTGTCCTGCTTCCCTTTATTCGAAAACTAATACCGAAGGATTTCCGATTAGGAGACCTTAGATATATAATTCCGATGGTGCTGTTCCAGCCCTGTCTGTATTTTCTGTTTGAATCAAATGCCCTAACCCTTACAACCTCAAGCCAGGCGGGTGTTATTGCCGCTTCGGTTCCTGTTCTTGTTGCCATAGGAGCACGGTTTCTGTTCAATGAGAGGATCAGTATGTTTACCGTTATAGGCCTCCTTCTTTCGGTCGGAGGGGTTGTTTTTCTTACTATGTTCCAGGGCCACGATGAGAAGGCCGTGAATCCGGTTATGGGCAACCTGCTGGAGGCTGCGGCTATGCTTTTTGCCGCCGGAAATATGCTTATTATCAAAAGGCTGAGCAGCCGATATAACCCCTGGACACTTACTGCATTTCAGGCTGTTGCCGGGACTCTGTTTTTTCTGCCCGGAGCTTCCGGCCTGTTGCACAGCGGAACTGCGGTCTGGACTCCCCAGCTTATTATTCTAATGGTTTTTCTGGGTACCTTCGTAACACTCGGCGCCTTCGGTATGTATAACTGGGGAATAAGCAGGATCGATGCATCAAAGGCCTCATCATTTATCAATCTTGTGCCGGTGATTACAATTATTACCGGCTGGCTTATACTTGGAGAGGGGCTTACACCGGTCCAAACTGCCGCAGCCGCTGTTGTTCTGGCAGGTGTTATAATCGGTCAGAACAGCAGGGTCCCTAAGTCTGGAAGCCGAAAGAAAACGGCGGCACACGCAGGCTGACGTCTCTTTTAATTTACAACTTGTAAAGCGGCAGCCCTGTGCCGATACTTATAGATATGAGAAAGGCTGTAATTTTTCTTTTAATGACTGCTGTACAGATCCTTCCCTCTGCGGCGCAGGACCTGAGTATAGGTGTTGAGGATCTCCGGATCGAACAGACTATCGAAGGCGGATATTTTCTGTGGGTTAAGGCAAAGGAGGGCATAGGTTCCATCCTTTTGACCGAATCAACGGCAGATCCGCAAAAACAGGCTGCCTCGTATGCCCTCAGGGCTCCCGAATACAACAAGTACAACGGTGATGAGAAGCGGATGCTTAACGGTGAGTTTCTCAATCCTGAAAACAAACTTTATTCACTTATCGATTCAACCCCAGAATATCTGGAAGGTTTCGGGGACGCGTTCAGAATCTTTATTCCCTACATAGTAGTCTATGGTTATTCATGGAGCCGAAGCGGTGAAATTCTGGTTGTTGACGGCACCTACCTGAGTATCAGGGCTTTCGGAAATAAGTATGCCGATTACGCAGCCGGCTTTAAAGATAATCCTTTCATAATAGCAGTTGAGCAGATTCCGCTGCCCGGACCTCCCGAGGGTAATTATATGGAAGATACCCTGGAAAGCTATGAAGAAATTGCAAAGGAAGGCCGTGGCGAGGCTATAAGATGCCTGGGTGAGGAAGATATCCTCAGGGTTCTCGGCGAGATTCTGGACGACGTAGACAGCGGCAGCCTTGATTTGGTTCTTGCCCTAGATACGACCGCCAGCATGGAAAATGATATTCCCTTCCTGAAAAGAGAGCTTGTTCCGATGCTTAAAGAGATTACAGCCGGATACAGTCATTTCCGCTTCGGGATGGTTCTGTACAGGGACTATCATGATGAATACCTTACCAGGGTCAGACCCTTTCAGTCAGATTTCAACACCGTGCAGGCGGTCTTGAACAGGACGACAGTTTTCGGCGGAAGAGATATTCCCGAGGCTGTGCATGAAGCCCTTTATGAAGGAATACATGCCTTTTCATGGCAGGCGGAAGATCGCAAGCTGATTCTAATAGGAGATGCCCCTCCCCACGAAAGGCCGCGGGGCAAGGTTACTAAAGAAATGGTTTATGATGATGCAGAAGCTTTTGATATAGAAATAACTACTATTATTCTTCCGCAGTAGTATTGTTAATTTTGTCGAGCATCTTCGATGACAGAACTCTCGGCCATGCAGGAAGAATTGCGGCCTCGGGTCTGCTGTACTTGTCTATTATTCCATTAAAGAGTTTTTCGGCTGTAGTTTTATCACCCATCTTGTAATAAAGGAAAGCAATTTCATATTCGGCCTCAATGATCATTATTGCATCATCAGGATACCTTTCTATAAAAGCTTCGTAATAGGCGAGCGCTGTGGAATAGTCATCATAGTCGCTTGATGCAGTCTGGGCGAGTCTGAAGTATTCACCCGGACTGAGATTTTCATCGATTACAGTTTCGGTTGTTGTGCATGAAGCTGTTAACGCCAGCAGTACTGCTGCGGCTAATATGAATCTTCTTTTCATGAAGATATATTAGGATTAATAAAGGCTTGTGTAAACCTCATCCTTGATCGGCAGTGTCTTTTTGAGTTCTTTGATAAATTCCTTGGGATCTCCCATCGGCTCATAATGACTGCAGGAATCAGGGCTTCTTCTGGCTACGGTAAAGTATTTGTATACTTTTTCTTCTCCGAGCTTTTTCCGCCACATGCCGGCATCGCATCTTACTCTCAGACAGTATTGTCCGCCCGCACCGGTTTTTGTTCTCACCAGTTTGCAGTGTACACAATTGGCGCAGTAGATCTTGTTTTCCGAGATAGATTCAGCTGACTCGACGATGTCATTCATCTTAGTTGCCTGAGCGGTTCCCATGGAATCCCCCTTTTTTTATATTATCTACATAATTAATCGACTGTTTTAATGTATTTATTAAGGGTTTGCTGAGCGATTTGTCAGTTAATATTGCTGATAACAAAAAACTCACGTCCATCATTTATATTATTCACATTATAGCACAAAAAAGTTATTATCGGGGATATGATAGCAACATTTATCAATTGTCTAACAATCCTGATCGGATCAGTGATCGGGGTAAAGCTTGGAGATCGGGTTAAAACAGAGCACAATGAGGTGCTTTTTATGGGAATCGGGATGATATCCCTGGTGATCGGAATCAGAATGTGCTTTGAGTACACAAAGACCCTGTATGTGGTAATTTCTATTACCCTCGGCGGCTACATCGGCTACCTGATGAACATCGACGGAGCTATTCTGAAATTCGGCAGTTTTCTTGAAAAAAGATTCAGCCGAAAGTCATCCGAAAAAACAGGGGCCTTCGCTCACGGCTTTCTTAACGGTTCGATCCTCTTCTGCATAGGTGCAATGACGATTGTCGGTTCAATACGGGCCGGAGTTGCAAAGGAATACGACCTGCTACTGACCAAGTCGGTAATGGACGGTATTTCATCAATCATATTCGCAGCCGGAATGGGTATAGGTGTGGCTTTTTCCATTATTACCGTACTGGTTATTCAGGGCGGACTTACCCTGCTTGCTGTATTCTTCGGCGATTTCATACCCCAGCTTGTAATTTCCGAAATATCAGGACTCGGCGGGATAATGATTATAATGATAGGCATCAATCTTCTGAAACTGAAAGATATAAAGACTGCAAATTTTCTTCCGGCCCTGGTCCTTGTTGCACTGCTTGCGGCAATCGATCCGATTCTTCCGTTCAGTATTTAATATGCTACATTACCAATACCTCAACATCAGTAAAAAAAAAGCCCCTGCGTTATGCAGAGGCTGAAAATTTTATTTGAAACTTCCAGTAAAACCATCCGGATTTTTTCGGAGGCTTAACTATCTGTTGAATTCTTCATGCTCATCAACAATCCCGATAAATACCGGTTTTCCGCTTACTCCGCTCAGGTTCTCGATTGCAGCTACAGCCTTCCGCATACTTCCCTCACTGGTGTCGTGAGTTGTGATTACCAGAGGTACTTCCTTGCTTTTCGGTGAGGCAGGCTCCTTCTGAAGTGCCGATGCAATACTGATGTCGTGATCAGCAAGTATTGTGGCCAGTCTGCCAAGCATTCCGGGTTCATCTTCAATCATTGCTCTTAAATAATATCTGCTTTCGAATTCCTCTACCGGAAGCTGAACGGCCGGTTCGGTCTGATCGGGCCAGATCCCCAGACTGTTGAACTGAAGCTGAGTGATGCCGAGTGCGGCTGATATAACATCAGCAACTACAGCAGAAGCCGTAGGTGAACCGCCGGCTCCGCGTCCGTAGTACATGGTATGCCCTACATTGCTTCCGTAAACGCTTACCGCGTTGAAGGGGCCTGATACCCATGCCAGCGGATGTTCCTTTGAAATAAAGGCGGGACTGATTCTGAGGCTTAAGCCATTGTCTTTTCTCTGAGCAATAGCAAGAAGTTTGACGATATAGCCCAGTTCCTGGCCGTATTTAACATCCTGAAGGTCCAGTGTATCGATTCCGTGTACCGAAATTTTACTGTAGTCGATGCTCTTTCCGAATGAAAGTGCCGACATGATTGCAAGCTTGTGAGATGAGTCTCCGCCGGTTACGTCGAGGGTCGGATCGGCTTCTGCAAGTCCGTCTCTCTGAGCATCGGCAAGAGCGTCGGCATAGCTCTGACCCTTCTGGATCATCTCTGTAAGTATGTAGTTGCATGTACCGTTAACAATACCGTAGAAGGCGTCGATTCTGTTTGCAAGAAGGCCGTCCATCAAGGCCCTGATAATGGGGATTCCCCCTCCGCATGATGCTTCAAAGCCTATTGCTGCGTTGTTTTCTCTTGCGACAGCCATCAGCTCCTGACCGTGAAGGGCAAGAAGAGCCTTGTTTGCAGTTACTACGGTTCTTCCGGTTTTGAGAATTTTCTCGGTCATGTCTTTTGCTATTGTAGTTCCGCCGATGAGTTCCACACAGATTTTGACTTCCTCATCAGCAAGAACCTTATTTATGTCTGATTCAAAAAGAGCAGAGTCCAGACCCATTTCTTCGGCCCTGCTGAAATTGACATCAACGATATATTTCAAAAATAGTTCTTTTCCGGTTTTCTTGGTAAGGAGTTCACTGTCTTTAACAAGTAGATTTGCTGTTGCGCCGCCCACAACTCCGCAGCCTATGACGGCTACACCGATTCTTTCCGCGTTCATTATATACTCCCTGAATGCTTGTAAAAAGGCAAAGATAGATGAGCCGATCCTATATTGAAGCAATGAAATTAGTCAAGTAGCCCCGGGCTGAGAGCCTGTTCAAGGAAGTTTTCAACCAGCCTTCTGTCTGCTTCCGGCACCTCTGCTATCTCTTTGCCACTGAAAGTTTTGAGTCTTCTCTCTCTGAAAATTTCTTTCACAAGCAGACGGTCCTGTCCGCTGATTTTCTCCTTCCGTGTTCCGGGAATTTGTGCTGTAAGAGTTTTAATCATATTTGACAGTCTTGCGAGTCTGAACGCGGTTATCAGTCCGGCTGTGGAGAGTGAGCCGTTCCAGGGCCAGGCGGAACTGCCGGCGCAGAGAAAGGGTTTGTGTTTACTGAAGGTTTCAGGATTTTCAAAACCCGGCAGGCCGGGAACGGGGTAGAACATGCTTATTCCTGTTAGGGCGGGCATGTCATGAAGAGCCAGCAGGTTTAAAGCGGTGGAATCTATAGTCTCATTTTTCATTCCGCAGATAAAGTAAACAGTGGATAGGATGTCCCGGGCCTGCAGAACTTCTGCTATTTCCTTCAGTCTCCCGGGAGTAGACGGCCTGTTCTGGGAATCCAGCATTACAGAATCTGATGAAGCCATTGAAAGGTTGAAGCTTCTGAAACCGAGATCTGTCAGCTGTTCTGCCAGTCCGGGACTCAGAAGGTTATATTCAAGCCCGTTCTCGGCGGTGAATACAGCACCAGGATACTTTCTCCCAAGCAGTTCCAGCAGATCCAGGAAGTAGCCAGTGTCGGCAAGAAGATTGTCGTCCTCAAAATTGAAATGAAGCGGACCCTGCAGTCTTAAGGAGTTCAACAGGTTTTCAACTGCCGGAACAGGCAGTTTTCTGAACTCGCGTCCATGTACCAGGAAGTTTGAGCAGAAACTGCAGCGGTTGGGACAGCCTCTGCTTACGGAAAGCGTTACCCTGGTTATGCCCTGTTTACCCCGCCCTTCGTTCACTGCTGCTGCGGGAACAAAGGGCTGTAATGCCTTCGCTTCACAGGACCTGCCGGAAGCTCCGGCTTCATACCTTAAAAAATCGCCGAGTACGTTTTCGGCCTCACCGCATAGAACATGGTCTATATGGGGGCAGTCTCTGAAGTATGAGGGATTAACTGTTGCCCCTGCTCCGCCTGCAATTATCATGGTCTCTGGTGAAAACTTTTTAACTGCTTCGGCAAGCCTGGCCGCTGATTCGGCATATGCCCAGGCGAAGCATGATATGAAAAGAAAGGCGGCGCCGGAAGATTTTATCATTGCTGCACATTCATGAAAGTCGGGACCGAAACGCTGGTATTTTGTGAAAAATGACAGCGGGCCTGTTTCGTTATCAATGATATGAGGTTTTAAATGGTTTAATTCATCAGGCAGGGACTGTCTGCTGCCCCGTTTTCTGAGTGCCGGGAAATTAAAAAGCTCCGTCTCAAAACCGTACTGTTCAAGTATTGTTTTAACTGTCCGGGCGCCCAGGGCAGAGGCCCTCGAGGGTGTGAAATAAAAATCGAATACCGGGGGGACAGCTACTGCTGCAGTAGGCTGCCGCAAGCTTTCTCGACCTCTTCAAGCAGTCTTGTATAAACATGTTCAACGCATGCTTTTATGATTTCCTCACGGTTTCCCGGGAAAACAACCCGTTCTGTCGTCAGCTGATCCCTGAACATGAAACCTATGTCGACAGTACCGACCGGTTTTTCGGCAGTACCCCCGTCGGGTCCTGCAACGCCGGAGACTGCAGCGTAGATATCAGCCTTGATCTGGGCTGATAAGCCTTTTAGCATTTCGGTCACTGTCTGTGAGGATACTGCCCCGAATTCATCAAGGGTACTCTGCTGAACGCCCAGAACCGAGCGTTTTACCTCATTTGAATAGGCCGTTACTCCGCCGCGCAGAACCGCGGAAGCCCCCGGGTACTGCACAAGTTCAGATGTGAGATTGCCGGCTGTAATAGATTCGGCAAAGGCCGCTGAGATACCGGCACTGCGTGCGGTTTCAAGGAATTTAAGTGACACCGGTTTATTCATCAGTTTTTCTTCTCCTGCAGCAGCCATGTTCTGAGCCGGTCAGAAACAGCCGGCATCCGGGGTGTTTCTGATATCTGATCCATAAGCCAGGGAATGAATACCCCATCTCTTATTTCATCCCAGTCAGCCGGAAGAGAAGCCGGTACGCGGAGGTATTCTGAAGGGGGAATCAGACCTATCAGCCTTGTATAATATTCCGGAATAACCTTTTCGTTTATTTCGCTTATGGTAGAGAGCCCGTCGCATATACCGAAAACCCTTAGTCTTTTAAACTGAGCTGATTCAAGCAGGGTTCTCTGCGTGTCGGCCGAGAGCATCCAGACCAGAAAAGCCTCGGCGGTTTTCTTTTTGGATGATTCTTTAGGAATTCCAATATAGTTTATATCATCACAGACCGGTATGAACCCGTCGCCGCCGAACCATTTAAACTCAAGGCTTGTACGCTCTTCAGCAGGAATGCTCAGAAAATCACGAAGTGTTGTGAAAGAAAAGCCTATGCGTTCGGCATTGAGCAGTTTATATCCGGGATCATAGCAGTAGGTAAGGGTGAAATCTGTTTCCTCGGCGTATCCGGAATTGAGATTCTCGGTCCAGTCCCGGCAGAACTCCGCAGAGGCTGTAAGATTATCGTTGTTCCAGATAGTGGAGCCGTCTGCAGTTTCCCCATAGGAGGTGCCCTGGATTACCGAGTTGTAGTATATGAAGTCCTCAGACCAGGATGGAACAAATCCTTTTACCCTGAATCTGTCGGTGGATTTTGAATTGAAATCTCCGGCAATACTTTTCATCTGTTCGGGGGTTATTATCAGTGCAGAGTCTCCTGTATCAACAGCTCCCTGACGATACATCACTGCCGGAAGATTGAAGGATACAGGCAGAACATAGGGTTCACCCTCTCTTGTGCCTGTTGCATACAGAGGCTGGTATAGTGTCGAGGGATCAAAAAGCTCTTTTTCAATCAGCTTTGTAAGCGGGTTGAATGCTGTTATTACAGTGTTTGATGCCAGATTCCGGGAAATCACTATATCAGGAGCATTCTGTGAATTCAGGGTTCTGCTGTCCCAGGGCTGTTCCGAGTATACAAGTTCAATCCTGTATTCTGACTGGGATGCATTGAAGATCTCCACATAGGCAGCAACTTCCGGTCGGTCGGTGCTTAGAATGGCTGTCTTGTTGTCTATCAGAAAACAGCCGGTAAGCATCATTACGTTGAGTGTTAAAAAAGCAAATATGAGTCTTTTCATCTGCCGCTAAATTTAAGCGTATGCAGCAGGGTTGTCAATCCCGCCGCATTAGGTGGATAATAGGCTGTGAACAGAAATCTATTCTACAGCTACAGTGCATATCTTAAAAAACGCTACGGTGTTCCGGCTTTCAGGGTAGGTGTTGACGCCGGTTTTTCATGCCCCAACAGAGACGGAGGCAGGCAGTCTCCCGGATGCAGCTACTGTGATGCCTTCGGTGCCAGAGCCATGTATCAGCGCACCCGGGAAGCCTTTGAGGATGCGCCGCTTACCGACTTATTCGCCGATATCGCCGTGCAGACTGAAAAAGCTACTGCCTTTCTTAAAAAACGATATCGGGCAGAGATCTTTCTTCTGTATTTTCAGGCTTTTTCGGGAACATACGCCCCGGTAGAGCGGCTTAAGGAGATTTATGATTACAGCCTCTCTCTTAATGATTACAGGGAACTGATAGTTTCAACCCGCCCCGACTGTGTTGATGAGGATGTTGCAGATTTACTTGCCTCCTACCGTGATAAGGGGCTTGATGTATGGGTCGAGCTTGGCCTGCAGTCGGCACATGATAAAACGCTGGAAAGAATTAACCGCGGACATTCGGTAGTGGACTTTGAAAAAGCTTTCAGGCTTCTACGCTCAAGGGGCATCAAGATTGCAGTTCATCTTATTTTCGGACTTCCCGGAGAGTCCGAAGAGGATATTTTTGCCAGCTGTGACTATACGGCCTCGATTCATCCGGAAGGTGTGAAATTTCATAATCTTCATATCCCGGTCAACAGTCCTCTCTACCGTGAGTTTCAAAAAGGAGAGGTCGATGCACCTGATACCGCCATGCATCTGGAATACACAATCGGTGCAATTGAACGCATGCCGCCGGAAACAATGATAATGAGACTGACCTGCGACAGCAGCAGCAGTCAGCTGGCAGCTCCAATTGGTTTTATGAAAAAGACTGAATTCTATGACCTGGTGAGAACTGAATTGTCAGCGCGTAAAACTTTTCAGGGGCGACTTTTTAAAACTGATCTGCTATAATATTTTTCACGGAGAAGAGAATGGCGGCGAAAAATACACAGATTATTAATATTGTCGAAAGAATCAGCGAACACTACAAGCAGAACATAGGAAACCGCTATCTTAGAAAGGCCTTTAACGACATTACAATTGAAAAGGGCGCCTGGGAAAAGATAGAAAAAATTACCGAGATTTCCGACTACGAGAGGATGCAGGGATACAGCTTTGCCGAACTCTATGATGGAATCTACAATCTGGCTGTTTTTATCAGAAAGGTAAGAAAAGATGTTGCTCCGAACCTCAGGTTTATTCTTGGAAGCAGCAGGGCTAGCGGAAATGAAAAACTGCTGATGGATATGGCAATCTGCAATTTTAATGATAATCTCGGAATTCTTGCCGATATGGTCAACGAGCTTTATATGAAAACTATAGAGGTGGATAAGCTGGAAGCAAAAGGGCGGATGCCTGTATATTCCAGGATGTCCGAGCTTCAGGAAGTCGGAAAGCTGCTGGTTCCGGAATAAAAAAAAGCATCTCAGGAAAAGGGTTTTTTCATGAGATGCTCTGAAGTTAATGCCGGATTTCTTTAAAGCTTTGCGGCTGCTGCAAATATCCTTGCGTAAAGATCATCAATATCTTCAATATCGACCGCAGAGAATGCGATTCTGAGATACTTATCCTGAATAGAAATAGTACCGATTCCCTCGCCGTCAAGCAGGTTTTTCCGAAGCTGCTCGGCGCTTCCTTTTTTCATCATGAAACTCATGAAGTAGCCTGAGTTGAAAGGAAGTGCTTCGAGAACAGGATCGTCATTATGCTTTTCAAGAATTCCCTTTATTTTGATATATCGTTCCTTGATCTCTTCTTCGTATGCTGCTTTTTCACTGCCGTAGGACGGGTTCTGCATGGCCTTGATCAGAAGGCTCTGAGCCGGTCTTGAACAGTTTGATACTGTGCATCTCAGGGATGCTGACAGTTTTGTTTCAATAGCCTTGCATGCCTCTGCACTCATTCCCTTTGCGCCGAAGGTCACAAAGCCCACTCTGAAACCCCATACAAAGTGCTCTTTTGTGGCACCGTCAACCTTGATCGCAAGGATGTTTTCATGGGCATCATAAAGTTCATTGAACAGTGAGCTTTTGTACGTATCCTCTTCAAAGAATAGTCCGAAGTATGCATCGTCGGTGATTACAGCAAGCTTGTATCCGTCTTCAGCAAGCTTCACCAGCTCATTCTTAAGTTCAGCCGCCTCAGCCTTGCTCGGAGAATATCCTGTGGGATTGTTCGGAAAGTTTACTATCATCACAGATTTTTTGTTTTTAGCGGTTTTCTTGATTGTTTCAACAAAGCCGGCAATATTCAGTCCGCCTTCAGCATTAAAGAATGGAAAGCCTGCTATGGAGGCAGATCTTCTTTCTTCAATCATCAGCCTGTAGTTGCCCCAGAACATGTCAGGGATAACAACAGATTCCCCTTCATCCACAAAAAGATCCATAAGCTGGGATATTCCGTTTGTAAGTCCGGGGACAACCACCGGATTTGATATCTTCTCAGGGTTTACGGCCGGATTCTTTCTGACCAGATCTTCTTTCCAGAGTTTGATGAGATTTGCGTCTCCTCCGGTCGGAGCATATGTAACAGCCTCTGCGGGGCTGAGTTCGGGAAGAAGTTTTCTCAAGGATGGTAATTCTATGGCTTCACCCTTGCTGATAGCCATACCGATAGTCGCATTATAGGTTTTAGCCTTTTTTCCTGCCTCTGCTGACTGGGCTGCAATGCCCGCCGGGAAGTACATCCTTTTCCCGTAGTCGGAAAGCAATTCATATGCGCATGTTTTTTCCAGAATCTTATTCAATTCAACTGCCAAGTTATTCATATTACGGAGGATATCTTTCAGGATTTTATTTGTCAATACAAGCCTGATTGACTGAATCTCCTTTTATATCTATTGTAAACCGTGACTCTAAAAAAACTTAGCTTTATACTTTTTCTTGTCTGCCTTGCTTCAGTAACTGTTCTATCGTTGATTCCGTCACCGCCGAAACTTCCCGGCTCGTTTGAATATATAGACAAGGCTGAGCATGCTGCGGCTTATGCTGTTTTGTCGATGCTTTTGTTTATGTCTCTTCCTGATTTCAGAAAAAAAATCACTGGAGTCCTGGTCTGTGTACTGATGCTTGCAGTTTATGGTATTTTAATAGAATTTATACAGTCTTTTACCGGTCGAAGTCCGGAGCTGGCCGATTTTGCGGCGGATCTTGCAGGGATAGTACTCGGAATTTTTGCATCTTCTCTTCTGACAAGAGTGTTTAGAGCCGGAACATAACAAAGGAAATTTTTCTGTGATTGACAGGGACCTCTTTTTAAAATAACATTACGCAGGAGGGTTCCCGGTTGAGCGATGGTTCCGGTTTTCTTGATAAAATACTGTCTCTTATAGGAAGATCCGCTGATCCTGAAAAAGAAAAAAAGCGGCTCCTGAAAGAAATTGACAAACAGCTTAAAAAGAGCAAATTCAAGTTTTACAAACCTAAATCAGTAGAAGCACTCTCGGCTATGGCGAAGTTCTTTTATGATATTTACCGCGTTGTGGGACCCGCAAAACTTCTCCTCGATCATGCAGAATCTTCTGTTGTCCTTAAAACCATTATTATCGAGAATTCTCTCAATGAAAAACAGGTTGAGATTCGCGACAGCTTTGATGAATCTGCTATTCGAGAGACAATTAAGCAGAATAACGGCAATATAAAAGCTGTAGCCGATGAGCTTAAAAACAACCTTGTAAATTTCTTCTCATTCTTTGATACAGCGAAGGTGAAGTCTATCAATTCGACTTATAACCTTATGTCTGTCTTTATTGATTTCATTTCATTTGACTTTTATTTCTTTCTGCGTAAATTCGATTCCAGATTCCCTGAAAATGATTTCAATTACAGCCCCAGATTCGAAGATATTAACGGAGAATATGTATCCGAAGATCTCAAGGATTTTCTAACGCTGATACCCTTTCTTGAACTGGACGCTGACTGGAATAACCTTTTTGACGTTCTAAGCGCATATAAGGGCGCAGAAGTTCTCAACAGAAGCGAATGGACAAAGCAGCTGAGAAAACTAAGGGATATCAGAACATCAAAGGTTTTTGAACTGATCATAAAAAGCATTGATAGAAACCCCTCCTACAGCTATCAGGTTTCCCGTCCGGCTAATAGAATTGTTGAGGACTATCTAACCAAGCTTAAAAGTCAGGCTGAGCTGATAATTCAGAAAATAATGAAAGAGCAGCAGAAGAGTAAACTCGATGACCTTGCGTTCAAGGTTTTTGGAACTTCTGCTGTATCAAGAATGAATCACTATACCGAAAAGGCCAACCTTGCATTTGAGAAAAAGATGCTGGGCGGGTTTATCTACATAGCTCCAATGAACTATCTGAAAGCTTTCCTTGTCGATTACTGTAAAAAGGATATCAGAGAGGTAAGCGATGTCCTGATAATCAGGGGTAAGTGGACTACAAATATAAACTCGCAGCAGCTCTCTGAAGCTTTTTACGGACTGATGGCTGTTGCTGATGAGGTTGTCAAGTTTGATGAGAGTCTTTCTGAAGAAGGCGCAAAAGGCGCAGAACTGTCGAAGCTTCTTAAAAGGCGCGATGCGGATAATTCACACATAGCTAAACTCAGGAAGGAGCTTAAGGACGTAAATCAGGAAGCTGCCCGCATGATAAATGCAACCGGTCTTCACCTTATAGCTCTTGCAAAAAGCCTGAAGATGGTGATCGAAGATTTCCATAAAAAGCCGCATGAACTTATCACAAACTGGAAAGAGATTGAAAATGCGATGGATGGTCTGGTTGATGAGCGTCTTTCGGCTATCTATAAGAAAAGTTACTATTTTGTTCAGCTGCTGCAGCATTACAGCAAGAAAAAATAAATAACTGTAATATATTTATCTAATCCATTATCTCTGAAATACCCGTCTTTCCTGCGGGCTTTCTGAACCAAGAGAATATAAACACAATAATCAGGCAGTTCAGTACCGAGACTGCGGCAAAAATATTCCAGGAAGGGGTACCTGATGCAATACTTCCTATCAGAGAGTATATTTTGATGCTGATGGTGTAGAGACGTTCCTCATTCAAAAAGATCAGCGGCACCATAAAGGAATTCCAGGCGGATATGAAGGCAGCCATAAAAGAGGTTACTATAACCGGAATGGACAGCGGAACGAGTACCTTTATGAGATAACCGAACGGCTTCATTCCTTCCACCAGGGCTGCATCCCTGAAAGAGTCGGGCATACGATCAAGCCATGCTGTGATCGTGAATATTGCAACCGGAATTGCATGATAGGTACCGATTATTATCAATGGCGTGAAGGAATTAACCAGTCCTGCCTTTCTGAAAATCTCATAAAGAGGTATAAGGGAATGCATTCCCCCGGCAATACTTATCAGCTGTATTGCTGCAAGAACTGTTCCGGTAAAAATCTTTCCCCTGGTGTTCAGGTACATTGCCGCCGGGAAGCAGACAAGCGGAGTTAGAATCCCGGTGAGGGCTGAAACAATTATCGTATTTTTAAAGTAGTATATAATGTTATGCTCGCTGAAAGCCTCGCGGTAGCTTTCAATACCCGGCGACGGCGGCAGAAACCCGTCTATGAAACAGGCGCTTATACCTGAAAAACTCATCCAAATAAGCAGGTAAATAATTACAGCAGACGAAACAATGAGCAGGCTTGAGGCTGCCAGCGATATACCGGCTGCAGGCAGTTTAATACGCCGGATTATCGGCTGTATTGAGGTCTTCCGGTTCTCCGGATCTCTTCTGTTCTGAAGTACCAGCCATACAGCTGTATAGACCGCCGGTATAATACCCGGATCAAAACCTGAAAGGAATCCGTTCTGAGCTGTTTTGATGCAGATAAAAATGAAATGAATAAAAGATGAAATATAAAAAAGTTTTCTGTTAATAAGGCCGGTAAGATAGCCCAGTGCCGGAAGCACACCTGAAAGACCGGAAAATATCAGCTGGATTAAGGCTGTGAATAATGAGAGTATTCTGAAGCGGAATGCTGCAGATTTCTTTGATGACCCCGAGATGTACCATACCGCAATAAGTACAATAATCAAACCCGCCGTCATTACCGAGTATGCGGATGAAATTCCCATATCCTCTGTTGTATTGAAAATGTCGTAAATAAATACATCGAGGGTTGTGACTGCGCCGATAATGAACCGGTCTGTGATACCGCTGAGCAGCGGCGGGCCGCCTGCAGTCATAAGGAAGGGAACCGAAAATTCCTTGAATGCCTTGATGAAATTGAGTATACCCATGGTAATAAGGACATTCTTAATCTGGGGCATTATGATGTAGAGGGAAACCGTTATCCGATCAGCACCGTCTATTTCAGCAGCTTCTTTCATTGTAACCGGAATACGGCTTATAGCTCCATGAATTATGAAAACCGTGAACGGCAGTGTCAGCCAGAGGTTAACGATAAGGCATGAGATAAATCCTGCAGCAGGGTCCATCATCAGGTTGAAGCTCAGTCCGAATAGTTCCGTGAAGACTGAATTTCCCCCGTTCCCGTGTATAAGGGCCCGCCAGAGCGGTACGGCTATGTAAACCGGAATACCCCAGGGAATCAGCAGGGCCCCGTAGATTAGTTTTGAAAGTCTCTTTACCGATGACATCATTGATGCAAGAATGAAACCGGTAAAGATGCTTAAAAGCGCGGAGCCTACCGACCACAGCGCTGTGATATTGATGCTGAGCCTGAACCCGCTGTCCTGTCTGAGAAAGAAATAGTTTTCAAGTCCGGCGAATGTTTTCTGCCCGAAAATATCATGAAAGAAAGAGGTCTGAAAAGCTTCTATAAAGGGAGCAATCCCCGCCGCTGCCGTAAGAAGCAGGACGGGGATAAAGTAGTATATGTTTTTTAATGAGCTGTCTTTATTCAAGAATCAGGGCTGAAATGTTTCTTACCGCCTTGATTCCGGCCGGAACAAGAGCAGCGTCCTGATCCCATACGATAACAAGCGGGAATTCACTTTCAGAAAGTTCGCTTTCATCGCCGTAGAACATTGCAATAATTACATCATCGTTTCCTGCAAGTTCAGCAGCATCGAGGGTAATTGAGTATCCGTCAGCGGCCTGCACGGTTACAGTCTTGTAGCCGGTGTATCTTTCAAGAAGTACGTATACAGGTATGCCGAGGTATTCCACAGCTTCGCCTGCTTTTCTGTTGAAGTAGGCAACTTTTGTTCGTGAAGTAGTAACGCCGCTCTGAAGAGTCTGCCTGTCCATTACTTCGGTCTTACCGTTCTGTGTAAGATCGAGACTGAAATCCTTGAAGGCTACATCCTTGATGATAATCTTCTTTACCATTCTTGCAGAAACATGTCCGGTGATATTGGGATTGTTCGGTCCTACCTTTACAAGCCGGATATAGCCTGGATCTTCCGGCATGTATTCGCCGTTTTCCTTGAAAGCAAGAATCCAGTCGCCGTCAGAGTTGTCCAGAAGCTGTGAAGCGCTATAACTCATGGCATAACCGTCCATTGCCTCAATTACTACTGTCATTTCAGGTGTCAGAGATGCATATTCTTCTATAAGATCGACAATTTTTACTCCGCCCCAGATGTACTGGAAATTGTTGTCATAGCTGTTGGTGTAGTTTCCCTTGTCTTCAATGTAGTATGGAAGTTTTTCAAGCTCTGCGATTGTCCTGACAGCATGATTTCCGCCGATGTCGAGGATTAGTTCAAAATTGTTCTCAGCAAGTGAAACCGGTTTAAGATCAGCTTTGATTGAAGCGAGTTCTTTAACCCAGAACTGGGTTGAGATGTTTCCGGTCAGCATTGGAGCTACTTTTTCACCCCTCATTGCATCTGCAATGTAGAGATCTTCAACGGCAAAATCTGCAGTATTGATTGTTGCGGAATAGCCGTCGGAGGCTGTAAGAGTAATCTGATATCCTGATTTCCAAAGTTCAGCATCAAATGCGTAGGGCATTGTTGCATCAGGATCATCAACCATGGCAATGATGTTTTTAAAAGGAATGGCCATAAAGCTAGTATCTTCACCCTTAAGCTGGAACATGTATTCACCGTATTCCGAGCCTTCCATTTCTTTCCATTTTTCGAAATTGGATTCCCAAATTTCGTCTTCCCTGACGCCGCTGATACTGATCATCCATCCGGTTCCCTTGGGGGTTGCATGTGCGACTGCGTCAGCTTCTGTTTCTTCAATTACAAGTCCTGAGGGGCTTTGTGATGCTGTGGCGCAGCCGCTGATAAGCAGTACGGCAAGCATCAGAACTGATAATAATTTTACAGTCAGTTTCATTCTATCTCCTTTTTTTACTGTAAATTGTTATTTATAATCTTCTGAGTCTGTTCCAGGACAGCTTCAGGAGTCATTCTTCCGGAAAGCGCGAATCTAAGCATTTTCCACATTGTATTCTTATAAATTCCGAAGGCCTGATCCGGGGGAATGATTGTTCCGGTTTCCGATCCGACGGTCAGCTGCTTCATGTATCTGTTTGCCTCTGCGGCAAGTTCCAGTGCCGCTTCTGATGCGGGTAATTTGGAAACTGCTGCCGTAAATCTCTGCTGAACTCCTGTTCCGCAGAGATATTCGATAAGTCTGACGGCTGCGGCGGTATTGCGGCTTTTTTTAGGCACTGCAAAACCCTTGAAATCAAGAAGTCCCGAAAGCCGGATTCCGGTTTCAGAGTTGATCGGCAGAGGTACTGCCTCAAAGGGGATTCCGAGCTTTTCAAAATAGGGAATGCTGTATGAGGCGCTTATGATCATTCCGACATCGCCTGATACAAACATTGATGTCATTGCATCACGTTCCATCGGCTCCATCAGCCCCCTCTCCTGCAGACTTAGAATATACTTCAGTGATTTGATATTAGCCTCATCATTAATAATTACCGATCCGTCGGGTTCAATCAGCGTCTTTTTGCCGAAGCTTATCTGAAAGGGGATAAGAAAAGATGATGAGTAGGCATTCCATGCCGACGGAATTATTTCCCGGTTTTTTAACTGCAGGGCGTATGTTTCATAGTCCTTCGTTGTCCAGCTGTTTTTAGGAGTCTCCATCAGTCCGGTGTTGATGAACATCATCTGGGCATCATAGTAAAAGGGAACCGCCCAGGTTTTTCCGTTAAGACTGAAGGCCTCCCTGCCTTCTTTTATAAGTCCTTCAGGATACATGTAATCAAGATTCTGTATGCTTTCCGATTTTGAAAGACTTTCCATATATGTCGACTGAACCATTATTAAATCAGGGACGCTTCCGCCTCCGCCTGAAACAGCAATGAGTTTGGAGTCGGGCCGGGGCACCGAAACCGTGTTTATGCTTATGTTATGCAGCTCTGCATATCTGCTGATTTCTTCTTTTAGAAGGTCTTCCCCTTCCCAGTTTGTCCATATTTCAAGCTTTGAAGTAATCAGCTTTTCACCCCGCAAATCGATGCCCTGCACATCCTCTACAGTCCATCCGGGACCTTTAAGTGCCCATTCTGAATCTGTCTTGATCAAATATATCCGGGGAAGCTGATCGGCAAGCCGGGTTTCTTTTTTTTCTATCAGGCCGTCTTCTATTGAAATATTCATTTTCCAGGCGTCATACATGGGAGGGAAGAGTTCATCAATAGATATTCCAACCGCGTTATTACCCTCTGCAGGTACCGGATAGCTTAATGTCTGAAGCTTTTCAGATGTAAAAGATTTCCATGGTTTTCCATTCAGGGTGAAATCAAGAGCGTTAAGGCTTACGGAGGCTGAGACTAATAAGAGAAAAAGAATCGATTTTTTGGGCATCCCACTTCCTTTCCAAATACGGGAGGCTGCTCTGTTTCCGGAACAGCCCTTCGACCCTCATTCCTTAAATATTGTGATTCTTAGGTATCAGGGTTCGGAAGAATAACGGGATTATTTTATATTCAATTTATGAAGGGGTCAAGGATTATATAAAACGGGAGCTCCCTGAGTTAAGGGAGCTCCTGATATAATTAGTTAGCTGTTAGCTTTATTCGTAGAGGTAGCGTTTAATTTTTGCAGTAGGTGTTTTCTGGAATTCCTCTTTTCTTCTTTCTATGGCTACCAGAGTTGAATAGGAAGGAAGTTCTTTATTAAGTGTCTTCATCACATCATTGAGTGCTTTATCCACATCAGCATCAGAAAGATTTTTTGATTCGATGTAGTCAGGATCCGCATAGACGATTGCTATGATCCGGTGATCACGTGATATTACTAAAGAGTCTGCAATAATGTCTGAATTATTCAGTTTGGCTTCTATTTCTTCGGGGTAGATATTCTGTCCTGCAGGTCCCAGCAGCATGTTTTTGCAGCGGCCCTTGATATAGACTGTTCCGTCCGGATCGAGGGTTCCCATGTCGCCGGTATGAAGCCATCCGTCCTTGTCGATGGACTGAGCGGTTGCCTCTTCATTTTTATAGTAACCGAGCATTACATTCTCTCCGCGAACGCATATTTCACCAAGGACGTTCTGCGGATCCTCGGAGTCGATTTTACATTCAAGGTGATTTATAATCCGTCCGGCAGAGGCGCTTTTGTATACATCCCACGGCATATAGCTAATGAGCGGTCCGCATTCGGTCATCCCGTAGCCGACTGTGAATCTGAACTTAATCCTTGAAAGAAATGCTTCAACTTCAGGATTGAATGCTGCTGCTCCTATAACAATGGAGATGAAGTTTCCGCCGAAAGTAGCGGTGAGCTTCTTGTAAATGACCCTGTCGAGGATCTGTTTTATAAGCGGGAGTTTAGCATATGGTTTATTCAAAATCGGTTTCAGCTGTTTGAAGTAAATCTTTTCAATAACAAGCGGAACTGAAAGGATAAGCCTCGGGCTGATTTCCCCGAATGCCTTCATTATCAGCTGCGGTGAAACCCTCTTATGAAGGAAGGTTATATGACAGCCGGTGTTGAAGGGAAAAAGGAACTCGAATGCGCAGCCGAAGCTATGGGCTACCGGCAGAAAACTGACGATTTTGTCTCCGGCTTTGAGAGCAATATTATGCTGGGCATAGTCGACGTTTGCAATCATGCAGTTGTGGTTAAGCATTACACCTTTTGAAAATCCGGTTGTTCCTGATGTATACACAATTGATTCGAGTTTATCATTTGAAATTTCTTCAAACTGTACCGATTCAGGAGTAAGACCGCCGGGGAATTTCTTCTCAAGCGCTGTACGGGCGTGAAGAAGTACCTCTGAATCATACTTTTCGCCGGCCTTTATTATTGCGAAATCTTCAAGGTTGATTACCAGTTCCAGATTCGGCATTTCTTCCGTTTTGAGATTTTTCCAGATATAATCGGCAGCAAAGAAGAAGCGGGCTTCAGAATGATTAATTATGTTAGTGATATCTGCTGCGGAAAAGTCCGGTAGCACCGGTACAATTACAGCGCCGTATGTCACAGCGGCAAGGTATGTCTTTGCCCAGTTGACGGAATTTCTTCCGCAGACTGCAATCTTATTGCCGGGCTCTATTCCATTTATCCTGAAGGCTTCGTGAAAAGTGAGTATACTCTCGGCAACGTCACGGTAGTAAAAGATCTCTTCACCGTAATTTGAAAAGCAGGGCCTGTCCCAGTTCTCAGTCAGACTCTGTTTTATGGTTTCTACAAAATTTCTATTAAGCATCCGTACATTATCAACTGTCTATGAAAAAAATTCAATAAATAAATCGGCCGGAGACTGAAAAGTGCCTCCGGCCGGAATTATCTGGTTTATCGATTTTAATCCTGGAGCAGCTGATAATAGGCTTTGAGCACTGCATCGGCTCCGGCTCCGTTGTTGTCCAGCAGTTTTTTTGCAAGAACCTTACCCAGCTGAACACCTTCCTGGTCAAAGGAGTTGATATTCCAGGCAAGCCCCTGGAACATCACCTTGTTCTCGAAGTGAGCAAGCAGGGCGCCGAGTGATTCAGGGTTAAGATCCGATCCCCAGATAAGACTTGAGGGACGTTCGCCGCTGAAGTTTTTGTTGGGGTTGGAGTTTTCCTGGCCGAGGGCAAAGGCTGTTATCTGGGCGGCAAGGTTTGCGTTGAGCTTCTGCTGGCTGGTTGAACCTTCAATTTCAAGGTCAAATCCTCTCTGGGAGTTCTTAAAGCCGATAAACTGCAGGGGTACGATGTCTGTTCCCTGATGAAGCAGCTGGTAAAAGCTGTGCTGTCCGTTTGTACCCGGCTCACCGAAGATTACCGGTCCTGTACTGTAGGATACGAGTTCGCCGTCTCTGTTGACAGATTTTCCGTTGCTTTCCATATCAAGCTGCTGAAGGTGAGCCGGAAAACGGGAAAGTGCCTGAGAGTAGGGAAGTACCGCGGTAGACGGCAAGTCCATCACGTTTCGTTCAAAAAGTCCTATCATGGCATCCATCAGGGCTGCGTTTTCCCTGATATCAGCCTCAAGCGCCATAACATCGGCTTCATGAGCCCCGGCCAGCAGGGCTGCAAAACTGTCTGCGCCGTATGCCAGGCTCAGAACCACTCCTCCGACCGCACTGGTTGATGAGTATCTTCCGCCGATGTAATCATCGATATAAAAACTGTCGAGAAACATGTCAGAACCTGCCATCGGGCTGGTCTGGCTTGTAACTGCTATCATGTGCTTTGACGGATCCAGACCTTCTGCACCTGACTGCTTGATAATTTCTAAAACAAAGTCGCGGTTTGTAAGGGTTTCCTGGGTTGTTCCGCTTTTTGATACCAGAATGAACAGGGTTGTTTCCGGATCTATTGAGGAAGCAACCGCGGTTGCGTCATCAGGGTCCACGTTTGATATAAACAGGGCATCCATTACAGCCTTGTTGTTCACCTCGGCCCAGCCTTCAAGTGCAAGATAAAGAGCCCTTGGACCAAGATCCGAGCCCCCGATGCCAATCTGCACTACGGTATCAAATTCTTTTCCTGTGGACCCCTTTATTTTTCCGCTGTGAACGGCCTTTGCAAAATCAGCAGTCTTTTTCTGCTGTTCAACGTAAAAATCAGCAAGATTCTGTTCATTCTCGGATACCGGTGCTACAGTGATTCCGCGGGTCAGGTGATGCAGAACCATCCGGTTCTCCCCGGTATTCATGCGCTCTCCCTTGAGGATGCTCATATACTTCTGAATGAGTTCCTGCTCAAGAGCCAGTTCTCCAAGGATGTCAATGATGTTTTCATCAACGGCTTTGGCCGAGTAGTTGTATGTCAGGCCCGATGCAGCCTTGATTGAATATGCTGCAATTCTTTCCGGGTTTATTACCGCCTTCAGTGACGGCGCCTTCAGCTTCATCAGTCTGCTGTAGGCTTTGGTCTTATCAAGGTTAATAAAATTCATGATGTCCTCCGGTTTTATAATTCAGATGTCAATGAAGCAAGAGCTTTCAGCTCAGCCTCGCTGAGAGTGATACCCTTGCCCATTTTCTGGTGATCGGGAGACCAGTCTCTGATATCATATTTAGGATCTCTTCCATTCCATGATACAAGATTAAGTTCTTTTCTCCATCCCTTTGCCGACTCTGATATGGTTCCAATATTTTTGACAATTTCATAGCTGAAATCAGACATGTTTTACTTCCTCCTGAAAAACCTTTGTCATACTTTATGAGGTTTTATTTTTCCGCTTTCAAGCCGGCTGATTGTCCTGTTTACAAAAATAATTGCAACAATCATTGATACAACGCTTCCTGCAGCAAGCCCCAGCCAGACACCCCAGATTCCCAGGTTGAAAACATATATAAGAATAAGCATAACCGGTATTGCTATAAGAAGCAAACGCAGAAGTGTCAGAAAAAGAGCCGGCAGCGGATAACCGATTGCCTGGAAAAATGATCTGCCGATTATTCCTACAAGTGCTGTAAGATAGGAAATACCGAGAACCCTGTACTGCATTACCGCATACCAAAGGACTTTGTCTACATCAGTAAAGGGTCTGAAGATCCATGGCGCAAATCCGACCATCAGTCCTGTAAGGACTCCGACTGCAATGAGTCCCATCAGCCATGCATCCTTCATGGTATCCCTGATTCTGCCGAAGTTTCCACGTCCGGAGTTCTGTCCGACGATAGTTACTATTGCCGCGCCAAGCGCAAAAGCCGGCATAAGCATAAGCTGCTCAAACCTGCCGCAGAGGGCAAATGCAGTAAGGGCAAGGGCATCGATGTTGATAACTATTCGATTAAATATCAGAAAACTCATGGACATTATAATCATCGCAAAGGACTGGGGTATTCCAATTGCAAGGATATCCTTAATTGTGCCGCCTTTAATATTTGCTTTAGACCATTCAATTTTGATTGATGATTTATTCTTCAGAAAAACACTGACTATATAGACCATTGAGACTGCCTGTGCGATAACCGTTGCTATGGCTGCACCGCGAACATCCATTTTCAGCAGGAAGATGAAGACAGGATCGAGGGCAATGTTGAGGACTGTTCCAATTACCATTGCGTTCATGACGTATTTCATCAGTCCCTCGCCCTGAAGTATTCCCTGAAAAATCATGGCAAAAAAGATAACGGGACCGGCTGGTATTATGTAGCGGAGATACTCAAGACCGTGGACGTAGTAATCGCCTTCCGCTCCCAGAATTCTGAGCAGCTGAGGTGCAAAGGGCAGTATAATTCCAAGTGAAAGTATTGAGAGTATGAGGCTGATGAACATGCCTGATTCTGCTGTTGTTCCAAGCACCTTTCCGTTTTTTTCGCCGATTGCTCTTGCAACCAGTGAACTTACTCCCACTGTAAGCCCGTTTCCTAGGGCCATAAAAAAGAATATAAGGGGGAATACAAGGGCTGTACCTCCCATATACGAAGGGTCGGCAAGGTCTATTCTTGCAACCCAGAAGGTATCTGTAACATTATACAGAACCTGGACGATCATCCCGGCAAACATGGGGATAGACAGTTTGAGAAGCAGAGGCCGGATAGGGCCTTCAAACATCCCCGGGATTTCATTTACTTTTATATCGCTCATATTTGAAGAATGTATTGATTAAAAATAAAGATCAAGTAAATTAAGGCTGTAATTTTATAATAAAAAGCCCCCGAAGGCCTGAAGATTCGGCTCCGGAGGCTGATGTATTCTGCAGAAAGCGGATATCAGTCGAAAAGAAGGCCGCCGTTCTGGTCTACAATTTCTCCGGTTATAAATCCTGCTTCTTCACCTGCAAGAAATGCCACAAGGGCGGCAACTTCAGAAGGTTCGCAGAAGCGCTTTACAGGGATTTTCTCTATGATTGCTGCACGTTCTGCTTCGGTCAGCTGTTCGGTTACCATCGGAGTTTTCACATAGGCGGGGGCGATTCCGTTTACAGTGACGCCTGTGCCTGCAGTTTCCATTGCAAGCGAGTAGGTCAGCGACATTACGCCTCCCTTGCTGGTGCTGTAGGCTGTTCCTGCGGTGATTCCGCCTGATTTTGCAGCAAGGCTGCTTATATTGATAATTCTGCCCCAGCCCTTCTCAAGCATAGAAGGAAGCAGATATTTACACAGAAGGAAGGGGCCGGAGAGGTTTACTCCCATAACCTTCTGCCATTCTGCATAGCTTGTGGAAGCTATCTTGTTGTTTGTAAGTATCCCGGCATTGTTTACAAGGATATCGGGACTGCCGGGTTCGGATTTAACCTTCGCGGCCAGTTCGATTACATCCTGTTCGTTTGATACGTCTACCTTGAAGGCGAAGCATTTTTCGGGGAATTTCGCTGCAAACTCATTGAGTTTCTCTTCATTCAAATCAACGGCAATTACCTTGTGTCCGTTTTCCATCAGTCTTTCGGCAAATGCCTGGCCCATCGGCCCTGCACAGCCTGTTACGAGTGCTGTTCTGCTGCTCATTTTTTGTCTCCTCTTCTGATCCTCATTTCCGGATCAAACATACAGTCATAATATAAAAAAAGCATGGATTGAGTCATCCATGCTTTTTATTCTTAAACTGAAAAAATCAGTTCAAATCGGTATCTATCACCAGTGCTGTTTCATCACAGGCTTCCAGTTTAGGACACTCAAGACATTCACGCCAGAGTTTCCTGGGGAACTCGTTCTTGTCCACAATAGTAAACCCAAGCTTCTGAAAGAACTTCACCTGATAGGTCAGTGTTATAACCCTGGGTATTCTGATTCTTTTTGCTTCTTCAATCAGCTCCAGAACCAGCTTCTTACCCAGCCCCTTTCCCTGCCATACGGGGTGTACGGCAAGGGCGCAGACTTCACAGAGATCGGTCCACAGCGGAGCAAGCGACCCACAGGCTACAATTTTTTTGCTCTCCAGGTCCTCGGCTACAAAGTATGTAGTCAGTGTTGTAACTATCTTGTACTTGCTTCTCATAAGCATCAGCCCCTGAGCAGCCATGCCTGATGTAAGATTATAGATGCTGTCGACATCATCGGCGGTTGCCCGCCGCATAATGATATTTTCCATAGTTATTCCCTGGATTATTTGTCGTGGAAGGTCGCCGCTGTGGCAACAATCTCCTCAACCTGTCCGCCGGAAACATTTACGTTCTTGTGCACCATGGCTGTTACACCTGTTGAAAGACCGTAAAGATTGATGAATCCGGTTGCATCATGATGATCGTAGGCACTCTCTCCGAATGAGGCAAGGTCCTCGATGTAGATGGAGTAGGGTGATTTCCTTCCGGCTATGATTACATTTCCCTTGTAGAGCACGAGTCTAACAGAACCGGTTGTGTACTCTGCAGCCTTATCCATATAGGCGTCGATTGATTCCCTTACCGGGGTGAACCACTTTCCGCAGTATACGAGGTCCGCGTACTTAAGGCTGAGTGTGTCCTTCATGCTCAGGGTATCATAATCCATTGTGAGCATTTCAAGTTCGCGGACAGCCTTGTAAAGGATTTCACCTGCCGGAGTTTCGTAAACACCGCGGCTCTTCATTCCGACAACACGGGTTTCAACCAGGTCGGAACGTCCGATTCCGTTTGCAGCGCCAATCTTATTGAGCTCAGCAATGATTTCAAATCCGCTCATCTTCTTGCCGTTGAGGGCAACAGGGAATGATTTTTCAAAGTCGATTGTGATCTCTGTTTCAGCATCGGGTGCGTCAGCGGGTGACTTTGTAAGCTGGAACATTTCCTCTTTCGGTCTGTTCCACGGATCTTCCAGATCACCGCCCTCATGGCTCATATGCCAGATGTTCCAGTCGCGTGAGTAGATGTTCTTCTTTGTGATATTTCCAAGCGGAACGTTGTGTGCCTTTGCATAGTCGATGGCCTGTTCACGGCTTGTTATGTCCCAAATTCTCCAGGGAGCAATTACCTTGAGATGGGGCGCAAGTGCCTTGAAAGTAAGTTCGAAACGAACCTGGTCGTTACCCTTGCCTGTACAGCCGTGGCAGATTGCATCTGCGCCTTCTGCAAGTGCTACCTCTGCGATGTGCTTTGCCTGCAGCGGTCTTGCAATTGATGTACCCAGAAGGTACTTGCCTTCGTATTTTGCACCGGCACGGATGATTTTGAACAGGAAGTCCTCCGCAAACTCATCTTTAATATCTTTGATGTAGAGTTTGCTTGCGCCTGATTTGAGCGCTTTTTCTTCCATTCCGTCCCAGTCTTCATCCTGGCCGACGTTTGTGCAGCAGCCGATGATCTCAGCATCGTTGTAGTTTTCCTTCAGCCAGGGGATAATTATTGATGTGTCGAGTCCGCCGGAGTAGGCGAGAACTATTTTCTTTATTTCTTTGTCAGCCATTCTGAATCTCCTTTAAAATGCTTTCAATTATATTAAGACCTTTGTCTATTTCTTCCTTTGTTATTACAAGCGGAGGAGCTATACGCAGGATGTTTTTTCCTGAACGAAGCAGCAGAAGCCCCTTCTCCTTGCCTTCAGATATCACCTTGCCGCAGAGTGCCATACCTTCCTCGTCGGCTGTCCCGATTGCCAGACCCCGAAGCATTCCAAGACCCTTCACTTCGCCGGCCGCTTCGTATTTGTCGGAAAGAGCTTTCAGACCCTCTGCAAGGTAGTCGCCTTTGGCCTGTACATCAGCAAGAAAATCGGGAGTAAAGATGATATCCAGAACCTTGTTTGCAACCGCACAGGTTACAGGTCCGCCTCCGAAGGTGGTTCCATGCTCTCCCGCATGTATGATCTTGTTCACCTTTTTGGGAATGAGCGTTGCAGACAGGGGAAGTCCGCCTGCAAGCGGTTTGGACAGGGTAATGATGTCCGGTTCAAGCCCGACGATTGATGAGGCGTATGGAAAGCCTGTACGTCCTATTCCTGTCTGAACCTCGTCTGCAATAAGAATTACATCAAACTTTTTGCACAGTTCGTTGAGTTTTGCCGCAAACTCCGCAGACATCACGGTCAGTCCGCCCTCGCCCTGAACCGGTTCAACAATTACGGCTGCAAAGCTGTCATCGAGGATTTTCTCAAGCTCAGCCGCATCGTTATATGTGCAGGTTTCAACTCCCGGTACAAGCGGTCCGAAGGGTTCCTGGTACTTGGGGGTCGGAGTACAGCTGAGCGCACCGAGGGTTCTTCCGTGGAAGGCGTTTGTGAATGACAGCAGCTTGTGATGCCCCTCGCCCTTAGTCCGCAGTGAATAGACCCTTGCGTACTTGATTGCCGCCTCGTTGGCCTCCGAGCCGCTGTTTCCGAAGTGAACTGCGTCGAAATTGCCTGAGGATGTCAGCTTGAATCCCAGTTCGAGGGTCGGTTCGGTTGTATAGAGGTTTGAAACGTGAATCAGTTTCTTCATCTGCTCATAGGCAGTAAGCGCAAGGTCGTCCCTTCCGTGTCCGAGAGCGTTTACCGCTATCCCGCTTCCGAAATCAAGGTATTCCTTCCCTGCCTTGTCGTATACATAACAGCCCTTTCCATGTTCAAAGATGTGGAAGGGGACTGTGTAGTTGTTGGGGTAGGGAACATCGTATGTTTCCGTTGTTACTTCATATTTTTCCATGTGTTCCATATTATATATTCCTGTATCAGTTTTACTTATGTATATTTGTGCCCGCACTGCGTTCAAGAAGCTTAGCGAGATCACCGCTTTCATTGTATCCGCCGATAGTTACCGAGCCTACTCCCTCTGCCAGAGCTCCGGCCGATGAACGGACCTTCGGTATCATGCCTCCGGCAATAACCCCTGCATCTATCTCGGCCTCAGCCTGCGCGGGTGTAAGGTTTGTTATAACCTCTCCGTCTTTCAGTATTCCGGGGATGTCCGATATGAACACCAGCCGGTCCGCAGGCATTGAGCAGGCAACCGCAAGCGCAGCGTCATCGGCATTGATATTGAGGGCTGTTCCCTCAGCATCCATCGAAACCGACGACATTACCGGCATGTATCCGCCTTCCATCAGAAGCTTAAGCAGTTCGGGTGATGTTCCGGTTACAGCCCCGGTTCTGGATCCGGCCGCAACAGATTTACCGGTAAACACCGCGCCGTCGCAGCCGCTGACTCCTACAGCCTTCACCCCGATAGAGGCGAAGAGCCTTACAATGTATTTATTCATCTTGCCGGCCAGGACCATATCCACGATGTCCATCTCCTCCGGCGTTGTCTTTCTTACTCCGTTTTCAAAAACAGCCTTCAGGCCGAAGACTTCCGACACCTTTGTAACCTCGGCGCCTCCTCCGTGTACGAGTATGAAGCTGTATTCCGATGACAGCCCGGCCATCTCTGATGCCAGAGCCTTAAGCGCCGCAGTCTCAGAAGCCGCCCTTCCGCCTATTTTGATGAGTACTGTTTCCATTAAAGTTCTCCGTAGATCTTGAGACCTGCAGTTTCATTTAATCCGAAGCGGATGTTCATGTTCTGCACGGCCTGTCCCGATGCACCCTTTACCAGGTTGTCGATAACCGAGAAAAGCATCAGTACTCCGTCCTCAACCTTCCAGCTTATCCGGCATGAGTTTGATCCCCAGACATCACGGCTCTGCGGCAGCCTGCCGCCGTCAGCCTCAACGAAGGGGCTGTTGCCGTAGTACTTCTCATAGACCGCGGCAATGTCCGCATCTGAAAGCTGCTTCGCAGGTTCTACAATTATAGTTGATTCCATGCCCCGTTTCAGCGGAACAAGGTGCGGTGTAAAAAGAACCGGCAGAGCCTCATCGGCATTGCGGTCAAGCTCCTGCTTGATCTCGGGCTGATGCCTGTGGGAAGTGCCCGGAGCGTATGCACCGCAGTTTTCGGTTCTTTCCACAAAAAGGTTGTTCACAGCAGCCTTTTTCCCGGCACCTGAAACTCCCGAGAGCGAATTGATTATCACCCTTCCTTTAAGCCCGAACTCCTTAACAATTGGAAGAGTAGGAAGCAGTACAGATGTAGGGTAGCAGCCCGGGTTTGCGACCAGGTCGGCTTTTTTTATCTCATCGGTATAAATTTCAGACAGTCCGTATACCGCCTTCTCAAGCAGGTCCGGGCGTTCGGGAGCAACCCCGTAGGCCTTGAAGAATGTATCGTGATTCTTGATTCTGAAGTCGGCTGAGAGGTCGATTATGACTGCCTTGCCGAAAAATGGTTCGCATATCTTTGCAGACTCAAGATGCGGAAGCGCCGCAAACACAACATCCGGTGCCGCCTTAACTGCCTCGGCTACGGTGGTCGTGCATCCGCCGGTTGCCGCGGTCTTTGCAGCAAGGGCAGTGTATACGCCCGGGTCGATTTCTTTTATATGCTTTCCGGCGCTAGATGATGAGACCGGTATGATTTCTGTAATATCCGGATGATCTGCAAGAAGCCGCAGCAGAATCATTCCTGTATAGCCTGTTGCTCCGAGTATCGCTGCTTTCATTCTATCCCCCTGAAAAAATCTTCAATTTCCCTGCGGTCGCTGCCCTCCGACAGTACCGCCATGATTGTATCGTCACCGGCCAGAGTTCCCAGTATCCCCGGGACTTCGATATTATCGATGGCCGAAGCCACGCTGTTCGCATGACCTTCAAGTGTTGAAATTACACATATATTGCCTGAAAAGGCAAGTGATACAAAGCCTCTCCGCAAATCTTCTATATATACAGAGGCGGCTCCTGCCTCCCTCTGCGGTTTCTGGTACTCGGGTATTGTATACTTGTAGCCCGATACTCCGTCGGGAACCTTTGCAACCTTCAGCTGTTTGAGGTCTCTGGACAGGGTAGCCTGGGTTACATCAAAGCCCTTCCGGTGCAGCTCGTTAAGCAGCTGTTCCTGACTTTCTATCCGTTTTTCGCGAATGATCTTTCTTACCGCCTCAAACCGCTGTGTTTTCTGCATAAACAACCCCAATGTATAAATATACCAAAGTGTGCATAAATATACGCCTATTATCGGTTTGTATCAAGTAGTATTTATAGAAAAAAGATGAGATAATCGCGGCATCGGAGGATAAGATGGAATGCCGTAAGGGCTGTGCCGCATGCTGTATTGAAGCTTCAATTTCCCAGGCAATACCCGGAATGCCCGGCGGCAAACCCGGAGGCGTCCGCTGCGTCAATCTTGATGAGCACGGACTCTGCACTATCTGGAACACCCCCGATTACCCCTCAGCCTGCCGCAACTTCACTCCGACCCCGGAGTTCTGCGGTTCCACCAATGAAGAAGCAATGTCCATCCTCCGAGCCTTTGATAAGGCAACTACCCCGGATAAATAATATGGATGGGGGAAGTATCCCCCCGGCTTCAGCCCGGCTGTTTCCGCCGCACTGCTTCCGGCTTGCTCACGCGCCGCCGGGTGCGTCGGGCCGGTCTTCCGCCACCCCCTCGGGGGCCCCTTCGGGGAAATCTTCAAGAGTTGAGAATTTAACCGCAAAGTAGGCTGGTACTTCATACGGATGGGTATCTACAAGGGCTTTAAGCGCCGGTTTAATGTACTCATCAAGACAC
Source organism: Spirochaetia bacterium (assembly GCA_963677925.2). Classification (GTDB taxonomy): domain Bacteria; phylum Spirochaetota; class Spirochaetia; order UBA9216; family UBA9216. The sequence goes on from CAXXYH010000004.1 coordinate 1,108,918, forward strand.
ATCATTTCAACACGCATTTCCGGAATCCTTGAAAGGCTGTTTCGCTCGCCGATGAAGGGAGTGCTCTCTGAAAGCGGCTTGAACTGGCCGGTTCCTTCAATTTCCCAGCTGCAGTTTGAGTACTCACCCATCGCACCGGCACCCGCCGCAAACATTGCCTCTTTGACCTCTTCGGCCTGCTCTTTGGGTACAAAGAAAGTTATCTGATACATGGGGAGAGTATAACTCCTGTAAAGGGAATGTACCAGTAATCTGATGCTGAAAATGGAGGAGCCCATGATGACAGTTAAAAACAGGAGTGAAGATATACAAGGTTAATAAATATATTGTTGTTACTATTTCTCTTCAACGATGAAGCTGTAAGTGCCCAAGGCATCTGAAATTTTAATATAGTAAGTTCCGGTTCCGGGACAGGTCCATTCGTAGCCCCAGTATGGAGAAATATCTACTGAAGAAGATAAATCAGAAGAATACAGTTTGAAATCGGACAGTCCGGTTAAGGTATTACCTGTATTGATAAACCAGCTCAGTGTAGTGTCATTCCCAGACATCGATACGGTATAAGTGACTCCGTCTGATGCCGGGAATTTAAAATAATCAATATCTGAAAATGAATGCAGACTCCCCGAAACGGATTCACCGACAGTTATCAGTACAGCAGCAGCCGGGCTCTCATTGCTTTCATATTCATCAGCGGGGACTGTATAACTCTGCAGGTACAATATCCGATCTTTTTCATCAACCTCGGATTCACTCAGGCGCAAATACATAGTTTCATTACTGTCGGAAGCGTAGCAGCGATATTCCGAATCTATTGAACCTCCTATACCCGAACCAGAGAAGTAAACATTCTCACCTGCCGGATCAACAGCTGTAAAATCAACAGACTGGTACAGCCAGTAATCGTACCGGATTGCTCCGCTGTTTATCCCGATGGAATAGCAGGTATCCTGTAGCACTGGAAATGAAAACCAATCTGTCTGCCCCGACGAATTGAAAGTAATATAATATGGAGTATTAAGTGACAGCGGAGTACTTAAATCTCTCTCATCATTTGGTTCATATTTATCATCCTGCACTTCGTAATCTGACCAGAGATTTTCGATATAGTACCCATCGTATACGGTTCCGGATTTTGATATCACATTCATTATCATTGAATTTGGAAAATTTGTGTAGTCGATTTCATCCAGATTTAATTCAACTGCGGTACTATCCAGCATATAAACAAGACTTTCGGTCACTGCAAATGAATTTGGCAGTAATAGAACACCTGCCTCTTCAGTTATATACTCTGTGCCTATATGTTGGGAAAAGGTGGAATAATCATCAGTATGATTAATGGGCATCGAAGCTGTCCATATCTGAATTCTTATCTTATCTGTCTCACGGATTTCAACCGGAGTATCCCAGGTAATATAGATTTTTTCTAAAGAGGCTTCTACCGCAACATTGGTTAGCTGTAGCCCCTCCGATGAAGAGGGATCGTGGCAGGCCATTGATAGAATTACTACTAAAACAAGAATAAAATTTTTTACTTTCATTTCTAAATTCCATTTAAATATATAATTTTAACTAATAATTAATGAACAAGGCTATAATCAGATATATTTCTTGTCAATTATTTTTTTCCATGCTTATAATATATCTGCATTAAAAAAAATATTTCAAATGGTAAATTTAATGAAAAATAAAATTACAGTCCTTTTTCTTTTATTAGCTGTATTAAGCTGCTCTGACAATCCGGATGAACCTGAATACATGTTTGAATATGAACAGTATGTAATTACAGACAGCTTCCCCGGTGTAACTAATATAGAGATTACAGATATCGACAATGACGGCGATATTGATATCATCGGGTCATCGTATTCGGCAAACTGCATCACCGCTTGGCTGAACGACGGCGAGCAGAATTTCAGCAGTTTAGCTCTTGTTACATATCTTGAAGATGCTTATGGGATTTTTCCGGCGGATTTCAATAACGACAGCCTGAATGATATTCTCTGTACCGATTACAACTCAGACAGGATTATAGTTCTGATCAATACCGGAGGATTGACCTACAGTCAGATCACTGTAGCAGATGATTCAGACTCTTTCGGTGCATGCTGTGTAACTGATTATAACGGTGACGGGTATTATGACATACTCCGTGCAGGCTCATCAGTTGACATATTTATAAACAACAAGGACCAGAGTTTCACAAAAAGCACAGTCATGGACGATACCGGAACTGCCGTCTCTGTTTTTGAGTTCGATCATAACAATGACGGGTATACTGATTTCATCTATTCAGACAGAACAAACGATTGCCTTAAAATATTATCAAACAACGGAGATGGTACATTCAGCCTCCTTAAAATAGGAACAACCACCTATGTTGAAGGTCTTTTTCTTTCAAAACCGGTTGATTTTAATTCGGATGGTAATACAGACCTGATTGTATCCCATGTAAAGAATGTAATGTTTCTGGAGAATAACGGAGAAAGCGACTATGAATCCAATCCTTATAATGATAGCAATTATACAAAGAATTTCCTTTTCCATGAGTGCACTTCCTACTCTGAAACCGGTTTTCTGAATAACATAAACTCAATGGCTGTCATAGATTTTGATGATGATGAAGACTATGATATAATCTGTTCCGGGTACCTCGATACTACTGTCGAAGTACTTATAAATAAAGGGGCGAATGTGTTCTCAAGTACAATCATCTCATCAGATTATCAGGAACCGTATAAAAGCATTCCGGTTGATCTGGATAATGATGATGATCCCGATATCGTTTCCTGTTCTCAAACAACCAATTCAATAGTCTGGTTTGAAGCGAAAGCTGTTCCTGTGGAAGAGGTATTCTGATGAAAAAAGTACTCCTTCTTTTGTTAATTATTTTAGTATTCACATGCTCTGATAATACTGGCACCGGTAATGCAGAATCCGAAAACAGCTTTTTCTACACATCCAGTCTGTCTTTTGAAGAAATAGTGGTATGTTCCGACCTTACTTTTCCTCCGACGCTGGCGGTTGGAGATCTTGACAATGATGGTGATACGGATATCGTTTCAGGGATTTCATATCTTGAACATAAAATATACTATTATTTAAATGATGGCACCGATAAAAACTTCTCCAGAAAAAGTATGAATGATGATATTCCATATAACAATTTCAGAACATGGATCTTTGATTTCAACAAGGACGGCTACAACGACTGCCTGGCTATTTCCACCAGTTCGGAACATGCAATTTATTTAAACAACAAGAACGGATCCTTCACTGAGACTTCACTATCCGAAACCTATCATAGTTATGTCCTGGCTGATGACAGGGACAATGACGGTGACATAGATCTTTTTCTAAATAATGTTTATCTGGAAAATGATGGAAGCTGTAATTTTTCTGAAACAGCAATGTCGTATTATTTCAATTCAGCAGATCAGATGGAAACAGCTGATTTAAATTCAGACGGAACAAAGGATATCGTCGTGCTCCAGGATGATCATAAAAACATAAGTTATTTTTTAAATAACACTTTGACGACGTTCTCTTCAGAAGTATCGATCGCAGACGCTACCGAATTTTTTAAAGAGATCAGGCTTGAAGATCTCGATAAGGACGGCGATGTTGATATCATTGGAACGGAAGACTACTCTGATTTAATTTACTGGTGGGAAAATGATGGCAGCCTCGGGTTTACAAGACATACAATATCTTTTGAAATCACAGGCCCCTACGGTATAGAAACATCAGACATAGATAATGATAATGACATCGACATTATTGCAACCTACGAAGAAGATAGCAAGACTGCAGTTTGGCTCAACGACGGTTCAATGAATTTTCATATGGAAACAGTTTCAAATGAATATGGAGCAAGTCTGGTTAATGTAACAGATTTTAATAGCGATGGCTATGATGATATCATAGTTACTTACTATAACGGGGTCGTTATTTTTTTGAATACAATGTAATCCCTTTGATAAATATCTGTTGTTTCTAAATACGGATTAATTTTATTTAATTAATAAATTTGACTGTAAATAAAGCTTAAAATGACTCCTGGAGTAGATGAACTTTTGGTAAAAGCAGATAAATGGAATGCCGAGTTTTCAAGGTTGCATGAAATAATTCTGGAATGCAGTTTTTCTGAAAATTTTGAATGTGGACAACCAAAGGAGCAGAAGATACTTTAAGCATGAGCTACTCATGTTCATAGGTAGTTTATTTTTATTGCTAAAAAAGCCGGAAACGGAAAACCGCTTCCGGCTTGAAGGGGATCTAAATCCTTCAAAAAGCTTTAGATTTTATCAGCGGGAACCAGCCTTCCTCCTCCGGCAAGGCTTATCGTTTTTCCATTCAGAAATTTATTCGATTCAGTATCATAGGTAATGGTATGACCATTATCCTTAATCAGCAAGGAGATGCTGTCTTCTGATGGAACAGTGAGAGTGTTCACTGACGAGTTCCCTGTCACAACCCAGATGCTTGTTTCATCAAGTGCAACAGATGCGTTGTCTATACTGCCCTTCAGTTCCGAATTATCATTCAGAACAATATTAATACTGCTGGTATCGTCAGCAGTAATGATGCCGTTTAAAAACTGATTTCTGGCAGTAAGGCTTACCTTTCCGCCGTTGCTGCCTTCTGTGCCCCATCTGTCAGGTCCGGCCTTAAGCAGGATTCCGGATGCCGAGCTGAGTTCCGCGTTATCAAGATTAATTTCCGCTCTTGTGTTTGTAATGTAGAAAATCGGACCTTCTTCCGCTCGCAGAGAGCCGCCATCCATGCTGAATACAGCAGTTCCTGTCTCTGCATCTCCGGAGAAGCTCTGATAAAGCATAACTCCGCTTTTTATAAAGCCTTTAGCTTCAACACTTTCAAAGCTGATAGAGTTTCGCCCTTCTACAACCGCGGCTTCGGAACCCTTTGATACTATCGTAGCGTTTTTCAGGCTGATATTTCCGGTAGAGTACACTCCGGGCGAGCCTTCACCTTCTGTTTTGAGAACAGCATCAGTGACTGTTATAGTTCCCTCGCCCCGGTCTGTTGCAACAGCGGCGCAGTGAGCTCCTGATGTTGTGATTCTTATATCCTGCGCTTCAATAGTTCCGCCCATTGTTGCATCAAGTCCGCGGCTCGAATCTTCTGTGGTAACAATATTTATACTTTTAAGGCTTATATTTGAACCTTCACCTGTGGAGAATACAGCATTGGCACCATCAGCCCCGGTTTTTATATCAGTGGCTGACATTACAAGTGATGAGCCGTCGGCTGCAAGAACGGCTGCGTTCAGACCGTAAAACTCGCTTCCTTCCGTGTTTGTTGCAGCCCCTGTTTTATACAGTTTTGAATCTTTGAGTTCGAGGGATGCTCCGTTTAAAAGATAAATAACAGACTGGTTTTCACCAGATGCTGTCATATCCTCTCCGCTGCGTGAATCTTCACCACCGTCAAGCGTATACAGTCCTTTGAGAAGAGCGGTAACCTGCATCGCATCAGTGTGATCTCCCGGTGGAGGTCCCTGCATGCCGTCCTGCGGAGGCTGCTGCATCTTCCCGCCCGGCGGAGGCCCCATCATTTTACCCTCAGGCGGCGGTCCCGGAGGCGAGCCTTCAGGCCGTTCTCCCTGCGGAGGCTGTCCCTCAGGGGGCATGCCCTGCATAGAGCGTGAATCTCCGTTCTGTCCCGGGGGCTGCTGCATGGACAGCTGATTATTTTTTTCTTCTTTGTCTGTCAGGCATGATGTAAACAGCACAGCTGAAGCCGTAAAAAGAAGAAGCAGAATGTATTTCGGATTAAAGTGTGATTTCTTTTCCATTTCAACTCCCTGTTCTTGTATGTATTTAATGTAGATCCGGGGAGTGTAAAAAGAATCTATGCAGTGTAAAAAGCCGGTAAACTGTATGTAAAATTAAAGTGAGCAGAAACTCATTTGTTTTCTGTGAAAAGGGTGTTATATTAATCGATAAAAGAATAAACGTTTTTTTAAGGAGAAATATATGAAACGATTTCTTATATTAACAAGTGTAGTTGCAATAATCCTGGGATTGTCATCCTGTGGTAATATCGATGAAAGCAGTGCGGAAGAAGTTGCTCAGGTGATATCTGCGCCGGTAAATATGGGAATGCAGAATTCAACCACATCCAGAGCATGGAGCTTTTCGTCTTCTTTGTCTTATACACATACTCAGGAAGATGGGGGTACTGCTGTATTTAGCTTTACTTCAGGTTCTTTAGAATTATCAGGTTACACATATAATGCAACTGCGGTATACACTGATTACATCGTTACCTATACAAATGAAGATGGAATTGAGACTGAATACTTACTTGACGGTGAGGTCGGATATACTGTTACATACTCATTCCTCTCAACCAGTCTAACTTATGAACTTGTAATTGATAATACTGAATCGGATAATACACTTCATATTACCGGTGGAGGTATTGATTCAGACGTTGCGCTGGATATTACTAACAGCATGACTTTAGAATATACTTACTCCGAAACAGGAGGCTCAGCTACAGGAAATTATGATGTAAGCGGTACGGTAAACGGTGTAGAGATAGATGGAAAAACCGGAACGTTTGATGTTTCTTATTCATCAACTCCATAATGATTTTTTTTCTCCCCAGCAGGCGGCTGTTTTTACAGCCGCTTTTTTTTTGTCTCTATTAATACTATATTTGAAAGATGATAACTGCTGTAGCAATGAGCGGCGGGGTGGATTCAAGCGCTGCCGCCTGGCTTCTTAAAAATGATCCCGGTTTCCGTGAGATGTATCCTGACAACAAAATTTTCGGAGTAACCCATTGGTGGGATGAGCTGAGGCTGTCGAGTCCGGGGCTTCAGGAAAGGGCGGGCAATGTCTGCAGCAGACTCGGGATGAATTACCATATAGTTGATCTTGAAAGCCTTTTCCGTAAAAGCGTAATGGATGATTTTGCCGGAAACTATCTTTCCGGGATGACCCCCAACCCCTGTGTACGCTGTAATGAACGGGTACGCTTCAGTGAGTTTTACCGCAGCTGCCTTGATATTGCCTGTGAAAAGGAAGGCGCAACGGCCGGGGACTTTCACTTCTGCACAGGTCATTATGTACGGACTGCAGAATCCGGAGGAAGGCTCTTTTTACGAAAGGCTGCCGACCTCTCAAAGGATCAATCCTACATGCTTTACCGGATAAAAAGGGATGTTCTGCAGCACTGTATCTTTCCTCTTGGAGAATATACAAAGGATAGAATCAAGATGATTGCGGATGAACACGGATTCTTCGGCAAGGCCATCAAGGAAAGCCAGGATATCTGTTTTATAGATGATGACTATATAAAATTCATGAAGCGTTATCTGCCCTCAGAAGTTCTTAAGGCTAAAGACCGTCCGGGTACAATCTGTGATACGGACGGAAAAAAGCTGGGAGCCTCCAGAGGTTTTCTGCACTATACAATCGGCCAGCGCAAGGGCCTGGGACTTGGAAACGGCCCCTGGTATGTTGTCTCGATTGACCCTGCGGATAACCGTGTTGTTGTAGGCCGGAAGGAAGAGCAGGGCACTGATAATTTTGTTATTTCCGACACAAACTGGTTTATAGACAAACCTGAAAAGCAGCTGGAATGTCGAGTTCAGGTACGTTACAATTCAACAGAATATGCAGCACAGTTACGCCTTCCGGTGATGACAGGTTTGAGGTTCGTCTTGAATCTCCGGCCGTAGCCACGCCCGGCCAGTCAGCAGTCTTTTATGACGGAGAGCTCGTCATTGGCGGCGGCATTATTCAGAGACCCGATAATGTATGAGCTTATTCCCGATATAATTAACCCTTTCTCTGTTAAGGGTAAACGTTCCCCGGTCTGGTACATCGATGAAACTGAATCAACCATGAGCGATGCCCGTGTCCTTGCGCGTGATGAAGCGCCTTCCGGTTCGGTAATTGCGGCAGGATACCAGAACAGCGGCCGCGGCAGAATAGAGGGCAGACGCTGGGAATCGGAGCACGGCGGCAGTCTTCTTTTTACAGTGATATTTCATCAGGATCATATTAAATCTGCCATGGGGGATAAGCCGTTTACTCTTTTGCCCCTTCTGTGCGGTATTGCCGCGGCTGAAGCAATCGAAGAGTCTGCTGAAACTCCGAAGGGAACTGTTTCAATCAAGTGGCCTAATGATGTTCTTGCGGACGGCCGTAAAATATGCGGAATACTATGCGAGGCTTCGGGCCGGTTCATTTACGCCGGTGTCGGTATCAACCTCAGGCTTGAAAAACATGATGATGGATTCAGAAGGCCTGCAACCAGCATGGAGCTTCTTGCCTCTTCCGGAAATTCCATGACTTCGGGCGCTGCATTGGTCTCTGAATCAGCAGACGGCCCCGGATACGGAACTTACGGTAACCGGCTGCTTCAGCTGTTTCTTGAAAAACTTAAGAGTGCTGTTTCCGACGAGCGGTGGCAGCCCAGGCTGGAGAAGCGTCTTTACCGCATCGGGGAAAAAGTTGAGTTCAGAACAGGAATGCCTGATGATTTCTCCGCGGGAGCACCGGGTTCTGTAGTAAGCGGAGTCCTTACAGGGGTAAGTTTAAACGGTGCTTTACTGATTGATGTGAACGGCAAGTTCTGTGAATACTCCAGCGGTGAGCTGATTATTTAATCAGATTTCAAAGGCTTTGAAGCTGAACTGTATGTGATCGCGGCGTCCGCTGTAGAACCAGGCAGGAACCGGATAGTAGTTACCGCCCGGGTTAATGAAAAAGAACCGCCTGCCCCTGTGGTCGGCAATTTTCACCGGCAGTCCGGGGTTTGTTCCGCTTTTATCATCTGAATAACTGATTTCAACAAGGCGCTTTCCCGATTTGAGTGTGAACCTGTTTCCGGGAATAAGCCATTTACCGAACTCTCTGCCCGGTTCTGCAGAACCTGAACTTCCATCGGAAGATGAATATTCGATTTTAATTTCTCCGCGTCTCAGATCGAAGAGAGGTATTTCGCAAAGCGAGGCCTCATAAATTATAGAATCATCCGGAAGCTGCGGGTAATCAGCAAATAGTGATATAAGAGGATCTTCAAAATTATCTGAAAAATAAAAATCCGTGATGATGCGTTTTTCCTGGCCGAGTTTTTCGGGATACTGCAGGGTCCGCATTCCGTACTCATCTTCGTCTTCGAATGAAAAAGCGCTTTCATTTGTATACTTGAAAACCCCTTCCGAGGATTTTATTGAGGCGCCGCCTCCGGTCCAGTTGAGAATACTGAGCTTTGAACAGGAAACTCCAGTCGGTCTGCCTCTGTAAAAGTGAAGATTCATCTTCTCTCCGGCAAGCTGGGTCTGTCCGCTCATGTTGGCAACGAGTGTTCTTGCTCCGGCTGCAGATGCGGCAGATGAAACGCTGTTCTCGGGAATCATTCTGCTCCGAAAAAGCGGAGTTGAAGCCGGTCCGGAACAGGGGAGCATCCTGGTTTCTGAAAATGTTTCAGTGCTGATCTGCTCAAGAGCCTCAGGCGTAATAAAGTTAATCCTGTTTTTTCTGAGGAATTTAAATTTAAGAAGATTAAGGAATTCCGAAAATTTTTCATCATTTCCGGGGTAATAATCAAAAATCAGAGCTGCAGTTCTTCCTGTATTCTTCAGTTCTGAAAGAACAGCTGTGAGTTTTCCTGATTCGGCTGCTGCATTTACAATTAAGGCAGGAATGCTGACTTCCTTGTCGGCATCTGTCAGTGTCAGAACCGGTTTGTTTCCGATTTTCCTTATACAGAGCAGTCTCAGTTTTTTTTCTGATAGCTTATTTAAAAGTGCGGTATTGCTGCAGTCTGCTGCTGCCGGCATGATGTAGGAGGCCGGTACATCAATCTCACTGTCAATATCCCCTGCAGGCAGGTTTAGAAGAGGCAGTCCCTTCTTTCCCGACGGCAATATATGGAAGCCTGCCTTTTCTGAAACGGCAAGCGTTTCCGGATCAGCTGGTATATTGAGTGCCACCGACTCCGGAATCAGCCCTGAAGTATCTTCAGTAAGCAGATCCGACAGTTTCTCAGTCATTTCCGGCAGCTTTTCTTTGAATTCTGAGAAGAATCTTACAATTAAAAGTATATTTTCCGGATTTTTAACAGCCATCGCTTTATTTTTTGCACCGAAAAGGATATAAAGTCAAGCATATATTTACTAAATACAATTGCATCAAAAATTTTTTAATTTTTCTGTTGATGATCAGTATTAATATTTGTATCTTAATACCAGAAAATTCATACAGAAAATAAACCTCCACAATGTCAGGGGGTATTTGCGGAGTTTTATCAGACAGAAGGCAGATATCTGCTTCTTTGTCATCCGCAGCTGGTAAAACCAAAAATAAGAGAGGTAATATAAATGGCAAAGCAGTTAAAGTTTGATGAAGAAGCCAGAAAGTCACTTGCAATCGGCGTTGAAAAGCTTTCAAACGCTGTAAAAGTAACCCTCGGCCCGAAGGGAAGAAACGTTCTTCTTGACAAAAAATTCGGTGCCCCTACTGTAACTAAAGACGGTGTATCCGTTGCAAGAGAAGTTGAACTTGAAGATCCCTTTGAGAATATGGGTGCTCAGCTTCTTAAAGAAGTTGCAACAAAGACAAATGATGTAGCAGGTGACGGTACAACAACCGCTACTGTTCTTGCTTATTCAATTGCAAAAGAAGGAATGAAAAGCGTTGCCGCCGGTATCAATCCGATGGGAATCAAACGCGGTATCGATAAGGCTGTTGAGATTGCTGTAGAAGAAATCAGAAAGGCAGCTAAAGAAATCAAAGACAAAGAAGAGATAGCACAGGTTGCAACCATTTCTGCTAACAACGACAGAGAAATCGGTGAAGAAATTGCAAACGCAATGGAGAAAGTAGGAAAAGACGGTGTTATCACTGTTGAAGAATCAAAGACAATTGAAACAACTACCGACTTTGTTGAAGGTATGCAGTTTGACAGAGGTTACCTCTCAGCTTACTTTGCAACCAACAGAGATACAATGACTGCTGTTCTCGATGATCCTTTCATTCTTATCTACGACAAGAAAATCTCAAACATGAAAGAGCTTCTTCCTATTCTTGAGAAGGTTGCTCAGACAGGCAAGCCAATCCTTATCATTGCTGAAGATGTTGAAGGCGAAGCACTTGCAACACTCGTTGTAAACAACATGAGAGGAACTCTTAATGCTGTAGCAGTTAAGGCTCCCGGTTTCGGCGACAGAAGAAAAGCAATGCTTGAAGATATTGCTATTCTTACCGGCGGTGAAGTTATTTCTGAAGATATCGGACTTAAGCTCGAATCTGCAGAGATGGAACAGCTTGGTACAGCAAAAACTGTCAAGGTTGAAAAAGAAAACACAACAATCATCAATGGTGCAGGCAAGGCTTCTGACCTCAAAGACAGAATCGGCCAGATTAAGAACCAGATTGAAGATACTTCAAGCGATTACGACAGGGAAAAGCTTCAGGAAAGACTTGCAAAGCTTGCAGGCGGTGTTGCAGTTATCAACGTAGGTGCAGCAACTGAGGTTGAGCTCAAAGAGAAGAAGCACAGAGTTGAAGATGCACTTTCAGCTACAAGAGCAGCTATCGAAGAGGGAATTATCCCCGGCGGCGGACTTACTCTTATTCAGGCTGTATCATCACTTGAAAAAGCAGATGAAACCGGTCTTGCTGATGACGAACTTGTTGGATTTAAGATTGTTAAGAGAGCTCTTGAAGAACCTATCAGACAGATCGCTGAAAACGCAGGTCTTGACGGTGCTATCGTTGCCGACAAGGCTAAGAATGAAAAGAAAGGCATCGGGTTCAATGCTGCATCAATGGTATGGGAAGACATGATTAAAGCAGGTATTATTGACCCTGCTAAGGTTACAAGAAGCGCACTTCAGAATGCAGCTTCTATTGCAAGCCTCCTTCTTACTACAGAATGTGCAATCACCGACCTTCCTGCCGATGAACCTGCAATGCCTGCAGGCGCTCCCGGAATGGGCGGAATGGGCGGAATGATGTAATCAAAAGAGCGGAGCTCTTTTGATTCTGCAGTTTCACCTAAGAAGGTGAAACATGCATATGTTTCAATGATTATTTATACAGCCCTGCCCGGTTTTGGGCGGGGCTTTTTATTAAAAGGGTAAAAGTATGACCAGAGAAGAATTTGTGTTTTCAATCGGGTTCCAGGGTGAATCGGCAATCATCGACGGAAAGGCTAAAAAGGAATATGGACGGCTCGGCACTAAAGAGCTGGCCGATAAGGGCCTGTACCGTGCCGCTTTCTGTTCAGCGCTTTATGAGGATAACGGGGACGATCTTAAATATGTCCTGAATGCCTACAACGAAAAAAGCGGAGCTACCCTTACAGAAATTGATGATATGAAGAAACTGCTTGGTGTTTATACCGTTCCCGACGGTATAAAGAAGATTTCTGTTATCAGTTAAGTTCAGATTCGCTGGTTATAGGTTCCCAGATTGAGCCGGATGATACATGAAAAGTGAACATCGTCCGGAAATATAAGATTTCCGTTAAGCTGAGATGTTACAAGATTATTAATTATTGACAGGCCGAGCGATTCGGTTTTTTCTATATCAAATCCGGCAGACAGCCCCTGTCCGTTATCCCGGTACCGGACTTCCAGAATGTTATCTTCGCAGATTTTTACCTCTATCTCTATCAATCCATTATCTGTTTCATCAAAAGCATATTTAAGACTGTTCATAGTCAGCTCATTAATTACCAGTCCAAGCGGAATGGCGTAATCAATGAGCAGCTGCAGCTCTTCCGAATTAATATGATACTTTATCTGCTTTGCCGGTGGGGTAAAGCTGTAAATCAGAATGGGAACAAGCTCTGTGATATAGTTTTTAAAATTTATATGAGAAAGCTCTGCTGAATTATAAAAATTTTCATGTACAAGGGCTATGGATTCAATTTTGGATTTTACTTTTTTCAGAATCTGCTGAGGATCTGCATCAGGGTACTGATTTTCATAGAGCTGCATCAGTGCTATTATCATCTGCATGTTATTCTTTGTCCGGTGATTCAGCTCTGAAAGCAGTGTTTCTCTTTCTGAGATTGCCTCATTAAGCGAAGTTTCCCTGCTTTGAATTTTACTAATCATTTTTGAGAAACTGTCGGCCAGGGACTGAAATTCCCTGTAGGCTGCGGGTTTCATCTGATCGTATCTGCCTGAGGCGGCGCTGCTCATCGAGGCCTGAAATTCTGAAAGAGGCAGAAAAAATCTCCTTATAATAAGAAGTGCTATAGTTGTAAAGACTGCTGCAATGAAAATAATTGATAGGAGCAGTGAGGTCGTAACGATATATATTTTACGGTACATCAGATCATAATCCTTGAAGACAAGGATCATATATCCGCTGATATCTGCCTTTTTTACACTGACCAGACCTTTTTTATTGAAGAGATAGTTAATTGAGGTTCCATAATTCCCCCTTATTGAGTTCTGGATCGCAGGCAGGTTGTTAAGGTTTCCGATAAGTTTGTCTGAATTCTTTGACTGGGTAACAATATTCCCCCTGCTGTCAAGGATAGCAATGAAATCAGACTCATATTCGACCTGTATGGATATATACTGCTCCAGCTGTTTCATATTATAGAAGGCTATCAGGATGCCGGCATCACATCTTGTGGACATGGCAATTGTAGGGGCTCCGGAAATAAGTGATAGAAAGCTGCCCGACCAGTATACTTCATCGGGTTTAAGGTTCTTTTTGTAGAAGGGCTGGTTGGTAATATCAATTCCGAGATAGTTCTCTTCAAAGGGCCACATATCAGATACTTTTCCGTTCTCATCTACAAGAGCAATTGCCTCAAAAGTCTGCGTATATTCTATCATGTCTGAAATAAAGCAGGGTTCATTGGAACTCCGACCAGCCTCATTATGATCATTGAAGTAGGTCCTGATTCCTCTAAGATAATTGACCGGTATATAAAAGTTATGATCAATACTTTGAGTCACTATTTCAGTCAGACTGTCGATTTCAGACATCATCCGCTTTTTATAAATCCTGTCTGTTGAAATTACCAGCACAAGTGAGATTAGAACTGCAAAAAATGAGAACAGTATCATTCCTGTCAGAAGCTGAAGCCTGAAACTTTTTACGATTCTTTGCATAATCTAAATTATCATACTATTATTAAAGTAAATCTACGTTAAGGAATGTATTTACGAAAAAGTTAACAATTTTTATAATTCTGATTCTTCTGTTCTCAGGCTGTTCCGGTGAACGGACTCTAAATATTGGAATGGTTGTAAGCTTGAGCGGAAAATATTCATCCCTGCTGACCTCTGCCAGAAACGGGGCTCTGCTTGCAGTAGAAGAGATAAACAATGAAAATGAACTGAAAATTGCATTGACTATTAAAGATGACGAAAGTGATTGGGATATTATTGAAGGCAGGGTTAAAGAGCTTCTTGAAGAGGATGTTAAGTTGCTGGTTATGGCGGTTGTAAGTTCAAACTATGGAGAGGCCGCCGATCTGATTGACCGAAGCGATGTTCTGGCGCTTTCATCAACGGTGTCTTCAGAGGTCTTTACAGGAAAGGATGATAATCTTATACGAACAGAGGTTTCGTCTTCTACCTTTGGTACTGTTCTTGGAAAGTATGCTTCAGAGAAAGGAGTCTCACACGCATTAATAATTGCTGACGGCAGTAATCAGATGTATTCACAAAGCCTTTCCGACAGCTTTGTCAAACAGCTGAATGGTTCAGGACTCCCAAAAACGATATCCCGGATTAACTACAATACGCTGAACAATCCGAATTTTAAAAATATTGCTGCAGAGGCCTCCGATATTTTGCCGGATGCTGTTCTTGTTATCGCCAATCCATTTGATTCAGCCCTGATTTTTCAGCACCTGAGTCCCCGCCCCAGGCTTAAGCTGATTGCCCCCTGGGGCTTTTCCCATGAATTTATTGAAAACGGCGGTCAGGCAGTAGAAGGGGTTGTTGCGATTGTTTCGAACGGCGGCGATTCGGAATCTGATGCATATGCCGATTTTGTGAATGCATACCATGAAAGATTCGGTACAGAACCGACCTTTCAATCTGTTAAAAACTATGATCTGGTAAAGCTTCTTTACCAAACAGCGGTTTCTGAAAAAAAGATGGAGCCCGGCAGGATTAAGAGTGAAATAATCAGTAAAGGTCGATACAGCGGTGTGAATCTTGAATACTTTTTCGATAGGTATGGTGATTGCACAAGCGGAATGACTGCCTACACAATAATTGACGGTGAGATTCAGCTTCTGGATTATTGATTGTCTTGACACTTTGGATTCAAATGAGCATATTATAAATAACAGCACAGACGGAGACGAGTAAGCGGTTACAGCTGCCAATAGAGAAAGCGCCCAAAGGCTGGAAGGTGCTGATAGCTGCCCGCCCAAAACCACTCCCGAGCTGCCCGCAGGAACGCGGAAAAATTCGGCAAAAGTCCTTAGAGACTCAGCCCTTTTATTTCTGTAATTATTCCGGGCCGTGGACGACACGTTAAAATCTTCCATAAGGTGCGTGGATAAAAACAAGTTTTCTTAAACCTGTTTTTATCTGTCGAAGTAAGGTGGAACCGCGGATGGCGCAAAAGCAATTAAGCTTTACGGCTTAAAGAGCTCTTATGCTTTTCGTCCTTGCATAATAAGTAAGGATGGCAGGCGTAAGGGCTTTTTTAAATTTTATACCCTTGCCTGCCGGGGAGATAAATATGGCAGAAGAAAAAAATGAAAAACTTGAATTAATAAGGCACTCTACAGCGCATGTCATGGCCGAGGCAGTTTTAAAGCTGTTTCCCGAAGCCAAAATAGCAATCGGACCGTCAATAGAAAACGGATTCTATTATGACTTCGATCTGCCGCGCTCAATCGGTCCGGATGATCTTGAAGAAATCACCAAGGTCATGCAGGAAATAATCAAAGAGAAAAAAGAGTTTGTACGCGCTGAAGTTTCTAGAGCGGAAGCCCTTGAGCTTTTCAAGGATCAGCCCTACAAGGTTGAGCTGATCAATGACCTTCCTGAAGATGCAGTCATTACAACCTACAACCAGGGCGGATTTACAGATCTTTGCCGCGGACTCCATGTTGAAAATACAGGCAAACTCAATCCTCAGTCATTCAAGCTTCTTTCCATAGCCGGTGCGTACTGGCGCGGCGATGAAAGCAGGCCCATGCTTCAGCGTGTATACGGTACGGCCTGGAGCAATCCGAAGGAACTGAGGATGCATCTGCAGCATCTTGAAGAGATGGAAAAACGGGACCACAGAAAGCTCGGAAAAGAACTGGAACTGTTCAGTCTTCATGAAGAGGCTGGCCCGGGAATGGTTTACTGGCATCCGAAGGGCGCACGCATCAGGCTTGCAATAGAGGATTTCTGGAGACGGGAACACTACAAAAACGGCTATGAGATGATCTACACTCCGCATATCGGTAAATCCTGGCTCTGGGAAACCTCCGGCCATCTTGATTTCTATAAAGAGGGGATGTTCAACTCCATGGAAATGGATGCAAGCGATTACTACGCCAAGCCGATGAACTGTCCCTTTCATATTATGATCTACAACAACAAGAAGCACAGTTACCGTGATCTTCCCTGCAGATGGGCGGAGCTTGGAACTGTTTACCGTTATGAGAAATCAGGAGTTCTTCACGGACTGATGCGTGTCCGCGGATTTACCCAGGATGATGCGCACATTTTCTGTACACCGGATCAGATGGAAGATGAGATTGCAGAAACTCTGCGCTTCTCGCTTTACATGCTTAAATCTTTCGGCTTTACCGAGTTCAAAGCCTACCTGTCTACCAAGCCGGGAGGCGGAAAGAGCGTCGGTGATGAATCCAAATGGGAAGCAGCAACTGAATCACTGCGGAAGGCTATTGTCAAAGAAGGTCTTGAGTATGAGGTTGATGAGGGCGGCGGAGCATTCTATGGTCCGAAAATCGATATCAAAATTAAGGATGCGATGGGACGCGCCTGGCAGCTGTCAACAATTCAGTTTGACTTCAACCTTCCTGAAAGGTTTAAAATGACCTTCGTAGATCAGGATGGAAAAGAAAAACAGCCCTACATGATTCACCGTGCACTGCTGGGTTCAATCGAAAGGTTCTTCGGCGTGCTTATCGAACACTTCGGCGGAGCCTTCCCTGTATGGCTTGCTCCAGTCCAGGTTGAAGTTATTCCTGTAGCTGAGGCCTTTGATGCTTATGCGAAGAAGATTACAGCTGAACTGAAGGCTGCCGGAATCAGGGTTGAGGCGGATCTCTCCGACGACCGCATGAATGCCAAAATCAGAAATGCCCAGAACCAGAAGATTCCGTACATGCTTGTTCTTGGCGAGAAGGAAGAGGCTGAAGGTGCTGTCTCCGTCAGACTGCGCTCAGGAAAGCAGACCAATGGTGTTCCTTTTGCCGATTTTATGAGTCAGCTGAATGAGGCAATTGAGAGTAAGAGCTGATTGAGCAGCTTTAGATAATGCATAATAATCACCGGGTCCAAAATGGACCCGGTTTTTTTTTGATTTGATGAACGGTGTATTCTGAAGTATATTTGATTAATATCCGTGAAGGATATTACCAAGGAGATAAAATTGTCAGTACCTGTTTTTGAAGTTGGACCCATTGATCATACCATTGTATATTCCTTTGCTGTCGGGTTTATTCTTGCCTGGCTGATATTCGGAATCAGGATACTGGTACTCAAATCCCGCAGTAAAAAGGCAATCCGGGGGCTTAAACATACGCTTACCAGCAGAATTGACCTTGATTCCGAGTCGATCGACCGGATGCGGAAGGAAATTGAATTACTGCGGAAGAAGAATGCAAACCTTCAGTCTTCTATTTCAAACCTTTCACAGAAGTCCGGCCGGAAGGAAAACCTCCAGCTTAGGATTTATCAGGATGCTGTGGAGAAGATGTCACTTCAGGCTCCCGGCTTTGCGCCGGCCTGGCAGATAGTGCTTCGTGAATGTGAAGAGGAAAACGGCCGAAGCCTTGACGGTTCAAAGGTTTTTACAAAAAGGATTACTCCGGCCGCCGGAAGCGGCTGGATAACTGATGCCGGCAGCCGGGAACCTCGTGAGGCCCGTTCCGCAGAGACTGTAATTGAGCATGATTCCCAGCTTTCCGGTTCACCGTCGGCGGGTGCTTCAGCTAAACCGGAAAAGGCTGCAAAGCAGGGCCTTCTTGCTAAGCTGCGGAATCGATGAATACGATCAGTCTCTATGAGACGAAACTCATTACAAAGCCGATAAGGCCGCCGAATACTCCGCCCCAGACTACAAGCCATCCAAGATGCCTTCTCATCATTTCTTTTACAAGTTCCTTAACCATCTTCGGTGTAAGTTCATCCAGTCTGCCCTGAACGATACCGTCAACCTTGTCTTTTATTACTGCGGAGAGGTCGAAATTCCCGGATTCGAGAATACCCTTGATAAACTTGGGATGTGCAACTTCTTCAAGAAGATATTCCCTGATTTTTTCCTTAAATTTGCCCCGGTATTTCTCAAACAGACCGTCGCCCCCGAACATTGAGAGCATGCTGCCGAATCCGCTTGAGAGAATCTCTTTCTTAACTGTGTCGTAGATCTTGTCATAGTCGACCTTGTCAACTGCAGACTCAAAGTCTATCGATTCAAGGATCATATCCTGACCCTCGCTGAAATACTTGTGGAGATTTTCAGTCGTAAAAAACTGGTCCATCACAAGTTCCTTGATCCATACCTTTATCTCGATAAAATGGGCCGGGATTACACCGGAACCGTAGAGTCCGGGAACCTTTTCAAACAGCATGAAAATCGCAAGCCAGTTTGTAAGAGCTCCAGAAAGAGCAAAGAAGCCTATGCTTCTGATTCTTTCACCCCACACCGGATCAAGGCGGGCGGCTATGATGTATCCCGCAGCAATTACAGCTGCAGCAATAAGGTTTGTTACAGAGCTTTTGTTCATTAATACCTCTAAAAATTTGTATTTTTACGAATTTATCAGTAAAATATACATACGCTTCAGCCCTCCGGCAATACCTATTTGAGAATACCGGAAAAGAGGGCATGTGTATCGGAGATTGAGATGAAAGAGAGCCTGTCAAACCTTAAACAGCTAGGGCGAGAGATTTATTTAATGCAGCATGCCCAGGCCGTACTTGAATGGGACATGGAAACCCAGATGCCTGAAGACGGCGCCGAAGAACGTGCCGAACAGCTTGCACTTTTTGAAGGATTAACACACAGAAAAATAACTTCCCCTGAAATTGGACGTCTGCTGTCGTTTCTCGGCGCAGAGGAAGGTAAACCCGAGGGAAAGGGTGATTTCGATACCGCAGACAAGGCCTTCGTCCGTGAAATGTTCCGGATGTACAGTCATGCTTCCAAGCTGCCTGAAAGCCTTGTAACTGAACTTGCAAAACAGACCGGAATTTCCCACCAGGTATGGGTTGAGGCGAGAAAGAAGGCTGATTTCAGTATATTTGAAGATTCTCTTACAAAGATATATGAACTGAACCATCAGAAGGCTGAGAAACTCGGCTATAAAGAACATCCCTATGATGCCCTGCTTGATGAATATGAACCCTGGATGACTGCGTCCGAGGTTGAAAAGGTTTTTACCCCCCTTGCTGCTGAACTTTCCGCCCTGGTTGCGGATATTAAAAAGGCGGGTGCTCCTGACTCATCGTTTCTGGAAAAAAGCTACCCGACAGACCTGCAGGATAAGTTCGGCCGTATGCTTATCGACCGGATGGGATACCCGGAAAAGAGGGGCAGGCTGGATATATCGGCACATCCGTTTACAACGACCCTGGGTGCAGATGATGTAAGAATAACCACCCGCTACGATGAAAAACTCGTAATGAGCGGGGTATTCAGTAATATTCACGAATGCGGACACGCCCTCTATGAGCTCGGTGTAGGAGATAATCTGAAAGGCGGAATCCTCGGTACCGGTGTGTCGCTTGGTATCCATGAATCACAGTCACGTTTCTGGGAAAACCTTGTAGGCCGCAGCCTTCCGTTCTGGAAGCATTTTTATCCTGAGTTTTCAAAGCTCTTTCCAGAGCAGACTAAGGGTGTCGATGTGGAAACCTTCTATAAAGCCGTTAACAAGGTGACTCCGTCATTCATACGTATTGAAGCCGACGAGGTTACTTACAGTCTCCATGTGGTTCTCCGCTTTGAGCTTGAAAAGGAAGTTCTTTCCGGAAACCTCAAGGTTTCAGATCTTCCTGATGAATGGAACAGAAGGATGAAGAAATTTCTGGGTATAACCCCTGCCAACGATTCCGAAGGCGTGCTCCAGGATGTACACTGGTCTGCGGGGCTGATAGGTTATTTTCCGACCTATGCTCTTGGAAACCTCTACGGCGCCCAGTTTCTCAACAGCATGAAAAAGCAGCTGGGAGATGTGGACGGAATATTAGAATCAGGCGATCTGGGTACAATACTCGGGTGGCTGCGTGAGAATATCCACAGTCACGGTATGGTTTACCCCGCCTCCGAGCTCTGCAGAAGAGTCACAGGAGAGGATTTGAACGCCGCCTACTTTACAGACTACCTTCGGGATAAATTCGGCGGAATATATGGACTTCGCGGGAATTAATCCCGAAAATCAGTACCTGTGGCTGACTCTGGCCGGTTTTGCTCTGGGCAGCGGAATCAGTTTTTTCAGCCACAGAAAGCCGCGCAGGCATCCGGCGGCGGCTGTACTATTTATCAGTTTATCAATTCTCTTTCTTACTTTCGGAATATTTTTAAGCAGCTACAGCTTCTGGAATTACAAGGTGCTGCTTGTATGGTTCGGAGCACTCACAGTTTCCGGCTTCCTCTGTGTCAGGTTCTGGCGCTTTGTAGGTATTCCTGTATTCTCCCTGTTTTTTGCGGCTCTTTTTATTTTTTATTACAGTTTCGCCTCCTGGTCGCCGGTTCAGCCGGGACAAAATCTGTGCAGTTTTACACTTCTTTCAGGCGGCGGCGATAAAACTACAATTTTGAGTGAAGATACGCAAAATAATCAGGATGTACTTGAATTCGGCGCCGGAGGGATCTATCCTGAAATCAGGATGCTTGAACTTCCGCACTGGTTTTTCCTGTCCAGAACAGGGGCCATATATGAGCCTCTGCATTCACAGTTTGCAGCAGAGGAAAACGGAGATTCTGAGAGCGCTCCGGCGGTTAAGATCAGGCAGCTTTTCGGACGGATTCCGGGCTTTATTTTTGTAACTGAAAGTGCAGGACCCCTCTATCCGGTTCCCGGAGTCCGATATGATTTGTCATTCAATTCCGACGGTCTGCCGGCCATAAAAAAAAGAATTGACTGATAAAATGATGCTCACGCTATTGAGGAGCGTGCCCGATACAGTAATATATGCTGATAACATTCTACAAACCAGAAGAAGACGGAAGTCTCAGATACTACTCGGTCCATGACCGTCAGCCTACATTGTTCAGTAAGTATTCATTCACTTCGATCTACGGTATGAATCAGGGAAGCGGACGCGAACGCGTTTATTCTTTTACAACCCGGCGTGAAATGGATAAAAAGATGAGAGAAATATTCAACGAAAGAGTGAAAGACGGCTACAAGGTCCTGTACTCGTTTGCAAGAAACAAGAAGTACGTCAGCATGTTCGATGAAGTCTCGAAGATGAACGCCGGATAGAGTATACTGCTCAACCGGTTTTCTGGCTCTCCGCTCAGATACTCCCGATATTCTTTGCAATTTCCTCTGCGGTTTTAATAGTAGCTTTTTTCAGCTCTTCCGTTTCAAGAGCCCTGTTCAGCTGCGACTCTATGCAGCATAGCGAAAGCGCCGCTTTCAGCGGGGCAGAATCAGAACCTATGATAACCGCAATATCCGTAACTCCGGCTGTTAGAGTGCTTTTTCTAACTATATAGCGGTTTTTATTGATCTCGTCTATCAGCTTAAGCTCTTGCAGCTTTGCTTCTTCGGACATGTTCTGATATTCATTTAACTGTTGGAGAATTTGTAATCGGTTTTCCGGATTGTACTGGGCCAGGAGAGTTCTGCCTGAGGTTGTAGCCAGAAGCGGATATGTTCTTCCTTCTTCCATCGATACGGAAATCGGTCCCGGGCTCAGTGTAGGGGCTACAATCATAATCTGATTTTCATGCATGACTGTAATGTGACTGGCCTGATTTGCAAATGCTGAAAGTTTTTTCATCAGCGGT
The DNA here is from genome assembly GCA_963677925.2 of Spirochaetia bacterium. Classification (GTDB taxonomy): domain Bacteria; phylum Spirochaetota; class Spirochaetia; order UBA9216; family UBA9216. The sequence continues at coordinate 1,131,099 of CAXXYH010000004.1, forward strand.
CTGGCCGCTTCTCTAAGTTTTTCAATAGGTGAGTGGCAGTGCGAGAGGTTGTACAGTTTGAGCGTCATCTGGTAGCAGCCTGTTGCCGAATCCCTGCTTATGTATCCCCGCTCATCAAGACACATCAGCATTCTGTAGATTTCGTTAGGATTGCGGTTTGTGCCCTTTGCTATATCGGTCTGTGTAAGGGGTTCGGCTGATGACGCCAGGAACTCAAGGATTTCCAGGCCCTTCTCAAGGGCGGGAGCGCTGTACTTCATCTTCTTATCATCTGTACTCATGCTTCATGATATCCGGTTACTGCAATATTGAAAATAGCTGATTGACAGGAATCAAATTAGAAGTCAATATTTGTAAATAAAAATATTATTCATATATGAAATATGTATAATTACCCAGGAGCTGCTATGAAAGCATTCAGAATATTTGAACCGGGGATAACAGGCATTACTGAAGAGCCTGAAATTGATATAATTGAAGATGATGAAGTTCTTCTGAGGCTGGTTAAGGTCGGGTTCTGCGGAAGCGATTTGAGCACCTTCAGGGGGCTGAACCCTAATGTAAGTTATCCGCGAATTCCCGGGCATGAGATAGCCGCAGTGGTCATCAGGAAAGGGAAGGATGTGCCGGACTCAATAACCGGTGGGCAGCGGGTTTCTGTTCTTCCATACACAAGCTGCGGAAAGTGTTCATCCTGCCTGTGCGGCCGGACTAATGCCTGTAAAGACAATCAGACCCTCGGCGTCCAGCGTGAGGGAGCTATGACAGAGTACATCACCGCCCCGTATACAAAATTGATAACTGGTGTGGATGAACTGAGTTTTTCAGATATCGCACTTATTGAACCCCTGTCGGTCGGTTTTCATGCGGCCAGGCGGGCAGAAGTAAGCTCCGGTGAATATGTCCTGGTTTTCGGCTGCGGCCTTGTCGGTCTGGGCGTAATTTCCAGAGCTGCAGGTGCGGGAGGCCGGGTAATAGCAGTCGATATTGATGATGACAAGCTGAAGCTGGCTGAAGCGATGGGTGCATCCTATGTGATCAACAGCAGAACTGAAAAACTTATAGGACGGGTTTCGGCCATAACAGGCGGGCATGGACCTGCCGCTGTTATTGAAGCCATTGGACTTAATGAAACCTATCTTGCATCTATAGAACTCGCTGCATACTGCGGGAGAGTCGTCTATGTGGGATATGCGAAGATGCCGATTGAATATGACACAAAGCAGTTTATACTCAAGGAGCTTCAGATTCGGGGCTCACGAAATGCCGAACGTAAAGATTTTGAGGATGTCCTTTCATATATTGCCGATGGAAAGATTCCGGTAAATAAACTGGTTTCAGATGATGTTACAATGGAACAGGCTGGAAAAGCCCTGGTAGACTGGTCTGCGGATCCCGGGTCTGTTTCAAAGATCCTGGTAACAATAGCCGATGAGAAAAGCATTTGAGGTTATACAAATGGATTTCCTGAACAGAAAAGATCTGAATATATCACAGCATCCAGAGAGGATTCTTCAGTTCGGCGAGGGTAATTTCCTGCGCTGCTTTTTCGACTGGCAGATAGATATCCTCAACGAGAAGTGCGGACTTGATGCCGGGGTTCTTGTAGTAAAGCCCCGGAATACTCCGCGTCCGCTTGATCTGAACAGCCAGGACGGACTCTATACATCCATTATCAGGGGATATGATGATGAGGGTTTGCTTCGCAATGAAAAGCGTCTTATTACCTGTATAAACCGGGAGATTTCAGTCTACAGTCAGTTTGATGAATATCTTGCAGCAGCGGCCAATCCAAAGCTTCGCTTTATCATTTCAAATACCACCGAGGCTGGAATTGTTTTCAATCCTGATGACAAATATGAGGACCGGCCCCAGTCTTCTTTTCCGGCAAAACTTACAAGGTTTCTGCATCAGCGGTATCTTGATTTCAAAGGTTCCGCAGGGTCGGGACTTATCCTGATACCCTGTGAACTGATTGATTATAACGGAGAAGCGCTTAAGGAAATTGTGCTTAAATATGCCGGTATATGGGAATTAGAAAAAGGATTCACAAACTGGCTTTTAAGCTCAAATACATTCTGTTCGACTCTCGTAGACCGTATTGTAACAGGATATCCGGATGACGAGGTTCAGGTACTCACGGATGAGCTTGGATATAAAGATAATTTCATAACGGCCGGCGAATATTTTCATCTTTTTGTTATACAGGGGCCGGCAGAGGTCCAGGAAGCACTTAAACTTTCAGGCAGCGGACTTGATGTAAGGTTTGCGGATGATTTAAAGCCTTATAAACAGAGAAAGGTTGGAATTCTAAACGGATGTCATACTGCCCTGGTTCCGGTTGCCTGGCTTTGCGGCTTTGAGACCGTAGGGGCCGCGGTTGCAGACAGCAGACTTTCAGAGTTTTTAAGCCGCCTTCTTGAAGCTGAAATCATCCCCGGACTCGTCTCTCCGGTTGCAGGACTGACTGAAGCGGAGCTGATGCAATACGCGGAGAGTGTGATTGCCAGATTCAAAAACCCGTTTATAAACCATCAGCTTCTATCCATTTCACTTAATTCAATGACCAAGTTCAAGACGAGGCTTTTACCGCAGTTTCTTGAATACAACCTTACGAACGGCAAGCTTCCGCCTCTTATCTCCCTGTCTCTTGCTGCACTTGCCGTGTTTTACAGGGGAGAACTTGACGAAAGGACATGGCCGGTAAGCGATGATGAGGAGTTTATTGAGCTTTTCAGCCGCCTATGGAAGGATGGTGCTCAGCCGAATGAAGATCCCTCACTCAGGGCGGCTTCTGTTGCTTCCGGTATACTTGGACTCGATGCACACTGGGGGGTATCTCTAGGAAGCATGGCCGGACTGCAGGAAAAGTTGACTGAGAATATACTGAGCATATTGCGCAATGGAATGCGGGAAACCCTGGAGGCCTGCCTGTGAAAAAGGAGCTGTTCATCCTTGATAAATCCGACAATGTCGGGGTAACCTTCACAGCTCTGCAGTCGAGGCAGGAGTCTTCAGCCATAATCCCTGCAGGACATAAAGTTGCTTTATGTGACATTCCCGCCGGCGCCGCCGTAATAAAGTACGGGGCAGTTATAGGCTATGCGACTGTCGATATATATGAAGGCGGCCACGTTCATATCCATAACCTGAAAACCGGACTGTCCGACAAATCAGTCTATGAAAAACATGACTACCGTCAGCCCGACGCAGCCCTTCCCGTATCAGGCCGTCCGCTCATGCTTTACCGACGCGGCAAGACGAAATGTGGAATACGAAATGAGCTCTGGGTTGTTCCGACAGTCGGCTGTGTCAACGGAACTGCCGCCAGTATTGTCCGCAGGTTTATTGACCGGTACAATGAAAACGGGCTGCCGGGAATTGACGGGGTTTTCAGCTTCCCCCATCCCTATGGCTGTTCCCAGCTTGGTGATGATCATACCCGTACCAGAACACTGCTTCAAAACCTGGTTCTGCACCCTAATGCGGGAGGAGTTATTGTGCTGGGGCTCGGCTGTGAGAATAACCAGATAAAAACTTTCAGGGAAACCCTGCCGGATGATGCCGATTTTGAGCGGCTTGAGTTTCTTGAATCACAGTCGGTGGAGGATGAGATTGAGGCCGGAGTTGAAGCGCTCAGCCGCCTGTATGAGAAGGCCAAAGATGATAAAAGAACCCAAGGGCAATGGTCTGATCTTGTCATCGGTCTTGAATGCGGGGGGTCGGATGCACTCTCGGGAATTACGGCTAACCCCTTAATCGGAAGAGTCAGTGACAGGATTATTGCCTCCGGCGGCAGCACTGTACTCACCGAAGTTCCGGAGATGTTCGGAGCTGAAAATGTACTGTTAAAACAGTGTCCTGATGATGAACTGTTCAGCCGTACTGCAGAAATGATAAATCAGTGGAAGACTTATTATACCGCGCACAATCTGCCTGTTTATGAAAACCCCTCTCCGGGCAATAAAGCCGGCGGAATTACCACGCTTGAAGAGAAATCGCTTGGATGCATCAGAAAAGCGGGAAGTTCTGCAATAGTGGATGTAGCAGGAATGGAGGAACGGATTTCAAGGCAGGGACTTAATCTTCTGCATGCTCCGGGGAATGACATAGTTGCAACCACCCTGCTCGGCACCGCGGGCTGCCAGCTTGTGCTTTTTTCAACAGGAAGAGGAACTCCGCTTGGCGGGTTTATTCCCACCCTCAAGATTTCAAGCAGCACTGAGCTATATGGGCGTAAAAAACACTGGATAGATTTTAATGCCGGCATAATTGCCGAAGGAATCCCCGCCGAAAAGGCTGCAGAACTCCTGCTTGACCGGCTGGCTGCAGTTGTAAACGGAGAAGAAACAGCCGCCGAGCAAAACGGAATCAGGGAAATTGCACTGTTCAAAGACGGCGTTACTCTTTAACGCAGAAGTAACACAGCAGCCCGCCCCCCGCGTTGACAATATATGAAAATACGAATACCCTCATATCATGAATCTTCCAACTAAAATAACCGTTTTCAGAATCATATTAGCGCCGGTATTTATCATTATCTACATGCTCCCCGAACAGACCGGCAGTTTCATGGGATTATCGGTTGCAATTATGCTTCCGCTGTTTGTCCTCATGGAGATATCCGATGCTCTGGACGGACACATCGCCAGAAAATACAACATGGTTACAGATCTCGGCAAGATCCTCGACCCGTTTTCGGACGTAATAAGCCGGGTAACCTTCTTTATATGCTTTACCTTTACCGGAATCATGCCCCTCTGGGCCTTTGTAATTATCATCTACCGTGAGCTCGGAATCACATTCCTTCGTATGATGATGATGGGCAAGGGAACTGCAATGGCGGCAAGCATCTGGGGCAAGGCCAAGGCAATCACCTATACAATAGCCGGTATAGCAGGACTTCTTGTTACATCGTTCAACAGGCTTGAATACTATCCCGACTGGATGCCTCTGTTCGGAACTGTAACCTATATACTTTTTGCGCTGGCAGCTATCTCCTCAGCTCTTTCTTTTCTTACCTATTTTGCAAGTGCCCGGAAAGTCCTGAAGGGCAGCTGAAGCACAAGGGCTGAACAGCTGCAGAGCAGCAGCCGTCCAGTCCGGAACACTGAACCCGCAGCCCTGCATCGCTGCGGGGAGCTGGGTACAAATCCCTGCACAAGGAAATGCATCAAAGTGAAAAATGTAAAAGAGTTTCTTTCAGACTGCCCTCAAAAGATAAAGTATGTACTTACCGATATCGATGATACCCTGACAGAGGAAGGAAAACTTGGCGCAGATGCATATTCAGCCCTGTGGAGGCTGCATGATGCGGGCTTTACAGTGATCCCTGTAACCGGACGTCCGGCAGGCTGGTGCGATATGATAATCCGCCAGTGGCCTGTTGATGCAGTAATAGGTGAGAACGGCGCCTTTGTCTACTATTTTGAAGACCATCAGCTTAAGACCTACACACACCCCTCAGTTGCTGATACCGATGTGAGAAAGAAGCTTGATGATGTATACGATGCAGTAAAGACTGAAATTCCCCTGGTCCGGAAGGCAAAAGATCAGTTTGCAAGAATCTATGATCTTGCAATTGATTTCAACGAGGATCCTCCGCGGCTCGGCTATGAAGCGGCCGGACGGATTAAGGATATATGTGAGGCCCAGGGCGCGATAGCCAAGGTCAGCTCGATTCATGTAAACACCTGGTTCGGTGATTATTCAAAGATAGGAATGGCAGAGCTCTTTATGAAATACCGCTACGGCCTTGATTCTGATGCTTTTAAACAATCCTCCGTCTTCTGCGGTGACTCTCCCAACGATGAGCCTATGTTCAACTTCCTGCCTTACTCCTTCGCCGTAGCCAATATCCGCGACTTTGATGATATGCTCGTCCACCGTCCTGCCTACATCGCAGACTCAAGAGGAGGAAGCGGCTTTGTAGAAATTTCTGATGTGCTTATAAACAGCATCAGCTGACTGTGACGGGAGGATATGAAGTGGATGAGATAATCAGATGGCTTCTTGAAGGCGATGCCTCGATCGCGTATCAGACCTGCCGTGACCTTCTTGATACAGACAGACCTGAACTTCAGATAAAAGCCGCTGGCGAGGGGTGGGGTAAAATTCTTCTTGATGCACAGCGTCCCGACGGTCACTGGGGCCTGAAGTTCTATCAGCCCAAATGGACATCTACCCACTATACGCTGCTGGATTTACGCAACCTGTGCATTCCTGCTGAAACTCCAGCAGTGCAGGAAACTGTTGAAATGCTTCTGGAGCAGGAGAAGGGTGTGGATGGAGGAATAAATCCGCCCGGATCTGTAAAACAGAGTGACGTCTGTTTAAACGGAATGTTTCTGAATTATGCCTGCTATTTTAATGCTGATCCTGAAAAGCTTGTATCAGTAATTGATTATATGCTTGATCAGAGACTTCCAGACGGCGGATATAACTGTCAGTTTAACCGCAAAGGTGCTGTTCACAGCTCACTGCATTCCAGTCTTTCCGTAGCCGAAGGCTTCACCGAATACCTGAAAAACGGCTACTCCTACCGAGCCGATGAAATCAAAAGCTCTCTCGGCGGGATTCGTGATTTTATCTTTCGGCACAGACTGTTCCGTTCAGATCGAACCGGTGAAATAATTAAGAAAGATTTCCTCCGTTTTCCGTATCCGCCGAGATGGCGTTATGACATTCTGCGGGCAATGGATTATTTCAGGTATTCGGAAACGCTTTACGCCCCGGCTATGGATGAAGCAATAGCTATAATCAAAAGCAAGCAAAAACCTCCCGGTCACTGGAACGCCCAGGCCTCCCTGCCGGGGCAGGTTCACATTCATTTTGAACAGGCTGGCACCCCCGGCAGGTGGAATACGCTGCGGGCTCTTCGTCTACTTAAATTTTATTGCTGATTCGTCACAGGTCTGCTAATATAAAATAAAACGGATAAAGTATTGGCAGTTGAAATCGTTTATGAAGAAAATAATAAAATTGGTATAATTTTCCCTTTTGATGCCCAGATTCTGGATATTGTACGCACAATACCCGGAAGACAATGGCAGCCCGCAAATAAAAAATGGACATTTCCGGATACTGATGCAAATATGCAGCATTTTCTCTTATCATTATATAAAACCGGCAGGTTTAATGTGGATGAGAAGGCTCTCGAAAATCAGGAACCGTCTCATAGCCGCTATTTGGAAAAAATGCTTCAGTATCTAAAGCTTAGAGACTATAGTCCTCATACTATTGAAACGTATAAGATGCAGCTCAAGTGGTTCTTTGATAGAACAGAACTTTCTCCTTCAGAAGTCACGACCGAGGATATCAAATTATATCTGGAGAAAATGCGGACACTGGCGGGGTGTTCAAGAACATACTTTGTACAATGTGTGAGCGCCCTGAAAAGCTTCTATAAGTATGGTTATCCCGGCGGTCTGTTTAATCCTGCAGCATCGATTCCCATGCCGAAAAAAGAAAAGAAGTATCCGGATATTCTATCCAGGGAAGAAGTGAAGAAGATAATAACATCTCCGTCGAATATTAAGCACCGATTGCTATTATCATTAATATACTCTGCAGGTCTCCGAGTAAGCGAAGCCGTTATAATACAGTTGCAGGATATTGATACCGATAGGAAAGTAATTCATATCAGGCAGGCAAAAGGACGAAAAGATAGATATGTAATGCTTTCAACTGAGATTATTAATATGATTAATCAATACAGATCCAAAGTGATGGTGCATACATGGCTTTTTCCTGGCAGTGCAGGTGCGGATACCCATCTTGCTACAAGATCTGCACAGAATGCCTTTTATAAAGCTATAGAAGCAACAGGTATCGAAAAAAATGTAAGTATACATTCTTTAAGACATGCCTTTGCCACTCATCTGTTGGAAAACGGTACAGACCTGAGATATATTCAGGAGCTCTTAGGTCACCGTGATCCAAAAACAACACAGATTTATACACATGTAAGTACTAAAGACCTAAAAAATATAAATAGTCCACTGGACGGGTTATTATGAATAACAGGTTTATAAGGATTTAAGCTGGAGGGTTATATGAATGATATACCAGTTTATAATTCTGAGTTTATATGCAATGGACCCGACAAGAGGAAGACGCCCGGACCTCCGGCCGACGGGCGAAGAGACATAAAGGTGGGGGATTTTTTATGCAAGATTTATATATAAAATATAATAAGAAAGATAATAAAATTGATTTTGGGCAAACAAAAGGCTCAATAATCGAGATTACTATAAAGCCACCTTCAATCGTTAAAGAAACAAAAGAAACAGGCATAACGAGAATATCTGCTATTCAAGAAGATTTTGATAATCTAATTTCGGGAAAGAAGATGATTGACGTTAATAAAACGACTCTCGAACATTGTTATATCTTGGATAAAAAGGATCCTTACCGATTAGCGGCGACAAATTTTATTTTAAAAAATGAAAAGGATATTGAAGAATATAGTGAAATTCCAAAAGAAAATGATGCTGGTATATATAAAAACTATGTAAAAGCATTTTTAGAAGAATTTACAAGATGTACGAAACACATTCCGTTTGCTGAAAAAATTAAAGTCTATCCTTTACCATTGTTGACTCCATGTAATGTGGAAGTATTAGTAGGTAAAGATGGTGTGTGCTTTATTTTCTCATCAGAAAGTAGACCTGAAAAAGTAAGTGTTTCCTTAGATATAAATAAAATAATAGAGGAACTTCTTCTGCCTCATCCTACTAATAGAAGATATTCATCATATGGACCTAATACTATTTTTAATTTTATCTGCTCAGATGAGAATTTTATACATGTGGTAGGGGATGGGAATGCGTTTTTAGATTCTATGCTAGGGAATCCAGTATTTTTGATTTTTGAAAAATCGTTTCATGGTTATTATTCCAATATGAATTTTATAAGAAATTATCCTGATACGGGACTTCAAGTTAAAAAGAAAGTTGAATATTGTGAAATATTTGGTAATAACCATATCTCTAACTTTTCACTTGAAAACGCAAGGAGTAGAGCTAGGATAGTTGCGTATAAATCAATTTTGAGTAGTGTTACAGGAAATGTTAATAAAGTAGAAGAACTTAAAAATGTCTTGATAGAATTGAAAAACAAAATAAACAATGATGTCGGTGAAATAGAAATTGAGAAATTTATTGATTCAAATAAATGGATTTTAGAGAAAGGGATAGGGTGTCAAAAATATTTTTCACAAATTTCGATACCGAAAGATTTATTATATGATGCTGATGGTGGAATTAAACCTGATAAATATATGATGAATAATGACGGATATTGTGATATTTTAGATTTAAAAAAACCATCAGCCAAACTAATTGTAATAAAGAATAACCGCAGTCATCAATCTAGTTCTTTAACCGAAGCGGAGGCACAAATTGATAAATATATTGATTTCTCTCGTGAACCAAAGGTTAGAGATTATTTATTAACGCTTAATATAAAAATTACGAAACCTGATGGAATTGTATTGATTGGGAGAACCCCGAAGGAATATTTAAAAGAATGGATTGATATAAAAAAGAGATTACAAATAAAAGTATATACTTATGATGATTTAGTTAATAATTTGGATAATTTAATTGATTGGATAGATAAGATTCTTACAATTTGAATTAAGAATCCAGACCTAACTCCGTTGAACGGTCTGGATGTCGGGTCCAAAGCATAAAACAGGGGCTATGTGTATCGTCGCTATGCGCTCCTCGGGCTGCGCCACATACGGCTACGCCGTACGTCACATAACACCGGGACGTTATGAGCAATAAGCCCGACAAGTAAAAGACGCCCGGACCTCCGGCCGACGGGCAAAGAGAGACAGTGTGATAAAATATTATACTAAAAAAGTAAATATAGAATTAAGGGTTTTCATATGAAAAAAATAATATGTGTTCTAATCCTTTACATATTATCTATTTTTAGTTGTGTTACAACAGAAACTGTAAATATCAAGAAAGATAGTATGGAAAAGAGTGATTCTGTCTCTAAAGAAGAATTCAAAATTAGCATAAAAGAATTTGATGATATTTCAAAATATAAAAAGCTTATAAATTTATATGCATTTAAATATAGTGATGAGAGCAATACAGAATTTCGAGTTTTTACAGGTAGATGTTCAGCTTTTGTCAGGGACAATGGATATTCATCAATATTGCTGAACAATTCTGATGAGAGAGAAATAATAAATAGTTATGAAGGTGATTATGAAAAAATTGCTATTATAAATGTCCATACAGTTGATTTAGATAAAGAAAATGGGAAAATTATAATAATCATGTTTGGAATAAATGATGATGATAAAGAAAAAATATTGTATGTACCTTTTTGGATTGCTACAGCAGAAGGTAAAAGTGTTGAGATTTTGAAATTAAAAAGTAGAGAAGAAGTTGGAAAATACATGATAGATTGTTTTTTTAATAATATGGAAATTTCTAATGAGTTGATTTATACATTAAGTGGAAATTAGATTATTCATAACAATGAAGGATAAAGAATCCAGCCCTAACTCCGTTGGACGGTCTGGATGTCGGGCTTAAAGCTCATAACAGGGGCTATGTGCTTCGTCGCTATACGCTCCTCGGGCTGCGCCACATACGGCATTCGCCGTACGTCACATAACCCCGGGACGTTATAGCGCAATGAGCCTGACAAGATGAAAATCGCCCGGACCTCCGGCCGACGGGCGAAGATATATATATGCTAAGTATCCAAAAAAGGTGATATGTAAATGAATTATCAAACAGTCTATGATATTTCTAAATCTTCTTATAATTGGGTATTCCCCTTTTTAGGAATACTTATAACCATTTTATTAATAATTTTTACTAAAGTGGTAAGAAGAAACTTGAAAGTTTTAAATAGGATAGAGGCAGAAAAAGAAAAAAAGGAAATTTTCTATAATTTTAATAATCCATATGTGAGTAATATGTTGAGACGATTACCCATGGTTTTCACGATATTGGCTTCTATAGCGACCGTTTTTATAACTTATGGATCTATAAATTATTATGTGAAATTAAATGAAGTGATTCAAAATCAAGAGTATTCAGTTGTTGAAGATAAAATAAAAATTATTAATAAGTTTGAAACAAATAGAATTCAAAATTTCAAAGTTGGAAAATTTATTTTTAATGTTGCGGATATAAACTCCATCAGAATCTCATTTTGGAAATCTGGAACATATGAAGATTTTTTAGTTGAAGGTCAAGATGTTAAAGTTTATTTTTATGGAAAGTATATTTTGCGTGTTGATTTAATGAAATGAATATGCATGCAAAATTTCTATTCATATAGTTACTATTAAAGAGTAATTACTAAGAAATTTGAGTATTATTTTAGCATATAAGAGTGGGAATCCAGACCTAACTCCGTTGAACGGTCTGGATGTCAGGCTCAAAGCGCATAACAGGGGCTATATGCTCGTCGCTAAACGCTCCTTGGGCTTCGCCACATTTTTATTTTCTGAATTGGGTAATTGGGTACAGCATTTAACAAGAGATTTGGAGTAGTCAAAACCTTTGTCACAGTTCTGGCTAAAGACACTCCGCGCTGATCGCGCTACGTTCCAGAACTGCGCCAAGCCTCGGAGACTCGGCCGGTTTCGCTACTCAAATCGTCGTTAAATGCACAGAAATGTGCCAATAGTTTATGATTGAGAAATACGGGTAAGTGGTGGTAAAATTAAGAAAAATAAAAACGTCATATAACCCCGGGGCGTTATGAGCAATGAGCCCAACAAGAGGAAGACGCCCGGACCTCCGGCCGACGGGCGAAGAATCGATTGGTTTGATTTTTATAACTGATAAGTGATGTCAAAAGTAATATAAAGAATAGGTTGGTATGGATATACAAGAGGATAAAGTAAATAATAATTTGATTGCGCAAGATTTAGAATTAGGAGTAATAACTATGGGGGCAGCAACGATTGATCAAAGACATAATTTTGCATACCAACATATGCACTCAGCTATTGAATTTAGGAATCAAACTTATAAAATTGAAGAAGATAATAAAAACGAAAAATTTGGATATTTTTTTGAGTTGATTAGAACATATGTAAGTGGTTGTATATTCTTTTCAGTGGCTTCAGTAGAGGCAAATATAAATGAAATTATATGTGATATTATTGAAAATAAAATAAAATTAGGTGAGTTTGAAAAAAAGAAAATTATTGAAATAAATGATAGAGAGTCTACTCTTAAAAAATACGAAATCATATTAAACGAGGTAATGAAGTTTGAATTATCAAAAGATAAAGAAATTTATCAAAATATGAAAATTTTAATAGATGTAAGAAATGCTTTTACTCATTTCAAACCAGAATGGGAATCAAATCAGAAATGGCATGATAAAATTGGAAGAAAATTATCTGGGAAAATCAAGATGACTCCATACATAGAAGATAGCAGTCCGATTTTTCCGATGCGTTGCATGACTTATGATTTTTGTTGTTGGTCCACAATATCAAGTTATAATTTTATGAAAGAAATTTTTAGTTTACTATCAATAAGAAATAAATTTGAGAAATTTGAAGAAACAATTTATAAGGGTAGTAATTAATATAATTATATAGCTTATTTTTATAGTGTAAGGGAATCCAGACCTATCTCCGTCGAACGGTCTGGATGTTGGGCTCAAAGCGCATAACAGGGGCTATATGCATCGTCGCTAAATGCTCCTCGGGCTGCGCCACATTTTTATTTTGTAATTGGGTTAATAGGGTATAGCATTTAACAAAAGATTTGGAGTAGTCACAACCTTTGTCACAGTTCTGGCTAAAGACACTCCGCGCTGATCGCGCTGCGTTCCAGAACTGCGCCAAGCCTCGGTGACTCGGCCGGTTTCGCTACTCAAATCGTCGTTAAATGCACAGACATGTGCCAATAGTTTATGATTGTGAAATACGGGTAAGTGGTGGTAAAATTAAGAAAAATAAAAACGTCATATAACCCCGGGACGTTAGCTGCAATTTCGGTCATGGTAATTATCTAATTAGTAGGAGCCCGCCTTCCATGGCGGTCAGGATAGAAGAAGTAAATATCTACATTTTGATACATTTTTTAAATAAACAATCTAAATAATAAGGAATTTTAATGAAAAAAAAGAGAATTATATCAATACTTCTATGTCTTTTTTCAACATCGGTCTATGCAGAAACAAATGATGTTCCAAATGGAATGATCATAGAATCATCTTCTAATAATGGACAATCAATTCTTGTAAGAAAACATGACCAAGTTTTGACGATTGATTACTCTGCGCACGATTTTCAAATGGTTATTTATGATTCTCCAATAAATAAAGAAAAAATTGGGGAATTGAAAAAGAAGGATGTAATACGAATAAAAGAAATACATATTATTGATGATAACGAAATGTGGTTTAAAATTTCTGCTTCTGAGAAAAATGGTTATATCTTATTTAAAATTGGTGAAAATATTTATGATTTCTACGCTGATAATTTATGGCAACCAGTAGAAACTATTCAGAGTGGGGAGCAAACTTGGCATACATTAAAATGTAATCAGAGTTTTATTGTTTATACTAATTTGTTTATTCGTGATAAACCTGGATTTGGTGGGGAAAAAATAGGAATGATAACTGCAAATAATAGCAATTCCGAAATAGTAAGCACTTCAGAAGTTACTGTTGAAAAAGAGAAGATTGATGGAAAAACTGAACGCTGGGCTAAAATTGAATATTAAGGACTAATTGGTTGGGTATTTGCAGGTTATTTGAGTTATGAAAGAGGTGGGCCTAGGTTTAATACTCCCGAATCAATGATAGCAATGAGTCTTGGCGCAGGTATTTAAATTTTTAGATATTATTATAATTCGTGGAAATTTAAATTGTTTTACAGAGTCAAATACATCCTTGTATTTGACAGAATTAATCACTTGACAACCATGACGGAAACAGCAGCTAACAGGGGTTATTTGCTTCGTCGCTATGTGCTCCTCGGGCTTCGCAACATTTTTATTTTTGTAAATGGACGATATGACAAAAGGCATTTAACAATGATTTGCAGCAGTCCTGGCTATTTTCACGGTTTTAGCTAAAGACGTTCCGCGCTGATCGCGCTGCACTCTAAAACCGAGCCAATGCCGTAGGAGACTACGGCCGCCAGGCAGCTGAAATCGGCGTTAAATGCACAGACATGTGCCAATAGTTTATGATTGAGAAATACGGGTAAGTGGTGGTAAAATTAAGAAAAATAAAAACGTCATATAACCCCGGGACGTTATACGACATATCACATATCTAAAATGGAGTAAAAAAGTGAGTGAAAGACCGTTTAAAGAAAAATCGAATGAACCTACAAACGAAAAAATAAATGAAGCACTCGGTGCTGTTTCCGAATATTATCATGATTTAAATAAATTGACAAAAGATTTTCAACACACCTGGAATCATTCAAAATCCAGTGGCTGGATGGAAAAAGTAGAAGATAATAAAAAAGCTCTTTACTATTTTATTCCGTTGAATGATTCCTTTATTCTGAGTATGGCTATTAGAGAAAATGAAAAAGAATATTTTGAGTCTAAAGAGGGTATGGTAAAATATAAAGATATAGTATCAACCGCCAGAAAATATTCGGAAGGATATAATATAAAATTTGAGGTAGAAAACTCTGAGCAATACGATTTTTCAAAAGAGTTTGTAAAAGAAATAATTGCTCAAAGGTAGATATGTGAAACGTCGTATAACAGGGGCTATGTGCTTCGTCGCTATACGCTCCTCGGGCTGCGCCACATACGGCTTCGCCGTACGTCACATAACCCCGGAACGTTATCTGACATACCCAGAAAAGTTCCGACCCTCACCATCCGTGGTTCGGGTTTTAAGAAGAAGAGAAAATGAATATTGAATGTATTATTAAAGAAGCTGGAAGAAAGTTAAAGAACGAATATTTGGAAACGCCTCTTGTCTCAGTTAAAGAAAGATATGATTTAGTAAGTCAAAGTGATAAGAGGATTGAAGAGGAATTAATAAAAGAGATTATAAAGTTGTTTCCAAATGATGATATTTATTCAGAAGAAATTGGAGAAATTAAGAATGAAGGAAGATCAAGATGGATTATAGATCCAATTGATGGAACCGCTGATTTTATTTTTGGAGTCCCGTACTTTGCAATATCAATCGCAAAAGAAGTAGATGGGATAATTGAAGAAGGTTATGTATATAATCCAATATCGGAAGAGTTTTATAAATCAATTAAAAATGAAAGAAAATCCTACCTCAATGATGTAGAAATAAAAGTTTCAGAAAAAAATGTAATTGAAGAATCTTTAATTGCTTTCGGATTTAGTGCCAATGAAGAGAATATGAATTTATATCTTTCTGAATGGTCTAATCTCATGAATGATTGTAGAAAGGCAATGCCATTAATCACTCCTGCATTAACAATTTGTAATGTCGCAAGAGGAAGGATCGACGCTTACATAGATTTTGGTTCAAGTATGGAAGGAAAAGCTGCTGCCAGTATGATATTGCTGAATGCAGGAGGAAGTATTCGGAATTATTATAGAGAGGGTTTTGATCATAGAGAAAAAGGACATATATGTAGCAATGGAAGATTGGATCTTGAAGAAGGAAGAGGTTAGGAAGAAAAATAAGTACATCCCTGTACTTATTTTAGAGGTATAATAAAAATGGGTACGTCAGATAACAAGGGTTACACGCTCCGGCCATACGGCCTGCGGGCTGAGCCACATTCGGCTACACCGAACGTCGTGTAACCCTGGAACGTTATCTGCAATGTTTCCGCCAAGAGGAAGATGCCCGGACCTCCGGCCGACGGGCGAAGAAGAATGAGGTTTGAATATACTAATTAGTGAGATAAGATAAAATAAAAAAATGAGGTAGCATTATGAAAGTGTTTATTTTAACTGTTTTAGGAGTAGTCTCAACAAGAATTTTGGATTTATTCACTACATATAAAATTACTCCGGATTTAGAGAAAGAAAGTAATTTATTTGTAAAGTTGCTTGGGGAAACTGGAGGTTGGGCAGCGATTTGGATATTTCAAGCAATTGTAGTAATTTTACTTCTCTATTTAGAATATTTAAGAATAAAAAGTCCAACCGTCGAATATGTAGAAGATGAGGGTTTGAAATTTAAAGAATATTTTTCATTAAATTATTCGAGTAAGAAAGATGATTTAATAAAATCAGTAATGAATTTACCATTAAAGAAGAGGTTGATGATCGATCTATTAGGATATATTGGTACAAGAACTTTACTATTTGGAACAATTCCTGTCTGTTTATCAAGTCTGTTTGCGATTTTAAACTCTTCTTATCGAAGTTTCTATGTAGATAATAGTTTATGGAGAATACTGTATTTAATAATGGCAGTAGTATTAGTGAGTTTTTATATAAGATTTTTTTGGATAAGATTTAAGGATTATGAGAAGAAAGATATTTTAAAGAAAATGTAAGAAAGAGAGAAAGAGAGAAAGAGAGAAACCAGCCCTGGCTCCGCCGTACGGTCTGGCTGAAGAGGCGGAAACACAGCAGATAACAGCGGCTATGTGCGGCGTCGCTAAACGCTCCTTGGCCTACGGCATATTTTGTTTTGGCATCGCTTTTGCGAAGAGGTAGAAAAATATAGGGTAAAGGCGTCGAATGCAAAAGTGCTGCCAATCGGCCTGTAGGGCCGACCACAAAACATCACATAACCGCGGGACGTTATAGGAAATATTTTGGCTAAGAGAAAGACGCCCGGACCTCCGGCCGACGGGCAATAAGGAAAAAAAGAATAAATTTTAAAATTGATATATTATGTCAATATATAAGAAATGAAACGTATTGAAAAGGATTCTATTATTTTTATTATTATTAGGAATAACCTCATGTAAAAACTTTTTTCCATATTATCAAAATGGATACCATTTCAATCAAATATTTTCTAAAGATACAAAACTTATTTTAGATGAAAAAGCAGATTCATTCTCTGCGTTTATATCTGAGACTTCTAAAGTTTTAGTATATTATAGTACTGATGGGATGGTGCACTTGATAGATTTGGAAGGATTGATTGAAGTTTCCACCATCCCTTGGGTTGATAATTCAAATTATTATAATGATATTGTTCCTGATTTTAAACAATTGTATATTTATGAAAATTATTTGTATCTTCTAGGGTCAACAGATTGTCTGGTATATTTGATTGAGGATATATCAAATCCATCTTTTAAATATTCTATTAGTGAAAATAATACCTATAATTTAAACACTACCTATTATTTAAGTTTAAGATGTATGGATAATAAAATATATATTTTAGATTCTAATTCATTTTCATACTATAAACTATTATTAATTTTGGATGCAGATAATATGCTAGAAATTGAAAGACATTATTTAGATTCTTTTGAAGGAGTAATTGATAAAGAAATTTACTTAAATTCAAATTATTTATACACTTTTTCAAGTGAGCTTAAAATTGATAAAGATGGTAATCCTTTTACAATAACAAATCAAATGATTGTTTATGATATTACTGATATTTCTAATAATTATGAATTGGTCGATATAAATTCTATCAGTTTAGAGGACAATGGATTTAATATATATAATGATATTATAGTAAGTGATGGAGCAATAGGTTTAAATTCAGAAGAGTATTTTTGGAGCATAATAAAATTAGATAGTGAAAAAAATATGAATTTCTACAAAAATGTAATTCAACAGATGAAATAAACTTGTTTAGTTATTTTGATTTAGATTTTGATTTTAATAATATTTTAATCGGGAATTATTTTGTTTATGATATAAGAGAGTTAAATAGTCCAAGATGGATTGGGACTATTGATGAGGATTTGAAAGACATCGAAGTTGTAAGAAAACTTCAAACTGGAGATAACTTATTTTTATTTGAAAAAGGTAGTGATAGTGAGAATGAAATAGCTTTAGTGAAGTATGCTTTTAATTGATAAAGTTTGTTTTGGGATACTGTTAAAGTTGAAAGTTGTATGTTTAAGAGTCCAGCCCTATCTCCGATGTACGGTCTGGCTCAAGAGCCAAAATACTTCCTATAACAGGGGCTATATGCTCAGCCCATTCGGGCTTCGGGCTGCGCCACATTTTTATTTTATGGATTGGGCTATTTGGGTATAGCATTTAACAAAAGTTTTGGAGCAGTCCTGGCTATTGTCATGATTCTGGCAGAGACGTTCCGCGCTGATCGCGCTGCACTCCAGAATCACGCCAATGCGCGCGAAGACACGCGCCGCCATGCAGCTCAAAACGTCGTTAAATGCACAGACATGCGCCAATAGTTTGTGATTGGTAAATACGGGTAAGTGGTGGTAAAATTAAAAAAATAAAAACGTCATATAACCCCGGGACGTTATGCGGACATCGCCGGAGCATGGTTATGGGGTGGAGAAAGTTCCGAACAAGAAGTGATTACCAAATAGTTTGCAATATTCAATTCGCCCTAGATTGAGGAAGATTTTTGATTTTGATTTGGATGTTGT
This sequence comes from Spirochaetia bacterium, assembly GCA_963677925.2. Lineage (GTDB taxonomy): Bacteria > Spirochaetota > Spirochaetia > UBA9216 > UBA9216. The sequence continues at coordinate 1,149,604 of CAXXYH010000004.1, forward strand.
TGGAAGAAGGTCGTTAAAATTGACGAAGCTTGTTCTGGCGTGAAAGAAAAAGTATTGTCTTAAAATTATCAAAATCTTTTTTGAAGATGGAGCAGGTTTTACCATTTTGCAAGTCTGATTCACTCGCATAGCTCGTTGACTTGCGACTTAATAAAAATGATTGTTTTACTTGCAAAGGGCGAATAGAATATTGAGAAGAAATAGAAAGAGAAGATTGTATAGATTATTTGATTGATCGGAATCTTTCTCTAATAAAGGCGACGTCGCATAACAGGGCACATGCGGCTACGGGGTCAAGCCCCTTCGCCCAAATTGGCCTGCGGCCAACTTCGCATATGCCCGGGACGTTATGCGGACATCGCCGTAGCATGATCTTGGGGTGGAGAAAGTTCCGAACCAGAAGTGATTACCAAATAGTTTGCAATATTCAATTCGCCCTGGATTGAGGGAGATTTTGGATTTTGATTTTGTGGTTGTCAGAAGAAAGCCGTTGCATCTGACGAAGTTTATTCTGACGTGGAAAAAAGTATTGTTTTATAATTATCAAAATCTGCTTCGTGGACTTGGCAGGGTTTTCCGTTTGGCAAGTCTGCCTCACTCGCTTTGCTCGTTGACTTGCAGGTGAAATAAAAATGATTGTGAAAGTCGCAAAGGGCGAATAGAATATTGGGTAGAAATGGTAAGAGGAGATTTGTTAGGTCATTTGATTGATCGGAATCTTTCTCTAATAAAGGCGACGTCGCATAACAGGGCACATGCGGCTACGGGGGCAAGCCCCTTCGCCCAAATTGGCCTGCGGCCAACTTCGCATATGCCCGGGACGTTATAGGAAATGCCCATCAAAATCTTTGAAAGATCCTCGCCATCCATGGCTCGGTTTAGAAGAATAGAAAGAAGTTGACAATCCACTACAATGTAATTACAGTATAAATATGGAACATATCCAGTTTGAATGGGATAATAAGAAAGATGAGCTAAATCAGAAGAAGCATAAGATAGGTTTTGACGAGGCAAAAACTGTATTTTATGATCCATCTGCATTGTTGATTCATGATCCAGATCATTCTGAAGATGAAGAAAGATTCATAATTATGGGGATGAGTCAAAGCTTGAAGATCTTAGTTGTTTGTCATTGTTATAGATCTAATGATGAAGTTATACGAATAATATCTGCTAGAAAAGCAGAGAAAGAAGAGATTAGGCAATATGGAGGATGAAGATATGAGAGATTCATATGATTTTTCGAATGCAAGAAAGAATCCTTACATTACAAAATTAAAGAAGCAAATCACAATCAGATTGGATGAAGAAACCATAGATTATTTTAAAGAGATGTCAGAAGAATCAGGGATAAAATATCAGCAATTAATAAATCTTTATCTGGCTGATTGTGCAAAGAAAAATCTAAAATTAAATATAAATTGGAAAGCCTCTTAAAGCCCAAAGTACGTCCTGTACTTTGGGTAAATAATAAAAGTGATGGGCACTTCCTATAACAGGGGCTATGTGCTTCGTCGCTATGCGCTCCTCGGGCTGCGCCACATACGGCTTACGCCGTACGTCACATAACCCCTGGACGTTAGCTGAAATGCCCCCGCGAAGAGAAAGACGCCCGGACCTCCGGCCGGCGGGCGATAAGGAAATTATAATATGCATAATTGATTTACAAGTCTAAATATAGTACTATATAAGCACTAATAGGAGTTTATTATGAATTTAAGAGAAGATATTAAGCCGATTTCATATATTAAAACAAACGCAGCAGACATGTTAAAACGTGTTAATGATACTCACAACCCGATTGTAATAACCCAGAATGGTGAAGCAAAAGCAGTTTTGATGGATACTGAATCATATCAAGAAATGAGGAATAGTCTTGGAATTTTAAAATTGCTTGCAGAAGGTGAACGTGATATCGAAAAGGGAGATATCTATACACAAGATGAAGTTTTTGAAGAAATTGAAGCAAAACTGTTAAATATGAAGAAGAAATAATGATATGGAAGTTATTTGGACTAAAACAGCAAAAAATGATTTAAATGAGATAGTTGAATATATAGCAAATGACTCTGTAGAAATAGCATTAAATAAATTTTATGAAATTAGAGAAAGTACTAAACCCTTAGAGAAATTTCCTGAACAAGGAAGACTGATTCCAGAATTAAGAAATGAAAACATCTTGCGATATAGGGAAATTATAATAAACCCATGGCGGATAATGTATAAAATAGAAGATAAGAAAGTTTATATTATAGCAGTCATAGATGGAAGAAGAAATGTTGAAGATGTTTTAATGAAAAGGCAACTTCGTTAAAGAAACATTAAAAGAATCCAGACCTAACTCCGTCGAACGGTCTGGATGAAGAGCGGGGGCACTACAGCTAACAGGGGCTATGTGCATCGTCGCTATACGCTCCTCGGGCGCGCCACATACGGCTTCGCCGTACGTCACATAACCCCGGGACGTTAGACGAAATCACGAACCTAAGAGAAAGAGGATGCTTGCCATCCTTGGCAAGCAAAGATTGACAAATTTATGTAATTACTATATAATTACAATAAAGAGGTGTATTATGTTAGTTTCAGTGGTTCCTATAGGCAATTCAAAAGGAATACGAATTCCGAAGAGCATTTTGCAACAGTTAAATATTGAAGAAAAAGTTGAATTAGAAGTGCATAATACAGAAATACTGATTAGACCAATAAAGAAAAAGCCAAGGGAAGGATGGTCCGAAGAGTTTATGAAGATGCATCAAAATGGGGATGATTCATTACTTTTAGACAATTTGACTGAACAGGGTGATTTTGAATGGGAATGGTAATTCATCAATATGAGGTATATTTAATAAACTTAGATCCAACAGTTGGCCATGAAATAAAAAAGACAAGACCTTGTTTAGTGATTTCACCAAATGAAATGAATGAAACAATCCAGACTATTATTATCGCTCCAATGACAACAAAATCACATACATATCCTACTCGTGTAGCTGTTAAGTTTCAAAATAAAGATGGATGGATTGTTTTAGATCAATTAAGAACTGTTGATAGGAAGAGATTAATTAAAAAGATTGGTAAAATAAATAGAAAAGAAGTAGATCTCGTCAAGAATGTGCTACAGGAAATGTTAATAGATTAAAGCCAAACAACATCCATGTTGCTTGGCTTTGAAGAAGGTTCGTGACATCGTCTAACAAGGGTTATTCGCTCGTCACTACGCTCCTCGGGCTGCGCCACATACGGCTTCGCCGTACGTCACATAACCCCGGAACGTTATCCGAAATATTGTGGCTTGAAGAAACTCGCCTTCCTTGGCTCGTTAGAAAGAATTAAGATTGATAAAAATTAAAAAGTGTTGTACAATGTACATATGAGCATATTGGTAGATGCAAACATATATTTAGCAGTAATTCTCGATGAGCCGGAAAAAAGCAAAATTATTGGATTAACTCAGGAAGATGATCTGATATCACCGGTTGTTTTACCTTTCGAAGTGGGAAACGCTCTATCTGCAATGTATAAAAGAAATAGATTAGATAAAAGTCAAATAATTGATTGTTATTCAATATTTCAGAAAATACCAGTGCGTTTGATTGATGTTAATATTCAAAACTCATTAGTAATAGCAGCAGATTATGGAATATATGCCTACGATGCGTATTATTTGGAGATAGCAAAACGATACAAATGCAGTTTGTTGAGTTTGGATAATAGAATGAAAGAAGTGGCTAATGATTTAGGAGTTCACTTATTGGAGGTCTGAATGAGAGTTTTTAATTATTCAGAAGCAAGGCAGAATTTCGCTTCAATATTGAATATGGCAGCAGAAGAAGATGTCATAATAGCAAAGAAGGATGGAAGCAGATTTAAGATTGTACCGCTTACTAAAAATGAAAGCAAATCACCATTTGATGTTCCAGGAATTAAAAGTAAAGTTACAACCAAAGAAATTCTTGATGTAATTAGAGAAACTCGAGAGTTATCGTAGAGAAGAAAGCCGTAATTACGTCCTGTAATTACGGCTTAAGCCACAATACTTCAGATAACAAGGGTTACACGCTCCGGCCATTCGGCCTACGCCCAAATTGCTGCGCAACTTCGCTTAACCCTGGAACGTTAGCTGAAATGCAACCGCTAAGAGAAAGACGCCCGGACCTCCGGTCGACGGGCGATCATGAAGAGAAAGAATATAAAAATTGACATGATATATATCAAGGTATATACTTAAAATAGAGGTGGGTATATGCAAACGGCAAAAATTTTTCAAAATGGAAGATCTCAAGCTATTAGGATACCGAAAGAATATCAGTTTAAAGGTGATGAAGTATACATTCAAAAGCATGGCGATGCTGTACTGTTGATTCCGCATGAAAAAGCTTGGGAAGTCTTTATGGAAGGCATAAATGAGTTCACAGAAGATTTTATGAAAGATGGAAGAGAACAAGGCGAAGTACAAGAGAGAGAAGCATTTTAATGTATTTACTTGATACTAATATTTGTATATTCGCGATTAAACGTAAGCCTTCAAAAGTATTTGAATTAATAAAAGAAAGATCTAAAGAAGGAATATATATTTCATCATTAACAGTAGCAGAGTTGGAATTTGGTGTTCAAAATAGTGAACGAGAAGAGCAAAACAGAATAGCTCTTCTAAAATTTCTTTCTGTATTCAATATTTTAAATTTTGATGATTCAGACGCAATAGATTATGGGAGGATGAAAGTAGATTTAAGAAAGAATGGTAATGTAATTGGACCAATTGATATGTTATTGGCTGCGCAAGCTTTGAATAAAGATATGATATTTGTAACCAATAATGTAAAAGAATTTGAAAGAGTAAAAGGTTTAAGAATAGAAGATTGGAGTGTTTAGAAGAATCCAGCCCTAACTCCGTCGAACGGTCTGGATGAGGAGCGGTGGCACTACAGCTAACAGGGACTATGTGCTCGTCGCTTTATGCTCCTCGGCCTTCGCCACATACGGCTTACGCCGTACGTCACATAACCCCGGGACGTTATGTTCAATGCCCGGCTTAAGAGCTTAATAGTCCTCGGCAATCCGTGGCCTCGGGAAGGAAGAAGAAATGAAAAGTAATGCAGAAAAAACAATACAATCTCTTAGAAAGATTAATGATTTCCCTTTTTATATCGCAAAATATTATGGTGACTATAAAATTACTGAATATAAGAATGGAGCGATAAAAAGTCCAAATGATATAGTTCCTTTTTTTAAAAATCTTTTTTCAGAATTAGGACAACCAACAGAGTTAAGTTTTCCAAAGCCTCCTGAAATCAATTTAGGTTGTAGTGCTTTTTTCTGCCGCGATAAAAAAAACTCTGCTATCATTGGTAAAAACAATGACTGGAAAAGAGATCCAATTCTTTTACTCAAGACAACACCAGATGAAGGCTATACATCATTTTCTATGGTTAATTTGAGTTTCTGTGATTTATTTCAATTAGGTTCTTTTGATCACAATCTATTATTATCACCTTATGTTCCACTCGATGGTATGAATGAGATTGGGCTTGTTGTAACAACATTGGCTGTTCATGAAGGTTCAGAATATCCGCTAAAATCAAATCATTTATCAGTTGGTGATTTTAATTTAGTAAGAATTATCCTTGATACATGTGCCAATATAGATGAAGCAATCGTTATAATTGATCAGTATAATATAATGCAAACAGGTCCGCTTCCAATACATCTTCTTATCGCTGATAAAAGTGACTCTTGTATAGTTGAATTCTTTGATGGAAAGAAACATATAAAAAGAGATCAAGATTTAAACTACTTAACAAATTTTCTTAAACTGAAAACTTCTGATTATGAGAATCAAAGGAATCTTTGTAATCGGTATCAGACTATAGAAAGACGGTTTAAGCAAGATAAAATTATCATTAAAATTCATGAAGCAAAGAAAATTTTTTCAGAAGTATCAGTTTGTACTGGAAATTTTCAAATTCCAAGTACCATCTATTCAACAATATATTGTCCGAATGATTTAAGTCTGAAAATAAAGATAGGTGATGAATCAAAATATTACTCGTTATCGCTACAGGAGAGTAAATGACAGATATTGAAATCCTGGGGCTAAATAATAGCTTCTCTTTTGAAGAATTAAAGAGAGCTTTCAGACAAAAATCAAAACAATTTCATCCTGATAAAAATCAGGATAACTTGAATAGCCATCTTGCGATGATTCAATTGAATCAAGCATATTCAAATCTTCAGAAGAAAATCAAAGAAAAGCCTGTTTTGAATAATCGGGACCTATCCATAGATACTGCATATTCAATATATAAAGATGGAATCTCAAAGTTTCAGAGTATCCATCCTTCCAAATGGAAATCATATTCTATCGATGGACTTTTTGATCCAAGTGCAATTAACACTCATTCTGAAACACCTTTAATTTTACAATCTTTAATAACACTGATGGCAGAAGCTTATCATCGTTTTTCAACTGTAGTGAACGAACATGAAAATAGTTCTTGGTATTCAGATTCAATAACGAAAATGAAAGAAATTGAGAAAATGACACAACGGTATATCAAGATAAAGGAATCATATGAAATAGAAATGAATGATAGAAAGCGGATCAGAAAATCTGTCCATGGACTTTCTGAAAATTGAAACCAAACCTGCCGGGCAATAAACATAACAGCGAATATGCGGTTGCGCTTCGCTCCACCCAAATTGCTTCTTTGATAAAATCTGAAAAAAGTATGTTATACTTTTTCCAGATTTTATCAAGCCCCGCAAGGGGGCTGAAGCAACTTCGCATATTCGCGAAACGTTATATGATATAATTGAGCAGGCGGCAAATAGACACTCGCCGTCCTGGCTTGTGTGTAAGAGAATATAAATGATTTAACAATTAATAAATGATTAAAAATTTCAAATAGAATATAAAATCATTTAGGTTTATTTTTAGGAGAAGAAAGAAGAAGAATGAAAAAATATCATTTAAATAATCGTCCAAACCGTGAATTAACAAATGAGATTGATATTACAGCAATTTTAGAAAGTGGGAAATATGCTGTAATTGCTATGTGTCGTGATAATGAACCATATATTGTTACTTTAAGTTATGGTTATGATTCATTAAAAAAATGTTTATATTTTCATTGTTCACCTATTGGGCTAAAGCTCGATTTTATAAAATATAATGCGAAAGTTTGTGCGACAGTAATTGAAGATGGTGGATATATAGTTGATGAATGTGGTCATAATTATAGAACAGCAGTTTTCTGGGGTAATATAAATATAGTTTTAGATTTAGATGAAAAAAAGCATGGAATGAAAATGATACTAAATCATCTTGAGGAAAATCCATCAATAATTAAGGATAAGTTATTAAAGTCAGGCGACTTTTATTCAAAGATGGAAATATTAAGGCTTGATATTTCTCAGATTCATGGGAAAGCAGGAAGATGATTTTAAGAGAAGTCGAAAGGCCCAAAAAACGTCCATATATTTGGGGGGGTAAATGATAGTGCTCAAGTACGTCATATAACAGGGGCTATGTGCTTCATCGCTGTGCGCTCCTCGGGCTGCGCCACATACGGCTTGCGCCGTACGTCACATATCCCCGTGAAGTTAGATTCAATATGTCAATAAACAATGAAAAAGGAGATTCCTATGACACAATTTGGTAAACCAACAGGGAAAATGGGCAAAATACTGGCAAAAGGATTTGCTTTTGGTCATAAGGATTTTTATAAGAACACAGCATTCATTGCTGGATTAACAGAATCTGATGAATTGCTGGAAATCGGGTTTGGTTCCGGAATGTTTATTAATAAATATGCAAAGCATATAAAACATATTGCCGGATTAGATATTTCACCGGATATGGTTGAATTAGCAAAAGAGATTAACAGTAAATTGCTTGATGAAAAAAAGCTAGAACTTATAGAAGGAAACATTTTATCATTACCTTGGAATGATAATTCTTTTTCAGTCATCATTAGTATAGAATCATTTTTCTTTTGGGAAAATGTCGAAAAAGCCGTGTTAGAAATTTATCGTGTTCTAAAACCGGGAGGAAGGATTGTTATAGAAATGGCATTTAATTTGGAAGACGGTCAAGATCATACAAAAGATATAAAGAAAATTGGATTTCAACTTTATGAGGAGAAGAATATCCGGAATCTTTTGAACGAATCAGGTTTTATTGATGTTTCTTTCAATTATTATAAAGCATTTTGGATTCCTATTAAGGGATATATTGTCACAAAAGGTATGATCTTTAAGGCTTGTAAGCCCCATTGACATACTACAGCTAACAGGGGCTATACGCTCCTCGGGCTGCGCCACATTCGGCTGCGCCGAACGGCACATAATCCCGAAACGTTATGTGTCATCTGTTGAAATATCTGGAGGTATGATGAATATAAATAAGGGAGTTGAATTAAGAAAAGAAGGCAAACTAATAGAATCAAATAACTTCTTTATAAAACTTGCAATTGAATACCCTAATGATGCCATAGTTCAGTATCAATGTGCATGGAGCTTTGATGTTTTAGAGAAAGAGACAGAAGCGATCTATTATTATGAGAAAGCAATAGAACTTGGTCTGCAAGATAATGATCTGAAAGAAGCATTGCTAGGTTTGGGTAGTACTTACCGGTCAATTGGTGAATATGAGAAATCAAAACAGACATTTGAGAAGGGAATCTCATTATTCAATGATAATTCCTTAAAGGTTTTTTATGCGATGACCTTATACAATTATGGAGAATATTCCAGGTCTATGGATTTATTACTCAATATTATTGCGAACACAACCCAAGATAAATCTATATTAACATATAAAAAGGCAATAAAGTTTTATTCAGGGAGATTGGATGAGGTATTTAACTAAGGAAAGAATGACACATAACAGCGAATATACGGTTCCGCTTTGATTCACCCAAACTGGCCGTTGACCAGCTTCGCATATTCGCGGGATGGCAATAAGCACTATATTTATTGAGAAAAGCTGAATCTGCCATCCATGGCAGATAAAAGGATTTAAATGCATGATTTATGAATTGGACAAAGCAGATTATTATAGGGCCGAGAATCTTTTTACCAAGTTGAAAACAAACACAGCAATTGAGTCAATTTTTAACCATAAAAACGAAGCTCGTCTGTTTGTTGATAATCCAAGTAAACCGAAAAGCATCTTCATTCTTAATTCATGGGCTTACTACTATCTGGCTGGTGAATCCGAAAATGAAAAATTTAATTCTTCATTAGTTAAGTTTCTTGAAAATGATTTTTTTCCAGAATGTCTCAAAACAAATTCTAATACAGTTTTCGCATTTTATCCCGATAGTAACCAGTGGTGTAAAAAATCTGAAGAAATATTTTCTCATTTGAATATTGAAAAATCGGGAAAAACCTATTTTAACTATGATGAAAAACGTTTCAATAAAAACTGGAGAGAAAATATTCCTGAAGGTTTCAGTGTAAAAAGAATCAGCTCGGAAATTATTAATTCAATTGAAAATAATGAAGAATTTGTAAATTACATAAAATTTGCCTGGACAACAACTGATCAGTATTTTGACAAAGGATTGGGATACTGTGCTATTGATGCAAATGATTTTGCAACAATTTGTATTTCTGTTTTTGCTTCTGAAAATGAGCGAGAAGTGGGGATTAAAACATTTCCTGACTTTCAAAGAAAGGGATTGGCATATGTTACAGCCTGTGCCTATATTGAAGAATGTTTAAAAAATAATTTTGTTCCTGTCTGGTCATGTTTTAGCGAAAATAAAGTATCAATAAGATTAGCAGAAAAACTTGGCTACAAAATCGAAGCCTCGCATCCGATTTATTTTGCGAAGATTGGTGATTGAAGAAAACGTATCGCTGGGCATCCATGCCTCTCTACAGGCTTGCATTCCTGTGCTTGCTGCCTATAACAGAGAATATACACTGCGGCTCGCCTTGGCATTCTGCAAATCGCCTTTGACAAATACCTGATGAAATGTGATACAATTTCCCATATATTTATTACCCCTATAGGGGTGCCAGGCGACTTTCGTATATTCGAGGAACGTTAGGCCATAATTTATGGAGAAAAAATGGATGTACATATAAGTAAATTAAACTCCAATACGGATGTTCCTATGGATTTATTGCTACTTGCCGATCCATCGGAAGAATTAGTTAAAAGTTATCTTAAAAAGGGAACATGCTATATCGCTGAATTTGATGAAGAAACAGTTGGCGTTATTCTTATTGTGGAGACAAAACCACATACTGTTGAAGTTATGAATCTTGCGGTTAAAGAAGAACTGCATAATAACGGTATAGGCAAAAAACTCCTCTTGCACGTTATTGAAGAAATAAAAAAAAGTGATACAAAAACAATTGAAATCGGAACTGGAAATCCCGGAGTAGTACAAATGTTATTGTATCAAAAGTGTGGTTTCCGTATCGTAGGGATAGATTTTGATTTTTTTAGAAGGACGCATCCTGAACCGATATATGAGAATGGAATAGAATGCCGTGATATGATAAGAATGAGAATTGAGTTATAGTATGGAGGGTCTTAACGGTTTTATCCATAAACAGCCCTAACAGCGAATATGCGGTTCTACATGGCTTCAACCAAATTAGCCTGCGGCCAACTTCGCATATTCGCGGGACGTAATCTGAAATGCCACCGCGAAGATGTAGCTGCCCGGGTCTCCGGCCGGCGGGTGATTCTGCAGAGAAAGAATTAAAAACTGTCACGATATATCAAGGTCTATACTTTAAGTAGAGCTGAGTATATGTAAAACTGCAAAAATATTTCAGAATGGAAGATCTCAAGCCATTCAAATCCCGATAGAATATCAGTTTAAAGGTTATGAAGTATACATTAAAAAACATGGTGATGCTGTATTGCTGATTCCACATGAAAAAGTATGTGAATTAATAAAAGAAAGATCGAAAGAATATAATCCGGTTTATGATGGTCCTCAATTTAAAAATATTAATATCAAACCTTTCAGAATAAATGAGTCTGCATCTGAAGAACTCTTTAAGATTAGATATTTTTTCAATCAAAATAAAAATACATTTTACTTTCTTTTCAAGAAAAAAGAGTTAATTGGTGCAACTCTATATCTGTGAAATTATATTCAATCGCTCTGCATTAACCGAAAGTACCAAAGAATGGGATATGGTGCTAAGCTAACAAAATTCGTTGTAAATAAAATACTATCAGATGGTCATGACAAGGTTACATTAAAAGTTGTAATTGAAAATATTCATAATTAATGTTATTAATTATAAGTTTGTCTTTTGTGACAGGCTAATTCAAAAGTAGGAGAAACGTATGAGTTTCAAAAGCAAAAATGAATTAGGTCTATCTGACGTATGTTGTAAGAATTTTTTAAATGATTTAGAAACCGAAAATGTTTGGAGTTTTTTTCAAAGATTTGAAAAAGATTCAGACCCCACCGATTTAACTGTAGCCGAAGAGTCTTATTTTGATAATTTTCTGTTTTGTGATCCAAGTAGTGCTAATTCAATTAAGAAAGAAGATTTCTTGAAATTTTTACCAATTATGACAACTAAATATAAAGAGTTGGGGTACAAAGATAAAAAGTTAAAAGGACTAGATGTCATCAAATTGAATGATTATTATCTATTAGTCAATGTTACCTGGAATATGATATTTGTAAAGAATGATTTATTAAATGAATATGATGATATTAAAGCTACTTATATTTTAAAAAAAGAAAAAAATGGGCATAAAATTATATTTCATTTGGATCATCAAAAATTAAGTGAGATTGTCTAAAAAAAGATAAGAAATGAAGATAAATCCGTGACTCTTAATAATTAAAATTTCCTCAATCTTTTAAAGATAAAAAGTGAGAAAAATTCTTGCAAATCATGTAATAACATAGTAAGCTATATGTAATTACATCAATATTTAGGGGCCTCAATGCGTATACCAATAATTAATATCGGAAATTCTAAGGGGATAAGGATTCCTCAGGCAATTCTTAAACAGGTTAGCTTTAGTGGTGAGATTGACTTAGAAATTGATAATGGAAAAATTGTTTTAAACAGATCCAATAGTCCCGATATAGTACCGGATTTTGATTCAATACCGGAAATGGATGATATTACTATACAAAGAATGTTAAGAAAAATAACCGGTATGGATCTGATCACTTCCTTAATAGATGCAGATCAAAGTATTAAAGAAGCTGTCTATAGAAATCTATCAGAACGCGTTAGAAATTATGTGGTTTTAAAAGTAGAAAAGTTGGAGAAGGGAGATGCTAAAGATTTAATTATTGAGCAAAGCCGTAATGCTATAAGTGAAGCCTTTATGGATTTAAAAAATGAATAAAGTAAAGGAGGCTTTAATGGAGAATTTGAATAAGATAATGGAAATGAGTGACGGGCAAATTCAGGAATCTTTCGACTTATGCAAGGTCTGCAATTGAAAATTCTGTTAATAAATTTAAAAAAGCAGAAATAAAGATTTAGAGATACAAACGAGTATTCAATTAATTAAAAGTTTAATTGAAAAAAAGGCAATTGCTATGGATATTTTTAAAGCCATAAAAAATGGAAATATAGAATTTATTCGCAATTACATTAAAAGTGGAAATGATTTAAGCATAAGAGATTAATATGAAATGACTCCACTGATTGTAGCAACTGATGAAGGTAGATTAGAGCTTGTTAAATTGCTGATAGAAGCCAAGGCTGATATAAATGATCAAGACACAGTCGGGCAGACTGCTTTGCATTTAGCTGCAGGCAGAAATTACACTGAAATCATAAAACTTTTAATAAAAGCAAAAGCAAGAATAGATATTAAAGCTGTTAATCGTTTGACAGCATTTGAATATGCTACGGAAAATGGAATGAAAGAAGCTGCACTGCTTTTAAAGTAGGTAGAGAAAATGAGAAATATGTGTATTCATTCCTTGGAACGGTTTATAATATGAGTCGGGATAAATTGATATCAGGCACTATTTAGAATTGTTAAAAAAAGAGGAATCCATAGCCGTATAGAAAGCTCTTGTTGTATATGCGGTTTTGAGTTATCTAATGAAGATTGAAAACTTAATAAATTCATATGATTCAACAGCTGAAGTTTATGATGAAGAAACAAGTACTTTTCATCATAAAATTTGTGAATTTCTCACAATAAAAAACATGCTTTTAGAATTACCTGAAGATACAAATATAAAAATATTAGATGCTGGCGGCGGCACGGGTAAATATTCAATTATTCTGAATGATTATGGATACTCTCCTGAACTAATTGATATAAGCAGTAAAAGTGTCGAGGTATTTAATAAGAAAATGGAACAAAGAGGACTGGCTCTCAAGTCGTTTGTATGCAATGCAGAATCAACTCCTTTTAAAAGAGAACGGTTTGATTTTATTATGATGAACGGCGGGGTGATTGGTTATACTCTTAATCCTTCAATGTTGCTCAAAGAAGTTCATAGAATTTTAAAAGCAGATGGTAAGCTCTGGTTTGATTTTCCTAACACATTAGGCTGGGCAATTGAAGTACAAGATCCGGGTTTGAAAATTGAATTATCTAAGGCTGATGATAAAATGATTCAGATGCCTGACTGGGATTATCCAGTAAGACTGTTTAGCTTGAGGAAGATTGAAAAGATGCTGAATGATGCAGGATTTGAGATAAAATCAAAATACGGATTAATTTTTTTGTCTAATTCCCTTCCTTTGAAAGAAAGATATTCAAAAAAATATAATCTTGAGTTGCTTGAAAAATATAAAATAGCCGAGCTGGAATTAAGCAGAAAAAAAGATTGCGTAAGGGCCTCTTGGGCGTGTTCCATTTGTGCAAAAAAAATATTCCATTGAATCACCTTGCGTTTCAGTAAAAGAGAGGTCTTATGAGTAATGCAGTTTTAATTTTTTTTGCAATAGCAATAATAATGATTGTTGGTTTTTATAAAAATAAAAAATCAAAAAGCATCAGTACCCATGAAAGATTAGAGGATGAAGCGCTTGATTATAATCAGGAATTTATTGAAAATTCAGAGGGTAAAGATATTATCCCGTTTGTTCGAATTTTTGCACAATCAGATAAACTGATGCTCCGATCTCTGCTTTCTTCAGAAGGTGTATGCACATACATTACAAATGAAAACACAAACAATCTGTTTCCAGGCAGAATGGTACAGGGCTATACTGATACTGTAATATATATTTTCAAAGAGGATCAGGCTATGGCTCGACCAATAATTGAAGACTATATTTTGAATCTTATTGAAAATATAAATCCGGAAATTAAAACAAAGGCAATAGATTTGGTTGCGGCAATGGCTTTGCTGCCTACCAGTATGAATCAGATATTACCGGAGTTTATTGATTGAGTACTGAAATTTATTATTTTTCCGGTACAGGAAACTGTCTGTACACAGCCAGAATGATAGGGACAGAAAATAATTTTAAAGTAATCTCAATACCTCAGTTCCTGAAGAGCTCTGATAATACTGTACAGGCCGAACGGATAATTATTGTCTTTCCGTCATATCTGGCTGCTGCTTGCGGAGTTCCTCTGATTGTAGAAAGGTTCGTTAGGGCAATTGAGGATATTGAACTGAAAAAGATAACCGCTGTCTGTACATGCGGGGGGTATGAAATAGTAAACGCCAATCCTTCATTGATAAAGCTGAAAAAAATAATTGAATCGGCTGGGGGCAGGTTGGAAACAAGGTTTTCACTGCGGCTTCCGATGAATAACCTTGATTATGAACATATCCCGGTTCCTATAGAAAAAAGAACCGAGCATATATTAACGCAAGCCGAGTCAAAATTACAAAAAATCAGTAAACAAATTGGAAGCAGCACAGGGGGGCAATTTGAAATTTCGAATACATTATTCAATTTTATAATACAACCCCTTTTTAAAATAATGAAAAATGCTACATTAAACAGCTTGAGAGGATATGCAGAAGAGGTTAACCCTTCTTTAAGCTGTAATGAATTATTACCTCTGACAGATAGAAGAATTAAAGTTAAGGAAAATTGTAACGGCTGTGGAGTCTGTGCAAGGATATGTCCTGTAGAAAATATTGAATTAATAAATGGAAGTCCCCAATTCATGCACAAGTGTGAAGTGTGTTTTGCCTGTGATGAATGGTGTCCGCAGGGCGCTATACAGCACTGGGGCAGATCCCGCGGCGTTAAATACCATCATCCAAAGATAAAAATAAACGATATGTTTTAGTTTCCTGCGAAGCAGGAACTTAGTATTATTCAATCAGGAGTGAATTATGGGAATGCATTGTGTTGTCTTTCATTATCCAGGACCAAAATGGCAGGATGAATATGATTTTAGAAATCAGCCTGGAATTATGGAACATGTGGAGCATTATTCAAAACTGATGGAGTCAGGGAAACTTCGAATGGGTGGACCCTTTTCTGATGCAGATTCCGGAGGGATGATGATTGCAGAAGATGGTGTTTCCATGGAAGAAATTGAAAAGTTTGCCTCCGACGATCCAGCTGTAAAGAAAGGCCTGCTTACTTTTAAAGTAAGATTGTGGTATGTTCCTATGAGTAAATGAAAAGAATAATTATCGCCGGTCTTCTGACTGTATTTGTTCTCGTAATAGCTGCAGCTGCTTCATTTCAGTACAGCAGGTCTTGGCAGAATGCCCTGTTTGTACACCCATTGTACCGGCTTCCGGGAGATGAAAAAGTTGTGGCACTTACCTTTGATGACGGGCCGTCTGAGAAAAGAACGCCGGCTCTTTTAGCTATGCTTGAAGAAAATAATGTTAAAGCTTCTTTTTTTATGCTTGGCGAAAATATTGAAAGATATCCTGATATCGCCCGGCAGGTGTATGAAAAGGGACATCTCATAGGAAATCACTCTTATGACCATCCGCGAATGATTTTTAAATCTTTCAGTTTTGTCAGAAATCAGATAACCAGGACCGACGGTCTTATTAAATCAGCAGGCCAGATTAATATTCAGTATTTTCGGCCGCCATATTCTTCAAAATATATTGTTCTGCCGCTGGTTCTTAAAGCAATGGATAAAACTCTTGTGACCGGTTCCTATGATCCGCCCTCTGAATATATCAGACCGTTTGATGCGGAAAAAGTTGCAGCCGAGGTTATTGAAAATGCAGAACCAGGTGCTGTGATCTATCTTCATGACGGCAAAGATTCTGATGTGCAAGAGTTTATTGAATCCGTTAGACTAATCATAAGCGGTCTTCGAGCTGAAGGTTATAGATTTGTAAGGCTTGATTATCAGAATGAGCATTTAAAAGAAAGCTTTGCACTTGAGATACACTAAGCAGAACCGTATACTGGAGCCGGCAATCAAGGAGTACAATTATGAAAATAGATAAAAATGAAATAATCAGACTGCTTAATGAAAAAAAGGCACTGCTTCCATGTCATAGATGTGGAACAGAAAACTTTACTGTAATGAACAGTTTTTCAAAGGTAATATTGCAGGATGATATAAACAGCGAGACTGATATAGAAGGAGCCTCTGTGCCCGTGGCAATAATTGCGTGCAGGAACTGTGGTGCTATTACTTTTCATGCCCTCGGCGCTCTCGGTGTTCTTCAGGGTTAATAACTTTAAGTGATGATAAAAACAGCAGGAAAGGATGACCTGCATGATGTCCTGAAACTGTATTCACAGCTGCATCCTGATGAGGATTATTCTATTCCAGACCATTATGCAGATACCTGGCTGCAGATTATTAAAGACCCTAAAATCAGCTGCCTGATAGCCTATTCTGATGAACAGCCGGTTTCCTCCTGTACGGTCTCTGTTATTCCCAACATCACCAGAAGCCAAAGACCCTTCGCTGTAATTGAGAATGTGGTAACCGACCAAGCTTTCCGCAGACAGGGCTACGCCCGGAGCATAATAATAAAAGCTGTTGAGCTTGCCCGTGAACAGAACTGCTATAAGGTTATGCTTCTCAGCAGTTCGGAACGTGAAGATGCACACCGGTTTTATGAGAAAATAGGATTTGACGGAAACTCCAAGAAGGGCTATCAGATGCGTCTTGCCTGAAAACACTAAAAAGGTTATTTCATGGAAAAAGTTATATTTCATAAAGAAGGATTAAATGTTGACGGGAAGGGGCATATAAGAACAGCAGTCAGGGCCGTAATTGTTCGGAACCGCAGTATCCTTGTGATTCACTCCGGCGTTAACGGAGATTATAAATTTCCAGGCGGAGGACTGGAAACAGGTGAGAGCCATGAGCAGGCACTTACTCGGGAAGTAAGTGAAGAGTGCGGACTTGACGGCACTGAAGTTGGCGAACTGCTCGGGCATATTGCCGAGTATGATGCTCCTGTGGAAGAAGCCCTTGATTTTTTCAGGATGGATTCTTTCTATTACCGCTGCGGTATATCAAATACAATGACCTCAGGACAAAATCTGGACCAATACGAAAAAGAGCTGGAGTTTACTCCGATCTGGGTGGATATTGAAACAGCCGTTAAAAACAATAAAAGAATAATTGAATCAAAAAACGATTTCCCCCGCTGGGTCATCAGAGATACTATGTTTCTAGAGTATCTTTTAAAACAGATAATTTAAAAGGTAAATCATCGCTGTCGAGAATACGATCTGTCCGCCGAAAGTTATGAATCCTGTAAGCAGGGCTTTTTTGCCGCTTGTAAGCAGTGTCTTAAACCTGATATTCATTCCTGTCGCCGCCATTGCAGTTATCAGGCTAAACTCCGAAATCCACTTTAAAATTGAAATTAACCGGGCAGGAATTATTCCGGTTGACGATACAATGGAAAATATTATAAACAAAATGATGTAAACAGGAATTCCCGGAATCCTGCCTGTAGTTTTTGTTTTACCGGTTTTTCGAAAATTGAGAAGAATAACTATCGGAGATATCAGCAGAACCCTGCCCATTTTAACTATAGTTGCAATCTTGCCCGGTTCATCACCTATCGAAAATCCGGCAGCAGTAACCTGGCCTACCGCCTGAAGTGTATTGCCGATCAGCATTCCTGATTCCCTGTCGGAAAAACCCGGAAGTATAAGAGCAAGGAATGGCAGCAGGAAGATGCCAAGGGTTCCAAGCAGATTAATGATTCCTATCGATATGCCTGCGTACTCATCTTTTGTTTTAATGACGCCCTGGGCCGCCGCAATTGCAGAGCTCCCGCAGACTGCGTTGCCGATTCCTACCAGAAGGTTAAGCTCTCTATCCATTCCAAGCAGTTTTCCTGTAAACATTGAAAAGCTTATGGTAAAGGCAACACCGCATATAATCATGATGATGACCGGCAGTCCAAGTTCTATGAGTATTGTGTAATTAAGACTGAAGCCCATTAGGGCAATTGCCACAGGAAGGAGTTTTTTTTCAGAGAATTTTATTCCGCCTGAAAGAGCATCAGGTATCTTTATCAGGTTTCCGATTATAATTCCTGCCAGTATGGCAATTGTGACACCGCCGATAATAAAAAAATCTGAGGTGATAAGCGCAAGCAGGGCAATGACAAGACAAAGGCCAAGCCCCGGCAGTATATTCAGCATGTATGTCTCCTCTCTGCATTATGATATAATTTTTAAATGAAATATACAGCACTCTTAAGAGGAATAAATGTTGGCGGGAAACGTAAAGTTGATATGAAGATTCTCCGCAAACTTTTTGAAGAGGCATCGCTTAACGATGCCGAGACATATCTTAACTCGGGGAATGTGATTTTTAACTCTGACAGGGAAGCCTGTGAACTTACCGGGATTATTATGAAGCTGATTGAGGACGGGTTCGGCTTTGAGGTGCCGACTCTGGTTATTTCACAGGATGAGATTAAGCGCATTGTGTCTCAAATTCCGGAATCATGGCAGAATGACTCAGAGCAGAAAACAGATGTAGCCTTTCTTTTCTCAGCTATCGATTACCCGGAGATTATTGATGAACTTCCGGTTAAGAAGGATTATCTTGATATCTGCTACACGCCCGGCGCAGTTATCTTGCATGTGGAGCGTCAGGATCAGAATAAAAGTCAGCTCAGCAAGCTGGCCGGTCACAAACATTACCGGCAGATGACTGTACGCAATATCAACACTGCAAGATATCTCTCCGGATTGTGATATTATTATATCAAATGAAAACGGAGGATTAAAAATGAGGATTAAAAATGTAGTATCACTATGCCTGCTTGCCGTGACTACGGTCTCAGCTTTCGGCACTGATGTATTTTCATCGAAGGATTCGTTTCTGTTTGAATGCGGAACGGGAATGAACTATACATTTGATCAGAGTTCCGGTGAGTTTAATACCAATCCTGATTTTACTTTTTACTTTGGCAGGGTTGAACGGAATGGAGCCCCTTCGGAAGAAGCCGCCTTTCTCAACCAGATCGGATGGGCTGATATTCAGGCGCAGTTTTTTACCAATCTCAAACAGACTTCAATCGATGGTACCGTCAACAGCCTGGACAATACAACAGTCGGTTTTGATCTTGATCTGCGGTGGGTCTATGACGGCTTTCCTTTAATTATTGAAATACCCCTGGAAGACAAGCGGATAAGGTGGAAAACAGATGAAACCACTGTAGCTGTCCTAAGGTATCATATCCTTGCTCTTAGGGCCGGGTATTATATCTTTCCGGAAACCGAAATTTCTCTTGGATGGGGATATCTGCAGCCTGATCTTTTTTACAAGACAGACTGGGATTCGACCATATATTCCTACCTTGCCGCCGACGTGGGTATAATCACAGCAAGGATGAAATCTGTAATGGATCTCTCAAACGGAATGTGGCTTTCGACAACCCCCGAAATTGCAGTTCTCTATGATGATAACGGAAACCTCCTTTATAACTATGCAGCAGAACTTGCTTTTTATCCGGTAGACTCACTGCGTATAGGTTTGAATGCTTCCTCCTCCGACTTTGTTGAAGGGGATTCTTCGGTTAATCCATTTATTGAAGTTCTTGGTGCAAGCAGTCTTGCCGCCTCGGTGAAAACTGACCTCTTTGATATTTTTTCGCTTGAAGTTATGGGTTCTGTAAAGATTGCAGCGGATCCGGAATATGATCCGGTATTTGAAGCCGGGGGAGTAATTTCGGCAAGATACTGAGATATTTTTCTGGTATACTTTTAGCCATGAGAAAGAATGTTTTTGCCGGTTGTTTTGTCCTGGCCTGTGTAATAATTTTAAGCGCCTGCGCCGGCTTTCAGTGGCAGGTTTACAGCCTTCCTGTTGATGCAGATCTGAGTGTTTCTCCGGAGGCTGCTCCGCTTGATAACCCGCTTAAAGGTTTCATGCCTTATTACGACCAGGATTTTAACTTCCCCTGCAGCCTTGAGTGGTTTTATGTTCCAATGAATGCCATCATGGACGGGCCGTCAAGCTTTACATTTGACAGCGGAATAGAACCGCTTCTTGATGATATTGCAGGCCGGGGACATCAGGCGGTTTTCAGGGTTTATCTTGATTATCCTGATCTTGAAACCGGTATCCCTGCCTTTATTCTTTCTGATATTGCAACAAATACCTACACTGATTACGGCGGAGGAATTTCTCCGGATTATGATGATGAAGATTTAATTGGACCTGTGGAGGATTTAATTGAGGAACTGGGCCGGGTATATAACGGCGACCCGCGTATAGGGTTTATCACAATTGGAATTCTTGGTTTCTGGGGAGAATGGCACACCTATCCGCATGATGACTGGTTTGCTTCACGGGATACCCAGCTCAGGGTCATTACCGCCATGAATGACGCTTTTCCTGATACTGAGATCCTGCTGCGGTATCCAGGGCATAAGGCTGACGGCATATCAACCGGTTACCACGATGACAGCTTTGCTTATGAAACACTCCCGGAGGAGGACTGGAGTTTTCTTCAGATAATGGCTGATTCAGGTGAGATTAATGCATGGAAAACAAAACCAATCGGGGGCGAACTTTACCCTGATATTCAGGCTGATATATTTAACCTGCTGCCGCCGCTCAACTCAGAAAATTATACGAAATGTGTTGAACAGACACATGCTTCCTGGCTTCTCAATTATGAAGTATTTGAAAGTTTCCCGTCCTGGAGTTCTGCAAAGCAGGAGAGGGCGGAGAATGGTGCGGCTAAGCTCGGATATACAATATCAGTCAAGCATATACAGATAGGTAACTCAGGCACGGGGCTGTCGGTTGCCTGCAGATTTATAAACACAGGTGTCGCTCCGTTTTACTACCGGTGGCCGGTTACAATTAAGGTTTTAGATGCTGCCGGAAATACAGTTGCAGAAAAAAACGCTGACTGGGATATAACAACAATCCTGCCCGGGGATTCAGGTTATGATTTTTCTGCTGAAATAGAATGGGATATTCCTGCTTCCGGAGAATATACTCTGGGAATCTCCGTGGATAACCCGATGGAAGGCGGAAAGCCCCTTGTTTTTGCGAATGATGAGTCTACAAGGGACGGTAAAACACTGATGATAGATTTTACACTTTAAAGCGTCCGATTACATCTTCCATTTCGCTGATGTTTCTGTTCATTTCATCCGAAAGTGTTGATACTTCCTGCGATGACTGATTTATCTGCTGGGTCCCGGTAGCCATTTCATCCATACTGCCAAGCACTGTCGATGAAGTCTGCTTAAGATCCTGCATTGCACTGAGTGCTTCTCCGGCACTGCTGTTTACTCTTCCGGCCATGGTTTTAACTTCCTCGCCGATATCATTTATCTCGGTCAGAGCAATAAGGACCTGCTTTGAGCCTTCCCGCTGTTCGGCCATCGCTCTCTCAATCTGCTTTACAAGAATATCTGTCGTGTCTATTTCTGAGGTTATTGAAGCAAAGACTGTCTCCGACTCTCTGGAGGTTTCAACAACTTCGGCAATAGTTTCTGATATCTTGCTAAGCTCCGCCCCGATGCTTCTGGACTGTTCCGCAGAGGTTTCAGAGAGTCTTCTTATCTCATCTGCAACAACAGAGAATCCCTTTCCCGCCTCGCCGGCATGCGCAGCTTCAATTGCTGCATTCATTGCCAGCAGGTTCGTCTGTGAGGCTATTCCGGCAATAACTTCATTTGCTTCCATCAGCAGCTCGGACTGACTGGCAATCTCACGGACGCTTGAATCGACTGCGGATTGTTTTACCTTGCCGATTGATGCTTCTTCTGTCAGCTTGCTGAACTTTGCAGCCATCTTCTCGACTGTATCGGTAACTGAGGCGATATTGCTCACCATCTGCTCAACGGCTGCGGATGATTCCACACTGCCGGAAACCTGACTGTCGATCATTGATTCAAGGCTGCTGATACTGTTTGCCATCTCACTGACAGCCTCCGAAGCTGAATTGGTGCTCTCTGCCTGGTGAGAGGACTGTCTTCTTACTCCTTCAATATTTGCAAGAATCTCACTGATTGCACTTGCGGTGTCATAGGAGCTGTTAGCAAGCCTTTCTCCTATACCTCCAAGCGCCTCCTGTGTCTGTTTGAGTGAGCTGACAATTTTATGGAGATTTTCAACAAAATGGTTGAAGCCGCCCGCAAGTCTGCCGATTTCATCCTTGCGGTCAATTTCAATTCTCTTTGTAAGATCTCCTTCCCCGCTGGCAATGCCCTTAATAGTCTCGGCGATGGTTTGCACCGGTTTAGCAAATGCTGTTCCGACAAGAACAGAGATAAGTATGCCGGCGATTACCATAGTAAGTGATATTCCAATAAAAATATTCTTTAATCCGTCAACCGGAGCAAAAGCAACATCCTGGGGTGACCCTATTGATACACTCCAGTTATATTTCGGGATGGGGGAATATGCAGAAATTATAGAGATGCCGCTCATTTTAATGGTCAGGATCCCCCGTTCTCCGGCTGTCATCTTTTCAGCCAGCTGGGACAGGGGCTGCATTGTGCTGTTTTCATCCGCTAGTTCAAAAATTGATTTCTGCAGCTGAACCATCTCCATGTCAGTACTGGCAATGGGTATTCCTTCCTCTGTAAGTACCATGTTGAGAGTCTCGTCGCCGTAGAAGATCGTATTTATTTTTTCACTGAGATATTCAGCGTTGCGCTGTCCTATAAGTGCTCCGAACAGTTTTCCGTCCTTATAGATTGGCGCTGCAAACAGAACGGTCAGAAGATCTTCTTCGCCCTTTACAGCACTGAATACCGGATTTGAAACAACTGATTTTCCGGTACTGAACAGTTTCTGAAGATAGGCACGATTGGAAATATCAATTACCGGACCTCCGGAAACATGGAGTTTTCCGAAAATATCTGCTGCCGACATTGAGTTGAAACCTAATCGTTCTGCCTCCTGAAGCAGTTTCTGTTCAATCTCAGGACTGAAGTCAAAATCAAAATTTGCGGCTACAACTTCAAGCTGCCCAAGCTGAAGGTCTACCCATGATTCATAGGTTTGTGCCATAAGGTCGGCTTCCCGCTGAAGGGTATTGCTTACTTCACTTTCCAGAATACGAATTGAACCGATATAAGCTGCTGTGCTCATTATCAGGCTTATGACTACCGCCATGCCTGCATACGAAAATATGTGTTTATTTTTAACAGATGATGATAAAAACATCTTTTCTCCTATTTATTCCTTTCTAATTAAATCTTAGTAAAGGCCCAGGAGAATAGCAAATTCCAGAATTGGAAAATTATTTTCTATGTTTTATTTTCCAGCTTCTGTGGATGCGGTAATTCCTTTTAAAATCCGGATCTATGGTCTGTTCCGAGATCTCTTTTATGTCCAAATCGGAGGAAAGCTCCTCATCCATTTGAAATTTTCGATAATTATTGCAGAAGATCAGGGTTCCGTCAGAACTGAGCCGTGATGCAGTCAGCCGTATAAGATTTACGTGATCTCTTTGAATGTCGAATATATCATCCCTGTCCTTGGAGTTGGAGAAAGTTGGAGGATCCAGAAATATTAAATCATACTCTCCTATACTCGATTCAAGCCATTTCATACAGTCTTCCCGCACAAAACTGTGATTTCCTGAATCAAATTTGTTGAGTTTCATGTTCTCTTCCGCCCAGTCCAGATATGTCCTTGAGGTGTCTACTGATGTTGTTGCGTAAGCTCCGCCTGCAGCTGCATACACAGAAGCTGTCCCTGTATAGCAGAAAAGATTCAGAAAGGTTTTACCATCGGCCAGTTCTCTGATACGCATACGGAGAGGCCGGCTGTCCAGGAAAATACCGGTATCAAGGTAGTTGTTCAGATCTATTAGAAACTTTAGTCCATGTTCCTTTATAATGAGTTTTTGACTGCCGTATCGATTTTCATCTTTTTTGGTGTACTGGCTTGAGCCCTTCTGTCTTTTTCGCTGTTTCAGAATAACTGATTTCTCGGGCAGTTCAAGGTAGGCTGATACTGCGGAAAGCGCCTCACGCAGACGTCCGGCAGCTGCCACAGGATCGATTGTTTTCGGAGGTGCATATTCCTGAACAACAGCATTCGGCGGATATATATCAACCGCTACCGAATATTCGGGCATATCAGCGTCATACAGCCGGTAGCATTCAAGTCCTGTGTTCTTAAGCCACTTTTTCAGGTTCTTTGAGTTCTTTTTCAGCCGGTTGTACAGCATCTGTGCTCCGGGACTGAGCTCTTCAAATGAAGGCCAGGCAGTCTTTTTGGTGTTATTTTCCGGCTTTTTTGAGGCTGATTCAGCACCATCGGCAATCTGTGTGTCTTCCTGCTTTTCGTAAATCCTGAAATGCGAAAGAGAGCATCGGATTCCGCCGTTATACACAGTATTGATTTTATCAGCCTTTAGGCCGGTGGCTTCTGAAAGCTGTCTGTCTCCTGTCAGGATTGAAATGTTCCAGCCGGGAAAGCTGTTTTTAATATGTTCGCCAAGCCGTCCGTAGAACATCAGCATGTTCTGGTCTTTGCCCAGTCTTTCGCCATACGGCGGGTTTACCGCAAGAAGTCCGGGATGCAGTATTACCGGTTTATCATCCTTGAAAAAATCTGCCTTTGATATGTCAAAATATCCGTCATTCCAGAGATCCGCAGCAGGGCTTGCCTTTATATTGTTGATTGCAGTCCGTACCGCAAAGCCCTCACTGTCCCTGCCGTAAAAAAGAGGAGTGCTGCATTTGCGAACAAATTCAAGTCCCTCGGCTCTTCGTTTCTGAGCAGCTGCTTTAATCTTTTCCCAGAGCGGGGCCTGGAAATTTTTAAGTTTCATGAATCCGAAGTATTTCCGGTCAATTGCCGGCGCCATGTCCGCCGCTATCATCGCAGCTTCAATAAGCAGGGTTCCCGAGCCGCACATGGGATCAAGAAAGGGGCGGCATGATTCTTCTGCAGTGAAGGTGTTCCATCCTGCACGCATAAGTACTGCGGCGGCTGTATTTTCACGTACAGCAGCCTTTGCGGCGCTGAGCCGGTAGCCGCGTCTGTGCAGCGGTTCGCCTGAAAGGTCTATGCTCACTGATGCCTGCTTCAGTCTTATATGAAGGTGGAGGCGGGCATCCGGATTTTTTGTATCAACTGCGGGCCTGGTCCCTGTAAGGTTTCTTGCCCTGTCAACTATTCCGTCTTTTACAAGCAGGGCGGAGTAATCGGGTGTACAGATTTTTGATTTTGATATTGTAGATGTAACGGCAATACTTGAAGTGAGATTAAAAAAATCCTCCCATGCAAACTCTTCAACAGCCTTTTTAATGTCTTCAGGAGCAATCGCTTCAAAATCAAGAACAGGAAGCAGAAGCCGGTTGGCAGTCCGAGACCACAGGCATATGCTGTATGCACTTTCAAGGCTTCCCTGAAACTCTACACCGCCGTGTACGACCTTTGGCTCTTTGCCGCCGAAGGTCAGAACTTCTTCTTTGAGCAGTTCCTCCAGGTAAACCGGGCAGGTTGCAAATAATCTGTGTTCACTCATACAAGATTTGTCTTTATAAAGGCAGTAAGTACTTCAAGTGCTGTCTGGTTATATCCGCCTTCGGGGATTATGAGGTCCGCAAAGGTTTTTGTCGGTTCGATGAACTCTATATGTCCCGGACGGACCACTTCCATGTACTGGGTGATTACTGATTCCATTGTACGGCCGCGTTCTTCTATGTCGCGCTTCATTCTGCGTATAAATCGGATGTCGCTCGGGGTATCAACAAAAAGCTTCAGATCGATAAGGTCCCGGACTTTTCTGTCGGAATAGATCATGATTCCTTCAAAAATAATTACTTTCCGCGGTTCAACCCTTACTGTTTCATCGGCTCTGCGGTGATGAACAAAGTCATACTGGGGCATGTCCACGGCCTTGCCCTTTTTCAGATCTTTTAACTGGCTTATCAGCAGATCGTTGTCAAAGGCGTCGGGGTGGTCGAAATTGAAGGCTGTAATATTCTGGTTGTTGATATATTCAGCCGATTTATAATAATTATCCTGAGGTATAAAAACAAAATCCGGTACAATTTTCTCAATCTGTTTAACGATTGTAGTCTTTCCGGAGCCTGAGCCTCCGCATATTCCAATAAGGTAAACTTTGTCCATATATGAAATATAGAATAATTAACATCCGGTTGTCGAGGGGAGAACTCATATATAGTCAATTTCATTTCGTTGTTGATTTTTTTTCACACTGAGCTTAATATAATCCTGACCGTTTAGTCGGATTAATCAATAAACTATATGAAATCTACTTTCGAAAGGCTCCCCCGGGAGAAAAAACAGCGTATCATAAACGCCTGTGTGAACGAGTTCGGCAGTTATTCCTACGAGAAAAGTTCTACCGACAGAATCATTAAAAAGGCGGGCATCTCAAAGGGCGGCCTTTACGAGTATACCTCCAGCAAGGAAGAGCTTTTTCTTTACATCGTTAAATACGGTTATGAGAGAATTTCAGCCCACCTTGCCTGGGAAGCCAGACATGAAGGAAAGGAACTTCCGGCGTCGCTGATTGACCGTATGTTTCTATATGCCAGCCTTGCCATAGATTTCTATATCAGTAATCCCAAGTATGTATCGCTGATCGTAAATACCCATAAGATCAGCGACCGGAAGCTTGAGAAAAAGGTTCTCGAAATAGGCAGTACCCACTTCAGCCGGCTTTTCGACGACTGCGACTTTTCTTCGATAAATATACCGAAGAGACGGGCGATGGATTTAGTATCATGGTTCATTATGAAAACAAGGTATGATTTTATATCCGAAATCGAAACCGAAACGGATATCGAGAAGATAAAGGAAGATTACCTTAATGACTGGACCTACGTTGTTAGAATACTGCGTTACGGAATAACCGGAATGACAGAAGGAGTAAGATATGATTTGGAATGAAAAAATGGAGACTATGCCCCAGGCTGAGCTTGAAAAAGTACAGACTGAAAGTCTCGCAAAACTTGCAGAGAACCTTTACGCAAAGGTTCCTTTCTATAAAAAGAAATTTGATGAACTTGGTGTTAAACCTTCTGACATCCAGGATATTAAGGATATTTCAAAACTTCCTTTTACTACTAAGGATGAAATGCGTGAGACATACCCCTATGGGCTTCTTGCCGTAGATGAATCAGAAATTGTTGAGATACATCAGTCCTCCGGAACCACAGGAACTCCCGTTGTTGATGCCTACACACAGAAGGATATTGATATCTGGGGTGAATGCATGGCCCGCTGTCTTACCATGGCCGGTGCCGGAAAGAATGATGTAATTCAGAATGCCTACGGATACGGTCTTTTTACCGGCGGTCTCGGTGTGCACTACGGAGCAAGAACAATTGGTGCTAATGTTATTCCCATCTCAGGCGGTAATACCGGACGGCAGCTTACCGTAATGAAAGACTTCGGAACGACCTTTCTTACCTGTACTCCGTCCTACTCGCTGTATATTGCCGAGTTTGCTGCAGAGAACGGCTTTTCAATGAAGGACATGAAGGTTAAGGCCGGATGTTTCGGAGCCGAGCCCTGGACTGAGGAAATGAGAAAGGAAATGGAGGCTCAGCTTCACCTGGATGCCTTTGATATCTACGGACTTACTGAAATTATCGGCCCGGGTGTTGCAAATGAATGCGAATGCAAGGACGGTCTCCACGTAAATGAAGACCTCTTTTATCCTGAAATTATCGATCCGGTAAGCGGAGAGGTTCTTCCCGACGGTGAGAAGGGTGAACTGGTTTTTACAACCCTTACAAAGCAGGGTACTCCCATTCTCCGTTACCGAACACGCGACATCACCTACCTTAGCAGAGGGAAATGTGCCTGCGGCAGAACATCGGTAAAAATGCATAGACTTATGGGCAGGACCGATGATATGCTGATTATCAGGGGTGTGAATGTGTTCCCGACCCAGATCGAGGAAATCCTTGTTCAGATGGAGGAAACACAGCCGCATTACCAGATAGTTGTTGACCGGGGACAGAAGCATCTTGATGAAGTTGAAGTCTGGGTGGAAGTGAAGGAACAGTTCTTCTCGGATGAAACCAAAAATATGGAAAGTCTTCGTTCAAAGATCAAGGGAGAGATGAAGAACAGGCTTGGGGTGAATGCGACAATCAAACTTGTTGAACCAAAGACTATTGAAAGAAGCATCGGTAAAGCCAAAAGAGTCATCGACAAGAGAAATCTATAGGACAGCATATTTTAGGAGGCATTATGGCTTTAAAGCAGATATCAGTTTTTCTTGAAAATAAATCAGGCCGTCTGGCCGAGGTATCCGGATTACTCGGAGAAGCGGGATTCAATCTTCGTGCAATAAGTATAGCCGACACCGCTGATTTCGGAATTCTCAGGATAATTATAGACAAACCGGATGAAACCCTGGCTCTTCTTGAAAAGAACGGTTTCACAGCCAAGGAAAACCTTGTTTTAGGGGTTGAGGTCGGCGACACTCCGGGCGGACTTGCCCATGTTATGAAGATTTTCGATGAAAACGGGGTAAACATCGAGTACCTTTATTCATCACTTGAGAGTAATTCGGACAAGGCTGTGATTATCTTCAAGGTTGAGGATGTACAGCATGGTATTAAAATTCTTGAAAAATACAATGTAAGCAGGATTTCCCGGTTTTAAAATGAAGCCGGGACTGCTTTTACTTTTAGTTTCCTTTCTTTTGCTGAGCTCCTGTTCGCTTGCGCCTGATTATTCCGATTCGGACCTTGCGGCAGGAGTTTCTGTTTCCGAACTCTCAGATTATTACCTCATTGAACCTGACAGCGGTGCCGTTGATTCAAAGCTTCTCATCTTCTATCCCGGCGGACTTGTCGACGAGACTGCCTATCTGCCTGTTCTGACTATGATTGCTGCTGAAGGTATAAGCATTGTACTTGTGAAGATGCCCTTCGACCTGGCTGTCTTTAAGCAGAATGCTGCCCTTGATGTTATAGAAGATTTTCCCGGAAGGGATTACTGGATAGCCGGACATTCACTTGGCGGTGCAATGGCTTCGGGGGTGGTTTTCCGCAATCCAGAGCTGTTCACAGGTATTGCCTTCTGGGCTTCCTACCCGTCAGCTGACTGGGACTTAAGCGGTAATACAGTTATTGATGTTCTTTCACTCCGGGGCAGCCTTGATGGTGTTGCTGCTCCGGAAGAAATTGAAGATGCCGACTATCTTCTTCCCGAAGGATTTACTACTATAGTTATAGAAGGCGGAAATCACTCCGGCTTCGGTTCATACGGTCCGCAGAACGGCGACAATGTGGCCTCTATAACAAAGGAAGAGCAGCACCTGCAGATTACTGAAGCTATGATTACTTTTCTTGGAGAATAAAATGAATATTGAAAAAATAATGCACAATGACGCCAGAGAAATCTTTATGGCGGGGCTTGATGTTGTAGATCCGGAAAAGCTGATCCATGACAGAATGAAACTTGAAGACGGTATTCTGAAGATTACTGCTGACGGCAGGGAACTGAGCATTAATCTTGATGATTATTCCAGACTGCTGCTGCTTGGTGTGGGGAAGGCTTCGGCAAGAATGGCTCTTGCAGCGGAGGCGGTGCTCGGATGCCGGATAAGCGGCGGGCTGATTGTTGTAAAATACGGTCATACTGAAGAACTGAAATATGTGAGGCTTATTGAGTCCGGTCATCCGGTTCCCGATGAGAACAGTATTCAGGCTGCTGATGAGATAATAAAGCTCTGCTCCGATGCTGATGAAAATACCCTCATAATCAATCTTATATCCGGCGGAGGTTCAGCCCTGCTGTGCAAACCGTATAAGGATGAGGAATTCGCACTCAGCCTTGCTGAAAAGCAGGAAGTCACAAAGCAGCTTCTTGCCTGCGGAGCCGAGATCCAGGAGATTAACTGCTTCAGAAAGCACCTGTCCGGGGTTAAGGGCGGAAGACTTGCCGCTCTTATGTATCCTGCAAGATCTGTTAATCTGATCCTCTCCGATGTTGTCGGTGATGACCTGAGTTCAATAGCATCCGGAATGACGGCTCCGGATAATACTGCATATGATGATGTTTTTGATCTCATAAAAAAATATGATCTTGAAGACGATCTTCCGAAGTCGGTTATCCGTTTTCTGCTGTCCGGACAGGCCGGGAACACTCCGGATACTCCAAAAGCCGGAGATGAGGTTTTCAGCAAAACCGATAATGTGCTTGTGGGTTCGAATTATCTTGCACTTAAAGCCGCATATAATAAGGCGGAGGAGCTGGGATACAATACTACAATCCTCTCTTCGAGGATTACCGGTGAAGCCCGGGAGGCCGCAAAATTCTACTTCGGAATAGCCTCTGATCTCACTGCTCATGATAATATCAGCGGTCTGCCTGCCTGCATTATTGCCGGAGGTGAAACAACCGTAATTCTCCACGGAACAGGTCTCGGAGGACGCAATCAGGAGATGGCCCTTGCTTTTATGACAGAACTGAAGCAGAAACCCGAGCTGTGGAACAGGATTGCCTTTCTCTCCGGAGCAACTGACGGAAATGACGGTCCTACTGATGCGGCAGGCGGTCTTGTCTGCAGTGATATCCTTCATAATGCTGAGCAGGTTGATCTTCTTTCCTTTTTGAAAGACAACGACAGCTACCATGCACTTGAACTTACGAATTCACTGCTTAAAACCGGTCCTACAAATACAAACGTCTGTGATATTCAGGTTATTCTAGTAATCTAAGTTACTCCTAATAAAATTAATCTTTAGCTTTACAGATATGATCTCCTGTTGTAAACTGTATATATAAATCAATATATATCGATATAACATTATTAAAACACTAATATATGAGTGATTCTAATAAACTTATATCAGCAGGAGGCAGAAATGTCAGGACCATATGTAATAGTCGGCGGATCAGCTGCCGGCCCGAAGGCCGCTTCCAAGATCAGGAGAATGGACCCTGAAGCGGAAATAGTAATGATTCAGAAAGGAAATTTTCTTTCAATGGCATCATGCGGTTACCCGTATTTTGTCGGCGGAGTATTCGACGATCCGGGCCAGCTTATTGCAACGCCTACCGGAGTTCCCAGAGATCCGGGATTTTTTATGAATGTGAAGAACATCAGGGCCATTACCGGAACCGAAGTTACCGATATTGACCGGAAGGCAAAAAAGCTCAGAATGATGAATGTTACCACCGGAGTTGAATCTACACAGGAGTATTCGAAACTTTTTCTTGCTACCGGAGCAAATCCGGTTGTTCCGCCTCTGCCCGGGAAGGAGCTTGAGGGGGTTACAACACTTCAGAGCATGGAAGATGCAATGTATCTCAAAAAGCGTCTGAATGAAGGCAGCCTGAAAAAAGCTGTTATCGTCGGCGGCGGTTTGATCGGTATAGAAACATGTGAAGCCCTGGAACTTGCCGGAGTAGAGATAACTGTGGTTGAGATGATGGATCAGATTCTATCCTTCCTTGACTGGGAAATGGCAAAGCATGTTGAAAACCACATAAAAACAAAGGGCAGTGAGGTTATAACAGGAATCGGTGTTTCAGAGTTTCTTGGAGATGACGGAAAATTAACCGGTGTAAAACTGTCAAACGGTGAGGAGCTTGAATGCGATCTTGCTGTTGTTTCAATCGGTGTACGGCCTAACTCTGCACTTGCTGCATCCGCCGGCCTTGAAGTAGGGCTTCGGGGCGGAATATCAGTTAATTCTTTCATGCAGACCTCTGATCCTGACATTTATGCCGGCGGCGACTGTGTTGAGGTGACAAACCTGGTTACGCATAACAAGTCGCACTGGCCGATGGGCGACGCGGCAAACCTTCAGGGCAGGGTGGCCGCCCAGAACATGGTGCTTGGAAACAATGCTGAATACAAGGGAATGATCGGTACCGGTATCTGCAAGGTTTTTGACTACACAGCCGGAAGCTCCGGCCTTTCTGTGAGTCAGGCGAAAAAACTCGGCTACTCAAACATCCTCACAGCCATTCAGGCTTCACCCGATAAGCCGGGATTCATGGGAGCGCTTCCTGTAATTATCAAGCTTGTTGCTGATAAGACAACCGGAAAGCTGCTTGGAATTCAGGCCGTGGGAACCGGCGATGTTTCCAAGCGTATTTCAACGGGCGCCATGGCTATTCAGGCAGGGATGTGCGTGCATGATCTGGTCAATCTGGATCTTCCCTATGCACCGCCTTTCTCACCGGCAATCGATAACTTTATAGCGGCGGCCCATGTTCTTCAGAATAAATTTCTGGGCAGGATGACTGGCATCTCCGCCACAGAAGTTTATGAACGCAGAAATGCAGGAGAAAAACTATACCTGCTCGACGTGAGAGGTCCCGATGAGTTTGAGCAGATGCGCCTGGGAATAGGCGAGACCCTTCTGCCGCTTGGAATGATCAGAAAGAAGGCTGATAGTCTCCCGAAAGATAAAAACCAGGAGATTATCCTCTACTGCAAGATTTCTCTGAGAGGTTATGAGGGAGCATGCATACTTAAGGGGCTTGGATACACCAACGTAAAGGTTCTTGAAGGCGGTGTGATCGGATGGCCTTATCCGAGAGAAAAATAAAAGCTGTTTTTGATTAAATGCAGGGCTGAGACGGTTTCTTCCTCTCAGCCTTTTTTAATCTGTTATGGAGTTTACACGTATCATCAGCTGCAGTTTTCCCGAGACTTTCATCTTCTTGTATATGTTCTGCAGATGAGTTTTAACCGTGTTGACGGAAATGAACAGTTTATCAGCAATGTTCTTGTGATCCTCTCCCTGTATAACCAGGTTGAGTACATCTTTTTCCCTGTCTGAAATACCGAACTTTTCACATATATGATCAAGGCGGTCGCTGTTTTGTATTTCCGATGCTTCCTTTGTTCCGGGTTTAGCCCTGAAATCAAGAAAACTGATAATTACAAGAGGCATTATGGCTAAGTAGGAAAAACGTACATAAGCCTGAGCACTGCTGTTGGCAAGGACAATAATGTCAACGAGCGACAGTATCAGATATGGAGCCAGAATTATCAGGCCTTTAAGGTTTTCCTTTTTCTTTTCGGGATCCTTTGTAACAAGGAAGGTTATAAAAAGGGTAACAGCCTGTGACCCGGCAACAAGACATGCAAGCGGGAATATGAACCCGTCTGTTACAGCTCCGGCGTTGAGGAACAGCTGGTCGGAAGCCTGTCTTTTAATAATTATCAGGAAAATAAGCAGAAGAACAAAGATTACAAGAATAAATAGAAGTACAAGCTTGTTTCGGCGTTTGACCTGAATAGGCAGGAAATGCACTGTAAGGTGGTTTATTCCGTAAAGCATTATTGCAATAAGAGCCAGTTTGAAGAACGCGAATACAAGACTCCAGTAAGTATCATCATTAAAAAGTTTGAGACTGCTGTCGGCAAAGACTATATTGGCAAGCTGAAGGTAGTTTCCCAACAGTATTCCTGCTATGTATACAATTGTTGCGCTGCTTACAATCATAGTCCAGAAAAGTCTGGGGTGCTGTTGTCTTCTCCATGAGTTGATGCTTGAAATAATCACTGCGAACAATGTGGAAAAGATCAGTACTAAGGCTATGTCATAAATCATTCTGGTCTGGATCATGTACCCCCATTCTACAGTCTGAGTTATGCTTAGTCTACAATTGTATTGAAGAAATAATAGTGAATACAATATATAAAGTATGTTATTATTGAATGCAGTCTATCAAAAAGGCGGATTTATAAATGAATTTTCTTATCAAGCCTCTGGCGAAGCTTATTGCAGCTCTTAATTCAAACTCAAAACCTCAGTCTGTAGCCGCTGCGGTATCATTCGCGCTCCTTCTTGCAATGATGCCCGCATTTAACCTGACCTGGCTCTGCCTGTTTATTATCACAATGCTGTTCAGAATCAACTATGGTCTGGAGTTTGCATTTCTAATACTGTTCAAGCTGATTATTCCCCTTGCAGATCCGCTTATTGAACCTGTCGGATGGAAGATAATGAATATTCCCGCTGTCTCGGCTCTTATATATGACTCGCTTGATATCCCGGTACTGATTCTTTTTGATTTTAATAATTCACTGCTTATCGGAGGCTTCGCCGCCGGTCTTGCGCTCTGGATTCCTGTGTTTGTTATCGTTCTGCTGCTTGCAAAGCTCTTCAGGGCAAAGATTGCTCCCGCTCTTGCAAAAAGCAGGCTGATGATTCTTATCAGGAAGGCTCCCTTCGTCAACCGCTTTGCCGGCGCCGTTAATCAGTACGGCGGAATGTTTCAGTAGGGGGCTGTATGAAAAAGAAAACGGTTAAGCTTCCTTCAATCTTCAGAAAACCGGTCTCATTAAAAGCCTGGGAAAAAAAGTATCTGGGAAAGATATATCTTAAGGATGATCTGGAATTTTTAAAGCGGATTGCAGTTACCGAGGGCGATACCGTCCAGATAAATGCTGAACTGGTAGAAAAAAAAGATATTGCAAGGCTTAAGGATCTTGGAAAGGTAATCAAGGCAAACCGGAAGGCTGTCAGCTTTATTCTTCTGATAATAATTGTCCTGATAGCTGCAGCCGCAGCAGTATTTACCCTGTTTTTCAAAAATCCGCTTATCGAACGTTTTATTGAGAACAGTCTGGGCTCTGTATTTGAAACCGAGGCTGACATCAGCGGCGTTGATTTGAATATTCTCAACGGAGAATTCCGGGCAGACAGTCTGGTTATTGCAAATCCTGATAACACAATGATGAATCTGGCGGAGATCCGCGGAATAAGCGCCTCTGTCGATATTGCCGGGCTGCTGAAGGGGCGGGTTCTTATTACTGAAATGGGCTTCAGTGAGCTTCTGCGCAATACCCCGAGAGATAGCGCTGCAGTTATTCCGCAGTCTGACTCTGCACCTGCTGATTCCGCCGATGCTGATGGCTCATCTGGAGAAGGCGCCTTCTCCGAAGGCGGTGAAGGCATAGCGGGTTCAATAAAAGACGCCGGTTCTAATATCATCAGTAAAATGTCTGCAGGCTTTCAGGCTGTCAGCGGCGAAATTGATGCTGAGGCTATCCTTGATGAACAGCTTGATAAGCTGGCTTCAATACAGGCGGCCGGAACCGCAGCCGATGAGATTAAAAGCGATATTGAAAAATGGAAGGATTCGGCTGATGAGTGGGGTTCAAAGCTAGATGAATGGTCCCCGAAGGTTAAATATCTTACATCAATTAATAAAAACAGCTTCAGTACTGCGGCCAAGGCTACGGAAAGCCTGAAAGAACTCAATACAATCTACAATAAGAGCGTATCCGATTATAAGGAAATTGAAACCCTGACTGCAGAAGCCGGCAGGCAGATTTCCGAGCTGAAAGAAATGTCGGACAGCCTTATTGCCAGTGTTCAGGATGACTACAGCTATGTAGAGTCCCTGATCCAGCTTCCGAAAGATCAGGGGCTGGACTGGATATCATCACTTATTGAAGACAGCCTGGGGCTTCCAATCAGTTCATATCTCGAGAAAATAAATACCGGCCTTGAATACTACAGACGCTTCAAGGCTATAACCGACAGGGAAAGAGAAGAGAAACCACAGAGACGCAATCCGCGGAGGCTTGCAGATCCCGATGCTGATCAGCCTTTTTTCAGACTGGTAAGCGCATATGCCGCCGGGGTTGAGGATGATTTTTACTACAATGCCGTGCTCAGCAATATAAGCAGCGGTGACGGTAAAACGCAGGAAGTTCCGACACTTGAGCTGGGCTGGGAAATGCAGAACGGCGCTGAAACCCTAGTAAGGCTATCAACCGAGGATATGGCTTTTAGTACAGACCGGCTTGCCCTTTCTTCTCCGATTGATCTTACAGGAATCGGAATAAGCTCAATTTCGGGAAATGCAGCAGTTTTATCTTCAGCCGTCTATTCCGGAGGAAACTACTCCGGCAGCATAAGTCTTGATTCAGAGGATCTTGCTTTCAAACCGGTAGATGAGAACAATATAGCGTACAAACTCCTTCTTAGCAGTCTTGATAAGGTAAGACCCTTTGCAGTAGAGGGCGGCTTTTCATATTCCGAGGCCGGCGGCCTGGATTTGAGTCTGACGACAGGCATGGACGATGTCCTGGGTGATACTTTAAAGGATCTGCTTGATGAAGGCGCCGGAGAAGCTGTGACACTTTTGCGTGAGGAACTGGATAAACGCCTGAAGGCGCCCCTTGCCGAGGTTGACAAGTACCGGGCGGAGATTGAGAGCTATGTTTCTCAGCTTGAAGATATTAAAAAGGATATCGGATCCTATCGGCAGCTTGCAGATACAAAGATTAAGGAAACCGAGGCTCAGATAAAAAAGATTGCCGAGGAAAAGGCAAAGGCTGAGGCTCAAAAGCAGCTGGACGCAGCAAAAGACGCGGCAACTGATGCTGTTAAACAGGGTGTGGGTAATCTGCTTAATTTTTAACGTGAACAAATAAACCGTATGATGTATATTATAGCTCATATCCACCAGGAGGAAGTAATTTGAGACTTAACAAAACAAAACTGCTCTGCCTGCTAGCAGGCCTGGCAATAATTTTTACAGCTGTATCCTGCAGCATGGACGATAACGGCGACACTGTTTTTTCCGGATATATTGCAAGATGGAATTTTGACAGCAATATAGATGATGAAACCGGAAACTATGATCTTGCTGTTACTGAACCGGTCTCCGGAACCCCGGCTTATGATACTGTAAATTATAAAGAAGGTACTGCAAGCGGATTATTCGACGAAGGTACGACTCTTTCCTCGCCGGATATATCATTTGCCGGTAATGAGTTTTCTGTGGCTTTCTGGGCATATGTGGATCCAGAGTATAACGAAGAAACTCCCGAGTTCATTAACTGGGCAGACTACGGATTTTTTGTTTATCCGGATCTTGAATTCGGATTTATCTGCTACGGTGTGAATGACGGAAATCATGAAGATTCCGAAATTATAAGCGCGCACTTCACCGAAGACACCTGGTATCACTTTGTTCTGACATATGACGGATATCATCTGATGCTTTACATCAACAATGAGAGGGAACTCATCTCAGGATGCAGCGCCGATATCCGTGATCTTGCAGGTCCTATTCTGTTCGGTTCTGGCGATGATGATTACTTTCTCAACGGCTGTATTGATGATGTAATCCTTTATGACCGGACACTGACAGCCGCTGAAGTCAACACGCTTTACAGCAGCTATTAACTCAATAAACTGCTGAGTAAATCTCGGTAATTAAATCTCCGTCCTGCTGCGGGAGCACTGCTCTTGTTGTCGAGTAGTCCTCGTAGGTATGGTCGGAGAAACTATCCTTCCAGAAATAAGTATATTTAAGGTTTTCCCCGTCCGGAAAATCGCTTGTCCCGCTGTTCGGATGTCCGTAGATATATGCAATAGGATCATCCCAGGTAGTGTCGATTTCCTTCCATACGGTTCCGTTACAGACCCTTGTCCATGCATGATTTCCGCCGCTTATGTATTGGGCCGGAATCCCTCTGGCCCGAAGCAGTGCCATAAACAGGTTTGAATAGCCGTCACAGACTGCTGCCTTATAGTCAAGAACAGTCAGGGCGTCCTGCAGCCGGCGTATTGAATTGTCTGTGGAAGCAGAATCGTATTTAAGTGAGAGAACTATATAATCATGAATCTCTTTTATCAGTTCATCAGCTGTTTCTCCGCTGAAGCTTTCGGCTATGGAAAGTATTTCGGATTCATCAGACTGAACCTCCGGGGAGGGGTAGATGAAAGTTCCGTCCTCGCTGTTTGTGTTTGTGACAGTAAAGGATGCTGCAGCTGTCCCTGAATATGTAAAGCTGTATATTACACCGAAGGAGCTCATGGAATAAATATCCACTATTTTATAGATCGATACGTTATACTGACCTTCACCCTGCCTTAGCCATATTCTTAATGTGCGGCTGCCTTCAGTCAGATAATAATTGATAGTGTCGGAACCCTTGGTTATTCTGAGCAAAAAGTATGGAGGAAGCATTCCGTCGTCGGTAAACACATAGGGCAGATCAAAATAGGCATCGGCTTCAAAGTTGTCAGTATAACTGCAGTCGAGATCAAGTCTTGAGTCGCTGGAAACCACCGGTATTGATGATATATTTCTGCCGGGTCCGCTGTATGCTGCCGGAGTAAAGAGTTCGGTAATTTTCGGATAATCAGTTGAAAGTTCCGGAGCGGGGTTCGGATCGCAGGCGAGCGAGATCAGTATCCATGCTGTAAGGATTAAAATAAGGCAATGTTTCATTTTTTCGGCTCCATGCTTTTATGTAATTATATCATGCTATACTCCAGAAATAAAAAGTTTAGTATAATTACCTGATTGCGAGGGGTGGGAATGAATGTATCTAACTATCTGGATGATCTGGATCGCTTTTTAAATTTGGAAGATTTTCAGCAATTTCAGGATGACATTTCAAAATTAACAGGATTCGCGATAATTACCTCGGATTATACAGGTAAACCTGTTACAAGACATAGTAACTGTACCGAGTTCTGTACCATGATTAGAAGAAACGCCTCTTTCAGTAAACTTTGTGAAAAATGTGATGCCCGTGGCGGATTGGAAGCCGCCAGATTAAAAAAACCTTATATCTATTTATGCCATATGGGCATTATAGATCTCGCGGTTCCCATTGTGGTCAATAATCATTATCTGGGAGCTATTATGGCAGGACAGGTTTTTCTTGATGATATACAAAGCTCCAAAGGGCTGGAAAAAATGCTTTTTGAAGAGAGCAGGCTGAAGATTCTGGAATATAATGATGAACTTAGAAATGCTTATTACAAGCTTCCCAGATATTCCCTCGAGTTTATTGTTGACCTTTCGTATACAATTCTGGGGTTTATTGAATATAAAATTAAAACATTTCAGAAGATCTCTGAATATTTTAATTCCCGGATGACTGATAATACAATAAATCAGCAGAACGATGATAAAAAAGTTGATTCAAGGAGAATACATAAGCTCCCCGGCGATGTTGATGAAAGTCTCTCTCCTGCTGTTAAATACATAAAGGAAAATATCAGAGGAAAAATTGAGATAGAAAAGCTTGCAGAATTATGCAACTACAGTACAGGTTATTTCAGCAGGCAGTTTCGGAAAAAACTGAACTGCACTGTTCCTCAATATGTTAACCTTGTAAAGATTGAAGAAGCCTGCAGTCTGCTGGAGGTAACAGATATGCAGATAAATGAAATCGCGTACCATCTGGGCTATGAAGAATGCGGATACTTCAATAAAATCTTTAAGAATTTGAAGGGAATAACTCCCAAAAAATACCGTGAGGACTTTCGCGCAACGATCATGGATATTTAAACCAGCATAATAATTTCATATCCTGAATTGATGTCATAAAATTACTATTAATAATTTACATTAAACGGTTTTTTCCAATAATGACAATTGCAAATTTCCAGCCATATAATATTCCAGAATTATTAAGCGCTTAATAAATTTACACAAATGGTTTTATCTGGAGGAAAATAATGAGAAAAGCATTTATATGCCCATCTAAATATATTCAGGGTGAAAACGAGCTGTTGAATCTTGGCTACTTTGTCAAGGAACATGGAAAATCCGCCCTGCTCATCGCACACAGGGAAGATGTGGAAAGAGTAAAGGATAAACTTGAAGCAACAGCTGAGAAATATGATATTGAGCTTGTACAAAGTGATTTTAAGGGCGAGTGTTCCAGGAGTGAAATAAAAAGACTTGAAACACTGGCTAAAGAAAAAAACTGCAGCTGTACTATAGGGCTGGGAGGCGGAAAAGCAATTGATACAGCAAAATGTGTTGCCAAAGGCGATGCCCTGATTATTGTTCCTACAATTGCCGCAACAGATGCCCCAACCAGCCATTCTGCAGTGATATATACAGAAGACGGTGCCTTTGAAGATTATGCATACTTCAAACAGAATCCCGGAGTTGTTTTAATTGATACAACAATTATAGCCAATGCTCCTGCAAGATTTCTTGTCTCAGGAATGGGAGATGCACTCTCAACCTATTTTGAAGCAAGGGCTACACTTCGTTCAAATTCTAATGTAAATGCAGGATTGCCCTGCGGAGCCCGGCAAGACAGCCGCCTGGGTGCCAAGGGAACAAAGGCGGCATTTGCCCTTGCCTCGCTGTGTTATCAGACCCTGCTTGAAGATGGCCTGAAAGCAAAAAAAGCCTGTGATAGTAATGTGGTGACATCGGCTCTGGAAAATGTTGTTGAGGCAAATATTCTTCTTTCCGGTCTTGGTTTTGAGAGCGGGGGGCTGGCCGGAGCTCATGCAATACATGACGGTCTAACAATAATCGAAGAAACACACAGGTATTACCATGGTGAAAAGGTAGCCTTCG
Organism: Spirochaetia bacterium; assembly: GCA_963677925.2. Lineage (GTDB taxonomy): Bacteria > Spirochaetota > Spirochaetia > UBA9216 > UBA9216. The sequence continues at coordinate 1,190,240 of CAXXYH010000004.1, forward strand.
GGACTATCGCGCAATTAATTCTTGAAAATGCTCCGACTGAAGAAATTGAAGATGTTCTTGAATTCTGTCTCTCTGTTGGTCTTCCGGTCTGTCTGGCAGATCTGGGTGTGAATAAGATTTCCGGGGAAACACTGGCAGCGGTTTCGGAAAAAGCATGTATTTCTGAGGAATCTGTGCATTCCATGCCTTTTACTGTTAGTTCTGAAATGGTTGCAGGAGCAATTATCACTGCGGACAGCATCGGCTCCGATTTTAAAAGAAAAAACAGCCTTCAGGAGTAAAAAGTGAAAAAAATTATAAATAACCCTGAAGATGTTGTAATGGAAATGTGCAGAGGCATCGCCGTTGCGCATCCGGAGCTGGAATTAAATCAAAAGTACAAAATTATATCGAGACGAAGAAAGAATATAAATAAGGTCAGTCTGATAAGCGGCGGCGGCAGCGGGCATGAGCCGGCCCATGCCGGTTTCGTCGGAGAAGGGCTTCTTGATGCTGCCGTCTGCGGCGATGTTTTTGCCTCTCCTTCGCAGATACAGGTCTATCAGGCTATCAGGGAATCGGCAGGAGACAAAGGAACACTGCTTATAATAAAAAATTACAGCGGCGATATAATGAATTTCAAGAATGCCGCTTTTCTGGCGCAGGAAGACGGCATTAACGTTGATTATGTTGTAGTGGATGATGATGTTGCCGTGAATGACAGTTTATATACTGTCGGCCGCAGAGGAGTTGCAGGTACTTTTTTCGTTCATAAAATATCCGGGGCTGCAGCGGAAGATGGTAAAACCCTTTCAGAGGTAAAGGATATTGCTGAAAAAGTAATAAGTAATGTAAAGAGTCTGGGTTTTGCTTTAAGTTCGTGTACTGTTCCTGCCAAGGGCAGCCCTACATTCAGTCTTCTGGAGGATGAAATAGAATTCGGGGTTGGTATACACGGTGAGCCCGGAATAAAAAGGGAAAAATTAGCTACTTCAGATACCCTTGCTAAACGTATTGTTGATCAGCTTGCAGGTGAACTTAACTTATCTGAAAATGACGAAGTAGCAGTTCTGATTAATGGATTCGGCAGCACCCCGCTGCAGGAATTATACGTTCTGAACTATTCAATCCAGTGCCTGCTGTCTGAAATGAACCTGAAGGTTTTAAAAATCTTTGTAGGTAATTATATGACCAGTATTGATATGGAAGGGGCTTCAATTTCCATTTTGAAACTGGATGATGTGATGAAGCAGTATCTTTTCAGTCCCTGTAATGCTCCCGGGTTCAAAATTTTAGATGCTTTTGAAGCTGATTCTACCGGATTAAGTGAGCTTAATAAAAGTCAGGATAGAGCAAAAGGTAAATATTCCATTGAAACAAGTTCTGATTTTGCGGTTATCAGCGGCGGGAAGATCAGCCTGAATAATATTATTTATATGGTTGATTGCATAAGTGAGTGTATAATAAAAAACGAGGTTGCTTTTTGCGAACTGGATTCACATGCCGGTGACGGTGATTTCGGAATGAGTGTTTCAAAGGGCTTTCGTCAGTTAAAAAATGAATGGCATGAAATACTTAATGAAGAAGCAGTCAGCATCGGGTCCTTTTTAAATGCATCTGCGCTGATAATCATGGAATACTGCGGAGGTGCTTCCGGCCCGATATGGGGCAGTGCTTTCAGAGCCGCGGGGAAATTTGCAGGTGATAAAACTGAAATGGATATCAGGATCTTTTCGCAGATGATGGCTGCAGCTGTTGCAGGTATACAGAAAACGGGCGAAAGATCATTCGGCCGCGGGGCTGTTGTCGGTGACAAAACTTTAATCGATGCATTGGTTCCTGCTGTAGACAGTCTGGCCGTGTCGGCTGAAAATAAAATGAATCTGGAACCTGCTCTGAAAAAATTTGCCGAACAGGCAGTAGAAGGCGCAGAAAAAACCGAGAAAATTACCGCCAGGATGGGCAGGGCAGGAACTGCAGGTGAGCGAAGTCTCGGTTATCCGGATGCCGGTGCACATGCTCTGGGTGTTATATTCACATACGTATATGACCATTTGGAATTTGTTTAGGAAGATTGCCGGCAGATTTTTGATTTGAAATCTGCTGTTGATCAAATATTGACTTATTATGGAGGGATTATGAAGAGTACGGTTAAAAAACCGCAAACATGGCTGGCTATTGCACTCATGTTGATCTTGGTTGGAAGTTTCTTTGCACATTTATTCAACACATCAGGATATAAGGTACAGGTGACGGAAATTTCTTTCAGAACTGATAAGGGATTACTTAACGGCTTGCTTTATATGCCTAAAGGTGCCGGCCCGGGCGATCCCCGCCCTGCAATCGTAACCACGCACGGTTACCTTAATGCAAAAGAAATGCAGGATGCTCCGGCTATTGAAATGTCAAGAAGAGGCTATGTAGTTCTCGCACTTGATATGTACGCTCACGGTGATTCATATCTTGACAGCGTTCCGCTGGGAAATCCGTTTTTTTCTTTCTGGACTACAGCAGTTTATGATGCTGTTCAATACATATATAAACAGCCTTATGTCTTAAAAGATGAAGCCGGCAACGGAATAATAGGTGTAAGCGGACATTCCATGGGCGGCTTTTCCTCTACTATGGCAGCTTTCTCAGACGAACAGGCATATCAAAAAGACCTTGCTGAAGGAAAGCCGGCAGTACGCAAGATACATGCAGTCCTTACAGCAGGTTCCGATTACCGCTGGTCCTCTTATCTTGGTGTAAACGCTGAAGCCATTGACTTGAGTCTAGGCAGCCGGGTTGCGGGAGCCATTGCCGGGCAGTATGATGAATTCTTCTTTGATGAAACCGCCTATGCAACCGGTGAAACAATGGTAAAAAAGAATTATTCACAGACCGCAACCGGCAAACAGTTTCTGGGAAATCCTGCAAATCCCGATAAAGGGACCTTTTTTACAACAGCAGCGGGCGGAAAGCGGATTATCTATGAACCAAATGAAACACACCCATGGAACCATTTTTCAAAAGAATCAACCAGGTACCAGATTCAGTTCTACACAGAAGCTTTTAAAGATTATACTCCAGCATCAACTGTTAAGGGTGAGGGGCAAATTTGGCGCTTAAAGGAATATGCAGAGTTTATTGCTTTAATAGGTTTTTTCATGCTTTTTGTTCCGCTTGTACAGCTTCTGCTTAAAATTCCTTTCTTCAGTTCAGTAAAATCAGAATCTATCAAAGAGTTTGCCGGACCTGACACCAAAAACAGAAAAGTTGTCTTCTGGCTGATAACAGCATTCAGTGCTCTTTTCCCTGCTGTATACTATGCGACCCTGATGGGAAAACTGCCCCTGGGCCTTTCTCAGATAAGAGTAGCCGCACTTATAATATTTGCTGCCGCAATTATTATAGCTGTTGTGACAATAGCTGTAAGAAAGGATGAGAAATCATTTTTCGGGTGGATTATTGCCGCTGCAGCTGCATTTATAGTATTCGGTTTAACGATTGGTGCAGGAAACCTTTTCAAGCTGAGTCCGTATTTCAATGAACCGCAGACAAATGCAGTTGTTTTCTGGGCATTATTTGTGGCTGCTGTGACCTTTCTGATTCTGGCTGTTGTATACCTCACCATCAATAAACCGGCTGGAATGGATCTGAAGCAGTATGGAATTGCGGTCAATTTAAAGAACATCTTAAAAGCCTTATTAGTTGCAGTTATATCAGCAGCTGTCGGGTTTATTATTCTATTCATTATTGATGCGTTATTAAAAACAGACTTCAGACTGTGGCTTGTTGCTGTAAGGGCTTTTAACTCCGATCATTTCTTCTCGGCATTAAGATATATGCCGTTCTTCTTTCTCTATTACTTCTTCAACGGTATAGCATTGCAGGTGAACACAAACAGCAGTTACCTTAAAGGAGTAAAGGGTTACCTTACATCCTATGCAATTAATATCGGCGGACTTTTACTGTTTCTGATTGGCGAGTACGGGGGAATTTTTCTGTTTGGAAAAGCAGCCTGGCCAACCGTTGCATTAAACAGTATTGTACTGCTTGGTTTTGTAGTAATGCTTTTTATAGCAACTATCATAACAAAGAAGATGCTGGAAAAGACAAACAATGTTTTTACCGGTGCATTTCTGAATACTATAGTGTTCACACTGATGGCAGTTGCAAGTTCAACCATGTATATCAATCTGGTATAAAAGTTCTTATTTTTTAAAAACAAAAAAATACATTAACCCGCTCTATTATTTAATAGTAGAGCGGTCTTATTTATTAATGGTTAAATAGATTAAGTTTATTGCTTTGCTGAAAAAGCGGTAGTATCATTAATACAGGGAATATCTTTCTTTTTAAGGAGGCTTCTATGTCAAATGAAACTATCGAAAAGAACGGTAAAGACAGCAGAAAATCCGGTGATTCAGTTAAAACTTTCGTAATAGACACGAACGTGTTTATTCACAAGCCTGATGCAATCCTCTCATTCAAGGATAACGAGGTTGTCATTCCGCTTGCAGTACTTGAGGAACTGGACAGCCTGAAGCGTTTCAGTGATGAAAAAGGCCGCAGCGCAAGGCATGCAATACGCTTCCTCGACGCCCAGGCCGCCCGGGGCGGCTCCCTCAGTAACGGAATTAAAATGGAAAACGGTTCCATACTCAAGGTTCTCAGAGCCGGGGCGTCCACAATGCCTCCCGAACTTACTGCCCAGAAGGCGGATAACCGTATCATTCAGACAGCGCTCGATCTTCAGGCTCAGGGGCGGCGGGTTTTCCTTGTATCGAAGGATATAAACGCCCGTGTAAAGGCTGAGGCTCTCGGACTTAAAGCTGTTGACTATGAAAAACAGAAAATTGATATAAAATCGCTCTATCAGGGCTGGCGTGAAGTCCAGGTTTCGAGGGATACATTTGAAAAATTCAGAAACGATAAGCGGATTGAGTGGCGCGATTCTCTGCGAAGTAACGAGTTTGTGGTGATGAAGGCTTCCGATGACGGCGAGACGCTTATCGGCCGGTACTTCAGTCAGAATAATGAGCTGAGAATGCTACCCGCCAGGCGGCATTCAGTTTACGGTATAAAACCTCTTAACCCTGAACAGAAGATGGCATTTGAGCTTCTGCTTGATGAGTCTGTATCTCTGGTTACCCTGGTAGGTCAGGCCGGAACAGGAAAAACCCTTCTGGCGCTGGCCTCCGGGCTTGCCAAGGTCATCGATGAAGCAAAGTATAACCGGATGCTGGTTTCGCGGCCGGTAATTCCAATGGGTAAGGACATCGGCTATCTGCCCGGAGACAAGGGTGAAAAACTGTCCCACTGGATGCAGCCGATATTCGATAATCTTGAGTACATACTCGGAATCAACCGGAAAAAGGATGACGAGAAGGGCGTTGACTGGTTTATAAAGAACAATCTTCTCGAAGTTGAAGGGCTTACATATATCCGCGGCCGTTCGCTTCCGGAGCAGTATATAATCATAGATGAGGCACAGAATCTTACACCTCATGAGATTAAAACCATCGTCAGCCGGGCTGGAAAGAATACCAAGGTTGTTCTTACCGGCGACCCCTACCAGATTGACAGCCCCTATCTTGATACAAACTCAAACGGTCTTTCATACCTGGTTGAAGCGTTCAAGGGCCAGCAGATTTACGGGCATGTTACTTTGACTCATACCGAGCGAAGTGATCTGGCGGAACTTGCAGCGCAATTGCTTTAGTTTTAGATGAAGCTCTCTTGCATCTGTATTTTGAATTTTCTATATTTTATATAGAGAGGATAACTGAGATGAAATGTACGGAATGTGACGGTCAGTTGGAAGAAGGTTATAATTTCTGTCCGCATTGCGGAAACCCAGTCAGCTCTATTGATGAGCTCAGACAGAGTATTGGTGAGTCTTTTGACAAACTTGAAGAGGTTGTATATGGAGATGCTCTGCTCAGGCTGGAAAATCTGTCCCTCAGACTTATTGATATTGAGTCTGAACTTGATACCTTCATACTCTCAAAGAAGTGATCAGCCGCTGTTAAAAGGCGGCTGCTTTTGAAAGAAGATCACATTTTTTACTGTACACAAAGCCTAAGCATGCCGAAAATTTCATAGATATGAAGAAATCCTTTTTTCTGCTGCCTTTTCTTATAATTATTGCTGTTTCTCTGAATGCCCAGGTGCTTTTCAAGACTCCTGTTTTCGGTGAAGGAGAGAATCTGCTTTTCAGCGCAGAGCTTGAATGCCCCGGTTTCGGACGCTACTCAACCTTATTTGATGTAAATCTTGATGACAGAGATTTTTCCCAGCTGACAATCTTCCCCGAAGAAGCTGTAATGCTTGACGGCGGCAATACACTGCAGATCCGCAACAGATATGGTTTATTCAGGACTAAGAGCGATTTCTCCGGTTTTGAAGTTATAAAATCATATCCCGGATTCATTGAAGGCAAACAAATAAAGGAAGGAAAGATGTTTCCTTCGCATCCGTCACCGGACGGCCGCTACCTTGCATATCTGCAGCCTGTTTCCCATGGCTATGCATCGCTTATTCTATATGATGTAGCTGAAGGAACGGAAACCGTAATATCAGATAATCTCGATCTCACTTACAGCGATGAAGTAGTTCTCTGGGCTCCGGATTCTGAGTTTTTCGTCTACAGCAAGGGCGGAGAGGTTTTCTATTACTCGCTTGAACAATACTATGCGGGCAAGACTCTGGCCGAAGAGTTCAGAAAGATCGGCAAGGGCCTCATTTCAAATGTGCGATGGTCGGCCGGCAAAGAGCTTTTTTATCTGTCAGACTCCATCATATACAAGATAATCCCTGCTCAGCTGTTCACAACATCCCTGTACCGTGAGCTGATGGAGATCGGTGAGATCTCCGGCAAGATTCCCTTTGATTTCGATCCCGCTTTCGACAGTTTTTATGTATCTCCCGATGGTGAAAAGATTATCTTCAATAAAGCAGGAAGCAATATCTTCCTTTACTTTCTTAAAAACTCCAACTACATCTCAACTGGCGATGTGGTTTCTCTGCCCTACCTTTACCTGCCCAGGAATACAAGGCTTAAAAAGGTTGTATGGCCCACAAGCGATATAGTTACAATACTTACGACCCGAATTGAGGGAGGAACTCAGAAGACCTCTGTTTTCAGATTCGACCTTCGATATACCGATAAACCTCTTGAATTCAAACAGATTCCGGAAGAGAATGTAACAGATCTTGAGCTGTCCATGAATTCCGAGACTGTTGCGGTTCTCTACAACGACAGAATAGCCTTCAAGGATTATAAGACCTGGAGTACATCGAGCACACTGAAGTTCGACAGTCCTATTAAATCTTTCTGGGTTTCAGACTCCGAGCTTCTGATTACCGGAAAATATTCTACAGAAAAATATGATATTTATACCGACAGTTCTGCCGTCCTTACTGTTTCACAGGCAGATACCTCCGGGTACACAAAATCCGGTTCCGTGTATGCCTCTTCAAACGGAAACCTGTTTATCCTCGATAAGGAAACAGGATGGAAGCGTGTTTTCAGTCTTGATGAGGAAGTTCCGGTCTCAGTGTCGGATAAATACCGCGTTTATACTCAGGATCAGACAGCAGGACCCTATCAGAATATGATAATGATGAGGAAACTGGACAGCTTCGGCACCGAAGCCCTCTTTCCATATCCTGAAACCGAATATGAAGCCTTCCCGGCCAGGGATGACGATATAAACTTCGACAACTTCTCTCATGGGTCCCGAATCCGCAGGAGAGAAATTTCAATAGTATTCAACGCTATTGATTCGGCAGAGGGCCTCACCGAAGTTCTTAATGTGCTTGATCATTATGATATAAGCGCAACTTTCTTTGTTAACGGTAACTTTATGCGGAGAAACCCGGAGGCTGTGCAGGAACTAGCCAATTCTTCTCATGAAATCGGATCACTTTTTTATTCATATTTTAACATGACTGATGCAAGATACCGGCTTGATAAAGAATTTATCAAGAGAGGCCTTGCCCGGAACGAGGATGACTACTATGCTTTAACTGGGGAGGAGCTTGCATTACTTTGGCATGCACCTTATTATGTCGTGAGCAGCGATATTATTGATGCATCCAAGGAAATGAACTATACCTATATCAACCGTGATATTGATCCGCTTGAATGGGTATGGGATGTAAGAGGCCTGAGCAGCCAGGGTCTGAGTGTTGCTGAAATGATCGAAACCATTATGAATAAGAAGAAACCCGGTTCGATCATCCCAATCAGACTCGGTGAATCCACCGACGGAACCGAACCATTATTTGCCAGTCTTGAACTGCTTCTGAACGACCTTATTGAACAGGGATATTCGGTTGTTCCGGTAAGCGTGCTAATTGACCGGGCAAGAAGGTGATTTGTAAAATCTTTAAAAAAAGAGAAAAGATCTCTAAAGGGTCTTTTGAAATCACCGATAATTATAAATAATCTGTCCTTGGGCAGTAAATCAGACAGGGAGATGGAATCTTGAGCAATCTAAATCCGTTGAATGCGTACCGTGAGACTAACATTAAGACAGCCAGTCAGGGCAAACTGGTATTAATGCTGTACACGGAGGCAGTGCGGCAGATGGAAACAGCAGTTTCCGCCCTTGAATCGGCCAAGCCGCAGATCGACCAGATTAATAATGCCCTTATTAAGGCCCAGGATATTATCACCGAACTTATGGTATCCCTGGATTTTGACCGGGGCGGTGAGATTGCCAAGAATCTGTACAGCCTCTACATCTTTTTCAACCGTGAGCTGATGCTTGCAAACGTCAAAAAAGATCCTGAACCCGTTAAATCAATCATTATTATGATGAAGGATCTAAAGGATGCCTGGCAGCAGGTTTTTCAGAAGGCAGGTGCGAATGTACCTCAGGCCTCAACCGGTATTAATATCGCAGGTTAATGTCTGACCCCGGCAGTTTTCTGCTTAATCTCTTAAAATATCTTGAAGAATTAAAAAAAAGCTATCTCACACTCATGGATATTCTGTCCTTTGAACAGGAGGATATTCTTTCAGGTGACCAGGAAAAACTATGCATTCATACAGATCTGGAAAAATCACAGGTAGAAAAAATCATCTCGTATACAAAGACCTGCAATGCCCTGCTATTTGACTATGAAGAGGAACGCTCTCCTCAAAACAGCGAAATAAGCCGCCTTTACGGGGAGATAGATAGTCTGAGAAAACAGGCTGCCGAACGCGGAGAAGCGAATATAGTGCTTCTTTCTGAAAAGATGTCGGCATTAAAGAACCGTATTGAGAGGTCCAGACTTCCTAAATTTGCCCGAAGGATATATTATTCTGGGGATAACCCTAACCAATTGGATATAAAGATATGAAAGAAAACAACAGGGCCGTCTACCTTCTCGACGGGTACAGCCTTATTTACCGTTCCTATTTTGCATTTATCAACAGACCGCTTATCAACTCGAAGGGGGAAAATACATCCGCAGTCTTCGGTTTTTTCAGAAGCATTGCAAATCTCTTTGAGACATTCAAACCGGAATACTTTGCTGTTGTGCTTGATTCAAGAGTTCCGACATTCAGGCATGAACAGTATCCCGAATACAAGGCCAACCGTGAAAAAGCTCCGGACGATCTTCATGCACAGATTCCGGTAATTGAAAAGATTCTTGAAGCCATGAATCTGAAGATAGTCCGCAAGGACCGCTTTGAGGCTGATGATATCATTGCCTATTTTGCCGGGATGGCCTCTTCCGAGGAGAGGCCCTGCTATATAATAACCGGCGATAAGGACCTGCTTCAGCTTGTTGATGATAAGGTCAGGATAATGAAGCCGGACAAGGGAGAGTATAAAATACTCGGACTTCCCGAGGTTGAAGAAGAATGGGGCGTCGGGCCTGAAAAGATCATAGACTACCTTGCCCTGACCGGCGACCAGGCTGATAATGTTCCCGGTGTACGCGGAATAGGTCCGAAAACTGCAGTCAAGCTTCTTTCCGAGTTCGGCGATCTTGACGGTGTTTATGCCAACCTCGATTCTCAGACCGCCTCGGTTAAAAAGAAACTTGAAGAGAGCAGGGAAAACGCCTACCTCAGCCGTGAACTTGTAACACTCAAGCCTGACTGCGGTCTGGAGCTTGGAATCGAATCACTTTCAGCTTCGGACTGGAAGCCTGCTGACGGAGCTGTACTTCTTCGTGAATACGAGGTTACAAGCGTTGCCGACAAGCTTTCCGGAGAAAACGGCGATTTTGCAGGCTCCGCAGGAACTGAAAGCAAGGCCGGTGGAAAAAAGGAAGCGGCAAAATCGCCCGAGCGGCTGTACGGCGGAGATCCTCTGTTTACAGGAATCTCAGGACTTGCACAGAAGCACTCAGTCTTTGCCGGCAAGGGAAAGTATGAGGCGGTTACCGATACTGATGCACTTGAAAAGCTTGCCCGGCAGGTCAGGAAGGCTGGTCTGTTTGCCTTTGACTGTGAAACTGACAGCCTTGATTCTGTTGCAGCGGTGCCCATAGGATTCTCAATCACTATTGAAGCAGGCTCGGGCTGGTATATTCCGCTTCGCGCTGCCGATGAATCAGGTGAAGTAAAAGATTACTTTGCTGATGAGCATGTCAGAAAGGTTCTGAAACCGCTTCTTGAAGATGAAGGTATTAAAGTCGTCGGGCAGAATATTAAATACGACTACAAGGTTCTTAAACGCTGGGGCATTCAGATTAAGGGAATCTGCTTTGATACTATGACCGCTGCCTGGATGCTGGACAGCAGTCTCGGTCAGTTTAACATGGACCTGCTTGCTGAGCGTGCAATCGGCTACCAGACAGTACACTACGATGATGTTGTACCTAAGAACGAGATTTTCGACAAGGTTGCTCTTGAAAATGCCGTGAACTATGCAGCCGAGGATACCGATATTACATTCCGGCTCTATAAATGCTTTGAACCTGAACTCAAAGAACGGGGCATGATGAAGCTCTATAATGATATTGAACTTCCCCTGGTAACTGTTCTTGCCGAGATGGAGCTGCGGGGCATTATCATAGATGCTAAGCTTCTTTCAGACTTCGGAGTTGTCCTGGGTGAACAGCTTGAGACCATTAAGAATGAAATATATGAACTCTGCGGGATGGAGTTCAACATAAACTCGACAAAACAGCTGCAGGAAGTCCTTTTTGAAAAGCGGGGACTCAAGCCGATTAAGAAGACGAAAACCGGATATTCTACCAATGTACAGGTCCTTGAAATACTTGCTGAGCAGGATCCTGTTCCGGAGAAAATACTCGAGCACCGAAGCCTTTCAAAGCTCAAGTCAACCTATGTTGATACCCTTCCTGCCCTTGTTAACAGCGAAACAGGACGCATTCATACCCAGTTTATACAGACGGGAACTGCAACCGGCCGCCTTTCTTCGAAGGACCCGAACCTGCAGAATATTCCGGTAAAAACTGATAACGGCAGAAAGATAAGGGAAGCATTCATTCCTGCCGAAGGCTGCAGATTCCTCAGTGCCGACTATTCCCAGATAGAGCTGGTTGTTCTGGCACATCTTTCCGGGGATGAGGGGCTTAAAAGGGCCTTCCTTGAGGGAGAGGATGTCCATAAGCAGACCGCCGCGCTTATATTCGATGTATTTCCGGAGTTTGTTACCCCCGATCAGCGCCGTGTGGCCAAGACAATCAACTTCGGCGTTATGTACGGTATGTCGGCATTCAGGCTGTCGAGGGAACTCAAGATTCCCCGAAAGACAGCAGATGAGTTTATAGGCGCCTACTTTGCCAGATACAAGCGGATAAAGGAATATATAGAAAAAATTGCCGATGAAGCAGGCTCCACAGGGATTGTTCACACAATAATGGGACATGAACGCTATATTCACGGCATAAACAGCAGAAACGCTACCGAAAGGGCAGGAGCTGAGCGGATTGCGCTGAATACTCCGATACAGGGTTCTGCTGCCGATATAGTCAAGATGGCAATGCTGGCTCTCGACAAGGAACTTGAACAGCGAAAGCTGAAATCCAGACTGCTGCTTCAGGTGCATGATGAACTCATATTTGAGGTTCCCGAAGATGAAATTGCCGAGATGGAAACACTTGTGAAATCGGTTATGGAATCAGTTTATAAGCTTGATATTCCGCTGCGGGTCAATGTTGAGATCGGTGCCTGCTGGGGAGACATGCATTAATGGTTATCGGACTTACCGGTAAATACTGTGCCGGGAAGAATGCTGTATCTGCAGTTCTTGAAGAAGCAGGCGCTGCTGTTATCGATGTTGATAAGCTGGGACATCAGGCCCTTGCTGAAAACAGCTTAAAAATTGCAGATGTATTCGGAAAGGATATTATTGATCCTGACGGCAGTGTTAACCGCCGGAAGCTCGGGGCTGTGGTTTTCTCGGACCCGTCTATGCTTGCCAAGCTTGAATCCATAAGCCATCCGTGGATGGTGGAAAAGACCCGCCGGCTGATAACAGAATATCAGACTGCCGGAAAAGAGAATGTGATTATCAATGCGGCAATCCTTCTTCATATGAAACTGCATGTTCTGTGTTCAGCGGTTATCTGGGTTGATGCACCGTTTTTTACCAGAATCGACAGAGGCATGAAGCGCGATAATATGGGGCTGTCGGCCGTACTCAAAAGAATTTGGTCACAGCGTTCACTCAAAGCTCAACCATTAAGGAAATATGTCGATACTTATACTATAAGGAATTCTGACGGAACTGATCTTCTGAACAGTAAAGTCAGAACTTTGCTTGAGGAAATAGAACAGAAGGGACGAAATGGAAGATAGAAAAACCCTGTGGATAATTTTTGCACTTGGCGTGATGGTACTTGTTGTTGTCGGAATCGGATTCTTCTGGTTTCTGCCTGATGACAGAGCAACTGCCGGTGCCGGAGCCGCCAATAATAATGCTTCATTAGCTGGTAAATCGGGTTTTGACCCGGTCGAATGGGTCAGAAAGGATGAGGTTTTTACCGACCTTGAAGACAACAAGGATGCATCAGAAGACTTCGTTGTAACATCCGAAGAGCTTGTTTACGGTATGCCGGAGAATACCGGGATCGAAGGCACGGGAACTGCTGAAGGAACTGCTGCCGACAGGGAAATCACCCTTGAGCTTCCCCAGGTTGTTCAGGATAAGCAGGCTGTCGCCGCAAGACCGGTTGTCAGTACACCTGCTGCAGCTGCTCCTGTTAAGGCTCCCGAACCGAAGACGACAGAGAGACAGGCTGTCAGAACAACCGAGTACTGGATTCAGGCCGGTTCATTTTCTTCACTTGGAAAGGCTACCGATGTTAAGGAAAGGCTTTCTGAAGAAGGTATAACCTGCACAATAACTACCACTGAAGTTAACGGAAGCAGTTATTACCGTGTAAGGCTCGGACCTTACACCGAAAAGCAGGAAGCAGGTAAGTTTCTTGAATGGATCAAGGCGATCCGGGGCTTTGAAAGCAGCTACATTTCAGAGGTTTACGTTACTAAATAGGTAAAAAGGGCACTGCCGGTAACCCGCCGCAGAGGCTCATAAAATTGGGTTCTATCGGTTCCGCGCAAGCGGGCCGATTTTTTTTGTTTTTGTAATCAGCTGGAATCCTGAATAAAAGTACCTGAAGATTGTACTTATAGCTGTATATTGTCTATCATAGAAACAATAAGGAGATTAACTATGAAAAATAATTTCGAGGCGGAAATCAGGGGTAAGGGCTTTTTCAAAACCTTCATCCTTTTTTATATTCCGATTTTGATACTGGCTGCCGGTTCGACGGCTCTGAATGAATCAGTACCTGCCCTGTCGGTTATTATGGAGATAATTTATTCCTTTCTGTCAGCACTCCTTGGCTTTGCCTTTGTAGCATACGCGGTAGGTCAAGTCAGATTTCTGGGTTCCAATTTTGAGTTTACCGGAAGTATAAAAGAGTTTGCTCCTAAACTGATAAAGTGGCTGCTTCTCACAATGATAACTCTTGGAATCTATTCGCCCTGGTACCTTAAGGGTTATATGAATTATTACCTTTCAAATATTCATCTGAATGGAAAAGACGGAGAACTGTTAAGCAGACCGGGGAAACTCTTAAAATATTTTATTCTGGCCTTTCTGCTTCCGGTGCTTGTTCTGACAGGTATTTATGTCTTTTTCATGGCCCGTTCATACGACCCCTACTTCTACAGCGGTACTGTTGCCGTTTCAACCTTCATGTTTGTAATATTCATCTTCCTGGTGATGATTCCTTTTATCTACTATTACGCCGCATGGATTGTGAATATCCGCTACAGCGGTCTTAATGTCCGTTTTGAAAGATCCATGGGTTCATTTGCCGGTTTCCTTGTATCCCAGATACTTCTTACCATAATAACTGCAGGTATCTACTATCCTGCAGCAATTGTTAAGATTTACCGCTATATAGTTTCGGGTTCGAATATCTACAACAGTGAAGGTGAGCTTGTCGGCAACGGAGGCTTTGAAGGAACAGCCGGAAAGGGCTTTCTTCTGCTCTGGGGGCAGGGGCTTTTATGTATCATCACTATAGGTATTTATTCACCCTGGGCAATGAGTAAGGTTTCCAACTGGTATTTGAATAATACCTACACCGAAGGTGAAATAAGCATTTAATCTGCAGTCTAAGAGCTTCTTTCAAAACTCGGTTATTTTTGAAATTACCTCTATGAAATAATTTTTAATATTAGCATTGTTATCAGGGCAGCCCAGAGCAGTATTATTACTGCCGCGGCTGCCTTGTTTTTTTTAAGCTCAGGCGGATTTTCATCAGCCTGCTTTTCAGCTTCAGCCAGTACATGCTCCGGAATCAGCTTTATTGTAAGCATTATGAATAAAGGCAGCAGGATTAGGTCATCAAGCAGGCCGAGTACCGGTATGAAGTCCGGAATCAGATCTACAGGGCTCATTGCATAGGCTATTGTGATTACTGCCATTATTTTTGCAGGAAGCCCTGTATCAGGAGACTGCAGTGCAATATAGAGCACTGCAGTCTTTTTTTTAATGTCTGAAGCCTTCTGTTTAAGGCTGCTTAAAAGACTCATTTGTCTTTCAGTGTTTCGGGCTCTCCCTTATTTACCTTGCCCATAACCAGGAAGGCAATGGCCATGAATACAGCTGCATTGATAAAAATAATCCTGTCTCCGAAGAGGTCTCTGAGCCCTCCGGTCAATACAGGGGCTACAATACCTGCGGCCTGTGAGAAGAAATAATAAAGTCCTGTGTAAATTCCCATGTCCTTGTATGTGGCCATCTGCCAGAGCATGGGAAATGAGTTGGTTACAATCGAAACCCAGAACATTCCGAAAAGGAAGAGAAGTACCCAGAAGCTGAGATAGCTTGCGGTCTGCGAAAATCCGAGTGCTGTAGTAATTGGATGGTGAAGGAAGCAGAGAAGAAGTACGACAGCAATCACTACAAGCGAGAACCTGATAGCCTTCTTTCTTCCAACCTTATGGGCTATAACCCCGGAGGGGATTGCAAACAGAGCGTAGGCAATTCCTACCATGCCTGAGGAGAGAGCCGCGGTTCCGGGTGAAAGGCCGAGGTATTCCTTCGAGTAGATACCGACCCAGGGAAGCACGCCCTGGTAGCCTATGAACCACAGAAGCAGTGATATTAGTATGAACAGCGCACTTTTATCTTCCGCTGCAAGAATCAGTTTCAGAGATTTGAATACCGGTGCGCTTTCCTCTTCCGAGCCTTCAGGATTTTTTTTCTCCTTTACGAAGAAGAAAAGCAGGAGAACCGCAACAATTACCAGTACTCCGGCAAGTACAAAGGGCAGTTTGCCGATGTAGGTTGATTCCCTGCCGGCAACTGTTGTCTCAAAGGGGACTACGCTGTCGCCGAAGAGCGGTATTCTTACTTTCACATCGTAGAGCTTTGCAAGAGCGACTGTGCCGACTATTGCTGCTATTCCGCCCATGGTGTTGATAACGCCGTTTGCCTCCGAACGGTATTCTCCGGGGATTATATCCGGCATAAGAGCTACAACCGGTCCTCTTGCCGCCTGCTTGAAAAGGTTCAGGAAGAATATACAGATGATGAGGAACATCATTGATTTAAGAGCTGCAGTCGGCATCAGCGAAAACAGAATTGCGGTTGCCGGCAGGGTTACGATGATGAAGGGCATCCTCCGCCCAATCGGAGTCCTTGTCCGGTCGGACATGGCTGAAAAAATCGGGATCAGCAGGATTGCGAAGAAATTATCAATTCCCATAATTCCGCCGACAAGCCCGTCGGATGAGAGATAGTTCCGCAGGAACATCGGAACGTAGGTATCGTAAAGGGGATCCATAAGGCCCATGGTGAAGAACCCAAGGCCGATTAGAAAGGTGATGCCGTAATAGGCTTTCATTCCTTCTTTTTTACTGTCCATAATTACCTTCTTTTATAATGATGATTAACCTTAAAACCATGGATAAGGTTTGTCAAGAATTGATTTTAAAGCGGTTAGGATAGAGTTAATATTACCCTTTGTGATATTATCTGCTGTATATGCTTAAAGATAATTCCGACTGGAAAAAAGCTCTGCAGAACCGGATTGACGATCTTTCCGGACTGATTGATGCACTGAAAGAATACGAATCCGGCTCAATAGAAGCCTTCTCACCTGTATCAGAATTTAAAGGCTGGCTAGCTGAAAACCCGGAGCGAGGGCGTTCCCATCTTCCCTTTGCGGTCACCCGGTATTATCTTGGGCTTGCATTCAGAGCGGGGCTTCAGGAGGCTGACAGGCTGGCGGTTATGCGGCAGGCAATACCCTCAAAACGGGAGTTCAGTACTGCTGCTTATGAACTTAAGGATCCGCTTGGTGAAACCAAATATTCTCCATGCAGCCGCTTTATCCACCGCTACCCTGACCGTGCGCTTATACTTACTGCCGACAGCTGCGGAGTTTTTTGCCGCCACTGTTTTCGCCGTGAGTTTTCAGGTCAGCTTTCCGGAGCGCTGAAGCCTGCAGAACTTAAGACTATCTGCGAATATATTGCCGCTCATTCTGAAATTGGGGAGATACTGCTTTCAGGCGGTGATCCGATGACACTCTCAGATGAAAAGCTATTTGAGATAATAAACAGCATTAAGGCTGTCCGTCCCGGCATGATCATCAGACTCTGCAGCAGGATGCCGGTAGTGCTTCCATCACGGATCACGCCGAAGTTTACCACTATGCTCAGCAGTTTCAGCGGTATATGGATGGTTACCCATTTCAATACAGCTGCCGAGGTAACAGCTGAAGCAGCCGCCGCTGTTAAAGAGATGATAAAAGCCGGCGTTCCTGTCCTTAACCAGACGGTGCTGTTATGCGGTGTAAACGATTCTCCGGAGCATCTTGCCAGCCTTTTCAGGATGCTTCTCGCAGCCGGAGTGAAGCCTTATTATCTTTTTCAGGGAGATCTTGCCGCGGGAACCTCGCATCTCCGGGTTCCTTTGAAAAAGTCACTGCAGATAGTAGCGGAGCTGCGGACTATGGTTTCAGGAATGGCAATGCCGAAGTTTGCAGTCGATCTTCCAGGCGGCGGAGGGAAGGTGACACTTCCCGACGGATGTGAGATTATAAGGAAGGACGATAACTACTACTATTTCAGGGGTACAGATGATAGAGAATACTCTTATCCAGCAGATTGAGGACTGGTTTAAAACATATTCGGAAAGTTTCTGCTCCGGCGGGGAAAGCCTTGTTCATAATATCAGACTCAAAATTAACCACACATACAAGGTTGTTGATGCTGCAGCTCAGCTTGCTGATGCCCTGAAGCTTGAAGGACGTCAGAGGCAGATTGCCGTTCTTTGTTCCCTTCTTCATGACTGCGGCCGTTTTGAGCAGTTTAAGAAATACGGCACATATATGGATATAAAATCCGAGGACCACGGCGATCTGGGAGTGAAGGTTCTGAAACAGGAGAAAGTTCTTGAATCTATAGAAGAAAAAGATCGTGATATTATTTTCTCTGCCGTTGCACATCATAACGCGAAGATTGTTCCCGGCGGACTCACCCCCGAACAGCTGTTTTTCACCGAGCTGACACGGGATGCCGACAAGATTGATATCTACCGGGTCTTAAGTGAGTACTACAGTAATAATGATCCGGATAAGGACCAGTCGGTTACATTTTATCTGCCCGAAGCTGCTGATATATGTGATGCCGTTTTCAATGAATACACAGAAAGCGGCAGAATATCCTTTAAAAACCTTGCTAGTGTTCAGGATTTTGTCTTTGTTCAGCTCAGCTGGATCAAGGATCTTAACCATCGTGAGTCTTTGCGCATAATACATAAAAGCGCTTATCTTGATGATATTGCTGCAAAGCTTCCCGATACTGACCGGGGGCGGAGGGTTCGTAAAGACTGTCTGGGAGTATTTGAGTCCATAGAAAATGAAAAGCACCTCGACTGGACTGAGAATTCCAGGGAAGAGATGGTGGACTGCAGGATATTCAAGATACATACCTCTATGCGGACATCAAGCGATCAGAATGTATCAAAGGCCTATCTGCTTGAAGCCCCGGGCTGGGTGACGGTGATTCCGGTAATTGAGAAATCTGACGGTAAGTATTTTCTTATGGTCAGGCAGTACCGGCACGGCTCAAAGGAAATTACCACGGAGTTTCCCGCGGGAACAGTGGAGCCGGGAGAGGAACCGGAAACCGCAGCGGCAAGAGAGCTTCTTGAGGAGACCGGCTACAGTTCGGATAAACTTACCTGGCTGGGAAGCGTTAACCCCAATCCTGCCTTTTTTATGAATAAATTCACCGTGTTTCTCGCGGAGGAGCTTGTACATAAGGGCGAACAGGAACTTGATGATACTGAATTTGTGGACTTTGAAATGGTTCCGGCTGAAACTGTGATTAACCGTATGGGAAGCTCAGAGTACGGCAACGGTACTATGATGATTGCTCTGGCATATTATCTGAGGGCGGAAGGCCGCTTTGGAGGAAAATGATGAAAGTAATTGAAGGTTTTAGGATTTTTCTGCATCTTCTTGTCGGGCTGGGTGCATGCGGCGGAGGTTTCGGTGCATTGATGGATCCCTTTGCACCAATGGGGCTGTCCTCTGAAGCTCTTAAAACAGGACCCTTTGAAACCTTTCTGGTTCCCGGACTCTTTCTGTTTATAGTGCTGGGTCTGGGGAACCTGCTGGTGCTTTTTCTTACCAGACTGCTTCCTGAGTTCAAAGGTTACGGCACTGCCGCTATAGGCGCAGTACTTGCTCTCTGGATCATTATTCAGTGCATTTTTCTTCAGGGAGTAGTTTCCCTGCATGTCATATTTTTTATCATCGGAGCTGTTCAGGCTGTAATCGGTATTCTTTATATCAACCGGCTGGAACAGTGGCCTGTTTACGGACTTGCCTGTGCAGTGAGGATGAAAAAATGAAATACAGATTTCATACATGTGATGTATTTACAGACAGGATGTTCGGAGGCAATCAGCTTGCGGTTTTTCCCGAGGCTGAGGGCCTGAGCACGGATCAGATGCAGCAGCTTACGCGTGAGTTTAACTTTTCCGAATGCACCTTTGTTTTGCCTCCGGAAAAAGGCGGCAGCAGAAGGGTCAGAATCTTCACTCCCGAGAGGGAAGTCCCCTTTGCCGGACATCCGAATGTCGGCACCGCCTTTGTCCTGCTCACCGAGGGCTATGCAGAATCTGATGAATCAAAGCCTCTTTTTTTTGAAGAACCGGCCGGAATGGTCCCGGTTTCCTTCAGGAAAAACGGCGGCAGTTATATCTGCGAGCTTGAAGCCCCTGAGGCTTTCAGCACAGGCATCAGGCTTGATCCGGCACAGGTTGCTCCTTCCGTCGGCCTGTCGCCTGATGATATAAAAACCTCGGTTCATATGCCTGAGCAGGCTTCGGTCGGTTTTCCCTTTCTGATGACGGAGCTTGTTTCTGTTGATGCCCTCCGCCGTGCCGAACCGGATCTGTCCGCCATGAAGCAGCTTAAGGCTGTGGATGAACATCTGAATATTCATCTCTATGTGCGGTCCAGCGATGAATACGATCTGCGAACGAGGATGTTCGCGCCGCTGGACGGCATCTTTGAAGACCCGGCCACCGGAAGCGCGAACTGTGCACTTGCGGCATATCTTGCAAGCCTGGAACCGGATGACAGCTGCAGTCTTGATCTCCGTATAGGGCAGGGGATAGAAATGGGACGGCCGAGTCTTCTGCAGGCAAGGGCTCTGAAAGAACAGGGTAGGGTCGTCTCCGCGCATATAGGCGGAAACTGCGTTATGGTCACATCCGGAACGGTTGATTTACAGGAGTAGAGATGCAGAACGAACTTTTCAGTGAGCCGGAGGACAGTGGGGAAGGCGTCCCCGGTGAGCTTCCGGAAGAAGGTCCGGCAGTTATCCCCGGCGAGGCTTACTACAACCGTGAGTTTCTGAATATTGATTTTTCAAATGCCGATTTCGGAGGCTGCGAATTTGAAAGCTGCCGCTTCACAGGCTGCAACCTTTCCAATGTGAACATCAGCGACGCCAAATTCTGTGATGTTAAATTTATTGATTCAAAGCTGATGGGAATTCCTTTTTTCAATTCAAACCCCTTCGCATTTGAAGTCAGTTTTTCCGGCTGCCGGCTTGTAAGCTGTAATTTTACAGGTATGAAAATAAGGGATACGGAATTTCTCCGCTGTGAAATAAGCGAGAGCTACTTTCAGGATACAGTGCTCAGCGGTTCTGATTTTTCGGGGTCATCCTTCAGGGAAACGCTGTTTCATAATACCAATCTTGAACGCTGCAGTTTTGTTAAGGCTTCGGGGTATGCAATAAGCCCTCTTAACAACAATATTAAAAAGGCCGTCTTTGATGCGCCGGAGGTTCTGAATCTTCTGAACGACTTCGGGATTAAGATTATAGACTGAAGCCGGGCCTGATTTAAAATTTGACCGCCCGATCCGGCAGTGCTAATATTCTGCTATAAGGAACTGTTTATGGCTGTGATACTGGGTATTGATCTCGGAACCTCAAATGTTAAAGCAATGCTGCTTGACTCAGACCGGGGGATCATTTCATCAGCCTCACGGGGCTATGATGTTGATATTCCGCAAATCGGCTGGGCGGAGCAGTCTCCCGAACTGTGGTGGCGGCGTATACTGGAATGTCTGGCCGAGCTTAAGGCCGGTTTCAGAAAAGACTTTGATGCAGTGGCTGCAATCGGATTTGCTTCACAGATGCATGGTCTGGTGATGCTCGGCCGGGACGGAAGGCCGCTGTATCCGGCGGTTATCTGGCTGGATCAGCGTGCCGCTGCTGAGGCCGCTGAAATAGAATCTGTCTATCCTCCGGAAAAAACCGCTGAACTCTTCCGTAATTCTGTGCCGGTCGGATTCGCCCTGCCGAGCCTCCTGTGGATGAAAAGAAACAGGCCTGAAATCTACTTAAAAATTGATAAAATAATGCTTCCCAAAGATTATATCCGGTTCAGGCTGACCGGGCTTGCCGGCTGTGAGTATTCCGACGCCTCTGCTTCGGCGGCATTTTCCATGCCTGATAAAAACTGGGCCTTTGACCTGCTGGA
The DNA here is from genome assembly GCA_963677925.2 of Spirochaetia bacterium. Taxonomy (GTDB): domain Bacteria; phylum Spirochaetota; class Spirochaetia; order UBA9216; family UBA9216. Next base: position 1,211,713 of record CAXXYH010000004.1, read on the forward strand.
AAGGCTTGATATAGACAGTTCGATGTTCCCGCCGCTCTCCGGTTCTTCTATGGTCGCAGGTACGGTAACTAAAGGCGCTGCCGCAGAAACCGGGCTGTGTGAGGGAATCCCTGTTGTCCACGGCTCGGGTGATCAGCAGGCTCAGAGTATAGGCAACGGAGCTGTTAAGGAGGGGATAGTCACCTCTAATATCGGAACCTCCGGACAGGTAGCCGCATTCAGCGGAAGCGGTATATATGACCCGCAGCTTAGAACCCACACCTTCTGCCACGCGGCGGATAATGCATATTCGGTCTTCGGTGCAATTCTCTGCGGAGGCATATCTCTGAAATGGCTTAAAAACGGAATCCTAAGAACCTCCGCCTCCTATGAACAGCTTATCAGTTCCGCCGCTGAAGTGACTCCGGGAAGCGGCGGAGTCATATTTCTGCCCTATCTTACCGGGGAGAGGACTCCGCATATGGACCCGGCGGCAAGCGGCATGTTTTTCGGCCTTAAGCTCGGACATGAGCAGAATACCCTCTGCCGCGCAGTGATGGAGGGGGTTGTCCTCAGCCTTAATGATTCCCTGGTAATACTGAAGGAAATCGGTGTTAAGCCGGATAGACTGATAGCTGCGGGAGGCGGAACCGCGAGTCCGCTCTGGCTGCAGATGCAGGCGGATATCTTCAATACTGAGATTGAGATATGTACAACTCCGGAACAGTCGTGTATGGGTGCCTGTATTGTTGCCGGAAGCGGAACGGGGATCTTTTCATCGATAGAGGAAGCCTGTTCAAGGCATGTAAAATATTCTGAAAAGACATATTCTCCGAATCCGGTAAATGCAGAGCTCTATGCAGAGCAGTTTCTGAAATACCGGAAGCTGTATGAGAACAATAAAGAGCTGATGCATACCTGACATCTTATAAAAAAAGAGCTGAACGCACTGCGTCAGCTCTTTTGGGTATAAAGGGACTCCGGTACTCAGCTTGCCAGACTCTTCTTCTTTGTCGCAACATCAAAGATAACCGCCAGTAGCAGTACAACGCCCTTGATGGTCTGCTGCCAGTCAACGCTGACGCCCATGATGGACATTCCGTTGTTGAGAATTCCCATAACAAGACCTCCGATAATGGCGCCTATAATGGTTCCCACTCCGCCGGATGCGGACGCGCCGCCTATGAAGCAGGAGGCGATAGCGTCAAGCTCGAAATTGGTTCCGGCCTTCGGTCCGGCTGCGTTGAGCCTTCCGGCTACGATTATGCCTGCAAGAGCAGACAGCAGCCCCATGTTTGTATAAACAAGGAACATAACCCTCTGGGTCTTTACCCCTGAAAGTCTTGCAGCCTTCTCGTTTCCTCCAAGGGCATATATATGTCTTCCGATTATTGTCCTCTGGGTAATGAATGTGTACAGCAGGATCAGTCCGACCAGAAGGATCAGGACAATGGGAATACCGTTGTAGTCTGCCAGGCTGAAGGTGAGCAGGTTTATAGCAAGAATTATAAAACCGATCTTTATCAGCTCTATCCAGAATGAGACGACTTCGAAACCGTATTTTATCTTATTCTTTCTCGAACCTATCAGATTTATGATAAAGAGAATTGAAACAACAATACCGAGTATTATTGCAATTGCGTTGAATCCGCCGAAGTGCAGGTTGCCTCCCGGCAGATACCCTGCTGCAAGGGCCTGGAAGCTTGTTTCAAAGGGTGATTTTGTCTGACCCTTCAGAATTACCATGGTCAGTCCGCGCCAGATAAGCATTCCGGCAAGGGTAACAATAAAGGCCGGAATCCGCATGTAGGCAATAAAGTAGCCGTGAAAGGCTCCGACAAGGATACCGATAATCAGTGCTACGAGAATTGTCAGTGGAACAGGAAATCCCCAGTCAACCATCATTACTGCTGCAACGGCGCCGACGAAAGCTACTACCGAACCTATGGAAAGGTCAATATTGCCGGTCAGAATACACAGAAGCATTCCTGTGGCCAGTATCATTACATATGCATTCTGAAGCACAAGGTTATTTACGTTCATTGATCTGAACAGAATGCCGCCGGTCAGGATCTGGAACAGAATCATAATAAAGATAAGAGCCATAACCATTCCGTTCTGCCGGAGGTTGTTCTTAAAATATGCTGTTAACTGGTTCATTTAAATATTTCCCCCTTTTCTTTTCATTTTCTGGTGAGCCATAATTGCCTTCATTATGCTCTCCTGTGAAGCGTTCTCCCTGTCTATGCAGTCAGCCACCTCTCCTTCGTTGATTACATAGATTCTGTCGCACATACCCAGAAGCTCCGGAAGCTCGGAACTTATCATGAGTATTGATTTGCCTTCCGAGGCAAGTTTATTGATAATAGTGTAGATTTCATATTTTGCTCCTACATCGATGCCCCTTGTCGGTTCATCAAGCATAAGCACATCAGGCTGAGCCATAAGCCATTTGCTCAGCACAACCTTCTGCTGGTTTCCACCGGAAAGACTCTCGACAGTCTGTTCAAGTCCGGTACAGCGGAGGGCTAGTTTTTTGCGGTAATCGTCCGACTGAACGATTTCCTCGTTAAGATTCAGAACTCCGTTCTGTGATATCCGTTTCAAATTTGCAAGACAGATATTTGTTTTTATATCGTTAATCAGCACAAGGCCATAATTCTTACGGTCTTCAGTCAGATAAACAACTCCCTGGTCTATAGACTCATTGACGGTGTTCAGTCTTATTTCTCTGCCCTGTTTGAATATCCTTCCGGAGTGTTTCTGTCCGTATGATTTGCCGAACAGGCTCATTGCTATTTCGGTTCTGCCCGCCCCCATGAGTCCGGCAAATCCGACGACCTCACCGGCTCTGATATTGAATGACGCAGAGTTGACTACTTTCCTGCTCTCCTGCTGAGGGTGGTATACCGTCCAGTCTTCAACTCTGAATACTTCATCACCGATTGTGTTGCTGCGTTCAGGCCAGCGGTCGGTAATTTCACGGCCGACCATGCTTTTGATTATCCTGTCTTCGTTAAAGTCGTGTTCTTTTCTGTTCAGGGTTTCGATAACTTTTCCATCGCGTATTACGGTAATCTGATCTGCAATCTGTTCTACCTCATTAAGCTTGTGGCTTATCAGGATGGATGTAACCCCATGGGATTTTAAGTCGATCAGCAGTTTCAGAAGTTTCTGTGATTCCTCGTCGTTCAGGGCTGCTGTAGGTTCATCAAGAATAAGCAGCTTTACATCCTTGGAAAGAGCCTTCGCTATTTCAACAAGCTGCTGTTTTCCAACTCCGATGTTCCCGATCAGAGTGGTAGGATTTTCATCCAGTCCAACTTTTTTCAGCAGGGCCGCCGCCTTGCTTATCGTGTGATTCCAATCGATAACACCGGCATTGTTCACCTCGTTCCCGAGGAAGATGTTCTCTGCGATTGACAGGTATGGTATAAGGGCAAGCTCCTGATGAATAATAACTATTCCCAGTTTTTCACTGTCCTTAATATTCTTAAAAGTGCATTCACTGCCTTCAAGCAGTATTTCGCCTTCATAACTTCCATGCGGGTGAACTCCGGAAAGTACCTTCATCAGGGTTGATTTACCCGCACCGTTTTCTCCAACCAGGGCATGGATTTCATCATCCATAACTGTAAGTCCGACATTATTAAGAGCAGTTACCCCTGAGAACTTTTTTGTTATGTTGCGCATTTCCAGAATGGTATTTGCCATTGTTCCTATGATTCTCCCGATCTGTACAGATGGATATCGCCGGCTTTATGACCGGCGATATATACTGTCATACTATTGAATTATAAAATCTCCAGACATCAAACTCAAGAAATATTACATTCCCAGATCAGCCTTGGTGTAGTAACCTGTGTCGATCAGTGCTGCTTCCCAGTTGCTGATGTCTACAGAAACCGGAGTTTCAAGAAATGATGGAACTATGCCGGTACCGTTGTCGTAGGTTTTTCTGTCGTTGATTTCAGGTTCTTTTCCCTGCAGTACGGCATCAACCATGTCTGAAGCGCGTTTTGCGAGAGTTCTTGTATCCTTGAATACTGTTGAAGCCTGCTCTCCGGCAAGTATTGATTTTACTGAAGGGATTTCAGCGTCCTGTCCTGTTACAATAGGAAGATCTTTTGTTTTACCGTATCCAACAGACTTAAGAGCCGAAAGGATACCGATTGAAAGACCGTCATACGGAGAAAGAACTGCGTCAACGTTTTTATCTGTGTAAAAAGCGGCAAGCAGGTTATCCATTCTCTGCTGAGCGACAATACCGTCCCATCTGAGTGTTGCAACCTGATCGAAGTTTGTCTGGCCTGAGACAACTTTAAGCTGACCCTTGTCAATATAAGGCTGAAGCTGGCTCATAGCGCCGTCAAAGAAGTAATAAGCGTTTGTATCGTCAGGAGAACCTGCAAAAAGTTCAATATTGAAAGGGCCTGCACCGGATTTCAGGTTCAGAGCATCTACAATGTATCCTCCCTGAAGAACACCTACTTTGAAGTTGTCAAATGTTGCGTAGTAGCTTACGTGGGGTGAGTTTACGATAAGTCTGTCATAGGAAATAACTTTTACGTCATTCTTTGCTGCCTGCTCAAGCACATTGAACAGAGCGGCACCATCGATCGCAGCAATAACCAGGCAGTCGGCACCTTTTACTATCATGTTTTCAATCTGGTTTACCTGTGCGTCGATATTATCTTCAGCATACTGCAGGTCTACCTTGTAGCCTCTTTCTTCCAGGATTTCTTTCATGTATCCGCCGTCCTGGATCCATCTCTGTGATGACTGTGTCGGCATTGCCACACCTACGATCTGCTGTTTGCTCTCCTGTTCTCCTCCTGCAAACACCGGCATAACTGCTGTCAGCAAAACTAGTGCTGCTGTCAGAATAGTTACAATCCTTTTCATTTTTTCCTCCAAATGGTATAATTTCAGCAACCAAACGGTCTGTAATGCAATAAAACGTAATCGTTTGGTTACGAATATGATTAAATCATAGGACCGGTTTTTTTATCTGTCAAGAAAAATCTGCATAATATTTTGCGTGAATATGAATCCATGATAGAATATTCCGGTACTGGAGAGCTTAAGTGTACGCAATTGAAAGAACTAGACTTATTAAAATGCATCTTGAGGAACACGGACAGGCTCAGGTCCAGACTCTAAGCAGCCTGCTTGGTGTGTCTGAAGTCACCGTAAGACGTGATCTTGAACGGCTGGAAGCCGAAGGCTGGCTTACAAGAACCCACGGCGGGGCGGTCATCAACCGGCCTGATTCAGACACCAGTCTCAACCAGATACTTTCCAAAAGCACGGCATCCGAAACTCATGATGAAATTGTTGCCATCGCAATGCGTATGATTGCCGATGGTGATGTGATAATGCTCACAAATGGCGAGGTGAACCGATGTATTGCCTCGAGGCTTAATGAGCGTTCGAATCTTACAATCCTAACCAATGACGTCGCATGCGCCGCCCTGCTGACCGGGCAGCAGCAGAATAAGGTTGTACTGCTGGGAGGGACACTTGATCAGGAAGAGTTTGCCGTTTTCGGTTCGATGACCATTTCCAACCTCAATAAGTTTTTCGTGAACAGGCTTTTTATAGAGGTTGACGGCATAAGCAGCGACATGCATATGTCTGTGAGCAGTCAGGAGAAGGCTGATTTTATCCTTGAAGCCAGAGCCATGGCCGGCAATTCAATTATTGTATGTCCTTCCGATCGCTTCTCGCATAATGCATTTTTCAGACTTGGCGATATCCGAATGGCTCAGGGGCTTGTTTCAGATCCGGATCTTGAAGATTCTTTCAAGTCGCAGATATTCTCATCGGGGGTTCCGATGTACACATCCATGGAGGCGTTTGAAGGCTGCGAATGAACATGAACTCTTCTCCGCTGCTTGAGCTGAAGAATATCTCAAAGGAATTTAACGGGTTCCACCTTCAGAATATAGATATAGATCTGTACCGCGGAGAAGTTCACGTCCTTGTAGGAGAAAACGGCTCCGGTAAATCAACAATGATGAAGCTGATTGCAGGATGGTTTCCGCATGACAGCGGAGAAATCAAAATCAGCGGCTCACCGGTTGTATTCAGGGATATCAGGGACGCCAGGAAGCTGGGAGTTTACTACCTCCATCAGGAAGTTCAGTATTTCGAAAATCTAAGTGTTGCCGAGAACCTTTTTATGGGTGATCTTCCGAAGGTAAGCAGGGGCCTGGGGATTTTCAATGTAAATGAACTGATTTTCAAATGCGGTGAAGTCTTCAGGGAGCTCGGCCTTTCGATTAATCCTACGGAGAAGTTCTTTAAACTCGGCTATGCCGAACGGCAGATGGTTTTTGTTGTAAAAAGCTACATTTCGGATGCTGATATAATCATCTTTGACGAACCCTCTTCGGCTCTTTCACAGCCTGAGAGGGAGGTTCTTTTCAATATTGTCCGAAAGCTGAAGTCCATGAACAAGGGAATCTTTTACATTTCGCACCGGCTTGATGAAATAGCAGAGGTGGGAGACCAGGTATCGGTTATGCACCGTGGCCGGGTAATTGCAACTTCTGACTGTGATTCCGTGCGTAATGAAAGTCTGATTAATATGATGTCCGGCGATGTGCATCAGGAAAAATATCCGAAGATCTCCGGTCCTCGGGGAAGAATAGTCCTCTCTGTAACCGATCTTATGTTTGAACCCATTTTGAAAGGTGTCAACTTTGATCTGCGTCAGGGAGAAATCCTTGGAGTGACCGGCCTTATGGGATCCGGGAGGACTCTTCTTGCAAACTGCCTCTTCGGTGCTGTTCAGCCAACCAGCGGAGAAATTAAAATGGACTGCGGTGTTGTGAACTTTTCCCACCCGCAGGCGGCTATGTCCTGCGGGATTTCACTGATTCCGGAAGACCGGATAAAGAACGGCATTTTCTCAAAGCATGATCTTCAGCGTAATATGACAAGTGCAACCCTAAGGCGCTTTGTAAACAGGCTGTTTTTGAACAAACTTTTTATGAGTCAGCTGACCCATGAATATGTCGAAATCCTGAAAATTAAACCGGGAAAGCAGAATGATCTGATCGGCGATTATTCCGGCGGCAATCAGCAGAAGGTAATGCTTGGAAAGTGGCTTATGAACCGTTCCCCGATTTACATCATGGATGAGCCAACCCGCGGAGTCGATGCCGCTTCAAAAGTGGATATCTATAACGTCATGAATGAAATAGTTTCCAAGGGAGCTGCCATCATTTTTATTTCATCAGAGATTGAAGAAATTCTTGGGATGTCGGACCGTATCCTTGTTCTGGCAGGCGGAAGGATTGCAAGAGAGCTTAAAAGAGAGGAGGCTACAAAGGAGATTATTCTTACAGCCGCTACTATGGATGTCTGAGTTTTCTATACAGGAAGTGCAGAGCCTATAATTCCGTCAGCATATTCCGCCACCATATCAGCAGCCTTGATAAAACGGGGGATGTCCTTTTCCTCGGGCTCAACTGTTTTTACGTTAAAGAATGAACATATCATCTGAATTGAATCCATGTATTTCATAATCTCTACAAGTTCGGGAGCAAGTTCCTTCACTTCTGCTGCGGTTTCAATAAAATCGGCCATGGTATGGTTTGCCGGAAGAATGCCCCTGTACATGAAGGCTGCCATGAAATACTTTTCAATGCACATGGCCGCTATATTGGATACAATCACGGGAATAAACACCTTGGGACGTTTGAGGCAGCCGTTGAGGGTTTTGTGATAGCCTTTTGCTTCGTTATAAAAAGTTTTCCAGTCAGAATCTTCGCTAAACATAATTTAAAGGTATTTACAATTTGAAAAATAATCAAGAGATTATTTGTAAAACAATGATAAAAAGACGCGGACATGAAAAAACCCGGCAAAAAGCCGGGTTCCAACTAAAGAGGCGCCGAGCGGATTCGAACCGCTGCATCAAGGTTTTGCAGACCTCTCCCTTACCACTTGGGTACGGCGCCATATTTCTTACTTGTTCAACTGAGCCGCGCCAAAGGCACAGCGCCATATAATAAGTATGGAAGAGAATATCAAAAAACCACTTTAATGTCCAGACAATACGCATTATAATTCGGGCTATGGAATTAAGTTTCAGTATCCGCGACCTCGCTCTTTTTCAGGTTGCTTTGTTTGCCATCTTCAGTCCTATGGCCTGTATCGGTCCCTATGTGACTCTTACCGGAACCATGTCACGGCGTATTCAGAAGAAAATGGCTTTCCGGATTGCTCTGTACTCGGCGATCTTCCTTGTTGTGACTGCCTGGGCCGGTGAAGCCCTGCTTAAGGCCATGGGTATTTCAGTAGATGCCCTGGCGGCGGGAGGCGGCCTGATCCTGATCCTTACATCGCTTCCGATGATCATGGAAGGGCGTTCACCCAGAAAGCGGGTCAAGACCGACGACAACCCGGATGAGGGATGGGAAACTCTGGTTATCTCACCTCTTGTTTTCCCACTCACAATGGGTGCCGGAAGTATCTCCATGGTTGTAACCCACGCCCGAATGGTTGTGAGCATTGCCGACAGGCTGGCAATGTCTGTTGTCATTATTATTCACGGCATAATCATTTTCGCCACCTACTTTTTCTCAAGCCCGCTATCAGCACGTATGCATGGAAGCAGCGGTGCGGTTGTTACAAGAATAGGCGGAATTATACTTATCAGCCTTGCCTTTATTATCTTTACAAACGGGCTCAAAGGCCTCCTTCCGGGACTTGCCGGTTGAAAATAATTTCTGCTGCTGCGGCAGTGAAAACTTCAGGAGAGAATTTTGCAGGAAGAATCAAAAGAGAACAACGTTAAAAATTCACAGCCCAAGGGGGCCAGAATACTTAAGAATATTTCTACATCTGCCGGCGGTTATGACTATGAAGCTGAAGCGGACTGGATAATACTGCGAAAGGAAGAAAAGCCGCGGGCTGAGATGTTTTTTGTCCGTTATACCAAGGTTGAAGAGGATACCTCCGACAGGCCTGTAACTTTCATTTTTAACGGAGGTCCGGGAGCCTCCTCTGTGTATCTCCATATGGGAGCTGCAGGTCCGAAACGAGTAGAGCTGCAGGGTAACGGAATTCCGGCGGCACCCCCATATAAACTGTATGATAATGAGGAAACCTGGCTGAATTTTACCGACCTTGTTTTCATCGACCCTATAGGCACCGGCTTCAGCCGCCTGATCGAGAAGGATGGTGCTGAATCAGCTAAAAACGGAGAAAAATCCGCAGGCGGTGAAGAAAAGGACGAATACTGGAAGGTTGTGAGGGATCTCGAATCGCTCTGTGAGTTTGTCAGGAAGTACCTCTCAAAATACAGCAGGTGGGACAGCCCTGTTTATCTGGCTGGAGAAAGCTACGGAGGTTTCCGGGTAGCCAGGCTCGTAAAAATGCTGCAGCAGGATTACGGCGTGGGGATCAGGGGGGCTGTACTGATCTCTCCGGCCCTGGAGTTTAATCTGCTTAGCGGGTCTTCATACGATGCTCTCCATTGGGTGGACACTTTTCCGGTCATGGCCGGAGCGGCTGCATCTCATGGGAAATCAGCAAAAATGGGAAAGCAGGACAGCCTGGGTGCTGTAAGGAAAAAAGCCGAGTCTTTTGTGATTACAGAGCTTCTGCCGTATCTTGTCTCAGGAGATATGATACCGGCACCCAGAAGAAAAAAAATAATTGCCGAGGCTGCACGATATACCGGAATCCCGGCCGAAGTGCTTGAAAGAAACCGCGGCCGCCTTGGTTTTGATTACTTTGCCAGAAACCTGCTTAGAAATGAGCGGAAGATACTTGGGCTTTACGACAGCAGTCTTGCCATTGATGACCCTACTCCCGAGAAGGACGGGTATGAGGGCCCGGAGCCGACACTGAACATGCTCGACCGTGTTTTTGCGGCAGGTATTAATACTCAGCTGCGCAAGGAAATAGGTCTTGAAACAGAACGTGATTACGAGCTTCTCAGCATGAAAGTAAATGAAAGCTGGGACATTGATACCAAGCAGCACGCCCTTGAGCGCCGGGTAGGCTCAGCTGATGAACTGCGGTACGGAATAAGTCTGAATACCGGGATGAAGGTTTTTATTACCCATGGGACTTTTGACCTTGTAACTCCGTATTTTGCGACCGACCGCATTACGGCTCAGATGAATCTTCCCGAAGATCTGAAGAAAAATCTTACTGTAAAGCATTATCGCGGAGGGCATATGTTTTATGCCAGAACTGACAGCCGGCTGGAATTTTATAAGGATCTCGAGGATTTTTATTCAGAAAGCTGATGCATCATCATAAGCCGGCTATGAAACTGTTATTGTTATTTCTTCCGATGTCATCCTGGAACATTCAGCTGTCACTGTGACGGTTCCGGGGCTGCCAGTTGTCCTTATCCATGCAGCTGCAACTCCGCCTGTAAATGATGTAAGTGCCGGACCTATTACCTTTGCCGGGCCTGATACATTTATCTTCAGATAATCTGAACAGAAGGGCAGTATGTTTCCGAACTGATCAAGCAGCCGGAACTCAAGCCTGACTGCATCCCAGCTTGAGCGGTTTGACTCAAGAGTATCGGAGTCGGCTTTGATATAAAGCTGATGAAGGCTTCCTGAACCGAACCGTCTGCGGACAACCTCTTCCTGCTTTACATATCCTGCAATCTCGAATACGTCTTCGCTGTCTCCCCATCCTGCACTGAACTTAAGAAAGAGTGAGACAATATCTTCGTATTTCAGATTATATTTCTTCATGAAAATACCGAGCTTCAGCATGTGGGAGGGTTTAAGAGCCTCCTCGCCATTGAGCATTACATAACTGATCATTTTTCTGATTAAGGCAACATCTTTTTCTGAAAACTCTGAATTATCCAGCTGTTTGCCTACAAAGTCTTTAATAATTACCGGAGGATGATCAATTCCGGGATATTCATCCCTGGCAGGATAGAAGTTTCCTATTTCATTTCCGTTTCTGTAAAGTTTAATAAAATCACAGTTTGTATATACCTCAATGGGAAGCAGACTTGCTGCGCTTCGTTCGCCTTTTGCAAATAATGTAGCCGGTTCAAGTACAATTCCTTCCGACGGTTCCTTCTGGCTTGAGTAAACTGCAGCAGCAGTCTTCGGAATTCTGAACATGTCGGAAACACCGTGATAGCATATTCTGTCGCCGCTTCCGAATTCCCTGTGTGTATTATAATCGAAGGCGCACCAGCCTATTGTTCCGCTTATGCTCTTATCAAGTCCGACCCTGTCGATTACCCTCAGATGCCTCAGTGCGTGTTCTCTTGTACGTTCTTCATTGTCAAAGCGCTTGGTCGGATACATGTGGCCGTTGTATTCAGTGACCAGATAGGGGACAGGGCATTTTCCGCCCTTTTTGAGTTTGGTAACCTTTTCGGGAGTCCTCAGGATCCTCTCGGGCTCGGTATTTCCGCTGTGGACGAAATCGTTCATGGTATACACGTCTTCCAGAAGCTCGCTGTTTTCAATGTACCTCACACCGCCGGTCTGTCTTGTCGGGTCAAGTTCCCTTGCCAGGCTGTTTGTCCGGGTGTAAAAATTGTGATCATCCTGCGACTCATTGATTCTGACTCCCCAGATAATAACCGAGGGTCTGTTCCTGTCGCGGATAATCATCTCTTTCAGGCTGTTTACCGCGTTTTCCTTCCAGACTTCACCGCCTATATGCTGCCAGCCAGGCAATTCTTCAAAGACCAGCAGTCCTATCTCATCACAGCGATCGTGAAAATGCCTGGATTGAGGATAGTGAGAAGTCCGGACGAGATTTAAACCCATTTCGTATTTAAGGATGTCAGCATCCTGCTTCTGCACCCGCTCCGGCATTGCGTAGCCTGCGTATGGAAAGGACTGATGTCTGTTCAGACCTCTGATTCTGAGGAAGCGTCCATTAAGGTAAAAGCCGTCGGGGCGGAATACCGCATGTCTGAACCCGGTCGTGATCTGGACTTCATCCATTACAGCATCATTCTCTGACAGTATTATCTCAAAATTATACAGTACAGGTTTTTTGATGTCCCATAATTCAATACCGGCAATATCATCAAGCCGTATATAGTGTACATTTCGGCCGGCTTTAACATCTTTCAGAATGGTTTTTCTTGTAATTTTAACATCAGCAGGATCATCCCGGCGGAAAACCACAATACTGACAGCAAAATTCTCTCCTGCTCTAAGGCTGTGTGTTGTTAGCTCTACTGCGATGTCCTTTGTCTCCTCGAGTATGCGGTCTGTAACAATAAAAGTGTCTTCAACATAGATGCACTCGTTAACGCGAAGGAATACTTCACGGTAAATGCCTCCGTATGTAAGGTAGTCAACTACTTTCCCGAAGGGGGGAATATTCTCATTTTCAGATGCGTCTGTTTTTACTGTGAGTATGTTATTCTTTCCGTATTCTACAAGATCGGTAATTTCAACAGAAAAAGGAGTGAACCCTCCTCTGTGCTCGCCGGCCGGATTTCCGTTTAAAAAAACTTCGGCAGTGAGCATTACCCCCTCAAAATCGAGAAACAGACGTTTACCACTGTATTCAGGCAGTATTGAAAGTTCTATTTCATATGTGCTTTTAAACTGATAATCTTCTTCATCAAAACAGTTGAGCGGAAGTTCCAGATTGGTATGGGGTAAGTCAACTATTGTAAAGGCTTCATCCGGATCATCATCTTTTTTAAACCTCCAGCCGCTGTTAACAGGGATAATTCTGCGCATCATTCCTCCGAAAAGATATTCAATACAAGATAGTTCAAAATTCATGAAAAAACATGGTTTTTTTGCATTGTCCGGGTGAATATCTTATAATTTTATTACATCTAATGAAAGAGTCTCTTTATCAACAGTTTATAAGTGAATCTCCGGGCGGTCTGTTTGTCGAAGCAGACGGGATAGTTATTGATTCCAATCAGTCTTTTCTTGAACTTACCGGATATCATGCTGAATCTGTAGGCGGCCTTGGCATTGATACGGTGTTTACTGCTGAATCCTACAATGAGCTTCTCTACAGTAAAAAACGAATACTCAAAAACCGCTGTGAGGCTCTTACCATCAGAAACCATGATAAATTTCTTAAAGCAAATATCATCAGATCAGACGGACGATGTATTGCCGTACTTATCCTGATCATCCCGCCGGCAGAATGTGAGGATGCTGTCTGGATATATCAGGTTCTTGAGATGTCGGTATTCATGAGCGGCATGGATTATAACAACAAGCTTTACAAGCTGAAAGACTACCTGCTGGACATCAGTCTGAATCTGTCCCAGCTCAAGGATCTGCAGAATTTCTACACCCTTGTTCTTGATGCCGCGGTAGCTTCAATTGATTCTGCCGAGTCCGGAATAATTCTGCGGTATAGCGGGAATGACAGCTTTGAAACAGCAGCGTCCATAGGCTGCAGGATTGACAATACGAGTATTCTGCGGGTCCCTGCCTCCGAAACTTTTTTCTGGCAGAAATATAAACGCATGATTGACCGCACAGCTATTATAAATAACCTTAATAACTATGACGGACGCGGGCTGCTTCAGTTCTGTTCCGATACTGAGTGTAAATCAGTGATTGAAACTCCAATCTTTGTGAATGAGGAGTTTTACGGAGTCATAATCATAATGAGCAGTGAAGAAAGTGTGTTTGAAGAGGATGATGCAAAGAGCATTGAGTATTTCAGGCTTCAGCTTCAGATAGCCCTTGAAAACCAGCTTCTTTACAACACTATAGAACATAAGGCCAATCACGATCCAATGACTGATGTTGCCAGCCGCGGAGCATTCGAGGAACAGGTCCGTAAATTCCTCAAGAACAGATATGAATACGAGTCATGCTGTATTGTTCTGATGGATATCAATGATCTTAAAACTGTGAATGATGTCTGGGGTCATTCTGCCGGAGACAAGCTTATTATAAAATTTATTTCTGTTCTTAAGGCCAGTCTCAGGGGTACGGATCTTCTGGCAAGGCTCGGAGGCGATGAGTTTGCTATCTGTTTTTTTTCTTCACAGTCGGCCCAGTTTATCGAGAGACTGTCGGAAATTCAGCGCAGTCTGGTTGATAATCCGCTTGTCATGTCTGACGGGCAGAAGATTGCCTGCTATTTCAGTTATGGTGTAGCATACTGTCCTGAAGATGGTGAAGGCTATGACGAGCTGATAAAAAAGGCAGATGAACTGATGTATATCATGAAAAAGGAGATTAAAAGCCGTCAGCGGAAGAATGATTTGTCAGAACTCAGGCAGCATTAGTAACCGGAAGCCTGATAATAAAGCAGGCGCCTCCTTCCTCTCTGTTCTCAGCTGAAATAAAACCCTTATGTTTTTCAATAATCTGCTGAGAAATCGACAGCCCCAGGCCTGAACCCTTGCCGGGCGGTTTTGTTGTAAAAAAGGGTTCGAAGAGTTTTCTGATATTATCCTCTTTTATTCCCTCTCCGTTATCACAGACTGATATAACTATCTCGTCACTCGCTTCATCATACCGGGTGCTTACTTCAATGATGCCCTTTTCCTTTATTGCCTGCGAAGCATTTACTATCAGGTTCAGAAACACCTGGTTAAGTTCACCCGGGTAGCATATGAGATCGGGAAGTCTGCCGAAATCGGTTTTCACAGTGCAGTGGTATTTGATCTCGTTATTGGCTATATTCAGCGTGCTTTGAAGTGCTTCGTTTATATCGGCTTTTATCTTTTCCTTCATGTCCGGCCTGGCAAAGGTCTTAAGGCTTTTGACAATTGAAGATATTCGCGAACATCCATCCAGGGATTCAATAATGCTTTTATCTATATCTTCAAGCACAAAGTTGATATCTTCATCATTGTCCAGACTTTCATAGTCTCCTTCTGTACAGCCGCTTTCAGCCATTATTTTCAGTTTTTTTACTACATTAAAGTAGCCCTGCATTGCGGTCAGATTATTCTGAATAAAACTAACCGGGTTGTTTATTTCATGAGCAACTCCGGCTGATATTCGTCCTATTGTTGCCATTCTTTCGGCTCTTGCAAGCTGATTTTCCTTGTCGCTGAGTTCCTGATTGAATCTCCTCAAATCCTTCTCTGTCTGAACTCGTTTCGATATGTCCTGGATGGTTACAAAGAGCACCAGCGGAATGCCTTCCTTTGACCATGATATTGGTTTGATTCTTGAATGCAGTGATTTGATATTTTTGTTAATTTCCACTTCAAAATCGAATTCCAGGACCTTATCATTGCTGCTCAGCTTGGCGGTTAGCTCTTCCTGATTTGAGGGAAGCATCATGCTGAACAGGTTTTCTACTTCCTGGTATTTACTCTCTTTGAGATTCCTTGTTTCAAATATCTCTTTTAGCTGATCTGAATAGTCATAAAACTCTTTTTTATCAATATTATAAAAACAGTGGCCTATTTCACCCTGAATCTGGGCTTCCCTGAGCGCCCTTTCATTTAAAACCCCCTCATTGAACAGTTGGGTTATTTCAGCAAAATCAGGATTGCTCCTTACTTTCTCTTCCCTGATGCTTCTTTTAGTCCTGATTGCTGCTCCGATTATTTTGAGAGGATAGATTATATTCCTGTTTACCAGCAGGGTTATAGCGAGTGAAATTAAAATAATACCGATTATCCATAATGCAATGAGTTTAATTATAAAAATTACCATAGGATAAGTTAACAGACTTTGTTCCGGAGTGATTATCGCGTTCTCAACACATTCGGAATATTTAGCCGTAAGCAGAAACACTGAAAAAACAATCATTAATATGAATCCTGAAATCAGGATGAGTATTATCTTTGAAATTATTTTCATTTTCAGTTCCTATGTAATATAATCCTATTCAAATAGTATTCTGAAATCAAATTTGCGGAGTTTATATGAAGATTATCGTTGGTCACAGCAATATGGATTTAGACTGTATAGGGTCGATAGTGCTGGCAAGGTACATATACCCTGATTATGTGCCTGTTAAAAGCAGGCTGATTCATCCGGTTGCCAAGAATCTCCAGAATCTTTATCAGAACCATCTGGCATTTGCAAACCCGATTGATTTGAAGGAAGAACATGTTGAAAAAATGATAGTTGTTGATACCCGCACATCGGGACGTATTGCGGAGTACATGCAGTATATATCCAATCCTGCTCTTGAGATCGAGGTTTTCGATCATCATCCGGCTGATGACAAGGATATTGAGGGTGCCCTGATTCATGATAAGCCCTACGGAGCCAATACAACGCTTCTCGCAATGGAAGTTATAAAAAGGGGAATTAAGGTTACAGCCGAGGACGCTACAATTGCACTGACCGGGATTTATGCCGATACCGGAAACTTCACTCATCAGAATGTCAGCTGCGAAGATTTCAGCTGTGCCTCGTACCTGATTGACTGCGGTGCTGAGCTAAAACTTGTCTCTCATTTTCTTCAGCCGCTTCGAAAGAAAATTCAGGTAAGTCTTTTTCATCAGGTTCTCAATGCTATCGAATATCATGACATCCTCGGCCATTTTATCATCACAAGCTATACAGTTCTCGAACAGGAATCCGAAGGTGTAAATGCTGTTGTTGAAAAGATATTTGAGGTTGAAAATGCGGAAGTATATTTTGCGTTTTTCTATGTTCCCAAAAGGAAGAAACTGCTGATAGTTGCCCGGAACCGCAAACCCAATATCAAAATAAATGAAATTCTGTCGCGTTTCGGAGGCGGAGGACACACTCAGGCGGCTTCCGGAGTGGTAAAAACCGAGGACGGTCAGGAAGTGTATAATCAGATGCTCGCCCTCATAAAGACAAGTCTTATTCCGGCCTATACCGCCAATGATATCATGACCGAGGATGTAATAACCCTGAAACAGGATATTTCACTTCTTGAAGCATCAAGAACCCTCGAAGCCATTTCCCATACCGGCGCCCCGGTGCTGGACGAGCAGGGCTTTGTGGTTGGTTTTCTTACACTTAGAGATATTATGAAAGGCCGAAAAGCTGAGCAGATGCATGCCCCGGTAAAAGGTTATATGACAAAAAAGATAGTATGTGCTGATCCGGGAACAACAGTACGGGAGATTGATGATCTGATGCTGGAGCACAACATCGGACATCTGCCTGTCGTAGAGGATCGTAAACTTAAGGGAATTGTAACCCGTACCGATTTTCTCAGTTTCCGCAAGGGCGAAAAGCAGAAGCGGGATCAGGCTATAAAGGAAATAGGAGCTCTTAAATGAAAAACACAACTGACCTGCTTTTACAGCGCCGATCGGTGCGGAGCTATTCAGATAAACCCATAGATGCTGATTCCAGGCAGCTAATTCTGGACTGCACAATGCGGGCTCCTACCGCCGGAAATCTGATGCTGTATTCAGTAATTGACGTAAGTGATCAGTCTGTTAAGGATAAGCTGGCCGTAAGCTGTGATAACCAGCCCTTTATTGCGAAGGCTCCGCTGGTTCTTCTGTTTCTTGCCGATTATCAGCGTATATATGATTACTTTATCACAAGCGGGGCAGAGGACTACGCAGCTTCGGAAGGCCTTGATTTCCGGAAACCTCAGCATGGAGATCTGATGCTTGCTGTAAATGATGCGCTCATTGCAGCACAGACCGCAGTTACAGCGGCTGAATCACTTGGAATCGGGTCATGCTACATCGGTGACATCATGGAGAATTATGAATTTCACAGAGAGCTGTTTAAGCTGCCCGAATACACCTTTCCCGTCACGCTGCTCTGTTTCGGGTATCCAACCGAAGCGGCCTCAAAGCGGAGGCTTGTTCCGAGGTTTGATCAGGATTTTGTTGTGTTTGAAAATACCTATCCGGAAACAGATAAAGAGAAACTGCTTCACCTGATGGATAATATGGAAAAGTGGGAGCATGGCGATAAGCCTCACAGCTATCCTGAAGGGAATCCCGGGTGCAGAATTTTCGGACGGAAGTTTGCAAGCGATTTTTCACTTGAGATGAACCGCTCGGTCTGCAAAGCCCTGAAAAACTGGGAAAAATGAAGCAGGAAATTCAGCCTCAGTGAATACCGAAAAAACCGGATATAAAATAAAAACATTTCCTTCAAGCAGGCTTTTCACGATGGATATCGGAAAGCTGGGTATGAGGAAGCATCATATAAAAGCGGTTCTTGAGGCTGATGTCACTCAATCGCGCAGAAAGATTCGAAAATACCGTTCAGATGCCGGATGCAGCCTTTCTTTCAATTCATGGCTTGTCAAATGTATTGCCGCTGCGGCCTCGGAGTTTCCCGAAGTGCATGCCTGCCTGAGAAGACATAAAGAGCTTGTGATCTTCGACGATGTGGATATATCTATCATGGTGGAGAAGATGGTTGAGGGGCAGGCTGTCCCCATCCCCATGGTTCTTAGAAAAGTCAACGAAAAAACTGTTACACAGATACAGCAGGAAATAGAAGACGCCCGGAATACTGAAATAAGAGATGAAGGTGATTTCGTTCTCGGTGAACAGGACAGCTCAAAAGCTTCCGTAAGGCTTTTTTCCATGCTTCCGCAAAGACTGCGCCTTATTATCTGGCGTATCATGCTTTCCGACCCTTTTAGAGTAAAAAGCATGATGGGCACTGTTATTGTCTCCTCAGTGGGAATGATGGGAAGGGTACGGGGCTGGTTTATTCCCTACAGCATTCATTCCCTGTGCATAGCTGCAGGCTCAATCGTCGAAAAGGTTTCGGTTAAAAAAGGCGAAATCCAGCCTGCTGAATTTATTGAGTTAACTATTCTGCTTGATCATAATGTTATTGACGGAGCACCTGCAGCCAGATTTGCTTCCAGGCTGGTTGATATAATTGAGAAAGGAGAAAATATACCTGAAGTATGAAAGAAAAGCTGATCTCAGAAATTATTGCCGCCGAACTTAAGTACTACTCACTTTTTGCAGAAGCTGAAAGACTGGAATACGGTATCCGATTCACCGATCAAAATATTCCCGATATGTTCTGCCATAATTTTCTCTGGTTTGACGGTCCGCAGGAAAAACTAAAGAAGGCATATGATGAAGAGCAGACTTACCGGAAGGTAATGGGGCAGGCTATGCTTCAGATTGAGTTATTCGATAAATCTCCTTCTGATATTACAGTAAAACTGCCGGGGGCTGAAATATCTGAGCAGTTTGTCATGTCTGCACCGCTTGAGAAAGTGGCTGCTGCCGGAAGTAAACCGGAGGCTTTCTGCAGGCTTGCCGAAACGGATGAAGATTATATGCGCGGGAGGGAAATTGATATAATTTCATTCGGACCTGAATACGCCGGGTTTGCCGGACGCCGATTCGACCGGAAACTTCCTGTTTACCGGGACTCTCAATCTGGAATAAATCATCTGGTATGTACTTCAAATGAGATAAATGTCGGAAACTGCGACCTTTTTATATATGAGAAAGCCGCAAACGTAGAAGATTTCGACATACTTGAAGAATTTCAGCATCAGGGATACGGGACATCGGTGCTTGCATATGCTGCGGAAATCTCGGTTGATAAGGGGGCTGAATACATGTTTATAATTGTGGACAGCGATAACAGCGCCGTGGAGATGTACCGTAAAAACGGCTTTGAATACCTGTGCAGCAGCTGTATTATTAATCTGGAACTGTAAGTCCGGGAGGTACAGTATGAGTGAGATTGATGATTATATTGCCGGGTTCCCGCCGGCCACCGGGGCGCTTCTTGATAGAATGAGAGCACTTATCAGGGCTGCTGCTCCTGAAGCTTCAGAGAAAATCAGTTACGGCATGCCGACCTTTTATCTCAACGGGAATCTGGTTCACTTTGCCGGCTACAAGGCTCACATAGGATTTTATCCGGCGCCCAGCGGTATTTCAAAGTTTCCGGAGCGTATATCTGAATACAAATATGCCAAAGGATCGGTGCAGTTCCCCCTGGATAAACCCCTTCCGGAATTGCTGATTAGTGATATAGTTAAATTCCGCAGGGAAGAAAACCTGAAAAAAGTTAAGAAAAAATAGGAAATGCAGGATGTCAGAAATTAAATTCACCCATGTTAATGTAGTTGCTGAAGACTGGAAAAAACTCGCCGGCTTTTATATAGAAGTTCTCGGCTGTACTCCTAAGCCTCCGGAGCGGGATCTTTCCGGTGAATGGCTTGATTACCTGACCGGGCTCGATAATGCCAGAATTAATGGAATACACCTTCAGCTTCCGGGAGGCGGTGCAGACGGTCCGACTCTGGAAGTCTTTCAGTATGACAGCAATGCTTCTGAGCCGGTAAAGCAGATCAATATGCCCGGCTTTGCGCATATAGCCTTTTCGGTTGATGATGTTGAGAATTATGCTGCTCTGATAATTGAAAACGGAGGTTCGCTGGTGGGTGATATTGTGAGAACCGGAGTGAAGAGCGCCGGTGAGATTCATGTAGTTTATGCACGGGATCCCGAGGGCAATATCATAGAGATTCAAAAATGGATTTAACCGGCAGGATTCAATCAGTCAGAGCCGTTTATTTTTCTCCTACCGGAACAACCCGGGCGGTTGTAAAGGCCGCGGCAGAGGGCACCGGACTGTCCGATATCAGGTATTCGGATTTGACTACACCCGGCCTGCGGTCGGAATTTGTTCCGGATGTAAGCGAAGATCTTCTGATAATAGGGATGCCCGTCTATGAGGAGCACATTCCTAAAATAGCAGCTGAGCGCCTTTACCGTCTCAGCGCGCCGGAACGGCCTGTGCTGATAATCAGTGTATATGGAAACGTTGGATACGGGATGAGTCTGAAGGATCTGGAGGGCTTCTGCGTAACTTCCGGTGCCTGTGTTTATGCCGCCGGAGCTTTTATCGGGGAGCATTCTTTTTCTTCAGGAAATATTTCCCCGGGAGCCGAACGCCCATCAGATGCAGATCTGGAGGAAGCCCGGAAGCTGGGCGATCTCTTTGCACAGAAGGCGGCCTCCGGAAAAAAAGCAGGGCTTGATTCTTCACTCATTCCCGGGAAGCTTCCGCTGACTGCCAGGATCCTGCCGGAGGGCAGTGCATCAATGTTTACAAAACCGCCTGTGATAAACAGTCTCTGCAACAGCTGCGGCATCTGCAGAATGGCATGCCCTTCAGGCGCCATCAGGGCTGATTTTTCGATCGATGAAGCTCTTTGTCTGCGCTGCTTTGCCTGTGTTAGAAAGTGCAGGAGAACAGCAAGGACTGTAGAATACAAAAAATCAGTCCTTGTTAAGACTATGCTTCGAATGAACAGTAAGAATAAAAGCAATCTGCTGATTACCTGAGACTTCTGCAAAAGTAATATTTTTGCATTCTTCTTCGGGATCTATTAGAATAAGGATGTTATGAAAAGAGATACACATTTCGCCAGAACCAAGATAATCGGAACGATCGGTCCGGCTACGAATAAGCCGGAAATAATTGCGGATATGATCAGAGCGGGGCTTGATGTGATCAGGATAAACTTCAGTCACGGTAGCTATGAAGAGCATGCCGCCAGTATCGCTGCAGTTAAGGAAGGCGCAAAGCTTGCAGACAACGCAGTTGCCATACTTGCTGATCTTTGCGGGCCCAAGATCCGCTTAAGCAGGATTGATGAAGAGTTCGATATAGAAGCCGGTGAGACTGTAGTTATTTCAACCAGTCATGAGTCCTATTCAGGCCCTCATAAGGTTATTCCCACTGATTTTACTTCTCTGGCCGCCGATGTGAAACCTGCCGACCGAATTCTTATTGACGACGGACTTCTTCAGCTTGTTGTGCAGGAAGCTTCCGGAAGTGATGTAATCTGCCAGGTAATAGACGGAGGACGTGTAAAGTCCAGAAAGGGGATGAACCTTCCTAATGTAAAGGTAAGCGTTTCGGCTATAACCGACAAGGACCGGCAGGATCTTGATTTTATTGTTAAGCAGGATGTTGATTTTATTGCCCTCTCGTTTGTAAGGGATGCCAACGATATCCGCGAGCTCAGATGGCTGCTGAAGGAGAGGAACCGGGACCTGCCGATAATTGCCAAAATAGAGAAGCCGGAAGCCATCAGAGATATTGATGCAATAATCGCTGAAACTGATATGGTCATGGTTGCAAGGGGCGATCTCGGTGTTGAGATGCCGCCGCAGGAAGTCCCCGTTCTTCAGAAGATGATAATAAGCAAGTGCATCGAAGCCAACAAGCCGGTAATAACGGCGACTCAGATGCTGGAATCCATGATAAACAATCCGCGGCCCACAAGGGCTGAGGCAAGCGATGTTGCAAATGCTGTTTTTGACGGAACCGACACTGTAATGCTGAGCGGGGAAACCTCTGTCGGGGCCTATCCGCTTGGAGCAGTACGGACCATGGATGATATCATTCATGCAGCTGAAAGCCGAACCCTTGAATTTGATCCCTCAAGGCTCCGGAGAATGCACAGAGGCAATAACGACGCAGAGAACATCTGTCATTCCGCCTGTCTGATTGCCGCCGAGGCTGATGCCAAGGCAATAATCACAATCACCAAGTCGGGCAAGACTGCCCGGATGCTGTCGATGTACAGGCCGAACGTTCCTATTATTGCTTTTTCTCAGAGTGAGCAGACCCTACGACGACTCAATATCGTCTGGGGCGTTCAGGCCGAGCTGATTACAGATGTGACAGATACCGATGAAACGCTTCGAATGGCCAGGAATATGGCGCTTAAGCTGGGCTACATCACCTCTGGTGATAAGGTTGTGTATGTAACCGGTATTCCGCTGCTTACCAGCAGAGAAGCCAATATGATTAAGATTGATACTGCCTGATATAGACCATACTTCCGCTCAGCTTAGAATTTCAATTCCTGCTGAAGTAAGCAGTGAGGCCGTGACTCCCATTCCCTCAACTGTTTTTCCGCTGAAGCTTCCGTCGTAAACAGTCCCGCATCCGCAGGAAGGGCTGCGCTGCTGAAGGATTGCCTTTGTTATACCGCAGGTTCTGCATATTTCGAGGGTTGCTCTTGCTCCCTTTATAAAGGCTTCCGATACATCTTCTCCTGAAGCCGTCATAACTTTCTTGCTTCCTTCTGATGTTCTGACTATCTCCGAGGATTCACGGGGAGTGTGAAGTCCTCCGAGAAGTTCAGGACAGACCGGTAATGCACGGCCTTCTGCAACAAGTTTTGCCGCATCAGGGTCGAGAGTGTTTCTTCCGTCGTAACGGCAGTTAATTCCCGCAAGGCAGGCGCTTACAATATATTCATAGCTGCTCATGGCTTATCCTTTTTCAAAAATATCTTCTGTATTATACTGACAGAAAAACGGGGCAGGGTGAATGTCTGTGAATGTAAAAAACGATGCTAATATGCTTATTTCCTATAAGACGCTGAGAAGGATACTTGGTATTCTCGGGATGGGGCTTCCGCTTATGCTGTATCTGTCCACTCTGATGTCAGGAGTCTACTCTCTGGGGCCTTCAATAAGCAGTTACTATTTTACCAATTCGGGAGACCTGCTTGTTGCGGTGCTCTGCAGTTTCTCGGTCTTTCTTATTACCTACAGGGGATATTCCAAAGCTGATAATATTATAAGCTCTATTGCAGGTTCAGCTGCTTTTCTGATTGCTGTCTTTCCGGCAATGAATGAGAGCAGCGTCAAAGTGAACTACCTTTTCAATTTTCTTCCACCCGCAGCCGTCACCGCAGTTCATTTTACATCGGCGGCAGTGTTTTTTCTGCTTCTTTCAATTATTTCCTTTTTTCTGTTTGTAAAAACGAATCAGAAAGAGCCGCTTCCCAAAGAAAAGCTATACAGAAACCGGATTTACCGTACATGCGGAATTATTATTTTTTTATCGCTTCTGCTGCTTGCAGTCTGCAATCTTCTGTCTGCACCGGTATTCGATAAAATTGCACGATTCAGACCGATCTTCTGGCTTGAAACAACAGCTCTGGCTGCATTCGGTTTCTCCTGGCTGGTAAAGGGTGAGACTTTCTCGGCCGACAAAAATCCCGAATACGTATTTGTATACGGAACCCTGAGAAGGTATCCGGGCTTTGACAAGAATACAATGCTTGAAGGTCTGTCTGAATATACCGGACCTGCCACAGTGCCCGGACGGCTGTATAATGTAAAGGTTTTTCCGGCAATGACGGAAACTTTGAACCCTGAAGAAAAAGTCCGGGGAGATGTCTATCGAATCGGAACTAATTCGGAAGTTCTCGGATTTCTTGATGAATATGAGGAGATAACCGATAACTATCCGCATCCTAAGGAGTATGTACGTAAAACGATTACGGCCATCTCTGACAGCGGCGTGCAGTATTTCTGCTGGATTTATATTTATAACCGCGATGTTTCATGCCTTGAACGGATTGAATCAGGAGATTATATCGATTATATCGAAACAAAAAGTTTACCTGAAAACTAATGTATATTATATTTGAAGGCAGGAAACTTAAAACGGGAGTATACTTTGGCTGAAATTAAAACAGTCAGTGATTATATTGATAGCACCCCCGAACCGCGAAGGGGTCTGCTGATACAGATAGCCGATTCTGTACGGCAGGGCATTCCTTCCGGATTTGAAGAATGTCTTTCTTACAAAATGATAGGCTGGGTAGTTCCGCTTTCCCTCTATCCGAAGGGTTATCACACCGGCAAAGGGCTTCCCCTGCCGTTTATCAACCTTGCAGCTCAGAGCAGCTACTTTGCCCTGTATCATTCAGGAATCTACGCAGATAAACAGCTTTTTAACTGGTTTACCGGAGAATACGAATCTCTCGGCTACAGGCATAAAATAAATATGGGGAAGAGCTGTATCCGTTTTAAATATCCTGATGAAATTCCTTTTAAACTTATCGAAGAATTGAGTTCAAAGATTACTGCTGAACAGTGGATTAATATCTACGAAAAAACAATGAATAACAGGAGATAGAATAATCATGGATGAATTATTTATTCTGTGGACGAATGCCGATGAGATGGCGTTCGAAAAAATGGTCTGCATGTATTCAAAAAACGCACTGCTTAAGGGCTGGTGGGATAAGGTTACAGTTATAATATGGGGAAGTACCGCAAAGCTGACCTCAGAATCGCCCGCAGTACAGGAGCAGGTCAGGCTTCTGCTTGAGGGCGGCGTACATGTATCAGCCTGCCGTTCCTGCGCGGATCAGCTTGGGGTAACAGAGATTCTTGAAGGCCTGGGTGTCGAGGTTATCTACTGGGGACAGCCGCTGACCGGAATTCTGAAGGGCAATCAGAAACTTTTGACAGTCTGAGTTTTCATATAAATTGACCCTGTGGAATATTCATAGTATTCTGTTTTGGGGGGAACTATGCTGGGAGAAAAATTAATTGCTCTAAAACGGCCTGTAGCCGTAGGGATAATTTCAACCACAGCAATGACTGCTTCTCTTCTTCTCTGGGCATCAATTTCATTCTTTATGGGACATGAACTCACATTCTACGGGATGGCTCTTGCTATTCTTATTCCGGGTTTCCTGTCTTCAATCAGCATGTGGTTTACAATAGGTCTGCTTCAGAAGATTAACCGGCTTAAAGAAGAGCTGGGATACCTTGCGACGTATGATTCACTTACAGGCCTGTATAACCGGGGCGCATTTTTAAGGGTCGCCGAAAGTCTGTACAACTCCGCTTCCAGGAATCTCAGAAAGCTTGCTGTAGTTTACATTGATATTGATGATTTTAAAAAGAT
The DNA here is from genome assembly GCA_963677925.2 of Spirochaetia bacterium. GTDB lineage: Bacteria > Spirochaetota > Spirochaetia > UBA9216 > UBA9216. Next base: position 1,237,278 of record CAXXYH010000004.1, read on the forward strand.
TAACGACAATTTCGGGCATGCCGCCGGAGATCTAGTCCTGCAGGAATTCGGAGAGATGCTCAACCAGCGCCTGCGAAAGAGCGATGTTGCAGGAAGGGTCGGCGGTGAGGAATTTGTCCTTCTGCTTGATGAGACGGATCTTAAGGGAGCACTTAAGATAGCTGAAGAACTCCGGGTCATAAGTCACCGTAAAATCATCGAATACCGGGCAAAGGAAATAAGATTCACAGTCAGTATAGGCATTACTGTTTTGTCGGAATCAAATAATTCCGGTTTTGAAGATCTTTGTAATCAGGCTGATGACGCCCTCTATGATGCAAAAAACTGCGGTAAAAACAGAATTACAAGCTACGATATCATGCAGATTAGAAAAGAGCAGGAAGCCGGCTGTCAGCCAGTTCCCTGCTGACAGCTTCAGTCCTTATGTTTATTCTCAGAATAGTAAACTTTTATAGCCCTGCTCATAAACTCAGCCAGACCATCTGCGGTTTTATCGATATTCTTTTTAAATCTTTCATCGGCGGTGTATATATCTCCAAGTCCGCTTAGAATCTCGATGCTGCAGTCATAATAGCTGTCTGTGATATGCTGCTGCCATTTTTTCACAGTTGCCTGAACCTCGGTAATGTCAGGGGCCAGACTCATAAGTTCACTCATTTCTCTGAGTATCGTATTTCCTTTTGTCATAATGTCTTTCCAGTCTTTATCAGAATATCCGGCTGTTTTTCTGCCGCTCTGCAGGTATGCACTGGTACTGCCGTATTTTTCTTTTACTTCGTCGGAGTATTTTCTCCGGTGCTCTTCAATGTCTTTTATGCTGAAAGCCTCAAATCTGTCTTTGCCGTTCATAGTTTCTCCTTCTGATTCAAGTGATATTGTCTGCTCAATGTTTTTGATGATGCCGGCCAGCCTCTTCATCTTCATCTCAAGGAGCTTTTTCTGCATTTTCAGGATTTCCATTCTTTCCGAACCGTCAGAGTTGAGTATTTCGGCAATCTCGGACAGCGGAAAATCAAGTTCCCTGAAAAACAGAATCTGCTGCAGTTTAGCTAAATCAGAATCTGAATAAAGCCTGTATCCATTTTCTGTGTAGCTGGAGGGCTTCAGCAGCCCTGTATAATCATAATGATGAAGTGTCCGTACGCTTACTCCGGATAATACAGCTGCCTCTTTTGTTTTTAGACTCATTCTTCGCTCCTGAAAAAATAATAAACTATCACCTAACGTTATAGTCAACTTTAAATTATTATTTCTTATGATTTTTATCTTTTATCATTATACTTATAGATATGGATAATGTTTCCGAAATGCGACAGAAGCAGGGACGGCCGAAAATTCTTTTAATACTGGCAACAGCCTGTATTGCAATACTGGTTTCTGTAATTGCTGCTGCCAATTCCTTTTATACTGAATATAACCGCCAGAAGTGGATCGTTCTTGAAGATACTGAAAGGCTGTCACTTCTGTTTGAGCATGAGTTCAGTATCCGTACCCATACTATAAAAGCTCTCAGGAGGATGGCTGAAGATTATCTGAGCGGGAAGCAGCAGCTGTCAATTGATCTCAGGCCTTTCCTGCAGCCCGTTGAGGGAAAGAACGGCTTCACCCTGGACATTCCTCCAGGCTATAATTCAAAAACAATAGGAAATATTACCGGCCTCGATGTTTCAAAAATGACCGATCCGGATATTATTGCGGAAATGGATATGGCTTTGTCGTTAACCTCTATATTCAGAACTGTGATTGAGCGGGATCCTGAAACTCCATGGATATACTACACCTCTGAAAACGGTTTTATGTATCTATTTCCGAGAGTAGGAACGGATGATTTTTTCTATTCAGAAAAGATCCAGACTATGGATTTCGTAACTTATGCAAAGCCGGAACACAATCCTGAACGAAGAGTAGTATGGACGCCTCTCTATCTTGATGAAGCAGGCAAGGGGTATATGGTTACTCTCAGTACACCCGTTTATGCAGGCGACAGATATATGGGCGCTATCAGTCTTGATATAAGTGTCAGCAGGCTTAACTGGCTGATAAACCGCTATCATGTACCGCATTCAAAGGTTTTTCTGTTTGCTTCAGACGGCAAGCTTATAGTTAAAGAGGATGAACCGCCTTTTGTTCCCGATTTTTCTGCTTTGGATGAATCGAAGCTCTCATACGAGCAGGATAAAACTTTCCTTTCCTATACTAAACTCGAAGATCCGGACTGGTTTCTGGCAGTCTATGCTTCAAAAGGCGAAATGCTTCTGCAGTCTTTTCTGAAATCTCTGCCTTTTCTTTTAATTGCGGTTTTTCTGATTTTCAGCATTGTAATCCTGAATCAGCTGTTCCGTGCATACCGGAGAGTTGAGACTCTGTCGACCGAGGACCCCCTTACCGGCTTATGGAACCGCAGGATCTTTGATCAGGTTCTGACTGAAGAGCTCTCCCGGGCGGAACGTAAGCAGACGAAATTTGCCCTGATTTTTTTTGATGTTGACTGGTTTAAATTTCTCAATGACATGAACGGACATCAGGAGGGAGACAGAGTGCTCCGGGAAATATCCCAGTCTGTCCGATCGGTAATGCAGCGGAATACTGATAAGGTGTTCAGGGTCGGGGGTGAGGAATTCGCGGTAATAGTTCTCGCAGATACTGATGCCCAGCTGATGGAAATAATGGAAATGATCAGACATGCGGTGGCCGGAATGGGCATACCTCATCCCCGAGAAAAAAACAGCGTTGTTACTATTTCACTAGGAGGGGTTGTTGTAGACGGTGGCGGTGACCCGAGCTTTGATGAGGTATATACCCATGCAGACACAGCCCTTTATGCTGCTAAAGCTTCCGGAAAAAACTGCAGCCGGCTGTATTCCGGAGATGAAAAAAGAGATTAGTTGCTCTCTGATATTATCATGTGGTAGAATAGCCTTAATTTACAACCTGACGTACTCATGTAAAAAAGAGGAAACATCGATTGGCGTTTTTTACATACCATAATAAGAAAATCTATTATTCCGAGTGCGGCAACGGACCTCCGCTGCTGATAATTCACGGAAATTCTGTTTCTTCACGTATGCACAGCCCGATAGTTAAAAAACTCTCGGAAAATTTCAGGGTGATTTCCCCCGATCTGCCGGGGCACGGCCGCTCAGAAAAGCTTGAGAGCTGGCCTGTAGATTTCTGGTTTGAAAGTTCAAGGGCTCTTTATAATCTGATTCTTCAGCTTGAACTTCAGAAGGTGATTGTATCCGGCTACAGCGGAGGGGCTCTGATTGCTCTGAATCTTGCGCTTGAGCATCCAGATGCAATAAGCTGTGTAATAGCTGATTCTTTTGAAGGTGAAGTTTCAATTGAAGCGTATGTAGAAAACCTTGAAAATGAGAGGCGGACTGCAAGACGGAATATTCTAAACAGGTTTTTCTGGTTTCTTATGCATGGAAAAAACTGGAATAATGTCATTACAAACGATACTGCTGTAACGCTTGAGCATCACCGCAAACTGCGCCGCTTTTTTCATAAGGATCTTTCGCAGCTTTCTATACCCGTTCTGTTCACCGGTTCTGCGGAAGATGAATATCTTCCTGATTTAAAGAATATCTATCTTGGTCTGAAAGAGAAAATACCACTCTGTGATGTAAAGATGTTCAGAAACTGCCAGCATCCGTCAATGCTGACGGCCGGCATGGATTATCTTGCCTATATAAGCAATTATCTGGAACTTAAATCTCTGGTAAGTTAATAAAATAATCAGGCAGGGTTGCCCGAATACTGAAAAATGCCTGATTTTTCAGTCGTCCCAAGCCGAAGACCTTTACATCTATGTCGAATAAGTCGCAATATTAGTACTGTAAATATAGCAGTTAACTAAGGCGGGAATTATGTTAAAACACGTTGTCGTATGGAATGTAAAAGAACCGAAGGCTGAGAATATCGGTATACTTAAGGAAACTTTCCTTGAAATGAAGGGGAATATTCCGGCTGTACTTGATGTTACTGTAGGCGAGACAGTAGATTCTCCCTATTCCAGCAGGGATTTTGTTCTGATGACAAGCCATGAAAATTATGAAAAACTTGAAGAATATCAGAAGCATCCATATCATCAGGGTGTACTTGCTAAGGTTGTACCTCTTCTTCAGGATAAGGCCAGCATCGATTTTATTGAATAATTGAAGAGCGGTGACAGTATTTTACGGCTGATGTGTTTAAAAAGCGGACTTAATATGGAGGTCCGCTTTTTTGTATGAAAACAAGGTATTATTTCATTCTTACAGGGATATTGATTATGTGCTCATGCAGCGGAATTCCTTCTGCCGGAACTCCTGGGCCTCCGCCTGAGGACGGAGGTGGTTTTTATACCGCATCCAGCGGAAACCTCATTTACAGTTATGAATATCTTCCATCCGGGACTGCCTGCGCAACTGTTTATGTTCTTTCAGGGATCACCGGAATAAATCATAATTCAGAAATGGACATCATAAGGCTTTTAAGCGGCGGTATTTACCGTGTTGTTGTAATTCATCCGACGGGCACAGGATATTCAGAGGGTCCCAGAGGCTCACTTACGGATTTTGATGTATTCCTGGATGATTATACTGAGGCCCTCGCCGCGGATCTGGAAAAGCAGAAGCCCGGTCACAGTACTTTTTTCTATGGTCACAGTATGTCCTGTGCTGTTGCCATGCTTTTGGCGCAGAGACTCCCGCAGGTAAGCGGCGTAATTCTTGTAAACCCTCCTCTGAAGATGAAGGAGTCAAAGGGCATGACCCCGTCTTTTATTGAATATATAAAATATGCAGCTTATATGATTTTTGCGCCGCACAGGCCTGTTGTAAATATGGCCGGAGACCCCTCGCTTATAGAAAACCCGGAAGAGCGCCGCGAGGCCGTCGAGCGCGCTGAAGATCCGCTGCTTGTGAAATATTTCAGCATGTACATGATGCTTCAGTCAAAAAAGATGATGGACTCAATGGCTGACCGGGCAGGGTATATTGATCTGCCGCTGCTGCTTGTTTATGGAAACGCTGACAGTATAGTTGAAAAGAGCGGCTGTCTGGAAATATTCAACAGGTGGAAATGCCCTGATAAAACATTTTTGACTGTACCCGGCGGGCCTCATGGTAAAATGACGGTAATAATGGCTGAGACGGCTTTAGCTGATTGGCTTCAGAGCAGGATTTATGGAGAGAAAGGATGAAGAAAAGAATAATTATAATTCCGGCAGTTATAATCGTAGTTGTAATGGCAGCAGTGATTGCAGGTAGAATAATGATAAGCTCAATGGAGAAGAATCTGGAGTATCTTGTTGCTCTGGATGTTCCAGAAGTTGATTTTTCACATATACCAGACGGCACCTACCATGGAAGTAAAAACGCTTTTCCCATAGTTGTTGAGGTTGAGGTTGTGGCAGAAAACGGCAGGGTTACAGATATTAAGCTGCTCAAGCACCAGAACGGGCAGGGCGGCGCTGCCGATGCTGTACCTGCTATGGTTGTGGAAAAACAGGGACTTGATATTGATGCAGTCTCCGGCGCCACCTACAGCCGCAAGGTAATTCTTCTGACAATTGCAGAAACATTGATTGCCGCGGGGAATTGATTACAATATATTTTATATATGGCTGTTTTTACTAAGGATAAAGATTACGGTTTGAAGGGCCGGATGTCCACCATTAAAATTGATGCCGATATAAGATCTGCAGTTGCTGAAAGCGGAATAGCTGAGGGCTATGTAATGGTTTTTGTTGCAGGCTGTGTCGCTGCCCTCATTGTAACCGAGGATGAGCCGGGGATTCTGAACCACGATCTGCAGTATATGTTTGATTCTGCCATGAATATGCCGTACGGCGAAGGGTTCGCTGACGGGACCCCCTACCGTCATCATGAAACCTGGCATGATGATAACGGCTCAAGCCACCTTCGTTCGCTTCTGCTCCAGCATTCACTGACGATTCCTGTTCTGAACGGCGAAGTGCTGCTTGGACCATGGCAGAATGTTTTTCTCGTTGAATGTGATACAGGACCCCGAACCAGAAAGCTGTGGTACCAGGTCCAGGGAGAATAGATATGGCGCATAAGATTAATTCCAAAGCATTTCATAAGCTCGATAATGAAGATCGGCGTAAAAAACTTCCGCCGGAACTGATTCTTGAAAAGATCGGTTTAAAGTCCGGTGATACCATGATTGATGTGGGTGCCGGTATAGGTTATTTTTCGATACCGGCTGCAGCACTTGCCGGTGATTCCGGAAGGGTAATTGCTGCAGATATCGCACAGGATATGCTTGATGAGCTGGCCAGAAGAGCAGACGGACACAGGGGGAATCTGAAAATAGTGATGTCTTCAGAGGATAATGTTCCTGTGGAAAGCCACTGTGCTGATCTTGTTTTTATATCCTTTGTGTTCCATGAGTTTGAAAACCCGGAGAGCTGGATTCGGGAAATAGCAAGGCTTTTAAAGCCCGGCGGGCGGGCGGCAGTTATGGAGTTCCAGAAAAAAGAAACTGCTGAAGGTCCTCCTGTTGAACACAGGGTAAGCTCCGAGGCGCTCACTGCCTATTTTAATTCGGGAGGTTTCAGCAAAACTTCATATGAAGAGTTTTCTGATACCTACTACCTGTCAGTCTTTGTTAAAAACTGACAGGCTGCAAGGCGGCAGGGGGCTGTTCCTGCCGCGGAAAAGCTTATTTCAGATTATCAACTGCAGCCTGTTCAATAAGCAGGCCTGCTGTGTAGCGTTCAAAGAACTCATTAAAGCCCGCCACATCTTCCGGATCCGGGCTGACCGCCGTACTGCTGTTGCCTGCGAAAATCTTCTCAAGAAAATCTGAAAGGCTGCTGCTGTTCTCTTTCTGCTTGAGGTAGGCCGCCAGAAGCGCTATGCCCCAGGCACCGCCTTCCCCGGCTGTTTTAAGCACTGAAACAGGAGTTCCGCATGCTGCGGCCATGATTCTTTCCCCGACGCCCTCAGTTTTGAAGAAGCCGCCGTGCCCTTTAATTTCACTTACAGTCACGTTCTCTTCGTTGAAAAGTATGTTAAGTCCTGTCCTGAGTGCACACAGCGATGTAAAAAGCTGGGCCCGGACAAAGTTTGCTACTGTAAATTTACTGTCCGGATTCCGCACGAAAAGCGGCCGGCCCTCAGAAAAGCCTGTTACATGTTCGCCTGAGTGATAGCCGTAGGCAAGCAGGCCGCCGCAGTCCCGGTCTCCGGTCAGTGCAAGCTTCATCATGGTGTCATAGAGTTTTCCTCCGTCAACATCGGCACCGAGTATGCCGGCTGCTTCACCAAGGAAGTCTATCCAGGCGCTGTATTCAGTACTGCAGTTGTTTGAGTGAGCCATTGCCACAAGGTCTCCGGAAGGGGTTGTGATCAGGTCAAGTTCATGGTGCAGTTTTGCGAGGTCCTTCTCAAGAACAATCATTGCAAATACAGAGGTTCCTGCCGATACGTTTCCGGTTCTGGCTTTAACGCTGTTTGTTGCAACCATTCCGGTTCCTGCGTCCCCCTCAGGCGGGCAGAGGGGGATTCCTGCCTGAAGATCTCCCGAAGGATCAAGTATTGCAGCCCCTTCGCCGGTCAGCATTCCCGCGTCGGCTCCTGCGGGAAGAACCTCGGGAAGAATTCCGCCGAGCATCCAGCCGAACCCCCTGTCTGAAAGCTTAGAGTCGAAAGCTGCAATCATTGAAGCGTTGAAATTGCATTCTGCAGTATCAATCGGAAACATTCCTGAAGCGTCGCCTACGCCGAGAACTCTTTTTCCTGTCAGCTGTTCATGCACCCAGCCGGCAAGAGTGTTTAAGGAGTTAATTTCCGGAAGATGCGCCTCTCCGTTCAATACGGCCTGGTAAAGGTGGGCAATACTCCATCTCTGGGGAATCGGGTACTGAAAAAGTTCGGTCAGTTCTTCTGAGGCCTGCTGTGTGATATTATTTCTCCATGTTCTGAAAGGAACCAGGAGTTTATTGTTTTTATCAAGTGCAATGTAGCCGTGCATCATGGCGCTAATGCCCATTGCCGCTGCAGATTTAAGTACGGTTCCGTATTGTTCTTTTACATCCCGTTTTAAGTCTGCGTAACATGACTGAAGGCCGCTGATTACCTCCTCCAGAGGGTAGGACCATATTCCGTCTGTAAGTGAGTTTTCCCAGCCGTGAGCTCCGGCTGCAAGAGGAGTCCCGTCTTCTGAAATGAGTACGGCCTTGATTCGGGTAGAGCCGAGTTCTATACCAAGGAAGGCTCTGCCTTCACTGATCAGCTTTGTAATTTCGGAATTATTCATTATTTCCTCCCTAATAGCGTTAACGAAAACGCATTTTAATATCTTCTTAATCATAAGTCAAATTTAATTTGACATCCATGTTTTTATGTCTTAAAATTGCGTTAACGATAACGCGGGATGTTTTCATGGCTACGATAAAAGATGTTGCAGATGCTGCAGGAGTCTCTATAGGCACAGTTGACCGGATTATTCACAACAGGGGGCGATTTTCAGACTCCACTGCAGAGAAGGTCCGGCTTGTGATGCAGGACCTCGATTACTCTCCGAATATGCATGCAAGGGGTCTGAAAAAAGCAGGGAATATTTCACTGACGGTAATATTGCCTCAGGACCATCAGGATGCCGGGTACTGGAAAACCGTTTACAGCGGAATTGTAAAAGCTGTACAGGAGCTGGGCTCTATCTGCCGTGAAATCGATATAATCAGGTTTGACAGGTATTCCGAAACGTCCTGCAATGAGGTTATTGAACGGATTAAACACCTGCAGACAAACGGATTTCTTATTGCACCGGTATTCCACGATAACTGCAGCATTTCAGCTGAGGATATTAAACCCGCCTGTGTTCTGATAGATACCGATAACCAGGATTTCGGCAGTCGGCTTACCTACATAGGCCAGGATTCCAGAAGCAGCGGGGCTTTATCGGCAAAACTCATGCATATGATTGCACGTGATCCGGAGGGTTATCTGCTGATCGCGGAACCTCCAGGACACAACGAGCATATCCGGGGAAGGGTTGATGGCTTCAGGGAATACCTTGAAGCGAAGGGCTTGTTGTACGGGCTAAAAACCATCAATACCGGCTCCGATGATGAATCAGATTACCACCGGCATCTGGATAGTTTTTTTGAAGCAGAGAAAAATATTCCGGCTGGAATTTTTGTTCCTGATTCATCGGTATACTATTTCGGATCCTGGCTCAAATCCCGCGGTGAACAATACAGCTCAATTCCGCTTATCGGGTATGATCTAATCTCTGAAAGGCGGAATCTGATTGACGAGGAAGTTATCAATTTCATCATAACCCAGCAGCCGGAAGAGCAGGCCTACAGGGGCATGAAGCTCCTTTATGACGCAGTGGTTCTGGGCGGTTCTGCTCCGGGAGAGGTTTATCTTCCAATGAATATAATCACAAAAGAGAATCTTAATACCTTTTAAGGTTTCATATGGAATATGGAGGGATTATATGAAAGCGTATGAAAATATCAAAATATGGATGGTATCCGGAAGTCAGCACCTCTACGGAGAAGAGACTCTCCGGGAAGTTGAGAGGCATACAAGGGAGATTGCAGGCAGCCTGAATGACAGTCCGCTTCTTTCCGCGCCTGTGGAATACCGTGGGATACTGACCACACCGGCAGAGATTACAAAGTTCTGTGTTGAGGCCAGTGCAGATGCGCAGTGTGCGGGTGTCATTCTGTGGATGCACACATTCTCGCCTTCAAAGATGTGGATCAACGGTCTGAATGTAATGACAAAGCCCATGCTGCATCTGCATACCCAGTACAACCGGGACATCCCCTGGAATGAGATCGATATGGATTTTATGAATCTAAACCAGTCTGCTCACGGCGGAAGGGAGCACGGTTTCATCAATACCAGAATGAAAATAGCAAGAAAGGTTGTCGCCGGATACTGGAAGGATGAAAAAGTATTAAAGCGTGTTGATGCCTGGATTAGAGCCGCTGCCGCGGTAAGCGATCAGAAGAGCATGAAGGTAGCCCGGTTCGGGGACAATATGCGCGATGTCGCGGTTACCGAGGGCGATAAGGTTGCAGCTCAGATATCGCTTGGATACGACGTCTACGGATACGGAATAGCCGATCTTGCTGCAGAGGTTGATGCCGTTTCTGAAAGCATGATTGATGAACTTGTTTCCGAATACAGCGGAAGCTATAAAATTGCAAAGGAACTTCTCCCCGGCGGAACTCAGGCAGGTATGCTCCGTGATGCCGCAAAGCTGGATGCTGGTCTTGATAGCTTTCTTGTGAAGGGCGGTTTTTCGGCATTTACAACAACCTTCGAGGACCTTACCGGAGTAAGCCAGCTTCCGGGCCTTGCATGCCAGCGGGCAATGGAAAAAGGATACGGATTCGGAGCCGAGGGTGACTGGAAAACCGCAGCCCTGGTTCACAGCATGAAGGTTATGGCTAAGGGGCTTACCGGCGGTACTTCCTTTATGGAAGATTATACCTACCATATGGACCCCTCAAATCCGATGGTGCTCGGCGCTCATATGCTGGAAGTCTGCCCCTCAATTGCCGGCGATACTGATGTTAGAATTGAATGTCATCCGCTTGATATCGGAGGAAAGGATGACCCAGTCAGAATGGTTTTTGATGTTCCGCCGGGCGCCGCTCTGAATGCATCGCTTATGGATATGGGCAACCGTTTCAGGCTTCTGGTCAACGAGGTTGAAGCTGTTAAACCGGAGAGCAGCTTCCCGAAACTGCCGGTTGCAAGAGCTATGTGGAAACCGCTGCCCGATCTTTCAACAGCAGCCGAAGCCTGGATTCTCGGCGGAGGTGCACACCATACCGCCTTCAGCAAGGATGTTACATCTGAAATGCTGACCGATTATGCTGAAATGCTTGGAATAGAAATAGCCGTAATAAAGAACGGAACCGAAATAGGAAGCTTCAAGAATGAGCTTAAATGGAATGACCTGTATTATACAATGAGAGCTTTTTCAGGCGGAGTCTAACCAACATAGAGTAATCTTAGCCCCGGGCTTATAGGTCCGGGGCTTTTTTTTACGCTTACTCGGCCGGGTTCTTCAGAATCTTTTGTGCAGACAAAAAAACGTAAAAAATCCTAAATTCAGCATAAAAAAATCAACTTTTTCACTGGAATATCCTGAATACGGCGGACCGCCGTAAAATGTCCAACCAAAGTCGATAAGATAGTTCATGTACTTCTGAAATTTCCGGCCCTACAATCATAAAAAACTCAGGAGGTTCTATGAACAGAAAAATTTTATGTGTTTTGGGCATACTGCTTGTATTAAGCCCGTTTGCGCTTTTTGCAGGAGGCCAGCAGGATTCAGGTCTTATTAAAGTCGGAATCATAAATAACCCACCATCCGAATCAGGATACCGTGCTGCAAATGTGGCAGATTTTGAAAAAGTATTTACCGAAGCAAACGGATACGAAGTTTCAAGCTTTTACAGTCTTAAAAATGATGAGCAGCTGAATGCAGCAAGTCAGTTTATAAACGATAAGGTTGACTACATTCTTCTTTCCGCAGCTGCAACTGACGGCTGGGATTCAGTCCTTGCAAATGCAAAGGAAGCAGGTATCAGAGTATTTCTGTTTGACCGGATGCTCAATGCCAGTTCCGACCTTTATGAAGCTGCTGTAGTTTCAGATATGGCAAACCAGGGTGATACTGCTGTTAAGTGGCTTAAGACTCAGAAGCTGTCGGAATACAACGTTATTCACATTCAGGGCGCAATGGGAAGTGATGCCCAGATTGGTCGTACAAATGCACTTGAAGCAGAATTCAAGGCCGGAAAGATGAATAAGGTTGCCCAGCAGACTGCAACCTGGGATGAAGCCGAGGCAAAGAAGATAGTTGAATCAGTAATTAACTCAGGCGAGCCCTTCAATGTTATCTATGCCGAAAATGACGGAATGGCAAAAGGTGCAGTAGCTGCTCTTGATGATGCCGGTATTACTCACGGTGTTGACAAGGATGTTGTTGTAATGGGTTTTGACTGCAACAAGTGGGCTCTTAGAGAGCTGCTTGCCGGCAACTGGAATTATGACGGACAGTGCAGCCCGTTTCAGGCTTCTGTAATTGACGGAATGATTAAGAAAATTGAAGGCGGCGGAACACTTCCTTCAAAGAAGGTTATATCAGAAGAAAAGGGATTTGATGCAAGGACAATTACTCAGAAAGATATAGATACATACGGTCTGGGTGACTGATTGCTGAAGGCATTCTAAGGACGGATGCTGATTGGGGCGCGAAGTATGCATGAATTTCAGGCATGCTCCGCGCCGTTATTTTTAAAGGCGGGTTGATACTAATGAATAATGACATCGTATTGTCCATGCACGGAATCGGAAAGCGATTTCCGGGTGTAAGGGCTTTGCATAATGTGGATTTTACCCTGTGCCGGGGAGAAATCCATGCTTTAATGGGAGAGAACGGTGCCGGTAAATCAACGCTGGTAAAGGTTCTTACCGGTGTTTACCAGAAAGATTCCGGGCAGATAAGACTATCCGGAATTGAGAGGGATCTGACGATTAAATCTCCACAGGATGCCCAGAATCTGGGCATCAGTACGGTTTATCAGGAGATAACCCTGTGTCCGAATCTTACTGTAGCCGAAAACATGTTTATCGGGCGTGGTAATTACCGGTTTGTAAACTGGCGTTCAATTGAAAAAAAGGCCGATGAAATTCTTAAGCGGCTAAATATTCCTGCCAGTGCATCCAGGCAGCTCGGATCCTGTTCCCTTGCTGTGCAGCAGATGGTTGCGGTTGCCCGTGCTGTTGACATGGACTGTAAGATCCTCATCCTTGATGAACCGACATCCTCGCTTGATGAGCAGGAAGTAGAACTTTTGTTTTCACTGATGCGGGATCTTAAGAAGCGTGGAGTCGGAATAATTTTTATTACGCATTTTCTTGAGCAGGTGTATGAAGTCTGTGACAGAATAACCGTACTTCGAAACGGCGAGCTGGTCGGCGCCTACAATATAAAGGATTTGCCGCGTATTGAACTTATATCTGCGATGATGGGTAAGGACCTTGATGATATATCAGAACTGCAGGAACGCCGGAAAGCGGTCGCTTCAGAAGATATACCGGTCGTGTACGAAGCTGAAGGGCTGTCCAGTGCAGAGGGTACAAAGCCCTTTGATTTTAAGATCCGCAAGGGTGAGGTGAACGGCTTTACCGGACTGCTTGGATCCGGCCGAAGCGAAAGCGTAAGGGCTATATTCGGCGCAGATCGTATTACCGGCGGCAGGATTAAAATCAACGGGAAGGATGCAAGGATCTCCAAACCGAAGGATTCAATGAAACACGGAATCGGTTATCTGCCGGAGGACCGTAAGCTTGACGGTATCATTGAAGACCTGTCAGTCCGTGAGAATATCATCCTTGCCCTGCAGGTTTTAAAAGGTTTTTTCCGGCCCTTTTCAAGAGCCGAGGCCGAAAACTTCGCGGATAAATATATCAAAATGCTGGGAATCAAAACCGCTTCAACAGATACTCCCATTAAATCTCTGTCAGGGGGGAATCAGCAGAAGGCTATTCTTGCACGCTGGCTTCTGACGAATCCGCAGTATCTCATCCTTGATGAACCAACCCGTGGAATTGATGTAGGAACCAAGATTGAGATTCAGAAACTCGTTCTTCAGCTGGCAGAAGAGGGGGTAAGCGTCTCTTTTATTTCATCTGAAATTGAGGAAATGCTCGCTACCTGCTCCAGACTGATTGTAATGAGAGACAGAAATATTGTAGGTGAACTAAAGGGAGAGGATATGACCCAGACCAGTATTATGCATACTATTGCGGGGGAGGCTGATCGGAATGATTAAGAGCCTATTTAGAAAACTTACCCGGTCGCAGCTGGCTATTCCGCTGTTTGCCCTCTTTCTGATTGTCATTTTTAATTTATTCAGGGATATCAGTTTCTTTTCGATAAGAGTAATCACAAATAACTATGGGAATACCGTGCTTTCCGGAAACCTTATCAGTATCCTCAACGGTGCTTCCGAACTGGCTATTCTGGCAATTGCAATGACTATGGTTACTTCGGCTACAAAGGGGCAGGATATAAGCGTCGGAGCCGCAGCGGCAATTGCAGGCAGTGTCTTTGTGAAGGTCCTGCGCGCAAATGAAATTACAATGCCGGTTATCCTTGTGGCCCTTCTTGCGGCCTGCATTGTTGCTATTCTTTTTGCCCTTTTTACAGGGTCGCTTGTATCCTTTTTCAATATCCAGCCTATGATTGCATCCCTGATACTGTTTACTGCTGGCCGGCCCATTGCCTACTGGATAAACGGAGGGGCTACCCCGAACGTTGAGAGCCCGCTGCTCGGTTACATAGGCAGTTTTATTCCGGGAATTCCTATCCCCAGTCCAATCCTGATTGTCGCGGTATTCGGAATTCTTGTGACTCTGGCTCTTAAATTTACAAATCTTGGTTTGTATACTCAGTCTGTCGGTATAAACGAAAAGGCAGCCCGCCTGAACGGGATTAATCCTGTAATGATTAAACTCCTGTCCTTCATGATTCTCGGAGTCTGTGTTGCCTTCGCCGGGGCAATTAATGTGAGCAGGATAGGATTGATTAATCATGAAACCATCCTTCTGGATATTGAAATGGATGCCATCCTTGCTGTTGCGATAGGCGGTAATGCCTTAAGCGGCGGTAAATTCAGGCTGGCAGGTTCGGTAATCGGAGCCTATATCATTCAGGCACTCACTATCACCCTGTATGCCATGAAGGTTTCCTCCACTGCCGTAAAAGCCTACAAGGCTGTTGTTATTATCGCTATAGTCATCATCGGTTCACCGGTAGTTCAGAAACATGCAAAGCAGCTGCGGGAAAGACTGTTCTCAAAATCAATGAAGCTGACGGAGGGTAACTGATATGCTGAATAAAAAATCCGGCAAAAAACTTAAAGAACCTGTCTCAAACACCGCATTACTGCTGACCATTACAGTAAGCGCTTTTGTCGCAATGTATGTCCTTGCAATGATAATCTGGGGCGGCGGATTTCTTAATCCGCAGCAGTTTTTTGATATGTTCAACAATAACGCCTATCTGATAATTGTATCCTGCGGGCTTACCGTCGTGATGATAGCTGCGGGGATAGATATTTCGGTAGGAGGAATGATTGCCCTGGTTACCATGACCAGCGTTGTCTGTATAGAAGATTTCGGTTTCGGCATTGCAGGGTCAATTATCCTTGCACTCGGAATGGGGCTTGCAATCGGAGGAATTCAGGGGTTTCTGATCTCCTATCTGGAAATTCAGCCGTTTATTGTTACTCTCGGGGGGATGTTTTTTACCAAGGGCCTTACCACCATAGTAAGCAAGGTGCCGAGAACCGTAACAAATGAATCGTTTCTTGCCCTCAAGAATTTCAGGCTGATAGTTCCGGGGATCGGCTCCTATGGAAAAACGGGTAACTTTATACCTGTAAGGGTGGAGCCCGGAGTAATTGTGGCCGTTTTGATAGTTGTGCTGATATGGGCCGCTCTGAGGTGGACCAGATTCGGACGCAATCTATACGCTGTAGGCGGAAACAGCCAGAGTGCCCTTATGCTGGGTATCAATGTGAAGCGCACAAGATTTTTCTCATACCTGCTCAGCGGTCTGCTTGCCGGTATAGGCGGCTATATTTATCTGCTGCACACTGGTGCCGGTAATGCCGCAAATGCCACTCAGGCTGAAATTCAGGCGATAGCCTCATCAATTATCGGCGGGACTCTGCTTACCGGCGGAGTGGGGAGTGTTGTCGGTACACTGTTCGGGGTGCTTTCGCTGAAGACTATAAGCAATATAGTTATTGCCTCGGGTTTAAGAGAGCCCTACTGGCAGAGTATTACAATAGGGCTTATGCTGTGCTTTTTTATCCTGCTTCAGAGCGTGATTCTTGCTGTCCGTAAGAAGGGCGGCGCCGGTTAAGTAATAAGCTTTAATGTTATAACGCGTCCAGGTTCAGGTTCTTACCGCTGCTGATGACCGGTATTCCTTCGGTGAGACTCCCATATTCTTCTTGAATATAAAGCTGAAGTAGTGCGGATCGCTGTATCCTGCCTCAAAGGCGATGTCGGAGCATTTCATTTCGCTTTCAAGAAGAAGCCTGCCGGCGTGCTCCATCCGAACAGCGGTAAGATACTCAATGAAGGTTTTGCCGACATCCTGTGAGAATATGGTGCTGAAGTGGTTGGGGCTGACGTTTACGTAAGATGCGACTGAGTTAAGGGAAATATCCTGACTCATGAAATTCTTTCTGATGTACTGCTTTGCTTCCTGAATCCGGATGTTATGCTTTTTTCCCATAGTCGAATCCCGGAAATTGATCCATTCTTCAAGAATCGATTTTATCTGTTCCCTGAAAATTGATTCGGAAGCTGAAGCTTCAAGCAGTTTTTCGTGTGTATCAAGCTGCTTGATTATCCCGGCCGGGCCGCCGCCTGCTTCCTTTATGAGTTCGCTGACCGAATCGATGAGATCCTTAAGCAGCAGGAAAAGCAGATTCCGGTTAGTATCGGGGCCATCACTGTTTCCCGTCAGCTTCAGGTACGATTGCGTGAATTCTTCAATATTCCCGAAATCGATGCTTTTAAGCTGTCCGGTGAGATGCCCGTTCTCCGCCTGGAGCTGTTTTACAGTCATTGCCCAGTTTAAATCATCTGTTCCGAGTATGTTCTTTTTTCCTGAAATATTCATATACCGGATCAACCTGTCTGCAGAAGTGTAGGAATAAACTATTTCACTGATGTGTTCTGCTCTGGTTCCTATTCCGATAGAAACCGGGCATCCGGTCTTTCTTTCGGTTTCAAATTTAACCGCCTGCGCCAGTGTATAGAGGCTGTCATCCGTGTTTTCAGCCGCTGTTTTCACCAGGAGTATCTGCTTTGCCTGGCTCAGGGGGAATGAAATTACATCGGATCTTCCATCGAGCGTAGCATTTATTACCTCGCGGGCAAGGCTGTATTTAGAATAATCATCACCGGCCGGATAAAACTCGGTTATCATGCATACATATCCTCTGCTTATAAGGTCTATTCCGAATTCCATTGCAGTTTCCATAGCATTGACTGAATCAGTCTGGCCGGTTACCAGCCGGCTCAGCCACTTTTCCTTCATCAGCTCTTCATTTGTGCTGACTTTCTTTTTCAGATTTTCCAGATCATTAAGTCTGCGTCTTTCCCCGGTAAGTCTGTCTGCTACTCTGTCCAGTGTAGATATCATTTCCGCTGCAGATATGGGTTTTAAGAGATATTCTTCAATCCCTATTGAGATAGCCTCCTTTGCATACTGAAACTCGTCATGTCCGGAAAGTATGATTATTTTAAGCCAGGGCTGATCTTTTTTGATTATTCTGGCAAGAGTCAGTCCGTCCATAAAAGGCATTTTAATGTCGGTAATCAGAATGTCAGGCTTGATCTCCCTGAGCGCATGCAGGGCCATCTCGCCGTCCGGCGCCTCTCCTGCGAGAGTGTAGCGGGTACTCTCCCACGGGATGCTGTTTCTTATTCCTTCCCTTGTGACTATCTCATCCTCAACAAGAAATACACTATACATTCTCAACCTCCGGAACCCTGAACGTAACTGAAGTCCCTTTTAAATATTCACTTTGAATTTCGAGAGATGCCCGTCCATTGTAGTAGAGCTCAAGCCGCTTGTTTACATTATAAAGCCCGTAAACATCGCCTACAGCCGAATGATCCGCCTCGCTGTTCATCTGATGCTTGATATCCTCAAGCCGCTCGGGCTGTATTCCAATACCGTCATCATCAACCCTGAAGTATAGAAATGCATTATCGCGCCAGCCTTTAACCAGAAGGTTTCCGCGGCCTCTTTTGTTTTTTATTCCGTGGTACAGGGCGTTCTCAACAATAGGCTGAAGAAGCAGTTTGAGCATAGATTCCTGCATCATGGATTCATCGAATTCTATTTCATAGTTTAGAATATCCCGGTAACGGACTTTCTGGATGCTCAGATAATTACAGGCATGTTCATACTCATTCTGAACCGAGGTCCAGTCGCGGCCTTTGTTAAGTGTTGTCCGGAAGAAGCTTGAAAAATTCCTGGCAACATCGATAACCTCATCATGTCTGCGGCCTTCAGCCAGCCAGACTATGGTGTCAAGTGTATTATAGAGGAAATGAGGAGTAATCTGAGCCTGAAGCGCCTTCATCTCAGATTTCTGAAAGTTTTTCTGTTCCTCAATATTGGCTTCAATAAGTTTCTTGATTTTCTCTGCCATGATATTCAGGTTTTCGGTCAGATTATCCAGCTCTTCTACGTGAGGCTGATCAGCTCTTGCGGCAAGGTTTCCCGATGCAATCTCACTGGATAAATTTTCGAGCTCTCTGATCGGAAGGTTTATGGTTGTTGATACATACCGCTGGGTAAAAATGGAAAAAAGCATTACAAAAATTACTATCATAATCTGCAGGATAGAAAGCATAACCGATATCTGCTTTATGTTCTCATTAGTAATCGAAGCAGCTTCAATTTCCAGAACTATGAACTCCTGCAGAATGTCGGATATAAGCTCTGATACGCCCCGGATTTCATCCAGAATATCTTCGTTTTCGGTTACGGGATACTGCTCCTGTATCTGGTAACCCAGCCGGTCAACGTATCTGGAGAGCGTATCCAGCGCACGGCCTGCGACTTCAAGCATTCTTCTGTTTTCGGTAATTTCTGTATTTTTAAATATCAAATCAAGCCGGCGGCCTATATCGTAGAGTATTTCATACTGCCTGCCTTCGTCGAATCCACGGCTGCCTGCAACGATATCCCAGATTTCATTGGAAATCTCAGTTTTTACAATCTGGTTCAGTCTGTTTGTCTGGCTTACGTTTGTTATTGTTCTGTCATATCGTGCAATCTGAAGCCAGCTTGAAGCAATGCTTATTACCGGTGCTATGAGCATAAGGCAGATAATTACGATGTATGAGCTCTGCAGTATCTGTCTGATGCTGGCTGTTTTTCTTTTACCGGCTGATATTTCTGTTCCGGATTCGGTTTTCATCTCAGTAACCCCTCGGGGCAAGTGCGGATAAATCATCCCATTCAGTAAAAACCTCTTCCTTTACATGTATCAGCCTCGGGATTGTTTCTCCCCTTGCAAGCTGCCGGCTCAGTGATATAATTTCGGGGCCTGTTTTAGGATTGCATTCAATAACACAGTTGATTTCACCGCGTTCCAGAGCATCTATAGCGGCCTGTTCCGCGTCTATACTGATAATTACTATATCCGTTCCGGGTTTTATTCCACGCTCATGCATGGCGTCGATGGCCCCCAGAGCCATACCGTCGTTGTGGGAGTACAGGACGTCGATGTTGTTGATGGTGTCAAGAATTTGAACCATTAATTCATAACCCTTGGATCTTAGGAAGTCGCCTGATATGCTGTGCACAATCTCAATTTCAGGATACTCTGAAATACAGTCCCGGAATCCTGCCGCTCTTCCGGTAGCTACTGATGAACCTTCGGTTCCTGTTATTTCAATAACCCGGATCTTTTTTCCGGATGTGCGGTTTTCTTCTATATACAGGCCGAATTTTTTAATTAGAAAATCTGCGGCATTCCAGCCTTCCTGTTCACTGTCTGTGCCGATAAACCCTGCATAAAGATTTTCGTCTTCGGTTTTGATCTTTCTGTCCGTAATCAGAACAGGAATGCCTGCATCTCTCGCTTCAATCAGAATATTATCCCAGCCGGTCGCCACTATCGGGACGAAGGCTATCACATCAACCTGGTAGGCAATAAATGAGCGCAGTGCCTTTATCTGATTCTCCTGCTTCTGTTCTGCGTTTTCAAAAAGCAGCTGTACGCCGCTTTCTCCGGCTGCATTTTTGATTGATTCCGTGTTGCATTTCCGCCAGGCGCTTTCGGCTCCTATCTGTGAAAAGCCCAGAATGATGCCGTCGCTGTTATCAACGGTTTCGGGAACCCCGGTCAGGGTTCTGCATTGTATAATACTGATAATAATAAAAGCGGCGATTATTGCTGATGCGATATATGCAAATTTTTTCGGCATTGAGAAGCTGTTCCTTGCGTGTACGTTAACATATTCTAACCCTGATAGTATCTATAAGGCAAGAAAATATGTTATACTCGAAAAAAATACAGGAGTAGTGCTTATGTTAGAAGAACTTAAAGAAGAAGTGTTCAGGGCAAACCTTGAACTTCCTGAATATAAATTAATCACCTTTACATGGGGAAACGTTTCCGGAATAGATAGGGAAAAAGGCCTGGTTGTTATAAAACCGTCAGGTGTCAGTTATTCTGATATGAAAGCTTCAGACATGGTTGTTGTGGATCTTGACGGAAAAAAGGTTGAAGGAGATCTTAATCCATCATCCGACACCCCCACTCACGTTGAGCTGTACAAGGCATTCAGTGATATCAGCGGTATAGTGCATACACACAGCCGGTGGGCGACTATTTTTTCCCAGTGCGGTGCAGGTGTTCCCGCACTGGGTACAACTCATGCTGATTATTATTACGGTGAGATACCCTGTACACGTAAAATGACTTCGGAAGAAATTAAAACTGAGTATGAAAAGAATACAGGTGCTGTAATTATAGAAAGATTCAAAGATCTTGACCCTAATCAGGTTCCGGCAGTTCTTGTGAACAGTCACGGCCCTTTTACATGGGGGAAATCTCCAAAGAATGCAGTTGAAAATGCTGTTGTCCTTGAGGAAGTGGCTATGATGGCCTGGCATTGTACTTTGTTTACCGAAGGCAGTATTGAGCCGATGCAGCAGGTGCTGCTAGATAAGCATTACCTCAGGAAGCATGGTCCCGGTGCATATTACGGACAAAAAAAGTAAATGATAAGACCTGTTGCTGCTGCGGATTCCGAGCGAATCTGCAGTATTTATAATTACTATGTTGAAAACACTGTAATTACCTTTGAAGAACTTGCTTTGACTGCTGATGAGATGCAGATGAGAATAGCGGGTATCTCTGAATCCTTTCCCTATTTTGTGTATGAACATGAGGGCGAGGTTATCGGCTATGCTTATGCTGCGCGGTTCCGTCCCCGTGAGGCCTACCGCTATACCGTCGAACTGTCCATTTATGTTGATAAGGATTGTCAGCGGCTGGGTGCAGGTTCTGCTCTTATGCAGTCCCTGCTTGAAGAACTGAAGCATCGGGACTTTCATTCGGCTACCGGAATTATTGCTTTACCGAATGAAAAGAGTGTCAAACTTCATGAACGTTACGGCTTTAAAAAAGTCGGCCATATTTATGAAGTCGGCTATAAGTTTGGTAAATGGATAGATGTAGGGTACTGGCAGCTCCCGCTTTATACTGAAATTTGACCGGTATTTTTATCAAAGTGAAAAGGTCATAAATTCTTGTATTTCGGCATAGTTTTAACCATACTTTAGCTTTTTCGTGTTTAGCTAACTGGTTATTTTGAAAGAATTTAATTTAATAGAAAAACTGATAAATTCGTGAATTTTATCAAAGAATTTTTATGATTCTGTTGACATAAAAAGGCCTTTTCTATATATTCATCATCACACGTCAGAACAACAGATTGTTTGAAACTGACTGAGAAAAGTCAGAGAATAACGGTTTCGTTTCTTGACACAAATAACGGTAATTGGTAGTATGTACCTCCGCGCTGATAATGATGAGTTGTTGTCGCGTTCATTGTTCTAAAACAGATATTAGGGAAGGAAAGAGAGCCTGTGTTAATAGGTTTGATACTGAGCTACTTGAAAGATAGTAGATAGTGCGAACCGTCAATTGTTAGGATTAAAATTGCTAAGCTTTATGTTTAGCAAATTATATCATGGAGAGTTTGATCCTGGCTCAGAACGAACGCTGGCGGCGCGTTTTAAGCATGCAAGTCGAACGGGATTTCAGTGCTTGCACTGAATGAGAGTGGCGAACGGGTGAGTAACACGTAAGTAATCTGCCTGTAAATTGGGGATAGCCTGTGGAAACACAGGGTAATACCGAATACGCTTGGTAAGTGGGAACTTATTAAGGAAAGGGGCTAAGGCCTCGTTTACAGATGAGCTTGCGGTTCATTAGCTAGTTGGTGGGGTAAAGGCCTACCAAGGCGACGATGAATAGCCGGCCTGAGAGGGTGACCGGCCACACTGGGACTGAGATACGGCCCAGACTCCTACGGGAGGCAGCAGCTAAGAATCTTCCGCAATGGACGAAAGTCTGACGGAGCGACGCCGCGTGAACGATGAAGGCCGAAAGGTTGTAAAGTTCTTTTCTTGTGGAGGAATAATAAGAGTAGGGAATGACTCTTAGATGACGTTAAGCAAGGAATAAGCCCCGGCTAATTACGTGCCAGCAGCCGCGGTAACACGTAAGGGGCAAGCGTTGTTCGGATTCATTGGGCGTAAAGGGCGTGTAGGCGGAATGGCAAGTCTGGTGTGAAATATCCCGGCTCAACTGGGAAAACGCATTGGAAACTGCCAATCTAGAGTATAGGAAGGGAAGCTAGAATTCCAGGTGTAGGGGTGAAATCTGTAGATATCTGGAAGAATACCGGTGGCGAAGGCGAGCTTCTGGCCATATACTGACGCTGATACGCGAAAGTGTGGGGAGCGAACAGGATTAGATACCCTGGTAGTCCACACTGTAAACGATGTGCACTAGGTGTTGGGGAGATATCCTCAGTGCCGTAGCTAACGCGTTAAGTGCACCGCCTGGGGAGTATGCTCGCAAGGGTGAAACTCAAAGGAATTGACGGGGGCCCGCACAAGCGGTGGAGCATGTGGTTTAATTCGATGATACGCGAGGAACCTTACCAGGGTTTGACATATACAGGAATAATATAGAGATATATTAGCCCTTCGGGGCCTGTATACAGGTGCTGCATGGCTGTCGTCAGCTCGTGCTGTGAAGTGTTGGGTTAAGTCCCGCAACGAGCGCAACCCCTGTCATCTGTTGCCAGCATTAAGTTGGGGACTCAGATGATACTGCCGGTGACAAACCGGAGGAAGGTGGGGACGACGTCAAGTCATCATGGCCCTTATATCCTGGGCTACACACGTGCTACAATGGCAGGTACAGAGCGCCGCGAAGCCGCGAGGTGGAGCAAATCGCAGAAAGCCTGTCTCAGTACGGATTGGAGTCTGAAACTCGACTCCATGAAGTTGGAATCGCTAGTAATCGCATATCAGCATGATGCGGTGAATACGTTCCCGGGCCTTGTACACACCGCCCGTCACACCACCCGAGTTGGGGGTACCCGAAGTCGGTAGTCTAACCGTAAGGAGGACGCTGCCGAAGGTATGCCTGGTAAGGGGGGTGAAGTCGTAACAAGGTAGCCGTACTGGAAAGTGCGGCTGGATCACCTCCTTTCAATGTGAAAGGAACGTGACTAAGTCTGAAAACTTCGGTTTAAAACTTAGCTTAGAGTTTGTTTACAAACTTTAACGCTTTAATAGTCATGGAAAAACAGCCTGTTAGGCAAAAAACAACGCAGTGAAGTTCAGTTTACTGAACTTCCGAGATGCAGCTTGCTGCATCTCCGCTCTCTTTCTTCCTTTTTTATACTTTAAAGTACTTTGTACTTTAATGGGCCTGTAGCTCAGTTGGTTAGAGCGCACGCCTGATAAGCGTGAGGTCACAAGTTCAACTCTTGTCAGGCCCAATTTAAGTAGGCTATTGCTTCTATAAGTAATAGCTGATTTTTTCGGGCCTTTAAGTAGGCAAGATACTGAAAACTATGTGTTTTTATTGTTCTTTAAAATAGATAAAGACTGTTGAAAGATTACAGTTTTGAAAACTTATCCATATAACAGGGAGTGGATAAGTATAGGGAAGGGTTAAGAGGTAATATGGTCAAGCGAATAAGGGTCTACGGTGGATGCCTTGGAGCTGTCTGTCGAAGAAGGACGTGGTAAGCTGCGAAAAGCTGCGGGAAGGAGCAAACATCCAATGATCCGCAGATGTCCGAATGGGGTAACCCGGCAGTTTGGAATAACTGTCACTGTATGGTGAATACATAGCCATATGGAGGAATACTCAGGGAACTGAACCATCTAAGTACCTGAAGGAAAAGAAATCAAAAGAGATTCCCAAAGTAGCGGCGAGCGAAATGGGAAGAGCCCAAACCGTTAGTGTGTGATAGGCTTACACCGTTGCATTGACGGGGTTGTAAGGGCTTACAGGAGAGTTTGTAAGAGCTCTCGCGAAGTTACAAAGCGTATTTATATAGGAACTCTACTGGAAAGGGAGACCAAAGTGGGTGAAAGTCCCGTACTTTAAATAAATATGCCTTCGTGTGTAAGCACCTTGAGTAGGGCGGGACACGTGAAATCCTGCTTGAATCTGGGAAGACCACTTTCCAAGGCTAAATACACGACAGCTACCGATAGCGCATAGTACCGTGAGGGAAAGGTGAAAAGTACCGCGGGAGCGGAGTGAAATAGAACCTGAAACCGTAGACTTACAAGCGGTCGGAGGGCTTAGGCCTGACGGCGTGCCTTTTGTAGAATGTGCCTGCGAGTTACCGTATGTAGCAAGGTTAAGGAATTGAAGTTCCGAAGCCGAAGGGAAACCGAGTCTGAATAGGGCGTCTAGTTGCATGCGGTAGACCCGAAGCCAAGTGATCTATCCATGGTCAGGTTGAAGCTTTGGTAACACAAAGTGGAGGACCGAACCCTAGTCTGTTAAAAAAGGCAGGGATGAACTGTGGATCGGAGTGAAAGGCTAATCAAACTTGGAGATAGCTGGTACTCCCCGAAATAGCTTTAGGGCTAGCCTCATATGGATATTATTGGAGGTAGAGCACTGAATGGGCTAGGGCCCTTCACCGGGTACCGAACTCAATCAAACTCCGAATGCCAATAATCAATATATGGGAGTCAGACTACGGGTGATAAGATTCGTGGTCGAGAGGGAAAGAGCCCAGAACGTCAGCTAAGGTCTCTAATTCATGCTAAGTGGAAAAGGAAGTCTATTTGCAGAGACAGCCAGGAGGTTGGCTTAGAAGCAGCCACCCCTTTAAAGAGTGCGTAATAGCTCACTGGTCGAGTAGATAGGCGCCGATAATGTAACGGGGCTAAGCATGGAACCGAAGCTACGTCACTGATTTAATCAGTGGGTAGGGGAGCATTCTGTAGGCCGTTGAAGGTGGACTGTAAGGTCTGCTGGAGGTATCAGAAGAGAGAATGCAGGTATGAGTAACGAAAAGATGGGTGAGATCCCCATCCGCCGAAAACCTAAGGTTTCCAGGGTTAAGGTAATCTTCCCAAGGGTTAGTCGGCCCCTAAGGCGAGGCTGAAAAGCGTAGTCGATGGGAAACGGGTTAATATTCCCGTACCTCTCTTAATTGCGATGGAATGACGCATGAGGTGAAGCACATCCCGGCGATGGTTGTCCGGGTTTAAGCAACAAGCAGATGAAGGTAGCAGGCAAATCCGCTACATGATGTGAGTTGTTAAGACGAGTGGAGCTACGGCAAAGCGAAGTGTGTGGAGTCAAGGTGCCAAGAAATAGTTTCTAAGCTCTAGATTAAGAGGGACCGTACCGCAAACCGACACAGGTAGGTGGGATGAGTATTCTAAGGCGTACGGAAGAACTCACGTTAAGGAACTCGGCAAAATGCATACGTAACTTAGGGAGAAGTATGGCCCCTGATGGATGATCAGCAATGAAAGTTTGTTGGGGGTTGCAGAGAAATGGGGCAATCGACTGTTTACCAAAAACACAGGTCTGTGCGAATCTGTAAAGAGAAGTATACGGACTGACACCTGCCCGGTGCTGGAAGGTTAAGAGGAGATGTTAGCGCTTGCGCGAAGCTTCGAATTGAAGCCCCAGTAAACGGCGGCCGTAACTATAACGGTCCTAAGGTAGCGAAATTCCTTGTCGGGTAAGTTCCGACCCGCACGAATGGTGTAACGAATTGCCCGCTGTCTCAACGTGAGATCCGGTGAAATTGAAGTATCGGTGAAGATGCCGATTACCTGTGGTTAGACGGAAAGACCCCGTGAACCTTTACTGCAGCTTTACATTGAAATGTGGCCTGTTATGTGTAGGATAGGTGGGAGACTAAGAAGTATGGTCGTTAGACTGTATGGAGTCGTTGGTGAAATACCACCCTTATCAGGTTACGTTTCTAACGGGTGCCCTAATCGGGTATCTGGACAATGTATGGTGGGCGGTTTGACTGGGGCGGTCGCCTCCTAAAGAGTAACGGAGGCGCGCGAAGGTAACCTTGCGCTGGTTGGAAATCAGTGTGTAAGTGCAAAGGCATAAGGTTGCTTGACTGCGAGACTTACAAGTCGAGCAGGTACGAAAGTAGGTCTTAGTGATCCGGCGGTCCCGCGTGGAAGGGCCGTCGCTTAACGGACAAAAGGTACTCCGGGGATAACAGGCTGATTTTGCCCAAGAGTTCATATCGACGGCAAAGTTTGGCACCTCGATGTCGGCTCATCGCATCCTGGGGCTGGAGCAGGTCCCAAGGGTTTGGCTGTTCGCCAATTAAAGCGGTACGTGAGCTGGGTTCAGAACGTCGCGAGACAGTTCGGTCCCTATCTGCCACAGGCGTTGGATATTTGAGAGGAGCTGCATTTAGTACGAGAGGACCGATGTGGACGAACCTCTAGTGTACCAGTTATCGTGCCAACGGTAAGTGCTGGGTAGCTACGTTCGGATGGGATAACCGCTGAAAGCATCTAAGTGGGAAGCCCTCCTCAAGATGAGATATCCCTTCACTCTTGAAGTGACTGAAGGAACCAGAGAGAAGATCTGGTTGATAGGCCGGAAGTGTAAGTGTAGTAATACATTCAGCTGACCGGTACTAATTATCCGTGAGGCTTGACCATATTTCCCCTTAATCAATTCCCAGAGAATTGAGCCAATAGGCTGCATGGACCAAGAAGTCCTGTGAATAGCAACCTATCGTGCCCAAAACTCAATCCCTGTTCGTTCTGCAATAGCAGAATGTAAGAATAATTTTGAATAATTAGTCTGGTGATAATAGAGAGGGGGACCCACCCGTTCCCATTCCGAACACGGAAGTTAAGCCCCTCTTCGCCGATGGTACTGCGTTAGCGGGAGAGTAGGTCATTGCCAGGCTTTTTTTTATTAATTTCAAAAAGCAGTATTACAATTCTTAACTTTTAAAATAATCACTCCCGCTAACGCGTGAACTGATGTAACTTTTTTCACGTAAAATCTATCTAAACTAATAATTTGCGGGACTACGTTAGGCCCCATAGGCTCACCCTGAAAGTAGCACAGCAGGCTTAGCCTGATGTATAGTAGGTCATTGCCAGGCTTTTTTTTATTAATTTAGACCAACGGTCTAAATTAATAAAATATGAGACCTAAGAAGAGCTTGAAGTTTGGTAATACCAAACTTCAGAGAAAGTTCTGAATATTAAGCGGTTATATAAACCAATAGAAGTCTGGAAGATAACCAGAGATAAAGGGCAGCAAAGCCACTTTCTCCGGTCATTGGAGAAGCCTTAGGCATCTATGCCAGGCTTTTTTTATTAATTTGCTAATCATTTAAAATATACTTTCGTTATCAGCATACTGCACTTATAATTTATTTGTGAGGTAAAGCAATGCGTAAGAATGTAATCTTCGCATTCAAAAAGTTTTCGTCAAACAAAAATATTTTTATAAGTATAATATCTGTTTTTATCATAACTCTTTTCTTTCCAAACAGTATTTTTTCTGAAGATCAATTTAGAAAAATTACAGTAGTCTATCCATATAATATGGCTACTGATTGGGACATGGCTTTTAATCAGAAATTTTACAATTCGATTATTATAAAAAGAGGAACCAATACCAGAATATCTTTTTTGAATATCAAATACAGTCTTGAGGATAATATAAATAGAAGAGTTAACCTTGTGCCGCAGATTGACTTAATTAAAGAAGAATACCAGCCTGATTTAATAGTTGCCATGTTTTCATCTGTACAGAATTTGTTTTTAGATTTGGAAGATGATTCTTTAAATCAGATTGACAAGATATTTGTCCCAGTGGTTCCGCAAATGTTTGAGGAGCTTAATAAGATACCAAATTCGTTTATCATACAAAGTTCATCCGGTTATGCTATAGAAAATAATATATTAAGTTTTAAAAATTTGCTTCCACAAAGAAGGCATTTAATTGTTGTGAGCGGTGCGGGTGAGAACGACAGCCCATACCTTGATATGTTTAAAGCAAAAGTTAAAAAATTGTCAATGGATGAATATTATTCAATAGATTATATAGTAGGGCAGACTGAAGAAGACCTGATTAATTCAATAAAAGAATTAAGTTCTAAGAACGGTATCTTGTATTTTCTCCCATACAATATGGACACTGAAGATAATGTTTATGAATTATCTTATCTATTTCCAATAATTTATGAAAATGCTGATATGCCTGTATTCTCATTTTTTAATGATACAATCCCTTTGGGAGCTGTCGGCGGTATTATGACAAGCCCGGAGGCTTACGGTAGTTTTTCCGCCGAAGTCGCATTAAAAATATTAAGCGAAGGAAAGATTGATAATACGGAAGAGCAGACCGCATATGTGCATCAATATAACTGGCTTGAATTGAATAAATGGGGTATTGATGAAGCCAAATTGCCAGATGATTGTGAAATACTTTATAAGCAGTATACCTTCTTTCAGGAATATAAATCTCGAATTATTTTTGTAGTTATTCTTGTTTTTCTGGAAACATGTCTTATTGTTGCCTTGTCATTTAATTTGGTTAAAAGAAAGCGTGCAGAAATTGAACTGAGAAAAAACGAAGGCTTTTTTGAAAGAACCGAAAAAATAGCCAAGCTGGCGGGATGGGAAATTGATAATATATCTAAACAATTGATACTGACAAAAGAAGCGCGGCATCTTCTAGGGGCACCAGTTGATAAACCAGTAGTAATAAAGTCAATATTGAAGAATATAGAAAGATCATATCTGCATGAGTTTATTCAGGCAGTTCATAGCGTAAATAAAAATAATTCTATCGATTGTGTAATTAGATATAAAACCTACTCCGAAAATTATTCCTGGTTAAGAATTGCAGGAGGCCCTGTCAGAATCAACAGCAGGTTGACAAGAATGTCAGGAATTATTCAGAATATCACGGTTGAAAAAGAAAACGAACTAAGGCTTACGAAGATATTAAACGAAAAAGAAATTCTTTTAAAAGAGGTTCATCACCGTGTAAAAAACAATCTGGCCATCATTTTATCAATAATTGAACTGCAGAAAGCCGCTTTTGAAGAACCCGTAATAAATGAAATTTTACAAAAAACTCAGGGGCGTGTTCGAACAATTGCTTTGATATTTGAACTATTATTCCTGGATAATGAGGTAGAAGAAGTCAATCTTAAGAATTTTGTAGATATGCTTGTAAATTCAATTATCTCAGAAAATTGGGATAAGGGCCCCGGACTTAAAATTGAACTTAATGTTAGTGAAATTTCAATGAAACTTGAGATGTTATTTCCTATTGGTCTGATTATAAATGAGCTTGTAGATAATGCTCTACGGCATGGCCTGTATTCAGTCGATATTCCGGAATTGACTGTTATAGCTGATATTATAGATAAGAGAGAGAATCAGCTTTATATAATAATCCGCGATAATGGGCGCGGGTTTAAGAATATCGAAAATGAATCAGGGAAAAGTAAAACTGTAGGTCTTTTTTTGGTAGAAACACTTGTTGAGCAGCTTGATGGAATTTTTAAAAAAATTACAGAGGAAAACACAGTATTTGAAATTAGAATACCGTTAAAATGAACTGTACTTATTTATTAATTGAAGTTAAAATAATTCCGGGAGAAAAAATATGAAAAAGTCAAATTTATTAGTTCTTATCTTTATATCATTTATTTTAATTGGATGTAATTTGTCCGGTAATTCAATTCTTTTAATTAATGAAACTGAATATACTGTATTTTTCGAATACCGTGACGGTTCTAAAGATAATGGTGCAGATAATATGGTGACAGCTGAAATAGCTGCAGAATCTGATTTAACCCTGAATGATGTCGAACTATGGGGTATTGGATCTGAAAAAGAGTTATTATACTCTGGTGCATGGACAGATGAAGGCGTTGATATTGATGTAAACCAGCTGCCTGGAACTGTCTTATGGCCACTAACGGTCAGATTTACGGAAGAGTAGAATCTTCACAGGCGGATATTAAGCCAGTTCTGAATATCATCCAAAACCTCATCTTTTAATGGTTCGTTTAGTATTTCGTGCCGGGCGCCTTTATAGAATTTTAAAGTTACATCATTTTTTTCTGATGAACGTAGACTGTTGAATATTTTTTTTACCTCTCTTCCGTATCTTCCTACAGGGTCTTCTGTCCCAGATATAAGCAGAATTGATGTTTTGTCCGGTATTTTTTTCAGATTCTTTAAAGAATGAATCTCTTTAAGCAATTCAATAAGATCCAGATAAAATGAAGAACTGTACATTGACAGACCCTGTCCACGATTTTCAATAAACTCTTTAACTACCTTTTCATCGGAGCATATCCAGTCAAAAAATGTTTTAGGGTGTTTAATCCTGCGGTTAAAATCGGCAAAACTTAAAATATTTACAAGCAGACTGGATTTATTACTTTTATACCAGCCACCTGTCAGCCCTGTGATGAAAAGGCCGGCGAAAGTCTTTAATTGGGAAATCCCGCCGGTTCCGGAGAGTATTATTCCATTTAAAGACGTACCATATTTGATGGCATACTGAAGGGCAATGAAGGAGCCCAAACTATGTCCAAGTATATAAAATGGAAGTTTGGAATACTCATTCTCAATCAGATTGTGAAGCTTGTGTATATCACTTATCATATCTGAAATAGAAGGGTTTTCTGCATTAGACTCTCCATGACCTCTTAAGTCGGGGATTGTACAGATGAATCCTCTTGAACATAGATATTGTGCGGTATATCGGTATCTTTCCTTATACTCGCCCATTCCGTGGAGTATTATTATGAGACCACGGGCCTTTATCGGGAAGGACGGTTTACAAAGGTTATAAAAGATTTCAGTGCTATCTTCAGCTGTAAAATTAAAAACACTGGTGCTCAATCTTTTTTATTTCTCCTGAAAGGATTCATAGTCAGGAACGCACTGTCACTTCCCTTAAAGTTTGAAATTGCTCCTGTGACGGCAAGAAAAATACTCAAACCAAGCAGGATGAATTTTAATGATGTAAACACAGCTAAAATAATTGCGCTGTAATTGTTGATTAAATTATGGGAAAAATTTAGAATTATCAGAGTAATATTTTCGGTATAGTCGAAGATTGCACCGAATAACGGGGTAAGAAGAATCCATCGGTAATTTACCGGTTCGCTGTATTTTATACGGTATATAAAATTTAGAATTACAGAAAGCATTATTGCATATACTGCCGGAAAAAGAAAATCGACTGACCTTATAATTCCATAAGCGATAGTTCCGTCTGTTTTATATGCTTCAAACAAACTTGAAAGCTGTTCCGAAGTTAAACCTATTTTCATATCAGGAATAAGAGACGTTCCGCATTCGGCTTCAAGTCTGTTCATCAGTACTGCAAATACAGTTTCCATAACGATAAAAAGAATTATTAAAACAGAAAATGCTGTTTTGCTGGTCAAAAAATTGACTGATTTTATGTAGTTTTTCATTAGACAATATTTTATGTTGAAACTCAATTTTAAGCAAGAATGGTCATATGTTCACAATAATGAACAAAAAATCATTAATATTAGTGAATATATGTTCAAGCTATTGCACAAATATCCGCTAGCTAATAATATTCCGACGTAAATGTAATACGGGAGTTGTAAATGGAAATTCAATATGTACTTTATGCTGTTCTTATAGGCAGCTTACTGGCTCTTGCATACGCTCTTCTAAGATCAAGGTGGATTTACCGGCAGGAAGTTGGAAATGAAACTTTAAAAAGAATCGGCGGATATGTATCTGAAGGAGCTATGGCCTTTTTAAGCAGGGAATACAGAGTTCTGGTACCTTTTGTTGTTCTGGTAGCTGCTTTTCTGGCTATCGGTAATAAGGGTGCTATCAGGCTTCAGTCTCTGTCTTTTGTATTGGGTGCGCTTTGTTCTGCACTTGCAGGTTTTATCGGAATGAAGGTTGCAACAGCTTCCAACTCAAGAACAACTCAGGCAGCTAAAGATAAGGGTCTTAATGGTGCTCTAAAAGTGGCTTTCTCAGGCGGAAGTGTCATGGGGATGAGCGTTGTAGGTCTTGCTCTCATGGGACTTTTTATCGTTCTTGTTGTTACAACCAATCTGTTTGGTGAAGATGTTGATACACTTTCATCTGTAATACTTCCAATTGTTACAGGCTTTTCGCTTGGAGCTTCTTCAATTGCGCTCTTTTCTCGTGTAGGCGGAGGTATCTTTACTAAAGCTGCAGATGTTGGTGCAGACCTTGTCGGTAAGGTTGAAGCTGGTATACCTGAAGATGACCCGCGTAACCCGGCTACTATTGCAGATAACGTAGGTGATAATGTCGGTGATGTTGCAGGTATGGGTGCAGACCTTTTTGAGTCTTTTGTCGGCTCAATTGCCGGTTCTATGATTCTGGGTCTCACAATTGTAGCAGAAGATGCCCTTAAAGTTAAAATGATGCTTCTTCCTCTGATTCTTGTAACAGTCGGAGTTGCTGCATCGCTGATCGGTACTCTGTTTGTAAGGACCAAACCGGGAAAGAATCCGCAGAAAGCGCTAAATGCCGGAACCTTCGGTGCAGGGCTTCTTGCAACTGCTATGACTTTTGTTGTACTGAAATTTTTTATCGGTGATGCTACTTTTAACGGCGGTGCCGGTATCTACCATATCTTCGGTTCATGTGTAATTGGACTTGCTGCCGGTGTTATCATCGGTCTTATGACTGAGTATTTTACGGGTACAGATACAAGACCTGTAACTTCCATTATGAAATCATGTGAAACCGGTCCTGCTACAACACTTATCACAGGGCTTGGTGTCGGAATGGTAAGCGCCTTCCCTGCAATCATCATTATCGGAGCAGCTATATGGACGAGTTTTGCTCTTGCCGGGCTTTACGGTGTTGGTATTGCCGCTGTCGGTATGCTTATCACACTCGGTATTCAGCTTGCAGTAGATGCTTACGGTCCGATTGCTGATAATGCCGGAGGACTTGCAGAAATGTCGGAGTTTCCGCCTGAGGTAAGAGATATCACCGATAATCTTGATGCGGTTGGAAATACTACTGCCGCCATTGGAAAGGGTTTTGCAATCGGCTCAGCAGCTCTTACTGCAATCATTCTTTTTACTTCGTTTAAAGAACAGTCCGGAATATCAAGTGTAGACCTTACAAATATCCCTGTTCTTGTAGGTATTCTGCTTGGTGCGGTTATTCCCTATCTTTTCTCATCAATGGCAATGAATGCTGTAGGTAAAGCCGCATATAAGATGATTGAAGAGGTTAGAAGACAGTTCAGAGAGAAACCCGGTATTCTTAATGATGAAGAAGAACCTGACTACAAACGATGTGTTGATATCAGTACTCAGGCGGCTCTTAAGGAAATGATTCTTCCCGGAGTTGTCTCTATTATAACACCGATTATTGTAGGCTTTACAGGCGGACCTGATATGCTCATCGGTCTTCTTACCGGTGTAACAGCCTCAGGCGTTGTTCTTGCTATCTTTATGTCAAATGCAGGCGGTGCCTGGGACAATGCTAAAAAGATGGTAGAAGCCGGCGGAAGCGGCGGAAAGGGCTCTGATGCTCACAAAGCTGCCGTTGTAGGTGATACTGTCGGTGATCCGTTCAAGGATACAGCCGGCCCGTCAATAAATATTCTTATTAAATTGATGTCTATGGTATCGCTTGTTATCGCACCTATGTTAAAATCGTTCTGGGGGTAATTTAATTTATGGTTGATTATATGTACGGCAGATACCTTTACATGATCTGTCATCCGAATCAGGCTCTTGTAGCATCACAGTATGAACCTTCAAAGTTTGCCAGACATTACAGTTCCGGCTCAACAAGGTATTATGATGGTAAACTGATCTTTGCAGAAATTGATACCGATTTCCGTAATCCTTACTTCGATATTGATAAGGGTTTTGAGGCTCTGGTACCGCATGAAGACGGCAGACCCAAGGCTACAAAGTTTATCAGCACTTACAGGGTTCTTGAGCATGTTGATTTTGATGCAATAAAGCACCTTCACCTTGCTAATTCTGACGGATCATGTTATCCGCTTTCCCCTGCAGAATATGATGCAGTGCATCAGCCTGATTTTTTAAGGATCTTTGCTGAGATTGCTCCGCTTAAAATGCTTGTACTGTCAAGTTCAAACTTCAGTGAGTACGGCAAGTGGATAACTGATCCGGACAACAACAAGGGCGCTCCAAAGATGCTTTACACTCAGTTTGACCTTAATATTGCTGATTTTCTAAACGATTTTGAGGCAAATCCGCTTATGCCTAATCCTCTTCCGAGTGTTCATCCTTCAAAACTCAGAGATGCAATTTTTGAGATTAAAAGCACTCCGAAGCATACAAAAGGATTGAGTATAGATTTCTCTTTCAAGAATAAATCATTCAGGCAGATTAGACATGGCTTCATGTTTGCATCACCTGATAAAGAGGTTTTCTTTCCGATGCCTTCATTTGATGTAATTGAAAAAGAGAACTATAAATTCTGGCGCAATATGTGATAGTATAAAGGATAATCTATTATCAGGAGCTATTATGGCCAAAAGTCAACTTAGACTGATTATTGGAATTGTTATTCTTGCGGTTGGTATCGTTGTAGGTGTATACGGAATATATCTGTATAATAATCTGCAGTCATCAGTTATGAACTCGCTTGAGAAGGCGTTTGTGGGAAGCACTGACGCAGAGACCCAGGCAATTATCTTTATGGGCAGCGGTGCAGTTGGTGCTGTTCTGGGGCTGGTAATTCTGCTGACAGGCGGAAGCCGCAGAGGCAGAGGCCGTCGCAGACGCTAGATGCATAATCATAAGAAAATAATTCTTATTCTGATTTTTTTATCCTGCTTAACATTTATTCAGGCTCAGGAGCTTTCTTCTGAGCCTGAAGCAGTTTCGGGACAGGAGTCCGCTTTACTTCCGGAAAACGGAGTGTCTCTTGATTTTCGGATAGGAGCCGGCAGCACCTTCATTATTCCGGGACTATCTGCGGAACTTGGAGTTCCAATTACTTTTCTTGACAGAAATCTTACCCTCACGCCCTTTGTCGGTTTTCTGTATCAGTTTGCCGTCATGGATGAACTTCAGCAGGGTATATACTTTCCCGCCGGTGTTTCGATTATTCATAATCCTACATCACTGGGGTTAAAGCTCAAATATAATTTTCCACTTTCATGGACCGGACATTACTTTGATGTACTGCTTATGAGCAATAAAACCGTGTATGAATCAGACCCGTTTTCGCTGTATTTTGACCTGCTTTTCGGACCGGCTGTATACCTTGATACTTCAACGGACATCAGTGTTTATATCAATTTGAGACTTGGATTTGGTGCAAGATATCACCTGTAACTGGTTGACTAAATCGATAAAATAAACTAAATTATCCGAGCATTAAGCAGCAGTGGTGGAATTGGTAGACACGCTAGCTTGAGGGGCTAGTGGGCGTTCGCTCGTGGAGGTTCAAGTCCTCTCTGCTGCAGATAAAAAAAGGCTATCCGACAAAGGATAGTCTTTTTTTATCTGTACTCAGAAAGAGAGGACTTGAACCGGAGCTTCGGTGCGAATACTTGGAGCGCAAAACTGCGAGGATGCAGTTTTAGAAGCGTAGGCGGGTTGTAGTGAGCTGTCCGGATACAGCGACTGAAAACCAAGTCCTCGGAGAACCTTCGGTTCTCTGCTGCAATATAAATAGTAAGAGATTAATCAATGATGATTAGTCTCTTTTTTTATACTAAATCGCAAACTAACAATGATGCTGAGTTTTTATAGAGCTCAATTGAAATATGTTTGCCGACAGGCGGCTTTTTTATTAATAAATTTGAGGTTGCTCAATATAATTTGCCGGATCTTGATTTCTACTTCAGATTCTTAATCTTTTCTCTGTAAAACTCAGTTCCCTGTGACAGTTTATTAAGAATCGGTTCGATTGCCCAAATTCTTTCATATACATCATAGGTTATAGCCCTCGATTTAACAGTGTCAAAATTGCCAATTTGCTTATGATACATTTTAGCAATAACCGGATATCCGTAGGACTCAGTGCATGCAGCGAGTACGAGAAATGTAGCCAGCTCTTCAGCTTCTTCAGGATATTTCTCACCGTTGGTATATAACCATTTATAGAGGTCAGGGTGAAAGTTCGCAAGTACTCCGTTGAATCCTTTTGACCCTGCTTTCATGGCGTCCCATGCAATAGCGGCATTAGCATTTAAGATGGAAATTCCTGATTCTTTTGTTATCCGGATACGGTTCTTGATTGTTTCAAGATCACAAGATACGTCTTTAACCATGTTAAAGCGTCCGGTATCTGCCATATATTTCAACTCATCATCGGTGATCAGCCTTCGGAACGGAGCCGGACATTCATACATTCCCAGAGGAATATCCCCGGGCAGCTTGTCAATTAACCAGTTCAGGTTCCCTATGAAGGTTTCTGTTCCGCGTTGGTGAGGATCCAGGTGATTTGATACAAGAACTATTCCATCGGCTCCGGAATCAACTGCAGCTGTTAATTCCTCGATTTGATCATATGGGTCATCACTGATATGGCCGCTCGCAACTACAGGAATTCGACCATTAACGTATTTTACTACGGTTCGGGCAAGTTCTGCTCGTTCGTTTAGAGATAGATGCTGCATCTCACTTGATTGACATACTGCAAACAGAGCATCTGCTCCCATTTTTATATACCATTCTACGATTCTCTCAAGGCTCTTATAATCAATCCGGTTGTCCTCGGTAAAAGGTGTAATCATTACGGGTACTATGCCCTCGATTACTTTATTGCTTTTCATTATTTTCTCCTTAATATAGAATCAATTTGCTTATTCTCAGTTAAGATAGTATCGAACAAAATAAACACTTAATCCACCTGAAAAACCGGTTCTTTACCTGTGATTACATTATAAATATTCTGGAAACAGCATTCTCCGATACGTATTGTTGCCTCTTGAGTAGATGCTCCTATATGAGGGAATGCTATTACTCTGGGATGATTTACCAGATCGAAAGATCTAGTCGGCTCTTCTCTGAAAGCATCTATAGCTGCGCTGCTGATAATCTGTTGATTTAATGCCGTAAGTAAATCATCTTCATTTACTATTCCTCCTCTTGCCATATTTATTAAAGAAACATTCGGTTTCATCATCTTCATCTCATGCAGCGTAATAAGGTTCCTGGTTTCTTCTGTAAGCGGAATATTTAATGTTATATAATCTGATTCTTTGTAGAGTTGCTCCAGACCGGTATATTCAAATTCATATTCTTCAATAAGTTTATAATCAGCGACGATATCATATACAAGTACTTTCATATTAAATCCCGACAAAAGCTTTAAAATATTTTTTCCGACATTACCCATACCAATTATGCCTAGTGTTTTGCGGGACAACTCTGTACCAAGACTGGAATCCCATATACCATTTTTCATGGCATTATTTATGCAAAAAATATCTCGGGCCAAACCAAGCATTGAGGCTACAACAAGTTCCGCTACAGCAAGGCTGTTTAATCCCTGACAATTGGTCACCTTGATTCCAAGTTCCTTTGCAGTCTGCTTATCTACATTATCAGTCCCGATTCCATGCTTGCATACTACCTTCAGTTTTGTTCCGCTCATTAATACAGTTTTTGTTATGTCTTCCAGACCAAATATATAACCATCGACATCCTTTATTAGATTTACTACTTCATCCTCGGACAGTTTTGCATTTGAAAAACAGGTGATGACTTCAACACCCTTTTCCTGAAATTTTTTTATCATATGACTGTTTACGATGGCAGATTCTTTTTCTGTCAAAGTTATAAGTACTTTTAATCCCATTAGATTTCTCCTGAAATCATGTTCTGTAAACACTAGGCTGTTAAAGTGTTTAAGTATTTAAAGAAGATTTTTTAAAAATCATAGCTTTACATATGACATATGTCAACAATAAAGAGAATTTAGAAAACTTTTATTTTCACAGCATGGATTCCCGGCAGCTGTTTTTATTGACAGTCTGCACTTTTTACTTAATTATAATTGGTATGAGAAAGGTCCAGCCTTTTAACCAGCAGACTAAATCTGAATTTGTGGAATCGCAGTTAGAAAAACTTATTCTCTCATCCCAATACAAAGAGGGGGACAGGTTGCCTTCTCAGAGTGAATTATCAAATCAATTCAATGTCGGGACCAGGATTATCAGAGAAGTGTTAAAGCATCTTGAAGCTAAAGGTTTAGTTTCGTTGGAGCAGGGACGGGGTGTTTTTGTCCGAAAACAGCGGCTTGATTTCTATCTAAAATCATTAACAGCCAGTATTTCTAATGAACTTCCTCAAAATAAAAAAGTTCTTATAGACCTGACCAAGGCAAGGGAACTCTGGGAAATTTATGCTTTAGAGCAATTTATGGAGAACCCTGATTCTGAATTTTTAGAAAAGATGAATGGCTTGGTTAATAAGATGGAAATCTTGAGCAGGGAAAAAGATATGGCAGAATATCGCGCCCTTGATATAGAGTTTCATAGGAGTCTGGTCTCCGTTCTTCATAATGATGTAATTGATTATATGTATAAGCATCTTACCAATCTTCTTATGTACAGCATAATTAATACCGAGCAAAAAAATAATTATACTGGACTTACTGATCATAAGGAGGTGCTGCAATTTCTAACAGAAGGAAATGTTGAAGGAGCTGTAAAAACTATACGGGGACATTTCGCAAAAACTGTTCAAACCATTCAATCGTTAGATACTATCCAGGATTAAGCTAAATATTATATCTGAAAGTATCAATTAATAACGGTTTTATCAGCTTCGTAGAAAGCTTCCGTCAGATTGCTGTTAAGCGTCTGATTATATAAGTCATATTTTTTCATTTTACGCCATAAGGTTGTTAAACTGATTCCAAGGACATCAGCTGCGCTTTTTCTGTTACCGTTAAACCGGGTTAATGCTGCAATTATCTTATCCTTTTCATCTGAGAATAATAGATTTGATTGAACTTCAGGTTCTATATTTTTTTCAGTTTGAACTTTCCTGGATTTAAACATGTATACATCTTGTATCTGCTTTTTTAAGAAGGCGGCTGAAATGATATTGCGATCAGCCACTACAATCAATCGTTCACAGAAATTTCTTAACTGACGGATATTACCCTTCCATTCGAAATCAAGCAGCAGCTTTTTTGCCTGTTCATCTAACTGTATAATTTTATTATAGGTTTCCCCGAAAATTTGTAAAAAATGCTCAGTTAAAAGAATTGCATCTGAATCTCTGTTTCTTAACGGAGGAATAAATAAAGTTAATACATTAAGCCTGTAGAATAGATCTTCTCTGAACTTATCCTGTTCAACTAAATCCATCAGGTTTTTATTTGAAGCCGCTATAATCCTGATATTAACATGCTTAACTTCATTTGAACCGACTCTGGTGAATGAACGTTCTTCCAGGACTCTAAGCAATCGCAGTTGGGCATTAATGTCCATTTCTGAAATTTCATCCAGGAAGATTGTTCCTTTATCTGCTATCTCTATAAGCCCTTTTTTCCCCTTTTTTGATGCCCCGGTGAATGCTCCTTCAACATAGCCGAATAATTCGCTTTCAAGCAGATGGAGCGGTATTGCACCGCAATTAAGAGCAACAAAGGGTCCATTATTTCTTAAGCTGTTATTATGAATGCTTTGTGCAAAAACTTCTTTTCCTGTTCCTGTTTCGCCGAAAATAAGAATATTAGAGTCGTATCTTGCAAATTGCGCAGCGAGTCTCTTTGTTTCGATTATTGCAGGAGATTCTCCTTTAATATTTGAAAAATCATATCTTGCTGAGTTATTTGCATTTTTTGGAGTTTTTGAAGAGTTTTCTATACTATTCTTGTCATTCAGTAGGATGAAGTTTGCAACTGCAGTACCCGAATCGGTGTTTTGAATTACGGGATTTATATTTAATACAATTACTGCATGTCCAATATCTATTATTCTTCCGAATATATTTGCTCCGGTGTTTAAGATAGTATCTATTTCTGATTTATTTAATTCAGGAATTAAATTGCATATCTGTGAGCCGATAATCTCTGTCTTTGGAAGCCTGAAAATTTTACAAACCGCTGAATTGCATATTAATATATTACCCTGTTCGTCCAGGGTCATTACTGGATGAAAAGAATAATCTATAAGAGTTTCAAGTTCCTTCTTCTTTTTTTTCATTTCCAGATTTGCGAGAGCAATATTTTTTGCATATCTGAAACCCTCTTTGAAGAAATCCGGTTCCTGAACAGGTTCGAAAAAAGTAGGTAAGCCCATTTCTTCTGCAAAAGGCTGAATTTTCTTATTGCACGCGATTATATCGAAATTTTCATCTATTATTTTTTTTAACGTAGTTTTTATCAGAGCCGGGTGGTCTGATTCAAGCGCAAAATTCTTTATTTCTATATCATATGTTTCACTGAATATTTTTTCATTTATCTGGAGATGTGAGCTGCTCACCAATCCAATTTTTTTAATATTATTCGTTTTCGATAAATTTGTTTTATTTCTTATCTTATTTAAAATACTCATTGTTTCGGTAGCGGAGAAAACGATTGGTAAAAATGGTATTGAGCAGTTAATTTCTTTTAATTTATCTATTATTCTGCCCCTGCTGATTACGATATCGAAGTACTTTTCTTCTAATTCAAGTATTAATTTTTTTATTTCTTCGGTCCTGTATACATCAATAGAAGCGGCAAAAATTTCAATTTCAAGCTCTTTGCTTATATTGGAAATTATCTCTTTATCTAAATGAATATCAGAATATAAATAAGCGATTTTTATCATATTGTACCTTATTCTCTAATGATAACATGTGAAACATTGCATTGCAAATAGAAATGAGTATTTCAAATTGAAATGTTAATTATTATAAAAATGGTAGAAAACATCGGAATTCAGCTGAATTTTAATTGGCATGTTTCTTGCATAAAGCTAAGCATCAAAATATTAAAATTTTAAAAGGATCAGGTATTTCCTGTTCCTGTTGAGGTAGATGGTAGATATGAGTTCAAAAAGAGTTTCACTTGCGGGCAGGTATCAGGGTATAAGTGAAGTATTGTATCAGGCGACAATTAAAAAATCTTTTTATATAGAGAGTTTTGACGGCACCAGACTGGCTGTTGATGTTGTGTTCCCCGCAGAACTGAATGGTGGAACAGCTGATGGTCCCTTTCCGGTGATTTTTATAGCTTCCCGTGACAATCGCTTTTTTCCGGAGAAAGGCAACGGTGATGAGGTTGTCAGCAGTCTGGTATTGCATGGATATATTATTGCAGTAGCTCAACTCAGGGGCTGCGGAGCTTCATTTGGTTACAACGACAGTTTTGCAGGAATGCTACACAGGAAAGATTCCGCTTTTATAATTAACTGGGTTGAAAAACAGCCCTGGTGTAATGGGAATGTCGGAATGGTCGGAACCTCCAACCGGGCCTTTATTCAGTATGCAACGGCAACGCTCCAGCCTAAGGCCCTTAAGGCAATTACACCAAGTGTGGCAATTACTGATTTTTATTATCAGAATTATCCAAACGGTGTTTCAGCAGTTCCGGGCAGAATGCTTGCAGAAGGAAAAACTGAAAAGCTTACAAAAGAGCAGCTGCTTGAAAAAGTTGTGCCGGTAGATTCAGATGCTGACGGCAGTATTGCTTATAAGGCCTATGAACAGGATCAGTACGGAAGAAATAAGAACTTTGTAAAAAATCTTCTGTTTCCCAATATGCTCAGAGACACCCCAAACCAGAATTTTGACGGGGAACCTACTAATATTACAATACCGCCTGTTACAGATATTGAAAAGCTGGTTGATAGCGGAGTGAAGCAGCATCAGCTTATCGGTATGTTTGAATCCGGGGCTCTGGGTCAGCTGGCTCATTATAAAAAAATGGGCGGAAGTTTTGTTATGGGCCCGTGGAACCACCGCCAGGTACGGAAGGGTAATCCTGATGTTCCTGAAGGTCTTTTTGATTTTGTATCTGAATATCACCGCTGGCTGGATTTCTCGCTCAAGGGTCTTGATAACGGTTTTGAAAACGCGCCTCCCGTCTGCTACTACACAGTAAACGCAAAGGACGGAGAGTTCTGGCGTTATGCTGATACCTGGCCGCTTGAGAATATAAAGCCGGCAGTACTGTATCTGAACAGTAAAAAATCAGTTACCTGCGGCTCGGTTAATGACGGCAGTCTTACCCAGTACCCGGAAGAGAAGGCTGCTGGTACTGATTATAAAGTAGATACTTCTATCCAGGTCTTCGACAACAATGACGGCAAGGGTGGAACCTACGACCGTATGATGATGTACTGGGAAGGCGACATGACTGAAGGTGTTGATAACAAGGGCCTTACCTTTACCTCCGCACCTTTTTTTGCCAGGTATGAAAATCAGATAGCAGGCTGTGTTTCAGTTGATCTCTGGGTTTCCTCATCATCAGATGATGCTGATTTTATTGTTTACCTGGAAGAAGTTACTTCTGACGGTAAATCAAGATTCATCAAGGACGGCGTAATAAGAGCCTCTCACCGGACTGTAGATTCAAACAAAGAATGGGAATCTCTGGGTGCAACACACCATACAAGTATGCAGGAGGATGTTGCCGCAAGACTTGAAGAGGGAATGTCTGAACCTGTGAATCTGAAATTTGCTATTGAACCTGTCTCATATATTTTCGGTACCGGAAGCCGGCTCAGAATTACAATAACCTGTGCTGATAAGAATACATATCAGCATATGTATAATGAAAACAACCTTCCTGTTATTACTGTACATACAGGCGGAGAGTTCAACTCAAGCATTACTGTTCCCTTTGTTGAGCATATAAATAATGTCTACAACGGAAGATTTGAAAGCTCTACGTATTCGGGGCCGGGAACTATGTATTTCTTTGACCGTAATATCTATGCATATAAAAATGGAAGCTGGGACAAGCTGCCTGCAGATTCAAATTCCGCGGAATACACAATTATTGACGGTGTTGCATGTTTTGAGAATGCAGGTTTTACATTTGTGCATGAGGGGTTGCCACTAAAAGACGGTATTATGCAGGAGTATGAGGGCGGCGATGAACAGATTCAGCCTCTGCCTGTGTTCAGGCATGAACATCTTGATACGGTTCCTGTTCAGCTCCGGGAGGAAACCCTGTATGTTCCCACTGAAAAAACTCTGTTTCTGGATCTTTTTGTAAAAGAGCATAATCCGTTAGAGAAAAAGCCCTGTGTTATCTATATACACGGCTATGGAGCGAGCTTTTCAGTATTTACACCCCAGCTTCAGCTGCTGTATGAAAATGATTACATAATAGCAGGCATTGATCTTCGTAATTATCCGCCAAATTACTTCCCGGACTATATCCACGATATTAAAGGTTCGGTCAGATTTTTACGTGCAAATGCTGAACGTTTTGGTATAGATCCGGAGCGAATAGGCTCATATGGAGTATCGCTCGGCGGGAACTCTACTCTTATGCTCGCTGTGTCAGCTGAAGTTCCTGAACTCGAAGGCGAGGTAGGAGGAAACCTTGAGTTTTCAAGCCGCATACAGGCCGCCGGAGCCGGGTATGCCTGGAGTGATCTTCTTTATATGGGCAGTGATATAACTGAAGAATACAGCGGACTTCCTGAACTGCAGAAGGAGAAATTTGACCGCACTGACGGAGAATATGCCCCTTGTGCAGAGGTAATAGATTTTGCCGGTAAGGAAAAAGGAATTGCTGTTCTGCGTGAGTACCTTGAATCAGGATGTCGCGGAACGAATCAGTATCTTGATAGTAAACTTGATGACGCATTTAGAGCCAGTCCAATTAATTACTGCAGACCTGACTGTCCTCCTATAGCTCTGGTAGGCGGACTTGGGATGTATAAGGTCGATATAGCAAATAATCAGACCATACGGACCTTCAACGAGATGGA
This sequence comes from Spirochaetia bacterium, assembly GCA_963677925.2. Classification (GTDB taxonomy): domain Bacteria; phylum Spirochaetota; class Spirochaetia; order UBA9216; family UBA9216. The sequence continues at coordinate 1,281,322 of CAXXYH010000004.1, forward strand.
AAAAAATAAAGTTTCCTGTTTTATGTACAGCAATACAAAGGGAAATTACGCCAGATTGCCGGAGATATGTATGTCAGTTCTGCAGTTTTTTGAAAATAATCTCAAAAATAAAATATTTACAGAAAAAACTGTTTTTGTAAAAGATTCGAACCGCATGATACATAACTACCTGCATCACAAAACAGAAAATCCTGCTATTCATTTTGAAGGTGAGATGTTAATTCCCTGGAATGATATAAAAGCTGTACATGAACTTCCGGAGGGTGTTTCCGTTAACGGTGAGATAAGAGAAATAAAGGGCTGTAAATATATCGAGGCCTCGGATGCCGCAGCATTATTTGATCTTGAATACAGTAATTTTCCTGACAAATCAATGCTTGTTTTTGAGAAAAAGTAGTTCCGGATTTTTGCCGGTTCTTAAATATATTAAGAGGAGAAGGTTAAATGGGAAAATATATTATCAGAAGACTTCTTTTGATGATTCCTGTTCTTTTAGGAGTAACATTATTTGTATTCACACTGCTTTATTTCACCCCCGGTGATCCAGCCCAGATAAAACTGGGAGCAGATGCAACACCGCAGGAAGTTGATGAGCTCCGTGCTGAATGGGGACTTGATGATCCCTTTCTTGTGCGTTTCGGACGCTACTGCTATAACGCTTTTATAAGATTTGATTTAGGAAATTCTTATATCAACAACCGAAGCGTTACTGAAGAGATTGTTTCAAGATTTCCAAATACTTTTCTGGTAGCGGCTCTGAGTGTACTTCTCTCTGTTTTGATTGGTATGCCTCTTGGTGTAGCCTCTGCTGTTAACCAATATTCCTGGAAAGATAATGCATCGATGCTGATAGCTTTGATAGGGGTCTCCATGCCCGGCTTCTGGGTAGGGTTAATGCTTTCGCTGCTGTTTGCCCTGAAATTGCGGTGGCTGCCGGCAACCGGTTTCAATGGAATTGAATATCTTATAATGCCGTGCTTTTCAATTGCATTAAATGCGGCAGGAAGAATAGCACGTCAGACCCGTTCGAGTATGCTTGAGGTTATCCGCCAGGATTATATAACCACAGCCCGTGCAAAGGGTCAGACTGAACGCAACATTATCTATGTTCATGCCCTCAGAAACGCCCTTATACCGGTCATAACTACAGTTGGAGCACTTCTGGGCATACAGATGAGCGGTGCTATTGTTGCGGAATCGGTCTTCTCAATTCCGGGACTTGGGACTTATATGGTTGGTGCTATCAAGAGCCGTGACTATCTTGCCATTCAGGGAAGCGTGCTGGTCATTTCAATAACTTTCAGTGTGGTAATGCTTCTTGTTGATATTCTCTACGCCTATGTGGATCCGAGAATCAAGAGCCAGTACCACAAAACTAAATCAAAAAAGAAGGCGGCATAGAATGGCAGATGCAAAAAAACAGAGAAACAGCTATTTCTGGCTTATCTTAGGTCGACTGAAAAAGAACAAGGTCGCAATGGCGGGACTCTTTTTCATGATCTTTATTATCCTTGTCGCGGTTTTTGCAGATTTTATAGCACCATATCCCTATGAACAGCAGGATATTGATAATGTACTTTCACTGCCCAGCCTCTCTCATCCTATGGGAACTGATAATCTGGGACGCGATATACTCAGTCGGATTATTTACGGCGGACGAATGTCTCTTCGTATGGGAATTATCTCAGTTGGTATAGCCGCTATTATTGGCATATTTCTGGGTGCGCTGTGCGGATACTATGTTGGAAAGGTTGACCAGATAATAATGCGTACCCTGGATATCTTTCAGTCAATTCCGCCAATACTTACTGCAATTGCAATTGCGGCGGCACTCGGGCCGGGAATCGGAAACGCGATGCTTGCTGTAGGAATATCATTAATTCCTTCATACGCCAGAATGACCAGAGCCTCATTCTTAAGTGTCCGGGGAATGGAATATGTTGAAGCTGCAAAAGCTATCAACGCGAAAGATATGAGAATAATCGGCAAGCACATCCTGCCTAATGCAATGTCTCCGCTCATTGTCCAGATGACAATGGGAGTTGCCGGTGCAATCCTCATAGCCGCAATGCTCAGCTTTATCGGTCTCGGTGCCCAGCCTCCGGTTCCGGAATGGGGAGCAATGCTTTCAGGCGGACGAAACTATATTCGTGATTACTGGCATATCGTTTTCTTTCCGGGAGTGACCATAATGCTGACGGTTCTCTCTCTTAACATGCTCGGTGACGGTCTTCGTGATGCGCTTGACCCAAGGCTTAAGAACTAGGAGGCCTGTCATATGGAAAATACTATTGATTCTACGCTTGAACGGGAAGAGCTGATGGAAAATAAAACTGAGAAAAAGGTTCTTCTTTCTATTAAAGGTCTAAACGTACACTACTCAACAGATGAGAACCGGGTTTATGCAGCCAATGATGTTTCATTTGATCTTAATGTGGGAGAAACCCTTGGTCTGGTAGGAGAAACCGGAGCGGGTAAGACAACAATAGCCAAGGCTATCCTTCGTATTCTGCCGGATCCTCCAGCAGTAATTGACAGCGGTGAGATTGTTTTCGATGGACAGGACCTTTTAAAGCTTTCCGATGCAAAGATGCGTAAGATAAGGGGAAATAAGATCTCCATGATCTTCCAGGATCCGATGACCGCTCTAAACCCGATTTTTTATGTCGGTAAGCAGATATCTGAAGTAATCAGGCTTCATGAGAAAATTTCACGGACAGATGCCGAGCAGAAGGCTGTTCAGATTCTTGAAAAAGTAGGAATTCCGGGAGACCGGTTCAACGAGTATCCTCACCAGTTTTCCGGAGGAATGAAACAGAGGGTAGTTATCGCAATGGCTCTTGCCTGCAACCCGGCACTTCTTCTTGCTGATGAACCGACTACTGCTCTTGATGTGACAATTCAGGCCCAGGTGCTTGAGATGATGGCGAAGCTTAAGGAAGAGCTTAGTACCTCAATGGTTATGATTACCCATGACCTTGGTGTTGTTGCGGAAATCTGCGACAAGGTTGCGGTTGTCTATGCAGGAAGCATAGTTGAGATGGGAACAAAGGAAGACATTTTCGACCGGACTTCACATCCCTACACCAAGGGGCTTTTTGGTTCCCTTCCTTCGCTCAGTTCGGAAGAAACAAGACTTAACCCTATTCAGGGAATGATGCCCGACCCGACTAATCTGCCTAAGGGCTGTGCGTTTAATCCCAGATGTCCGATGGCCACAGATAAATGCCGTGAGGGCGTGCTGGAGTTCGAAGAGTTGAATCCGGGACATTTTGTTAAATGTATCTACGCAAAGGGGGATTCCAAATAATGAGTGCAATTTTAGAGGTGAAAAACCTTAAAAAATATTTCAAAAATCCAAGGGGAATGCTGCATGCAGTGGATGATGTGAGCTTCCAGATAGAAAAGGGAACTACCCTTGGAGTTGTCGGAGAATCCGGCTGCGGAAAGTCAACTCTGGGCAGAACCATCCTTCAGCTGGTTGAGAGCACTGGTGGACAGATTCTCTTTGAAGGAGAGGATGTAACCAATGCCGATGCAAAAACACTCAACCGGCTACGGCAGGATATGCAGATAATCTTTCAGGATCCATTTTCCTCGCTTAATCCGCGGATGACGGTCAGTGAAACTATAATGGAGCCGCTGAAGCTTCAGGGAAAGATGAAGAAGGCTCAGATGGATCTGGAAACCGCAAAGGTTATGGATACTGTAGGGCTTGCAAAGAGACTTGCAAACTCCTACCCGCATGAGCTGGACGGCGGGCGAAGACAGCGAATCGGAATAGGCCGCGCACTTGCGCTGGATCCTAAATTTATCGTATGCGATGAACCTGTTTCCGCCCTTGATGTTTCAATTCAGGCACAGATTCTCAACCTGATGCAGGACTTGAAAGCTGAACGCGGACTGACCTATATTTTTATCACCCATGATCTGTCAGTGGTAAAATACATCTCTGATGAAATCACTGTTATGTACCTTGGACAGGTTGTTGAGAAGGCTGCATCAAAAGAACTGTTCAAAAACCCTATGCATCCATATACAAAAGCGCTGCTTTCGGCAATTCCAATTCCGGACATTCACGTAAAAAAAGAGAGAATAATTCTACGAGGTGAAATTACATCACCTATCAATCCCAAGCCCGGCTGCCGCTTTGCCGCCAGGTGTATATATGCAGAAGAAAGCTGCAAAGCCCCCCAGGCTCTTCGGGAGGTTGTTCCAGGACACCATGTGCTGTGCAGCAGGATTGAAGAAATTGCTGCGCAAAAAGGGGACAGGATAGAGGCATTTGTCCGGTAAAACCGGTTCAAAAATAAATTCGTCAAATACAGGAGGACGTATGAAGTTTAGAAAAAGAGAAATAGTTTTACTGCTTCTTGCAGCTGCTATGCTGTTTGCTGTGAGCAGCTGCAGTAAAAAGGAGTCGTCAGAAGCTGCCGCTGAACCCGCACGTGATACAATAGTGGTTCAGATTGCTGCAGATCCGAGTGACTTGAATCCGTATACACTAAATACTAATGAATCTTCACGTGTAAGAAACCAGATTCTGGAACCATTGCTCGGTCAGGGCTACAACATGAAGATGACTCCCATGCTGGCCACCGGTTATGAGAGAGAGGATGACACACATTACATCTTTCATCTGCGGGAAGGTGTAAAGTTTCATAACGGAAATGATTTTACAGCCGAGGATGTTGTATTTTCACTTAAAACTGCAGCATCAATTAAACTATCTAAAAAGTATGTCGAGTTCGTTGATGTTGAAAATACCGTAGCCGTTGATGACCACACAGTAAGGGTTGCACTTACTAAACCTGACCTGTTTTTTCTGACATCTATTTCAGGACTTCAGATGGTAGATAAAGACGCCTACGAGGCAGACCCGGATCTTATGTCAAAACAGCCGGTAGGTACCGGACCTTATGAACTGGTGGACTGGAAACTCGGCAGTGAAGTAGTTCTTAAAAAATTTAATGATTACTGGGGTGAGCCGGCAAAAATTGAAAATGTAGTTTTCAGGCCGATAGGTGAACCTTCGCAGAGAGCTATCGAACTGGAAACCGGAGGTATTGATGTCATTCTTGATCTTCAGGCAAGTGACTTTACACGTTTCGATGGAGACCCCAAATTTGAAACATATAAGAGAGTAGGGTTTCGTACACAATCTTTATATTATAACAACTCTGATGCATCTATTATGAAAAGCAAGCTTTTAAGGCAGGCTCTTTCATATGTATTTGATACAAATGCAATTGCCAAGGTCGGTTACAACGGATTTGCTAAACCGTCTGTAACATTTTTCACCGAAGGTTTTGTAAATTACGATGAGCGATTCAACAAGGGAGTATTTTACGAACAGGATATTGAAAAAGCTAAAAAACTGCTGGCTGAAGCAGGATATCCGGATGGGTTTGAAGTTGAGTTCTATATAAGCGATTCGAACCTTGATGTAATTGTATCAGAGATTATGCAGAACCAGCTGGCTCAGATTGGAGTAAAAGCAACAATCAGCTCCTATGAAGGTGCAATCTACAGAACAATACTTAATGATCCGAATTCAGGATGGGATGTTGCTCTGACTAATATGCAGGCGCCAAGCGGCCATTCAATCGACTACTTTAATGCCTTCCTGGCTGAAGACGGCCTTAACAGGCCCGCATACCGGAGCGCTGAATTCAACAAGTTAATTAAAACAGCACTTATAACTACAGATGAGCAGAAATCACTCGATTTGGAAGACCAGATTTTGGAAATTCTCAACGAAGATGTTCCATTCAGGCCTCTTGTTCAGGTTGAAATGCTTTATGCATGGACCAGTGATTTGAAGAATATGGATATATGGGGACAGAGTAATGTACATCTTTCTGATGTCTCGTTTTAATTTCTAATGATTCAAAAGGCGGGGAACATCCCCGCCTTTTTTTGATTATAAAACCATGGCAGTACGAAATCTGTTCGGCCTTGAATACTGGAGTGACAAATGATAAATAATGAAATAATTGAGAAAATGAGAAAATCGCCAATCACCGGCCGGCCTTATTCCTTTTCGATGGAGACCCTGTTGCTTATTAAAGATTCAGTAATTGTCCTGATTGATAATTACCGATACGAACTCTCCAGGCCTGCAGAGACTCATGGTGATGATATTTTTATAAGCATAAAAGATCTTGAAAAGATTTTTGCTCCTGATATGAAGGTTGAAGCCTCAGGTGAAGATCTTGCAATCACCTTTCTTGGAATGAAAACAGTGCTGCCTTCTGATGAAATGATTCCTGTAAGGCGGGTGATGTCCGGGATTTTCGGCATGACCTTCGATGCCAGGGATGACATTTTTGCTTTAAGCTACCTTCCGGAATACAGCATATCTCCGGATATGATAAAATATAAGCAAATGTGTCTTGGAGGTAAGACCATTGGCGATTTCCGGATGGCTTACTGGAATTCAGAAGTTAACAGGATAAATACATACCGTTTTTATATCCCTTCATCGTATAACCCGGCGGTTCCTTCCAGGCTGGCTGTATGTCTTCATGGAGCAGGCGGCAACAGCGACAGCCCTTTTGATACATCAGAAAATATGCTTTCATACTATGCAGAGAAGTTTAATTATCTGCTGCTTGCTCCTAATTCCTATGTTATGTCCAGTAATTATGGCGGCGGGATTCCGCCCTTAGGGATGTTCCGCTATGATCCTGAGAAAAAAGTTTCAGTTGATCCGGGATATTATTCTGAAACCGTGATGGGAGAAAATAAGACAGCAGAGAACATGGTTTTTGAAGTTTTTGAAAAGTTTTTCAGCAGTTTTAATGTCGATCCTGATCATGTATATATAATGGGTAATTCAATGGGGGCAATCGGAACCTTTCACCTCGTCTCTGAAAAACCTGAGATGTTCAGGGCTGCAGCTCCGGCAGGGGCTCTGCCGATGCTTGAATATTTACCATATGAAAAATTTAAAGAGGTGCCCATGATGGTTATATCAGGTACAGAAGATACCGGCTGTGTGCACTATATGAGACCCTCCTGTGATTTCCTTTCAAAGAAAGGAATGAATATAAAACTTGTATTTGTCGGCGGCGGTAATCACAAATTTGCATGGACTTATGAAATTGAAGAGATTTTTAGGTTTTTTGAACAAAATGTCTAATTAGCTGTGGCTATGTTGTTATGACAGCCCCGGCTGTATGAGAATACAAGTCCCACTTCAGATATCTTGTTACGGCTTCTTCTAATATTCCCGAAACCCTTCCCCTGACCATCGCAACATGATGTTCAAACCCGTTTCTTACGATATGGGTCATCAGTTTTCTCATTTCAGGAATGTTGCATACCGCTATGCCTCCGTCCATTTCGAAAGGATCGTCGGTAAATACACCTTCTCCGACATAAGTTTTGATTCTACCCAGGTTATCATCAGTTGATACTCTGAAAAACGTAAAGTCGCCGGCTGCTGCCTTGCCTTTTATTGCCCCGAAGCATTTCTCCGGGCCTATTGTATTACCTAGAATATCAAGATTTGAAATCTCAATCTCTGTACCTATAAAACTTCTCGGATAATTTGAGCAGTGAGTGCATACGCAAAGGTGCTGCTTGCCTTCGTAATTATTGTTCCAGTCAAGAAAGCCCGGAGCATTCCCGGAGGCTAGCCGAAGGGCATACATTGAGACAGCCCCTGTTACATCAACTTCACATGCAGAAGGCCGCCCTGACTCGCCCATCATGCTCATAGACAGGCAGGCTGCAGTTCCGTAATTATACTCAAGGCTGTCCCAGCATTGGATTGCAGAAGCCTGGACTTCGTTTATTTTCATCCAGGTATCAATGGCCACTGAAAGCCTTGCTTGTTTTATAATATTTTCACCGGCAATTTTATCAGGGATTCTTCCATATGATTTAATTTCCTGAATTTTTCTGGTTACCGGCTCTGATGCGGAATCAAGTTTTTCCGCCGCTGATATGATTTCTGAAAGGTCAGCTGTTACAACAGAAATCCCGGCTCTATCGAGCATTTTCTCGCTGTATCTTACAGTCTGGAAGGCTGCTGGTCTGGCGCCGATTGCGCCGATTCTGAGATTTCGCATGCCCTTTACCACCCGGCAAACGGCGGCGAAATTCATCACGTCTGTCCGGAATTCACTGCTGTCTATATCAACCGTGTGGGAGCTGGTGTCGGTGAAGGGTATATTATGGTGGTATAAATTATTACAGACGCTTATTTTTCCGCAGAAAGCATCCCTCCGGCCTTTTACATCAACCTTCGACAGTATGTCGTTTGATGCCTGTACAAGAACCGGTACATCCAGCCTGCTTCGTTTAATGGTTTCAATAATACCGATTTCATCACCGAAGTTGGGAAGAAGAACAATGATTCCATCAATATCGTCCTGGTGTTTCCTGAAATAGTCACCGTATTTAGCCGCATCAGACAGGGTTTCTACCGCTCCATTTGGAGTCTCATTTTCAGGTAATATAAACATCCCCATATTAAGACTATTAAGAAGTTTTGAAATCTCAAGCCTGGAAATACCTGTATATTCAGGATTGAAAATTCCTCTAGTTCCTATTATTACTCCAAGTGAAACCGGTTTGTCTGTCATCTGTATTCTCCGTTTTTTTTGTGATTACAACGTAAATCGGCATAGAGGTTTTGTCAATGAGGAATTGAGTAAAACTTATTTAAATTTAGTTTTAATTGCGTAATATTTAGTTTTATGTTGACAAAGACAGCTGTGACTCTTAGTATAACCCTGTATTAGGAGATCTCAATGTTTTATAACTATGAAATACCTGAAATAATAAATAAAACTAAAGAAATACGAAAAAATATTATAATGATGAATGCCTATGCAAAGGGAGGGCATACAGGCAGTGATCTCTCTGAAGCTGATATTCTGGCATCATTGTTTTTCAGGGTATTACAGATTCCCATATCAGATAAGCATGACTATGGTGATAATACCTTTATTCAAAGTAAGGGGCACGGTGTAGGCGGATTTTATGCTACACTTGCTGCCATGGGGGTCTTAAAGCAGGAAGATCTGAAAACCTATCTTTCTTTTAACTCATTTTTACCGGGGCATCCGGTAAAAACAAAACAGCCCTTCATAAATCTTAATACCGGAGGTCTGGGGCACGGGCTGCCGGTTGCTGTCGGGATGGCCATAGGAAAGAAAAAGAAGGGTGCAGACGGTGTTGTGTATGTTCTCACGGGTGACGGTGAGCTTCAGGAGGGAAGCAACTGGGAAGCTGCCATGGCGGCATCCAGATTCGGTCTTGATAATCTTGTAGTGATTGTGGATCGAAACAGGCTGCAGCTTGCTGATAAAACAGAGAGTATTATGGGGCTGGAGCCTTTGTGTGAAAAATGGGAAGCTTTCGGCCTTGAAGTTCTGAGTCTTGATGGAAATAATGTAGCTGAAATTGTCTCCGGACTTGAATCGCTTGACCATCGCAACGGGGTTCCCAAGGTTGTAATTGCCAATACGGTTAAGGGGAAGGGGATCTCATTTATGGAGAATGTTCCTGAATGGCATCATAAGTATCCTGATAATAAACAGCTTAAACAGGCTTTATTGGAGATAGCGGAATGACAGGTTTACGTGAGACAATAATCAGTGAACTGATGGCAATGGCCGAAGAAGGCTGGAATATTCAGGTGCTTGTAAGTGATTCTACCTCTACTTCCAAAGTGAAGCCCCTGCAGGATAAATATCCCGACAGAATAATCAATGTAGGGATTGCTGAGCAGAATCTTATTGGTGTTGCTGCCGGTCTGTCTCTTGAGGGCTTTATTCCGGTAACCGCGAATGCTGCACCATTTCTTGTGGGAAGAGCAAATGAGCAGGTAAAAAATGATATAGCGTATTCAAACAGCAATGTCAAAATGCTTGGACTTAACGCCGGTGTCAGCTATGGGGCCTTGGGGAGTACTCATCACGCGATAGATGATATTTCGATTATGATGGGGTTCGGCAATATTGAAATTTATTCACCTTCTGACCCTGTAGAGGCGGCAGGAATGATTCGTTATGCAGTTGAGCATACCGGGCCTGTGTATATAAGGCTGGACAGTCAGGCATATTCCAGCCTGCATGATGATACATATGTATTTTTACCGGGTGAGCTGGATGTCCTTATACCCGGCGATGATGCTGTTTTATTTGCAACCGGTTCGGTTGTATGCGAGGCGGCGGCAGCGGCTGAGAAACTGAAAGCATGCGGAATTGATTTGAAAGTTGTTTCAGTACCTAGTTTACACCCCCTGCGTAAAGAGGCTGTAATTGAACAGATAAAACCAGGCTGTTTAGTTTTTACAGCGGAAGAACATTCTGTACACGGAGGACTTGGTTCAATTATATCAGAGATAATAACTGAGGCAGGTTTATCTGCGAAATTATACAGATGCGGAATACCATCTCATGAATTTTCTATTGCCGGCCCTCAGAAAGAAGTCTGGGCCTATTACGGGTTTGATGCAGAGGGTCTCTGTCTGAAAATTAAAAATGCATTAAAGGGTAAACATGATGGATAAAATTATTCTTGCTGTTGATCAGGGAACCAGTGGAACAAAAGCTATTGTTTATACTCCGGAAGGTGTTCCGTTGGCAAAGGGCTTCACTCCTGTTAAAACAAATTACCCGGCTTCTGGTTTTGTTGAACAAAGTCCAATTGAGATAGTGTCTAGCTGTATTGAATCTGTTAAAAGGGCCCTTGAAAATCTTGAAAGTGCAACTGATTATAATCGTGACGATATTTTTTCCTGTGCTATTACCAACCAGCGTGAATCATTTCTTCTCTGGGATGCTGAAGGGGTTCCTCTTTCTGAAGTCATAAGCTGGCAGTGCAAGAGGTCTGTTGATATCTGTCGAGAGATTAAATCTGCCGGAAAAGCCGGTCTGATCAGGGAAAAGACAGGGCTGCCGGTGGACCCGTATTTTTCCGCTTCCAAGCTGACCTGGCTTTTACGGAATAAGCCGGCATTGAAGAAAAGAAATGATGTATACTTTGGTACTATCGATACATGGCTTTTATTTTTTCTTACCGGCGGACAGCGTTATGCATCTGATTTTACCAACGCCTGCCGGACTCAGCTGTTTGATATACACTCTCTTGCCTGGGACCACGAGCTTGTTTATTTATACGAGGCCGATAATATAAAATTTCCCGAGCTGCTGCCTTCCGATGCTGAATTCGGAAGGTCTGATTTTAACGGCTTATTTAAAAACAAGCTCCCTATTCATTCCGTAATCGGAGATTCGCACGCTGCGGCATTCGGTGAATTGTGCTTTGAACCGGGAGCTGCAAAGATAACGATGGGGACAGGCAGTTCTTTGCTTATGAATGTGGGAAATAAGCCGGTAAAGTCCTGTTCAGGTATGGCTGAAACTCTATGCTACACAGCCGGAACAGAAACTGTGTATGCACTCGAAGGGATAATTGTTTCCTGCGGTTCACTTATAACCTGGCTTAAAGATTCTCTGGGAATTATCGAAGGTTCTGCAGATTTATATTCTGCTCCAGGGGATATCTTAGACAGCGGAGGTGTACAGTTTGTCCCTGCATTAGGGGGGCTTGGTGCTCCTTTCTGGAAAATGGATGAAAAAGGTTCCTTTCACGGGCTTGGCTTTGATACCTCAAAAGCTCAGATACTGCATTCGGTTTTTGAGTCGATAGCATTTCAGGAAGTTTCAGTAATAAGAGCTATGGAAGCGGATGCTGCTGAAATTGCAGAGATGGGTAAAAATGGTCCCCTTTATATTGACGGCGGGGTTTCCGGAAACCCATTAATAATGAAAATGATTGCTTCGCTTCTCGGCCGTCCTGTACATGTTGTTCTTTCACCCGACACATCACCTCTGGGCGCAATGCTGCTTGCATGTCTGGGTTCCGGGATATATAATAGCATCAACGAAATTCAAAGGCTGGAACTTCCACGGCAAACATATATTCCTACAGAAAATGACAATCTTCAGAAAAGTTATCATGCATGGGAGAGCACAGTTAAAAGGTCGTAAATGCTTGCGGAAGAGAGAAGACAGAAAATATACAGGCTGATAGAAGAAGAGGGAAGCGCCCGGGTCAGCCGCTTAAGTGAAGTATTCAAGGTTACTGAAAACACTATCAGAGTTGATTTGGATTTTCTGGAAAAAGATAATCTGATAGTGAAAAAGCACGGCGGGGCTGTTCTGGCTAATGTATCGCAGAAGGTCCGGCAGCTATCGCTTCAGCACTGTGAAAATATGGACTTGAAAGAACGTATTGCCTTAAAGGCTGCTGAGTTTGTAGAGAACGGTGAAACCATTATCATTGATTCAGGTACCACGACAACAGAACTGGCCAGAAAGCTCATTCATAAACATAATCTGATAGTTATTACCAATTCTCTTAACATAGCACTCATTATAGGAGGTGAAACCAGTTTTGAGCTGCATGTAACCGGCGGTGAATTTAAAGCCCCGACTCTTTCTCTTACCGGAGACCGGGCTGCTATGTTTTTTTCGAATCTGCATGCCAGTAAGCTTTTTCTGGCTACCGGAGGAATTGCTGAAGGCGGCGGATTAACCTATCCCGGACTGAATGATATCCCGGTGAAAAAGGCTATGCTTGAGTCGGCAAAAGATGTCTATCTTCTGGCTGACTCAACCAAAATCGGAAAGAATGCGTTCGCAGCAATTCCTGATGCCATGCAGTATGTTGATTACCTGATCACCGATCAGATGGTTGTTGATCCTGAAAAATACGGGCTGACTGAAGATCGTATTATTATTGCAGATTGACCGCAGCCTGTAATAACTGAGACAATTTTAAAACCTGGAAAGTTTTGAAATTGTGATCTTTATCTGTTTTTCAGTTTACTGAGTAGTTCCTGAACCTTCTTCTCCGGCACCATTTCGGGGTTGAAGAGTGACAGCGCTCTCAATGGCATGAAATGTGCCATCTGTTCGAGCATGTCGTTTTCGCCCAGATCGAGTTCCGGAAAAATCTGCAGATCAAAGTCCTTCATTACGTCTTTGAGATCAGGATCAGACATCAGATCTCCGAACATTGTGTTTTGATCATAGTGTTTTTTTATAGATGCTGTTGATTTTACATTTACCGAAACACTGCGGCGAATATCTGCTGATGAAGCTCCTGCCAGGATTTCAAACTCACCTGATTCCACATACCAGTCTCTTATATCTGTATTGTAGAAGGCAAAAGCCCTTTTCCGAAGTTCAAATTCAATAATCTGAGACTCACCTGGCTCAAGGGAAATCTTGTTGAATGCTTTAAGTTCCTTGTCGGGCCGGACTACTGAGGATTTGGAATCTCTGATATAAATCTGTACAATTTCTTTTCCTGCAACTGTTCCGGTGTTTTTTATTGTCAGGCTGATTTTGACCGTTTCGTTATCAGAGATAGAGTTTTTATCCACTCTTAATTCTGAATATTCAAATGAGGTGTATGACAGCCCGTGACCGAAAGGGAAGAGGACGGGGATTCCTGTTTTGTCATAGTAACGGTAACCTATAAACAGGCCTTCACGGTATTCAACTTTGTTATGTCCTCCCGGAAAGTTTGTATGAGACGGGTTCTGGCCAAGAAATACCGGAAAGCTTTCAGCCAACTTTCCGGAAGGGTTAACCTTTCCGAATATAATGTCTGCGACAGCTCCGCCTGCGGCCTGGCCTCCGAGGTAGCCTTCGAGGATCGCTTTGACTCTGGAAATCCACGGCATCTCGACAGGGGCTCCGTTGGCCAGAATTATAACTATATTATTGTTTACTTCAGCTATCGCATTTACGAGAGTGTTCTGGTTGGAAGGCAGCCCCATATCGGATCTGTCATATCCTTCTGATTCGATCCGTTCAGGAAGGCCGATATACAAAATTACAGTATCAGCTTCTGATGCGGCTTTAACTGCTTCTGAAATCAAAGCACTGTCGGCATCATCGGTGCTTAATGAGTACCCGCGTGAATAGGTTATGTCCGCACCGGTTCCGGCATTCTGAAGCTCATCAAATGGAATTTCGATTCTTGTAGGATTAATGTGAGAACTGCCTCCGCCCTGGTATCTGGGTTTCTTTGCAAGTTCACCGATGACTGCTATTTTTCCTGATTTTTGAAGGGGCAGAACTGAATCTTCATTTTTAAGCAGAACCAGACATTCACCGGCAACTTTGCGTGCGAGTTTGTGATGTTTTTCGCTGTCAAAAACTGAAACTTCTTTTTTCTCTGAAACTGCCTTGTTTATTATTCCAAGTAACCTGCGTACTGCTTCATCCAGGACGTCCATCTCAAGCTCGCCGGAGTTTACTGCTTCTATGATTTTTCGTATACCTGTTCCGTTGCTTGACGGCATTTCAAGCTCAAGGCCGGCTTTAAGTGCATCAGCACGCTCATTGACGGCTCCCCAGTCCGAGACTACAAATCCTTTATATCCCCATTCCTTTCTGAGAATTTCATCCAGAAGGTAGGCATTTTCGGAACAGTATTCGCCGTTGAGACGGTTGTATGCGCACATAACAGTCCATGGCCCGGCATTTTTAACCGGCCCCTCAAATCCGGGGAGATATATCTCCCTCAGGGTTCTTTCGTCAACCTCGGAGGATATTGTCATTCTTCTTGTTTCCTGGTTGTTTGCGGCGAAATGCTTTATGGATGTTCCTATGCCTTTACTTTGAACTGCATTAACGTAACTTGCAGCAAGTTCTGAAGTTAAATACGGATCTTCCGACAGGTATTCAAAATTTCTTCCGCAGAGAGGTGATCTTTTAATGTTGAGAGCCGGTCCAAGCAGTATTGATACGTTTTCAACAAGCGCTTCAACAGCGAGTGCATTCCCTACTTTTTCCAGAAGGGTCCGATCCCAGGAACAGGCCAGACCTGCTCCTGAAGGAAAACATGTGGCGGGTACACTTTTCGATACACCCAGATGATCAGCTTTTTCGGCCTGTTTTCGCAAGCCGTGTGGGCCGTCACTGACCATTATTGAAGGAACTCCAAGCCGTTCTATACCATGAAGATGCCAGAAATCTTTTCCGCAGCACATTGCTGCCTTTTCTTCGAGAGTCATCCCGCTTATTATCTTTTCTATATCCATATTTATTTACTTTTCAACGACAATTACTTCGTTTCCCCTTACTTTATAATTTGTTATTATCTCCTGATTGGCGGAAATCTCTTCCATGTAGGACACTATTTCGTTAAATTCGGGGTTCTCTGCGGTAAGGACAAAGGGGTTTGATGCTTCATCAAGCTGAACAGGCAGAAATGAGACCGCTTTTATTTCCTTGTCACGAATATTTACCTTGATAATCAGGGACTTGTAAGAGTCGGGAGGCATGGGCCTGTTAGGAGCATCCTTCCATGCTTTGTTCAATTCCTGAAGTTCCTTATGCTGGGCGGTATTATGAAGATCCAGATTCTCTGCAAACAGGAAGGGAGGATCAAGCGCAAAGTTGGCCATACTGTAGATTATTGCTTTGCCCTTATATATCTCAATAGGTTTGAGAATGTGGGTGTGATGACCCAGGATTATATCCGCGCCGGCTTCAATTGCTGCATAGGCCCCGATTTTCTGATATTCGGCGAGTATTGCAGGTACAAAGTGAATACCCCAGTGGAAAGACACTGCGACGATATCCGCCTGCTTGCGGATCTCTTTTATATCGCTGGTCATTGCCTGAAGATCCTCCCACAGCGGAAAGCTGTGCAGTCTCACCGGTGTTTCAGGCTGATCGTGTTCTATCCGCTCAAATGCAGTTAATGCCCGAAAGGGGGCGCATCCCGGGCGATCTTTAGTTGCGAAATAATTCTGTGGAATTATTGAATTGTAGCCCAAAAAGGCTATTTTTGTATCCCCCAGGGTGACTATTACCGGTTTTCTGGCTTCCTGCAGATTTGCTCCGGCTCCGATAACCTTCAAATCATTCGCTTTAAGGTTTTCAATAGTATCGAAGAAGGCCTCACGGCCCCAATCCATGCAGTGGTTTGTTGCAAAACTTATAACATCAAATCCGGCTGCTTTAATAGCTTCGGCGCCTGCGGGGTTTCCTCTCATCGGAAGCCTGGCCTGGGGTAGGGGCGTTCCAACATTTGACAGACATGGTTCGAGCTGGCCGAACAGCAGATCCCCGTTTTTGAGTGTTTCCCGTACTCCATTAAAAATTGAATCGGGGTTATCCCTGTTCGTACCGATATCTCCGACAGCAAGTAGATTGTATTCCTGTTTCATTTTTCAGACTTCCTTTTAATATTTATTTAGTAAAGAAAACATGAGGCAAAATGGCCCGGTTTAACTTCTTTAAGCTCCGGCACTTCTTCGCTGCAGCGTTTTGTTGCGTGTTTACACCGGACATGGAAGGGGCATCCCGAAGGTATATCCTTTGGGCTTGGAACTTCGCCGGGCAGCATTATCCTGTTTCTGGTCAGTTCAATATCGGGATCCGGGATTGGGATCGCCGAGAGCAGTGCCTGGGTATAGGGGTGCATTGGATTTGCATATAGCTCATCCCAGCTGGTTTTCTCCACAATTCTTCCGAGATACATGACTATGATCCGATCACTTATATGCTGGACTACTGAAAGATCATGAGCTATAAACAGAAATGACAAGTTCAGTTCTGCCTGCAGCTTTTCCAGAAGATTGATAATCTGGGCCTGTATTGAAACATCAAGAGCTGAGACGGGTTCGTCGCAGATTATAAGTGAAGGTTTGCTGGCTAGTGCACGTGCAATACCGATTCTCTGGCGCTGGCCGCCGGAAAGCTCATGAGGCGACATCGGCATCAAGGATGGATTTAGTCCGACCTGTTCAAACAGCTCGGCTACCTGAGTATTATAATCCTTCTTATCCTTTACATACTTGTGCACTATAAGCTGCTCGCCGACAATGTTGCCGACTGTCTGCCTTGGATTAAGTGAGCTGAAAGGATCCTGAAAAATCAGCTGGAATCTGCTTCGTTTATGTCTCAGCTTTCGATGCGGCATAACGGCAATGTTGTCGCCCTCAAACATGACGCTTCCCGCTGTAGGATCAACCAGACGAAGTATGGAGCGTGCAATAGTAGTTTTTCCGCATCCGCTTTCACCGACAAGCCCCAGGGTTTCACCTCTGCGTACCTGGAAAGACACATTATCGACAGCTTTTACGTATTTCTGTTTTCGGCTGCCTGCAAATGCCTTTCTTTTAACCGGGAAATAGGTTTTCAGGTTTTGTACGTCAAGAAGAATTTCATCTGAGATTTCCCGATTCAATCTGAAATTCAGTGTAGCTTCGGCTCCCTGCTTGCTTATTCTTCTGTTGTAGCAGGCTGCAAAATGGCCCGGAGAAACTTCCGACAGCGGCGGTCTGCCGCTATTCCGGCATACATCAAGAGCCTGGCAGCACCTCTCCATGAAACTGCATTCTTCCGGTTTCTCCTTCAGTGACGGAGGCAGGCCGGGGATGGGTGTAAGGTTATGGTCCTTGCTGGCATTCAGGCTGGGTATTGAATTAAGCAGTCCTACTGTATATGCGTGGCGCGGGTTCCTGAATAATTCGGTTGTAGGTCCTGATTCTACAATGGAGCCTGCATACATTACATAGATCCTGTGAGCGTATCTTGCTACAATTCCAAGATTGTGGGTAATGATGATAAGGGCTACCTGAGTTTTGTTCACTATATCCTGCATCAGTTCCAGAATCTGGGCCTGAGTTGTTACATCCAGGGCTGTGGTTGGTTCATCTGCTATAAGGAGTTTAGGGTCGCATGAAAGCGCCATCGCGATCATGATTCTCTGTCTCATACCTCCTGAAAACTCATGCGGATAGGAGTCGCAGCGTTCTTCGGCGTCCGGAATTTTAACCATTTTCAGAAGCTCAATCACACGGCTGCGGGCTTCTTTCCTGTTCATACCTTTATGGCGTATAAGTGATTCTGAAATTTGATCGTTAACGGTCATTACAGGGTTCAATGAGGTCATCGGTTCCTGAAAGATCATCGCAATCCTGCCGCCGCGAATGTCCTTGAGTTCTCTGCTCTTTCGTTTCAGGCTGAGCAGATCTTTTTCTTCAAACAGGACCTCGCCATTTTCAATCATGGCAGGCGGCACCTGCAGAAGCTGCAGTGCACTGAGGTTTGTTACTGATTTACCGCTGCCGCTTTCTCCGACAATGCTTATTATTTCACCGGGATTCACATGAATAGAGACTCCGTTTACTGCATGCACAGTACGGTTTCTGGTTTTAAATGTAGTTTCAAGATCTTTAATTTCAAATAACGGCTTCTGTTCTGTCTGCACCATTTTCTCCTTTTGTATCTTCAGCAAATATTTGTCATGCCAGGTTTTTAACATGGGGATCCAGAGCATCACGAATCCCGTCACCAAAGAGATTGAATGATAAAACTACAACCATAATTGCCGCACCCGGTGCTATTGCCTGTACAGGGTTCGTAAAAAGATAGCTGGCTCCATCGCTGACCATGCTTCCCCAGGCTGCGGTAGGCGGTTCAACGCCTAAACCCAGAAAGCTTAGTGTTGATTCAACCATAATTGCCATACCCAGATTCATTGTGATCATTACAAGCAGCGGAGAGATTGTATTGGGAATTAAATGCTTTAGAATTATTCTTGCCTCACTGCTTCCTACTACCTTCTGTGCTGTTATATAGTCGCTTTTTCGAACTGCTATAACCTGGCCGCGCATCATTCTGAGATAAGCTGGAATAAGTGTGATGCCTAAGCCTATCATTATGCTTTTCAGGCCGCCTCCGATCGCCGTACCGACTGCCATGGCAAGCAGTATTGGAGGTATAGAAAGCATGGCATCTGTGAATCTTGAGAGAATAGTATCTATAATTCCTCCGAAGTATCCGGCAAAGATGCCAAGTGTGCATCCGATCGAGCCGGCAATAAGGATTGCGACTACTGCTATCAGCAGAGAACTTCTGGTTCCGAACATGATCCTTGAAAGCGTATCCCTTCCGAACTGGTCAGTTCCAAGCAGATGTTTTGCAGAAATCCCCTGCAGCCGCTGTGTCAGATCTATTTTATAGGGATCGTAGGGGGATAAAAGAGGAGCAAATAAAGCGCATATCAGCAAAAGCAGGATAACTGCAAAGCTGACGATAATAATTTTACGAATAAACAGTGTTCTCATTATTTCCTGAATTTTCATTTAAGTACCTGTTCCCTTTAATTTTTCCGAATTCTTGGATCAACCCAGCCGTAAGCAAGATCCACCAGCAGGTTTGCCAGTACTACTACGAATGCAACAAGCAGAACGCAGCCCTGGACCATCGGGAAGTCCCGGTTCTGTACGCTTGCAATAATCAGCCGGCCCATTCCCGGTATATTGAAGATTTGTTCAGCAAGCAGAGAGCCTCCGACAAGGCTGCGCACGATCATCCCCAGCAGGGTTATTACCGGAATCAGCGAGTTCCGGAGAATATGTTTAATTATGACGACATGCTCCAGCAAGCCTTTTGATACCGCCGTACGGACATAATCCTGAGCAAGGGTTTCAAGTACTGCTGATCTGGTCTGGCGTGTGATAATTGCCATTGGCCCCAGAGACATGAGTACAACCGGCAGGATTGCTTTTCGAAGACTATCCACCAAATCTACCGTAGGTGAAGTGTATCCCTGCGTCGGCAGGATACTTAGTTTCAAAGCAAAAAGATAAATACATAGAATACCTATCCAGAATTGCGGCATGGAAACACCGATATTTGCAAACACATTGACCAGCGAGTCGATTATCTTTCCCCTGTTCATTGCTGCAATGATTCCCAGTGTAATGCCGAAAAGAACGCCTCCTATAAGGGCTATCCCGTTAAGGTAGAGTGTAATGGGCAGCCGTTTGAGGAACATCCCGAGAACCGGTTCGTTGTAGTAGATGGATTCACCCAGATCTCCCCGAACTGCATCTTTTAGCCACAGGTAATACTGTGTCAGGAATGGTTTGTCCAGGTTCAGTTCTGCCCTCAGTGTCGCAACTTCTTCCGGGGTGGCATCTATTCCCAGCATGGCAACTGCGGCATCGCCGGGGATGAAAGCAAGTACAGAGAAAGCGATAAATGAAACGAGGATAAGAACAATAACAGCCTGCGGTAATCTGTTAAATGCATATTTTAGCAACTTTGACTCCTTCAAATCCTTATTGTCTTGAGATATTTGTGTTTTTGTAAAAACTGAACTGTGTTTAAAAACAGAATTTTAGTCTAATTATAGATATGCCCGTCTTTAGATGTCAAGGAAAAGTTTTTATCAGCAGAGTTGTGTAAAGGAGTCTCAAAATTAAGAAAATTTTTAAATATATACATTATAGAAGTATATGAATCTAAAACTGAGTGAATGTACGAACTTGCTTATTGTTTCTTGACATCTGAAGTATTCGGGTTTATCGTTAAGTAATTCACAATATGAATCAAGTTCATATTGTGGACTATCTTCAATAAAAAGAGGAAACGGAGGAAGATTTATGAAAAAAGGGAATTGTGTGCCTGCAGGCATAATGATGTGTATGCTGGTTTTTCTCATGCTGTTCATGGGCAGTATGAATCTGGCTGCCAGAGGTAATCAGGAGGGGGCTGATACTGGAGCAGATTCAGCCGTATCGGGTACCAGCCCCGGGGAACCTGTTTATGGCGGTGTATTAAAGCTTGGGCAGAATAGAGATGTGGCTGTTTTCGGCTACCCTGCTGCAAACGGCTGGGGAGGGGCAACATATTACTATGACCCTGTTATGGAGACTCCTTTAAAACTTAATCCGGACGGATCTCTTTCAGGTAAATTGGCAACTGATTGGGGTTATATAAACGATGAAAAAACTGAACTAAAACTGACGGTTCGTCAAAATGTACGCTTTCATGACGGCTCTGTGCTCAATGCGGAAGTCATGAAGTGGAATCTTGAGAATGCAATGGAAGAGCAGAAAACTGCCGCCAAGAGATTTGATCATATTGATGTTACCGGTGAGTATGAGCTAATTATTTATCTGACTGAACCCGATTATACTCTGGTAAGTTATCTGGCTTCTAATACCGCTTTTTATATGATTTCAAAAGAAGCTGTTGAGAAAAATGGTGTTGACTGGGCTAATTCTCATCCGGTTGGTACCGGCCCGTTCAAGCTTGTAAGCTGGGAACAGGATGTTAAGACTGTATTTGAAAAGAATGATGACTACTGGCAGGAAGGTCTTCCTTATCTTGACGGTGTTGAAATATACACAATGCCTGAGGAAATGGTACTTGTGGCAAGTATGCAGTCAGGCGATATCGATGTACTATTCGATCCTGTTGCTCAGTCAGTTGAAACACTGAAAGCTACCAATAAATTTAATATTGTCGGCTCCAGGCTTCCGGCAACACTCAACCAGCTCTTCCCGAGCTCCGGAACTCCGGGTGATATTCTGGAAAACAAGGATCTTCGTCTTGCTGTATGGCATGCGGTTGATTTCAAGGGAATTGCTGAAATGTTTCTGGGTGAATATGAGGATTACGCATATCAGCTGGTTTCAGAGGAATCGCCCGGTTTTAACCCCGAGATACCCGAGCATCAGTATGATCCCGATCTTGCAAAAGAATATCTTAAAAAAGCCGGTTATCCTGATGGCTTCGAGTGTGATCTGTATATTAAGAATCTTGGTCTTTTTCCCGATATTGCTACAACAATACAGGCATACTGTGCTGAGGTCGGGATTAAGCTCAATGTTGTGATGAAAGACTCTACCGGATATGACGCGCTTATTATAAAAGAAGGCTGGAAGAATGGATTTCTTCTGATGAATTACAATCCTACGCTCCCGACTATGTCACGTATCTATGACTTCGGTTTCCAGAGATCCACAATAAAAATCTTTTACAGATCAATGGCGCTTAATGATGCAATCTATGATGCGGTTGATAAGGTTGTTCATCAGGAACCTTCGGGTGAGCAGTTCTACAAAGACTTTCAGGAAATGAACAGGCTATGGATTGAAGAGGCTGCTACAATACCTATCTATTTCAAAAAAACGGTCTGTGTTAAAAATCCAAAAGTTCATGATGACGGAAACGGTGATTTGCCGACAGGTATATGGACACCTGCTACAGCATGGATGGAAAAGTAGAAATACTTCCTTAATCCCCCTATACTGCAGCCGTCGTATTGTGTCGGCTGCAGGTTTTGTTGACTTTGATTTTATAAATGCTTTTAGTTTGCTGAAATCACTAATGATCTTATCAACCTGTTTATTACCATAGGAGCCTATTAAAAATGCAAGATATTCTCTTTGACGGAAACTGCTATGTTAAGGCCAGTCCTGAGTCACAGGGCGTTGAGTCCTCTGCAATACAGAATTTTCTGGATGCTGCCCGTGAGCACCGTATTGATCTTCATGCACTATATATTTTCAGGCATGGATATAACCTTGCCGCAGGCGTTGCCGCCCCCTGTGAGAAGGATGCTTATCATAGAATTTATTCAGCAGCCAAAGTTATTACGGGTATTGCGGCGCTGTTCGCGATTCAGGAAGGTTTGATTTCGTTTGAAGATAAACTTATTGACTTTTTTCCTGATGAAATCCCCGCTGAACTCAATGATAATATAAAGGCTGTTAATATTTACCACTTGCTGACGATGAGTATCGGTCAGACTGATGATGCATTTCCGAAGATGATTCAGGAAAACAGGAACTGCATTCCAAGCTTCTTTGAGAAGCCGTTTGTTCGAAAACCCGGAACGGTATTTATGTATAATAACGCTGTCCCTCACGTTCTTAATATGATTATTGAGAGGGTTTCCGGTGTGGATTACATGGAATATTTACGGCCTAGATTTTTTGAACCGGTCGGGTGCAAATATCTTGTTCAGGAGACCCTGGACGGCGAGAAGGAATCAGCTACCTGTGTCTGTACACCTGACAGTCTGGTAAGAACTACTCTGTTTCTGGCACAGAGAGGTATGTGGGGCGGTAGGCAGCTTATCAAGCCTGAATTAATAGATATGCTCGGAGAAAGCCAGATCCCCTCTGTTTCAGTCGATTATCCTTTCAACAGTCCATCGCATGGCTACGGCTACGGTTTCCAGGTATGGAGAAATAATTTCGGCGGGTATCGAATCTCCGGCGGGAGGGGGCAGTATGGAATCGTAATTCCGGAACTGGATCTGGTTATTGTCGCCATGGCCTGGGAGTCAAGCAGTGCATTGATACCGGAGCTTCTGGCTGAGCATATAATAAGCAGAATGTACGGTGCGCCTGTTGAAGAAAATGAAGAAAATAAACAGTCATATTTAAGCCTGTCTCAGCAGCTTGAAGAATGGAGTCTTGGACCTTGCGGGCTTTCGGCAAGTTCAGCAAAATCGGGAAAATTTTCCAGGCAGTCCTTCCTTCTTGAGAAAAGTGTATACCAAATGGAGAAAATAAGGTTTGATTTCAGTCAGGCGCTGCCTGAAATACGTATCAGTACTGAAGGTAATGAGCTTGTTTTTAAATGCGGTTTAGACTGCAAATGGAACATTAACCCGGACTCTGAATTTATCAGGATGCCGCCGCGCAGGAATGAACATATGCCTGTAAATTACGGATATAAAACTAAAGAAGTCTACTTGACCGGCGGCTGGGAGGATGATGATATCTTTGTATTTCAGGTGCGTACCAATTACTGTATGTCATATGATACATTCACCTGCCGATTCAGGGGAACTTCATTAACTGTGACGGTCGTCAATGCTGAAAGAGCGCAGGGAGAGTTCCGGAAAGTTGATGAAAAAATGATAGATGCTCCCCCTGTTACTGTTATAAATGGAAGGAAAATATAATTTTTAAGTTCTATCTATTCTATAAAAAGGCCTGAGTATCCATATTTATGAAACTCAGGCCTTCTTTTTTGGATCAGCTGGTTTTTCAGCAGGTTTCAGTCGTTTTTTAATCCTTTAAGACCGCAGTCTGCAAGATATCTGACAAATGGTGATATGGGTATTTCCATCATATCGTTATTACCGCCGAATTCCATAGCTAAAGGCTGCTGCTCTGTGAACGGAGACCATTGCGGATGTATTGGGCTGTTCGGGTCGCCGCTCTTCATGAAATTACACCAGGTATCCGACATTCTCATAGACAGTTCGTAGTCTTCTCCGGTGTATCTGCGATCCATATGATGGAAGCTTTCATTTATGTATGGGTGTTCAGCTCCGTGATAAGCACCGTTCAGACCGGGGGGTGTCTGATTGAACCAGTACTGATATGCAAGACGGCTGCGTCCGATTCGCTCCTGATTGATGCAGAAAGCGAGAGAGCCTGCGAGCATATAGTTTCTTATATAGTTTCGATTATGCTGGACAAGGCTTGGTACGTCGGTTATTCCGGCGGCATTCAGGTAATCACCGGTTTCATCGCCGTAGGTTTCCCGTGTCGCTTCAATAAAAGCGTTGTAATCAGGATTCTGGTCCAGAGGGTAGAGTCCGTCCTCATCCGATGTCGAGCCAATCATATATGCTATATCATGATGGTGACCGCTTCGGATACATTCAACAGGAGATTCAGGAGATAGGTACCCGTCTACAAGCGGTGTGAATACGATGCGTGCTCCAATCTTCAGTTTGAAATGAGTGGTGAACAGGTTGAGAACTTTTGCAGGATCCATCTCCCGTGCTTCTTCAATAGAGACGATACCTGCCGATTTGAACAGCTCAAGACCCTCTCTTTCTCCGTCTTCAATGGTCTTTCTCATGCCGCCATGAAGATAGCTCAGACCGCTTCCGCTCATCATTATGGCTCTTTTAACGATTCCCTTTGTGAGGGGGGTAGTTACCATGCTTCGAACACAGTCGCCGCCGGCTGACTGGCCGAAGATTGATATGCTGTCGGGATCTCCGCCGAAATTACTGATATTTCGGTTAATCCACTGCAGTGCTGCAACCATATCCAGTGTTCCGTAGGAGCCTGATGTGGCATTCGATGATTCTTTGGTAAGATCCGGGTGTGCGAAATACCCAAACAGGTTTACACGATAATTAAAATTAACATAGACCATATCCCGTCGGGCAAAGGCTTCACCGTTCATTGCGAGGGTATGGCTGTAGCCCTGACGCATTCCACCTCCGAACATATATACTGCTACAGGAAGTTTGTCCTCTGTGGACTGGGCCGGAGTCCAGATGTTCAGGTAGAGGCAGTCCTCGCTCATCGGCCAGTCTATCTCCTTTCTCCTCTGCATGTCATTTGTTTTATATCTGGGCGGCTGGAAGGGGATCGGTGCGAAATTGACTGCCTGACGAATGCCGTCCCATTTTTCAACAGGCTGGGGTTCGGTCCATCTTTTTTTTCCTACCGGCGGAGCTGCGTAGGGGACTCCTCTGAATACGCTGATTGTATGATTGGAGGAGGGGATGCCTTCTACTATGCCGCCTTCGGTTTTTGCTCTTAAAATTGCCATAGAATGGTCTCCTTTTTTTACTGTTAGTATGTCTATATAAAACTGACCGCGTTCCAAAAATGAACGTGGTTCGATAAGTAGTATAGGGTATGAAATTGTATATGTCTACATAAAGTTGAGATATGAAATGGCAGTTATCTCAATTTGTAATTTTTGTCCAGAGTCCGGATAATGTAAACTTATTATTTCTTGACAATAAATTTTTTAAAGTTTATCCTTGAAAAGTTCTAAATATGAATTGAGTTCAGATTAATTGAAAGAGATGTATAAACGAAATTATTAAAAAGAGGGTATTATGAAGTCTCAACGGCAGCATATGACACATCAGCAGATGAAAGCTCAGGAAACAAAAGAACTGATCTGGAAAACCGCTGAAGGTCTTATTAATAAAATGGGAACAGAGAAGGTAACCATTAAGGAAATTTGCAGGACTGCAAATGTATCTGTCGGGACGTTTTATTATCACTATAAATCAAAAGTAGATATATTGCTTGATCACAGAGATGTTCTGGACAAGGTTTTTCTTGAATGGATTGAGAAGGAATTTAAGCCTGAATCAGTTGTGGATTGTTTTATGCAGTTCTGGCTTTACTATGCCAGGCAGAATGAAACAATTGGTCCCGGACTGGAAACACGAATTGTGATGCACAAGCAGGCAAGAGACGATGAAAGAAAGCGTCAGCAATTCCTCAGCTGGATGGACAACTACATTGAAGAAAAGCAGAAAGAACACAAAGTAAAAGATGATAAACCGGCACGTGAGATTACTGACCTTTTTTATATTGTTTTACGCGGGTTTATTTTTGAATGGTGTGTACGTTACAAAGATGATATGAGCCTTGTTGAAATGGTGAAAGACGGAATCATACCTTATATTGACTATTTTGTGTTAGAAAAGTAAGAAAAGTATTTTTTAGCTGCCTCTGTCTCCCTCTTTTTCCATAATTGTACAACTGGGAAGTGTGAGCTTCAATAGCTTGTTTGTGATTTAAAACCGAATAACATTCATAAAAAGAATTAGAAGATTGTATGCATATAGAACAGCAATAAAAATCTAAAAATGCTCATATTTAAGGCCAAATATACTCAAAAATGCTGGTTTTTGGGGTTGTTGACGATGATCTCATGAAAAAATCTTGACAACACGAAGATCTAAGGTATTATTATCTGTATAAACTGAATCTAATTCAGAAATAGAATAAGCACCAATAATGTTACAGGTAAAGGCAGGTTGTTTTAATGCTATTATTTATTACTAAGCGGTTGCTCTGGCTTATTCCAATTCTAATAGGCGTTTCAATTCTTATTTTTGTCATAACAAGTTTTACGCCCGGAGACCCGGTCCGTATCATGCTTGGAGCTATGGCCACAGAAGATCAGATGGATGCAGCCAGGGAAGAGTTGGGATTGAATGACCCTCTCATAATCCAGTACTTCAATTACATGAAAAGTCTGATTCTTGAGGGAGAACTGGGCATATCCTATGTTACTCATGAAAGTGTTATGACCGAAGTTCTGCACAGGCTTCCATATACACTCATCATTGCTCTGGTCAGTCTGGTTATCACAATAATCGCCGGTATACCTCTGGGGGTTCTTGCCGCTGTGAATCAGTTTACATGGAAAGACAGTGCGGCCATGTTTGTTTCAATGGTCATGGTTGCAATACCCGATTTCTGGCTGGCACTGAACTTTGTTCTTCTGTTCAGTCTTACATTGGGCTGGCTTCCGGCGGTAGGAGTAGGCAGCTGGCTGAATTACATCATGCCCTGTCTTGCTATATCAATGCATGGAATAGCAACCATAACACGACAGACAAGGTCAAGTGTACTTGAAGTTATCCGTCAGGATTATATCACTACTGCACGGGCAAAAGGACTGAGCCGACGTGATGTAATCTATAAGCATACACTCAAGAATGCACTTATCCCGATAATAATGACTATTGGCGGCGGAATAGCCATGCGGCTTGGCGGCGCTCTTATTGCCGAAACTATCTTCTCTATACCTGGAATGGGTGTTTACATGATGGGAGCTATCCGGGCAAGGGATTATCCGATAATCCGGGGATCTGCACTTGTTATAAGCGTCTGGTTCTGTCTTGTAATGCTGCTTGTCGACATTGTTTTTGCTCTGGTCGATCCTCGTATCAGGGTTCAATTCGTAAAAAAGGGGAATAAGTAAACAACGATGAAAATTAATAATTCAAACTCCAAAGGTGAGAGTCAGTTTCATGAAACATTATATCGTCTTACCAGGAATAAATTAGCTGTTATCGGATTTGCCTATATTATCTTCATGCTTCTGGTAGCTTTATTTGCTCCGGTCATAGCACCGTATGATTATGTTGAACAGGATTATGAGCATATTTTTGAAGCTCCAAGCAGCCAGCATCTACTGGGAACTGATAACCTTGGACGTGATGTATTAAGCCGGCTTATATGGGGTTCAAGGCAGTCATTGCAGATAGCCTTCCTCACAGTTTTTATTGCTGCAGCAATAGGTATAGTTGTAGGTTCGATCGCCGGCTATTACGGCGGTCTTCCGGACAGTCTGTTGATGCGTTTTCTGGATATCTATCAATCGATACCGGTTATGATTTTATCTATAGCCCTGGCAACAGCACTTGGCCCGGGAGTTCTTAATACAATTATTGCTGTCTCTATTACTATCAGCCCTCTTTTTGCAAGAATGATGCGTGCTTCAATCATGCGTGTAAGTAAAATGGAATATATAGAAGCTGCAGTAGCGATAAATGCAAAGAATCCCCGAATAATCTGGGATCACGCGCTTCCTAATGCTTTTTCTCCTATGATAGTCCTTTGTACTATGAGCTTCGGTCAGTCCATGCTGGTCGCGGCAACACTGAGCTTTATTGGTCTGGGCGCTCAGCCTCCTTCACCGGAATGGGGAGCGATGCTCACTTCTGCCAGGGGATTTATTCGTGATTATCCATATCTCATCACCTCTCCCGGAGTCTGCATTTTTCTCGGCGTTTTATCCTTTAACATGATGGGTGACGGGCTTCGCGATGCCCTTGACCCGCACCTGAAAAACTAGGGCGGCAGCAATATGAAAGAAACAACAAAGAATATACTGGATATCAAAGATCTATATGTGCACTATACTGCATATAAAAATGTTATCAGGGCGGTAAACGGAGTAAGTCTTTCTCTGAAGCGGGGAAAGAGTCTGGGCCTTGTAGGTGAAACCGGAGCCGGTAAAACAACGATTGCAAAGGCTGTTATGGGTATTCTGCCTGACCGTCAGGCTCGTATCCCCGGCGGAGTTATCGAATTTGACGGTGAAGATCTGCTGAAATACACAGAAAAGAAAATGGAAAAAGTTCGGGGTAATAAAATCTCCATGGTTTTTCAGGATCCCATGACTGCATTAAATCCGATAGAGAAAGTTGGAGATCAGATTGCCGAGACTATTCGTAATCATAACAAAATATCCAAAACCGAGGCTGAGAAGCAGGCTATAGATATCCTCGAAATGGTCGGAATTCCAGGCGACCGTTACAGCGAGTATCCGCACCAGTTTTCAGGCGGAATGAAACAGCGGGTTGTAATTGCAATAGCCCTGGCCTGTAAGCCGGAGCTCCTGATTGCGGATGAACCTACGACTGCCCTTGATGTCACTATCCAGGCCCAGGTTTTAAGGATGCTGGCCAAGCTGAAAAATGAGCTTCAGACTTCGGTTATAATGATAACCCACGATCTGGGGATAGTTGCAGAAATGTGCGACGATGTTGCAGTTGTCTATGCCGGTGAGATTGTTGAAATTGGACCTGTTGAAAGTATTTTCGATCATGCAAGCCATCCCTATACAATCGGACTTTTTAACTCACTTCCGGATTTGAAATCAAAAGAAGCCCGTTTAAAACCAATAAAGGGCTTAATGCCCGATCCTGCCAATTTACCTGAAGGCTGTAAATTTCACGACCGCTGTCCGAATGCAGATGAAGAGTGCAGAAAAAAATCTCCTAACACAATTGAATTGACGCCGGGACATTTTGTGATGTGCATGAAAGTGAAGGAGGAAAAATAGATGTCGACCTTACTTGAGGTGCAGAACCTTAAAAAATATTTTAAGTTCAAACATGGATGGCTTCAGGCTGTTGATGGAATCAGTTTTAAACTGGAAAAGGGAAAAACTCTTGGAGTAGTAGGTGAGTCCGGATGCGGTAAGTCTACCCTCGGAAGAACAATTCTTCACCTGCTCAATAAAACTGAAGGAGAAATAATATTCGACGGTGAAAATATTTCCCAGCCCAGCGCGTCTAAGCTGAAGGAATTCAGAGAGAATGCACAGATTATTTTTCAGGATCCGTATTCATCACTGGATCCCAGAAAAACAGTCAGCAAGATCATCATGGAGCCCCTGGCTCTGACAAAAAGAATGTCAAAGCCTGAGATGACCAAAAGGGTTGCTGAAATTATGGAAACGGTTGGACTTGCTTCAAGATTTGCAAATTCATATCCGCATGAATTGGATGGAGGACGGCGTCAGAGGATTGGTGTTGCAAGAGCTCTTGCCCTTGATCCGAAGTTTATCGTATGCGATGAACCGGTCTCTGCTCTTGATGTTTCTGTGCAGGCTCAGATTCTGAATCTGCTCATGGACCTTCAGCAGGATCGCGGTCTCACCTACATTTTTGTTACACATGATCTCTCTGTTGTTAAACACATCTCAGATGAAATTCTTGTTATGTACCTGGGAAAGATGATAGAGAAGGCGGAAACCGAAGAACTCTTTGAGAATCCGCTTCATCCTTATACCAAGGCTCTGTTGTCTGCAATCCTGGTTCCTGATGTTCACGCCAAAAAGGACCATATCATTCTGGAGGGTGAGATAAAGTCGCCAATTAATCTTGGTGATGAGTGCAGGTTTGCTCCCAGGTGCATTTATGCAAAAGAAGAATGTAAACAAGCTCAGAAGCTTGAAGAAATTAAGCCCGGACATTTTATTTCCTGCTGCAGAGCAAGGGAATTAAATAATCTTTAATTGTATTCTACAGGGTCTGAAGCCCTGAAAAAGGAGAAGATTTATGAAAAGAAACGTGTTTATTGTTTTGCTGCTGATTTCTGCCGTAGCGCTTTTTGCAAGAGGTCAGAATGAAGCTTCCGGAGAAATGGAAGGTCAGGTTCAGGATACGCTGAATATTGCTATCAAGACTGACAGGGGTACTATGGCTCCTGTATGGGCTTCGCAGTATCAGGGTTACTGTGTTTTTGAGACACTTTATAAACTGAATGCTGAAACAAATGAGTTTATTCCATTGATTGCCGAATCACTGGACTTTGTTGATGATGTTACCCTTGTGGCAAAAATTCGTGAAGGAATAACCGACAGCGCAGGTAATCCATTTACAGCAAGTGATGTTGTCTATAGTTATAAATGGGGCCTTGGTGATTTTGTAACCGCCATGGGTATCTATGCAATAGATTTTGATAAAACCAGGGCTATTGATGATTACACTGTAGAAATAGTTTTAAAAGCACCGAATGTTTCGCAATGGTACCTTCTTGAGCAGCAGAGACTGTTTACCCAGGCTGCAATGGAAGCAAGTGAAAACGGAATGAAGGCCGATCCCGTAGGAACCGGACAGTATGTCCTTACCGAGTACATACAGGGATCAAGAGTTTCCTTCACACGTAATGAGAATTATTGGGGAACTCCTGCAGCGATTAAAAATGTTAACTGGCTGATCATTCCGGAAACAAGTCAGAGAATGATGACTCTTGAATCCGGTGAAGTTGATTTTTCAGAAGATATTGCCGGTATAGATTATAAGCGAATGGAAAAAAATGACAAAATTGACGCTGATATTGTTCCCTCGTTTGCAAGTACCTGTATTTATTTTAACTGTTCTGAATATTCCATATGCAATGATCCTGCTGTCAGGCAGGCAGTTTCCTATGCGGTAAGTAAAGATGCAGTGAATAAGATTGTATACAGCGATCTCTTTGTTCCTTCAGTAATTCCCGGCTCAAGAGCTCTAATGGGAATTGATCTCAGCTGGAATGCAAAAGACGGCTATTATGATCTTGATCCTGCAAAAGCAAAGTCACTGCTTGCCAAGGCCGGTATAGCTGAAGGTACTGAGGTTGTGATTGGAATCCCGGGTGAAAATGCAATGATAGCAACTGCTGAAGTAATTCAGGGGGCACTAATCGGGTTAGGATTGGATGCGAAGATTCAGTCATATGAACCGGCAGTATGGAATGAGGTTCAGATAGATCCTCAGAGCGGTATAGATTTGGCAATTCACACTCCGGGATGCCCCGACGGATATTTCGGAAATAAATTACAGGCGAATTTCAGACTGTCACAGACAATATTCTACGATAATGACGAACTGCTGGACATGATTGATGAATCACTAATGACTATGGATAAAGACGCTCAGCTCGTAATAAATAAAAAGCTGAATGATCTTGTTGTCAAAGATGTTCCCATTTTGAGTCTGGTAGACAACGGATACATATATGCATGGGATTCAAATGTAAAGGGTGTTAAAAAGATGCATGCAGAAAGAGGACGTCAGTTAGATCTGTCTTATCTGTCATATTAACCAAGCTGAAGCCGGGAGTATCTGCTCCCGGTTTTCATAAATGAGTAAATTATGTTTTTAAATAGATACAAAAACTTTGATACATACTGGAAGAGAATAAGGGTTAAAGATGATTCATCGGAAGGCTCTCATTCCAAGTTTGTATATGTTGAAGATTACTATCATTACGATTTCGATGATGATGTTAAAAACAGAATAAAACGTATGCAGATTCAGCTTGCACTGTGTTTTGTAATTGTATTCGGGTTTTCTGTAACACGTCAGGTAAGTATTAATAGTATTCCATACATAGGCGGTTTCGCAATGATAGCGGCTGCTGCTGAATTGTTCTGTATAATCGGTATCTTTTCATTTATCAGGATTGAAGAAAATATGACGATTATGGATTTCAAGCGTGTCAGGGGGATGATTTACTATAGCGCTGCAGGTGTTGTTTTTGCACTGTCAGCTTTATTTGCTGGATATTTCTATTACCTTTTTACGCAGCATCCTGTAATAACTAAAATGGATTTTTTAGTTGCTGCAGGATATATTTTCGCAATCCTACTGGAAATACCGATACTTTTGTTCCAGAGCAGGAAGCATTATAAAGTTATTCTTAACAATAAAATGGATAAAAGGGAGATCGATATAAATGGTTACTAAGAAAGATGTCATGGTGGAAATGCCTGACGGTGTAAAACTTGCTACTGATATATTTTTACCTGAAGATGGAAAAGGTGCTTATCCTACCGTTCATGTAAGAACTCCGTATGTTAAAGATAATATTCTTAAACGTATTTTCGACGACATTCCGGCCAGCGAAAGACCTTTTGATATTCCCGGTTACACTGATAAGGGTTATGCGTTTGTTATTCAGGACTGCAGGGGAACCGGAAAATCTGAGGGGCTTTACAGACCCTGGCTTGGAGATGCTGAAGACGGGTATGAACTTGTTGAGTGGATTGCAGCGCAGGATTGGAGTACTGGAAAAATTGGAGCTATCGGTTCTTCAAATCACGGTTCAGTACAGCTTTTAACTGCTTCAATGCGGCCTCCGCATCTTGACTGTATTGTTCCCATGGGAACTTCCAATGCAATGCCATTTTTTGAAAATGGAATTTTAAATCTTGCCGGTTCCTCAATATGGTATATTCAGCAGGCTTTTAATTCCGCTCAGCGGGGCGGTATGAGTGAAGAGCGGTTCCAGCGTATGAAAGCAAAGCTCGATAAGATAATGAGTAATATGGATGAACAGTTTTACTGGCTGCCACTGAAGGATGTTCCATTTGCTAATGTTGAAGAAGTTGATATGGAGCTGTTCTTTCATGAGTTTCTTGAATATCTTGATCAGCCGGCTCACTGGACAAGGATTCATAACCCTGCAGACATACTGAACATTGATATGCCTATCATGTTTATCGCTAACTGGTATGATCATCTGGCAAGAAATGTTTTTGACATGTACAAAGTGTTAAAAAATCATGGAACTCCAAAAACACAGGAGAACCTTCATTTGTATATTGGTCCATGGCGAAAATATAATGGAATAGAAGGTACTGATGAGGGGCTCTGGGACAATCATAGAAGTCTTTTCGATGTGACCATCGGCTGGTTTGATTATTGGCTGAAAGGAGAATCAAACGGATTTGATAAATCCGAACCGGTTTTCCTCCATACTATGGGTGATGTCGCATGGCGGTTCGAGAAGAGCTGGCCGCTTCCGGATACTGATTTCACTAAATATTATTTTGATTCAGAAAATGGCGCCAACTCATTAAACGGTGATGGTGTTCTGACATTGAATAAGCCGATTGACGGATACGATGAATTTGATTATGACCCCGCTAATCCGGTGGAAACCAGATCCGGGGTTGTAATCAACCCGAATGATTCGCTGAGGCAGAGTCAGAATGATGTTGAACAGCGTGAGGATGTGCTTGTTTACAGTTCAGAAGTACTTTCTAATCCGGTAGAGGTTACCGGGCCGGTTAGGGTTAAGCTCTGGGCTTCTACTAGTGCGGTTGATACTGATTTTACCGCAAAGCTTGTTGATGTCAAACCCGATGGAGAAACTTACAATCTGATCGAGGGAATAATCCGGGCCAGGTATAAAAACGGTGTGGACAGCGCTGAACTCCTTATTCCCGGTGCAGTTTATGAATATGAAATTAATTTGGGGGCTGTAGGAATTGTTTTTAAAGAGGGTCACCGTATCCGTGTTGAGATAGCAAGCAGCAATTTTCCTAAACATGACAGGAATATGAACACAGGGCATAAGATCGGAGTTGATAAAGAAGGAATAATTGCAAGTCAGAAAATTTTTCATGATGATATGCATCCTTCATACATAGAATTGCCGGTTATCCCGAAAAAATAAGGAATCTTTAATAATGAAAAATATTACTGTACCTCTCAGGCTGGAGGTTCCTACACCATGTGCCGAAAGATGCGAGAATCTTATTGAGGTTTTTCAGAACGGTAATGAATACCGATGGACACAATATTTACCATCCTCTTTGAAATCGGGACTTCCCCTGGTTGTTGAAATTCATGGAGGCGGAGGGAACGGCGAGCGGCAGAGCAGAGTAACAGCCTGGGCTGAACTTGCAGAGAGGGAAAATTTTGTAGTCATTTATCCCTCGGCAAACAATATTGCCAGAGACAATAATATAAAGAACTGGAGATGCCAGCAGGATAATTTCCTAGATGATGCAGATTATCTTTATGACATAATTATGTTCATCTGTGGTAAGTATGAAATTGATAAAGAGAGAATTTACATATCCGGCATGTCCTTCGGTGATATGATGAGTTCCATTTTTGCTGCAAAATACGGGGGGATGCTTGCAGGATTATGCAGTTTTAACGGACCAACAGCACCTTGGGAATGGCATAAACTAAAACTGACAAGTGAACTCCCGGTTATTCAGATAAGGGGAGAGCTGGACCTCTCTCTTCCGTTTCCGGAACAGAATAAGCTCACAGAGGAAGAAGCTTTTAATCAGAAAAAAGAGTTTTATATTCTAAATCGTGAAAACTGGATGGCTAAACTTGAGACCAGTAAAATTCCTCAGATTACTCTGAAAGAAAAAATTAACTTTGCATTATACGAAGGCAGAACATCAGATCTTCTATATGTTGAATGTAAATCAATGGGTCATGTTGAACCCGAATTCGGGATGGACCTTGCCTGGAGATACTGCTTTTCACGGTTCCGCAGAACAGCAGAGGGGATCGAACGAATTAATGATTTGGCTCAAGTGAAGACCGGCAATGGTACTTTTGTTATTGCCTCAGGTGTGGATAAAATCTATTCCTCCAATGGAATAAGGAGAATCGCTTCAGCTCCGGTTATGGGAATACCTGAAGCTCTTCCAAAAGATAACTGGTGTATTGTAAGCAGAAATGATTATAAAAAAGAATCAGTACTGTATATAAAGCTTGAGCAGCTTGCAGAAATTATCTCTAGTGAATTAACAGATAACAGATTAAATTTCAATGATACCGTCTATACGTTTTATCCGGACAATTATCTTGTAGCCACAGATAAAGAACACTTTTCAATGAGCAGGCCGGCTTTGTTGATTGATAATGTTGTCTGGGTTCCGGCAGGTGATGCTCTTGAGGTGATGGGATTTAAATATTCTGAAAATGACGGTGTCCTGTACTGCTCTGATATGTGCAGCTATTTAACTCATGGTTTTGCTACTCTTCTAAGAAGAATGTTTGAGCAGACTCCATAACAAAGGCTTTTTATGAACATTACCAGTAGACTTGTAAAGCACACGGCGAATTTACGTTATGAGGATCTATCTAAATCAGTAATAGAGGTGCAAAAGAAATCAATAGCCGATTCAATTGCCTGTATGATTGCCGCAACCGGAGCTGACCGGGGTATACATGCCGTCTATGATACCGCATTTGAGCTTGGAGGCCCCGGTAACTGCACCATGTTTTCAAGCATGCGCAAAACAACTCCAATGATGGCTGCTCTTGCAAACGGGGCTTTGTCGCACTTTCTTGATTTCGAAGATTCACATGAGCTTGCATTGGTACATCCCAATGAGGTTTCAATGCCTGTAATGGTGGCACTTGCTGAATATGAGGGGACCAGAAGTGGAAAAGATTTTTTAACTGCTCTTGTTGCAGCCAGTGACATATGCTGCCGGCTTGATTTTGGTATCAGCGAAGATGTCCTGAAATACGGGTGGAATATGCCGCCAATACACGGCGGTATGAGTGCTGTCATGGGAGCGTGCAATTTTCTCGGGTTGAGCGAAGAGCAGACTCTTGATGCAATTGCTATGAACATGAGTCAGGTGACATCGAGCGGAGAGGCTGCGTTCAGCTCTGAATCCGTAATAAGATCGATCCGTGACGGATTTGCTGCACAGGCTTCAGTTCTTTCTGTACTGACTGCCGCAAAGGGTATTTCAACAAAATTTAATGATGCTTTTGGTGGAGACAACGGGTACTTTCACGCCTATGCTCGTGATGCGTATACACCGGATAAAGTTCTTGAAGGTCTTGGAGAGATTTTTCAGAGTGAGTATATCAGTTTTAAACCATGGCCCTGCTGCAGAGCTACTCATACATCAATAGAAGGTGTACAGAATATAATAGAAGAAAATGATATAAAAACTGAAGATATAGAGGAAATTCATCTTACTTTACATGAGGTAGGACGAATGGTCCTTGAGCCCAGAGAAATTAAATATAATCCGAAGACCGCGGCAATGGCCAAATTCAGTATACCGTTTGCTCTTGGTACACTGATTAAATACGGAAAAGTCGACCTGCATAGTTTTTCTCAGGAAAGACTTGATGACCGCGAAATTTGTGAGCTGGGCAGTAAAGTTAGTTATAAAATTGATAATGAGCTTACAAAAGAAGAGAATAAGCTCACTGATATAATTATAAAAACAAAGAAGGGTCAGTTTAACAGGACTGTCAATCATCCTCTAGGCTGCAGAGAGAATCCGATGAGTGAACAGCATATGCTTGACAAGTTTAGAAGCTGCATGTCTTTCGCAAGAAAACCCTATACTGATAAACAGGTCGATTCAATCTTTGATATGATAAACCACATTGATGAATTGGATAATGTTTGTGAGCTCTTTGAGCTTCTATAAAAAGTATAGCGGTCTGAAATCGCAGAAGAAAAATGTTTCAGGTTAATGGCTGACTGATTTTCTGATATTTGCTCTATGAAGAGTGCTTAATTTAAATAAAAAAAGGGGTGTCTTCCAATAAGACACCCCGTTAATCATAATTCCAGAATTAATTATTTGTAAGGACTGAAATCGATGTCGGCAAAATCCGGATGATTTTCGTCTTTGTAGCCTGTAGCAAAGATTGTGTCATAGGTTAACTGGGGATTTGTTGCCAGCAGAGTATCAATTGGTGAATAAGCAGTTTTTGCACCGTCAATTGAAGGTCCGCTTGTTACACCCTTTAATCCGTCAACACCGTCAACGACATTTTTGGCGATAGTAACAGAATCTTTTACTAACTTTGATACATCTTTGAATACTGTCATTGTCTGAGTACCCTTACCTGTAACAGTGTCTCCCATCAGACTTGCTAGAGTAACGTTTGAACCATCCTGGCCGGTAGTATAGTACTTGGCATATGGAGTTGCCATTTTTGCAAATTCCTGTCGGATTGCAGCAGAAGTGTCGTCATTCGGAGCAAGGACGAATACCTTGTCTGAAGTCGGTTTGATCTGTGCAACTACACCGGCTGCTTTAATTCCTGCAGTTTCAGGATTCCAGTCGGTATCGATAGGCTGCATTGCTGCCTGAAGAGCGTCTTTAGCAGCATCATTAAATGTCGCTTCTGTATACAGTGCAAGCTTTTTGAATGCAGCAGGATCCTGGTTTACTATGTTGAACATATCAAGGTTCGGCTGTAGTTCTTCAAAAGCTCCGCCGAAGAAGTATGTTGCGTTTGGCCAGTCAGCAACACGTCCAGCAAAGATTGCCAGATCGCCCTTGTTGGATGGAGAGCATCCTTCTGCTTTTGCGGCGTCTACAAGGTGTTTACCCATAGCTTTACCAACATTCCAGCTGTTGAATGTAGTATAGTAATCTGCTACGTCTGAAGAGCCTTTTGCCATTCTGTCATGTGCAATTACTACAACATCTTCAGCATGTGCAGCTGCAACCGCAGAAGCACCGGAGCCTTGAGCTGTAATAATAATTACCTGAGCACCCTTGGCTATTAAGGCTTCAACGTTCTGTTTTTCTTTGGCTTCATCACCCTCTGAGAATAAAATCTCAAACGGATAATCGGGACCTAAAGCTTCCAGATTTTCAAGGAAGAACTTACCATCCTGGTTTGCCCATCTTTCTTCAGATGCATCCGGTAAAACAACTCCAATTTTGATTCCGGCAGATTCCTGTGCACCGCCTGCAAAAGCAAACCCTGATACTAAAGCCAGGATAAGAACAGTGAATAGAAAACGTTTCATGTTAACCTCCTATGAAACATTACAATTTACAGATACAATATTTTCTGCAAATTATTTTTTTGATATCATTAGAGCTCAGTAATTGTTACTGAACTTTAATTCCAAATTAAAAATTGTTATTTGATAAAATCAGCTTCAATACTGCCTCTGATTTTATCTTTGATCTTATTGTACGCTCCCAATGCGTTTGTATACTTATATTCAAAATCTATAAGGTCTGTACGATTTTCTTTTTTGGCAGCTTTAAGTTCAGATTTGGCTATTGCAAAGTTCTTTTTGTCAGTTTCAAATTCTTTCTTATATTGCTTTTTTGCGTAATGTATTCCGACTAAATCAACAGGGTTGACATTCCTTGTATATATATCAAATACAACAGCAAGTAGTAATACTCCGCCTAATATGATTGGTTCGATATTTGCATCTATACCTGCAAGTGCCATTCCGTTCTTTAACGACATCATTACGATTGCACCTATTACACCGTTAACAACTTTACCGACACCGCCGCTGGCGCTTGTTCCGCCGATAAAGGCTGCTGCAATTGCATACAGTTCCCAGAACGGACCGTGTTTCGGTGAAGCATTTTCCAGTCTGGATACATACATTACGCCGGAAATCATTGCGAGTATTCCCATCGAAATAAACACGATGATTAATATGCCTTCAACATTTATACCTGACAGCTCGGCGGCTTCAGGGCTTCCGCCGACAGCATAAATTCGTCTGCCCAGTGTTGTTTGTGTTGTCATGAAAAAGTAGATAGCAACAACGGCAACCGTAATCAGCAGCAGGTATGAAATACCTTTGTTGGCGCTGAAAACATAGGTTAAATAACCGATAACAGCGGTCAGTAAGAGTAATTTTGTGATGAATAATTCTATTTTTTCGCTTGGAATATTTAATTTTCTGTTTTTATTTCGCCTTAATATTCCTGATAACAGGGCAAAAATGAGTATTACGCTACCGACAATAATTGAAACTATATCGTACCCGCCTATCTCTACAGTCGGTAAATAGCCTGTGCCGACTTTGATGAAAAACTCATTTGTAGTTGATATTGTTCTGTTTCCAGTTTGAATCATCAGGAAGCCTTTGAAAATAAACATGCCGGCAAGAGTTACAACAAAAGAAGGTACTTTGATTTTGGCGATGAAGTAACCTTTTACAGCACCTACGAATACGGTTATTGCTAATGCGCCAAGTAAGGCAACTATTACAGACTGGCCGCCGGTTTCAACAGCAACTACAACATAGGCGCCAAGGAAAGCACCGATATAACCAACTGATAAGTCAATCTGTCTGGTGACTATGACAAGCGTCATTCCAACAGCCAGAACAGCTACATAAGCTGTCTGATTTAATAGGTTTGTAAAGTTAAATGGTCCGAGGAATATTCCGTTTGTCATGAAACCGAATACAATGAATATAACAACCAGTGCTATAAACATTCCGTAATCTCTAATGTTTGTTCTCAGCATAGAGATAAGCGTCAGGAAATATTTATAAATATGCCAGGCTGCCTTTTCTAAAATATTTTTATTTTCTACCATCAATCTCTCCTAAATTGTTGCGCTTGCCATTATTTTTTCAGGGGTTGCATCTTTAATATCAAATTCAGCAGTCTGAACACCTTCAGAGATGACATAGACCCTGTCGCACATTCCCAGTATTTCGGGCAGTTCCGAGGAAATTATCATTATGCTCATGCCCCGGGCTACTAAATCATTGATAATTGTGTATATTTCGTATTTTGCACCGACATCAATTCCGCGTGTCGGTTCATCAAGAATTAATATTTTCGGTTCAATAAAAAGCCATTTACTAACCTGAACCTTCTGCTGGTTTCCACCGCTGAGGTTTTTAACCTGCTGCAGGATTGACGGGGTTTTTATGCCGATGTCTTTTACATACTGTTCTGCATACTTGTTTTGTTTGAAGAAATCGATTACTCCCATTTT
This sequence comes from Spirochaetia bacterium, assembly GCA_963677925.2. Taxonomy (GTDB): domain Bacteria; phylum Spirochaetota; class Spirochaetia; order UBA9216; family UBA9216. The sequence continues at coordinate 1,321,693 of CAXXYH010000004.1, forward strand.
GGATATTTTCTTCAGTGAAGAAATTGTTATGTTCTGACCTATAGTCTCACTGAGTATCAATCCGTCATTTTTTCTGTCCTCAGAAACATAAGCGATTCCGTGAGCTATTGCTTTTTTTGGTGAAGATAGTTTTACAGCTTTTCCGAATACTATTGTGGATCCTGTAATTTTATATTTTTTAGGATTCCCGAAAATGCTGTGTGCAAGTTCTGTTCTTCCCGCGCCCATTAATCCGGCAATTCCTACTACTTCGCCCTGACGGATTTTAATATTGGAATCATTAACAAGGTAGCGGTTAATGTTTGTGTCAAAAGCATTAAAATGGACCGTCTCAAGAACGACATCACCGCCTTTGTATTCAGGTCTTTTAGGGAATATGTCATCTATCTCGCGGCCAACCATGTTTTTAATTATTTCACGTTCATTGATTTCAGATTTTGTCATTCTTGCAACGGTCTTGCCGTCACGCAAAACCGTGATGGAGTCGGCAACAGCTTCTACTTCTTTTAACTTATGAGAAATCATAATTGAAGTAATGCCTTCTTTTTTAAGGCTAACCAGCAGTTGTAATAAATTGGCGCTGTCGTCCTCATTCAATGCCGCTGTCGGCTCATCTAAAATCAGCAGCTTTACATTCTGGCTTAATGCCTTTGCAATTTCGATCAGCTGCTGCTTTCCAACTCCTAATGATCCAACAAGACTGTATAAATCAACATTAAGACCTACCATATCCAGGTATTTCTTTGCTTCTTTTTTGGTCCTGTCCCAGTCCATTAAAGAGAATTTATTATTCAGTTCGTGACCGACAAAAACGTTTTCATATACTGTAAGGTTAGGGAAAAGTTCCAGTTCCTGATTTATGATTACAATACCAACATTTACTGAATCTTTTATTCCATGAAAATGTTTTATTTTTCCATCAAATATAATATCTCCGTCATAATCTCCATAGGGATAGATTCCGCTCAGTACCTTCATCAAAGTTGATTTCCCGGCGCCGTTCTCACCGACTATAAAATGGATTTCGCCGTTTTCAACGGAGATATCCACTTCTTCCAGTGCTTTAACACCCGGAAACGTCTTTGTGATAGACTTCATCTGTAATATTAAATTGTTATCCAAAAAACACCTCTTAACTAATTCTGTCTTATTGACAGTTTAAAAACTCCAATCAGGCAGTTAATCAATTCAAGATTTAAAATTATGAGCTTTTTATTACTGTATTAATTTTAATAGGGATATTATGAATCCGATACAGGACTTATCTGATATGCTTAGGCTATTATTGACATTGGGTAAAAAAAATTAAAAAATAATAGGACAATTTTATAATTCAGGGTGTAATTTTGCGGTAAACATCATCTTTTGAATGAAATCCATCCTTTATAACTGTCTCATCCATTTTATCCTTATCAACTGCGATAGGGGTTTCAACAAAAAAAGGTATATCTCTCCCGCTGTTGTTGTTGATATACTGGTCCGGTTCCGGAGTTTCATTCATGGCCATATTTACTGCAAGCTGAGCAGCGCGTTCTGCCAGTCTGGCTATTGGTTTATATACTGTAATCAGCTGAGTTCCTTCCATTATTCTCTGGCAGGAAAGGAGATCGGCATCCTGGCCGACAACTGCAACCTGTCCGGCGAGTCTCCTTTCTGAGAGCAGACGAATTGCCGCTTCAGCTATCATATCGTTAGCTCCCGATATTGCCTGTATATCCTGTGTCCTTTCCAGGACTGCTCCAATCTTTTTTGTGGCTTCATCAAAACTCCACTCATCAAGCCATATCTCCTCAACCAGTTTGATTTCCCCACTTCTCAGATAAGGATCAAGTATTTGATGCAGGCCCTTGTTGACTTCATAACTGTTGTTGTCACGGACAGATCCGTTTACGATCAAATAATTTCCACGAGGGCTGGCCTTCAGCAGTGCACGTGCAAGCAGTCTCCCGACTTCCTTGTTGTCAAAAGAAACATAGCCGGTAATGGGGACATTCATTACGGGTCTGTCATATGATAAAACAGGAATACCTTTATCCAGAATTTTTTTAATTATTCCGGAAAGCATTTCCATATCTTCCGGGATAACGACCAGAACATCTATATCCTGCTCCAGTAGATACTGTATCTGTGGTATCTGTCCCATTGCATTTCCGGGTGATTTAGCAAAAATTACCTCTGCATCATATTCTCTTGCTGCGGCCATGAATATCTTGATATCACGATCCCAGCGTTCAAGAAGAAATGTATCTGAAGCTGCAGAAAATCCTATCCTCACGCCTGATTTATCTTCTTCTTTCTTAGTGCATGAAATTGAGATAATTAGAATGAATAAAATGAAAATAATCCTTTTTTTTACCATTATTATAAACCTTCTTTCTCCAGATCTGATGGTGATATGCCCATATGGCGCCTGAAAATTCTGCTGAAATAATTGGGGTCCTGATACCCGACAAGGGATGCCACTTCCTTAATGGAATATTTTTTTCCTTCAAGCAATGTGATGGCTTTATTGAGTCGAAACTGATTTATGTAATCAACAAAATTGGTGCCCAAATACTCTTTAAACAACCGGCTTAGATAACTGCTTGTGACATTGCAGGCTTCTGCAACCATTGAAAGCTGTATCGGTTTCTGAAAATTTTCTCTTATGTAAACTATCGCGGCGATAAGCGGTCTCGGGTAGGACTGATCTTTACCCAGCTGTATGTGCATTCTAAGGCTGTCAAAAATCTGTGTAGACCAGCGCTGCCACTCTTCGATGGAATTAAGAACCATGATTTCTTCAGCCGGATCAAAATTAAAATTGGATGAAATTAAGACCTGTTTATCTATTCTGCTTAATACAAGAGAAAATAATGAAACCATTTTTCCAAGAGCTACCTGAAAGCTGAGTTTATTGAATATCTCAATCCAGAACTCTTCAAAAATATTTTTAGCATTATCATTCTTTGTGTCTATGATGCTGCTGCATACTGACTTGATTTTTTCCCAGCCCGGGAAATAGGAATCCTCTTTTTCAGAAGCTATTGCAAAAGGCTGGAATGCTTCAGAGAAAGAACTGTGTAATGAAGTTAAAGGATAAACCCCGCCCTTGCCCTGTATGAATGTATAGGGATTGAGTTTTTTTATGATGTCATCAAGATAAAAATCCAGTTTGTTTAAGCTTTTTTCTTCAGGAAAGAAAATGAGCATTCTTCCTGCAACGATTGTACTGAGGCAGAAGAATTTATATTGTATTTTTTCTTTGATTATTTCGTAGTTTGAGTTTTTGATGTCTTCAGAAATATCGCCTGTAGCTTCAAGCAGATAAATGGAACCGCGATCACTGTTTATTGAAAACAGGCTTAAAAACTTGTTCCAGTCATTTTTATTGTGGTCTCTCCACATCAAGCCGCATAAAAAACGTTTAGTTTCTTCGTTCTTTGTTTTCTTTAGAAGCTGGGTATCCTCAAGACTTCTCAGTTCCATTTCTCTTAAATTATCAAGATGGATTTTTACTCTCGAAAGTTCATCAAGGAGCCTCTGTCGTGAAACCGGTTTAACAATATAACTGAAAACACCCAGAGGGATTGCTTTTTGAGCGATATCAAAACGCTCATATGCAGTAGCCAGAATAAATACGGTCTTCGGGAAACTTTTTCTGACCTGCTCGATAGCATCAATTCCATTTATTCCGGGCATTTGAATATCCATGAAAACCAGATCGGGTGACAGCTCGTATATCAGCCTGACTGCTTCTGTTCCGGACCTTGCTTTTGCGCAAAGTTCAAAGTCTGTTGTATTGTTGCTGAGTATAAATGCAAAACTGTCTAAAACAGGTTCTTCATCATCAACTATCATAACTTGATACATGGCTGAACCTCGGTATGTATTCTAATCTCAATGTTTGTTCCTTCGTCAGGATGAGACTTTATATCAATGACATCTTTATGGTCAGGGTAAAAGAAATAACATCGCTGTATAACATTTTCCAATCCCATTACTTTGGAACTGAACTGGTAATCATGAATATGCGAAGCTAATAATTTCCTGACTGTTTTTTCTGGAATACCATCCCCGTCGTCCTGAACTGAGATCAGCAGAACGGGATCGTTGAAGCTGATATGAACTGTAATCGTTCCTATGCCTTCCTTATTCTTGAACGCATGAAGTACGGAATTTTCTACAAGAGGCTGCAGTATCATTGACGGGCATGTGTATTTATCAAGGAGTTCTTCATCTACATTAAGAACAAAATTCAGCGTTTTGGGAAATCTGATTTTCAGTATGCTGTAATAAGATTTCAAACCGTCAAGCTCATGACGCAGCGGGACAAAAAACTGTTTTTCTCTGATGTTGTACCGGAAAAGAGCCGCAAGACTTTCCATAAACTCTGCGGTCCTGTCGGCATTTTCTACTATGGCCAGCTGCACTCCGGTATTGATTGTATTAAACAGGAAGTGAGGATTCATTTGCGCCTGAAGTGTGTACAGTTCCATCCTTTTCAGCATCTGTTCCATTTTTAGATTTCTAACCCGTTCCGTCATAATCTCCTGTTCCATTTCTTTCTGTTTATGCAGCTCTTCAACAAACTGGCGGATATTAAGTTTCATGTCATTAAAAGCTTCCGAAACCTGATTGACTTCATTTACAGAATCAAAATGCATGTCAGGTATATCGAATTCGCCGTTTGAAAGTTTACCGGCCATGAGTGATAACTCGTACATAGGGGTTACGATATTATTGATTGTCTGCATCAGAAGGGTGAACGAGAAGGCGGTGGCAAGCAGTATCTGGATTATGCTGTAAAGCTGCATCCTGCGAAAAAGACTCAGAAAATTCCTGTACTCTTCCAATTGAACGCGGAAACCAATCAGACTTGCGTAATTTATTTTATCAGTTATGTAGGTATACAGGTTGTAAAGGTTTTGATAGTTTTCAGTATATTCCTTCACCCTGTGCCCGCGTTTCTGTTCAATAATCTGGTTCAGCTGGATTAAATAATTTTCAAGTAGAAAGGACAATTCTCTTTTTATCAGATCTGAATCATTCGCTGTTATTTTGCGCTGAATAGGAATTGATTCATTTAATATTTCTATTTTATACAGGAGTTTTGAAAGTGATGAAGAAGAGTAGGTTGTCAGGTAATTTTCAAGGGGCGCCTGGATATCAGTCAGATGCATCTGAATTTCCTGAAGAAACTGTTCATCTTCAAACCTCTTGTCTGCTATATTTTGAATCTTCAGTGAGTTGTAAAATACAAAGCCCAGAGACACCACAATGATTACCATACTGATGGTGAAATAGATCAGCAGTCTGTTCTTGATTGAATTATTCATTTGTCTTTCCTGAAAGGATGGTGATGCCTGTATCTGCATAGGCAGATGTGTACCCGTTTGTACTAAGTTCTTTCAGGGCCATAACAGTTGAAAAACCTATGCGGTAAGGGTTTCTGACTATACTGCCCAGAAGTACTCCTTTTTCAATATATGATTTTATTGTTTCATGCTCCCCGAAGCCGATTATCTGGACCTTGCCGACAAGGTTCATATCTATGATAGTCTGGACTGTCATTAGAGTGTCATTGGCATCTGTGAGGGCAATAATATCAATTGAAGGATCCGATCTTAATAAATCATAGGCAAGCATTCCGGTGGCAAGAGGATTTAAACTGGTTTCTTCTGTATTCAATACGGATAATTTATTGCCAAGAACTGTTTTAAGTCCCATTTCAACAAGGTTTCTGTCGGACAGAACACCGGGGCTTTTTTTACTGTAAACAAGAACCATATTCAGCCTGTCGATTCCGGTATCAAGAGCCAGCTGACCTATTCCTTTTCCTACATCAAAATTATTTGTTCCGATGAAAATGGAATCGGTCCCCTGAATGATTTCATTTTCGATCTGTACTACAGGAAGTCCTTCTTTAAGAATTTCAGATACATACTGAAGTTTACTCCTGTCTTTTTCGTAAAGGTATAAGCCGAATCCGTCAAACCCGGAATATCTGGCCATTTCAAAACTGAGCGGATCGGAATCTATTGAATGAAAGCTGATTGCACAGTCCCTTGATTCTGCGGCTTCAATTGCCCCCTCTTTCAATCTGCTGAAATAAGAAGAATTCTCTGCAGGCAGGAAAAATGCATAGTGGTACATCTTCTCCTCTTCTGCATTTTTATTGTTATCAGAGACAAAAGGCGACTGCAGAAGGAGGCGGACTGAAAAAAAAAGCAAAACTATAAAGGAGATACCGAACATCAGGGCCATAATCTTGATTATCTTATTCACCCATAAATCTTACAATTCGAATATAAGAATTGTAAAGTTTTTTATCTATAAAATCAGTTATTCCTTTTTGTATATAAATCACGCCGAAATAAATATTTCACTAACAAACTGCAGAATGATAATATATGGATAAAAATAGACTTTAATATTGTTTAAATATCAAAAAATTTACCTAAGACTTTTCAAGGAGATAGAATAGAATGAAAGCTTTAGCATTATACGGTCCCGGTGACCTTAGGCTTGAAGACCGTCCAGTTCCGCATCCGGGTCCTAATCAGCTTGTTGTAAAGATGAACTATGTCGGCATCTGCGGTACCGATGTGGAATTTTATGCAGGACATTATCCTCCTTTTATCGAGCTTCCTATGGTTCTCGGCCATGAAAATGCCGGTACTGTTGTTGAAGTAGGAGAGGGTGTAACCGGCTTTGCTGTCGGTGATAAACTGCTTTGCGGACCTCCGACGGCCTGTGCCGATATGTGTCCGTCATGCAGGGAGGGGAAGACCAATATCTGCATCAACGGCTTTCCGAATACCCCGGGTATAGGCGGTCCGGACGGCGGCTACTGCGAGTACTTTCTTGTGCGTGATGTAGCACACACCATGCTGATTAAGATTCCCGATGAAGTGGATATGAAGGATGCAGTCCTGTTTGACGTAATCTGTGTTGCCCTTCACGGTATAAGAAAATCGACCTTCAAAACCGGTGATAATGTCGTTGTCAGCGGTACCGGCCCCATCGGACTGGCAGCAATCCAGTTTCTGAAAGCGGGAGGGGCTAACAGGATTATTGTTCTAGGTACCTCCGATGAGAAGGAACCGATTCTAAAGCAGTACGGTGCCGATTACTTTATAAACTCAAAAAAGTGTGAGGACCTCGGCGGCGAGATTAAAAAGATTTTAGGAACACCGGTAGGTGCTGATGTTGTCTTTGAGTGCGCTGGAAATCCGGCAAGTTTCAACAACTGTGTTTTTCAGGCGGTAAAACCCGGCGGACAGGTTGTGGTAATTGGAACAATCAACGAGCCCTTTGAAATTACTCCGGGCCGTTTCTCAATTTTTGAGCCGGATTTACTTTTCACCTTTGTCTACACTGAGGAAGAAGTCATTATGTACCTTGAAATGCTGGCTGCCGGAAAAATTTCATTTCCGGGAATGGTAACGGGCGTTCTCAGCCTTGATGATGCCGTTGAAAAGTATATCGGTGCCGAGAGCCGCAAGGGTCATCTGAAAGTTTTAATTGACCCTAGTCTTTAATTTAATGGAGTAATAATAGATGAAACAGTTTCCGCATGTATTTTCACCTGTCCGTGTGGGCGGTGTTATACTGAAAAATAGAATAATTTCTGCCCCGAGCACAATTCACAGTTCCTCTTCAGGGCAGCCTTACCCGACAGAGGAGGGGCTTCGTTTTTTTGAACAGCGGGCAATTGCAGGGGCGGGGCTGGTAACCTGCGCCGGTGTGAGCCTCGGCGGCGCGTTCAACGACGGCCTTCATTGTTCATGGGATACCAAGATGGGGAACAAGACAAACCGTCTGGTTGATTTGACCGAGAGGATACATCTCTACGGCGCAAAATGTACGATGGAGCTTATCGGAGTATTTCCTGACGGCTACACAGTATCCGACGGATGTTCCATCATGGGTTCTCCACCTATCGGCCGCGAAATTCCAAAAGAAAAGATGGACTGGTTTCGTGACGAGTATATTGAAACCTCGGCTGTTTTAAAGAAGACAGGCTTTGACGGTGTGATGCTCCATTTTGGACACAGCATCCCGATTGCTCAGTTTTTAAGTCCGATTACCAATAAAAGGACTGATAAATACGGAGGCTCAACTGAAAACCGCTGCCGTTATATTGTAGAAATCCTTAAAGGAATAAGGGCTGCCTGCGGAAATGATTTTATTATCGATGTCAGGATGTCCGGTGACGAGTTTGAAAAGGGCGGAATTGATCAGGAAGAAGGTCTCCGCATAGCCGAAATGCTTCAGGAATACTGCGACATCCTCCAGGCCAGTGCCGGTATGCATAACCCTGACTGGATGACATGGACGCATCCCTGCGGATTCCTTCCTCCCAACCCGAATGTTTACATTGCCGAAGGCTGGAAGAAGTCAGGTAAGATCGATAAGTGCTTTGTTACTGCAATCGGGGGAATCTCGAAACTTCAGGACTGTGAGGATATTCTTGCAAACGGCAAGGCTGACTTTGTGATGGTGGCACGGCAGTTCTTTGCCGACCCCGACTGGATTAAGAAAACTCTGGAGGGCCGTGCAGATGATGTTACTCCCTGTATCAAGTGCATGCGCTGCCACGACTCGGACAACTATGCCCAGCACCTGCTCTGTGCTGTAAACCCGCGCTGCGGGCTGGAGGAGGCGATTGAAAGAGTTCCTTTAACAACTGAAAGAAAGAAAGTTGCGGTAATAGGAGGCGGACCGGCCGGAATGTTCAGCGCAATGCAGGCTGCAGAACTTGGACATGAAGTTACTCTGTTTGAGAAAACTGATACTCTTGGCGGACTGCTTGAGTATGCAGATCATATTCCCTTTAAATGGCCGCTTGCCAACTATAAAAACTGGCTGGTAGAGCAGCTTAAGAAAAGTCCTGTAACGGTGAAAATGAATACTGAAGCCATCCCTGAAATGGTTAAGGGCTTTGATTCGGTTGTTGTTGCTGTAGGTTCCGAACCCGTTATCCCTTCCTCGATTCCAGGGGTTGAAAATGCAATAACTGCCGTATCTGCAGTAGGGCATGAGGATAAACTTGGAAAGAAGGTCACAGTTATCGGGGGAGGCCAGGTTGGTCTTGAAACTGCTGTTCATCTGGAAAGACTTGGGCATGAAGTTACAATCATCGAGATGATGTCCGAGCTTGCAGGCGATGCTTCAAAAACCCATCGTGATGAGCTTCTTGTTGAAGCACGCAATCATTCTGATAAAATTAATGTAATTCTGGATGCTGAATGTACAAAAATAGCTGCAGACTCTGTCAGTTATAAAAAGGACGGACAGTCAGCCGATGTTCCTTCAGACAGTGTTCTGCTTGCTGTAGGTTTGAAGCCTCTTCAGTCTCTGGCAGACAGCTTTATGAACTGTGCCGATGATTTCCATGAAATCGGAGACTGTGTGAAGCCGAGAACTGTTGAGTGGTGTACCAAAGAAGGCTTCTACGCTGCGCTTAATATCTAATAAGTGAGCTTCTTGCAAAACTCGGTTAGTTTTCAAGAAGCTCTGAAGCAAAATTTTACATTATTATGTAAAATATTATATAATAACAAATTGTAAAATTTTCTTCATTTACATTAAGGTCGCAATTTTAAAACTTTCTAAGTTTTGAAATTGCCTCAAGTAACCAAATAATTCAATTCAAGGCCTGTATGTTTTTAGCATACAGGCCTTTTTTTATAAAAATCTGGTCAAAAATATAACCAATGGGGATATAAGCATATTTGTCAAGAAAAAAATACAAATTCTCTTGATTGTTTTTGTAATTAGTATTATTTTATCGATAGAAGATAATTTCATAGATATATGAGGTAAAGATATGAAAACTATAAGAAAGATCAAAGCGATGTTCTCAAGCAGAAGCAATCATGACGTAATGATAAAGAATTACGACAACTGGGAAGATATTATTTCTACCCCGGAAATGAAACCTTATCTTAATCAGTCCATGAGTCTGCATTTTTAGTGTTGAAGGATTCATCGGAATCAACTAACTGAAGGCTGCCGGGTTAATACACTCTGGCAGCTTTTTTTATGTCTGTTCGGTGAACTCAATCTCAGTGGACATCTCTGCTACCCTGCTTAGTGTCTGAAAGATTGAACAGTATTTTGCAGCAAGATCGAAGGCCCGCTCAAATTTCTTTTGGTTGTCTGCTCCCTTCACTTTGAATTTAACACGGCAGTATTTCAGAAACTTCGGTACCTCTTCACGCTTTTCGCCCTCTATCTCAATATCAGTGGATTCACAGCTGATTCGCATTTTTTTAAAGACTTCTTCAAATGTTGCATACATGCAGGAGCCCAGCGCCATCAGAAGCATGTCATAGGGCTTCAGGCTGTTTTCCTTCTGCAGAACATTCACAGAGAATCCCGTTGAAGATTCCGCTGTCCCTCCCTCTTCAGTATTAAAATTGAGTTTCGCATTCAGAGTCTCGCTCATGCCTGCCTCCCGCATAAAATTTGAAAAAGTTAATATTTAATACAAAATATACTATTTATCAAATTATCTCCATTGATTGTTTGACATAACAATCTAATTTATGGAATAATTCTTATAAAAGTGCTTCAGATTTAATTTTGAGGTATGTAAAATTTGTATAAAACTGCGGGTATTATGTCGTATTTAAATAATAACAGGATTATTAACAGAGCCGGCTGCACAGTCGCATTTTCTACCGGAACAGCTTCAAAGAACGGTGAGACACTGGTAGTTAAAAACGGTGATATTGATTCTCACTGGTATATGCAGATGGTTCTTTCAAATGGAACTTCCAGTGCTGCTTCAGAAGGTGATTTCTACAGCGGTCCGCTTGCTCAATTTTCGGGAAAAAAAAGGATTCCATGGGTCGGTCAGCGATGCATGTCATACTGGGCACCGCATATGGGAATAAACGATGCAGGGGTTTCAATCAGCCTTTTAGCCTCTCCCGGACGGGAGGATAAGGAGAATCCAGGTATTCTGGGCGGCTTTGATTATAACCGCATTGTCCTTGATTTTGCGTCTTCTGCAAGAGAGGGCGTGGAGCTGATTGCCGGGACAGCTGAGAAATGCGGTTTTGCCGAAACAAGCATGAGCTATGTCATAGGCGACTCTGAAGAGGTCTGGCTTATTGAAGCTTCCGGATATCACTGGGCCGCAAAGAGATACAGAGACCAGGTCGGAGCACATGCAAACAGTTATATTATTGAAACCGACTGGGATTTATGCTCAGCGGACCTGGAGGAGTATGCTTTTTCAAAGGGCTGGATAGGAAGGGGTGAACAGCTTAATTTCAGGGATGTCTATTCGGGAAGCGGCTATCTTCATAAACATCAGGCACCCCGTCCTGATATTTTTTCAAGCATTGTGAGACAGCACAGGGCTGATGAGCTTATGCAGAGCAAGGCGGCTGCCGGACCTGTTACAGTTGCAGATATGATGGAAGTAAGCCGGGATCAGCTTGATGTGTTTGTACTTCCTGATGGGAGCAGGCTTGAATTTAATCAGACACCCTGGCATTCAACCTCTTTTTTCCGTGATGAATTTGACGGCGGAGAATGGCTTGATGATATGCCGAAGGAAGGCTTTCTGCGTTCACCGGTTTTCATAAGGCAGATATGCTGCGACACCGCATATGAAAAAACACTGGGCTCGGCAGTTTTTAATTCCGGCTCAAAGGACCGGCCTGCAGGAATCATGTATGGACTGGTCGGCGTTCCGACATTTTCAGCCTACGTTCCCTACTTTCCTGGAATGAAAGAGCTCCATCCTGCATTTTCCGGAATTGAAGCGGCCCGACTCTTTGAAGAGATCGACCTTCATGCCTTCGGTAAATACCAGGAATTCCATCCGATAGCCGAACAGGCCTTCAGTTTATTTGAGAGTGAAGTTCTGGTTGCCATGGATGCTGCTGCCGGTGGGAATTCACAGACTTCAGATTCAATGTCTTTCGCTTCTGCAGACAAACTGATAGGGCTTGGCCGTCAGGTTCTGGATAAGTTCTGGCTTTATGATCTGCGGATCCGGGAATGGGGCCGAAAGCGTCAGTCTGCGGACAGGGTGCCTGAAATCTATACAATAGTCGGACAGCCTTTCTGCATTGGCTTTACCGGCGGGCAGGTTGTAAGGCCAGTTGCAGTCAGGAAAGACGGCGAGCTGTTTATCGATCTGGAGCAGGGGCCTGATGAGGTATACCTGCCTGTAAAGGCCGCTTCTGAAAAATATAATTTTGAATGGACCGATCTTCCCGACACGGGGGATCTGTTTATATATAAAAACATTAGTTGAGGAGTGCTTAATGAACACACATCGAAATCCTTTAAGCAGGATAATCACGATCTCAATTCTGTTTCTGTTGTTATTCGGAATATTCGCATATGCCGGAGGATCTCAGGAAGTAAAAGATGAAAAAGTCAGGCTGACTGTAGGTTTCAGGGACGGTGAAGCTCTTGATTCACTGGCTGTGGATATGGCCTGGAAGACCTCCTACATGGGCCTTGAATTCTGGCATATAGTTTATAATCAGCTCTGGGGCATCGGGCCTTCACCCGATTACGATCCGGTTCCGCTGCTGGCAACAAGCTGGGAAACAGAGGATCACATCACCTGGATTTTTCATCTCGATGAAGATGCCGTTTGGCAGGACGGAACTCCGGTAACTGCCGATGATGTAGGCTTTTCGCTCTACTATCTTCCGAAGGCAATTCCGGCTACCTACCTCGGTCCCGGTACTGATGTTGCAAGCTGGGAGGCCATTGATGACAAGACTGTAAAGATTGTTCTTAATGCTGCTGTAAACGACGGTAAATATCCAATCCCGCTTTGGACACCAATCCTTCCCAAGCATATTTTTGAACCTTATAAGGATACCTTTTCTGATTATCCGAATGAGGCTCCTGTCGGAAACGGTCCGTTCAAGGTTAAGGAGTTTGCTCCTTCAGAATATCTCTGGCTCGAAGCCGATGAAAACTACTGGGGTGAGAAGGCTGGCGTTGATGAGATTGTCTTCCAGACTTTCGGAAGTGATGATGCTTTGTATGCTGCACTTAAGAGCGGTGAAATCGATATGATAACATCCACCGGTGCAAGTCCCCAGATTGCCGCCGATCTTGATAAGGATCCAAATATAAGCGTTATAAGATCTCCGGGACTCAACAATCTCTGGATTTCATTCAATACTTATTCTGCAACCCCGCTTGCAGACAAGGATTTCAGAAAGGCCTTCATGTACAGCATCGATAAAGATAATATCATCGACCTTGTCTACATGGGTTATGCCGAGAAAGCCAACAGTTTCATCTATCCTGAAATGGACACATACAATGACCAGATTCCGGTTTATGATAACGACCTTGATAAGGCTGCGGCTCTTCTTGATACTGCCGGTTATACAGATACCGACGGCGACGGTCTGCGCAATGATCCTGCAACCGGTGAAAACGTTAACATTGAACTGATGGTTTCATCCAGTGCAACTGCAGATGTAAAGATGGCATCACTTATTAAAGAGAATCTGCTCAGATCGGGAATTGAGGTTACAGTAAAGGCTGTAGACCTTGCCACTTACTGGGAGTTTATCGTTTCTGCAAAATCAGACGGTTACCAGGCTGCAATTGCTTACGGAGATCCGGGCCCCAATGGAAACTGGGTATGGAATTATGCAGACAGCCAGACCGGATGGAACACAGCCGCATATGCAAATCCTGAGTATGATGAGATTCTTGCAAAGATGATATCTGCTCCTGATTATGAAACACAGAAGGCTTATATCAAACAGCTTCAGGCAATACTTGCCGAGGACCTTCCCTACGGACTTCTTGTAAGACCTGAAAGCCTTGACCCTGTAAGAACAGACAGACTTGAGGGCTGGGTTCAGAGTATGGGAGGCCTTACTTCCTACATCAACCCCTGGACCTTCTCAAGCGTCCATCCAAAATAGATATCGTTTCAAGGCCCGGTACCAACGCCGGGCCTTCTTTTAATTCCGAGGTACCTGATGAATAAATATATTCTAAAAAAGGTTATAGGCATGGTGATAACTGTTTTTGCGGTTTTATGTCTGAACTTTATTATCTTCCGCCTTGCTCCGGGTGATCCCATCAGAATGATGTTTCATGATCCCAGAAGCAGTGAGGCGCAGTTTGAGCTGCAGAAACAGAAATACGGACTGGACAAGCCTATCAGCTACCAGTTTGCTGTATACGTAAAAAATATTGCAAATGGGGATCTGGGCGAATCATTCTGGAAAAAGAAACCGGTTCTTTCCATTATTATGGAGCGGGTTCCGGCAACCCTGCTTCTGGTTCTTACATCCCTTGGACTTGCAATAATTCTGGGAATATTTCTCGGGGCTATTGCAGGATGGCGAAACGGATCGAAACTCGATTCGGTGATTCTGACCGCTTCGCTTACGCTCTACTCTGTTCCAAAGTTTGCACTGGGAATAGTGCTGCTGCTTATTTTTGCATATCTGGTTCCTGTTCTTCCCTTCGGCGGGATTAAAACCCCCGCAACCGGTTATACCGGAATCCGCTATGCTCTGGATGTCGCAAAGCATATGGTCCTGCCGGTGTTTTCGATACTGCTGTGGTACTTCGGTGAATACATCATACTTACGCGTTCTTCGATGCTAGATGTAATGCATGAAGAGTTCATCCAGACTGCCCACTCAAAGGGACTTCCGGACGGCCAGGTTCTCAGAAAGCACGCGCTTAGAAATGCAATGCTGCCGATTGCCACAATTACCGAAGTAAATATCGGGCTGGCTCTTGCCGGTGTAATTGAGGCCGAGACCGTTTTCTCCTGGCCGGGGATAGGGCGGCTTACCTATGAGGCCGTTATGAAAAGAGACTATCCTCTGCTTCAGGGTCTGTTTCTTGTCTTTGCGGTTTCAATAGTTCTGGCCAACTTTATAATGGATCTTCTCTATGTTTACATCGATCCCCGTATCGGAAGGGAGCATTGATTATGAGAGAAACCAAACTTACGGCAAAAGTATTCTTTAAGCAGATACTTATTCACCCGAAGGGGCGTATCGGTCTTTTTCTTATTCTGCTTATTCTGATATTCGCTGTCTTTGCACCCTTCCTGCATACGGTTGATCCGCAGAAATCAGGAGAGGCTGCGAATGCCCTGCTTGCACCTAACACTGTTAATTTTTTCGGAACAGATGATATGGCCCGTGATGTCTGGAGTCAGACTCTGTACGGGGCAAGGATATCGCTTTTAATCGGTTTTATTGCCGCGCTTATAACTGTTGTTACCGGATCGGTTATCGGTCTTGTGTCCGGTTATTTCGGCGGAGCTGTGGATTTGATACTGGGACGTATAATTGATTTTTTCATGATGCTTCCCGGACTGCCGCTGATGATTGTGCTTGCTGCCGTTCTGGGACCCAGCCTCTGGACCATCATCCTTGTTGTGTCCCTTATAAGCTGGCCCTCCACGGCAAGAATTGTGCGCTCACAGGTTCTGTCTCTTAAGGAAAGACCATTCATTGAGGCCTCACGCTGTATAGGTTCCGGTGATGCATATCTTATGTTCATCGACATCCTCCCGGGTGTTCTTCCGCTGATGTTCGCCCAGGCAATCCTGATGGTTACAAACGCGATTTATTCAGAATCAGTTCTCAGCTTTCTGGGGCTTGGCGATGTTACATCCGTGAGCTGGGGGATGATGCTTCATTTTGCCTTTGCATCCGGACTGCTTGCAAAGGCTCCCTGGTGGATTGCTCCTCCGATTGTCTTTATCGTAATGATAATACTCGGGTTTACATTTCTGGGTACTGCTATCAACGATATTCTCAATCCCGGATACCGCAGGTCAAAGGGATTATAGGAGGACACTATGGCATTACTTGAAGTTACTAACCTCAGTGTTCATTATGAAACACAGAGCGGAACAGCAAAGGCTGTTGAAAATATAAGTTTTTCTCTTGAGAAAGGTGAGACCATCGGCTTTATCGGTGAATCAGGCTGCGGAAAATCAACCACTGCAAGTGCACTGATCAGAATGGTGCAGCCTCCCGGATTTATTGCGGGCGGAAGTATTGTATTTAAGGGAAAGGATCTGCTTTCGTACTCCGAGCAGGATTTTAAAAAGATCCGCGGTAAGGAAATAGCGATTGTACGGCAGCAGGCCCAGCATGCACTTAATCCGGTTATGCGGATAGGCGATCAGATTACCGAGATTATCAAAAATCATGAGGGGGTTTCCAACGCCGAAGCAGTTAAGCGTGCGAATGAACAGCTTGAACTTGTCGGTCTTGATTCCGGAAGGTTCAGAAGCTATCCGCACCAGTTCAGCGGAGGGATGAAACAGCGGACGATTATCGCAATTGCAACAGCATGCAGGCCGGGACTGCTTATTCTTGATGAACCCATTACCGGGCTTGATGTAATTGTTCAGCGTCAGCTTCTTACCCTTCTGAAGGATCTGAAGGCAGAGCTGGATTTAACTACGATTTTCATCGCCCATGATCTTGCTGTAGTCTCGGAAACCTGCAGCCGGACCGCTGTGATGTACGGCGGTAAAATAGTTGAAAATACTGAAACATCCATGCTTTTTAAAAAGCCCCTTCACCCATACAGCGAGGCTCTTGTAAAATCGTATCCAAGCATTCTGGGTGAAAAGCAGGAGCTCTACAGTATTCCCGGCAGTCCGCCGGATCTGATTAACCCGCCTGAGGGCTGCCGCTTCGCCGAACGCTGCGAAAAAGCAATGCCTGTCTGCAGGGAAAAAGAACCGGCAGAATATAGGATTGACGGCCGGACTGTGCTCTGCCACCTATACGGAGATAAAAATGACTGAACCTGTACTTGTAACGAAATCGCTTAAAAAGGTATTTAACTCCGGAAAGAATAATATAAAAGCCGTGGACGGTATTTCACTTTCAATCGGGCGCGGGGAGATCCTCGGCGTAGTAGGGGAGTCCGGCTGCGGTAAATCAACCCTCGGGCGGACAATACTCAGGCTGGTGGAACCCACATCCGGGGAGGTAAATGTCTGCGGAATGGATATAACCTCTCTGAACCGGAGGCAGCTTAAAGACGCCAGGCAGAAGATGCAGATGATATTTCAGGATCCCTTCGGTTCGCTCAACCCCAGGCGTTCCGTCTACGATATTATAGCGCAGTCGGTACGGACCCACCATCTTGCTTCATCGAAGGAAGATGAAGCACTGATGATTGAATATGTTCTTCGTGATGTAGGCTTGGACCCGGATGTGTTTCTGTCAAAATACCCGGCATCGATGAGCGGCGGGCAGCTTCAGAGAGTGAGCATGGCAAGGGTTCTTGTGCTGAAGCCTGAGTTCATAGTTGCCGACGAGCCGGTCTCTATGCTTGATGTTTCAATCAGGATCGGGATTCTGAAGCTGCTGAAAAAAATTAGGGATGAGCATAACATCTCATTTCTGTATATAACCCATGACCTGTCAACTGCAAGGTATATCTGCGACCGGATATCAATTCTCTACCTCGGTGCTGTAATGGAATCCGGACCGACCGAGACAATTCTTCAGTCTCCAATGCACCCCTACACAAAGGCTTTGATTGCGGCCGTGCCCTGTACGGACCCTTCATTAAAGGAGGAGGATATTCCTATCAAGGGTTTTGTTCCTGTAGACTACAGCCTGCTTGATAACCGCTGCCGTTTTGCCGACAGATGCCCGCAGGCTTTTGATAAGTGCTTCAGTGAAGCGCCGAAGGAATCGGAGCAGGGAGATAAGCACAGGGTGAGCTGTCATTTGTATTAATCTGATTTGAATTAAGGGCATGTCTAATAGCCCCGAACTAAAAAAAAGGGGCTGACTAAGATTCGTTTTTGTCAGCCCCTTTCTATTTTACAGGTCAGGATTTGCTACATCGCCTGTTCTGTCCGGGCAATTATTTCATCCTGAACTCTGGAAGTTAAGGTTACATAATAGGTGCTGTATCCGGCAACGCGGATTATCAGATCCCTGTACTTGTCTTTTTCCACCTTTGCCGCTTCCAGGGTTTCCCGGCTGACGACGTTCAGCTGGATCTGCTTTCCCCCGCTTATAAGATATGTTTTTACCATTGATGCAAGCTTCCTGAGATCTTCATCCGTTTTCAGGGTTCCCGGATGAAACTTCATGTTCAGAAGTGTTGCCATGTATTCATCCTGCGGGATCTTCATGGCGCTCTGCAGTGCTGCAAGCGGCCCCTTGCGATCCATGCCCTGAACCGGAGAAATCGAGCCGTCCGCAAAGGTTTCTCCGTCTTTACGGCCGTCCGGTGTTGCGCTTGTCATCGCACCGCCGGGGGCATGAGCAGTTATTGATATTGCTGTGGGCAGTACCTTTGCATCAAAAATTGAAGTGAACTCCTGAACTATTTCAGCAAAATCATGCCAGAACCTGCCTGCTATGTCATCTACAAAGGCGTCGTTGTTTCCGTACTTCGGCGCATCAAGGCAGAGTTTTCTTAAATCTTCGTAGCCTTCCCAGTTTGCCCGAAGGGCTTTAATCATGGTATCGGCGGGAATGCTTTTGTCTTCAAAGACGAGCTTTTTAACGGCGGCCAGGGAATCTACTGTGTTGGCCATACCTACTACATTGATCGCAGAACCGTTTTCAAAAGGCAGTCTTCGATCAAGGCCGTCACGTCCCGCCTTCATGGCATCATGGAGGAAGGCGCTTGTCACTACATCGGGGTAGAGTTCCCTCTGAACCATCAGAAGGATATTGTGTTCCTCGACGACCATTCCAATGAAATGTCTGCACTGTTCAAGAAATGCCCGGTAAAAATCTTCAAAGCTTTCAAATGATTCGAACTCACCTGTTTCAAGGCCCAGCAGTTCACCGCTTTTAGGTTCACGTCCATTATAAAGCGCAGTTTCAAGGTACATCGGTATTATGCTCATTCCGAAGGCCTGATTGCGGGATTTCCCGGGCAGCATGAGATCCATGCATCCGGCAATGGCAAACTCCCGGGCTTCCTCTACCGGAATTCCCTGCTTTGTTATGAAGTTTATATAACTGTCTTCAGATATAAAAGCAGGCATTCCTGCACCGGTTCTAACGACCTCCATTCCCTTGGCTATAAAATCTATGGGAGTGTCTTTTCCGACCCGCATGGTAAGTGTATGGTGAGGCGTCTGGCAGTCAAGCGCGGCTTCAAGCATGAGATATGATAACTCATTGGTGACATCCTTGCCGCTGCTGTCGCAGCCTCCTATAATAAAATTATGCCAGCGTGCCATTCCAGCCCATTTTTCACGCTGGTTTTTACCGCCGCCCACAAAATTAAGCTGCATTATCTTTAATCTGAGGCATTCGAAAAGTTCAAGAGCCTCATCCCTCGTGATTCTGCCTTCTTCGAGATCAGCCTTGTACAGGGGCCAGAGGTACTGATCCATACGGCCGCCCGGCTGGGCCCCGTGTGCAACCATCATCCAGTAGAAGAAGAAAAACTGAATACCTTCCCTGAATGTCCGTGCGGGATGCTCGGGGATATGCCGGCAGATTTCAGCGATCTGAATAAGTTCTTTTTTCCGCTTCTCATCATTTTCGTCACTGGCCATGGTTTCGGCCAGATCAGCGTAGCGTCCTGCCAGTCTGATTATCGCCGGAAGCGCAATCAGGGATGCCTTGTAAAAATTAGCCTTTGTTACTGATTCTGCATCATAATAACGGAGTTCAAGAAGTTTCTGACGGGCCTCTTCTATAAAGGGGCCGATTCCTGTATGTATGATTCTTCCGTAGTCGGGACAGTTCAATGTTGTCGGGCCCATTCCCAGGCCCCAGCCCATTCCGGCTGCTCCCTGTCCGCGGCCCAGATCTTTCCTCTCCCAGGGCGGGCAGAGAAAACCGCGTTTGATAAAGGGCCACAACCGCTCATCATTGTAATGGAAGCCCTGGCGTTCATCCTGTGTCCGCCCCTTTCCGCTGTAATAATCATCCATGCTGCGGATGGTTTTTCTGTCCTCTTCCGAGAGATATATCTGTCCTCCGGACAGCAGGTCGTCGAGATCATCATCCGGCCACCCCGGTCCGCCTGAGCCCATCTCCATGCCCATCGGCTTGCTGGCAATGTTTCCGATTATAAGTTCATCCGGTTCGATGAAGATTGTCTTGTTGTCAAGATAATCGGCAGTTGCCTGCGCACGTCTGACTATCTGCGGCCATCCGTCATTCTGCTTGAAAGAATTTAAAACTATTTCTGCTTTCTCTACACAAATTGGAAACTTATCTACTCTTAAAGCTTCCCTGAGCCTTTTTATTCTGTCATTCATAAAAAACCTTCCTCCGGAGGCAATTATCGCTGTTCCTATTGTGGGAAGGTCAAGTTTTTATTTGCTGATGAGAGTTTTCATTCCTCTTCATCCGCGCAGGCGGCCTGGTAGGTCTTTCTGAATTCGCTCGGGGTGTACTGCGTGGAATTATGAAACACAGTACAGAAGTAGTTGCTCGATGAAAAGCCCGCGTCAAGGGCAATCTGGGTTACAGGCAGATCGGTTTCCGCAAGCTGCTGCTTGGCCCATTCGAGCTTTTTGAAGGTTATATAGTTTGCCGGCGGAAAGCCGACAATTTCCTTGAATTTACTTTTAAACCTGGACAGGGAATAGCCGGATATAGCCGCAAGTTCTTTAAGCTGCAGAGGTTCCTGAAAGTCCCTGTCGATAATATCAACAGCCCGTTTAATGTTCTCATCTGTAATATTTTTCTTCTGCTTGCGCACCGGAATGAATTCCGGAACCTTGAAAAGGAAGGTGCACAGGTACTGGACTCCCAGCATCAGAGAGAGGGGGTCTTTATCGCTGATATTGCTGAAAGCCAGGCTCAGCAGCTTCTGATCTGTTGAAGGGAAGCGCAGATGCCGGTATTCCAGGCTGCTGAGAATATCATAAAGAGCAAGGGAGTAGGTTTCGTTGAGTCCAAGCAGCTGCTTTTTTCTGCTTGTATCAATCTGCAGTGCAAAAAACGAGCAGGGGCTTAAATCAATACTGCTTGTATAATGAGGTTCGAAGGGGAATGAGATAAACATCTCGTTTCCGGTGATAGTGTAATCCTTATTATCAACATGACAGCTTCGTTTTCCTTTTATCAGGCAGTGTATCTCAATGATATCGGAATGGATATGGAGCGGGGTAGGCAGTGATGCTGTGGGCATATTCCAGTGTGCGAAGTTCTTCAGTCCGGAAATGCCGTGCTGGTCAAGAGTTATAACCTTGTTATGCTTCTCCCAGCAGTACTCATCTATGATTTCCAGCATTAAAAATCCCCTCCTGATGTTTGGAAAAGTACTAAAGATAATCCTGAATGTCCAATTTAAGCACACACTATTATACTACAAATGAATCCGAACCACTAATAAAAATATGGATTCATACAGGAAGGACCTTGAGGATGAGCAATTCAATTTCAAATGGTGTATGGCCGGTAATGCTTACACCGTATACGGAAGATAACAAAATCGATTATGACGGTGTACTTGAGATGCTTGACTGGTATGCAGCAGGCAAGGTAACCGGCATATTTGCCGTATGTCAGTCTAGTGAGATGTTTAAATTAACAAAGGAAGAACGTCTGACACTGGCTTCATTTATCATTAAAAACAGGCCGAAGGGTCTGGGTATAGTTGTCTCCGGACATGTTGCTCCGACTATAGATGAACAGATTGAAGAAGCCCAGGCTGTTGTTGATGCGGGCGCCGATTCCTATGTTTTTATCTCAAACCAGTTTGCAGCTGCCGATGAGGGCGATGATGCTGCCAAAAAGAATATTGAGGCGCTTATCAACGGAGTTAAGGCAGACAGCTTCGGAATTTATGAATGTCCGCAGCCTTATAAAAGACTCATGTCTCCGGAACTTCTTGCATGGTGTGCACAGACCGGTAAATTCAGTTTTCTTAAGGACACCTGCTGCAGCCTCCCCGAACTGAAGGCAAAACTCAACGCCGTTGACGGAACACCTCTTAAAATATTCAACGCAAATGCAGCAACACTGCTTGAGAGTCTGAAGATGGGTGCTGCCGGATACAGCGGTATCATGGCTAACTTTCATGCCGACCTTTACAGCTGGCTCTGCGCCAATTTTGAGAAAGAACCCAAAAAAGCTGAAATTCTTCAGGACCTGCTTGGTTTTGCAAGCACTATTGAATGCCAGATGTATCCGGTTAACGCCAAGTATCACATGGAACTTGACGGACTGAATATTAATCTGTTCAGCAGGGTTCAGGATTTCACACAGTTCACTCCGAACCGTCAGATGGAGATAGAGCAGATGAGAAGATCGATAAATCTGATGAGATCTCAGATTGGAATTTGGAATTAACCCCAGACAGGGGAGATAATATATTCAACTAAAGGAGCAATTTATGAAAAAGATTGGATTGGTGATGCTTGTTCTGATGCTTGGAGCAGGAATGCTGCTGTTTGCAGGCGGATCACAGGAAAAAGACGCTGCTAAACCCGTAGAACTTATTTTTACTTCAGTTTCAATACCGGGTGATTCACACACTGAAGCAATGTACGTTTTCGCAGACAAGGTAAAAGAGCTTACCGGCGGTTCTGTTGAAGTTAAGGTTTATGACAGTGCTACACTTTTCACACAGGAAAATGAATACGATGCCCTTATCAGCGGTCAGGCTGACATGGCATATATCTCATTCCCGACTCTTGCTACACAGATTCCTTCGTTCAGCATGTTCGGTTCAGGCTACTTCTTCAGCTCTTACGATCATATGACAAAGGTTCTTAACGGCGATTTGGCAAAAGAAAACATATGGCCTGCTGTACAGGAACTCGGCCTTCAGCCGCTTGGAAGCATGTACCTCGGTTCACGTGTTGTAAATACAAAAGACAAGAAAATCAACAGCTATGCTGATATGAACGGTGTACTTCTTAGAATGCCCGGTTCTGAATCATGGCTCTTCCTTGGAAAGGCTCTCGGTGCAAACCCGACTCCTCTGTCTTTCAGCGAACTCTACACAGCACTTCAGACCGGTGCCGTAGGCGGACAGGATAACCCCCTTCCTACAGTAGAAAGTGCAAAGTTCTATGAGGTAACAAAATACCTTGCTATTACAAACCATGTTATCGATTCCATTATGCCCTGTGTTAACCTGGACAAATGGAACATGATGACTGCCGAACAGCAGGATGCAGTAATGGAAGCTATGACTTACGCAATTGCATTCAACGATCAGGAAAGAATTTCCCGTGAAAACAGCCTTGTTGAGTTCTTCGAGGGCGAAGGCATGACTGTAACTCACCCTGATATTGCAGAGTTCAGAGCAAATGTACAGGCTGCATATGCAGCAAACGAAGCTATGACTTCAACATGGGATATGGATCTGTATGAAAAAGTACAGAGCATGGCAGAATAAAAACTGGCGAATCAGTTTTTAACACATTATTCTTTAAAGGAGAGACCTTCCCCGCGGAGGTCCTCCTTAATTTTTCTAAGGTCAAATTTATAGGTAGGATGTAGGAAATGGATCTGATAAAGAAGATCGGAAAAGCAGTTATGTACTTACTTGGTACTGTTATTCCAAACCTGACGTTTCTTTTGATTTTTGTCACCTTCATGGTAACAATTGTCTCAAGATATGTTTTAAAGGCTCCCGTTCCCTGGGCGTATGAAATAAGTATTCTGGCTTATATGTGGACGATGTTCTTCGGAGTCGGCAAGGCAATGCAGAATGATGAGCACGTTGTGTTCGGTCTGGTTTATGATCATGTAAGACCCGGAGTAAAGATTGTTTTTGATATTATCAGCAGTCTGACTCTCGGAGTATTGCTGATTACTGTATTCATTCCGTCAATCCACTCTCTGCTTGCAAAGAAGATGGTAACCGGCGTTCTTAAGCTGCCGTATACAATTGTATTCTCTCCGCTTATCTATATGTTTGCCGAAATGCTTGTAAGGAGTCTGCTTGACTGCTGGAAGCATGTGAAAAAATTTCAGACAGAAATCATCAGGAAGGAAGGTGAACAGAAATGAACGTAGTACTTATTCTTTTTCTGATTCTGGCTCTCTGTTTCATCATCAGAATGCCCGTTTCAATGGCGATGCTTGCAGCATCGATCAGTTACTTCCTTCTGAGCGGAAGAAGTCTCGAACAGGTTTTTACCGTTATGTCGGGAAACATGTTCTCAAACTATACAATGCTTGCGGCACCCCTGTTTATATTTATGGCTAACGTCATGAATGAGGGCGAAATTACCGACAAACTGTTCAAATTCTGCAACGGTCTTTTCGGTCGTCTGCGGGGCGGAACAGCCCAGGTTAATGTAGCCGCATCACTGATTTTCTCAGGGATGACCGGTTCAGCTATTGCAGATGCTTCCGGAATCGGCCTGATGGAAATTGAACAGATGAAAAAAGAGGGCTATGACTCTTCTTTCAGCTGTGCACTTACAGCGGCATCCGCTACGGTCGGGCCTATATTCCCGCCTAGTATTCCGATGGTTATCTACGCCATGCTTTCGGGCGCTTCAATCGGCAAGCTTTTCATGGGCGGTATGATTCCCGGAATCATCCTTTCCCTTATGCTTGCAGGCTATGTAGCGGTGGTTTCCGCTAAAAGGCAGTATCCCCGCGGTGAAATGATGGCGATACGTCAATTTATCAGGGTTTCAATCAGTGCAATTCCCGCACTTTTTACAGTAGTCCTCCTTCTCGGCGGAATCTACCTCGGTATTGTAACCCCGACCGAAGCCGGAGCACTTGCCTCGAGTTATGCGATAATTATTTCAATCATTATCTACCGGAACCTCGGACCTGAAAAGTTCTGGAGAATCATCAAGAAAAGCGCTGCCAATACAGCAACCCTTGCACTTCTTGCAGGAACTTCAATGCTTTTCTCATATATCATCGCTCTTGAGCAGGTTCCCCGCGCTATTGCAGGCGTAGTAATGGGAATTACCGAAAACAAATACGTCTTCCTCATGGTTGTTAATGTTATCTTTCTGCTTCTGGGCTGTGTCCTTGATGTCAGCACCATACAGCTTGTATTTGTTCCGATGGTTCTTCCGCTTGTTAATGCATTCGGAATCGACCTTGTACATTTCGGTGTAATAATCTGTTTCAATATGATGATAGGTCTTTCAACACCTCCATTCGGAATGCTGCTCTTCATTGTTGCCGGACTGGGCAAAACAAAGATAAGCGGCGTTATACGTGAAATTATTCCGATGATTCTGGTTATGATTGCGGTTCTTCTGGCAATTACCTATATACCGGATATTGTTATGGCAATTCCGAACAGGTTCATGTCCTGATAACAGCAGATGGATACACTCGATGAGATAAACAAAAGGCTGAACGGGGCTTCCCCGAAGTACCGTTCAGCACCCTTCTGGGCCTGGAATGATTCACTCCGGCCCGAAAGGCTTACCGGTCAGATTGATCTGATGAAAGAGCAGGGCATAGGCGGCTTTTTCATTCATTCACGGGAAGGACTTGAAACAGAGTATCTTTCAGATGAGTGGATGGACTGTACAGAAGCAGCCCTGAATCATGCCGAAAAATCGGGCATGGAAGTCTGGATCTATGATGAGGACACCTGGCCCTCCGGCAGTGTGGGCGGGGCGGTAAGCGCCGCCGATCCGCAGCATTTTTCAGCCAAAGCACTGACCCTTGAAATAAGCACAAACAAAAACCACTCCAACGACGCCGATATTCTGGCGGTCTGCCCTGCTGAGCCCTACGCTGGCCCCGGAGCAGAAAACCGCTTTCTGGTTTTCAGAAGAGAACTTTCAGGCCCCTCGGAATGGTATAACGGCTCTGCGCCAAGCGATAATATGAACCCGGAAGCGGTCCGCCTGTTTTTAAATAAAACCCATAAGGCTTATGCCGACTGCTTCGGTGAAAAGCTCGGTCCGGCAATCAAGGGTTTTTTTACTGATGAACCCAACGTCTGTGACTTTTTCGCCAATTTTACAGCCGGACGCCCCTGGCTGCCCTGGACCGATTCTTTCACTCAGTCTTTTATAGACGCCCGGGGCTATGATATCCAAGGAATCCTTCCGCTTCTTTTCTTTAAGGGGGAGGGCTCGGAGAAGGCTCGCTACGATTACTGGCTTACACTTACAGAAATCTTTGTTACATCTTATACGAGGCAGCTCTATGACTGGTGTGAAGAGCACAATGTCAAACTGACCGGCCATATGCTTTATGAAAACGATCTCGGCTACGGCGTCCGCTGCAACGGGGCGGTCATGCCGCACTACCGCTACATGCATGCGCCCGGAATTGATCTGCTGGGGGATCAGCGCAGTGAGTATCTTACGGTAAAACAGTGCACAAGCGTTGCCAATCAGTTCCGCCGCGATATGGTTCTGTCTGAGATGTACGGATGCACCGGCTGGGAGTTTTCTTTTTCCGGACAGAAACGTCTTGGGGACTGGCAGTATGTGATGGGCGTCAATAAAAGGTGTCAGCATCTCGCGCTCTACTCGATAAGCGGCTGCAGAAAGCGTGATTATCCGCCGGCGTTCAACTATCAGTCAACATTCTGGGAATATTCTCATCTTATGGAAGACTACTTTGCACGCCTGGGTGTCTGCACGACATCCGGGGAGGTTCACCGCGATATACTCATGATTCATCCGGTGGGAACATTCTGGATGAAGTCGGGCAGTTCCGCGGATGAAGATCTTTCAAAAGTGTACATGAACATGGGCTGGCTTGATGAGCATCTGATGAATCTCAACCGCGAAGGCGACTACTACAATCAGCTGACACATCAGCTTCTCGCCCGCCAGTTTGATTTTGATTTCGGTGATGAGCTTATTATGAAAGATGAAGCCTCTGTTTCCGGAAGCTGTCTTCAGGTCGGCTCTCACTCGTATTCTTATGTAATAGTTCCGCCGCTTCAGACCCTGATGGCTTCTACCATTGAGCTTTTAAAGGACTTTCTTGAATCGGGGGGGCATATCTTCTGGATGACTCCCTATCCTGAATACGTTGATGCTGAAAAATCCGGAAAGATAGCAGAGCTTACAGGTCATTTCCGTGTTCATCCCGTGGAAAATTTTGCTAAACTTGTATCTGTGATGTCATCCATGGTTCAAAGGCCGGTGCGGATATGTGACGGATTCGGAACTGACTGTGACCGGCTGCTTTCGATGACCCGTACCCTTGAAAAGGGCAGGGCTGTTACAATTGTAAATACCGCTGCTGAAAAACTTGATGGACTTATTCTGAAATTTGCAGACAGGGGAAGGCTTACCCGGCTTGATCTGCTTTCCGGAGATCAGTCAATAGTTCCTGTTGAACTTGATGATCAGGGCGGAATGAACTACAGGCTCTCATTTGAAGCCGAGGAAACGGTTGTCTTTTTTATTGATGAGACCGCTGAACCTGAAGTATCCCGGCCGCTTTCGCTTTACTACCGGCATCCCCATGATTCTGTTGAGCTTGTCTACGGATTTCCCGCTGTCTCTCCTGTCAGGCTTACAAGTGAAAACGCCCTTACCCTTGATATCTGCAGTTTCAGAATTGCCGATGAGGCATGGAGTGATGAGCTTCCGGTATGGCAGGCGCAGAAGATTATCCGTGAGCGCTTTGGCATGCAGGCTGTCCACTACAACGGTGCACCCCAGCGCTACCTCTGGATTGATGATAAAAAAGAGTATCCGCTTTCATTGCGTTTCTCTTTTACCGTGGACTGCACTCCTGAGGGAGAGGTCTTTGCGGCAGTTGAAAAATCCGCAGGGATGAAAATCAGCTGTAATTCCAGGGCCTGTGAACAGACAGAACAGTGGTTTATCGATGAAGATTTTATCAAGCACCGGATTCCTGTGCTTGTGAACGGTGAGAATGTGCTTGAAATAGATCTGATGTACTGCTCCTCAACCGAGCTTGAAGATATCTACATTACAGGAAACTTCGGCGTCAGCCCGTCCCGCCGCATCACCGGAATACCGTCGACTCTGGAGCGGGGTGACTGGTCGCTACAGGGGCTGAAGCATTACCCTGGAAGCTGTATCTACCAGTATGAAATTCCTGCAGCAGCACTGGCTGAGATTAAGGCTTCTGAGGGTTCACGAAGGCTGATGCTTCACCTGGGAGAGTTCAGCGGTGCTCTTGCGGTGATTAGAATTGACGGCGGAGAACCAATCTTTGCCCTTCGTGAGACGGATATCGAGCTCAGCGGTAAAATTGCCCCAACAGCCGGGCCCGTATCGGTTGAAATTGAGATAGTCGGAAGCCTCCGAAACCTGTTGGGGCCGCTTCACAGATCTGCAGATGTCTGCAGCAGAATAAGCTGGGAAGATTTTCATCCCTCCGGTGCGGCCTTCACGCCGGAATATGTAACTGAAGCTGCGGGGCTTATGGGTGAAGTTTATCTATATATTGAATAAAACATAGTGACTAAAAATGCTTATCCCGTTTATAATCTATTTAGATTTTCAGGAGGTTTTTATGGGTACTTTGGAAAATTCAAGCGCTGCAGGGTTCGCAGACGGGCAATGGGAAAGCATAGTTTCTGTTGTTTCTTCCTCATTCGGTTTCAGTGCTGATGAAAGTAAGAAATTATCAGAAAACAAAACCGCAAAGCTTATTGCCGCAATCCCCTTTCTGGCCGGCTGTTCACAGCCCATGAGGACCGCAGTCGCTAATCTCGCTGTATACCATATTGCCAGGGCTGAAGGAAAATCAGTTTTTGAACATAATGCCTTAGATGATCAGGATGCCTATGCCAGATTATTCAGTATATCGAATTTTCAGGGCGGTGATGAAAAGATCATAAAAAGAGGAATGGCCCTGCTTGCACTTCAGAGTCTGCGCAACCATGTGAAGGATTCCGGGACCGATGGAGCAAAGGGTAAGTATAACCCTGTCTCTGAAGGTAAATGGGATGCTTCAGCAATTGAAACTCAACTTCTCACTGAAATACAAAATGTAGAAAGTCCTGAAATGGATGAAATTTTGAGTTCAGGAGATGTAGATGGCTTCTGGGATAACAACTAATAAATTTTCAATTTTTAAAGTACAAAAAAGGATTTCATATATAGTCTCAGCCCTTGGGATGCTTGTTGTGTTTATCAACTTCTTTGATTTGGTACGGCGATTTCCTGTTATAGATGCACTTTTGTATCCTTCTGTCGGTATTATACTTGCAGTATCAATCGTTATCTTTTTAACCTCACTAAAAGACAGCAGTTTTTTAAGGTATGTACAGCTGTTTATCTTTTTTCTTGTAGGTGCTATTGCAATTCTTGATGTTTATAATTCCTTTCATGGCCTGGGTCTTGTTATTCTGACTTTGATAATCGGTTTCCGCTACGGCCTCTTTGAAAAGAAGCCCCTTTTAAAGATATTTCTGTTTATAGGCATAATATTTGTTATTGTAGAAATTGCCGCAAGTCTTCAGAGCGGGGTAATACGCTGGAATACCGGTCTGGATGCAATAATGTACATCCTTGTCTTTATAGGGGTCCTCTATACCATCTATTCAAATGAAATTATCTACTACGTAAAATTAACCACCGAGGCTGAAAATAAACTGAACCGGATAGAAATGGAGCGGACCCGCCTCCAGAACAAGCTTGATGATCTTGATCTGGTGTACAGACAGCTGACCCAGCCTGCCGATCTTGACTCCATGGGAATTACTCCCAGAGAGATGGAAGTTATTGAGGCTCTGGTTGTTTACCGGGAACGGGACAGGGCATTGGCTGAAAGGCTCGGGATTTCACCCTATACACTGAAAGAACATATGAAGCATATCAGGGACAAGCTGGGCGTTGACCGCAGGGATGAGATTGTCGATATGTGCAGGAATAATTTTTCTTAATCCGGGGAACCTTATATCTGCAGTTCGCGTTTCATGTACTTTTCATAATACCTTATCATCTGGCATGAGAATATAATACGCTGACGCAGAATGCCGTCCTCAAGATCAAGTTCAATGAGTTTGTTGATTTTATTAACCTTATTTATGACTGTGTTCCTGTGAGCATAGGTAACCGCCGCTGTTTTTACCAGGTTCCGGTCATTCAGCAGGTAATAAAACAGGGTGTCCCGAAGGTTAGTGTTGTGATCCCTGTCGTATCTGGTCAGGTGCACAACCGCCGGATGAATCAGATAGACTATGTCGTTATGGTGATGAAGTTCGTAGAATCGGTGCGCGCACATATCTATTGCGGTATATATCCAGAACTCCTCGTAAAAGAATATCCTCTCTTTCAGGTTCTCACGAAGTTCGCAGGCCAGCGGAATTGTGTTTTTTGCCAGAATATTGAGTGAGCGCAGGTTTCCGAAATCCCTGGTTCCGTTGCTTATCCCAATAAAACCGTTGTGCCGCTCAAGAATGGTTTCAAGCCTTTTTGTATCAAGGTTTAAGTTGAATGTCCTCTGCGGATAGGTTTGAAGAATCACAACCTCATTCTCGTAAACCGTCATATTGCAGTCCGGAAATACTTCTCGCAGCTGTGCAAATATAAAACTTGAGGGCGTCTGCTTGGTGTTTTTATTCCGGAAAGTTACAACAATCACGCGGACAAAGGTTTCAATTGGAAAGGGCATCAGTCTGAGTCTCTGAATTATCTCGAAGGTCTGGGTCAGGCTCTGATCCATTATTTCCATCCAGAACTGTTTGAAGTCCTTTGTATAGGTTCCAAGCTTCAGCGAATTGGCCGGAAGGATGTGGCGGTGAATCGCCTGTCCGGCACAGACGCATAATCCCCTGCAGTCAATCTCGATCTGTTCAATGCTGCTTTCAATCAAGATAACACTAACAAGCTGATCCTCGTGATATATCCGGTATCCGTAAAGGCGAATACCGCTCTCGGCTACCTTATATTCAACCGGTAAATGCTTCTCTGATCTGTTTATGAAAATAGAGTCTGCAATTTTTTTTGGGAGAGCGCCTGTCTGGTCCAGATGTTCGGTCAGAAATTTGCTTTCTTCCAGTTTGCAGCTGAGTACGATGCGGTAATTCGGATTCAGCAGAATGATCGGGGATTCGGCAAAATCAGATGTCAGATTAAGCATTGCGTATAAGGACTGATCATCAGCTGTAGCATATTTATCAAGCCAAATCTGCCTGAGAGTGAGTATTTTGTTGATCATAACAAAAAGATTCGTCCGCGGACAGGAAAGGTAAATAACCGAAATTTCAGGATTCTTGTTCAGGATCACATAATTTGATTTGTGTTCACATATAAAAATTACAGTACCGGGTTCAATTTCGACATTTTGAAGATTTCTTACTGTTTCTTCGCCAGCGCCTATCCAGGTCTTATCTGCACATAGGGTTTTCTGATTATCTATAAAATCAACTTCCTGCGGGCATGTTTCCGGCAGGTTCTTTTCATCGGCGTAAACGGTGCACTGCCTCAGATGCTGAAAAAGATATGACAGATAAAGCATTGTTTTTGTACTCCTGAATGTATAAAAAACGGAACTTAAGGCTTGATTATATTCTTAATCGCCGGTTTTGTCGAATTAAACCGGTTGAGCAGGCCGATGTGCGAAAAGTACAAAATATTCTTTCATTAATGTGCTTATATCACAGATTATCAGACGCCTTTAAAAAATGATTTTTAAGGAAAAACTATCACGTGTTAGCCTGAGAATCAAAGGAAAAGAAAATTTTTATTAAAGGAGATCTACATGAATTGCCCGCCTCGTGCTGCGCTCAGACCCAAACTATTTAAAACGGAAATTTCAAAATGACTGAATATATAAAAAACAAGAAAGATTTTATCCTTGGTGTTGCTACTATTGTGATTGCTGCGTTGATTACTATTCTTTCAATGCAGCTCAGGGCTTCCGGATATGACGGTGACCCGGGTCCGAAAATGTTCCCGATGACCGGTGCCGCAATTATGCTTATCTGCGGAATTGCGCTGATTATCAAGCCAGGCAAGGTGGCAGGTACCTTCCTTACCCGTAAACAGTGGCTCTCGGCACTTACCATGTTTGGTGTTTATGTCGGAGTTGCTGTTCTGTTTTTCCTTCTGGGATTTATGCTCTCTCTTCCGATTATTGCCTTCACTCTTACCTTTCTAATGAGCAGGCTGTCGCTGAAGGATCTGGAGCTGAAAAAGCGTATTCTGAAAAGCCTTATCTATGCGGTAATTGCCAGCGTCTGTGTATACCTTGCATATGTTGTAGGTCTTAACGCAAGGCTTCCTGAAGGTTTGATATTTAAACTTTTCTACTGAGGATAAAAAATAATGGAAATAATGGATTTAATTTTTGGTGCACTGCATAATATTTTTACGCCTACAGGACTTATATACATAATAGCGGGAGCCCTGGGCGGAATCGTGCTTGGAGCTATTCCCGGCCTGGGAAGCTCAACGTTGATGGTAATTCTGTTACCTATAGCCTACCGTCTGGATACCAACCTGGTTCTGGCGCTGTTTATTTCAATTGTAATCGGAGGTATGTCCGGCGGATGTATCGGGTCAATTCTTCTGGGAATTCCTGGTACTGCCTCGTCGCTGGCAACGGTCTGGGACGGGTACGAGTTTACCAAACAGGGAGACCCTGTCCGCCCCTTAAGCGCCGCGGTAACAGTTAACTTTCTGGGAACCTTCCCTTCAATCATTCTTGCAATCTTTGCCTGCCGCGGTATTGCAATATGGGCTGTTAAACTTGGGCCATGGGAATATGCCGCCTTATGTTTCTGCGCTATTCTGATGGTTGTAGGACTGTCCAAAGGCAACCTCGTAAAGAGTATGATTGGTGTAGGCCTCGCAATCTTTCTGGCTTCAATCGGTGAAGACCCCATAAATGCAAGCGGACGTTTCTTGCTTTTCGGACGTCTTGAGTTCCTAAAGGGCCTGAACCTTATCAGCGTAATGCTTGGTCTTTTTGCCGCCAAGATTATTCTTCTTGAATACGCAAGGGCAAGTAAGACTGAACAGAAAATCGATATCAAGGTTGGCGGGTACAAGTGGCCCGGAAAAGACCTTTCAAAGAATAAACTTCCCGTACTGAGATCCTGGATACTCGGTGCTGTTGTAGGATTCCTTCCGGGCCTCGGCGGTCCTGTTGCTTCTGTTATGGGCTATTCCACCGAGAGAATGCTTGCAAAGGACAAGTCCAAATGGGGCAAGGGTGAGATTGCCGGTGTTCTATGCCCGGAAATCGCCAAGAACTCCGCAATCGGCGGTGCTCTTATTCCGCTTATCGCACTGGGTATTCCCGGCGACGCGGCCAATGTTCAGTTTATTACTGCCCTGAACGTTAAGGGAATAAACGTAGGTCCCATGTTCATGCGTGAACAGCCGATGATCGTTTACATCATTTTTATTGCCGCCCTTATTGCCGCAGTAATCTGTCTTCTGTATGAAACATTCTGTATGAAGACCTTTCCAGCCCTGCTGAAGATTCCCTATCACTACCTCTATTCAATGGTTGTAATTCTGGCTTTGACCGGAGCTTTCATGACTACAGGAAGCTTCTTCGGTCTGATGGTCGCGCTGTTCTTCTGTCTGCTGGGGATCGTTATGGATGTCTTCGGGGTGCCGAGTCTGCCTTTTCTGATGGCATTCATACTCTCGCCCATGCTTGAGCTCAATATCAGAAGGGGTCTGAACTATTCAGTAAACGGTTTTTCAGAGTTTTTCCGCAGACCTATATCCTGCGTATTTATCATAGTCGGACTTGGTGTTCTTATATACGGTTTCGTGGGACCTGTTATCAAGAAGGCGATAGCCGAAAGAAAAGCTGCGGCAGCAGTTAAATAAACTGAAATTTTATAAATCTTCGCAAATAGCAGGGCAACCTGTATTTGAATATAAATTTGGAGGAAGAAATGAAAAAGGTAATTGTATTACTCATAGCAGTTGGACTGATCTTCAGTCTCGCCGGTTGTGACAAAACAAAATCCGCAGAAGGTTCATCAGCTAAATCTTCTGAATCAGCATCATGGCCCAATGGTGACATTACAATTCTGGCAGGTTATGCTGTCGGTTCAAGGACCGATATCAATATCCATACAGTAGCAGACTGGATTACAGACAAAACAGGTGCAACAGTTCGAATTGAGAACAACGATACAGGCGGCGGTGCCAACCTTGCCACCCAGCTTGTTCATGCTGATCCGGACGGACAGACTCTTATGCTTATCGGTATGAACTGTATTGCAAACTACTACAGCGGTCTGTGGTCAGTTAACCCCTGCGATACAAGCCAGTTTAAGCTTGTATGCGGAGCTATTCAGCCCTATCCGGATTCAGGATGTATTCTCGTAACTCAGGCAAATCAGCCTTACAGCAACTGGGAAGAACTTGCAGCATATGCAAAAGCCAACCCCGGAAAGGTAACTGTAGCTTCTATTGCCGGAAAAGTTATGGACATCAAGATGAAGGGTCTGTTTAACGGAACCGGCGTAGCAAAGGATATCAGATGGGTTTCAACTACAAATGCAGATGCCTCTGCCGGCCTTTTAGGCGGAAATATAAATATAATCATTCTTGATGAATGGGCAGCCAGCGGCTACCTCAAGGATGACAAGGTTAAGGCAATCATCAACTCACGTGATAATGCTGATTATTCCTACTACAAAGACGGTGAAGAAAAGGATATCATCATGAGTGTTCCTACACTTATCGATGTTTTCGGTGAAGAAAAAGGCAAGGCTCTTGCTATTCCCAACCGCTCAATGTTCGTAGCTCCGGCAGACACTCCTGATGAAATTGTTGCTCAGATTGCAGAAGTCATTGATGCTCTAGGCGCAGAGACAGAGGGTGATTACTATGAGAGAACCCTTATTAACGGCGGAACTTCAAAGTACTACACATGGCCGGGTAAAGAAGTTATGGATGAATGGAACAGACTTGATCCAATAATTAAAGATATTGTTGAAATGGCAAAATAATTCCCCGCTTTACATTTAAAAATAAAACCAATTGGGGAAGCCCTATGGGCTTCCCTGCATTAAAAGAAATAAAAGATTACCAGGAGTCTTTATGAACCTTTCCCATACTCTCGCAGAATTTGTGGCAGAGACTGTATATGATGATATTGATCCGCGTGTTATAGAGACTCAGAAGAAATCGGTGATGGATGCCGTGGCAATTACACTCGGCGCTTCCGGTCTGGGGGACGGCTGCAGCCAGATGCTTAAAATTGCGAAGGACCTGTCGGCCGGAGGAAGCGGGGAAGCTGCTGTAATAGGATTCCGGGAACGTCTGCCCGCAGCCTGGGCAGCGTTTGCCAATGCTTCAATGGCGCACTCTCTGGATTTCGGAGATACTCATTTACGAAGCACAATCCATTCAAACTCATCAAGTTTTCCGGCAGCTCTGGCCATGTCAGAGAAGATTGGAAACATATCAGGCAAAAAACTTCTTGAAGCCCTGGTTCTCGGAAGCGAGGTCGCAGTCCGCATTGCCCTTGCAGCCGATGTTAATACACTTGAATACGGATTCTACATCCCCACAATCTATTCATCCTACGGAGCAACCGCGGCTGTTGCAAAGATTATGGGTTTAAGTGCCGAGCAGATTGTAAGCGCTTTTTCTTTTAATCTCTGTCAAAGCACCTGCAGCAGTGAGCTCGTCAACAATCCGAAAACTGCTCTAAGGTCCATTCGTGAATCCTTTACTGCCAGAAATGCTATTGTCGCCTGCTGTATGGCCCGGGAGGGGCTTACAGGTTTTGATGCTCCGCTGGAAGGAGAGCTTGGTTTTTATCATGCATTTCTTCATGACAACTATACCGCAGAAAAGGCCCTTGACGGTCTGGGTACTCATTACGAAGCAGGTGATCTTACATTCAAGGTATGGCCCTGCTGTTTCGGAACTCATTCATCAATCACCGCAGCTTCAATTATTGCGAAAGAAGAGAATGTAAAGGCTGAAGACATAAAACATATTCAGGTCTCAATCGGAGCTCAGAACAAAATGCTTTTTGAGCCGCTTGATGAAAGACGGAATCCCGAATCATCAATAATCGGGAAGTTCAGTATTCCCTTTACAATGGCTACAGCTCTAATCAAGGGGAATGTTGATTTAAACAGTTTCAGTAAGGAAAACCTTCAGGATAAGCAAGTCAGAGCTCTGGCTTCACTTATCGATTATACATATATGGAAGACTGGCAGCGGGGAAAGGAGGCCTGGACTAAGGTTATTATCGAAACCGCCGGAGGTACATTTGAACGCATGGTTACAAATCCATTCGGTACTCCCGAGAATCCGATGGATGAAAACATGTTTGATCTGAAGTTTGATTCCTGCGCGCAAAATGCAGTTAACCCTAAGACTCAGCAGGAACTTGACCTGCTGAAATCTTCAATCAGAACTCTCGAAGACTGTAAAAACATCTGTGAGTTTACAGAACTTCTCTAATTAAGGATAAAAACAAATGAATAAAGAAAACATAACCATTCTGGGGGTAGGAGATAATATTCCGGGAATGGGATACTATGATGGTCTGTACGATCATGTTGCACCCATACTTCAGGATGCTGATATTACATTCGGTCAGCTTGAAACCGTTCTCATCGATGAAAAAATTGATGACCTGTTTCCCTTTGCTGCTTCACAGGCTCGAATGCCCTGTTCTTCAGATCCGAAAGTGGCTCCGGTGCTTAAGGATGCCGGCTTTGATATAGTATCATTCGCCTCAAATCACTCGCTTGACTACGGCCGTTTTCATTTCCTTAATACAGTTGATTATCTGCGGAATGCAGGTATGGAAGTTATCGGCGCCGGTGAAAACGAAGAAGATGCCCGACGCTTTTCAGTGATTGAGCGTGACGGAACAAAGATTGCCTTTCTCGGCTACTGCACAATACTGCCGCAGGATTACTGGGCGCAGGAAGCCCGTCCCGGTGTTAACCCTGCACGGGGGCATACATACTATGAGCAGATAGAGCATGATCAGCCGGGCACACCCTGCAGAGTGCACAGCTGGGCTCACAAACAGGACAAGGCGCATCTGCTTGATGATATTGCTCAGGCTAAAAAGCAGGCTGATATAGTTGTTGTTTCAATGCATTGGGGTATTCATTTTACACAGGCCGAGATTGCCGAGTATCAGAGAGAGTATGCATATGAAGCAATTGATGCCGGTGCGGATCTAATCCTGGGGCACCATGCTCATATCCTCAAGCCTATCGAGGTATACAAGGGCAAGGTGATCTTCTATTCGCTTGGAAATTTTGCAATGACTGACCCTGATAAAATGGAGCGTGATAAAAAAACTCTTCGTCAGGATATGCGTACGTCAAAAAAACATCAGGAGATGGCCAGGATACGCAAGGGCTTCGGCACCGGCAACGCGGCCAAAACCTTCCCTGAAGATTGCTACTATTCAATGATAGCCAAGATTTCAGTTAAAGACAGAAAGATAGATCGCGTCTCCTATATTCCGGTCTACATTCCTGATGATTTCAAGCCCTACGCGGTGAAGAATGATGATCCGCTATTTAATACTATATTTGATTACATGAAGAATATTGATCAGATGATGAATATAGAAACTGCGTACAGCATAGAAGGGGATGAGGTTATTATTGATTAGGACATAAGCTTTTGCATATGCAAATAGCACATTACCCGGAAGACTGTTTGTACGCATGTCACAGACTTTAATTTTCCGGGGATGATTTGTTTTTATTTAAAAAATAAACATGTTAGGCTTAGCCAACTGATTTATTACATAGAAAATTTAAATCGCAATTAATGCATAAATAAGGGGTTTACTATGACAGGTCGTGTTGAACGAATGAAAGAAAGTCTGCGGGTCAATAAATATCCGCTGTGTATTCAGCTGTTCAGGCTGGCAAATGAGTCTCTGGATATGACAGCCGGAGAGCCGATGCTGCTGCGCCGATCAAAACTGCACGCACATATTCTTGATAACATTGATATATTTATTGAAGAGGATGACTTACTCTGCGGATCCGGAGCAAGCAAGCCCTTCGGTCTTGAGATGCAGTATGAATACGGTGTCTGGACACAGGATGAAGTAGAGTCGCTTAAAAGTGAAATCTATACCATCGATCCTGAAGATGAGAAAGAACTTTACGAACTCAACGAACGCTTTGCCGGAAATTCACTCAACAGCAACCTGGTTGAGACAATGGGTAAATCTCTCGGAATGACAGAACGTCTATGGCCCTTCATGAAATCAGGAACAATACTTCCTCCATGGAAGGACAGAACCGGAGGTTCCGGCGGCGGATTTGCAATGTCAGGATACGGTCTGGGCCCGGGCTTTTCCCTGGTTGGAATTGACTACTCACGCATCCTTAACGGCGGAGCAAAGTCTGTAATTGAAGAAGCAAAGCAGTGTCTTCTTGATCTCCGCTATGATTCTTCAGATGCAATCGAAAAGAGAAACTTCTGGGAAGGTATAATCATTGTTTATGAAGCATGGGTCCGCTTTGCAGGCCGCTATGCTGATCTTGCCGAGAAGATGGCTGAGGCTGAAAGCAATGCCGACAGAAAGGCTGAACTTATTGAGATGGCCAGAATCTGCCGCAAGGTTCCATATGAACCTGCTGAAACTTTCCATGAAGCACTGCAGTCTTTCTGGTTTACCTTCCTGCTCGTATGTCCTTCACCTACATCAACAGCCGGCCGTTTTGATCAGTACATGTATCCCTTCTATAAGGCTGATATTGACAGCGGCCGAAGTGATGACGACAAGATTCTCGAACTCCTTGAAATCATGCGCTGCAAGGTTATGAAAATCAACCGTGTATCAGGAAAGGCAAACAGGGCAAAGAATGCCGGTATGGCAAAGTGGTATAACTGGACAATCGGCGGTCAGAAGGCTGACGGCAGCGATGCTACAAATGAGCTGAGCTATCTTCTTCTTGATGCTGCACTTGATACGCATCTTCCCCACCACACCATCACTGTCCGCGTTCATAAGGGAACTCCTGAAAAACTGATGGTTAAGGCTCTTGAGTGCGTAAGAAGCGGACTCGGTCTTCCAGCCTTCCTCGGGGATGAATCAAACATCAACTTCTTTACCTCACAGAGCGATAAAAACAAGCTTTCGATTGAAGTTGCCAGAGATTATGTAGCAACAGGCTGTGTTGATGCCAACGTTCCTTCTGTAACCAGAACTCAGGTAGCCTGCTTTTTTATCATACCCCAGGCCATGGATATCTGCATGCATAACGGATACTGCCGCTATACAGAGGAAATGGTCGGTATGCAGACAGGCGATGTCACTGAAATGAAAACCTTTGAAGAGTTCAAGGCTGCAATGCATACACAGATACAGCATCTGATGAGCATGGCAAATGAACGAATCAACGTAGAGCTTATAGCAGAACGTGATCTCTTTCCGGATGTCTTCCGCTCCTCACTTATGAAAGACGGCGTCAAGGTTGGTAAGGATATGTTCAACCGCCGCTTCGATTTTGAAAACGGTGCGGTTCTTGGTGCAGTCGGCGGTGTAAATACAGGTAACGCCATGTACGCCATCAAGAAGCTTGTCTTCGATGAAAAGAAATACACCATGAAGCAGCTGATGGAAGCCCTTGATGCAGACTGGGTTGGATATGAGGATATGCAGGCTGATTTTGCTGCAGTGCCCAAATACGGTAACGATGATTCTGAAGTTGATGCAATGGTTGCAGAAGTTTATCAGCTCCATGCCGATACATGCCACAGTCTGCCATGCGCCTATGGTGATTCGCTCAAGCCGAACGCAATTTCAATTTCTGCACACCAGCCCGGCGGCGCCTGTACAGGAGCTACTGCAGACGGAAGAAAGGGCGGAGAGATTCTTGCAGATGCTTCACTGTCGCCCGATCATGGACAGGATGTCCACGGTCCTACAGCAGTTTTCAAGAGTGCGATGAAAGTCAACCAGGATCCCTACCAGGGAACACTGATGAACATGAAGTTTCATCCAACGAACATGAAAACTGAAAGTGATTTAAAGAAACTCGGTGCCTTGATTAAAACCTACCTGACTAACGGCGGTAAGCATATTCAGTTTAATATTGTTAACCGTGAAGATATGGTTGATGCAAAGGTTCATCCCGAGGATCATCCTGAACTGGTAGTTCGGGTTGCAGGCTACAGTGCCTACTTCACACGCCTTACAGACGGTATTCAGGACGAGGTAATTAACCGAATGTCCCATACTTTATAATTTCATTTTGTATTCCTTCACTTTGCGCCGGAAGCCCTTCACGGTTTCCGGCGCTTCCTTTTTTTAACTACACCGGAATGACAATTGTATGTCCGCAGGCCTCTGTTACAGCAGATTCCATCCCGTAAACCTCTTTAATATTCTCAGGATTTATTATCTCTTTCCCGCCTGCAGCATGTACCCGGCCTTCCCTGATAAGCAGAAATTTATCTGAG
Source organism: Spirochaetia bacterium (assembly GCA_963677925.2). Taxonomy (GTDB): domain Bacteria; phylum Spirochaetota; class Spirochaetia; order UBA9216; family UBA9216. The sequence goes on from CAXXYH010000004.1 coordinate 1,361,936, forward strand.
TAGCGGAGCGCAAGATTAATGTCGTGCATTGTCATTACGGCAGCCATCGGTTTTGAATGGATTAATCTGCCGATTCTTGCCATAAGCTGATGCTGGTGACTGATATCAAGACTGCTTGTCGGTTCATCAAAAAGTATCAGTCTGGGTCTCTGGGCAAGAGCCCGCACTATCTGGACAAGCTGGAACTCCCCGCCGCTTAACTCGTCTGCATAGCGGAGTGCAAGCTCTTCCAGGCCCATCAGCTTGATAGCTTCTTCAACTATGGCATGATCTTCTTTTCGGGGAGACCAGTGAAAGTGAGGTTTTCTTCCAAGCAGAACCAAATCATATACCTTCATTCTGACGGGTTCGGAATGCTGGGCTACCAGGCCCGTCTTTCTAGCCATTTCTCCATGGCTGATATCACAGCAGTTTTTTCCGTCAATTAAAACTGTGCCCCTGTCAGGAGAAAGTATGAGGTTGAGGCATTTTAGAAGAGTAGTTTTTCCCGCGCCGTTCGGACCGAGAATTGAAAGTATTTCGCCCTCTTTGAGTTCAAAGCCTGCATCATCAATAACCCGGCGGCTTTTATAAGCAAAACTCAGACCGTCTACCTTAAGAATCATCTGTTCCTTCCTGCCACAAGTAAATATATAAAGAGCGGCCCGCCGCAGATTGAGGTAAGGATTCCTACGGGAAGAACCATCGGGGTTAAAACTGTTCTTGCCGCTGTGTCGGCTGCAAGAAGTATTATCGCGCCAATCAGCGGAGAGCTGATAAGCAGAAACCGGTGGTCTGAGCCAAGCAGCCTTCGGGCAATGTGGGGACCCAGAAGACCGATAAATGCTATGGTTCCGAAAAAGGATACTATGACCGCCGAGATCATGGAGGCGGCTGCCATTCCCGCAATACGCAGGGCTCCTGTCTTAATTCCAAGACTTTTAGCCGTATCCTCTCCGGTATCAAGGGCATTGAAATCCCACCGGAAATAAAAAAATGCAATGAATAGCGGAATGAGTACAGACGCTGTGATTACAAGCACGCGGTTGTTCGCCCTGCCCAGATCTCCGAAAGTCCAGGAAACGATGCTTGCCAGCTGTACGCTGTCTGCCAGGTACTGCATTAAAGTCAGTCCGGCGGAAAAAAGAGAACCGATCGCAATTCCGGCAAGGACCATACTTTCAGCTGAAATCCTGGTGAATACTGTCAGCAGCAGAATGGCTATTGTAGAAACTGCGCAGAAGAAAAACGCCGAAGCGGCGACTGTAAATGAACTGCTGATAATGATAGTTGATGTAGTGCCTGTGCCTGCACCGAGAAATACTATTGCAAATGAAGCTCCGAAGGCCGCCGCGCTTGAAAGTCCCAGGGTATATGGTGAGGCCAGCGGGTTTCGCAGGACCGACTGCATTACAGTTCCTGAGAGTGAAAGACCGGCTCCGACCAGCAGGGCTGCAATAATACGGGGCATTCTTACATCCCAGACTATACGGCCTGTGCCTGAATTATCGAAGCGGAAAACATAGGCAAGCACATCTTTCAGAGGAATTCTGATAGTTCCTGCAGATGCTGAAAAAACAACAAGGGCAGCAAGAATAATTCCTGCTGCCGATATGAAAAGAATGCGTTTACTTTGCTCTTTTTTGTAAGAGCTGTAGATATTCATTCTCAGTTAAACCAGTCAACCTGTGCCGGACCGCCTTTCTGCTGTTCTGTTACAGTTTTAAAATCAAGCGGAACATTAAAAAATAAGTCCCATATTTCCTCGGCCTTATCTTCAATTGTGAAATCTCCGAATATTTCCGGGTAGAGAATCTTGCCGGCATAGTAAACGTTGATAAGCTGATTTTCCCAGTTTGTTCCGTAATATTTATAAACAAAGGTGGAATAAACCTGCCGGTTGGTGAATGCCGGAACCTGTTCTTCAAGTACTCCCCGGTTTGTCTCAAAACCCTGTTTTGACAGATTTATATTGGCTGCATCTATAAATACGTAATCGGGTGCCGCTGAAATAAGATCTTCAAGTGATGTCATGTAGGGCTGCAGATTTCCGGCCGGGTTGGTCGGCATTACATTCTCTGCCCCGCTTAAAAAGAAGGGAAGGTAGTCACCTGTTGTCCTGAGCAGATCAGCCGGTCCGTAATACATCATTCCGCCGGAATAGGCTTTTATGGGATTTGTAACCTCTGATTTGCGGGACTTTAGATCTGTCAATGATTCTTCAATTCCGGTAATCAGCTCTTTCGCCCGGGCTTCCTTACCAAGCAGGCTTCCCAGTGTATTCAGCTGACGGTAGAACAGTTCAGTATCGTAGAGTTCAACATCTACATCTACACCGAATACCGGAATCCCGAGTATCAGCTGCAGCTGGTCAAGCTGTGCGGCGTCTACTGTAGACGATATTATGATGTCGGGCGCTGCTGCAATAATTCCTTCATGATTATCCTTATTCCCGATGCTTGGAAGATTTTTAAGCTCCGGAAAAGCAATCCGGTATGTAGCCAGTGAAAAGAAGCCGTACGGGGATTTTTCCCTCCCGTGCCCTGCGTCTTCAACCGCAATAATTCTATCCGCTTCACCCATGTAGCAAAGCAGCCTGAGTGAGCCCGCATCAAGTGCAATTATTCCGTCGATATTTTCCGGAACTTCGATCTCACGGCCGCGCATATCCGTCAGTATGGACTGGGTTTGTACTGCAGGTTCCTCCTGCTGCGCGGATGCGAAGAGACTGAAACTTCCTGCAGTGAAAATAAGACTGAGCATCATCAGCCTGGAAATGTGCGGAAATATATGTTTTCTCACTGAAATTCTCAAAATAGATACCTCCAAGGTGTTTATGAGATTGAGCTTCTTGTAAAACTCAGTTAGTTTTTTCTGAATTCGGTGTTATTCAGTACAAGATGTGACACGAAAAATAAAAATCGTGCTACTTGATAACAAGGTATTATTTTTTTCAGTTGAAGTCAATTATAAAAAGGTCTAAAGTAATTCTTTAAACAATTCATCTGTTGCAGTAACTGCAAGTTTTCCGATTATCTTTTTGCTTGAGAGAAGTTTTTGCGCCCATGCATGAACTTCCGAACCTCTGCCTCTGACAACCAGAACTTTAATGCGGATGTCGTTGTCAGCATGAAGCTGAATATTGGCGGTAATTTGTACCGACGGGTAGTTTTCAACCAGAACACGTGGAAGGCGGGTGGAGTGGTGATATAGAAGCGTTACAGTACCTATTATCTCGGGATCGGCATCGCCTGAATTTGTTTCAACAAGGGCCTGCCTTACCAGACTTCGGATAGTCTCTGATCGGTTTTCATGTCCCTGTTCAATAGTGAACCGGTCAAGAAGTTCGACCATCTCACTGTCCATTGAAACACCGAATCTTACTGTTTCTCCCATTCGTTCCTCCGGGGGTGATATCTAAAAAAAGGGCGGTGGACTTTATTGTCCACCGCCTAATGCGGTTTATAAATTTAAACTTTGTTTTAACGATTTATTGTATGCGGAAATCTCAATAAATGGGATGGCAATTCCTGCCAGCCCGAATACCGCAGCCCCAATCTCTGCAATCAGAAAATCGGTGCTTTTAACAGTCGGATCCTGCTCCATCATTCCTAATACCATGAATGTATAGCTGGCAATGAATCCTGCCTGAAGTATTGAACCTGAGAGAATATTTCCGTTAATCAGGCTTCCCATTCCTCCGGTACAGAAGTTGACAATGGATACTCCCCAGGGATCCTGTGAGTACTTTTTATACAGAATATCCTTATAGAAGGGAGCTAACTCTTCTGAATAAAGCTTCATCTGTGCAGATTCGTTTTCATCCAGAAATGAATCAAGTGAACACATTATATCCAGCTGTACATAGGGTATTATAGCTGAACTAAGATCTGTAAGATTATAATTTTCTTCGGCATATAAAGCTCCGGAGGAAAAGATTGCAGCAATTATTAAAGTCAGGAATATCTTATTTTTCATTATTACTCTATCACCTTTATGCTGCCGAATCTTAATGTTGTGTCTATTTTTGACCATGTACCCGAGGCAATATCAATTTTACCATTGATAATCTCATTGGTCTGGGCATTGGCACCCACAAAATACACTTCATCATTACTTGAAGATGTATCATATGAGACTACTTCTATAGTATTTCCAAGGTCTGCCGGTAATATTTCAATTTCTACGTTGGTCGCAAAATTGAGTCTTGCCAGCTGATGTTTACCTGATTCCTCTCCATATGAATCAAGCACCGCATAGCGGTAATAAAGGCAGTCATCTTCAATTTTAATTAATGAAGGGTACTGCGCTCCGTGTGCAAGATCAATCACCTGCAGATCTCTGTTTCCTGAATCATCGAGCAGTTTAACAATCTTTGTTCCGGTAGATTCGGATCCCCAGTAACCGGAATCATACAGTCCATAGAGTGCTCCGTCTGTTGACCAGAGCATGGTTCCTATGTTTCCGAAGTACAGATCATTCAAGCCATTTTCATCCAGCCAGTCTTTGAAGAGTTTTCCGTCAAAGTAGGTTCTTAAGAATTCTTCAGCATAGTTAGTAATCCACAGGTAAAGAGCATGTCCGCCGTCACTGTTACTTAAGGCTCCCGTGACAAAGGATTCCATTCCCGATTTTACCGAAGGTGTATCATAAAAATAGGGCTGAATTTTGGTGTATATTTTGTTAATATCCACAACTCCGCCGGTTTTTACATCATCACGCCATTCATAGGCTGCCGCCTCCCATGTCTGAGAAATCTGATCGATGAGCTCTGTATTGTTTTCCCAGGAATCGTTATAGTATTTATAAAGGTGTATCCAGTCACCTGTGCCGTTGGATTCGCTGTACATTAAGTCATAACTTTGCTGATCGTCATTATCCAGGTCGGAAACCTTTATTATTCCGTTCATTCCCCGAATATTGGAGCCGTTTATTACAATATAATCGCCTGTAGGGCTGGTTGTGAATCCTCTGATCCATGTGTTATTGTCGGACGAGTAGTAAATTGTCTGGTAGCCTGTAGAACCGTCGGAATAGTAACGCAGGTATGAAGCCGCTCCGGAGTCCCAGCCTTCACTCTGAAAGAACAGGTGTTTCTTAGAATCAACCATAAAACGCTGTATTGACAGCGTAGCGCTTTCGGGCGTTACCAGTACCGGTTCTTCGGCAGTATCCGGGTCATAGCGGTAAATCTTGTGAGAGGTTGTACTTGAAGTCCAGGTTTCGACCTCGAAGTATAGTTTGCCGTCGGCACCTTTTACAAGGGGTTCATATTCCATTCCCCACCAGTTCCAGGTGATAATCTGTCCGGCATCATTTATATCATCACCCTCCAGGCCTGTCGGAGGCCACAGCACATCATAATCGGAAGAGTCCGGATGAATACGGATAAACTGAATTCCCTGACTGGTTGAGCCTGTCCAGACCCACCAGACCCATGAAAACCCGACATAGATTGAACCGTCATCCCCTGTTGTGATAAAGGCTATGTCAGGTGTTCCGCCGCCTGTATCAGTTTCAATTATTGATTCTATTGTGCCGTCTTCAAGGAATTTTACCAGTACAGGGTCTTCTTCCAGCGCCCTGGAATCAAGTCCCCTTGAGATACCTCTTGAGGCGCTGTCAATTCCTGCTACAGCCTTTGCCCCGATTGAGTTTACTGTCAGCACAGAACTTGAATCGGTTGAGAACATGTCTGCCATAAACGGGCCGAGTGCACAAGAAATGAACAGAGCAGAAATGCAGATTAGCAGTGAAAATTTTACGATTTGTTTTTTCATAGTTTTCTCCAACTTGTTACAATCTCTGATAAGAATATAATAGAAAAATAACGTTTGCAATTGTTTTCTTTATCGGTGATTACCTATATTTATACCGCTTTTTCTCCTCAAAATCTTTTAAATTTCTGCATAAACCGTTCAATTTGGAGCTTTATTATCTGTGTATAAGAAATACAGGAGGCTTTAATATGAAGCAGGGAATGAGCAGAGGCAAGGTTAATTATATAGTGGATGTAGCGATTGGACTTGGATTTCTGGTGTCGGCATTCAGCGGGATTGTTCTGCTGTTTTTCGGTTCCGGAGACGGTTACCGGGGCGGCCGGAACATCCATGCGGCTGTTACTGTTCTTGGAATGGACCGCTGGTTTATAAAGGATATGCATACAGTAAGCAGTATAGTCATGGCAGCGGGAGTTCTTGGACATCTGATTCTGCACTGGAAGTGGATAACATGCATGACAAAGAATATTTTCAAGAGGAAGCAGTCTTTGGAGCTCCAGGAATGTGAGGTCTGAAGCTTTTTCTGACTGTTAAAGAATAAGGGCCGTTACCGACAGGATAATGAGCCCTTCAATAAAAAAGATCAGCGAGAACATTCCGTTCCAGTTGAAGGCTGCCTTTACTGAAGAGCATCCCGCGAACCTTGAAAGGGTAATAATTGTTCCCGCGAATGGCGATACCGAATAAGATATTGCACTTCCAAGCAGCAGTCCTAGGGCAATCATTGTGGAATATCCCGGAAGTGCGGCAGAAAGCAGAGAGCCGAGCAGGCCTACGCCCATGAGCGGATGTATACCTGTAAGCGACAGGATTACAATAAATGGCGTAACAATCAGAAAATTGAACTGACCAAGTGAGCCTGCAGTATTTATAACCCAGCTGCTGAAAATTTCAATAAATGATGATGCCTGAATTACCTTTGTAAATATCCCCATTGAAAGAAACAGTACTGAAAGATCAGGTACCACTTTCAATGAGCTGTTCCAGTATTCAGAGAATGCTTCTTTTATTATCCCTTTCTTTCTGTGAAAAGCTGTCCAGGCTGCCGCGGTTATGATTCCTACCAGTATAACCCTGGATGAGCCTGTAAGCAGGTTTAAAATGTCCAGCAGCATAACTCCTGCCAGGAGAATCAAAGAAACAGCCACAAGGATATAAATCTTTTTGGTATCGGCTTTTTTCACATCAGGATCGGGCGCCTCAGAGATTGTGATCTTATGTCCCCTGAGGGCAGTAGAGCTTTCAAGCAGAATTGAAGAAGCAAAACCGATAATAGTCAGCAGAAGGGTAACCGGGATTACCTTCATCCATTCCGCTCCTGTACTTTCCAGAACCAGAACTACACTGACTGCTCCGGGGGCCCACAGGGTTACCAGAGTGAAGCTCCTGCCGATAGCGGTCACGGCAAATCGGGCCGGATCTTTTACAAGGTCTTTGATCGGCTTTCCGAAAAAAGTATAAATCATCGGTACTGTTCCGAACAGCATGAAACTTCCGACTATATGCGAAATAAAACTGACAAAACTGAAAAGCCCCGATTCGCTGCTGAAACGACCCTTCAGATACCTTTCCAGAGTCTCATCATACCGGCCTGCACGTATCGGGATTAGAAACAGCTGAAGTGCAGTCATTATTGCTGCTATTGCGAGCATCGAATTTACACCAGTGATGACGGTGGAAAAGCTGATGCCCTCGTAAATAAGCAGAAATGCAGAAAGAGTAATGAAAACTGCTGCCGGTTTTAAATATGATTTTTTTGTGAGAGGGATTCCTGTTAATATTATTACAATGCCCAGCCATCCGGTAATTAAAGAAAAGTCAGCAGGCAGCATTGAGTCAAGCAGATAGAAAAACGCGGCTGCAACCAGTGCTATTCTGCATATTTGTCCGTCAATACTGATGAACTTTCCCGGTCTTACTGAGGTTGCTTTATTCACAAAAAATCTCCAAATCCACCTTCCCGCTTTTGTCGAAAATTATCCCTTCGCTTTCAAGAAGCTGCCTCTGCAGGTCGGCTCCGCTGCCGGTAAGAGAAATCCTGCCGCCTGAGTTTATCACTCTGTGCCAGGGCAGGCCGTGTTTCACGCTTGAACTGTGCAGAAGTCTTGATACCTGCCTTGCCGCCCTGGGATTTCCTGCCTTTACGGCTATGCTTCCATAGGTCTCAACACGGCCTTCGGGAATTGCGCTTATTATACAAATTACTGCTTTTGAAAACTCAGTCATCTGACCTGTTTTTATCTGCAGGACAGACGGCCAGTGCGTAGTAGTATCTGCTGTCGGGAGTTCGCCAGCGGTCCAGTATGTAAAAACCCTGTATGCTGGCCTCGGCTATTTCAAGATTACTCTGTGTCGTTACGGTTCCGACAGAGTTTTCAAGTTTTACCTGTCCGTTTGATACACTGATTGAGATCTGTTTAGCCATCTGGGCAAGAGCCTGCTCTTCAGCAGCTTCAAACGAGTCAGCCACGTAGCCTTTCTGCAGTGTTATTCCAACACTTGTGATATATCCGGGAATTTCCGGAGTATTGTTAATCCATGAAGGTTCTTTGTCTGCAGATCTGGGCGATATAATTACAGGAGGTGCATGTCCCTGAAGTTCTGCAAGTACATAGCTTCCATAATTGTCCTGCCAGCTTTCAATAATACTGAGATCTTCATAAAGCGACCCGGAAAGGTTCAAATCCCATGAAGCATCAAGATCGTCCATGTATCTGAACGATGTATTCACCTTTTCGCTGTAGAATTTAGACACAACATTAACTGAATAATAACGTGATGCCTGATCTGCCGCCTTCCGCAGCGCTGCCTCTTCTTCAAGCTCCCTGTTGCTCATTCTCTGGACTGCTGCAAAAAACACCGGGTTACCGTTCCTTGGGTATGTGTTAACAGCTTCACAGATGTCAGAGGATGAGAAATTTATCGGAGATTCTGATTTGTACTGATTTGAGGACTGGTTCCAGAAATCGTTAAATGACATGCAGGATGTCAGTGCTATGATCAGGGGCAGCAGAATTATTGAAAGCTTCTTCATCCTTCAATTATAGCAATTATGATATTAAAAATGAATAGTGAAAAAAATATTGCGTTTAAGCATTGCGGCTGTTTTTTCCTTTTCCTTCACAAATTACCTTAGTAAATTACTAATATGAAATCAAATAAATACGGCAGGGCTGTAAGCGCCCTTGGTTTGTTTATTTTAGCAGTTTTTCCGGCATTCTCATCAGGAGCGCCTGAAGTTGCAGAGGAGGCATCAGTGAGCAGTGAATCAAAAGATCTTCTTAACAGCAGATTGGATATAAATTCATACAGGGTAATAGAGGAAAAGGCTACGGAGCGGCCGTTTACAGGCGAGTTCTGGGATTATCATGAACAGGGGACCTATGTCTGCAGGCGATGCAGGACTCCGCTTTATGAATCGGTTACGAAATTCGATTCCGGCTGCGGCTGGCCTAGTTTTGATGATGAGATAGATGGCGCAGTTCGGCGGCAGACCGATGCAGATGGCAGCCGGACCGAGATTCTGTGTGCGGAATGCGGGGCCCACCTGGGCCATGTTTTTACAGGAGAAGGCTTTACAGAAAAAAATACAAGGCACTGTGTTAACTCTCTTTCAATGGATTTTATTCCTGCTGAAGGTGAGACCGGGCGCGCAGTATTCGCCGGCGGATGTTTCTGGGGAGTTGAACACTACTTCAACAGACTTGAAGGTGTTATCGGTACTACAGTAGGCTATACAGGCGGTCACAAGGCTTATCCAACGTATAAAGAGGTCTGTTATACTGATACCGGTCATGTAGAAGCAATTGAGGTCCTTTATGATCCTGATGCGGTCACATACCGGGAACTTGCAACGCTGTTTTTTGAAATTCATGATCCTGAACAGACTAATGGTCAGGGGCCGGACATTGGCGAGCAGTATCTTTCAAGGGTTTTTTATGAAAATGAGACCCAGAAAGCAGCTGCACAGGAGCTGATAAACATTCTGACTGAAAAGGGATACACTGTTGCAACGGAGCTTGAGCCTTCCGGAGCTTTCTGGCCGGCCGAGGACTACCATCAGGACTATTACCTTAATAACGGAAAGGTTCCATACTGTCATGCCTATGTAAAGCGGTTTTGAGTGAAAAGCGGAAGCCGTGAAGGGATAAAAAAAAGGGCAGATCAGAATTATCTGCTGATCTGCCCTGTGAGTAACTTGTAAAGTCAGCTTATTTAAAAGCTTTGTTGAAAATCTCTACGAATTCGTTAACATGAACGCTAACGCCTGCGATTGCATCAGTTTTACCGTCTGCATTCACAGCCATGATTGCCTGGTTCTTAAGGATGTAATCCTCAACCTTGGCAGCCTGCTCGTTCCACTCGAACTGTGAACCTGCTTTCTTCATGCCGTAGACTTCGCCGATCTGGTCTTTAGATAACGGAGCGTTTGCATCAACTTTTCCATTTGCATCTTTTCCGAAGTAAGCTGCATCTTTACCGTCTGCAGCGGGCTTGTTTGAGTAAACTGAGTTGTAGTTAACATCAACAATAGTTCCGTTTGCAACAATGAAGTCTGCTGCTGTTGCCCAGCCTGTGTTTCCAGCAGGAAGTTTAACATTTACAACATAATCTTTAGCCTTGAAGTTTCCTGCCGGTACAGCTGTACTGGAAAGAGCTTTCTCAACAAGAGTAAAGAATTCAACAACATGGATTGAAACACCTGCACCGCCGTCGGTTTTAAGCATATCTGTATGTCCATGGTCATCTGTGTATTTCATTGCTGCCGGATTCTGGTTTGCAAGCAGCCATTTTTCAGCAGCTTCAGCCTGTTCGTACCAGTATGATGCAGCTTTACCGAATTTAACCATTCCGTACTGCTTGTTTTCTGACATTCTTCTCTTGTCGCCGTTTGGCTGAACGTTTGTTCCGCCCCAGTATGCATCAGTAATTTTTCCGCCGTCTACAGTAACAACTACAAAGTACTTGTAGCCGGAACCTGCAAAAGCGTCTTCCTGTGCAAAATATACGCCGTCTGTGTAAGCGGCAGCTGCGCCTTCCTGCTGTCCTTCAGCAAAAACTGCAGAAGCTGTAAGCAGAACGGCCAAAACGATGAAGATTGATACTAATTTCTTCATGTGCATCTCCTTTGAGTTCCATACCTGATATAAAAGGTTGGTTATTTATACTGGAGTATAGTGGAAATCATATGAAAAGTCAAATACCGATAAAAATATATTTGTAATAATTTTTAAGAAATTACTCCCTTCTTCAGTAAAATATTTGCATAAAGGGCTGTTTCACCGCTTGCAAGTACTGCGAATGCCTGTTTTGCTCTCTCGTAATACTCGAAACGTTCTATATACTCATACTGGACATCAAAACTTTCATGTTTTGCGATTATTTTCTTGTATTCATCCCAGATTACGGGGACTGTAGGATCTCCCGGTGTTACTTCCATCAGTCCTACCTGATATTCAGCGTAGGTATCCAGCGGAAAAAGCTGCAGTATGGCCTCAAGCAGGACGGGAACACTATGCCCGTCGGCTCTTACGAGTCTCTGAGCCATCGATGCGGACGGAAAGTTGGCATCTCCTATCACTATAGTGTCTCCATGTCCCATTTCCTGCAGAATTTTAAGAAGTTCCGGCGATATAACCGGTGAAATACCTTTTAGCATATTGTACCCCTATTAATTATTATAGCTTTCCTCACCGGCTTCCTGCCGGCGTTTGACATCAAATTAGAATTATTTTATCATCATACAATGAGATATGCACTAATTATAGCAGGCGGAAAGGGCACAAGATTATGGCCTATGAGTACTGGTTCACAGCCAAAGCAGCTGATCCCCTTTGTTAATGGAAAAAGTTTACTTCAGATTGCCTACGAACGGCTTGAAGGTCTTGTTGAAAACAATCACAGATTTATCTGCGCAGGAAGTGCTCATATGGATATGATTATATCAAGGATCCCGGGGATGGGAGCCGGACGTTTTATCGGAGAGCCTGTCGGGCGCGACACCCTGAACGCTCTTGCCTACAGTGCTGCAGTCATTCACAAACTTGATAAAGATGCGGTAATAGGTGTTTTTACTGCAGATCATATCATACAGCCCGAAGATAAATTCCGTAAGATAGTTGAAGAGGGTTACCGGATTGCAGAGAGCTCTGAAAATACCCTTGTAACCTTCGGTATAACTCCTGATCATCCTGCAACCGGGTTCGGATACCTTGAACTTGGAGAAACTCTTCAGGGCTCTTCAACTGCAAAGACACTTAAAAGATTCAAGGAAAAACCCGATCTTGAAACCGCTGCTTCCTACATTGAAGCCGGACCTGAATCATACCTCTGGAACAGCGGAATGTTTGTGTGGAAGGCCTCAACTCTTCTAAACTGTGTAAAAAAATATGAACCTGAAATTTACAGCCGGATTTCTGAACTCGGCGAATCATACGGAACACAGGATTTTGATTCAGTTATCAGCAGGATTTATCCTGAACTGAAAAAAATAAGTGTGGATTTTGCTGTAATGGAACCTGCATCAGAAGATCCTGATATGACTATTGCTGCCGTCCCCATGCCTCTCAGCTGGCTTGATATAGGGTCCTGGCCCTCTTATGCTGAAACCTGTGACGCCGATGCGGATGTAAACCGCAGCTCATCAGTGAACTCTGTTTTCACAGACTGCCGCGGTGTTCTTGCCGTATCCGATGACCCTGAGCATCTAATAACCGGGATAGGCCTTGAGGACATGATTATTATCAGGACAAAAAAAGCTACTCTTGTATGTCCAAAAGACAGGGCGCAGGATATTAAAAATCTCTATGACGAAGTTGAAAAGAGCTTCGGGGATGAATACATCTGATTCTCTTAGGTCAGATAATGATTGATATCTGCCCGCTTCGATGCTATTAATTAAAGTTAGAATAAACAAATATAGAGGTTTCCTGTGCCTGAATCATACCGAAAGCTGACAAAAGAAGAAATTAGGATAATGGAGGAGCGTGGCTGCTCTTCCGAGGAGTGGGACAGAGTCCTGGCTTCGGAAAACGGCTTCGATCCGCAGAGATTCAAGCACACAATATTTCACGGCGACATCAGGCTAGGCCTGATGGAAAAGAAGTTTGAGACCACCAGCGGAATTATCAGAACCAGCGGGGTTTATAATTCTGTACTTCATAACTGTGTTATCAAAGACAATGTGTATATACGCAATGTATCTAATTATATATCAAACTATATAATTGAAAGTGATGTTATTATTGATGATGTTAATACCCTGGAAGTTACAGAAGACTCATCCTTCGGAAACGGGGTAAGAGCTTCTGTCATAAACGAGGCCGGCGGCAGGGAAGTTCCCATATATGACCGGCTTTCGGCTCATGAAGCCTATGTAATTGCTTTCTACCGTCACAGGATAAAACTGATTGACGGGTTGCGGACGCTTATTGATGCATACTCAGAAAAGGTTACTTCCCATACCGGTATAATCGGCCGGGGCTCAAAGATATCCAACTGCGGAAATATCCGTAATGTCAAGGTCGGCGAATATGCCGAGCTTTACGGAATAGTCAGGCTTAACAACGGAACGGTGAACAGTAATAAAACTGCTCCGACAACAGTTGGAGCCGGTGTAATAGCTGATGACTTTATTATGGCTACAGGCTGCAGCGTGACAGACGGTGTAATCCTGGACAAGTGTTTCATCGGACAGGCTACTGAACTTTCAAAACAGTATTCGGCTGAGAACTCCGTGTTTTTTGCAAACTGCGGAGGTTTTCACGGTGAAGCCTGTTCTGTTTTCGCCGGGCCCTATACGGTTACCCACCATAAAAGCACACTGCTGATTGCAGGTTTTTATTCATTTATGAACGCCGGTTCGGCTTCAAACCAGAGCAATCACCTTTACAAGCTGGGACCTGTGCATCAGGGGATCCTGGAAAGGGGAACAAAAACCACTTCAAATTCGTATATCCTTTTCCCTGCGAGAATCGGCGCCTTTACTCTTGTAATGGGCAGGCATACTGCAAATCCCGACACCTCCGATTTTCCGTTCAGCTACCTCCTTGAAGATGACGATGAAAGTGTCCTTGTTCCCGGAGTAAATATAAAGAGTGTCGGAACCATCCGCGACTCCAAGAAGTGGCCCAGGCGCGATCAGAGAATTGATACTGATATTCTTGATAACATTACATTTCATCTGCTTACGCCCTACACGGTTCAGAAGATGATAAGCGGTAAATATCTGCTGGAAAACCTGAGAGAAAGCTCGGGGCATTCAACCCAGAAGTACTACCATAACGGTGTAAGAATTGCGCGAACATCACTTGCCAGGGGTATCGACTATTACGAGCTTGGTATTACCAGGTTTGTTGGGAACGCGCTTGTAACCCTGCTTCGATTCAATGAATACAGCAGTATTGATGATCTCAGAAAGCTTCTGGGTTCCGGAAATCCTCTGGGTAAATCCAAGTGGCTGGATCTTTCCGGTATGATTGCTCCGGAAGCCGCGCTTGAAGAGCTGTACACCAGAATTGAAAACGGTGAATTAAAAGAGTTGAATGAGGTAGGGCAGGGTTTTAAGCAGATTTATGAGAATTATGCCTCATATGAGCTTGCCTGGAATACCGAGCAGCTTGAACAGCGTTACGGTAAACCATATACGGAACTGACTGCCGCTGATATTTCCTCATTTCTTGATGACTGGCTTGATGCTGTTGAAACCCTGGATAATATGCGCTGTGAAGATGCCCGGAAGGAATTTAACGGTACCGCTATGGTCGGTTTCGGTATTGACGGTGATGTTGCAGTCAGGAAGGCTGATTTTATCGAGGTCCGGGGAGATGAAAACTCCAATACTTTTATCACCGAGCTGAAGCAGCGGCTGACTCTGAAGCAGGGAACAGTCCGGGACCTCAAGAAGAAGCTTGCCGGTTTATAACTGTTCCCTGTACAGCAGCATTTAAATTATAGTTTCATCCTTCCACATTGATTCATCCGGTTTTTCGCCGGAAAGCAGCCGATCTTTAAGATTTACTGTTTTTTCATCGGCTGTAACCTTGTAGTAGGTCTGCAGTTTCTTATTCAGTTTGTCGAATAATCTTGGAATTTCGCTTCTGTTTCCGACTGCAGCGCTTGCAATCATCAGCAGGCGATAGGCCGGTTCGCAGAGCGGATCGGCATCAATTAGAATCTTTGCCCACTCAAGAGCCTCTCTGAAGCCGGCTGTGTTGATTGAAAGCATTGTCATCTTGAAAAGAAGGTTCCGGTAACGGCTTTTCAGGTTTTCCCTTTCATCGCGGATAAAGTCGTAGTAAAGATCGCTTTCAAGAAAATCACCCTTATATGTCTCGATGGCCGATTTGTACATCATTATGGCATGATCAAAGTTGTTCTTCTTTTCGGCATCTGCTCCCATCTCTATGTATTCAAGGAAGCGGTCAACATCGGTGATCGCAGTGTTTTCCTTAAACCTGATGGAGTTCACATCGGTGGACAGGAAATCAGTCTTGTCGTTGAGCAGTTTTCTCAGGCGGTAGATGATTGTGTTAAGGTTGTCTCTGGCGCTCTTATAGGAATAGCGCGGCCAGAAAAGCTCATACAGCCGTTCCTTCATAACTCCGTTTTTGCGGTAAACCACCAGAAGTTTCAGCAGATCCATTACCCTTTTCTGTCCGCCGAGCAAATCGGCAGATATCTCTTTTCCGAAAACAAAAACCTTGAAGCTTCCCAGAGTTTCAATCTCAAGATCATACTGGGTATTTGAGAGCTCCTCAAACTGCTTTTCATCTTTCAGTCTCGGGAAATTTTCGAAGGCCCTGTGTCCGCTGAGTTCGGAGATTTCTTTGAGCAGCTCCGGAGAGCAGACGTCAAGGTTCGTGTATTTCCGTTTTAAAATGACATCTTCCATTTCTCTGAAATGCTCATCAGCCCCGGATGGATCGCCTTCCTTGCTGCAGATATAACCGAGCAGTGCCTTTGCTGTGGCAAATGAATAAGGTGCATTGCTGCTGTTGATTTTCTGCAGGAGTTTACTCAGGATTTTTCTGCTTTTCTGTCCGTTCCCGGCGAAAATGCTAACCTCTGCCAGGGCTATGTGACTGAATGGAAAATCTGCATTTAAAAGTTTTTCATTCTCCTTTTCCATCAGCCGGTTGCAGTAGTATTCAGTTCGGTGGACATTATTGTTTCTGTAGGCCAGGAGCATCTCAAACAGGAAGTTGATATTATAGAGCAGGTATAGGTTTTCACCTGTATCACTGTCTTTCAAATGTGCATAATGGCTGTCTGCCTTCTCGGTGTTATGAGTATAAAGATTATAGAAAACCAGGTTCAGATACAGATAGGGCCTGAATGCAAAATCCTTGCCTGAGCTTGAGATGGCCTTGTGGATTCTGTTGATAGCTGCGGGAATTTCCCCTTTATAGAAGAAAATGTCTCCCATATAAAAGCTCAGCAGGCTGTTGTAGTATTTATACAGGTGAAGTGTTCCCTCTGAAAACATCTTTTCGGTGTTTTCAAGCAGTCCCATGGCCTGGTCAAATTCACCTCTTGAGATGTATATCTTTGATAGTACAAGCCTGGAGCAGAGAAAAGCCTCTTCATTGTTGATCTTGTTGGACATCTCTTCTGCCCGGAGTGCAATCTCAAATGCTTTTTCCCGCGAGGCTCCGCTCCACCACTGTCCAAGAGGGATAAGGGCTTCAAGCAGTTCTTTCTGGTCCTGGTTTATCTGGCTTCCGCTGGTTATGAGGAAGTCTTCCGCCATATTGATTATATTCCCGACAGTCTCTGCGTTTGTCTGAAAGAAGAAATAGTTGGTAAGAAGTACTGCGTATATGGATGCTTCCTTGTTGTGTTCGCCCATGCTTCTGAATACATATAAAAGTTTCAGCAGTTTTTTTCTTGAGGTTTCCGGCTGCATCAGGTTTTTAACCACTGCTTCATAATATGCCAGATACGGGTCTTCCTCTCTCATTTCTTCAGGAAAGTAGTTGAGAACCTCGTGTATGGCTTCATGCTCATTGTTTTTTATTAGTTCTTCGGATAGTTCAATAAGTTCGGTTTTTGCACGTTCAAGCTCACCTGCTTCAGCCAGATACATAATCGGCGTATAAGGATCGTCTTCCTCTTCTTTATAGTAAGCTGCAGCATCGATAAGCGTCTGCCGTCTGTCATCCTCGGGCATTTCATCGAATTCATATTTCAGATAAGTCTGAAACAGCGGATTGAATCCATACATGTATTTTATGGGTTCATCACTCCAGACGAACAGGTTCTTATTCTGCAGCATCTCTATGAAATCGAGTCCGCTGACGCCGGTCAGAGCTTCAACCAGTTCCGGCGTAAACTCATGAACGCAGCTGAGCTTATACAGCTGCGGAATAAGAGCATCATCAAGTCTTGCAAGAACCTG
Source organism: Spirochaetia bacterium (assembly GCA_963677925.2). Taxonomy (GTDB): domain Bacteria; phylum Spirochaetota; class Spirochaetia; order UBA9216; family UBA9216. Next base: position 1,379,093 of record CAXXYH010000004.1, read on the forward strand.
TGATTCAAAAAAGTCATCAAGCTCAGGTGTACCCTTGTCATGCAGGAAATTCTCAAGCAGAGCTTCCCCTTCTTTTCTGTTAAGGGTACAGAGTTTTTCCATCAGAAAGATGATTCCTGTGATCCATCCGTCGGTCACTTCAAGAAGCCTGTCGAGGACTATTGAGTCAAAACTCATGTCGTAAACGCTGTACAGCAGATCGCGGATTTCTTCACGGCTGAATGCCAGATCCCGGTTTTTCAGTTCGGTGAGTTCTTTACGTGAGCGGATATGTGCCAGAGAAAGTTCAGGGGCTTCACGTGTCAGTATTATTATCCTGGCTTTTTCGATAAGCATATCAAGCAGGTGCTCAAAAGCGGTCGATACTTCCTGGTTGCTGTTAACAACCTCGTATTTATCAAAGACAATAAAGAGATCATCCGGTATAAGATCGAGGACCCTCTCGCAGAAATCCTCTACGTCTTCAAGAATGTCACGCTCTTCATTTACCAGATAGGGAGCTTTGTCATCTGCCGGATTGCCGGTAAACGCTCTTATATAGCTTTCCAGATAATCCAGTAAAACCTTGTAATCAAGGTCCCAGTCATCAAGAGTATTCCATATACATTCTTTATCTTCGGAATTGATGTAGTCGATAGCGGCAGTGGTCTTTCCCTGACCTGGTGCGCCTTCAATAAAAATAACTCGTTTTTCTTCGAAAAACCTAAAAAGTCTAGTGCGTGAGTGCACTTTCTTGATTTCCGGTGGTAGGTATTCCCTTGGTCCCGGCATAATTTCACCTCATTTTACAGCAAATTCCGTAAATGACAGGGCTGTGTCATAATCTGTTCAGAGCTGTGATAGGACATTATTGTATAAAATTAAACAAATGACAATCTTTTTATAATGAGGTACGAATAAATGAATAGCGGTCCTAAAAGCAGAGCAATGTTTGAACGGGCAAAAAAATCAATTCCTGGCGGTGTTTCATCGAACTTCAGGTACTGGGGTGATGACAAAACACTCGTCGTAAAGAATGCGAAAGGCGCCTATCTCTGGGACCAGGATGACAACAAGTATGTCGATTACAGACTGGGTTTCGGCCCGGTAATTCTCGGACATGCGAGAGAGGAAATTAGAGAGTATGTGGCTGAGGCCATGAAGATCGGTAATGCGTTTGCAATGACTAATCCATATGAAATCAGTGTTGCTGAGAAGATCAGAGCTATGACAGGTGTAGATCTTGTAAGATTTACAAATACCGGAACAGAAGCAACCATGGGTGCAATCAGAATTGCTAGAGCATTTACCGACAGAAATGATGTTCTGAAATTTGACGGAGCCTACCACGGCTTCCATGATTATACACTTTGGAATACTTATCCGCCTGTATCAGGTGTAGGATACAGAAACTCTCCGTTTCTTGTTCCACAGGGCTCCGGTATTCCGGCACTTATAAGCGACCTTGTGTGGTCACTTCCTTTTAACGATTTTGAGCTTCTCGAAAGAAAGCTTCATGAAAAATGGCATGATATAGCATGTATTATTGTAGAACCGCTTCTCGGTAACCAGGCTTCAATTATGCCGCAGCCGGGCTTCCTTGATTTTATCAGAAAGAAATGTGATGAATACGGTATCGTAATGATCATGGATGAAGTTAAAACCGGATTCCGTATAGCTCCGGGCGGGGCACAGGAATACTTCAATGTTAAAGCCGACCTTGTAACCTATGCAAAGTGTCTTGGTAACGGTTTTCCTGTAGCAGCAATCGCCGGTAAAGAAGAGATTATGGGTGAAGTAGGTCCCGGAAAGATTCCTCACGGCGGAACCTACGGTTCAAACGTTGTTTCAATGGCTGCAGCCGACAAGGTTCTTGATCTTATGGCTGCCGGTGAGCTGGACAAGGTTAACAGGCACGGAGCACTTCTTAAGGAAGGATTCAAGAAAATCCTCGATAAAGCAGGTGTGAACTATGTTGTTCAGGGACCTGATGCAATGCCGGGTATCATTTTCACCGATAAGGAAGAATGTATTGAGTATCAGGACTGGGCAGACGGAGATCATGAACTTTACAGTGCTATTATCGATAAATGTATGGAAAAGGGCCTTATGCCCGACCATGATTCGAGAGAGCCCTGGTTTATTTCATCAGCTCACACTGATGAAGATGCAGAATTCTCACTTAACGCTTTTGAAGAAGCAGTAAAGGAAGTTCTTGCTGACTGGTAGAATATAAATGACAACCCCTGAATAGGGGTTGATCTTAATTATCACTCCTTTAACATGGCTGTGTCAGAGATGAGACAGCCATTATTTATAGAATGATTAGTCAATCTATATTAAGACAGGAGGAGATTATTGAACGGTTCAGTAGTACAACTGCATGTCCTGGATTGGTTGATTCTGGGACTGTACATTGCGTTCATGCTCTTTGTCGGGTTTTATTTCTCGAAAAAGAAGCAGGGATTCGATGACTATTTCATGGCCGGCAGGACTCTTACAGCACCACTGCTTGTAGGAACCCTGGTATCAACATTCTACGGGCTGGATACCCTTTTTGGAACATCAGAGGTTGGGTTCTATGAAGGAATATCCGCTTTCTTTGCATACTCGCTGCCTTATACGGCACTGTATGTAGTAATGGCGTTCCTGGCGCCGAAATTCAAGGAGCTGTTTCCGGACGGAACGACAATGCAGGACATTGCGTTCAAAAAGTACGGAAAACCGGCAGGTATTTTCACTTCCATTGCGGCGTTCCTGTATTCGACCAACACAATGGAAATGATGGGGATCGGATTCATCCTGAATCTGATTACCGGAATGCCTATCTGGGCAGGAATCCTGATAGGTGCCGCCCTGGTACTGATCTATACGATCACCGGAGGTCTGTGGGCGGTAACAATGACCGACTTTATACAGTTCATCTCAATGATGATAACAGTCGGTATCGCACTTATAATCGGCTGGAAGGCAATAGGCGGATATGAAAATGTCTTTAACGGTCTGATCGAGTGGACCGGAAGCGCCGAAGATGCCAGCTATTTCTTCAGTGCGGGTGCAGGCTACCTGAGTCCCTGGACTCTGGTTTCATATTCAATCACTGCTTTTGCAGTGCTTGCGGAACCTGCATTCTTCCAGAGGGTTTTTGCATCAGCAGGACCTAAGGAAATTAAAAAGGCCTTTGCTGCCGGTGTTCCGATGTGGCTGTCGTTTGACTGGTGTGTCACATTTCTGGGAATCCTTGGTGCGGCCGCAATTGGACTGGGAATTATCCCTGAGGTTGAAGCCAACCAGGCTCTGTTTGCAGTATGCGGACAGTATCTGCCGGTAGGACTTCTGGGTGTCTTTGTTGCAGGTGTATTTGCCGCGGCAATGTCAACTGCTGATTCCTACTTCCTGGTTGCGGGCGGTGTTATCGGATATGATATTTACAAGAATACCATTAATCCGAAGGCTGACTCTGCAAAGGTTGAAAAGATGACCAAGCTTGGAATGCTGCTTTCTGCGGCTCTGTCCATAGGTCTTTCATTCACCTTTGATGCTATAATGGAAGTATGGGTATTCCAGGCTACGATTATTCTTTCAGTTGCCCTGGTTCCGGTATACTTTGGAGCATTCAGCAAGAAGCCGGTTAAAAAGATTGCCGGTACACTGTCTACAGCTGTAGGTCTGATACTCTCAGTTGTATGGTATATCTGGTCTAACTTCTTCGGAACATGGAGTGATGACTGGGAAGTATATCTTGTTAAAGTCGGTAAGTTTGAGATCTGGCAGGAGCAGGGTATTCTTATAATTGTTCCTACGGTAATAATCATTTACCTGGTTGCAAATGCTCTTGGTAAAAAGACCGTAGAGGAGGTAGTTTAATGGGTTGGAATGTAACTTGTTATATTATGGGTGCCATTTCCATAATCGGTCCCATATGTCTTATATTCTGGTATGTCCAGGGTGCAAAGGCTCAGCTGAAAAGGCTGCATAATAAAGAATAAAATTCTGATAAATCCAATTTGGAAGCATCAGAGGATTACATCAGTATTAATTGCAGATCCGGTAATAGCACCGGATCTGCTCAATTATAATAAATAGGCAGGTTTCTGTCTGAACAAACGGCCGTAAAGGTTTATTTTGAGGTAAAAGAACATGAAAAAGGTAATAGTTGTCGGTGTAGGTGCACAGGGAAGTACTATTGCAAGAAGACTTGATGAAGAGAAAAATGTAGCTGAGGTAATCTGTGCTGATTATGACCAGAAAGCCGCCGAAAGTATTGCCGCCCAGCTGACAAAGGCAAAGGCTGTGCAGCTTAATGCAAAGAATACTGATGAAATTATAAAAGCAGCAGCGGGCTGTGATTTAATTGTAAACGGACTCGATCCTAACTTTAATATGAATGTGATGGATGCTGCACTGGCTGTCGGTGCATGCTATCAGGATCTCGCTTCAGGTCCGGTAAGCGACCTGGATTTCGTTTCAGCTGTAAAGCGCTGTCTCAACAGAAATGATGAGTTTGCTGCAAAGGGGCTTACAGCTCTCATTAATACCGGTTCAGCACCAGGAATGGCCAATGTGCTTACAAGGCACGGAGTTGAAAAACTCGACAGCTGTGACAAAATTGATATCTTTGTTTACGATGAAATATGGTCAAAGAAGTTTATTCCGTTCTGGTGGTCACCCCAGACTGCCTTCGGCGATATGGCTGCAGAACCGATTCTTTATAAAAACGGTGAGTTTGTAAAAGTTCCTCCATTCAATAATCCGCAGATGACCGAGTTCAAGGGCGTAGGCGAGAAGAGAATGGTCGACCACGAGCATGAAGAGCCTGTTACAATGGGACTTCTTTCGGGCAAGGTACTTAAGGGCGTTAAGGAAGTAAACTTCCGTTACGGCGGTCCCGGACTTGAGCTTGCAGAATCACTCTATAAAATGGGGCTGCTCTCAGATGAAAAAATTGAAGTTAAGGGTACAGAAATCGTACCTATGGACATAGTTTCAAAGCTCACTCCTCCGGCTCCCAAGTATGCCGATGAAATCAAGGCTGTTCTTGATGAAGGTATGGTTTCAGAAGACGGAGTTTTTCTTGTAAGGGTTGAGGGTGTTAAAGACGGAAGAAAGGTCAGAATCGATCTCTACTGTCTTGCTCCGGGCCTTACAGAAGCTTTTGAAAAAGCAGGAATTACACATGAATCCTACCTTACAGGTCAGGCCGCCTTCCTTTTTACTAAGATGTTTGTAAACGATGTAATCACAACAAAGGGATGTTTTCCGCCTGAGGTTCTCGAATCAAAAGAAAGGGAATATTACCTTTCCGAAGCTGCCAAACTTGACATTCTCGTAGATGAGATTGTTGAGACAAGGCTTTATTAAGTCTTCTTAAGGAAGTAGTTTTCTACCCCCTTAAAAAATACCCGGGGCTGCCTTACTTGTAGGGCAGCCCAGTTTTTTTGATATTTGAACTTCTTGCAAAACTATCTTATTTTCGCTTTTTACCCGCTCCGGATTATTTAATTGTAAAATTCAACAAGCTGTCATAAAATTGAGAATATTCTAAAAGGAGAACATTATGAAAACAAGAACGCTATTTCTGTTTCTGATACTTCTGACCGGACTGCTTCTTCCAGCGATGGTATTTGCCCAGGCTGAAGATATTACAGGATTATGGAAGACTATTGATGATGAAACCGGCAACCCTAAGGGAGTTGTTGCCATCTATAAGTATAATGGAATGATTTACGGCCGTGTGCTCTGTTCCTTCGACGATTTCGGAGTAATAGAGGATGATCTTTACCGGCAGGAAAAGAAATCTCCTTTTCTCAAAGGTGAGCCGGCATTTAACGGTCTTACTATTATTTGGGAAATGAAAGACAAAAAGAAAAAATGGGGCGGCGGAAAGATTATGGATCCGGGTGATGAAGAAAAGAAACCGGGAATCTATGACTGTGAACTCTGGAAGGAAGACGGCAACCTTATCGTCCGTGGAAAGATTCTGTTTATAGGACGTAACCAGACATGGCTGCCATTCAGTGAATCGGAATTTCCTGCAGGATTCAAGGTTCCTGACTGGAGAAACTTCAGGCCTGAAATCCCCGAACTCTGATAATAAAAAATCCGCTGAGAACTGCAGTTTTCAGCGGATTTTTTTATAACCGGGGTTATTGTTTAATGCTGTCCGCGGCTTTGGCCTCCGCCCCCAAGGAGGTTTTTAGGATCAAGGCCGGCTTCGCTGTATATATCTTCAACAAAGATTCTGACATCTTCCGGATTAATACCAAGCTCTTCGAAGGTTCCGGATAAATCTTCTTCTCCAATATTCCATTCAGAAATAATGTAATCAGGGCTTATCCGGTATATCTGGATGATATCAATAAAGTTATTATTGTCTTTAACCTGTGCTGGTCCAAGCAGCAGTCTTTCTGTTTTATGAGGAAGCCCTGTCGGAGCCTTCCATACATAATCTCCGGTAGCAGTTGTAATACCAATAACCAGCACAAAAACGGCAGCTGTAAGAATTATCAGCAGAGACGGTTTAAGTATTCTTTTTTTCCCGCCATTAGACGGGGCTTCAACTGAGAGTGAGTCTACGGGACATATATCTACACATTCCATACAGGAAATACATTCTGCTGATGTAATTACAGTTTTATCTGCGATTGGAATATTCATCTGGCAAATATGATCGCAGCATCCGCATGAAATGCACGTCTCTCTGTCATTACGAATTTTAAATATTCCGATCTTTGAGACGGGGGCCAGAAATGCGCCCATTGGGCACATATATTTACAGAAGAACCTGTCGTCAAAAAATGAAACAATTACCGAGAGAGCAAGTATAATAATACCGAAAAGATATTCAGCAAAGAGTTCATCAGAGCCTATATGATGGTAAGCGGCCCATGGATCCCAGGGTCTGAAAATCAAATTCATCGTGTACCATGTTCCTGCTATTACAACAGCAAGAATAACATATTTGAGGTACCTAAGCTTACGGTCGATGACGGATGGAATTGGTTTTCTTTTTATAAAGAACTTTCTTCCTATCTTTGCAGATATTTCCTGAAGAAATCCGAGCGGGCAAATATTACCGCAGAAACTTCGTTTGAAAAATAAAGCAGTAATTAGAACAGCTCCTAAAAGAATGAAACTGCTTAAGGCAATTTTTCTGATCAGGGCATCGTATTTAATAAGTCCGTAAACTGCTTCAAGTCCGCCGAACGGGCAGAAAGCATCAACAGGAGGAAATAGCTTCAGAATAGCATGAAGCCGTCCCTGAATTGTTGTAAGCAGCAGTACGGCTGCAAGTATTGAAATGCGGATTACTTTGGTGGATTTCTTCATCTCAGGATGCTAATATATAACAATGTATATGTCAATAAAAATTGTAAGGTATAAAAAAAGCTGACCGGTAGTTTTCCGGTCAGCTCCAGTTCAAGTCTTAATTAAATTTTACCTCTATTCATTTCATTATTCCCCCTCACTTTTTAACGAGTCCACGTCGTGGACGAATCAGGCTTCAATCAGTCTTTCACCCAGCGAAATAAGTTTTCTGCCAAGCGAAATTCTGATGCTCTCTGCGGCGGTCTTTAACACTGTTGGTTCCGCCATCCGGCTGACTGCTATTGCAGGGGAATCTGCGTTTGCAGCCATTGAGGCCAATTTAGCCCTCTTAGCCAGTCTGATTGATTCTGCTTCACGAAGCCGGTCCTTGTGAAGCCCTGCAGCCGTTCTGTAGTCATAACCGTCTGCACACATTTTATCTCTCCTTTTTGACATCATCCGGAGATAAGTTCCGGATGAAAAAAAAGCCGCAAACTGGTAAAGTCTACGGCTTCCGGCTGTAATACAGCAAAAAAAAAGCCGTGATTCAGAGAATCACGGCAACCAACTGCTATATAAATCAAGGTTACGACAGATTCTCCGATGAAACAAAATTAAAATAAGAAAGCGCTGTGACGCATTTTACTACTCTAATCATCAAATCTGTCTCCTTGTGTTAAGATGTTTATATTTAAACAGTATTCAGAATATTTGTCAACCTAAAACTTTAAAATTAATTAAAACATCAAAAAAATAACTGATAATATATGTAAACATAAGATATATATGTAAATATTTATATTTATATAATTTTAAGGAAATATCATGCTTTGATGCTGTAATTAGGGTTTATGCCTGTTAGAATATGATCAGGAGCTTATATGGAAAAAATCAGGATCGGACAGTCTGAACTAAAAGCCGCTGCGGTAGCTTTGGGAACCTGGGCTATAGGGGGAGGACCCCAGTGGGGCGATAACGATGATAATGAATCTATCCGGGCTATTCAGGCCGCAGTGGATTGCGGTGTAGAACTGATTGATACTGCTCCTGCCTATGGTTTTGGTCACAGTGAAGAGATAGTCGGTAAGGCTCTTGCCGGGCGCAGAGATAAGGTTGTTCTTTCAACAAAATGCGGACTCTGGTGGAAGGATGGGAGGGGCAGTATGCTGTCTGCCGTAGTTGACGGAAAGAAGATAATGCGCTGCCTGCAGCCTGAAACCATCCGTGAAGAAGTTGAAATGTCACTGCGGCGTTTGAATACTGATTATATAGATATCCTGCATACTCATTGGCAGGAAGCGGGGGCTGCAAGTCCCTCAGCACCTGCAGAAGGCGAGTCGCAGATAAAATATGATCCGCCTACACCGGTAGCTGTTACTATGGAAACTCTTATGAATCTGAAGGAGGAGGGCAAGATACGGGCTGTTGGTGTTTCAAACTGCAGTGTTGAGATAATGCGTGAATATATTGATGCAGGTGTTCTTGATGCTAATCAGCCCAGATTCAGTATGCTCGACAGAAGCATAGAAAATGAAATACTGCCTTTCTGCCTGGAGAATAAAATATCGGTGCTTTCATACTCTCCGCTTGAACAGGGGATACTGACCGGGAAATTTAAAATGGACACAGAATTAAAGGAAGGCACTTATCGCAATAGAATCTCCTGGTATCATCCAGAAAACAGGGAAAAGGTACTGCAGATGCTTGAAAGCTGGTCCGCCCTGACGGATAAATATAATTGTACAATTGCTCAGCTTGTAATTGCATGGACAGCTGCAAAGGAAGGTATAAGCTTTGTTTTATGCGGAGCACGAAAACCGGCACAGGCTGAGGAAAATGCCTCAGCATTGAACATTAAGCTGTCGAAGGACGATTTTGATTTTATCGATTCTGCATCAAGAGCTCTTAATGCAGAGACAATGATATAAAATAGATCCCCAAATGATTCCGGGATCAGCTTTTCTGCTGTCCCGGAGGGTTATTTTTCATATATTCATGTTCTTCTGAAACTTCTTTAAGCAGGTCATTCACTACCCAGGTCCGGTTGGTTTCTGTTCCCATGGCAAAAGCTACCTCTGCGGGATCATCAAGAACCGCCTTTACTGCCCGCATTATTTTAAGGGTCTCCTCATTGCTGTATCCGTTTATCAGAATGACCTTTTTATCCATAATTACAATCTCCAAAATATAATGATTCTCAATCTTATTCACTGAAAGAAGTTGAATCAACCCCGGGAATAAACTAAAATTCCCTTTATGAGTTTACTTTCCGAGTCGGATAGAAAGATAAAGATTCTGCCCCTGATCATACTATGCTTTGCAATAATAATTTTATATATAATACAGGGCAGAAACTATCTGCTTTTTCATGCCCTGACAGAAATATTCAGTATTGTTATAGCTTTCTCAATATTTATTCTGGTTTGGAACAGCAGTAAATATCTTTCGACACGGTACATGATAATTCTGGGTATTTCATATCTTTTTATAGCTCTTCTCGACCTTCTTCATACACTTGGCTACAGGGGTATGAATATTTTTACCGATTATGACTATTACGCAAATCAGCTGTGGATTGCCGCGCGGATGATGGAAGCCCTGACTCTTTCTGTTTCACTGAGTTTTGTGGGACGCGTGATTAAAATCAAACCCTCTATGGTCTTTTCTATTTATACGGTGCTGACTGCAATAGTCATTTATACAATCTTTTTTTCCAGTATTTTTCCAGTTTGCTTCATTGAAGGTCATGGTCAGACCTCATTTAAAATATGCAGTGAGTATGTGATAATTGTTATCCTGCTTTATTCACTTTTTACCGCATTCAGGAATCGCAGAAGATTTATTGCGGGTATATACAGGATGCTCAATCTTTCAATTATATTCACTGTGGTTTCAGAATTAGCCTTCACTTTCTATGTCAGTAATTACGGCTTTTCGAATATGGTAGGACATTTTGCGAAAATAATTTCATTTTATTTTCTGTACAGAGCTGTAATACAGAAAAGTATTTCTGAACCTTATCAGACTATTTTTAATGAATTGAATACCCGTAAGGATGAACTTGAACGTGTGGATGAGCTGAAGTCGGGATTGTTTTCAGTAATTTCACATGATCTGTCAGGAATGTTCGGAGGTATTACCGGTGTAGTTCAGGGGCTTGATGAAGATTATGATCAAATTTCCGAGTCTGAACGGAAGGAATACGTCGGTGAATTGAGAATTGCTGTTGATACCGGAGCTATCCTTGTGTCTAATCTGCTTGAATGGTCCAGGCTGGAAATGGGCGGGGCTGAAATTAAAAAGGAAAACTGCAGTTTAAAACAAATGCTTGATGAGGCGGGAGAACTACTTGCTCCGTATTTATATGCGAAGAATCTTGATTTAAAAATTTCAGTAGAGCCGGATGTTGAACTGTTAATAGAACGTGAGTCATTTATGATAATAGCCAGGAATATTCTTTCCAATGCTGTCAAGTTCTCCTATCAGGGAGGAAGTATTGAAGTAGACGCACGGCAGCATGAAGATTCCGTTTTTATAACCTTTCGTGATCACGGTACCGGTATGGATTTTGATCCGCTTAAGTCAAACAGGATTGTTCATAAATCTATACGTGGTACAGGTAATGAAAAGGGCGCAGGCCTCGGGCTTACATTAATTAAAAGGTATACTGAAAAACTGGGCGGTACACTTTCAATTAAAACGGCCCCCGGAGAGGGGACCGGTATAAGTCTGGAGCTTCCTGTTAATTAAACTGCAACCTTTGTACAGTTTATCAAAGCCCTTATATTTTCAATCCTGGTGTTTATGGGTACTTCGCATCCGGACCCCAGGATCATCCCTCCTTCCATTGCTAATTCGATAAGCATGCTGCAGTAATCTTCTGTTTCCTTTTCTGTTCCGAAGGCAAGAATAGAAGCAGGTAAATCTCCGCGGATGCACTGATAACCGTTAAGAACTTTTTTTGCTTCCCGGATGTCTGTATCACCGTCCAGCTCAATAATACAGCTTCCCATGGGGACCTGCTGAAAGTAGGGCAGCATGGGAAGCCAGTTCCCATCTGCGTGAATGATAGTTGTGACACCCTTGCTGTAAAACGCTTCTATCATCTGTTTGATATAAGGGAAGGCGAATTCTTCAAACATCTGCGGAGAGACGAAGGTTGCAGAAGATCTCATTGCATATACTGCGATCCTGTCGCCTTTTTTTGCACCCCTAAGTGCTGTTTTTATTATTTCAGGGGTTGCAGCTGCACAGGCTTTCTTTACAAGTTCCGGTTCATCATAAAGATCATAGAAAAATTTCTCCATACTGCGACTCATCGAAAAAGTGTCGAATGCAGGTGCCGTGCCGTTATGAAACATTACCGGAACCCCCTGCTTTTCCCAGAAAATTCTGTTTGCCTTGAGATTTTTACCAATTTTAATAAATCTTGAAATAACCTTCATGTTTTTCATCATTCCGGTGAAGGGCGGGTTCTGGATGGATGCAACAAATGGAAGCTGCCATGCTGACATTCCTTTTTCAATTATTTTTTTATAATCATCCATGCACATAAGCTCTTCTTCAAGGAACTGAAACAGTTCATCATCTTCTAGTTCTTTTCCAGGAATTCGAACTTTCAGTTGTTCTATAAAAGAAGTATCCAGAGGGTTCATGGGGAATACTGCATCAGGTATTGAACCTATTTCCTCATAGCATTTAACCAGGGCATCCATCCATGAACTGTTATCTTTAAAAATCTCTGCCTGAGTTTTTCCGGCGGGTACTGCTGCATAAGTAATGATCATCGGGTAGACTGGAATATCGGAAATGTTTTTTAATGGTTTTAAATTTATTGCATTTTCTATTTTTTCGAATTTATTCATCCTTCTTCTCCTGATTATTTATCAATAAATTGTATTCCCGGATGAATGATTTGTGAATTTACATTAAGTTACTGATTGTTAACCTTAAGTTAACACAAAGAAATTCTCGCAGATAAAAAATATCATGATATACTCGATTGAGTATGGAATTCAGGCGTGTCGAATATTTTCTGATACTTGCAGAAACACTCAATTTTCATGAGGCAGCAGATATCCTGTGTATTTCCCCTCCGGCTTTGTCAAGACAGATTTCCCTGCTTGAAGAGGAGGTCGGCGGCAGACTTTTTGATCGTACTACAAAGTCTGTCAGGCTTACATCCGAAGGGGAAGCAGCATATGAAAAGTTTAATGCGGTTAAGCTTCTTTGGGATAATGCCATTACCGAAATTAGAAGCGGATTCTGTATTAATTCAGATGTTATAAGAGTCGGTTTTTTTACACTGCTTCCGACTTCCAGTTTTGTTAACCCTGTCATCAATGCCTTTAGATGTTACAATCAGAATTTTGATTTCAATATCACTTCAGGGGAGATGTCCAAGCTGCACTCTATGCTTCTTAACAGGGAAATAGATTTATGTATCACGGCAACAAATGATTTTGAAAACTGGTCAGGCTGTAAGGTTGTTAAGTACAGGACCTATCCGGCAAAAATTATGGTGTCATCAAAACATCGCTGGAGCAGTGAGAGCAGGGTTTCTAAGTTTGATATTGCAGAGGACTCAATAGCTCTGCTTGATGATCATAAATATCTTTATCCTGAAAGTCTGTACAGACGAATTAGAACAAAAAATAAACTACAGGTTTCTGATTTTAATGCACTGATTGCTTCTCTTCAAATGGGGAAATATTTTTCTATTTCTCCTGAATATTTTAACGGGATACTTGATACAAAATTAAAATTTATTGAACTTCCAGACAGTATGAAATTTGACTGCTACTGGGCCTGTGTATGCCTGAAGACAAACACCGCCCTGATGGAAATGCTGGATGCTGTTAAATCATTGTGATATATATAAGTAAAATTAAATTTTTTCAATAAGAATCAGCTGTATTTCATGAGGCTCAAGTTCCATATTTACAGTCAGACTTGTATTAGTGATGTTAATTGTCTGCATCTGGTAGAAAGGGCTGGAGTGCTGTTTCAGTATGTCGATATCATCCCTGCTGTAAATTTCCTGTGAGAACATTCTTGTCCACATATCAAAACAGCTTCCGCTCTTTCTGTTTACCCTGTACCTTTTTTGTGTATATTCTCCATTTATTATTTTCGAAAGATTAAGCCTTAGTTCAATATTTCGGGTCTGATGGAATGGTGTGTATCGTTCCGAAAACGTCATGTCGAATCTTTCGCCTTCTGCATACAGCTGGGAATAATGGGAATAATTATATGCAATAATCTGATAACCGGTTTCGCTTCCGGTTACCATATAGCACTCACCAGAATCTATAAGTTTGTTTCCCAATCTGCTTAGAAATGAAAGAGCGTAGTATGATGGTTTTTTTATACCGTTCTTTGTGAATAGACCAAGTCCGCCGTGAAATAATTTATCACCTGTCTCAAGATCCAGATTAAAATCTGATAGTATCCAGTATCCAAAACTGTCAAGCTTGTCATAATTTTTTACAATATTTCTAACTATATAAGCAGCTTTAAAACATGTGTCGTTAAGAAGATCTACATTTGAGGTTGAGGAATTCCAGTCAGAGAGGTAGATTGGAATTGCAAAGGTTTTTTTTATGTTCAGCTGTTCCATTATTTTGTTTATAAAAGTCTGCAGAGAGTCGGGGTTTTTATCAAGTAAAAATCTGGTTCTCTTTTCCGAGGCTTCAGCAATTACCGGAAAATATTTAAAAGTAAAAAAATCAGGCATACATTTATAGCGGTTAAAGAACTCGAGAAACTCGGATAATATCGGGGTGTCAATCATCATATAAGGCATCAGTGGAGACGGTCCGAATTTAATAGCAGTATTATGAGATTTAATAGCTTTGAATGTTGTAAGGTAAAGCTGCTTGTAACGGTCTTCTGTTTTGTGATTAATGAGAAGTTTATTTCTGTCATATTCTTCCTGAAGGCAGAACTTCCAGGAAGCTACTTCCTCTTTTCCGAATCTCCATTCGATATGCAGAAGGAATTCAGTAATAAACTGATACCACTTATCAAGTGATGAGTTAATTACAGAAGGGTTTCTGAGTAGTTCTGATATGTAAGAAGTCTCTTTGAATTCTATACCCAGCTTTAAAAAAGGTTTCAGATTAATTGAAAGTATAAATTCAAGAATCTTATCAATTCTGTTGAAATTGAACAAATATTCTTTGTCATCTGAAAGCAGGTATTGAGCAACTGACTTGTCAAATAGACCATGAAAAAGAATGTATTCAAAACCGATGTCCCTCTGCATCTCTATCAGCATCTCCTGGATTTCAGCATAAAGAATTGCCCGGCCGTCCCCGAATGAGAAAATCTTTTTAAAATTATGTGTAAGTTCGCGACAGCTTTTTTTTACATTAATTATTCCGCTTGTTATTGTGTCCCATTCAGTTTTTATCGGAAGCATTGATGTGATGTCGGTGTTAAGGTATCTAGTGAGGTTTTTAAGATAATCACTTTTTTCTATCTGAGTATAGTCGATATTTTCTGACTTGTGTGCAAAATGAAGATAATTGTTTTTCCTGTAAGTATTTGGATTATCGCCATATTCTTCCTTGAATACAGCAACAAAGGATCTCGCATTTGAAAAACCAGCTTCTTCAGCAATTTCTGATATATTCTTGTCGGTTGAAATAAGTTCATTAACTCCGTGAAGCAGGCGAATTTTATTAAGGTAATTTTTAAATGTCTGTCCCGTCTGTTCTTTAAAAAAACGGGAGAGATACGGTACGGATAAATTCTCTTTTTCTGCAAGTGATTCAAGTGATATGTAGGTTGAATAATTTGTATTGATATAATTAATTATACGGTTGGTTCTGTCATATAATTTTAAGTCCGCAGCTGGTTCTTCTCTGCCGGTTATCCGGAAATTATTCATAAGTTCGTAAAGAAGTTCATATAGATAAGCCTTATTTATAATTTCAAGAAATTTACCATTCTCCGTATTTTTTTTAACGAGTTTTGCTATCAGAACTTTCAGATTATAGAAAATCATTTTATCGTGATGTGCCGAAGAGTTGCAGTTGAATCTGGCATCTGCAGGAAATGGCGAATCAGGTGCATTGAAAAATGCAGAATTAATTTCGAGTTTTATAAGAACGCAGCCGCTGGATTGAAGTTCGTGAAGCTCATTTCTGTTTATTAGGTATACATCATCTTCATTAAGCATGTGGGTTTTATTGTTGCTGTAAATTGAAATTTTACCGGATAGGATAAACAGAAGTTCAATGCTGTCATGGCAATGCCTGAAAACATTTTTGAGCTTGTGCAGTGAGATTTTCATAAAACTTCCGCTGTTGTCATAATTTGTTATATCATGCTGCACTCTCATTATTATCCCCGCTTGTAAGTTAATTAACTACAGTATACATCAGGATTGCATATTAAGGTTTTTTAAAATATCAAAAAATTACATATAGCACAATAATTAGTTGCGTTGACGGCGGAAAATAGTCAGCGGATAATTTCTGAAAACTTTTAGAAGTAATATTTGGAGGGTTCGATGGAACTATTGGGTCTTGTCGGTATAATTATCGGTATCGTACTTTTTCTTGTCCTGGCGTATAAAGGATGGTCTACTCTGTGGGTAGCGCCGGTCTGTGCTGTCATTGTTGCAATATTTAATCAGCTGAATCCGGTTACAGCAATAGCAAGTAATTACGTGAGTGGAATGACAGATGTAATTATTAGTCTATTCTCTCTGATTTTTATGGGGGCGGTATTCGGTAAAGTATATGCAGAAACCGGTGCGGCCTCATCAATTGCGGTCACTCTTGTAAATAAATTTGTATTGCCCAGAAAGGGTGAAGGTCAGGTGAAGGCTGCAGTTTTTGTTATCCTTATAGTAAGTGCGATCTTTACTTTCGGCGGAGTGGATGCTTTTGTTGTTGTATTTACACTATTCCCGATAATAATGGTTGTAGCTGAAAAGACTGATATACCGAGAAAGTTCGTGCCGGCACTGCTATGCCTGGGTGCGCCTTTTATTGCTGCTCCGGGAGCGCCTCAGCATAATAATATTATGGTTATGCAGGCCTTAAAGGCTCAGGGTATTGAAATATTGCCTACCGCCGGTCTTATTCCCGGGTTTGTTGCAGTAATAATTATTGCTGTATTGAGCTATTTTACTGTAGTACGGTTAATTATTAAATCAAAAGCGAAGGGAGATAAGTTTGAGATGGGAGAAGCCTACTGCCCTCCTGTTGAAAATAGAGAACTTCCCAATTTCTGGGTCGCATTGATACCTCTGCTTGTAGTCTTTATTTTATTTCTTGTATTTCATGAAGTTTTAATTGCTCTGGGTGCAGGAATAATACTTGCAATAATTCTGATGTTTAAATATATGGTTTCACGAGGTGACGGCTGCAGTGAAATAACTCTCGGAAAAGCAATTATAAATTCCATTAACAGCGGTGCAGGGGAATATCCTAATGCGCTTATCTCTATAGTAACACCATCAGGACTTGCTGCTGTAATTGCTTCTACCGCAGCCTTTGGAATGGTTATTGGATTCTTCTACGGTATGCAGGTACATTATATGATCGCAGCAATTATCGTAATCAGCATAGTTGTTGCTTTAACTTCATCTCCGCCCGCAGCTATTTTTATATCGATTCCGATTATTATGGGAATTGTAGGGCAAAGCGGAATGATTCCTAATATTCCCGGAATTGCACGTGTTGTCGCCCTTGCTTCCACTACATTTGAAACACTGCCTGCTAACGGATTTGTCCTTCTGATACTTGGTCTATCAAAGATTAAGCATAAGGAAGGATATCTGCCGGTTTTTCTTATGACAGTTGCCTATACCCTTGTCGGTACTGTTATTGCAGCTGTGATGTTCATGCTGTTTCCCGGACTGGGCTGAATCAAAATGAGATAAAAGCAGAAGCGCCCGCTTTGATAATCCAGGCGGGCTGCTTTCTATAAGATAAAAAATTACAGTTAGAATAAACATAACTGTTGGAAATTATACCAAATAACAAAAAGATACAGTTTTTAGTGTAATAAGTTGCGTTGACGGCTGGAAAAAGCCGGAACATAATCTTAAAACCTTATTTCTAATAAAAGTAAAAAACTAACAGTTAAACATGCTGAGTGTTAAAAATTAATTTTTGAATCTTGGAGGATAAAATATGAAAAAAAGACAAGTTGAAGAGTGCAGTACTTATGATGCTCCGGGACATTTTAAAATGACAGCCATGAGGCTTCACGGAAAAGATGAATCAAATGCTCAAAAGTTCTGGATGGGACTGAGTCATTTTCTTCCTGGAGGTGGAGCCGATTATGCATATGAAGATTCACCAACCGAAAAAATCTATTATGTACTTGAGGGTGAGCTGACAGTATACACAAAAGACAAAAAAGAAAAGATTGTACTTAAAAAAAATGATTCAATCTTCATCGGTCCTAATGAAGGACGTTCACTTATTAACGAAACAAATTTCCCGGCTTCAATGCTGGTTATCGTTAATTACTAGGTTTCAGGAGTAGTTTGATGACAACAGATTTTGTAACTAATTTATTCGATGTAAAAAATAAAGTCGCTGTAATTACCGGTGCTACCGGAGCTCTGGGCCGTGCAATTGCATTCGGCTACGGTCATGCCGGTATGAAAGTTTTTGTAACCGGTCGAAATGAATCTAAAAATAAAGGTCTTTGTGATGAATTAAAAAGTGCCGGTATAGAATGCGCTTCTGAGGCTGGAGATCCTGCAAAAGAAGAAGATGTAATAAAGATTGTTAACTCAGCAGTTAAGACATTCGGAGAGATAAATGTACTTGTAACGGCAGCAGGATATAATCATCCCCAGCCGATAGTTGAGCAGGATTTATCGGAGTGGAAAAAAATTATGGACTCCGATGTTCAGGGTACTTGGCTATTCTGTAAATATGCAGGGAAGCAGATGATAGAGCAGGGAAAGGGCGGAAAGGTTATTCTTGTGTCCTCTGCAAGGTCGAAAATGGGAATGGCTAATTATACCGGCTATTGTACAGCAAAAGCAGGAATCGATTTGATGGCACAGTCTCTTGCCTGTGAATGGACTGCCAAATATAAAATTAATGTGAACACCATCAACCCGACAGTCTTCAGATCAGAACTTACAGAATGGATGTTTGATCCTGAAAGTGAGGTCTATAAAAACTTTCTAAAAAGACTTCCTGTCGGAAGACTGGGCGAACCCGAAGATTTTGTCGGCCCGTGCATTTTTCTTGCATCAAAATCAAGTGATTTTATGACCGGGGCTAATATAGCTACTGACGGCGGATACTGGGCTAACTAGGTATGATGATTTCAGATATAAAGAAAATTACAATCCTCGGGGCTGGCATGATGGGTCCCGGGCTCGCACAGATTTTTGCATCAAAGGGTTATTCGGTTACAGTCTGGGCCCGTCGTGCTGAAGTCCTTCCGGGAGTTGTTGATCAAATAGAAGGCAATCTATCTCTTATGGCGGACAATGGAATAGGCAGTCATGAGAGCATAGCGTCTATTATTTCAAAAGTGACAACAACTGATGATTTTGAGAAAGCAGTGGTTGATGCAGATTTCGTTATTGAAGCCATTGGAGAGAAGCTGGAACTTAAACAGGAATTTTTTCAAAAGCTTGATAAGCTCTGCAAACCTGAAACTGTTCTTGCCACCAATACTTCTGTAATCAGTATTACGGAAATTGCTTCGACATCAGAAAAAAGGGATCGGATTATAGGAACTCACTTCTGGAATCCCCCTTACCTTATTCCGCTGGTAGAAGTTGTTCCTGCTTCTGACACTTCAGATGAGACTGTGCAGATTACAATGGAACTTCTTTCAGAATGCGGAAGAAAACCAATTCATGTTAAAAAAGATGTTCCGGGTTTTGTAGCAAATAGACTGCAGCATGCGCTATGGCGCGAGGCGATATCAATCGTTGAGAGGGGAATAGCTGATCCTAAAACCGTAGATGATGCAATTCGGTACAGTTTTGGTTTCAGACTTCCAATCCTGGCTCCAATTGAAAACTCCGACATGGTTGGAACAGAATTAACCTGGAATATTCACAGCTACATATTAAAGCATATTGAGAGCTCTACAGAACCGTCTCCACTGCTGAAGGATATGATAGATAAAGGTACAATCGGTTTTAAATCAGGGAAAGGGTTTTACGATTGGGATGACGAGAAAATTGCTGCTTCTAAAAGAGCTCTCCAGGAGTATCTGATTAAGCAGCAGGGAACAAATGAAAAGGATTATTTTTAAGTAAAGGCGGAGGGTAAGTTTTACCCTCATTTTAATGATTAATTTTTTTAAATTATTTGGAGTAATATTATGGGAAAAAAAATATTTGTAGATTTAACACATCCGTTCAGTGCAGAAATACCAAGGTGGCCTTATTTTGATAAGCCTGTAATTGATAATAATCATACAATGGCAAAGGGTGGAGTCCTTACTCAGAAGATAACATGTACCATGCATACCGGAACTCATGCAGATGCACCGCGGCATGTAATGGAAAGAGAGTTCGACGGCAGAAGAGCCCGCTACACACATGAAATGCCTGTTGATGCTTATACAGGCGATGCTGTATGTCTTCCGATCGAAATTGAGAGATGGGGCCTTATAGGACCTAAGCACCTTGAAGCGGCATGTGAGAAAGTCGGAATTAAGCCTGCAGAACTGGAAGGAATGGTTGTATGCCTGAATACCGGGATGCATCGAAAGTTTGATGATTCAAAAGAATATTATCATTACGCATGCGGAACCGGAGTTGAAGCCGGCAAGTGGTTTGTTAAGCATAAGGTTAAATGCGTAGCAAATGATACTCAGGCCCTTGATCATCCTCTGCATACTGCAATGGGTAATAATGGAATGACAAAGATGAATCTTATAGGAGCATCCGGAAAACCGATTACTGAAGAATACATCGAACAGTTCGGTGAAGAAGCTTATGCCGAGTTTGACAAATTCACATATATAAAAGTTCACGGTCAGGAAGCTTATGATGCAAAGTACGGCGACCTTGAAGCTATTGGATGCTGGGGAACATGGGAGCCATGTCACAAGCAGATGCTGGGACACGGAATTGTCGGTGTTGAAAATCTAGGCGGAGATCTCGATAAAGTTAGCGGAAAAAGATTCCGTTTCTACTGCTTTCCTCTTCGATGGTATCTTGGTGACGGCTCAATGGTTAGATGTGTCGCAGAAATCGACGAGGCTGATCTAAATGATGTTCCTGACAGGGTATATACCTACGGCGGAAATATTTAACGGGGATAATTATGGGTGATTTGGATAATAAAGTAATACTTACAGTTGCGCACACTGGTGCGTGGCCTACAAAAAATGAAAACCCTAATGTGCCTCTTCAGCCGCAGGAAATTGCAGATGATGTCTATGCATGCTGGAAAGCCGGTGCATCGGTTTCACATATCCATGTGAGGGATGATAATGATAAATCATCAATGAGTTTTGAAAAGTTTAAGGAAACCGTTGAGCTCATAAGAGCCACTGATTGTGACATTGTTATCAACCTCACAACTTCCGGACAGCTTGGTCTGACTGATGAAGAGAGGATGGTTCATATAAAAGAACTGAAGCCGGAGATGGCTTCGTATGACTGCGGTTCAATGAACTGGCTGAATACCTCAGTTTTTGAAAACAGTCCAAGGTTTCTTGAAAAGCTCGGTGCTACCATGCAGGAATATAACATTAAGCCTGAAATTGAAATATTTGATGTCGGAATGCTGTCAAATGCTCTTTATTATCTGAAGAAGGGTATATTAAAAGCTCCGCTGCATTTTCAGCTTTGTATGGGTGCGGCCGGAGGAATGCCGGCAACAGTTGAGAATCTGGTTTATCTTCACGGTTTGCTCCCTGAAGGTTGTACCTGGGGTGGCTTTGGAATCGGCAAGGGGCATATGCCTCTGCTGTATACAACAATCGCTCTCGGCGGTCATGTCCGGGTAGGATTTGAAGATAATGTTCTATACCAGAAGGGAGTTCCGGCTGAATCGAATGTTCAGTTTGTCGAAAGAGCAAAAAGACTTATAACCGAATTTGGAAAAGAAGTTGCAACTCCTGATGAGGCACGGCAGATTCTCGGGCTGAATAAAGCTGAATGACATTGAATAAAACAAAAGTAATGGAATTTTAATACCGAATCTGAGCAGCTCTCCTGGAGAGTCAATGTCTTTGGGGAGCTGCTGTTCTTATCAAAGGAGTAATTATGGCAATGGTTAATCAGGGTTTGGTCCCTGTTACTGAACAGGATAAAGAAAAAACATATTTTAAATATTTTAACGAGGAAATGGCTGAGGCTCCTAAGGAAAAATACCAGGAAGTATTAATGGGCCCTGTTGATCCCCGGAGGGCATTAAAATTCAAGGATAGAAATGACTTGTTTAATCCGGGATATCTGGATGTTGAAGTCGGATACTGTGTTATGGAAGACGGTACCGGTTTTGTTGCAAATCATACAATGATGCTCGGTGTAACGGTAGAGATGTTTGACTGGTGGTTCGCCTGGCATGGACTTGATAATCTTCGATACTCCATCTGGAATCATGAAGATCATTATCAGGCAGAATCGATGCAGAAAGTCAGGGCGCATGATCCTGAATTAAGTATTAAAGAAAAATACTGGGATACTACACATCACGTAATAGAAGATGTGGGTATGGGGCCTGAACACCTGAGTATCAATTTTAAATATCCGGGGGACCTTGGATTTGATATGACTAAATACGGTACAGCAGCCTGCGGTACAATAGTGTGCGCAAAGGGTAACGGTATTGGTCATCCTCCATTCGCAAGTCCCGGTACTATCATGTGTCATTTTATCAGAGAAATAGATGGTGGCGTTGAGCTTAGAACCAGATTCTGGATGGGGTGGACATTCGAAAACGGCAGAGATGTAAAAGCTCTTCCGGACGGATTCAGAATGCCGCCGATGGGTCCTATGGCTCTTCTTCTTCATAATATAAAAGAGTTTACCAATCTGGCATCACTGCTTCCCAGAGTTTACACTGAGGAAAAAAATAACTTTTAGAAAGACAAGGAGAACTGCTGCATGGCAAACCATAAAATAAATTTTAATCCTTCAACCTGCATAGGCTGCAAGGTCTGCTACAAATCATGCTTTGTTGACGTCATACGCTGGGATGAGAATAAAAAATTGCCAGTATTCAAGTATGTTGAAGACTGCGTTCATTGCACCTATTGTGAAGCTTTATGCCCTAAAGACTGTATTGAAGTAGTTATAGATTTTGAGGGCGAAAGAGTCTATCAGAATTTTGATGCATACCGATAGGATAGCCAATAGGAAATTGGAGAGTAAATAATATGAAACCTGAAAATAAGAATATGACAGTTGATGTGCTTGTTGTAGGAGGCGGAATAGCCGGTCTGTCTGCAGCGGTGCGTACTAAAGAGCTTGATGATAAATTAAGCGTACTGATAATGGAAAAAAATACAACAGGATGGAGCGGGAAGGCTAATCGCGGCGGAGGAGTTCTTCAGTATTTTGATTTTAACCGCTGTACTCCGGATCAGTTTGTGGAATATCATGCGCACAATGTCGGAGCATATCTTGGTGATCAGAAGCTGCTTCACAAATATGTAAGCATGAATAATGAGATGATCGAAAAACTTTCGGACTGGGGTGTGAATGTCCCCTATAACGAGGATGGAAGTTTGAAGGTTATGCCTACAGGCCCGCTGACAGGAATGATAGGTGTTGATCTTGATATAACTGTCAATGTCAGAAAGACTGCTAAAAAGCTGGGAGTTGAGCTGCTGGATAAAGTTGTTTTATCAGATATTCTTCTCAACAAAGGAAAGGCCGTCGGAGCTGTCGGATACAGTCTGCTTGACGGAATCTTTTATACTATAAATGCAAAGACCGTAATTCTTGCAACAGGCAGTCAGAACTATAAAATTATGCCGATGTGGAACAGCCGGGGTGACGGAATAGCAGCAGCTTACAGGGCCGGAGCTGAAATGCGTAATGTTGAGTTTGGAAACTTTGCACAGCAGTATAAGTCAAAGAGTCACCATGACGCAGTATTTTCAGAAAATGTCATGTACAACGCTCTTGGAGAAAATATAACAAAAAACTTCAGACGCTTTCCGGAAGCAGATGTTTCTTCTACCGCGGTGCGGGAATGGTATAACCAGATGTCTGCAGGTAAAGGCCCGGTTTCGATTCATATAGATGAATATGAAGTGACCGCCCATGGTGATGCACTGTTTACAACTTCCCATGTATGGGATAGACCATACGGCATAAAAGTATGGAAGAAGATATACGGAAAAGCTGCTGCACAAGACGGCGATAACAAGGAAGTTGTGATGTGCCTTGTAGGTGAACAGTCTCCGGTTAAAGTCGGACATGATATGCAGACTACTATTCCAGGACTCTATGCCATAGGTGATATAAGCTACTGCGGATCTGCTTCTCCGGGGGCTGTACCTGCACCTCCAGGAAGAAACCGTGGTTCAGGAATTCTGAATGCAGTTTTTAACGGACTGCTGGTTGCAGAATCAGTTTCTGATTATAACTCCCGTAATGAACTCTGCGCTGTCAATGAGAGCCAGGTTCAGGAATGTATAGACAGGGCAGTAGCTCCTTTGTTGAGGAATGAAGGTATTGAAGCTGAAGAACTTATGACTGCTGTCAGGGAGGCCATAGGTCCTGTCGAATACAGCGTCTACATGAGTCAGCACAGGCTTGATATCGGTCTTCGTAAAATTGAAAAGGCAAAGGCTATGATTCCAAAGCTTAAAGCCGAGGATCCTCACGGACTTTGCAACTGTCATGAGGCAGAGGCAATGGTGCTTTCAGCAGAGATGCAGTTCAGGGCTGCTTCAATGAGAAAAGAGTCACGCGGATGGTTCCTGCGTGAAGATTATCCTCAGATGGATAATAAGGAATGGCTGAAATATATAATAGTAAAAAATGAAAATGGAGAAATGGTTTTCTCTACGGAAGACGTTCCTATTCAGGATTATCCTGTTAAACCGCCGATGTTCGGCTAATAATTAGAGATAAATTCCCCTAAATTTATCTGACTGGTTTGATTTTTTGGGAAAACCGCCAGCTGAATTATTTTATTTAAAAAAGTTTAATTAAAAAAATATTTTCTACAT
Source organism: Spirochaetia bacterium (assembly GCA_963677925.2). Taxonomy (GTDB): domain Bacteria; phylum Spirochaetota; class Spirochaetia; order UBA9216; family UBA9216. Next base: position 1,403,522 of record CAXXYH010000004.1, read on the forward strand.
CACCCGTTCACATTTCGTTTACAAATTCCAGTCATCCTCTCTCCTGTAAATAACGAGAGAGAGGGTATTTATGAAATTAAAGAAGATAAAGCCGGCAAGGCTTATCAGATGGGCTGTTCTTGCTGCAAGTACAGTATTCTTCCTGTTTATTTCAGGAGTAGTTTCAGAGCATGCTATTTGTCCAATCGGCGGTTTTGAAATGTTTTTTACCGGTGTTTTCAATACGGGTTTCACTATTGCAGGCTTGTTTTCAGGCATGGTGATACTGTTTCTAATAATGTCGGTTTTCTCCATTATATTCAGACGGGCATATTGCGGTTACGTCTGTCCAATGGGAGCGCTGCAGGAGCTATTTGAAAAGATCGGCAGGCTGGTTCTTCCTGAGAAGTTAAGGAAGAAACTGAGAATTCCCGAAAAAGCGGATAAGGTCTTACGATGGTTTAAATATCCGGTGCTGGCGGCATTCGTAGTCTTTGCTGGTTTGTTTGGCGGACACTGGATGATAAAAGCTGATCCGTTTATTGCAATGATGGGAATATTCAAGGGGCAGGGATTTTCGGCTGCCTTTCTTAGAAATCCGGGTTCTTATATCTTCTTTTTTGCAATTCTGATATTTGCATTCTTTATGGGACGGGGCTTCTGTAAATATATCTGTCCCGCAGGTGCATGGTATGCTATATTATCAAAGTTAAGCCCTAACAGGATTGTCCGTAATCAGGATAAATGTTCAGGCTGTACGCTCTGTTCAAGGGCATGTCCTATGAATATTGATGTCGCCAATCTTGAAAAAGTCACTACGGTGGAATGCTTAGGCTGCCAGGAATGTGTGAATGCCTGTCCTGTTGACGGCGCGCTTTCGTCAAAGATGGGGAAGGCTGATATTCCAAAAGTACTTGCCCCGATAGCTGCCGCGGCAGTGTTCAGCGGGGGACTGGTTCTGGCATCATCGATTTCAAGCCAGGGCGGAGGACATCCTCATGGTTCCGGGGGCAGCGGAGACTACCATGGGGAAACGCGGGATGTCAGCGAAGCGGATGTTTCTGCATCCACAGCCGGTACCGGGTATGCCGGATGTTCCAGCTGTATCGGCTGCGGTATCTGTGCGGGCTGAAAAATATTAAGGGGATTCTGATATGGAAAAGATTCTTGTAGTTGAGGATGAAAAAAAACTGAATGATCTGATAAAAGATTATCTGCTGTCGCTGGGGTATGAGGCGGTGCAGTGCTTTAACGGAATCGATGCCCTCAAACTGCATGAATCCGAGAAACCTGATTTAATGGTACTTGATCTTATGCTTCCGGGCCTGGACGGTCTGGAAGTGGCCAGACGAATCAGGACTTCCGCCGGAACTCCAATTATAATGCTTACTTCCAGAGACTCGGAGGCAGATAAGCTTCTGGGGCTTGAGATTGGTGCAGATGATTATATGACAAAACCTTTCAGTGTGAGAGAATTATGTGCAAGAATAAGGGCGGTACTCAGAAGAGCTGTAGCCGTATCAGATGCTGCTGAAGCATCATCATTGATTAAACTGAATGAAATTGAGATAGACACCTCAAAGCGTAGAGTTACAAAAAGCGGAAAGGAAGTCCCCCTGACCTCAGCTCAGTTTGAGCTGCTACACCTCCTGTTTCAGTCTCCGGGAAGAGTTTTCACTCGGGGCGAACTGATTCAGGCTTTGAGCGGATATAAATATGAAGGATATGAGAGAACCATTGATGTACATATTAAAAATCTGCGGAAACTTATTGAGGATAATCCTTCTGTCCCGGATATCATCCTGACTGTCTGGGGTGTAGGATACAAGGTAAAAGAATGAAAATTAGAAATGAACTGTTTGCAGGGCTTGCTGTAATTCTGATACTCAGCAGCCTTGCGACTTATCTTATAGTAAGAATCTCCGTAAATAAAAATTTTGATGATCTAGTTGAAAAGAATGATATAGCGATAGCAAAAAACTATGCGGAATCAATTTCAGCCTACTGCAGTGAAAACGGTACACTTGATGGTATTGAGCAATATCTTGAAAGGATAAAAAGTGATCCTGATACATATAACGGAACCGCAGACAGAACCTTTGACCGAAGGCATCCCAAAGATTCTGAGATTCCGATAGTTATAACCGACAAACAGGGCGCTGTAGTTTTCTCAGGACTTGAGCAGCGGGACGGCCCCCCCGAAGACAAGCTTCCGCAGAAAATGAAAACAGATCAGGGCGAAGAAATTCTGATAGATGACGATACAATCGGATATGTATTTTTCAAATCGATGATCACACAGGATTATAATCCTCAGGAGCTGACCTTTATTAAGGCTGTAACTGCATCCACTGGTATATCAGTGCTGCTGGGTATCATTCTTGCTGTTGTTTCGGGAACGCTTCTGGCTGCCAGATTTGCTAAGCCCATTACTGAACTTGATTCTGCAGTTAAGAAAATAACATCAGGAGATCTTTCAGCCAGGGTTGATGTCGCAGGCAGAAACGAAATAGGCAGTCTGGCTGAGAATTATAATCACATGGCGGACAGGCTCCAGAAAACCGAGAACTCAAGGCAGACGCTGCTCTCTGATATTGCTCATGAACTGCGGACTCCCGTGAGTGTTATACAGGCAAATCTTGAGATGATAATTGACGGAGTATATACAGCAGATGAAGAGCGGATGAAAAGCCTTTATGAAGAAACCAGAATTCTGACAGGACTCATCTCGGACCTCCGGTCATTAAGTGATCTGGAGTCAGGTGCTGCCGGAATGAATATGGACCGGATATCTTTATCAGGACTTCTTGATGGAACATGTGGTAAGCTTCGTCCCCTGTTTGAAGACAAGGGGATTCATCTTAATCTGGACAGCTCGTCCGGAGACGTTTTTGTTACGGCAGAAGAGGAGAAGCTGAGACAGGTTCTCAGAAACATAATTGGCAATGCTCACAAGTATGCCCCGTCTGATACCACAGTATCTGTTTCCCTTTCAGAGAGCAGGACTGAGCGCGCCGGTCAGTCATATGTCAGGGTTACCGTAACAGACGAAGGGGAGGGCGTTCCCGAAGGAGATACTGAAAAAATCTTCGAGCGTTTTTACAGAGTTGATTTTTCCAGAAACAGAGAGTCCGGCGGAAGGGGTCTGGGCCTTGCTATCAGTAAAAGAATTATCGAGGCATTCGGAGGCTGTGTCGGTGCCTTCAACAACAGTCCTAAGGGTCTTTCGGTCTGGTTTGAACTGCCTGTTCAATAGATTCAAGCTATCAATTCAATGATTTTTTAGAATTGGACACTATATTTCTCCACCATTATAATTTCTTCAATATTTATATTGGAGTAATAAATGAGCACATTTGAAGTACTCAGCCCCTGGGCGGAAGTAGACTGGTCTGAAATTAGAGGGCTGAGTCCAAGGCTTGAAGATCTTGAAGGAAAAACAATCGGAATGTTCGGTGATTTTATGATTAATTCCGAATATATGCTCAAAGAGGTTGAGAAAGAATTAAGCCGCAGATATAAAAATATAAAATTTTCCCATATAAGATACCTGGTAGAACTTCCTGAACTCAGTCAGAATAAAGAGTTTCTTCCTGAGTTTCATACATGGCTTGAAGGGGTGGACGCAGTAATAAGTTTTTACGGCAGCGTTCCGTCAAGCGCCCTGTTCCAGGGTTATAATACAGCATATATTGAAAAACTGGGAAAACCCTGTGTAATGCTTACGACAGAGCGGACCTTTGGAAATGGTGTCCGCGGAGTTACTACAAAGAAAGTTCCTGATATGAGGATATACAAATATGATATTCAGGTAGACCGTGTCCGCGGTCATGTTACTCAGGAGCTGGTTTCAGAGGCATTGAAAGACGACTTGTCCATGATTACAGACTGGATGGTTGAAGGCCTTATCAAGCCGCTCAATAAACAGGAAGCAGATCCTGCAGTACCTGATCAGAGTCTTGCAACCGGAACTTATACGGGAACTTCCGAAGAAATTAATAGAATATTTTATAAAAACGGATGGAGCAACGGTTCTCCGATACTGATGCCCACAAGAGAAGCCGTTGATGAAATGCTTAGGGGAACTGATCTTCCAGCCGACTATGTAGTTGCAGAAATCCCACCGATGATGGGCAAGGCAACTGTTGAAAAGATTGTAGTAAATGCAGTTATGGCCGGCTGTCTTCCTACATATCTACCGGTTCTAATATCTGCTGTTAAGGGTTCGCTTGATGAAAAGATATTTTTTGAAGGCTGGACATGCAGCCAGTCAACCTGGGGGCCCATGCTTACTCTCAGCGGTCCAATTGTCCGTGATATTAACCTTAACGTGGACGGTAATTTCCTGTCTCCCTATTACAAAGCCAATACTGCAATAGCCCGTGCTTACGGAAATATCCTCATGAACATCGGAGGGGTTAGACCAGGCATAGAGGATCTTTCGGAAATGGGGCATGAGTTCAGGATCGGATACTGCATGGGTGACAACAGCGAGATGAATCCATGGCAGCCTCTTCATATGGATTTCGGATTTGCTGAAGCCGACTCTGCTGTTACAATGTCATGGCCGCAGGAGCACAGGGTTTTTCAGAAGGGCAGTCCCTCTGCATTTCTTAAGGAGATTTGCAAGATTAATCCTCTTGGATGGGATCCGGGCCTCATCCTGATTTTTTCTCCAATAGCTGCAAAGATGTTCGCCGATGCGGGATGGACTAAAAAAAAGGTTCTGGATTATATAGTTGAATACGCAAGGGTTCCCGGAGAGGATGTTGATATTCAGTGGCTTGTTGGAAACATGCATGAGCCTGAGAATGTTCCGCTGCCCGAGGATATGAAGGCTTCTACAAGAATATTCTGGAGCAGCAGACATATGTTTGCTGTAGTCGGCGGCGGAATGGCAGGTCCAATGATGGCAGTTCTTGCAGGCGGCGGAGATCATGGCGGCCCCTCCTGTACAAAGATTGATCTTCCTAAAAACTGGGATGCACTGGTTAAGGAATACAGTGATTATTCCAGAGGTCATATTGATTATTAAATAGCTGATATTTATTGTTGGAAAGCCTCAGACAAAACACAGCCGATTTATCTGAGGCTTTTTTATAACTTAAGACGTGTAACTGCTGAATGATTCAAGAAGGTTGTCCAGATACAGCTTTGCAGCGGCTGAGAGGCGTTTATCTATTAGATGCGCTATCCCTATCTCCTTGATGCTGTAATCATTTTCTATCGGTATAAACAAAAGCTTTCTTTCCCAGTCTTCGGATCTGGGGGATGCAAGGACTCTTTCCTTTCTTGTTCTTGATACAAACGAAACTCCGTATCCTCTGACAACAGCCTGCCCCGTCATTTTAACCGAGTTCCCTTCAAACGCTATTTTCGGAGAGAAGCCGGCCTGCCTGCAGAGGTGGTGAAGAGAATCTTCCTTTCCGGGGGCAATTTTATCAATTATGAAATTTTCATTGCTGAGCTCCTCCAGCCTTACAGATTCCCGTTTACTGAACCTGGAACCCTCAGCTGTCAGCAGAAAAAGTTCTTCGGAATACAGATGATTCCATTTGATCTGCGGCAGATTAAGCTCATCTTTTGTGCATAATGAAAAATCAATAAACCTTGTTTCCAGCAGGTTGAGGATCTGCTCAGTGCTCTGCTGATAAAAATGAAAATGAATCTGAGGGTGATCCATATAGAATTTCCATGAATTTTCAAGAATCGGATTTGGTTCGGTAAGCTCAAAAGATGAAGCGACCCTTACATCTCCATGAGCGCCGATATTCATATCCTTGATTTCCATCTCTGCTTCAGCAAGCTGATCAAAAACCTTTTTAACATGCTTATAGAGGCATTTGCCGAATTCATTAAGATATACAGATTTCTTGTCACGTTCAAATAGATTGGTTCCAAGCTCGTCTTCAAGATTGGCAATTGCCTTGCTGAGTGACGGCTGGGAAATATGAAGCTGTTCGGCCGCATTGGTGAAATGCTGGAGTTCCGCTACTGCTTTAAAATATTTTAACTGTGTTAATTCCATCATCTCCTCCGGCTATTATTATAGCATTAAATAATAGTTTAAGGCTATGATGAGATCTTTTATGTAATGGAAAACAAAAAACCTCTGCCACAACCTTATAGTGCGGCAGAGGTTATAAGGTTAAAATCTTCTATTATAGAGCTGCTTTATAAGCTTCAATAAATTCCTTTTCAATACCGAGTTCTTCAAGCTTTGAAACTGTCGGGCGGCCTCTTTCATCCCATCCCCGGTATTCATAGTACTCGTCCATAGCCTTGTTGAATGCTTCGGATGTGTAGGCGATATCCTTGGGAGGTCCGGCCTTTAGCAGTTCCTTGTGGAACCTTTCGGGAAGCCTGTCTTCGGTCCGGTCGAAACCGGCCATTATATTGAACATCCTCTGCAGGTTGAATACACGCTCACCGGTCTTGTACACCTTGTCGGCAGGCCATTCGCCGCCGTAACTCAGTTCAAAGAGTCTCCCAAGTGTATCATCTTCGATGGGCCAGAAGTCGCAGACTCCCATGGAGAATTTACAGAACTGTGAGTTCTGCATGTCGGCTACAAGCTTTCCCTTTCCTTCAAATGTAAAAGGATCAAGCTCGCCCCAGGCTTCAAGAGCGATTGGGTAGGCTGACATATGACATCCGCCGCGTGGGGCTGTTACATATGCAATTCCCATGGCCCATGAGCCGCGCGGATCGTAACCGGGAAGCTCCATTCCCTTAACCTGCATTGCGAACTCTTCTCCGCCGTATTTTTTAGCAAGAGCCTTTGAGCCGGAAGCCGCCTCATCGCCAAGGCCTTTTCGGTGCGCTATTGTGCCAAGCATTTCAATGGCCTTGTTTGCTTCTCCGAAACGGATTCCGAAATCATGGATACCTTTTTCAGTGGCTTCCATCATATAGGCGATGGTTCCCCCGGCGGATATGGTATCAAGGCCCAGATCGTCACATACAGAGTTAAACTCAATTACCTTTTCCCTGTTTCCAATCCCGAGTGAAGAACCGCCGATTGCGATACTTTCATATTCCGGACCTTCAACCGATGCCCGGCCGTCAACTACATAGTTTCCGCAGGCAATACCGCATGAAAAACATGCTTTCTTATTTTTACGGACATCCTTGAATGACTGTCCGTTGATTTTATCTGAATCTTCGAATCTTCCTTCCTGGAAGTTTCTGGTCGGCAGAAGTCCCGATTCCTGGCTGTAGTCTACAAGACAGGTTGTTCCAAGGTCATATATTTCATTATCAGCAGAAATAACTTCATCTCTGACAATTACTTCCTTTGTATAATCAAGAAGACCTTTCATGTCGGCAGCACCGACACCTTTTTTACCGCGGATAACTATGGCTTTGAGATTTTTACTTCCCATGACAGCAGCCATTCCTCCGCGCCCGAGCTGACGGTATTTTTCAGATGAAACACAGGAATAGAGTACCAGATTCTCACCGGCTGGACCGATTGCAAGAATCTTTAATTCATCATCTCCGATTTCTTCCTTGATGAGTTTGTCAGTTTCAAAACAGCCAAGCCCCTTGAGCGCCGCTGCATCCCTGAGTTCTGCCTTTTTATCGGTTATATAAAGATAGGAAAGCCTGTCTGCCTTGCCTGTAATACTTACTGCGTCGAAACCGGCATATTTAAGCTCAGCACCTGTATGGCCGCCGACAGAGCCGTCGGATATAGTTCCTGTAAGGGGTGATTTCGTTGCCATTGCCAGCTTTGAAGAGCACGAGACAATGGTTCCGCCCATTACGGAGCTGGCAAGTACGACCTTGTTTTCTTCTGAAAAAGCATCTGTTTTAGGATCAAAACCTTCCATCAGTATTCTTGATGCAAGACCTTTCTGTCCGGTGTACAGTTCCACCCATTCTTTCGGTGTGTCCGCTGCTTCAATCTTGCCTGCAGATAAGTCCACATTCAGCATTTTTCCCATTAGACTGTTCATGCTGAAGCCCCCTTCTTTTCCTTTAGTGATATTACGTCTTTGGGACACCATTCTATACAGGCGGGTTCTCCTCCGCAGAGATCACAGATTACTGATTTTTTTTCGTCTAAAAAGATTATCTTTGTAGGGCAGTTTCTAACGCAGGTTCCGCAGCCTATACATTTGGCTTCGTCCACTATCATCCACCTGCCGTTGCTTGTAATTGCATTTTCAGGGCATACTTTTTCGCATTTACGGCACATAATACAATGTTTGGACGCTATTTTAATACCGTCATCATTGTATTCATGGATCATCTTTAATCTTGCTTTTTCCGGATTGAATACTCCGTAATGTCCGGCCGAGCAGGCGAGCTGACAGAGTTTACAGCCGGTACACCCTGAAAGATCGAATTTTAAGGGCATAACCCCTCCTTAAGTGATATTCTCCTTCTCAAGATTGGAAGGCTGAACTGTTTCCGGTTCAACCCTGGCGGCCTGCTTCCATAGACTGAGATTCGCCCTGCAGGAAGGTCAGCTCGGAGTATGATTCATTATAAATCAACTTATCATCTTTGCAATTCTGTTTTTCGTCATTTCAGAGCAATATCAGTTTGAAATCAGAGAAAATGTAAAAATCTATGGTATAAATAGATACAGCGTTATTTGCGGGGGATTAGTGTGCTTACGGTCAATGGAAAACCGGTAGAATGGAGGGAGGATATTTCGTTTTCAGAAATATATTCAGCTATCGGTTATACAATCAGCAATCCACGGGTAATTGTCAGGGTTAACGGCATTAATGTTCCGAAAACGGAGCGTGCCGGTTTCAGTATTCCTGACGAGGCTGAAATAGAGGTTATAAACACTCTTTGCGGAGGCTGAGCAATTAATGAACAGAAGAATATGGCTCACAGGCATACTGAGTATTGCCGTCATTTTTATCACGGTATACATCTACAACACCTTCTTTCTTCCCGATAATGATTCCAATTCTGATGCAGAACCGGCTTCAGCCGCAGCTGTTGAAACAGCTGAAGAGCAGGGGCCTGATAAAAGCAGTTTTTATAAATCGGTATCTCCTGAAAAATCAGGCTACTACAGTTACGAAACCAGTCTGCTGACTGCCGTCTTTGATCTGAATGACGGAACACTGCATTCTCTGTTTTTGAAGGAGTATTCAGAACCGGACGGAAGCCCGACAGATCTGGTTTATTCAGATGATAGCGGTCTCTATCCTTTCAGGCTTTCAGCGGGAGGTTTTGACGGATATGAATTAAACGGTCCGTACCAGGTGAAGGAGCTGGAGGACGGAATCGCGTTTTACACTGATTACATATCTGATTCTGAGCGTTTTAAGGTTGTACTTAACTATCATTTTGATGATTCTGATTATATGTTCCGATTCAATCTTAAACTCAATCCGGAACCGGGCTTCTCTTTACCGCAGGATTCAGCCGGTAATGTTTACAGTCTGGGATTCGGACCGCAGCTGGGGCCCGGGTTTAAGGAAACTGAACGAAGTTATGTTTACCGGTATTTCTGTCTGGAAAGCGAGGGTGAAAAGAAGAATCTAGCCGTTCCCGAAACCCAGGGATATCTTGAACTCGAAGGTACTTTCAAGTGGATGGGCGTGGAGGGCCGGTATTTTGCTGGGGTCCTGGCTCCCGTTAACCTTGAATATTCAGCGGTCTGGGTCGACAGCCCTCTTGACGGCATTGTAAAGCAGAACAGCTTTTATGTTCAGCGAAGTTCTGACGGAAGCGCTGTAGATGATACCTATCTTGTTTATTACGGGCCGAAGGATTCAGCAGTGCTCTCGGGATACGAAAATTTTGAAACCGGAGGATTCAGCACTGCGGATCTTAATCTGAAACTGCTTTCAGGCCGGGATTCGTTTACTGATATCCTTTCGGGTATTCCGCATGTGATTCTGAATCTCTTATTCAGAATCATTCCCAATTACGGCATTGGAATAATTATACTTGTCCTTGCTGTACAGGCTGCGATATTTCCATTATCCCGCAGGACATATGGAAATGCGATACGAATGCAGCTTCTCGGCCCTAAAATATCGGAATTAAAGAAGCAGTTTCAGTGGAATACAGAAAAGATGAACCAGGAAGTTCTGGCTCTTTTTGAGAAAAATGACGTAAAACCGCGCTCCAGTTTTCTGCCGATGATAATCCATCTTCCGGTTTTTATTCTTCTGTATATTCTGCTTCTGACCGACATAGATTTCAGAGCAGCTGTCTTTATTCCCGGCTGGATACCCGATATCTCTGTCCCTGAGTACATTTGGAATTTTTCTCCTTTTACGGTTCCGGTAACGGGCTGGACAAAATTGAGAATTCTACCCTTAATAATTCTTTGTATTTCAATAATTCAGTCAAGATATATTCAGGCTCCCCAGGATTCTGTGGGAAGCATGCGTGTTATGTCTTATGTTATTCCGGTTCTCATGTTCCTTGTTATTTATAATATGCCCTCCGGAGTTCAGCTGTACTGGCTTGTGATGACTCTGACTAATCTGATACTTCAATGGAGGCTAAAAATTCATTATGGGCGTTCTCAAACTTAATAAAAGCGGCCGCAAGGCTGAAATATTTCTTCTTATCTCCGCTTTCTTATGGGGCGGAGAGTATGTTGTTGTAAAGGATGCAGTTGCCTACCTGCCTCCGAACTGGATTAACGCTGTCCGTTTTCTTTCGGCCAGTGCTATTCTTTTTGTAATTTTCAGAAAATCAATTATTAAGACCAGTATTCAGGAAATAAAGGCAGGTATTATTCTCGGTGTTTTCCTCTTCGGCGGTTTCGCTCTGCAGACCATAGGGATTCAATATACAACTGCAAGTAAATCAGGCTTTCTTACATCTGTTTATGTTGTAATCGTCCCCTTTGCGGTATGGATTCTAAAGGGGAAGAGTCCGGGAGTCAGAGCTTTTATAAGCGCCCTTGTCTGTATTGCCGGGGTTGCCTTTATATCCCTTGAGAACGGTTTCAAATTTAATCCCGGCGATGTCCTTACTCTAGGTGCTGCCGTCTTCTATGCCGGCGGAATCATCGGCTTTGATCATTATTCAAAAATCTATGTTCCGATTAACCTGACGTTTTATGAAATGTTTGCAGCCGGAATATTCTCGCTTATTGTATTTCTCGGTTTTGAGTCTGCACCTTCGATTCAGTGGGGAGCATATGAAATATCCCAGATGCTCTATATAATTGTGCTGGGATCCCTTGTCTGTCATCTGCTTTCAAATGTTGCAATGAAATATCTAGAGGCAGCCAGAGCATCAATCCTGTATTCATTTGAATCAGTTTTTGCCCTTGTCCTCTCAGCTATTTTTCTCCATGAACGCTTTTCATTTCAGGCCGTTATCGGTTTTATTCTGATTTTCTCCTCCCTTCTTATCAGTGAAAGCTCAGATATAGATTAGTTTACTGATTTTTTTTGCTTTTTTGAGACAGAATAGCAAATTATACTCACAAATAATCAAAATGAAACTTGTTTTATGATTTAAGAGAGTGTATAATAGCCAAAACGCTCAATTAGAGTTTCTATAATACTGCAATATTTAACCTTAATTTTATTAATGAATAATTTTTTTGGAGGAGACCACATATGGCTGAAAACTACAAAGAGCCTAAAATTGTTTTTGACGGATGGACAGCACCGGCCGGAACAGGAATTATTGTAACCGGAGGCGCAAGCGGAATCGGCGCTGCAACATGTATTCTTGCTGCACAGTATGGTTTGAAAGTTTCTGCATGGGATATGAATGTAAACGGCATTGATGAAACAATTGAAAGAGCCGGAGAATACGGCAGCAATATAAAGGCCATTCAGTGCGACCTCAGCAGCGATGAATCTGTTGCGGAAGCAATGAATAAGACAATAGAATGGGCAAAGCCTCTTTATCTAGCAAATGTTGCCGGTCCTACAATGCTCGGAGCAAAGGGCAGATCTTTTGAAGATGTTGTTCAGCTTGCTCTTGGTATGATTAACAGGGTTTCTGAAGCCTTTGTTGCAAGTGTGCCCGCTGAAGGAGCTGCGATATGCAATGTATCTGCTGTTGCCGGTGTTTTTGTTGGTGATAAGAACGGCGAAGCCTGGTATCCAACAGCAAAAGCAGGTATTGTAGGCTGGTCGCTTAACCGTGCATGTGCATATCAGGGCAAGGTCAGGGTTAATGTTATATGTCCGGGAGGACCAATTCTCACCCCCCGTAACTATAATTTTATTGATACTGCACCGGGGCTTCTTGAGCTTAAAAAGAGAAATCCTATGCATCGTCCCGGACGTCCTGAAGAATGTGCCGCAGGTATAATGTTTTTTCTCTCACCTGCGGCAAGTTATGTTAATGGTCAGGTAATGGCTGTTGACGGCGGACTCACACGCGAAGCATAATTAAAGAGGAGTAATTGAATGTCAAATAATATCAGCAATGAAAGAAAAGAAAGCCTTGTAAAATCAGTTAAGAAACTGCAGGCATATGAAGAAATTCAGAACACTATGGGCCGCTGTACGGCTGCATTTAATTTCAGACAGGCAGAAAAGGTTTTAGGCTTTTTTGCAATGAAACAGGCCGATGTTTCGGTAGAATACTCGGACGAGGGCGTTTTTGAAAGTCCTGAAAATGTAAAATCCATAATTATGGAAGTTGTAGGTGCTCCTCAGGAAAAAGGCGAGATGATGGATATGCAGCTTACTACACCTATGATTGTTGTAGCCGATGACCTGCAGACTGCAAAAGCCGTATGGTGGTGTCCGGGCGGAGGTGCTATACCGCAGGAAAATGCTGATCCTATGGCTGTATGGAACTGGGGACAGATTGCCGCCGATTTTATTCTTGAAGACGGGGAATGGAAGATTTGGCATTTTCACTGGTTCAGAATGTTTAAGTGTTCATATGAAAAGGGCTGGGTAGAAGATCTCAGTATGCTGCACAGGCTTAACACTCCAGTTCATCCTCTTTCTAAACCATCTACTTATCACAATCCGTACTCTCCTACAGGTATCAGAGAAGGAATTCCTGCCTGTCCGCGTCCGTACGAGACATATACTGACAGCAGCTGGATGCTTGAAACCGATAAGACAAAGTAGGGGGCTTTCATGAATTTTGATTTAAATGAACTTGATGAATTAAGTAATGAGGAATTTGAAGCGCTTGAAAAAAGCGTTAATAAGCTCCTTGCAGTCTGGGAAATCAAAAATGTAAGGGGTAATGCCGCTATCTTTCATGATGATCAGAGAATTGGTCAGAAAAGAAGAGAGCTGCAGTCTATGAAGCATCCGAGTGTCGATGTTGAAGGTATTATGGCTTTCCGCAGCAAGGCAGTTGTAGACAGTCTTGAAGGAAATATGCTCATTCACCCGCTGACAACACCTGTCATAGAAGTAAATGATGAGTGTACAATGGCCAGAGGCGTATGGTGGTCTATAGGTGTTGAAGGCCTATCAAAGTTCAGGGAAACTCCGATGGCAATAATCAGCCTTGGAATGGTTCCCGGCACCCATATTGTTGAAGACGGGGAGTGGCGTGTGCTAAGCGGAGCCTGGCAGCGGACTACTAAAAATGAATACAAGAAAGGCTGGGTTCACGATATGCAGCCGACTAACACAAGACCTCCGCTGACTCCGGAACAGGATCGAAACTTCCTCGGAAAATATTCCTACCAGAAGGATGAATATAGAAAAGCTTCTCCGGAGCCTCCGCGGCCCGATACCTGGGAAAAATTCCCTGATGAAACGGATAATTCCTGGCTTTATGTTAATATAGAGTAGGAATATTAGAGAGGTTTAAATGCAGATTATTAAAGATGTATATCAGCTTTGCGGTTCCCCCTACGGTCTTGCGAGAGCCGTATCAAACTGCTATGCCGTAAAAGGCCAGGATTCTGTAATTCTTATAGATTCCGGAGTTGATGAAAATCAGCTTAATATAATAGATGCAAACATGAAATACTGGGGACTTGATAAGTTCCCGGTATCTCATCTGCTTATTACTCATTCCCATTTTGATCACAGCGGTAATGCCCATGTTTTTAAAGAGCGGGGTGCAGTTGTTTATGCCGGTCCCGGCGATGCAGAAGGAATTGAGAAGGGCGACGACCGTACCATCGGATATGCCTTTAACAGAACATTTCCAGTCTGTAAAGTTGATACAGTTCTTAAGGATGGTGATGTTATACAGGCTGGCGGTTTGGAGTTTAAGGTTATTCATATGCCCGGTCATACTGCAGGAAGTCTTATTTTCAGTATTGAAATGGAAGGCCGTCTAATCTTTTTTACCGGAGATGTAATCAATATAAGTGCTGAATGTGATGAGGCTCTGCTGGGCTGGAACGGCAGTGTTGACTATGACAAGGCTGCGTATTTTCAATCAATAACAAAGATTAAAGATATGGAACCGGATATAATTCTCGGCGGACATTTTGACAACTGCCTGATAGATTCTGGAAGGATTATCAAAAACGCCTACCTTAAGGCGCTTCTCGAGCTAAGATAGAGAAACTTCTTTCCCTTTCTGTTTCCGGTTCTGAACTATATGATTGTTTAAATCTTCAAAACAATCAAAATAATCAAAACAAACTTGACGTATTGACCACACAATGTTAGTATCGATATATAGTTAAGAGGTAATTATGAGTAAAATTGATGATATAACTAGAGAGTCCTGGATTCTGAGCACTTTTCCTGAGTGGGGAACCTGGCTTAATGAAGAAATTGAAAATGAAATCGTAGCAAAGGGTACCTTTGCAATGTGGTGGCTGGGCTGTACGGGTATCTGGGTTAAATCAGAAGGCAACACAAATATTTGTATTGATCTCTGGGTTAAGACCGGAAAAAAGACACAGTCAAACCCATGGATGACTGAGCAGCATCAGCATCAGAGAATGATAGGCTGCAAGAAGCTTCAGCCCAACCTGCGGAATGTTCCCTGTGTGCTCGATCCCTTTGCAATTAAGAAGGTCGATGCTATTCTTGCTACCCATGATCATGGCGATCACATAGATGAAAATGTTGCCGCCGCTGTAATACAGAACTGCGACAGCTGTGTTCCCTTTATAGGTCCTCAGGCATGTGTGGATCTATGGATCAAATGGGGTGTACCTGAGGAGCGCTGTAAGGCTGTTAAGCCTGGTGATGTTGAAAAGGTAGGTGATATTGAAATTATCGCTCTCGATTCTTTCGACAGAACCGAGCTTGTTACCGCACCTAAGGGGGTTACGCTAAAGGGCAAAATGCCTCAGGACATGGATAATATTGCGGTTAACTATATAATCAAGACTCCCGGCGGTTCTCTCTATCACAGCGGAGACTCTCACTATTCAAATTATTATGCAAAGCACGGTAATGAACACGATATTGATGTTGCTCTCGGTTCATACGGAGAAAACCCAAGGGGAATGACCGATAAGATGACATCTGTTGACATACTCAGGATGGCAGAATGTCTGAATACAAAGGTTGTAATCCCTTTCCACCATGATATATGGACTAACTTTCAGGCGGATCCGCAGGAAATCCGTGTCCTCTGGGATATGAAGAAAGACAGACTCCAGTACAAATTTAAACCTTTTATATGGCAGGTAGGCGGAAAGTTTGTTTATCCTGCTGATAAGGATAAGCTTGAATACCACTATCCGAGAGGTTTTGATGATGCCTTTGCGATTGAACCTGATCTTCCGTTTAAATCATTACTTTAGCTATTTATAATCTGAAAAATTGAATACTTAAGCAGCCTGTCAGGGGCTGCTTTTTTTTGTTCTCCTGTCTTTTTATTGAGATTAGCATACGTTTTGATTGTATATATAATTTATTGAGTGTTAACGTACTCAAAACGATAAAAAAGAACAAAAAAAAGCTTGCGATATGAAAAGTTTAACTGTACTATAGATCTCATAACTGCTAAAAAGATCATTATTTATCAGCTCGAATAATAGTTTGTGCAAGGAGAATACCAATTGCTTCAATACATAATCAAACGTATTTTAATGATGATCCCGGTCCTTTTAGGTGTTTCCGTTATTGTTTTTGCTCTGCAGGTTTTTACCCCCGGTGACCCTGCTGATGTTGTACTTGGTGCAACAGCCAGCGATGAACAGAGAGCAGAATGGAAAGCTAAATATGATCTGGATAAGCCCATTTACTACCAGTACGTAAAGTACATGAAAGGATTAATCACAAAAGGAGATTTCGGAATCTCATACAGAACCGGAACTTCACTGAACAGCGAAATTGCGCACAGGTGGCCTATTTCTTTGAAGCTTGCAATCTGCAGCGTTGTAATCGGATGTCTGATAGGTATTCCGCTGGGAATACTCTCTGCCCAGCACAGAGGGAAACTGCTGGATGCAATTGCAAGAATTTTAGGAATTCTGGGTATATCTATCCCAATGTTCTGGCTTGCGTATCTTCTGATTATGCTGTTTGCGATCAACCTGAAACTGCTTCCGGTTTCCGGCCTGTATTCATTTAAACACTGGATACTTCCGGCTTTTACAATGGGAATCTTAAGTTCAGCTTCCATACTGCGTGTTGTCCGTTCAGCTGTTCTGGACAGTATCTCACAGGATTTTGTGAGAACTGCAAGGTCCAAGGGACAGAAGGAATCAGTTATCACCCGTCATCATATACTTAGAAACTCACTCATTCCCATCATCAACAGTGTAGGAACCGAGTTTGCAACCAACCTTGGCGGTTCGGCAGTTATAGAAACTGTATTTGTAATCACCGGAATGGGCGTACTGATGGTTTCGGCTATAAATAACCGTGATTACGCACAGCTGAGAGCCTGTGTAATTCTGGTAGCTCTGGCTGTTTCAATTGTCAATCTGTTTATTGACCTGGCGTATGCCTTTATTGACCCGCGCATAAAGGCGCAGTTTAAAAGCACAAAAAGAATGAAGAAGAAAACAGCCGCAATCATGGATAAGGATGAAACAGATGAATGAAACTGAGGTAAAAATGGAAGGCGCATACAAGCATCGAAGCATGTTTGCTGTTTCAATGAGAAGATTGCTTAGAAACAAGACCGCTATGCTTGGTCTTCTGATTCTGATTGTAATAATTGTTTTATGTGCAATGGCAAATGTAATCTGCCCTGAAGGATATGATGCACAGAATATTGATGACCGCTTTTTAGGCCCCGGCCAGGACTATATATTCGGAACAGACGGATTGGGACGCTCAATGCTTGCAAGAATTCTTTATGGAGGAAGATCATCGCTTCTTATAGGTTTTTCAGCAGCTGTAATCAGTGTGTTTTTTGGAGTGATCTTCGGCCTGGCATCTGCTTTTTACGGAGGCAAAACTGACAACATAATTATGCGTATTCTTGATGTCCTCAATGCCATCCCTCCCATGCTCCTGGCT
This sequence comes from Spirochaetia bacterium, assembly GCA_963677925.2. GTDB lineage: Bacteria > Spirochaetota > Spirochaetia > UBA9216 > UBA9216. The sequence goes on from CAXXYH010000004.1 coordinate 1,420,819, forward strand.
ATCTGCGTATCAGCGCTTTTCGGAGGTACGGTAAGAAACTGCATCATCGCAGTCGGCATAGCTTGTATCCCAGGCTCCACAAAGGCAATAAGAGGTCCTGCACTGTCGGTTATGGGGCAGGATTTTATTGAAGCAGCAAGAAGTATTGATGCCGGTGACTGGAGGATAATGCTGAGGCATGTCCTGCCCAGTATAAGCAGTATGCTTATAGTTAACTTCACCATGCGTGTCGGACTGTCTGTTCTTATAGCCTCTGCCCTGAGTTTTCTGGGGCTTGGAGTTCAGCCGCCGTCTCCTGAATGGGGCGCGATGCTTGCAAGCGCCCGTACCTACATGCGTAATTATCCCTATCTCGTAACAATTCCGGGAAGCGCCATTGCTCTGGTTGTTTTATCTATGAATTTGTTTGGTGACGGGCTTCGTGATGCCCTTGACCCCAAACTGAAGTATTAAGGCGGAATTGAAATGAGCGAGAAAATATTATCCATCAATGATCTTACAGTACATTACTTCACCGATGATATGGGCATCAGTAAGGCTGTAAATAATTTTTCAATAGATATACGGGAAGGGGAAACCTTCGGGCTGGTCGGCGAAACCGGAGCCGGAAAGACTACCGTTGCACTGAGTATACTTGGGCTTCTGCAGGCTCCTCCGGGTAAAGTTCTGGGAGGTTCAATCAACTATAAGGGAAAGGACCTTCTGAAGATGAAGGCTTCTGAAATGCGGAAGATTCGCGGTAAGGAAATTTCCATGGTTTTTCAAGATCCGATGACAGCCCTGAATCCTATAGACAGGGTAGGGGATCAGATTGCCGAGGTTATTTACCTCCATCAGGGATGCAGCCGCAAGGAAGCTCTTAAAAGGGCTGCTGAAATGCTTGAGCTTGTTGGAATATCACTGGATCGGTTCCGGGAATTCCCTCATCAGTTTTCAGGCGGAATGAAGCAGAGGGTTGTAATCGCCATGGCGCTTGCATGTTCACCCCAGATCCTGCTGGCTGACGAACCTACCACTGCACTTGATGTGACAATACAGGCCCAGATGCTTGAAATGATGAATAACCTGAAAAAAGAGCTTAAAACCTCGGTACTCATGATTACCCATGACCTTGGAGTAGTTGCTGAAATGTGTGATCGGGTAGCTGTAATGTATGCCGGTGAGATTCTTGAGGTAGGCAGTCCGGTAGATATCTTCAATAACACTGCTCATCCATATACCAAAGGACTGTTTTCTTCCCTTCCGGGGTATATGAAAAACTCCAAAAGGCTGCTGCCTGTTCCCGGGCTGATGCCGGATCCGGCGAACCTGCCGAAGCTATGTAAATTTGCACCCCGGTGTCAGAGCAAGTTTGATTTGTGTGAGAAGGAACTTCCGGAACTCGTAGAAATATCGGACGGTCATTTTGTTCGCTGTTTATTGTGCTCTAAAGGAAAGGATTGCAGATGAGTAATTTGATCGAAATTAAGAACTTAAAGAAATATTTTGAAACAGGAAACGGCTATCTTCATGCCGTCGATAATGTGAGTTTCTCAATCAAGACAGGAGAAACACTTGGAGTTGTAGGAGAATCGGGCTGCGGTAAATCAACTCTCGGAAGGGTTCTGATTCATCTGCTCGAGAGTACCGGCGGTGAAATTTTATACCGGAACAATGATATTACCAAGGTATCTAGAAAAGAGCTCAGTAAGCTTAGACGGGAAATGCAGATCATCTTTCAGGATCCGTATTCATCACTGAATCCCAGAATGACTGTCTATCAGATAATCTCTGAACCTCTGGTCATTGCTAAAAGCTGTTCCCGGAAAGAGATTTCTGAAAGAGTTTACAGGATAATGGATACGGTAGGTCTGGCCAGACGGCTTGTAAACTGTTACCCGCATGAACTGGACGGAGGCAGAAGGCAGCGTATCGGTATAGCCAGATCGCTGATACTTGATCCTGATTTTATTGTATGTGATGAACCTGTTTCCGCACTGGATGTTTCTATTCAGGCACAGATCATAAACCTGCTGCTTGATATTCAGCAGGAGAAAAATCTGACATACATATTCATTACTCATGATCTGATGGTCGTCAAATATATATCAGATAATATTATGGTCATGTATCTAGGCCAGATCGTTGAGTATGCTGATAATGAAGAGCTTTTTGAAAATCCGGTACATCCGTATACTCAGGCACTGCTTTCAGCTGTTCCTGTTCCCGATCTTCAGGAGAAAAAAGAAAGAATAATAATGAAGGGAGAAATCCGTTCCCCCATCGATCCCCCGCCGGGATGCCGGTTTGCTGCAAGATGCGCTTATGCTACAGATGTCTGCAGATCAAAAAATCCGGTGCTGACAGAACTTTATCCCGGACATATGGTTGCCTGCTTTCATCCGCAGGGGAAATAGAGAATAAAAAAAATTGTGAGATATCACAACAAAAATATATTAGGAGAGAAGAATGAAAAAGAACGGTTTTACTGTTAAGCTGCTTGTTGCCCTTGCTCTTGCAGCAGTTCTTGTTCTGTCTGCATGCAGTAAAGACAGCTCGGATGACGGTGCAAAGGCATCTAAGGACACCCTTACGATAGCCTGTAATGCCGATCATGGAAATGTGAATAAGGCGGACTCAATCGGAGACAATGCAGCAATGCTTGCTTCACTGGCGACAAACTCATTGTTTGATCAGTATTATAAGGAAGACGGCAGTATCGGTTTCGGTATCTGTGACAGAAGTCTTGCGGAGTCCTACCAGTTTGATGATGACTATCTTGGTATAACCATCAACCTTAGAAAGGGTGTGAAGTTTCAGAACGGAGTAGAGATGAAAGCGTCCGATGTAGTATTTTCACTCGGATTTTTCTCATCCAAATCCAATATGAAATTCATAGATTTCGAAAATGCTGCTGCAGTAGATGATTACACTGTTCATATTCCGCTGAACTACGTGTACAGAAGCGTTCTTAAAGCTTTGGGAATAATCGGTATCTGGAGTGAAAAGTACTGGGAAGAAGTCGGCGGTGATGCAGCAGTGTTCTTCCATGATGCTCCTATAGGAACCGGTGCTTTTCAGATTGTAAAATACATAACAGATGACTATGCAGAACTGAACCGCTTTGATGATTATTTTGAAGGACCCGCCAAGCTTGCTAAAATCAGAGTAAGGTTTATCGGAGAAGCCTCTGTTGCCTTTGCTGAACTTGAAACAGGCGGAGTTGATTATATTTTTACACCCGGCGGAACAGATGTTAAAAATGTTCAGAACGGTGAGTATGGTGATGATTTTCAGGTTTATTCCGCTCTGCAGGAAAATGCATTCCTGATTGGTTTTAACGGCTACAGCAAGGCTCTTAAAGATATCAAAGTAAGACAGGCTGTTGCACATGCAATTAACCGATCTTCAGTAACTACAGTTTTCTCGGGTGTTGCAGCTGATATCTATACAATTCTCAGTAATGCCCCCGGTACAATGACCGATTATTCAAAAAACTGGTTTTATCCGTATGATCCCGCTGCTGCTAAAGCAAAACTGAAGGAAGCCGGTTATGAGGATCGAGACAACGACGGTCTGGTTGAAGATGCTTCAGGTAATAAGATTACACTGCGGTATCTTTACATAGGACCCAACCAGATGTATGCTGCCGCAGGTGAAGTCATGAAGAGCAACCTTGCCGATGTCGGAATTACTCTGGAACTGCTTGGATACGATGTTCCAACCTACGATGCAATGATGAGAAACGATGTACAGTCATGGGATTTCTTTGAAATGAACATGGCAAGTATTGCCGGTTCACAGGGATGGAACTATACACCGGAAACTTTAATGATAACCTACAACCATATTGATCAGTATGAAAACTATGGTGAATACTACAGCAGATACATCGAGCCCATGAATACAACTCTTGATGATGATAAGTGGTGGGAGATTTTCAGGGATTTTGAAGATGCTGCACTTACAGAGTTCTTATACTGGTATCCGCTCTGCCAGAGACTGGATTTCTCAATATACGCTTCAAATCTTAAGGATTTTGAAAGGGTAAATACCCAGACCTGGAATCTGAAAGATACTTATTTTGAATAGTATACAGTTTTAAAGATTCAAAAGAGTAAGCCTGCTGCAGGCTTACTCTTTTTTTTGCCGTTATTGCTGTTTTAAATACAGTTATAATAGAAGAAAACAAAAGAAAATACGATTCACCGCATAAAAAAGGAGATGCCCGTAAGGGCATCTCCTTTCAAAATTGTTCGGGCGACGATTCAAAGAATCTACTTATTTCTCCAATGCTTCAAGCTTTTCAGGGGTAAGTGTCCTGAAGTAGCTTCCGCACAGGTTTTTCGGGTTAATTGCTTTGCGCATCTTGTACTGGTAGGCATATACCCATGGCTGAGCAGCCTTGATCATAAGTTCATCATGCTCTTCCTGGGTAAAGTTGTATCCATTCATGTGGCGTACGTCAGAGTTCCATCTGCAGAAGTCAGGACCAAAGCTGTGCTTATTGTGGAATTCCTGGTTTCCGTCCATAAAATCACAGGCGCCTTTGACAGAGTTCTTGTCATATGAGTCGAAGTTTGTAAAGAATTCCCAGCCTGTAGCTCCACCGCCTCCGATACCGGAAGTTGAACCCATTGCTGAGTCTCCGCCGGTGGCTGCAATTGAGTCATGCTCAAGTTCCCACTTTCTCTTAATTGCAACGGCATCTTCGATGACTTCGATAGTCTTCCATACGTTGGGAGCAAGACCGAATGTACCTTCATAAGCACCGCACATTACGTAGTTAAGGTTCTTGTGACCGAGTCTTGTAAGGTAAAGAAGGGCATAGTCCATCATGTCCTTATCAAGCATCATTTCATTCTTCCAGCCGCCTGTCTGTTCGAGGATGTAGTCAACTGCTGCTTCCTTGTACTCAAAGTCTCTCTGTGTCATACCGGCAATTACGATATGATAATCGAGTTTCATACTTTCATTTTCTTTCTGGATTACAGGGTCTGCAAGTACTGTTTCAAGGTCTGATAGCTGAAGTTCAGGGCTGTTGATAATCTTGAGCATTGCTGCCTTAAGGTTTCTGCCGAACATGCTGAACTGTCTGTGGCCAAGGTAGAGTACATCGCTTTCGTGGAAGTACTGAACACTTCGTGCCCATGCCTTCCAGTCGGGGAAACACATAGTGTAGCACTTGAAATTATCACCGAAATCGGCTCTGTATGCAGGAATTGTTCCTCTTGTGGGGAAGTCTTTTGGGCCCGGCCATGGGTGAAGTCTTACAGCCATCTTTGTACAGATACCTGATGTACCTGCTGTACCAAAAGTACCTCTGAGCATACCTCTCTGGCTTGGTCCGGGGCCTTCGCCGCAGAACCAGTCATCACTTGAACCAAGTGAACCTGTTTTAAGAAGTTCGCCGTTGGGAAGAATCCATTCTGAGGCAAGAAGGTTTTCAGGAGTTGAACCCATGAAAATTGTTCCGGGACCGAATCCAATCCAGCCTGCGGTACTTGCAAGAGTTGAACTTGAGCATCCTACACCGGGGATATTAAGGTTGAGTCCTACTTTCATGGCTTCTGCCTGAACTGTAGCTGCAATTGCATAGGGCTCAATGACTGCTGTCATATTTTTAACATCAATTTCAACGCTTTTCATTCTTCTGAGGTCAATCTGAAGACCGTAGTCTGAACCGATATGGCCCATTGTTGACCAGAAAGTAGAAGCAGCTTTGAATTCAATATCGTACTTATTACATAATTTAACTATCTGCTGAACTTCTTCTGTTGTTGAAGGAAGAATTACAGCCTGCGGGATTGGAGTCCAGACTTCTGATGGTCCATAGTGAGCTGAACTCTGAGATGGAATACTTCTATATGTTTCACATACCCCGATATCTTCAGAAACGTTTCTTTTTCCTACAATATCTTCAAGGGCCTGGTATATTTCTCTTGAAAAAGCCATTATTTTACCTCCTGTTAAAGTGCCTGCTGCACAAGCTCAATGATATCCAGAACATCGATTGTGTTGCCGTCTTCATCTGCAGTACCGGTGAAGTTATCCTTACACCATGGACATGCTGTTACCATTGCGTCAGCACCTGTTGCGTTTGCTTCGGCAACTCTCTCACCTGCTGTCCATTTTGAGAACTCAGGATTTGATTCATTACATCCGCCGCCTGCACCGCAGCACCATGAGTATTCCCTGATTCTTTCCATTTCGTTAAGTTTAACACCGGGAATTGCTTCGAGGATATTTCTCGGAGCATCATAGATTCCGTGAGCACCGTTGTATCTTGGTCTTCTTGGTTCCCAAATCTGAATCTGGTTGAAGATTTTCTTTTCAACACCGTTCCATTCTTCATATTTTTCACCGAGTCTTCCAAGGTGACATGGGTCGTGGTAGGTAACTGTCATATCAACTGACTTTGTGAACTTGATTTTGCCTTCTTCGATAAGTCTGTCGATGTATTCTACTACGTGGAGTACTTCAACTTCGAAACCGAGTTTTGCATACTGTCTCTTGAAAGCATGGTAACAGTCGGAACAGGGTGTAACGATTGTTTTAACACCGGCTTTTTCAAAAGCCTTGATGTTTGAATCAGCTCTGTCTTTGAACTCTGTGAAGAAACCCATCTGATGCGATCTTCCTGCACAGCAGTTGTCTGCAGCTCCGAGGTAGCCAAGATCAACTTCGGCACTCTGAAGTACTTTGACTGCATTCTGGGCTACTTTCTGAAGTTTCTCGTCGTAGCTGTATTTACAACCTGGAAAGAATGCAACATCACCCTGTTCTTTGAAAAGATCCTTCATTTTAAGGTCTTTCGCCCAGTCTGATCTGTTTGCTTTCTTTGTTCCGGGAATCATGCTGTTTTCTTTTTTAAGGTTCTCTATAACAGGTTTCTGTCCTTCAAGAATTACACCCTTCTCAACAGCGTATGCTTTCTGTTCGATATTGTGCTCAAGCGGCTCAAGGTTGTACCTTGTAACCTTACACATAGTGTCGCATGCACCGCAGGAAGTACATGAATGGATTACTTCTGCTGCCTTGTCGTTCAGCTCAGCTCTTCCGTCAAGAAGACTCTGGCTTAACTGGTAACGACCGCGTGCAGAGTAGGTCATGAAATTATAATAACCGATACTTGGACAGTTTTCTCCAAATCTCAGGCTTTTAATTTTATCAAAAGGAATGAATTTACAGCTTGCGCAGCTGCTGCATCGTTCCATCATAGCTCTATGATCTTTTAAGGCCATGCTCGTTTCCTCCGTTTCTAATATTATTTTATTGTAAGCTTTCCAGTATTCATGATGTTGTTCGGATCGAAAACATCTTTAAGATCCCGCAGGACCTTGTATGTCTGAGCATCCTTATTAAGCTGAATGCCGGCCCAGATGTCGTATGGTCGTGCGTAGTATCCGCCGAGTTTTGACATTTCCTTACTTGCTGCAACATAGAGAGCTTTTACTTTCTTAGCCTCTTTTGCGTTTTCCTTGTCATAAGGCAGGCTGAATTCAAGATGAACAGAAGTTCCCATGTGCTGAGGCTGGATATAAACACCAAGATCTTCAGTCGGGTAACCTGCATCGATAGCCATTTCATACATCTTGTTGATGAATGTTGAGGTCTTGTCGAGAGTGGTTACAAAGAAGATATCCTGGAAAGAACCCTTCTGTGTCTGCTTCCAGTACTTTTCTCCTGAAGGCTTTGCAACTTTTGCAAGTACATCTTCGCCTGCTGCGCCCGGAACTGCCTTGAGGAACTGAAGTCCGCATTCCTGAGCTATGTCAGCAATGTCTTCTTCCTGTGCTTTCACTTTCATTTCCGGAAGGAGAATATCCGCAGAAATTCCAACCGGAGCTACCCATGCCGGGAGCTCTGCTTTAAGAGCAGCAATTTCTTCCTTTGATTCGCCCATCAGGCTTGCAAGGTAGGCCTTGTTCATAACAAAAAGTTTGTCGCTGAATCTGAATCTGAGTGTTTTGTAGACAAAGTCTTCAAGATCAGTAGATTTCTTAGCGGGTACCATGTACATCTTGTTGATTGTAGGGAGAAGTTCACATTTCATGGATGCCCATGTAACAATTCCCATGCTTCCCTGAGCCTGCATAACCATTCGGAGCATGTCAGTCATGTTGGGTCCGTTTGAGTGAACCTGCCATTTTCCGAGATCCCACTGTTTCTGAAGATCTTTTGGTCCGTTTCCGGCTTCACCGGTGTAGATCTGATGACCGTCACCAAATGTAACTTCTGTACATCTGATTGGTTCAGTATAGTTGAACTGATGAACACTGTTCAGTCTTGGTTCCATTTCAAGAACACTTGTTAAAACCGATTTGTTTGCTTTTGGTGCTATAGAAGTTGGGAGCGTCAATCCTTCTTTTGCCAGTGCAGGCTGCAGCTGGGCGTATGTTACACCCGGCTCAATAACAATCATTCTCTGCTGGCGGTTGATGCTGATAATTTTGTTCATTCCACTGAGATCAACAATTATTGACTGTGGTGCGCTTGGTACAGTATCACCCTTGAAATGGGGTGCACCTGAACTTACCGGTACAAGCGGTGTTTTTGATTCGTTTGCCCACTTAACTAATTTTTCTACCTGTTCTGCGTTTTCGGGTTTTACAACAAAGAACGGTTTAATAGGTGTAGCAAAACTTTCGTCTTTAGAATAACTTTCAATTACTTCCGGACTATCGATAACATTCTTTGCACCGACAATCCCAACTAAATTTTGTTTCATGCTTTCCAAAGCTTCGGCCTCCTTTTGAAGATTAAAAAAAATTGTAATGATTGTAATTATTGCACTATTTAAAGTATCTGTCAAATTTTATTGAACCCATTCGGTCAAAAAAAATAGAGAATAGAATATTTACCTGATATGTAAGGATTTATGCGGGATATTTGCAGTATTTTTGTAATGATAAAAGAGGCGAAATGAAAATAAAATTTAAAGACTTTAAGGTAAGGGAAGTTTTTAAGCTTTGGGATTTTCCCAGACGCCGCGGTCTCCGGCGGCATTTAGATACTCCTGTACAGACACTATGTGGTCATACATTACCCTGGCTGCAGTTTCAGCGTCACGGTTTTTCAGGGCATTATAAATCTGTTCATGAGACCTGAAGATAGCGACATACTCTTCCTGCTTGATGATGTGGTTCACCTTCAGTTCTTCCATGACGTTTTCAAGGAACTCGATGATTATGATAAACAGCGGATTCTGACTGGCCTGTCCTATAATCTTGTGAAAACTAAGGTCGTATCTTCCGGTTTTCCATATTTCAGCGCTTTGAAGATTGATGTTTTTGGAGGTTTCAACTATCTGCCTGAGCTCTTCAAGCTGTTCATCGGTAATCAGTTCGGCTGCCATTCTTGCCGCAGTGGGTTCGATTGTCTTCCGGAAGTCGCAGACCTGGTTTACGCTGAGATTTTTAAAATATAGAAAATTTGCAAGCATTTCCTGGGGAACTACACTGTCAACTTCTGCTATGCAGGGACCGCCGGCAGCACCCTTCTTGATTTCTATCAGACCGATAAACTCAAGAGCCCGCAGAGCTTCTCTTAAAGTCTGTCTGCTTACGTTGAACTGTTCTGTAAGAATGTTTTCGGGAGGCAGTCTGTCGCCGGGGCTTAATTTTCCTTTGAAGATCATATTCCGGATTTGCGAAATTATTTCACTTGAGATTTTATTTCCTCTGACTGATTCAAACATAGGCTCTGCCTCAACGATAAAAGTTATCTGATAATAGGTTCCGTAACTTTTATTGTCAAGACAGGCTGGACTGTCTAATCCGTCAGGATATCGTATAAATTGCTGTTTTTAATAATTTTAAGAAGCTTTTGCCTCTTTTGTATAAGTTCCGAATAAATTTCAGTGTGCCTGCTTATCGGTTCATAGGCTCTGCATTGACTCTCATCAACCGCGGATTTAAATGCTGTTTTATAATCGGGAAAGTGTCCAAGCCTGTATGCTGCTGATATCCAGGCACCCAGCGATGTCGCTTCATCAGACTGGTATCTTATCACTTTCCGGTTTGCAGCATCAGCCTGAATCTGGTTGAAAAGACTGAAAGATGTCATTCCTCCTGCCGTTGATATTGTTCGAATATCCGGTATGAACTCTGAAAAAAGATTCAGGTTGTCAGCAAGTTCAAATGCAATGCTTTCTATTACAGCTCTGCACATATCAGCTTTGGAGGTTGCGAGTGTCAGGCCGTGGAATGAGCCAGTAGCTGAGGGTTCCCACATGGGTGAACCAGCTCCTTTGAAGTAGGGCAGCAGAAGCACTCCGTTTGCACCTGCAGGTGTTTGTTCAACATCCGAATTGAGCAGTTCAAAATCCTTGCTGCCGACATAGAAATTTTCTGAAAACCACCTGTAGACTGAACCGGTGGTGAGTACCGATGCCTCTATTATGAAACTGTTTTTAACAGCAGAGACATTGCAGGAAAGGCGCATGTCCGGATCGAATACAGCTCAGCAGTTGAGCCGATAAGATATGAACCAGTTCCGGTGTTTGCTACAACTGTCGAACTGTCGAACATTCCCTGCCCGAGAGCCGCACACTGCTGATCGCCTCCTGCAGAGATGACAGGAATACCCTGTCTAAGGCCTGAAAGTCTGGCTGCCTCTATGGTCAGGCCGCCTGCAGATGAGCCCTGTTCAATTATACGGCACAGCTTATCTTCTTCAATATCAAAGATTTGAAGCAGTTCTTTATCCCACTGCTTTGTATGCAGATTAAGAAGGCAGGTTCTGCTTGCAAGAGTCGCATCGGTAACAAAATTCCCAGTAAGAGCATTAAGCAGCAGATCCTGTATTCCAATGAACTTGTAAGTGCTGCTGTAGATTTCGGGTTTGTTGTCTTTTATCCAGTTTATTTTTGGAGCTGAGAATACCGGCGAAATCCTCATTCCGCATCTGCTGTAGACGTCAGCCTCTGCTTCTTTTAAAGAATCACAGCAGTACTCTGTTCTCTTGTCCTGCCACATAATTGCAGGGTATATATGTTTTCCATTACGGTCCACAGGAATGACTGACGAACGCTGAGACGTCAGTGATATAGCTGAGATATCAGCTCCATCCGCATCTGCCTTTGCTTTTAAATCCTGCAGTATTACAAAGAGTTTTGTCAGCCAGGTCTGCGGGTCCTGTTCAACCCAGCCGTTTTTATGATAAATGGGAGGGTTTTCGAGTTGGCAGACATGCATCTGTTTACCGTATTGGTCAAAGAGTATACCTCGTATACTTGTAGTTCCTGTATCAATAGTGACAATTTCCAACATTGGAGTTGATTTTACCTGAAATGAGCAATATAATCAATTTAATATGAACAATATGAACAGTCGATCATTCGTATATAACAGACACCTCAGAATTCTTGACATTTTAAAAGATAAGGGAAGCGTCAGTGTAGATGAACTTGCAGAGGCTCTTGATGTCTCTGCAGTAACAATAAGAAGAGACCTCGATGTCCTTGATCAGCGTGGTTTTCTTGTAAGAACTCACGGCGGAGCCCTGCCGATGAATCAGAGAGTTGAGCAGGTACCCGAGCGTCAATTCAATGAAAAAGATATTCTGAATGTAATGGAAAAAAAGCGCATTGCAGAGAAAGCTGTCGAGCTTGTTCAGGATGGTGAGATAATTTTCATGAACTCAGGTTCCACCCTGCTGTTCTTTATTAAGGCTCTCCGGAATAAAAGGGTAAAAATAATCACAAATAATGCTGCGGCAATAGACTGTGAGCATGATCCTCTTGTAGAATTTATGTTTTTAGGCGGAGAATACCGCGAACAGTCCAGAAGTTTTGTCGGAGAGATTCCAATTAATACACTTAAAAACTTCTATAGTAACCATACATTTCTTGGAACAAACGGTCTGGACCTGGAAAGAGGTCTTACAACCAGTAATTATCAGGAATGCAGTATAAATCAGGCAATGATTGAAAATACTCATGGCAAGGTAATAGTGCTGGCCGATTCTTCAAAGCTTGGAAAGGTTTCAAATTTTATCAGCTCTGAATTAAATAAGGTTGATGTAGTGGTGACGGATACAGGCTGTCCCGACTCTATCAAAAAGCAGCTGATTGAAAAGGGTATCGAAGTCATACTCTCCTGACAGGATTTTAAGTTAATATTTTTATTGTCATCTCACTTACTTCCGCACAGCTGAGTCAGGGGGTATCTCTCTTTGTTTGAATCAAAACAATATGATTATTTAGCCTGAAAATAATCATTCATTTAATTAAAGTTATCAAAAAGAAAGAAAAAAACAAAAAGATACTTGCGAAATGCGCATGGTGGGTATATAATTTTCCAATCCAAACAGAGGAGGAGTTAACTTGAAAAAAATAAGTATTCTACTTGTAATACTGATTTTATCAGTTTCAATGGTCTGGGCTAATGGAGACTCAGAGGGTAAAGACGGAGGTTCTGCACCAAAAATCAAAGCAGGTTTTTCACTTATCAACCTTGCTGACACAGTAATTGCTCAGATGGTTTCTGATGCAAAGGTAGAGGCCGACAAGCTTGGAATCGATCTGCTGCTCAGCGATGCTGCCGGTGATCCGGACAAACAGATTAATGCTGTTCAGAACTTCATTGCTGCAAAGTGCGATGTAATTATCATTCAGGCTCTTGATGCTGAATCAATGTCCAAGGTTGCTAAAGAAGCAATGGATCAGGGAATTAAAATTGTTGCATACGGAATCGGACTTAATAATTATGACTGCTGGTACAAGAATGACAACTATGCTGTTGGTAAGGCTATAGGAACCATGGCAGGTGAATGGATCAATGAGAACGCAGGCGGAAAAGCAAGCGTAGGTCTTATTGAGTTTCCTGTAGTTCAGGTTCTTATTGACAGAGCTGATGGTATTCGTGACGGACTTAGTGCTACTGCTCCCGCTGCGGAAATTGTAGTTAAGGGTTCTGCCATTGACAGTGCTAACGGTGCAAATCTTGCTGATACCTTTCTTCAGAAAGATCCGAATCTTAACGTTATTGTAAGTATAAGTGACGGACCGGCTCTCGGCGCCTATGAAGCAGTTAAAGCAGCAGGTAAGGATAACGAGAATTTCGCAATTTTCGGAAGTGACCTTTCAGAAGTTGCTGTAGCCAATATTGCAAAGGTTTCCGCATACAGGGGAACAATTGACTGTGATTCAAAGGTTTCCGGTGTTATGACAATGGACATCGTCCATAAACTCGCTACAAATCAGCCTATCGACGACATAATTGTGATGGGAGTAATTCCTGTCTCAATTGACAATATCAGCGAATATACAAAATAATATAAATAAGAAAGCTGAACAGTTAATTTTCAGTCTTAAGATTGTCTCCCCTTAGAAAGGGGAGACTGTTTTATCAAAATCAAACAGCATGAAGCCGCTCATCATAAGGAGGGAGCCTTTGTCAGACCTTTTATTATCATTGGAAAATGTAACTAAACTTTATCCCGGTGTTGTTGCCATTGATGATGTATCTGTTGATTTTAATAAAGCAGAAGTTCATGCCCTGGTTGGAGAAAACGGCGCTGGTAAGTCCACAATGATTAAGGTGATTGCCGGCGCCATTAAACCTGAACGTGGAAATCTTGTTTTCGAGAATGAAAAGATAGAAAATATTTCACCGGAACTTATAAAGAAGAAAGGCATCGAAGTTGTATATCAGGAATTTAACCTTGCTCCCGATCTTGCAGTATATGAGAATATATTTCTTGGAGACTATAAGAAGAAGGGCTTGTTTCTTGATAAAAAAGGGATGATCGAAAAGACAAGGAGAATTTTTGAATCTCTAAATATTCAGATAGATCCTGAAATAAGAGTCAAGGATTTAACTGTCGCATATATGCAGCTTGTCGAGATTGCCAAGGCTATCTCAAAGGATGTCAAGGTCCTGATTATGGATGAGCCCACTGCTGCTCTGACAACAGCAGAGACTGAGGTTCTGTTTAAACTGATACGCCGATTAAAGGCTGAGGGTGTTCTTGTTATCTATGTTTCTCACCGCATGGAGGAAATTTTCAGTCTTGCAGACAGGGTTACTGTAATGCGTGACGGTAAAAAGATTAAAACCCTTAATATTGAAGATACAAGCCGAAAGGATCTTATCAGCCACATGGTAGGCCGGGAAGTTTCAGAATCATACCCGGAACGGAATGTGGTGATAGGCAATGAAGTCCTGAGGGTAGAAAATTTGACCGGAAACGGAGTCAGGAATATTAGTTTTGATTTGAAAAAAGGTGAGATTCTGGGGCTGGCCGGTCTGGTAGGTGCCGGAAGAACAGAGCTCGTCCGCCTGATTTATGGAGCGGAACGTCCGGACAGCGGAAGCATATTCAGAAACGGCAAGACTGTTTCCATTAACTCACCTAAGGATGCTGTCGGTCAGGGAATTGCACTTATTCCGGAAGACCGGAAGCAGCAGGGTGTCCTTCTTGAAAAATCCATCAGGCATAATATTACCCTTACCATACTCAAAAAGCTCCGTAAGGGCATCATCATGGATACTGCAAAGGAGCAGGCGATTATTGACCGTCAGTCGGCAGATCTGATGATAAAATCTCCTTCGCATGAACAGCTGGTTAAAAATCTGAGCGGGGGAAATCAGCAGAAGGTTGTCCTTGCAAAATGGCTTGTAACTGAATCAGATATTCTTATTTTTGATGAACCCACCCGCGGTATCGATGTTGGTGCAAAGCAGGAAATTTACAAGATTATGAATGGCCTTGTAGAAGCGGGTAAATCTATAATTATGATTTCTTCAGAGATGGAAGAGCTGCTTGGTATGTCAGACCGGCTGATAGTCATGGCTGAAGGAGACCAGGTCGGCTCTATGGAAAAAGATGAATTTGATAAAAATAAACTGCTGGATATGGAATCCGGTGATAAATAATAAATTAAGGAAGGCGCAACTTGAAAAAAGGAATTAAATTACAGAGTGTCAGCATTTATATAGCCCTTATAGTTGTTGTATTCTTGTTTTCAGTTTCCAGCGATACATTTCTGACTGTTCCGAATGTTATAAATATATTCAGGCAGGTTTCAACTCTAGGTATCATGGCAATAGGGGCTACCTTTGTTATGATTACCGGCGGCGTTGACCTTTCAGTTGGAGCACAGGTATCCATTATTGGAATTACAATCTCACATCTTATGGTCAATATGCAGGTTCATCCGGTTTTATCGGTCATTCTAGGAATACTCGTAGGTGTGCTTATCGGGCTTTGCAACGGGCTGATTGTTACCAAGATTAACATTCCGCCGATGATTGCTACACTTGGAATGATGCAGATTGTTAAGGGTATGAGTTATTTTATCTGTTCCGGTCTGCCTATTTACGGCTTCCCGGACGGTTTCAGTGTGATCGGGCAGAAATCCATCGGGATAATACCGATATCGGTAATGATCTTTGTAGCCTGTATTATAGTAGGATGGTTCATTCTGAATATGACATCTTTCGGACGTTATATCTATGCGGTCGGAAGTAATGAAGAAGCAACCAGACTTTCTGGAATTGCTACAAAGAAAATTAAACTCAGCGTCTATGTAATAGGCTCCCTTTTTACAGCGGTAGCCGCGCTTATCACGCTCTCTAGAATTAACGCCGGCCAGGCAATCTCCGGAATCGGTACAGAATTTGATGTACTAACAGCAGTAATTCTGGGCGGTGTTGCCTTTACCGGTGGAGCGGGGCGAATTTCGGGTGTTATTGCAGGTATTCTTATTATCGGAGTACTCAGCAACGGACTTGTCATGGTGGGAATCGGTGAATATGTTCAGATAATGATTAAGGGGTTTGTACTGCTTTTCGCACTCAGTACAACAACTCTTACTGATTATATTTCGGCTCAAAGAGCTAAGAAGCGAACTGCCTGATTCAATAGTCTGGTTGATATCACGGAGACTGCATGGCAGGAATGCCCTGTGCAGTCTCCGTTTTTTTGCTCTGAAACTGCTGCCATTTACAATCTTTTCTGTTTATATTACATTTTGAATACAATTAATCTCAGGTGGTTATTATGCTTCGAACAGGTTTTATAGGTGCCGGAAATATGGCTTTTGCCCTCGCCGGTGCGATCTCTGAATCATTCGCTGATGCTGTGATTGTTCCTTTTGATATCAGTCAGGAACGTATCAGCCTTTTTAAAGAAAGTTTCTCATCCGTTGAACCGGCAGATTCTGTTGAATCACTTTCAGGCAGCTGTGATGCTGTTTTTCTTTCTGTAAAACCTCAGATGATGGCAGATGTTATCAAACCGCTTGAAAAAAGCAGGGGACTGTTTATCACCATAGCTGCAGGATTGAAACTTGATTTCTATGAGAAAGCCATGCCTGAGGCAAGGATTGTAAGGGTTATGCCTAATACACCCTGTCTTGTCGGTGAAATGGCTGCCGGTTATACCGCCGGAAAGCTTGTAACCGCTGAAGATCTCGAACTTGTAAGGAAGCTTCTTGCTGCAGCCGGAACAGCGGTTGAAGTTAAGGAAGAGCTTATAGATACCGTTACAGGAGTTTCCGGTTCCGGACCTGCATATTTTGCCCGAATTGCAGAGGCATTTATTGAGGCCGGCGTTGCAGGAGGACTAAGCCCTGAAATGGCTGCCGAGCTTGCAATTCAGACAATGAAGGGAACAGCTGCACTTCTGCAGCAGAAGCAGATGTCGCCGGAAGAGCTGGTTAAGATGGTAAGTTCGCCGAACGGAACTACAGTGGCAGGACGGGAGATTCTTGAATCTTCCGATTATAAGGAAGTGATTGCAGCAACTGTTGCAAGAACAATCGAACGAAGCAGGGAGCTTGGAAAATGAACCTGATAGAACAGACAAAGGCACTCAAAGAATCATCATACAGACTTGCAGCTGCGGACTGTGAGCTTAGAAATATGGCGTTGAAGAACATTGCTGCCGCACTTAGAGCAAAAACAGCAGAAATAATAGAAGCAAATACGCTTGATCTTGAGGCGGCTGAGAAAAACAATCTCGGACAGGCACTTGTAAAGAGGCTTGCGCTATCGGACAAGAAGATTGACCAGATGGCTGCCGGTCTTGAATCACTTGAATCACTGCCCGATCCTCTCGGTAAACTCACGCTGGAGCGTGAACTTGATGAGGGCCTTCTTCTTAAAAGAGTCAGCGTTCCCATCGGGCTTATCGGAGTTATTTTTGAATCACGTCCTGACGCTCTGGTTCAGATTGCAGGGCTTTGCGTTAAGTCGGGTAACACTGTTATTCTTAAAGGCGGCAGTGAGGCTCTGAATTCCAACAGGATTCTTGCTTCAGTTATTGTTGAGGCTGTAGAGACTACTGACTCTGTTTTTAAGAATACGATTATGCTGGTGGAAAGCCGTGAAGATATAAACGCCCTTCTGGCTCTTGATCAGTATATAGATCTGATGATTCCAAGGGGTTCAAATCAGCTTGTCCGCTACATTATGGAGAACACCCGAATCCCTGTAATGGGCCATTCCGACGGAATCTGTCATATGTTTGTGGACAGCAGCTTTGAGATGGAAAAAAGCCTTAATCTCATCAGAGATGCCAAATGTCAGTATCCTGCAGTATGTAACGCAATAGAGACTCTTCTTGTTCATAAGAATTCAGCTTCTGAAATTATTCCGAAGCTTCCCGCAAAGATGCCGGAGGTTAAACTCCTCGGTGATGAGGAAACAAGGAAACTGATTGATATTGAAGCTGCTTCCGATGATGACTGGGACACAGAATATAACGATTATATTCTTTCGGTTAAGGTTGTCGACAGTCTGGAAGATGCTGTAGTCTTCATCAATACTCACGGCAGTCATCATACTGACTGTATACTTACGACGGATGAGTCCCATGCAGCATATTTTATGGCTAACGTTGATTCAAGTTCGGTAATGAAAAACTGTTCCACAAGGTTTGCTGATGGTTTCCGGTACGGTTTCGGTGCCGAGGTTGGAATTTCTACCGGGAAAATACACTCCCGGGGCCCTGTAGGACTTGAAGGTCTAACTATATACAAGTACTTTGTCACCGGTGACGGGCACTGTGTTAAACCCTACGCTGTTGGTGAAAAGGAATTCACCCATAAGGATTTATAATGAAGCTTCTTGTTAAGATTGGAAGTGCCCTGATAAGCAGGGATAACAGAATAGATTACAACTGGCTAAAGAAGAAGGTTGATGAACTGGCTTTTCTGTACAGGGAAGGTGTTCGTCCCATCATAGTCAGCTCCGGTGCTGTTGCGGCCGGAATGGAAGTTAAAAGTATTCGAAAACGCCCCTCCGATACTCTCAGTCTTCAAATGCTGTCGGGAATAGGTCAGGTACGCTTAAGCAAGTATTACAAGGATCTTTTCAAAGAGAAATATATTTTCACTGCGCAGATGCTGCTTACTCACCATAATTTTGACAATCCCGGTGAGGTTGAGACCATTAAAGAGATCATCAACCATTATCTGGACGACGATGTGATTCCTATTATCAATGAAAATGATATGACCAATAAGGAAGAGTTTGATTCCGAGGGCAACTTTACAGATAATGATATTCTTGCCGCCTTTGTTTCAATTGCCGCCGGTGTTGATAAAGCCCTCATTCTGACAAACGTAGACGGGCTCTATAACGGCAATCCGAATTCCGTCGATGCCGGGGGTAAAAAGCCCGAACTTATAACTGCCGTTGATAAAATTGACGACTCAATTCTTAAAATGGCGGCTGTCGGCAAGAGTGAACTGGGACTCGGCGGAATGCTATCCAAGGTCCATGCTGCCGATATGATCACATCAAAAGGAATCCCTGCTGTCATTGCAAACGGTAACTACTCAATTTCTGATATCCTGGAAAACAGGGTTCCCTGTTCAGTCTTTAAACCTGTGAAATGAATCTTCACTGGTTTAACTTGTAAAATAACCTCCGGACGTTTATAGTTTATAAGTGAGCTAATAAATGTCTGTGAGGTTTTTTTATGAGAAAAATAATCTGTATTTCAATAATTCTTCTCCTGCCGGTTCTGGCTTTTGCATCAGGAACTGCAGAGGCTGAGACAGAAACCCAAACTCCGCAGGCCCCGGTAAAGGGGCAGCTGGTTTACATGGAAGGTGATGTTGAGGTGAACAGTCGTCCTGCAGAAATAGGAATGTCAATTCCCTATGGTGCCCGGATTGCTACAGGTGAGTTTTCATACTGTGAAGTTGTTTTTGAAACAGGCAATGTCTTCAAGGTCATGGAATCGACCATCGCAGAAATAAAAATAGATACATCAAATCCTGAAATCTTTATAAAACAGGGTGCATTCGGTGCAGTTTTTAATAAACTCGCAAGGCTTACCAAAGATGAATACTTCCAGGTCCGGACTGAGAGTGTTGCGGCAGGTGTGCGCGGGACCTCATTCTTTGTTAAGGTTATTGATGCTGATAGCACCTATGTCTGTGCCTGCAATGGAAGCCTCAATCTGACTGATCCTGCAGGCAGTGAGTCTGTTCCTCTTGAATCAGCACATCATAAGGCTGTTTATTTTAAAAATGACGGGGGAAAGACTGTCGTAGAATCAGCTCCGCTTCTGTATCATAATGATGATGACATGGAGGCTCTTGCATCGGTAATAGAAGCAAAGATAGACTGGGGAGACTCCTCCTACTGATTTATTTCATCAATTTCTGATATTATCAGTCCATGAGCTATAAAGGTATTATTCTCGATTTTAACGGAACGCTTGTCTGGGATACTCCTCTTCATCAGGAGGGCTGGATAAAATTCTGTGCTGATTTCGGTATGAGGCTGACTGAAAAAGATTACCTTAATACTGTTCACGGTAGAACAACCGAGGATATTCTGAGTCGTCTTTTTGACCGCCCTATAATGGGTGATGAACTGTATGAACTTTCCGAGAAGAAAGAAGCTGCATACAGGGCGGCTTGTATTGAGCACCCCGAGATCTACAGATTAGCACCGGGAGTGGAGAATTTTCTCAACTTTTTACATGAATTCGAAATCCCGGCAACAATTGCTACAGGTTCGGATCCTATTAATCTTAATTTCTTTATTGAATCGCTCAGACTGGATAAATGGTTTAATACGGATCTTTTTTTATGCAATGACGGCAGTGTCAAAAATAAACCTGAACCTGATATTTACGTACTTGCAGCTGAGAAACTGGGGCTTAGACCTGAACAGACTGTTATAGTAGAGGATACCTACTACGGTGCTTTATCAGCCTCAAAGGCGGGAGCCGGGTATCTCATAATATCGGGCCCGGCGGAGCATCATCATGAGAATTTCAATTCTGTACCCGGAATAAGCCAGTATATCTCAGATTTCAGTCAGATAGACAGGAACCTTTTTTACAAACGCTAAAGGTATTCCGGATTATTCCTTATCCTCTCAACGCAGGTATTAAGTATTCCAAGCTCCCAGGCCAAATCCAGTATTGTATAGCGGTTGCGCAGGCATTGTGCGTTGTAGTATGTGTCCACAGCCTTGTTCCGGTCGAGGTTTATATCTGCAGGTTTGACCGGGCAGCCGGCAGCATTCAGCATTTTCTTCATCGTCGGGTAATCCGGCAGCTTTGCTCTGACTTTGCTCCGCAGGCTGTCCCAGTTATCCCTAATCTTCTGCAGCCTGGTTTCAATCTCAGATTCCGGGGTGTATTTCGCCCTGTTCAAAGCGATGTATTCCTCCCATGACGGAAGGTGGTTCATAAGCTCTGTTACTTCCCTGTCCCGCATTTCCGGGGTAGGGTAGGCAGCTCTTATCCCGGCAACATCAATATCGGAACTATCCATTTTAAAAACTTCATCATAGAGGGCGGCAACACACATGATTCCAACTGATACCTGAAAACCGTGCGAAACCGGATTACCGTCTGCTCCGGTATGGCCGTTCATTTCCCATACATGGCTGTACATATGCTCGGCTCCTGATGCGGCCCTCGAGCGTCCCAGTACCTGCATTGCCAGTCCGCTGAAGTTCAGTCCCTCAAATACTCTTGAAAGCGCTTCGCTGTCTCCGGCTCCCGCCTTTTCAGGTTCCGAGAGCCAGCGGTCAAGGTTCGGCTGTACGATATCCCACACGAACTGATCAACAGGATCGTTACCGGTAAAATCCGCCAGAATCCAGTCTGCCCCAGCGGTAATCTTGCTGGCAAGATCTCCGAAGCCCGCAGCGGAGGCTTTAAGCGGGGCGGTCGACAGAATTTCCGGATCGGCGAGAATTACAGCCGGTGCCGGACATTCGAGTGTCTGTTTCCGTCCGTTTTTTACAAGGGCTGCTCCTGAGGAACAGTAGCCGTCCATTGAAGCAGCTGTTCCAATACAGAAGTATGCCCTGCCAAGTTCAAAAGATGCTCTTTTTACCAGGTCGTTGACTGTTCCCGAACCGACGGCCACCAGTATGCAGTCTGATGACCCCGATGCTGCCGAAGCTGCTGCAATTATTTCCTGAACATGGGAATAATCAGCATGGAGCATGGGAGGAACAGAATATATCACAGGTTCAGCCAGCGGTATCCCTGCATCCTCCATCCTGCTGAAAACGGATTTTCCTGCAACGTTCCATGTATTGCTGTCTGCAACGAGCATAGCCATAGAGCCGGGCCAGTGCTTTTTAAACAGCTCAGCTGACCTGCTGATACTCCCGTTTTCAATTAAAAGTTCTTTGGTTTCTTTTACCGTCTTCAATATGCTTTCAAGGTTCATTGTGATATAATAACATTGTAGATTTAGTTTTAAAAATACATTTCGTATAATTTTCAGGAGAATAAAACATGTTCAAAGGATCCCTGGGAGATGCGCTGCAAATAACAGTTTCTGTAAGCTGTTTAACAGTACTTCTTCTTTCATCAGTTGTATATACACTTTTCTACGCCAGAACAAGAGAGAAGAGCTTCTTTTCCGGAACGCTGATGACCCTTGATGTTGCTGTTTTTGTTCTTTTTGAAATCCTTATTATGGTGCAGGGATGGTATGGCAATACTGTTTTGGGCCGGTACTTTCACCGTTACGAACAGATCACTATTTTTATACTTTATTTCCTGCTTCCCTATTTTTTATATACATCATTTCCGGCCAGAGGCCTGATGAACGGTTTTCTGAAAATATTTATGTGGTTCGGTATAGCCTCTGGAATCTTTTTTACAGCTGTGACTCTTGTTAAACCCGAGTTGATGATTTCAGTCACAGATGCATCAACTACTCCTCCGCTGACCCCGGGTGATTTTACACGAGGCCTCGAGGGCCCGATGTATATGTTCCGGGACATCTTTCTGGCGGTATTCATTGTTGTCTCTCTTGTCTATTCAATTTCCTATACTGTAAAGGATAGGGGCCAGCTTAAAAGCCTTATGCTCATGCTTGGGATTGTCTGTTCTATGCTCGGCGGGATCGATGATCTCCAGTATTTTTATACTGAAAGGAACTTTTTCTTCAACGGACTGAGGTTTTCCAGGTTCACTTTCGGCTCGACTCTGATGATGCTGTTCTTTCTTTCTGCAGTTTTTATCGATTATTTTTCAACTCACAATAAACTTTTAAAAAGTAATCAAAGTCTTAGACTTACTGAGAGCCGATACAAGCTGCTGCTTGAAGTAGCTGAAGAAATTGTCTTTTCACTTTCACCTGAACTTGAGATTATTTCATCTAACCAGAAGGGCGAAAAACTCTTTGAACTTGGAGATGAACCGGTGAACTTTCTGAACTGCATATATAAATCGGATGTGGAGTCGGAGATTAATAACCAGTTTATTCATGAACAGCTGATGAATCTCAGGGAGCCGGGCAGCCGGACTTCATTTAATACCTATCTGAGGGATCCTGTAACTTTTGAGCCGGTTGAATATCATTTCAGATTTGACTGTTTTCAGGCTGAGAGTCTCGAACTCATCGGCAGAGCCTGGCCGGCCTCCGGGTCCAGTCTTTCAGGATTTGTTGATAACGAACGGCTTTCGCTGACAGTTGATAATTATGTTGTCCTTGTCGGGGATGTTGTTGACCGGCTTACATCCAATCTCAAAAAATACCTTGAAAAGTCTGATATCATGATGGTTAAAATGGGGCTTCAGGAGATGATTGTTAATGCAATGGAGCATGGAAATCTTGATGTTTCATTTGATGAGAAAACAAGAGCTCAGGAGGACGGCCGGCTTTTTGATTTTATGAAGGAAAAGAGGCAGAATCCCGAGTGCCGTGATCGAAAGGTGATTATTGACTACTCTCTTGATGATAAGAAGGTTATCTACCGTATAACGGATATGGGGAAGGGTTTTGACTATGCCAAAATCATGGAAAGAGTTAAGAATGAGGTTAACCAGCAGGGACTTCTGCATGGACGGGGAATTCTCATGACCAGTGCTGTTTTTGACCGGATGGAATATAATAAAAAGGGAAACCAGGTTCTGCTGGTGAAACAGTTAATTTAGGAGATTATTTATGAAAGTCACTGCATTTAACGGAAGCCCGAGAAAGAATGGAAATACCGCTGCAATGCTTAATCAGGTGCTAGGGGTCCTGGCAGGAAAGGGGTTTGAAACTGAGCTCTACCAGCTGGGAGGCAGGCTTATCCGAGGATGTAACGCATGTGACTGGTGTAAGACTCATCCTGAAAAACGCTGTGTTTTTGATGATGACTGCATTAATGAATGCATAAGTAAAATGGACGAATCTGATGTCATTCTTATCGGTTCCCCGACATATTTTTCTTCCATGACTGCAGAAACAAAGGCTCTTATAGATCGTGCCGGCCGAATCTGCCGTGCCCAGGGACTGCTTAGAAGGAAAATCGGAGCCTCTGTCAGTCCTGCAAGAAGAGCGGGCACCATGAATGTCTTTCATTCAGTTAACAACTTCTTTTTAATTCAGGAAATGATTGTTCCCGGCTCAACTTACTGGAATGTCAGCCTTTCAACAGCGGAAGGTGATTTTGCTGAAGATACTGAAGCTGTAAATGTTATGAATGCCCTGGCCGAAAACATTTTTTGGCTGGCTGAAAAAATACGCTGAGCGGTATAAATCAGTTGTTTTTATAGCTTAAGAATTAAATTATTCCAAAAATACAACTCATATACACTCTGTTCTTGTATAAAAATGTACATAGATGTGAAATTTTTGTTGACATATACTTAAAGTCCTCACATAATAATTGAAACGTTTCAAAATACGATTCATTAAATTCGATGGTGTAGGAATGAGTACCATAAAAGATGTTGCAAAACTGGCCGGAGTATCACTGGGAACTGTATCCAATGTGCTTAATGCACGGAATGCTGTTAACCCCGAGAAAGTAAGGCGGGTTCAGGAAGCAATAGAAAAGCTGAATTACAAACCCCATGAAGCTGCCCGCAGCCTGAAAACCAGCAGAACTATGAATGTAGGTGTGGTTCTGCCTGATATCATTGACCCCGTCAAATCAGCAATATTTACGGGTGTTGAAAGAGTTCTCTCCCAGCACGGCTATACGGTAAGTCTGTATACTACATCTGATATCCCTGCGAAAGAGAATGCTGTTATCGAGAGAATTCTCAATCTGCGTACCGACGGTCTCATTATTTCAACATGTCAGCCTGAAAATATACAGGTTTTTGAACAGCTTGCTGAATCAGGTACTGCGCTTACCTTTATTGAAAGAGCGGCCAAGGAAGGCGAATACCATCTTGTGGAGTTCGATAACTACAGTTCTGTATTCAGAACAGCATCGGAAATTATTGAAAGCGGAATTACAGATATTCTGCTTATTACCGGACCTTCGCAGTATTCAAATGAACAGCAGTGTATTGATGCATACAGGAAAGCCTGTTCTGAAGCAGGTAATGCTAATATTAAATCAGCTGTACTTTCTATAAATTACAATAAGGAAAACTCATTCAGACATTTCACAAAATATCTGCAGAGAAATTCACTTCCAGGTGCCGTAATATGTACCGGTACTCCTCTCGTTCATGGAGTAATTAAAGCCCTTGATATGCAGGCAGTTGAGCATGAATCTCTTCCGCAGCTTTATTCTCTGTCCGAGGAAAACTGGGCGGAAGTTCCTGTAGGCGATTTTTTCAGGATTGCAAGAAGGCCGATTACGCTGGGAGAAAAAGCTGCCGAGCTTCTGCTTGAGGAAATCGAAAGCAACACGGCATTCGATTCAAAACATCTGAAAATTAGAAATATGCCTGCAGAAGATAATACCGGTAAAAACATCCATTCAGGTTCAGAGGGGAATACCTCACTAAAGATCCTGATGCTTAACAGTCCTTCATTCCGTGCTCTCAAAAATCTCGTTCCCGACTTCAGGAAAAAATACGGAATAGATCTGCAATTCGACAGTTTTGAATACAGTGAGCTTTCCTCGATAATTAATGATCCTGAGCTTAGAAATAAATTTGATGTTTTTCAGGTCGATATCCCATGGCTTACAGAACTCGCCCAGAGCGGAGCCCTTCTGAATCTTTCCGGGTATATCGAGAATATAGAACCTATCGCTGATACCTTTATTCCGGGAGTTCTTTCGGCATATTCAGAATATGAGGACGGTATTTATGCAATGCCGTTTATGTTCGGAACACAGCTGCTGTATTACAGGCGGGACCTCTTTGATGACCCTTCAAATAAACTCATGTTCCGTGAAAAATATGGTTTTGATCTCAATATCCCGAAGACATGGGCTGAATACAATCTTATCTCCGAATTTTTTACCCGGAGTATAAACCCCGAATCACCGGTCATGTACGGAACAACTCTGGGCGGTAAAATATACAGCGGTGCCGTCTGTGAATTTCTTCCGCGAATGTGGGCGTACGGCGGGGAGATTCTGGATAAGAACGGGCGTGCTGCTCATGATCGTTCAGCAATAGTCAAAGCCCTCAAGATCTATACAGAAAGCTACAGGTATGCTCATCCTGATTCCGCAGATTACTGGTGGGATGAACAGGTCCATGAGTTTATTTCCGGAAATGCTGCAATGATGATTCTATTTATTGCCCATGCTACAGATCTTGCCGATCTTACTGATTCCGATATTGTCGGAAAAATCGGTTACGATGTAATTCCAGGAGGCTGTCCAATGCTTGGGGGCTGGTCTATAGCGGTCAATTCAGAATCAGAGAACAAGGATGAGGCTATAGACTTCATTAAATGGGCGGTTTCCAAGGAACTGGCTATTCCTCAGACTATTTTAGGCGGGTCAACAGCTTCAATATCACTGTACAAGAGTTCCGAGCTTCTATCAATCTACCCATGGCTGCCCAAGGCTCTGGAGAGTTTTAAGACAAGCAGAAAGAGAGATATCTCTAAAATTACCACACACGGAAAACTTTCAGAAAAAGATTTTGAAATCATCCTCGGTGAGGCAATTCACAAATCAGTTAGAGGTGAACTATCTCCTGAAGCCGCCGTTGAAGAAGCATTTACAAAGATCGAGCTGAAGCTCTAATCAGGTTTAAATACATTCTGAGAATGTTAAAAATAATGAACAGGAGGATTTATGGCAAAAGCAGATTTTGACCTGGATCTCAATATTGATCCAGAGATGCCAAAACGCAAAGATTACCGAATCGGCTGTGTCGGTGCAGGTTTTATAATGCGTGACTGTCATCTGGTTGCCTATCGTGATGCAGGATTTAATCCAGTAGCCATTGCGTCAAGAACCAGGGCAAATGCAGATGCTGTAGCTCAGATGCACAGCATTCCGACAGTCTACGACAGCTGGCAGGCACTTGTTAAGGATCCGGAAATTGAGGTACTTGATATAGCATACCCGCCGGATCAGCAGCTTGAAATTATAAAGGCTGCCGTAAAAGAAAGTTCCCATATAAAGGGTATTCTTACACAGAAGCCGATCGCAATGAATCTTGATGAGGCTGTACAGATTGTAAAGCTTTGCAAGGATGCCGGCATCAAGCTGGCGGTTAATTCAAATATGCGGTATGACCAGTCAATCAGGGCTCTAAAGACGGTTCTTGACCGCGGATATCTTGGAGAACCGGTACTTGCTACAATTGACATGAGAGCAATACCGCACTGGCAGAAATTTCTTACGAAATATGACCGGATTGAAATCCTTAACATGGGTGTACACCACCTTGATGCATTCAGGTACCTTTTTGGTGATCCCGAAAAAATTACAGCGGTTACCAGAAAAGACCCGAGAACCACATTCGAGCACATCGACGGAATTTCCCAGGTTACATACAAGTATGCCAATGATTTTATGGCAACTACCCTTGATGATGTCTGGGCCGGACCAACCGAGGGCGCAGAACAGGATTACTACATCAGGTGGCGTGTTGAAGGTACAGACGGAATAGCACAGGGTACAATAAACTGGTTTGCTCCAAGTCCGACTCCAAGCACAATTGATTTCACCACAAAGCAGTTTCCTAATCAATGGTTCAAACCAAGATGGAACAAGTTCTGGTTTCCCGATGCCTTCCAGGGAACAATGGCGCAGCTTTTAAGGGCTATTGAAGATGACTGTGAACCTGAAATAAGCGGAACAGACAATCTCAGGACACTGGCCGTGGTTGATGCAAGCTACCTTTCAATTAAAGAGGAAAGAACAGTAAAACTCGAAGAGATACTGTCAAAAATAAATTAGGAGATATTAAATGCTTTCAGTAGGAATTTTTAACGGTTATTTTCCGTACACACTTGATAAGTCAATTAAATGCCTTAAAGACAACGGCTTCCAGACTGTTCAGCTGGATCTGTCTTTTAAAGACATTGACTTTTCCGCGGGAAATATAACAAAGCAGAACTGCCATAAAGTAAGAGATGCTTTCAGGGATGCAAATCTTCCGGTTTGCGCAATTTCAGGATATACCAATATTATTCATCCTGACCTTGATGAAAGAAAAAGAAGAGTTGATTACCTTAAAGAAATAATCAGAAATGCAAGGGATCTTGGTACTCCGTATGTAATTTCAGAAACAGGAACATATAATACCGAGAGTGACTGGGTTCACCATCCTAAAAACAAAACAGAAGAAGGCTATGAGGAATGCGTGAAGGTAATCTCCGAGCTTGTTCAGGAAGCCTATGATCACGGTGCTGTTTTTCTGGTAGAAAACTATGTTAACAACGTAATCGGTTCAATAGATGAAGTGAACAGACTCTTTACCGACATCAATCATCCTGCAATGGGACTGCTGATGGATCCCACAAACTATTTTGATGACTCAAATATCGATCATATGGATCTGACACTTAACAGGATATTTGATTCCGTAGCAGACAAGATAAAAATTGCACATGCCAAAGATTGTAAAAGGGCCGAGAATACTGTTGAAAAACATGCCGACCTTGATGCGTCAGAAGCTCATACATTCAGAGGCGCAGGTGCTG
The DNA here is from genome assembly GCA_963677925.2 of Spirochaetia bacterium. Classification (GTDB taxonomy): domain Bacteria; phylum Spirochaetota; class Spirochaetia; order UBA9216; family UBA9216. The sequence continues at coordinate 1,449,083 of CAXXYH010000004.1, forward strand.
TAGAACTTCCGGCTCCCGGAACAGGTTCACTTAATTACGAACTCTACTTTAAGAGACTGTCAAAGTTATATCCGAATATTCCGGTCATAATTGAACATCTTGAGGAAGACTATATTCCTACTGCAAAGAAATTTGTTGACGGAGTACTGAAGAAAGTAGGGTGCTAAAATGAAATTAAACTGGAACATCGCCGTCCTGTACGCGACTGCTTCATGCGGGAACATGGTAGAGCAGACAGCATACAGAACAACGAAGAATTAAGACCCTTCATTATAGCTGTTCCAGTTGAAAAATTCAATCTACTCAATATTTGGAGGAGTGTATGAAAAGAACAGCTGTCATGATCCTGGCGGCGCTGGTGATGCTTGCCGTCACCGGAGGAATGGTTCTTGCTGAAGGTCAGCAGGAAAAAGCAGATGGAGGTTTTGTTGTAGGTTTCAGCAATGGTTACATTGGTAACGGCTGGAGAACACAGATGATCGATTCAGTTGAAGACCTTGCCGCATACTACAAGGGTAAGGGCTGGATTAGTGAAATCGTCATTCAGAATGCCGGTCTTGATACCAACAATCAGATTGGTCAGATCAGAAACATGATTGCCATGGGTGTCGATCTTCTTCTTATAGATCCCAACTCGGAAACAGCTCTTAATCCTGTAATTGAAGAAGCTAATGATCTGGGAATTCCGGTAATAGCACTTGATGCACCTGTTACAAGTCCTTACGCAATCAATATCGTTATTGATCAGGTTAAATGGGGTGCTAATCTTGCTCAGTGGTTCTGTGATGAGCTTGGCGGTGAAGGTAATATTGTTATCGTAAGCGGTATTGCAGGACACCCTGCAAACGTAAACAGACTCAGGGGAATGCATGATGTGCTTAAAAAATATCCCGGCATAAAGGTCCTCACAGAAGTTAACGGAAACTGGGATCAGGCAAGCGCACAGCAGGTTGTTTCAAACCTTCTTACTTCATATCCTGAAATTGACGGAGTTCTTACCCAGGACGGTATGGCTCTCGGTACAGTAAATGCTTTTATTGCCGCCGGCCGTGAAGTTCCTGTGGTTACAGGTGAGCTCATGATGGGATATGTCAAAAAGTGGAAAGAGCTGAAGGATGCTGATGGATTCTCTTCATATGGTCAGAACAATCCTCCCGGAATAGGTGCCACAGCACTTGGTGTCGGTGTAAGGATGCTTCTCGGTAAGGAACTTAAAGACGGTCTTATCGAGGATGAAAACTATCTTTACTACAATGTAAAAGACCATGTAAAGAACGACAATCTGAATACATATTTTGATGAATACCAGTTTGAACCCGATGCTTACTTTATTGATGAGTGGCTTACGGAAGAAGAACTGGACGCACTTTTCAAGTAACATTTCAGGGGGAGGTTTCCTCCCCCGTGTCTTAACTGAATTAGGAGACAATTTATATGATTTCACAGGATTCTATTCTGTTTGAAGCCCGTGGTATAAGTAAATATTTCGGCGGTGTAACAGCCTTATCCGATGCAAATCTCCGGATATACAAGGGCCGTATTTGCGGTCTTCTCGGTGCTAACGGTTCCGGAAAGACTACAGTTTCAAGAATTATTACGGGCATTTATCAGCCAAGCGGCGGAGAGCTACTTTTTAAGGGTGAACCTGCAGGCATAAATTCTCCGGCCGACGCAGCCGCGATGAAGATTTCGATGGTCCATCAGCACCTGAGTCTGATTCCGGAGCTGACTGTCTGGCAGAATATCTGTCTTGGTGCCGAGTCTCTTAAGCCGGCAGGGTTTGCAGATGAGAAGGATTCAAGACAGCGTGCTGCCTCAGTTCTTAAGGAATTTTCAGATACGATAGATCTTGATGCGAAGGCGGGAAGTCTGTCACCGGCAGAAAAACAGATTGTGGAAATATCAAAGGCATTTTATAAAAAACCTGAAATCCTGATTCTCGATGAGCCCACTGCCGCTCTTGAACAGGAGGAGGTTCGTAAGCTTTTTGAAGTTTTAAGAAGGCTCAAAAAGGATATGGCCATGATCTTTATCTCACACCGGATGTGGGAGGTTTTTCAAATATGTGACTCAATCACTGTTTTCAGAAACGGTGTAAGTGTAGGAGACATAGATTTCGAAGAAGATGGGATGGATGAGCTGAAGATAGTTTCCCTGATTACCGGTGAATCGGCAGGCTGTGAAGAAAGAGAGATTATGCCGGCTGAGCAGCGAATCAAGGATGAGATCCTCAATATCAGAAATCTTTCAGTAAGAGGTTTACTGAAGGATATAAACCTGAGCGTCAGGAAGGGTGAGATAGTCGGTATCTCCGGTCTTCAGGGACAGGGGCAGGAAGAACTGCTCCTTGCATTATCCGGATACCTCTCCTCCTCATATGATCGTTTCAGTATCAATGGAATGCCGCTTCATATCAGACACCCCAAACAGGCTATAGCACAGGGTATAGTACTGGTTCCCGGTGATCGTAATGAGGAAGGCCTTTTCACCCAGCATGACATTATGAGCAATATTGTTTTTCCGCAGTTCAGCGGCCGGGACCATAGAGGCCTCCTGAATAAAAGGAAAATCCGCGATGAAGCTGTTTCTGTAATGAAGAAACTTTCAGTCGCAGCCAGGGATGAAAAGCAGAAGGTCTCGGAACTCAGCGGTGGAAACCAGCAGAAGGTTGTTGTGGGTAAATGGCTGTCACTTAAACCCTCTGTTCTGCTGTTAAGCGACCCTGCAAAGGGTGTCGATGTGCATGCAAAAGAGGAACTATATAATGTTGTAAGAGAACTGGCAGAGGATGGCACTTCTGTGATTCTTTTTGCAAGCGACAATACGGAACTGATTTCACTCTGCGATCGAATCTGTGTAATGTTTGAAGGCTGTATAGTTCAGGATCTTGAAAACGACTGTCTGACAGATGAAATTCTTGTATCGCATGCACTCAATATGGGCTGTACTGCGAAAGAGGAGGCCGTAAATGGGTAAACTTTTCACAAAATTCAAAACCAGTACAACTTTTCCGGTTTTTGCGGTTCTGTTCATTCTGGTAATAATCAATGCAATCCTTCAGCCCAGATTTTTCAGTCCGATTGCTTTCAGAATAAACTCGGCAACATTCACACCTCTGGTCCTTGTCGCCATGGCACAGGGCGTGGCAATCCTGCTTGGAACGATAGATCTTTCCATAGGTGCGGCTGTTACTCTGATTAATGTTGTTATGTCTGTAATGATGAGGGATTCCGCCGGTTCAATAATTACGGCCCTTATTGCTGCGGTACTTATAGGACTACTCGTTGGAATTGTAAACGGTGTAACAATAGGAATCCTGAAGCTGCCGGCAATGGTATCCACCTTTGCCACATCTTCTATCTGGTTCGGCATAGCGCTGATTATTATGCCGCAGCCCGGCGGGTATATTCCTGCATCGTTTTACCGTCTTTACAAGAAAATGCTGCTGTTCGTTCCGGCGCCGCTTATTCTTGTTGCAATTGCTTTTCTTGTATGGTTTGCCGTAAGCAGACGGCCTCTCTACCGCTATATTTTTGCAGTAGGCGGAAATGAAAAAGCGGCAGATGCAAGCGGAATTAAAGTATTGTCTGTGAAATTCAAGGCATATATGCTGAGCGGATTTTTTACATCGCTTGCTGCAGTTGCGGTAACCTGCCAGGCTGCTTCCGGGGATGCATCAATCGGCCAGCCCTTTACCCTGCAGTCGGTTGCTGCTGTCATTGTAGGCGGAGTTGCGTTCAGCGGTGGAAAGGGAACTCTAACCGGAGCTGCCGCGGGGGCGCTTGTTTTCGGGTTTCTAACCAACGTAGTCTTTTTTGCGAACATTCCCTCACTGTATCAGGATCTTATCCGGGGGATAATTATAATTCTGGCACTTGGTGTTGCAATAATACCAAATCTGAAAATCAGTCCGCTGAAGGAGGGAATCTGATATGTCAAATACACAAATTCTTTCAACAGGTTCCGGCCGTATCAGGCAGCTTATGGAAAACAGAGTAGCCGCCGCTTTTATAATGGCAGTTCTGCTGTTTCTTGCAGGAGGAGTAATTAACCGCGGCTTCCTCCATCCGGATCATCTTATGAATGTCCTGGGCCTGTCTTCCTTTCTGGGGATAGTAGTTCTGGCTCAGACCCTAATTATAATTTCAGGAGGGGAGGGAATCGACCTTTCTGTGGGCAGTATAATTTCACTAAGTACTGTTATGGCTTCACAGATAATGGCAGGAAGCAACGGCAGGCTGCTGCCGGCATTGATTGCAGTTCTTGCTGCAGGCTTCGCGATAGGTCTTGTTAACGGCGCCGGTATTTCCTTCCTGAAAATACCGCCCCTGGTTATGACTCTTGCGATGTCCAGTGTAGTACAGGGGATAGCCCTTGTGTATACCGGAGGGCAGCCGAAGGGCAGGGCTTCTTCACTGCTTGTTGCAGCAGGTTCGGGGCGCAGCGGGGCAGTACCGAATATCCTTTTTATATGGATTGTAATTATTATTGCCGGTGTACTGCTGCTTGAATCGACTAAAACGGGTAAAATAGTATACGGTATGGGTGCCAACCGGACCACCGCTGAACTGTCCGGTATCAGGACAAAAAGAACAAGATTTTTCGTTTATGGTTTCAGCGGGATGATTTCTGCTGTTGCCGGAATATGTCTTCTAGGCTATACAGGAACTTCCTACCTGGATCTGGGATCCGCATATGTTATGCCGACTATAGCCGCTGCTGTAATCGGCGGGGTTGCCCTCTCCGGCGGTACAGGAAGCTACCTGGGCGCAGTTGCAGGAACAATTGTATTAACAACTCTGAACAGCATCATGGTCAGCCTGAAATCCGGAGAGGGAGGCAGACAGATAGTATACGGGGCTGTGATTCTTATAGTTCTGACAATTTATTCTAAAAGAGAGAGGAGATAAAGTGAACTCAAAGCAGAAAATACAGACAGCAGTAAATCATCAGTCAGGCCCTGTCCCTGTTGATTTCGGCGGATTCCCGACTACAGGAATCCATGTGACTATGGTTGAAGAATTGAGAAAATTTTACGGCCTCGATGATAAACCGGTAAAAGTATTTGAACCATATCAGATGCTTGGAGAAATAGATGATGACCTTCGCGAGGCTTTAGGTATAGATACAAAACCTCTCTGGAGTCCATGGACCATGTATGGTTTTGAAAATGAAAATTACCGTCCGTGGACTGCTCCATGGGGCCAGAATCTTATGGTTCCTGAGGGTTTTGTTGTAACTGAAAAGGCCGGTGCCCTTTCAATATATGCCGGCGGTGATACCGGTTATCCTCCGGCTGCGGTTATGCCTGAGGGCGGATTTTTCTTTGATTCAACAATCCGGCAGAAGCCGATTGTTGAAGGCGAACTTAAGGTTGAAGATAATCTCGAGGAATTCGGCCCGGTTTCAGACAAGGATCTGGATTACTACGCTGATGCTGCATCAGGCCTTAATGATTCTGATTATTACGTTGTCGGAAACCTTGGCGGGACTGCGATAGGTGATATAGCCTGTGTTCCCGGGCCCGGACTTAAAGATCCCAAGGGTATAAGGGATGTAACTGAATGGTATATGTCAACTGCAATGAGGCAGGATTTTCTCCATGAAATATTTACCAGGCAGACTGATATTGCCATAGATAATCTTAAGAAAATCCATTCAGTTCTCGGCGATGTAATACAGACGGCCTATATCTGCGGAAATGATTTCGGTACACAGAACGGTCCATTCTGCTCGGTAGAAACTTTCACTTCACTTTACGCCCCTTATTATGTCCGAATCAATAAATGGATACATGAGAATACCAACTGGAAGGTATTCAAGCATTCCTGCGGTTCAATAAGGCCGCTCCTGCGTGAAATTATTGAAACAGGCTTTGATATCATCAACCCGGTCCAGTGGACAGCTTCGGATATGGATATGAATATGCTGAAGAATGAATACGGCAGGGATGTAGTCTTCTGGGGAGGGGGCGTGGATACTCAGAAAACTCTTCCATTCGGTACACCTGAAGAAGTCCGTGCTGAAGTTCTTAAAACCTGCGAGGTCTTTTCCAGAGACGGAGGCTTTGTATTCAATACAATCCATAATGTTCAGGCAATGACACCGATCAGGAACCTTGCAGCAATGATTGAAGCTGTAAAGGAATTCAATGGAGAGCAGTTTATAAAGGTATAATCAGATAATGTGACTTGTATTATCTATAGCTTTTCAATAAAAAAGGCTGCACAAATGCAGCCTTTTTCTATATTAAAATTTTAATGGTTATCAGAAATACAATCCTGCGCCAAGCAGAATTACAACTCCGTCAAAGGCTGTTTCCGTGTAGAAAACACGCAGGCTCAGTCCGGCAATGTAAAGAGTTCCGGTTACACCGATAAATGGTGTGGAAAAAGCACTTCCCAGCTGCGGGCTGACCTCGGCGCCAAGACCCAGGGCAATGCTTTCAGGGTTTCCGAAGTAAAAGTTTGTGCCGACAAGGATGTCGGTGTCTTCTGTATAGTCAATCGGTGCCATTGTATCAATATATACACCCATTCCGAATGCTTCGCCGAATGGAATCAACCCCCCGGCATATAAGCCCCAGGCCAGAGTATCGTAAGCATCAAATGCTCCGCCTAACTGGGCACCGATATCGAATCTGAATCGAGCATCGGATTTGGGTTTTGATGAAGATGTTGTTCTGGCAGATGTGCTGTCTTTGCTTACATCAACCATCCCTGTATCATCAGAGCCTGAGCTTCCGCCTATCATTGCACTTGGTTCTTCTGCAGGTTCCGGCTCTTCGGGCGGTGCGGGTGTTGATGCAACTGCAGGAACCTCGGCACCTGTAAGCCGGGCAACGATTATTTCGCTGTCGTCTACAAGCTCATCAAGATCGGCATATTTACCTGATACACTGTTCTTTGTTTCTCCGGTTTCAACCTCTACCAGGCTCATGTTCAGAATCATTCTCGATCCGATTCGGCCGAGGCTTCCTATTACAATATACTGGGCAGCAAGCAGTCTACCTACTTCAAGCTGACAGCTTTCATCTGTACATCCTCCGTATGAAAACTGCAGTTCACTCAGGATTGTCTCCCGCTGGGTTCTGTCTATGACCCTGTACTTTGCAGTAGCGACGAGATGTCCGGACAGAAAATCGGTTAGAATAAGAGCTTCCTGCTCGGAAACCTGGCTGACTCTGAAGTCGAGTACAGTTAAAACAGGTTTATCAATCTGGCCGTATACATTAAACCCTGCAGATAAGAGAAATATCAGCAGAAGAAAAACGGTTTTGACGGTGCTTTTATAGTGCTTCTCCATACTATCCATTTTATTATCTTTGAAGACAAAACTCAACACTTATATTTTATCGCATTCATCATAAATTTCTATGTGAAAATCGTGGTTGACAGTAATTATGGAATATCTGGTATACTGAAGGCCGTTATGGCAAGTATTTATGATGTGGCAAAAGCAGCAGGTGTTTCTCCGTCTACTGTCTCCTTTGTTCTTAACGGCAAAGGTGAAAAAATGCGAATCGCAAAAAAAACCATTGATAATATCAGGAAGGCTGCAAGTACTCTGGGCTATATACCAAATGTGGCTGCAAGGAAGCTGACCAGTAAAACGGCTCTAATCTCATCGCCTGAAGTAGCTGTACTCTGGTCTCCATATCAGCATTTTTCATTCCTGAATAATTTTATAGATAAGGCGCAGGCACTGATTAGTAAGGGCGAACTCCCTGAAATGCGGTTTTCAGTAATTCCTTTTGAAGAGGGAGCACTGAGTAAATACTCCAGTGTTTTTTTTAATACAGGTTATAATGGCATCATAGTTCCCCCTATTTCTGCCGAGGATTTAGCTTTTCTGAATAACCTCAACATTTCAACGCCCCTTATTCTGCTTTATGGTAATTCTGATAAACATTCGGTAATTAAGGTAGATAATTTGAAAGCAGGCAAACTTGCAGCAGAAGTCTTTTGCGAAAAAGGTATGAACAGTGTTGTCATGATTACAGAGAAGCGTTCCAATATACATACCAATATAGCCAGCAGGAAAAACAGTTTTTCAGCAGCCTGTGAGGAAAAAGGAATTTCGGTAATTGAGATAGAGATTCCGGAAAATCTTAATCTAAATCTGAAAAACATTCTGAATCCCGATGTAGGTAAATGGTGTTCGGATAAAATTCTTGAGCTTGGCAGTCGTCCAAAAGGGATTTTTGTTCAGAATGATCTGATAGCCTACAATCTGATTAATGCCTTAAAAGATTCAGGATTTGATATTCCGGTTGATATGGAAGTAATTGCCTATGGATCTGCCATGATTGCAGAAATCAGTTCCCCTACTATTACCACTATTGATCATGATTATGAACAAATAAATTCAGAAGCTTTAAAGATGATGGCCGAACTTCTGGTTGATTCCATGTCCGGACCCAGAACTAAAATTATTGATACTAAGGTTGTTTTCAGAAATAGCTGTCCGGAAATGTGAATTATCAGCAAAATTGCTGTTGATTTGAGTAAAATCTCAAAAATTATTTGTCGGGATGTAAAATCTCTGTTTCACCTGATGCCTGATTTTAAGGCTGTAAAGGAAGAAAAACAAGTTTTTTGATACGGAGCGAGTGTTACGGTTTTGTTCCGATGGTTGTAAAGAAGGATGAATGGGGTGAAATGGTTTTTGATTATATGAAGAAGATTACTGAAAAAGCAGGACTTAATGCAAAGTTCCGCTGGTCTGGAGATGAGGTCATTATAAGCAGCTGAACAGTAAGGATATCTATGGATTTGTTATGGGATTATGCTATAATTTCTGATATTACAAAAACAGGAGCACCGTATGCGCAGACTTGTAATTCTTATAATGTTTTTTACCGCTGCAGTTATTTATTCACAGGATAAAGAGCTTGTATCAATTCTGGATTTTACCGGTACGGAGATATCTGAGAGCGAGCTTGGCGCCCTTACCGACTACTTTTCAGGCTACATTGTTGAGACAAAGAAATTTGATGTGATTGAGATTGAAGAAAGGGATAGAATCCTCTCGGAACTTCAGTTTTCGATGACGGGTTGTGTCGACCAGTCCTGTCAGCTTGAAATTGGCCGTCTTCTGCAGGCAAATCAGATTATTGTCGGAAGCGTAGGAAAGATTGCCGATTACTACATGCTGAATGTAAAGATGCTGGAAGTTGAAACCGGCAAAACCTTAAAGTCTCAGTCGAAAAAATATAATGATCTGCGGGCGATGATTGATGACAGCCGAAAGTATGTATTTGAGCTGGTCAATGATCGGGACTCGATGTACACAGCAAGCGAGCGTGAAGTTCAGAATGATTACTACAACAGCCTTCTTGACGGCTATGACCCAGACAGGTTCTACACCTGGCTTGAGGAAAAGGGCTACACCGACTACTACATTGCCGGCGACGGTTATATCAAGAGCTCATATATAAAAGAGTACAAGCAGAAAGAGCTCGGGATGCGTTTTACCCTAAGCCCGGAGATTGGATATACTCCGATGTTCTGGTATGAACCTGTATATCAGGATCTTGATGGGGATAGTTTTTTTGAGAGTGAAGGAGAATACCTTGGACTTGAATATACAGGAATCAAAAATGATATAAGGGTTGGAGTAATTGCATCCTTCCAGCCGTATTATAAATGGGGATTAGGAGTATTAAGTTCTTTTGATCTTGGTGATGAATTTAACTGGTGTATAGGTGCATATTCTGCGTATGGAAATAAAAATGATGGTTTAGCTATCGGATTATCAGCCGAATTATCTACAGCCTGTATGTTTGAAGGTGGAGTTCTGCTTTTTTATAAGGGGTTACACGCAAAAATTTCTGCCGGCGTATGGGATAGACTGTATTACCTCGGCATTTCTGCCGGTTACTCATTCTTCTGATCGTTACTGCTTTTTCTGCTTAAGTAAATTCTCCAGCTGATTCCATTTTTATTCTGAAAAAAAATACTGGACAAAGAGGAAAATAAGCGGCAGTGTTGGAAGCATCAGTATGGTGCTCTGGGCGACTGCTCTGGCTGCAAAGGCTGAGTCGTTATGCTCCGCCTGTGACATTATAACTGTAAGAGAACCGGAGGGCAGAGCTGAGAGTATTACTGTCGAAGAGGCTGTAACCGGATCAATTTTCATAAGTTTCATAAATACTGCAACGATAAGGGGAATAAAGATAAGCCTCATTGTAGAAACCATATAGGCATAGCGATCACAGAGGATTTCCTTAAAATTGGAGTTTGCTATTTCCCAGCCGATGAGCATCATGGATAGAGGAACCATCATGCCGCCGATGGAACTCAGTGTATACTGTATGAAATCGGGAAATCTGAATCCTGATAAGTAAATTATTATAGATATTATTGATACATACAGTGTTTTATTGCTGAACAGATTTCTTATACTTATCTTTTCCTTTCCTGTCAAAAGCATCAGTCCGTAGGAAAAGAAAAACAGTTGAAAACTCATATTATAGGCAACCGTATAGAGAGTTCCTGTTTTTCCGAACATCTCTCCAAGAAGCGGGAATCCTATGAATCCGACATTGGCGAATACCATTACATTTATAAAAACACTTCTAAACCTTTTATTTACATTCAGTTTTTTTGTGAAAATGCTCAGGATTACTAAAAACAATAAGAAATAGACTGAGCTTATCAGTAAAACTGACAGCATGCCTATGGCGTTTTCTTTTGAAAAAATTTGTCCGGCAGCGCTTATAATGTTTACCGGTAGAATAATCTTCACAAGCAGTTCCGAGAGACTGTCCCGCATTTTAATAGTCATGATTCCTCTTTTTGAGAGAACGAATCCGAATGCGAGCAGCAGCAGTATTTTACCGAATATGTTAAGCAGTTGTAACAGCATGTGAGTATTCCTTCTGAATATGAAAGGTCAAAAGATTTTGTTTCTGCAGAATGATAGGTAAAGTAAGGAATACTGTCAATAACGAAAAATTACAAAATAAACATAAAGAAAATGAATAAAAACAAAAAAAGCCGCAGACCCGAAGGCCTGCGGCTGAAATGATTACTGGATATCATTATGGACATTCTGCTTTGCAGAATTGATTACATTATATCACCAAGCTTCTTGTAGAAGGCCATTCTCTTCTTAGCGTCCTCTTCTGCCAGTGCAAAGAGTTCCTCTGCGTGGTCAGGGTTGGTTGCCTGAAGGGCTGTGTATCTTCTTTCACTTCTGATGAAGTCCTGGAATGAAGCAGTAGGATCTTTAGTTTCCCAGATGAATCTCTTACCCTCTTCCAGTGTCGGATTGTATCTGTAAAGAGGCCAGTAGCCTGCTTCAACGGCACGTTTTGCTTCAGCCTGTGACTTTGACATATCGATACCGTGGTTGATACATGGTGCATATGCGAAGATGATTGAAGGTCCGTCGTATGCTTCTGCTTCCATGATGGCTTTCTGAGCCTGAGCCCTGTTTGCTCCCATTGAGATGGATGCAACATATACGTAACCGTAGCTCATACACATGAAGCCCATGTTTTTCTTTGTGAGCTGCATACCCGCATTAGCAAATTTTGCAACTGCAGCAATCGGAGTGGCCTTCGAAGCCTGTCCTCCGGTGTTTGAGTAAACCTCGGTATCCATAACAAGGATGTTGACATTCTTGCCCATGGCTACTACGTGGTCAACACCGCCGTATCCGATGTCATATGCCCATCCGTCACCGCCGAGAATCCATACACTCTTGTCAACAAAGTAGTCTTTAAGTTCAACCATCTTGTCGAGAGTTTCCTTCATCTCACCTGAAGCCTTTGAAGCCTCAGCTTCAAGAAGTGCACCAAGAGCTTCCTGGCCGTCAATGGCAGTCTGTTCTACAGATGTCCACATTTCAAGCTGTTTTTTAAGAGCGTCTGCTGAAGCTCCGCTGAGTCCAAGCTGGAGAGCTTTCTCTGCTTTAAGTTTAAGAAGGTCTCTGTTTGAGTCTACAGCGAGTCTCATACCGAAACCGTATTCAGCATTGTCTTCGAAAAGTGAATTACCCCATGCAGGACCTCGTCCGTTGGGTTTCTTTGTATAAGGAATAGTCGGGAATGTTCCGCCGTAGATTGAAGAACATCCTGTTGCGTTGGCAACAACCATTCTGTCTCCGCAGACCTGAGTTACAAGTTTAACGTAGGGAGTCTCACCACAGCCGGCACATGCACCGGAGAACTCGAACAGAGGCTGTCTGAACTGCATTCCCTTAACATTCTCTTCTGATGATCCGTCAAGGGCACCGTAGGGGAGTGTCTCAAAGAAGGCTTCGTTTGCAGTTTCACCTGCAGCTCTTTCAACTTCGAGGGTACTCCATTCAAGAGCCTTTGTCTTTGCAGGACATGTTTCAATACATACACCGCATCCCTGACAGTCTTCAATGAACATCTGAATCTTGTACATGTATTCCTTGTCTTTGGATGCCTTGTATTTAACAGCATCAAAAGTATCAGGAGCACCTGTCATCTTATCAGTTTCGATCATCTTTGTTCTGATTGCAGCATGGGGACATGACTGAACACACTGGTTACACTGAATACAGTTTTCACCGAGCCAGTTCGGAACACGTGGTGCAACACCGCGTTTTTCAAGCTTTGTTGTTCCGGTAGGCAGTGTGCCGTCGTATGACATCTGTGAAACAGGGATGTCATTGCCCTTGAGGTGCATTATTTTTTCAACAATGTTCTTTGCAAAATCATCCGCATCGTCTTTAATCAGCTTGGGAGCTGTATAGCACTTTCCGGGTAACGATGCAGGAACTTCAACTTTCTTAAGAGCTGCAGCAGACTGATCAATAGCGTTCCAGTTCATCTTAACGATGTCGTCACCCTTCTTTGCGAAGGTTTTCTTTGCAGCAGCTTTCATCAGGTCGATTGCTTCTTTTTCAGGAAGGATACCTGAAATCTTGAAGAACGCAGCCTGCATAACAGTATTTGTTCTGTTTCCAAGACCTACTTCTTCAGCAACGTCATATGCGTTCATGCAGTAGAAGTTGATCTTTTTATCGATCATTATCTGCTGTTCTTCTTCGGTGAGGGTATAGAATACCTCATCAGCAGGAACCAGCGCATTCAGAAGGAAAACACCGCCTTCCTTAAGAGGCCCGAGCATATCATATCGTCCGATATAAGCAGGGTTTGAACATGCGACGAAGTCTGCCTTTGTAATGAGCCATGGAAAGTTAACCTGACTCTTGCCGAATCTAAGGTGAGAAACTGTGATACCGCCTGACTTCTTTGAGTCATAGTCAAAGTATCCCTGTGCGTTCATATCAGTGTTGTCACCGATGATTTTGATTGAGTTTTTGTTGGCACCTACAGTACCGTCTGAACCCAGACCCCAGAACATACAGGAAACAACGTCTGAAGGAATTGCATCAATTTCTTCTTTAACATCGATTGATTTGTTGCTAACATCATCTTTGATTCCAACTGTGAATCCGTTGAAAGCTGCTCCGTCAAGGTGATCAAGAACTGCTTTAACATGTGAGGGTGTAAATTCCTTTGAAGAAAGACCGTAGCGTCCGCCGACTACCTTGATGTCTTTTCCTGCAAGAACAGCAGCAACATCAAGGAAGAGCGGTTCACCCAGTGAGCCGGGCTCTTTTGTTCTGTCAAGAACAGCAATCTTCTTAACGCTTGCAGGAATAGCATCAACAAATGCTTCTGCAGAGAATGGTCTGTAAAGTCTTACCTTGATGGCTCCGACTTTTTCACCCTTTGCAACAAGGGAATTAACAGTTAATTCAATAGTATCGCAGGCGCTTCCCATAGCTATGATGATTTTTTCAGCATCAGGAGCTCCAACATAATCAAAAAGGTGATACTGGCGGCCGGTAATTTTGGCAACCTTGTCCATATATTCCTGTACCATTGCAGGAACAGCATCGTAGTAGTTGTTTGAAGTTTCACGGCCCTGGAAGTAAACATCAGGGTTCTGAGCAGCAACCTTTACAATAGGAGCTTCAGGTTTCATTGCTCTTGAGCGGAACTTTTCGATGTATTTGGGTTCAATCAGTGATTTGATATCATCGTATGATATCTCTTCAACCTTCATGATCTCGTGTGAGGTTCTGAATCCGTCGAAAAATGCAAGGAATGGTATCTCTGATTTAAGTGTTGCAAGATGAGCAACAAGAGCCATATCCATTGTTTCCTGAATGTTTGATGCAGCAGTCATTGCGAAACCGGTGTTTCTTGTTGACATTACGTCGGAGTGATCTCCGAAGATTGAGAGTGATTGTGCTGCAAGTGATCTTGCAGAAACATGGAAAACTGTCGGAAGCATTTCTCCGGCAATCTTATGCATATTCGGAATCATTAAAAGCAGCCCCTGAGAAGCAGTAAAAGTAGTGGTGAGAGCGCCACCGCTAAGTGCTCCGTGAACAGCACCTGCCGCACCGGCTTCGGACTGCATTTCCATGACGTCTACAATTTTTCCGTAAACGTTTTCTCTTCCTGTGGATGCCCAGGAATCAGCGTATTCTCCCATAGGAGACGATGGTGTAATCGGGTAAATAGCGGCAACTTCGCTGAAAGCATAGGCCACATGCGCAGCTGCACTATTACCGTCAATGGTAACCATTTTCTTATCAGCCATTTGTATCCCTTCCAAAAATTAAATTTATTGTTGTTCAATTATTATAGTGGTTTGAGGTAAAAGATACAAGGATCGAGGCACATCTGAGCTAAATATCAGACAAAGGATTTTTTTCTTGACATTAGTGCAGAAATTGTTACTGCAGGAAGAATCATGAATATGATGCTGGTTATGTTGTCCTGATAAATTGCAGGAATGATTTTCAGAAGCAGCGCAATAATTGTACATGCTGCAGTGAAGCTCCAGCATCTTCGCAGACTTATATACGCTGATTTTTTTCCTGCCGCCACCCGTATTGATTGAATCAGGGTAACGAATAAAAAGGGATTGATGAATATCAGGTTCTGATTCCAGTATGAAAAAGCGTGGTCTGTAAACAGGGCCATAAACAGAAGCAGTGAGCCTGTAAGTGCCAGGGCAAGCGAGAGCATGGCGCTGAAGACCCCGAATAATCTGTTGAACAGATTATTTCTTCGTCCGGCAAGAAGCAGGGCTGCAGAAATTACAGCTCCCATAATTCCGGAAAGCAGGCCCAGCGGCCATGCAGCCCCTGCGTGTTCGGGGATCTCAACCCTGCCCTGTGCCTCATTAAGCACTTCCCGGCTGGCTACCAGGGGAACTGATTCTCCCTTTGAATCTGTTATCACCAGTGTCTTTATGTTTTTCTCAAGTTCTGCCGGAAGATACATTTCATCCCATACCAGAATCTCCCGATCTATTGACCCGTTTATAGCGAAATTCAACAGCCAGTCCATATAGGGGCTTCCGGTGGTAAAGCGTCTGAAGTCTTCTCTTATTGTATACTCTGATTTATCAAGCGAGGCAGCGTGGAGTTCTCCGTCAAGAACCATATCAATGGCATCCCGGATTCTGGTTGAGCAGTTATCATAGAAGTGATCATACAGATAAACCCGGTTGTCGGGCTTGATTTCCTCCTCAAGAAAATCCCTGAGGGCTGAAGCCTGTTCCCTGCTCAGGTTAAGTTCATAACGGGTAATATCGCGGTTAAGCATCATGCCGTATCTGTACTGGCCGCCCGGACTGCTTGCAGCCTTCAGAAAATACAGACGGCCCATAACAAAATTTCTAACGAAAGAATCCTGATCGAAACTGAAATTGCCGTAGTCGTAGTATCGGGCATGTCCGTTTGATATATCCTCGATAACTATTGCTACATGTCCCCACCAGGAATACAGCTCATCGGCCGGACCGTTAAAAACAAGGCTTACCTTAAGATTGTCCTGAGATGCGGCAAATGCCTGAGCAGAAATTAAAAGGGAAAAAAATAAAACCAGAGTTTTTTTAATAGTCATATAAGAGCCTCATGTAGTCCAGGCCGGCAAATCCGTCTATAAGATTTTTCTGTACATGTGCCGGGTCGCCGGTTCGGGATGTTTCAAATTCTGAATTCAGAATATCTGCTGCCTTTTTAATAGTCAATGCATGGTTCTCCGGACTGAATCCGTTTGTGTCCGGAATAACTCCGGCATCTGCAGTATCCAGAAGTCTGTAGAGCTCGCTGAATGTTTTTTTGTTCAGTTCATTAAGAGCCTTTCGGTAATCAGCGGAGCCGGCAGCCTTTTTAAGGCAGTTCAACTGTTCCACAACCGGAAGGTATGCATAATCCGCTATATCTGCAGTGAATTCAGATTCAATAATTTCTTTCAGTTCGGCAATTCTTGAATCAGTGAGATAGACTGAAATACTTTCAAGCTTTTTCAGATACAAGTCTTTAAGTACTGAAACAGTCCGGCTGTCCACCGGAACATCGAACCTGTCATAAAAACAGTTTTCATGGTTTCTTAACAGCGGTTCAAGTCCGCCCATGGTCTCAAGACTTCTTGCAAACAGCGGAATCTGCCACTGTACCGAATTGATAAACAGGTAACCGAATCCTTCCTGGACTGATGTTGAAACTATCAGGTCCGAAATTCCGGGCATCTGTTCGTATGAGGGAATGCTGTCATCCTTTGCAAGTCCAGTACCGAAAATTCCGGGAATAAGTCCATTTGAGAAACTTTCAGCACACAGATCAGAATATTGTTTTTCCTGGGATGAGACTCCGGGAAGACTGACAATCAGATTGACCGCAGCTTCTGATGCCGATGCAATAAGTCCAGCTTCAAGGATATTTTTGCGCCGGATCGATCTCACCGGATAGAATAGAATCTTTCCATCTTCAGAAAGCCGCGGAAAATCCTGTTTAAAGCAGGCAAACAGGTCTTTTCGCAGTTTCAGACGCTGCTGTTCAGAAGGTTTCTGCACAGGTTCTGTGCTTTCCACAGGGTTATTGAGCAGCAGTACCTGTTTTTCAGGAATCCCGGCAGCAATCAGCATGTCCCTGTCCCGGCTGTTAATAAGGCAGTAAACTATGTTGGGCCGTGCGGGGTATGGATCTCCAATCAGCGGAATACTTATCGCTTCAAGGTTGTCGTACCGGGCGCATTCGGGAAAGTCGTGAATGTGCAGTATGAACTTCTGCTGAGGATAATTTCTTATTATATGCAGTACTGCTGCGGTAAAAAGCGGGTTCTTCCCAAGCTGAAAATTATGAATCCACCAGACTGTGCCGCTGAAGTTGTTAAGCAGTTTATCCGAAAGAGCTTTTACCTCTTCTTCGCCGAAGCTGAGGCTGGAATCACGATAATAGATTTCGGGTATTATCTTGATATCAACATCATCAGGGCTGTGCAGGCTGTTTTTCACCTTTTCGGTATTTTCTTCACATCCGGCTGCGATGGTGATCTTCACCGTTTCGGGATAGTATTTTAACAGGGAGTTAATTCCGAGCATAATTACGCTTGTTACGCCGCCGGGAAGAAGATGGTAATGAAAAACAGTAAAGCCGTTCAGAAGCTCCTCCGCTTCCGATTCTAAATTAATATCAGGTTAAATTACAAGCTGTTTATATTCAGGCCTCAATAATGAGTTGATTTTCTACCTGTATCCGTTAAACTTTAAATATGAATACAAAGATAAGAGAACTTTTAACATTTATCTATGGTGAAGATGTCGGGAAAGAAACAGAAACCCGCCTGGAATCTCTTGTGTCCCGTCGAATGACAAACATCGAAAAACCTTCCAACTGCGGTGCAGGACTGCTTCCGCTTGATGAGAAGGATGCTTTTGTAATTACCTACGGAGATCAGTTTCAGAAAAAGGGCCAGTCGCATATGAAGACGCTGGGTGAGTTTTTTAAGCAGGAAACTTCCGACTTTCTTTCCGGTGTTCATATTCTTCCCTTTTTCCCCTATACCTCTGATGACGGATTTTCAATAGTTGATTATATGGAAGTTAATCCGGACTGGGGAGACTGGAATGACGTTGAGGGGATCGGCAAAAACTTTAAGCTTATGAGTGATCTGGTTCTAAACCACTGCTCGGCAAGCTCGGAGTGGTTTAAGTCATATCTGGCCTGTGAGGGCAAATACAAAGGGTATTTTATTGATGTTCCGGAAGATACTGATGTGTCGATGGTTTTCCGCCCTAGGGCGCTTCCCCTGCTGACAGCCTTCGATACCGCAGAGGGTAAAAAGCATGTCTGGACGACTTTCAGTGCCGATCAGGTCGATCTGAATTTCGGTAATCCTGATATTATGCTGGAAATGATCGATGTTTTTCTGTTTCATGTTCAGAAGGGTATTCAGGTTATAAGACTTGATGCAATTGCCTACCTGTGGAAGGAGCTTGGCCACTCATGTCTGCACCATCCAAAAACGCATGCGGCTGTACAGCTTTTCAGGGCTGTTGTCGATGAGTTTGTACCATGGGTTGTAATAATTACTGAAACTAACGTTCCCCACAGGGAAAACATCTCATATTTCGGAAACGGCACCGACGAAGCCCAGATGATCTACCAGTTCGCCCTCCCGCCGATTGTTCTGGATGCATTTCTGAGGGAGGACGCGGGACATTTGAAGACCTGGGCCAGGGAGCTTCCGCAGCCTGACGGCAGAACCACATATTTTAATTTTCTGGCCTCTCATGACGGCGTCGGACTTCTTCCGGCCAGGGGCATACTGACTGAGGATGAACTTGAAGGGCTTATAGCCAGTGTTAAAGACCGTGGCGGACTTATTTCCTACAAGGCGACAGCAACCGGGGATATTCCCTATGAAATGAATGTTAATTACTGTGACGCGGTTGCGGAAAAAGAGCTGCCCGCAGTTTCCCGTTCCAGGAAATTTCTTGCCTCTCAGTCAATCCTTCTCGGATTTCCAGGCGTGCCCGGAATCTATGTACATAGTCTGATAGGATCAGGCAACTGGAAAGAAGGCGTGTCTGTAACCGGAATGAACCGGACCATAAACAGACAGAAGCTTGATTTTGATGAAGTTACTGCAGAGCTTTCCGACCCTGCATCTTTCAGGGCCCTTGTATTCAGCGGATACCGGAAGATGCTTGCTGCCAGACGTCAGAATATGGCCTTTCATCCCTCATCAGCCTTCAATATTGTAAATTCCTCCGAATCTGTACTTGCTTTTGAGCGGGAATCTGATGAAACAGGTGATAAGGTTCTCTGTCTTGTAAACCTCTCATCAAAGCAGCAGGAGCAGAAGATTGGGCACACTGCTATGCGTGATATAATTACTGATACAGCAATTCTGCAGGGAAGCAGCAGGTTTAACGGTGAAAATATTTTACTCGAACCATGGGAAGTTTTGTGGCTGATTCGCGAATAATCTGATATTATATCTTCCGTATGAATGGAAGAAGAGATAATATTGATCTTATTGTAAGTACAGCTGAGCTTGCCTCGGTTTTTGATAAAAAAAGCAGTCTTTCAAACCTTCTGCAGGATATTGTAGAGATGGTTGCGGAGCATATGAGTGCTGACGTATGCTCCATTTATTTATATGATAAAAAATCTGAAGAACTCGTATTACGTGCAACAGTAGGCCTGTCTCCCACATCGATCGGAGCCGTAAGACTCAAGATGGGTGAGGGGATAACAGGAACTGCCCTTCAGGAACTGAGACCGATCAGAGAAGCCAGTGCATCAAAAAATCCGAATTTTAAATTTTTCCAGGACATATACGAGGAACAGTTTGAAGCCTTTCTTGCTGTGCCCATACGAAAAGGTCTTAACAGAATTGGTGTAATTACAATTCAGCACCGTGAACCGAACTACTTCAGCCGTCGTGATACTGCTGCCCTGAAGGCTATTGCGTCACAGCTTGCTGCTTCAATTGAAAACTCAGAATGGCTGATGAGTCTTTCTGCTGCCAAAAAAGATCTTTCAAGTGAATTTTACAATCTGAGTATAAGGGGAACGGGAGCTTCAGCAGGAACTGTCCGGGGAGAAGCCTTTCTTCTTAATGTCAGAAGGGCTCAGAGTAATGTGAGCTATCAGTCTCTTGTTCCCGGTGATGAACTGCAGAGCTGCAGGGACAGTGAAGATGATACCTGCTGTACGGATGTTAATCTCACAGCCTTTGACAGAGCCCTTGAGCTTTCAATGAACCAGCTTGAAGAGCTTCAGTCTTCTATTGATGAATCTCTTGCAGATGTTGCGGGAATGATATTCACCGCACACTTTCTGATGCTCCGGGATGATAATTTTACCGGCCAGATGAGGCAGCTGATTGAAGCCGGTTTCAAGGCTGATGAATCTGTCCGAAGGATTGTCTCGCAGTATTCCGATATTTTTGAGAAATCCGACCTTCCCGGGATACAGGAAAAGGTACAGGATCTACGTGATCTTGAACACCGTCTTCTGGCCAACCTTTACGGAGAATCGCTTGATCACGCGGATTATTCTCATAATATAGTGATAGCCGAAGACATTTTTCCCTCTGAACTGGTTAAGATCTGGCTGCAGCGTTCACAGGGGCTTGTTCTCTACGGAACGGGCATTACTGCTCATATTTCCATTCTTGCAAGATCTCTGGGTTTTCCCATGCTCATTACCGGAGACCGCCGTGTTCTTTCCATTCCGGGCGGTTCCGAGCTTTTTATGGATACCCGCATGGGACTGTTACATGTTAATCCGTCCCGGGATATTGTGGAAAGTTATGCGACAAGGCTTGGTAAAAAAGCTTTTGAAGATTTCTCTGCAATACCGGAGCAGACATTTACTGCTGACGGTGAGCGGATTATGGTTTTTGCAAATATAAACATTACTCATGATATTAAAACAGCAGTCAATGTTAAAGCTGAGGGTGTCGGTCTATACAGAAGCGAATTTCCCTTTATCATTAGAAACGAATTTCCTTCGGAAGAGGAACAGTGCCGCATCTACCGTAAAATACTGCAGCGTGCCGAAGGCCGTGAATGCATTCTCAGGACTCTTGATATCGGAGGCGATAAGATTCCCGGATATGCATCCAACACTTCCGAGGCCAATCCCTTTCTGGGGTTCCGGGGAATACGCTTTTCACTCGGTCATCCTGAACTGTTTCAGGATCAGATACGTGCAATGTTGAGGGCTGGAGACGGATTCAAACTTAAGATTATGTTTCCCATGGTGTCAAGTGTTGATGAATTCCTGGAGGCTAAGGAGCTTGTCGAAAAGTGCATAGATTTTCTGAAAAATGACGGGGCTCCTGCAAACCTAAGTCCGGAACTGGGTGCAATGGTTGAGCTCCCGGCAGCAGTTGAGGCTATCGACGATCTTGCCGAAGCTGCGGATTTTCTGAGCATAGGCACCAACGATCTTATCATGTACACTCTGGCCGTTGACCGTACAAATGAAATGGTCAGGGGCATGTTCAAGCCCTGTCATCCCGCTATTCTTCGTTCACTGAAAAGGATTACCGAGGGAGCTCTTGCTGCCGGGACGGAACTTTCAGTCTGCGGCGAGGCGGCAGGTGAACCCGGAATATTAAAATATCTTATAGGCTTGGGTATTAGAAAAGTAAGTGTAGACCCACTGCGGATTCCCGAACTGAAAAACATGATTTCAGGCTGGACACTTGATGACTGTAATGCCTTCATGTCTCAGGCCCTCTACGCAAAAACCGTTAAAGAAGCCGAAGCTCTCTTCAAATAATGTCTATATAAAAGAAAAGACAGGCTGCTGACAACAGCCTGTCTCAGGAGGAGAGAGGGTCGGATGGACTCAATAAGAATTCCTACCCGTAAAGTGTAAATCCCATGGCGGGGTATTCAGGAATTCCTTCTTTAGAACTTTTAAATTTTCTATATTTCTCAGGATCACCATGAAATGGAGAACTACCAACGAAAGGCATTAACAAGCTGTGTTCAAGACGTTCTTTCATTCTATCTTTATCAGTCATAACTAACCTCCGTATACCTGATTTCTATATGTATAATATAGTTAGTTATGACTAATATGTCAAGAAAAAACTTACAAAAATTGTCAGGAATTATTTTCGCTGCAGGAGCATGCCTGATTTGCACCCCAGAACCTGGTGATCAGATCTAAAAGCTTCTCCTCGAGCACTTCATATGAATAGAAGCATTTTGCCAGTTCAAAGTTGGTTTCGACCATCTTTTCCCGCTTTTCTTTGTTTGTCAGAATTTCCTTAACACGCCTTACAGTTTCATCTGTGATAAAGTCATCCATTTCTATCACATCAAAGCCCTTGGGTTTAATATCGGTGAAGTAAATGGAATAATTGTTGACGAGTATAGGTTTCTTAAAATACAGGGTCTCAAGGAATGCATTTCCGAAGCCTTCGATAAGTGAGGGGTAGGTCACAAAATCTGCATGCGGATAAATGTCCTGCAGGGTGTAGATCTTTTTACCGTCCTTTATCTCACGTTTTTCAGCAATGAGATCGGATACGAATATGGCTTTGATTTTCATCAGGTTCGCATATTCCCTAACTCGGTTTTCATATTCATGGCCTTCATCACCTGATGCATGTGAGATTACGAATACCGCTTTTTCACCCAGCCTGCTTACCAGTTCTATAGCATGCTCAATACCCTTTCGCTGAACTACCCTGGTCGGCTGCAGAACAAGTATCTCATCATCACTTATACCGAGAGCTGTCCTCATATCCTTATTATAGTCGTCTATTCCCGGTGCAGGCTTGTTGAAATCCATGACATTAGGGATCAGGGTAGATGAAATTCCGGTGCGCAGTGCCAGCTGATTCTGGCCGGATGTATTGATAACAACATGCTCAATTGAAGGCAGATGCGGTGGGAAGGCCATATTGAAGTAGTCCCATACACAGTTTCGGAGGAATCTCTTTCTTTCCCAGAAAAAGTCATGGTGATGGGCAATTGTTTTTATTCCGGTTTCACCGATCATTTCAGTAATAGCCAGAGCGAGTGATATATTCAGCGGGATAGTTACTGCATTCTGGGGAATAAGAAGATCAATATTGAATTTTTCTACAAACTGATAGAGTTCTTCTTTTATGCGTTTTCTGTAATGATGAATCTTTGCTGTGAGTTCCGGATCTCTTACCGAGCGTCCGTATATTTTTTTGTTTATTTCTTCTATAACAGGATTTTTAAAATGTGCGTATTTGGATACAAAGGATCTTTCGGCAGGTGTGTCCAGTTCTTCCGCAAAGTAATAGCAGGTCCATCCGTTTCTCTCAAAAACATCAGCCCATTTTGCAATTTCCAGGCTTACTCCATCTGTTCCTGCTATCCGGAAAGAAACAAATCCCACATTCTTCTGCATAAAAAACTCCTTAGTCTTCTTTTATAGGCTCTTCAGTCACGCTCCCGGTTATATGTATTTCGGCCCGTCTGTTCAGATATTGTTTATCTTTTTCCATGGTTACAGGCCGTGCTGCTCCATATCCTTCGATCTTTGCATCGGTTGGAACCTTCCATACTGAAAGCAAGAATTCTCTTGTATTGGCTGCCCTGGCTTCACTAAGCTCAACTCGCCCGCTTTCTGTTCCAAACCTTGCACAATGTCCGGTGATATCAATCCTTATCATATCAAGGTCGGTATTGTTCCCGGTAGGTAACTGTTTTACAAATTCAATTATCTTATTCCTGGCCTCTGCTGTCAAATCTGCATTATCCGGCAGGAAATTTACGGTGAGCTGTTTGTCAATTACGATTGTTACAGGCACAGGAGGGGCCGGTTCCGGAGCCGGTGCGGATGTTTCTATTGGTTCTGATTCTGTGATTGCAGGTTCTTCTTCAGTTTTTTCAGGTAGAGTCTGCTGCCGGCTGATCTGAGGTGCTTTATCAGTCTTTTGATCTGCAGGTTTTGGTATTTCTGGTTTTGAGATTTCCGGCCTGGTTTCTGAGGGTTTTATTTCCTCAGTTCTCCGCTCAGATATATCAGGCTGAGTGCGGACTGCTGTTTCTGATACCGAACTGCGGTTTCTTCCTGCTGAAAAAATACTGTCGGAAGAAAAAATACTTAATGGGCTGACAGGCAGAAAAAAAAGTGCAAAGAGAAGCAGAATTATGACAGCGGCAATTGAGACCGGAATAAGAACCGAGCTGTCTTTTTTTACAGCTTCCTTTGGAATTTTTACTGTGGATTTACGGATAAACCTGTTGTTCAGATAAATACTGTAGTTCATCCGTCTTTTTACAAGTTCAGATTCTACCGATATAAGAGGTTCACCGGCCTTTGCAGGCGGGATATTGTTTATAGTCTCGGAAATTAGTCTGAGTTTTCTGGATTCGGTTTTCACGTAGAAATTCAGAACAGCGGTATGCTGATAATCTGAAAGTGTAGTGAGATTGAGTCTGGACTTACCCTTTTCGTCAGGCGAGTGCATCCAGGCTACATGATTATTATCAATCTCAATCCCTATTAGGAAGCTCATAACTTAATTTTAATACGATATCGATTTATATCAAGAAAAAAAATCCGGCTTAGACTTTAGCAAGGTTTTTTTCAATTATATCTTTTATTGTAAGCTCTCTGAAATATTCATTGATATGATCGCTTATATCATTCCAGATTGTGTAGGCCTTACAATTTTCGGTTCGGTCACAGTCTTTTTTACAGTCGTCTGTCGAGCAGGGTGTCAGCATAACAGGTTCTCCGACTGATATAAGTAAATCTTCCAATGTTATCTGATCGATTGGTCTTGAAAGACTGAATCCGCCTCCCGGTCCCCTTGTAGACTTAATCAGCCCTGATTTTTTCATTTTATAAAAAATCTGCTCAAGGAACTCCGGTGAAATATCTTCTTCGGCGGCAATTGAGCTGATTGAAACAGGTTTTCCGTCTTCCTGCTCCGCCAGTTTCAGGATTGCCCGTAATCCGTATCTTCCCTTAGTTGTTATTCTCATTTGAAAAGTCTCCTTAGCCTGACCTTTTTAGATTATGAAAAATTATAAGGTAATAAGTCCAAATAATAAAGGTATTATTTATCGGTTTGGTCGGGATTTTAGCACCATTACTCTGAATCCGCGGTATTTTCTGCTGAAAATAATGCTGAAACTGCCTTTCACCCTTTCAATTTTTGCCATATCTGAACTTTTGCCGGCGATGATCAATTTTCCGCCCGGAGAAAGTATTTTTAAGGATGTTTCAATTATTTCAGCTTCCGCATCTGCTCCCGGCACAAATAACGGAACAGCAGCGATTTCCTTTATGCTGCCTTCAAACCCCGGGTACGTTGAAAATTCAGAGTATACAGGAAGATGGAGGTTTGATGATTTACGTTCTCCAAGATTAAAGGCAGCTGCCTTTAACTGGAGAAGATCGTTTCCGGCAAGTATAATTTCGGCGTTCTCCGTACCGTTCAGGGCTGAATAAGCTGATGTAATATGACCCTGACCTGGGTTCCAGAACAGGATTTTACCTGTCCTTGCTGAATCCTTTAATGTATCAATAAGGAGTTCCGAAGCATAGGAAACCGAGTCGAATTCGGGAAGTCCGTAAAAGCCCGTGTAACCGCTTTCAGAAACAGTTCGGCCGTAAAGTTTTTCAAAGGAAAGCGTCCGGGTCCTTTTTCGGGACGCGTCCGCAGGTTTGAAATGAAATACAGAATACTGCGGGGTTTTCTCGCTGTGGAGCAGTTCAGCTCCGCAAGCCTTGATTTCATTCTCTGTAAAATCACTCAGCGGCTCAACTATTACAACTGCTGCAATTCCGTCCTTGTTAAGGTGATAGCCGCAGTTATGAATGAAATCAGCTATAACCGGATTTCCGGCCTTCGCAGGAATATTGGATAGAATAAGATCGTAGCTGCCGTCCTGCTTTTCTTCAGATTCTAGGCTGCCTGGAAGAAGACCGGGAATTATTCTGATTCCGTCTGCAGGAATTCCGTTGAGTTTTGAGTTCATAGAGGTGAACTTCAGGGCAAGAGCATCGCGATCGGATGCTGTAACCTGAAGAAGGGGAAATCTCTTTTTAAGACTTACTGCAATGACTCCGGTGCCGCAGCCGGAATCAAGGATGGAAGCATAATTTTCAGGATTCAGATGCTGGGCTACTGTTTTTAAAAGCAGCATTGTTCCGGCATCGATACTGAAGCTGCTGAACAGTCCATGAGAGAGATAAAAACGCAGCTTCTCTCCCATAAACTTTGATTCAGCTATCCGGTTAATGTATTTGTTGTCGAACTTTAGTTGTTTACCCGTTCTACATACTCCCCGGTTTCGGTGTTAACAAGAATTCTTTCGCCCTGTTTGATGAAGATGGGTACTTTTACTTTAAGGCCTGTTTCAACTGTTACAACCTTGGTTGCACCTGTTACAGTATCGCCCTTGAGGGCTTCAGCAGCCTCGGTTACTTCATATACGACTTTGTATGGAATCTTGATATCAATCGGTTTTCCATCGTAGATGATTACCTTGTAGGTTTCACCGTCTTTCATGTAGAGACCCTGCTCCTGCATGGTGACAACCGGAATTTCAAACTGATCGAAGGTCTCATTGTCCATGAAGTGGTAGTTTTCACCGTCCGAGTAGAGGTACTGACAGTCTTTGTCTTCGACTGTA
The DNA here is from genome assembly GCA_963677925.2 of Spirochaetia bacterium. Classification (GTDB taxonomy): domain Bacteria; phylum Spirochaetota; class Spirochaetia; order UBA9216; family UBA9216. The sequence continues at coordinate 1,475,527 of CAXXYH010000004.1, forward strand.
ATATCTTCAACGTTGTCCTGGCTTTTCATTGTTTCTTTGAGAACAGAACCGTCAATCAGGTTCTTCAGTTTCAGCCTGACGAAGGCTGAGCCCTTACCGGGGTTTACAAATTCCCTCTCTGCAACGAGGTAGGGGTATCCTTTCAGAAGGAGAAAGGTTCCTTTATCAATTTGTCCTGCTTTTATCATCATATGTCCTTTCAGAGAATTAAGAGGACACCGCGCAGGCCTGTTAAATAAGGCTGTAACGATGTCCGTAAACTAAATTATAGCAGAAAAGGGGAACAAAATCACCCCCTCAAGCGATGAAGAATTAAGTATAAGCATGATAAGGCGGTCTATTCCCAGAGCCACTCCGGAGCAGTCTGGAAAGCCTTTTTTAAAGATTTCACACCATGTTTCATCAGCCTTAAGTGATACCAGTGCAGCTTCCTTCTCCCCGTTTTCTTTTCTGAAAAAATCAACAGCACGCTCATAGTCAGTCTCTTCAGAGTAGCAGTTTGCAAGCTCAACACCGCCTGCATAAAGTTCCCACCTCTGCAGGCGTCCCGGGACCCGGGAGGGTTTTGCAAGTGTCGGGATCCCTGAAGGGTAGTCATAAAGAACAAGCGGTCTTTCTGAATCAAGATTTGGCTCTACAGAATGAACAAATATCAGGTTGAATAACTCTTCCCAGGTATCAGAGGCGCTGCAGCTCAGGCCGAGTCCGTCTGCCGCCTTAATCATGGCAGCCTTTTCTTCAGCTTCACTCATTCTGTCTGTACAGAAATCACTGATATCAAAAGCTGCATGTTTTTTAAAGGCTTCAGTCATTGAAATTCTATTGAAGGGAGGGCGGAGCCATTCTGATTGTTTTCCAGTCTCAGGCCACTGCTCCTGCACAAAATCAAGAAGCCTCGAAAAAAGCTTCTCGGTGATCCGTATAGAATCTTCGGCATCTGCTTCCATAGTATAGTATTCGAGCATTGAGAACTCCGGGTTGTGTATGCGGCCAATCTGTTCGCTGTTTCTGAAACTCTTTGAAATATTGAAGATATCGCCGAATCCATCGGCTATCAGCTGTTTCAGGTAGTACTCCGGCGATGGCAGCAGGTACATATCCTTTGATACTCCGTAGGGGTTCCGGTATTCTGTTTTAAAAAGTTCAATCGGTCCTTCGGGTATCACCGAAGGGGCCATCAGGGGCACATCGGCATCAAGGTAGCCTGCCTCAGTGAAGAAATTTCTGATAGCTGTAATGATCTGTGAACGTCGTCTGAGAAGCTCATATCTGCTGCTGTTTTTCTGTATTCCGGACATATTCCAATTGTAATAAAATTCGCATGTCTGTGTATACTCATAATGTAATTCTAATTGACGGTGAATATTTCATTCTCTATCATGTATTAAATATTAAAACAGTCAGGAGTTTGCAAAATGTTCGGGATTTATCTGTTTGCACTTATCTTCGGTTTCGGGGTTATTTTAATTGACATGCTCGGTCTCATTGGTTCGGATCAGGGAAGCGGAGATGATTCTGGAGATATTTCAGCCGACAGCGGCGATGATATTGACGATATCAGTGCTGATGACGGCATTGGATACAATGCCGGTGATGATACCGGGGAGGCAGGTAATGACTCCAGCGACCTGGACGCAAGCGATGATGGAGTACTTCTGCCTGATCTCCGCCGCGGAAGGTGGGGTTACAGTGCTCTGAATTATCTTAGATCCCTTGTATATTTCGCTCTCGGTTTCGGGGCTGTCGGGGTTTTCGGAAGTCTGACGGGGCATTCTTTTATAAGTACAATTCTCTGGAGTGCCGGAGCGGGAATCGTAATACTGATTATTGTAAAGTTTGTGATGCGGCTTCAGCGGAATGTACTTGATTCACAGGTGAAGGCCGGTGAGCTGATGCTGGCTCAGGCTGAAGTGTTGGTAACCATACCAAGGGGAAAGCTCGGCAGAATACGTGTAAAAAGCGGCGGCAGCTATCATGACCTTTACGCACGCGGAAAGGATCCCGGAACAGTCTATCCGGCCGGGACTATAGTCTATGTTGTTGATTCTTCGGGTGATGATCTTATCGTTCATACAGCGAAGGAATAAAGAAGCTTTAGGAGGCAAAAAGTGGATATTATCACTGAATTACTTGGACAGGGGGGAGGTTCGATATTTCCGGCAATAGCGGCAATCATCGTATTTTTTCTGCCCATCCTGATCCTGAAGGCATTTATCAAGGTGGCGCTGCCGCATATCCTGATTGTTGTTAACGGCCGCAAAAGCCGCCGTGATGGCAAGACCTACGGATTCTCCGTTGTCCGCGGAAGAACCACAGTGGTTCCCTATTTTCAGGAAGCAAGACAGCTTGATCTGGGAATCTACCCGATTAATGTACGGGTTGAGGGTGTGAATTCCGCCAACGGAATTACCGTGGGTGCCGATGCAACTGCCTGCGTCTGTATCGATACTGATGACAGTGCAATGGTTTACACTGCTGTTGAAAAACTGCTGGGAAAAAGCCGTGAGGAAATTCAGGAGCAGATTCAGCGGACCCTGATAGGAAATTTCCGCGGTGCACTCAACAAGGCAACTCCCCAGGAGGCCATAGGCATGAAGAATGCGGATCCTGAATCAAGTGATACAGAAGGCTCAAGGGCTGAGTTTCGGGAGGAACTTGTGCGGGATATCGACAGCGACCTCTCAACCTTCGGAATGAAGGTCGTTTCAGTGTCCTTCCAGAATATCTGGGACACCTCCAACTATATAGCCAATCTTGCTCAGAAAACTCTTTCGTCAAAGCAGAAAGAGGTTGCCATCGAGGAAGCCCGTCTTAAAGCCGAGGCGGAACAGGCTGAATCTGACAGCAACAGAATCATCACCCTGGCCAGAAAAAAGGCCGAGGAAGCAATAATCGCTGCCAGACAGAAGGTTGAGCTTTACCGTAAAGAGAGTGAAAACCTGATAGTCGAGAAAAAGCTGCTTGCAGACAACGGCATAGAGAAGGCTCAGAATGAGGGCCAGACCCGTGTTCAGTCCGAGCATGTCGAGCTTAGGAAACTGCGGAACCAGACCGAGGTTGTTCTTGATGCCGAAGCCAAGAGTCAGGCTTCCGAAATCCTGGCAGAGGGAGAGAACGAGGCGATTCGTATAGTTGAGGGAACCAGAAACTCTATGCTGCGTCAGAAGACTGAACTTCTGAAGAAGGCCGGAGATGTGGGAAACATGGTCCTTTTCATGAATCAGCTTCCCTTTCTTTATGAGGCCTACAAGCAGTCCGCAGGAAAGGCCGGTGTGAACAATTTTCTGGTTATGGATGAAAAAACAGGATTTTCTGGTGCAGTTAACCGCGGGCCTGCCGCCTTTGTTACCTTTCTGAAACACTTTCAGGAGGGAATGGGAATCAATATACCTGAACTTATGGGTAAAAAGGAGGCCGCCAAATGATGCTGTTTACCGTTACACTGATATTACTTATTCTTATAACTCTTTTTATCCAGCTTATAACCCGGATGAAGATCATCGGGGGAAACAAACTTGGTATTATTGCAGGCAAGGGCGGCAAGGCCGGTTTTACCACGCTTTCGGGCGGACGGGCTTTTATAATACCGCTTTTTCACCGCTATACAACCGTAAATCTTATGCCTTATACAATAGACGTTGTTGTGAAGTCTTCCATCGCCGATGGGGTGGTTCCGCTGAACGTTAAGGCCACTGTAAGTTTTTCAATTGCATCATCCGCCCAGGGCAGGGATAAGGCTGTTACACGCCTGCTTTCAATGATAGATCATCCCGATAACCTTAAAGAAGTTGCAAGCGATATCATCGAGGGACACCTCAGGGATGTAATTGCATCCATGACTCCTGAACAGGTTATGCAGGATAAGGATCAGCTTGTTTCAAACATGATAAACGTCTGTAAGACTGATCTTGAAAACATCGGACTTGAAATTGCAACAATGAATATTGCAGATGTCGATGATCACCGTCTTGAAGGTGTCGAGGACCCTGAACTCTACATTGCACTGCTTAAGCGTATTCAGACCGTGTATGCAGAATGCCAGGCCAGAATTGCAAAGGCTGAATCACAGGCAAAATCGGTTGAAGAAGAGGAAAAGCGGCGTACTGAAATAGAAGTCAGGAAATACACCAATATGTATGAGAACATGGTTGCCGAGACCCGTGTTGCTGTTGCCGAGGAAGAGCAGCGGGGGCTGGTAGGTATTGAGGGTGTACAGAAAGCTGCGGATGCCGAGGTTGCCGGTCTTAAAACCAAGATCGAATCTGAAAAAGAGCGCGTGGTGATGCTCCGCAAGAAGCTTGAGGCAGAGGTTGTAACCCCGGCACAGGCTGAGAAGGAAAAGATGATTCTTGAGGCAAAAATCAAGTCTGCAGAAATAAGAGGTGAAGAACAGGCTGTTATAGATCAGCTTAAAGAGACTATAGATATTATCGCCTCACAGGGCGAAAAGGGTGCTACTGCCTATCTTATTGAGAATTTCAGCAAGCTTATTCAGCCTTTTGCCGAGACACTCACCCTTTTCAATGTTGATAATGTATCTGTTGTGACTGGAATGGAAGGCGGGCACCAGCCGATAAGCGCCATTCATCCCCATGCTGTTGATATGACAAAAAATGAACTGATTAAAAACCTTATGGGAGACAGTCTTGGGGTATCTCCTGAGTTACTGACCGGTAAGAATTCCGTTTCTGTTTCTTCTATTAAAAAATAGAATTCAAGCCTCTCTGACAGGATCAAATTCAGACTGTCAGAGAGGCCTTTCTGTTTAATCCCGCTTATTGCAAATTCCAACCATCTGCGCTTTAATGTTGCTCTATGGATGACAGATATTTTAAGCAGGCTTCGGCCGATACCGGCGTCCCCGTCAGGGGAGTAATTGCAGTCGCGGGACTTCTTGAAGAGGGGGCTACTGTTCCCTTTATAGCCCGCTATAGAAAAGAGGCAACAGGCAATCTTGATGAGGTTCAGATAATAGCCGTCAGGGATCGTCTTGAAGAAATTGCCGCCTTTGAAAAAAGACGTGAAGCAATCCTCTCCTCTCTGAAAGAACGGGAGCTTCTGACCGATGAGCTTGCCGCGGCAATTGACGCGGTTATGACCCTGAATGAACTGGAAGATCTCTATCTTCCATACCGCCCTAAGAAGAAAACCAGGGCCTCTGTTGCCGCGGAGAAGGGGCTTACTCCCCTTGCCGAAGCAATACTGTTATTCACCTGCAGCCTGCCGAAGGACGCCGAAGCTTTCATCAATCCAGAAAACGGAGTTGAAACTGCAGATGATGCACTCGCAGGAGCTTCGGATATCATTGCCGAGAAAGTTTCGGAGAGCAGCGCCGTCCGCGGAAAGCTTCGGGAACTCTTTGAACGCGATGCAGTTCTCAGTTCACAGGTTATTGCCAAAAAAAAGGAAGAGGCGGCCAAATACCAGGATTATTTTGATTTTTCCCAGCGGATTTCCGGGATTCCATCCCACCGCTTTCTGGCTGTAATGCGCGGGGCTGATGAGGGCTTTCTGCGATGGCACATCCTGCCTGATGAAGAGACCGCCCTGAAGATTATTAACCGTGAGTTTCATGATCTTCTTCATAAACAGAGCGGGAGGAAGAACCCTGCCTGTACTGATTTTATCAGGGCGGCTTCGGCTGATGCTTACGGCAGGCTTATTGCCCCCTCACTTGAAACTGAGACAAAGAAAGCGGCTAAACTAAGCGCCGATACCGAGGCTGTTTCGGTCTTTGCCGAGAACGTGCGCAACCTGCTTATGGCGGCCCCACTGGGCGCAAAGCGGATGATTGCTGTCGACCCGGGGCTTCGGACAGGATGCAAGGTTGTAGTTCTCGGCGCAGAGGGAGCCCTCCTTGAACATGATGTCATTTACCCCCTTCCGCCCCACAATAAAACAGCTGATGCAGAGCGCAAGCTGCTGGCCATGGCCTCAAAGTATAAAACCGAGGTCGTTGCTGTAGGTAACGGAACAGGCGGAAGAGAGACTGAATCCTTTCTGCGCTCGGTATTCGCCGGGTCGACGGTGATTATAGAATCGGTTAATGAAAGCGGCGCTTCTGTTTATTCCGCATCTGAGGCTGCACGGCGTGAGTTTCCTGACCAGGACGTTACAGTCCGGGGAGCTGTCTCAATCGGGCGGCGCCTGATGGATCCGCTGGCAGAGCTTGTAAAGATCGACCCGGGTTCAATCGGGGTCGGCCAGTATCAGCACGATGTTGATTCAAAGCTTCTTAAGAAGGGGCTTGATGATGTTGTTATATCATGCGTTAACTCCGTCGGTGTTGAACTGAATACCGCCAGCAGCGAACTGCTTTCGTATGTTTCCGGACTCAGCAGAAAGACTGCTGATGCAATCGTAAAGAACCGTGAAAAGACCGGCAGCTTCAAGGCCCGTGAACAGCTTCTGAAGGTCGGCGGGGTAGGCGATAAGGTCTATCAGCAGGCGGCAGGCTTCCTGCGCATCAATAATGGCAAGAATCCCCTTGATTCCAGCGGTGTCCACCCTGAAAGCTACCCGATTGTAGAGAAGATGGCCAAAAACAGCGGCTGTTCTGTGGCAGAGCTTATGAACGATCCTAAAAAAATTGATTCCCTTGTGCCGCGTGATTATATTAGTGAAAGCGCCGGTCTTCCAACTGTGAACGATATTATTGCCGAGCTTAAAAAGCCGGGACGTGATCCGAGGGATGAATACAGGTTTTTCAGCTTTAGTGAGGGCATTAAAACGATGTCCGACCTGAAGGAGGGAATGCTTGTAAACGGCATAGTTACAAACGTTGCAGCCTTTGGTGCCTTTGTTGATACCGGGGTGCATCAGGACGGACTGGTTCACATCAGTGAAATATCGGAGCATTTTATAAAGAACCCGTCCGATATTCTAAAGGTCGGCCAGTACGTTCAGGTGAAGGTTCTTGCCGTAGATGAAAAGAGGAAAAGGATCTCCCTTTCAATGAAGGGTGTTCCCCAGGGATAGATTATGCAGAAAAAAACTGTTTTTATAGACACCGATTGCGGTATCGATGATGCTGTAGCCATCATGATGGCTCTTGCGGCTCCGGAACTTGAAGTTGCCGGAATAAGCTGCGTTGCAGGCAATACCAGCCTTGATAATGTTGTAAATAACGTATGCGGGCTTCTTTCTTTTTCCGGCCGGACCGATGTTCCGGTATTCAAAGGGGCTGCCTTTCCCTTTGTCAGAAACGAGATTCGTTCGGACAATATACACGGAGCCAGCGGCCTTGGAAATGTCAAGCTTGATGCCTCGGCAAAGAGCATTGATGCATTGAATGCTGTTGATGGTCTTCTCAAAACTGCTGAGGAGAACAGGGGGATGACCCTGGTAACACTCGGGCCGCTTACAAATATAGCCATCGCGCTTAATCTGTATCCGCAGCTGAAGGACCTTCTTGGAGAAATAGTGATGATGGGCGGGGCAATCGGTCCGGGAAATGTAACACCCCATGCCGAGTTTAACTTTGCCTATGATCCGGAGGCAATCGCCTTCTGTCTTTCCGCCGGGCTTCCGGTCAGTATCCTCACCTGGGATGCTGTAATGGATATGATTTACACTGAAGAGGAGTTTGATGCCCTCGATATGGGCGGAACCGCCGCAGGACAGCTTTTTCTGGATCTCCAGAGCTTCTACATGGATTACAAGGAAAGCGTCTATGGAAAGAGGCTTATCTCCTTTCCCGATCCGCTTGCCATGGCCTGTGTGATAGATCCATCATCGGTTACAGAATCAGAAAAAATGAATCTCGGAATAATACTCGATCAGAGCGATGCGAGGCGCGGAGCCTCGGTTAAGGATGAAAAATTCGGCGGTTATGCCGATGTGATTACAAAATGCGATATAGACAAGTTCTCTGCTCTTCTGAAGCGGATAAAATACATAGGACAGAAAGGTTAGACAGATATTGATGTACAGAATCGGAGAAAAACACCACGGATTTATATCAACAGAGATAGATGACCTTCCTGAATACAAGGGCGAAGGCTTCCGTTTTACACATGAAAAGACAGGTCTTGACCTCTACCATGTAAAAAACGATGACAAGGAGAACCTCTTCTCCTTTATTTTCAAGACTCCGCCCTATGATGATACAGGCCTTCCCCACATCCTTGAGCACTGTGTTCTAAGCGGTTCAAGGAAGTATCCGATAAAGGACCCCTTCCTTGCAATGATGAACGGAAGCATGAATACCTTCCTCAACGCGATGACTTATCCCGATAAGACCGTCTTTCCGGCGGCATCAACTGTTGAACGCGACTATTTCAACCTGATGAGCGTCTATGGAGACGCTGTTTTCTTTCCCCTGCTCAAAGAGGAAATTTTCATGCAGGAGGGAATACGCTTTGAAAAGGACGGAGACGGCGGCATACTGCCGCAGGGCGTTGTTTTCAACGAGATGAAGGGCGCCTACTCAAACCATGACTCCATTGCCTCTGAATATTCATACCGGAAACTTTTTCCCGATACGCCCTACCGCTTCGACAGCGGCGGGGAACCCTCGGCTATACCATCGCTTACCTATGAGGCCTTTGTTGCCTTTCACAAGCGCTACTATCATCCTTCAAACTGCCGGATCTTTCTTTATGGTGATATAGAAACAGACAAGCAGCTGGCTTTCATTGAAGAAAACTTCCTTGGCGGATTTTCTGCAAAGGCGGAACCTGCAGAGGAACTCAACTTGCAGCCTGGCTGGTCTGCACCGGTTGTTGAAACCATCACCTGTCCCTTCGATGAGGATGGTGAGGGTGATGACCTTGCCACAATAACCATGAACTGGAAAACCGCCGGAGTGGGAGAACCCATAAACATTCTTGCATTCGAGGTACTAGCCGAAGCTCTCCTCGGAAATATGGGTGCCCCGGTCTACAAGGCCGTTGTTGAATCCGGACTCGGTGAAGATCTGAGCCCTGTAAGCGGAATAGAAACCGATCTGCGCGAGATTGTTTTTTCCATAGGAATACGCGGGGCAAAAGCTGAATCAAGGGAAGATTTTGAAAAGCTGATCATGGATCTACTTGAGGATATGGCCGAAAACGGAATTCCAGCCGATTCGCTTACCGGTGCAATTCACAAGGTTGAGTTCAGAAACCGTGAGATAAAGGGCGGAGCCCCCTTCGGCCTCAGACTGATGGGCCGTTCGCTCAAGGGCTGGCTGCATGATGCTTCGCCTTCACATACAATGGTTTATGAATCGAGTATGGAGGAACTGAAGCGAAGAATTGCCGATGACAGCTCCTATTTCAGCAGGATGCTTAAGACCTGGTTCATCGACAATCCCAACAGAATTACTCTTTCCGTTGTTCCCGATGCCGGTCATAACAGCAGGATGGACAGTGATATCGAAGCTGCTGTTGAGAAGCGGAGAGCCTCGTATACTGCCGAAGAAGCCTCCTCCCAGGATGAAAAACTTGAATCCTTTCAGAACTTTCAGGAGCAGCCTGATGATAAAAATGCGGATCTGATTCCGACTCTGGATCTTGAAGATCTTCCGCTTGAAATACGAAAAATTAAAACCGATCAGGAGACCTTCAGCGGAGTTCCGCTTTATTCCCATAAGCTCTTTACAAACGGAATTGTCTACCTCGATCTGGCAATTGATGTACGGGATATCGAGGACGAAGACGGAATGCTTCTGCCCTTCTTCAGCAGGATGATATGCTCATCGGCGCTGCCTGATATGACCTATGACGAGGTTGCTGTAAAGCTTTCAATGATTACCGGCGGGCTGTATACCTTTCTTGAATCAAGCCGGACGGCAGGGAAAGATCCGAAAAGGAAGGATTACCTCTTTTTCAGGCTGAAAGCCCTTGAGTCTGATTTTGATGAGGCAATGAAACTTACATCCGACCTTTTTCTTAAATCCCTCATCGGAGATGAAACCAGGATTAAAGACCTGCTGCTTGAGATGAAGAATGATTTCAAATCAAGCATTATTCCTGCCGGACATTCCTTCTGTGCTGTTAAAGCAGGCGCCGAGTTTGACCGGGTTCTTGAACGTGAGGATGAATGGCGGGGAACAAGGCAGTATCTCTACATAAACAGCCTGGCCGCAGATCTTAAGAAGTCAGTTCCCCAGATAGGGAAAAAACTGCTTGAAATCAGGGACGAACTCTTTGCTCCGGGAAGAATTTCATTCAATATTACCTGTGAAGAGGCTTCGGTCGGTATGGTGAAAGAGGGTATAGTTGATTTTCTGAAGAAGATTGACGACCGTGAATCTGTCCGCCAGCGAAAGGCTGCCGGAGCACCGCTTAAAAATGAACCTGCTTTTTCGATGGCTTCACTGGCCGTTCCCTCATCAATCTGCTATACAGCGGCGGCCTTCCCCTGTTCAAAGCTTGGAACCGAAGAGCATTCCCATGAAACCCTGCTTGGACATCTGCTTAAAACAAACTACCTCTGGGAAGAGGTCCGGATGAAAAACGGAGCCTACGGTGTATATGCCGCGGTCAACGGAACCGAAGGCCTTTTCACCCTTTCAACCTACAGGGACCCTGCTCCAGGAAAGAATATCAATGCAACCAGGACCGCCTTTGATTCGGCAATTTCAGGCCGCTACAAATACAAAGATTTGAAGAAAGCAATTATTACAGTCGTCGGTAAGGATGCAAAACCCCTGAGCCCCGGTGAGCAGAGTCTGATCGGTTTCAGGCGGGAACTCTATGACATTACCGACGAAATGCGTCAGCAGAAGAGAGAGGCAATGCTTGGTACAACTACCGAGGATATAATGGATGCCGCTATCAGGCTTAAGGAAAATATGAAGGGCTCGGTCACAGTAGTGATGGGACCTGATTCTGTAATAAATGAACTTGCTGCCGAGTTCGGCGATGAGATAAAGGAAAACCGCCAGCAGCTGCCGCTGTAAGGGTAACCGCGGCTGTCGCCTTAAAAAGGAACTGTCAGCGCCTAAGCTTCTTTCATAGCGGAAGCTTAGGCAGTTCCAATCCTTCCTACCAGCTGAATCCCAGGAGCAGAACAGTATCCTGAAGGGTGAATACACCGTTCTGGGTATTATATGCGAACCTGATTCCTGAACTCAGTTCAACCTCTGTGAACAGAATATTGTAATTAAACCACAATTCAATTCCCGTTGTCTGAAGCAGTTCATCAGGAGTGAAGGATGCAGGTATCATGCTGTTATAGCAGAAACTTGTATCAAGAAAAATATCAGTCCAAATTCTCTGAAGGTAAAACAGGCTGCCAAGCGAGAAATCCGGGTAGGCCAGTGGAAACATGTAGTCGAGTGTTGCTGTGTACATTGCTGTATAACCGTAATCTGATGCTGTCATAGCCCTCGGAGCAGTCCATGATGCTAAATTATAACGCTCTGAACCGGGATTCAATCCGGCTTCTATTCCTGCCATTATACCGTGATTTTCTAAAAAAGAAGGAAGGTAGGTTTCCAGCCTGCTGAATATATAATTGTAGTAGGCCGGATCCAGGCTCAGATACCATGTTGCATCAAGTGTAAATCCTGTCCGTGGAATCAGGTCTTTCACTGCCTGATATTCATAAACAGAAAGCGACAGGTTGTTCTGAAGTACTGTCTGAAAATTGATACTGCTGCTGTCATTTATGTTTGCAAGCAGGGTAGTCTGAGTATAAAGAGATCTCAGTATATTTCCTGAGGAAAAATTAAAGGGAAGCATTACTCCGGTGTAGGCTATAGTATTAAAATAACTTCCCGGAGAAACCGCCGGAGTGCCGGTTTCGATACCGTAGACCAGCACCGGCCACAGCCCGCCGTACCATCCTGATATTGATGCGGCAAGTTCGATTGAATCAGGGTTATAACCTGCACCGATCATGTTTGATGTGTATCCAAGGATATCATCAGCCTGCATATAGGCAAGGACAGCCCCGCTGAACTCTGATGTTGTGACTCCGCGGCTGTGAAAATTGAAGGCTCCCGGGAATGGGCTGTAATCGCGTACTGTGTAATCCCTGTCCTGTGTTTTTGCTTCATCCAGATTGTCGGGATATTTTATCCCGTTTTCCTGCTCTACAAGCCCGGTAAAGTAATCGACATGATGATTCTCAATGCCGGAGGCAGGCAGCAGTTCCATTTCTGCTGAATCAAGCATCACCGGACGGTAGCCTCCGATCGTATAATCAGCCGCGATAAGCCCGTTTGCCGCAGGAACCGGATTTGACAGTCCGAAGCTGCTTCCTGCCGCCCTGTGCAGCTCACCGGTAACGAGGTCTACTGCATGTACTTCTTCGATGCCGGCCGCAGTTGAAATAAAATACAGGTAATCTTTGGAAGCTGCCGGGCCGGAGATGTCATAATCAGCGTCTTTAAGCAGAATCCGGGACTTTCCTGTCTCTGAATAAATCTGGACTATGGACTTTCTCCAGTTCTGCTGTCTTAAGAGGATAACCGATCTGCCGTCTGTACTCCAGCATGTCTGGAAATTGGAGCTTCCGTCCGGAAGGTTATATTTGTTAATAAGTTCTCCGCTGTCAGAATCAATAATTACAAGGTTTTCTGTGCAGTCTTCAAGTATCTCCACAGCCGCAACTCTTTGGGCATCCGGGGAGAGCGAAGGAGAGAAATACCTTGTTTTGTCAGTTATGAGTCTGTATTCTCCGGTTGCGGGTTCATAGCGCCTTATTTCATCGTAACTAAGGTTCCCCCAGCGCAGATCACCGGTCACCTCGGTCCAGCAGAATACTCCGTTTTGAAATGAAATGTTCCGGTCGGCGGGATTTATCGTTTTAAGCCTTGTGTTTTTGCCGTCTGCCCCGATTACGCCAAGCCATGGTCTGCGTGAGTAGGAAGTGTTGTAGGTGTAAACTTCACCTGCTGCGCCTGTTCCGACAGGATATATATTCTGATAGCTGTCATTCTCAGGCCTGTAAACTTCCTGCATCGGTGATATTTGATAAAAAGATTTCTGCTCCGTCCATTTCTCTTCAAGATCAGAAAGACAGGCCTTCCATAGCGTATTAACGCTTTTCCCTGTGTATTTCTTAACCGACAGGTTGAGAATCGTCGGTACGAAGGAGAAATCAGCTGCAGTTTCAAGAATACGGTTGAACTTCTCTATACCGTATTTATCACGGATGTAGGCGGCAAGATGGTAGCCGTTTACATAATAGTTTGGAAAGTAGCTGCCTGTTGAGCCGAGCATTGCCTGTGAATAATCAGGAGTCTCTCCGCTTAATACCTGGGTCCGCAGCCCGCGTTCAAAGCCGGGCAGCCGTCCGCGTCCGGAATCTGTGAGCAGGGTTTCTGTGATAACAGCGTCTCCCTCCCATACCCAGGAGGGTACTGCAAAATGCGACATGGCTGCTGAGCCGTATTCACCGAAGAGAAAGGCTGCAAATGCTGTAAAGCCGCGGTTTAGCTTTTCATTCTGAACAATATGCCGCAGTTCATGTATCCATACAAATTCCAGCCAGTCTGATGTTCCGCTGAGTGTTGAACCCTGCGGCGGAAGATTGTAGAGCATTGAGTGCTCGGGGGCTGATGCTACATAGCCGTTGCTTATCGTGTAGGTATTGTTCAGCACAACCTGCCACCGGTCGGTAGCCGTTTTCAGGCTGTAGGCATCCGTATCGTATATGTAGTCAAATAATTGGGCTGTTTCCATGGCCGTATCAGTCATATCAGCCGGAAAGATCAGTGTGAAATTATCTGCTTCAATCTTTTTCCAGTCCATACCCGGGGGAAACTGGTTTGTCTGTGCCGATAACGATAAAACCGTTACGGCCGAAATGAGAAGAAATGCTGTAAACTTTTTCATATTACTTCCTGAAGAAGGATTTTCTTATTCCCCGCAGCAGATTGATGATTTCACGATCAAAATCAGTAGCCGTCAGGGATGTCTTTCCGGGAATCACTATCCAGTCCGGAACTTTCAGTTCCATCGGATCAAAATGTCTCGCCCACTGTCTTGAAATTTTCATGGAAACGGCATAGGGCATCAGCCTGAAGAAAAGACTGCTGTCCTTTTCGGATGCCTGCTTAAGCGCATCATCATTGGCGTTAAGGATATAGTTTCTGAACCCCAGGGCATGTTCGTACTGCTGTTCTCCGTAAGAGGTCATTCTGGTCATCATATTCATTACAATGGTGATGATAAACGCAGTTATAACAGAGAATACGTATCTGAAGCCGCTTGTTCCACCTCCGATGATCATGAAGGCAGTTAGAAGTATCGCTAGCCCGGTACTTAGTATCAGTGCGAACATGATAAAAAGCCATGCTTTATCTGTACGCAGCTGTTTGGGTCTTGCAAGCAGAAAACTGATGAAATAAAGCGCAACAAGGATGAAGGCACTTATGGATATTGTTATTCCGGGTCCGAATCTGAATGTATTGCGCAGCAGAACCATCTCGATGATAAGCAGCTTTGCAACCGGCAGAAGTGCAAAAAATCCGACAAGGACAATGTTCCTGGCGCTGTCGGCAGAGTAAAGTCTGAACTCGGGGTTTGATGTGAAATGTTTGACAAGCTTTCCCCTTGTCCGGCGTATCCGTCCGTAGATTGCCGAGATAATGTTAACTCTTCTGAAAATCTCTCCGTCGCCGTAGCGGTTGAAAAGGTTGTCAAAAAGATAAATTTCATACTGCCTGGCATTGTAGGGGAGGTCTTTGAGTTTCTGAATGTGAAAATCAACCCCGCTGTGAATGCGGATATAACCGTTTTCCGCCCAGTTCAGAATTATTACTGCGATCTCCATGTCCGAAGTTTTACCCGTAAGGAGGTAGCTTATTTCCGAAGGCAGTATGTTTTCAGGAGGCGCATCCTCCATCGACGGAAAAAAATCCCTGCTCTGACCCCTGTAATACCATATGAGAAAAGGAATAAGGGTCAGGACTAAATCCAGAGCCAAATCTACTATCTGCATTATCATAATATAAACTATATTCGTTTAATTGTCATATTTAAAGATTAGGATTCTCATGATATCTTTAGTTCATGCGTATAATGATCATCGAAGACGACCAGACTATAGCTGATTTCCTGAAAAAAGGACTTAAGGAAGCCGGATACACGGTTGAGCATTCACTTACAGGAGAGGACGGCCTGTCGATGCTGCAGAACAGCGAGTTTGATGCCGCTGTAATTGATATCATGCTTCCGGGCATGGACGGGCTGTCTGTCATTGAACAGCTTCGCGGTACCGGCAATCATCTGCCTATCATGGTTCTAAGCGCCAAACGCTCGGTCGACGACAGGGTTCTGGGGCTTCAGAAGGGAGGCGATGACTATCTGGTGAAGCCGTTTTCCTTTTCCGAACTGCTTGCCCGTCTTCAGGCCCTTCTTAGACGTTCGGCCATTAAGCCGGAAGCCACCCTGCTTGAATCATCCGGACTGTCGCTGAATATAGTTACCAGAGAGGTTATCCGGGACGGGGAACATCTTGATCTCAATCCGAAAGAATTCTCGCTTCTTGAATATTTCATGCGCAACAAGGATGTGGTGCTGTCAAAAACCATGATTATGGAGCACATCTGGAACTATGATTTTGATCCCCAGACCAATGTTGTTGATGTTCTTGTTTCAAGACTTCGAAGCAAGGTTGACCGGGAATCAGAAAAGAAACTTATTCATACCATTCGCGGCGTAGGTTATGTTTTCCGGGATAAATAAAAGCATACGAGGCAATCTCAAGCTTACCGCCATCTTCGGTGCGGTTTTCTGGCTTACCGCAATAGTTCTATATCTTTTTGTTTTCATTTACATCTATACAACCCTCCGTCAGGAGGACCGCACCAGCCTTCAGGTCCGGCTTCTTGGATACTGGGCCATTGAGCGCTCCGGTGGTCTGGATCTTTTAACCGGGAGTGTCGACGTTAATACCATACTTCCCGGAGAAGCGCCTTTTTTTGTGCGGATATCGGACGAGTTCAACAGCACATACCTTCTTGAAACTCCTCAGCGCTGGGAGAGCTTCAATTTCAGCACACTTGAAAATGATCCGCCCGATCCGGGCAGCTTCAAGGTACTGCGCTCTCCCTCGCACAAGTATATCCTGGAGGCAGGCACCATCAGGCTGTCCGACGGCTATTTTCTTCAGGTCGGCATAAGCGATGAAACCCGGCGCCGGATTATGGAGATGCTGTCAAAAAGCTTTGTAGCCGCCTTTCTGGTGCTTATTTTTGTAAGCTTTGCGGCGGGATTTTTCATTTCATACCGTTACCTCAAACCGGTCAGACGGCTTGAATCGACAGTAGCCGATATCATAATGACCGGGAAAATCCAGCGGCGTATTGAAATCGAAACAAACGGCAGCGAGCTGAATGAACTGTCTCTGTCATTTAACCGGATGCTTGAAAGAATAGAAAACCTTGTGAACGGGATGAAGGGTGCCCTTGATACTGTTGCCCATGATTTGCGGACGCCGATCACAAGGTTCAGGATGATTGCAGAACAGGCTTTAAGCCTATCAGGCGGATACTCCGCTGATCCGGAAATGCTTCAGACCGCACTTGAAAAAGCAGTCGAGGAATCCGACACCCTGCTTCGGATGATGAGTATGCTGATGGATATATCCGAGGCGGAAACCGGAACCCTGCGCCTGAATCTCAGCCGTTTTGCACCGCTTGATGTTCTTCGCGAGGCAATCGATGTCTATTCCATTCTGGCTGAGGAGCGCGGGATGCGGATAACAATTTCAGATGACAGCTGGGACGGAGACATTACAGCAGATCAGGACCGCTTCAGGCAGGTTGCGGGTAACCTTCTTGATAATGCGGTGAAATACGGCAAAACCGGCGGTGAAGTTCTGGTGTCTGTAGCCACGGTTTCAGATGAAGCAGTTATCTCTGTTAAAGATGACGGGGAAGGAATTGCCGAAGAGGATGTTTCGAGAATATGGGAACGCCTGTACAGGGGGAAATCCTCCATGAACGGTCTCGGTCTGGGGCTTAGCCTTGTTAACGCTATAGTTACCGCACACGGCGGCCGGGCAGAAGTGTTCAGTACTCCGGGGCAGGGTTCAGATTTCAGGGTGATATTCCCGCTTAAAACAACGGACAATAATTTACAAGATACTGACTGAATAATCCAATCCAATTGACAAAGGTCGTATTATAATTTTCTCATGGGAAGATATGTACGAATTATTGCCTGCAGTGTACTGGACAGTGAGCTTAAGGCTGCGGCCGAAAGAGCAGGCGTTACAATAGATGAAGAATACCTTGAAGCTGGACTGCATGAGCAGCCTCACGTGCTTCACTCTGAGCTTCAGGCCGCGATTGACCGGGCAGAAGAGCTGAAAAATGAAGGCCGCAATTATGATGCGCTTGTCATAGGCTACGGCCTCTGCGGCCGGGGAACAACCGGCATTACTGCAGGCAGCATACCGCTTATCATTCCGAGGGTTCATGACTGCATTGCCATGTTTCTGGGCTCCGACAAGAGATACCGAAAGCAGTTTGCCGGGAATCCCGGCACTTTTTATATGACCCGGGGCTGGTATGACTATAAAACCCAGCCGATGGCGGTAAAAAAGCGCGGAGACCGCCCGGTTGAGGGCAACTGGGATATAAGCGCCGGATTCGATTCAATAAAGAGGAAATACGGCAGGGATAATGCCGAAGAAATATACTCGTTTCTTAATTCATGGAAGAAGAACTACACCCGGTCGGTTTTTATCGAGACCGGAACAGAGAAAAGCAACGAATATGAGGATTATACCAGAGACCTTGCAGATGAACTGGGCTGGAAGTTTGAAAGGGTAAAGGGCAGTGACCACCTCTTTCTGCGTATGCTGATGACCGAATCAACCGATGATGAGATTCTTGTTGTTCCCCCGGGACATATAACCGCCTTTGATCCTCTTAAATACGGACTTTATTCATATGATCCCGGCAGCGGCAGCAAAAAGCTCTGGGATCGTCCGGTACCGGGCACTGAAGCCTCTTTAGAGGATAGACCCGCAGCCCCGGCTGAATCCAGAGTCCGGGGGATAGGTCTTGGTATTGACGCCGGCGGAACCTATACCGATGCTGTCATCTATGATTTCGGCCGCTGTAAAGTTCTTGCCCGGGCCAAGTCTCCCACAACAAGATGGAACTATACAATCGGCATCGTGGAAGCGGTTAAGAAGCTTCCTCCGAAACTGCTGCCTGAGATAATAATAACCGTTGTTTCAACCACTCTGGCCACCAACGCAATAGTTGAAAATGCCGGCCAGAAAGTAGGACTGCTTCTTATGCCGCTGGGGGATGCGACAGCAAAACAGATCTCACACTCGCCGTACAGAATAGTAAAGGGAAGGCTGTCGATTCAGGGTGATGAACTTGAAGCGGTTGATGTTCAGCAGATCAAGGCGGCTGCCTCCGAACTTGTCAAAAATGAACAGGTAGGCTCCTTTGCTGTTTCCGGCTACGGGAGCACGGTTAACCCTGCCCATGAGCTGCAGATAAAGAAAATCCTAGAGGATGAAACCGGTCTGGGTGTCTGCTGCGGTCATGAACTGTCCAGCACGCTTAATTTCTTTGTGAGGGCAAATACTGCTGTTCTCAACGCCGGAATCATTCCCCTTCTTGAACAGTTTATAAAGGAGCTGCAGACAGCCCTGACGGAGCTTCAGATATCAGGCTCTGTTATGATAGTCCGCGGCGACGGCTCGCTTATGAGCTGCGCACGGGCGGTTGAGCACCCGATTGAAACTACGCTTTCAGGCCCGGCTGCAAGTATCGCCGGTGCAAGATTCCTATCCGGAAGTGCCGATGCCCTTGTAATCGATGTGGGCGGAACAACCTCTGATATAGGCCTTATTAAAAATGGTGTAATAAGGCTGACCGAAGAGGGTGCCAGAGTCGGCAGGTGGAAGACCCACATCAAGGCTGTGGACATGGCGACCCTGGGTACCGGCGGCGACAGCAGGATTGTTATCGACAGCAGGGAGCTGAAAACCGGTCCGCGGCGTGTTGCTCCTGTCGGAAGAGTTTTTGAAATTTCGGGTCATGAAGATACTGTGGAATATATCAGCAGCCTTCAGTACGACTACTTTGTAAACACCGCCCCGATGGAGATCCTTTCCCTGACCGGCCGAAAGCCTGAATTTGAACTTACAAAAGAAGAAACTGCTATAATTGATATTCTTTCAGAGCGTCCGTTTTCGGTAATGGAGCTTTCTCACCGGATAAATCACGGACTATGGAAAATTCTTAACACAGCAAGACTTGAGACCTCGGCAGTTATTCTGCGCTACGGTCTTACTCCGACAGACCTGCTTACAGCTTCAGGCGATGTAAGCCTCTGGCCTGCTGAAATTTCAAAGCAGATTCTGGAGCTGTATTCTGAAATATGGGGAACCGAACCTGATGTTTTCACAGCAGATGTATTTAAGTCTGTAACCGATAATCTTCTGCGAACCCTTGTTATTCAGGAGCTCGATATACCCGGAGATGAGGCTGAAAACCTCTCAGGTAACGCCACTTTTAGAAACCTTCTTTCAAGGCTTAAGGGCGGCTCAAGAGCTCTCGCGCTGACGCCGTCCCTGAAGACCGACTTGATCGGTGTAGGTGCTGCGGCAGGATGGCTTTTAAAAGGTCTGTCTGAACTGCTTGGCTCCCAGCTTGTTATTCCCGACGATGCAGATGTTGCAAACGCCGTAGGAGCTGTGTGCAGCATGGTTTCGGTCCGCAGGGATGCTTCGGTCACCCCGGCTTCGGGAGGCGGTTTCCTTGTAAACGGTACCGGCGAGCTGAAACAGTTCGATGACTATGACGAGGCCTGTGACTATCTGGAGGAAAAACTGGCTGGAGTCATAAGGACGGACGCTGCAGCCGCCGGAACAGCTGAAACCGGTATCAAATGGAGTGTTGAAAACCGTATTTCAGCAACCAGCGACGGAACCAGTGTCTTTCTCGGCCGCGAGTATACGGTAGAAATTACCGGCCTTCCTGTTTGAGAGGAGCCTCTTTCCGGGGCTGACTTTCCATCCCGAGTGCCAGAAACAGCACTATTACGGGCAGCACCGCAGCAATAACGGCTCCGTATCTGAGTGCTCCGGTTACATCGTTTATAAAAGACATGAAAACCGGGCCCAGGGAGCTTGCAATAACACCGGCTGAGACCAGCACTCCGTTAATAGAGCCCAGATGCTTTCTGCCGAAATAGGCGGGCATGGCCGTTGCATTAACAGGTCCGAACATTGAAGAGCCCAGCCCCAGCCCCGCTATAGTCATTATGAAGCCCGCATGGGTATTAAAAAAGAAAAGCGATATAAACCCGATTACCTGCCCGGCAAGCATAAAAAACACAATATACTTGATCTTTATTCTGTCGCTGAGCCAGGAACCCAGAAAACTGAGCGGAATAGAAATAAATGATATCGGCAGAAAGATGGATACCGTCTTTTCGATGGATAAACCCGATTGAATGCCCAGAGCCTGGATGTGAAATGTTATACCTGTGAAAACGAAGGAGTGAATGGATACCGCAGCTGCAATTACCCAGAAGGCCCTTGTCCGCAAAGCTTCTTTAAGCGGTGTTCCGTCTACAACCAGGGGTTTACTGTCGCTTGAGCCCTCAACGTGGATCCCGCAGGCCTCCGGACTGTCCCTGTAGAAAAGCAGAGCAAGCAGTGTCATTCCCAGTCCGACAGTTATTGCCAGAAGCATCCATGCATTTTTCCAGCCTGCCGCATTGACTATCGAATTAAGCACTGCAGGAGCAGAGGCAAAGGCCAGACTGTTGAATACTCCTACTACTGCAATCGCTTTTCCCCTGGATCTGCTGAACCATCTTGATACCATTGTATTTGAGGTCATACTCATCAGCCCCTGTCCGAAAAATCTTATACCGAAGAGTCCGGGAACAAGGAGGATAATATAGATTACTGCTGAGGGCGCATCAGGAAAGAGTCCCATGAGCCAGGCTGCGTTTAAATCAATTCTGCTTAAAAGAAAGAGCACAAGTCCAAGCCCTATCGTTGCAAAACCCATGAAGTATCGGGCTCCGAAACGGTCCAAAAGCGGACCCATAAAGGGAAGTATGAAGCCGCTTGTTATGGTTCCGGCCATATATGCGAAGGAAAGCTGGGTTCGTCCCAGTCCCGACAGAGCCAGAACAGGCTCTGTAAATGCGCTGAATCCGGCGGTCTGGCCGGGGAGAGTCATTATTACACCTATAACTGCTGCCGGAACTACTATCCAGCCGTAATAGAAAGGTACTCTTTGTGCAAGGTTCAATTTATTCTGATTCATATTCCCTGATTATTACTAAATTGTAATGTTTCTGCAATGCTGGTGTAAGGTTACTGTTATAACTTATTATCAGAAATTAACACTGCAGGTTGAGGTTGAAGCAGCGAACTGCCGAAATGTCAGCCAATAAACAGGAGCGAAAAATGGAAAACAGAAAAGGAAACAAAAAACTTCTTATTGTTTCAGCAGTGATACTTATAAGTCTGGTTTCTGCTGGAACAGTCTTTGCACAGAGAACCGGTTCAGTCGGAAGCAGTTCAACTTCCAGTTATGATGTGGCTGCGGCCTATCAGCAGAGTTTCAGAGACGTTGCGAGTGAGACTCTGCCGGTAGTCGTGGAAGTGAATGTTGTAAATGTCGTAAAGACTCAGGCTCTTCCTGATGCCTTTAATTTTTTCTTCGGCAATCAGGACCAGAACAATCAGAACAGTCAGCCACGTGAATACAGACAGCAGGGCCTGGGGTCCGGTGTAATTGTACGGCATGACGGCAGCAAGGGATATATTCTTACAAATCACCATGTTGTCAACGGCGCGGATGAGATTCAGGTCACTCTATATGACGGCCGTGAATACGACGCGGAACTTGTCGGAAGTGATCCGAGACGTGACCTTGCTCTTATTAAAATTGAAACCAGGGAAGATCTGCCTGTCGCAGTCCTCGGAGATTCGGATGATCTCTATGTAGGTGACTGGGTGTTTGCGGTCGGAAATCCCATGGGTTTTGAATCTACATTTACAGCGGGTATTGTCAGCGCTGTAGGCCGGGAATCTGATGAGATAATTCAGGGCGGAAGTTTTACAGACTATATCCAGACTGATGCAGCTATCAATCCGGGCAACAGCGGAGGAGCGCTTGTAAACCTGAAAGGTGAGGTTATCGGCGTCAATTCATGGATTGCTACCCAGTCCGGCGGAAGCCAGGGGCTTGGATTCGCAATACCTATAAACAATGCCAAGAAGGCTATCAATGATTTCATTGAATCCGGCAGCGTGACTTACGGATGGCTCGGTGTAAATGTAAGAGATATTAGCGACGACAGCAAGGACAGTCTTGACCTCAAAGGAATAGACGGAGCCTTCATAAATGATGTGTTTATTAATTCCCCTGCTGAGGATGGCGGTCTTCTTCCAGGCGATTTTATAACAAAGGTTAACAACAGAGAAGTAAGCAACAGGAATGACCTTGTAAAGATTATCGGAAACCTTGAACCTGACCGATGGACTACTTTCGAACTTTACAGGGACGGCAAGAAACAGAATGTCAGTCTTAAGATCGGCAGACGTGATGATGAGAAGAACATTGCGGATGACGGAAGCATAAATGTGTGGCCCGGACTGACAGTAGTTGAAGCAACAGATGAAGTCAGACAGTCACTGAATCTTGATACCAACAAGGGAAGCGTCGTTGTTGCCAATGTTACAAAGGGAAGCCCTGCAGAAACGGCCGGACTCAGACCCGGGGATATTATACTCCGAGTTGACAATGACCGGATTAAGGACCTTGGCGAGTTCTACAGCAAAATGAATGATTCTGAAGATTCTGAAGTAATGCTGAGAGTTTACCGCGGTAACAGAGAGGCTATCATCGGGATAGTCAAGGATTAGGAAAACACACAAGGACAGTGTTTTATATAGTTTTTTCGGGCGGCCCGTCCCCCTCCATACAGTTTTCTCCTTAACGGGGCGCCCGGGTTTCATTAATTCTCCTTCTAAATATACCGGCGGATGAGCAAGTTTTGTTCTTCCGCCGGTCCCTTTTTTATAAGCATGACTGATGCAAGAATGTACAAAACAGCCAATAAAATGCAGAATACGCCTGAGGTGACAATATGGCTGATGATTATAAAGATATTCCGGTTCTCCGGGCTGCAGACAGATATTCTGATGAAGTTAAGGCAAGTTTCCGTATTCCGGGGCACCGGGCGGAAAGAGGTATCCCTGAACCCTTCAACAGGGCTGCAGAATCAGGATTTTTCAGGCTTGATCTTACAGAAACCCCTCTGACAGACGACCTGCACAGTCCTGAGGCCGCTATTGCAGAAGCTCAGAAGCTTGCTGCCGAAGCCTTCGGTGCAGGACACAGTTTTTTTCTGATTAACGGTTCAAGCTGCGGAAACGAATCGATGATCATGGCTGCAGCCGGTGAGGGTGAGAAAATCATCATCCCCCGGAACTCTCATAAATCTGTAATGTACGGGCTGATATTCTCCGGAGCTGATCCTGTATACGTTAAGCCTGAATATAATGCAGAATTCAGTCTCTACTGCGGAATGCTTCCGCAGACGGTAAAGACCGCACTTGATGCCAATCCCGACTCAAAGGCCGTATTCGCCCTAAGTCCCACCTACCACGGCTTCTGCAGTGATTTAAAGGGTCTTTCAGGTGTCGCCCATGAAAAAGGCATTCCTGTGCTTGTAGATGAGGCTCACGGGGTTCATTACTACTTCAGCAGCAGAATGCCCGCCGGAGCTCTTGAGCTTGGCGCAGACGCCTGCGTCCAGAGCATTCACAAGACTGCGGGAGCCATGACTCAGGCGTCCATCCTTCATCTTGCAGAAAATTCCAATCTATCATATGAACGGCTGAACTCCGCTCTTCGAATGACACAGAGCACAAGCCCCTCGTATCCGCTGATGATCAGTATCGATGCCGCCCGGTGGCAGCTGCAGCAGTCAGGCGAAGCGGATTGGGATTTTGCCTGTGAAAATTCTGAGTTTATAAAGGAACAGATTAAGAGTTCAGGCGTGTTCAAGTTTATATCTATGGAGATGACAGGCAGCAGGGGTATTACTGCAATGGACCCATGCAGGGTTATCATCAATACAGCCGCATCCGGAATAAACGGATATGATATGCGCAGAATCCTCTGGGATGATTACCGGATAGATGTTGAATACGCTGATGATGCCAATATTCTGGCCATAGTGAGCCCCTACAGCAGCAGGAAGGAGGCTGAAGTTTTTGTAGACGCATTAAAAAATATTGCAGCTGATCCGCAGATAAAAAGGCAGAAGGGCAGTGCAGAAAAGACTGTTATGCCCGAAATTCCGGAGGCTGTTTTAACGCCGCGAAAGGCCTGGTTTTCTCCGAAAAAGCAGGTTTCATTTGAGCAGGCGAGGGGTGCTGTTTCGGGAGAGATGATAGCTCCCTATCCGCCGGGAATTCCTGTGATTTATCCGGGTGAGGTGATAACAGATGAGATCTTTGAGTTTATAAAGCAGCTTAAGGCTGGAAAAAGACACTTTCACGGTCCGGCAGATCCGAGCCTTGATACTCTGAATATTATTTCAGATAATGTAAACTAAAGTATTTTTTGGGTGGATAGCATGATATGCTTAATGGGATATCCATAAAAATGCTTCAGCGGTTTTGAAATAATAATAAAGAGAGGTATATTACATCAATGATGGATTTGAATGATTTTACAAGAGTTGAAGGTGAGAAGAATGATAAGGAGCTTGTTTTCCTGGGGCTCTCAACATGCGGATTCTGCAGAAAGGCGAAGACTTTTCTGAATGAAGGGAATTATGCCTATCATTTTGTAGATGTGGATAAACTGGACAGGGATGAGAGAATGAAGATTAAGGATGAGATTAAAAAGAGATTTACACCTGATATTCTCTATCCTTTTCTTATAGTTAACGATGATCATTACATTTCGGGTTTCAAACAGGCCGACTGGGAAAAGGAGCTGGACACCTGATGGCTAAAAAGGAAATGAATCTCGATGATGTTGTTAAGTTTACCCGTAATGCTGCCTCCATGCACGGCTGGGCGGTGAATCCTGAAGAGGATTTTCACATGTCTATTGCAGAGGGGCTGCTTGTTAACTATAACCGTTACGGATATTTTCAGTGCCCCTGCCGTGAGGCCTGGGGTGAGAGAGAAAAAGACAGGGATGTAATCTGCCCATGTTCGTATTGTGCCGACGATGTTAAAGAGTACGGGCACTGTTACTGCGCACTTTACATGTCTGAAGATTTTATAAAAAGCGGAGCTGAACCGGGCAGTATTCCGGAGCGGCGCCCTGATGAGCTGGCGCCGTAAGACACTTAGTATAAAAAATATGGAGAAAGACAGAGATGAAAGTTAAAAAATTGGCCTTACTTCTTGTCCTGCTGCTTGTAAGCGGAGTCTTTGTGTTCGCAGAAGAAGAAAATGTTTTCAGTAAGTATGACCAGTCGCTTGGTTTCTACGGAAACTCTACTGGTATGATGGGAATAAGTTATCAGGACTGGAACGGCCGTCTTGGCTATCAGGTTACCGGAGGATTCACATACAGTGATGATTACGCGTTTGATGTTTATTCATATGATGGAGAAAATGTTCCTGTAGATATTTTTTCATATAATATCGGTGCTGAAGTATTCTATATGCTTTATGAAGATTCATATGATGACTGGCTTGCCGGTGCGCTATATGTGTTCGGAAACCTTACGCATATAGGCAGTATCAATACAGATATAACATTTACCGGAACTACAATTACTCCAACAGAAGGGGATCCGTATACTGAATATTCAGCATCAGGAGAAACTGACCCTTATTTCACACCAGGCATTGGTCTGGCTGTAGGTGTAGGTTTTGAAATAGTTTTATTCGACCACTTTTCGATACCGGTTGAAGTAGGTTACGGCGGGGCATGGGAATTCAGTTCTATCGTTCCTGTTAACGGCGGTTTTATGGCCGGAGGCGGATTCAGATACCGCTATTGATGATTACGCCTGCAAACAGCAGGAACCATATAATCAGTATCAGAATAATTGAAAATATATATCCGGGGGCCTTTGCTCCCGGTTTTTTTGTCTCTGAAGCTCCGGTCTTGTTTCCGGCGCTGTAGAGTGCAAGGATCTTCTGATCGAGTTTTGAGAAAAGCCCTTCCTTTCCAAGCCTTTCGCCCTCGGTAATCCGTTCAAAATAGTAGAATACAAGAGAGACAAGGCTTCCTATCCGTCCGGGAAAGCTCAGCCCCTGCCTGATTGAGTACCGTGAGATGTATATCAGTCCGATCAGCATGAAGGATTTCTGCAGCCCTGATGCCAGTGCTCCCGCTGTGATTTTTACAGGACCTATTTCGGCAAGTACATAACCGATAGGCGTTATAAGGTTTGCCGCAGTAATACCTGCCAGCATGATAATATTCGGCAGAATACGTATCCTTTTTCCGGATATACCTGAAAGAATCATGAATAATACAGCCTCAAAAGTGATCAGCAGCAGATTCGGCTGAAAGACAAAAGCCGGGATCATGATCAGCCCGCAGATGAATTTGAACTTCGGATAATGTGATTTATTAACAGATATTTCAATATCAGCTGCTTTCAGGCTTCCGGCAGAAAATCCGGCATACCACTCCGATACAGCTGTAAACCTGGCTGTGAACAGTCCAAGCAGTATCGATGTAGCAAGGCCCACCGCAAGAAAGGGCGGCGCAATAAGTACAGCAGCCTGTCCGAAAATGACGGCACGTGCAAACAGCAGCTGTACTGCATTTGAAGCCATTGCCCCTGCAATGCTTATACCTACATAGGAAACCCGCTTTTTCAGTGCATAGAAAACTATAAGCATGACTGCTGTGCTTGCAAATGTTCCGGCTGCTGAGAACAGAAAGATATATGAAAAAAGTGTGCCGTTTATCAGTCCCTGCCCGAGAATCTTCAGCAGGGCCAGAAGAAAAACTCCTGAAACCGGGAAAACTCCAAGTGAAATCAGAATCGGCAGATTTGCCAGGCCTAGACGCATAAAGGGCATTGGTTTGGGTATGAGGTATTCAATAACCGAAAGAAACATGCAGAAGGCTGCAAGGATGGCAGTATCAGTAACTGAGATCGTCGATTTCTTCATCCTGAGAACCTCCTTCAATCGATATGAATATTCTGTTGGGCAGGCATGCCGCCCAGTGTCCCGGTTTTGTAATATCACCCATGAGTACACAGAGTTTATCTTCACACGGTGAGTCTGAAATACTGGCTTTACCGTCTTTTATCACAATGTGCGAATGCCCGATCGGTCCTTCAATATCAAATTCCGCATCCTTATCAAGGGGGTAGATATACTGACCTTCATCACTGTCAATAATGAGTCTGGCTGCCGAGGAGTTGCCCGTGTAGATCATAATCGAAAGAAGTACGATAGCAAGAACAGAAACCGCGGCAATAATATAGTCAAATGGTTTCAATTGGCCTTTAAACATGTGCGGTATACTATATAATAAATATTGAAAAAGGTAAGCTTTTAGGTAATAATTTATCGAAAAAACTTTTAAATTCGGGTGGAAAATGCTTGAAATAAGCGGCTGCAGAGCTGCATATGGTGACAATATTATTTTTGATGACCTCTCATGTTCCTTTGCTCCGGGAGATTCGGTGAGCATAGTGGGGGCTTCTGGCTGCGGGAAGTCTACTCTGGTCCTGACAGCCTCGGGATTGCTCAGTCCCTCTGTCGGCAGTGTAAGACTGGACGGGATGCCGCTTCAGCGCGGGGATTCCCGGGTAGGACTTATTCTTCAGAATTACGGACTTTTTCCCTGGATGACTGTTTTTGAAAATGCATCTCTGAGTCTCAGAATCAAGGGCGGATTCAGAGGCAGAACCGTATCCGCCGATTCCCGGGTCCGGGTTATGGATATACTTAGGGAGCTTGGGCTTGAACAGAAGGAAAAGGAGTATCCGTCAAACCTCAGCGGCGGCGAACAGCAGCGGGTGGCAATTGCAAGGGCTATAGTAGCCAAACCGGAGGTTCTTCTGATGGATGAGCCCTTTTCAGCTCTCGATGCGATAAGCAGGGAGAATCTGCAGGATATGGTGAAGAATGTAATCATGCAGCATAAGCTGATGATGATAATGGTGACTCACAGTGTCGAGGAAGCTGTTTATATGGGCTCCCGTCTGATGATTATGAAAAAAACTGATAAGGGTGCAGTCCTTGATGAACTGCCCAATCCTTCATGGGACAGGCCTGATGTCCGCCTTGATGATCTGTACTTTTTGACTGTGAAGGAGCTTCGAAAAAGGCTGAAGAATGGGTGAACTTACTGCTTTTTCTGAAATTGTCTCAGCTGTGGCCTTCTCTCTGGGAAGAATATTAGTTTCTTTGTTAATTGCAGTTGCAGCAGCAGTTCCGGCAGCGGTGTTTACCGGAACAAAACCTTTTCTATGTAGACTGTTTTCACCGCTTATCATGTTTCTGTACTCCATCCCAAAAATAGCGCTTTTCCCGCTTGCACTGCTTGTTTTCGGATTCAACGATGCTGCCAGAATAATGACTGCAGCCCTTGTTGTTTTTTTTCAGACTCTTATTACTGTCATAGACAGTATCCGCAGGCTTCCTCCTGAGTACAGGATTTCCATTGATTCTGTCGGAGCCGGGCGTTTTCAGAGATTTCTGTTCCTGTATCTGCCGGCAGCTATGCCGGCAATATTTACCTCGCTGCGGATCGGTGTCGGGGCTGCTTTTGCGGTGCTTTTTTTTACAGAAGCTTCTATAACCAGAGGTTACGGACTCGGCAGGCTGGTAATTGAAAGCTGGTCCAGGCTCGATTACGGGACTATGATTCTGGCGGTTTTGCTGTCTGCCGTATCGGGACTGGTTCTCTTTATAATTATTGATTTAGCTGAAAAACGGCTATTAAAGTGGAAGGCCTGAGTTCTTTCGGGTATTCCATCTGCACAGCAGTCCCTCTGCCAGCCTGATTGTTCCAAAAATTACTCCGCTTATAAAAGTTAGTACCAGGATACCGCTGTAAAGATCTGTATAATCCATCCGTACCCGTGAGTCCATTATATAAAAGCCCATACCATAGGTGGTTCCGAAATATTCAGAGAAAAAAAGTACTGCCACCGAGATTCCTGCTGAAATCCGTAATGTTGAAAACAGCCCCGGAAGCACTGCCGGCATGATCAGATACCTCAACTCGTCCGTTTTACCACCTCCGGAAGCCTGCAGGGATTTATAATAGCTTTCATCAATTCCGGCGGTGCTGTCTCTTACGCTTATGACTATTTGAAAGACAAGCGAAAAGGTGATCAGCAGTACTTTT
Organism: Spirochaetia bacterium; assembly: GCA_963677925.2. Lineage (GTDB taxonomy): Bacteria > Spirochaetota > Spirochaetia > UBA9216 > UBA9216. The sequence goes on from CAXXYH010000004.1 coordinate 1,504,760, forward strand.
GAAAACTCTCCTATCCCGAAGGCCAGTACGAATATCGGAATCAGGGCCGTTTTGGGAAGGGGGTAGAGCAGGTAGGAGGCAATGCTTATGAAGCCTTTTCCTGAAGGTCTGCTAAGCCTGCGTCCGCGGATACCGGCAGCAATACCTGCAGGTATTCCAATCAGTGCTGCTATAAGGCTGCCGGCGGCTATCCGGTAAAGACTGTAAAGCATATGATGAATAAGTCCGGGGCTGAATGGAATACTGTATAAGCAGGCTGAGAACCGCGGCAGCAAGGGCGTATCAGCCAGTACCGCCGCTGTTTCCCAAAGGATGAAAAATGAGGATAAAATCAGGGCAGGTAGGATGTATCTACCAGTTCCCCGAAAGAGTATTCTTTTTTGATAAGCTGTCTTGAGCTCAGCCATTCGATTACCTCTTTTACTTCCTTCTCCGGAGGAGCTGCTGCCTTTGTGTATGCCGGAAGTTCCATGACTTCCTTTGCTGCCGGAGGGAATCCCATCTCGCTTATAATGCTGTCGATATACTCATTTTTATCTGTTTCGATGAGATAATCAACCGCCTTGTTGTAGGCTGTAAAAAGAGCAGTTAATGCCTTGCTGTTTTCGGATGCGTAGTCGGTTCCAGCAAGAAGAATTCCAGGATTAATTCCGAGTTTATCGGTGGATGTGAGCACATTTGCTCCGGAAGTTACCGATACAGTCGCAAGCGGTTCTGCGAGGGTTGCTCCGTCAATCCTGCTGTTTGAAAGAAGTTCAAGTCTGACGGGAATCTGGGGGATAATTTCCTTAACAATAACTGAATCGGATAATCCGCCCGCCTTGAGCATTTTATCGGTTGCATATTCGATTATTGTATTCTTTGAGATACCTATGCTTTTACCGGTAAGATCGCTTATGGATGTAATTCCCGATTCTGCTGATGTGAGCAGTTTATATGAACCGTTTGTAGCTGCAACAGCCCGGACGTCAAAGCCGCCGTTCACGGAAAATGCGGCGGCAAGCAGATCTGAAATCACCAGGTCAATTTCTCCTGCTTGAAAGGCTGCATCCCTGTCATTGGGGTTTTTGAACTGCATTATTTCAACTTCAATGCCTTCTTCACCGTAGTAGCCGTTAAGATCGGCAATAACGAATGGAATTGAATCAACGTCGGGAAGCACTCCCAGACGAATGTGAGTTATCTGTTCAACTTTATTGATATCTGTACTTTTTTCTGAATTTCCTGCTGAAAAAGCAGATACTGTCAGCATAAGCATCAGCAGCATCAAAAGAAATTTTTTAATCATTCGAATCTCCATATAATTAAAATGTCGCTTAGTAATTATTACTAAATAAATAATGTATAGTTCAAGCCCTTTAAACCGGGATTAACCCATATTCCATAAGGGTATATTATATAGCCGTGGATTGCAAAATTAAGCAGATTACGGAAGGAAATTATACCTGTTTATCAAGCCTCGTGAAAGACAGGACGGCCATTGATTTTTCCTTTGTTAAATCAGCTTTTGATGAATGGATTTCGGGAAAAAACAGATTTGACCGAAAAGGTGAAATACTTCTCGGTGTTTTTGCAGGGGATGAGTGTGCCGGAATTTGCGGCCTGAATATTGATCCCTATGCTGAAGACTTGCGTCTTGGCAGAGTCAGGCATCTGTTTATATGCGAGGCCTACCGGCGTCAGGGCCTTGGACAGCAGCTGCTGACCAGTATCATAGAACAGGCTTCAGAGAATTTCGACCGGATTCGTTTATATACAGACAGTAAAGCTGCAGCAGCTCTATATGAGAAAACGGGGTTCAGGAAGTCCTTCCGATTTAAAGAAAGTCACATTATGGATTTGAAAGTTTGACTGCCTAATAAAATCATGATAATCTCAGCGCATGACAGAAACTGAAATAATTGTGAGATATGCCGAAACCGACCAGATGGGGATTGTTCACCATGCTGTTTACCCGGTCTGGTTTGAGGCTGCCAGAACAGATATGATGGAAAAGGCGGGCTATCCCTATTCGAGAATTGAGGAAGAAGGGATTATGATTCCACTCTCCCATCTTGAGTGTGATTACCTTGCCGGAGCAAAATATGGAGAGAGGGTGATTGTAAGCTGCAGAGTTGAAAAGCTTTCAATCGCACGCTTTGCTATGGCCTATGAGGTCCGGCGGAAGGATGACGGTGAGCTGCTCGCAACCGGGAAGTCGATGCACGGCTGGACAGATACGAATCTTAATGTGATTAATCTGAAAAAACGAGCTCCGGATTTATATAATTTTCTGGAGAATATGGGGAAGTAGGAGTTCCGCTGTGAGATGCGTTGAACGGTTCAGGGCGGCCATTTATGATATTTTTGAAGGATGGAAAAAGTGATTGAAATGAAAAATTCAGAATTAATTTATAAGGCCTGCAGCCTTGGTCTGCAGACAAAAAGCCTTAATAATCACTGTTCACAAGCCTGTCTGTGCGGGATAGCACCTCATATCGGGCTTGATGATGCTATGGCCCTTAAGATGATGGCCGCTATGGGCGGAGGTATGAGGCATGGACAGCTTTGCGGTGCTGTGACTGCAGCCGGAGTAGCATTAGGGCTGGAATTCGGTGCGGAATCTTTAAAAAAGAATCCTGATGAAACTGCCCGGGATAAAAGGCTCGGGGAGCTTACCGAGGAATTTGTTGCAAGGTTTAAGGATGTATTGAGCACTACGCTCTGTGATGACATACTAGAGTCCGAGCTTGAATCTTTCAGCTGGGATATGCCTGAGGAGCTGAATTTTGTACCTAACACGGATAATGAAAACGGAAATGAGTACAACATAAAGCATCCATCCTGCGGAGTAGCGATAACCAAGGCCATTGAAATAGCCCTTGATATTATCTACCGGGAGAGAGACTTGGCTTAGTTCAGGGAGCAATGGCCTTTTCATAGAAATGCTGTGCGAAAGGATTATCATTATATCTTTCAATTTCATGATAACCGTATCCCCGATACATGGCCTTTGCTTCGTTAAGATTATCGTTGGTATCCAGCCGGACTGTTTTTTTTCCGGCCCGGAAAGCCTCTGCTTCAAGCTGTCCAAGTATTTTGGAAGCGATTCCCCGCCCCCTGCAGGATGAAGCTACCCACATTCTTTTCACTTCTGCAAAATCGGGATACATTACTACAGCACCGCATCCAACGGTTGCTCCATGAAGATCTGCAATAAAAAATATACCATTCTCCATTTGTCCCGGATCAAAGTGCATCCCGAATCTGTCTGAAAGTTCAGAATAGTATGATTCAAGAGATTTCTGAGCACGGGGGTCGGATTCTTTGACCCTGATCAACTGAACCGCGGCGGTTTCAAGCAGCTGTTCAACTTTTTTCATTGCCCCGGTAAGAATCTGCTGTTTTTTTTCAGGCAGTTTTGTCAGCAATTCTGTCATCTCTAGATCTGAAAGTCTGTTCAGTTCCTGCAGTTCAATAATTCCCGCTTCAGTCAGCTGAACCTGCCGAATCCGGCGATCCTTAGGAGAAGGTTCAGTTTTAATCAATGATTCCTTTTCGAGAGTCCGTAGCAGGCGTGACATGTAGCCTGAATCAACCCCCAGCCTGTCCCGCAGCGTACGTACCTCTGCTCCTTCAGTGCCTATCTCATATATTAATCGCGATGCCGCAAGGGGTCTTGGACGGCCGAGATACTGCCTGTTGAATATGCCGATGCTGCGGGTTACGGTGCGGTTGAATTCCCGCATAATCTCAATATTATTCATAATATCTGATTTTAGTCAGATATTATTACTTGTTCAAGATTTTAATTAAAGATACAGGAAAAAAATAACTACGACACAGGGCTGTCGTATATACTGTATTATCCTCGTTTTAACAGGAGTGAAAAATATGAAACATGAATGGAAAAAACAGGAAAAGCAGTTTTATCTTCCTAAAAATAAACCGGAAATTATTGAGATACCCGAAATGAAATTCTTTACTGTCAGCGGTGAAGGAAACCCCAATGATGAAGCCTTGGGTGAATATATCGGTGTTCTCTACTCGCTGTCATATGCTGTCCGGATGAGTCCGAAGAAGGGATTAGCACCGGATGGATATTTCGAGTATACAGTGTATCCGCTTGAGGGAGTGTGGAGTCTGACAAAAAAGGGAATTGCTGAAAATGACGGAAGTCTGAATAAAGATCATCTGGCTTTCACATTGATGATACGGCAGCCTGATTTTGTGACTTATGAGTATGCCCTGGAAACAATAGAACGTCTAAAGAAAAACAAGCCGCATGAACTGCTTGAAAAGGCTGATTTTCAGACTTTAGCAGAAGGTAAATGCATTCAGATGCTGCACAATGGCCCCTATGATGATGAACCGGAAAGCTTTGCTATGATGGAAGAGTATGCTGAAAGCATCGGAGTAAAAAGACTGTCTAAGAATCATCGTGAGATTTATCTGTCTGATGCCAGGAAGACAGAGCCTGTAAAGCTTAAAACCGTTCTGCGGTTTGAGTGCGAATAAGAGAAAAAGGCCGGAAGTGAATGTTTCCAGCCTTATTTATCGGCTGCTCTCTATTCCGTTGTGAGGCTGAATTTATCCCAGAATCCATTGGATAGAATAGCTACATCATCAGTCTTATCATCAGTAGTTCCTGAATCATAGACTGAAATTATATCACTAACATCGATATTGAAAGTTATTGTGGTTTCTTCGTCAACTGCTATGCTTTCCATCGGCAGGTATAAGACGGGGGCTGATGCGTTTGCAATGCCGGGTGAAACATTTCCGTAATCCGACAGAAGTATACTGTCGCCCCAGTCCGGAACAAGAATTTCTGGGGCAGAGCATTGCGAACTAAGCAGATAATAACCTATTCGAATGGAGCGCTGTCCATAGGGGACATCGGCTTCATCAACAGGATCAGGCAGGAGTTCATAGAGCATAAACCTGAAAGTATTTCCGCCGAGATTTTGCCGGAAATATCTACCGGTAGGGTCTCCTGTACTGATATCTGTTTCTTCAATATCCGGCCATTCAGCGACCGTGTAGCCCGGTATTTCTACCGTGATATATGGTTCCAATGTTAGGTTAAAAGTCTCGGATCCTGTAAAAGTTGATGTTTCCAACACACAGGAATCAATATTCAATACTAACGAATCATAAACTCCAATCCAGGTCTCGGCTGTAATCATAAATGGCTCATCAGCTACAAAATCGACATGCATTGAGTCTTCCAGACTCTCTGCATCTGTGTAATTATAGGCTGACTGAAATGGAATGTCCCATAATTCCTCGCCGTTTCCGGTATCTATCATCCCGGTAAGAAGGGGGAAGCCCAGAGGCAGAGTGAAAGATGTCGGGGTGAGAACTGAAAGTCTTGTACCAAGGCTGCCGTACACAGCATCAAGTTCGCTGATTGAACTTCTTGATTCTAGAGTTCTCTGAGCAATTCGTCCGGAAGTCTTTCCGGCGTTCGGCGCTGCATTAAATGTTACATTAGTTAAGCCTGTACCTCCGCATCCTGAGATAATTCCTGCAGTCAGAATTAATAAAAGTAGTTTTGACAGATTTTTTGCTAAGTTTTTCATACGATGAATGCCTTTCTCATTAAGATTATGGCCTTCATTTTAACTGAGTGTCTGAATCACATACAAGCAAAAAAATCTGCCTGCTGAAAAATTGGCGGTTATGAGACTGAAATTCTATCTACACCTCTGATTTCAGGAAAACTAATTGACCAATTCACTCCGTTATCGGTTTTAACTTTTACGGTTCCGTTCAGCTGGTGCTCGCCGATGTTAAAGATTGTAAATATACCGAAATCATTCTTTTTATTGAGATCAACTGATGAGGGAAATCCAACTCCGTCATCATTGATTTCCAGATGAATCAGTTTTTCAGGTGTAAAGTTCAGTGATACTGATAAAATCCCCGATCTTTTACCGGGGAATGCGTGAACAAAGGAGTTTGATATAATTTCCTGAAGCAGCAGCCCGCAGGGAATGGCTGTGTCCAGAGTTACATTAACTTCTTCCAGGTTAAAATGATATTTGATACGGCTGCTATCCAGTTCCAGATTTCCAGCAAGAAGCAATACAAGATCCCTTATATACTCAGCAAGGTTGATATTGATCAAATCGCCCGATTCATAGAGTTTTTCATGAACCAGGGCCATGCTGTGGATACGGTTCTGTGTTCCGACGAGGACACTCTGGAGTTTTGCATCCTGAAAAAAGGAATTCTGAATTCCAAGCAGGGCTATGATCAGCTGCATGTTGTTCTTTGTCCGGTGATAAAGCTCCTGTATTAGAAGTGTTTTTTCCTGCAGTGCTCTCTCAAGGTGCTGTTCAAATAACTTTCTGTCACTTACATCATTATATACGATGGCAACTCCATGATCCGGAAGAGGTACAGGTGCCGCTGTGACATTCAGCCAGGTGATTGCCCCCTCTGAACTGATGAATCCGATTTCCGAATTTTCAACCTTTCTGCTCTCCCGAAGTGCTATTACTCCAGGATATGCTGAAGATTCCAGTTCATTTCCACTGGAATCTACAATATTCCATTGATTTCCGTTAAGCATTCGGCTGGTATGTTCCTTGTGGGGAAGTTTTAAAATCTTTTCAGCTATATCATTTGTTTCAATTATTTTTCCTTCATTATCAGTAATTGTTATGCCAAGAGGAAAAGATTCAAACAGCACACGGTATTTTTTTTCACTGATTACCAGAGCCTGTCTGGTTTTCAGGCTGGATTCCTCTCGCCGCAGCATAAGCCCGCCCAGAAAAATGCCGATAAATATTGCAGTTCCGTAAGGTAGGCCCATGCTGAGCATTAAATTCAAGCCGGTTTTCAGATCTCCCACAAAAAGAAATCCGGGTAAAATGATAATCACTGTAAAAAGGCTTTGAAATACGGCAGAAGATACTCTGGTAAAGCTTTTTCTTTGGAAATAAAGTATGCTTCCGGCTGAGGCTGCAAGATTAACACCTACAATTCCTGCCAATACGCCGCTTCCACCAAGATAATATCTGTATGCGCCTGCAAATGCTGCACTTATAAAACCTGCCAGCGGACCTCCGAATGCTGAGCTTAATGCTATTACGGCATTCCGCTGATCAACGATTACTCCTTCAAAAACAGGAATTTTTGCGTACATACTTATGATCGCAAAAACACCGAAAGCTACACCTGTAACTGTCTGCTGTTTTAGTCTGCTTAGTTTCTCACTGAGATTATATAGATATCTGTAGATATAAATTAAAGCAATGAAAACTGCCAGATTGTTAAATAATGCAAGGAACAGTAATCTTCCGCCTATCATTCTAGTATTTTAGGTCTGGCGGTGGGTAATGTCAAACTATTATGTTTTCAAAAAATCTACCCGCTGAAAAATTGGCGGTTATTCCCCCCAGCGTTTACTCAGGCTGTTATAAATGCCTAGGTGATCCAGGATTCTTGCTGTTACAAAATTGACTGCATCTATGAGGGTGCGGGGCTGGGTGTAGAATCCTGGGGACGCAGGCAGTATGGTTGCACCCGCCTCATCGAGTGCGAGCATATTTTTCAGATGAATGCGATTGTAGGGTGTTTCTCTCGGTACGGTGATGAGCTGCCGCTTTTCCTTCAGGCAGACATCTGCTGCCCTGCCTATTAGGCTCTGAAGAGTTCCGTTGGCAACCGACCCTAGTGAGGACATACTGCATGGAACTATCACCATTGATTCTATTCCAAATGATCCGCTTGCAGGGCCGGCGAAGAGGTTTTTATTATCGTGTACTGTTATGGCAGGAGTGTCCTGCGCACTTATTTTTTCAATCCATCCGCTAATATCTGCAGCATCAATATCTGTCTCGAACTTAAAAACATCTGCTCCGGTTTCTGAAAAAACAAGGTGGATATCACATCCCGCCTTCCACAGTTCCTCTAAAAGCCTCAGTGCGTATATGGAACCGCTGGCTCCTGTTACCGCTACTAATATTTTCCTGTTCCTGTTTACATCGCTCATAGCATAAATATAATATATATATCCAGCTTAAAACCACCCTTTATATTTTCAAGTAATCAGGATTAAGCAGCCCGTCTTCTTCCCGGTACAGGCTTTTTCTTTTTTTTCTTTCCCTTTGGATTTCCGTAAACAGCTGTAATAAAGACATCCGCAAAGGTATTCCTGGGTTTTGAATAAATTTCATCAGTATTCGCAATAATATTTCTGATAATTCCTCTTTTTTTCGGCTTGTTAATAGCCGCATAATCTTTCACAGCCTCAACAGCATTAACCTCAGGATTATTCAATTTGAGGTTATACCAGTGATCAGAAACGGCAATGTAAAGTTCGCCTGTGCTCATATTATTGAATCTCAAATTGAGGTTGCTTATTTCAATACCGAGTTTCAGTGCCTTGTAGATGTTTTCATACCAGGAATATAGTGCCTGGCTGTAAGTAACATACTCTCCCAGCTGTTCAATCAGAAACTGATGATGAACGTTCACATGTTCTGCTATTGCGTTCCAGTCTTCATTTGAATTAAAGTGCATGCCTTCTTCGGTCAGCATGAATTCCATTAGTTTAGCTTTGTTTATTTTCTGAGTCATTTGTATACTCCCTATTAACCGGTCTTAATATATCGATAAAATAATACCTAATAAGAATTATGTCAATACTATTTAGATAAAAAAAATATCTTTCTATTGTGAGTATAAAAATTGAGTAGGGGAATGAACTCAGATTCCCATATTGCTCAATAAAGTCGCAATACGGTTTAGTGCATCCGTGATAACTGGGTGGGTCGCTTCAAAGTATTTAATATTATCCTGTACGGTTGTGCCTATCTCCGCAGAATGCGGAAAATCGGTTTCGATGGAAGTTTCGATATTTTTCAATAGAGTATTCAGCCGTGACGCAGCTTCGGTATCACTGCTCTGCAGTTTTTCAAGCTCTTCCCTGAGTTCCTCAATGTATTTTTGAAGTTTATCTCTTTCCATACTGAGATCATAATGCAGAACACCTGCCGGGAGCAAGAAAAATCATACGAAATAGTATTAAAAATTCAGGTATCCGACAATAATGTAGGAATGGTTTAATACTCTTAAAATATATAAATGCTTTCTGTATAACGAAATAGAACTGTATAGCTTCGCTGTTTGTTATGTTTGGTATGATTATTGCATAAAGTTTATGATATATAAAAGTTCAAATGCTTTTTATGGATGATGCGGATGAAGAACATGAGTGATCTTCTCTGGGTTATTATCTCGGCCATGCTTGTTTTTCTGATGCAGCCGGGCTTTATGGCTCTTGAGACAGGTCTTACAAGGGCAAAGAACTCAATTAATGTTGCAATCAAGAATATGTCTGATTTTCTTGTTTCTGTTGCAGCTTTCTGGTTTATCGGGTTCGGTCTCATGTTCGGAAAATCCTTTCATGGAATCATAGGCATTAGCGATTTTTTTGTTAACTTTGAAATGGATAACTGGAAGGCCGCCTTTTTTGTTTTTCAGGCAGTTTTTGTAGGAACAGCAGCTACGATTGATTCAGGCGCGGTAGCCGAGCGGGCGAAATTCAGCACATATCTGATGATGTCTTTTCTTACTTCAGCATTTATATATCCGGTTTTCGGTCACTGGGCCTGGGGCAGCGCCTTCTATCCGGATAATCCCGGCTGGCTTCAGAAGCTCGGATTCCTTGATTTTGCGGGGTCTACTGTTGTCCATTCGATTGGCGGATGGGTAGGACTTGCCGGTATTATCACTATCGGCCCAAGGATAGGCCGATTCAGTGAAGACGGGAAGCCCAATAAAATATCCGGGCATAATCTGGTTTTCGCCTACTTCGGAGTCTGTATTCTGTTTTTTGCCTGGTTTGCCTTTAACGCAGGGAGTACTCTCAGTGCATCGGAGAGTATTGCTAATATTCTGGCCAATACTATTATTTCAGCGTCTTTCGGGGGACTTACAACATTATTTGTAAGCTGGATGCTCAGTGAAAACCATCTGCCTGAACCGGAACTTATTATCAACGGAATTCTCGGAGGCCTTGTAGGAATAACCGCCGGCTGCAGGTATATGGGCGAACTCAGTTCCATGCTTGTCGGAATTGTATCAGGAATTATAGTTGTTTTCGGAAACCGGCTGCTTGAAAAACTAAAACTTGATGATGCTGTAGGTGCTGTTCCTGTTCATGGCTTTGCGGGGATGTGGGGAACAATAGCAACCGGACTCTTTATAAAGAACAGTTTTCTTCTGGAATTCGGAATATCAAGGGGAAATCAGATTTTAATTCAGTTGCTTGGATCTGCCGCTGCTCTTGTATGGGGGCTTGGTGTATCGCTCCTCCTGATGAAAATAATAAACAGATTTTCTCCGATGAGGGTATCCCCGGCATTTGAGGAGATAGGCCTGAATATTGCCGAACACGGAGCAAGCTCCAGCATTCTTGAACTGTCCAATTCGGTCAGAAAGATAATAGAAAGCAGGAATTTCAGGGAAACCGGAAAGATTCAGGTTGAGTACGGAACAGAGATTGGAGAGCTCACCAATTATTTCAATACGATGATTGATGATCTGAAGATTAAGGAGGATGCGGCCGAAGAAGCACTTTCATCTCTGCATCAGATGGCAATTACCGACGGATTGACCCAGATATACAACAGAAAATTTATCTCGGACACCCTGGTCAAGGAGATTGCCAGATCGATCCGCTACGAAAGTAAATTATCAGTATTAATGTTCGATATAGATTTTTTTAAGGATATAAACGATAAATACGGCCATCCGGCCGGAGATAAGGTTCTTATTGAAATTTCTAAAAGAGTTAAGGAGTCACTGCGGGAGTCCGACTATTTCGGCAGGTATGGGGGAGAAGAATTTCTGGTGATTTTTCCGGAGACAGATCTCGCAAATGCCTACATTATCTCAAACCGGATAAAAGAGAATATTGAATGCATGTGCTGGGACTTCAACGAGGTATTCTGTGTCACTGTAAGCGGCGGTGTGGTGGAAAACTTCGGTGAAGATTTTGACCGGATGATTAAGCGGGCAGACAACCTGCTGTACTACGCAAAAGAAAACGGCCGCAACATGATTATAAAATAAATTTACACTGATACTGTGTTTAGAAGTTCCCTGCCTGCAGCCTGAAGATAGGTGGCAAGTTCCTGTTTATTAACAATATAGTAATAGCGCCTGCTGTTCCCCGGTTTTATGCTCAATATTCTTGATGAAACCATTTTATTGAGATGGTAGGACATTGTCGCCGGGGTTATTCCGAAATGAGTTGCCAGTTCATTGCTGAACCAGGGTCTTATTGAAACGAGTCGTAGAATTTCAAGTCTTTTGCTGTCTCCAAGAACAGAAAACAGTATGTCTGTTTTTCTGTTGTCGGATTGATTATTCAATATATCCTTTGTTCCCGCTCCGATTATCACCATGGGCATATCTGTCGAAAGATACGAACTTGTATCCAGAAAGAATGAGAAATAGATATTGTTTAATCCCTGCTCAGTCTCGAAGAAATTGTTGAAGAGATCCCTTGTTGCACCGTTAAGATAAGAGATTTCATCCTGCTCAAATCTTTCTTTATGCCAAATGAAAAGACTTTTAATCTGCTCACTATTATTAACCTCTGTCTGACTGTAAAAATCGGAATAGAAGATTTTATACAGATTTTTCAGGCGTTCGAGAAAGTCTGCGGGAGTAGTGAGGAATGATGAAATGAGTCTGGCAGTTTCCTCAGGTGAGTTTTCTGAAGATGATATCTCTGGCAGAATTGCCAGAATATTCTCATACGAAACTACCTTGTCCTGTGGAAGATTTAAAATGCTTTTTATCCGGGTCTGTATATACTCTGGTGTGAGGCTGTTCAGAATATTCAGGAACCCGGCCGCTGTGCTGCAGCCTTCATTGGATATTACAGTTTCAATAAGAAGCCAGCTTGTCTGAGGTATTTTTTTCACAAGCAATTCAATATCACTCTCAAGAAAAGGTGAAATGTTTTTCTCTGTAATATCAATCCATTCCTGTACGGCTTCTATTCCTTTCAAACCGAGGAATGTCTTCTTTTCTGCTGTTTCGTTCCGGAGTGCATAATGCAGTACAGCGCAAATGAAATCGATTGCCTGGTTATGTATAAATTCCATTTCATGATTTTATCACTAATTAGAAATATATCTAATATAAAATTTCGAAAATATTCTAAATTAGTAGATTAATATAAGATATAGATCTAATATTAGAAACATATCTAACACTAAGTATGTTTCTGATAAAAAGGGGTGTTTATGTTTGAGTCTTCACATGAGTCGTATTATATGAGCAGAGCCCGGGGCAGACAGTTGTATCTGGAATATCAACGGGGACGTAATGTACCGGGAGAAGTCCTTCTATGGTTAAAAGAAAAGGGCAAGCGCTGTAAAAAGAAGAAAGGTTACACCGATTATCTGATTGATGTTGTATGCGGCGAAGTTGATCAGTCGTGAATCTTTTTTTACCCTTTCAGGCAGAATCAGCAGGTGTTCGAAGATAAACAGGGCTGTAATGATTCCGACTCCGGCATAATAGATAATACCCAGCCCCTGAAGGTAGCCGGTGACTGCCATAAGCAGTACCGACGCAGCATGCATACCGGCCGCACCGAGTCTTGCCAGTTTTTCTCCGAAGACGGAGGGTATTGAGTAGAGGCCTTCAGAACGGTCAAAGTCGATATCCTGAATAGCATAAATTACATCAAATCCTGCAACCCAGGCGGCATTGGCCGCAGCCAGAACAAAGGTCGTAAGTTCAGCTCCTGCGGTTACTCCGACCCATGCACCGAATGCTCCGCCGGCACAGGCCGCACCCAGAATTATATGGCAGAGCCATGTGAAACGTTTTGTGTAGGAGTAGAGTATGAATATTCCGGCGGCCAGCGGAAGAAGTACTACACAGAGCCAGTTGAGCATGAACGCCGAAACGGTGAGAAGTATCATACCGGCGACTGCAACAGCGAGGGCATCACGCCGGTGAAGTTTTCCCGACGGCAGGTGACGCCCGGCAGTTCTGGGATTTCTTGCATCGATATTGCGGTCTACTATCCGGTTCATGGCATTCGCAGCGTTTCTTCCGCCGGTAAATGCCAGCACTATCCAGATGAACGTTTTCCATCCGGGGAAGCCATGTGCAGCCATGAGCATTGCAGCAAGTGTTACCGGAAGCGAAAAAAGCGTATGCGAAAACATCACCATTTCCGCATACAGCTTCAGTTTCTTAAAGGCCATATTCAGACCACTTTTTGTCGACCATGGCTTTGACTTCATCAGTCATCTCGATGTCATCAGGCCATTCACGCGGGTGGCCTTCCTCAGGCCACTTTTTAGTGGCATCTATTCCAAGCCTGCTTCCGTAATGGGGCAGGGGCGAGGCATGATCCAGTGCATCCAGCGGACCTTCGGTAATAAGCAGGTCGCGTCTTGCATCAATATTGTTGAAGACCTTCCACATTACAGTAGATATATCCGAGGGATTGATGTTCTTATCAACTACGATGATCATTTTTGTGTACATCATCTGGCCGCTGCCCCATATTGCGTTCATGACTTTCTTGGCATGGCCGGGGTATTTCTTGTCTATCGAGACAATTACACAGCTGTGAAAAACGCCCTCCAGCGGGAAGTTGATGTCCATAATCTCGGGGTTTATCATCTTTATAAGCGGAAGAAAGGTTCTCTCCGTAAGTTTTGCCAGATAGCAGTCCTCCATCGGCGGCTTGCCGACGATGGTAGCCGGGAAGACCGGCTTTTTCTTACGGGTGATCTTTTCAACATGAAAAACCGGGTAGTAGTCTGTTAGTGAATAGTATCCGGTGTGATCACCGAAGGGGCCTTCAAGCACATGAGGCTCGGCAGGATCCACCCAGCCTTCGAGGATAAACTCGGCATTCGCCGGAACTTTGATATCGTTTGTTATACATTTTACCTGCTCAACAGCCGCCTTGCGCAGAAAGCCTGCAAACATTATTTCATCAATGATAGCCGGCAGAGGTGCAGTTGCAGAATAGATGATTGCGGGATCACAGCCGAGGGCTACCGATACCGGCATCTTTTTTCCGGCTTTGCGGTATTTTTCATATATTTCACGGCCGTCCTTGTGCAGGTGCCAGTGCATTCCAGTTGTATTTTTGGAAAATACCTGCATCCGGTACATTCCTATATTCTGCTGTCCGGTATCCGGATCTCTTGTAAAAACAAGCGGCAGAGTCATGAAAGGTCCGCCGTCCTGAGGCCAGCAGTGCAGTACCGGCAGTGTATTCAGATCCGGTTCCTCCACCACCTGCTGACAGGCTGCGGGGCCGACAACCGGCCTGGGGAAAACCTCCAGCATTCTGGCCAGTTTGGGTATCGATTTTATCTTGTCGATGAGTCCCATATAGCTGCTTACATCAAGAAGATCTGTTATCTGATCAGCAAAATCGTCGATGGACTCTATTCCGAAGGCGAGATTCAGCCGGTCATAAGTTCCGAACCCATTTATGAATACAGGGTATTCCGAGCCTTTTACGTTTTCAAAAAGAAGTGCAGGTCCGCCCTCTTTCACAACCCTGTCGGCAATCTCGGTTATTTCAAGGTAGCTGTCGACTTCAGCTGAAATCCTTTTCAGCTCACCTTTCTTCTCAAGAAGTTTTATAAAACCCTGAAGATCTTTTACTGCCATTTATTATCTCCCGACCTCGTTGTAGCTCGTGTCAGTTAGGCTGAAACTGTCTCCCAGCCCGCTTGTGAGGTACATATCCTTATTTTCCATCAGAATAATTGCTTCTGTGTCCGGCATTTCTTCAACAAGAGCCAGGCCTGCCTCTACACCGAGGGAGAAAACTGTGGTAGACATTGCATCCGCCTGCATTGATACAGGGCAGATTATTGACACCTGGGCGATTCCGTTTTCAACGGGGTATCCGTCCTTAGTGCTTAAGATATGGTGATACCGCCTGTCATCTTCAATAAAGAAGCGTTCATATTTACCCGAAGAAACTACTGCCTTATCACTGATTGAAAGGACTCCGATGTATTCGCCCCTTGATGTATCCGGATTCTGGATTCCAATCCGCCATTCCGAGCCGTCGAGTTTTGTACCGAGTGCAAGTACATTCCCGCCAAGGTTTATAAGCGATGATGTGACGCCGACTGAATGGAGGTATTCGGCGATTTTATCGGCTGAAAAACCCTTGGCTACTCCGCCCGGTTCCAGTTTCATTTTTTCAGTTTCGAGGAATGCATAGTATTTACCGCTGTCGGATGTGAGACTGAGTCTGTTATAGTCAACCAGTTCAAGTGCTGCATTTATTTCTGCTTTTGAGGGAACTCTTGCATCTTCACTTCCTATTCCCCAGAGGCTTACAAGAGGCCCTATGGTTATGTCGAAGGTACCACCGCTTTTCTCAGAGAACTGAAGGCCCTCTGAAAGTACTTTGTAGAAGTCGGCGGAAATCTCAACCGGTTGAAGGCCTGCAGCCTTGTTAACTTTATTTGCAGTGCTGTCCGCAATTGTCACACTCATCTGCTGCTCAATATCATCAACCAGAGTCCTGATTTCAGAAAATATATCTGATGCCTGTAAATTATCTGTACCGGCAACTCTGCCTTTTTTATCGGCATCGATGCTGATACTGCAGGTTGTTCCGATGGCAAGAAAGCTGTCATTTACACGTTCATATTCAGTCTGTCCGAGAGCAAAAAGGCTGCCGGCAGATAAAACTGCTGTTAAAAATATTAGAGTAAAAATTTTATTAGTTCGTATTTGCATACCGGCTATTTTAGTGAAAGCGGGCGGCATTGTTAATAGTAGTTGCGTAGATCCCGATGACCTTTTCATACTAATTGCTTCTGATGTATATTCAGATATGGACGATATTCTTCAGAACATTGGAAAAAGAATAAAAAAAATCAGGAAAGATAAAGAGCTTACTATAAAGGACATTGCCGACAGGCTGAATCTTACCAGAAGCCTTATCAGTCAGATCGAAAACAACAAGGTTACACCGTCCATAAAAACACTTGCCCAGATAGCATCAATTCTGAATACTCCTTTAACAGCCTTCTTTGAAGACATCGATGACCCCAATCCCGTTGTGAGGAAAAGTGAAAGACAGAAGCTTGAAACAAGAGACGGCGTATCTTATGAGATGCTTACCCGAAACGTTTCCTGTCATAAGTTCGAAGTTCTTGAAAGCACCTTTGAAGAGGATGGAACTTCGGGTTTTCATCATAAACACAGCGGTGAAGAATGCGGGATTGTCGTTAAGGGACGGTTCCGGGTCGAGACTGGTGATGATGAATACACCCTAAGCGAGGGAGATTCCATCTATATTGATTCTTCAAGACCGCACAGAATCACAAATGTATCCGACGGTGAATCGGTTGCGATATGGATAAACTGTCCGCCTTCACGGTAATTATATCGCTGCAGTTATAACGATACTATGAAATAACCATTTTGACTTTCTCCCTCTTTGCGTTAGCATGAAGCATGAAAACTTCCAGGGAGGAAATATGAAAGATATAAGCCGGTATGCTCACGTGTTCCAGCCATTGACTATAAAGGGTGTAACACTTAAAAACAGGCTGCAGTATGCACCGACTGTGGTATTGAAATGTGCGCCGAACGGCGATATGACTGAAGAAATGCTCGAATTCATGGAATGGCAGGCTAAAACCGGTGTTGCATATGTGACTGTAGGCGATACTCCCGTTACCCATGAAAATGACTCTGCATGGCTCTGCGAAATGAATGTAAATTCAGATGACAACATACATGGAATGAATCAGCTGGTAGAAGCTGCACGATATAACGGAGCAGAGATCTCAGTTGAACTTGCACATGCCGGAAGAGGCTCGCGACAGAACATAGACTGCCCGCCGGTGCTTGCTGTATCTGCCTCCCGTCCATTGAACCCTGAAGAAACGCACCTGAAAGAGATGGATCAGGCGGATATGGATTATATGAAGAGTCGGTATGTCGATTGCGCTGTGAGATGTAAAAAAGCGGGTTTCCGTATAATCATGCTTCACTGCGCCCACAACAACCTCATTGCCCAGTTTCTTTCTCCTGCCAGCAACGTCCGGACTGATGAATACGGCGGAACACCGCAGAACCGGCGCAGATGGCCTCTTGAGGTTCTGAAGGCTGTAAGGGATGCGGTTGGTGAAGAAATGGTAATTGAGATAAGGGTTTCCGCCCAGGAGGATAACCCTGATGGCCTTCAGTTTGATGAGTCGCTCGACTTCATGGAAGCAGCACAGCAGTACATTGATATTGTACATATTTCACGCGGAAGCATCTTTGACTTTACAGCCGCGGTCTACACCATCCCCACATATTTCAAGGGAAGACAGCTTAATGTAGCCTTTGCAGCCGAGGCAAAAAAAAGGCTGAAGATTCCTGTTGCCGTTGTCGGAAATATCACTTCACTTGCTGAAGCTGAAGAAATAATAGCATCCGGCAAGGCTGATATTGTGGCTATCGCCAAATCCTACATGGCGGACGGTGATCTGATTCATAAATCAGTGGATGGAAGGGCTGAGGATATCAGACCATGTACCCGATGTGATCAGTGCGGGAATGCGAATACCTACGGTACTTCAATGCGCTGTGCAGTCAATCCGCGAATGGGTATTCCCGGCGGTATCGAAGTGCTCGCTCCTGCAGATCGTAAAAAAGTAATGATTGTAGGCGGCGGACCCGGCGGAATGATGGCGGCTCAGACTCTTATCGCCCTGGGGCACAGGGTGAGTCTATATGAAAAAATGGAGACTCTCGGCGGTCTTTTAAAAGACGCTACGGCTGCACCTTTTAAGGAATACCTTCGAAACTATCTTGACTGGGACATCAGGGCAACTATGTCCTGCGGTGCCGAAATAAAACTGAATACCGAAGTTTCGGCAGAACTTGTTGAAAAAGAGAATCCTGATGCAGTAATTGTTGCTACAGGTTCCAAGTATCTAGTTCCGCCGATTCCGGGAATTGAGAGCGATATTGTAAAGTCTGTAATTGATGTTGAGTCAAATAGAGCCGTGACAGGTGAAAAGGTACTTGTCTGCGGTGGCGGGCTGTCGGGCCTTGAGTGCGCACTTACCCTTGCTATGGAGGGGAAGGATGTTACTGTGATAGACATGATACCGGTGAATGAATTCTGTGTTGATATGCCTATTTTTAATAAGGCGGATCTCTTCGAGCACCTGAAACGCTTTGGTGTAAAGCTGGTAGGTGAACGGAGAATTATATCCTTTTCAGAGTCGGGTGTGGAAGTTTCCGGTCCTGACGGAGAGAAGGAAATATTTGAGGCGGATACCTGCGTCAATGCCCTGGGCGTTGTGCCGGATAATACGCTTGGGCTGGAGCTTCTTGGAAAGTATGGAAATGATGTTTTTTTGATTGGGGACTGTGTATCAAAGGGGCGGACTTTTTATCATGCTAACCAGGAAGCCTACCATGCTTCAATGCGGATTTAATAACTTCAAAGGTATGGAGATTGCGATTTTTATTCATTGACAGAATCGAAGAATTTAACTAACATTTGTGTACTCATCTTTACTATGGTTAAAAACACAAATACCAAATATTTGGAGGAATAATAAATGGGACGATTACAGGATAAAATAGCAATTGTAACCGGCGGAAACTCCGGAATCGGACTTGCAACAGCAAAGCTCTTCTGCAAGGAAGGTGCAAAAGTTGTTATCTGCGGTAGAAGAGACGCTGAAAACAAAAAGGCTGTTGAAGAAATTACAGCAGCAGGCGGCGAAATAATGGCTGTTCAGGCTGATGTTTCAAAGCAGGAAGACTGTCACAAGGTTGTTGACGCAACTATTGAAAAATACGGAAAGATTGATGTACTGGTTAACAATGCCGGTATTGCAGACAGGCACATGCCTATCAACAAGTGTACTGAAGACTGGTATATGGAAGTATGTCTGATTGACCAGTTCTCAGTTTACTACATGAGCAAGTATACTCTTGAGCACATGGAAAAGGTTGGAACTGGTTCTATTGTTAACGTTTCTTCAATCGGAGCAATGGGTCTTGCCGGTATTTCATACAGCGCAGCAAAATCTGCTGTTAACGCAATGACCAAGAATATCGGTCTTCAGTATTCTGCAACAGGAATCAGATGCAACGCTGTTGGCCCCGGACCTACTCCTACACCGCTTAACGCTCCTGAAGCATTCAAGCACTTCTATATGGAGTTTGCAGATAAGTGTGCACAGCATCTTGACCTTTCTGTTCCGGAGGCTCAGGCTGAGGACCAGGCTGAAGCAATTCTCTTTTTTGCAAGCGATGCTTCAAAAGCTGTTACAGCTCAGGTTATGTACGTATCTCACGGAACAACAATATAATCGACGCTGTCAGTCAATTTTAAATTGAGTATCTGCCTGCAGGGAATTCCCTCTGCAGGCTTTTTTTTTGTATATATTCTGTTTTATAATTAAACCGGAGACGCAGATGAACGAACGTGCCCGGCAGGCGAATCCGGTTTTTAAGGATCGTACCACTATTTCAATAAGAGCCTTTGGAATGGTATTTACCGGTAATATAATAGGTTATATTCCGGATTCCGATGGAGGAAATGCCAAGTGGCACAGATGGATATTCGAAAATGACGGAACCTCACCGTCTATGAACCCTCTGGCTCATTTTTTCCCGGGACGGGATTTTAAAAAATTTTTATTCAAGCATCCTGATACCGATTTTGGAATGAGCAGATATCTTGTTTTGGGAAATACCACCCTGAATCAAGGCTACCGTGTAACTCTTGCCGACGGAACAGTTGTTTCAGGATACGACTACGAAAACTCCGCTCCTGAAAGCAGGGAGCGCCGTATGATTCCCGTAAGACTGAAGCCTGTTCTCTATGAGCTGAACGGTGTTAGTCTTGATGAGGCACAGAATATTTTCAGCTCACTTTCTGAAGAGTTTTCGGATTACATCAACCTTAAATTTGAGGTGGATGATGAATACGGGACGACAGTGCTTAATCTCTGGGGTGAACGCCTGGAAACAGATGAGGAATACAGGCAGCGTAGATCTGCTGCAGATAAATAGAGCAGCCTGCCGAAGGGTAGTATTCCTTTAACGACATATCGAGAAAGATGTGGTAAGATTTCTTATGGAATTTAATCAGCTGCGTTATTTTCAGACTGTTGCAAAGACGGGAAATGTTTCAAAGGCCTCGGAAATACTATTTGTAACTCAGCCCAATATCAGCAAGAGCATCGCCCGGCTTGAAGATGAAATCGGGGTCCAATTATTCGATCACCGCAAGGGCAAGATTACTCTCAATGAATACGGTCGGGTCTTTCTTTCCAGCGTTGAAGTAGCTTTTTCGGAACTGACTACCGGGGTTCAGACAGTACAGCGTCTTTTTGAAACAAGTCAGGGTACCCTGTCTCTTGCATGTTCAATTGATGATTTTCTGCCCGACCTTCTTAAGCAGTTTTCGCTTCAGCATCCTGAAATCGGAATAAGGCAGTTAAGCCATTCTTTTAGCACTATAATCGAACATCTTCTGGATCGTTCCCTTAATATTGCAATTACAAGTCAGGAAATAAAAGATGAACGCATTGTTTTTGAGCTTTTAGGGCGTAAAGACTATGTAATTCTTGTGCATAAGTCACATCTTCTTGCCTCGGAAGGCGAGGTTCACGTCAGTCAGCTGCGTGATGAGAAGTTTATCTGCGACAGTACCAGGCTTAACCTGGAAAAACTCAGGGATATCTGTATTAAACAGGGTTTCGCACCCGATGTGGCCTTTGAGGTTGAAAGTTCGGATTTAATCTTTCAGCTGATTGAAGGGAATGCCGGTATTGCCTTAGTTCCCGTCCCTCAGTTTGCAAAATTTGTATCGCAGAACAGAGACCATCATATCAGTGTTCTTAAGATTAAGGATGATATTCCTCCGGCCATGATTGGGGTAGCTTATCATAAAGGCTATGTTATTTCAAAGTCAGCCGAGATGTTCATTGCCTTCATCAGAGAGTGGCTTGCAGGTGAAGACAGGCTGATTGAAAAACTCGGTTTATAGGATTTTTCTGAAGCTGCTGAAAGTTATTACCTGTACAGCATAACGATAGGATGAAAAAGACATTTTGAACAGAAGGCCTGCACTGATATACTGTTTTTCAGAAAATGAAAGGAGTATGAAAATGCCGGCTGATATTAAGGGAAAAGTTGTTCTTATAACAGGCGGAGCTTCAGGGATGGGCAGAGCGGCAGCTCTTGAGTTCGCTGAGCTCGGCGCAAAGGTAGTTGTATCAACTGCAAATAACATAAAAGGCGGTGAAGAGACCGTTTCAATGATAAAAGAAAAGGGCGGCGAGGCTTTTTTTATTCAGTGCGATGTAGGCTCTGAAGCTTCCGTGGAAAAACTGGTTGCGGGCACTGTCGGGAAGTACGGCAGGCTGGACTGCGCCTTTAATAATGCGGGGATCGGTCCCGACGGCGTTCGGATTCCGCATGTTCCCCTTACTGAAGTTTCTGAAGAAAACTGGGACCGCATAATGAATACAAACCTGAAGGGTATCTTTTTCTGTCTGAAACATGAGCTTAGGCAGATGCAGAAGCAGGGAAGCGGGGCTATCGTAAATACAGCCTCAATCGGAGGTCTGAAAATGGCCCCGAACTTCGGAGCTTACGGTCCGAGCAAGAGCGCAGTAATTGCGGTTACACGAACAGCAGCAATCGAGAATGCCAGAAATGGTATCAGGGTTAATGTTGTCTGCCCGGGGCCCACTGCAGGGACCAATCTTATGAATAATACGCTTGAAACAAATCCTGAGGAGGAGAACCTTCTCAGGGAACATGTTATCCCTATGGGGAAACTTGGAACAACCCTGGATGTTGCAAGGGCCGTTGTATGGCTTTGTTCAGATTTTTCAGGAAATACTACCGGTCAGGCTCTGTCTGTTGACGGCGGAATGCATATTGCCTGATCATAGCTATCTGAATAAGTAAATGCTGATTGAATCCCCGGAGCCGAGATACTCCGGGATTTTTTTTAGGTTTAATTAAAGTTCGAATCCCAGAAAGGTTCTTACCGCCCAGCCTATGCCGAAGGATATGATAGCTACACCGATACTGATGCCTGCCATCTCAAGGAATCTGCTCTTGAAATCAAGGTCTTTGGCGACAGAAATATAAAAATTAAAGAACAGGATGATAAGCACAGCTATAGCTATTGTTATTCCAAGATCGATGAACGGATTGGGGATGATAAGAAAGGGAAGTACCAGAAGGGTAACAGTTATTATATAGGCCAGGCCTGTATAAATACTTGAACTGAATCCCCCTTCCTCCTTTTCCTCTCTCTTGGAAAGGTATTCGCTTGCTGCCATTGAGAGTGATGCGGATATACCGGTAATCAGACCGAGAAGGGCAATGTTTCTGCTGTCCTGTATTGCGAAGGTGTAGCCTGCAAGTGCACCTGTAAGCTCGACAAGGGCATCATTGAGTCCAAGAACTATTGAACCTATATAGTTAAGGCGTTTTTCATTGAGCATATCGATGAGTTCACGTTCATGCCGTTCCTCTTCTTCGATGACCAGCTTAAGTTCGGGCAGATATTCTTCTATTAAAGAATATCCCTCATGAGCTTCCTGCTCACCGTTTTCAAGCAGTTTGAAAGCGAATGTCAGTCCCAGTATCCTTGCAATTATTTTGAAAATCAGTACATACAGGAATCTTGGTTTTATATCCATCCCCGAGAATTTTTTCAGGTAGTCATAGTGCTTTTTTTCATCAGCAGCTATGGTTTTAAGAATTTTCGCATTCTCAGGGTTTTTGCATGAAGCGGCAATGCTGCTGTATATAAGATGGGCTTCTATCTCGTTGCGCTGGTCTCTGCGGATCTCCAGCCTGACTTTTTCAGGTATATCTGACATTATTTTCTCCTGGTTTTATTGTGTAAATATTGAGGACTGACTGTCAATAGAATATTTCAGAAATAATTTAAAATACGACGGCCGGAGTTCAGTTGTTTAAAACGGCGAGTGCTGTCTGTTCATCAATAATGAGATGGCTGAATATCCTTGATTTCAGTCCTGCAGAAACAGCCTTCGCTTTTTCAAGCCCGGCCACTATACAGAAAACCTTCGGTATTTTTTTCAGCTGTTCATGGCTGCAAACCATAAGCAGTTCTGTTGCATCGCCCGACAGAAAATTGCCGTCCTTATCGAAGGGCCAGCCGCAGATATCTCCTACTGCATTATTGAATACAGGGGATTTATCATCTTCGAGATCGAGGTATTTCCGCCATATTTCATCTGTAGTGTCTGAAGGCGGAACCCCGATTGATGTGACGGCTATATCGAGGGTATCCCAGTACTGGACAATCTTTTTCATCATAGAGCTGTTTTTATACAGCTGCAGATCTTCAAGGCTTTCGGCCATTGCCGGTGCATGTATGAAGTTGGGAGTAGCATTCAGCTTTTCGGCAAAATCACGAACCATTTCGTTTATCTGAAATCGTTTATGAGCACGGTTGCTCCCGCCGATCAGGGGTACTATGTTCAAATCGATATAGGTATTTTCATCATTGTAATACTGGGTCATGAATTCATAGCAGGTACGGCCCCATGCAATACCGATGTTAAGCCCGGGAAGCAGCTCTTCGTTAAATATTTCTATTGCCCTTTCCGCGGCAAGTTTAAGCAGAAGGTTGGAATCTCTTATAGATGTGGGGACTACAAAACATCGCTCAAGACTGTATTTCTCAATAAGTCTTGAGGCAAGCGCCTCATTGTTTCCCAGAGGGTTTCTCAGTTTAATTTCAACTATTCCCGCTTCTCTTGCCTGGGTCAGAAACATCGAGATTGATGATCTGGAACGTTTTATGATTGAGGCAATTTCTTCCTGTTTTTTCCCTTCCAGATAATACATTCTGGCGACATTGTAAAGCAGCTGTTTATCCACTGAGCACCTCTGAAGATATGATTATACCAGTTTCGCATGAGAATCTTCAAGTTGATTCATATTATGCTATTTTACTGCTTCAAGATACTTTTTAAACAGCTGAAATTTCCGTTCATAAACGGCTGTATTTTCTTTAACCGGCTCAATAACCCTGGAGACTCTTACCATTTCTTTGGCTGCTTCTGCAAGATCCTGATAGGTGCCTGCGCCTACAGCGGCTCCCATTGATGCTCCAAGGGTTCCAAGTTCATCACCCTCGGTTATTTCTACCGGAAGTCCGAGGATATCTGCAAAGATCTGAACCCATTCCTTTGATTTCGAAGCGCCGCCGGATATTCTTATTTTTCTGGGTTTGTCCCGGTATTTAAGCAGCTTGTCGATGTGAAGTCTGTGTCCGAAAACAACACCTTCATATATTGCCCGAAGCATATGGGCTCTTGTGTGCCATCCATAGAGACCTATAAAACTCGAAGACATTTCTTCTTTCAGGTTCGAGCCGAATAGATACGGGAAAAATATTAGATCTGATTCGTCAGGTTTTACTGATTCTACCAGTTTGTTTGCCGCGTCATAGTCGGAACTTTCTATTATATTGTTCATAAACCATTCAAGGTTTGAAGCTGATGTTGGACTTGCCTCGGTTACAAGCCAGTATCCGGGGATGCCGTAGATGCTTGTCATGAACAGTTCTTCGGCTCCCACCGGAGAACTGCTTATAAATTCGTTTATACTCCAGGTGCCTGCAATTACAGTGAGATCCTTATCATCGGTAAGACCTGTAGCAATAGCGCAGGCGTGAATATCAAAAAAGCCTCCCATAACCGGTGTTCCGGCCTTAAGCCCGGTTGCCGCAGCAGTGCTTTCTGAAACATAACCGCAGATATCTGTAGAGTTTTTAAGCGGCGGAAGCTTTGGAAGTATCTCAGGGATTCCGAAATCAGCAAGAAGGTCTTCATCATAGTTTCCGGTAAGTACATTCACCATGTTGGTTCCTGAGTAGTCGGTTATTTCTGCATAAACTTCGCCGGTCAGTTTGAAACGGATATAGTCTTTGCACATCAGTATCCAGCGGGTTTTTTCTATAATAGAGGGATTATTATCTTTGAACCAGTTTACAAGTGCAACAGGCTGAGCTGCCCATATTGACTGAAGGGTCTTCTTATTGATTTTTTCAAATGTACCGTCACTGTACCACTTGTCAACATATGATTTTGCTCTCATATCTGTTGATATGATACCGTTCATAACAGCATCGCCGTTTTCATCGATCAGGAACATTCCGTTTCCGTGACCGGTCTGTGATATTCCTGCAATTTCGTCAGCAGATATATCCGCCTGTGAGAGAGCCTCTTTTATGGCCTGGACATTGGCGTTCCAGAATTCGTTCATATCCTTCTCAGTATGACCCGATTCCGGGTAGAGCATTTCCACCTTTCTGCTGGCAATTGATATCTCATTGCCTTTTGAATCGTAAATGCCGACCTTGCAGACTGTTCCGCCGTTGTCTATTCCCATAAATAACTTTCTCATCAACACACCTCTTAAAACATATTCTCTATTACGAAATTCTTTGCGGCTTTAAGCTCTTCCATTGTGTCAGTGCTTTCATCAGCCCACATCTCAATGACTATCATCCCTTTGAATTCTGCAGTCTTTACAGCTTCTGATGCACGTTGAAAGTCTACAGTACCCTTGCCGAAGGGGATCCTTCTGACTACGCCGGGATTTGTATCTTTTATGTGCATGGCTGCTATGTGCCCCCTGGCAGAGGCCAGATCCAGAACTATGTCGTTGCCCATAGCTGAACTGTTGCCCAGATCGGGATAGGCCTGAAGATAGGGGGAGTCAAACATTTTTACATAGGTCATAACGCGTTCTATGGAGGGCATGAAAATTATGCCCATATTTTCAATAGCAAGGGTTACTCCGCGCTTCTCTGCATAGCGGAGTGATTTTTCAAGATTGGAAAGGTAGTTATCCTGCGATTGCTGAGTACTCTCCTCATCATATGCCGCGTCGTAGCCGGCAAGCTGCACAATCCTTATCCCTGTGTCGGATGCAAAGTCTATCGCATCGAACATCAGCTTCATGCCTGCGGTACGGATATCTTCATAGCAGCTTCCAATCGGATAACGCCGATGCCCGCTCAGGCACATGGTCGGAACTTTCAGGCCTGAATTGAGCACTGCCTTTACGAAATCTTTCTTTTCACTCATAGACCAGTTCATTCTTGAAAGTCTGTAGTCGCTCTCATCCACTGATATTTCGACAAAGCTGAATCCTGCTTCACCGGCATACTCAAGAAGCTGCGGCCATTCCATTCCTTCGGGAACAGCTTTCTCATATAGTCCGAACTGGTAATTATCAATATTCATAACTGTTATTTTGACTGTCCGTAATCTTTAAAAACATTAACTGCTTCAACAAACTGTTCATCTGTAAGAAGAACCGGTTCGCCCATAGATTTTGCTACAAAGAGGGTTTTTACAGCATCCTCAAGATATACTGCGGCATAAAGAGCTTCCTTGATTGTTTTACCGACAGTAATTACGCCGTGGTTTTTGAGGATTACCGCATTTGAATCACCGATGTTGTCTACGGTTTCTTCACCCATAGCAAGGCTTGCCGCAGAGCTGAAGGGAGCTACATGAACTTCACCGGCACAAGCGTTCGCAAGTGTTGTTACGGCATTGGGGACCTTGTCGTATACCATGCCGACTGCTGTTGCATATACCTGATGTGTGTGGATAATTGCGTTTACTCTTTCCATGTTCTTATAAACATGAAGGAGGGCAATTGAATCAACGGAGGGTCTTCTTGTTCCCTCTATTATGTTTCCGTCTATATCCATAACTACAATATCATCTGCAACCATGGTGTCGTATGCCATGCCTGAAGGAGTTACAAGTATTTTGTTATCCGGCATTCTGCTGCTGACATTTCCCCCTGAAAGTGCAATGAGGTTGTATTCTTTCAGCGCCTGGCCTGTTTTAATGAGTTCATTTTTCTCTTTTTCGTACATTATCTTCTCCTGTGGTTTTTAGTAGGATGCGATAATTTAACATGGTTCATGTCGTATGTCAAATAAAATGACAAATGTTAAAACATATGTCAGTAAATCAGATGAAATGAGGGATCAGTATTGTAAATACACAGCCCGATTCAGGATGGTTTTCGACGGTAATTTTCCCGTTCATTTTATTAACTATTCCGTAAGATACCGACAGGCCTAGACCCAGGTTGTTTCCTGTTGCGTTTTTCTTTGAGAAAAACGGCAGGAAAATATTCTTTTTATCATCCTCGCTTATTCCAGGGCCGGTATCCCTGAATACCATCTTCGCATAGCTGATTCCGCCTTCCGAAACTGATGTAAGTGATATTTCAAGTCTGCCTTCGCTGTTAACCGCTTCGAAACTGTTTTTGATGATATTGAGAATAATCTGCTTTACCTCTGTCCGGTTGCAGGCAACCAGAACTGCTGATTCGGGATCTGAATAATTTATTTCAATATTTCTTTTTTTTGCATTGTAGGAGATAAGCTGAATAATGTGACCAAGTACTTCGGATAGATCAATTACCTCGGTCTTTTCACTCGCACTGTCGCTGAATGATACCAGGTTGCTGACAATCTGTACGATGCTTTCAACCTCTTCCTCTATGTTATCAAGCACCTTGTCCAGCCGACCATCCGGAAGCATGGTCCTCAGATAGTCAATTTCATTGACTATTATCTCAAGCGGGTTGTTGATTTCATGGGATACCCCGGCTGCAAGCAGTCCTACAGACCCCAGTTTTTCTGAAAAGTTAAGCTTCTCCCGGAGTGATTCCTGCTCGGTAATGTCTCCGACAATAATCATACTTCCTATGTACATAGTTCCGTCATAGATAGGATAGGTGGTTATTGTATTGATGGTCTCGTTTCCGCTGTTGTGTTTCAGCCGGACTGTGAAGGTTTCAAGCTGTCTTTTTTTAAGTGATTCAAAAACAGATTCAAGGATTTCCGGATTTCCGTTCAGGTTGAAAAACTCATCAATGCTCTGTCCGATAACAGGCTTATCACCGATTGAGAAGTAAGTCTTGGCATTGTTGTTAAGCAGTCTGAGTATCCGGTACTCATCAACTACAATCAGGTTCATGGGCAGGTTTTCAAGTATGGCCCTGTTGTATTTAAGCAGCTGGTAGAACTCCTGAGTGGTTGTGTCCAGACTGCTTTCCTGTACAACCTGAGTGTATGCAAGCTTTATCAGATTGATCTTGTCGATATTTTTGATGGATTCGGTAGTAAGAATCCTTCCGTTTCTGATTACCGATACCCTGTCTGCAAAAGTGTAGACATCATCAATTCGATGAGTAATGAAAATAATGCTTGTGCCTTCCTCTTTTCTCTTTTTAAGTTCGGGAATGATTCTGTTAATATCGACAGCTGTCATCTTCTCAAAGGTTTCATCAAGTATCAGAAGCGCAGGGTCAGTGTGAAGGTGTTTGAGCAGTTCCAGCAGAACCTTCTCGGTATCCTTAAGAGTGCTCAGTCTTCGATGGCTGCGGAAATTGAAGCCGAGTGAGTCAAAAAAATCATCTGCCTTTCTGTTCAGTTCCTTGTTTGTGAAAAAACTCTTCATGAAGAAACGGGGATCGTTGGCAAAAAGGTTCTGCGCGATTGAGAGCCTCTCATACTGCTCAATTTCCTGCATAACTATCTCTATTCCCTGCTCCTTTGCGGAACCCGGCTGAAAATATGCAGTCTGACTGGCATCCCAGAAAAGCTGTCCGGAATCAGGTTTTACATGGCCGGAAAGGATCATTGCCAGCGAAGATTTGCCCGCACCATGCTCTCCTATGACTGCATGAATTTCGCCCTTTCGGACGCTGAAATCAATTTTGCGCAGTACACTTGTCTGGCCGTAATTTAAACAGATTTTCTTTAGTTCTATGATGTTCGTATCAGAGGACATCTGTAATACCGTATTTAGTCATCTTGCTGTACAGGGTTGTCCTTGAAATACTCAGTTCCTCTGCCGCTTTCTTTTTATTATATGAGTGTCTAATAAGAGTTTTGATTATAAGCTCTTTTTCAACTGCCATAACCGGAGTGAGTGTGGCTGTTTCATCAATAGTTTTTACCGGATGCGACATGGGCAGATCTTCAGGAAGCATGATCCCGTTTGAACAAATTGTTGCACCGTAATTGACGGCGGCTTTCAGCTCTCTCACATTTCCCGGCCAGTCATAATTCAGAAGCAGTTCCATAGCCTGGTCGGAAATTGAAACACGGGGTTTTGCTTCCTCATCAGAATAACGGTTGAGAAAGTAATCGATCAGCAGGGGGATGTCTTCCTTCCGATCTCTAAGCGGCGGAATATAAACAGAGGCGCAGTTGAGTCTGTAATACAGGTCGCTTCTAAAAAGCTTGTCGGAAACAAGTTCTTCAAGATTCCTGTTTGTAGCCGCTATGAAGCGGACGTTAATCTTTATGATTTCCTTACCGCCGAGTCGTCTTATTTCATTTTCCTGAATGGCCCGAAGGATTTTTGCCTGAATAGATAGGGGCATGTCCCCAAGTTCATCCAGGAAGAGAGAGCCGTTATCGGCCTGTTCAAAAACCCCCTTGAAGCAGTCATTTGCCCCGGTGTATGAACCCTTCTCGTGTCCGAAGAGCTCGTTGTCCAGCAGTGATTCCGGAAAGGCGGCACAGTTTATCTTTACGAAGTTTTTTTCTTCTCTTGGAGAGTATTTATGAATGAGGTCGGCAAGCAGTTCTTTTCCGGTGCCGCTTTCCCCGAGAATCAGTACCGAGAGATTTGACTGCGCAAGTTTCAGTGATTTCTTTATTACATCAACCATCCTGCTGTTGCGTGTCTGTATCTCGGGAATCGCCGGAAGCTCCCTGGATTCTTCTCTCAAAAGTGCTTTTACCTGTTCCAGCAGGGTAGGGAATCTTACAGGCTTTTTGAGGTATTCATTAGCTCCAAGCTTAATTGCCTGTACTGCTGTTTCAACGGTTGCAAAACCGGTTATCATCAGAACAGGAAGATCCGGCATCATCTTCTTGATCATAGTCAGAGCGTCAATTCCGCTTTCCTCTCCGATCTTGATATCAACAATCGCAAGATCGATTGGGCAGCACTGGAGAATTCCCGATGCTGTGCTTATGTCGGGAGCTGTGGCGCATTCTATTCCTACAGAACCGAAATTACGTGAAAGGGTATCAAGAATCTTCTGGTTATCATCAAGTATTAAAATTCTGCTCATCGGTGGAAATACTTTAACACGGTTTTTTATGCAGTCAAAGATAAAACTTTACCAAACAGGGAACTGAACATTTTCTGAACATGTAATTCGGACAGATCTGTCCAGATATTGAACACATTGTTTTTGACAGTTTTTTCCGGAATCTGTTAACTTATTCTGATTATGTGACTTAGCTGTTTTTCGGATTTTTGGCATGCTTACTGCATGTATAGATTTTGACAAATGTCATAAAATAATTCAATCACAAAAGGAGAGAGATTATGAAGACTAGTAAAGTTCTTGCTCTTGTACTTGCTGTACTGACAGTGTTCGCACTGCTGGGTTTCAGCGGCTGTGCAAAAGAAGAGGCAGCAGCCGCACCTGCAGCTGCTGATACAGAAGAGGTTAGTTCACCTTTTATCGGCGACCCCAGCGAAACATATTATATGTGTGTTATGGTGTCAGGTGTAGAATACTGGTTCCCTGTTTATGAAATGATGAAGCAGGCCGGACAGCAGCTTGGTGTTGATACTGTTTATACAGGAACTCCTGAATACGACGTTAACAAGCAGCTTGCTGTATTTGAGCAGATTCTTGCTAAAAAACCTGCCGGTATCCTTCTTCACCCGATGAATCCGGATGCATTCATTGAACCAATCAACAGAGCCGCAGAAATGGGAATTCCTGTTGTTACATTTGCTGCTGACTCACCCAATTCAAAGCGTGTTTCCTACATTACTTCAGATAACACAAGAGAAGGTAGTTTTGCTGCCGACACAATCGCTAAGGATATGGGAGAAAAAGGTGAAGTTGCCGTTCTTGAAAATCCGGGACAGGATAACCACGACAAGCGTGTTAAGGCATTTATCGAAAGAATTGAAACTGCATATCCAAACATGAAAGTTGTTGCCAGAGCTGCTACAAACCAGGATCCCAACAAGGCATACCAGGCTCTTATGACAATGGCACAGGCTCATCCTAACCTCGGCGGTGTTTTCATGCCGGAAGCCAGCTCGGGAATGGGTGCTGCACAGGCTGCCAAAGAACTCGGAACAGGCATCAGGGTAATGTGTGTTGACGTTAATGCAAAGGTTCTTGATATGCTTAAAGCCGGTGAAATGTTTGCTGCTCTCAATCCGAACCAGGGTCTTCAGGGATACTACGGAATGCTTCTGCTTTATCTTGCAAAGCACTCAGACATGGTTGATCCGATGAATGACTACAAGGATGCAGGCTACAACCCGACCGGAATACCTCTGCTTGATAACGGCCTTGCTGTTGTAACAAAAGACAATGCTGATAACTTCTACTGGGACAAGTATCTCAAGAGAAGAGGTACCAAGGGTATCAACGAATAATCAGAATTTTCAGGCCGTATCCTCACCTGAGGATGCGGCTTTCTTATCATTACTACGGAGGAAGTAATTGAGTGATAATTTTGTACTGGAAGTAGAGGGTATAATAAAGGATTTTCCGGGTACACGGGCACTTGATAATGTAAGCCTGGGGCTTAAAAAAGGTGAAGTTCTGGCTCTTGTAGGCGAGAACGGCGCAGGAAAATCCACCCTGATGAACATAATAGACGGTGTACTTCTTCCTGATGAGGGTTCGATCCGCATAAACGGAGAAGAAGTGCAGATAAGAAATCCGCTGGATGCTCAGTTACATGGAATAGGTTTTGTCCATCAGGAAATAGCGCTTTGCCAGCATGTCACTGTAGCGGAAAATGTTTTTATGGCAGAGCTTAACAATACTAAAAGTAAATTTGTTAACTACAAGGATTTATATAAAAGAGCTGCTGAAATCCTGAAGCCTCTGGGAGATGTTGATCCCCGAAAGGTTGTCAGTGAACTTTCAATATCAAAGCAGCAGATAGTAGAAATTGCGAAAGCATTAAGTCTTGACTGTAAAATACTGATTCTGGATGAGCCTACGGCCGCACTGACCGAGGCTGAAACAGATGCTCTGTTCACTATTATGAGAGAGCTCAAAAGCAAGGGGATCAGTATTATATATATAAGCCACAGGATGGCTGAAATCTTCTCACAGTGCGACAGAGTTGCGATACTAAGAGACGGCACTTACTGCGGAGAGCTTAATATTTCCGAGACTGACTCGAAGGAAGTTGTCAGCAGGATGGTCGGCCGGGAAATATCGGACCTGTATCCGCCGAAGTTTCATGGTGTTTGCACTGAGCAGGATGAACTTTTGAGGATAGAAAATTTCTCTGACGGAAACAGGTTTAAAGATATCTCCTTTACCCTGCATAAGGGAGAAATCCTGGGTCTTTCGGGACTGATAGGTGCCGGCCGAAGTGAGATAGTCAAGGCTGTATGCGGACTTTTTCCGAAAATTGAAGGCCGCACTTATTTCAACGGTAAAGAAATAAAAATCAGCAGCTATCAGGATGCCATCAACTACGGTATAGTTTATCTCACCGAGGATCGTAAAGTGGAGGGGGTTTTCCTGGAGAAGTCCATTCAGCTTAATATCTCGGCTCTTAACCTGGATCAGGTTTCAACAAGCGGGATGGTTGATGTTTCAAAGGAGAAGAAACAGGCAGCCGAATTTGCCGGGAAACTGAATGTTAAATATGCCAGTCTGTCTCAGCATGCTTCATCCCTGTCGGGAGGAAACCAGCAGAAGGTTCTTATTGCCAAGCTTCTTTCGGTCAATCCGAAGGTTGTAATTATGGATGAACCTACTAGGGGTATCGATGTCGGAGCCAAATCTGAAATTCATAAGCTGATAAGAACTCTCACCTGTGAGGGAATCGGGGTTATAATGATTTCATCAGAACTGCCCGAACTGATAGGAATGAGCGATCGTGTCCTTGTTATGCACGAGGGGTCGAGCTGCGGTATTATTACCGGTGATGATATAAACGAAAAGAAAATAATCCATATGGCTTCCGGTCTGGAAAAGATGGAATAAGGGAGAAGATAATGAGCGAAATTGCAAACAACCGGTTTGCTGTATTAAACCGGATTTTTACAAAGATTAAGGGCTTCAGGGAAGGAACTCTCATTCTGATTATCATAGGTGTCTGTATTCTAATGAATTTTCTGTCGCCTTATTTCATGACCTGGAACAACTGGAAGGCTATATTCCTTTCATTTGCAACCGAAGGTATCGTCGTTGTAGGAATGACTGTAATGCTGGTTCTGGGCGGAATCGACCTTTCAGTAGGTGCTGTAATGTGTCTGGCAATGTGTATTGCCGGAAAGCTTTTCCTTCTTGGTGTTGATCCCTGGGTTGCAAGTATTATTGCCCTGGTCATAACCGGCGGAATAGGTGCCATAATGGGTATTCTTGTTACGAGGGTGGGGCTTGTGCATTTTATTACAACACTGGCATTTATGGGTATTGCCCGCGGTGCATGCTTTGTAATAACTCAGGGAACTCCGTTGTCCCTTTTCACACTTCCCTCAAGCTTCAAGTTTCTCGGACAGGGAACAATCGGACCCTTTCCTTTTGTAATAATAATTTTTCTTGTGATAGTAATATTCAGTGATTATATGCTTAGAAATTCAACTCTTCTACGGAAGGTTTTCTACACAGGAAGTAATGAAAAAGCTGCAAAGTTTTCAGGTATAAGAATCAACCGGGTAAAAATCGGCGTGAGTACACTCTGCTCACTTCTTGCGGGGCTGGCCGGTATAATCTATATGGCACGTTTCGGTGCCTCTACTCCCGGATTCGGAGTAGGACTTGAAATGACTGCAATTTCCGCTGCCGTTATCGGCGGAGCCAGCCTTACCGGAGGTGAGGGAACTGTATTCGGATCAATCCTTGGAATCGCCCTTCTTTCAATCATAACCAGTTCACTTATTCTTCTTGATGTATCTGTTTACTGGCAGGATCTTATTAAGGGTATTATTCTTCTTTTTGCAGTATCAATAGACCATCTGCAGCATATAAAGAGACAGGCATAAGGAGCAAAAATCAAAACTTATAAGGTTTTGATTATTAACAGGAGTTTTTTGTAACTCTGGACAGATAAAAGAGAGCATATTGTTGCAAAAAGCTCCATTTCTACTATTTCCGGAGCGGGTGAAATTAAAGTGCGGCCTTTTTGATACATTTATTGTATTAAGAAGGTCCTTTTTTTTTATCTGCTTCTTGACAGTTTAAGATAAAAACTCTATGTTTCTATATACAATAACGTTTCTATAGGTAGAAACCGGGAGATTTTATGCGACAGATGCACATGGTCAAAAAAATACCGGGCGAGAAGTTTACACCCTTTGCCCTCGCGCAGAAGCTTAATGCTGCTGTAATACTTGAATCATCATCGCTGAGCAAGGGACGTGAGAGATATTCCATCCTTCTTATCAAAGAAGCATTCCGTATTGTTCAGAAAGGAACAGACTGCGCACTTGTTACGAAAGACGGCCGGAAGAAAAAGATAGTCAACGGCGGCCGCGATATTCTTGATTCAGTGAAGAAATTTGCCCTTTTTCACAAGGGCGTTGAACACGATTTTCCCTTTCCCTCCGGCGGAATAGGCTTTTTATCATTCGAGTTCGCAAGGTTCTGTGATGACATAAACTTTGTTGAACGCTCGGATCAGCTCGGACTTCCTGATGCCTGCTTTCTCTTCGGAAACGATTTTCTTATCTTCGATCACTACACTGATGAAATCTACATCCTGATTATCAACTACCCCGGATACGAGGTCGATCTCGAGAAGGAACTTAAGAAAGTAGAAAGCAAGATATTTGATCTCAACTTCAACTACATGGCTGAACCGCCGCAGACGGACCCTGCTGAAATTGTTTCATCGAAGGCCGTAGAAGAGGAATACAAAAAGAATGTCGGGATAATCCGGGATGAGGTGATTAAGGGGAATCTTCTTCAGGGTGTACCTTCCCGAAGGCTTGAGATAAAAACCGATATGAAGGCAATTGATGCATACCGCAATCTTCGCTCATCAAATCCATCCCCCTATCTTTTCTTTCTGGATTTCGGCGAGTACCAGCTCTACGGAGCTTCACCCGAGGTTCATATCAAAGTGAAAAACGGCAAAGTAACTATCCGTCCGATAGCGGGTACCCGTCGAAGAGGTAAGAACGAAGCCGAGGATATTGCTCTGGCTGATGAACTTCTGGCAGATGAAAAGGAACGTGCGGAACATCTTATGCTAATAGATCTTGCCCGTAACGACCTTGGTAGGGTATGTAAAACCGGAACTGTAAAAGTAACTGAATACATGGTGATAGAGAAATACTCCAAGGTGATGCATATAGTCTCTCAGGTTGAAGGTGAGCTTCGGGATGATAAGGACAGCACAGATGCCGTCAGGGCAAGCTTTCCGGCGGGAACCGTCTCCGGCGCACCCAAGATCCAGGCTATAGAAACCATCTCCAGAATTGAAAAATTCAACCGCAGCTTTTATGCCGGCCTTGTCGGTTATATGGATTCTTCGGGAGACATAGATACATGTATAACTATCCGCAGCGGACTCAAGCGGCACGACAGGCTCTATCTGCAGGCGGGCGGCGGCATCGTTTTTGATTCCAACCCGGAACGCGAACTTGAAGAAACCAATGAAAAACTAAGGGCGGCCGCTCTTGCCGCCGGAATACAGGTGTGAGGCAGGAATATGATTGTAATAATTGATAACTATGATTCT
The DNA here is from genome assembly GCA_963677925.2 of Spirochaetia bacterium. GTDB lineage: Bacteria > Spirochaetota > Spirochaetia > UBA9216 > UBA9216. The sequence continues at coordinate 1,540,533 of CAXXYH010000004.1, forward strand.
TTCACGTACAACGTCTTTCAGGAACTTTCAAAGCTGACCGAGACCCCGGTACAGGTTTTCAGAAACAACAGGATTACTGTTAAGGAAATTGAAGAAATGAATCCTGAAAGCCTGATAATCTCACCGGGCCCCGGAACTCCTGCAGATGCAGGTATTTCCATCGAGGCTATCAAACACTTTGCCGGGAAGATTCCAATCCTGGGCATCTGCCTTGGACATCAGGCTATCGCCGAAAGTTTCGGCGGGCGGATAGTCAGTGCGCAGAATATCGTTCACGGAAAGGTTGAAAACATATCGCTGGACGGAAGGGGACTTTTCAGAAACCTCCCGGTATCAGCCGATTTCACGCGCTATCATTCACTTGCTGCCGAACGCTCAACCCTGCCGGAATGCCTGGAGATTACCGCCGAGAGCGCCGACGGCGAAATAATGGGGCTTAGGCACAAGGATTATGTGATTGAAGGTGTCCAGTTTCACCCTGAATCAATCGGATGTATTGATGCAGGTAAAATTATTTTAAAGAATTTTCTGAGGTACAAGCTTGAACCTCTGGATAAGACAGCCCTGCTGGTCAAGGTTCAGAAGGGTGAGGATTTAAGCAGGAAGGAAGCGGCCGACTTCATGGATGAGCTTACCGAAGGCTCGCTTAATCCCGCCTATACAGCGGCTGTTCTGTCGGCGCTGAACTGCAAGGGAATTGCTGCTGATGAAATCGCCGGATGCGCAGAGGTCCTCAAACGCAAGAAGGTTCATCTTGAAACTTCCTCTGATGTTCTTGATATAGTCGGCACCGGCGGCGACGGGCACCATACTTTCAATATCAGTTCTCTCTCTGCTCTTATACTTGCCGCGTCAGGAATCACGGTTGCAAAGCATGGCAACCGTGCAGTAAGTTCAAAAAGCGGAAGCGCCGATTTCTACCGGGAAATGGGAATCCGCTATAACATGAGCCCTGAAAAATCGGCTGAACTTCTTGAAAAAGAACAGTTTGCCTTTCTGTTTGCCCCCCTCTTTCACAAGGCTATGGCCCATGCGGCTCCGGTACGAAGAGAAATGGGCGTTAAAACAATAATGAACCTGCTCGGCCCACTGGTTAACCCCGCCGAGGCTGCCTATCTGCTTATCGGTGTATATGACAATGAGCTCTGTCCGGTGATGGCAAGAGCTATGAAGATGCTCGGAGCAAAACGTGTAATGACGGTCCACAGCAATGACGGACTTGATGAGATCTCGCCGGCAGCACCGACAAGGATATTCATGATTGATGATGCCGGTGTTGAGACTGATTATATTTTTGATCCGAAGGACGCCGGAATCGAAGGGTTTACACTCGAAGATCTGAAAGGCGGACTTGCCGATGAAAATGCCGTTATCGGCAGAAGTATAGTCGAAGGCAGCGGGCCCGCAGCAATAAAAGCAGCCTGTCTGCTCAATGCCGGAGCTGCTATGGTTGTGACCGGTAATGCCGAATCCATTATAGAAGGATATGAGAAGGCCAAAAAGGTTCTTGAATCCGGAGCTGTTAAGAAGAAGCTTGAGTCTCTAATCAGAAGCAGTATTCTGCTGGAGGAAAGAGTTGACTGACATGAGCATGGATGACAGGATGAAGGCGTCTCGGGATATCAGAGCCGAAATAACTGCCCGGAGGATTGAGGATATAAAAAGGCTTGGCCCATCACAGGGAATTGAGCTGCCCGAAGAACGTGAAGTTCCCCTGACTTCCTTCCTGGGCATATCTCCGGTTATCTGTGAGATAAAACGTAAATCTCCGTCAGTAAAGAATATAGACACCTCACTTGATCCGGTAGAGCTTGCAAGAAAATACTACAAGGCGGGTATCCGTAATATCAGTATTCTTACTGAGCAGAACTACTTCGGAGGTTCGCTTACCGATTTGATTAAGGTTAAGAAAGCCTTTCCGCATGTAGCGGTTCTGCGAAAAGATTTCCTGGTCAGTGTAGAGGATATCGACATCAGCTACCGGGCGGGTGCAGATGCCTGTCTGCTTATTGCTTCACTGCTTGAGACCGATGTGCTTACCGCTATGCATAAGCGCTGTGGTGAACTTGGAATTACCGCGCTGGTTGAGCTTCATGACCAGGATGATGTGATTAAGGCTGAAAACTTTAAACCGGAGCTGACCGGAATAAACAGCCGTAACCTGAAGACCTTTACTATTGATCCTCTTCAGCCGCTTAAAATAAGATCGTTGATCAACTGGCCTTGCAGGGTTGTTTATGAATCAGGAATAAAAACCGGATACGATATTGATTTTGTATCCGGAAGCGGATTCGGCGGAGTGCTGGTAGGTGAGTCGGCAGTGAAAAACCCAGATTTTACAAAAACTCTTCTTGAGCGGTTTATTCCTGAATGCGCCAACGGCAGATTTGCTTTCTGGACTGAACTTTGCAACCGGTACAGGCCCGGCAGGCCTCTTGTCAAAATCTGCGGAATCACTAAGCGCAAGGATTTGATTAAGGTAAAGGAGCTTGGTGCTGATATGGCGGGTTTCATACTTGCAGATTCGCCCCGTAGGGTAGATGCCGATTTTATAAACTCCTGCAGTGATCTAGGAATTATGAAAGTCGGTGTTGTTGTTCTTAAGCGGGACGAAGAGCTTCCGCAGCAGTACATCGAACTGCTTGAGTCTGGCACTCTTGATGCGATTCAGTTTCACGGCGATGAGGGGCCGGAGATATATTTAAAGTATCCGGGGTATAAGGCCTTCCGTATCAAGGATAAGGATGCTGCCGCTGCTGCTGCAGAGGCTCCGGGAGCCGCAGTGCTTATTGATGCATTCAGTAAAGAAGCTCACGGCGGAACCGGAAAGCAGATTGATTCTGAATACGTATCGGCAGTAGCCGGAAAGCGGGCGCTCTGGCTTGCAGGCGGAATAAACCCGGATAATGTCTGCGGATTAATCCGTGAATACAGCCCGGCCCTGATCGATATCTCAAGCGGAGTCGAATCTGCTCCCGGAATAAAAGATCATCAAAAACTTGAAGAGCTGTTTCAGCAGATAGAACAAGGAGTAGGCTGATATGGAAAAATACAATAATTACTTCGGAGATTTCGGCGGACGTTATGTTCCTGAAGTTCTGCGAAAGCCTCACGAGGAACTTGAAGCTGCATACCTCAAAGCAATCAGCGACCCTGAGTTTATTGCTGATTTTAAGAAGTTTCAGAAAGAATTTATCGGCCGTCCCACGCCGCTGCTTCATGCAGTAAATGCCACAAAGGCACTTGGCGGCGCGGATATCTACATCAAGCTTGAGGGGCTTGCCAATACCGGCGCCCACAAAATCAACAATGCGGCCGGTCAGGCTCTGCTTGCTAAGCGTATGGGCAAGACCCGGGTAATAGCCGAAACCGGCGCCGGGCAGCACGGTGTTGCTACGGCATCAGCCTGTGCCCGCCTTGGACTTGAATGCGTTATCTACATGGGAACCGAGGATATGCGCCGCCAGCGGCCGAACGTTTACTGGATGGAGCTTTTCGGAGCCGAGGTCCGCGGGGTCGATTCGGGCAGCTGTACCCTGAAAGACGCTGTTAACGAAGCCTTCCGCGACTGGACTGCAAGCTACAGCAATACCCACTATCTGCTCGGTTCCGCCCTCGGTCCGTCCCCCTATCCTGATATGGTGCGCGAGTTTCAGTCGGTAATAGGAACCGAAGTGACCGAGCAGGCTGACTTTAAAATTGATGCGATGGTTGCCTGTGTCGGCGGCGGATCAAACGCAATTGGTTTTTTCAGCCCCTTTCTTGAAAAGGATGAACCGAGGCTTATCGGAGTTGAAGCCGGAGGCCGCGGAAACGGCTGGGGCAATAACGCTGTCCGCATGGACGACTCCGGAAAGCCGGGCATCGTTCAGGGCTACAAGAGTTTCTTCCTTGTCGATGATGACGGACAGGTGCTTCCTACCCATTCAATCTCCGCCGGTCTGGATTATCCCGGAATTGGTCCCCAGCTGGCTCACCTTGGAAATGCCGGAAGAATTGAGTTCAGAAGCGCAACCGATACAGAGGCTCTTGATGCCCTTAAGTTTTTCGCAAAGCACGAGGGCGTTATTTTTGCGATGGAATCCTCACATGCCGGTGCCGGAGCCATGAACCTTGCAAGGGAGCTTGGGCCGGGTAAAAATATAATTGTGAACATGTCGGGAAGGGGAGACAAGGATATCTTTATTTCTGCTCCTGTGCTCGACGGCACGAACTGGAAGGAATACCTGATTGAAGAAAGCGGGAGGATTAAATGAAACTTGTAACACACTTTATTGCCGGCTACCCGGATATTGAATCATCCTTTCAGACTGCCGCCGGTCTTATTGACGGCGGAGCATACACTCTTGAAATGCAGATTCCATACAGCGACCCCTCTGCGGATGGTCCTGTTATCGAGCTTGCCTGCCGGAAGTCACTCGAGAAGGGCTTCAGGGTTTCAGATGCCTTTGAGCTGGTGAAGCGCATTAAAGATTATGCTGATGTACCGGTCTATATAATGAGCTACTCAGGAATAGTCTACAATATGGGCGTCGAAGCCTTTGTTAAGAAAGCAGTTGAATACAATGTGACCGGACTGATAATTCCCGACCTTACACCCGGAATGGATGAAGGACTGTATGATGCCGGACGTAAAGCTGGAATCAATGTTGTTCCGGTAGTTGTTCCTGATGTTTCACCTGAACGTCTTGAATCGATAATGGCTGAAAAGCCCGAGTGGGTTTACGTGGCACTCAGAAGCGGAATAACCGGTCAGGAAACAAAACTCGATTCATTCAACCTCGGCTTTCTTGACCAGGTAAAAAAGTACGATGTAAACATCATGGCCGGTTTCGGAATAAAAACAGCGGCCCAGGTTAAAACTCTTGAAGCCCACTGCAACGCTGCAATCGTAGGCTCGCATATTGTTAAGTCCGTAACTGAAGAATACGCCGCAGGCGGAGATATTAAGGCTAGGGTCTGCTCGGTTGTTAAGGAACTGCTGGGGGAGTAAAATACACAGACTGCATAACATCTATAGAAAAGAGGCTGATTCTCAGGAAATCAGCCTCTTTTTTTTGTCAAAATTTGACTATAAAAAAATTGACAGATTTTATCTCTGGCCATATAATAAATTTAAAAATAACATATATGTTATAAATAACAAACAGATTTGTTATTTCTCAGGAGAATGATGTGGAAATTGATGATTTCACTTTAGCTATGGTAGCCAAGCTGTATTACGTAGACAAAATAAAGCAGAAAGAAATATCCAACATGTTTAACACTAATGCTATGGTGATTTCCAGGATGATTAAGGAGGCTGAAGACAAGGGAATAGTACAGATTCAGATAAGAACTCCGGACAGAATTAATCTGGATATGAGTAAGAGGCTGAAAGAAAAATATAATTTGAAAGACTGTGTTGTACTTGAGAATTCACAGGATTTCTCGGGCGACGATCTAGTTGCTAAATTTCTGGCCAAGTATGTTATGGGAATTCTTCCGGAGAATGGGATACTCGGTGTCTCCTGGGGTAATACTATCAGTAAATTTGCAGATCACCTCAGCTACCAGAATAGAGAGGACTGCACGGTGCTGGAACTTACCGGAGGTTTCTATGCAAGAAACGGAGAGATGAAAACTCCCACCGGTATAATCATTAAGATCTGTCAGAAGATCAGGGCAGAGCACTGTATCCTGAATGCCCCATATTATGTTCAGAGTCTTGAAGCTAAAAAAGAGCTGAAGCAGGATGAGAATAATATGAATCTTATTCAGATGGCAAAGAAAGCTAATGTCAACATAATCAGTGTAAGTGCTTTCAGTGAAGATTCAACAACCTATAAATCCGGAGTAATTACAGATGAAGATTATCAAGAGCTTACCGGACTAGATGCGGTAGGAGATATTGCAGGAGTTTTTATCAATAGTGATGGTAACGAGATTAACTGGAGTAAGCACGACCTGTATATGGGTATTCCTATTTCAATACTGAAAAAAGCTGACAACCTGATTTGTGTAGCCGCCGGTAAAGAAAAAAGCGGAATCATTAAACTCACAGTTGATCAGGACTATTTCAATATTCTTGTTATCGATGAATTGCTGGCAGGTGAACTGCTGTAGATTTTAAGGGAAGGTGTTTGATTGAATGAATAATGAATATCTGCTGGAGATGTGTGATATTTCAAAATCTTATATTGGGGTTCAGGCTTTAGATAAGGTTTCTATCCGTGTAAAGCCGGGTACCGTTCATGCGCTGCTTGGGGAGAACGGTGCGGGGAAATCAACTCTGATGAAGATATTAGCCGGTGAAACACAGGCTGATTCCGGGGAAATGATTATCGATGGTGAGAAGCGAAGATTTGCTAACAGAAAGAATGCTATCGAATGCGGGATATCAATAATTCATCAGGAAATGATTAATGTACAGGAGATGACGGTAGCTGAAAATATGTTCCTCGGCCGTGAGTTTAAGCGTAAGGGAAATATTTTTCTTAACAGGAAAAAAAACAGTTCACAGACTAAAAAACTTCTTGCAGAAGTAGGCCTTAACATTTCTCCATTAAAGAAAATGAGAGATCTGACAGTCGCAGAAATGCAGATGTGCGAAATAGCCAAGGCTGTCTCATATGATTCAAGAATATTCATTATGGATGAGCCGACCTCAGCTATAACAGAAACAGAAACAGAAGTTTTATTTCAGCTGATCAGGAATATTATCAGTAAGGGCCATTCAATAATTTACATCTCCCACAAACTTGATGAGATATATGAAATTGCGGATGAAATTACAGTACTCCGGGACGGTAAGCTTGTTGCACATTTTGATAATACAGAAGTTGAACGCAATGTTCTGATTAAGCATATGGTCGACAGGGATGTTGTTGATGTTTATCCGAAACGAAACCGGAATAGTGAAGGTGATGTTCTGCTTGAAGTTAAAGATATTTCAATACCGGGAGTATTCAGTGAGATTTCTTTCAAAGTAAGAGCCGGAGAGATCCTTGGACTTGCAGGATTAATGGGAGCAGGAAGAACAGAAATTGTTGAAGCAATATTCGGAATAAATCAGATTGAAAATGGTTCGCTTATCATTAAAGGTCAGAAAAAAAGAATAACCAGTCCTGTTAAGGCCATAAGCAGCGGGATAGGCCTCATTACTGACGACAGAAAACTTAAAGGTCTGATAATGGGGATGAATATCAAGGATAATATTGTTTTATCGAATCATAAATCCTTTAAATCCGGAAAGCTGTCTATTCTGGACTGGAGAAAGATTTCTGATGAATCTGAAAAATATAAAAAGCTTCTTAAAATCAAAACGCCGAATCTTTCCCAGGATGTTGAAAACCTGAGCGGCGGTAATCAGCAGAAGGTCGTTCTTTCCAAATGGCTGTCACGGGATTGCGACATCATCATATTCGATGAGCCGACAAGGGGAATTGATATAGCCGCAAAAAGCGACTTCTACCATCATATTTCTGAACAGGCAGAGCAGGGAAAGGCTGTAATTTTTATATCTTCCGAAATGGAGGAAGTAATTGGAATGTGCGACAGGGTTCTTGTTCTGAGAGAGGGCGAAGCAATGGGTGAATTATCAGCAGATGATATTACTCAGGAAAAGATTATGCATTATGCAACTTTAAGTTGAAATTTCGGAGGAGATATTGTGATTAAAATTGAGAGCGCAAAAAGGTATAACTCTTCAATAGGAAGACTTTTACTTGATTATAATATGGTTCTGGTTCTGGCGGTTATCTTTGCTTTTTTTGTGATTACCACCGGTGATACCTTTCTGAAGACTAAGAATCTTCTTAATGTACTTCGGCAGGTCAGTATAAACGGCCTTGTTGCAACCGGAATGACTCTCGTCATTCTGACAGGAGGAATTGATCTAAGTGTCGGCTCTGTTATTGCCTTTTCAAGTGTCGTAGCAGCAACAATTGCGAATGAAGCTCATTCATACTGGTGGCTGGCAATTCCTGCGGCAATAGGACTTGCGGTGATTGTTGGAGTAGTGTCCGGATTCTTTGTCTCTTATCTAAAGATAGCTCCATTCATCATGACTCTTGCAATGATGACAATAGCCCGCGGCAGTGCTTTCATTTTTTCAAACGGTAAACCTGTATCCGGTGTTATAAAATCGTTTCTGGTAATAGGAAAGGGCTCGTTTCTCGGTCTGCCGCTGCCCACATGGATTCTGATTGTAGCAATAATTTTTACTTTCATTATCCTGACCTACACATCTTTCGGCCGGTACATATATGCAATCGGCGGTAATGAAAACGCTGCAAAAATATCGGGTATAAATGTAAAGCTTGTGAAACTTGGTGTATACACCCTTGCCGGTTTTTTTACCGGCCTTGCCTCAGTTGTTCTGACTTCCAGGGTCAGTGCCGGTCTTCCTCAGGTCGCCCAGGGATATGAAATGGAAGCTATTGCTGCAGTTGTACTTGGAGGAACAAGTCTGTCCGGAGGGAAGGGCAGTATCTGGGGAACCGTTATAGGGGTTCTGATTATCGGACTAATTTCCAATGGAATGGATCTAATGAATATACAGTCCTACACTCAGCAGATTGTTCAGGGCTGTGTTATCGTATTTGCCGTTCTGATTGATTCAGTCAGGAATGAAAGGGATTTATTTAAACACATCTCCAATACTTTCAAAGACCTCTTTGGACGTGAGGGATGTGAAGAATAAAATAAAGGAGGTATCAGGAAATTTTTAAAGGGTGATTTTATAAATCATAGGGTTTTTAATCACTAATCGAACAGAAACAAATTTTGTTAAGGAGTGTATTAGGATGAAAAAAGGAATGTTCGTTTTATTTATGGTTGCAATACTTCTGTGCAGTTCAGCATCGGTATTTGCAGGCGGAGAACAGGAATCAGCCGGCGATGAGAAAATAGTAATCGGATATTCAATCTACTGGCTTTCAGAGTTCGCAACTTTAATGACAGAAGCAATGCAGGAGAAAGCGGATAAAGAAGGCGTTGAGCTTATAGTACTTGATGCAAAATGGGATGCTGTAACACAGTTGTCACATGTTGATAACTTCATTGCTCAGGATGTAGATGCGATCATTATCGGAGCTGCTGATGTTTATTCAATGGTTCAGGGTGTGGAAGCTGCAAATGAAGCGGGAATCCCCTTTGTCGGTGTCAATATGAGAATTCCAACCGATAAGATTGATGCTTATGCCGGCCCCGACGATGTAAGAGCTGGTGAGATGATGGTTGAATATGTAATCAGCCAGTTAGGTGAAGATTTCAATTGTATAGTGCTCGAAGGAGCTGAAGGTTATTCAGCAACAGTTGACCGAAGAGAAGGCGTGAAGAATATGCTCGATGCGCATCCAGGTGTGACAGCTCTTGATATCAAGACTGCAAACTGGACAAGAGAAGGCGCATTGGAGCTGATGGAAAATTATATTCAGGACTTCGGCGGAAAAATTGATGCTGTAATAGCTCATAACGATGAGATGGCTCTGGGGGCTATTCAGGCTCTTGAAGCAGAAGGCATGCTTGATGACGTGATTGTAACTGGAATTGATGCAATCTATGATGCCTGTAAAGCTATTGATGAAGGCAAGATGGAATATACAGTATTTCAGGACGCAAAACTTGAAGGAAGTCTTGCTTTTGATGCAGCTTTAACTCTAATCAGAGGCGGAAAGCCTGAGATTAAGGAAAACTATATCAACATGATTGGTCTTACCCAGGCTAATGTAGCTGAATATCTTGCAGCATTCGGAAAATAGTATTCAGGGGCTTTAGCCGAGGCTGAAGCCCCATTTATTTTAAATCAGGAAGAAGAAATGAAAGCAGTTGTGAAATATGGATATGGAAAAGGTGAAACCGAAATTCGGGAGCGGAATATTCCGGCGATAGGTGATGACGATATACTTCTCGAAGTAAAAGCTGCAGGGGTCTGTGGAACTGATATTGCCTTTGATGACGGCGGCCATGAAAATCTTCTTAGACCGCCGGTAATCCTTGGGCATGAGTTTTCGGGAGTTATAGCAGGGATAGGAAAAAACGTTACGGACTGGAAAGTCGGCGACAGGGTAGTTTCCGATAATACCGGATATGTCTGCGGGAAATGTTATGCCTGCGGCACGGCGAATTATCTGGTATGTCCGGATCGTCTGGGGCTTGGTTATGGAATGGATGGAGGTTTTACCAAATATGTAAAAATTTACGGAGATACACTTAAAGTATTTCCTCAAAGTCTGATTCAAATACCTGATAATGTGTCTTTTGAAGAAGCTGCAATCCTGGACCCTTGCTGTAATGGATATAAAGCTGTATGCCAGGAAGCGAATATGCTCCCGGGAGAGGTCGGTGCGGTTTTTGGTGTCGGTCCTTTAGGATTAAACAGTATTCAGGCTATGAAGGTAGCCGGTGCTTCCAGGATAATTGCTATCGGTCTGTCCTCTGATACGGAGAGATTTGAGATTGCAAAGAAACTTGGAGCAACAGATATTATCATTTCAGATAAAGAAGATGTTGATGATAAGATAAATATACTGACAGATGGAGAAGGTGTTGCATTAACCATTGACGGAGCAGGGATAAATGCCGTACTTAGAAAGGCAGTTGATATTACAAGAGCCGGCGGTGAAATTGTTAAAATTGGCTATGATTCAAATCCTTTTTCCTACTCGCTTGATCCTGTGATTGATAAAGGCGTTAGTATAAAGGGCCATTTTGGTTATGACTGGATGTCATGGAAAAATTCTATTAACCTGCTGGAGGCAGGAATTATAGATCTTAAGTCTATGATTTCTCATAAAATGGGCATATCTGAATTCAGGGAAGCCTTTGACCTGGTTAGACAGAGAAAAGCACTTAAAATTATTTTATATCCTGAAGATTAATTTGAAGTTTATGTGCTGCAGCTGCAGCACTTTTCATATATATAATCAAACAGAACCCACAGCTTCAAGGTACTTCATGAATAATTTAAATTTGTGATTGTAGATCCTGGTATGTGAACTGTCAGGATAAAATGTTTTTGAAATCTTAACCATTGATTCTGCGGCTTCATAAAGTGATGTATAAAATCCTGAACCTACAGCAGCTGTCATTGCAGCACCCAGTGTGCCCAGTTCTTCTGCACTGGTAATCTGCACCGGTATATCTAAAATATCTGCAAACATTTGTACCCAGACATCGGACTTTGATGCTCCTCCGGAAATCTTGATTATCTCTGGTTTATCCCTGTATTTGAGTAACTTATCAATATGCAGTTTGTGTCCGAATACAACTCCCTCAAACACAGCTCTCAGCAGATGCGGTCTTGCATGCCAGCCCTTAAGCCCTATAAAACTGGATGTCATTTCAGTCGCAATATTGCTTTTAAATATAAAAGGAAAAAAAATAAGCTCAGAATCTTCAGGCCGAACTGAATCAACTAAACGGCTGGCATATTCATAGTCATCACTTTCTAATAGGTTTTTCATAAACCACTCAAGATTTGATGCGGATGTAGGGCTTGCCTCTGTTACCAGCCAGTATCCCGGAAGGCAATAGGTACTATTCATAAAAATTTCATGGGTTCCGACAGGGGCTCTGCTGATATACTCATTAATACTCCATGTTCCGGCAATTACGGTGAGAGCCTTCTCCGATGTGAGGCCTGTGGCAATGGCGCATGCATGGATATCAAACAAACCTGCAGCTACCGGTGTTCCCTCTTTTAAGCCTGTTTCCTTTGCAACATCGGTTATTAGAAATCCGCAGTTATCTGTAGATCTTCTTAGCGGGGGTAGTTTTTCATAAATATCGGAAAGGCCGAATTCTTCCAGCAGTTCTAAATCAAATTGACCCGTTTTTTGATTAAGAAGACAGGTTCCGGAATAATCTGTTATTTCTGAATATGCTTCGCCTGTGAGAAGGAAGCGGACATAGTCCTTGCACATGAAAATCCATTTGGTTTTTTCAATTATTTCGGGTTTATGATCTTTGAACCACCTTAGTAGAGCAACAGGCTGCCCGGCCCAGAGCGATTGAAGGGTTTTATCATTTATTTTATTGAAGGTTCCATCTTTATGCCATTTCTCAATATATGATTCAGCCCTTGAATCTGTAGACATTATTCCATTATAAACAAGCTCGCCATCATAACCTGCCAGATATAAACCGTTACCATATCCTGTCTGTGAAATCCCTGCTATATCATCTGCTGAAACTCCGCTAGCCTCCAGGGCTTCTCTCATTACGGCTATGTTTGATTCGCGGAATGCACTCATATCTTTTTCGGTATGGCCGTGTTCCGGGTAAAATATTTCAACCTTTCTGCCGGCAATTGACATAACGGTACCCTCGGAACGGTATACGCCTGCTTTACATACTGTGCCGCCATTATCAATTCCAAGAAAGTATTTATCCATTAAGCTTGCCTTCTTGTTTTTGTATCAAATGCTTATTCTTTATGCAATCTTATCAATATAAGGCTTGAAGTTTCAAGACAGGCGATTTGGAAAAATCTAATCAGCTGTGGCTTACAGATGCAATCAGGGTTAGAGCCTCGGTCTCCGCCTGTGTCGGCAGGTCGGCTGTTGTCATTGGCGTTATAGCATCAAGTTCATCGGAATAATCAGTTGTATTTGCCGGAACAGTAGATGAACCTGTGTCGCTAAGCCCCTGAAGATAGCTGAGTGTTCCGACCTGGCTGGCATCAAATTCAAAGTATGCTCCGCCTGTAACCGCTTCATTGTCTGTCAGGTACATAAGAAAAAAGCCGGAGCCTTCGGATACGCCGTAGCCTATAATATTGTGGTCATAAACTATGCCTTCTCTGATTACCGAAATTGTGAATGTGTGGGTCTCAGTATTACCTGACAGTTTTGCCATAACATTCTCCCATCCTGAATTACCGCCCTCGGTCACGTAATTTGCGCTGAACATTCTGATATCGATTAAATGGGTACTCTCATCGTAGGTTCCCTGTACTATGAACTTGCTGTTTTCCAATCCCGATGAACTTTCACTTACAACCAGCATCCGGTAGCTAGTTCCATCCACATAGGCATAGCTCTTGTGAGGCATTGTCATGACCCCGGCTGTTCCGTCATAGTATAGGCTGTACTTTGCAGAGTCGGTCCCGTTAAAACCGAGATCAACCTCATCCGGAAGAGCTACCTCCTGAAGTGTGATCGCCTGTGTGTTCAGACTTATGCCTATACTGCTGAAATATTCATCAGCGGTTTCCATCAGGCCGTAGAGATTGAAGTAACCTACCGGTTCTCCGTCTCCCTTGAGTATTCCGTAAAGCTCATAGATTGCTCCGCCGTTGTCCCAGGTGGCCCGGGATGTATCCGATGCGAATTCGGGTGCGACTTCTTCTACTGCTTCATAAAAAAGTCCGGGAGTGATTCCGCTGAGCAGCCCGTCACATGAGAAGAACAATGCAGCAAGACAAATCAGTACGGCGATAATTATACGATTCCCTCTTATCATAGTTTTCCTCCAAAAACAATTTGAATATGAGTTTGAAATTAATTATCGCGGATCAAAAAACCGGAAGCAAGTTCGACATGCTTCCGGTTTGATTTGCTGTTATGTGATGCAGGCTCTAAAGGGCTGGAGGGGTGTACTCGAGTATACTGTAGCGGTAGGAGGTCTCAGCCCGATAGTATTTTCCATTATACCAGTGGTTCTCGGGCAAGCTGCCTGCATAGTATTTATAACCAAATATTCCCTCGGCAATATCCGGAACCTCAATCCATCGGAAACCTTCAACCCCATCGGCATTGTAGATATAGGTTGCACTGTAATCATAAGAACTGAATTGCATAACAAATAAATTATTAACAGATCTTGAAAAATAACTTTCAATTCCATCATCAGAACCGAGAGGGAAAGTATCCATAATTTCAAACTGAAGCGAATTGCTGTTAAATCGGTAAAGGCTGTCAGTAATCAGCTCATACGATTCATCAGTGTCGTCCCAGGCAGATGTAAAGAAATATATATCATCTTTATAGATAACTGAACTGACTGAATCACCCGCTCCAAGTTCGGGATTATCGCTGTATTCAACCCTTTTACATGTGAGATCACCGCCAAGATCAACATAGTCAAGAAGCACAGGATCGTAGTCAAGGCTGTCTTCACTGCTGCTTACCTCATCAAACCTTAGATTACAAATAATATTTGTACTTGTCAGAAAATAGCTGTCACTGTATGAATCCTCCGGTGATTCAAGGTTATAAGTCAGTGATATTTCATCAAATGAGTCTGTACCGAAGTTGAATTCCCAGACGGTATCGAGAGCTGAATTACGAAGTATAAATCTATTATCATTGCTCAGATAAATTACAGATGTATTAAAGGTTTCAAGCAGTATGAAACTCCCGTCAGTGTATTCATAAACTGAACTGCCCGATTTAATAAAATATCGATCACTGCAGGTGATAAAACCAAGCATGGAACCCTCAGGAATATTTAAACTGTCGGTTATTTCATCCCATATACCGCTGCCGGAACTGTAGCGGAGGTATCTGTACATACTGGTAGAATCAGCGTTATTGAAATAATAATATTCAAGAACTATGTCACTTCCGATGTTATATGAACCATTTAAATAAAAAGAGTCCAAATCAGATAGGTCGGGCATGGTGAGAGTCTTTACTTCAAAGGTTTCAAGATTTATAGCTGTAAAGAGAGATAGTTGGTAGGTCAGGACAGTTGAATGAATGCAGTAATAAATATTATCTGCAATAATGTTATTCTCAATATATCCAAACTCATAGTCAAGTTCGTCACCGCTTAGAAAATATCTGCGCCAGTAGTTTGAGTCTGCATTGTTTTCGGTAGAATTGAAGTTATCGACCGCATCATAGAATGTCTGAGGATTAAACAAGTCACAGGCTGCAAGGAGCGTAACTGTTACTGTAAAAAGCAGAATTATTCTCATTTTCATCTTTCTACCTCCTGAAGCCTGAATTTCAAATCACTTATATTGTTTTCAATCTTCTCAATATTCGGTCTGAATAGAAAAAATACTCCTCCTATAAGACTGCCTGCTCCTCCGCTTATGAGGCTTATATCCCTGGTCATTCTTAAGCCCGGATCTATAAGCTCGATTGAGCTGTTGATGCTGTAGTTGAGCGCAGTCAATGTATCAGGATCGGTTTCTGAAGCATACTGCTCTGTAAGGGTTTCAATCTTGTTTATGTTATACTGAATCAGGCCTTCTGCAGTTCCTCCGGTAAGCAGAAATGCTCCTCCGATTGAACTGAATACAGTTCCCCAGATATTCAATGTCTTTCTGGTTTTTACAGCTTTTTCTAACTTCAATTCCATGGCAATAATCGCCTGCCTTAGTTCCCATGATTCGTTATGGACAAACTCCGGCTGAAGTTCAATGCTCTCATTCTGCTTTAAGCTAAGCGAACCAGAAACTGTTTCAAAATCTGGGTGTGTTATCTCGTAACTCCATGAGCCCGCAGGAATTGTATTTCTCTGGTTTGCAGAAAGAATCGGCAGGCTTTCAGGACCTTCGAGTGTAATTTCAGTATTCTCGGGTCCTGCTACTGCAAGCGTCCCTGCCTTAAGCAGCTGGGCATTTATCCTGGTTGTCTTACCAGTTTCTATGTCAGCTTCGGTATCAAGGTACCAGCCGCCGCCTTCAATATGAATTGAACGCTTTCCGATAAGGACATTCCGGTTAAGTCCTGTTTTTCCGGCCCGGTCGTCAACAGTAATTTCAATGTCCTTTGCGCTGGATGGAAGCACTACAAGAAAGAGGTTTCCTGTCAAAGTTGAACGATCGGCAATAACTTCCTTAATCTCTTTTGAAGAGATGCTTATCTCAGATTTGTATTCATAATCACCGGCTTTTGCTTCAATAAGGTGAACGCCGAAACTGATTTCTTCGACAAGTACCGGGGTCTCTCCATATGATTTTCCGTCGATGAATACCTCAAGGGTCATATCTCCGGGGGCTGTAACATAGAGACCTCCGTTTTCGGCTATTCCTTCTCCGCCGGTATATTTAAGACCAGCAAGGGCAAAGGTTGCGGTGAACACATCATCCTGCAGGCTTTCAAGGCCGGATATATTGGCAACTTCGGCACTGAGGGTCATTCCGGTACTCACGTTGACAAGTCTTAGTGCAAGCACAAAGCTGTCTTCTAACCGGGAAAGTTCGCCGACAACTATCTTGTCAGCAGCAAGGAGTTCTCCTATTTCGATGGCGCATGACTCGTCGGTACAGCCTGAAAGACTGAAGGCCTGGGCGGCAAGTATTTCCTCAACATCGGTATAGGACAGTACGGCATATCTGCCGGTTTTGATAAGTGCTGTTTCGACCATGTTCCTGCATGTATCAGCCAGAGTTTCTGCGGTGTCTTTGGCTGAAATACTGGGAACAGCAAGCAGCGGCAAATCTTCAGAAAATATTGGGCTGGAAATAGATGCAAGAAGAAGAACAGCTGCAAGCAGTAAACACATTCTTCTCATATTTTTCTCCAGAAACTTTGATAATTTCATATGGATAATAACATTAAAAGGATGTAAAAATCAATTAAAGGGAAGGTGTAGTCAGTTTTTTAACGTAAACCAAACCGCTTCAGATAAGAAAAAATACTCCGCTTAATATCAGTATAAGCGCACCTGCGGATGTAAGTAATAAATGGGCCAGCTCCTGGTTAAAGCCTGAGTTTTCTTTTCCTATAGCCGATACCCGGTTCCGCAGAATTACTGCGGCAGGAGGGATGATTGCGAGCAGGGCGCCCATTCCGGCCGACATCGCCGCGGCAGATAATACTCCCAGTACCGGGACTCCGAAGCCGAATGAAAAGATCATTATTGCGGCAGCACCGGGGCAGGGGACGAGTCCTGAGATGATTATCAGGAATATGATGTTCCGGTTATCAGTGTCGGCTTCATTACGTTTTCTGAAATATTCAGCCAGGGCTGTTACTATCAGAAAAATCCCGAGTGCCAGGATGAGTCCATAACTCGCCTTTTCTATCAGCGGGGCTATGTCATTGAATCGTCTGGATAGAGCCTTTGCCGTGATTAGATAGAGGCCGCCGATAATTACAATAGCAGAGAAGGCGTGCAGGACAGCGGTCAGAAATCCTGCCGCCATTCCTTTTTTCCATTTTGACGGGGAGCTTAGAAAATACGAAAAGAGTACAACCTTGCGGTGACCGGGCCCGAGAGCGTGCAGGAAGCCGTAGGCAAAGGATAACAGGAGAATCAGCCAGAGGCCTGATTCGTTCTTGCCTGATTTATAGTCAGCAATAAATCCGGAGATAGATGCCTGCAATTTTTTCTGGGCTGTTTTTATTTTCTGCATCAGCTCTGTATTCTGCAGTGTGAATCCAGGTGCTTTTATCTGTCCGGTTTCAGTTGGTGAATTATTTGCAGCTGCGGGTGCTGTCTGTCCGTTTTCTGAAGTGGAGGACAGGAAGGGGTTCTGCTGTGCTGTTACGGAAAAAACAGCGCAGAAGCTTAGCACTATGATGCATATGAATATTGCTGATTTTTTAGGCATTATAATTATCTGCCGGCGTTTTCAAGAATCAGTTCGGTTGGAAAGGTCTGGCCGGTATAAACTGCCCCTTCTCTTGAAACCAGCTGAGTTGAATTATCATAAAAGATCGGAGCATCCTTATTTTCCGAAAGTTCCCATGAAACCGCAGTGCTATTGTCGGAATCCATTTCGATAGGGTCTTCTTCCATATAAGCGATATCACAGAAAAAACTCTCATCATAAACCGCGACACGAATCATACCGTCATCCCTGAGCTTAACCGGTTCGGGACTGTTTACCGGAAGGAAAAATTCATATCCGAGCCGGTTCTCAGTCATGAATGCTGAGAAGTCGGTGAAGGTCTCAGCAGGAGATATTTTACCGTCTATATTGAAGAAGGTGAAATAGTTGTAATTTACCAGGTTGATGAATGAAGTGTCCCTGATGATAACGATATCCTCGTCATTCAGCTCTTCCTTCCATCCTATCCCGTTATCCATCAGTACATTTCCGGTAAAAACCATATCAAAAACCCAGTGAATATAAACGCCTTCAAAACAGCCGTCTCTTATAACCGGTTTAAGTTTCATATCTATAAACATATGAGGATGTGCAAAAACCGCTGCGGGTATGAGTACTATGAAAAATAAAGTTATAATTGCCTTCTTCACATTAAAATAATATCAGTATTGTCCTGCAGGGTCTATCAGCGATTTTTAAGAAACGCTTTTATGAGCCTGAAAAGTCCCCTGAAAAACCTTCCGTTTCCCATTTCAACCAGGGCATCCACCATTGCAAGATTCAGAATATCCCCGCCCAGGAAAGCAAGTCCGCGCAGCGGCATTTCCTTAATCATGGCGTCATACATTCCGGCGGAATTCTCATCGATTTCATCAACAGATCCGCTCATCTTATTTACAGCTATCATGAAGAGCTTTCCAGCGAGGGTCCTGGTGAAATCAGTTAGGGTAGTATTTCTGTTTATTTGAAGCGGCAGAATATTTTCGGGAAGAGGTCTACAGTATCGTTTTTCAAAATCAGAAGTGCTGATACTGTGAACCGCTTCAGGTCTGTTTTTTAAACGGCTGTAAATGTCAGGTTCTGCCGTTGGGGATTCCTGCTCCTCGCCGCCTATTTCAATCCGGGTCTTCAGTCGGATATCCTCCGAAGACGCTCCGATATGGATTTCATAGGTACCGGCAACTGTGAGCCAGCGGCCTTTCTCTGCTGAATAGTATGCAAAGCTCCGATCATCAAGGTTCATTACAAGTTCAGCCTCTTCGCCTGGAGCCAAACCGGCTTTCTCAAATCCTTTAAGTTCAATTTCCGGTCGGTCTGCAAAAGACTCAGGCGGTTTGATATACAGCTGAACTGTTTCCCTGCCATAAAATGTACCTGTATTTTTAATCCTGACTTTTACCTGATATTCATGCCCTGCTGTGTCTACTGCGGTAACCGACAGTTTTTCATAGCTGAAATCGGTATAAGAAAGCCCGTGTCCGAATGGATAAAGCGGAATGACTCCTGCGGTCGTATAATAACGGTAGCCGACATAAATCGATTCCCTGTACTCAACCTGACGAGGTCCTCCGGGGAAATATTCATAACATGGACTGTCCGAAAGTTTTACAGGGAAGGTCTCTGCAAGCTTGCCGGAAGGATTAACTTTGCCCGTCAGTATATTCACAAGTGCCTCGGCTCCGGCCTGACCTGCCAGGTAGCATTCAACAACCGCCTGCACATCACCGTTCCAGGGCATTTCAACCGGCCCGCCGTTGCTGAGGCATACAATTACCGGCTTTCCGGTTTTTACCAGTTCGGAAATCAGTCTGTTGTGACTTTCCGGCAGGTTTAAATGACTGCGGTCGAATCCTTCCGATTCAAATTCATCCGGAAGTCCTGCTGTTACTATTATCTTATCTGCATCACCTGCCTTGATGACAGCTTCACTTATCAGCTTATCATCAACGTTCGGGCTGTTGCCGCTGTATCCTTCCGAGAAAACAGCCTCGGGGTAGGATTTCCTGATTTCTTCCATAAAAAGCGTTAATTTTGAAGGATTTATTCTTGAACTCCCGGCTCCCTGATATCTCGGCTTCCGGGCAAAAGCTCCGCATACAAGTATCTTGTCATCGGGAGAGAGGGGGAGGACTGAACCTGTATTCTTCAAAAGGATGATGCATTCTGCTGCTGCCTCTGCTGCAATTTTATGATTGATCTCAAGGATATCTGTTTTTACTGTGAAGCTTTTTTTCTGTTCATCAGAACGGAATATAAGCTCAAGGACTCTCTCTACCGCCTGGTCCAGCAGTTCTTCCTTTAACCGGCCTTCATTCACCGCCCGTACTATCTCATTTGTATTCTCATCCCCCGACCAGGGCATCTCAATATCCTGGCCTGCTTCCAGGCCTTTTACCCTGTCGTTGCAGGCTCCCCAGTCTGTTACCAGGCCGCCTTTAAAGCCCCAGTCTTCACGCAGGAGCTCAGTGAGCAGATGATGGTTTTCACTGGCAAAGTCTCCGTTAAGGCTGTTGTATGCGCACATCACAGTCCATGGCTCAGCCTGCTTGACTGCTCTTTCAAAACCGGAAAGATATATTTCGTGCAGTGCCCTCTCGTCAACCAGAGCATCAATAGTCATTCGGAGATATTCCTGATTATTTGCAGCATAGTGCTTCAAGGATGTACCGATTCCCTTTTCCTGAGTTCCAATGATCTGTGATGCAGCGAGTTCTCCGCTTAGAAAGGGATCTTCGGAGTAGTACTCGAAGTTTCTGCCGCAGAGAGGACTTCGCTTTATATTGGCACCGGGGCCGAGAATTACCGAAACATCTGAAGCAATACATTCTTCAGCAATAGCAGAGCCGACCAGATACAGGAGTTGACGATTCCAGCTTGAAGCAAGAGCCGCAGCAGTAGGAAAACATGTTGCCGGATCGCTTTTTGCCAGTGCCGCTCCGCCACCGGTTTCATTCTGTCTGCGTAATCCGTGCGGGCCGTCGCAGATCTGGATTTCCGGAATACCGGCGTGTTCTATACCCCGCAGGTGCCATGAGCCTGAACCGGAACAAAGCAGAGCTTTCTCTTCAAGTGTCAGTCTTGCAAGAGTTTCTTCTATTTTATTAATTGTTTTCATCGGTAATAAATCTCCGGTATGATCATAGCATACCGGAGATGATAAGTTAATTGGAAAAATTTACGTTTTTTGTACTATCACTGTGCATATAGAGAATTTCGGGTCCGGGAAGTTCAATATCAAGTGCTTCCTTTATAAGCTCCTCAATGGTCTCTATAAAAACAAACTCAAGGCTCTCGCGGACATCGCAAGGTATATCCTTCAGATCCTGTCTGTTTTCGGCAGACATTATGATCTTCTTTATTCCAGCCCTGTGAGCCGCAAGGACTTTTTCTTTTATTCCGCCAACAGGCAGAACAGAACCGCGAAGGGTTATCTCTCCGGTCATCGCTGTTTCAGGATCCACAGTTTTTCCTGTAAGAAGCGAAGCCAGCGATGTGAATAGAGTTATACCTGCCGACGGACCATCCTTCGGAGTGCTTCCTGAAGGCACATGAATATGCAGATCATTCTCATTGAATTTAAAATGATGAATCTGGTTCGCCATCCGTGAACGGATCAGACTGACTGAAATTCTTGCAGATTCCTTCATAACATCACCAAGCTGTCCGGTCAGTATCAGTTCACCGTTTCCGGGCATGAAGGTGCTCTCAATAAAGAGAATATCTCCGCCCACAGGAGTCCAGGCCAGACCGGTAACAATGCCCGGAGTAATATGCTTAAGGGCATCTTCCAGTCTTACGGTCTTGTGTCCCAGAATCTCTTCAAGATCCTCAGCCTTGACTGAAATTTTTGTTTCAGGACCATCTGCTGCTATTTTTTCAGTGGCCTTTCTTGCCACCGCTGCAAGCTGTTTTTTAAGTCCCCGTACTCCGGCTTCCCTGGTGTAATCTGAAATTACTGCATTTACTGCAGATTCTTCAAACTGAAGCTGCTCTGCGGTTATTCCGTGTTCTTCAAGAACTTCAGGTATTAAATGATCAACCGCGATATGATATTTCTCAAGATTTGTATAGCTTGAGATTGATATAACTTCCATCCTGTCCAGAAGCGGTCCAGGAATGGAGCTTACCGTATTGGCCGTTGCAATAAAGAAAACGTCCGAAAGGTCGTAGGGCAGATCGAGGTAATGATCTGTAAAGCTGTTATTCTGCTCCGGATCAAGAACCTCAAGCAGTGCGCTTGCAGGATCGCCGTTGTATGCTGCCATCAGTTTATCTATCTCATCAAGCACAAATACAGGGTCTTTCTCTCCAGCCTTCTTCATTCCGCTTATAACCCTTCCCGGCAGAGCCCCGATATAGGTTCGTCTGTGCCCTCTAATTTCAGCCTCATCTTTTACACCGCCAAGGCTTATCCGTACATACTTTCTTCCGAGGGCTTCAGCTATGCTTTTTCCCAGACTGGTTTTTCCGGTTCCCGGAGGACCTTCAAGCAGAAGGATTGTTCCTCGTTTTTTATCGGTAAGTTTTAGAACGGCAAGATGCTGGATTATTCTTTCCTTCACCTTATCAAGGCCGTAATGCTGTTCATCCAGGATCTTTCTGGCCTTTTCAAGATCAATTGCCTTTTCAGGACCCTTGAACCAGGGGAGGGCTAAAATAAGATCCAGATATGTCCTGATCATTCCCTCCTCATGGCCGTTCGGACCCTGTGCTTCCAGTTTGTCAACTTCCTCAAGTGCGGAAGCGCGGATATCCTCGGGAAGTTCCGCCTCATTTATCATCTGACGGTAGTCTTTCTTTTTCTTTGACGGACTGTCTTCGTTGAGTTCCTTCTGTATCTCTTTCAGCTGTTCCCTCAGCATGGCCTTTCTGTACTGGTTGTTTGTGTTCTCATTGAATTTCTGGGCCATCTCGATCTGCAGTTTCACAGATTCCTTCTGTTTCAGCAGATCATCAATGAACTTGATACCGCGTTTATGCAGTGAGCGTTCTTCAAGAAGTTCCTGCTTTTCAGCAATTGTCATACTCAGATACTGCACCGAAAAACCGATCATTTTTGTAACGGTATCAATGCGGTCAAGAATTTTCAGCATCGAAACGGAACCACGGAAGTTTTCAGCAATCTCATGAGCAAGTTTCTTCATATAGTCGAGCATTTCGATCTGCTCAACTTCTGAAAGATCGGGAGTGTCGGGCTGAAGCTCATAATCGGCATAAACATCGGAATCTTCAAAGAAAAACTCCTTGATATATGCGCGCTCAATGAGATCCATTTTGAGTTTGATATGATCATCACCCTTTATTGCTGCAGTTATGTTTACAAAGACTCCAGTTCTGTGGAAGTCCTCTTCTTTTAAATTTTTGTTTTCATCATAATCTTTAATTGTGACAGCAATAGCGTTATGCTGTCCTGAACGAGTCATCCGGTCAAATAATGCCGATGCCGTACCTGTAATAATCAGCTCAGTCTGTCCCCCATGCATCAGCACGGTGCCTTTGAGGGGAAGAACAGGTAGTCTGTTTTCGGTTAACATATTCATTATATATTTACCCCTCTTTATAGTTAAATCTATATTGAATTTAATTACTGAGTATTGAGGGGTCAAGGAAAAAGGATAAATATTATAAGTTTGCTAAGGAATAATTTTTAAATAAAAAAGCAGAATCAGACCTTAGCCTGATTCCGCCTGCAGTTTTCTTCTCAGCCGCAACCGCCGCAGCAGCCTTCGTCATCACATCCGTCGCCGCAGTTCTCGTCACCTTCGTGACCGCAGTCACATCCGCATCCATGTTCATGGTCATGCTCATGATAAAAATGGGCCAGATCTTCCTCTGTTGTTTCGCGAACTTCCATTACACCCATTTCGAAGGTGATATCCATTCCGGCAAAAGGATGGTTTGCATCAATTGTAACCATATCATCGTCGATAGCTTTTACAGTGACAATCATTTCTTTCTGGCCGTCACTGGCAATAATATCTATTCCAACCTCAAGATTTTCAGGCTGATCAAATTCGGAAATCGGAACCTGGGCAATGTATTCATCGACTACTTCGCCGAAGCCGTCTTTAGCTTCCAGTTCGATTGTCACGGAATCTCCGGCTGATTTTCCTTCAAGTGCTGCTTCAACCGCCTTGGGGAACATTTCGTGACCGAAGAGTATTGTTACAGGACCCTGTTCACTGGTTGTTTCCAGGACAGTGCCGTCTTTTGCTTTTAAAACGTAGTTTAACGTTACTGTTGTCTTTTCTGCTATGTTCATGGTCAAAGTATATCAGCTCATCCTTGTTGTGGATATACCGGCTTCGTCCGAATATAGCTGGTTTTCGTGCGTTTTACTTTATGTAGACATCATCATACAGAACAAGGTTCCATCCTTCCAGATGTGATTCCGCCTTCCGCTCCGGGCTGGTTATTGTTCCGATACCGGTGGTCTGAAGGTACTTGCGTATGGTTTGTATTCTTTTATAAATCTTCTGGTAGTGGGGGCAGATACTCGATTTACAGTACCCGCCGCAGCCTGATGTTTCTTCTTTATTCAGCATGTCCAGAATTCGGTAGCAATGAAGAGGCTCTTCATAATTGTTTATGAATTCTTTTATTATAATAAAATTATCCTTTCCGGAGCAGGCAGGAAGCGGTCGTCCGTTCAGGTCCAGTATGGAATCTTTAATGACAAGAGGTTTTTGAGGCATACTGAAGAATCGTGCAGAGAGAGAGAACAGCAGCAGTAACATTATTCTATTAATGAAGAATGACAGGAACATGGGTGTATTCATACCAGTGCTGCTGATGCCGAATGTGATTCCGGGGTCAATAAACAGTGCCAGCAGCACCATATAAAACCATATGAGCCAGAAAAGCCAGTCGGGAGCTCTTTCTCTCAGCATGCTGATATCACTGCGCTTCTCAAGGTTCGGAAACCTGACCATCAAACAAAGGACGAAAAGTACAATTGCTTTCATCACCAGCATCAGAACTTCCTGTTCAGAAAGTACACTAATAAGTAAAAACGAAGTTATTACCAACGAGGTAATCGAAATTATTATGGATTTTCCTGTTACTTTTACCGGTCTGCCCAGCGTAAAAATAATAATGAAACAGAATACTGCAATTAGAAGCGGGACGATAACCCTGGGCAGTGTTCCTTCTGCTCCGTATACGGCTTCAACAGCCAGCGCGGCGCTGCCGGTAATAGAAAGCAGGAGCATGGTTATCAATCCCGAATCAGTCCGGGCCTCTGACTTGTATACTTCACTGACAACGGGAATTCGCAATGGAAAAGGTCTGCGCTTAACAATCTGAACACCCTTTTCCGGCTTGAAGGTCCAGCCCAGTTCAATCACATTCTTTCTGTTTTCAGGCGGAATAATCATTCCAATGCCCAGATTTCCGAGCTTTTTATCAAGACTTTTTATATGCCTGTATATAATCGGATAGGCTGGACAGTCTGTTGCCAGTTGGGAGCCCGGAGAACAGTTAAACTGTCTGCGTTTATTATTATTGTTTAATATGGGAATGATATCGCGGCATCGGATTCTTTTTCCTGTAATAAGTTTTTTCAGGATTGGTAATTCTATTTCACTGAAAAATGACGAAATATCTTCGTTTCTGTATCTGATATCTTCATTTTCGATGAATATGTGTGAAAGGAATACGTTTTTCAGCTTCCATAGAAAGTAAACGGCTGGAAGATAGTTAAAAGCCTCATAAAGCTTCAACAGAATTTCTCCTGCGGACAGAGGGTTTTGCAGCAAGCGGTGTATCAGCAATAAAATAAGCATAGCTGAATATGAAAAGAGAAGGAGTATAAGGCGGTTCAGCCCTTTAGACAGCTTTGAGAAATCCTGGGAACGGGAGAGTTTAAAAATCAAAACGAAGATAATTGTAAGAAGAGGGCCCTGGTATAGATTGATTAAAAGCCTGAAATAAATCAATTGATGAATAAATCCGCTAAAGATCACTATGGCTGAAAAAACCGCTGCAAGCACTGAAGTCAGAATAATAAGGGGACGTTTCTTTTCCAGGTTGAGAAGAAAGAACTCAATAACTATTTGCAGGATAAAAAGGGCTGCGCCTGATACGTTTACAAATAAATTATCTGCTGAAATTACCGCTGCTATCAGAGCCGGAAGTGAGGTGTATAAAATAAGCAGGAGTTTCAACGGCTTTTCCTCGCTTCCGATCTCATCGTTATCAGTGTTACAATAAATGGTGAAATGAGTATCAGAATTGCAAAATATCTGTATTCTGCATATGCCATAGCAATTATTACCGCTGCAAGGCTTGCCGGAACAGCAGTCTGATAATAAGGATCGAACATATCAAGGAAGGCCTGCTTGACAGGTTCTCCGTCTTCAACCTTGTAGAAAAATGCATTGATCAAGCAGGATAGAGTAAAGAATAAAGGTGCGATAATCATCGCAGGAATGATCTGGAAATTTGCTGTTGAACTAGTCATGAAATGATAGCCATGATACAGAACAAGCATAATCAGTATATGGTGCGATATATTTAAGAGGATATATCTTGCCGCAGTGTTAAAGATATGCCAAAAGCGGTTTTCATCCTTTGTTATTATTAATAGAAAAGTAAGAGATATTGTGATTGCCGCGGTTAGCGGTCCGCAGGACAGGAGACATCCGCAGAAAACAGCTTCTATCGGTGAGATAAAGAAGCTGCCGTTTACATAATAGATTGCGAGTGATTCACTTAGTACTGCTGCAATAGTCCAGATGATGATATCTGCCGGAACCAATGCTGTAAAATCAGACTTCTCTACGGTGAATAAAAGAATTGCTGCTGCAGATACGATTAATACTGATAAAAAAAGATATACTTTTAGCTTTCGGGAATTCATTAAATTGTTTTTCTCCCATAAAACAATAGGAGATATTTTAAATGCCGTCAACAAATAAACTATGAAGCCTCTCCTACTTTATTCGGCCAGTCTGTAAGCATAATTAATATTGTATTGCCAGTTCGTTTAGTTGTTTCCGTACGATTTTCCAATTGATTCTGTGTGGAAAGTTTACTTGAGTCTATGCGGGTGATAGGATTTATTATGAAATCAAAATTGTTACAGGAGCTAAAATGTTAAAGAAAATAATATCTGCATTGAATATAGGTATTCTGCTGCTGACTATTTCAGCCTGCAATGTTGAGATAAGTAATCCAGAGGCCGGAGTCCCTGATTCTGAGGCGTCGGATCCTTCAATTGCTTCGGATACCTCCGATACAGAAGATATAGGGGATACTGGAGATGAAAGCAGCGAAGATGAGCTGAAGGCTGGAGATCAGCAAACTTTTACAGTAGAAAGTATCGATTTTAAAATGAATTTTGTTCCAGGGGTGCTTACCTTTCCATCAGGAGCGAACGATACAGCTTATAAAACAATTGATCATAACTACTGGATGGCCGAAACCGAGGTAAGCTTTGAACTTTATAATACTGTATACAACTGGGCTATAACTGATTCCGGCAGCGGTACACGTGCTGACGGCGGTGTTATTTACACCTTTGGACTCTTGGGTAATTCAGGCGGCAGAGGTGGTTATGATGACGGTGAACAGCATAATAATATAGTATATGAGACCGGGCATGAAAAACATCCAGTCACCATGGTGAGCTGGCGTTTTGCCATGGCCTGGTGCAATGCTTTAACAGAGTATTACAACGCCAACAATGGAACAGAGCCCGATCTGAGCCTTGTTTATCTGCAGTCAGACGGCGGTGAACCAATTCGAATGGTGTCGGATTCTTATGATTCCAATGCTTATGAAGATGATCCATTCGTGGTAGAAACAGCCAATGGCTTTCGCCTGCCGACATCCCTTGAATGGGAACTGGCGGCAAGATATATCGGTGATGCGAATGGTGATGGAGACATTAGTGATGATGGTGAATACTACCGCGGCTGGTTTGCGAGTGGAGCAGATGCCAGATATAATGAGAGTCCCACTGCTGATCATGATGGGGACGGGGATCTTGAGTCAGTCGATGATGTTGCCTGGTACAGGGATAACAGCGAAGGGTCCACGCATGAAGTTGGTTTAAAATCGCCCAACGCCCTTGGTTTATTTGATATGAGCGGCAATGTTTATGAATGGACTTTTGACTTTTATTCTTCAGGTCCTTTACGGCTTTTACGCGGAAGCAGCTGGATTGATTACCAGAATAATGTTTTGATTAGCAGTAATACAAATAATTATCCATATAGCTCTTTCAATATATTTGGTTTCCGCCCCTGCAGGACTGCGGAATAAACTGCGGGCTTATTGTCTTTAATCCTTACTTTCCCGCAAAACTCATTTTGAAATCCAGGCTTGATGGAGACTGAAAAACTGCAAGGCCGAAGAAGGGTATTGACGCAAGGATATGATCGAATATGTCGGCCTGGATATTTTCATAGTTCGCCCAGACCTGGTCACGGCTGAATACGTATATTTCCAGCGGGATCCCCTTGTCGCCGGGCTGAAGCTGGCGAACAAGAAATGTCATATTATCGTGAATGTTCGGGTTGTCGCGCAGGTAAGCTGCAAGGTAGGCCCTGAATACTCCCAGGTTTGTCATTCGCCTGCCGTTGAGTTCGCGGGCGGTGTTGATCCCCTTTCCTGCATTATGAGCATCTATCTCTTCTTTCTTTTTTGGTATGAAATCACTGATAAGATCAATTTGCCGGAAATCTTCCAGCATTTCATCTGTACAGAATTTAACGCTGTTCATATCTATATTGATATGCCTCTTTATCCTTCTGCCGCCGGATTCACTCATGCCCCTCCAGTTTGTAAACGAACCTGAAATCAGGTTATAGATGGGGACGCTTACTATGGTTTTATCGAAATTCTGTACGGTCACAGTCTGCAGTTTTATATCAATTACATCACCGTCCGCGCCCTGACCGGGGACTGTAATCCAGTCGCCGATTCTTACCATATCGTTTCCCGAGAGCTGAATGGCGGCGACGAGCCCGAGTATTGAATCCTTGAATACCAGCATAAGCACTGCTGATAGTGCTCCGATACCTGAAAGCAGGCCAAGAGCCGAGCGGTCGATCAGGATTGAGATGACAAGTACTATAACCATGATGGCAGCGATAACCCTTACGATCTGCAGATATCCCTTGATAGGCCGATTTTTGGAAATCTCGTAGCTTGTATATATACGGTTCACACCGGTAAGAAAAGAATTGAATACATTTAGAACTACCAGGATTATGTAGGCGAGTACCAGTCTCTGAAACCAGGATTCTAGGCTGCCGGCTTCCTGGAAAACAAGGGGAAAGCTGAAATATAGAAACAGTCCGGGGACTATCTTTACAGCCTTCTGGAAAAGCCCTGTTTCAAGCAGGATGTCATCCCACTTTGTTTTTGTGCGTTTAACCGTGCGGGAAAGAATTGATATTACAATTCTGCTGATAACAAAGTTAAGGATAAGGCTTGCCAGGAGCAGTCCGGCAAAAAGAATCAGTACGCTCAGAATACCTGCAACGGAATCGCCAAGGCCGAGATTTGAAAGTAATGATGAAAGACTGCTGTCCATAAAAAATGCCTCCGGATTTATACCAGTCAGTATAGTTCCGGAGGCCTCTTTCATCAACAGTTACCGTATTTACTTTATTATTTGAGTTTTTATTAAAATGTGTCATTAATACTAAGAACCAATATAAAATCGATAATTGGAGTAAATATGAAAAAGTATTTATCCATCACTACAGTGATCAGTTTCCTGCTGATCCTGACTTCCTGTCCCTCAGAACCCGGATTAACCAGTGAAAAATCTATTACAGCTTTCAGTTTTAAAGCTTCGGCTAATTCAGGGCTAGCAGGCGATGTTTCCGGTACGATAAGCGGTACAAATATCAGCTTAACTCTTCCTGATGGAACCATTGTCACTGGCCTTGTTGCAAGTTTTACGGCTATTGGAGAATCTGTAGCAGTAGGCGGTACTGCACAGGTGAGCGGGACAACTGCCAACGACTTCAGCAGCCCTGTTGTTTATACTGTTACGGCAGCAGACGGAAGTACACAGGATTATACTGTTTCGGTAACAATCGAGGCTGCAGTTTCTACTGTTGAAACTGAAACCCGTACCGCCAACCTTGTCAGCTTTGATATGAACCGTGTACCAGCGGGTTGTTCTTTTACAATGAGTGAACACCTGGTTTCTTCTGAGTATGCAGTTCCCCATACTGTTACGCTTACAAAAAGCTACTGGATGGGGAAGACAGAGGTTCCCCAGGGGCTCTGGGAAGATGTGTGGGGGACCGACTGGCCGGGAACAGACCCCGACGGTTCCGGATACGGGTCGGGGAATGATTATCCGGCTTACTACATAGACTGGTTTGATACTGCTGCTTTCTGCAACCTTCTAACTATAGCCGATGACAGTATTACAGTTTCTGAATTGGTATACTTTTCTGATATCGACCTGCTATCTCCATATTCTAAAGATGATGCCGCAGATCACGATCCGGTTTATGTTGACTGGAATGCCAAAGGCTACCGTATGCCTACCGAGGCGGAATGGGAATGTGCGGCAAGGTATGTAGACGGTACACAATGGAACTGCGGAGATCACATCTCCGGGGATACTGAATATGCATGTCTTCAGACAAATACAGGGGTACTCAGCGGTTCTCCTCTTGCAACAGAAGCCCGAATGAATGAGTATGCCTGGTCCACTTATAATAATACAGGTAGTGCCGGTGATCCTGGTTATGGGAACAAGAAGGTTGGTCAAAAGCTGCCCAATGCCCTCGGGCTTTATGATATGAATGGCAATATCTGGGAATGGTGTCATGACTGGTATGCAAAGTCTTCTGTAACGGCTGAAACAGATCCAACCGGATCTGAAAGCGGTTCCTACCGTGTCAGCCGCGGCGGCAGTTGGAGTGTCAACAGAAATGATCTCCGCTCTGCCCAGCGTGGACTGGCCGGACCTGCTGCTGAAGGTAACGGGATGGGATTCCGTTTATGCAGGACTGCTGATTAGTTTTCATAAAAACGGAAAAAAGCCTGCGGTCAAAATCGCAGGCTTTTTAATTTTATTTTGATTCAGCATATTCCAGCCGGCCATTGAAGTAGAGAGTCGTCTTTCCTGACGAGGATGTATCTGCTCCGTAAAGCAGTACATTAATATCGCCATCGCCGTCTTTGCCTGCTGCAAGCAAAATGATTGCAGACAGTATTAAAAAAAGCGGAGGCTGTGACTGCCATATTTTTAAATTTACCTTTATTGTTGTACTTTTTTTCATGGTTCATAGTTTTTCTCCTGATACTTTTGCGTTTTTGTTGACTGTTTTCCTATTGAAAATGTATCATATAGGCAGGACGCAGCTTTCCTTTTCAGCCTTATATAACATGTTTCCTTACGAATTCGTCCGGAAACGAGTTGTGGAGTTTTGATTTATGAATGTTTATCCGCGCGGCGCTCTGCTTTTTCTTATCATTATTTCCGCAGCGGCTGTTCTGTGCGCAATTCTGATATTTTCAGGAAGTCAGCCTGCCGATTACAGTATCTCTGTTATTATCGTCTGGTCTGTTCTTGCTGTTTTAAGTGAATCCTTCTCGGTATATATCTCCAGTGGAAATATCTATATCTCCACAATTGAGGCTGTTTTCTTCGGAGCCTACCTCTCCGGCGGACCGGTTTCTTCTTTGTTCTGCATACTGGCCACAGCTCTTTTTACAGTAAGAATACAGGAGAAGGGTCTGAGTTATATTTTTACAACTCCGCTGAGACTGACAATTTTCAATGTATCGCATTTTATAATAATTCTGTTTTCGGTTGATTGGCTCTACGTCCATATAGCAGCAGCGGCAGCCGGTTCAAATATCCTTCCGGCTTTAATCACAGCTCCTGTGTTCTTTCTGTTTTCCTGTGTTTTCAACGCCCTGTTTTACAGACTTGAAGAAGGCCGCTCCTTTTTCAGATACCTTATCGATGTATTCAAACCCTATTATGCCGATGCACTTCCGGCCAGCTTTGCAGCGGTAATTATTGCAATAACCTTTCCCGGGTACGGTATTTTATCTGTGCTGTTTTTTATAACTCCGATAATAGTGGCAAGGCTGGCATTCAGCGGCAGGAGCCATTGATGAGAAAGCCATCAGTTTTATCGGTACTTCTTGCATTGTATGCTTCAATACCGGTACTTATTGCAGGCCTTACTATGGAAGGTCGAGGCGGCTTTTCTGTGGTTTACAGCCTCGTTATGTTTTTTATACAGTTTGTACTCATTGTTATTCTTTTCTGCATAAAATCCAGAAGCAGGGTTGTCGTTTTTTCAATACTGATATTTTTCTGGATTGCTGCTACCGGTGCAGCTTCAGGTATACTGTTTGATCGGGTTTATTATTCAATGTTTCTGTTCTACTATCCGGGACCGCTGCTGGCACTCAGCTACAGTCTGATTTTCCGGTTCTTCAGGAGGCAGATCTTTGATCAGCTGATCCGCGGATTGAATTTTATCATAATTCTTCTTGCTTCATACTCGCTAATGCTTCTGTTTATGAGAATATATTTTCTATTCTCAAGTCATCAGATAGCTGAACCCTGGAGGCTTTTTTCCGGATTCTATGAGGCCGCCAACTATATTCCGGCTGTACTTTTTCTGATGAATCTAAAAAGCAGCGCTTCAAAAAAGCTGATATTTTTTGGGGGCAGGCTTTTTTTCAGGAATGATGATATTACTGCCTCATTCAACGGCACTCAGATCCAGATGCTGACTGCTGCTGAGCAGGGAGTGAAAATACGCTGCCGTGATTATTTCCGAAGCACAGGTGCAGACCTGAAAGGTCTGAACTGTGACGATGATAACGCCTGTAAGGCCTCGATGTGTCCGGGATATGCGGCGGTTTACCGATATGTCACAGATCTCGGAAAGAAACTTGAGAACTATGGTATTGGAATGATTATCCCCCCCGAAAACAAACGTAACGTAGTGGAGGAAGGCTGGAGTCTTATTCTATATCCTGATGTTGCTGTAGAGCATCGGAGAAAAAGATCCGTGTTTAGAGATATTACCGAAGGTAATTTTTCAGCCCTTCTTTCAGAAAAAGCCGTTCCGAATACTGTGAAGCCAAGGAAAAAACCTGGTCCTGTCTGGTTTATCCTTTCCCTGACCATTGCGGTAAGCGGTGCCCTGCTTTTCGCCTTCGAGACACCGGTAAACAGCAGTATGAAATCCATAATTCTCTTCTGCGCAGTCCTCTCGCTTCTGGTTCTGCCGCTGCTTCTCCGTGAACGAAAAATAATATTCCGTACACAGATTATTTCTGCAGTAATACTGTTCTTTCTTGCATACACTCTTAACCGGCATAATGAAATATTTGCTCTCTTTTCGGGCATCAGGAATTTTGTTATCTGTACAATTATTTTTCTTATCCAGGTCCCCACCGTGGAATTCAGAAGCGGGAAACTGATAAGCAGGGACAGAACTTCAGGTATCATTTACTGGCTGATCTGGTTTTTTATGGTTATTCTTTCAATTTCCAGGGATATGCCTCAGTCTGCCGGGGTTCAGACCGCAGACGGATTTACACCTGATATCCTGGCTGTCATGGCCGACCGGATTCTTCTTATTGTGTTCTTTGTGATGTCGGTAATATTTTTTACTCTGCCCGGAAAGCTCCTTGAACATAGAAACGGTAGCGTTATTTTTATGGGCAGACCTCTGATTACCGGACTCAGTGAGCCGAATATGGAATTACTTAATATGCTTCTTACCAAAGATGATGAGACTCTATACTGCTCTGAAATCCTCGAGCACCTGGAGCCTGAAACTGCAGAAGGATGTGCCCTGGGCTGCAAGGCCAGTTCCTGTCCCCATTACCAGAAGATTTATAAGCGGATACAGACAATAAGAAAATTTCTTGAGACATCCGGCATAGGGACGATAAAAAGTCCGGAAAGAAAGGCCTTCTCTAACCTTGAAGGCTGGCATCTTGCTTTGTATGAAGATGTGATGATTAGAAAATGATTTAGATCTTCAGATCTACTCAGTCATCCTCATAAAGTTCATGAATATAGTCCCATGCTTCGGGTACATTCAACCTCAGCCTTGTGAGAAGCTCATAGTTATAATATAGAAGATCAATATGCTTTCTGCGGAAATCATTTGAATCATCAAAACTTTCACTGCTGAACTCCGGCAGTTTTTCATCCGGAAGGTCTGCAACCCTTTCTGCTTCGGCTGTAATTCCGGCCTTTGTGAAGAACAGAAAATCAGGTGTATCAATCATAAGCGTAGGGCTGAAGCTGAGCATTTCAAGTTCTTCGGCGGTCTGTTTTACAGACTCAGCGGCAGGGTCATCAGGAAGGTTATTAAATTTTTCCAGATAAGTTTTATCAATCATAATCAACTCCGAAAATACTTTCCTCATATTACTTGATTTGTTTTTCATCGCCAAGTATCCTGAATTTCATATGGATAAAAATGAACGAACTGAAATGCTTCGAAGCGGGAAGATAGGCACCGCACTACGGAATCTTGCTGTCCCCGCCGCGACAGCCATGCTTGTTAATGCCGTTTACAATGTAGTCGATACCGCCTTTATAGGGCTGTTAAATGATACTCCTTCAATAGGCGCATCTGCAGTCGTTTTTCCGATATTTATGCTTATTGGGGCAATCGGGCTGACATTCGGCATGGGTGCCGGTTCAATGATCTCTAGAAAGCTCGGTGAGGAAAAGCCTGAAGAAGCAAGGTCTGCAGCCTCAACCGCTTTTTATACTACACTGGTTATAGGAATAGCCTTTGCCGTACTTGGCAATATTTTCATTGTACCCTTACTCCGGATTTTCGGAGCTACCGACTCTATTATGGACAGGGCTGTAATTTACGGCAGGATCATCATCGGCGGTTCGGTTTTTCAGATTATCAACATGTGTCTTAACAATATGCTTCGGGCTGAAGGTGCTGCAGGTTACAGCAGCCGCGGTTTAATATTGGGCGGCGGTCTTAACATGATTCTTGACCCGGTTTTCATGTTTGTTTTTAAAATGGGACTCGCCGGTGCAGCCGCTGCAACCATTACTGCCCAGCTTATAAGCACGCTCTACCTTCTCCGTTATTTTGTTTTCTCAAAAGGCATACTAAAGCTGCGGCTGAAGGATTTTTCACCTACAGCAGTTATGTACAAACAGATTATGGCGATCGGAACCCCGACATTAATCAGACAGCTTCTTACCAGCGGCGCAATGGGCGTTACAAATCTGGCCGCATCAATGTTCGGCGACTACGCGGTTGCCGGAGTGGGAATTACTCTGCGTGTAGTGTCACTTACGATGATGGTTTTCTTCGGTATCGGCCAGGGCCTTCAGCCGCTTGCCGGATTCAATTACGGAGCAAGACAGTATGACAGGGTAATTCAAACGGTTAAAAAGGCGGTCTCCTGGAACACCGTTTTCGGTCTTTTTATGTCAGCAGTTTTCCTGGTTTTTACCAGATTTATTGTAGGGATTTTTACCTCCGATCCGGAGGTGATGACAGCCGGAATAAACTTCATGCGGTTCGCCAGTATTACCCTTATCTTCGTCGGAGTTCAGAACTGCTTTGCGGCAATGTTTCAGGCTCATGGAAAGGGTCTTCAGGCAGGTGTACTTTCATCAGCAAGGCAGGGCCTGTTTCTCATTCCTGCAATGCTGATACTTCCCCGTTTTATCGGAATAAACGGTGTGGCAATAGCCCAGCCGCTTGCAGATATTCTCAGTTTTATCCTCACCCTGCCGATGGCGGTAAAGGAATTAAAACTGCTTAACAAAATGCATAAAGAAAAGCTATAAAATATATTTGGAGGAATAAATGGCAAACGAAGCTGAAAAGATCATATATTCAATGGTCGGGGTCAGTAAGACCATCAACCAGAAGGTCATTCTCAAGGACATTTACCTGTCCTATTTTTACGGGGCAAAGATTGGTGTACTTGGTTTAAACGGATCCGGTAAATCTACACTTCTAAAAATTCTTGCGGGAGTTGATAAGGAGATTCAGGGCGAAACTGTAATATCCGAGGGCTTCACCATAGGTTACCTGGAGCAGGAACCCTATCTTGATCCTGAAATGACCGTAAAAGAAATTGTACAGCAGGGGGTGCAGGAAACTGTTGATCTGCTGGCTGAGTATGACAGCATCAATGAGAAATTCGCCGAGCCGATGGATGATGATGAGATGAACAAACTGCTGGAAAGGCAGGGTGTTGTACAGGACAGGCTGGAAGATCTCGGAGCCTGGGATCTCGATTCAAGGCTTGAAATGGCAATGGATGCGTTGAGATGTCCGCCTGAAGATGTTAAAACCGGGATTCTATCAGGTGGTGAGAAAAGACGTGTTGCCCTCTGTAGACTGCTTCTTCAGAAACCTGATATCCTGCTGCTTGATGAGCCGACCAACCATCTTGATGCTGAAACTGTAGGATGGCTTGAACAGCATCTTCAGAAATACGAGGGAACCGTAATTGCAGTAACGCACGACAGGTATTTCCTTGATAACGTTGCCGGCTGGATTCTTGAGCTTGATCGCGGAAAGGGCATACCCTGGAAGGGTAACTATTCTTCATGGCTTGAGCAGAAGCAGCAGCGTCTGGCCCAGGAGGAGAAGCAGGAATCCGCCCGCCAGAAAACCCTGCAGAACGAGCTTGAATGGATTCGGATGAGTCCAAAGGGCCGTCATGCCAAAGCCAAAGCCAGGATTAATTCCTATGAGCAGTTATTAAATCAGAATACATCTGAAAAGGAATCAAAACTTCAGATCTTCATTCCGCAGGGGCCGCGACTGGGTGACATCGTAATTGAGACTGAGGGACTTAAAAAATCATATGACGATAAAATACTCATCGAAGGGCTTGATATGTCTATTCCGCCAGGAGCAATTATCGGAATCATCGGCCCCAACGGTGCAGGTAAAACAACCCTGTTCAGGATGATTACCGGCGCAGAGACTCCGGATGAGGGCAACATCACTGTAGGGCAGACCGTAAAGATTGCCCATGTCGACCAGATGCGGGAAATCCTTGATCCGGACAAATCGGTCTGGGAGCAGATCTCCGGCGGACATGAAACAATGAAACTGGGAAACAGAGAGCTTAACTCCAGAGCCTATGCAGCTCAGTTTAATTTCCAGGGTGCTGACCAGCAGAAGAAGATAGGGGTTCTCTCCGGTGGAGAAAGGAACCGGGTGCAGCTTGCACTGATGCTGAAGGAAGGTTCAAATCTTCTGCTTCTTGACGAACCGACTAACGACCTTGATGTTAATACGATAAGGGCACTCGAAGAAGCAATTAATTCCTATGCAGGCTGTGTTGCTGTTATAAGCCATGACCGCTGGTTTCTGGACAGAATTGCGACGCATATTCTTGCCTTTGAGGGTGACAGCCAGGTATTTTTCTTTGAGGGAAATTATACTGAATATGAAGAGAACCGTAAAAAACGTCTTGGAATTGAAGCGGACAGACCGCATAGAATTAAATACCGAAATCTTACACGTTAGAAATTTCAGCCGGGCTGTCGGAATGAAAGACAGTCCGGTTTTTACCTGAATTTTTTGCCGCATACATTGCTGCATCAGCCTTTCTTATAAGTTCTTCCATATTAACTTCATCATCAGGATAAATAGAGGCGCCTATGCTTGTTCCTACATTGTACTTAATATTTTTAAGAATGATGTCCGAGTGCACTGCTTCAATTATTTTATCAGCAACAGAACGTACATTTTCAACCGTTCCAATATTATAAATGACGGCAATAAATTCATCCCCGCCTATTCTGGCTACAGTATCCGAGGTTCTAAGGGCATTTTTAATTCTTTGAGATACTGTTTTCAGCAGCTCATCACCGGCATCATGGCCCAGGGTATCATTGACCTGCTTGAATGAATCAAGATCCATATAAAGTACGGCAAGTTTTGTACTGTCCCGATCTGCCATTTTTATTCCGTTTTTAATAAGCTCTCTTAACAGATGTCTGTTCGGTAAATCTGTCAGGGCATCATGATTGGCCATGTGGCTGATTCTTCGGTAGGCAATTTCAAGATTAACCTTTTCATCAGTAACTATCTTGTTCAGCATATTAAGCTCCGTATGAGCCTTTGAATTATCCAGTGCTACAGCAATGAATGATGCAACCGCACCCAGAAGGTTAAGATTAGCTTCGGTATATGAGTGTTCAAATGTGCTCTGGACAGTCAGGCATCCGAGTATTTCCCTGCCGTGCAGTATAGGCAGAAATATTGCAGAGTTAATTTCAATATTGAAACGGTTTTTCCAGCCTTTGATATATTTTTCAGTTTCGGCTGTTGTCGAAAAAAGCACCGGTTTTTCGTTTGTAATGCACCAGACAGAGAGGCTTGTTTTGTCATCCATTTTAATAATCAGAGGCTGCATTCTCTTGCCGTTCTCAATGAAAAATTTCATTGTAAGGTTATTTTCTTTTCTATCCAGCAGCGCGATGCCGAAGGATGTCATCTCGAGAAATTCCCCCAGGCTTTCATAAGTCCGGTGAAGTATTTCTTCCGGATCAAGTGATGATGTAATTTCCCGGCCGATGCGGTTGATGATCTTGATTTCCTTATTTGAACGTTCCATTTCAAGAAATCTCATCCGGTAGGATTCCTTCTCTGTTTCTGTATGCTCCGTCTCATAAAGAATTGAAATCTTTCTCAGTCTGTTTTTAAGCCCGTCGTTTTTCTGGATCTGTTCGAATTCGTAAAACCTCAGAAAATATTCGCAGGCCTTTTTAAAATCACCCAGGTGCCTGCTGATGTGAGCCCTGCGCTTCATGCAGCGTCTAAGCAGATCCTGCAGATTCAGTTTTACTGCAATTGATTCAGCATCATCAATAAAATTCAGGGCCTTATCAAAATCCTGTCTGATTATCTTAATTTCTCCAAGCCGGTAAAAACATTCAGCCTTTCCGAATTCGTGACCAATATCTGAAAACAGTTTCAGTGCATTTTCAAGTTTCGTTTCTGCATCTTCGAGTTTGTTGCTGTGTATCTGAACTCTGGCGCTGCCCAGCATAGCTGATGCTGTTAATATCCCGAAGCTGCTTATACTGTCCGAATCAAGAACACTTTGAAAATATTCTGCAGCAGATTCCATATCATCGGAGTCGATGGCTGATTTACCCATGTTTATAGTAATCTCGGCTTTTAACACAGGGTTTTCAACATAGGCTGCGACATTCTGAGCCTGGTGAAAGTAGCGGAGGGCTTCTTCTGTATTGTTAATCATTCGATGGATATCGCCTATTGCATTCAGAGTCTGAGCCTGAATATTGATATCCTGATGCATTTCGCTCTGTGTCAGTGAAATAAAGTATTGGTTTAGTGAAGATTCGTAATTGCCCTTGGAAAACTCAGCCCGGCCAAGTGCGTTGCGCGCCGCCATTTCTCCATGCAGACTCCTCCGGTCGGAATCAAGCCTGAAAAGATCAAGAGACTGTTCAAGATGAGGAATTGCCGCATCAGGATTACACAAAATCAGGTAACAGGACCCTATATTCAGAAAAGCTTCCGCTCTGCCGTAGCTGTAATCATTTTTTTCAGCAAGATCGGCGTTCCGCTGCGCCTCTGGAATATATTTTTCCGGTTCGTTTAGAAGATTTTGATGAATCTCGGCGTTCTGGTCATCAATTTGATGAAACACATCATTCACATTCATTGTTTTTTATCCTATGATTATAGCAAAAGTATTTTTAATTACCAAGCTGAATATCGGAGAAATTTATGTACATGAAAAAAATCTGCACATTACTATTGTCATTACTGCTGGTTTTTATAATAGCAGGCTGTGTTACTCCATCTGAGACTGATAATGGAGCTCTATCCGGGGAGCAGAAGTCTGAAGGTACACTGCTTCCACTTGATCCCCTTGTCAGTACCGGAGTTCTTGATAACGGTCTTACCTGGTATGTCCGGAAAAACAGTGAGCCGGAGAACAGAGCCTCGCTGAGGCTGGTTGTAAACGCCGGTTCGGTCCTCGAAGAGGCTGACCAGCAGGGGCTTGCTCATTTCTGTGAGCATATGGCCTTTAACGGCACCGAGCATTTCGAAAAATCAGCCCTTGTAGATTATCTTGAATCAATAGGTATGGCCTTCGGTCCCGAAATCAATGCTTATACCAGCTTTGATGAGACAGTCTATATGCTCGAAATACCCACCGATGATGATGAAATTATTCATAATGCCTTTCAGGTTCTTGAAGACTGGGCCCATCTTGTCAGCTATGAGGATGAAGAAATTGAACTTGAACGCGGAGTCATTCAGGAGGAATGGCGTCTGGGCCGCGGAGCTTCAGGCCGAATTATGGATAAGCTGATTCCCGCTCTTTTTAAGGGATCTGAGTATGCTGAAAGGCTTCCTATCGGGAAGATAGATGTTGTGATGAACGCTCCTGCGCAGCGGCTGCGTGATTTTTATGAAAAATGGTACCGTCCGGAACTGATGTCAGTAGTAGTTGTCGGTGATATAGAACCCGAATATGCCGAAGAACTGGTAAAACAGTATTTTTCGTTTGAAGCTCCGGAGACCGGTTATGAACGCCCAGTAATGAGCATTCCGGTAAATACGGAAGACAGCGTCTGCCTTATTCCCGACCCTGAGCTTCCCTATGCATCGGTTGAAATATCCGCAGCCACCGGAGCTCCTGCAAGTCAGAGCACAGATCTTGACTACCGCCGGATGCTTCTTGAGTCAATAACCTGGACAATGTTCAACTCAAGGCTCGATGAAGCCGCCAGATCACCCGAACCGCCTTTTATTGGCGCAGGCGGCGGAACCGGCAGCCTTGTCAGGGCGAGTGAGTCGGTAAGCTGTTATGCGTCGGCTGACACCGATTCAGTGGAAGCTGCACTTTCAGGAATAGTAACCGAGCTTGAGCGGGCAGGACGCTACGGCTTTACGTCCACCGAGCTTGATAGAACTAAGGCTGATTACCTTAGAAATATTGAAAAATACTACAGGGATCGCGATAACCTCCAGTCTTCCGGATTTGCCCGCGAGCTTGTCGACTATTACCTTGAGGGTGTATTTATGCCTGGCATTGCGGGTGAGTATGAGCTTTATCAGCGGTTTGTTCCGTCGATAAGCCTTGAGGAAATAAATGCCTATGCTTCAATGATGATGCCTGCAAAGGGAAGACTGGTAACTGTTGCATATCCGGAAGGCGCCTCAGTTCCTTCAGAAGATGAACTGCTTGCCATTCTTGAGGCCGCGCCGGATCTTGAAATCGAAGCCTATGTTGATGAACAGTCACAGGGTGAGCTTGTTTCCGAAGTTCCTGTGCCCGGTGCTGTTGAATCGGCAGCCGAGTTCCCGGAATCGGGAGCTGTGCTCCTTCATCTTTCCAACGGAGCTGATGTTGTTCTCAAGGATACTGAGTTCAGAGAGGATGAAATCCTTTTCTCTGCTTTCAGTCATGGAGGACTATCCCTTGTTACTGATGAGGATTTTATTTCAGGAAGATATGCTCCGCTGCTTCAGTCACAGAGCGGACTGGGCGAATTTGATGCTGTAGCCCTGCAGAAAAAACTCGCAGGTACAACAGTTAAACTCAGCCCCTATATTGCATCAAATTCAGAGGGCTTCACCGGCAGTTTTTCACCCGAGGAATCAAAGACATTCTTTGAGCTCCTGTATCTGTATTTTGAACAGCCTCTTTTTGATGAAGCGGTTCGTCAGAACCTGAGTACCCGTCTTGAAAGCATCATAGAAAACCGCAAAGCTGATCCTTCAAATGTATTTTACGATCGGGTAGGGGAGATTCTTACAAATAACGATTTCAGAAACCGGCCCCTGGACAGCACCAGCCTTCCGATGTTTCAGACCGAAGCTGCAGCCCGTGTATATGCCGATCGATTCAGCGGTGCTGATGACTTTGTGTTTGTTTTTACCGGAAATCTCCACAGCAGAAATATTCTTCAGGAGATTCTGACCTATGTCGGCGGCCTTCCTGCTGGAAATCCTGAAGAGTCTGCAGTAGATCTCGGAGTCCGCGCTCCGCAGGGGATTATTTCAGAGAAGGTTGTGAAAGGCCTCGATCCTCAAAGCCGTGTTGTTATTGTATTCAGCGGAGAGCTGGACCAATGGGATGAAAATACAGACCTGCAGCTTGATACTGCCGCCTCGGTTATGGAGACAATCCTCCGTGAACGAATCCGTGAACAGCTTTCCGGAACATATCACATTGCAGTATCCGCCTCGCTGAAAAGGGTTCCGGCTGCCACCTGGCAGGTAAGCATCAACTTCGGATGTGAACCGGAAAGAGCTGATGAACTTGCCGCTGAAATATTCAGCACGATTTCTGATGTTTCAGCAGGAACTCTTGATGAAAACTATATCCTCCGTCAGGAGGAACAGTACAGAAGGGCTTTTGAAAAAGAAATTCTTGAGAACAGCTACTGGCTTGATCATCTGGAAACCGCAATAGCATTCGGTGACGATCCTGATGACCAGCTTACCCCTGAAGAATTCCGGGATAAAATTAGTGCTGAAAGTATTGTTGAAACCGTGGAACAGTACTTTACTCCAGAATCCTATGTAATGGTCGAACTTCTTCCTGAGGCACAGGAATAGTTATGATAATTCTGATTCGAAGTTTTTATTCAGTTCATGGCCTTTCCGCATGCAGGACAGGCCGGGTTTTTTGAGAGCTCTATGCTTGTAAACTCCCATTCGGTTCCATCGAATATCAGCAGCCTGTTTTTCAGGCTGCTTTTTTTTGTGCAGAGATATTTTACTGCTTCTGTAGCCTGGATTGAACCGGTTATTCCGGCGGTAGAGCCCAGAATGGGTATGGGCTCTTTATTCCTGATGTCTTCAGGGAATATGCACCTCAGACAGGCTGTTTCAGGCGGCATGAGCATTGAAACCTGTCCTGCAAGCCCCCGGACTCCGCCGTGGAGAAGGGGAACTCTATACTTCATGGAGTAATCGTTTATAACATAACGGGTGGCAATATTGTCCAGGCAGTCTATTATCAGATCACAGTTTGCTGCTGCTTCAGCAAGGCTGTCCGAAATATCTGCATTATATGCAATTATATTTATTTCAGGATTTATCCCTGTAAGTCTTTCGGAAGCCGAATCGGTTTTGGGAACGCCGATACCGGCTGTCCCGTGAAGAAGCTGCCGGTTAAGATTGGAGAGCTCTACCTTGTCATTATCGCATATAACAATTGTTCCGACTCCGGCCGCGGCAAGGTACATGGAAACAGGACTTCCAAGCCCTCCTGCTCCGGCTATCATGACACGTGAATTTTTAAGCATCTCCTGATCAATTCTAATTCCGTCATCCAGATGAAGCTGTCTTGAATACCGCTTAAGTTCATTTTCACTTAACATATGCCCACTCCTTCTTGATAATATAGCATGAACAGACGATATTCTAAATATGAACAATGGATCTGCAGCACCGGAGCGGGCACCAAACTGTCTGAAATGTGAATACTTCAAGGTGAGCTGGGACCCGGCATTCCCCCGTTCCTGTACTATGTTCGGTTTTAAGGGGAAACAGCTTCCCTCGGTATCACTGTATCAGGCAACAGGAAAGCACTGTCCCTCGTTCGTTAAATCGTCAAGAATA
Organism: Spirochaetia bacterium; assembly: GCA_963677925.2. Classification (GTDB taxonomy): domain Bacteria; phylum Spirochaetota; class Spirochaetia; order UBA9216; family UBA9216. Next base: position 1,583,607 of record CAXXYH010000004.1, read on the forward strand.
CGTGACTGAAGGCTTTTCATGAAAACCCATAAGCATTATAATCTGAAAGCTTGAATAACCCTAAATTTTTGGTAAACATTTAAAAAACTGCAGTTTTTAAATGTAGCCTTTGTACGGAGTCTGTTTTGCAGGAACTGATAGTAAACAAGGCATTATTGACAGTTTTAATAGCTCTTGTTTCCGCACAGGTGCTAAAGGTCCTTACTGTCCTTATTTCCGAACGGACACTTAAGGTTTCCAGGCTGAGGGGAACCGGAGGGATGCCTTCATCGCATTCTGCCGCAGTAACGGCGCTTGCAACCGCGGTCGGAATGACCGAGGGCCTGGGCAGTCCGGAATTTGCCATTGCAACTGTTCTTGCGGTAGTTGTAATGTATGATGCATGCGGAATCAGACGTGCTGCAGGCGAGCATGCCAAACTTATCAACGAGCTGACAAGCCAGCTAGAGAGTCTTTTCAAGGACGGATTTGAGCCTAAAACACTTGGAACCCTGCTCGGTCATACTCTGCCGCAGGTTTTTTTCGGCGGCCTTCTTGGAATACTTATCGCACTTTTAATGTATTTATAACGAAATATCTTGGAGGATATTATATATGGGTCTTAACTGCGGGATAGTCGGACTTCCGAATGTCGGAAAATCTACTATTTTTTCTGCTCTTACATCTGCACCTGCGGAAGCAGCTAATTATCCGTTCTGTACGATCGATCCGAATGTCGGAATCGTAAATGTACCTGATGAACGGCTTGAAAAAATATCTGAAATTATCATACCTGCCAAAAAGATTCCGGCTGTAGTCGAATTCGTAGACATTGCCGGTCTTGTAAAGGGAGCTTCAAAGGGCGAGGGGCTTGGCAATCAGTTCCTGTCCCACATAAGGCAGGTAGGTGTAATTATTCATGTCGTCAGATGTTTTGAGGATGAGGATATTACCCACGTAAGCGGTAAAATCGATCCTGCATCTGATATTGAAACAATCAATATCGAACTTGCCCTGGCCGACCTTTCAACCGTCGAAAAAAGGCTTGAGAAATCTGCAAAGAATCTCCGCTCACCGGACAAAGACATAGTAAAGAAAACAACCCTGATTCTTCCCGCCCTTGAAAAACTCAGGGATGCGCTTTCTGAGGGAACACCGGCCAGAGCTGTTGAGCTGACCGAAGATCAGCTGGAAGCTGTAAAGGAGCTTCAGCTTATTACCATGAAAAAACAGATGTATCTCTGCAATGTTGACGAAGCCGGTCTTGCCGATGAGAACGACTACGTTAAGGCTGTTAAGGATATAGCCGCTGCTGAAGAAACCGAGGTTGAGGTTATCTGCGGCGCTCTTGAAGCTGATATTGCCGCACTGGAAACCGATGAGGAGAAAGCTGAGTTTCTGCAGGAGGCCGGGCTTGAAGAATCGGGGCTTGCAAGGCTTATTCACAAGGCCTACGCTGCACTCGGGCTTCGAACTTACTTTACTGCCGGAACCGATGAAAACCGGGCCTGGACTTTTAAAGCCGGAGCTCTCGCTCCCGAAGCTGCAGGTGTAATTCATACCGATTTTCAGAAAGGTTTTATCAAGGCTGAAGTCTATCACTGCGACGACCTCTTTTCTCTCGGTTCAGAAGACGCAATAAGAAAGGCAGGAAAGCTCAGACAGGAAGGAAAAAACTACATTGTCAAAGACGGCGATGTAATGCACTTTAAGTTTAACGTCTAATCAAACTTTAAACTCGGTTAGTTTAAAGTTTGATTTTTAGTTATTTAAAATCCCATCGCCGATAGGATTCTAAATAACTCAATTACATTTAAGGTAAGCAGATAAAAAGTCACTGACTTTTTATTTGCATTTAGTGTTTAGGGGAGCCTGGTGCTGTACAGGGAATATGGAAATACCGGAAAGAAGCTCTCGGTTATTGGTTTTGGAGGCATGCGCTTCGAAAACACCCGGGAGCTGGAAAAGTCCGCTGAAATGCTTTTGTATGCTTCGGAGCTCGGAATAAATTACTTCGATACAGCGCCTGCCTATCTTCATGGAAAATCTGAAAAAATATTCGGCCTTGCCTTTGAGCAAATGAACAGCTCGGGACAGGATTTCTATGTTTCTTCAAAGAGTGCCGCCTCAAAACCTTCAGTGATTCGTGAAGATTTGGAACATTCTCTTTCCCGAATGAAGCTTGATAAGCTCGACTTTTTCCATGTCTGGTGTGTCATGTCTCCTGAAGATTTTGAAAAACGAAGGCTTGCCGGTGTCCTTGAGGAGTTTCGCAAGATTCGTGAAGAAGGTCTTGCTGAGCATATCTGCATCTCGACTCATATGAACGGAGGCGAGATCAGAGATATGCTTGCAGAAGAAGAGTTTGACGGTATTACCCTCGGGTATTCAGCTGTCAACTTTCCTTTCCGTGAGGACGGGCTTCGGGCTGCTGCTGAAAAAAATATGGGCGTTGTTATCATGAATCCCCTCGGCGGCGGCACCATCGTAAATAATCCCGATGCCTTCTCCTTTCTGAAAAGCAGCCCTGAAGAAAACATTGTCGACAGTGCCCTGCATTTTCTGCTTTCCGATCCGGCAATAACAACAGCTCTGGTCGGCTTCGGCAGAAAAGAACACATAAGCCGGGCAGCTGCGGCTGTTGAGAGTTTCAAAGCCGGAAAACCGGCTGAAATCGAAGCACTTAAGCTGAAAATCCAGGATGAATTCCAGAGCCTCTGCACAAGCTGCGGCTACTGCAATGTATGTCCCGAAGATATTAAGGTCTGGGCATATATGGAAGCCTATAACCATGTTATACTCAAGAGTCCTGAGACAGCGGAACAGCGTGTCCGCTGGCACTGGCATGTGAGTATGAATGATCTTGAAAAATGTATAGAATGCGGCCGCTGTGAAGATGTCTGTACACAGCATCTTCCAATTATCGAAAGGTTCGGTCTGCTTAAAAAAGAATCAGGAGGCAAATGAAAGCCGGAGAAATGATTACGCGACCGTTCAGGATCTACTCGGGACTTGAGCGAAGTATTTATGTTCTGTTTTTTGCAAGGATAATTAACAGCCTGGGCTTTTTTGTTTACCCGTTCTTAACCCTTCTTCTTACCAATAAACTGGGTTACTCGGCAAAGGATGCCGGAGTAATTCTGATGATCTGCAGTACAAGCTTTGTGCCCGGCTCTCTAATCGGAGGTAAACTCTCAGACCATATCGGCCGAAAGAAACTGCTGGTTACAGCTCAGCTTTGTTCCGCTGCATGTTTTCTTTCCTGTGCCTTTCTCAAAAACCAGCAGCTTATACCCTTTTTTATTATCGGGGCGGAGTTTTTCATGGGTGTAGTTCACCCGACAAGTCAGGCGATGGTTTTTGATCTGAGCAGGCCGGAAAACAGAAAAGCCGCTTTTTCACTATTGTATCTGGGACATAATATCGGCTTTGCTGTGGGGCCACTTCTTGCCGGATTTCTATACAATAATCACACGAAATGGCTCTTTGCCGGCGATGCAATTACAACTTTTATCTCTGTAATGCTTGTTATCTTGCTTGTCGCTGAAACAAAACCCGACAGTGAACAGCTGCGTGCAAGCATGGCAGAGGCGGAGCTGGGCGGTAATTCTTCGGAACATGCAGTTGAGGGCAGTGTTTTTAAAGTCCTGTTTCAGCGCCCTATACTTCTCTGGTTTGTGTTTCTGGTAATGCTTCTGAACTTTGTATATGCCCAGATGTCCTTTTCTCTGCCGATCTTTATGAATGATACTTTCGGCAGCGACGGACCGATGCTCTTCGGCTCTGCCATGAGTTTTAACGCCGTTGTTGTTATTGCCGGAACTACACTTATAATATCGGCTACAAAGAATATGAAGCCGATACTGGCAACTGCCCTGACCGCAGTCCTCTATGCTTTCGGATTCGGTGCCATTTTTTTTGCAAAAACATTTGCTCTGATCATTATTACCGTTTTTATCTGGACAACCGGCGAAATACTCGGGGCGACGAATATAGATGTATTTATCGCCAATCATACTCCGATGAGCCACCGGGGCAGAATCAATTCAATAGTGCCGATAATTATGGGTACAGGACAGGCTCTTTCTCCCTTCCTTGTAGGCGGTTTTATCGAAATAGCTTCAGTTGAGATGGTATGGCCTCTGTGTTTTATTCTTGCTATGATAGCGGCAGCCGGGTTTACAGTTATGTATTTCTCGGATAAGAAAAAAGACAGGAAGCAGCCTGATGCAGGACAGACTTTACAAAATAGTTGAATTTATTCTGAATATTGCAGAAGCCGAGGAGCTTGAAGTGATTCAGGCGGCCCTGCATAAAAGACTCACCGATCCGGGAAGAGGCCGGCATATAGGAGTTAATCCCGGGAGAATCGCTTCTGAATCTGCCTCACGTATATCCGAACAGGTTGAAATGTCCAAAAATACGATATCGGAAATGGCGGCAAATTTTGCTGCCAATATAATCAGGCAGAATGCTCCGGAACTCAGTGAAGCTCAGGTACAGGAGCTGCTTGGTGAGTTTATGCCTGAATCTGCAGGCGGAAAGCCGAAGCGTGCAAGGGCTTCTTCAAGCGGTGCCGCAGGCGGCGGTCTCCCCGGCGGTTTACTTGTGCAGATGGTTGATCAATTTGTTGAATACAGTCTCGGGGCCATGCCGCCTGCCGAGCAGATCCGTATGGAAGAGGAGATACCCGGCTGGAAAAAGAAATACTGGGACGCCTTTCCTGAGCAGATTCGAAAACTGATATCACTTCTGCTTGAGGGCGAGATCGATCATGAACGTTTCAGCAGCCACATAAGGGAAGTCCTTTTGTAGAAATCCTTCTAAACAAGCACTTCTAATTTTTGGACAGACCTTCAATCTTGGAAAATATATTCTTAAGCCTCTTTGCCTCACCGGCAGAAACTCCGGCTCTGGCAAAAATATCCCTGAAAAAACTTTTCATATCAGAATCATCAACCTGCTTGAAAAATCCTATGTTTTTCAGATTCCCTGCAATATCAGAGGTAAGGATGTCAAGTTCTTCTCTGTTTATCGGACGGTAGCCCTTGAACTCTTTTTCCTTGAGTGCTTCATGATAGATAACGTAGGTGATAAGCTGCACAGCGTGCGAGAGGTTCAGTGAAGGAAAGAGGTCTGATGACTGTATTCTTACCGCCGTGTTGCACAGGCCCAGATCATGCTCATTGAGGCCGGAAACCTCGTTGCCGAATACTATCGCTATCCGGCTTTCTGTTGATTCGGCTTCCTCTTCAGCTGCGCAGAGCGGAAGTACAGCCTCAGCCAGGTTTTCGGGTGAAATGCTGAAATATTTTCTTTTTTTACCGCGTCTTCTTGAAATAGCAGCCGAGTAGACAGTTCCTTCAAGTGCCTTTTCAACTGATTCGGTGATGACCGCCTTTTCCAGAATATCGGAGGCATGGATTGCCGTGACTGCAGCCTTCTCAAAGTCCTCGGGAATGCTTCCGGCAATATAAAGTTTGCTGAAGCCCATGTTCTTCATTGCCCTGCATACTGAGCCTATGTTTTTTGCCGATTGAGGGTTCTCGAGTATTATTCTGACATGTGAAAGGTTTACCATAATCCTGCCTTTATGAAAGTGGTCTTATATTCAGTACTGAAGGGATGAGCCTTATGCTTTTTAGAACCTGTTTGTATTCGACGTCCCTTGTCATTTCCATTGTAAAGCTGCCCTTCAGGTTGCCTTTGTCGTTTTCCTCAAGCTTGCCTTCAATTAAATGACCGCCGTATTTTCGTACCGAGCCTTCAATCTCTGAGAAGAGGTCGTTGGTTATTTTCGAAACGACTTCAAAGCGCCTTGAAGTTATCGGTGATACAGCCTCCCATTCAACATCAATACTTCTCTCTTCGAACTCTTTGATGTTTTTCAGGTTGGTACAGTCTTTACGGTGAACAATAATACCGCGGCCTCTGGAAACGTAGCCAATAATGCTGTCTCCCGTCACCGGATTGCAGCAGTTGGCCAGGCTTATCATCATATTTTTTTCATCACCGATTTTAAAAACAACCTTCGTTGAGTTTATTACCCGCTTTATAATATCTGATGATGCTGAATCGGTCTGCTTTTCCGCTGCAGACGATTCGTAAGCCTTTGTTTCATGCACTTCAGCAGGAGCCTTGTGTTTGGCGATGATATTTTTTTCTATAATCAGATCTTCGTTATGCTTGTTGAGATACTGCCTGATCTTGTTTTTTGCTTTGGATGTCTTCGCCAGTCTGAGCCAGTTGATGTTAGGCTTGCCCTTGTTGGATGTAAGAACTTCAACAACCTGGGTATTTCTCAGCGGAGTGCTCAGTGGAATTATTGCTCCGTCAGCCTTTGCTCCGATACAGTGGTTTCCGACCTCGGTGTGAATGTGGTAGGCGAAGTCAATCGGCGTTGCATCCTTTGCCAGTTCAACTATATGGCCGCGCGGTGTGAACACATATATCGAATCCTTTAAAAGTTCACCCTTAATCTCGTCCCAGAATTCGACCTGGGGAATATGCAGCTCATTCCAGCGTTTAAGCTTGTTGATGATTGCCAGATCTTCAGGTTTTGCCTTGTCGTTTGAGTCCGCTCCCTTATAGATCCAGTGTGCCGCAACCCCGTATTCTGCGGTGTAATGCATTGCATATGAACGGATCTGAACCTCAAGCTTCCTTCCCTCGTTGCACATAACCGTTGTATGAAGGCTGCGGTACTGATTAGACTTCGGCATTGCAATGTAGTCTTTAAAACGGCCTTCGATAGGAGGCCACAGCCTGTGTACAATGCCCAGAATTGTGTAGCACTCATTCGGTGTATTGCAGAGTATCCGTATTGCAAGCAGATCGTTTATTTCATCAAGGGCTTTTTTACGCTTTTTCATCTTCCGGTATACCGAATAGATATGCTTTGCCCTGGTCTCCACCTCGATCTGAACACCTTCCGCGTGGGTCGCCTTAAGAATATCGCGTTCAACCTTTTTAAGGTAGTTAATATTTTCATTCTTAAGCGTGCTGATAGTCTCGCTCAGCTGCTTGTAGACTTCAGGCCTGAGGTGTTTAAGGGCCAGATCCTCCAGATCTGTTTTAAGCCCCGAAATACCCAGTCTGCCTGCAAGGGGGGCGTAAATTTCCAGACATTCGTTTGCAATTGACTTCCGCTTTGCCTCGGGCAGAAACTGAAGGGTTTTCATGTTATGCAGTTTATCCGCCAGCTTGATGATGATGACCCTGATATCCTTGGTCATCGCAATCAGCATCTTCCGCATTGTCTCGGTTTCCTGGATGGTTTTGCTCTTGGCTTTTACGATGGAAATTTTGGTAACGCCGTCAACAAGGGCAACAACCTGGCGGCCGAATTCCTTCCGCATCTCAGTTTCAGAAGTGCTTGTATCTTCAAGAACATCATGAAGTAATGCTGCAATTACAGTTTCATAGTCCATTCCCAGGTCGACCAGGAATTCAGCAACTGTCAGGGGATGTATGAAAAAAGGCTCGCCGCTGGCCCGTTTCTGGTCTCCGTGTTTTGTCTGGGCCCAAAGTACAGCCTTCATAATTCTGGCTCTTTCAGTGGGTCGGTAATTTGAAAGTTTATTCTCGAATTTCGTTATCTTGTGATCCACAGCATCTTCCGAATGTAACTCTGTCCTTGCCTGCAAGGTCTGTTAAAGTATCTGTTCCGGTAAAACCGGCATCTTTCATCAAATTCCGGATTTCTTCTGAATGTTTCCATCCGGCTTCTATTAAAAGATAGCTATTATCGGTCAGATAATCCATAGAAGATTCAACAATTATTCTGATAATATCAAGTCCGTCCGTTCCTCCGTCGAGGGCGAGTCTCGGTTCGGGCCAGTTCTGAGCCTGCATTTCGTCACAGACTTCCGCTTCCACGTAGGGCGGATTCGTCACAATGATATCATATTTACCACGGATGTTTTCAAAAAGGTCACTCTGTATAAAACTGATCGACGCGTAAAGATGCCTGCTGTTCTTTCGGGCGGTTTCAAGTGCCTCGGCAGAAATATCTGAAGCAGTAATTTCCGCATAGGGGATTTCCTTCTTCAGTGTAACGGCTATGCATCCCGAGCCGGTACAGAGATCCAGAATCCTTACAGTTTCACCGTTTCTGTTGGCTTTCAGATCCGCGGCAATTTCAATGACTCTTTCCACCATTATTTCTGTTTCAGGCCTCGGAACAAGGACCCGTTCATCAACATAAAAATCCCTGCCGAAGAATTCCTTGACACCCCGGATATAGGAGACAGGATAGCCGTCGATTCGTCTTTTTATTAATTTTCTAAAGGCATCCGCAGTATCATCGGGGACTCTGTCGGAGTAGGAAGCAAGAAGCTTTTCCCGGCTTATGCCGGCAGCAAATGCAAGAAGAACCGAAGAATCAAGCGACGGCGTATCGCAGAATATCGTTCCGCAGCCTTCGAGAATCCCGGTTCCTTCTGCAAGAAGTTCTCTATATGTCATTTTCTGTTTTACTGGGTGGCTTTGAGGTATTCTTCTCTGTCGCTCAGCTTCAGGGCTTCAATTACCTCGTTCATATCACCTTCAATGATGTAGTCCAGCCGGTAAAGGGTAAGGTTTATTCTGTGGTCGGTAAGTCTGTTCTGGGGGAAGTTGTATGTCCTGATGCGCTCTGAACGGTCACCCGAGCCAACCTGTGTTTTACGGGCATCTGCTCTTTCCTTCGCTTTTTTGGCTTCCTCGGCTTCGAGCAGTCTTGAACGGAGAACCCTCAGTGCCTTCGCCTTGTTCTTAATCTGGGATTTCTCATCCTGGCAGGTAACAACAACACCGGTGGGAAGGTGGGTAATTCGAACTGCAGAGTCTGTAGTATTAACGCTCTGGCCTCCGGGACCTGATGAGCGGAATACATCAATCTTGAGATCCTCGGTTTTGATATCGATATCAGTATCTTCAGCTTCGGGAAGTACCGCCACAGTAACTGCTGAAGTATGAACCCTTCCGCCGGATTCTGTGGACGGGACTCTCTGTACACGGTGAACACCGCTTTCATACTTGAGATCACCATAGACATTCTTACCGCTTATTGAAAAGATTATTTCCTTGAAACCGCCGAGGTTTATTTCATTGGTCGACATTACTTCAAGTTTCCAGCCCCTGGTTTCAGACAGTCTTGAATACATCCGGAAAAGGTCTGCAGCAAACAGGGCTGCTTCATCACCGCCGGTTCCGGCCCTGATTTCCATGATGGTGTTCTTGCTGTCCAGAGGATCCTTTGGAATAAGCAGGGTTTTCAGTTTCTGTTCGGATTCTTCCAGACTCTCCTCGAGACCTTTGACCTCTTCCTTTGCCATTTCCTTCATTTCCGGATCCGTCTCTTCTTCGATAAGAAGATTTGCATCCTCAAGTTCCTGCGAGAGTTTTTTGTAAACCCTGATCTCGGCAACTACTTCCTGAAGGTGGCTGTGCTCCTGGGCAATTTCTTTATATTTTTTGAGATCCTTCATAATATCCGGATCACTTATCTGAGTTTCGAGTGAATTATATCTTTCTTCTATTTCGTCAAGTCTGTCTATCATTCAGACAGCATAACAGAAAAGTTCAGGCTTTTCAATCTGAGTCTTTTATCTCCTGGCAGGCTTTATAAAACCGAATATACTTCCGCAGAACCCTCCTATAAGGTGGGCAAACTGGGAGATATCGTCATGCCTGAAGGCATTGATCGCTTCGGTAGCAAGGTATAGCACCAGAATAAGGACAAATGTAAGAGGAATCTCGCCGTTACGGTTATTTGTAAACGATGAAAGGAGTATCATCATGAATACTATTCCGCTTGCACCCAGCAGTGCAGTAGGGAAGAAGAAGGCGTTCAGCAGTCCCGTTACAATAGCTGTTACAAAGATCATGATAAACAGCGAGACAGAGCCGTATTTTTCTTCAAGAGCCGGTCCAAGAAGCAGCAGCAGTGCCATATTCGACAGCAGGTGATTCCATCCTGAGTGTCCCAGGGTATGAGTAAACAGGGTAATCCAGTCAATCGGATCTGATGTATTGAAAATGCCCTTACCGGGTACCATGAAGTACGTAGGAATGAAATGGGTATTAAGCAGCTGATCAACAAGAATGAGAAGTGATGCAATAATTGCAAATGTCAGAGTCAGCGGCGCATTATATCTAATCTTTAGCGTCATAGTTTTCTCCGGATATAAGATGTTTCCATTATATAATGAACGACACCTTTGAGGAAATATTTTAACAATAAAAATGGGGATTGACAGTATTATTACGCGGAGGTATGGTTTACTCACCTGGTCACGTAGCTCAGCTGGATAGAGCGCCTCCCTCCGGAGGAGGAGGCCGTGGGTTCGAATCCCGCCGTGATCAAAAAAAGCCTTTATGCTTTCCTGTCAGGTTTATTGATCTCCATATGTGCATGAAATCCCTCCAGATCATCCGGGAATTCCATTCTTGTTCCAAGCTGTTTAGCCAGGGAGATAATAAACTGCATCCCGAGAGTCTGCGAACCGGCGGGATCATAGTCTGATTCAAGTCCTCTGCCGTTGTCTTTATAATCAAGGATTATTTTTTCGTCTTCAAAGTGAAGCTTAAAACTTATGAGGCCTCCGCCCTTTGTGTAGTCAAAGGCATGGAAATAGCTGTTTGTTACCATTTCCGAGATAATCTGGGCAATAGGCAGGGCTGTCTTAAAAGGGATTCTGATATTGTCAATTTCCTTCTCGATTTTCACGCCCGGATGCCGGTTGGAACAGACTCTCTGCAGCCTGCTTAATATATCATAGATCAGTTCCATGACGTTGACATACCTGTAATCTCCGCCGTGATACAGTTTTTCATAGGCTGTGGATATAACCATCTGTCTGTTCTGCAGGCAGGCTAAAAGCTGCTCCGCCGGAATGGTTTTTGTATATATCTTATGCAGATTGACCATTGCCGTCATAGTAGCGAGGTCGTTTTTGAGGTCATGAAATATTTCTCTGATTTCTTCTTCTTCCATATGGCTTAAATTTAGTTGTAATTGAATACGAATTCAACAAAAGCTTTAATTTATTTACTTAAACTTTACAAATATACCATCCCGAAGATTCTGTCACTGCCAAAGTCTGAATATCATCTGAATATTCAGAGAGTTCCTGCATGACATTATTCCTGAATCCGAAATAATCTGCACCTATAAGCAGTTCAAGAATCTCAATCAGCAGTACCGGAAGGATGGCGTGCCTGCCCTGGTAGTCATGGATTATCACAGTCTTTTCTGCAATCCGGAAGGCCTCGGAATAGAACTTCCTCCGCAGGCTTTTACGCATTCCGTGTGCCACAAAAGCGGCTGTAACAGTGTCAAAGGAATTATCTTCAAAGGGGAGGCCCGCCAGAATATCGCCCTTTACGCAGTTGAGCTTTTTCTTTCTGGCCATCAGCATCATCGGGCCTGAGATGTCTGTTCCCGACGCCCGGTATCCTTCCAGCTGAAGTGCATATGTAAAAGCGCCGGTTCCGCAGCCGATATCCAGAACACTTGAACCTTCCGGGCCAAGATGAGCTTTGTTGATGTTTATAACCTTCCGGTATTTATGCCAGAGCATTGGAAAGAAGGCTGTGTATATGAGGGATATGGAGGAGAATATCAGCTTGTGCATGAAAGAAACTATTTTTTTCAATCTTTTTCATACAGAGAGAACTCTTTAAGAAGGGAGTTCAGCTCATCTACCTTTTTAATATTAGCGGCTGTTATCCGGTTCATCTGTTCAAGTGCTTCAGTTATTGATTCACGGTTTTCTTTCTGATCCATGACGGAACTCTTAATAACAGAAAAACCGTTAAAAACGCTTTCAATACTATTCCTCATTATCCCTGTGTTTGATGTCTGCTCGGAAGAAAGGTTTTTAAGGTCCTCTGTAATTGACACCAGTCTTACTGAGGTCTGCAGCATTTCTTCAATTCCTGCAGTTTCTTCTTCTATTGCACGGTATATATTATGGAAATGGGTGAAGGTGAGTTCAACTGTATTTTTAATATCGCTGAATGAACTGTCGGCCTGCATTGTCATATCATTTCCGTATTCTATGGCCTCAAGCATTTCTTTTATCAGATTTGATATTCCTGTGGATTTTTCGGTACTGTTCTCTGAAAGCCTTCGAATCTCATCTGCAACTACAGCAAACCCTTTCCCGGAATCTCCTGCATGAGCCGCTTCAATTGCCGCATTTATTGCCAGAATGTCAATTTGTTCTGATAAAAGATGCAGATGCTCCAGTATTTCCTCGACATGAATAGAGGAGTCCTCGACACGTCTGATTGAACCTATCAGATTGCTGATATGTTCGCTTCCGCTGGAGGTGATTTCCGTCAGGTTCGATGTAAGTTTTTCTACTTCCCTGGCTGCCTCATTTTCAGCCTTGATAGATGCCGCCATTTCCTCTATGGCACTTGAAGTCTGCTCAACAGAGGCGGCCTGTTCATCAATGTTTCCGGAAATAATGGAAAGAGAGCTGAAAAAATTATTTAAAACAGATCTGGTCTGTCCGATCTCCTTTTCCTGGTTTGACATTTCAATATCAATCCGGCTGATTGAATCAAGCAGTTTTTTGGTCGCATCAAAAAGGTCATGAAGTATTTTTCCAGTAAGGATGGATGTTTCTGAAACCTGCCGGCCGGTTTGATCAACTTTTATGACTAGATGCCTGATTTTTTCTATGAAGTTGTTAATCTCCGAGGCGATTCTTCCAGTATCGTCAAAATTAAAAAGCGTCACCTTCTTGGTCAGATCTCCGCTTCCTTTCGAAAGATCCTCCATTTTCCGCAGAAGCTGTTTTTTCTGTATTCGATCCTCGGTCAGGGCCAGTGCGGTATTTATGCAGAGAGGTATAAATCCGAGCAATGACAGGCCGGCAAGCGCTCCTGAATAATTTTTTGTAATGACGGGAATTCCGGTTTCATAAGAAACCGCGAAGTATCGCGAGGCATAGACCAGAATAAGAATAGTGTAAATAAAGCATGTTGCCATGATGAGAATCATTTTAATACGCACGAAAACGTCGCTTTCGCCATCCTGCATTTCTGTCATATTGAGCTTTATTTTTACAGGGATTAAAATCCTGTTTATAACAAGTGCTGCTGTGACGGCACTCATACAGCCGGAGATACTGTTTGTGGAGAGGCTCCAGAAGTAGGGGACTCCTCCCCCTGTTTTGAATCCCTGCATTCCGTAAAACAGGGTTATAGCTGCCAGCCATAATCCTGTATTTGTCAGAATCAGCAGCCATGGTACTCTAAGGCTTGCTTTACGGGCCCTGGAATAATTTTCAGCGGAATTGATATACGCGAACAGCGGTTTTAAAAACTTCAGTATGATAATCGTCTGAATCAGAGCAGACAACAGAAAAAGAAGATAAATAGAGGGCTGCAGCGCAAAACCGATCTTAACGGAAATGCTCTGATTTGCCGGTTTGAAAACCTGCAGTATGAACTGATTTGCCGTAAAGATCACTGCAGGTATCAATACTGCTGAAGCAGAGATTGCAATTTTGACCGGACTGGTTCTGATTCCGTCTTTTTTCATTACTTTATTATATAATTAATTATTTTACTCAGCAATAAATGAAAAAATTTTAACTGTTTACTTACATGTCGGCAATAAACATAGCCGGCTGCGGAAATTTCAGGCCGGCCCGGATTTTTTATTCTGATTTCTGCTGGACTTTGAGCCTTGAGTCAATCAGTACGCCGATGAAATAACATCCGAATGCTCGGCAAGTGTCCAGACAGAGCTTAAGGCCAGGCCCATTCTGCCGAACACTATGCTCAGTGCTGCGCCTCCTGTTATTGTAATCAGGCCGGTGACTCTGCCGCCTTTTTTAAAATGAAAGATATCGAAGAACAGGGGCAGAAAGCACATCAGTATCCTTGATGTTGATACGGAAAGTTCTACTATATAGGCAGTCTTTCTGAACGCGAAAACCGCCACCGCTGCGGTGATGATTACAATAAAGACCCGTCCGTACCAGAGGTTTCTGGTGTTGCGGGTTATATCCCTTGTCACCATGGATGAAAGTGTAAGTATGATGGAATTGGAAGTTGATATACTGGCAAATACAATGCTGAGCGCCACAGCCATTCCCAGGCCTTTGCCCATCAATCCGATAAGTCCGATAATTACATTATCACGGCCGGTTATTTCAGCAAGGTTTCCATTAATAGTAGCGTATTTGGCAGCGAAACCTATGAGACAGGTGATAAGCGTATATGCTGTACCGACAACGGCGAAAAGAATAATCATCTTTCTAAATCCGTTTTTATCTTTGATGATGAACAGCCTCTGTACAACCTGCGGGTTCGTGAGCGCAAAAAAGGCCCAGGGAAGGGTCATATTGATAAAAAACACGGGGGTCCATACCCTGTTGGGAAAGGTTGAAGCTTCAAAACCGCCGAAACTGTCACCGGCCCAGACCAGTGCAATTACGGCAACCGCAATCATAAACAGGCCCTGAACAGCGTCGGTCAGTGCAACACCCCGCAGTCCGCCTATCAGCGACCAGATGCATATTAGCACTGCGGCGACAACCACGCCTGCACCGTAGCTTATGCCGAAATTACCGAAAATAATGGAAAGTCCGATTACCTGTGCAGCGGTATATGGAACCAGTGCCAATATCGATACTGCCGCTCCGGCGGTGCCGGAATGCTTGCCGAATCTTGAAGAGAAGAGTTCCATCGGAGAAACCATACCCTCATCCCGGCTTATCTTCCAGATTCTCTTCCCGTATATTGAGAGGAGTATTACCGTAGCAACAAGGTAGGCAAGCTCAAAAATCATGGAACCGATTCCGGTTGAATAGGAAAGGCCTACAAGTCCGACCATCATAAAGGATGAATAGGTTGTTGCGGCATAGGTAAGGGCGCTTACCACCCAGTGGATTCCCCTTCCGCCTATGAAATAGGATTCCTGCGAATTACCGCTTCTTGCTCTTCCCGCGTAAACAGCAATCCCTGTTCCTGCAGCAACATATATAATCATTAATACCATAAAGCCTGACATTGCAGCCTCCTTGAAATTTAGCAGAATTTTACCTGCAGGGCTGAAAGTGTCAATTGAATATTAAAAAAAGAAAAAATGTGTAAATAAAAATTGCATGCAATATGATAGAAGTGTATAATGTTTTAAAATATCCAATACAATTAAGGAGAATATGATGCATCCATCAGAGATTGGTGAAATTTCATCAGTATGGACTCATTCAACAGGAATCCTTGCAGATCATGCAAAGGGCTGCTGGTTTTACGATAAAGAAGGCAATTCCTACCTGGATTTCACCAGCGGAATAGGCGTAACAAATACCGGACACTGCCACCCGAAGGTTGTTGAAGCTATAAAGAAGCAGTCAGAATCCATGATTTTCGGGCAGTTCAATATTGTCTACCACCAGCCTGTTGCTGACCTGGTAAATGAATTGAAAACGGTTGTTCCGGCAGGGCTTGATACTTTCTTTTTTGCAAGCAGCGGTGCCGAGGCTGTTGAAGGTGCAGTGAAGCTTGCAAAGCATGCAACCGGGCGTCCAAATGTGATTGTTTTTAACGGCAGCTTTCACGGGCGTACCCATCTTACAATGGCAATGACAACAAGCAAGACAATATACAGAGAGGGGTATGCGCCGCTTGTCTCCGGTATCTATGTATCTCCTTATCCCTATTCCTTCTATTACGGATGGGATGATCAGACTACATGCGACTTTGCCATAAAAGAATTAAAAAGGGTTCTTCTTGGGCAGACGAAGCCTTCCGAGACTGCTGCCATCATTATCGAGCCGGTTCTTGGTGAAGGCGGCTACGTCGTTCCGCCGAAGGGATTTCTGCAGGCGGTTCGGGACATCTGCGACGAATACGGTATTATGATGATTGCCGATGAGGTTCAGTCCGGATTCTGCAGAACGGGAAAGTTCTTTGCTGTTCAGCATGAAAATGTTCTTCCGGACATCATGACTATGGCAAAGGGGCTTGGATCAGGCGTCCCTATTTCGGGTATTGCCTACAAGCGTGAGCTGCAGGAAAAATGGGTTCCGGGCAGCCACGGAGGAACCTACTCGGGAAACACACTAGCCTGCGCAGCTGCTGCCGCAACAATCCGTGTAATGAAAGAGGAAAAGCTTGATCAGAATGCTGCCGAGCGCGGTGCCCAGCTGATGGACGGACTTAAAAAGCTTCAGCAGAAATATCCGGTTATAGCGGATGTCCGGGGACTGGGCTGTATGGTTGCAACTGAGTTTATAAAGGATGGAAAACCGGACGCCGACACGGTAAAAGCTGTGATTAAGGCAGCCTTCGATGAGAAGCTTCTTATGCTTAACTGCGGAACATTCGGCAACATCATCAGATGGATTCCGCCGCTGGTTGTTACTAAAGATGAAATGGATGATGCCCTCGAACGATTCAGCAGAGCACTTGCGAAGGTCATAGGCTGATAACTAATGGCAGAGAGACAGAAACTGGGCGACAAAGTATATGAACAGATCTCCGAGATGATTCTCAGGCAGGATATTGCCTGCGGTGAGCGTATTTCGGTAGATGCGCTGTCAAAAAAGCTTGGTGTCAGCCGTACACCGGTAACCGAGGCGATTCAGAGGCTTGCAAAGGAGGGAATTGTGAATCTTTCCCTTCACCGAAGTGCCGAAGTATGTACATTCGGCAGAAAAGAGATCTCAGACCTCGGCTTTACCCGAATTGCACTTGATACAGTTGCGGTTCAGCTTGCAGTCCGTCACGGGAGCAATGCCGACTTTGACGAACTGAGGCTTATTGCCCAGCAATGTCTGGAAACTGCCAAGTCCGGGGATATATATAACTGGATCAGGCTTGAATGTGATTTCCATCTGAGTCTGGCAAAGATCGGAAAGAACGACAATCTTGTTAAAATTATTGAAGAGCTTTATCTCAAGATAAGACTGCTCCAGTTTGTTATCTATAAAAATACCGAAATCAGTCTGAAGATGATCGAACTTCATTTTGATATGGTTGATAAGCTCAAAGAGCGTGATGTTGAAGGTGTGATCAAGCTTATACACAGACATCTTGCCTATTTTTATGATCTTGATGATCACAGCATCAGAACAATGATAATTGACTTTTAGGAGAACCAATATGGCATTAATGACAGGAAAAGAGTACAGAGAGAGCCTTAGAAACAGACGGCCTCTTAACGTTTACATGGCAGGGGAGAAAATTGATAACCCCTATGATCACCCTATTATCGCTGCATCAATAAATTCAATAGCACTCACCTATGAACTGGCCGAAGACCCTAAATACCGGGACGATATGACCGCCACATCGGCACTGACAGGAAAGACCATCAACCGTTTCTGTCACCTCCACCAGAGTCCTGAAGACCTCTATAAAAAGGTTGGAATGCAGAGACTTCTCGGTCAGAAATGCGGTACCTGTTTTCAGCGCTGTGTCGGCATGGATGCATTTAACGCTACGTTCTCGACTACATATGAAATGGATGAAAAATATGGAACAAACTACCATGAGCGGTTTAAGAAATACATGCTTGAGGTTGAAGAGAGAGACCTGGTTGTAGACGGATGTATGACAGACCCCAAGGGTGATCGCGGTAAGAGACCAAGTCAGCTTTCAGATCCTGATCTCTATGTTCATGTAGTTGAAAGAAGGGAAGACGGTATTGTTATAAAGGGCGCAAAGGCCCATCAGACAGGCTGCATCAACTCTCATCATGCCCTTGTAATGCCCACTATTACGATGACTGAAGAGGATAAGGAATGGGCTGTATGCTGTGCGGTTGAATCCGATGATCCGGGAATCACATACATCTACGGCCGCCAGTCATGCGATACAAGGCTGACTGAAGATCCGGACGGAGACAACATGGATGCCGGAAGTCCCCGATTCGGAGGACAGGAAGCACTTATGGTTTTTGACAATGTATTTGTCCCCTGGGACAGGGTTTTCATGGATGGCGAATACGACTTCTCGGGAATGCTTGTTGAAAGATTTGCCGGATATCACCGCTCAAGCTACGCATGCAAGACCGGTGTCGGTGATGTAGCAATCGGAGCCGCCCAGCTGATAGCAGAGTACAACGGCGCCGCAAAAGCCTCTCATGTAAAGGATAAAATTGTTGAGATGAATCATCTTAACGAAACTATATGGTCAAGCGCAGCTGCATGCGCATGGCTTGGAAAGAAGATGAAGGCGGGCAACTATCTTATCGACCTTCTTCTGGCAAACGTATGTAAGCAGAATGTAACCCGCTTTCCTTATGAGATAGCAAGGCTCCTTCAGGACATTGCCGGCGGTATCATGGTAACAATGCCCCATGCAAAGGACCTTAAGAATCCCGCCACCGCTGATCTGGTTAAAAAATACCTGGCAGGAGCGGAAGGTACCGATACAGTGGAAAGAATGAAGGTTCTCCGTCTTATTGAGAACCTGACTATGGGAAGAGCCGCTGTTGGCTACCTCACCGAGTCAATGCACGGTGCAGGGTCTCCCCAGGCTCAGCGTATTATGATTGCAAGACAGGCTGATGTCCAGCGCAAAAAGGAATATGCCAAAAACCTTGCAGGAATAAAGGACTGAGGTGAGCTATGAAGGACTTGAAAAGTCTGTATAAGCAGAAACTGACGGATGCCGCCTCTGCGGTATCCGTTTCGGTGAAATCAGGGGACCAGGTTGTGCTGGGGCACTGTGCCGGCGTGCCGGTTGAACTCACTGCGGCTATGACTGCGCAGGCTGAAAGACTGAATGACGTAAGGGTCTTCCACATGGTGCCCCTGCATGACTGCTCCTACTGCGCTCCTGAATACGAGGGAACCTTCCGGCATACGACAATATTTGCCGGAGGACCTACCAGGGGCTCGGTAAACGAGGGACGGGCGGACTTCATTCCCTGCTATTTCTCAGAGCTTCCCAGACGATTTAGAGAGAAGACGATCGACTGCGATGTCGCGATGATTATGGTATCGCCGCCTGATGAGCACGGTTTCATGAGCTACGGAATATCGGTTGATTACACGCTGCAGGCTGCGCAGTCCGCCCGTGTGGTTGTAGCAGAAGTTAACAGCAGGATGCCGCGGACCTTCGGTTCGTTCATTCATGTTTCGGAGATCGACTATCTTATTGAAACCGACTATGATCCCATTGAAATACCGCTCCCTAAAATTACCGAGGTTGAACAGAAGATAGGCAGCTACGTTGCAGAGCTTGTGCCAGACGGTGCGAACCTTCAGCTGGGCATAGGCGCAATTCCCGATGCAGCCCTGCATTTTCTCACAGAGAAAAAAGATCTGGGAATCCACTCCGAGATGTTCTCCGACGGTGTTGTCGATCTTTATGAAAAGGGTGTTGTAACAAACCGCTTCAACAATCTCAATCCGGGGAAATTTGTGGCAACCTTTCTTATGGGCACAAAACGCCTTTACAGCTTTGCCCACAACAACCCTGCCGTCATGATGAAACCGGTGGATTACACCAATAATGTACTTGTTGCCGGCCATTTGAAAAAACTGATTTCCATAAATTCTGCGATCGAGGTAGACCTTTACGGACAGGTATGTGCCGACATGATAGGGCCTAAGCAGTTTTCCGCGGTAGGCGGCCAGGTGGACTTTGTCCGGGCAGCCATGCATTCAGAAGGCGGAAAGTCGATAATTGCCTTCCCTTCAACTGGAAAGGGCGGACAGATCTCAAGGATTACTCCCTTATTGAAAGCAGGAGCCTGCGTGACTACCTCGCGTCATGATGTTGATTACATTGTAACAGAATATGGTATTGCAGCGCTCAAAGGCAAATCGAACTCACAGCGAGCACAGGAGCTTATTAACATCGCCCATCCCGATTTCAGAGATGAGCTGAGCGCTGCACTGAAGAGGAATGACTGATGGAATATACCAAACTCAAACTTGAAATAGCCGGCGGCACTGCGGTTATCACTTTCTGCAGTCCGGAAACCCTGAATGCCCTTAACTCTCAGGCTCTGACTGAACTCGGCGACGCTGTAGCGGAAGTTAAGAAAGCCGCAGCGGCCGACAGAAGGCTTCGGGCGCTGATAATTACCGGTGAAGGCAAGGCCTTCGTTGCAGGTGCCGACATCAAAGAGATGAGCAGCATGGGCTCCGTTGATGCCGCCGGTTTCTCGAGGTTCGGAAACAATGTTTTCGCTGCGATCGACAATCTGCCGATTCCGGTAATTGCGGCCGTGAACGGTTATGCCCTCGGAGGTGGGCTTGAACTCGTGCTTGCCTGTGATTTTGCCTACGCTGCGGAGACCGCTAAGCTTGGACTGCCCGAGACCACCCTCGGCATTATTCCCGGCTTCGGCGGCAGCAAGAGGCTTGCCGATCGGATAGGGAAGGCCGCCGCCAAGGAACTGGTATTCACCGGCAGAATGATCGATACCTCCGAAGCCCTGAGGCTGAGGATTGTGAATCGGGTTGTTCCTGCGGAAAGCCTGCTCGACACAGTAAAAACGGTAGTGTCCGAGATTTCAAAATCGAGTCCCAATGCCGCATGTGAGGTTAAAGAGCTTCTGAATAAGTGTCAGGACAACAGCATTGAGGCAATGACTGCATTGGAATCAAATAAGTTCGGCCTTATTTTCGGTCATCCTGATTCAGCTGAAGGCCAGAAAGCCTTTATAGATAAACGGAAACCCGACTGGTACAAAGGAGATAAAAGTTGAATATAGAAAAAGCAGGAATCTTCGGCGGCGGGACTATGGGAACCGGAATAATTCAGGTTTTTGCTTCTGCCGGAATTAAAACACATCTTGTTTCAGTAGTGGAGGGTGAGGCGGCTCGCAGTCTTGCATCAATTACCCGGAACCTTGATAAGCTTGTTCAGAAGGAAAAAATTACTGCTGAACGTAAGGATGAAATCCTCTCAAATATAAGCAGTTCCGCAGATGTACAGGATTTTGCGGACTGCGGGATAGTCGTGGAAGCGGTTCTTGAAGACAGGGAACTGAAAAAAAACATATTCAGACAGGTTGAGGACGCTGTTTCTGAGCAGTGCATTATTGCCAGCAACACATCAACCATTTCTATCACCGAGCTCGCTTCTGCTGTTAAACTGCAGGAAAGGTTTATCGGGGTGCATTTTATGAATCCGGCACCTGTGATGCAGCTCATTGAGGTTATAACTGCTCTTCAAAGTTCGCAGGAGACAATAGATACAGTAATGGCTCTCTGTGAGAAGCTCGGAAAAACCGGAGTGCTTGTTAAGGATTCTCCGGGCTTTGTTCTTAATCGGATTCTGATTCCCCTTATCAACGAGGGGGCGGAATGTCTTGATAACGGTATCGCTGATGCTGAAGCGATCGATTCAATAATGAAGCTGGGAGCTAATCATCCGATCGGACCGCTGGCACTCGGTGATCTTGTAGGTCTTGATGTCTGCCTCAAGATTATGGAAGTTTTATACAGTGATTTCGGCGATTCCAAATACCGGCCGTCACCGCTGCTTCGCAGAATGGTTGCTGCCGGATATCTCGGCAGAAAGACCGGACGCGGATTTTACACATATAACTAAGGAGATAAATTATGATGAACATATGGCCTGTTCCGCAGGTGAAAATCGGAGAGAATGCAATAGCAGAAATTCCGGCAGCTCTGGATGCTCTTAGTGCAGATACAGTAATGGTGGTTACCGACCAGGGGATAATCAAGGTCGGAATCTACGATAAGGTTAAAAAAATTCTCGAAAATGCCGGAAAGAAGATTGTTCTTGTCGATGATGTTCAGCCGGATCCGAGTATGCAGCTGGTGGACAGTATTGCTGAAAAGGCACGTCACAGCGGTGCTGAGGCGGTTATCGGACTGGGCGGCGGTTCTTCAATAGATTCAGCCAAGGTAGCTGCGGCCCTTGTCGGAAATGAAGGCAGTATAAAGCAGTATCTCGGTGTCGGAATCCTTCCGAAGCCCGGACTGCCCATTCTTGCCGTTCCGACGACTGCGGGAACCGGTTCGGAGGTGACCTACCTCTCAATTCTCTCTGATCTTGAAAACGAGACAAAAAAGGGTTTCGGTACACCCTTTATCATGCCTAAATACGCCTTTCTTGATCCTCTGCTGACAGTAGGTCTTCCCCCGCACATTACCGCGCCTACCGGCATGGATGCTTTATGCCACTGCGTTGAGGCCTATACCTCGGCCAATGCCACCGATTTCAGCGATTCACTGGCTGTAAAGGCTATTGAACTTATCGGAACTAATATCAGAACAGCCTTCAGCAACGGGGGCGATGTAAAAGCACGTGAAAATATGCTGCTTGGAAGCCTTATGGCCGGAATTGCCTTTGCAAATGCCGGAGTAACCGCGGTCCACGCCTTTGCCTATCCGCTGGGAGGCATGTTTCATGTCCCGCACGGCATGGCTAACAGCCTGATGCTGCCTGTAATTATCAAGTTCAACGCCTCCGCAAAGAAAGAACGCTTCGGTCATGTTGCTGAACTGCTTTCGGGTAAGGCCGGCGCCGACTGGCAGGACTGTATTACAGAGGTTGAAAGGCTCTGTGTTGATGTAAAACTGCCCCGGAACCTGAAGGCAATTGATATTCCTGAATCGGCAATCCAGCCGATGTCGGTCTCGGTAATGGATCAGACAAGACTTCTTGTAAATAACCCGAGGGAGGTTACACAGAAAGACGCCTTTGATATTTATACAGAGGCCTGGGGACGCTGAGGACTGCAAAACAGGAGACTGCAGTGCAGATAACCCAGCTGCAGAGGGCTGTGCTGCGTGCCGGGGCAGTAATCTTTGTTCCAAAAGTTGGCCGGAAATTCTCCGGTCAGCTCTTTTTTTCTCTGATTTAAGTATCCTTGTCTTGATTCAAATCATGATTTTTATTACTTTTTATCTGCAGCCCGCGTCTTTAAAAAAAATTAAAACAGAAAAATCAATGAAAAGCCGAATTTAACCTTATAAGTGGAAGTTTGAATTTTAGTTTACTATAATGGAAGAGGATGTCAGATAAGACCAGTATTACAACAAAAATGATTCACCGCATCATCAGCTCGTCGCTTGAATGGCTTCGTGAAGGAAGAAGTTTCTCTTCTCCGGTTATCGAATACCAGGGTAAGCGGGTGAACGGTCGCTTTTATATTAATATAACCAGGGTAAATGAGCATAACATCCATCTTCAGGAAATTCTTGTTGCAAATGACGGTGAAAACCGGATTTTCCGTAACTGGAGCTTTAAAAAAGACGGATACTGGCAGGTTCTGAGCCTCGAGCGCGAGGGCAGACATGTAATTCTTGTTAACCTGCTTGATGAACTTTCAGATCTTAATATCCGGATAGACAGCATCTACCGCAGACTTAATAATTCCGGTTTCTACTATACCGAAGAGTTTATTGCAGCTGATTATGATTACAGTTTTGAGAAGCTTTCCCTCTCTAAAGGCAGAATCTCCCGTTTTTTCAGCGGAATTTACAACGAACTGGCCCTTCATCCGGCTGTTTTTGTTCCTATTTTGTCCCTCGCTGTTCTTGTTCTGGCCTTTTTTGTAGGAAGCTACTTTGTTCAGGTTAACCGGATACAGAAAGGCCTGGATGTAACTATCGACGAATATCTTCTTCAGATAGGCAATCAGATGAAGAATATCGATTCTTTCATGGCTGATGCGGGCGGCGAGCTCGAGGTTCTGAAAGAAAATATGGAGAAATCAAAGGCTGACTTTGATTTCAACCGCCATAATGCATATGTCAATGTCATGCGGCTGGCCGAGGAACTTACAAAGTATCTTCCCGCCCGAAAGGAAGCCTACCGCCTGATAGCTTCAAATATTCTTGAATCCGTTTCCTACGGTGAAATCATATATGAAATGTCCCAGCTCCCGTCTGAAGAGTATCAGGCGAGAATTTTTCTGGCTACCGAGGAACAGAGGGTTAACCCCCTCAGCCGCTATGCACCTGTTTTCAGTGAGATGATATATCCTGTTGAGGTGGCAGGCCTTGATAATGACGGCCGCGGCTTCCGTATTACCGACGGCTATATGGAGAAGCGTGAAGATCCTCTCGGTTCAGGAGGAGTTTCTCCGCATTTTGCTGTTGATATCATCAATGTTGCCAATATTGATTTTATTTCCTATGCCGGTGAGATAGTCAGGGAAGGCATGCCGAACGGTGATGTAGTAGCCTCTTTTGAAGGTGTTGTAAAGCGTACAGTAGAAAATGATTCGCGATATGGAAATACGGTAGAAATATCTCATGCTCTATCCCGCGAGATAAAGACCCTCTATCCGGATGCTGAGGCCTGGACAACTTTCTATGCCCATCTTTACGAAGATATTCCAGTTCAAAAAGATGACTGGGTAAATACCGGTGATACCATTGGACTCATAGGAAATACAGGCCGTTCTACCGGTCCTCATCTTCATTTTGAAGTTCGTATTTACCGTAAATCCGGTGCCTATGCAGATGATGACGGAAACCGTTACGACAAGGTTAACCCATTCCCTCTCAGTAATAAAAAGAAAAGCTGAAATTCTTGAAATACCGCTATGCAGCTGTGATTCCTGCAGCAGGTCTTTCTTCCCGGATGGGACAAACCAAGGCCCTGATGGAGATCGGCGGGCTTCCGGTCATTGTACGTCTAATCAGAATGATCAGGCTTGCAGGGCTGTCTGATATCATAGCTGTTACCGGACATGACTCCGAAAAGATATCTCCTGTCGCAGAAAATGCCGGTGCCCGAACAGTTTACAATCCTGATTATCCGGAAGGCATGTTAACTTCGGTCAAGGCAGGGATAAGAGCCGCAGATCCCGCCGATGCGGTATTTATGCTCCCTGTTGATATTCCGCTTGTGACTGCATTTACACTAATTTCAATGATTGAACGCTATGAAGAATCTCCCGGCAGGATTGTTTATCCGGTTTTTAATGGAAGACGGGGACATCCTCCGCTTATTCCCTCTGTAATTTTCAATGACATTTTATCATATTCGGGTAAGGGCGGATTGAGAAAGTTTCTTGAAGCGGATGAAAATCTGTCCTCTGAGCTTGATATAGATGACCCCGGAATCCTTAGAGATATGGATACTTCTGATAACTATTCGCAGCTTGTTGATTTCTATGCTGAATGCCAGTGCCCAAAGCCTGATAAGTGTCTGAGTCTGCTGGAATATTACAGGCTGCCTAAACCTGTTGTTAAACATAGCAAAAAGACTGCTGAACTGGCAGCAGATATAGGAAGCCGTTTGAATTCTGCCGGGCTGGAGCTTTCCATCCCCCTGCTGCGGACTTCCGGATTACTTCATGATATAGCAAAAACACGTCCTGACCATGCAGCCCGTGGTGCCGGACTGCTTCGAATCCACGGCCTTGATAAAGCAGCTGATATTACTGCAGTGCATATGGACCGGGAGTTTAAAGCCGGTGAAACTCTGTCCGAGGCTTCAATACTGTATCTTGCAGATAAACTTCTTTCGGGCTGTGAAATAAGAACCCTCGATGAGCGGAGGGCCGAGTCTCTTGCAAAAAAAGCTGCTTTACCCGAAATTATAGAGGCTGTAAACCGCCGTTTTGATGCGGCGGAGGCCATCAGGGATGAAGTAGAAAGAATACTGAAGCAGCCCCTGTTTTAACCTGATTTTTTAAGAACGCAGACTGTTTCCAGGTGATAGGTTTGAGGGAACATATCAAGCGGCTGTATGAGTGCAGTCTCATATGCCTGCTCACTGAAATATTTTAGATCTCTTACAAGGTCCGGCGGTGAGCATGAAACGTAAATAACCAGCGGCACCTTGAGTTCTGCGATTGCCGCGGCATGCTTTTTGAGCCCCCTTCTTGGCGGGTCAATGATAAGGCAGTCTGATTTTTTTATCTCACCCAGGATTCTGTTTATTGAGTGATCAATATTTCGTTCATGGTATTCAATTCTGCAGTTTGAGCTGCCTTTTAGTGCAGCCCCTTCATTCGCCTTCCTTATGGCATTTATTGAATAATCCCAGCCGTTAATCGATGATGCCCTGTCATGAAGCTGAAGTGACAGATTTCCGTCTCCGCAGAATAAGTCTGCTGCATTGAACGCCCTGGTTCCGAAATGCTCTGTCACAGCATCAAATACAATTTTCTGCAGTTTTTCGTTCATCCGGCTGTTGACCTGGACGAAATCAGCGCCGGGATCTTTTTCACTGTAGCGGATAAGGGTGTTGGTACTCCCTGAATCGTCGAGCCAGGCATCAAGCCCTGCCGCATGGCCTTTAAACGGAGGAACTTCTGTACCATCAAGTCTTTTGTCAAGCAGCATGCACTCGCTGATTCTCATGAACTGATTGGAGGCACGTTTATAGAAACCCTTTTCAGTCCGTCCGCTGTGCCTGTTTTTATGCAGCTTGAATCTGGCTATGCGGCGGTAGTGAAACTCGTCATCTGAACCTGTAACCGGCTGTATCTTTGATGCCGCTTCATCCTGTCCGGTTTTCAGAAAAGCACTTCTAAGTTCCCGCTCCTTTTCAGCCAGCTGGGTATTGTAGCCGATATGCTGCCACTGGCAGCCTCCGCATGTTCCGAAATACTCGCATGGAGCAGTCCGCCTGGATGCTGAGGGTTCTAATATTTTAACGATTTCAGCCTTTCGGTAGCTTTTTTCCTTTCGGGTTATCTTAACCTCAAGCAGATCGCCGGGGGCACTGAAGGGCACAAAGTAAACGATATTTTCATGACGTCCTATTCCGTCGCCGCCGTAGGCAAGCGTATCTATTCTTAATCTTAGAGTATCCATCGCTGCATAATAGCTTAGATCAATATTTTACAGCAACGGTCGAAGCATCGATCCTGTGGATTCTCACTGTGATTCCGTAAAGCTCTGACAGTTTTTCTTCTGTAAAAAGCTCATGAAGGCTTCCGAATTCAATATTTCCTTTCTCCGGCATCATGATCAGGCTGTCTGCAATATCAGCTGCGGATTCCGGGGAGTGTGTTGTGAATATTACGGTACGGTTTTCATCTTTAAATGTCTTAATAATATCAAGCATCTGCCTGCGCCTTGAAGGGTCCAGGTGGTTTGACGGTTCATCCAAAAGCAGTATGTCCGGCTCCTGGGCAAGTGATCTTGCCATCAGCATTATCCTGGCTTCTCCTCCGCTGAGCGTCGGTATTTTCTGTTTTTCAAGATGTCTGCCGCTGACCCTCTCAAGAGCTGTTTTTACAGCTCTGTAATCAGTTCTGCCAGGCTGCTGAAGCGGCTGCAGGTATGGAGCCCTGCCAAGAAGCACATATTCCTGCACTGTATAATCAAAGCCCGGGTTTTCTGTCTGTGGAAGAAGGCTTATGGATCTTCCCCTTTCTGCATGACTGAGGACGGACAGCGGCCGGCCTCCAGTGAAAATTCGTCCGGAGTCAGGTTTCAGCCAGCCTAAAAGCAGATGCAGCAGTGTTGTTTTTCCTGAACCGTTCGGGCCGATTACTGCGCATATCTCACCTTGAGGAATCTCCAATGTAAGATTATCAATAATTTTTTTTCCGCCGTATGAAAAACTGATATTTTCAAGTCTGTATGAGCAGTTCATCAGCCTGCAGCCTCCGTTTCGGGTCGGGTCATTATCAGGATGAACAATAGAACCCCTATGAGCGCTGTAAGAATCCCCAGCGGTATTTCTCCCGGAAGCAGAGCTCTTGAAATATCATCGCATAACAGTCCGAATATACCTCCTGCAAGAGCAGCTCCCGGAAGAGCGTATCTGGCATCCGCTCCGAAGATTCTGCGTGAAAGATGGGGTACTATAAGTCCCGCCCACTGGACGATTCCGGAAAGTGAAATCATTGCAGTGACCGGAATGACTGCCAGAAGCAGTACTGCCGCTCTTCCTGTTTTCGGGTTTATGCCAAGGCTGTATGCTGTCTGGTCTGAAGCTGCAAATATGTTTATCCGCCATCTGAACAGAATTAGAACAGTCATGGGGATAATAACCAGGGGCAGCACTGTTATAACCTGTTTTGATGTTATCCCTGATAAGCCGCCCAGGAGCCAGAAGGTAAGCTCCGGAAGCTGGGTCAGGGGGTCGGCAAGTGTTTTTATAAGTCCCAGCCCGGCTGAGAAAAGGGCTGAAACAGCTATGCCTGCAAGAATAAGCCGCAGAAGCCAGCCTCCGAACCTTAGTTTATGGGCGATCAGATAACTAAGTACAAGGCCTGTAAGGCCGAATACTGCTGCCGAAGCCTGTGTCCACAGCATTGCCTGTCCCCCAAGCAGTATGGCAAGTCCCGCTCCGAATGCCGCTCCCTGGCTTACACCCAGGAATCCGGGTTCTACAAGCGGATTGGAGAATATGAGCTGAAAAACAAAGCCTCCGCAGCCAAGTGCAGCCCCCAGCAGGACCGCCGCCGTACAGCGCGGCAGACGGATTGAGACAAATATCTTTAATGCCATAGGGTCGTTTTTAAGTGTAGAAATACTGTTTATCCCTGGATTGGGGTAGCGGCCCAGCAGGAGCGAGAATGCGAAAATTAGTAGCAGTCCCGCTGAAAGCAGAACCAGACCGGTTCGCCCGGAAAGCCCCGGCCTTCTCACCTGTAATCTCCTGTGATTCTTGGAACGATTTCTGTCCGGGTTTTTTCACTGTTAAATCCGTAAACAGTGCTGTAAAAGCTGAAAAGTTTCTCATCAAGTCTCCCGGCGGGGAAAACATCGGGATGAAGCCGGTATCCAAGCCAGTTTAGGCCCAGTATCCATCTTGGATCTGGCTGATCCCAGCTTAAAAAATCTCCCGGAAAGGCAAGGATTTCAGATTCAAGAAGCTTCCATACCGGATCTTTCTGCAGACTTGCAGTTACTGCAGCTGAATCATCATGATATGTAACAAGAAGTATTTTTTCAGGTTTCCATGCTGCTATCTGTTCAAATGAAACCGTCTGCCAGCTTTCCGAGGTAAGGCCTTCGGTCCACACCGGCTCACCTCCGGCCCATTGAACCATCCTTGTCTGTATCCAGTCAGCAGGAGGCACTTTCAATAATGTACTTCCGCCTTTTCGGCTGTAATAGAGAAATAGAACCCTGGATTTTGGGATTTCCGATCGCGAAACAAGGGTCTGAGCTTCAATTCTTTCTTCTCTAAAATATGCTCTAAGATCTTCCGCCCTCAGGGGATTTCCGAAAAGATTTCCGAGAAGTTGAAGTTCATCGTCATACTGTTCAGGCGACTCCATATTTATAAAAATCAGTGGTATTCCAAGCTTGTTCAGGCTCTCCGCTGCACTGCGCATATAGCTCTTAAGGACTATTGCTGTAGGTTTATATGAGGCTGCTGTTTCGGGCTGAATTTCCATATCCAGAACAGCTTTTGTTTTAAATTCCGGGTCAACAAGCTGCTGAAAGCTGCCTCCGGCCTGGCTGGTACTTCCCATGGCAATCAGAGTATCGGGTGCTTCCGGAAACATGTAAAGCATATTCAATACAAGTGTATTTCCTCTTCCCCAGCATATAATGCGCGGAGGTTCTGTAAGGTCAGAGGCTTCTGCGATAATCGGGGCTATTGATATTACTGCAAAAAGAAGAAAGAGGGCTTTTGATTTGATTTTTGAAATTTTCATAGCAGGATCCTGTAAATCTGAATGATATGAGCTTCTTGCAAAACTAACCGGGTTTTGCAGGAAGCTTATATATTTTGTCACAGGGGGAGGGTTCATGCAATTGATATTTTTTTCGAAATATGCTTTAATACAGCATCAGCGGTAATAAGGCGGGTATTTATTGATATTTGCGTAGTTGCTGACTGTTTTAATGATAATTTATATTTTTATTCATGAATTATTAACATTCATGGTATAGTATATTATATATAAGAAAAAGAATTGTTTCAGATGACAGAACCCTGGTTACATCGGCGGACAGAGGATCTTACGATTGAGGGTTTATCATCTGATTTTTTTTGCCCTGATAAAAACAGCGTTTATAAGAAGCTGACTTAATATAAAAAAAAGAGGATGAAGCGCTAGGCTGCATCCTCTTTTTATAAATAATAAAAGAATTAGATACCGATTTTGGTCTTGAGGCCGAAGGTTACAACTCCTCCGTCTGATACATTAAAAACTCCGCCGTTGGTTGCAAGCCAGTCTACAAATACACCCATTCCTGTGAAAAGACCGTCTTTTTTGGTGAAAAAGTCGTATTCAAGACCTGCACCGAAAGCAACTATTGGACCTGCAGTTTCAGCACCGGTAAAAAGTGAAATATAGGCGTTGTCAACCGGACTGACAGCTACATTGACTGCAGCTACACTGGTACCGCCGATGTCGAAAAACTTGAATCCGCCGCTGAAAGTGTTGTTGAAGTTGTAATCAACTCCGTAAACCTGTGTTGCATCAATTGTGTCTGCGATCATGTCGTAACCTGCGCCTGCTCCTAGTGTGAAACTGAAGTGATCAGGACCTTCTGCAAATGCGCCTGCTGCTGCAACTAAAGCCACCAGCATAATCAGTACTATTTTTTTCATTAAGTACTCCTTTAAATAGTTTTGAATACTAAGTTAATAAAATGATTCTTCAGGGTCAACAAATACTGTGGCTTACTTTGCTTTTTAGGGTAAAGCCCTATACTTCAGGCACCGTTCATCATCGAAGTGCCCTGATTACGGCTGTTGCCAGGCAAGCGGCAGATGATCGTTTATCAAAGCGCTGCCGTTTTCGAACTCGGTATGGAGCGTACTTGTACCTACATTCCAGCCGGAAAGATTCTGATTAAAGAGTTTGGCGTCAAAGAACATCCAACTCATATTGGTAACACTGCTGACATTCCATTTTGAGAGATCTGCATTAAATTTATAAGCAGTGTCAAACATTGATTCCATATCTGTAACATTACCAACATTCCATTGTGAGATATCTCCATTAAATACATATGCACGGACGAACATGCAATACATGTTTTTGACTTTATCAACACTCCAGCCGGAGATTTCCTGATTGAAAGTAATGGTATTGGCGAACATCCAGCTCATATCTTCAACATTGCCTACTTCCCAGCCTGAGATGTCCTGGTTGAAGGATTCAGCTGCATAGAACATCCAGCTCATATCTTCAACGCTGCTGACATCCCAGTCGGATATGTCCTGGTTGAAGGATTTGGCATTGCTGAACATATGATTCATATCTTTAACATTACTCACATCCCAGCCTGAAATATCCTGGTTGAAACTTGTAAAATTTAAAAACAAATTATTCATATCAGTTATACCGGAAGTATCTGCCATACTAACGTTTAGATTATTTAAAATCATGGTGTCAAGTTCGGATCTATCAACGGTAATAAGCAGATTAACATCATACTCGCGGGTGCTGCCATCCTCTGCGGTTATTTTAAATACCACTGTATAAGAAAAATCGTCGGCGGAAGAATCGGTTTCCTGTTCCACACCGTCTGCAATAACTGAAACTCCTGTAGTTGTATATGTTGGAATAAGTGAGCTTACTATGGTGCTGATATCTGCTGAGTATGGAATCCTGAGGGTTATCGCATTACCATCAATTACTCCAATCAAATCCTCACTTAATTTTGGATTCTTTTCACTTAAAAACGAGAACGATGTAATCTCTCTGGCAGGATTCAGGGCTGCAGTAACTGTAACGGCATAATCTGAGGTACTGCCGTCTTCGGCTGTTACTCTATACGTTACCGGGGAAGTGAAATCATTAGCTGTTTCTCCGCTTACCTGTTCAATGCCATTAACCGAGACGCTTATACCGGTTGTTGTAAAGCTTGCAACCAGACTGCTTAAGTCTGTTGCATATGGTACAGTAACCGCTATTGCTGACCCGGTAATCTCTGCAATTGCCGCGGGGCTGATATCATTAAAACTGAATTCTGTTAAATCTGAAGTGGAGTTTGAGCATCCTGATATTACGGCTGCTATGAAAAGCGCCGGAAGCAATTGTTTTAGTTTTTTCATATATTTCTCCTGTATCTATAAGAAATAATAAAGTGAACGCCGGAATTAATCGTACGGATTTATAAATCCGTACGTTTTTTATTAATTTTTAATCCATAAAATTGATGAAATCATGATTCAATTTCTTATTGTGTTATTTACCCACAGATTATAAAATGTCCTCCAGAGGTCCTTATGAAAAAAAAATATGTCGGTGCAGTTGATCAGGGCACTACAAGTACAAGATTTATACTTTTTAATAAAAAAGGTCTGATAGAACATTCCTATCAGCTTGAACATAGGCAGATATTTCCAAAACCGGGCTGGGTTGAACATGACCCAATTGAAATATGGGAGAAAACCTGCACGGTTATTACAGAAACACTTAAAAGAAACAGTATCAGTCCTGATGAAATTGATTCCATCGGTATTACAAACCAGCGTGAAACAACGGTGGTCTGGGACCGCTATACGGGAAAACCTCTTCATAATGCCATTGTCTGGCAGGATACCAGAACCGGCGATATCATTGCACGTGCATCAGGCTCTGAAGGTCCGGATCGCTACCGTGAAAAGGTAGGCCTGCCTTTGAATACCTACTTTGCCGGGTCAAAAATGCAGTGGCTTTCGGAGAATTCTGAAGAGGTAAAATCGGCAGTAGAGAAGGGCCGCGCTGTATTTGGAACAATTGATTCATGGGTAGTATGGAACCTGACAGGCGGTGCAGACGGCGGTTCTTTTGTTACAGATGTTACCAATGCCAGCAGAACTCTTCTGATGGATCTAAAAACACTGCAGTGGGATTCCGGGATGATGGAAGTTTTTAACGTTAATCCCGATTCTCTTCCCGAAATCCGGTCTTCCTCAGCTGCTGAACCCTATGGATTTACCAGGACGGATGGTCCTTTCGGTGCTTCCATACCTGTCTGCGGTATACTTGGGGATCAGCAGGCCGCCATGTTCGGTCAGGCCTGTTTTAATCAGGGAAACAGCAAGAATACCTACGGAACCGGCTGTTTTATGCTGGCAAATACCGGTGAAGATATCGTTCATTCAAAATACGGGCTTTTAACCACTGTCCTGTACAGAATAGG
The DNA here is from genome assembly GCA_963677925.2 of Spirochaetia bacterium. Classification (GTDB taxonomy): domain Bacteria; phylum Spirochaetota; class Spirochaetia; order UBA9216; family UBA9216. The sequence goes on from CAXXYH010000004.1 coordinate 1,616,537, forward strand.
TAAGGAGAATCCCTGTTATGCCCTGGAAGGCTCAGTTGCCGTCGCAGGATCTCTTGTACAGTGGATTCGGGATAATCTGGGGCTGATACAGAATTCCCCCGATATCGAGGAGCTTGCACTGAAGGTTGATGATAACGGCGGTGTGTATTTCGTTCCTGCTTTTTCGGGCTTATTTGCTCCCAGATGGCGTCCCGATGCAAGGGGGCTGATAATCGGCCTGACCGGCTACGCAAACTCATCCCACATAGCACGTGCCGTTCTGGAATCCACCGCATTCCAAACACTTGAAATCTTCGATGCCATGGAAAAAGATGCCGGTATTGAGATTGATTCGCTGAAGGTTGACGGCGGTATGACTGCCAATAACCTGCTTATGCAGTTTCAGGCTGATCTGCTTGATGTTCCGGTAATCAAACCCGTTGTTTCCGAAACCACAGCCCTTGGCGCCGCCTATGCCGCAGGACTTGCTACAGGCTTCTGGGCTGACCGCAGGGAACTTTCTGAACACTGGGTTGAAGACAGACGATGGCTGCCGAAGATGAGCCAGAGTGAAAGGGAGTCGAGATTTAAGGGCTGGAACCGCGCAGTGGAAAGAACATATAACTGGGAGACGTAAGTAAATGACCCTGATTCCGTTTTTTGCGAGGTTTTCGCTCGGTTATTATCTGAATATTGTGATGTATTTCATTGTTTTAGGTGTTACGATCCGAATTCTTCTTGATAACCGGAATCCAAGCTGGTCTATATCAATGCTTCTGATTCTGTATTTTATTCCGATACTAGGACTCTTTATCTATTTCTTCAACGGTGTCGACTGGAAAAAGCGTAAAATTGTAAAACATATTCCTGAACGCATTTTTAAAAAGAATTTAAGTGATCTTATAGAGAAACAGACAAGCTTTCTGGAGAATGTTCCTTCGGATTTTGAAAATGACAGCGTGAAGATTATCAGAATGCTCTTAAACAGCAGCGGTTCGATCATGACTATGAATAATGCCTGTACAATTTACAGCTCCGGAGAGACGCTTTTTAAGGATCTTATAGAAAATCTGAAAACCGCTGAGCGCTCGATTCATATGGAGTATTTTATCTGGAGATCTGATGAACTTGGACAGCAGATCAAGGATATTCTTATCAGCAAGGTAAAGGCCGGGGTTGAGGTAAGGCTGCTTTTTGACGGTGTGGGATGTTTCCGTGCCATGAGCCTTAAATATAAACGTGAACTTAGAAAAGCCGGAGTTAAAATACGGTATTTTCTTGATCCTCTGAATCCTTTCACAGGCTGGCTTCTTAATTACTGTAATCACCGGAAGATTCTTGTTATTGACGGAAAAACCGGATTCACAGGTGGAATGAATATAGGCCGGGAATATATTGATGGGGGAAAACGCTTTGAGACCTGGCGTGATACCCATATGAAACTTGAGGGTGATACTGTAAACCTCCTGCAGGCGGTTTTTATGGCCGACTGGGAAAACAGCGGCGGAAAACTGGTCAGTGAAGAGAAATACATTATTCCATCCGACATGTATCATACGGATTTACCTATGCAGATAATTACAAGCGGCCCCGATTCTGACTGGCACAGCCTTAAAGAGCTGTTTTTTACCCTTATTTCAAATGCAAATGAGGAAGTTCTTATTGCGAGCCCGTATTTTGTAATTGATTCTGCAATTGAAGAGGCAATCATTACTGCAGCTCTTTCGGGAGTCAGGATAAAGATAATCATGTGCGGAGCCCCGCCGGACAAATGGATTCCATTCTGGGTCGCCCAGACTTATTATGAACGGCTGATAGCAGCCGGGGCTGAGATTTACCAGTATCAGAAGGGATTTTATCACAGTAAATTCATTGCAGTGGACTCCAAGATTGCGACAGTAGGTACCTGTAATATGGATATCCGGAGTTTTCAGCTGCATTACGAAATAAATGCTATGTTTTATGACTCTGCTAAAGCTGAACAGCTTAGGAATGTGTTTATGGAAGACCTGTCGGGCAGCCGGAAGGTTACGCTCGAAGACTGTGAGCGGCTCTCATTTCTGAGTAAACTTCGAAACTCTGTCTTCAGAATCTTTGCGCCTCTGCTCTGAACTGAAAAACACCGGGATAAAAAAAGACTCCCGGGGGTTGCCCGGGAGCGGAAGGTTTATTATTAGGCCGATATCATAGATCCGGATTTGGAACCATAAAGTCTCTGATTACTGCCAGGAGATCAGCATAGCCTGCGAGAAAGCCACGCAGTGTCCGGGCTGTTGCTCCGAAGGTTTCAAATTCTTCATGTGTAAGACCATCCGGTTCATATGCTTTGATAAAATCAGGAAATTTCTTTTTAAGCTCATCAATAATTGCAGGATCAACAGGGTCATCCATTCTTGGTTTAACCTCAACATCTGACTGGTTGAACTGTACCTGCCATTTGTATGGAATAGTAAGAACTACGTCACCGCCGATGAATTCACTCCACTGAAGGTGGTTTCTGTATGCTGCAGCAAGAAGTCTTGTTCGGAATCCCTTCTCGTTGTAATACTTGTAGGCATTCTTGAAAACGGCAACACCTGCCCAGTCAAGGACACCGGGAGTAACCGCAATGTTTTCTTTTGCTGCAATTACTTTCAGCCAGTCGTCAATCCGGCCTACCATTATGGTGCAGACAGGAGTCATTTTAGATACATCCTTGCCTTCGGCTTCCCGTCTCTTAAGTCCTCTTTCAACGGCTTCTGCAACTGCCACAGCCTGCGGACATGAAAAACTTACTGTTGCATTGATATTAACACCGGCATATGTTGCTTCTTCAATGGCTTTCACTCCGGCTGCGGTTACAGGCATTTTTACCATCATGTTTTCAGCAAGTGTGTTGAAGCCGATGGCCTGATCAGCCATTTTTTTCCAGTCACGATAGTACTGTGCATTGGTCTGTATGCTGATGCGTCCTTTCATGCCGTCATATTTCTTGAAGACAGGCATAAGAAGTTCTGCGCCTTTAACAGCCATTTCTTCGTTAAGTTTCCATGCGATATCGATCTCAGTAGCTTCAGGCATTTCCTTAACAAGCTCTTTGATCCTGTCTTTCCAAAGATGCATCTCCTTTTTCAGCACATTTCCAACAATAACGGGGTTTGTTGTAGCTCCTGTTGCACCGTTTTCGATTGAATATTTAAGCTCTTCGATAGAACATGAATCATTCCATACATCGGTTGCTGTTGTTTCAACAGTCTCGTGAAGCGGACTTTTGTATCCCATAAATGTCTCCTTCTGGATTTGTTTGGTATCTATTTAGATAGTTTAGAACTTTATTTTTGATTTGTCAATTGTCAGACAATATGAAATTGTGATTTTATTACAATATGAGAATATTCATCGAATCTGTTCAAATAGATAAAAAATTACTGCAAACGTTTGTATGATAACGATAAAAAAATCACTTTATATTGAAAAACTGGACGAATGTTTTACATAATAAAAATATGTGCATTTTGGTTAAAAATGTCATAAATATTTATAGGTAAAAGAAATAAGCGAATTTTATTTAGATAAACTTTTCTGTTGACAAAGAAACAATCTAGAATGATAATATCAGTAAATGACAACGTTTGCAAAGAAAGCTAAAACAATTCATTAAGGAGGATTATTTAATGAAGAAAGGTTTGTTAGTACTTGTTGTATTACTGGCGATTGCAGGAACAGTTTTTGCCGGTGGTCAGCAGGATGCAAAGAGCGGTTTTGAAGTAGGTTATGTTTGTAACAATTTTAACGACACATTCCAGACCTATGTTATGGATGCTGCGGAAGCTTATTTCAATGAAAACGCAGACATCACAATTACTCTTCAGGATGCACAGGAAGATGTTATCAAGCAGCAGGACCTTGTTAACATTTTTATCGCGCAGGGTGTAGATGCTCTCATAGTAGTACCGGTAGATACCAGTGCAATGGGACCAATCGTAACTGCAGCAAATGAAGCTGGAATACCTCTCTGCTTCGTAAACAGAAACCCCTACGGCCAGGATGACCCACCCGCAAATGTTTACTATGTAGGCTCACAGGAAATCATTGCAGGTCAGCAGCAGATGAATGCAATGGGTGAACTTCTCGGCGGAAAGGGCGGAGTTGCTATCCTTATGGGTAAACTTGACAACGAAGGCGCTCTTAAGAGAACCGAAGGTAACGAACAGGTTATCAGTGAAAAATATCCCAACATTAAAATTCTTGCAAAAGAAACCGGAAACTGGCAGAGAGACCAGGGAATGGTACTTACAGAGAACTGGCTGACTGCATACGGCTCAGGTCTTAACGGTATCCTTGCCAACAATGATGAAATGGCTCTCGGTGCTGTGGAAGCTCTTAAGGCTGCAGGAAGACAGGATGTTTTTGTAATGGGTGTTGATGCTATACCTGATGCAAAGGTCGCAGTAGGAAGCGGTGATCTTGCAGCAACAGTTCTTCAGGATGCTGTTGGTCAGGGTAGAGGAAGTGCCATGGTTATCCATGAAGCACTTAAAGGTTCTACACCGGACAAGATCACATGGATACCGTTCGTTCTTATTACAAAAGAAAATCTTGCTGATTTTCAGTAGAAAGAACTGTTAGACAAAAAGGGAAAAGAGCAGTCTTTTCCCTTTTTTTAAACTGAAATGGAGTTTTAGATGGACGAAGATAAGATTCTTCTGAAAATGTCGAATATTGTAAAAACTTTTCCGGGTGTACAGGCCCTGAAAGGTGTAGAGCTGATCGTTAGAAAAGGTGAGATTCATGCCCTCATGGGAGAAAACGGGGCTGGAAAATCAACCCTCGTAAAATGTTTAGCCGGTATTCACAGTCAGACTTCCGGAGAGATCCTTTTTGACGGAAAAATCCGGGAAAATTATAACACGGCTCAGGCACTACGCATGGGTATCTCCATGATTCACCAGGAATTAAGCCCTGTACTTCACAGGACTATCATGGAGAACATATGGCTTGGCAGAGAGCCTCTTAATAAGTTCGGGCTGGTTGATCACAATAAAATGTATGAGATGACCAAAGATGTCCTTAAGCAGATTGATCTTAAAGAAGACCCCCGGACACTGATGGTTAATCTGACTGTAGCGAAAATGCAGATGATTGAAATAGCCAAGGCTGTTTCCTATGATTCTAAACTTATCATTATGGATGAGCCCACATCGGCGCTTACAGATAAGGAAGTAAATCATCTTTTTGAGATCATGAGAAAGTTAAAGGCTCAGGGTAAGAGCATCATATATATTTCACACAAGCTTGATGAAATTTACGAGATAACGGATCAGGTAACAGTATACAGGGACGGTGATTATATCGGTTCCGAAAAAACCACTGAGCTGTCTGTAGATCGGATGATAAATATGATGGTCGGACGTAATGTCGATGAAATGTTTCCGAAAATTCCCTGCGAGATCGGTGATGTGAAGATGGAAGTAAAAAACCTTACACATCCGACATCTTTCAGTGATGTTTCATTCACCGTTAGAAAGGGAGAGATCCTTGGTTTTGCCGGGCTGGTAGGCGCCGGACGGACAGAGGTAATTGAAACCATTTTCGGAATCAGAACAAGACAGTCAGGTGAAATCCTGATTGACGGTAAACCGGTCAAGATTGATTCTCCAAGGGATGCCATAAAGCTAAAATTAGCGCTTCTGACTGAAGACAGGCGTCTTTCGGGTATCTTTCCAATGCTTACAGTAAGACTGAATATGGCAATAGCCACCATTCCCAAATTTCTTAACCGGGCCGGTCTGCTGAAAACTAAAAAGCTCAAGGACACCTGTGACGAGTATGTAACAAAAATACAGGTTAAAACACCAAGTCTGATGCAGCGGATTGAAAACCTCAGCGGAGGAAACCAGCAGAAAGTACTGGTAGCTCGCTGGCTCATGACTAATCCGGAAATTCTCTTTCTGGACGAGCCTACAAGGGGAATTGATGTAGGTACCAAGGCTGAAATACACAAGCTGATAACCAAACTTGCAGGTGAGGGTAAATCAATAATAATGGTTTCCTCAGAGCTGCCGGAAGTCATGGGGATGAGCGACAGAATAGTAGTAATGCATGAGGGCCGGGTAACAGGAATTGTTGATAACGATGAATCACTTACACAGGAAGTATTGATGTCATACGCGACCAATACTCATTCCGGCAACAAGACGGCATAAGGAGGAAAAAAATGAGCGATGTTAAATCGAGTTTTAATAATGCTGCTTTAAAGCAGACGCTTCAAAAATACGGAATTGTATTCGTACTTATTTTAATGATTATCGGGTTGAGTATAGCCTCTCCGGCATTCCTGAGTCCGCATAATATTTTTAATGTTCTTACCCAGAGCGCAATCTTTGGAATTATGGCCCTGGGACTTACATTTGTAATTATTGCAAAGGGAATTGACCTTTCAGTAGGTTCAGTTCTTGCTTTTTCAGGTGTTGTAGCCGCAAGTCTGGCTCAGGCTGCTACTGCAACTACCAAATACTTTCCCAACCTTCCGGAACTTCCGGTTTTTGTTCCTATTCTGGCCGCACTTGCAATAGGCGCTCTCTGCGGCGGTATAAGCGGTGCGCTCATAGCGAAGACCAGGATCCCGGCATTTATTGCCACGCTCGGTATGATGACTGTTGCCAGAGGTTTTGCTCTTATCTACTCAGACGGTAAACCTGTAAGTACACTCATTCCCGGAATGACTGCCCTTGGCGGAAAGCTGTTCGGCTTCCTCCCGATTCCGGTAATTATCTATGTGATAATGATAATCATCAGTTCAATCCTGCTGAACTACACGAGATTCGGAAAGAATACATATGCCATAGGCGGTAATATTACAGCAGCCGAGATTTCCGGTGTTAATGTCAGCAAGAACCTCATCGGAATATATGCATACAGCGGTCTTCTGGCAGGTCTTGCAGCTGTAGTTTTTGCCGGACGTGTAGGGTCTGTTCATCCCGGTGCTGCAACCGGTTATGAGCTTACAGCAATCGCCGCAACAACAATCGGCGGAACCAGCCATTCAGGCGGTATCGGAACAATATGGGGAGCCTTTGTAGGTGCTCTGGTTCTGGCTGTTATGAGAAACGGTCTTACTCTTCTTGGTGTTGATGCCTACTGGCAGCAGGTTACTGAGGGTGCAATAATTGTAGTTGCAGTTATTATCGATATGCGTAAAAACGCTAAAAAGAAATAATCAGGATCGCAATGAATACAGTAAGAATTGGGTCTGTAGGCCTGGGAAGGCTCGGTCTTGCCCATGCTGAGAATATTACAAACAGGATTCAGGGAGCGCAGCTTACAGCGCTCTGTGATCTTGATGAAAAGAAACTCAATGAAACAGCTGACAGACTGGGTGTTAAAAACAGGTTCACAGCATTTGATGACATGATTAAATCGGATGAAATTGATGCTGTTGTTCTTGTTTCTCCCTCAGCAATGCATACCGGGCAGATTGAAGCCGCGCTTGCTGCAGGAAAACATGTGTTCTCTGAGAAACCGCTCGGAGTTACTGTTGATGAATGCCTGAAAGCCGAGAAGGCTGTAGAAAAATATTCCGACAAGGTTTTCATGCTGGGCTTTATGCGGCGTTTTGATGAATCATACAAATATGCACATGACAAGGTTGCTGCTGGAGAAATCGGTACTCCGGTTCTGTTCAGATCCTACAGTCAGGACCCTGAGAAGTTTATCGATGGAGCAATAGCATTCGCCCCGCACAGCGGAGGTCAGTTTCTTGATATGGCTGTACATGATATAGACCTTGCCAGGTGGTTCCTCGATGATGAGCCTGAAACTGTCTATGCAATAGGAGGCTGTTACGCTCATCCGGAATTTGCACAGTATCAGGATGGTGATAATGTTTCGGCTTTGATGAAGTTCAAAAAAGGCGCTATGGCCTTCCTGTTCGCAGGAAGAACTGCACCCCACGGTTATAATGTAGAAACCGAAATAATCGGTACGAAGGGTACTCTCCGAATCGCATCGGTCCCCCAGAAAAACCTTGTTGAAATACTGGACCCATATGGTGTAAGAAGAGAATGCAGTGAAAACTTTCTGGAGAGGTTTGAATCGAGTTACGTCAATGAAATCCAGGAATTTGTAGACTGCATAATAAAAAATAAAAAACCCGGAGTTACCGTTTATGACGGAACGAGAGTTTCAGAGATAGCATACAAATGCAAAGAGGCTTTTGAGAAGGGCGAAATGTTGAGGTTTTAAGTGAAGCGATCCCAGGTTACGATCAAAGATATAGCTGAAATTGCAGGAGTAAGTTTTTCCACTGTTTCCCGATGTCTGAACGACAGTTCCGTTGTTTCGCCGGAGACCAAGAAGAAGGTCTGCGATATTGCGGATAAAATGGGCTTTGAGTTCAATTCTTCAGCGCGGGGGCTGATTACTTCGACTGTTGGAACTGTCGGAATTATTCTTCCGGAACAGTTTACCGAGATTTCAGTTAACGTATACCACGGGATGCTTATGAACAGCCTGCGGACAAGCCTTGAAAAGGCTGATGTGGATTTGATAGTTACTTATCAGAAGAACCATTTTACAGGCAAAAACAATATTATGAGGCTGGTAACGCGGCGGAAAATAGACGGACTGATAATGCTGGTTGAGAATATTGAACAGGAAACCCTGGACTTTCTTGAAGCAAGATCTGTTCCCTTTGTCTGCACTCATTATCCGCCTGCTGATAACATCAAAAATCAGGATGTTATCTATACGGATCACTATGCAGGCGGCAAACTGGTGGCTGAACATCTTATAGGAAAGGGCCGGAGCCGGTTTATGATTCTTGCTGTTGAGGATGTTCACCTGGAGTTTCAGCTTCGTGAAAAAGGCTTCACAAAGGTAGTTAAGGAAGCCGGGTTTGAAGTCGCAAGGTTTGAAACAAAGTCGGTATTCAATGCTGCTTATGAGACAACTAGGTCGATGATTGATGAGGTCAGAAAGTACGATGCAGTTTTCGCTCTTAATGATCTCATGGCACTTGGAACCATAAAAGCGCTGCTTGAAGCGGGTATCCGGGTTCCTGAAGATGTTGCGGTAGTCGGATACGACGACAGTGAGTTCAGCCGCTACAGTGTTCCTATGCTGACTTCAGTGCATCAGCCCAAGGAAGAACTTGCCATGTTTGCGTGTCAGCGGCTTTTTCATCAGATGGAAAAGAAAAAAGAGAAGCAGGAGTTTCTGAAGAAATTGATGAGTATTCAGCCTGTTCTTATAGAAAGAGATTCCACCTGAAACTTTTAAATTCTTTATTTAGAGAAGGTAAGTTATGGATAAAAACAAAATTAAGCTGGGTATGGCCCCTATAGGCTGGACTAATGATGATCTTCCCGATCTGGGAAGTGAAAACTCTTTTCAGCAGTGTGTAAGTGAAATGGCTCTCGCCGGATTTACCGGTTCTGAGGTCGGTAATAAGTATCCCTCCGATGCTGCTGAGCTGAAACCCTATCTTGATATCAGGGGAATAAAGATCTGCAATCAGTGGTTCAGTTCATTTCTCTGTTCACAGCCCTATGCCGAAGTTGAGAAGGCTTTCCGGGCGCAGCTTTCATTTCTGAAGGCTCTTGGAGCTGATGTTATCGGTCCTTCAGAGCAGACCAGATCGAGTCAGGGCCAGGCTGTTCCTGTATTTTCAGGAAAGGCTGTATTTGACACTGAAGAGTTCAAAAAGCTCACTGAGGGAATGAACAAGCTCGGAAAAATAGCAAAAGATGAAGGACTCAGGCTAGCCTTTCATCATCACATGGGTACAGGTGTACAGACTATAGAAGAAACTGAACGTTTTCTTAACGATACCGACCCGAATCTTGTCTATCTGCTTTTTGATTCAGGACATTTTGCCTATGCAGGTCAGGATCCGGTTGCCGCCCTGAAGAAGTTTATAAGCAGGGTCGGGCATGTACATCTTAAAGACATCAGAACTGATGTATATAAAGAAGTAACTGCCGCAGATTCATCCTTTCTTGATGCAGTACGGAAGGGTGTTTTTACAGTTCCGGGTGATGGAAGCATAGATTTTGATTCAATTTTCAGTCTGCTTGATGAAGCCGGATACGAGGGCTGGATGGTTGTTGAGGCTGAACAGGATCCTGCAAAAGCCAATCCATTTGAATATGCTTTGAAAGCAAGAAAATATATTCAGGAACACGCAGGGCTTTAAGCTCGTGTAAGGGAAGAGAAATGAATAATAAAATTAAACTTGGAATTATCGGCGCAGGCCGTATAGCAAAGGTTCATGCCGAGAGTATTACATCGGCCATTGCAGCAGCTGAGATTAAAACTGTTGCCGATCCGTATATAAACGAAGAAACTGAAAAATGGTTCAGGGAAAAAGGCATACCCAATGTTACAAAGAATGCTGCAGATATCTTTAATGACAGTGAAATCGATGCTGTACTGATCTGTTCTTCAACAGATACACATGCGGAATTTACCAGAAAGGCGGCAGAATGCGGTAAGCATATCTTCTGTGAAAAGCCTCTTGATCTTGATATCGAACGAATCAAGGAAACCCTGAAAATTGTTGAAGCCGCAGGCGTTAAGTTCCAGATTGGTTTTAACAGACGCTTCGATCACAACTTCAAGGCTGTAAGGGATGCAGTTGAAGCAGGTTCCGTGGGTGAACCTCATATTGTGAGAATAACCTCAAGAGACCCGGCGCCGCCTGACCCCAGATACATTGCTGTTTCCGGCGGTATATTCATGGATATGACTATTCATGATTTTGATATGGTCAGGTACTTAAGCGGCAGCGAAGTTGATGAGATTTATGTTCAGGGTGCAGTTCTGGTAGATCCTGAAATTGGAAAGGCAGGCGATATTGATACCGCAGTGATTTCGATGAAACTTCAGAACGGAGCAATTGCAGTAATCGACAACTCAAGAAAGGCTGCCTATGGATATGATCAGAGAGCAGAGGTTTTCGGAAGCAAGGGTGCTGTTGAAACCTCAAATGATGCTCCAAGCACTATGGTTATGAGCAACGAAGCAGGTGTAACTGCTGAAAAACCACTGTACTTCTTTCTTGAAAGATACATGGAGTCATTCTCACGTGAAGTAAGAATGTTTATTGATTCAGTAAAGAACGGAACCGAAACACCGGTTGGGGCTCTTGATGCCCTGCGTCCTGTTCAGATAGCAAAGGCTGCACGTGAATCCCTTGATACCGGCAAGCCTGTAAAAGTTAACTACTAGTTTTCCAATAAGGGAGTTTATATGATTGCAAGAAAAGAAAAACCTTTTACGAAAGGCTATAATTCAATAACCGAGCAGCATGGGAAACATCCTGAAATGCTGCTTGATTTCGGAATACTGATGCTTGAGAGCGGTGAGGTTCATGAAGATTCTCAGAATAAGGAAAGAGCCTGGCTGCTTATTAAGGGTGAACTTTCCTTTGAATGGGAAGGTAAAACCGCCTCCGGTAAACGGATTTCATGCTTTGATGAAAATCCGGTAGTTCTTCATGTTCCGGCAGGTGTTGCTGTTAAAATTACCGCTGCGGCAGACTGTGAGATTGCAGTTGAAGCCTGCGATAATTCAAACAGTTTTAATGCCAGGTTTTACGCTCAGGAAGATATCAGGTGCGATATTTTCGGTGCCGGTACTCTTAACGAGGCTTCAACCAGGACTGTACGGACTGTATTTGACGGTGAAATTGAGCCGGCTTCAAATATGGTAATGGGCGAGGTTATAAATCATCCGGGAAAGTGGTCGAGCTTTCCTCCCCATGATCATCCGCATCCTGAAATTTATCATTACCGCTTTTTCCCGAAGCAGGGCTTCGGTGTTTCACTTCTTGAAGAGGATGCCTATGTGGTCAAGGACGGAGATTCAAGTCTGATTTTTCCTGACAAGACACATTCCCAGGTTGCTTCAGCCGGTTACGCAATGTACTACATCTGGATGATTGCCCACCTTCCCGGCGATAAATGGCTTCCCACAACAAGGTTCTTCAGAAAGGACCATGAATGGCTTAAGGAAAAGGATGCCAAAATCTGGCCTGAACTTAAGTATTCGGAAGCTGAATAGGAGAACGGGAGAGAAAATGAAAACAGTAAGATTAACAGTAGCCCAGGCACTTGTCCGTTTCCTCGATAACCAGTGGATTGAGTTCGATGGAAAGCAGAATAAGATGTTCAGAGGGGTTTTTACAATTTTCGGTCACGGAAACGTAGTCGGTCTTGGACAGGCGCTGGAAGAGGATGCCGGCGAACTCATCGTTCACCAGGGAAAGAATGAGCAGGGTATGGGACATGCCGCCATGGGATTTGCCAAGCAGATGCTCAGGAAGCAGATCTATGTCTGTACCTCATCTGTCGGACCCGGAGCAGCCAATATGGTTACAGCAGCCGCCAATGCCACGGCAAACAGAATTCCTGTACTTTTTCTGCCGGGCGATACCTATGCTACAAGACAGCCGGATCCTGTTCTGCAGCAGGTTGAGAGATTCAGCGACTATACGGTAACCGTAAACGATTCATTCAAGGCTGTAAGCCAGTACTGGGACAGGGTAAACCGTCCTGAACAGCTTATGACCGCTATGATAAATGCGGTGAGAGTGCTTACCGATCCTGCTGACACCGGCGCAGTAACTGTTGCGCTTCCGCAGGATGTTGAGGGAGAGGCATATGATTACCCTGAATCATTTTTTGATAAGCGTGTACATAGAATAGAAAGAAGACCGCCGACTGATGCTATGATAGCCGATGCGGTTAAGGCGGTTAAGGCTGCCAAAAAGCCGATGCTGATTTGCGGAGGGGGTGTACGCTACTCTGAGGCTGCCGAAGAATTCAGGAAATTTGCCGAGGAATTCAATATTCCCTTCGGTGAAACCCAGGCAGGCAAGTCCGCAATTGTATGGGATCATGAACTGAATCTCGGCGGTGTCGGAACAACCGGCAACCTCGCTGCAAATCTTATTGCTCCGGAAGCCGATCTTGTAATCGGAGTGGGTACAAGATATACCGACTTCACAACAGCATCTAAATGGCTCTATCAGAATGAAGATGTCAAGTTTGTTAATATAAACGTAGCGCCTTTTGACAGCTACAAGATGGACGCTGTCAGGGTAACTGCCGATGCGGGTGCAGCATTATCAAAGCTGACTGATGCACTTAAGGCTGATGGTTATAAGAGCAGCTGGAAGAACGAGATTGCAGACGCCCGGGCCAAATGGGCAGCTGAACTGCAGAGGCTCTATGAAATTGATTTTACAGGTGAAGGCTTTGTTCCCGAGGTTGATGGTCAGCGTGATGAGATTCTTCCTGAATTCTACAGTCAGTTCGGTGCTGCACTCACTCAGACCAAGGTTTTAGGATTGCTTGATGCCAACCTTGCCGATGATTCAATTGTTGTAGGTGCTGCAGGGTCACTCCCTGGAGATCTCCAGAGGGTCTGGCGGGCTAAAAGGCCTGAAACATACCATATGGAATACGGTTTTTCATGTATGGGTTATGAAATAAATGCTGCACTTGGTGTTAAGCTGGCCTGTCCTGAACAGGAAGTATATGCACTGGTCGGAGACGGTTCCTACATGATGCTTCATTCCGAACTGGTTACCGCCGTTCAGGAAGGCCGGAAGATAAATGTAATTCTTCTGGATAATGCCTCCTTCGGCTGTATCAATAATCTTCAGATGGAGCACGGTCAGGGCAGCTTCGGTACTGAAACCAGGCATAGAAATCCTGAAACCGGTAAACTTGACGGACCTTTTATCAATATCGATTATGCAATGAGCGCGGCAGCCTACGGCTGTAAAACCTATACTGCCAAAACAGAGGACGAACTTGTTGCCGCATTGGAAGATGCGAAGAAGCAGACTGTATCAACTCTAATCGACATCAAGGTTCTTCCCAAAACCATGACTCACGGTTATGAGGCTTTCTGGAGGGTCGGCAGTGCTGAAGTTGCTAAGAATCCCGAGATCGTCAACCTGAACAGGAATATGAAGGAAGAGCTTAAGAAAGCCAGAAAGTATTAAAAATATCTCGCAAAATATTTAATAATTGTTTTATAATCATGATAACCGGGGCAGACAAGCTTATTGTTCTGCCCTTTTTATTACCGTGGAGTCTTTGTGGAAGTGAAACTGTCAAACAAAAAAATGATAGGATGGTCAGTTGTTATTACTCTCTGTGCATTGTCCTGGGGAGGTATTCATCCCTCACTTAAAAGTGTACTAAATTCGGGCATGGCTCCTTTTCTGGCTGCCTTTCTTCGGTTTTTTATTGCCTCACTGACAACCCTGCCTTTCTGTTTAAAAAAATCAGAGGGCCGGAAGATGCTTGTTTTCAGGGATGCTGCAGTTATGGCAGTTCTGGGCCTCTACGGCGTAGGTTTCTTCTCACTGCTTTTAAGCTTCGGGCTCAGCTACACGAATGCAACGAGCAGTTCGATTCTTATCAATTCCCAGCCTGTTTTCACTGTGTTTCTGGCGGCAGTGCTTCTTAAAGATAAAATAAAGACCCGGCCTCTGCTTGGTCTGATTCTCGGATGCTTCGGAATTATAATGGTTGTGACAAGGGGAGACTTTACCTCGCTTTCATTTGCCGATGATTATCTGATAGGTAACCTTATGTGTCTTGCTGGAGCTTTTTTTATCAGTCTGCATTATGTCTACCTGAAAAAATATATAAATATCTACGGATCAACTATTCCAAGTCTGATAACTTCAGTTTCGGGTGCAATAGTACTGCTTTTTGCCGCAATTGCGGGCGGCGCTGATTTTCGAAGCCTTGCAGATGTAAGTCCTGTCTCATGGCTGCAGATGCTTTATATAGGGGTTATTGCAACGGGATTATCCAATATTATTTTCAACAAGGCTCTGCATGTAATCGGTATCACAAAGGCTATCGGATTCAAGTTTCTTGTTCCGGTATTCGGAGTGGTTCTCTCCATTATACTTCTGGGTGAAAGAGCCAATCTCTGGGTTTATCTGGGTATTGCCGTTGTTCTTGCAGCAATAATGTTTATACAGATTCCCGGTAAAGCTAAAAAAAACGGCTGATTTAGTACTATCAGCCGTTTTCGGTGATCCTCTGAGCTTTTCTATCAGCTTACTTTCTTGTCAATCTCTCTGAGTTTTTTTGTTGTCTCATTAATTCTGTATTCAATTGAATTAAGCATCCAGAAGATAAAGTGATTATATTTGTGCTGTGAATGTATCATCCATACAATTTTGATTGATACAAGCAGGATTGATACTTCGATTGAGATATTACTTGGAAGCCAGTGTGTTGTAACTTCAAGTATGAAAAAAGTGAGAATCAGAAAGAGAAAGGCAATGTTTATAATATTGTCTCTTTTTGAATATGTCTGTCCCCCGATGCCTCCGATGAGGGTTTTTATTCTTTCTTTTTCCTTGTTGAATTCTGCTATCTCTTCCTGCAGCTGGAGCTGCTCTTCCTTAAGTTTTTCAAGATGTTCATTGTCCATTTTATGCGCCTCCGTGAGTGGAATTATACCAGTATACTAACGTTAAGTAAAATATACATTGAGAAATTATTAGGCTGTGATTCTGATTATTTTCTATATCCCATATTAAGTGATATCTCTTCAGCTGCGGATTTCACTTCCTGTGATATCTCGGGGATTCTTTCAGCGGTAAATGTAATAACTGTCGAGGTTATCCCGACTGCACCGATGCAATTTCCTTCACTATTGAAAATCGGTGCTGCACAGCATCTGATATCATCTGCAAATTCAAGTTCATCAAGGGAAAATCCCTGTTCGCGGATTTTTTCTGTTTCCTTTCTCATCTGCTGAGGTGTCACTATTGTGTGTTCTGTTCTGGCAGGCATGCTGTTGCCGGTCAGGTATTCATCAAGAGTGAAATTGCTTTCCATTGCAAGAAATATCTTCCCATGGGATGTGCAGTAGAGCGGAAAGAGGCTTCCGACCGGTGAAGAGAAACGAATAGGATGAGTGGTCAGTACCACATCCAGTATCATTGACTGCATGCCGACCGGTACTGCCAGATGTGCGGTTTCACCTGTTTTTTCCATTAATTTAATAAGGTATGGATTCACTACAGCCTTCAAATCTCTTCTCGACAGTGTCTGAAGCCCGTAATGAATGAGCATGCTGCCTAGAAAATATCTGTCACCCCGTTTTTCTATAATCAGCTCTTTTTCAAGTGTGAATAAAATTTTATAGACTGTTGTCTTCGCTATACCGCTTTTTTTTACCAGATCGCTGAGTGTAAGCCCTTCATCATGCTCGGAGATATATTTTATTACATTAAAAGTTTTTTCCAGTACCGGAACATTATAACTTGCTGCCATGCTTACCTGCCTGTTGATAATACAGAATAATGATAATTCTGCATAGGGCAGGGCGCCGGCTATCCCCTAACGGGAAAGCCAGCCTCCGTCTACTGCTATTGTAAAACCGTTTATATAGTCGGATGCTGCCGACGACAGAAAGACCGCTGTTCCTGCCAGGTCGGATGGGTTTCCCCAGCGTCCGGCAGGTATCCTTGCAAGGATTTCATTATACCTTTTTTTATCGGAACGCAGTGCTTCGGTATTGTTTGTGATCATATAACCCGGAGCAATTGCATTCACATTAATATTATGCGCAGCCCATTCATTAGCAAGCAGGCGGGTTAATCCGAGAACTCCGCTTTTGCTGGAGGTGTAGGATGCTACCCTTATGCCGCCCTGGAAAGAAAGCATTGAAGCAATATTTATTATTTTCCCTCCGCGGTTTTGTTTTATCATCTGCTTCCCCGCCGCCTGTGACAGGAAGAATAAAGATTTAAGGTTGATATTCATTACATCATCCCAGTCTTTTTCACTGAATTCTACTGCATCCTCCCGTCTGATTATCCCTGCATTATTAACAAGGATATCAATAGAACCGAAGGCTTCAAGGGTTTCACTGATTATCCTGTCAACCGGTTCCGTGCTGATCAGATCAGCTTCAATCCATTCAAATTGTCCGCCTGACTTTTTAATTTTCCCGGAGGTTTCCTCGGGCCTGGTTTTGCCGATTCCAGCAATATTTGCACCAGCTTCCGCAAGCCCGCAGCAGATTGCCTGACCGAGGCCGGTTGAGCTGCCAGTTACGATAGCGGTTTTCCCCTTGAGCGAAAACTGATCAAGAATCATTTCAGTTCCTCCATCGGAACACCGTCCATATCAGTAAATGTCTGGTTTTCACCTACCATTCCCCAAATGAAAGTGTAGTTTTTTGTTCCTGCCCCTGAGTGTATAGACCAGCTTGGGGAAATTACTGCTTCTTCGTTTCGTACAACAATGTGCCTTGTTTCATCAGGCGTTCCCATCAGATGAAATACGACAGTATCCTTCTCCATGTCAAAATAAAAATACACTTCCATTCGTCGTTCATGTGTATGTACAGGCATTGTGTTCCATATACAGTTCGGTTCAAGTATAGTCATACCCATGCAGAGCTGGCAGGTCTCTAAGACCGCAGGATGCAGATACTGATGAATAGTCCTCTTGTTTGATTCCTCCAGGGACCCGAGTTTTACCTGTTTTGTTTCTGAAAGCGGAATCCATTTTGAAGGGTAGGCTGCATGGGCCGGACCTGAGAGCATGTAGAATTTAGCCGGCTCCTTCTGATTTTCACTGGTGAATGAAATCTCCCTGGTCCCCATACCAATATAGAAACCGTCGCTTTTCTCCATAATATAGCTTTTACCGTCTATATTAAGGCTGCCTTTACCTCCGACATTTATAATGCCGCCCTCTCTTCTTTCAAAGAAGAAATCGCTGGCAAGTTCGGTTCCGGCCTCAAGTTTCAGGGGTTTTCCTGCAGGCATGATGCCTGAAGTTATGATTCGATCGAAATGGCTGTAAATAAGACTTATACTGTTTTCGACGAACAGGCTGCTGATAAGAAATTCATCCCTCAGTTCAGTTGTTTCCATTTTTTTAGCATGGTCCGGATGTACCGGATAACGAATATCCATTTAGAACTCCTTGGATTACATTAGTATTGACGGCAGCCATAAGGTAAGCTGCGGTATAAAAGTGATGACAACCAGGGTTGTCAGATTTGCAGTGAGAAATGGCAGTGCCGATTTGAAGATTGTTCCTATTTCAAGTCCGGAAAGTGAAGATGCCACATTCAGGCACATTCCGACCGGGGGGGTAACAAGACCCACCGCAAGACCTGATATAAGTATTACACCGAACTGTACAGCATTAATGCCCAGAATTGAAGCAATAGGCAGAAAAACGGGGGTAAGAAGAAGTATGGCCGGGGTAACATCAAGAAAAGTTCCTGCCAGCAGGATGATTACATCAATTATCAGAAGAACAACAAAGGGCGGAATATCAAGGCCTGATACAAACATACCGAGGGTTTCAGGAACTCTCTCGATGGCAAGAATCCAGATATACAGTTTTGATAGTGCTATAATAATCATAACTCTGGCACTTGTAAAAGCGGCATCTCTGATCAGCGGAGGCAGGTCCCTGAGTTTAAGGCTTTTGAAAACAAACATCCCGATTATCAATGCATACAGTACTCCAATACCTGCCGATTCAGTAGCAGTGGCTATTCCCAGAACCACTGAGCCGATAACAAAAAGCGGCATTATGAGAGCCAGCACCGAACGCTGAATGGTTATTGCAGTTTCAGCAGCTCCCGGTTTTACTTCTTCTCGCGGATGCTGTTTTATGTAGCTTATAAGCAGTGTTACGGCAAGCATTATCAGCCCGATCATTATTCCGGGTATTGCGCTCCCCAGAAATAGTCTTCCAACTGATTCCTCGGCTGCCATTGCATAGACAACCATCGGTACACTCGGCGGAATAATCATACCCATTGTCGAAGATGCGACCGTTATGCCGCTTGCGTATTCCAGCGAATAGCCCTTTTTATTCATTTCGGGGATTAGTATGGCTCCAACTGAAGCCGTGTCTGATACTGACGAACCGGATATCCCGCCGAAAATCATGCTTGCAAAAACGTTGACAAGACCCAAACCGCCGCGAAGTCTTCCTACAAAGAGCTGGCAGAACTCGATAAGCCTTCCGGTAATTCCGCTGGAGTTCATAAGGGAGCCCATAAGACAGAACAGCGGCAGAGCTATCATTGAATATGACTGCATTCCGGCAAACAGCCGCTGGGGCAATATTGATATCAGTTCGGGCTGGAGAATGGTGAAATATAGAAAGCCGGAGATTCCAAGCGAGTATGCGATTGGGATTCCTAGAATCAATAAAATTGTAAGACTGATTAACAGTAATGCCATTACCTTTGCGCTCCTCTGATTCTGATCTTAAATATGTTGAAAAAGCAATAGAGTATTGACATTCCGCAGCTCAGGGGTACGCTCATCTGGATGTATTTCATGGGGATTCTAAGCACAGGAGATTCAGATGTACCTACCTTGGAAATCCATGGAAGGCTGTATTTAATAAAGACAATATTCAGAACAGCAATCAGAACAATTCCAATAATTTCAACAGCAGCTTTTGCCGGTACTGGAAGGTTGTCGGTAAACACTCCGATTCGTATATGTTCATGTGTGCCTATTGATACTGCAGCCCCTATCGCTGTTGTATAAAGAAACAGGAATTCAAGCATTTCATTTCCGCCTGTAATTCCTGTGTTGAATACATATCTGAGAATTACCAGAAGAATTGTCAGAATCACTATTATCGAAAAGAGTACAGTTAATACGGCGGAAAAAATCCTGTTCAGTATAGTTTCAAATTTCATCATCTTGAAAAAGTCTCCTGAAGGGATAGTCCGGCAGGACCAGGCCTGCCGGCTGATATCTATTTTGCTGCATTAAGAATGCTGTTTATCTCATCCCATGTGAAATATCCGTCATCTACATATCCCTGCCATACCGGTTTAACTGCATTGACGAATTCTGCATGAGCAGAAGATGAAAGCTCGTTTACATCAAGGTTGTCCTTTAAGGTATAAAAATAATCCTTTTCTGATCCCAGCCATACTTCATTGGAATACTTCATTGTTGATTCCGCAACTGAATCAAATACAGCTTTAAGATCATCCGGAAGACTCCGGTACCAGTCCGGATTAACATAGAAAGGATCCGGATGAATCTGCCAGTTGACGACTGAAAGGTATTTCTGTGCTTCATAGAATTTCATATCTACAGTATTAGAGAAGGGATTTTCCTGGCCGTCTACTACACCTGTTTTAAGAGCCATGTATGTTTCTGTATATGCTACCTGCTGGGGGTTAGCCCCGATGGCTTTGAAAGTTTTAATTGTCATATCAATCGGCGGGGTTCTCATTTTGATACCCTTCAGATCTGCAACACTGGTTATCGGGCGTACATTATTTGTAATGTTTCTGAATCCGCCAGCTACTCCGCATGCCGGAACATATATACCGTTTTCAAGAGCTCCCTGGTTTATCCCTGCTCCTATTGCTCCGAACATTATATCCTGTACCTGGTCGGTCGTATTGAACATGAACGGCAGTGTGTAGATAAGATATTTTTTATTAACTCTTTCAAATAGTCCGCCTCTTGATCCCTGGATATTTCCAATCTTGACCATATCAAGGACTTCCGCCTCGGTGCCCAGCACTCCGTTAAAATAAAGTTCAACGGATATTCTTCCGTTGCTCGCTTTTTCCAGCTGCTCCTTAAAGAAGTCCATTGATTTACTTCTTGGATGGGTCGGAGACTGGGTATGTGCGTATTTAAACACAAAGCTCTGTGCAGGTTCAGCTGCACCTGTTTCCGGGGCTGATTCCTTCTGTCCTTCTGCAAAGGCAGCTCCTAGAATGACCACAGCAGTTAAAAGGATTGCTGTCAGTTTTTTCATAATAAACACCTCCTGTACAGTGTTCCCTATTATAAACACTGTTCCTGAATGTGAACATATTAACATCATCAAAATATGCTGTCAAATTTTTTTCTGAATTTTAATTACGATATTCGGTAGGAGAGAGCCCTGTTATCTTTTTAAATTGGCGGCTGAGGTAGTTGCTGTCTGTGTAGCCTGTTTCATAGGCTATCTCAGTAATGCTCATATCGGTAGTTTTCAGCAGCCTGCGAACCTGCTGAATGCGCATCCTGCTGTGGTATTCAATAGGACTTAATCCGGTATTTTTCTTGAACAGCCGAAGAAGGCTGCTTTCAGACATTCCGGCAATTCCAAGTATTTCAGCAATATTTACAAAACGGCTGGAATTCTGCTCAAGATAATTGAGAATACTGCTTATTCTGGACAGTTCCTTCATCTCAGGGACATCACTTGATTCATAATGTCTGCTCAGGTATGCGGCAAGCTGCATGAATAGCGAGATGCTCATGAAACGGTATCCGGGGTGTTTCAATTCAAGTTCTGTTTCGATCAGTTTTATATAATCAAGTGCTTCAGCTAGATCCTTTCGTTTGAGTCTCAAACGGCTTTTAAACTTCAGCTCACTTCGCAGCCTCGGTTCCCAGGTGAAAAGAGCGTGGTAGCCTTTAATGTCGAAAAGATCCATACCGGGCAGATAGAGGTTCTCACGGTCAAACAGGATGTTTACGAGTTTAAGATCATCAATTTCACGGTAGCCGTGTGCTCTGTCTCCATGCAGCACAAAAACATCACCGCGTTTTACTGTGTATTCCTCATCCTCGGTAAAATGCACCCCCTTTCCATTATATACAATAACCAGCTCTGAAAAATCATGTGTATGACTGGGAAAGGGTATCTGCGGAGCGCGGTTTAGCACGGTAAGATGAAGATCCGGGTTGGGGAAAACATCGCTGTGTTTAAGGTGGCTTTTAATAGATTCCGGCATATGACGGAATTGTGCTAAAAATAGACTGTTTAGTCAAGGCGGATTTTCCACACCCGTTTTACACTGAATAAACACCGCACCGTAATGTGCTGTGTATGTCTTGAAGTTGCCGGGAAGAGCTTTGAAAGCTTCACAATGCAACTTCATGTTTTCACTTGCCATCAGGGCAGGATTTTATGAAAATTAACTAAGGAGTGTTTTATGAAAGAGAACTTAGCTAAATCTTATGAGCTGGCAAAAGAGCAGTATGCCGAGCTTGGAGTTGATACACAGAAAGCAATGGAGAATCTTAAGAAGGTTCCTCTGTCCATACACTGCTGGCAGGGTGATGATGTAGGCGGATTCGAAACTCCCGATTCTTCGCTGTCAGGCGGCGGAATTCAGGTTACCGGAAATTATCCCGGAAAGGCGGGAAGCGTTGAAGAGCTGCGCAAAGATCTTGATAAGGTCTATTCAATGATTCCCGGAAATCACCGGCTCAATCTTCATGCAATCTACGGAGAGTTCGGCGGCAAAGTAGTAGACCGCGATGAAATTGAACCTTCCCATTTCGAAGGCTGGATGAAATGGTCCTCAGATAACAAGATTCCGATGGATTTTAACGGAAGCTTTTTTTCTCATCCAAAGGCAGATGCGGGATTTACCCTGTCAAGCAAAGATCCTGATATCAGAAAGTTCTGGATCGAACATGCAAAACGAGTAAGGACTATATCTGCTGAATTCGGCAGGAATCAGGGTTCTCCCTGTATTGAAAACCTCTGGATTCCCGACGGCCACAAAGATATCCCTGTTGACAGAATTGGTTACCGCAGAATTCTTAAGGATGCACTTGATGAGGTTTTCAGTGAAGACCTTCCTTCCGAATATATGAAAGATGCGGTTGAGACCAAACTTTTCGGTATCGGAAGCGAGGCCTTCGTTGTCGGTTCTCATGAATTTTATATGGGCTATGCCCTTCAGAATAATAAAATGCCCTGTTTTGATTTAGGTCACTTTCATCCGACTGAACTTATCGCGGATAAAATATCATCAGCTCTGCTTTTTTCAGATGAGCTTCTGCTTCATGTAAGCCGGCCGATGAGATGGGACAGTGACCATGTGGTTATTTTCAATGATGACATAAGATACCTCACAGAGGAACTTGTCCGATCAAAGATGATAGACAGGGTTCACATCGGCCTTGATTTCTTCGATGCTACCCTCAACAGGATTGGAGCATGGACAACTGGAGCAAGAGCCACCCTCAAGGGCCTGCTTGCCGCAATGCTTGAACCTACTGAAACTCTTATAAAGTATGAAGCCGAAGGGAATTACTACGGAAGAATTGCCCTTCTAGAAAGGCTGAAAACAATGCCGGTAGGAGCTGTCTGGGATTATTACTGTGCCTCCGAGGGGGTTCCGACCGAAGCTGAAATCTTTACTGCTGTCAGTGAATATGAATCTTCCATTCTAAAAGGAAGGGCATAATGTTTAATGAGCTGCAGACAATAATTGATCTTTCAAGAAGTTACGGAAGCAATCCTGATTATGTTCTTGCAGGAGGAGGAAATACCTCGCTCAAGCATGATGGCACCCTCTATGTGAAGGCTTCAGGCTATCCCCTGGCAACTATAGGGGAGGAAGGTTTTGTAAAAATGAGCATGGATTCCCTGAATGCCATCTGGAACAAAAACTATCCGGATGAGGTAAAAGCGAGGGAGGCTGAGGTTCTTGCCGATATGATGGCCGCAAGGCTTGAAGGTGAAACTGCACGGCCGAGTGTTGAGGCTCTGCTTCATTCGCTTATTAAGGGCAAATATGTCGTACACACCCATCCCGGTCTTATAAACGGGCTGACCTGCGGGAAGGCCGGTGAAGCAATGACTGCTGAAATATTCGGAGACAGGGCGGTATGGGTTCCTTCCGTTAACCCGGGGTATATTCTTGCAAAGGAAATCCGTGACAGGATTGAGGCGGCTGTCTCGGCAGGAAAAGCCTATCCAGCAATACTAGTCCTGCAGAATCACGGCCTTTTTATATCCGGTGAATCAAAAGAACAGATAGACAGCATCCACAGTGAGGTTACAGCTGAGCTGAAGGCGAGACTGAAACGGACACCTGTAAGTCTTTCCGACACTGCAGAGATAGCGGATGCGGCTCTTGTCGGTGCTTTTAAATCGGAGGCCGAAGCCGCGCTCGGCGGGGAGCTTTTTATAAAAACAGCGGTTAACCGCGATATTCTTGCTTTTGCCGAATCAGAAACAGCTTTTGATCCTCTCAGGCTTCCTTTCAATCCGGATCAAATCGTTTATTCCGGTCCAGGCCCGCTTAGGCTTGATAAGGTTACCGACTTCGGCTCTGTATATAAAAAATATATGGAGCGATGGAACCGTAAACCAGGGGGGGCGCTTGTTGCCGGAGAGGGGCTTTTTGCTTTCGATGTAACTGAAAAAAAAGCCGAGTCTGCTCGATCTCTTGTTCTTGATTCTGCTGCAATTGCCGTCTATTCGGAATCCTTCGGAGGGCCTAAGCCCATGACCGAAGAACAGATAATTTTCATACGTGACTGGGAAGTTGAAAGCTACCGGGCCTCGGTTCAGAAATAACAGGCCGTTCAAAAGCAGCTGCGGAAATATTTTCAGTTTCCGCAGCAGCTCATACTCATATAAATTATTGTTGCAGAGCCGAATATAACACAGTATGATCGAAATTAATGAAAATCCGATATAAGCTCAGTATCCTGATGGTACTCTATGTCGCAGGTATTGTTTCCTTTGCTATTCTTTCAGTATACAGCTGGAACCGGAATATGCAGATACAGGATTCGATAAACCTTGGTGTAGAGCTTCAGAAGGAGTCCCGGGAAGTAAAGAGTCTTATGAAAGATATTGTTTTCGATCTCTTTACTCCGAAGGTCTATGGACAGGTCCGATCACTGACTTATTCTCCGCGTTCCGCTGTGACACTGAAGCAATGGCAGGAAGCTGTTCTCAAGTATAAAAAAACCTTCTCGGATTTCATGGGGCTTTCTGATCTGGTTAAATCGGATGATGAGGTAATACGCGATCAGTATTTTACCGCTCTCATGATGAATGACAAGGCAATGGAGATGCTTGATAAGATGGAAAGCACTCTTTTCATTCTCCGTGAAAAATACCGGACCTCAGACAATCTTTACAATGAAATGCAGAAGAATGATTCACTCAATTCATTTTTCAGGGAATTTCAGGAAACCTCATATTATTTTACCAACAGCTTTGAGAGTTTTATGAATTACTTCATTAAAACCCTTGAAGAGGAGGGGGCCCGTCTAAGGCGGGGGCTTACTACTTTTTTTATTGTCTCGGCTGTGCTGATCCTCTGTGTTTCCGTATTTCTGACACTATATATTGCAAGAGATCTGAGTCGAAAGCTGCTGAAGGTAGAGCAGTCGTTCCGGCAGGTTTCCCACGGAAACTTTTCAGTTCGTATAGATATCAGTTCCAAAGATGAGTTCGGGGCGTTTGCAACCACTTTTACCAATCTTGTCACGGATCTCAAAGAAAATGTAGACAGTATTCTTAATCTGACCAGAGATATAGGAGCCTTTATTACCGACGGCTCCGATCTTACAAATCTTCTTGATATTGTAGCCCAGGCTGTTATTCAGGACACAACTGCAGATGCAGTTGTAATTTACCGTTTTGACCATGACGGAGCAGCAAGCCTTGATCTAAGCAAGGGGGCAGAGCAGAATGAAAAAGATCTGGAGAAGATGCTTGGAATAATAAACCGGAGAATTATAAGACCCAACAGTCATTTTCTGTACAGGTCTGCAGCCGCACAGGTTTTCGATGACAGGTCTGTTCTTGATATGGAACTGGTAACCTCATTTCTTGCGGTACCGCTTGTTGTTCAGGGGCGGACTTTCGGGCTGCTGGTTTCTGTTAAGAATTCCGAGGATGACCCGTTTTCCGATCTTGGTATCACAAGGCTTATGACATTTGCCGAATATGCCTCCCTGTCTATTGAAAATTTTCTTACATACAACGAGCTGCTTGAAAGACGCGAGGCTCAGTACCAGGCCTTAAGCTCACAGGTTCAGCCGCATTTTATCTACAATGTCATGAGCGGGATTCTCGGGCTGAACAGCCGGGGTGATCGTGAGGCCATCCGCCGTACCATTGAAGCTCTTAAAGGGATGCTTCGCTACATACAGTCGGGCAACAGCTGGACATCTCTTGAGGAGGAGATTGATTTTATAAGACAGTATCTGCTTCTTCAGAAGATACGCTTCGGCGAGCGTCTTGATTTTGAGATTGATATAGATGATGAAATCAGGCATCTTCAGCTTCCCAGGCTTCTTCTTCAGCCTGTTGTTGAGAACGCGGTAATCCATGGCATTGAACCGCTTGAAGAGGGAGGTAAGCTTTTCATATATGCAAAAGCCGTCCGTCGCCGCGGTGAAATGCGGGCTGATATTACTATCAGTGATAACGGTACAGGCTTTATGGTGGAAAATCTTGAAACCGGAGCGAATATCGGTATAAGCAATGTAAGGCAGCGGCTCAATGTTGTTTTTCCTGAAGGCACATTCAGAATTCAAAGCAGTCCGGGGGCGGGAACTTCAGTGGAGCTGAAGATATGAAAATACTCATAGCTGATGATGAAGAGCTTGTAAGGCTTGATATCAGAAATCAGCTTCTTGAAATTGAACCCGGATATGAAATTCATGAGGCTGTAAACGGGCGGGAGCTGATTCGCCTTGTAGATGAAATAAACCCCGATCTTTGCTTCGTCGATATCAGGATGCCCGGGATCTCGGGACTTGAAGCCATCGAGACCATCAGTGCGCAAAAGAAGGATATCCTCTGGATAATACTCAGCGGATATTCAGAGTTTCAGTATGCAAGAAAAGCCATAAACCTGGGGGTTATGGATTATCTGCTTAAACCCGCGGCTGCATCGGAATTGAAAGCTGTTATGATCAGAGCCGGGGAGAGGATAGAGCAGATTAAGGCAACACGGCTGCAGCTTTTTGAACAGAAGGTTTCCGCCGTCCTTAATAATACACTTTCTGAAGAATTCGATACCTACTTTAACGGCACCGGTAGATTTTCCGGAATGGTTTTCTGCCTGTCCGCTTCCGATCAGCAGCCTTCGGCGGAAATATTCAACATGAAATTTTCAGAACTTAGAAGCGATATTTATAAAATTGATCACAGGCACCTCATTGCTGTAGTTGTGCTCCAGGATGGCAGTCCGGCTCTTATAACAAGCGGTGCTGATCCTGAAAGGCTTGTAAAAACAATTGCCGGAAAGCTGGAGGATACGGACGCATTTTTCCATTCCATGGTTTTAATTCCGGAAAACGAATCACTTGCAGGCCTGATTGCCGACATCGAAAAGATTGATGATTACTCCTCAGTAGAGGTGCTGCTCAGCGGACAGAGAATCTATTCTCTCGGTGAACTTATTTATGCCGGAGAGTCAAAACCTTCCGTATCGGCTGCTCCGGCGGATACTGCCGAAATAAGCGACAGATCGGTCCGCCTGGTCAGGCAGGCTGAGGTTCTTGTACGTGAGAAGTATATGGAAGCTGTCGGTGTAGCTCAAATTGCAGATCTTTTGAATGTGACACCCAACTATTTAAGCTCGATATTTAAAAAACACAAGGCCATGCCGTTTACCAGGTTTATAACCGACATCCGTCTGGAAGAGGCTTCCAGAAAGCTCAGCGAACCGGGAGTTACTGTAAAAGAAGTCGCAACCGGTCTGGGATATCAGTCAAGCAGGCATTTCGCGCGGCTGTTTAAGGAAAAATACGGGAAATCTCCGTCTGATTTTATTGCAGGATCGTAGATTTAGATCCCTTTTCGTAGATTACCGTCCTAACACATACACGATCATCAGGTTTAAAATTATTAATAAATACTTATAGAGGTTAAAGGAGAGTATTATGAAAAAACTGCTTGTACTTTTGACAGTTTTTGCTCTGGTGAGCGGTCTTGCCTTCGCAGGCGGACAGAAAGAAGCAGCTGCCGGCGGCGAACAGCTTAAGCTTGTTCTGCTTGTTAAGAGTCTTGGAAACGGATTCTTCGAAGCATGTGCAGACGGCGGAAAGGAAGCCGCAGCAGAACTCGGAAATGTTGAATCAATTTATATGGGACCAAGTTCAGCTACTGCTGAAGGCCAGATTGATATTATTGAAACCCTGATTGCTCAGAAGGTTGACGGTATAGCTATCTCAGCTAATGATGCTGATGCGCTCATTCCTGTTGCAAAAAAAGCAATGAAAGCAGGAATCAAGGTTATTTCTTTTGACTCCGGTATCAATCCCGGCGGAAGAATTGCAGACCTCGTACCTTCAGTTACAGAACTCATCGGAAGACAGCAGGTTAAACTTATTGCTGAACTCTGTGATTACAAGGGTGACATAGGTATAGTTTCAGCTACCTCACAGGCTACAAACCAGAATGCATGGATTGAATGGATGTACGAAGAAGTCAAAAAACCGGAATACAAAGACATGAAAATTGTTGAAGTAGTGTACGGTGATGATGCTGCAGATAAGAGCTACAGAGAAGCTGTAGGCCTCATGCAGAAATATCCCAACCTTGCAGGTATAATTTCTCCGACAACCGTTGGTGTTCTTGCATCAGCAAAGGCTATTGAAGATGAAGGAAAGCAGGGCAAGGTTCAGCTTACCGGTCTTGGTCTTCCTTCAGAAATGCAGCACTACGTAGAAAACGGAACCTGCGGTCAGATGGCTCTCTGGAATCCGGTAGATCTCGGTTATACATCAACCTATATTCTTGAAGCTCTTGCTACCGGCAAGATTGAGGGTAACCCCGGTGATGTAGTTAAGGCCGGAAGAATGGGTGACATAACAATCGGTGAAAACGGTGTTACAGTTATGGGCGAACCCTTCGTATTCAACAAGGACAACATAGCCACATATGCGGCAATGTTCTAAACACAATCAATAATTTAATGAAGCAGACCTTAAAAGGGTCTGCTTCTTTTTCTAAGGAGTTTCAGTTGGGTGAATCTATTTTAGAACTCAGAAACATCACAAAATATTTTCCCGGAATCAAAGCGCTGGACGGTGTTAATCTTAATATACGTCCCGGAGAGGTTCATGCACTTATCGGAGAGAACGGTGCAGGCAAATCCACCCTTGTAAAGATTCTGACAGGAGTCTATTCTCCGACATCCGGAGATATTATCTACAAAGGCGAACCCGCTGCTTTTAAAAATGCAATTGAAGCTCAGGAAGCAGGCATTACCGCCATTCATCAGGAAGCCTCAATGTTTTCAGAACTTTCCGTTACAGAAAACATCTATATGGGGCATCATTTACGGGGCAGGGGCATCGGAAAGATAAACTGGTCCGCAATGAAGAAGAATACCAAGGCCCTTCTGGATCGGATGGAGCTTAATATAAATCCTGACACACTCGTAAAGAATCTGGGAACTGCTCAGAGGCATATGGTTGAAATAGCAAAGGCGCTGTCAATCGATGCTGAAGTCGTTATCATGGATGAACCAACTTCAGCACTGACCCTCAGAGAAGTTGAAGACCTTTACAAGATTGTCAGGCAGCTTAAGGCCGACGGGAAGGCAATAATTTTTATTTCCCACAAGTTTGAAGAGATTTTTGATGTCTGTGATTATTTTACTGTTCTGCGGGACGGGCGCTATATCGGTGAAGGTAAGGTTTCGGAGCACACAGTAGATGATATTGTAAAGATGATGGTCGGTCGAAGCCTTGATCAGATGTTTCCGAAGAAGGATGTTGAACCCGGTGAAGAGGTTCTCAAGGTTGACGGGCTCTCAAATGAGGGTGTTTTCAAAGATATTTCGTTCAGCCTCAGGAAGGGAGAAATCCTCGGCTTTTTCGGTCTTGTCGGCGCAGGCCGGACCGAAGTAATGCGGGCCATTTTCGGTATCGATAAAAAGACAGGCGGAGAAATTACCCTGTTCGGTCAGAAATTCAATCCCGGTTCAGCCGGTGACGCAATGAAGAAAAAAATAGCCTATGTACCGGAAGACCGTCAGACTCAGGGTGTTATCCTTGAGATGAGCATAGGCAAGAATATAACACTTCCCCAGATAGATATGATAAGCACTCTCGGCTACCTCAAATCTTCGACAGAAAAGCAGATAACACAGGAATACGGCAGCATGATGGAAATAAAGGCAGCCGGATGGAATGTGGATGCTGATACTCTCTCCGGAGGAAACCAGCAGAAGGTTGTTCTTGCCAAATGGCTTGCAACAAAACCGCAGATTCTTATCCTCGATGAACCTACAAAGGGTATTGATGTGGCCACGAAAGCTGCCGTGCATAAATTTGTGTCCGAGCTGGCAGCTGAGGGACTGGCGGTAATCATGGTTTCATCGGAACTTCCGGAGGTCCTCGGTATGTCGGACAGGATTATCGTCATGCATGAGGGTGAAATGACCGCCGAGTTTAAACGTGATGAAGCTGATTCCGACAACATAATCAAGGCCGCTACCGGTCATATTGAAGCCGGAGGAGAGAAATGACAAAGATTAAACAGCTGGCAGCCAGGCGTGAAGCCACTCTGATCGTTCTGATTGTGCTGCTCACTATTATCGTAACAGCCAGGGCCCCAGGATTTATCAAGGGCGAGAATATAAACAGGATTATCAATGATACCTCGATCCTGATCATGGTTGCCATAGGTCAGTTTTTTGTAATACTTACAGGCGGTATCGATCTTTCAGTAGGGTCAATAATTGCCTTTGCAGGTATGGCAGCTTCCATGCTCAACCAGTATTACCCGGCCGTCCCGGTTTTTGTCGTACTGCTTTTCGGAACAGTAATAGGACTGGGACTCGGCGCAATCAACGGAGCAGTAGTTACCTTCGGCAAGGTTCCGCCAATTATTGCAACCCTGGGCACAATGAGTATATACCGCGGATTCACTTTTGTTCTCAGCCGCGGCCAGTGGGTTACAGCCCATGAGATGTCTGAAAACTACATGGCTCTTCCTCACGGAAGCTTTCTGGGTATTACCAACCTGATATGGTCCGCAATTATTGTAGTCGCCATTACATATTACTTCAGCAGATACTCACGCTCAGGCCGCGAAATATATGCAATCGGCGGAAACAAGACCGCTGCAAAGTTTGTCGGTGTAAGCGTGAAAAAGGTGAACATGATCATTTTCTCCATCAGCGGCCTTCTCTGCGGGCTTGCCGGGGTAATGTGGACGTCAAGATATGCCGCGGCTGTGAATGAAACTGCAAGCGGTTTTGAGCTTCAGACTGTAGCCGCCTGTGTTCTCGGCGGTGTAAATATTGCCGGAGGCGCCGGCGCCATTCCCGGAGTTGTTCTCGGTGCTCTTTTCCTGGGAATTATCAACAATGCGCTTCCGGTAGTTAACCTGTCGCCTTTCTTTCAGATGTTGATACAGGGTGTTGTTGTTCTTGCTGCAATGCTTATCAATACTTTAATGGACCAGAAGCAGGATAAGGCAGCATTGAAAAGGAGAGCAAGCTGATGAGTGACAGAAACAGCCTTGTAGACGGCTCAAGATTAATTAACGAAAACAGCCTTAAAAGCCGTCTCGGCAATCTTATAGTACAGTGGGAATTTATACTGGTTATAATGTTTATAGCTGAAGTTATCCTCTTCAGCAGTATAACCCCATATTTTCTTGATTATTTCAACCTGATGAATGCCACATTCACTTTTATGGAAAAAGCAATTCTGGCGCTTCCGATGATCTTTGTAATTATGTCAGGTGATATTGATATTTCGGTTGCAGCCATCATAGCCCTGTGTTCTTTTGCAATGGGCTTCGGAGCCGACGCAGGGATGAGTGCCGGAACAATAACTGTTATCGGTCTTCTTGTAGGTGCTCTTTCCGGAGCCTTCAACGGCTTTTTCATCACAAGATTCGGAATGCCGGCGATTGCGGTAACCCTTGCAACATCCTCGCTTTTCAGGGGGATCTCGCAGGCAATACTGGAAGACAAAGCTTACACTGTATACCCCGAATCCTTCGCATACTTCGGACAGGGCTATGTAGGCGACAGTCTGGTCCCCTTTGAGCTGCTTCTATTTATAATTCTCGCCGCAGTAATGGGTTATGTTCTTCATAAGACTACCTACGGTAGAAAGCTGTACGCGATTGGAAACTCAAGTTCAGCCGCCAGGTTTTCAGGCATAAAGGTAAACCGGATTCGTTTTATCAATTTTACACTCAACGGACTTTTTGCAGGAATTTCTGCTGTTCTTCTTACTTCGAGAATAGGCAGTACAAGGCCAAATATCGCCACCGGTTTTGAGCTGGAGGCAATTGCCCTTGTAGTTCTGGGCGGTGTTGCAATTACCGGAGGAAAGGGAAATATCTTCGGTGTTATAGTGGCCACCTTCTTTATCGGATACCTGAAGTTCGGTATGGGGCTGCTGAATCTTTCGGCCAAGGTGATGATAATTACAACCGGTCTCCTGCTGATTATTGCTGTACTTCTTCCCGGAGTTCTTGATGCAATTAAGAGCAGAAGGAAGCTTCTGCGACAGCAGAAGGAGGACTGATTTGACTGAAAGGCTTGCCTTTAAAATGAAACTGAAGCCGGGGATGGCGGAGGAGTATAAGGCTCGGCATGATGCAATCTGGCCGGAACTGGTCGGGCTGCTCAAGGATGCGGGAGTCTCTGATTATTCTATATTCCTGGATGAGGAGACTAGTACGCTCTTTGCTGTCCAGAAATCCTCCGGTGAAGGCGGCAGTCAGGACCTTGGTGCAAATCCTGTTGTTCACCGATGGTGGGAATATATGGCCGATATTATGGATACAAATCCGGACAATTCACCGGTAAGTATTCCGCTTAAGGAAGTTTTTTATCTGGAGTAGCCGCCGGATGCATGCTGCGGCAGTCCCCGATTTAATGGCGCTCAATACGGCTGTATTTAACTCAGCCGTATTGAGTGGAGCCCCATTGGTTTAGTAGTCGATTAGTTTTTTGGATCTGCAGTCTTCAAGAAACAGCTTAAGATCGTTTACAAGTACTTCTTCTTCAATACCGTAATCTTTCATGAGCCCGGAAATGATTCCATCAGTATCCAGACCTTTAGTCAGCATCTTCCATATCTCCATGCCTGTTTCCCTGAATGTGTGAATTTCATCACTGCCGGCAATTACAACTACTACTTCATCACCCAGGTCTCTTTCGCTCAGGTTGGGGGCTATATTCACTTTTCGGGGAAGTATATTTTCAGTGTTCATTTTTAATCTCCTGTTATCAGCTCAGTCTGAAATCCGTTCAATCACTTTCCAGAATCCGGGATCCTTTCTGAAGCTCAGCTCGTATACCGGAACCCTTCGGCATAATTCAGAGGCAATATCTATCTGCTTAAGGTAATCCTCGCTCTGCATAAAATCACCAACACCTACCGGCGGAATCAGCTGGGATGCAATTAGCTTGATCGGGGTCGCACCGCTTACCGGAACAATGCCGTGCTCAGCTGCTTTTTTCAGAATGAAAATACCTGCAAGCGGGGCACTGCCGGACTCCTTGATTCTATATAATCCATTGAAGGGGGTTGAAACAAGTTCGGGTTCAGAGTTGCTGAGGTCGGCGATGCATATTTCGTCATTTATAATTTTATAATCGGAAGAAAGGGCCGCTGCGGTTGATTTGCCGGCCTCAGATGCTCCGACAAACAGATAGCCCCGGCTGTCCTTTATAACGCCGCTGGAATGTACAAGCGGCATTGAGCCGTACGATTCTCCGCAGGCAGTCACATAGGCCTGATAGATAATCTGCTCAAACACTCTTGAGGCGGAAGTTTCAACAAGTACAGGGTGGATCAGAAGTTCTGCAGTTTTTCTTTCGGGAGTGTACTTGCCCGACATCATGCCGCCTTCGATAGTGAATCCGTCACCATCCCGGCGTTTTGAATGAAACAGAGAATCGGGGACAATATCAATTTCAGTACTGCGGTCCATCAGCCTTATTTTCAGCCGGACATCAGGAGCAGCATCGCTGTTTTGTCCCATAAAGTACTCAAGCATGTTATCTCTGAGCCATCGATTTCTGAAATCAAGACAGACTGTTTTTCCGCCTGCCTTAAGGTTGAATTTAAACACCTTTTATTATCCTTTTTAAAACAGCTTTGAAATCCCTCATTACGGTCAGGATTTGTGTTTTTACAAACCGGCGCCGGGCCTGTCCTGCTGTCCATTTCTTATCATCATATTCCGATATCCCGTCCTGACCGCTTCGTCTGCCGGATGTCACCCTTCCGATAATCCGGCTTACTGAAATCCACGAACCGTCAGTATTGCCGTCGCCCTTCTGGTATATCCTTCCTGAAAATATATTGATAAAAAGTATACGGTGAAAGTAAATAATTCCGTTCTCATAAAAAACTGCAATCATTCCGGGTTTAAGTTCTGATTCAGCTTCTGTCCGGTCAAGAATCAGAATCTCAACCTCATCACCGGGCAGAAAACCGGGAGCCATGCTGCCGGAAAGTACCGGAACCCAGGCGCGCTCGCCGGGTTTCATTGAAAGAAGATTTACAGCTTCCGCCATCAGATTGAGCCTCTGAAAAAGCGTTTTACCGGCGGTTTGAAGATCCGGTGTATGATGAAGATGCTTTTCAGTTTGTTTTTTAACTGTCCACCGTATACGAAGGGCAGGAGTATGCTGTACAGAACCGTGTATGTCCGCTTTGATTCAGTCATTGAGTGAAGACAGCCGTGCTGGATTAGTCTGAAAATACGTTCGCTTTTTCTAAGCCTGGTTTTAAGTGTCATGATAACTTTTTCCGGTACTGTGCCTGGAAAGAAGTACTCAAGCATTTCAAGTGAAAAGAGTGAAAAGCCTGCAGTGACGGTTATCTCTGCAGTTGAAAGAAAGTCTTCCCAGTCAAAACCGGGCTGTGAACACAGATGTTTCATATCAAGGGTATACCGGAGTGTAAACTTATATTTTACAACCGAACGCCTGAAAGCGTTATGCATACAGATAAGCCAGAGGTTGTCGGATGGTGTCAGTATTCTGCAGCCTAAATCTTCAGAGTAAACAGATCGTTCAAGAAGCTTGTCGCTGTGCAGCCATAGTTTATCAAGGTTGAAACTGTAGACCCTGCTCCTTTCGAAGGGGTGGGTATGAATTTCAGTCAGCAGATCGTCTTTTTCCGAGAGGTATTCGAACTGGTTAGTCCAGCTCTTAAGTGAGTCTATGTTTCCGTCCAGGTCTTCGCTTTTCAGATAAAGTTTTCTCGCATCACCTTTGTAGGTGAATCCGTTTTTAAGCATAATCCGATGGACTTCTGCTATGTCATTCTCTTTTATCAGGAGGTCCAGATCGTTCACATCCCTCGGGATCTCGGAGCTGCCAAGGCTGAAACCTTTTAAGAGACAGAGTTCAATACCGGCCTTTTCAAGAAGTGATTTTATAAGTTCAAGTTTTTCAAAATATATCGTTTTTTCCAGAGCGGCAAGTTTATCAATCCGCTGCAGAGTGGAGACTGTTCCTTCAGGCAGTCTGCTTTCCGGCCGAGGATGGGGCTTATCTCTCTGTTCATCCAATATCAGGTATGCAAAACTCCTAAGCAGTTTATGAGTTTGAAGAAGTCTGAAAATAAAATTCCAGTCAAGGCCGGCGGTATTTATTCCGGAGACGGCGGCCGGGTATTTTCGGTCTGTAAAGAAACTGAGTATGAACTTCTCTTCCTCTGACAGTCTTGAATTTAATTTCATTTTACAGAAAGACTTTATCACATTTATGCATTATGAAAAACTGCAGATTCAGCTAATCACCAACTCCAGTCTTCAGCCTGATGTTGACGCTCCGGAGGTGTCGTCAGGTTCGGAGGTATCTGAATCTGTGCTATCGCTGTCGGTGTCAGTATCCGGATAATCCTGTTCCGTGTCTGTATCGGTCGTATCTGTTCCTGCACCGGGATCGGGATTACATGCTGAAAGGGAAAAAGCAGTTATAAGTATTAATATTAGTAATACGGCTGAGATTTTTTTCATATGATTCCAAATATATACCAGAAAAACAATCCCTACAATAAACAACCGTCTCTTCTTGACTATACCGGCCGGAGTAATTAAATTGAGATAATCAGGTCGACTGGTTCAGCGGCCATGATGTGCAGAATTTAAATCATATCTTATCAATTGGTTCAGACTTGATCTGGGGAGGACAGGTACTAATGAACAAATTCAGTAATCACCAAATTTTAAATTTACACATAAAGCATAATGAAAAAGGGAAGGGCGATGGTTCTTGCAGTTGATATAGGCAGCACTGTAATCTTCGGCGGAGTTCTCAAGGAAGGAAAGCTTCTGGCCGATTTCAGAAAGAGTACAGCCGCGGCTTTAACGGAGGATGAGCTTGGACTCTTCTTTCTAAGCTGGCTGACGGCCAACGGAAAAAGCCGTGAAGATGTAGACGCTGCAGTCTTCTGCTCGGTTGTTCCCGAGCTTAATGCGGTTATGAACGGCTGTATCCGGAAATATTTCGGTATTGAAGCCCTGAGTCTGAAGGCCGGCGTTAAAAGCGGGCTTAAGCTGCGGTATTCAAATCCCCGTGAGCTTGGCGCTGATTTGATAGCAAATGCTGTGGCGGCATCCAAACTGTATCCGGATGAAAACCTGATTATCGTTGACTTCGGAACTGCAACAAGTCTCTGCGCGGTCAGTTCGGCGGGTGAATATCTCGGGGGTACCCTGATTCCCGGGCTATCCGTTGCGATGGAAGCCCTGTCGGCGCGGACTGCAGGACTGCCTGTGGTGGAAATACAGCCTGTTGATAAGGTCTGTGCCCGGGATGTGTCCGGCGGAATCCAGAGCGGACTGTATTACGGTACTCTTGGAATGCTGAAGGAACTTACCGGCCGTATGGAGGATGAGTGTTTTTCCTCCGAAGGCTGCAGGATTATCTCTACCGGGATGTATGCTGATCTCTATTCAGGCTTCGGCCTATTCGACAAAAATGTTCCCGAACTTGTCCTCCTCGGACTCGAACAGATTCATCTGTATAATCTGAACTGATCTTCATCGGAGGATTAGATGAACGAAAAACAGAATGCGACATGGAAACTTAAGGTAGGCCTTGCCGAGATGCTTAAGGGCGGGGTGATTATGGATGTAGTCACCGAAGAACATGCTAAAATTGCCGAAGACGCAGGCGCTTCGGCGGTTATGGCTCTGGAGCGTGTTCCGGCCGATATACGCGCTTCGGGAGGGGTTGCCAGAATGAGTGATCCCGATTTGATTCAGCGGATTCAGGAAGCGGTTTCAATTCCGGTAATGGCTAAATGCAGAATCGGGCATGTTATGGAAGCCCGGATGCTTGAAGCAATGAAGATTGACTTTATCGACGAATCGGAGGTTCTTACTCCTGCTGATGACCGCTACCATGTCTACAAACATGATTTCACAGTGCCCTTCGTCTGCGGCTGCCGTAATCTCGGCGAAGCTCTGAGGCGTATTTCTGAGGGGGCTGCCCTTATCAGGACTAAGGGTGAGGCCGGAACCGGCGATATAGTAGAGGCTGTACGTCACATGCGTACACTGAAAGAGGATATCGCTCAGCTTGCCTCTCTGCCGCGGGAAACCCTGGTGTCAAAGGCCAAGGAGCTTGGGGCTCCTGCAGAGCTGGTTATTCTGACGGCAGAGGCGGGGCGTCTTCCAGTGCCGAACTTTTCCGCGGGCGGCGTGGCTACTCCAGCCGATGCCGCTTTGATGATGTATCTGGGGGCGGAGTCAGTATTTGTCGGTTCAGGAATCTTTAAATCAGCCGACCCTGCCAAAAGAGCATCGGCAATAGTTGAGGCTGTGAGTCACTATGAAGATGCGGACAGACTTGTTTCCGTATCGAGAAATCTCGGAGCGCCTATGACCGGAATAAATATGGATGAACTGCTTCCGGAACAGCGCATAGCTGTCAGAGGATGGTGAAATGACAATAGGTGTGCTTGCTCTGCAGGGCGGATTTTCCGCCCACCTGGGCATTCTTGAAAAAATGGGTACCGAGATATCTGAGGTCCGTACAGCAGAAGAGCTTGCTGCAGCGGATGCTCTTGTTATTCCCGGCGGTGAGAGCTCTGTGATTGCCGATCTGCTTGTACGTAACTGCATGTTTGAACCGCTAAAAGAAAAGATTGATGCCGGATTTCCGGTCTTCGGTACCTGTGCCGGAATGATCATGCTGTCTAAATCAGCTTCCGGCGGAAAAGCCGTAAAGACGCTTGATGTGATGGATATCGATGTTGAACGAAACGCATACGGAACCCAGGCCGACAGCTTTGAAGCACCGCTTAAGTGGGAGTCCGGCCCGATGCGTGGCGGCTATTTTGTCGGTATTTTTATCAGGGCGCCGAGGGTAGTCAGGTTTGGAGGCGGCGTAGATGTTCTTTCATCATGGCGTGACAGTCCGGTCCTTCTTCGGCAGGGCAGTATTCTTGCTTCCTGTTTTCATCCCGAGCTTGCCGGCAATTCCGGAGTTCATGAATATTTTGTAAATCATATAGTGAAGAAAGCATAGTGAGGCTTTTAATCAATCTGTCGTGCGGCTGCCGGGGCTCTTGTCCCTGCAGTCTTCTGCTGCTTTGTTCAGGCCTTCGGAAGGCTCAGGACAAAGCGGCAGCCTCCTGATTCCCGGTTCTCTATGCTGCAGCTTCCGTTGTAATAATCGGTGATTGCCTGCACAATGGATAATCCCAGGCCGGAATGATTTTTCCGATCTTCATCACTGCGATCGGAATAGAACCGTCTGAATACTTCCTGTTCTGTGCCTGCCGGAACTCCAGGCCCTGCATCTGATATTTCAATCCAGCATGCGTCCTCATCTTCGAACAGCCTCACTTCCACTTCAGAACCTTCCGAACTGAAAGACAGAGCATTATCCACAGGGTTGGTTACGGCCTGAACAAGGCGGTCTATGTTTATTCTGATGCCGCATTCTTTGCCTGTCAGGTCGGTGAATTTTATCCGGCTGTATCTGGAAAGGATGACCGGAAGGACTTCGGAAAGATTAACATCTTCCTTTTTTTCGATTTCAAACATATTTTCAAGGCTGCTGATTTCACGAAGTTCACCAAGCTGTCTCTCCATCCGTTTCTCTTCATCAAGAATCTGGTTCAGCAGGATCGAGAGGTCCGGGTCTTCGGAAAGCTTTGCAGCTTTTTTAGAGGCAATTTCGGCAGAGGCTTTGATTGCAGAGAGCGGGTTTTTAAGTTCGTGCAGCATGTCAGAAGTAAATCTGTCTATGAACTCCATCTTGTTTTCAAGATCTCCGCTGAGTTTTGTCAGTGAGCGTGAAAGCTCGCCTATCTCATCACCCCGTTTAAATCCGGTGAAATGGTTGCGGAAGTTGCCGGAGCTGTCAAGGATTGTTCCGGCTTCGTTTTTAAGTTTCACCACCGGAATTGTTATGCTGCGGGCAAGGATGATCGAGAGAAGTACCGAGATCGCCAGAAAAAGCAGGAAGATCCGGATTATATCAAGACGAAGTTCATACAGGTAGCTGAGGATCTGGTAGGTTGACCGTGAAACAAGGACCGCCCCGCAGACCTTGAACTGCTGTTCATCGGAATATACCGGGAGCGCCGAGTACAGGTTGATTGAGCGCTGACCGCCTGTGGAAAGCCGGGTTGCTGCCCCGTACCGGCCGCTGAGCGCCGCTTTGATTTCGTCGCCGTCCAGCACTGTTTTACCGCTGTAGTATTCACCGCTTCCCATGTCAGGCGATGGAGGAAATATCAGCTTCTCAAGTGCATTCAACGGATAGACTGCAATTCTGTATAGCAGGGTATCCTGTGCGGCTGTAATCTCTTCCGGGTAGTTTTCAAAAGAATCAGCTGATACTCTTTTGGATATTGTCCATTC
Source organism: Spirochaetia bacterium (assembly GCA_963677925.2). Classification (GTDB taxonomy): domain Bacteria; phylum Spirochaetota; class Spirochaetia; order UBA9216; family UBA9216. Next base: position 1,656,124 of record CAXXYH010000004.1, read on the forward strand.
GTCAGCTATGGATTCAGTATTGTCCTCCTGACGTGCCGAATCTGCAAGAAGCATCCCCTGTTCATCTACTATTCTGATTCTTGAATCAACCCTCTGTCGGAGATCGCCAATTATCCGCCGGGCATCCGCCTGCAGATTCGCGGAGGCGTTCAGCGCAGCGCTCAGCATCCGCCCCTGCTGAATCATTGAGTTTTCCTGAGCCTTCAGCAGCTGGCTCTCGTATGTGTCAAGATAAAGTATGCTTGCCATAGGCAGAGAAAGAAGCAGTATATTGAAAGCCAGCAGCTTTACCGATATTTTTCGAAGCCCGAACTTCATTCGTCAATCCTCAAGCGGTATCCAAAGCCGTAAACGGCTTCAAATACCTCTGCGTCAGAATCATAATCCTTGATCTTCTTCCTGATTCTCTTTATATGGCTGTCGGCAGCCCTGTCGTTTACGTATAAATCCTCAGGGAAGGCTGCTGACATCAGCTGTTCCCTGGTTTTAACGGTGCCGGGAGCTGCTGCTAACGATTCAAGTATTCTGAACTCTGTAACCGAAAGTTTCACCTGCTGTGCTTTCCACCGGCATATCAGCTCTGATGAGCACATCTGAAGCGGTCCTGTTTCAATGTTCCATGTACTGCACGCCGGAACTGCTGCACCGATCCGCCTTACAGCCGCCCGTATGCGTGCCGTAAGCTCCATCATGCTGAACGGCTTGCACACGTAGTCATCCGCTCCGGTTTCAAGGCCGAGAACCCTGTCGTATTCATCATCCCGTGATGATAGAAAAATTACCGGAACAGCACTGTCTATGCTTCTTATTCTGCGGCAGAGCTCAAGACCGTTAATCCGCGGCATCATTATATCAAGTATGATGACATCCGGCCTCTGTTCCTTGAAATCGGCCCAGGCCGTTTCTCCGTTGGAATATTCGCTTACTTCAAAGCCCTCCTCCCGGAGCGCCAGCGTTATGAGATTTCTGATTCCCTTTTCATCGTCAACAACGGCAACCCTATGCATATTCAATAAAATACCATAATTATATCGAACTGTAATCATGACTTTTGCTTCCTTGGTTAACTGCCTTAATTCTGCCTTTTTTCTGCCGCGATAGCGCCTGCAGCCGGGTATAAGCTTGGAATCAAATTATGAAGGAGCAATACTATGACACAAAGGCAGAGAATACTGTCGCATATAACCGGAACTCAGGGATTCAAGGCTGCAGTTCTGGTTGTCCTGACACTGATAATGCTTATACCGCTTTCAATGGTAAGATCGCTTATAAACGAGCGCCTTTACAGGGCTTATGAGGTTAAAAGCGAAATATCCTCTGCTGCCGGCGGAGAATTAAGCTTTGCCGGCCCTGTGCTTAAGATTCCGGGAACCAGAAGAATTGAACGTGTAATTACTGATGAGAACGGACATAAAAGCAGGGAGTATTATGAAGAGTCCTTTTCGATGTGGTACAGCCCTGAGACTCTTGATGTAAGTGTTGTGCTTGATACTGAAAACAAATTCAGGGGCATTTTCTACACTCCGGTTTTTACAGGAAGTATAGAAATGAAGGGCAGTTTTAATTTAACGGAGTTAGAAGCTGATTCTGTAGAAAATGAGGTTCTGTACCCCGAAGAAGCTGAAATAATCATTCCGTTCTTCAATCAGAAGGGAATCAGGGGTGTTTCCGAAGCAGACTGGAACGAAACTACACTCAGTTTAAAACCCGGGAGCAGGGGGCTTTCTATCGGAAACGGCGGAATCTACTCGGAGGCTCCTTTGGATGCTGCGTCACTTGAAAACTCCTGGTTCCATTTCAGTATTCTTGCTGCAGGAGCAGAAAATATAAGGATTCTGCCGCTGGCTTCATCCTCTGAAATCAGTATAGCCGCTGACTGGCCGTCACCTTCTTTCAGCGGCTTTTCTCTTCCTGCAGAACATAACATCAGTGACGCCGGCTTTACTGCCGTCTGGAACTGCAGCAGTCTTTCAAGTGGCTTGCCGGTGAAATGGGATGACAGAAGAAGCTTTGATGAGTATCAGCTGTATGATGCCGGAATTAATACGGGGCTGATAAATATCCATGACCACTATGAGCAGAACGAAAGAGCGGCAAAATATGCTGTACTGTTTATTCTGATACCCTTCATCACACTGTTTCTGTTCGAGCATTTTTTTAAGCGCCGGATTCATGTTATTCAGTACATACTCGCCGGGATCGCGAATATAATATTCTATCTTTTATTGCTCTCGATGTCCGAGCATATCAGCTTTAATCTCTCCTACCTTGTATCCGCAGCCTCGGTTACCATCATGCTGTGTCTGTACACCTTTTCAGTTCTGAAAGGCGATAAAAAGGCATGGTATATGGCACCGGTAATGACTGCTGTTTACCTGTTTCTTTTTATTGCACTTCAGTCGGAAGACTGGTCGCTTCTCATCGGTTCGGTCGGTGTTTTTGCAATCACGGGCTTTCTCATGTTTATTACCCGTAAAATCGACTTCTATAAGTCCGGGGAATAACCGGCTACGGCAGGCCCCCTCCAGCCTGTTTGACATATCCTCTCTATCTTTGCAGGTTCGGTTTCAGCTGAAAGCCGGGCCTGCTTCTTTTTTTTGAGGCTCTGTTATAGCTCTAATTAATTCTTGATAAATTTCTAATAAATCGACATTTTTTATCTTTACTCAGCTGAAATTACTGTGTATTGTCTATTGATTTCTACAAAAACCAGAATTGGGGGTACTTCAATATGAATCTTGATACATACGAAATGTATGAAAGCAATGTAAGATCTTATTGCCGCAAATTCCCGACTGTGTTCAACACAGCAAAGAATGCTTTCCTGATCGATGAACAGGGAAAGAAATACATAGATTTCCTCTCAGGTGCCGGAAGTCTGAATTATGGTCATAATAATGACGCAATCAAGGACCGGGTTATAGAATACCTGCAGAGAGACGGAATTATTCATGGTCTGGATATGTTCTCTACGGCTAAAGGCGAGTTTATTGAATATCTTGAAGAGAAAATTCTAAAACCCCGCGGTCTGGAATATAAGATCCTCTTTCCCGGTCCTACCGGAACCAATTCCGTTGAGGTAGCATTAAAGCTTGCCAGAAAGATTAAAAAACGGACAAATATATTCGCACTTATGGGCGGGTTTCACGGAATGACACTCGGTTCGCTCAGCCTCTGCACCGAGAGGGCTGCAAGGGATGCCGCCGGTGTTCCTCTAGGAAATGTTACGCATATTCCGGCTCCCGGTATGTTTGAAAATTTCGACACAATCCATTATATGGAAACCCTTCTGACAAACGATCACAGCGGAGTCGATAAGCCGGCAGCACTAATCGTTGAGGCCGTTCAGGGTGAGGGCGGGGTGAATGTTATTCCTTCGGAATGGCTCAAAGCTGCAAGGGATTTCTGTGACAGACACGATATCCTGCTTATTCTCGATGAAATTCAGATGGGATGTGCCAGAACCGGCCGGTTCTTCTCTTTTGAAAGGGCAGGAATTGTTCCTGATATTGTTGTTCTTGCCAAATCAATTGGCGGCGGCATAGGCATGCCGTTCGCGCTTACTCTGCTTAAGCCGGAACTCGATGTTTTCTCACCTGGAGAGCATAACGGAACTTTCCGCGGTTTTCAGCTTGCTATGGTGGCAGGCAAGGCCGGTCTGGAGTTCGCCCTTGAAAACAACATTGAAGATGAGACGGAGCGAAAAGGGGCGATGGTTGAAGCTTTTCTGAAAGAGACTGTTCCAACCCTCAGCCGGAAACTGGATTATCGGGGAATCGGTCTTATCTGGGGTATTAACTTTGATAAATATCCCTCAGGCACAGCCAAGCTTGCAAGCCGGGCATGTTTTGAGCGCGGTCTTATTATTGAGCTTGCAGGAACCGATGACTGTGTGCTTAAAATAATGCCGCCGCTCACAATTGAAGACGAGACATTAATGCAGGGGCTTGAGATTGTGAAAGAGGGGATAGCCTCGCTGAATCTTGATTAACAGCCTTTTTTGAACTTTAATATTAGCTAATTGCAAAAGCCGCATATCTGAAGAAGATCCGCGGCTTTTTTTTTAATTATTCAGGTTTTACGGTGAACACTTTTGAATAGTCAAGGTCGGCTGGTGTATATGCACGCGGTCTTTCGGCTTCGTATCCTATAGCGATAACCGAATCAATCATCAGATCCGCCGGGATTCCCAGAAGGTCTTTCAGCCACTGGTCAGTGGATTTGCCGTCTTCAGCTACCCGATCTCTTCCGTGAATCCAGCAGGAGCCCAGGCCGAGACTGTCCGCCTCAAGCTGAAGGATTGTTGCTGCTATTGCAGCGTTTTCAATCCATACATCACCGACTGAAATGTCGGATGTAATGACCACTGCAAGGCTTGCTGTATCAAGCGCCAGAGTTCCTGCCTGCCGGCATCCCTTCAGCTTTTTTACATCATCCTGTCCATGAACAAAGAAAAATCTGCATGGCTTTTTATTCCTTGATGTAGGAGCCAGTAAAAGGGCCTGCTGTAATAATTCAATTTTTTCAGGCTCAATTTCAGTATTAGTAAACTTTCTGACGCTTCTTCGTTTATAGAGTAAATCGATCATCATTTTCTCCGCTAAATGTTGTTTGTATATTGCTATTTTAACATATTCCGCAATTTCTAACAGATATTATTGTAGATCGATTTGAGATTTATTGATAAAATAGCTGTTTGTTATAAAGGATATGTTTAACGTATTCAATTAAATAAATGGAGGCATTTATAATGAAGAAAATCAGCGTACTTCTTCTTGTTGCTGTACTTATCAGTGCAGTTGGACTTCCCGTTTTTGCCGGTGGTCAGCAGGATTCAGCCGGAAGCAGCGCACCTATTAAAATCGGTGTTGCAGGCGCTCACTCAGGTGACCTTGCTTCTTACGGTATTCCTTCAGTTAAGGCTGCAGAACTCGTAGTTGCAGAATGGAATGCAAAGGGCGGCGTGCTCGGCAGACAGATTGAACTTGTTGTTGAAGACGACCAGTGTAAACCCGAAGTTGCAACAAATACTGCTGCAAAACTTGTAGGCGAAGGCGTAGTTGCCGTTATCGGACATATCTGTTCAGGTGCTACAAAAGCTGCTCTTGGAATCTACAAAGATGAGAACATCATCTGTATCTCACCTTCAGCTACAAATCCGCCTCTTACACAGAGCGGCGATTATCCTAACTTCTACAGAACTATTGCTCCGGATGATGCCCAGGCCAGACTTGAGGTTGATTTCGCTGCTGATACTCTCGGAATCAAGAAAATTGCAGTTCTACATGACAAGGGTGACTACGGTAAGGGTCTTGCAGAGTTCGCAAAAGCAATGATCGAATCAGACGGAAAGATGGAAGTCGTTCTTTATGAAGGTATCACTGTTGGTGCTGTTGACTACTCAGCTGTAATCAATAAAATCAAGAACTCAGGCGCAGAAGCAATCATCTTCGGCGGTTACCATCCTGAAGCTTCAAAGCTTATCAGCCAGATCAAAAAGAAAGGTATGGATACTATCTTCATCTCTGATGACGGTGTAAAAGACGATACCTTTATCAAGGTTGCAGGTGAATTTGCAGAAGGCGTTTACGCAACAGGTCCTATGGATACATCTACAAATGCGCTTACAATGGCTGCTGAAGAAGCTCACAGAACACAGTATGGTGAAGATCCCGGTGCTTTCTTCCTCAATGCATATGCTGCAACTACTGCAATCCTCAATGCAATTGAAAAAGCCGGTTCAACTGACTATGAAGCAGTTTCAAAAGCTCTTAAGAGCAATTACGTAGACACAACTCTCGGAAGCATCAGCTTCGACGAGAAGGGTGATGCAATTGGCGTTGGTTTCTCTGTATTCCAGGTACAGAACGGCTCTTATGTCGAACTCAAATAGTTAATCACAGGCGGGCCACCCGGCCCGCTTTTATTTGCAATTATAAAATGTCCTATCCGGATTTCAGAGGATTCGTTGATACCCTCGACATGAATCCAGCCTCAAATACTTAGAGGAGTAATTCTGTAATGAATACTTATTTTATTGAGCTTTTTCTTGGAGGGCTGACAAGAGGAAGTATTTACGCACTGATCGCCCTGGGCTACACAATGGTCTACGGTATTATTCAGCTTATTAACTTTGCCCACGGCGAGATTTACATGATAGGAGCTTTCACTGCCCTTATTGTTTCAGGTGCTCTCGCGTTTACAGGACTCCCTCCTGTACTCATTTTTCTAATTGCCGCGGTTGTTGCTATAGTTTATTCAGCAGGCTACGGTATTACAATGGAAAAGATAGCTTATAAACCGCTCAGAAACGCACCGCGTCTTTCTGCTCTTATAAGCGCCATCGGAATGTCAATGTTCCTTCAGAACTATGTGCTTCTTGCCCAGACTTCAGACTTTCAGCCCTTTCCAATCCTTATTCCGGATTTTGGATTCCTGAAACCGATTGAAAATATCATGAATACCACACAGTTCATTATCCTCGTGACATCAACTGTAGTAATGATTCTTTTTACATTACTCATTAAATATACAAGAATCGGTAAGGCTATGCGTGCTACTGCGCAGGATAAGGTCATGGCTCAGCTTGTAGGTGTCAACATCAATAACGTTATCATGGTTACCTTCCTTCTCGGCTCTGCAACCGCTGCTATCGGCGGTGTTCTGATCAGTTCTCATGTAGGACAGATTAACTTCTATATCGGCTTTATTGCCGGTATCAAGGCCTTTGTTGCTGCGGTACTCGGCGGAATCGGAAGTATTCCCGGAGCAGTGCTTGGAAGTTTTGTTCTTGGTCTGACTGAAAGTTTCGGAACCGGATATATTTCAAGTGACTATGAAGATGTTTTCGCCTTTATCATCCTGATTGTCATCCTCATCTTCAGACCTTCCGGACTTCTCGGCAAGGCTCCGAGTAAAAAGGTTTAGGGGGATTATATGTCTGATACTATTAAAGATAACAGCTATAAACTTCTGACACCTGCGGATATTAAGCGTTCGGCAATACTTGCTGTATGGTTTATGTTCCTGACCTTTCCTATTATGGTTATTAAGGTCAATACTGTAACCGATACAGTAGAGTGGCGATGGGAAAACATGATAATTGTAGGTTTCGCCTCCTTTGTCCTTTCACATGTATGGAAGCTTCTGATCGACCGCAAGAACGGTCTTATCGGGAAAAAACCTTCTGCGGACAAGGCTGAAACTGTAACCCTCCGGGAACGGATTGGACAGAAGCCTGTGATAGTACGAACCGGAAGCCTTGTGATTCTTGCTTTTGCGGCAGTTTTTCCATTTATAACCGGCATGTACCAGACCAGTATCATGACCACAGCCCTGCTTTACGTAGTGCTTGCTCTGGGTCTGAATATCGTTGTAGGTCTTGGCGGTCTGCTTAACCTCTGCTACATAGTTTTCTACGGTGTAGGAGCATACACATATGCGCTTTTAAACCTCCATTTCGGGGTTAATTTCTGGCTTGCACTGCCTCTAGGCGGTATCTTTGCAGCATTATTCGGAACAATTATAGCAATTCCGGTACTCCGGCTTCGCGGGGACTATCTTGCAATTGTTACACTGGCTTTCGGTGAGATATTCAGGATTGTTATGGAAAACTGGAATGCTTTCAGTTTCGGTCCCAGTGGAATTGCAAATATCCCCAGGCCATCGCTCCCCGGTTTTGATTTCGGTCTGAAGCAGTCAACAAACCTCACTTACTACATCATTCTTGTTTTTGTAATCGTAACTATTTTTGTTGTAAGAAGGCTTGAAGATTCAAGACTGGGCCGAAGCTGGGTTGCTATGCGTGAAGATGAAATTGCAAGTGAGTCAATGGGAATTGATATTGCCAAGGCAAAGCTTGCCGCCTTCGCTCTCGGTGCTTTCTGGGCCGGAGTAGCCGGTGTAATCTTTGCAGGCAAGACAACGTTTATTAACCCGGCAAGTTTCACAATGTGGGAGTCAATTATCGTTCTGTGTATGGTTGTTCTCGGCGGTCTTGGGTCAATTCCGGGTGTAATTGCCGGAGCGCTGATAATGACGCTTCTTCCCGAATATCTGCGTGCTTTCTCCGAGCTTAGAATGATTATTTTCGGTGCTGTTCTTGTACTGATGATGGTCTTCAAGCCGGGCGGAATTATTCCTGCTATCAGGCAGAAGTACGAGTTCAAACAGAAAAAAGCACCTGCTGAGGGAGAGAAATAATGGCCCCTATACTAGACGTTAAAAAACTCAGGATGGACTTCGGCGGACTCAGAGCTGTAAATGATGTCGATCTTTTTATAAACGAGAAAGAGATTGTTGCCCTCATAGGACCGAACGGTGCAGGCAAGACAACCTTTTTTAACTGTATTACAGGTGTTAACAAGCCTACTGCAGGCGATATTATTCTGACCCCGCCCTCAACAGGCAAGGCACAGCGGATTAACGGCATGAAGCCGAATAAGATAACAGAAAAAGGACTTGCCAGAACCTTTCAGAATATCAGACTGTTTCAGAACATGAGTGTGCTTGAGAACGTTATGATTGGACGGCATCCGAGGATGAAGGCAGGCGTTCCCGGCGCAATTCTCAGGGATCCCAGAACCAGAGCGGAAGAACGGAATGTCATAGATGAGAGTTATGAGATTCTAAAAAAACTGAATCTTGAGCAGCATGTCAATGACCTGGCCAAGAATCTTCCCTACGGTGCGCAGAGACGGCTTGAAATAGCCAGAGCTATGGCTACCGACCCCTTCCTGCTTCTTCTTGATGAACCTGCAGCCGGTATGAACCCGCAGGAAACCAGGGAACTCGACGAGACCATTGTCAGGATTCGTGACACTGAGGGGATAACAATTCTGCTCATCGAGCATGATATGAGCCTGGTAATGAGCCTGTCCGAGAGAATCTATGTTGTCGATTACGGAAAACTGATAGCAACAGGAGTTCCTGAAGATATTAAGAAAAACCCTGATGTAATCAAGGCTTACCTTGGGGAGGATGTAGATGCTTAAACTTGATAAAATTGAAACCTATTACGGAAACATTCAGGCCCTTAAAGGGATAAGTATTGAAGTTGCCGACGGTGAAATAGTTACTCTTATCGGCGCCAACGGTGCCGGTAAAACAACAACTCTTATGTCAATCAGCGGAGTAGTTCCCGCCCGGTCAGGTCGAATTACCCTCGACGGTAAGGATATTACAGGAAAGAATCCTGATGATATAGTTCCTATGGGAATTATTCAGGTTCCTGAAGGGCGGCGGATTTTCCCTGACCTTACGGTTGCTGAGAATCTCGATATGGGAGCCTTCCTCAGAAAGGACAAGGAACAGATTAAGCGTGACATTGAATATGTTTACGAACTGTTTCCTATCCTTTCACGCAGAAGAAGCCAGCGTGGAGGTACCCTCAGCGGCGGTGAACAGCAGATGCTGGCTATAAGCCGTGCACTCATGGCAAAACCGCGGATACTGCTTCTTGATGAGCCCTCACTGGGGCTTGCGCCAATCATCGTTCGCCAGATCTTCGACATTGTTAAAAAGATCAACGAAGAGCAGGGAACAACAGTATTTCTTGTTGAACAGAATGCCAACCTGGCTCTCAAGATAGCTCATAAGGGCTATGTAATGGAAACCGGCCGTATTACCATGGCTGATACCTGTGAGAACCTGCTTAAAAATGATGAGGTACAGAAAGCCTATCTGGGAATGTAATTGACGCGGCTTTTTTAAAGCTGTGCATATAAAAAAGGCTGTTCAGTTTGAACAGCCTTTTTTTGTCTAACAGTTTCCAATGCCTTTATCGGAGCATCAGCTCTGGTAAAGAAATCTTCTAATTTTCATTGAAGGTGTGAGTTCGAAGGGCACTTCCTGTTCAATTATCCTGCTTATCTTTGAAAAAGAGCTTAGACTTGTATTCATCTTTTTACGCATGTTCTCCAGGAATTCTTCCTTCCACTGCGGAAAATGACTGATATTGTGCTTCAGCTCTTCAAAGTACTGCTTCAGCTTTTCTTCATCAAGCATTACCCTTGCTACAAGTTCGGAACCCTTACCGAGAACCAGACATTCTGAAACAACCGGATCTGTTTTGAGGATGTTTTCAATTTCTTCGGGATATATATTTTCACCAGCCGGGCCGAGAATGACATTTTTAATACGGCCTTTAACGTAGAGGTTGCCTGCTGCATCAAGTTCACCGATATCACCTGTTTTAAACCAGCCGTCTTCGGTAAAGACTTCTGCGGTTCTGGCCTCATCAAGGTAGTAGCCCTGCATCACGCAGTCGCTTTTTACCTGGATTTCGCCGTCTGCTATACGGAGTTCAACACTTTTAAACGGTTGTCCAGGGCCCCTGAATACTGTTTTATCGGGTGGAGATCCCGCAAGACATGGTGATGTCTCGGTAAGCCCGTATCCTACTGCATACGGAAATTTAGCTTCCCTGAGAAATCTTTCAACATCCTCGGAAAGAGGGGCTCCGCCGATTCCGAAGAACTTAAGCCTGCCCCCGAAAGTCTTCATGAGTTTTTTTCCGATTACAAAGCGGTTAAGCAGCTTTCTAACCGGTAAAATTTTGTATAACGTCTTCAGCACTTTACTGCTGTTAATATTCTTAAGTACTGAGCTTCTGTATATTTTTTCTATCAGCAGGGGGACACTCAGAATAAAATGCGGACGTGTCTTTGCTATTGCATCAAGCATCAGTCTGGGGGAGGGCTTCATACCAAGATATGTTATGTTTGCGCCTTCAAGAACCGGAAGCATAAAACCCTGGGTGAACTCATACATATGAGCAAGCGGAAGAACTGACAGAAGAGCATCCCCCGCCTCCATTCCGCCGACAAGTGTTGAATCACAGGCATTTACAACAATATTCTTATGAGAGAGCATTACGCCCTTGGAAGTTCCAGTTGTTCCTGATGTGTATATTATTGCCGCAGTATCTTCTGATGCCGGGCTGTATTCTGCGACAGAAAGTGCAGTATTCGGATTATCAAAGAGCCCAGCTTCATCAATAAGCAGGAAATTTCCATCTCTGAAAAGTTTCGTTTCCCTTATTTTTGGAAGCATCTTTTCCGAGACGAAAATGAAAGATGCCTCGGAATGTTCAAGTATGTTCTGAATCTGTTCGGCAGCAAAATCGGTCATGATAGGCACGGCTATCCTTGAGGATGTAACCGCTGCAAGCCAGCATAATCCCCATTCAGATCTGTTCTCACTCAAGAGAGCCACTCTGCTGCCGGTTTCAATTCCGGTCAACTCCAGATGGCTGATAAGATTGTTTATAACTGAATCTGCTTTTTTATATGTGAAGTTTCGTCCGTTAAGTGACGCTGTGAACGGAAGGCTGGAATAGCTTGCAGTTGCAAAGTTCCAAACCTCGCCAATGCTGTAATTATAAAAGCTTTTCATCCTACTAATATAATGGTGATCTTGCAGATAAGCTATAGTAATATGGTATGATTGAATCACCTATAGGGGTGATTAGTGTATTAATCTGTTTGAATGCTAATTCAGGAGGGAATACAGCATTGAACATGCTTGTTTTGTCTCAGAATAAGGACCCGTTTACCAACCTGACAATAGAAAACTCGCTGTTTACAGAGGAGCCCGCAAGCGGATATACACTGTTTCTCTGGGTAAATAAGCCCTCTGTGATTATCGGCCGTTACCAGAATCCATGGCTTGAATGCAGTCTAAAGTCTATGAATGATTCCGGAATAAGACTTGCAAGACGTCAGAGCGGCGGCGGTGCTGTTTATCATGATGAAGGCAACCTTAATTTCAGTTTTATCTGTAGAAAAGAAGAGTACGATCGTGACAGGAACCTTGATGTAGTAATCAGAGCTCTCGGCAGTTTGAGAATAACCGCAGAGATTAATGAGCGGCATGATGTTGAAGTAGATGGTAAAAAGGTGTCCGGAAGCGCTTTCAGAATTAGCCGAGGACGGGTTCTGCACCATGGGACCCTGCTTATTTCTGCAGATCTCCATCCGCTGAAGGCTTCGCTTTCCGGCCCCTCGCTTGAAGGTATTGAATCAAAGGGTATCCGCTCTGTCCGGTCAAGTGTCGTTAATCTGAACCGTTACAATCCTGATATAACTGTTGATAAATTGAAATCAGCACTGTCGGAAACATTTACGTTTCAATACGGCCGTGCTGATACAGCAACTGCTGACGGGGCAGGAGCTTCGGAAGATGAATTTTTTAAGCGGATGACAAACCCTGAGTGGATATACGGAAATACTCCGGAGTTTTCATTTATCTATAGGGCAGGTGCCGGACATTCGGCTGAAAATTACCGGTTTTCAATAAAAAAAGGCTGCATATCGGAGATTCAGCCTTCCGACAGCAGCCGTATAAATAATTATTTGAAACTTAAAGCGTTTATTGGAAAACCGCTTTACTCAATCCCGGATTATTCAGTCTGAGCCTGCCTGCTCCTTCAGTGCTTTCCGGCGCTCAAGGTATTCAGGAATTTCTATCATCGGCGGCCTTTCGAATTCGATAATCCGGTGCTCAATCGCCTCAAAATCACTGTCATGCGCAATGAACTGCCTCAGAATATTATGTTCGGGAATCTCGTTTACAAGCCCCTTCATATGCAGTCTCTTCAGGAAGGCCTGCAGGATTCCGAAGGCCATCTTTCCCAGATCCCTGGTTGCCTGGTTCCGGTGGACACGCTGATCCAGATCTGTCTGGGCAAATGCTTTAAGTCCCCATTTAGAGTAAACATCAATAAGGTGTGAAGTTTCAACACCGTAGCCGATGGGGAAGGGAATTGCTTCAAGCACTTCACGCCTTACCGCATATTCACCGGAAAGCGGCTGAATAACACCCGAAAGCTCAGGGAAATACAGTGAAAAAAGCGGGCGTACAAGAATCTCAGTTACCCTGCCGCCTCCTGACGGCCTTATCCCCTCAGAAAAAGCCAGCGGTCTGTCATAGAATGCCTTCACATACTGAATTTCATCGTTGAAAATAAGAGGAGCAACAAGACCATAGACAAATCTCGGGTGGATATTTTTGATATCTGCATCAATATAGACGATGATGTCTCCTTTCAGCTGGTATATAGCCTTCCAGAGGTTTTCGCCCTTTCCGCGTCTGGGTTCAATACCGGGCAGGATATCGGATGCAAGATAGGTATCGGCTCCGAAAGAGCTTGCAATCTCAAGGGTGCGGTCTTCAGAGCCCGAATCAATAATGGCTATTTCATCAAGCAGAGGAATTCTTGTCATCAGTTCCGATTTGAATATGACGACTTCCTTTCCTATTGTTTTTTCCTCATTTAAAGTGGGAATGCAAAGGGATATTTTGAGGTTCTTTTTTTTCTTTTCTTTTACAAGCGCGTTCAGATCCTCAAAATCTGAATGATGAAATGTGTTTTCTTTAATCCATTTATCAAGATTCACTGGAATACCCCCGGTCAATCGCTAGAATAAGTCCTATAAGCTGTGTAAGCCCGGTATATATCGGTTCAACTTCAATGCTCTCGTTGATCCCGTCCTGGTAGTCCCCTGTTGTCAGTCCTATTGTAAGGGCAGGAATATCATGTGCAATAAAAGCAGCCAGTTCGGAGGTACTTGGCGATATTCTTGGTTTTATTTTAAGATTAGTCATGATCTGTCTTGCAGAAGAGGCAAGAGGATGAGAGAAGTCAATTCCGCCCGGATGCCGCCTTGCAAGAACATCAAGTTCGATTTCTTCGCCGGTATGGCTTGAAACTTCTGATGCAATGTTAGAAATGGACCTTAGAACTTTCGACACCATATCACCGGATTCACTGCGGATCTCAAAGCGCAGTATTGCCTTGGAGGCAAGGGCGTTGAATGATTTTCCGCCTTCGATTGAGCCGAAGGCAATGTTGCACCTGGGGCGTTTAGGCAGCGGTATCTCAAGAATCCGGTTAATAACCTCGTTTATGGTTACTATTGAACCGACCGCTCCGAAGCGGGTCCAGTCATACTGTTCCGGAACCTCGCATTTCAGTTCACAGCGTATCATTCCAATGGAACTATAGCTTAGTCTTCCGAGTTTTACCCCCTCAACACAGAGCCCTGCGTGGATGGGAATGTTTGAATTGTCAAGAAAGAAGCTTAGCCCCTCGATATCGCCGCGGCCGAGGCTCCGGGAAGACCCCATAAGCACCAGGTTTGACCGCAGCTTAATGTCCAGGTGTTCCAGTATTGTGGGAAGGGCGGCAATAGCCGCTACACCAAGGGCATTGTCGCCTATTCCGGGGCCTGTAATATACTGAGGCTGAACGCTGATTGTGTGATCAACCTTCTCGTCAAAAATACTGTCTGTGTGGGCAACAATAAGAATATTGCGGTCGCCCCGTTCTCCGGGAAGTATTCCAAGAGCGTTGCCTTTCTCGTCTGTAGAACAGTTGAGCATGTGATTATCAGCGAAACGCTCAATAAGAAACCTTACCCGCTTTTCCTCGTTGAAAGTAGGGGAGGGTATCTCTCCGAGCATTACCAGGTTGGCAAGCACCGTTTCACTGAGCTCTTTCAGTTTACTTTCATATCCTGGAAGAAGTTCAAGAATGTCTTTTATATCGGGCATAATTTTCCTCTATAATCATTTTAAGGACAGAGAATTCTTTTTTCAACAACATTTCTATCCTGAGAAGTTTTTTAGTGGTATTTTAACCCCAAGATGTGATATCTTATCGTTATGAGGACCTTCAAATTGGCGGCTGCAGTACTGGCCGCGGTATTTCTCATATTATCATGCAGCAGTTATGTCATCCCTTATCTGGATCTTAATGTAGAAAATACTTATAGCAGTTCAACTGTAAAGATATACTATACTTATGTCTGCGAGGGTGAGTCTCAGACCTGTTCCTATATACTGTACAATAAAAATGATTATTCATCAGCTTATCTTGGCTATGAATACTACGGCGTATTGCCTGAATCAGATTCCCTGCTGTTCGAAGGTTTGTCTGAAGGAGATTATCAGCTTAATTTTACAGTCTATACGGAAAAGAACGGTGAATATACAGCCCTTAAATTTCTTGATGAATCACATACATTTACAGTGGATATTCCCTAGGAGAAGTTGTCGATGTTCAGAATAAAAATCACTGTGTTTACTGCAGTAATTCTTCTATTACTAACCTTCAGTTCCTGTGACGAGGGAATTTTTAATTTTAATGACCAGACAGGGAATCTCGCTCTTACCTTTGATAAAACCACAACATATTCTATTGATATAGGCAGTGTAGTGTTTATTCTGGAAAATCAGGATTCCGGCGATTATATCAGGAAGGAATATGATTATGACGGCGGTATCGATGAATATATATCACGGTTAAACACCGGCAACTGGAACCTCACAATTACCGTATATGATTCAAGTGGCACTCAGATATTCCAGAACTCTGATGGTCCCTTCTACTTTGAGCTGGAACTGGCTGAAACAGCAAATGTTGATCTAATATTAAATTACGATGGTACCAATTACTGGATCGAGGCCGACATCGATGTTGGTGATGGAACTGCGGATCCCGTTATTGGAATTTCTGCGATGGATGTTTTAGTGGTTGGTATTCATGCCGCCGGAGATGACTCCAGAGACTCAATCAATTTTACATGCTCTGTTATGGTTCAGGGCTACGGTTTTACAAGCGGTCTTGCAGGTTTATACATACAATATCCTGATGGGAGCAGCTTCAGTTCCGGCGATACCTCGCGTGCTATATCAGGGCTGAGTATATCAACAGATGCAGCATATATGACGATAAACCGGAATGGATTCTATTCGAAGGGTGATTATTATATCAGACTGATCGATGTTTATGGAAATGTAGTCGAACAGACTTTCAATCTTTATTTTGATATGGATCCATACAATGGAACAGCAATTTTTACAACATCCTACGGCGAGGCTAACCCAATAACCACAACCGGTTATGATTCGGGTGATGCTACGGGTGTCGGTTCATATATCGCATATTGTGTTCTTCAGGGGACCGGTACATCGGTTCAGGGCTCAAGTCTGACGATTGTCGAAAATCCCGATGGTGCTTCCAGTATAGCCCTTCCGGGAATAGGTTCTCCCAGTTATGATTATGTTTTAGTTACAACTGATTATCTGGTTCCGCTTAGTGATTTAAGTGCAATTTATACACCGGGAACAACAGATATGAGTGTTTCAGGAGTTCCTGAATGGTTGTATACATATTACGGCGGCTCAATTCATTACATCGGAATATCGGTGTACTCAAACTAGGATGCCGGGAAAAAATATGAAGCGAATGCTTAGATTTTCAGCACTGACATCTTTACTCTTTATTTCACTGTTATTCCTTTTCTCATGCAGTTACGGTATTTTTAATTTTTCCGCTGAGACCGGCTATTTCAGATTTGAACTTGAGTTTAACGGCGATTATTCTGCTTCGGAAGTAGAATTTACCCTTACTCCTCCGGACGATAGCGGTGATGTAATATTCACAGAAGTAATTGAGAACGGTTTCTGCAGCCTTAACGTTGAAAATATGGATATCGGGACCTGGCAGCTTAATGTAACAATTCTGCCTGATTCCAATACGGTTTTCGAATCACCTGTTGATTTTGAAATAGTTACTGATCAGCAGACGGGCGGAAGAATTGATGTTAGTTTTAACGGGTCTGAATACAGTTATAATGTTTACTGGTGGGATTCTGACGGAACAGACATCAGCAGCGCAGAAGCTGCAATAACAGTTGATTCCCTGACATTGAGTCCTTTAATACTCAAGGCTTACCGTGGTAATACAAAACTCGGGTACGCTGCATTTGAGGTCTCAGGAACCAATTTTCTGGATGGGCTTAATTATCTTGAGATTACATCTCCTGATGATTCCACAGTCAGAGTGAGTAATTATGAATATTACCCTAAAGATTTGTTTCTTGGCGGATCGGATGTCGAAGAAACCCTTATAAGCATTCAGGACGGCTTCAACAGGGATTTCGATTCTTTTAACGGAACTTATACTGTCAGAGCTGTGGACAATTCGAGCAATATTGTTCGATTTACCTACGACTATGATCTGGTTTCCGAGGACAAGATTCCGGTTCTGACAGGAATGGATGGCGCCGGAGTAATAGCAACGCTTGTCGATTCCACAATAATTCATGATTTTGATTGGGAAATACCTGATTCTACTTCCACCGGTTCAGTGTTTGCATATATTGTGAATAAAACAGATGGTACTTATTATCCAGCAGATGACAGTATCTATAATAGTACCGGCGTACTTTCGGTTCCCAATTCAACAATGTCAGTAAGCGATACATACCAGTTGGTTGTGGTATCAATGGAATATTCTACAACAACCCCGTATACAGATGCGATCGCCGCAGGAGTTGATATACATATGAACGCAACTACTATAGGCTGGATGCTGAATGAAATATATGGAGCCTCTACCGGTCTTATAAGCGTAACAGCTGCTGAGTTCGATACCTACTGAATCTACTCCCTGACATAAACAAGGTCCAGGCTTCGGGGAGATTCTTCGGAGTCTGCGGAGAGTTCCGCCTCAATCCTTCCCGAATCAGCTGAAATCACAGTTGCTGTGCCGATAAGATACTCACTCTTGCCGCGTTCCTTACGCCTTATGATAATCTCCGCTCCGTCGGCAATCCGGGTATCGGAAAGTCTTTCAATTATCAGTCTGCTGCCCGAAGCCCACGAAACTGAGCCCACAAGGATTTCCCGTGTAAGGCCTGAAGAGGCACCGTCAGATGTAGCTGCAAGGGCTGATATCTCTCTTACCGCCTGGGCAAAAAGCAGTTCCTTTGAACTTAGTTCGTTTATCTTCTGCGCAGATGAAGCGGAAGCAGTACCTGCAAGATGTCCGGTAAGTGTCAGGACATCTTCAAGGGCTTCGGTCCGGCCGTCGCCGTATCCGCTAGTGTAGCCGCTCTTTTCAGCCTGTACCGCTTTCTGCTCAAGAGTGACCTTCTCTGCTTCAAAAGACTCATTAAGTGCGGTCATCTCTGATGCAGCTTCTGTCAGCTTCAGGTTGAGTTCCTCTATTGAGGCTTCCTGCTCGGCAATCTTTTCGCCGCTTTCAACATTAAGACTGTTCAATTTCAGGTTTTCCTGGTCTCTTTCGCCAATCATCCTGGTCAGCCGGTCGATCTCAGTATTCTGTTCGGCTGTAAGCTGCTCAACCTCGGCTGCACGTTCTGCAGCCAGCTGTTCAACTTCTGCATCGCGCTGTGCGGTCAGCTCTTCAACCTGGGCTTCCCGGGCTGCTGTAAGTTCCTGAAGTTCAGCATTCCTTGCCTCAGTCAGCTCGCTAATCCGGCTGTCGGCCTCGGTAATCCGTGTTTCATACCTGCTGATAGTATCATCAAGAGTTTTCTGAATTTCAGCTACTGCACTCTTTCGTTCAGCTTCAAGATTTTTAATTGCAGTATCCTTCGCTGCAAGCTGACCGGAGAAAGACTTCTCATAGCTTCTGACAAGCCCTTCAAGGGCCCTGCTGAACAGGTCCGGGTTTTCGGTCTCCGCTCCCGCAGCTGCGTCTACATACTGCTGAGCCGCCTTTTCCAGACTGCCGCTGTTCTCAAGGGCTTCAGCCTGAGTCAGTGCAGGGCTTATGCGCTCGGCTTCTCTCTGCCGGGTGATGGATTCAAGATTGCTTAAAGCGGTCGAAATTGAAGGCAGCTTTTCAACAGCCCTGCTGTAGTAATCAGCTGCGGCTGAAGAATCTCCGGTTCTAAGGGCCTCGTCGCCAAGCCTTGCCAGTTCACGTGCCGACAGCAGCAGTTCCGCCGTCTCTGTGCGGCTCCTGTTGTCAACGCTGGTTTTGTAGGTCTGTTCCTCAATCCGCTGTTTGAGCACATTAAGGATTTCTATATCGTTCGCCTTTCTTTTCTGAACCGCTGCCAGATTTGATAGTGTCGGGTCATTTATGTATTCATTTAGAGACTGGATAGCCGAAATAGCCTGTTCGTAACTGCTGTTTCTGATCAGGTTGAAGATCTGTTCATATGAACCGTTAATCTGGTCAATGACAAGCGATTCCCGTTCACGGTTTCGGGTAAGTTCTTCAATTTTTGCCGCCGCCGCTGCGGCTTCCTCGGCCAGAGCGCTTTTTTCGGCCTCATACTGAGCGGTGAGTTCATTTTCCCTGGCTGCAGTCTCCTGTCTTATCTGGTCTTTCTCGGAATTAACCTGGGCAAGCAGCTGTTCATTCTGCCTTCTGGCAGCTTCAAGCTCCTGTCTCTGGGCTTCAAGGGCTTTTTCATTTTCATTGCGGAAAGCCTGTATCTCAGCATCATATTCAGCCATTCGGGCGGCTTCAATGCGTTCAAGTTCCGCGCTGATATCAGCCTCAGTCCTTCCGGCGCTTCTCATGTTCTGACGTTCACGTTCCAGTTCGGCTTCAAGGGCACTTCTAAGCTCAGTCTCCCTGTCGGCTATCCGCTGCTCCATTGTGTCAGCCAGTTCCCGGCTCTGCCTGTCGAGTTCAGAAAGCTCAGACTGGATCTGATTTATCTGGCTGTCTTTTTCGGAAAGTTTCTGCTCTGATTCCTTTTTAAGTTCCTCAAGCAGTTTTCCTTCCGCGGAGGTATACGTGGCGTTAAGCTGGTTAAGATTATCCTTTTTCTGCTCGAACATCCTGCCTGAAAAATATACCGTTGCTGCAACGGCTGAAATTGCCAGGATGTTTATAATAAGCGGCAGAATTGCACCTGTTTTTGCTTTCTTTAAACCTGATTCATCGGAGGAGGTAAGACGGTTATCGGCAATAACACGGTCAATTTCTTCGAGAATTTCAAGACGTTCCTGTTCTTCTATCCCGTTATCGGTCTGTTGTTCGCTCAAAGCCTTCCTCCTGACTTTTTTATCGGCAAATGCCGGTTAATTTTAAAGCCGTGCATTCCGATTCTGTAGTAGGAACATATGAAAATTCGTGCGAGACTTATCCTTATTGTTATGCCTCTCCTTGCGGCGGCCCTGCTCATTACGGGTATCTTCTCATCATATTCAGCCAGAAGCGGTATGACAAGGCTCGCGATGTCCTCGCTTGGATTCAAATCCGAAGAACTAGAGAAATACATGCAGAACCAGTGGACTCTTCTGAAGGATAACGGATTCAGCGACCGCCCGGAATATGTTGAGGTAGCAAAGAGCGCTGTTCTTTCATATGCCTTTACCCTCCTTCGGAGCGAGACCGAGCTTATCTTTGCTGTAACGCCTGATTCTGAAATTGTTATGAAAACCGCAGGGGTTTCCGTCCTGCCTGAGGAGAAAGAGGTATTCACAGGTATTCTAAACCGCCCCGAAACAGGATGGGTAGAACTGAATATCTCGGGTGAGGCCAGGGTAGGGGATTACTTTTATTTTGAGCCGTTTGGCTGGTATGTCTTTCTTACTGAAGACAGTGCCGCTTTTTACCGTGAAGTCTCAGAACTTCTGCAGCAGAATTACATAATTCTCGGTATATCAATAGTAATTTCGTTGATCTTTATACTCATCCTTGCCTCATATCTGATTGGCCCGCTTACAAGGGTTGTTTCGGCTATGAAGGGAATAATCCGTGACAGCGACCTGTCACGAAGGGTTCAGGTTGAATACCGTGATGAAACCGGCCAGCTTGCAGATACATTCAATACGATGATCGGCGCCCTTGAACGTGCAAACCAGCAAATTAAGGAACACGCAATAGAGGCCGTACTCGCAAAGAAGAGCGAGCACAAGATTAGAAATATATTCCAGAAGTATGTACCCAAGGATGTTATAGAAACTGTTTTTGCAAATCCCGAATCAATGCTGATAGGAGAAAACAGGGTAATTTCAATACTTTTCTCGGATATCAGAAGTTTTACAACAATCTCTGAAAGCTATTCTCCGGATCAGCTTGTAATTGATCTTAATAAATATTTTGAGATCATGGTTGATATAATAATCAGCCGGGGGGGCGTTATTGATAAATACATCGGTGATGCGATTATGGCTTACTTCGGTGCTCCTGTTAAACATGATGATGATGCCTACCAGTCGGTTATGGCTGCTCTTGAGATGCAGGATGCTCTGGCAAAGTTTAATGAGCAGCTTGAAAGCGAAGGCAAGCATCCCTTTAAAACCGGAATCGGTATTAACTACGGTGTAGTTACAGTAGGTAATATCGGGTCAGAGAAGAAGATGGATTATACTCTTATCGGTGATATGGTTAACCTCGGATCAAGACTTGAGGGCCTGACCAAGCCTTATAAGCAGGGAGTCATAATTTCCGAGAGCGTATACCGCAAGGTTCGAAGCAAGGTGCCCTGCAGGGTCGTCGATAAAGTCCAGGTAAAAGGAAAGACTCAGGGTGAAAGCATCTACACTGCAAGCACAGATCTAACCGACAGACAGAAGAAAGCCTGGGCCTACCATAATGCCGGGGCAAGACTCTTTTATTCACGTGATTTTAAAAAGGCTATAAAATACTTCGGTGCAGCTTTGAGCATCGACCACGATGACTACCTTTCAAACATGTTCATGGAACGAAGCCGCAGGTACATGACAAACCCGCCGCCTGAAGACTGGACCGGTGTCGAGATAATGACTACTAAATAAAAAAACTTGGTTAGTTTTTTTATTTGGTTTTAGAGATTTTTGGTTATATCAGACTGAGTAAAATAGGGTTTCTTTGATAAAAATCTCCATTTAAATCTAAGGCAGTAAATCAAAAAGTTGCTGACTTTTTGATTTATGAAGATTAAAAAACGGCTGAGAGTATTCCTGCTGTGAGCAGGGTTGTGAGTGCTGTGATTCCAGATATTATTGATGTCTCCTCTAGAAGCTGCCACCAGAAGAGGTAGAAGGCTGCCTGATCGGCGTATTCAGTCTCGGTGTATTTATTGAAAAAGTGTTCATAGCCGGCTGCTGAGGCAGCAAAAACGACCGTTGAAACACCGGCAACCCATAAATCAGCTGTAGTAAGATTCTTTATGAGCTTTTCTGTTCTGCCGGAATTTATCCTGTCCTTTTCAGCCTGATGCATTGAGGCGGTAATTTCAATGCTGTTCTGAGCCTTATTCTGCTCCTCAATCGAAGATTCAGCTATGAATTTCAGCATCCTTGCCCTGCTGATGATGTCCCTGCGGTTTTCATTTAAAGCTGAATTTATCAGATTGTCGATATCGGTGATCTCAGACTCTGTCAATGCCGGGTTTTCTATTATCGATGTTTCAAGCTCCATGTAGCTGTTAAGCAGTTCATCAACATAAACTTCGGATTCCTGTGCATGAAGGCTGTATAAGGGCAGTAAGAGTAAGAGTGTCAGTAATAATGTACGGCTGTTCTTTATCATTCTACTCGAGTCTCCCAGCGGGATTCCGGGCCCAGGATTCGATCACTGTTTCTATACCGCTTGCCAGAATTTCCTCTTCGGTGCCTGAGAACAGAGGGTCGATGAAAACCATCTTTTCCGCGTATTCTCTGCTTTTTCCGGTTTCACCCAGATTATAATAAAGCAGGGAAATTGCCTGACAGGCCCTGTCGTAGACTTCCGGGGTCTGGTAGCGCATTATTATCATTGTCAGTTCGGCAATGGCAAGGGGAGTGTCACCGGTAATAATGTGGATTTTTGCTGTCCTGTAGATAGAATCGGCGTAGAACTTTGAGTCTTTGTGGAAACTGATAATTTCACTGTAAAGACTAAGCGCTTCTTCCAGGCTTCCTCCTGCAAGAGCATCACCTGCCTGCTGAAAAATAAGTTCTGCATCGGCTTCGGTGCTTCCCGGCTGAAATTCGGCTATTTCATAATGTTTAAGATAATCGCTTCTATCAATCAGCAGGGCAATTTCGGTAGCTCCCAGCAGCAGTGTTGTGCTTTCCAGAGCTGTAAGGTACAGCGGCTGGGGCCATCTTATCCGCCTGCTCTCATACCAGTCTATCCCGAAGGCTGCTGCTGTAACTCCGAATGATATTGGAATCAGGGTGGATATTGCGGTTAACAGTTTTTCTTTGGGATAAAAAGGGGTGATAATTACATCGCGGCCTTCGCGTGATATCCTGTACCCGCTTTCAGGAATTAACAGATTATTACCGAGAATTCTGTCTTCATCGGCCCTGAGGATTATATTATCCTCGGAGACAAATGATGAAGGTATCACCTTTGAATTCAGGTCGGCAAAGAAACTGCTGTTTTTGTCTGTAAGTTCAATATTTTCTATGTAAGGCTGATAATTATCGCTGATTATTTTTATTTCATGGCTTCCGGGACTGAGTCCCCTGAGTAGTACCGGTGTTGCCTGGGCCTGTGGAGCTCCATCGATAAATACGGCAGCATTTATAGGGCTGCTCCCGATGAAGAGATTAACCTGCTCATCCTGAGCGTATACAGACTGAAAGACTGCTGTTAAAAGGATTGAGGCAAATAACAGTTTTCGGTGAATACGTGAACAGGAAAAAGCCATAGTGAATAATAATATCAGATCAGGCATAATTGCAAGCATGATTTAGATATACCGGCTTTTTATGAAGATAAAAACAGCCCCTTAAAGGAGCTGTTTTATTGGGTTGAACCGGCTAAGCTATTTACTTCTGAAAGCTATGGAATGCAGATTGTTGATAGTCTGTGCGGTTGATGATCTGCTTCCGGCGTCTACATCAAGTATGTTGAAGTAACGTTCTGTTCCGGAATTGTTATCTATGCCCCAGAAAAATCCGGTCAGAGGGTTGAATTTTCCATGATGAGCATAAACATGGGTAGTATCTGTTGTTATCTTTTTGACAAATGTTCCAGCACCGGTGGAAGTGTTGATGCTGTATACATCTACAGCATCGAGTGATTCATCTTCCTGTTCCGGGTTAATCAGATATAGATTGCCGCTGCTGTCAAAATCCATACCATGTGTCCATGTTGAAACTCCGGATGATTCAAATTCTGTTATTTCGGCGGTTGACGGGTTTACGGTAACCAGTACATCTGTATTTTCACTCCAGGCGTAAAGTGTTCCTGAGGAGCTGAATGCCGGATTAAGAAAACCGGCTTCTACAATTCCGGAAGAGCCTATTTCCGTTACGGCTGCTGTGGATGTATTTATTTCAACTAGTCCGGAAGAGAGTGTTGTATCATTAGTTGATGTAGTTCCATACAGTTTTCCGTTATCATTATCATACACCAGACCGTTAAGGTAGTAGCCGGTATCACCAATTTCGGCAAGCTGTTCGCCTGTTTCTGAATCAATTTCATAAAGGATGCTTGTTCCCAGGCTGCTGTTTCCTTTGCTGGCTCCATATAAAATGGGCAGTACCGTAACGCTCGCCGATGCAGAGAAAGAATCGTCAGTAGTTGATACTGTTATTTCAGCGGTTCCTGCACCAACCGCTGTTGCGGTTCCGTCATCGCTGATGGTAACGATGCTTTCATCAGAAGTGGCCCATATGAGGCTTATCTCTGAAGCTGCCTCAGGCTCAACTGTTGCTGCGAGCTGAGCTGTAGATGTAAGTTTAACTGTCAGCTCAGTATCATTCAGTGACAGGTTTGTTACTGTTATACCGCTGTTTGCTGTAGTGATTCCGTCACAGCTGTAAAATGCGAATACAGTAATGGCAAGTACTATCAGAAAAGCTTTAAGTTTAAATTTTTTTTGTTTCATATAATAATCCTTATAAAATTAAATCCTGACAAATTTACTCAGGTTAAAAGCGATTGTCAATTTTATTAGTTCGGTTTCGCAGAAAATCTATGATTTTGTGCCGGGATAATAATCGCAGAATATCTCAGGGATGATATTTGCAGAATATCATCCCCCTTGACATAAACACTGACTGACGGTACATTTTCAATATGTTGGAATCAATCTTAAACAAGAAATTATCCGCCGCGGCCGCAGCTACTTTGACTGCGGTGTTGAACTGGTTCTGACATATTTCGCCGCAGTCTTTTAAAAAAGGCTCGCGGTCCGGTTAATATTGAAGCTGACGGCAGAGTCTTTTTACAGACTCTGCTTTTTTTTTGCAGAGGCGATTACAAAATCCGGTGGAGTGGAGTTGAAATGAGAAGAGCGATAGTACATGAAGGTGCAAGGCAGCTGACTTATGAGATCAGGCAGATCGTATCGGTTGCCAACGAGATTAAGGAGCTCGGCAGGGAAATAAGCTGGGAGAACATCGGAGATCCGGTTGAAAAGGGAAACAACATCGAACCCTGGATGAAAGAGATTATTTCAAATCTGACGGCTTCAGACGCCAGTTACGGTTATACAGACAGTCAGGGGAATCTGCAGACAAGGAAATTTCTGGCCGGTGAATGCAACGCAATCGGCGGAGCACATATCAGCCATGACGATGTAATTTTTTTCAACGGTCTTGGAGATGCTGTTGCAAAGATTTTCGGATTTCTGAAACGGGAGGCAAGGGTAATTGGTCCATCTCCCGCCTACTCAACACACTCATCAGCCGAAGCCGCCCATTCAGGCTATGAGCATCTGACATACAAACTCGACCCTGATAACAACTGGCTGCCCGATATCGAGGATTTGAGGAACAAGGTAAAATACAATGACTCAATTGCCGGAATCCTGCTTATTAATCCCGATAACCCCACGGGTATTGTATATTCAAGGGAACTTCTAAGTGAAATAGTACAGATAGCTGCAGATTACAATCTGTTTATTATTGCCGATGAAACCTACAGCAGGGTTGTTTTTCCAGATGTAGATTTCAGCTATATATGCGAGGTTATCGGGAATGTACCTGCTGTTTCGATGAAAAGCGTAAGCAAGGAATACCCCTGGCCGGGAGCAAGATGCGGCTGGATCGAAGTGTATAACCGCAAAAAAGACCCGGAATTTGATACATATATCTCAAGTCTTATAAACGCCAAGCGTCTGGAGGTCTGCTCAACAACTCTGCCTCAGCTTTCAATCCCGCTGATTATGGGAGATCCGAGGTATCCTGAACACATCCGTACCCAGTCTGAAATGCTGGCTTCAAGAGCCGAGGAAGCCTATATCAATATGAAGGATATTACGGGCATTCAGGTTCTTAAACCACAGGGGGCTCTCTATTTTACAGTCCTTTTTAAAGATGGTGTTTTGAATGACGGGCAGTTTCTTGAGATTTCTGAACCTGGTATCAAAAACTATGTTGAAGAGAAGGTTAAAGGCCTTGAACTTGATAAACGTTTTGTTTACTACCTTCTCGGTGCTGCAGGTATATGTGTAGTCCCGCTTACAGGATTCTGCTCGCAACTCAAGGGGTTCAGATTCACACTGCTTGAAGCTGATGATCAGAAACGAAGGAACATTTATAAAACACTTGGTGAATCAATACAGGCCTATCTAGGAAGTAACTGAGCTGCTTTATTCCGGCAGAAAATCCTGCTTGAAAACAGGGCATAAAAACCTTAGTATTAGTGTACGCTAAACACCTGAAATCTGCTGATTACAGGTGTTTACAATACT
Source organism: Spirochaetia bacterium (assembly GCA_963677925.2). GTDB lineage: Bacteria > Spirochaetota > Spirochaetia > UBA9216 > UBA9216. The sequence continues at coordinate 1,682,514 of CAXXYH010000004.1, forward strand.
TTTTGTAACATCAGGAGAACCCGGATGGCGAAGAAATATAATTTCAGTATTCCGAAGCTTGGCGAAGCCAAGATTAAGTCACCGATACAGATGTCAAAGACATATGGCGACAGAATAGTCAATTATATAAGGGATGAGGAATGTATCCTCTACGACGTTGAAGTTGAAAAGGGTGAAGTACTGCCGGAATGCGACTCAAATTTCTGTCTGGAGAAATCCGGACCTCATGAACTGCTCTATTTCAACCCAGGTCATGTGCATGCCGGTGTTGTCACCTGCGGAGGACTATGCCCGGGGCTTAATAATGTTATAAGGGCGATAGTACGGACTCTCTGGTACCAGTACGGCGTAAGACGCATCACCGGAATACGAAACGGTTACAGGGGATTTCTTCCTGAGTATAATCTGCCGATAGTTGAGCTTAATCCTGATGTTGTTGACGATATCCATAATATGGGCGGGACCATGCTCGGTTCCTCCCGGGGCGGCGGTGAGATCGAAGAGGTCGTGGATGCTATTGAAAGGCTGAACATGAATATGCTTTTCACCATCGGCGGTGACGGCACAACCAAGGGTGCCATAGCCATAAGCAATGAAATAGAAAAACGCGGTCTCAAGGTTGCCATCATCGGTATTCCAAAGACTATAGATAATGATTTGAGTTTTATTCAGCGTTCTTTCGGGTTTGAGACTGCGGTATCAAAGGCTGTTGAGTCGGTTGCTGCTGCCCATGTTGAAGCCAAGGACGCCTTTAACGGGATAGGCCTTGTGAAGCTGATGGGGCGTGAAAGCGGTTTTATCGCTGCCCACACGGCACTTGCAATGAGCGTGGTAAACTTTGTGCTCATCCCGGAAATTCCCTTTGACCTGCATGGTCCCAACGGTTTTCTGGAGCATCTGAAAAAGAGGATCAATGAGAAGCACCGGGCAGTAATTATTGTTGCCGAGGGTGCCGGCCAGGATATGCTGGAGGATCTGAAGCAGACTGATGATTCAGGCAATAAGACTCTTGGAAATATCGGCCGTTTTCTGAAAGAGCAGATAGCCGAATACTTTGATGAAGAAGGGCTTGAGGTGAATATCAAGTACATCGATCCCAGTTATCTTATCAGAAGCACAGCTGCAGATGCCAATGATTCAATTTACTGTCTCAGGCTGGGTACTCACGCCGTTCATGCGGCTATGGCCGGAAAGACAAAGGCTCTTATCAGCATGGTCAATGACCGTTTTGTCCTTGTTCCGATGGAGCTTGCCGTTTCAAAGCGCAACTTTGTAGATCCCGAAGGCAGTTTATGGAGAGATGTTCTTCAGACAACAAGAATGCCGCTGACAATGAAAAACTGATTTGATAGCAGTAATAGGCGATATTCACGGTAATCCTTATCCTCTGAAAAGGATTATGACGGCCCTTGGGCTTGTAGACGAAGATATGAACTGGAAGATGGCCGGAGTGTCGCTGGTTTTTACCGGTGATGTATGCGACCGCGGGACTGATTCTGCGATTATCTACAGCAGCATAATGAAATGGCAGCAGCAGGCTCCGTCCTTCGGTTCCTCGGTTGATTTCATTATAGGAAATCATGAAGTGATGAACATCTGCGGCTACTATTTTTATAATACCGAAGCTGAAACAAGATCATATGCAGAATCGGGTGACAGTGACGGCTCCGCGGAAAAATTGAAAGCCTTTTCCCCGGGCGGCTGGGTATACAGCTGGCTTTTAAAGCAGCATTTTATAGTAAAAAAAGGCCCCTTTATTATCGCGCATGCAGATTTTCCTGCTGAGTATGCCGGAATGAATGTTGATGATGTAGAAAAAATCAGCTGGGAGCTGTTTGAAAAGTCGCTTAGATCCGGGGATCAGGGTGAAAACAGGATAATCTGGAGCCGTGAAGTGCGGAAGGCCGACCTGAACTACGAACTTGTACTGAGCGACTTTCTCAGGGCAAATGAAGCGGAAACCTGGGTTTGCGGTCATACCCCGTCGGTGGATGGGCAGATAAAAAGCCGCTTTGACGGCAGATATATCTGCGTTGATACAGCTATGAGCCTGAATGAGGCGAATGCGTCAGCGCTGATTTTTGAAAATGATAAAATAAAGGCCGCCTATCTCAACTGGGACGGCAGCCTCTTAATCGATTCGGTTTACTGATCATCTGATACTGACGGTCAGTGATACCGGGTTGTGATCAGTGTATTCAAAGCCCAGATTAAATCCCCTTATGTCATCCACTCTAAGGTTGGGCGATACCAGAAACCCGTCAATTACAGTTGTAAAGTTTTCTCCGCCTCTGTATGGTTTTTCAAGTGATCTTGAGGTAGGAATATCTCTGTCGTAACACCACTGCCAGCCGTCGGGCGTCCATCCCTCCGGAATCGATTTGACCCAGAACAGGTTTTCTGCCGGGGTTGAATAGGGTCCGAAGCTGTCCATATCCATTCCCGGGAATATTGAGTTCCAGTCGCCGCCTGCAACAACATAATGTCCTTCATTGTACAGACCTGTAAGCAGCTGTTTTACATATTCAAGCTGCTGTTCTCTCATGCTGCCGTCGCCGTAGGCACTAAGATGAAGATTGATAATACACCAGTCTTTGCCTTCAACCGCAGAAGGGAATCTTGTAATTACAGCGCATCTTTTAAGATGGAAAAGCTTAACAGGCCAGCTGAAACTGCCGGGCAGACTAAGCCGCTGTGCCGAATCCGCACTGAAGCGTGATAGTGTTAAAATTCCTGATTTAACCTTCCCCATAGGTGAGGAGGCGGGATAAGGTACAAAGAGTGATTTGTAGTTTATCCCGTAGTAGGTTTCATATTGACCAAATACTGAAGTAATGGTTTTAACCTGATCGATATTAAATGATCTCCGGGAACCGCTGTCGGCCTCCTGGATAAAATAAACATCAGGTTCCTGTCTCCGGGCAAATTCAAGTATTCCGTCAAGCGATTTTCTGACGGCTTCCGCTGACTCAGCTCTGCTGTTTTTGCCGCCCTCCATTACAAAATCATTATCCCTGTCCAGTCCGCAGTAGCCGATATTCCATGAAAGAATGCTGATTCCGCCCGGTTTTGATGTGGTTATAACTGGGCTGCTGATGGAACTGAGGTTTTCAACTGAATCTGGTTTATATTCTGTAAGTGTGAAAAAAAGAAGAAATGCAACAAAAAGTAATAGAATGACCGCTATGGGTATAAGAACTGCCTTGATGATTTTCATTTTTATCCGTCCGGAAAAATTATAACTTTTTTTTGAATGATTTGTAACCTTTACCAGGCTATGTTGTTCCTATTTATGAAGCGTGGAGTTTTTTTCATTAACCTCCTTTTTTTTAGATATTCCCCTCAGGGTTTTGCTACCTCCTTTCCCCTGAGGGGCTTTTTTTTAAATCTCCCCCTGAAAATTAGTTTAAACGCCTCTTTTTTCAACCAACCTCCGGAAACGTCTAAACAGCTCCTCTATTAATCAACCTTTGTGTGAAAAAAATAATCTTTGATAAGTTATGAATTGTTCTCTCATTTTGGATGTGAATTTATTCTAAACCAGAATTGTAAAAATGCAAGGAAAATCTTCACAAATTTGTAAAATTATGTCCCTTTCATTGCGTGACACCGCAATAATTGTACGTTATTATTAATTCATGAGTATCAAGATAGATAAACCTTCGGTGGTTGAATCTGCCGGAAACATGCCCAAGCGTATTGAAGAGTTCTTCGGGCTGGTCAACAGCGGGGACAGCAATGTCAGTATTGCAAGGATGAAGAGTCCTGGCGGCTGGGTAGAACCGGGGCAGCGTCCCGAATTTGATGAGTATACAGTTGTTCTTGCAGGCAGCCTTCTCGTAGAAACAGAAACGGGGAATTTTACAGTAAGCGCAGGTGAAGCTGTGCATATGGCTGCAGGTGAATGGGTCCGCTACAGCTCACCCGGGGCTGAAGGCGCTGAGTACATTGCCGTCTGCCTTCCTGCTTTCTCTCCGGATACAGTGAGGCGCGATGACTGACCGCGGAAGACCGGACCGGCCTTCCGCCCTACTGATATATCCGAATGTCTATGAGTTTGCACTATTTGATCTCTATCTCAAACCCTATGGACTGATGCGGCTGCATGCAATGCTGTCGGCGGCAGGCTGGAAAGTTGAACTTATAAACTCTCTTGAACACGCACCCGGGAAGACCAAAGAAAACGGAACGGGGAAGTTTATAAGAACTCTTGTTGAAAAACCTGATTCACTTAAAAATATTCCCCGTAATTTTGCCTGCTACGGTATCGGTCCGGTAGAGCTTGAACGCCGGATGTCGGGACAAACACCGGATGCTGTGTTTATCTCAACGGGTATGACATACTGGTACAAAGGGGCGGCAGAGGCAGCCGAAATTTCTAAAAAGCTGTGGCCTGATGTTCCGATTATTACAGGCGGAGTTTATGCAAGCCTCATGCCAGAACATTGTGCGGCTGTCACAGGCTCTGATTTTATTAATACCGGAACAGCCGGAACTGAGCTTGACCTATGGCTGAAGGACAGGAGCCTTCCGGGGATATCTTTCGGAACTGGGATGCTTCCCTCTGACGGGCCTGTCTGGGATCATTCTGCAATAATCAATCTTAATTCGGGGTGTCCGCTGCGCTGTGATTACTGCGCTTCTTTTAAACTTACCGACGGCTTTCATCAGGGCCGTCCGGATACTGCAGTCGAATGGGTAAAAATGGTTCACAGAGCCCACGGTACGGTTAATTTTGCCTTCTATGACGATGCGCTTCTTTTCAGTTCAGATGATGTGTTCAAACCCTTTCTTGAAGGGATAATTCGTGAATCAGAGAAGAGGGGTGTTCAATACAGGTTTTATTCACCGAATGCCATGCACATCCGCTATCTGGATACTGAAGCTGCAGCTCTGATGAAGAAGGCCGGATTTCAGGAAATCCGCCTGGGCTTTGAGAGCTCCTCTGATGATTTTCATGAGAACCATGACAGAAAGTTCGGTATTCAGGATTTTTATGACCGGATACAAATGCTTACCGATGCAGGGTTTGAGAAAAATCAGATAATCGTCTACCTGCTGGCAGGTATGCCGCTGCAGAAAGCGGATGAAGTTGAGCAGTCTATAAGCTTTGCTTCAAGAACAGGGGTAAGACTCTCGGTTTCCGAGTTTTCACCGGTTCCCGGGTCTCCATTATGGGAAGAATGTGTGAGAGAATGCCGGTATCCGATTGAGGAAGAGCCGCTGTTTCACAACAACAGCTTCTTCCCCATGGAATGGGAAGGCTTTACGCGCGCTGATATGCAGCGGCTTAAAGTTCTTTCGAAGAAGCCTGCATACTGAGGCTTTTTACAATATCCTGGACGGCCTGCATCGGCATCTGCTCTTTATTTAGGATGCGGTAGACAGCCTCGGATATCGGAAGTTTCAGTTTTGATATTTCGGTTATCTGTTTAACAAATCTGGCGGCAACAACGCCCTCCGGCAGATATCCGATTTTTGAAATGTTGGCGATAAGATCATCAAGTCCGTCAAAGCTGTCAAGGGCATGTGCCTTGATTATCTCACGTCCGAATTTACGGTTTCTGCCGTGAATACTTCGGCAGGTAACATCAAGGTCGCCGACCCCCGCAATGCTTGTGAAGGTTTCAGGGTATTCTGAACCCAGGGTTTTTCCGAGTATCTGAATCTCGTTAAGACCCGCAGCAAGAAGCAGCGATTCGGTATTATCACCGAAGTTGTCCGATATTTCACTCAGCGCATCAAGTATTCCGTAGGCAATTGCAATAACGTTTTTCACTGCCCCGCAGGTCTGAACACCCTCTACATCAAGAGATGAGTAGACAAGGAGGTTTGAACCTGTAAGCAGTTCCCTGAATCTGATAGAGTTCAGGCCGCTCTTGCTCGCGCTGATAAGCCCGGTAATCTTTCCCCTTGATACTTCTTCGGCATGGCTCGGGCCGGATATGTAAACCAGGCTGTCCTTGTAGAATCCTGGCAGGTACGACTCCATAGCCCTTGTGATAAGCATGGGCCCTGTAGGAGTCTGTATAAACCCCTTGGTAAGTACTCCGATTGCCGGTTTCCCTTCCATTATGTCGGGGATGGGTACGAGCTTCTTCACTATATCCAGAATGTACAGTGAGGGAGTTGCAATAATTATAAAATCTTTACCTGAAACGGCTTCTGCCAGCTCCGTTGTCGCTTTTACAGTTTCCGCCAGATTGACTCCCAGCAGATAGCGGGAATTTGAGTGTTTGCTGTTTATCTCGGTGACGACATCGGCCATGAAATCCCACATAGTTACATCATGTCCCAAATCTCCAAGTACTTTTCCGATTGCAGTGCCCCAGGCTCCTGCGTTTATTATGCCGACTTTCTTGCCGTTTGGTTTCTCCATAAAAAAATTACCCCATGTTTCTGCTGCAGAGTTCTTCAAACTCATCGACCTTTTTCTCAATAAGGCCGATACCCTGCATCCAGAAGTCTTTACTTGTTATATCAAAGCCGGCTGTTAATGTCACCTGTTCTGCGCTTGCTTTTCCGGTCATAAGAAGCAGATCGCGGTATTTTTCGGGGAAAGAATCCACTTCATTGAGGTAGAGCGAGTAGAGTCCCATGCCGAAGAGTTTTCCGAAAGCGTAGGGAAAGTTGTAAAATGCCAGGTCCTGCCGATAGTAATGTCCCTTTACCGCCCACATGTAGGGGTGCATATAATCGGGATCCATGGCATCTCCATAGGTCTGATTCTGTGCATCAATCATTATGCTGCAGAAGTCAGAAGCAGAGAGTTCGCCGGTCTTTCGTCTCTCCATAACTTCCTTTTCAAAGATAAACCGTGAGAGGATGTCGACGACGACCTGATTTGCTTCCATCAGTTCGGTTTCAATAATTCCCAGTTTGTCACCTTCGGGGGCGGTTTTAAGCGATTCCTCAAAGACAATGGTCTCGCAGAAGATTGAAGCCGTTTCTGCGAGCGTCATAGGAAAGTCGCGGTGGAGTCCTTCCTCGTTTTTAAGAACATGGTTATGGTATGCATGTCCAAGTTCGTGGGCAACTGTTGTAAGTCCGCTGAAAGAGCCGTCAAAGTTGCTCATTATTCTGGATGATCCGGAGAGGGGCAGACCGGCACAGTATGCTCCGCCTATCTTGTTTTTACGCGGAAGGGCGTCAATCCAGCCTTCGCTGAAGGCTCTTGATGCAAGCAAACCGAGATCGCCGCTGAACGCGGTAAATTTTTCTACAATAAAATCCGAGGCTTCTTCAAAGCTCCAGATCTTATCCGATGTTCCCACAGGAGCGAAGAGATCGAAGAAGGGCAGGGTTTTTCTGCCGAGCAGGCCGGCCTTAAGCCGCATATATCGTCTGAATACCGGCAGTGAATTTGTCAGCGAAGCGATAAGGGCTTCAAGTGTTTCTTTGCTTATTCTGGACTGCATGGTTGAACGTTCGAGTGTTGATTCAAAGCTGCGTCTTGAGTTCACAGCAGTACTGAATCCCTTTACTCCGTTGAGGGCAAAGGCCAGAGGGACTTCGTTATCCTTCCATATTACATTCTCCAGTTGCCAGGCTCTTTTTCTTGTTTCAGCATCAGGAGAGAAGGCCAGAGCCCGCAGCTGGGTAGCTGTTTTCATCTCTCCTGTTTTCTCATCCCAGAGAGCTGATGCTGTGGAAGTAATATTATTATGCAGTCTTGTCCATGATTCAGCCCCGCATCTGGCCAGATCTGCGGCAAGTTCTTCCATCCCGGCTGACATCTGGTGTTTCTGAAGAAGCAGCTCCTCTTCAAAGAAGAATGAGAATTTCGAGAGATACGGGTCGTTCTTAATCAGTCCGGTTATTTTTTCACCTTCAGAAGCAAGCAGATCTCTGAACTTCACTCTGAAGGACTGCAGGGGTACCGACATGCCCTCAACTTCATTCATTTCGTTCAGGCTTTTCTGGTCGGATGTGTCGACGGAATGGCAGCAGTATATATAGGAATCGAGTTCTTCATAACGGTCGAAGGCCGCATTGTACATCTGCATTATTTCTGCAAGTTTTTCTGCGGTAAGAGAGCCGCTGTGATCTGAGACCGTTCTATTAAGCTTTTGTGTAAATTCTTTAAGTTCATTTTTAAGTGCAATATAAGCGGGGTCATCAAACCCCTTGTAGGGATTTTCCGATTTCCATTTTGGAATATCATTATTCATAATTACTCCTTGTCTGCGGAAATTATAAATCCCTTAATCACAATAGGCAATAGAGATAAAGTGTGCTATATTTTCCATCGAGGTAAGACACGTGAAGTCAAAAGTTTTATTACTTGCATTCTGTTTCCTGCTTTCGGTTTTTAACGTTTCAGCAGAAAAGACCTACAAGGGAATCCGGTATACAGATCTTAACAATGGACAGAGCCTGAATGGTACTATCGATCTTTCCGGCAGTTTTGCAGAGCAATCTGAAAACTTCAGGATACGAATCCCGAAAAACGCCTACGGCCTGAGGATCAGCCTTTCCGGTGCATCAGCGGATCTGGACCTCTTTATCAACCCTGGTGCTCCTGCCGAACAGGCCTCAGAGGCCCTTTATATTGCAGAAACTGAGGATTATAACGAAGAACTCTTTGTTACAAGGATGGATGAACCCGGCCTTGATACCGGTATCTACTTTGTGAAGGTGGCCTACCAGTTCGATTATCTTCCGGTGATTGACGGTGAAACCCATACTTCGGTTGATTTTTCCATTAAATGCGAAATTATCTCTGCAGATCCGCAGGTTACTGTGCTTGAAGGTCAACGCTACGACCTTGAACTGCTGCCTGAGAACGGAATGTACCTTACAGCCGCTGTTAACATTCCGGCCGGAACAGAGAGTGTCAGAATTGATGTTTTTGATACAAAAGCTGATATTGATATATTTGCTTCAATGAAAACCCCGGCCAAGACCCGGGTAGAGGCGATGTATGCGGCTGAAAGCCTTCTCGGCAATGAAAGCCTGGTTATCCGGGGAATGGACGGTGCCAGACTGATTCCGGGAAAGTATTTCATTTCTTTTACCGATCAGGTTGTCCATGATATACCTCAAAAGTTTTCTGTTTACATTACATACGGGCCAGAAGCTCCGGCGGACCTTCTGCAGATCCCTTCTGCTCCATCGGAAGACAGCAGTTTCGGTTCGGCGCTGCAGTCGGTGGTAGAGGTGATATCATCAAAAGGAAAGGGCTCCGGCTGCCTTGTAAGCAGTGACGGTCTGATAATAACCAACTGGCATGTAATCCGCGGTCCTGACGGGAATCCGTCTGAAGAGCTGTACGCTGCTTTGACCTTTGATGAACGCTATCCGCCTCAGGAACTGTTCAGTCTTTCGGTACTGGAGTACGATGAAGAACTCGACCTTGCCCTGCTGAAAGTCAGCGGCGGACTCTACGGCCAGGAGCTTCCCTACGGCTACAGTTTTCCCTTTCTGAGTATCGGCGATTCATCAAAGCTCCGCATAGGCCAGCCTGTTGGAACCATAGGCTTTCCCGCAATCGGCGGCAGCGGTTCCAGAACCTCAGTTACATTTACAACCGGTATAGTAAGCGGTTTTGAACTCACCTCAAGCGGTCTGCTGGTGAAAACCGACAGCCTTATCAACAGCGGGAACTCTGGAGGGGCTGTTATAGACAGTTACTTCGAGCTTATCGGTTTTCCAGGTTTTGTTATCGATTCTGATAACAGTTCAATGGGCTACATATACCCTGTTTCGATGATACCGGAAGCCTGGATGAGGATGATAAAAGCTGCTTCGTAATAGATGCTTAAACTGTGTAAAATGCGGGTTGAGCGGAACAAATGTTCTGTTCAGCCCTTTTTTTGTGCTGCATATCCGCACATTGGTTACAGACTAAAAAAATGCACAATTGTCAAACTTTTTAGTTGATTTTCTCTACAATATATGGTTAAAGTTATGCAATGAGTGAGAAAACCAGTTCGCATAGAAAAATATCTCTCCTGGCCCGAATCGCCTGGATGTACTATATACAGGGCCTTACACAGGAAGAGATTGCAAGGAAGTTAGATTTTTCAAGGACAAAAGTCACCAGACTCCTTGCCCAGGCAAAGGATGAGGGTGTTGTCGAGATAAATATCAGCAGAACATTCAGAACCTGCTTTGAAATAGAAGAAATGGTACGTGAAACCTTTGATCTGGACCTTGTCCGGGTTGTTCCGCAGGGAGATAACCCCGAGGATACACGGGAAGGCGTAGGTGTAGCATGTGCAGGTTTCCTTGAACAGAATCTGCAGGACGGCGATATAATCGGATGTTCCTGGGGAAGGAATCTTTTTCATGTCGGTATGGCAATAAGACCGGTGAAGGACCGCGATTTGACAGTTGTGCAGCTGAGCGGCGGAATGAACACCGGCGGAGAGCTTCTGCCTCAGAAGGTTATGGAGATGATGGTTTCCAAACTGAGTGCAAAGGGGATATGGCTGAATACTCCGGCTGTTGTTGCACATCTGGACATTAAGAAGGCTCTTATCCGCGATTCCAGCATCAATGAAGCCCTGACACTGGGACGCAGCTGTACAAAAGCTCTGGTCGGTATAGGAGATTTCAGCGATACGGCTTCGCTTGTTGTCACCGGTTCCATCACACGTGAGGAGAACCACGAGCTGAAGCTTGCGGGTGCAGTGGGCGATATCCTCTGCCGCCATTATGATCTCAAGGGCAAAGTTGTTAAAAGCAGTATTGCAGACCGTGTAATGGCAATCTCTCTCGAGGAGCTGAAGGCTATTCCGCTTAGAATCGGAGTTACCTCGGGAAAAGAGAAGGCGCTGCCTATTCTTGGAGCCATCAACGGCGGTTATATCAACTCGCTTATTACTGATGAAGATACAGCGAACGAACTTCTCAGACTTAGAAACCACAAGCAGTAACGGAATTTTTTATGTCAGCAGATAAACAGATATTCAGCGGTTCAGGAAACTATGTTCTTGACGGCGAGCTTTCCGATATAGTCAATATTTCAATTCAGCTGGAGATGCCCCTTCTTTTAAAAGGGGAGCCGGGAACCGGAAAGACAATGCTCGCTCACGGCGTTGCAGACAGTCTGGATATGCCGCTTATCATTCTGAATGTTAAATCAAGCATGAAGCTGGTCGATGCTCTCTACCAGTATGATACCCTTACAAGACTTAATGACAGCCGTTTCGGTGATTCGGATCGTGATGTAAGCAGTATAGATGACTACATCCGTATGGGAAAAATAGGTCAGGCATTTACCGCCGATAAGCGGGTAGTTCTTCTTATCGATGAGATCGACAAGGCCGACACTGATTTTCAGGATGATATGCTGGATGTGCTGGACCAGATGCAATTTGATATAATAGAAACAGATAAAACAATCAAGGCAGTACATCGTCCCGTTATAATAATCACTTCCAACAGCAAAAAAGATCTTTCAGACCCCTTCCTTGGAAGGTGCAACTTTCATCATATTGCCTTTCCCGACCGGAAACAGATGGACAAAATTGTAAAAGTGCATTTTCCCGACATGGGAACAAAAACTGCTGAAAATATAATTGAGACTTTCTACCGGCTAAGGAGTATCGGAAGCATAGAGAAGAAGCCTGCTACCAGAGAACTTATCAACTGGATACGCGCGCTCTCTGCCGATCCGGAATTTGATACCGATCAGCTTAGAAGGGGCAGGGTTCCGTTTCTCGGAGTACTTTTTAAACGGAGTGAAGACCTTAAAAAGGCCTCCGATACGCTGGCAGACTGATGTTTGCAGATTTTTTTCTGGAGCTTAAAAGAGCCGGAGTTCCGGTGAGTTTCACTGCCTATCTTAACCTTCAGAGGGCCCTGTACAAGGGGCTTATTATCAGCCTGAACAGTTTTTATCATTGTGCCAGAAGTATCCTTGTTAAAAGCGAACGCTACTTCGATGCATATGACCGTATATTTGCCTATCAATTCGAAGGTGCAGATGAGTCCATTCTTGACGGGATAATGCCTGATGAAAAGATGGCTGCCCTGCTTGATATGTGGCTCCGTGACGCCGCTGATCCGGATCGCCGGTTTGATTCCGACAGTCTCGAATTTGAGAATATGACCCCTGACGAACTTCTGCAGTATTTCAAGGACAGGCTTGAAGAGCAGAAGGAGAAGCATGACGGTGGGACGAAGTGGATTGGCACCACGGGGACATCTCCCACAGGTCATTCGGGATGCCATGTAGACGGAATGAGGGTAGGGGGAACTTCCAAAAGCCGTTCGGCAATGAAGGTTGCCGGGGAAAGGCGGTACAGGGATTATTCTGATGATGTGATGCTCTCGGAGGCTACGATGATGGAGGCTCTGAAGAAGCTGAAAATCATGGTTCCTCATGGACCGAAGGACAGGCTGGATATTGATGCTACCATTTACCAGACAATGCGCAATGCGGGTGAAATAGAACTGGTATTTTCACAGAGCCTGCGCGACCGGCTTAAAGTTATCCTGATGATTGATAACGGCGGCTTTTCAATGGATCCTCACATCGGAACTGTTAAAAAGCTCTTCGATCATGCCCACAGTTTTTTCAAGGATCTCAATGTTTATTACTTCCACAATACCATCTACCGGCATATCTGGTCGGATCCCCAGCGTTTTAAGAAGCCGGTACCTATAGAGGATTTCTCGGGACGCGATCCGGAGACCAGGCTTATTATTGTTGGAGACGCGAGTATGTCGCCATATGAACTTCTTTACCGCAACGGGGTAATACGGACCGAAGACCGCGAAAATGCGCCGGGCCTTGAATATCTGAAGCAGCTGGCTTCAATGTTCCGGCATACCGTCTGGCTGAACCCTGTGCCGGATTATCTGTGGCAGTACACAAGTTCCATCGGTATAATCCGCAATATCTTCCCGATGTACGATATCAGCATGAAGGGGCTTGAAAATGCCGTCATCAGGCTGATGAGCTGAAACTTCCGATAATATTCTTAATCTTAAATAAAACTCAGCTGATACTTTCCAGAAGTTCCGTGAGTTTTTCAGGCTGAGCAAGGATTCCCTGCCAAATAGGAACCTTCCCGCCTCCCTTTACTCCGAAGGGTTTGAGAACCTCGCTGCTGAAAGAATTGAAATTGAAATCAGTATCACCGGCCTGGACTATGGCCCATGTTGTCTTATCTGCCGACTTGTTGAAGAGCATAAATATTTTTCCTCCGTCATTGTCTGAAAGAGAGCGGCAGAGGTTTTTTATATAATCTGAGCTTTCGTTCTCAAGTATGACGGTATGCACTTTTGAAGATTCAGACCAGGGCTTCCCGCATTCGGCTATATCACCTGCTGCTTTTTCTGCACGTGCATTTTCCATCTGCCCAAGCTCATATTTCAGGCGGCTGAGAGCTTCAAGTGAGTCTTTGCATCTGGCTGTAATTTCAGCGAGGGGAGCGCTGTACAGTACAGAGAGCTCATCTGTAACTGCTGATTTAAGGCTGTAATCATTATATGCTCTTTTACCCAGCTTCCACAGAAGCCTGACATGACCTCTGATTTTTTCGCTTCCGGTACACTTTGCCAGACCTGTGAGGCCGGTGGATGCAAGATGCAGTCCGCCGCATGCGACGCAGTCTGTGCCCGGGATTTCAACTATCCTTATTTTACCGCTTCGTTTGGTGGGCCTTCTCAGGTTGAACTCACTGAGACCCACATCATCGGTTACAACGGCCTTAATCGGAAGATTGCGACATATAATTCTGTTTACCTCAGATTCAACTTCGGCTATAGTCAGAGCATCTATCTCTTCGGCCGAGGTTTCTATTGCTGTGTATTCTTCACCCTGGTGAACCGAAACAGTCTGAATATCTGCAACCTTTACGAGTGCCGCGGAAACAAGGTGCTGACCGGTATGCTGCTGCATATAGTCCAAACGGTGCTCCATATCAACTTCACATTCAGCTGTGCTGCCTTCAGCGGGCAGTTCATCCCCATTTTCCCCTGTTTCAATATAATGAAGGACTGCATCGTCCGTTTTTTGTACATCGGTTATATTAAGTCCCGCAATGCTTCCCTTATCGGCAGGCTGTCCGCCCCCTTCGGGATAAAAGCACGTTCGATCAAGAATCAGGGAGACGCCTCTCTTATCTTCTCTGATTTCGAGTATTTTAGCGGAAAATAAACTGCGATCAGGTTCGCTGTAATAAATCAGTTCTGTCATGACTTAAGTATATCAGAGGTTGAAATTGATATTAAGTCTAAATTGTTGTATTTTACTTCTGTGCGAAAGTTATACTTTTTAATAGTGATTCTGCTTGCAGGCAATTTTCCGGCATTTTCAGACACAGCCCTTGTTTTTTCAGGCGGGGGAGCTATGGGTGCCTATCAGATAGGTGTATGGAAGGCTCTTACCGACCTGGAAGTTGATATAAGTGCTGCCTACGGATGTTCAGTCGGAACAATAAACTCTGCTGCTGTAGCCATGCATGATTACAAACTGGCCTACAATATGTGGCTTAAACTTAAAAAATCAGATGTCATAGATCTCAGTACATCCCAGGAGGATGTTCTTGACGGGGAATTCAACCTGAGGCAGCTGATGCGTGCATCCCGACTTGCCTATAACGAGGAAGGTCTGGATGCTTCTCCGCTCTCAGAAACTCTTTCAAGATTTGTTGATGAACAGAAGGTAAGAAATTCCGATATTGATTTCGGACTTTTAACCTATAATCTAACGGATATGGAAGAGGAAAGCCTCTTTATTGAAGATATTCCTGAAGGTCAGCTGGCTGATTACATTGCTGCAAGTGCTAATTTCCCGCTGTTTCAGAGAAAGACTATAGACGGCAAGGTTTTTATTGACGGCGGGGTTGCAAACAATATACCTGTTAAGCTTGCGGCAGACAGGGGCTACAGGGATGTTGTCATCGTCGTGCTTGAACTGATAACCCCGGGTGATTTTGCCGATTATTATTCAAACTACAGCGATTACAATTTTGATCCTGTTGTGATAAGTCCGTCCGGGGATATCGGAGGGTTTCTTGATTTTGATCCTGATAACGCCGTAAAGGCAATGAAGCTGGGATATCTGGATACCCTGAAGGCCATGGGTGCTATATGCGGCCGGAACTACCTGTTCGCAGACTGTGAGGATATTTTCCGGGATATGTTTATCAATCTTCCATATGAGAAACAGGCTGAGGCGGCTGAACTTCTCGGAATGCTTTTTACTTCCATTGATAATCCTTCTGATTTTTATGATGAAAAGATTTTTCCCGTACTTTATGAGAACCTTCCATTTTTAGAGGATATGAAAACTCCATCCGCCGCACTTATTGAATACAGTGCGGAACTTGCCGGCATAGATAACAAACCGTTCTATTCGCAGGTTTCACTGTTTGACAGGATTATTTCAAGATACATCGGAAGTATCTTCCAGATTAAGCAGTTTGAATTCGCGGTGTACCTGAGACTTAATTCGGGATATAATCCTTACAGACCGGCTGAACCGTCCGGGCTTTATGCGGAAAGCTATTACAGTCTTGGGAAGCTGCTTGAATGAATTATAATACCGATAACGTAACTACAAAAAAAATAATCCCTCCGAACGTAAAATATGCGGTAAGGTGGTCTGATTATGAAAAAGTGAATCCCTACGTTATCACCTCAAAGGTTCCGTCCAGACCCGGGATATTTGAGCTTTTCTACGAGCTTGAAAACAGTGAGCTTCAGCGTTTTTACATGGAAAGAGTATGGTACGGAGGTCTGCGGGCCGAGATAAGGCGATCAACCGAGCCCGATGCTGTTCCGGATCCTGCACGCAGGGAGGTTCTTTTGAACAAAACCTGCTACTACAGATATACAATTATCGAGACCATGAATGACATGCTCGATTTAATATATCATTATTCCTGTGTGTATCTCCCGGAAAGGGAACCTCCCGCACATTCGGGGAGGTATGAAAAGATTTTTGTGGTCGAAGATCCTGAGAAATACTGATTATCTATGCAGGGCTCTTTCAATCTGATCCTTGTTAAATCCGACAAGTATTCTTCCGTTTATATCGAGAACCGGAACTCCCATCTGTCCTGATTTCCTGGTCATTTCTTCTGCGCGGCGGGTGTCTGCGGCTACATTGTATTCTGTGAAGTTAATCTTATGCTGTCTGAAGTAGTCCTTTGCCAGTCTGCAGTATGTGCAAGTCGGTGTAGTATACATTGTTACTGCCATATTATTATCCTCCTGTAAATTACATATATAAAATAATTAAGCTGTTTGAAAAAGTCAATCCATATATAATAAAAATAATATATATAAAGATAAAATATATGTCCCAATGTTTAGACTCAAACGTAAATTTCTATTATACTTTCTTTATCATGAATTTTAACAAAGAAATACTGATTTTTGACGGTGCCTGCGGCACAAGCATACAGAATATGGAACTCGGTGATGAAGTCTGGGACGGCAACGAAGGATGCAACGAGTATCTTAACATAACAGTACCGGAAAAGATAACCGGGATGCATCTGGAGTTTCTGGAAGCCGGAGCTGATATAATAGAAACAAACACCTTCGGTGCCAACAGGATAGTACTTGCCGAGTATGGGCTTGAAGGCCGGGTAGAAGAGATAAATGCCGCTGCTGTAAAAGCGGCAAGAGCTGCAGTTGAAAAATACGGCAGCGGTATAATTGCCGGATCCATCGGACCGGGTACAAAGATGCCGACTCTGGGTCATATCACTGTGGAGGAACTTGAAGCCTCATACCGTGAGCAGGTTGCGGCGCTTATTGATGCCGGTGTGGATATGTTCATGCTTGAAACAGCACAGGATATACTTCAGCTGAAGACTCTGCTGGTCACCACCTTCGATGTGATGAGGGAAAAATTGAAAGAGCTTCCCGTCGTTGTTTCTGTTACCATAGAAAAGACCGGTACAATGCTTGCCGGAACCGATATTGCCGCAGCTGCGGCAATCATCGAACCATTTCCTGTCTTTGCCTTCGGCCTAAACTGTGCCACGGGTCCGGAAGACATGGTTTCAAGCATTAAATGGCTCAGCCATAACTGGGGAGGCCGGATATCATGTCTGCCAAACCAGGGAATACCCGAAATAGTTGACGGGAAGACCTGCTACCCGATGAGTCCTGAACATTATTCGGGGGAACTCGGGCATTTTGTAAAAGATCTGGGTGTCTCGGTTGTAGGCGGCTGCTGCGGGTCAACACCTGCCCATATTGCTGCGCTTAAGCAGGCTGTCGGCGGTATGAGTCCGGCAAAGAGGGAGGTGGAGGCATGAACCCTTCCGTAGCTAGTCTGTATGAAAGTGTTGATCTCATTCAGCCGATTAAGCCGCTGATAATCGGCGAGCGCTGCAACTCAAACGGTTCCAAACGGTTCCGCGAATGTCTTCTTGCCGATGACTGGAACTCATGCCTTACAATCGCAAAGGAGCAGCAGAGTGCCGGTGCTCATGTGCTTGACCTCTGCACCGCTTATGCCGGCCGTGATGAGTTTGCCGACATGAGCATGCTTATTCCGATGTTCTCAACATCGCTGAAGACCCCGCTCATGATTGACTCAACTACGCCCGAGGTGATTGAGCATTCGCTTAAGATTTATCCCGGACGCAGCATAATAAATTCGGTAAACCTCGAAGACGGCGGGAAGAATATTCACCGCGTGCTTCCTCTTGTTAAGAAATACGGAGCTGCTGTTGTTGCTCTTACCATCGATGAGGATGGAATGGCAATGACCGCGGAAAAAAAGCTGGAGGTCGCGAAGCGTATCCACAGCATTGCTGTTGATGAGCACGGCCTGCGTCCTCAGGATATCCTCTTTGATCCATTGACTTTTACGGTAGGTGCGGGCGACGAGAATCTAAGGGATGCGGCGGTTCAGACTCTCGATGCAATGAAGCTGATAAAGCAGCAGCTTCCCGGCTGTCTTACAGTGCTGGGCCTTAGCAATATCAGCTTCGGGCTTTCTCCGAAATCAAGGAAAATTCTTAACGCTGTATTTTTGCATGAGGCTCTTGAAGCCGGGCTTGATGCCTGCATTATCGATGCGGCAAAGATCATCCCGCTTGCCTCCATTTCCGAAGAGGACAGGGAAGTCTGCCTGGATCTTCTGTATGACAGGGTAAAAGATGAGGTCAAGTCTCCGCTTTTGACATTTATTGATCACTTCGGAAACAGAAGCGACAGCGACGACAGCGAAGATCAGACATGGAAACCTGCCGAACAGCAGCTCTATGATCATATCGTTGACGGAAGCAGGGAGGATCTTGAAGACATTCTTGATATGCTTCTTCAGCGGCGTTCGCCGATTGGAATTATCAATGAAATCCTGATACCCGCAATGCGGCACGTCGGAGAGCTTTTCGGAAAGGGCGAGCTTCTTCTGCCCTTTGTTCTGCAGTCGGCTGAAACTATGAAGGCTTCAGTCAGCTATCTTGAACCGCTCATGGAGAAAAAGGACGACGGAGCAGCAGTGAAGATTCTGCTTGCTACGGTTCAGGGAGATGTTCACGATATCGGTAAAAACCTGGTAGAGATTATTCTAAGCAACAACGGCTATACCGTTTACAATATCGGGATCAAGGTTCCTGCAGAAACGATAATAGAGAAGGCTAAGGAGCTTGATGTTGATATAATCGGACTCTCGGGCCTGCTTGTGAAATCGGCAATGGTAATGAAGGACAGCATGGAGCAGTACGCTGAGGCCGGGTTCAAGATTCCAATCTTTCTAGGCGGAGCGGCTCTCACAAGGAAATTTGTTGCAGAAAGCTGTGTTCCGGGTTATCCGGGCCCGGTTGTTTATAATTCGGACGCTTTTGACGGACTGAAGCATGTGCGGGAATTTGAAGCCGGAACCCTTGAAGCAACCACCTGGGAAGCAAATCCTGATGCAGTGTCGGTTAAACCCGGCAGAAAGGATATGACTATAGTCCGCGACAACCCGGTTCCTGAACCTCCGTTTAAGGGCGGCAGAGTGACAGAGGATATTGACCTGGAAGAGGTTCTTACTTTGGTCAACAAGCAGGCGCTTTTCCGCGGACGCTGGGGCTACCGACGGGGCAAGATGAGCGCCTCTGAATATGATGAACTTATTAAAACCAGGGTGGAACCCCTCTATGAATCCTTCAGGAAGGAATTTGTGGAAGGACGGCTTGTCCGTCCAGCGGCGGCCTGGGGCTGGTTTGACTGTGAGAGCAGGGACAACCTGCTGGTTCTAAAAGATTCAGGAAAGGAATACAGCTTTGATTTTCCAAGACAGTCGGAGGCTCCCTTTCTCTGTCTTTCGGATTACTATAAAAATGCTGAGGAAGGCGGCGATGTCGCAGGTCTCTTTGTAGTAACAATAGGACCGGAGGTCTCAAAGCGCACAGCCGAACTCTATGAGGCAAACGAATACCATGACTACCTGATGCTTCACGCCTTCAGTGTAGAGGTGACTGATGCCCTTGCCGAATACTGGCATAAGCAGATGAGAAAGGAACTTGGAATTGCGGTCGATGAACCTGAGAATATCCACGGCTACGTTACCCAGCAGTACCAGGGCTCAAGATACGGCTTCGGCTACCCCTCATGTCCGGACCTCAGTGCCCATGAGATAGTATTTGAACTGATAAAACCTGAAAGAATCGGTATAAGCCTGACAGAGAATTACGAGATGGTTCCGGAGCAGAGTACATCAGCTCTTGTTGCCCATCATCCGCAGGCCAAATACTTTGCTGTATAATGCCCGGGGAAGGGGCAGGGAGTTTTTTTTATGAAATATATATGTGTTAACTGCGGATATATCTATGATCCCGAGGCGGGTGACCCGATGGGAAATATCCCTCCGGGGACAGCCTTTGATGATCTTCCCGACAGCTGGGTATGTCCGCTCTGCTATACCTCTAAGGATATGTTCGACCCGCTGGATTAGGAATAATGGTCCGGCCGGATTAAAGCTCACCGGTCGGATGTGTCTGCCGCCATTCCGGGTCGACGGGGCATATCATCTTTCTTATTGACAGAAGGGCTGCAAGGGGAAGCAGGGCAGCTGCCGGAAATACAGCCTTCCATCCGAAGAATGTTACCGCCGGGGCCAGAAGCAGCGGGAATAGGGCTGCCGTCAGATTAAGCGCCCCGTAAATTCCTGAATACAGTGCCCGTTTTCCGTCAGGGCTAATCTGAACAAGAACCGCTTCCGACGACATCTTCTGCGCGCCGGCAAGGGCGCCGAGCAGCGGAATGATGATGAACATTGTAATCCGTCCTGCCCCGGCCGCTGTCATCACGGCTGCTGTAACCGGAAGGACAAATCCCATAATCGACTGAATTCTAAGCATCCCCTTGAATCCTGCCTTCCTCACTGCTGAAGGCCAGATCAGGTTGGATATAACCATTCCGCCTATCTGAAGCAGGACGATAACCCCTATGAAGTCTCCGCTTATTTTGTACTCTTTCATAAAGGATGGAATATAGAATGGAATCATAACGATTGCCGAGGAGAGCAGGTTTGCTGTGATTGTGTAGTTTCTGAAGGTGTTGTCGGTTTTTAGGATTTCCCGCATGGAGCCGAGAACCTTGAGTATTCCCGCTTTTGCGGCGCCTGTATCCTTTTTTTCACGGATCAGCCAGAAGCCTATGGAACCTGCTGCAAGCATTGATGCTGCTGCAAGAAAGAGAAAGCCGTAGCGTTCAAGCCCCTTTTCAGCCGAGATTATAAAACGGGTCAGAATGCCCGAGATAAATACTCCTATACTCCAGAATACCTGCTTGTTAAGAAAAAAACGCTTCCGCAGGCTGTCGGGAATTGTTGTGCCTATCAGGGTCACATAGGTGATGCCGGCAAAGGCTCCGCTCAGCGTAAAGACAATCAGTCCCGCATAAATAAGCAGCAGCACCAGTGCTGTATTGAAAAGTCCCGAGTTAAGAAGCAGAAATCCTATCAGATAAAAGGAAATCATCCTGGCGTATATCCCTCCAAGAAGAAATGGTTTCTTTCTCTTCCTTGACTGCAGAAACGGTGAGAACATCAGCTGTGAAACCAGAGGCAGTCCGGTCATAATAGTTGAGAGTATGCCGATATGGATTGCAGCACCGCCTGCCTGTACCACCATTGCCGGAAGGACTGTGTTGATTTCAGTGAATGTGACCGCGAGCGCAAGGAAAATTCCGTGAACCATGAATCCTGAATAACTGAGCTTCTGATCTTTATCGGCTTGCGCCCAGGCTGTTTTTTTTCTTTCCATGAATCAATAATAACCGATTTTATTCATCATTCAAAATAAATATGATACAGTTATAACGATGATTTACCATACCAGAGTATTTGAGAAGCTTTCCGACGAAAAGAAGAACCGAATCCTGACCACTGCCGCAGCCGAATTTTCAGTCTGCGGATATCAGGCCGCGAATATTAATGTCATTGCAGATAAATGCGGTGTCAGCGTGGGAGCTCTTTATAAGTATTTCACAACAAAGGAAAATCTCTTTCTTACCGTATGTATGGATGCAGTCCGCCAGCTTTCTGAGAGTCTAAAAGCTGTTGAAGAGCTCGGCGGCGGAATATTTGAAAAAGTTGAAAATGTAATTCGTACCATCCTTTCACATTCCCGCAGATACAGCGAACTCATCAATCTTTATATAGAAATAACCACCGAAGGAAACAGTGAACTGGCCTCCAAGCTGTCATACCAGATGGAGTCGGTTTCAGCCGAATACTACCGCAGGCTTATCAGGCAGGCTGTCGACTCTGGAGAATTGAAGTCCGGATGTGATGCCGGGATGGCTGCATTCTGCATGGATAACCTGTTCATGGCTCTTCAGTTTTCATACGCCTCTGAGTACTGGAAGGAGCGCATGAAGATATATGTTGATGAGAATATCTTCGATGATGATGAGCGTGTAGTTTCCGGTATGATGAATTTCATAAAAAATGCACTTAAATAGCTCTGCTGCAGCATAAGAATGATTGACTTTCTGAGAAGACGTGGTAAACTTAAAAAGTGAGTGACTGCTCACTTTTTATAAAATCTACAGGGGGACATTATGTCATTCTCTATTTCAGAATATCCTGATACCGCAGCTGTAACTGCTGATCTGCAGAGGCTTGTCAAGCTTCCGGTGCCGGCATTCACAGATGAATACTCAAAGAAGATCGATTCCTACTTCGAAGATAAATGCTCCGGGTCTAAGGCCATGATTGAAACTGCGAAGCAGCGGATACCCGGCGGAGTTCAGCATAACCTTGCATTCAACCATCCCTTTCCGCTGGTAATAACAAAGGCCGAAGGCGCCTACCTTTATGATACCGACGGAAATAAATACATCGATTTCCTGCAGGCCGGCGGACCGACAGTTCTCGGAAGCAATATGCCCTCAGTGCGCGAGAAGGTTATCAGCCTGCTTAATGACTGCGGCCCTTCAACCGGACTCTTTCATGAATACGAATTTCTGCTTGCCGACAAGATTGCTCAGCTTTTTCCGTCGGTGGAGATGTTTCGAATGCTTGGAAGCGGAACCGAATCATGCATGGCTGCAATACGAGTGGCCAGGCTTGCGACCGGAAAAAAGAATGTTGTGAAAATGGGCGGTGCCTATCACGGCTGGAGCGATCAGCTTGCCTACGGAATACGTCTTCCGGGCAGCATGCACTTCGAGGCCCACGGGGTACCGAGGTATATATTCAAAAATACCCAGGAATTTTATCCCAACGATCTGGGCAGCCTTGAAAGGGTACTCAAGCGCAACCAGCTGCGCGGCGGAACCGCAGCGGTGCTGATTGAACCGATGGGCCCCGAGAGCGGAACCAGACCGCTGGACCGTGATTTTAATGCGGGTGTCAGAAGACTCTGTGATAAATACGGTGCACTTCTGGTTTTTGATGAAGTAGTTACCGCCTTCAGGATAGGAATGTCCGGAGCTCAGGGGTACTTCGGAGTAAGCCCCGATCTGACAGTCTTCGGGAAGGTAGTTGCAGGCGGTTATCCTTCGGCAGGAGGGCTTGGCGGAAAGCGCGAATACATGAAATTCCTGGCAGCCGGAATACAGACCGGACAGAAGAAGGCTCTCATTGGCGGAACAATGGCCGCCAACCCTCTGAGTTCAGCGGCAGGATATTTCACTCTCTGCGAGATGGAAGAGCAGAAGGCCTGCGAGAAGGCGGGTACTGCTGCCGACAGACTTACCAAAGGGCTGCAGAAAATAATCAGTGAACTGGCTCTTCCCTTTGTAGCCTTCAACCAGGGTGCAATATGCCATCTTGAAACCAGTGCTGCAATGCTTCTTGATATCGACATTAAAAGATTCTGGACAATAAAAAATACTATAAAGAATGCCCATGACCGAAAAGCCTCTATGGAACTTTTCGGTGCCGCCTATACCATGGAAGGGCTTATAACCCTGGCAGGAAGCAGACTGTATACGAATGCTGAGGATACCGATGAGGTGATTGATGAAGCTCTTGAAGGTTTTAGACATGTATTTTCGAATGTAAGGAAGATGATATGACAGAAGCCGATGCCAGAATAATTCTGCGTGATGCAGGATTCCGCTTTGTGGAATCAGGCCTGACTACCGGAACCTGGGGAAATATCAGTCTGCGGTTTTCAAATGATGAGATGCTTGTTACGCCCAGCGGCGCCGATTATCTGTCGATACAGCCGGCAGACCTTACTCTTGTAAAAATATCTGATGACAGCTGGAGCGGTTCTGCTAAACCTTCCAGCGAATACAAGCTGCATTCTGCAATTTACCGTGACCGAAGGGATATTAATGCTGTCATCCACACTCACAGTACGAATGCCAGTGTTGCCGCCGCGGCCAGACGCGAGGTTCCGCCGGTGCTTGATGATCTTGCCCAGATTATCGGACCGACAGTAAGGGTTGCCGATTATGCTTTGCCAAGTACGAAGGCAATTGTGAAAAAGACACTGAAGGCGCTTAAGGGGCGGAATGCGGCTTTGATGGCCAATCACGGTGCAGTCTGTCTGGGCCGGGATATCGATGAGGTATTTACTGCAGCGGAGGTTCTTGAGAAGGGCTGTAAAGCCTTTATTGAAGCAGAATTCCTGGGCGGGGCAAAATCAATAAATAAGTTTGAGGCCGGACTGATGCATCAGATCTACCTTAAAAAATATTCAAAAATCAGGATGAAAGAAAAATGAAAAGCGAAACCTGCATCCTTGCTTATGATATAGGAACTACGAGTATCAAAACCTGTCTGTACCGGACCGGTGATGTGTTTGAACTGCTTGGGAGCTCGATGCAGGAATATTCCATTACAATATCTGCCGGCGGTGCTGCGGAGCAGAATCCTGAGAACTGGATAGAGGCCCTTACCGCGACCACACAGGAAGTGATAAACGAATCAGGCATGGATCCTGCGGCTGTAACAGCTGTTTCATTTTCATCGCAGATGCAGGGTCTGGTTCTTACCGATGCTGAAGGCCTCCCGGTAAGGCCTGCGATGAGTTATATGGATCAGCGGGCCGTGAAGCAGAAGGCTGATTTCGGCCGCGGATTAAAAATCGAGGGGATCCCGGTATTTACTCTTCTTTCAAGCATTAAAATTACAGGAATTGCTCCTACAAGCGTAAAAGATCCGCTTTGGAAGTATCACTGGGTAAAGGAAAATGAGCCTGAGGTTTTTAAAAAGACTGCATACTGGTTTGACGTAAAGGATTTTATAATCTTCAGGCTTACCGGAAAGGCTGTTGCCACAAGGGATTCCGCCTGTGCAGCAGGTCTGTTTGACAACCGTCCGGGTAGAAACTGCTGGAGCAAATCCCTGTGCAGACGATACGGAGTTAATTTTGAGCATCTTCCCTCTATTATAGAATCACATGAACCGGCCGGGGTTCTGCTTCCGGAATGGGCTGAGGCTATGGGTTTGGCGCCGGGTACAATCGTATTCGGCGGCGGCGGAGATGCTTCGATGATAGGGCTTGGCGCCGGAGCGGTCAGTGAAAACTCAGCCCACATCTACATGGGAACTTCAGGCTGGGTCTCTGCCGTTACAAAGCAGCGAAGGCTTGATCTTGAGCACAAAATTGCATCCATAACATGCGCTGTTCCCGATCGCTATCATTATTTCTGTGAGCAGGAAACCTCAGGGAAATGCCTGGAGTGGGTGAAGGATCATCTTGCACTTGATGAAATCGGAATCTACCTTAAGAAAACTTCGGTGACTGATGATCCGGAATCGATATACAGAAATCTTTTTGAATACCTCAATGAGGTAATCGGTGATACTGAACCCGGCTGTGACGGGGTCATTTTTACTCCCTGGCTTCACGGAAGCCGTTCTCCATTTGAGGATCCGAACGCCAGGGGGATCTTTTTCAATATAGGACTGAGCAGCGGAAAGAGAGACATGATAAGGGCTGTTGTTGAAGGCCTTGCCTACAGTACCAGGTGGATGCTTGAAAGCATTGAAACAAGGGTAAGATGCAATAAACGGCTGAGATTTGCAGGCGGCGGAGCTCTTTCTCCGGTAACTGCACAGATAATGGCTGATATCACCGGGCATGAAATTGAAGTTCCCGAGAATCCTCATAATGCCGGAGCTCTCGGGGCCGCCCTTACGGCAGCCTTCGGGCTTGGAATGATATCCTCCTTTGATGAAATACCCTCAAGAATTAAGCAGCAGGATGTGTATTGCCCCGATCTTAGCAATAAGCCGGTTTATGATCGCAACTATAAAGTTTTCAAAAATTTATATAAACAGAACAGGACCTTATTCTCAATGATGAACAGCTGCGGTTAAACAGGTCCGGGAGGAAGTAATGCAGGAAGATTACAAGGTATACGGTTACAGGTGGGTGGTTCTTGCCGCCTTCATGGCAGTCACTGTGGTGATAGAGATACAGTGGCTTGCGCATGCCTCGGTGGCCCGGGCTGCTGAAGCTTTCTACATAGGCCAGTTCAGTCCGGATTCGGTTGTTAATATTGATTTTCTGGCAATGTCGTATATGTTTGTTTTTTTAATTATATGTATTCCTGCTTCATATGTGATCGACACCTTCGGAATAAAAACCGGACTTGGAATAGGCTGTGTCCTTACAGCTGCATTCAGCCTGCTCAAGGGCTTCGGTGGAGGAAGTTTTAATCTGGTTATGATTGCCCAGATGGGACTGGCTGTAGCCCAGCCTTTTATTCTTAATGCCGTGACTGCCGTCACAGTCCGGTGGTTTCCTCTTGAAGAACGGGGAACAGCTGCGGGACTTGCCGCGCTTGCCCAGTATATAGGGATAGCCATAGCCATGGCTGTGACGCCGATGCTTGTTTCAGGTTCTCCTTCCGACCCCGACTACGGACAGGGAATTGATACCATGCTGATGATCTATGGTCTTATCAGCGCTGTGACTGCAGTTGCGGCATTCGTGCTTATCAAGGAAAAGCCTCCGACACAGCCTTCCGGTGAAGAGTATGTTCATACCAAATTTTCCGAAGGATTCAAATATATCTTCGGAAGCAGGGACATGGTTCTGACCATCGTTCTGTTTTTTATCGGCCTCGGGATATTCAACGCTGTAAGTTCAATGGTTGACTCAATTTCAGGCGCACTGGGAGTGGATGACTCGGACGGCATGATCGGTGTGCTGATGATCGTCGGAGGAGTTATAGGTGCGATTTTAATTCCGATGCTTTCAGATAAGTTCCGCAAGCGGAAACTGTTTCTTGTTATATGCATGGCCGGTATGATTCCCGGGGTTGCAGGTCTTGCTTTTTCAGACATCCTGTTCAGTTCTGCTGATGCTGTCTATACAGCGGCTCTTGTTTCGGCCTTCGTCCTCGGTTTCTTTGTTATGAGTGCAGGTCCGGTCGGTTTTCAGTATGCCGCTGAAGTCAGTTACCCGGCTCCCGAATCCAGCTCACAGGGGCTTCTCCTTCTTGCAGGCCAGATCACCGGTCTTGTTTTTACAGCGCTTATGAGCCTCAGGAGCAATCAGTACCTCGGTACAATGATGAGTCTTTTCAGTCTTCTTGCAGTCGCCGCACTGATTCTGATACTTATGGTGAAGGAATCACCTATGATGGGTGTATCTGCTAAAAAAGAGTAGCGCCTGCAATACTTTCAGGTTCTGACTCAGATTCTGATATTACAATAAGTTCTTTAAGGTTCCGATGCAGAACCTCTATGTTCATATTTATTTCAGATGCGGAACCTGCAACTTTCTGGTTTTCCTGTTTCAGACTCTGAATAGAATGCATGATTACGTTTCCGCTGGAGGATATTTCCTGTGCCTCACTTGAATCATCAATGATACTGCGGGCCTGCTGGGTGCAGGCATCGATACATACGCCGCATCCGATGCATCGGTCGTGTAATATTTTTACGTATCACCGGAACCGTCAATACAGAAATTAACCGGACATACAGAGATACACATGTGACAGCTGTTGCATTTTTCGATATCAACATTAATGACTGGTTTTAGCATTTCTTTACCTTGATTAAAACGTTAACGTATTTATTAAGCACATCGATAATCTATCATGTGAGTATTAAGCAAAAATTAAAAAATAATTAAAAAGAATTAAATATAGTTTAAAAAAATTAGTTTATTTGTCATTTCAATTTTGTTCCCCTATAATAATATACAGAAAGCTGATGTATTGAATGCCGTAAAAGTTTAGTTTTTAAAGTAGCGGAGTTCCGGATGAAAATATTCTCAAAAATCCTGGTATCAATACTGATAATGATTCTAGGATTTTTTTCAGCCTTCGCAGTGTTATTATATTCCTATAGCTATACTGAGAAGGTTCAAAATATTAGAGAGACTTCACTTCTCTGTATTAACTACTATACCAGGATGAATGATCGTACCTTAGCTCTTCTTTCAAGTGATATTTCTCTTGAGATCATGTATTTTCAGTGGCAGCAGTCTGTCAGTGATTTTAAGGAGATTTATCAAATAATGCAGACTCATCCTTCAAGGAATCTGTTTTCAGATAAATCTGATGACCAGCTTAATCAGATAGAAACTTTGTGGATGCTGCAGCTGGATATTTTTAAAGAGTTATACAATGATTTTTCTATAATTTTTACTTCTGATAATTTTTTTGATTCCGAAAAAACAGGTATACTTCTTATGATCCAGGCAGATCGAAACAGAGGGTCTGATTCGGGTAAAGATTTTGCTACTCTCATCAGGATTAGGAAGAACCTCGAATCACTTTCGCAGGTTTATTCAGAAAGAATGCTGGATGCTCTTTCCTTAAACTCTGAGAATTTAAACACTGAAATTATTATGTCCAACAATAGAAGAATGAAAATATCAATGACTATTGTTGCGTTGATTGTAGTCTTTACCATTTATATATCTGTAAAATTCAGTCAAAAGCTATGGGATTCAATGAGGCTGAAAAATGAGGAGCTTGAACTCAAGGTTTATGAACGGACTGCCCAGCTTGAGGAATCAAACAGTGAACTTGAGACTGCTAATAATAACCTTATCAGAACAAATACGAAACTTGAAACGGCAATGAACTCACTCAAGCAGACACAGGACCAGCTGATATTTTCCGAAAAAAAAGCAGTTCTTGGACAGCTGGCTGCAGGACTTTCTCATGAAGTTAATACACCGCTTGGAGCAATCAAATCATCTACCAGGACGCTCAGGAATCAGCTTGATGAAATTCTTAAGGCAATTAGCGGTGAAATAATTGAATGGGACTCAAAGGAGGTTGAAGCGTTTAAAGTGCTGATTCTGGGAATACAGAAGGATAAAGAAGGTATGTTTCTTTCTGCTGATCGTCATCTTAGGAATATCGTTAAAGCCGGTCTTGTTGAAAATGGAATAAATAATCCGGAGCTGTTCTCTCATTATTTTATGGAACTGAAATTTCACCCGGAAGATCTGGAGAAGTTTATAAAAATTTTAAAACTGAAGCATGGATACGGAATAGTCACAACAGCCTCAATTATATCCACCCTGTATTCGATAGGTGAAGTTATTGAAAGCTCCGAAGAGAAGATGTCCGTTGTAATAAAATCTCTCAGAGCTCTTGCTTATACAGAATCCGAAGGAGTCCTTACAGCAGTAAATCCTGCAGAATCAATTGATAATGTACTCAAACTCTATTTCACCAAAACTGTCGGTAATGTGGCAATTGCAAAATTCTATAATTCGGAGAAAAAGATTATCTGCTTCGAAGATCAGCTGAATCTAATCTGGATAAATCTGATCAACAACGCCCTTCAGGCGATGCGCTATTCCGGCAGACTTGAGATCAAAATAAATGAAGTTCCGGATGGTCTTTCTGTCTCATTTACAGATACCGGGCCAGGAATACCTGAAGAAATACAGTCGATGATTTTTAATTCCTTTTTTACCACCAAGAAATACGGAGAGGGGAGCGGAATAGGCCTTAATCTGGTAAAGAATATTCTGAACAGGATAGACGGTGATGTAACTTTCAGCAGTATACCCGGTAATACTGTTTTTTCAATACTATTCAGGAGGATTGATGAAGGGTAAATATATTATATGCGTTGATGATGAAGCCATTATTCTCTATGCATTAAAGCTGGAGCTTATGAATTATTTCGGCGGAAAATTTTCATATGAAACTGCCGTAAACGGAATTGAAGCTCTGGAGATTATTGATGAAATTTACGAAGAAGGCGGTTCTGTTTTCCTCATCATTTCCGACTGGGTCATGCCCGGTATGAGCGGTGATGAATTTCTTCTGAAAGCTGATGAAAAGCATCCTGAAACACATAAAATGATAATAACCGGACAGAGAGATGATGGTGCTATATCAGCTTTGAGAGAAAAGCTCAGACTTGAGAGCGTAATAACCAAACCATGGGACTTCAGTCAGATTGCTGAGAAAATAGAAGAACTGTCCGGTTAGGCTGATATGAAAACATCGCTTATTTTTATTCTTATTGCCGGTTTAGCCTTCTTTTCGGGATGCGGTACCAAAAAATCCTCCACAGAACAGAAAATAGAACCCTCTGTAGAATCTCTGGGTTTCAGCTGGGAATCTCAGTCCGGTGAAGTAATAGAAGTAGAATTTAATCAGCATCCCTATTCCGAAGCTGTAATAAAGCATCTCCGGAAATTTGAGAACCTTACGGGGATTAAAGTTAATTACTCTTTCACACCTGAAGAAAACTATTTTGACAGAATAAACTACATGCTCGAATCTGAATCCGGAAATCCCGATGTCTTTATGACCGGCGCGTATCAGATTTGGGACTACAGTGCGAGAAGTCTTCTTGCTGATTTTGACGATTTCCTCGAAGACAGTCGAATCACATCCGAAGATTACGACGTGCTGGATTTCTTTCCCAACATCATAGGAGCATTCAGGTGGGATACCGTCACAGGTCATCGTCCCGGAAACGGTCCGCTCTGGGCCATTCCAATGGGATTTGAGCAGTATGTTCTTGCATACAACAAAAGAATCTTTGATGAAATGGGTCTGTCTCCGCCTGCTACGATGAAGCAGCTGCTTGAGCTCTGTTATTCACTTGATGGGTTCGGAGGTCCGGGAACTTATGCTATTGCATTGCGGGGAACGGGAAACTGGGCAACCATACATCCCGGTTTTATGACTACGTATGCCAATTACGGTGCTGTGGATTTTCTGCTTAATGACGGCAGACTTGTCTCAGCCGTAGATTCGGTACAGTCAGTGGAGATGATCAGCAAATGGATAGAAATTATCCGGGCCGGAGCTTCTCCGCAATGGCCGTCATATACCTGGTATCATGCTTCAAAAGATTTTGGTGCCGGAAAAGCTGCAATGCTTTTTGATGCAGATATTGTCAGTTATTTTCAGAATGTTGAGGGAGCTTCCCGTGAATCTGGAAATATAGCCTGGGTAAAAGCTCCGATGCCGGAATCGGCGCTGGGAATGAGTTCAAAGTCAAATCTATGGGTGTGGGGGCTTGCAATTAACAGCAGGTCTAAGAGTAAAAACGCTGCATGGATGTTTGTGCAATATTTTACAGGAAGAGAATTCCAGCTTGATGCTGCTGTCAGTGCCAAATCCGTTAATCCGCCGCGTCAATCTGTTTTCTATGATCCTGCGTTCATCGAAATGATAAGTGAAGCTGAAACTTATCTTGAAGCTTTTAATGCAACAATTGATGGTACTTCAATTCTTTTTACTCCCGAACCCTACTTTTTTGAATTTGCGACAGAATGGGCGGAGCTCCTGCGGATGCTTGCAGAAGATGAAACTCTGTCTGTAGAGGATGAACTTATAAAGTTTAAAGAGAGAATTGATCTGCTGTTCTAATTCAGGCTCTTACTCAGACGGTCCGGTTTATATAGGACGAATAATCCTTGAGTACCGGTTTATAGTCAGATTTGAACAGGGGTGATGAGATCATATAGTCAGCTGTAGATCTGTTGTTTGCAATCGGTACATTATACAGAACCGCAATTCTGGTAAGTGCTTTAACATCAACATCATGGGGCTGGGGTTCCATTGGATCCCAGAGAAATATCATAATATCGATTTTCCCTTCTGATATCAGCGCTCCAAGCTGCTGATCCCCGCCGAGTGGTCCCGATTTCATCTTTTCAAGCTTCAGATCCTTCTCTGTGAAATTATTGTTTTCAGAATCTCTGGCAATTTTTGCAAGAATGGCCTGTTCAACCAGGCTTCCTGTGGTTCCAGTGCAGTAAAGTTTGTGAGGGATCAGTGTTTCCCAGTTGAATTCGACCCATTCAATAAGGTCTTTTTTCCGGTTATCGTGAGCCACAAGGGCAATTTTTTTCTGTTTCATGATTGAATAATAACCCCTAAGGTTTTATCTATTCAACCTCAATCCGGTTCCTTCCGAGGCTTTTTGCCCTGTAAAGGGCCTTGTCGGCACGGCTGAACATAGTATCCAGCCTGTCTCCTGCAAGACCTTCAGTGAGACCGATGCTGACCGTTATTTGGCGGCCAATCCCGAAGTTGTATTTTGAGACTGTTTCAAGGATACGGCCTGCAACAATCAAACCTGCATCCAGATCCTGTCCGGTGAGGATGGCTATAAACTCCTCACCGCCCCATCGGTAGGAGGAATCGCCCTCTCTCAGGCTGCTGTCAAGAAGGACTGAAAACTCCTTTAAAACGCGATCGCCCTCTTCATGTCCGAAATCATCATTGACCGATTTAAAGAGATCAAGGTCTATTATCATCATTGTCCGTACAGTTTCCGATGTAAGGCCGCGGGTATATAATTCTTCAAGTTTTCTGCGGTTGGCCAGTCCGGTAAGCGGATCTGTCAGCGCCAGGGCTTCAAGCTTCTGCGATTCGTGAATTTCCTTCTCAATGATTCTTGTGACAAAATCGGCTGTAAGAGTAAAAATAATTCCGCTTGCTATGGCATAAAGGGTCTGGGTAAAGGCTGATTCCGGAAGTCTTCCCATACGGATGTAGTATGAAACAATAAACGGACGGCAGATCAGCAGAATATTGAAATAGGTATAGATGAAATAAGTCTGAATTCTGTAAAGGAAAATTACGCTGATTGCCAGTACGACCAGATAGTACTGAGAGTAGAAGTGCACCGATTCGGGAATAAAAAAGACCTGAATCCCCCTGAGGCAGCCCAGTGCGGTAAGGGCCCAAGATATAAATTTAATTTTTCCGGTTCTGAGAATAATGATTAATGTAAGGATAATGAGGTAGTAGAGAAAGTAGGACAGAATTTCAATGGGTTTAACATCAGTAGTGATAAAATCAATAATTATAGTCGGTATGATGTACAGCAGCAGAAGCAGCATAAAGGCTGATGAGTATTCGGCCTTTCTTCTTTCATAGAAGCTGTAGCCATCGTATCTTCCGAGTATAAATCTGCTCCATTTTTCACGGATCTGCCTTAAAAAATCCATTAAAACAACTATAAACCAATATGCAGTGCTAATCAATTTGTTAAAGTTTATAGCTAATTGTTATGAAGTTTATGCAGTAATTGAATTAGACAGCAGGTATCCCATAATTTATAATTGCCGGAGTCTATTTTATAGGAGAAGTGAATGCTTTCTGTTCTGGGAATTGTTTGTGCAATAGTGTTTTTAAGTGTGGCAATTTATAAGGGGCTGAATCCTGCCATCGCAGCCTTTGTCGGAACTCTGATGATTGTGGTAACCGGTGCTTCGGGGGTGACCCGGGGCTGGAATGACGCTATGGGTATGGCCGGCGGTGTTTTCACGATGATGGGACCTCTTTTCATCCTCGGCGGCATAATGGGGCTGCTCTACGCAAGATCAGGCGCCATTAAATCACTTGCAGATTTTCT
Source organism: Spirochaetia bacterium (assembly GCA_963677925.2). Taxonomy (GTDB): domain Bacteria; phylum Spirochaetota; class Spirochaetia; order UBA9216; family UBA9216. The sequence goes on from CAXXYH010000004.1 coordinate 1,715,695, forward strand.
GATGGCTCCGGTTGATAAAATCAATGAAGGCAGAGGCCGTTACTTTGCTGTAATCTGGGTTATCATCCTTGTGAGATTTCTACTTGGTCTGGCCGGTATAAGTGCCGGTGCGGATATCCCTACCATGACAGCAATGGGTGTTGTTGCCTTCAGGAAGGCTAACATGCCCAGCAAGTATATTCCTGCTCTTATAATGATTGCATCAAGTATCGGAAACCTTATTCCCGGAACTCCGACTATTGTAAACATGATGCTTGAAAAGTTCATCCCTGACTTTACAACAGGAAGTATGATGGTTCTTCGTCTTGTTATGATGCTTCTCTGGCTTCTGCTGAGTTCAATGCTCCTCACATACAAGGTTGACAAGGATGTTAAAGCCGGTTACCGGTATACTGAGGTTGAATTCAGGGTGCCTGAAGAATTTGGACCGAGAAAACCTCACTGGATTCTCTCACTTATTCCCCTTTTTGCAGTTTTCGGAACATACAACTACTTCCATCTTCAGGGATGGCAGGCTCTGATGATTGGCGCCCTGCTTTCAGCTGTGATGTTCGGCCCCTTCATGGTTGCAGAAGAAGGGAAAACAAAATTCGGTACTGTTATTTCAACCATGAATACAGGAACCCTGGCTCTTCCTCTTGCTTTCATGATGATTATGGTTCCTGCCATGGCTATGGCCACATCTTCAGGAATGCAGATTATTACTGATTTCCTCGGAGCAAGCGGAATGCCTGTTACCCTTATAATGATTATACTCTGTCTCATCATGATGGGATTTGCCGGGCCTTCAGGTGCCGCGGTTGTCGGAACTCTTTACCTCTCAATCGGAGCTCCTGCAGGAATGAGCGGACTTGGAATAGCTCTTATTGCAATCTGGAGTTCTCAGGTATTTGACTCACTTCCGAACAATCCATCTGTTCCGCTCTGTGCAAGTATGATGGGATTGTCGGTTAAGGAAATTTATCCGAGTATATTCCAGACGACAGTTATCCTGACTTTTGTAATGACTGTAGCGGCTGCAATTATTGCAGGACTTGGACTTGTATAATATTCTGCAGCGATGAAAAAGATTCTACTTAAAAATGCGGCTGTCCATGATGCTCTCAACTGGGGAATGACTTCGGATATTCTTGTTGAGGGTGATGTAATTGCAGAACTCGGAACAGGGCTTTCCGGTGATATTGAAATTGATATGAAGGGGGCAGCTGTGCTGCCCGGCTTCTTTGATGCCCATGTTCATCTTGTTAGCGGTGATGAAAAGCTTTCCGATGAAGCCCTGAGGCAGTGGGCTTTTAACGGGGTAACGACAGTAAGGGATATGGGGTTCGGCGGAAAGCAGAGTCTTGAAGATTTCATGAACTGGGTCAATAAAACTTCCGCCTCTGAGCAGATGAGTAAATGTCCTGCGGCCGGACGCTTTGTAACCGCCCTGCACGGCTACGGGCATATAATGGGCGGCCACGAAAACGGAATTCCGGTAGGATTTCCGGACGAGGCGAGGGCTGCAGTGCGGAAGCTTTATTCGCTCGGCGCCTCAGGCATAAAGACTGCAGCAGACAGGGAGCCCGGCAGGGATGACACTCCGGTTCTTTCAACAGAGACCTTTGCCGCGATTGCTGATGAATGTGAAAAGCTTGGAATCTGGTGCGGTGCACATGTTCTGTCTGCTGATTTTCTTCCTTTGCTGGTGGAAGCAGGCATTCCGGAGATGGCTCATATTCCGCTTGATCATATACCGGATGAACTGCTTGATGAAATGGTGCGCAAGGAAATCTATATAACACCTACGCTCCAGCCCATCAATGCCCCAAGGCCGCCGCTGCCTCCGGGAGAACTTCCGCCCGAAATGAAGAAGATTATCGAAGCAATGTCAAAGATTGATACGGCCGAACAGGAGCGTATTGCCATAGATAATGTTAAACGCTTCTTTAAGAAAGGCGGAAGGGTCGCCTTCGGAACTGATACAATGCGTATGCAGGGAAGTCCCGAGGTTCAGGGAATTGCTGTAAAGGAACTTCAGCTGCTGCATAAAGCCGGACTTTCGGTGAAAGATGCGGTAACAGCAGCTACGCTTAACTCCGCCCATGTATGTAAAATGGATAAGACTCACGGAACCATTGAAACCGGTAAAAAAGCGGATATAATTGCCGTCGGTTCCGTGATCGATGAGACCTTTGAAGCCTTCAGCAGCATCACTTTTGTCATGAACAAAGGCGTTATAATAAGACAGGAATTATAAAAGTTCCTGTACTTTCTTTTTATAAACAGGAGCCCGGGATCCTGAAAAACCGGAAAGTACGAACCAGACCAGCTGCAGTATCCCGAAAATTATTGTTAAATTTGTCAGGATCGGAATAACTGTAATGATGCCGACGCTCCCTATGATTATTCCGAATATACCCATAAAATTGGAAAAATGATCATCCGTAAACATGGCAATACCGAAACATAGTGTCATTAGTCCACCGAGAATCTCACCATTTCCGTTTCCGATAGCAGTAGCAACAGTATCCAGTATCTGCCATAAATACACTGCCTGTTCCTGGTTTTCAGCAAAAAGTCCTGAAACAGGCCCTATTGCCGCATTTGTTATCATTCCGCTTGCCGTGAGGGAGCCCGCCCAGATGAATCCGATTACTGATGCGAACCTTACAGGAAGTGTTTCGCGATTTGCCATTCGGGATTTCAGGAATAGAATAAACAAAACCAGAACCGGTCCAAAAAGAACGTACATAAGTAAATGGCAAATGAAAAATATCGATTTCATTTCTGCAATCATTTTGACTTTTTCAATTTCATCAGTAATGGCTGGATATTTCAGAACTGCGACAAATATGATTATTCCGGCCAGATAGGCTGATGCGAGATACAGGCTGGCAGCCTTTCCGATAATGTGTTGGTTAGCTTTCATATAAACATCTCCTGCGCTATATTTGATTTATTAATATTTAATGTACAGGCGCAGGTCCGGATAATCCATTGACTTTGGTTAAGAAAGAACGGGTATTATATTCTTTTAGAGATTCTTTTTCGAATCCGGCTGAGCGATTCAGGTTTTATTCCGAGGTAGCTGGCTATCTGATACTGAGGAACCCTTTGTATAAGCTCAGGTTTTCTTTGAACCAGATTTTGATAGCGCTCTTCCGGGGTAGATGTTTTAAAATCATCAAAGGATTCTTTATATTCAATCATCATCTTATCAGCAATAATTCTCGACATTGTTTCAAGCTGCGGATATTTTAGATACATGTCTTCTTCAACCTCCGGAGTTCCTATAACTGCAACAGTGTCTTCAAGACATTCCAGCGTAATATCTGAGGCTGTCTTTTTTCCATAACTTGACGGCGTGACTGAATGTTCTTCCAGATAAAAATCAACAGTGACTTCTTCATCTTTTTTCAGGCAATAGCTGCGGATTAATCCTTTCAGAATAAAATAACATTCATTACAGAAATCTCCCTGCCTGAGCAGAACTGTCCCTCTGGGGAATTCTTTGATAAAGAGATTTTCTTCTAAAGCCTTTTCCAGTTCCGAGTTGATTTCTATATATTTTGACAGGTAATGGACAAGATTATTTTTCATATTAATACAAAAAACTCCTCCATTTCAAAAGGTTACTTTATACACCTATCATAGACCTATTTATGGTCCAGGTCATCCCGTAAAGGCTTCAGTTTTTAATTATGAGCAAATTTATAAGAAAAAAATATCTTTTTATTGACATATAGAGAATCCCGTACATAGAATGATATATATGTATCGATATAAATTTGCACTTTAAAATGACATCAACTAAGCTGAAAGTATATCGTTCTGATTCATTCAATAAAAAGATACGGGGGGAATAATGTGAGGGTAAAAGCCGCATTCGTATCGCTGGTACTCGGCTTCCTGATTTGGCTGGGTATAAACAGCAGCATGAAAACCGATGTATTAACTGCAGGTATAATTATCACAGTTATAACATCGCTTTTCTATCTCGGCTCGGGCATGTTTACAGAAGTCAGGCTGACGCCGAGGGCTCTGGCAGCTCTGATTGCCTGGATAGTCGTTTTTCTGATAGAGCTGATCAAATCAAATATTGACGTGATGTCCAGGGTTGTAACTCCGAAGGTCAGGATAAATCCTGCAATCGTGGAAGTTAAAACAAAACTGAAATCACCGCTTGGCAGGCTTGCTCTTGCCAATTCCATCACTCTGACTCCGGGTACCCTTACTGCGGATATTGTCGGAGACACTTTATTCATTCACTGGATTGATGCCTCAAGTACTGATGTTGAAGGTGCTACAGAGAAGATTGTAGCCAAATTCGAACGGCATCTGGAGGTGCTCTTTGGCTGACAAAATTATTTTAATAGCGGCGCTTATTACTTTGTTAAGCGTATTCATCTCGCTTATAAGGTTTATTAAAGGCCCCACAGTTCTGGACAGGCTTGTAGCATTCGATGCAATAAGCATCATGGCTATTTCTGTGATAGTTATGCTTGCCTGGATGGTCAAAAGGTTTATCTATGTTGACGTTGCCCTTGTTTACGGCCTGCTCAGCTTTCTGGGTGTGCTGGTAGTTGCAAGATATTTTGAGAGGGGGCTGTAATGGAATTAGCCGGTTCAATTCTTGTACTTATCGGTTCGCTGGTATTTTTTCTGAGTGCTCTCGGAATTATCAGAATGCCTGATGTTTACAACCGTATTCAGACAGGTACGAAGGCAACTACGCTTGGTACCATTTTTGTCATGATCGGCATTTCTCTTATCCTTCCAGGCTGGGCTCCGAAGCTTGCTGTGCTGATTATTTTTATCATTCTGACTAACCCTGTTTCCTCTCATGTTGTTGCCAGGGCAGCCCACTTTAATAAAGAACCCATGACAATACTTACAGTTGAAGACAGGATGGAGGATATGGAAAGTATCGAAACTGAAGGAGAGAAGGTATGAATATAATTTTCATTGTTATTGCAGCTATGACGATTATTACCGCTCTCACCGCGGTTATAGTTAAAGACAGGATAGTAGCAATACTTGCTGCAGGAGCTGTCGGTCTGTTTGCTGCAATTCTATTCATTATAATGGCCGCGCCTGATGTTGCCATGACCGAGGCCGCCATAGGCAGCGGTCTTACAACCTTTATATTCTTTTTCGCTCTGAAAAAGATAAGGGGGCGCAACGATGGTTAAAAAGGGGTTTCTTCTTTTATTGATTGTTGCGGTGGCCGTCATTTTCTCCGGATATATTCTGCAGTATTCGGAAAAATCCGAGCTGCCGGCTGTTTCTTCCCATTATCTTACGGAAGGACCTGAGGAACTGGGCTCTGCAAACATTGTGACATCTGTAGTTGTTACCTACCGCGGACTTGATACTCTGGGTGAGGTTACCATCCTTTTTGCCGCCTCCACTGTAGTTGGTCTGCTTATCCATCTGAATAAAAACGAGAACCGCAGAAGAAGGGAGGGAAGTGAACTGCTTAAAACCTCTTCCAGACTCCTTTTTCCGCTTCTGCTCATGTTCGGAATATACGTTTTTATAAACGGACATCTCAGTCCGGGCGGAGGTTTCCAGGGCGGTGCAATTATTGCTTCGGCAATAGTCCTCAGGGTGCTTGCCGAACCTAACCGGAAGACCGGTCATACAGTTATGTCTGTGATTGAATCACTTTCCGGCCTTGCCTATATCGGAATAGGTGCCGCCGGAGCACTGCTGATTGTGAACGGCTTTCTTGACAATAGACTGATTCCACTTGGAGCCTACGGCAGCCTGTTCAGTGCAGGTTTAATTCCTGTGATCTACTCTGTTGTCGGCCTGAAGGTTGGATCTGAGCTGAGTTCGGTAGTTGTTACACTCAATGGTGAATCAACAGAGGAGGCGGCAGAATGATAGGTACTGCAGCACTTGTAACCGGAGTCCTTCTGTTTCTTATAGGGTTATGGGGAGTTCTTACAAATAAAGACATTATCCGTATAACTGTAGGATTCACAATATTTGATGTCGGAATTCACCTGATAATGATAAGTGCCGGCTATGTAACAGGAGGTACTGCGCCAATTATATCAAGTCTTTCGGAAATCGGGGCAGAATATGTCGACCCGGTTCCGCAGGCCCTTGTTCTTACGGCAATCGTTATCGGTCTTGGAATCACAGCCTTTATGCTTACATATGCTGTGAGCATGTACAATAAAAAGGGAAGTCTTGAAATAGACAGGTTCGAGGAGCTCAAATGGTAAATCCGATTTATATAATTGTAATAACCCTCGGTGCCGCGTTTCTTATCGGATTGTTCCGAAAAACAGGACCGGGAATTCATGTAGCATTGGCCCTTATTGCAACGGCCGCTATTACTGCTGTTTCCGCTCAGTGGACTATAGGAATCCTGGCCGGAAGTGTTGAGGACATAAACATTTTTACGGCCGGTATGAATCCGCCGCTTTCAATAAATCTATATATGGGAAAAATCGAAGCGGTTTTAACGCTCATAGTTAATGCAGCCGTTTTTCTGAGTACCATGTACATTGGGCGTGAATACAGAAAATCATCTGTTTTCACCTTCATGCTTCTGCTCGTTTTTGCAATGGGACTGAACGGAATAATACTTACAAGAGATCTTTTCAACCTCTTTGTGTTTATAGAGATTGTCAGCATTGCCTCCGCAGGTCTGATCGTCCTTAACAGCGATATTAAGCAGCTGGGTGCAGGTTTTAAATATGTTATTGCAGGTGCTCTTGCAAGCGGCTTTATGCTGATTGGAATAATATTCACTTACTACCGCACAGGTTCACTGAATATAGATGTGATTACCGGCATGTTCAGTTTTGAGCTGGTTAAGGCCTGCTACGTCGGAATGTTTCTTCTGTTTATCGGTATTATTATCGAGCTGAAACCCTTTCCGGCAAACGGCTGGGGACTTGATGCCTATGAAGCATCAGCCAGTCCAGTCGGGGCAATGCTTGCCGGCGGAACAGCTACGGCAATGTTTTTTGCATACACAAAAATCAACCAGCTTTCTGGCGGTACATTTCTGAATGCGTCTCTCTACATAGGTGCGCTCACGTTTGCAGGAATGAACATCCTGGCTTTGAAGCAGACAAGTGCTAAACGTCTTCTTGGCTATTCATCAATTTCACAGATAGGAATGGTTGTGATGGTTTATGCCATGGTCAACTTCTTTGATATTGAAAACGGCATGATGATCGTACTCGCGCTTCTTGTGACTCATGCTATTGCCAAGGCTGTCCTGTTCTGGCTTTCGGGTATAATCGGTAAGGCCGGTACAGATGAATGGGGAATTATCCGCAAACGGAACATCCTTATAGCTGTTTTTGCGATTGCTGTTGGAGCGCTTCTGGCGCTGCCCCCATTCCCTTCATTCTATGCTAAATGGGAACTTGTAATGAAGTTGGCAGCTTCAGGGCATTACGGATGGATTTTTATTCTTCTGGGCGGAGCCCTCATCGAAGCTGTTTATCTTATGAGATGGTTCGGCAATGCTGTTAAGAATGATTATTCAGAAGAGGATAAGCTTGATTTCAGGTTCGGAACAGCAGTTCCTGTTCTTGCAGGTGCAGCAGCCCTGCTTGCTCTGGGTTATTTTTCTGCTGATTATTCCTCCTTTGGAAATACGGTCAACTGGCTGCTTCCTGCAGCCGTAGTTGTTCTTATGCTGCTGGATTTCCTTCCTGCAATTGTAAAGAACATTCTGCTAATTGCCGCGGTGGCATATTACGGCTATCCGCTGCTTATGGAAATCGGCGGCTACCGTTCAATTTTTGCAGGAATTTTCATTGTGGGAGCACTTGTTACCCTGCTTCCGGGATTCATGAAAAAAGATCGCCGTATGGGCTTTTACCCGTCTGTGAGTATGATGTTTGCAGGCCTTGTAGGAATACTCGAAGCGACTGATATGCTTTCGTTCTTCTTTTTCTGGGAACTTATGACCCTCGGCTCATACTTTCTCATCCTGAGAGGAAAGAATTCAAAACCGCATGCCTTAAGCTATATGCTCTTTTCGCTCGGCGGTGCATATTTGATAATGAGCGGTTTCGCTCTTTCATACGCCCAGACCGGGGCTTCCTCGATTGCCCTTTCGATACTCCCTGAGGCAGCCTCAGGACCTTTACCCGGTATAACGATGCTGCTTCTGTCGGTAGGATTCATGACAAAGATGGCCTCTGCAGGGCTTCATATCTGGCTGCCGGGCGCCCACGCTGAAGCTGAGACCGATGTATCCCCGATGGTATCCGGTATTCTGCTTAAAGCCGGTGTATTCGGGCTTCTTATGACCTTTATCGCCTTCGGCGAGCAGACAATCGGCCGGGTCAATATTCCATATGTTCTAAGCTGGGTAGGCGTAATTACCGCCCTGGTTGCAAACTACATGGCTGCCCTGCAGGAGGATGCGAAGCGGATGCTGGCCTATTCAAGTATAGGGCAGATGGGTTATGTCCTTTTCGGCCTTGCCCTGATGTCCCACCTCGGATGGCTGAGTGCGCTCTCTCTATCATTGGTACATTTCATTTACAAGGTTGTTCTCTTCCTTGCTATCGGCGGTGTTGTTTACAGGGTTAAGACCCGCAACATGTATCAGATGGGCGGCCTTATTACTAGAATGCCTCTGAGTTTTTTCAATGTACTTGTCTGTATTATCGCTCTTTCGGGAATTCCTCCTCTGGCGGGATTCGGCGGACGCTGGCTGACCTATAACGCTGTTATAGAGAAGGGCTGGCTGCTGCAGGGTGTTGTTGCCGGTATTGCAGGCCTTGTAGCCTTTCTCTACCTCTTCAGACTTATTGCAACTATTTTTCTCGGGCAGCTGAAGGATGAGCATCGCAAAGTCAAAGAGGCTCCGTTCTTTATTATGCTGCCTCAGCTGATTCTGATTCTGGCGGTTATCTATCTGTCATTCTTCCCGGGATCCTTTCTCAAGCCGATTGGTGAGATCCTGATGGATTTCCATACTGAGGGAGCTCTGACCTGGAACGGTTCGCTTGCTATTTCAGACTACGGATACTGGAACGGTCAGATGGTAATGTGGGTTTTTATTGGACTGTTTGCAGTTTTCTTTGTGATTCTGTTTCTTACCAACAGGCACAACCAGCAGATCAAACAGTTTAATATCGTCTACGCTGCTGAACGTCCGGCCCGTCCGGAAACCACACATTTTGCATACAATATGTTTGCACATTACAGGAAGGCCGTTGGTTTTCTTGAATATCCTTTGACTACCAAATTCTGGAACTCCATTTCCGAACTGCTGCATGCGGTATCCGGATTTTTCAGAAGAATCTACACCGGCAACGGGCAGACATATCTGCTTCAGATGCTGCTGTTTGTAGTCATCTGCTATCTGCTTGACAATGGAGGTTTTTAGATGGGTGAATTTGAATACATAAAAATTCTATATGCACTCGTAACCATCTTTCTGCTGATAATTTACGGACTTGTTCTGCAGGGAATTATAGGAAAGATATATGCAAGGGTTGGTAAACGCCGCGGTATCAGGATTTATCAGCCGTTTATAAACATAATAAGGCAGTGGGCCACCCGCTCATCAGTTTCACACGGAGTTATGTTCTACATCGCTCCTGTATTCCGCTTTGTCGGCGGAGCAGGCATACTGCTTTTTATTCCGCTGATCTACGGCGCTCCGCTGTTTTCATCATTCTCTTTCTCAGGCGACCTGGTTCTCATTTCCTATTTTATATTTCTGGGAACCCTGGGAATGGCGCTTGGCGGTGCTGAGGCCGGTCATCCTTATTCAATGATTGCGGTAAGCCGCGGTCTTGCCCAGGTTACTGCGGCTGAGATTCCTCTGATAATGGCCGTCTACTCAATGGCTGTTCAATACGGAACACTTAATATCACCGAGATCGTAGCCGCCCAGCAGGGGAGCTTTCTCAACTGGACACTGTTTACAAATCCCGTGGCTGTCGCCGCGGCAATGCTCGGCTTCCTCGGTTCAATGATGCGTTCTCCCTTCGATATAGTAATTGCTCCGCAGGAAATACCAATCGGACCGCCCACCGAAATGCAGTCGCACTTTCTGGCAATGCTGATGACTAACAGGACTATATTTCCTGTTGCCAAGACTGTGCTTTACGTGAATTTCTTCTTCGGCGGAGTAGCCCTTTACAGCAACTGGTTTCTCACATTTGTTGTCTTCTTCCTCAAGACATTTCTTCTGTACATGTGGTCGGTTTTTGTCGGGCTTTCGTTTCCGAGATTCCGGGTGGATCACAGCATCCGCTGGTTTATAAAGTATCCGCTGATTATCGGATTAATCTCAATTATCCTCGTATATATAAGGTACTATTGATATGGCAAAGATGAACTATAGAAAAAGATCGGCAGATCTTGAAAAACGAATGGTTACCTCTCCTGACGGCGAGCAGTTTGAGGTTGATCCATATAAAGATTATTTTTCGGATGCAAAACCGAAGGTCCACAAACCCAACCCGATAACCCCGCTTGAAAAATTCGCAAACTGGTGCCGCGCCGAGTCTATTTACATCCTCGGATTCGGAACAGGCTGCGGCGCAATTGAGATGCGCCCCCTTATGAGTCCCATGTACGACGCCTTCCGCTTCGGAATTCACTGGCGTCCGACTCCAAGGCAGTCCACTGTCTTTCTTATCGGAGGCTACGCCTCGGTTAAGACAATTAAGCGTATTGTCCGCAGCTATGAGCAGATGCAGGGCCCCAAGTGGGTTGTAGCCGTATGCAGCTGTACAATAAACGGCGGAATGTACTGGGACAGCTACAACACAATAAACAGGCTCGATCACTATATTCCTGTTGATGTTTATGTTACCGGATGCATGCCCAGGCCGGAAGCCCTGCTTGATGCCTTTGAATCTCTGAAGGTAAGAATCAAGGAAGGCCGCGGTGAAGGCGCAAATAAATACGCTGAAAATTTTGAATGGTATAAGGCAAACCAGAAAAAGATAATCAAAGACTGGGATATGCCTGACTATAACTGGTAGGGGGAATCATGGAAAAGGTAATTGATAATATTAAAAAACATTTTCCCTTATCAGACGTCACTTCGGCACACGGCTGGTATCTGACCTGCGAAAAGAAGGATACAGTCAGCCTGCTTGAATACCTGAAAACAAGGGAAGGCTTCACACATCTTATACTGATAACAGCAGTGGACTGGATAGAGGATAACCGCTTCCAGCTGACCTATCTGCTGAATAATCCGGCTGAAAAAACAAGGCTCGGTGTCCGTACCTATATAGAACGGTCAGTCTGGCCTGAGGAATCTGAGATGTTTACAGCCCACCACCTCTGGCCGGCAGCAAAAACCTACCAGAGGGAACTGCACGAAATGTTCGGTATAGACTTTCCGAACAGCCCTGAGGTGAACGAACCACTCATCCTTGAATACTGGGATGATATTCCTCCCTACCGAAGAGACTTCGATACAAAGAAGTATTCGGAGGAAACATACTTTCCAAGGGAAGGCCGGAGCACAAATGATCCCGCCGGGTACATGAAAGAAAAGATGTATCCGAATGAAGGAGAGAAGAATGCTTGACTATGGTGTAAAAAACAGGGAACTTTTTCCCGAGACCCGCAGTGACGGAACAGTTGATATAGATCTTTCCAGCGGGAAATATACTAAGATCTGGCAGGGTCCGAACCATCCGGGGATTACAGGAAACATGTCGCTTGAGCTTACAGTTCTTGGCGATGAGGTAATGGAATCAAAGACCCATGTAGGATACCTGCACCGCGGTTTTGAGAAGCTGATGGAACGCAGACGTTTCATCAACAACTTTCCGCTTGTCTGCAGGGTCTGTGTGCCTGAGCCGGACTTCAATGAGTACTGCTATGCCGCGGCGCTTGAAGAACTTGCCGGTATTGAAATACCAGAGAATGCTCTGTGGATTCGTACCCTGATTCTTGAAATGGCAAGGCTTCAGTCATACCTCATGTGGTTAAGCGGCCAGGTAGGCTCCTTCGGAATGGGAATACCCAGCCAGTGGATGCTTTACAGCAGGGACCGTGTACTTCAGATGTTTGAAGAGCTAACAGGCGGCCGAATCTACCATATATTCATCATCCCCGGCGGAGTACGGGACAACCTTACAAAGGGCTTCAAGCAGAGAATGCTTGAAGTACTGGATGAGATTGTGCCGCTTCTAAAGGATTATGAGAGGGTAGTGTTCAATAACTCTGTATTCAAAAAGAGGGCTAAAGGCCTTGGATATATCAATCCTGACTGGGTGGATGAATGGGGAATAACCGGACCGAATGCAAGGGGCGCCGGCATTCCGAAGGATATCCGTAAGGACTATCCCTACCTGAAGTATCCGGAGCTTGATTTTGAACCTGTAATAGAAACAGATTCTGATGTTTATGCAAGGGCCAGGCTCAGATGGCGCGACTGCATGATGACAATCGATCTAATAAAACAGATACTTGATTCAACTCCAGAAACAGGAGTCTTCAAGGCTGATATGCCCAGCGTCCTTCACTGGAAGATTCCTGCCGGAGAAGCTTATGTCAATGCGGAATGTACCCGAGGCGAATATGGTTACTATATTGTCACAGACGGTTCAGGATATCCCAGACGTGTTAATGTAAGAGGACCATCCTATACCCATGCCGTTACACTTGCCGAGAAAATGCTTGTTAACTGCAATTTAGCCGATGTTGCCGGAACCCTGGTTTCGCTGCACACATATCCGCCTGAGGTAGAGAGGTAAATCATGAGTTGGAAAGACGTACTATACCCGTTTACGGTGTGGAAAAACATTGTAAAGGAACCGGTTACCATGAAGGATCCCCATTCCAATGAAGGATCTGAAAGGTACCGCGGGTTTCATATAAATGATATAGATAAATGCATTGGCTGCGGCACCTGTGAAGAGATCTGTCAGAATGCCGCTATCGATCTTGTCCCTGTTGAGGGGATCGAGTCCAAACCTGGTGACAGCGGTCTTCGTCCCAGGATTGATTACGGCCGCTGCTGCTGGTGCGCCCTATGCGTAGACATCTGCACAACCAATTCCCTGCGGATGTCAAACCGCTTCAGGTGGTCGGTTGAAGGTGAAAATGCCGATGAGGCAATAGACCGTGATAAGTTCGGCAGTCCCGATGACTACCGCTTTGTTGCGGGTGCTGAAAATAAATACTGGGACAGGGTAGAGGAAGGCTACAGAAAGCCCGATAACTATGATCTTACCCCGCCTGAAAGAGTTCCGATGGATCATCTTAACGCTGAGCAGCGGGGAAGCTCTTTTATTGAAATGATGAAGGGCTACTCTAAGGAACAGGCTCTCAAGGAAGCTGATCGCTGTGTTGAATGCGGAATCTGTACTGCAACCTGTCCTGCCCATATGGGTATTCCGGCTTATATCAATGCTATTCGTGAGGATGATCTGGAAGAGGGGCTGCGGATCCTGTATGAAACAAATCCCCTTCCCGAGGTTTGCGGACGAATCTGTACCCATAAATGTGAAACCGTCTGCTCTATAGGCAACAAGGGCGATGCGGTTTCTATACGCTGGCTCAAGCGTTATATAGCCGATAACGTTCCTGCTGAAAAATATAAGGAAATACTCGGAACCGATAAGATTGTTAAAAACGGGAAAAAAGTTGCCGTTGTAGGCGCCGGACCATCAGGTCTGTCTGCGGCTCACTATCTGTCAACAATGGGATATGAGGTAACAATATTTGAGGCTCTGCCCGAGGCAGGCGGTATGATGCGCTACGGTATTCCCGAGTACAGGCTTCCCTATGAGCAGATAGACAAGGACGTAAACTACATACTGTCGCTTGGTGCTGAACTTAAAACAAACTGCAGAGTCGGAACTGATATTACTCTTGAAAAACTGAAAAATGATTTTGATGCTGTATTCGCCGGAACCGGTCTGCATCTTGGCCGTTCTACGATGCTTGAAAATGCCGATCACAAAAAGGTTTTTCAGTCCATCGACCTGCTCCGGAAGATCACCCTCGGTGAAGAAATCTATGTACCTGAAAAGATTGTTGTCATTGGCGGAGGTAATGTTGCTATGGATATTACACGTTCACTGGCACGAATTCAGAAGCAGAAATACGGAAAGGTTGATGTGACTGCAACATGTCTTGAACCAGCAGATGCAATGCCTGCCGATGATGAAGAAGTAGTTGAGGCACGTGAGGAAGGGGCTGTAATAACCCCGGGCTATGGTCCGATAGGAATTCAGATAACTGATTCCGAGAATGTTAGGGGTCTTGATGTTGCCAAATGTCTTTCAATATTTGATGATGAGGGCCGGTTCAATCCAAAGCTTGATATGGATGACAAGAACTTCTATGAGGCTGATATGATCGTTGAATCAATCGGCCAGGCTGCAAATCTTGAATACATTCCGGACGGTCTGAAGGAAAATATTAAATTCAGTCCGAGAAGGCAGATTGTAACAGATCCGGATTATCAGGTAAAAGAAGAACCCTGGCTGTTCTCAGGAGGAGACATAGTAAAGGGGCCGGATGTAATTACAGGAATTGCTACGGGTCACCTTGCAGCAGTGGGTATTGACCGGTATCTGACGGGAAAGGAGTAGATATGAGTACAGGAGATATGAAGATTTCTGATATCCTCAAATATTCAATAAAAATTGAGCACGAGAGTATGCTTTTCTACGGAAAGGCGGCTTCGCTGGATGTTAATGAACCGGTTAAGGAACTTCTGCTTCAGCTTGAGGCGGAAGAGGTTAAGCATGAATCAAGGCTTTCGAATATCCTTGATTCCACGCCTGACGGAGATGCGGCTGGTTTTGATCATGACAGCCTTGAAAAACTGATTCAGAACCGGGTAATACCGGATGGTGCCGATGCCCGGACGGTACTGGGCATCGCACTTGAACGCGAAGAGCATACAAGAGATTTTTACCGGCAGGTAATGACTATGACCAATCTTTCAGCCGATGTTGTTGATCTTTTTACCATGCTTTTCAACCAGGAAAGCGGACATGTTAAAAGAGTTTCAAATATGATAGCAAAGCTTGATTAAGGAGTCCGATTAAAAAGGTGCAGGCTGACGCCTATCAGGAGGATGGAGCGGTTTTGGAATTATTCCAGAACCGCTTTTTCATTTTACATAGAATTATTTTCATATTTATAATATCGAATTGGTAACATAAATCGCTTTTTCCTGAAATTAATAGCTGTATAAAACTCAATAATCAGGAAAAGTATATGAGTAAATCATTCCTCATTTTTGTAATATTTTTTTTCACTTTTTATAATGTACAGCCGATTGCAGGTGATTCCGGGGTATTAAGTTCACCATTTTTATTTATTGGAACAGAGAGCTCTCAAAATTTCCTCGGATTATTTTCCGAATATGGGACACATCGAACCGGTGCCGGTTTTGATGGACAATTTCTGACTTATACCGATTTCTCACTATTGAGCATGCTTCCTCTTCAGGGGATAAATGAATTATCTGAAAGTATCGGGTTTTACAGTAGAATTGACGCTCTTTACTTTGAAAAAGATTTCGGGATTCCCGGAGAGAAATTCACGTGTGAGCTGAATCTTTCCGCCATTTATTCTGCAGGAGCAGAGAATAAACTTTTTTCAGACTTCCCGATGGTTTACGGTAACCGGCAGCATAACTTGCGATTTGGATATACTGGATATCTCTGTACCGATTCGACAAGCCAGATAACCGGACAACTTGATTATACATTTATAAATAAAAGAAGCATATTCATGATGAATTATGAGAATGATACAATGCTGTTCTATTTAACAGACAGCTACCGCACCGCAGCTTTTAAGCTCTCCTGGCTCTATGCCCTGGAAAATTCGGTAATAGGCTGTTCGCTTGGATTCACTCTCTGGGCCGGAGAGCGGCAGAACTTATGGGGATTTTCAAATGATGGTGATTTTTATATCTCAGACGAAGCCGGTCGTGAAAATACTGTAACCTTTATCTCTGCCGGGGAATATGCGGCCGATGTGGTATATTTGTCATTTATTTACAATAACTACAGTTTGTCAATCGGATATGATTCAGAGCTGTTCAAACAATATATCCACAACAGCATTCATTATGTCCTGGACGATGCAATGCTTCCGATATTCGATAGGCCGGACAGATTTTATATATCATTCAGGATTGGATTTCCGGATGATTTGTTTTAGGTAGAGAAGGAAATATTATATCAATTAAATGCTCTTAAAATTATAAATTCTTCTCTTGAAGTCTGATTTTTATATGCTATTATATTGTTGCTCCGGGGATGTTCCGGTTGATGAAAAAAGTGTTTTTAAAAAGGATAATAAATGAAACGTCTTATAATTCCCTTTCTAGCTGTAGTAATAATGTATTCCTGTAATCTCTCCGGAGATGAAGTTCTTGACGGTTCTGTCACTCTTCAGGTTGAGTCCGCATCCAGAACAATAATTCCTGATTTGTCTATGAATGTGGACTCCTATCATATTCTGGGTACCGGAGTTTCCGAAAGTGTGGACGTAACCGTAAAATCATCGAAAACTGAAATAACCCTAAGTGCGTTAGAGGATGGAGAATGGAGTTTTACTGTTTATGGACTCAATGATGAAGATACTGTTATAACTGAAGGCAGTGTTATTGTGACTGTAGAATCAGATTCAAGAGTAACTGCAACTGTATCATTGACCCCTATATCCGGAGAGGGCAATTTTATTATTAGTGCAAGCTGGCCGGAAGGTCTTTTGTTCTCTCCATTGTTTGACGGAGAATATAAGGCTCTTGGCGAAACCGAATGGCATAATATTGCTTTTTTTGCAGGATCCCTCTCCGCATCAAGGAATTTATCATTACCGAATGGTTACTATACAGTAAATTTCAGACTTAAAGAAGGTTCCTCGGAGGTCTGGTCGATTACTGAGGTCCTCAGAATTGTCTCCGACAACACATCAACGGTCCGGTATGAGCTTGCTGAATCGGATATGTCTTATAACTTTAATGATGACAGTATTCTGTCCTTACAGAATAATTCAAATAACCCTTATGAAATCAATTACACTCTACCTTCTGACATTCTTAACGGGGATGCCCTGGAAATTACACGATTTGCAGTTTCTCCTGCCCTGACCGAAGATTCTACGGTTGAATGGTATCTCAATGAAAGGCTTCTACCAAGTTCTACCGGAACACTTCCTGATCCGGAGATTCTGACATCCGGCATCTATAATCTGTCTGCATTTGTCTATGACGGTGATAAAGCCGGATCAGAGACTACAAGTATGAAAGTTTCTGCCTACATACCTAGTCCCTCAGATCTTGGAATTGTTCAGGATATTAAGGCGGTCGACGAAAATAATATTGTATATGCAATAGATGAATCAAACGCAAGATTGTACCGTGTTGATCTTACAGCGGGAGGCGTGACTGCTGAATATTCCCTGCCTTATAATTCTCCGTATGGCATGGATTATTCCTCTGCTGAGAATGCACTTTTTATTATTTATAAGAATATTGGTGTATTGAGTAAATTCAGCTGTGAAGATCAGAGTATTGAAAATTTAAGATACAGTACTGCGTTTGCCGGAAGGGATTTGATAGTTGCTGATGATATTTCAAGGGTTTTTGTTAAGGCTTCAACGGGTTTATATATCATCAGCACCCAGGATTTATCCATCCTAAAAGATCGGATAACAGTCGACGGTTCAAAAGTCGCCTATTCCGTAGCCACTGGTGAGCTTATTACAGGAGACTCCGGCAGTTCTCCATCATCCCTGATGCGCTATAGTATTTCAGATGATACCCTGACCCTTGAACAGGAAAGACATAATGCAGGTTCTAATGGACGGGATTTGATTACCAATAAAGCCGGAACATCTATTGTTTTTCCCTGTGGCGGAGGTAACGGATCAGGTTATACTTTCTTTGATTTTGATCCTGCAGATCTTGACAATTATTTTGGTGAATGGTCCGCCGGAACATATCCCAAATATGCTGCTTTCAGCTATGATGACTCGATACTGTTTGCTGCCATAGGTGATCCATACGACACCGGTATTAAGGTTATGGATGCTCATAATTACCAGCTTATAAAAGAACTTTCAATGCCCAATACTGATGATTTTGTTCGCTTTGAACCGGCTAAATCGGGTCTGGCGGCTCTTGGGTTCAGCTATGACGATTATAATGAAGATGATTTCCGTTTCTATTATTTTGATAATTTCGAATAAAAATACATAAATATTTATAGATAAAATAATATTTAAAACTTGACAAGCCGGTAATCCTGTTTAATAATAATGAGAGATGATTCACTACTAATCTGGAGGGCTCAAATGAAGGGTATTACCATATCTGAAATGAAAGAAGGCGACAGCGCTTCCTTTACCAAAACCGTTACAGAGACTGACGTTGTTCTGTATGCCGGTATAACCGGTGATTTTAATCCGGCGCATATCAACGAAGAAGAGGCCCGGGCAGGTATGTTCGGAAGGCGTATAGCTCATGGAATGCTCAGCGTCGGATTCATATCAAATGTACTCGGAACAACACTTCCGGGACCGGGCACTATCTACATGGGACAGGAGTTGAGATTCACAAAACCTGTTTTTATAGGTGATACTGTGACTGCCACCGTCAGCGTGAAAGAAATGAATATTGAAAAAAACCGGGTAAAACTGGAAACTATCGTTACTAACCAGGATGGTGAAGATGTGATTACCGGTATAGCAACCGTTATGCCGCCCAAAGCCTGAAACAGGAATCTGGAGGAAATATATGACTTTTCAAGAAACAAGGGAGCAGACTCTGCTTCGGACAATGGTCCGGAAGTTTGCAGAAAATGAGGTAGAGCCCATTGCAGCAGAAATTGATGAAACCGGACGTTTCCCTGATGAAACTGTCGCAAAGATGAAAAAACTGGGACTTTTAAGCATCCCCTTTCCCGTAGAATACAGCGGTGCCGGCGGGGACAATATCTCTTACGCTATTGCTGTTGAGGAACTCTCCCGTGTCTGCGGAACTACAGGTGTTATCTGCTCTGCACATACATCATTATGCGCATGGCCGATATATCACTTTGGAACTGAAGAGCAGAAAAAGAAATACCTTGTGCCGCTATTAAACGGTGAGAAACTCGGAGCTTTCGGCCTCACCGAACCCAACGCCGGAACTGATGCCGCGGGTCAGCAGACCAGGGCTGTACGCGACGGTGACTCATGGATACTCAATGGATCAAAGATTTTTATCACAAACGGCAGCAAGGCTGATACCTATGTAGTTATGGCAATGACTGATAAATCAAAGGGCACCCGTGGAATCAGCGCATTTATAGTTGATGGGAAAACTGAGGGTTTTTCAATAGGCAAGAAAGAAGACAAGATGGGTATCCGAGCTTCGGCTACATCCGAACTTATCTTTGAAAACTGCCGTGTCCCTGCAGAAAACCTGCTCGGTCAGGAAGGCAAGGGATTTAAGGTTGCAATGACTACCCTTGACGGCGGACGTATCGGAATTGCCGCTCAGGCTCTGGGAATAGCTCAGGGTGCATTCGATAAAACAGTTGCCTACCTTGACCAGAGGAAGCAGTTCGGTATGAAGCTGAATAAGATGCAGGCCCTGCAGTTCGAGATTGCTGATATGAAAACCAGGATCGAGGCTGCAAGACTGCTTGTTTACAGCGCCGCCTGTAAAAAACAGGAAGGTAAGCCTTATGGAACCGAGGCTGCCATGGCAAAACTTTTCGCATCAGAAACTGCGATGTATGTTACTACCAAGGCCGTGCAGCTTCACGGCGGATACGGTTATACAAGGGATTACCCCGTTGAGAGGATGATGCGCGACGCTAAGATTACCGAAATCTATGAAGGTACATCAGAGGTTCAGAAGATGGTTATTGCAGCCTCTGCGCTGAGATAGCGATTTTTTTTGGAGAAATTATGAAGATTATTGTTTGTGTAAAACAGGTGCCTGACACCAATGAAGTAAGAATAGATGCTAAAACAGGAACTCTCATCAGGGAGGGGGTTCCATCCATTATGAATAACGACGACGCCAACGCACTTGAAGCTGCACTTAAGCTGAAGGATGCGGACCCGTCAGTTCATATAACTCTGGTTTCAATGGGCCCTCCGCAGGCCGATGTAATGCTGCGTGAAGGTCTTGCAATGGGCGCTGATGAGGCTGTTCTGCTTTCAGACAGAGCCTTTGCCGGCTCAGATACCTGGGCAACCTCCAACTGTATATCTGCGGCAATAGAGAAAATAGGCGACTACGATCTTATCCTGGCCGGCCGTCAGGCAATCGACGGAGATACAGCCCAGGTCGGCCCCCAGATTGCGGAAAAACTCGGACTTGCTCAGGTGACCTATGTTGAGGATTTCGAAGTAGCCGGAGATACACTCAATGTAAAGCGTGCCCTCGAAGACGGTTATGAGATGCTTGAGGTTAAACTTCCATGTCTTTTAACAGCAATTAAAGAGCTTAATACTCCCCGCTATATGAATGTTGGCGGAATATTTGCAGCTTATAAAAAAGGCATAACTCTATGGTCTGCAGCAGACCTTGGGATCTCCTCAGATATAGTAGGGCTTGATGCATCTCCGACAAATGTTTTCAGATCCTTTACTCCTGAACCCAAGGGCAAAGGAAAGATGATTGAAGGTGATACACCCGTCGAGTTGGTTTCCGGACTCATTTCCGAGCTGAAAGCCAAACACTTAGTTTAATGAACAGGAGAAGATAATGGCTGTTATAATAATTGAAGATAAATGCAGGGGCTGTACCAAATGTGTTAAGGCTTGTCCCTTTGATGCGATAGAAATGCAGGGAAGACTCGCAGTAATCAATGAAAAGTGTACTGCCTGCGGTCAGTGTATCGAAGCCTGCCCCTTTGATGCGATTGAGAACACTGCCGAGCAAAAGGAGACTGCAGATCTTTCCGCTTACAAGGATGTCTGGGTTTTTGCAGAACACCGCGGCGGAGAGCTCATGGGTGTGACAATTGAACTGCTTGGTGAGGCCGGCAGACTGGCAAAGCAGCTTGGTGTATCAGTCTGTGCTGTTATTGCCGGTTCGGATGTAAAACCGATGCTGAGCGAGCTGTCCTCCTTCGGTGCCGAGAAGATCATCACTATTGAGAACCCGCTCCTGGAAAACTTTACCACAGATGCCTACACAAAGGTTCTTACAGATGCAGTCCTTGAATATAAACCCGAGATCGTACTTTTCGGTGCTACTCACATCGGCCGTGATCTTGCACCCCGTATTGCTGCCAGACTTAATACCGGTCTTACAGCTGACTGTACAAAGCTTGAAATTGATACGGAAAACAGAAGACTGCTTCAGACAAGGCCGGCGTTCGGCGGCAACCTGATGGCTACAATTGTATGTCCGAAGACCAGGCCCCAGATGTCTACGGTTCGTCCCGGCGTTATGGACAGGCTTGAAAAAGATGAAACCCGTAAGGCTGAAATAATCGAATTCAAGCCCGTCCTGTCAGCAGCTGATGTAAGGACAAAGGTTAAAGAAATAGTGAAATCAGCTAAAAAGCATGCCTCACTTCTTGATGCTGAAATAATCTGTGCGGGGGGACGCGGTCTTGGAAGTTCCGAGGGTTTCAAGCTGATCGGTGATCTTGCCGAGGCTGTCGGAGGCACTGTCGGAGCCTCCAGAGCTGCAGTTGATTCAGGCTGGATAGACCATACCCAGCAGGTCGGTCAGACCGGAACTACAGTTAAACCAAAGATCTACTTTGCATGCGGAATCTCAGGAGCGATTCAGCATCTAGCCGGTATGCAGACCTCGGACATAATTATTGCGATCAATAAAGACCCCGAGGCTCCGATCTTTGAAGTCGCAGATTACGGTCTTGTCGGGGATCTTTATAAAATTATTCCCGAACTGATTTCCCAGTGGAACGGAGCTGCATAGAGCTAATTTCGACAGTGCAGAAATAAATCAAAACAGGCTGATTTTCGAATCAAATCAGCCCGTGTTCGGAAAAACTGTAGAAACCGGTTTCCGAGATAATCAGATGATCAAGCAGGCCTATCCCCAGGATATCGCCTGCTTTTTTTAACCTCTCAGTAAGCTCAATATCCTCCCGGCTCGGCTCGGTATTACCCGATGGATGGTTGTGTGCACAGATGATTCCCGCTGCATGTTCCTTAATAGGATCAGCAAAAACTTCACGGGGGTGTACTATAGTCCGGTTAAGCGTTCCTATAGACACAACCCTCAGTGCAATCACCTCATGAGCGCCGTTAAGTGAAATACAGAGAAAATGCTCTTTTTTGCTCGATGCGTAATAGTAAAGCAGGGGAGCTGCATCGGCAGGTGATGAGATCCGTTTGGCAAGAGGTTTGATTCTTCTTCTGGCAAACTCAATTGCCGCTGAAAGCTGGGCTGTTTTAGCCGTTCCAAGCCCGTTTACCCTCATTAAGGTTTCAGGCATTACTGTATCAACCGGATTTTCATTATACAGTTCCAGAACTGACTGCGAAAGCTTGATAACATTATTTCCCTTTGAGCCTGATCCCAGCATTATCGCCATAAGCTGAATATCACTAAGGTATTCCGGGCCGTGTTCAAAAAGCAGTTCCCGCGGCCTCTCAGATTTTGGAAGTGCTGAAATATCGGGGTATGTATCGGTATAGAAGTTCATACAGCACAACAATCCCTGTTTATTCACGCTGATTCAGTTAATGCTGTCAGTTTCATAATGTTCAATTGTTTCGAAGCCGGGATTTTAGTGTTATATTCTTTATTGTTAATAAAATACTAAAAGTGAGGATTATAATGTTTATATCTCAAAAAACCCGGAAACTTACGCAGATTGCGGCAGTTCTTATTTCTTCATTAATTCTTATTTCATGTCCTGACCTTGATATTCCTGAAGCGGTGTCTGTTGATGTAAGTTTTAACTTAAGCGGTTCAGACGGATATTTCAGTCAGGCTTCTTTCTCTGCAGAAACATCAAGTATATCTCTTAATGCCCCGTCTGGACTTGAATCTATCGATATTGAACTGGAATCAGATCCTGAAGGCTTGAGTATTAAGATTAATGATGAGGAACTGATAGCCGGTTCAGCGGTTACAGTTCCAATCAGTGACGGTACCAATGTGATTACAATCGAAGTTACTCCTACCGGCGGAGATGCCGTAAAATATACGCTCAATATAACAAAGGCTGCTCCATCAGATGATGCGGATTTATCCGATCTTGAACTCAGCATCGGCACGCTTTCTCCTTCCTTTTCTGCAGATGTCTTTGTTTACACTGCAAGTGTATCAACAGCTACTAATGCAGTTACAGTAACTCCAAGCCTTAATGATGAAGATGCAGCAGTTACGGTTGACGGTACAACTGTTGCTTCCGGAGCCTCATCCGATTCTTTGAGTCTTGAAGTCGGGGCGAATGAAATATCTGTTGTAGTAACTGCAGAGGATGGTAAAGCCACCAGGACCTACACAATCACAATCACTCGTCTTGCCGAAACTGATTCTGAACCGCCGGTGATTACTCTGATTGGTGATGAAAACATGACTGTTGCATCAGGAAGCTCCTTTACCGACCCTGGAGCAAATGTAAGCGATAACCTTGACGGCAGCTGGGTTATTTATTCAGAAGATGAAGTTGACACCTCTGTGGTAGGGGATTATGCACTCAGATATAATGCATCTGACAGCGACGGCAATGATGCTGTCGAGGTAATCAGAACAGTTACTGTAGAAGCTGCTGCTGATCCTATAGAATTGGCTGAGTATTTTTATTGGAACCCGGATGAGGAAGACTATATACATTTTAAACTGGGTGACGGAATATACACTATTAACAGTCAGACTGATGGGCAGATCGATTCGGGAAGTATTTACAGCTACAGTAATGATGAAAAACGTGCTGTTTTATACAGCACCTCCAATGACTGGTATTTAAGGATTGTCTGGTCTGACTTCTCAAGCGGTAGTTTCACAAATACACTGTACGGCGTTTTCGATACTGCTGCAGAGGCTGCAAGCGGGACTTATGGTGAAGCTCAGTTTGAAGCATATACTTCACCTGAATATGTCCCGCCCATGCTGGTCCTAAACGGAGATGCATCGGTTACCATAGAACAGGGTGAGGCCTGGACAGACCCTGGTGCAGTTGCATATGACTGGGGCTCTGATCCTGAAACCGTAATTCCGGACGGTGAAGACCTTGACGGTCTGGATAAGGATAACCCTTCAGCCGGCAGTTATACAATTACTTATTATTTTGAAGATGATGATTTAAACTCCGATACGCTTGAAAGACAGGTTGATGTAATTATTCCGGCTACAAACGACTGGGGATTTACCGGAGGCTATACTCTTGACGGCACAATAGACTTTTCTGCGTTAAGCAGCAGGGATGATGTTCAGTTTCTGGGAATCTTTGTTCAGGGGATGGAAGGTCCTGAATACCTGGCTCATTCAATTCCTCAGTCTGTGTTTACTGGTTATGAAGCCGATTACAGCATCATTAATCTTGAACCCGGAGCACAATACAGCGTCATAATTTATGCAGTTGGGCCTTCAAATGAGACTCTCTCATATAATACCTCCGTTCTGCAGTCAGATGAATCATTAATCAGAGATTATAGTCTTAGAGCTGCAAATGACTGGGGGTATTCCGGAGGGAATGAACTCAACGGAACAATTGATTTCAGCGGCATGCTTGCTCCTTCGGCTGTTGAAGAGATAACTGTACATTTGCAGCCTGAAGATGATGCAATGGTTTATATAAACTATCCCCTCTCATCTGATGATTTTGACGGATATTCCGTGGACTATAGTTTTATCAACCTTGAACCCGGTGTTGAATATGAAGTCAGTGCCATGATTTTTGATGATCAGAACTATGCTTATTGGCGGGATAGTGAAACTTTCGTTTCAAGCGGGACGCAAACTGAGGACCTGTATATTTTTGATCCGAATGATCTAAGGCATGACGGAGGGGGAGACCTGAGCGGAAGCATAGATATTAGCAGATTATCTTTTGCCGATGACGCTAACTATATTGTTATTCAATTGACAGGTAAGACCAATGGCGATTTGCTTCGTCATACCCTCAGGCCTCCTTTTGCAGGCTCCACTGTGGACTACGAAGTTTTAAATTTTGATCCTGATGATGAGTATAATCTGCTTGTTTATACTGATGACGATGCAGGCAATCATGCTTCTGTCAGTAAGTTTGATCTGAGTATTCCCGTATCAGGGCTGGAACTTGATCTTGAAATCATGGATCCCGATAACTGGGGGGCAACAGGAGGTACACTCAGCGGTGAAATAGATTTCAGCGGGGTGTCATTTGCAGCTGATGTAAACTATGTTTACATTATTATGTCCTATACTGAAAACGGTGAATATTTCAGCCGTACCTTAACTTTTTATACAGACGATTTCAGCGGTCAATCTGTTTCCTACAGCTTTCACAATACCGATCCGGCACGAACTGATTATGAGCTCAGTGTGGGGGTGTGGGACAATGAAAATATGGATTCTGCATCAGCCTCGGCAAGCAGCATTCAGATCCCTTCCGGCGGATTGACATATAATTTTACGGTTACAGAGTAAGGTTTTCTGTATCGTTTAATAGAGTATTTTTAAGCCCGTTCTGAATACAGGATGGGCTTTTTAATATTTAGATTCAGTCAGCTGACTCTTATTTCCACATCCATAATATTTCCGGTGTAAGATTAGAATTTGCATATCAGCCTCAGGAACACTATCTTTTAATTATGACCTGTTTAATAAGGCTGCAGCCATGCTGAGGAGTGTAAGCAGGAGGTATCTCCTTTATTCTGTCAGCTTCGGATTTCTAATGGGAATAATTTTTCCTCTATACACTTCGCTTTTTACCGAGTTTAAAAGCAGAACATCAATGTTAATTTATGTTGCAGGCTGTATAGCTGCAGGAATAACAGTCGGGCTTGTTTCCTACCTGATAGGAAAAAAAACAATTTTCAGGGTGATAAAAATAATCTCCATGCAGATGCAGGATATATCCAGGAATAGGGGCGATCTTACCGCAAGTGTTGAGCTTGAATCAGACGACGAACTTGGAATGCTCACAGAGAACTTCAACGGATTTATACAGAATCTGAGGCTGATGCTGAATTCCATCAAAGATGCACTGAACAGGGTTTCTGAAATAGGGATGGGGCTGAATTCTCTGGGGGCGCAAACCGGAAGCAGAAATCAGGAGCTGATTTTAAAGATAGCAAAACTGTCCGGTGAACTTGAAGCTCTTGATGCCGATGTTGTTGAATCAAGAAGGAATACAGGAGAGTTATCCTGTTTTACCTCGGAAGTCCAGAGACTCATTATACATATTTCTGAATCTTCACAGACTATGGAAAATGTAATTACACTGATTAATGAAATGCCTGAAAATATATTAAAAAATCTGAACACTCTGACAATGCTTGAAAAGGTAGCCGTTTCAGGTACTGAATCAATGAATTTAACTATCGAGAATATAAAAATGATTGCAAACTCAACTTCGATAATTCTGGAAATGATAAATGTAATCAACGCTATTGCCGCGCAGACGAATCTTCTGGCAATGAATGCTGCAATAGAAGCCGCTCATGCCGGTGATTCCGGTAAGGGATTTGCTGTAGTAGCTGATGAAATAAGAAAACTTGCAGAGAATACCGCTTCCAATGCAAAGAAAATCAGCGGCTCACTTAAAGAGATATCAGAATATATCAATCATTCCAAGGAAAACTCATCGGCTACCGGTGAGAAGTTTCAAAGTCTGCTCAGCGGTATTCAAAATACTCTATATGATATTTCAAATTTCAGGGACAGTATTTCAAGTCTTGCAGATAAAAGCAGTACTGAGCTGTCAATTCTCGATAACCTTCTTGATTCATCCAGCCGCGTAAAAAACAGCTCAGATCTGATAAACGTAAGTATTTCAACAATTCAGAAATCACTCTCAGGGATAGGAAATATTTCAGACAGTATCAAATCAGATTTTCCGGCGATTGAAACGGAGATAGAATCCATATCCGCTGACATAGAAGATTTCATTGCGACAGCGAACAAAAATGAATCAAATGTTGAAGAAGTTCAGAATTTGATTGGAAAATTCAAAACATGAAAAAGCGGAGAACAGCCCTGGAGGGCTTCCCCGCTTCAAACCACCATGTCCTGAAATATCAGCTTGCCTTAATCTCAATTTTTCTCGGCTTTTCAGATTCCTTTATTGAAAGTACAACATTAAGGATTCCGTTCTTAATTTCCGCATCAATCTTGTCGCGGTCTATGGTGTTGTCAATGGTGAAGACGTGATGGTAATCTCCTTCCCGTATTTCACGTATCCGGAACTCTCCGTCCGGATGCCGGAGTTCTTTTCTTCCTGAAATAAACAGTTTGTTATCGTCTACCTTTATTTCAAGATCGTCTTTTGACACTCCTGGCATTTCCATTGTCAGATAAACCTTTCCTTCCTGCTCAAAGATATCACAGCACGCGGAAAGTCTGTTTTTTGATACTTTAGTTGCTTCAGCCATAATATCCTCCTATTTTACTTTTACGGCAATCTGCTTTGCCTTCATTTCTTCTTTTTTCGGAACATTTATTGTCAGTATTCCGTTAGAAAGTTCTGCTTTAATTTTTTCGGAATCAATGCTTTCAGGCATTGAAAGAGTCCGCTGAAATGAGCCGCTCCAGCTCTCCTTCTTGTACAGCTTTCCTTTTTCCTTTACCTCATTTTTGCCTTTCTTCTCACCTTTAATAGTTATAATGTTTGAAGTAATGCTAAGATCGATGTCTTTCTGTTCAAGTCCGGGCAGTTCACAGATAATTGAAAAATCATGTTCACTTTCAATTATGTCTACTGAGGGAGATACACTTCGGTCAAAAAGTCCGGCATTCTCGCTGCGGGGACCGACATCAAAAAGATCATTGATCTCGTTCTGAAGTTTTTGCAGATCCGCCCAGGGATCATAGGGTGTTCGCTCTTTCCATCTTACAAGTGCCATAATATATACCTCCTGAATTGGTGTTACTTACATATTGCATAATGTGTGCCAAAAAATAGCATAGATTCTGAAAAATGTTTAAGTTCTTATATAGCAATTATTTATGGAAATCGAACTGAAGAAAATCTTCCAGGAGTACCGACTATTTTAAAATTATTTCAGGGAAAAATGACGCAATTTTGCTGTAAAATTGTGTCAAAATGACTCTTTTTGCAGTCCAAGTTATGTTCAATATTGTTCAAATTGACACGGTTTAAGAACTGATTCTGTCAATTTTGTCCTGCAGTCCTGCTTTGTGAAGAAGTTCAGCAGAGCTTTGCAAAGGATTTTCACCCTTTGAAAGCAGATCAGCCGTATGCAGGATTGCTACTCCCTGAAGGAACTCTCCGGTGTACTCAGAAGGGATCCGGTAATATTCTATAGGATCGGTGATAGAAAGCGGGAAGCCCCATAGTTTCAGCAGGTATGCTCCGGCCTTTTCTTTTGTAGCTTCGCTGAGTTTTTCAAGTTCGGGATTGCCGGAAATCATCTGGCTGCTCGTTTCGCGAAGTCCGCCTGCAATTCTTATATAACCGGAGGCTGACGGATCCTCTATATCAGATATCAGCTCCTCTATGTACTTACCGAATTTGATATTGCTGCTGTCTCTATTAACAGTGCTGCTTGTGTACGGATCAAATATATTGATATTAAGAACAAGAGCTTTAAGAATCTCTGTACCCAGAAGATTGACTGCGTCATAAATTGAATAGATGTCTCTCTTAAATCCGAAAAAAGCTGAATAATTCAGCTGAAGCAGTTTCGTGGAGATACCCAGATCTTCTGCCACAATTTCTGAAATCTCATCTATTGAAATCTCTTCCTGCTCGAGCTTGTTTTTCAGTCTGCTAAGGACTTCCTGATTCACAGGGACCGAAGTAATAGCGGCTATCGGCTGTATCAGATTTTCCGATTCTTCAGCATCCAGAAGACTGCATGACTGAGTGATTATCTTTTCAAGCAGCTCTACGTCGCAGGGTTTTGCCAGATATTGATGTGCAGTCTCTGTAACCGACAGGATCATATCAAGATCGGAATATCCTGAGAGGATAATTCGTATAATACTGCTGTCGATTTCCTTAATGCGTTTAAGAAGCTCAACTCCATCCATTTCCGGCATTCGCATATCAGATACAATGATCTCAATTTTCTGCTGATTTATGATTCTAAGAGCTTCTTCTCCGCTGATGGCAAAACTCATGTCCCAGATATTATTCTTTGTTCGGAGCAGCCTTTTCAGGCTGTTAAGTATATTCGGTTCATCGTCTACAAATAGAATTTTTCGTTTCTCGGATACCATATCGACCCCGTAAAAATATATGCTGCTTGTATTAATTATATTTCACAGACTTTCAGAAGCAAGTGCAGGATGTAAAAAGACCCGACAAAATGATTGCAACTATACTTTTTTATGTGTATAAAAAGATCCGGAGATAGACTTGAAGATTCTTTATTTAGACGATATTCCTGTTCTTCTTAAACGTAAGAACGTGAAAAATATCAACCTGTCAATTCATCCTCCAAATGGAGAAGTACGCATTACATCGCCGCTTCTTGCAACAGAAAAATCTGTAATGAAGTTTGCATATTCACGTCTTGACTGGATTATCAAGCATAGGCAGAAGTACGCTACGAATGAACCGCTTCAGGAGCTAAGGATGATCTCAGGCGAAGTTCATTATTACCGCGGGAAAGCTTATACCCTGAAGCTGATTGAGGGTGCTGCCCAGTCTGGAATTGAAATTGCAGGAAAGAATATGTACATGTACTGCAGGGGGGAATCAGATTATGAAAGAAGAAAACGGCTTTTATATTCATGGTACAGGACTGATCTTGCTGCAAGAATTGATGTCCTCAAACCGAAATGGAAGCATCTGATAAAACTTGAGCCTGAATCGGTGAGTTTTCGTAAAATGAAGGCAAGATGGGGAAGCTGCAGTATAAGTTCAAGACACATACGCCTCAATACTGAACTGGCAAAACTGTCAGATGCCTGCCTTGAATATGTTTATGTTCATGAGCTGGTACATCTTTTGGAAAGGGCGCACAACCGTCGCTTTTACAGCTATATGGACAGCTTCCTCCCCGGCTGGAGAAAAACCAGAGCAATTCTGAACGGCAGAAAAACTGTTTAAGAGGCTTTTTTTACCAGCACCCTGTCTGTATTTGAGCTCTTTTCCGGGTTTTTCGGTTTTATCAGTGTAAAAACCGAACCTGCACTTATCAAAGCTATTCCAACTGCCGTTGTGAACCCTGTCACCTCATTTAGAATAAGATAACTCAATAGGGCTGCAAGAAAGGGCTTTATATAGAATACGGAAGAGGCCGCCTGAGCCGATGTGTTTCTTATCGCCAGTGCATAGAGGGTATATCCCAATCCTGTTACAAATATGCTGACATACAGAAGAACCGGAAGATTCGAAAGGCTTATTCCTGAAGTAATCGGGATTGATGCAAATATTTCCAGACCTGCACTTTGAAGTAATGAAACTGCCGGATTGAGATGACTGATAAAAATGAGAAAAAGCATTTCAAGTCCGGCAGCAATAAAGCTGAAGCAGGTGACTGCCATTACTCCCAGCCGGCTGCTTTTTGTCCGGCCGAGAACCCCGTAAAGTGAGAACGCTGTTGCGCCGCATATTGTTAAAACAATACCCTGCACAGGTGATGCAGAAATATTAAAAGGGGCGGCAATCAATATGATTCCGGCTGCTGCCAGAACTGCGCTGAAAACAGTGAAAATGTTAATTTTCTCTTTGAGTATCAGTGCAGCAAATACGGCAGTAAAAACCGGGTTACAGCTGAAAATAACCGCTACAACAGATGCAGGAGTCTCAATCAGAGCTGTCTGATAGAAGGCCATGCTGACGGTGATACCAGCAAAGCCGGTAAGCAGAAAGAACAGCAGATCTATTGCCCTGATTCTGATTCCCTTCCTTCTGAGGTAACTGATAGTGAAGGGAAGCAGGAACAATCCGCCTATAGTAAACCTGATAAAGTTGAGCTGAACGGGATTGAAATCCCCTGCAATCTGTTTTAGAGCTATTTCCATTGTGCTGAATAGTACAGTTGATGCAGCAATGCAGAATAAGCCTTTTGTACTATGATTCATATCAAGTACAGGTAAACATTTTTAACGAAATTAATCAATATAGGTTAACTTTGTTGCGCAGCTTTTTAAGTATTTGTAAACGAAATGTGATGCAGAAATGTTAATTATATGAACTGAGTGTAAAATCTGCCTACTTAACTTGACGATCCCCACCTTTCCTGATTATCTATTAATTATCCTATAAAAGGAGTACGAGATGGATACAAGGGACAATTATTTTAATCCCGCAATGGCGCGGGAGAGAAGTATTATAAAGAATGTTTATCTTTGGATGACCGGAGGGCTGGCACTTACCGGTGTAATCGCTTACTGGCTGGCCGGTAATCAGTCGGTAATGTACACGCTGGTTTCAAACCCCATGCTGTTTTTCGGAGCAGTTATCGGAGAGCTCATTCTTGTGATGTTTATGTCGAGAAGGCTGATGAATATGAGCAGCATGGCTGCAACACTTTCTTTCACTGCCTATGCCGCACTTAACGGTGTGACTTTATCAGTAATTTTTCTTGCCTATACAGGAGCCACAATATCTCTGGCTTTTTTCACAACTGCGGCTATGTTCGGAGGAATGAGCCTCTATGCCGTGACCACAAAGCGTGAACTTCAGGGGATGGCTCACTATCTTATGATGGGTCTGATAGGAATTATTATCGCTACGATTATTAATTTCTTTCTTCAGAGCTCAGCACTGTATTACCTTATTTCATATATCGGGGTTGCTGTTTTTATGGGACTGACAGCCTATGATACCCAGCAGATTATGAGAATGAGCAGGCAGTTCAGCGGCGGTGTGGATGAGACCAATTACATGCGTCTCTCAATCATGGGTGCGCTTAAACTGTATCTTGATTTTATAAATATTTTCCTCTTTGTTTTGAGAATCTTCGGACGAAGAAGATAGATTACACATTACACACAACAAAAAAATTAGGAGCTGAAAGAAGTAATTCTTCCAGCTCCTTTTTTTTATCTTTCAGTAATTTTTTTCGTATCGATTTTCTGAATTTTCAGGCAGATTTTTTCAAGATTTTCAATTTCCAGGGGGATTATTTCCGCCATATATTTTTTCTGATTTTCAAGTTCCTGACTCAATGTTATGAGCTCTTCCTCAAAATCTGCTTCAGGCTGATTAACCTTTGATTTGAGAGATTGAACTGTTTCCCAAAGATCGGCTGTATGCTGGATCTGATTCGTGCCCCAGAAAAGTCTATCACTGTTCTCTTTCCCGAAAATTTGATCAATATGATACTGAACAACCTCCCGGCTGAAAAACAGGCTGTACCAGTGGCAGTCGATCTTCTTAATTATTCTATCAACTGCATATTCAGCATCACCGGCTTTAAGCCGTGCAACTGCTTCGGCAAGCAGTTCAATATTTCTCTGTGACTGCTCATGGGGGACTATGGGCACATCGTTCCAGTCGAGATTATATAAGGAGTCCTGAATATCCCTGAAAATATCAAGCATCAGTTTGTTTGCTTTATAGGCGGTATCTTTAATCTGCTTTTTCTGCTTTTCAGACAGCTCTGAACTGCTTAAGTAATAATCATTCGCTGCCGCTGTCTGTTCGAACAGCCTGGCCCCGGCTTTTTTAAGCTTTTCAGCAGCAGAAAGCAGCGCCTCAGAATTTACGCCGGCATCATCAAAGGCGGCTGTTCTAATACTTTTTACTATTCTTGCTGCCTGCTGAGAGAAATCAAGTTCCAGAAAAGGTGAGTTATCCATCTTTATTACAAGAGCACCAAAGTATTCAAGATTGTACCTGAAAACATCTTCTTCCCAGGTCGAAGGATCATCGAACTGGGTATGATATTTCTGAAGGTAGAAATCCTGTTCTTTCGGAAAGGTCTTTGAGCCTCTTGCATTGCAGGTCGAAGGTACTCCTGCCTGATTGTAGGAGTAGGAATCAGTCCAGCTGCTTATATGGTAATCTATCTCACTGAAACCTTCCGGGTAGAGACTATGCGGATCCGGAGCCTGCTTTCTGAAGCGTTTGAGCATGCTGAATAGCTCAGGCGCCGAGTCTATGTAGTATGAGGGATCAAGAATTGTGTGTGCCGGATGCTCGAAATTCAGGAAGGCCAGAGCCTTGCCCTTCCATTCAGGATGCACATGGTTAATCTGGTTCCAGGCTCCTATTGCCCAGTCGTAATGTGTTCCTATAGATCCCCATTCTTCCGCTCCGTGGAGTACGAACAGCAGTGTCTTCTCCGGCTTGTAGCCGGATTTAATGAGCGCATCCGCTATCGATAATACCAGAGCGACACCGGCGGAATCGTCCTGGAAGCCCCAGAAGTGGGTATCGTAGTGATCTCCGATAATTATTATTTCATCGGAGTTTCCGGGGATTTCACCGACAATGTTATAACTTGTCCCGCCGGCAGAGACTATATTGTCCACTTTAAGATTAATCTCAACCTTGCCTTCATCAAGTAATTTTTTCAGTTTAGCTGAATCATTCACACTGATATTTACAGATGGAATGCTCAATCTGCAGGCTGCGTTCTGTACATTATATGCGTCATTGCTGCAGCGTCCGTAACCTCCGGTACTGCTGCTGATTACCGCGGCGGCTCCGTGCAGTTCCGCTTCAAGGGTGGGGTAGGCAATTTCCCAGTCGTTATACATGTCTATGTCGATTAAAACAATTTTATCTTTTACATCAAGCCCCTTGTAATCATTCATCGTTCCCCGTCCGGCACAGACAAGTTCAGCTGTAATACCTTCGGCTGATGTTCCGCCGGTGGCATAGGCGTAGGGAGAAAGAGTCAGCTCAATATCCGGTACTGTCACTGAAAGAGAACTGCCGTTGAACTGCCAGATATCTGCGGAAAAGCCCTCCTTCCTTACATTCATCAGCCCGATGGATTTCATCTTTTCGACAAGAAAATCTGCAGTGCGGTGTTCGGCTTCACTTCCGGACTGCCGCCCGCCTAAAGGGCTGTTGAACAGCTCAGGCTTAGTCAGTTCAAGGGCAATGTTATATCCGAAAGATGGATCGGTGTTTTCAATGAAACGTTTAATGCTTGTGTCCATAATAACTCCCACAGACATATTAATGAGTTTCCGTTTTTGTAACAATATTAAATTGCGAAAATAGTTGTGTGATTGCGAATATAGAAGACTATGATAGGTTCCGTACAGCTGTATTTTAACAGCTGCGGCCTTTAAGCCGCAGCCGCAGAACGGCTAATCAAGATTATCAAGAAGATTTTTTACAGCAGCCTCAGTAGCTCTGTCGATGCTCTCGGCAGTGAAACCGCCTATGTGTGATGTAAGGATTACCTTATCATGTTTTAGGAGCGGAGATAATTCAGGCGGTTCACTGTCAAAGGCATCAACTGCATACCCGGCAATGATACCCTTGTCCAGAGCTGAAAGCAGGGCGTTCTGATCCACCAGCGCGGAACGAGCTGTATTTATCAGATAAGTACCTTTCCTGCATAGGCCGAGAGTTTCTGAATTTATCAACGGAATCGAACCGGCAGGACAGTGAAGGCTGATTATATCACTTGAGCTGAAAAGTACATTAATTGATTCATAGCTGAATCCGGGGATCCTTTCCGGCAGTTCGGGGGTCGGGTATGGATCATATGCAATAATCTTCATATCCAGCCCGGCAGCCATTTTGGCAGTATACTGACCAATCTGGCCTGTCCCGATAATACCAAGTGTTCTTCCGTCAACTTCAAAGCCTTTTGTTCTATGCCATCCTCCGTTTTTTACTGAACTGTTTGTAGAGGAAATATCGCGGAGCAGTGTCAGCATTAGGGTAATGGCAAGTTCTGCAACGCCCCTGGAATTTGCGCCTCTTGCAACCTGCAGTGATATTCCCATTTCACCGGCTGCCCGGGCATCAACATTATCAATACCGACGCCGTTTCGGCTTATTACACGCAGCTTATCGCATTTTTTCAGAACTTCTGCACTGACTTTTTCTACACCTGCCAGGTAGCCTGCACATTCCGGGAGAACTGATGATAGTTCCTCTATTGAAGGCTGAACTCCCGGGAAGGGCATTATAACTTCGTAGCCGGCTTCTCTTAACCTTTCCAGAAATGGGTGCCCGCTCTTACTCAGAGAACGGGGGGTTACCAGAATCTTTCCTTTGTTTATCTGCATCTTCATTCAGTCCATTTTGGGTTATCAATTACTTTCCAGTTTCCTTCTTCTTCAACCACAAGTTTTCTGAAACCCTTTTCTTTTATGGCCCCGTAATCATGACCTGCATCAGCCCTGAATACATAAAATGTGATCAGGGTTTCTGTATCAGACAGATTGATGCTCCTGTGTGCATATCGTCCGGGTACATATACAGCCTGACTGGGCCGCATTTCCTTGTACATGATATCGCCTTCAGGATTTTCCATCATCATCATTCCATAACCGGCCTGGCAGTAGTATATTTCAGCTGTGTCAATAATTGTATGAAAGTGACCGTTTGTCATGTTGTATTCATTTCCAACCTTGCCGGGGTAGACAATGCTTGTTCCAAAACATAGATCACCTGCCTTTTCAGGAACCCCGAAATCATAGAACCGGTAAACCAGATCATTATTGTTTTCTTCCAGTACATGTCTGGCCGCCTCATCGTGATACATGTTTTTCATATCAGAGTATCTTCTTTCAAGTGCCGGAATGCTGTCGGTTAATCCTGTTGCTGGATCGAAGTAGGTTGGTTTTTCAATAAAAAAAGGTATATCCATTATTTAACTCCTTGTCGATGCGGCTATTTCTGATAGTTTTTCAAATTCAGGTCCGCTTGTCGGTATATCAATATGGAAGACTTCTGCTATCACCCTGGTCCATCCATGAATGAAGTAGAACCATCCATCCTCTATTCTTAAGTTCTTACTTTTCTTCTGTGCTGAAGCCTGCCCCAGGAATATGAGTTCACCTCTATAGTTGAAATCCCAGATAATTCCGTTCTCGGGAAACACAACATTATCTGTCAGAGGTGACCCCGGGGAATCCTTACCAAGGCCGGTTGCATTGGCTATTAATGCTCCCGGACTCAGCTGTGAAACAATCCTGTCGTTGTCTGCTGCGGAAGGACATAGATGATATTCAAACGGGGCATCGGTGTTGAGCTTTTTATGAATTTGCTTCATTTCGTTCAGTCTCGTTTCTGAACGGTTTGTGATAATAATTTTTTTCGGCAGTATACCGCCGGACTTGTGTTTATTTATAAGATAAAGGCTTAAGGCCAGTGATGAGCCTCCAGCGCCTATCAGCATCAGCTCCGCTCCGGCGTTTTCCCAGTATTCATCTGAAGCAATAGCTTCCAGGGAAAGTCCGCTGGTTATAGGGTCTTTTGCATGGGCCCATAATTCTGTGCCGCGTTTTGAAATTGAACTGGCTTCATCAAGGAGCTGTGTATATTCTCCCTTTCCTTCAAAGAGATCTCCGCAGGCCTTCATCAGATCAAGTTTGTGTGTAGTTACAAGGGCTCCCAGAGACAGCCTGTCATGTTTTATGAAATCGACTGCCTCCCTGTACAATTCCGGACTGGAATGCGGTACAAAATCAAAGCCTTTAATAACAGCATTCAATCCAAGATGTTGTGCCCATTTTGGAAAGACTTTCATAATTGATGATTTTCCGGTTGTGACTCCGATAAAATACATTGTTCTTTCTTCTGCAGGACTGTAGGTATTCATAATAATTCTCCTGAAGTCTATAAATAATAACAAATGATAATTATATGTTGCTATATTATGATGATAATTGACGTAAGTCAATAGTAAGTGATAGTATATATTTAGCAAATGATAATAAATTGCCAAGAAGGAGATATTAATTGGATGTATTTAACAGAATAAAAGAAGAGAAACTGGTTCCTG
This sequence comes from Spirochaetia bacterium, assembly GCA_963677925.2. Lineage (GTDB taxonomy): Bacteria > Spirochaetota > Spirochaetia > UBA9216 > UBA9216. The sequence continues at coordinate 1,752,637 of CAXXYH010000004.1, forward strand.
TGATAAAGCTGGAAAATCATTTAAATGCAGTTCCTCTTGCTGAAAGTCTTGCGGCAGGAGGAATCAGGGTTGCGGAGATCACCTTTAGAACGGCCGCTGCTGCAGCTTCTATAAAAAGTATCAGAAAAGAATGCCCCGGTATTCTTGTCGGGGCTGGAACTGTTCTGACTCTTGACCAGCTGGAACAGGCTGTTGAGGCGGGAGCGGAGTTTATTGTGGCCCCTGGCTATAATCCGGTCATTGTCAACGCCTGTCTGAAAAGACAGATACCGGTAATTCCAGGGGTAACTAATCCATCCCAGATTGAAGTGGCCATGTACGCAGGTCTTGGTATTCTGAAATTCTTTCCGGCAGCATTGTCTGGCGGAATTCCCATGCTGAAAACATTTGGAAGCGTGTACAGTGCAGAGTTTATGCCCACCGGCGGATTGAATGAGGTGAATTTTACAGATTATCTGGCTCTTCCAAATGTATGCGCCTGCGGAGGGAGCTGGATGGTTAAACCTGAGCTGATAAACACCGGTCAATTTGATAAAATCTCTCAATTGAGTGCTTCTGCTAAAAGTATAATCAACGGTTCGGATAATTAAATGATTTTCCGCAGAGACAGAAACCCGGTTGAATCATACAGAAGCAAACTTCCGGACAATCCTGTTCTATGGTGGCTGGGGCAGGCCGGATTTCTGCTTGGTATGGGCGGAAAGAGAATTTTGATTGATCCATATCTGTCTGATTTCCTTGCGCAGAAATACAGTGGGACTGTTTATCCGCACAAGCGGATGATGCCGCCCCCGCTGAAAATTAGTGATGTGGAAAAAATCGATTACTGTCTGTGTTCACATTCTCATTCTGATCATATGGATCCCGGACTCTTACCGCTTTTGAGTGTACAAAACCCTTCGTGTATTTTTATTGTACCATATGCTGTAAAAGAAGTAGCTATTGAGCGTGGAGTTCCTTCCGCCAGGTTGATATGTATAGATGCCGGTGATGAATATCCTTTGGGCGGGGAAATGATGCTTTCCGCTGTTCCATCGGCTCATGAAGAGCTGAAGCAGGATTCCGAAGGCAGATACTTTTTCCTCGGTTATATCATCAAATGGAATGATTATACTGTCTACCATTCCGGTGACTGTATACCGTATCCTGGACTGGACAGCTGGATTATGAAATTTAATATAGATCTTGCCTTGCTGCCGGTGAACGGAAGAAGCCCGGAGTTAAGCCGCAGTGGCATTCTAGGTAACTTTAATATAAATGAAGTTTGTCAAATAGTGCGCAAGCATGGTATAAAGTATATTATTCCGCATCATTTCGGAATGTTTGATTTTAATACGGTTTCCAGGCAGTCTATTGATTCTGCTGTAAGGCAGAACAGCCTTGAAGAAAGAGTTTTTCCTGCTGAAACCGGTATAATGTATTCATTAAGCAGGTAATATTTATGGCAGAAGAAAACGGGGCGGATAAAACCTTATTTGCAGAAGAGCGGAAGAGGCAGATAGTTGATTATATCAATGAAAAAAGAAGGGTAACCGTTCCTGAATTATGTGAATATTTTTCAGTTTCCGGTGCTACAATGCGCAATGACCTCCGTGAGCTGGGAAAATCAGGGCAGATAACCAGAACACACGGCGGGGCAGTGAGACGCTCACAGACCGGTTATGAACCGGTGATGGATTTCCGTGCAGATAAAAACATTGAAGCAAAGAGAAAGATTGCCCGGCTTGCCATTAATGAGATTGATGACGGTGATACGATAATACTCGATACAGGTACCACAATTAAGGAACTTGCTGTTCTTCTTAAGAATAGAAATAATTTGTCTGTTGTCACCAATGATATAAAAGTAGCAGCAGAACTGGAAAATGCCCCCGGCTGTGAAGTTTATCTTATAGGAGGACTTCTTAGAAAAGGGTTTCACTGCACTGTAGCAAATGAAGTTTTTACAGATCTTCGAAAAATTTCGGTGGATAAAGTTTTTCTGGGTGCAAATTCTTTCTCTGCAAGAAAGGGGGCCAGTACACCGGATGTTGGACAGTCTGATATTAAGCGTCAGATGATTGAGATCTCATCAAAAGTCATACTTCTTTGCGACAGTACAAAGCTTGAAACTGATTCATTCATTAATTTCGCATCGACTGAGCAGATTGATCTGCTTATCACAGATACTGTTTCTGCAGATTTAAAAGAGCTCTATGAGAGTCTGGAAATTAACGTAACCTCCGGGCCGGGAACTGAAGTTTAAGAGCCTCTTCAAAGAACCGCATCACGGGTGCAGTTTTAGCTTTTCTAATCCTTTTCTTTTTCAGAACTAATACTCTTTTAATATCCGCATACTGGTATTACAATAAATTAATAAAAAAATAAAAAGGAGCATAAAGATGAAAAGAAAACTCTTACCAGTCTTTTTTTCACTACTCGCAGCAGTCCTGTTAATCACAGGCTGTCTGAGCACTTCGAATCCGGAAATGGATTACACCGGTGACTTCACGCTTAAAATCATCGAGACAACAGACATGCACGGTTCGATCTTTCCCTATGATTTTATCAACGACAGGGAATCAAAAACATCGCTGACTCAGGTAATGAGCTATGTTACCGCGGAGAGACAGAAAGAAGGTCAGAAAGTCCTCTTTCTTGACAATGGAGATATCCTTCAGGGGCAGCCGGTAGTTTACTATTCAAACTTCGTAGCAACCGATAAGCAGCACATAGCAAGTCTTGTGATGAATTATGCCGGCTATGATGCCGGTTCTGTCGGTAACCACGATGTAGAAGCCGGACATGCTGTTTATGACAAGCTGATAGATGAGTTTAATTTCCCATGGCTTGCAGCTAATGTAATTGATAAATCAACAGGTGAACCCTATTTCACCCCCTATACAATAATCTGGAAGGGCGGAGCTAAGATTGCCGTGCTTGGCATGTGTACTCCGGGTGTTCCCACCTGGCTGCCGGAAAACCTCTGGGAAGGTATGGAATTCAAGGGAATGGTGGAAACCGCTGAAGAATGGGTTCCGAAAATCCTTGCAGATGAAAAACCTGACCTGCTTATAGGTCTTTTCCATGCCGGAACAGATTTTACATACGACGGTTATGCAGAAGGCGATGTTCTAAATCCGAATGGTGTTGAGCTTGTGGCTAAGGCTGTATCAGGATTTGATGTAATACTTACCGGACATGATCATCAGTCACATAATTACACGGTTAAGGATCCTTCAGGAAATGAAGTTTTAATTGCAGGCGGAACAAATGCAGCACGAAGTATTGCTTCTGTAAGTGTAAAAATGAGTTATGACAAGGCGTCAAAGTCCTGGAACAAGGATATAAGTGCAGAGGTCATAGAGGGTGATACCCTGGCTGTGGATGCCGCATTTGCTGCAGAGTTCGAAGGTGTAAAGCAGGAAGTTAAAGACTTTGTTGCAAAGCCTATAGGTGAATTTACAGCAACAATCGGTACTAGAGAAGCCATGTTCGGCGATTCACCCTTTGTTGATCTTATACACAGGATTCAGCTTGAACTCACCGATGCAGATGTTTCATTTGCAGCACCTCTTTCCTTCGACGCCACGATTAAGGAGGGAAAGGTTTACGTACGCGATATGTTCAAACTTTATCAGTATGAAAATCTGCTGTACACAATGAACCTCACAGGTCAGGAGATCAAGGATTTTCTCGAGTACTCCTACGCAAACTGGTTTGGAACCATGACCGATACTGATGACAGACTGATTAACTTCAAGCGCGATGAGGCTGGAAAGATGATCTACAACGAAAGGTACTCATCATATGATACTGCAACCCGTTACTACAATTACGACTCAGCCGCCGGAATCGACTACACTGTCGATGTATCAAAACCAGCCGGTCAGAGAGTCGCAATCAAGGGTTTCTCAGACGGCAGAGCCTTTAAAATGAATGAAACCTACCTTGTAGCCATCAACTCATACCGTGCAAGCGGCGGCGGCGGACACCTAACCCGCGGCGCCGGACTCACCGATGAAGAGCTTGAAACAAGGATGATGTCTTCAACACTTCAGGATCTACGCTATTACCTGATGACCTGGATTGAAAAGGAAGGGACTGTAAAACCTGCAGCCATCGGCAACTGGTCAGTAGTACCTGCAGACTGGTGGAACAAGGCAAAGGCGGTTGACTATAAAATTCTTTATGAAGGACTCATGGTAGACTGAGTTTAACATTAGGAAAAAAATTATGGGCCCGGTACTGCCGGGTCCTTTTATAAATATAACTCGTCGGACCGCAGATCTTCTCTGATGTTATACAGATCTTCAAGAGCTTTTCTCAATTCCATGACTCTGTTGTAGTTTTCTTTTGAAATACACCAGAGCAGTATATTCCCCCACTGTATTGTAACAGCTGTTCTGCAAAGTGATTCTGCTTCAGAAGAATTCAGTACTTCACCTTTTTTTTGAGCTTCTGTGATCATTGGAACAAGAATTTTTTCTATCTGTTCTGTCAGTTTTAAATTTGAGTTCGCAGGCTTATCTATAAAATGCTTTATTCGTAGGGCATATAACTCTGATTTTCTGTTGTTTTCAAGATCTGAATATAACGCAAGATGTGTTCTGATAATTCTTTCTGATACATGTTCCGCTGAAAAAATCCAGGCCATTCTTTCCGGGGAATAGGATGAAAGTCTCCCGTAATATGCTGCAACAAGTTCTTCCTTTCCATTAAAATAATTATAAAAAGTGGAACGCCCGATACCCACTTTAGCGCAAATCCCGGCAATTGTTGCGTTTGCATATCCCATTTCGGTAATCATCTTTATACCGGTTTCAATTATTAAATTTTCAGTCACCTGCTGCTTTGTGATCATCAACCTGCCTTAAACACGGAGTTATTAGAGGAAGGGATCTGCCTTTGGCAGATCCCTGATTTCGAAAGAATTATATCATCATAACCCTCAGCCTACAATAACCTGATTTATCAGGGAGCGGCTTACTGTTTAGAGAGTGCTTCGATAGCTGCTGCCCTCAAAGCTTTGCTTGTTACTGTTGCGCCTGTTACTCCGTCAACAGCGTTGATATCCGCTTCAGAACCTGCCCCTATAAACTGGGTAGGCATAGCCTCGATAGCCATTGATCCTATACCTGGAGTTTCATTGTTCTTAAGTATTTCAAAAGCAGTGATTTTGCCGCCTTCAATAGTGGCTCTGATTACGAGATCTCCGCCCATTCCGTCCCCGATTCCGATATACTGATTTTCACCAGTCTCATAGACAACATCCTGGTTGATATCTGATTCGTATCCGGGTACATAAACGAGCTTTGATTCAACCTTTTTCCTCTGAACATATTCAGGGAGCGGTTTCTTATTTTTAGCTGCATTCTGACCGGCAATCTTTCCAAAGATTATGGTTTCTGCCATGTTTCCGCCGGCAGTATACATATTGCTTGTTATGCCACCGAACTCACCGGCAGAGTAAAGATGCGGGATTGGCTTGTTATTGATATCAAGTATTTCAGTCCTTTCATTTCTTTCAGGACCACCCTGGGTATTGAGAATGTTCGGAACAACTCTGATAGCATAATACGGGCCTTTACCGCTGAATGCAGCCATATTTCGTGCAGCACGTCCGAGTTTAAGATCTTCGCCTGTCTTTGCAAAATTATTATAAAGACTTATTTCCCTGCTTAATCCGGCATAATCTATACCGGTTTTACTGCAGAGTTCTTCAATGGTGTTTCCTACTACTGCTTTCTCATCAATAATTGCAGGAGATACAGTTCCTCGGGCATAAAGAGTGTCAAGCGCCATCAGCTCTTCATATTTTGCCTGATCGAAAACAAGATATGCATGTTCAGGTCTTTTAGGTGTTACCCATACTCCTCCCAGTGAGACATGACCGTGACGGGCACTCTCATCTTCTCTGAGGAATCTCTGACCGTTTTCACCTACATAAATCAGGCTGCCGGTTGCGAATGCATTACTTACAGTCCATCCGTGCACGCCTTCAAAAGCAACATTTCCGAAAGGCCCCATGCTTCCTTCGTAAACTTCCATGTGCCAGAGTTTTGCACCGACTTCTGTAGCCATGGTAATACCGTCACCGGTATTGTATGGTGATCCAGAGAATACGTAATCTGTGAGACCGAGAAAGTTTTCAATCATCTCGCGATTGTTTTCAAAACCTCCGAGAGACATAACAACACCGTTTATTGCACGTATATTCAGTTTTTCACCATTTCTTTCAACAACAACACCGATGATAGTTTTTGTTTCCGGTTCCTGGATCAGCTTCACTGCAGGAGATTCAAACCATACATCGACATTTGAGTATGATTTCGCTTTTGAGCTAAGCAGTTTATAGAGTGCACTGTTTCCAACATCGGTTCTTGATAATGAACTGATGTTTACCGCATCAGCACCCTCAAACTCAGGATATTCACTCATGTACATCTGAATCCCTGTAGAGCGCCATTTGAAAATATTTTCCCTAACTGCTCCAAAATCATTTACAAGCTGATCATAGATGTTTGCCATACCTTTTACATAAGTCTCAAGCATCGTCTCTGAAACGGTTGTAGTTTCACCGCCCTTGATTTTGTAGTGCTTTAGCAGGCTGTCATAGTCGTCTGTTGACATGAAAAACTGACCGCAGACCCTTGAATTTCCGCCTTCATGGCCCTCAGGTGCTTTTTCTGCAATAAGGACATTGGCGCCTTCTGCCGCGGCATACTGGGCAGCTACCGAACCTGCACCTCCGAAGCCTATTACTACAACATCGTATTCTCCATCCCATGCAATAGTATCTGCATAGGTAAATACATTTTTGGAAGCGTCCCTTCCTGCTGTCTGTGCTGTCTGAACACATGCTGATACCATCAGAATAATAGCAGCAACAGCAAGCATTTTAAATGCTAAATGCTTTTTCATTGTGATTCTCCTTTTGAAAAAATAGACAGTGTCTAAAAAAATAAGATATTGTGTGAATTATAAGTGCAGTGTTTTATATTTGTCAATCAAAATTTATCTATATAAAATGATTTAATTAACTATATATAAAAAGAATTTGACTTATCTTAAAGACACTTCACATATGGAGTAGACAATGAAAAGTGATGTATTTTCAAACTTGAATTAATCATCGTTCGCTCAGCGGCACACCACCGCTTGTCAGCGAGTATTTGCAGAACTCAAAAACATCAAACCATGAATGCTGGGCTACAGTGTAGGGAAGACCTCCCCTGTCATACTGAATATCGTACAGCAGTGTAGACAGTGCTACCTCAATTCCATGCATAATAATAAACTGAGCCGATTGCTCTCTGACAATATCAGTTACAATATGCAGACCGGTAAAGGCGACAATATCAGTGATTCTTGCAGGCCATACACCGAAATGGTATTTCAGCTCCTCATAAAGAACTCCTCGGAATATTGATTCTTCACCGACAGCTGTTGTTACTGCATTCCATAGATTGAATGCACCGTTATACATTATGAAGTATGGAATTGTCGAGCTTATTTCTTTGACATACCACGCGTTGGTGTCCCAGACAGCAGTACCATAATTTGTTTCATCTGCAAACATCAAATCCAATGCTGAAGCAAAGGCAATCTCGCCAAGTATTCCTCCCCACACAATAGGATCTTTTAGTACTTCAATGTCAAAGGGAGCCTTATATAGTTCCCCTAGTTTATAAACTTTAAAATTTGAATTGTTATATTCCTCCGACTCAAGTCTTGTAAGTCCATAACTTCGGTACGATTTGTACATATTATGATCTATGCGGGTCCAGTATGCTGATGAAACAATATCTGTATCACTGCCGAACTCATTAGCGCAGACGGTTTCAAGGCCGAAGAGTCCAAGGCTGCCGAGCGTAAAATCCAATGCATTGTCCGGGTCTGATAGAAACAGCCCTATGTTTCCCAGTTCCAATGTACTTGAAGCTATCCTACGCTCGGTTTCTGTTATTTCGCCGTCAAGGCTGTAGAGGCCCTGTATTCCAAATTGCAGGCCGATGCTAGCCCAGGGAATAAGAGCCATTCCATCAGCTTTTAGCCAGTCCGTATTCTCTTCTGCATGCAGGGGCATAATATTTAAAACTAAAACTGATATCAGGATTAAGAATCGATGCTTCATTATTTATCCTCCAGATGATATATTCAGACTATAGTCTCCGGCATAGATAAAAATGAATCATACTTTTGGTATATTTTTGATAGTTCGACTCAGATAACCGGAGGAAATTTAAATGAATAAACTGAGGTCCGGTTATTCTGGTTCTTATTCACATATCTTATATAATTTGTCTTCTCGTTTCGCTCTCTGCTATATTGCTTAGTGTCATACGCGGAATACAGTTTCCCGGGGCTATTGAGCGGGCACATACTCTTCTGCTAAGCGCTATCCTTCTGATTATTTTTTCTATGACTGTAAGCAGTCTTTACGTCGATGAGCGCAGTAGACTTGTTTTTTTGATATCCAATATCATTGAGTTGCTCTGTACCGCGGCTCTCTCTTTTCTGATTCCTGAGTTTACACTTCAGTTTTTTTCATTCGTTCAGAAGAAGCTTTTATTCCGGATTTTTCGTATTCTTTCCTGCGTTCAGGCCGCCGGAGTTGTACTTTTTTTCTCTGCCTTTCCCTTTGAATGGATACTTAATACGGTGGTAATTATTTTTACGGCTGTCACAGCCGCAAGTGTTATTTTACTGATAGCAGTTCCAGTCAGTATGAAAGATGTTTCTTGGCTGAAATTCAGGCGGCTTCTGGTCCTGGGCTCAGTTATATTTTTTCCTCCCATCATAATATCTGATCTTCTTCTTATCCCCGGCCGTTTTGACAGCCGCCTTTATAACTTAAAGGCTACTCCGTTTTTTCTGTTATACTGGTCATCAGTTTATTTCAAAATCATGCTTCCCGGGTTTCTTTCGGGGCTCAGGGCGGAAAATAAAGAACCTGACTGGTCACGCTTCCATCTTTCAGTCAGGGAGAGGGAGGTTGCCGAACTTCTGATACAGGGGCTGTCGTACAGGACAATAGGGGATAGGCTTTTTATATCTCCCGGCACTGTGAAAACACATGTACTTGTAATTTACCGGAAAACAGGAACTAACAGTAAAATTCAGTTATCAAACGCTGTGTACAATAATTAAATCAATAATAATTTTCTTGACTTCATGTAACCAGGCAGACAATAATTTCCCTTGAAAAGAACCGTTATGTACCGTCGCTGGAAATGGGATTCAAGGTTGCCGGACTTTTTGGAAAAACAGTTGAAGAAGTTTTTAAATATTCGTAATATTGAACATATGTTTATAATTAACGCCCGAATGTAAAAGGAGTATTGAAATGATAAAACTTTCAGCAGAAGTTCTGACTGCTATTGAAAAAACAAAACCAACCTGTATTGCAACCGCAGACAAAAACGGTGTCCCGAATCTTGTATATGTTACATATATCAAGGCTGTTGATGAAAAGACACTCGTGGTTGCAGATAATAAATTTGTAAAAACCCGTGCAAATCTCGACAGCAATCCGGTGATGAGTGTAGTTGTACTCGATTCTGATACAAAAAAGGCCTATCAGATTAAATGCACGGCTGAATGTATCACAGAAGGTATTGGATATGAGGAAGTTGCAGACTGGGTACATGAGAACCGTCCGGAGATGACGCCAAACGCAGCCTTCTATCTTAAACCATTTGAAATCTACTGCGGCGCTGAAAGACTGGCTTAGTTTTCAGTTATCAGTCTATCCTGTAAGTCAGGGACAAAATCGGAATCGGGATGAAGGTGAAGTTCTCATCGGTTAATCCGTGAGCCACGTACCTTCCTGATTCCTGTTCAATTATTACCGGCACCACGGCACCAATATCCCAGCTCAGCTTCTCGCCTGCTATCCTGAACGTAACTGCCGGCGTAATCAGCATCGGTACAGGATCCCAGGCTGTTGTCTCTTCGGTGAATTCCCCTGATGAACTGATCATTTCTCCCCAGATTATCCAGGTCTCGGTTACAAGGGCGGTGGTGTCTGAAAAAATCCATTTACCTCCCAGAGCCAGAACTGCTGCGTCAAAGGAAAAATCAGATTCATCAAAGGTAAAAGCGCCTCCGCCGCCTATAGTGAAATTATTCTCCGGAGTCCCATATGAGAAAATAGTGTAGGGTAGAAGTATTCCGGTGAATTCGAGCCAGGAAACCCCTCCGAAGGTACCGACAGACAGTGCAGCTTCCTCATTGAGTTTCTGAATATATCTTGCACTTACTATTGCGCCCGGTACGCTTATTCCTCCCCACAGTGTGAAGTGTTCACTTAATCCGTAGCTCATTGTAACAGCTGCAATTTCCTGGTCGGCAACGTGGAATTCTCCGGGTTCCATTGCAAAACCTGTAGGCATTACGATAAGACGGTTTGATGCTGAATCACGGAACAGACTCTTTTTATCTGTTCCCGGGGCAACTTTCAGGACTTCGGAAATAGATTTCTTGTAAATCCGGATTACCTCACCGCTGAACGCTATTATTGTTACAAAATCATCATCGACCCCGTAAACAATCCCCTGAAATGCAGTATCGTCTACTGTGATGATTCTTACCTGCGAATCAACCGCCGAAGACAGCTCAGCAACTGTAATCTCTTCAAACTGAGCAAAGGCTGGAATGATTGTGAATAAAAGCAGAAATGGTAACACGATTTTTTTCATAAGTCTCTCCTTTCGCATATGCAGTAAAGGAATGAAATTGCTTAGATACCTAAAATTTAACCCATAAACCAGCTTGAAGCAATTAAAACCGAAAGGATTCTTCAAGTTAACGAATTTTAACTTGTTTTCAGATTATTCATCCCTTATCCTATTAGTAGAAAACGGAGGGATGCTATGGAAGAGAGAAGAAAAGACAAACGCACACACATTGAATGGCCTATCTACCTGAGGTCCAGAAGCAATCATCGTCAGATTGGCGGAGTTGACGATATTTCACTCTCCGGATTAAAAATTCACTTCAGCGAAGATGCAATACCCATTGAGGATACCGGGCATTTTGATCTTTATCTCTGCCGTATGGATAATCCGATGGATCTGCTTAATATCACGGGAAAACCTGTATGGATACGAAAAAATAAGCCGTCTCTTTTAATGGGGCTTGAAGTCAATAACATGACTGAAAGAGCCAAAGCTATGCTCCGCGATTTTATAAGTCATCAGGAAAAACTGTCGCTTGAGATGGATCTTGAGATTTAGAGTGATGTCATAATTCTGTTGTTCATATTATTTTTTTTAGTCGGTTTGCGCTGAAAAGTGTTATTATGCTGAAACGGGGAAGATATGAGCGTGCTGTTTGTTGATGATGAAATTATTAATCTGAAGGGATATGAAATAAATTTCAGAAAAAACTCCGATATCATAATTGCAAAAAACGGAATTGAAGCTCTCAAAATTGTCGAGGAGACTGAGAATATAAAATTAGTTTTTACTGACATGAAGATGCCAGGAATGGACGGACTGGAGTTTATACGGGAGGCCAGGAAGGTTAAACCGGACATCAGCTATTATATTCTTACGGGGTACAGTATATCCGGGCCTATCGCGGAAGCTCTTAATGAAGGTCTTGTTAAAAAATGTTTTTCAAAGCCGGTGAATATTCAAAAGATCAGGGATGAAATTGATTCCTTATCCTGAAACAGGGGATTTAAATGGCTGCTGAAAACATTTCAGAATCAGATTTTAATCTGTTTTACCGACATTCCTGTGATCTGTTATGCGTATTAAACCCTGAAGGGCTGTTCGTAAAATTTAATGACGCCTGGAGAGAAATCCTTGGTTATGAACCGGCAGAACTTGAAGATACAAGCATTATTGAATTGATTCATCCCTCCGGGCGTGCCGATGCCGCGGATCTCTTTCATAGAAGGACTCTAAAAGAAGAAATCAAAGACTATTTAATATGCTGCAGCCATAAGGACGGCTCCTATCGGTGGCTTCAGTGGAATATCTTTTCTGAGGGTTCTTATCTCTATGCCTCGGGAAGGGATGTTTCGGATGAAAAGAGAAAAGAAGAAACCCTTCAGCAGTTTAAGACCTCAACCGATCATGCAAACGATGCAATATACTGGCTTAATAAGGCCGGTGGTTTTGAATATATAAATGAAACAGCCTGTAAAAAACTTGGTTATACCAGGGAAGAACTGATGAAACTTTCAATAATGGACATAGTTCCTGAAACTACAGCGGAGATATTTGCAGGAATATGGGAAAGTTATCAGCCTTATAAGGATAAAGCATATTTAAGCAGAACACTGGAGACCGTACACAGGCGGAAGGACGGGACAATATATCCAGTGGAAGTTTCAGTAAATCATTTCTGGGAACATGACAAAGAATACCACATTGCACATATTCACGATTTGACTGATAGAAAAAGAGAAGAAGAAGCGTTAAGGCGAAGCGAAGAAAAATACAGGAAACTGTTTGAGAATATGTCCAATTCATACAGTATTTACAGACCCGTATATGATGAGGAAGGAACAGCAGTTGATTTCCAATTCATAGAAGTAAATCCTGCAAGCGCAAGAGATATTGGCCTGCCTGCCGATGAAATAATCGGTAAAACTATGAAGAGCCTGTTTCCTGCAACAGAAGATTACTGGATTAAGCTTGTAGGAGAAACGGTAAAAACAGGAGTTTCACAAAGCTTTACAAACCATTCATCTGTTCTGGATCGTTATTTTGAGGCTCTGGCATATTCACCGGAAAAAGATCTTTGTGCCGTAATCTATACCGATGTAACTGAAAGGGTAAAAAAAGAGGAAGAACTTAAACGGCTTACCGGTCTTAACCAGGCAATTATTGATGCCACAAGCAATGGCCTCATTTTTATAAAAGAACGGAAGGTTGAATGGGTAAACGAAACTCTTTTAAATATGTTCGGATACTGTTTTGAAGAACTCATAGGGCAGAGTGCGGAAATATTCTACGGTGATAAAAAACAGTTTGATTACATAGGTAAAGAAGCCTATCAGAAACTTTTAAAAGGTGAAATTTTCAGAATTGAATTAAGAGGGAAGAAGAAAGACGGAACCCTGTTCTGGTGTATGCTGTCCAGCAAAGCCACCGATCCTGAAGATTTGTCGAAGGGTTCACTGTGGACAGTTGAGGATATAGATGAACGGAAACAGAACGAAAAAAAGCTTTATAAATTCAAAGCCTCTATTGATTATACCGCTGATTCTGTTTTCTGGATTAATAGCCAAGCAGGATTTGACTATGTAAATGAGCAGGCCTGTAAGTCTTTAGGATACACCCATGATGAATTAATGCAGTTAAAGGTATCTGATCTTGATCCGAATTTTAAAATTGAAGATTTTAAAAAAAACTGGAAAAGATTATCCGAAGAAAGAAAATTTGAAAATTCTATTTTCGAAAGTATTTATATCAGAAAAGACGGCACCACCTTTCCAATAGAATTAACCGCTATATTTATATGGTACCAGAATAACGGGTTACAGATAATTTACGTCAGAGATATCACTGAACGCAAACGGAGCGAGGAAGCGCTGCTGTCAAGAGAAAGAGAATTGCAGCGTATATACGATATTGCACCTGTAGGAATAGGTCTTATACGGGATCGAAAGATCATAAACCTTAATAAGGCGGTAAGCAGAATAATCGGTTATGAAGAAAAGGAATTAAAGGGAAGAAGCTCCGACTTTCTATACAGTTCACAGGCTGAGTATGAAAGGGTAGGCGGTGATCTTTATCAGGACATGATAATAAAAGGTGTCGGTGAGATAGAAACCGAACTGTTGAGAAAGGACGGAACAAAGATCGCCGCTCTAATTGCAGTAACCCTTCTTGATCCATCGGAACCTTCAAAAGGAAACATTTTTACAGTAATAGATATTACTGAACGTAAAAAACATGAAAATCAGTTAAAGGCTGAAGAAGAGAGATTCCGGGCCCTTGCGGATAATGTTCCAGGGGCGATTTACATGTGCAGATATAATGCATATTATTCAATGCTTTATCTCAATGATAGAGTTCAGGAGATCACCGGTTATCCGAAAGAATATTTTTTGTCGGGCAGGCTTAATTTTACTGAAATTTATCATCCTGATGATATTGGAAAGATCGGGGCGGCTGTGGATGAGGCTGTTAAAAATAAAGGGCAGTTCGAAGTCTTTTACCGGATAAAGCATAAAAGTGGTGAGTGGCGATGGGTTCATGAGCTGGGTGTCGGAATCTATGAAGATGGAAAAATAAACTACCTTATCGGCTTTTTTCTTGATGTAACGGAAGAAAAGAATGCTAAAGAAAGAGCCGAGGAGAGTGAACAGCGTTATAAAGCACTTCACAACGCCTCATTCGGAGGCATCACAATCCATGATAAGGGTCTTATCCTCGATTGTAATCGCGGTCTATCTGATATTACCGGGTTTTCTTATGAAGAGCTTATTGGTATGAATGGCCTGCTGTTAATTGCGGAAGAATACAGAGATACTGTCATGTCGAATATTAAAAAAGGTTATGAAAAACCATACGATGTCTTCGGCGTGCGTAAAAACGGAGAATACTATCCTCTCAGGCTGGAAGCACGGGAAATCCCATACAAAGGGAGGCAGGTTCGATCTGTAGAGTTCAGGGATATTACGGAACAGAAAGAGATTGAAAAACAAATTATTCTTGAAAAAGAACGGGCAGAAGAGAGTTCGTATTTCTTACGGGAGTCACAGCGTTCCGGAAGGATCGGTTCTTATAAAATGGTATACAGTGAAAGGTACTGGATAACAACCGAGACCCTTGACAGTATCTTCGGGGTAGAACATTCGGATGGGAAAAAATCAATAAATGACTGGTTTGAAATTATTTATGCCGAAGACTTCGAAATGATGAGTAACTATTTTCGTGAAGATGTTATCGGTAAAAGGCAGGACTTCAACAAGGAATACCGTATTATCAGAAAGAATGACCAGGAGGTAAGATGGGTACAGGGAATCGGTAAATTATATTTTGATGATAATGGTGAAATTAACAGCATGCTGGGCACTATTCAGGATATTACCGAACGGAAACTTATTGAAGAAGAACGCAGAACCATAAATATCTCACTTGAGAAAATGGTGAAAGAGAAAACGCATGACCTTGAAACGGCAAATGAGGCTCTTAAAGCAACGCTTAAAAACCTTAATGAGACTCAGGCTCAGCTGCTGCAGTCTGAAAAAATGGCTTCCCTCGGAATTTTGACCGCCGGGGTATCGCATGAAATCAACAATCCTCTGAATTTTATCACGACCGCTTATCATGGATTTTTGGATATGGGGCTTGAGGATCAAAATGAAGACGCTGCTTTTTTTCTTGAAGCATTGAAAACAGGTGTGGAGAGAGCCGGCGATATTGTAAAAAGTCTGAACCAGTTCAGTAGAAGCAATAAATCTACCGACGAGGATTGCGATATTCATGAGATTATAGACAACTGTCTTGTAATGATGAGAAACCAGCTTAAAGACAGGATCGAAGTTACTAAAAATTATTTATCAGAACCCCAGATAATTTCAGGAAATGTAGGTGCAATGCATCAGGTTTTCATCAACCTTCTGTCAAATGCCGAGCATGCGATTGAAGAAGATGGCCGTATCGATATAGAAACCCGGCTTAGCGGTGATGAATTGATTGTTGAAATAATAGATACAGGCTGCGGTATATCAAAAGATAATATGAAAAACATTACAGATCCTTTCTTTACAACCAAAAAACCGGGCAAGGGTACCGGCCTGGGACTTTCAATCACCTATAATATTGTAAATGAACATGGTGGTAGGCTGGAATTCGAATCTGAAGAAAACGCCGGGACGACAGCCCGCGTCTCCCTGCCATTGAAAAGGAATGTTAAATAAACAGCGCGTCACTCCGGATCTCATCCTGTTCCTCCCAATGCAAAAAAAATACCGTCCAGGCAAAAGCCTTAACGGTATTTTACGTTAGCAGGGACAGGATTCGAACCTGCGACCTCCGGGTTATGAGCCCGACGAGCTGCCAGCTGCTCTACCCTGCGTCGTAGTGTATGAGGAATATAATGGTATTACGGGATTCTGTCAACCATTTCCTGTAAAAAGAATAAATTAGTTTTTAGAGCTTCTTTAGGCAGTCGAAAATCAGCTGCGGCCGTTTAACAGGTCGGACTGAATCGCCCGGTTAAGCAGTTTTTTAAGGATTATTCCGCAGATCAGAAGCAGTGGTATAACCAGAAAACTGAGCACCGTTCCTGTGAAAAGGAAGAAATCATACAGCCCGTGAATTATAACCGCATAAATCAGGCCCGCATACATATCCTTCTTCTGCCTGAACTTACTGAGTCCAATGTAATAACCCATTATTCCCGAAGCAACTGCATGCAGCGGAACGGCAGTGAATGCACGAACAAGAACCACTGCAGTTCCTCCGGAGCTGTAGAGTATGTTTTCAAAACAGGCAAAACCCATACTTGCAGTTATTGCATATACGACCCCGTCGGTAATCTCATCAAACTGGGGTTTGTTGTAAACAAAGGTTTTAACAACAAGAAGCTTTGTCGTCTCTTCAACAAGAGCCGCCATTATGAAGGCTCTGGCAAAAATAGCTGTCAGAGGGTCGCTGATATAGGTAAATGGTTCGATGAAATGTTCGATCAGACCGGCGGGAATAACAGAGAAAAATCCGATGACAAAAACCTTCCAGATCAGTACTGCCGGTTCCGGTTTTTTATCCTTCCGGTAGAAGTAAATCATCAGGAAAACCGCGGGAATAACTGCCAGAAGTATGTTTACAATTAGAATTGTCACCTAAGAAACATATTATGCCGTACATGCTTTGTAAAGAACTTTATTAATTATCAAAATAAAATTATTTGACGCTTTCTGATCTTCTAATTATTTTATCAATATGAGATACGATAAATTAACTCTTAAAGTACAGGAAGCGCTCCAGGAAGCGGATTCAATTGCAAGAGACTATAACCATACCGGGATAGATATACCTCATTTCTTCAAGGCTCTGTTAGAGCAGGAAGGAGGTGTAATCCCGCCCCTCCTTGACCGGATCGGGGCAGACAAGGCGATAATTCTTTCTGAAATTGAACAGATTCTGGAAAAAACTCCCAAGGTTTACGGCGACAGCGCCCAGGTAGGGCTTGTCCCGGCTTTGAGCAATGTTATTGCCCAGGCGGAAAAGGAATCGCATAAACTGAAGGATGAGTTTACCAGCTCCGAACATATCCTGCTGAGCATTCTTGGTACAGACAGTCAGACGGCTGCCGTTCTTAAAAGAGCTGGCGTAAGCCGTGATGCAGTGCTGGGTTCACTGAAGGCTCTGCGGGGAAACCAGCGCGTAACAGACCAGAACCCGGAAGAAAGATACCAGGTTCTGCAGAAATACTGCAAAGACCTCACAGAATTGGCCAAAAAGGGCAAACTTGATCCGGTAATCGGGCGCGATGAAGAAATTCGCCGCGTAATGCAGGTTCTTTCCAGAAGGACAAAGAACAACCCTGTTCTCATCGGAGAACCGGGAGTAGGAAAGACAGCAATAGCTGAGGGCCTTGCAGGCCGGATTATATCCGGGGATGTCCCGGACTCTCTCAAGAACAAGAAGCTGCTTGCACTGGATCTTGGTGCCCTCATCGCAGGCGCTAAATTCCGCGGCGAGTTCGAGGAGAGACTGAAGGCTGTAATTGCAGAGATAGCCGAGGCCGAGGGTGAGATTATCCTCTTTATTGATGAGCTCCATACCCTCGTGGGCGCCGGAGCGGCCGAAGGATCTACCGACGCGTCAAACCTTCTGAAGCCCGCACTCGCACGCGGAGAACTTCATGCCGTGGGTGCTACAACCCTCGATGAATACCGCAAGCACATTGAAAAGGACCCTGCCCTCGAAAGGCGTTTCCAGCCGGTATTCACTAAGGAACCCTCGGTCGAGGACTCAATTTCAATTCTCCGCGGCCTGCAGGAACGCTATGAAGTACATCACGGTGTAAGAATCAAGGATGAGGCGCTTATTGCCGCCGCCGTTCTTTCCGACCGCTATGTAACATCCAGGTTTCTTCCGGACAAGGCCATAGACCTGGTAGATGAGGCTGCAAGCCGGCTTAAGATGGAAATTGAAAGCCAGCCTACCGAACTCGACCAGATTGAGCGCAAGATTCTGCAGCTGAATATTGAGAAGCAGGCTCTTTCCCGCGAAGATGACGAGGCTTCGGCTGAAAGACTGAAAAATATCGAGAAGGACCTTTCTGAACTCAAAACAAAGCGTGATGTAATGTTTCTGCAGTGGCAGAATGAGAAGAATATTATTGACGAGATCCGGGCTCTTAAAGCCGAACTTGAAGAGCTTAAAATCGATGAAGTACGTTACGAGCGAGAGGGCAACCTCAGCAGGGCTGCTGAAATAAAACATGGTCTCATACCGGGAAAACAGGCCCTTATAAAGGAAAAAAGCGAAGCTCTTGAGGGTCTTCAGAAGGGGAACAGTCTCCTGCGTGAGGAAGTAGAGGAAGAGGATATCGCTCGTGTTGTTTCAACATGGACCGGCATCCCCGTTTCAAAGATGCTTGCCTCTGAAATGGAGAAGTATCTTAAGCTTGAAGAGATACTCGAGCAGAGGGTTGTCGGGCAGGATACTGCGATAGAAGCAGTGGCTGATGCTATCCGCCGTAACAAGACCGGACTGTCGGATGACTCCAGACCCCTTGGTTCATTCATCTTTATAGGTCCGACCGGCGTGGGCAAGACAGAGCTTGCAAAAACCCTGGCCGAGTTCCTGTTCAGCGATGAGAAGGCTCTTACAAGGATTGATATGAGCGAATACATGGAGAAGTTCTCGGTCTCAAGGCTGATTGGAGCTCCTCCGGGATATGTCGGTTATGATGAGGGCGGACAGCTGACTGAAGCAGTCAGGAGAAGACCCTATTCTGTTGTCCTTTTCGATGAAATTGAGAAGGCACATCCCGATGTTTTCAACATACTCCTTCAGATGCTTGATGACGGACGTCTGACCGACAGTCAGGGCAGGGTAGTGGACTTCCGCAATGCGATCATTATCATGACAAGCAACCTCGGAAGCGAACTGCTGCTTCAGGCCGATAATCCTGAAGATGTCCGCGGCGATATCGACAGGCTGCTTAAGTCGACTTTCAAGCCTGAGTTCCTCAACCGTATTGATGAAATAATATCATTCAAACGGCTTGGTCAGGATCAGATCCATAAGATAGTAAGCATCCAGCTGAAGATTCTGATAAAGAGACTTGAAGATAAGAAGATTAGCCTGCAGATAAGTGATGAAGCGGTAGATCTCCTTTCGAAGGAAGGCTTTGACCCGGCTTTCGGTGCAAGACCTCTTAAGCGGACCATTCAGAACCTTCTACAGAACCCGATGGCAAAGAAAATGCTTGCCGGGGAAATAAAGGAAGGAGACACAGTTAATGTGTCTGTTGCTGACGGAGTTCTTTCGTTCAGCTGAACCATATAATTTAAACTTCGAGGCATCGTTTTTACACGGTGCCTTTTTTTTATCTTTATCGATAATTACATATGTGATATCGTTCAGGCATTCAAAATATAGTCATTGTAATCGTTGAACCGGGGAGGGCTGTTTATGGTCGAAGAAACAAAAGAACTCTGTTCTCTTCTGTGTAAGGGTACGCAGATTTCTTCACTGCAGGGTATTGCCGACCTTGCTTATGAAGTTCTTGGAAACCCGGTTTTTATAGAGGACAGGGCTCAGGTCAAGCTTGCATATTCTAAAAATGTACAGATAGAAGACCCTTCATGGAGGCAGACTATCATCGATGAGGGAGGGCAGCAGCCTCTAAGGCAGGCGCAGCTTAAAGAGGTTGAATCAGCCCATATGGGTTCAATAAAAAGCCATCTTCCGGTGATAGTTGAAGACAGCCATCTGCCTATACCCAGGCTTATAAAGACCCTCACTGTGGGCGGTGTTCATGTAGGCACAATGATTTCGCCGGCCTACTGCAGACCTTTCAAGGAGGAGGATATTGAACTGATGGAGATCCTCTCCTATTATGCCATCGTTCAGCTTCAGCGCCGAAATTATAATATCTCTTCAAACAAAAAATCCGTTGAAAACTTTCTGATTCGTCTGCTTAATAACGAAAAAGTTCCAGGCGAGGCTATGCAGGAATATATTAAAATTCTTGACTGGAACAGCAGGCCCTATAATTACGTGATAGTTATCTGTTCGCGCGATGATAAGGAAACTGCGCCTATAAAAGATATTATTCACGCCTTCCATTATACAAACTGCTGCCGAACCATGATTTACAATAACCTGATCGTCAGGGTTTATAACTCCGAGAACTGGATAAGCGACTGGGAGAATGAGGATCCGGGGATGACTGATGTATTGAAAAAGCATAACCTTATTGCCGGAATAAGCAGGAGTTTTCCTGATCTAAGCGAGCTATACGACCATTTTCAGCAGGCTCGATGTATGCTTGATGTTGCATCTACCCTTAAGAACGGCAGCCTGTATTTTGCCTATAACGAGAATTCCATTTACCATATGTTCGATACAGCCTCAGGGCTCTACGATTTAAAGCAGTTCTGCCACCGGAAAATACTCGCTCTTGAAGACTATGATATCAAACATAAGACTGATCTTGTTCCGACTCTGCATATGTATCTCGAGTCTTTGCGGAGTATTTCAAAAACCGCGGAAATAATGAAGATTCACCGGAATACCGTATCCTACCGCATAAACAGGTGCCTTGAACTGCTTGATACCAGGATTGATGAAGGAAATGAAATGTTTTCGTTTATTTTCTCATTAAGGATACTGGAATACAGCAATAAAAAAAGGGGCCAGGCGGCCCCGTTTTAGGGTGGAAGCTGTGCCGATTAATCGATACAGCAAATTGATAATTTAATTATTCAGCTGATATCAGGAAGCTGTCGATTGAAGCCGCTGCTTCTTTTCCTTCCGCAACTCCCCATATAACCATGCTCTGGCCGCGTCTTGCATCGCCGCAGGCAAACACCTTCTCAACACCTGTGCTGTAGGTTTCTTCATCAGCAGAGATATTTCCCCGGTCATCAGTTTTTATACCAAGCTCTTTCAGGATTCCGGTATCAGGACCGGTGAACCCCATGGCTGTAATGACCATATCAGCCTTCCAGGTTTTTTCTGTACCTTCGGAATCCTTTGTTTTTACAGCCTCAACAGTTCCGTCCGGTGTCTTAATAATTTCCTCAGTGAAAATGCTGTAAATTCTCGGGTCTTCATGGAATTTGCTGACGGCTTCCTCCTGACTGTATTCTGTCTTGAAGATCTTAGGCCATTCCTTCCATGGAAGCTTTTCTGTTCCGGGAGCCGCATCCGGCTTCGGGCTTATTTCAAACTGGTAAACTGAGGCGGCTCCCTGACGGACAGCAGTCCCCAGACAGTCTGTCCCTGTGTCGCCGGCACCTATTATTATTACATTCTTACCTTCAGCATTCAGCACAGGATCAATCACATACCCGTCTTCAAGAGCATTCTTTGTGCCGGCTTTTAGGTATTCAACTGCAGGAATAATCCCCTCAGCATCGCTGCCGGGAACCTGAAGCTTTCTGTTTTCTGCAGTTCCAATTGCAACAAGTACAGCATCAAAATCCTTAAGTACATCCGCTGCTGAAACATCCTTTGAGACTTCAGTCCCGCAACTAAATTTAACGCCGAACTTTTTCATAAGGTCAAAACGTTTTGTAAGAAGTTGCTTATCAAGCTTCATGTTCGGAATTCCGTACATCATCAGCCCGCCGGGTTCTTCCTGCTTTTCAAATACAGTTACTGAATGGCCCTTCCTCATAAGATCCCATGCTGCTGATATTCCTGCAGGACCGGCTCCTATGACGGCGACCTTTTTCCCTGTTGAGAGGGCAATTTTTATTCCGTTATTCTTACCTGCATATTTGTCAGCCAGAAAGCGTTCAAGCCCTCCAATGCTGACAGGTTCATGCTTTATACCCCTGGAGCATTCGCTCTCGCACTGTTTTGACTGATCGCAGACCCTGCTGCAGACCTCAGGCAGTGGACTGTTTGAATTAAGCAGTTCCCATGCTCCGTCGAAGTCTTTTTCGCCTATTTTCTTATTTATTTCCGGAATCGGATTATGTATTGGACAGTTCGCAGCGCAGTACTGTCCCGGACAGTTCATGCACCTTAGAGCTTCCGTCACTGCCAGCTCTGCAGTATATCCGGTTTTAATCTCATTATAATTATCAATTCTGGCAGACGGTGCCTGAGCCGGCATTGCAGTTTTCTGCGGTGTCATGTCAGGTTTTCTTATGTTTGTACTCATTGCTTTCCTCTTTATTTATTCAGCTTATCTATGTATTCAGACGCATTTCCGCCGGACAGATATGATGAGGCTGTAGCCCATGTCAGTTCAGAAATCGGAGCAAGCTCACCCTGCATATGCATAGCTGATGTGGCATCGCCTACACCGTAGAGTCCGGGAATAACAGAGCCGTCCTCCCTTGTCACTTCACACTTCGTGTTTACCCTCAGACCGCCGAAGGCTCCTTCAGAAAAGCGCTGTCCGTAAATAGCGTAGTAGGGTCCTGAGCTTTCAAGTTCAATGAGATTTTTTTCAGTCTTTCCAAAATCCTCATCCTTGCCGGCTTTGCAGAATCCGTTATATTTTTCTATGGTTTCCGTCAGTTTTGAAGGTTCCACTCCAAGCTTTTCCGCCAGTTCTTCTATAGTATCTGCCTTGTATACCGGCGGTTTCGGTAAGGCAATTTCTTCATCAAGATCCTGCTGATAGCACTCATAAACAAATTTTTCCTTAGCCAGAGCCGGATCGTTCAGATACTGATTAGCAATCCTGTCTATTCCTGCCTGACTGTAGATCCCCCAGGTGATTTCCTTTGGCTGATCCTTAATTGTGAATCTTCCTGTCATCAGTCCGCCGGTTTCATCCTGCCAGCGTTCCCCGTTAAGATTAATCCAGACGCTTGTCGGGTGTTCAAGAATTCTGTAAAGACAGTAGCTGAACGGATGGTGGGCCGGTCCGAAGGTGGATACGAACATGCGCTGCGGATCAGGCTCTACGCCGAGTTCCTGCAGCATATCAATTGCATCTCCGGTGTCTGAAGGCACTGAAAAGCGGTGTATCGGTGTCTCACAGTCGAAGAAGTTGAAATACTTCTGCAGCTTTTCGTCGCTTCTTCCCATTCCGCCGGTGGCAAGAACAACGGCTTTAGCCTTGATATTGATAATTCCGCCGGCATCTTCGGCTGTTACGCCGGTTACTGTTCCGCTCTCATCAACAGTCAGATGTTTTGCAGCGGTTTCGGTCATTATCTCAACATCGAGCTTCTGCTCCCGTATTGTCTTAAACATCTGGTACTTTATGAATGTTCCTGCCCAGCCGGGGCCTATAGCTGGATCCCTGCAGAGCAGGTTGTGATACATTCTGTCCGGAAAAACGATCATTGCCGATGTGTACATCGGGCCGACATTTCTCTGTGAACCCAGAGATACTATATCAAAATGCTTTTCTGTATCAGGAAACTGTAGAAGCCAGTCAAAGAACTCTCCGGATGTATATACTGCAGTTTCTATCAGTTCTTTTTCAATCTTTTTGCCTGATCTGTTCCAGAATTCTTCAACTGCATCAACCCTGACATCTTCAAAGTTGTTTCTTTTATGAAGTTCGGTGTATACAGGAAAGAACATATGGGCGTAGTCAGTGTTTCCGCCTGTCTTTTTTGATTTTTCCAGAACTATAACCTTTTTGCCTGTCTGAGCGGCTCTAACTGCTGCGATCATTCCGGTACCGGATCCGCAGACAACAAGGTCGCATTCCATATCAATGGGTTCGTGTTTCTCTATTATAATCTCTGCATCAACATCTTTTATGCTTGCTGTATGACAGAGCTTTTCGCATAACCCGCATTCAACGCATATGTCCTGATCTATTTCATACTTAAGACCTGCATAGTTTATGGCCTGCATGGGGCATTCCATCGCACAGTTGTGGCAGCCGACACAGGTATCCGCAATTTTGTACATTGTATAAAGTCTCCTATTCAGTGTACTGCCATTATAGTGGACACTTGAAAGGCAGACATCATGCCCCGAGCACAAATTCCGGGAGCTTTTTGTGCTGAGATGTGATATAAAGGCAGGGCCGCAATCTGTTTAATGCTTCCGGATACTCCGATTTGGTCTTGGCGCACAAATCATCAGGTTTTTTTGTTCTTCCGTCATGTAGATAAGTAAATATCGGGATTTTATAATGGGCATCAATATCAATAAAAGCATTAATGCCTAGTTAGTATCTGGTTAAATAGTATACGGATTACCGGGGCGGATGTCTTTTAAAAAGAATAGGAGGGCTATATGTCTATAGCACTATCAGTATTTGGAGTCCTGTTAGGGTTTGTTATGCTCATTCTCCTGACATACAAGGGACTGCATCTTTCCTGGGTATCAATAATCGTCGCCCTGATTTTGATGATCACCAGCGGACTTGCAATCGGCAAATCCTGGGATGAAACAATCAACAAGGGTATCGGAATGATGGCAGGAACGCTTATACCGCTGTTCCTGGCGGGCGCAACGTTCGGAAAAATCGTATCAGTCAGCGGTGCGGCGGATTCTTTCGCCAAAACAGTACTCCGTGCACTTACCGGAAACCTTTCAGCACCTAAAAAAAGACTGGTAGGCGCTTTCCTCATTATCCTTATGGGTGTCCTTATGGCCTATGCGGGTATTGATAACTTTGCAATTCTTTTCACACAGATAGCAATTGCGGCAAGTATCATGCATGAGGTAAACATCCCCCGTCGTTTTATTGCGGTTCTTATCATCCTCGGTTCAACCGTAGGCGGTGCGCTTCCTGGTACTCCGTCAATCATCAATATATTTGCTGTTCAGTTCCTTGTAGATACAAGCGCTATGGCTGCTCCGGCAATTGCAATCACAGGCGGTCTGTTCATTCTGGTTGCATCCCTCTGGGGAATGTCAAGAATGTGGGAAAAAGATGTTGCTGCAGGTCAGAATTTTGAGTTCGGCCCTCTTTCCCAGGCAAGGTTTGAAGAAAAGAACCTTCCCCCCTGGTTCTTTATCCTTATTCCTACAGCCGCAATCTTCGTATGTTTTAATATTCTTCACCTCAGCCCCTTCTTCTCACTTCTTGTAGGTGTCGGTATTTCAGTTCTCCTGTTCTACCCGTACATGCCTTATAATGAGGAATCAGGAAAGAGCAAACCTATTGCAAAACTCAACAAGCTTGTTGAACAGTTCAACAGCGGTGCTGAAATTGCAGGTATTCCGGTTATCATCCTTATCAACATGGCTCTTGGACAGCTTATCTCATCAACTCCGGCTTTCGGTTGGATGGTACAGGGAATCGGCGGAATGCAGGGCTCGATCAGTCCCTATATTCTCTTTGCAGTTCTTTCAATCCTGATAATCGGTATTTCAGCCTCAATGTCCGGGCTTATCGTTATGTTCAACCTTGCTCATGACCTTTTTATTCCGGTTATGGGAATCAGCGCTATTGCTGCGCACAGAATTGTTGCATTCTCAGGCTTTGTTCTTGATACCCTTCCGTTTGGAACAATGGTTGTTGCAATAATGCTTCTTACCGGTATCAAGCAGAAAGAAGGTTATCCGCCAATCCTCTTTTCAACAGTCGGTGTTACAGCAGTAGCCACAGTGATAGTTACTATCATGGCTATGATAATGTACTAGACCGGAGATAATAAAATATGAGAAGTTTTGCGGATATATTATTTCAGTCGATGATCAAACAGAACCCTGACCTCCTTCCGCTTGCGGATACATACGCTGCAACCGAGAATGGAAAACCCGGAGCTCTTGTAATGATGAGCTGCTGGAGCAGTGTTACAGGGCTGAATTATATAGCGCAATTCTTCTCAGATTCTGAAACCGGACAGCTGTTTGTCACAGCAAACCTTGATGAATCTGGAAAACAGGCAATCTTTTTCGGAAGGCTGAAGATAGAGGACGGGCTTATCGGCGAACTGGAGCTTTATATAGTCCGTTCACGGGTTGAGGCCGGATTTGTTTTCCTGCCAGAAGAAATGAAAAAAATTCCGCAGCAGTGGACAGCTGATGTCCCGGCAGGTCAGAAAGCCTCACGCGAAGAACTTCTTGCTGTAGGGAATGCTGTTTTTGACGGAAGTTCCGGTGAGCAGTTCGAAGCTTCTGAACAAAGTGTTCTTATGGAAATGGGCGGGATAGTCTATGAAGATCCGGACTACCTGGAAGCAATTATGGATGAAAAGGCGGCCTCTGAAGCCCCTGTCACCATTCCTGCGTCATTTATTCCGGGACGTCCTTCTGATCCCGATGCACGTGTTCTAATTGCTGATGTAGAGCAGGGGGTTGTAATCAGTTTCGGTGTAGTTTCAGGTTTTGTTTCAGCCTATATCGTGCCGGGAGCAACAGCTTCCTGTTTTGTCCCTGCCTGTATGATTGATATGCATCGGAAAACAGTTGAAGCTGCCGATAAAACCGGCAGGAAAATCCTGAAGGAAATGCCGGCAGCCGGTCTTACAGCTGAGATCGTATGTTTTCATTCCGGCCAGATTCAGGGAATCCACCGGTACGTCAGTGTTCAGGCTCCGGGTGTTGTTTCCTCCTGGGTTTGAAAAATAAATAGAATTATTCAGTATCAAGGAGGAACCTTTCAGATTCCTCCTTTTTTTATATAAAGTTGATTACCATCACGGAATCGTTTTGTGAAAATGCTGCTGCATCGCTTGGATAAATTCAGGGAAGTTGAAATAATAACTGAATTTATATACTATGTGACAAAATTCGGGAGAGTAAAATGGCAAAACTTTGGCAGAAAAATTATGAACTCAATGAACTTGTTGAAAAATTTACGGTAGGTCTGGACTACCAGCTTGATATTGCGCTGGTTCCATCTGACTGCGTCGCAAGTATTGCCCAGGCCCGGATGCTTCATTCGATAGATATTCTCACAGCAGATGATCTTGAAAAGCTGGAAAAAGGTCTGAATGAGATAATCGGTCTCCAGAAGGGCGGTAAGTTCCATATTCAGCGTTCTGATGAGGACTGTCATACGGCGATAGAAAATCATCTGATCAGCAGCATAGGAGAGGCCGGTAAAAAGATTCATACCGGACGTTCCCGGAACGACCAGGTTCAGACCGCTCTTCGAATGTTCTCAAGGGCTGCTGTTCTTGACCTGATTGAACGCGGAACCTCTCTTGTCGAAACAATCCTTGATTTTGCAAAAGCCAACAGTTCTGTCCCCATGCCCGGACGTACCCATATGCAGATAGCAATGCCGTCTTCGGTAGGGCTCTGGGCTGCGGCCTGGGCTGAAGAGCTTGTAGACAGCCTGAAAAACCTTGCATCCATATATACCCTTGTAAATCAGTGTCCTCTCGGTGCTGCAGCAGGTTACGGAACTCCGCTTCCGCTTAACCGTGAAATGACAGCAGAACTTATGGGCTTTGCCAAAGTGCAGAATAATGTCATATATGTCAATAATTCACGCGGAAGGCTTGAATCGCTTGTTCTGAATGCCCTTGAGCATTCCGTACTTGTGCTAAGCAGCGCTGCACAGGATCTTATTCTATTTTCACTGCCCGAGTTCGGCTATTTCAGCCTTCCTGCAGAGCTCTGTACAGGTTCCAGTATTATGCCGCAGAAGAAGAATCCAGACGGGCTTGAGCTGATGCGTGCCAAATCAGCAGCCCTGTCTTCATATTCGATGAATGTTAAGCAGATTGTCCGCTCACTGCCTTCAGGTTATAACCGTGATTTTCAGGAAACAAAGGAACCATACCTCAGGGGGATTGATCTTGCCGGTCAGTGCTTTGATATAATGAATCTTACTTTCTCAAAACTGATTGTTAATGAAGAGAATCTTCTTAAAGGTTTTTCACCTGATATTTTTGCTACAGATGCAGCATATGAGCTCGTTGACAGCGGAATGAGTTTCCGTGATGCCTATAGAGAGGTCGGTCTGAATCTTGAAAAGTATGGTGATATGGATGCCTCGGATGTGAACAAATCGCGGATAAGCACCGGCACTGCCGGAAACCTCAATCTTGAGGCGGCTGTAAAAGAAAACAGCCTGCTTAAAGAACAGGCTGCTGCTGAGAAATCAGTACTTGATGCTGCAGTTGCAGCTCTCTGCGGAACTGCAGTCAGTTTATTGTAATAAAATAGACAGTAAGAGCGGGTGCTTTTACTGTCTTTTCATTTTAATCTTCGTAATTCTGCTTCATCGACTCCGCTATATTAAGCGAATAATCTCCGATATGCTCCATATGCTTGACTATATCAAGGTAGAGAAGCTCGGCCTTTACGTCTGAGCCGCCCTGTATTCTTTTTCTGGCTTCCTTGTTGAGCGCTTTTCGCTGTTTATCGACTTTTTCTTCAAATTTCACTGCAGCTTCCATGTTTTCTGCTGTGAACTCGTGATCCATGCTGTTCTTGATTAGCGTCAGAAAGTCTTCAACTGTTTTAGATATAGGTTTTAGTGCTGTAACAGCCTTTTCTTCTAACTGAATATCCTTGTTATAGCGTTTTTCTGATAGAAGGAGCAGGTTGAAGCAGCTGTCTCCGATACTCTCAAGCTCGTTGACAATCCTCATCATGCAGGTTGCAGATTTCATACCCGACTCATTAAGGCCTTCGCTTATACAGTCCACCAGATATGCTGAAATCTGTTCCTGCATCTGGTCTGTCAAATCTTCCATATCTTTCAGCTTCTTTATCTCTTTTCCCAGCTTTTTATCCGGTTTGTTAAAGATATCAAGAAAGCGCAGATACATTTCTTCGACAATCTCAGTCATCTTCTTAATTTCAACTCTTACCTTGATAAGGTTAATCTCTGCAGTATCCTGCAGGCTCGTTGAGATATACTTCAGAGAGTAGTTCTGCGGAACTTCGTTTTTATCCTCAGGAACCAGTTTTCGTATGACTGCTGCATACTGCGGAACAAACCATACAAATACCAGAGTGTTGAGTATGTTGAAAAGAGTATGAAACATGGCAAGATGCTCAGGAACGCTTACTCCGGCAGAAGGATCGCCGGGAACTATAAGGTCGACAATGTGCAGGAAGGGCTTGAATACGATAATTACTACAAGCGCACCAAACAGGTTAAACAGAATATGCGCCCTTGAGGCCCGTTTTGCATTAGTGTTTGTTCCAATGGCTGCAAGATATGCAGTAACGGTTGTTCCGATGTTTGAACCGATAATAAGAGATGCTGCTGATGAATAATCAATCCAGCCTGAGTAGGCCATTGTAAGAGTTATTGCCATCGATGCCGATGAAGACTGGATTACGACAGTAAGAATTGTACCAACCGCAATGAAAAGCAGGTTTGAAAGGACTCCGAGATCAGTAAAATGCCTCAGGAATTCAAGGTATTCGGGATGATGCTTAATATCGGGTACTGAATCTTTCAGAAAGTCCAGTCCGAGAAATAGTACACCGAAACCAATCAGTACTTCTCCAAGGTCCTGCTTGCCGAGTTTTTTCGCAAAAACCAGCGGCAGTCCGATGCCGATTGCAGGAAGGGCAATTGTCGTAATGCTGAATTTAAAACCGATAAGGGCTACAATCCAGCCTGTTACTGTAGTACCGATATTGGCACCCATGATAACGCCGATTGACTGTTCAAGTGTAAGCAGTCCCGCATTAACAAAGGAAACAACCATTACAGTTGTAGCCGATGATGACTGAACAATTGAAGTTACCGCAAAACCGGTAATTACGGCAGCAAAACGATTTATGGTCATATAATTCAGA
Source organism: Spirochaetia bacterium (assembly GCA_963677925.2). Taxonomy (GTDB): domain Bacteria; phylum Spirochaetota; class Spirochaetia; order UBA9216; family UBA9216. The sequence continues at coordinate 1,782,414 of CAXXYH010000004.1, forward strand.
ACTTTCTGCAGTCCGTCGCCTGCAGTTCTCTGAATTCCGTCACTCATTACCTTCATGCCGTATAAAAACAGGCCGAGGCTTCCCAGAATTTTCAATAGTGAATATATAAACATAGCTTTATTAGTTTTCTAACAGTATTCTAGCAAAAAGTACAGGGAGAAAAGTCTAAAAACCGGGGTTTTTAGACTTTTCTCGGAAGTTTAGAAACTGTGTTTCTAAACTTCATGATCCTGCTCTGTATGCTGTGAATATATATAGAATTATCCCGATAAAAATACCGGCTGCTATTGAATGCCATTCAACAAAAATGTTAGAGTCAGGTATCAAATTCTGGTGGTTTCTATGGTATTCACAAGGTCGTCTCTGCTAGGGGTCATTGCATGTCCCGGTGCGGAAAAGATTTCGAGCGAGATCATATCAAATCTTAAATCAATATATCTGAAGTATTATAAGAAGACTACAGACTCACTTGTATCTAGATATGATTATTCACGTGATGATGTCGTGAGAAATATTAACTTTATAAATGAACTGACTTCGGCAAAGGGTTCCAGAAACCGTGATGTTACGAAGTATAAAGCCCCGTCCTATCAGATTCCAGTGAAGTTTACACGCTTCGCAAACGGTGAAGTTAAGTCTGAGATTCAGACTTCTATCCGTGATATGGATATTTATATCGTTCAGGATTTAGCTAACCAGTATCCGCTTGATATAAATGGATGCAGTGAGAAGTGCGCTCTTTCTGTAAACGATCATCTGATGATTCTCTTTACTACTATTGATGCTGTCATCGGTGCCGGAGCAAAGAGCGTAACTCTTGTTATTCCAACCTATCCCTACAGCCGTCAGCACAAAAAGAAGGGAAGGGAAGCGCTTACAGCAGCCTGGTTCGGCAGGACCTGTGAGCTTATGGGTGTTTCAAGGATAATTACACTTGATATTCACTCAAAAGCTATTGAAAACTGCTTTCAGTCTCTTCATCTTGAAAATCTTCATGCTTCATATCAGATTATCCGGGCTTTGAGTGAACTCGTTGATTTTTCCAGGGATGATCTTGTTGTGGTATCTCCGGATACAGGAGCTGTTGACCGGAATAAATACTTTGCAGGAACCCTTAAAAAACCGCTTGCTATGATTTACAAGGAGCGCGATTATTCCCAGGTCTCTGCAAATGCCAGTGAATCCAATATTACTACAACCAAACTTCTTGGTGATGTAAGAGGGAAGATAGTCTTCATGGCCGATGACATGCTCGGAACCGGCGGAACCCTTATAAAAGCAATGGAAATGCTGAAAGAGATGGGTGCTGAGAAGATTATCTGTGCGATAAGCCTTCCCCTGTTTACCGGTGATGCTGCTGAAGACTTTGAGAAAGCTTATAAAGAAGGGCTTTTTTACAGGATAATCGGTACGAATTCTGTATATCATACCTCTAATCTGATGGACAGGGAGTGGTATGTTTCGGCATCTATCAGCGAACTTTTTGCAAGAACCATCTCAAGGGTTCATCATGGTAATTCTCTCAGTTCGCTTCTTGATAATTCAAAAATAATCAGCAGACACCTTACTCATGAGCATGAGTAAGGCTTAAAGATATTTCTTGGGCTCCTCATCCTTTACTGAAGCCACAAGCTCTATGTAGGGTTTGAGGGGGCTTGAATTGATTTTTCTGAAAAGAACTTCCTCTATCTGATAGAATCCGACAGATTCAGTCATCTCAACATCGATTCTAATGGGTCTTTCATCACCTTCGGTGATTTTAACCTTTTCAATGGCAGCTGCAGAATATTTGTGTATATCGCCGACCTTCGATTCAGTTTCTATCATCATCGGGATTCTTGCCCGGCCCTTTTCCATATCCAGACCGTCAGCTATCAGAAGAAGTCCGGCTTCAAGCGAGTGGATCCTCTGGTTGCCCATGTGTCCGGCAATGCATTCAATAGTAACAGAACGGATAATGATCTTTTTTTCTATATTATCTCCATAAACATGGTTCAGGATTCTGTCTATAACCGGCATAGATAGAAATACCGAAGAATGCTCATGGTCCTGCCGTCCGACGGTCATTCCTGTGTCATGCAGAAAAGAGGCAAGCATTAATGCAGTAAGGCTGTCTTCATACTCGCCGGCTTCCTCATCCTCAAGGTTGAACTTTATACCCTTCTTTTTGAGTATTTCGGCCATTGTTACAGCATTAAGAGCTACCTTTCTCATGTGAACGGGCCCGTGGTCATTGAAGTTCAGTCGTTTAATTGAAACAGTATTTGCATATTCCTGCAGCGTTTTTATTTCAGAATCATTAATCATATATTCAACTGCCGCAAGCGGTTTTCCGCTCAGGTTTTTTATAATTTTTTTATCAAGTGCACTTTCTTTAGGTGATTTCATAGTTGCTCCTTTGTTGTAAATATACTAAGATTTAAGCTCATCGGATAGCGACAGAATTGGCATAAATCCTATTGACAAAAAAAAATATCTTTGTTACCTTTCTGCCACTGCTTAATGCCTCTGTAGCTCAGTCGGTAGAGCACCACCATGGTAAGGTGGGGGTCCCCGGTTCAAGTCCGGGCGGAGGCTATACTAGTGAAAATAGGAGATGCTTTAAATGGCTAAAAAAAATAAAGGTGCTGTAGAGCTTATAGCGCTGAAATGTGAAGAATGCAATCGCCGTAATTATACTACAAAAAAGAACAGGCGAAATATGCAGGGAAAACTCGAGCTTATGAAGTACTGTAAGTGGGATAATAAGCATACTCTTCATAAGGAATCAAAAATTAAGTAAATTATATACAGGCCAGTAGCTCCAACGGCTAGAGCGCCGGTCTCCAAAACCGGATGTTGTAGGTTCGAATCCTACCTGGCCTGTATTTTTTTTTATATTAAGCGGGAGCCCTAAGTGAAAAAGATTGTCCAGTTTTTTAAAGAAAGTGTCTCTGAACTCAAAAAAGTATCATGGCCCAGCAGGGAAGATGTACTCGCTTCAACCAAGGTTGTCGTTGTGTCGGTTGTAATCTTTGCAGTTGTTCTGGGACTTGTGGATTTTCTGCTTGTTTCAGGGATCGATAAGCTTTTCAGTTAGGGTTTGCGGGGTACGCTCCGCTGCTTCGTACAAAGTTAAATATTCTTAAGAATCAGGCTGTGTTCAGAAAAAAGATCTGCAACGCAGTCTTTTCTGGTTTTCCGGAATGTTTGCTGCAGGAAGGGTAAGTTATGGCTAAAGGCTGGTATGTTGTTCACACGTACTCCGGTTACGAAAATAAGGTAGAGAAATACATCAGGCTTCTAATGGAGGAAGAAGAGCTCAAGGATAAAATTCTTGATATCAAAGTTCCTGCTGAAGATGTTGTTGAGATAAAAGACGGTAAGAAGAGAATTTCTTCAAAGAAATTTCTTCCCGGTTATATTCTGGTGGAGATGGATCTTCCTGATGTCAGATGGGAAGCTGTCTGTTCAAAGATTAGGGTTATTCAGGGTGTTACCGGCTTTGTCGGTGCTCAGAAAGGTTTTAAACCTCAGCCGATCAGTCAGGATGAAGCAAGAGCTATCCTGCAGAAGACTGGTGAGATTAAATCCGACAGGGTTCTGAAGCCTAAGCAGTCTTACGCTGTGGGCGAAACAATCAGGATTATTGACGGTCCTTTTGATACTTTTACCGGTTCAATAGAAGAAATTAATCTGGAAAAAGGAAAGCTTAAGGTTATGGTCGGCATTTTCGGCCGTGCTACACCTGTAGAGCTTGATTTTCTTCAGGTTGAAAAATTATAGATAATTCCCGTTAGGGAAGAGGATGGGAGTGGTGTCCGGGAGACGGACATCGCGTTAATACCACGAAGGAGTTTTTTAAATGGCAAAGAAAAAGGTTACGGGCTACATCAAGCTCCAGGTGCCTGCCGGAAAGGCTACTCCGGCTCCGCCAGTTGGGCCCGCATTAGGTCCTCATGGTGTTTCAGCACCTACTTTTGTTCAGCAGTTTAATGATAAGACCAAGAATCTTGAACCGGGTCTTACTGTTCCTGTTGTTATTACGGTATATGCTGATAAGTCTTTTACTTTTATCACAAAGACACCGCCGGCAGCTGTTCTTATTAAGAAAGCCTGCGGTATCGCAAGCGGTTCAGCTGAACCTCACAAGGTTAAAGTTGCAAAAATCAAACGTGCTCAGGTTAAAGAAATTGCAGAGCTGAAAATGCCTGACCTGAACGCAAACGATATTGATGCAGCTATGAGCATTATTGCCGGTACAGCAAGAAGCATGGGTATAGAGGTGGAGGACTGAGATGAAACGCGGAAAAAAATATACCGAAGCTGCTAAAAAGTACGAAAAGCAGACATTATACAGTTATCCGGATGCAATCGGGCTTGTTAAAGATATGGCCTTTGCTAAATTTGACGAGACTGTAGAGCTTTCAGTTAAACTTAACCTTAAAAAGAGTCAGACTGTAAGAGATACTCTTGTTCTTCCTTTTCAGTTCAGCGGCGACAAGAAGATTCTTGTTTTTGCTAAAGGCGATAAAGTAGAAGAGGCAAAGGAAGCTGGCGCTGCATATGTAGGTGATGATGATCTTATTGAAAAGATTAAGGGCGGATGGCTTGATTTCGATGTTGCCGTTGCGACACCTGATATGATGAAAGATGTTGGACGTCTTGGTCCAATTCTTGGTCGAAGAGGTCTTATGCCTAACCCTAAGACTCAGACTGTTACTTTCGATATTAAAGGCGCTCTTGCTGAGCTTCAGAAGGGCCGTGTTGAATACAGGTCTGATAAGACCGGCGTTGTTCATCTTGCCATTGGTAAGGTTTCAATGGAGCCGGCTAATATTGAAGAAAATGCAGTTCATGTAGTTTCTGAAATTGTTAAAAAGAAGCCCGCTGATACAAAGGGTGACTTTGTAAGAACTATTGCGCTTTCTTCCACTATGGGGCCCGGCGTCAAGGTTGATTTTAAGGACAAGCTTTAGGCTGAAGGAGATTTGAAATGACAGATGAATTAGTTAAAATCCAGCCGGAGAAAGTCGAAGCTGTCAACGCGCTTAAAAGCGATTTCGAAGGTATAGATAATTTTATATTTACCGATTACCGTGGTCTTACTGTTGAGCAGATCACAGAGCTCAGGACAAAGCTCAGAGCTTCAGGATCGGTTTATAAGGTAGTTAAGAACAGATTTGCCAAGATTGCACTTAAAGAACTTGGAAAGCCTGAGGTTGGTGAGCTTCTTGTTGGCCCAACAGCAGTCGTTCTTTCAGGTGAAGATGCCGGTGCTGCAGCAAAAGAGCTTTTTGCTTTTGCAAAAGACGCTCCGGTTGATGTGAAGGGCGGTCTTATAGGTACTGATGTTTTTGGTGCCAGTGAAATGGAGGCTTATTCCAAGCTTCCGACAAAACCGGAACTTATTGCCAAACTTATGGGTACAATGAATGCTCCGGTTCAGAATTTTGTATACATTCTCAATGCTGTTCCGACAAAGTTTGTTCGCACACTGCAGGCAGTTGCAGACAAAAAGCAGGAACAGGGAGAATAGTAATATTAAACGCGGCATTAGTCTTCATGGTAGCTCATGCTATTGCCGCATAAAAAATCTATTTTAAGGAGAAGGTAATATGGCTACAAAAGATGAAATTTTAGAAGCAATTGCTGGTATGACAGTACTTGAGCTCTCTGAGCTTATTACTGCCATGGAAGACAAATTCGGTGTTACTGCTGCTGCTCCTGTTGCAGTTGCCGCTGGTCCTGCTGCAGGTCCTGCTGCTGAAGCTGCTGAAGAGAAGACAGAGTTTGACGTAGTTCTTAAGGGTTTTGCTGACGGTCAGAAGATTGCAGTAATCAAAGAAGTACGCGGAATCACCGGCCTCGGTCTTAAAGAAGCAAAAGAGCTTGTTGAAGGCGGAGAGAAGGTACTTAAAGAAGGTGTTTCTAAAGAAGAAGCAGCTTCAATTAAGGAAAAACTTGAAGCAGCTGGCGCAACTATTGAAGTTAAATAGTCTGCCCAAGCAGAGTAACGGTAAAATATACTCGTTTAATCCACCGAAGGAATTCTTTCGGTGGATTATCTGTATCTAAAAAGTTTTTCAGGCTGAAGCGTTCTTTTGAAGCTTTTTGTCTGAATATTGATTAACAGCTTCTTAAACCAGGGGGGTGGTGATGCTGAGTAATGGCAAAGCCATAAACAGAACATATATAGGAATGGAGTACTATGAGGTACTGGATCTTCCGAACCTTATAGATATTCAACTTTCATCGTATGAAAAGTTTCTTCAGAGAGATCTTCTAACAGCCGGCGACGGTCCGGAACCTGCAGGCCTTGAAGAGGTTTTTCAGACGATTTTCCCGATAGAAAGTCCAAACGGCGACATGATTCTAGAGTATGATCGGTACTTTCTCGATGAAGAAAACATGAAGTTTTCAGAATCTGAGTGCAAGCAGAAGGGGATTAGTTATGCTGTGCCCATCAAGGCCAGGATAAATCTTCTTTTTACCGAATCCGGTGAAATCAGGCAGAAGGATATCTATATCGGTGACATACCCCTGATGACTGAGAGAGGAACCTTTATAATTAATGGTGCTGAACGTGTCGTTGTCAGCCAGATTCACCGTTCTCCCGGTGTAATCTTTTCCCATGAAAAGGGTGTTTATTCCTCAAGGATTATTCCGTACAGGGGTTCCTGGCTTGAGTTTGAAATCGATCAGAAAAAAGAGCTCGTATATGCCAAAATCGACAGAAAGAAGAGAATACTTGGAAGTCTTTTTCTCCGAGCGCTTGGATATTCCAGCCGTGAAGAGATTATTGACCTTTTTTATAAATCTGAAACTGTAACTTTCTCTGACAATAAAGAAGAGAAAGAGAAGCTTGTTGGTAAGGTTCTTTCGAGAGCAGTATATTCTGAAGCAGATGGTGAAACCAAGAAGATTTATCGTGCAGGCGAGAAACTTCATCCGCATGATATAGATGAACTCCTGCATTCAGGAATCTCTGAAGTTGTTGTTATTGATGAAAAAGATCCGGAATCGCTGCATTCCCAGATAATTCTCAACTGCTTTGAAAGGGAAGATTCAAAATTTACCCGTGATGAACCTGGTATCGATGAGCCGACCCGTGATGATGCAATTGTTGCTGTTTATTCGGTTCTTATGCCCGGCGAACCTATTACTATTGAAAGTGCCCAGAAAGACCTTGAGACCATGTTCTTCTCTACAAGAAGATATGATCTTGGGCGGGTTGGACGTTATAAACTCAACAAAAAGTTTGATTACGCTGAACCTCTGGAAGAATCAATCCTTACAAGAGAAGATGTTGTAAATACAATGGGCTTCCTTATTAAGGTTTTTATCGGTGAAGCAAATGTTGATGATATTGACCATCTTGGAAACAGAAGAATCAGGTCGGTAGGTGAGCTTCTGGCTAATCAGCTTAAAACTGCATTCACCAGGATGGAGAGAATAGCTAAAGAGCGAATGTCTCTTAAGGAAACCGATACTGTTAAACCGCAGGATCTTATTTCCATTAAGCCGATAGTTGCTGCAGTAAAAGAGTTTTTCGGTTCCAGTCAGCTTTCACAGTTCATGGATCAGGTTAACCCGCTTGCAGAGCTGACGCATAAAAGACGTTTGAATGCTCTGGGTCCGGGAGGTCTTTCAAGAGACAGAGCCGGATTTGAGGTTCGAGACGTACATTACACTCATTATGGTAGAATGTGTCCTATTGAAACTCCTGAAGGTCCGAATATTGGTCTTATTGTTTCGCTGGCTAATTATACTAGAGTTAATGATTACGGATTTCTTGAAACTCCTTACAGAAAAGTTATTGATGGAAAAGCTACCGCTGAAGTTGAATATCTTTCCGCGATGGATGAAGAGAAATACTTTATTGCTCAGGGTAACGCCCGTATAGACAGCAAGGGTAACTTTAAAGATGAAATAATTTCAGTAAGAAAGGCCGGTGACTATGTTGCAAAGCCTGCTGAAGATATTAAATACATGGACGTTTCTCCTAAGCAGGTAATTTCTGTAGCTACCTCGCTGATTCCATTCCTTGAGCATGACGATGCTAACCGAGCCTTGATGGGTTCAAACATGCAGCGTCAGGCAGTTCCGCTTGTGTTCCCTGAACCGCCGATTGTAGGTACAGGAATGGAAGCCAAAACTGCATACGACTCCGGTGTTCTTGCTAAGGCAAAGAGGGCTGGTGAAGTAGTGTATGTAACCTCAAAATCAGTGATGATCAGACCGGAAGGCGCTGCTGAGCATGAAGTTGATGAGTATGAACTCGTCAAATATCAGCGGACCAACCAGGATACATGTTTTAACCAGAGACCGCTTGTTGAAGTAGGCCAGAAGGTTGAAAAAGGTACTGTTCTTGCAGACGGTCCTGCTACTTATAAGGGTGAACTTGCACTCGGACGAAACGTGCTTGTCGGATTTGTTCCGTGGAACGGTTACAACTATGAGGACGCCATTCTTATTTCCGAGAATGTTGTAAAAGAAGATGTTTTTACATCCATCCATATAAAAGAATTCAGCATCGATGTCAGGGAGACTAAGCTCGGGCCCGAAAAACTGACCCGTGATATACCGAACGTGAATGAAAAAGCTCTTGATCAGCTTGATGAAGAAGGTATCATTCGTGTAGGTGCAAAGGTTGACTCCGGTTATATACTTGTTGGTAAGGTTACTCCGAAATCTGAAACTGAAACTACTCCTGAGTTTAAGCTTCTTAACTCAATTTTCGGTGAAAAAGCCAAAGAAGTGCGTGATACTTCGCTCCGGCTGCCGCATGGTGTTACCGGAACTGTTATTGATGTACAGCGTCTGAAGCGCTCTGAAGGTGATGACCTTTCGCCGGGTGTTGATGAGGTTGTAAAAGTTCTCATCGCAACCAAGCGAAAGCTTCGCGAGGGCGATAAGATGGCTGGTAGGCATGGAAACAAGGGTGTTGTCGCCAGGGTTCTTCCTGAAGAGGATATGCCTTATATGGAAGACGGTACTCCGCTTGATATCTGTCTTAACCCGCTTGGTGTTCCGTCCCGAATGAACCTCGGTCAGATTCTTGAGACTGAACTCGGCTGGGCCGGATGGAAGCTTAATGAGTGGTATTCAACTCCGGTATTCCAGTCTGCTTCTAATGAGCAGATTGAATCCAAGCTTAAAGAAGCTGGTCTTCCAACAAGTTCGAAGACAGCTCTGCGTGATGGAAGAACCGGAAGGCTGTTTGAGAATGAAGTTTTTGTAGGCCGTGTTTATATGCTTAAACTGCACCATCTTGTCGATGATAAGATGCATGCTCGTTCAACCGGACCATATTCGCTTGTTACTCAGCAGCCGCTCGGCGGTAAAGCTCAGTTCGGTGGACAGCGTCTGGGAGAAATGGAAGTCTGGGCTCTCGAGGCCTATGGTGCTGCTAATACGCTGCAGGAACTTCTTACAATTAAATCAGATGATATGGCCGGAAGGGCTAAGATATATGAAAGTATCGTAAAGGGAGAACCTGCTTCAAGCGCCGGAGTTCCAGAGTCATTCAACGTTCTTGTGCAGGAACTTAGAGGTCTTGCTCTTGATTTGACCATTTACGATTCAAAGGGTAAACGTGTACCTCTCACAGAACGTGATGAAGAACTGATTACCCGTCAGGGAAGCCAGTTCTAAGGGGGGAATGAAGAATGAGAGAAATTCAGGATTTTGATCATATACAGATAATGCTTGCCTCACCCGAGCAGATCAGGGCATGGTCTTACGGTGAAGTAAAAAAGCCGGAAACCATTAACTATAGAACTCTCAGGCCTGAAAAAGACGGTCTGTTCTGTGAAAGAATTTTCGGAACAACCAAGGAATGGGAATGTTACTGCGGAAAGTTTAAGTCTATCCGTTATAAGGGTGTTATATGTGACCGTTGTGGAGTAGAGGTTACTCACTTTAAGGTTCGCCGTGAAAGAATGGGTCATATTGAACTCGCATCACCGGTATCACATATATGGTACTACCGTTCTGTTCCATCAAGAATGGGACTTCTGCTTGATTTAACAGTAGCTGCACTGAGATCTATTCTGTATTACGAAAAATATATAGTTATTGATCCGGGTGATACGGATCTTAAGAAGATGGAACTCCTTACGGAGGAAGAATTTAACAGTGCCAGAGAGCGTTACGGAATGAGTTTTTCCGCCGGTATCGGTGCTGAAGCTATAAGAACGCTTCTTGAGAGAATAGACCTTGACCTGCTCAGCTCGGAACTCAGAGTCAAGATGATCGAGAAGGGTGCAAAGGCTGATAAAAGACTTCTTAAAAGAATTGAGATTGTAGAAAACTTCAGGGATTCAAAGAATAAGCCTGAATGGATGATTCTCGATGTTATTCCTGTTATACCGCCTGAGTTGAGGCCGATGGTTCAGCTTGACGGAGGACGTTTTGCCACATCTGACCTTAATGATCTTTACAGAAGAGTAATTAACCGAAATAACCGTCTAAAGAGACTTATGGCGCTTAATGCTCCTGATATCATCATCAGGAATGAAAAAAGAATGCTTCAGGAAGCTGTGGATGCCCTTTTTGATAACTCAAAGAAGAAGAGAGTTGTTAAGGGTGCTTCAAACAGGCCTCTTAAGTCGCTTTCTGACTTCCTTAAGGGTAAGCAGGGTCGTTTCAGGCAGAACCTTCTTGGTAAGCGAGTTGACTATTCAGGCCGTTCGGTTATCGTTGTTGGTCCGGATCTTAGAATGCATCAGTGCGGTCTCCCTACAAAGATGGCTCTTGAGCTTTATAAGCCGTTTATAATGAAAAAACTCGTCGAAAAAGACGTTGTTTATAATATTAAGAAAGCAAAAAATCTTGTTGAGCAGGAGACTCCGGAAGTCTGGGCTGTTCTCGATGAGGTTGTAAAAGAGCATCCTGTTTTACTTAACCGAGCACCGACTCTTCACAGGCTTGGTATTCAGGCTTTCGAGCCGGTACTGGTTGAAGGTAAGGCAATAAAGCTGCATCCGCTTGTCTGTCATGCATATAATGCAGACTTTGACGGTGACCAGATGGCTGTTCACGTGCCTCTTACCCAGGCTGCACAGATAGAGTGCTGGACGCTCATGCTTTCAGTAAATAACCTTCTTAACCCTGCAAGCGGTACGCCTGTAGTATTTCCTTCACAGGATATGGTTCTTGGAATCAACTATCTTACCAGGGCCAGGGCCGGTGCTCATGGAGAAGGCAGATGGTACGGTTCGCCTGAGGATATCATACTTGCTCAGGAAGCCGGTGCTGTTGATTTTCAGGCACTTTGTAAAGTTAAAATAGACGGCGAGTATATTGAAACAACAGCCGGACGTATAATTTTCAACCAGGCAATGCCTGAAGAGGTTGATTATGTAAACCATTCTCTTGGCGATAAGGAGCTTAAGGTTCTTATTGCTGAGAGCATAAAGAAAAAGGGTCCTGCAGTTACTGTACGTATGCTTGACGCCATAAAGGATACCGGCTTCAAGTATGCGACTGTTTTCGGGGCAACTATCAGTATGGAAGATATTGTTATTCCAACTGAGAAAAAGGATATGATTGAAACTGCAAATAATGAAGTTCTGACTATTCAGGAGCAGTATCTGCAGGGGCATATTACCTCAGAAGAGCGTTATAACAGGGTTGTCGAAGTATGGAGTAAGACGAATGAAGAGCTTACGAACGTACTGATGAAGACTCTGAAGGATGATCGGGCCGGGTTTAACCCTGTGTATATGATGGCTGATTCGGGAGCCCGAGGTAGCCGTACGCAGATTAGACAGTTGGCCGGTATGCGTGGTCTTATGGCTAAGCCTTCGGGTGATATTATCGAACTTCCTATCCGTTCTAACTTTAAAGAAGGACTTTCGATTATTGAGTTCTTTATTTCAACCAACGGTGCCCGAAAGGGTCTTGCTGATACGGCTCTTAAAACAGCCGACGCCGGTTATCTGACTCGTCGTCTTGTTGATATTGCTCAGGATGTTGTTGTTAATGAAGATGACTGCGGAACTATTAATGGTATTGAAATCAGGGCTATTAAAGAGGGTGAGGAAGTAATCGAATCACTCAGTGACCGAATTGTAGGCCGTTTTACGCTTGAGCGGGTTAAACACCCGATTACCGGCGATATAATGGTCGACGTTAATGAAGAAATTACAGATGAGATTGCAATTGCAATAGAGGAATCCGGAGTTGAGACTGTAAGAATCAGAACAGTTCTTACCTGTGAAGCTGAGCATGGAGTCTGTCGTAAATGTTACGGTAGAAACCTTGCAAAGAATATGACTGTTGAAATTGGTGAGGCGGTAGGTATTATTGCTGCTCAGTCGATTGGTCAGCCCGGAACCCAGCTTACCATGAGAACCTTCCATATCGGTGGTGCTGCTACAAAAGTTTCTGAAGAAAACAGAACCTATCTGCACTATCCTGTTGTTATAAAGGAAGTTAACGGAACAACTGTAACTCTTGAAAACGGAGATGTGCTCTATACAAGAAAGGGTAATGTTATTGTTGCCCGTGTTCTTCAGAGGCTTCCGCTTGGAAAAGACGGGAAAGTTGTGGCTGAAAACGGTACAAAAGTAGTTCCCGGAGATGTTGTAGTTAAAACAAAATCGGGTGAACTGGCTGCTGAGGAGATCGGGTTTGTGCATGTTCTTGAATCCGAGGTTGTTCTTATAGCACAGGATCAGAAAATAGATATCAGGACCGGTGCAAAGCTGATGATTGGTGTCGGTTCTGTTGTTGCTGCGGAAGATTCAATCGCGATATTCGACCCCTTCTCTGAGCCGATTATAGCTGAGGTAGAAGGTACTGTAAAATATCAGGATATTATTCTCGGAACAACACTCAAGGAAGAGGTTAACGAGGATACCGGAAATATTGACAAGAAGATCACTGAGCATATGCTTGAAACACTGCAGCCGATGCTGGTTATTGTTGATAGCGAAGGCGAGGAAATTGCAAATTATTACCTGCCGGGTAATGCATATCTTAATATTGAAGACGGTGAAAAAGTACGTGTAGGTAAAACTCTTGCAAAGCTGCTCAAAGAAAGTGTTAAAACAAGGGATATTACCGGTGGTCTTCCTAGAGTTGGTGAACTTTTTGAAGCCAGACGTCCTAAGAGTCCGGCAGTTCTTGCAAAGATTAGTGGAATTATCCATCTTAAGGGAATTGTAAAGGGTAAGCGTGTTATTGAGATAGAAGACAGTTTTGCAAAAGAAGACGGAGCGAACAGTAAGGTCTTCAAGCACCTTGTTCCTATGGGTAAACACCTTCTTGTAAGAGATGGAGACCTTGTTGAAGCTGGCGAACAGCTTTGTGACGGAAGCATTGATCCGCATGATATTCTTGATATCCTGGGTGAGAATGAACTCCAGTCCTTCCTTGTTAATGAGGTGCAGGAAGTTTACCGAATGCAGGGTGTAGTTATTAACGATAAGCATATCGGTGTTATTGTCCGTCAGATGATGCGAAAGGTTGAAATTTGGCAGGTTGGCGATACTAACTTTATCTATGGCCAGCAGGTTGACAAATATAAATTTCACGAAGAGAACCGTAAGGTTATGAGAGAGGGCGGGCAGCCTGCAGTGGCCAGGCCGCTTCTTCTTGGTATAACCAGGGCTTCGCTGAATATTGATTCCTTCCTTTCGGCAGCTTCCTTTCAGGAGACAACAAAGGTTCTTACCAATGCTGCAATTGCCGGAAGCACTGATAAGCTCAGAGGTCTTAAGGAGAATGTTGTTATCGGACATCCGATACCTGCAGGAACAGGTATGAGAGCTTACAGGAATGTTCGTCTTTATGATGAGAACTCTGAAAACCTTGATGCTTCAATCGCTATGATTCTTGAACAGCGTAAGGCTGAAAAAGCGGCTATGGAAGCTATTGATAATGATGATGATGACGGCGATGACAGTACACAGCTTAAACCGAAATTCGGTTTTGAGCAGACATTATCTGAAGCAGGGATTATTGATTCCAGAATGGATGATGACGAATAGATAATTATTTGTATTTATTACATTTGTCTCTGAGTATGAAGGGACAGTGGGCTTGACTTTTTTTCAGCTGGCTGTTAGAGTCAAGCTCACGAAAAACCAATATAAGGTATTAGGGAGTAATACACGTAAATGCCTACAATAAATCAACTTGTAAGAAAAGGCAGAAAGCAGGTAACTAAGAAAACTACAGCACCTGCTCTTGATGCCTGTCCACAGAAGAGAGGGGTATGTACCCGTGTGATGACTGTGACTCCTAAAAAGCCTAATTCTGCTTTGCGTAAAGTGGCAAGGGTAAGATTGACTAATGGAATAGAGGTTACTGCATATATTCCCGGTGTAGGTCACAATCTTCAGGAACACTCAGTTGTTCTACTGCGCGGGGGCAGGGTTAAGGATCTTCCAGGAGTTCGTTACCACATTGTCAGAGGAGCCAAGGATACCCTTGGTGTAGATGATCGAAAGCAGGGCCGTTCCAAGTACGGTACCAAGAAGCCAAAGGCATAGGAGTCTGATACAGTATGTCAAGAAAAAGAACAGCACCGGTAAGACACATTCTTCCGGACTCTGCGTATAACAGTACTGTTGTTGCAAAGTTTATAACAAGAATGATGCTTGACGGTAAGAAGTCAACAAGTACCAGAATTATCTATGATGCTTTTGATATTATTAAGAGCAAAGGTGAAGCGGAACCTTTAGAGGTTTTTCTTAAGGCTCTTGAGAACGTTAAGCCAATGGTTGAAGTAAAATCCAGAAGGGTAGGTGGTTCTACTTATCAGGTTCCTGTTGAAATACGGGAGAGCCGAAGAGAAGCGCTTGCAATGAGATGGATTATTACTGCTGCAAGATCAAGAAGCGGAAGAGCTATGAGTCGTGCGCTCAGTGAAGAACTGCTTGATGCTTTTAATTCTACAGGTACTGCCTTTAAAAAGAAAGAAGATACACACAGAATGGCTGAAGCCAACAAGGCTTTTGCTCATTACAGGTGGTAATCTTAAAAATCTGTTTAAAAACAGGTTTACAGCCTCTTCGGCTATAGTAGAGGTTGACTTTAATGCCTATAGCTATTATAGTGCATGAACTTGCTTGGAACTATTTTAGTTCTGCAATCGAACCGGTTGGTTCGATATAGGTTACCAAACCAATCGTCCTTTTGAGCTGTCGAATGGGTGATAAGGTGGTACTGTCTTAGATTTTTTCGCATTAAATGTGGCTTATTCTAAACATTACCATCTAATCTTACAGTTATACAGGCGAAGTTCGGTAATCTCCAGATCAGATCTGGACCAAAATAATGTTTGTTGATGACAGTGTTGTGAACAATCTTTTCTGCGGCAGTTTGTCGTCTGGATTGTACAGTATAGTCATACTATTTTTTATTGAGCCATTAATATAATCGTGGTAAGGAGGAATAAATGGCTAAAGAAAAGTTTAACAGAACTAAAGACCATGTAAACGTTGGTACTATCGGACACGTTGACCATGGAAAAACTACTCTTACTGCTGCTATCTCTATGTATTGTTCAAAGAAGGCAGGCGGTAAGATCATGAATTATGATGATATCGACAATGCTCCGGAAGAAAAAGCCAGAGGTATAACCATTAATACACGTCACATTGAGTATGAAACAGAAAAAAGACATTATGCTCATGTTGACTGTCCGGGCCATGCTGACTACATCAAAAACATGATCACCGGTGCTGCTCAGATGGACGGTGCAATTATTCTTGTTGCTGCTGATTCAGGACCTGAACCGCAGACAAGAGAGCACATCCTTCTTGCAAGGCAGGTTGGCGTTCCTAAACTTATTGTTTTCCTCAACAAGATGGACCTTGCGGATCCTGAGCTTGTTGAGCTTGTTGAAGTTGAGGTTCAGGAACTTCTTGAATCTTATGAGTTCCCTTCAGATTGTCCTATTATCAAGGGTTCAGCTTTTGAAGCTATGAGTAATCCTGATGATCCTGAGAAGACAGCATGTATTCAGGAACTTCTTGATGCTATGGATACTTATTTTCCTGTTCCTGAAAGAGCAGTTGATAAGCCTTTCCTTATGCCTATTGAAGATATTTTCTCAATTCAGGGTCGAGGTACTGTAGTTACAGGACGTATTGAACGCGGTATTGTTCACGTTGGTGATGAGATTGAAATTGTCGGTATCAAAGATACTGCAAAGACTACATGTACCGGTGTTGAAATGTTTAATAAGCTTCTTGATGAAGGTCAGGCTGGTGATAACATCGGTGCTCTTCTTAGAGGTACTGACAAGAAAGAAGTTGAGAGAGGGCAGGTTCTTGCTAAGCCGGGAACAATTACTCCTCATAAGAAGTTTAAAGGGGCTATCTACGTACTCAGTAAAGAAGAGGGTGGTAGACATTCTCCATTCTTTTCAGGATACAGACCTCAGTTTTACTTCAGAACTACTGACATTACTGGTTCAGTAACTCTTGCTGAAGATAAGCAGATGGTTATGCCTGGCGATCATGTTGAGCTTACAGTTGAGCTTATTCACCCGATTGCTATGGATCCGGGTCTTAGATTTGCTATCCGCGAGGGTGGTAGAACAGTTGCCAGTGGTCAGGTAACTGAAATAATCGAATAATTTTAGACAGGGGTCCCGGCCTGAGGGTTGGGACTCTATTTGTCAGGAGGAATAATGGCCAGTAATGATAGAATCCGCGTTAGGTTAAGAGGATTTGATGTTGAGTTAGTTGATCAGAGTGCCAAGTCTATAGTTCAGACTGTTGGTAAGGCAGGTGCCAAGGTGGCCGGGCCTATACCTCTTCCTACAAGGATTAACAAATATACTGTTCTTCGGTCTCCTCATGTTAACAAGAAGTCCAGAGAGCAGTTTGAGATGAGAACACATAAAAGACTGATTGACATTTTAGACCCTACTTCAAAAGTTATGGACGCTTTAATGACTTTAGAGCTTCCCGCTGGCGTTGATGTAGAGATTAAGCAGTAACTGCAATTTTATTGATTTGAGGTATACGATGTTAGGGCTAATCGGCAAGAAAGTCGGAATGACACAGGTCTATGATGAGATGGGAGTAATGACTCCTGTAACCGTTATTAAGTTTGAAGAAAATGTTGTAGTCGGTAAAAAAAGCATAGATAAAGACGGTTACGAAGCCTGTGTGCTGGGGACTGTAGATAAAAAGAAGAATAGAGTAAGCAAACCTTACGCAGGACAGTTTCCTGAAGGCGTTGAGCCAAAGCAGTTTCTTTATGAAATGAGAGATTTTGAGCTCGAAGCAGAGGTTGGACAGAAATACGGTGTTGAGCTTTTTGATGAGCTTCGTTTTGTAGATGTTATTGGAACAACCAAGGGTAAAGGTTACCAGGGTGTAATGAAGCGTCACGGTTTCGGCGGTGGACGCAAGACTCATGGTTCTAAGTTTCACAGAGCTAACGGTTCAACCGGTATGGCGGCTTATCCATCACGAGTTATGAAGGGTACAAAAATGCCCGGTAGGATGGGAGCTGATAGAAAGACGGTGCAGAACCTGAAAGTAGTCAGGGTTGATGCAGGTAAGCAGATTATTCTTGTGAAAGGTGCCGTACCTGGAACCAGAAACAGTGTTGTGCTGGTCAGGAAGGCCAAGAAGAAATAGTAAAGGATAAGAATATGAAAGCAAAGGTCTTTTCGGTAAAAGGCGAAGAGATAAAAGATATAACTCTTAATGATGATGTTTTTGGTCGAGAGGTCAGCGAGGGTGCAATCTATTATGCTATCAGAAATGAGCTTGCTAATAGAAGAGTCGGAACTGCCTGCACAAAAACACGCGCCGAAGTTAATTATAGTAATGCTAAGCCATGGAGTCAGAAGGGTACTGGTCATGCCAGATCCGGTGATAAAAAATCACCTGTTTGGGTTGGCGGAGGTACAATCTTTGGGCCAAGGCCGAGAGATTATTCTTACAGCATTCCTAAGAAAATGAAGAGAGCAGCGATGAAATCAATTCTGAGCCTTAAGGTGAAGGAAGAATCGCTTCGAATAGTTGAGGACTTTAATGTAGAGTCCGGCAAAACTAAAGATCTTGTTAGTATTCTTAAAAACCATGTTGGCGGTGAAAAGACAATAATGGTTCTTAAAGATGATGATCAGATGATAAAAAGAGCAGGAAAGAATATACCCTGGCTTAGAATACTTTCCTTTGATCGTCTTAATGCACATGATCTTTTCTACGGAAAAAAGGTTATTGTCCTGGAAGCTGCTGCGGGAAGCCTTAATGATTTTTACGGAAAGAAAGAGGGGAAATAAATGGATTCAATGCAGGTATTGATTTCTCCGGTTTTAACCGAAAAAACAAATCTCATGAGAGAAGGTGAAACCCGGAAGTATGTTTTTAAGGTTGATAGACGTGCTAACAAGGTACAGATTATGACTGCTGTTAAAGAAGTCTTTAATGTGCAGCCTGTTGCATGTAATATCATAAATGTTAAGTCTAAACCAAGAATGTCACGTACCAAATCAGGTATGAGGTATGGTCAGACTGCAACATGGAAGAAAGCAATTGTTACCCTTAAAGCGGGTGATAAAATTGAGTCGGTTGACGGCGTATAGATGGTAAGGATTTAGGGGGCTAATGTGGGAATCAAGAAATACAATCCTAGAACTCCAAGCCTGAGGTATAAGACCACTCTGACCTTTGATGAAATTACAACAAGGGTACCGGAAAAGTCGTTAACCAAAGGGCTTAGTTATAAAGCTGGTCGTGGTGCCGGTGGAAGAATCAGTGTTAGAAGACGTGGCGGCGGTCACAAGAAAAAATATAGAGTAATTGACTTCAAAAGAGACAAATACGGAGTACCCGGCAAGGTTATTTCTGTTGAGTACGATCCCAACAGAACTGCAAATATTGCACTCGTAAGCTATGCTGACGGGGAAAAGAGGTACATCCTTGCTCCAAAGGGTCTTCAGGTAGGTGCTACCGTCATGAGCGGTCCTGAAGCTCCGCTTGAGTCAGGAAACAGTCTTCCTCTTGAAGCTATTCCGCTCGGTATGACGGTTCACAATGTCGAACTTCAGCTGGGCAGGGGCGGTCAGATGGTACGCTCTGCAGGAATGAGTGCTTCAGTTGTTGCAAAGGAAGGCGATTACGTGACGCTTAAACTGCCTTCTGGTGAAATGAGAATGGTTTTCAAAAAATGTTCAGCAACACTTGGTATTGTTGGAAACGAAGACCATATGAACGTAAATCTCGGTAAAGCCGGTAGATCAAGATGGCTTGGCAAGAGACCTAAGGTTCGTGGTGTTGTTATGAATCCGCACGACCATCCGCATGGTGGTGGTGAGGGTAAAACATCCGGTGGTCGTCATCCGGTTACTCCATGGGGTATTCCTACTAAGGGATATAAGACCAGGAAGAAGAGTAAGTCTTCCAGCAGATTTATAGTCAAGAAGCGGAAGTAGGAGTTTAACTAGTGGCAAGGTCAATAAAGAAAGGTCCTTTTATTGAAAGGAAACTGTATAAAAGAGTAGTTGAAATGGCTAAAGCCGGTGATAAGAAAATGCTCAAGACTTTTTCAAGAGCATCAACTATTATACCGGAAATGGTTGGGTTTACAGTATCCGTGTATAACGGAAAAACATGGGTTCCCGTGTATGTAACTGAAAACCTTGTAGGTCACAAGCTCGGTGAGTTCGCACCTACAAGATTCTATAGAGGCCATACAGCTTCTGATAAGAAATCTTCTAAGAGATAGGGTGAGATGATGGACGCGAAAAAAGGTTATAAAGCAAAATCAACACATCTGATGATATCTCCTACCAAATTAAGAAGGGTAGCTAATGTTGTAAGGATGAAACCTTATACAGAGGCTGTTGCGATACTGGAAAGTCTTCCTCATAAAGGCGCTGTATATCTTAAAAAAACAATACAGTCTGCTGCAGCAAATGCTCTTGTTCAGAATAAAAATCTTGATGAAGAAATGCTCTACATTAAGACTCTGATGGTGGATGAAGGCCCTAGAATGAAAAGAGTATGGGCACGTGGTAGAGGAAGAAGAGACCTTCTTCTTAAGAGAATGAGTCATATAACTGTTGTTGTTGATGAAATAGGTAGTTTGGGGGAATAAATGGGTCAGAAAGTTAATCCTATTGGTCTGCGGTTAGGTATAAATAAAACCTGGAAATCTAAGTGGTACGTAGACCCAAGAGAATATGCGGATACACTGCATGAAGATCTTGTTATTAGAAAAACCCTGCTCAATTGTCCTGAGACAAACGGAGCAGATATTTCGGATATTGAGATTATCAGACACCCGCAGAGAATAACTGTTGTGATTCATACTTCCAGACCGGGAATCATTATCGGTGCTAAGGGTGCCAATATTGAGAAAATCGGCAACAGACTTCAGACTATTTCAGGAAAGAAAATCCAGATTAAAATTAAAGAGATAAAGCAGCCTGAAAATGATGCTCAGATTATTGCACTTAATGTAGCAAGACAGCTTAAATCAAGAAGTTCTTTCAGAAGAACTTTGAAGATGGCCGTTAACAACGCTATGAAAACAGGTGTTCAGGGAATTAAAATTAAAGTTTCCGGAAGACTTGGCGGTGCTGAAATGTCAAGAACTGAACAGTATAAAGCTGGGCGTGTTCCTCTGCATACTCTTAGAGCTAATATCGATTATGGTTTCGCTGAAGCTGATACAACTTTCGGTTTAATCGGAGTTAAGGTCTGGGTTTTCACCGGCGAGGTATACAAGAGAGACAGGAAGGAAGATGCCGGACTGCTTGTTAAAAAGCAGAGGGAAAAATCCTCCTCAAGGAGTTAGTGCAAGATGCTTAGTCCTAAGAGAACGAAATTTAGAAAAAAACAGAGAGGCAGGCTTGTAGGTGAAGCTACCAGAGGCAATACGGTTGCTTTCGGTGACTTCGGACTTGTGTCTCTCGAAAATAAATGGATAACAAACCGACAGATAGAAGCAGCACGTATTGCGATGACAAGGCATATCAAGAGGGGCGGTAAAGTCTGGATTAGAATTTTCCCGGATTTTCCATATACCAAAAAACCTGCTGAAACCCGAATGGGTAAAGGTAAGGGTAACCCTGAATACTGGGTAGCTGAGGTAAAACCCGGCACAGTTATGTTTGAAATGGCCGGAGTTAGCTCTGAGCTTGCTGCAGAAGCTATGAGACTTGCGGGTAATAAACTGCCTATAAAAGTTAAGTTTGTCGAAAGAAGGAGTCTTTAAGAATGAAGAATTCATTTTCTGATTTAACTTATGAAGAACTTCTCAATAAAAGAGAAGAGCTTAAAAAGAAGCTTCTTGATGGCAGATTCAACAAGGTTCTTGGTCATGTGGAAAGTCCGATTGAAATCAGGACTATGAGAAGACAGATCGCTAGATTGAATACTATTATTCATGAATATGCACTCGGAATTCGCAAGGCATAGTGCAGGAGATAGTTGTGGATACTAAAGCAGTAGAAAAGACAAAAGGCTATAATAAGACATTTCAGGGTGTAGTTGTCAGCGATAAAATGGATAAGACCATTGTTGTCGAAGTAAGGACAAAGAAACTTCACAGACTGTACAAGAAATATCTTTCTAGAACAAAGAAGCTTAAGGCACATGATGAGAAGAATGATGCTCATATCGGAGACACAGTCCGTGTAATTGAAACCAGACCTATCAGTAAAGATAAGTGCTGGCGCCTTCTCGAAATTGTTGAGAGAGCAAAATAATTTAAAATTATTTTGTCTGAAGGAGTGATAATATGATCCAGATGCAAACGTATCTGAATGTTGCAGATAACAGCGGAGCCAAAAGGGTACAGTGTATCAAGGTTCTGGGCGGAAGCCACAAAAATATTGCCGGAGTAGGTGACGTAATTGTTGTAGCTGTTAAGGATGCACTTCCTAACGCAGCAATCAAGAAGGGCGATGTCCATAAAGCCGTTATTGTCAGAACAAGTAAGGAATACCGCCGTATTGACGGTACATATATCAGGTTTGATGATAATGCTTGCGTCATTTTGGATGCTAGTTTAAATCCTAGAGGAAAGCGTATCTTCGGCCCGGTAGCTCGAGAGCTGAGAGAGGGAGGCTTCATGAAGATTGTTTCCCTTGCACCGGAGGTCCTTTAAAGGGGTTTGGAAATGGTTAAATATAAGATTAAGAAGAACGATACAGTAAAGGTTGTCTGCGGTAAGGACAAAGGTAAGACCGGTAAGGTCGTTAAGGTTAACCGTGAGAAAGGCCGTGTAGTTGTTCAGGGTATTAACATTGTAAAAAAAGCAATGAAACCTAAAAGCCAGAACGAAAAAGGCGGTATCGTCAGTATTGAAGCTTCAATGGATATATCCAATGTTAGAGTAATATGCAAGAAATGCGGACCTACAAGACTTGGGTACAAAATTGAAGGTGACGATAAGGTTAGAATTTGTAAGAAATGCGGAGAAGCAATCTGATGGCAGTGAAAGAATATGTACCAACACTAAAGAAGTTTTATAAAGATTCAGTTGCGAAAGAACTTCGTGAAGAATTTGGATACAGCTCTGTTATGCAGATTCCCGCACTTGAGAAGGTTATAGTTAGCGTAGGCTGTGGTGATGCAATTCAGAACAAAAAGTTTCTTGAATCCGCAGTTTCCGAACTTGAACTGATTACCGGCCAGAAAGCTGTAAAGACAAAGGCCAGAAAGTCAATTTCTAACTTTAAGCTTCGTGAAGGTATGGAAATCGGCGCAAAGGTAACACTCAGAGGTGCATACATGTGGGAGTTTCTTGAAAGATTTATTTCAATAGCACTTCCCCGTGTTAAGGACTTCAGAGGTATTAATCCGAATGCTTTCGATGGAAACGGTAATTACTCACTTGGTATTACCGAACAGATCATTTTCCCTGAAATCGATTTTGATAAGATTGAACGGGTAAGTGGTATGAATATAGCAATTGTAACAACCGCTAAAACAGACCAGGAAGCCAGAAGCCTTCTGCAGAAGCTCGGCATGCCTTTCAGGAAATAGGAGTGTAGATAATGGCTAAAAAATCAATGATTGTAAAAGCTAACAGAACTCCGAAATATAGTACAAGAAAAGTAAACAGATGTAGAGTCTGTGGAAGACCGAGAGGCTATATGCGGAAGTTTCAGATGTGTAGGGTTTGTTTCAGAAAATACGCCAGTGAGGGACTTATCCCGGGTGTAACAAAATCGAGCTGGTAGGGAGAGTAATATGGCAGTTTCAGATCCTGTAGCTGATATGTTAACTAAAATTCGAAATGCAAACAACGCAAGATTTGACAGAGTTGATATACCTACTTCAAAGTTGAAGCTTGAAATAGTTAAGATACTTAAGAATGAAGGCTACGTTAAAAACTTTAAGAAAACGACAATAGATGGAATTAACTTCATCAGAATTTTTCTGAAATATGTAAATGATGATGAACCAATAATTCATGGTATTACAAAGATTTCAAAGCCTGGTAGAAGAATCTATACAGGTTACAAAAAAATGCCCAGAGTGTATAACGGATACGGAACTCTGATTGTATCTACTTCAACCGGTGTAACTACCGGCAGGAAGGCTGCTGAAAAGAAAGTCGGCGGTGAAGTTATTTGCTCAGTTTGGTAGGATAGGGGTAGCGAGATGTCTCGAATTGGAAAATTACCGGTAGCAATTCCGCAGGGAGTTAAGGTTTCTGTTTCAGAAGAGCTTATCACTGTAGAAGGACCGAAGGGAAAACTTGAACAGGATTATAAACCTGAAGTTGAGATTAAGGTTGAAGATAATTCCGTAGTTGTTACGGCCAAATCCGACACAAAAAGCGCTCATTCTTACCATGGTTTATATCGTTCACTTATAAATAATATGGTTACCGGAGTTTCAACCGGTTTTTCTAAAACACTTATTATTAACGGTGTAGGTTACCGTGCTGAAGTTAACAAGGATATCCTTACACTCAGCCTTGGTTACTCACAGCCGATTGATTTCTACATTGAAGAAGGAATCAATATCAGTGTTGAAGGCACAAAGGTAACTGTATCAGGTATCGATAAACAGCGCGTTGGTCAGATTAGCTCTGAGATCAGAGGACTTAGACCGCCTGAGCCGTATAAGGGTAAGGGTATAAGATACGATAACGAGAATATCAGAAGAAAAGTCGGAAAATCTGGTATTAAATAGGGTACTTAAATGAAGAAACTAATACAAAAGGCTAACCGAAGAGTTCGGAGAAAGAAACACGTTAGAAAAACTGTTAGTGGTACTCCTGAAAGACCTCGTTTGAGTGTTTTTAAGAGTAACAGGCACTTATATGCACAGGTAATTGATGATGCCACTGGTGTTACAATTGCTTACGCAAATAACATGGAAAAAGATAACAAGGCGATTCCTTCTACGGTAGAAGGCGCAGAGAAGCTCGGTACGCTTCTTGGAGAACGTCTAAAAGAAAAAAATATATCTACGGTTGTTTTTGACAGAAATGGATTTTTATATCACGGCAAGGTTAAGGCTATTGCTGAGGGTGTCAGAAAAGCCGGAGTTACTATCTAGGAGGAGAACTTGGACGCTGTAAACGAAAAAGAATACGTTGAAAAGCTGATTAAGCTCAACAGGGTAGCCAAAGTAGTAAAAGGTGGTAGACGATTTTCATTCTCCGCACTGGTAGTTGTCGGTGATCAGAATGGAAGAGTCGGATACGGATTTGGAAAAGCTAATGACGTTTCTGAAGCTATCAGGAAAAGCGTTGAAAAAGCTAAAGGCAACCTTATTACTGTACCCATTAAAAATGACACACTTCCGCATGAATACATCGGTGAATTTAAAAGCGCCAGAGTTATTCTGAAGCCTGCTGCACCCGGTACCGGTATTATAGCCGGTGGACCCGTTCGTGCTGTAATGGAAGTAAGCGGAATAAACAATATTCTCAGCAAATCTCTTGGTTCAAAGAATGTTATGAATATTACAAAGGCTGTTTTTAACGGACTTGAAAATATGATGAACGCCAAGAGCATAGCCAAGGGCAGAGGTAAAACTCTTGCTGATATGTGGGGTTAGAAATGGCTGACAAGAAGATAAAGATTGAACTGGTTAGAAGCTATATCGGCCGAAAACCAAATCAGGTTAAGACACTTAAAGCTCTCGGGCTTAGAAAGATCAGCCAGTCGGTTGTTAAAGAAGCAAATCCGGCTATCTTAGGCATGGTCAATACTGTCTCACATCTCGTTAAGGTCGAGGAGATTAACTGATTATGAGTGATATTAGATTACCTGCTGGTGCAACCAGTAAGAAAAGAATAAAGGGTCGCGGTAACGGTTCAAGAAGAGGCGGTACAAGCGGTCGAGGCAGCAATGGTCAGAACGCAAGATCAGGCGGTGGTGTAAGACCGGGATTTGAAGGCGGTCAGATGCCACTCTACAGAAGAATAGCAAGCAGAGGTTTCTCTAACTATCCTTTCAAAGTGGAATATAAGACCATTAATCTCAAAGAACTCAGCGAAAAGTATGCTGATGGAGAGACCGTTAACATGGAAACTCTTCGTGAAAAGGGCATACTGAAAGGTAAGAATAAGCTTGTTAAAATACTCGGTGAGGGTGATATCGACAAGAAGCTTACAGTTGAAATTGAAAAAATCTCAGCCGGTGCAAAAGAGAAAATTGAAAAAGCCGGCGGAAATATTGTAGTTAAAGAAGGTTAGGATGGCCGGAAATAAACTTGCAGACATGATGCGTGTAAAGGATTTAAGAGATAGAATCCTTTTTACTATTCTGATGCTGGTAGTATACAGACTGGGTGTAGCTATTCCTATTCCTGGTATTAACCTGAATGCACTGAAGTTATACTTCATGTCTCAGGATGCCGCAGGAGGAATAGGAGTTACTGAGTATATTGATTTCTTTTCAGGTGGAGGATTTAAAAACTTCTCCATATTTATGCTTGGTATTATGCCCTATATATCAATGTCTATTATCATGCAGCTCCTTCTAATGGTATTTCCTTTTTTAAAGAAAATATCAGAGGAAGACGGCGGAAGAAAGAAGATACAGAAATATGTAAGGTACGGTACAGTAGTTGTTTGTCTCGTGCAGTCATACGCGGTTACAATATATGCAAATCAGATTCCTGATGCTATTACAATGAGCAGACTTGCTTATTCAATAATAGCGATGCTGACGGTAACAACAGGAACCCTGTTCCTGATGTGGATGGGAGAACAGATAACTCAGAGGGGCGTTGGAAACGGAATATCGCTTATAATTTTTGCAGGTATCGTAGCCAGAATGCCTAATGCGTTTGTATCAATAATCAGAGCAGTAAGAGAAGATTCTCTTAATCCGGTTTTCGTAATCATTGTTCTTGCAATGTTTGTAGTTGTTGTTGCGCTCGTTATTTATGAGCAGCAGGGACAGCGAAAAATTCCGGTTCATTATGCTAAAAGGGTAGTCGGAAGAAAAATGTACGGTGCTCAGAGTACCTACATTCCCTTTAAGATTAACCCGTCAGGTGTTATCCCTGTAATCTTTGCGTCATCAATTCTGACGTTCCTTTTACAGATTGCTAACAGTCTAGGCGGAGATGTCAAATGGCTTTCCAGTTTTGCTTACTGGTTAAGACCCAGAGGTCCGGCTTATCTTATTATATATACGCTGTTAATCATCTTTTTTGCTTACTTCTATACTCAGGCAACTTTAAACCCCATGGAGATAGCAAAACAGATTAGAGAAAACGGCGGTTCGATTCCTGGTGTCAGATCAGATAAACTTGAAGAGCACCTGAACAAGATACTTGCCAGGATAATTTTACCGGGCGCTCTCTTCCTGGCGTTTATAGCGATTATACCTACTATTGTTCAATCAGTATTTAATTTTCCCGCCTCTGCGGCAATGTTATTGGGCGGAACTTCACTGCTGATTATGGTAGGTGTTGACCTGGATACGATGTCACAAATCGAAGGTCATCTTAGGATGCATCATCAGGATGGATTTGTGAAGAAAGGAAAAATAAGATCAAGGAATCTTTAGAAGAGGTAGATGATGAAAGTCAGAGCAAGTGTTAAACCAATGTGTGATAAATGCAAGGTTATAAGAAGACGGGGTGTGCTCCGCATACTGTGTGAGAATCCAAAACACAAACAGAGACAGAGGTAGGAGTATTTTATGGCACGAATTTCGGGTGTTGACCTCCCAAATAAACAGATTAAAATAGCTTTAACATACATCTATGGAGTAGGCAGAACAACAGCTTTGGAAATCTGTAAAAAGCTTGATGTCAGTCCAGAAAGTAATATAAATGATCTTTCAAGTGATGATATAGCCAAGCTTCGCCAGATACTTGATAATGAGTACAAAGTTGAAGGAAGACTTCGAACAGAAACCGCGCTGAATATTAAGAGACTTATGGACATCGGCTGTTACAGAGGTCTTAGACATAGAAGAGGCTTACCGGTAAGAGGTCAGAGAACAAAGACCAATGCTAGAACCAGAAAGGGTAAGAAAAAGACCGTTGCTGGAAAGAAGAAAGCTGGTAAATAAGTCGGAGGGAATTGAGATTGGCTAAGGTAAAGAAAAAGAAAGATAAAAAGACGGTACAGGAAGGTAACGTCTATATTCAGGCTACTTTTAACAATACTATTGTTACAATTACCGATTTGAACGGAAATGCTGTATCATGGGCAAGTGCCGGTGGACTTGGTTTCAGGGGTGCGAAAAAATCTACTCCCTACGCAGCACAGACAACTGCAGAGACTGCGGCTAAGAAAGCTATGGATTACGGTCTCAGAGAAGTCTACGTATATGTAAAAGGTCCCGGTGTAGGTAGAGAGTCTGCTATCAGATCTCTCGGTAATCTTGGACTGTGGGTTAAGGGTATCATTGATGTTACTCCTATACCTCATAACGGCTGCAGACCCAGAAAGAGCAGAAGAGTATAGGTAGAGGGAGACAGGAAATGGCAAGAAATACAGGTCCACAGTGCAGATTGTGCAGAGCTGAGAAGAAAAGACTTTATCTTAAAGGCGAAAGGTGCAGAAGCACTAAATGTCCTATTACAAAGAAAAGAAATCCTCCTGGAAAAGGCCCGAAGACAAGAGCAGGTAAGCTCTCTGACTACGGTGTTCAGCTCAGGGAAAAGCAGAAACTTAAAAGAACTTACGGTATGCTTGAGAAACAGTTTAAGCTTACTTTTGACAAAGCTGAAAAAATGAAGGGTAAGACCGGTGAAAACCTGATCGTCCTTCTTGAAAGAAGACTCGATAATATCGTTTTCAGAATGAGGTTTGCTTCATCAAGGAATCAGGCAAGACAGCTTGTTTCTCATGGACATATCTTTGTTAACGGAAAAAGAGTTACTATCGCCTCCTATATAGTTAAGGAAAACGACGTAATCGAAGTTGGTGAGAACAGCAAAAAACTTACTGTTATTAAAGACAGTTTGAAAGAATACACCAAGTCCGGTGTTTATCCTTGGCTTCAGGTAGATCCTGATGCAATGAAAGGAAGCATAAAAGCGTTACCATTAAGAAGTGATGTCGCCGACCTTGCTGAGATCAATGAGCAGCTGGTCGTTGAGCTCTATTCAAGATAAAAAAACAGGGAGTGCACATGGCGAGGAAAAATCTTTTAAAGGGATTTAAGAAGCCTAAAGGTATATCCTTTGAGCACAGTGAATTAAGCAATAATATCGGAAGATTTACAGCTTATCCGTTCGAAAGGGGATTTGGAACTACCATCGGAAATACACTGAGAAGGATTCTGCTTTCTTCTATACAGGGTTATTCTGTGACAGCAGTTAAGATAACCAGTTATGACAAAGAAGGCACTCCTCATATGATTTCCAGTGAGTTTGAGGCAATACCTGAGGTAGTAGAAGATACTCCGGAGGTTATTAATAACCTTAAGAAACTGAAAATCAAGCTTCCTGAAGAAGTTGAACAGAAGATCCTTAACCTTGAATTCAAGGGCGGCGGAAAAATCACTGGTGCTGATTTTAAAGTTGATGAGGACATTGAAATTTTCAATGAAGATCTTGTAATTGCAACTTTGATGGATAAAGCTAATCTTGATGTAGAAGTTCAGATTGATCTGGGAAGGGGCTATGTCCCGGCCGAGGTCAACGAGCAGTACATTGAGGTAATTGGAACTATTGCAATTGATTCAGTATTTTCACCGATAGTGAAAGTCAGTTACGATATAGAGAATACAAGAGTTGGTCAGAGAAACGACTATGACAAACTGGTACTTGATGTAGAAACAGACGGTACAATTTCTCCTGAAGATGCCGTTGCTGAGGCTGCGAAAATTGCTAAGGATCATTTCACCATATTCATTAATTTTGATGAAGATGCAATTGGCGGTGATGAAGAAGTTGACGAGGAAGAAGAGCGAATCAAAACTATCCTCGACACACCTGTTGAAGAGCTTGAATTATCAGTAAGATCAAGTAACTGTCTTAAGAACGCTAATATTAAGACAATTGGGGATCTTACAAGAAGAAGTGAAGACGAAATTGCTAAAACAAGGAATTTCGGAAAGAAATCGCTTCTCGAAATTAAAGAAAAGCTCAGTGAATGGGGTCTTAGTCTTGGTATGACTGATTACAGCGTGCTTAAGACTTCAAGAAAATTACAGTCGAAGAAGGAAGAAGCAAATGAAGCATAGAGTTGGTTTTAACAAGCTCAGCAGGAAATCAAGCCACAGAAAGGCTTTACATAGAAATATGGTAACCTCTCTATTCAAACATGAAAGAATTACAACTACCAAGGCAAAAGCTCTAGAGATCAGAAGAACTGCTGAGAAAATGATCACCAGAGCAAAAAGTGATTCTGTTCATAATAGAAGGATTATTAACAAAGATATTAAGGACGGTGAAGTTCTTAATAAGCTTTTTACTGAAATCGGACCTAGAAATGCTACAAGACCAGGTGGTTACACCAGAATCTACAAGCTTGGTTTCAGGAAAGGTGATGCAGCCGAGATGGTTATTCTTGAATTGGTTTCTGAAGAAGAATCAGAGACAAAAAAGAAGAAGCCTTCAAAAGCAAAAAAAGCAGCTGAACCAAAAGCAGCAGTAAAAACTGAAGTTAAAAAGGATACTCCTGTCAAGGAAGAAGTCCCTGTTGAAGCTCCAGTAACTGAAGAACCTGCAGTTGAAGAAGCAGCGGTTGAAGAAACTGAAGCAGAAGTTGTAGAAGACAAAGCTGCTGAAGTTGAAGATAAGGCTGAAGAAGCTGAAACAGTTGAAGAAGACAAATAAAGAATCAACATATCTGAAAAGGAGGTGCTGAAAGGCACCTCTTTTTTTTCCTCAAAGCATTCTTATAACGGTTACACTCGCAAAATTGCGCTATAATATTTGCTGTTAAGTGCCGATATTAAAAGGAATAAATGTTTTTAGCTGGAGACCAGTGATTTAATGAGATCCGGACTGAAATTTGCAGTCAGTTTATTAATAAGTGTTATCCTCTTTGCCGGTTTTATCGTGATCTCCTATTCAGGACTTTTCGACTATATTGAAACCACATTCTATCATTCCAGAGTGAAGGATTTTAAGCAGCAGGAATCTGAAGTATTAAAAAACAACATTGAAAGATATCATACTCTAAAGCTTGAATCCTTTTCTGTAATTAATGAGAATAATTCTATTGCAAGAAATTATCTTCCAAATATCAGTGAGGAAGATATTTTTTCAACATCTAATCTCGTATCTGTATTAAAAAAAGAAAATCCCGGTTTGCTCTTCATGCGTCTTATTGATCAAAATAGAAATATTCATTACAGCTCGCTTTCTCAGGACCTTAAAGAAGATAGTAGATATAAGAAAATATATAATAATTTTGATGAAGAGAGTGAGGGGATTTTATTAACTGAGATATTCGATAGGGTAAGTGATGGTCCCTTTGTTAGGTCAAACCCAGACAAGGCTTTGTTTGAATACTTTTTCCCGGTATATGATAATATAAGTACTTTAAAAGGTGCTGCTGCATTTTATGTAGCAGAAAAAGATTTATACCAGTATTTGATAAAAGTAAATGCGGTTGAACTGGGTAGAGATTTTAACGTCTTAACGAATGGATATCTATCAGGGCTAAATATTACTGGGAAAAATGAAATTAAGGCTGAAATTGAAGATAAATTTCAACACGAAACTGATGATTTTGTAATTATTCCGGTTACAGATGTAAACACAGAACTATTCATTTTCAGCACGCGATTGGAAAATGGATGGTATAGTGGTCTTGCTGTTGATTCAGTTGATTTTATTCTGACAAGAAATCTAAAGTTTTTACTAGTTGCTGCATTTGGCATAACCATTTTTTTAATAGTATTTCTAATTTTTAATATAAATCAGGATTCGGACATTGTTATTAATGACAGAATAAAAAAACTTCAAATGAGTTTTCTGCAGCAGTTCGTCGATCGGAAAGAGGAAATAGACTGGGCCGGTGTCCAAAATAATATTATTGAAAAAAAAGAAATAATAAACAAACAAATAAAAAAGGGACTGGGTAGAAAAGCTTCTAAAAAAGATGCAGATGAAATAATAGAGAAAAATTGGGAAGAAATTATCAGTTTAATTTCTGAAAAAAGTATTCAGCAGCCGGTTGCCCGTCCGCAATTGGAAAATATTGAAGAGATAATCAAGGAAGCGCTATCGAAAAGTAATATTGTGATATCAGGCGACAATGTTAAATTGTCTTCTGCTGCATCAGCAAATACTGCAGATAGAGCGATATTGCCAACTCCCGCTTCAGATAATTCAAAATCTGTAAAACAAATTGAAGAAGTTGAAGAGCTTGATTTTGGTGAAGAATTCCCGTCATTAGATGATGCTGAATCGGAAGATAAGTCTCAACCTGTCGAAATTGAAGAAATACAGGATGCTGAAGAGATAGAAGATGCAGAGCCTGTTTTTGATGCTGAATCCGAAGAGTCAGCTGAAACAGTCGATGTTGAAGATGCCGAAGAACTAGATGATCTCGAAGAGCTGGAAGAACTCGAAGAGCTTGATGAAACCGATGAAGCATTGACTGATGAAACTGTAGAGGCTCAGCAGGAATCTCAATCAGTTGAAGAAGCAGAAGATGCAGAGCCTGATTTTGATGCTGAATTCGAAGAATCAGCTGAAACAGTCGATGTTGAAGATGCCGAAGAACTAGATGATCTCGAAGAGCTGGAAGAACTCGAAGAGCTGGAAGAACTCGAAGAGCTTGATGAAACCGATGAAGCATTGACAGATGAAGCTTTAGAGGCTCAGCAGGAATCTCAATCAGTTGAAGAAGCAGAAGATGCAGAGCCTGTTTTTGATGCTGAACCCGAAGAGTCAGCTGAAACAGTCGATGTTGAAGATTCCGAGGAACTAGATGATCTCGAAGAGCTGGAAGAACTCGAAGAGCTTGATGAAACCGATGAAGCATTGACAGATGAAGCTTTAGAGGCTCAGCAGGAATCTCAATCAGTTGAAGAAGCAGAAGATGCAGAGCCGGTTTTTGATGCTGAACCCGAAGAATCAGCTGAAACAGTCAATATTGAAGACGCCGAAGAGCTTGGTGATCTCGAAGAGCTGGAAGAACTCGAAGAGCTTGATGAAACCGATGAAGCATTGACAGATGAAGCTTTAGAGGCTCAGCAGGAATCTCAATCAGTTGTAGAAGCAGAACATGCAGAGCCGGTTTTTGATGCTGAACCCGAAGAATCAGCTGAAACAGTCGATATTGAAGACGCCGAAGAGCTTGGTGATATTCAGCCGGAAATCTTAATAACCGGCCCGGAACAGGTTTTGGTTTTTAATAATAGAGATAGTATTTTTGTTGAAGAACTTGATAATAGAACAGAATTAGAGATTGATAATGGTTCGGAATCTATAGGTGATAGCCTTCAGGAAAAACTTCAGGTGCTTTATCCTGATATGAATTTATTAAAAACTGAACCGCTTGATTTGGAAATTCTTTTTCAGGAAGAGAATATTGAAGGTGATATCGGTGTTTTCGATGATGAAGAATTAGAAGCTGAGAATGATTATGATGATCTTTCGGAAGAGCTTGCAGATGATCTTGAACCTGAGGAACTTGAGGAAATATCTGAATTAAATGATTTGGAAGTGCTTGAAGAGGAATTTTCTGAACTCGAAACGACCGAAATACGAAATGTGCCGGAAGAAGTTTCATATTCTGATGATGCACAATTAGAAGAACTTGAAGAATTGGATGCACTTGAAGAAATCGTGGACACGGATTCTGTGGATTATGTGCATGAAGAGTATGTTTCTGAAGAACTGGAATCCCTGGATGTAGAGGATGTTACCGAAGAAGAGCTGGAAGTGGAACTTGCTGAGGTAGAGGAACAACTTGAAGATCTTCCTGCTTTTGAGAATACGGATGAGGAAGTCTCAAATATAATTGAAATTGAGCATACTGTTTCTGGAAGCAGGACGGACAATTTCTATACTGCTTATAATTATAATATTGATTTCCGTTCCCTTAAGGGGGAAAGTTCCAGAGTAATAGTCGATAAGGTTCCCGGGCATATGCAACCGGCAGCTTCAATTGCAGCAAAAGAATCAGAGGTAGTCCCTGTCCGGGAAGAAGTTTCAATTTCTCCTGCTGAACGTGATTTCCTAAAAGATTTGGAATCTGTTATAAAGAAAAATCTCATAGAAGTGGAGTCTGCGGAGTCTGTTTATTTTAAATCAGGCAGTCCTTCTGATAATAGTATTCAGGAAGAAGACGGTGTTTTCAGGATAAATGAAAGAACTATAGCCAATTCGGTAGCTAAAGATAACGCATTTAAAGAATTGGTTGATTCCATCATCGGCGGTGAGGAAGCTGTGGAAGAAGAATCTTTATCGATATTTAAAGATAGGGAAGTGGACCTGTTTGATCTCGGAGTCCCTGCTGAAGAGACGGAAAAAGAAATAGATCAACCTTCCGATTCGCAGCTTTTTAACCCTGAAGGTTTTGATTACGATTTTTATCTAAGTAATTTCAGTGCTAATATAACGGGAATATCCAAATCACTATTAAGAATAACTCAGAAAATGGATGCTTTATGTGCAGCAGTTTTTACATCCCAGGGTAATAAAATAAAAGTTGAATATTCTGTAGGTATGGATGCAAAGAGCAGAACTCTGATGTTTTTCAAGGACACAGAGCCGTTTTATCTGCAGATCATTAAAAGGAAGCAGTACGTATTTATTAAAAAGAACACAACCGGAATAGAAGCAATAGATTCCAGGATTAAGAAAGAAGACAGAGTGCATTTTAGCGGATATCTGTATATACCTGTAAAATTCAGAGAAACTGAAGCATACCTTTTTGTGGGATTAAAAAAGGAT
Source organism: Spirochaetia bacterium (assembly GCA_963677925.2). Lineage (GTDB taxonomy): Bacteria > Spirochaetota > Spirochaetia > UBA9216 > UBA9216. The sequence goes on from CAXXYH010000004.1 coordinate 1,816,670, forward strand.
AAGGGCAGTATGGAGGAGTATATAAAAATATTAAAAGAACAACTTGCTTGACCAATGGAAATTCTTCAAATATAATTGGTTCAGGTAAGTTTCACTTTAAAATGGAGGAAGATTATGCTTGATATTAAGTTGATAATCCTTCCTCTCGTTGGAACAGTTCTAGGTTGGACGATTAGATGGCTTTATGCCAGATTTCAGCTGTCCTCCTCAGAGCAGAAGGCTGCGCGGTTAAACCAGGATGCTTTGAAAGAAGCGGAAGCAAAAAAGCGCGAGCTGCTGCTTGAGACTAAGGATCAGCTTCTTAAAGAAAGAGCTCAGCAGGAAAAAGAGCTCAGAGAAAGAAGAAATGAAATACAAAGACTTGAGAGAAGGTCGTTACAGAAAGAAGAAAATCTAGACAAAAAATCCGCGTCCCTGGAAAATCAGGAACGTGCGATTAGTGTACGAGAGGATAAGTTAAAAGAAAAAGAAAGAGTTTTATCAGAAGAAGAAATACGATGGAAGGCTGAACTTGAGAAAATAGCCGGAATCTCTACCGAGGAAGCCAAGGATTTAATTATAAAATCCATGGAAGATGAAGCACGCAAAGATGCTGTAGTTCTAATCAATAAGGTTGAACAGGAAGCACAGAAAAATGCAGAGAAAAAGGCCAGAGATATTGTTGTCAGTACTATTCAGCGTATTGCTACTGAAGTCAGCTCTGATGTAACTATTACATCTGTAAGTCTGCCGAATGATGAGATGAAAGGCCGAATTATTGGTCGTGAAGGTCGGAATATCAGATCACTTGAAACTCTTACCGGCGTAGATATCATTATTGATGATACACCCGAGGCTGTAGTTATATCATGTTTTGATCCGGTAAGAAAGGAGATAGCCAGAACAGCACTTGAGAGACTCATCTCTGATGGGCGAATCCACCCAGCCAGAATAGAAGAAGTTGTTCACAAGGTTACAAAAGAGATTAACCAGACCATTATTGAAGAAGGTGAGAAGGTTGTTTTTGATTTAGGTCTTCACAATATTCACCAGGAAGGGATCCGGGCTCTAGGAAGATTGAAATACAGAACAAGTTATACACAGAATGTTCTTGATCATTCCAAAGAGGTTGCAGTTATAGCCGGGATGATTGCTTCAGAAGTCGGAGCGGATGTAGAAATCGCTAAAAGAGGTGCACTTCTCCATGATATTGGAAAGGGGATTGAGAGTGAAGGTGATGAAAATCATGCAGAACTCGGTGCAAGTCTTGCCAAGAAAATGGGTGAAGATCCGCGCGTAATAAATGCAATTATATCTCATCATAACGATGTTGAACCGACTACTATTGAGGCTATTATTGTTCAGGTAGCAGATGCGATTTCGGCATCAAGACCTGGAGCAAGAAGAGAAACTCTTAATAATTATATTAAGAGACTTGAAAACCTTGAGAATATTGCTGAGGGATTCGGCGGTGTAACTAAAGCTTTTGCCATTCAGGCAGGAAGAGAACTAAGAATCATGGTTAACAATGAATCTGTGACTGATGATGATTCTAAACTATTGGCAAAGGATATTGCCAAAAAGATTGAAGATGAATTGCGTTATCCGGGCAGAATTAAGGTAACTATTATCAGGGAGACAAGAGTTACTGAATATGCCAGATAGGCAACCAGGGAATTTTAATTAATGTCTGATACAGTAAATGCTCTGCTGCTTGGTGATGTCATAGGACAACCGGGCTGCAGAGCAGTTTTTATAGGTCTTAAAACTCTAATTGGAAAAACCAGAGCTGATGTTGTCATAGCGAACGGTGAGAATGCGGCCGATGGATTTGGTATTACTCCTGAAAATACAGAAATGCTCTTTTCTGCCGGAGTTGATGTGATCACGACTGGTAATCATGTGTGGCAGAAAAAAGAAATCCTTCCTCTTCTTGACAGGAGGGATGAACTTTTAAGGCCTGCAAACTACCCTTCAGGGACACCAGGGCATGGTTCATGTGTTATTTCAAAAAAGGGTGTAAAAATCGGTGTGATTAACCTTCAGGGCCGGGTGGATATGGGGAATCTTGATTGTCCGTTCCGAACAGCGAAGGAGCTCGTAAGAAAAGTCTCTCAGGAGACAAAGATTATTATTGTAGATTTTCATGCTGAAAATGTTGAAGAGAAAGAGGCCTTAGGGCTGTATCTTGATGGTTCTGTTAGCTCTGTAACCGGGACTCATACACATATTCAGACTGCTGATGAACGAATACTGGTCGGCGGTACAGCCTATATGTCTGATATAGGTATGACAGGTCCGGGACACAGCGTTATAGGTTCAAATATTGAAACAGCTGTTAAAAGACAGCTTACTCAAATGCCTTTCAAAATGGAAATAGAGGATGTTCCTGCAGCAATAAATGGAGTGCTCATTACGATCGACAGCAGTACCGGAAAGGCCACAGCTGTACGGCGGATCAATGAAAAATCCTTCTAAACCGCTTATATCTATTCTTCAGTTAAAATATCCTGAAATCTCTGAAAAGGAGTTGTATTCAATGGTTCTGTGCGGAGAAGTCTCTGTTAACGGTGAAACTGTCAGAGAACACAGGAGATTGATACGTTCCGATTCTGAAATTAAACTTAAAATGAAGAAATGGGTGTCCAGGGCTGGTGAAAAGCTGGATTTTGCCTTAACGAAATGGGGTATTGCTGTGGGGGAAAAGACTGTTCTGGATGCAGGCTCTTCAACCGGCGGATTTACTGATTGTCTGCTTCAGCATGGGGCTTCGCTTGTTTATGCTGTTGATGTTGGTTACAATCAGCTTGCATACACCCTTAGACAGGATAAACGGGTCGTGGTTATGGAAAAAACCAATATCATGTCTGTTGAAAATCTTTCGCCCGCTGCAGATTTTGCTGTTGCAGATTTATCTTTCAGATCTATTTCCGGCGCAGCAGGGCATATTCTTTCAAATACTCGTGAAGATTTACTCATTGCACTTATTAAACCGCAATTTGAATATAAAGGTAGTATTGATTTCAACGGTATAATTACAGACAGAAAAGTCCTGAAAGAAATAATCATTGAAACCGCCGAAGTTTTGACAGCAGAGAAAGTTTATATTTCAGAAATGCTTGAATCCCCAGTCAGGGGGACTAAAGGAAATACAGAATTTCTATTCCGGCTGGGTAAAAAAAAGCCGGAATCAAAATCAGCTTATGACTCCGGTCTTTTTCATATGATTGAAAAACTATTTAAATAATTCTAATTATTCAAAATCATCTCTGTTCAGAGGAGCACCTATATATACCCCTTCAGGACCCATGTAGTCTGCTTTCTTTCCTTCAATCAGAAACTGTACAGAATCAACATTTGAAAATTCAGTAGTTGTGAAAACTATCTGTTTCAGCTGTGCATTATAGCCTTCAACTCCAAAAGCATTGAAGCGGAAACTCTCAGAAAAATTAAGGAATGCAGTTCCATTACTAATGCTGATAGAAAGCAGCTGTGTCTGTTCAGGGATAAGGGATATAAGGCCCATATTGAGCTCTGAAGTGGATAAGCCCTGAAGAAGTGTTTTGATAGTTTCGGTAAGGGGCGAATCTATGTAATATACGGGCCTGACAATTTTTTTCATCTGAATACCGCCGTCATCGGCTATTTCAATAAAATACAGATTAGAACGTCTAATTTTCTTTGGTATTTCAGGAGCCTGTGTTTGCGGTGCTGTGATTTCAGGAATTGTTTCAGGTTCACTGATTTCAATTTCTACGGTCTTTTCCGGTAAATTTTCAGGCTTAGTGTCTGAGATTTCAGTTTCAGGAACGGTCTTAACCACTTCCGGGGTGGGGGTGGTTGATTCAGATTCCTGCGTTTTATTTATTGTGACTTCCGGTTCACCTTTTTCCTGCTTGATGAAGTCAATGAAGTCAGTATCTTCAAGAACATTTTGGATTGTTGCCCTGTTGAAAAGGAAAATGACCAGAATGAGAAGAATTAAAGCTATCCAGAAAAGACAGCCGATTGATGATTTATTTTTATTAGTTCGAGCCATACTATGCTGATTATCGGCATGTGATTGGGCTTTATAAGTGAATTCACTTTATGATTAATTTAAGTATGTTGTTTGACGGGGCGATCAAAATGATTTATATTTATTTTATAATGAAAATTTTGAAGGGTATTCCCGCATCACAAGGAATTGTAATCGGAAGAGTTTTTTTCTACCTTGATGAAAACTTAAGGGTTCCTGAATATACCATCAGCAAAAAAGATATTGCAACTGAAGAAAAACGCTATTTGGATGCTGTTGCTAGAACTAAGTCAGATCTTCTTCAATTAAAAAGTGAAGTCGATTCCGGCACCGCCACCAGTGAAATCCAGTTTATAGATGCACATATCCTGATGTTAGAGGATCCAGAGCTAACCGGACAGATAAAGAAAAAAATTAATGATAAGCTCCACAATGCTGAATGGGCATTGTATGAAACATTTAAGGATTATATAGAAATTTTAAAAAGTTCTTCGGATGAATACCTCAGAGAGCGTACTTTTGATATTCGGGATGTAGCAAAGAGAATTCTCGACAATCTGCTCTATAAGGAAAGAATTAATCTTAAAAATCTTAATGAAGAAGTAATTGTTGTCGCTCATGAACTCCTTCCTTCAGACACTCTTTCCATGAATAAAAGAATGGTTAGGGGTATTGCTACTGATACAGGCGGTAAAACATCGCATACTGCTATTCTGTCAAGAGCCTTTGAAATTCCTGCAGTTCTTGGTCTTTCAAATATTACAGCTGAAGTCAGAAACGGAGAGCAGATTATACTGGACGGAACCACCGGTGATGTTATTGTCAGACCTGATGATGACATGCTGAAGCTTTACAGAATGAAACTTCAGCAATGGCAGCGCAAGGAAGTTGAACTGCTCAACCTAAACCGGCTTCCAGCTGAAACTAAGGATGGAAAACGGATAATGCTGACTGCCAACATCGAAATACCTGAGGAAACTGAGTCTGTAAAGGCTCACGGTGCAGATGGTATCGGCCTGTACCGTTCAGAGTTTTTCTTTATGCAGCCGGGAATTATACCATCCGAGGATGAACAGTATCAGGCTTATAAACGTGTCCTGACTTCCATGGGAAATTTACCGGTAACTATCCGTACAATCGATCTTGGCGGAGATAAGCTTCTTCCTGGAATTTCTACCTCGGATGAGGCCAATCCAATTCTCGGCTGGAGATCTATACGATTCTGTATGTCCAGAAAGGATATATTCCGGACTCAGCTGAGGGCTCTTCTGCGTGCTTCTGTACATGGGAATCTAAGGATAATGTTTCCGATGATTTCAGGTGCTGAAGAGCTTGACCGGGTGCTTGAATTTTTTTCCGAAGTTCAGGCCGAATGCTCAGCAGATAAAATTAAATACAATAAAGATATTCAGCTTGGTATAATGATAGAAGTCCCGTCAGCCGCGCTTACTGCTGATATTCTTGCACGAAAAGTACAATTCTTCTCTATTGGAACAAATGACCTTCTGCAGTATACTATCGCAGTTGACAGGGGGAATGAAAAGATTGCGTATCTGTACGAACCGTTTCATCCCGGCGTGCTCAGACTGCTGAGGATGATTATTGAAGGTGCTCATTCACAGAGCATCCCTGTTGCAATGTGCGGAGAAATGGCAGGAGATCCCTATGCTGCTGTCATTCTTCTGGGGTTAGGTCTGGATGTTTTCAGTATGAGTTCATTCAGTATTCCCGAAATTAAAAGCATAATCCGTACTGTATCAATGTCCCAGGCGGAAGAGCTTGTAGGAACCATTTTTGAAATGAAATCCTACAGGGAAATTGACAGATTTGTAAGAGGGTGGATGGATGACAGGTTTAAATTCCTTAAACAGCAATAATATACCGCTGGTAGCTATTGCCGGCAGGCCGAATGTAGGCAAATCAACTTTATTTAATAGAATTATCGGAAAGAGGAAGGCTATAACAGATCCGGTTCCGGGTGTTACACGTGATCCTGTTGAAGAAATTTGTGTAATCGGCGACACTAAAATAAGACTTACAGATACCGGCGGGTATAAACTCGATCAGGAGGCTCTCGATGATCTTGTTGTTTCAAGAGCTCTTGAAGTAATTGATGCGGCAGATCTTGTTCTTCTGGTTCTCGATATAAAGGAAACAACGCCGGAGGATGAGATCCTGATTGAAGCACTGCGTCCATATACTGAAAAAATTCTTCTTGTTGTCAACAAGGTTGACGGCCCCGAGAAAATGAATGAAATATGGAATTTTTATTCATATGGTTTTGAAAATATCTATCCAATCTCCGCTACTCACGGAATTGGTATTGGAGACCTGCTCGAAGTGGCCGAAGCCCGTGTAAAGGGAATTGCAGGCAGTTCCGAGTTTATCGAAGAAGATGCGGATATTCGGATTTCAATTCTTGGAAAACCGAATACCGGAAAATCAACCCTTATCAACAGCCTTACAGGCAAGAAACATTCAATAGTTTCCGACATTCCAGGTACCACAAGAGATATTGTCGAAGGTCAGTTCGTCTATAAAGATAATAGGTTCAGAATACTTGATACAGCCGGCATCAGAAGAAAGAAGAAGGTTACTGAAGACGTTGAATATTATTCCGTTAACCGTGCAATCAAAAGCATTGATTTATCAGATATAATTCTATTGATGATGGATGCTGAAGAAGGCCTGACTGATCAGGATAAAAAGATTGCAGGTCTGGCTGTTCGCAAGGGTAAGGGTATCATTCTTGTTCTTAATAAGTGGGATCTAATGAAAGACGTCCCCAATGCCTTTGAGGCGGTTGCTGACAGGGTTAGGTTCCTTTTCCCGGTGCTATCCTTTGCTCCGATAGTTCCACTGTCTGCATTAAAATCGGAAGGAGTTAACGTTCTTCTGGATAATGTGCTTAAAGTCTGGTGGCAGCTTAACCGCAGAGTTGAAACATCGGCACTGAATGCTCATCTTAAAGACTGGGTTGAGGAAAATGAGCCTCCAAGAACCAAGACCGGCCGGTTCAAGATTAAATACATTACCCAGGTCAGTGCAAATCCGCATCACTTTATTGCCTTTGTAAACAGAAATAAGAATTTTCCGGAATTCTATGCCAGATATCTTATGAGAATGATAAGGCAGGATTTTGGACTTAATTTAATACCTCTGACCCTAGATTTCAGGGAGTAGGACCTTAAGTGCATGGAATCGTATTCAATCGGGGAAGTCTGCCGGCTGCTTAATGTTAAACCGCATGTGCTCAGATACTGGGAGCAGGAATTTTCCCTGCTCTCCCCGAGAAAAGATTTTAACGGTCAGAGGAAATATACTTCCAATGATCTGAACACTCTCTATCGGATAAGGCACCTTCTTTACGAGGAAAAGTATACTATAGAGGGCGCCCGAAACCGTATCTGGAAGGATGTTTCGTCCGGTAATGCCGATCTGCGGGCTGCAATTAATTCCATGAGACAGTCACTTGTAAGTCTTTCACTAAAAGTTGAAAAATCATCCGAATCCTGACGATAATAAATCTGTGAGAAAAATCATCCTTAGTACAGCACTAATTACTTTTTTTATTTTAATTCCATCGGTATCAATATTCGCATGGCCTGAAGATAAAGATTACGGCTTTCCTGAAAATTATGAAATTCGTATGCAGCTTCGTGAAATAATTACAGCACCTACCGGTGATGTGCTTAATTCCCGGGAAAAAAACTATCCGCAGCAGTCCGGACGTTCAAGGGTTAAGTATGATGTTAAAACCCAGAATGACAGTTTCTATATGCTTTTTATCAATGAGAAGGATTATTGTTATCCTGTATACAGCAGCGGGACTTATATAATAAGACGTAACCTGGATGACGGAAAGTTTAGTCAGATTAAGGTCTTTCTGAAAAACGACAGTGAATGTTTTGTCCGGATTTACCCTGATAATGATCGCGCTGTGCTTGAGCTTAATATTTACGGTAAACTGATTTATTCAGGAATCAACCTTCCATACAGTTTTTCCGATGTTTTAGTACTTCCATTTGCTGATATTATTAAGTCTACTGCCGGGATTATTGACTGGGATCTTATCTTTCCAGATAGATACTCAATCTCCTCGGACAGTAAGATGATTCTGCTTGATGAAATCCGCAGGGAACTTCCAAAGCTCAGTGATGAAGATGACGGTGCTTTAGATGCGGATGGTGAATTCCGTTTTATTGAAAATCTGGAGATCATGGAAACTCCGGGCTTTAACTGTTCGGGTTTTGTAAAGTGGGTTGCAGACAGTATTTATGCGGGACTTACAGGAAAATATATGGGGATTCGAGAGCTGAAAGAAAAGTTTCTTGATCTTCGCGGAAATAGATGGTCTGCGAGATATGAGAACGAACGTGATCCATATTTCGGTCTGGACTGGACAAGGAATATAGCAACAGAAATCCGATCGGTATGGAAGCATGAGGAGTCCGGATATGAATCAGCTGATGTGACCAGTGTCCCCTGGGCTGATTATGTTGAAGATGTAGGATTTCCGATTGGGGAACTTAAAACAATAATGTACTACCTTGCAGTTACTGAACCTTCAGCCCTATATCTTGCATCAGTTAATATTCCCTGGGGAGAAGGTCCGGTACTGAGACAGCATGTACATACCGCAGTTCTTCTGCCATCCATCAGAAACAGAGATGATTTTGATGATGTTATTTTAGAACGTAATTTTGAGAGCAATACCGAAAGTCTTGAAAAAAGGTATCCCGGTGCTTATGTTCACCTTGTAAGAATTGAAGTCCCTTCTGTTGTGAGACTGCCTCAGCTCGTTAATGAGGAAGGTCTGGGGGATCGCAACCTTTTCAGGCGTTAACGGAAAAAATCGAAAAATCTTGAAAATTGGAATGCAAAGGTATATCCTATCAAGGATATGAAAAGGATATTCTTATCTTTATTGATTTTTATAATTCCTCTGCTTCATGTCTCTGCGGATGCCCGCGAACTTTATCTGGAAGCAGAAGGCCGATTCCGGAGCGCAAATTATACAGCTGCTCTTAATCTATACCAGCGGTTGATTGATGACTATCCCATCTCAACCTATGTTGCTGATGCTCAGTTCAGAAAGGCTATCTGCCTGTATCAGACAGGGAAGGGTAATGAGGCCCTTAGTCTGTTTGAAAAAGTCAGCAGCCGTTACCGCTCGACATCCTATATTGAACTTGTTCCCTTCTGGCAGGCCAGAGTGTATCTGGAGCAGCAGGACTTTTCAAAGGCAGTAGTCTTTTTTGATGATTATATAAAAAGCGGCGATGACCGGCTGATATCAGATGCCTATCTTTACCGTGCTATGTGTTATGATAATATGGGTAATACAGCTGATGCCGCCTTTTCTCTTGAACTGCTTTTGCAGCGGGAGGACTTTAACGATGACGGTTATATATCTGCTTTGCTTTGCAGTCTTTATCTGAAGCAGAGTAAGTATCAGACTATTATTGATTTTTTTGATGAGACATCTCCTGATAATTTTGATTCACAATGGCAGGGACGTCTGAGGCTTTATCGTGCCGAATCCTATTACATGCTTGGAGATATGGATAATGCCCAGAGACTGTATACCGAGCTTATTGGTGTTGAGGGTGCAGAACCTGCGTGGCAGCGTCTTTTTACAATCTACCGGAAAGCGGGCAGAAACGATGAACTTGTAAGTCTTCTAAATGAGGCTGAAAAGACTCTTAATGATAAGCCTCTTATTCTTCAGGATTTCAGAATGAGAATAGGAATTGCGTCCTATAATGCCGGAGATATAAAAACAGCCCAGACCTACCTGCTGAAAGCATGGGATACTTCAGATCCTTCAGCTCTTAACGGCCTTGTCCCATTATACCTGTCCCGGATTCTTGAAGACGCCGCAAATACGGATCGAGCAATTGAAATTCTTGAAATCTTTTTAACATCTTCTGATTCGCATAGAATGGAGATTCTTGTCAGGCTGGCCGGGCTTTATACCTCTGAAGAAGAATGGGGCAGAGCTGAAAGTCTTCTTGATGAATTTTTCCGCGACTATTCTGAATCTGCACTTTTTTCTGATGCTGCATATCTGAAAGCCTTTATCTGCTACAAGACAAACCGGATTGAAAATGCGTCAGAGTATGTCTCCAGGGCTTATTCTGCTGATGAGAAGGGAGAACGGACTGCAGCGCTGCTGCGTCTTGACTCCACACTTCTGAAGAAAACTGGTAAATACAGCAGAGCTGCAGAAACTCTTCAGCGTTATATAGATCTGCGTCCCGATGAACTTTCTGCAAGGCTTGATCTTTTGAGAATAAGGTTTCAGATGAAAGACTATAATACACTTCTCAACGAAGCCGTTGAACTTAAATGGAATGACAGTGTCAGAAGCGGAAACGAATATGTCTATGTGCTTTCATCATATCTAAGCGGTCTTGCCGCTACGGCTGAAGGTGATTATCAGAGGGCTCTTAATGAATTGGCGTTGATCAGCCCTGTGAATTCAGAGTCTGCAGGTGTTCCTGAGATTTATACTTATTCAGAGTATTACCGCGGGTGGGCTCTGTACCGCCTTGCACGTTATCCTGAGGCTGTTAAAGCTTTCGATGAGCTGACAAGAGATTATCCTGATTCGGATTCTGCCGCTGATGCAGCCTACATCGCCGGCTGGAGTTCATATTTGATGGGAGATTATGATGCCTCCTCTGGTTTTTTTCTCCGCTATACTACTTTAAGCGGCGATAGTACAAAAGGCCGCTTTATGTACGCTAAGAATCTTGCCTCACTTGGGCGCTACCGTGAAGCAAGCACTATTTTTGCAGAGATAGCGAACTCTGATGGCGCGGGTATGCTTGCCGACGATGCTTTATTTGAGAAGGCTGCGCTGGCAGCGATAGGGAATGACACCGAACAGGCGGCAAAAGACTATCTGACCCTGTATCAGAAATACGGCGGACAGCTTGCGGAAGAGGGAATGTACCGCAGGGGCGAGATTTATTATGCCGCGGGCAGCTTTAAAAAGGCTGTTGATGCATTCTATGATTTTCGAAGAAGCTATCCTGAAAGCAGAATGATGGATGCTGCTCTTTATTGGGGAGGCATGTCATCCATGAAAAATGATGAATCTTTTGGTGCTGTTCTACTCTGGGAAAAGCTGATAAATGATTATACTGAATCGGGCTTCCGATCTTCAGCAATGATGAAAACAGCTGAAGTCTTTACCAGTTCAGGTGATTATTCTTCTGCTCTTGATATGTATGAAAGATGCAGGCTTGAATACCCGGGTACCGACAGAGCTTCGGAATCTTCAGCTATGTCTGAGAAGATCAGGTTTCTGCTGGACGGTCTTTCAGATAGAGAGGCTGAACTTAATGTTATAATCACACGTGAAGGCGGTGCGGATACTGCCGAGGGCCGTGAAGCGATGATAGAGCTTGCCGCGCTTCATATTTCCAGGGGCGGCGGTGATATGAAACCTGTTATTTCGATGCTGAATCAGGTGAAAGAAATGAAGGCTGAAGATCCCGTTTCCGCAGCCCTGGCTAATTACTACCTTGGTGATTATTACTTCAGACAGAACAGGCCTGCCGAGGCTGCTGCAGCCTTCACTGAGGCTGCCGGCACAAATCCGGAGGATCTTGACTTCTCTGCCCGATCTCTGTACAGGGCGGCGGAAGCTGCTCTTCTTGCCGGAAGCCGGAGCGACGCTCAGGCGCTTGTAAGGCAGCTTAAGCTTCATTACGAAGAATCGGAATGGGCTGATGAAGCTGACAAGCTTCTTGGAGGCAACTAGGATGAACAACAGATTACTGAATTTATGTTTAATTATATTCTTTATTGCCGGTTCAGTTTATTCCCAGGAGCGGGAAAGTGATTTTCAGTCAGGCCCTGCTGAACCTGAGAGTACAGATATTATTCTTCCACCCATGTATCTTGAAATAGAAGATCTCAGTGTAGAGAATATAAATGCGGTTATTCCGGATGAAGATGAAGTTTACTATTCATCACTTGATACGCCTCTACCGCAGCTTGATGATATTGAACTTCCGTATGAAGCATTTGCTGTAACAGGTTCTCCGGATTCTTTTTCAGGCGTCAAGCCTGCCGATTCTGAACCTGTTTCATTTTTCAGTGAGGGAATGATTGGTTTTGGTTCTGCTCTGGATGTTACAGGAGATATCACTCTTTATAAAATAGGAGATCAGCCTAATTTCATGCTTCGATATTTTCATGACGGTTATGACGGCACCTGGGGTCATTCTCCCGGACAGGGATATTCCTACCGTCAGGAACTTATTGAGGCGGAAATTGAATATGCCGAAGGTAAAACTGATCTGTATGGATATTTCCAGTATACGGAAACTGAGACCGGGCTGCAGGGGAATGCAGATTATTACTCTATGACTCAGCGTATTCCGGAACTCAGCAGTACGGCGGAATATAGAATTATTGACTGGTTCAGACTGGAAGGACGTCTGGATAGTTCTTATGCCGGTCTTTTTCTAAATGGAACCGATCCGCTTAATTACGGAGTGTATCTTATTGATCCTGCAGCAGGGCTCAGGGTCGGAAATAATTCAATATGGTCCGAGCTAGGGCTGGAGTATAATATTACCGGAACTTCAGAGTCCGGTATGTTATCGGGCGCGGCTCTTCCGGTTGTTCAGGATTTCAGCGTTACTCTGGATTTCGGTTCTGATTTCGGTGATGTCATAAGTATAAAAGGCGGCGTTGATTATCTGCTTCACGATTTTACCGACTCTTACTGGCCTTTTTATCTAAGTGTTGACGGGCTTGGCGGTGATTTTCTTGAGTACAGTGCAGGAGGCGGGTACAGGGCTGAGACTCTTAATTACGCAGAGTTCAGCACGGAATATCCTTTCGCTTCAGGGCCGCTGAGTGACACCATGATCGGGGAACTGCCCATTACAACCGGCTGGTTTGCCGATGCCGGCTTACGCTGGAAATTGACCGAGAATCTGACTGCGGGCGCTTCTGCCGGTTTTGAGATGCTTAATAATGCTCCGTATCCCGGAACCAGCAGTATAGGCGGGTTTAATTCAATTACAACCGCCGATCTTACATTGCTTAATCTTGATCTGGAGATTAACTGGAGGATGTCTGATAATCTTCTTTTTGAATCCACCTGGGCTGCACAGCTTTTAAATGATATTGACCCCTACAGACCAAGACATATGATAACCGCGGGGGTTGATCTTGAAGATGACAATTCCGATAAGGGACTGTCATTCTCGGCAGGAGTTTCAATATATGATGAATCGCAAAGCTGGTATGAAACAAACTGGATGCCGAAGCTGTCTCTTGAAGGATATCTAAGGCTTACTGAAGGCGTTCTCCTGTCTGCAGGTTTTGATGATATCGCGGGAAATCTCTTTGACAGCACTAGACTTTCCTGGAATACATTTGAGGCAAAGGGTGCTTCGGCACTGATTAAATTAAAAATTTCACTATAATTTCTGGAGGAAATATGTTTGTTCTGATTGAAAAGGGCGGTCCGGTAATGATTGTTATTCTGATCCTTTCCGTAATTGCCGCTGTTATTATAATAGAAAGACTTCTGTTTTTCAGGAGGATTAAAAGTGATGAAGAAAAGGTTATAGCAAACCTCAGGGGGGCACTTGAACAGAATCACTTCTATGAAGCTATAGCGATTTGTGAAAGCGATCCTTCCCCGGTTGCAAACCTGATGAAGGTCGGTATCGAACACAGGCATTATTCTCAGTCAGAGATTAAAGAGTCGATTATGGGTGCTGCCAATATGGAAGTTCCCAGGCTGGAGAAGTATCTCTCTGCCCTCGGAACCATAGCTCATATTGCGCCGCTGCTGGGGCTTCTGGGAACAGTTACCGGAAATATCAAGGCTTTCGGACTTCTCGGTTCTGTCGGAGCCCTTGGAGATTTTTCTATGCTCGCTTCTGGAATTTCCGAGGCACTGTTTACAACGGCAGCAGGCCTCATTGTATCAATTCCTGCAACGGTTTTTTACAACCATCTGGTTAACCGGGTCAATAACATTATTCTCAGGATGGAAAACAGTGTAAATGAACTGGTACTTCTGCTGAAAGGAAAAGATAATGCATTTTAGAAGACGTCTGAGTCCCTCAGTCAAGGCTGATCTTGTGCCTATGATTGATGTGGTATTTCAGCTTGTAATCTTTTTTATGGTTTCAAGCACGTTTCTGCAGACGCCCGGAATCTCAATTAATCTGCCTGAGTCATCAACTGCCGAGTCGGTTACCATGACCAGAATGGTAGTTTCTGTCGTTTCAGAAAATGAAATATACCTCAACAAGGATGTTTATAATCTGACAGGATTGAGAACAGCCTTATCTGAAGTTACTGAAGAGCAGAAGAGTGAACTTAGTGCAGTTGTAATAGAGGGGGATGAAACCGTATCTTATGAACTGCTTGTAAATGTTCTTGATTCGCTAAGAATGTACGGTTTTAACGGAATTAATCTTAAGATGAGGACACCGCAGGAATCGCAGTAATGACAGTTGAAAATAAACGGATGCTTACAAGCGTAAGTGCTGCTCTGCTTATTCATACTGCAGCATTTATACTCATCGGTATGAATACCCTTGATTTTACTCCCCCCAGAGAATTCGGTCCGCTCGAGGTCAGCCTTGAGCCGCTTCCGGTCAAGGATAAGCCTGCAGAGCCCGAACAGAAAAATCTTGAGCAGACGGCCCCTCAGCAGAGTCCTTCCGAGGCAGAACAGGTAAATCAGGCAGAGGCTCTTCCCTCTGAAAAGACTGTAACTCCTGCGCCGAAGCCTGTTCCCGTCCAGAAAACATCCCCGGCCAGGAGTACGACTGAGTCAAGGACCTATACAGCCTCAAGTGCTGATGATGATGTTATTTCATCAATACAGTCGCGTACAAGCACTTCAGGGAATGTGGATTTAAGCAGAATTTGGGGCAGCGGTTCCGACTCGGTTCCTGCAACAAGGGCAGACAGTAGTACCGCAGCAGCCGGAGGAGAGGGGAGCTATGTAGAGTATTCTGATATACCTGTTGAAGCACAGACAGCTCCTCAACCGGTAGAAGAGCAGCCTTCAGATACATCTGTCCTTGGTTCAGAGGTTCTTGCAAATCTTGATGAAAGACTGAATAGTCAGAATACGAATTCATCCTCCAATTCTGAATCTGCATCCAGTTCGACCGGTGCTGCCGGCAGTTCATCGGCACTGATAAATGATGGTCCGGCACTTATTGTTTTTGATGATCCATCAATACAGCGGAAGGTTATAGAACCAAGGGCTCAGCCGGAAATCCCCGAGGATATTAAAACTGCAGGTATCCCTAAGTATACCCTCCGAATCACATTCCTTGTTGATGGAGAAGGATATACAAGCAGTTTTCAGATACTTCAGCCCTCAGGCAACTCAAGATTGGATTCTGCTGTGCAGGCGGCTTTACGAAAATGGCAGTTTGAGCCGGCAAGGGGACAATCCTCTGAAGAAAAAGTTCGAGCTACTCTTACATATGTTATAGAAACCAAGTAGAATAAGCCCCATGGAAATTAAAGCAGTCGGATTCGACATAGACGGTACTCTGTATCGAAATATGATGATGTATATATGCAGTACCCCGTCATTTATCAAGCACCCCGTACTTGTCTCTCACTTCAGTAAGGCCCGAAAAGAAATCAGGAATATCAGACCGATTGATGATTTCCGGAAGGTTCAAACCTCCCTTATTTCGGCATCTATGGGGATTCCGGAGGCCCGTGTTGAAGCTATGGTTGAAAAGCGTCTCTACAGGGACTGGGAAGATACCTTTAAATGTATAAGACCTGTTAAGGGTGTTAGACAGACTCTTGAAAAAATAAAGGAGCTTGGCCTTGGTCTTGGAGCCCTTTCTGATTTTCCGGTTCAGAATAAGCTCAAATATCTTGGACTTGACGGTTACTGGGACTGTGAATTTACATCTGAGGAAACCGGCTACCTGAAACCTCATCCCGAATCCTTTCTTCTTCTCTCCGAGAGGTTGGGTGTGAAACCGGAAGAAATCCTTTATGTCGGAAACTCATACAGCAAGGATGTTGAAGGTGCGGCAGCTGTAGGGATGAAGACAGCGCATTTCAGTTTAAAAAAGAAAGATAATTCTATTGCTGATATAACTTTCGGGAGATACAGCGAACTATATCAATACCTGTGCCGGCTGGAAAAACGTTGACAAGTATGCTAAACTGGTAGAAGATGTAAAACAGAGAAATATAGCAAAAAACTGGGAATTTGGGGGGGCTATGTTATTCTCAATCGGTAACATAATCACAATACTTATAGTATTGACTATACTTGCGCTTTACAGGCAATTCGACAGAAATAACAGATCTCTTGACAAGATAAGAAGATATGCTGAAAAGGTAACTTCAGATCTCGATTCCTTTGTGGATTCAAAGACTCAGGATATGAAAAACCTTGCAATAGAGATAGATGTTCATCAGAAGGCTGGAAAGGAAGTGCTGAAGCGGATCACTGCTGTTGAAGACGGTTTCAGTGATAAAGCCCGTACAATCGACGAAATAAACAACAGAATTAATGAATACGACAAGGTTCTTAACCAGCTGATCGGAATGACCGGAAAGGTTGATGAAAACCTGCAGCGGCTTCATCAGGAATCTGAATTTGTTGATAAGGTTGGAAAAAGGCTGAAAGATGCCCAGATCAGGGTCAGTCAGCTTGAAAAAAATATTCCGGAACTAAACAGTAAATTCGCTGTGGAAAATGAAAAATCTCTTGAGCAGCTCCGCATTGAAGTAATGTCAGGAGTTGAACGTCAGATTTCAGCAATAATGGATAATGTTGAACGCAGCTCGGACCGTGTTGATGAGTTCAGCTCTTATATGACTGATCTTGAAAACCGCAGGGATAATGCCGCCGACGAGGTGATGAGTCAGGTTAATATGAAGCTTGACAAAGTGCTATCCGACACCGATGAACAGGCTAAGACCATCATGCATGATTTTTCTTCTGCTCTTGAAGGGTATATTGAATCGGCAGATAAAAAGAAAAGTGATATCAATCATCAGCTGGAAGCTTCAGAGCAGAAATTCAGAACTCATATCGACCAGATTGGGGAACTGCTGAATAATAAACTTGTTGATTTTAAGGATAATGTTAATTCTCTTGAAGAAGAGTACCAGAAAAACCTCAAGGACGCTGCGGAGAAGGCCAAGAAGCTCGAGGATGATGTATTTATCAGTCTTAAATCCTACATCGATTCAAAGGCCAATGATGCAAGAAAGGATATTACTGCCTCTCTTGAGTCTATTAAAAAAGAAACTGTTGTATATAAGAATCATATTGAGTCTTCATTCGGAGAAGGGCAGTCTCAGATTGCAGTATGGAAGGCTAAACTTAAGAAAGAATTTGATGATAGTGCAGAGGCGGCGTCACAGCAGTTTAATTCATTTAAAACTGCTATTGAAGCTCAGATCCAGGAGCTTCTTGCCAAAGATCAGGATATGTCTGATGAAGTCAATTCCCGCTATGAGAAAATGGCTCAGGGGATTGAAAATACAGCAGCTTCCTACAGGCAGTCGCTTGATAGCAGGCTGGAAGAGGTCAGAACCGGTTTTCTCGCATCAGTTGATGACAGCAGTGCAGAATTGAATCGTAAATTCAACGGCAGAATGGATGAACTTATCTCTCTCGTAGGAGAAAAGGAAAAGCAGCTTACTGATTTTGAGGAATCTCTTGCTTATAAACTTTCCAGGATAGAGGATGTAACATCTGATATCGATACACTTGAACAGAACCTCAAGCTGATGGTTGATAAATCTGTGGATGCGGTAAATGAGAACTTTACCGGCATACAGCAGCAGATGGAGTCTTTCTGGAGCGGCAGCGAGCGTGAAATTAAGGATCAGGTTGCTCAGACCAGAGAAGTAATAAATGCACTTGAACAGGAAATAAACGAGCTTAAGACCCGTGCCTACGACAATGTTTCCGCCGGTCTGCGTGAATTTGAAGACGGCTTTTTTGATGATCTCCGTCAGCGAAGCAGCCAGATGACCACTCAGTTTACCGAATGGCAGGAGTCTATCAACGAAAAACTCAAAACTCTGGCACAGGAACATTCTGAGGCACGCTCATCCATGGAAGCTGAGTATATCGAAGAGCTTGCTGCAGGAGTAGCCGGTCTTCGTGAGAGTACTGCTGAGCGGTTCCGGGGCTATGAGCATCAGCTTTCAGAATACGCTGATACTATCAGTGCAAAGATGGGATCTGTGGACGAGCTTGTTGAGCGCTCAAAAGCTGACATCCAGAATCAGATGGAAAGCGGCCGACGAGACTCTGAAGCCCTTATTGCGGCCGAGATGGACAAGGTTCGCGACTCACTTAATGAAGGCATGAACCGTGTAAGACGGGAGGCAGAAGAAAGCCTGAGCGGAGTTGAAGCAGCAATGGCTGCAGAGACTGAAAAACTCAGTGAGTCTGTTGAAGCCCGGAAGGCAGAACTTGAGTTGTGGCAGTCAAGACTGCTGCGGCAGATTCAGGATATAGAGAATGGTATTCTCGAGCAGTATGCCGGTATGCGTTCTGAATCATCTGAGCGGATCTCTGAAATCCGAGAGGCTCTTTCGACTCAAAGAGATGAGTTTGATAATGTTTCAGCGGACATTCAGAAACGCAGCCGTGATTTCCAGAATGAGCTTGAACAGCAGATGAGAACTTTTGAGGAAAGATCTTCTGAAATAAGTGAGAATTTTACCCTTGCTACCAAGCGGATGTATGAAAAGATAGATGAGCAGACAAGAGAACTGTCCTTCACTGTGGCCGAAATTGATAAACAGCAGAAAAGCTTTATTGCGCAGACAAAAATATTTGAGCGTGCTGATTCGATGAAGGAATCGCTGGAAGGCGGCATTGATGCTCTGAAGGATGAAATCCTCCGTGTAACAAACCAGGCTCAGGAAATAAGGGAAGCTGAGAAGAAATTTGCACTTATTAAAAAGCAGGCTGATGATATTTCGGCTAAAATGGCCAAATTTGCTGCTGATAAGCGTAAAATTGAGGAACTGGATGAAGATTTTACAAAACTCCTTTCAATTAGTCAGTCGGTTGACTCAAAACTTGCACAGGTTACTACTGCCGATGATTCGCTTCAGCTTATTCAGGCTAAACTGAAGGATCTTGACGGTCTGCAGTCAGAAGTTGAGGGCCGTTATGAGCGGCTTAAAAAGAAGGAATCTATCGTTGATTCAACTATCGACGGTGTTGACAGAAGTTTCAAGCAGCTTAATGAGCTGGACCATCTTATAAGTGTTATTCAGGAAAAGAGTTCGCCTATGTCGTCAAGACTGGATGAACTTACCCGACGGATTGATTTTCTTTCAAAGAACAAGAAGCAGATTGATACTGCCATAGAGCAGATTGAAGGTATAGATACTGTTATTTCCGATCTTGAAGACAGAATGGACCGCATGCAGAAGGCTAGAGAATGGCTTGCCGGAATCGAGACCAGGCTTGAGGATGTAAACAAGCAGGCTCAGGACCAGGTAAGGCTTCTGGGCACTCTTGTGAAAGATTCTGCTTCAAAAACACGCGGAGGAGGGGCTCCTCCCATGGAAATCAGGGATGTAGTTATAAAACTTGCGCATCAGGGCTGGACTGTAGAGCAGATTGCACGTTCTACCAAGCTTGCCAGGGGAGAAGTTGAACTCATTCTTGAACTTCAGCCCAAAAAATAGTTGACGCCTACATTCGGTATTATTATTTTATAGACAAGGATTTGCTAATTTAATGAGAATCTCTATCAGAAACTGACAGGGGTTCTCTATATGTACGGTTAGAGGATATATATGGCGGAAAAGAGTGAACAGGCAGAGGCTGAGAAAGAGGTAAAGGAAGAAACTACTGCAGCCGATGCGGATGTGACTACGGCCGGTACAGAGGGACCGGAATCAGCATCAGAAGAAGTAAAGTCTGGTGATGATAAGAAAAGCGCTTCTAAATCAAAAAAGAAGCATGATAAGGAATTAGAAGAGCTGAAAGCGGCTAATGAGAAGCTGGATGCCGACCTTGCGGAGTTAAAAGACCAGTATCTGCGAAAGCAGGCTGATTTTGATAATTTTCGCAAAAGAATGATCCGTGATAAGGAAGATTCGATTCGTTATGCCAATTCACAGCTGCTGATGGATCTCATCTCGGTTATTGATGATTTTGAAAGGGCTTTGCAGTCCGGGAAAGAATCTGAAGATTTTGAAAAACTGTACAGCGGTATTGAAATCATTGAAAAACAGATGGTCGGAATGCTCGAATCGAACTGGGGCCTGAAACGCTTCGACAGTGCCGGTGAGGAGTTTAATCCTGAAAGGCATGAGGCCCTTATGATGGAAGAGAACGGTGATTATGATACTCAGACTGTTCTTGAAGACTATATGAAAGGATACACCCTTCATGACCGTGTTGTACGGCATGCTAAGGTTAAGGTTAGTAAACCTGTTGAAAAACAAACTGAATAAGAAAAGCACCTAAAAAGGAGATAATAATATGGGAAGAATAATCGGAATAGACCTTGGAACAACCAATTCATGTGTTGCAGTAATGGAAGGCGGTGAGCCTGTAGTAATTCAGAACTCAGAAGGTCAGAGGACAACCCCCTCAATTGTAGCTTTCACCGATAAGGAAGAAAGACTTGTTGGTCAGCCGGCGAAAAACCAGATGGTTACAAACCCTGAAAATACTATTTACTCTATTAAGCGGTTTATGGGAAGAAAATATTCAGAGGTTCCTTCTGAAGTTAAAATGATTCCATATAATCTCGTCGAGGGATCAAGCGGCGAGATTCGTGTTGACTCAAGAGGTAAACATTATTCACCGCCGGAGATTTCTGCTGCAATTCTTCAGAAGATGAAGAAAACAGCTGAAGACTACCTTGGTGAAACTGTAAGTGAAGCTGTTATCACTGTTCCTGCATATTTCAATGATGCACAGAGACAGGCTACAAAGGATGCCGGTAAAATTGCAGGCCTTGAGGTTAAGAGAATCGTTAACGAGCCTACTGCTGCTTCACTTGCATATGGTCTTGGACGTGAAACCAAAGATGAAAAAATAGCTGTATACGACCTTGGCGGCGGTACTTTTGATATTTCAATTCTTGAACTTGGTGACGGTGTTTTTGAAGTTAAATCAACCAATGGTGATACACATCTCGGAGGTGATAACTTCGACCAGGCAGTTATTGACTGGCTGATTGATTCTTTCAAAAAAGATCAGTCAATTGACCTTTCAAAGGATAAAATGGCTCTTCAGAGACTTAAAGAGGCTGCTGAAAAGGCTAAAATTGAGCTTTCTTCAAGACAGAGTACAGATATCAACCTTCCGTTCATTACAGCGGATGCATCAGGACCCAAACATCTTCAGTACAATCTGTCCAGAGCACAGTTTGATCAGATGACTTTATCACTTGTTGAAAGAACAAAGCAGCCATGTATCAATGCAATCAAGGATGCAGGACTTTCAGCATCTGAAGTTGATGAAGTTATCCTTGTAGGCGGTTCTACACGTATCCCTGCAGTTCAGGAAATGGTTAAACAGATTTTCGGGAAAGAACCTAACAGGGGAGTTAATCCTGATGAAGTTGTAGCAATGGGTGCTGCAATTCAGGGCGGTATTCTCGGCGGTGATGTTAAAGATGTTCTTCTTCTTGATGTTACCCCGCTTTCACTTGGTATTGAAACTCTTGGCGGAGTCTCAACAAAGCTCATTGAAAGAAATACTACTATTCCTACTAGAAAGAGCCAGATTTTCTCAACAGCCGCAGATAATCAGACTGCAGTATCAATACATGTACTTCAGGGTGAGCGTGAAATGGCTGCGCAGAACAGAACTCTCGGCAAGTTTGACCTGGTAGGTATTCCATCAGCTCCAAGAGGTGTTCCTCAGATTGAAGTTGCTTTTGATATTGACGCTAACGGTATTGTACACGTATCTGCAAAGGATCTTGGAACCGGTAAAGAGCAGAAGATTAGAATTGAATCTTCATCAGGACTCTCAGAGGCTGAAATTGAGAAAATGGTTAAGGATGCTGAGCTGAATGCGGAAGCGGACAGAAAAGAGAAAGAAAAAGCTGAAGTCAAAAATGAAGCTGAGACACTCGTTTATTCAACAGAGAAATCATTGAAGGATTACGGTGACAAGGTAACAGATGAGGATAAAGCTAATATTGAAAAATCTCTTGAAGATCTTAAAGCAGCTCTTTCATCCGGTGATGTTGAGCAGATGAAAGAAAAGGTTGAAGCCCTTAAAACTGCATCACATAAACTTGCTGAAGAGATTTATAAGGCTGCAGGTGCTCAGGCCCAGCAGGGTGAGGCTGCCCCGGGCGCAGAAGCAGGTGCTCAGCCGGAGCAGGAAGAGGCTCCCAAGAGCGGCAGTGTAGATGATGTAGATTTTGAAGTTGTAGATGATGAGGATAACAAATAAAAATTTTACTTCAGAAACTATATATTCAAATATCAAGCGCAAACCCCGTTTCGGGGATTTGCGCTTTACTGCAATATGAGCTAGAACAATCAGCATCAGTACAGGGTTAGTAATTTGGCAAAGAGAGATTATTATGAGGTTCTTGGAGTAGACAAGAGCTCAAGTAAAGATGAAATTAAAAAGGCATACAGAAAGCTTGCAATACAGTTTCATCCTGATAAAAATGCAGGAAATGCAGAAGCTGAGGAGAAATTCAAGGAAGCAACCGAAGCCTATGAAGTTCTGAGTGATGACAAGAAAAAGGCAGCTTATGACCAGTTCGGGTTTGCCGGTGTTGACGGAGTTAACAGTCCCGGAGGCGGTCATGACTACTCCACAGTTTTCCATGATTTTGAAGATATTTTCGGCGGAATGGGAGGTATCTTTGATTCCTTCTTCGGCGGAGGCGGCAGAAGCCGCAGCGGTGGAGGCGGTGTGCCCAGGGGATCAGATCTCAGGTATAATCTCGAAATATCTTTCAAGGATGCTGTGTTCGGTACAAATGTTGAAATCAGTTATACAAGGGATGTTGCCTGTAAGACCTGCAGCGGTTCAGGTGCGGCAGCAGGAACCGGCAGAAAAGTATGTCCAACCTGCGGCGGAACCGGTCAGGTTCGGCGAAACTCCGGTTTCTTTTCTATCGCTTCTCCATGTCACACATGCGGCGGTGAAGGACATATTATCGAAAATCCCTGTACTGCATGTCACGGCAGCGGTCTTTCCAGAAAGACTCAGAAGATAAAGGTTACCATACCGGCTGGAATCGAAAACGGAAAACGGATATCAATTCCGGGGCAGGGTGATGCTGCTCCTAATGGCGGAAGAACAGGTGACCTCTATGTTTATATAAAGATCAAGCCTCATAAGTACTTTGAGAGGGATGCAAACAACGTTTACTGTGCACTCCCGATTACATTTACTCAGGCAGCTCTTGGCGCTGAAGTTTTTGTTAAAAATCTCGAAGAAAAGAGGATTAAACTGAAAATCCCTGCAGGAACACAGACAGGAAAAATGCTCAGGCTTAAGAATGAAGGTATACCATACGTTCAGAATAAAAGCAGGAAGGGTGATATGTATATAAAAATAATTGTACAAACCCCTGCCAAGCTTAGTTCCCAGGCAAAGGATATTCTTAAACAGTTTGCGTCTGTCCAGGGCGAAGATTCTAGTCCGGAACCGATAGCTCTCTCAGATTTATAAGACAATCAAAGTAACGATAATAAGCCGAAAAGCCGATAATTGTAGGATGAAAACAATTTCTTTTCTTACTGCAGTTATGCTGCTTTTTTCGGCGTTCAGCGGCTTCGCCTCGGTCATGGAAGATGACCTTAATAATGACGGTATCACGGATAAGTGGGTTGAAAGCGAGTCCGGACTGATATCATCAGTTAAGATCGATAGGGACTATAACGGACTTGTAGATTATATGGTCAGCTACGATGAAAATCAGAAGAAGATTTATGAAGAAATGGATTTTAATTCTGATGGTGAAATGGATGATTTCTACTATTACAGTGGCGGCAAAATGACCCGAAGAGAAATAGATTCAAACTATGACGGAAAAGTCGATATCTGGGTATTTCTTGATGGTATTTATATCCAGCGGTATGAAAAAGATACTGACTTTGATGGTGTAGTTGATGTAAAGAAAGACTTCGTAGAGGAATAGGATTGGAAAGAGTTATTACAGGCCTGCATGGAATAGAGGAAGCGCTCAGGGCAGGGAAAAACAAAGGTGTCCTCTATGTTTCAAGAAAAAACAGCCGAATAAATTCTATTATACACAATGCGGGAAGCAGGATAAGAGTTGAAAACCTTTCTCCATCTGATATGAACAGGCGTTTTGGTGAAGATAACAGAGGGGTCGTACTTGAACTTTACACCTCTGCCGGTGAAACTGCTTCATTTGGAAAGGGCCGTTCAGAGGGTAAGTCCGGCAGGCATGGTGGAGTTGAGCAGCCTTTTGAAGATGTAATTGACCATATTGCATCAGATAATGCACTTGTTGTTATTCTTGACGGAATTACGGATCCTCATAATTATGGTGCAATTCTCAGAAGCTCCGATCAGTTCAGCGTCGATCTTGTAGTTATTCCATCCAGACGCTCAGTTTCAGAAACAGATACCGTCGCAAAAACTTCTGCCGGGGCGGTTAATTATGTTCCGGTAAGTGTAGTTACAAATCTTTCACGTTCAATAGATTATCTTAAAGAGCATGGATTCTGGGTTTACGGCGCGGATATGGCTACTCAGAGCATAGATAAGACTGATTTTAAAGGCAAAGTTGCTATAGTTATGGGCAGTGAAGGCAAGGGGATATCACGGCTCTGTGCTGATAAATGTGATGCTCTTGTAAGTATTCCAGCCTCAGGAAAAATTGATTCGCTGAATGTTTCGGTGGCGGCTGGAATTATCATGTACGAGGTCAGAAGGCAGCAGGCTTAACCTTCGATTTTTTACTGTAAAAAAGGCTGACGCGAAATAATCCGCAGTCAGCCTGTAATATCAATATAAATAATAATCAGCAGTTAATCATTCTCTCTGCCAGATGCACAGAGTTGAGTACTCCCTGTTTGCCGATTCCCATTGTTGCGCAAGGAATTCCCTTGGGCAGCTGGAGTATGGAAAGGAGGGCATCAATACCTGACAGCTCTCCTGAAACTAGAGGGATACCGATTACCGGCTTTTTTACCATCGCTGCAACAACTCCGGGAAGTGCAGCTGATAGACCGGCCGCAGTTATAATTACCCTGTAATTTCCTTCTTCTTTTTCGAGAAATGCTGTGAGTTCAGGAAGGTTCCTGTGGGCAGAATAAACAACTAAATCATAGCTGAGGCCCTTTTCTGCTGCAAGTGCAGTTCCGTGCTCAATCTGTGATTTATCAGATTCTGAACCTATAATGAATAAAAGATCTTTCATTGCTAAACTCCTGATTACTGATCGTTTGTGAAAAATTTCTTGCCGATATCTTTCCGGTACCAGGAGCCTTCAAATGAAACACCCTTTACAGCCTCATATGCCCTGGCGTTAGCCTTTATAATGTTGCTGCTGATACCAACACAGGTAAAGCATCTTCCGCCACCGGTTAGAACCTTGCCGTTATCGTCTTCTGTTGTTGAAGCATGGAAAACGAGCGCATCCTTTTCCGGATAGCTTGGGATAGGGTTCACTTGCTTTCCTTTTTCATAATCTCCGGGATAACCGCCGCTGGCGACTACAACCCCAAGTGCCGAGTTGTTTGAAATCCTGATATTATATTCATCAAGCCAGCCGTTGAGAATGGCATCGGCAATATTTCCAAAATCAGAGTCGATAAGCGGCAGTAGAACCTGAGTTTCTGGATCTCCGAATCTAACGTTATATTCAAGAAGCATTGGACCCTTTTCCGTTATCATAAGACCGAAGTAAAGAACACCCTTATAGCTTAATTTTTCCTTTTCCATTCCCTTGAAGGTTGGTATAACAATTTTTTCTTCAATATCTTTAAGCATTGAAGAGTTAATGATTGGTACTGGACATATTGCACCCATACCGCCTGTATTGGGGCCTGTATCATTATTACCGGCACGCTTGAAGTCGGCGCAGACAGGAAGAAGTTTGTAATTTTTACCGTCAGTCAGGGCAAAGATTGAGACCTCATAACCTTCAAGGCATTCCTCTACAAGGAGGATATCTCCTACAAGAACATCTTTACCGAAGGCAATCAGTTCATCATGATCTGCTGAAACTAAAACACCCTTTCCGGCAGCAAGACCGTCTTTTTTGATTACTGCAGGCCCCTTGAGTGATTTGATATACTTTTCGAATTTATCGCTGTTGCTGAATGATTTTGCATCTGCAGTAGGGATCTTGTTGGATTTCATAAAATCCTTTGAAAAAATCTTGCTTGATTCAAGCTTTGAGGCTGCTTTATGAGGGCCAATGGCAGGTATACCTGCTTTTTCAAGTTCATCTACAATGCCGGCAGCCAGAGGGGCTTCCGGTCCTACAAATACATGTGATATATCATTTTCACGGCAGGCCTGTATTACAGATTCCGCATTTTCCGGGTCAACATCCGGAAGATTCATTCCAAGTTCATTAGTACCGGCGTTTCCCGGAGCTATGAATAGTCCGCAAATTCTCTTGCTATTGGAATATTTCCAGGTAATTGCGTGTTCTCTGGCTCCTGATCCAAGAATTAGAACTTTCAAAAAAAACCTCCTGTGGTGCGATCGATCCGATTTTAGTTATTTTGTTTTATACAGAATCCAGCAATTCCCGAAGAACTGCCGGGTAGAAGAGGTGTTCGAGTTCGTGGATCTTTGACTCGATCTCATCTAATGATTCCTCTCCGTTTCTATTAAAAGACTTTTGCACAATTACGGGGCCAGTGTCAAGACCATAGTCAACCCGGTGGATTGTGATGCCCAGCTCCCTGTCGCCGGATTCGAAACTCTCAAGAATACCGTGTGTACCGGGATATTTTGGAAGAAGTGAAGGGTGAATATTGATGATACGGCCTTGATAACTGTCTATCAGAACCGGGGTAAGAAGTCTCATAAAACCTGCAAGCGCTATTAGGTCGGTATTCCTCTCTTCAAGCTTCATTATTATATCTGTTTCAGCTTCTTCTCTAGTTCGTTTGTAATATGGGATGTAGATTCCCTCTATTCCCAGCCTCTCGGCTCTTTTGAATACCCCGGCATCTTTTCTGTCGCAGATCATGCAGACAGTCTTATGACTGCTGTCTGCAAGTGATTCTGCTATGGCCTCAAAGTTGGAACCGTTTCCCGAGGCCAGAATAGCGAGATTAGCCATTTATTATTTTACCGATTTCCATAAGCTCTATACCGGTTTCTGAAGCAGTCTTTTTCAGTTTGTCAGCAAATTCAGGAGCTGATGTGAAAGCAATACCGACTCCCATGTTGAAAACCTTCCGCATCTCAGCGTCTTCTATCTTGCCTATGGAACTGATTGCTTCAAATATTTCAGGAACGGGCCAGCTGTAGTTGAATTCAGGTTTCACATTTTTAGGCAGTACTCTGATGAGGTTTCCAGTCAAGCCTCCGCCCGTAATATGTGCGGCCGCATCGACGTATCCGCTTCCAATCAGAGTTTTGAGTGCTTTAACATAGATAACTGTCGGTTCAAGAAGCAGTTTCATGAGCTTCTCATCCGTATCGGGTATTATCTTTCTTGCTAGAGACAGGCCGTTTGAGTGAATCCCGGATGAGGGCAGTCCGTAAATGATATCTCCGGCTTTAACCTTAGAGGTTCTTGGGAGCATTTCTGATTTTTCGACAAGTCCAACGCAGAAGCCGGCCAGATCGAAGTCGTCGCCCTGATACATGTCAGGCATTTCCGCTGTCTCTCCGCCGCTAAGGATACATTCAGCCTGTTCGCAGCCGTTTACAATACCGGAGATGACCTCTTTCATGATGTCTTCGTTAAGGCTTCCGCAGCCGATATAGTCCAGGAAGGTCAGCGGCCATGCGCCGCAAACTGCAAGGTCGTTTACGCACATTGCTGTAAGATCTATTCCAATTGTATCGAATTTCTTAAGTTTCTGTGCAACCAGAAGCTTGGTTCCGACTCCGTCTGTTGAAGAGAGCATTACCGGATTCTTAAATCCACTCATATCAAGTTCGATTCCGCCGGCAAAGCCTCCGATTGCTCCGGATACGGCACTGGACTTAAGTCCGGAAATGTATTCGGCAAACCTGTCGCCCTTTTCTATATCTACACCGGCTTCAGAATATGATTTGATACCCAAGTTAATATCTCCTATTTTCCGGTATCTGAACCGGATATTCTCCGCAGAAGCATGCATAACAGTAATCACTGCTGCTGCCTACGCATTCTTTAAGTTTTTCGATTGGAAGGAACATCACCGAATCGGCACCTATGTGCTCTGCTATCTGTTCGGGAGTCATGCTGTTTGAGATAAGTTCTTCACGCGTAGGAATGTCAATTCCAAAATAGCATGGCCATTTGAGTTCAGGTGATGAGAGTCGCAGGTGTACTTCAGCGGCACCTGCTTCTTTAAGAAGCTGAACAAGAATCTTGCTGGTTGTGCCGCGGACAAGTGAATCATCAATAAGGATTATTTTCTTCCCTTTAATGGTTTCTCGAATCGGATGAAGTTTCATCCTTACTGCAAGTTCGCGCTGGGCCGTTGTCGGCATGATAAATGAGCGTCCTGCATAGTGATTTCTTGTTAGACCGTGATCGAAAGGGATTCCGGAGGCTTTAGCGTAGCCGATAGCAGCGTTGTTTCCTGAATCCGGTACCGGTATTACGATATCGCCTTTGACGGGATCACATTCTGCCAATGCCGCACCCATTTTCTTTCGCATTCCATGAACGGATTCATCAAAAACCTTGGAGTCCGGACGTGCAAAATAGATAAGCTCGAATATGCACTGACTTTTCGGGGCTGTTTTACCCAGAAAAATACTCCTGACGCCGGATTCATCGGCGATAATCATCTCTCCGGGTTCTACCTGTCTGTATTCAGTTACATTCAGGGTCTCCAATGCACAGGTTTCGCTTGCAACTGCAATTAACCCGTCCTTCTCTCCTATATAGAGAGGTCTGAATCCATTGGGGTCGCGTACGGCGATGAAGCTGTCATTATGAAGCATCACCATACTGTAGGCTCCTTCCAGCTGCTCAAGTGTTTCTACAAGTGCATCATAGAAGCTTGTTTTCCTGCTTCTGGCTGTAAGGTGCAGGATAAGCTCGGTATCACTGGTTGTCTGGAATATTGAGCCCTCTGCACGCAGTGCTTTGTGAATATCAGCTGCATTGGAGATGTTGCCATTATGTGCAAGCGCTATTTCACCTTTATTGCATTCAACGTTTATGGGCTGTGCATTTTCGAGCCTGTTTCCGCCTCTTGTTGAGTAGCGCACATGGCCTATGCCTGCTGTGGTCAGCTTCTGTACCTGAAGGTATCTTGAAAGAACAGTTGAAACCATTCCAAGATCCTTATAGGTGACTGTGTGACCGTCTTTGCGATATGAAATACCGGTACTCTCCTGACCTCTGTGCTGAAGTGAGAAGAGACTGTAGAACAGCATTTCCGGGATGTTAACTGCTTTTTTTGAGTAAAAACCGGCCACTCCGCAGTAATGGCCAAGGCTGTCTGTTTTATCGTCCACAATGAAAGCTACCAGAACTGAAAAACCTTGTAAAGACTCCGGCCTGAAAATTCAGGACATTAAATCTATGATTATCAGCTTAAAGCCATAGTCCTGATTCATTTATCAATATAAAGACAGTATTGATCTGTATTCTTCAAAAGATGAGGCATGAACAATTCTATTACGCAGTGAAGCCGCTCCGGAGGATCCCTTTATGTATGAACATAGGTGTTTTTTCATTTCCCTGCATGCCCTCTGTTCTCCGTGAAGCTGAACAGCAAGTTCAAGATGTTCAAGCGCTGTTCTTATCTTTTCATTTTCCCGCGGAGGAGGGGGGACTGTTCCTATAGTAAGTAGCTCCCTGGTCATGCTGAAGATCCATGGATTGCCGAGTGAGCCCCTGGAAAACATTACACCGTCGCAGCGGGTTGAAGAAATCATATTGTATGCGTCTTCAGGACTGAAAAGATCTCCCGAACCAATTACCGGGACCGTTATATTTTCTTTCAGAATCTTTATAAGTGTCCAGTCGGCTTTTCCTGAATAGCCCTGAACCCGTGTTCTAGGGTGAAGACTTACCATTGAGGCTCCTGACTCTACTGCAGTTTCCGCAGCTTCAAGGAAATTCAGGCTGCCTGAATCCCATCCGGACCTGATTTTTACTGAAACCGGAATGTTTTTACCTGCAGCAGCAATTCCTTCATTCATGGCTTTCACAACTTCGCCTAGACGCACTGTATCTTTCATAAGTGCGGAGCCTGCGCCGTTTTTTATTACCTTTGGTACAGGACATCCGCAGTTTAAATCAATTACAGACGGGTTGTATTCCAGTACCGTTTGCATCGACTCTTTTGCAATTTCCGGATCTGAGGTAAAAACCTGGATGGCAAGGAATTTTTCATTTTCAGCCGGATTCATCAAGGCTATGGTTTTCTCCCCTTCTCGTATAATACCGTCACAGGAAACCATTTCGGTAAAGCACATATCCGCACCGAGTTTTGTTGAAATACTTCTGAAAGGCGCATCTGAAAACCCGGCAATAGGGGCTAAAAAAATATTGCCCGGAATCGTGATTCCGGGCAATTCTATTTCATGATATAAACTGTTCATTGAAAGTATTATTCTCTCAGTCGGAGATACCGAAGAAATTCATTGAATTCTCATAGATAATATCACTGAATTCTTCTATAGATATGCCTCTTAAATCAGCAAGAAATTCAGCAGTAGCATGCAGATAAGCCGGTTTGTTTCGTTTACCGCGATAGAGTGAAGGAACCATGAAGGGGCTTTCTGATTCTATGAGCATGCGGTCAAGAGGCATATTCCTGGCTGTGTCATGCAGATTTCTTGCATTCCTGTAGGTTACATTTCCTGCGAAAGATATATACAGGTTGAGTTCGAGGGCTCTCTGTGCATAGTTCCAGTCTTCTGAGTAGCAGTGGAGTATGCCGCCCCTTGATGGAAGTTTTTCGCTCAGAATGCTGAGTACATCTTCACCGGCTTCCCTGTTGTGAATAATTACCGGTTTGTCCAGTTTCTCTGCAAGTTCCAGCTGGCGGATAAAAAGTTCGACCTGTGAATCTCTGTTTCCGAATTTACGGTAATAATCGAGACCTATCTCGCCTACGGCAACAACTCGTGGAAGTGATGTCCCTTCTATTATCTTCATTTCCCAGTCAGATCCGGGGTTCTGAACCTCAGAGGGCGATACACCTATACTGTGATATATATGTGTTGCAGTCTCAAGATTGGGATAAACATAATCAAAATCTCCAAGGCTGTTACAGATACTGACAATATGTTTTACGTCTGATTGACGTGCTTCCTGGCAAATAATTAACTGCTCGATAGGGTCTTCATTGATAAGCCCTATATGCGCGTGAGTATCAAAAAGCTTCATAGTATTTCCTATTTAAAAAAGTGGTTTATTTTGGTCTATAATTACAATGATACAGTTAAAACTACCACGTTCACCATTCGCCGTCAACATTTATTTAATAAATGTTTTTATACTTATTATCTTGCTAGTATCCGAAAATTAAAATATAATACGCAGAGGAGAACGGTTTTGTCAGCTGAGCGCTATAAGAAGTTCGAAAACAGATTCGTCGAGAATGCTGGACGTGTATTCAGGAAGATAGGTGTAACATTTTCTTCCGCAGTTCACAGCTTTCTAAACGGCGGAAAACAGAAAATTACCATCATGCTCATTCCTCATTCGGAAAAGAAGGTTGTAAATTTCAGAATCTCTGTTTTTGCACTTGTATTCATTTTTGTAATCACTGTTGGTGTAATTTCCTCTTTCTTTGTATACACCACCAGAATGTCAGGAATAGTACACCAGCTTGCTGAGCGTACCGAGGATCTTGATTCTGCGGAATCAAATCTGGACCTTCTGATGGACCAGGTTTCCGATCTTAAAAAATCGTCCAGAAGTTTTGAAGTAGCCCTCGATAAGGCTATGGATATTCTTAATATCGATAATGAAAAAGAACTAAAGGCCAGTGTTGCCGACGGTGATTTTGCCTCCCTTATTTCTGCAAGTGAAACAGAAGCAGGAGTTATCAGGGAAATCAGTGAACTGAAAAATCTATCCGCCTATCTTCAGGATTCAGTCGAATCATTCAGTAAGATTACGGATTTGATTATCTCTCAGGGTGATCTTCTGGTTGAAATGCCGACACTTTGGCCTGTTGAAGGCGGTGACGGCAGAATTACCAATTATTTCGGTCCGGCAGAACACCCCTTTACGCATCAATGGTACCTGCATAAGGGTATTGATATAGGGTACGGCTTTGGTAAGCCTATTCTTGCCGCGGCTAACGGCAAGGTTGTAGAAAAAAAGTATGAACCTCTAGGATTCGGAAACTACATTGTTATCAGGCATAATTACGGCTTTCTGACGAAATATGCGCATCTTAATGATGTTTACGTCAATGAAGGAGATGTTGTAACCCAGGGCCAGGTAGTCGGTGCTATGGGAAGCACAGGGCTTTCAACCGGACCTCATCTGCATTTTGAGGTAAGGATCGGTTCACAGGTTGTTGACCCTGAAAAATTTCTCAACGTCAGAAAGAGGTAGGACCGGACTCCGGATTTTTTGCATTTAAGGATTCTATGATGAGTAATTACCTTTCGGAAGAAGGAACATTCATTAATTCCCTGATAGGGGATGGTACCGTGTTTAAGGGAGAGTTATCTCTTAATGGTCTGCTTCGTATCGATGGAGATTTTTCAGGCACGGTAAAGACTGAAGGAAAAGTACTAATAGGAAAAACCGGCAGGGCGGAAGCTGTCATCGATGCCGGTACTATTGTTATAGGCGGTGTGCTTAAGGGAAACATAACTGCAACTGAGAAGGTTATTATTCTTTCAACCGGCATGCTTATAGGTAATGTTTCTACACCGCGTTTTATTGTTGAAGACGGAGTAATTTTTGACGGTAACTGCAAGATACTTCAAAACGACAATTCTGACCGTACTAACAGCAGTTCTGATGAAGGCAAGTTCTTTAAAGGCTATGCTGAGAAGCTGAAAGGGCTAGAACCAGTTTCTTCATGGAAAAGATAGATTTCCCTTCCGGGGGCTCACTATCAAGCAAAGGCAGCGGTAATAATAAGGTAAAGAAAGGAAAGGAATCTCCTCTGGTTTTCAAGAGTCTTGTAGAGTCTGAAACTTTAACTGCAAATGCAGTTAAAGGTGTAGAGGGATTCGATGAAGATGCAGATCTCGAAGACCTTCTTGATGATGTGCATCAGAATGGAGAACAGCTTCTTGAGAGCCCGTCATTGTCTGCTGTTATGGCCTATAAAAAATCAGTTAGAAACTTTATTCATTATATCACTCAGCAGTCACTTTCTGTTGAATCAATTGATGGTGTTAAATTCAGTAAATATAAACCATCGAATAAGCAGAAAAGGTATACCCTTATTCGTGTGATTGATGATAAACTTGAAAAACTTGCAAGTGGAATACTTCAGAACCAACTTAAACAGCTGGATCTTCTTGCCAAGGTTGAAGAGATAAATGGTCTGTTAATTGATATGACCAGATAGGAGTACTTTTATTATGGAAGGTAACAGTTCAACAGCTGTTAAACATATTTATAGATTTAAAATGCTGCATTCAAGCGAGACCCATCTTTGTGAGGTGGGGCAGGAGCTGGAAAACGGCAGTTTTTCAGTTATAACCAGCCGTTACGGCAAAGATGTTGCCAAAGTGATGGGGCAGCTGAAATGCAGACCTGAAGAGAAGCATGAGGGTGAATTCCAGAACTTTATCAGGATAGCTACTGAAGATGATATGTCACAGTATGAGGCCAATCTGATTAAGGAAAAAGAGGCTGTTAAGATTTGCCGTGAAAAGGTTGCGGCGCATAGTCTTGATATGAAGCTTGTCTCTGCTCATTATCTTCCGGAAGAATCTAAGATTCTATTCTTTTTTACAGCCGATGCCCGTGTTGATTTTAGAGAGCTTGTAAAAGATCTTGTTTCGATATTCAAGATGCGGATAGAGCTTCGGCAGATTGGTGTGAGGGATGAATCCAGGGTTCTGGGTGGAGTTGCTGTCTGCGGAAGGCAGTACTGCTGCCATAACATCACAGACAGGCTTCAGTCTGTCTCGATTAAAATGGCTAAAGAGCAGAATCTGTCACTGAATTCAATGAAGATTTCCGGCCCTTGTGGAAGACTTTTATGCTGTCTTTCCTATGAATATGATTTTTATAAGGAAGAAAAAAGAAAGCTTCCATCTGAAGGAAACAAGATTACAATAGGTAAAACAGTCTTTAAGGTAACTGAAGTAAATATTCAGTCCATGAAAATAACGTTATATGGTGACGACGGCCGTAAGGCGGAAGTTCCGGCAGATAAATTTGCCAGAAAGACGGAAAACGGTCCATGGGAATTTACAGGCAGTCTTGAAGATTGACTTTCATAAAGTTTTTTGTTAGATTAAAGCGTCGGAACAAGCATAAAATTACATAAGGAGTATCAAATGGCACAGGTCAGTAAGAATGCGCGTGTTGGCTCTGGTACACATAAACACACATGTCCATGTGGTGGAGATGTTAAGATGAGAGCAGTTTTCCAGAATGGTAAACTCAAAAATGTCGCAGTATGTGAAAAATGCAGCAGAAGAGAGAGAAGACCAAGCGACTTCAAATAATCACTTTTAACTGTATTTAGCCGAGGCTGTCTTCATTATACTGAATGACAGCCTTTTTGTTTTATTACCGTAATTTAAGCAGATATCCACCTGGTATAATCAGAGATATATACTTGACTATAAAGGATTTATCTGCTAATTTATCACACCGTTAGATATAGAAATTATCGGAGGATTAAATTGCCAGGAAAAGGTTCAGCGGCAAAACGCCATAGACAGAGTGAAAAAAGAAGAATGAAAAACAGGGTTGCCAAAAGCACAGTAAGAACTGTTACAAAAAACTTCATTCTTGCAGTAAAATCAGGTGATAAACCTGCTGCAGAAGCAAAATACCTTGAGATGACAAAGCTCATGGATACTGCTGCAGGAAAGGGTATCTACCATAAGAATATGGTTGCAAGAAAGAAATCCAGAATGCATAAGCTTCTGAATTCAATCGCTGCGGAATAATCTGCAGAACGAAGATTTTAATAACAGGGGATTGCTTGTGAGCCAGACCAAACTCACAAAAGCTGAAATAATCGAAAATATTCATGAAAGGGTTGAGTTGAACCGTAAGGATGTTCATGCGGTAATCGATGCCATGTTTGATGAACTGAAAAATGCTCTTGAAGAGGATAAAATAGTCGAACTTCGTGGTTTCGGTACTTTTGAAATCCGTACTAGAAAGGGCCGTGAGAAGGCCAGGAACCCTAAAACCGGAGAAATAGTTCCGGTAAAAGCTCATGGTGTAGCTGTTTTCAGGCCTGGTAAAGAACTGAAAACACTGGCCTGGCCTCTTAGGAATGAATGATTTGACAGTAACGGCAGAAAAAAAGTTCTCTTTACCGACCCTTCTGAAGGAGATCGGACTTTTAGTACTTTCTGCGGTTCTTTTTGCTTTATCGTTTCCCAACCTTCTAAATGAATGGGGGTTCTTCCCTGTTGCTTTTATTTGTTTAACCCCCATATTTATAGTTATTCATAATGCAGGGTGGCTGCGGACCGTTTTTTACGGGATGTTTTATGGGTACATCTGCTATGTCCTGTTCAATTACTGGCTGTCCACCTTTCATCCGCTGGCAATAGTTATTGTGCCGGTTATATATGCCGTGTACTTTCTTGTTCTGTTTCCATTTCTTAAACTTGCAGGTACGTTATTTCCAAAATGGGGCTTTATTGTTCAGGCTGGAGTCTGGCTTGCATATGAATATTTCAGAACACTAGGGTTTCTCGGGTATCCCTATGGCAATCTCGGCTATTCACAGTATCTTTTCAGACCATTTATTCAGATTTCATCAGTAACCGGTTTCTGGTTTGTTTCCCTTTTAGTTGTTCTGCCTTCAGTATTTCTTGGAAATGCTTTGAGAGACGGTCTCAGAGAATTTGTAAATAATATTAAAAAACAGCGGATTTTTATCTATGTATATGCTGCACTTTTTGTTGCAGTCCTGATTTTCGGACTTTTTTCTCCGAAAGATTTTTCAGATGCCCGTCAGATTAAACTTGGATTTGTACAGCATAATGCAGATACCTGGAAAGGCGGTGTTAAAACCTACGAAAGCAATATGAACAAGATGATCGAACTCAGTAAGAAGGCTCTTGAGGAAGATCCTTCAATTGAGATGATGATCTGGTCTGAGACAGCCTTTGTTCCCGGGATTGATTATCACAGCAGATATAGAACAGAACCTGAAAAGTACAGACTTGTAAAAGAGCTCAAGGAATTTTTTGCCACCCAGGATATACCCTACGTCATAGGCAACGATGACGGGCAGTTGGAACCTGATGAAAATGGTGATTTGAAGAGGGTTGATTATAATGCAGTACTTCTTTATGACGGAGATCTTCAGGCTACATACAGAAAAACTCATTTAGTGCCCTTTACTGAGAACTTTCCCTATCAGAAACAGATGCCCAGGTTTTATCAGGCTTTAAGGGATCATGATTTTCATTTCTGGAAGAAGGGGACTGAGTATACTGTTTTCGATGCTGCCGGAGTTAAATTCAGTACGCCTATCTGTTTTGAGGATGTATTCGGATACCTTTCAAGAGAGTTTGTTAATAACGGTGCTCAGATGATAGTCAATCTGACCAACGATTCATGGTCAGGCTCTATTCCTGCAGAGATGCAGCATATGGCTATGGCGGTTTTCAGGGCAGTTGAGACCCGCAGAACCGTTGTTCGAGGAACTAATGCAGGAATTACCTGTACAATTGAACCGGACGGGGAGATAACGAATATCATCAGACCCTTTGAAGAGAATTATATGATAGCTTCAGTGCCTGTTTATGATAAGATTTACACCCTCTATCTGGCCTGGGGCGACTGGTTTGCCGTTCTGACTGTAATTCTGACTATAGCTGCGCTTATTGCAGGGGTGGTATTACGAATTAGGCGGTATGCTCTGCAAAA
Organism: Spirochaetia bacterium; assembly: GCA_963677925.2. Classification (GTDB taxonomy): domain Bacteria; phylum Spirochaetota; class Spirochaetia; order UBA9216; family UBA9216. The sequence goes on from CAXXYH010000004.1 coordinate 1,853,834, forward strand.
TAGATTTGACAATCATCAATAAGTGTATCATTATTAATTTAGATGGAAAAAACCAGAATACTTATTGCAGATGATGAACCCGTAAATTTAGAGTTTTTTGATGTAACATTAAGCCGCCTTGGTTTTGATGTTGAGAAGGCTTCTGACGGGTATGAGACGCTTGAGAAAGTGAAAACTTTTGAACCTGATCTTGTTATCCTTGATAATATTATGCCCGGTCTTTCAGGCTGGAAGGTTACCAGCCTTCTTAAAACCAGCGATGAATACGCTGAGTACCGTGATATACCAATTATTATGCTGTCGGCTATGGATAGCGTCAAAGATAAAGTGGAAGGTTTTGAGCTTGGTGTAGAAGACTATATTACAGAACCTTTTAATTTTTCAGAAGTTCTTGCCAGAATTCGGGCCGTTTTAAAGACCAGGGAACTGTCCAGGCAGGTTATTGCCAGGGAAAAAAGACTTTCTGTTCTTGAGTCACTTAACGAATCACTGAAGTATTTTACAGTTCATCTGAAAAAGCCGATGCAGGAGCTTGCAAATGAATGTTCTGAGCTTGACCTGAACGACGCTGATGCAGTAAAAAATATTATTGAGAAAATTAAGAATGAGAGCAGAGAAGTTATTGCTGCGGTTGATGCTCTTGAAGATGAAATAAATGAATTTGAAGAAAATTCTGACAGCTTTTTCAGTGGTCAATCTATGAAGGATCTTGAAGAGAAATTCAGCAGGCATTTTCGCGCTTTGGGTGAAGAAGATTTTAATAAAGAGGCCCCGGTTTGATTACAGAAGAAAAAAAACAGGTATTATCACTTTTTTCTGAAGGAAGAAAATGTTATAAACTTATGGACTTTGAGAAAGCGAAAGACTATTTTTTAAAAGCATTACAGATTGATAAAGAGGATGGTCCCTCAAAAGTTTATCTTGCCAGATGCAAGCATTATATCACATCTCCTCCCCCCGAGGATTGGGATGGGGTATTTGTGATGACTACAAAATAATAATACAGCCGGAAGATATGAACAGAAAAGCAGAATTTTACAGATTTGATAAAGTAAATACAGTATTAAAAAATGGAACTGATTTTAATGGAATACTTAGATTCAGCAAACCTTTAAAGATAAATGGAAAATTTAATGGTGAGATTGAATCCGAAAGCATCCTGTATATAGACACTGATGCAACTGTTACCGCTGACATCAAGGCAAAAACGGTAATTATCAGCGGGACTGTCAATGGCGATATTACTGCTGAGGAAAGAATTGAAATACTAGCTGAAGGCAAGGTTAAAGGCAATCTTAAAACTTCACGGCTGAAAATATCCGATGGAGTTAAATTTGAAGGCAAATGCAGCATGATCAGGAACCCTGAATCTGTTGATGTCTTCTCAGCCAGGGTTGAGAAACTTAAAGAAATCGTAAAGAACGTCTGAAACCTTTGGTGTTTTAATACTTGACAGCCCTTTGTTGAATAACTATATTGTAGGCATCGTAAAATTCTTTTTTCGATTACCCGCATGGTTTTTAAAATAATACTATAGAACAATTCGTATAGAAAATAATCTTACTGGAGATTTTATGGCGATAATTCGAAAGAAGCAGGCTGCTGTCGAAGTTATTGATACAGAAGCCGGTGCTTCAGAAGAAAACCAACAGGAGCTCAATCTTGTTGAGTCAGGAGCAGAGACTGCATTAGACGCTGAAGCTGTGACCGAAACAGATAAGGCAGAGGGGAAAACTGAAGTCGAGGCAGAAGCTCCGTCTACAGAATCACCCACTCAGGAGTCTGAAGCTCCTAAAAAAAGAGCTGTCAAGAAAAAAAAGGTGAGGGTCGAGATAGTTAAGGCTGATGATTCCGCTGACGGTGATACAGATATAGAAAAAAATGAATCTGTAAAGAAGGAAACCCCGGATAATCAGGGGGCCAGACGGCCGATTGACCGTAAAAACAGAAAAAGTTATGTAAGAACCAAAAATAACAATGATGAACCACTCGGCGATGGTGAGAAGCTGAGTATAAATGACCTCACAAACATGAATATGAGGGAACTGAGGGATCTTGCAATATCCTATCAGATTACCAGTGAAGAGCTGATGTCGATGAAAAAACAGGAAATTATTTTTTCTGTACTCAAGGCTCATACAGTCGGCGGCGGTCAGATTCATGCCTACGGTTCACTTGAAATACTTCCGGACGGATACGGTTTTTTGAGATCGCCTCAGAACTCTTATCTTCCCGGTTCAGACGATATATATATTTCACCGTCTCAGATACGTCTTTTTAATCTTAGGACTGGTGATACGGTAGGCGGACAGATAAGACCACCGAAGGAAGGAGAGCGTTTCTTTGCAATGCTCAGGGTTGAAAAGGTTAACTTTAATGATCCTATCGAGGCTCAGACAAGAATTCCTTTTGACAACCTTACTCCCTTATATCCTGAAGTCAGGCTGGATATGGAGACAAAAACAGAAGATTTGTCCACCAGGATGATAAATCTGTTCTGTCCGATTGGAAAAGGACAGCGAGGTCTTATTGTTTCTCCGCCAAGAACCGGTAAAACCATTCTTCTTCAGCAGATTGCCAATGCTATTACTACCAATCATCCTGAAGTGTTTCTGATGGTTCTGCTTATTGATGAGCGTCCTGAAGAAGTTACAGATATGAGACGAAATGTTAAGGGCGAAGTTATTGCTTCGACATTTGATGAACAGGCTACAAGACATGTTCAGGTTGCTGAGATGGTCCTTGAAAAGGCCAAAAGGCTTGTAGAGCATAAAAAGGATGTTGTTATCCTTCTGGACTCAATTACAAGACTTGCAAGAGCATATAACCAGACTGTTCCTACATCAGGAAAGATTCTTTCGGGCGGTGTTGACTCAAACGCACTCCACAAACCGAAAAGATTCTTCGGTGCGGCAAGAAACGTAGAGCAGGGCGGAAGCCTTACTATCGTTGCAACTGCACTTATTGATACAGGAAGCAGGATGGATGAAGTTATCTTTGAGGAATTCAAGGGTACCGGTAATATGGAGATTAACCTTGACCGAAGGATGTCTGACCGGCGTCTTTATCCGGCTATCAATATCAAGAAGTCGGGTACGAGAAAGGAAGATCTTCTGCTTCTGGAAGAGGAACTGAGTAAACTCTGGGTACTCAGGAAGGTAATTAATCCGATGGATGATATCGAAATTACCGAGCTGTTAATTGACAAAATGCGAAAAACCAAGAATAATGAGGCTTTCCTTAGATCGATGAACACTACAGGTGTAAGTTCAGATATATAGATGAAGGCAATATGGAGGTCCGTAAAATGAAAAAAGACATTCATCCTAACTATGAAATGACAGAGATTAAATGTGCATGCGGTAATGTGATCAACACAAGAGCCACAGTTAAAGATATTGAAGTGGAAATTTGTTCTCAGTGCCATCCTTTCTTTACTGGAAAGCAGAAACTAGTTGATACTGCCGGCCGTGTTGAAAGATTCAACAGAAAATACGGTATCAAGACTGAAAAATAAGTCATTTTATTATGAAATTCAGGGCTGACTGATAAAAAGTCAGCCCTTTTTTTACTGATAATCAAAACTATTTTTAATTATTCTCAACCGTATGATGACCTTCTGTTTGGGCTTTTTTAATTAATTTATTTGCAAATATTTGCTATTTCTTTTAATATAAAGCTGGATGGACAGAATAATTGCCGCCCATACTAAAGAATACAACTCAAAGCCTGCTGTTATTGCTTCGGCTCCCGGCATACTGAATTTGATGGGTGAGCACACAGATTATAATGAAGGCTGTGTTATTCAGATAGCCATCAACCGCAGCACTACTGTCGCGGTTTCTCCCCGTAAAGATAACTCTCTTAGATTTTACCTTTCCGATACAGAAGAACGAAAACGTACAACTATTCCTAACCTTAAATACAAAAGAGAAGACCGCTGGGCAAATTATCCGAAGGGCGTGCTTTTTGAACTTGTAAATATGGGATACCCTGTTAAAGGCCTCGATGTAACGATATCAGGAGATATAATACCCGGTATCGGCCTTGGCGCATCAGCTGCTATGGAAGTTGCATTTGCTGCAGCTGTAAGTAAGCTGTTTAAACTGGAACTTTCCGACAGCCAGCTTATCCAGGCTGCATCCTATTCTGAATCAACCTTTATCGGCCGGAATACTGAGTTGACAGATCAGTTCATTTCAACGATATCAAAGAGCGGTAAGGCCGTTTATCTTGATCTGCGTACCCTTGATTTTGAATATCTGCCTCTTAAAATGCCAGATTTAAATTTTGTAATAATAAATTCAAATGTTCCAGGTACAGATTCAGTCCGTGAAGCGGAGCTTCAGGAAAGAAAACAGCAGTGTGTTGAATGTGTAGATTACCTGAATAGAAAAAAGCCCGGTAAGAGTCTGCGTGATTACTCTATGGAGGATATTACCGGCGGTCTGGGGCTATTGCCTGAAGGTATCAGGCGGATATGCACGCATGTGATCGGAGAAACCCAGCGGGCTATTGAGGCTAAGGATACAATAATCTCAGGAAGTTATGATATTTTCGGACGTATGATGAACCGATCACACGAGAGTCTCAGGGATAATTATGAAGTTTCATGCCCAGAAATTGACTGGCTTGTAAAACGTTCCCAGGAAATGGAGGGCGTTCTCGGCTCCAGAATGACCGGGGGCGGTTTCGGCGGCTGTACTGTTACACTTCTTGAATCAAGACTCCTTGACAATTACATTGAAAGACTGCAAGAATATGAGCATATATTCGGATTCACGCCGGAGATCTTTGTTTGTGAACCTTCCGGAGGCGTAAAGATTCTATTTCCCGGCGATTGAGGAAATAATGCGTATACTAATTACAAATGACGACGGTATCAAAAGTCCGGGACTGAAAGCCCTGAATGATGCCTTTACTGATCATGAAGTCTGGGTCGTTGCTCCTGATAAAGAACAGAGCGGCCAGTCACATTCCATAACATTCAGAAAACCGGTTTGTTTTGAACCTCATGGGGAAAGAGCATTCGCCTGTGACGGAAGCCCGGCAGACTGTGTAATGTACTCTTCTCTCGGCGCCATACCGGTTAAGCCTGATATAGTGGTCTCGGGCATAAATTTAGGTGCAAACCTGGGTACCGATCTTATCTTTTCAGGGACTGCTGCTGCGGCCCGGCAGGCTGCATTGATGGGAATTCCCGGCATAGCCGTTTCTGTGGATACTTTTTTTGAGCCGTTTTACTTCAAGGGCCTGGCTGACTTTGTTGCGAGAAACCTCGAACTGATTACTAAGTTGTGGCATCCTGATCATTTTATAAATATTAACGGACCAAATCAGAGCGAGGCCTACAGCGGTGTAAAGGTAACAAGTCCTTCAAGAAGGAATTACCGTGACAGCCTTATGCGTTTTGATGCGCCCAGGGGCGGTTCTTATTTTTTCCTTAAAGGAGATCTTGATAAGACCACAGAGCCCGGAACGGATGCCGATGCCGTTGCAAATGGCTATATCTCAATATCTCCGGTTTTTCTGCATCCCCAGAACCGCTCAGAAGAGGAAGCGTATCTAAAGGCGGATTTCAAATAGTTTATGGCGGATCATTTTCAGGAAGGAAAGCAGTTATACAAAAATCAGAAGTACCGGCAGGCTGTGTCATCGTTTCTTAAAGTAAGCGAAACTCCGCTTGATATTCCGGATTTATCCTACTACATGGGCTTGTGCTACGCAAAGATTGAAGACTGGGATGAAGCACTGTTGTACCTCGAGTCAGTAGTAAATAATCATGACAATATTCTCAGGATCTATCAGAGCAGGATGATATTGAGTTATATTTATACTGTTACCGGACGGATAAAACTTGCGGAATTTGAGTTAAAGAAACTTCTTGATGAAGGTTTTGAGTCCCCCCAGGTTTATGCAAACTACAGCTTTATATACTTTGAGGCCGGAAAGCATGAAAAGGCTATTGACTGTCTGAATAAAGCAATAAAGCTTGACAGCTCAAATGCGAACGCTATTAATTCCCTGGGATATATTCTCGCTGATAAGAAAATGGATATAGAGCAGGCAGTTGAATACTGTAAAAGAGCCGTTAAACTTAATCCTGACAATCCCGCCTATCTCGATTCTCTGGGCTGGGCTTTTTACAGATCCGGTAAGAATGATGAAGCCAGGCATTATCTCAAGCGGGCTTTCGAATTGGCCGGCAGCAATAAGACCATTTCGGCTCATTTACGCACGGTTCTTGATGATATAGAACGTAAAAAAAAGCTTAAAGCAAGGTGATTTTTTACTTATTACATGCATTAAAGTGTCGAAAATTTAAATGTGGAGACATGATAATGCGTGTAGAAAGTTCTATAAGTACAAATGTCAGACCTCCTGAGACTTTAAGAAACAGTAAAGAAGTTGTAGCAGCTGATGATATTAAAACCATTCTATTTCTGGGGATTAGAAGTGATCTGCCTGTAAACCGTCAGGAGAGGAAGGTAGATATATTTGCATAACAGGTGTATACTTTTCCTGTGAAAAAAACCGGATTATCAAGCAGCTGCAGATTTCTATTTCTTCTGATTTTTTCTATTTTTTTTATTGGTCAGAATATTTACTCACAGGATAAAATTGATCTTGATCAGCTCAGCGCTTCGGAAGAATTCAAGTGGGGTGTAAAGGCCTACCACAGGGGAATCTTTGCCGAAGCTGCGCGTGCATTCGAGAGGGCGCTTGCATATAAACCTGAGAATGCGGAATATCAGCAGTGGCTGGGGCTGTCATGGTACAGATCCGGGTTTACCGATGAGGCGCTTAATATATGGAGTACTCTTTCATCAGCTGGTAAAGCAGATTCAATTCTTTTGAACCGGCTGGAAATTCTTGAACAGAAAACCGGCATAGAGGGATCCTTTGCTCCTTCCGGACGATATCTGAACGCTCTGAACCTCAGCGGCGATCTTCCTGATTACAGTCTTTTTAAAAGGCCGTCCTCAATTTATCCCGATAAAAACGGCGGTTTTTTTCTCTCATCCTATGGAACCAATGAAATCCTCAGATTTAATTCCAACGCTGCAGTTACCGGACGTCTAAACGGTGGTCTTGAAGGCTTTAACCATCCATTTGATGTTGTAATTGGAGATAACGGTCTAGTGTATGTCAGTGAGTTCAATGGAGATAGAATTACCCGTTGTACTGTTGCCGGCAGGGAGTTGATCCGTTTCGGAGAAACCGGCCGGGGAGAGGGGCAGCTTCTCGGACCTCAGTTTATGGCTTTCGATGACAAGGGGTACCTTTATGTTACCGATTCCGGAAACCGCCGTGTTGTGAAATTCGATTCTGATGGTAATTACATACTTGATTTCGGAACAAAAACCTATAATTTTAAAGGTCTCGGCTATCCTACCGGCATTGCCTGCATCAGCGGTTTTGTATATGTGGCTGATGCCAGAAACGGTTCGGTAACAGTGTTCGACCAAAGCGGAAACTATATTTCTGTACTTGCTCAGGGTAAATTCAACAGGCCGGAAGGTTTGTCGGTAAAATCACCGGAGAATCTCTTTGTTGCCGATTCGACCAGAATAATGAATCTGAACACTGAAACCGGTATGGTTACAATGGTATCTGAACTCGAAGGCGAAGGGGATAAGGTTATGAAGGCTGTAGTTGATTCAAACAACAATCTTCTTACCGCCGATTTTGATCGCAATGCTGTGACTGTCCTTACGGAAATGGCAAACCTTTATTCAGGCCTTTTTGTTCAGATTGACAGAGTTGACTCCTCACGTTTCCCTGAAATTACTGTAGACATAAGGGTGCAGGACAGACTTGGAGTACCATTTGTAGGTCTTCTTCCCAACAATTTTGTATTAACTGATAATAACTATCAGGCCTCGGATGTGAATCTTCTTTTCAGCGGGAACACTGTCAGCAGCTCAAATATTGCAGTGCTTCTTGATTGTAGAGAGTCTATGTCCGCATATGTTGATGAATCTTCCAAAGCTGTCAGTTCTTTGTATGATGCTGTTGATGGTCATGCTTCGCTGAGGCTCATATCCTCAGGAAGTAATCCGGCAACAGAGAATAATCCGGGCGAAGGTATCAGAAATATGCTTGATTCGGTGGCTAAGTCTGAGATTTATGCTTCTGATGCCAGATTCGATCTCGGGCTCAGGCATGCTGTTTCTGAATTGATTCCCGGCAGGGGACGCAGGTCGATTGTATATATCACTGATGGCGGTACTTCGGACTATACTTTCGAGCAGTTTCATCCTATTGAGCTCGCTGATTATATGCTGAATAATGGAATCAGTTTTTACTGCATAACATTGAATAACAAAGAAGAACCCGATGCCGGATATCAATATCTGTGTGAAAAAACCGGTGGGGAGATAATCTATCTTTACCGTCCGGAAGGGCTGAAAGGTCTGGTTGAGATGATAAACGGCAAACCTGATGGAAGTTATACGCTTGGTTTCAGATCAATGTTTATTAATGTTTCTCCGGATGATTACATCCCTATTGAGGTTGAGGCTTTTCTATTCAACCGCAGCGGAAGAGAAAAATCAGGATATTATAAGCCGGAAATTTGATAATGTCAGGTAAGTTTAAACAGCGCTGGGAATCGTACTGTAACGGCTGTGGCCAGTGCTGCTGTGAAAAATACCCCAAATCTTTTTATGAGTTCGAATCCCAATTCCCGAAAGGCAGACTGTCGGTAAACCAGAAATATTTCATAGATTTCTCAAGAACCTGCAGATTTTTCAATATCGAAACCGGACAGTGTCTGGTGTATCACAGCAGGTTTAAAGACTGTTCTACCTGCATTCCTATGACAATTTTTCATGCTCTTTTTGCAGGATTCCTGCCGAAAGAATGCGGTTATGTAATGAAATTCAGACCATGGCTAAGGTGGAAAGACAAATGAAAATAGACTTCAGAAATATATTCAGCATATTCATTTTTTGTGCAGCTTTTTTTGCCCTGCCGAACGTCTGTGCGGATTCCGTTCTGGCTGATTCAAACAGTATTATTTCCGGACTGTCTGAGGAAGCTGCAGCTGTTCTTCAAATGGAAGGGCAGGTTTACAGATTTGATGAGGAAGGACATGGGCTTTTGTATCTGCCGGATACAATACTCAGCAGCAGAATTAAGAGTCTGCATTCGGAGCTATCTCCGGAAATCACTGTTGAAGCATTGTTCAGGGTCCCGTATCCTGAAGATATGGAGCCGGGCAGGGAGACTTTGCGTGAGCTGTATAACCTTTCAAGAAAAGTAAGTACGTTTGAGGGCGTTCAGTATTATTCAGCAACGAGGAAAAAATACGATACACTTTTTAAAAAAGCCTACAGAATAAACAGTCCTGACAGTCGGATCAGGGTGGAAAATCCTGCACCTGTTTCTGTCCCTTTTGATGATTCGGTTTATCTTTTTATGCAGGAAAATTCGATGGGCAAGAGTACTTACAGGCTGGATTATCATCCGGCGGGCGATGAATTGATGATTACTCTTACCAATGAGGAGAATCTGGGAATATTGTTCAAGGTCGTATATGCCCGTGAGATGAAGGTTTCGCTTATTGTGATTCCGTGCTCTGATTGCATACTTATTTATGGCTACTGCGGTGCCGTCCTTCAGAATGATGAACTTGTTAATGTTTTTATTGATCCCTATGATGCCTTTTATAGACGGATGAGTGCGATGGAGACCTGGTTTTATAATAATCTTCATGAAACCAGTATTCTGCTGCCTCAATCTGAAGTTCAGCCTTAAAAAAACTGTAATTCACTAATTATTAACTTAAAGATTATAATCTCATTCTCTTTTAATGAACTTATGTTTAACGATGTGTAAATATGTTTAGAAATAGCTTGACTGATCCGCAAACTCTAAATTAGACTAAACATAAGTGTATTGTGTGAAATATTGACTATAAACAATTCTATGAAAGGGGTTTGAATATGTTAAAAATGAGGGAGGGGATTGATATCCTTTCTGATGTGGGAGGAATTCATAGTCTTGAAGCTGCAAAGTCTGTTTTCAAGTCAAATATGGACGCTTCGAATCTTGCCAAACTGGATAAAATCAGTAACGCTGATGCTCTGCTTAAGATTGCAAATGCAATTTCAATGTGTGAACCCGATTCAGTTTTTGTTATAAGTGATTCAAAAGAGGATGCTGTATATGTTAAAGAGCAGAGTCTGAAAACAGGTGAAGAAAAGAGACTTGAGCTCAGGGCACATACAATACATTTTGATCTTCCTGAAGATCAGGGTCGTCTTGTAGACCAGACTTTTTATATAGTAAATGAGGATGAAGATATAAGCTCAATTGCAAAGAAAGAATCACGGGTTGCTGCGAATACCTATGTAAAAGAGAATATGAAAGGGATAATGAAGGGGCTTACAATGTATGTAGCCTTTCTCAATAGAGGCCCGGTTGGAGCAAAAGCTTCTATTCCTGCTCTAATGATAACATCCTCTACCTATGTTCAAACCTCAGGCGAGCTTCTATACAGGAATGTATACAAATATTTTGATGCTGAAGCAGAACGCTGCGGTACTTTTTTTACTAATGTTCACAGCCAGGGTACAAATAGATCAGAAGATGTTTCGCGAGCCAGGATTTATATGGACAGAAGCTGGCAGACTTGTTACTCAACATTCTGTACTTATGCGGGGAATACTCTGCTTTTAAAGAAGGGTAATCATAGATTTGCTGTAGACAGGGCAACCTATTTTAAAATTGAGGAAGAATTATCCGAGCACATGTTTATAACCGGTATGACCGGTCCGGGAGGTCGAAAGACTTATTTCGCCGGAGCAGCTCCGTCTGGATGCGGAAAGACCACAACTGCTATGGTGGGCACTGATTTCATAGGTGATGATCTCGCTCAGATGTGGATTAATGAAGAAAATGGGACCCTCCGCGCCATCAATCCCGAGACCGGTATTTTCGGAATACTTGAAGATGTCAACCAGGCCGGAGATCCCTTTCTTATGAAGAGATTGAGGCAGGAAGGTACAACCGTTATTTTTTCAAATGTGCTTGTCGACGAGAATAACAGGCCCAGATGGAACGGTGACGGAGAGCCCTTACCTTCAAACGGCGAAAACTTTCAGGGTGAATGGTATGAAGGGAAAACTGACAAAAACGGAAAACCTGTTCCTATGTCTCATCCAAATTCAAGATGTACGCTGGTCTGTGATTCCATTGATAACTATAACAGGGAGGCTGCAGACAGTTCTGAGGGTGTTCATGTTCAGGTCGTAACATATTCCGGACGCGATGCTGATACCATGCCCCCGGTCTGGGTAGCAAAGACTATGGATTGCGGAGTTGCAATTGGCGCTTCAATCGTATCCGCAGCAACTGCAACTGAGGTCGGCGCTTCAGGTGTTAGAAGACAGCCCTGGGCCAATGCTCCTTTTATTCCGGGGGCACTGGGAGATTATATGAATGCCCAATTCCGTTTTTTTAACAGCCCGAAGCTTGTAAATAAGCCTATAATGGCCGGGCTGAATTATTTTCTTACAGAAGGAGCCCGCGGGGGAGTTGGTAAAAAGCTTCTCGGAGAAAAAAAAGATGTAAAGGTTTGGCTTGGCTGGCTGGAACTGCGGGCAAACGGAGACGTTGAAGCTATAGAAACACCTATAGGATATATTCCGTATTACGAAGATCTTAAACAACTTTTTGCCGGAATAGGAAAACCATATCCTAAGGATCTGTATGACCGGCAGTTTTCCTTTTATGTGGATAATATTATTGCCAGACTGGATCTTCAGGAAGATGCTTTTCGAAAAGAGGAGGGTGTGCCGGAGAAGATATTCTCAGTATATGCAGAGCAGAGAGCCGGCCTATATGCTCTGAAAGAAGCTTATGGGACAGTGGTTTCTGTGACACAGCTAAAGGATGCCGCAGCGGAAAAATTTTGTGTGAAGGTTTCATGATTAAATAACACCAGGCTGCCTGAATTACAGGCAGCTTTTTTTATTCTGATTATTAAAAAAAGTTGACTTAGAGTTTCATAATAGGTAGACTTACTCTTTAAAAGTCTTTGATTGATAAATGTTGTTAAATATCCCATTTTGGAGAACGCAGTTTAGTCATGAAAGATTTATCCGGAATTTCAAACAGCCTTAAAAGCAACTTTATCGAATCAGATCAGATTTTTAATATCATCATGATGTTTCAGGAAGAATATCTTAAATCAAGTTCTTCCATTCAGAAGCTTATTGATTCAGCCAACAGCAACCTTAAGAGTGTAAATGAAAATGCCGGTGATGTTGTTAAACTTGTTAACCGATCTTCCGGATCTATTCAGCGTAATATAGAAACATCCCAAAGCAATATCTCTGCAATGAATTCTGCCGCGGATTCTGTGGGAAAGCTGGATTCCGGATATAAACGGCTTGTCGAAATGTTTGAATCTCTTGATCAGTCAATCAAGACTATTGCCGACAGAATAGATGTAATTGAAGATATTTCGGAGCTTACTAATCTGCTTGCACTTAACGCAGCTATTGAAGCAGCCAGAGCCGGAGCGCAGGGGAAGGGGTTTCAGGTTGTTGCCAAGGAAATTCGTAAACTTGCCGACCGCAGCCGTGTTAATACCGATGAAATTATTAATGTGATCAAAGAAGTTAACGGCAGAATTAATGATGCTGAAGACTTTATGCGTGAATACGGAGCTAATCAGCAGCAGGTTCTTGAAAATATTAGTTCCACCAACTCAAGACTCTCAGAATCTGCTACTGAACTGGAAAGTATAGACAGGGAAATAGGTTCAATTAACAGGCTGGTTGAAGAGCAGGCTATTAGTACCTCGTCACTGCTGGAATCTCTGGATAATATTCATCAGACCGGTGTCTTTACTGAAAAGAACACGCCCTTTATCAGCGAGGTAGTTAAAGTCTACCAGGAAGCCGGTAAATCAATTTCAGATCTATTAAGCGAGCTTGGTGATGTAAATAATACTGCCGATACAGATGCTTTGGAGAATAAAAATCTAATTAAAATTGGACACGACATAGCCTATCCGCCATGGACACATATTTCAGGAGGTAAGGCTTCAGGCATCAGTGTTTCTCACCTTGAAAGTATTCTTCAGAAAGGAAGTTACCAGTCATATTTTTACGGAGGACAGTGGGGGGAACTATATCCTATGCTTCTGAACGGTAGACTTGATATGCTTCTAAATGTCGGTTGGCCAAGTTCTTTTTTTGACAGTGAACCGGTCATAGCCTCTGTCCCCTATGATAAGTTCAATGTAAGGTTTTTCAACATGGAAGGCGGCAATCACTCTGCTGATTATTTTAAAGGCAAGCGAGTCGGGGTGCAGAAGGGATCCTTTACCGGCGGTATTGTTGAAAAAATTGGTGCGGAACCCATTGAGTTTGACAATGATATTCAGGGTATAGTTCATTTAATCTGGAATAATATTGATGCAGTAGCCACTGAAGAGCGTGTTGCTGAATATATCTCTTCCAATTTATTTATGAAAGCTGTTAAACCTGCGTCTGAGGTTGTAGGTTCTCTTGATGTCGTCTATATGTTCAGAAAGGAATCTTCTACGCTTCTATCTGAGATAAATGATTTAATCAGAAACGGATAACTAAATTAAATTAATAAAAAAAACGCTGCAGATAAATGCAGCGTTTTTTTATAAGATTGCTTAGAATCAGCCTATAGTTGCAACCAGACTGTTACCAGCTACGGCAGCTCCGATAGCGACATCAATTGATTTAACAGTACCTGTCACATTGGAAGGTATTTCAACTTCAACGTTTTCTGTCTTATAAACCATTATCGGTTCACCATATGCAACAGAGTCGCCTGCTTTTTTATAAATTCTAGAAATCGTACCGGGAATCCTGGCTACTATGCTGCTTCCGCCCGCTGCAGCTTTTGGGGCGGCTTTTGGGGCGGCTTTTGCAGATGCAGGTTTTGCCGGGCCAGCCGGTTGTACTGCCTCCTGATGGGCGTTTTTTCTTACCATTGTAGCTGCTTCACCTTTAAGGAAGGTTATACCCTTTTCTTTACATGCAGCAGCGATGAAAATGTTCTCATCATTCACAGGTAAACCGGCATCTTTAAGCATTTTTGTAGCTGCATTGATTCCTTTTGAAGTATCTTCATCGTTTATATCAACGACCTTTCTGTCTGTCGGTTCAAGTCCAAGTTTTTCCTGGCAGAGCTTTTTAATTTCCGGATCGGGTTCTACGGGGGTTTTTCCGAAGTAGCCGAGTACCATTTTCCCGTATCCGTCAGCCACTTTTTTCCATGGGCCGAACATTACATTGCTGAAAGCCTGCTGAAAGTAAAACTGGGATACCGGTGTGACTGATGTTCCGAAACCGCCTTTTTCAACAACTTCCTTCATGGCAAGAATAACTTCACCGAATTTATCAAGGCAGTTGTTGTCTCTCATCATCTGTGTATTGGCAGTCAGTGCTCCGCCGGGCATAGGAGAAAACGGAATTATCGGTTCAACTTTTTCTGACTCAGGCGGCTTGAAATAGTCTTTCATGCAGTCTTTGAATACATCTTCAGCTTTTATGACCTTGTTAATGTCTACTCCAAGATCAAAGTCGGTGCCGCGAAGAGCATGCCACATTGTAATAACATCAGGCTGGCAGGTCCCGCCGCTTACCGGTGACAGAGACAGGTCAATCTGGTCTGCGCCAGCCTCAAGTGCTGCCTTATAACCTGTAACACTGATTCCGGCTGTTTCGTGTGAATGAAATACTATGTTTGTATCAGGACCCAGAAGTGTTCTTGCTTTTTTGATTGTATCGTATACTTTGCTTGGAACAGCTGTTCCTGATGCATCCTTGAAACATACAGAATCGTAAGGAATTCCGGCATCCAGAATACCTTTTAAAGTGTTAATGTAAAAATCTGAAGTGTGGGCTCCGGTGGCTCCCGGAGGAAGTTCCATAAGCGTGACACATACCTCATGTTTAAGACCCGCATCATGGATAGCCTTTCCGCTGTCAATGAGGTTATTTACATCATTGAGTGCATCAAAGTTTCTGATAGTAGTAATACCGTGCTTTTTAAACAGCTGAGCGTGCAGTTTTATGATGTCCCTCGGCTGAGAATCAAGACCTACTACATTGACGCCCCTCGCAAGAGTCTGGAGGTTTGCATCAGGACCTGCAGCAGCTCTGAACGCATCCATCATATCAAAGGCATCTTCATTGCAGTAAAAGTACAAAGACTGAAACCTTGCTCCTCCGCCGGCTTCGAAATGATCCATTCCGGCATCAACGCAGGCTTCTACCGCCGGTAGAAAATCCTTTGTGAAAACTCTGGCACCGTAAGCAGACTGGAATCCGTCACGAAAAGCGGTAACCATGAATTTTACTCTCTTTTTCATTTTCCCTTCCTTGTTTAATAATCATTGCTGTGCAAAACTTTGCTTATTATATGGGGTATCCGCACTTATGTCCATTTTTAAATGGGTAATACAGTTGAACTTTTCGGGTCTCCTCTCTGCAGAATTTAATCTGATATATTCGGAAAATTATATGAAATTGTTTCGATTTGCGATATTATTTATAATATATGACGGAAGATCACGATACAGGCACCAGTCTGGCAACCGAGTCCGGTATTAAACTGGATTCACCGGATATGTACAAGGTTATTCTTTTAAATGATCACTATACCCCTATGGATTTTGTTGTAGACGTACTTAGAAAGATCTTCCATAAAAACCCGGCAGAAGCTACAAAAATAATGCTAGAAGTACATAAAAAGGGTAAGGGGATAGCCGGGGTTTACATCTATGATATAGCGGCTACAAAGATAGAGCAGGTAAAAGGCATGGCAAAACGTGATGAATACCCGCTGCGCTGTACAATTGAGAGGGCTTAATGGAAATCAGTGAAGACGTACAGGGTATGCTAAACGCGGCGTATCTTGATGCCAGAGAACGCAAGCACGAGTATATAACACCTGAACACATACTATACGCATCTTTATATTTTGATTTTACACGGAAAATTATCAGCGGCTGCGGTCTTGAGCCGGATGAGCTGCGTCTGATGAACTTGAGGAGCATCTAAAATTCAATATTCCTGTAGCTGACGGAAGCGAACCCATACAGACTGTCGGCTTTCAGGATGTAATTGAAAGAGCGGTTATGCACACCGAAGACTCGCAGAAGAAGATGCTTGATCTAGGTGATATTCTGGTCTCAATCTTTGATGAGGAGAAATCTTTCGGCTCATACTATATGAAGAAGGCCGGGCTTAACAGGTTTAATCTTCTTGATACAATCTCTCATGGAATTTATGAAGATGATGAAGACCTTCTGTTTGACACAGCGGAACTTGAACCGGAAAAACACGGGTTCTGAGCCGCTAAAACACTCAGACGAAACAGAAAATCAGAAAAAAAATGAAACTGGAAAAAACAAAAAATCTTTTCTTGAAACATATGCAAGGGATCTGAAGACAGGCGATGCAGCCTCCGGCAAAGTACAGCCTTTAATTGGCCGAGTTCAGCTGCTTGAACGGCTTTCCGAGGTTCTGTGCCGCCGCTACAAGAATAATCCTCTGCTTGTTGGCGACCCCGGTACCGGAAAGACTGCTTTGGCTGAAGGGGTTGCACTGCAGGTGGTTTCTGACAGCTGTCCCGAGTTCCTGAAAGACTACAGGGTCTTTTCACTGGATATGGGAAGCGTTGTTGCCGGAACAAGATTCCGGGGAGATTTTGAAGAAAGGCTTAAGGCGATTATTTCTGAACTTGAAAATATTGAAAAGGTAATTCTTTTTATAGATGAAATACATACCATTATAGGTGCCGGTGCTGTTTCCGGCGGAACCATGGATGCTGCCAATATTCTGAAGCCTGTACTGGCATCAGGAAGGATTCGCTGTATCGGTTCCACAACTCATGAAGAGTATAGAAAGTTTTTTGAAAAAGAGCGTGCTCTGTTGAGACGTTTTCAGAAAATTGATGTGCCCGAGACCAGTCCTGAAGAAACACTTGATATCCTTCGGGGGCTTCAGCGGGGATTTGAAGAACATCATGGTGTCAGCTATACCGAAGATGCTTTAAGATCTGCTGTTGAACTTTCTCATCAGTTTATAAATGACCGCTTTCATCCTGATTCTGCAATTGATGTGATAGATGAAGCAGCTGCATATATGAGGGTTCATCACAATTCTCCGCATAAGGTCACATCTTCTGAAGTTGAGAAGATAGTCTCACGCATTGCCGGTGTCCCTGAGCAGAGTGTAAGTTCAAGTGAGGCCGTAAAACTTAAGGAACTTGAAAACGAACTTACTGCTAATATTTACGGACAGCAGGAGGCTGTTGCAGCAGTAGCAAAGGCTGTAAAACGGGGCAGGGCCGGATTCGGCAGTCCTGATAAACCGGTTGCTTCATTTCTTTTTGCAGGACCAACCGGTGTTGGAAAAACAGAAACTGCCAAGTGTCTTGCAGATGCTCTGGCAGTGCCTCTGCACCGCTTTGATATGAGTGAATATCAGGAAAAGCATACGGTTGCACGGCTTATAGGTTCACCTCCCGGATATGTTGGGTTTGAAGAAGGCGGACAGCTGACAGACACAATCAGACGGACTCCCCACTGTGTTCTTCTGCTTGATGAAATGGAGAAAGCCCATCAGGATATTTACAATGTGATGCTTCAGATAATGGATTACGCGACCCTTACCGACAACAACGGAAAGAAGGCTGATTTCAGGAATGTTATTATAATAATGACATCGAATGCCGGCGCACGCGACCTTGGACGGCCGATGATAGGATTCGGGGAACGTGAGATAACCGGAAGCGCAATAAATGATGCCGTTGATCGAATATTCCCTCCGGAGTTCAGAAACAGACTTGATGCTGTTATAGCCTTCAACAGGCTGCCGCAGGAAGTTATTCTTAAAATTGTTGATAAGGAACTGGGGCTTTTTATCGATCAGCTTGCTTCCCGGAATGTGTTGTTGAAAGTCAGTGATGCATGCAGGGAACATCTTGCAGAAAAAGGCTATTCGGTTGAATTTGGCGCCAGGAATATCTCAAGACTTATTCAGGATGAAATTAAATCTTTCTTTGTCGATGAAGTCCTGTTCGGAAGTCTTGTTAACGGTGGAAAAGCCGAGGCTGACTTTAGCAACGGAAAAATATCCATCAATGTTCTATGAGCAGTGCCGATAACGATTTTCCCTATCTGACTGAATCAGAATTCCTTGAATTTCCCAAACCTCAGCGTTCTACCAGGGAGGGGATAATTGCTGCAGGCGGCAACCTGTCTCCGGGGATGCTTCTTTCAGCCTACAGCCAGGGGGCTTTTCCCTGGTATGGAGAAGGTGATGAAATTCTTTGGTGGAATCCTGATCCTCGATTCATTCTTTACACAGACCGACTGCATATCTCAAGACGTATGAAGCGTACACTTGACTCGGGTAAGTTTATTGTAAAAAGCGATACCTGCTTTGAAAAAGTGATTAACTCCTGCTCCTCGATAAAACGAAGCCATGAGGATGGCACCTGGATTCACCCTGAGATGATTGAAGCCTATACAGAGCTTCACAGGCTTGGCTGGGCGCATTCTGTTGAAGTCTTTCTGCCAGAGGCCGGAGAGTGCCCGGAAGAGCCTGTAGGAGGGCTTTACGGTGTTTCAATCGGATCCATGTTTTTCGGCGAATCGATGTTTGCAAGGGTCTCTGATGCTTCAAAGGCCGGGTTTATAAGCCTCGTTCTGAAACTTCAGGAAGCAGGTTTTAAAGCAATAGACTGCCAGGTTAAAACACCTCATCTTGAGTCGCTTGGTGCAGAAGAAATACCCAGAAAAACCTTTCTGAAGCTTCTTGAAAAATCTTTACAGTCGGATTCCCTTAAAGGCTGCTGGAATCTTTTTAAATAAATTCTTTTATAAATTACCAAATATGTTTCGAAATTTGTTGACAAACCTCAATGGATGATATACGTTATTAGTGTAATAGAGAGATAGTACACTAATAAGGAGTATATAATGATACAAATCAGAGACCTTTCCTTTTCCTATGAAAAGAAAAAGCTGTTTTCCGGTTTGAACCTTGAACTGGAACCCGGACTCTACGGCCTTCTGGGTAAAAACGGGGCCGGGAAATCCAGTCTGCTCAAACTGATTGCAGGAGAACTTTTCAGACACGGCGGCGAATGCATGGCTGCCGGATATGATTCCGGAAAGCGGAGTCCGATGATGCTTTCAGAGATTTATTACCTGCCTGAAGAATTCGATCTTCCGGCAATGACCGGTGACAGGTATATAGAATCATATTCGCCCTTTTACCCGAGATTCAGCAGGGATTTTTTTGATGAATGTGCTGCAGAGTTTGAGGTGTCTGCAGTGCAGAAACTAAGCACTATGTCATACGGGCAGAAAAAGAAGTTCATGATTGCTTTCGGGCTGGCAACATGGTCAAGCATCCTGCTTCTTGATGAGCCGACTAATGGGCTTGATATTCCTTCGAAGAGCCAGTTCAGACGGCTTGTAGCCGCAGGGGCATCTGATGAGAGACTAATTCTGGTTTCAACTCATCAGGTACGTGATATGGAAAATCTGATAGACCCTATTGTAATAGTTGAAGACGGTAAGATTATCTTCAATCACACCATGGAGGATGTCACATCTTCACTGGACCTTGTATTGACTGATAAGCAGCCGGCAGAAGGTGAGGCCGTTTATTCAGAAAAAGTACTTGGCGGTTGGCTTTGTGCAGTAAAATCCGGTGAAGGCAGCGGAAGGGAATTTGATCTTGAGTTTCTGTTTAATATGGTGATCAGCTGCAGTGATTCACTTGAAGCAATTATTGACGGAGGTTCAAAATGACACTCGATAATTATTTAAATCCGGTAAGAATTTACTGGCTGATAAAAAAGGATATCAGTAAGAACTGGAAGGTTTATCTTATTACAATTGGTGCATTTTTCGGTTTTTATCTTCTGGCAGAAATAATCGGTGCAAAAACCGAGACTCTTGATCCCTCAATGCACAGGGGGTTCCTGGCTAACCTGATCTTTGTTGTTGGGATAATTGCTACGGCTTCGGCTTTCAGGGAATCACATAAGAAACTTAAAAACCATGAGTGGCTGATGCTGCCGGCATCAACTCTTGAAAAGTTTGTTTCAAGGCTGCTTATGCATACAGTTGTGTTTCTGCTGCTGACACTGGTTCTTTATTTCCTTTTCAGCCTGCTCTCACTTCTTGTTGTCAGGGTTATTCTGGGTGAGCCTTTTCCAATGTTTAACCCGTTTGATACTTTTATCTGGAAAGTTATGGGGCATTACATAATTATTCAGTCAGTATTTGTGCTCGGTGCAGCATGGTTTAAGAGCCATAACCTGATAAAAACTGTACTTGCGATTGCTGTGATTTCAATATCAATATCCATCCTGGGGTCACTTGTAGGCTGGCTGGTTTTTAATGATTATTTCTGGATTCTTATGCGCGGTCATTTTGATTTCAATATAACCATGGCTGATGGTTTTGACTCGGCAAGACTTGAATCACTTATCGGAAGTCTTGCACTGTTCTCAAAAATCCTGTACTTCGGACTTCTCGCTCCGGTTTGCTGGTTCGGCTCATGGCTGAAACTTAGAGAACTGGAGGTTTCAGATGGAGTTTAAGGAAAAAAAAGCGATATATGTTCAGATTGCAGATTATATCTGTGAAAATATTATGAACGGAAGCTGGAAAGAAGAAGACCGTATTCCGTCAGTACGTGAGATGGCTATTGAGATTGAAGTTAATCCAAATACGGTGATGAGGGCATATTCGTACCTGCAGGATGAAGAAATTATTTTCAATAAACGGGGTATCGGATATTTTGTCGGAGAAAACTCCAGGGAGCTGATTGCAAAAATGAAAAAGGATGATTTTATAAAGAATGAACTTCCGTATTTTTTCAGAATACTGAAGATGCTGAAGATAGATTTTGATGAATTAAAGGTGATGTTTGAAGATTACAAACTTCAGGAGGATGCGGAATGAAAAACTCCAATAAGTATATTTTAATTCTTGCAGCTGCGCTGCTTGTTGTAATGCTGATATTTATGATATCGCTGCGGGGAATAGTAAAAGAATACCTGGTTATTGAAGAGACTGAAAACTCAGGCGGAAAGTTCAGTTTTCACCAGGATACGGATAAGACTGAGAAGGTTTTTGATATTGACGGTTTTGACAGTATTAAAATGGAAGGAGCCTGGGATGTTCTTATTATTAAGGATGATGAGTTTTCAGTAAGCGGCTATTTCAGTGAAAAAGATGAACAGGAGAGCAGGGTCGAAAAATCCGGTGATGAACTTCTACTGGCTATCAAGCCGCCGTACAACACCAACTCAGGCATTTCCATGACTATCCATATGCCTGATCTGAAACTTCTTGATGTAGAAGGAATAGCCAATGCAAACTTTGAAGGCTACGAACTGGATGAGCTGAATGTTGTTGTTGCAGGTGCTGCCAATGTTCACGGCGAAGATTCAAGAATTGAAAATCTTAACCTTGTATCTGAAGGTGCGGTGAACGTTGATCTTAAACGCTGTGATATTGTGAATGCTGATGTCACCCTTGACGGTGCCGGAAATGTTGAAATCAATATGGATGGAGGAACACTTGCCGGACGCATCAGCGGTCTTGGACGACTGGAATATTCCGGTGATGTAAGACGTCTGGATGTTGAAAAAGACGGACTGGGGTCAATTAAACAGCGCAATAGTGAAGATGATACCTGGGATTAGCAGATAGAGCAGGGGATAGCCCCTGCTCCTCATATCAGTATTTAAAACCTGAATCGCCGATGAACTCTCTGAGTATTGAGTTCATCGGTACATATTTAGGCTGTATTGTAATAAAGTTATCCAGAAATGAAATTAGTCTTACAGCTTCCGCATATTCGCGGTTCATTGGTTTAACTGCCTTGAGAACCGGAATAGCAAGGTTTTTAAGAACCGGCAGTTCATAATCAAGGGCCGAATTGAAAACCGCATCAGCGTTATTCTGAAAAGGAAAGATATTTTTCTTTTCACCGCGTCTTACCGAACCCCACATCCCAAGAGTTTTAAGAGCATCGTAACCCCGGAACTGAGAATCCCTGACTATGCGCCTGAGAAGACGGTTGTCGGTAGTGGCAATACGGTTGTTGTCATCAATATTAAGCTGAGTCAGTGCAGAGATGTAAATTTTGAATTTCTGCCTTGCGGGAATACGCTCGGTAAGCCTGTCATTCAGGCCGTGAATACCTTCAATGAGCAGAATATTTCTGTGCTCCATCTGAATTTTGTGGTCTTTGTATTCGCGCTCACCAGTCTTGAAATTAAAGGTCGGAATTTCAGTTTCCTTCCCGGCGAATAATGAGAGCAGATCATCGTTGAGCAGTTTTATATCGATTGCTTCAAGGGCTTCGAAGTCGTAGTCGCCGTTTTCGTCACGGGGAGTCTGTTCCCTCGGAACGTAGTAATCATCAAGCGATATCAAAAGGGGATTGAAGCCGAGCACCTTCAGGTGAATAGCCAGCTTTTTGGTAAATGTTGTTTTTCCGGAGGATGAAGGTCCGGCAATAAGAACAACACGCAGATCTTCACGCTTTTCATTTATCTGATCTGCAATCTGCGAAAGCTTCTTCTCATGCAGGGCTTCGGCTACCCAGATAAACTGCTGCACATCCTTTGTCCCTGCAATACTGTTTAACTTACCGGCACTGTCTACGTTTAGTATCTTTCCCCAGGCCTTGTATTCAGTGTAAATATCACGGAGCAGGGGATTGTCCTCAAATGTGTCGATGCAGCCCGGAGCCCCTGCGTGCGGGAAGCGAAGTACAAAGCCGGGCTGATTGCTCATTATTTCAAATGTTGTAAGCATTCCGGTCAGAGGCATTAGCGGTTCAAATGACAGATCCACCCAGTCTCCAATGCGGATTACTGGCAGAACTGCGTCGTTCTTGTATTTAAGAAGCAGGCGTTTTGATTCATTTCCGCTGAAAAGTTTTTCTGCAACCTGATAGTTCATAAGTTCCGGAATGATGTTCAGGTTCTGCTCAATGAGCCGGTTCATCTCTCTTTCGATATCCAGCAGCTGTTTTTCTGTAACCTGGGTTTCATTATCAAAGTAGCAGAAATAGCCTGTACTCAGGGAATGTCCAACTATAAGCCTTTTATCAGGATACAGCTGTTCGCAGACCATTGAGACAAGCGCAGTGAGCGTTTTCCGGTATACTCTCGCTCCGGAGTTTGATTTTATCAGAACAGGGGTAAGTTCAGAGTCTGTGATAAGTGCAGAGGCCAGGCTTTGAAGCTCGTTGTTTACTAGGACGGCTGTAACAGTTTCATCTCCGCTGCCAAGCATTTCGTGCTCTTTTAAAAGTGTATAAAAGTCTGTCCCGGCTGCAGCCTTTATTTCGGATTTATCCGGAAGGATAACATTAAGTTCTTTCATAATGTTAATTATTGGACAAATTCAGCTGAAACTCAAATGATATTTTATTCTGTGTATTTTTCCCTTATTACACGGTACCATTTTCCCGGTCCGGTATATCGGTATTTTGCTGATACCATTTTTTCAAGGTCTTCCGGTTTATCAAGCAGCCCCGGAGAAAGCACTTTTAGAATTGTACTGCCTGCGTTGGCTTCCGGATTTCTGTGTATGTCTAAAAGATCTGCATAATCCAAATTAGTGTATTTCATTGCTAACCTCAGAATAATTCCAGCTGAACCGGAGCCCTTGTCTGAACAAGACTTTCTGCTTCCGGTTTACTGATGCTGTAGTCATATAGATCATCTGTATTAAAGGCTTCCCGTATTTGGACAAGCAGTTCGACGGCGGAACCTGATTCAGTTACTGTGCTTATGCTGAAATTGATTCTGATTTCAGATTCGAGCAGTCTGACCAGCTCGTTAATTTCACTGATAACAGAATCATCAGTGCTGCAGTGATTGGCAAGAGAACAGAGCACATCAAGGAATGCCTGTGTCTCTTCAGAGGTTATATTCCGCTCTGAGAGCCGGTTAACAAGCGAGCGCATGAAACAGATCAGTGATGAACCCGGATCTTCTTCAAGCAGCCCGAGGGCAATCAGCCTGAGCCCTTCCGCCTGGCCGAATATCATCAGAATATTGTCGGCAAGCGGTTCCTCATCTATTTCCCGTGCAAGACATTCACGAAAGCTCCACAGAGCCAGCTTTCTTGATGCTTCAAAGTTCTGTGATTTAAGCTCTTTTATTATCAGGGAGGCGGTTTCTGCGAATACTTCTGCATTCTGCTGAAGAGCTTCCCTGAGTTTTAATGAAACATTTGAAATGTAGCTGCTTTCACGGGTAATTTTTTTAAGCAGAGATTCCTCACGGTAGCATGGTTCATGTTCAAAAGCCTTAAGCCCCGACATATGAAACAGAAGCGGTTTAAGCTGTGCGGGAGGAGCCTTATCATCGACCATGCTCAGGTAGGATTCCATTTCGGGATAATCCCGATCATAGAAAGACTGGATAGCGTGAATTATATATTTCCATGGCATCAGATCATCACGTGCAACATCTGAATCAAGAGCCTGAAGGGCTTCCGGATTATGCATTCCGTTAGTTACCGCTTCAAACGCATCTCTGATTATCAAAATCTCAGGATCTGTCAGTTCAGAAGTTGCAGGAGCGATTATTTCTGCCATAACATCATTTATAGTGGTGTTCAACAACAGAGACCTCGTAATTGGTTGATTATCGTTTTACCGTTAATTCGGAGATACAGGCTAATTAAAATCAGGCTTATCGTCAATATAGATTTGAAAACTGCCTGTTATTTTTTTTCAATATCAAGTCTGAGAGATTCAACTTCGTCCTTTGTCAGAGCTCTCTTTATCTGTACCTCATCGGCCGCACTGGTGTGAAGTATGGGCATTTCGGCATACAGCCTGTTGTTGGCGTCAAAGAGCATCTTAAGTACCGGAAATTTGGGTTCCTCTGAATTGGTCTGGTAAACTATACCGATTGAACCGTCGCTCATGCGTACATAGGTTCCTATAGGGTAGACCGTAAGAGTCAGCAGCAGCACCCTGAGTATTTTTTCATCATACTTGGTTCCGCGGTCTTTAAGCAGATCAATGATTCCGGAATGCCCGTCCATGTTTTCTCTGAAGGGTCTTTTGGAAACTGCAGCACAGTAGGAACTGGCGACAGCCAGGATTTTACCATAGAGGCTTATTTTATCGCCTGTCAGGCCACGCGGATAGCCGGAGCCGTCAATATTTTCACGATGCTCAAGAACAGCAAGGATGATTGGCAGGGGAAATTCTGCAGCTTTGAGTGTCCGGTATCCTAAAACCGGAAACAGTGATATGTTTTTCCTTTCTTCGGGGGTTAGTGCCCGGTCTGCAAAGAAGAGTTCCCGTGGTATCTGCATTACACCTATTCGGTGCATAAGTGCGGCTACGCCAAGATCCATCTGCTTGTGCGCCGGAAACCTGAGGGTTTCAGACATCGCAATTGCAAGGATGGCTGTTTTTACACTCTGGGAAACACTGTAATCTCCCTCGGTATCGCCGAAATCTGCAAGATTAAGAAGAAATTCTTTGTGGGTTTTCATCATTCCTATAAGCTTTTTAACCTTATCAGTTACCGGGACAAGTTTAGGCTCTTTCCGATCTTCAACACTGAACATTGACAGCATGAACTGTGTCAGTTCCCTGTAGAATATAACAGCCTCATTTTCCTCTTCAGATTCTGCAGCTGCCTTTTTAAGAAGGAGACCTTCTGTTTCTTCATTTATTGAAAGCTCTGTAAACTCGGGTTCAACGTCTGCGTAAACTGCGGCAAAGCCCCATTCTTCAAGTCTTCTTTTCAGCGAGGGAATGAGAGGAGTTTCGGGACTGAGAAGTATATAATTCTTGTCCAGAAAGATTGGTTCCGAAGTAAATGCCCTTTCAGGCAGGTTGCCGATTGATATCTCATTCATTGTTATTCCTCGTTGACCCCATTATAATATTAAAGTAATATCTTTACTGATAATATTATAGTAAATTTTTTACAAAAGAGCAGAAAGTACCCCTTCTTTTTATTATAGGAGTTTTTAAGGTGAAATTTAAGATAATTTTTATTTCGTTTAATATTCTGATTGTTTTTTCATTTCTGCTCATATTTCTGCTGCCGGGAATAATGCTTGGAAGCGATTTCGGAAGTGTTTTCTGGAAGGACAGCTGGTACCTGGCTGTGATCTTTTTTGTCCTGCTTGCAGCCATAAACATAATTTATTTTATGAATCGGAAGCTTCTTGATTACCTCGAAACCGAGAACTGGACCTCCCTTAAAAGCTATCTGGAAGACAAGCTGCTTGTCAAAAAGCGTTTTTTGGGGCTGTACATCAAACTATACGTCAGTACCTGTATTGCAACGTCATCTCTTGAAGATCTTAAAAAACTTGAACAGCCTCTTTTAAATGCTGGAAAAGACGGCAAATGGGCTGTTCAGCTTGGCATTCCCTATCTGCTGGGACAGGATGCCGCTGCAATGAAGAAATTCTACAGCAGATACACTGATGTTAAAGGTAAAAACAGCGGCTGGCTTAAGTGGGATCTTGGTTTTGCACTTCTGCAGCTTGGTGAGCGGACAGAGGCTCTTGAAATCATTTCGGGTCTTTTTTCATCAGCGGATCCTGTCCTCAGGCTTGTATCGATGTATCTTGCATCTAGCTTTGAAGATGAACTTGATTCTGTGCAGTTTGCAGCGGAAAAAGATAAACTCGGCAGCGCGATGAGTGCTGAGGATTTTGCTAAGCATATTGAAAGGGAAAAAGAAAATATTCAGATTCTCTTTCTGCGCAGCATAATAAATGATGCCTTAAAATGGATGTATAAAGAAGAAAATGAGAAAGTTCAGTAAATCAAACAAGCTTGACAACGTATGTTATGACATCAGAGGGCCCATTATGGCTGAGGCAGAAAGGCTTCAGTCCGAAGGTGCCAACATTCTCAAACTGAATATCGGAAATACTGCCCCCTTCGGACTGTTTACCCCGGACGAAGTTGTTCGCGACATGATAATGAATCTTCGTGACGCAGAGGGTTACTCTGATTCAAAGGGTATTTTCGCTGCACGGAAGGCGGTAATGCACAACTGTCAGCAGAAGCGGATTCAGGGTGTAGATGTAGACGACATCTACCTTGGAAACGGCGTGTCCGAGCTCATCTCAATGACGATGAACGGTCTTTTAAATAATGGGGATGAAGTCCTTGTTCCAATGCCTGATTACCCGCTCTGGACCGCATCGGTCACTCTGTCGGGAGGTAAAGCCGTTCACTACCTCTGTGATGAAGAATCGGACTGGTATCCGGATATTGCCGATATGGAATCGAAGATCACCGACCGTACAGTGGCAATGGTTATAATCAGTCCGAACAATCCAACCGGAGCGGTCTATCCGCCGGAGATTCTTGAGCAGATGATAGAACTTGCCAGAAAACATGAGCTTATCATTTTTTCTGATGAGATCTACGACAAAATCATCTATGATCAGGATTTTTACATATCTCCGGCCTCACTGGCTGATGATGTATTCTTTATTACCTTCGGCGGGCTGTCTAAGGTCTATCGTGCTCCGGGATTCAGGGCAGGGTGGATGATCTTAAGCGGAAACAAGCGGATTGCGGCTGACTATATTGAAGGGCTTAACATCCTCTCAAATATGAGGTTATGCGCGAATGTGCCGGCCCAGTTTGCAGTTCAGACAAGCCTTGGCGGATATCAGAGTATAACCGAACTTATTGTTCCGGGCGGCCGGCTTTATGAGCAGCGCAACGCAGCCTGGAAGCTATTTAATGAAATCCCGGGGATCAGTTGTGTGAAACCCAAAGGGGCGCTATACTGCTTCCCCAGAATTGATACTGAGAAATTTAATATTACTGATGATATGCAGTTTGTTCTTGATTTTCTGAGAAGCAAACACATTCTTCTTGTTCAGGGAACCGGGTTTAACTGGAAAAAACCGGATCATTTCAGGCTGGTTTTTCTTCCGGTCGTGGAGGAACTTGAAAGGGCTGCTGCAGAGATGACAGATTTTCTTTCGGGATATCGTCAGGAAAAGTAAAATACGGATAATAGAAACCAAGGCAGGATTTTTATGAGTGTAAGAGTCAGATACGCACCTTCACCGACCGGGCTTCAGCATATCGGCGGTGTTAGAACAGCACTTTTTAACTATTTTTTCGCCCGCAGCGAGGGCGGTAAATTCATACTCAGAATTGAGGATACCGATCAGGTCCGCTACAGCGACGAATCGCTTCAGGACCTGTATGATACTTTCAAGTGGCTCGGAATTGAGTGGGACGAAGGCCCGGACAAAGGCGGAGATTGCGGACCCTATGTGCAGAGTGAGCGCTTTGAAATGTACAAGGAATATGCCGAGAAACTTGTTGAAGAGGGTAAGGCCTACTACTGCTACTGCACACCTGCAAGACTTGATAAGCTTCGCGAAGAGCAGCAGAAGGATAAAAAATCCCAGCAGGGCTATGACAGACACTGCCGCGACCTCACCGCCGAGCAGCGAGCGGAGTATGAGAATCAGGGGATAAAACCTGTAATACGTTTTAAAATACCTCTGGATGGAATGGTTGTATTCCATGATGAGCTTCTGGGAGATGTTAAGCGTAAAACCCGTGATATCAATCCCGATCCGGTACTGTTGAAGTCGGACGGTTTTCCTACATATCATCTGGCAAATATCATTGATGATCATCACATGAATATTACTCACATCCTGCGTGCTCAGGAGTGGCTTCCCTCAGGACCGCTTCACATACTTTTATACAAGGCGTTTGAATGGGAGCCGCCGCTTTACTGCCATCTTCCGATGGTTATGGGAAAGGATGGACAGAAACTGTCGAAGCGTCATGGTTCAACAAGTCTTCGTGATTTTATTGCGCAGGGTTACCTGCCGGAGGCAATCATCAACTATGTATCGCTTATTGGCTGGTCCTATGACGACTCACGTGAGTTCTTCACAAAAGAAGAGCTTGAAGAGCTTTTTACAATTACCAAGCTGAACAAGGCTCCCGGAGTTTTTGACTACAAGAAGCTCGACTGGTTTAACGGTCAGTATATAAGAAAACTGAGCGATGACGAGCTTAAAGCAAAGATTATCCCGTACCTCGCTGAAGCGGGATGCCTGGAGAATCCGCCTGCACCCGGGCAGAGTGAGCTGATTAATGGACTTATTCCGATTGTTAAGGAGAGGCTGAAGCTTCTTTCCGACATTGTTCCGATGACTGCCTTCCTTTTTCAGGACATTTCAGGCTACGAAGCTGAGGAGCTTATCCCTAAAAAGCAGGATGCCGCATCTACAAAAGAGATTCTACAGCTTGGTCGACCTTTGATAGAGAAGGTTGGCGAACTTGATGATGAGCAGCTTGAAGAAGCTTTCAAGGTCCTTTCCGAGGAAAGCGGCTACAAACTCGGGGATCTGCTTGCGCCTCTCCGTGTTGCTGTTACGGGAAGCAGGGTATCTCCGCCGCTTTTTGCATCTATCAGACTTCTCGGCCTTGATAAGGCTGTACGCAGGATTGATCTGGCGATAAATAAACTCTAAACCATAGAGAAAAATCAACTCAAATTCAGCTGAATGCATTATTACTTTTGCATTCAGCTTTTTTATTGCTCATACATTTATTAATTTGAGATTTTTAAAATTTAATCAGGATAGATAAAGCAGAGAGAATCATCAATGATTAAATAAAGTAGATTATCTGGCGGGCAGACTGTAAGCATATAATATTAAACAACAGACTATAATGGACTATAAGGGACTTGACAGCAAAGGGGCTCTCTTATTAAGCTATATCGTAGGAGAATCTAATGGATCTTAATAATATACTCGACAGGGAATGTTCCTGTGTACTTAAAGAGAAGACAAAGACTGAGGCAATAATTGAACTTGCCGACAGACTTGGTGAATATAAGCGCAAAATAGATACCGAACTGCTCAAGAAGGAGCTTTTCTACCGTGAACAGCTGATGAGTACTGGTATAGGGCTAGGCATAGCAATACCTCATGTCCGGTTTGCGGGTATAAGCAAGCCTGTTATCCTTGTCGGCGTTCAGCCTGCAGGTATTTCCGATTACGAATCAATGGATGGCGAAGCTGTGAAGATAGTCGTGATGATAATAGTTGGAAAGGATCAGCACAAGGAACATATCAGGCTGCTTTCAATGATTGTAGGTCGACTCAAGGCCCCGGGCGTGAAGGATGCTCTTCTGAAAGCTGCTGACGGTGATGAAATATGCAGTCTGCTCTTAACAACAGGTAATGGCGGTTCAGCCGGGGAAAACGCGGATGGCTGATTTCTTTTCCGGCATTTTTAATACAGTATCAACCACACATGTGAATATGGTCCTGTTTCTGGGGATCGTCCTCTTTGGAGGAGCTCTGGGAGGCAGACTGTTTCAGAAAATAAAGATTCCCCAGGTTGTCGGCTACATAGTTATCGGAGTTATTCTAGGGCAGTCGGGGCTTAAGTTTATCGGACCTGACATGGTTACAAAGATGGCTCCGGTAAGTACTGTTGCGCTTTCGCTGATTGGTTTTTCAATCGGCGGTGAATTGAAGATTTCGGTACTGAAGCAGCGGGGCAAGCAGTTTGCATATATTCTTGTTTTTGAGGCTATTACAGCTTTTATTGTTGTAGGCCTGCTTGTATATGCTGCTGTTCTGATTATAACGAAGGATCAGGGAACAGCCATTTCGCTGGGCCTGCTTCTGGGGGCAATTTCTTCAGCCACGGCTCCGGCGGCTACCACTGATGTATTATGGGAAAACCGGACCAAGGGTCCTCTCACAACCACAGTTTTAGGCATTGTAGCCATGGATGATGCTGTTGCGCTGCTTCTTTTTGCCTTCGCCACAAGTATTGCGGCCGGATTTCTTGATGTTGCAGCGGGGGCTGATATTTCGGTGGCCTCACAGCTGCTCTCAATAGTAATTGAAATTGTTATGTCCATCGGTGTAGGTGCAGCGGTAGGATATCTGCTTAGCAAGCTTATCCGGGGCTTTATAAACGAGGAGCGTATTCTTGCTTTCTCTCTCGGTGCAATAATGCTCTTAAGCGGCCTTTGTGTTGCCCTTGATATTGATATGATTCTTGCGGCAATGTCGATGGGCTTTTTTATGACCAACTTTGCCCCCCGCAAGAGCCGTGAGACCTTTGCCCTTGTGCAGAAGTTCTCTCCTCCCATATATGTACTTTTCTTTGTTCTTGTAGGCGCAAAGCTTAATATCTGGTCAATTACACCTGTAGTTGCTGTTCTTGCCGGTGTTTTTCTTATAGGAAGAACGGGCGGTAAGTTCATAGGTGCAAAGACCGGTGCTTTTATCAGCAAGGCTCCGAAAACTGTTTATAAGTACCTTCCATTCTGTCTGCTGAGCCAGGCCGGTGTTGCAATCGGTCTTTCAATTGTGGCCGGAGACAGCTTTACCGGCCCAATCGGTGATCTGATTGTGACAGTAGTTACGGCGACTACATTTGTTGTTCAGCTGCTCGGACCTATCAGTGTTAAGTTTGCAGTTGATAAGGCAGGAGAAACCGGGCTGAACATTACAGAAGAAGACCTAATCAAGCAGAGCAGCGCGAAGGACCTGATGTTTCATAACCTTCCTACAATACCTGAGGGAGCTCCGGTAAGCCGGATTCTTCATATCTTCAGTGAGAATGAAGCACTCTGCTTTCCTGTAACCCAGAACGACGGCAGTCTTGCCGGAGTTATCAGCATTGACGATCTGAAAAACACCTTTATGGCAGCGGAGCTTTCAGACTTTCTGCTTGCCCATGATATTATGAAACCTTCGGTCATCACCTGCAGCGAAGATACTCCTGCCGATGAGGTCAAGTTGCTTTTCCGTAAATACAGCGTTGACTACATCCCTGTTCTGTCAAAGGACGGTTCGCTGAAGGGAATAATCGAAGAGAGGGGCATACAGCTTCTATTTTCAAAGAAACTGGCTGAACTCAACAAGAAAGCGGAAGACCTCGGCTGATACTTACAGCTTGAATTAATGGTGAATTTATTATATTTTATTGTCTGTCCCGCATGAATGCGGGATGTTTTTCCAACAACACAATCCACTGAAAAGGTGTAAAACATGGCAAATAACGTAACTATGGATCAATTAGTATCCCTGTGTAAAAGAAGGGGTTTTGTATATCAGTCAAGCGAGATCTACGGAGGACTTTCCTCTGCATGGGACTACGGTCCACTGGGTGT
The DNA here is from genome assembly GCA_963677925.2 of Spirochaetia bacterium. GTDB lineage: Bacteria > Spirochaetota > Spirochaetia > UBA9216 > UBA9216. The sequence continues at coordinate 1,886,060 of CAXXYH010000004.1, forward strand.
TGAACTCAAGAAAAACATACAGAAGGTATGGTGGAAAGAGATGACCCAGCTGCATGACAATATCGTAGGTATTGATGCGGCTATCATGATGCACCCCCGTGTCTGGGAAGCTTCCGGACATGTTGAGAACTTCTCAGACCCAATGGTGGACTGTAAGGAATGTAAAAGCCGCTTTCGTGCTGACCATATCGACCTTGAAGCAGCCTGTCCTGTCTGCGGAAATAAGGGAACATTTACCGAGCCGCGTGAGTTCAACCTTATGTTTAAGACACATCTTGGTCCCGTTGCAGAAGCCGGTTCAGTAGTTTACCTGAGACCGGAAACAGCTCAGGGTATCTTTGTCAACTTTAAGAATGTTGTTCAGTCAAGCCGTGTAAAGATTCCATTCGGTATAGCCCAGGTAGGAAAGGCTTTCAGAAATGAAATTACCACCAAGAACTTCATCTTCAGAACCTGCGAGTTTGAACAGATGGAGATGCAGTTTTTTGTTAAGCCGGGTGAGGATGAGAAGTGGTTTGAGTACTGGAAGGAACAGCGCTGGAACTACTACGTCAACAAGCTCGGCATCAATCCTTCAAAGATTCAGTGGCACCAGCACGGACCCGATGAACTTGCTCACTACGCTAAAGATGCATATGATATTGAGTTTGATTTCCCCTTCGGTTTTTCCGAACTTGAGGGTGTTCATAACAGAACTGACTTTGACCTTTCAAGGCACAGCGAATACTGCGGAAAGGAAATTAACTATTTAGAAGAAGAAACCAAGGAAAGATATATTCCATACGTAATTGAGACCTCTGCGGGACTTACCCGAAGTGTTCTGATGGTTCTGTCAGACGCATACGAAGAAGAGGATCTCGGTGAAGACTCCAAGGGTAATCCGGACAGCAGGGTAGTGATGAGATTTCATCCGAATATTGCTCCTGTTACAGTCGGTGTATTCCCTCTTGTTAAAAAGGACGGGCTTGCGGAATTGGCTCGCAGTATCGAAGAAGAACTGCGTGACGATTTCACCACGTTTTATGACCAGTCCGGCGCCATCGGCCGAAGGTACAGGCGTCAGGACGAAATCGGAACACCATTCTGTATAACTGTTGACTATGATACAAAGGAAGATAAGACAGTTACCCTCAGATACCGTGATTCGATGGAGCAGGTCCGTGTCGGAATCGATCAGCTCGTACCGACTATCAAAGCCGCGATTAAAAATTACAAACGCGTAGTATAAGGATAAAAAAATATGGCTAAATCAGGCCTTGAAGTACTTAGAGAACGGGGTTTTATACAGCAGTGTACTGATATTGATGCCCTTGAAAAATTGATGTCTGAAGAGAGTATTTCTCTTTATGTCGGTGTTGACCCCACCGGCCCGAGCCTTCATATAGGACACATGGTGCCCTTTTTTGCAATGCACCACCTTCAGGCTGCCGGACACATGCCCATCGCTGTTGTAGGCGGCGGAACTTCCATGATTGGAGATCCATCAGGCAAGTCTGATATGAGAAAGATGCTGACAATCGAGCAGATTCAGCAGAACTCATCATCAATCAAGGATCAGCTTGGTAAAATCATAGATTTTTCAGAAGGCAAGGCTATCATGGTAAACAACTATGACTGGCTTGGACCTCTTAACTACCTTGAGTTTCTCAGGGATATTGGAATTCATTTCTCGGTTAACCGTATGCTCAGTTTTGAATCATACAAGCAGCGGATGGAGAAGGGGCTCAACTTTATTGAGTTTAACTACCAGCTTCTTCAGTCATACGACTTTCTGAAGCTTCACCAGGATTACGGCTGCGCTCTTCAGATGGGTGGAGACGACCAGTGGGGCAATATAGTTTCAGGTATGGAGCTTATAAGGCGTGTTGAAGGAGCTGAGGCAAAGGCTTTCGGTCTTACTTTCCCGCTTGTTACCCGCTCTGACGGTAAGAAGATGGGCAAGACAGAGAAGGGAGCGGTTTTCCTCGATCCGAAAATGTTCAGCCCATATGAGTTTTTCCAGTACTGGAGAAATGTAGCTGATGCCGATGTTGGAAAGTTTCTGAAGTTCTTTACATTCCTGCCTATCGAAGAGATTAACGAGCTTGAAAAGCTTGAAGGTTCCGATATCAACAGGGCAAAGGAAAGACTTGCCTATGAGCAGACAAAGCTGATACATGGTGAAGAAGAGGCTGACAAGGCACTGGAGGCAGCAAAGGCCGCATTTACAAGCGGAGGCGGGGCTGCTGACAAGGATGCCATTCCTTCTGTTTCGATTCCGATGTCAGAGCTTGAAGCCGGAATCGGTATTATGGATCTCTTTGCAAAAACCGACCTTTGTTCATCAAAGGGGGAGGCCAGAAGACTTGTTCAGCAGGGCGGCGCCAGAGTCAACGAGGTTCAGATTACCGATATCGATGCTGTAATCAATGCTGATTCAGTTGAGGATGGTGAGATACTGCTGAAAGCCGGAAAAAAAAGATACTACAGGGTAATTGCCGGTTAGTAAATTAGATAGAATGTTAATATAGGAGAAAGAGCAGCCTTATGACGGGGCTGCTCTTTCTATTTGGATATGTTCTCAGAGGTGCGAGGGTCTGAAAACGGATGGCCATGTAATTAGGGCTGGTTTCAGCTTCGGGTCTGCTCAAGCAGTTCCACAAAATCAGACTGAGGTTTCGGTCCAACAATAAAATCACGGATTATTCCATCCTCAACTACCGCGGTTGAGGGGGTCGCCATTATTCCGAAGGCTGAAGCCGTTTTTGAATCTTTGGTTATGTCGATTTTGAAGCAGCGCGGGTTGTTTTTCGTATACTGCTCAACAAGCGGAGTCATGGTCCGGCAGGCTCCGCACTGGGGACTGTAAAAGTAAAACAGCGATGTCTTTTTATTCTTTACAGCCTTTCCGTATATTCCACTCAGTTCCGGTGCGGATTTGCCCTTTTTAAGTTTCATCTTTAAAACGATAAGATATTGTGAGCCGAAAAAAAGTATCGCAATTCCGGCTATTACAGCAAGTATGGCAGTCATATTTAAATACTCCTATATATAACAATAATAATATATAGGAGAGTGGAGAGCTTGTCAAACAATATTTATCTGATTATTCAATACACTAAATTATTCCGGCCGGGATAAGTACTGCAAGAAGCAGAGCATCTATTACAGCTGCAGAAATAATAAATTTTCTCTGTTTATTTCCGGGAAGATCAAAAACAAGGAATGAAGCCAGGAAAAAAGGTATGTAGGTAGTTATAAATACCGGAACAGCTCCCCACCAGGGATAAACCCATATGAATGCCGGAGTAGATGCAAGGAAGACTTCAAATATCGAGAAAAATGCGGCATTTCCGACGGCAAAGGCTATTCGGTTGTTTATGCCGAGTATTTTCATATTCCTGTCTTCAGGAAGCAGTTTTGACAGTGCTATGCCTGCTACACTGAACATCATTGAAAGTTCCCAGCTTACACCTATTAAAAGAATGAAACTTGTGCTTTCCGGAGATACTGTCCACAACGCATAGCCGGAGAAGTGTGCAATTACAGCATTAAGGATTTCATAGAACCAGTGTACAGTGTACAGGGCCAGTCCCGCAGCAACTGAGCGGTAATTTTTATTTTTGATCTCTGTCGCATAGATATATACAACCACGGCGAATATTGCGATAAATGTCCAGTTGAAATTTGAAGTGTCGCGTACTGCCTGATTTGCAATATCAGCAGCAGCAGTATTGGCGGAAGTTCCGAACCACATTTTATCCTCCCAGCAGAGTTCCCATCTTGTTGATGAAGGTCTGCTGGATAGAGCTGGCCATTAACAATGCATGAGTTTTTCTCTGATTATACTTTTTATTCCAGAATCGGCTTTTTTTAAGTTTTCGTCTTTCATCGGGCGACAGGACAATCCCGAAATTATCATACAAAAGGGTTATATAATGGTGAAAGTTATCAATTTTACGCTGGGATCGCTGTGAGCCGTTTGTAATCATTAATTTTGACTGTTTTAATGAAACCCGGCCGTCCCGCTTTTCTATGGAGCATATAAGATTTTTATGAAAAGGTGAGGAAGGATCAGTAGTGTAGAAGATTCTCCGCTCGGTAAAGTCTGAGGGCTTACGGATGTTTAGTGTGAAGGTATAGCCTTTGACCGGTTTTCCCGGGGCCATCTTCCACAGCGCATAATAACCGCCGCCCTCATAGTCTATAATGAAATCGCCTTTGGGATCTTTATGAAGCAAATCAGCTTCAAATTTCATCGGATACATGAAATTATCACCAAAACCAACGTCAGTAATGTATTTGATTCCGTCAATTTTAGCAATTATAAAAGTGTGATCAAAGAAGGTCCCTTCGTCTGTAACCCGGCCGCCGTGATATGTTACATCGTAACCGATTTTCTGCAGCAGAAGCATATACATCAGGTTAAGTTCATAACATATACCGCCCCGCCTCTGCAGTACTATTTTCTCAAACAGTTCCCGGGGATCCTGTGATAATCGGTTATAAATATGTATATTCAGATTTTCAAAGGGGACGTTAAGCAGGTGACTGCTTTGAAGCAGCCTCAGATTCTCAAGAGAAGGATCTGGAATTTCACTGATGCCTATTCTTGCAAGGTAGGCTTTTACATCCAGGTAAGTCTTATCCTGCCTCTCAATGTTAAAACGAATAATTTCCTGCTTCACATTCATTATTATAAAAAAAATATAGCATTTGTCTACTGTTTTCGTCTATTTTGATGTCCTGAGTTGCTCCTGCTAACGTTAAATGCCGAGCCTTTTTTAACCTGCCGCATGGATATAAATTATGATTGGGCTGAGTTAAAGAGCTTCAGAAACATGACCAGTCTGTGCTAAATTGTTAACAGTTGATTATTGACATGTTATTTTAAAAAATTAGGAGTTGAAATGAATAAAAATCTTTTATTCTTAGTTTTTCTATTTTTCACAATTGATGTGAATGCAGAACAGGCAAGGGTATCGCCTGGCGGATATAATATCCCTGAGGGGCGTTTAGATGTAAATGATTTTTATTATTTTTCTGAGATTGTGAATTCAGATGATTATGGAGGGAGTCTAATCAGAATTAATATTATAGTAAATTTAGATATGGACGATTATGATTCTTATCGGGATATTACTGATCTGCTTTATGATTTTGAATCATGGCCTGATTATGTGAATTTTTATGATGGCGGAGATACCGTTTATTTTGAAGGTGATGATTCACTCTGTCCAACAGGCTCCTGTTTGAGCTCTGAAGTAATTCAGGGTAAAAATGTGTATGTGCATCATGCATTATATAATATTCCTGCGCCGTGGCCTCTTAAAAGGCAAAGAGTTAAAGAAAAAACGGTTTATGAAGAGACTGAAACTGCTGTCAGCGGTATGGCTGTGAGTATAATATTTTATCCTCATCCTGATTTTACTGAAACAGAGGGATTTGTTTATAAAAAGGGATGGATTAGTATTAAGCAAAATAATGAGGATAATTTATATACAATTTTTCTGACAGTTGATGTCAAAACCGAATTCGGACTGTATGGTTTAGAACTATCCAAAATGCAAAAACCATTAACTGAAACATTTCTCGCTATTTTTAAAGGGATGTACGGGATTGAAGATTAAAGTGTAAGTATGTTCCTGCTGTAATTATTTACTGATATAATACCGACCATGAATTTTCAGAACTACCTGAATGAGCTTGTATTAAAGACAGAAAATAATAAACGCGACAATCTCAACATTGAAAGGGATATATCGATTGTAGCCATGTTTTTTGGATTCTCCGATAACCGTTACCCAAACGGACAGACTGTGGGAGATGAATTCGGCGTCTCCAGAGAATATATACGGCAGAGAATACAGAGCAAAGTTTCAAATGCCGTTTCAGAAGCAGCCCGGGGCAGGTTTGAAAAGTTTTTTACGGCTGTCAAAGAACGCGATATTTATACTTTTAAAGATATCAAGGATATTTTGCTAAATGAAGGTTTTGATGTCAGCGAAATGAATGCCTATGGGTTTAATAATTTCTTAACATATTTTGATATTAACTACCCATATGAAATCTTTAATTTTGAAATGAAGAAGGCTGATAGAAAAGATTTTTACAGTCTTGATGATTTTCTACTGATTAAAAGAGATAAAGTTAACCATTTTAAAAAAATCCTGAAGCAGGTTTTCACCCTTCCAGGACATTCAGGCTTGATAAATCTTTCAGAAATATTTGATCCGAAAAACGGAATGCCCTATGAAATGATTAAATATATAATAATGCAGTACAGAGGTTCGTATACATATTCTGACGGACTGAGTTTGTGGTACACCTTTGAGAACAGGGACAATGTTTTAATTAATAGCATAGGAAAAATCAAATCACAGATTTCCAACTGCAATATTGATAAGCTTGCTGACATCCTGCATGAGATTGTCACTGCCAGAACTTCAAAATACGAATATCCGTCAGTTCGAGTAATAAGGAAGTATCTGGAAAGCTCGGTTTATACTGATGTCAGGGAGGATACTCTTTATTTTAAAGAGAATCTTGAAATACCGGCTTTATCTGAATCCGATAATATAATAATAAGCTACTTTAAAGACGAAAATATTTCTGAAGCAGTCTATAATGATTTGAAGCAAATGTTTTTACTCAATAATTATTCGGATGCAAATGCGGTTAAAAACTGCTATCACTCCCCGTTTATTTTTGTTGATAAATCAGGCGGACGGAAAAATTACAGACTTATATTTGTTTCAGAATTTGAGATAGAAGATAAGCTGGTTGAAGATAAGTATATACTTTATCGCAATAGATTGATTAAACACTTCAATAACACCGACAAAGAAATTAATTCTTTCAGGCGTGCTGAACAGAGAATACTGCAGGATTATCTTTTTAAGGATGCTGATGAAGTGGAATGTGCAATCTGCGGGAAAAAATTTAAAACAAAATCTCTTGTAACCGCACACAAGAAAAAAAGATCCATGTGCAATGAGAATGAAAGAATCGACCCGAGAATAGTATGGCCATTATGCAAATTCGGATGTGATTACCTGTATGAGGAAAGGTATATCAAGGTAAATAATGGAAAGATCTGCAGTGATAGGCTGAATGAATTAACTGACTCAGAAAGGAAGTATATTCTTGCCCTTGAAGGTGATAATATTTCTGAGGAGTGGCTGTACAAATCTGAACAGTATTTTGAATAAATTATCGATCCAGAATTTTCCCTAAAACTATCTCCGGCTGAAGTTCCGGGAACATATCGGCAGATTCTGAAATATCCATATAATCAAGTTTTACGCCTGCCTCATCTGCCATCTTCATCAGCTCCTGCATGAAAACTGCCGGACCGGGAACTATCTCAAGCGGCGGAGCTTTTTTTTCAAGTACTGGACCGCCCCAGTCGGGATTTGAGGGATTGAACTGGGTTCCGCAGCATGGACTGAAAGGTACACCGATAACCGCGTATATCTTATCACCGGCTTTCTGGTGCTCAAGCAGCTGGTCAATGTATGGCTGCAGGATAGATCTGCAGTGACGCCTGAAGCCCGGGTTATCATACTGCTCTGTGACAGCTTCCCAGCGGTTTAAGCCGCATCCTGTTGTTTCGGGGCAGGGAAGCTGGATGATACCAAAATCGTTGCTTATTAATGGTTCCAGCAGAGCTTTAAAAGCACCCTTATGAGCAGCATACGGTCTGACTCTGGCATTCTGATTTAAGTAGCAATGTGCGATAACAACTATTTTTTTCCCTCTATTCATCTTTTACTCCAAAAAATGGTGCGGTAAATTACGTAAAACATATTTTAAATACTTTCAATAATAATTACAATAAACTGAGGGCATATAGAATTAAAAAAGTGTATTATACTCTTATACAGAGGATATTATTATGGATGTAGATGAGATTGCTTGTAGAATCGGCATATCCGGATCATATCGAATTCTGGGAATGGATACTCATGAAACTATATTTTATTTCGGAGGAAGGAATAAGCTTAATAGTAAAATTGAACTTGGTTTCGGATATCAGGATATAACAGATAAATTCTTTCATAAGCATGTACCAGGAGAATCAGAGATCGAATATGCAATAAATTATATTGAAGATGAACTGATGAGTAATGATGAGCTGGTTAATGTTGAAGATGCCTTATATATGGATGAAAAACAAATTGCAGATCTGCTGAATCCTTTTCAGTTGCAGAATAATAAAGTTTCCAGAGAAGAAATTGAGGAAATATTTACAAAATATGCTTTTATATCCATGAGCCGGCTCCCGGTTTACGGGGATGAGCAGATGAGTAATGAAAAATATGCCAAAGTCCTGTTGTTACGTGAAATAATGCATCATCTTAACTTTTTAAGTATTAATATTATACCTGAACAGCTATGAAGCCGCAGCTGATTAAGCTTCAATCAGCTCAATCTGTCCATATTCTCCGCTGAACATCCAGTCAGTTCTGACTCTTGAAGGGATTATTTCTGCTGTCAATCCCGCAATTATTTCAGATTTTAGTATACGGCTTATTAAAACATCTGTTGAAAAGTATTTAAGAAGTGAGGATGTTTCAGTTTCGTAGGGACGATAGTAGTCATCAATAAGTCTTCTGTAGTTTAAATCGCCCTTAAAAATAAGAAGATCTGATGAGGCTAGTTTATCCTTCAGATCTTCCGGCATTTGGGAAAAAAGTTTTCCGCTTGAGAAAAATGGTTCTGCACAGAGTTCCAGCCTTCCCTCAAATTCAAAATTATTCATATCATCAGTGAACCATTGTAATTCTCTGTTTTGGGACAGACTGCCGAGTAAAAAACGATAATCCATGATTAATGCGTCAGAGACGAAGTAGGGCATTTGTTTGAAATGCAGCTTGATTTTCTGAACGCCGGTATTTTTTAGCAGCCAGTGAGCCATCATCAAGTCAAAGAACAGCTCTTCACCTGAGTTATCCAGTATAAAATCTATTCTGCTGCAATTGCGGACTTTTACATCTGCTTTCTCACGGTGATCTATGAGAAGTTCGAAGGCGGATCCGGATGAGTAATAGGATGAGCTTTGACTCAGATCTGATTTGTTTCCCATCAGATTGAGCAGGCATATTTCAGAAAAGGAAGTTATAGAGTTCAGCTTTTTGAGGCTTTCAGAGAACTTTTTCATGCCTTTTATAATCTCCGCCTCTTTTTTATAACTGAAAAAATCAAAACCGTTTGAATAGTAGCCGCAGACATCACAAATTCTATGATACAGATAGTTTTCAATGAACAGGAAAGGAGCATTAAGCCAGGTGTAATGGGGATTATTCTCGATAACCCGGTTTATATCAGAAGCAAAGGGATATTCATTACTTAGCGGGGTTAAATTATTTTCAGGTATTGAGCTTAACAGCCCCATGAGTCCTTTTTCTATTCCGGAATGAAACTTGTTTCCTGCTATCAGATCTTTAAGAATATAGGGGAATCTGTTGAGAACTGTAAACCTTGCAAAGGAGCCTTCTTTTGATGTCATTATTTCCTGCTGCATAAGTTTCTCCTGAAAATGAATTGTACAGTATTATATAAAGAATTATAAATATATTCAGCATAAAAGGTTGTATAATATTGGATGAGTTATAGAAATCACTATCAGATACTCGGCGTTTCTGAAAATTCAGATTTATCAATGATAAAGCAGGCATTCCGCAGGCTCTCAATGAAATATCATCCTGATAAAAATGACGGTTCATTGAAATCAAATCAGATATTCAGAATCATTCTTGACGCCTATCAGGTTCTTTCTGACAATGAAAGAAGAAAGGAATATGATGTATTTCTGAGTAAAAGTACCTATCTCAAGCGCGGCAGGGCGCCGGGACGTCAGGGAACGGCCGTGCTTTCCGGTAAGGCTGAATTCAGCAGTGAAGAAATACTTGAGCGGATCAATATCATCCTCTGGGAAGTCCATGGACTGGTGGAAGGAAAGCCTGAAGATCCGGATGTCCGGCGAGTAATTCTGATTATTCTTACCTTCCTTGATAAGTGGATCCTGGAACCTTACGGATTCCCTGACTACTTTATGGAGGCCCGTAAACTTGGAAAAACTGATCCAAGAATGCTTGTACATCTGCTTGGAAAAACCAGCAGGCCTTATGGACATACGCCTTACAGCAGTGTTGCAGATTATTTTTATGATATTCGAAAAAGAGCAGACAAGCTCATAGAAAAACTTACACGTTCAGGCCTTCCTTCAGAAATTATTGCAGATGAACCGGGATTCATTGACAGGTTGACGGAATATGATAAGATGGCCATCTACTATCTGAGCCGTGTTCTTGATGACAGGATTCCTACGGAAGGCTTTCCTATGTTTGAATTTTCAGATATGGCTTATAATTATGGTTATTAATTTATAAAAATATTAAAAACTGTATTCTAAAAAGGGAAATTAAATATGGAAAGAAAAAATCGAATCTTCTTGAGAAAATTATTAATTCTACTCATATCAACTGTTTGGCTTGTGTCATGCATGACTTCCAATAAGCTTGATACGGAACAGAAAAGTATCAGAGATTATTATGCTGATAAAAATTACCAGGAAACTATCCGGCTCTCTCTTGAATATCTGAAACAAAACCCTGATGACGCTTTTGTTAATCATATTCTTGGAAGAGTTTTGTCTGATTCATTAAGAGGAGACGAAGCTGTTGCATACCTGGAGAAAGCAATTAAGCTTGATAATGAAAAAAGCTACATTTCAAGCTGGAGCTATCTGTATCTGGGAAGCTATTATTCTGAGGCTGACAGAGCCCGGGCATTGCAGATGTACGACAAGGTCATAGAACTTAATAAAACCTCTAATTCCGTAAACTGGGCAAAAATTGAAAAATTGCAGCTTGCTCAGAATAAAGCGGATTTTACATTCATCGGAACAGAACACATCAACTTCTATTTTGATGATATTCAGAGCATCGGCAATCCTGCTGCATATACGGAAGTTAGAGAGGCCGCCTTTGTTAAAATATGTTCAACTCTGAAAGTGGAGCCTGATTTTAATATTGATTTTTATGTCTGGCATGATCGGAATAAGTTCTATGAAGAATACGGTAAGACGCTTGGCTTCAGTATCTCAAGCAGAGGGATAATTCATTCGGCTGATAATCAGTCTGCAGGTCATGAAATAGCTCATTCGATCATATATCACCTTTATAAAAACGGCGGCGAAGCAACCGGTCTGATAAATGAAGGCGGAGCCGTATATTTTGATCAGAATACAGGATTTTCTTTTGAGGAAAGAGTAAAAAAAGTCAGTAAAAATGCACGAAGGAATCTTGATATAAAGGATATGTGGGCAAACTGGGGAGGCTATACCGAGAATGTTGGATATCCTGTTGGTGGAGCTTTTATTGATTATCTTGTTAAAAAGGAAGGGTTTGATAAGCTTATTCTGCTGCTGGGTGATCAGAGCTATGAAAATGCTTTAGACATCTACGGAAATAATCTTGAATTATATATAGCCGATTTTGAGAACTGGGTTGATAGTATCTGATGATCGGATAAGTCAGTAGCTTTTCTTAATTAGAGGCCGTATCAGTTTTTCAAGTCCGTTTATCTTGATTTCCACCAGTATTGCCATCAATTCTCCAAGCCGGCCGCCCGGCAGGCCCTTATCCCTGAACCAGAGTACATAAGTTTCAGGTAAATCAATCAGGTACCGTCCTGAATATTTTCCGAAGGGCATTTTAGTATTTGCAAGTTCAAGCAGTGTTTCAGCTTCTTCATATTCCATAATTAAGTTTAGCAGAAAAATAAGGATTAAAGTAATAGCTCTTTGATGATTTATAGCTTGATTATATGTTTTGTTTTCTTCATAATTAGTCTGAAAACAGACTATCTGATTTACGACTAAATACTTTAAGCGATTTATAAATGAAATATATAACGATGGATGAGGCTCTATTACTTATCCGGACCCCATACAGATTTTATAATGCTATGAAAAAGAATCTGACTCTCCCGGATGATATATCTGTGAACCAGACGCAGGCTCATACACTCCTGATACTTCGGGAGCAGGGGGCTGTTTCAATGCATGTACTCGGCCGGCTCACAGGGATAGTGAAAGGGTCTCTGACCCAGGTTGTTGATGCACTGGTTGAAGCAAATCTTGTTGAGCGTAAAAGAGCCACTGATGACAGGCGTGCAGTGCTTGTTTCCATTACAGCAGAAGGGCTGAGTATGACAGACAGGCTCGATGAGAATCTAATCGAGCATACTGAATCCATATTGAGTGTTTTTTCTGAGGAACAGAGACGGGGCATTATGAAAGCACTTAAAGTTATTGATGACAGTCTTAACCTTATGGAAAAGAGAGAAGATAATGCAGCAGAATAAATCGTCCTTTCTCGGGACAGAAAAACTATTTCCTTTACTAATGAAAATGTCTGTACCTGCAATAATTGGTATGATGGCCGCGGCACTTTACAATGTTGTTGATACGATATTTGTAGGGCGTGGTGTCGGACCGCTTGGTATTGCCGGGCTTTCAATAGCTTTTCCTATTCAGATGATTGTTCAGGCTGTAGGTCAGATGATCGGCATAGGCGCTGCTTCAATTATTTCCCGAAAGCTCGGTGAAAAGAATTACGATGAAGCTTCCCTTGCTCTTGGGACAGCTATTCTTTCTATCGCCATATTTTCTATTGTGATTGTTATTGGTATTGCTGCCTTTTTCAGACCGATACTATCGCTTTTCGGCGCTACCGAAACTATTATGCCTTATTCTGTTGAATATCTGCGCAATGTTATTTTCGGATTTCCCTTTATTGCTATTTCTATGGCTGGTAATAATATGATCAGATCCGAAGGGAAGGCCAGAACTGCCATGGGTACCATGCTCATAGGTATGGGGCTGAATATAATCCTCGACCCGATTTTTATTTTTGTACTTGATATGGGAATTCAGGGTGCCGCCCTTGCAACTGTGATTAGCCAGTTTTGTTCGTTTGTCTGGGTTGCTCTTTTTTATCTCACAAAGAAAAGCTCTATTCGACTTGATCGCGGCCATATGCATATTAAAGGAGCTTTTCTGCGTGAAATGCTGGTGCTGGGGCTACCTAATGCGGTTCAGTCTGCAGGGATAAGTATACTAGCGGTGATAGTAAACAATACACTGGGGCTGCTTGGAGGAGACCTGGCGATATCTACATATGGAATGCTTCACCGGCTGCTCTCATTTGTTTTTATGCCGATGATTGGTCTGGCCCAGGGATTCCAGCCAATAGCGGGATATAACTTCGGTGCCCGTGAGTACGGAAGGGTAAAACGGATTCTTTTTCTGGCTGCCGGAACTTCCATATCAGTGTCATCCTTTTTCTTTTTCTTAATAAGAACGTTTCCGGATTTTTTTATAGGATTATTTACCGTGGATGCTGATCTTATAGCAAGCAGTTCCAGGGCTCTTAAAATCATGTCGCTTGCTATGCCGTTGATGAGTATACAGATCATTGCAAGCGTATATTTTCAGGCAATCGGGAAGGGAATTGCATCGTTGCTTCTGGGTCTTTCAAGGCAGTTTCTTCTGCTTATCCCAATTGTCCTCATCCTGCCGAGGTTTATAGGTGTTGACGGGATCTGGGCGGCCTTTCCTTCATCTGATTTCTTATCGATCACAATTTCACTTGTTGTAATGTCTTTTGAGTTGAGGCAGCTGAAACGGCTCGAAAGCGGTAAATTATAATACCATTTCGCCGGATGTTTTATGGAATCGGTTATCTTAGAAAAGAATATGGTGCTCTGTCGGCAGAATCAAGTTATATGAAAAATTTAAAAAGAGCTCAGCCGTAATAATCTAAATAGGGATATAATAATCCCTATGCGGATTGGAATAATAAGTGATATTCACGGTAATATCTATGCATTTGAAAAGGCTGCAGCGGAATTAACAGCATATAAACCCGATTTTATAGTCTTTCTGGGGGATCTTGTTTTCAACGGCCTTTATCCTCTGGAATGCTATGATCTGCTGAAAAGTCTTAACCCTAATATATGCATCAAGGGAAATACCGATTCAAATATTGAAGAGTTCCCTGACTTCAAGCCTCAAAACGATTTTGAAAACAGCCTGTATTCGATGATAGAATTTACAGATGCACGGATAAACAGTGAGTGCAGGGCTGAGCTTAAAAGCTGGAAAATCTCTGAGAAACACATATTTGATAATACTGCTATACTCTTCTGTCACGGCAGTCCCTGGTCATTCAAGGATAAACTGACCCTCGAAGACAATGATCTCAGAATACTTTTAAATCAGCTTGAGAATGAACCCGGTCATCATATCATCTGCGGCCATACCCACATAAGTGAGCAGTTTGATTATGCCGGAAAACGAATCACCAACTTCGGTGCGGTCGGCTACCACTATGATAAATCGGATATGACAAGGTATGGTATAATCGAAACAGGCCGAAAGACTGAATTTATATTCAGGGAAGCAGCATATGATGTTGAAAAATATAAGGCAGATATCAGGAAACAGAATTCTGTATTTGCGGATGATTTGCTGATGCTTCTTGAATATGGAATGAGAAAAACAAATGAATTGAAGTACAAGAATAAAAGTTAGGATATGTTTATGGATTTCAAAAAGGTTATTCTGATGCTGGTAGCAGTACTGCTGTTTCACGGTTGTGAGAAAGAAGAGTTTCAGTATGTAAGCAATGTAAATATCATCGATGTTAAAACCGGAAATATTATTACAAATCAGTTTATTGAAATAAATCACGGAATCATAAGCAGAATCGGCAATATGGCTGAGCTTCCCGTGAAACACGCAGAAATAACTGACGGTAAATCAATGTATGTTACCCCCGGACTTACCGACATGTATGTATACTTCAACAGTAAATCTGCAGACCTTGATTTCTGGAAAATTCACACAGGTGATCGGCTGATTGCTGCAGGGGTTACCGGCATAAGGGAAGGCGGTCTTAAGGGGATATCAGCTGATTTTATAGAAAATATTGATGAGTATTTGGGGGATAAAACATCAGGTCCGGATATTGTTCCGTGCCTGTATGTGAACTACAGTACGGCAAAATATTATGAGTCGGTCAATGATGCAATGGAAGCTCTAAATGCCGGTTATATGAAACTTCAGAGAAAGATAGGTTCTCCTGAGTTTGAGAATATTCTGAAGTACGCGGAAGAATACAATATTTATTCCTCGGCTACCTTGTATTCGATTGAAGAGTTTTACACTGCCGTATCACTTGGGCTTGATGAGATTAATAAGACTGCAATTATTGGTTTGTTTTTAATGGACCAGGAAACTTCAGATAATCTGAACTGGATAGATGAGAGAGAAACCTGGCCGGCAATGGATGAATACTTTTCGAAGTATTATCAGCTATCCAATGCTGAACTCACAGAAATTATTAAGGATGAGCTGGACGAAGTGCTCAAAATCATTGCTGCAAATGATATTGTCTTATCTACCTGTCTTGCGGCAGATGAAATATCTGCGATGAAAATTACATCACCGGATGAATATCTTGAATATGCGGAGAAAAATAAAATTCCCAAGTATCGTGACCGAATTTTTATTTTTAACAGACAGGTCTATGGTGATCATTTCAGACTTGAGGCTGTCCCTGAGCATGTAATCTTCCGTTACAGACTCGACAGACTCCTGCTGAAACTATTTCTTGAATATGAAATTACATTACTTGCAGGGACTGAACTTTCCCAGCAGTCCTGGTATGGGCTGGCCCCAGGGATCTCGCTTCACGATGAGATGCGCATACTGACTGAAAACGGGTACAGTAACCTTCAGGCCCTGCAGACTGCAACGCTTAATCCGTCTGAGACTTTTATAAAGATGGGTGTTGAGCAGAAGCGGGGGCTTATTGAAGCCGGATATGCAGCAGATCTTGTTTTCACAGTTGAAAACCCGCTTGAGAATCTGAGCATTCTCAGAGAGCCTGTTCGGGTAATGAAATCCGGAGACATATATGATGAAGATATTCTTCAGTTACTTCGCTGAGATGGCAGCATTGTAATCGGGAACCTGTACTGCATATACAGCAGCGAAATATTGATGATAATGCAGAGTGCAAGGCATACTGCATAGATTATTTCGGTCCCAAGTTGGTAATCGGTGGCGGTAATTAGAAAAAATACCTGTCCCGCCAATGCGAGTGTGCAGAATATTAATGAGAAGACTGCAGAAAATTTTATTCTTCTGAATGCACCACGAACATCCCGGTAGGTCATTTTGTCTTTAACAAAAAGAAGACTTGTCCCCCCGATGAATAAATATATGAGAGGGATGATATTTAGAAACCACGCCGCTCCTGTATAAGCTTTTTCAATTCCGGTGCTTGCCTGAAGACTTGCAAATACCCACAGTGCTGCAAATATAAGGATAAGTGAGATATTTATAATTTTAAACGGAAATACCCCTGATTCTGTATTTGCCAGCTTGTAGTATTCACCTGTATAAACATACCTGTAGCGCAGTTTACCATTATCGTTATCGTAAGGCTGTTTCTGCCATCCCTGAAAATACCAGTTTTGTTTCATGCTTATCAGTATACCTGTAATCGACCGGCTGTCCAATAAAGAAGCCTGATTCTCCGTTATTAGGACCGGGTGATATTGGAAGAATCAGGCTGGATAGATGGCTGAATTAATATATTTTAAATCTGGCTTGCTGCAGCATAGGCTGAACGCATCGATGTCATAATTGTTCCTCCCTGCTCACAGTCGCCTATAATGTAGTAATCGGCTTTACCGTTATAGAAAGCCAGAGCCTTTTCTGTTAAGGGTTTTGTTCCGGCCGCAGATATTACTGTATCAGCTTTCAGGCTGAGTTCCTGGCCCGCTTTCTGATACAGCACAACATTATCTCTGATTTCAGTTACTGAAGCCTCTGTGATTACGCTGAGATTTTTCTTGTTTTTCCATTCTTCGTCAAACGTTTCACGGTAGTGTATCGGATTAACCTCGGGTGCAATCTCATTCCTCATTTCGAGTACAGTTACATTATGTCCCTTATCTGCCAGAAACATTCCGGTTTCCATTCCGACTTCTCCTGCTCCGATGATTACAACATCACCCCTTACTTTTTCAGGAGCAACAAGTGCTGAATGTGCCGTAATAACATTGGCGGATTCTATGCCTTTAACCGGAGGCATTACCGGAACAGTTCCGAGTGCAATAAATACGGTATCAAATCCTTCTTTTTCAAGCAGTTCGGGAGTTGCTTCAGTGTTAAGTCTTACATCAATTACTTTTTTTTCAGTCTGATTGACCATGTAATTTAGGAAATCTTTAATCGGCCATTTGAAAGCAGGCATTGAGCCTGGAATCATCTGCCCTCCGAGGCTTCCGGATTTCTCGAACAACGTGACGCTGTTTCCGCGTTTTGTTGCAACAAGAGCTGCTTCCATACCTGCAGGACCTCCTCCGATGACGGCTATTTTCTTCGGTGCCGAAATCGGAGCCTCCTTTCTATGGAGATATGAGCTTATACCGAATTGCGGATTTACTGTACATGCGCTGCGGTAGGGGACATGGTGTCCGATAACGTGACACTTGTTGCAGCGCACACAGGGAACAATGTCTTCTTTTCTTCCTTCTCGCATTTTTATGCCGTACTCATCATCACAGACAAAGGGCCTGGCCATTCCAATGAGATCCGCTTTTCCGGAGGCAAGAGCCTCTTCCATTACATCAGGATCCTGAAACCCTCCTATCGGCTCGATTAGAGTTTTAAGGTTAAGAGCTTTAAGTTCTTCTGCATATTCAAGAGTCGGATTGGGAATATGAAAACCCATCGGGTGGGAGATATCACCGTCCTCCATTCTGAGCTGAAGAATATCAATCAGTCCCTCCGACATCTTTGCAAATTTCTTTGTATCTTCAAAAGTGTATCCGCCGGGAAGATCCTTAACGCTTAAAAGCCCTTCAAGTACAAAATCCTCTCCGACTTCAGCCTTTATTCTTCTGAATATTTCAAGAATAACCTTTGATCTGTTTTCCAAACTTCCGCCGTATTCATCGGTCCTGGTGTTTGTGATTGCAGAGAAGAATGCTCCTGCAAAAGAACTTCGGTATGCAAAATGGATCGACCCCATATCAAACCCGAGTTTTCTTGCAATCACAGCCTGCTCAACATAGGCATCTATAAACTGATCGATAATTTCTTTTGTATAAGCCTTTGCCTTCCTTTCCGGACGGTCTATCACATCCCACTCGGGCATAATCGGGCGTGTAATATTCAAAGATGCTTTTCCGCCGTAATAGTGTATTGCATCACAGAGCATAATCAGATAGTTCTGGTGGGTCGGCTCATACATATCAAAAACCGGAAAGTGGTCGGTATCAAATCCTATTTTCATTCCCTTCATTCCTATCGGTGCGTAGGTGTGTGCAAGGGTGACAACGGCTGCTCCGTTTTTTGCTCTGTTAGCCAGGAGCTCAATAAGGTCTGTTGTAGGGTATTTTTCCGGCCCCATTAGAAAGTGGGGGAGGGAGTTTGAAGCAACGATTCTGTTTTTCAGAATCATATTTTTAACCTTAATCGGTGAAAAGATATTTGAATAGTTTACGCTCAAGGCGGTTACCTCCTGAGAAATTTCAGACATCATTCTATAGGCATTTCGGGAATAGTTGAAATATAAATTTGTACCATTTGTTATGCAGAATTAGAATAAAGATTGAAATAATATACCTGCTCTGATAGAATCTCAGTCAAGGTTAAGGGATGACATTAGAACATATACGATATTTTCTTGAAGTTTCCTCATGCAAAAGTTTTTCAAAGGCGGCTCAGAATTTATTCATTTCACAGCCTAATCTCAGTAAATACATCAAAGCTCTTGAGAATGAACTTGATTTCAAATTGTTTGATAGAAGTACTCATCATGTAAAACTTACTGATGACGGTAAAAAGTTTTTTAATTCCACTCATGATCTTTATTATATTTTTACAAGCGCAATAGACAAGGTAAAGAAAAGCTCACAGCTTAATTATGAAATGTTGAATGTCGGGCTGTCTTTCGGCGAATGTTTATCTGATGAGCTGTACGAAATCTTTAATCAGTATAACAGTATCCCGGACGGAAAACAGAGGTATAAATTTTCGTATGACAATTTTGTTCCGTTGATAAATAAGCTGAAATCAGGTGAATATGATCTGGCAATTACCACAGATCATAATATAAGAATGGATAAAAATATTAATTTTATAGAATTAACTCCTGTAAAACATGTTCTTGCAATTAACAAGAATCATTATTTAGTTGATAAACCGGATTTGCTGCCCTCAGATTTTAAAGATGATATTTTTTATATGATTCGTCCTGATGAAGATGAACCCAAACTTTATAATGTGGACTGGAAGGGTTTTTCAGAAATGTTTTACGGATTGAATATTGAACATGTAAGGACCTCGCTCGATGTCCTGCTTAATGTCCAGGCAGGCTCGGGAGTAGGTACTGTTCCTTCGAGTGTATTAACTGCATCATACCCGGATGTAGTTTTAAAACCATACAAAAATCCTACAAAGCACTCAATGCAGTGTCTAGCCTGGCATTCTGGTAATAATAGTCCTCAGATAAAATCACTTATTGCAAAGATAAAAACAATACTTTTATAATAGATTTTTATTATTCGATATTGGAATAATATCCTGCCGAATTTTATATTTCCATCCTTGAAGAACTCAAGATAAGATATGGAAACAATGTTAAATACATTATTTTTTATCTAATCAATGTTTTCCAGGGAGGAAGTATGAAATTCTATAAGAAGGCCTCTGTCCTTGCGGCCCTGATTCTGCTTACTGCAGTTTTATTCACTGGCTGCTCTAAAGAAGATGCATCATCAGCAAGTGCGAAAGACTTCGGAGACGGCAATGGCGCTAAAGTACTGAAAATCGCTATGGATTCAGAGCCCAAATCCATGAACCCTGTACTCGCTTCAGGCGGCGGTAATTCTGTTATTAATAATGCAATCTACGGTTGTGTCTGGACTATTACCTGTGACGGTGAAACTAATTTTCAAATCGCAGAAAGTTATGAATATACCAACGATGAAAAAACAGAAATGGTGATCAAGCTGAGAGAAGATTCAAAATGGGAAGATGGAACCCCCATCACACCTGAAGATATTCTTTTCAGTTATGAATACTATAAAGAAGGACCTGCAGCCTTCCGTGTAATGAACATCGATTTTGAAAACTGTGCTGCAATTGATGAACACACACTGAAAATCAAAATTCACCGACCCTGGCCTACATTCCATGAAGATCTTGCCCTCATGCACATTATAAGCAGGGACCTTTTTGATGAAGGCGGCGTTGATGCGATCGGGCTGAATCCTAAAGCATCAGGTGCATATAAAATAAAGAGCTGGTCTCCCGGCAAGCCTATTGTGCTTGAAAAGAACCCGAACTACTTTGAGAAAGATAAACTTGAGTTTGATGAAGTTGAAGTTATCTGCCTTCCGGATGAAACTACCAGAATGCTTGAATTTGAAAGCGGAAGCTATGATGTTGTTTATCTGACCGCCAGGGATAACATAGAAAAGATAAGTAAGGGCAATGTTAAAGGAACACATATCCAGTACGGTAATATTCAGCAGGTTACATATATCGTTGTAAATACAATCGACTTTGAAAAGTTTCAGAACCTTAACATCAGAAGAGCTATTGCCCATGCTGTAGACTGGAAAACAATTGTAGAGGTTATCTGCGGAGACGGTTACACAATGCAGACCAGCCCGCTTTTTCCTTCAGCCAACTGGGCGTACAAGAACGAGGGTGTTTACGAATACAATCCTGAACTCGCCAAAAGATATCTTGCCGATGCCGGTTACGGTCCGAACGAGTTCCTCTTCACGATGAGAATAAGTAATGAAGATTTTAATTCTCAAATAGCGGAATCAATGCAGGCATATCTGGCAGAGGCAGGAATCAGGATGAATGTCAGTCTTGGAGATACGCCTACTGTCCGTGAGGAAAACAGAAATAATACAATTGAGATGAGTTTTTCAAAAAGTATGGGGGCAGAGGATCCAAGCGGTGTTGTTAATGCAAGAATGAGTAATGCTAAACCCAATATTACCAAGTTCGGCGATCCTGCCATTCAGGCAGATTTTGATGCAGCCTGCACAAGCAGCGCACCGAAAGAAGAAAGGAAGAAGGTTTTCCAGGATCTACAGGACAGGATCTGGGAATGGACAAGCACATACCCGCTGTATGAATCAAAGGTTTGTTTCGGAGCCAAAGATTCAATTGGAGCATTCGACGGCGGAATTGATGCAAGCTCCGGATATCTCCACCTTGCAAAGTTCTATACCGGCCTCGCAAAATAGTTCTGATAATGCAGAAGCCTTCGGGCTTCTGCTTTTAATTTTCAAAGGGCTGTAAGCTTCACTCAAATTTATTTTAATAACAGGATACTATAATGCTTAAATACATTATACGAAGGCTTCTGCTGATGATCCCGGTGCTTATCGGGGTTGTTGTCGTAGTTTTCACTATCAATTATTTTGCTTCCATCAGTCCGGCTTCTGTTATATGCGGATCAATGGCTACGGATGAACAGATCGCACAGAAAGAGCACGAACTTGGCCTGGATCAGCCGTATATTGTCCAGCTGGGTTCTTATTTCTGGAATATTATCTCGAAGGGCACCCTGGGAAAATCATACATCTACCAGACACCCGTTCTGGATACTATCCTTGAAAGACTTCCTGTCACAGCCAGAATAGGTCTGTTTGCCTCCATGTTTTCCGCAATAATCGGTATACCGCTTGGAATTCTGGCGGCTATAAAACAGAATAGTCCGGCCGACTATGGTTCAACTTTCTTCTCAATATTAATGGGTGCTGTACCACCATTCTGCCTATGTCTGCTTCTGCAGCTGATATTCGGCGTAAAACTCAAAATACTTCCCATATCCTCTCTCAACAGCTGGAAGGGCTACGTAATGCCGATAATTGCCGTCGGGATGATGCCGATTGCTATGACGATGCGTATGACAAGATCTGCAATGCTCGAGACTATCCGGCAGGATTATGTACGGACCGCCAGGGCAAAGGGACTGCCTGAGAAGACGGTAATTCTAAGACATACTCTTAAAAACGCGCTTATCCCGATTGTTACAGTAGTAGGAATGACAATAGGTTTTTCAATGACCGGTTCAATCATTGCTGAAACAATCTTCAACATACCCGGAATGGGTTCGCTCATGAATATAAGTATCGCATCGAAAGATTTCATAACTACACAGGGCTGTGTTCTTGTCGCCGCTTTTATTATTTCATCAATGACGCTGATAACCGATTTGGTTTACGCCTTTGTTGATCCGAGAATCAAGGCCCAGTATGCCGGGACGAAAAAGGTTAAAAGAACAAGCTCTAAAACAGTTGAAGGAGCGACGGCATAATGATTGTACTTGATAAACCTGTTAAAAGGAAAAAACAGAGTTTTGCCGGACTGATGCTCCGCCGGTTTTTCAGAAACAAGGCAGCGGTTGTTGCTATGTGTTTTCTGTTTGTGCTTTTTTTCTGTGCGATATTCTCTGATTTTATTACACCATATGATTATGCAAAGCAGTCTCTTGCAGACAGGCTTCAGTATCCAAGTCTCCAGCATCCCTTCGGAACTGATAACTTCGGAAGGGATATTCTAAGCCGTGTGCTTCGCGGCGGCCGGGTTTCGCTTCTTGTCTCCGCATCTGCTGTAGCCATTGCTACACTTGGTGCTGTAATTGTCGGTTCTGTTGCCGGATATCTCGGCGGCACTGCTGATAATATAATAATGAGAGTCACTGATATTTTCATGTCCATCCCGGGTATGCTTTTTGCTATGACTGTTTCAGCCGCCCTTGGTACGGGTATGGTGAATACGGCTATAGCGCTCGGGGTCACCTCGATAGCGCCTCTTGTAAGACAGATCCGTTCCTCGATTCTTCTAATCAAGGACCAGGAATTTATCGAGGCGTCAAAAGCTTTCGGCTGCAGTGACGCGACAATTATAATCAAGCATGTAATTCCGAATACAATAGCGCCAATGATAGTTCAGATGTCTCTGCGTCTGGGAGATACCATTATGGCCATTTCAGGTCTGAGCTTCCTCGGTCTGGGTATTCAGCCTCCTATTCCCGAATGGGGCAATATGGTTGCTGTAGGAAAAGAGTACCTTACTACATTCTTTCCTATGGTGCTGTTTCCCGGAGTAACGGTAATTCTGGCGATGCTTGCATTCAACCTTCTTGGAGACGGTCTTCGTGATGCGCTTGATCCAAGGATGAAAAGATAAGGGTAGAGCTGAAATATGAAACTTCTTGATATAAAAGATCTTTTTATTAGATTCAATACGGATATGGGCGTTGTCCATGCTGTAAACGGTGTGAATCTGACAATTAATGAGGGAGAGACCCTTGGTCTGGTTGGCGAGACCGGAGCTGGTAAAACCACCACCGCACTCAGTATTCTTGGACTTGTTTCCATTCCCCCCGGAGAAATTACAAAAGGTGAAATCATTTTCAAAGACCGTGACGTAAGAAATATGACAACCTCAGAACTTCAGAAGATCCGCGGTGCCGAAATATCCATGATATTCCAGGACCCCATGAGTGTTCTGAACCCTGTCATGACAATCGGCGATCAGATTACCGAGGTTATCAGCCTGCACCAGAAATGTTCTGCGGCGGAAGCTGAAACTCAGATGATGGCAATGCTGGAGAAGGTCCGTCTTCCGGCAGAGAGAGCAGGGGAGTATCCGCACCAGTTTTCGGGAGGCATGAAGCAGAGGGTTGTTATTGCTATGGCCCTTGCCTGTAATCCCAAGCTGCTGATTGCGGATGAACCTACAACCGCGCTCGATGTTACCATCCAGGCCCAGGTACTCGAGATGATTAATAAGCTTAAGAAAGAAAATAATACATCCATGCTGCTCATTACACATGACCTCGGAGTTGTTGCCGAATCATGTGAAAAGGTTGCAATTATGTATGCGGGAGAAATAGTTGAAAGCGGGAGGGTAGAGGATATTTTTAACCGGACTGCCCATCCGTATACAATCGGACTTTTTAATTCCATCCCCGCAATGGATGGTGTAAAATGCCGGCTGAAACCGATTCCCGGAATGATGCCTAATACGCATGACATGCCTGAGGGCTGTAAATTCAGCAACAGATGTCCCTATGCTTCAGAAATAGAAAAATGCACCATGGAAGAGCCGAAGGCTGTTGAACTTACACCGGGACATTTTGTCAGATGCTTCAAATGTGAAATGGATGACAAAGCCGGACTGACACTAAGAGAGGGATGCCTGGATGAGTAATTATCTGCTTGAAGTTAAAAATCTGATGAAATTCTTCAAATCACCCAGGGGAATGCTGCACGCTGTTGACGGTGTGTCTTTCGGGATAGAAAAGGGAAAGACTCTTGGAGTCGTTGGTGAATCAGGCTGCGGAAAGTCGACGCTCGGCCGCGCCATCATAGGTCTTAACGAGGCTACAGGCGGGCAGGTATTCTTCAAGGAGCGTGAAATAACACATCTGCGTGGACGGGAAAGAAAAAAATCAAAACGTAATATGCAGATCATCTTTCAGGATCCCTTTTCATCGCTTGACTCCAGAATGAATGTGCTTCAGCTTATCGCAGAACCACTTAAGGTAACCCGTGCTGTAAAGGGCAAGGCTGCAATTGAGAAAAAGGTAGCCGAGCTTATGGATACAGTCGGGCTTGATGAAAACTACAGATACTCCTATCCGCATGAACTTGACGGCGGAAGACGTCAGAGAATAGGTATTGCAAGAGCTCTGGCGCTTGAACCTGAGTTTATTGTCTGCGATGAGCCGGTATCGGCGCTTGATGTGTCCATACAGGCTCAGATTCTGAACCTTATGAGTGACCTGCAGAAGGAAAAGGCTCTCACATATATTTTTATCACGCACGATCTATCGGTTGTCCGGCATATATCTGATGATATTCTAGTAATGTATACAGGCTGTCTGATGGAGAAGGCTGAGGTTGAAGACCTTTTTAAAAATCCGCTCCATCCATATACAAAGGGCCTTCTCTCAGCGATACCGATCCCCTCTCTAAATGTTAAACGCGAACGGATACTGCTTGAAGGTGAAATAACTTCTCCTGTCAATCCTTCACCCGGATGCCGGTTCTGTTCAAGATGCATTTACGCTAAGGATAAATGTAAGATGGAAAATCCGCCTACAGAAGAGGTTTTACCCAATCATTTTACGGCATGTCATTACGTCAGGGAGATAAACGGATTTTAAGTCTGCAATTCACAATATTTTTCTTTTATTTAATTATAATACTTGATTTTACGGTTCATTGAAATCATAGTTTAGGTTATATAAAGGAGAAAAAATTTGCTGATAAAAACAAAATTTTCGATTATTGTAGCGATACCAATTATTTCAATATTCGGAATTTTTATGATTGGTATCATTAACTTCCTGAATATACAAACAGATATTCAGGAAGTGCTGGCTCTTCAGAATGACCGCATTATGATCAGTGAAGCTGACCGCGATGCATATCAGGCGTTAGTATCTGAAATGAACAGTACAGGAGCTCTTAGTGTTGCAGAAGCTGAGCAGGCGTTGTCGGATTATGAGGAGAACGCTGAACAGACACTAAACAGGGTTGGTACAGGTGAATCCAGGTTCAGTCCTGGAATGGTAGCTATCTTTAGTGCTTTTAAATCTGACTTTGGAAAATGGAAGGATATCAGTTCACAGATAATCAATAAGGCGCTGAATGTATCTGAAGCGAATCAGAGGCGGGATGAACTTGAGTCAGAGGCGATCAAATCGTTTGACAATGTACGGAATATCATAAATCAGCTTGGTGAATTAATAGATCAGCAGCTCACCGGGAACCTCTCAGCGTCAAGACGCAGGGCGCTTGAACAGGCGTTATCGCTTGTTTTAAACGGAGACCGTGACCTTTATCAGGCATATACGGCTGCACTGCTTATGGGCCGTGCAGAGAATGATGCGGAACTTGCCCGGTATCTTGCTGACTATTCTGAAAATGTAGACCAGGTTCTTGAAAGAGTTTCCAGTTCTGCAGATATCTACGGAGCGTCCGTTGTGCAGCTGTCCAATGATTTTGATAAGGAAATTGCCCAATGGAAGCTGCTGACGGATGAGATAGCTTCCATAGCGGATGCTAACTTTGATGATAATTTTTTCATCAGTTCACAGGCCGGAACCATGATGGAATTCTTTGAGTCAATGAGGGAGAAGATTAATCAGCTTGGCGAGGCTGAACAGGAAAAGATTGAGTCAATAATAAACGAGCTGTTTAGAGGAATACGCACTTCAATCATGCTCTATATAATTTTTATCTCAGCAGCTGTAATTCTTACAACAGTTTCTGTTGTCCTGATTGCTCTTGGTATTAATCGTAATATTTTGAAGGGATTGAAACTTTCGCAGGAACTTGCTGCGGGAGATCTGACAACATATGATGATATAGATCGGATTTCAAGTGATGAAATTGGAAAGCTGGTCGTATCTGAAATCTCAATGGCAAGAAAATTCAGGGAAATCATATCCAATATAATTATTACTGCCGGGAATGTGGCGTCAGCAAGTCAGCAGATAAGCTCAAGCTCCGAGATTGTTTCTTCAGGCTCGGAACAGCAGGCTTCGGGAATTGAGGAAGTCTCCGCTTCAATTGAGCAGATGAGTTCCAATATTAAACAGACTGCTGAAAACGCCTTTGTTACGGAAAAATTATCAAATAAGGTGGTTGAGAACGCCGGAAGTACCAAGAAGTCGGTTGATAATACAATCGATATGATGGACAGAATTTTAGAAAAGACCGAACTGATAGAAAGTATTGCCAATCAGACGAACCTTCTGGCACTTAATGCTGCGATTGAAGCTGCAAGAGCCGGCGATACCGGAAAGGGATTTGCAGTAGTCGCCAGTGAGGTTAGAAAACTGGCGGTTAACAGTAAAACTGCTGCAATCGAAATCAGCCAGCTTTCTGCTGATGCGGTAAATGTCTCGAAAGAAGCAGGTGAAAATCTTGATATTCTTGTTCCTGATATTAAAAAGACATCAGAACTGATTAACGAGATGAGTTCGGCAATGAGAGAACTCGAAATTGGAACAAACCAGATAAGTGAGAGCATAGTTCAGCTGGATACCGCTGTTCAGGCAAATGCCGCTTCATCAGAGGAACTTGCTGCAACTGCAGAAGAAATGAACGCCCAGGCTCAGGAATTAAGAGATCAGATGGATTTTTTCAATACAGGAGACAGCGGCCGGAATAGAGAGGATGAAAGACTAAGCCTTCCTGAACGCGTTTAAGTATTATTTATCGTCTATTATAATATTTACCGGAACCTGGCTCATGCAGGTTCCGGTAATATAGCTTCTAACGGGAATGTGTATTGATTTTAAACGGAATATACAATGGGCAGAATGAAAGGGCGGAGGTGCCTAGCATAATCAGTCCGAGTATCCCAATCCACCAGAGTCTGCCTGTACTTATCTGCAGCACTATTGCAGCCGCAACAATAATAAGTCCCAAGAACAATCTGATTATTCTGTCTGTTTTACCTATGTTTTTCATTTAGAACTCCTATATATACAATATAATATATTAAAATGAAAAAGCTAAGTAAAAAATATTCAGGAGTTCATAAAGAAAAATTCTCTCTGACAGAATTAAATAATGCTTCAAAAAAAGGACTCTTTTCTGATTTTATCTTGTGTTCAGAGAGAACCTCATCTCTTTCATTCAGAAAATACTGATAAAGAAATTTCAGTGCTTTGCTTTTTGTCGGTGGACGGTAGCATAGTTCCACAATTTTCTTTGTCTCAGCAACGTCCATGAAATGTTTTCTGCCGTTAACTGTAAAATAATATGTTTTTCCATTTTTGGAGCGATCTATTTCAATTTCAAAGCCTATGTTCTCGCCGGTATTTTTTTTCGAAGAAGAACTGCTGTTTACTGCATTCTTCTTACTGCTGATTTTCTCAAGATCCCTGTTCAGTTCAACCACCCTCTGGTTGTGAATAATCGTATTTGCCTGCTGAAGCAGAAATACCAGACCTTCTTCATCTATCTGAGGTACGAGTTCAATAAGTTCATTACGAAGTTTTCCAGCCAGGCTGTTTTTTGATTCTTTGCTTTCCGCCATTTTTGTCTCCAACGAAAATGTAGCACAATAGAAGCAATTTTATACAAATTTACGCTTAATTTACATTCTGTTTACACTAAAATTGTGAATTGAGTATATATTATTCTCAGCATTGCTAAGTGGTAATGCGCATACGATTTTTCTTTCAATCGGGCTTGGCGCCGTGAAAGAAATAGTTTTTCTCCTGACAGGCGGCCTTCGTTGATGGCCGCCTGGCTTATTTAAAGATTCATGTTATAATCCGAATGCAGATTTAAGATCTTCAACCTGTTCATCACTGATGAAAACTATCTCTCCCAGTTTTTTTGCGGCCAGAACAGCTTTTGCACTGAACTCTGCAACTTCAAGGCGGTCAAAGGCATTGAGAAGATTGCTTCCGGTAACAAGAAGTGAATTATTTCTGAATATAATAAGCGGAGATTTTGTTGAGATTTTATCGGCAACTCCCTCCCTGTCGGTAAAAGATGAACCGTAGGGCATCAGCGGAATATCTCTGAGCATTACATAACACTCTGGAATAGTTCTTGTATCAAATTCGGTGTTGGTAATGCCGAAAGCCATTATATTCGGCGGATGAGCAATTATAATCGAGTTTATTTCAGGATTCTTCTGATAAATCAGTCTGTGCAGGGCTGCTGAACGGCTTGGACTCTTTCCGGATTCTCTTTTTCCTTCATTCACAAGTACGAGATCATCAATTTCCATATACTTTCTGTCCATATTGTAAGGAGTGATGATAAATGAATCATTTCCGGTTCTTGATGAAAAGGTGCCCTCAGTACTTGTAAAAAGTTTCTGATCATAAGCCCGGTGTATCAGCGTGATCATCTCTCGCCGCAGCCTCTTTTCCTCTGAGCTGTGATAATCCGGAGTAAATTCGGGAAGAACTGCTAATTCCGCCTTATTCATTGATAGCTGTTCATCAGTAAGATCTACTGCTTTACCCATCCGGGCGGCTTTAATCTGAAGCCGTGCACAGAAGTCCAGGGTCTCAAACCTTTCAAAGGCCTGAAAGAGAGTGTCTCCGGCAATCAGGACTCCATGGTTCTCCAGCATAATTATATTAGCACCGGTTTCAAGTTCGGCGGCTATATTCTTTCCTAGTTCTTCAGTACCGGGGGTGGCGTAGGGCGCCATTCGTATATCTCCGCAGACCCTGTAGGCTGTCGGGTTTATGCGGGTATTGGGAATTGTCCTGGTTATACTGTAGGCGACAAGTGCCGGCGGGTGGGCATGAAGCACAGCCTTGATTTCGGGTCTGCTTTTATAGGCCGCCAGGTGAAACGGATACTCGGAAGACGGTCTTAAAGCTCCGATAAATTTTCCGTCGGGTTTTATACAGACTATATCTTCAGTTACCAGAGAACCCTTGTCCTTCCCGGCAGGAGTTATCCAGACATCGCCGTTTTCATCCATAATGGAGAGGTTTCCTCCGGATGTTGTGGTCATACCGTATCCGTAGATTCTGTCCATTATCATTATAAGCTGTTCTGCGGGATGGTGAAGGCTGAAATCCATGTTATGCTCCTTAATACTTTATATAAAAAGATTAAATGATACGGAAGCTGTTATCAAGTTTCCGCCCGTCCATTCAGACTATTCCGTAACTGATCACAGTGTATGCAACATAAAGCGCTAAAAGCAGTAAACCGTGCCACCTCTTCACGTGGGTCTTTGAGAATAATGTAATGAGCCTGAATACCAGAAGGATTCCAATCATTACAGGAAACTGCAGTTTGAAAAAGTATACCGGAACATGAAGACCTGCCGGTGTTACCGACGCAGCAGCGCCCACAACAAAGAGGACGTTGAGTATATCCGCGCCTATGACATTTCCGATAGCCAGGTCTCCATGGCCTCTTCTTGCTGCCGATATAGCAGTGACAAGTTCAGGGAGTGAGGTCCCGAAGGCGACAAGGGTTGCTGCTATTATGCTGTCGGGAATTCCTATTCTTTTTGCTGTTTCTTCAACTGTGGGAATCAGAACTTTTGATGAAATAATTATGAGTGCCGCACCAAGAGCTAGTTTCAGTAGTACTATCAGTACGGGTGATGCATCGGCTGTTTCGGTACTCACTTCATCAACAGTGCCGTTCTTTGACCATTTGATGGAAATAACCATGTAAATAACTAGCAATGCGATAAGTATAAATCCGAATATCTGCGATATATTTCCAGCTATAAGGCCTGTCGCCGCAAGCAGCAGTCCGGCTCCGAACTGAATCCAGCCCTGTCGGTTTACAATCCGTCTATCAAGAACAAGCGGAGAAATAAGTGCTGCAATACCTATTATCAGTCCTGTGTCACAGATAATGGAACCGACAGCGTTTCCAAGTGCAAGATCGGGATTTCCCTGCAGTGCTGCTAATACAGATACGGATGCTTCCGGCAGGGTAGTGCCCAGGCTTACTATAGTAGCCCCTATCAGCAGTTTGGGAATGCCCCATCTGACTGAAAGGCTGACAGCCTCATCAACCAGAATATCAGCACCCTTTCCCAGCACATACAGTGTTGCAGCTATGATGATAAACAGGACTACAACAGCCTGTCCGTGGATAAAAGACGCCAGAAATTCTTCCATAAAAAATTACTCCCTCTCTCTAATATTAGCTTTTTAATACCTAAAAAAAAAGACCTTTATCCCTGCACAAATCTTATGCATGGATAAAGGTCTTGCATTTCCTGAATAAGGAACTAACTGCCCGGGCTTTTATTGCCGTATTGACGAACAGTTAAAACAGTCACCTGTCAGCTACTCCCCTTTATTACTTTGGATAATTTAACAGAAAAATTAATATTAGTCCAATATTAATTTGCTAAGCAGATCTGTTTTTCATACTCTATATATATGGATGATTTTTCAGGAAAAAAAATATTTATACTTTACCCGGATAAACAGTTAAGAGATAAAATATTTCACGGCTATTTGAGAGACCAGTTTGAAATATATTATCTTTCAGACCATGAAAAAATACGTGCTTTGATGGAATTCTATCCGGGCAGTATTCTATGTATAAATCTGATTAAAAACGATTTCAGCTGGCTTGCGAAGGATGTTTACGAGCAGCTATCCGATTTAGAATATGAGCATAAGATTACCATGATTTCTCTATATGAGGATCTGCCTCCAGAAACCGATTTCTGGGATGCTTCAGTCTGCTGTCATGGGGAGTCCGAAATCGTTATAGAGGACCTGCGCAATACTTTCACAAGGTTCGGGGGCAAGGGCAGGAGAAATTTTGTAAGATACGGAGGGTACGGAGAAACTGTAGCCGGAATCAAGGTTATTCTGCCGGCAATGGTTGCGGAAGGCCATGTTCATGATATAAGCGCTCTCGGATTATCCTGCAGTCTTCCGGATCAAAGCGAGATCCCCGTCTCTGATGAACTTTTGGAAATAAGATTGGATCTTGGCGCTGAGCACCTCTATCTTAAAGCAATGAAGAACCTTGAACGCAAGATCACAGGCCGAAAAATACATGTCATGATATTTGATCGTAACATGGATTCTGAAAATCAGAGAGCCTTGTATAATTTTATACACAGCTCGCTTGATGCCGGTATGAATGAATTTATAAAAAATCTATCTGATTGACAGATACAGTTTTAGATAATATTCTGTAGAGGCTCTGATGGAAGGTTTTACTGACCTGAGGTGTAAAATGAACATCACTTCAATAACCTTCCTCCAGAAGGAGGACAGATGAGCCAGACAGAAAAACGATACGCATTTACCGGAATTATAATCCAGGAGCGCGAAAAAAGTGCATCTGCGGTGCAGCAGATAATTTCTGAATATTCTACTATTATAATGGGTAGAATGGGCCTTCCTAATATAGACAACGGAAAACTTTCAATAATTACTCTTATCCTCCATGCCAATACAGACGAAATAGGTGCATTTACAGGTAAACTCGGAAGAATTGACGGGGTAACTGTTAAAACCGGTATCAGCAAAACGATTGAACCGGAATAAAATTTTTAAAGGATGATCGAATGACACGAGGAGAAACAGGTATTAAAAAAGTAATACTAACTGTTCTGCTGACTGCAGTTCTTTCTGCTGCAGCTGTATTGCCCGCTGCTGCAGAGGATATTACAGTGACAGTGGCTGCATTAAAGGGGCCTTCAGGTTTTGCTGCTGCAGGGCTGCTGAAAGAGAATTTCCAGCCGGGCTACGGAGTACGGGCCGAATACATAATTGTATCATCGCCTGTTGAAGCTATAGCCAAAATGACAAGCGGCCAGGCCGATGCTGTATTTCTGCCGGTAAATACCGCAGCAAAGCTCTATTCAAAGGGCCCAGGTTTTAAACTTGCTGCTGTAAGCGGTCTTGGCTCACTATACATGGTTTCATCGGACCCTGCCGTTAAGGAGTGGGCAGATCTCAAAGGAAAGAAGATTTTTATAACAGGTAAGGGCGCAACCCCCGACTATCTGCTGCGGTATATTCTTGAAAAGAACGGGCTTAATCCCGATAGTGATGTTACACTTGATTTTACGGCTCAGGCTCCGCAGGTTGCCCAGCTGCTGATCGCCGGAAAAGCTGATACTGCTTTTATTCCGCAGCCCTTTGTCATGCAGACTGGTATGAAAAATCCTGCAGTTAAAATTGTTCTTGACCCGCAGGAAGAACTCATGGATATCAGAGGAGGGGATGAAGCCTTTCCTTTCACAGCCTTCGTAATTAGTCCAAGACTTGCGGTTGAAAACACCGGGGCAGCGAGGGCACTTTCTGCAGCACTTGAGCGTTCGATAAACTGGGTTATTGAAGATCCAAAGGCAGCCGGAATGGTTATCGAAGAATACGGTATAATGGCAGCAGCAACTGCTCAGAGTGCAATTCCTCTAACGGGCATCAAGTACATCTCAGCACAGGATGCAAAATCCGATGTGGTTGACTTTCTTGGTATGTTCATGGAAATGGATCCTGTATCCCTTGGAGGCTCCCTGCCTGATGAAGGTTTTTACTTCAAGTAAAAAGAAATTTATACCCGGAATTCTGACCGCTGCCGTTCTGCTTGTCATATGGAAGCTTGCTGCGGTCAGAATCAATATCCCCATCATTGTTCCGGCTCCGGAAGCTGTTATCTTGAGGTTCTCGGAAATTGCAGTTACTGCTGAATTCCGTGAAGCCCTGGGGCATACAGCCCTGAGAACACTGCTGGGCTTTGTCATTTCATTCACTGCCGGCTTTGTAACCGGAATAGCCTGCGGTTCAAACCGGACTATTAATTCTGCTCTTTCGCCTGTAATAACCATAATCAGAACTGTTCCAGTGATGTCGGTCATAATTCTGGCAATGATATGGTTTAAAACTGATATGGTTCCGGTTTTTGTCTGTTTTCTGATGGTATTTCCAATAATAACGGCCAATGTAACCGAGGGTATAAGGAGCATTGACCCGGCACTGGTAGAGATGGGCCAGGTTTTCAGGCTCTCCTCCCGGGACATTCTTTTCCATATAACTGTTCCATCGGTGGTTCCCTTCATCCTTTCAGGTGTACGGGCCAGTGTGGGCGTTGCCTGGAAATCAGTAATTGCCGCTGAGGTCTTAAGCCAGCCGGTAAGGGCTATAGGCTCCGGGATGCAGTTTGCCCAGATGAACCTTGAAACTGCCGAGGTAATTGCCTGGACATTGACTGCAGTTATTTTAAGCTGGCTGAGTGAAAGAATACTTGATTTCATTTCGGCAGGATTTATCAGGGGAGGTGCATGATGGATGCTGCAGTGAAGATTTCAGATGTCAGTTTTAAGTATCCCGGCAGTAAAGAGCCGATATTCAGCGGCTTCAGCATGAATCTTAAAGCATCATCTGTGACAGCTATCCTGGGGCCTTCCGGCTGCGGAAAGTCCAGCCTTCTTAATCTCGTTCACGGTCTCCTTCAGCCTCAGAAAGGAAATATAGAAGTCGGTGCTGAATCGATCTGTAAAAGCTATCTGTTTCAGGAGCCGAGGCTGCTTCCCTGGCGGACTGCAATGCAGAATATTGAACTGGTGCTCAAAGCAGATCACTCGCCAAAAGAATCCAGGGAGATTGCTCAAACCTTTCTTGACGCAGTAGGATTATCCGGGTTTGAAAAGTACTATCCGGCAAGACTTTCAGGCGGTATGCGTCAGCGTGTGGCCATTGCAAGAGCCTTTGCTTATCCGGCCGGTATGATTCTTATGGACGAGCCCTTTCAGGCTCTGGATCTCCGTCTTAAGCTGGAACTGACCAGTTTATTTCTGAAGCTCTGGACGGCTGATAACCGGACCGCAGTCTTTGTTACCCATGACATCAATGAGGCTCTGATTCTTGGCGATGAAATTATCGTTCTGTCTGGAAGCCGCCCGGCCGTCATCAGAAAGATCATTGAAAACCCGCTGAAAATATCTGAACGAAATCCGGATCATCCGGAACTCATGGCTATCGAAGCTGAACTGTACCGGCTTCTCACAGATTGAACTTGACAGCTTTTGAATATGCACATATAGTTAATTATCTTAAATTACCTGAGGAGGCGTTAATGTTGGATATTGTTGTTAAAGATGTTCCTGTTCAGGGAAATTTTGACTGCTGAAAATTTTAAAGCACCAGTCTAAGCATCCCTCCGGAAAAATCTTTTTAAAACCAAATTTCTAATCGAACAGGACATCACGTACATTTATCTCAATCTTTAAAAGGGAATGTATGTCGAGATCTATCCAGAATAATATTGAGTATCATGAAACTTTTATCTGCAGCAACTGCGGAACCGCAGTAAGTCCTCCGGTATACGGTGGAGAACATCGTAATCACTGTCCGCACTGCCTGTACAGTCTCCATGTTGATTTAAAGAAGGGAGACAGACGCTGCGGCTGCAGGGGATTAATGGAGCCTATTTCAATCTGGTGCAGACCTTCAGGAGAATGGTCTGTGATTCACAGATGTATTAAGTGCGGATTTATCCGCCTTAACAGGATAGCGGGAGATGATAATGATGCAATGCTTCTGAAACTGGCTGTAAAGCCGATTTCAATGCTTCCGTTTCCTGTTGAGCAGTTATGGAGAAGTAAATATGAATAATTTCAAATGGGGCTGGAACAGCCTCCTTGAAGAAGAATATGCTCCTTTCAGGGAGCAGGGCCTGCATGCGGGCCGTGTTGTAAAAGAAAGCCGCCATATCTATACGATAGCCGATATTGAGCAGGAGGCAGCTGATAATTTTCTTACCGGAGAGGTCTCCGGTTCTTTTAAGTACAGGACCGCGGTGCCGTCTGATTTTCCGGTCACAGGAGACTGGGTGGCTTTCAGACCTGCGTCAGAATCAACTGCTGTCATAGAGCATGTACTTCCGCGGAGGACAAAATTTTCACGAAAGACCGCAGGAACCCGTACCGATGAGCAGATTGTGGCTTCTAACATCGATGTCATATTCATTGTTTTTGGACTGGATGGGGGGCGCAACTATACCTCCGGAGGTCTGGAGCGTTACGTTACGCTTGCCTGGAACAGCGGTGCGGTCCCTGTGATTATCCTGAACAAAGCGGACCTGTGCAGCGATGAATACCGTGAGCAGGTGATTGCTGAGGCTCTAAATGCAGCGCCAGGTGTAGACATCTACCATGTAAGTGCAGTGACCGGTGAGGGGCTGGCCAATCTTGCCGGCTCTGTAAAGCCCGGCTCTACGGTTGCGCTCACCGGGCCGTCGGGGGTAGGGAAGTCGACAATAATAAACTACCTGCTTGAGAATGATCTTCAGAGGACTTCCGCTCCCAGAGCGGGGGATCTGCGAGGCAGACATACCACAACACACCGTGAGATGTTTCTGCTGCCATCCGGGCTTATCCTTATCGATACTCCGGGGCTGAAAGAGATTCAGCTATGGGCTGGTGAGGATTCGCTTAATGAAACCTTTCAGGACATCCTTGAACTTGCTTCTGAATGCCGTTTCAGCGACTGTTCACATCAGGCTGAACCGGGCTGTGCCGTTCAGCTTGCACTCGCTTCCGGTGAGCTTGATTCCCGCAGGTATGACAGTTTTCTGAGTCTTCAAAAGGAAATACGTTATCTGAACAGAAGAACAGATGAAAAACTTGCCAGAGAAGAGAAGGAAAAGTGGAAAAATATTGCGAAACTTGCCAGGCAGTTCAAGAAGTAAATGAATTGGTCTTCTGTTCCATGATTTCTACGGGGCTGCCCGTCGGGGCGGCCTCATTTTTCTCACATGCTGCGGAGTTTATGGCATACAGCAGCTGCTTGTTCCCTAGAGGTTTGCTTAGAACCGCGTAGGGAGCGGCCTGCTGTGCTTTTTTCAGGAAATCCGGATCGGAAGTTCCTGTTATAAAAATAATCTGAACAGCAGGATTCAGCTCTTTCAGCTTCATCCCTGTGTCTATCATTGCAGTTTCAGCCGCTTTTTCAGCCTCAATTAATACTATGTCAGGAAAGTGTCTCGATGAATATTCAACTGCAGCATCACTGTCTGAAAAGATTTGGTTTACCCTGTATCCGTAATTATAGAGTTTTACTTTTAATTCTATGGCGAACATAATATCAGTCTCAGTGATTATTATCATGGATGTGATGTTCATGTCCGGATCTCCTTTTATACGAATGCCGAATAACATTACGTTATATTAATGTTAGGAGATGATGATGCGGAAGTCAAATATCTGTATGTTTTTAGCGATTTGAATGTAACACATTTTTTTCTACCGTTGCTAAGGTCGAAATCAAGAACCAGGTCGGTGTTCAGGCTGAAGCTGATGTCAGAAAAATTTGGAATCTTTTTAGTATTTACTCCCTCCTTCCACGATAAGGCCCATGGTTCAGTCGGCCCAAAGAGTCCTCTGTTAAGTTTTTTATTACCGTCAGAATCCTGAAAAATTCTGACGGCATATTCTCCTTCGGGTATGTTTTCAAATTTAAAAGCGATATTTTCTGAAGAAGGATATACAAGCAGTGTTTTAATGCCGCTTGCCTGAGTTTTCATATCAGCTTCTTCTATAAGAAATATATACACAGGAGCCTGAGTTTCTTCCACATGGATGCTTCCTGATATTTGATGGAATGCATTGTCTTCCGCAAATGAAGAGTATGCGGTGAATAGAATGAATATGAAAATTGTACAGGTGAGTATTGACTTCTTTATCATCCGCCTGACCTTATCTCATCCATAATGCTGTGAGACTGTTTGAAAATTAAGGGCTTCAGAAGCCTTTTGAAAAACGGAACATTCTGTCTATCGAACTCCATAAGCGGGCTTAAATCATCTCCGTAAAAATCTTCAAGTGCGTTCTTATGTACATAAATGAAGTGAAATCTGGTTTCAAAACCGGCTTCCCGGGGCTATTGCAGAAAATAGATTAGCTTTCTGCATGCATACTCCGTAGCTATTGTTGATAACTTCTTCAACGCTTATGTCCTGAGGATAGATCCAGTTGAATTCTATTTCATCTCTGACAAAGTAAAAAATTGCTTCCAGTTTTTCCTCTTCGTTTTCGGTTCCTGATAGGATTTCCGCTGTCTTTGACTTTACAGCTGTTTCAGTTTTTTCATCTTCCGCAGGAGTAATACAGCCCATAATACTGATTGCCGCAAGTACTGTGAATAAATTCTTCATTCAATATCTCCTTTAAACATTTTGATTCCAAGAGGTAAATAGCAAATGCACATAAGCACAGCTCCTGCGCTGCTGATTATTTCAATATCAGGATTATTTAAAAGAAGCAGACCTATAATTCCGGTAAGGCCGATTATTTTCCTGATTTTTCCTGCCCTTATAATCCCTATAAGCTGTGCGGCGGCGCCCAGGGGCAGGAGAGGCAGAAGTATAAACAGGCTTAGCAGGCCTTTCCGCTGCAGGATTGTTCTGAGAGCCGGTTCGATTATCTGAAATTCATGTTCGGGCAGGGTATTGAATGCAGAGAGCACTATGCATAAGGCACCCTTGTCTCCTGCGAGGATTACCGCACCGGTTACCGCTGCTATTCCTCCGTAAATTATCCATCGGGATCCTTTCCCTGTTTCAATCAGTATGAGTCCGGTAACTGCAATTATGATAAAGGGTACAGCAGCAAATACAATCAGATGGCCGACGTGGAAAAGCGGCTGATGATGGAAATTCCTGACAAGTTCGGCTACTGTTTCAGTAATTTTTAAAGAAAGAATGTCAGGATGCATTAAGAATCCCGTGAGCAGCATGAACGGGAAGACTATCATTGAAATTCCCGATGCCTTTTTTAAGAAATTCTGATTCATTTCGATCTCCTATAGTTAACCAGGTTAACAAAAAAATAAAAAAATCAGCTGATTAGTTCATTCAGCTTTTTAAAATACTTAAGTACGGTAAGATAATCCTGTTCAGAGAACTCTTTTTCAATCTCTCTAAGCGGTCCGAAATTCTTCCTGTCAAACTGATGATGAAACTCTGCAGCTGCTTTTCCCTTCCCGGTCAGATGGAAGATCACTTCCTTTGCATTAGCAGCAGGACGGTTTTTTGTTATATAACCAAGTTTCAACATTTTTGATGTAAACTTGGATACTGCAGCTTTTGATACATCCAGATATTCAGCAAGCTGAGTGAGGTTGGCTCCGGGGTGCTGTTCTATTGCAGTTACAGTGTGTATGTCGGAAGAGTAGAGTACGTCGCCTGTTCCGTAGTCCCTGGGTGAACTCTCGAGATTCCGCAGGTACTGATGAGCTGTGTATATGTAATGAAGCAGAGATTCTCTTTCCATATTTTTATAATTAACCAGGTTAACAAAAAAGTCAATATTAATTTAAAAAAAAGACTAACCAGGACATTTCCTGATTAGCCTTTGATTATATTGCCGCCGAGGGGAATCGAACCCTTGACACGAGGATTTTCAGTCCTCTGCTCTACCGACTGAGCTACAGCGGCAATGGAGTAATTTATACTTAAATGCAGAAAAAATGTCAATAGATTTAGACTATAAAACTTTGCTTTATAATTTATGAAGCTTCGGTTATAATCCGCCTATGAACGGCAGCTCCTTATCCTCTGATCAGTCATCGCTTGATATTATAATTCCTGTATTCAACGGTGCGGAATATTTAAGGGAAACTCATAAGCAGCTTACTTCAGTACTTATCAGCATTACTGAGAACTACCGGATTATTTTTGTTGATGACGGCAGTTCTGACGGCAGTAATTCGGTGATGAAGGAGATATCAGCTGCAGACCCCTGTTCAGGATGGATAAGGCTTGAGCATAATTTTGGACAGCAGCCTGCTACGGTCAGCGGAATAAGACAGGGCCGGGGCGTGCCGGTGCTGACAATGGACGATGATCTTCAGCATCCACCAGAACTTATTCCTGACATGCTTAAGCTCCTGGGCCTGGGGTATGATGCAGTTTTTGCTGTGAAGGGGATAAATGAAAAAAGGGCATTCGGCAGCAGAATGCGTGATCTCTTTTTTTCGGCCATTACAACTTCCGGCAGTGTTAAGGTTTCAAGCTACCGTCTTTTAGGAAAAAATGCTGTAAATAAATTACTTGATATAGATGGTGATGAATTCTACATCTCCGCAGAAGTCCTCAGAGATAATAAACTGAAGGCGTCCAATGTGTACTACACCGGAACAGAATTACGGGGCCGGCGGGGCAGATATTCTGTTTTGAGCAGACTTATGCTGTTTGCCGGACTGTTATCAAAATATACATTCAGAAATAACCGAACTAGTGCCGGAAATATTACCTCCGGTTCTGTTCAGTGCAAAATAGCTGATAAGGGAGGATTTCTTTGCTGATTCATATTCTGGGCGGAGGCTCAGGCCAGCTCAGCCTGATAAACAGATGCCGTGAGCTAGGTTTCAAAGTCTCGGTTTCCGATAAGAATCCGGAAGCTCCGGGCTGCCTGCTTGCTGATTATTTTATTGAGGCTTCAACCTTCGACGCTGAACGGACCGCAGATGCACTATCTGCTTTTATGAGCGAGACCGGTGAACATATCGACGGTATTATTGCCGCTGCAACCGATCAGCCTGTACTGACTGCCGCAATTGTTTCAGAATCACTCGGTATTGCCTATCATCTAAACCGGAGGCAGGCAGAGCTTGTAACAGATAAAATCGAGCAGAAAAATTTTCTGAACAGCCGTGGAATTCCTCTCCTTCCTTACCGTGTTATCGAAAAAGGTTTCAGTCCCGGGGATCTTGATGGGATGATGTTTCCAGTTGTCTGCAAACCGGCAGATTCCCAGGGACAGCGCGGAGTTGTGGTAGCGGATAGTCCGGAAGAGGTGAGTGACTTCTACCAGGAAGTAGAATCGCACAGCCGCCGGCAGGGTATCCTTGTTGAGGAGTACTACGATTCAGAAGAAGTTACTCTGAGCGGATGGGTTGAAAACGGTAAGCTGCATGTATTGTCTCTGACAGACAGGGTTACCACACAGAATCTCCCTCATATCGGAGTCTGCATTGCACATCATTATCCATCGAAACATATGGATAAGCTTCAAGAGATTCGGAATATCGCCTCCCGTGTAATTGAATTTACAGGGATTAAATCCGGTCCGGCATACATGCAGTTTCTCTGCGGCGGGCGCGGAGTTTTTCTGAATGAAGCGGCAGCCCGGCTGGGCGGGGCATATGAAGACCGTTTTATACCCTTTATCTGCGGAACGGATCTTCTTGATCTGAGTATAAGCCTTGCAACCGGGCAGCCGGCAGGGAAGAGCATTATAAATAAGCCTGACTTCAATAAGATTGACAGGGTTGTTTCACTGCAGATGTTTTACTGCTGTGAAGGTGTGATTAAATCATGCTCCGGTATGAATGAGGTTCTAAGCCTTGATGACGTTACTGCCGGAGGTTTTCTTCAGTCTGAAGGAACTGCAATAAGGCCGATGCAGGATTCGACTCAGCGTGCAGGGTATTTCCTTGTCTGTACAGGAACCATGAAGAAAGCGGATGCTGCAGTTTCAGCAGCATATAAAAATCTTGAGATCCGCGACCTGCATGGGAAAAATATGATAATCTTTGACAATAAAATGCTTTTCGGGGGCTATAGTGGCTAAAAAATTTATTCTGCTTATTTTACTTGCGACAGCTGTTCTTTCGGTTTCATGCTCAAAAGAAGCCTCTATAACAATAGCAGAGCAGTACGGGCTTGCCTATGCTCCGCTTCAGATAATGAAAGCAAAGGGATTTCTTGAAAAAGCAGTGCCCGGTCTCA
Organism: Spirochaetia bacterium; assembly: GCA_963677925.2. Taxonomy (GTDB): domain Bacteria; phylum Spirochaetota; class Spirochaetia; order UBA9216; family UBA9216. Next base: position 1,927,382 of record CAXXYH010000004.1, read on the forward strand.
CGGTTAACTGGGTAAAGCTTGGAAATACTGCTGCTATAAGAGAAGCCGTACTTGCCGGTGATGTTGATGCCGGTTTTATGGGAATTCCCCCCTTTCTAATCGGCTACGATAAGGGTATGGAGTGGCAGCTTGTCACCGGCCTCAGTATCTGCCCTGTAGGGCTTGTTGCAGATCCCAACAAGATTCCGGATCTTTCTGCACTCGAACCGGGGCAAAGGATTGCGCTTCCCCAGCCGGGCAGTATTCAGCACATCCTGCTGTCGATGGCGTCCGAGCGTGAGTTTGGAAATGCCGCCAGATTTGATTCAAGCCTTGTAACGATGAAGCATCCTGACGGTGAGACTGCTCTTTTCTCGGGCTCTGTTGACGCTCATTTTACCTCTCCTCCGTACATCTTTGACGAAACAAGCGGGAACAACGGTGCATTTGAGATTATCCTCACGGGTGAGGAAGCTTTCGGCGGGGAGTTCACCTTTATTGCAGGTATGGCATCAAATGCATTTATAGAAGAAAAGCCGGAACTGCTGAACGCATATTTAAGTGCACTGGATGAATCGATTGCTTTTCTCAGTACAAATGCAGCCGAGGCTGCAGAGATTCTCTCTAAATTATATGACATCCCAGCAGATACGGTTCTTGCATATCTGTCTGAACCGGGTTTCCTCTTCACCACCGAAGTCAAAGGATATGAGCGCTTTGTTGCTTTCATGATTGAGCAGGGATACCTTTCCGGCGGCAGCTCTTATGAAGAGGCTGTTTATCAAAGATGAAAATCAGCCGGTATACATTAAGCAGTGTCCTCTGGTTCATTATACTGCTCGCTGCCTGGGAGGCTGCTTCACGAAGCGGGCTTATTTCTCCGCTTATACTGCCGAATGTTGAAGATACTCTGAGCAGCTTTTTAAAGAATCTTGTCTCGGGTGAACTTGCAGCAGGTACTGCAGTCTCACTGCTTTTTGTTCTCACCGGTATATCTGCCGGCATATTTGTCTCGATCCTGCTTGCTTCGCTTTCTTTTCAGTTTAAATTAATCAGGAGTCTCGGAAATCTTCTTACTGCAGTTTTTCATCCGCTTCCCGGAATTGCACTTATGCCGCTGTTTATCCTTTTTTTCGGTATTGGACGGCTTACTGTTCTGATGGTTATCCTGCATTCTGTTTTATGGCCTTTGTTCATCAATATAAGTGCGGGATTTAATTCAGTTCCTGAGCTGTACAAAAAAATAGGATATAACTACGGATTCAGCCGGACTCAATTTTTTTTCAGGATAATGGTTCCTGCTGCATTTCCTCATATTTTCGCCGGCCTCCGAACCGCATGGGCAAGAGCCTGGCGTGCTGCTATCAGTGCGGAAATGCTTTTCGGAATCACCGGAAGCGGGGGAGGTCTTGGCTGGTATATATTCAGCCGGCGGATCTTCATGGATACCCAGGGGATGTACGCCGGTATAATCATGCTTGCATTGATAGGACTTCTTGTGGAAAGTGTGCTGTTCAGGAAGATTGAGCTTAGAACACTGGTAAAATGGGGGATGTCGGAGAAATGAATAAACCTGAATCTGAAAATCCCGTTCTTAGTCTTAATAAAGTCAGTTATAAATATCCGGATGGCCCTCATGTCCTGAATGATGTTTCCATATCACTTTTTAAGAGGGAGATTGTCTGTATTCTCGGTGCTTCGGGCTGCGGCAAAACAACACTTCTCAATATAGCCGCAAGTTTTCTAAGGCCTTCAGACGGCAGAGTTTTCTTTCTTGGCAAGCCTGATTCCTCTCCGGGGCCGGGACGGATTATGGTTTTTCAGGATATGAACCAGCTTTTCCCCTGGCTTGATGTGAAATCAAACATCCTGCTGCCTGTCAGGAGCCGCGGTCTATATTCAGAAAAGGCTGAGATGCTGCTTGAACTGGTGGGCCTTACAGGTTTTGCTGATTACTATCCTGCACGGCTTTCAGGAGGGATGAAGCAGAGAGCCGTGATTGCGAGGGCTCTTATATCGGACCCGGGGGTTCTTCTGCTTGATGAACCTTTTACCGCTCTTGATGCACCAACCAGGAAGGAGCTTCAGAAGATGATACGTTCGCTGAAAAAAGGCGTAGATTCATCAGTAATGTTCGTGACTCATGATATCCGGGAAGCAGTGCATATAGCAGACAGGGTGGTGATTATGGGCGTGGAAAGGCCTGAAGAAATTGATGTAAACATTGAAGACCGTGATAATGAGTTTTCGGATGAATTTATCGCTCTCGAAAGAAAACTCTATTCCCTGCTGATGAAATAATTATGCTTTACCTCATAGATACGGAAACTGCCGCTGCCGTTCCGTCTGTGAACCAGCCTTTCTGCATAGCCCGGACTTTTAAGCTCTCTTATCAGTACACAGTTGGCGGAAATGAAATCCTGAAGTTTCGGATACCATCCTGAAGGGTTGCCGTACATAATATTCCATACCGGTCTTGAAGCATATATATAATCTATTTCATCGGTCATGAAGATGTATCTGATCCGGTTCTTTTCTATATAAGCCGAGATATCCATCCCTGCATCATCCAGATGTTCCAGGTTCCGCCAGTCAAAAAGCTGACTGTCCGGAAGGACAAAGCTCAGCTGAAGTCCGCCGAGAACTGCTTCTCCCTGTTCTGTGGCGGCTGCGAGAGTTTTGCAGAAATCAGAATAGCTTTCCCTTTCATTTCTTATATCCTTCGCGATTCCGGTGATTGAATTGACTGCAAAAACTGCAATTATTATACCTGCAGCAGCTTTTAGATAAATGCCTTTCAGGCAGTTCAAAGCACCGCCAATCAGAAGCACCAGAAAGGGAACTGCAAACAGGACCGATACCGGGCTGTATTTGCCGATAAGCATGATTCCGGCATTTACAACGACCAGGCCCGTCAAGGCTTCCAGGTACAGGCTGCTCTTTCTCAGATTTCTGCAGAAGAGTCCTGTTGCAAAGGCTGCTGCTCCGGAAATAAAAAGCGGCCGTATCTCCGGAATATAATAGGTTCCGCTTATACGCAGAAAGAGTTTACGGTAAAAATCATCGAAGCCCAGAAGCTTTACAGATAGCGCATCGGATACACCTTCACTTGAGCCGTAAATTGGATATTCCGAAATGAAGTTCAGATTCATCAGCAGGCTCACAGATACAACAGCCGCAGCAGCAGCTGCTGTTACTGCAGCATAGCCGGCAAGCTCCTGTACCTTATGTTTACCCTGTATCAGCCCGGTTATAATCATGAGTCCGGGGGGCAGGGCTGCAAGAGCCCCATACGGATGGATAAAAAATGACAGTGCTATCGGAATACCCGAAATAATTCCATTTTTAAAAGAAGTCGATTTCGCAGCTGAAACAAGATAAATTCCGGCAAGCATGAGCAGAAGGATGATAATCTCCTGCCTTGCCATATGAGCGGAATAGATAAACTGCATATCTACTGAAAGAAGGATAACCGAAGGCAGTCCGGGGAGTCTGTAGTTTTTTGCAATGCGGTAGAAGAGGTACAGACAGATGCTTGCCGAAAGCAACGATAATGTTCTGACTGCCCCTAAAGAAAAACCTCCGGACGCAATAAACAGCCCCTGCATAGCATGAAAGAAAAGCCGGACCGCGTGAGGAGTACGGTACAGCAGATCGAAAAAAGGTTCAGTTGCAGCGGCGTTCCCAGTTGAGATCATCTCTCTGCTCAGTGCTGCAAGCCAGGATTCATCGGTATGCATGAAAGGCCAGACTGTAAGGATGAAAAAGTTAATTAACGTCCAGGCAATAATATATATGACTAAAATACTATGATATTTATCGGCATTCTGCTTCACAGAATTATATTATTGGCGCCCGGTGCTGCTGTCAAGTATAGTTTTTTATCGATATTTATAAAACTTTATATTGTCTTCTGCATATTTATGGCTTATAATGAATCCGAAAACGGGCATACAACAGAATGGTTTTAAATGACATAAAATCACAATAAAACTATGTTCGTGTGAATTAAGTCACAACAAAAAGGATAGGAGGTGAGTTAATGAGCGATGCTTCTAATAAAGATGCATCAACCGGCGGAATCCAGCGGTCTGCCCGGACCAGGACCAGAAAGAAGAAGAAAAATCAGATTCCATTCGGTATAGGTACCGGTGTAATCATGTTCATTCTCGGTGCACTTCTGTGGCTGAAGAATCCTAATCTTGGTCTTTTCTGGTTTACAGGAATTATCTTCGGATTCATCCTGCAGAAAGCGCGGTTCTGTTTTACAGCAAGTATGCGTGATCCATCGCTTACTGGAAGTACAACGGTAACACGTGCAGTACTGATAGCCTTTGCCCTGACTTCAATCGGTTTCTGGGCAATCAAATACGGGGCTTTCAGACAGGGACTTCCAATACCGGGTCAGTCTTACGTTGTTCCTGTGAGCCTTGCAACGGCTGCGGGTGCATTTATTTTCGGTATAGGAATGGTTATCGCCGGAGGATGTGCTTCGGGAACACTTATGAGAGTAGGTGAGGGATTTATGATGCAGATCCTTTCGCTGGCTTTTTTCGTTATCGGCTCCCTTTGGGGTGCTCACGATTTCGGATGGTGGAAACTTAATGTAATAAGCAACGGCAAGGCTATATTCATGCCTGACGTCCTTGGATGGGCAGGTGCGCTTGTAGTCCAGCTGCTTATAATTGCCTGCCTGTTTATCGCTGCGGATAAATGGGAAAACAGAAAAAATGAATCTTCGCAGCATTAGAATTAACACTATATTAGAGGAGAAATAAAATGGCAGAATATGAACTTGATTGTTTGGGAGAAGCTTGTCCGGTACCCCTGGTAAAGGCAGAAAAAAAACTTGCGGAACTCGCAGTAGGCGATCTGCTGATCGTTCAGATTGATCACAGCTGTGCAATGAAGAACGTTCCGGAATGGGCCAGAAAAGAGGGTCACAACGTTGAAATTGAAGAAGTTGATGACGGCGAATGGGAAGTTGTTATTGAGAAAGTAAAATAATTATGGCTTTAAAAGATAATAAATTTTATAAGCTCTGGTTCAAGGATGCCTGGCCCTATATTACGGGCGCAGTACTTTTATCAGTATTTCAGATATATACACTGGCGGCAACAGGAAGCCCTTGGGGTGTATCCGGGGTTCTCGCAAACTGGGGAGCATGGATATATGAGGCTGTCGGCGGAAGTGTTGAAAAATGGTACTACTTTGCATCCGAAGGTGCCCAGAGAACGCTTGAAAACGGATTTCTGAACCATCCGGGCAGCATGAGAAATATCGGAATTATCATAGGCGCGCTTTTTGCCAGTCTGATGGCAAGTCAGCTGAAGATAAAGAAGATTAAAACCTGGAGACAGGTCGTTGCGGCTATCCTGGGCGGACTTGCCATGGGATACGGGGCCAGAATCGGTTTCGGCTGTAATATCGGTGCGCTTTTCAGCGGTATCGCTTCATTCTCAGTTTCAGGCTGGGTTTATGCAATATTCCTCTTTGCGGGGGCATTTGTGGGAAGCAAGCTGCTTGTAAAGTTCTTTATGTAGGAAAGCTGAAAACCCTTGTCGGGATTTAAGGCTTTTTCCGGAGTTTATTTATTTTATTTAAATAAATAAACATCCACTATTATCTGGAGAAAAAATGGCTAGAGAGAAGCAGATAGAAGATTATGATGTAGTGATCATCGGCGGAGGGGCCGGAGGCCTTACTGCCGGAATCTACTGCGGAAGAGCCCGGCTCAAGACCCTTCTTATTGAAAAGGCACTTGTGGGCGGACTTGCTACATATACTAATGAGATTGAAAATTACCCCGGATTTCCGGACGGAACAACGGGTCTCGGGCTGATGAAGCTGTTTGAACAGCAGGCCAAGAAATTCGGTGTAAAATTCAAGGGTACTGACGTTAAATCCGTTGATTTCAGCGGAGAAGTCAAAAAAGTTGAGACATTCAGAAACATCTTTCAGGCAAAGGTTGTCATTATTGCTTCCGGCGGAAGGCCCAGAACAACCGGAGCTGAAGGTGAAGAAGAATTTCTTTTTGATAAGGGAATTTCATTCTGTGCAACATGTGATGCTGCGGCTAATACAGGAAAGGATGTTCTTATCATCGGTTCCGGAGATGCCGCTATCGAAGAGGGTATGTTCCTTACAAAATTTGCAAACAAGGTCTATGTTTCTGTTATTCATGATGACGGTAAAATGGACTGTAATGAGATTGCAAAGGCTGAGGCGCTTGCCAATCCGAAAATGGAATTTCTGTGGAATACAGTTGTGAAACGGTTTGAAGGCGGAGATCACCTTGAAAATGTGGTTCTTACCAACCTGAAGACAAAGGAAGATATAAACGTAAAGGTTCCTACCTGTTTTGAGTTTATCGGATATCTTCCAAACACTGAAATTTTCAAAGAAAAGATTACAATCACCGAGAAGGGTTATATTCCGGTATCTGTTAACATGGAGACTACCGCACCGGGTGTTTATGCTGTTGGTGATGTTACTGATAAATTTCTGAAGCAGGTTGCTACTGCAGTAGGCGACGGTGCGATTGCCGGCTACGCAGCTGAAAAATATATTGCTGAAGAAGAAATCTATCACAGCCAGATTCTCGGCAGGGACGGACTGGTTTTTGTTTACGATGCTTCGGAAGAAGGATGCCGTGAATGTCTTCAGGAAGTTGAAGTCCTTGAAAAGCTTCTTGAGAAGAATAATAGTCTTACCAAGATTGATATCTACAAATCAAAGGGGCTTTCAAACAGGATGAATATCACTGAGGTTCCGAAACTCGCTATTGTCAAAGGCGGAAAGATTATTAAGGTCCTTGATCAGGGATTTGATCGGGACGATGTTCTTTCCCAGCTGAACTGATGGAGTTAATATCATGAAGAAAAGACTGATTATACTGTCTGTTCTGTCTGTTTTACTTATTCTTTTAAGTTCGGGCTGTGGAAACGGCAAGTATGAGGAATCAGGCACGCTGATAATTGATGCTGATGATGCGCTTAAACTGGCTGCAGGCGGAGACTGGACAGTTATTGATGCACAGAAGAAGACTTCGTTCGAGAAGGAACACCTTGAGGGCGCAGTAAATATTGAGCGTGCCCAGATAACCGTATCAAAGCCAGTCGCTAATTCTCTTGCACCGGCCTTGGATATTGAAGCAGCTGCTTCTGCTGCAGGCCTGACTGCTGACTCAAATGTTATTATTTATGATGATAACAGCAACATGGATTCCGGCCGACTGGCCTGGACGCTGATGTTCTATAGTCACAAGGGACAGGTTAAAATTGTTTCAGGCGGTCTTGCTGCATTGAAGGCAGAGAGGGCATCGATTGTTTCAGGCAGGGCGACAGCTGCAAAAACTTCCTACAAGGCCGGCTCCGCTATTGAGACATTACTTGCTGATAAAGCAGAATTAGTGAAGCAGATCGATAATCCGGAAGCAGATGTAGTTATCCTCGATGTAAGAACAGATGAAGAATATAATGCCGGAACCATACCGGGATCAATTCACATTGACTATGTTCAGAATAATTTTAAAGACGGTACGTATAAACCGGTACAGCATATCCGCATTTTATATAAGGATGCCGGTATAATGCCTGAGGATACCATAATAATGTACTGTAAAACATCAATCAGAGCTGCAGAAACCTATGCCGCACTCTACAATGCCGGTTACCGTAACCTGAAAATATATGACGGAGCATGGCTGGAATGGAGTTCTGATAAATCTTTACCAGTGTATATACCTGAAGTTCCGGGTAATGTCCGGATAGAAGTACAGGATGCTTCATAATTTCAGGATAAAATTAAAGGAGAAATTCGAGATGAAAAAATTAACAGCTTTTTTGATTCTGCTTGCAGTACTCTTTGTTCCTGCAGCAGTGTTTGCAAACGGCGATCAGGAAGCCGCACCTGCACCCGCAGCTGAAGTAAAGGCTGCCCCGCAGGTTGATACTGTAGCTGAAGCCGCTAATGCTTATTTTGCGGAAATGCCCGGTTCAAGAATAATCGCATCAGCAGATTTATTTGCAAAAATGGATGCCGGTGAAGACATGCTTATTGTTGACATCAGAAGTGCAGCAGATTATGAAAAAGGTCACCTCAAAGGTGCAGTTAATGCTCCCTGGGGTCCTGCAATTGCAGACGCTCTTGCATGGCTTCCCGATGATAAGCCTGTTTATGTAAACTGCTACTCAGGTCAGACTGCAGGACAGACTGTTGCAGTTCTTAATGTAGCCGGAATCCAGGCTCAGTCAGTTAAATCAGGTTGGAACTTCGGTATCTCAAAGACTGAAGGATATGAAGCCTATACAACTACTGATGCCGCCCTCACACCGGATGCTTCAGGTGTTAAATATGATGCAGCAATAAAAGTTGCTGCTGAAGAATACTTCAAGGCTATTCCTGATGCGGGCAGCAACATCTGGCCAGCTTCAAAGGTTAAAGAAGCTCTTGATGCCGAAGATGATATTACTATAGTTTCAATCAGACAGCCTGATGCATATGCCGGCGGACATGTTGAAACAGCTATTAATATTCCCTGGGCAAAGGGAATGCAGGAAAAATTCACTGCGCTTCCCAAGGATGAAGTTATTGTAGTTTACTGTTATACAGGTCAGACTGCAGGCCAGACTGTAGGTATACTCAGACTTCTGGGATACAATGCCGTATCAATGAAAAGCGGTATGGGTTCTGCTGCAACCGGCGGAACAGGCTGGGGAGAAGAAGGTTTTCCTGTAGTTCAGTAATCAACCGCTTAAAATCGATTACAAATAGTCAGAATAGATGCTGTCCGGGGATTTCCCCGGCAGCTTTTTTTTTGCCGGAAACTAATTTATAAAGAAAAGTGTAAAATGTTAAAAAAAGCTGTACTTAAAGGTTAGTTTTACTTACAATAAAAAAGTTGAAAAGGAAAGGAATTGGAAAACCATCTAACTGATTTAAGCAGAATTACCAGCCTTGAACAGGCACGCGATCATATCCTCAACCTTCTTGAAGAAAAGGACATTCTACTTGAAAAGGTCCGTGAACTTCTTAACAGACTGGATCACGCCGAACGCCGGGAAGAAAACATCAGTTCAAAACTGATGTATAATGAAATTTCAGGTCTGCCCAATCACCGTAAAATGGACTCGGATATAGGTCCTCTCCTATGGGGTTTTTTTAATTTATCAAATCCTCCCCAGATTTCAGTAATGCTGATAAAACTTGATGAAAATTTCGACCGCTGCCGCCAGACTTTCAATAATGATGTGTTCAATAATATTCTTTATACAATTTCGAGCCGGCTTAAAGAACTTCTAAACCATAAGGGTCTTCTTTATCACCCCAGAACCGAGGAATTTGCTGTTTTTATTTTCGACAGCCTTCAGCCTGACAGTCTTAGAGAGATTGCAGATGAAATACTTAAATCTGTGGAGCAGGTAATAGAGGGAAACATTTACAAAGTAAAAGTCGGTGCAAATGTAGGTATTGCATCTTTTCCGGACGACGGACTGAATAAAAGGATTCTGCTTTCAAATGCTGATATGGCATTGAAACAGGCCGTTCACCGCAGCCTTCCAATTATTTTCTTCGATGAAGAAATGAGGAATACTGTTATCGGAAATATTGAGATGCAGAATAATCTTCTTTCTGCAATGGAAGTCCGCAATGAAAGTATTCTGAGCGACAGGTTTACGTTGTTTTTTCAGCCTATAATCTCTGTCTCCCGTCTTGAAAGCGACAGAATTATGGTTGATAAAATCAAGGCCGAGGTTCTAATAAGATGGTGCGATGAAAACCGCGGAAGTCATCTGCCTCAGAATCTGATTGAAGTTGCCGAAGAAACCGGTCTGATTCTGCCGATCGGGAGATGGCTTATAAAATCAGCAATGGAGCAGCTTCGTGAATGGCAGGAAAAATTTCCGAATCTTCAGCTATCCATCAATATTTCTCCCCGGCAGTTTTTTCATAAGCGCTTTGCAGAAGACCTTTCAGAACTACTGAATGAGACAGGGGCTAATTCCTCTGATATCTTTCTGGAAATAACTGAAACATGTCTATTTGATGATCAGGATCATGCTGTAAATGAGATTGAACGCCTGAATGATATGGGTTTCCGTATATCGCTGGATGATTTCGGCACCGGATATTCTTCGCTGGGGTATCTTAACCGATTCAGAGCGCAGGTTCTTAAAATCGATAAGGTTTTTACAGAAGGTCTTCAGTCTGAGGGTAAAAAGAGAGATGTAATCCAGTCCATAGTAAGAATCGGTAAAGAACTCAATATGGATGTTGTTTTTGAGGGCATAGAGAACTTAAATCAGTTGAAATCTGCAATAAAACTTGGATGTTCGACATTTCAGGGATACCTTTTCAGTAGACCGCTCAAGATGGAAGACTTTTTCAGCTTCCTGAATGATACCAGTGACGGTATTATTTCCTTGAATGGAACTGAGAATTAATATGAAAAAAATAGACAGAGCATTAAACGCATACAAACAGAATGTCTCCGGTGACAGGACTGAAGGATTTATAAAGACCTCTGAAAAAAGCGGAACCGTTATGCCTGAAAAGTCGGGATCTTCAAAGCCGCCTCAGAAACCGAATTCGAAGAAGGCTCCTCCTTCATCCGGTGCCGATGCGGGCTACGCAAAGGCTGCCAAGTTTCTTCTGCTGGTAGGGCCTCAGCAGGCTGCAGAGGTTCTTAAACATTTTTCAGCAGAGGATGTAGAAAAGATTGTCCGTGAAATCACTGCAGTAAGAAAAATTTCAAAATCAGAATCTGCTGAAGTGCTGAAAGATTTCGGACATCTTGACCGCAAGGCGGCGGCATCAGCAAAAAAAGATTTCAACACTGAATATTCAGAAAGCGGCCCTGATAAGGCACTCAGAATGCTGACAGCTGCTTTCGGAGATGAGAAGGGCCGGCAGATTTTTGATAAGGTACTGCCCTTCGGAGGAAGGCGGCCGTTCGACTTTCTGGACGAACTTGAGCCTGAGCAGATACTGATGGTTATTAAGAATGAACCTCCGTATGTTCTGAGTGTTGTGCTTTCTTTTTTAGAACCGCAGCTCTCATCGGCTATCATAAGTAAGCTTCCGGAAACAAGCCGGAAAGAGATAATTATTAGAATTGCAAGACAGGGTGAAATAGCCCCTGGCGTTGTTTCGAAAATGGAAGCAATTTTTCAGGAAAGAATCCGTGCACAGGGGAGGGTCGTAACCGAAGAAATAGATGGTAAATCGATTCTTGCCGGAATTCTCAAACACATGCCGCTTTCTTTTGAGGATGAAATACTTGATGACCTCTCGGATCACAACCGTGAACTTGCCGATGAGATAAAAGAGCGTATTTATACCTTCGAGCTGGTTGAGCATATTGATGACCGCGATATGCAGTACCTGCTAAGAGATTTTGAAAACTCAGAACTTGCCGTGATAATCAAGGGAAAAAATTCGGAAAAACGGGCCAGAATCCTGGATAATCTTTCTGAACGGCGGAAAGAGATGATTTTAGAAGAATCTGTCTACCTTGGAGAGATGAGAAGAGCAGATGTTGATAAATCTACCCGCGAATTTGTCGATTATATAATAGACCTCGAACAGAAAGGTGAAATTACCATTATGCGGGGCGATGACGAATTTATTTAAAGTCTGCGGGGGCGTATGGAAATTGAAAAGTTAATCGACGGCAGAATCGGCGACGGCATGGTTAAATTGGGAGAGATGACCTCGGAACAGGTCATAGAAGTTCTTCAGCGGCAGAAGGATGGAGACAGCCGACTTTTTGGAGAGATAGCAGTAGACCTTGATTATATTGATATAGGCAGTGTAATAAGGTATCTGGAGCAGTCCGCGGTTTAGCGCTTATTCCGGATTTTTTGAATCAAGGATGATTGTAACCGGTCCGTTATTTTCCAGCTCAATCTGCATATCGGCACCGAATTCTCCGGTAGCAATCTTTTTACCAAGCAGCTTTTCCGTTTCAGAAACAAGTTTCTCATACAGAGGCACTGCCTGCTCAGGAGCGGCTGCAGGGCTGAATCCGGGTCTGTTACCCTTTTTTATGCTTGCATAAAGAGTGAACTGACTGACTATCATTATTTCACCTGCAGTATCAAGGACGGACAGATTCATAAGCCCCTTGTTATCTTCAAATATACGCATATTCAGCGCTTTGCGGATCATCCACTGAAGATCTTCTTCTGTATCATCCCTGCCGATTCCGGCAAGTATCATCAGTCCTCTGCCTATTTTTCCGCCTTTAACACCATTTATAGTTACTTCGGCATAGTTAACTCTCTGAATCACAAATCGCATGGACGGATATTAACATTTTGATGTGGATTTAAACAGTGGAATTCAAGTAATAATCAACATCGTTCAAGACTCAATACTGCCAGGCCGACAGATAAATAGAGGCATAAAATATGAGTAATTTCCGAGTAATTGTTACAGACGACCGGCATGGTGAATATTCAATTGAAAAAGATATATTAAAGGAATGCGGTGCAGAGCTTGAGATCTTTGACTGCAGAACAGAAGCAGAGGTGCTTGACGCCTGCAGCGGAGCAGACGGTGTTCTTCTTAATCTTGCGCCGATGAGTAAAGATGTTATAAAAAAACTCGACACTGTCCGTGTAATTTCCCGCTATGGTGTCGGTTATGATAACGTGGATCCGGCTGCCTGCACAGAAAGGGGGATCTATCTTTCAAATGTCCCGGACTATTGTTTCGAAGATGTTTCAGACCTTGCTGTTGCGCATATCTTTTCATCACTGCGTCAGCTCTCCCACCGTGACAGGATGATAAGAAACGGAGAGTGGAATATCGGCCGCAAAAATAATACAAGGATCAGGGGGAAGGTTCTTGCCATTATAGGTTACGGACGAAGCGGGAGATGTCTGCACAGAAAGATGTCCGCCATGGGCCTCTCACGTGTTCTTGTTTATGACCCCTATGTACATGAAGAGGAAATCAGAATAAATCAGGGTGAACCGGCAGACTTTTCAACAGCTGTAACAGAAGCCGATATTATTTCAATTCATGTACCTCTTAGCACTGAAACCCTCGGCCTTTTTTCGGAAAAGGAATTCAGGATGATGAAACCGGGTGCGATAATTATCAATACTTCACGGGGAGGGATAATTGAACATCAATCGCTGGTCGAAGCTCTTACACAGAACAGAATAGCTTTTGCCGGGCTTGATACCCACCATATAGAACCTCTGCCGGCTGATGACCCTCTGCTTCAGCTTTCAAACTGCGTTCTAAGTGATCACTGCGGTTACAATACTGTAGAGGGATTTGTCGAACTAAAAAGCAAGGCCGCTAAAAACATAGTGAAGGTTCTGACAGGCGGTGTTCCCGATTACTGGCTAAATCCGTTTTAAACGCTTATAATTTTAAATGTAAGAAAGGGGCTGAACAGTGAAAAATTATAGTGGAAGCAATAGAAGAAAAGAACCTCGTTATATCGTTGATAATCTAAGAGTTACTGAACAGGGCGGAATATCATTAATCGGTAAGCTCAGGGATATTTCGGAAAGCGGGCTGATGATACTATCCGAAGAGGTCCTCTGCACAGGTGAAGAACTTCTGGTCTGGGTGGAACTTCCTGAAGATCCCGGATTCTCATCAGGCTATATGGAGATGACGATGGTATTGCTCTGGTCACGCATAGATGAAGATCCGAAGCTATATGCACATGGCGGAAATATCATAAATTTATCTGAGACGGCACGTCAGGATGTCCAGCTGATGATGAAAAAATTCGGACTAGAAGAAACCTTCTGATTTGTAATTTAATATTTGATCCACGATACTTATTTATTATCAGGCAGGAGAACAGGATTTTAAATTGTTTAAAAAAGTAACAGCTATTTCATTTTCCTCCGGTTCAGAGGAGGATTATGAAGTTTTTATTTTCTTCCTGGAATAAGCCTGCTTGAGAGCCGGGATGAATCTCCTGTTCCTGATTTACAATATTAACTTCCGGAGGGCATATATGAATGATGAATCCGGACAAAACATTATACTCTGCCCGAAAATCTTTTCCGAAAAGGACGGTCCGCAGATAGGCTGGCTGGGCGATTTATCTGAGACCGGTATCATGATCATAAGCATAGACCCCTTTGAATCAGGGATTAAAAAGAAAGTATTTCTTGAGCTTCCGCGAGGAGGGCGATATCTTCTTGAATATGCTGAATTGGAAATCCAGTTCCTGTGGGCAAAAAAAGACAGGAATCCCGGATATTATACAAATGGCGGAGTTATAACTGATGTTTCTGAACAGAGTAAATACGAGCTGGAAACACTTATTGCGGTCTTCGGACTTGCGGATAACCGGGAACTGCAGGATTAAACAGACTTCAGGGGCTTCTCTGACTGAAATCCCAGTTTTCTTTGATTACCTTTCCCAGCAGTTCAATCTTATCTTCGAGTGACGGTGTGTAATAACCTGCACTTAAGCGTATACAATTATTCCAGCGGCCTTCAAGACTGAATAGTCTGCCCGGTGAAAATATCATATCGCCCTCTTTGCAAATTTCATAAATCCGATCCATATCTCCGCTTCCCGGAAGTGTCAGCCATAGAATAAAGCCTCCTGAAGGATCTGTAACCTTCACCTCAGAAGGAAGATGCCGGTATACAGCTTCTCTGAGTTCAGCAAGCCGCTCAGCTGCCTTTTTACGCAGCTGACGCAGATGCCTGTCATAGTAGCCGCTCTGCATGAAATGAAGGGCTATCATTTGAGAGGGGAGGGCCGTTGAGATGTTTGTCATTGTTTTTAATGCCAGTATTTTCTCTTTCCAGATTCCCGGAATCATCCAGCCCAGTCTCAGACCCGGCGAAAGACTCTTGGAGAAGGATGAGCACAGAATCATCCGTCCTGATTTATCAAAAGCTTTGCAGGCAGGTTCCCTTTTTTCGGTAAAGCTTATATCACCGTAAATGTCATCTTCAAAAAGAAGGATGTCCCGGGACTGCAGAAGTTCAACAAGCCGCTTTTTATTTTCAACAGGCATCGTGAAGCCCAGGGGGTTATGATTTGTCGGAACAGTGATCACTGCTTTTACCGGGTGTCTGTTTATTACAAACTCGAGAATATCAAGATTCATCCCTATTGCCGGATCCGTCGGAATTTCAATAACCTTAAGACCATATTCTCTGAGCAGATAGAGAAAATTGTAGTAAAATGGACTTTCAAGAGCCACGGTATCACCGGGTTTGGTATGCAGTTTTACTGCCAGCGCAATGGCGCTCATACTTCCCTCGGTAATTATAATGTCCTCAGGATCTGTCATGATACCTGCATCAATACTGCGCCTTGCAATCTCTGTTCTGAGTTCCGCCAGTCCCTGGGGCGATGGATAGTTGAAAATATCCATACGATTCTGCTCTTCCCGGCTCAGCGTCATTCTGTCGGTGTAAGGCAGAACTTTAAGATCAAAGAGCGCACAGGCAAAGGGTGACTTATCCGGATAGAGGCTGTTTTCGATCATTGTGTTGTACCAGCTGAGGAAATTATCTGAAACATACTCCGGTCTTTCAATGCTTGAAAGGCGCTCTCCCTGTTTATGATCAGTTACATAGTAGCCAGACTGTGGAATGCCTCTGATTATTCCGCTCATTTCCAGATTTCCGTAAGCCTCGCGTGCAGTATTTATGCTGACACCCAGGCGTCTGCTGAGTTCCCGAAGTGATGGCAGTTTTTCCCCGCGCTTGTATACTCCGGAAACTATCTGAAGTTCCAGTTTTGAAGCAACTTCTGAGTACAGGGTCTCTTTTCTTCTCTCATAATGTGCGGTTTTCATTACTTTCCAATTATAGCTTTAATCTTCTGCTGTATAAAGATACAAAAGAACCGCAGACGACGGGCACAGTTTGGTTCATATCTCTGCTGTGTCCGCTTTAAAAACTGCAACTGAAGCTTTTATTGCCTCAACAATTGGATAGGATGTAAAACAAGAACATACAACAGGCAGGAGCAGAATGATGCTGAACGAAAAAAAGAAATTGAAACAAATAGACTGCAGATATGCGGAAGAACTCAGACTTAGAAGAGGGGATTTAATTCAATGTACCGAAGGCAGGGTCTGGATAACAGCTGACGGAAGCGACTATATAATCAACAAGGGCGAGACTCTGGGGTGGAAAGCACGTTCTTCAAACGCCGTTATCTGGACGCTCCTGTCAAACTCTGCAGAGGTTTTGATTGAGCCGGCGGCTGCTACCTCTCGATTATCTTTCCGTTTTTCACATAAAGATCGGTTTTTGAGGTCCCCTTTGTCGGGGAGTCCCACCTGAGGCTTCCGAAGAAAACATAGACCTTGCCGAATATCATCTGATCCACTGCTACTGAAGAGGCTTCATTTGCTGTAAGGTCTTTTTTAAGCTCATGAAGATCTCTGAGTTCATTGCTGAGCCTTTTATTTATTTCTTCAGACTCTGAAGTAAGCTGTTCTATGGCTGTTAAAACCTTCTTGCGGGGGATTTCCTGATCTTCAACTTTTACCAGGGCATTCTTAAGCTGCCTCAGCGTTGTGTCGAGTTCGTTCAATTTTTTATTCATCGAACTCACCGCATCCTGATGCTCTTCAAGCAGACTGAACCTCTCTATGTCTACACCTGGAAAAACTTCGGTCACCGGTTCGTTTATGGACCCCAGTTTCTTGCATTTGATATTGCCTCCGGCGCAGATTCTTCCCCCGAATATTTCAGCCCTTTTACCGGTAAGCAGGATGTCCCCGTCAGCCTTTATCCGTGAGTGCATGATTGCTTCTTCCACTATTATATTTCCTCTGCAGGTAACATTAGCGCTTTCTATATATTTTGCGTACAGGTTTCCGCCGCAGTAAATTCTGCCCTCATCATTACCAGAAATCCCTGCCTTAAGGATAAGATCACCCTCGCACGATATATCAACTCTGCTTAAAGACTTTCCTATCTGTACATCACCTGCAGCTTTCACAGTGAAACCGTCTGCAATTCTTCCGCTTATATCAATTGAGCCGTTGAAGTCCATGTTCCCGTTTGAATAATCTACATTCTCAACTGCAATGAGTTTATCAACGGTCACAGCGCCTTCGGACAGCCTCACATTCCCGTCAATTTCAGCTGTGATGGCTTTCCCGTCCTCAGCAAGCAGAGTCCCCTCTCCGGCTTCAAAGTTTTGGGCAACAGCGCCTCTCGCCGGTTCAAGCACTGTCCCTGTAATGTCGCGTCCCTCTTTAGCTTTGACAGGGGCACCCAGAACTGCGAGTACGTCGCCTTCCTGCTTGTTCTGGATGAAATTAAGTTCCTTGAGATCTATACGGTGAAATTCGAGCTCACGGAAGGGCTTAAGCCTGTCTGTTACGAAGTAATATTCAGGTTCAGCTGCTTTTTCATCGACAGCTTCAGTGCCGTGGGCAGCTGCAATTTTCTGATCATAGATACCCCGGAAGGCTATAGTCTGAAGTACATCGTTATCAATGCCGTATACAACCTCGGCTTCTTTAAGTGCGGCTTTCAGCATTTCAAGGCTCAGCGGTTCTCCGCCCTGTTTTCCGGCTTTCACCATTATCCATGCAGTCATGAGGTCCTCGGAGCATTCAACTGTAATCTCCGGGGCGAGATGCCGGCCTTCGGGCCACTCAGTGAGCTGGTGGGGTGTTCCGTCTCCTGAATCAATGATATCAATTATCACCTGGCGCCGAACATTATTTATACCAAGAAGATGCAGCCTTCCGGTAATATCTTCCGGATACACAGTTCTGGCATCATCTCTTGGATACACTGTAAGCCAGGCGTAGCCGTTTTTATAGTAAATATCAAAAATACCTTCAGTTTTCATTTTATCTACAGTTTATCCGGAGCTTTTTTTTAAAACAACCCGAGTTTTAAAAAAAGCTCAACCATGTCTTTGTAATCAATCTTGACACTGGGGGCCAACATAAATACTATCTTAGCATGACTGGAAATGAACTTCGAACCAAATATTTAGAATTCTTTAAATCAAAGAACCATAAGGAAATATCGGGAAAATCACTGATACCGGAAAACGATCCGACAGTGCTTTTCACAACCGCCGGAATGCATCCGCTGGTGCCTTATATTCTCGGTGAAACACACCCGGCAGGCACAAGACTGGTAAACTTTCAGAAATGTATCAGAACTGGTGATATCGATGCTGTCGGCGATCCCCATCATCTTACATTCTTCGAAATGCTGGGAAACTGGTCGCTAGGCGACTACTTCAAGGAAGAAGCAATACGCATGAGCTATGAATTTCTTACAAGCTCCGATTGGCTGGGGATTGATGTAGATAAACTCTCGGTAACCGTATTTGCAGGTGATGAAACGGTTGAACGTGATGATACATCAGCAAATGTATGGCGTGAACTGGGAATTCCCGAGGACCGAATATATTTCCTCCCACGTGAAGATAACTGGTGGGGGCCTGCCGGCCAGACCGGTCCCTGCGGACCTGATTCCGAGATGTTCATTGATACCGGCCGTGATTCCTGCGGAGACGACTGCCGCCCGGGATGTTCCTGCGGAAAGTATTTTGAAATCTGGAACGATGTTTTCATGCAGTACAACAAGCAGGAAGACGGAAGCTATGTCCAGATGAGCAGACAGTGTGTGGATACCGGCATGGGTATTGAGCGAACCTCAGCTATTCTGCAGGGCAAGAAATCAGTATACGAAACCGAAACATTTACACCGCTCATTGCTGCTGTAGAAAATGTTTCCGGTAAAAAATACGGTAAAGATGAGGATACTGATGTTTCAATCAGGATCATCACAGACCATGTAAAGACTTCGACCATGATTCTCGGAGATGATCGCGGTATTGCTCCTTCAAATGTAGGGCAGGGGTATATCCTCCGCAGGCTCATCCGCCGGGCAATGAGACATGGACGTAAACTCGGTATAGACGGAACTTTCCTTACCGCTATTGCGGCGATGGTTATCGATACCTATAAGGGCATTTATCCTGAACTCGAGAGAAACAATGACTTCATTCTCAGAGAAATGAAGGATGAAGAAGAAAAATTTCTTAAAACCCTCCAGAAGGGCGAGCAGGAGTTTGAAAAGCTTCTTCCGAACCTGATGAAGAGCTCTAAACGGATTATTCCCGGCCGTCTGGCATTCAAGCTTTATGATACCTACGGTTTCCCGGTAGAAATTACCGAGGAGCTTGCGGCTGAACATGAGTTTACCGTTGATCGTGAAGGGTTTGACGCTGCTTTCAAAAAGCATCAGGAACTCTCCAAGCAGGGCGCCGAGAAGTCTTTCAAGGGAGGGCTTTCTGACCATTCAGAGCTGACCACTGCTCTTCACACTGCAACCCACCTTCTGCACAAGGCTCTAAGGACCGTTCTCGGTGAGCACGTACAGCAGAAAGGCAGTAACATTACAAGTGAGAGACTCCGCTTTGACTTCAGTCATCCTGAAAAGATGAGTCCTGAAGAGATTCAGAAGGTTGAAGACATGGTTAATGAGCAGATTAAACGTGATCTGCCTGTCAGTATGGAAATTATGGATCTTGAGAAGGCAAAGAACGAAGGTGCTATAGCGTTCTTCGGTGACAAGTACGAGGAAAAGGTCAAGGTGTACACTATTGGAGATTATTCCAAGGAAGTATGCGGAGGCCCCCACGTAGAACATACCGGCAGTATGGGCCATTTTAAAATACAGAAAGAACAGTCCTCGTCATCAGGAGTGCGGAGAATCCGGGCGGTTCTTGAGCAGGGCTGAACTTTAAACTGATACTGAAAAAGGCTGATTTAACAATCAGCCTTTTTTTTAATCTTATCCCTGCAGGTGAATGTTTGTAGTGTTCATGTCGCAAGCTGACCGCAGGCGGCATTGAGTCCCCGTCCCCGGCGGTATCTTCTGGTAACAGGGATGCCGGCTTTTTCCAGTACAGCACAGAATGCTTCAATTGATTTCTCATCAGGCTCTGAAAAATCGATATCATCAGCCCTGTTCCAGGGAATTACGTTTACTATGGCATTGAGTCCCGATACCCAGCGGGTAATTACTGCTGCATCCGCAACAGAGTCGTTGATACCGCCCATTATTGCACATTCAAGGGTCAGCCTCTTTCCTGATGCCTGCTGAAATACCATCAGCGCCTCTTTAAGCTCATCCAGGCTGTTTCCTGCGGTTACAGGCATCAGAGACAGTCTTTTCTGCGGATCAGCGCTTACAAGTGATACTGCAAGCCTCAGAGCCGGCAGTTCAGCTGCAAGATTCTTTATTCCTGCTGCTATGCCGCAGGTTGAAACTGTTATCCGCCGCGGACTGAGCCCCGGCAGTCCCTTCCTGGTAAATAGTGCCACCGACTTTTTAAATTCGCCGTAGTTATTAAGCGGTTCGCCCATCCCCATGTAGACTATATTGCTGATATCACCATAACTGTTTTTCAGGTGAAGAAACTGCTCGATTATTTCTTCAGAATGAAGGTTGCGTTTCAGGCCCATCAGCGCAGTGCGGCAGAATTTACAGCCCATAGCACAGCCGACCTGGGAAGACAGGCAGGCAGTCTTTCTTCCTGTCTCATCTGTAAGCAGCACGGTCTCAATTCTTGCACCGTCGTAGAGCTCTATCAGAAGTTTTACTGTATTGTCATTGTCTTCATGCTTTTCGAGAATTTTTGAGGAATACAGTGAAAGTCTGTCGTCAAGATCGGATCTAAGTCCGGCAGGCAGGTTGGTCATCTCGGTAAATGTCTGAGCGCCCTTCCAAATCCATTCAAATATCTGACGGCCTCTGTAGGCAGGGCCGCCTCCGGTTATTCTGCTTATCTGCTCCGGCATACTGCCGGCAGCAGAATTAAATTCAAATTCTGTCATTCAGATCAGAAATTACCGCCTCTGAGCCTGTCGAGAAGATTGGAAACAAAGGCGTTTCTCAGGCCGAGTTTCTGAAATTCAGCAAGGGTTTCAATAGCCTTGTTCTTGTCTCCAAGATGCATATAGCATTCGGCAATTTCAGTATAAAGCCGGTGGTTTTTCGGATCATTTTTAAGAAGGCCTCGCAGACTTTCTATAGCATTCTCGTAGTTGCCTCGAAGCTTGTTAATAAGAGCAAGTCCTAAAATAGCATATACATCGAACTCTATATTCAGAGCACGGCTGTAGTAGTCTTCTGCAAGATCGAACTCTTCAAGATTTCGATAGGCATCTCCGGCTCTGGTCAGGATAACCTTGTTTTCCGGGTCTTTCTTAAGAATCTTGTCCCAGTATTCAAGTGATTTTGCATGGGCATTCATACCGCGGTAGCAGTCGGCCATTCCGAAAAGGGCATAGAAGTTATTGGGTTCAAGTTCCAGCGCCTTGTCAAAATACTGGGTTCCCTTTTCAAAGGTTCTCAGTTTTCTGTGACAGTTACCAAGAGAAGTCAGTACTCTTATATCAACATTATCCTTGTTGATTTCGTACATTCTCTCCCAGTATTTCAGAGCATCACGGTATTCTCTGAAATCATAGTGCAGGTGCCCCAGGCCGATAAGTGCATAGGCGTTATTTTCTTCCATTTCAAGAACTTTAAGATAGATTTCTCTGGATTTCTTGAAATCCCTTACCTTTCGGTAGGCATCTGCGACTCTGGTTAATACTGTTATATTTGAATCATCGTGCTGAAGATATTCTTCCCAGATTTTAATAGCCTGATTGTATTTGTTAAGGGCTTTGTAGCAGTCAGCAAGACCGAATAATGCATAATTGTTTCCTGGATGGTTATCAAGACATTTCTGGTAGTATACTATTGCCTGCCTGAAATCACTTTTCTTTCTGGCTGAATCTCCAAGACCTACAAGCGCGTAGTTGTTAAGCTCATCCTTATCAAGAATCTGATAAAAACAATCCTCCGCTTCCTCAATCAGGTTTTCCTTAAGAAGCTGGTAACCTCTTTTGGAAAGTTCCGAAATTTCATTTAGAATTTCATTTTCCGGATCATTGGTTTCTGTGAAATTCTCCTCCATGAAATCAGGTTCATTTGATAGTGCTGACATCTTACCATCCTTATTATTCAATAATCATCTTTAATCCATTTTTTTAAAGCATTGGCAACTTCTCTGGTGCATTTTTCAACCTTGTCAGGAGCCGGTGCTAGCCAGTACATCCGGAGTGCTTCAAGATGGTCCTTTTTTTCATAGTACCAGTCACCGATCCTGATCAAACCATCTGAATATCCGGTGGTTATAAATACTCGCTTTGCCTTCTCAAATTCACCGCTGTTAAAAAAATCGTTGCCTTTTCTGATCAGTGCAGCTTTCTGTTCGCTGGTAATCGCTATTGGATCATCTTTGGTGAGTTTTAAAAAACCCTCTTGCGGTATATTTTTCAATATACGTTCAAAATTACCCGGCATCAATTTAAACTATAGTAAATATTCAATATAAAATCAACAATTAACTATAATCGGCTACTATTTTGATAAGGTACCTTTAGTGGAAAGTTCCTCGCCGCTTCCTGACAGGGCGTAAGCATGCCCAAGTGCTTTTCCAAGTGCCTTGAACAGGGCTTCGGCCATGTGATGTCCATTTTCACCGTATCGGCATTCCGCATGCAGGTTAAGTCCTGCTCTGTCCGAAAATGCCTTCATGAATTCTTTAACAAGACTGAGATCAAAGCTCCCTGCCAGCTGCTGCGGATACTCTGCCCTGTAAACAAGGTAGGGACGGCCGCAGGCATCAACTGTTACTTCAGAGAGCGAATCATCCATCGGAACAATAAAATGTCCGAACCGGCTTAAGGGGCCGCCTTTTTCCGCCGCCTGGCGAAAGGCGTCACCAAGAACAAGTCCGGTGTCCTCAACAAGGTGGTGAGGATCGACATCAATATCACCGACAGCTTCTATTTTCAGAAAAAAACCGCCGTGATAGGACATTGAGTAAAGAATATGGTCAAAAAACGGTACACCGGTACTTATTTCAGGTTTAGTTCCCTTTAAATCAAGATCAACAGTTAGTTTGATATCTGTTTCTTTGGTTTTTCTTATTACTTCCGCTTTTCTTCCAGCCATCGAGCTTCCCCTTTGATAATATCATCGACAAATTTGTTTATCCGCTTATAGTTAAGTTTGTAATAAGCAGGATTTGCAATAAGATGAACACTGATAGGGGCAAGCTCCCTGATAACCTCAAGATTATTAGCTTTAAGAGTGTTACCTGTTTCAACAAGGTCCACTATATACGGAGCAAGACCTAAGACAGGACCCAGTTCTACAGAACCGTTGAGTTTTATTACCTGTACCGGTTTGCCGGCTTTGTGATAGTAGTCACTTGTGAATTTTGTGAATTTTGTTGCAACTTTCAGCGAGGCTTCATTCCCTGAACTATGGTTATCCTTCAGTCCCGCAAGGCACATCTTTGTTCCGCCGAAGGAGAAGGTGTGGAGTTTGTAAAAATCATGACCCGATTCGTAGATGACATCCGAACCGCAGATTCCGAGTCCTGCAATACCGTGGTTAACATAGGTAGGGAGATCCGAGTTTTTTACAAGGAAAAATCTGAGATTTCCATCTTTGTCATCGGCAACAAGCTTTCTGTTGTCAAAAGAAAAATTGATGCCCATAGTGGCAAGCATTTCCTGTGTCTGTTCCATAAGTCTGCCTTTAGGCAGTGCAAAAAGTAATGGCTGGTTAGTGTTCATATTACTGCTATTTTCCCCTCTTTCCGGAGTTCAAGCGCCTTTTTGAAGGCTTCCATAACGTTTTCATCATCCGCGACAAAGATATCTGCCGGCGGTGCAAAGCGTTTTCTGTTTCCTATACCGGGTTCTATCTTTCTCTGAAGCATCGAAAATCCTACCGACGGGGCGTTGATTCCGAAGTTCAGGAGCAGATTATCATATCTACCTCCGGAAATAACTGCAGAGTCAACTTCATCCATATAAACCTGAAACACGATGCCGGTATGGTATGCCTGGTTTCCTATCTCTGAGAGATCCAGAGTGAAAAGATCAGTAAAGCCGGCGTTTTCAAGCGATGAAACAAGGCTGTTCAGGTATTTGAGTTCGTCAGAGATATCGATATGAAAGCTGTCTTCATTTTCATTAATGAACTCAGTGAACTCTTTGACGCCGCCGATGAAGCCGAAAAGTTTTGCAATCTTTTTGCTTCCGTATTCTCCGGTTTCTTCACCTGTAATTTCTGCAACCTTTTCAAAATCGCGCAGGCTGATGGCTTTTTGAAGACCGAGTCTCTTTTTTTCGGAAAATCCGGCAAACATCAGATTGAACAGGGCATGTGAACCCAGATGAACCCTGACAGGTATTTCTAGCAGTTTCACAGTTTCTGCAAGAAGCAGGAGTATCTCCATATCTCCGCGGAAACCGCCTCTGCCGATCAGCTCTACGCCGGTCTGGTAAAACTCGTTATGCGAGATGTCTTCTGAATCCTGATGCCTGAGTATGCTGTCTGAGTAGCAGACTCTGACAGGCAGATCCTCCTCTGACAGGATGAGCCCCATCTGTCTTGCAAGAAAAAGTGTGACATCCGAACGGAGCATAAGAAGATCCCCGTCCCGGTCTATCAGTCTGTAAATCCTTTCATCATCTCCGGAGGGAATGAGTTCCCTGTAGACATCATAAAGATCGAAAACCGGGGTTTCTACCGGCAGATAGCCCCAGGCATTATACAGGTTCTGGAGGGTTTCTGTAATTTTCCGGTGAATAAATGCTTCCTCAAAAAAGAAACTTTCTGAACCCTGGGGAACCTTCATCATTGTCTTATTATTCATGCTTTATAATATCAGATTTACGGATCCTAAGACAACCGTCTGAAAAACAGCAGGATCGAACGTCCGTAGGTTCTGCGGTCTGTGACGGTAAAATCACCGACTTTTTCAGGCCATTTTTCCTCTGAAGGGTAGTGAATCATCAGTGTACCGTCAGGGGCAAGGATACCGGTTGAGGATGCTTTTTCTACGAGCTTAATTTTTCCGTCCATCGGAAAGGGCGGGTCCATATAAACCAAATCGAAGCTGCGTTTACAGATTGACATGTATTTTTCAGCCGACATCATCTTAAGCGAAATTTCCTCTTCGGCAATGCTCATATTTTTTATTATAACAGGCTTTTTTTTGAAATCCTTCTCTACAAGCACCACCGGTTCCGCACCTCTGCTGGCGGCTTCAATGCCGACGCAGCCCGACCCTGAGAACAGATCGAGAAATGAGTCTCCGCTGATGTTTCCAAGAATTGAGAAAAGCGACTCCCTCATCCGATCCATCGCCGGTCTTATGATTCCCTTGGGACACTGGATAATTCTGCCTTTGTAGTTTCCGCCTGTGATACGCATTCTATTCTCCTGAAATCATGTTGCTGAACGGCGGGCAGGTTTCAAACAGTTTTCTAAGTACTGAATTCTGCGGCTGCAGCAGTCCCGGATCAGTATCCATCAGCTTCCTGACATCAACTCTTGCTTTTTTAAGAAGATCGAAGTCGGTATTAAGGTCTGCAATTGTGAAGGGCATGAAGCCGGACTGGGCGCTGCCCGCAAGATCTCCGGGACCGCGGATACGCAGGTCCTCCTCTGCAATCAGAAAACCGTCAGTGCTTTCCTTCATCACCTTCAGTCTTGCAGTTCCCGCCTCGGTGAGTTCCGGGCTGTACACCAGAAAGGCATATGACTGATGTTCTCCACGGCCGACTCTTCCGCGAAGTTGATGCAGGGCTGATAGGCCGAAACGCTCTGCATGCTCAATCACCATACAGTTTGCATTGGGTACATCGACCCCTACTTCAACAACGCTTGTTGCTACAAGTATTTGTACATCTCCCGTATGAAATTCATCCATGATTTTCTTTTTTTCGTTTTCATCTATTCTTGAGTGGATGAGTTCGACTCTGTGTTCCGGAAAAATCTCATCCTTCAGTGAACTGAACATTGACTCGGCATCTTTCAGTTCCATTTTATCCGAACTGCTTATAAGCGGATACACAAAGTAGGCCTGCCGGCCTTCGGACAGCTGTTTTTTTATGAATTGATAGACCTTCTCCTCACGTCCGAGTGCCGCAAGGTGTGTCTCAACCGGCGAGCGGCCCGGCGGCATCGACTTAATGGTTGTAACATCCATATCACCGAAAACCGTCATTGCCAGGGTTCGGGGGATAGGAGTCGCAGTCATCAGCAGAAGATCTGCAGCCGTATTTTTTTCCGAGAGGGCAGTACGCTGAAGTACGCCGAAACGCTGCTGCTCATCAATTACTGCAAGTCCGAGTTTTTTGAAGTTTATATCGTCACCGAAAAGTGCATGAGTGCCAATCAGCAGATCAACCTCACCGCTGGTCAGCGCTTTGAGAAGAAGTTCTCTTTTGTCCTTTTTTACCGAACCGCTTAAAAGCGCCACCCGTATTCCGAGGGGTGAAAGCAGCCTGTCGGCATTATCGGCATGCTGCCTCGCAAGCAGTTCCGTAGGCGCCATAAATGCGCACTGCATCCCTTTTTCGATGCACCTTAGAGCTGAAATGAAGGCCACAAGCGTTTTTCCGCAGCCTACATCGCCCTGAAGCAGCCTGGCCATCGGCCTCTCAGAATCAAGATCTTCCAGTATCTCATCAACAGCCTGATTCTGGCCATCGGTAAGGCTGAACGGCAGGCTGTCTATCAGCTTCAGATGCAGATTCCGTTCCGGATGGTTAATTCCGGTTTTGCTGCGTCTGCCTGCCTCCCTGCGTTTGAGTGCTCTCCTTGCTGCAGCCATCTGAAAGTGAAAGAGCTCCTCGTATTTAAGAGTAAGTTCAGCCTTCGCCGTATCTTCGGTTCTTTCCGGAAAATGTATCTTTTCGACGGCATCGGCTTTTGACATAAGACCGTTTGATAATATAAAGTTTTCCGGCAGTTCTGTGGAAATGAACTTGCCGTACTGGTCTACTGCGTTTCTGACGGCTTTGCGGAGGCCTTTCTGTGTAAGCCCGGATGTCAGGGGATAAACAGGAAGTATTCTTCCAAAGCTGTCTGATATATTCCGCGCGGAAAGCTGCTTTTCGGTGATATCAAAGAGCTCGGGGATTATTTCAAAATCAAAAGCTGTACTCTGCAGTTCGTTGTACCGTACGCTGAAAGTACCGAAAACAAGAACTGATGTTCCTTCCTTCAGTTTTTCGGCAAGAAAATTGCGCCCGAAGCATATAAGCGATGCGGGAATCCCCTTATTATCATTTAGAAGAATTTTCAGCGTCTGCTTTTTTCCCCAGCCGAAGTACTCGTGAGCCGTTACTGTCGCGGAGGTGTTGACAATGGTTTGTCCTGATGATTTGAAAGCTGCAGTGAAATCCACCTCATCGAGCCGGTTCTCGTAACTTCTCGGGTAGTATTTCAGGATGTCGCTTACAGAATGGATACCAATCCTTGACAGTGCGGCCGAGGTCTTTGGTCCTATTCCCTGCAGACGCCCGACAGGCTGCTTAAGCTCTTCCTGAAACATTATTCCCCTTTCTTGTCAGAAAGGCAGGCCGGCGGCCAGGTTCATCAGGTATCCGAAAAGATATTTTCCGCCTATGTTTGCCGCTATCAGAATTGCCAGAGCTATTCCTAACTGGGTTGAATAGGGTGTGAATTTGTTTCTGAATATTACCTTCCGTACCCATGAGGTAATTGGTTCGAGTACTGCATCGATACCTGCTGACATCTGGGCGAGAAATCCTGCGCTGTTTGTAAACACGGCGATAAGTCTGATTACCGAGAGTATTATCATCAGGAAAAGAATAACAGAAATTATTGACCAAATGCCGCTGATAAGGATGGCAAGGATAATTCCGATTGTAATGCTTCCGTAAGTGGCAATACTGTTGATTATGTTTATCAGTATTCCCAGGATTACAAAACCGAGTATCGGTGAGAAATCCATCATGCCGATTCGCAGGAAGGAAAATCTCCTGAAAAGGTTAAGATAGGGGTCTGTAATTCGTGCAAGGTAGGTGTAAAACGAACCGACCTGGGCGCTTCTGAACCAGGTAAGCATTACCCGTATAATAAGCAGTATCATGTAAACTGACAGAACTGCGTTCAGTATTTTCATTATCATAATCATAAATGTACTCCGATATCTCTTATATTTTTTATTCTTTCCATATGTCTGTAACTTCGGCTTTTGTTTTTACTGTCTCAAAAAGTTCATTTGTCGGGTTCACCAGTATCTGGTTTGACGCCTTTATAATTGTCTCACTCCGGTTCCCGTTTATATGCAGATAAACCGGACTGCTTCCGGTAAAATGAATGAGGGTATTTCTCAGTTCATACAGGCTTTCCTCATCACCGTTGCTGCCGCAGAGGCGTATATGAAGTTCAGCTGTTGATGCCCCGTCTATCTCCTCAGGCTGAAGTATTTTCTCAAGTTTCAAAGTCGGCTTTCCTCTGGTATTGTCGAATTCTCCTTCAAAACCGTAAACTTCATCGGTACGGATCATTGTTTCATATGCTGCCAGTGTTTTCGGGAAAATAACAGTCTCAATTGAACCTCTGAAATCCTCCAGCTCCGCAAAGGCCATTTTATCACCTTTTTTGGTAATCAGCGAACGGAATGTCTTTATCATGCCGATAAGCTTGTATTTTTTACCGTTGCTTGCCCGTTCAAGGTTGGAAAGGTCTATATTTGTGACTTTCTCCCACATCTTCCTGTAGCTGTCCATGGGGTGGCCGCTGCAGTAGAAGCCCAGGAAGTCTTTTTCAAAATTAAGAAGTTCCTTCTTGGGCCACTCCTCTACAGGTTCAAGTTCAATTGAATGAAATTCGGTATGTTCCGGATCATCGAAGAGGGAGGTCTGGCCGACACCCTGATCCGCCTTGGACCGGCTGGTAAATTCGAGAATCCTGTCGAGATTGTGCATCAATGTCGCACGGTTTTCTCCCAACGAGTCGAAAAGTCCGGTCTGTATGCTTGTTTCGATAACCTTCCGGTTTACGGTTTTCAGATCGACGCGCTCGATGAAATCGATGAAGCTCTTGAATTTTCCGCCCTTCTCACGCTGTTTGAGTATTTCCTCAACAGCAGCTTCCCCGACGTTTTTGATCCCGATCAGTCCGTAGATGATCTTGTCATCGACAACTGTGAATTTCATATCGGAGAGGTTCATATCCGGCGGGCATAGTTCGATACCCATACCGTTTGCCTCGGCAATATACTGTGTAAGTTTGTCGGGGCTGTTGATTTCGTTAGTCAGGTTAGCCGCCATGAATTCAGCAGGAAAGTTTGCCTTCAGATATGCAGTCTGATAGGCCAGAACGGAGTAGGCTGCAGCATGAGATTTATTGAAACCGTAGCCGGCAAAGGGTTTAAGCATTTCAAAGATGTTGTCAGCGTGCTTCTTGTCGAGGCCCTGTGCTACAGCGCCCTCGATGAACTCGATCTTCATCTTATCCATTTCTTTTTCTTTTTTCTTACCCATTGCACGGCGCAGAATATCCGCTTTTCCCAGTGAAAAGCCGCCGATAATCTGGGCGACCTTCATTACCTGTTCCTGATATACAATTACACCGTATGTCGGCTTGAGAGTTTCCTCTAGCGCCGGATCAGGGTATGTAATCGGGGTCTTACCGCTTTTACTGTCAATAAACTGAGGTATGTACTGCATAGGGCCCGGTCTGTACAGGGCGTTCAATGCTATAAGGTCTTCAATTGAGTTCGGCTGGGCCTGTTTAAGAATGCCCTGCATTCCGGAACTTTCAAACTGGAAGATACATGTACTCTTTCCCTCACTCAGCATTTTGAAGGTAGGTTCATCATCCTCGGGTATGTTCTCTATGGAGAAATCCGGAATTTTTTTCCGGACAAGGGTCTCGGTATTCTTTATAAGGGTAAGAGTCTTCAGCCCCAGGAAGTCCATCTTTACAAGTCCCTGGGGTTCTATCTGGTCCATCGTATACTGGGTGGATATTGCACCCGTCTTATCACGGTAGAGCGGGACGTAATCTGTCAGTTTTGTCTGACCGATAACTATTCCAGCTGCGTGTGTTGATGCATGACGGCTTAGACCTTCCAGCCTTCTGGCTGTGTCAAAAAGTTCGTTGTAAATTCCGCCGCGTTCTGAATATTCCTTGAGTTTGGGTTCCATTTCAAGAGCCTTGTTCAGGCTCATTTTCAGCTCATTCGGAACAAGCTTTGAAATGGCATCCGATTCAGAAAAGGGAATATCCAGAACCCTTGCAACGTCCTTGAGGACCGCTTTAGTTTTAAGGGTTCCGAAGGTAATGATCTGGCCGACCTTCTCCTTTCCGTACTTCTCTGTTACATAATTGATAACCTCCTGCCGTCTTTCGAAGCAGAAGTCGATATCAAAGTCAGGCATCGATACTCGTTCAGGGTTGAGAAATCGCTCAAAAAGAAGCTCGTACTTGAGCGGATCGATGTCCGTAATTCTAAGTGCATATGCGACAATGGAACCTGCTCCCGAGCCTCGTCCCGGTCCTACGGGAATATCATTCTCATGTGCCCAGTGGATGAAGTCCCAGACAATAAGAAAGTAACTGGGGAAGTCCATTGAAATAATCGTATCAAGTTCAAAGTCGGCGCGTTCCTTGATTTCAGGACCGTATCCGGGATAGCGGAACTCAAGTCCTTCATAGGTAAGGGCTCTCAGGTAGTCTCCGGGGCCTTTATGAGGGGCGGGAATATCGTAAACCGGCAGTAGCGGACCCGGATATTTTATATCAATACTGCATTTTTCAGCGAGTTCTACTGTATTTGAAAGAGCCTCCGGCACCTCACGGAATATTTCATACATCTCCTGCTGATTCTTGAAATAGAATTCCTGGGTATCAAAGGTCATCCGGTTTGTTTCGTTCTTATGCCTGCCGGTTCCTATGCACAGAAGTATATCCTGGGCGTTGGCGTCCTCACGATCGATGTAGTGACTGTCGTTGGTTGCGATCATCGAAATACCGGTTTTTTTTGATATTTCGATTATTGCCTTGTTGACGGTTTTCTGTTCAGGAATTCCATGATCCTGAAGTTCCAGATAGAAGTTGCCTTTGCCGAAGAGTTCATTGTAAAAACCGGCCTTCTCCAATGCTTCGTCATTTTTACCGGACATTATCAGCGAAGGTATCTCTCCGGCCAGACATGCGCTTGAGCAGATAAGATCACCGCAGTATTTTTCAAGGATCTCATCATCAATTCTGGGTTTGTAGTAGAAACCTTCAGTATATCCGGCTGAACTCAGCTCTATGAGATTCCGGTATCCCTTCTCGCTTTTTGCCAGAAGAATCAGGTGGTTGTATTTATTTCCTGTTTCCGAGCCTGATTTGACAAAGCGCGAACCGGGGGCAACATAAAGTTCACATCCGACAACAGGGTTTATTCCGGCTGATTTGCATTCCTCATAGAAACGGAGTGCTCCGAACATATTACCGTGATCAGTAATTGCAGCATGCTTCATTCCCAGGGATACAGCTTTTGCGACAATCTTCTTTATGGAGGAAGCTCCGTCGAGAAGTGAATAATCAGTATGTGTATGAAGGTGAACGAAATCAGGTATATTATTCACCACAAAATATTACCCCGAGAGAGGTCATTTATTCAATAAGAACTTGCATCTGTCTTGCCTAAATAAGGTCATTGAGGTAGTGAATAAAGGATAGAAGCAGCCCTTCGATCTGCTGCTGATGAAACAGCGAAATGGGCGGTGTCTGATTTTTCAGTGCTGTAGCCAGCCTGTTGAACACCGGCTCCTCGGGTATTCCGAAAATAGGCAGCTTTCTGCCCGAAAGAGCGTCTTCAAATTCCCTTGCCCTGAATATTCCGTCGTTTTCATATCCGGCTGAAAATTTGATTTCAGTCAGGACCTCTTTCTGAATATTTGCAAGGCTGCAGAATGTAAGCACTCCGGGAAAATCGCATTTCAGATTGCCGCTGACCATGAATTTCTGGAAATTATAATTATTAAAGGGGATTCTGATTCTTGTCAGAATTTCACCCTGCTGAAGTCCTGTTTCAGGATTATCAAATTTCCGCATGGTAACCCAGCGGGAGCCTCCGTGTTTTCTGAGTTCCAGTCTTACATCAAGCAGAATGAAAAGCGGATGCAGTGATTTGATCCGGTAGCTGCTGCAGAGATTCCCGCCTATTGTTGCGAGATTTCTGATTTCATTGGTTCCAATGCTCTGCAGCGCCCTGAACAGAGCCGGTTTCAGAACATGTTCGCCGATTCCGAGAATCCTGTTGAGTTTAGCGCAGGCTCCTATTTCCAGATAGCCCTCAGAACGCCTTATTGCTGCAAGTTCTTCAATCCTTGAAAGAAAGAGTATATTCCTGTTGAGATTCGGGTATTTCTCCGACCTGCTGCTCATAATACCGGTTCCGCCCGCATATATCATGCTGTCGGGCATGGATTTATAAAGTGTGAGCAGTTCATTTACGGTTTTCGGGTAATAGACCAGGGGTGAGCGGCGGTTTTTCATCATCTTCTGCGTTCTCCCCTGAACTCCCTGTTCCTGAATGCCCGTTTTACAGCCTGTGAAAAACTTGAAACGGGGGTGCAGTTGCATACATGGTCAGATAACAGCAGCATTATATCATTCATCTCGGGTTCCCGCCTGTTTTCAATCAGTCTGTGAACAGCAAGAACCTTACCTGAAAAGCAGTAGGGGCAGGGGATGCATTTTTCGGCAGTCAGAGCTTCAATTATATCAGTGTAGTCCCTGGTCTGGGAAAATCCCTCGATGGTGATAATTCGCTTTGCCCTTACCGTAAAGACAGGAACCTGGCATGATGGAACCGGTTGGCCGTCAAGCAGAACCGTACAGCTTCCGCATTCTCCGCTTGTGCATGCTTTTTTGGTCTGGGTGAGTCCGAAATCCTCCCGGATTACATCAATAAGTCTTTTTTCCGGCGGGGCATCAACAGATACTTTTTTCCCGTTAAGTGAAAAATCAATCGTCATTTTTTATCTCCGCTGGAAGGGTCTTGCTGTCAAAGAAATGAAAAAGCTGTTCAGGCGATGACGGCAGGTCACTGGTATGTATTCCCAGCCCCATGTTGATCGCCGAGGTCACAGCAGCAGGAATCAGACAGTCCGGCAGATCACCTATGCCGCCCGGCTTGGGATCTCTGCTTTTGAGAAAATCTATTCTTACAGGTATATGATTCAGCGGCTGAGGAGGTGCCGCAGGGGTATTGTTATCCTGATGCCGGGTATCAGTGATGGGGAATAGTGTCCTCATTACAGAGCGGTAAATTTCAGTTTCCAGCTCTGCCCGGGCCAGGGTTTCATCAACAACCTTACCGCAGTCAACAGCAAGCCAGACGCCCCGCACCGTTGTATCCATGCTGATTGGATCTGTTGCTGTTTCTACAACTGCGGCGCCCCAGGATACCGTTGAAAAAGGGGTTCCTGTGAAAGTTTCAGGATCCCAGCTGCTGCTGCCCGAAAGCCTGTAGCTTCGTTTAACTTCTATGGGAAGAGGCAGCCTGAACCGGCTTTTTTTGATGGCGTTGCAGCACTTTTCTATCAGTGAGGTGATTACGGTAATATTACGTGAAAAAAGAGATGGACCGGAGTCCGGTACGAGGGAGGTGCTGGTTGATTCAATCATAACATCATCAGTCTCGAGTTCAAGGATTTCCCCGGCGATTTTCTTCCAGAGCGCGGTTGTCTGAAAATTTTCGGGTACTGCCGATGTCATTATTGATAATTTTCCCTCCTTATCAAGCCTTACCGATACGGTATACTTCTCATTCTCTTCGATTTTTCCCATAAAGCCGTTGCCCTGGCAGCAGAGGGATATTCCTATTCCCCTTCTTTTGCCGGAAAATTTATTCAAATCCCTGTTTACGAGTGTGTATGAAGCCTGTTTGCGGCTGAAATCTGAAGCTGAAGCCACCAGCTCAAGCAGTTTTTTCAAATGCAGGTTTTTACGGTTTTCCCAGCCGATGGGAAGCTGGCTGTATGACTGTGCAATATTTCTGAACCGCCATTCCAGAGTGTCGAGGTTTGATTCTGCGGCAAGCCTGTTATTGTGGATTTCTGCAGCCAGAAAGCCCTGGTGAAAGCCCATTCCGTTGAAAGCTCCGGCTGGAGGCATGTTTGTTATTATTGTTCTGGCCTTTACTTCAAGAGCTGGAACTTTATATACACCCGAAGCTGAGAAGCAAAGTCTGTTCACTACCTCATCGGAGAGCATCGGATAGGCTCCTGTGTTGAGACTGATGTCAATACTTCTGCAGATTACATGTCCATTCTCGTCCATACCTGTTTTATGTGTAATTACTGCTTCGGCTCTTCCGGGGGTGTAGAGGATGGATTCTTTTTTAGGCAGAAGGCAAATCGAGGGCTTTCCGGTTTTCCATGTAACAAGTGCCGAATAGCAGGCAAGCAGGCCTGCGTACCAGAGCTTCCCGCTGTGAGTTTTTCCCATGGAGGGCACCCTGATTGTGACATCCGCCGGTTTTATTCCTATTACTGAGGCTACGTTATCCCTTACATTAAAGGGCCACTGGGTAGCGCTGATAAGTTCAATACTGTCGCCGTTTCTGACGGCAGTAGCTCCCTGAGGTTCCAAATCATAATGATGCTGGGGGGCTGTCCGGTATGTTTCTTCTACTACAATTGAAGCTTTGCTGAAATTTTTTGCAGGTTTTCCTTTTGTGAAAAGAATCTCACGATCAACCTGCTGCTGAGCAAAATCATCAAACTCAAGAGATTGTTCTGTTTCTTCATATTCAATCACTATTTCGGAAGCAAGGTCATCAAGATCTCTTTCATCCGGCCCGTATATAAGCAGGACGGCTTCTCCCTGATAATTAACCTTTCCATTGCATAAAATCGGCATGCTGCGGTTGAAAACCTGAAGATTTGTATGTCCTGGAATAGTTGAAAAATCAATTATGCCGTAGTCCTCAGGCATTTCGGGCAGAGAAACAGATTTTATAATTCCGGATCTTACGGTCGAGCGTATTATCCTGATTACAGTCATTCCTGCTGTATAATAATCACAGATAAATTTTTTACCTTTATGGGTATCCGGCATTAAACTCTCCTGAATGATTCAGTGCCTATATCAAGTACTGCCTTGATTATCCTCGAAATATCATCATCAGTCAAACCAGGGTAAATCGGCAGGCTGAAAGAATTTATAAACCTGTTGAGGCTGTTGGGAAAGTCTTCAGGCCTGAATCCGTATCTCTTTTTATAGTAACTCATAAGATGAAGGGGTTTGTAATGAACCGATGTGCCTATTCCCAGTTCCCCGAGTCTGAAAACAAACTCATCCCTGTCTATGTTGAGCCTTCCGGGAACAAGCCCGGCTATGTAGAGATGCCAGGAATTCTGTGCAGGGGCGGGCGGCAGTCTGATAAATCCGCAGTCGGAGAAGGCTTCGCTGTATCTTCGTGCAATTTCCTCCCTTCGGGATTTCATGGCTCCGGCTTTTTTCAGCTGAACCAGTCCTATGGAAGAAGCGATATCTGTCAGGTTGTATTTAAAGCCGGGAGCGGCTATGTCGTATTCCCAGGAGTTTTTTCCTTTGCTCTGATACCTGTTCCAGGCCTCCCTGTCAAAACCGTGAAAACGCATCAGCTTCATCCGGGCGGCGGCTTCTTCGTTATCAGTGATTACCATGCCGCCTTCGCCGGTAGCAATGCATTTTGTAGCATAGAATGAATACACAAGCATTGTGCTGCTTCCGGAAAGAGAGTCCTGCTCAGGCTGCAGATGTGCGCCGTCCTCAATAACAGCCAGTGATGCTGAAGAAGCTATATCATTGATGGTCTTCATGTCGCAGAGACAGCCGCCTGTGTGAACGGGAATTACAGCGCTGATTCTGCGGCTTTCACCTCTACGGTTTTTCTCCAGCGCGGCTTCAATGCCCTCCGGTGAAATCAGAAAGCTGTCGTCTTCAATGTCGACAAAAAGCGGATCGGCGCCGGTGTATCTGATAATTTCAGCTGAGGCTGTAAATGTGTAGGGTGTGGTTATTACCAGATCGCCGCTTTCGGTTCCGGCGGCTTCGAGTGCAAGGTGCAGGCCGGCTGTCGCGGAATTTACTGCCAGTGCATGTGATGCCGATGTGATGTCGGCAACTGCATTCTCAAATTCAGCGGTTACTTTGCCTGTAGTAAGCCAGCCGCTGCGGATAACCTCTGCTGCGGCATCGGCTTCTTCATCGTTGAACCATGGCTTTGCAAAGGGAATAAAATCAGTATTCTGCTTCATCTTCCGGTATCTCCAGTGCGGGAATATAGGTCTGGAGTGTTTCCCGGAGCCTTCTCCGGTTCCGGTAGTACTGCTCAAAACCAGGGGTGAAAAAACATACGCAGGAAAGTTTTTCTATAAGTGTTTTCATGCTTCCGTTGAAGCGAATTTTTTTGTCGAGTTTTATAATTCCGGGAAAGTCTGTTTCAAGCGGCTTTTCATCATCGGCCCAGAGTTTTTCTTCAAGTTTTTCACCCGGTCGGAGTCCAATAATATTTACCGGGATATCTTTTTCTGGTCTGAAACCGTAGAATCTTATCATCTGGTCGGCCAGATCCTTGATTCGGATTGGATCCCCCATATCAAGAAGGTAGAGATTTCCTCCCTTTCCTACGCCTCCGGCCTTGAGCACAAGAGAGGCTGCTTCAGGGATGGTCATGAAGTATCTGGTAATATCGGGGTGGGTGATTGTAACAGGACCGCCTTTGCTGATCTGCTTTTGAAAGAGCGGGACAATACTGCCCCTTGAGCCCAGAACATTTCCAAAACGTACGGCCATCATCTCGGTTTTCCCATAGTTTTGGTCGCTGTTTCCCGCCAGTACGATTTCCTCGGCTAGCATCTTGGACGAACCGTAAATGCTGACAGGTTCAACCGCCTTGTCAGTCGATATCAGTACAAATTTTGAAACCCCGGCTTTTTTAGCGGCTTCAACAATATTCTTTGTTCCGAAGACGTTGTTCTTTATAGCTTCGACGGGATTTGTTTCCATCATAGGCACATGCTTGTATGCGGCACAGTGAAAGATAACATCCGCTTTAAGTCTCGAAAGGATAAAATCAATGAATTCGCTGTCCTGAAGGTCTCCTACAACCGGTACGATTGTAGCTGCTTCACCGACGCCCTCTTCCTGAAGAAGCTTCAGTTCAGCATCTATTTCATAGAGGCTGTTCTCTCCGTGATCAAGCAGGTAGAGTCTCTGAGCTCCGCCGTATAGAAGCTGTCTGGAGAGTTCAGATCCTATGCTGCCGCCGGCTCCGGTTATCAGAACACGCTTTCCCCTGAGATAACTCAGACTTTCCTTTAATGATATGACTGCAGAGGCCCGGCCAAGCAGGTCCTGGGCTGATATCTCTCTGGTTTGTATAAGGTGGGCATCACCGTCAATTATCTGTGAAATTCCAGGCAGCAGCCGGATCTTTTTAAGCTCGGTGTCCTTGAGGATGGAGTATATTCTTTTGAGATTATCGCCGGGGGTGCTCGGGATTGCTATGATGGCCTCATCTGCAGGGTTTTCTGCAATTATGCTTCGGGCATTATCGATAGGCCCGTAAACAGGAATCCCCTCGATTTTTTCGCCTATCTTACCGGGCGAGTCATCGATGAATCCTATGACCCTGCCGAATATTCCCTTTTTTATGAGTTCTGCGGCAATTTCCTGACCGGCGAAACCAGCACCGATGATGTAGATTC
This sequence comes from Spirochaetia bacterium, assembly GCA_963677925.2. Lineage (GTDB taxonomy): Bacteria > Spirochaetota > Spirochaetia > UBA9216 > UBA9216. The sequence goes on from CAXXYH010000004.1 coordinate 1,964,944, forward strand.
GATTACTCTTGCTTTCCATTCTTCTCTTCTGTCGATTTTATAACATCAAATGCAAGATCTACAAGCAAAGAATTATCATTTAATTCCAGTTTTATTTTAGCACGGCATTTTCTGCGGTCAACCTTTTGAATTATTCCCTCCAGACCCATCATCGGACCCGAAATTACCTCAATCCGGTTATCCTGATTAAAGATTACCTTCGAATGTTCAATTATTTCCCCGAACGAAAGGAAGTGTCTGAGTATTTCCGAATCATGGCGCGAAAGAGGCTGTATATTTTTATTATCTTTCAGGAATCTGTAAAAGCCCGGGGTTCTGCGGATAATCCAGTGAAGTTCACTGTCAATTTCCTCTCCGCAGTAGAAAACATATCCCGGATACAGCGGTTTAAGGTTTCTGCGGACAACTCCGCCCTTTCGTTCGCTGAGCCGCCTCCGGGGCCAGATTATGTCTCTGCATTTATCCTCGGAATAGCCGGCATTCTTCATTTTGAGCTTTACAAGACGGATAAAATTATCTTCTTTACCTGTTCTTACCTGAACAGCGTAGTAATTCATTTTTTCAGTCTCAGGTTTTTCTTTATCTCTTTAAGCTTTTCAGATTCAACCGGATCGGCTTTAACCCTGTCGAAGTATTCCATTATAAAAGCTGCAAATATTGAAAGAAACATGACGGCAATGGTAACTATCATGCATATCTTGGAACGGCTGGGTCTTGCCTTCAGCTCAGGGATCTCGGCTCGTTCGATTATCTGAAACTGTTTTGAATTATCAGCCTCTTCAAGTTTTACCGATTCAAGCTGGCTTTTTATTGTAAGGTAGAGCTGGCTCTGCAGTTCCACATCGCTTTTAAGGTTCAGATAGATTGCAGACAGCTCCGGAAGCTTGTTCTGCGGAATATAGTCGGATGATGAGGAGTAATCCTTGAAGCCGGCAGTCTTGGCATTTATAAGTTCTCTGAGATCGCCTATTTCGTTTTCAAGTCTCTTCACCTGAGGATCATCAGCCCTGCGTTTTTCCTGAAGATTCTTAAGTTCGACTTCCTTCTGGATGAGGTTTGAGTTCATCTGGGTAAGTTCGGTAATCTGAGCGGCGGTCTGGGTTTCTATATCCACAATCCCGTAGGTTTTCTGAAAATCAATAAGCTTGTTCTGAGATTTGGTAAGTACGGCTTCCTGATCGGCGATGCGTTCTTCAAGAAAGGCCTTCTTTGTAATTATATTCTCCATAGTAAGGCCGCGGAATCTCTCTTCGAGAAGTTCAAGTGAACGGTTTACAACTTTTGTGGCAAATTCTCTGTCTGTATTCTCATATCCAATTGTCATGAAGCCTGTACTTGAATCAAAATCTGTTTTAAGGTTATCTTTATACATTCTCCGGCTTGAAGATACAGGATTTTTTTCTATACCGTATAATTCTACGAAATTAAACTCTTCAGCAATCTGGTCTGCAATGGTGTTCCCGACGATGAGAGCCTGAGCCAGATCAGCATTGGACGAGCCCCCGCTTGAGCCTACGAGTCCGGAGAGTATTCCAAGGTCGCTGCTGTTGAGGATGCTCTGGATCCCCGATGAACTTGATGATTCCTGCAGGCGGACGATAACCTCGGGTTTGAAGATGTTGGGCAGCTTGTTAAAAGGGGAATCAGGCGGAAGCACCAGTGAAAGAACTGAATAACCTGCAATAAAGACAGCAGCGGCGAAGGTGCTGAAAAAAATGAACTTCCATCTTTTTGCCAGTACTCCGATTAGGTCCATCAATGATATTTCATCTTCTTCCTGTTCTGTTACTGTAGGCTGAATGTTTTCGCTGGGCATAGACTCTCCGGTTTTGAATATTACATTGTAAACTATCACGATAATCGAATAGCTTCAAGATTGGACATGCAATTCCGATAATCAGTATATGAAACTGAAATTTATATTTACTGCAATATTAATCATGACAGCATCTTTAGTAAGCGCAGAAACAGTCATTCTCTGTATCGATGACAATAATCCGGCGATAGAGAGAGAGGATTGGCCGGTTACAGTTGCCAGATGCTTTGAAGACGGTATTATGGATGTCTTTTTTGAGCAGGGACATATAATCACTAATGTGCTGCTTAATCAGCTCGATGAGAGCAAGACCGCTGATTTTGCAAAGGAATGCGGAGCCGGGCTGGTGCTACATGTAAGAGTCATTTATCCTGATGTAATTGGAGATAATCTTCCGGTACCCGAGAGGGCGGAATACAGCCTCAGTGATGATAAGGGAAAGAATATTATACAAACAGAGGAACTCCGGCTTGATGAACTCAACTCCGATATAGCTCAGGATATTCTTGATGTATTCACGCTGGCCGGAAAAATCATCGGTGAACACGCCGTTTCAGGTATCTGAGGTGTAAATAAATATAAACATGCGTAGATTTTATTCCGATTAATGGAACAGGAGTCTCTTATGTCTGTAATTTTAAAAAAACTTACTGCAGTCACTTTGGCACTTATAATGCTTATTCTGATTCCAGTATTTAATATCTCATCAGAATCAGTCTGGGAGGGAAGTGCTGCGCTGGGCCGTTACGGGGAGTTCCCTAATTCAGGTCTTTACGGTGCATCCAATTCATTCCCCAAAAATTCTTTCGTTGAAGTTGAGAATATTGAAAATGGAAAAAGAGTCAGAGTAATAATTGTAGATCGACTGGACAATTCGGGTCTGCTGATGCTTCTTTCCACAGAGGCAGGCGGGGAACTCGGTATATACCGCAATGATATCTCAAGAATCAGGGTCAAAATGATTTCCGATAATAACGCGGAACGCTCTATAATGCATGATGATCTGGCCTATAATCCAGATCCGGATCTTAATCCTGCAGCGTCCCTTACCGACCCGGAATCAATGGTTTACGGAAATTACAGCACAAAGACAGAGCCCGTCCTGCAGCCTGAACTAAATCCTGAACCCGAAGTTGAAACGCTTCCCGAACCGGAAACCGAGGCTGTCCCTGAAGTGACTGAGGTTCCTGAAGTAAATGAGCCTGTTGAGATTGCCGAAGCCGCTGAAGCAGAAACTACAGTTAATAGAACGGCTGATACTGAAGCAGTCGAGCCAGTGGAAGCAGCAGAAACCGCTGTTCAGCCCGAAGTCGAAGCAGAACCTGAGATTCTTCCTCCGGTTGTCACAACCCTGACTGATGATGACCGCGGTTATATACCGGAAGAACCGGAGCTCAGACTGCTGTCATCCGGTCTTAGAGAAACTGCTCCTGTACGGGAATATGAGGCAAATTACCGAATTACAAATGTTCCCCAGAAAATTGAGGCAGAAGATCCTGAAATTGAAACTCTGACAGAAGCAAGCGATTACTACTATCCTGCATCGGCAGATTCTGAGCTGAGCAGAGAATTTACAGACTTTCCTTCTATATATATCCCGGAACAGCTGATGGCTGTACTTGTAGGAGATTCGGAAATGGCGGAAGCTTATCCGATGGAACCGGCAGTTAGTAAAACCTTTACACCTTCTCCCGGGCTGCCTGAAAGAGAATCCGAAGACCGGGTCCTGGTTGCTGAACTTTCAGAATCCGCTCCGCTTACAGAGGACTATAGCGGTATGAGTTATGATGCAGTTCCGCAGCTGCCGGGAAAGGCTGACAGGACTCCGATTGAGGTTGCCGACGGATACGTTGAACCTGTGAAAGAAGATTATGCCCCCGAACTGGCTGATCTGCCGGATGTCGCGGGAAATGCAGCTGAGATTCCTTCCGTGGATGATATTGAGTTCAGCGATGCTCCTGACGAAATTGCTGAAGCCCCTGTAGATGAAACGCTTCCCGAGCCGGAAAAGATACCGGAATACCGTGAAGATGTAACTATAAGTATGGAGCCTGCGGAAGCCAGACCTCCGGTTGCCGGGACCGTGGAAACAATGGAAGGTACTGAAACTGAAGCTGAAAAAGTACCGGAACCCGAATCTGAACCGGAAAAGGTTATTGTTGCTGAAGTTGAGGCTGTTCCTGAGGAAGATGTTCCCGAAGCAGCTGCATCTGCTGTGGTTGCGCCTGCTGGTAATCCTGAAAGAATCGTGATGGCGGCAGCTCTTGAGCAGAGTTATCATTATCTTCAGATTGGGTCATTCCGTGAAAAGAGTTCGGCCGTCAGTGCAGCCGGAAAGCTGAACGAGGGATATCCTCTAATCATACTGACTGATTCATCTGCCGGGGTAACAAGGTACAAACTTCTTGTCGGCCCGCTTTCAGCTGATGAGAGCGGTGCGCTTCTTTACAATTTTCGTTCCGGAGGGTATGCTGATGCATTCGTAAGGAGATTGGATTAGTACCTGATGGAAAAAGATGAAGTATTAAAGGAGATTCGGAGACTTTCGGATCTCCTTCGTTTATATCAGCATGAATACTATGTGCTGGCCCGCCCAAGCGTCCCTGACAGTGAATATGACAGCCTGTTTGACCGCCTTCAGACACTTGAAAATGAATATCCTGAACTCGCAGAACCTGATTCACCTGTAAAAAGGGTCGGCTCGGATCTGGCTTCGGATCTTCCGGAAGTTGAGCACAGTATTCCTGTGCTTTCACTTGATAAGGCATATTCTGCAGAGGATGTTGCAGCCTGGATGGAGAAAACATCAAAAAATGCCGGTGCTGATTTGACCTTCTCTGTGGAGGAAAAGATTGACGGTATTTCTATAGTTCTTTACTACGAAGACGGCCGTCTGCAGAGAGCTGTGACAAGGGGCAACGGATATATCGGAAACGATGTGACTGCAAATGTTTCAACAATAGGTTCAGTGCCCCTTAGACTTCCCGAGCCGCTTAAAGTTGCAGTTCGCGGAGAAATATATCTTCCGGTTTCAAAGTTCGAAGAGCTTAATGCCGGAATGGAAGTTCCCTACGCAAACCCCAGAAACCTGGCTGCAGGATCTGTGAGACGGAAAAAAAGCTCGGAGGTTGCCAGGATTCCTCTTGATATTTTTGTTTATGAGGGCTTTTTTGAAAACTTTTCCGGTAATCAGAAGGAAATATTCAAGAAACTTGCAGAGCTGGGATTCCGTATCAATCCTGCATCAAGATTTCTCGATTCGGTTGATGAACTAAGAGCGTATATAAATGAAAGGACTGATATTCGGCCCCTCTCTTCCTTATGAAATTGACGGACTTGTAGTGAAGGTGAATGAAATCTCTGCAAGGGAAGAGCTTGGATATACAGGCCATCATCCCCGCTGGGCAATCGCATATAAATTTGAATCGGCTGCCGGCATTACTGTCCTCAAGGATATTGATGTTCAGGTCGGCCGGACAGGGCGTATAACTCCTGTGGGAAGAGTTGAACCTGTTTTGATCGGTGGTTCCACTGTTTCAAATGTCACCCTGCACAATGAAGAATACATAAATATGCTAGAGCTTGCTCCCGGTGATACTGTTGCTGTTTCAAAACGCGGCGATGTAATCCCGGCCGTTGAAAAAGTTGTGGAGAAGGGAGAGAACTCACTTGCCGTATGGCATTTTCCGGCAAACTGCCCCAGCTGCGGTACTGCCCTCAGCAAAAAAGGCGCCCACCACTTCTGTACTAACCGCGACTGTCCCGACCAGATTCGTGGCCGGATTTTCTTCTTTATTGGCAAGGGCCAGATGGATATTGAAAACTTCGGGCCCGAGACTGTTGATTTTCTGATCAAAAAAGGCCTCATCCAGGATACTCCGGATATTTTTACCGCTGACTATGAAACCCTGGCCGAAGAAAAAGGTTTTGGTGAAAAGAAGATTAAACTTATCCGGGACGGAATAAAGAAAAGTCTTGATAACTCCTTTGTTACAGTGCTTACATCTCTTGGCATTCCGGATCTTGGACGCAAGGCTTCCGAGCTTCTTATTGAAGCCGGTTTTTATAATATAGACAAATTGACTGAAGCTGCAAAAGAGGGTAATTCAGAAGTCTTTACTTCTATTCACGGTATCGGCGAAAGAACCGCTGATGTAATCATAGAAGCCTTAAGTGACCCGGCTATGCTTGAACGGATTGAAGCTTTAAAACAGGCCGGTCTGTGCTTTGAAGCGGATCCTGCTGAAACCTCCCCCGCAGAAGGTATTTTCTCGGGACAAAGCTGGTGCATTACCGGCAGTTTTGAGAATTACAAGCCAAGGGAAGCTGCTCTGGAAGAAATTAAAAAACGCGGCGGAAAGACAGTTGGTCAGGTGACTGGTAATACAACTCATCTGCTCTGCGGTGCCGGAGGCGGAAGCAAGAAGACAAAGGCCGAAAAACTCGGTGTTAAGATAGTGAGTGAACAGGAATTTTTAACAATGCTTGATTAAGGCAGGATATATGAAGGCTGATGATCGCAGAACCGCAGATGAACTCAGGGGAAGGGGCTTCGGAGTAATACCTCCCGATCAGTATCTAATAGATATGGAGCCGGAGTTTAAAAAAATCTGGGAGAAGGCTGAGGCTTTCACCATGACCTCTGTTGAACGCGGTTATGCACTATATAATGCTGTAAGGTATATCATTTTAAATGATATACAGGGAGACTTTGCTGAATGCGGTGTCTGGAAGGGCGGTTCCTGTATGATAGCGGCAATGACCCTGCTTGAACTAGGAGTGAGGGACCGGAAGATTTATCTTTATGACACATTCAGCGGAATGCCCGAACCCTCCGACCAGGATTATATTGCCTCAAACGGCAGAAGCGTCAGGGAAAAATGGCTTGCCGACGACAGGGGACGGGGACCTGGATTCGGTCACTGGGCTGTCGGTTCGGAAGCAGTACGCCGGAACCTGGAGAATAGCGGCTATCCTGAGGATAATTTCATCTTTGTTGAAGGGCCTGTCGAAGAAACGCTTGATAACACTGTTCCTGAGTTCTTAAGTCTTCTAAGGCTTGATACCGACTGGTATGAATCGACAAAGACTGAACTTGAAATCCTGTATCCTGTTCTGTGCAGCAGAGGGGTCCTGATAATAGATGACTACGGCCATTTTACCGGTGCCAGGACCGCTGTAGACGATTATTTCAGAGGCAGGGAACCCATCCTTCTTAACCGTATCGATTATACAGGACGAATCGGCATCAAATACTGAGTGATCTTCAGGCGTCTTCAAATCAATTGAATAAATTAACAGATATCCCTGTGCTGTAAACTGCTTGAGGAATTATATCCATAATGAAATGAAGCCCGGCAGCAGCAGGCAGCTCCGGCAGAAAATATGAAAAATCTGCAGCTGCAGTAACTGCGCCGGCAGCAGTAAATTCCTCACCGAAGCTGCCGGTTTCAAGTTTTCCTGAAAGACCGGCAGACCAGTTTGCCGCCTTTAAAATCGCACCGGCTGATAATCCTGCATAGAACCTCTGTTCTTCCATATAGTTCCAGTATACAGAGGGGGCCAGAATGAATGATAAGGGAAGCTTTCCTGTCCCGGTACTCAGCTCAAGCGGAAGGTTCAGTCCTATCAGGCTGAAATCCGACTGCATAGCTGCCTCCGCCGAATTTGAGAAGCCTCCGGATAATATTCCGTTTAAGCTGAACATATCAATGAAGTCTGCAATTCTGAAGTTCAGCAGTGCAATCCCTGTTCCCGAAGGTTCCCGTTCCCCCTCTGAATTAATCAGTACGGACAAGCGTAAGGCAAGTTCAAGCCTTTCAAGGACAGAGTATCTTATATAGGCTGGAATCTCGATATCAGCTGCAGAAAAATCAAGCAGACTTATTCCGCTTGACAGTTGAACCCCTCCGGCCGGAAGAAGTTCTGTCGCCGGACAGCTGCTAAGCCCTGAACCTGAAATGCCGACTACCGCAGGAAAGTAGTAAATACTGCTGTCAATTTTAATTTTATCTTCTTCGGTGTCTGATGTATTGCCGTCGGCTGAAACAACTTCAATCTTTATGGTATATATCCCGTCATCAAGAGTTCTGCCCTCATCATCCCGGCCGTCCCAGGTAAAACTATTATATCTGTCTGAGAAGTCTTGAAAAATAATGGTTTTTACAGTCCTTCCGGCGGAAATTATCTCTGCATAACCGCCGCCTTCAGATGTAACTTCAAAGTCAATTTTTATCGAGCCGAGAATCCCTGAATTGAGAGGGTTAAATACTCTTTTATCTGTGTTAAATGAGGCCAGGCGGAAATCCGCTTTCTTCAGTACTGCCTTCAGCCTGAGTGTCTCTCCGCCGATAACCTGAATCTGACTGCTGTAGTCTTCATAACCGAATTTTCTTACATGTACAGAGTACAGTCCGGCAGGAATACTGTACTCTCCGACGGCGTATCTACTTCCTGATATAAATATATCAGCATCAGCGGGGCTTACTTCAATATCCACCATCCCCTCAATCCGTCCAAGTTCAGCCGTTACTTCAATATGACTGTTGTTTCTGCAGTCAATCCAGAAGGATAAGTCGGTATATCCGGCCTTTTTAATTTCAATCTTGTGCTGTCCCTGTGCGGGCTGCTGCTCATTGTAGGGGGTCCGTCCGCTGAAGGTTCCGTCTATGTAAACCTTTGACAAATCCGGTATTGAGGTTATTTTCAGGTATGCGGTTTCTCCTGATTCCGGAGTAAAACTGATATTTTCAATGTTGAATGAAGCTTCGGCAAACAGCGGGGATGAAAGAAATAACAGCAGGAGGAATGATAGCCTGAATCTTGAATACATATAAACAATGTACATCCATGAACTTTCAATTACAAGCGCTTTAATATCATTCTGAAATTTTCCGATAATATAAGCGGAGCGTAATCTTGAATAAAAAGTTATTTACAGCAGTTATTGTATTATTGTTGATTGTTATGCCCTGTTTCTCGCAGGAAGTCCTTCCGGCCGGCTATGAAGGGATAATGCTGGGGATGGATCCTGATGAAGTTAAACTCAAACTTGGGGAGAGTCCCCAGTTCATGTACAGGGGTGAACCCGATGTTTCGATGATGCCGGGAACCGCTGATCAGCTGATCGACTGCGACGGAAGCCTTTATATTGATCGGGCCTTCTTTCAGTTCAGCGAGGGACGCCTGTTTTCAATCCTTCTGATGCTCGATCAGGAATTTATTGATCACTACAGTGTCTTCTCAAAATTTACTGATAAATACGGTGACCCCGACTACCTCGATCCCCAGAAGATATACTGGGAAAACGATGAGGTAATAATCAGTATTGAAAGACCTCTTAATATAAAGTACCTTGATCGCGCTGAGTTTGAAAAAATGCAGGAAGAGAGCGCCAGCGGTGAATCCGCCATGGAAATGGGACGTGAATCATTTCTTGATAGTTTCTAGCTGCTCCCGGAGAGAATATGATTAACCTTAAAAAACTGATAATCCTTACAATTTTTACTGCGGCTGCAGCATCCGTTTTTGCATCCGGCAGGTCGGAAAAGCTTGAAACCGTAGAGATGCTTGTCGGCGGTAGGCCGGTGACAGTTGAAATCGCAGACAATGATGCCTCAAGGCAGCAGGGTCTGATGTATCGTGATTCAATGCCCGAGATGCACGGGATGATTTTTGTATTTGAAGCAGATCAGATGCTTTCCTTCTGGATGAAGAATACTGAAATACCTCTCGCTATCGCATATATATCTTCGAACGGGCAGATCAGGGAAATCCATGAAATGGAGCCGCTCTCTCAGAGAGCTGTCCAGTCCACCCGCTCCGTCAGGTATGCGCTTGAAATGAACAGCGGATGGTTTGAACGTAACGGTGTATCAGTCGGTGATTTTATCGAATTGAGTGCGCTGAACAGCGCTGCTATTCAGCCTCGTTAAGTTCCGGAAATAGCTCAAGGTTCGGTTCGTCTTCTCCATCATCCTTTACAGGTTCATTAATCAGAATTTCGATTTTCCTTTCCACCTTTGAGAGATCCTTTTCAAGGCCCTTTGCCAGTTTTATACCCTCTTCGAAAAGCCTGAGCGACTCATCAAGACTTCCACCGCCTTTTATAGAGTCATTTATTTCTTCAAGTCTGTTAAGTCTTTCTTCAAAGTTTTTCATCTCTCATCTCCTTCCGGAAGTTTTTCATTTAAAGTGGCTGAAACAGTTCCGTCATGGAAGCGTATTGCTGCGTCACATCCGGCTGCTGCTTGATCAGCACAGAGAATTGTTTTTCCGCTTTCAGCATCAGTCACTATCGCAAATCCGCGTTTCAGGATTGCCTGAGGCGATACGGCCTTCAGCTCTCTGAGTGCCGAGTCAAGATTATAACGTTTTTCGGTGACCGTCCTGCTGAAGCTGTTAAGCAGGCTCTCCTTAAGATCATCGAACCGTGCCAGTATCGGCTGTATCATGATAAAGAAGGTTTCTTCAATATTTTTACCCGTATATCGCTCAAGCATCAGCCTGATTTTCTCATTCCGATTGCCTATTTCTGAAATAAGGTTATCAGAAATTGTCTGAATTCTTCTTAAAATATCATCTCTGCCGGAGCTTACAATCTCCGCGGCTGCCGATGGAGTAGGAGCTGAGACATCTGCTGCAAAGTCGGATAGTGATGTGTCAATTTCATGTCCGACGGCTGAAATTACCGGAATTTGCGAATCGGCTATAGCCCTTACAACGCATTCTTCTGAGAAGGGCAGAAGATCTTCCAGTGAGCCGCCGCCTCTTCCCGTAATGATAACATCAGCCATCCGGTGCCGGTCAGCGTATCTTATCTGTGCTGCTATCTTTTCGGCCGCCTCTTCACCCTGAACGGGGGCAGGCAGGATGACTATATCAAGCCCGGGATTCCTGCGCCTTGTAACCCTGAGTATATCCTTTACGGCGGCACCGGTCGGCGAGGTGATAACCGCTATCTTTGAGGGGAATACCGGCAGGGGCTTCTTAAGTTCCCTGTCGAAAAGACCTTCCTCCGCAAGCTTTCTCTTGCGCTTCTCCAGCATCGCAAGGATATCGCCTTCACCGGCTTTTTCAATACTGTCGCAGATTATCTGGTATGAGCCGCGAAGAGCATAAACAGATATATTGCCTGTAACATTCACAAGCATGCCGTCTGACGGTTTGAACTGCAGGGCTGAGTACCTGCCTCTGAACATGACGGCGCTTATCATTGCGTCCTTGTCTTTCAGGGTGAAATATAGATGCCCTGTACTGGATGGTCTGCAGTTGGATATTTCTCCGCTGATTCGGACTTCCCTGAATCCTGTTTCAAGAACTTCTTTAATAAGCGAGGTTATTTCAGACACGCTGAATGTTTTATCATTAAATCCGGGCATCATACTGCGGAACAGAATACTATTTTACCATGAGGTGTTCAACAGATAAGTTATCAGCATGACTGTGCAAGTTGTCATAAAATGGATTATAATTTATGTCGATAATCAGACTATGAGAAATATTGTAATTGTAAACACGTTGTTTATTACAGAATATGCTTTTAAGGAACTCCTCCCCGGTAAAACTTCGTTAGATCTTGGTTTTGAAGCCGCACTAAAAATTTCCGATTGTTCTTCAAGAGTAATCCTTACAGAAGAGGGAACTGATACTTCATCCTTTCCGGATGGGTTTGAAATAGCTGCCGCTGATAAGAGTTCTGTCACCTCTCTGATAAAAACATTAACCGAACTTTCATCCGGTTATGATAATATCTTCTATCTGCATGCAGACTGTCCACTGATTGATTTAAAGCTGACTGAAAAAATGTATGCCAATCATTTAAAATATTTTGCTGAATATACTTTCGCAGACGGTTATCCTGCTGGTTTAAGTCTTGAGATAATAAAATCTTCAATACTTCCGGCTCTTGAAACCATATCGCTTAAACATGAGATCGCTCCGGGACGGAAGGCTATTTTTTCCGTCATAGAAAAAGAAATTAACAGCTTTGATCTTGAAACCCAGATATCGCCCGAGGATATGCGTCTTTACCGAATAAACCTTTTTCCGGACACAAAGAGAAATTTTATTCTCCTGCAGAAGATGATAGGCCTTTTAGGCAGTATGGATGTCGATGCTGAGCTTCCTTTTTCAGATAAAGTTTCTGATAAGCGTGTGCTTGATATTATCAGAGAGCACGGAAGTCTGCTTCGGACCCTGCCTGCTTTCTGCGAGGTTGAAACCACAGCCGGTTCAGCTCAGCAGGTGACTTATCTGCCTGATAACGGCACAGTTCTCAAAGACTGCGGTATTGCAGAGATGGAGCCAGAAAATTTCCGGCTTATCCTTGATAAACTTTCAGCCTTTTCAGGTGATATGACCGTAAGCCTTTCGGTCCGGAATGAGCCCGCGCTGCATTCCAGGATTGATGAACTGGCCGCCGGGGTTCTGGAAAAAACGGACTTCGGGCTGCTGATTGAGACCTCAGGTATAGGCTGGGACGAGCAGAAGCTGAAAAATATACTTGGTATGGATTCCGGCCGTATCACATGGATAGTTGATCTTGATGCCCTCGATCAGAAAATTTATTCCTCATTACGCGGAAGCGGATATAATGAAGCATATCGCACGGCTGAATACCTTCTTTCCGTTTCACCTGCCAATACCTGGGTCCAGGCCGTCAGAATGAAGCAGAACGAAGAGGATATAGAGCATTTCTATAAATATTGGAAAGAAAAGACGAATAATGTTATTATTCAGAAATACGATTGGTACTGCGGCAGGCTTGAGCAGATGAAAGTTTCAGATCTTTCTCCTGTAAAACGTCTGCCCTGCTGGCATATGAAGCGCGATATGATTGTGCTCATTGACGGGACTGTTCCCCTATGCCGGGAGGAACTTGAAGCAGGGATAAGTTTTGGAAATATCTTCAACGAGGATATTGAAATTATCTGGAAAAACGGTGCTGCATCTTATGAAGAACAGCTGAGAGGGGAATATCGGGGAATCTGCCTCGAATGTGATGAATACTACACCTTCAATTATTGAGAAAGTAAACTATACGGTAGTGGGCGGCCGAAAAGATCCTACTATACGTAAAGGACCCTCTTTTATCTCCATTGTCCTCTTAAGCAGAGGCGGCCGTGTTTTCAGGAATGAAATACTGACCTCGCTGGTTAAGCTTAATGTTTATGAAATAATAACTATTGAAGGCGAAGGCAGCGGATACGATGTAGAATCGCTTTCAGTCAAATTTCCCGAAATTAAATTCGTAACACTCCGGAATATCACTACCGAAGGTGAGAAAATCAATATTGGTATTGAGGAAGCTTCATCAAAGTACGTGCTGGTTATGTATGATGATATGGCCCTCCCTGCAGGCGGGCTTTCGGACAGACTTATTGAACGGATAGCAGATGCAGACTGCCTCTGCACTGTGCCGCTGCTTCAGTCCAGAAAACAGCTCACGGTTCCGACCATTATAAGTCCGGCTTTTATGAAGAAAAAATTGAAGATTGTTCACCTGCCTCCCTCTGTTGACGGTATGGACAGTCTTTTCCCATTTGATTACTGCGGAATATACGACCGTGACCGTTTTATACAGCTGGGCGGATTTGATTCCAGAATTTCAGGTATGTACTGGCAGAAGCTTGATTTCGGTTTCAGAGCCTATATGTGGGGAGAAAAAATCCACTGCAGTACATCCTTCCGGATAAAATATCTCGATGAAATACCACAGGAATCCATTACGCCGGATAGAAGCTACAGGTTCTTCTATCTTAAAAACCTGACTCTCAGGTTCACCGGTGATTCCGGACAGATTCCTGCAGGGCGTTTTCTTCCTTATCATTTCAAGAGCGGAGAGGGCTTCTTCACCTCTCTGCGGGAGTTCCGTGAAGCCAGAGACTGGGTGTACAAAAACCGCTACAGGTTCAGGATGGAAGCCGGAAGTATTACCGAGATCTGGGAGGCTCCGGAGAATTGAGTTCTTCCACTGCGGTATTCCTTCAGGCCAGACTTGGATCCTCACGGCTGCCGGGAAAAGCTCTCATGAAAATCTGCGGCAGAACAGTTGTCGGCCTTGCCATGGACGCCCTTCGTCAGATTAACGCAGACTCTCATGTTCTGCTCACTGAACCCGGAAGCTTTGAACAGCTTAAACCAGAAGCTGAAAAATATGGATTCAGCATATTTGCAGGTCCTGAAGATGACGTTCTGCTCCGCTTCCGGCAGGCCGCCGACAGATACCGGCCTGATACAATTATAAGGGCGACAGGCGACAACCCTCTGGTTGACAGCGAAACCGCATTGCTGCTGCTTGAAGATCACATTTCTGCAGATGCAGATTACAGCGGTTTTGACGGTCCACCTCTTGGTACGGGGGTCGAGGTGATAAAGACAGCCGCCCTCATGAAAGCTGCGGAAGAAGCTGAAGATCCGTATGAACACGAGCATGTCTGTCCCTACCTGTATAGAAATCCTTCGTTATTCAGAATAAACAGACACAGTGCACCGAAGGAATTCTGTCTTCCGGACCGCCATGTCACTATAGATACAATAGAAGATTTTCACTATATTTCTAAAATCTTTGAATCACTTTATAAAGACAGACCTGTCGGCCTGAAAGTGCTTCTGCCATGGCTTGAATCCAACAGGAGGGGGATGTGAAGTCCCCGGTAAAGGCCTCAATAAGTATTCTGCTCATTCCATCGGTAGGCAGGGGGAACGGGACAGGCCACCTCCGCCGCTGTATAGAACTTGCTGTAAAATTTCATAATCATCCTGAAATCAAATGTGCCCTCTATACCGGGTTGCCGTATCTCGATCATGATCAATACTCAGACCAAGAGATACAAAAGCTTATTACGGCAAAAAAAGCTGAGCCTCTTGAAATCATTGACAGTATAAATCCGGAAGACTGGGATATCTGCATCTTTGACGAAAGAGAAACCTCCGCAAAGAAACTGCACAATTTCAGCGGGAAGACTCTTAGTATAGGAATAGATGAAGGCGGGAATGCACGAGATTATTTTGACTACCTAATCGATATCCTGCCGAACATGGAGGAGAGTGAGCCTAATATTTCATCAGTCGGATTTTTAAACCTTCCCGAACCTGCAAACTCTTCATCTGAGCGATTTTTCAATCTTAAAGCAGATGACCGGATTCTTATTTCATTCGGCGGTGAGGACAGGGAAGGGCTCTCTCTGAAAATGATCACTATGATTGATGATGCCGGAATATTTAAAACGGAACAGCTTACTGTTGTAAAGGGGCCGATGTTTTCAGGTCAGTCATTTCCCGAATCGGTCAATGTCCTTGACTGTCCTCCTGATCTGAGAATGCTCATTCCGGAATATGATCTTGTAGTCACAAGTTTCGGCATCACATGTTTTGAAGCCTTAAATGCAGGAGTGCCGGTAGTTCTGTTTAATCCTTCACATTATCACAAGATGCTGTCTGTCAGAGCCGGGATTCCCGAAATCGGAGTTCTTAATCCTGATGCAAAGCGTCTGGATCATTTTCTGAGGACTCCACAGCGGCTGCTGAAAGCAGTTGATGCATGGTCCGGAAAAAAGCAGATGGATCTTGCCGGCTATATACTCAACCTTGAACATTCGCCGCGTAACCGCTGCCGTACATGCGGGAACGGATACTTAAAAGCCGTAAACCGAAGTGTTCTGAAAACTTATTTTAAATGTCCAGACTGCGGAATTATTTCTCTTCAGAATTATGATTCGAAAAAGACTGTTTACAATTCTAATTATTTTTTTGATGAATACCGTAACCAGTACGGCAGAACATACCTTGAGGATTTTGAAAATATCAAAAGAAGCGGAATTGAACGATGCCGATACATTAGAAAACTTACTATAGGAGATAAACTTCTGGATATAGGATGCGGATACGGTCCTTTTCTTTCAGCAGCTCTTAATGAAGGTTTTCAGCCATTCGGAATTGATATCTCGGATGAAGCTGTTGAGTATATTAATTCAGAACTCGGGTTCCGTGCAGCTGCTGCTGAGGCCGGGAAATTTTCTCCGGGTGAACTATTCGGAATTGATGAATTTGATGCAGTTACAATGTGGTATGTAATTGAGCATATCGAACAGATTCCGGAACTGTTAAAGCATCTTTACCGGATAGTAAAACCCGGCGGAGTCTTTGCATTTTCAACTCCAAGTTATAAGGGTATCAGTGCAAGACGTTCATTGGGAGGGTTCCTGAATGCCAGCCCTTCCGATCATTTGACCGTCTGGAGTCCGCAGTCATCTGTAAGGCTATTAAGGAAGTACGGGTTCCGCGTCCGAAAAATAAAGATACCTGCTCCGCATCCTGAACGGTTTTTTCACAATCCGAACCATTACTACAAAATGATAGCACCTGTCAAATTTATTGTGACAAAAATTCTAACAGCTGTAAGCAGATGTTTTCTGCTCGGCGATACATTTGAAGTCTATGCCGTGCGTATTGACAGCCGGAAGAGGAAAGGTTAATTGATGGACAACAAGAGAATAATGATACTCGGCGGCGGAATTATGCAGATTCCTGCTATAAAATCAGCCTCAGAAATGGGCTTCCGCGTTCATGTAACAGATATAAATACCGAGGCTCCGGGTATAAAGTATGCTGACACCTTCGCTAAAGTTGATTTGAAGGATCGTGATGCAATAGCAGAAGAAGCTCTCCGGCTTAAAAATGACGGCGGTCTCTCTGCTGTGTTCACTGCAGGAACCGATTTTTCCGCATCAGTGGCTCTTGCCGCTGAAAAGACTCAACTTGCCGGTACCGGATACGAAGTAGCCTGCAGGGCAAGCAACAAGGCTTTGATGCGTCAGACCTTTTATGATGCCGGAGTTCCGTCTCCCCAGTTCCGGTCGGTGAAGGATATTGAAACTGCCAAAGAAGCTGTAAAACAAATTGGAGTGCCGCTTGTTTTTAAACCCGTTGACAGCATGGGGGCGAGGGGCGTTGTTAAAATAACCGATGCTGATGATATAAAGGCTCTGAAAACAGCATTTGAAAATGCTGTTTCATCCTCCCTCTCCGGAGAAGTTATAATAGAAGAATATATGGATGGGCCTGAATTCAGTCTTGATGCCCTTGTTTATGATGGAGAGATTACAATCTGCGGTTTTGCCGATCGTCATATCTTTTTCCCTCCATTTTTTATTGAGATGGGGCATACAATTCCCAGTCTCTGTCAGGATGATGTGTACAGGAATGTAACTGATGTTTTTAAAGCCGGAATAAAAGCTCTCGGAATAACAAATGGAGCCGCCAAGGGTGATATCAAGTATTCTTCAAAAAAGGGTGCCATGGTCGGAGAGATCGCAAACAGACTGTCAGGCGGATTCATGTCAGGCTGGACATTTCCATATTCCAGCGGAATAAATTTAACGGCGGCAGCTATTCGAATTGCAGCCGGTGAGGCCCCTGGAAACCTTGAGCCTCTGTATAAACGAGTTTCTGCAGAACGGGCAGCTGTATCTATACCGGGTGTTATTGCCTCTATAGAGGGCGAGCAGGAGGCTCTTTCCGTTGAAGGTATTGAGAACGTATTTATCGCGAGGAGTCTGGGTGAGCGGGTCATTTTCCCCATGAACAATGTACAGAAATGTGCAAATTGTATTTCCTGTCTTGAGAATTATGATGCGGCTGTTCAGGCTGCTGAAACAGCGGTAAGGAAACTTTTTTTCAGGCTCGAGCCGGGTGATGAGGACACCCGTGACTTTATCTACGGCAGCAGCTGGTCCTGGGTACCTGATGCTTTTACTATAACAGATGAAAAAAATCTGAGAACACTCAAGCAGTCTGGAATGCCTGATTTGAGTTTGGAAACCTGCTGTGACTGGCATGGGAACAATGTCGGTGAGGCCTTTTCAAAACTAAAAATAATATGTAGTCCATCTGATGATGAACTTGACACTGATTTCTGGCGCTGTTTTCTGCGCGGCGGGATTCAGGGCGGTGTCTGGGCTATCGATACAAAGCGTGATATAGTCAGAAACAGATGAAATTCAACAGGTTTGCGTTCCTTCTATTTATAGCAGTTATCACAGCAGCCTCAGGTCCGCTTTATGCAGAGGATAATACTGAAACAGGCATTGTCAGTCTTGCTGAAGAAACAGGTGCGAAATTAAAATTTGACTACTGGAAGGGCGTCTGGGAGCTTCAGAAGGGTACAGCTTCCGTCCGTGTTTCCGCCGGATCACCTTTTCTGCTTCTTGATTATGAATACCTGTATTATCCGGTAAGCAGCCGCAATGCTGAAAATGGTGAGCTTCTATTGGACAGTGCCTCAGCACAGCGTATTCGGGATTTTTTTGCATCCTACAGGGAACCCTCAGGCAGGGTCGCCTGCATTGTCCTGGATCCCGGACACGGAGGAAAAGACCCGGGCGCAATAGGTTATTATGAGGGGCCTGAAGGGAAGATGCGGGTAAATGAAAAGGATGTGGTTCTTGATATTGCTCTGCAGACAGCGGCTATGCTGAAGCAAAGATTTCCTGAAATAAAAGTTCTGTTGACCAGGGATTACGACTGGTATCCAACTCTTGAGGAACGGACTGATTTTGCAAACAGCATCGAGTTAAAGGAAAATGATACGATGATCTTCGTGTCACTGCATGCTAATGCTTCATTTAATCCGACTGCTAAGGGTTTTGAAGTCTGGTATCTGCCTCCCGAGTATAGAAGGGACCTTATTGATCCTGAGATGTTCTCTGATGTGGATGAGGATGTTCTGCCCATTCTGAACACTATGCTCGAGGAAGAACTTACAGTTGAGAGTGTAATTCTTGGAGAAAAACTTCTCAAATCTCTGGATGCTCAAATAGGCAGCCTTACTGAAAACCGCGGTCCAAAAGAGGAATCCTGGTTTGTGGTCAGAAATGCCAGGATGCCCTCTGTGCTTATAGAGACCGGATTCGTAACAAATCCTGAAGAAGCGGAACTATTATCTACAGCAGCTTACTTGAAGAAATTGAGTAAGGGTATTTATAATGGTATAACTGATTTTATTACTGATTTTGAGAATAACCGACGGGGGATCGAGTGAATTTTAGAGTATTTAGGCTATCGAAAAAAAATCTCATTTCTTTAGCTGTTTTTTTAGTTTTTTTTCTTATCTCGCTTGTTTTTATACTTGTTGATGCCGACAGAAGGATAGAGAGGGTTCTTTTTTTTCCGGATGAAGGCGGAATCAATGTTAGCGGAGAACTCCGGAGACTGCCTGTCAGGGACAGTCTTGAAGGGAATGTCGAACTGTATATCGATGAACTGATATTAGGTCCGAATAATATCGATCGTTATCGGTTATTCCCTGTAGGAGTCAAGCTGGACAGCCTTATCATTGATAAGGATACGCTTTATGCCGGTTTTACCGAGAACCTGATCACTACGGCGGAGACGGTGCCGATGAGTTTTCAGGGAATTACTGATACCGTTAAAAAGGCCGTGGTTTTTAATTTTCCAGAATTGAAGGAGGTAAAAATAGCGGTAGGCGGTGAACCAATAGAGTAGGTATGTAAGCGCTTGTGCAAAAAAAATAAAAATCGTTGACAAACGGCTTACAGTTCGTATAATTTTAAATGACAAAGCAATTAATATGATAAGGAGCAATTAGATGAAACGTTTCGTAATTCTTCTAAGTATAGCGTTGATAATCGCAGCTTTTCCTGTTTTCGCCGAAGAAACAGTGCTTATAGATTTTGCACAGCTGGCCGGAGACATGGAAGATGGTGAAAATGAAGCTACTTTTATGAATTTCTCAGACAAGGCAGGCGCTGCTTTTACTGAGGAAGAAAAAGAATTCATGAAGACTTCTCTTGCTATTCAGAACTGGGAAGTTGAGCTTGCTTCATCAGCAAAAACAGTAACTAACCAGAGATTTTCATATGTACTTCCTGCACCTGTTAAAGACGGTGCAACAAGATACGGCGGAGAGACCGTTCTTGGTGTAAGAATACATTTTCCGGAAGAACCCTATAACTCATGGGCAATTGTTAGACCTCCATTCGACATTCCTGCTTACGAAAGAGTAGACGAGAATGACCTTGTAGGCGTTAAATACGACAGCTTTGGTGTTGTAAAGAACGTTGGTGTTCTTAAGAGTGTTACAGTTAACATTCTTGGTAAGAACTTTCCTAACGGTTTTGGAATCATCCTTGAAGATCAGAACTACGAGGAAAAGAACATTTTCATGAGTTTTCTTGATTTTGACGGATGGAAAACCATTACATGGAATAACCCCAACTACATTGAGGATGTAAGAGACAGAGAACTCAGAAAAGTACCTCTGTATCCTAATGCAACTCCTCTCTACAAGATTGCCGGTATAGTATTCTATAAAGATGCTGCACAGACCGGCGGTGACTTTATCAGCTATGTTAAAGATGTAACTCTAACATACGATAAAGCCTTTCTTAATCTTCAGACTGACATTGATGATGAACAGCTCTGGGGAATTCTTGGAGACAGAGAAGAAGCCAGAAGGAATCTTGAGTATGAAAGACTTGGTAACAAACAGGTTCTCAGATATCTTGAAAGGCAGAAAATGCATTCTGATGTAGAGACAGAAGAATAAGAAACAGTTAATATACGGGACTGTCTAAGACAGTCCCTTTTTACTTCAAATAAATGCCTATCGTTTGATCTATATATACCGTTTCTTATTATCTGCATATTGATAAAGAGGCTGACTGAGTTCACTTAGTCAGCCTTAATTTTTATCTGAACAATTACTTTAAGCAAAAAAAACCAAAGCCTTCTCAAAGCTTTGGTTTTTGAAATGCCATATATAACCGGGGCAGTTAATCAGTTGTTAATGTTTTCAAGATCCAGTGAGAAGCCGATTGTTGCATTAAACAGATAATTTCCGGGAAACTCGCTTGCAAAACTCAGCAGTTCTGAAGTGTCTGCAGTCGAATCGTCTATGCTTCCAAAAGAGTATAGACTGCTTTCAAGTCCGATAAAAATACCGAGAAATTCGGCCGGCCGTATTGATACATCAGTACCTAGTACTACCGAATTAAGGCTCTGTGATTCTGTTGATTCAATTACTCTTACCTTGTTCTGATAACCCAGCTTTAGTTTCATTGTATACGGTACGTTTTTCTGAAAAAGATCAGCAATAAATGCATACTCGGTGAAGTCTTCGGAAAGACTGCCGTAGGTCTCGTCTATGACATTATAGCTCTTTGTATCTATCTGCAGTGTGCAGATCGCATTATATACATAAAAACCCACACCAAGGCGGTTTGCCTCCTGTATATAGTCACCGGTAGAAACCAGACGACCTCCGATAGTACTCTGTGTTTCAAATTCTGCAAATGCAATTCCGGGTATGTTGATTTTAACAGAAGTACTGATCCCGGATTTAATCAAAGTTTCAGCTGTGTTGAAAATACCGAAAAAAGGTCCGACACTTATACTGAAGAGGTCTTCGTTATAATAGAAATTGGTGTATCCGATGTTTCTTATTATTGGATCCCGGTAAAAACCAACTTCCAGACCGGAGTTGTCGCTGGCTTCTCTTTTCCAGTACAGTGAGCCTCCCCATGGGAATTCCGTACCTGGAAATTCTGTGCTTGTCATAGGTTCGGCTGTCAGATTATTGTTTCCAATTGTGAAAGTGCCGCCTGTTTCTGTTGCATAAACTGAGGCCGATACAAGGATAAGTATCAGACCTGCAAAAACTCTTTTCATAGATTAAAACCCCGCTTTAACTCCAATGTAGCCTTCAAACATTGAAGACAAATCAAATGGAAGTACTGTAGCATTTAATTTAAAATTCCAGATTACACCTGAAGTTACTGCACTGAAATAAGGAGATACTATTGTTTCAAACTGATCTTCAGATGCCTGTGCATTATATGACAGTTGGGATGAGATACCTCCGCTTACCGGTGATTCTTCAAGATCTCCTACTGAAAAATCAACCAGAAGATCTATAGAACCTTCCTCATTTGTTGATGTATGTTTGTAGTAGGCAGGATGCCAGAAAAAGGAAAGGTTGAATCCAAAGATACCGAATCTGAGCCGCGGCTCAAAAAGGAAGTAGAACAGGTCAATTCCGAGGCTTTCATCAACAGGGGTCCACTCAGGAATACCTACCTGGGCATAAAAACTGCCTGTCTCACTTGCTTTAAAATAGAGCAGGAGTCCGCCTCTGTATGTACCTGCAGTTCCTGATGGAAAAGTGACACCTGCAAAGGTCTCAAGCTTCAGGTTGCCCAGATTAAATGCTGAACGTATGTCTGTACCGTAGTATCCATCGCCCATATAGGCATCCTGGTACAGATAGACTGCTGTATAATTCCAGTCTGAACCAAAGGTACTGCTGAAAGATATCCCTGTTCCGGCAACACTGTGAAGTCCGTTATATACTACACCGTCTCCAAAGGCCATAAAACCGCTTAGACGGGGTTCAATTATTCCGGTTCCAAACATCGTATGGAAAATATCTCCATTGCAGAAATCATCGATCGTTCCGGTATAGTATGAAGCTGAGAAGGGGAGTCCGAATATCTCGTTAAGCGATACCTCGGCAGCCCTGAAAACAAGAGGTGCTGAAGTGGTTATATCATCAAAGACTTCGTCATCTATTCCGAATTTCAATTTCCCGCCGAATTTATAGCCGCCGTCAATCGCCATTTCAAGTGATCCTCTGGTCTGAACCAGCAGTGAGCCTTCTTCGCCATACAGTCGTGAAACAAGCTCCAGTTCCGGAATACTGATGTCTGCAGAGAATAAAGCAGATGGGAAAAGTAATGAAATTAAAACCGGAATCAGATATTTTTTCATTTGAAGAAGCTCCTGTAAAAAAATGGCACCTTAATAATACTATACTATGTATATCGAAGGTTTTCATACAGAAATTGAGCTTTTAGAGGAAAGAATGGAAGGCTCAGTAATACCTTTTTTCCTCTAGTAAGAAAAAAGTCTTGACTTAACACAGCTTATGGATATCATTAATGTTGAGATGAGTGATTACCTAGATCCCAATAACGAAGAGTTATTAAAGGACTTTTTTCTCGAGGCCGAGCTTCAGGTGGAGACTTTTGAGCAGAATATCCTTGTACTGGAGAATGAACTCCAGAATAAGGACGCTGTTGATGAGATCTTCAGAGCAGCGCATACGCTTAAAGGGGCTGCAGGAACAGTTCAGATGGATGAACTTGCGCACTTTACACATTTGTGTGAAGATGCCCTCGATGAAATAAGAGCAGGAAAACTGGATGTTACACCCGAGGTTGTTGATACGATGCTCGAGGCTATCGACATTATCAAAGCTATGCTTGAGGAACGGGCAAATGGAAATGTCTATAGTGAAGATACTTCCGAGATTTCGTCCAGGCTGGAGAGTTATATAGGCGGTTCCTCAGAACCGGCTCCTGCAGCAAAGAAAAAAGCCCCCTCTAAAACCGCCTCAAAAAAGAAGCCTGCTGAAAAAAAAGCTTCTTCGGACGACGGAAGTCTTACTGAATACGAGCTTCTGGAATTGAAGGAAGAGTGTGAAGCGGGTGAAAACCTTGTTTTTGCTCATATAATATTCAACGAAGACAATCCGATGAATACTGTCGGAGGTATTCAGGTATATGCTGCTTTAAATAAGAACGGAAGGGTTTTAAGGTCAAAGCCTGATTTTGATGCCCTCTATGAGGATGTATTTCATCCAGAAGCAGATTTTTACCTTGCAACGACCCTGTCTGTTGATGAACTTTCAAAGAAAATTGAAATTCCGGATGTAATCAAGGATTCTGAGATAAAAATGATTTTCGAAGATAGCGAAGCCTCCGGAACAGATTCTGCTGATGAATCTGATGAAATGGAGTCAGCAGATATCGAGTCTATTGATGAGCCTGTCAACGAGGAAGCTCCGGTTCCGGTTCCACAGGCTGTAAAATCAGCCGAGTCAGCCGAGTCAGACGAGGCTGCCGAAACAGTTACTGAAAGCAAGGCTGAAAAAGAACTCAAAAAGACGGCTAAAAACAGCGGATCTATTCTGAGAGTCGACTCACGACGAATTGACAACCTCCTTAACCTTGTTTCCGAGACTGTTATTACGAAGGCCTCTTTCAATCAGATCAATGCACAGTTTTCTGAGGGGCTTCTTGAATTTCAGGGCTGTCAGTCTGAGTTCCGGGAAAAGCTTAAAGATCTCTTTGACCGTCTTCCTGATTATCTCCTTGAAATTCAGGGCGGTTCAGATATTAAAACCATACGTAATGAAATAACAGAACGCTATTCCGGTCTGTTTAGTGTATTTGATTCGCCTGAATCAAGATTCAAAGCAACAGTAGCTAAATTTCAGAACACCTCCCAGAGCCTTGCACGTACCACCAGCGAGCTTCAGGAAGGGGTAATGCAGATAAGGATGGTTCCCATATCTCAGATTTTTTCACGTTTTCCGCGTCTGGTCAGAGACCTTTCAAGATCCTGTTCCAAAGACATTAAACTGATGATTGAAGGTGAGGATACTGAACTTGATAAATCCGTAATAGATGATCTGCTCGATCCGCTCATTCATTGTGTGCGAAACTCTGTTGATCACGGGATAGAAACTCCTGCCGAAAGGAAAGAAGCCGGAAAACCGGAAGAGGGTACTATTCTTCTGAAAGCCAGAAATGAAGGCAATATGATAGTTATTGAGATTTCCGATGACGGAAAGGGCATCGATGTTGAAAGTGTTAGGCAGAAGGCAATCGATCGCGGGCTCATACATCCTTCAAAGAAGCTGTCAGATGTTGAAGCATTCAATCTGATATTTGAACCCGGATTCTCTACTGCAAAAGCTATAACGAATATTTCAGGCCGCGGTGTCGGGCTTGATGTAGTACGAAAGCAGATTGAAAAACTTAACGGAAATGTCAGTGTTTATTCTGAAAAGGGCAGCGGAACAAGCTTTACTGTAAAACTTCCGCTTACCCTGGCTATCATACAGGGTCTGCTTGTTCGTGTGGGCACTGAAATATACGCCATTCCGATTACTTCAGTTATAGACAGTCATAGAATTAAACCTGAAGAAATAAAGATGATTGATAATTACGAGGTCTTCAATGTTCGTCAGGATGTTGTTTCTCTTGTCCGTTTGAACCGGCTCTTTAGAATACCTTCCGATGAAGTCCGTGAATATCATTTTGTTGTCATAGTCGGAAGCGGAGACAAGCGGATGGGGCTCATGGTCGATTCTCTGATCGGAGAAGAAGATGTCGTTATTAAACCATTAAGAGATAAATATACAAATTCACCGGGTATTGCCGGTGCTACCATCCTTGGAGATGGTACAGTTTCCCTCATCATTGATGTAAGTCAGCTGCTTGATTTAGGGCTCAGACGTGAAAAAGAAGAGCGAATGATGAGAGAAGCCACTATAGGTTGAGAAGGAGTAATATGAGTTCAGATATTTTTGACATACAGGCTCTGGATATTCTTGCCGACTCCGCGCGAGAGGAAAGCAAGGAAAAGACCGAAAATATTGATTATAAAATGGTAACCTTCTCCTTAGGCGGAAAGGATTATGGAATTGATATCATGAAGGTGAAGGAGATATCCAAGGCGTCCAAATTCACCTACGTTCCTAATTCCATTCCCTTTGTTAAGGGCGTATACAACCTTCGAGGCGATATTATATCTGTAATTGATTTACGCATAATGTTTAATCTGCCGGTTCCTGAAAATCATGGCGGAGTTGAGAATATGATAATTCTCAGACTTGAAGACAACACTCTCGGCATAATTGTTGATTCTATCGACAAGGTTGTAGGGATTTCATCTCAGAGGATTCAGCCTCCGCATCCACTTTTCGGAGATATCAATATTAAGTTTATCAAGGGGATCGTCGAGAACGACAGTAAGCTTTATATCATACTTGATGTAGAGAGCGTCTTTGATCAGAAAGCGGCGGAAGCTTCACTGAATAATGTTAATACTGTTAAAGCTGTGCAGTCATATAAAGCTGATTCAGGTACTGATATTCCGAAGGTATCAGCAGGCGTTGATGTTGATTACAGTTTTATAGTTGAAACACTTGAAACCCTTGGGGGATTCACTGTAAGCAGTATCAATGAGCCATGGGTTAAAAACAGGTTTCAGCAGTGGAAAAAGGAAAGAGCCGATGCTGGATTTGATGTTCAGCTCAACAACGGCAGTGATGCTGAAAAGTTCCTTGCAGGGTTTAATTCTGCATATACCGGAGTGTTCTGGGAAAGAGATTACATTGAAAATGTTAAGAAATTACTTCCGGATGTTTCCGGCGGTGTGATGAATGTCTGGAACATCGGGTGCGGAAAGGGTGAGGAGACTTATTCATTTGCGGTTGCATGCCGTGAACGCTATAGTGAAAAGAGGATAAAAATATATGCTCATGATAAGGACCTGCTTAATATTTCAACAGCCCCTAATCTAGTTTTCACCAGAGATGCTGTTCCGGGAATTTATTCTGAATATATTGCTGACGGAAAAAACGGCTGGCAGTTCAATTCTGAAATCAAGGATTTGATCCTGTTCGAGTATCATG
This sequence comes from Spirochaetia bacterium, assembly GCA_963677925.2. Lineage (GTDB taxonomy): Bacteria > Spirochaetota > Spirochaetia > UBA9216 > UBA9216. Next base: position 1,991,262 of record CAXXYH010000004.1, read on the forward strand.
ATGTCACTCATGATAATCAGATGCCGCCAATGGACATTATACTTGTACGTGATGTACTTTCCTTTCTAAGCAGGGAAGAACAGGGTAAATTGATTTCTATCTTTGATGAGACACTGAAAACGGGAGGGCTGCTGATAGTTGGAGCAAATGAAACAATTAGAGGTGATAACTGGGAGCCGGTTAAAGGAAGCACTTCGGCTTACAGGAAAAGATGATACAGAGGAGTAACTGATGAGAGTAGAATATATAAATCCATTTGTTGAGGCAGCATTTAATATTTTGAAGGAAGTTGTCGATTCTGATATTAAGCGCGGTGAATTATTTCTTAAATCAACTTCCCAGCCTGTTCTTGGTGTGGCTGCGATTGTTGGATTAGCTGGAGATGTAGAAGGTCGCGTGCTTTTTGACATGGCTGAAAATACAGCTCTGGCAATAGCAGGGCAAATGAATGGTGAGACTTTGACAGAAATGAATGATCTTGCAAAGGCTACTATTACTGAACTTGCTAATATGATTACTGCTCAGGCAGTTACAAAACTTCATGAACTGGGGTTTACTTTTGATCTGACTCCTCCGGCAATTTTTACCGGTGAGAACATGGAAGTTTCAGATTCCGGTGTTGAAGCCCTGATAGTTCCAATTGAACTGAATCAGGGAAAACTTGAGATAAATGTTGCTGTAAGAGAAAGGTAGCAGGAGATATAGATATGAAGAATAAACAGGATTTTCCTAATATTAACGAACGGACCCCGGATGGACATAAGGATGACGGATCGGCTTTCAAGGTTCTGATTGTTGATGATTCAATGTTTGTAACCAAGCAGATAAGTCAAATTTTGAGCTCAGAAGGTTTTGAAATTGTAGGTACCGCAACTGACGGGCAGGAAGGTTTTGATAAATATAAAGAACTGTACCCTAATGTTGATATTGTGACCATGGATATCACAATGCCTAAAATGGACGGAGTTACTGCTCTTGAAAAGATTATTGAGTTTGACAAGGAAGCTAAGGTCATAATGATCAGCGCTCTTGGAAAGCAGGACCTTGTCAAGAAATCACTGCTTATCGGAGCAAAGAACTACATTGTTAAACCTCTCGATAGAGCAAAGGTTCTTGAAAGAATACTAATGTCAATTAAATAATCTGCTGAAACAGAAATTCCGCCGTCCCTTGATTTAAGGTGACGGCTTTTTTATTTATTGAAAGCTTATTGACATCTATGCAATTCTTTATATAATAGCTGAATACGGAATAGGGGCGGCTAGCTCAGTTGGTTAGAGCACTTGCTCGACACGCAAGGGGTCGTTGGTTCGAATCCAATGTCGCCCATTCTATTGCCTGTGATGATAGGGTAGAAAACGGTAAGTTACATAACTTACCGTTTTTTTATGCAAATTGGCTTTATTTAAAGCAGGATGATCGGTTGATATTCGGGTATTATCAAAGCTTTCAGCTGTGAGCCGATAATGGCGCTTGAATTTTATACCCCAATAATCCGATAATTAAATAAGTATGTTCATAAAAGTAATGAAAAGGCTGTTTAAATAAATGACTACCACACAGGCAATTGACGCTAACACTTCTGAACAGGAACTGCTCCTGCATTTATATGAAAGGGTTTTGTCGGGTGAGATGCAGACTTTCGCCAGTCTTACTGAATATGTCGGAAAACTGCCCGATTCAAAAAAACTCAGGAAGTGTCTATTCAAATCTTTTGAGCTTCAGCGTAAAATTTACTGGGGAATTTTTAAAGAATTAACTCCGAAAGCCTTCCCTCTGCTCTGGCAGGAAATGGTTATTGCAGACAGAAAATTCACTTTCGGCGGTGATTTAAAGAGGCTGATGTCGATTCCTGAAATTTATCTTGGACTGATAGATATTCACGGTTATACGAAATACTGTCAGGACAAAAAACGTAATATGTCGATGGTGGATCTTCTCGATCGGATGATCTATGAGGATGTAACAGCAATAAGTGCAGATTCCGGTGTTATTACCAAGCGTGCACAGGGTGATGAGATTCTGGTAATAGGAGCATCAGCATCTGATGTAATGAAGGCTGTTATGCAGATAATGGATTACTTCAATACGCAGGGCCGCTCATTCAGAAATACAATATTAAGCAGGAAACTGCCGGGAACGGTTCTTCCGAAGTTTCAGATTTCTGCCGGTATATCCGGCGGACAGAAATTTACTCCGCTTGTTGTAACAAGAGACGGTGATATTTCGGGTGATATTGTAAATACTGCAGCAAGACTTCAGACCAAAGCCAACCGTATCAGCCCTAACAGCAACAGGATTATGATTACAAATCATGTTTTCCAGAAGTTTGTTTCCTGGCAGAAAGAAAACGAGGATGATTATTTTTCACGTGTTGATTTTTTCAATGTCGGAACTGTCGAGTTTAAGGGTGTTACCCTTGTAGTATACGATTTGATTTTTCTGCCGGAAGAGAGCAGGCGTCTGGAGCTCAGGGAAAAGATGGAAGTTCTTTATCAGAATTTGAATAAAAAGAACTGGAAGACAGGGGTCTTTGAGAGCGCGCTAGATGTTGCAGCCGGAAGTTTGAAAAATATGATAGAAAAAGGATGCCGCGACAGTTCTGCCGGAAGGATTCTTGAGGAAAGATGTAAGGGGCTGCTTGAACTAATTAAATCTGCGCTCAAACTTTTTAATGCCATGTATTATGAGGCTGCAATAAGCACGTTATCGCAGATTGTTGATGAGCTTATTCAGATAAAACAGATTGACAGGATTGTAATCGAATATCTGCAGCTTATACAGAAAAATTATCTTGAAATAAATAAGGCTTACACAGATATTCTTGATGAGGAAGTTGAAATCAGATTAAATGATCTCTACGGTCCCAAAGAAAAGACAAACTACCTTTTATTAAAAAAACATCAGAATATGTACAGCACAATACAGTCTTCAACAAGGCTTAAACTGAATAACCGAAAAAAACTATGGCACCGAATTACTGATGATATCGGATCAGAATTAAATATCAATCTTCAGTCCTTCAAGTAGTATTTATCGATAATATTTAAAACTTATTTCCAAAGGGATTAAATTAAGTTAATATTGAATATATTCGGTAAAAAAGATATGGGTAGTGATTAAAGATAATAGAGATAAGCTCTGGACCAGAGCATTTATAATAATATGTATAGTATCGTTATTTGTCCGTTTAAGCAGTTTTATGCGCGGGGTTTCCCTGCCTCTTTTTGTACTTGATCTTGGATATCAGAAAACTCAAGCCGGGCTTATGACTTCGATCTATGCTATAACTGCACTTGTTTTCCGCCCTCTCATGGGAAATCTGATTGATAAGAAAAGCCGCAGGAGTATCCTTCTTTTTGGTAATGCGGTTTTTGTTGTAACTATAAGCAGCTTCGGATTATATAAATTTTTTCCTCCCTCTTTGCATTCAATCTGGGTTCTTTATCTTATACAGCTAATCAATGGCATCGGATTTTCTGCCAATTCAGTTGCACTGAGCACTATATCAACTGATGTAATACCAAACAGCCGCATGACCGAGGGAATCGGTTACTTTGGACTGACATCCTCAGTTACAATGGCATTTGCGCCCTCCCTGGCTCTATTCACTATGGACAGGACAGGTTACAGCAATGGATTTCTTATTACATCAGGTATAGCTTTTTTTGCACTTCTTCTTGGGCTAATGGTCAATTATGAAAAGGCTGAATCGATGAAGCCAAGAGCTGATATCCCTGAAAATTTAGATACAACTGTCGTGGAAAAATCAGCAGGCAAATGCGGTTTCTGGGATAAAATAATTGAACCAAACGCTTTTATTCCTGCTTTGATAATGATGCTGACCATGTTCGGCGGTTCATCTATCAATACCTTTCTTCCAACATATACCAGAGAAAATGCAATTCCGGCCACCGGTCTTGTATTTACAGTACAGGCTGCAGGTTCGATTATATCCAGGCTATTTATCGGTGGACTCTCCGAGAAGTGGGGACAGGCCAGAGTCCTTGTCATCGGGTTTATCTGTGATTTTTCAGGGATGCTGCTTATTTTTTCTTCATCTTTAATCATTGACAGTGATACGCCGGCGGCTGTCAATCTGGCTGTTACCGTCATGCTTACAGCGGGTTTTCTGACAGGCGCGTCAAAAGCGTTCATTATGACTGTACTTAATACTGAGGCTATTATAAGAACTCCTATGAACCGCAGAGGTTCGGCAAATGCTACTTTTTATATGTTCATGGATGTAGGGGTTGGTCTGGGGTCAGTAGTGTGGGGCAGAACTGCTGATGTCTTCGGAACCAGCTGGATTTATGCAGGTGCAGCTGTTTTCTCTGTATCAGGTCTGATTGCCTCCTCCCGGCTTAGAAGACGTATGAACGAACACCGAGCTAAGCTATAGTCTTTATGAAATAAGCCCAGAAAATCGAAACTGAACTGGATAGAAGCGTTCCTATCAGTACATATTCTGCAAAATTTTTATCTTCCAGATTCTTATACCGGGTAATGCTTTTTGCCGTTAGTATAAAGGCTATTGATGTATAGTTTCCGGTTATTACAAAAAAGAAAAATAGTATTCTTTCCAGTACACCGATTATTTTTCCGCGTTTTAGTTCTGTTTCATCTGTAATCTGTGATTCTTTTGTAAGCGGTTCGATTCTAACAAGTTCGAGTATATGCCTTATGGGATTATTCAGTTCATTAACCAGAGCTGCTGTACCGAAACTGTAGATTAAAAAGGCTGATAATTCCAGTTCGGAGAACTCCTCTGTAAAGACAAGGTTTTCAGCAATCTTTGCTGTAAAGCTCAGTGTTCTGCTGTTAAAGATACCAGCTCCGGGAACAAATACAAAAGTAATCAGACCTGCTGCGATTATGAAAATGAACTCAATAAAACGTTTGAGATAGATAAACTTGGCCTTCTTTTCGATTAATAAAAATACAAAATGATAAATTGCAAGAAACGCCATCAGAAGCGGAAAGGAATTATGGTTCATGGCCGGTAAAAGTGATATTACTTCAATCAGCAGAATCAGCAGGTTACGGCTAAGCCCTGCGACAGGCTTATGGTTCCAGTGATAAAAAAGTCTTGGTACAATAATACAGAGATAGAAATAGAATAAAACTGTTTTTTCCATAATTATACTTTTCCTGTTTTTGAAATGATAGTTTCGAAATAGTCCGCATAATAATTCAGATTATGTGTTTCAATCAGTTTATACACAGCTCTTTCCGATATCTTCAGTTCGGTCTGTATAGCTTTGATACTTTTCTTCCGCAGCAGCCCTTCAAACGTATAAAATGTATTCGGCTTCCATTTATCCATCATTGAAAAGACAAGAGTATTTATCCTGTTTAATAGAAGATTTTGCTCATCATCTTCATTTGCAAAAAACTGGATATTAGTAAAATTATGCTTTTTCATACTGGATAAACCGTCTCTGGCAGAATAAAATGCTGGACCATCCATCCCCAGTGCTGAATTGTTGTTTATTATTGTGCTGATACTGCCTGTCCCGATAGAGACCCGGAGTTTAACAGGGTATATAGCCATCATTATAGTAATAACATCAGATATAATCGGAGCTTCTTTTCTGCAGACTGCCTGAAACTCGTCTCCCAGCGTCACTGTATATGGTGATACGAGGTTATCACTGTTTTGATTTAAAGTATTCAATACTGTTATCAGTTTATTCTGAAGTTCGCCTCGATTATCTATTTTTTTAGAGTTTATTATATCTGCAATTACCGCACAGTAAACCATGACTATATTGTACCAATATAATTCAATATTTGTCAAATGAACTAAAAAAGTACATAATAATATATTTGTACCAATTGGGTACAATAAAAATTATTAAGTTGAAATGAAATTATGTCTATCGGGGGGTATATTAAAAATGGAGAAAAACTAAATGAAACAAAAACTCATCTTAAAAGTAATAGCCGTAATGGCTGTATTTTCGTTTTTATCATGTGATGACGGAATCCTGGAAAAATTGAAAGAAGATGTTGAGATTGCTACAGCAAGGCTGCTTGAACTTACTGTTACAGCCTCTGATCATGGAACTGTTGAACCTTCCGGAAGTGTATACGTAGCAAAGGGCAGTCCATATGAAATTGCTGCAGTTCCCGATGACGGCTATCGTTTTTCCGGATGGGAAGCCTCAGGCGGAGAGGGTATAACATTCGGGAATGCTGCAGATGCATCTACAACAGTTACCTTGTCTTCTGGAAATGCTTCTATCTCAGCTAATTTTGAAATCTACAAGATTGGAGATGTTGCTTTTTCACCTGAACCGGGTACTTTTTATGAAACCACAACTATATATCTGTCAACTGATATATCCGATGCTGATATTTATTATACTCTTGATGAAACAGAGCCTACGGAGACTTCTGGTACATTGTACGATTCAAATACCGGGATAATTCTTTCTGACACAGATACTACAACTGTAATTTCCGCAGCCGCTTTCAAAAGCGGTCTGACCTCAAGCAATCCTTCTGCAGGGACCTATTCGATCTATGGAACAGTAAACGCCCCGGTTATATCATCAACCCCGGAATCCTCTGAAGTATCTGATTTTTTCACTGTGTCTTTGTCTCCGGCTACTTCAGGATCTGATATCTTTTATACGAAAGACGGTTCTGTACCGGATGCAGGAAGTATCCCCTATTCAGGCTCTTTAAGTGTAACTGAAAATACAACAGTCCGGGCTGTCGCCTTGAAAAATAACTGGCTGGATTCTTCCATTGCTTCTGAAACATTTATAACAGGATGGGCAAAGGCATCAGGTACAAGTTCATATACAGAGACTGGAATGAGTGCTGTGCAGGGAACGGATGGTTATATCTATGTAACAGCAAAGAGCTCTATGAATACCAACCGTCGTCTTTATAAATATACCTCCTATGGCAGCAGAGTCTGGGGGCGTGTTCTTGATCAAACTGTAGTAGATACCGGAAAACCCATTACACTTGCTGCAGACGGTAGAATAGTCAGCTGTGGTTCCTCTCAAGTTGGAACTGGTTATACACGTACAGTAAAAACAAATACTACAGGTTCTAATGTCTTTGCATCTCAGGTAACACCTTATAGTGGTGAGAGTGCTGATAAAATGCGACATGAAAGCGTTGTGCTGATGAATGATGGAAAGTTTGTTTTTTCAGGATCCTATTACGGTGATATGGCTGGTTACTCGTTCGTACTTCTCTCTGTAGCAGATTCATCCGGGAATATGTCTTACGGAAAATATTACGGAGGCTCGGACGTTGTTCGAACTCCTGGGCTGGATGTTTATCCTGCATCCGGTACAACTACCGGATTTATCATGTCAGGATACTATCAGGGGACAGGAGGAATAGATGGTTTTTTTATAATTACCGGAATAGACGGAAGCATAATCTCCCAAAAAAAATACTATTCTTCTCAGGGTACAAATGAAGATGATAAATTTTATAGTGCAAGATCAGTAGGTTCATCAGGATTTATTATTGCCGGAGAATCCAATGGTGTTAATCTTTATGGAACAAGTCTCGATGCTGTACTGATCAGTCTTGACAGCTCAGGAAATCAAAATTGGATAAAATGTCTTGGAAACGTCAGTTACGATGACGGTTTTTATGATGCTATTCCTACTTCGGATGGAGGTTTTCTTGCTGCCGGGTACACTGAAGCTGCAGGTGCAGGCGGGAAGGATATCTGGATAGTTAAATTCACTTCTTCCGGTACAGTAAGCTGGCAGCGAGTTTACGGCGGAACGAGTGATGATTTTGCGAATGATATCCTACTCCTTAACGACGGTACTTATCTGATAACGGGAACAACCGCATCGTTTGGAACCGGAACAAACATATGGCTTCTTAAAATTGATGATGCTGGGAATATGTTTGCTAATACATCGGATCTTGTTTTAGCTCAATCTGCTTCAATACCATATTCTGGCTTTACTCTATCAAGTACTAATTTAACATGGTCTGATTCACAGAATATTGCACCTAATTCTTCAGCCTGTGCGGACTACTCATCATCATCAGAAACGCCTGCAGTATGGGAACAGTTCCCTCAGTAAGTAAAGGAAAAAGTAATGAAAAATAAGTGTATACTAATATTGATAATTTTTATTTCAGGTTTTTCTGCATTTTCAGATAGCCTCGAATTTAAGGCTGCCCCTTATGTATCTCTTCCGGTTGCTGAAAGCGCAGATTATTATAATGTCGGCTATGGGGCAAATCTGGATCTTTTCTGGAGTCCTTTTCAAAACGGGATTTTCGGACTCTCCGGAGGTCTTGGTTATTCTGCACTGCCGACCCAGGCTGAAACTCTTTTATCTGCTTTCCGGCTGCAGTTGGGCGGCGGAGTTCGATGGCAGTTTCTGCCCCGCCTTACTCTCGGAGCAGATTTGCAGGCCGGGTTATATTATGGAATTTATGAAACCCTTGATGCTCTGAATGCAGCCGCAAGGGGAGCAATACAGCTGGATTTTACTGTTACAGATGCATTCAGCTTCGGAGCCGGGGCCGATTATTCAAGATTTTTTACATCTGAAACCTCACTATATGACGGTGTAGGTGTAAGTATAATGGGAACTGTTAAACCCTCCGGAGTAGGAGCTTCACCAAAGATAGATTTAAAATATATTGAAAGTCAGCCTGTTTTTCCGGTGTTCTATAAATGGTATGATACTAACACATTCGGAAACGGGACTTTAAAAAACTCCAGTACCTCAACTTTGAAGAATATCAGGGTACAGGTTTTTATTAATGAATTTATGGACACACCCAAAGACTGTATAAGTATAGCTCAGGTCAAACCCGGCGATACAGTTGATTTTCCGGTTTTTGCTTTATTTAAAGACAGTATTCTTACCGTGACCGAAAAAACAAAGGTTGCAGGTGAAATTGTTATTGAATATGAAGCACTTGGAAACACCTACAGAACGAAAAAGAATTTTACTATAGATGTCTATGATCGAAATGCAATTACATGGTCTGATGATCGACGTGCTGCTTCTTTTGTTACTGCAAAGGATCCGTCAGTATTACAGTTCGCCAAGGAGATTGCAGGAGGAGCAAGGGAGTATCATCTAAAAGCTGGAGATAAAAACTTCCGTTCCGCAATGGCCATATTCATTGCTATGCAGGAATATGGAATGAAATATATTGTTGATCCGGTTTCTTCATATGAATCCTTGTCGGGTGATGAATCCGCTGTAGACTATCTGCAGTTTCCCAGGCAAACGCTTCAGTACAGATCCGGAGACTGTGATGATCTGACAATACTTTATTGTGCACTTCTTGAATCCGTCGGTATCAAAACAGCTTTTATAACTGTTCCGGGGCATATATATCCGGCTTTTGCATTGTCCATCTCTGAGGATGAAGCAGGAAAGACTTTCAGAAACGGACAGGAGAATTTGATTTTTGATCATGAACAGGTGTGGGTTCCTGTCGAAATTACAATGCTTAATTCCGGTTTCGTTGATGCATGGCAGAAAGGAGCCGGAGAATGGATGGAAAACGCCGAGAATGCTTCAATTTATTCTATACATGATGCATGGAAGACTTATGAAAGTGTAGGTATCCGTGAGGAACTTAAGGAAATTAAAGTGCCTTTATGGAATGACGTAAAAGTATCATATGGGAGGGAGATAGACAGATATATCGCATCAGAGCTTGATCCTCAGATTAAGCAGATAGAATCCAGGATGGCATCCATAGGTTCATCACCTAGACTGGAAAACAGAATCGGAACCCTTTACGCGAGATATGGAAAGCTTGATGAAGCAGGGAGAATATTCAAAAAAATCATTGAAAAGGATAATTTTCTGCCTTCTTACAATAACCTTGCCAATGTATATTATCTTCAGGAGGATTATTCTTCGGCTCTCTTATATTTTAACAAAGCTGAGAGCATTTCACCTGATCAAAGAACTATAATTGCCGGCAGAATAAAAACACTAAAAGCCTTAAACCGATTTACAGAAGCTGATGAACAATTCAACAGGCTTTTAGCTCTTTATCCTGAATACGAAAAGGAATATTCCCTCTTATCGGGTAATTATGCTAATTCTGACAGGGCAGGTGAATCTGAACTGCCGGTGGAATGGGATGATTAAAACTATTCCGTAAGCGCAGTTTTCTCTGACACCCTGTTTCTGAGGAGCAGGGTAGTCAGGAAGGTAATTCCCAGAAGTATAGTGAAGAATACAAGAATATAATCAAGTGAAAGATTAATTGAAATAAAGCTGCCAAGTACTGGTGATATAAACCATGCAGTCGAGCCTACCATGGTCTGAATACCGAATAGAAATCCTCGGTTCGCAGATGGAACCTTCTCGCTTGTGAGTGACATTACAAGAGGCTCAATGCCTCCTATGAAAAAATAAGTCAGCATCAGAGATATAAATAGACCTGATACACCGCCCAAAATATTAGAGGAAAGTGAAACAACCGCACCGATACCGGAAAGAATATACAGCAGTTTTGAACGGTCCATTGAATCTCCGAGTCTCGCAAGAGTGAGTCCGGAAAGAGCAGACACCAGCCCGATTCCTCCCGACAGCAGACCGGTTATGCTTGCACTTCCTTCGATGGTGCCACGGAGTTCCTGAATATACAGAGGAAGGAAGGGGGTAGGGAGTGTACGCGACATTCTCATAAAAAACAGGATGATAAACAATGCAATTATACTAGGCGTAATTAGTTTCAGTTTACGGTTTGCGGGGGCTTCCGGAGTTCTGTTTTTTCCTTCTATGTCCTGTTCAGGTTCCCTGATAATTAGGATTACGAGAAAGAATCCGGCAATTAGAATTGCCGAACCTATAAAAAAGCTCATTCTGTATCCGAAATATTCTGCAATAATTCCGCCTATTGCAGGTCCCAGGGAATATCCGATAAAGGTTGATGATGATAGAAACCCAAGCGCATAGGATAGTTTTTTTACCGGAGTCCCTGTTGCCACGAGGGCAGAGCTTGAGGTTACTGTTCCTGTGATAGCTCCCTGAAGGATTCTGAAGATGAAAACGGCATAGATGCTTCTTGAAAGACCGAGCCCGGCAAGCACAATTGCCGCCCCCATCATTGCTCTTGCAAGCATAAGTTTTTTTCCGAATTTATCAGCAAGGTATCCCCATACGGGAGCCATAACAGCAAGAGCTACACCAGGCATCGCAGTCAGGAGTCCTGTCCAGAATTTCAGTGCAACCGGATCTGTTATACCCATTTCCTGAATATAGAAAGGGATAAAAGGCAGGCCGAATCCGAATCCTATAAGAGAAAGTAACTGAGTAAACCAGACTGCATAGAGATTCCTGCGCCATAACTGCATGTGAATATTTTACTTAAAAAGACCTGTTTGGTAAATCAGGCTATAAAAATCATTTAATATGCTTAAATTTTACTATGGCAAACTTACCCATCTTAATGAGTCTTGTGACTTCTGCATTTGCAAAACAGTTCCTGGTTACATCGTTACTCAGGTAAATTCTGATATCCTCTTCAGGATGAAGCTCATGTTCCTGCGTATTGATTATGACTGCAGCATCCTGGGAAAGCAGAAGAAGTTCAGATTCCTGATGGTCCTGATAATCTTCATCCTCACTCTGTATATATATCTTAAGCCTTACTTTCTTTTTAACCGGTTCAGATTCCATCTCATGATTTACTTCAATCAAATTTTCTTTAACTTTGTTAACCTTTAACTGATAGAAAGCTATCCCCGAGTAAGAGCATGTAAAAAGTTCAATATAATCACCCGGTGAAACCTGATTCTGGATTTCATCGGTTTTAATCAGCATATTTACATCTGAAACTGAATAGATATCGGCATCAGCTGTTTCTCCGGAATTTAATGACAGCTTGACTGCTGAATTGGCCTGAAGAGATCTTGTTGTATGATCCGGTATCTGATCTATATTGTGGCTGAACCCCAGTTTTGCTGAAAGTGAATCGAGCAAATCAGTTCTGATAGTAGAAACAGCAGAGAGATATTCGGCTGCATGTCTGAATGTTCCGCGATTTGTAAGCAGAAGATACTTTTTATCGGAATCTTTCAGGTATACAGATAATTCATCAATTAAATCAAGTTCATTTATAGTAAGGTTTAGTTTGCGGATTAGTTTTTCGTAACGGTTTCTGACTGTAATTCTTGTCTTCCGTCTCTGGGTTCCCTTCAGTATCAACGCCAGAATACTGAATATTACTATGATAGATACAATAATTGTCAGAAATGTAAATTCTTCTGTTCTGGTAGTCGCGTTTAGTGCTTTTTTTATTGCATCAAGAACTGTTTGTGTTGTTTCATTATTCATATCTCTTATTCTTAATCTTAGTTGCAGATATGTCAATCATAATACACTGTGTGATATTCTTAAAAGGGAACCGGTGAACTGAACTCTATTTTTTCCCCTGTCTCAGGATGATAAAAAGCAATCTCCGAAGCATGAAGCAGCAGCCGTTCTCCCGGTTTACGGCTGCCGTAAAGCCGATCTCCGCAGATGGGATGTCCAAGACCAAGCGGGTGGGCTGAATGGACCCTGAGCTGATGAGTTCTTCCGGTAAGCGGTGTAAACTCAATTCTCGTTTTTGTATCTTCGATAGATAATTTTTTCCAAAGTGTGATGCCTTTTCTTCCATTTACAGGATCATGAACCTGGTATGGACGGTTATCAGGATCCAGTCTGAAGTAAAGTTCGATCCGGCCTTCATCACCTTTAATCAGGCCGTCAAGAACTGCAATATATCTTTTAGATACAGTTCTCTGCTGAAACTGTATTGAGAGGGCTCGGAGAGCCTCTGTGGTCTTTGCATAAACCATTACTCCGCTGGTGTCCATATCCAGCCTGTGCGCAGCCGGGTTATTAACTATTCCCGGAAACTTTTCTTTAAGTATGCTTACAACGCAGTACTGTTTGTCCTCCCCCCTGCCGGGAACCGACAGCAGGCCCTCTGGTTTATTGATAACTATAATACTCTCATCATCATAAATAATAAAATCATCTTTCATAAAACCATCCCGCTGCCCTGCAGCATAAAACTCATAAGCGGTCCGCATTTTTCTTCACAGGGTGTATAAAATTCCCCATGTTTACGCTTTCCCGACTTATTTTCGGGGCCGTAAAAAAATTCGATCAAATCAAGCGGTTTCAGATTATATAAAACCGCTGAATTAAGCAGTTTCGGTGCACAGCAGTCTCCTGTTCCCGACGGTATTCCCTTCCTGTCTTTAAAAAGTTCAAACAGTGACGTTGTATCACCTCTAAAGTTTCTAATATTGTACATTGCATGTATATCATGCATAAACTCTCTGGAAAGTTCCCTGCGCTTATTTTCAAGACTTACCCGTTCCGGAGTGCCGGGGCTCATAGAGTTTATTTCTTTGCCCAGATTTTTTATCTCCGGATCCCGCTGCTCTACCATCAATGTGAATTCTTCAGTATCCAGAATAGGGTTTACCCATCCCGGAACATTCCAGTGTCCGTTGTACTGTCCGCTGAATGCTTTAAGCACTTTATCAGCACCATCAGCTGTTCTGCACAGGAGCACTCCGAACATCTGACCGCCTCCGGTTCCAAACAGATAATCCGTGGATAACGCCGTATTGGGGATCTCACTCTCAAAATCAATTCTTTTAAATGATTCCAGCTTATTTATTAGTTCTACAGCATACTCTTTTGCATTCTGCATTTTTTCTCTCTTTAGATAAACTCCCTTTGACGGTACCTGGATAATGAGAACCTGAAGGCCGCTAAGAGCATCAATCCGGATAAAACAGGCATTACTGTGTTGATAATATATCTGTGTAAACCTGTCAGAATACCGATTGCATCCTGAAACGAGTCCGGTGTTTTTCTGGTAAGTTCCGGGCACAATTTCATTACTATCGTGTATATACCCAGTACCGCTATCATGGCAATATAATTAGCCCACCTGCTTTTATGGTAGCCCATGCTGAAATATAATGGAAAATAGATGCTGAAGTAAACTGCGGGAAAGAATATAAACTGAATCAGCAGATCTGCAGAAAATACGTCTTCAATACGTATTTCAGCAATAAAGAATGACATAACGACGATCGATACGCTTCTGATGATATTAAATAAAAGAAGATAAATACCTATACTGATGAACTTCGCTGCAACTAATTCACCCCGGCTTACCGGCATTGCTGCGAATGCACGATCGGTCTGATATTTATCATCAAGGGCATTAGCATAAACAATATATATGTAAGCAGCTGCGATATACGGCAATATTATGAAAATTGAATCACTGCCGGAACTTACGGCAAATGCGCTCAGCACAGGCATCAGCAGCATATATACAGCAGATTTTCCGCCTTTCTGTATTAAAAAATCCTTATAAACCAGACTCAGCATTTTTTTCTCCTTTAAGCATGGTAAGCATCAATTCTTCAAGACTGGGCCTGCTGATTATCAGATCACGGGAATCTATCTGCCGGCTGAATATCTTCCGGGTGAGTTCCATATTGTCAGTTATTCCGGTAAAATGCGTGTCGCGCCTGTTTATATAGCCGATACTTCCCGAGGTATCGCGATCAAGAAGATCAATTCTGCCTTTCACAAGCCGGAACCGGTCACTGAGAGAATCCATAGGCTCATTGAAAACTATTTTTCCGTCTTTTAGAAAGGCTATATAATCAGCAATCTTTTCCAAATCAGTTGTGATGTGACTCGAGAATATAACCGAGATTTCTTCCTCAGCAATCCTCTGCTGCAGAAGGTCAAGGATTTCCGATCTGAACAGAGGATCAAGGCCTGATGTAGGTTCATCCATGATAATTAATTCCGCCTGATGTGAAAGGGCAATTGCAAGAGAATACTTCATCTTCATCCCCTTTGAAAGGGTCTCAATTTTCCTTGCCGGATCCAGTCCGAAATCACTTATGTAGCTATTATACGCGGCTGAATCCCAATTTTTATATAGTTTTGAGACTATCCCGGTCATTTCCCTGAGGGTCAGCTGCTGGTACCAGGGCGGTTCATCGAATACAAAACCTATACGCTGTTTAATCTCTTTTTCTGCATTGAAAAGATCTTCACCGAATATCTTAATGTCGCCGCTGTCTCGATTTATAAGATTGAGGATTAATTTAATCAGAGTTGTTTTGCCGGCTCCATTAGGTCCTATCAGGCCCAGAATATAGCCTTTTTCAAGCGAAATAGATACATTTTCAAGGCTGAAGGTGCTTGATTGATCATATCGTTTTGATATGCCGCTTATTTCGATTACAGGTGGCATTTCAGTTTTCCTCCTTTAAGATTCGAAGCATGTCTGCAATTTCATTAATATCAAGATTTAGGTAATCAGCCTGCTTGATTACTTCGGATAGCAGCTCTTCCAGCAGTCTAAGCCGTCTTTCCCTGAGCATTGAATTATTATCTGCCGCAAAGCAGCCTTTTCCGGGGATGGTAACTATAAGCCCTTCCTTTTCCAGCTCATCATAGGCTCTTTTCGTTGTAATTACGCTTATCGAAAGCTCTGCCGCCATACTGCGGATTGAAGGCAGTGGTTCTCCTCCCTCAATTTCTCCGTTCATGATCGACTTTCGAAGCTGAGAGACTATCTGTTCGTACAAGGGCAAATCTGAACTGTTTGATATGACAATATTTAACATACTTCCTCTGTTATAACTGTATATGATAAAATATACACAGTTATAACAGTATGTCAAGCAAGGAATCTAATAATCAGTGATTTTTATAAATGAAGATATGTATTTAATAAACCCGTCGATTTCTTCAGGGGCCAGCAGGTAGGTTTTGTCTGCGGTTATGAAGACAGCCGCAGAATCATTCTGCATGGTTATAAGCTTGACGTTTTCACCGCCCGCTATCCTGAATGTACCGGCTCTGAAGCCTCCCATTGCTATTCCATTCAGTTTTACAGATGGTTTCCATTCGGTTTCGGTATAGTCGGGGACATAAAGTACCTGCTGAACCTCATCCCAGCTGAATTTTATTTTTCCATAGCTTGTAGAGATGATACCATTTTCATCAGCAATTATTTTTGCAGGTCTGCCGAAACTGAAAAAAACAAAACCGAATACAACAACTACAATACAGAGTGCAATCAGTTTTTTGTTCCAGTCACCTTTTTTCAAAAACATGCTGAAAGTGATTGCAACAAGAGTAATAATTAATAAAATTAGAATGAAACCTGAAGAATTAACTGTAATTTCCATATTGATACCTCGTATTAGATATACAGGTTTATGGGAAAGTTATTCACTATCAGCTATTTTCTTCTTCACTGTTGAATAGATACATGAACTCTTCCTGTGAAACCAGTTCTTCGTTTTCTCCTGATTCCTGGAGTTCAGCAAGGCTTTCTTCAAGTGATGAAGATGCTTTGCGATAATCTGCCGAAATGTTCATGAAGTCATTCTTATATGTCATTATATGTTCAGAAAAGGGCAGCTTCCCTGTTGTCAGTTCATCTATCAGATCAGTAAAGAAACCGGTAACCCGTATCATTTCCTTAAGATTTTCAGGCTGTTTCAGCATACTTGCTTCAGTTATGGAAGCGTAAAGCTCCTTCAGCGCCTTGTTTATAAAGAGAACCTGGTTGACCACGTACTCAAGAAAAATAGAGGAATCTATGTTTATAGAACAGCCTTTTCGCAGTGTGCGAAGCATATCGTTGAGCAGGAAAAGGTTTTCTTCATAATGTATCATACTTGCCATAATACCCTCATTTTCGGCTGAAAACTCCTCATACTTGACATTGAAAAAGCACTATGATAGTCTCAACCGACCTCTTTATCCGCCTCGGTATGAGATGCGGATCATTAAGACCATAGGGAGGAAAAATGAGAAACTACGAAGTTGTTTTTATTTTCCGAACAGATGCTGACAATTACAAAGTCGGGCTGGAAAAAGTTAAAGAAGAATTAGCAAAAGCCGGTGCAAATATCCTTAAAGAAGAGGATATGGGTGACCGGGAACTGGCCTACCAGATCAAAAAGGAAGCAAGAGGGCATTATGTCCTTCTGGACATTGAAGTTGCTCCTGACAAAATTGTTTCCATCGAAAAGGATATCAAGCTTTTTAACGAAGTTCTCAAATTCTTATTCATAAAAAAAGAACAATAAATTTCGTATAAGGAGCTGACTGCATATGGAAGATGTAAATTATGTAATCATGATAGGACGGCTTACCCGTGACGCGGAACTGAAATATACCAATTCCGGTCTTGCTGTAAGCAGCTTTTCTCTCGCTGTCAATCGAAGAAAGAGGTCAGGCGACAGTTGGGAAGATGAAGTATCGTTCTTTGATCTTGCACTTTTTGGAAAGCGTGCCGAATCCCTTAACCAGTACCTTACAAAGGGTCAGCAGGTTGCTGTAGAAGGTTCACTTCAGCAGGACCGGTGGGAACAGGACGGAAAATCAAGAAGCAAGGTCAGGATTATTGCAAATAATATTCAGCTCCTGGGCGGCCGCGGCGGACAAGGCGGCGGTTTTCAGAAGGGCGGAGGAGCTCCGGGTGGAAGAAACAATTCCGGAAACGGATTTGGTGAAGAAGATAAATTCTATCCCGACAACAACAATTACTCCGCAGATTTTGAAGATGATATTCCATTCTAGACAGGAGATTTAGACATGAGTGATGATAATAGAAAGAACGATTCTATGGATAAGGGTGATGACAAAGGCGGATACAAAGGCCGCAATAAGACCTTCTTCAAGAAGAAAGTTTGTCGTTTCTGCACCCAGAAAGTAGTGATGGATTATAAAAATCCTGAAGTACTTAGAAGATTTGTTACAGAAAGCGGTAAAATACTGCCAAGAAGAATTACAGGGACATGTGCCAAACACCAGAGACAGCTTGCCACTGAAATCAAAAGAGCAAGAGTGTTGGCTCTTCTTCCGTTCATGAAGAGATAAGGGATGCTTCAGGTCAGAGACATAGGCAGCTGGAAAGATATAGGTGCTGCAGTGCTGATATCAGCGATATTCAGTCAGTTCGGAATGCTTATATTTTTTATGACACTGCCTCTATATGTTCTGTCGGCCAGAAGAAATTCCAGAGTCGTCATGACGGCGGCTTTATCCGTACTGGCGGTTAATCTTTTAATCGACGTATGGAACATGAGAGCGGTTACTGATACCGGTCTAAAGTGGGCGGTAATCGTCCTGGATATGATGATTCCGGTGCTTTTAACACTGGGCTTGTTCTTTGTCATAAATATTTTTCCGGGAATGACGGGAAAAAGAAAACTGTATAAACTGTTCGCTGCTACTGTTTTTTCAGTAGTTATAAGCCTGCCGGTATTCTTTATACTAAAGAACAACCAATTGTTTATATCTGCAATTGAGGAACAGTTTACTGCGATGGGCAGTATGTTTTTCAACAGTGAAAACAGAAATTTTGAAACAGAACTGATGCAGACGTATTTCGACGGTGAAACCTTTTTGGAATATCTGAAAGGATTTTATCTGAGATCTATAGTATTTATTTACTTTACGCTGCTTGCAGGGCTTACCAGAATGGGCGATGTTCTTCTGGCAAGATTCAGCAGGCGAAAGCTGCTTAATATCAGAGATTTTAAACTACCGGAGTTTTTACTCTGGCCGTTTCTTATTTCAGGAGCTCTGCTTGCTGTAGAAGTTTTTGAGCTGTTTAGTTTTTCTTATTTCTCTCCGGTAATCTGGAACGTGGGCTTTATTCTACTTCTGCTTTACGGATTGCAGGGACTTGCAATTATGAGAAGCCTGTATGTCAGATTTCGCATTCCCCCCGGACTTCAGCTTATGACTGAATTTATTTTCATTCTGCTGCTGTTTATGCCCGGTGTGAATTATATCGTGATAATAGGAATACCGCTGCTTGGAGTATCGGAAACCTGGATCAACTTACGAAAACCTATGAAGGAGTATTAAACCGTGAAGATAATACTTAACGAAGATGTATATAACCTCGGAGAAGAGGGCGATGTATGTGTCGTTGCAGACGGTTATGCAAGAAACTACCTGATTCCTCAGGGACTTGCTGTTCTCTGCAACAAACAGTCGTTATCTATGTTCGAACATAAAAAAGAAGCTATCGAGAAAAGAAAAGAAGAGAAGAGAAAAGAAGCTCTTGGCCTCAAGGAAAAACTTGAAGGTCTTACTCTTACAATAAAAATGCCTGCCGGTGAAACAGGTAAACTTTTCGGTTCTGTAACCAATGCAGTTATTGCTGATGCTCTTGAGAAAGAGGGTGTTACAGTCGAGAAAAAGAAAATTGATGTTCCTACATCGAACATCAAAATGATTGGAAAATACACAGTTCTTGTTAAACTTTACAGCGGTGAGCTTGCGAAAATTGAGATCATTGTAGAGAGTGTTGACGGAAAAGCTGAAGCTGCTCTTGCCAAGAAGCAGGAAGCTATGGCTGCAAAAGCTGCCAGGAAGGAAGCTGCTTCAGGAGCTGAAGAAACTGTAGACGCAGAAGAAGCTGAAGCTTCTGAAGAAGTGGAAGCCGAAGACGAGGTTGAAGCGGAAACTGAAGATGATTCTGCTGATTCAGATGAAGAGTAACAGGAGTTATGACTCCTGAAGTCCTGAAGGATAAAGTTCCGCCTCATAACGACGATGCCGAAAAGGCATCAATAGGGGCGATGCTCCTTGATCAGGACGCAATAGATTCGGTCCTCAGATATCTGAGGGCTGATGATTTCTATCGAACCGCACATAAAAAAATATTTCAGGCTATTATTGATCTCACAAACGCATCCCAACCGGTTGATCTTATTACTCTTGCGGAAAAACTCCGTGAGAAAGGCGAAATAGAACAGTGCGGTGGACCTGCGTATATCAGTACTCTCTCGGATTTTGTACCTACCGCAGCCAACGTTGAGTATTATGCAAAGATTGTACGTGACTGCAGTGTAAGAAGACTTCTGATTAAAACGGCTTCTGAGATGATAGCATCTGCTCACGATGAAACGCTTGACGGCAGTGAGATTATCGAGGAATCCGAGAAGAAAATCTTTGAGATTGCTGATGGTAGTACATCCAGTACCTATAAAAATGCCGGTGATGTTGTTTCCAGGACCATTGAGGCCATTGAAAAGCTTTATCATACGAAAGATGCATATACCGGAGTCCCTTCCGGTTTTTCAGATCTTGATCATATGACCAGCGGTTTTCAGAAATCAGAGTTCATAATTATTGGTGCACGTCCGTCTATCGGTAAAACTGCTCTGGCTCTTACTATGGCCTCGAATATTGCAGTTAAGCAGAAAATAAGCGTCGGCTTTTTCTCTCTTGAAATGTCTGACATGGCGCTTATGCAGCGTCTTGTTTCTTCAGAAGCAAGAATCAACTCAGGAGCCCTCCGTTCTGGAATGTTTAAAATGTCCGACTTTTCAAAACTGACCGAGGCTGCATCAAGAATCTATGAAGCTCCCTTATTCATAGATGATACACCCAATATGAAACTTCTTCAGATTAGATCCACAGCAAGGCGCCTCAAGGCTCAGGAAGATGTGCAGATCATTTTTATTGACTATATTGGTCTTATTGAACCTGAAAATAAGGGTAGAACACCCAGGCATGAACAGGTTGGTGAGATTTCAAGGTCTTTAAAGGCTCTGGCCAGAGAGCTGGAAGTTCCGGTAATTGTTCTCTCTCAGGTAGGCCGGCAATCAGAGGGTGAGCCACCAAAACTCTCAGACCTGAGGGAATCAGGTTCCATCGAGCAGGATGCTGATGTTGTAATGTTTCTGCATAGAGATAGAGGTATTGAGGGTGAGGATCAGGATGCAGGACGAAAGACTGAACTGATAGTTGCCAAACAGAGAAACGGTCCTGTAGGAAAGGTTGATCTTGCCTTTATTCCGCAATACACTAGATTTGAATCGTTCAGCAGAGAATACAACTGATACATTAAGAAGTTTTCTCTGCTGTCCGATAATTAATCTATCGAACACTTAAAGGGGATACTTATGGGCTTTAAAGAAGAATATGAGCTTGAAATGCTTATAAATGAGGCAGAGAATCTTGTATTCGAGGAGCTTGAGCATCAGCTGTCTGAGACATGGGCTGAAGATTTCTGTAAATGCCAGGATTGTGTTCAGGATATGGCCGCTCTTGCTCTGAATTCCGTAAAACCTTTTTACCGTGCATCTCTTCTTGGGCGGGTATACGCTGAGTCATTATCAAATACGGATTATGAAGAAGATATTATCAAAGCCGTAAAGGACGCAATTGTAAAAATTTCCAGTAATCCTTCACATTGATCGGATCAAGAACAAAGAATGTGTTAAATTAATATATATATACTTACCACGGAAGGAAATATATGAAGAAAGCCATTACTTTATTTTTAATAAGTATTTTGTCTTTAACTGCTTTGATTGCAGAAGATGTTTATGTAGATTACGTAGACGGATATCTTGAAATCAAAGACGGCAGCAGCTGGATGGAATTATGGATAGGAGATGCAATAGGCGACAGCGATATTCTTAAGCTTGGGCAGGGCTCATATGCTGAATTGTCTTATGGTGCAGACAGAATCAAGCTATCACGGCCTGGTGTTTATGAACTAAGCTCACTGCTTGGTGCCAGAAAAAATATGAACAGCAGCGGAGTAGGCGCCCTTTTAGCCGGGAAATTTAAAACTCTGCTTATAGATGATTCAACTAAAACAGAGGCTGCAGTTGGAGGAGTCCGGGCCGCAGAAGCTGAAAGTGTATCTGTTGACTGGATGACAAGCGAGACCGCGGAAATTATAAAAGAAGGCAGAAGTTCTCTTCAGCTTGGTGTTGTTGACAAAGCTTTGGATCTGTTTAATGAAGCTCTGGATCTCTCCGCTGATGAATATGAAGAGTCTGAAGCATATTACTATATCGGTCTGGCACATGCAATGTCGGGAAACTACGGAGCTGCTCTTGAGAATCTGGATTTCGCTGATTTTGATACCGATTCTGAATATTACAGTGAACTGTATATCCTTAAAGGTCAGCTTCTTGTTGAGAGCTCAGCCTATAAAGAAGCAGTTAAATGGCTTAACAGTTTTAAGTTTACTAATGCAAGAGCCGCTGAAGTCGACGACAAGCAGCAGCTTTATCTTATGCTTGCTGTTGCCCAGAGCAATTCCGGCATGAAGTCGGATGCAGTAAAAACTCTTGATAAGCTTATTTCACTCGATAGAAATTCAGAGGCAGCCAAGGCCGCAGTGGATTTTAAAAATAGTCTTTAACAGATAACAGGATTGTTAATACAGAAAGCCGCTGAGTAAGATCAGCGGCTTTTTTTCTGCATCCATGATGGAATAAATATCTTTACATAGTTAATTCCGGTAATGTCTGCAATAAGGGCGTAATCTCCGGATACTTCAATATCAGCTGCATATACTGTATCGCAGACACTTAGTATTACCGGCGCTGCTGGGTTGCTTGTATCGTAAACGCTAAGACCTTTGTATCCCTCAGCAATGTATAATGTCTTGTTACTGACAAATATATCTTCAGCATAATTTGTTTTAATAAATCCAACCTCTTCAGGTTTCTGTTCAATTTCAATGTTGAATATATGAATGCCGGATTTATCACCAGCATACAGGGTATTTCCGGATATTGATACAAACTTCGGAGAATTCAGTTCTATTGTTGTATACATCCCGCTGTTCTCAAAATCAGAGATATCGTATACAAGCAATCCATCTCTCCGATCCGCAATATATGCTGTTGATGTATCGGGGTTTTTCCTGATTACTGCACAATCTCTTGCATCAGTGGTAGAAATATGTCCGATGAGTTTTTCATCTGTGAAAAAATATACTCCTGCACTTCCGCAGGATGCGATTGCAGTTCTTTCTGAAGAAGATAATTTCAAAATCGATGAAGTAGGGGATGTGTTTAATACTGCTGGATTATTGTTCTTGTTGAAAGACAGATTCGCTGTGTCTGTTTTTAAAATTGCTAATTCTTCAGTTCCGGAACTGAAATATATACTGTTATCTAAAATGACCGCAGGACCGCCGTAAGCAGCTATTTTCATTGATGGGTGTTCCTTCGCGGATGGAGAAGATATATCTATTAGATATAATCCTCCTTCTTTTGCAGAGACAAGTGCACTAGTTCCGTCTATATGCAGCGAGCTGACCTTTCCTGGGAAACTATCTTTTCCGATTGAAAAAGATACTCCCTTCAGGAAGGTCTGAATGGCTGTAAGACCATTGCTGCCGGTAACTACAAGATTGTCCCCGGCAGGTTTTAAATCCACAGCGGGTTCTGACGTATATGAATCAAATATTACAGGTTTAGCCGGGTTAGAAACATTAATAATTTTAAGACCTGAATTGCCGTCAGCTATATATGCAAAGTTATCTTTTACGCTGACGGCTGAAGGTGAATTGAGTTTAAATGCTGATAGCCTGAAAGGATTTTTTATGTCTGTAATATCGGTTATTATAAATCCATCATTCGGAGATACTGTGTACAGCCTGGTCTCAATGATATCGATGTCGCTGATGCCGCTTATAGGATATGTTTTGATGTTTTCAAGGTTTCTGCTGTCGGATCGGTCAAAAACGTTCAATATGTTTAAATCCGCTGAAAAAAGGTGATTATCGGACATATACAGAGCGTATGATCCTGAATCACTCAGACTGGCAATACGGTCTGGAAAGCGGGCGTCTGACACATCCATTATTTTTAAACCGCTAGCTCCATCAGCTACATATAGAGTGTTGCGATCGACGGCAAGATCAAGAGCATTTCCCGTAGGTTTTGTTCCGGCCAGGAAGGGGGAAACCGGATCTATTATATTAACAACAGCAATTCCATTTTCACGGCAGGCTACATAGACATAATCTCCTGAGACTATAAGACTTTCTGCAGATTTTAAATCAAGACTGCCTGTTATAGACATATTACTGATATCTGAAATATCCACGATTCTCAAACCGCTGTCACCGGCTGCAACATAAGCATAGTTCCCTGAAATACTTATACCGTTTGGCTTGAAACTGCTAAGAGTGTCGAGTGATTTTACTCTTTCCTCAGGAGCCTTAAGAATTGTTGCAGAACTGCTTTTACTGGCTGTCTCAGGGTATCCTGAAGGACTTATTCGGTAAAAATAATCTATTCCAAAGTATACATTTCTATCGGTATATTTCAGATCATTTACAACTTGTGAGATAAGAACATAATCACCGTTGAGAGATTCAGATCGATAGACATCAAACGAATCAGTTCCAGGAATTGAATTCCAGGACAGGGATATCTGTCTGAATTCACCGGAAGCATTCAGCTTTATAGTATTGGCATCAATAGGAAGAAGTTCGGCAATATCCGATTTCAGATTTCCATATGGGGTCTCGGCAGTGACTTTAGCTCTGTAGAGAAGCCCGGGCTGTATACCGGAAAGTACAATTTGAGAATCTGAAGATGTTAGTTTAACGGAACCGGAGCTGTCGGGATCACTGCGATCATCAGAAAGGTAAAAAGTGTAGGAGGTTGCTTCATTAATTGAATCCCAGCTTGCAGTGATTCTGTTGCCGGAATATTTCAGTGAAAGTCCCCCGATGCCGGTATCTCCCCTTTCAATATTGATAAGCCTGCTTGCAGTATTTCCATTAATTGATTGTGCATCAAGCTTAAGCTGATATTTTCCATTAAGGCTGTATGCAGGAATATATCCGGCGAAAGCTCCGTTATCATTCAGCTGCAAAGTTCCTGTGATCGCCTGTTCTGAATAGTTCTCTGTTGAAGTAAGTTCATAATTCAGAAATTGAATCCCTTCGATTGCTGTTCCTCGGTAGGGGTCGATGACCGTACCGGTAATGTTTATTGCAGCACCGAATTTAGTATTATCTGAAGGTGAGGATATGTTGATAACCGGTGGGATATTACCATCTGACAGAATAAAGATTTTTCTTCCTGTATTTCCATTAAAGTCTTCTGCGGAAATTTCAAGAGGCAGTAATCCGTTGTATTTTCTAATTGGTATTTCAAATTCAAACCCGCCGTTCTCATCGAAAAAAACAGAACCGGTCATGCCGGTTCTGCCGGGAATGTTCCAGTTTAATGCTTTTACTGATTCTATTCCGCTGATTGAATCCTGCGGAGCAGATAGTCTGCCTTTGACATGTATTCCGGATTTATAAAATCCGCCCTGTACAGGCTGCTGAATATCGATGAAAGGGCCTGCCTGGCTGTTGTATATTTTCAGGAAAAGTTCAGATATTTCATCTCCTGAATGGGCATTTAATTTGATAAGAGCAGTATCGCCAAGACCGCTGGTTCTTACATCAAAAGTGTAGAGTCCGGATTCTACATCAGCTGTTCCTGAAAGCCCGGTTCCTACAATATTCCAGCTTATCTTTTGAACCCTTTCAGACTCACCGGAAACTGAAATACTGTCGGTAAAGGCGGTTCCGTTTCCGGGATTTGTAATATTAAACAGGAAGCTGTTTTCTGATGTATATAGAGTCAGATAATCACTGCTGATATTATTATTAAAATCTTCTGCTGTGAACTGAAGCAGTACCGAGGGTGACTCGGAGAAGTTGCCTGTTAAATGGTTGAGCGGAAAATTAAAGAAACCTTCTTCAGTAAAGTCGATGCTGTATATTTCTGATGTGTTGAGACAGGTCAGTTTAAAATCTTTAACTTCATTAACGGATGAAGATTCCGCAGAATCCGTTATTCTTCCGCTGATTATAAGGTCTCGGCTGTATTCGGTCTGGTCCGGGGTTGTGAACTCTATGTACGGACCTCTGTTATCATCAACCATTACAAGAATGTCTTCTGCCATGAGCTTGTCATCTGCGTATGCTGCAACCCTGCAGACTTGTGTGCCTTCAATATTTGTAAGATCAATAATAGCTTTAAAGCCATCCCGACCGGTTCTCTCAAGTTCTCCTGCTAATTCTGTTTCAGGAATATTCCAGGTTAATACCGCATCAGAAGGAATGCCTGACAGGCTTCCTGTAATATTTAATTCGGAGCGGTAGTAAAAGGGGGTTGCAGGTGTTGTTATGCGTATGTCGGCTGTTTTACCCAGTATCACCGCTTTGTCTACAGCAGGTTCTTCAGTAGGTATCAACTCAGGCCGGTTCACAGCCTCAGCGGTCTGTAAGTCAGGAGGGGGGGGAGCAGGGAGGGGCGGTTCAACCGCTTCTTCAGCTATATTTGAAACCGACAGCTCCGGCAGTTCTTCAGTTTCCTGCAACTCCGTTTCTTTTTCGAAAGGTACCGGCTCTGGCTGTTCAATTTGAGCAGGTGACTCAGCTTCCGGTTCGATTTCAACAGGAACAGGCTTGCCGGTTTCAATTGATACCGGCGGAATTATCGGATCCTTTTCCTCGGTTACGGTGTCAGGGTTTGTAGGATTACTTTCAATATCTTTTTCAGCTGTTTCCTTTTCTGGAACAGTTAACGCAAGCGATTCGGGTTCTTCTTCCGGAGCTGCCGTATCAGTTGAGCTTTCCTGAGCCTCGGACTGTCTTTCTGCCTCAGAAGGCTGCATGCCGGTAACAGTTTTCTGTACTGCAACATCTTGGGTATTTTTAGTGCAGCCTGCAAAATTAAATATCAGGAATCCTGTCAGGAGAAGGAAGAGAAGTTTTTTTATTTCCACTTTTTTACCTTATGCTTCATTAAATATTATCCATATCAGGGGACCGTCCAGAAAAGTGTGAATGATTCCGTTGTACTGTTACTGTGAATATCATCTGCGGTAAAATAGACTGTGTATGTACCTGAAGTTGTCAATTCAATATCATCGGAAGCCCCGGTAGCTGTATTAACAAGCGTCAGTGTTGTTCCGGATAGTGTTCCCAAAAGATTCGGGGTTGCCGCTGTATCATAAACATTCCATTCATAACTCGATGTATCAACACCGGAAATTGTGTCGGTTACTTCATCGGTTATGGTATAAGTATAAGTTGTAGAGCCTCCGGTTGTCGGACAGGAAGTCAGGTCTATAACCGGGAAAGTATTATCGTAATCATAGAAAACGCTGAATGGTTCATCAGTTGAATTTCCAGCTCCGTCAGTAACAGTGAGAGTTACTCCGTAAATACCTGCACCATCATTGAGATCAGATACTTTCAGACTGAAGGTGGAATCGGAATCATAATTTAAGTCGGCATATGCTGTAGGCCCTGTGATACTCCAGTTGTAAGTTAGTGACCCCGAGCCGTTTGCTTCATCAGAAGCAGATGAATCCAGATTATTATTTCCAGTTACGTAGTAATCATCAATTGCAGTAATTGTGGGTGCATTCGGATCCCATTTGAAAGTATCAGAAACAATAGTCTGGTTTCCTGCGTCATCAGTTACAGTTAATTCCGCGGTATAAGTACCTGAGGTAGATAGAACAGTATCTGAAATATCAAGGTCTTCCGACTGCAGAAGGCTGGCTGCTCCTGAAAAGGTTCCGGGCCCTGAAAGACTCCAGGAGTAGGTGAGACTTGTATCAAGACCGTCTGAGGTGGTCGCATCTACGGTAAAATCTGTATTGTACCAGCCGGTACCCAATTCAGTTATGCCTGCAGTCGGCACGCCGGTATCTATATCAAAATCAAAACTTGAAGAACCGGAATTTCCCAGTTGATCATCAACAGTGGCTGTTGCTGTGTAGCTACCGTCTGTTGAGAAATTTGTATCATTAAGAGTTATCGTTGTTCCGGTAGTCGTATAAACTTCGGTACTGGTGCCGAATGTTACAACTGACCATGTATAAGTGCCTGTATTGACACCTGAGCCGGCGTCAGTTCCTGTTGCTGTAACGGTAATATCACTGCTTGATGCATTTATCCAGCCTGAAGGTTCTCCGGAGAATGAGATTGCCGGATTGCTTGTGTCCCAGACAAATGAGAAGTCTGAGTCTGCTGAATTCCCGGCTCCGTCTGTAACTGTCATTGTTGCTGTGTAGGTGTTGTCGGAGGCCCCTGTGATATTTACATTAAGCTCTGTGTTATCCGCCATGGTGGAGCCAGTTGGGCTAATTGCCCATTCGACTGTATATCCGTTATCATCGCCGGCTGTAGCCGTTATTTGTGTGAATCCCGCGTCCTTTGAAGAGGCGCCGGAATAGCTGGAGCCAGCATTGTATGTGTCTACAACAGTATCCTTTTCTATTGTTGCAATCGAACTGTCAGGACCATAGTTTCCGGCAGCATCCGAGATTTTTGCCACAAAGGTTCGGTCTCCATCTGAACCGGCTAGAGGCGTTGCAGCTGTAAAAGCAAATGGAGTGGGATTTATACTGCTGTTATAGGTTGTCTGAGCCAGTTGTGTTCCTGTATTAGAACTGGAACCAAGATATAGTCGTATTACATCACCATCGATGGCTCCGCTTGAGGAAGCATCTACTGTAAGTGTTACTGAACCTGACATATCTGAAGCATTGATGAATCCGGGATAACTTCCGGTTTTTACCGGAGCAGCAGGGGTTCCTGTAGGAGCGGAGTTATCATAGTAAAGATTCGTTGTTATTATATCTGAGCTTGAGGGGTTTCCGGCTGCATCTGTTAATTCAATCTCAATAGTAAGCTGGCTTTGATCTGTGAGATCGTCATCCTGCATTACATAATCTGCTTCCCACCTGCTGTTAGATTCAGAGTAAACAATATCTGAGGATGGTATTTCAAAACTTCCGCCGGTTGAGCCTGAAACTGTAATAACTGGTTTACCATTAAGAACACGGTCGACAGTGAAGTAGATTTTAAGAGTATCGTATTCAGGGGATCCTGTAGCTCTGAGCCAGGTTGAAGCTCCGGATACATCATTCGATGAAGAAGGAGTTGAAGCTTGAAGTGTATAGATATCTGATGCTGTGAATGGGCTGTAAAAATACAGTCCGCTATCAGTTTCAGTTCTTGTATTTCCTGCAAGATCTGAGATTGTAATCTGATAATCAATGGAATTGCCTGCATCAGCAGAAGCCGGGACGGTGTCGAAATCAAATGTAGCTGTATAAGTTGATCCGGATGCATTAAGAGTTTTGGGATCCTGGTTGTAAATTTTTAGATTTTCAATTTGATTGAATCCTGAATTATCATCATTAACTGTGAAGACCAGCGTTGCTGTGTCATTGGGATTGAGATAATTTCCATTAGAGCCGGTGAAGCCGGTAACTGAAACAGTCGGTTCCACGCTGTCATTTATCAGTGTGACATATTTTGTATTTATGGTATCACCTTGATCATCTGTAATAAGCAGTGTCGCATTTAAATTAACGTTAAACGCGGTCATTGAGGTGGTATCCAGAGTGAATGTAAAACTATCATCACCATCCAGGGCAAAGTCGGTAATTGTATAATCCGATGGCGGGGTCACCCCGACTACTTTGGATGAAAATGTAAGTACAGCCGATGAGATTTCGGTATCTACAACGTCTCCGTCATTAGGATCAAGAAGTGAACCAGTGAAGGGTATATTTATTACATTATCAGAATAATACGGGCTGACACTATCGAATGACAGTAGCATAAGATTGGATGGGGGAGTGAGCAGCTGCTGCTCCTCAACGGTATGTCCGTACTTATCTTCCGCAATGATCTTAAAGTATGCACCGTCGCCTATATCGATCGACAACCCTGTACTGAACTGACGCAGCTCAGGATCAAAGTAAAAATTTTCAGCAGGATCCAGATCATTGGGAGCTGCATACACTCCCTGTGCTGCATCCCAGTTCTCCGAACCTTCTCTTAAGTCCAGTTCTCCTCTTAGGCTGGTTCCAACTACACTCCAAATGAGTGAAACTATTTCATCAGCAGAATCGGAGTCTGCTTCTAAATCCGAATTCGAAACTGTTCCTGCGATGTAAACTTCGCTATTTGATAATGAATAAATTTTTTCTGCTGTAGAATAATCTATATGTGATTCAGCATAAAATCCGAAGTTAATAACCGGTCCGTCATTGTCAACAAGTGAAAGTTCCGATTTTATTGAATTACCATTTTTGTCTTCTGCTGTGATTGTGAGTGTGATTCTGTCACGTAAATAAGGATCTGTAGTAGGAAACTCAAAGGAGAACTCACCTGATCCGAGATCGTATTCGATATCAATATCCCCGAAGGTGGTATCGGCTGTAAATGTATCATCAGCATTGAAATTTATTTTCCCCCGCCTTGTTTCATCATTAGCGATGGTGAAATAAATACTTGCCAGACTTCCTGCTCCATCACCATCTTCCATGACATCGTCAAAAATGAATCCGCTGACTGTAACAGTGGAAAAGAAATAATCACCACCGGAGGGGGTTTCGACTATGATTCTTGGTTCCATGGTGTCTTCTGCAAGAGCAACCTTTATAGGGGTTATGTCCTGCGGACAGGAGGTCAAAAGCAGTACAGCAGCTGATGCTGCTGTGAATAATATTTTTTTCAAAGTAGTTCTTTGTTTCATATCAGTAACCTGTAAATTCCTATTCCTCTGCAAAGGATATATTTATTCTTGAGGACCTGTCCGCGGCCCTCTGACCCTCTCCGCCTGTTGTGAGATAGGAATTCTCTCCGGCAATTTGAGGATCTACTTCGTATAGTTTTGTAATATAATCATTTGCTTTATCAAAATTTTCAAGTTCATAATAACATTTGGAAATAGAAAGAAGTATATATGAATAGGAGGAGGAGCTCTCCTTATTGCCTTCAATAACAGTTTTTTCGGCTCCATGAAGCAGTCTCAGGGCGTTCTGATATTCACCCTTCATGTAGTATACGTTACCGAGGTTAATTCTGGGCGAAAGGTAGTTTCGATCAAGCGAAAGGGCTGAATTAAAAGCCTGTTCAGCCTTGCTGTATTGCCCCATCATGGCGCAGGTAATGCCCAGTTTATTATAACTGCCCTTACTTCCCCGTGCGATTGCGTCGTTTTCAAAGTCTTCTATAATCAGGTTCACAATTTTATCAAGATTTCCGCTGAAATCACTTACTATCTTTGTTCTGTCGCCGTACTGCAGTCCCAGATCTTTTTCAGTAAGAACTACCGGTCTGTAAACTTCCTGTGATTTTCTGGAGATATACAGCTGGCGTTTAGATGGATCATCATCGTATGCAGTGAATTCCTCAATTCCTGTTCTCCAGGCAGAGAGAAAATCGGTTTCACCGATAAGTGTAATTTCAACTGGAACCCAGAGTTCTCCGTCAATATTAATTGTCATATTCTTATCCGGGTGGAGCAGGTTGTAATTCTTTGATGGAACGGAGGTTTTAAACGCTGCATATATATGCCCCGGAACGGTTATAAAACCTGTTTCAATACCGACAGATTCAAGAAGACTGCAGAACAGCACTGTAAGGTCGTCACAGTCTCCTGTTGCCCTTGTGAGAGTGTTTCTGGGCAGACTGATTGCGTCTACAATCATAGGGTTTCCCTGTGCGGATTCAAAGGGGGAGGTAGGGTCTTTTTGATAGAGGACACCAAGTTCTTCAAGGGCATAATACAGCTGCATTGCAGTCTGGAGTTCCTGAGAAAAACCGTCAATCGTATAATCCTTACAGGTTTGACGTACAAAACTTGAATAGTTACGCAGCGCACTGTCTGCAGGTGTTATGAAAGCTCCAACTTTGTTGTCGTCATCCCAGGTAAGGGATTCTTTGTCATATAAATCATAGGATACCGGAAATGACTGCTTGGCCGGCCGGCCGTTATAACTGTATGAAATCTGAATTTCTCCGGTAAGCGGTGTAATTCCTTCGGTTGAAAAGATCTGTGTATTAAATATAGCAGGTATATCAACTGTGACAGAATCTGAAGGTTTGAGTTCCTCTACTTCTGCTGCAAGAGTGGGGCTGTCCATAAAACCGGCCTGAAAAAAGGCCACAGAGAGATTTGTTACTTTCTGTTTTTCAATATTTTCGATTGTTACAGATGTTAGCGGGTTTTTTGCATAGTAGCTCTGCATTGGCGCAAACACAGCTGGAAACTCAAGTTTGTCAATTCTAAGGCTCCTGATTTCCGCCTGCGGGGCATCAGGATCTTCACCAAGCCGGTAGGACCCGCTGATCCCAAGTCCGTAAGTAAAGCCGTCGAATGAATCAAGGGTATTATTCAAGCTTAGAGTATATCTTAGCATTGGATTGAAATTGATATTTATATTATACGAAAGATTAAAACCGACTCTTATTCCGGCTTCTGTGATAAAGTTTTTCTGACCCACGTTCTCAGAACCCTCTCCGCTTGGATCAGTATTATAATAGACCTGTACTATTCCGGTACTGATATCAGCACCGATTTCAAGCTGTTTCGAAAGCATATTACGGTAGGCTGCTCCTGCTTCAATATACAGCTGCCTGCTGTCAAAACGGTCTTCATTTGAAAGTATATCATCCCCGTAACCGAAGATTCCAAAACCAACTTTGCCGAAGGGCTGTATTGTAGGGAATGCCGGAAGCGGATAAAATGCTGAGAAACTGAAATCATTAAAAAGATAACTGTCTCCGTAATCTGTTCCCATCTGAACAACCGGACTGAATGATTTATAGTCCAGTCCGAATGCTAATGGGTATTTGTATTTCTGATTAATATCAACGTTATTCCCGACCTGGGCATGTCCGGATTGCGGTAACAACAGTACTAAACCCGCGATCAGGAACAGAGATTGGACGATTTTCATGAAAAAGCCTCCGGGTATCTATACAAAATGATATCACGGAGTATAAATATTTTAAAGCGATCTATTGTAAACTTAACTTGTAATGATTAAAATTCAGTTTTTTAATCTGAATTTTGCCTTATTAAGAGTTTTTGTACTCGTTCCGTCGTATATACTTATGTATTTTTCCGCGCCCTCGGAGGCATAATACTTATTGTCAGTAAGAGAAGCTGCCCAGCTCAGGTCGTCAAATATGAACAGGTCCATGATACGGTTTCCATTCGACGGATTCCATATTGTAAAGGAATTGTCCTGATTCAGGGAAATAAGTATGTTGCCGAAGAGTCTGATATCCCGGGGAATACCGGAGATATTGTCAAGTTTAGTGAAACCGCCCCAGTAAAGAAGTTTGACTCCGCTGAATCCCAGAGTTGTAAAAATCTTTGAACTGTGAGGGTCGGATGCAAATGTTGCCCCGATATCCTCACCAGGAAAGGCAATGATGGTATCTGCCTTATCATGATTTCTTCCAGTATATTCTTTCAGTACTGTTTTAATAACTCCATTGCGTTCTTCAAAACCCAGAGTGTACAGTTTCTTTGAAATATCATCATAATCAAGATCGAAGACAAGGAGACTTGAATCTTCAACCGGGACTGTTTCTCCGGTTTTTGTGTTAATATGAAGGAGCGGTGTAGTAAGGGTAGATGTGCTGCTTCTTCCGGCAATAATATTATTATCTTCAATAAACTCAACGGCACGCAGGCCGAAAGCTGTATATTTAAACTCGGTTTCACCAGTATCCGGATCGATAACTCTGCATTCACCTGTTTTATCAAGCGTGAGGATCTTTCCGTTGGTATATTCTGCCGATACAAGCGGTGCGCTGAGCTGGGAAATTAACCGAACCGGACCGTCTTCAGAATTGAAAAGAACCAGCCGTCCGGCTTTTGAGCTCTCACTAGTCCAGAGGAGGTAATCTCCGTCACCCATGCTGCTGAGGCCGAAGGAACTGTCTTTCTCAAGAGAATATACCTTGGAACCTACTTCAGGGTTGATTGAGCTGCTCTGATTCTTAATGAAAAAGTCTGATGATATCCTCAACAGTCTTCCGGGAGCCGATATTGCCATCGTTTCTCCGCTAACTGAAAATCCGCTGATCTTAAGAAGCTTGTTTGCTGCAAATTCACTTACATCAGCACTGTTTATAGGGTTTCTGCATATATTTCCGTTCTCATATGAGGTGTATACAGTGCCCTTAACTGAGATAACGGAAGCGGGATTGGTTCTGTTCCTGAGGGTGTAGGATTCAGGCTGATCTATTCTCTGACCGGAAAAGTCTGAAACATTCATTATAATATCAGTTTCTGAATCTCTGAAATATACGAGTTTATCGGATTTTGAATCTATAGAAGAGCAGATATATTTATCAGCTGAAACCGATGAAATTTTCCTGCCTGTGATAAGATCGACTAAGACCAGGTTTCTGCCGTCGTAGGCAGTCATATATCTGGCGCTGGCAGAGAAGGAAATGTCTTCAAGGTTGGTTACAGTCTGAACTTTCTGCTTCATTGTTGAAGTGCTGAGATCCCAGTACTGAAGGTTTCCTGAGGGACTGTATGTAAGTATCGTTTTTTCACTGTCAGAAATAAAAACCGAGGAAACAATACCGAAGCCTTCAGTGAGGTAGGGCAGCTGCCTCCCTGTCTCGGCATCAAGGAAAACCAGGCTTTCCCATTCTGTTCTGCCGTATACAATGAAGTTTCCCTGTGGAGAAAATTTCAGAAACAGGGGAATCTCATTCAGTCTCTGACGAAAAAGCCTTTCTCCGGTTTCCCAGTTCCACACCGATAAGTTTACAGAATTGATCCCGTCACTTTCGATGGACGCAATGTAGGGTTTTGATGTTGAGGCTGATATCCTCCGGATAGGAAGATGTGATATCTGCAGCCTGTAAAGAAGCTGTGCATTTGATGAATTCCAGACTCTTACAGTTCCGTCATCCCCCCCTGAAAAGATAAGTTTGCCGTCAGCAGAAAAATCAGTATCTGATACAGTTCCGGAATGTCCGCTGTTAATGAGAAATCTGGAATCTTCTGCAGAGATGCAAAGAATTGGAAGTATGAATAATATAAGTACAGCGTAATAAAGTTTTCTCATTAAATTAATCCTCCAGGGATATTTTTGACACGGAGATATAGGGCCCCTCAATAATCATCCTGACATCTTCATCTTCAGAAAGGGAAGCGATATTCTGAACGATATCATCATGTACATTACGGGGGATTTTAGTTATTCCTGTTTCATTTTCCTTAAGTCCCAGGACATGAAAAATCAGGTTGTTGTTTTCGATTGATTTAAAGACAATATTTATTCCGGTAGACGGTGCCTTTAGCAGAAGTCTGAATTTAATTATTTCAACTGCTCTTTCATCAAGGCCCTCTCCTGAAATAAGGATCTTTTCTACGAGTTCCGGATATCCGATTGCTACGGAATTTGCTTCCGAATCGATTTTACCGGTAACGAAATTAATTCTTTCAAGTTCAGGTAGAAAAAGCAGATTAAGTCCGGAATCGGGATCTTTAAGAACAGTCTTCAGCTCAGTTCTGATTACATTTCCGCACGATGGACATTCGAAGCTCATAAAGGTGCCTTCAAGGATGTCCTGATAAACCTGCTTGGATGCCGAGAGATCTATTTCAGAAGAAAATTCGGTCTCAATATTTTTACCGCAATGACATGGTATATTTATCATAAAGAACCCCTGCGTCAACTAACCGAAAAGAAAGTTCACGTCGCTGAAAACTGCAAGTAATAGTAACAGAAGTATAAGGAAAGATCCAATCATTTGATACCTGTACAGAGATTTAGTTTTCGGCGGTCTTCCGATTATCATTTCAGCAATATTGAAAACAATCATGCCTCCGTCTATTACCGGAATGGGCAGCAGGTTCATAAAACCAAGAGCTATACTGATGAGTGACAGAAATCTGAAGAAGCTTGTAAAACCTTCTCCTATGCTTTCACGGAAACCGGAAGATGCAGCTTCACCCATGTAATAGGTCAGTTTAACCGGTCCTGCTACCGCCTGACCGACATTGATCCCTTTAAAAAACAAACTTATGCTTTTAATACTCAGGATAAATGTTGAAAAGGTTTCTTCTGTGCCTCTTGCAAAAGCCTGGAAAATATTGAGTTTCGGTGATTTTATTTCAATACCGGCAAAGCCTACTCCAATCAGCAGTCTTCCGGTTTCATCGGGGATAGGAATTATTTTTACGGATTTGATGCTGCCATCATGTTCATATTCAATTTGCAGGCCTGAAGGATTCTGATTTATCAGATATGACAGCTCAACTTGATTTTCAATCTTTTCTCCGGCCGCGGTAAGGATTATATCTCCCGCCTGCAGGCCTGCTATTGCTGCTGCTGAATCGGGGATTACATTTTCTATGACAGGATCGATCCATGCAGAAATTCCGGCATATCCGGCCCCTGACTGTTTGTCGAGTTCGGGGATAAGTACGGTTTGAATTTCTGCTCCGTCTCTAAGAAGAGTTATATCAAGTGCCTTCTCAGGATTCTGTCCTATTATGTTCTGGAAATCATAAAAGCTGGAGGTTTTTTTTCCGTTAATCTCTATTATACGATCGCCGGTCTGAATTCCTGCCGTATCTGCCGGATACTCTCGTGCTTCATTAGAATAATCAGAAAGAAGTATAACCTTGTTGTCAAAGGTATATGTAGTGAATCCGGCCAGCCATATGATTGAGAGCACAAGAATTGAAAAAATAAGGTTAAAACCAGGTCCGGCAAGGTAGGTGAGTATCCTCTTAAAAGGATGGGCTGCAAATAAAGAGCCCTCATCGTCCGGGATGGTTTCCCTGCCGGTCTCAAGGGCTTTCTGAAACATTTCTTCGCCCTTCATTTTACAGTAGCCGCCTACTGGAAAAACACATAAACGGAACTCAGTTTTTTTGAATTTGTGTCTGTAAAAGGGTTTACCCCACCCGAGAGCAAAGGCTTCCACCTCTATTCCGGTAAGTTTTGCAAGAACAAAATGGCCGAACTCATGAACAGTAACTACAATCCCAAGTCCGATAACGCCTATTAGTATATTTAAAACCATTATTTCAGCCTGATTTTCTCAATAATTTTTGAAGTCAGCTTTCTGGCTTCTGTATCAAGTTCGAAAACATGATCAAAAGACTCAAGCCTGGACGGCCAGTTATGATTCAGAGCCTTTTTGGTAATGTCTGCTATCTGAAGAAAGCCTGTTTTTCCGTCAATAAAAGACTGCACAGCCATCTCGTTTGCTGCATTGTAAACAAGCGGGTAGGCGCCTTTCTTTTTAAGTGTCTCATACGCCATTGGCACCATGGGATATTTATCGCTGTCAAGCAGGGAAAATTCAAATGTAGCATTAAGCAGGTTAAGTTCTGCAAAGTCGGCGGGAAGAATCTCCGGCCATGAAAGAGCGTTCTGGATTGGTATAGCCATATCAGGTCTGCTTATCTGCGGATACAGACAGCCGTCGATGGTTTTAATAAAAGAGTGAACATAACTCTTGGGGTGAATTACAATCTTGATTTTTTCACTCGGTATGTCAAACAGGAAACGCGCTTCAATTACTTCAAGTCCTTTGTTGGCCATGGTTGCACTGTCTATGGTAATTTTGGGTCCCATATTCCATGTGGGATGTGCAAGTGCCGATTCAACAGTTACATTTTTCAGTTCCTCGACAGTTCTGTCCCTGAAGGCACCTCCGGAAGCAGTAAGAATGATTTCTGAAATCTCCTCGTTTCTCCGGCCTTTCAGAAGCTGCCAGATAGCGGAATGCTCGGAATCAACCGGCAGGATGTTGCGCCCTTTTTCTTTGGCGAAATCCATTATCAGTTTACCTGTCATAACGACGGTTTCTTTATTGGCCAGAGCAAGATCCTTGCCTGAATTAAGGGCTGCGATTGAGGAGGAAAGACCAGCCGCTCCGGCAATACCGTTAAGTACAATATCTGCTTCACAGTCATTGATCATCTCGATAAGGCCCTCTGGGCCCGCGTATTTGATATCTGCAGAATGAGGAGTCCGGCCGGAGAGGCACATGTTTTTAACGTTATATGTTGAAGCCCATTCAAGAAGTCCGTTTTCACTTTTGTGGGCGGAAACGGCCACCACTGAAAATTTATCCGGATTACGTTTAAGTACTGTGGCAGCGGTCCGTCCAATTGAGCCGGTGCAGCCAAGTATTATCAGTTTTTTTCTGTTCATGAGATATTTTTACCTTTAAGCAAGATTTAGACGTAGAATTATATAGAAAAATAACGGAGCACTGAAGAGTATTGAATCAATAGAATCAAGTACACCTCCGCGGCCCTGCATGATAGTTCCTGAATCTTTTTCCTTTACGGATCTTTTCATTGCAGACTCGATTAGATCTCCCACTACAGAAGTTGCTGCCATTGCTACTCCGGTAAGTACGGCAAAAATGAGTTTATTGCTGAATATTTCAGGGTAGAACTGGAAATAAACAGCTCCTGCAGCAGCAGATCCTGCAACACCGCCGAAAAGACCGGCAATGCTCTTGTTTGGGCTTACTGCGAATACCCCGCGGTTGTTTTTTCCGAATGCCATTCCCAGGAAGTAAGCAAAGGTATCATTTGCAAATACCATTGTGAGAAAGATGAGTATAAGAACCGATGAGTTCGGGAAAATATTCAGCATGATTATATAGGCCATAAAAAAGCCAGGGTAAAACAGACTGAAAAGATAGGCGGGCATCCTTTCCATGACGGTGGAAATATGCTCTTCCTTTTTTCTGAAAGCTTCTGCAGCTATGACGGCGCTAAGGAACACTGTAAAAACAGGGGCTACACTGTGAGCAGGGTAGAGTCCTGTAAGGGATATCATCCTGAAAATAGGAAATGCCAGAGCCGTCACCAGAATTACTGATTTATTCTGCTTTACACCCTTGCGGGCAAACATATTCCTTGTTTCAAAGGCTCCGATTACCGTGAGAGCACATATTAATATGTTCATAATAAGATGATTATAGAAAGGAAGAAATACTATAATCACAATGAGCAGCGGAACTGCTATAACACCAAGTAATAGCCTTTTAACCAGATTATTCATTTTAAGCACCGTATTTTCTATGCCTGTGCTGATAACTTTTTATTGCATCATAAAGGTCATCAGCTTCCCAGTCCGGCCATAATTTTTCGCTGAAATACAGCTCTGAATAAGCACACTGCCAGACGAGAAAGTTACTCAGCCGTTTTTCTCCGGCTGACCTTATTATTAAATCAGGATCAGGAATTGACGGCTGATCCATGTATTCTACTAAAGTTTCTTCGTTCAGCATAGTGCCTTCATCGGCACATTTTTCAGGATGACTGTCGCACCATTTTCTTACGGCTCTGATTATTTCATCTCTTCCGCCGTAATTGATTGCCAGGTTGACTGTTGTATGTTCAAATGCGGCAGTTTCGTTTACTACCGACATTATTTCATTCTGAAGATAATCCGGGAGTCCTGCAAGATCCCCGGTGTGAACAACCCTGATTCCGTTCTGAATATAGAAATCCATCTCTTTTTTCAGGTGTTTACTAATCAGCCTCATCAGAAAAGAGACCTCTTCTTCGGCGCGTTTCCAGTTTTCAGTTGAGAATGTGTAAAGTGTTACGTATTTTACGCCCAGATCTGAAGCGGCTTTGACGATGCGTTTGGCAGAGACCAGGCCTTCACTGTGTCCTACAGTACGTTTTTTACCCTGCTGCTTTGCCCAACGCCCGTTCCCATCCATAATTATACCGATGTGAACGGGAATATTTTCTTTATCTATGGGGAAATTTTCCATTGGTTATTAAATTTCCATTATTTCCTTTTCTTTTTTATCAAGGATTTCATTAATATCTTTGATGAAACTGTCAGTAAGCTTCTGGATTTCATCGGCTCCCTTCTTTTCATCATCTTCAGTGATTTCACTGCCTTTCTGCTTCTTTTTGAGTGTATCATTGGCATCACGTCTGATATTTCTTATTGCTACACGGCTCTGTTCAGCCATATTTTTTGCAATTTTTACGAATTCTTTTCTTCGGTCTTCAGTCAGCGGCGGAATGCTTATTCTGATAACCTTTCCGTCATTGCTGGGGTTAACTGAAAGTTCGGATTTCTGAATTGCTCTTTCAATCTCTGATAAAAGACCTTTATCCCAGGGCTGAATTACAACGAGTCTTGCTTCGGGAACTGAAACAGTGGCAACCTGACTTAAGGGGGTAGGGGTGCCGTAAGCTTCAACCTTAACCTGATCAAAAAGGGCTGCAGAAGCTCTTCCCGTTCTGATAGTTTTAAACTCATCTTCTAAAGCAGCTATTGATTTTTTCATTCTGCTTTCAGCACTTGAAATTGTCTCTTTCATGATTATCTCCCTTTGTAAATAAAAAAAGGACATCCCCGCATTAACGGGGATGCTTTAAATTTCTATTCTTCTTCGCCGACTCTGAAATAAACAAAATCAACAAGAGTAAGCTTGCTGCCGATTTCTTTGGCAAGTGCATTCATTACTTTCTCAACACTGTTTTTGTCATCCTTAACGAAGGGCTGATCAAGCAGACAGATCTGTGAGTAGAGCTTGTTGATCTTACCCTTTACAATACCCTGAAGAACATTTGCAGGTTTATCAAGGTTTTCAGCCTGCTTTGTGAAGATCTCTTCCTGCTCTTTAAGGTAATCGGCACCGACAGTCTCTCTTGAGAGGAACATCGGGCTGTATGCTGCAATGTGCAGGGCACAGTCGAAAGCAAATTCCTTTACCTTCGGATTTTCTGCAGCTTCTTTGGAATCAGCTGAAATCTTAACGAGAACTCCGATTCCGCCTTCTCCGTGAATATAATCTACACAAACATCGTTTTCTGCGACATCAAGAACCTTGAATCTCTTGATTGAGATATTTTCCTTGATTTTGCTGATAACGAGTTTAACTTTTTCATCAAGTTCAGGTGTGATTTCGCTGAGGTTATCAGCAACGATTGCATCGAGAAGTTCATTACCTGAATTAACAAAGTTTTCATTTCTTGCAACAAAGTCGGTTTCGCATGAAAGCTCAAGAGCTCCTGCTTTTCCGTCTGCAATTTTTGTGAAAACTCTTCCTTCGTTTGTAGCACGGTCGCTTCTCTTTGCAGCAGCTGCAAGTCCCTGTTCTTTGAGGAGCTTTTCAGCTTTTGCGAAGTCTCCGCCTGCATCTACAAGCGCTTTTTTACAGTCCATCATTCCGGCACCGGTTTTGTCCCGGAGTTTTTTAACGTCAGCTGGTTTAATATCTGCCATTTGAGTACTCCTGTCTATTATTATTCGTCTTCGCCGGCTGCTTCATCGTCAGAGCTGTCATCGTCTGATTCATTTGAAGCTTCGGGAGTGTTGTCTGCAGCAGGAGCCTCTTCATCATCATCCTGGAGAGTTTCAATTACTTCAAGTCCGATTTCGTTGTCTGCTTCTACTACTGCATTTGCAATTATCTGAGTAAAAAGAGTTATTGCTCTGATAGCATCATCATTACCGGGAATAGGGAAGTCAATATCTGTAGGATCACAGTTTGTATCTACGATTGCTATTACCGGAATACCCATTCTTTTTGCTTCAGCAACTGCTATAGCTTCCTTGCGGGTATCGATAACAAAGAGAACACCTGGAAGGTCTTTCATCTCTTTGATTCCGCCGAGGTTCTTTTCAAGTTTAGCTTTTTCTCTGTTGAGTTTGGCTACCTCTTTTTTTGTGAGGCTTTCGAAAGTACCGTCAACTTCCATTTTCTCAATTTTTTTGAGTCTGAGAATTGATTTTTTGATTGTGGCAAAGTTGGTGAGCATACCACCGAGCCAGCGGTTGTTTACATAGTACATTCCGCATCTTTCAGCTTCGCGCTGTATTGCTACCTGTGCCTGTTTTTTAGTTCCTACAAAAAGAACTGTCTGTCCTTCATGAACCAGACCGCGGACAACTTCATAAGCTTCCTTGATAGATGTGATGGTTTTCTGAAGATCGATAATGTGGATCCCGTTTCTTTCTGCGAAGATGAACTTCTTCATTCTCGGGTCCCAGCGTTTAGTCTGATGTCCGAAGTGAACACCTGACTCCAGCAGGTTTTTCATTGTTACTACTGCCAAGATTTCCTCCATTGAATTGACAGATCGAAATCTGTCAGACAGATAAATATCTGTCTCCTTCTCTTTTTCTCACCCATTACGGGTGGAAGTTAAAATTATTTGCAATGAGCATGCCATAAAAAGTATTAATAGGCAACCCCATGACATTCGAGTAAGATCCTTTCACAGAAGCAATAAAGCATGCTCCCTTCTCCTGAATGCGGTATGAAGCGGCCACTCCCTGCCACTCATTCTGATCAAGATACCAGTCTATTTCAGCCTCGCTCATCGGGCTGAATGTAACTTCAGTTTCACAGATTTCGGTCTGAATTTCTTTTGAGGGAGCTTTCAGAGCAAGGCCGGTAATAACGGTATGAGTCTGTCCCTGAAGACTCTGAAGCATCTCTTCAGCCCCGGCTCTGTTTACGGGTTTGCCTATAAAGCGGTCGCCGAGGACAACGAAGGTATCTGCGCCGAGTATCCACTGCTCAGACGAGAAGCTGCTGCTGCGGATGTAAGAATCAACTTTTCGCGCGGCAATTATTACGGCCTCTTCCGCTGCAGATTTTCCGGTAAATGTTTCGTCCGCATCCTGCGGGGCGGTTGTGAAGGTCAGTCCCATCTGTTTCAGCAGTTCGATCCTGCGCGGAGAGGCTGATGCCAGTATTAATTTTTCCATATGTACGGTTTATATCCTTTTAAAAAGAAGGTAGCCGGCCGCGGCTCCTGCAGGGCTTCCGGGGTTGAGCATTATATATACCGATAGAACTCTGATGTCGAATCCGACTGGACCGACAGCCAGGTGAATATCGAATCCGGTGTATGAAAGCAGCAGTTCAAGTATTTCCCACACGAGTGTGCCTATTATTATAAAAAGCACCAGGAAGCTGATAAATGCTCCCAGGTTTTTCTGAGTTATTTTCAATTTGCCTCCGGGTTTAATCTGTTACGATTTCAACCGGACAGTGATCAGAGCCCATCACAGAGTCGAGGATTGCAGCGCTTTTAAGCCTGTCCGAAAAGCTGTTGTTTACGCAGAAATAGTCGATTCTCCACCCCACGTTTCTTTCGCGTGCTTTGATTCTATAGGACCACCATGAGTATTTCTCCGGTTCGTCACAGAACTTTCTGAATGTATCGGTATAACCGGCGGCGATGAAGGAGTCCATCCATTCCCGCTCTTCAGGCAGGTAGCCGGGGTTTTTTTCATTCTGTTTCGGGTTTGCCAGGTCTATCGGCTTATGGGCTACATTGTAGTCGCCGCAGAGTATTATGTTTTTTCCCTCTTCAACGGTTTTATTGCAGTACTCGAGTACTGCATTGTTGAAGCGGAGCTTATAGTCCAGCCGTTTTCCGGCATCCTGGCTGTTGGGAAAGTAGCAGTTGATAAGTTTGAAATCGGTGTATTCGAGAATGATGCTCCTTCCTTCGGCATCAAATTCATCGATACCAAGCGTCTCGACTGAAATCGGCTCTTCTTTTGCGTAAGTGACAACCCCGCTGTAGCCTTTTTTCTCGGCTGAAGCAAACCATGAAC
Organism: Spirochaetia bacterium; assembly: GCA_963677925.2. Taxonomy (GTDB): domain Bacteria; phylum Spirochaetota; class Spirochaetia; order UBA9216; family UBA9216. Next base: position 2,034,494 of record CAXXYH010000004.1, read on the forward strand.
GGTAGCCTGCAGGCGACATGAATTTATCATCCAGCTGTTCAGGCTGGGCTTTTGTTTCCTGGAGGCATACAAAGTCTGCATCCTTCTCTGCTATCCAGTCGAAAAGGCCTTTCTTTTCGATTGCCCGTATTCCATTAACATTCCATGATACAAATGTCTTCAAATAAATCCCCCTTAGTTCAGCGGAAACAGGATTCTGGCCATATAAATAACAAAAATAAGTGTAAAAACACATGCCAGGGTGGAGTACATAACGGTTTTAGCCGCGAATTCCGCTTCACCTTTCTGTTCAACGGCTATTATAACAGTATTTACAGCGGTTGGAAGCCCTCCGGAAATGAACAGGGTCTGTGCCAGTGCTCCTTCAAGGTTCATAATCCTGATAAGGATATACGATAGAACCGGTGCTCCGATAAGCTTTACTGCAACAGCCAGAACGGCGGTGCTGTCAATTTTGGTTACCTCTGTTGATGCAAGCTGAACGCCGAGTGTTACCAGGATGAATCCAATCATTGCATCCTTAATATATTCGAATGCAGGCCAGACGAAAGTTGTTTCAAGTCTGAAATCAAAGTTTTTCAGAAGCAGAGCAAGAATAATTGCATAGATTGCCGGAAGCTTTAGAAGATTGAGCAGAGAATCCTTCCAATGCATCGTATGTCTTCCTGCGTTATAGAACCCTATTGTATTAATAGCCATGGACTGAATGAGCATTATTGTGATTTGAACAATAAGTGCATCCTGAACATAGGGTGTACCATCGAATACGAGTAAAATCAGCGGTATCCCAATATTTCCAGAATTATAGAAAAAACATGCACTTACAAAGGCATATTTTTTTTTCATTTCGTATTTCCGAATAGTTGCTATCAGGAAAGCTGCAAGATACATCAGGCTGAGAAACAGCAAGGAATATATCAGAACACTGGAGATGCTTCCGGATAGATCGTTGGTATAAATAACCGCAAAAGTAAAGATCGGCATGAATGCATAAAGATGCATTTTTGCTAGTGTTTTCATATCAAGTTTGAAATTTTTACCGAGTATAAATCCAACTGTAATAAGTATGAAAATAGGTACAATGTTATGAGTTAAAATATGTAGGAATACCTGCATCTGCTACTGCCTTGAGTTAATAAGTTAGCTGTATTATACAGAAAAAACTTAAAATAATCAGATGTTTCTTTGAATATAATCAGTTTGATAAATATACGTGAACGGGGATTATGTATGAAAAAAAATCAACAGATAAGGCTCCCGGCGCGACGCTGTGTGGCTGTAAAACAGCTTCCTAAGAGTGTAAAGGTTGAGGTTGAGGTAATTGCGGCTGTGAAATAATCTTCTTAATCAAAACTCAACTCAGATATGCTTTCTGTATATCTGAGTAAGGATTTATCCCAGCTCCAGCTTCAGTTGTTCAAGTTCATCCCAGCGCTCAAGCTTAGATGCCAGTTCTTCTTCCTTCTGCTCAATGGAGTCCTGAACTGATTTAGCTTTCTGCGGATCGGAGTAAACTTCTTCCTTCTGCAGCTGTCCGTTTAACCCGGCAATCTGAGCCTCAATCTCTTCCATCTCAAGCATCAGCTGCTCTTCTTCCCGCTCATACTTGCGTCTTAGGTTTTTCAGGCGCTTTTCTTCCTGGTGATCGAGTTTTGCCTCGCTGATCTGGGCTGATTGTCCGGATTCCTCATATTGGGCGGCAGCCTCTTCCAGTTCGTTTTCTTTTCGCCAGAGGTAGTACTTATAGTCGCCGGGAAACATCCGGTGCTGACCGTCCTCCAGTTCAAGAACCTTTGTTGCCAGATTTTCAATGAAATACCTGTCATGCGAAACAAATACCAGGGTGCCTGTATATGAGTTGAGAGCATCAAGCAGAACCTGTTTTGACTGCAGGTCGAGATGGTTTGTCGGTTCGTCAAGAATGAGCAGATTCGCCGGATGCAGAAGCAGTTTCAGAAGTGAAAGCCTGTTTTTCTCTCCTCCGCTGAGTACTGATGCGGATTTGTAAATATCATCACCCCTGAACAGGAAGGCTCCCAGCATTCCGCGTATTTCCGGTATCAGGTGGGTCGGAGCATCAGCTTCCGCTTCTTCAAGGACTGTTCTGCTAGTGTCGATTGCAGATTCAATGTCCTGGGAAAAATATCCAGGTGCTACTCCGCTGCCGTAATTGATTACTCCGCTGTAATCGCTGTCCACCCCGGCAATTATGCGCATCAGTGTAGATTTACCCGCTCCGTTGCGTCCGGCAATTACCAGTTTCTCACCGGCCTCAAGCTGAAGTTCCAGGTTGTTAATTACTTTCAAATCTCCGTAAGCCTTGTTAAGCCCTTCTATCCGAAGAACCTGTCTGCCGGAGTGGGGCGGCTGTGGAAACTTAAAGTGTATCTTCTTCATGCTTTCGGGGATCTGAATGCGCTCAATTTTATCGAGCTGTTTGATCCGGCTCTGGACCATATTTGCCTTTGAGGCATTGTAGCGGAACCGGTTTATAAACTCTTCAAGCTTTGCAATTTCTTCCTGCTGCCTGTTGAACTGTTTAATCAGAAGTTCAATTTCTATCTCACGCTTCTTTTCATAAGAGCTGTAATTACCCTTGTAGATCTTCAGTTTGCCGGTAAACAGCTCGGCTACCTCATTGACAGTGGCGTCAAGAAAAAATCTGTCGTGCGAGACGATGAGGAAGCCGCCCTGAAATGAGTTGAGGTAGCTTTCCAGCCAGTTTCTTGCCTCAAGATCAAGGTAGTTTGTAGGTTCGTCGAGCAGTATTACATCGGGAGTGGAAAGCAGCAGTCTTGCAAGCGCTATTCTCATCTGCCATCCGCCTGAAAACTCGTCAGTATTCCGGCCGAAGTCTGAAACCGAGAACCCCAGACCGGTCAAAATAGCTGATGCCGACTCTTTCCGTGAGTAGTATCCGCTTCTTTCTATGCTCTCCTGTAGCTCATGAAGCCTTTCAAGCAGTCCGGCGGTTTCAGGCGAATCGGCGTTTACTCCGCTGAGTCTGTGCTCTATATCTTCTTTTTCAGAGATTACAGGTGATATGTATTCAAAGGCGGTTTCTGCTTCCTCGATCAAGGGTCTGCCTGACATTACAATTCCGGACTGAGGAAGATAGGCAACCCTTGATTTTTTATCCTTTATAATATCACCGCTGTCCGCGGCTGAAATTCCGGCAATAATTTTCATCAGGGTGGACTTGCCGCTTCCGTTTCCGCCGGAGAGGGCAGTCCTGCTTTTATCCGATAGATTAAGGTTTATGCCGTCGAGGATTCTTCTTTCCCCGAAATTAAGAGTTATATCAGTTAGTTGAACATGTGCCATCTTTTATCTATTCACCGGCTCCGGACATAAAAATGACAAGCGGTGAACTGCTTTCCCTCTCTACAATATTCCTGTCAATATCTGCAGGCGGTACATATACAAGCTTGATTCCAAGGTCTGAAAGCTCAAAGAGAAAGTTGACCAGTCCGCCGGCTGGAATCCCGTCAAATGAAAATGAAATTACACCGTCGTAATCTGAAGCAATAGCCGATCCGGGGAAGTAGTTGAGCAGTATTATGCCTGTATTTCCGGATTTATCGGGTATTGCATTGGGTACAAGTCTTCCGAAGTCGGTCCAGGTAAATGCTTCATCTTCTTCAAAGGTGATTCTTCCGTATGCGGAGCTTGAAACGGTTCCGAGGTCTGCAAGTGCCTGGTATAAAAGTTCTCTTCTTTCAATTTCCGAGTCAATTCTTTCTTCGATGTTATCTATGTATATCATTGCCTCGGCATATTCACGGTTATTATGTGTGTAATATGCTGCAATCCTGTCTTCAGAGCGCACCTCAATCTGCAGCGATGTTCCCTCAAAGATAAACCTTCCGCTGTTGTTCCTCGTTATCCTGGAATAATTGAACTCTGTTGAAAAATCTTCGGTTACAAGTTCAATCCGTTTTTCTTCAGGAAATGAAAAAATTCCTGTGGTTGTCCTGAATCTGGAAAGGTCGATGGTATTTTTTCTTATCATATCAAGAAAAAAGTCAGGACGGTATACCTTTGACAGAAAGATATCGAGCATAGGATCTTTTACGCTGTCTGAATCCTCGGTGCTCTGAGTCTTGATATTAAAAAGTCTAAGATTCAGATCAAAGCAGTAGCCGGTTGTTCCGTCTTCTGTAAGTACTGTATACCAGTATCCCTCCGATCCCGCAATGGTTTCAGGTGAAGGCTCTCTGCTGATGATTTTTAAAAGCTGCTGTTCACGAAGTTTGTATACGCGTTCGGACTGAATATCAGGTTCCTGTCTGATTGATAGTCCGTTTTTCATGGTTTCAGCATAAATGTCTTTGTACTCTGCATATTCTGAAGCGAAGGCCTGGGCATCGCTTTCTTTTTCAAAAAAATTTACTTTCCATCTGCTGACTGCGGCTTTACTGCTGTCAGCGGTTTCAAGGGTATATTCGTCTCTGATTTCAGATTCTTCGGTAACAGGCAGTACAGATCCGGCTTCCAGTTTGTTTTTATCATCATCCATATAAACAACACCATAGCCGATGGAGCCTGAGCCGCAGGAGTGAAGTGTTGAAAGTATAACAATAATAGAAAAAAGCCGGAGTCGGCGTTTGGGGTCTAGCATTAAAGCCTCCGTTTGCGTGTTGTAACGCTATTTTGTACTTTATTTACTGTTTACGCAAGTGTTTATGGCTGACTACATTCTGCAGATAATGAGAATACGGCCCTCTTTGATGAGTCTGCTGTTAAGTCCGCTGTAAAGAATTTTACGGGCGGATTCATCCCTGATGATCATGTCGGTATGATTATTTCCGAATATCTGAACAGCTGTAGTACGGTAGGGGTACTGTCCTATTCTGTTTTCAAAATCAGATTCATCTGTTGTTTCCGAGTACATCACGAATCCCCACCTTTCAAGGTATTCGGGATCAGCCATATCTGCGGAAGCAACAATTTCCATATCCTGATTATAAATAACCGGAAAGAGCGCCGGCTGAAGTTCTCCCTTTGTTTCTCCTTCACCGTAGAAGGGCAGGGTATCATAGGCATAAATGATGATTCCTGAAAAAACTGCGGACGGTTCGTAGTTAAGTTCCTGAGGCGTGGGGGTTCTTCTTCCCTGTATATCCAGGAGAAGCGGAATTATATCCTTGTAGATATTGTACTCGTATACGTTTTTTATAGTACTTAGATCCATGCTCATGTTGCTTGAGATTCTGGTCATTGAAAAATTGAGATCTTCAAAACGGCTTAGCCTGTCATGATCCATCTGAAGCCATTCGCCGACGCTGTAAAGTGAATCAAGGTACATTCCGTGAAGTGCATCGGTGGCAATACCTGAAAGCTTGCGGTCGATTATTTCCGAGATTCTGAACCTTTCGGATGTTATATTGCCTGATTTTCCGGTAATAGGTGCTTCTGCTGTAATCCGGATGATTCCGGTAGTCCAGCTGATATCAATATCACTGGTAATTTGATCCTGGCCGGATGCTGAAAAAGCAGCTGTAAAAAATAAAATGCAGAGTAAAATATATCTGAAAGTTCGTGACTGTATCACTGCTGGTTTCCTCCAGGTACCTGAATGACAGTACCGGCTTTAATGATTCCGTCAGCTGGAATGCCGTTGTTTGCAGCAAGGGTTTCAGCGCTGGTATCGTGTTTCATAGCTATACTCCACAGTGTATCGCCTGAGATAACCGTGTATGGAACGGTTTGGGCCCAGGATTCGGTTTCCCCGCTTTCTATCCGGTAGGGGCCTGTGTCGTTTATAACCGGAATGATTATATTCTGACCGCTTCTGAGTGTCTGCGGATTTGCACCCGGATTATAGCTCTGAATCATAGACACAGGTATCCCGAAATGTTTTGAAAGCGCATAGAATGTGTCGCCGCTCTGAATTACATGAATGTAGAAACGAAGCAGCTTCTCATCATCGTTTTCAAGCACATTTACTATATTATCGGTGAATTCGTATGGAACCTTCAGATAATACCCGGAACCGGCCGGAGGAGTAATTCCGTAGCGAAGTTCGGCATTTCCCTGTTCAAGTACTGAAAGCGGTACCCCCGATTCCTTTGCCAGCATATCGAGATCAACGGCCTGTTTAAGTTCTATTCTTTTCCAGTAACCCGAAAGCGAAGCCTCATCTTTTTCCGTGTAGAATCCGTAACGGCCGCGATGTGTAGCGATATGGATAAATGCCAGAAACTTCGGCACATAATTTCTTGTCTCTTTGGGTATAAGCCCCTGCTCATAGAGTTCGATATAATCGGTACTGCCGGAAGCTGCAACAGCACGCTGGACTCTTCCCAGCCCGCAGTTATAGGCGGCAATGGCCAGGAACCAGTCGCCCAGTTTGCTGTAATTGTACTGAAGCTTGGATAATGCCGCCTCTGTAGCCTTCCAGAAATCCCGGCGATCATCCTGCCATTCATTAACGTCTATATCATAGGGTGAAATGCTGTTCATCATAAACTGCCAGAGCCCGGAGGCTCCGGATCTTGAAACAGCCCATGGTTTGAAGCCTGATTCGATTGCCGGCAGGTACATAATCTCTGGCGGCATCTCCCTTTCAAGCAGAAGATCGTAGATGAAGCCGGCATAGGGCTCTGATCTTTTGAGAATGCTCACTACGGTTTTGCGGCCGTGTTCGGTGAGATATTCGCTTATGTAATAATCAATAAGGGGATCTGCCGGCGGAGTAATGGAATAAAGATCCGGTCCTCCTATATCATGAAATCCTGTAATCTTGATTTCAGAAGAAAATGCCGTAACGGCGAGTATGCTGAAAATTATAAAAAAAAAACTTTATTCATCCCTGTTCCCGGAGAAGGGCTTTTCACCTAGGTAGATCCCGGCCCATTCCCATTTTCCGTTTATTTCAGGATCGGCAGGAAATGATATTTTCCTGAAGTATAAATACCAGGTAGGTATACGGAATGACCATCCCCATGTTTCAAGGTAGGCTTCCTGAAGGTTTGAGTCAGAGTTCAGCTCAGAGGCGCATCGTAATCTGGAAGTCATGAAAATACCGATATCCGAATAAAATCCTTCGATATCGTCGATTGTATTCTCATTACTATCCTCTTCCCAGGCCTGCGTAAAGAAGTTAACCTTTGCCATGTATCTGTTAAGTCTTGATGGGTTTCTGCCCCATATAGCCCACTGAACATACTTTGTAAGATCTTCAAGGCTGTCCATTATCCAGCCTTTGTCGCGGTAATCGTAAAAGGCTATCATATCCGCTATCTCTGTGTGAGCCTGGGGTTCTCCGGGGATTTTACTGTCCGGGTAAAGCAGGAAATTACGGTATGCCTGCACGGCAAGGGCCCACTCTCCAAGTTCCTCATATGTTTTGCCCATGTAGTAATAAACCGGTCCCTTATCGATCAGTTCCAGATCAGTATAAAGCTCATCGGGCTCGCTGAATCTTGCAATCAGCTCCTTGTAGTAGTTAACCCTGACTGCGGGTTCTTCTATCATCTGAATGAGGTTCTTGAGGCATATGTAATGAACTGATCTTCCCTGAACCAGAAGGTCGGGATAGTTTTTCAGAATCCGTTCGTAGTAATGAGTCGCAAAGGGATAGGCCCCGTTGTTGTAATAGTTTTCAGCTACTATAAGCAGGTAGTAAGCATTAAATGGATTGTCAGGATGATTTTCCACGTATGCGGTAAGAAAAAGGTTCAGCTTTTCGGCCTTATCAGCCTGATGCAGAAGTTTTATGATCTGCTGAATAAGAGCAAGAGCACTCTCGTATTCGCCCTCGTTTTCCTTCACACCCTCAAAGAGGATTCTAAGCTGCTTTTTTTCTTCGGAAGTTCCATCGATGTAGTAGTTTACCGGATCAAAGAATCTTGAATACACCCAGTCTTTCGGGTTTCTGCAACCTGTGAATGAGAGCAGAATCAGTATTGCCGCGATTGAAGTAAATATTATCCTGCGCATATCAGATTGAGATTCTATCACAATCACCTGCTTATTGAAAGGGGCCATGTGATCTGATAAAATCAGGCTTAACGTACTACAGAGGAGTATTTCAATTATGGAACAGAAAATATCCATGAAAGACGGGAAACTTCAGGTTCCCGATTCCCCGGTAATTCCCTACATTGAGGGTGACGGGATTGGGCCTGATATCTGGGCTGCCGCAGTAAAAGTTTTCGACGCAGCAGTTAAAACCGCCTATGGTGATAATAAAAAAATTGTCTGGAAAGAAATCCTTGCCGGGCAGAAGGCTTTTGATTCTGTTGGAAGCTGGCTGCCGGAAGAGACTGAAGCCGCTTTCAAGGAATACCTTGTCGGTATAAAAGGACCTCTTACAACACCGGTAGGCGGCGGAATCCGCAGTCTCAATGTTGCTCTGAGGCAGAGGCTTGATCTATACGTATGTCAGAGACCTGTAAAGCATTATCCGGGTATCCCCGGCCCGGTAAAGAATCCGGATGCGATAGACATGGTTGTATTCAGAGAGAATACCGAGGATGTTTATGCAGGATATGAACTTAAGGCCGGTGATCCGAAGACTGCGGAACTGATAAAGGCTCTCAAAGATATCATGGGCTGGGAAATCAAGCCTGATTCAGGACTTGGAATTAAACCTATGAGTAAATCAGGTACTGATCGTCTTGTACGTGCTGCAATTGAATACGCAATCAAGCATAACCGGAAGTCGGTTACCCTCGTTCATAAGGGCAACATAATGAAGTTTACTGAGGGTGCATTCAGGGAATGGGGATATGAACTTGCAAAGAAGGAATTCCCCGGAAAGGTCGTCAGCTGGGATGAATGCGGCGGAAACCCGCCGGAGGGCACCATTCTTATCAAAGATGTTATTGCGGACGCTTTTCTACAGCAGATTTTGACCAGACCTGCCGAATATGATGTTGTAGCTACTATGAATTTAAACGGTGATTACATCTCTGATGCTCTTGCAGCTCAGGTAGGGGGAATCGGTATTGCCCCGGGTGCGAATATCAACTACACCACCGGTGCAGCTATATTTGAAGCAACCCATGGCACTGCTCCCAAATACGCCGGCCTGAACAAGGTAAATCCCAGTTCTGTCATTCTTTCCGGAGCAATGATGCTGGAATACCTTGGCTGGACGGAAGCTGCGGATCTGATAGAGAAGGGAATCACAGCTGCAATTTCTAAGAAAATAGTAACATATGATTTTGCCAGACTGATGGACAATGCTACAGAGGTCTCAACTTCCGACTTCGGGCAGGCTATCATCGACAACATGTGTTAGAAAGGGAAAGAACACTGTGTAGGGAACGGTCGTTAAGGACTCATTCCGTCAGAACAAAACTAATAGTCTCAATATTTGCTCTGTGCACAGTGCTTCCGTTTTTATTTACATGCACATCGCAGGCTGATGTTCATGAAAGCAGTGAATTAAGCGTACAGAGTGAAGAGCTTGATATACTCGAAACCTGCCGACGTAATATCGGTATAGCTTCACCGGATACCCTTCGGGCCGCAATGCAGATGCTCTCAGAGAGTGATGCAGGGCGGTCTGAGGCAGGCCGGGAGTACTACTACATTGCCGCACGGCTGATGGAACTGGTATATCCTATTGTTTCTTCGGAGCAGACAGCTCCTGATGCACCGGCCGGCAGTATCTACCCCGGTATTTTTGAGTCGGTAAAAAACGGCAGGTATCCCGAAGTTCAGAATGATAAAATTTCTTTTTTCAGTGTTCTCATTTCTCCTGTAACTGTTCTGTTCTCCCAGGATAAAACCGTTGAAATCCTAAGTTCGGACAACCTGGAGCAGGCAATATCGATGAACTCAAGGTCTGTCCTGCCGGTTTTTCTCAGCGGATATATTTCTGAACGCAACAATCTTTATGATGAGGCAATTCTGTCATACAGCAGGGCGCTCGAAATGGACCCCAGCTGTTATCCTGCTGAGCTGGGAACTGCAAGGGTGTATATGGCTACCGGCAGGGAGGATCTCGCCGCAGATTTGATGGATATGCTGACGGCGCAGTACCCGTATTCAGCTGTTATTCTTAAAACCGCTGCCGAGACCAGGTTTTCAATCGGAGATTACACAGGAGCCCTTGATTTTTCATCCGATGTGCTTCGCCTGCTTCCGGACAATCCCGAGATACTCCTTCTGAGGGCCGAGATTTTCCAGAAGCAGAAGAATACCCAGCAGGCTCTCCGTCTGATCGAAGTCCTTCAGCGTATGCGCTACACACCGGCTGAATTCTATACAGTTAAATCAGAAGTTGAAAAAGCCCAGGGTGCTCTGCAGTCGGCGATAAACACCCTGCAGGAGGGGCTTAAAAAATATCCCGACAGTAAGGAGCTTAAAGCAGGTTACGGCACAGCGCTTATTCTGGCCGGCCGAAAGGATGAGGCACGGGAACTTCTCGGAGGGACCGATGAAGCTGCAGATACCGAGAGTCTGATTGTTCTCATCGATGACGCGGTTAAATCACGGGACTGGGATGCCGCCTTCGGATATGCCGAACAGCTTGAAGCACAGAAGATGGATGTTCGCTCCGGCCGGGCCGCCTGGAATGCCTGGTACAAGGGAGGGAATACTGAAAAAGCCCTGAATATTTCCCAGCAGCTTTACAGTGAGTATCCTGCTGATATTGATGCTTCAATTATGTATATCCGCAGCCTCCTTTCTCTCAACAGAAGACTCCAGGCAGAGCGTATCCTTGAAACGGCGCTTCCGGCTGTTACTGATTCTGCAAATAAAAGCGAACTACTTTACCTGCAGAGTCTGACGCTTGATAATGAAGATGAAAAGCTGCAGTCCCTTCGTGCTGCACTTTTTGAGGATCTTCAGAATACTGATGCCCTTGTTGAGATAGCTGATCTCTATGTAGAGATGGGGGATGTCAGGAAGGGCTACCGCTATATCAAGCAGGCGGCGGCAATTCTTCCGGATGATCCCGATATCGCCGCGGAACTTCAGCGGATAGAGGGGCTGCTTCAGTGATAAAACGAATAAGTCCGCCGAGTATGCTCACGGTATTTTTTGCCCTGCTTTTATTTTTTACCGGAGCGGCTGTTTTCTCACAGCATGTAGAATCATCCAATGAGTGGGTTGGCGTTCTTAAAATGCCGGAGGGCGAGGTTATTTCACAGCTTGCAGGCTCTTTCCACATTTTCAGCGGAAGTGAACTGGGCAGCATCGCCGATCGGGTGGTTGTCTGCAATGACGGCACTTCCTACTGGTTTGATTCGGGGAAAACTGTTCAGATCAGATTCAGTCCTGAGTTTCCTGGAAGCTCAGGCGGACTGTATATCGGAATGCAGCGTCTTGAGGTAATATCCATACTCGGGAGACCCTGGAAAATTCAGGATGAATCAATGTTTTATAATCTGCCATGGGCGGGATTTCCAGTCCGGACAAGGCTTGTTTTTGACGGCAATGCTTTAGCTGAACTATACCTCTACAGGAGTGACTATTGATATGGCGCTTATTTGTCTGAATTGCGGTGAAAGCACACTGACTTCAAATCTTAAAATAACTGAAGAATATAAAGATACAATAGATCTTGCAGATATTAATGCGGGTTGTCTCAATACAGAAGAGCCGGATAAGCTTGATCGGCTTTCTGCAGTAAAGGGATTAATTTTATCCTTCAGCGGCGGCTCTGTCTCTGAGACAGAGATAGTAAAAGCACTGTCTGATGATGTTGAATTAAGCCGAAAGCTTTTTGGATACTGCAGTTATATAAGTGTAGATGTTGATCTGCCGCCTGAATATTCAGATCTTCTTATCAGCCTTGCGGAGGGCTTCGGAATTGCGGTAATAAAAACTTTTTATGCCGACGGACCGTATAGTAAGGATTTTTCAGACAGAATCACAGCCCTGTCGGAAAACGGCAGGTTTGCCGTCAGGGCGGTTGTCAGCCCGAAGAATACTAAAGAACAGCTGCAGCTCTTTGAGGCGGCAGCAGGGCTTTCCTGCCTTGATTATGTTTTTGAAGCTCTCGGCGATTACGGTGTGCCGGTGAATCTTCTTTCCGGAAAATTCGGCGGTCTGTATATGAAAGCATTTTCAGAAGACAGTTGTTCTGCTCACTGGCAGCTTACACCGGAACAGCTGAAAGATATATACAGGTTTAGAAATATATCTCAAACTACCTCTGTTTATGGAATAATCGGAAACCCTGTGATGCACAGCAAGTCACCCTTTCTTCATAACGGCGGATATGAACATTCGGGTATTGATGCTGTATATGTCCCTTTTCAGACAGATAATCCCGGGCTGTTTCTTGAAAAAGGTCCGGAGCTCTGCGGAGTCAGGGGGCTTTCGGTGACGGTGCCACATAAGCAGGCGGTCATCCCTGTTCTCAATGTAATCGATGATTCAGTTGAGCGGATCGGAGCCTGTAATACGGTTGTATACGATCAAGATTCACACGGCTGGGCTGGATATAATACCGATTGGCACGGCTTTCTTTATCCGCTGAATGGTACAGAACTGAAAGGAAAAACTGCTCTGGTCCTCGGCGCCGGCGGTGCTTCGAGATCTGTTGTTTATGCTCTGTTCCGTAAGGGGATGGATATTACGATAGTAAACCGCAGTGTAGACAAGGCCAGGAGTCTCGCTTCCGAATTCGGTACCGGTTATGATGAAATTAAAAATGCAGGAAAATACACTGACTCATTTCTGGTAGTTCAGACTACGAGTGTGGGCATGAGTCCTGATGTCGGTTCATCACCGGTGGCCGAATATAATTTTGATTCCAACGGAATAGCCTACGATATAATCTACATTCCTGAAAAGACTAAATTCCTTCAGATGGCTGAGGCCGCGGGGGTTCATATCATGAATGGTTCGTCAATGCTTGCTTCTCAGGGGCTTGAGCAGTTCAGGCTTTTTACCGGAGAAAGCCTTCCTCCTTCTGTGTTTGGTCTGCAGGATTAAATCAGGGAGTAAAGAGTGAGCTTTTAAGCATTTTCAGAAAACTGATTCGGTTAACCGGAATTTCTGTTTCTTTTTCTGCAGGCAGTTCAAGTCCTGTCAGTATATTGACTACAGGTTTGGATGTATCGGTCTGTTCCAGTTTTGTAAGTCTTAAAGGTTTAATCAGCTTTTTCTCAATTTCAAATTCTTTCGGCGTTGAAACCTCAAGCAGGTTGTCAAGCTCAAGCGCCCGTTCTACAAGTCTCAGTTTCCCTCTGTGATCCAGGGCGCCGGCTTCGCCTTTTTCTTCGGGCCTTGTTGAAGTTGTAAGCTGTGATTGATCCAGAATAAGCTTTTTCTGAATACGTGCTTCAAGATTCTGTTTCTGGGCGGGTGCCATTTTCCTGGCGGCAAGATTTTTCATCTGTTCTTCAATTACAGCCGCGGCATCATCACAGTGTTCAGTTTTGTAGGCCTTGAATCCGGATGACTCTCTGATTCTGCTGAATCCGGGTATTGAAGCGGATGCAGTTTTGTTTCCCTGACTGTGTATTCTGACATCAGGCAGCATTTCAAATCCTGCATTTACAAAAGCCCGCCGCCATTCATTTTCCCTATCCGGATCCAGGATAAAAACGCCCGGAGCCGGAACAGAAAGAAAGAATTCCTTCAGGTTCGGTGAATGCTCAATAAGCGGAAGTCTTTCTTTAGATACAGTCAGAACTACACCGTAGTTGAGATCCATGCTTCTGTACTCTTTTTCCCAGGTCGAAAGTGTAAATGAAAGGTTCTGAGGAAGAGGTCTTCCTGAATATTTTTCAAGATCCGAGATTAGCTCTTCCGAAGTGAAGTCAGCATTTCTGAAAGAGGCAAAGCTTGTCTTCTCAAGAATATATGTGCTCACCAGATCATATCGGATCAGTCTTGAACATAAGGCTGCTGTAAGTTCAGCCTCCATTGTAATTCCCGGCGGAACAGAAATCTCAAAATTAGGCTCAACTCTGAGTACCGTTTCTTTGGGAAAAGAGGCCGGTTCATTTATACAGTATCTGCTGCCGCAATGACTGATGAACCCGAAGGTTATAAGCGATTTTACCGCGGAAGAGACTTTAACTGAAGGCAGCGGGTTTGTCCTGCCGAATATTTTCCGGCAGCTGAACATAATACCTTCAAGGATATTTTTCTTATACAGCTGTCCGGGTTCAAGCATACTGAAAAACGAAGAGTTAAGTTCCGCTGCTGCTGTAAGCTCACCCTGCAGGGCTTCAGTATCCTTTAAAGCTCCTGACCCGGGGGCATGAAAAACCGCTGCGGCTGATAGAAAAAGCTGCTGTTTTTCCGGAGGCATCCTGGCAAAATCTTTTACTGCGATTATATTAAGTCTTTGATATCCGGATTCTTCCTTTAAAAAGCCGCAGGTTTTAATAGTACTGTACAGGCTGATGATTAAATCTTCTGACGAAAGCCCGCTTTGTTTAATTGCCGCATCAAAGGTATCTTCAAATTTTTCTACTATTTTTTTTCTTGCATTACCGTCAAGGCGGCTGATAAGCGGATTATCCGAGACAAAGGAAAGAAAAGCTGTGATAAGTCTGGTATTGAACCACCTCAGTTCTGTTTTAATATCGTGGCCGGGCTCATTCGGGAACAAAAGGGATGTATCAAGTACTCTTTCTTTAAGTTCCTTTTTTAACAGTATATTAAGGCTGAGTTTCCGTGAACTGTGCTGCTTTTGGTCCCTGTAATCAACTTCTACAAGCAGCCGCTCCTGCAGATTTGCCACCCGGTTATGAAGTTCTATAAAGCTGTAGTTTTTGCCGAAAAAACTGCTTAACTCATCTATTGAGACAGGAGAAAGAAGTTCGATTGCGGTTAGAATTTTTCTGTCTTCATCATCAATCAGCTTAAAAAGATTTTCCCTGACCGATGGTCTGTTAAGCATATTTTCAAGAGAACGGAGGAGGTCATGCTTATTGAAAGGAGTTTTCAAATCACCCAGATAATTCCGCATCAGTTCAAAGAAAACGGAATCGGGAAGGGTAAGCATGTTATTCTTCCATTCGTCAATCAACTATATCATCCCATATTTCTATTGAATATTTATACCCCTGCTCAGTGAGGAATTTCTGTCTGTTTGCCGAAAATGTTTCCTCGGTAGTGTAGTTGGAAACAATCGAATAGAAATACGAATTTCTTTCCTTCGGCCTGAGAATTCTTCCAAGGCGCTGGGCTTCCTCCTGCCGTGAACCGAAGGTTCCCGAAACCTGAATGGCTACCGAGGCGTCAGGCAGATCTATTGCAAAGTTGGCAACCTTTGAAACCACGATGACACGTTCCTCTCCTTCACGGAATTTCTGGTAGATTACCTCACGTTCGCTGTTCGGTGTCTTTCCTGTAATGAGGGGAGCCTTGAGTTTCTTTGCAAGAAGATGGAGCTGATCCAGATACTGGCCGATGACAATAACCGCGTCTTCCGGATGGTTGTCGATAAGCTGGGTTGTAATCTGAATCTTACGCGGATTTTCACTGGCTATTCTGAACTTCTGCCGTTTGTCGGATGCTGCATATTCAATCATCATCCTTTCAGGCATATCCACCCTGATCTCGCAGCAGCTTGCTTCGGCTATCCAGCCCTTTGCTTCAAGCTCCTTCCATGGTACGTCAAAGCGCTTCGGGCCGATGAGTGAGAATACGTCGGATTCTCTTCCGTCTTCACGAAGCAGGGTAGCTGTAAGCCCGAGACGCCTCATTGCCTGTATTTCTGCGGTTACCCTGAATACAGGTGCCGGCAGAAGATGAACCTCGTCATATATGATCAGGCCCCATCCGCCTTCAGAGAATATTCTGAAATGGGGAAAATCACTTTCCTTATCAGGGCGCCAGGTCAGAATCTGGTATGTCGCAATTGTAACCGGTTTTATTTCTTTTTTGGCGCCTGTATATTCGCCGATTTCATCGGCTGTAAGTGAGGTTTTGTCCAGCAGTTCTCTCATCCACTGATGGACAGCCGCAACATTGGTGGTAATTATAAGTGTGTTTGTTCTGCACAGATCCATGGTCTTTATACCGACTATGGTTTTTCCCGAGCCGCAGGGAAGTACTACCGTACCGAATCCGTAGCCTCTTTCTCCGCCGCCGTGAAAGGCGTTCGCTGCATTGTCCTGATAGTCCCGTGTATTGAAGCTGCTGCCGGATGCTGAAATCTCACGGAGACTGAAATCAAGCGGCTTACCGTCTTTAAGCGGTGCAGTATCTTTTACCGGCCATCCCAGCTTGATAAGTTCGACCTTGACTGTCCCGCGGTCAACCAGTTTTACGAGAAAGCCGTCACCCTCTCTAATCAGATATTTTGCCAGGCCCTTTCTTGCTTCAAGTTCTGCCACTATATAGCTGTTCTCTGCTTCAAGGAAGAGGAAATCAGGATTCTCGGTTTCTTTCAGTACGAGCTGTCCGAACCTGTCCACAGTCTGTCTGATAGTAAAACTGACATTTTCAGGAACATCAAATTTCGACCACTTTGAAAGTCTTTCAAGAATGTTGTCTGCTGAAATTCCGGCGGACGCTGCATTCCACAGAGACAGTGGTGATATTCTGAATGTATGAATATGTTCAGGTGACTTTTCAAGTTCGGCAAAAGCGGCAATATCAGTACGTGCCTCATCGGCAAAAGGATGATGCACATCCAGCATCAGTGAACTGTCACTTTGTACTATAAGAGGTGTTTTATCATCCTTTACCATAACTGATGAGCTTATCAGAGAAAATATTTAGAATCAATACGAAGTGGAAATTAAACCGGCGATGCCGATTTTCCAGCCTTGATTTTTGATGTTATTGCAGTAAATTTCAGTTCCGCATTTTTCATCTGCGGTTCTTTCATACTTCCTGATGATGTAAGCCGTTCATTGAAAAGCTTGCCCGCTTCATTGCTTAAATTTGTATAAACCTTACAGAGTACAGCGTCTGTTTCTTCCGCAAGAAGTATAATAAGAGATTCCCAGTCAATAGCCTTGAGAAGGAAGGAAATTTCATAGTCTTCAGCATCAAGAAGCCACTGACCTGATGGAGTGCGTGCTGCCTTATCAGCAGTACAAAGTTCCTTTACATAGGCCTGATAATCAGTGTTTCTGCCTGTTTTATAAAGTTCGAACTCATCCTCGCCCAGAAAAGAAAGCAGGACTTCCTCTGTAAGACTTTGCGGATCTCCGCGCATGATTGAAAGAATTCCTTCCTTAATCATCGTCATCTCAAGAAGCTTTGCACCTGAGCCGCCTCTTACTGCAAGCCTTATATCAAGGATTCTTTCAATAACCGTATATTCGTAGCCCTTTCCGAGAAGGTTGATGCATTCCCGTAAAAAGAGATTGTTTATGCCTTCGGAATCCTGACTTAAAGCAAGAAGCCCGTCCGTTCTGGCCTTCTTGGACTGGTTGAGGATTTCCTTCAACAGAAATACTGATGCTTTTTTTTCTTCGGGAGTACATTTTATAAATTGACTGAATTCTGCGTTGTATACCATTTTTTCCTCCCATCAATGGATTTAATTAATCTTTCTGAAGCTATCACGCAATGACTGTGATATCCGGGAAAAATGGTAATTTGAGATAAAATCAGTAATTAGTACTATGAAATTATTAGGAGTAGTAAGTCCGTTCTAATACTCTGCTTTAGCGGTTCACATTGTAATGTTTTATAAATATAATCACACTCATGCGGAAAATTCTTGATGTTACGCAAATATTTTTTAAATATCCCGATTATCCAGGGTTAAAAGGCAGAGATGTTCTTGAAGATGTTTCATTTGAGATTAAGCCGGGAGAAATTTGTGTAATTGCAGGAGGTCCTGAATCAGGAAAATCAACACTGGCCGGTATTTCCGCAGGTCTTATCCCTCTTCATACAGGCGGCAGATTGTCCGGACAGGTTTTTCTTGGTGATACTAATGTTCTTAATACTCCTCCGGCAAAGCTTGTCGGCGAGCGGGGAATTGTTTTTCAGGATCCAGAGAAACAGATTATTACAACAGTCTGCGGCGCAGAAACAGCCTTTCCTCTGGAATCTCTGGGAGTAGAGAAGAGACTGATGCAGACTGCCGTGACAAAGGCTCTCGAATCTGCCGGGCTTGCCGGTTATGAGCAGGTTTCCACTTCTGCGCTCTCCGGCGGAGAGAAGAAAAAACTTGGGCTGGCCGGGCTGTTTGCTGTGAGTCCAGGGCTCTGGATTCTTGACGAGACTATCGAGGAGCTTGATAAACCTACGCGGCACCTTATAATGAAAAGCCTGCGTGATTCAGGAGCTGCAGTTATACTTTTTACTTCCAAGTTTCTTGAAACATTCGATGAATACGCTGATTCGCTGTATATCCTGAAGGACCGCCGGATTTCGGTAAAGCACCGGCTTCCTGCTTCGTCTGAGCTGAAGAAGCTGCTTCAGGATAATGATCTTCTATATAAGACAGACATTCAGGAAAGGATATTATCTGACAAAGATCCAGCAGATTCTGCAGAAAGTCTGAGTCGGCCTGTAATCGAAACTTCAGATATCAGCTATCAATATCCTAATGCAGACTTTGCTGTTTCTGAGATAGATTTACACCTCAGTGAAGGTGAGGTTCTTGCGCTGGCCGGCAGAAACGGCTGCGGAAAGAGTACCCTTGCCAGAGTTCTCTGCGGGCTGCTTGAGCCGGGGCAGGGGGCAATAAAAATTGATGCTCAACCTGCCGATTCCGGACTTCTGAACCGTTGTGTAGCGTATATGTTTCAGAATCCTGATTACCAGATTTTTCTGCCAACGGTTGAGCAGGAACTTTCGTGGGGACTCAGAGAAGCCGGTTTTTCATCCGCGATAATCCATGAGAAGGTTAATGAGGCAGCCGCTCTGTTCAAGCTGCCTGCTATGGATACTCCTCCGGCGATGATGAGCTTCAGCGCCCGTAAACGCCTTCAGGCTGCTGTGTATTATCTGCTGAAGCGGCGGGTTTTTATTCTTGATGAAGCTGACACCGGGCTTTCATTCCGGGAGTTTACAAGTCTCCTTGAGCTTCTTAAAAAAGAATGCAGCGGTATAATCCTGATTACCCATAATATAGAAGTAATTCCGGATACATGTAACAGGGTAATCTGTATGGATAAGGGAAGAATATCCTGTGAATTTGTAAAACCTGAATTATCAGTGATTTCTGAATGGTTCAGCGAAAGCGGCGGTGAGAAATGATAGCCGATAATTATCTGGATTGGGAAAGCCTTCTGCACCGCTTTGATCCAAGACTGAAACTGCTGCTGACTCTTGTATCGATTGCTTTTTTCTTCGCAGAGAAAAATGTTCTCATTCAGGGTGGATTTTTTCTGCTGATTTTTCTGATTTCGGTAATCACAGCCGGCTTTAGAAACTCATTTCACCCGCTTAAGTTGATTTTTCCTATCCTGATTCTTACCGCTGTTCTTACACCTGCCTTTCACCGGACGGGCGAGGCTGTCATTACTGTCGGTAATGCAGCTGTCCTGACAGTCGACGGAATGATGCTTGCGGTCTCTCTGCTGCTCAGGTTTTCCGGAATCACAACAGTTTTCTATGTTTTCTTCAGTTCTACCAGAACTATGGATTTTATACTTGCACTCAGATTTTTCGGTCTGCCGCATAAGGCTGCGCTTACCACGGAAATTTCACTGCGTTTTATTCCGTATATGTTCAGGATTCATTCCAATATCAACGATGCCCATAAACTGCGAAGGGCAGGACTAAGTTCTTCTGAAAAAGAGAAAAGCTTTTTAGGATTTATGCACAGGCTGAGAAACCTGTTTCCAGTTCTTACATCAGTACTTATTCAGGCTGTAAAGAGCATCCCCTCACTTTCGATGGCTCTTGATTCAAAGGGCTTTGGTATGAATGCCGGTCGAACAAGTTACCGGGAACTTCCACTGCTGAATAAGTCTTCCGGACAGATACTAATAACAGTTCTTTTTATTGCGGCTCTTGTCATCATTCTTGTCATTGTTTAATATTCCTGCATGAATGATGAAACACAAAAGAGCGGATTTACATCCGGCAGAATAGCCGCGGTTGCGGTAATGACAGCTGTTACCATGGTATTTACCTATATAGTCCGGGTTCCTGTAGCGCCGACACGGGGGTATATAAACCTTGGTGATGTAGCCGTAATGTTCACAGCCTTTACTTTCGGCCCCTTTACAGCCCTGATATCTGGAGGCCTTGGTCCCGCTATTGCCGATATAGTTTCGGGTTATGCGCAGTGGGCTCCCCTGACTTTTGTTGCCCATGGACTCCAGGGGCTGGCGGCTGCTCTTATTTTCAGAGCAGTGAAGAAAGAAGTTTTAGGGGTTGTTCTTGGAGGTCTGTCAGGAATGATTATAATGGCCGGACTGTATCTGCTGGGCGGCGGTTTTATGGTCGGCTTTGAAGCAGCGGCTGTTGAAGCTCCGATGAACCTTCTGCAGAGCGGTGTGGGGCTTGTCGGCGGATATGTTCTTTCAAAGGCAGTCCGTAAGGCATATCCTCCTGTATCCCGCCTGGCCTGGTAATTCACTATCAATGAAATATAACGGAAGAATCATAGATTTTCATACTCATATTCAGCCTGCGGATGTTATTTCAGACAGGATTCCCTATGTCGGGACTGAACCGGATTTCAGCCTCCTGTATTCTGATCCGGAGGCAAAGTTGTCAGGACCGGAAGATAATCTGGCAATGATGGATAAGTACGGGGTCAGCTCTTCGGTAATTCTGGGATTCGCCTGGAGGAATGAAAAGACACTGCGGCTTCATAACGATACTATTATTGAATCTGTTAAAAAATATCCGGGAAGTTTTTACGGCTTCTGCTGTGTCTATCCCTTCAGTACTGGTGCGGCCTCTGAAGCTGCACGCTGTCTGGAGTCCGGGGCTTCCGGGATAGGTGAAATCGGACTGTACGACAGGGATCTTGATCGGGAATATATTGAGGCCATGGAGCCGGTGATGAAGGTCTGCCGGGATTTCGACCGCCCTGTGATGATGCATGTGAATGAGCCTGTAGGTCATGTCTATGACGGCAAGGCGCCCATGTCTATCAAGGGCATCTATGATTTTGTCCGTGAGTATCCCGATAACCGTATTGTCCTTGCTCATTGGGGCGGGGGGCTTTTCTTTTTCAGTTCACTTAAAAAGGAAGTCGGTGATGTACTTAAAAACGTATGGTATGACAGTGCGGCATCACCGTACCTTTTTAAACCGTCTGTATGGAAGCTTGCCGCAGAAACTGTCGGTGTCGAGAAAATACTCTTCGGTACAGATTTTCCTCTGCTTACAGCTAAACGATTCTTGGAAGAACTTGAGAACAGCGGATTCAGTAACGAAGAGCTTGAGATGATTTTTTTCAGGAATGCTCTGAAGCTGCTTAATTTGCAGTAACTACCTTAGCATCCAGCACCAGCCAGCCCTGCTTTGTCCAAACTATAGGGTTGATATCAATATGCCCTCCGTCTTCTGCTACAACCGAAGCCAGAACAGACATTCTGCTGATTATAGAAGACAGTGCTGATTTATCCATTTCACTTCCCCGGTATCCGGAAAGGACCGGGGCTATTTCAAGTTCGTCAAGCATACTTTCTGCTGTCAGTTTTCCGCAGGGAGCCAGCCTGAAGGATGTGTCGCGGTAAAGTTCGGTTAATATACCGCCTGCACCTGCCATAACTGCCGGGCCGAAGGTCGCATCATTGAGCGAGCCTAGAATGACTTCCGGGGTGGTATATTTGATCATTGGAGTGATAAGAAAGTTTTCGCCGCGAAATTTATTTCTCAGCTCGCCAATTACTGATTCAATCTCGGGCTGCATTACATTTAAAACAACTCCTCCGGCATCAGTTTTGTGTATCACTTCGGCGGAGCAGAGTTTTACTGCCGCCGGGAAGGATGATAAAGGAATTGATTCAACCGGAATCTCAGGTTTAAGCAAAAAATCCGCCGGAACAGGAAGTCCCGCTTTTTTAAGTAGCTGTTTTGCTTCAAACTCATCGGCTTTTCCCGGGATCTTCAGTGAAGTTTTCCAGCTGTCAAATACCTCTTTCATTTCATTTTCCGATAGACATCCGTCATCAATGCAGTCATCACTGCAGTCTTTTATCTGTTTTAAAATATTTCCTCTTTCAACAAGAAATCTTGCCGCTCTTACAACCCTGCTTATCGATGAAAAGCCGGCTACACCATGTCTGTAGAAATCAAGGAGGTTCTTTTCTGTAAAAGGTCCGAACTCGCTGAAAACAAGGATTGGTTTGCTTGCTTTTCTCACTACTTCAGCGATCATTTCAATCAGGTCATCTGATATTGAGGGGGGAGAAAATAGGGCAATACAGATTATTATATCGACCCCCTCGTCATCAAGGAGGGCGTTCAGAGTTTCAACATACATTCCGTTGTCGGCGCTGGCAGTGAAATCTATCGGATTTGCACAGGAAGCAAACGGGAAGGTTTTCTGCTTTATGCGTTCGACGGTTTCCGGCGCCAGCTTTGCCATCTTAAGATCCGCCCTGGTTCCTGCGGTGTCTATATAGTCTGTGCACATTACTCCGAAGCCTCCGGCGGAAGTAACAACAGCTACACGGTTGCCTTCTGCATGGTTCAGCATTGAAAGAACCTTCGAGCTGTCGCATAGTTCCTCATCATCCATTGCCCGCTGGATTCCATACTGTTTGAGGGCTCCGTTTATTACGCTGTCTGAACCTGCCAGACGTCCTGTATGGGACCCGGCCGCAGCTGCTCCGGCTGCAGTTCTTCCGGCCTTCAGGACAACCACCGGTTTATCCATTGTAATATCTTCAGCTGTATTCAGGAAATTCCTGCCGCCTTCAATGCTTTCAAGATATAGTGCAATACAGTTTGTTTCAGGATCTTCAGCGAACCATGGCATAAAATCCATTTCGCTGAGATCCGTCTTGTTTCCAGTACCTATAAAGGCCTTCATTCCGTACCCTGTGTTGCTTGCAAGCCCCAGGGATTCAACTCCTACAGAGCCGCTTTGCGAAATAAAGGCTATACTGCCTCCGGCGGCCAGGGCCTTATCACCGTGTTCAACAAAGATGGTGTCGAGGTCCATGTCCGGTATGAAAATGCCCAGGGAGTTCGGGCCGAGTATTCTTGTGTTATATTCTTCCGCTATCTGCTTGAGTCTGAGCTCGTGCTGTTTACCATCGGAACCTGTTTCACCGAATCCTCCGGCAACAATGATCACGAATGCAGTTCCCTTTTTGGCGCACTGCTCAGCTGATTCCACAGCAAGGGCTGCCGCTACTGTGACCACAGCTACATCGGGGCTGCACGGCAGGTCGTCAACCGATTTGTAGGTAGGAATATGAAACACAGTCTCGTATTTCGGGTTTACCGGATAAAGCCGGGCACTGCTTCTAAGCAGATTCTTCATTATTATCGCACCAGCCTTGCCCTCGGCTTCGGATGCACCTATTACGGCTATACATTTTGGGTTAACCAGTCTGCTGATATCGGGGTTATTCATACTATAAAAATAAGCTATAGAAATTGTACGGTCAACAGGGTTGGATAATTTTAGGAGTATGATGGGGTATAAGAGGTTTGGACTGAATATTTTTATCCCCGGTAAATAGAGCTTGTTTAAAATCAATATATCGGTTATTTTTGAATATATTATAATGCATATATGGAGAACCGAATGCCTATTGATGAACCCAGATATTTTTCACCTGCCCAGTTCAACAGGATTCTTTTTGATATGGCCGGTATGGCTGTTAAGCATAAAAAGCAGCTGAAGCTCATTTCAAAGAAATTCCGATCGGATATTATGCTTGCAGTCACCTGGGTAAACGGCTGCAGAGTCTGCTCCTATTTTCATACACAGGTATTGCTGAAAGAAGGGGTAAGCTCAGCTGAACTTAAACCGCTTCTTGAGGGTACCTTCGGTGATTTTGATAGTGAAGAGACAACCGCTCTACTTTTTGCCCAGCATTACGCGG
Source organism: Spirochaetia bacterium (assembly GCA_963677925.2). Lineage (GTDB taxonomy): Bacteria > Spirochaetota > Spirochaetia > UBA9216 > UBA9216. The sequence continues at coordinate 2,058,355 of CAXXYH010000004.1, forward strand.
ATACCGGCGGAAACTATGAAGCTGAGACCTTTAATCAGGTGAAAAAGCAGTACGGGGAAGAAAAGGCAATTGGAATTCTTGCTACAGTTAAGATGATAATGTTCGGTAATGTAAACGGCATCGCACTTGGTAACCTCTGGGATCGAATAAGATTCAGGAAAGTGAAGTATGGTAAAATTCTTACGGATTTGTACAATGCTTTTTCGCCGGTGGTTTTATTGCCTGTATTTTTGGTGATCAGCGTGTTTCGAAAATAGGCTGTATTCAGGGAAAGTCTGTCAGGACGAAAACCGGATTTATCTTCAATTATTATTTCGGGAAAAAAGTTAACTGTAATTTTTTACTCATGTTATAATCCTCTCATATAAAGTTAGGGAGCGGTTTAATGTTGAGGGTCGCGATAATTGATGATGAGATTTGGGTCTGCAGACTTATACAAAAATTAATCGATTGGAACTCCCTGGAGCTGGAAATCTGCTTTGTGGAAAATGATGGAGTCAGCGGCCTTGAAAGAATAATAGATGAAAAACCTGATATAGTAATAACCGATATCAGGATGCCGGATATGGACGGTATGCAGATGATCGAAGAGATGAGGAAAAAGAAAATTACATCGAAGATCATTATTATGAGCGGGTATCCTGATTTTAATTATGCAGCCAGAGTATTAAAAAGCGGTGCATCAGAATATCTGCTGAAACCGATTGAAAAAAAACAGCTGAAAGCTGTGCTGCTTCGACTTGTTCAGGAAATAAATGCTGAAAAGAAGACTGAAGCAGACCTCTACAGGCACCAGAAAGATTCCGGCAGAATCCAGGATATGCTGGAACAATTGTTTATCAGAAGTCTAATCACTCAAAAAAAGATTGAAGAAAAGATTCTTGAAGTAGGCATTAAAAATATTTTCAACAACCCCGGCCATACCTGGTTCCGGATCCTGTTGGTTAAGGGGGTGAGTAGTGCAGACTATGATGTTGAAGTATTAAAATTTATATCTGAATATAAAAGTTTTCCTACCGATGAAGAAGTTAAAAGCTTTACCTTCTATTTTTATAATTACAGGATTTTTCTTATAAATTATCCTGATAATTTTGAAAGCAATATTACTGAATTAATTTCAAATGAATATTTAAAGGTTAAATCTGAAAAATGCGCTGAAGCAGTATTCACTTACAGCTACAGGACAGCAAATATAGCTGATATCACTTCCTGCTTATTAACCTCTTTCCGGGGCTCTCAGCAGCATTTGATATCAAAAGAATCAGAAAATAAATTATTTGCCGATGTACATGAGATTCCTGAATTAAAAGGCACAATCCCCAGGGAATTAAGTAAGATGCTTCTTTTGAATGTTGAAGCACTCAGTGTTGAAAATACTCTTTCAATAATTGGGCAGATGTATGATGTTCTTGAAAAAAAGGCCGAAAATGATGTTTACATCATTTTTGATAAATCGATCAAAATTTGTGATTATGTTCTAAGAAGTCTTAAATCCGGTTTTGAAGAAGATCTTGGTCTTGATATGAAATATGAAAAGGAATTTTTCCGCCGGCTGAGTAGATGCAGCAGCATTGTGAGCTTCAGAGAAACCGCATTGACATTTTTCGGCGAACTGATTGAAGAGTTTTACCAGCTTAGAAGAAATAAGAGCAGGAACCTTATTGAAAAGGCAAAAGATTATATATGTTTGAACTATGATAAACGGATTTCTCTAAATGATATTGCAGAATATCTATTTTTAAACCCTAAATATTTCAGCAATATATTTAAAAAAGAAACAGGTATAGGATTCTCGGAATATTTGAACACAACCAGACTGGATGTATCGAAGACTCTTTTAAAAGATAATGTCTACAGTATAGGGCAGGTTGCAAGCAAGGTAGGCTTTTCTGATCCTAAGCACTTCAGTAAGGTGTTCAAAATGAAGACTGGTGTAACTCCGAATGAGTACCGTCAATTTCATGTTTAACTAAGTCATGAGGAGCTATCTTGTCTTCGCTCAATAAAGAGGAAAGAAAATACAGAACATTATTTACACTCCAGATTATAGGTATTCTTATTCTGTATATAACTGTTTCGATTCTGGTAAGTACTCAGATAGCCAGACGTCTGCACAGAGATAACATAGAAGTTGAGATGAATCTCGTTTTAAACCGGCTGAAATTACAATATCAGGAAGCCGGCTATGAAATGGATTTTCTTAGAACTCAGGAAATTCAGTTCGGGGAAAACAGGGAATATACTGCTGAGATCTATGTTATAAATGGAAAGAATATGAATATATCAGGTAATGTTCTTCCGTTTAATGCAGATAGACTGATGTATAATTCTGGAAATATAAAATCAGGAAGTTTCATTTATTACTATAAATATTTCAGCGATATAAGTATATTCTTTGTTCTGGAAGTCCCTTTCCGGTATGTATCAAATGTTGCCGGTGAAATAATCAGCGGCCTGATAGCTATTAATATGATTATCTCAATATTGGTTTTTATCTTAATAATAGTATTAAAAAATGTATTTTATAATCCAATAATTAAAATTGAAAGATATATCGAAGAAATTATTGAAGACGGGCATAATCCCGGAGATGACTTAAGCCGGATAATAAGAACTCATCCGTTATCGAGCAGATTTGAGCAGGTAATTGTAATGCTCAAGGAGCTTCTGGAAAGAGAATATAATGAAACAATATTAAGGAAGCAGACTGAACTTAATGTTCTGCAGAGTCAGATTAATCCTCATTTTTTATATAATACTCTTGATACAATAAGAGGACAGGCTCTCTGGGAAGGTATTGAATCTATAGCAGATATGACGGAAGCTCTGGCCAACTGTTTACGCTACAGTATTAACACGGCAAGCGATATGGTGATGCTTGGTGAAGAACTTGATAATGTAAGAAATTATATAAAAATTCAGCAGACAAGATTCAGTGACAAGCTCAAATTTGAGATGGCTATCGATGAAGAAAATGATAAAAATATTCTAAGCTATAAAATACCGAAACTCACAATACAGCCTATTATTGAGAATGCGGTTTTTCATGGTCTTGAGAAAAAGAAAAATATGGGCAGGGTGATGATTAAAGCCTTCGCCACTGATACAAGACTTTCAATTAATATTATCGATGATGGACTGGGTATCCCCCGAAACAGATTGAAAATACTTAATAAAAACCTTTATCTTGGTCAGGCAAGTCCTGCTCAGACCCAGAACAGCAGTAAACAGAGTCTCGGATTATATAATGTTAATCAAAGAATAAAGTTGTATTACGGTGACAATTTCGGTCTTAGAATAAAAAGTATTATCGATTCAGGTACTGATGTTGAGATTATCGTCCCTATCATTAAATAGAAATTATTCAGTGCAATATGGATTTTTCCCACCAAAAATAGAAAATATCGCGTTGCGTGATTAATTTTGCAGGCATACAATTTTGTAAATATTTAATTAATGGTTTAGATAGGAGGAATATTTATGAAAAAAGGTATTAGTATTTTTCTGATATCAATGCTTGTTCTTATGTTCGCTGCATGCGGGCAGGAAGAAACTGTTACGGATAGCGGTAAAAGCGATGTGCTGACAGCGGAACCGGGTGAAAAATATTATATGGTAACGTTCGCTGCTGAACATCCGTACTGGGTGGATGTTCTTGATGGGTATTCAGATGCCCTTTCACTGTATGGTGCAGAGGTTGAATACACAGGAACTATCGGTGCTGACGTTGCTGAACAGGTCACATTAATCGAACAGATAATTACAAAACAGCCGGCAGGTATTGCAATTGCAGCAGCTAATGCAACTGGAATTGTACCTGTTATCGAAGAAGCTGTAAAAGCAGGAATATCAGTTGTTAATTTTGATGCCGCCTCAGCTCCGGCAGAAGGTCTTTACGGTTTTATCGGAACCGGTAATTATCAGGCTGGTGTAGTTGCAGCTCATGAAATGGCAAATATTCTTGGTAAAAAAGGTAAATGCGGTGTTATAACTGTAATTGATACTGATTCAACCAGAAACAGAGGCCAGGGATTTATAGATACAATTACAAATGATTATCCCAACATGGAGATAGTTCAGGTAGCTGACGGTGCATTTGATCAGCAGATAAGTGCTGAAGTTACATCTGCAATGCTGCAGAATCATGCTGACATAAACGGAATCTTTACTTCTTTTGCTGCAGGCGGTGTAGGTGTTGCTACTGCTGTAGAAGAAAACGGTATGAAGGGTAAAATTAAAATTATAAGTTTTGATACCAATGCAGGTCTTCTCGATTTAATTAAGAACGGAGACATCTCAGGCACAATGGCACAGGGTACCTGGGTAATGGGATGGCAGGCTGGACATCAGGCATACTGGCTGCACCATGATCTGCTCCAGCCTAAACCAAACTGGAAGGCAAATGGAATTGCTCCGCTTCCTGCTAATGTTGATACAGGAATCAGTTTTGTAACTGCTGAAACTGCAGATCTTTATTATCCTGCTGATTCAAAATAAGCAGAGGTCTTGAAATTAGTATCAATCAATATTGAATTGTTAAGCCTGGCCTGTGGGCTGGGCTTTTTATTACTAAAAGATGAGAGGATCTTAAATTGAATAGCGAGATTATCCTTAAAGTAGAGAATATTACTAAGAGTTTTCCCGGAATGAAAGCTTTGGACAATGTACATATTGAGGTTAAGAAGGGAGAAGCTCTGGCTCTGGTCGGAGAAAACGGTGCAGGAAAATCAACACTCATGAATGTTATTTCCGGAGTGCATAAAGAGGACAGTGGAACTATTTATTTTGAGGGGAAGGTTGTCAGTGTCAACAGTCCCAGAGAAGCTCAGGATTTGGGTATTGGATTTGTGCATCAGGAACTAAGTCTTTGCAATCACGTTTCGGTTGCAGAAAATATATTTATGTCCGGAAAAGCGTCCGGACTTGTTCTGAAGAGAAACGAAATTAATAAAAGAGCAGATGAGCTGTTAAAAATTTTTAATGTAAATTTCAAAGGGAATGAAATTGTCAGTAATTTAAATGTTGCCCAGCAGCAGATAGTTGAGATAATAAAAGCCCTCAGTATTAATGCAAAACTTATAATATTTGATGAACCGACTGCATCTCTCACTGAAAATGAAATAGTAGAACTTTTTAAAATCATAAAAGAATTGAAAAAAAAGGGAATGGGTATCCTGTACATAAGTCACAGGTTATCTGAAATATTTGAAATTTGTGAAAATGTAACAGTATTAAAAGATGGTAAGTACGTTGATACATTTAAAACAGATTCTATTACTACAGAAAAAATTGTTAATTCGATGGTAGGGCGGGATATTGAAAATTTGTATCCGTATAAAGCTACCGATATAGGAGAAACAATTTTTTCGGTTAGAAATATGTCCTCGGAGAAACGTTATAAAAACTGCAGTTTTGAGCTCAGGAATGGAGAGATTCTTACATTTTACGGATTGGTAGGTTCCGGAAGGACTGAACTGATGCGGGGAATTTGCGGAATAGATAAAAGAGTTTCCGGTGAAATATTTCTGGATGGAAAAGCAATTAATAATTCAAATTATATAGATTCCATAAAAAACGGGATCGTTTATATAACTGAAGATAGAAAGGATGAAGGTCTGTTTCTGAAAATGAGCATACAGCGGAATGTCTCAGTGATAGTCCTTAAAAAGATTCTAAAAGGAATTTTCTTAAATAAAAATATTGAGAGAAAGCTTTCTAGAGAATATATCAAAAAACTGAATGTGAAAGTAGCTGATGTCGAATTCTCTGTTGACTCGCTTTCCGGCGGGAATCAGCAGAAAGTAATGATTGGGAAATGGCTGGCCTCAGAACCCAGACTTATCATCATGGATGAGCCTACGAGGGGTATTGATGTAGGAGCTAAGTTTGAGATTCACAGGATGATTAGGGGACTTGCTGAAGCAGGTATCGGCATTATTGTGATCACTTCAGACTTGCCTGAGGCTATAGGATTAAGCGACAGAATTATTGTTATGAAAGAGGGCGGAATAAACGGTGAGATAAACAGTCCTGAAGATATGACTGAAGAAAATGTAATATCCTGGGCTTCACATACTGACTGATTGTAGATTCATGGAGGACAAAAAATGCTGATTAAGAAAACTTATTTAACCAAAATAATGGAATACAGAGAATTTAATATTCTTGCTCTTGTGCTGCTGGTAGGGATTATCTTAGGATTTGCAACCAGAAATTTTGCAACCAGCAGAAACTTTATGACTCTGGGGATCGGAATATCAGTAGATATAATTCTGGTTATAGGCATGACAATGGTTCTGGCTACAGGCGGAGTGGATCTGTCAGTCGGTGCTATTTTAGGAATTTCCTGTATGGCTGCCGGATATTTTCATGTGAATATGGGCATAAATATCTGGTTATCAAGTTTACTTGCAATATTTATAAGCGCGATTCTTGGAGCTATTAATGGATTTATGATAGGTAAAGTCAAGATTACGCCCCTTATCGTGACCCTTGCAATGATGGGTATGGCCAGAGGATTAATTTATGTAGTTACCGAAGGCGCTACAGTTGCATTAAAAAATCCGCCGAAGGTTTTTAAAATGCTTGGTAAAGGTGATCTGATGGGTATGCCTGTAATAATCATCATTGCGGTTGCTTTTATAATTATCTTTGATATTGCCATGCGGAAAATGATGTGCTTCCGAAAAATGTACTATGTCGGAAGTAATGAAAAAGCGGCGGTTCTTTCGGGTGTTGATGTTTTTAAAATCAAGATGCTTACCTATATTCTAAATGCTGTGTTATGCGGTGTTGCCGGAGTTCTTACCCTGTCACGATTTACTGTAGCCACTCCGAAGGCCGGTCTCGGTGCGGAAATGAAAATCATATCAGCCTGTGTTATCGGAGGCTCAAGTTTGAGCGGAGGTGTTGGAACTATCCTTGGTTCAGTTGCAGGATTGATACTTCTATCTATTGTTAATAACGGTCTGATACTGCTTGATGTGTCAATTTACTGGCAGGATTTTATTAACGGAGCAATCTTACTGCTTGCAGTTACTATAGATAAATTGAGCAGTATGGAAAGAGTATAGGACGATGGAGGAGTAAGATATGGAACAGAGGAAAATCGGGAAATCTGATATTTATACTTCAGCTCTTTGTCTGGGTGCCTGGGCGATTGGTGGAGGTCCCTGGTGGGGTGATTCTGATGATATTCAGTCAATTAAAGCAATACAGGCTTCAATTGATTCAGGTATAAATTTTATAGATACTGCCCCCGGGTATGAATGGGGACACAGCGAGGAAGTTGTGGGAAAGGCAATCAAGGGACGCAGGGACAAGGTTACAATTTCTACAAAATGCGGTCTCTGGTGGAAAACTGACGAGGGCCAGCCTCATTATGAACAGAAAGGAATCACAGTCCGCAGGTGTCTGAAACCTTCAACAATCAGGAAAGAGATTGAAGACAGTCTCCGCCGTATTGATACCGATTATATTGATCTTTATATAACTCACTGGCAGGAAAAGGGTGAAGATGCGACTCCAATAGCAGAAACTATGGATTTTCTGATGAACTTAAAAAAAGAAGGAAAGATTCGGGCCATAGGTGCATCAAATACATCAATAGAAGATATCCGTGAATATTCCAGTCATGGACAGCTTGATGCGATTCAGGAACGTTATACCATGCTTGACCGGCATCTTGAACCTGAATACATCAAAGTCTGTGAAGAACTTGATATAAGTATAATGGGATATTCAACAATTGAGCAGGGGCTTCTGACAGGCCGGATAACAATGGATACAGTGATTGATGAACAGTCATTCAAGAATATGCTCCCATGGTATAAAAGCGGAAATCGTAAAAAGGTTCTTGATTTGCTTGATAAATGGAAGCCGCTTTGTGAAAAATATGATGCCAGCCTTGCACAGCTTGTAATAGCCTGGACTGCCTCACAGAGAGGAATTACATTCCCGATTGTAGGAGCGAGAAAGGTGAAGCATGCAGAGGAAAATGCAGCATCATTGAAAATTGATTTATCCAGTGATGATTTAAAAAGAATGCGAAGCGATGTTGAAGGACTTGGAGAGCCGGAATAAATTCAGGTTCTGTTTTATTTCAAATAGCGAGGAGAAGGAGCGTAATGGAAGAAGGAAAAAAATATTTCATGGTTATAGATATTGGAACAGGCAGCGGGAGATCTGTGCTGTTTAATTCAGAAGGAATTATTGTCGCCTCGTCCCAGCAGGAGTGGCTGCCTGTAGCTGATCCGCGCTATCCGGGTTCTCAGGATTTTGACACTGAAACTGCGAGAAGAGTTCTGGCTTCGACTATCAAAGATGCAATCAGTAAATCCGGTATCGATGCAGGGAATATTGCTGCTGTCACAGCAACTTCAATGCGTGAAGGGATGGTTCTGTATGATAAGGATAAAAACGTAATATGGGCCTGTTCGAATGTTGATGCACGTGCTGATGAAGAAGCTGTCGAAATGTTGCAGGCCGGTCTGGCCCGGGACATTTATGATGAAGGAGGAGACTGGCTGAATATTATCAGTCCGGCAAGATTCTGGTGGATCCGGAAAAATGAACCGGAGGTCTACAGCAATGCCCGTTATGTTAATATGATAAGTGACTGGTATTTATTCATACTTTCCGGGCTCATTGTAACCGATCCTACAATCGGGTCAAGTTCCGGAATATTTAATCTGAAAAGCAGAACCTGGTCAGAGAATATAATCTCAAATGCAGATCTCCCCAAAGATATCTATCCTCCTGTGATCGAATCAGGACATGTGATAGGGGAATTAACTGTTTCAGCAGCTGAAGAAACAGGACTTGCCCCGGGTACAAAGATAGTAACCAGCGGCGCAGATACACAGATGGCTCTGGTCGGAGCCGGTGCTGTTACTCCGGGAACATATACAGTATGCGGAGGCACTTTCTGGCAGACTGCACTTACAACAGATTATGCACTCTATGACCCTGAATACCGGTTAAGAACGCTTTGTCATGCAGTTCCCCAGCAGTGGATGACCGAGGGAATCGGTTTTTATCATGGTTTTGCAATGAGATGGGTGAGGGATGCTTTCTGTCAGGAGGAAAAAGAAGAAGCTAGGAAAACAGGGAAAAGCGCCTACAGCCTGATGGAATCACTGGCCTCCGGTATACCAGCAGGTTCAAACGGTGTGTATGCGACTTTTTCAAATATAATGAACTCAAAGAAATGGATTCATTCACCGCCTGCACTGGTTGGTTTTGATTTACTTGATCCTGATGCTACAGGAAAAGCCGCTGTAGTCCGTGCTGTAATGGAAAGCGCCGCATATGTTACCAGAGGTCACCTTGAGATACTTCAGGAAATATCAAAGATAAGCTGTGATAAAATTATAATGGTCGGCGGAGCTTCAAACGGAAATCTCTGGCCGCAGATAATTGCCGATACAACAGGGGTTCCTGTAATGCTTCCTGAAGTAAAGGAAACTACCGCCTTTGGAAGCTATATCTGCTGCAGAAAGGCTCTTGGCGATTATTCAACCTGGTCTGAAGCTACAGAGGACTCAGTCTTATGGGAAAGAACTGTAGAGCCCGATAAAAAGAATGTAGAATTATATAATCAGGCTTTTGATAAATGGAAATCGGTCTACCAGTACATGGTTAAAATTTCCGAGGATAATGTTCTGCCTGCTTTATGGAAAGCTCCGGGGGTTTAACAATAATCGGGACACTAAACGGGAACGCGAATTATGCTTGTACAGAAAGCTCAAACAGCAGGCGTCTCCCGTCCATGCCCGCTTCTTCAATAAGCCCGGTTTTTCGCAGAAGCCAGGTTATCTGCCCGGCAAGCCTGAGTTTTCCCTTAGCTCCGGTTCCTGTAGAAGGGAGTTTGTCTGCCACTTCACGATTTCCGAAAGTCGGCGGCAGTTCCATAGGGAGAAGCTTAAGATAGTCTGTAAGGCCGTTAAAAGTAATTGTTTCAATAATCTCATCAAGCTGTCGATCTTCTATTGATACACCGTGTCTTCTCCATGCTCCTTTTCCGTCATCAAGGCGGATTTCTTCCTGTCTGATTAAAACGGTTTCTACTGTAAGTTTAGGCTCTGATAAAAGATCGGCTATGTATAAAAGTTCTGATGCGCAGGAGTATACGGAGCCGCGTTTTGGAGAACGCCGCTGCGATTTGAGCATCCCGTCTTCGCTGTACACGCTGATAAGTGTTTCTGCCGCCACAGGATATACCAGGCGGATACTGTGGTCCGGAAGCAGTGAACGAAGCTTTTTTTTCATACCTGAAAAGTTTCCTGTCTGGATTTCGATAAGGCCTTCAGGATTAACTATATCAATAACATAACCGTCAACTTTTTCTTCAACCAGCGAGCCTTCAGACGAATAATGTTCTTTAAGCTGTCTGTGCAGGCTTCTTTCATTGAGTCCGCCGATTATAGGGCCACTCATTTTTTGCTGTTCCTTCGTTCAAAAATAAACTCACCATACTCAGCGCAAATCGTGAATCCGGTTTTTCTGTAGCATGCTATGGCCGCTTGATTATCCTGCTTTACATTAAGTCCTGTATTGATATTCTGTTTTAGAAGTGCTCTGCATAAGGCTGCTGTTACCGTTACTCCGTATCCGCGACCCCGATATTCCGGCCGGGTTGTAATATTTCCAAGCGCGGCGGCCCTGTATTCGGGAGAATAGACATGGGTACCGGCAGTGCAGAGAAGTTTTTTACTCCGGTCATTGTCCTTGAAAATGCCGTAATAAAGATTAAGTCCAAGCATTTCAGGTTCAAACCAGTTGCCCGGATAGCTGTGTTCGTAGAGTTCAAGCAGGGCAGGTATATCTGATACAGTAAGCTTCAGGGGATATTCGGTTCCATTTACATCAGCAGAAATTTGACCGGGCATGCCGGTATCGGTGAGGGCCATTTTAAAGTGCATGTTTTCTGATTTAATTATAAAATTTTCTGCAAACAGTTTTTCAAGCCCCTGGCTCAGGTGAGCTTCAAACCTTTGGGGCTGCTGCGGAATGATTTCTTTAAGAAGTTCTTCCATTGCGGTACGGCCGGTGTTCTCATCGAATGCGAGCAGCGTCGGAGCAGTTCCACCGGTGTATATGCATACAACCGAGGAAAGTCCGGACCCTGATTCTTTCCCGTACCACTTTGTGTAGGGCAGAAAGCGTTCATCAAGGTCCCCGATCAGATACAGATACAGATATGTATTTTGCTGAAGAAATGATGCAATCCTCTCTTTGTTATCAGGCAGAATCAGCATCTTACAAGCGGCCGGCTTCAATTATCCGCTGAAGAAACTGGTTTGTCCGCGGATGTTCCGGGTTTGAAAAAAGTTTAGAGGGTTCCGCTTCTTCCACAATCCTGCCTCCGTCAAGAAAGCATACACGGTCTGCCACATCACGGGCAAAGCCCATTTCATGTGTGACAATCAGCATGGTCATTCCCTTATCCCTCAGTTCCTTTATAACCTTAAGCACATCCCCGATAAGTTCCGGATCCAGCGCTGCGGTAACTTCATCAAGCAGCAGCAGTTCCGGCTTTGTTGCCATTGCTCTGGCTATTGCAACCCGCTGCTGCTGACCGCCTGAAAGCTGTTCAGGGTATGATGAACCGAAACCTGTGAGGCCGAACATTGTCAGAAGTTCTTCTGCATAGGATTCACTCTCTTTTTTTGAGATTCCATGAACCTTGCGCGGAGCCAGGGTTATGTTATCAAGGACGGTCATCGTAGGAAACAGGTTGTAGGCCTGAAATACTATACCAACCCGCTTGTAGAGCTCTACTGCGGGCATAGCTGAATCATGAATTGATAAACCGTCAATCCTGATCTCACCTTCATCGTATTCAACAAGATCATTTACACAGCGCAGCAGTGTTGATTTACCTGAGCCCGAGGCTCCGATAAGGCAGACAACTTCATGCTCCTTCACTTTAAGGCTTACATTATCAAGGACAAGTTTATCACCATAATATTTTGTTAGATTTTCTATTTCAATGCGGTACATCAGGAAGTCCTCTGCAGCCGACGTTCACGGTCTTTTGCTGTAACCCAGTCGGTAAAACGGGCCATGGGAATTGTTGCAATAAGAAAAAGCAGTGCTGCTGTGATTAGAGTAGAGTAGTTGAATGTCCTGGCTGTATAGATCTGAGCCTCGCGGACGGCATCCCTGATTCCCAGAACCGAAAGCAGGGCTACATCTTTTTGGAGTGCCACGGCAAGATTAAGAAGTGAAGGAATTACGTTTCGGACTGCCTGAGGCAGAATTGCATAGCGCAGGGTCTGCCATTGATTGAGGCCGAGTGCTTTTGCCGCGGCCCTCTGACCGTCATGAACCGAATCCATTCCGGACCGGTATACCTCAGCCGCATATGCCGAGTAGCTTGATATCATTGCAAGCGCACCCCAGAATAAACTGCTTTTAGGCAGGCCCGGAATATTGAGCGCAGGCATCCCGAAACCGAACAGAAGTACCAGCAGCAGGGAAGGCAGACCGCGGAGCAGATCTATGTATACAACTGAAAATACCCGAAGCGGTGCAAACCACGGGCCGTGCAGCGAGCGTAGAATTGCAAGCACAAGTGCCCAGACTGCAATTACGACAAGGGCTACTCCCCAAACCGCCATGTTTATACCGAATCCGTGCAGAACCTTCGGAAATACATCAATGATGACTTCGAGATTAAAAAACTGGGCTTTGATTCGGGGCCATTGTTCGGCCCTTATTATAACTGCTCTGAGAATCAGAATCACTCCCAGCACGGTTGCTGTACTGATTATATGCGGTAAAACCTTATCCCGTGTTCGGAGGGATCGCCCCGTCCGCGGCTGCGGACGAGAGCGTTTTAATCTCATTCAGAAATCTCCGGTACGTCGTCTCCGCCGTACAGATATTCTTTGGCAAGCTTGTCGACAGTTCCGTCGGCAATTATTGCTTCAAGACCTTCGTTGATCCAGCCTACAAGAGGATTTCCTTTTTCAAAGATAAGTCCGTGGCCGAGATCCTTGGGATCATGGGGAAGAATTGCTGCTACTGTAGCTTCCGGAACCTGAACAGCTGTTACAAAGAGAGCTGTTGGAAGTTCTATACAGGTTGCATCAATCTGTCCGCCAAGCAGTGCCTGGAAAGTTCCAATCTGATCGTTGAATACAGCAACATCATCAACACCGATAATATTTTCGATGTAATCGAGATCTGCTGTTCCGATTGTTGCACCCCATTTCAGCCCCTGAAGATCTGCAAAGCTTTTTGCTTTTGCAGCACCGCTTCCGGGAAGGGCAACAACAGCCTTTTCCGGCTGGTAGTAAACGATTGAAAAATCAACAAATTCCTTTCGATCTTCAGTAACAGTATACTGCTGAAGATTGAAATCATAGGGTTTTGAACCGGGCGCAATTCCCTGGTCAAATGTCTGTCTTACCCAAACAACATCTTCACGTGCAAAACCGAGTTTCTCTGCAAGGGCATAGACCATCCCGTTTTCAAAACCGATACCGGATTGCGGATCATCGTCCATCATCCATGGCGGATAAGCGGGTTCTCCGGTTGCTACGGTGAGCTTTCCCGGGGTGTAAAGTCTCGGATCATTGGGAGTATTTTCCAATGAAGCTGTATTTTCAGCGGCAGCTGCAGGTTCTTCTTTTGTTCCGCCTGCGAAAACCGGCAGCGCAAACAGGCTGACTGCAAGCAGAATAAGAATAATGCGTCGAGTCATGTGTACCTCCTGACTTTTTTACAGTTTGAATAAACTGTTTGTTAGAAACAGATTAGGAGTAAAAAGAGGCTGTGTCAATGCGATGGGCATTACTTTCGATTATTCTTTGATTTTCATGCTGATCATCTCTGGGTGTGCATATGCACAGATGAACGTGCCATACTTACTGATACCTACGGCTGGACAATTACTGATGGAGGGCAGGAGCCCTAGGTATGGTATGGACTGAACGTGGCGAAAGCTTTTTAGAAAAACCGACAATCAAGAGATATATTCTTTCTGATAACTAAAAATTATTCAGGAGAAAAACGATATGAAAGGAAAAGTATGTTTGATGCTGCTGTCTGCAGTGGTATTCTTTGCCTGTACAGAGGCTAATGTTGATAACCCAACCGCTGATCCAACCGAATCAGTTATCAATGTGCAGCTTCAGAACTCCGGAACCGATTACAAAGTTGATTTACTTACTGTTTATCTGCAGAAAGCAGATTCTTCAGTTATAACGGCGGTGACAGATATAAACGGTGTCGCCGGGTTTACGGTTACAGAAACAGGAACCTACACCGTTATGAAGGTTGAGGGAGCCGATGCTTCATCAATGGCTGTCAGCAGTACATCAGGACGTGAGTTTGTGAAGACAAACCCGATATCTGATCCTTATCCTTTACTTGAATATTCAGTAAGCGGAATAAGTGCAGATGTCTCTTTGATGGGAGAAACCGTTGAAACAGAGGTGACGGTCCCGAAGATAAATAAAGTCAGCCCTGTTTCGGTTGAATCTCTGGTAAGCAATGATGAAGGCGATGCCGGAATACAGCTTGGGACTGCCGATTTTTCCGGCAGGATAATTATGAGCAACTGCAGCGTGAACGATGATAAATGCAGCATAGTTATCCAAAGTGACGTGAATCGCATGGTTTTATATCTGAATGCTTCAGGCAGTATAAGAGGCGGAGCTATTTATGGAATAGGTACATCAATCGGGGTTATAGACAGCTACACATCGACGGGACCCGTCAGTTTTGAAATCACCGGCACGGATGACGGTGACTGGGCAATGGGATGCAATTTGAGCTCAATTGATTTGATAACGCGCGAACTGATTGGCGGGAAAAGTTCAGATACCAATATGCCTGTTATTTACGGCGGAGCAGAGTCCGGTAAATATGCCGTTAAAACCTATTCAACAAGCGGAGGAACCGGGCATGTATATTCGCTTGATGTCCGCATCCTGAAATTCGATACTTTTTAAGCTGAGCAGTATTCAATGGAGTCACAATGAAATATTTAAAAACAGCAGTTATAAATGCCGCCGCAATTTTACTGCTGATTTCTGCAATTTCCTGCACCCAGCCCTACCTGGTGGACTCATCCGAAGGTCCGGCAGCAGGCAACCCAGACGGAACCTATGCCGTCCCGGCTGAAGCTGCCGCAGAGGATAGCTCGCTTCCTGACCATGTAATCGGGACCGGGACTCCGGAAAGCTGTACTGCCGAAGCCTTTCTTGACGCTGTGGCAGAAGGCGGGATAATCACCTTTAACACAGGGGGAGAGCCTGTGACAATAACCCTTGAAACTCAGGCAGTTGTGTACAATAACGCCATGCCGGATGTGGTTATAGACGGCGGCGGGCTCGTTACCCTCAGCGGCGGAGGTAAAACAAGAATCCTTTACATGAATACCTGTGATCCGGATCTTGTCTGGACAACATCCCACTGCGACAACCAGGATCACCCAAGGCTTACTGTCCAGAACATCACCTTTGCAAACGGGAACTCCACCAGTGATGACGAGTATACCGGGGGCGGGGCTATCTGGGTAAGGGGAGGCTGCTTCAAGGCTGTGAACTGCAGATTCTTCAACAATATAGCAAAGGATACCGGTCCGGACACCGGCGGCGGTGCGATAAGGGCATTCAGCCAGTACAACAATGAACCTGTCTATATTGTAAACTGTACATTCGGCGGAAAAGAAGGATTCGGCAACAGCGCTTCAAACGGCGGCGCCATTTCAAGCATAGGTGTCTCATGGACTCTGATAAACTCTGTATTCTCATGGAATACTGCACTCGGAAACGGGGGCAACCCGGCGGAAAGCGGAACTCCGGGCGGAGGCAGCGGCGGGGCAGTTTATAATGACGGCAACACGATAACTCTGACTATCGGCGGTTCAATCATCACTGAAAATACTGTAAATGCGTATGGAAGCGCAATTTTCTTTGTATCAAATGATCATTCAGGAAATATAGTGATAGACTCAAGTGCAATTACCGGTAACCATGGAGGCTCATGGTATCCGGCCTATGAGGGAGTCTCGATGCACAGTGATACGCCAATATCTGTTACAGCCTCTGCTATAGAAGATAATATCTGATTACAAAAAGATTATTTACGGAGAAAATATGAAAAAAATATTCAGCGTCTTTTTTATTATGCTTATTACATTATCGGCAGGCTCCTGCATTCTCTTTGATGAGGAAGCTGACGCTTTCTGTACCGATTATCCCATGAGCGTTCAGACTCTGGATACCCGTACTGTCGAGCTTGATGGAACTGAATATGAATACCTGCTTTTAAAACTTACAGCCGAAGGCTGTGAACCCTCATATGCACAGTTTTTTCCGCCGCTTTCCGGTGAAAAATCACCTTGTAGATTACAGACCATGCCCTACGATGTAATAGACTGGACCTGGGAGGGTGAGGATATTGTTGAAGCCATAATGGCGGGAGATGGAAAAACTGACCCGGATTCAATGATATACCTGGCCAGAAGTCATCTCTCCCACGGTATCGGGGCTCTGTTTGTTTACGGAAGGTTTTACAGGGGCGGAAGTATCATCAATGATGTGAATGATATGCTTTGCGGGCTGAAGTTTCTTGAGCAGGAAGATCTTGCCGATAATGATAAAATCGGAGTAAGCGGCGGTTCCTGGGGAGGCTTTGAGGCGCTGTATGCCTGTGCATATGCTCCATCCAATATCCGGCCATTGGCTGCCGCAATTAATTATCCGGTCAGTGATTTTGAAGCCTGGTATGATTATGCGGCTTATCCTGAAAACTACATCAGCGATTCAGCAAAAATCAGTCAGTACCGTGACTTTTTCACTCCTTATATAGAAAGAATTGAAAAATCTACCGGCGGAGCGCCGGCTGCAGGAGGAGCAGATTTTTCAGATTTCAGGCTTATCGATCTGGAAGCTGCTCTTGATACTGATATACTGATAATACATGACGCTTGGGATACCCTTGTTCCGGTAACCGGAACAGAAGCTCTCTATGCAGCTCTTCCGGAACTCGTGGCTCCAATGATTTTTTATCATGAATCAGCAATTGATTATAACAGTTTTGAGCTTTCGCATATGGATCTTTTAACTGACGGCTCTGATGCGCCGGCCTACCTTACATGGATGTATATTTATCTTTATACAGCGCTTGCCGGAGAAGGTCAGGATATAATGATGATTTATGATGCGGACCGGATCGATGCTTTCTGTGATTATGTCAAAAAGTATGATGATCTCGGTTACGAGGTCGGCTGGGCGGCAGACCGCTTTCTTGAGATGTTCGATGACCGGATAACCCTTTATGAGATTAATAACGGGACATACGATAAAGCCTCTGATGTGATGACAGCGTCTTTCAATGCGGCCTGGGGAAGCTCATACTCTGCATCGGAACTTGAATCACTGCTTCAGACCGGCCTGCCATAGCCGCATCGTAAAACTCTGCGGCTTACGTAAAAATAGTAAAGGCTATTCCTGGCCTCCGTCTGTTATACTCCAGTTATTAGGAGCCCCGGTCAGTACTGCCCTTGCCGAAGCTGCAGATGGACTGTACTTTATGCTGTCGGCATAAAACTGCACATTGGGTTTTACTCCGGTATCCTGAGCCAGAGCCGCCCATCCTGACAGCAGGGCATTATAATTGGCTGTGGATAACCCGCTTGAGGTGAACATATTTATCATGGTTGTTACACTGCTGATATCCCATTCGCCTAAATCCTGATCAAAAGAGGATGCGTTCCAGAACATACCGAACATCGATTCGACATTTCCAGTGTCCCAGTCTGAGATATCCTGATTAAACAGAGCTGCATTGCTGAACATTCCTTCCATAATTATAACTTTGCTTGTGTTCCATAATGAGATATCGCTGTTGAACTTTGATGCGTATGAGAATGTATATTGAAGATACTCTACATTAGAAGTATCCCAATTATTTATACCCGGGATGTCTGTAAGAGTGCTGCAGCTTCCAAAAGCTCTTACCAGGCTTGAAGTCGTACTAAGGTCCGGAACATCCCCAGCTGTGATTGTGAGATTTGAACAGCCGTGAAACTGCTGTGATGTGTCGCCGAAAGAAAGGTGTCCCCAGTTAGATATTTCTATAAGCTTTTCTTCATCCCCTGTATTTGCAAAAGACCAGCCTGTACATTCACCGTCAATAATAACCTCATAGGTTCCGGTAGACGGATATGTGTGGGTTACTTCTGCCGCGTCCCATGCCGTAATGGTGTCGCTGCTTCCGTCTCCCCAGTAGGCTGTAAAGCTGTAGCTTCCGTTTGCTACGAGGGGCAGGGTAATCTGGTTGTCGGCTGAAGTTCCGGTGTTGTCTGTTTTCCAGCTTGTAAGAAATGCACTGATGACAGCGACACTAACCTCTGCGGAGCCGGACTTGGTTCCGTCTTCGCTTGCAGCTTCAACAGAAACAGTATAGCTTCCCTCCTCCCAGCGGTTATCAAAGTTGAAAGAAGCGCCGGTTCCTGTCTCTGTTCCGTTTACTTTCCATGTATATTCCGGACTGATTTCCGTCTCCTCAATGGAAACGGAGAAACTAATGCTTTCATGGCTGTATTTAGATGAGCCCCCTCCGCTTATACTCACAGTCAGACTGCTGTCCCCGGTATCATCTGTTCCGTCAGGAGTCTGAGGGCAGCCTGTAAAGATTATGATTACAGCCGTTAACAGTAAAAGACTTGAAAACTTTTTTCCCATTTTAGTTTTTCTCCTGTATTCACTTTTTATGATAAAGAAGGTAGCACAGTATTGGAAACAATCAATCCAGTAATTTAAATCTGATTTTTAATCATATAAGTCCGGAAAGAGAGCAGCATGACAAGGCGGGCTTTGAGCCCGCCTGTAATTATCATTTCAGCTTGAAAGATACAAATTTGAATCCGTCTTTCTGAATAATTTCCATTGTCACATCCGCTGGAAGAAGATCGTATAACTCATCAACTTTTTCAAGATCGTAATCTTCAAGTGATGCAGTGAAGGAGGTCCCTTCATCAAGTTCCACCTGTCCGATAACTTTTGGTCCATATTTGGACTGGATGGCATCCATAAAGCGCATTACAGAAAATGAGACCAGTTTTCCATGGCCCTTCATCTCAACCCACTCAAGGTTAGTATTTGAACAGTTATTACAAACAGGAACAGGAGGGAATTCGGTAGCTCCGCAGTCAGGACACTTTTTTCCCATTATTTTTCCTTCTTCAAGATGATCATACCATTTTTTTACATGAGACTCTATCTTAATCATTTCTAAGTTCCTCCTATGTTTTTAAACAGCCCGCAACACTGCTGCTGTGGAATGAAAACCTGCACCGTATCCATGGATTACTGCAGTTTCAGGCTTTTTCTTCATTTGCCGTTTTCCGCAATTACCTCTCATCTGATTGATTGCTTCAGCAATCTCAATTCCTGCAGCTCCTGCGATCGGATGTCCCATATTCAGTCTGCCGCCGGTTGTGTTTACCGGTTTATCGCCGTCATGAGCAATCCGGCCTTCCTTGACAGCAGCCAGGCCTTCACCCGGTTTAAAATAACCGGCGGTCTCTGTCACAGTCATATAGTGCTGAGCGCAGCAGTCATGAATTCCCATATAATCAATTTCATTGTACGGATCTGTAATTCCTGCCATGGCGTATGCCTGATTAAATGCTTCAATCTCAAAACTCATAGGTGAACCGGTCTGATAATATCCTGCAGAAGTTGACATCCCATGACCTATCAGTTCTACCGGATTTTCAACCAGCTTTTTCGCTGTCTCTGTAGGGCAGACTATAAGAGCTGCCGCACCGTCAATTACAGAAGTCAGATGTGAAGCTCTCATGACTGCACCTATAAGAGGGTTATACTCAGCATTATTTAAAAAATCATAAACATCAGATAAGCCTGCATTTTTGGCGTCTTCCTCAAAAGATGTACTGGACATCAGAGCCAGAGGATTATTAACGGCATTATGTCTGCTGATGAGAGATATTTTATTCATTGCATCGTTGAGTTCTTTGAGACTATATCCGTATTTTTTACCGTAAGATATTAGTGCTCCTTCAAGGAATGCTACAATCTCGCCTCCCGGATACCAATAGGCATTATCGCAGCCGAGTGCGTTGGAATCAAAAAGTACATCTTCAAATTCACTTTTTTTTCTCATAAAAGGTGGATTACCCCGGATGACATTGCTTCTGTTTATATCAACATTAGCGCTTAGAACAAACTCATGCTTTCCGGATGCAACTGTGACTGCAGCATGATGTAAACCCGAAAGGGCAGTGCAGCAGGCTGTCTCATGCTTGAAGGCCGGGATTTCTGATAATCCTGCCCATCTTCCCATTGAGCCGGATTGTGAAATTTGGGCTGAATGGGATTCGTCAAAGACCTGTCCGAGAAACATACAGTCAATATCCTTTGCTTCCAGTCCCGCATCTTCCAGGGCTTCGAGTGTTGCCCATGCAAATAGTTCCCTTTCTGTTAAATCCTTCACCTCCGGAGTTTTCATAACATTCCCCATGGGAGTTACTCCTACACCGACAATTGAAACACTTCTGGCAAATTGTCCAATTCGTGTTTTCATTTTTTCCTCCTGAAAAATATAGTTTATACTGACTAACTAGTTAGTCAGTATAATTGCAAAAAAAACTTATCTGAGAAAATCCGTATATACTCTATTGAGAATATCTGAAAAACATTTATCAACTTCTGTTTTGTCGAAATCATGAGTCTTAATCCATTCACTTTCGAGGATTGAGAAGAATAGGGAAGGGATGAAAATGAAAAAGGCATCCGTGATATTACGTTTGATATCTGAATAATCCGTGCTGAATCCTCTCTGCTTAAGAAGGTTATTACGTCCGGAAATGTTTATTGAATCCCAGAAATCCAGAAGATTTTCAGTTTTCGAAGAAGTTTTAAAAGACTCGAAAATAAGAATTTTCAGAACTCTTGAATTGTTCATAAGAAATTCAATACCTCGCTGAATCTCATTCTCTTTCCAGTTTGAATTGCTCTCTGAATTTTCTACCGAGTAGACATTATTAAACATTTCGGACATTGAAGTTTTAAAATCAGCAAGGATTTCATCAAGGATTACCTGCTTGCTTTTAAAATTATAATAGATAAGCGCCTGGCTGATTTTAGCTTCCGAAGCAATTTCACTTACTCTTGTCCCGTCGAATCCTTTTTCCGAGAAAAGTTTTGTTGAGACTTCAAGGATCAGGTCTCTTGTACTTCCGTCATTTGTTGTTTTCATTTCTGCTCCGGTAATACCTGACTAAGTAGTTGGTCAGGTTGGTATTATTCTACAGCATTATTATCAGATGTCAAGGTAAAACATTATATAAAAATATAAAAAAGGGGAGGCAAACGCCTCCCCCGGATTATCCTTTATTCAACCTTTAAAGCATCGTATTCAACCGGAGAGCCTCCAATCATAAATGTTCCGGAGTGGGTTGCCCGCTGGAAAGAGTCACAGGTCAGAGTTATGTCCTCAGCCCCTGCTTTAAAATAGAATGAATTGCCGTCATCAGAATTGACAAACCATTCTGCATACATATCATCAATTTCCTGATCTGTCATATCATCAAGAATTCCGTATGTATCGTACCACATTCCGAAACTCCTGTTAAACAATGCACCTGTTCTTGATATCCCACCCATATAAAGCTGTCCAACTATGGCATTGCCGTTCGCGTCTGTAAGAATCCTCATCATGTCTGTATAATATGGAGCATCCTTTGCTTTCAGATAATATTTTTCGTATACGGAAGTTTCGGCAATATAGGGAGTAACCCATTCAAGCTGTCCTGTTTCCCAGGAGCCGTTTACGTTCAGCAGCCCTGTTTCAAGCGGATACCTGAGATCAATTGTTGAACCGTCTCCATTGAATACCAGTTCATCATGTCCTGCATGTTTCTGGCCTCCGGCGGCAAGAAGCAGGTAAATACCCTTTACACCATCCTGAACTGCAGGATTTGATTCGTCAGCTGATTCGACAGGAATTTCCGTTCCAACAACAGTGAAAACTCCTTCTTCAGCATCCAGTGTTGCTCCATCCGCAGTCATTGTGCCGTCTGCCCTGGTTCTGTAGACTGTACCATTGTGGTTTACATAGCCTTTTGCACTGACCGAGGACCCTATGCCTATGTATATTTTATCAATAGCATTTCCCAGGGGATTTTCAATTATAAGCGGCAGTTTATCTGAAAGGCTTTCAACTGCAAGATCTACTTTGGTTCCTGAGCCTTCAGTAACATTGTACAGGGTATGCCTGTCATAGCTCATTCCCGGAACAGCCTCCGTATCAAAGAGTGCAATGTAGACATACAGAATTTCAATCTCATACTTTTCAAAGTTTGAGATTACGGTTTCTGTTGCAGTCATGGATCTGACCAGTCTTGCTGATGCTGTCTGTTCGGCGCTCATATCTACTTCATATGTATCAAAGTAGTAGGGGTTAAAAAAGCATCCCGTGAATAAAGTGACCAGACCTGCCGTAAGCAGAACCGCCGTGATTTTTTTCATAGTTTTCTCCTGATAATTTATATTGTTATTAAATTCTCGTTTTTCTTATTTAAAAAATCAAATACTTAAATTCTTATATATGAATAAATAACTTTATGATTATCTTAATATTTACCCTATATACATTTCCCTGATAAATCAGTACATTCACACTGATGAAACATTTAGAGAATAATAACAATATACGCAACATCGCAATTATTGCTCACGTAGACCACGGTAAAACTACTCTTGTGGATGCGATGTTCAGGCAGAGCGGAACATTTCGCGAAAATCAGGAAACTGCCGACCGACTGATGGACAGAATGGACCTCGAACGTGAACGGGGAATTACTATAGCTGCTAAGAACTGCTCAATACACTGGCATGATGTAAAGATAAACATTCTTGATACACCAGGCCACGCCGACTTCGGAGGTGAGGTTGAGCGCGCAATGTCAATGGTTGACGGAGTAATACTGCTCGTTGATGCCTCCGAGGGCCCGCTTCCGCAAACCCGCTTTGTATTAAGCAAGGCTCTCGCTGCCGGACTCCGGATTATCGTTGTAATAAACAAGGTTGACAGAGCTGACGCCCGCTGTGCGGAAGTTCTTGATGAAATCTATGAGCTGTTTATCGACCTCGATGCCGATGAAGCCCAGCTTGATTTTCCCCTTTATTATGCAAACGGAAAAGCCGGCACTGCCGGTGTCGCTCCTGATAAACAGGATGAAAATCTTCACAGGCTTCTTGAGGCAATAGTTAATGAGCTTCCGGGCCCGGCCTATGAACCGGATGCTCCTTTCCAGATGCTTGTATCTGATCTCAGCTACAGCGATTACCTTGGAAGACTTGCTGTCGGTAAGGTTGTAAACGGATCGGTGCACTCCAAGGATTCACTGGTATGTATTGGTATGGAGGGAAAACCAAAGGCTCTTAATGTAACAAAGCTGCAGGTTTATGAAGGACCGGGGCTTGGCGAGGCTGATTCAGTCGAACCCGGTGAAATTGTTGTCCTCTCGGGAATTGAAGATGTCCACATCGGTGATACGATCTGTACTAAAGAAAACCCGAAAGCCTTAAAACGCATAACTGTAGATGAACCTACCGTATCCATGCTTTTTACCGCCAACAATTCCCCGCTTAAGGGCAAGGAAGGTAAGCATGTACAGAGTAATAAAATTCATGAACGGCTTATCAAAGAAACTTTGAGTAATGTATCGATGAAGGTTGAACAGCTTGAAGGAGGCGAGGGTTTTCTTGTAAAAGGCCGCGGCGAATTTCAGATGGTAATCCTTATTGAGACTATGAGAAGGGAAGGATTTGAGCTCTGTGTAGGACGTCCGACGGTTATCTTTCACTATGAGGATGGCAAAAAGATCGAGCCAATCGAACACCTCTTTGTTGACTGTGAAGAAACCTATACCGGTATTGTTACCGAGAAGCTTTCCCAGCGCAAGGGCCGCATGACAAACTTTATAAACCACAATAACGGCAGGGCAAGACTGGAATTCTCGGTTCCATCAAGGGCTCTGATCGGCTACCGCGATGAATTTTTGACCGATACCCGCGGTACCGGAATAATGAGCTCATACATCAGCGGCTATGAAGAATACCGCGGTGATTTCCCTGAACGCCACACCGGTTCACTTGTTGCCGACAGAAGCGGAGACTGTGTTCCATATGCACTTTTCAACCTCGAGCCGCGCGGCAATCTCTTTGTTCAGCCGGGCGACAAATCATATGAGGGAATGATTATCGGTGAGCATAACAGGGACAACGATCTGGACGTTAACCCTGTTAAAACAAAGAAGCTTTCAAATATGAGGGCTTCCGGAAAGGATGAGGCTGTAATACTTACACCGATTATTCCTCTCACAATTGAAAGGGCTATTCAGTACATCAAGGAAGATGAGATGGTTGAAATTACTCCGCTCTCAATCCGCCTTAGAAAACGAATCCTTTCAGCTCAGGACAGAAAGGTCGACAGAAAGAATAAGTAGAAAACCGTGTTCAAAACGGATATTTCAAATATTTTTAAAAAAAGCAGCTGAATTATCAGCTGCTTTTTTTATGCACTGAAATTCTATTCTGTTTATGTCAACACAGATATTAAAATAATAGAATTTTAATCAGAAATTAACTGTAAAATTAAAATCCCGATCACTATAATTAAATGACATAGTAGAATGAGTACTTTAAAACGTCTGAAGATGGCACTTAAAACTTATATCAGCTCTTTTAGGCGGGTCTTAAAAAAAAGACCGCATTCGGGCCTCTCATTGCATTCTGAGGTTCTAAATGAGTATAAAAAATCTGAATCTGAAAGAATCAGGCTGCTTTCAAAGCAAAGGGCTATGGAAAGCCGTCTGCTTGAACTTCAGGAGCGGTTAGAGGAATGGCAAAAAATAAAAGATGCTGCAGAGCTCTCCGGAAATAAATCACTTTCGCAAAGCAGTATTCAGAAGCTCAAAATTCACAGTCTGGAACTGAATGAATGCAGGCTGTCGATTGATGAAAATCTTAATCTGATTGATGAAGCCGACAGCCGCCTATCTGATTTGAAAAATGAACTTCAGAATATTCATGGCAGCCGCTTTTCAGATGCTGAAATTTTATTTGACAGGAAATTACAGGAAGAAGACCGATAATCTTAACTGTTATTAATTATGAAATATAAGGAGAAAAACTAATGGGTGTATGGGATGCCATTAAAAAAGAAATCTTTATAGACATCATTGAATGGATCGAAAATGATGACTCCACTCTTGCCTTCAGGTATGACAGAAAAGGAAATGATATCAGAAACGGTGCCTCTCTTACTGTACGTGAGGGGCAGACCGCTGTTTTTATTAATGAAGGTCAGCTTGCAGATATATTTACTCCCGGTATGTATGAACTCACTACTGAGAACCTTCCCGTACTTTCCAGACTGAAAGGCTGGAAATACGGCTTCAAATCACCGTTCAAGGCTGAGGTTTATTTCATTTCAACCAGGATTGTGACCGGCTTTCACTGGGGAACACCGGCGCCTTTTATGATCCGTGATCCTGAGTTCGGCGTATTAAAATTGCGGGCAAGGGGCCATTTCTCAATTCATGTGGTTGATGCCGGCAAATTTATAAAGAATGTCGTTGGTACTGACGGAGAATTTACAAGAGATGAAATCAAGGATCGGTTGCGGAAGAAATTTATTACAGAAGCCCAGTCCGCTATTGCAGAGCTTCGCAAACCATTTTACGAAATGGCTGCACAGCTGGATGATCTTTCCTTTTCAATTAAAGACCGGATAAATCTGGTTTTCATAGAGCAGTACGGGCTTAGTCTTGATGATACCTCCGTTCAGAGCATTGAACTTGATGAAGCCAGCATGGCCAAGGTTGAGCAGCGTGATGAGATGTTTTTTACTGACAGCCGTATCGGTAATTATGAACGTCAGGCCAGGGCTGATGCTATGAAGATACTTGCCGGAAACCCGGGGGCAGGCGGGCTTGCCGCCGGCGGAATGGGGCTCGGTATGGGACTCGCGGCGGCAAATCAGTTTGCAGGCGGCGGAAACTATGGAATGAATCCGGCAATGGGTATGGGGAACCCTGCTATGATGGGAATGGCTGCAGGTGCAGGAGCCGCTATGGGACAGCAGGCTGCACCGCCGCCTCCGCCGATGCCTGCTTCTTTTTATATAGCAGTTAACGGCGCTCAGCAGGGACCTTTCTCGTTACAGCAGCTTTCAGGTCTTGCAGGTCAGGGACAGTTTTCGGCAGAGACCATGGTCTGGAAGCAGGGGATGGCTTCCTGGAGCCCTGCCTCATCGGTTCCCGAATTAAGCGGACTTTTTCAAAGCGGTCCCTCGAATGTTCCGCCGCCTCCTCCGGCAGGCTGAGTCTGCCGGATGGTATAAATGGGGCTGCTGGCAAAATGTATGGATATAAGGAGAAAACTAATGGCTGAAGAAGCTATCGGAATGACTGAACCCGAGGCTGGACTCATTCTTACGGCTGTAATATCACTTGCAGATGATAATCCGTCGGATGAAGAAGTCATTGTCCTCAGAAAGTTTTATAAATCTGAAACTGTTGATTCACTGGAGAAGAAAATAAATGAAGCAGGGCTGAAATACCCTGAGAATCTTATGGAATTGGAAATAGAAGCATTGAATGTTCTTGCTGATGCTGAATCTGCGTTTATTAAACGTACGCTGGCTGTCTGCCTCAGAGTGGCCGAAGCTGACGGAACAGTGGATCAGGATGAGTTTAATCTTCTGAACAAATATTGTGATCGTTTTGATTTAACGGTTTATGAACTTGAACAGTACTCAAAAAAGAAACTGAAGGAGCTTGATGAAACCCGCGGATATACGGATACAGAAGACCTTTCCGAATCGGAAATTCCCCTGAATATAGAGCTGTCGCAGGGTGAAGCCGGTATTGCGCTTGCTACCTGGCTGGCCTTTTCAGATGATAATCCGAGTGATGAGGAGATGTCTGTGATTCGGGAATATTTTACTGAGACTGATGTTGAAGGGCTTGTGAATAAAATTGAGAGCTTCAATGCAGTTTTTCCGGATGCGGTTCCGCGCCTGGAAGAATCCGTGAAAAAGGCATTTAAAAAGCTGTCCCGAGATGAACAGCTTAAAATGCTTTCTATTGCCTACCGTACCGCTTACGCGGACGGTGTGTTAGCTCCGGAGGAACACCAAATTTTATCAGGATTCTGTGAGGAATTTGTTATAGGTGAGGGTGAGCTTCGAAACTATTTTTAACTAATTAATCAGGAGAAAAAATTGGCAATTCGTGAAGGAAAATGGAAATGTGAATTCTGCAGTGCGGAAAATCTGGGGCGGGACATGAAATGCAGCTCCTGCGGTGCCGTGCGCGGCGAGAATGTTGAATTCTATCTCGATGATGAGGCTGCTGAAGTAACTGATGAAAATCTTGTTAATATGGCTGAGGCAGGAGCCGACTGGCACTGTGACTACTGCGGTACTGATAACCGTGCCGGAGTCAACAGCTGCCGGCAATGCGGAGCACCCAGAGAGGGAATGAAATCCCGTGAAGAGTCGGTTACAGGCGGGGGAAACCATCCTGCACAGCAGAACAGCAGATCGGATTCCTCCAGAGGTACATCAGATGGTCCAGTGAAGAAAAAAGCGCCGGTCGCAGTCATAGCGGCAGTTATCCTTGTTCTTATCATTGGAATAGCCGCATTTTTTATTTTTGGCGGACGGGAAGACGTCCTGGTTCTCGACGGCGGTGAATGGACACGAACCATAGGTGTTGAGAGACAGGAATGGGTTGAGTATACAGCATGGCAGGATGATGTTCCTTCTGGTGCTAGTGTTATGGAAAGATGGCGTGAACAGCGCGGAACTGAAAAGGTTCAGATAGGCACAGAGAAAGTTAAAGTCGGAACCAAGGATAAGGGAAACGGTTTTTTTGAAGATGTCTATGAAGAAAAGCCTGTATACAGGGAAGATCCCGTATATGATATTAAAGTACGGTATGAAGTTATAGAATGGAAGCAGTACCGTTCCGTGGAAGCCTCCGGAAGTTTAAGTGAAAAAGCTCAATGGCCCGATCCGGAACTTACATACAGTGACAGGGAGGGTCACAGGTATGAGCAGGCAGTTCTGTATTTTCACAGCACCGATTCTGAACAGGAAGGTAAAGTTTTTACCTATGATAAGCTGACCGCCGATGAAATGTCAGAATTTGCTGCAGGCGGGGAGTATCATGCCGAGGTTTTCGGAACAACAGTGCGAAAATTTATTGAAGAATAGAATTCAGCCGGTCCGGGATGAAAAAAAGGGAGCAGCTGTTAAGCTGCCCCCGTCAAACGCAAATATCTGAATAACTAGAATCTTGGTCCCGGTCTTCTTTCGCGTTCTCTAGCCTCATTAACTCTGAGATTTCTGCCTTTGAAATCCTGGTCATTAAGCATAGAAACAGCAGCAGTTGCTGCGTCGTCATCGCTCATTTCTACGAAACCGAAACCACGGGGTCTGTTTGTTTCTCTGTCCATGATAAGTTTTACGGATGATACATCACCGTACTGTGCGAAGAGTTCCTGAAGATCCTCTTCCGTTGTTGTGTAATTGAGATTACCAACATAGATTGTCTTTGCCATTTAAATCCTCTGAAATTTTTTTAATCACATTCCGTTTAATTTAGATTTTGTTACTTGAAATAAATTGAAAGATTAGATGTCAGGTCTGAAAACAATATAAGACAAGAAAAATAATAAATAATACAGAACAGATTTTACTTTAACAGCTTAAGATAAATTACCGCTGTAGTCAAGTTCAAATTTAATTAAACAAATAATTTGGAATTTCAGGAAAAATGGATTACAATATAGTTAACTGATACTTAACTGACGTAATGATTTTGTTTAGTAATGATGTCATCCAAAATCATCATTACCGGAAACACAGCAAGTACCCTGCTGTGACACCCTGCTTGGAAAGGTTATGCTTTGATAGTCAGAGACAGAAGGGTCCGGATAATCTCCGGATTCTACGGAAGCGGAAAAACCGAGTTTTCAGTCAATTACGCTGTAAAACTGGTGAATATGAACAGGAATCCTGTTCTTGCAGATATTGATATTCTCAATCCCTATTTCAGAAGCAGGGAACGTGAATCTGAATTAAGTCAGCTTGGTGTCAGAGTTATTGCAGGATCTGTCAATGCCCCCGCAGTCGACGTCCCGGCAGTATCTTCCGGGGTTTACAGCATCTTTGACGGAGATGAAGATGCTGTAATCGATGTAGGAGGAGACCGTGCGGGGGCTGAGGTCCTTTCGCTTTTTTCCGATCGTTTTAATAATCCTGATGATTATGATTTATTCTTTCTCATAAATGCAAACAGGCCGCAGACTGCAAATCCTGCCGCAGTAATAGACTGCCTTCGCGGAATCGAATCCGCATGCGGGCTTCCGGTTACCGGCCTGATAAACAATACTCATATGCTTAAATCTACACAGGTACGCGACATACTAAAAGGTTATGATCTTGCGGTTGAGGTTTCACGAAAAACCGGTATACCGCTTAGATATAATTCAGGACTAAGGGAGTTTGAACTGGAAATCCCTGACGGTCTGGAAGGGGAGTTTTTCCCGGTTGATTTATACATGAGGGAAGCCTGGATGTCCTGATCATCCTGCTTCCTTCGCACAGAATAAAGGAGGGGCTATGGCAAATGGAAAGGTTACTTTTAATTATGACAGCTGTAAGGGCTGCGGATTATGCATAAGTGTATGTCCGAAGAAGATAATTTTTCTGGATAGCAAGAGAATTAATTCAAAGGGGTATAACCCTGCTACAGTGGAAAAGATGGAGGAATGTATCGGCTGTGCAAACTGCGCAATGATGTGTCCTGATCTTGTTATCACTGTTGAGAAGTTTTAGGAGGGGATGATGGAAAAAATACTGATGAAAGGAAACGAGGCTGTAGGCGCTGCTGCAATTCAGGCCGGCTGCAGATTTTTCTTCGGTTATCCTATTACTCCCCAGAACGAAGTTCCGGAATACATGTCCAGAGAACTGCCCAAGGTAGGCGGCACTTTTGTACAGGCAGAGAGTGAGGTTGCTGCAATCAATATGGTATTTGGAGCTGCAGGAGCGGGTGCGCGGGTTATGACATCATCGTCAAGTCCCGGAATATCGCTGAAGCAGGAGGGCATTTCATACATTGCCGCAGCTGAGCTTCCCTGTGTGATTGTAAATATGATGAGAGCCAGCCCCGGACTAGGTGGAATTCAGCCTGCACAGGCCGACTACTTTCAGGCAACAAGGGGCGGAGGAAACGGTGACTATTACACCCCTGTCTTTGCGCCGGCGAGCATTCAGGAACTTGTTGAGCATGTAATGATTGCCTTCGACGTTGCTGATATTTACCGGACTCCCGTTATGGTTCTTGGAGACGGAATGCTTGGACAGATGATGGAATCGGTAACCCTAGGCGATCATAAACCGCGGCCGCTTCCTGAAAAAGACTGGGCTGTAGGTGCGAAGCGTCGGGATACAGGTGATCAGAGTACAAAGAATGTAATAAAATCTCTGTATATCAATCCCGAAATCCTGGAGGCTCATGTAACAAAGCTTTTTGAGAAATACGATCTGATTAAACAGAACGAAGTCAGATATGAAAAGATAAACTGCGAGGACGCCGATGTGGTCGCTGTTGCCTACGGTTCAGTTTCAAGAATTGTCCGCAATGCAATGAAAAAATGCGAGGAAGAGGGAATAAAACTCGGGCTTATAAGACCGATAACCCTGTGGCCCTTTCCATTTGAGGCTTTTGATGAAATAAGCCCGAATACAAAGGCTTTCCTGAGTGTTGAGATGAGCATGGGGCAGATGATAGACGATGTGAAAATTGCATCAAACGGAAGACTCCCGGTTGAGTTCACCGGACGGCACGGAGGAATGATTCCGAAGCCCGAACAGATAGTTGATAAGGTAAAAGCAATTCTTGGAGGTGCAGCATGAGTATAGTTTTTGAAAAAACAAAGGGGCTCACCGATACCCCTATGCATTACTGCCCGGGCTGCACACACGGGATTGTTCATCGTCTTGTTGCTGAAACACTGGTCGAGCTTGATGTGCTGGATCATTCAGTCGGCGTTGCTCCTGTTGGCTGCTCCGTCTTCCTTCACAATTACATGAACTGCGATATGTATGAGGCTGCCCACGGAAGGGCTCCTGCTGTCGCAACGGGAGCTAAACGCGTACATCCGGACAATGTCGTATTCACCTACCAGGGCGATGGAGACCTTGCATCAATAGGAACCGCTGAAACTATCCATGCGGCAGTCCGAAGTGAAAATATCACAATAATTTACGTTAATAACGTTATCTATGGAATGACCGGCGGACAGATGGCGCCGACAACCCTGGTCGGACAGAAATCAACAACATCTCCCTACGGCAGGCAGATGGATAGCCAGGGCTATCCGATCAGGATTTCTGAAATGCTTGCAACCCTTGAAGGCGCCAGCTTCGTTGAGCGTGTTGCAGTCAACAGTCCCGGAAATGTAAGAAAGGCAAAGAAGGCAATTAAAAAGGCATTTGAAACACAGATTCAAAAGAAGGGCTTCAGTATCGTTGAGGTTCTTTCAACATGTCCCACAAACTGGGGCATGACGCCTGTTCAGGCTTTAAGATGGCTTGAAGATAATATGATTCCCTACTATCCGTTGGGAAATTTCAGAACACCCGAGGAGGTTTAAGATGGCTTTTACAGAAGAGGTAATTCTTGCAGGATTCGGAGGACAGGGTGTACTGTCCATGGGTAAACTGCTTTCATATGCCGGACTGATGGAAGGCAAGAACGTGTCATGGTTTCCGTCATACGGTCCCGAGATGCGCGGAGGAACTGCAAACTGCAATGTGATCATTTCTGATGAGCTGGTAGGCAGTCCGGTTGTAACGGATGCTGATACGCTTATTGTTATGAATCAGCCTTCACTCGAGAAATTTGAATCGCATGTTAAACCCGGCGGAATGATACTGGTGAACTCTTCGCTTATTGAAAAGAAGGTTACCCGTACCGATGTAAAGGCCTACTATTTTCCGGTGAACGAGATCGCCGCTGAATGCGGAAGCCTGAAGGCTGCAAACATGGTGATGTTAGGTGCATACATGTGGCTTCGCGGATTCCCCACAGAAGAGGAACTGCTGGCTGCATTTCTGAAGGTTTTCGGTGAAAAGAAGAAGGACCTTCTGCCGCTTGATAAGCGTGCAATCGAAGAGGGCATGCATCTGGCACAGACTGCCTGATTTTAATAAATGAAAACAAGAAGCGGCTGTTTTCCTTCCCCCGGAAACAGCCGCTTTGTTTTACATTAAAATCTTTCTTTTATAATCGTGTAATTATATATTTTCTCCTGGTAGGAATCTTCAATCTGCAGCTGAAGTTCTCCTTCCCAGTCAGAGTCAATGTCGTAGCTTAGATCGTTCCACCAGAGCTTATCATTTCCATATACATATGGAATATCTTCAATTCCGCGTTTGCGCAGAACCGTTATACCGTTATGCTTGACGGTGAAGGTGAACCATCTTGAAATAGCGTTTGAAAGCTCTATCCTTCCCAGGGTAACTGAAAGTCTTCCGACATCCGGGAGTTTTGCCTGTTTCTTCTGGTAGTCTGATGCTGAGATTTTTCCTGCGGCCAGTTCCTCGGTCAATCCGTTCTGCAGCTGCTCGGTATCCCGGTAGTCGATGATGAAAAACTCTGTATCAGAATTGTATTCACGTTCAGGGATAATGCGGTAGCGGATTCTGAGCGGTTCAACAACTACCGGCTCCGGAGGCGGAGGTACTGGAAGCCAGACTGAAGCGGTAAGGGCCGCATCTTCAACATATCCAAGAGAACCCAGAAGCATTACAAGAGAAAAGGGGCTCCATCGCCCGGTAACTGTTTCAGTTTTAATTTTCGCATCATCACCGTATTTATCTGCAGCAAGTTCCGCCGCCTGTCTTTCAAGTTCAGATCTGCGTTCCTCCGATGATTTCAGAAATAACCAGTTCCACGAGCGCAGCCCTGCATCAATATTGCCCGCATACTCATAATCATCCGATACCGGTCCGGCTGGAAGAGAGTAGGAAGAGGGCTTCTCGCCTGTGATAAAACTGGTACATGATGCGGTAATTAAAATCAGTATTGGTATCAAGATTAAAGCTGTCTGTTTCTTCATAAGGAATCCTCTGTTTTATTCTGTTCGGTTCCTCATGTGATTTGCTTGAGCCTTATTGTTTAGGGAAACGATTTCTGCTGTAACCGATACGGCAATTTCTGCAGCTGTATCTCCGCCTATTTTAAGCCCAACCGGTGCGTAGAGGCTCTCAGGAATGCTTATTCCCTCATCTGCCAGCCGGTCAAGAATCATCTTGACCTTCATTTTTGAGCCGATCATCCCGATGTATTTCATTTCAATACCTGACTGCAGTACCTGCCTCAGAACACTGAGATCGTGCTCGTGGCCGTGTGTGGCTATAAAACAGCATCTGCCGTTTTTCAGTATCGGGATAGCTTTAGATATATCCCCGTACCCCGCGGTGATTATTCTGCGCGAATCAGAAGATGTATGTGAAATAATTTCCTGGCGGTTGTCAAATACAGTTATCCTGTATCCTATAAGCTCAAGCATCGGGGCAAGGGCGGAACCTACATGTCCGCCTCCGAAGAGCACAAAGTCAGGATTGCTGTTAAAATGTTCAATGAATATCATGACTGTTCCGCCACAGGACATTCCGGTTTTCTCAAGTTCAACGGTTCTAAGTTCGGGGCCGTTCAGTTCCCTCTTATGCTGAAGTATTTCCACCGCTTCTTCGGACAGCATTTTTTCAACAGCCCCCCCGCCGATTGTTCCGTAACATTCATCCTCCGTTACAAGCATTCTGAATCCTGCACGGCACGGGGAACTTCCTTCAACTGATACGACTGTGAGCAGTATGCAGGCTGTACCTGTGGTGGCAAATTCGGCGCATTTTTGAATTATATCCATGTCTGTAATCATATTCCTGTTTCATCCCTGTCTGTATGAACTGGGCGACACTCCTTTTATCTGTTTGAACTGTCTTGAGAAATAATTACTGTCCTCGTAATGGACCATTGCTGAAATATTGCTTATGCTTTTATCAGTATACTTCAAAAGTTCGCAGGCTTTATTTATCCTGATTGTGTGAATGTAATCTTTCACTGAAGAGCCGGTAAGGTTTCTGAATATCCGGTGAAAATTCCTAACCGATGTACCAGCCTCTTCAGCCATGCGGGCGGCGCTTAAGGACGGTCCGTTCTCGGTTTTCAGATACTCAATAATATAATTTACCCTTGATTTTACTGAAGTATTTATTTTGACATTATCCTCAGTATAAAGCCTGAGCAGCAGGCAGCACAGCTGACTGAGGAAGGCCTCCGCCATTTTATCATTCATAAATCTACCGCTGTATATTTCCTGATCAATTCTGTTGATTAAAGAAACTGCTTTGGATTCACTTAGCACAGACAGTTTTAATCCTGAATCGGGCAGTTGGGCAATCATTTCTGAAATATATTCAGGAATATCAGAATTTAGAAGAATATTTATATAATCAAGGCTCTCTGTTTTGAGATACTGATGGTGAATACCCTTTCTCACAATAAAAAAATCACCTCTGGAAAGTTTGTATTCTTTATTATTCAGCAGCTGTATCCCGTTGCCGCTTCTGATAAAAATCATCTCAATAAAATCGTGATGATGATCGGGAAAGCTTCTGCTGTTTTCAACATGGATAACACGTATGGGGAGTTTAAAGTCATTAAAAAACTGACTGCCGGGATAATACGGCGCAGAGGGCACATCCAGTTTCATGTCTCAATTATCCTAAGAATGGTCTCAATCGTCAAGGAATGTTTATTCAGATCATTATATGCTTGAACTATGAATAGAGTTCCAGATTTTGCTGTTGAGAATGAATTTACAAATAATATCCTGACTGTAATGCGCGCTCTGAACAGCCGGGGAGAGCGAAAGCTGCTGGAAGCAGTAATATCAGATTACAGTGCACTTCTTCATTATCTGCAGAGGGCCCCGGATGAACTCATCAGTTCAGCCTTAGAATTTGAAGCCTGCGAATGTTTTCTCAGGCTTCAGCATATCAGGTACGGAAAACGGCTGTGTTACAGTCTGTCTAAATCTGAACAGCCCAGTGTACTTTCAGTAAAGAAATTTTCAGTGTTATCTGCAGTAGCAGATGCTGTTGACTATATTGCTGAGCACCCGATAGAAGGCGGATTCATAAGAGTAGATTTTTCTGATGTTATCAAGGTATTACTTCAAAACTGATACGGATGAAGCTGTATATATTGTTGAGGATGAATCAGGTGATACAGCTATTTCGGCCAGTTAAAATCTCTGAGATTTCCTTCAGTCTCAAGCTCTCCGAAATCCTGCTGACGAAGAGCCTCATAAACTGCGATAGCAGCGGAGTTTGAAAGGTTAAGCGAGCGTGATTCTCCAATCATCGGGATACGAACGCTTTCATCAGGATGCTTCACCAGCAGATCTTCGGGCAGGCCTGCGGTTTCACTTCCGAAAATGAGAAAGCAGTCTTTTGAATAACTTATATCCGAATAGCGGTTTCGTGCCTTGGTTGTAAAGAATACAAGCTGACTTCCCTGTGAAAATTCCATAAAACTGTCTATTGTTTCATGATAATGCACATCAAGCAGGTGCCAGTAATCCAGCCCGGCCCGTTTAAGGCTTTTGTCATCGGTAGAAAAGCCCAGTGGGCGAACCAGATGCAGCGAAGCTCCTGTTGCAGCGCAGGTTCGGGCGATGTTTCCGGTATTCTGTGGAATCTGCGGATTTACCAGGACTATATTCATGTGATCTATACCCGCAGGCTGTTTGAGCTTTTTGCGCTCAGTGTTCCTATCTTCACGCGGAACACAGTAACACTGTCGGCGGCTTCGGCAGGGAAGGGGAAGTCGCCGGGAGCGGCAAACTTGGCGATCACATGTTTGAGCGCATTCAGTTTCTCAGACCCCTCTGTTATAAATTCAGCTTTACCAGTGGCGATGACGGAACGGTAATTCATACCCCAGCTGCAGGGATTTGAGTTATCTTCTTTTCCGGCAAGCCCCATATTTTCATCAATTTCGATACAGACTGCCGAATTATTTTTCAGTAATTCAAGTTTGTATCCTTCACCTGCGCAGTGAAAATAAAACACATCATCACTGTATCCGAAGTTCATCGGCACAACGTAGGGTGCACCATCCGGAGTATTAATTCCCAGTCTGGCGACCTCGGCCCTGTTTATAATATCATCAATTTCTTTTTTATCGATTATTTCCTGTCTGCTTCTTCTCATGCTGAGGATATTACCACAGATTTATAGAATATATCCAGAATTAGAGCTGTTTTTCCCTTTTTAGCAGGTACTTAAGAATCAGCTCTTCAATAGTTTTTGTGGGGCCGGGCACCCTGGCACGTTCCCGGTATTCGGCATTCTTTTTTCGCTGTTTGAAGAATCTGAGCATCTCTCTTGGATCGGCGGTTTCGAAAGTAGAATAGAAATTATCAAGATGAAGGATGGACTGAATTTTGGATTTGCTGATTGAGGAAATGTCATTCCGCTGCATCTCTTCTCTTATCTTTGTGAGCTCTTCGAAAGTAAGGTTGAACAGAAATTCCTCAAGCGCCTGGAATACCGTAGGATCGTTTTCCGAGCTGCTTAAAAAATCAAACCAGACCGGGTCGATATTCTGTGCAATCTGAAGCATCTCGCTCATGCCCATCAATGTTCCGTATATCGGGGTAAGATGCTTTCTCGATTTCCAGAGAGAGCTCAGCATGGGGGCGTAGTCCTCAGCGGACTGGGTCAGCCTGTACTCCCAGATATTCATCAGTCTCGTAGCCGCGGTAATCTTCAGGTTTTCATCAAGGTCCTTATCCTGAATAAGCGAAAGGTAGACCTCCTCGCTCATCAGTGCAAAAATATTCAGTGTAACCAGATCTGCAATATCCTCAACTTTTCCCTTGAGTTTAAGGATTGAGTCAGTCTCATATTTCAGCATAAGAATAAAGTTGATTTTAGCTATGACATAGCTCCGGCCGAGTATAACCTTTGTAGGAACGTACATTACCTGATCGGCGAAATCCATCTCACAGATCATTTTAATAAGGGAATCCATTGTAAACGTTGAATTCCCGATTTTTCTTGTATTGTAAAAAGAAGGGTAGGATGATATTGCCGAGGCCAGATCGTAGAGTGATCTGAACCTCGTATCGATATAGTCTGCTTCATCTCTGCGTTTCTTTCTGATTACCTCAAGGGTTGAGTTAATCAGCTCGAGTTCGCTTTCTGAAAAAACAACTATATCAGCCATGTCAGTTCCTCATACTGTTTATCGGCGCGGGTATGCGTCCGCCTCTATCAATAAATTTCTTTGAGCTGAAATTATTCACAGCCATTATCGGGCCGCTTCCAAGCAGGCCGCCGAACTCAACGGTGTCCCCGACCTTCATTCCCGGAGCAGGAATTATTCTGACAGCAGTGGTTTTGTTGTTTACAACTCCGATTGCAGCTTCGTCCGCAATGATTCCGGAAATAGTCTCAGCGCTTGTTTCTCCGGGCACTGAAATCATATCAAGCCCGACCGAACACACGCATGTCATTGCTTCAAGTTTTTCAATGGAAAGACTTCCGCAGCGTACCGCATCTATCATTCCTGCATCCTCGCTGACCGGGATGAAGGAACCGCTTAATCCGCCGACATATGATGAAGCCATTGCACCGCCCTTTTTTACAGCATCATTAAGGAGGGCAAGGGCCGCTGTGGTGCCGGGAGCACCGCACTTTTCTAGGCCCATTTCCTCAAGGATATGCGCAACGCTGTCGCCCATTGCCGGTGTCGGTGCAAGTGAAAGATCGACAATTCCGAATCCGACCCCGAGGCGTTTTGATGCTTCGCGTGCAACAAGCTCTCCCATACGGGTAATTTTAAAGGCTGATTTCTTGATAGTCTCGGCGACAAGACCGAATCTTGCACCTGGAATCTTTTTAATCGCACTCTGGACAACACCGGGGCCGCTGATACCTACATTGATCACTGTTTCGGGTTCACCTATTCCGTGAAAGGCTCCGGCCATGAACGGGTTATCTTCGGGAACATTCGCAAATACGACAAGCTTGGCACAGCCAAGTCCGCCGGAAGCTGCGGTAAGCTGTGCAGTCTGCTTGATTACTCTTCCCATAAGGGCAACGGCATCCATGTTTATTCCGGCACGTGTAGACGCAATATTTACTGATGAACAGACGCGGACAGTTGATGACAGCGCTTCCGGAATCGATTCGATAAGTATCCGGTCTCCCTTAGTGAAGCCCTTGTGTACAAGGGCGGAGTAGCCGCCGATAAAATCAACGCCTGTCTCGCTTGCTGCCCGGTCAAGGGTTTTGGCAAACTCTACATAATCGGTGTCGGTGGAAGATTCTGCAACCATAGCCATCGGAGTAACCGAGATCCTTTTATTAATAATCGGTATGCCGAATTCGGTTTCTATATCCTGTGCTGTCTTTACCAGATTGCCTGCAGCCTTTGTTATCTTGTCGTAAATCTTTGTACGTGATTTTTCGCCTGATTCACAGCCGCAGTCCCGCAGTGATATACCCATTGTAATGGTACGTATATCGAGGTTCTCACGGTCGATCATCTCTATTGTTTCAAGTATTTCTGAAGGTTTAATCATGCTCATACTGTGAACCTATATCCTGTGCATTGAGTTGAATATTTCTTCGCGCTGTATGCGGACCGACAGATTTTTATCTTTTCCGTAATTGTTCAGTACTGAAACAAGTTCTGAAAAATCGCAGGAAAGGTTTGCGGTATCCACCATCATGATCATGGTGAACATTCCGTTCATTACCGTCTGATTGATGTCCAGTATGTTAACATTCCGGTCCGCAAGGATATTTGCTATCGAAGCAATGATACCAACGGTATCCTTTCCTATTACTGTGATAAACGAATTCATTATAAAGCTCCATCTAAGTATAATTTTTCTGTATTTGCTATTGCTTTTTCAAGTCTTTCATCCAAATCAAGTTCTTTGTATTCCTCAATCATACGGTGAAAATCCGGATGGGTTATCGGATGTTCAGGTGCAAAAAGAGTACAGCAGTCTTCAAATGGCAGTATTGATGTTTTAAAAGTATCTATCCTCTCGGCAATTCTTATTATTTCTTCCTTGTCCATTCCGATAAGCGGACGGAAAATTGGAAGATCGGTAGCACTTCCTGTAAAGCGGATGCTTTCGGGGGTCTGGCTTGCAACCTGTGAAAGAGCCTCGCCGGTTATCAGGGCCAGCTGAGTGTTCTTCTTGGCAATCCGGTCGGCAATCTGTACCATGGCGTGCCGCATTAAAAGGGTAGTGGCCTTGTCAAAACCCTTATCTTTTATATGAAGCTGCACCTCTGTGAAAGGGACTATATAAAGATTAATTCCGCAGGTCCATGAGGACAGTATCTGTGCAAGATCTATAACTTTCTGTTTTGCCTCATCAGAGGTGTAGGGATAGGTATGAAAGTAGATAGCATCGATTTTCATTCCGCGTTTGGCCATGAGGTAGCCTGCTACAGGAGAGTCGATACCGCCGGAAAGCATCAGCATTCCGCCGCCTGCAATTCCGACAGGAAGACCGCCGGGGCCCTTTTTTACCCTGCTGTAGATGTAAGCCATTTCACGAAGTTCCACGTTGATGCTCCAGTCAGGATTTTTAACATCAACATGAAGTTCCGGATGGGCCTCAAGTACCGCAGCGCCGAGCTCGCAGACTATATCGTAGGAACTCATGTGAAAGCTCTTGTCGGCACGTCTTGAATTGATTTTGAAGCTTGTGCCCGGAAGTGCTTCGGTATTGGCTTTCGCAATCTTAAGCGCTTCCTGCCTTATCAGCTCGAAATCCTTTTCAACCCTTATAACCTCGCTGTATCCGGTTACTCCGAAGGTCTTGGAAAGAACTTCTTCGATTGCTTTTGAATTTGACTCGTCCGATTCAATAAAGAACCGTCCCCTTGTACCTGTTACCCTGCAGCTGATGCTGCGGAGATTGGATTTAATATTTTTTTTAAGCCGCTTTTCAAAAAAAGACCGGTTGCCGCCTTTGAGGGCTATCTCTCCGATCTTGATCAGATAAAGTTTGTCCACACAAAATCTCCTGAAATTGTTAACTGCAAGTTAACCAAGGTTATTAATAAGTATAGATGATTCCTGCTCAAGAATGTCACAAAATTGCTCAATTTCTTCGGTTTTTGTCGAGGGACCGGTTGAGATCCGGATTGAAGAAAAGGAATCTGCTGATTCTACCCCCATCGCGTTCATGACACGGTAATTCTTTTTCTTTTTATTGCTGCAGGCCGAGCCTGTAGAGATATCAAATCCGCGGTCGCTCATTACCCTGACTATGATTTCTCCGGGTACGGGTTTTAATGAAACAGAGAGTATATATGGAGAGAACAGTTCCTGATTCACAAGTTTTTCAGCGTCGCTGAAAGGAAGAAACTCTGCGCCTTTGATTTTACTTATTCTGTTAATGAGCAGTTTTTTGTTTTTGAGTGCTGTCGCGATGTTCTCCGGCATCATGCCGTGATATTTCTGAGAAGCTTCAGCTGTTGCAATTATCCCCTGAAGGTTTTCTGTGCCGTGACGGATATCATTCTCCTGACCGCCTCCGGTGTATACAGTTTCCAGAGGTTTTGAAAGATAAAGTATACCGCAGCCCCTTGGTCCCTGAAATTTGTGACTGCTTACAGAGGCTGAATGAAGGCCGGGAATATTCATGCTGAAGGGGATTTTACATACTGCCTGTACGGCATCGGCATGAAAGTGAACCCTGAATCCGGGCTGTCGGTTTAAATCTGCAATTCCGGCGGCAATTTCTTTAACCGGCTGAATGCTTCCTGTTTCGTTGTTTACAAGCATGCATGAGGCGAACCGGGTGTTTTTATCAATCTTTTCGATAAACTTTTCCGGCCGTATCCTTCCGTCGGGTTCCGGATTTACTACGCGAAGTTCCCATCCCATCCGTGAGAGCAGTACAGCCGGTTCGTATACCGAGGGGTGTTCGATGCCGGAGATTACTAAATTACCGGTCTGTTTTTTCTTCAGAAACGAGCTTATCACAAGGTTGTTTGATTCTGTGCCTCCGGAAGTGAAGTACAGTTTATCAGCAGCGGTTCCCAGTACCTCGGCACAGATTTGCCGTGAGCTCTCAAGCAGTTTACCGGCATCCTTACCGCTGTTGTGCAGCGATGAAGGGTTTCCGAATGTATGCAGCGATGTTTCCGCCGCGTTAAGGATTACTTCACGATCCGGTACAGCTGTAGCTGCCCAGTCAAGATAAATTCTGCTCATAGTGTGATGATAATAGTAGTCTGACGCCTTTTTTTCAAGCCACAGAAGCAGGGTCGGCTTTGACTGTAACGTGATACTTAAAAATGCTTCTATTCACTGTTCATATATAGAAAAAATAATAAACTTCTCTTGAAGAAATCCCATTTTCAGTATATTCTTTTCCGATATGGAAAAAGATTGCTGTCCTGAAGACGA
This sequence comes from Spirochaetia bacterium, assembly GCA_963677925.2. Classification (GTDB taxonomy): domain Bacteria; phylum Spirochaetota; class Spirochaetia; order UBA9216; family UBA9216. Next base: position 2,099,939 of record CAXXYH010000004.1, read on the forward strand.
AATTAAAACAATCGCTGAAAAGCTGAAGGTCTGCGGCCATCCGGTCCGGCTTAAGATCCTGTGTCTGATTGAAAAGCAGGATTCATGTGTAACTGATTTATGGCAGTGCCTTGATCAGTCCCAGCCCGTAATCTCCCAGCACCTTGCTGTTCTCAAAGAAAAGGGTATTGTGGAGTCTGATATTCAGGGTAACCGGCGTATCTACTCAATCTGCGACCCCTTCATAAAGACTGTAGTAAAATCCTTCCCCTTTGTTGAAAATGTAGGAAACTGATAATTTTATTTGATATAAAAAAAGGCTGAACATCGTGTTCAGCCTTTTTTAATGCCTGATGCAGCTTTAATATCTCTACTCGGCAAGTTTTACAAAATTTTGATAGGCCGTTATTGCTCCATCAACTGCTGTATAGACGGCGGAGAGTATTCCAATCCAGGTAAGTATTGTAGACGCAGTGCTGTAGACATCTCCGATATTTCCCATGATATTTTTCTCAACGTAAATCACGGAACCGGGGGGAACATCATCATAGAGTCCGATTTTTGTACGGTTGCCGTCGAGATCTATCAAAGTGAAGGTCTTCATGTTGGCGTTATCTTCATCGAAGCCGCCTGCAGCTGTGATATAGTCGATTGCCCGGTAGTCGCTTACATAGGCAATTGTTGAAGTCGTTGTATCGGATGTATACATGGCACCGAAAACACTTACATAGGTCCGTTCAACAGGAACCAATATGTGGTCGCCCGGCTTTAACGGAATATCCAGGGTTAAATCCCTGGTCTGCCAGAGTTCATCAACATCCACCGAGATAAATTCGCCTTCTGCTTTTCTTCTAACTTCGGAACGGTGTGATATTGCATAGGGTGTCGGTCCGCCAACTGAGTCCAGGACATCAAGAAGAGTAATTCCCGGGTAGAATGCTACCTCAAGTTTTACACCTCTGGTGGGAGCGGTGAACGGTTCAAAGCTTGTATTCGGTTTCCCGTAAACAGCACCTTCAACAGTAATAGTTTCAGCTCTCTCACTTAATGAAGAAATATAAACCGAATCGCCGTTGACCATTGATGTGGCTGCCGCTTCGGTCAGTTTAGCTGATTTTCTGGCATAGGTACCGTCGGACTCAAGCCGCGTAATCTCAATCCTGTCTTTCTGTGCATCAGGTCTTACCCCGCCGGCCAGTTTTATCAGGGTTTCGAGGTTTTCTTCGGGCTGAAGTTCGTATATTCCAGGATATTTGATTTTTCCGGTTATGTTTACAACGGTTTCAGCCATTGGGACATATATCTTATCACCGGGCTGGAGCCTTGGGTTTGAGTCGAAATCAGCATTCTGATAAAATCTGGAAAGATCGACTTTTATCTCTTCTTCACCGCGTATTATTGTGACGTTCCTGTAGGAAGCGTTATCCTTGAATCCCGCACACATCGATATTGCATCGACTACGGTTGTCACCGGTGTTGCATTGATGTAACCGGAAACTGAAACACCCCCATAGATGAATACGTTGAAGTGTGCAGGGGAGGCAAGATTGAAAGTTATATACTGAACGGGTGTCATCCGTGCTATTTCATCTGAAATAAAAGCCTGAAGCTGGGATATGGTTTTTCCGGCTACATTGGTTTCACCTATAAAGGGCAGTACCATTGAGTAATCCTGCTGCAGCTGGATGTTGTATGTTGTTATATAGTCGGCGCTGCGTTCGCTGTTGGATCCGTAATTTATCAGCAGGGTGAAAACATCTCCCGGTGTAAGTGGATAGTTGTCAAGCGCTTCAAAATTAGTTGAATAACTCTGCGATGTATTCAGCAGTGCGGCTGAATTGGTGAGTACATATTTAAAAATATCAGCCTGCAGGCCGAATCCGCTGCTCTCACTTTCTGCGTCCTGGGCGACGGCCGGAAAAATAAGCGCTGTAAGGATTAATACAGTAAGTAACGTCTTTTTCATGAGCGAATGATATCAGTCTCAAGATTGGTAGTCAACTGCGGATTCATATATCCATGCCTCGAAATATAGTCTATAATCATAAGCATATGAAGCAGTTAACAGTAAGACTTTCCGAATATACAACAGATCTGATAATCGATAAAAAAGTGGATCCCGACTGGATTTCTGAAAACGGAATAACCGGAAACATTGTGGTCTCCGATACAAATATTGCCGGACTCCCGGCTTCCGAATTTATCAGTGAAATTAATGCTCATCAGGTGGTTCTCAGCCCCGGTGAGGCGGCCAAAAACCTCAATTCCGTGCAGAAAATCTGTGCCGAAGCGCTTGACTGCGGTCTGGGAAGAGACAGTCTTTTTACCGGTGTAGGCGGCGGTGTTGTCTGTGATATGACAGCCTTTGCCGCTTCCATTTATATGCGCGGGTGCCGCGTCAATCTTGTTCCGACAAGCCTTCTTTCAATGGTAGATGCTACTATCGGCGGGAAAACCGGTGTAGACTTCATGGACCGGAAAAATATTCTGGGCAGCTTCTTTCCTGCATGCAGGATCTTCATAGCTACTGAATATCTTGAAAGTCTTTCAAATGATGAATATTTGAGCGGACTGGCCGAAATCATCAAGCACGCCTTCCTTACCGGCGGAGAGCTTCTTGATATTCTTAGCGAGAGCAGAACCGATGTTCTGAAGCGGGATCCCGAGCTTCTTGAAGAAATAATATATAAAAGCCTTCTGATTAAAGCCCGCTATGTTGAAGAGGATTTCCGTGAAGCCGGTATACGGGCCCATCTTAATTTCGGACATACCTTCGGTCATGCCCTCGAAACTGCAGCAGGTCTCGGCAGGTTCACTCACGGCGGTGCTGTAGCCTGGGGAATGGCCCGGGCGTTAAAAGCCGGGGTCCTTCTGGGCCATACAGACCAGGGATATGCTGAAATGGCGATAGAACTTCTAAAACAATACGGTTACCACCTTGATTTCAGTGATTTTGATACAGATACTTTTATTAATGCCGCCGGTGCTGACAAGAAGAAAAAGGACGGTGAAGTTCGCTTTGTTCTTCAGAACGGGCTTGCCGACACCTTTCTTACGCCGGTAGAGGCTGAAATTCTAAGGGTGGTAATCGAAGGACATAATGAAATTTAAAACTGCGTATAATCCTGAGCATTCAGCAAAAGCAGATGACTACGTATTTATATTTGCAGGCCCCGATCTTCTGCTTGTAAATGAGGGGCTGCCGCGGGTTTCCGATGTTCCGGGTATCAAGGCTCTTGATGAAGAGCCTGTTTTTCTGGGTGAACTCGGTGAAAGCAGCTGTCTTGCCGCATCTGTAATATCAAAGGAAGACTTCTCAGTTCCGGAAACAGCAGATTTCTTTCCGCTTCGTACAAATCTTTCACTGCTCGGTACTGAAGAGGCGGCCGCCGCCGGGTTTGCATCCCATATCCTTCACTGGCATAACAAAAGCCGTTACTGCGGCGTATGCGGAAGCCGGATGAACTGGCTGCCGAAGGAACGGGCTAAGCATTGTGATAAATGTGGTAATACCGAATTCCCGAGAATCTCCCCGGCCATCATCATTGGAATAGAAAATGAAGGTAAAATACTTCTGGCTCACAACCGTAGATTCCCGGACGGCCGCTACAGCGTTCTTGCCGGTTTTATGGAACCGGGCGAGACAATCGAGGAGACAGCAGAAAGGGAAGTATTTGAAGAAGTCGGAATCCGGATAAAAAATATCAAATATCTTGCCAGCCAGAGCTGGTCATTTCCTGATTCCCTGATGATAGGACTAACCGCAGAATATGCAGGCGGTGAAATAAAACCGGATGGTGTTGAAATCGAACATGCTGACTGGTTTACTGCTGACAATTTCCCGGCTATCCCGGATCACAGAACGATAGCCAGAAAAATAATAGATGAATATGCGAAAAAAAATTAATTCTGAACAGCTCCCTGTATACCGGGAGAAAGAGCGGATACTCCGCTATATTGAAAAAAATCAGGTTGTAGTAGTCGAAAGCCCAACAGGCTCGGGTAAAACAACGCAGCTTCCGCTTATCCTTCACAATGCCGGGTACTCAAAAGCCGGCGTTATAGGCGTAACACAGCCCCGGCGTATTGCCGCACTTTCGGTCTGTGAATACATCGCGGACCAGACCGGCACCGAAACGGGAACCCTCGCCGGTTATAAAATGCGTTTTGAGGATGTCACCTCACCTGAAACCCGTATTAAAATAATGACTGACGGAATACTGCTTCAGGAGCTGAAGGCTGATCCGTATCTCAGCCGGTACTCGGTTATTATGGTTGATGAGGCGCATGAACGAAGCCTCAATATCGATTTTATTCTGGGTCTCCTGAAAAAGGTGCTTGATGAGCGGAAGGACCTCAAGGTAATAATTTCTTCTGCAACGATCAATGCCGAAGTCTTTTCGGAATATTTCAATAAATGTCCGGTCATACATATAGATACCGAGATCTTCCCGATTGATATTTTCTATGAGCCGCCTTCTGTGGAATCCTCAGATGAGGAAATGATCAGAAAGATTACAGAAATTGTCACAAGGACTGTCCGTAAGAATTACGGCGGCGATATTCTTATCTTTCTACCCGGTGAAAAGGTAATTAAGGACTGCATCAAGTCTTTGAGCACATCGGATGTAAGAAAGAATCTTTTCATACTTCCGCTGTATGCCCGGCTCAGCAGGGAAGAGCAGGAGCAGGTATTCATCGACACGCCTGAGGGGAAAACAAAGGTAGTTGTGAGCACCAATATTGCCGAGACCAGCGTCACTATCGACGGAATTGCTACGGTAATTGACTCTGGCCGTGCAAAGATCAATTTCTACAGTCCCACTACCTATACATCATCGCTTGTTGAAAAACCAATTGCAACCGCCTCATGCAACCAGAGGAAGGGCCGCGCCGGGCGAACCGGTCCCGGCAGATGCTACAGGCTTTATTCAAAACAGGATTTTACGGATCGGCCGATGTTCACTCTTGAAGAAATCTACCGGACCGACCTTTCCGAAGTAGTCCTGCGAATGGCAGAGCTTGGAATCAGCGAATTCAGTGAATTTGATTTTATATCTCCACCCGGAAAGGATGGGATCGTTTCGGCGGTTGAGACTTTAAGGCTGCTCGGAGCTCTGAATGATGAGAACGGTCTTTCAGCTGTCGGTGAAATGATGGCTGCCTTCCCTATGCTTCCAAGGCATTCCAGAATGATAGTTGAAGCAATAAACAGGTATCCGGATGTTCTTGAAGAAACCATTACTGCAGCGGCATTCCTGTCCGCGCATTCTCCTTATCTGCTTCCGCAGGGCGAGGAAATGGCTGCCAGAAGCGCACACCACAGCTTCAGCGATACCGGCGGAGACTTTGTTTCATACCTGAAGCTTCTTGATGCTTTTATAGAAGCTGACGATAAAGAGAAGTTCTGTACACGTTTTTATCTTGATGAGAAAACGATGACCGAGATAAACAATATCAAGTTTCAGATTGAGGAAATTGTTCGTGAAATCGGAGTTCCTATCTCCGCCGGCGGAAGTACCGAGGATTATTTATGCGCGGTTTCCGGCGGGCTTATGCAGTTTGTCTGCTGCAGGACAGGACGCGGTGTTTACCGCAGCCTTACCGCCGAGCAGATTCTGATACATCCGGGCTCGGTTATGTTCAGGGAAAACCCGCGGTTCATTGTAGCCGGAGAAGTTGTCCGGACTTCCCGCATGTTCGCACGATCAGTTTCTCCGCTTAAAAAGGAATGGCTTAAACGAATTTCGGAAGACCTTTTCTATGAGCTGGTTATATACAATGAAGGGCAGCAGCCTGACGGCCGTCAGCAGGCGGGGCAGCGAGGCTCCGTAAAGGAAAAGGGGCATAAGCAGGAAGGCCGTACCGGCTCTGGAGTTGCAATCGGGGGCGTAAGCTTTGATGTAAAGCCCTGGAAAAGCAATAAAAAGATTATAGAACTGCCCTGGAGTAAGCTCAGGCCAGTTCTTGAACGGATAAGTGAAAAAGATCTTTCACGGATAAAGAAATACCGCGGCAATGTTCTTGTCGGCGGCGGAGAATTTCTTACCGGTGTGAGAATGCGTACAATTGTTAAAATATGCAGTGTAGTTGATCCTGAGCGTGATTCAACTATGGAGATGCCGGCAGCTTTTTTCGCCGATGAAAATGTGGACTGGGCGCCTGTGGTAGCCGGTATGAATAAAATAATGAAATTGTACCGGAAGGAGCGCCGAAAGAAAACTTTCGGGTTTATTACCCTCCATACCGACGGTAACCGGAGTTACTGGTATCAGGCCGGCAGGAGTTTTACCTCTTCTATACAGGAAAGTATTTCAAGTCTTGAGGTTCTTGCGGATCAGGCTTCCGACAGTGATGTTTTAAAGAAAGTCAGTTCTGTTTACCGCAGATTGAATGAACTTCTTGAATTGTAACGGATTGTAACATAATCTTAATTCATCTGAAGGCCGGCATGGCATAAATCCTGCAATCCGGTCTTCAAATGAAAAATAAAGATACCCTTACAAAAAAAGTATTAACATGGCAGAAAAACGGCACCGGCTATGATGATCTGCTTAAAGAAATATCAGCCATGGTTTATTCGTATCCGAAACGGCATTTCTGCTGGACCGAGGATCAATGTTCAGATTTTTATTGTTATTTCTATAAAAGAATAGAAAAAATTATGAAAGGCTTCCGATACTGCGGTATCCCGTTTAGAAGCTACCTGTATAGAAGTATAAAATGCCAGGTGCATACTTTTCACCGTAAAACACAGAAAAAGCAGCAGCAGAATGCACTGTTTTTTCATGAATCAAAAATTCTGATTGAAGAACTTGGCGACATAATGAATTCTTCAAAACTCAGACCTTCCGTACATGCTGTAAACATCCTTCAGCTTGACAGAAAAAGGAACATGCTGAACACAGGAGCAGGACGGCGCGTGATAATGCTTGCCTTAAAAAGTGCACCTTTCCTTACCGACAGTCATATTGAGGCTGTTTCAAAAATGACTGGCTGTTCCGAGGACTGGTTTTTTGAAAAAGTCAGTAAATTGCGAAGAATAACAGAACGCAGAAGTAAGAGAATTAAAGAGTTTGATCTGAGGATTAACAGGGCATATCTGCAGATCTATCAGCTTCATACTGAAATAAGCAGCGGGATCACATTTGAAACCGGCGAAGTTGAAACTAAGCTGTCATTGGTAAAACAAAGGATGGATAAAGCCCTGAAGGGCAGGGAAAGCCTTCGGACAGTTCCTACGAACAGGGAGATTGCAGATGTACTGGAAGTCCCGAAAGGGTCAATCGATTCGGGACTTTATTACATTAAAAAAAGTCTCCAGCCCCTGCTTGAAGAATAATCAGATTGTTTTAAGCTTTGTGCTTAAAATAGCCTGCTCAACAGGAAATCTTTTCAATTCGAAGCGATCGGCAATTTCCGAACATCCGTCGAGTGAGGACAGAACGTTCTCGGGCTTATGGGCATCAGAATTATAAACAACCTCGATATCGTACGCAGCGGCTTTTTCCCAGAAGGGCAGCAGCGGATATACGTGTCTTTTCCCCTCGGGGGTATCAACCATTTTCTTCCGGAGTCCGTATCCGTTAATTTCAAGCGGTATTTTACATTGCTCGGCAGCCGACAGAATATCTGCTGCGCAGGCATCGGCGTTCTCATCCCACTTCATATAGCCGTAGCCGAAACTGTCGGGATGGGCAATGAAGCTGCAGTAACCGCATTCCATTAGATCAACAGTTTCCTTAACAAAGGATCTCAGATGAGCTGCTGAGGTCGCCTCTTCCAGCCATATCCAGCTGCCGTTGTGTTTTATCCAGTGAACTCCTCCGATCAGATAATCAATGTCGGTTCGCGAAAGAATAACATCCTCATAATATGAAGAAAAAGCCTTAACTATATCCATCTCAAACCCGCCAAGTACATTAATCCCGGGAAAGAGCTCCCTGGCTTCCTTTATTGCATCAAAATATCCGTCAAGTTCTTCTTCTTCCATCCGGTAGGCAGTCCATATTCCCTCAAGCATGGGCGGATGTTCTGTGAATCCTATGGAGCTTGCATTTTGTTCAGACGCTTGTTTAAGGTAATCTTTTATATCTCCTGTTGCATGTTTGCAGCGGTAGGTATGTGTGTGAAAATTAAATTTCTGTTGAGTATTTGTATTGTTCATGATATATCATTCTCTAATTTTAACCGATATTTATCAAGCAGGCCGGGCAAGAATTAATTTGACAGTTTCACCGAATGCTTTATAATGAAACTGTTAACTTCACCGAATATATTCAATAACTTTAAATTATTTACAGAGGATGATTATGAACAAGAGGGAAAACTGGTACAGACTATTGACCAATGATAATCCGGGATGGATTTCGACTCCGTGGGAGGCTTTCGATGGTAATTATTTCGGAAATGCCTTCATTCTGGAGCCCATAAGTACTGCCGTAAAGGGAGATCAGAAACCTGGAACCTTTCTTGATCAGTGGGGCGTTACCTGGATGCTTCCGGAGGATCATAAGTTTCCAAATCCCTATGTAACAGCAGAAAACAAGGCAATCAAGAATATAAAAAACTGGGAGAATGAACTGATTCTTCCGCCTCTGGGCGGGCATGACTGGACTTCCGCAAAACAGAAAGCTGATTCTGTAAACCGTGAGGATTCAATTGCCTGCTGTATGGTTGTAGGCGGACTATTTGAGCGTACACATTATCTGATGGGCTTCGAAGACGCCCTCATAAACTATATGCTTGAGCCGGAAGCCATGTCGGCCCTTATCGGCGCAATAACAGACTGGAAGATTGAACACCTAAGGCAGATTATTGAAAACCTCAATCCTGATGTTATTCTCTTTCACGATGACTGGGGCAATAAGGACAATCTTTTCATGCAGCCCGATGTCTGGAGGAGCGTAATCAAACCTCATCAGCAGAAAATAGTTGATTTTGTAAAATCCAAGAAAGTCACATATCTTCATCATTCCGACAGCATATGCGAACCGATAGTTGAAGATATGGCCGATATGGGCATTGAAGGCTGGCAGGGAGTTATACCCCAGAATGACATACTCTCCATCCAGCAGAAGCTCAACGGAAGGATGGCCCTCATAGGCGGAATAGATGCACAGGTAATAGATATGCCTGAAGCAGATGAAGCCCTGATAAGGCAGGAAGTCAGAAACTGCATCGACACCTATTGTCCCGCAGGTTCATTTATTCCATGTATTCCCAATATTCAGCCCATGCATGCCGATGTTGCGGAGATATACAATGATGAACTTGAAACTTACGGGCGATCTTTCATGGAGAAACGCTGATCTTCGGGGTTTTTATGTTGACAGTCTGTGCTCAGCTGTTATATTTAACTTTATGGAAGATAAAGAAATAAAAACGAATCTTGAAGAATTGTCACGGGCTCTTTCAAGGGTTGATGATCCTGCTCTTATATACAGATTTCTCGAATGTCTGCTTACTCCCAATGAGATGAGTGAGGTTGCCAGCCGCTGGGCCCTTGTAAAAATGCTCGACGACGGCATAAGTCAGAGAAGCATCGCCAGCTCTCTTGGCCTCAGCCTATGCAAGATTACCCGCGGTTCCAAGGAGCTGCAGAAAGATGATTCCGCATTTAAAAAGATGATTGATATCTCCTGATTTTTATTGACGTGCTTCTGTATTAATGCTAAACATTTGTATAGTATTATGAGGAAGCACGGGAAAACTGTAACACATCTTCATTGCCGTTCTCATTACAGCCTGCTTAACGGAATAATGTCTCCTGCCATGATCTGCCGGTCAGCAGCTCAAGCCGGAGAAAGTTCGGCGGCAGTTACAGATGTAAACAACCTGTATGCACTTCCTGAATTCATAGAAGCAGCAGCTTCTTCCGGTATTAAACCGGTATGCGGAGCCGCCGTAGCCCTCCCCCAGGAAAACGGGAAAGGCGGCTCGCATCTTTTCACTGCCTACTGCCGGGACAGGAAGGGCTTTGCCCGGCTCAACAGCATAATATCAAAAATTAACTACAGTTATTCTCAGTATACAGAACGGAAGTTTTATGATCCTGTCTCCGACCTTCTTGAAAACGGCCGAGACGGTCTTGTTGTTGTGAGCAACCGGTATGATGTTCTTATGAGGCTGATTGCGGCGGGGAAAGAAGACCTGTATTACGGCCTCTACTACGGCACACCCTTCCGCGATGCGGTAATAAGGGCCCGAAAACACGGAATAAAAACTGCAGCATTAAATGAGGCCGTTTTTTCAGATGACAGTGACCGTTCCGCCCTTGCGGTTCTTCGGGCCGTCGGGAACAAGAGCACAATTGAGAAAACTTCCGCCGGTTCAGACTGGGCTTCCGCCTGCGGGGCAATGGCTCCCTCGGCTAATATTCTTGCCGGTGCGGAGCGTATGGACAGTTTTTTTTCATCGGTACCTGAAGCACTTGCCAATTCACGCAGAATTGCAGATGAAACCGCCGGAGCCGCGATTCTTCCCGACAAATGGATTTTTCCGCTTTACAGGGGAATGAACGAGGAGGAGGCAGGCCGGGAACTTTACCGTCTGTGCAGGGCCGCCCTTGCTGTGCGTTACCCGGAAGAGCAGAGGCCCGGAGCTCCTGTATCTGTAGGCCGGCCGCCGTTTTCACAAAGAGCAGCCGCCCTGCAGCGCCTTGAATACGAAATGGGTATAATCTGCCGCAAGGGCTTTGCCGGCTACTTTCTTGTCGTGCGTGATATTGTCATGAGGGCCCCCCGAACCTGCGGGCGGGGCAGCGCCGCATCAAGCATAGTTTCCTATCTTCTTGGTATAACCCATGTTGACCCGCTGCGGTATAATCTCTTTTTTGAGCGTTTTCTGAACATGGACCGCAATGATCCGCCGGATATCGATGTAGACTTTCCCTGGGATGAAAGGGAGAAGGCGCTTAACTATGTGTTTGAACAATACAGCGGTTCTTCGGCTATGGTCTGCGACCATGTTTTTTTCAAAAGGAGGGGTGCCGCCCGTGAAGCCGCCCGGGCCCTCGGTATGGATGAGGCCCGTGTGAACGCGCTTATGAAGAACTGGCGCGGGGGCAGGGGGGAGCCTCTTCCCGATTATGTGGCCGAAACTGCCGCAATGCTCTACCGCCAGCCGCGCTATATTGGAACACATCCGGGCGGAGTAGTTATTACTCCGGGCCCTATATGCAATTATACGCATATACAGCCTTCTGCCTCCGGATACCCCGTTATTGCCTGGGAGAAGGACGGCGCGGAGTCTTCCGGTCTGATAAAAATCGATATCCTGGGAAACCGCTCCCTGGCTGTTCTGCGCGATACCATCAGGCTGGTAAACCCGAAGCGTGAGAATAAAATTGAGTGGGCATCTTTTCAGCCCTATTCGGATCAGCGGACAAGGCGCTACATAGAATCAGGCGATACCGCCGGCATCTTCTACATCGAATCACCTGCAACAAGGCAGCTGCTCAAGAAAATGGGCAGGGCCGACTTCGAGCACCTTGTTGCCGCAAGCTCAATAATAAGGCCCGCCGCAAACAAATGGATTAACGAGTATGTCCGGCGGCTGAAGGGCGGGGTGTACAGTCCTCTGCATCCGCTTCTTGCAGGAATACTTGATGAGACCTATGGAATTATGGTCTACCAGGAGGATGTCGCAAAGGTTGCCATTGCCGCCGCCGGATTCTCGCCTGGTGAGGCGGATCAGCTTAGAAAGATTCTGTCAAAGAAAAACCGGGCTGAGAAACTTCCGGCATGGAGGGCTCGCTTTACTGACGGGGCTGCTTCAAGAGGGGTTCCGGCAGCTGAGGCTGATGAGCTCTGGGCTGGAATCCTCTCCTTTGACGGTTATTCATTCTGCAAATCTCACAGCGCCTCCTATGCCCTTGTCTCATACCGGCTTGCATGGCTCAAGCTGCGTTATCCGCTTGAGTTTATGATATCGGTAATAAATAACGGAGGCGGATTCTACTCCAGGCAGGTGTATCTGAACATTGTAAGGCGAATGGGATTTCCTGTGATGATTCCGGATATAAACAGGAGTCAGAGAAAGTACAGTATTGAAAAAACAGGAACCGGAGAGGCCCTGAGAGCCGGACTCCTTCAGATTAGAGATATTTCCGGGGACTTTATCGATAAACTGCTTGCTGAACGGAAATCACGGGGTGATTTCCTCAGTTTCAATGATTTCACTACCAGAACAGAGCCTTCATACCGGGATATAAGAATGCTTATAAAATCAGGCAGTCTTGATTCGATTGCCGGAGAACTTAACAGACCCCAGATGTTCTGGCTTTTCTACAGCGGGAGCTGCCGCGGCGGATTCTTCGGCAGACAGCTTGTTCCGGGCCTGAAGGCATACAGCAGAAGGGTCTGTCTCAGCGATGAAATCGATACTTTGAGTCTTTTTTTTTCAGAACATCCAATCGATGTTTTTTCGGACCGGATAAAAAGGAGTTCTCCGCAGCCTCTGATCGATTCACGGGCTATAGGGGGCCATATGGGAATGCGGGTTTCCATAGCGGGGACTCTTGCTGCAGAGAAGGAAGCTCTTACATCAGATAAAAAGCCGATGTGTTTCATCAGTTTTGAAGACCACTTTTCTATGTTTGAAACCGTATTTTTTCCCGATGCCTGGAAGGCTTATGAGGCTGTAATTTCGTCAGGTTTCGCTTTTATAGTGAGCGGGGTTGTTGATAATGACCTTGGCGCCGAGTATATTAGAGTAACAGACCTTAGATGCCTGAACAGGATAAGAGAAGCTGTATGAATTTTTTGAGTACAGTTGCCGAGAATAATACGGGGATATACATTGAAAATATTATTGATCGGCCGGAAAGACAGAAAAGAGGGTTTCGAGGCCCTGGCACGAATACTGACTCTTGAGAATGTGAAAACAGAAATTCTGTGTTTTGAAGAGATTAACCGTGAAACCCTGCTTCCGACCCTTTTCGGTGCAGATATTTACCTCATATCCCCTGAAACTGAAATAAGCGAAGATGACCTTCCCCTGAACAATCCCTGTTCAATCTGCCGGCTTGAAGCAATTGTTATGGGATTCGCCATTGCCCAGAAGGGCCGGATGATGCTTCTGGTAAGAGCAGGAGACAGCCCCGAACTGCCGTTCTCCGGACTGCCGGTGGTTAAAAGTCTTGGGGAGGCTATTTCTTATTTCCGGCGGGCTAAAAAGGAATTCGAGAGTACAGAGGTTTTCCGTGAGGCCAGAGAGATAATTTCTGCTGCATCGCTTTCTTTCAGCGGAAAGGGAATGATTGAGGCTGTAAAGAATGAGATGATGCATGAGGTAGAGGCCTTTCTCAGGGTCGGATTTGCCACCGATACTGAAGATTCCGACGGTGTTCCGGTAATTTCATGGGCGGTGAGAAAGGGTAGCCTTGAAATATGCAGGCTTCTTCTAAGCTATAATGCATCGGTAAATGTTATCGCCCGTGATCGAACTACAACGCCCCTTATAGACGCAGTTTCCTCAGGAAATCATGAGCTTGCAGTAATTCTGATGGATGCCGGAGCTGATCTTGATTTCAGGAACCGAAACGGTCAGACAGCGCTTATAATTACAATTGGAAACAGGATGCTCGATCTGGCCAGAGACCTGATTGATAAGGGTGCGGATATCAGCATATCAGACAGTCTAGGCATGAACGCTGCTGGTTATGCAAAGCTGTTTTCCATGACTGAACTTGAAGAATACTTAAGCAGTAAAATTTCTTGATATCCCCGTCTTGACCTTGGGGGGCGTGTAGATTACTTTTAAAGTGTATGGAAGAAAAGACAAAAGCAACCATTTTTCATGTTTACAGAAAGGATGGCAGTTCAATATTTTTATATCCCATGATAAAAGGCAAAAATGTACTTGGCCTTTTTGAGAATAATGATTTTACCGGAGTATACGGTAAAGAACCCCGGGTTGAATCACTTACACTGCTTCGAAATGATCTTTACAGGATGATCGAGCAGTCGGTTAAGGAATGGTCTGCCGAGCGCAAATTTATTCCCCGTTTTCTTATATCAACCGGATGTTTTCTTCTCGTATACCTGCTTGCATCAGTGGTTATCAGAGATCCTCTGCCAATGATAGATGAAATCCTGATTGGTCTTGCCGCTGCAGCCGCTCTCTATTTTTTCCTTGCAAAAAAGGATACTTCATCTAGAGAGGTTACCGAAAAAAAGGTAAGGCTCCGGATGAAAGTTGACGAAATAGTTTTCAACGAAGATCCCTTTGTCAAGGATGCTGAACAGTATCTTCAGAAATGTGAAGATGCTGAAGACATTGAAAAGCTTCTGATGAATATGCTTGCCGACGAAGATAATATCATGCATGCCCCCGAGGAGCTTAAGAAGGTCGAGCAGTTTCTGGAATACATCAGTCTTATGTATGATCAGAATGCCATCAAAAAGCATGAAAAGATGCTGTCAAGGATGAAAAAAGGGAATGACTCCCAGCAGAAACAGATGGTTAAGTGGCTTTCAAGCAGAAAGGTTGATCCCTTTCTTTTTGCGGTCTATACGAAATACAAAAAACAAAGCTAATCGGCTTTTAAAAACTTCAGTTTTTAATAGGCTACGATAACAAAGAGGAAGAAAGATTTGCAAATAGTTCCTCAGTACTTATTTACATGCGATTGTAAAATCTTTCTTCAGATGAAATAAAAAAAACAACCGGTTTTTTTATTTCATCAATCTACCTTGTTTAATTCCTGCATCTGTTCAAGAAGATTAACCGAGCGTGAGGCGCTTGCGAGAAATTCCTCGGCGGGAGTGAAGCTGTTGTCTAAATCAAGCGCTGCCTGCCAATATGCAATGGCTTTTTCAAGATCACCTGAAGCATAGGCTTCAAGTCCTGCAATATACAGTTCATCAACCCTCTGCTGCTTTTCATAGCGGCCCTCATCTCCGAGTTTAAGCTTTGCGGTAATACTGAAACGGTCAAGAAGGTTATTTGAGGAAGTTGTGGGGTCATGGGTAAAATTGATGTTATAAACAACCTTCTCAAGGTTTATAGTGCTTCCAAGTGCTACACCAAGGCTTCCGGCTCCTGTACTTAGAAACACACCGCCGTGAAATGAGAAAAAATCAGTCATTTCAGAGTTAAATCCCAGTGCATAGCCGGGAGTTTCCGCTTCAACATCAGGATCAAGGCTGACAGGCAGATCGAAATCAAAAGCAAGTTTAAAAGGCCTCACCGGCTGGTAGGAAATACCTGCTGAGAACTCGGTGGGCAGGGGCTCCGGATCCGTGATTGTTTCAAATCCAAGGTTTTTAAAAGCGGCTCCTATGGAGAAGTTCTTATCTCTTGAAGAATAAAACTTCAGAAAATTAAAACTTGAAAGGAGTCCGATGTCGGCTGCAAAGGCTGCAGAATTCTGAGTGACCGGATAAAAGACTTCCGGTATATGATGGTATGCTGCTTTAAGTGAGATTCCTGCGGATATCCCGTTAAAATAATAGGAGCGGAAGAGGTTATAGGCTCCGGTAACAGAGATAACCGCCTCGAAAGGAGTTCCCTTTGCGACACCTTCGCCCCAGTCATTATATTCTGTGAAATTCAGATGAACTATATTTCCTGTAGCTGCTATTCCCAGATCCTCAAAACGCTTTGTGAATGCAATGCCGTCTATGTAGGAATCTGCAATCCAGTTATTATGAAGAAATGCAAGCTCTGTGAGATCAAGCAATGCTGCTGAAGCAGGGTTATAAAGAAGTGATGATGTGTCATATGCCACGGCTGTTCCGACTGATCCCATACCGGCAGATTTTCCACCGACCGGAATTTCCAGTATAGGGAAAACGGTCTGTCCTGTATTGCTGTTTTCGCCCTGCAGATACTCTATAAATGTTGTAATATCACCGTAGGTATCGGTAAAATCCGAGGCCGTGCAGATGACGGGGATGAAAAGAGGCAGAAAAAATGTGAACAGCAGAAATCGCTTCATATACAATTTAATATACTACAGATGAACAGTCTTTTCTATCATACTTTTCAGAACTGTATTCATCCCTGTATACTATGTCGGTTGTTTTCCTTATTTCTTTTTCTTTTTGTGATAGTATTTTAGCAGAAAGTTCGATAAATTGTCGGCTCATAAGGAGCCTCTTTTCTGCCGATATAATGAAGAGGTTTACCATGCCCTGCAGACCGGATGGAGAAACGGTTTCAGGCAGATTTTGCAAAGTAACAGAGGCTTATTTTTTGTTGAAAAGTGCTGCCGGTACTCTAAAAATTATACTACTCATAATACTGCTTCTGAATTCGGCTTTGGCCTTTTCCGGCGGCCGGCAGGAAGGTTCTGTTAATCAGCTTGCAGAAGCCGAGGAACTTATCAATCAGCGTCAGTATAATCAGGCTGTTCTTATCCTGTCGGGGATGTTGAAGACCAGTCCAGATAAACTCGATGAAATTCAGGAACTTCTCAATCGTGTAAGGACTGAAAAGGAACTTTATAATGATCGTTATGAAGAGCTTCTTCTGACATACGGCGGCGATGATGTAGAGGCTGCATATCCAATAATTAAAGATCTTGAAGATATGGATCCCGATCCTAATGAAGCTACCCGTGAATCCCTTGTTCTCGCCCGAGAAACCGCCGGTTTCGTTTTCAATAATAACAGATACAATGACATAATGGAGGAAGCCGCTGGCCATATGGCAGCCGGACAGCTTACTCAGGCAGTAAATACGTATATGAGCGGCTTTGATCTCAGCCGTGATATTTTTAATGATGCAGGTTACGGCAATATTATCATGAACGATGTTTATGAGCATACCAATCAGATGGACGAACTAAGCCGTGAATTTCTGACCATATATACTGCTCTTGCCTCAAGTCTTGGGAATGAAACCGCTGTTTTTGATCGGAGAGATCTCGCAGAATATCCAAGGACTACCGCTCCTATTCTTGAAAATCTGACCAGAAGTATTGAAATCAAGAACCTGCTTGATGAACTTGCAGTGTATTTCCTTGAACAGGAAGAGAATATCCGGATAAGCCGCGGAGATGATAAGCAGGTGCATTACCTTGTTTATATGAACAGACTTCTTATGGGCAGAACCGACGCTCAGTCTCCTGAAGGAATAGTGGGCGCTGTAAATGTAAACAACACCGGGGTTGCGGAAACTATCCGAAGTCATGCTGTTCTTCTGGTTGAAGAGGCTTATTCTGATGCTCTTTCTCACTATTCAGCGGGAAGGTACGAGCAGGCAGGCGCGGGATTCTCGACTGTAATGACTCTTGCTGAAAGCGTGGTGCAGACATTTGCAGTCTGGGATACCGGCTATACAAGCTTTTCCGGTGAAATCCCTGATCCGAATGAGGATGAGCAGCTTAATACTATAATTTCAAACCAGGTCAACAATGAAACCTGGTATTCCGCAGCTGAATCCTACAATTCCCTGATAGATGAAAATCTCGCCTATCAGGATCTTAAGCAGCAGATAAATTCACTTGAAAATCCGGCAGATGGTGAGCAGATCCGAAGCGTGCTGGTTAATCATGACCGTATAATCACCAATCTCGGTGACCAGTGGGACTCAGAATACCAGCGGCTGAATACAATTGCATCAACCGGTTTGAGCATAGGGCCGTCGGTTGAGACTACCAGTGGAATGCTTAATGAGATTAGCAGGATGGAGGATGATCTTCTTGTCGATGAGATTATTCTTGTTGCTGCTATGGCGGAAGCTGATCTGTCGGACTATGAAGTTACATTACGCGGGCTGACCGGAATCAAGGATGAAGGAATTTTACTCATTGACGGAGTCCCTGCTGAAGATCAAAACGCTGCAGCTGATGATACCGGGGAAAATGCCGAAGAAATTCAGATTCTATACAAGTATCCGGACAGGGCCCTTGAAAGCCTGCTGCAGATTCAGCCCGCTATTACCCGGCTTGCTGCAGATATAAGCGGAATCCAGAATTTTATAGCAGAGGAAAGAATTGAAATCCGTACCGGAGAGCCTGTTCGTGAAGCCTTGACCCACGCCGATACTCTGGATAACAGTACCACGGAGCTTGATAACGAGGTTGAAGAGCTTATCGCAAGAGCAAGAGAGCAGATATTTACTGCCGACCGGCTCAGACAGGAAGGTGAGCGAAGGATTCAGGAATCAAAGACCCTTACTCAGCAGGCCCAGTTTCCTGCTGCAAAGGAAAGGCTTGAGCAGGCTGCACAGAAATTTGATGACTCTCTCACTTATCAGGAAGATTCTGTTCTGCGTGATTACCGCGATAATGATATTCCAAGACTCTATGAAGAGATTCAGGTCGCAGAGAATAATCTTGTAATACGTCAGGTAAGGCAGTATTTGACCGAAGGAAAATCATATTATTCACAGGGGAAATTCCCCTCCGCTCAGAATGTCCTGATCAAGGCCAAGAACCGCTGGGCTGATACGAATGTGGAGGAAAATGCAGAGGTTGAATACTGGCTTACACTCACCCAGACCGCTCTGTCGGTAACCTCCGGACGGACAATTTCACAGACCGATCCGCTTTATTCTGAGATGAACCAGTATCTAAGCCAGGCTCAGGCTGATTTTATCCAAGCCAAATCTCTTTATGACCAGGGCCGTGGGGAAGATGCTGATTTCTACTTCAGCAGGGCTGAACAGAGCATTTTGTATGTTCAGCAGTTCTTCCCCTTTAATGAGGAAGCCCGGGTTCTTAACCTGAGAATAAGCCAGTACAGGGATCCGGAAAGCTTCAGGGAACTGTTTAATAATGACTTTCAGACTGCAAGAAGCTTGATTTCAACCAATCCCAGGAAGGCTTATATTGACCTGAAGGACCTTGAGGCAATTAATGCTACATACCCTGGACTTCAGTCGGCAATTACTGAAGCTGAATACGCCTCCGGTATAAAAGTTAAGCCTCCTGATACGACAAAAATCAACCGGAGCATCGAGCTCTATCAGCTGGCCTACAGTATAGTAAGCCGGAATGTACGCTCCGAATTTAATGTTGCATTAAGCTACCTCGATGAGGCAATTACGCTGAACCCGGATAATATAGAAGCTATAAGGCTGAAAGACCGAATTTCAGCGGATGTCGGGGGTACTGCCACAGTTGTTATGTCCAGTGCCGATCAGCAGCGCTATCTTGAAGCTGTTAATGAATTCTCAGCCGGCAATTACCTTAAAGCCCGTATTATAGTGGAAAATCTTCTTCAGAATCCCGATAATCAGCGTAACACCAAGATTCTTGAACTTAAGGAAAGGATTGACAGGACCAGATGATGTGCAGCGGACTGTTAAGAAAATTATTTATTTTTCTCATTATTTTCATAAGCACCGCTGCCGCAGTGTCAGCCCAGGATTTCTACTGGGAACAGCAGGAGGTTCTTGTTGATAACGCCGCGTATTTCAGCCGCTCTGCAGCCGGAACCGAGCTGATGGCTGCTGTCTGGCAGGATCGCATACGGGAAACTGAAAACGGAGCTGAATACGGACTTTCAATAATCACTTCGACAGACGGACTTGAATGGAAAACTAACAAGCGTTTCCTCGGTCCGTTTTCCTACACGGGCAAGGAGAATTTTTTCTTTTCGCTTGCGGTTAATAAACAGGATATAATTTATCTTGCTGTTTCAAACGATGACAACAGTATAAGCCTCTACCAGTCCTCCGACGGCGGAACAAGCTTTACCGAAAATTTCCGTTCTGATCCCTTTCCTGTAAAAACCAGTCCACGGCTGTCGCTGCGCAGTGACGGCGGGATGATTCTTTTTGTTACTCAGGAATCCAATGTCGATGAGTTCGGTTCGCTGGGAATATACTATTCGGTATCCGATAACAGCGGCAGCACCTGGTCTGAATTCAGCCAGCTTGCGCCCGAAGCTGATTTGAAGGGAAACTTTCTGCCTTCCCACACTTCGTTCATGGGCCGGGAATACGTGGCCTTCCAGGCCTTTCATCTTGGAACCACTTCTACCTTCCAGCTCTACCTGAAATACAGTGATGACGGCGGCCACTCGTGGTCTGATGCCGTTTATATATCAGGCTTCGAGGATGATAACGATCTCTATGATGGCGATCCCTATGTTTTTGACAACCAGCGGCCTTTTCTGCTGGGAAATACAAGCGGTGTATACCTTGCCTGGGAACGAGGATATGCCGGAAACAACCCGCAGATTTATTTTGCTGAGCTGAACCGCAATGGATCGGTCACCGGATTCCCCGAACAGGTAAGCGGTGGAATAGCCGAATGCAGAAATCCGAGAATGTCCTATTACCGGGGAATGCTCACGCTTATATGGTTCGACAACAGGGCCGGAGACTACCATAATATAATAGCCAGGCGTGACGGTGCGTTCTGGAGTACCAATGATCTCAACTATATTACCGCCGGCTCGTCGGTATTCGGAAATCTCCTCGTCCGGCAGGATGATTTATTTGTCATGTGGGAAAACACCATCTCAGAGAGGACCCGGCTTGTGCTTCTTTCACCTGACAAGACTGTGTCTGCTCCTGTTCTAAGAGCTGCTGATTTCCGCGCATCAACCCCGGCTAAGCAGGACAGCTTTACAGTACGCTGGAATACACCTGATGATTCATCAGGCATTGCCGGCTATTCATGGACTTACGACCGGGATGAAAACTCAAAGCCCCGCGAAAGCCTTATGATGCTCGATCGTAACCGCAGCATAACCGTTGATGCTGATGACGACGGTTCATGGTTTTTTCATGTCATTGCCCAGGACTATGCCGGAAACTGGTCAGACACATCAACAATAGAGATTATCCGCGATACAACACCTCCGGGGACGGTTACTTTTAATGAGCCTGAAAAGGATGAGCGGGATACGCTTCTTTCCAATACGCTTGCCCTGGGCTGGGAGCCTCCGCCCGAGGAGGATGTAGCCGGATACAGCTATACGCTGCAGGCTTTAAGCGGCTGGACCTACAGCGGCGAACTCGATGTCTTCAGACTAAGAACCCCGTCGGGCACTGTGCAGACATCCGGAACAAGCTATTCCTTCAGAAACATTGACAACGGGCTGTGGGCACTGAATGTCCGCGCTATCGATAATGTAGGAAATGCAGGTGAAGCGAATACCCTGTATTTCAGGCTTAACAAGTACATTCCGGTTACCTATATTACCAGCATAAACAGTAAGAAGGATGAACTTGGGACTCTTACTCTAGAAATTACCG
Source organism: Spirochaetia bacterium (assembly GCA_963677925.2). Lineage (GTDB taxonomy): Bacteria > Spirochaetota > Spirochaetia > UBA9216 > UBA9216. Next base: position 2,121,077 of record CAXXYH010000004.1, read on the forward strand.
GTCGCGGATTTTCAGTTGGTGGTCTTATTGAAGAAGTTATACTCGATACAGACGGCGCCGAGCCTTATGACTATGTCTTTACAAAGGATACCGATCTCTACAATGTTGTTGATGATCGGTTTATTAGAGGTCCGCTTCTTGAGGATATACTTGCAGGTACTTACCGTGTAGGTCTTATTCATCCGGAACGCGGACTGTATTTCACCAGGACCGGGATAACCCTTGAATCAAGCGGAACTGTAAAATTCGGTGATTTTTCGGTTATTCCTGTTCCTCAGTGGCAGGTGGTGGAACAGAAACGCTTCAATATTCCGTTTAATTATCTGCTGATGGCGGTAGTGCTGATTCTGCTTGTCTTCCTTTTTATTTTTACACTGCAGCGGGCCTTTGCTCTTGCTGCTGAAGGCCGGACTCTGCACAGGCAGGCAGTAGCCCTTATTGAAGGGCAGCTGCTTTCCGAAGAAGAAAAACAGGAGAGGATTGCTCAGATGGCTAAAATGAGAATGGGGCTAAGATTCAAGTTTGCCCTGTGGGTAACATTACTGGTAATGCTTATAGTCGGAATGGTTGCAGTTCCTGTTGCGGTTGTCACTTCGGATAATCAGCGTCAGATTCTGGCAACGGGACTTGAAGAGAGGGCTGAGGTTCTGCTGGAAAGCATTACCAGCGGTGCGAGGACTTTTCTTCCTTCAGACAACATTCTTGAACTTAACAACCTGCCTTCACAAATGTCCGCAATGGGTAAAGATGCAGTCTCTGTTACAATTACCGGCCACGGAGATACAGCTGCAGAAGGATATCAGCCTGACAAGTTTGACTATGTCTGGGTAACCAATGACGGCTCACTTCCCGAAGAAGCCCGGGGAACAACGGGAGTCTATCTGATGGAGGATGAAATTTCCTCGATTACAGATGAGCTGTCGGCCTCTGTAAACGAGCAGGCCGCCTCACGGGTAGGGCTCATTGTTGATGAAATTCAGCTTCTTAATGAACAGGTCGAACCTCTAGTTGACCGGTTTATCAGAACCGGGGATCCTGAGGCAGAGGATGCAATCAATCAGATTCAGGAAGAACTGCGCAAGCTTGATACCGAGCTTAATGCAAGGCTGTATGAGATTGGTAATATCATTTCCAGCTATCCAAAGTATAACGCTGAAGAACTTGACCCGCTTATTACTAACTATATTTTCTATAAACCCGTTGTCTACAGGGTAACCGGAGATGATGTTTATTACCGCGGTCTTGTCAGACTGGGCATATCAACAGAAGGAATCATCGGAAAAATCAAGGAATCAAGAGATCAGCTTATACTGATAATCAGCATAATTGCCGCCGCGGCCATTGTTATCGGAATCCTCGGAGCCCTTGGTCTTGCCGCTATTATTATCAAGCCGATTAACCAGCTTGTACGCGGCGTTGAACTGATTCGTGATACAGAGGATAAAGAAGAATTAAAGTCACATTTAATCAAGATAAAAACAGGCGATGAACTTTCGGTTCTGGCTGATACTGTAAACCAGATGACCGCTGGCCTTGTCAAAGCCGCCGCGGCAAGTAAAGAGCTGAGCATCGGTAAGGATACCCAGAAGCAGTTTATTCCGCTGGACAAAGACAGCAAGGGAAATCCGATGACTACCGGCAGGGAGGATAACAATGATATTTCCTTCTACGGATACTATGAAGGAGCAAAGGGGGTATCCGGAGACTATTTTTATTATCAGAAGATAGATGAAGTTCATTATGCCGCTATCAAATGCGACATAGCCGGTAAGGGTGTTCCTGCCTCCCTGATTATGGTTGAGGTCGCAACCCTGTTTCTGAATTTTTTCCGTGAAAACAAGGTTAAACGCGATATGCGAGGAAAGCCGGTACCACCCGATATTTCTGCACTTACATACAGCATAAATACTATGCTTGAAGAACGAGGTTTTAAAGGCCGTTTTGCCGCCTTTACAATGCTGATAGTCAATTCGGTAACCGGAGAGATGAAGATCTGTAATGCTGGTGATACGACTCTTCATTACTACGATGCCCAGCAGCGCAAAATGGTGGTTAAGGATCTGCCTAGATCTCCTGCTGCCGGAGCTTTTCCTTCCGATATGGTTGAGATGGGTGTGGGTTTTGTTACTGTCAACCATACGCTGAAGAAGGGTGATGTCCTTGTTCTCTTTACTGACGGTATTGAGGAATCAAAAAGCTATTTCAGGGATGCGGATTTTAATATCAGGCTTTGTGACTATCAGGGCGGGGAAGGAGAGACCTTCCATGATGACAACCATAAGATCGGTTCAGATAACGAGGAATTCGGTGTTCCACGAATTCATGACATGCTTAATGCTATGAAATCCAGGGGGAAATTCAGTCTTTCACATTACCACAACGATCCTATGGAAAACCAGACGCTTGATTTTGATTTTAATGACTGTGAAGATACTCTTGAGAACCTTGTAATTGCCGGAATTTCAGTTGAGAAAGTTTTCAGACTCATTCCTGATCCTTCAGCCGGTCCGGAAGATAAGGTCAAAGTAGACATTAAAGTAGATGAGTTTCTTAAAAAACACTTTGTTCAGTATTCCAAGTATTACAAGCATCGCCTTCCGGGTAAAGAAGATGATCAGTATGTTGTATACAGTCATATGAAAGAGGAAGATCAGTACGATGACCTGACGGTCCTCTGCATAGAAAAAAAATAGGATTATAAAATGCAGCGTTTTTTCTGCGATAACTGCGGAACACTCGTAAACAAGAATGCCTCAAGGTGTCCGGGCTGCGGCAGGTTCTTCAGCCTGGTTAAGTGTCCGATGTGCGGCTATGCAGACCGCCCTGCTTTTTTTTCAAACGGCTGTCCGGTCTGCGGATATGCTGAAGAGAAGGGTGAGGCTGAATTCAGGTTTACCGCCCGGGACACTGATGACAAAAAAAAGAAGGAACACCGCCATCTTCCCGCAGCCTTCTACAAGGTTATCATTCCGATACTTTCATTTATTCTTGTCGGACTCGTTATCGCTCTTATAATGCTCATCTAAGTTCAGTACTGCCCAGACTGGATCTTCGGGAGGTTCACAGAAGAACTCTTTCTTTCCGCCGGCGGAGGGCAGACTGAATGACAGAAACCATGAATGAAGATGTATGCCTCCGCCCCTGTTTGTACGCCGTGCACCGTATTTAATATCGCCTTTTATATGCATTCCTTCTGCCGCCAGCTGTGAGCGTATCTGATGCTTTCTTCCGGTAAGCAGGTTAATTTCAAGGATTGAATATTTCTCAGTCGCACACTTGAATCTGTACTCAAGCTCAGCTTTTTTTGTTCCATTTGCGGGCACTTTGAGTGCACTGACCTTGTTGCCTCTGCCATCACGGATATAATGGACAAACCTGCCTGATTCAGATATTGGGGGCGAGTCTACAGCGCAGAGATATTTCTTTACTATGCCGCCGGAAGAAAGCTGCCTGGATAGTTCGGCGGCCGTCCGTCTGTTCCTTGCCAGCAGCATCAACCCCGATGCCGGAGTATCCAGACGGTTTACAGGATGCAGCTCTCCGTATTCCTTTCCAAGAATACTTAAAACCGAAGTTTCTCCCTTTTTACCCTGCTGCGACATCAGGCCGCAGGGCTTGTTTACAACAACCACATTATTATCAGAATAAATTACCATCAGGTTAATTTTCTGTTTAACAGCCGATTTGTCAAGTACAAAGATTTGCAAAACATCAAAACTGAGCGTACAATAAAATAATTCTCAAAAGGGGGATTTATGAAAAAATCAATCCGTTTGTCTGTGCTTCTTCTATTTTTATCTGCACTACCGGTGTTTGCCGGTGATTTCAGTTTTGTTTTCGAAGATGCCAGGTTCCATTCTTCTTACTGGGGCGGTCTTGCACCTTTCTATGTTCGTGCAGGCGCTGGGTACACAGGTCTCAGCCTGATTGACGGGCAGCAGACTGAAATAGTTTTGGTAGGAGGCGGTGCGATTACGAGCAATAACCTCTGGACTGATGCTGATGGACTCCCTCTTGTTAAGGCTGTATCCAATTCTGACCTGACCACCAATATGTACAGCCGCTGGCAGTGGGATCTTGGGCTTGGGCTTATTCAGGGACTGTTTGCTGATCCCAAAAGAGCTAATCCGGTTTTAAGTGTGTATGCCAGGTATGATCTTCATAATGATAATCCTGCAGGTGATGATCTTAACTCAATACTTGAATCAAGTACTAATCAGTCCGCCTATCCTGATCAGGGCGGAGTTCTTACAAATTCGCTTAAATTCGGGGTTGAGTTCAACAGGCTGACAAAGGGAGATATCAATAAAGGCTACGGTGCTGAATTGTGGACAGTTGTAGCCCCCTCATGGATGGGTAATGAAGTCTTAGGTGACAGTAATTTCTATAATATTGCCTTTGAGGCAAAAGCTTTTTATCCGCTGCTCGATATTAAAATGAAGAATTCAGAAAAGCAGCTTGTTGGAATCTACGCAGGCGATCGTATCCGTGCAGACTGGCTTGACGGCACAGCCATCCCAGAGTATTTCCAGGAGCCGGTTACTCTGGGCGGTAAAATGAGAGGCTTTGAATGGAATTCCATGGGAACTCAGTTCACGGTAGTTAATAACTTTGACATCAGGGTCTATGGACTCGAGTTCATTGACAACACTAATCCGGTATTCAACGTATTTTTTGATATGGGTTATTTTGCTGGAAACTACTACAACACATCTGTCTCAGATTCTGGTTTTGTAAGTTCAACAGGCTTCGAAGCTGCAATTAATATTATCGATTTTGCCCAGGTGGGCTTCTGTTTTGCCTTCCCTCTCACCGGTGAAAATATGCGCCTGCAGGATATGACAACAGATATTATGTTTATGTATAAGTTTTAATAACCAAAATCTTTCAAAAAAAGGGGGATTCCATTATAGAATCCCCTGCATCTTTAAAATCTAATTCCAATTTAATTACCGGAACAGTTCCTTAATTTCGGTTTTATAGATTTTCTCAACCACATTTCTTCTAATTTTAAGCGAGTGGGTAAGTTCTACTCCGACCTCAAAGTCCTTCGGCAGTACCTTGAAACGGAATATTCTTTCAAAGGCTTTAAATCCGTTTTTAGCACTCACCAGGGCGTGCACTTCGTTCTGAATCAGCTCAATGATGAACGGGTTACTCACAAGTTCTTCTTTTTCAAGATAAGTAATTGCTTTTTCAATGGCCAGCTGTTCAAGAGCTTCAAGCTCGGGAATGATAAGTGCTGCAAGAAATTTCTGATCCTGGCCTACAACCATTGCTCTTGCAATGTAAGGCGACTGAGCCAGTTTATCCTCAATTGGAAGGGGTTCAACATTCTCTCCGCCGCGCAGAACTATTGTCTCTTTAGAGCGGCCAAGAATTTTAAACTCGCCGGTGTGGGTAAAGACGGCAATATCGCCGGTATTAAGCCAGCCGTTTCGAAGAACCTCAGCGGTTTTTTCAGGCTCTTTGTAATAACCAAGCATTACCTGTTCACTTTTTACATGAAGCTCACCCTTGTAACCAACGGGCATTATTGCGCCGTCTTTATTGATTACCCTGTATTCAATATCGGCCAGAAGCGGACCTACTGTATTGGGTATTGGTTTACTGTCCTTTCGGACTGCAAGTATAGGGGCTGTCTCTGTAAGGCCGTAGCCCTCGAGAACTGATATCCCGACAGTCCTGAAGAATTTATCAATGTATGAGGGCAGTGCTCCGCCGCCTGAGATCCCGGCCTTGAACCGACCTCCGAGCTTCTGTTTCAGTTTTCCGAATACGAGTACATTTCCCAGCAGTTTGAAGGGGGTAAGCAGGGCAAGCGGTATTACACTCACCGCGATATCTACAAATCTGCTGCGTTTGGAAAACTGAGGAAGCATGCCCGAAAACATATCATAAAGATATGTATGAATCTCTCCTACGCTGAGGAAGAAAAAGAAGAGTGCCTTTTTTGCCGGACTGCCGGAATTGATATTTCTCATTACGGCACTGTGAACACTTTCCCAGATTCGGGGGACGGATGTAAGCCAGTGCGGTTTTACCTTCTGCATGTCCGGCATCATAACCGCACCCACAGGTTTAGAGAAAGCCGTAGCCAGTCCGAGAAAGACGCAGATGTACATGCATGCCCTTTCGAATGAGTGCCATATCGGCAGTACAGACAGCATTACTTCTCCCGGAAGAAGGGCCAGATGCGGCCTTATTCTGTCAATCTGAAACAGGAAGGCCTTATGTGTCAGCATTACGCCCTTCGGATTTCCCGTTGTGCCTGAAGTGTAAATAATTGTAGCCATATCTTCACAGCTTCCAATTTCAACTTCCTTTTCGAAAAACTCGGGATTCTGACCGTAGGCTTCTGTTCCGATTTTTACAATGTCATCGAATGAAAGAATTTCTATCTTTTCGTTTTTTTTGAGTTTAGCGGTGCCGTCTGTATCAAAAAGTATTATCTTCTTTAGAACCGGAAGTTCTTCGGCTTTTGACAGTATTTTTTCAGCCTGAGTCGCGTTTTCTGCGAAGCTGATCTCACATTCAGCATGACCGAGTATATAGCCTATTTCATCAGCAGTGGAATCACAGCCTCTGGGAACATCCACCGCACCAAGCCCTGCAATACCAAAATCGGTCATTATCCATTCTTTCCTGTTTTCAGAAATTATTCCGACATGATCCCCGCGTTTTACTCCGACAGCATTTAGTCCTGCTCCGTAAATTTTAAGAGCCTCCCAGAACTCGCGGTATGTCATGGGCTGAAATTCCCTGTTGGCATCTTTAATTAGAAAAATATTTAGATCAGCATATTTTGCAGATACAATTTTCAGTCTCTGGGCCAGTGTATCCTTACTAATCAAATTAGTCCTCCGGTCAAAAATGTATCTTTAAAGAATAACAGAACTGAGTCCGGTTGTCTATTTGAATTAAAGTTTTTCAGCTGTCGGCTGATAAGGGAAGTTCTTTTATCATTCCCTTTGTAATTATCTCGGGAAGAAGCTGTGCTTCGGAACTTCCTGCCGGATACCAGGCATAAAATGGAACCCCTGCTCGTCCGTGCATGTTCAGCCAGCTGTCAATTTCCGGATTTCGTGTTGTATAATCTCCGTGAATCAGTATAACGTTATTTTCTTCAAAAAATTCTTCTATCTCTTCAGTGAAGATCACAGTGGTTTCATTTGTTCTGCATGTCATGCACCAGCGTGCTGAAAACATGACGAAAACCGGCTGATTTCCCCCGACAGCATCGTTAACAAGTCCGGGAGAGAAGTCCAGCCATGATTTATAATGTTCTGATCCGGCCGATATTCCGGAGTCTGTTCCAGAAATACTCTGCTCTTCAGAACTTCTGACAATAAATACTGCTCCGACAGCAATTACGGCGACTGCAAACAAGGCTGTAATTGTCCTTCCTGCAGTACTGTACTGCTTTGCAGATATTTTTCCGTACAGCCATGCAATAACGGCAAGAAACAGCAGATAGATAAGTGTCAATGTTATTGCTGCCGGACTGCTCTGGTATACAAGAACATCAAACAGCCATACGGCAGTACCCATAAGCAGAAAGGCCATAACCTCTCTGAATATATTCATCCATGCGCCGGGTTTCGGTAGTTTCTTTACCAGCCCGGGAAAAAATCCTATTAAAAGGAAGGGAAGGGCAAGTCCAAGTCCAACGAAAAAGAAAATCATAATAATTACAGGAGCTGTGCTTGAGAATGCAAAGCCTGCAGCAGTTCCAAGAAATGGGGCTGTACACGGTGTAGCCAGCAGTACCGCTATAACACCGCTGAAAAAGTGAGCACTTGCGTGGCCTGCTTTCTTAACAGATGTCCCCGATTTGATAACCGGTGCTGCAATTGTGAAAACTTCAAAAAGCGACAGGCCGAACATGAATATTACTGTCAGCAGAAAAACGATAAAGCCCCTGTTCTGAAACTGAAATCCCCATCCCACCTTTGCTCCGGCTGCCTTAATTATAATTACGGCCGCGGCCAGGGCCAGCATCGAAGCTATGACTCCTGCTGTATAAAAAAGTGAGGATGCCAGTATCTGTTTTCGGTCATCACCGCCCTGTTTTACCAGGCTTAAGGCTTTTATAGAAAGAACAGGAAGCACACAGGGCATTACATTAAGCAGCAGTCCTCCTGCAAAGGCCAGAAGCAGGAATAGCAGCAGTCCTGACGTGGATGCTGCTGCATTGGGTGCTGCCGTATCTATACTGATTTCAAGCGATTCAGAGGCCGGGAAAAAACATGTTCCATTCTCATCACAGAGCTGCCAGTGCACATCCACAGAGAGCGAGTCGCTTTTTACTCCCATAATCTCCGCGCTTAGTTCAACAGTACCGTAATAATTAACAAGTCCATCCTCGGATTCTCCCTCAGGATAGAAAATTTCACCCATTATTACTTCATCCGGAGATGTGATTTCAAAACGGAAAAAATCTTCCGAAAAGGTCTGATGATAACCTTCCGGAATTATATATGTAACTGTTAATACCCCTGTTCCGTTACTGTCAACGAAAGCTTCTGCTGAAACTTCAGCAGGCGGTACTGATATCTGAGCGCTGAGCGTGCCTATAGATACAGCTGCCAGAAAGAGAGATATTATAAAACGGTTTATTTTTTTCACTGCATTACCCCCAGCATTGTTATCAGTAGAACAGAAAAGTTATACAGACCATGTCCGATAGCTACAGTATGGATAGATCTGGTTTTTATGAACATGAATGTCAGAAATCCGCCGATAAGCAGAATGGCTCCGGCTGCATACAAACCTTCATAAATATGTCCGGAGGCGAAAAGCAGCACGTTCAGTACTGCAGCAGCAGGGAGGCTTACTCCGCGTGTTGTGAGTGAGTTGATAAGATAAGCTCTGAAGAAAATCTCTTCACTGTAACCGGTCAGTATGCAGGAAACGAAGACCAGAGGAAGCAGTTCCGGCCGGCTGAATACCCATCCGCTGCCGTAGATCATGCTGTTGCTGTAATCGGGTTCAATCAGCATTGCCGCTGTACCGGCTATTGCAAGGCATGCAAATATCCCGGCAAGTGTGAGAATTGAGAGCAGAATATCCTTCAGTCTTATTTTTCCAATCCCGTAGTCACCGAGAGGCTGTCCGGGTTTGAGAATTATCAGATAAATAATAAAAAGGATCTGCGGCAGAGTTGTTATTATATAGATAAAGTTGAACCATGAGCTTTCAAATACCGCCGGATCGTAATCAGACGTTCCTTGCGACAGGTATCCCGGAAGAAAAAACACCGCAAAAAGGAGCAGGGGTTCAAAGACGGTTAAATCTATTTTTTTTCTGTTTCTACTGGAAAAAAACTCATTCACCCTGTAGAATATTATCAATATTTTAGTTAATTGCAAGGATAATCGTGAAGTTACAGTTAATAAGGTAAGAGATCGATACTAGAGTTATGTTGATTGTAGTAGCCGTAATATTTTTTCTGCTGATCATACTCATTTCCATCCTCAGGAAAATGGGGGGGGGCAATTTTCCCTGGGCTCAGTTCTATGCAAAGGGCCGTGAATCCGGATTTTCGCTGAAAGAGATAAATCTCCTTCGGAAGGTGGCCGTTGAAAACAGGCTTGAAAATCCTACATCACTTTTCTGGTCAATTAAGCAGCTTGACCGCTCAATCCGCGGTACCATTATTAAGTTCCGGAATGAGGGTGTAAGCGGCAACGAAGAGAATATCAACTTTGTTTCAAAGCTTTTTGATTTCAGAAGCCGTGTCGAGCTTAATCTACCGAAATTTACACTCGGACTTAAAACATCCCGTAAAATATCACAGCATCAGAAAATCAAGATAAATCTACCGGGCGCAGGAACTTACACTGCCAGCGTTGTAGAGAATCTTAAAAAATATCTTGCTATTTCCTATCCCGAAGGTCCGGTTCTGCCTCAGGGCTTTGACTGGAAGGCTCAGGATATCAATATCTTTTTCTGGCGTGCGGATGATGCCGGATACACTTTTGATTCAATAGTAATAGACGATTTTTCCGATAAAAACTATTCTATACTCCATATAGCCCACTCTGATAATCTTCAGAGAAGTCAGAAGCGCTCGTCAGTCAGAATCGATGTTAATAAACCGGCATATCTGTATCTTCTTAAAAGTATAGGCGAAGCCAATGAACGCGAGGAGAAAACTGCCGGTCTGAGATGCCGCCTGATTGATGTATCTGAAGGCGGTGCAGCGATAATGATAGGCGGAAAAGCCAGAGTCGGTATTGCCGTAAAGCTTCAATTCAGTATAGGCCCTTATAAAATCAGAATGTGTGGTAATGTTAAAGGTGTGAACTTTAATCCGAAACGTAACCAGTCCATTCTGCATCTGCAGGCAGTTCCGCTGCATCCTGTGATGAGAAATCAGCTCCTCTCCTATATTTATAATATTTTCGGAGAAAGAGAATCTCTGGGCAGAAAGAGCAGGGTAACCAATTACTAAGGGGTCTAGATGAAAGCCAGATTAAGGTTTTTTAGCATTTTATTTATATTATCCGTTTTATCCTCATTCACAGTCTTTGCTCAGGAAAGTACAGATGTTGTTGAGGCATTCCGGAAAAACTTCACCAGAGGCAGTCTTGCCACCAAAGCGAGGGTTCTGCAGGATTCCATCGACTACAAAGATTCTGATATGTCGGAACTCTATCTGCTCTCTCTCAACTTTGTCATAGAGAACTCATGGATGCTGGTGAATGATGCTCAGGGAAGGGAACTTGTTCTTTTTACTGTCAGACTGCTTGGGACAACAGGAGTCGAATCATCAGCAGGAAAGCTGTGGGCCTTCTTCAGAGAAGTTGAGGATGATGAAATTAGAGTCGAAATCATGAATGCCCTCGGCGATACAGCTTCGGGTGATAAAAATATAATCATCGGAATAAATGAATGGCTGAGGCTTCAGAACAGTCAGTATAAGAGCGGAAAAGCTATTGATGAAAAGCTGATTTCAGAAACTGTTGCAACACTCGGGCGAATTGGAGACCCTTCCTCCTTCCCTGTGGTTTTTACAACCGGAACAATCGGCTATTCTGATGATGTGAATCTGAGTGTTTCCGAAGCTTTAAACGGAATAGACGGATATTTTACAGACCATATAATGCAGGTTATTAAGAGCTCTTCATCAGAAGAAAAACTTGCTGCGCTCAAAGCTGCTTTCAGTCAGAGTAATCTTACGAGGGAGGACAAGGCGTCAATTGCCGAGGTAGCTCTCGATGTAGGCTTGTACAGTGATGCAAAATCTCCTGCTGATGAGAAAAATCTGCGTGACCTCCGCTTCGAGGCAGTCAGAGAATTGACTCAGCTGAACTGGAGCGGTGTATCAGAAGGGCTGATAAAGCACTTTGACTACACGGTTTTTGAATTCGAACAGGGCGTGATAAGGAAGGTAAACCTTCTTGAAGCAATAGACGCACTCGGCTCTGCCGGGACTCATGATGCAGCAGTAAGGCTGACACTGTATCTTGAGGTTTTAAATACTTATACTGAAAACGGCCAGCCTGTTGATGAACAGATTATTCTGGGGGTTATAAGAAACCTCGGTAAACTGGGAGACAGCACGGCCTTCGACTACCTTCTCTACACCGGCTATCTCAATTATTCCGGTACTGTCCAGCGGGCAGCAAGAGAGGCGTTGAAGAATCTTAAAAGTATGTAAAAATAAAATCCTGAGTTTATTAATCTCGAATCCTCTTGTAACCGGTTTTTTTCTCATCATTCTTCTGCGTCTGTGTCTGTTCGATTATTTTGAACTCAGAACCCGGCTGATAATCTACATTGTACTCACTTCAGTCTCGATCACTGCTACAGCTGTCTTTATACTGAGGGGCGGCCGGTCCGTGAATGCATTGAAAATGAAGATACTGCTTTCAGCGGTCACTGCTGCCCTTATTGTCACGGGGCTGAGTTTTGAGCAGCGACTGCGCAACTCTGCAGTATTTGCAGGCATTCCCTATGATTCAGTCAGTGAAATGGAAGCTGTGGCTATATCGGACAGCTGTCTGACATCATCAGGCAGATATCTGACCGAAGCTTCGCTTATGAATACAGTATCCGGGAACGGAATCAAAACTACAGCATCGGGCAAACTCCTTGTTTTCTTTGATGATGATCCCCGGCTTAGTCAGGGCGAGTTTTTCAGTGCTGCCGGCGGCCTTATGAAATCCGAACCGGACAACGGAGGCTTCAGCTTTCATAATCCAGAATATTTTCTACTTTTCTCAAAAAATGCAGGTTTATTGAGACTGGGCTGGAAGTCCGGACTCTACCGGATACGCTCAGAACTTCTTTCCTCCGCACAGAGCAGACTTATGAGGCTTGATAATGGTTCGGGGGGGATTCTTCTTGCTCTTTTCACAGGCAGCAGGAATATGATGGAGCATTACGATACCGAACTTTTCAGAACTGCCGGTACTGCGCATATCCTTGCTCTTTCGGGGATGCACCTGGGAATAATGTGCGGAATCCTCTATATTATTTTGATTCCCATGACAGGAAAAAGAGCGGCTTTCATAATATGCTCGGTAATTGTTGTCCTCTATCTGTTTCTCACCGGCTTTGGAGAATCCCTTGTCAGGGCCGCTCTGATGTTCTTTCTGATAGGATTAAATGAGCAGCTTAACCGGAAATCAAAGTTTACAGATATTCTGATATTGAGTTTCGTGTTTATGACTTTAATCAGCCCTGAGGCGTTTTATACTATATCTTTCAGACTTTCCTTTGTGGCCATAGCCGGAATGGTATACTTTGGAAGTCTTTTTAACCGTGTACTGCCGAATCGGATTCCACGCTGGCTGCGTCTCTCAGTCAGTGCATCAGCAGGTGCCCAGACGGCTGTTCTTCCGCTGGTTCTGTCTGTTTTTGGAAAGGTGTACCCTGCAGGACTTATTTCAGGAATAGTTCTCACGCCTCTGGTTACATTGTTAATATGGACAGGACTGCTTTTTTTGATTACCGGCTGGGAAATGCTATCAATTTGTATAGAATTCATTTATAAAATAATCAGGGCTGCGGCTGAAATATTTTCTGCTCTGCCGTCCTTCGGGACTGATAATTTTTTAATTGCCGGTACACTCGGCTTTTACTCAGTTCTGATTATTTCAGTTATTTTTCTGATAATCAGGGAAAGGTATAATGAACTATCCGTTAAACTATGATTCACCTTCGGAACTGCGTGAATTTCTTGAAAATCATGAACTCAGTATGAAGAAACGCTTCGGCCAGAATTTTCTGATAAACAGAGGCGCACGCGAAAAAATTGTAGATCTTTTAGGCGCCGAAGCCGGCGATAAAGCCTGGGAGATAGGACCCGGACTGGGCTCCATGACATGGCACATGCTTGAAAAAGGAATAGATCTCACTGTTTTTGAAATTGACAATGGTTTTGCATGTCTGCTTAGAGATTTTTATTCAGATCTGCCTAATTTCAGCATTATTCAGGGTGATTTTCTTAAGACTTTTAAGAATGAAGCTGAAACTCAAGGGATTCCGCCCCTTGTCATAGGAAACCTTCCGTACTCTTCAGGCTCTCCGATGATAGCGATGCTGATAAAAAATGAGCTAAGTCCGAGAACCATGGTGTTTACTGTACAGAAGGAGGTTGCTCAGCGGATGGCCGCTAAACCGGGCAGCAAAGATTATTCAGTGTTTTCTCTTATCAGCGGATCTAAATATAAGGTGGAGCTGTCAGGGGATATTAAGGCGGGTTCCTTCTATCCCAGGCCTGCAGTAGTTTCATCGGTGGTAAAGCTTACAAAGCATGATAGCTTTGATCCCGGTGACTCATCGGTCTACTATACTCTTATAGACGACATGTTTCTTTCACGCAGGAAGAAAATATCGAATAATTTGGCTTCCGGACGTCTTGCTGCAAGATTCGGCCGGGAAAAAGTGCTTGAAGCCTTAAATGCTTCCGGGATTTCTGCCGAGAGAAGGGGTGAGACCGTATCTGTTGAAGAGGCTCAGCATCTCAGCAGGCTGCTTTCAAAAGAGTTTAAATAATTTGGACAGTTCTTTTGACTAAAAAGATCTAAAAACATATAATTTGTTTATAAGATAAACTCATAGGAGAAGTTGGTAATGAAGAAGTTTGCAATAATCACAGCGGTGATTGCAGCAGTATTTTTTTCAGGATGTGCGACAACAGAGTCTGATACCTCAGGGGTACAGGAAGAAAAAATGGTGGAAAAGGCCTCTGAAGTTGAAAAAGAAACTGTGTATGAAACAGTTTATATACCTCATGCCGTAAAAGAAACATCATATTACAGTGACGGATATATAGAAAGTTATAAAAATTTTACTTACGATTCAGATATGAATCTTCTAAAGGAAGAGCTGTACGATTCATTTGACGAAATTATTGAATCGCTTGAATTTACTGTAGCAGGCGGAAAAACAAACATGAAAACCGTTTACGACAACAGGGGCAGTATTCAGTCGAAAAGAGCTTTCAGCTACAACGGTGCGGGACTTCTTTCCCGTGAGGAGATTATGAATCCTGAGGGTGCTCTTCAGAATGTATCTGAGTACGAATATGACGCGCAGGGAAATAAAATACGATGGATGATCCTGAGTGCGGACGGTGTGATGCTTTCAGACACTGTGTATAAGTATGAAGATGGTCTTAATACAAGAATAGAGATTTTTGATGGTGCAAAGATTCAGGAATATTTTGTTCTCGATTATGAAAACGGGAACCTTATCAGAAAATCGCATTATGAAGATGATGGAAAACTGGTTGATTCGGTTGAATATGAATATGTGAATGGAATGCTCAGTGCCGAGAATTATCTCAGGGCAAACGGCTCGGTCAGTAGAAAAGTATTAATCGTCAATGATGATAAAGGTAATCCCGTAAAAAAAGAATTTTTTGACGGAAGCGGAGAGCTAAGAGACTTTGTTGAATATGAATATAAATATACAACAGAGCAGAGAGCTGTTAACTGATAATTCAGGAGGGGATTATGCGCAACAGATTTTTATTTATTCTGATAATAGTGACGCTGGTTGTACCGGTTTCAATGGTTTCGGCTAATGAAACTGCAGCCGTCTGGTCCAGAATATATGAGGGAACTCCAACACTTGAGAATAAACTCTCAGTTATGAAGAGTATATGTGAACTGCATGACAGGGATTTAGCCCCGATGATTACTGATACGCTTACTGAACTTGTTTATTCCAAGTATCAGTATACAACAACAAGGGATCGTCAGCTTATTTCTGATCTGAAAAGAGTGATGATTACCGAGCTTGGTAATTTGAAGGCAGTAGATGCGACACCGGTAATGTTTAAGGTTTTTGAAGAAGAGGATAATGATTTTCTAAAAGCGATAGCTATCTCCGGTATTGGTGCCGCAGGCGGACGAGACTATGCAGATGAAATTGCAGATTTTCTTAGATATATCAACCTTGATATTATTCAGATTGAAAATAATGAAAAAAGGGAGTCTCTTGTAGGTGCATGTATCTATTCGCTTGAGAGACTGAAAATGCCGGTAGGTTTTGAACCGGTATTCTATGCTGCAGTAGGCGGTTATAGTAGAAATACAATAGCAAAGGCAGAACGTGCTCTTGTTAACATAATGGAAGACCCGTCGGATGAGCTGGCCTCAATAATAAGGGCTGATACTCCGTATGAAATTCGATATGCTGCCTTAAGTGTTGAGGAGCGCAGCAATGCTTCGCCTGAAAGAAAAACAGAGGTTGCCTCAGCCGCTCTGGAGGTGTCTCTAGTGTATAACGCTGCTACTCCGAGGGAAAGGGAATATCAGTCCCGTTCGAAGATAAAAGCAGCGGAAATGATTCGCGATCTCGGTGTTGCAGATGACAATGCGGTTCAATGGCTCGGGAGAATGCTTAACAGCTCTTCAGATATCAACGAAGTGGTAACCAGTCTTCAGGCTCTCGGTACCTATTCAAGTGATTCTGCTGTTGAAGTGCTGAGTAAATATCTGAGAGACAACAACCAGAGAAGAGCCTCGGGTATTCAGTACAATGATGAAAGAGCCATCAGGGAATGTATAAACGCGCTGGGAAACAGCGGGAATTCGAATGCCAGAGCTGAACTGACCATGGTTGAGTTTTCAAACTGGAGTAGCCAGACTATCAGAATGGCAAAGAATGCTTTAAAACAGCTTCAGCAGTAAGCTGTAAAAATGCCCGGAAGGTATTCCGGGCTTGATATAGACGGTCGGTAAAAACAGATTTGCTGATCGCCAAAAAAAGGGGCAGGTACTAATCATACTGCCCCTTTTTATTTGTATTGATCTGAACCTCTTAGAGTAGACCGGTTTCAGCCATTATCTTTTTAAAGGTCTGCTTGTCATCATCTGTCATTTCGCAGAGGGGCAGTCTGTAAACTTCCTCCATCATGCCCTTAAGTGCACATCCGTATTTAACAGGAACCGGATTTGAGTCCATAAACAGACCTTTGAAGAAGGGGAGCAGATGATAATGAATCTCTCTGGCTCTTTCGAAATTACCCGCGTTTGCGTTTCTGACAAGTTCCTCCATTTCTTCCGGAATGATGTTGCTTGCTACAGAAATTATTCCTCTTGCTCCACAGGCGATCATCGGCAGTCCAAGATTGTCGTCTCCTGAGAGTATTGTGAAGTCTTCAGGTTTGTAGAGAGCGAGTTCCATAACCTGGGGAATGCTGCCGCTGGCTTCTTTTACTGCAACAATATTCGGATGAGCAGCAAGCTTTAGCATTGTACTGTTTTCAATGTTCTTTCCAGCTCTGCCTGGAATATTATAAACAACCATTGGAAGATCAACAGAGTCGGCAATAGCCATAAAGTGGCGGTAAAACCCTTCCTGTGAAGGTTTATTGTAATAAGGTGCTACCTGCAGACTGTAATCGGCTCCAGCTTCCTTTGCGTGTTTTGTCAATCTGATGGCTTCTTCTGTAGAGTTTGAGCCTGTGCCTGCTATTACCGGAACCCTTCCGGCTGTTTTGTTAATTACAGTTTCAATAACCTTGTCATGTTCTTCATGGTTCAGTGTGGGACTTTCACCTGTTGTTCCTACCGGAACCAGACCCGATATACCCCTGTCGATCTGAAACTCAACAAGTTTTTCAAGGCTTGTCTTATCCACTGAGCCGTCTTTTGCGAATGGGGTTACAAGCGCTGTAAATACACCTTCTAAATTCATTTATTCACTCCTGCTTTGTTGATTATATCCTGCATATTATATTGTCCTGGAGGACAGTCCGCCAGAAACCTTGCTGCGGCAATAGCTCCTGTTGCAAATACATTTCTTGAGTTTGCTGAATGCCCGATAGTGATTATTTCATCAGCTCCGGCAAAAAAAACATCGTGTTCTCCGACAATTGTTCCTCCACGGACTGCATGAATCCCCAGCTCATTGGTTTTTCGCTGGCAGTCCTTACCCGATCTGCCGTTTACATATTCAAGACTGTTATCAAGTGCTTCATTGATAGAATCTGCAAGCATAAAGGCTGTACCGCTTGGGGCATCTTTTTTCATTTTATGATGTTTTTCCACTATCTCGATATCAAATGCGTTTCCAAGTACAGTCGCAGCCGTTTTAACAAGCTGCTGAAGCAGATTGATGCCGAGCGACATGTTCGCAGATCTGAAAATTGCTACTGATTCAGATACTTTTTTAATCCATTTGAGATCATCATCGCTTAACCCTGTAGTTGCAATCACAGCCGGAATCTTTCGTACAGCAGCTTCATCGAGGTAGCCTGCAAGAGTTGCAGGGTTTGAAAAATCAATGATAACATCCGCTGATTCCTTGCATTCTTTAAGGGTTTGATAAACCGGAAAGGCTCCGTCACCTGCAACAAGATCTATTCCGGCTGCCACTTCCATATCGGAACTTTCATTGATGAATGAGGTAAGAACTTTACCCATTCTTCCGCTGCTTCCTATCAGGATAACTTTAATCATAAGGCCTCCTCACATAAGCGGTATTGTGTTTGAACAAAAAGAAAGGAAAAGAATTTTTTTGACAGTAAATCCAATATTTATCTCCTCTAACCTTGCCCGGATTCAAGAAGATACAGGATTTCCGTAACTCTGAAAAGTCAGGTGACTAGCTCCCCAGCGTACTTAAAGTAGCGCTGACAGTTTTGGAAGTATTAGCTTCCAAGCCCAGAAAACTGTTCTGCGGAAAACAGCCTCTTCGGCGGCATTACCTTTCGCTCAGCTTCTCGGGCGCCCGCGGCCTCAGCTGCCTACTAATTAACTGCCGCACCTCTATCACCGGTGCAATCAATTTGTACTAAACATAACTATTGAAAAATGTATTGTCAAGACCCGGTGTTTTAATTCTCAGCCTCCGCAGTTTTTCTTTTTTTTGCAGCTGTTTAATTCAATTTCTGCATCAATGAATTGAAACCGCGTATATTCCGCTCTAATTCCGAATCATAACGGTTTGATAGTTCGATTATTATTCCGGGAATCCCCCTGTTGTAGAGGTACCCGGAGGCTGTCCCTGTGAATGGAACTCCGGAAGGCTGGGTACTTCCGACGTATATTTTATAGCCTGAAGCTTTGGAATATGCTTCTGCCAGACGCTTTGCAGGTTCCCATGAATCAGGAAGTCCGCCGTACCATATATTGTTTGAAGCACTATGTATAAAAAGTACCGCAGAAGGCTTAAGTTTATCCACTAAATCCCTGATCGCTGCACTCTCGGGCTCACTGAAGGGGGCGCTTCCGGCGCTGACTTCAGTTATCCCATGATACGCAACCGGCTGCCATCCATTGTCGAAATTCCGGTTCAGATCAACTAAATTTGCATTAAGTCTGCCAGGCAGAAGCTTATCTCTCCCCAGACGAAGGGCTGATTCATCAAGCAGTGCAGGATCTGCTTCACCTGCTATCCGGTAAAGGCCATCCGGGTTAAGCACCGGTATTATATGCAGAATGATATTTGACGGTATTTCATCGGTGTTTCTACTGTAATGGTCAAGCATATCCCTGACAAGGATTACGGAGTTCCATTCATAGCCTCCGTGTATTCCGCCTATCAATATCAGGTTTGATTTATTTTCATTTCTCATGTTTAGTAAAGACGGTCCGGTTCCCTGTATTGTATAAGAATAGATAGGCCTTTTTTCTACTGATCTTCCGATGATATCCTGCGCCGAAATATAACCGCCGTATGCAAGCAATAAAATTGCTGATACAGATAATATTCTTTTAATGTTAATGGTCTTTATCATAAATATAAAATTATTATGTTTACTGATAAAGTCAAGTAATAGGGAGCAGAGATATCTTTAAATATTCAGCTTGATTTATTCAGAATTTTTATGCCGGAAGGTATAAAAAAAGCCGACCGTGAAAACATTACGGTCAGCTTTTTTCAGAAAGATGGAAAAAATCCACCCTCTTTATTTATCAGGACTGTGCCATGGTAACTGCAGATGTAGTAACGATATCCTCAACACTGCAGCCTCTTGAAAGGTCACTGACAGGTTTAGCAAATCCCTGAAGGAAGGGACCGTATGCTTCAGCACCTGCAAGTCTCTGTACTAGCTTGTAGCCGATGTTTCCTGACTGAAGATCAGGGAAAACAAGTACATTTGCCTTGCCCGCTACTTTTGAACCGGGAGCCTTGCTGCTTCCGACAGAAGGTACGATTGCCGCATCAAGCTGCATTTCACCGTCTATGTTAAGGTCAGGACGTTTTTCCTGAGCCAGTTTTGTTGCTTCAACAACCTTGTCAACGTTCTCGTGTGATGCAGAGCCCTTTGTTGAGAATGAAAGCATTGCTGTGCAGGGTTCGGCATCCAGAAACTTTTTACACGATTCTGATGCTGCAATAGCAATTTCTGCAAGCTGTTCAGCAGTAGGGTTGGGGATTGTAGCACAGTCGCTGAAAATCATGTTGCCGTTTGCGCCGTATTCAGAATCTTTCATATACATTACAAAGCAGCTTGATGCTGATTTAACACCGGGGGCAGTTTTTACAATTGTAAAAGCTGCACGAAGCACATTGCCTGTTGAGTTTTCTGCACCTGCAACCATTGCATCAACATCGCCTTTTCTAACCATCATCGCTCCCCATTTAAGCGGATCAATCATGGCTTCTCTGGCCTGTTCTTCTGTAATACCCTTGCTTTTTCTCAGTTCATAATATTCAGCGGCATATTCATCCATTTTGTCTGAAACTGCCGGATCAATAATTTCAATTCCATTAACATTAACGCCTGCGTTGGCCGCGGCGCTTTCAACATCTGCCTTAACACCTACAAGAACAACTTTTGATGCCAGTCCCTCGTCAACAAGGATTCTTGCTGCCTTGAGAGTCCGTGACTCGGTACCTTCAGGGAGCACAAGTTTCTTCTGTAGTTTTTTGGCCTTTTCTTTCATGAGTTCTGCGAAAGCCATATCTGAATCTCCTTGGATCAATAATCTTTTACTAAATAATAGTACAATATCAATTCTTTGCACAGACTCATTGAGAAAATATAGCAAAGTGATTATTATTGCCGCATGAAGATAGCAGTGTACGGTATGGGCAGATTCGGAGCTTTCTGGGCGTCTCGACTTGCTGAACATGCCGATGTAAGCGGTTTTACCAGAAATCAGGAACGGGTTTTTCCTGCAGGTGTAAAAAGGATAAGTGAAAGTGAGCTGTCCGGTTTTGATGCCGTATTTTTATGCTGTGCAATCAGCGCGGTTGAAGAAGTTCTTGAAAGAATAAAACCATATATAAAGCCCGGAACCATTGTTTTGGACACCTGTTCTGTAAAAGTCGAACCGGCTACTCAGATGCAGAGAATCCTTCCCGAAGATGTGGAAGTCATTGCGACTCATCCGATGTTCGGTCCCGATTCCGGCCGGAACGGAGTTCAGGGGCTTCCCATAGTATACTCTCCTGTCAGGGCCTCAAATGAGACAGCCTCAAAGTGGTATGATTTTCTAAAGAGTATGGGACTTCATGTAATAGAGATGACTCCTGACGAGCATGATCAGGAGGCCGCCTTTACGCAGGGCGTAACCCACTTTATCGGCCGTGTTCTTGACCAGCTCAAACTGCAGAAGAGTCCCATTGCTACGGTTGGGTATATGAAACTTCAGGAAATAGTTGAACAGACCTGTAATGACCCCATGCAGCTTTTTCTTGACCTGCAGCGCCATAATCCTCATACAAAGGAAATGCGTGCCAGACTTAAAAAAGCCCTGGATGATACCCTCAGCCTGTTCTGATGTTTTCTTAAATATCCGATATATAAGCAGCCGTGAAGAAATAACTCAAAGAGCTATTTCTTCAGAGAACGTTAAGTTCAGAGAACTTAACGTTCTCCCTTGACAAGAACCTAAACTGACAGATACGATGGTGGGATATGAGTGATATTCAGATACAAAATATTGATGAAGCAGAAATTGATACAATCCTTGAAGATGATATCGAATTCACCGGAGACCTCGGTTTTGATAAATCCCTGCTTATAAAGGGGAAACTCAAAGGCAATGTAAAAGCTACTGGAGATCTGTATGTTGCCGAAAGTGCGGTTGTAGACGCTCGGGTTGAAGCACATGTTGTTTCGGTAAAAGGCCGTGTAAACGGCAATATATATGCCTATGAAAGAGTAGAACTGTTTTCATGCGGAAGAATTGACGGTGATATAACGGCACCTGATATAATTATGGAAAGCGGCTGTACCTTCAACGGAATATGCACAATGCGTTCACCGCGCGATGTTCTTAAATCCGGTAAGAAAGATGATCCAATTAATGAAGTTCAGGAGATCGTAATAAATGAAGAATAAAAAGTTATTTTCACTTTTATTAATACTTATGCTTGCTTCAACAGCATTTTTATCAGCACAGGACAATAGGGCGGATGCACTTCTTGAGTACCGAAATGGTAATTTCGACAGGGCTATTTCAATTTGCCTTGAAGAAATAAGACAGATGCCCAGAAATATGGATTCTTATGTTGTTTTGGGGTGGAGTTACCTTAAAAAAGGTGATAATGCCGGGGCATTAAAATCGGCTCAGGACGCACTGAAGATTTCAAGGCATGATATCAGGGTTATTGAGATTGCCGGCGAAGCTGATTACTATCTTGGCAACAACCTTGACGCATTAAAATATTTTGAAGAATACACAGTTCTGGCCCCGACCGGAGATCGTATAGAACTGGTCTATTTTTTTATGGGTGAGATATTTATCAGACTCGGAGAATACAACAGGGCCGATATAGCTTTTACTACCGCTGTTTATCATTCCCCGAATACCGCAAGATGGTGGTCAAGACTCGGTTATGCACGTGAGATGGCTGAGGACTGGCAATATTCTCTTGAAGCCTATGACAAGGCTCTTCAGCTTAATTCAGCCTATACAGAGGCTGTGCGCGGCAGAGAACGTGTCAGCAAAAAACTGGGGACATGATGAGGGCTGCTTTTTATACTCTAGGCTGTAAGCTTAATCAGTGTGAGAGCGAAGCCCTGGCTACGTCGTTTGACAGCCAGGGCTTTTTAATTGGCTCATACCGTGATTCCAGCGATATTTATGTAGTAAACACATGTACGGTTACCTCAAAGGCGGAGCAGAAAGCCAGGCGGATGATAAGAAAGCTTGCTTCCGAGCATCCCTTTTCTGTTGTTCTTGTTACAGGGTGTTATGCTCAGCTTAATGCCGAAGATCTGAAACTTGCACCCAATGTTGTTGTCGTACCGCATGATCAGAAGGTTCGCATCAATGAACTTCCAGGACATCTGAATGACTCCGGAACAGGTGAAGGAAGCAAAGAAATGATTACTCAGGTACAATCATTTTTTGGACTGGTGGCTGAACAGGCAATGAGGCAGGAATCTGAAGATACACCGCAGCGGTTTTGGTATGATTCTGTTAACTTTAATTTTCACACCAGGGCATACCTGAAGATTCAGGACGGCTGCGATAACAGCTGCGCTTACTGCAGAGTTCCGCTTGCCAGGGGCAAAAGTATAAGTCAGGATATCAATTTGCTCTGTGAGCAGTTTAAGGAACTGCAGGATAAGGGGTATCTTGAAGTAATACTGACGGGCGTGAATATCTCATCATATAAAGATAAATCAGGTGCTGATTTTTCAGATCTGCTGAAGAGACTATGTGATATCAGGGACAAGGCACGTATACGGCTTTCTTCGATTGAGCCGGAATCTATAACCCCCGGGCTTGCGGAAGTTTTAAAGGATCCGGGAATCTGTCCCCATTTTCATATTCCTGTTCAGTCAGGAAGCGATAAAATTCTTGAGGTTATGAAAAGGAAAAACCGTCGGTCTCAGATAATTGAAGCGGTCAGGCTGCTTCGTGAAGCTAAAGAAGACCCCTTTATTGCTGCGGATATAATTGCAGGTTTTCCCGGTGAAACAGATGAGGATTACCGGCAGAGTTTCAGCCTCCTTGATGACTGTGATTTCAGTGCGCTGCATGTGTTCCCCTATTCATCAAGGCCCGGAACTGCCGCCAGTACGATGAAAAACCGCGTTCCCGAAAGAATTACATCACAAAGGACTGCTGAATTGCGTGAACTTTCGAGCCGTAAGACCCGTGAATATACCGAAAGATGGATGAGTAGAGAGCTTGAGGTTTTAATCGAAGAAAAAAAAGATAACTGTTCTTACGGAATCAGCTCTAATTATTTGAAAACTGTTTTTTGTGATATACTTAAGGAAGAGGGAAGTCTGTGTACTGTAAAACCTGAACCGGGACTCTCTTCTGATAAAACCGCCGGTTCCGACACTATTCCCTGCCGATTTATAAAATGGATAGTTTGATTTTATAAGTTCTTTTGACGATAATTCTGATTAGGAGGGCTGTAATGAAAATAAAACTCATTATGGTTGCAGTACTTATATCAGCTGCCCTGATACTTGCTTCCTGCCAGCAGGTTTTTACCAGTAGTGTTTACACTCTTTTAGGTTATTCAACCGATATGTCCAGTATGACCGATGAGCAGAAGGTTTCTTACGCACAGGATCTGCTTAGTTCCGGCAGCGCAGAAGATATGCAAACGGCATATGATGAGATTTTTGCCATGCTTGGTGATGATCTGAGTACTGCTGATCCGGAACTGGTGCTCCTTGCTGCCGATTTAGCTGTAGGCGCCTCAGGTCTTGGAGATGCTGTAACAGACGGTCTGGAACTGCTGACTTCCGGTTCCGAGGATGCTGATGCTATGGCTAGCCTGATTGAAGGCATTGATACGGATAACCTTGCGGATGCAGTTACACTGATGGAAGCTGCTGAAGCCAGCGGTACCGACATTACCGAAGAACAGTATGCCAATGCTGCCGCAGCCCAGCTGCTTGTAGCTGCAGACGGTGATATAAATAATCTGGATTTTGAGACTCCTGATGATGATCTTCAGCAGGCCCTCGACTGGGCTGTACTTGGCGGAGTAGATCTGGAATCTCTGTTTGCCGGCGGTTGATAGCACAATAAATATAAAACGGAGATTCTGATGCCTAAACGACTGATAATAATTTTTTCTATTGCCATTCTGGCGGTAACTGCCAGTCCTGCTTTTTCTGCTCCGGATTTTTATATGGAGGATATCCATATACCTTCTGCTATTGACTCAGGAATGGGCGGACCTTATCCGACAGACAACGAGGGGCTTGAAACTATATTTGCAAATCCAGCCTCATTTAAATCTGCAGAAACAGATGTTACCTTTACAGATTTCAGTCTGCTGCTTAAAGGGCCTATTTTTGATATTACCAGCCTTGTAATAAGCAGTATGTCCGGAGGAGGAGAGCTTACCGACATTCTTTCTTCCTCTTCGGCCCAGAGTATTCTAAGCAATATTTACACGGGTGTTGAATTGACAGGTCCAATTTATTTCGGATACACCGGAGACGGACTTGGCTTCGGACTTTTTAATAACACAGATATCACTTTAAGAGAGTCAGGAACACTTGCTCTGACTGTTGAAACAACCGAAGATATTCTGCTTTGCGGCGGTTATGCATTCAGAATTCCGCTTTCCAGAGATCAGACTCATGTTCTTGATGCCGGAGTAATGATGAAAGGCGGTGTGGAAGGCAGTCTTGAGATTGAGAAATCGCTTCTTGAACTCACCACGCTGCTCTCTGATTTAAGTCTTGATATTGTTATGAAATCTCCCTTTAGTTTCAGTACGTTGATCGGTCTTGATGCAGGCCTTCTGTACACCTGGGAGGGGCTTCTTTCCGTCGGCCTTACGGCTCAGGATATATACTCTCCTGCAATCAAATATACATATGATACCGGGCTTACCGGCTTTATTGATCCAGCTACAGTGGCACCGACTCCTGAGTATGGACTGATTCCGTTTAAACTGAATGCAGGTGTTGAGCTCAATCCGGAAATCCCGGCACTTCAGCAGTACATAACAGATTTCCGGTTCCTGGTTGCCTATGATGATATTCTAGATTTCTGGCTTTATCCTTCAGAGGCTGAAAACGCCCTGCTTCATATCAAAACCGGCCTTGAGCTTACCATGCTTGAGATTCTATCGGTACGTGTTGGTATGGCGGAAGGCTTACTGAATGCAGGACTTAGTCTGGATCTGCAGCTGTTTACTCTAAACGCGGCGATGTTCGGCACAGAACTTTCAAGTGTGCCAGGTTTGAACCCAGTTTATAATATGATAATCAGTTTTGTTTTATAGCAGAATGAAGCACGAAAATCGTACCTAAATTTCTGCTAATTCGTGTTGACATTTTATTTTATAGTTGCTATATTCATCCAGCAAATGAGCGATACGGGCCGCTAGCTCAGCTGGTAGAGCAACGCCCTTTTAAGGCGTGGGTCACAGGTTCGAACCCTGTGCGGCTCAAAAGCATTCGCTAGGTGAATGTTTAAATTGTCTCCTTCGTCTAGTGGTTAGGACACCGGGTTTTCATCCCGGCAACAGGGGTTCAACTCCCCTAGGAGATGCAAATAATTATTATTGGTAGGATAAAGATTTACTTATCCTACCAACGAAACTACCGGACAACCGGCGTTTCTCTAAATCCAAGATACAGATAACTTACAGAAGAAAGTTATCTTAAGGAGTTAGACGATGCGTCGGTTTTCTGTTTATAAACGTAGTAACAGTCCTTATTACTACTGTCAAATCAAAAATCCAAAAACAGGTAAATATCTTCCACCCAAAAGTACAGGTAAGGTTGATGAGGATGAAGCTCTCCTTGTAGTTGCTGATTGGATCAAATATGGGATGCCTCAGAAGGGGCAGCGACGTAACTTTGAAGACATCTTCATGTTTAGCTCTTTCATGAGCTACGTAGAGAGCTCTACGATAACTGAGAAAGATGCCTCAAGGATTGTAAATGTTTTAAAGAATAAAGGCTTGATTGAATCGGTTATATTTACAAGTGATGGCCCAGACACCCAACCTCTTATCCCTTTTTTGAAAACATTCTGGAATTTTGAGAAATCCCCATATGTTAAAGAAAAGCATAGCTATGGTCAAAAAATTGGTCAGAGGCACTGCTATGAGCAATCTAAGAGACTTTCTCACTGGGAAGAGTATTTTATTGACTTTAGAATTAAGGACGTTGACAAGCAAGCATTGAAGGAATTTCAATTCTATTTAAGTGAAAAAGGGTTAGCTCCAAAAACTATAAATCATGTTCTAAGTGCAGGTCTTACTGCGTTTAAATGGATGTATGAAGATGAGAAGATTAAAACAGATCCTGGACATGGTTTAAAGAAGTTTTCCGGGGAATCTGAATCACGTGGAATCTTAACAACAGAAGAAACTAAAAAGTTGTTTACACTTGAATGGAAAGATGAAAGGGCAAGAATAGGGAATTTAGTTGCATGTACGACAGGCTTAAGAGCAGGAGAGGTCCTGGCTATTAAACCTGAAAATATTGGTGATGATCTATTGTATGTGAAACATAGTTTTTCAAGGATTGAAGATCTTAAAGATACAAAGAACCACGAAGAGGGGATAGTCCCTCTTGTTCCTATAGTCAGGGAAGAACTTTTGAAGCTATCTAAAAAGAATACCTTTGGGACGAACGGATATATTTTTTATTCTGAGTCTCCTGATAAGCCAATGAGTCAAAATATTCTTCGTAGAGGTCTTGAGGATGCCCTGATAAAGCTTAGAGCAGGAAATAATCCTAATGAGGATCAATCAAAAGAAGCTATTAAATATTGGGAAGAAAGGAATGTCCTTTTCCATTCTTGGCGTCATTATTATGCAACCCATCTTGCAGAGCGAGTTGATCTAAGAACAGCACAGATTGCCATGAGACACAAGACAGAGGCTATGACAAAGCATTATTCAAACCATGTGCAGACAGAGCGGATGAAAGAAATTGCCGCAGCGGTAGGGGATGCATTTGGAAACATTATTGAATTTTCGAGAAAAAGAGCATAGTACACTATATATGGTATGAAGGAGTGGGCATATGTGTATATATACACTATATATAATGACATATGTAAATATACATGGTACAATCTTATAGTAATCATGGAAGATATAGATAAGAAAATTTATTTATCAGTAAATTTAGATAATTTGAAAAGAGTAACAGGGATGCCTTTTCGGTTGATGTCAAAGGCTTCAGGTATCCCTTGGACGGATTTTAGACGGTATATTAGTACTAATAGATTACCATTAAAGGTTGCTGTAAAACTCGAAACTGTCTGTGTACGATACATCAATGCTCAAGATTTCTATTTACACCAAGGTGTTAAAAGTAATAGAGCATTACTTCTTTTAGAGAAGAATTGTAAAATGAGCTCTTGGTTTTCTCATGAGGAATGCGGTAATAAAATAGTTACTTTAGAAGCAGGCTTATTGAAAGCTAATGAAAAGATGAAAAGCGGAAATGCAAATGAATTGGAAAAAATGTCCTTTTTAATCAATCAACATAGAGTTTCTTGTGAGTGGCAAATCCTAGGAGAATCTTGGGGTGAAGCTGAGTTTTCAGCATTTGCAGAAAGAGGGCTAAGAGCGCTTGATAGAAGAATTGAAGAAAGTATGTCTGATTAAGACATAAGATAATATATCTTATCAGCACCAGGCACACCGAACTTCGGAAGTTGCCACACTGATAAGATAGGAAGTACACATTGTTGATGTAGTTGCTTCTAGAAGGTTGATAAGGTAGACCGGACTCCAAATTAAACTCCTGATTACAGGGGCGGGGAGGTCTATCATTATGACGATAGATTCACTCAATTTAGTTTCACATCTCTTAAATTACTCAGAATGCGCTGAGTATCTTGGTGTGAAAGAAACCACACTTAGAATCTGGGTTTCCCAAGGTAAGGTTCCGTATACCAAGATTGGACGAAGTGTAAGATTTACTTCCGAACAAGTAAATGAAATTCTCGAAAATGGCCGTCATGAGGCTACAGCGAGGTGTATCAATGAAAAAAATAATTGATGCAGCCTTTAACTGGGTACTGAAACAAAAAGTTGAATATGGAGAAGTAACTCTTAAATTTATTTTTCATGATGGACAACTTAGGCAAATCGAAAGGGATCTTAAGGAAAAGATACAAGTTTCTTATGAAAATAGATCGAACAACGTAAAGATCTGTAAAAAAGGGGGAACGCATGAATGAACTACCTAAGTATAGTCTATCCCCTAATAGGTTCGATGTGGATTATTTCTTAGAATACTGTAAGGATAAAGCCCTGACATTTAAAGAACTGATTGAACTGATCCCCCATTTTTCTTTTAAAACAGTGATTGATGAACACCATAATGGCCGGAAGAAAAAATATTCTGAGGAATTAGCCATTCAGTTTTGTATTCTATTATTTGAATATAAATCAATTTATCCGGTATTAGCGAAATTAAGCGTTAACAGGACAACTATTTGGAAGTGGAGACGCCTTTATATCGAGTTTGATAATATGTTCAGATTTACAATGAATTGTATTTTCATAAAAGAAGAAAAAAAACCTTATTCTCAGCATTATAAAAAGCAACAAAAAATCCACACTAATGCTTCACCGAAAAAAAAAGGTACAACTGGAGCTCAAACTAAGTATAAACCAGAATATAACAGATTCGTAAAATCCTCACTTAGTAAAACGGCAAAGACTTTAGGTGTTAGTAAAAGAACAATAGTTACATGGTGTAATAAGTATCCCGAATTTAAAATGGCCCAAACAATAAAAAGTGTTGAGAGAGCACTTCAATTATTGTGTATAGAAGTTGACAAACAAGAAAGAGTATATTCAGCATTTTTAAAATACTCTAAATTAAGAGAGGAGTTTACTGCGCATGAGTAATGACACAATTCAAATACTTGATTTGTTTAAAAACCGCCCTCTCGTGAATGGTATAGATTGTCTTTCATATAAGCAGTTATTAGAAAAAAAAGCTGAAAATAGTCATCAGCAAAGAAAAGACAAGAAACAGCCCCTTGCAGAGATACGAAACTTTAAGGAAATTCCACGAGAGGACATTAGTTGGCTTTGGCCTGGACGAATAGCACTTGGAAAATTATCTATGTTAGCTGGAGATCCAGGGATATCAAAAAGTCTTGTCACAATAGATATCGCAGCTCGACTTTCTAATAATTCTAATTTCCCAGATGGTGTTCCTGCTCCTATAGGTGATACGATTTTTTTGAGTTTAGAGGATGATCCATCGGATACCATTAAACCAAGACTTGAAGCTGCGAAGGCCGATTTAGCCAGATGTCATTTTTTAGATAGTAAACTTGTTTTTAGCAATCAAGGAGCTGTAAAAAAAGAACTATTTACGTTAAGGGATCTTGATGTTCTCTCTGATGCCTTAAATCAAATTCTCTCTGGAGGTGGAACACCTCTACTATTAGTTATTGATCCTATTGATAGTTTTCAGGTGGCTGTTGATTCAAATACCAATGATGTTAGAACCATGCTTGCACCAATAGCTGATTTTGCATCTAAACATAATATTGCTGTTCTTTTTATTAAGCATCTCAATAAAAACACAAAAAATTCAGTTGCATATAGAGTTAATGGTCATATCAGTTATACGGCAGTAACTAGATCAAGTTGGATTTTGTTAAAAGATCCAAAAGTTACTGATAAGCGTCTATTTTTATGTATCAAAAATAATATTGGCAAAGATAATAACGGATTATCGTATACTATAAAAGATGATGATACAGGGATTCCATATCTGGAATGGAATAAAGATATAGAGGTCCGGACTCCTGATGAAATATTATCTGAAGTATATGGAGCAAGAAATAATTCTATTCAACGGGATCAGGTTCTTAAGTTCTTATCAATGAATGGTAAAAGTAAAGCAAGTGAAATTGCTGCTTATATTGGTTCTTCATTATCTTCAACTTCGAATATTCTTAAGAAGATGCTCAGTAGTGGTGTGATATCTAACATTGGATATGGGGAATACGATATTTCACCACCTGAAAAAGCTGATAAAAGTGGTGAAAGTGATGAAAGTGATGAAACTCATAAAAGTAAATAATTAATGGTTGGATGATTTAGCCGTAAACGTTATGTTTACGGCTAATTTACATACTTGTTAGACCAATTGGATAATATCCTAAATCTTTCCATTTCCAGTATCAAAATCTGAATGTGAAAGTTGAATTATGAAGAAGTTTCATCACTTTCATCAGATTCACTAGGCTTTAAATAAGTGAAATAAAAATTGGAAGTTGATAGCTAATTTCACAGGTACAGTGTAGATTAGGTTAATTCTTCTAATGTAAAGCGGTTTGAATAAATCGACGAACTATAATCCATCAGTATCTATTTTCCCTTGTCTGAAGGTTAAAGCACGTTTTTGTGACATATAAGTGATTGACACTTGCCATTCTGAACTATGTGAGCTGTAATGTGCTGTTACACTAATAGTATCATCTTCAATCTCCCAAGTTGTTGTATAGAAGGAGGGTTTTCCTCTTAGTACTTCCTCTGTTAATTCTATTGTACCTGGTTTCAAATCGGGAAGAGCACTCCAACTGGACTTTCCATAGACTCTATCTAATTTGTTACATAAGTCATAATATACATCAAAGCATTCGTAGGCATCTTTGGGATTACCAAGTTTTATCAAATACGTACTATTAAAAAACTCCCGATCCGTGAATGCGAAAGTCATAGCTACATCATAACCTGCGACAGAATTATTCGAATATTCCAAAAGTGTGTAATCGCTTCCCTTTACGTTTTCTTCTCTGATTTTATCAGGTTGACCTTCTTGAGCTATAACATCTTCAGGAGATAAACCAAAAGAGAGGTTTCGAAATTTAAGTTCTTCTGAATAGGCAAAGGCTGTAGTTATTAAAATAATGCATACAAGTATTATTCTCCTCATATCAACTCCTGGTGATTAATTATCACGATCTGTAATTTCCTGTTTGAATTTACTCTGGTAAATGCAAAAACACAAGAGTAAATATGGCTTTTTAGACCAACTATATAGAATTATAGTTTCTTGGATTAGTAGTAAAACCCTATTACGATGTACATCAATGGGGAAATAGTTATGAGTGTACTACATCCGCTGTCTGTAAATTTAAAGAAATTACGGAAGCAAAATAATATGACACAAGCTATGCTTGCAGAGAAGATTGATGTAACCACTGCCTTTATAACTGATATTGAGATTCAGAAAAAATACCCCTCACTCAGAAATTTAGAAAAGATTGCCGATGTTTTTGGTGTTGAACCATTTGAGCTTATAATGCCGGAACAGCAGGCATTATCCTTGGAAGATAAAAAATATATATCAATGAAATATGCATCCCGAATACGAGAATTAGCCGATGAGATTGAAAATGAATTGTCTGATTTAGACAATTAACCGAAAACTTGAACTTTTTCATAAAGAATATACATTTTTTGTTTTATATTTTAGAAAATTATTTAGATGGTATAATTCAATATCTTTGCAATAGTTATATGTTTCCGAATGAATTTGCCACAAGTAAAAACGGTTTGATAACAGCCATTAATAAATATAATCAAAAATACAATATAGTTGCTTCTTTTTTGGTCTTTTGAGAACAATCTAATTTTTTTAATTCTTTTTCACGATTAGTAAATTTCATGCTATGATACCCTTATTCTTTCATTGAAATTGACTCAAAAATGAAGGATTGCAGGTAAAAAAGATGTTAGCTACAAATAATAATCTTTGTGAAAGGGTATTATTATGAGGCGTTTTACAGAAGTAGGAAGATTTATTCAAAATTATTATTACTATTGTTCTCAAAATGAGTGTGATTTGATTACCTTCTATGATTTAATATTATTTGAAGGCCGCATGGTGCATGATAAATTAAACGACTGCCCTTATTTGGTTATATTTGATATGAATTTTATTGAATACTACCTTACGATATTTAAATATCTAATAACAATTTTCATATTTCCCGAAAATAAGTATAGGTGTACTCTTGATGGATAAAATTAATGTAACAGTTCTATTTAGTGGTGGAATAGATTCAACTGCATGTATAAACATGTTTCATGGTAAACAGTATAAGATAAAACTTTTATATATTGACTATGGTCAAAAAAGTTGTGAGATGGAAAAGAAGACTGTTTTGAATATTGCCAATGAAATGAATCTTCCAATCTCAATTAGAAAATATTACAGTGAACATATATATTCAGTTGGAGAGATCCTTGGCAGAAACCTTTTTTTGTTGAGTGCTGCATTGTTAGAACAAACATCCGCTGGTCTTATTGCAATGGGGATACATGCAGGGACTAATTACTATGATTGTTCGATTGATTTTTTTAATCTTGCTTCGAGCCTCATCAGCAATTATAGCGCTGGCCAAATAGCTTTTGTAGCGCCCTTTATTGAATGGAATAAGAAAGAAATATGGGAATATTCCAAACTGAATAATTTAGATAGATATAAAACATATAGCTGCGAATTGGGGTTAATACAACCTTGTAAAAAATGTTTAAGCTGTAAAGATTTGGAGTTTTTAAAATGATAGCTAGGAAATCTGTAATTTTCCATAAAGAGAGTGGAGTTAAAATTGATACTCCACTGTTAATCCCTTCATTTTCAAGTAAAGGGTTCGTCTTTGACAGTAAAGGTAATAGTGAAATAAATAAGATTTATAAAACTTCTAGTGAATTCTTCACTAGAGCATGTTTGGTAAGTGCATATGATATTCATTACAATCATATTAAAGACCCTTTTAATTTTGAATCTATACCAGAAGTATTCTTTTTAGATAGTGGTGGCTATGAAGTCTCCGAGACAGATGATTTTTCAGCAGTAGTTCACACTCCTTCACAGTCGAAAGAATGGAATAAAGAAAAATATCGGCAAGTTTTATCAGAATGGCCTGATGAATATCCAAGCGTCTTTATAAGTTATGATCATCCAGATGACAGAAAATCTTTAGAGGAACAATTAAAGTCGGCAGATGAAACCTTCAGTCAATATAAGAATAGATTGAGTTTATTTTTATTAAAACCTGAAAAGAATACAGAACACACCTTGAAAAGTGTTTTAAAAAAGGTATATTCAAACATTGATTCTCTACGGGGTTTTGATATTATTGGTATAACTGAAAAAGAAATCGGCTCATCGATTTTAGATCGGATGGAGAATATCGCGAGATTTAGAATAGCATTAGATGAAGCTTCAATCCAAACACCTTTACATATTTTTGGAGCATTAGATCCCATTAGTGTTTGCCTATATTTTCTTTCAGGTGCAGAAATCTTTGATGGATTAACATGGTTACGTTATTCTTACCATGAGAGTACTTGTATTTATCCTCATAACTATGGATTTATTAATTTAGGTATTCAGGCAGACGAAAAAAGAATAAGGGTAAAAAGTGTTAGTCAAAATATAATCGAATTAGAAAATATTGAATATACTTTAAGAGAGTATTTAAATACTAAGAATTTTAAAAAATTTGGACTCCATGCAGATAAAATTGAACAAGCTTTAGATCGACTTGAAACTAAAGTGAAAGGAGTAAAATGATGGGTGGATCAGGCAGTATTTGGGGTAGCATTGATCCTGCTACTGAGATTGAAAAAATAAGAAAGGCTGGAGAATCAAATTTGAATGCAGGAGTGGATACAGAAGTAAATTCATTTCTTGCAAAACTACTAGTTGGATTTAATGATAGAGATGTTGAGACAATAAATTCGATTCTTGATGAAATAAAAAATGATTTAAAAGAAGTGATTTCTGATACTATAGATATTCTTTTTGGAGGGTCTATTCATAAAAATACTTATATTGAAGGATTAAGTGACATAGATTCTTTGATTTGCTTAGATAATCATATTTTTAAGGATAAATCACCCAATGAGGTTAAAAATATTCTTAAAGTTGAAATGGAAAAAAAATTCGGTAAAGAGAATGTAAAGGTTGGTAATCTTGCTGTTACTATCAATACCAAAGGATATGAAATTCAATTACTACCAGCTATTAAAGAGCATGATACTATAAAAATTAGTTCTTTCGATGGTAATAATTGGTCTAGAATAAATCCAAAAAACTTCACAGATATCTTAACAAAAGTGAATAAAAGAAATAATGGCAATGTTATTCCGGTTATTAAATTGGTTAAATCTATCATTAGTTCTCTTCCAGAACAACAACAATTAAGTGGGTATCATATAGAATCTTTAGCTGTGAATATCTTTAAGGATTACGATAATATTAAAACTTATAAAGAAATGGTGAAGCATTTTTTTATAAGTGCAGTCAAAGAAGTAAAAGAGCCAATTTATGACAAATCAGGGCAATCTTTATTTGTAGATGATTATTTAGGTCCTTCTAATTCAATTAAGAGAAGGTTGATATCAATATCCCTTGATAGAATTGCTAGGAAAATTCGGAATTTAGATGGCTTAGATAATGGGAATTTAGTATTGGATACTTGGTCAAGGCTTCTGAATCATGAGTAAATTAAAAGATGAAATAGATAGACAGTATAGGGTCATTGATATGATGATATCGATGCATTCGTTAGCACGGGATGATAAAAAGCTAAAAAGTAAAACATTAGATGTTACTTTACTTTTATTCTCAGTAATTACATGTGCTCTTCTCCTTTCGGAATACACGATATCAACCATTTTGCCTGTGAATGAGAATTTCGTTGAAATCTGTACGGCGTTGTTCTCAATGATAGTCTTTTTTTTATCATTGTTAGAATACAAATTGGGTTGGAAAGAAGAAAGAGTTTTACACGATTCTGCAGTAAAAAAACTGAGTTTATTAAAAACGAGATATAGACAAGTTTATATTTCAGGAACAATCAATTTTAACCTTAACAGACTTTTTAATAGTGTTATGAAGAGTATTCATCCCATCCCGGAAAAAGATTTTTTAAAATATAAGGCTAAACATTTATACAAAATTGAAGTTAGTAAAGCGTTGTCAGGCAATCCAGGAATTTCGATAATTCTACTTAGATTGAAAATTAAATTAGGACTATATAATTGAAAGACTTAGAATATAGCATAATTGAAAAATATTTAGAAATTAAGGAAACTGTAATAGCAAATGGTTATGAGTATGAAATTGAATGGCAGGAAGATATTAAAATTCAAGACATCAACGAGAATGCATTTCTAAAAGAATATGTATGGGTTATTCTGTCTTCAGGTTTTAAAGAGCGTGTAGTTAGAAGGATATTCAAAGATATTTCCGAAATATTTAACTCATGGTCAGAGATTTCATACTTAAATACAATTAAAGATAACTGCAAAGATGCCGCATTACGAGTTTTTAATAATAAAAGTAAAATAGATAGCATTTGTGAAATGATTGACTATATTGATAAAAATGGTTTTGAAGAATTAGAGTATAATATTTATAAAAGCAATGTTGATTTTTTTTATAAATTTAAATATATCGGTCCGATTACTGTAATACATCTATTTAAGAACTTAGGTATTTCTGTAGTCAAACCTGACCGCCATTTGATAAAGATATCAAATGCATTAGGTGTTAATTCACCTAATGATTTATGCAATTTAGTTGCCCAATTCACGGGAGATGATCTAAAAGTAATTGATTTGATCCTATGGAGATGGGCTACTATAGTTCCAAACTATATCAATCTTTTAAAAAAATAATTTGGATTTAAAGGCATATACAAGAATCTTAATATTAAGGTGTAAATATAGTTTATTAATTGGTTTGCTAAGTGTTATCAGATTTGAAAAATGTTAAAGGTAGTCAAATCATAGGGTCAGCTAGGCACATTATGACCAGAATGGTGAATTGATTAGGTTATTATGTAAAAGAGGGAAAAATGTTAGAAATTGTGAGTGGTTTAGGTATTGGGTTAGGTAAAGTATTTGCAAAATATTTAATAGAAAAATTTAATAAAAATAATTCAAATCTAAGGTCATTAATTGCAAATGAAATTATTGATACCTTAAAACCAATAAAAGTTAAAGAAGATAATGTGATAACTACATCTACTGACAAAGTATTAGTAGTGATATCACATACTAACATTTCTGAAAACACGAAGAAGGCTATTCTTGTTGAAGTAATTTCACTTTTATCAAGAGTGAATACTGAAATGTCATATCTATCAAAATTTTTTTTTAATCCTCATCTATATGCTGCGGAAATTAAGAAAATGAGCAGTTCAAATATTTCAATGTTTTCTAAAGATGAAATTTATATTTTTGATCAAATGGTTTTTATAGCTTGTGAATCAATCATGAAAATATCAGAGAGTTTCTCAGGTTTTTTACATTACTCTGTCAGATCAATTTTTCAAAATCAGTCCGACATCCATAATGAGATAAAGAAAATAGGAGCAAATATTAAATTATTAGAAGAATATATACTAAATGATGAATATCTCACCTCTGACTCATTCGAGATGAAATATAAAGAATTTTTACAGACTAAATATAATAAATTCGAACCATTCGGTTTAAGAATATACGATATGATTTTTGAAAGTATAAAATTAACTGATGCATTCACAGAGCTTGATTTAAAAATATCTATCGATATTGATATGGGCAAAGATAATATAGAAAATAGAAATGATGAATTTATTAAATTATATATAGATGAAGATAACGAATTTATTAAATACTATATTGAGGATAATAAAGGATTATTTAAAATTGAAAAGACATTAGATGGAAAAAAGCTTACTGGTCAGTCTAAAAATGATGAGGATAATAATCGTGAATTAATTAAAAAGGATCATGATGGTGAATTTATTGAATTACCAAAATTTCAATTAGAAAATATCATTCATAATTTACTTGATGACAATTCTCAGAGGAAATATAAAAAGCAAGTTTTGACAATCAATGAGATATTACCTAACGAAAGGCGATTAATGATAGTTGGTCTGCCTGGTTCTGGGAAATCAACATTATTACAATGGCTAGTTGTAAATATCTCATCATTGAAGAATGAAAATAAGATAAAATACTGGGGAGATTCTATTCCCTTTTTTATTCGGTTAAGATCTTGTTAAAATGGAAAGTTCCCGCCTCCTGAGGAATGGTTAAGTTTAGAAGCAAAGAATATTCAATCATTGATGCCAAAGAATTGGATTCATAATTTAATGGGGAAAGGTAGAGTTGCATTATTCATCGATGGTATTGATGAAATTAGTCCAAGCGCTAGAGAATCTTTATTAAAAGAATTATCTGAATTAGTCCAACTATATCCATTATTAAGATTAGTTATAACTTCACGTCCTACCGCTGTTGATAATCGTAGTTGGCCTGAATGGAATGTTTGGTTGTTAAAAGAAGGATTTCTTAAAGCATCAATTAACGAGTATACAAAAGAACAAATAAATAGTTTTATTCATTCTTGGCACAAAACTCTTGCGAATTCAGTCAGTAATAAGGAGAATAATGATAAGTTGTTAAGTAATGCAGATTCCTTAATCAGTATATTGAATGAACGTAGTGACCTGAGTAGATTGGCGACAAATCCATTGTTATGCTCTATGATATCTGCAATATTTTATGTAAAAGATGGCGAGTTGCCTGAAAATAGAATTGAGTTATATCAAAACTGTATTGAAGTACTACTTGAGAGTCGGGATAATAAACGTGAAATTGATTTGTCACACTTTAAGTTATTTAAAAGTATAAATAATAAAATTCTATTAGTTCAATACTTGTCGTATTGGATGATGGATAATGGTAAAGTTGACTTGACCAAAGAAGAAATAATACAATGCTTTTTACATCGGTTGCCTATTTCAGGCATATCTAATGATGAAATTAATAATATTTTTGATTACTTTATTGAAAGAAGTGGTTTGTTGACTGAATATATGACAAACAGGTATATTTTTATTCATTTAACTTTCCAAGAATACTTTGCAGCTTTAGAAGGTCTGTATGCATACAACATTGGCTCATTAGCTCAAAAGGTAATGTTTGACCATTGGCATGAAGTGATAAAATTAACCATTGGAGTAGCTAGACCACATGAACGTAAGGAACTTGTCACAAAGATAATAGATGTAGGTATGATGAGTCCATCAAAAGAAACCAAAATGATAATCTCTAATGTATTAGAACAATCATTGGAGATATGTTTAGATAAAAATGAAAGACTTATTCGTGATGTTGAATATTATAAAAATAGTTTTTAGAGTGATTCACTCTCGGGAGAGATAAATATTTTAAATTGGAATTGAATATAGGGTGATGAAGTATCTAATTTTATTAGACATAGGAAATAGTATCTGTAATAACCAGAAAACATCGTTATAGAGAAATTTAACGATAGGACCCTATTGTGCTGTTTTGAAAGATACCTATGGTTGAACAATTACTGATGGAGGTTTGTCTGAATCGAGTAATGAAATTCACAGATAAAAGTTACAGATAGAACCCGGAAAATGGGTCAATATAGAAAAATACTCATATACGATCATAAACAAACTCTTGAAATATCTCTTTTCATCATCTACACTTGTTTACATAGAGAAATGTCGGGATACACGGTGGACCGCTTTTTCATCCCGGCAACAGGGGTTCAACTCCCCTAGGAGATGCCAAATATTAAGGACTGTTTCTTGACGGAAACAGTCCTTTTTTTATGTCTTCAGCCTTTCTTGTTTACAGATAAATAGTTCTTGCTTTTCCATGTTTCAGTAGATTAAAATTATATTAAGGTGAAGTTTAAGAGCAAATTATTTTTTTCATTTTCAACTAAACTGATTCTGGTATTCATCCTGCTGTTAAGTATATCAAGCCTCATTACAGGTCTAACTGCTTATCTTGTAGCCAGAAATGAACTCAACAGAAAAGGCAGCCAGGTTTTAAAAAACAGTGTGGTTCAGGCTCTTGATCTTATAGAGTCCGAGCATGAGCGGTTTATCTCCGCTAACTATTCACTGGATGCTTTACAGGAGCATATTAAAGAAATCCTCATGGGGCCTTTAGATCCGCAGCTGGGTACCCGAACACTTCACCATCGCATTGATCTTGGAGCAAATGGTTATTTTATAATCTATAATTCTAAGGGCGATGAAATCATGCATCCTACACTTGAGGGGCAGAATGTAATTGATGTAACCAGTTTTGATGATGATGAAAGATTTCTGGTACAGGATCAGATTGATGCAGGTAAATCCGGGGGTGGTTTTACCTACTATTCCTGGATGCTTCCGCATTCAACCAGGATCGCCAGGAAAATATCCTACAGCCAATACTACGAGCCATGGGACTGGATAGTTGTTGCTACTGCATACGAAATTGATTTTAACAGAGGCGCTGCAGTAATTCTTCTGGCGATCGTTATTACTATGCTGCTTTTAATTCTCTCTGTATCTTTTCTTATCGTAAAATTCATCCGGGGCGTCACAACTCCAATTTATAAGATAGTTGACGGATTTGGAAAGGTTGCTGTAAATAAGCTTGAAGCTGTCGAAAATAATCTCCGTCGGGATGAGATAGGAATGTTGGTCGACGGATATAATCACATGATCAGCGCACTTCAGGAAGCAGAATCAAATATTGCGGATAAGGAAGATTATATAAAATTTCTGGCCTTTCATGATGATCTCACAGGACTGCCAAATCGTCACGGAATTGAAGAGCACATCTCCGGAAGAATAAAAACCGGATGTAACACCGCTTATATGGTTCAGGCTGATATATGGGGGCTGAAGATAATAAATTCGGCACTGGGATACAAACAGGGAGACATGCTTCTGCAGGTAATAGGGGAGTACTTTTTAAAATCAGATAATTCAGATTTATACCTTGCAAGAACAAGCAGTAATGAATTCACAATGTGGGTAGAAAACAGGAATCATAAGGAAATATCAGATCTTGTCTATGATTTAAGAAAATCTGTAAAAGAATATATCAATAAGAGCGGTTACGGACGCCTTGTTAATATGCATCTTGCCATGACAACATACCCGCTCGACGGCAGTACTTTCAGTGAGCTTTATGAAAAAACCTGTATAGCGCTTAAAACAGCAAAAGATGAAAATTCTTTAAAACTCAAAGAATATCATGATGATTTTAAGGAAAATATCGAGAATGAACTTTCAATGAGGAAGTATCTTACAAAAGCTCTTGAAGAGGATGAAATAAGAGCTTTTTACCAGGCCCAGATGGATATAACGACCGGAACCGTGGCAGGCGTTGAGGCTCTTGCACGCTGGGAATCCAAAGAGTTGGGCTATGTTCCTCCGTCAATTTTTATTCCTGCTATAAGCAGCCAAAATCTTGTAAATGAATTCAGTATCTATATGATTGATAAGGTCCTTGGTGATTATTCCGCGTTGAAGCAGAAATACAACGATGACATCAGTGTTTCAATTAATATTTCTCCATCCTATTTTATGGATAAGGGCTTTCTGGATAATCTTAATACAAGACTGAAAAAATATTCAATTCCGGCTGAAAAACTCACATTGGAAATAACAGAAGATGTTTTTATATCGGATATCGATAAGATTAACAGTATAATCAGTCAGCTGCATAACATGGGGGTCAGAATATCAATTGATGACTTCGGAACAGGTTATTCGTCATTAAATTATCTGACAAAGATGAATTTTGATGAGATGAAGATAGATAAAAGTTTTATAAATAAGATAATAGAGGAACCGAAATCCATGGAGCTTTTTAAAGTTCTGTGCCAGATAGCTGAAATATATGATTATGAAATAGTTGCGGAAGGGGTAGAGACTGAGCTTCAGCTTGATATGATAAAAACTACACCTCTTAAAATTGTACAGGGATATCTTTTTTCAAAGCCGGAACCTCTGCAATAAAAAAGCCGGAATCACCCGGCTTTTTTATAATGTAAATCCTGTTTAGAACCAGAATCTGAATCCAACAGCAGACTGAAGTCCCCAGTTCGGAAAACTGAAATTATCTCCAAGTGTTACGCCGACAGCCGGGGCTACTTCAAGAAAAAGTTCCAGAACATCAATGGGGAATATCTGGAGTCCAACAGGTATTCTGGCACCAATCTGAAAGTTGGTAGAATTACCAAGACCAAGAACTCCGTAACCGCCAAGTCCTGCATACAGATTTAGA
Organism: Spirochaetia bacterium; assembly: GCA_963677925.2. Lineage (GTDB taxonomy): Bacteria > Spirochaetota > Spirochaetia > UBA9216 > UBA9216. The sequence continues at coordinate 2,162,546 of CAXXYH010000004.1, forward strand.
ATACCTGCAAGATGTTCATGATAGAGCCACCAGTCAGCAGTTAATCCAAGATTGAATTGATCAGAATTACCTGAAGCACTGATGCCCAGCAGGGGCCAGTCACTGTATTTTAATGACAAAGCGCCTGAATACGGAGAACTTCCAATAGGGTCAAAACCGAAAGCTCCGCCGATACCGATTGCGAAAGAGCTGGCAGCAGTTATTACTAGCAGAATGACTGCTATAGCTATTATTTTCTTTTTCATGTTTCCTCCAAAACAGTTGTTGTAAATAATATAAACTCTAAATCTTCATTTTTCACCATATATCCAATGCAATTAATGAAAATTTATTGTAATATCAGTAAAAATACATTCTGGAGTGAATAAATGAATAAGGTTATTCTTAAAGCCGCAGATCTGGACGGGTATCTGACAGATTACGACAAAGAAAATCTGGCTAAGATGGAAGTCTACTATAACGAAGCCATGGAACAGTTTGCTACCATCAGCTCTTCCAATTTTACTGACAAAAGTGAATCAAGTAAAAAAGAACTTATTTCCATCTATAACAAAATGGGTGTGCTTATGCAGGAGATAACTAACGAGATTCCTGCAATCAAGGTGTATTCGTTTGAGACCCCAAGAGAAAATCATGGTGAGGCTTCCCGGCTGATTGCAAAACTGCGGGATGTGAGAACTGAGCATCATGAGTTTCTTTACTATATCCAGCGGGCTTATGAAATGCTGTTTAATCTGGCATACGGCGGAGCAAGCTCCAAAAAAAATTACCTTATTACTAAAACTCCTGTAAATATGCCTGTTCAGAATTACGCTGTTCACAAGATTCCAGATGCTGATGAGCAGATCGAGAATTCAGTTATGTGTGTAATGCTTCGCGGAGCTCTTCTTCCCTCGATGATTATGAGTAAGGAAATACAGGAGTATTCCTCAGAAGGCTATGTCACCCCCTTTGCCTTATTCAAGATAAACAGGGATGATTCAAAGAAAGAATTAAACATGGAATACATTCTTGATCTTGAGAAATCATACTTTGATCTTGAAAGTCTTGATGGTAAGGATCTGATCTTTGCTGATCCAATGAATGCCACCGGCGGAAGTCTGGTTACAATAGTGAAATACCTTCTTGAGAACGGTGTGAAACCTAAATCCATAAAATTTTTCAATGTTATTTCTGCACTTAAAGGATCATTACGCATAGTCAGAGCTTTGGAAAATGTAACCGTTTATACTTTATGGATGGATCCAATCCTTAATGAAAAAGCATACATAATGCCTGGTCTTGGAGATGCCGGAGACAGGCTTAATGGAAGCGATGCAGAAGAAGCTCCTCGAAACATTATTCAGCTAATTGCTGACTATGGAGTAAATATCTCCCAGCTTTACCGATCTCAGGTTCGAAAAATCGAAGAAACAGTCCTTGGAGGCTGATGAGTAATGTTTTCTCATCCGGCCGGTAAGGTAGGTATCTTATTTTTCAGTTCTCTTCTGATTGTTTTTACACTTTCCTGCGGGACTGTTGCCAATGTCTCTGTAGAGGAGACGGCGACAGCATGGTACAACCTGGGCAATGCCTATACCGAGCTGGGCCGGAATGAAGAAGCCGTTGAGGCCTTTGTTAGGGCAAGAGAACTGGATCCCTCACTTTTCAGCGCCGGATATAATCTTGCCCGGGTTTATATCTATCTTGAAAATTATGGTGACAGTGTCGATGAATTGCAGGGGCTTCTTGAGGTAGATCCTGAAAACCGGATCGCTAAGGAGACTCTTGCATGGGTCTATCATCTGCAGGGCGATGATGAAAGAGCACTTGGTGTGTATCTTGAACTTATAAGTAAGTCTCAATTCAGCAGAAATTCTCTCTACAATGTTGCAGCTATCTATGATGCACAGGGCAAAAAGGAAAAGGCTGTTCAGTATTACGAGACATTGGTTGATAATTTCCCGGAAGAAACCACTGTATACAGGAACCTTGCCATTCTATCCAATGAAGCTCTTGATTATGAAAAAGCCCTGCTTTGGTCCGCTAAATATACAGAATCGGCCGAAGATGAATACCAGTCCTGGGAATTAAACGGAGATATCCTGAAGAATCTAAGCAGGTACGATGATGCACTTGATTCCTTCTTAAAGGCAGAAGAGCTTGCTGATAAAAACTCAGAGAAGGGAAGGGTCATATTCAAACAGGCAAGGATATATCTGACAATTATTGATGATTCAGAGAAGGGCCTGGAGCTTCTGGAGAAGGCTGTAGAAAATGAATGGAAAGACAGCGACGCTGCAGAAGCGCTTTTATCTGATAAAGAAATTCCCTGGTATGAGGATGCTGCTGAAATTTTAAAAACCGTGATTAGTCAAACGGAAACAACTGAAGTCAGTGAGGCTGCGGATGAAGAAGAATAATTCCCTGCTTAGAGCTTCATATTAGAAGCTCTAATTCAGGAATTAACAGTTTTCAATGTATCCTTTAAGACATTCTCAACGGTCTGTGTTCCGTCGATATCAAAAAGACGGTTTTTAGACTTATAATAATCTATAAGCGGTGCTGTCTGTTTTCGGTAGACATCAAGCCTGTTCTGGACGGCATCGGCTGCGTCATCGGGTCTGACATACAATTCCCCGCCGCATTTATCACAAATGCCGTCAGTCTTAGGTTTGATAGTTTTAATGTGATAACCTTCACCGCAGTTTTTACAGAGTCTTCTGCCGCTGAGCCTGTCAACGACTTCTTCGTCAGACACAATAAAATTAATTACCTTATCAATAGTACTGAATTCTGCCAGAGAATCAGCCTGTCCGATTGTTCTTGGAAACCCATCCAGGATATAACCATTTGAAGCATCAGCTTCGGCAAGTCTCTCCTTGACAAGGGCGACTGTTAAATCGTCGGGAACCAGATTTCCGGCTTCAATGATAGCCTGAACCTTAACACCCAGTTCTGTTTTGTTTTTGATTGCTTTTCTGAAAAGATCTCCGGTTGAGATGTGGGGGATACCGAGGTTTCCGCATGCCCTCGACGCGATTGTCCCTTTTCCGGCACCCGGGGGGCCTAAAAAAATCAGTTTCATTCATTCCTCCTTCATATCTGGAAGAATTATACCGTCTTTGGAGTAAATTGTTCTACACTCAACTGAACAATAATATTTCGTTTCATTCTCATTTTTGTCAGGTTTAAAGTATTTGCCGCAGTTTATGCATTTTGCATACTCATTTGTACATTCAGTTGAGCAATAGAGATTATTTATACTCTGACTTGCAGGTGTAATTCTTCCGCAGGTTTGGCACCTGATATATTTTATATCCGAATCATCCGATTCCATTCGTTTCTCCATCAGTTTTATTATATTCGGTCAAATTCCTGAATAAAAAGCTTGAATTACAAAAGCACGGGGTCTATTCTATATAGTATTACATGTGGAGGTAAATATGTCTATTTACGAAAAGCTTCAGGAAGGATTAAGTGATGGCCTGGCTTATGGTATTGAAACATCAAAAAATCTCCTTTCCAAGGCTAAGGAGACAGCGGTTGAACTTGAAGAAGAAGGTCTGCTGCGTCTTGAATTAAGAAAGTTGAATGCAAGAAAGAAGGAATTAATCAGCGAACTTGGAATAAAGGCATATGAAGCCTTTGTCATAAATAACAGAAAGTCTCTCACCTTATCTTCTTCAGGAGTCAACTCAATTCTTTCAGAGATAAATGAGCTTGAAAAAGCCATAGCCGAGAAAGAAGAAGACCTTAGAAAGTCAGAATAGCTATTCACTTTATAAATTCAGTTCAACTCATCTCAATTTTTATCAATTCACCTGATATTTCTGGAAACTTGAGTAAATTAGTGTTAATAGTTTGTGTATTCTATTTATAATTTTTAAGGAGAAAATGTGAAAACAAAACTAATTCTACTTACAATCGTACTTACAATTGTCGCCATTTTTGCCGGATGCTCATTAATTGGGATATGGCCATCATCCGTAGATGTTTCTGATGTAAATACTGACGGTTTTCCTACTATTTCAGCAGGTCTTGAAATGAGAGGTCTGGATGATGGTTATTTTACAAAGCTTAGTGCTGATGATTTTCCGGAAGAAGTTACGGAATATGTTTATTATGGAACCAAAGATGATATAGGCGATTTAATTCAGTCTGTAACATTCCCGCTTGATGTAACTGTAAACATGACAGAAGAAACATCAAATGTTGATGTAGTTTTTGTATTTGATACAACAGGAAGTATGGGCGGTGAAATTTCTGGAATGGTTGAAAGTGCCAATGATTTTGCAGACCAACTTGATACCTCCGGTGTAGATTTCACTATAGGTTGTGTAACTTTTGGTGATACATATGGAAATACATTGGATTCATATTACGAAAGACCATATCTGGCTCCCACAACTGAAGTTTCAGATTTTAAAGACTTTATGAATTCTCTTACTGCAACCGGCGGTGGTGATGGCGCTGAAAATTTTATTGATGCTATTGATTATGCCAGAACATCAACTTCGGGTGATAACCCGGAAGGCTCGTTTCAAACTCAGGCTGGTTTCACTTATCGTTCAGATGCAAAAACAGTTTTTGTCGGTGTGACTGATATCTATTATCAGACTCCTGCATCACCAGGAAATGTTTCCTCATATTATGCGGATGGAGGTCCTTACAGCAGTGCTGTTTACAACACAATTGAAGATGAAATCGCCCATCTGCAGGATGATGCAATAGTTATGCACGTTGTAAGCCCCTCTTACTATCAGGACTATTATACAGATCTGGCCTACCAGACAGGCGGTGTGTGGATAGATATGGATTCTGATTTTGAGGATGTTGTTGATTCAATTGGGACTACCATTAGTTCTAATTATATTATCAGGTTTACAACTACTGATGAGACTCTGGGTACATACAGATCTATCTCTTTTTGGGTAGGTGGAGTTTACGTTACGATTGAATATGAAATTGATGCATACGGTGCAAGATCAGCAAAAGTTATTTCAATACCGTCAAATTCAAATTATTAATTAAAACCTTTACAAGCACCATTTAAATTCCTAAAATTATAAATGGTGCTTGACATTTTTTCAGCAAATCTGTATAACTACGAAACCTTCTGAAACAGCAAGTCAAACGGCTCTTCAGGACCAACGATAAGTCAAGTAAGTTCTTAAAATACTTAAAATTATTTTAACGAACCGGTTGACACAAATCGCTGGGTTTGGTAAAACTACGGCACGCTTAAAACACAGTGTGTGAGTAGCGAAAAAGACTCTGATGAGTCTTGTTCTTTAACAGTTAATTAGGGAAGGAAAGAGAGCCTGTGTTAATAGGTTTGATACTGAGCTACTTGAAAGATAGTAGATAGTGCGAACCGTCAATTGTTAGGATTAAAATTGCTAAGCTTTATGTTTAGCAAATTATATCATGGAGAGTTTGATCCTGGCTCAGAACGAACGCTGGCGGCGCGTTTTAAGCATGCAAGTCGAACGGGATTTCAGTGCTTGCACTGAATGAGAGTGGCGAACGGGTGAGTAACACGTAAGTAATCTGCCTGTAAATTGGGGATAGCCTGTGGAAACACAGGGTAATACCGAATACGCTTGGTAAGTGGGAACTTATTAAGGAAAGGGGCTAAGGCCTCGTTTACAGATGAGCTTGCGGTTCATTAGCTAGTTGGTGGGGTAAAGGCCTACCAAGGCGACGATGAATAGCCGGCCTGAGAGGGTGACCGGCCACACTGGGACTGAGATACGGCCCAGACTCCTACGGGAGGCAGCAGCTAAGAATCTTCCGCAATGGACGAAAGTCTGACGGAGCGACGCCGCGTGAACGATGAAGGCCGAAAGGTTGTAAAGTTCTTTTCTTGTGGAGGAATAATAAGAGTAGGGAATGACTCTTAGATGACGTTAAGCAAGGAATAAGCCCCGGCTAATTACGTGCCAGCAGCCGCGGTAACACGTAAGGGGCAAGCGTTGTTCGGATTCATTGGGCGTAAAGGGCGTGTAGGCGGAATGGCAAGTCTGGTGTGAAATATCCCGGCTCAACTGGGAAAACGCATTGGAAACTGCCAATCTAGAGTATAGGAAGGGAAGCTAGAATTCCAGGTGTAGGGGTGAAATCTGTAGATATCTGGAAGAATACCGGTGGCGAAGGCGAGCTTCTGGCCATATACTGACGCTGATACGCGAAAGTGTGGGGAGCGAACAGGATTAGATACCCTGGTAGTCCACACTGTAAACGATGTGCACTAGGTGTTGGGGAGATATCCTCAGTGCCGTAGCTAACGCGTTAAGTGCACCGCCTGGGGAGTATGCTCGCAAGGGTGAAACTCAAAGGAATTGACGGGGGCCCGCACAAGCGGTGGAGCATGTGGTTTAATTCGATGATACGCGAGGAACCTTACCAGGGTTTGACATATACAGGAATAATATAGAGATATATTAGCCCTTCGGGGCCTGTATACAGGTGCTGCATGGCTGTCGTCAGCTCGTGCTGTGAAGTGTTGGGTTAAGTCCCGCAACGAGCGCAACCCCTGTCATCTGTTGCCAGCATTAAGTTGGGGACTCAGATGATACTGCCGGTGACAAACCGGAGGAAGGTGGGGACGACGTCAAGTCATCATGGCCCTTATATCCTGGGCTACACACGTGCTACAATGGCAGGTACAGAGCGCCGCGAAGCCGCGAGGTGGAGCAAATCGCAGAAAGCCTGTCTCAGTACGGATTGGAGTCTGAAACTCGACTCCATGAAGTTGGAATCGCTAGTAATCGCATATCAGCATGATGCGGTGAATACGTTCCCGGGCCTTGTACACACCGCCCGTCACACCACCCGAGTTGGGGGTACCCGAAGTCGGTAGTCTAACCGTAAGGAGGACGCTGCCGAAGGTATGCCTGGTAAGGGGGGTGAAGTCGTAACAAGGTAGCCGTACTGGAAAGTGCGGCTGGATCACCTCCTTTCAATGTGAAAGGAACGTGACTAAGTCTGAAAACTTCGGTTTAAAACTTAGCTTAGAGTTTGTTTACAAACTTTAACGCTTTAATAGTCATGGAAAAACAGCCTGTTAGGCAAAAAACAACGCAGTGAAGTTCAGTTTACTGAACTTCCGAGATGCAGCTTGCTGCATCTCCGCTCTCTTTCTTCCTTTTTTATATTAAGTGAAGGTCAACTGGTTTTACTCGCTTGGAGATTTACCATGTAAAGCTCTGGAGGAAATCTTTGATTTTCTTTCGGGGGTATAGCTCAGCTGGCTAGAGCGGTGGCTTTGCAAGCCATAGGTCTGGGGTTCGAATCCCCATACCTCCAATAGATATTTAACCGGTAACGGTTTGATATATTAAAGTCCTTTTTGTAGGGCTTTAAGACATAGTCTCCATAGAGAGATTTAAGTTTGGCATTGTCAAACTTAAGAGAATACGGAATTAAGAATTCAGTATTCTCCGTTCTTTAAAATAGATAAAGACTGTTGAAAGATTACAGTTTTGAAAACTTATCCATATAACAGGGAGTGGATAAGTATAGGGAAGGGTTAAGAGGTAATATGGTCAAGCGAATAAGGGTCTACGGTGGATGCCTTGGAGCTGTCTGTCGAAGAAGGACGTGGTAAGCTGCGAAAAGCTGCGGGAAGGAGCAAACATCCAATGATCCGCAGATGTCCGAATGGGGTAACCCGGCAGTTTGGAATAACTGTCACTGTATGGTGAATACATAGCCATATGGAGGAATACTCAGGGAACTGAACCATCTAAGTACCTGAAGGAAAAGAAATCAAAAGAGATTCCCAAAGTAGCGGCGAGCGAAATGGGAAGAGCCCAAACCGTTAGTGTGTGATAGGCTTACACCGTTGCATTGACGGGGTTGTAAGGGCTTACAGGAGAGTTTGTAAGAGCTCTCGCGAAGTTACAAAGCGTATTTATATAGGAACTCTACTGGAAAGGGAGACCAAAGTGGGTGAAAGTCCCGTACTTTAAATAAATATGCCTTCGTGTGTAAGCACCTTGAGTAGGGCGGGACACGTGAAATCCTGCTTGAATCTGGGAAGACCACTTTCCAAGGCTAAATACACGACAGCTACCGATAGCGCATAGTACCGTGAGGGAAAGGTGAAAAGTACCGCGGGAGCGGAGTGAAATAGAACCTGAAACCGTAGACTTACAAGCGGTCGGAGGGCTTAGGCCTGACGGCGTGCCTTTTGTAGAATGTGCCTGCGAGTTACCGTATGTAGCAAGGTTAAGGAATTGAAGTTCCGAAGCCGAAGGGAAACCGAGTCTGAATAGGGCGTCTAGTTGCATGCGGTAGACCCGAAGCCAAGTGATCTATCCATGGTCAGGTTGAAGCTTTGGTAACACAAAGTGGAGGACCGAACCCTAGTCTGTTAAAAAAGGCAGGGATGAACTGTGGATCGGAGTGAAAGGCTAATCAAACTTGGAGATAGCTGGTACTCCCCGAAATAGCTTTAGGGCTAGCCTCATATGGATATTATTGGAGGTAGAGCACTGAATGGGCTAGGGCCCTTCACCGGGTACCGAACTCAATCAAACTCCGAATGCCAATAATCAATATATGGGAGTCAGACTACGGGTGATAAGATTCGTGGTCGAGAGGGAAAGAGCCCAGAACGTCAGCTAAGGTCTCTAATTCATGCTAAGTGGAAAAGGAAGTCTATTTGCAGAGACAGCCAGGAGGTTGGCTTAGAAGCAGCCACCCCTTTAAAGAGTGCGTAATAGCTCACTGGTCGAGTAGATAGGCGCCGATAATGTAACGGGGCTAAGCATGGAACCGAAGCTACGTCACTGATTTAATCAGTGGGTAGGGGAGCATTCTGTAGGCCGTTGAAGGTGGACTGTAAGGTCTGCTGGAGGTATCAGAAGAGAGAATGCAGGTATGAGTAACGAAAAGATGGGTGAGATCCCCATCCGCCGAAAACCTAAGGTTTCCAGGGTTAAGGTAATCTTCCCAAGGGTTAGTCGGCCCCTAAGGCGAGGCTGAAAAGCGTAGTCGATGGGAAACGGGTTAATATTCCCGTACCTCTCTTAATTGCGATGGAATGACGCATGAGGTGAAGCACATCCCGGCGATGGTTGTCCGGGTTTAAGCAACAAGCAGATGAAGGTAGCAGGCAAATCCGCTACATGATGTGAGTTGTTAAGACGAGTGGAGCTACGGCAAAGCGAAGTGTGTGGAGTCAAGGTGCCAAGAAATAGTTTCTAAGCTCTAGATTAAGAGGGACCGTACCGCAAACCGACACAGGTAGGTGGGATGAGTATTCTAAGGCGTACGGAAGAACTCACGTTAAGGAACTCGGCAAAATGCATACGTAACTTAGGGAGAAGTATGGCCCCTGATGGATGATCAGCAATGAAAGTTTGTTGGGGGTTGCAGAGAAATGGGGCAATCGACTGTTTACCAAAAACACAGGTCTGTGCGAATCTGTAAAGAGAAGTATACGGACTGACACCTGCCCGGTGCTGGAAGGTTAAGAGGAGATGTTAGCGCTTGCGCGAAGCTTCGAATTGAAGCCCCAGTAAACGGCGGCCGTAACTATAACGGTCCTAAGGTAGCGAAATTCCTTGTCGGGTAAGTTCCGACCCGCACGAATGGTGTAACGAATTGCCCGCTGTCTCAACGTGAGATCCGGTGAAATTGAAGTATCGGTGAAGATGCCGATTACCTGTGGTTAGACGGAAAGACCCCGTGAACCTTTACTGCAGCTTTACATTGAAATGTGGCCTGTTATGTGTAGGATAGGTGGGAGACTAAGAAGTATGGTCGTTAGACTGTATGGAGTCGTTGGTGAAATACCACCCTTATCAGGTTACGTTTCTAACGGGTGCCCTAATCGGGTATCTGGACAATGTATGGTGGGCGGTTTGACTGGGGCGGTCGCCTCCTAAAGAGTAACGGAGGCGCGCGAAGGTAACCTTGCGCTGGTTGGAAATCAGTGTGTAAGTGCAAAGGCATAAGGTTGCTTGACTGCGAGACTTACAAGTCGAGCAGGTACGAAAGTAGGTCTTAGTGATCCGGCGGTCCCGCGTGGAAGGGCCGTCGCTTAACGGACAAAAGGTACTCCGGGGATAACAGGCTGATTTTGCCCAAGAGTTCATATCGACGGCAAAGTTTGGCACCTCGATGTCGGCTCATCGCATCCTGGGGCTGGAGCAGGTCCCAAGGGTTTGGCTGTTCGCCAATTAAAGCGGTACGTGAGCTGGGTTCAGAACGTCGCGAGACAGTTCGGTCCCTATCTGCCACAGGCGTTGGATATTTGAGAGGAGCTGCATTTAGTACGAGAGGACCGATGTGGACGAACCTCTAGTGTACCAGTTATCGTGCCAACGGTAAGTGCTGGGTAGCTACGTTCGGATGGGATAACCGCTGAAAGCATCTAAGTGGGAAGCCCTCCTCAAGATGAGATATCCCTTCACTCTTGAAGTGACTGAAGGAACCAGAGAGAAGATCTGGTTGATAGGCCGGAAGTGTAAGTGTAGTAATACATTCAGCTGACCGGTACTAATTATCCGTGAGGCTTGACCATATTTCCCCTTAATCAATTCCCGGAGAATTGAGCCAATAGGCTGCATGGACTAAGAAGTCCTGTGAATAGCAACCTATCGTGCCCAAACTCAATCCCTGTTCATTCTGCAATAGCAGGATGTAAGAATAATTTTGAATAATTAGTCTGGTGATAATAGAGAGGGGGACCCACCCGTTCCCATTCCGAACACGGAAGTTAAGCCCCTCTTCGCCGATGGTACTGCGTTAGCGGGAGAGTAGGTCATTGCCAGGCTTTTTTTTATTAATTTAGACCAACGGTCTAAATTAATAAAATATGAGACCTAAGAAGAGCTTGAAGTTTGGTAATACCAAACTTCAGAGAAAGTTCTGAATATTAAGCGGTTATATAAACCAATAGAAGTCTGGAAGATAACCAGAGATAAATGGCAGCAAAGCCACTTTCTCCGGTCATATGCCAGGCTTTTTTTTATTAATTTCAAAAAGCAGTATTACAATTCTTAACTTTTAAAATAATCACTCCCGCTAACGCGTGAACTGATGTAACTTTTTTCACGTAAAATCTATCTAAACTAATAATTTGCGGGACTACGTTAGGCCCCATAGGCTCACCCTGAAAGTAGCACAGCAGGCTTAGCCTGATGTATAGTAGGTCATTGCCAGGCTTTTTTTTATTTTCACAGAACTTCTGTTCTGCGAATATAAAATATTAGTCTAAGATGTGGTAAGAAGTTTAGCTTGCTAAACTTCAGAGAAAGTTCTGAATATTAAGCGGTTATATAAACCAATAGAAGTCTGGAAGATAACCAGAGATAAATGGCAGTAAAGCCACTTTCTCCGGTCATATGCCAGGTTTTTTTTATTAATTTCAAAATATAGTTAATTTATAGGAAAACAATAACCTCAGATAACATGAACTCTGATTATTTACATTTTATACATTTGTTGACAGTTTAATATTTACTAAACATAATGAAACAGTAGATTTAAAATTTCTGGAGGATTTATTGGCTAAGCTTAAAGATGTCGCTAAACTGGCCGGTGTATCTGTTGCAACTGTTTCACAGGCTCTCAACGGAAAATACGTAAACGAGAAAACTAGAGAAAATATTTTAAGAATAGCTTCTGAATTGAAATACTATCCCAATAAAAGCGGGAGAACACTGATAACCGGTAAAGCTTCTGCAATCACTCTGGTTATTATTAACTCAACAAAACATGCAGACATTGTTCATGAGAGCACATTCTTTTACCATATAATCCAGGGTATTATACAGATAGCAGAAAAAAATCACCATAGTTTTATATTAGATGTTCGTAATTGGGAAGATGATGATCTTATCGCTTATTTTACTCGAAAAGTCAATGATCGTTCTTCGGACGGATTAATAATAATACCTCAATTCATACATCCATATATATTCATTGAAGCTTTGCAGGATTTTCCGGTTGTTTTTTTAAATGCGTCCGATAGAAGAGAAAAGCTAAATACTGTTTATATGGATAACGAGATGGGAGCAGCTCTTATGGCCAGGCATATAATTGCAAAGGGATACAGGAATGTAGGTGTAATTCATGGTCCTGAAGATCATTACGACGGTTATCTGAGGAAACAGGCTTTTTTGAAAATTATGAATGACTACGGATTTGGGATAACTGAAAAATATCAGGTTTATGGAGATTATACTATCGAGAGCGGCTATCTCGGGGCTAAAGTTCTTTTTCAGCAGTGCAAACCTGATGCTATTTTTTGTGCGAATGATTATATGGCTGCCGGAGCTATGAGGTATATCAAGGAAAAGGGCCTGCGGATTCCTGAGGATGTTGCTGTAAGCGGTTATGATAATGTGGAGCTTTCCCAGGCAGTCTATCCCATGCTGACGACCGTCGATGGTGGTATGTTTAAGTTAGGCCGGGCTCTGGCGGAAAATCTCTTTAAGGTTATGAAGACCGGAGGGCATAATCTGAATATCCGTCTTCTACCTGAACTGGTAGAAAGAGGAACTGCATAATAACTAAAATGATAAAGAAAAATAAAATATGACAACATAAGAGAAGTTTTACTTGACACTTGTTATCAATATGATAAAATATTAAAACGTTTTAGATTAACTGAAACGTTTTAAATTTGTTTTTGGAGGAAAAGTATGAAAGTAGGCATAGACAGTTACTGTTATCACCGTCTTTTTGGAGAGGTATATGATGATCAGAAAGCCCCGACAAAAAATATTGATATGGAATGGTTTGTTAAAAGGGCTTCAGAACTAGGTGTAGATGGAGTGTCTCTGGAATCGTGTTTTTTCCCAAGTTTCAGTTCAGGATATTTAAGTGAGGTTAAAGGACTGCTTGATGAATATAAATTTGAGCGTGTATATGCATGGGGTCATCCTGATGGCCTGGAGGGCGGATACAATGAAGCTGCATTTGACGATATGATGAAGCATATGGAATATGCTGAAGCGATAGGTGCAGATGTTATGCGTGTCTGCGGTGCAAGTCTGATGTTTCGGTTTCGTGATCATGAGTGGATGCTTGATACATTGACGAGGATGTTTCAGAATGCAATGCCGACAGCAGAGAGAAAGGGAATAAAAATAGCCGATGAAAATCATATCGACTTTACTTCCGAAGAAATGCTAAGGCTCATTCATCAGATTAACAGTCCCAATTTCGGTATTAACTTTGATACTGGTAATTTTATGCGGGTACTGGATGATCCTATTGAAGGAATGAAGAAACTTGCACCATATACATTTTCAACGCATGTTAAGGATCTGAAACCTCAGGCAAACTGCGGGGTAGGAAGCTGGCATTTCTTTGCCTGCACACCCACAGGGCAGGGGCTTGTTGATAATCTTAAACTTGCACAAATTCTAAAAGATGCAGATTATAAAGGTTTTCTCGCAATGGAAATTGATTACCTTCATGAAGACTACAGAAATGACTGGAGTGATGATGATGAAGATAAGGCTGTAGAAGCAAGTGTTATAGAACTAAAAAGAATTGCAGGAATCGTCGGCTAGGAGGCAGAAATGAAATCCATGAACATTGGGCTTATAGGTTACAAATTTATGGGTAAAGCTCACAGTAATGCCTGGAGAAATTCACCCTTATTTTTCGATATGGAACTTAAGCCGGCAATGAAGGTTGTCTGCGGCCGCCATGAAGAAGCTGTCAAAGAATTTGCAGAGCACTGGGGCTGGGAAGAAACTGAAACAGATTGGAAAAAGGTCGTTGCACGGGAAGATATTGATATAATTGATATTGCCGTTCCTCAGCACCTGCATTATGAAATTGCCATTACAGCGCTTAAAGCCGGTAAACATGTTTTTTGTGAGAAGCCGCTTGCTATGAATTTAGAGCAGGCCAGAGAAATGGCTGATCTTGCTGCAAAAAGCGGTAAAGTAAATTATGTTAACCATAATTACAGACGCTGCCCGGCAATACAGCTTGCAAAGCAGATGATCGATGAGGGAAAAATAGGACGTATCTTTCACTGGAGGGGAGCATATCTGCAGGACTGGATTGTGGATCCCGATTTTCCGCTTACATGGCATCTGCAGGCTGAGCGTGCAGGAATGGGGCCTCAAGGTGATTTAAACTCTCACAGCCTCGATCTGGCCAGGTTTCTGGTTGGTGATGTTGAAAGTGTCAACTGCATGACCGCTAATTTTATCACAGAGAGAGCTTTACCGGATGAAGCTGCCTCAGGTACATTCAGCGGGGCTGCAGGAGAAAGTGGAAAGAAAGGAAAAGTCACAGTAGAAGATGCTGCATTTATGACGGTTCGTTTTAAAAATGGTGCTCTCGGTTCATTTGAGACTACAAGATTTGCCCCCGGGCGGAAAAACTATAATTATTTTGAAATATATGGAAGCAAGGGCTCTCTTGTTTTTAATCTGGAAAGAATGAACGAGCTTCAGTATTTTAACCGTGAAGATCCGGATTATCAGCAGGGATTCAAAACCATACTCGTAACTGAAAGTGTTCATAAATATATTCCGGCATGGTGGCCGCCAGGACATATAATTGGATATGAACATGAATTTCACCATGCTGTTGTCGATTTTATGTCGGCGATAAATACCGGCAGTGAAATTCGTCCAAATTTTCATGACGGAATGAAAGAACTTGAGATACTGGAAGCCGGATTGAGATCTGCTAAAGAGGGGCGAGAGATTCAACTCTGACTGAATACACTGTATTGCGGTATGAAATTGCTGATATGTCTTAGACTTTTTTTATACCGCGATATTGCTGTAGTTATGATGAGAGTTACAGTAACTTTTGCCTGATTATTTTACATCTCTTCTGTTTTTAACATAAATAGATAGAAATTTTATTTAATGTGGATTTAACGGGAGAGCTGTGTCCGGAAGAAAAGCGAGTAGATGCTTAAAGCTAAAGGAAGGTATTATGCCGAAATTGCTTGAAATGCAGGACATCTGTAAGAGTTTTTACGGGGTTGAGGTTCTGCATTCAATTGATTTTAGTGTCGACAGGGGTGAAATCAGAGCTGTCTGCGGAGAAAACGGTGCCGGTAAATCAACCTTGATGAAGGTTTTATCAGGTGTTTACGAACAGGATAGAGGTGACATCTTTCTTAATGGGGCCGCTGTCAGTAATTCAGCCGGACCGCTGGAAATGCAGTCATTCGGAGTTTCAATGATTCATCAGGAGCTGAATCTTTTTGATGATCTGAGTGTTGCTCAGAATATTTTTCTGTGCAGGGAACCTAAATTAAAAAGCGGTCTGATAGATTTTAACAGGATGAATCAGGATGCTGCAGAGCTGCTGGACAGGCTTGGGCAGAAAATTCATCCGAGAACGCAGGTTCGTGATTTGAAAATTGCCCAGAAACAGATGATTGAAATTGCAAAAGCAATTTCATTCAATGTAGAGCTTCTCATAATGGATGAACCGACAGCTGTACTTACAGGAAAAGAGACCGAAATAATGTTTAATCTGATGCGGACTCTCTGCAGCGAAGGAATTGCGATCATCTATATATCCCATAGATTGAAAGAAATCACAGAAGTATGTCACTCGGTTACGATACTCCGTGACGGTTCCTATATAGATACCCAGCGGGTAAGCGATCTTACTGAGAAGAAAATTGCTGCGATGATGGTCGGCAGGGAAGTGCAGGAGTCAAGTGTCGGCGATTTTAACGGTGAACCTGAAGATGTGATTCTTGAAGTAAGAAATGTATCAGATAGTATGCTCAAAGATCTCAGTTTTACGCTTCGCAGAGGAGAAATAATTTGTTTCAGCGGGCTTGTCGGTGCAGGCAGAACAGAATTGATGGAGGTGATATTCGGCATACGGAAGTCTGAACGCGGAGAAATCTTGATTAATGGAAAACCCGTTTCAGTGAAAAGCCCTATAGATTCAATAAAAGCAGGTATAGGTTTGGTCACCGAGGATCGTAAAAATACAGGACTTGTTTTATGCCGGGATATTACAGAAAACACAAATTACGTTTACTGGCGTAAAAATAAGGGCGTTTTCAGGAATCAAAAAAGAACCAGGCATAATACTTCGACCTTGATGAAGCGTATGAATATCCGGAGTACCGGATCTGCACAGACCGTTGCAACACTAAGCGGCGGCAACCAGCAGAAGGTTGCTCTGGCAAAATGGCTACTGAGTGATGCAAAGGTTCTGATACTTGATGAACCTACAAGGGGTGTCGATGTTGGAGCGAGACAGGAAATCTATCAGATAATCAGAGAGCTTGCTGAAAGCGGTATTGGAATAATAGTAGTTTCATCAGATATGCAGGAGGTTATGTGCATCAGCCAAAGGGTAATTGTAATGCATGAAGGCCGGAAAACTGGTGAACTTTCATGTTCTGAACTTGACGAAGAAAAAATTATGTTTCTTGCAACGAATGTATAGCGGAGAGATTGATGGAAGAAATAAAACGAAGAAAAAAATTGGGTTTCCTGGCAATGTGGATTTGGAAAAAATACAGTATTTTGGTGGTCTTTGTTGTTATTCTGATTATTTGCGGAATAGCAGCACCCCGTTTCCTTCGTCCCAATAATTTACTGAATATATTAAGAAATACATCCATTGTGGGTATTATTGCTCTGGGCATGACATTTGTCATCATTGCGGGAGGTATTGATTTATCAAGCGGACCTGTTCTTGCGACTTCCGGAGCAGCTCTGATTGCACTGCAGAAAATGGTAACCGAAACCGGAGAGCCGGCGCTGCCGTTGATTGTGCCGATTATAGTCTGTCTCCTGGTTTCCACGTCTATTGGTTTTGCCAACGGATTGATAATTACAAAAGCAAAACTTCCTCCTTTTATAGTAACCCTTGCAGTAGGAATAATCGCACGTTCAGTTGTTATGTATTTCTGCCGCGGAGCTACAATAATGGGAAACAAAATTCCGGAATTTACAAATATTGGAAATGGAGCCATTCTCGGAATTCCCATACCGTTCATTTTAGCAATAATTCTTGCTGTGATTCTTCACATTTCATTGACCCGCTCCAAGTTCGGAACCTATGTATTCGCTGTCGGTGGGAATGAGAATGCTGCAAGATATTCGGGCATTAAAGTCGACCGAATAAAGATAGTGACATATATGATTGTAGGATTCTGTACCGGATTAGCTGCAATTATTGAGATGTCAAGGATGGCAGCGGTTGCAGCTACCTCTTCCGGAATGCAGTATGAATTTGAAGCTATTACCGCTGTAATCGTCGGAGGAACCTCGCTTTCAGGCGGTAAAGGCAGATTAATAGGTACTATAGTTGGATTTATTATTCTGGGGATTGTTAAAAATATGATGATTATGCTGGATATCTCACCTTATCTTGCCGGTGCCGTTAAGGGGGCAGTCATACTTTTTGCAGTTCTTATTCAAAGCAGGGAAAAATAGAATCAGTTCCCGTTAGCGGGATAAAATTCCGATTTTACATATTGATCCGGATTTTCTGAGACAATGATTAAAGATTTATGGAGGAAGCAAAGATGAAAAAAGCTGTATTTTTATTTTGTACAGTATTGATTCTGACGGCCGGTCTGTCAGTATTCGCCGGGGGCCAGCAGGATTCTGACATGGGTGATGTGTACAGAGTTGCAGTATCTTTTCCCCCTGCCAATAACTCCTGGCAGGCAAAGATGCTTGATTCTGCTCTTGATGAGGCGGCAAAGGATACAAGGGAATTTCAGTTCGTAATAAAGAATGCGGTAGACGATGCAGATCAGCTGAATATTCTGACAACATTTAAAGAGGATAATTATGACATGATTATCTGTCTGCCTGGTAATGGGACTTTGATGACTCCGATCTGTGAGGAAATTTATGATGCAGGAATTAAACTTATGATTGTTGACAGACCTATAGACAGCGATAAATATACTGTTCTGTTAGGAGGTGACAACTATTTGTGCGGTTCAAATGCCGCCCGTTATATAGGGGACAGGCTGAAAGGAAAGGGTGATATTGCGATTCTCAGGAGTTATGTCGGAATACCTATAGACCTTGACCGGTATAACGGCTTCATGGATGTAATCAAAAAAGAATATCCAGGCATAAAGGTAGTTGTAGAAGCAGATGGTGAATTTAACCAGGATGCAGGTCTTAATGCTATGAATAATATACTTCCCGCATATGACAAGATTGATGCTGTCTATTGTCAGGATGATGAATCCGCCATTGGAGCCATAACAGCAATTGAAAATGCCGGCAGAAAAGATGTTCAGTTTGTGACCGGTTTCGGCGGCTCTAAAACAGCTTATAAATATCTTTCTGAAGGTAATCCAATATTTGGAGCTTCAATGTCGTATTGGCCGACAATGGGCGGCCGGGCTCTCGCTCTGGCAAAGTCAATACTGCGTGGAGAACCCTTTGAGAAGAAAAATCTGGATCCTACATACGTTGTTACCAAAGACAATGTATCGAAATTTATGGATAACACATACTGATCGCCTGAGTAAAACTCATTAGCTCAGGCGTTCCGTAACTGCCTGAGCATTCATTTTTCAGACTAAATTAATTCACCTGTTTTCTAATATAAAACAAAACAATAATAAAAAAGGTAAAATGATAATAAAAAACAATGAAATATTGACTTGGCTCGGTTAAAGTGTTAGAATATGACAACAAACGTTAATATAAAACAAGTTATGAGGTTATATTTTAAACACTATATCGGAGGTAATAATGAGTAATAATGTAAATGTGGCTGTGATAGGCTGCGGACGGGCCGGGATGATTCATGCAAGAAATTATGCCGGGTCTGTCGCCGGATGTCATCTTGCTGCCATGGTCGATCCGGATGAACAGGCAGCTAAGTCCGCAATTGAAGAATTAGGAATCAGCAAATATTATCTCGATTACAAGGATGCTCTTGGCGACCCCGGAATTGATGCTGTAGTTGTAGTAACGCCTACTGCATACCATAAAGATATAGTGGTGAATGCAGCTTCGGCTGGAAAGCATGTCCTTTGTGAAAAACCAATGGCGATGACTGAATCAGAATGCAGCCTTATGATTGATGCCTGTGAAAAAGCAGATGTAAAACTACAGCTGGCATTTATGAGGCGCTTTGATGAGAGCTTTCAGTATGCAAAGGAAAGAATTGATACCGGAGAAATCGGGGATATTGTATGTGTAAAATCTCTCACTCATGGGCCGTCAATTCCGAAGCCATGGATGTATGACATAAAAAAAAGCAATGGTCCCCTGGCCGAAGTCAGCTCTCATGATATTGACGCACTTCACTGGTACAGCGGCAGCTACATCAGTGAAGTATATGCAGTGGCTGGAAACTATAGATGTCCGGAAGCTGTCGATGAGTATCCGGACTTCTATGATAATGTCCTTATGAATTGCCGCTTTAGAAGCGGTGCACAGGGGCTGGTAGACGGAGCACAGGGTGTGCAGTACGGTTATGATTCCAGAGTCGAAATTCTGGGAACAAAGGGGATTATTCATATAGGAAAGAACCAGAATTACAGTGTTCTTACCTGCAGTCCTGAAGGTATAAGGACCCCTTTTGTAAAAAGCTGGCAGAACCTTTTTATTGACGCATACAGAAGAGAAGACCAGGCATTTGTGGACTGTATCCGAAATGATACTCAGCCGGTAGTTACCGGAAGGGACGGACTGGAAGCTGTAAAAGTTGTAAATGCAGGAAATAAATCTATTATTGAAAAAAGACCCGTAGTATTGGAGGATTAATATAATGAAAGCGGCAAGATTGCACGGTGTAGAAGATATCAGAATTGAAGATGTTCCGATACCTCAGATAAATGAACATGAAGTTCTTATAAAAGTATCTGCATCATTTATTTGCGGAACTGATGTACGTTTCTATAAAACAGGGGCACCTTCCGACAAGCCATTGATAGCCGGCCATGAGGTCGCTGGAGTTATAGAGAAGGTTGGAAGCAGTGTAGAAGGATATAGTTGCGGAATGCGGGTCGGTGTTGCACCTAATTACGGATGCGGTGTCTGTGATCTGTGCACTGCTGGAAATTCGCATATGTGCCTGGATTCACAGGCCTTAGGTGTCTCTGTTGACGGAGGATTTGCTGAATATATGAGAGTTCCGGCAGCCGCCGTCCGGCAGGGAAATATCAGCATTATAGATGACAATATCAGTTTCAGCGAAGCCGCATTGGCTGAACCTCTATCATGTGTATACAATGCTTATGAAAAAATTGGTATTTATCCGGGCGATCAAGTTCTGGTCATTGGGGCAGGTCCTATCGGAATGATGCATGTCAGAGTTGCTTTGCTTGCAGGAGCTTCCAGGGTTTATATTACTGATATAAGCAGTGAAAGACTGGAGCTGGCAAAGACCCTTGTCCCGGATGTTGTAACGATTCCTTCAGATCAGCTTGATACTGCAGTGTCTGATTATACCGGCGGCCGTTTAATGAATCTGGTAATCACAGCAGCCTCTGTTCCGGCTATTCAGGAATCTGCTTTCAGCTATGCCGGATTAAACGGAAGAATTATGTTTTTCGGAGGGCTTCCCAAAGGAAAATCAGCAGTCCGTCTGGATACCAATGAGATACACTATAAACAGCTTACTGTAGCAGGAACGACAAGGCAGAGTCTGCGTCAGTACCGTCAGTGCCTGAAACTTATATCGTCAGGGCGTTTAAAAGTTTCAGATCTTATTACATCAAGTTCTTCGCTAGATAAGATCGAACAGGTCATAAAAGATGTGGCGGCCGGAAAGGGTTTAAAGAGTGTGATAACCGTTTAAAATTAAACCTGGAGCAGAACCAGAGAAAAAGAGGGTATTGTGTATGGTGCAAGATTTACTTTTAGGCATTGATATTGGAACACAGGGGGTTAAAGCTTCTCTATTTGATTCATCAGGAACCTGTCGAGGTTCAGCATTTATACCATCCAGACTGCATCAGCCGGCTCCCGGTGTTACCGAGGAGGAGCCGGAATTTCAGCTTGATTCTGTCTGCAGGTCAATTTCAGAATGTCTTAAGTCTCTTACTGAATTGGATAAAAAGGCCGTCAGATGTATAGCTATAGATGGTCAGATGGCTGGTATTATAGGAATAGATGAAGACGGAAAAGCCCTTACTCCTTATGACTCCTGGCTGGATACTCGCTGTGCACCCTACATTGAAAAATTAAAAAACGCTGCCGAAGAGGAAATCATTAAAAAAACCGGTAATCCCCCAAGTTTCAATCACGGCCCGAAAATTCTCTGGTGGAAGCATGAACGAAAGGATGTATATAAGCAGGTGGCTTCCTTTGTTCAGCCCGGCGGTTATGCTGCAATGCGGCTCTGCGGTTTGAAAGGGAAGGATGCATTCATCGATAAAACCTACCTTCATTTTTCCGGTTTTGCGGACAACCGAAACGCCCGCTGGGATGAGGATTTACTAAGATTATTTGATGTAGAGGTCTCGAAACTACCCCGTATTGTATCCAGCACTGAAATCATAGGTACAATGACAAAGGAAATGTCTTTAAGATGCGGTCTGCCTGCTCCTGTTCCTGTAGCTGCAGGCTGCGGTGATACCGCTGCATCATTTCTATCCTGCGGTGCTGTCAAACCCGGAATATGTATTGATGTCGCAGGTACAGCCAGTGTTTTCGCCGCTACAACAGATCGATTCTCCTGCGATCTGAAGTATCAGGCCATGGGCTGCGGAGCATCGGTTACTGAGGGACTATGGCATCCCTATGCCTATATTAATGGCGGAGGTATGAATGTTGAGTGGTTTCTTTCTGAAATCATGGGAAGGGATAAGTCAGACCCGGAAAGGTTTCGCGGCCTTGACAACGAACAACCTGACCTGAGAGATGATTCTCCCATGTTCATTCCACATATGTCCGGCAGGGTGAGTCCCAGTCAGCCTGCTCTGAAGGGGACTTTTTCAGATCTAAGCTGGCGGCACCGCAGTATTGATATGTTTTTTGCTGTAATGGAGGCTGTAGCTCTTGAATATGGTATTTACCGGGATGCCCTTGAATCAATGTTACCCGGATATTCTATATCTGAAATGAGAATTACCGGAGGGGGGGAGCGGAACACTGCATGGAAGCTGATGAAATCAGGAGTCCTTCAGGTTCCAGTTGTCTCAATCAACCAGAATTACGGGGCTCCTATGGGGGCTGCGATTGTAGCAGGCGCAGCCTGTGGAATTCTTACGTCCGCTGGAAATGCAGCTGAATCATGGATCTCAACCAAAGATGCTGTCATCTGTGAAGCGGAGTACTACAGTCATTTTGAAAAAAGGCTCAAAAAATATCGGCGTCTGCTTGATACTATGAACAATTTTTACTCAAATTAGTATATTAATACCAGCAGCAGGAGTGAACTGTGCGTTTGTCTTCTGTTATGATATAAATACCCTGAATTAAAAACAGGAATAAGTACAGGGTGGACGGAGATAGGATCTATTATTATGGAAAAAGATACTAACCTCTTTGCAGAAGAGCGAAAGAATAAGATTGTTGATTATATCAATGAAAGACGCAGAGTTACTGTTCCTGAACTTTGCGAGCATTTTTCGGTTTCAGGTGCTACTATGCGCAATGATCTTCGTGAGCTTGATGATTCCGGAATGATTACCCGGACTCATGGCGGCGCAATAAAAAAATCGCGGACCGGATATGAACCCTTAATTGATAATAGATCTCAGCGTAATCTTGATTCTAAAAAAAAGATAGCGGAAACAGCTCTGCTGGAGATAGAGGATGGAGATACAATAATTCTTGAGACCGGCACAACCGTAAAAGAACTTGCAAAGGTTCTGCATCTGAAAAAAAATCTGACAGTAGTCACAAATGATATAACCATAGCAGCCGAGCTTGAAACTCAGGGCACCTGTGAGGTTCTGATGATTGGGGGATTATTGAGAACAGGGTTCCACTGTACAGTTGGTTACGGCATGTTCTCAAATATCGGGGCTTTGTCTGTTGATAAGGCTTTTTTGGGTACAAACTCTTTCTCTCTGAAAAAGGGGGCTAGCACCCCCGATCTGTCACAATCTGAAGTGAAAAGGCAAATGATGGAAATTGCTTCAAAAGTTATCATTCTATGTGATCACAGCAAGCTTGAGACAGATTCTTTTATAAATTTTGCCCCTCCCGATCGTGTGGACCTGATTATTACGGACGAAATCACTGAAGAGCTTCGCCGCCAATACGAAGAAAAGGATATTGCAATACGAAGTTATTCTTTTAAATAAGAGCACAGATCTTGTTTGTGTTTATCTTGACAGCTTACAAATCTGTGTTAGCATAATCTGAAACGTTTTAGATTGTTTTCGATCTTCTAAAAAACCTTTATAAGATGGAGTGATATATATGAAACCAAGACTTTTACCTGTTTATTTTAAAAAGGAGCGGACCTCCCGCTTTTCAACCCAGCTTTCGGCATTGAAAAAACTGCTTGCGGATTCTGCAGAGTTTCTTCCCGAACAGCCGCTGGGTGCAACGGTGCCTGAATGTGAAGCGGTATTGTTTCCTGAGATTCTAGGTGAAGCATATCGTTCTGTTGAAGATATCAAATCAATTAATGTTCCTATACTCATTATTACTTCAGAATTTGCAACTGTTTCCATGTGGGATTGGGAAATCAGTAATTTTTTACGCGGGAAGGGGATTAAGACAGTTACTCCATACAGTCTGGATGAATCTCGATTAATCTGCAGAATACTTGGAACCGCCAGGAAAATGTCAGTGTCTAAATTCCTTATCTTTCAGGATAATCCGGGGGAAGGTTTTCAGCCTGAGATTTTCAAATCTTTCTACTGGTGGGAAAAAGAAAGTGATGAAACTATACTTAGCCGTTTCGGTACAAAAATTGAGAGGCGAAGTCTGAAAGCTCTCGGGGAAAAGGCGGAGAAAGTCAGTGATGCAGATGCTAGACATCTATGGAACAGCTGGGATTATCCGAAAGTTGACGGTTTTGAAGAGATTAGAGGGCTGAATGCAGCCAAATTTCATATTGCAATTACTGAGGAACTTGATTCCGAAGATATTATCGGTATCGGCTCCAACTGCCTGAATGAATCCCACTACTGTAAAACAACTCCCTGTATTACCTGGGACAGGCTGCTTGAAGATAGAGGATTGTTATGGGTCTGTGAGGGAGATACCCAAACTCTGACAAGTAAATATCTTTTGTATAATTCAATCGGGGCTCCGCTTTTTATGACGAATATATATCCCTTTATGATGGGGCAGGCTGCGCTGAAGCATGAAAAGATTCCGTCTTTTCCTGAAATAGTTGATGACCCTGAGAACCATATTCTTCTTGCTCACTGCGGTTATTTCGGTTTGCTTCCGAGAAAGTTCAGCACAAGCTTTAAGCTTGTACCCAAACAGCTTGCCATAGTAAATGAGAATTCCCATATGATTGATTCGAGAATGGCCGTCGGAGCTGTAACTGTTGCTAAAATGAATATGGCTATGAATAAGATTATGTCGATTAAGGGGGAGCTTAGAGGATATGTTCAGTATGATTCATCTTCTGACGTAAGAAACGGAGGGATTCTGAAAGTCCAGAACGGCCGCCGGCTTATGGATAATGTTTATTCACATCATGTGATCCTGATGGAAGGAGACCATACTCAGGCTGTCGATCTAATCGGAAAACTGATGAATCTTGAAGTAGAGGTTATATAAGATTCTGCTTTTTCCTGAATTCAGCCGGACTTGTTCCTGTTTCTTTTTTGAACAGCCGGCTGAAGTATCCCTGATCCTCAAATCCAAGATTGATTGATATTTCCTTAATTTCAAGTTCATCAGAATCTGTCAGAAGACGTTTTGCCCGGTTTATTCTAAGTTCTGTCAGATAACGGCTTGGCGTTCTTCCTGTATTCTGTTTAAAAATCCGGCTCATATATGTAGGATTAATTTTAAAATTTTCAGCAAGTTCGGATATTGCAATATTTTCTGTAAAATTATTTTTAAGAAATTCTGTCAGCTGTGTACACAGCTCGCTGACAGCGGTTTCGGAATTATAAATATATTCAGACTGGCAGAGTGTTTCCTGGTTGCCGGATAAAAGTATTTCCATGCGGGAAAGCAGGGATGTGAGTTCTTCTCTCGAGGATGGTTTTAAAATATAATCCTTCACTCCGAAATGGATGGCTTTTTTTGCATAACTGAAATCATCATAACCGCTTAAAATTACCACAGGAAGATCCGGATGAGTTAAATACAGCTCTTCTATAAGCTCCAGTCCATCCATAACCGGCATTTTTATATCTGTTATCAGCAGGTTCGGAGCCTTTTCAATTATCATATCAAGTGCCTGCTTTCCGTTGACAGCAGTTCCGGCTATAAAAAAGAGTGGGTTTATTGACGGTATTTTTTTTGCAAGATTATCTCTGATCCTGTACTCGTCTTCTGCGATGATGACACTGAATTTATTATTAGTCCTCAACCGGTCCCTCCATTTCTATACAGGCTCCGCCAGTCTCTGTAGAATTATAACAGGAAAAACTGAAATCATTATTATAATAAAGCATCATCCTGGAATAAATATTGGGAAGTCCCAGTCCGTCAAAATGAAACCCAAGCTGAACAGCGATGTTTTTGTCGCAACTGGCAATCATTTCACTGTTTTTATTCAGTGCTTCTGAACTGAATCCGGGACCGTTATCCTTGATTGTAAGTCTCCATTTTTTTATTCCTGAAACAAACGAAACCTGTGAATCAATAGTAATTTCCCACGGCGGTTCTTTTATTGTTGAATATTTGATGCTGTTTTCGACAAGGGGCAGGATGATGAGCTTTGGGACGCTCATTTCAAAGATCTCCGGGGAGATGGATATTTTGTAGTTGAGCTCCTCTCCGAATCGAATTTTCATGCATTCTAGATAATTTCTGCTTATTTCAATTTCCTCCCGGAGCGGAACATAAAGCCTGCTCCTGGATGCCGTATATCTTAAAATTGACGTCAGGTGAGTAATGGTGTAGATGATATTTTCCGATTCACCTTCCTCTGCCATTATTCCAATACTTGTGAGCATATTATACATAAAATGAGGATCCATCTGGGACTGTAGGGCAAGCATTCGGGCGTTCTCCTGAAGACTTCTTTCTTTAACAACCAGTTTCATTGAATCGTACAGCTTTTTATTCATTTTCAGGAATTCCTGATGAATTTCTTCAAACTCGGTCAGGACGAAGATTTCATTTGATGTTTCAGGTCTTTCATCAGCCAGGTTGTCCCAGTGAAGATTGGAAATCCACCCGTTAAGCCGGCCGAGAGAGGTTGTTATCATGCCGGAGAAACGTCTTGCAACCGAAATGCTGAAAATGAACAGCATTGCAGAGCCTATAACCATGATCAGCATCACACGGTGAACAGGAAGCAGGATATCGTTTTCCCTTGCTATATTCAGAATTGTCCAATTAATTTCCCTGCATTTACCTACCGAAATGATTTCTTTCTGATCTGTCACCTGATTACGGAATGAGAATATCCCTTCGTCAGTATTGCTGTTAAGCAGGTTGGTGTACGGTTTCAGCTCTGTAAGCGTAAAAGGATATAGTTGTTCATGTGCCGCGTTAAAAATCATGAAATTCTTATTGGCTTTTGACGGCCCATAAAATATGGTTTCTGCAAACTGTTTAACCTCTATTATTCCGATGGTTTTATTGGAATTCTCACTGAAAATGGAACGATACAGGGATATATAATTCTGATTTTTATATAAGGGAAAGGCTTTTTCAGCAAGAGGATCCCTTATTGCATTACTGAAATGCCTTTTCCCGTAGGTCCTGTCAATCCCCTCAATTGCCAGTTCGGTTTCAAGCGGTATTTCATGAATCAGATTGTATGTTCCGGCACCGATTAATCTTCCGTCTGGTGTGATGTAATTGATTTGAGGAACAGTTTTGACTGGACCGGCAGTCATGGCCAGAGTGTTTGAGATATCTCGTCCGGCCAGATAGATCTCGGTGCTTGATTGTGAATATCCATCAGCCGTGAGTTCAAGATATAAGTTAATTTGATTTTTCAGTATTGTAGAATTTGATATGTTCAGTGACAGGTTATTCATTTTCGCAATTTCAGAATCGATTATACTCACCATCTTGTCAGTAAGATAAGTCAGGTTGGATTCTTCCCTGTTTCTTAGAACCTGTGAAGTGTAAATAAAGAAAAACAAAGAAAGAATAAATACAGTTATGACTATCGGGATGAAGTATGCGAAAAATAATGTTTTCTCGACTGTTCTCTGTTTCATCATACGCAGATAATTATAACTCTGTCCTGCCTTTTTTATAAAGTTGAAAATGTCCATATGGAAGATCAGTTTTGTCCATATACAAATAAAAAGAATCACTATTAAAATAACATAAAATAAGAACAAATGAAAGGAGAAGAAGGCAAATGAAAAGAGTTGTTTTTGTATTTTTGTGTGTTTCAATTCTTTTAGGTGTATCGACCGGTGTTTTTGCTGCAGGGCAGCAGGATGCAGCATCAAAAGATGAATTTGTAATCGGATGGAGTAATGCCGGAATGGGAGATTCCTGGAGGCAGTTTTTAAAGGCTAACTTTGAAGCAGAGGTAGCTGCAAATCCTGAAATTGTAAAATACTATATTTCTGATGCAAATGAGAGGCCTGAAAAACAGATTTCAGATATTGATGATCTTCTGGCAAAGGGTGTGGATGGACTGATTATTTACCCGACTGTAGGCGATGCAATTATTCCGGCTGTAGAACGGGCTTACGAATCAGGTATTCCTGTAATAGTTTTTGGGGGCAGTATCAATACTGACAGTCTTACAAGTCTTGTTACTCAGGATCTGTATGAATTCGGAAGAGCTCAGGCGAAGTGGCTTGTAGACGAGCTTAACGGCAGCGGGAAAATAATTATGCTTTCAGGTATTGCAGGCAATACAACAGCTGAAGAAAGACTTGCAGGAGCCAGAGAAGTTTTTACGGCCAATCCCGGTATTGAAATCCTTGATCATCAGTACTGTGACTGGTCTGCTGCCAAAACAAAAACAATAGTGGAAGCTATGCTGAATGCATTCCCGGAAATAGACGGAATCTGGGCTGATTCAGGATTGATGTCATGGCCTGCACTCCAGGCTTTCGAAGAAGCCGGAAGACCGCTTGTTCCTTCAACAGGAGACCAGCTTAACGGCTATGCAAAATATGTAACTGAGAAAAATGTTCCGGCCTATCTTTATCCAATGTCTACAAGACTTTCATCAGAGGCTGTAAAAGTTTTAGTAAAGGCTATGAAGGGTGAAGCAGTTGATAAGATGGTTTCAGCTTCATTTGAAGGAATGGGACCTGATAAAATAAAGGAATTTGTTAAGCCGAATCTTTCCGATTGGTGGTGGGTCGGTGATGACCAGATTCCGGAAAAGTTTCTGCCGAAACTGTAAAATCGTTAATTTCAGTTATAGCCCGGATTTTCCGGGCTTTTTGGTATAGGAGAGAGGAAACAGTGAATATTGAAAATTTGAAGAAAGATATAAATTTCCACGGTAGAAAATTATCCAACAGGTTTGCAATTCTGCCTACTGAAAGTAACTGTGCTGCACCCGGCGGACTTCCTGGAGAAGAAGTTATTGAGGTTTACCGAAAGGCTGCCGGAGGCGGGGCTGCACTGATCTACTGTGAAGCAACTGCTGTAAGCGCTGGCGCCAGAGCCAGAGTTAATCAGCTTATTCTGACAAAGGATAACTGGGAAGCTTTCAAGCCGCTGGTACAGGCTGTAAAAGATGAAAATCCGGAAGCTGTTTTTATCCTCCAGCTTGACCATGCAGGGACACTGGCAGACCCCTCTTTTGCTGAACCTGTTGCTGTGTATGAACGGGACGGAAACCCTGTACATGTTCTCACTGATGCGGAGATTGAAAATATTATAAAGAATTTTATAGACTCAAGCCTGGCCGCGGAAAAAGCCGGATTTGACGGTGTAGAGATAAAAATATGTCACGGTTTTCTGGGAACAGATTTTATTCAGCCTTTAAATAGGAGGGTGGGACGCTACGGCAGGAGTCTAAAAAACAGAACTTCTTTTATAGAAGAATTTTCATCCGGAGTCAAAAAGGAAGCCTCTGAAAGTTTTATACTAGGGCTTCGAATTCCTGCATATGAGAGTATTCCCGGCGGATTCGGAACCTCAGGCCCCGATGAAGTAATCGAAGATTTAACTGAAACTCTGGAAATGTGCAGGATTGCTGAAAACGCGGGTGTTTCGATTATTTCTGTTTCGGCAGGAAGCGCAGTTGGAAATGCAGATCTTATTCATCCTACTGAGAAGTATCCCGACGGTGTTTACCGACATTTCGGGTGGGCTGCTGCGGTGAAAAAGGCTGTAGGAATTCCGGTTGTCGGTGCAGGATACAGCTATCTTTCAAATGGGAAAACCGGAATAGGCAGCTGGAGTTACTGGGCTGAGAAGAATGTACGGGATGGAAATGTAGACTTTGTCGGACTTGGGAGGCAGAGTATTGCGGATCCGCTTCTACCCTCAAAACTGATGGATGGCAGGGAAAATTCAATTAATTACTGTACGGCCTGTCTCGGCTGCGGCGGACTTTTGCTGAGTCAGCAAAAAGTAGAATGCGTGGTTTATAAATGATTCTGATAAAAAAACAGGGGGAGGTCGCTGTCGGACTCTGGGCTGCTTTAATAATTATGATTGCAGCAGCCCTGGTTCTTCAGTTAATAACCGGTGTCAGTTTTTTCACCCTGAGTAATATGCTGAATGTTGCGCGAAACTTTTCAATGCTCGGACTGGTTGCGCTGGGACAGACTATGGTGATAATGTCCGGCGGACTGGATCTTTCAGTGGTTGCTGTAATCTCAACCGGGAATATCCTGGCTGCATCCATGATTGACGGCAGGAATTCTCTGGTCCTTCCCGTACTGCTTCTCACAATGACTGTAGGAGCTATTGTTGGAATGATGAACGGACTTCTTGTAACAAAACGTAAAGTGCCTGCATTTATAGCAACCCTTGGGGTCTCCATTGTTGTTAACGGGCTGCGTCTTATTGCTACAGGAGGGATTCCGAAAGGCAATGTCGCTGCCAGTCTGATTGAGATCGGAACCGGAAATTTCCTTGGTATCCCATGGCTCGTTCTGATTTTCGGAATAACCGCTGTTTTCTTCTATTATCTTCTATCCAGATCTGCTTATGGCAGACGTTTGAGAGTGACCGGGTGCAATCATGATGTCGCTGAACTCTCAGGAATACGAACGGATCGGGTGATTATCACTGCATATATTCTGTGCGGAGCTTTGAGTGCACTTACCGGTGTGTTTCTTTCGGGCTATACAGGAATAGCTGATAACTGGGCGGGAAACGAGTTTGACATTAACAGTATCGCAGCAGCGGTTCTTGGCGGTGCTGCAATCGGGGGAGGTTCCGGTTCTGTTCAGGGGACAGTATTAGGTTCAATTATCCTTCTTCTTATAACAAACCTGGCAATACTTGCACACCTTCCGATTCAGAGTCAGATGATGATAAAGGGACTGGTAATTATTCTGGCTCTTGGTCTTTTTAACAAGGGGAGGAGATGATGGATTCAGAATATATCCTGGAATTCCGTGGTATTGATAAACAGTTTCCAGGCGTGATGGCTTTGTCTGATGTAAATATGGCTTTTAAGCCTGGGGAAGTTCATGCCCTTGTGGGCGAAAATGGCGCCGGGAAATCTACTCTTATGAAGATTTTGTCAGGAGTTTACCAGCCTACAAGAGGGAAGATAATATACAGGGGGCATGACTTTGTACTCCAGAATCCCCATCATGCACAAACAGCGGGCATTTCCATAATTTTTCAGGAATTCAGCCTGATAAATACTCTGGATGTAACGGAAAATGTCTTTCTTAACAGGGAACCTCTAACAAGGTTCGGTCTTTTCGACAAGAAGAAGGCTTCAGCCAGAACAGTCCAGCTTCTGGACTCTATAGGAATTAAGCTTGATGTTTCTTCGAAAATCAGAGATCTCAGTGTGATAGAACAGCAGACTGTTGAAATTGTAAAGGCTCTTTCTATTGATGCAGATATCATAATTATGGATGAGCCTTCAGCAGCTCTCTCGGATAAAGAGCTGTCAAAGCTTTTTGATATAATTCATAAACTTCGGAGTGACGGAAAAACCATAATATATATATCCCATATGCTGGAAGAGGTTTTTTCAATTGCTGACAGGGTTACAGTTCTCAAAGACGGAAAGGTAATGGCTACAGAGAACACCTGCGATATTGACAGGAACCGGCTGGTCAGTCTTATGGTTGGACGTGAGATAGATGATGTATATCCTGAACTTCCGGAGGAAACCGGTGAAACTATTCTTTCTGTGGAGGCTTTAAGCGGCGAGGGTATTGAGAACATTACGCTAAAACTCAAAAAAGGTGAAATACTTGGAGTGGCAGGAATTGCCGGTTCGGGACGTTCTGCTCTGGTAGAAACTATTTTGGGGCTGCGTCAAGGGAACTCCGGAAATATGGAATTAAACGATATCTCTGTAAAATTCAAAAATATACGTGAGGCTATATCAGCCGGGTTCTGCTATATTCATTCTGATCGCAAGAACAAGGGAATCATTGCTCCTGAATCAATCACAGTAAATACAACTATAACAAATCTTGATGAATACAAAGGCCGGTTTTTGCTGAAGAAAAATAGAGAAGAAAAAGTAACCCGTGAACAGGCTGAACTTCTCGGGACCAGGATGGCCGGGATAAATCAGAAAATAGAAGAGCTCTCCGGCGGAAATCAGCAGAAGGTTCTACTATCGAGGGCTCTTCTAAAGGAACCTGCAATTTATATTATAAATGAGCCTACTCGTGGAATAGATGTCGGAGCTAAACATGAAATCTATAAAATTATGCGGGAACTGACCAGTCAGGGGAAGTCTATAATTATGGTTTCTTCAGAGCTGCCGGAGATTATTGGAATGTCCGATCGAATTGCAGTTATGAATTTTGGACGACTTGCAGGGGTATTGGATCAGCATAAAAAAAGGTACTCGGAAGAAGAAATTCTGTCTCTTGCAGTAGGTCATGAATACCAGCTTCCGGCAGGAGGATGTGATGAAGAAGAGATTTAAAATTAGAATTACAGATCCCGGTGTGTTTGTCTGGGTACTGCTGGCTGCAATAATAATTTTCAGCATGTCAGCCAACCCTGTCTTTCTAAGAACCAGGAATCTGAAGAATGTATTTCTTATTCAGCCGGTAGGATTAGGGCTTGCCTCTCTGGGACAGGCTGTAATTATCATTTCCGGCGGGATCGATATGTCGATCGGTGCCGCTGTTTCTCTTTTGACTTCGATTGCCGGCGGGCTTTATCGTGATTTTCCGCAAATAGGGGTTCTGACCGTATTTATTTTAATAGCCGGTATAGGGCTTTTAATAGGTTTTATTAACGGGCTTCTGGTTGTAAAGCTGAAGATTGCTCCGTTTATGGCCACACTTGCAACAATGTCTGTTATTCAGGGTGGAATATTTATATATACAAAAAAAACAATAGGCGGTATTCCAAAGAGTTTCCGTTATATAGCGGAAGGAAATATAGGAGCTGTACCTGCAAGTTTTATCTATTTCATCCTGATTCTTTTACTGGTGTATATTTTACTCAATAAATCAAGATACGGACGCCACCTGTATGCTGTCGGGGCAAATGACTGGGTGTCAAGAATCAGCGGGATAGCTGTGGATAGAATTCAGTTGTCAGCCTATATGTTCGGAGGGTTACTGGTAGGTTTGGCCTCAGTCTTTCTTGCCGGAAGAATGGGCGGAGGCGGACCGCTTGTAGGTAAGGGGTATGAACTTGATACTATTACCGCAGTTGTGATTGGCGGTATTGCTCTGGCTGGAGGTGAAGGTAATATTACGGGTGCTGTAGGCGGAGTATTGATTCTAAGCATCTTCAGTAACCTTATGAATATTCTTGATGTAAATCCTTATATACAGATGCTTCTAAAAGGTCTCATACTTATAACTGCGGTGTTCTTTTATTCTCAGAAAACGGTTAAGAGCAAAAGAATTACAGCCTGAAGTTTGCATTTTTTTATTCTACTATGTGAGAAATAGGTTTTTAATGAAATCCTATAAAATTATAAGAAATATTTGTATTTCCGTTGACATGAAAGGCCAATTTCTATATATTCATCATCACACGTTAACGAGACGAATTGCCGACATCTGCTTGAAAGAGTTTGTTTGAAGCAGTTGCATCTCATCAAAGAAATAACGTAGGTGAATATTCAGCCTCCGCTCATGGAAAGCAGTAAAGCTTCTATGTGCGTTTTTGGGTGGATGTGTTCTTTAACAGTTAATTAGGGAAGGAAAGAGAGCCTGTGTTAATAGGTTTGATACTGAGCTACTTGAAAGATAGTAGATAGTGCGAACCGTCAATTGTTAGGATTAAAATTGCTAAGCTTTATGTTTAGCAAATTATATCATGGAGAGTTTGATCCTGGCTCAGAACGAACGCTGGCGGCGCGTTTTAAGCATGCAAGTCGAACGGGATTTCAGTGCTTGCACTGAATGAGAGTGGCGAACGGGTGAGTAACACGTAAGTAATCTGCCTGTAAATTGGGGATAGCCTGTGGAAACACAGGGTAATACCGAATACGCTTGGTAAGTGGGAACTTATTAAGGAAAGGGGCTAAGGCCTCGTTTACAGATGAGCTTGCGGTTCATTAGCTAGTTGGTGGGGTAAAGGCCTACCAAGGCGACGATGAATAGCCGGCCTGAGAGGGTGACCGGCCACACTGGGACTGAGATACGGCCCAGACTCCTACGGGAGGCAGCAGCTAAGAATCTTCCGCAATGGACGAAAGTCTGACGGAGCGACGCCGCGTGAACGATGAAGGCCGAAAGGTTGTAAAGTTCTTTTCTTGTGGAGGAATAATAAGAGTAGGGAATGACTCTTAGATGACGTTAAGCAAGGAATAAGCCCCGGCTAATTACGTG
Source organism: Spirochaetia bacterium (assembly GCA_963677925.2). GTDB lineage: Bacteria > Spirochaetota > Spirochaetia > UBA9216 > UBA9216. The sequence goes on from CAXXYH010000004.1 coordinate 2,196,456, forward strand.
CCAGCAGCCGCGGTAACACGTAAGGGGCAAGCGTTGTTCGGATTCATTGGGCGTAAAGGGCGTGTAGGCGGAATGGCAAGTCTGGTGTGAAATATCCCGGCTCAACTGGGAAAACGCATTGGAAACTGCCAATCTAGAGTATAGGAAGGGAAGCTAGAATTCCAGGTGTAGGGGTGAAATCTGTAGATATCTGGAAGAATACCGGTGGCGAAGGCGAGCTTCTGGCCATATACTGACGCTGATACGCGAAAGTGTGGGGAGCGAACAGGATTAGATACCCTGGTAGTCCACACTGTAAACGATGTGCACTAGGTGTTGGGGAGATATCCTCAGTGCCGTAGCTAACGCGTTAAGTGCACCGCCTGGGGAGTATGCTCGCAAGGGTGAAACTCAAAGGAATTGACGGGGGCCCGCACAAGCGGTGGAGCATGTGGTTTAATTCGATGATACGCGAGGAACCTTACCAGGGTTTGACATATACAGGAATAATATAGAGATATATTAGCCTTTCGGGGTCTGTATACAGGTGCTGCATGGCTGTCGTCAGCTCGTGCTGTGAAGTGTTGGGTTAAGTCCCGCAACGAGCGCAACCCCTGTCATCTGTTGCCAGCATTAAGTTGGGGACTCAGATGATACTGCCGGTGACAAACCGGAGGAAGGTGGGGACGACGTCAAGTCATCATGGCCCTTATATCCTGGGCTACACACGTGCTACAATGGCAGGTACAGAGCGCCGCGAAGCCGCGAGGTGGAGCAAATCGCAGAAAGCCTGTCTCAGTACGGATTGGAGTCTGAAACTCGACTCCATGAAGTTGGAATCGCTAGTAATCGCATATCAGCATGATGCGGTGAATACGTTCCCGGGCCTTGTACACACCGCCCGTCACACCACCCGAGTTGGGGGTACCCGAAGTCGGTAGTCTAACCGTAAGGAGGACGCTGCCGAAGGTATGCCTGGTAAGGGGGGTGAAGTCGTAACAAGGTAGCCGTACTGGAAAGTGCGGCTGGATCACCTCCTTTCAATGTGAAAGGAACGTGACTAAGTCTGAAAACTTCGGTTTTAAAACTTAGCTTAGAGTTTGTTTACAAGCTTTAACGCTTTAATAGTCATGGAAAAAACAGCCTGTTAGGCAAAAAACAACGCAGTGAAGTTCAGTTTACTGAACTTCCGAGATGCAGCTTGCTGCATCTCCGCTCTCTTTCTTCCTTTTTTATATTAAGTGAAGGTCAACTGGTTTTACTCGCTTGGAGATTTACCATGTAAAGCTCTGGAGGAAATCTTTGATTTTCTTTCGGGGGTATAGCTCAGCTGGCTAGAGCGGTGGCTTTGCAAGCCATAGGTCTGGGGTTCGAATCCCCATACCTCCAATAGATATTTAACCGGTAACGGTTTGATATATTAAAGTCCTTTTTGTAGGGCTTTAAGACATAGTCTCCATAGAGAGATTTAAGTTTGGCATTGTCAAACTTAAGAGAATACGGAATTAAGAATTCAGTATTCTCCGTTCTTTAAAATAGATAAAGACTGTTGAAAGATTACAGTTTTGAAAACTTATCCATATAACAGGGAGTGGATAAGTATAGGGAAGGGTTAAGAGGTAATATGGTCAAGCGAATAAGGGTCTACGGTGGATGCCTTGGAGCTGTCTGTCGAAGAAGGACGTGGTAAGCTGCGAAAAGCTGCGGGAAGGAGCAAACATCCAATGATCCGCAGATGTCCGAATGGGGTAACCCGGCAGTTTGGAATAACTGTCACTGTATGGTGAATACATAGCCATATGGAGGAATACTCAGGGAACTGAACCATCTAAGTACCTGAAGGAAAAGAAATCAAAAGAGATTCCCAAAGTAGCGGCGAGCGAAATGGGAAGAGCCCAAACCGTTAGTGTGTGATAGGCTTACACCGTTGCATTGACGGGGTTGTAAGGGCTTACAGGAGAGTTTGTAAGAGCTCTCGCGAAGTTACAAAGCGTATTTATATAGGAACTCTACTGGAAAGGGAGACCAAAGTGGGTGAAAGTCCCGTACTTTAAATAAATATGCCTTCGTGTGTAAGCACCTTGAGTAGGGCGGGACACGTGAAATCCTGCTTGAATCTGGGAAGACCACTTTCCAAGGCTAAATACACGACAGCTACCGATAGCGCATAGTACCGTGAGGGAAAGGTGAAAAGTACCGCGGGAGCGGAGTGAAATAGAACCTGAAACCGTAGACTTACAAGCGGTCGGAGGGCTTAGGCCTGACGGCGTGCCTTTTGTAGAATGTGCCTGCGAGTTACCGTATGTAGCAAGGTTAAGGAATTGAAGTTCCGAAGCCGAAGGGAAACCGAGTCTGAATAGGGCGTCTAGTTGCATGCGGTAGACCCGAAGCCAAGTGATCTATCCATGGTCAGGTTGAAGCTTTGGTAACACAAAGTGGAGGACCGAACCCTAGTCTGTTAAAAAAGGCAGGGATGAACTGTGGATCGGAGTGAAAGGCTAATCAAACTTGGAGATAGCTGGTACTCCCCGAAATAGCTTTAGGGCTAGCCTCATATGGATATTATTGGAGGTAGAGCACTGAATGGGCTAGGGCCCTTCACCGGGTACCGAACTCAATCAAACTCCGAATGCCAATAATCAATATATGGGAGTCAGACTACGGGTGATAAGATTCGTGGTCGAGAGGGAAAGAGCCCAGAACGTCAGCTAAGGTCTCTAATTCATGCTAAGTGGAAAAGGAAGTCTATTTGCAGAGACAGCCAGGAGGTTGGCTTAGAAGCAGCCACCCCTTTAAAGAGTGCGTAATAGCTCACTGGTCGAGTAGATAGGCGCCGATAATGTAACGGGGCTAAGCATGGAACCGAAGCTACGTCACTGATTTAATCAGTGGGTAGGGGAGCATTCTGTAGGCCGTTGAAGGTGGACTGTAAGGTCTGCTGGAGGTATCAGAAGAGAGAATGCAGGTATGAGTAACGAAAAGATGGGTGAGATCCCCATCCGCCGAAAACCTAAGGTTTCCAGGGTTAAGGTAATCTTCCCAAGGGTTAGTCGGCCCCTAAGGCGAGGCTGAAAAGCGTAGTCGATGGGAAACGGGTTAATATTCCCGTACCTCTCTTAATTGCGATGGAATGACGCATGAGGTGAAGCACATCCCGGCGATGGTTGTCCGGGTTTAAGCAACAAGCAGATGAAGGTAGCAGGCAAATCCGCTACATGATGTGAGTTGTTAAGACGAGTGGAGCTACGGCAAAGCGAAGTGTGTGGAGTCAAGGTGCCAAGAAATAGTTTCTAAGCTCTAGATTAAGAGGGACCGTACCGCAAACCGACACAGGTAGGTGGGATGAGTATTCTAAGGCGTACGGAAGAACTCACGTTAAGGAACTCGGCAAAATGCATACGTAACTTAGGGAGAAGTATGGCCCCTGATGGATGATCAGCAATGAAAGTTTGTTGGGGGTTGCAGAGAAATGGGGCAATCGACTGTTTACCAAAAACACAGGTCTGTGCGAATCTGTAAAGAGAAGTATACGGACTGACACCTGCCCGGTGCTGGAAGGTTAAGAGGAGATGTTAGCGCTTGCGCGAAGCTTCGAATTGAAGCCCCAGTAAACGGCGGCCGTAACTATAACGGTCCTAAGGTAGCGAAATTCCTTGTCGGGTAAGTTCCGACCCGCACGAATGGTGTAACGAATTGCCCGCTGTCTCAACGTGAGATCCGGTGAAATTGAAGTATCGGTGAAGATGCCGATTACCTGTGGTTAGACGGAAAGACCCCGTGAACCTTTACTGCAGCTTTACATTGAAATGTGGCCTGTTATGTGTAGGATAGGTGGGAGACTAAGAAGTATGGTCGTTAGACTGTATGGAGTCGTTGGTGAAATACCACCCTTATCAGGTTACGTTTCTAACGGGTGCCCTAATCGGGTATCTGGACAATGTATGGTGGGCGGTTTGACTGGGGCGGTCGCCTCCTAAAGAGTAACGGAGGCGCGCGAAGGTAACCTTGCGCTGGTTGGAAATCAGTGTGTAAGTGCAAAGGCATAAGGTTGCTTGACTGCGAGACTTACAAGTCGAGCAGGTACGAAAGTAGGTCTTAGTGATCCGGCGGTCCCGCGTGGAAGGGCCGTCGCTTAACGGACAAAAGGTACTCCGGGGATAACAGGCTGATTTTGCCCAAGAGTTCATATCGACGGCAAAGTTTGGCACCTCGATGTCGGCTCATCGCATCCTGGGGCTGGAGCAGGTCCCAAGGGTTTGGCTGTTCGCCAATTAAAGCGGTACGTGAGCTGGGTTCAGAACGTCGCGAGACAGTTCGGTCCCTATCTGCCACAGGCGTTGGATATTTGAGAGGAGCTGCATTTAGTACGAGAGGACCGATGTGGACGAACCTCTAGTGTACCAGTTATCGTGCCAACGGTAAGTGCTGGGTAGCTACGTTCGGATGGGATAACCGCTGAAAGCATCTAAGTGGGAAGCCCTCCTCAAGATGAGATATCCCTTCACTCTTGAAGTGACTGAAGGAACCAGAGAGAAGATCTGGTTGATAGGCCGGAAGTGTAAGTGTAGTAATACATTCAGCTGACCGGTACTAATTATCCGTGAGGCTTGACCATATTTCCCCTTAATCAATTCCCGGAGAATTGAGCCAATAGGCTGCATGGACTAAGAAGTCCTGTGAATAGCAACCTATCGTGCCCAAACTCAATCCCTGTTCATTCTGCAATAGCAGGATGTAAGAATAATTTTGAATAATTAGTCTGGTGATAATAGAGAGGGGGACCCACCCGTTCCCATTCCGAACACGGAAGTTAAGCCCCTCTTCGCCGATGGTACTGCGTTAGCGGGAGAGTAGGTCATTGCCAGGCTTTTTTTTATTAATTTGGTTTTCATAACCAAATTAATAAAAATACAGTCTAAGATAACATAAGAAGTTTAGCTTGCTAAACTTCAGAGATTGCTCATGATTAAAATATTGGGTTAAAAGAAGAACAGAGTCTGGAAGGAATACTGGAATAAAAAGCTGTCTGCAGCTATCTCCGGTCATATGCCAGGCTTTTTTTTATTAATTTCAAAAAGCAGTATTACAATTCTTAACTTTTAAAATAATCACTCCCGCTAACGCGTGAACTGATGTAACTTTTTTCACGTAAAATCTATCTAAACTAATAATTTGCGGGACTACGTTAGGCCCCATAGGCTCACCCTGAAAGTAGCACAGCAGGCTTAGCCTGATGTATAGTAGGTCATCGCCAGGCTTTTTTTTATTAATTAAGTCTAAAGACTTAATTAATAAAATATTAGTATAAGATGTGGTAAGAAGTTCTGCAAAGCAGAACTTCAGAGAAAGTACTTAAGTAAAATTGAGTACTCAGAGATAATAGATAGTCTGGAAGGAATGCTGAGAATAAATAGTAGCAAAGCTACTTTCTCCGGTCATAACCCGCCAGGCTTTTTTTTATTAATTTGGTTTTGTAAACCAAATTAATAAAAATACAGTCTAAGATAACATAAGAAGTTTAGCTTGCTAAACTTCAGAGATAGCTCATGATTAAAATATTGGGCTTAAAAGAAGAACAGAGTCTGGAAGGAATACTGGAATTAAAAGCTGTCTGCAGCTATCTCCGGTCATATGCCAGGCTTTTTTTTATTAAATCGAATTTACAAACTTTGTTATTCTTAACCCTTAAACCAAATACTCCTGGTAACGAGAGGACTGACATTCCTGATATTCACGAAATGATTTATATAAAACTTAAATGTTAGCGGGACTGTGTTTGGCTATGCATTTGTGCCCGAATAAGCAGCACAGCAGGCAACGCCTGATGTATAGTAGCTGGCATGTTCAGTGTTAACGAACTGGAGAAGTTTCTATGGAACTTCCTTTTACCGTTTTTTTATTAGGTTAAATTCCTTTGTCAAAAAATAGATTATGTTGTAATTATCTAGCTAAATATAATATAGTGTTTTATAGCTTTTGAAGATGGAGAAAAAAATCATCGAAAATCCTGAATATTCCGACGCCAAGAAAGATTTAAAACTTACTAATCTTCAGAAAATGACTTATATTTTAAAGATCCTCAATCAGCCGCCTTATAAATTTACGGCGCAGGAAATCAGTAATCTTACAGGTATTAATCGTACTACCGTTTATAGAACATTGATGGTTCTTGTTGAAGAAGACTTTATTCTTCAGGATGAAGAAACACGGAAATTTGCAGTAGGTCCGATGTTATACCATATAGGACTTGGGTATCTGAATAACTTTCATTTCAAAGATGAAATTTACAAAACGCTTGAAAAATTAGCTGATATCACCTCGGAAGCCATTGGAATCGCTGTAAGAGAGGGCAACAAGATAATCTCCCTGTACGAGATAGATATTCAGCAGCCTTTAAAAATGAGTTATCCGCCAGGTTCATATTATCCGATGAACAGAGGCTGTTTCGGGAAACTTCTTATGGCCTACCATGACCGAAATACTGTTCGAAAACTGCTTGAGCAAAGCAGTTTTGAAAAGTTATTTCCAAATACACTGACTGAAACAGATGAAATTCTTCATGAGTATCAGAATATACGTAACAATGGATATGTGATTAGTGACGGAGAAGGATACAGTGTAATTGCTGCGGGAGTAGGTGTCCCGGTTTATAACACAAGAAATCAAGTTAAAGCCTGCCTTGCTGTTTCTTTTGTAAAGGATGACGATTTCGAAATTAAAAAAGATGAGCTGCTGAAATTATTACAGGAATATTCCAAAGAATTAACAATTTATATGCCTTAATGTTTTGAATTATGTAATAAATTATCCTGATTTTGCAGTTTAGCGCTTGCATATCATTTAGATACTTCGTAAAGTAAAGAAAGTTCACAATACGGACACAAGTTCATAATATGAACAGGATTTACTATAGGAGCGTCTATTGAGTCAGAGAGTTGATTTTCTTTGTGCATCTGTGAATGAAAAACATCTTGTAGAATTAATATCAGATTTGATAAGAATTCCCAGTTATCAAGGCATTGAAAATCAGGAATATAGAGTTGCTGAATATATTCAGAACTACTTTATTGACTCACAGATAGACTGTGAACTTATACCTGTTGACGGTGAACGAAGCAATGTTTATGCAAAAATACTCGGTGATAAACCTGAACCGGTTTTGTTATTTAACGGCCATATAGATACTGTACCACCTTATGAAATGGGAAATGCCTGTCATCCTTTGATAGAGGGTAGACAAATTAAAGGGCGTGGCTCATGTGATATGAAAGGTGCTGTTGCCTGTATGATGTATGCATTAAGAATTATTATGGAATCAGGTATCAAATTACCCGGAACTTTAATTTTTACTGCAGTAATAGATGAGGAACTTACAAGCAAAGGGACAAGGGCTTTCCTGAAATCAGGTATAAAAGCTGATGCGGCAGTGATCGGCGAACCTATGGCATACTCAATTGGCCTGGGGCATAAGGGGCTGCAGTGGTTTCAATTTGATATCCACGGTAAATCCGTTCACGGGGGTGAACAGGAAAAAGGAATCAACGCAATCGGTAATGCCTCGATTCTGATAAATGCTATTGAGGAAAGGCTGGTTCCAAGGCTCAGAAAACGAATACATCCATTGATAGGTACATCAACTCTTAACTATGGACTGATAAGGGGCGGTTCACAGCCTAGTACTGTAGCCGGGGAATGTATGATTCAGCTTGATAGGCGATGGATTCCCGGAGAAGCATATGCGGATGTCTGCAGGGAATTTGAAGAGCTGATTTGTGATTTGGAAAAATCAAATCCTGGTTTTAAATGTGATTTCAGCGTAGTTGAAAACAGCTTAATGGAAGACGGTATTATTCATGAAGTCTGCATTACAGATGAATCTGAGCCTATAGTTAAAGCCGCAGAGAAGGCTATGGTTGAATCTATAGGGCAGCAGCCTGAGAAAAAGGCGTTTCCTGCCTGGAGCGACGGGGGACTTCTTAATTATTACGGAAAGATTCCTGTCATCATTATGGGACCCGGAGAGCTGTCCTGCGCACATACGGATAGAGAATATATTGATATTGATCAAGCCGTTGAGTTTGTAAAGATATACATAAAAACCGCGATGAATTTTCTACATTGGGAGGATACATAATGTTAAAACCGAAACGATTATCAAAGGGAGATTCCATTGGCATTATTTCTCCCTCAAGCCCGCCGTTCTATAGAAGTGATATAATCCGTGGAGCTGAAATGCTCGAATCATGGGGTTATAAACCGGTAATGGGTAAGAATGTTAATAAACGCTACAAATACCTTGCCGGTACTGATGAAGAAAGAGCTTCCGACATAAATGAAATGTTTTCAAGGGACGACATCGATGCAATCTTCGTAACCCAGGGCGGCTACGGCGGTGCGAGGACACTCAAGTACCTTGATTTCGATATGATAAAAAGCAATCCGAAAATTTTTACCGGTTACAGTGATATCACCTCACTTCATCTTGCATTTTATAAGATGTCGGGTCTGGTTACCTTTCACGGTCCCGGTAATGACGGGCTGAATTCTGAGGAACTCTCCGATTACACAAAGGATTATCTGTTAAAGGCTCTTACAACTGGAGACCCCATAGGAGAAATTCCGATGGCAAGCAGTAAGGGATGGGTTAACAGGATCGGCAGGGGAAAAGCCCGGGGGGAACTGATCGGAGGAAACCTTACTCTGATATGCGGAACTCTGGGGACACCATATGAGATTGATGTGAAGGATAAAATTCTTCTTATCGAGGATGTGGATACTGAACCATGGATATTTGATCACATGCTGTCTCACATGAGTAATGCGGGTAAACTTCAGGAGGTTGCAGGCCTCGTAGTAGGTGTTTGTGAAAATTGTGTGCCCAGAAAACTTGATCCGGCTTACCATACAACATTCAGCCTTGAGGATGTTCTTGAGGACTGGCTTGCACCGCTTGGGGTTCCCGTAATATATGGATTACCGCTGGGGCATGCAAGGGATAAGGCCACTGTACCTTTTGGAGTAACAGCTTTTGTTGACGGTGATGAAGGCCGTTTATTTATTGAAGAGTCCGGAACCCTTTGATAATTCAAGGGATAAAAATACTAAGGGGTAGAAAATGCAAAAGAGATCTATGACTTTCAAAAAGATTGCTATGGTAGCAATGATGGTTCTTTTAGCAGCAGGCGCGGTTTTCGCCGGCGGCCAAAAAGAAGGTAGACAGGTTCCGTCCGTATTGAGAATCGGCTGGGGCAGTGAAGGGGACAGTCTCAGCCCGTTTATCTGTTATACTCAGGCCGGGTCAGAGATTATCCACCTGATCTATGATTCTCTGCTTAACTTTGATGAGAATCTACAGCCTGTTTCAAACCTTGCTGAAAGCTGGGAAACCAGCGCAGATAACCTGACATGGACCTTCCATCTGAAAAAGGGAGTGAAGTGGCACGATGGGGTGGATTTTACTTCTGCGGATGTTAAGTACACCTATGAAAGACTGCTGGATACAGGTCTCGGTCTTTTTGCAGATTCGCTCGCGGGAATTTCAACAATTGAATGTCCTGATGCTGATACTGTAGTTCTGCACACCGAGAAGCCGAAGGCTAATATGCTGATGGTTACTACTCCGATCCTTCCCGAACACATCTGGACTGATGTCTCGGATGATGATCTGGAAATCTGGGAGAACGAAAGTCCGGTAGGTACGGGTCCGTTCAAATTTGTTGAGTGGCAGCAGGGTGAATATCTTAAGCTTGCAGCAAACAAGGACTATTTCGGAAAAGTTCCTGATATTGATGAACTGGTTTTTGTACTGTATGCGAATGCCGATACAATGGGTCAGGCAATTAAAACCGGAGAGCTCGGAGCTGCCATATACCTGAATGCAACTCAGATAAAAACTCTTAAGGAAGATAAGAACGTAGACGTAATTTCAGGGACAATGTTTGGATTTACTGAATTGTCTTTCAACTGTACACCCTATGAAGAATCCCTTGGTAATCCGATTCTTATGGACAAGAAAGTCCGCCAGGCTATTGAGTACGCTATGGACAAGAATAATATTATTGATGTTGCCTATTCAGGCCAGGGAAATCCGGGTACTACAATAATTGTACCAGATGATTTCTGGCATTATGAACCAACTGCTGCAGAAATAAGAAATTATAACCTTGCAAAGGCAAAAGCCGTACTTGAGGAAGCAGGGTATACCGATAAGGACGGCGACGGTATCAGGGAGAATGCTGCAGGTGATAAGATGAGTTTTACTCTTACCTGCCGTTCAGACAGTACCGATGAGATCAAAGCCGGACAGATGATAGCCGGAAATCTGAAGGATGCCGGTATTGAGATCACCATTGAAACTGTAGATGACGGTCTTCTTCTTGATAAAATCTATTCATATGATTTCGATATGTTTATCTGGGGATGGGGTACCGATGTTGACCCGACAATAATTCTCAGAGTCATGAGTACTGATCAGATCGGTAATAACAGCGACTGTAACTATTCAAACCCTGTTTATGACCAGATGCTTCTTGATCAGGCAACAATCATAGATAAAGCTGAAAGACAGAAAATGGTATGGGAAATGCAGAAGATTATTTATGAGGATGCACCTTATATCGTGCTTACCTATGATATAAGCATTCAGGCTGTACGAACTGATATGTTCACAGGCTGGAAGCAGATTCCCGAGAACGGTCCTTATATTTACAATCTAACATGGTATAACTACCTGAATGTTAAGCCTGTAAGATAATCGCAGGCGAAGTATTTAATATGGTTGGAGTAATGCCTTTAAGGCTTACTCCGGCCATTATTTTTTATGGAGACAGGAATGAACAAAGGCTACATCCTAAGGAAGATTTTTCAATCTCTGATAACCGTACTGGCTGTTCTGATAATAAATTATTTTCTATTCAGGGTAATCCCAGGTGATCCTATGCAGATGGTAATGAGGAACCCCAAGGCTTCGCCTGAATCGATTGCTCACATCAGAAGCCTGTTCGGGCTTGATAAACCATGGTATACCCAGTTCGGAATTTATATCAGCCAGCTGTTTAAAGGGGATATGGGTCTTTCCTTTACATTTAAAAAACCCGTTGTGGAAGTGATAGGGGCAAGGGTATTCCCGACTGTTCTTCTTGTTGGTGTTGCAGAAATTATTGCAATTATTGTGGGAACACTGATTGGAATTATATCGGCATGGAAGAGGGGAAAGAAAATAGATGTTATCGCTCTGAGTTTTTCACTTATTACCTATTCAATGCCGACATTCTGGCTTGGAATCGTCCTGGTTGTAATTTTCAGTGTTCAGCTGGGTATTTTCCCGACAACCGGAATGGTAACTCCCGGAATGAGTTTCTACAGTTTTTTTGACAGGTTTTTAAATATCGGCTGGCATTCCGTCCTTCCGGTTCTTACCTTCTCACTGGTGATGATAGGTGAGTATACAATGATAATGCGGAATACTCTGATGGAAGTTCTTACTGAAGATTATATAACCACGGCGAGGGCGAAGGGATTTAAGGAAAAGTATGTAATTATGAAGCATGCTGTCCCTAATGCCCTGCTGCCGATGACTACGATAATCGCTATAAACCTGGGCCTTGTAATAGGAGGCGCAATTCAGGTTGAAACAATCTTCTCCTGGCCGGGGCTTGGTAGACTTATGTATGAGGCACTGATAAACAGGGATTATCCTCTGCTCCAGGGGATTTTCATGCTGGTAAGCATAGCAGTAATCGGGGCTAACCTCATCGCTGATATTCTCTACAGTTATCTTGATCCGAGGGTAAAGGGATGATGGTTGATACAAATAAGTTAAACGACAGCAGCGTCAGTATTAAAAACAGGAATAAAGACCTTCTTGATGCCTTTTTGCAGAACCGTATGGGAATGGCCGGGTTTATCATGTTTTCATTTTTTCTTCTGATGGCTGTATTCGGGCCGCTGTTTCTTCCCTACGATCCGCTTGAGTTCGGCAGCGGCTCCGATGTGTTTGCTGCACCAAGCCTCGAGCATCCGCTAGGACTTGATGATATGGGCAGGGATGTAATGAGGGCGCTCATTTCCGGATCGCGGGTTTCCCTTCTGGTAGGGGTGCTTGCCACGGTTATTTCAATGATGCTCGGTACGGTAATAGGAATTGTTTCCGGATATTTCGGAGGCAAAACCGACATGCTTCTCATGCGCTTTACCGATATCTTTCTTGTTCTGCCCTGGCTGCCTCTTATGCTGGTAATAGCCGCTATACTTGGCAGTAATATCTGGAATATTATCTTTGTTATCGGTCTTACAAGCTGGTCGGGGACTGCAAGAGTAGTACGTGCCCAGACGCTTACCGTAAAAGAGAATCAGTATGTTGAAAGGGCCAAGGCAATTGGAGCCGGACATCTGCATATAATGTTCAAGCATATAATGCCGAATGTTTTCCCGCTGGTATTTGCAAATACAATACTCATTGCCGCAGTGGCTATTATATCCGAAACAACTCTAAGCTTTCTGGGGATGGGCGATACCCTTCGTCCGAGCTGGGGGATGATGCTGCATTTTGCATTCGAGTCCGGGGCTTCAAGTGCCGGCGCTTTCTGGTTTCTCATCCCGCCGGGAATCTGCGTAATTCTGGTTGTTCTGTCCTTTACATTCCTCGGATACGCATTTGATGAAATACTGAATCCCAAACTGAGGCGCAGGTAGATAAATGGAATTACTTGAAATAAATAATCTTGTTACTAATTTTACTATAAAGGCCGGAGTTGTTCAGGCTGTAAACGGCGTGGGCTTCAGTCTTGGTAAAGGTGAAACCCTCGGCGTCGTAGGCGAATCCGGCTGCGGTAAATCCACACTTGCACTGTCGATTGCAAGGCTGCTCCCGAAAGAAGGAAAATCCACCGGTGGTGAGGTAATTCTTGACGGCACAGACCTGCTAAAACTTTCAGACGAAGAACTGAGACAGAGAAGGTGGAAGGATTTTTCCATAGTGTTTCAGGGTGCGATGAATGCTCTTAATCCGGTAATGAAGGTCGGAGAGCAGATATCTGAGGTGATAATGCTTCATGAAAAATGTACTCCGAAGGCCGCAAAGGAAAAAGTCATTGAATTGTTTGAACTTGTGGAAATAGACAAGGCAAGGGTTAACAATTATCCGCATGAATTCAGCGGCGGTATGAAGCAGCGGGTAATGATTGCAATGGCGCTTGCCTGTTCTCCGAAACTGCTCATAGGTGATGAACCGACCACCGGCCTTGATGTTATTGTTCAGGCCCAGATACTTGATCTGCTTAGAAGGCTGTGCAGTTCAAAGGATATGGCTTTTATTCTAATTACACACGACCTTTCCATTCTCTCGGAGATTGCAGACAAGGTGGCAGTAATGTACGCGGGGAATATTGTTGAAATAGGTAAAACAGAAGATGTCCTTCAGAAAAGCGCTCATCCATACACCCGGAAACTGGCAGAATCATTTCCTGATGTTAACGGAAAAAGGGAAATGGTGTCATCAATTCCCGGAACGCCGCCGAATCTGATTAATCCTCCCCACGGCTGCAGGTTTCATCCCCGATGTGAGTCGACCTGCGATATCTGCAGAACTGAGGTTCCTGAATATCAGGATCTTGGAAATGGTCACCTTGTAGCCTGCCACAGCGGGTCAGGAGTTTTAAAATGAGTGCTGTAATTGAAGCCAGGGATCTTAAGATTCATTTTGACATACGAAAGAGTTTTATCGAAGAAGTTATAAAGAACAATAAAAGCCGGGTGAAGGCTGTAGACGGAATCAACCTTGAAATAAAAAAAGGCGAGATTGTCTCACTGGTAGGTGAGAGCGGCAGCGGAAAGACCACTCTTGGAAAGGCTCTGCTTTCGCTGGTTCCTAAAACAGACGGTACAATACTTTTTGACGGGAATGAGGTCCATGCCAAAAAAGGGCGCGAGCTTTCACTTTTCAGACAGAAAGCGCAGATTATTTACCAGGATCCCTATAAATCGCTTAATCCGCGGTATCTTATTCAGGATATAGTCGCCGAACCGCTGGTGGTAAACAGGCTGGTAAAGACGGCAGCTGAACAGCGTGAAAGGGTTATCGAAGCACTTACCTGGGCCGGACTTACACCGGCAGAGGATTACCTTCACCGCTTTCCTCATGAACTTAGCGGCGGGCAGAGACAGCGTGTTGCCATTGCCACCACGCTGATCATGAAACCTGAATTCATCGTTGCTGATGAGCCGGTTTCTATGCTGGATGTGTCAATAAGGGCGGATATACTGAAACTGATGGTAGGGCTTCGTGACCGAATGGGTATTTCATACTTGTTTATCACCCACGACCTGTCCCTTGCCTGGCTGATATCAGACCGGATTGCGATTATGTACCTTGGGAAGATTGTAGAGATAGGTCCGCCCGCCCTGATTGTGGGTGATTCTCTTCATCCCTATACCCGGGCTCTCATTGATGTAATGCCCCATGTTAAATCCTCGGGTAAGAGAAAAAAATCGATACTTAAAGGTGAAACTCCAAATCCGATAAACCTTCCTTCCGGCTGCAGATTCCATCCCAGATGCCCTGCTGCGCAGGATATATGCAGGAAGGAAGAGCCTGTTCTTCGAAAGATGAAGGATAATCATTTTGTTTCCTGCCACCTTGCAGAAAATTTTGCGGCGGAGGGCTGAAATGGCAGGTTTGAAAGAGATTACAAATGCCGTTGAGAAATACAGGCAGGAACTGGTCGAGATGGCCGGAACCATTCACCATAATCCGGAAATCGGCGGTAATGAGTTTATTGCCATGGAGGCAATCTGCGGTTTCCTTGAAAGACACGGCTTCGATGATGTTCAGCGCGGTGTCGGAGAGCTTAAAACAGCATTCACTGCTGTATGCAAGGTTAACGGCGGAGGCGGGCTGCGGATCGGTTTCTGTGCTGAATATGATGCCCTGCCCGAAATAGGTCATGCCTGCGGGCATAACCTGATAGGCGGCGCCAGTGTTGCCGCTGCGGTTGCCCTGGCGGAATGTGGTACTGATATTCCGTTTGAGGTAGTTCTGATCGGAACTCCGGATGAAGAGATAAGCGGCGGTAAGGTAGATTTGATAAAACTTGGTATATTCGATGATATCGATGCCGCCATGATGTTTCATTCCGGCTACGGCACTTCAATTCATACAGAGTCTCTTGCATGCAAGACCTGGCTGTTCGGTTACAGGGGCAGAAACGCGCATGCCGCATCCGAGCCGGAAAAGGGCAGGAATGCACTGGACGGTGTGATGCTTACTTTTACCAATATCAATTACCTGAGGCAGTATCTTAGAGAGGATACGCGCATTCACGGAATAATCAAGGAAGGCGGAAAAGCCAGCAACGTAGTTCCTGATTACGCGGTTGCCGAAATATGCATTCGTTCAAAGGATAATGATTACCTGGCATATATTGAAGAGCGCGTCATGGACTGTGCGAAAGCCGGTGCTCTCGCATCGGGCACAGAGCTTGAAGTGACCCTTTACGGCAATCCATATGATGCAATGGAAAGCAATACCGTTATGGAAGGCCTTTTCAGTGAGAGTCTTGATGAAATTGCTTATGTTGATATAGCAAAGCATACCGAAAAAACCGGTTCGATAGATATGGGAAATGTAAGCAGGGTAGTCCCTGCGATTCATCCTGTGATTTCGATTTCTGAGGATGTAGTCATAGGCCATACCCGTGAATATGCGGCTTTATGCGACACACAGAAGGCGTACAATATTATGCTTGAAGTCGGTAAAGCCCTTGCTATGACCGGTTATAAAATTATCACTACTTCCGGAATGATTGAGCAGATAAAATCAGAGTTCAGCAGCAGGGGCTGAGCTTTTCAGCTGATTGCTTTAAGCATTTGTGAGGTTAAAAATCCGGGCATTCCGCCCGGAATATTTCAGATAATATCAACAGCCTCTCTGATCACTTTGACAGTATATTCCAGGTCTTCCTGAGTATGCCTGTAGCATATGTATCCATGATGATAGGGCTGCTGGAATACTCCGTTTCTAATCAGATAGGTATAGAAGTCATTTCTGCGTCTTTTATATGCGGGATCCATGTCCTTATTGAATGTGATGAATGACATTGGAGGGATGCCTGAGAGTTCAATGCCCTTTCCGGAATTTTCAAGAATCCGGTTTACCTCATTCATATACCAGGTACCTTTTTCCCAAATCTTATCGAGGATGCTGTCACGTTCAAGAATCTCGATAGTTTTTAAAGCGGCCACATAGCCAAGACTGTTCGGGAAATAGGTGGAAGAGATAAATACATCCGATTCTCCCTGCTTCATTATTTCAGATTTTCCCGTGACAGCCGCAATGGAATAGCCGTTTGCCATGGCCTTTCCGAATACAGCCATATCAGGAGTTACTCCGTAGTATTTCTGGGCTCCTCCTATACTGACCCTGAAGCCAGAGCGAATCTCATCGAAAATCAGGACCGCCCCGTATTTCCGGGCCAGTTCCTGCACGCCCTCAAGGAAGCCTTCTGCGGGTTCCTCCATATTGTGAGCCAGCGGATGTCCCACAGGAGTAACTATGATTGCAGCTGTCTGATCTCCGTGTTTTTTCATTAGATCTTCGAGTCCCTGCAGATCATTGTAGTGGAACTCAAATACATCCTCGTACAGTTTTGCAGGGATGCCTCCCTTAACCTCTACACACCAGTCATGCCATCCGTGGTAACCGCAGCGCATAATCTTGTCCCTTCCGGTGTAGCTTCTGGCAAGCCGTACAGCTGTGGTTGTAGCATCGGAGCCTGTTTTAACGAAGAGGCTCATCTCTGAGCAGGGAATTATTTCAGTAAGTTTTTCGGCCAGTTCATTCTGGTATGTCTGGGTCAGGGAGAAACAGAACCCCCTGTCCCGAATCTGTTTTATTACAGCCTCATCCACC
Source organism: Spirochaetia bacterium (assembly GCA_963677925.2). Classification (GTDB taxonomy): domain Bacteria; phylum Spirochaetota; class Spirochaetia; order UBA9216; family UBA9216. The sequence continues at coordinate 2,213,341 of CAXXYH010000004.1, forward strand.
TCGGTTTCCCTGTAACCCAGGATAATAGGACCATAGGCGCACAGGTAGTCGATGTATTCGTTTCCATCGATATCGGTGATTTTCCCGCCTTTTCCCTCCTCGATAAAAACAGGATATTCTCCGTCCACGAAGTTATAGGGTCTTCTTATTCCGAGAACTCCTCCGGGAATAAGTTTTTTTGCTCTTTCAAGTTCTTTAAATGATTGGGTCAGTTTTTTTTCAGGCACCATTATTTTTACCTCTGAATTAGATTGTACAAAAATGAATGCAGGAACTGTGCCAGAAACAGGGCTTTATTTGACAGGTTTAATACGGGAAAAGGCTTATTTTTGGTAAAAAAGTCTGATCTTGTCTATAAAAATCAACCATACTGAGCTTCAGGCTGTCAAAAAAAGGGGCTGATTCATTTATGAATCAGCTTGTTCGCCTATGCCGTAATACTTCATTTTCCGTACTATGGTTGACTGGCTGATCTCAAGTACGGCTGCCATTTTCCGTGTGAACCGGTGTTTCTGCCAGGCATTGGTTATCAGTTTCTTTTCAAAGGCTTCGACCGCTTCAGTAAGGGGCTGTATCTGCACAGACATTCCGTCAGATTTAATGATAAGCTCCTCTTTAATATAATCAGACAGATCCTCCCTGGTTATCAGTTTGCCAGAAGAAAGTACTGCTATTCTTTCAATTGTATTCTCCAGCTCCCTAGTATTTCCGGGCCAGTCGTAGGCCTCAAGCAGCACCAGAGCTTCAGGCGAGAATCGAAGCTGTTTGTTGAATTTAAGGTTGAACACCTCTATGAAATGATTTATAAGCGGGATAATATCATCCCTGCGATCCCGGAGAGGCGGAATATGAATAGGTACAACATTGAGTCTGTAATAGAGATCCTGGCGGAATGTCCCTTCCTGTACCATTTTTTTTAGATTTTTATTGGTGGCTGAAATAATCCTGACATTAATCTTAATCGGTTTCCGGCCCCCGATACGGGTTATTTCCTTTTCCTGTATGGCTCTCAGCAGTTTTACCTGCAGGTTCAGACTTATATCACCGATCTCATCGAGGAAGAGAGTTCCTCCCTCGGCTACTTCAAATAATCCCTGTTTCCCGCCGCGATCAGCTCCTGTAAACGAGCCTTTTTCGTACCCGAAAAGTTCACTTTCCAGCAGATTTTCGGGGATGGCACTGCAGACAGCGGTGATAAGCGGCTTATTCACGCTTGTCCCTGCGTTATGGATGGCGCGTGAAATAATTTCCTTACCGACTCCGGATTCTCCGGTTATAAGCACGGTGGAATCGACCTCTCCGAGCCTGAGGGCAAACTTCATAATGTCTTTCATCTGCTGTGATGAAATAATGACATGCTCCATTTTCATCTGCTGAAGCCGGAGATTAAGAACCTCCATTCTGTAAAGTTCATTTCTTTTTTCCGTCTGGGCAAGGCGGGTTTCAAGATTTTTAAGATCTGCCATATCACGGAGAGTTGTTACAACGCGGGTGATATTTCCGCTTTCATCGAAGATTGGCGTACCGGTTAGAATGATTTCTTTTCCGTTGGGAAGGGTTTCGGCAACGCTTGTTGTACATCTGGTTTCCAGAACCATTGTGCTGACCGATTTATTATACACACCGGTTTCTACAAGTTCATCCACCGTCTTCCCGGTGGTTTCGGATGATTTTATTCCGGTGATTTCTTCGAAGGCCTTATTTGTACGAAGTGTAATTCCGTTTCCGTCAGTAATATATATGCCGTCTGTGACAGAATCAATAATGGCGTCCAGCTCCCTTATAAGCTGCTGCCGGTTTGCAAGTTCCGCTTCAAGTTCCTTAATTTTCAATTCGGCCTCCGTCTGAATATTATCACTGATTCAAAAATAACTCAACTGAACTGAATATGACTCAGTAATCTTCTTGTATACCGCATAAATCGCCTGAAACAGCGGTAAATCGGGCTTTTTTGTGCTGGCATGCTTCTTGCATTAAAATCTAAAGATAAATAGCAAGTCACCTTCGGAGGTTTCCTTTTGGAAGAAAAAATAAAAATTGATCATGAGCTTCTGGGCAGATGCAGAAAAGCTGCTGTCAGAATTTCCGATAATGTCATGTCGTCCATAGCCGGCCGTACCACCACCTCGGTTGAACGTACAGTTGCAAGGCTGCTGGGGATAGACGGTGTGGATGAGCAGGGAATTCCTCTGCCTAATGTTCTGGTTGAACAGCTTAAGACGCATGGAAAACTTGAGGACGGAATCTTTTACTGGTTAGTGAATTCAATGATAGAGACCGGTAAATCCCCGCGGGAAATAGCTTTGGCAGTAGGAAAGGGAGAGTATGTAATAACAGACTCAAGGCAATATTCCGATGATGAAATCCGGCGTACTGCCGGTCCGCTTCTTGAAGAGCGGATCAGTCTTTTTGATGAATCAATTGAGCAGAGGAAAGAGCTTCATTCAAAATATCCGGCAGGGATAACACCTCTTCTGTATGTGATTGTAGCCACCGGGAATATCTACGAAGATACAGTTTCAGGCGAAGGCTGCCGCAAGGCAGGGGGCGGATATAATTGCAGTTATCCGTACAACGGCCCAGAGCCTTCTTGATTACGTCCCCTTCGGCCCTACAACCGAGGGCTTCGGCGGAACCTATGCTACCCAGGAAAATTTCCGCATTATGAGAAAGGCTCTGGATGAGGTCACCGAAGAAACCGGAAGATACATTCATCTGGTAAATTACGCGTCGGGACTCTGTATGCCCGAAATAGCAGTCATGGGGGCCTTTGAAGGGCTTGATATGATGCTGAACGACGCAATGTACGGAATACTGTTCCGGGACATCAATATGCAGCGGACTTTTATCGATCAGTACTTTTCAAGAATGATAAACGCCTGCGCCGGAATTATTATAAACACCGGTGAAGACAATTATCTTACTACAGCTGATGCTCTTGAAAACGGTCACACGGTTCTTGCCTCTCAGTTTATAAACGAGGAACTTGCCCTGCGCTCGGGAATGCCTAAGAATCTGATAGGACTGGGGCATGCCTTTGAGATTAACCCTGATAAGGAAGACGGTTTTCTGCTTGAGATAGCACAGGCCCAGCTTATACGGCAGATCTTTCCTGACTGTCCGATAAAGTATATGCCTCCAACAAAGTATATGACCGGAAATATCTTTAAGGGGCAGCTCATGGACGGGATGTTCAACCTGGCTTCTGTGATGACAGGGCAGAGTATTCAGCTGCTGGGAATGATGACAGAGGCCATTCACACTCCATTTATTCAGGACAGGGCTCTCAGCATTCAGAATGCAAGGTACATCTTCAACAATGCCAGACATCTTCAGGATGAAATAAGCTACCGTCCCGACGGAATTATTCAGACCAGAGCTGCTGAAATTCTCAGGCAGACTACTGATATGCTCGAAAAGATTGCGGAGAAGGGGCTGATGCAGGCTATAGAAGATAAAATGTTTGCCGATATTTCCCGCCCGCGTGAAGGCGGCAAGGGTAATGACGGTGTTATAGGAATCAGCAGTAATTACAGCAATCCATTTTTGGACATCTTTAAAAAAAGGCTGGGACTGATATGAGCGGAAAGTCAGATATAAGACCCTACGGGGATACCCTTAATGACGGGATGGTGCAGGTAAGTTTCTCCGTCCCGATGCAGGCAGGGCCGGAAGCCTCTGAAGCGGCTAAGCAGCTTGCTGAGAAGATGGGGCTGCAGAATGTGAGCAATGTATCCAGTCAGGATTTGAGCGAGGGATTCAGCTTTCACATCCTCTACGGCAAATGCAGCGTTTCTGTAGATGCATCACAAATCAGCATTCCCAGGGTGGAGACCCCGGTTCTAAACTTCTATGAAATTAACGATCTCATAAAAGAAAAAATAGGAAGAAAGATTAATGTTGTCGGGGCCTGTACCGGCTTTGATGCCCATACAGTCGGTCTGGATGCAATAATGAATATGAAAGGCTATGCAGGTGAATACGGGCTTGAACGCTACCCGGAAATCAACACCTGGAATCTCGGAAGTCAGGTGCCCAATGAGGAACTTATTAAAAAGGCTGTTGAGGTGGAAGCCGATGCGATACTTGTCTCTCAGGTGGTAACCCAGAAGGATATCCATATTAAAAACCTGACAAACCTTGTTGAACTGCTTGAGGCGGAAAATATAAGAGACCGATTTATTCTGATCGTCGGTGGCCCCCGGATAAGTCATGAGCTTGCCCTGGAACTCGGGTTTGATGCAGGTTTCGGTCCCGGCTCACTGCCTCCTGATGTTGCATCGTTTATAGCACAGCTTCTGGAGAAAAGGCTGCCGGAACAGAGGGGGTTGTAGATTGGAAAAGCTGATAATTACAGCCGCGGTCTGCGGTGCGGAAGTTACAAAAGATGATAATCCCAATCTTCCGGTTACGGCTGCGGAGCTTGCGGCTGCAGCGCTTGAAGCAGAACTTGCAGGCGCCTCGGTTATACACCTCCATGTAAGGGATGAGCAAGGACTGCCGACCCAGAGGCTGCAGTATTTCAGAGCGGCATTCGAGGCGATGAAGCAGGCAGGAGTCAGTGCGATAATTCAGCCATCTACCGGAGGAGCCGCGGGTATGAGCGCCTCTGAACGAATAGAGGTTCTTGATCTGATTCCGGAAATGGCCACACTTGACTGCGGTACTATCAACTTCGGGGAAGAGGTTTTTACCAACGATCTGCCTCTGATGAGAAGTATCGCGCAGAGAATGAAGGCTGATAATATTATTCCCGAGCTTGAATGCTTTGAGACAGGCCATATTTACAACGCTCTCCGGCTTGGCAAGGATGGTCTTCTTCCGGAACATCTGCATTTCAACCTTGTTCTCGGCGTTCCGGGAGCAATGCCGGCATCGGTAAAAAACCTGCTCTTTCTTGTTGAGCAGCTGCCGCAGGGCGCTACATGGACAGCCTCCGGAATCGGATCTAATCAGCTGCCTGTTGCAATGCACACAATGATGCTCGGAGGTCATGTCAGGGTTGGATTTGAGGATAATATTTATTATTCAAGGGGCAGGCTTGCCGGAAGCAATGCGGAGCTTGTGGCAAGAATTGCAAGAATTGCGGAAGAAGCCGGACGGGAGATTGCCTCTCCGGCGGAGGCCAGAGTTATACTTAATATCAGGGAGAAGAAATAAATGAAGAAGGGAAATATTTTCGGCCTGCACAGGGTTATTGAGCCGGAAGGGGTACTGCCTCAGCCGGCGCTCAAGATAGATAATTCAATGGATATCTATGATAACGAGATACTCATAGATGTTGATACACTTAATATAGATTCCGCGAGTTTTACACAGATAGAAAAAGCCTGCGGCGGGGATGAGAAAAAAATAAGTGAGATGATTCTATCTATAGTAAACGAGCGGGGCAAGATGCAGAATCCGGTTACCGGCTCAGGCGGAATGCTGATAGGGACTATTGCCGGTGTCGGCGAAAAGCTGAAAGATCGTGATTTGACCGTGGGGGAAAAAATCATAAGCCTCGTATCGCTATCTCTTACGCCTCTTAAGATTGAAAAGATCATCGAGGTGAAATCAGATATCGATCAGGTTCGTGTTAAAGCCCGAGCAGTTCTCTTTGAATCGGGAATTTACGCCAAACTTCCGGAGGGCATGGAGGAGTCGCTTGCCCTGGCTGTCCTTGATGTAGCCGGGGCCCCCGCACAGACGGCGAAGCTTGTTCAACCAGGTGATACTGTACTGATTATCGGAGCCGGAGGAAAATCAGGACTGCTCTGTCTGCATGAGGCAAAAAAGCGTGCGGGTGTCAGTGGAAGGGTAATAGGCCTCTCCCACAGCAAAGGCGGGGTTGAGCGTATTAAGAAAACAGGCCTGGCTGATATTGTCCTTCAGGCTGATGCATCGAAACCCGTTGAACTTTATGAAATGATCATGGAAGCGACAGCCGGCAGGCTTGCCGATATCGTTATAAACAATGTCAACGTTCCCGATACCGAGATGGGCTCAATTCTATGTACAAAAGATGAGGGCACCCTGTATTTCTTCAGCATGGCTACAAGCTTTACAAAGGCCGCTTTGGGCGCTGAGGGAGTCGGCAAGGATATCAACATGATAATCGGAAACGGATACACCAAGGACCACGCGGAAATTACTCTTCAGGTTCTTAAGGAAAATCCTGTACTCAGGAAAATGTTTGAGGAACTGTATACCTGATGATACCGCAGGCAGCTGTCGAAAAATACATAAATTATGAAAGCGTAACCGGTCTTCTCTCGGAACTTGTCGGTATACACAGCCCATATTTCAGGGAAACCGGGATTGTAGATTATGTTTACAGCTGGCTTGCGGACAGACATCTGCCTGTGGAACTTTACAGTTTTTCCGAAGCAAAGATTACCGGAGTAAGCGGCAGGAATGTCGTTGGCGAGCTGTGCGGAAGCAACGGCGGTCCGAAACTTCTTATAAACGGTCATCTTGATACGGTGGATATATGCGAAGGGTGGACAAGAAATCCTCTTGACGCTGAAATTGCCGACGGCAGACTCTACGGTCTGGGTGCTCTGGATATGAAGGGCGGGGTTGCCGCTGCAATGCTTGCTATTGAGGCCTTCAGCATGATTAAACCGGAGTTCCGGGGACGTTTACAGTATACATTTGTAAGCGGCGAGGAAGGGCCCTACGGACTTGGAACTGATGCCCTTATTAATGACGGAATAATCAGCAGGGCTGATGCCGCACTTGTTCCGGAGCCCAGCGCCGCCTTCTGCGGTGTCGAGTTTCCCTGCCTCTGCCTCGGAGCGAGGGGAGGCTGGCATTACACGGTGAAGTTTACCGGACGCAGCGCCCATGCCGCGGCTCCGGAGGACGGCCTGAATGCGGTCTCCGAGGCGTCAAGGTTTATATGCGAGCTTGAGAAAACAGCCCTTCCGGAAAGAGTGCCGCTTGGAAGGGGTTCGATCTGTATTACCGGAATCAGCGGAGGCGGGAAAACCTGCTCTGTTGCGGAGGATGCGTCTGTCACGGTGCTGCGGCATGTAACACTCGGTGAGGACCCGCAGCTGCTTATGAAAGAGATTAATGCTGCAGCGCAGCGCGCCGGAATCCGCTGTGACTATGAGGTTAAATTCCGGGAGGCTCCGGGGCCGGGAAGTGAGGGCTTTCATCCCTATGTGGTGGATAAAAACAGTCCTGAAAGCAGACTCCTGATGGAAAGCATCCTGGATGTTACCGGCCGGGAGGCTGATACAGCTTATTTTTCAAGCATCGGTGATTTTAATTATATAAGCAGCAGAGCGGGAATCCCCGCATATATCTTCGGTCCGGACGGAGGAAATTATCACGGTCCGGATGAATACGTAATAATTGATTCAGTGGTGGAAACCGCGAAAGTAATACTTGATTTTATTATAAGATTTTTTAGGTAGGTTACCATGAAAGAATACAGCAGAGTCAGCTATAAGGATGTGCCGCTTTACAGCAATGTAACGGACGAGCAGTGGAATGACTGGCGATGGCAGATGAAGAACTGCATTACCGATATTGAAACACTTTCAAAGATTACAGAGCTTGATGAAAAAGAAATTGAAGATCTTGAAAAGACGCTTAAAAAGTTCAAGATGTCCATTACCCCCTATTACGCAATGCTTATGGACAGGAGCTACAAACTCTGCTCTGTCAGGCTTCAGGCAATTCCGAGGGTAGAGGAGCTTAATTACGATGAATCGGACATGGAGGATCCTCTTCATGAGGATGTTGATTCATCGGTGCCCGGACTGACTCACAGGTATCCTGACCGGGTTCTTCTTCTTGTTACGAGTATCTGTTCAATGAACTGCAGGCACTGTACACGGAGGAGACTTGTAGGCCAGAAGGATACCCATATGAGCTGGGACCGGATACAGCTGGCAATTGATTATATTCGGGAGCATACAGAGGTAAGGGATGTTCTTATCTCAGGTGGAGATCCGCTTACGCTTGCTGATTCATATCTTGAGCGGATACTTAAGGCACTGCGGGAAATCCCGCATGTTGAGATAATCAGAATTGGAACAAGGACTCCTGTCGTAATGCCGATGAGGATAACCGATGAACTCACGGACATGCTGAAAAAATATCATCCACTCTATATAAATACTCATTTTAACCATTACTCCGAGGTCACCCACGAGGCAAAGCAGGCATGCGAAAAACTTGCCAACGCAGGAATTCCGCTCGGCAACCAGAGTGTCCTTCTTCGTGATGTCAACGACTGTCCGAGAATTATGAAAAAGCTCGTGCATGAGCTTCTGATGATCCGGGTCAAACCCTATTATATTTACCAGTGCGATCTTTCAAGCGGCATATCGCATTTCAGGGTTTCAGTTTCAAAGGGCATTGAGATTGTTGAAAGCCTGCGCGGCCATACAACAGGTATGGCTGTTCCAACATACGTGGTTGATGCCCCAGGCGGCGGCGGAAAAATCCCCCTTATGCCTAATTATCTTCTATCGCATTCAGACAAGCGCTATGTGCTCAGAAACTATGAGGGGGTAATTACCACCTATACCCAGCCGGCCAATATCTTTTCGGAATGCTGGTGCGAGCTGTGTAAAAATGATGAGTACGGGCCTCTGGACGGAGTAGCGAAACTGCTTAACGGAAAAAAGCTTGCCCTGGAACCCAAGGGTCTTGTCAGGAGGATGAGGAGCCTGAATGGTAAAAAGCAGGGCGAATAGGCTTATCGATATTATCAATGACAGCTGCGTCGAATCTCTTGCGATAATAGGTCTTGCCAAGAACGCGGGAAAGACCGTTACAATGAATACCGTAATTAAGGAAACTCAGCAGCAGGGGCAGAAGATTACCGTAGTTTCATACGGACGTGACGGTGAGGATACTGATGCTATAACTCTGAAAAAGAAACCTCATATTTATATCCCCGCCGGTTCATATTTCGTGACAGGCTCGGAAATTCTCAAGCGTACCGGCAGGCAGGCCAGGGTTATCTGTGAACTGGAAGACCGGGCCCGCATAGGAAGAGTCTGTCTGTATGAAAATGACTCTGAAGGTTTTGAGGTGGAACTGATAGGAGTTAACAGCAGAAGCGGTATTGCAGGGCTGAAAGAGCAGCTTCCGGATGATTCAGAGCTTCTGCTTATCGACGGGGCTCTTGACCGGCGCAGTTCCGCGGTGCCGGAGCTCTCCGACGGTATAATCCTTGCAACCGGAGCAGTAGTAGGAAATACAGAGGAGCTCATTGCAGAACGGACACTGGCAGAAATTGAACGCCTGACGCTCCCGGTATCTGAAGAGCATCCTGAATTAATCGGTAAAATTCTTGGTGATGGACTTTCAGCCGTTATTTATGATGGTGAGATAAAATCTGAAGGGAATACTCTTTTTAATCTTTCGGATTCTTTCGATTTCAGCAGTGTCGGCAGGAACAGCATCCTTGTCCTCAACGGGGCGCTCACCGACCGTCTTGCAGAAACTCTGCTTGCGGGGTGTGCCGAGAACTTTTCAATAGTTGTCAGGGACGGTACCCGTGTTTTTCTCAATCAGCGGAATATGAATTTATTCAGAAAGAACGGAATCAGACTTTCTGTTCAGTCCGGGATTAAACTGCTTGCCCTGACGGTTAATCCCTACAGCCCCTACGGGTTTTCTGCGGATTCGGAAACTCTTGCTGCGAAAATCAGTGAATACCTTGAAAGTGCAGGTCGGGATATTCCTGTTTATGATGTGCTGTCTGAATCTTATTAAAAATTAATGATATTAACGATTATTAAGTTATAATGATTTGATGTCATTAAACGCTATTCTTCAGCAGCTCTATTTTACCGGTTTTGTTTTATTTTTCTTTTTTGGATTTCTGCAGCTTAGTCTGAGAAACCGGTTGCATTTAAATTTTGCTCTTGCCTTGCTTTTCTTTTCGGGCGGATATGAGCTTTTCTATTATTGGGCATACATATCAAGAACTATCCTGAGAATTTCTTATCTGATGAATACAGAAATTGCATTAAGTTATCTTATCGGGCCGGTATTTTATTTTTATTTTTCTATGGCTCTGGGGTTTAACTCTCAATTTAAGAAACGGGATATAATACATGCGGTTCCTTTCATTCTTTCACTCTGCCTTATAGTAATTATCAATTATTTTGCACGTAGTGAAAACTTTTATGAACATTTTCGATATGAATATTTTCCTTTTTATGAACAAAGAAATCCTCTGTTTTTAATAGCAACATTCTCTGATATCTCCATTTCAGGCTATATCCTGATGACGCTTTTTAGAATATTTAAATTGCTGAAAGGAGAGACCCCCGAAAAGGAAATACGTCTGATGATTGTTTTTCTTTTCCTGATGATCATGAGTTCTGTTCTTTTAATATTAGGAGGCATGTCAAGACTGATCTTTTTCCTGATTTTGGGAGTAGGCAGCTTTACAGTCATTGGAGCTGTCTATGTATTGTTTTCTTTCAGATATCCTGAACTCAGTATGAAGGTTTTAAGGGAAGCAAAGATACTTCAGCAGAATAAATCCAATATTAAAAATATTGATGTTTCATCGATTCTGGAAAACCTGAATGCACTAATGGAAAACGAAAAACTATATCTTCAGGAGAACATAAACCTTAAATTTTTAAGTTCAAGACTGAAAATAACTTCTCACCAGCTGTCACGAATATTAAATGAATATCTTCAAGTCAATTTCAGAACCTATATAAATTCATACCGTATAAAAGAAGCCATTGCTCTTTTGGAATCTTCTCCTGAGCTTGGGATTCTGGAAATATCAATTGCAGCCGGATTTAATTCAAAATCATCGTTTTATACGGCATTTCAAAAAGAGACAGGCTGCCTTCCCGCTGAATACCGAAAAAAATGAGTTCGGAATTATAATTCCGGACGAAATCAGACTCCCGTAATGTTAATGTTTTTATATAAAGACCTTTTACGGAGAGTCTATGAAAAAGATAAAAGTTCCTTCAGTAATTATTTTGATTGTCCTGTTGATTTCAGTATTGTTTTCAGGATGCGACCCCGATGATCCAGGGCTGGATAGTGATTTATATCTGTATATAGGCTTGTCCCATGACAGTGCCGGAAACGGAGCACTTGATGAGGCCGTTACATCAGTGAACGGGATATATTCCGCCGGGGATGAAATAACAGCCACGGCCAAGGCAGATTCCGGCAGCACCTTTACCGGCTGGTATGATTCAAAGGGCGGCGGCATGCTTGTATCTGCTGAAAACCCTTATACTTTTAATATAGAAGCGGATACCTACTTATATGCCTATTTTTCTGATTCCGCAGCGGCTGTTGAGCCTTCAGATTCGAAGTCTCCGGCTGAGGTTGCGGATTTTTCCATCTCGCATATCGGCGGAGGCGTTGCTATTATGGACTGGACTGATCCGGCGGACAGTGATTTTGACCATGTTGAGATTTCCGTATCGCCTGCCGACATAAGCTCTGTCACAGTACGCAGAGGTATAGAAAGCGGAACACTTACCGGGCTTAACAGTGAAACCACCTACACCATAACCCTGAAAGCCGTGGATACAGCGGGTGATACCTCTACTGGCATTGCTGTTACTGTGGGTATACCTGCTTACTTTACAACGATCAACGTGGATATGCCGGAGAGTTTTACAGCAATAACCATTATCACTGACAGTAACGGGGCTGCGTTGAACAGCACTCTCGCATCGGATCTTTCGGGGTACTATATACTGTTGGTTGATATAGATCTTGATGGCATTAGCTGGACACCGGTTGGTAGCGATTCAACCCCTTTTACCGGCATTTTTGACGGAGGCGGCCATACAATTTCCAATCTGACACTCAGCTCTTCTGATTACTACCAGGGCCTATTCGGATATTCCTCCGGTACATTGCTGAATGTCCTTCTTGAAAATGTATCCGTTACAGGTACCGGCCATGCGGGAGGTCTGGTGGGTAGGAGTGTCGACGGCTTTATTAGCAACTGCAGTGCAGTAGGCGACGTTTCGGGTACGAGCAGTGTAGGCGGTCTTGCGGGATCGAACACCGGCACAATAACCGAAAGCTATACCATAGGCAATATCTCAGGTACTACGAGTAATGTGGGCGGTCTTGTGGGATACAATAATGGCCCTGTAATCGGCAGCCATGCTGCAGGAACGGTCTCTGGCCCTCAGCATATAGGCGGCTTGATAGGAAAGAACGATAATACAGTAACCGGCAGCTATGCTGAAGCTGCAGTCTCGGGGACCTATGCCTACATAGGTGGCTTAACGGGAGAAAACAACGGCGGTACAGTAAGCAACTGCCATGCCTCTGGAGATGTCTTAAGCACTGGTGACTGCATTTGCATAGGCGGTCTGATGGGAAGGAATACCGGCGGCACTGTAGCCAACTGCTATGCTACAGGGGCCGTTTCTATAGCATCAGGCTTATGTACTAGCCAGTATGCAGGCGGCTTGGTGGGGCACAATAATGGGCAGGTAATCCGCAGCCATGCATCAGGAACAGTTTCAGGCTCTACCTATGGAGGAGGCTTGGTGGGACAGAATTACGATAACGGTACAATAACCAATTGCTACGCCACAGGAGCTGCCTCTGGAAATTACACATCAGGAGGCCTGGTAGGAAAGAACTATTCCACAGTAAATTATTCATATGCTAATGAAACGGTAAACAGCGGTTTCCCTTTAATTGGACTGAATAGCACAACTGCTACATATACAGGTTCCATGCTTTCGACAGCTCAGATGCAGTCTTCGGGATTTTACGGCAGCAGTTGGGATTTTGTAAATACTTGGGCGATCAGCAGCAGTGTTAACAGCGGTTATCCATATTTAAGAGAGCTGGCTGCTTCCTATTGATTGGTTTCGATTATGTATTACGGAGAAATTATGAAAAAGATAAAAGTTACTTCAATGTTTATTATAATTGTTTTGCTGATTTCAGGCTTGTTTTTCGGATGCAGCCCCGATAATCCGGGGGTAGAGGGGGAGCTATACCTGTATATAGGTCTGTATCATGGCTGCGCCGGTAGCGGCGATCTTGACGAAGCAGCTACATCGGTGAACGGAATATATTCCGTCGGGGAGGGGGTAACTGCTGCTGCCGTGGCTGATTCAGGCAGTGTCTTTGCCGGCTGGTACGATGCTGAACAGGGCGGTAATCTCGTTTCGTCCGAAAACCCTTATAGCTTTGATATTGAAGCGGATACCTGCTTATATGCCTCGTTTTCTGATCCCGTACCCCCGGCCGAAGTTTCGGATTTTTCAATATCGCATATCGGCGAAGGGGTTGCCATAATGGACTGGAGCGATTCGCCGGACAGTGATTTTGACCACGTTGAGATTTCCGCATCGCCTGCAGATGTAAGCACAGTTACAGTAAGTGAAGGCATCGAAAGTGCAACCCTTACCGGACTTAGCAGTGAGACTTCCTATACAATAAGCCTGAAAACCGTGGATGCCGAGGGTAATAAATCTTCCGGTATATCGTTCAATATGTATATACCGGCTTCCTTTACAAGGGTAAGCTCGTTTATTACCGACAGCGACGGAGCTGTGTTGAATACTCTGCTTGGAAATGACGTGACAAACGGAACAGGCGGCTACTATATTTTAGCTGTCGATGTGAACCTTGACGGCGTGAGCTGGACTCCAGTCGGTGATGATACATCTCCTTTCACCGGCACCTTTGACGGCGGCGGCCGCACCATCTCCAACCTGACAATCAATTCTTTGGAATACTACCAGGGGCTTTTCGGCTACACATCCGGTACATTGAGCAATGTCTGCCTGGAAGATGCCTCAGTTACCGGCACCGGTCATGCGGGAGCTCTGGCGGGAAGGAATGACGGAGGTACCATAAACAATTGTCTGGTTGCAGACGGCGATGTATCGGGTACGGGCGCTGTAGGCGGACTTGCGGGCTCGAATACCGGTTTAATAACCGGTAGTTCTGCGGCCGGCAGTATTTCAGGTACAGGAAGTAATATAGGCGGCCTGGTGGGATATAACAATGGTCCGGTAAGCGGCAGCCATGCTGTAGGGACGGTTTCAGGACCTCAGCATGTCGGCGGTTTGATGGGGAAGAACGAAAGCACGGTAACCGACAGCTATGCCGAAGCAGCTGTCTCGGGAACCGGATATTTCATAGGGGGGCTGGCTGGAGAAAACAACGGCGGCACAGTAAACAGCTGCTGTGCCACGGGGGAGGTTTCAGGCTCAGCCGACTATGCAGGGGGACTGCTCGGAGAAAACAACGGCGGTACGGTGACGGAAAGTTATGCTGCAGGGCCTGTCTCGATCTCAGGCAACTATGCCGGCGGTTTCATAGGAGAAAACAGCGGCGGTTCAGTGGCGGATTGCTACGCAACAGGGGCTGTATCCGGTTCATTCCATGTCGGCGGCCTGGCGGGAACCAACAACAGCAGCGGGACCGTGACCAACAGCTATGCTGCTGGAGCGGTCTCCGGCTCCGGCAATGCAGGGGCCCTGGCGGGACAAAACCTCAGCAGCGCTGCAATAAACTATTGTTATGCCGATAGTACAGTCAACAGCAGTTTATCTTTGATTGCAGAAAGTAGCGGCTCCTTTACAGGCTCCATACTTTCTACAGTACAAATGCAGGATTCACAAAATTATCACAGCAGCTGGGATTTCACTAACACCTGGGAAATAAGCAGCAGCATCAACAGCGGATATCCCTTTCTAAGAGTCCTTGCCGATACCTATTGAAGGTTAAAATTTAATTGTGTTATGAGCTTCTTGCAAAACTCGGTTAGTTTAGCAAGAAGCTTTGAAGCAAAATTTTACATAATTATGTAAATTATTATATAATAACAAATTGTAAAATTTTCTTCATTTACATTAAGGTAGCAATTTCAAAACTTTCTTAGTTTTGAAATTGCCTCTTATAACGGGTTTTTATCAGGGGGCGTTTCAGCCCCCATATTATTTAGTTTTGCGTATGAGAACCGATCCGGGGACGACTATTCCCCGTCCTCATCATCGTCATCATCACTAAGAACATTATCGTTCTCAAAAGCCACCTTTGCCGTTGCGCTTGCTCCCTGATTTGCATCGAGAAAGAAATCAACATCAAAGTTCTGAATAATCGATTCTATTGTAGCTGTGCTTCCTACCTCTACAGTAAATGAACTCAAATCGATATCGATGTCCACTTCACTTATTGTTTCATCAACAAAAACTGAAGTAGTGCCGTCTTCATTTGCGATTGATATGGAAATTGGAATAAGAATCATGTCACCGAGAAAATCCTTATCTCTTGCATCTGCAAGCTGCTGAACATTGCTTGGCCTTGTTTCTGTTTCTGCAACAAGTGATGTAGAATCGGTGTCATACCATTTGAATACACCGCCGTCTTTTATAAGCAGATCGCCTTTCTGGTATGGCGCAACATTCCCGCCGGATACTCTAACTGTGTATTCGGTTGAGTCATAGGTAAAGGTGAAATCATAGTATTTTCCGTACAGGGCGATAGCGCTTGAATCTCCGCCGCTCCCCTGAAGATCTCCGGCATTATGCGACCATTCCACCGGTACACTCAGATCAAACTTCTCAAACAGACAGCCTTCCATGGCTACCGGCCCGCGTTCTTCATTTGCCGTGAAAACGGTATAAGCGTAGGGTTCTCCGTCAACCGGAAACAGTACCGCATTCATCTGGCCGCTGATATTTGTCAGAACCGGCGGATCGGGCGGTGCTGCAGCTCTTGAGAGTCTTGCACCTGTTTCCAGATCACTGCTGTGAAGTGTTGTCAGAATCGGATATTCCAGATCCTGTTCCTCTTCACATGAAATTAGAATTACTGATATAAGTATCAGCAGCACTGCTATAAATCTCTTTTTATTCAATTTGTGCCTCCGCATACGATTTTCTTTATTTTAATAAAGAAAATTTCAGACCGCAAGCACAAAAAGCCATCCTGCCATGACGGCAAGACCGATTGAAAATGAGATGAAAAGACCGCTGTAGCTGCGTGGACGTTCTCTGATGATTCTGAGTACTGATTTCCCCGGTATTGTTTTAAACAGCAGATATATTATTAATCCGCATATAATTATTATTCCTGTTTTTATCAGGCTGTCTGCAGAATATAGTGCAGGCGGGATGACTTTTACCTTGGCATCAATCCCTGCAGGATTCAGCAGGTGCCCGGCCAGAACTGACAGCCGGGGTGCCGCAATTCCGGCTGCAAGGCAGAGGAGTGAAAGAAAAAGCTGTGCAATTTCAGCAGCAGGACTGACCCGCTTATCCAAAGGCTCAATCTTATTAACTTTTTCCCTCCGGCCGGAGGGGAGAAATATTCTTGAAAGCTTGATAAATGAAGCAACTGTTCCTACACTGGCAATAGTCAGGATCGTGTATTCCCATCTTCCTTTCAGGCCGTACAGGAGGGCCGATTTGCTGGCGAATCCGTTTAAAGGCGGAATGGCGGAAATTGCCATGGCGGCAAGAAAAAAGGCAATTGCAGTAAGCGGCAGACGTTCTCCCGCTTTTCGCAGAAGAGATGCACCGTTTCTTAGTTTATATACATCCCTCTCTCCGGCAAGATCAGTCAGACTTCCTACAGTAAGAAAGAGAGCGCCTTTGAACATAGCGTGATACATGGCATGCAGAAAGGCTGCTGTCATGAGGATCAGGCCTGCCTGACTGTGAAGACCTATGCTCACAGCGGCTCCCCAGGCACAGACTATATAGCCGATCTGACTGATGGAATGATATGCAAGCAGACGTTTCGCATCTTTCTGTGAAAGTGCGATGATGACCGCCGCAAGGGCTGTGATTCCGCCGGCGTAACCAAGCAGTTGACCGGCTGCTGCTCCAAAGGGGAGTATAAGCAGAATTCTTGAAAGTGCAAAAAGCGGAGTTTTTATTAGTACTCCCGACAGAACTGCAGAAACTGCGTGCGGGGCCATTGCGTGGGCATCAGGCAGCCAGCCGTAGAGAGGCAGGACTGCAACCCTGAGGGCTACGGCTGCAACAACCAGGGCCAGAGAGATAGCCGCTGTTGTTCCTCCGTTGTTTTCAAGGACTGAAAGGCCGGCTGCAATACCTTCATAGGAGAGGGAACCTGTCAGCCGGTAGAATCCGTAAAGTCCTGCCAGAAAGAATATCATAGCGGTGGCGCTGACCATCAAATAGGAAAATGCTGCAAGGTAGGCTCCCTTTTTTTCTGAAAATGTAACCAGTGTGTACGAAGCTATTCCCATAACTTCCAGACATACAAAAAGGTTGAACATATCTGCTGTTATAGCCGTTGCTGTCAGGGCCGCTGTCTGAATCAGAAATATTGCTGTGAATTTAGGGCCTCTGGGACCGGCTCCTGTTGAATAGAGCCAGGCAGGCATCGCAACTGAAAATCCTAGAAATATTACAAGCCATGCCAGACCGTCAAATTTGTAGGATATTCCGACACCGGAATGCCAGTCTCCGATTATTCCGGAATAAATCTTTCCCTGCAGCAGCCAGGGCAGTATTGAAAACAGTACCAGCCAGGGAAGCAGCAGTCCTATTGCTGCTCCCATATATTCGAGAATTTTCTGCAGCCGGTTTTTAAAAAAGGCTTTAGAGCAGAAGACCACTGCCGCCCCTAAGAGAGGCAGCAGAACAGGCAGGAAAATAATATCAGAACCCTTCATTTTGAGTCCCTGTTTATCTTTCTGCGTATTTCATCGATATCGAAGGTCCCGGTTGAATTATAAAGCCGGTAGGCTATGGAGAGTGCAAGAGCTGTAACACAGACACCGATTACTATTGCTGTTAGCATAAGGGCCTGAGGGACCGGATCAACGATTGATTTTACACCGTCTGTCAATATAGGAGCATTATCACCAATTATCGCTCCTTCCTTAACAAAAAGGATTACTATTGTGCTGTTAAGTATGCATAGTCCGAATATCTTCTTAATGATATTTTTCTTTCCTACAACTCCGTAAAATCCTGTAAGAAAGAGAACCAGCAGCAGGATACGGTCTAACATGCTTCAAAATCTCCCATCATGGCAACGCTCATGTAGGCAAGTCCGGAACCTACCTTAAGGCCTATTACCGCATTCAGCAGTATAATAAAACCCACCTGCGGAATCTCAGTGCCTCTGAAAGGATTTGCAAAAAATCCGATCCCTGTGATAATACCGGCGCCGGAGGCTATTACAAATAAAAGAAAAGAAAGGGCTTCTATCCGGTTCAGGATATCGGCTCTTGCCAGCACATTGCTGTAATTGCCTCTTGTCCCCAGTGTTATAAATATTATTCCGGATGCAATTACAACTCCGCCCTGAAAGCCTCCGCCCGGCGACATGTGCCCGAAGAGTATTACATAAAGACCGAAAATCAGAACTATCGGTCCCAGTTTTCCTGTTACAACTTCCATAAGTACAGTACGTTTACGGGTTAGAAAAACCGGATTTTTCCCGGCTGCAGCAGCCCTGTTTGCAGAGTCTTCGCTGCAGTACTCCGGAGCGATGTTTTTACCGGTATAGGCAATCATCCCTATGGTACCGCTGATTGCAACCAGAAGGACAATTGTCTCCCCGAGGGTGTCATATGCTCTGTATCCAAGATATATTGAGCTCACAATGTTTACTGCACCGGTTTCTTCATGTCCGCTCTGCTCAAGATAGTCTCTGATTTTTGCCGGCCATCTTGAGTTCTCCATAAAAACCGGCAGCAGGACAGCAGTCACTAATAATACCGGAAGCAGAATCTGAAATATCCTTAAAAAAGATTTCAAAATAAATTTCATCAGCTTTTATCCCATTTATCAGTGACCTTTATGGCCCAGACAAAGATGATGGTTGAAATCCCTGCTCCAACTGCCGCCTCTGTAATTGCAACATCAGGCGCTTTTAAAAGATAGAAAAGCATGGCTGAGATCAGACTGAAGGCGGAAAGTGCAAGTATACCATGCAGGAGATTCCGGCTTGTCAGGGTATATACTGCCAGAATGATAAGCATAAGTATCATTATTCTAACCATTTTCCCTGCCTTTGCTTTTGGGAGGCTTTTGGCCGGAAACACCGGAGTTCCAGATAAATCTTGCCACTATATGTGAGCTGGTTGGTGAGGAGACCATGAAAAAAGCGGCTATTATCAGAACTCTTGCGGCAATCGCCCAACCCGGTGATAGGGCGAGCGCTCCTATCATGATTGAAAATACTGCAGTTGTGCCGCAGAGCGAACCTGCCTGCAGTCTCTGGTAGGGATCTTTAAAACGGAACAGTCCGATAAGTCCTGCTGTTCCGAATATGACGGCACTTAGAAATGCCGCTGCTGCAATGATGTCAAGAGCAAGTCTCATCAGCTACCATCTCCGTCGCCTGAGAATTTATCCTTCAGAAAGCGTGCTATGGCAAGGAATCCCAGAAATCCGAATATATCATAGACAAGGGCCACATCAAGATAGAGGGCCCTTCCTTCGCTTACACCTCTTGTTACAAGAAAAGCCAGTACAACGCCTGACAGAATATTAAGGGCTACCAGTCTGTCTGATGAGGTCGGGCCGGAAATCATCCGGATGATGCAGATCAGAGCGCATAAAAGCAGGAACCACTTCATCCACTCAAGCATGAGCATACGCATGACAGCTTACCTCCAAACCCGGTTAAGCATTGTTTCCATACGGCCCTTAACTGCATCTCCGGCTACCTTTGAGTGGTGGGTGTTGCAGAACATCCAGTGAACTGTGAGATGGTCGTCGTTTAAATCAAGTGTGATTGTTCCGGGAGTAAAGGTTATTGAATTGGAGAGTATCATTCTGGCAAGATCCGAACGGAGTCTAGTTTTAAAGTGAACTATCTTAGGTGAAATTTTTCCCGAGAATACAGCAGGAAGCATTTTCAAACTCGATGCATACATAGCGTATATAATGTAGAAAAGAAATATTGCAAGCCTGAAAGGACTCAGGAAAAAAAGGCTTCTTGATACCTCGTGTTCAGCTATAAATACTCCATAGGTTAGCCATGAAATGAGAATCGACCCGGCCAGTCCTGCAATAATTGAATAAATATTCCATGTGAAGGAGAACAGCAGCCAGACCGCGAAAAGTGCGGAGGTAGTAAGTAAGAAACGAATCAGCTTCCAGAGGCGTGAAGCTGATTCAGAACTCAGTCTGCTTTTATCATTCACCGGTATTTATCCTTCTTCAGCAATGAAAACCGATAAAAGTTGCTGAGGTGACCCGGAGGAAATCAGACTGTTTCTAAAATCTTCGTTATGAAGCAGTCTCGCCGTTTTAGACAGAAGTTTCAGATGAGTTCTAACCCCGGATTTTGGTCCGATCATCATTAGTACGATTGTAACCGGTTCTCCGTCAGTAGATGAAAAATCTATTCCTCCGGGTATTACAGCCGCCGCCATCGCAGTTTTTTCTGTACTCTCTGTCAGAGCATGCGGAACCGCACAGCCTGAACCTATGGCAGTAACCGAGATATCCTCACGGGCCAGAACCTCTGAAAACAGTGCCTTGTTATCTTCGATTTTAAGAAAATCAGCAAGTCTGTCCGTCATAAGCCTGAGCAGTTCCTCTTTCGACTTAGCAGGAGGGTTAATGAAAATACAGTCAGGAGATATCAGCGGATATATTTTAATCATATTCAGGACTCCTCATCGAATTCTATCAACCCTGCAGCCCAGTCTATAGGCAGCGTAAACATTATTCCGGTTCCGGGGTTTTTAAGGCCTCCGACAACCTCATCAATCAGCACTCTGACACGTTTTATAACTTCATCATCGGTAACTACAGAAATGATGGTTTTGTTATAGGGTTTATTGCCTTTCATGAATTCCTTGAATCCGGCAAAGAGAGGAACCTCATAGGCAAGGAACCTGCCCATTCCCTCTGAGTCAAACATTGTTGCTCCGTCAATACCAGCCTCCACATAGGCTTCAAGCACCTCTTCGAGCAGTTCTTCCTTGTTCAGAATAAAAACGAGCAGTTTCATTAATTTATTATTCACCTAAAAGTAAGTTTCTGTCAAATTCCTTAGCTGATTAAAGCTACAGTTCCTTTTTTCTTTCTTTCACCAAGCATAAATTTATTTTCCGCTGCAGGGTAGCCTATAATTACTGCACAGATAACCCTGTTGTTTTCGGGAATCCCGGCTTCTTTTTTGAGCTCTGCATTTTCAGGACTGTTTAAAATCATGGACGGAGATGCAAGAAAGCATGAACCCAGACCAAGACCTGTAGCCTCAAGCAGCATGTTCTCTGCAGATAATGCTGTATTTACTGCAGTGTAGGGTGCCTCCTGCGGTCCTGAAAGAAGTATCAGTACTGGTGCACTGTACAGCGGCTGGTAACCGGGGAGTGCCGCCCTCTGTCTGAGGAATTCTCTTTCGGATTTTACCATTTTTTCATGTGTGAGGTTATTTATCTTCTCAAGCAGCTGTGGATTTGTAATTGCTGAAATATGAAAGTCACCGGCTACCGGACCCCACTGTCCTGCTTCAAGAACCTGGTTGATAATATCCTCAGGAACTGTTTTCTCAATATAAGCTCTGGTACTTTTTCGTGCTCTTACTGCTTCGGTAATTGTCATATGATTTCCTTTGTTTTAATTTAATTCTTAATTTTATTACCTCTCAATTAAAGCATAAAACCATATCCGACTACAATAAATAAAAGGAAATCATTGATAAAAATATTATTAGAATATACGATGCGGCATGAATAGAAAAACATTGATTATAATGAGCTCAGCGCTTATTGCGTCATCGGTATGCATGTTTGCCATCCATCTTCTGATTTTCAGAGATCTGCATCACATAATGATCTATACCATTCATGATATCGCTTTTCTGCCGATTGAAGTACTTATAGTAAGCCTGTTTTTTCACAGGATAATAGAATCCGTACAGAAAAAGAATATGCTTGAGAAGATGAACATGGCTGTCGGCCTCTTTTTCAGTGAGGGAGGGACTGAGCTTCTGACCTTGATTGTAGCTATGGATCAGGACGCTGACGAGATCAGCAGTGAGCTTATAGTTGCACCGCAATGGAAAAAGAAAGAGTATGAAACAGCTTTGAAGCGGGTTGAGAAACTCGAAGGTGATCTGCAGATTACTCCGGATACGCTTCTTGAGATAAGGGAGCTTCTTAATTCAAGGAGGGAATTCCTGCTTTCGCTTCTTGGTAATCCTAATCTGATTGAGCATGAAACCTTTACGGATATGGTTCTTGCGGTATTTCATCTTTCGGAGGAACTTGCTGCACGTGATGATTTTTATTTTCTTCCGGAGAGCGATCTCAGGCATCTTGATATTGATATAATGAGAGCCTATAAACTGCTGGTAAAGGAATGGCTGCGTTATATGGAAAACATACAGAGGAATTATCCCTATCTGTTTTCAATGGCTGTGAGAACCAATCCGCTTAAGAAAAATCCGGACCCTGTATTCAGGCAGTAAAATCCTCAGGAAGCGGGACAGGGAGCTCAAAACTGCTTTCCATTTCATAGAACTCATGGGTTTTGGCTGATTCAAGCATCTTAATCATTACTTCAAGGGCGTGAAAGGCCATCTTTCCGCTTGCTCTTGGGGATCGCTTGTCCCTGATTGCGTAAGCCATATCTACAAGGCCGATACCCCGGCTGTTTTTTGCATGCGATGTAGAGCTGAAGGGTTTGTTTACCGGCACTTTAATCCAAGGTTCGGGTTTTTCATCACGCGGAAAACCGAACCAACGGTATTCCTTCTGTGTTTTCAGGAGAACCTCACCACCGAAGATGTTGGGTCCGTCAAGAGGATCCGGATCCTTCATGCAGATGGTTCCCTTAGTACCGTAAATCTCGATTCGCGGCATTTCAGAGTCCCAGACATCAAAGCTGGTGATTACAGACGCTATTGCACCGCTTGCAAATTCAAGATTTCCAAGAATATGAGTATCAACTTCTACATCAAGGATCTCTCCCTTGTAGGGACCTCCGAGAACCTCTCTGCGATTAAATGATTTTTTTGCCATTGCACTGCAGCGTTTTACAGGCCCCATCAGTGAAAACAATGCTGTAAGATAATACGGGCCCATATCAAGAAGCGGGCCTGCACCTTCTTTGAAATAGAAAAAGGGGCTGTTGTGGAAGGTGTCAATACCATGATAGAGGCAGTAGGCTCCCGCCCCGATGATATCGCCGATTTTCCCCTGATCAATTATTTCACGGCAGGTCTGAAGTCTTGCTCCAAGAAAGGTATCAGGTGCACATCCAATGTACAAGCCCTTTTCCTCCGCCAGCCGCATGGTTTCCCTTGCACTTTCAAGGTCGGTTCCAAGAGGCTTTTCGCTGTAGACATGTTTGCCGGCCTTCAGCGCAGCATTATTTATCCCGCTGTGAGCTCCGGGGACTGTAAGATTTAAAACTATATCAATATCTACATCATTTATCAGCTCAGCGGCCGAGCCGTAGGCTCTGGGGATGCCAAGTTCTGCTGCTCTTTTCTCAGCCTTCTCTTTGCTCCTGGCCGCACAGGCAAGAACATTTACTATGTCATACTGTTTAAGGTTGTTGATATACTTATCACTAATATCTCCAACACCGATTACACCTACATTATATTTATTCATCGTAACTCCTTCTGACAATGATGAATGCCGTTATCTCCAATCATATATCCTGAAGGGGGCTGAACACAAATTATTTCGGGCTTTTTTTAAGTCTTATTAGTTCAATATGCGGATCCGCGAAGAATCTTACCGGCATACTTGATACACCGACTCCGTTCGAGACAATCAGCCGGTTGATATCGCTGAAATAGCAGCCCCTCCAGTATTGCCGGTTCTGCAGCGGCAGTACTGGTGCATACCATCCAAGGAAGGTTATCTGCCCGCCGTGTGTATGCCCGGAAAGCATCAGGTCAACCCGTTTGTCATTCCTTATTATCGAATACATTTCAGGCGAATGAGAAAGCAGAATGCATAGATCATCTTTTTCAACATCACTTAAGGTCAGCTGTATTCCCGGAAAATCAGTGTAATAATCCGCCAGCCCTGCAACCGTTAATTTCTGTCCGTCTATTTGAAACTGTACCGTACTGTTGTCCAGTACCTGAAACCCCATAGATTCAAGTTTGTCCCGGACATTATAGGGGGAAACAAAATTATCGTGATTTCCCATCACTACAGCGTTTTTTAATGCAGCAAGAGGAGCCAGCTTTTCAAGCGCAGCGTCAAAATCCTCAGTATGTCCGTCAATATAGTCACCGCCCAGAAGTACAATATCCGGCTCGAGCGCCAGAATCTTTTCCACGGCCCCGGTGAAATACCCTTCAGGAAGCAGGCGGCTGATGTGGAGATCAGATACAAAGACTATTCGAATTACCTCTGATTCTTCTGCTAACTCATCAGCGTAAACAGTTGATTCTTTTACTGTGAGAATGCTTGCGCAGCCGGAAAAAATCAGGACGAATAATGCTGTTAAAATGAACTGCAGGCTGACTGGAGGTTTCAGGTACTTTGTCACGTTTCTATAGATAACATAAAACAGCTTCAGTTTCATCACATTAAACGATTTTTATGGCGAAGCCCCGGCTTTTCTGATAAAATACCTCTCATTATCTATGAAAATCAGAAGACAAATTTTTTCTATAATAACTATTGTTCTCGCGGTATCAGGCTGCGCCAGTTATGCAAAACTTTCGGGAATATCTGATGATTATGATTCCGCACAGGAATTTTTTGCAGCCGAAGAAATCCCTGTTTTTGAGGCCGAAAGCCGGGGAATTTATTTTGACGGAAGACAGTGGTACGAACGGAGTCTGGAACTGATAGAATCGGCAGAAGACTATATTCTGATAAATTCCTTTCTGACAACCGAGCATGAGCACTGCCGTGAGATATTCCGCGCCCTCAAGCGTAAAATGGATGAAGGCGTACGGGTTTACTGTATATTTGACAGCGCGTCCTCCTACAGGACCTATCCAAGGTCGACGGAGGTCATACGCGCAGCTATTCCCTATGTCCGGGAACTCGGTATTCCCTACACAGAATACAGCCCTATCCGGGGAAGACGTGTTCCTACTTTTCTGGGGCTCTTCGACAGAGACCACCGTAAATTCTGGATAGTAGACGGAAAGGCTGTTGTTGAGGGCGGCCAGAACATCGACTATGACAGCCTCAGTTTTCCTGAAGATGGCGGCTGCATTGATACAATGGTAGAAATTGCTTCAGCGGAGTATGTATCGATGATGCAGGATGCTTTTTTCACAAGCTGGAACCGCTACTCGGTCACAAAGCTAAATAAGGAAGATTTCAGAATAAGGGCGCCTGAAAAAGGTGAACCTGTATGGGTGTTTAATCAGGACCGCGGCGATGCTTCAACGGTGACCGCCATGTTTGACGGGCTTTTCACATATGCAGAAGATGAACTCTGGCTGGTTCAGTGCTATACCTATGTTACACCCTCACTTCTGGATAAGATAAAATTTGCCGTCGATCGGGGTGTAAAGGTAAATTTTATAATATCCGAAAACCAGATCGGTGAGAGATTTGAAAAGGCCGCATTATATTCCATTAAAACTCTGCTTGAAACCGGGGCCAATGTTTATCTTTTTAACTCACCCTACAAAGCTTTGCTGCATTACAAGCTGATTCTGGCCGACGGCAGATACGCTTCAATCGGGTCGGCAAACTATAACTTCAGATCACAGTCTCTATCGAGAGAGCTTTCGGTCATCTCTGATGATCCTGTCCTTGTTGAAACCGTCTCCGATAATCTTGACCAGCTTATGCTCAACTGCAGACAGGTCTACCTCGAAGAGGCGGAAAACTATCAGGGGATGAAATATCTGCTCAATTATATTCTGATGCAGTTCTGGGGATAATATGAGAAACAGGTTTATTATTTTAATTGCAGCAGTTCTCCTTTTTGTTTCGGCAGCTGCCGGCTTCGGTGAAACAAGCGGGTGGACTGCAGGCTTTCAGATATCATCAGAAGGTTTTACTGAGGGATTCAGTTTCGAGGACTCGGAATATGTGGGCATTGAGCTTTTTCTGGAACCCTGGAGTTTTGATTTTCTAACTCCGGCACTGAACACCGGGTTTCTTCTTCCTGTCAGTTCAACTATGTTCGCAGATTCCGTTTATAAAGCTGAAATATCACTGGAGCTTTTTGCTCTGAAAAAACATATATTCAAGAACTTTATTGATCTTGAAAACCGCTGGGCTCCTTTAATCAGCGGCGGGATAATGTTCCCGGTAAGCAATCCTGATCAGCTGCTTCTGAATCTCGGAGTTTCTCCTTTCAGGCTGAAAACCGGATCAGGCCGCTACAGCATACTGGCTCTTGATGTCGTAACGGACACCGCGTTCAGCGGAGTTGCTTTCGGAATAAAAATCTTTGATTTCAGGTTGTTCCTGTTTTAGGTAAGTTATGAAGAGAATACTGCTTTTAATTATATTCTGTTTATCATTCGCTTTTCCTGCCGCAGCTCAGGATATAAGCCTGACCTACGGGCCATGGTCTTTTATTTCTGAAGATGATGCGGTTTCCGGAGGGGTTTATCCATATGCCGGAATTAACTTCGGTCTGAACGACCGGCTCGAAGCCCAGATCTTTGCAATTGCAGAGGCAGCCCCGGTTCCTCTTGAAAGAATCATGATGGGAGCAGGCCTCTCTGCCGGAATTCTCGGCGGGCGCCACATAACATACTTCAATATGTATGCAGATCTTGATTTTATCTACGGACTTCGTTTTACAGATTCCGGAGTTGAACATAACCGTTTTGCGGCATTCAGGCTGTCACCTCTGGCTATAGGCAATGATTACAACGGCTACCGGGACAGGATCTTTACTATGGGTGTTCTGTATAACTTTGACAGCGGTATGTTCTCGTTTACCTGGAATCTGCTTATTTTTGATATGTTTCTTAATACTGAATCTGTACTTGATGAAAAAGATCGAATATAGGCTTTTAAAATTTATACTGCTTGGCTATATTTTTCTCTGTATAGTGATTGCCGGTCTTAATTTCGGTATGGCTCCGGGAAGCAGTAATGAGGTCTCCGGGCTGATTGCTCGGATATGGCATATCTACGAGAATCAGTTTAAAACTGTAATGCTCATAATCTCGGCCTATCTTAGTCTGCGGCTTCTGCGCAGGGAGCGGAACAGCAGAATGAGGCGGCAGAATCTTGCTGCAATTACAGTATCTGCTGTGCTGCTTCATGTCGCCGGTCCGCTTATTGTCGGAACGGATGAACTGTACTTTTTCAGCATGCCTGTTCCCTGGTCTTCATATCCGCTCCAGATGCTGGCGGAAAGTTCAGCATTCAGGCAGAATTTTCTCAGCCACTGGGGTGTCTCATCACTGATTCCGGTCCTCGTTTTTTCCGCGGCCTATACTCTGCTTCTTTTTGCAGCAACTCTCTTATTCGGGAGGAGGGTGCAATGCAGTTTTATATGCATGTTCAACGGCTTTGTAGCTGAAGTTTTTGCTCCGGTTTTTCCTGTATTCGGAAAAAAAAGAAAGCCGGGTAAAATGTACAGCACAGCAATGGAGCGGGGATTAAGAATATTGCGGGTACTGCTACTGCTGCTTTCGCTGCTCTTCTGCATTTTTTGGATTATTGAGATTTTACATCCCGGTAATGCATCAACAGCTTCCGTGGCCGGAAAGACTGAAACCTTTAAGTATCTTTTGATAGAGCTTTTTGCCGCCATGTTTTTCTGGCTTGTTTACAGCGGCAGAGGTTACTGCAGATACTGCCCTCTGGGTACCTTTCTGTCGCTACTTGCTAAGGCAGGCGGACAGAAAATATCAGCGCAATCCGGGTGCACCAAATGCGGCCGCTGCGACAGTGCCTGTCCCATGGGTATCAGCATCCGTGAAAATGCGTTCGAAGCAAAACCTGTGAAAAGCCTTTCCTGTGTAGGCTGCTGTCACTGTGTCGACGCCTGTCCAGAAAATGTACTGAAATATTCAACAGCTTTTATCGATTTCACCGGCAAAGCTGGTTCAAAAGGTCTATAATTAGGTGGATATGCGAAAGACTTATTATCTGTTTTTCCTTGAACCTGAGAATAATGCCCCCGAGATTCAGATCTTTCCCGGTCAGATGTACACGATTGGGCGTTCTCCTTCAAGCAATATTCTTCTTTCTGACAGCAATGTCTCACGAAATCACGCAAAACTCGAGTTTATAAATGGAAACTTTTACCTCACAGATCTGGAAAGTACGAATGGAACATTCGTAAATGATAAAAAGGTAAAAAAAGCGGTTCTTAACAGTCTGGACAAGCTGACCTTCGGGAAGGCTGTATTCACTTTCTGGGTTAAGCAGGAGTTTGAAAAGGGTGTCGAGGCATCGGCATCTTCAAGTTCAGGCAGGGATACTTTCAATGCCCATACAATTAACGGAGAACTCGAAGAGCTGATATCAGAGGTAAGCGATCCGCTTTTACAGCAGAAATTGAATATGATCAAACAGAAACTTTCAAATAGCAGGAAAAATCTGATGGTTATGGCATTCAGGGATGAGCTGACCGGACTTTTTAATAGAAGATATTTTGATAAAATCCTTGCACAGGAGCTGAAAAGAGCAAACCGATACAGACGTGATATGTCACTGATTATGGTTGATATTGATCATTTCAAAAAATTCAATGATCAGTACGGTCACCAGAAAGGTGACTCGGTATTAAGAACTGTAGGTACCATAATCAGGGAAAATGTCCGCTCAACCGATGTCGCATGCAGATACGGCGGTGAAGAGATTGCAGTCGTCCTACCCGAGCAGGATTTGAAGCAAGCCTGCATGATAGCTGAAAAGCTGCGAATTAAACTCGAGTCACTCGCAAAGGAAATTGAGGGTGTTTCTGTTACCGCAAGTTTCGGCGTCGGTTCGGCAGGCATAAAGCAGCTGAGTGCTGAAGAGCTGATAAAAAGAACCGATACAGCGCTCTATTCCGCCAAAAAAGCCGGACGTAACTGCACGCGCTGTATGAAAGAAGGCTGAGAACCGGCTTTCTATAAAGCCGGCTGCTGCTGGGTTACACAGTGAATACCGCCGCCTCCGTGGAATATTGTAGCTGCCCTTTTAAAGGGAACTATCTCCCGATCCGGAAATACTCTGGTAAAAATCTGTATTACCTCCGAATCAGTGTTTTCCCCGAAGACAGGAAGAATCACGGCACCGTTGGCAAAGTAGAAATTCATGTAGCTTATTGCAAGCCTGCGATCTCCTTCAAACCGGGCCGGCGGCTGTGGAATCCTTATCACCTCAAGCCTTCTTCCCATAGCATCGGTACTGCTTTCAAGCACTCTTATATTTTCACGGAATATACTATAGTTAGGATCCGCGGGATCATCGCATGAAAGATGCATAATTTTTCCCGGGGCGGCAAATGCTGTAATCACATCTATATGGCCGCCGGTCTCATCCTGATCATATCCTTCATCAAGCCAGATGACCTTTTCAGCCCCGAGGTATCTGCATAAAATTTCAGCAACCTCGGCCTCGTTTTTTCCGGAATTCCGGTTCTCATTAAGCAGGGTGTTTCTGGTACAGATTACGGTTCCTTCCCCGTCGACATGGACTGCGCCGCCCTCGTTGAAGATCGGCGCCTTGTAGCATGGTATCTCCAGCTTCCTGCACAGACTTTCTGCAAGATGCTGATCCCTGTCCCAGTTGCAGTATTCCATGTCGCCCCAACCGTTAAATTTCCAGTCGGTACCTGCAAGATTTTTTCCAGGGCCGACAAGGAAGCTCGGTAAAGTGTCCCTTGCCCAGGCATCATTCAGATCCTGGACAATAAGCTCAATACCTGCACCGCAGACTTTACGGGCTTCTTCGAGAGACTGTTCAGGGACAAGCATCCGCACGGGTTCGTATACTGAAATTGTCTGCGCCAGTGAGGCTATAACTTCTTTAATTTCAGCATGCCGTCCCCGCCATGCAATTTCATCATGCGGCCAGGCCATCCAGCAGCAGCTGTGGTGTTCCCATTCAGCCGGCATTCTGAAGCCGTCGTCTGCGGGTCTTAGTGTTTTCTCTGTTTTAAACATATCAGTAGCTCATCAGCCTTCCGTAATTTTCCGGTCTGCGATCCCTCAGAAGCCCCCATTCCGCCCGGTCCTGCTCAATCTGCTTCAAGTCAAAGGAAGCGGTGAGGATAGTCTCTTCGGTTTTGTCAGCCCTTGCCTGGAACTCGGCCCGGGCACCGGCAATAAAGGATGAACCATAAAATGTCATCGTTACCCCGTCCTGGCTTTCAGTCCCTATTCTGTTAGCCGCCGCAAGCGGAACCATGTTAGCTCCGGCATGACCGCGCTGGACTGTCTGCCAGTGGTCTGATGAATCCAGTCCCGGAGTTTCAGGTTCGGAGCCGATTGCAGTGGGGTAGAAAAGAAGTTCCGCACCCATAAGCGACATCGCGCGTGCGGCTTCCGGAAACCATTGATCCCAGCAGATCCCAACACCTATCCTGGCGTATGCTGTCTGCCAGACTTTCAGCCCCAGATCTCCCGGCGAGAAGTAGAATTTCTCCTCGTAGCCTGGTCCCTGCGGAATATGATTTTTACGGTAGATGCCGAGGGTCTTTCCGTCTACGTCAATTACAGCCACGGAGTTGAAATATGCCTTTCCGGCCTTTTCAAAAAAACTGATCGGAAGAACAACTTTTTTTTTCCTGGCCATTGCCTCAAAATCAGCTCTGCCTGGATGTTCCTCCCAGCTGAAGGCGCGCGTGAATTCGCGGCCTTTCTGAGTCTTGCAGAAGTACGGGCCCTCGAAAAGTTCAGGCAGCAGAATTATCTGAGCTCCCTGCTCCGCAGCCTCTCTAATCTTCTGCAGGGCTTTTTTTCTGTTTTCTTCAGCTGATTCTGAACAGCTCATCTGTACAGCGGCAATTTTTACCATCGTTTTAATCCTTTACCCCTCAGTTTTATATAGCCAGTTCTTTCAGTGTGTCATCGAGCCTGTTCAGAATCTCATCAAGAAGATTCATCGGAATATTCAATGCAGGTTCGATTCTTATTACCTTTGAGTTGTTCAGCGTTCCGCTTGTCAGCACGTTTCTTTTGAATAAACCTGCTGCAACCTGATAGCCTACATCTCCGTCGGTGAATTCCATACCTATGAGCATTCCCTTTCCTCTGACGTTTTTCAGTACTGAGGGATATTTTTCTTTCATCTTGTTCAGTGCATCAATGGTGTAAACACCCTTTTCTGCCGCCTGGGCGGGAGTGTCTTCCTCAAGCATTACTTCGATTCCTGCAAGTGCCGCAGCGCAGGCAATCGGGTTGCCTCCGGTTGTTGTTGTATGCATGAACGGGTTCGGTTCCATACAGGACCAGATTTCCGGTGTAGAAAAGAATCCGCTGCAGGCCACGACTCCGCCGCCGAGAGCCTTTCCGAAACACATGATGTCGGGTGCCGTATCCCATACATCGACTGCGAATGTTTCTCCTACACGGCCGAAGCCTGTCTGTACTTCATCGGCAATAAGCAGTACTCCGTACTTGTCGCAGATTTTTCTGAGTTTCGGCCAGAAATCATCAGGCGGTACAATGGCTCCTGCTTCTCCCTGAACGGGTTCGGCGATAACCGCAGCAATGCCTTTTCCAACCTGCGCCGCTTTTTTCAGTTCCATCTCAACGGCATCTGCATCTCCGAAAGGAGCGTAATCTACATTACCAAGTAATGGAAGCAGGGGTTCCCTGAATACCGATTTTCCCATTAATGAGAGTGAGCCGGCTGTTTTACCGTGAAAACTGTTGAGCATTGAAATAAAGCCCGGTTTTCCCGTATACAGTTTTGCAAGCTTCATTGCACCCTCAACCGCCTCTGTTCCGCTGTTCGCAAAGAAGCCGTACTGAATATCACCGGGGGTAAGGTTTGCAAGGACACGTCCAAGCTGGGCCCGTACCGGATCCAGCATCTCCTGGCTGTACTGGGGAGAGCGTTCAAGCTGCGCCTTTACATTTGCAACAACAGCAGGATGGGCTATTCCGAGACTGTAGAGACCAAAGCCTCCCAGGGCATCAATAAATTCCCTGCCCATTACATCCTTTATAATGGAACCCTGTCCCGTCCATTCGGTAAGGGCATAATCACCTGCTATAGTCGCTGATTTTCTGTGTTCAAGAAAACCCTTGTTTATGTAGTCAGCGAAGTTTTCCGTTGTCTTGGTTACGATCTCTTTTTTAATTTCGTCGGTTAAAGCTGTTTTTCCTGTAATGATGGAGTTCATCCATTTGGCTTCTGCTAAAGCCGCCTGTTTATCTCTGCTCATTTTGTAACTGTATCTCCTGTCTTTATTTAAAACATTTTGTAATAATCGAATATTACGGGGAAGTATATTCAGCCTATTGGAGCTGAATATACTTCAATCATAAGCCTTTAAAATCAGAATGATTTTAAGATTTATTACCGGGTCTTAATCATCTGCCAGAGTTCTGAATAGATCTGGTTGTTCTTTCCGAGATCCTGAATGTACTGCAGTTTTTTCTGTGTTTCCTCATCAGGATAGATTGCAGGATTTTCAAGAGCTTCCGGATCGATCATCTGCAGTGATGCGGCGTTTGGTGTTGCAAAGTAAATATAGTTGGACAGTCTTGCTCCGACTTCAGGATCAAGAATGAACTGAATGAATTTGTTTGCCAGAGTCGGGTTCGGAGCTTCGGCCGGTATACAGAGGCTGTCCATCCAGATTACCGTTCCTTCCTTCGGTACAATAAATCCGAAATCAGGGCTTTCGTCAACAGCAATCATACCGTCACCGTTGTAGGCCATTGCAATCTCTACGGTATCTGCCATCAGTTTGTTTCGTCCGCCTACGTTGGCTTCAAATCCCTGAAAACCGGGGTTCTTTTTTGCCTTGATTAGCACATCTGCGGCTTCCATCAGCTCATCCTTGTCGAGGGTGTTTATATCATAGCCGAGGTAGGCTAGGACTATACCAATCTGTTCACGTTCAGAATCCATAAGAACAAAGGGGACGTCATCCGGATTTTCAAAGATGGCAGCCCAGCTGCTGTAATCGCTTACCGAAGTCTTATCAAAAACCATTCCGACGGTACCCCACTGATAGGCTGCAGAATAGACGTTGCCTTCGTCGAATGGCGGGCTTATGAAATTATCGCTTAAGTTGGATACGTTTGTTACAACGCTTTTATCCATCGGCTGAAGCAGTCCCAGTTCGATCAGGCTGACCATTATGTAGTCGGAAGGAACTACCAGATCGTACTGGCTTACACCGCCTGCCTGCAGTTTTGCGAGCATTTCCTCGTTGGATTCGTAATAGTCGATTACAACTGTGCAGTCATACATTTCTTCAAAATCAGTGATGATTTCAGGATCCATGTATTCGGTCCAGATGTACAGGTGAAGTTCCTTGCTGTCCTTCGGAGCTTCCGATTCAGACTGTCCTCCGGCAAAAACCTGGGACATTACAACCGCGAGCATTACCAGTGCAAGCATCAGTTTTTTCATTCTATTCTCCTATTTATTTGTTGTTTTCTATATACGGCAGCAATCCTAAAAAGCTATGGATGCTGTTTTCTCCGCTCCGATAACCTTCTGCATTACCATTACAGAGGTAACCGTTATTGCCATAACCAGTGTCGAAAGTGCGTGGATTTCCGGTGTAACTCCGCGTCGTACCGATGCGTAAATAAACAGCGGCAGGGTTGTTGACTTCGGACCTGCTGTAAAAAAGCTGATTACGAAGTCGTCAAGAGACAGGGTGAATGCAAGCATTGCACCGGCCATAATACCAGGTCCAAGCATGGGCAGCAGAACCTTGCGAAGCATCCTTCCGTAGCCGGCGTAGAGATCGTACGAGGCTTCCTCGACCTCTGTTCCAATCAGTTCGAGTCTGCTGTAAACAGCCAGGGCAACAAAGGCAATCTGGAATGTTACATGGCCTACAATCATCGTAGCAAGGCCCAGTTCAAAAAGGCCTGTAAGCGCGCGAATCGCCCCGAATGCAATAACAAGTGCAACCGCAAAAACTATATCCGGCGTAATCACCGGCAGATGCATTACCATATCCAGACCGCGTTTCATTTTCCGCGGCCAGGGATATCTGTATAGGCCGATGGCTGCGGCTGTCCCCAGTATTGTTGAAATGGCGGTAGATACCACTGCCAGAATAAGGGTGTTAACTGCAATCCTCAGAATATATTCATTATGAAAGAGCTTCTGATACCATCCGAGTGTAAAGCCTCCCCATGTAAGGCCAATCTTGGAGGCGTTAACCGAAAATACAGCTATTGAGAGCATTGGAACATAAAGAAAGAATATGCACATAATTGCCAGAAAAGAGATTATCCTGCTGTTTTTATTCATTTTGATGCTCCCTCTGCCTTCATTTCATTTTTTCTGGTGATAAAAAGAATAACCAGCGTCATTATCATCATTGTCAGGCTGACCATTGCGCCGAAAGGCCAGTCACGGCTTGTTCCGAACTGCTGCTGTATCAGGTTTCCGACCAGCATGTATTTGGCGCCGCTGAGCATATCCGGAACAACAAACATTCCCATTGCCGGGATCAGGGTAAGGGTTATTCCGACAGAAAGGCCCGGCATAGTCTGCGGCAGTATCCCGTGGCGGAATATCCTCCAGGGCCCGCCGTAAAGATCGGAAATCGCCTCAATTAGGCTCCAGTCCATTTTTTCCACTGAGGCGTAGAGCGGCAGTGTCACAAAAGGAAGAAAAGTTGAAATCATTCCCAGGTATACGGCAAAGGCGCTGGGATAGAGCGCAGCCCCCTCCTTGATGAACCCGAGTGCCGCAGCAAGTCTTGAAAGAGGCATTTGCGGTGCAAGAACCAGAAGCCATGCGTAGGTCCGTATTACCAGGTTTGTCCAGAATGGTACAAGAAGAAGCGCCAGCCACATACCCCGTTTCTTCTTCGGCTGTGTGGCAATGAAGATTGCAAGGGGGTAGGACATAACTGTGCACAGAAACGTAGTTACAACAGCTACCACAATGCTCCGCCAGATAATAAGCAGATTATCAGCGGACCAGCCGAAAAAACTGAATCCGAGCAGCCGTTTAACATTGGCAAAAGAAAATGTCCAGTCAACATCACCGTAAGTTCCGCGCTGGGCAAAACTCATAACGGCAAGCGACAGAATCGGTATTGTCAGAAAGATAACCACCCATACAAGGCCGGGAGTCAGAAAGACGCTTCCCCTTGTAAGCATTTTTTTCCTGCTGTTCAGTTCTCCGTTGAAAACAATGTAATCTTCCGGCACCGTGTTTTCAGAATGATCCTTATTCATAAAGCACCGCCAGAGATTCTTCGGGGAGCTGCAGGTTGAGAAGGTCGCCCTTACGTACTGACATATTTACCGAACTTTTTACCTGCAGTCCGTTATCCATGAGAAGCAGCTGTTCAGTTCCCCTGTATATGGCTGTTTCAACCTTAGCGCTTATTATATTGTCTCCTTTTCCGGGAACTATCTCTATATCCTCAGGTCTGATGCCTAATTTACAGTCAATAACCGGCATCTTCTGCCTCACTTTAAACTTTCCAAGAACTGTTTTTGCTGCATATTCGCCTTCGGGGGATGCATCAATAAAATTTTCCATACCCAGGAAGTCAGCAACAAAGTGTGAGCGCGGGGTGGAGTAGACATCCCTTACATCGCCCATCTGCGCAACAAGGCCGTTTTTCATTACCGCCATACGGTCCGACACCGTGAGCGCCTCGGACTGGTCATGGGTAACCATTAGAAAGGTTTTTCCAAGTCTCTGCTGCAGCTGTCTCAGTTCAACCTGTACCTGGGTCCTGAGCTTCGCATCAAGTGCCGACATCGGTTCATCAAGCAGAAGAAGTTCCGGTTCATTTACCAGAGCGCGCGCCAGAGCCACCCTCTGCTGCTGTCCTCCGGAAAGCTGTTTCGGCATACGATCTCCGTAGCCGTTGAGCTGAACCATATCAAGGCTTTTTTTTGCTTTTTCAACTGCCTCGGCCTTTGATACCTTTCTTGAAATAAGACCGAAGCAGACATTTTCAATTACGCTCATATGTGGAAAAAGAGCATAGCTCTGGAATACCGTATTTACAGGTCTTTTTTTTGCGGGGAT
The DNA here is from genome assembly GCA_963677925.2 of Spirochaetia bacterium. GTDB lineage: Bacteria > Spirochaetota > Spirochaetia > UBA9216 > UBA9216. The sequence goes on from CAXXYH010000004.1 coordinate 2,249,354, forward strand.
CCCGGTAACCGGGCGGTCGTTCAGAATTATCACACCGTGATCAGGAAGTTCCAGCCCTGCTATGATCCTCAGTAAAGTTGTCTTGCCGCAGCCGGAGGGGCCGAGCAGGGTAAAGAATTCCCCTGCTTTCACTTCAATATCAACGCCTTTCAGGGCTTCTACATCCCCGAATCTTTTCTGTATCGCAAATGCTTTCAGACTCATTAAGCACACCTTGGGTTATTTATTGAGAAATCAATTGCAGAAGCTGTGCCAAGTTCCGGAGATTGAGGCTGTGTACGGGAGAACTGTTAGTGTAAATAGAGTTATACAAAGGAGTTATTTTTTTATATATACATACACCCGTGAATGTATATATAAAAAGGAAAAATACATTAATGTAAGAAGATCTTTTTCGTCCTACAAATCGGTGGGATTTTCAGGTATGAGTCTTATGAAAAGTTCATCCAGCAGGGATGATACTGTTCGGACATCGGGAAACATTGATTCATCAATTCCCCAGCTGTCGAGAATTCCGTCGATGAAGGTATATAGTATTATTGCAAATGAACGGCAGTTAACATCAGAACGGATTTCACCTTTTTTCTTCAGATCCAGAAGGGTCTGCTCATAGGCGCTGATCATTGCATTCTGCTTCTTCTTTTCATTTTCAATAATCATGTTCATCTCCTCGATATATTCCATTCTGGAGTACATTATCTGAATGAACTGGTGAAACTGGCGGTCATTTACGAAGGTGTCGAAAAAGCGGCAGAGAGCCTGTTTGAATTCGGGAAGGCTGGAGTAGGTATACGCAGCGTAGTCTTCCGGACGAACCTTGAATCTTTCAGTCAGACTGTCGTAAAGGGTAAAATACAGTTCAAACTTGTCCTTGAAATGCCAGTATACGGCACCGCGTGTCACTCCGGCCTGCTGCGCCACCTCTGCCAGGCTTGTACGTGTAACTCCGCGCCTGTAGAAGACTTCAAGCGCTGCGTCGAGTATAGCCTGTCTGGTTTTTTCTGCATCCTCTTTGGTTCTGCGCATACAGCAGATATATCCTAATTATTAAGCTTGTACAATAGGCAGTAAAATCGTTCACATTAATCTGTCAAATTGCTAAAATGATAAATAGTTTATGAAAGATTGTACAGCCGGGAGATTTTACGGACATGGAATATAAAATAATCAGACTTTTCAACGGTTCCGAAGCAGAACTTCAAGCATATATACCCGATCCTGATGAAGCCAGGCGGCATGAGAGGCTTCGTCCGGCAATGATCGTATGCCCCGGCGGCGGTTACAGGCTTATTGCTGGGATTGAAGGTGAGCCGGTAGCCCTTGCCTGGGCCAGGGCAGGCTATTGCTCCTTTGTACTGAAATATTCAGTGGGTATGGAAAATCCCTTTCCCCGTGCTCTGACCGAACTTGCCGCGGCGATGAAGCTTATAAGGCAGAATGCCGGAACGTGGATGATCGACAGCGAAAATTTGAGTGTCAACGGTTTCAGCGCGGGCGGTCATCTTGCCCTGAGTCTCGGAGCCTTCTACAAGGAATCCTTCCTATGGCAGGAGCTGGAAACTGCGCCTGAAATACTGAGACCCAGGAACCTTGTCTTAAGCTATCCTTCAGTTACTGCCAGGGCAAGAGCGGATATTGCCGCCCAGCTTCCCCGGCCCAGAATGTCCGAGATTCTATGCGGAATGCCCGATCCTCCTTCTACTGAGGTTGAGAAAATGAACGTTCTCAATTATATTTCCCCTTCATTTCCTCCCTGTTTTATCTGGGGAACACAGATGGATGATATTCTGGCTTCTGCCGATTACCTGAAGCTTGCGGCAGCTGTGGATGAGGCTGGAGTAGACTGTGAGTTTCATATGTTTCAAAACGGCGGTCATGCAATGTCGCTGGGTGATGAGACTGTAAGATCCCCTGAAGAAGTTGAAAATCTCAGCCTGAAGGCCTGGTTCGATCTTGCTCTGCAATGGCTTGCGCAGCAGCGGGTAAATTGAAATAAATAAAATTCAGCCTGAGGTTTTTTCGGACTGGATTTTATTCAGAAAAACCTGATATGCCAGGATAGCTCCGGCAATTTCCGATTGCTTGAGCTCTCCGCGGCCTGCCCAGTCCTGACCTTCATAAATATAGAGGGCGTTAAGCTCATTTTTTACAGTCTCAAGTGAGAAGTCCGGCCGTTCTGCAGATGCTGCAAGTTTTTCCATGGTTTTTTCATAATTTTCGTCAAAAACAATTTCTTCGGTATTCATATAGCTGTACTCCGTTAATGAAATATAATAAACCTGAGTGTTATCATCAAGGAATAACTGAGAATTGTCTTTCCTTGACGGAAGATGCTGAAACTCTTAATCTGAAACTATGATTGAAACCGAAAGAGTCAAAAGGCTTAATGATAAATCTGAATCGGGAGGCCAGTTTGTAATTTACTGGATGCAGGCTGCGCAGAGAAGCAGGTACAATCAGGCTCTTGAGGCGGCTGTAATTAAATCAAACAGACTCGGTCAGCCGCTGCTGGTTGTTTTCTGTATTGATTCATCTTTTCCGGAGGCTAACTCAAGGCATTTTTATTTCATGCTGCAGGGGCTGAGTGATGTATCCCGGGCGCTGCATGATCGTGGAATCGGCTTCACTGTGATACAGGGAAGCCCTTCCGATATAATCCCTGAAATTGCAAAAAAGGCTTCGTGGCTAATTACAGATGCGGGCTATACAAGGGTTCAGAAGCTATGGCGAAAGGCTGTCGCCGGTGCAGTGGATATTCCCTTTGTGCAGGTTGCAACCGAGGCGGTTGTTCCTGTTGAAACTGCTATGCAGAAAGAAAGCTGGACAGCCGCAACGCTCAGACCCCGTATAATGAAGCAGCTTGGTTATTTTCTTAATCCCCTGAATGAAAACGAACTGAAGAATAAATCCGCTGTAGAATCGGAGTTTGAATCATTCGATGTTTCAGATCCGGCTGCTGCACTAGAAAAACTCGAACTTGATTTCAGTATTAGTCCTGTGGAGGGCATAGCAGGGGGACAGACTGAAGCTGACCGGGCTCTCGAGTATTTTATCGGCAAAAGACTCGACCGCTACGATGAGTTTCAGCGTGATCCGGTCCTCGGCGGAGCATCGGGAATGAGCCCCTTCCTTCATTTCGGACAGATATCGCCGCTTGATACAGCCCTGAGGGTGATAGAAGCCGGAAGTCCGGGCACCGACAAGTATATTGAGCAGCTGATTGTACGGCGTGAGCTCAGCATGAATTTCTGTCATTATAATCCCGAGTATGATCGATACGGAGCACTGCCTGCGTGGGCTCTAAAAACTCTTGGTGAGCATTCCGGTGATGAGCGGCCGTATCTGTATACTTCCGCACAGCTTGAAGCGGCGGAAACGCATGACCCGTACTGGAATGCGGCTCAGATGGAAATGGTTAAAACCGGATTTATGCATAACTACATGCGGATGTACTGGGGCAAGAAGATCCTGGAATGGATGAAATCACCTGAAGAGGCTTTCAATACAGCTGTTTACCTGAATAATAAATATCAGCTTGACGGACGCGACCCTAACGGATTTGCCGGTGTTGCCTGGTGTTTCGGAAAGCATGATCAGGGCTGGAAGGAACGTCCTGTGTTCGGAAAGATCAGGTACATGAATGCCGCCGGCCTTAAAAGAAAGTTTGATATTGATCTTTACGTCGGCAGGGTGGAGAATATCTGAAAGAAAAGCTATTGAAATAGAAAGGTAAGCATATTACAATATTATCTATAGAAAACATCCGGAGGGCGCATGGCAGAAAATGATCTGATACAGTTGGTCACGTTCCAGTTGGGCGATGAATTGTATGGAATTGATATAATGAATGTCAAAGAAATACAGAAAGTTAAAGAAATAAGGGCAATCCCTAATGCGCCCATGTATGTTGAAGGTATTTTCAATCTGCGCGGTAATATAATTCCTGTAATAAATCTTCACAAAAGATTTCATATTAAAAAAGCCGAACTTAGCGAAGAAGACAAGATGCTCAGCGGATTTCTTATCATTAGCATAAACGGCCGGATGCTCGGGGTTTATATTGATAAGGTTTCAAGGGTTATGACAATCGAAAAAAGTGATATCCAGCCGCCTCCGCAGATGATAGCCGGAATAGGTACAGAATACATACAGGGTGTAGTCAAAGAAGAAGACGGGTACCTGATCATTCTGGATATAAACCGGCTATTTGATCCTAAAGAGCTGCAGCAGCTTGGAAAGCTTAATAACTGACAGGGATAAACTACTGAATGAATATATCTGTATATAAACCGTCCATCAGAAGAAAAGAAATGGACGCTGTTCTCACATGCATGGTCTCCGACCGTATCGGTTTCGGGGAGGCCGCTTCACAGCTTGTAAAGGATCTTTCGGCATACATCGGCTGTAAGGGCGGCTTTGCATACAAAGAGTATTACAGGGCAATTTCCACAGCTCTTGAGGCTCTCGGTCTTGAACCTGGGAGCGGGATAATTGTGTCTGCTCTTGCACCTGAATTATACGAAATGGTTATCCGGGACTGCGGATTTACCCCGGTAATCCTGGATGTTGATCCGGATACCGGCTGTCTGAGTGCTGAGCTTGCGGAGCAGAATGCCGAATCAGCTGCCGCAATTATTATGCATTACACCATGGGTTTTGTTCCCGATGCTGAAAGGCTCCTTGGAATTGGACTTCCCGTTATTGAAGATATCTCAATGGCTCTCGGTGCCGAAATAGGCGAGGCCAAAGCAGGTTCTCTCGGCCGCTTTACCATTCTGAACATGGATGAAGACGGTATGATTACATCAGGCGGGGGCGCAGTGGTTCTATCAGGTTCAAACAAGGACAGGGCAGCACTGAAAGCTGCTGCAGAGAAGCTTCATCCTTCAATGTTTCTTCCCGATATGAATGCTTCCCTTGCTATTGCCCAGCTGAATAATATTTCCGACTATCTTGATGCCCGGGCTGAGATTGCTGATATTTTCGTTAAATCGGTAATGAGGTCAAAGCATAAAATCCTTATGCAGAAATCAGAAGATAAAAACGTTTACTACAGCTTTCCGGTTATTCTGGAAACCGGGCTTGCTGAAGTTGCAGCCTATGCCAGGAAGAAGAATATTCTTACTGAACCGGCGTTTGCCGGGGCAATTGCAGCCTACTCCGATGAAGCACAGGGCAGCTGTCCCGAGGCAAAGGCTCTGCTTCTGCGCTGTGTGAATTTCCCGCTCTATCCGATGCTCGGGAAAAAGAATATCGCAGAAATCTCAAAAGTTCTGTCTTCTCTTCCGTAAGGGGCCGGAATATCCTATTATGCGGAAAGTGATTAAAAAAGCGGCAATTATAGTAAATATGCTCAAGCCTGAAGCCAGTGAACTGGTGAAGGATATTGTAGCGTACCTTGAAACCCGCAGCATAGCATCAGCCGTTTTCGGCTATACCGGCGATCCTATTAAACCGGAAATTGATGACATTGATATTGCCTTTTCTCTCGGCGGTGACGGGACAGTCCTTTTCTGCGCGAGAATTCTGGCTGATTCTGATGTTCCGGTTTTTGCAGTAAATATCGGGAACTTCGGCTTTATAACTGAAGTGTCCAAGGATGAATGGCGGGAAACCTTCGAAGACTATCTTGAAGGCCGTCTTGGCTTAAGCCGAAGGCTCATGCTTGAAGTTGAAGTTGAGCGAAAGGGTAAGATTGTATCAAAATTTGCCTGCCTCAATGATTCGGTAATTTCAGCATACGGCATATCAAAGATGATCAGGCTTTCAGTTGCTCTTGATGACACTCCGCTTGGTGAATACCGGGCTGATGGAATAATTGTCTCCACTCCTACCGGCGCTACCGCCTATTCAGCTGCCGCCGGAGGGCCTCTTCTGGATCCTGAGATGGATGCTATCCTGATTAACCCGATTTGTCCGTTTACGCTCTCCAACCGTCCAATAGTTGTTCAAGCAGACCGAGAAATCAGCGTTATAGTTGAACAGGAGCAGAGGGCCCGTGTTATACTGACTATAGACGGGCAGATGGTTTTTCCTCTGAATCCGATGGATCGAATAATCTACCGCCAGGCAGCTAAAAAGGCTCAGATTATCAGGTCCGGCCGAAGGAATTTCTATGAAATTCTTAGAAGCAAGCTGAAGTGGTCTGGAGGTCCGGATGCTTGAGGTTATAAACATCAGAAATTACGCTCTTGCAGAAAATCTCTCAGTTGAATTTCATGAGGGGCTTAATATTCTGTCCGGGGAAACCGGTTCAGGAAAATCGGTTATTATCGGGGCTCTCGGCCTTGTCCTGGGCGAAAAAGGTGATTCCGGAGTTATCAGGACCGGCACTGATGAAACCGAAGTTTCTGCTGTTGTAAATCTTGAAGGGAATACCGAAGCCCTGGAGTGGCTTGAATCCAGGGCAATTGAACCTGACGACGGCAGTATTATCCTCCGCAGAATCCTTAAAAGTACCGGCCGGGGAAGCATTTTTATTCAGTCTGTTCCGGTAACCAGAAATGATATTGCCGAGTTTACATCGCTTCTTTTTGATATCCATGGACAGCATGAGCATCAGTCCCTTCTTTCCGCGGACAAGCATCTTAAGCTTCTCGATCTGTACGGCGGAACTCAGGAGCTTGCGTCCGGCCTTCGGGATGATTTTACCGAGCTTTCCGCTGTAAAAAAGGAATACCAGAGTCTTGTCTCCGACGAGAGGGAAATGCTTCGTGAAGCAGAGCTTGCCGAATTTGCGGTACGTGAGATTGAAGCTGCCGGACTTAAACCCGGCGAGATAGAAGCTCTTGAAACCGAACACAGTATGCTCTCGCAGGCTGAGAAGCTGTTTATCTACTTTGAGGATATCCACAGGGGCTTGAGCAGCGGAAGCGGCGCAATGGGCGGACTGCGGAAAGCGCTTGATGCTCTAAGGGAAATAAGCAGGATCAATCCTGAGTTTGCTGAATATACCGGCAGGCTTGAAAATATATATTATGAAACTGAAGACATTCAGAACAGTGTGGAATCCTACCGGTCAGATTTTGATTTCAGCCCGCAGAGACTGGAAGCCTGTGAAACCAGGCTTTCCGACATCCTTAAGCTGAAAAAGAAATACGGCGATACCGAGGAGGAGATTCTCGAATTTCTCGAAACAAGCCGGAGGCGGATTGACAGCATAGAGAATCGGGAGGAGCTTAAAGCCGAATACGGTGAAAAAGTTTCAGTGCTTGAAAAGAAAGTCCTTGCAAGCGCCTCGGAACTTTCGTCACAACGGAAAAAGAGTGCTCTGGCACTTCAAAAAGCTATCCAGCAGCAGCTTAAAGCCCTGGGTATGCCCAAAGCCGAGTTTTCTGTTTCAGTTGAACCCCGGCTCGGAGTAAACGGCAAGCCGGCCTGCGGTCCGCAGGGCTATGACCAGGTAGAGTTCATGATCGCCCCCAATCAGGGTGAAACTGCAAAAAAACTGCGAAGTATAGCCTCCGGAGGAGAAATTTCACGCGTAATGCTTGCAATTAAGTCAATTCTTGCCGAAATTGATAATATAAGCTGTCTTGTCTTTGATGAGATTGATGCCGGAATCGGCGGTGAAATTGCTGTAGCTGTGGGAGAGCATCTGCATAAATTATCTTTATGCAAGCAGATTATCTGCATTACACATCTTGCCTCCATCGGTGTCCGAGCGGATAACCACATCAAAGTAAGCAAGATTACAAGAGACGGTCGAACTTTTACCGAGATCAGCAGGATTGAAGGTGAGGAACAAATCACTGAAATAGCCAGAATGCTTTCCGGTGACAGTAACGAGGATGCATCGCTCCAGCATGCAAGGCAGCTTCTGGATAAGTACAGCAGCATTGAAGGAATAGGAACCTGTGGGAAAGATTAGTGCTCAGGCCAAAGAGGAATATACAGATAAACTCAAGGATTTTAAGGTTGAACTGGAACGTCTCAGGGAATCTGAATATAACCTCGGAACGATTGCAAGGCGGGAACGGGATAAAACAGGTGCCGGATTTCTAAGGGTTGCTGATGAAAACCTCAATATCGTATCCTATCTGGTCCTGATGAATAACCTTTCTGTTGCAATGCTGGGAATTAAAAATGATGCTTATCTTAATGAGGCTAGAAAAACCTGTTATAAAGCCATTATCAGCATAGAAGATGCTGTCTCGAATTTTATAGATGTGCCGTATTCTGAATATGAAGATCGGCTTGAAAAACTGAAAAATGTGGATCAGAAACAGCGATGGACTTTAATCCGGAAACTCGGTTTTGCAATTCAGTCGGTCAAAGAGGGGTTCGGCGAAAATACAAAATGGAGATGGTCTTTTGCGGAAATTGAAGCAAGATTTGCAATCGTTGCAAAGAATCTTCTGGATCTGAAAACTCTCACTGCAGGCCTTGACCCCAGGGCTGAGTTCTACCGGGAGAGACAGGCTCATCTGAAGCTTGTAAAGAAACTGCTTCAGTCCGCGGCTGACGGCTATCGGGAGAAATATGAGCTTTCCACACTTCGTATCGATGATTTCAAACTTGCAATAAATTATCTTGGTGCACTCAGACGCCTCAACGCGATTGTCGGCGAACCCGAAGAGGCGAATGATCTGAAAAAGAAAATCGATGTCTGGAAAAGTAAAATGGATCAGGATATCAAGAAAAAAGAATCAGCCTCGAAATCCGGTTCTATATAGTCTTCCTTTATTCGGAATATTTTCCGTCTTTAAGTTCTTCCAATGCGTCAAATGGCATCAGTTCCCCTGTTGTGGTGCTTACGAAGTTATTCATATCTTCTCCGCAAAAATAAACCGGAAAATCTTTAAGCGTGAATTCCGAAATAACCTGTCTGCATGCGCCGCAGGGTGAAACAGGATATTCGGCTCTGGGGCATGCTATTGCAAGGGCTTTAAAATTTCTTATTCCCAGAGATATCGCTTTTACTATAGCGCTTCGTTCCGCACATATTGTTAGTCCGAATGAACGGTTCTCAACATTTGCTCCGGTAATTACCTCACCGTTTTCACAGAGCAGTGCAGCCCCAACCGGGAAATGTGAATATGGTGAATAAGTTTCTTCAGCAGCTTTTCTTGCTTCCTGCAGCAGTTCTTCTGGTTTCACAGTGTACTCCTTGGGTGAAATTGCCGAAACTGTAAACAGTGTTTGACAGTGTCACACCTAATAGTATAGGATGCAATTGAATGTGGGAGCAATGAAAAAAAGATTTACTATCGGAATATTTTTTATCGTACTTGCTGCATACACCTTGATTTTTCCCCATTTTATCAGGAAAGAGTTGGTGTTTCTGCCTTCATGGGCAACCGTGATACCGGAAGAACATACTGCAGCCCCGGCGGATCCAGGAGATTTGGTACCTTTCAAGTTCAGCGGAAAGTTCGGCTATATCAGCCCCTCCGGAATGCTTGCCTACTCAGACAGCTTTCTCTCTGATGCCGCTGTTGCCGGAGATTTTTTTATTAACTATTCAAATGTCTCGGAACGCCTGGTTATGCAGGATCAGAACGGCCGAATTCTCAACAGTATCGATACTGAAGGATATCCGTTTTTTCTTAATGAAAGATTCTATGTAATATCGGCCGACAGAATGACAGTTTCGGAATATGATGAGGAGGGGGAGGTTTTGTGGACTGTCTCTCCCGGAGCAATGATCACCTGTGCTGATGCCAGCTCCAAATACACACTGCTTGGACTTCTTAACGGAGATGTTCTTCTCTTTGATCATGACGGAACTCAGCTTTTCTCTTTCTTCTCGACAGAGAGCAGATACAGTGCCGTTTACGGCTGCTCGATTACCGCTGACGGCAGCAGTTTTGCTGTAGTCTCCGGGCTTAATCCTCAGAAACTTATCGTTTTTCAGAAACGGAATGAAAAATACAGCCGGATCTTTACATCTGATACTGCTGAACAGGTCAGACGTAACCTTTACCTGGATTTTTCCAGAGACGGTAAGTACTTGTATCTGGAAACATCAGAAGGCCTGGCTTTTTATCATACTGTCAAATTTGAAGACGGAATGAAACCTCTTGAGGGAAGGATAGTTTACTCCAGTATTGCTTCAGAAAAAGGTCTGTCCTATGTTGTCACCCACGAAGGCAGTAAAGCCCTGCTTAATGTTTACAGAAATGACATTGGCAGTCTTGCGGATTTCAGTTTTCCGTTTGAGGATTTTTTCTTTTATCCAGCTGACGGATGTCTCTATGTAGGATCAGGCGATACATTGGTCAGAATTGACATAATTGAAGGATAACGGATTGAAGAATAAAAGCTTCTTTTTGATATTTATATTTATTCTCACGGGATTAAGCGGTCTATCCGCTTTTGACTGGCCTGTTTCGGACGCCTTGATCACAAGTACATTCGGTACTGAAAAATGGGGCGGATTTTCTTCCGGGATCGATTTATCGTCGGATTCTGCAGAGGTCAGCCCGTCAGAGGCCGGTGAGGTAATATTCTATGCTGATGAGAATTCCATTTGTGCAATCCCGGCAGGTCTTGGTTCTTTTGTCGTTATTGAGCATGAACGCAAGCTCCGAACCATATATGGAAATCTTGAAGAGGGCAGCATTGAAACCGAAAAGACTTCGGTGAATACCGATGATATAATAGGAAAAGCCGGACAATCCGGAAACTCAGTTAAACCGCATCTTTTCTTTGCTGTTCTTGACAGCGAATTTGAACAGTATGTAAATCCTCTGCTTGTACTTAATTCCATATCAGATACCGAGAAACCGGTTATACGTGAAATCGGCTTTTCTACTGCCTCAGGCTACTATCCAGTAAGCGGAAAACCTGTCCTGCAGGCCGGAAATGCTGAACTTACCGCTGAAATATTTGATCCTTCACTTTCATCAGCCTATTTTGCGCAGATGGCTCCATATAAGATACATCTTTTCCTCAACGGTGAGGAAATATTCTATATCGGCTTTGAATCTGTCGTAACGAACGGCGGTATTAGTATGACTAAGACCCCGGTAGAATTTTCGGCTCCTGACTTTTTCAAGGCGGACGGCAAGGTTTCTCTCGGACGGATTAATCTTGTTCCAGGAGAGTCCAGATTTGAAATCCTGGTAAGCGACTATGCGGGTAATGAAACAAGCAGCAGCTTTCGTATAACTGTAACCGGTAACTGAGTGAAAACATTCTCCAGAATTCCTTCTGAAAAAAACAGCAGGGAAATTCCCTGCAGCCTCTGCGGAGCTGAAAATCACCGCCTTCTGTGGCAGTTTGACGGTTGGCAGTATGTGAAATGCCGAAGCTGCGGCCTGGTTTACCAGTCTCCCCAGCCCGTAGCTGATGAGCTGGTTGAAAGATATGACGGTGAATACTGCAGTTATGAACTTGAGAACCAGGAAGCCTTTTTTAATCTTATGCTGCTGGGGCTGCGCGATGCCGGCTTTTACAGGCTTGAGAGCAAGCTCCTGGCTGATAGTAGTGATAATCCGGAGTCCGAACCGCTTTCCTTTATAGATGTGGGCTGTGCAACTGGTAAACTTGTTGAATATATGCAGAACCGGGGCTGGAATTCCTCCGGTATTGAAGTTTGTGAATCGGCTGCACAGTACGGAATCGAGCACAGAGGCGTATCTATTCACATCGGGCCTGCAGAAAGTTCCGGAATTAACGATTCCTCAGTTGATCTTATCCACTGTTCTCATTTGATAGAGCACCTTAACAATCCTGATGCATATTTAAAATGGTGCTTTAGGGTTCTCAAACCAGGCGGGCATCTGATAGTAGTTACCCCGGATATCAGTGGAATGCAGGCGGTATTGTTCGGGCATGAATGGCGTTCTGCAATAGCTGATCATATGTATCTGTTTTCAGGCAGGACCCTACGCAGAATGCTTGAGAAAAACGGTTTCAAAATTAAAAAGCAAAAAACATGGGGTGGTCTTGCAGCCGGAACGGCACCTTTGCCCTTAAAAAAAGCAGCAGACAAACTGGTAAAATTTACCGGCTGGGGTGATGTAGTCTGTATATTGGCTACCAAAGCTGCCTGATGTATTGACATAACATATTCATTTATCTAGGATAAACGTTGGTTGTACTGGAGGAAGTAAATGACTGAAGAGCGCCTGCAGCTTCTGCCCGAGGATTTCCTGAGAGAAATAGCAGCGAAAGAGGGTATCAGCTTTGATGATTCAATTGATAAGGCTGAGCTTATCGATTTGATTCTTGATGCAATTGAGGAAGATCGTTCCGAGAAGGACCTTGCCAATAATCCGGCAATGCGTATCAAAGAAACCAAATTTGACATCACACTAAACGAACAGTTTGATTTTGACGAAGATAAATATCCCCTGCCTGAAAAATATAATGAAACAAGAATAATGATGCTTCTTAGGGATCCGGCCTGGGCATATACCTACTGGGATGTTAAGGAATCCGATATTGCCGCCGTTAAATATGGTGCAGCAAAGGGATCTCTTTTTCTCAGAGTCTATGAACTGCTTGAAGGCGAGTTTAGTAAGAAAAACATCGCGGATTTCTTCGATATTCCGGTAAAACTTGATGATAATGACTGGTATATCAACCTTCCTGAGCCGGGAATCCATTATTGTGCAGAACTTATTCTGGATACTTCAAAGAATGAGAAAGTTCTATGCCGCTCGAATGTGGTACTAAGCCCTCTGTGGGAAGTTTCTGAACCCGACGACCTTGCAATACTTAAAGGATCAGGCAATGATCTTCTGCTGGTTGCCGGCTTATATGACCTGGGGCTGGAGGGATCGTCTAGTAAGGTTCCCCAGCGGATTATATCTATGATAGATACCGAATTTCTGGAGTAAACAGTTTATGAGCATCGAAAAAGGATATCTTAGTCTTGTTCTGCATTCCCATCTTCCCTATGTACATCATCCAGAGAAAGAAAACTGTCTTGAAGAACACTGGTTTTTTGACGCACTGGCTGAAACTTACCTTCCGATGCTGAAGATGCTTACATCGCTGCATGAAGAGGGTGTTCCTTACAGACTTACTCTGTCAATTTCACCGACACTTACCACAATGCTGATGGATGAACTTCTGCAGGAGAGATTTGTAACCTATCTTGAAAACAGAATACTTCTTGGCGAAAAAGAACTCGTAAGAACCCAGAATAATCCGGAGCTTTATAAGCTTGCACAGATGTACAAGGCTCATTATGAGCAGGATCTTGATGATTTCGAAAATTTATATAAAAGAAACCTCATAAAAGGTTTTAAATATCTTGAAAAAGCGGGCTGTATAGAAATTATAACAACAGCAGCTACACATGCATTTCTTCCGCTTTACCAGGAATTTCCCCGTATTATTGAAGCCCAGATACACACTGCCGTTATTTCATACAGCAGGGTATTCGGGAAGGCTCCGAAGGGTATGTGGATTCCTGAGCTTGGCTATTTTCCGGGGCTTGGAAAATACCTTAAGCAGCATGGAATTGATTACAGTTTTATTGCTGCTCATGGGCAGCTCTTCGCAAAGAAAAAATCAAAATACGGAGTATATGCTCCTGTCCAGACAAGCAGCGGAATACTTGCCTTTTCAAGGGATATTCCTGCATCCAGAGCAGTATGGTCCGATGAAGACGGATATCCTGCAGATCAGGTTTACCGTGATTTTACGCAGGATATTGGTTTTAATCTTGATTTTGATTATATAGGTCCCCATATTTATGAAGATAAGGTCAGGCTTTCAACCGGATACAAATACTATAGAATTGACGGCGGAGAAAAAGGTCATATCTACAGACCGGAAGCTGCTGCTAAAAAAGCTTTGGAGCATGCAGACAATTTCATTTATATGCGCCGTAAACAGGTTAAGAAACTTGCACCTCTTCTTGATCGTCCGCCTATTATTGTCTGCCCCAACGACTCCGAAATATTCGGGCGCTGGTGGTATGAGGGCTTAATCTGGCTGGAAAAAGTACTCCGGTATGCTTCTACTGCAGAAGACCTAGGACTTAGAACTCCTAGTGATTATATAGAAGAATTTCCCACAACTGAAAAGGTTGAGCCTATATACTCCAGCTGGGGCAACAAGGGGTATGGAGCAGTCTGGCTTGACGGAAGCAATGACTGGGTCTACCGACATGTTCACAAGGCTTCTGAGCGTATGCAGGAACTTGTGGCCAGATTCCCTGATGAGTCGGGACTGAAAAAGAGAGTTCTTGATCAGGCAGCCAGGGAGGTTCTCCTTGCTCAGGCTTCAGACTGGCCCTTTATAATGAAGACCTGCCGCAGTGCTGATTATGCACAGATGCGTGTAAAGCGCCATCTGTTCAACTTTAACCAGATTTACGATAATCTCTGCAGAAATACTGTTAATACCGAGTGGCTGACAAGGATAGAGAAGGAGAATAAGATTTTTCCGGATCTTGATTACAGAATATTCGGGGGAAGACAGTCAATAACCTGAGGACGGGCCTGTCCTCAGCGGCAGAGTTCCGCAGTTTCATTCACAGACAGCTGCTCAAGATAGTACCTGATAACCGGTCCGTTGTTGGTATTCTCAGTTGATTTTCGGTAGACCCGATATACGATCATCCTGGGGGTTGGAAGCGGAAGACTCTGCGGGAATCCATTAATATCTACAAGTTCGTTAAATCTCAGTTCACGCTCAACTTCCCTGGTGTCTCCTTCCGGGTAGACTATAATGCATGTTGTGAATGTCAGAGCTCATCCTCCATTTCCTGCTTATCAATCAGTTTGAAATTCATCATCTTTTTAGCGGGTTTTTCCTCTTCTTTTAGTTCCTCGATAAGTGAAACTGTCTGAAAGGGGATCATTAGATGCTCTGCCTTTCCGAAAAATCTTCTCACATCATCTTCTGCCGGATCAATTATGAGCTTTGATTCGCTGTTGAAGATGAGATCTTTTATTGAAACGAAGTAGGGATGTGTAAGATCAAGGCTTGCCGCCTTAAGCTGGATATCTTTTTCCTTCCATTTAAAGTGAACCCGGTAAACTGACATAGTTTATTGATAATGATAAATCGCTAAAAAAGCTACTATACAAAAGTTAAGCTGATATTATCGGTTAATCCGGACTTATTCTTTAATTCTTTTAAAAAAAGGTTTAAAAAAGGAATTTGATGGTTTACTATAAAAATGGGTGGGGAAAAGTGGGAAAAAATAGGAGTTTGTGGATCAACTGATATGATTACCGGTGAATTCAGGAATAATCTTGACGATAAGGGCAGAATGCAGGTCCCGTCCCGTATTCGAAATCTTATCCCGGGAAATGTTCTGGTAATTACACGGGGTATCGATAAATGTCTGTGGGTTTACACTCCTGAAGAATGGAAGCGTGTTGCTTCACTGATTCTTGATTCCACTTCAGTTTTTAAATCCAAGACGAGACTTCTGCAGAGAAGAATTATTGCCCCCGCCCATGAATGTGAAATTGATAAGTCCGGAAGAATTAATATTCCCCCGTCATTGAGGGAGGCTGCCGGGCTTCAGAAGGAAGTTGTCCTTCTGGCAATGGAAAAATATATGGAAATCTGGGATGAGTCTGAATACAGTACTTATCTGGATGAGAGTGAGGAGGAGTTTCTTGCTGCTGCAGAAGATCTGGGTGATCTTCTTAATATGTAGCTGCGGGAACAGGGCCGTTCATGGATATTGTTCATACATCGGTGCTTCGGGAGGAAGTCTTTGAGCTTCTGAAACCTGAGGCGGAAGAAAAACTGCTTATTGACTGTACCCTTGGCGAGGGTGGTCATTCCGAGATGTTTCTGCAGAGATGTCCCGGACTGAATGTTGTAGGGCTTGATGCCGACAGCACGATCATGTCTGTCGCCAAAGAGCGTCTTTCGGTTTTCGGCGGAAGGATGCGTTTTTACAATGAGTGGTTCAACCAGTTTTTCAGAACTTATCCTCTGGGAGATGAACGGCCCGACCTCATTCTTTTTGATCTGGGGATCTCTGTTTATCATTATGAAAAATCAGGCAGGGGGTTTTCCTTTCTTCGGGAGGAAGCTCTTGATATGCGTCTTAATCCGTCGCTTGAAATAAGTGCTGCTGATATCATTAATACTTATCCCGAGTCTGAAATAGCTGATCTAATCTATAAATATGGAGAAGAGAGGTATTCCAGACGCTTTGCGAAAGCAATTTGTGAAGACAGACAGAAGGAGAAAATCCTGACTACTAAAGCCCTTGCAGATCTGATAAGCAGGGTTTCTCCTCCGGAATACAGGCGCGGACGCATTCATCCGGCAACCAGAACCTTTCAGGCATTGAGAATTTCCGTTAACGGAGAGCTCGCAAGGCTTGAGAACGCATTAGAGAATGCATTGAAAACCCTGAAACCCGGCGGGCGGATGGGAGTTATTACTTTTCATTCTCTTGAAGACCGCATTGTTAAACACTTTTTTAAAGATAAAAACAGATCCTGTACTTGTCCTCCTGAACAGCCGATATGTAACTGTGGGGGTGAAAGGGTTGTTGAAATACTTACCCGTAAACCCGTTCGACCGCTTGATGAGGAAATTAAAACAAATGCCCCGTCAAGAAGTTCGAAATTCAGAGTTATTCGGAAACTCAGGGATGAAGACTGATATGATAAAGAGGATTGTAATAGTACTGCTTGTACTGCTGCTGCCGGCGCTACTGTTTGCCGCAGTCTGGCAGTCTTACAGGTATGACAGCCTGGAGGCTTCGGTTACCGAACTTGAGGGGCGGCAGAAAGAGCTTTTTGAAGAAAATAAGAAAATTGTAATGGGGATAGAGTTTCTGAAATCCCCTTTCAGGATTAACAAGATAGCAGAAGAAAAACTGAAGCTCGAAAAAATCAAACCCGAGAAGGTTATCCGGATTGAGCTGCTTCCGCAGGGAGGCCGGCAGGATGGCTGAGAAGTCACGGGTTCTGTTCAGTGTAAGACAGGCCGGAGTCTGGTCGCGTGCGATAGTGTTCGGCAATGACCTGGCGGAAATTACTTCTGTTGTAACTGATTCAAGAGACGCTGTCCCCGGCTGTCTCTTTGTTGCTATTAAAGGGGAGAGAACCGACGGGCATAAATATATCGGTCAGGTCTGTGATGCGGGAGCCTCTGCTGTAATAGTTGCTCAGGACTGGCTTAAAATGAATTCCGGGGTTCTTGATGAATATGAAAATACTGCTTTTATAGTAGGTGAAGAACCTGTTCGTCTTATGCAGGATATTTCCGCCGGATATATGCGCGGTTTGTCACATCCTGTGAGGATTGGTGTTACCGGAAGCAGTGGAAAGACAACTGTTAAGGAAGTTATTGCTGCAGTTCTTTCTGCTGCCGGTTCGGTTGTGAAGACAAGGGGTAATCTGAACTCTGAGATAGGACTGCCGGTTGCGGTTCTTGATATTGAAGAATCTTCAGATTACGCCGTTATAGAAATGGGCATTAACCGTGTGGGTGAAATGGATATCCTAGCTGAGATATTCCGTCCGGATGTGGTTGTCATTACCAACATCGGGACTGCCCATATCGGTATTTTAGGCAGCAGGGAAAATATTGCTGCCGAAAAGAAAAAGGCAGCTATTAATTTTAACGGCAGCCAGGTTCTTTTTGTATCAGAAGAAGAGGCATATTCAAATATCCTCGGTGAGGGTCTGAATGGAAGGCTGCTGAAGTACGGTAAAAACCAGATTAAGGCTGATTTCAGCTGTTCAGATATGGGGCTTGCCGGATGGGAGATTAGGCTTGACGGCCATAAAGCTGTATATCCGCTTCCCGGTACTCATAATCTGATGAATGCAGTATGCGCAGTCTGTGTTGCCGAATACTTCGGTCTTGATTCTGAGAGTATCTGCATGGGGCTTGCTGCAGCCGGAACACTTTCAGGAAGAAGTGAAATTATTGAAGGCGTTGTAACTGTAATTCAGGATGCCTACAATTCCAATGCCGATTCACTTTCAAAAGCTATGAAATTTGCCGATTCAGTAAGCTGGAGCGGCAGGAAGCTTTATGTTATAGGCGATATGAAGGAGCTTGGCGATAACTCTGCAGAAATTCATAAGGCTGCAGGGAAAGAGGCGGCAGAGAGCCGTGCAGATGAGCTTTTCTTCTTCGGCGAAGATTCAAAGGCGGCTTATGAAGCGGCCGTCTCTGTGAAAAACACTGCTGGAGACGGAAATGACATTGTGTCATGGACCGCTGATTATGCAGAACTGGAGGAAATGGTTCTTGAAACGCTTCAGGAGGGGGATCTTCTTCTGCTGAAAGCGTCAAGATCCATGAATCTTGAAAGGCTTGTTAAGCCTGTAACTGAGAAATTCGGGAGAAAATAGATGTTAAAAGAATTGCTGTATCCGCTGGTAGATTATTTTACAGCGTTCAATATATTTCAGTACATTACTTTCAGGGCCGCATATGCAGCGGTAACTGCTCTGTTTATCTCCTTTCTTTTTGGTCCCAAGATAATCAGCGGGCTTCGGAAGTTTAAACTCGGCCAGATGGTCAGGAAGGACGGGCCGCAGTCACATCTTTCCAAAACAGGTACCCCGACAATGGGCGGGCTGATAATTATTCTTGCTATCCTGGTTGCCTGTCTTTTATGGATGGATATGACAAATCCATACATGTGGATCGGTATTGTTTCTATGCTGGGTTTCGGCTTTGTAGGCTTCATGGATGATTACCTTAAGATTACAAGAAAAAGTTCGGAAGGACTTCAGGCCAGATTCAAGCTCTATGGTCAGATTCTGGTCTCTCTAGTTATAGTTCTTTTCCTTTATTTTAATGCGAATGAGCATACGACCCTGCTGTATCTTCCGTTTCTTAAGAAGCCGGTTCTTGATTTAGGAGTATTCTACATCCCTGCAGCTGTTTTCCTGCTTGTTTATTCAACTAATTCGGTAAATCTGACTGACGGTCTGGACGGACTTGCGGTGGGGCTTGTGATGCTTGTAGGCATTGCCTTCGGTATTCTTACTTATATAGTGGGAAGGGCGGATTTTGCAGAATATCTTCAGGTTCCCTACCTGCCTGAGAGCAGCGAGCTTCCTGTCTATTGCTTTGCGCTGATAGGCGCTGCGGTGGGTTTTCTGTGGTTTAACGCTCATCCGGCTGAAGTTTTTATGGGTGATACCGGTTCGCTTGCACTGGGCGGAGCACTCGGTGTTGTTGCTCTTATGATTAAGAAAGAAATCCTGTTTGTCATTATCGGCGGTGTTTTTCTTCTGGAAACACTCTCGGTAATAATTCAGGTTGTCTCATATAAAACCAGGGGAAAGAGGGTGTTTAAAATGGCGCCTCTTCACCATCATTTTGAGCTGAAAGGCTGGGCTGAAACAAAAGTTGTTATCAGGTTCTGGATAATGGGCGGGATGTTTGCGATTCTTGCCCTGTCTACATTGAAATTACAGTAGGAAATAATGGGCGGAAAGTTCGAACTGGAAAAAGTTCAGGGTGGAAAATGTGACTATATTTTATTTCTCCTTATTGCAGTGCTTGCGGGTGTAGGCTTTTCTGCGCTTTTTTCATCTTCATATTTCTATGCCGGAAAGTATTTTGATGACAGCCTTCTGTTTATTAGAAAGCAGCTTATACTCGGCGGAGCCGGTATTGTGTGCGGAGTAGTTGCAAGCAGGATATCTATTGATTTTATCAGAAGGTATACTCCTGCATTTCTTCTTCTGACCATGGTGCTGATTCTTGTAACCTTTATTCCGGGCGTCGGTGAGCGTGTTCTTGGTGCCCGGAGGTGGATCTTCTTTTTCGGTTTTTCATTTCAGCCCTCCGAGCTCGCAAAACTTGCAGTTATACTTTATCTCGCTCATATTTTCGATAAAAAGCAGGATCGGATGGGTGATATTGCCAATTCTGTAATTCCTCCGTTTATTATCGTAGGTGTAACAGTGGGGCTGGTATTTCTGCAGAATGACTTTTCAACAGCTTTGTTTATACTGGTCGTGAGTCTGCTGATGTTCTATCTTGCCGGAGTTCCTTTCCTGTATTTTATCTTTCTGCTGACAGCAATAGTTCCGCTGTCAGTCATCCTTCTGTTTACAAAACCTCACAGGGTTGAAAGGCTTATAGCCTTCATTAATCCGGAAACCGATCCTGTAGGTTCGGGATATCAGATTATGGCGGCTCAGTCTGCACTTGAGAACGGAGGATTCTGGGGGCTTGGTATAGGGCAGGGGATAAAAAAGATGGGGGGGCTTCCCGAGGTTTATTCAGACTTTATCTTTGCTTCACTTGCCGAGGAAGCCGGGTTTGTCGGAATTTTTTGTGTTATCGCGCTCTTTGTCGGGTTTGCGATCCGTGCATACTACAGAGGGGTGAAAACCGAAAGCCGATATGAATTTCTGCTGGTATTCGGTCTAACAACATGTATTCTTTATCAGGCCATGTTCAATATTGCTGTTGTTTCCGGGCTTGTCCCGGCTACAGGTATACCGCTTCCGTTTTTTTCATCAGGCGGTTCTTCAATTTTTGTAACTTTTATTATGTGCGGTCTTCTTATGGGGATAACGCGTCGTCAGAATGAATCCGAGGCAGGACTACTATGAGTAATTTACAGCATTTTGAGCATTACAATGATTTTACTTATTCTTCAGGGCATGGTGCCCATAAGGGAACTGTCAAGGCTCCGGAAAACTCCCGCAGGCTCACCGAGGCTGCCAGGATTGAGAATAAAAAGGCTAAAGCAGTAAAGATTCTCAAGGCTTCAATAATAGTTCTCGCATTCATTCTTGTTATGCAGCTTGCCTACCACCTGTATTTTGCCGGAAATATTGTAATTAAGCATCTGGTAATCGATACAGGCACTGATCTGCAGCTTTCAGAATCCCAATTGCTCAAGATGGCAGGACTTAAAAGCAGTCAGTCATTTTTCAGTGTGGATACTGCCGTAATTGAGCAGAATCTGGAACGGTATCCTCAGGTTCAGTCTGCCTATGCTCAGAAGAAATTCCCCGACACTCTCGTTGTTTCCGTCAAAGGCAGAACTCCGCTTGCACTCTGTATAGTTGAAAACGGCGAAGGAACTCTTCCGGTAACGGTGGATAAAGAAGGAGTGATATTTCAGGCCGGTGAAAACGTTACGGATTTGAATCTCCCTGTTCTGTCGGGAATAAAGTTCTCTGATGCAGGTCTTGGGGTAGTTCTTCCGGGACCGGTTGTAAGCTTTTTGTCGGGGCTGGACAGCCTGAACCGGGAGTCGCCGGAGTTTTACAATATGATTTCGGAACTCAAGTTCATAAAAAAAGACAATGATGATTTCGATGTGTTGATGTATCCTCAAAATTATAGTATCCCTGTGAGGATAGGAAAAAGAATAGACAAGGAACTGTTGACCTACGTGGTTCTTGTTCTTGATGTAGTTAAGACTCAGGGGCTTGAATCACAGATTGAAGAACTCGATTTCAGAACAGATGAAGTTGTCTACAGGGTTAGGGGGAACTGACTTGCCAGCTGAAGATTTAATTGTCGGTCTTGATATAGGTACAACCAAGGTTTGCGCCGTTATCGGTGAAATAAACGACAGCGGTAAAATTGAAATAGTCGGTATCGGAACCGCGCCTTCTGAAGGTCTTAGAAAGGGTGTAGTAATCAATATTGAATCTACTCTAAAGGCTGTGACAAAGGCTATTGAGGCTGCCGAGATGATGTCCGGTCGTGAAGTGTCCTCAGTGATTACTGGTATCGCGGGCTCTCATGTCGAAGGCATCAATTCCAGGGGCGTTGTTGCGGTCTCCGGGCGAGATCGAGAAATAACTGCAGAAGATGTGCGGCGTGTCATTGAGGCGGCCCGGGCGGTTGTGATTCCGATGGACCGGGAAGTTCTGCATGTAATCCCACAGGAATATATAGTTGATGACCAGGGCGGCATAAAAGATCCGCTTGATATGATAGGAATCAGGCTTGAGGCAGAAGTCCATATAATTACTGGTTCGGTAACTTCCGCCCAGAATCTGCTTAAATGCGTCAACAGGGCCGGTTTCAGGGTAGAAGATATAGTTCTGGAGTCAATTGCCTCTGCCAGAGCCGTTCTTTCCGAAGAGGAAAAGGAGCTCGGGGTCCTGATGATCGATCTCGGCGGCGGAACAACTGATGTGCTGGTTTATGTAGACGGTTCTCCCTACCATACAGATGTTGTTGCTGTAGGCGGCGAGCAGGTTACAAGCGATATTTCCATAGTGCTGAAAACTCCGGCTGAGTTTGCTGAAAAGCTTAAAAAGGAATCAGGCTGCTGCTATATGCCTCTTGTTGATCCGACCGAGGACATCCTTCTTCCGGGTGTCGGTGGATGGCCTTCGGCATCAATTCCCAAGGCTGAACTCTGCAAGATTATACAGCCGAGGATGGCTGAAACCTTCTCTATGATACGCGATAAGATGCACCGTAAGGGCTACCTTAATCACCTGCGCGGCGGCGTTGTGCTGACCGGCGGCGGTTCGATGATGCCCGGTGCTGCTGAACTTGCAAGGGAGATATTCGGAGTACCGGCAAGAATAGGCTATCCCTTTGAACTTGGAGGGCTGGTGCAGGAATACCGGAATCCGATGTATTCGACTGCAGTCGGCCTTGTGATGTACGGGGATGAGATAGCCGACAAGGATAAAATTCATAAAAAAGGCGGAAGACGGTCAAAAGACGGTGCCGGAAGCCGGTTTATGAACTGGATGAAAGAATTTTTTTAAAAAAGGTTCTGTTTTGTTCTGGTAAAAAGGGGCAGGACCGTTGTAATATATTTAAAGCTTCTGGGAGGGGGCAGCAAATGAATATAGAGCTGGTCGAAGATAGATTCGGCGGGGAAATGACCAGCCCCACCGTAATCAAGGTAATCGGTGTAGGCGGCGGCGGAAACAATGCTGTTAACCGGATGATATCTAGCGGTTTAAAAAATGTTGAATTTCTTGCAGTAAATACTGATCTTCAGGCGCTTAAACTGTCAAGTGCCGAAATGAAAATGCCAATCGGAACAAAGCTCACAGGCGGTCTCGGTGCAGGCGGAAATCCTGAAATAGGACAGAATGCGGCAATTGAGAGTACCGAAGAACTGCGCAATGCCCTCAGGGGTGCTGATATGGTTTTTATCACTGCAGGAATGGGCGGTGGAACCGGAACAGGTGCGGCCGCGGTAGTTGCACAGATAGCAAGAGAGCTTGAAGCTCTTACAGTTGCTGTAGTTACAAAGCCCTTCACTTTTGAAGGTGCGAAAAAAATGAAACTTGCCGAGCAGGGAATCGAAAAGCTCAGAAAAGCTGTTGATACGCTCATTATTATACCCAACCAGTATCTTCTTAAGATCGTGGAACGGAAGACACCGATTAAAGAAGCCTTCAGAATTGCAGATGATGTTCTGCGGCAGGGTGTTCAGGGTATTTCAGACCTGATTACCGAAGCGGGTGAGATTAATATCGACTTTGCTGATGTCAGAACTATCATGAAAGGTCAGGGTGATGCCCTTATGGGTATAGGGACAGGCCGCGGCGATAACAGGGCTGTTGATGCCGCCACAAATGCAATCAATAACCCGCTGCTTGAAGACGCAAGAATTGAGGGTGCCAGAGGCATACTCGTAAGTGTTACAGGCGGAGAGGATTTTTCACTCGCAGAATACGAAGAGATTCTTAATATAATAACCACAAATGCAGACAAGGATGCAATGATCATCTCGGGCACAGCAACTGATCCGACTCTTGAAGATGAAGTAAAGGTAACTGTTATAGCAACCGGTTCATCTGATGAAATTACAGAGGTCGTTGAAGAATCCTGTGATGAACCTGAAGCAAAAAGTCAGGAAGTCGTTGGTTATAAAGAGTGGATTGAGATGCAGTCAGGACTGACAAAGAATAATCAGGTGTCATCACTTTCCAGAAGAAACTCTCTTTTTGATGAAGATCTGGGGATTCCGACTGTTTTCAGGTCTGAGATGTCAAAAGAAAGCTGATTAACGGCTTTTTGTCATGAATGTAGACAGAATCCTTTCAGATTATGCAGATTATTTAAGACTCGATCTGAGGTTAAGCCGGAATACTGTGGAAGCCTACATCCGCGGCTGTTCCGGATTCCTGAATTCCATTAATGGAAGGGTGGATTCTCTTGCTGATATCGAGGCCTCCGATATAATCGTATACCTCAGCGAAAAACAGACTGATGATTCAGAAGGTAAGGGTGTAAGCCAGCGGACGGTTTCCCGTATCCTGAGCTCCCTCAGATCCTTTTTTAACTTTCTGATTATTGAAAAAGTCCGTGAAGACAACCCGGCCCGCATGGTTGATATGCCGAGGGTGAGAAAGAAACTTCCCGGAGTTCTGTCTGTTGAGGAAATCGACAGTTTTTTGTCATACATCGATATAGAAAAACCCTCCGGTCTGCGTGACCGCGCGCTGTTCGAACTTATTTATTCCTGCGGACTTCGTGTCTCAGAGGCTGTTTCGCTGAATTTCGGCGGCCTCTTTCTTAAGGAGGGATTAATCAGGGTTCACGGAAAGGGTGAGAAAGACCGCTTTGTGCCTCTTGGCGATGAAGGACTTTTCTGGCTTAAACGATATATTGATGAAGCACGGCCGCTTCTGTGTAAAAAAGCTGATAATTCGGGAATGGTCTTCCTTAATTATCGGGGCGATCCGCTTACAAGAAAGGGGATGTGGAAACGCTTTCATGCAATCGCTGAAAAGGCAGGAGTTAAGGCGAAGATTCATACCCTCAGACATTCGTTTGCAACCCATCTTCTGCAGGGCGGGGCCGACTTGAGATCTGTACAGGAACTGCTGGGACATACTGATATTTCAACTACTCAGATTTATACACATCTCAGCCGTGAAGACCTGAAGAACAGTCATATGAGGTATCATCCAAGAGGATGAAGGACGGAAAGTTTATGAAGATATTTTTCAGAACAGCCATAATCCTCATTCTTCTTTTTCCTGCTCTTTCATGCAGCGGTGAACGCAGTACATGGCTTGATAACCTTACTGCAGCAGAGAAGAAAGAATACAAGACCGATCAGATCCCTGAACAGCGTATAGATGAACTTAAGCAGGGAATAAAGGAATATGAGGCGGAGGTCGGGCGCACTGTAAAAGCTGCCAAGCAGATTGGCATCTATTACCGTATGCTCGCTCTTGAATACATGAGTCTGGAAATGTATAACGAGGCTCTGAAAAGTCTTGAGCAGGCTGTTAAATATTTTCCGACCAGTCCCATGCTTTACTATTACGCTGCCATATGCGCCGGCCAGATGAAGGAAGCTGTTTTTACAAAACAGGAAGCTGATGCCTATCTTGCTGAAGCTGAAAGAATGTATCTTCGCGCTGTAAATCTTGATCCGGGATATAAGGAAGCTCTCTACGGGCTCTCAGTACTATATGTTTTTGAACTTGAGCGGCCTCTGGATGCGGAACCTCTGCTGGAAAGACTTGTTTCAATGGAGCAGAAGAACTTCAATGCAATGTTTCTGCTTGCAAGGGTTAAGGTTGTAAAGGGTGATTACGATTCTGCAGTTGATATCTATATGGATATTGAAAGCAGAACCGCGGATGAGGAAATCAAGGCGAAGGCTGCTGATAATATCAGACAGCTTTCAGGAGGCAGGGGATGAGTGACCTGCAGCTTGATATACTTATCAGCCGTTATTCTTTTCTGCGGAGTGAAGAGAAGCTTCTCGTCCGTGATGTGGCAGGTTCTTTACAGCAGCTGCAGGAGCTGAATGTTCAGGATATAGCCGGAATAATAGGCCGGAAGCCGCAGATTCGGACCTGGAAACTGGAAAAAGCGTTAAAAGAAGCTGAAAACATACTTAAACATCTTGCCGATGGGCCTGTTAAATGTTTATTTTTGCATGAAAAGGAATATCCTTTTCTGCTGTCTCAGCTCTATAACCCTCCATATGTACTTTATTACAGGGGTGCATCGCCCGGAAGTATATGCAACTGCGTAGGAATCGTCGGTACCAGACTGCCTTCAGGAGGCGGTATAGATACGGCTTTTATGCTTGGGTTTGAACTGGGAATGAAATCGGTCTCTGCTGTTTCAGGACTTGCTCTGGGAATAGATGCGGCAGCCCATGCAGGTAATATTGCGGCAAAGGTTCCTTCCGTGGCTGTGCTGGGGTGCGGACCGGACAGGATATATCCGTCGTCCAACCGGAAACTTGCCGGAAGGCTGCTTGAAGCAGGCGGATGCATATGCAGTGAGTATCCCCCCGGGACGGAGCCTTTGAAATTTCATTTCCCGGAGAGAAACCGTATTGTAAGCGGACTCTCAGACGGAGTTGTGGTTGTTGAAGCACCTTCCAGGTCAGGAGCCCTCATCACAGCCGATTTTGCAATAGAGCAGAACAGAGAGCTTTTTATACATTCTTCAGCTTTGAAATTTGGAAGTGAACGAATAATGAATTATGTTTTTGAAGGGGCCAGTGTTATAAACCATGCCGGAGAGATCGTTGAATCTCTTTATCCGGCGGCTGAACGCTGGGATTTCGGTTCGAAAACCCCTGCATATGCATTGAACTCTGTAGGAACAGGTTTAATGCTCGCCGACAGGCTTCGTAATGAACTTGGAGGCAAAGAAATTAGATTTAATGGTAAATATTTCAGGAGAGCGGGTTATGAAAGTTCATACTCTACTCATAGTTGAGTCACCGGCAAAGGCAACAACAATCGAGCGGTATCTCGGGCCGGGTTATACCGTCTCAGCATCAATGGGACATCTTATTGATCTTCCGAAATCCAGAATTGCGATTGACGAAAAAAATAATTTTGAACCGGAATATATTACGGTTCGCGGAAAGGCAAAGATTCTTAAAGAGCTTCAGTCCAAGGCTAATAAGGCCGGACATGTTCTTCTTGCATCTGATAATGACCGTGAAGGGGAGGCCATTGCCTACCATCTCAGGAATTCTCTGGTAAAGAAAAATGATAAGCTCAAGATTGAGCGTATCATCTTCAACGAAATTACCCCCGGAGCAATCAAGGACGCGGTAGCTCATCCTCTTGCGATTGACGAAGAGAAGGTAAATGCGCAGAAGGCACGGAGAGTCCTTGACAGGCTTGTCGGATACAACCTTTCACCGCTTCTGTGGTCGAAGGTTAAAAACGGACTTTCCGCGGGGCGTGTACAGTCTGTTGCGCTTCGTCTCATTTGCGAGCGTGAAAAAGAGGTTGAAAGCTTTATTCCCGAAGAATACTGGACCCTAGACGGTGAGTTTTCAAAGGGCAAGACTGCCTTCCCCGCTCAGCTGGTTTCTTTCAAGGGTGAAAAGCCCGAAATAAAGAGTGAAGAATCTGTAAACGATATTATCAACTCACTCAAGGAGCTTGATGCGGTGGTCACCGGTGTGAAGGGCACTGAAAAACAGATTAAGCCAAAGGCTCCCTTTACAACATCTACTCTCCAGCAGACTGCTGCAAACAGGCTCGGATTTACATCAAGAAAAACGATGCAGATTGCTCAGCAGCTGTATGAAGGTATCAATATTGATTCAAGCCGTGTCGGTCTTATTACCTACATGAGAACGGACTCCACACGTATCTCCGATCAGGCGATTGGCGAGGTTCGCGACTGGATTGAAAAAAATCATCCTGCCGAACTTCCAGAGCAGCCTGCATCCTACTCACCCAAGAAAAATGCTCAGGATGCACATGAGGCAATCAGGCCCACTTATATTCAGTACACTCCTGATGATATGAAGCAGCACCTCACCAGAGATCAGCACAAGCTGTATTCCATTATCTGGGAAAGATTCACATCCTGTCAGATGAAGAACGCAAAGACGCTGACTACATCATATGATATAACAGTTGGAGATGCAGTTTTCAGGATCAGTTCAACCAAATCGGTTGAAAAGGGGTTTCAGAAGGTTATAAAACTTCTCAAGGCAAAGGAAAAGTCGGTAAAGGTTCCCTCACTGGCGGAAGGCGATGTGCTTAAAACAGAGGACTTTGCTGCTAATCAGCATTTTACAACCGGTCCGGCCAGATTTACCGACGCCAGTATCGTCAAGATGCTTGAGGAAAAGGGGATCGGACGTCCTTCAACCTATGCACCGATTATTTCGGTTCTGCTGGACCGATACTATGTGGTAAGGCGGAATAAGCAGCTGATGCCCACAACACTCGGTCGGATTATCTCAGATCTGCTTGTGACTCAGTTTCCTGATGTCGTAAACGTTGACTTCACAGCCGGTATGGAGCAGAACCTGGACAGGGTTGAAGAAGACGGTATGGAATGGCATCAGATGATTGCCGGATTCTACGGCCCCTTCAAGGATAGGGTTGAGCATGTTAATGAAACTCTTGAATCGATCAAGGGTGTGCTTGATGAGCCGACCGATGAGGTCTGTGAAAAATGCGGAAAACCAATGGTCAAAAAGCTCGGCCGCTTCGGTTTCTTCCTGGCCTGTACAGGTTTTCCTGAATGCCGTAATACCAAAGCTGTTCCGCTTGCCGACTGTCCGCGTGAAGGCTGTGACGGCAAAATCGTTGCCAGACGAAAGGCCGGCGGCAAGGGTAAGGAATTCTACGGATGTACCAATTACCCGGAATGTGATTTTATAAGTCACTTCAAGCCGACCAGTTCAAATTGTCCGAAATGCGGATACTTCCTGGTTGAAAAGAACGACAAAAAAACAGGATCGGTAAAAGCCTGTATAAATCCTGAATGTGATTTCCTGCATACTCACGAGGAGGAAAATGAAGGCTGAGGAATACCTCAACTATCTTAAAAATCTCAGAAACTATTCTTCCGCTACAGTGAAGGCATACTCGGAGGATCTGCAGAAATTTGAAGCTTATCTGGATGCTGAAGGTCTTGATTCCGATGAACCGGGAACCACTGCTGCCAGGAGGTTTATTTCAGGACTGTCTGCAGACGGCATGAGCAAGACCTCGGTGAACCGGATAATGTCTTCCCTGAAAGGATACTACCGCTATCTTATAAAGCGGGGCTACACAGATGTGAATCCCTTTGAGAACATCCGCAGTCTCAAGAAGAACAGGACTCTTCCGGAGTATCTTTTTGAGGCTGAGATTGACAGCCTTCTCAAACTGCCGGGAAATGATTTTGCCGGGCTTCGCGACCGCTTTATCCTTGAACTGCTTTATTCAACCGGCTGCCGTGTCTCCGAAGTTTCGGGAGCAGGACTTTCCGACCTTGATATCAAATCAAAAACCCTCCGTGTGAGCGGAAAGGGCGGAAAGGAAAGGATAGTCTACCTGGGAAATGAAGCCATGAAAGCCCTTTCAGGATATCTTCCTTTGAGGAATATACGGGCTGACAAGACTGATCAGGATGCGCTTAATGCCCTGCTTATAAATGTGCGGGGAAGGCGGATAACACAGCGCGGAATTGCGCTCATAATTGAAAAGTATATTAACGTTTCGGGAATATCGAAGAAAGTAAGCCCGCATACATTCAGGCACAGCTTTGCCACTCACCTTGTGGATCATGGTGCAGATATCAGAATGGTGCAGGAAATGCTTGGTCATGAGAGTCTTTCAACCACCCAGATTTATACTCATATGGGGATTGAAAAACTGAGAAATGTTTATAGACAGGCTCATCCTCATGCCGGCAAACAAAATGACGGAGTTTCAAATTGAAAATTAGATCAACAACAATTATAGCAGTCAAAAAAGACGGAAAAACAGCCATGGCCGGTGATGGTCAGGTGACCCTCGGCGAAACTGTGATGAAGGGGAACGCCCGGAAGGTGAAGACCATTTACGGCGGAAAGATTCTCACCGGATTTGCGGGCGCAACTGCGGATGCCTTCACCCTGTTTGAACGCTTTGAGGGCAAGGTTAATGAATATAACGGAGATATTACACGTGCAGCAGTAGAGCTTGCCAAACAGTGGCGGACCGACCGGATGCTCAGCAAGCTTGAAGCTATGCTTCTTGTTGCAGATAAAGAAAAAATTCTTTTAATCTCCGGAACCGGCGATGTTATTGAGCCTGAAGAGGGCGTGCTTGCAATCGGTTCAGGCGGAAACTATGCATACGCTGGCGCACTGGCGTTTCTTTCAACTGAGAACGAACTGAGCGCAAAGGATATTGCCCTCAAATCACTGGAAATAGCATCCAGAATATGTATTTACACCAACAGCAGCTTTGTAGTGGAGGAAGTCTGATGATTGACGGACTTGAAAAATTGACACCGAAACAAATCGTAGAAGAACTCGATAAGTATATAATCGGTCAGGATAAGGCAAAGAAGGCAGTCGCCATAGCGCTCCGGAACAGAATGCGCCGGCAGATGCTGAGTCCTGAACTCAGGGATGAGATTGCTCCCAAGAACATTATAATGATAGGACCTACCGGTGTAGGAAAGACCGAGATTGCGAGAAGACTTTCCAAGCTTGTAAAGGCTCCATTTATCAAGGTTGAAGCAACCAAGTATACTGAGGTCGGCTATGTCGGCCGGGATGTTGAATCAATGGTCCGCGATCTGATGGCAGACGCCGTTTCAATGGTAAAAAAGGAACTCGAAGAAGAAGTCCGGGCCGAGGCGGAACTCAGAACTGAAGATGCAATTCTTGATCTGCTGCTTCCCGGAGTAAAGAACAAGGCCAAGGGCGAGGGCGGTGCAGGTGCCGTGCTGGGCAGTATTTTCGGAAACAAGGCACCCCAGCAGCCTGTACAGAGCACTCCTGATGTTATAAACCTTCCCGGTCCTGGCGAATCGGCAGAGGCTGGAAAAATAGGTTTTGACACCGAAGATTCATCAGCAAAGGCTGATAAATCCTCAACCAGGGAAAAGTTCAGGCAGATGCTCCGGGACGGAAAACTTGAAGATAAAGAAGTTGAAGTCCTTGTTACCGCACCCCCGTCCTCACCGATGGACATGTTTTCAGGAATGAACCTCGAAGATATGGGAATCAACATCGCAGCAATTCCGATGTTCGGCGGGAAAAAGAAAAAACGCAAGGTTACCGTGGAACGTGCAAGAGAAATCCTGCTGAACGAGGAAATCGATAAGCTTATAGATCCTGAACGGGTTAATGAAATTGCCCGTGAACGGACCCAGCAGATGGGAATAATTTTCATTGATGAGATTGACAAGATTGCAGCCAAGGAAAGCCGGAGCGGAGGCGATGTTTCACGCGAGGGTGTTCAGCGCGACATTTTACCAATTGTTGAAGGCTCAAGGGTTAATACAAAATGGGGGCAGGTAGATACCTCCCACATCCTTTTTATAGCGGCCGGAGCTTTTCATATGAGTAAACCCTCGGATCTTATTCCGGAACTTCAGGGACGTTTTCCGCTTCGTGTTGAGCTGGAAGATTTGAACACTGAAGATTTTGAACAGATTCTTACCCAGCCTAAGAATGCGCTTATTACCCAGTATGTGGCGCTGCTTGGAACTGAAGATGTGGAACTTGATTTTACTGAAGGTGCAATAAAACGGATGTCCGAGATTGCCTATGAGGTCAATTCCAGAACCGAAAATATCGGAGCGCGAAGACTTCACACCATTCTTGAGCTTCTGCTTGAGGATTTATCTTTCAATGCACCGGACCTGAAAGGTCAGAAAATTGAAATTATACCCGAATATGTCGATGAAAGGCTGCAGAGTGTTAAGGAGGACCAGGACTTATCCAGATATATTCTATAGTTTTTCTAAGCTCCGGCTGAAAAAAACCGAGAATTTATAAGAATAGGTATTTTGGGAGAGCATATATGTTTTTTGATAACAGTTTTGGAAAAAATCTTGAACTTCTTCACCGCTCAATGGACACAAGTGTCTACCGCAGGTCGGTTATCTCCGATAACATTGCCAACGCTGATACACCAAACTTCAAAAGAAGTGTTGTTAACTTTGAATCTGAACTGAAAAGAGCTCTTGATTCCGAAAAGAAATCCGGAATGGAAGGTGCACTTACAAATGACAGGCATATTGCTTTCAATAAACCGATGAACTGGCGTGATGTAAAGCCCCGGAAGGTGCTCGACTACCTGACAAGCTCTGATAACAATGGAAACAATGTTGATATCGAAGAAGAGATGATGCTTGCCACACAGAATCAGCTTGAATATAACCTGATGGTTAATTCACTTTCAAATCAGTTCTACCAGATTACCAAGGTAACAAGTTAGGAGGCCGAGTAAATGGGATTATTTACAAGTATTAATACAGCAGCATCCGGTCTTTCAGCCCAGAGGATGAGGCTGGATGTAATTTCAGATAATATAGCAAACGCGGAAACTACAAGAACTCCCGAAGGCGGTGCGTTCAGAAGGAGCAGGGTTATCTTTAAACCTGAAGTGTCTCAGCCTTACTGGAGAAGTCCCTTTCTGCCGGAAAAACTGGAAAACGGTCTGGGTAAGGGCGTTGAAGTTGTTAAAATTGAGAAGGATACCAGTACCGAGATGCGCTACGTATACGATCCTACTCATCCCGATGCTCTAAAGACAGGGCCCAAGACTGGATATGTTGAAATGCCCAATGTTAATATAGTTGATGAAATGGTGGATATGATATCTGCATCAAGATCCTATGAAGCCAATGTTGCCGTTATTGACGGTTCGAAGGCTATGTTTACTAAAGCACTCGAAATAGGCAGGAGGTAATAGATGGCAGGATTACTCGGAGCAGATCAGGTAACCGGAGATGTAGTCAATCTAAGGGCTACTCATAAAAATCATATAGGCATTCAGGATTCTGCAAAGAAACCTGAAACTTCTGCAGAAGAATTTACCAATGCACTTAGAAATGCTCTTGGTGAAACCAATAATCTGCAGAATGCGGTAACCGATATTACTCAGGCATATCTTACTGATCCGGAAAGTGTTGATGTTCATGATGTCACAATTGCCATGAGTAAGGCGAATATGTCGCTGGAAATAACAAAAGCTGTGGTTGACGGCGCGCTGAAAGCGTATAACAATATAATAAATATAAGGTGATACACTTTCAGGCTTAATAGTCGCTAATTAATCCAGGTTCTTTTTTCAATGGGAGGGGAAATGAACGAATGGTTTAAAAAGTTACTGGCTCAAATCCGCAAGTACTGGGATAAGTGGTCAGGTATACAGAAAATAATCTTTATCGGAATTTTCGTTGTAATAGTAGCAGGAATAATTCTGGTTGCATCCGTAAGTTCGACCCCGAACATGGTTGCCCTTTTTACCAGTCCGGTAGCAGATCAGGACAAATTATATAAAATCTCGATGAGACTCGATGAGGAAGGCGTAAATCACCGTACCGATGAGAGCGGTATGATCTATGTCGATGACAGAGCTACTGCTCAGCGGATGATTTCTGTTCTGATGCGTGAAGACCTTATCCCTGATGAGATATCCGTCTGGGATGCCTTCAAAATGGATCGGTGGACTGTAACCGATTTTGAACGGGAAGTAAATCTTCAGCGGGCTGTTACCGAAAATCTTCAAATTCATATTGAAGCTCTTGAGGATGTCGACTCTGCCCAGGTAACTCTGGTAATGCCTGAAACAGAGCTCTTTGCAGAGGACCAGGATCCTGTTACTGCATCAGTTATCATAACACCCCGTCCGGGAAGCGATATTATCACAAACAGAAGCAAGATCGAGGGAATCGAAAAGCTTGTTATGTTTGCGGTCCAGGGTCTTACTGCAGAAAACGTGGTTATAACTGATTACCGGGGTACCATACTCAATGATTTTGAAGATCTCGCAGAGTTTGACCGGCTTGAACTGACAAAGAGGCAGATGGACCAGAAGGCTAAACTTGAAGCCAAATATAAGGGTGAGATACTCAACGAACTCAAAAGTATTTTCGGCGCCGACAGGGTTAAGATTCTAAGGGTCGACATCGATCTGGACATGAGTAAGAAGACTGTTGAAACCGATGAGTTTTTCCCAATAACTCTTAAAGAAGACAATCCCAACACTCCCTTTGATGAAACCGATGTAATCAAAAATGTTCCAAGATCTGAACAGATTATCGATGAAAGCTACAGGGGCACCGGCTTTAATCCTGAAGGCCCTCCCGGCCAGGAAGGCCAGACTCCTCCCGCATACAAGGACCTGGAAGGTCTTGTAGGAGAATATGAAAATAAATCGAATACAATCAATTATGAAGTAAACGAAAGAAAGATTTACGAGGAAAAGAACCCCTGGGAGATTCAGAAGATAACAGTCGGTGTTGCCATCGACGGTATCTGGACCAGGGTTTATACCGACAAGGGCACATTATCCATTACCCCTGAAGGATCGATTGAAAGAAACTACAGGGAAGTGGAACAGTCTGATCTGGACAAGGCTAAAACGCTGATAGAACACTCTATAGGCTATGATGCTCTTCGGGGTGATTCGGTTACGGTGCAGCATCTTGCTTTTGACAGGACTGCTCAGTTTGAACAGGAAGACCAGAAGTACAGAAATCAGAAGAGACTGCAGCAGGCGATCATTTATTCTATAATTGGTATAGCCGTTATTATTGCAGCTTTTATAATTTTTAGAATTATCTCAAGAGAACTTGAACGCAGAAGACGTCTGCGTGAAGAAGAACTTGCCAGACAGCACCAGGCAATGAGGGAAGCGGCGCTGAGAAGTGCCGAGGAAGAAAGTCTTGATGTCGAAATGTCTGTTGAGGAGCGGGCCAGAATGGAAATGCAGGAGCATGCCATGAATATGGCCCGTGAACATCCGGAGGATGTTGCACAGCTCATCAGAACCTGGCTGGTAGAGGAGTAGGGACATGGCTAAATCAGGAGCAGGCGGCGGAGGTGCCGCAGCAGGAAAACCAAAGGTAAAGAAAGATCTAACCGGAAGGCAGAAGGCGGCCATCTTCCTGGTAACTCTCGGCTCAGAGATTTCGGCGGAGATATTCAAGCATCTGCGTGATGATGAAATTGAGGCTCTAACATTTGAAATAGCACGACTCGACAGTGTTGAACCTGAAGAACGCGACCGCGTTCTTATGGAGTTCAAAGAACTGATGATGGCTCAGGATTTTATCACCTCAGGCGGTATAGAATACGCCAGAGAGCTTCTTGAGAAATCACTTGGTTCTCAGAAGGCTGTTGATATCATAAACAGGCTCACAAGCTCACTGCAGGTGCGTCCCTTTGATTTTATCCGGCGTACAGACCCGGCACATCTGCTTAACTTCATTCAGCAGGAGCATCCGCAGACAATAGCACTTATTCTGGCATACCTTGAGCCTCAGAAGGCCTCGGTAATACTGGGCGCGCTGCCTCATGAGGTTCAGTCCGATGTTGCAAGGCGAATCGCTACAATGGACCGTACTTCACCGGAAGTTCTGCGTGAGGTTGAAAGGGTTCTTGAGAAGAAACTGTCGACTCTGTCTTCCGAAGACTATACTGCAGCGGGCGGTGTCGAGAACATAGTCGAGATACTGAACCTTGTAGACAGATCGACCGAAAAGATAATTATAGAAGCGCTTGAAGAAGACGATCCGGAACTTGCCGAAGAAATCAAGAAGAGGATGTTTGTATTCGAGGATATCGTTCTGCTTGACGACAGGGCAATTCAGAAGGTGCTTCGTGAAGTTGATACAAGTGAGCTCGGCAAGGCACTCAGAGGTGTTGAGGCCGAAGTTCAGGACAAGATTTTCAGAAACATGTCGAAACGTGCTTCACAGCTTCTGAAAGAAGAAATGGAGTATATGGGTCCGATCAGGCTGAAAGATGTTGAAGAGACCCAGCAGAAGATTGTATCGATTATCAGAAAGCTCGAGGACCAGGGTGAAATTGTTGTTGCAAGGTCCGGCGAAGATGAAATGGTCGTCTAACGGAGGTTTTTAATTGGCTAAGAATGTTTTCAGGCCGCAGGAAATCGTTGCGCTCACGCAGCAGGTTAAACTCAATTCTCCCTTTGAGAAGGAGCCGGAACCTGAGATAATTATACCTGCAGAAGAATATAAGGGCCCTACAGCTGATGATCTCAGACGCGAAGCTGAAATGTTCAAGGCCAGCTGGGAAGCTGAAAAAGAGCTGATGATCTCCCAGGCCAGGGCAGAGGCTGACCGTATAATCAAGGAAGCTGAACAGGCGGCCTTTGATGTAGTGAAAGAAAAAAATGATGAGGCTCAGCGGCTTCGTCAGACTGCTGAGGATGAAGCTGAAGATCTTGTGCGAAATGCTGAAAAGCAGTCTGCGGCAATGATTGAGGATGCCGAGAAGAGTGTTGAGGAAGTAACCGGTGCTGCTCACAAGGAAGGTTTTGCCGCCGGCCGCGAGGAAGGCTTTGAAACCGGAAAGGCGGAAGTTGACCGGCTTATTCAGCACCTGCATACGATAATTTCCGCTGCAATTGAAAAGCGTAATCACATTATCGATCAGTCTGAAACCCAGATTATTGATCTCGTTCTGGTAATAAGCCAGAAGGTAATAAAAGTAATTTCAGAAAATCAGAAGAATGTAGTTATTAACAATGTTATTCAGGCTCTGCGTAAGCTTAAGAGCCGCGGTGATGTTGTCATCAGGGTTAATCTGGATGATGTTAAGCTCACAAGCGATCATGTTAAGGATTTTATGCGGATGGTTGAAAATGTCCGTTCTATTACTGTGATGGAAGATTCTTCAGTCGACCGGGGAGGCTGTGTCATCGAAACAGACTTCGGACAGATTGATGCCAGAATCTCTTCTCAGTTCAAGGAGATCGAGGAGAAGATTCTCGAACTCGTGCCGATAAAGGCCGGCGGGGAAGAATAAAAAAGTAGAACTTTTTTATTCTTCCAGGGAGTTTTAATTTTTTACTTAAAAAATTAAAACGTCCATGGAGAAGAATAGTAAGGATATAGACGGATATAGTTAACACTTTTCCTGGGAGGGGAGAAAGTGAAGATGTTTGATAAATACAGCATGATACTTAACAGGACAGATCCTATTAAGTATACCGGTGTTGTTGAAAGAGTTACAGGACTACTCATAGAAAGCAGCGGTCCTCAGGTAGTACTGGGGGAGCTGTGTCAGATATTAATTCCCGGTCTGGATTCTCCGGTCAGGGCCGAGGTCGTAGGCTTCAATGGAAATACAGTGCAGCTCATGCCATACGGCGAAATAGACGGGATAGAACCCGGCTGTGTTGTAGTGGCTTCCGGAAAAACACTTGAAGTTCCCGTATCGGAAAATATGCTTGGCCGTGTCATAGACAGCCTTGGGCATCCTCTGGACGACCGAGGTTCCTATGGCGCCGATACCTGGTACAATGCAACCGCAAACTCACCTAATGCAATGAAGCGGAAAGTCATAAAAGAACGGATTGTTACCGGTGTACGTGCTATAGATTTTATGACGCCCGCAGGCAAGGGGCAGCGAATCGGCATTTTTTCGGGTTCAGGTGTAGGCAAGTCAACGCTTCTTGGAATGATTGCCCGTAATACAAATGCTGATGTAAATG
This sequence comes from Spirochaetia bacterium, assembly GCA_963677925.2. Lineage (GTDB taxonomy): Bacteria > Spirochaetota > Spirochaetia > UBA9216 > UBA9216. Next base: position 2,286,610 of record CAXXYH010000004.1, read on the forward strand.
TTATCGCCCTTATAGGTGAAAGAGGCAGGGAGGTCCGCGAGTTCATAGAACGTGATCTCGGGCCCGAGGGGATGAAAAAAACTGTTCTTGTGGTTTCAACTTCAGATACCCCGCCGCTTTCAAGGCTGCGGGGTGCATATACTGCCACTACAATTGCCGAGTATTTCAGGGACAAGGGCCTTGATGTGATGCTTCTTTTTGATTCGGTCACCCGTTTTGCCCGTGCACAGCGTGAAATCGGCCTTGCTTCCGGCGAACCTCCTGCAAACAGAGGATTCCCTCCGTCGGTATTTGAAAGGCTGCCAAAGCTGCTTGAGCGCTGCGGAACTTCTGACAGGGGAACCATTACCGGTTTCTACACAATACTTGTAGAAGGCGATGATATGGATGAACCTATCGCAGATAATGTCAGGGGGATTCTTGACGGGCATATCGTTTTAGACAGGGGGCTTGCACAGAAATATCATTATCCCGCTATAGATGTACTTAACTCTGTATCAAGGCTTTCAACGGTTGTTGCCCAGAAGGATGAACAGCAGGCCGCAGGCCGTATGCGACGGCTTCTTGCCGAATACAGGTCTGCTGAGGATCTAATCAGTGTCGGTGCATATGCGACCGGTTCAAATCCGGTTATCGATGAAGCCATAGACAAAATGGAATATATAAACGGATTTCTGAGGCAGGAAATTGATGAGCAGGCGCCTATAGTTCAGACTCTAGCCCTCGCTTCCAGTATCACCGGAATGAATATTGATGCCTCTGTCTACGAAGTGCAGGAAGAACAGAATGCGCAGGAGGGAGCTGCTTTAAGTGAAAAGGTTTAAGTTCAACCTTGAGCGGCTGCTTAAGATTCGTGAACATGAGGAACATGAATGGGAAATAAAGCTTGGGAAAGCTGTTTCTGAATGTGTGCGCATACAATCCGAGATTGCACAGCGGCAGTCCGAGATAAGTAAAACACTGCTTACGCGCGGCAGTATAAACAATCGTGAGGAAGAACTGCTGGTTATGGAATTCTATAAACACCGGATGAGTAAGGAAGCCGGTGAGCTTCAGGATAAACTTGTCAGAGCAGAGAAGGAAAGGGATAAGGTTAAGGCCGGTTTTCTGGAAGTCTCAAAGAACAGGAAGATTCTTACCAAGCTTAAGGAAAAGCGTGAGAAGGAATACTATAAGCAGCAGCTTAAACAGGAATTTAATAATACTGATGAGATTAATAACAGCCGTGCAGCCGGGCACTATGGCCGTTAGGAGGAAAAAGTGGCAAAGATATCAGCCGTAAAAACAGGTTCAAGGGTGGTTGCCCTTATACTGCTCATACTTATTTTGGTGCTCGGAGGATTTGTATGGTTTGACTTTCTCGGGCTGATAAATGCAAAAGAGCTTGTTTCTCCGCTGCTTCAGAGAGTGGGTATCAATATCGGAATACCCGATCCGGTGGAAAATGTTGAAGACACAATGCTGCTCGAAAAGGAACGCCTTGATAAGCTGGAGCAGGCTCTGGATTTAAGGGAAAGTGAACTCGATAAACGCGAAGAAGAGATTAAAACCTCTGAAGATGAGATAAAACAGATGCTGGATTCCATAAAAGAAAGGGAAACAGCTTTCGAAGAACAGGAAAAATCATTTAACGATCGTTTAAAAGCGTACGACAATAGAAATACGAACCTAAGGCAGGCAGCGGAGTATTTTGTAGGAATGCCCCCTCAGGATGCTGTCAATATGTTCCTGGAGATGGATGATCAGGATGTAATTGACATTATGAGGGCGCATCAGACAATCAGTGATGAGGCAGGTACCGCATCAATGGTTTCCTACTGGCTATCTCTTATGCCTTCCGACAGGGCGGCAGCTCTCAACAGGAAGATGTTGAAGAAACCTGAGAGCTAATAAAATGTTGGAGGGTGATGTTGATTTCAGCACCTGTACAATTTAATCCGGTAGAAACAGACGCCGGGTTTGGTACGCTTAAATCCGGGCGAAGTGAACAGAATGAAAAACCTGCAGATGAATTCAGCAGGGTGTTTGATACTGTAACTGAAAGAAGTAAAAGTAAACCGCCCGGCCGGGAAGCAGAAGCGGCGGAGAATGCTGCAGACAGGGAGGCAGATACCTTACCGCCGAAAGAAGAAGCTGAAAAATCCGTTAAGGATATGAAGGCTGAAAAGGACGGAGCGGAAAAAAACGGTACTGCTGTCAGTAAAAAAAAGACGGAAAATAAATCAGAGCGGGCAGATTCAGAAAAAAAGGAATCGGACGGTAAAAAGGTGAATGCTTCCGAGAGGAAGGCTTCAGAAGCGGATGAGAATCTCGCAGTTCTTTTTTCGGGGAAACAGATTCTTAAACCGGAAGAAACAAAAAAATCATCTGCAGAATTTGTTTCCCGCGGCAGTATCGCCAAAGGCGGTCTTAAAATCCGGACCGGCGAGGAATCAGTTAAATCACAGCTTGATGCCTTACTTAAAGATTCCGGTAAGGCTGCAGCCTCAGGCCGGATCGTTCAGTTTGTAAAATCAGACAAGGCTGATGTTGAAAAGACTGATAAAAAAAGCAGAATAAAAATCGATGCCGATGAACTGAAAACTGCAGCCGGGAAAAAGCAGGGAATAAATCCTTTATCTGCGGAGGCTGCTCCTGATGCAAAAGATTTAAAGCTTAAAAAGACCGGCAGCGGTGATGATAAGGCTAAAATCAGAATAACCGATCACCGGAAGAATCATGATACAGCTAAACAGGTCTCAGCAGATAAAAACAGTTTTACTGAAAAGATTGATGCAAATGAAGTTAAGACTGATTCAGCAAAGGCTGTAATAGAACTGAATGCAGAAACTGCGGAGAGAAGCACTTCCTCCGGTCCGTCATCAGTGAAGTCCAGGGCTGAAACAGTTCTCACTCAGCTTAAGGAGGGCGTTAATGCCCAGATAGTAAAACAGGCCGGAATTGTTGTAAAAGAGAACGGAACAGGTGAAATCAAGCTTGTTATGAAGCCGGAAAGCCTTGGAAAGGTAAGAATCCAGCTTTCTCTGAACGATAATCATATAGGCGGCCGAATAATTGTCGAAAATAATACAGTAAGGCAGATTTTTGAGAGTAATCTTGAAAACCTTTACAAGGCATTCGGAACCGAAGGATTTGAAGCGGGTGCTCTTGAAGTTACGGTCGAAGGTGACGGTTCTTCAGACAGCAGGCAATCCTCCGGAAAGGGCTCAGGCCGGCGGATTGTTCAGATGATAGAGGACAGTATTCCGGATGCGGGAATCGACAGCTGGCAGGATAATCTTGTCAACCTTGTAGTTTGAGTAAGGAGAAACTGAATGGATTTTTCAGCAACAATGTCCACACAGGACAAAGCTGTTTCAGAAGCAATGGTCAACAGTCTTAATGCAGTACTTAAAACAGAGGGCGTTAAGCAGAACTCTCTCGGAAGGGATGATTTTCTGAAAATTCTCATCACCCAGCTTTCCTATCAGGATCCTACTGCTCCAATGGAAGACAAGGAATTTATCTCCCAGATGGCACAGTTTTCAAGTCTGGAACAGATGACAAACATGAGTCAGGAATTTTCCAAGCTTTCAGGATTTCTTAACAGGAACAGTGCAATCGGGCTTATTGGACGTAATGTGACCATAGGTTCGGGTGAAAACATTATTAACGGTCTTGTTGAAGAAGTGACCGGTAATGAATATCCGCAGGTACTGGTAAACGGTAAATATTATGATTTCGATGACATACAGAGTGTAAGGTAAGGGGGAAGCAGCTATATGATGCGTTCATTATATTCCGGTGTATCCGGACTTCAGAATCATCAGGTTCGAATGGATGTAATTGGAAACAATATATCCAACATCAATACAACAGGTTTTAAGAAAGGCCGGGTAAATTTTCAGGATATGCTTTCGCAGAATATGCAGGGAGCTGCACGTCCGACTGAAGAGCTCGGCGGTGTTAACCCCAAACAGGTTGGTCTTGGTATGACTGTCGCTTCAATCGACACCATTCATACTCAGGGTTCACTTCAGTCAACCGGTGTTACAACCGACCTTGCTGTACAGGGAAACGGGTTCTTCGTAATGCGCGGAGGCGACAAGCAGTACTACACCAGAGCCGGAGCCTTCGGTGTTGATGAGGGCGGAAGCCTGGTTAACCCTTCAAACGGTATGAGAGTACAGGGCTGGATGGCCGAGACTGTTAACGGTGAAGCCTTTATCAATACAGCGTCCGACGTAGGAGACCTTCTTATTCCTGTCGGAGGAAAAGATCCGGCAGCTGCCACTACCGAAGTCAACCTGGCCTGTAACCTTGATAAACGTCTTGAAGTTATCCCCGAAGGCGCTGGAGACGAAACAATCCGTAGAAATACTTGGACTATCGACAAGGATATCTATGACAACTTCGGAAACGTTCACAGGATGAGAGTAAGCTTTACAAAGATCGATGGAACACAGAACAGCTGGCAGGCTAATGTTGCAATTGATCCGGATGATGAAACTGGAACCAACACTGCAATTGAGATCGGCGCAGAAAATAACACGACAAACACTTTTACAGTTAACTTCAGCAATCTCGGAACCCTTGAGTCTGTAACCGATGCCCAGGGAGATATACTTGATGCTGATGAACTTAATGTAGCAGTTTCATTTGATGTTCTGGGTGCAACCGAGCAGGAAGCCGGTATTCCAATCAGACAGACTTTCAACCTTAATCTCGGTGAAGCCGGCAGTGTCGTAAACACCGTTACTCAGTTTGCAGAAACAAGTTCAACCAAGGCTTTCAAGCAGAACGGTTACGGAATGGGATACCTTGAAAATTTCAAGATTGACCAGAGCGGTGTGATTACCGGTGTTTATTCGAATGGAACCAACAGAGTTCTTGGACAGGTTGCCCTCGCTACTTTTACAAACCAGGGCGGTCTTGAAAAAGCCGGTGAAACAACATTTGTAGTAACCAATAATTCAGGTGATCCCAATATCGGGCCTGTAGGCGTAGCCGGAAAGGGTAAGATAATTGCCGGGGCTCTTGAAATGAGTAATGTTGATTTGGCTGAGCAGTTTACTGACATGATTGTAACGCAGAGAGGTTTTCAGGCTAACTCGAAAACCATAACGACCTCTGATACAATGCTTCAGGAACTGCTGAACCTTAAGAGATAAGCGGATAGACGGTAAGGTATGATAGAAGTTACGAGACTTAACGGCGAGGTCTTTTATGTGAACCCGCATCAGATTGAATATGTTACAGCTTCGCCTGATGTTACACTTATCATGCTTTCCGGTAAACGTCTGGTAATCCGGGAGGATTACCAGACTGTTTTTTCAAGAATTGTTGAATACAGAGGCCTCATCGGGGCTTTTAAGAACGAGGAGTAGATGTAGATGGATCTAGCTACAGTAGTAGGATTTGCCCTTGGCATGGGAATGATAATTTGGTCGATTCTTGGCACTGGTGTATCCATGTCAAACTTTATAGATGTCGGCTCCTTCGCAATGGTTCTCGGAGGTTCTTTCGCTGCTATCATGATTTCAAATCCGCTTCAGCGATTAATGAAACTCGGCGGTATTCTGAAAAATGTAATGAATGTGAATAACTTTGAAATTGAAAAGATTATCACTACACTTGTCCGTTTTTCGGAAAAGGCAAGACGTGACGGTCTTCTGGCTCTTGAAGATGATCTTGAAGAGGTTGAAGATGAATTCATGAAAAAGGGAATTCAGCTTGTTGTCGACGGTACAGATCCTGAAATTATCAGCACCATGCTGTACAGTGATCTTAATCAGCAGCAGGAACGTCATTCAGCAGGTATTAAAATATTTGAAGACTGGGGCTCTCTTGCTCCCGCATTCGGAATGATCGGTACGCTTGCCGGTCTTATCGGTATGCTGGCAAACCTTGATGACCCGGATTCAATCGGTTCAGGTATGGCACTTGCTCTAATAACGACCATGTACGGCTCATTCTTTGCAAACCTTATTTTTATTCCGATAAAAAATAAGCTCGGTGACCGGGATGCTGAAGAAACTCTGGTAAAGGAAATCCTTATTGAAGGTATTCTTTCTATCCAGTCGGGAGATAACCCAAGAATTCTTGAATCGAAACTTGTATCCTTTCTGCCTCCTGAGAAGCGTGAGGCTGTTCTTTCTGAGATAAATGCGGAGTAAAGGAGCGTAAAATGGCAAGACCTCCTAAAAAAGTTAAATGTCCCCCTGCAGGTGCTCCCGAATGGATGAATACCTACGGAGACATGGTTACTCTTCTTCTCTGCTTCTTTGTTATGCTTTTTACAACTGCTACCGTGGACGGGCATGAGATGAAGCTCGTTATTGCTGCATTCAGCGGCCTTGGTCTTCTTGAGGGCGGCAACACCCTTGAATCAGGACATCTTGCCGAGCTCGGCAACACAATTGAGTCACTGCCTTCAATGCAGACGGGGCGTGCCCTGGATCAAGCCAGAAAGAAGGCTGTAAGTCAGTTTCAGTCTGAAATAAAATCAAACAAGGTCCGTGTCACCATTGATGAGCGCGGCCTTATAATAAGTCTTGCGGCCGATTCCTTTTTTGAACCGGCATCCTCGGAGATAGATATTGAAGCCGCCAGGGAAACCCTGCAGAAGGCTTCATCGCTTATCAACAGTCTTGAGGATGAGCGGAGATTCAGGATTGAAGGACATACAGATTCCCTTCCGACTGATCCTGACGGGGAATGGCCCACAAACTGGGAATTATCTGCCGCAAGGTCTGCCAATGTTCTTCATTACATGGTAGATTTCGGTGTTGATGAGAGTAAGTTTCAAATAGCGGGTTTTGCTGATACAAAGCCCTTAGCTGATAATTCTACGGCTGAAGGCCGTGCATACAACCGACGGGTTGATATTGTAATACTTGCCGAGGGGCAATATTAAGGCTTTTCACGGCAGAATTTTTCTGTTAGAATTTCCTTAATGAACAGGAGTAATTATGGGTGATGAAGATATCTATGCCGAGGAAGAGATAGCCGGCGGTGATGAACTAGAGGTAGGAGAAAAATCGAGTGCCATAAAAGAACTTCTTCCCAAGCTGCTCAAGTGGGTTGCGGTAGTTCTTGTAGCAGTTATCTTTATTGTCACAGTTGTTTTCTTTACAATGAGAATTCTTATGCGCGGTACAACGAATCAGAGTGTGGCTGTTCAGTCACCTGAATACGCAACCGAACCTCCGGTTCTCTGGTGGTATGCACTTGATGAAATACGTACGCGTACTGCAGACAAGAATCCTTCAACTGTTATTATCAAGGCTAAACTAGGATATGAATTTGAGAATGCCGATGTTCAGACAGACCTGATTCAGCGTTCCGAGATTATCTATGATGCAATGAGGCAGTTTCTCAGTTCCAAGACAGCAGCTGAACTGACTCCGCAGACAGAGATGCAGCTCAAGCAGGAAATGAAGGAAAAGATAAACAGACTGTTATCTGCTGGAAAGATTCAGGAGATAGTTTTTATGTCCTACAATATATTCCAGTATTAAAATAAGGCGGAAGAGAGTCTAATGAACGAAGTTTTATCACAGGATGAAATAGACCAGTTACTCACAGCTATTTCAACCGGAGATATTGAAACAGAAGAGGTTACCCAGGCTGCGGATCAGCGGAAAATCAAGATCTATGATTTCAAACGTCCGGACAAATTTTCCAAGGACCAGATTCGAACAGTTTCAATTATGCATGAAACTTTCGCCCGTTTGACAACAACTGCTTTATCCGCACAGCTGAGAAGTCTTGTACATGTGCATGTAGCTTCTGTAGACCAGTTGACATATGAAGAATTTATAAGATCAATTCCGAATCCTACAACACTCGGAATTATAAACATGGATCCTCTTAAAGGGTCCGCTGTGCTTGAAATAGACCCTGCAATCACATACTCAATAATTGACCGTCAGTTCGGTGGACAGGGTGAGGGCACAAAGATATCCAGGGACCTGTCTGATATAGAGCAGGCAGTAATGGAAGGTATTATCGTTCGTATACTTGGAAACCTGAGGGAGGCCTGGAGTCAGGTAATTGATTTGCGGCCGCGGCTTGGTCAGATTGAAACCAACCCCCAGTTCGCTCAGATAGTACCCCCGACCGAAATGGTCATTCTTGTAACACTGGAAACAAAAGTAGGTGAAGTGGAAGGCATGATGAACTTCTGTATTCCCTATCTTACCATAGAACCCATCATTTCAAAACTTTCAGCCCAGTATATGTATTCTTCAGTACGAAGCGGAGCCACTACAGAGAACCTTAATATACTGAAAGAACGACTTGCCGCTATAGAAATTCCTATAATGGCCGAAATAGGTATTATGGAGCTGATGATGCGTGACGTGCTTTCGCTTCGCAGGGGAGATATAATCAGACTTCCCAACACACGCATCACTGATGAAATGGTGCTCAAGGTTGGTAATAAAGCAAAATTCATGTGCCGTCCGGGTGTGGTCGGAAAGAAGGTTGCGGTTCAGATTACCGACAGACTTGAGGATATTGAAAAAGATGAGTTTGAAGAACTCATAGCTGAAGGAGAGGAATAGGATGAGCGACGGATCATTGTCTCAAGACGAAATTGATGCTTTACTCCAGGGTGGAGATATGGGATTAGGCAGCGCTCCTTCCGGAGGCGGCAGTTCGAATAACGGAGGTCTTTCCGCAAAAGAAATCTCTGATTTTACAGGTATAATTCAGGAACTTATTCCCAGTCAGGCGCAGAACCTTTCAAATATGGTGGGCGACAGTGTTGATATGACCTCACCCAGGGTTGAGGTTGTAAGCAGGGATGAACTGATATCATCACTTCCGGGTGAAGTGGTTGAAATCAGTCTCGATTTTCAGGATCAGGTAAGCGGAAAACATTCATATATCATAGGCCCTGAAGCGGCTACCACCATCGCCGGTCTGATGATGGGCCAGGAAGATGTGGAGCTCAACGAAGCCGCTCTTTCTGCAATTGAAGAAGCAGCAAATACCCTTGCGGGATCAGCGGCTACTGTATTCGGAGAGAAAAGCGGTAAATCTGTACTTACTTCACCGGGTGCAACAAAGAGCGTTTCATCCTCAGAGATTGCCTTTCCTGAAGACTCAGTTGTAAAGGTTACTTATCAGACAAAGATAGACGGTAAGGATGCAACGGAATTTGTTGAAGCTTTCGGAGTTGATATAGTAAAAGGAATACTTGGAACCCCGGCAGCACAGGCTGCACCTAATCCCGGAATGGGCATGGGGATGAATATGGGCGGCGGAGCGCCTTCCATGGGCGGAGGGTTCATGGGCGGCGGAAATGCAGCGGCATCAATGGGCGGTGGAATGGATATGTTTGGTATGGGACAGCCAACTCCCAATGTTCAGGCTCTTCAGTTTCCTGATCTTAATCCGCATACAGTAGCGGCAGAACAGGGTAATATCGGTCTTCTCATGGATGTTTACATGGAGATGACTGTTGAACTTGGTAGAACAAAGAAACTTATAAAAGAAATACTCGGTATGGGCGAAGGTACCATTATCGAACTTGATAAACTCGCAGGTGAACCGGTAGACATTCTTGTCAATCACAAGCTGATTGCCAAAGGTGAGGTTGTAGTTATCGACGAAAACTTCGGTGTTCGTGTAACTGAAATCGTATCACCGATTGACCGTGTGGAGGGTATGGGCTAGAAATAATTTTCGGGAGGGGAAATGAAAAAACTTGCTCTTATTATGACCGCAGTAATGATGATTATTGCGGTCGACGTGTATTCTCAGCAGAATTTCACCGATGAAACTGCAATAATCCTCGACGATGAAGCTCCGCAGGCGGAAACTGATGCCGCAGCCGGAGCTTATTTTACGATCTGGGATTTTGTAAAGGTTATTCTGATACTCGGTGCGGTAATACTTATAATATATGCGGTATTCTTTTTTCTCAGGAAATCGGGCAAACGCGGTTTTCAGGACAATGAAATAATCAATATTGTCTCAAGCAAGGCTCTGACTCAGGGGACATCAGTGCATATCATTGAAGTTGCCGGAAAATATCACCTTATCGGATGCGCAGAGTCTTCGGTATCGATGCTGTCCGAAATTCTGGACAAGGAATCGATTGATGAACTAAAGCTTAAATCACCGCAGGAAAATCAGGTAAACAAGAATTTTTCAGACCTGTTCAGCAGTATATTCGGGAGCGGCAGATCTTCCGGGCGCAACATCGATGAAAAAATAGCTTCCAACCGAAAAATTTTACAGAATCAGACAGAAAGATTAAAAAAAATGTAGCAAAAATACCGGAAAATGTGTTAAAATTTGGTTGTCATTACCTGGGGGGGGAATGAAAAAGTTATTGATGTTTCTGTGCGTTGTTACGGCACTGTTCGTAATAGTACCGCACGGGGTCCATGCGCAGGAAGCGGTAGATCCGGATGCTGCAGCTGGGCTAAATATACCATTTGTAGATCTCACAATTTCTCAGCCTGAAAATAATCAGGAAGTAGCTCTGTCCATTCAGCTGCTGCTTCTTCTTGCTGTGATCACCCTTTCTCCCTCAATAGTAATATTAACTACAAGTTTTCTCAGGGTTTCAATTATTCTGGATTTTATAAGAAGATCGCTTTCTCTTCAGCAGGTCCCCCCCAATACCGTACTGAACGGCATAGCGCTCTTTTTAACGATATTTATTATGTGGCCCACACTTACGGATGTTTACGACAACGGGTTCAGGCCCTTTGCCGAGGGAGAGATAGGTGTGGAGGAGCTTTATCAGGAAACCGAAGGCCCCCTCAGGCTCTTCATGTACAAACAGATGGACGGAAACTACGGTAATATTCAGCTGTTCATGAAGATGTCGGATCTTGATAAGCCGGAAACCGCAGCTGATGTTCCGACCTACGTGCTGATTCCTGCATTTATACTGCATGAACTGACTGTGGCATTTAAAATAGGAATACTGCTGTTTATTCCTTTCATCATCATAGACATGATTGTCGCTTCGACACTTATGTCCATGGGTATGATAATGCTGCCTCCGGCTATGATTTCTCTCCCCTTTAAACTGATACTTTTTGTTCTTGTTGACGGATGGAACCTGATTACACAGCAGGTTATCCTGAGTTTTATGTAGGAGTTGCTGATGAGTATAGGATTTGTAACAGAATTAATAAGGGCTGGTGTTTTTCATGTTCTTATGCTTTCAGCCCCTGTTCTGCTCTCAGGACTTCTGGTAGGTCTTTTAATTTCCATATTTCAGGCTACAACCTCAATTCAGGAACAGACACTTACATTTGTACCCAAGATTGCAGCAATTCTGCTTGTACTTGTACTTACGTCGGAATGGATATTCACCTCACTGAGGCAGTATACCATTGAGATAATCCAGATGATACCTGAGATGACAGGCTGAGGGGAGTTTATTTTTGACGCTGGCCTATATAGTAGCTGAAGCACAGATTTTTCTACTCATCCTTGTCCGGGTAATAGCTTTTATTGAGCTTGCGCCGGTTCTGTCTTCCAGTGCCGTCCCTCAGATTGGTAAAATTGGGCTTGCTGCTTTTACTGCGGCAGCCGTTCTTCCCTGGGTGGTTAAAAGCGGACTGTATGTCATTCCCGAAACCGGCGGGGCCTTCGTCTTCATGATTCTCGGTGAAGTTTTTATCGGAATAATATTCGGATTTTTTCTTATTATTATTACATCTGTATTTCAGCTGGCCGGTCAGTTCTTTTCTACTCAGATGGGATTTGCATCCTCCCAGGTTTTCGATCCCATGGCCCAGGTCCAGATTCCCCTTATGGGACAGTTTTTTAATCTCACCTCCATGCTGATTCTGCTCTCAATTAATGGTTTTCAGAAGATGTTTCTGGGCGCCGTATATACAGGTTTCAAAGTCCTTAATATAAGCCAGCTTCTGATAAATAAAGATAATATCATAATGATGCTGCTCAAGAGCCTTTCAGGTCTTTTTGTACAGGCGCTTGTAATAGCTATGCCGATCATGGGGACACTTCTTCTTATGCAGGTTACAATGGGGCTTTTAGCCAAGGCTGCACCTCAGATGAACCTTTTGATGCTGTCTTTCCCAATGAATATTTTCATATCTTTTCTGGTTCTCTTTGCTGCCATGCCCTTCATTATCGAGTCTTTCGAAGCAATTCTTGATGCCGGATTTGAAGGTGTTAACCAGATGATGAAAACAGCAGTCGGAGTAAGCGGATGAGTATTTATATCAGCGGGAATCCCGGCAGTAATTCTGTAAACGATGTCCTCAGCAGATACCGCAGTACTCAGAATTCGGCATTTGATATTCATCTGCAGTGGTTTGCTCCCGAAGATGAAGGGCGTACTGAAGATCCGACCGAGTATAAACTCCGCAAGGCACGTGAGGAAGGCAAGGTCGCAAAATCGCCGGACCTGACCTCGGCGATAGTTTTGATTTTCTGTATAACAGGACTTGCCGCCTTTGGATCATCGATGATCACAGGGCTCCGTGATATGATGTACTTTTTCTTTTCAAAGTCTGCCGAGCTGGATCCTGTTTCTTCAACCGAAACAGGAATGGTTGCGCTTAGATATTTCATAAAGATTGCATTGCCTCTCGCCGCGGTAGCATTTACCGCCGCCTTTGCCGGCAATGTTTTTCAGGTAGGCCTTAAATTCTCGGCAAAACCCATAACTCCGGACTTAACCAAGATCGTGCCTAAAATCGGTAAATGGTTTCAGCGCTCCTTCGCCTCCGGAGAAGCCGCATTCAACCTGATGAAGTCCTTTGTAAAGATAATAATTGTTGGCGGCATCGCTTTTATAAATATCAGGATGGAATTTGATAAGCTGCTAAACCTAATCAAAATCCCCTTTCTTGATTCCTTCTCTATAGTTTCGGGAATAGCATTCCGGATAATGCTGGAAGCCGCCATATTTATGCTGATTTTTTCGATTGCCGACTACCGCTTTCAGAAAAAGCAGCATATCGACTCTTTGAAAATGTCCAAGCAGGAAGTCAAGGAGGAACGCAAGATGACCGAGGGTGATCCTCTTATTAAAAGCAGGCTGAGAGAAAGAATGCGCGACATCATGACCAGGGATATGATTAGAAAGATCCCAGAGGCAGATGTTGTAATCACAAACCCGACCCACTTTGCTGTTGTAATGCAGTGGGACCGTTCAAAGATGATAGCTCCAGTTGTAACGGCAAAGGGGCAGGATAATATGGCACTTAGAATCAGGGGGATAGCAACTGAACACAATGTCCCGATTATTGAAAATAAACCGCTTGCGCGTGCTCTGTACGCAGAGGTTGAAATAGGCGACGCAATTCCTGAAAACTATTATCAGGCAATGGCGGTAATTCTTGCGGAAGTCTACCGGATGCGCGGTGAAACGATGGAGGCTGTCTGATGGCTGAAAACAGACCCGGACTACAGGGCTTTATTACTAACGCCCTTACCAGCCAGAAAACAGATGTTCTTGTAGCCGTAGGTGTAATCTTCATCGTAATGATGCTGCTTATACCGCTGCCGACTGTTCTTCTGGACCTGCTGATGGCATCAAACCTTGTTTTGAGCATCATGATAATTCTTATTACTCTCTATACCAAGAAGGCTGTGGAGTTCTCAATTTTTCCAACACTTCTTCTGGTCACTACTATATTCAGTCTGGCGCTGAACGTATCCTCAACCAGACTGATTCTTTCAAAGGGTGCTGAGTTTGACGGAAGAATTGTAACCGGTTTCGCAAACTTCGTTGTCGGTACTTCCGGAAACGAAGGTCTGGTTATCGGACTTATTATCTTTATAATTCTTATAGCGGTTCAGTTTGTAGTAATTACAAAGGGTGCTACCAGAGTTGCAGAAGTTGCAGCAAGATTTACTCTTGATTCTCTGCCCGGTAAGCAGATGGCTATCGAAGCAGAGTATAATTCCGGGGCGATCACTGAAGATGAAGCTACAAAGAAAAAGGCGGAACTCCAGAAGGAAGCCGACTTTTACGGGGCCATGGACGGAGCTTCAAAGTTTGTCTCCGGTAACGTTAAGATAGGTATCCTTATGACGGTTATTAATATCGTCGGCGGACTGGTTGTAGGAATGCTCCTGCACGGCGAGCCTGCTTCATCTGCCCTGTCTAACTATATAACATTTGCAATCGGCGACGGCCTTGTCAGTCAGTTTCCTGCACTGTTTATATCAACAGCTACCGGTCTTATCGTTACAAGAGCTATATCAGACGGAACCTTCGGACAGGATATTTCGGTACAGTTTTCATCCCAGGCTCAGATTTACTTTGTGGGAGCCGCTTTCCTCGTAGTTCTGGGCGTGCTTCCCGGATTTCCCTGGTATGTTCTTATTCCTCTTGCAGCCCTGCTGTTTGTTGTAGGATTCAGGCTAAGAAAGAAGGAAGCCCACAAGAAAAGCTTTGAGGAAATGGAGGCTGAATCCGGCCAGCAGGCTCATGAAGCACCGGCGGAAATCTCTCCTGTTGTTCCGCTCGATCAGCTCTCTCTTGAACTCGGTTACGGACTGATTCCCCTTGTAGATAAGGACCACGGAGCAGAGCTGCTTGATCGAATAACCAGAATAAGACGCGAATCCGCCCTTGAACTGGGGCTTGTTGTTCCCAAGATTAGAATTGTAGACAATATGCGGCTTGAACCCGCTGAGTACTGCATAAAGATAAAGGGTGTAGAAGTCGGAAAGGCTGTCATCAGGGCAGGGCTGTATCTGGCAATAAATCCGGGCAATGTTGAGGATGAAGTTGAAGGTGAAGCTACATATGATCCTACATTTCATCTTCCCGCCAAGTGGATTACCGAGGACGACAGAGATCGTGCAGAGCGGGCCGGCTATACAGTCGTAGACTCTCCGTCAATTATTGCAACGCATCTGACTGAAATTATCCGCAAGCATGCCCGGGAAATGCTCGGCCGTCAGGAAGTTCAGAAAATTCTCGACACGCTGCGCAATGATTATCCCGCTGTAATTGATGAAATTTCAAAACTGATGTCCACCGGCGAGATTCAGAAAGTCCTTCAGGGACTTCTTGCCGAGCAGGTTTCAATCAGAAATATGGTTCCGATTCTTGAAACACTTGCAGACTACGCCTCGGTTACAAAGGAAACCAGCTTCCTTATTGAGAAGGTCCGCCAGACACTTTCCAGGCAGATCAGCCTTCAGTATTCTGACGAGGATCGGACAATGAGGGTTCTTACGGTAAATCCGGAGATAGAGCAGCTTATAGGTGAGTCAAGAATTGAAACAGCCTCCGGAGTAATGGCTGCTCTTGAGCCGTCAATACACCGTAAATGGATAAACAGCGTTGCAAATGCTATCCACGGTGTAGAGCAGATGGGTTTTTTTCCGGTAATTCTCTGTTCTGAGGCTGTAAGAGCTCTGGTTAAATCGAGTCTTAAGCGGGATTTTCCCGGAATAGTGGTTCTTTCAGTACCGGAAGTAGTGTCGAATGTCAGGGTTGAGTCGGTGGGTGAAATATCCTTTGAAGAAAGTTACGAAGAACAAGAGGTTAGATAGCAGATGGAATACTTTAAAGAACAGGGCAGTTCTTACATGGAAGCCGTTACAAAGGTAAAGACCAAGTACGGCGAACGTGCAAAAATCCTTAATCACCGAAGCATCCGGTACGGCGGCTTTCTGGGCGTCTTCTCAAAGGAAGGCGTTGAGGTTGAAGGATACGTCAACAAGGACACTATGATTCCCGCAATGAGGAATCTTGATGAGGAAAAAAAGAAGATTATTGCCGCCGCCGGTGTGAAACGTGATGATACGCTGTCCAAAGTTCTTGATATGGTCAAATCCATCGATGAAAAAATCGAATCAGGTAAAACAGGAACTGCACCTTCAGAGCCGGAATCAATTGAGAAGATTGAACAGCTTCTTGTTGATAATGATTTTTCCTACAGATTCATCAAAAACATGAAACAGCGGCTTAAAAGTGAGCTTTCACTGGAGCAGCTGAATGATTTTGATGAGGTTCAGGAAAAGACTCTTGAATGGATTGGTAAAAGCATCTCTGTATACCGCGATGACCAGCCAAGGAAAAACAGGGTTATCATACTTGTAGGACCAACCGGTGTAGGTAAAACTACAACTATCGCCAAGCTTGCAGCTTTAAACGGACTTGGAATTAAAGGCGAATCACCAAAAAGTGTCAGGCTTATCACGATAGATAATTACAGGATAGGTGCCAAGGGACAGATTCAGACCTATGGAGATTTAATGAATATTCCTGTATCATGTGTTGAAACTATTGATGAGTTAAAAAACAAGATACTGCTTTACCAGCAGGCCGATATGATTCTTGTTGATACAATGGGCAGATCTCCCAGGGATTATCAGAACCTTGCACAAATGAGAGAACTGCTTGAGGCATGCGGAAACAATACAGAAATTTATCTGACCGTAAGCTCCACAACCAAGGCAGGAGATCTTGAGTCCATTTTTCAGGAATTTATGCCTTTTAAATATTGCGGCGTCATTCTTACAAAGCTTGATGAAACAATGAAACTTGGAAATATTATCAGTGTTCTCAGCGGAAAAGATGTTCCGGTGGCGTATCTTACCGACGGACAGGGCGTACCGCAGGATATAGAGAGAGCTGATGTAATGCGGTTATTGAGGAATCTTGAAGGTTTCAGTGTCAATAATGATAAATTGAGCCGTGAACTGGCTGAAACTTTAACTATTTAATTGGAGTGACTTATGACTGACCAGGCCGAACAGTTGCGGGAAATGATGAAGGGACGCCAGAACGGCGGTTCTGAAAAAAATGAAAATAAGACACGTATTATTGCTGTATCAAGCGGTAAGGGCGGTGTCGGAAAAACAAATATATCTGTAAATCTTGCCATAGCCTATGCTCAGCTTGGAAAGAAAGTAATAGTGCTTGATGCCGATCTTGGTCTTGCCAACGTCAATGTTGCACTTGGTATAATTCCAAAGCACAACCTGTATCATGTTATCAGAAAACAGAAAAACATGAAGGATATTATAATTGACACCAGCTACGGGATCCAGATTGTAGCAGGTGCTTCCGGTTTTTCGAAGATCGCAAATTTGAGTGATGAGGAACGTGATACCTTCATACATGAAGTTGCCGATCTTTCTATCGCTGACGTTATCATTATAGATACCAGCGCAGGTGTTTCCAATAATGTTCTTGCATTCATAGCTGCCGCTGATGATGCAATAATTGTGACTACACCCGAGCCTACAGCTATCACAGATGCGTACGGAATAATAAAGATCATTGCTACTGAAATAGATAACATGAATCTCTCACTTAAGCTGATTGTCAACAGGGTAAAAAGTGTTACTGAAGGCAAGAAGGTTTCAGAAAGAGTTATCAGTATAGCGGGACAGTTTCTGAATCTGAAGGTTGACTATCTTGGTTACGTGTATGACGACCCGTCTGTGTCGGCCTCTGTTATCAAGCAGAAGCCGTTTATGGTAGCAGATCCAGGATGTAAGGCTTCCATTTGCCTTAAACATATAGCAGGAAGACTTGAAAAAGTTGAATACAAGGAAGGCGGAGGAGTTTCAAGATTTCTTAAGAAACTTTTCGGCAGTTTCTAGACGATCCGCTAAAGTCGGTTTGCCTTGACTGCTGAAGTTTTTTGAAATAAGCTGAAAGATGATGTTTGGAGAAAATGCTTCGGTAAAAAGAAATTTAATTATCACTTTTTCCATTTTCGGTTTTGTTCTTTCTATTATAACAGGACTGATTGGAAGGGTCTTTTTTGGACCTATGATTGGACGAGCCTTTCTTTTTGCTTTAGTATTCGGCGGAATCGGCTTTCTTGTAATTAAAATAGCCGATATCTTTCTTCCCGAACTTTTTCGGCTCGATGATGAAACCGATGATGAAGAACAGGATGAAGATACGGAAGAAACTGATGAAGAATCAGATTCAGAAAGCGCTGTAGATATAACTGTCGAGGATAATGATAATCCGGATTATATATACAGTCCGGATTCAGGTGAAGCTGAGGCTTCGCTTGAGCCTGAAGAACAAACCGGTGAAGATGCAGGAGATGATGTAGCTGAACTGGAGGACGCCGAAGACGGAGATGCGGTTGCTTCAAAAGAAGCTGCGCCCTCAAAAGACGCAGTTCCGGCTGCTGAGGTCTCCGGTTCAGGAAAGGGTAAATCGAGTTTACCCGATATAGAAACTTTTTCAGATGCTTTTGAGCAGGTGACTGAGACTGAAACCGGTGACAACGGATTAAGCAGTATTGACGGCACCGGCTCAGGACAGGCTGAAATACTTGGAAGCCTTCATGACACCGATGAAATGGTTAAGGCTGTCAAGTCAGTATTAAAAAAGGACCAGGAAGGATAGTAAATGGATGCAAAACTTCTAAAGAACAAGAGCGAGGAAGAACTCTGGACTCTTTACAAGAAAAAAAGAGATCCTATTATCAGGGAACTCTTTGTAAAGCAGTATGCCCCCCTTGTGAAGTATGTAGCCGGAAAGGTTGCGGTAGGTATGCCGCATAATATTGAATTTGATGATCTGGTTCAGTATGGTGTATTCGGCCTTTTTGATGCGATAGACAAATTCGACCCTGCAAAACATGTAAAATTTAAAACATATGCCGTTACCAGGATCAGGGGAGCAATATTTGATGAACTCCGATCCATTGACTGGGTTCCCAGATCAGTCAGGCAGAAATCAAGAGAAGTTGAGGATGCCGTACATCGCCTTGAATCATCACTTGGCAGGGCGGTTTCAGACAGTGAAATTGCAAATGAAATGGGTATGGATCTGCAGGAATATCAGAAGACAATACTTAAAATCAGCGGCACCTCCATTATGTCTTTAAATGATGTCTGGTACACTGGTGAAGATAACGACAAGGTTTCTATTGTCGACAGCATTGAATCTCCACAGGGCCTTAATCCCGATATAATTGTAGAAAAAGATGAAATAAAACGTGTAATAATTGAAGCAATTAACGAACTGCCTGAAAAAGAGAAAAAAGTTCTTGTTCTTTACTATTATGAAGACTTAACTTTAAAAGAGATAGGCAAAGTTCTGGAGGTAACTGAATCCAGAGTTTCGCAGCTTCACACTAAGGCGATTATGCGGCTTAGAGCCAAGCTTACTAACCTTAAAAAAGGAATTATGTAGATTATGGTTCAATTGTCGGAATTAAGAGAATTTATGCGTAAGCAGGCTGAATCGGACCGGGCAAGAAAAACCGTCCAGGTCAGCGGTCCGACAATTGAAGAGGCGCTTGAGCAGGCCTGTATTGAACTGGCTCTTCCCTTAAAAAAGATAGAATATGAAGTTCTTGAGAGTCCCTCAGGCGGTATCCTGGGGTACGGAAAAAAGAACTGCCTATTAATAGCCTATGAAATAGCGGCACAGAAGTCTGATGATTTTGATGAAGACGGTTTTGATCTCGATTTTGATTCAGGTTTTTCGAGTTCCGAAGTTCCGAAAGACAGAGACGGCGAAATTATTGTAAAACTCAGACAGGAGGGAGTATTTATAAAGGTTTCCCCGCCTGTCGGAAAAGGAAGTCCTGCAACAGAACGTGATGCCGCGATGAAGATAAAAAGCAGGGGTATTACCGATTATGATCAGCATATGATGGTAAGCGCTGTTAAGCAGGCGGATGGTGAGCAGGTTCGAATAGGCGATTATGCTTATAACCCGATGAATGATTCAATAATTTCCGTGAATATTATCGATCTCGAGATGAAGGCTAATATTGTTATTAAAGAGCCCGGTCCTGGCGGTGCGGATGTTAACACAGAAAGCATCATAGGCCTTTTAAAAGCCAATGGAATAATCCATGGAATTGATGAAGAAGAGATTGGGCGTATTGAAGATCATCCTGTATTTGATACGCCTCTGCTGGTTGCAGAAGGTTCGAAGCCTGTTAACGGTAATGATGCTCGGATAATTTATAACTTTGACAGTCAGAATCTTCAGGTTTCACTGAAAGAGCGGCAGGGGAAGGTTGATTTCAAGGAAATGAACAGAATCCAGAATGTTGTTGAAGGACAGATTCTGGCAAGAAAGGTTCCTGCGGAAGAAGGCAAACCAGGAAGAACCGTAACCGGGAAATTGCTTCCAGCTAAATCCGGAAATGATATAAGTTTTAACATAGGTAAAAATGTAAAACTTTCAGATGATAAGCAGACAGCGATAGCAGAAATAAACGGACAGGTTATTATTATGGGTGATAAGCTCACAGTTGAACCTGTCTACCTTGTTCAGGGCGATGTTAATCTTAAATCAGGCGGAAATATAATCTTTCTGGGATCCGTTATAGTTAAAGGCAGCGTAGAAGACGGTTTTAAGGTTAAGGCTTCTGGAAATATTGAAGTTATGGGTAATGTAGGAAAGTCTGAGATTGATGCAGAAGGTGAAGTTATTGTTCATCAGGGTATCAACGGAAAGACCGAAGGTCAGGTCCGGGCCGGAAAAACTGTATGGTCGAAGTTTATTGAGAACGCAAATGTTGAATCCGGAGACCTCGTAGTAGCGACTGATGGAATTATAAATTCGAATGTTGTTTCAAACCGTATGATTGTATGTATGGGTAAGCGTGCCACTATAGTTGGAGGAAGACTCCGTGCTACAGAGGAGATACATGCTAAAACGCTCGGTTCCGCATCAGGATCAGAAACTATTCTTGAAGTAGGCTGGGATCCGAAAAGCAAGGAAAAACTGGTTAATTTAGAAAAGAATATGGAGGATCTGAATACTCAGATTGATGATATTGATAGAAACATCCTGACGCTTGAAAACTTCAAAAAGAAAAAGAAAAAACTTCCTGAAGATAAGGAAGAATATCTGGCAGAGCTGAAACAGCAGAAGCAGGATGTTTATGAAGAAACTCTCGAAGTAAAAGAAGAAATAGACGGTATCAAGGAATATCTTGCTTCTCTTAAATATGTTGGAAAAATATCAGCTGCTTCAAAGGTATTCCCCGGTGTAAGGGTAGTTATCAAGGATGCTCATATGAAGGTTCGAAATGATTATAACAGTGTAACTTTCATTAATGAAGAAGGTGATGTTCATACCGTAAAATATGAGGCTCCGGAAGAAGATTTTTCAAGGAAGTAGCTATGTCAGTATCGCCTCTGGACATGCAGATTCTATACAGTAATCTGAAAAACGTCGGACAGCAGCAGGCTGCAGAGCGTGCATCAGAGTTGGCTCAGCAGCATAAGCAGGCAGATGAATCTGCAAAAAAGGCTGATGAAAAAGATCACCGGGTGGGTGAAGCCAAAGATGTTGAAACCGGTATCGATAAGGTTAATGATAAAGATAAAAAGCAGGATGAACAGAAGGGCGCAAAGGATAAAAGTCAGAAGGACGAAGCCCGGGATGATAAGCCTGAAGCTGAGTTTTTTGATGACCCGGATATCGGACATAATATTGATATTTCAGGATAATCTCAGTGATTTTTAATATAGTAATAATTCTAATAAATATAATAATTTTCTCGGTTATGTATATTATACTGATCAGAAGAATTGACAGACGGACTGATCCTGAAAGTATATCTGAAAGTATCATAAGGGATCTGGATCTTGTTCTGGCCGAGATAAATCAGGCAACCGATAGAAATATAATGCTGATAGAAGATAAACTTAAAGAGCTTAATTCTACTGTTGAGAAAGCGGAAGCCAGAATAAAACTTCTAAAGAAGAATGAGATGCCGAAGACTGAGGTTCGTGTGGAAGAACCGAAAAAAGATGAGCTTACATACTCCACCATTAATAAAATTACCAACTACAGCGGAATTGTTTCTACTGTAAAAAGTCAGGTTAAGACAGAAGATGGCGTAGATTCAAAAAAAAGAATTATAGAGCTCTATAAAAGCGGGCTGGATTCCGGTCTTATAGCTGCAAGTCTGGGAGTTAACCGCGGTGAAGTTGAACTGATAATTTCCCTATACAGACAATCAAATAACATTCAGGATTAATATGAAAGATAACCGACTACTAAAGACATTTATCAGCGATACAAGCGTGCATATAAATAAGATTAATGATCTTCTTATTGCGATGGAGAATAATAGTTCTGCTCCAGAAGCTGTAAATGAACTTTTCAGGTATGTTCACTCAATCAAATCAGAGGCTGCTTATCTCGGTATAGATGATATTTCAGAGACTGCACATGATCTTGAGAATATCCTTGAAACAGTAAGAAGTTCATCATCTGGCAGAATAGAGGAAAAGGATCTCATTCTGTTCTGCTACAAGGCCGTAGATAGAATCTCAGAGCAGTTGAAACAGGTTAAAGTTTCAGCTTCCGGCAACTTAAACGATGTTAACAGTAATGAAGAAAAAAAATATACAGATTTTGAAAAACTTCTGCTCAGGGAAGCTGAAGATCGTGATGAGAAATTGTATGAAGTATGTTTCAGTATTGCTGAAGAAGAGTCAATGAAATATGCAAGGGCATATCTGGCTCTTAGCAATCTTGAAATGAAATATAATGTCATTAAAACCATTCCTGAACTCGATGAAAATGAAGAGCACTTTCCTGAAAAAATTACAGTAGTACTTTCATCCGGCTCTGATGAGCAGGAAATTATCAGGGATTTAAATATTGATCAAATCAGTGATTTAAGTATTAAGAGACTGAGTTTTTCCGATGAGTACGATGCCAGATTAATAACCGAAGCAGCTTCCGATTTAAGTAAAAACAAGGATAATATTTATAATGTTGATGCTTCAGAGATAGATGAAATCAACGATTATCTGGTCGAGATTCGACGCAGAATATCGGGGCTTTCCGGATCATTCGGAGACTCTGCTGAACTGAACAGTATGGAAAATGAATTAAAGGGATTAGAATCAATTTCCAGCGGAATAGCCTCGCTTATGGACCGCCTTAAAATGGTTCAGTTTGCTGATCATTTTGCCTCTTACCGGAGAATGGTTCGCGACCTGGCCGATAAATCCGGCAAAAAGATAGAGCTTTTCATAGAAGGAGATCTAAAAATTTCAAGGGATTTTGCTGAATACCTTAAAGAGCCGATAATTCAGATTCTTAAAAATGCGATAGTACACGGAATTGAAGCTCCGGAAATACGTAGCAGTAACGGGAAATCTCCAACAGGTAAAATTACTCTCGCTGTGAGAAAAACTTCTGAGGCTACAGTGATAACAGTCAGTGATGACGGTGCCGGAATTGATGATAATATATACAGCAGTAATGGAATAGGCCGAAGTGAGCATACTGAGGTTCTGAAAATTATTTCTCAACCTGGATTCAGTTCACTTTCCGAGAGTAATAAACTCGGCGGTAGAGGGGTAGGTCTTGACCTTGTTGTACATGAGATTGAAAAAAAGAAGGGCCGGCTGGAACTTGTTAACAATCCCGGCCAGGGATGTATTTTCAGGATGGTTTTCAGTGACTCAAAAAATGAGACTAAATTTCTGGTTTTGAAGTATCGTGAGAATAACTACGCTGTTGAGATGAAGTCCGGGATTGAAGCTGAAACATATAATCAGGCTGCAGTCTCCAAAAATGGAATAATTTTTGAGATAGACGGTATTGGACTGTACTGTCCTGATGGACG
Organism: Spirochaetia bacterium; assembly: GCA_963677925.2. Taxonomy (GTDB): domain Bacteria; phylum Spirochaetota; class Spirochaetia; order UBA9216; family UBA9216. Next base: position 2,310,144 of record CAXXYH010000004.1, read on the forward strand.
TGTTTCAGATCCTGACAATCAGACTTCGGACTGTAATACAATGATTTATATAAAGAATCCAAGCGGTGAGGGCTATGTTGTTTTTGAAGAAGCCCTTTTTGAAGTAAAATACGACAAAAACAGGCTTTTAAAGACGGAACCCGCTGGAAATAACTCCAGCAGGGTTAATGTTGACAGTCAGCCTGCCGATTTTCTTCTTCTTGAAATGAAATTTTAGTTCAAATAATTCTAAAGTTCAAAGCAGGTTTACCGATATTAATCTTAGGGTTGAACACCTTATTTGATAATTAACGGTATGCACATAACGTCCAGGCATACCGTTTTTTTTTGCTTCAGTCTCCCTCAAACTAGACAGGTAGAAGACAATTATCTGGTTTCTTAAAGAAATCTTTATTTTCTTCAAGAATTTCATTAATAGTTTCCTTAAGTCCGACCACAGCGGAGGCTCCAAGCGGAAGTAAAGCCCCGCCTCTGCATAGGTTCAGGATCTGGCCTTCTACGATGCTTTTCATTTCATCTTTTGGAATTGCTCCAAGTTTGAGTGAAGCCATATCCATACCGCCGGTTAATACCAGACGATCTCCGTATTTCTTTATAATACCTTCAATATCATTGATAGTTTGTGCAGATGTCCAGTGTTCTATACCGGCCTCGATCATTGATGGAATTAGATTTTCAATTTTACCGCAACTGTGAAACCTTAGAAAAATATTTTTCTCCTTGCCAAACTCGGTCAGCCTTTTAATGTGGGGTGCAAGTAGACTGTTCCAGACTTCGGTGCTGAAAAACTGATTTTCCTGATGTCCCCAGTCATCGTGCAGCTCTATCTGATCAACAGGGTAGTATTCAAGGATTTTTTCCATAACTCTAATCTTGTGATCAACTACAGCGCTGAAAAAGTCTGAGGAGGCTTCAGGTTCAATCAGCAGCGCCATACAGGCTTCAGACATCCCCATAAGTGCATGCATTCTTTCAAATGGACCGTTTAAAAGAGTAATATTTGCAAGTTTTTCAGGTACAAAGACATCCTTGTCTCTTTCTGCTGCGGCAGCCCAGTCTATAGCTTCTAAGTCAGGGAATTTTACCTGTTCTTTCCATTTCTTTATATCAGTCAAAATCGGCGGATACTCATGGCTTACTGTGGCTGCGCGTACGTGAGGCTGAAAAACCCAGTGAACACCGAACCAGTCAAAACCGGTTCCTCCCAGGGCCTGCTCGATCGAACCATCGCCTGGAGCCCTCTCAGCTATTTCGGGCGGAATATAGTTGACTTCATCCTGCCTTGCATTAGGAATCCACTCGGGAACCTGATGAGTCAACACTCTAATATAGTTCTCCTTAGGGGTTAAAGTTGACATAAGACTCTCCTTTCTTTATTCAAAAATGAATTTTTTCAGATGTTTTTAGTATGCTAAACCTTACCCCCATGGTAAGGTCAAACTATTTTTTCAGAAAGTCTCAACAGTGCCTGTCCGGCAAGAATTCGATGATAGGCGGCTGCCTCATTGATGCCGAAATATAGTTTTTTAGAATTGGAAAGATAATCGCTGCCGGTTGTTTCGAGAATATCATTAAGAACCGGCTGCAGGATAAACCCTGCAAGTTCCTTGGCGGGAATTGAAGATATGCTGCGGTCAATTGATTCAAGTTTTTTTAAATACTCCGAAAGTTCAGGTGTATCTTTGCTTATCAGTTTCATTAGCTGAATGGCTTCACCAGATAGGGTTTCAAGATTTTTACATTCATGAATGAGATTTTCAAGCATTGAAATAATACCTTTCAGCTCATTCCGGCCTGATTTAAATCTATCACTTTTAACTTTGATCTTAATATTTTCAATGGTTTTTCTCTGTTCCGGTGTCTGAAGAAGAGTATCTGATGATAGAAATTGCATTCCGTCTATCTTTATACCATATGACGAAAGATTATAAGTTGCAGTCGAACTATCATTTTTTAACTGGTTTTCAAACCACCACTTGTATATTATAAGCCGCTTGTCTGTTAAGGTTTCAGTACCCGAATTATTGTCTGTTTTGAAGGATGAAGTGCTGTTAAGATAGGCTGCAGTAAGCGAAGATGCCGGTGTAAGTCTTGTAGAGGACATTGCAATCAGTCTTGAAGAAAGGCTGTTTTTATAATGAGTTTTATTTCCTGGATATCCAAGATCAAGTCCAGCCGCATAGATTTCACGGCAGCCGAGTCTTCTGGCCAAATCCCAGGCACTCGTTGCTACAGATCCTCCGGCACCCAGAACTCCATTAATTCTGACATGTTCTTCAAACAGACTTCCAAGCGGAAAAACAGATTTGCAGAAGTATACAGGAAGAGAGCAGTTTCTGAAAATTCCAGGATGGGTTGAGCTTTCAGATACAAGAATACTGCTGCCGTCAAACAATCTGTCTGACAGCAGGTTGTCAAGATGCCTGGAGTTCAGATACTGCGGATCAACAACTACTATGAAATCAGGTGCAATTCGGGCATCTTTGAAAGCTCTTACGGCAGTATCTACACTGATTATTACAGCTCTTTTTTTCATTTCGGGCATCAGGGGCATTAACGAATCAAGCGAAGGTCCTGCTGCAGCTACAATTCCCGGAATGCCGGGGAAACGGCCGAACCACTCACTGATATCGCCTGCATGAATCAGGGTTGGAATGTTGCGGAAAAGATTTCTGACCCAGGATTTACCGAAGCGGTTTATAGTATTCCGGTTTGTTTCCTTCTTAGCCACATATTCATTTATATTTTCTTCCAGACTGCTGAAATATTCTTCATTTATTCCTGTCAGCTGACGCAATTTGAAGGTGTATACCGGAAAAACATCAATCTGTTTCAATATTCCCTGTATTGACGAGGGTACGGTATCAAGAAGAAAACCGGTTCGCGGTGATGATATAACCTCGGTGAAATCTCTTGCTTCTAGTGCTTTTAAGAATATTCCGGGCTCAGGTTCTGCAATTAATATTTGAAGTTCCGGATAGTTTTCAAGAAGTGCTTCTATATGATAGCCCAGTCCGAAGCCGAAGACTACACAGATACCTGAGCCGCTTATTCCGCAGTTTCCTGCAAGCCTCGATGCTTCGGCAGACGGAGCTCTTGAGGAGTGCAGCCATACTTTATTCAGTTTTCCGGACACGGTTCCGTTTACACTTACAACTATTTCAAGATCTTCAGATGGTTTGTAGCGGGACAATATTTCAGTTTCGAATCCCTGATATTTCTCTTTCAGTGCATCAAGGTTTTTCCCGGCAAATACCGACATATTATTCAAGCTCCAGCAGTATTTCCATTCCCGGTGTGAGTTCAGTTCCCGGTTCCGGAGTCTGTTTCACAACCCAGCCTTCGCCCGAGAGCTTAAGGCTGAATCTCTTGTCGTTAAGAAGAGGAAGCAGCTGTCTCTTAGTCATTCCGGTGAAATCGGGAATCTTTTCTTCGACTGTAACTGTTTTGTCTTTTGGTACAGATATATGCCCTGTATGCTCCAGTACTATATCAGTTGTTTTGGGAATTCCGAGATAGGGTACTGTTTCATCAATAATTTTCTTTGCTACCGGGGCAGCAATAGTTCCGCCGTAGTAGGATACGCCCTTCGGATTCTGAATAACAACATAAATAATCAATCTGGGATCATCCGTTGGAAAAATAGCCAGACAGGATGCTATATAATTTTCATCAGAGTACGAACCTGTTTTAGGGTCTATGACCTGGCTTGTTCCGGTCTTGGCAGAAATTCTCAGGCCTTCTGTACGGAGTCTGTGTGCTGTCCCGCCGTCCTCGGTTGCTGTTTCCATCATCAGCAGCATTCCGCGGGCTGTTTCAGGACTGAATACTCTTCGAACCGGCTCACGTTCCACCTCTTCAATAACCTTGCCGTCAGGTGAGAGTATTCGATCAACAATATGAGGGCGCAGGAGAACACCGTCATTTGCAAATACTGTTGCTGCTGAGGCTACCTGTACTGCCGAAACGAGAATCTCCTGTCCGAACGAAATTGTAGGTTTTGATCTTGCGGACCACTTATCTGGACTTCTTATAAGTCCTGAAGATTCTCCAGGCATCGGCAGCTGTGTCTGCCCGCCGAATCCGAGGGCCGTCAGCATCTGGTAGAAATCGCTGTTGCTGACGGTATCTGACGCATAGGCTGCACCTGCGTTGCAGGAATATTTAATTATTCCGGCAGGCGTAAGCGAGCCGTGGGTTCCAAGGCAGCGAATGGGTTCAGGTATGGCTTCGTTTTCATAGGTGCCGTCACAGTAGAAGTGTGAGGAAGGGCTAATGCCTCTGAGCTCCATAAATGATGAAATGCTGAAAATTTTCATAATTGAACCCGGCTCATAAGCGGAAGAGACAGTCCTGTTCCGTCTTTCGGCCTCAGTAAAATCTCCGAATGTATTGGGATCAAAGTCAGGCATTGTTGCCGAAGCCAGAATATCTCCGTTTCTTGCATCCATTACGACGATCATTACTGCATCGGCTTTATGGACTTCCATTGTTTCAGCCGCATATTTCTCAGCAAAGTATTCAATATTTGTATCAATTGTAAGGAAAAGCTGATTTCCATATACATCATTTTCGTCTCTGAGCTCAGGCTTGGGTGACAGGATGTCGTTCATCGTATACTCAATGCCGTCCAGACCTATATTATCTGTACCCGCATATCCGATTATATGGGAAGCCAGCCGTTTTTCAGGATAGTTCCTTCCGTATTCCTTCCTGAGGTAAACACCTTCGAGTTTGCCTGTCTCTTTGAGCTTGCGAATCTCTTCACTTTCTGTCGGGGTGATTTTTCGTTTTATCCACATGCTGTTGTGCCTGGTGGTAAAACTGATCAGGAGATTATTATAATCAAGTTCGAGTATCGTCGAAAGATACTGAGCTGTTTCTTCCGGATTGCTTACATACGGAATCCAGGTTTCAACAGAATCAAGCTGATTCTGAATAGCCAGAATTCTTCCGTTTCGATCAAGAATGGGGCCTCTTTCGACTACGGGTTTAGATGTAATTTGTGCGGTATCCTGATGATTCAGAACCATCAGTGAAAAGTATTTCCAGACTATTATCAGTAATAATATTGCTGTTACTATGCTGAAAAAAAGAAATCTCCGGCCTATTTTCTTATCCATCGGCAAGTATCCTTGAATGGCAGACCCTTCCAATTATCAGATTCTGCGGAATTCTTCCATAGTGCCTTGAATCTGTAGATTCGGGAAGATTGATCCCGGTAACGAAGACTTCTCCACCTTTTACCGCCTGACATTTTTTTACTGACATTTCGCCGGAAACCGGATCTGAAAATACGATAATATCGCCTTCCTTCGGGCTGCCGATAAGATAGGCGGCACGGTTGATTATAATATAACTCTTATCATGCAGAACCGGTTCCATAGAGCTTCCTGAAACCTTTGCAGGTGAGAAAAAGAAAGATGATGCAAAAAGAAGGATACTGCAAAAAAATAAAAAAAACTTCCACATAATTAAGCGATCTTATAGTAATATGTCGTCAGGAAATTGTCGATATGAATATTGTAACTATTATGATTGAATTTATTGACAAACAGAAGATTTACAAAAGACATTCATTCAACGGTTCCCCGGGCCTTCACATGGCTGCGGGAGGCATTTTCCCCGATAAAAGTATTGATCGTTTCAGAAAGAAACAGAGCTTTGCCCGGGGGCTTCCTGCGAGAAAGAAGAGGGTTTCACACCATACACCCGAAGAATCAAAAATCAATGAAAAATCCGCTCCTGCTGTTTCCAGACAGTCGGTTGTAAAACGCAGAAAGCTTAATTTCTCAGGTTTCGGCCGTTTTTTTTCCTCTCTTAAACAAAAGATGTCATTTCTGAGTTTTAAGGTATTTCTTATTACAGGTCTTGCTCTTTGCGTTATAGGACTTGCTGCCTTCATCACTTACAGCTGGATTCAAAACTCGCAGATGTACGACAGTCTTGCTCTTCCGCAGGATGTAAATGTCGATGATGTACTTTATGAAAACCTTACAGTAGGATATGACGGTCAGGGCTCGGGTGAAATTGCAGGAATTGAACCCGTACTTATGCTTACAGGTGAACCTGCATCATATGTAGTACAGCCCGGAGATACCCTTTCAGAGATTGCACGGGACAATAACATAAAAATAGGAACTCTTATAAGCTATAATCAGATCTCAGATGTAAGAAGGCTGCTGGTCGGTATGGAGCTGAAGATTCCGGAAGCGGACGGTATTCCATATGAGGTGAAAGCAGGAGACTCGCTTTCCTCAATTGCATCCAAGTATGAGCTGTCAGTAAACAGTCTTCTCGACGCAAATGACCTTCAGTCTGAGGTTATCGCTCCGGGTGATATGCTTTTTATTCCCGGTGCCGTAATGAACGAGTTTGATTACAAGAAGGCTATGGGCACCCTGTTCATATATCCCACCTCGGGCAGACTTTCTTCAGGTTTCGGATACAGACCGGACCCATTCACCGGGCAACGGCGTTTCCACAACGGAATTGACCTTGCAAATGGAATAGGAACAAGAGTCAGTGCGACGATGTCCGGCCGTGTAGCTGCAATAGGAGAGCAGGTAAGCGGTTATGGTAAATATGTCATTATCAAGCATGCAAACGGCTATCAGAGTCTATACGGACACATGAACAAGATTACTGTTCGTAAAGGCCAGTATATCAGTCAGGGCGAGAAAATAGGTGAAATGGGCAATACCGGACGAAGTACCGGACCGCATCTTCACTTCTCAATATATAAAAACAATATCCCGGTTAATCCGCTTACATATTTATGGTAAAAGAAATTTGCCATAAATATGTCCGTTTTCTATGGTCGGAGAAACAGGGAAATGTGTTGTCTATGGGCTGACTTTTAAAAAGTCAGCCTTTTTTTTTAGTATTAAGACAGGTACAAGACAAAGAAGATATATAAGCGATGAAGCTCTGTAGATTGCAGGCGTCGGAATAAAACCGTTGGCATTATTAAGGACTGTAGGTATACCGAAATGATTTATTAAAAATGAACCTATAGCCGGTCCGATTATCATCGGCAGCATAACCAGGAATATAAGCCTTACTCCCTGAAACTGTCCCCGGCTTTCCTGCGGCATCAGGTTTCGTGCCCAGGCTCCGAGCACAATAAGCATTAGAAAACCGAAATTTTTCAGAACACCGAAAAGCACCAGCAGCGGAAGACTGTTCACTGATCCGAAAAAGAACTGACCGGCAGCCGAAATTATAAAACCGGCTACAAGGACTGGAAGCCCGTAGCCCTTATCTGAAAGCCTTCCAATAGGAATTGCAAATATTATCAGAACGGGCGCTACAAGGGCCGTAAGAAGCCCTGTAAGGCTTTTAGAGATGCCTATGTAGTTGTTGAGGTATATTATTTCATATGGACCGACTACCTGCTGTGCAATTGAGGATATGGCTATAGTTACAAAAACAATATACAGCGCCCTGTTCCTGCTTATTACTGAAGGTCTGAAAACCTTGATAAGCTCAATGAAAAAACCGCTGCGGTTTTCCATATCTGAAGGCTTGAGCACGGGACTCTCTTTCAGTATTGACGAGCCTGTGATGCCGAGAACCAGGACAAGAGCTCCCAGTACAAGAAAAAACGGAAAGTATCCCAGTTTATCTATCAGAAGGCCGGATACTCCTGTTCCCAGAACAACCGCGAATACCGGCAGCATCATCAGGATTCCCTCTGTAAGTCCTCTGTTTTTTGTACTTGTGATATCGGTAACCCATGCATTAAAAGCTGCATCGTTAGCGGTTGAGCCGAAGAAAGTCATGACTGCATCAAGCAGGACAACCAGAAAAACTGCTCTCTGTATGGTGCCGGCCCATCCGGACATGGGAAATACAGCAGTTGAAAGCGCCCACAGAACATATCCGAAAAGTATAAATGGTTTACGCCGTCCGATTCTGTCGCTGATTGTTCCAATAATTAAAGTTGTAAGAGTGGCAACTATTGAGCTGACGGCGACCATGACGGCAATGGGTTCAGGATTCGGAGTGATCGTATCGAAAACAAATGTGTTGAACCAGGAATTTTCCACATTCCAGGCTATCTGGCCTCCCAGGCCGAGCATAATAATTACAGCTAAATTTTTCCCTGACAGTCCGTTATTCATTATTTTCGCACCTTTTTAATTCCATATAAATTTCAAGATTCAGTTTCTGAACTTTATTTCTGTCGATTTTCAGCACCTTACGGTCGTAGGTGTACAGTCCGTTAATTTCAATTTCAACATCAGAAAGCTGTGTATAGACAGCAGCAGACAATCCCCTGCTTATAAGAGGGATAAGCTGCTCCCTGATAAGCGCAGTGTATCTTTCTGTAAGTTCTTCGGAGGATTCCATTGTTTTGTAGCCGAATTCTTTATCTTTATTCCAGAGCCGTCCTTCAACAGCAAGATTGTAGCCGCCGTATTCGGAAATAAAATAAGCTCTTCTATCCTGTTTTCTGGGATTCTTAAGCTTGATGAAGTATGTATGCCTGCTGTTAAAACCGCCTCCTCCCTGATCAAACCAGCCGGAGGTTCGGTCAACAAGTCTTGTAGAGTCAGCTGCTTCAGTCAGCCTGCCAATTTCCTGCGAATCAAACTGTCCCCAGCCTTCGTTAAACGGAACCCACATGACAATTGATGGATGATTGTACAGGTGAGTGATTAATCCCCCCAGTTCCTTTTTAAAGAAATGACGATTTTCACTATTCTTTCTTCCCAGACGGCGGCGGCTGTATCTTCCTGTATCATTTATCCTGAATCCGAAAAGCAGTGCCATCAGAGTAAGCGGACTGTTTGCTATATGTCTGCCGCCTGAAATCATATCCTGAATTACTAAAATACCAAGCCGATCAGCATGATAATACCATCTTCGCGGTTCAATTTTTATATGCTTGCGTACGGAGTTGAACCCCAGCTCCTTGACAGCTTCAATATCAAAGATCATTGCATCATCATCCGGCGGCGTCATCCCCGATTCAGGCCAGTAGCCCTGATCCAGAGGGGCATGCAGAAACAAGGGCTTGCCGTTTAGAAAAATCCTTTTAAACCCTGAGCGTCCTTCCTTTAGTTCTATCTTCCTGAATGCGAAATAACCGGTTACTGTATCTGCGCTGCTGTCCTTCAGACTTAACCTGAAACTGTAGAGAACAGGGGTTGATGGTGACCATAGTTCAGGAGCACTTACAGCAAGACTGCCGTTGCCGTCTGGAGTACAAACTGTCTCCTGTATTTTCCTGCCGTCAAGCATTATCTCAAATAAAGCTTCACTCTCTTTCGCAAGATCAGCAGACAGTACTATTTCAGATCTGTCCGGATCTGCAGTTATTTTATAGCCAATAATATGATTGGTTTGGGGAACAGCTTCAATCCAGACGGTCTGCCAGATTCCGCTTGTTGCAGTATAAAATATAGTAGCCGGTTTCAGGCTCTGTTTTCCTCTTTGATTGAAGCTTTCATCTGTCGGATCTTTTACTGATAAAATAATTTCATTTTCACCAGGTAGCAGATAATCAGTAATATCAAAGGAAAAGGGCAGGTATCCGCCTTTATGTGAACCGATAGTCTTCCTGTTAACGTAACATAAGCATTCCCAGTCAACTGCCTCAAAATTCAGAAGGATCCGCTGCTTAGACCATTCTTCCGGAACTGTAAAGATTCTGCTGTACCACAAAACCTCATCCGGCAGAAGTCTTCCGCCTACTCCGGACTTTTCAGTTTCTATAGAGTAGGGAACAAGAATCCTCCCCTCAAAGGTATCCGGAATTATTTGTTCATTATTATTTATTGTGTAATTCCAGTACCCGTTCAGGCATTGCCATCGTTCCCTGACCATCTGAGGTCTAGGATATTCAGAATGCGGTATCACTAAGTCTGATGACAAGTATGCCTCCCGGGTACTTTTTTACTACTGGTTAATCCCGCAGCAGTGTTTATATTTCTTTCCGCTGCCGCAGGGACATGGATCGTTTCGACCCACTTTAGGAGTGCTTCTTTTTACCTGAGTTCCTCGAGGTGTTGCCTCCGCAGCTTCACCGCCTTGGGGTGAGCCTCCGCCTGCAAAAGCTCCAAGTTCAGCATGCTTTGTCTGGATATTCAGATCAGGCTTTCTTCTTTCATCACGATCATACCGCTTGATTCTTACCTTTATTGCCTTTCTGGCAATATTCAATTTTATATCCATGATCAGTTTGTCAAAGATATCAAAACCTTCAAGCTTGTATTCCAGAAGCGGATTTTTCTGTGCATAGGATCGAAGATAAACTGCCTCACGAAGTGCTTCAAGATTTTCAAGGTGTTCCTGCCATTTGCTGTCTATACTTTTCAGGTATTCAAAACGGATAAACTGGTTGAAATTCTCTTTGCCGAGTTTTTCTTCTTTTTCCCTGATATCCTCGGTAATATAGTTCATGATTCTGCTTTGAAGCTCGGCCTCGGTGAGTGCCGCAAAATTTTCATCACCGGGTTCATACATAAAGTTCAGCATTAAATCTTCATAAAACTGAGTAACAGCGCCCGGATTGTCTTTACCGCCGTTTCCACGGAAGGCATCAACTAAATCCTCGGTTATTTCTTCAGCTGTGTCCAGAATCCTCCTGCTGAGATCTGCATTCTGGGTTATATCATCGCGCTGAGAGTATATGAACTTTCTCTGCTCATTAAGAACATCGTCAAAGTCAAGAAGGTGCTTTCTGATCTCGAAGTTGCGGTCCTCAACCCTTGTCTGTGCTCGTTCAATAGCTCTGTTTATTAGAGGATGGTAAAGCGGTTCACCGTCCTGCATGCCTGAACGGGCCATTATTGAACGCAGGCTGTCCCGGGCAAAGAGTCTCATCAGATCATCATCCAGACTAAGGAAGAATCTCGATTCACCTGGGTCTCCCTGACGTCCGGAACGTCCTCTGAGCTGGTTGTCTATACGCCTTGATTCATGACGTTCCGTACCAAGAATGTAAAGGCCGCCAAGATCTTTTACCTTTTGGTAGTCCTTCTTCCATTTTTCGTATTCTGTTTCATATGCTTTCTGGAAAACTTCTTCAGATGCATCAGTTCCTGCCTTTTTTCTGGCTCTGAATTCGGGGTTTCCGCCCAGTTTGATATCTGTACCACGGCCGGCCATGTTAGTCGCAATAGTTACGCTTCCTTCTGCACCGGCTTCGGCAATAATCATTGCCTCACGGGAATGGTTTTTAGCATTGAGTACTTCATGCCTCACACCGCGCTTCATAAGGAGTTTTGAAATCTTCTCTGATTTTTCGATAGAAACAGTTCCTACAAGGATCGGCTGACCCTTTTCATTAACCCTGGCAATTTCATCACAGATTGCGTTGTTCTTTATTTCTTCGTTGAAATAGATAACATCGTCATCATCATTTCTTGCAACAGGCCTGTTGGTAGGGATAACAACTACATCGAGTCCGTAGATACTGTTGAATTCCTTTGCTTCGGTATCTGCAGTACCTGTCATTCCGGAAATCTTGTCATACATCCTGAAGAAGTTCTGAAAGGTTATTGTTGCAAGGGTACGGTTTCTTTTAGCAACCTTGATGTGCTCTTTGGCCTCAATTGCCTGATGAAGACCGTCGGAGTATCTTCGCCCATGAAGGATACGGCCGGTAAACTCATCGACAATCTGAACCTGACCGGCTTCAACGACATAATCTACATCCTTTTTATAAAGGGTATGTGCTCTAACAGCCTGTGTTATATAGTGTATAAGTTCAAAATTTTCATCATTGTACAGAGAATCCTTGATAACACCGGCTTTCAGGAAAATCTTTTCAACATTGTTCAGCCCCTCTTCTGTGAAGGTGACTTTCTTCGATTTTTCCTCAAGCTTGTAATCTCCTACCGGCTCTTCAGGATATTCACCTGTTTCCGGATCTATATCGCATTCTTTAAGCTGATTAACGAAGGCGTTTACCTGGTTGAATTTCCCGGTATCATCATCAGCGGCACCGGAAATAATAAGAGGAGTTCTAGCCTCATCAATAAGGATTGAGTCTATTTCGTCAATAATGCAGTAGTTATGCACCTTCTGAACACGTCCGTCAGAAGTCCACTTCATGTTATCACGAAGATAATCAAAGCCCAGTTCATTATTTGTTCCGTAAGTGATATCACACTCGTATGCCTTCTTTCTGGCTTCGGGGTCCATATCGGAAAGGACAGCCCCCACTTTAACACCCAGAAGTTCATATATCGGTGTCATCCACAATGCATCTCGTCCAGCCAGGTAATCATTGACGGTAACGATATGCACTCCTCTTCCTGTAAGGCTGTTGAGGTAGGCTGCTGCGACACTGGAGAGCGTTTTACCTTCACCGGTTTTCATCTCCATTATCTTTCCCTGATGAAGAACAATTCCGCCAAGCAGCTGTACATCATAGGGCCGTTCACCAAGGGCTCTTCTCGAGGCTTCTCTGGCAAGTGCATAGGCTTCAGGCAATATGGAATCAAGGCTTTCGCCGTTTTTTATTCTTGATTTAAAGGTTTCGGTCTGGGCGGGAAAGTCTTCGGACGGAATGCTTACAGCCCAGCTCTCTTTTTCATTAATTTTGTGCAGTATGGGCAGCAGTTCCTTCAGGTCGCGTTCATGCTTCGAGCCCACAATGGTAGTAAATATTTTTTTGAGCATCAGATATCTCCTAAACAATTGAATATAATATAATACTATTTTTTTTTATTGTATACATTAACGTGTTTTTTGGAGGTCTCTGACTAAAATCTCACAGAATTGACCCTTTGACTAAGAGGTTAACAGATAGTAGTATCTTCCTATGAAAATCAGACAGTTCTTACTATGCCTTGGGCTCTCACTGATGCTCGCAGGACTTGTATCATGCCGTGATGATGAACTTGGTATTCTTGAACGGGAAAACCTTTTCAGTATGGATATCGGAAAGATGGAAGATCAGCTTTTCATTCAGCAGGAGGATGGAGTCAACGCCAGGGGCAGAATAAACCTCAGGATGAATGACGGCTTTTTCCAGATTTCAAACGGCGATTCTTTTAAGGTTATGGAATTTAATTCTTTCGGAGATCTGATTTCATTATTTTACAATCCATCTGAAAATCCGGAGCCTGTTATCATTTCCTCAGAAAAGCGGGCGGGAACCGATGTAACAAGAGGCGCTACAACCTATTCCTTTAATAACCCGGGTGATGTAATAAAGACATCTGGAGGTGATCTCCTTGTAGATGATCTTATTTCTGAAATGAGATGGGAAGATGACGAAAATATTGATGCCAGACTGGATAGAATCGTATTGCGGTTTGACCGTAACGGTGACTTTGTGTCCTATCTTGGACAGGAGGGGCTTGGAGGCACTCCCTTTCCTTATATTCAGGCATTATACACCTCAGGGAATGATGAGGTCGTTGTTGTTACAAGGAACCCCGGCGGGTGGCGTATTTACTGGTTTACAAGAATGGGAGATCCGCTTTATATGGTTGATTTCAGAAATGAACTTCTTCCTTCTCCGGATGGTGAGCGGATAGTTTCCATCGAAAATATATTTCCTGATCCGGACAGCCGGATATGCTATCTGAAACTGGATTATTACCTTAGGGATAAGGAAAATAACGATAATATTAAATTTGATAAATCTGTGATCTACTGGTACGATCTTGGTGAGCAGAAGTATACAGGAAGTGTTGATCTTCCGCGAAATATCGTTAAATCCGAGGAGCCTGTAATTTTTGAGGCAAGGGAACATGAGTATCTCTACGAATTCCTCGGAGTTGCCCACGGACCGTATTTCTATCTGATGAGTCCTGATGAAGGAACCTTCTACCGCCTTGTTGTTCTGTCCCCGTCCGGACAGGTTGAAGGACGTGCGCTTATAAACTTCTCTGATGAGGAAATTTTTTACCGCAGCTACAGTCTTAACCGTGACGGAATCCTCAGCGCAATTGTTGTCGGTGAGTACGGAGCTGATGTTGTCTGGTGGCGGAGCGACCGTTTTATAGAGGAAAAAGGTAATGAAAATCGTCAGTTCTTCAAGAATGCAGGAAATTGACAGGGAGAGTATAAATGAATACGGTTTCGGTGATCTCATTCTTATGGAGAATGCCGGAATAAAAATCCTTGAAGAATCCCTGAAGCTTCCTCAATTCACTCAAAATATTCCTGTAATCAGTATAGCCGGCAGCGGTAATAACGGCGGGGATGCACTGGTAATTGCAAGGCATATCTTTTCTGAAAGACCAAACCCTGTAACTGTAATTTTAAAATCCGCCTCCGGAAGTCCTGCATTTGAGAAGCAGTATCAGATATGCATAAAACTCGGAATTGAAATTGTTGAATATCCTTCAGAGCAGGCAGATGCTCTGCTGTCGGAAAACTGTATAATCTTTGACGGACTGACCGGTACGGGGCTTAAGAGCGCTCTCCGCGAACCTGCGGCAGGTCTCTGCGGCAGGATCAATTCGTCACCGGGGACCGTTATTGCAATTGATATTCCCTCCGGTATAGGTGAGGGATACTGCAGCTCATGGCCGGCAGTTAAAGCAGATCTTACAGTAACAGTCGGGCTGCCGAAACGTGCTCTCTATCTTCCTGTCTGCAGGACTTTCTGCGGAGAAATAAGAAGCGTCCAGATTGGTTTTCCTGAACAGGTAATTAATTCTGATATTCCCGATGAGGATGGTCTTCATATAAGCCTTTCTGATGAAAAAGATATTGAACGCCTGATGCCGGTGCTTAAGGCAGACTCATACAAGAACAGCAGGGGCCATCTTGCTGTTTTGGGCGGTTCTGAGGGAACTCTTGGTGCCGCCTCTCTATGTGCAGAAGCTGCCGCCAGAACCTCAGCAGGACTTGTGAGTCTTTTCATCGATGAACAGTATTACTCTGTGCTGGCTGCAAAGCATAACTCAGTCATGGTAAAAGTTCTCGATTCTGAAACTGCAGCGGATAGGGTGGCCTCATCGGCGGCCTCAGCTGTTGGTCCGGGCTGGGGGACGGGCGATGAACGCAAAAAACTGCTATTAGAGCTGCTTGGCATCGGCAGAGGCGTTCTGGATGCCGATGCTATTACAATACTGGCGAAGCTGAAAAAATCAGGTGAAAAGCTGCCTGACCTTGGAAATCGCTGGGTGCTGACTCCGCATCAGGGCGAATTCAAACGCTTGTTTCCGGAACTCAATCCGGAGTATACATACGCCTCGGTTTCCGCTGCCGCCGCCGAACTGAACGCTGTTGTTCTGCTCAAGGGCCATGTGAGCATGATTGCATCGCCTGATGGAAGGATAACCGTGATAGACGGACTATTCCCGCAGCTAGGCACTGCCGGCAGCGGTGATCTTCTCTGCGGTATTATAGGAGGTTACTGCGCCTCGGGTATGAACTGCTATGATGCAGCGGTACTCGGGGTTCTCGTACACCTGAGGGCAGGAAAACGCTGTGCCGCTGAGCACGAATGGTTCCCGGCTGATATGATTTTACAGTATATATAAGAGGAGTTTTATTATGCCGTCAGAAAAAGGCCGAATGCCTGAAAGCCATACACCCGGTGAATTTCATTACCACTACGATCGTGAAAAAAGAGAACAGATGCTTTCAGAGGAGACAAAGAAAGTTCTTAAGAAAGGCAAATTTCTTACTCTGAACAGGCGTAATCTTATTATCCTTGCGGATATTGGAATTATTATCCTTTTTACCATGATTTTTGTTCCTTTCAGCATGAACGGTAAAAAGAATGCAAGCTTTGACGGCGGGTACAGGGCTGTTTTTAAAGCAAGTGAATTCGACAGCCGTGCTCTTTTGAGTGTCAAAATCAGTTCAGAATCGGATATTGAAAGTCAGGACTCCATGGTCCGGGTTCTTTTTTCTATGGAAGGGCAGGATATGACTGTTGAGCAGCTTGATTTACTGCCTGTTTCTGCTGATGAACCGAGATATCTCAGGGCCGAATTCCCAATTGAGGGAGCCGACCGTATTAAGGTATTCGCAGAAGTTGAAATTGATGGAAAGTCCAGAAAACTCTCTTCTGCTGTAAGGGTTCAGTAGCCAGCGAACGGGATAATCAACCCAAAATCCGGATATAATCGATACCCTTAATTTATTCCTGATTAATTGAGTTGACCAGAGACAGTGTTTAAGATAATCTTTTATATATACCATCTTTAAACGGAGAAAGAGGACTATGGTTCAAATTTATTTTCTGTCGATCTTACTGAATCTTCTTGGCGGTTTCGGACTTGCTTCCGAAACAATGGTTGAACGTATCAGCGGTCTGAGAATTTTTTCAGATTTCTTTGAAGGCAGAACTACCTTGAAGATAACCGTTGGTATACTTTCATTTATTGTCGGCATACTGAAACTTCTGTCTTCGATGGATGTTCCGGTAGCCGGAGACCTGCTTCCAGCTCTGGGCAATATAGCTGTGGGGTTCGCCCTTGTTCTCGATTACTATAAAGATCGCTCTGAATCCACCAGCAGTGAGAAGTTAAACGATTTTTTTGCCAGAAACAGCTCTTTTATAGGAATAGCTGCCGTACTCTTCGGTGTTCTGCATTTCTTTATACCAAGGGTGCTTCTTCTGTAATTTGGACTCTTACATGAAATACTCTGTAGCCGGCGTAGCTGAACGCAATGGAAAATTTTTTATCGCACTTAGAAATCCAGGGACAAGTATAGGCGAGAGCTGGGAATTCCCGGGAGGCAAAATGGAGGAGGGGGAAAGTCATGAACAGGCCCTTATCCGTGAATACCGGGAGGAATTGGGAACCGATATTACTGTCGGAAGTTTCCTCTGCGAGGGCGATTTCTCAAACGGGGTATCTGAATACCATCTGGTCGCTTATAAAATAAAATTAAACGATGACAATATTGCACTGACCGAGCATCAGAAGGTTATGTGGGCGTCACTTGAACAGATGGAATCTCTCGATTTCCCTTTTTCCGATAAAATAATCATCGATTATCTTCTTTCAAGATAACTTATACGGTAATCATTCCTTAATATAAACCCATTCTTCTCATAGAGTCTCACTGCCGGAGTGTTAGAGGGTTTTACAAATAATGTAAGATTCTTTTTCTTCATCGCTGAGAATTCTGCTATCTTTCGCAGGACAGCAGACGAAACCCCCAGGGAGCGGTATTCAGGCATTGTAAAAACCCCTCCAAGCTGGTTCCAGTTTAATCCTGAAGCATTTACACAGCATGTAGCAACAGGCCTGTTCTGATAAATACCGTAAAGTACTGTTTTTGTCTTTATTGTATCAAGAAATCTTATTCGGCATGCAGTTTCGTTAAAGGTAGACGGATCTAAAAGTACCTCTTCAATCTCATAATCTTTGCGCAGCGGCATCAGTAAATCAATATCAGAAGAAACAGCTGTTTTAATTATTATATCCTGAAGCGGCAGTTCCCTGTTTCTTAGCTGAGGCAGAGCAGCAATCAGCGCGGAATCTGCAGTAAGCAGCTTATAATCAACAGAATGTGAATTTCTTCCTGTAAAAAGTTGAGTAAGCAGTCTGACCGATGAGAGTTCACCCATCAGTGTAAGATACTTCTTTCTGATGTTTTTACTTCCCTGAAGTACATTGGTCAGCTGACCGGATTCAGGGATAGTTCCTTCCGGAAAGAGAGGCACTATTATACTGTCATTTCCGGCAAATACTGCAGCCAGTGCTTGTGAATTACTGTAATAAATAAATATCTCGGCATTCTTAAGTTCTCCTGCTGACGGTTTTCCTGCCAGGCTAATCCTTGATGTCATCGGTACACAGAAATGTTCATAGGGTGCAATAAAATGCAGAAAGGAGTTATAGCCGGCTTTTGAGAGTTTTTTCCAGCCGCTGATATTTTCATTCTTTTTGAAAGTGAATATTTCCTGCAATCAATTTTCTCCGTATGCATTCAGATTGAGCGGCAGATTTCCCTCAGGCTGAATTGTCCCTGTAAGCGCCGCAAAGCCGGCATCAATAGATTCACGGCTTATTCCATAAACTGCGATAGCCTTATCCACCCAGGGCAGTTCCCGGAGATACACAGGTGTAAGAACTGAAAAAACTGCAATCTCAGCCTTGCTGCTTTCAAGTTCCTTAAGTACCTGAAAACTGTTGGGGTTGGCAAGACAGAAAATTACCGTATCATAATTGTCTGCTTTTTTCTTGATAGAGTTTCTTATTGAGGCTTCGGAAGTATAAAAAGGTGAATAATCGAAGCGGAAGGTATCAGCATCTGGATAAGCTTTTTTTCCCGAGGTAAAAAACCTGTCCAGCTGCCCGGCAAGTAGAATCTTTCTATTCTCTCCGTCTACAGTACTGTTCTTGTATATTTCTGTTACTGCACGGTATGCCTGGTCAGTAAAAAAATCCTTACCCTCATGATTAGGTATGTTATCAAGGACATGATCGGGATCCGGAAATAGCGGTATAGAGCCCTCATCCTTAAGGTAGGCTAATTTTGTCGTGAGAATACGCTCTGCCGATGCCCTGACGGTATTGCGGAAATCCTCACTTCTCTTCATTTCTTTAATAAGGTAATCCCATACCTTCTGATGTATCTCGGGGGTACGTGATACAAGAATGATATCATTACCGGCCTCAATTGCTGTTTTACAGATTTCAGGAGTATTCATTGAAAGCAGCTGCACCCCGTTCATCATAAGGTCATCTGTTACAACCAGGCCTTCAAAATTAAGTCTTTCCCGCAGAATATCATTAAGAAACAGGGGGGAAAGGCTTGCAGGTATTTCAGAACCGGTAATTTCGGGAAAAGCCAGATGCCCGGACATTATTGCAGGGATATTTTCTCTGACGAGGTAGCGGTAGGGAAGAAGATCCCTTTCCCACATGGTTTCAAAATTGATATTTATTATAGGAAGCGCTCCGTGCGAATCCTTGTCGGCATCACCATGACCGGGATAGTGTTTGGCTGTGCATATGACGCCTGCTGAATCCATTCCTTTAAAATAGGCAGTAGAAAGTACTGCGGTCAGAAGTGCATCCTGGCTGAATGCTCTTGGTCCTATGACATGGGCTTCCGCATTGGAATAAACATCAACGGTAGGGGCAAAATTCATATTTATACCAAGCTCACGAAGCTCCATACCTATGTAATAACCTGTTTTAAAAGCATCATCCGGAATTCTGCTGGCGCCCAGAGCCATATTTCCTGGAGTTTCTGAGGTTTCAGCCCTCACGTGCCGAACCCATCCTCCTTCCTGATCCGTGACAATAAAAAGCGGAATTTGAAGTTCTGTTTTACGGGCTGTCTGCTGCATCTCCCTTATACTTCCGGCAAGAGTTTCAAGATCTGCAACATTCCATCCGAAAATCTTTACTCCGCCTATCTCACGGTTTTCAATCCAGTCAAGGATGTCGGAAGAGGGAGTGCCTCCCATATACCCCAGAAGCATCATTTGTCCAAGCAGCTGTTCGTCAGTCATTGATTCAATAAGACGGCTTTGAAGTTCATCCTTATCTGTGTTGGTCCAGAAATCTATTGCTGAAACAGGAGTGTAAGCTGAAAACAGGGTTAGAAGTAAAAGTAGATAAAAAGTACATTTTTGCTGTAACATAGGCTTCGATATTTATACACCAGAAGACGTTGATCAGCAAGAGTTTTGACTGGTTACGGATTACTGAGTATATTGTCAGATAAATATCAGGCAAACTGAAAAATATTAAAGGAATATAATAAAGAAAATGCTGTTTGTATTTGATCTTGATTTTACTTTATGGGATTGCGGAGGCACATGGTGTGACTGTACTGATCCTCCCTTTCGTGTTAAAAATGACTCTGTTCTGGACAGCTGTGAAAGACATATTTCCTTATACCCTGATGTCCGGTCTATTCTGGAAACTCTTACTGATGCAGGACATCATCTTGCTGCGGCTTCCCGAACTCATGAACCTGCCTGGGCAGGGCAGCTTCTGAGGCTTCTGGAAGTTGAATCGTTTTTTAAATACCTGGAAATATTCCCCGGACCGAAGCTTCCGCATTTCAGGAACCTGAAGAAGAGAAGCGGGTTTGCCTATGAGCAGATGGTGTTCTTTGATGACGAGCAGCGAAATATTGATGATGTTAGTATGCTTGGAGTGCAGGCTGTCTATGTCGAAAGGGGCGTTCACTGGACTGATGTCGACCCCTTTCTAAAATAATGTATTTTATAGTGAATCCTCGGTTATAACATCAAAGGTTATTCCGAGCTTTGCCGCCTCATCGATAAAAAACTTTCTTGCATCTGCATCAAGCGCCTCAGGTGCTATCAGGCCCTTCGTTTCTATCACATCGTTCACAAGCATCTTGGTAAAGATAAAGGCGCTCTGACCCGTAAGGTAAGATTCGTGACTGATTCCTGCTTTTTCAAATGATTCAATCAGACCCGGCGTATTCACATAGACCGTCTTTCTAAGCGGATTACCTGATTTCGTTCCTTCGACAATTATCTGAAAAGCACCTTCTTCGGTAATCAGTCCTTCATTAATAATATCTGCTATCTCATCCTTGTATTTTGGAGCCTGAGGTGTCTGGCTGATAATCAGATCAAAGGGGATGTATTCTGTAATTCCGGAGGTGCGTTTCTCTTTTGAAAGGAAGCCCATATTATACAACGTTTCAGATACTTCAACATGCGGGCCTCCGTATCTGAACAGAATATTCTTTGCTCCTTTCAGATATTTTTCAGCATTCAGACCCATAGTTATCGGTTCTTCATGGTTATGATCAACCATCCGAATTTCCTTCCCGACTCCCGGAAACTTCATCATAACCGGATTCCCGAATTGACTGGTGAAGACATGCCTGCCATTTTCAAATCGGATAGGGACTTCCGCCATGTCGCTGAAGGCTACCTCCGGTGACCACCAGAATGGAATAAACCTTTTTGACCAGACCCCTTCATAAACATTTATTTCTATGCTGTTTACGCTGTCGAAATACTCAGCAGTCTCGCGGCATATAACATTTGCAAGTCCGGGTGCAGAGCCTGTGTTCGTGAGTGCGAGGCAGCCGGCTTCTGCAAACTTTGCATTCATTTCGGTGAACATATAACGGGTGGACTCAACAGCATCAAGTCCGGTTATTTCGGTCATGCAGAGATCCTGATAATCTATTCCGCATTTTAGAGCTGCTTCCATTACAGTCAGGTTAAAATCAATAGGCAGCCCGTTGAGTACTATATCTGCTCCGGCAAACAGTTTTTCCAGTTCCGCGGCTGATTTAGCGTTAATCTGAACCGCAGAAGCTTTCTCCAGTCCCTCAGCTGCGGCTTCAGAGGCCTTCAGGCTGTAGTCAGCACATGTAATTGATTCAACATTTTCTTCATTATTCAGAAGT
Organism: Spirochaetia bacterium; assembly: GCA_963677925.2. Lineage (GTDB taxonomy): Bacteria > Spirochaetota > Spirochaetia > UBA9216 > UBA9216. Next base: position 2,331,435 of record CAXXYH010000004.1, read on the forward strand.
CTGGCTGCTGCTGTTCCCTGAGCGCCTGAGCCCAGGACTATTACCTTTTTCATATAATTCCCTCTGCATATCTTGTTTCATCTGATTATATCTGCCTGAAGCTTGCAGATAATCTTCATCTGAAGTATAATAACAACGAATATAGATTATAGTCAATGTTTATTATATGTAAAACATAAATATAATGATGTTAAAAATACGAATATAGTAGAAGGGGTGCAGGGTGGGGCCTGAGATCGATGAAATAGATTCAAAAATAATATGCTTTCTGCAGAAAGACGGTCGGATGGCTTATACCAGGATTGCAGAAGAGATAGGTATTGCCGAAGCGACTGTGAGAACACGTGCCCAGCGGATGATGAAGGACGGCGTTATTGAGATAGTCGCAGTATGTGATCCCGTGAAGGTTGGTTTTGCTATGGCCGGCAATATGAAGCTGTATATTGAATCGCGCAAACTCGATGAAATAGTTGAAAGTCTCAGAAAGATGCGGAATATTACCTATGTCGCTGTAATGATAGGTGATTCAAATATAGACTGTGATTTTATTGCCGAATCACTTGAAGACCTTCATCAGCTCGTTTATGAGAAAATTGCAAAAATTGATGGTGTTCAAAAAATCGATACAGCTATTGTAAGCGGATATAAGAAAGAGATTTATGATTACGGAACCTGCTTTCATCGTCCTTCTTAGATAGCTATAAAAAAATCCCCGAAGCGGTCAGAGCCGCACGGGGATTTTTTATTCTTCACGCATGTTAAGAACACGCGTAGAGATTCTTTTAAAATTAAAGTGCCTTCATTGCAGTCATGTAACCGCGGAGAGTTCTTCCGATTACTTCTACCGGATGATTTCTGATTGCATCGTTAACCCTGATCAGCTCAACATTGTCTACTTCATTTTCGCCTGCGGCGTAGGTCTTTCCGATAACATCGGTTGAAACCTTCTTCATGAAGTCTCCAAGCAGCGGAACACAGTCGTTTGCAAAGAGGTAGCATCCGTATTCTGCTGTGTCTGAAATAACCTTGTTCATTTCATAGAGTTTCTTTCTGCTTATAAGGTTGGCAATAAGAGGTGTTTCATGAAGTGATTCATAATAAGCAGATTCAGCTTTGATACCTGAGTTCGTCATTGTTTCAAAAGCAAGCTCAACACCTGCCTTGATCATTGCAACCATCAGTACACCATTGTCAAAGTATTCCTGTTCACTGATATCCATTGTACCTGCAGGAGTCTGCTCGAATGCGCTTGCACCTGTTTCTTCTCTCCAGGTAAGAAGGTTCTTGTCGTCATTAGCCCAGTCAGCCATCATTGTTGAAGAGAATTCACCGCTGATGATGTCATCCATATGCTTTGTATACAGTTCAGACATGATCTCCTTGAGCTCAAGAGAGAGCTGGTGAGCCTTGATTTTTGCAGGATTTGAAAGACGGTCCATCATATTGGTGATTCCGCCCTGCTTCATTGCTTCTGTAACTGTTTCCCAGCCGTACTGGATAAGTTTTGAAGCATATGCTTTGTCAATTCCGTCGGCGACCATCTTGTCAAAGCAGAGAAGGCTTCCGGTCTGAAGCATGCCGCAGAGAATGGTCTGCTCTCCCATAAGGTCTGATTTTACTTCTGCAACGAAAGATGAACCAAGTACACCTGCTCTGTCGCCGCCGGTACCGCAGCAGTATGCCTTGGCAATCTCAATACCGTCTCCGTTGGGGTCGTTTTCAGGATGAACGGCAATCAGGGTAGGTACACCGAATCCTCTCTTGTATTCCTCACGAACTTCGGATCCCGGTGATTTTGGTGCGATCATGATTACAGTGATGTCCTCTCTGATCTGCATTCCCTCTTCAACGATGTTGAAACCGTGTGAGTAGGAGAGGGTTGCTCCCTTTTTCATAAGAGGCATTATCTTTCCAACAACATTTGAGTGCTGTTTATCCGGAGTAAGGTTTGCAACCAGGTCAGCCTGGGGAATCATTTCTTCATGTGTTCCAACTGCAAAGCCGTTTTCACTTGCATTGAGGTATGACTGTCTTTTCTGTTCAATTGCCTCTTTTCTGAGGGCGTATGAAACATCAAGACCGCTGTCTCTAAGATTAAGTCCCTGATTAAGACCCTGGGCCCCGCATCCTACGATTACAATCTTTTTACCTTTCAGTTTTTCTACGCCTGAGAAGACTGATTTATCAAGAAAATCACAGGTTCCCAGCTGTCGAATCTGCTCTCGCAGTGGAATCGAGTTAAAATAATTCATATATTTATCCTTATAATATTGTTAGATGAAGAATAACTCTTGTATCTGTCATTGTCAACCTTGCAAATATTGCAAATATATACATTTATAATTGCGTAAAACGCAAATACAGGTGTAGAAAAAAAATCACAATAGATTTAGAATCAAGCCATGAAAACTTCTTCAAAACAGGCACTTATCTCCTTTAAAGACGTAAGCATCGTCAGTAAATCCGGACTTAAACTTGAAAACATGAATTTTGAAATTCCCGCATCAGGGATAATTTGCATTTACGGGCCTAACGGTTCCGGAAAGGGGCTTATAAGCGGTCTGATAGACGGCAGTCTTAAACCCGTCAACGGAGAGCTGATTAGAAGTGCAGAAATTACCCGCTCCGGCGTTGTGACAGTGTCTCAGGCCGAACAGAAAAAGATCATGGATTATGAGCGATACTTTGATGACAGTGAGTTTATGCAGGGGGCAACGGATCCCGGTAGAAGTGTAAGAAAGATCATACTGGAAAATATTACAGAAGAGGGCAGAAGAGCCTTTGAAGAACTGTCTGACAAGCTCGGAATGGATAAAATCCTGGGACGGGGATTGCGGTTTCTTTCAACCGGTGAATTCAGAAAGACAATGATTCTCAGGGGGGCATGTTCATCACCGGAAATACTGATCCTGGATGATCCGTACACAGGTCTCGATATCACTTCACGTGAGGAGCTGCACAGTCTTATTCCCCATCTGCTTGACTATGTCAGGACTGTAATTATTTTTACAGGCCGTTCACATGATATCCCTGAATGTGCCGACAGAATCCTGAAGATTAATAACAGCACGGTGTCTGTTGTTGATGATAGAAGCGGGCTGACCGTAAAATATTCAGAAAGCAGGAAAGACGGTATTGAAGCGCTTATTGATAATTCAGTGGAAAAGACTAAGAACGAAGCTGCTGTTGAATTGATATCGATGACAAATGTAAATTTAAGTTATTATGAGGTGCCTATCCTTAAGGATATTAACTGGAGAGTTAAAACAGGTGAGCACTGGAAACTCAGCGGTCCAAACGGTTCCGGAAAAACCACTCTGTTAAGCCTTATTAATGGAGACAACCCCAAGGCTTACGGACAGGATATTTATCTCTTTGGAAGGAAAAAGGGGTCCGGTGAGAGTATATGGGATCTCAAAAAGGAAATAGGTGTCGTCTCCGGCGCTCTTCAGCATAGCTACCGAATCAGACAGACAGTTATTGAAGTTATAATGTCAGGTTTTTTTGATACCATCGGATTGTATGATAAACCCGACCTTCATCAGCGTGAGACTGCAGAGAAATGGTGCAGGGGGCTTGGGATTATTGAATACAGAGACAGGGAATTTCCCGGTCTTTCCGCCGGGATAGCCAGAGTAGCACTTATTGCAAGGGCTATGGTCAAAAAACCGGAACTGCTGATTCTCGATGAACCCTGCCAGGGGCTGGATGATGAAAACTCGAGGTTTATCCTGGATGCTGCAGAGGCAATAATCAGCAGCCGGCATTCAACCCTTCTTTATGTCAGCCATGATACAGACTTTCAGCTGAAGGGAATTACGCATAATCTTCAGCTTGTTCCGCATCCGGAAGGCGGTTCGACCTGTGAAATCAGTCTGAACTGATTTTGAGTCAAAAATCATAAATTTATAAAAAACTTAAATATCTCTAAACTGCCTTTTTTAAATTCCGATGATTAAAAAGAGGTATTATCTGATGACTATAAACATACTGAGCGAAAAACTTGCCGATCTCATGGAGAAGGAAACGGAACTTATTGAAACAATAAGCTCTGAGGAACAGCTTCTCCAGAAAACCCTCACTGAAAAGAACTGGTCTGAAATGGAAAAAGTTATCTGCAGACTTACACCTCTGTCAGCTAAGGTTGAGAAAACTGAATCTGATCGTGAAAAAGTTTTCAGTACACTCATGGATGCCTGCGGTAAAAAGGAGTCTGAAGGCTTTTATGCTGTCGCTATGTATATGGAAGGCGATGCAAAAGAACGCTGTATGGCATCATACAGAAAACTGAAGGTATCTCTTTTGAAAGTTCAGAGCATAACCGGAAGTATAGATCAATATGTTAAGAACGTTGGAAATACAACCCAGAAAATTTTAAGTGAAATCTTTCCGTACAGGAAAGGAAGTATATATTCCAGTCGCGGAGGTACCAGGCCGGTGCACAGCGACCCGATGGTGTTTAACAGGCACTTCTAAAGGAGAAGAGCATGCAGTCAACCTTTTCAGGAATTGAGTTAGGAAAACGCGGTCTTGTATCTCATACAACAGGACTTCAGACTATAGGACATAACGTAACCAATGCCTCAGTCGAAGGCTATTCACGGCAGAGAGTAGAGATGGGTGCTGTTGATCCCCTTTATGTTCCAGGACTCAACAGAGAAAATACCCCCGGACAGATAGGACAGGGTGTTGAAGTTACAAGAATTGAAAGAATACGGGATATGCTTCTTGAAAACAGAATAGTCGGGCAGGGAAGTGATGTCGGCTGGTGGGAAACCCGTGATAAATATATCCTGATGGTTGAACAGGTATACAATGAGCCGACAGAGTCTTCTCTTAGAACCAGAATGGATAAGTTCTGGGAATCATGGCAGGAACTCTCCCTGCACCCTGATGAACTTGCCTCACGTCAGGCAGTGCTTGAACGTGGTGAAGCTCTGAATAATGGTATTAATACACGCTATGAGTCACTTGCCGAGATACGTACAATGCTCAATGAAGATGTGCAGGTAACTGTAGATCGGGTTAATGCGATACTTGATAAAATCTCTGCTGTTAATGAACAGATTGTGAAAGTGGAAGCAATGGGAGATAACCCCAATGATTTATACGACCAGCGTGATCGCCTTGTTCGTGATATGTCATCAATAATCGATATTTCTACAGATGGGCGTGATCCTGATGAGTTTACTATTCACACCGGCGGACTGCATCTTATGCAGGGCAAGCTCAAACATACACTTGATGCAGTTGCCAATCCTCAGAATGACGGATACCTTGATGTTGTATGGGCCGATAACGGAGAGAGAGCTTACTTTTCTTCCGGAAGCCTTCCTGCTCTCATTGAGCTTCGTGACGGAGATGTACGTTCTGAAATACAGAATCTTGATATGATGGCAGTTAACTTCGTTGATCTTGTAAATGAGATTCACAGCAACGCCTGGGGGCAGAATGGAAAAACAGGTACCGATTTTTTCAAGGAATATCCTTTTATAAATAATGTCGCCGGAAATTATGACAGGAACGGCGACGGCGCCTATGATTCAAGCTGGATCTTCAGAATGAACGGCGCAAACAGCCTTGAAGCTCAGGAGCAGATAGGCATAAGAGGTACAATTACACTGAGTGCCTCGGAAGGAAATAAAACTGTCGATTACTTTCCTACAGACAGTGTGCAGGATGTTATAGATCGTATTAATTATTCAGGAAGTGAGGTAACAGCCGGATTAAATATGTTCAACCAGCTTACTCTCAAGGGAACTCCGGCTGATGCAATAGAGAATCCCGACTTTGTTATCCGGTATGTTGAAGATTCCGGTAACTTCCTGACAGGATACGCCGGAATACTAGCAGGTTCAGGTCCGGAAGGTGCGTACAGCTGGGAAACAGCAGATGCAGTGAATCAGCTTAGAACTGGTGAAGCAGGATACGCCGTAGCTCCGCTCTCTCACCCCTCAGGCTACATGGAACTCACCAATGCGGTTAAAAATGATCCTGGTTCAATTGCCGCCGGATTCGGAGAGAATGGAAGAGCAGCAATGCCCGGCGACGGTACTGCAGCTCTGGCGATAGCATCGCTGCGCAACAGTTCGGTGATGATTGGTGATGTTCCCGGATTTGATGAATACTTCTCCGCCACTGTAGCTGATATCGGGCTCAGAGGTGAAACCGCCGAGCGTTCACTTGAAACAGAAGAGATAATTATGAAAGAGCTTTCAGATATGCAGGAATCAATATCAGGTGTAAATATGGATGAGGAGCTTGCCGAGATGATTAAATTTCAGCATGGTTATTCCGCTGCTGCGAAGGTAGTTAACACCTTTGATGAAATGCTCGACACAATAATCAACAGGATGGGGGTATAAACTGAATGAAAAGAATCAGTACCTACATGCCGAATGACGATATGCAGTACCGTATGCGGCTACAGGAATGGAAGATGGGAGATCTTCAGTCTAAGATCGCAGAGCAGACACGGGTGAAGGAACTACGTGATGATCCTATTGCTGCAGCTCATTCCACACGGTATCAGTCCAAAATATCACGGTTAACAAGATTTACAGAAAATATTGAAACAGTGCAGAGTGATCACCGGATTGCGGAAGGCTACATCACCAGTGCAAATAATATCCTGCTTAGAATTCGCGAACTGGCTGTACAGGGCGCAAACGATACATATTCAAAAGAAGATAAGTCCTATATGGCTGAGGAAGTTGACCAGCTGCTTAATGAACTTGTTGAAATATCAAATGCTACAAACGGGAACGGTCAGACTATTTTTGCAGGTGATAAAAATAAGGGGCTTGCATTTAGGGCGGATTCCGGCAATGTTCCAGGTGCTTCAGGTACAAGAATTACCTCCGTTGAATATACTGGAACTGTTAACAAGCAGGCTGCTGAAATTTCAGATCATAATCTTATTAATGTAGATTTTCCCGGCAACAGGGTATTCTGGGCCGAACAGCAGCAGATATTTTCTTCTGTGAATGCTTCCGAATACAGGGCTCTTGAAGACTCATCAATTCTTATTGATGGAGAAAAAATCGATATAAAATCAGGTGATAATATTCATGCTGTTATTTCCAGAATAAACAAGGCCGATATTGCAGTAAAAGCTTCTTTAGACCCTGTTACAAGTTCAGTTATCCTAAAGTCTACTATGCCTCATCAGATATGGCTTGAAGACGGTGGTGATGGAACTGCTCTAAAAGATCTTGGAGTAATTTCCGCCTCAGCGGGCGGCCCTCCAGCCAACATCCATCGCGATGCCCGTGTTTCCGGCGGTTCATTATTTGATATGGTCATAAGTCTGCGCGACAATCTGTATGCAGGAAATACTATTGATATCGGCGGAAAAGCTCTAAAAGGCCTTGATCTTGCTCATAACAACATGTTATCCGAACTTGCACGCCTTGGTGCTGAGGATGAACGAATGCAGGTAGTGAATGAACGTCTTTCTTATGAAATACCGAATATTCAGCAGATGGATTCCAATGCTGTAGATCTTGATTTTGCCGAGGCAATAACTGAACTTAAAATGATGGAAAGGACTCAGCAGGCTACACTGCAGACTGCTGCTAAAATATTAAAACCAACACTGCTGGATTATTTGAGGTAATGATGTTAACAGTAAATACAAAGGCTTATGGAACGATTGAAGTTGATGAGCGCCAGAAGATAACTTTTTCAAACGGACTTTTCGGTTTTGAGAACCTTCATGAATTTGTCCTTCTTGATGCTCAGCAGCAGCCTTTTTACTGGCTGCAGTCACTTGAAGTTAAGGAAACAGCCTTTGTAATGATAAATCCGGGAGTTTTCAGAACAGATTACCATCCGGAAATAATTTCAGCCGATATGGTTGATCTTCAGCTTGAGAATCTTAAAGATCCTTCCGCGCTAATTTTTGCAATTGTAACCATCCCTGAAAACCAGCAGAAGATGTCTGCCAATCTGCAGGGCCCTGTTATCATTAACAAGGAAAAGAAAATAGGTAAGCAGAGCATAACCATTGACTCCTGTTGGAAAACGAAGCATTACATTCTTGAAGAACTGGCAGGTTCAAGAGGTAAGGCATGCTGATACTTACCAGAAAAATAAATGAAAGCATTACTATAGGTGACAATATAGAAATTTCAGTAGTAGAGATTAAAGGAGATCAGGTTAAAATCGGAATTAATGCACCGAAAGAAATAAAAGTTTTCAGAAAAGAAGTTTATGTGGCTATACAGAAAGAGAATGAGGAAGCTGCGGCAAGCAGTGCTCTGGTACTTCCCGAAATTACAGATCTGATTCGTGATAAGGAATAAGTAAATTATAGATCTTCAAAAACTTCAAGTGTTTCAAGATCTTCATCTTTTACCTGAGGAAGATCATCGGCAAGAGCCTGATATATATCGTTAATAGCATCTGAAATATCAAGAAAGACATCAATCAGCCCGGGGTCAAAATGAGTTCCTGCTTCAGACTTTAAAATATCAACGGTTTTGTCGTGAGGAATAGCATCCTTATAGCTTCTTTTCATTCTTATTGCATCATAGCAGTCGGCAATAGCTGTAATTCTTGCTGATAAAGGAATCAGGTTTTCTGCAAGTCCGAACATATATCCTGAACCGTCCCACCATTCATGATGGGAACGCGCAATTTCTCTTGCCATTTCATCAGGATAATTGGCCATAATCATTGCACCGTTTATGGTGTGTTCCTTCATAATTATCCATTCATCATCAGTAAGAGATCCTTTTTTGCCTAATATATGATCAGGAGTGCCTATTTTTCCTACATCATGCATCGGTGCAAGGAAATGAATGTTTTCAATATAATCCTGATTAATCATATCATATCCGGCTTTTCGATGAAGTTCTTCTGCAATTCTTTTAGAATAGGCGCCGACTCTTTTGATGTGATTCCCGGTGTCATTATCCTTAAGCTTTGAAGCTTCAAGAAGTCCAAGGTAAGTTTTCCGAAGAAGAGATTTATTCTCATCTGTAATGTCGTCAAGAATCCCAAGCAGATTAGATAGTTCAGCATTTCCATGGTCAGTAGAGAAGGGCATTAAAAGCATATTTGCTGTAATTTTGGTGGTATTACGTGTAAGCATGCTTACTTTGATTTTAGCAGAATACCCGTTTGATTTATTGAGGAGGATACGTGAAACCGTATCAAATGCTGATTCAATTTCAAGCGGGTAAAAATCTTCAGGCAGATAGTGTTCCCTGAAAATTCTGTTAGACCATAAAATTTCGAGTCCTGGAGACAGAAATATTACCGGGAATGAAACATTTTCGTAAATATTAGTATAATTATGAAGATTTTCAGTTAATTCAATGTAAATTTCAGAACCTGCATAATCACCCATCTGTTTTCTCCGAATCAGGATTTGCTTAATATTTCAGCATCACTTAATCTGATATACATTGGTCCAACATTTTCAGCTTCTGCGCCGTATTCATTAAATTTTCTGATTCCGCATTCAATCATAGCTGAGGAAATTCCGGGTTCATAATCCAAATCAAACATTAATCCATCATCCGGAGTTTTATATTTTTCTGAAATACGTCCATGAAAAATCCCGGCTCCGGGACCGCAGAAAAGTATATTCTCATTTATACTGCATATCTTAAGTATGCTCTCAGCATCCTTATCGTAGTATTCCGATGTTTTTACAGAATTACGAAATAATGCAGTGTAAAAATTCGATTTTCTGGCATCAATCAGAGGAACCGTTATGCCATTAAAATATCTGTGCCTGTAAGCAATTGCATCAAGTAATGATACTGCTACAAAAGGAACTTTTCCGCCGGCCGCAAGACCCTTCGCTGTTGACATCCCTATTCTAAGTCCGGTAAATGAGCCGGGACCAAGAGAACAAACCATAAGATCAAGATCTGAAAATTTAAGTTCAGCATCTGTCAGTAAGGTCTGAATATCAGTTGTGAGGTTTTCTGAATGTTTAAGACTGTTACTGCGGTTTATTTCTGAAAAAGTTTTATCTGTTTTGAGGCCTACAGATAAATTTTCTGTTGATGTATCAAATGCAAGTATATTCATAATTCAAAACCTGTTAACTCCACAATACGTTCGCCGCCGGATTTAATTTCAATCACAATTCTGATGATATCTTCCGGAAGTAGATCTCCGGCTTTTTCACTCCATTCAATTATAGATAATCCGTTTCCATAAAGCAATTCATCGGCTCCGAGCAGATAAAATTCTTCAAGATTATCCAGACGATAGAGATCCATATGATATAACGGAATTCTGCCGTCATGATATTCGTTAATAATCGTGAAACTCGGGCTGGTAACTGTCTTTTTTATACCGAGACCTTCAGCTATACCCTTTGTGAGTGTAGTTTTTCCGGCGGCTAATCCGCCGTCAAGTGCTATGATCATGCCTGGCGCTGTAACTGAGGATATTTTTTTTCCGAGGGATATCATATCATCCGCGGATGGTATCAGGAATTTATTCAGAGAAAAATCCTTCTTTATGCTTGGAGAGAATATACTGTTCAAGCTCTTTTTTAAAACCCGATAAAGCAGCTTCCTCTGCATCTGTAAAATGTATGTATACAGACAGCATTCCCAGTGCATTTTTCTCAAGAATAATCTCAATCTTACATTCGCTGGTATCTTTTATGTCTGAATATACAAGAACCCCATGGTATTCATTGATATAATGAATTGGTGAATCTTTGCGTACTATATTTTTTAATTCAATGAAATTCATCCCTTCCTCCGCAGAATTCTATATATATTATAAAGATCAATAATCATAAATGAAAGAGTTTATACTGTTTAGGTTTTTTTGTGTAACCTTTGTAAACATAATATGCATAGTCCCACCAAGTGGAGACCCTTTTCTAAAGTTTATAACCTTTCCAAAGCACCAGATTGAAGAGCTGTCGCCTGTTTCAAACTGCAGTTTTATCAAACCGCCTTTTAATACCGGTTTTGTTGATTTAACAGCGCATCCGCCTGCAGAAACATCAATAAGAGTGCCGAGAGAGCCTCTGTCGGTTTCAACTATAGCTCTTTTTTTTGCCTTTTTTCCCACCCCAACGGGTATGACTTTTACCGGGTAGAAATACGCAGGTCTGCTGAGTTCCTTTCGTCTGAACCTTCTCTGCTGGGCCTGTTTCACCTTCCCTGAGTGCTGTAGCAGTACACTGGGCATCCCCTTAATATTGCTGTATCCGGTGACTTTGGAATCGAAAGAGAATCCCTGGCCGTTCTTCTTCCAGAAAAACACTTTTACAGGAGTCCATTTCTTCCATTTTATCTCTGAACCAAAGGAATCAACGGGCAGGGTTGCACTTAGGTAATTCTTAAGATTGGCGTTAATTTTAGACTGATACCTTCCTCCGTTTTCAGGTGTTACTGCAATATGCTGACCGGTAGGTATGGCGCCTGTTGCGGAAAAGCTTTTACCTTTTCCGACATTCCTTTCGATAGCCTGTTTTATTCTGTATACAGTAGTTTTTTGGGCTTCTTTTACCTGTTCTGAGGCTACCTGATGTTCAATTTCCTGAATTGCCTTTCTTAGAAGTGAATCCAGATGACTGGAGTGTGTAAATACCAGATTGGGATTTGATGGTTTATAGTTTTCAACTAAATTAACAAGAGTATTAGCCTGAACTTTCGATAAACCGAGACGCATCGCTCTTTTATGAAATGTCCGCTTATTGAATTTCCGAGGAGCAGGTTTTCTGCCGCTTCCACTGCCATATGAGCTGCCGCTCCGGCTTGATGATGATGGTTTAATGCGGCTTGCCAGAACCATCGCTACAATGATAGCAACAAGTACAATGAGTATAGTCCAGCTTTCACCAGGATCTCCCTTCTGAATGGATGGCAGAATTTTCTGTAATAAAGGTAAATTTACCATCATCATTTACTCCTTTTTAATATTCTGTTCCAGAACGTCAAGAAGACTCGAAACTCTGGGGGAAATTTCATACTCGAGGAGGTCTCCGACAAGGACACTGTCTCCAACCGAGAATGCTTCTGTGAATTCATTAAGAATTTCATTTAATGAAGTAAAATATTCACGAATTGTCATTTCATCAATAACCGCATTGCTGAAATCAAGAACACCTGTGTTTTCAAGTATTGTATAGATTCTCAATAGTTTCTGGGTGAGCTCTGTAAATCTTATAATGCTGTTAAGCGCCTCTCTGTCTTTCCCTGTCTGCAGAAGAATAGATATATTATTTATATCCTCCAGTGATAAGCGCAGCACTTTAATTACTGCAGAAAGTTCATTTAAAGAGTCAGTCAGTTCTCTGATTCTATCATTTAAAATGATTAATACAGTTTTAATTCTTCCGAGTATGAAATCTGAGATCTCAGATTTATCAGGACTATCGGGGCTGAATAATTTCATTGCGGTGAACAGATCTGGATGCTTATCGTCTATCAGCTCATCCTGGATTCCTCCAAGAATTTCAATATACAGTTTCTCCGGCATTTCTGATTCCGTCTGGAGATCCTGGAGAAGGGGATAGTTCCCTGCGATCATAGCCTTCTCAAAAAGACTGAAATACTGATGCAGCAGCTGAATGTTTATCAGCAGAAGTTCAATCTGGCTTTTAACTTCAATATTTATATTTTCAACCTGATCAACCGGCTTGTTTTTGCATGAATCATCATTAAAATCATATGAATAACCGTCATAACTTACAGAAGTAATGTGATAGCTCTCAGCTGATGCCCAATCTGATAGCGCATTGACTACTTCGGAAAGTACCTTTTCAGATTCAAGCTGGAAATCAATTTTATCTTTGTTAATGTATATATTCATGCTCTAAGCCGTCCTCCGCCTGTCAGTTGTTATTATTGTTCAGATTATTCAGTGCATTAGAACTCTGCTGCATTGAATTGATATTGCCTTCCATGATTGCATACTTATTCTTAAGCTCAGCTTCCTTATCTTCCAGTTTCAGTTCATACGAAGCAATATCCCGTTCTGTTCTTGTTATTCTTGAATCAAGACTTGATATCCTGTAAGCAACAATGCCGCCGGTTCCCGTATATGGTTTCGTATATTCCTGGGTTTTGTATGCAGCTCCGTTATCTACAACAAGGTCTCCATCACTGTCTATTCCAAAAAGTTCTTTAACAGCGACAAGATTTTCCGTTAACGCACTGTCAAGCTCATTTTCATTAATCTCTATGTACCCGCGGAGTTTTGAATTATTAATTCCGCCTCCGAAACCTGTAGAGTTGGTTGAAATGCCTATTTGCGAAAGCAGTTTAAGATTGTCTCCGGCAGACGTGTTATAAGGTTCCATCATGATATACTGAAGGCGTGATTTCATCTGATTAAGGGTTGAATCTCCCTGAAATAGACCAAGCCTCTCTCTTGCTGTCTTTCTTTCCTCATCAGTAAAATAATCAATTTCTGAGATCAGTCCGCCGTCATTGGAAACAAGAATCCCCAGTTCCGCCTGTAATCTGTTATAATTCCCGACAAATTCAATAATTGTGTCTTTTATCAGCTCTCTGTCAGGTTTTATATCCAGTTTTACGGCTTTTTCACTCTCGCCATTAATATTCAGGGTAACTCCGGGAATAAGGTCATCTATTGTATTGGATGTGCGTCTTACTTCAATACCGTCAATTTTTATTTTTGCATCCGATGCTGTGGAAACCGGACGGGAAGGTTCCCATTCTCCACGTGCATCCGGATCATAAATTTTAATATCAGAAATGGATATTTCTCTGAATGTGTTATTGTTGACAAATTTGATTGCCTCGGCAGAACCTGCTGCATCCCTAAGGTTTATTGTAATCGTCTGTTCCTCAGATGTTTTTCTGAATCCAGGCAGTATTGTTTCTTTCCCGTTTGACATGAGGCTGAATACTTCAAAATCATCAATTACTTCAGGCGGTTCCGGTTCCTGATACTGAGGCATTTCAACTGTCGAATTACTGTTGCTGATTGTGATACCCTTAAATGAAATACTGCCGGGAGTAAGCTCTTCAGGGCCCGGTGGCGGGGTAGGGGGCGTCCACTCACCCTGTTCCATCTCATTTACAGTGAAAGTAATTTCAAGAACCATTTTACCATTATCTTTTACAGCAGGATTTACAGGTATGATGCCCTGAGCTCCCGGTTGCAGAACGAGATTATTTTTATCATCAAGTTTAACTAAAGTACCTGCTTCTTCCGGAGTAAGAGCAATATTACGCATAGAACTGTCTGATCTTTTTAAAATACCCGCAGATACTGCAAAATCAAGAGCTGTCCCTTCGTTGAATATAAGCCTGTTCTCAAGCCCTTCTTTTGTTGACTCTATTAAAATAACGCTTGTATCAGGTGTATCTTTAATAACCTGTGCGTGAAGTAAATCTTTACCCCTGCTGTTTATTCTGTCAGCCAGTCTTGATAGAGACCCGCCCCGGAAATTAAATGAAATCTCCTCTTCGCCTATTGTAAAGGAATAAGTCCCATCAGGGGCGTCAAAATCTTTATCCATTGAGTCAGATAAAAACCTGTCTGCAGCAGCCATATTTATAATTTTAATGGTTTTCTGTTCTTCTATTGCATCTCTGCCTACAGTTGCTGTAAGCACATCCTCATCGGAAGATTCTGCTATGCGTTCACTAAACGGGTTTTCAAAACCGTAGAGTTTCTTTGCCGCGTCTTCAACTTTTGAAATATTTCGAGAGATATCCTGCCATACTGTCTTTTCATTTTCATACTTATCAAGCTCATCCTGCTTTCTTTCAAGGGGAATTCTTTCGAGCTCCATGAGTTTGGAGACAATATTGTCGGTATTATAACTGCTTGTAACACCCGGTATAGTTACATCGGACATCTGTTATCAATTCTACCCGTCCCGGGGCCGAACTTAGATAGTCTGGTCGATTATCAGCCCCATAGCTTCTTTCATTTTGGCATACAGCCTTTTAAGCTCTTCAGGAGGGATCTCCTTGATTACTTTATCGGTTTCTGCGTCAACGACCTTTACGATAACCTGGTCTAATTCCTTGTCTATACTGAATTTGAGTCGTCTGTTAAATACTTCGGTGATATCTATGATGTCGCGCAGATATTTCTCTGCATCTATCTTTTCGCGTTGTTTTTCTGCATTCTGTACTTCCGCTTCAAGCTGTTTTACAGCTGTCTGTCGTGCTTCTTCCTGCTGCTTTACGGCCTGTTCCGTCCGTATTTTCACTTTGCTGCTTTCAATTTTCTGAGAGGAAGTGTCTACTCTGCGGTTCATAGTAAAAGCACCTGAATTCAGGGCCTGTATGTCCATTTCCATAACACCACTCCTTGGTTGATAATCGAAATGCAGGCATTTCGATTATTTGAATTACCGGTCGGTAATTCACAGCCACCTATCAAAGCTGTTGGAAAGAATGGAAGGGGGCGCGAGCCCCTCCCCGTAAAATCAGTAAAAAGATAACGTCCAGAAATCTTTTTACAAGAGACAGAATCAATCTATAGTAACTGAAGCACTGACTGGGGTGAAGTGTTTGCCTGAGCAAGCACTGCCGTGCTGGACTGTGTAAGGATCTGGTTTTTAACATAATCAACCATCTCACTGGCCATATCCACATCACGTATTGATGATTCCGCTGCCTGAAGGTTTTCTGCTGCAATTGCAACACCCTTCGATGCAGTTTCGAACCTGTTCTGGTATGCACCAAGATCGGCTCTCTGTTTTGAAACCTGTTTGAGTGCGCTGTCGACAAGTCCGATTGCCATGTTGGCATCTTCCGGAGTCTGGATTGTGATAGTTCCCTCTCCACCCTGGATATTTTCAATACCAAGAGCAGCAGCTGTCATAGTTCCAATATAGATTTTTTCATTCTGGTCCATATTGGCCCCAACCTGGAACTGCATAATCTGACCTGTAGCAGAATCAGTTGCAAATGCGCCTGTAAGCATGTTCATGCCGTTGAACTGCGCGTGTGAAGCAATTCTGTTAATCTCATCAACCAGCTGAGAAACCTCTACCTGAATCTGCATTCTGTCTTCTTCAGTATAGATTCCGTTAGCTGACTGAACAGAAAGTTCTCTCAGTCTGTGAAGAATGTCCTGTGTATTAGCAAGATATCCTTCTGTTGCCTGAATGAATGAAACACCGTTTTCAATGTTTCTGTTCGCCTGAGTTAACCCGCGAATCTGACTTCTGAGCTTTTCTGAAACAGCAAGCCCTGAAGCGTCATCGCCTCCTTTGTTGATTCGCATACCGGAACTGAGTTTTTCAAGATTTCCAGTCATCTCAACAGCCTTATTATTAAGCTGTCTGCTGGCATAACTTGCACTCAAGTTGTGATTAATTATCATATAACCCTCCTTGATAGGTTAAGAAGGCATCCCTTGCCTTCATTTTTTGCATGGCAGTGCAGTAAACAAGAAGTTACTCGCGCTTCTCCCGTTCAGTATACCTGCACAACAAGGAGAAATTCCGACCGTTTGTATGACCGGAAAATCTCCTTCATCCACCATGCTAGAGGGTTTTTTTCAAAGAACGTAAACTCTACGTAAAAATTATAGCCCTTTATCCAAGCAATTGCAATACAGATTGTGTTTTCATGTTAGCCTGAGCGAGCATAGCAGTTCCAGCCTGAACAAGAATCTGATTCTTGGTGTAGCTGACCATCTGTTCAGCCATATCAGCATCTCGAATTCTTGATTCTGCAGCCTGGAGGTTCTCAGCTCCGATGTCGAGGCCTGATACAGCGTATTCAAGTCTGTTCTGGTAAGCACCAAGGTCTGCTCTCTGCTTGTTAACAGTTTTAAGAGCCTTGTCGATTACACCAATTGACATGTTAGCGCTTTCAGGAGTCTCAAGAGACATGATTTTGCCGCTTCCGATTTCTTTAACACCAAGTGATGTTGAAGTCATTGTACCAATGAATACTCTTTCTCTCTGATCAATGTTTGCGCCGATATGGAACCACATTGAAGCAGTAACAGTGTTTTCACCGGTTTCCTGTGCAAAACGTCCAGTCAGCATATTCATACCGTTGAACTGTGCATGTGAAGCGATTCTGTCAATTTCATCAACAAGCTGTGAAACTTCTACCTGAATCTGCATTCTGTCTTCTTCAGTATAAATACCGTTTGCAGACTGTACTGAAAGTTCTCTGACTCTCTGAAGTACATTCTGAGTTGACTGCAGATATCCTTCAGTAGCCTGAATAAAAGATATGCCGTTTGCAGCATTGTCAGAAGCCTGATTAAGCCCTCTAATCTGTGAGCGCATCTTTTCTGATACCGCAAGACCTGAAGCATCATCGCCGGCTCTGTTGATTCTAAGACCGGAAGAAAGTTTCTCCATGTCCTTTGTTGTAGCAAGGTTTGACTGTCCAAGAGACCTGTTTGCAAACATTGCGCTGAGGTTGTGATTAATAACCATAAAATCCTCCATGAAATTATATAGGGCATCCTTGCCCAACTCTGCATACTGCAGAGCTATTAACCAAAAATAACTAAATCAGATTAAAAAAAGCCCGATAATCTGACTATGGGGGAGAATAGACAGGTTTACATGTCTGAAAAGTCTATTACTACCCTTACTTCTTTTTTCGACCATACCTATCTTAAACTTGAAACTAAATATTAAAAAAATAATAAAAAAAATCGAAAAAAAAGGGAGAAAAGAGAAGGGGATTCAGTTGTAAAGTAGAATTGTTTAGTGAGTTTTATAAACGTTTAAGGTAATCGGCTGCAATCCGGTCTTCGGGTGCAAGTTCAAGTACTTTTCTGAAGTATTTCTCTGCATTAAGATTATCTTCGCTTTTATAGGAAACAATACCAAGATTTGAAAGAATTTTAATATTTTCCGGTTCCATTTTAAGTGCAGTAAGAAGGTGATTCCTGCTGGAATCGAGTTCTCCGGTTTCCATTAGACAGATAGCCAGTTCGTTGTAGGTATCTACCTGATTAGATCCGTAAGATATAGCCTTATTGAAAGCTTCGATTCCTTCTTTATATAAAGACTGTCTTCTGTATGCCCATCCAAGTAGAAACCACGCATTCCATACCTCAGGTTCGTGTTCAAGAAAATCTTTTATTAAAACAATTCCTTTATCTTCGTTTCCCATTCTGATAGCATCGTAGGCTTCATAAAATAATGAATCAGAATTTTTTTTCTTTGATAGTTCTGAAACGATAGGTTTTATTTTTTCAATTTTCTCTTTATCAGAAGATTTATCAATAAAAATATTCAGGTGTTCTAAAGCTTTTTCCAGGTTGTTTTTTTTCAGAAAAAACAACCCTGAGTTAAAATGGGCTTCGGTTGAATCAGGATACAATGCCAGCAGTTTCTTGTATGCTTCAAATGCTTTTTCGTTGCAGATATCTGAAAGTTCCGCCTTTTCAAGCGCCAGGTACGAATCGGCCATTTCTTCATACAAAAGAGCAGTATTGAGAATTGTTGTAAAATCTCCAGGCAGGAGTCCTGAAAGTGAATTAAAGATTTCTTCGGCTATTGCATAATCTTTCTCTGTAGCCTTGGCTATCGCTGCCGAAGTCAGTTCATGTTTTATATCAGGTCTGACAGCCAGTATCAGCTTCCTGTAATACTCGCAGTCCTGATGTTCAGGGTTGTAGGCAAGTATTTTTAAAGCCGCAGCTATTATCATTTCCCAGCTTAGATTATTAATGTCAGAATAACCATTGTCGGGGTTTATTTCCACTGGGAGCAGAACTGAAGGATCAATTTCTTTGATGTCGCCCCTGGTAATATCTTCGGGTAAAGAAATATATACTATATTCTTTAAAATATCTTCATTCATAAGTTAACCCGATACCGGAGGTGTTGCTCCGGGTTTAATTCCGGACAGATAGTCATTGATTAGAACTTTGTACTCTATAGGTATAAGTTTTTCTTCAAACTGAATTGCAATGGAGGCTATATCCTTCCTGTCAGCTATCGGTTCGAATCGAACTACTTTACCTGGTATTTTCAGTATCAGATCATTCTCTTCGATATCGAGACGGATTAATGCAACCTTATTAACAAGAAATTTTGCAATACCTGCAATAATAAGCTTAGTTCCCGAGAAGGATATGTCTCTAATGATAGCTTTTCTTGGAATATTGTCGATTAGGACTATAACGCTTTTGGATTTTAATCCGATTTTACGGATTATATTGTCGTTTATCTGAATTCTTTCTTCTTTTCTTTTCTGAGAATTAAGATTTGTTTCAAGAAGTCTACCCAGCTTGGCAATGAGATCGTCAGGCGGCTGTTGGGTGTAGGCGAGGTTTATTAATGAAAGATCACTTTTTGCATCACCATACTTACTGAATCCCGCAACTCTTGCTGATACAAAGAAAACGAGAGGGGCAGCTTTGTCAGGTACCTTAAAACTGAATTGAAGGGAAACAAAGTTATTTGCAGCTTTAATTTTTGCGTGAAAATCTTCTTTTATACTGGCAACAACTTTAGCGCCTTTCATGGAGCTTGAATATACAAAGCAAGGCCAATATTCGCCTTTACATTTTAGAAGATTATTACGCGGCATAAGGCCTGTTGCTCTTATGACGTCTTTATTGAATGCAACTTCAACATCACCAAACTGTTTAAAATAATTGGTAATCTGCTGTCCTGTAATTAGTGCCATAAAAAACCCCGCGATGCCGCTTGAGGAAAAATCTCTTGAACTCCAGGGTTCAAGTGGGTTTCCTTTTCAATGCATCCTGTTCGCCGATTGGAAAACAATTCAACACAGAAATATGGAATCCCGTTTCTGAGGTTTGTCCCAAGAGATTTACGCCCCGCCCGTACATCGCAGGGTAAATCTTAGTTTAGACTTCTGTCGATCCTCTCCATTATCTGAAGCGTCAATCTCTCAACTTCGTCAAATTCCTTATTCTGGTCACCTCTGCACTTTTGTTTTTCTTTCAAAAGTTCATCAACTATAATGATACTAGAAATAATTGAATTTTTCAAAGGGTCTTTTATGCCCATTTCAGATTCAACTGCTTCAGTTTTTTTTCTGAGGTAATCCAGAATCTCTTCCATTTTACCGGTTTCTTCGTCTGTCTGAATGGCAAATGAAGTTCCCAGTAAATTAATACGGAAGAGACTCTTATCCATAAGTTTTAGAAAATCTCCAGCTCTGGGGCTATAACATCTTCAGATGATAAACTTCCCGGGTTATCGGGAAGTTTAGGTTCGGCTTCAGGAACCACGGCAGGAACAGCCTGTACTTCGGAATCAGTTTCCGTGTTTGCTGTTTTCATTTCATCTGAACTGTTCAAGCCTTCAGAAGAAACAGAGGAAGGAACCTGTGCGTTCTGTTCCGGGGTTGTTAACCTGTCTTCAAGAACGTCAAGCTGAGAAAGTACATCTTTAATACCTTCTTCTATCTCCCTCTGATCATTTTTAAACGATGAGATCATCGATTCAAGTTTCTGTATATGTGCCTGATTTTCCTTGAGTCTGGTCCGCAGCAAGCCGTTCTCTTTTTTAAGAGATTCAATAACTTCGAGAGCCTTCCGAACTTTTCCGTCAAGGCTCCGAACCTGCTCAATTGTCAGCATTTACTTATACTCCGGCAGCTTCTTTTGATTTTGAAACAAGAGCTGTGAATGCTGCAGGATCTTCAATTGCCATATTGGAAAGGGCTTTTCTGTTAAGTTCAATCCCGGCTTTTGAAAGGCCATGCATGAAGGTTGAGTAGTTAATATCATTAGATTTACATGCGGCTGAGATTCTGGTAATCCACAGTCGTCTGAAATCTCTCTTTTTCTTTTTTCTGTCTCTGTATGAGTAAAGCCCGGCTTTTGCTACTGCGTCTTTTGCGGCTCTGAAGTTTGTACTTCTTCGTCCCCAGTATCCTTTAGCCTGCTTAAGTATTTTCTTTCTTCGTTCGCTTCGTCTTGTACCGTCGACTGCTCTAGGCATATCTGTCTAACTCCTTTGATATCTTATCCGTAAGGTAATAGCTTTTTAGCTTTAGCTGTCTCCGCGGGACTTAACATACCGTTCTTGCGGAGTTTTCTTTTTCTTTTTGTGCTTTTCTTTGTGAGAATGTGCCTCAAGCCCTGTTTCTTATATTTCACCTTACCGGATGCGGTAAGAGAATATCTCTTTGCGGCAGATTTTCTTGTTTTCATTTTAGGCATAATAACCCTCTTTAAAATTAGTTCTTAGAATTTTTCGGACTTAGTATCATAGACATAAACCTGCCTTCCATTTGAGGGGGTCTGTCAAGATTGAAGGAACCTTCTATAGCTGCCATGACTTTTTCAAGAACAACTTTACCAAGTTCCGTATGTGCAAGTTCCCGTCCACGGAACCTAACAGTCACTTTTACTTTATTGCCTTCTTCAAGGAACTCTTTTACATGCTTGGCTTTAAACTCAAGATCATGCTTCTCAATCTTCGGCTGCATTCGAATTTCTTTCATCTTGACAAGTTTCTGTTTCTTCTTTGATTCTCTGAGCTTCTTTTCCTGCTCGAATCTGTACTTGCCGTAATCAAGAATTTTGCAAACAGGAGGACTTGCCTGCGGAGCAACCTCTACAAGGTCGAGACCTGCCTCTTTTGCCATGTTGAGAGCATCGGCGATAGCAATCACGCCATGCTGTTCACCGCTGTCATCAATAAGACGTACTTCTTTGACACGGATTTTTTCATTTAATCTAAGTTCTTTTGCAGCCAACATTACTCCTTTTCCAAAAGGGCTAAAAAGATTTATGTAATATATCATCACATAAAAAAAGAGTCAAATGGGTGTAACGTACTATAATTAAATAAATTATTTGAATCAATACCCAATTTTTTTGACATTGAAAATTCTATTCATTAATATTGAAATGAGGAGAGAAAAGCTGGAAGCTAAACTGATATTCAGACAATTACTAAGTGTAAACAGTATGATGCGCAGCAGGCTTATGGGCTATATAATGAAGACAAATCTATATAGCCTGAAAAATCTTATGTCTTACTGTATAGAAGTCAAATACAAACAGGCCGATGAGCTGAAGGAAATCTACGATAAATTACCTGAAAACAGTGTTTACAGCAATTCTACCTCAATGCTTATTGAAAAACTTACATCGATGGAATTCCCAAATAATATTACAGATGAAGAATCACTTAAAAAATTTACAGATATAATAGAATTTGAAGTGATTTGTATTCAGCCAGTTAAGTGAACAGACTGAGGATCAGGAGGTTAGTCATCAGTTAAACAGTTTCTCAAACTCGGCATTGAAATTAAAAAAATGGCTCCTGACCCAGTATGAATTAATGCAGCTTGTCTGAGAGTTTGCTTGATGTAATTCAAAGCCTGTGCTAATCTCAAATTAATATGACACTATTTCTGTTAACAGCCGTACCGGTCTATTTTATAATCATCGACAGCATGTCTCTTTCCGCACAAATTCCAGTTGCGGCTAAAATGCGAGACATCCTATATGGTGTATTTGTTTTTGCAGGTTCCGCGGTAATCTACAATATAATCAGAATGAGTTTTATTACTCAGAGTTTCAGTTACAGCGGTATATTCACTTATTTTCTTATACACGACCATCTGCTTCAGTTTGCTCTCGGGCTGGCTGGAAGTCTTCTTGTTTACGGAACTTCAACGACAGGTTCAGAATCAGAGCTCTTGAGCAGAAATTTGACGTTTTTTGCAGGCTTCTATCTTCTTTGGCCTGTAAATGATGTCATAATCAGCTACGGTTGGTATAACACATACCTGCTTCTTCTGCTTCCGGTACAGAGACTTATTGTGATTTCAGCAGCTGCCTTCCTGATGACTTACTCCGTAAACTTTGAAGGCTGGAAGAAAGGATTAATTATTGCATCCACTCTGCTTCTACCGTTGTTAAATACATGTGCGGCTATGTTGTGGAGACTCTCTATGGATGTATTTTCTATAATTCTTACCATTGTGCTTCTTATCAGCTCAACAGCTCTGTTTGTCATGAAATATAAAAAAAGGATTACTGCGTAATAGCAGTAATCCCTGTAATTCCCGGTTAGCTGTATTCTATCCGAAAAAACCTGCGTGAAGTTTACTTATGGCATCAGCTGTATGCTTTTCCGGAACTACTAGTGTCAGATTGATTCTTGATGCACCAAGAGAAATCATTCTGATTGGAATTCCCTCAAGTGTTTGAAAAATTCTGGCTACAACGGCTGAATCCTTCCATAAATCTTCACCGACAAGACAAACAATACTCTTATCAGTCTCAACATTAACCCTGCCGAAAAGATTTAATTCTGCGGTTATTGCTTCCAGTTTGCTCTGATTCTCAATGGTCATTGAAACAGAGACTTCTGATGTTGTAACTATGTCGACTGAAGTCTTGTATTTTTCAAAAACCGCAAAAATTTTGGCAAGAAAAACCATAAGCGTTTACCATCCTGCCGGTTTTAATCTCGATAAGGGTTATGTTCTTTTTACCGGATATAGCTTTTAGACCGGTTTTTCCTGATGAAGGAGCAATAGTTGTGTAAATTCCGTCGGGATCATTTGTACTTTTTACAAGAACCGGAATTTCACGGTCGACGGCAGGAACAATTGTTGATGGATGCACTACCTTTGCACCGAAGAATGCGAGCTCGGCTGCTTCATCATAACTGACCTGAGGAATTGTCTGTGCCTCGGGAACTATACGCGGATCGGTAGTCATTATACCGTTTACATCTGTCCATATCTGAACTTCTTCTGCATCAAGTGCCGCACCGTATATTGTCGCCGAATAATCCGAACCGCCGCGCCCGAGAGTTGTTGTTGCTCCGTCAAGATTTGTAGCAATAAACCCCTGTGCGACATAAAGCTTTCCTGCCACCGCAGAAACCGCCCCGCGGATCAGTTCGCCGGTTTTATCCATATATGGCAGAGCAGAATTAAAGTTATCGTCTGTTTTTACAAGCTTTCGTGAATCAAGAAGGGTTGTCTCAATTCCACGTTCCCTTGCCCTGGCTGCAATCAGGGTAGTAGCAAGCAGTTCGCCAAAGGATAGAATTGCATCTGTGCTTCTTGGACTGCATTCTCTTAAAAGAGCAAGGCCCTTCACAAGTGAAGATAGTTCAGTAAAAAGTTCTTCAACTCTCTCGGCTGCAAACCGCAGATTATCTCCGCTTAAAAAACTGTTAATTGCGAAGAAATGGCTGTTTTTAATTTCCTCGAGAATTGAGAATGCCAGTTCCTGATCTCCGGATACCGCAGCCTGTGAAATTGCTACCAGTTTGTCGGTTGTTTTTCCCATTGCTGATGAAATCAGAAGCGGTGCCTTATCAAGCTGTTTTTCAGCAATATTAAGGGCTTTGTCGATCATTTCGGTGTTCTGAACTGAAGTTCCCCCGAATTTCATTACGATCATATCGTTCTCCTTGTGTAATGAATATGACCCGAATCATTTAATAAAAGGAAGGTAGACTGGTTGGTCTGTCCAATAGCTCTCCACTTTTAAAGTGACAGTTCCCAAGGTATTAACCTCAGACCCCAGGGGTGAACAACAGGATGTCCATGCCCTTCGGCGGCGGCCCCTTTCAAATCTGCAGTATGAAATCCTGTTTTCTATGCAGCTTACTGATGACCAACCGCGCCTCTATTGACCCGGAAAAAATTATAATCCCTTCTATCACATCGCCGAATTTAAGTCAATAATCGGCCATGAAGCACTTTGTTATTTGACAACAGGCCTAACAACTGATTAGTATGCTGGTAATGAAAGCATCTGAGCGTTTATCTGAAGAAGTAATTGAAATTTTAAAAGAGGCTGTCTCTGAAGCCGCAGGAAATGAAGTTATGGCCTGGGGGCGGGTGCTTCATGGAATTATCACTGATGTGACAATCGCAGCAAGAGGTGATGAAGGTTCTGTCCCTGCCGTTTTTGCGCATATGCAGAAAGGTGATGTTGTTATTCATAACCACCCGGGAGGGCTTTTAAAACCTTCATCAGCTGATATGCAGGTGGCTGGACAGCTGGGTGAATCAGGAATAGGCTTTTATATAGTAGATAATGAAGTAAACCGTGTATATGCAGTTGTTGAACCTATAGAATCAACCGAGATCCGGGCGATAAAAACTGATGAGCTTGCAGCTCTCCTGGAGCCTGAAGGCCGAATGTCTCTGGAACTTGATTCCGGCGGATATTATGAATACCGGCCTCCCCAGGTAGCAATGCTGAAAAGGGTTGCTGAAAGTTTTAATGAAAGCAGGGTCTGCATTGCCGAAGCCGGAACAGGAGTCGGAAAATCAATGGCTTATCTTCTGCCGGCAATAAACTGGGCTGATATGAATAATGAACGGGTTGTTGTTTCTACTGCAACTATAAACCTTCAGCATCAGCTGCTTGATAAAGACATCCCTATGGCAAAGAAAGTTCTTGGTTCAAAGTGCAGGGCTGTTCTTGTAAAGGGACGGGGAAATTACATCTGTCTTAGAAGGCTTGCAGCGGCTCTCGATGAACAGACACTATTTGATGATGGTAATGAAGAACTTCAGTCTATAAAAGACTGGTCTGAGCATACAGCTACCGGCGTGCGTGAAGATATTCCCTTTTATCCATCAGCCTCAGTATGGAATAATGTAAATTCAGAGGGTGATTCCTGTCAGGGAATACGCTGCCGGAACCGTGAAAAATGCTTTGTTCTCAAGATGAAGAAGGAAGCCGCTTCAGCAAAACTTCTGGTTGTAAACCATCATCTGCTGTTTTCAGATCTCGCAATGCGTGTAGGCGGTGCCGGTTTTGAAAACTCGGTTGTTCTGCCCCCATTTTCCAGAATCGTCTTTGATGAAGCGCATAATATGGAGAGCAGCGCTACAAGCTTCTTTTCATCAGAGCTGAATATATTTTCTATTATGAAACAGACCGGACTGCTTTACAGCAAGAAGAGGGGCCGAAGCTTCGGAGCTGTAATAAATCTCCAGATAGAGGCCGGAGCAACTGAGGATGACGAGAAAATACCGGGGATGGTTGAAGATGTCAGGGAGAGTATGCGTAAGCTTGATGAAGCGGCGCTTGAAATCCTCGGCGGTGAATCAAGTATACGGCTTCGCCGTGGTGCAGAAGAACCGTTCACCGGTATTATTATTCCGTTAATGACGGAGCTTCAGCAGCGAATTCTCGACTGTGTTCAGGCCGTTGAAGGAATAATAAGGCGAATGGATGAAAAAGATCAGGAACTCCCGGTTGTTTTTGATGTCCGGATTCTGCAGCGGCGTCTGGAAGCTCTTGCTTCGGTTTGCCAGTCATTTACTATGTGGGATGAGAAACCGGGTGATGTCTTCTGGGTCGAAAAAAAGAAGGGCAGCAGCGGAGAACCCTTCGTCCGCTTTGTGGTTACTCCTCTTGATATTTCGCATATGATGCGTGAGGCTGTTTTCGGACCTTATGAAACAGTTGTATGTACATCTGCAACTATTTCAGTTAACCGGGATTTCAGGTTCTGGGCCTCCAGGGTAGGTCTTAGCGGCTTTGAAGATAGGGAGGTCTCTGCTTCTGTTTTTAATTCGCCATTTCCATACAGAGAAAATGTCCTTCTATGTCTGCCGCAGGATGCACCGGATCCGGCTGATCCTTCCTACGGCTTTTTTGTATCGGATTTTATAATTAAGCTGCTTGAAGTATCCGAGGGCAGGGCGCTTCTGCTTTTTACTTCATACAGGGCATTGTCGGATACTTACGAGGCTGTCAAACCCTCACTCGACCAGCTTGGCATAACATCCCTGAAGCAGGGGGATGATGACAGGAGCCGTCTGCTTGAAAAGTTTAAGACAGATACAGCCAGCGTTCTTTTTGCAACCAGTTCGTTCTGGGAGGGGATAGATACTCCTGGTGATTCGCTGAAAGTTGTAATTATCTGCAAACTTCCGTTTATGGTTCCGACTGATCCGGTTATTTCAGCCCGAATGGAAGCAATAGAGGCAAGAGGCGGAAACCAGTTTATGGAGTTCATGCTTCCTGAGGCCGTAATTAAATTCAAGCAGGGGTTCGGCAGGCTGATGAGACGTTCAACGGATTCAGGAGTAGTAGCTGTTCTTGACTCACGTCTACTGACCAAGGCTTACGGCAGAATCTTCATTAACTCGCTTCCGGAAACCGGGAAATCAGTGAAACAGTCGGAACATGTTCTCGCTGATGCTGAAAATTTTCTTTATAAATAAGTTTAATAATTCTAAAAGGGCTGTCAGCTTGGCTTATACACAGTAATTAATAAAAAAAAGGATACCGCATCGCGGTATCCCCTGATCTGTATCAGATAAGTAAATTATTCTACTACAGCAAGAACATCAGACATTCTTACAAGAAGGTACTCAACGCCGTCGGCTTCGAGTTTTGTTCCTGCGTATTTGTCATACATAACTTTATCACCGACTTTTACAGTGATAACATCCTTATCGTCTCCGATTTCTGCAATTACACCGGTATTGGTTTTTTCCTGTGCTGTCTGAGGAATGTAAAGACTTCCTACTTTCTGAGTATCTTCTGTTTCAAGTTTAACAAGGACTCTGTCGCCCAGAGGTTTAATTTTCATATTTCTTTCCTCCTAAAAATGTTCTGAGATTATGATTAAGAAATTCTATTTTTCTGAAAAAAATATACGAATGAATCTATTAATGGTCAAGATAATTTGGAATATTTAGAAAATATTTTTTATTTGCCATCTTCTGTCAAAAATATTATTTTCTATACAGTAAAGAAGATATGGAAGGGCAAAAATCATGAAGCACTGGAAAAGAGAGCTGGAGCATGGCCGACAGCTCAATGAAGATGAAAACTATTCAGAAGCTCAGCAGGTTCTTGAGTCTGCTCTTCACGGCTGCCCTGATGAAGAGATTAAAGCTTCTGCTGAAATCATCTTTGAAATAGGAAGATCCTTCTTCGGACGCGGAATGCGCGGTATAGCAATAAAGAATATGCTGGCTGCTGCAAGAATCAGCAGTATTGAATCGCACACCGACAACATGATCAAATGCCTTGTTAATGAATACGGCATGCCCGCTCAGAAATCGAAGGCGGCTGATGATGAGGCTGCATTTACCGCAGTCCAGCTTTTACGATATCTGAGCACAAAGAAATCAGCTAAATTCGGAACTCTGGCGGAAAAGGATATGGTTCTTGATCTTGTTTCGGAGGCCTGGTCTGATTTTAAAGATAATTATGAATTATCAGGTTTATCCGCCAGGCAGAAAGTTCACAGTTTCAAATGCTACGTCATAATCTTCCCCTCTTTCAGTGTTCCCGATTCAGATTTCTATGCTGATGAAAACATTATTTTCCATGATTTCGGGAACGATTCATGCAGCTGCGGAAGCGGATTACCCTATATGTGGTGCTGCGGGCGCATAAAATCGCTCGATGAGATAGAAAACGGGAAATAATGACCCAAAATGAGTGCCTTTTTTTATCACTGTGTCAAATTGATACAATTGGTATTAAGGCTGTTTATTACTTATCTTAATGTTTTTTTGTAAATGCTTATATTGTAAAGAAATATTACATTTTGTCTGATCTTGTTTTTTTGGCATGCTACCTGCTTTATAGTATACGGAGGAACAGAATGAACAAGATTAAGAGTTACGAAGATGAAAACATATTATCTATTTACCTGAAAGAAATAAATAAGATTCCTCTGTTAACCAGAGAAGAAGAAGATGATTATGCAAGAAGAGCTGCTAAAGGTGAGAAAGCAGCTATCGATGCCCTTGTTAAAGGAAATCTGCGTTTTGTTGTAAACGTTGCAAAGAAATATCAGAATCAGGGAATGCCATTATCCGATTTGATCAACGAAGGTAATATCGGTTTAATGAATGCTATTGAGAGATATGATGTGGATAAGGGATACCATTTTATTTCATATGCAGTATGGTGGATAAGACAGGCTATACTTAAAGCAATCTGTGAGAAGTCCAGAATGATAAGACTTCCTCTTAACAGGGCTAATGAACTTGTTCAGATAGAAAAAGCAAGAAAGGTCCTTCTTTCAGACAAAGGAGAAAATCCTGATGTTAATGATATCGCCTGGGCAGTCAATATGGACAGCGAGCATGTTTCCAGTTTAATGAATATTTCACGTGAACATATATCGCTTGAGACTCCTGTTTATGAAGAACGTGATTCTTCACAGCTTGGCGATTTTATCGAGGATGAAGATTATACCAGCCCGGAGGAGGCTGCTATATCCAATCAGCTGAGAGAAGATATAAATACAATACTCAGCACCCTTAGTGATAAGGAAGCTGATATTATTGAACTTCGGTTCGGTCTGAACGGTAAGGCTCCGCTTTCACTTAAGGAAATAGGCGACAGATATAACCTTACTAAGGAAAGAATCAGACAGATTGAGAAGAAAGCGCTTGCAAGAATGAGACATCCGTCCAGAAGCAAGTATCTTGAAGCTTATGCTGATGTGCAGACAGCTTAATGATGCTGCAGGATTGTTCAGTAATGCCGGTCATTACGTTAAAAAATGCATATATGTTCTTGTGAGTAGGCAAATGCCCTGATGTTATATTGACATTAGGGCATTATTATTTTACTTTGTTTATTATTTATCTATCCACAATATAATTACATATGCTCTTACTTATAACTTTGGAGGGTTACAATTTTTATGGCAAAAACAAAATTTATTTATTTTTTCGGAAACGGAAAAGCCGAAGGTGATGCCAGCATGAAAGAACTGCTGGGCGGAAAGGGTGCAAACCTTGCAGAAATGACCAGTCTTGGTATTCCGGTACCGCCCGGATTCACAATATCTACAGAAGTATGTGATGAGTTCTACAAAAATAACAGAAAATATCCAGCAGGACTAAATGAGGAACTTGATACTACACTCGATAAGCTTGAAAAGCTGATGGGTAAAAAACTCGGAGATCCCTCAGATCCTCTTCTTGTTTCAGTCCGTTCAGGTGCAGCAGTTTCAATGCCCGGCATGATGGACACTATTCTTAACCTTGGTATGAATGACAAGGCTGTTGTCGGTCTTTCAGAAAAAACAGGAAACGAAAGATTTGCATGGGATGCGTACAGACGATTTATCCAGATGTACAGTAATGTTGCTCTCGGCATGGATATAAATGTTTTTGAAGATATTCTTGAGTCAATGAAGCACAAAAAGGGTGTTGAGCAGGATACTGAACTTGATGCTGAAGATCTTAAGAAACTTGTTTCCCTCTACAAAGATGCCTTTAAAAAGGTTCAGAAAAAACCCTTCCCGCAGGATCCTATGGTTCAGCTTCAGGGAGCTATTGATGCAGTTTTCGGCTCATGGAATAATCCAAAGGCTATCAAATATAGAGATATTAACTCAATTAAAAACCTCAAGGGTACAGCTGTAAACGTACAGTCTATGGTATTCGGTAACTTCGGTGACGATTCAGGTACAGGCGTATGTTTCTCTAGAGACCCCTCAACAGGTCAGAATGTTTTCTACGGGGAATATTTGATGAATGCACAGGGTGAAGACGTTGTAGCAGGTATCAGAACTCCCGAAAAGCTTTCCAAGCTTGCAAAACAGGACAAGGGAATCTATCAGCAGCTTGTTGATATTAAAGATAAACTTGAAAAACACTACCGTGATATGCAGGATATGGAATTTACAATCCAGCAGGGCAAACTTTTCATTCTTCAGACAAGAAACGGAAAGAGAACCGGTGCATCCGCTGTAAAGGTAGCTGTTGACCTGGTTAATGAAAAACTTATTACAAAAGAAGAGGCAATGTTCAGGGTTGATGCAGATCAGCTGGATCAGCTTTTCCACCCGATGATTGATCCGAAAGTTAAAAAAACACTTTCAGCACTTGCAAAGGGTCTTAATGCATCACCGGGAGCAGCTTCAGGAAAGATTGTTTTTTCTGCAGATGAAGCAGAAGCCTGGGTTGCCAAGGGCGAGAGCAAGGTTCTTCTGGTAAGAAAAGAAACTTCTCCTGATGATATCGGAGGAATGAACGTTGCCCAGGGTATTCTTACTTCGACCGGCGGTATGACAAGCCATGCAGCAGTTGTTGCACGCGGTATGGGCCGTCCCTGTGTTGCAGGATGTAAGGACGTTGTTATCAGCGGAAAGACTATGAAAGTCGGCGGAAAGACCTTCAAGGAAGGTTCCTGGGTTACTATCGACGGTTCAACCGGTGAAGTTTTTGAAGGCCAGGTAGAAACCAAGGCTCCAAAGATGTCAAAGGAACTGAATGATTTCCTCGGTTGGGCAGATGCAATCAGACTTAATGCAAAGAGAGACGGTCTTGCACAGAAGGGCTTCCTTGTAAGAACCAATGCTGATCAGCCTGCTGATGCTAAGCTTGCAAGAAACTTCGGTGCTGAAGGTATCGGTCTCTGCCGAACAGAGCACATGTTCTTTGACGAAGGCAAGCTTGAATACTTCCAGGAAATGATTGTTGCTGATACAACAGACGAAAGAAAGAAGGCTCTTAAGAAAATCCTTGCTCTTCAGACAAAGGACTTCAGAGGAATTTTCAAGGCTATGGCAGGACTTCCTGTTACAGTAAGACTTCTTGATCCTCCTCTACATGAGTTTGTTCCGCAGACAAAGGCTGATATCAAAGCCCTTGCAGAACAGATGGGTAAAACTCCTAAAGAACTTACCGACAAGATTGCTTCACTTCATGAATCAAACCCGATGCTTGGACACAGAGGCTGCCGTCTTGGTGTTACATATCCTGAAATCTATGATATGCAGGTTGAGGCCATTATTACTGCAGCAGTAGATGTTGCTTCAAAGGGTGATAAGGTAATTCCTGAAATCATGATTCCGCTTGTTGGAACATGGCAGGAGCTCAGTACTCTCAGGGCTAATGCAGAAGAAGTAATAAAGGCTGTATTTGCCAAGAAGAAAAAGAAAGTTGACTACAAGATTGGTACAATGATTGAGATTCCAAGAGCTGCTCTTACAGCTGATGAAGTTGCACAGTATGCAGACTTCTTCTCATTCGGTACAAACGACCTTACTCAGATGACTTTCGGTCTTTCAAGAGATGATGCAGGTGCATTCCTTCCTTCATACATTCAGCAGAACATTCTTGAAAAAGATCCTACAGCTTCACTTGACCAGACTGGTGTTGGTAAACTTGTTTCAATGGCATCAGAACTCGGCCGAAGCGTTAAAGCGGATCTTAAGCTTGGTATCTGTGGTGAGCACGGCGGAGATCCTGCTTCAATTGATTTCTGTTACAGAACAAACCTGAACTATGTTTCATGTTCTCCATACAGAGTTCCAATTGCAAGACATGCAGCAGCTCAGGCTGTTCTTCGAAACAAATAATCTTAGAAAATATAATCAGGGCTGACCGTGACCGGTCAGCCTTTTTTTATATACATTCAGCTGAACGGGTTAATCTGTATAGCAAATATGCTATAATTAAAAGATGAATGGAATTGAATTATTTATAAAGAAAATGCCGAAAGTTGAACTGCATGTTCACCTTGAAGGCTCTGTAAAACCGGAAACACTTCTCAAACTTGCAGAAAAGAATAAAGTGGATCTTCCGTATGATACACTTGAAGGATTAAAAGACTGGTACAGGTTTGAAAACTTCGATGGGTTTATTGAGGTTTACCTTAAAATATGTGAATGTATAAAAACTGCTGAAGATATTACTCTTATAGCATCTGAATTCCTTAAAGGTCAGGCTGAACAAAACATCATATATTCAGAAATTACATGGACACCCTTTACCCATCTAAAGCAGCATGGTATTTCCATTGATGAACAGGCTGAAGCCCTTGCCGAGGCCTCTGTAAAGGCTGAGGAGGAATCCGGTATACACAGCCGCTACATATTTGATATTTCAAGGCAGGAATCACCTGAAGACGGTCTGGTAACTGCAAAATGGCTTGCAGAAAACGCTAACAACGGTTTGACAGTCGCATTGGGACTTGGCGGACCGGAAGCGGAGTACCCCGCTGAAATCCATTATGAATCGTTTAAAACTGTTAAAGATGCCGGTATTTATGCTGTTCCGCACGCAGGTGAGACAGCCGGGCCTGAAAGCATACGTTCGGCATTTGAACAGCCTGGAACGGCTCGAATCGGGCATGGCGTAAGGCTGGTAGAGGATTTGGAACTGCTTGAAGAAGTAAAACGTAACGGTATTGTTCTTGAAGTCTGTCCGACAAGTAATATCTGTCTTAAAGTATTTTCTGATTACAGTAAACACAGTCTCCCGGAGCTTATAGATAAAGGTATAATGGTTACCATCAATTCTGATGATCCACCTATGTTCAATACGACACTTACAAAAGAGTATCAGTTAATTCATGAACATTACGGATACGGTGTGAAGGATTTTTACCGGTTTAACCGGACAGCTCTTGCTGTAGCCCTCTGTGACAACAGGACAAAGCTGATAATCAGTACTGATTATGAGAACAAATGGAAAGAAAGCCTGAAGATACTGGAAGAATAATAAGAGAGCTGTACGAGACCCTGTTGTCAGTGTACGGTCCGCAGGGCTGGTGGCCGCTACGTTCGGGAAAGCATAATATAGTTTTCACTGAAGGAGGCTATCATCCAGGAGTTTCGGTCAAACTCAGTTTAAATGAGCAGTTTGAAATCTCTGCAGGTGCAGTGCTGACGCAGAATACAGCCTGGAATAATGCCGCTTCTGCAATCGATGCCCTGCTGACAGCAGGGATGTTATCAGCAGAAGCTGTTGCTGCTGCTGAACACGAAAAATTAGCCGGCCTTATCAGAAGCAGCGGATATTTTAATCAAAAAGCTGAGCGGCTGAAAATTCTGGCTGATTATTATATCCGCAAACGCGGAGAAATTCCGGAAAGAGCTGAGTTGCTGAGGCTGAAGGGTATAGGCCCTGAAACCGCCGATTCTATTCTTCTGTATGCCTGGGATATCCCTGTTTTTGTCATAGATGCGTATACGAGGCGACTTCTTTCAAAAATCACTGCTGATGAGAGCTTCCAGAGAATGAAATATGAAGACGTGAGATATGTTTTTGAACATTCTCTGGCTGAATCAGTCGGTATATATCAGGAATATCATGCTCTTGTGGTTATTCACTGTAAGACCTTCTGCAGGAAAGTTCCGTTCTGTAAGGGCTGCCCGCTTGTTTCTATTTGCAAGTATAGGGAAAAATGATTGAAAAGTATTGAATTCTCGATTAATCTTGATATGGGGAGAAAAGCGTGAAAGAGATACAGGAAAAGCGTGCCTATATTGATGAATTTCAGAAGCTTAGCATATTTCAGTTTATGTCTGCAGCCGAGATACTCAGCATAATTGAAGGCAGTGAATTAATCCTCTTTAATGACAGCGAAAAAATAGTCACACAGGGTGAAATAAATCAGAATATCCTTGCAGTAGTAAAGGGTACAGTCCAGGTAAGTGTACGCGAAGAAAGCGGTAAGGATGTTTACATCAGCTCAATTGAGGCCGGCGAGATATTCGGTGAGGCAGGCATGTTTCTTCGTGTCAAACGAACTGCCAATATAGTGAGCCTTGATGAGTCTGTTATTCTGAGGATACCAAGAAGTATTCTGATGGAGTTTATCAAACATAATTCATCTACCGGGAATAAACTGCTTCTTGTTGTCATTCACAGCCTGCTGAAGAAGCTTAGAAGCGCTAATCAGGACCTGGCCTTCGAAAAGATGTGTGAGGTTCAGTTCAGCGAGGTTGATTCAATTATTGCCGAATTAAGCGATAAATAAGCGGACCGGCAGTGAGGTCAATCAAGTCCCTTATAATTTACATCATATTCTTTCTAATTGTTGTGACAATGCCGGTTTTCTCTGCAGATACTGAACTTTCAGAATTATGGAAGTACTCGGCCGGCGGAAAACTCCTCAGCAGTCCGATTATAACCGAGTTCGGAACAGTCTATGTATATGCAGAAGACAGGCATCTGCATGCAATTAATGCCGCTGGTGAGTTTCTATGGAAATGCAGGATTACCGGTACTCCGGCCGATTCACTGGCGGCAGGACCTGACAATACCATTTACGTCTGCAATAAGGAAGGGATTCTGAATGCTGTTAATCCCGGAGGTCAGGTTATCTGGAAGGTCAGGACCGGCGGAGAGCCCGCAGGCGACCCCTCAATCGCCACAGACGGAACAATATGTGTTACTTCCAAATCAGGCACGGTAAGTCTGTACAGTCATACCGGGCGATTACGATGGCGCTTTGAATCCGGTTCGAGTATTCAAGCTGCGGCTATTATTGATACATACCAGGGTATATTCATCTCTTCTGATACCGAGGGCATTATTGCCTTGAGTCCGTGGGGCAGAGAGCTTTGGAGATGGAAGCCTGATAATTTTCAAAGCGGCACAGTCTTTCATCTCGCGGTCCATGATCACAGGCTGTATTTTGCATCGACTGCCGGAATCATAGGAGCTTTTGACAGTTTCGGCACTCTTTTATGGAGTGCAGAGACTGGTTTCTCATATAATTCATTGATTCTAACAGATACTGGTATGCTGTGCAGCGGTAACGGCGGAAGGCTTGTCTCAATTAATTATTCAGGAGCTGAGATTTTTAATAAAGTGGTTAATGCAGATCTGAATGCTCATCCTGCCGCCGGCCTCAACGGTGTATATTTTCTCAACGGAGAGCATAAACTGGTGCTCGTGAGTTATGAAGGTCGAATTATAGCATCCGCAGATGCTGAGGGCGAGGTTTTAAGCCAGTTCAGCCTTGGAGCCGGTAGAATTGTTACCGGAACTGACAGATGGATTGTTTACTGTTTCAGAGCTTCACTGCCGTTGAGCGGTTACTGGGCGCAGAAGGGGAAGAATGCACTGCATGCCGGCAGTACTGTAAGTGAAAGTTATACAATTAATGAAAATATGTACCGGACAGTGATAGATTATGTATATCTGAGCAGTCTTCTTGAGTCTGATTCGGTTGATCAGAAAAAGAAGGCTTTATCTGAGATCTATGAACGGATTCTTGATGACCGGGAAGACCGCGGAGAAAACTATCTGCTTCCGCTGCTTTACAAGGCTATGACTGAAGGCCGGACAAGGGTGAATACTGCCGGCGGATATGCTTCATCGAACAATTATCCCTCGGTGCGTGCTGAGGCTGCAAGGCTGGCAGGCTATGCCGGAAATCTGGAAACCATTGAACTTCTTGTATCGCTGCTGGACGGTGAAAAAGACGGTGAAGTAAGAGTTCAGATGATAAGAGCACTCGGCCGTCTGAATTCTGATTATAAGGGGCTGGTCCTTCCTGCTCTCTACAGGCAGATCCGGGGTGATTTTACCGGTATTCCTGATGAAAAAATTGCAACCACTACCGTTGATGCGGTAATATCGATTATAATGTATTCGGGTGTGAAGGCTTCAGGATTCGGTCTGAAGCTTCTGCTTGAAATCAGCCGCGGGCCCTATTCTTCCGGAACCAGGGCCAGGGCTTCTGATGCTTTAAGGAGGATAATGTGAAAAAAATCAATCTGGTGTTTATAATTACTGCTGTATTTATACTTGCTGCAGCCGGGCAGGCTTCGGCGCAGGATAATATTTACCTTGAAGAGCTTCAGAAGGCCGGTGAGGGTGCTGATATTGTTTTTGATAATTATATTGGACCCCATAAAATAATTGATTCTATCGCCGAAATAAGGGGAATAGGCAGCTATCTTGCTTCAGGTATTAATGAAGGTGAAACAGAGTTCAGCTACCATGGAAAGTACCGGATAATACATGCCGTAGATCCTGACACAGCTGAAGGTTTTGATGCGGATATTTTTATAATTGAACCTGAGGCCGCTGTTGATCATATCGATAACCTAAGAAGGATGATTTCCGGATATCTTGAAGCTTTTTATGGTTATTCAGGTAAAAACGCTGATACTCTTGCCTTTTTTATTACTGTGTATAATGCCGTCCACAGGCAGGATAACGAATATTTTTCTGCAAATTATAAATCAGTTGTAACCGATAAACTTTCTGATGATAAGACCGGCTTATCCCTGTCTTATCGTGACTGGCCTGGTAAATCGATGCTTGTGATTCCTCTTACGCCGGCAGCTGGCACTGGAGTTCTTGGAGATCTTGCTTCCGATGTTTTGACCGAAGATGCTGTAATAGGTGTCATGAAGTCGGAAGACGGTATGGGGCTTGATGAAAGAAAGGATATGGTGGATCTCAAAGAGCAGGAGATAGCCGAGGAACGGGCGAAGATTGAAGAGGAAAAGCAGGCAATTGAAGCACAGAAACAGGAAATTTCAGAAAAGCAGGCAGAACTGCAGCAGGAGGCTGATGCGCTGAAGGACGACAGCTCGGCTGAAGCAGTCGAGCGAAAAGATGATATAGCTCGGGAGCAGCAGTCACTTGATGAGGAGGCTGAGAAGCTTGCCGAGGATGAGCAGGCTGTTCAGGATAAGGAAGATACTGTAGCTGCCCGTGAGGAGACAGTGATAGCTGAAAGAGAAGAAATTGCGGCTGATCAGAATCAGCAGATAGCCAAAGAGAACGAAGATAAACAGGCTGAGGCTGCTGCTGCAGAAAAGAAAGACAGCGGAGCTGCAGCTGGAGCTGCTGTTGAAAACGGAATTGTATTTCTTAAACTTTCCGGCTCAGGTGCTGATGTTACTGGTCAGCCTGTCAGGATAAGTACAGCAACCGGACTGGTTCTGAAGGAATCCGAACTTAAAACAATCAGAGGACGGCATATGTTTGCCGAAAAAGATTCTATTTATGCTATTGCGGGTGAAAGCGGAGCAAATCGTGTTGTATCAATAGTCAGGATAGATCCTGAAACACTTGAGCTTCTGGAAAGCGGACAGGCCGAGGTACATCCTGACAGCTATCTTCTAAAATCATCCGACGGCTTTTATGCTGTAGTGAATTACAACAGCGGATGGCGAATAGGCAGATTTGACTTCAGCCTTAAGCTTAATTCAGTTTCCGAGGAAACAGTTTTTACTTCAACATATATTCTTGAGACAGGTGAATCAATACTTGCCCAGGATAACAGGGGAAAGGTTCTTGTCATAGCAAAAAAGGAGCTGTCTGAAGCTGAGTGAATGCAGGTTAAGTACTTTTGCTTGCGACTTTGAGGAAGGTATTATTTTTTAAGCTGTGTAAGGCGCTTTTTAATCTTAAGGATTAAAGCGCCCAGCCAGTTGATAAGCTTTCTGAAAAACCCGGGGTTATTAAGCCTGTCAAGCATTTCAAAGGCATCCCCGGCTTCATCTGTTGTAAAGGCTTTCCGGAAAATATTTTCATCTATCTCAAGTTCAAGGCTTTCAATTTTATCAGGCTGTTCAATTATGCGTACAGGAACAGTTTCCCAGCCGAGAAATTTAACAGCCTGCAGACGCCTTTCGCCGGCAATCAGTACTTTTTTATCTGTAACCAGAATAGGATTCATGAGGCCGTGCTTTTCAATGGAGCGGGCAAGTGATTCAATATCGCCTAGATCTCTGCGTATTCTTTTTTTTACAACAATCTCATCAATCTTCAGCTGCATATTTACAGTATATCTACAGCCTTAAAAAAAACAAGTATTTTTTAGCATAGGAAACATCCGGCACCGCTTCTAATCAAGAAGCGGATTGTAATCCGGATTACTGTCTGTTGTGCCGCTGTCTGTACCTGTTCCTGAACTAGAGTCCAGTAGAAAATCAGGCAGATCCAGCTCAATATTGTCGATATTGTAAAGCGGTACATCCTCTATAAGCAGGTTGTTCTGAAGCCTCTGAAGCAGTTCTTCATCACGCTGTTTTTCAAATTTGTGAATATCACATGTTTTTTTAGGTTCTGTTCCAACCAGGAAGATCTCATCTATCGTACCGTCATCGCAGTCGTTTGTAGGGAGAAGTCCTGAAACGCTGCAGACTTTTACACGTATGAGTCCTGATTCCGGTTCAGGGAATTCCTTAATCGGAAGATCTTCATGAATCGATTTCATGTATCGGACCCACCAGTGGCCGGTTGCAGTTGAGCCGGTAAGATATCTGCCGAGTGAAATTCCCGGAGTATCAAAGCCGAACCACATTGCAGTTGTATAGTAGGGTGAAAATCCGAGTGTCCAGGCATCCTGCCAGTTCTGTGTGGTTCCTGTTTTTCCTGCCATCGGCATTCCGTCGAAACCGTCGATTTCTCTGGTTCGGTTGTGCAGTGTTCCCCCGTACATTTGAACGGTGCTCTGCAGCATATCAGTCATTATGTAGGCTTCCTGCGGAGTCATTATCTGATCCTCGCCCTTATTCTTCTGTTTCTCTCTCAGGCGTTCTTTTTCCGGCTCCAGGATTATATTGCCCTGACGATCTTCAACACTGATGATAGCAAGGGGAACCACTTCTTTTCCCTGATTAGGGAAGGTGGCAAAGGCTCTTGCCATATTGATTGGAGCAAGAGCTGTAACACCAAGCCCAAGAGGGAAGCCCCTGGGAAAGAGTGTTTCATCATTCCGTTTGTCATAAAGTCCGGTCATTCTTGATATTCTTTCAATTGCAGCATCGAAGCCGATTTTTTCAAGAACCTGGAGCGATGGTACATTCATTGAAGTAGCAAGTGCATATCTGGCTCTTACTGAACCCTCCCAGTCACCAAGATAGTTCAAAGGTTCATATGGATTGCCGGCCTCGTCAAAGAATACTATCGGGCCGTCATAGAGCCTGGTTGCAGGTGTGATTTTCCTTGCTGATATAGCGGCAGAATAATAAAGCGGTTTTATTGAGGACCCAGGCCCTACAGTGGCATCAACCGCCCTGTTGTACTGCTTTGTTTCAAAGTCCGAACCGCCTATCATTGAGAGAATTCGTCCGGTGTTGTTTTCAAGTGTTATAAGAGCGCCTTCAACTGTTGTTTTCTGGCTTCTTTGTTTTTCCTTCTTGAATCCTGCCATCGTGGCTTTGTTCAGGTCGCTGAGGCCGAACATCGACGAAATCATGTAAAGTGAAGAGTTTAGGGAGTCGTAGTAATAATCTGTAGCAGCAGATTTCTGTTTTGCTCCGGTTACCCTGATATCGTCAATATTAAAGGTTAATGAAAGGAGATCGACTATTCCTACAAACTGGTTATTGACTATATCGTAGCGCTGATCGGAATAATACCGGTATCTGTCATTGATGTCGATGTAGGCGTCATCCATTATTGACTGAGCTTTCTGCTGAATGCCCAGATCAAGAGTTGTATGTACAACATAACCGTCTTTATTTACGTCGACTGCGCCGTAGAGCATATCGTTAAGCTGAAGACGCACATACTCACTGAAATAGGGAGCAAGGCTGTCATTATCAAAGTAGGCGCTTGCGATGTTTGAACGGCTGTAGTCAAAATTGTCCCAGTATTCCGCGAAAGAATTATCCGCCTGTTCCCTTGTGCAGTAGCCGAGTTCAACCATGTGATTAAGAACGTCGATCTGTCTGTCGCGCGCCGTATCAGGATGATTGATTGGGGAATAAAGGGCCGGACTTGCGAGCTGTATTACCAGGATTGCGGATTCCGCAAGAGTAATATCACGCGCGGAATGCCCGAAATAGAACTGGGAAGCTGATTCAACACCATAGGTATTGTGTCCGAAATATACTTCATTCATATATATTTCAAGAATTTCATTTTTGGTTAGAGCCTTTTCTATCTGAAAGGCATACCAGACCTCTTTTATCTTTCGTTTTATCGAGATCTCTGATCTGTCGGCATAGTGGGCACCTGCTACCTGCATGGTGAGGGTACTGAATCCGGAAAAATAATTACCGGCCACTATATTGTAGACAGCTCTGAAGAAGTGCTTAAAGCTTAATCCGTTGTGTTCATAGAAGTTTGCATCTTCACGGCTTAAAAGGGCGTATATAAGGTGTTTGGGCAGTTCCTCAACCGGTACTATTTCACGTTTCTCATCAGAGAAAAGTTCTGTTATCAAATCTCCATTCCGGTCAAGTATCTGTGTCGGCAGAGCCGGTTCATAGTTCTGCAGATCAGCCCGGATGTCTGTATTTTTAATTGTGCTGAGGGTTTTCCCGAGTACAACGCCTAACAGGACCGCAAGTATCACACAAACAGCAAGAACTACTTCTATAGTTCTGCGTTTTTTCTTATTGGAAACCATGAGATTACAGTAGGGGCATGGAGGACTTTTGTCAATACTGGATGGTGTAAAAAAAGGGGCCGGACTGCTGGGCAGGCCGGCCGAAAATGTGTCGGTAAATATAGTAAACTGGGAGGGGAACTATATTAAGCCCCGACACAATTATTATCGACTTCTGTTTAAAAAGATTTAGTTCTCTTCTACAAAAATATCAAGAAACAGTGAAATTTTACAGTCTTTTCCGGGTGTTACAGTGATTTTTTTGCTTATTTTGTAATCACCGTATTTAATGAGCACAACATGCTCTCCGGGCGGCAGTTCAAGCGTCTTTCCGGCAGGATATTCAATTTTCTCTCCATCGATGAAAACATCGGAATTTTCCGGAACATCGAGCATTGCCCTGCTTTTCAGCATCTCAGGCTCAAGATTAAGCTGAAGTGTTTCTCCCTTGCGTATCGTGACAGTCTTGCGGAGAGGCGCAGCTCCTTCCATATCGAGACTGACGGTATGTGTACCGGTTTTCAGGGTAACTGTTTTATCTGAAGCAGCAAGGCGGCTGTTATCCACTCTTAGTGTATATTCAGCATTTGACAGGCTGTCAGGTGTGTTTATGGAGATATTAAGGTTTCCTGAATCGCTGAGAACAGGGCTTACACTGATTTCAAAACTGCTTGAATACAAGCTTGAAGGAAAACCTTTCATCAGCGGCAGTATCGTAAACATCACAGGAAGATCAGCCCTGGTGAGAGGACTGGAGAGGACTGTTGTATACGGGGATGTTTCAGTTTCAAGTTTATTAAGGTAGGGAACCTGTATAAATATTTTTGCGGAATTGGAAAGAAAAAGCGTTTCGTACTTGCTTCCGTAGAATGTTCCGATACCGGTACTTACTTCCGGTGAAATCCGTTTGTAGATGCTCAGGGCAAAGCTGTTGCTGTAATCTCTGAGATCTGAAGGCAGTTTCAGTTCGACTTCAAAGCCTTCGACAAAGCCGGATGCAGGATCTACGGTTACCGCGAAAACATCTTCAATATTCATTAAAAAAGAAACAGCTTCACCGGATGAAGAATCAGAAAGAGAAATGCTTTCTACGACCTTTCCCCTGATATTTTCGCCGTAGGCCGCCGCAGCTGAGTAGATTATTATCAGAATTAGTGCCGAAAGTTTTCTTTTCATTACTTCAGACCGGGTGTCAGAACAGATGGATCCCTTGAAGCTCCGCTCCGCCGAATCTCAAAATGCAGATGAGGTCCTGTGGAACGGCCGGTAGTTCCGACTTCCGCTATCATCATAGTTGAATTTACTTTATAGTGCAACTCAACAAAAATTTTATTTAGGTGGCCGTAAAAGGTGCTGTATCCGCCGCTATGTTCTATGAGAATATAATTTCCGAATGTTTCATTATAGCCTGTGTCTGTAACTTCTCCCTCCCGTGCCGCGTATACGGGAGTTCCTTCCGGAGCGGCGATGTCTATTCCGTCATGAAAGGTAGGATGCCCTGAGAAGGGATTTTTCCGCATTCCGTATCCGGAGCTTACAATTCCGTCAGGCAGGGGGTTGGAGAATAGAATTCCAAGAAAATAGGCACGTTCAATGCTGTGAAATGATTCACCGTGTATAAAATAGAAATCTTTCAGTTCAGATTCAGAACCGGAATCAGATGCAGGCATATAAATACGGATCTCGTTTTCATCGGTAAATGAGGCCATTCTCCATGAATGAAAAATGAAATCCAGATCCTTTGATGGTTTCTCCGGGATGAACAGTCCCGGCTGGCCGGGAATCAGCAGTTTTCTGCCGGCGAGGTATTCTGTTGAACTGTATATTCCGTTTATGGTTGCAATGCTCTCATAGCTCAGGCCGGCGGCAGCTGCTATTGAAAAGACTGTATCACCTGCTTCCGCTGTATATTCATAAAGCATTAACGGAGGCAGGTCTTTTCGGGAGGCGGCTGCACGGTGGTAAAAGGAGATATCCTCCTGCAGCTGTCTGAAGTAGATATCATTGAAAACCAGTTTCCGGATAACCGGATAGCGGTCTGCTGCGGCGGTTGCCGGGAAGATAATTGCTGTTAACAGAAGGATTGAGATTACCATGTGCTTCGGAAAATTCCGGAAGAAAAGCATATGAAATTATGCAGTAAATATTGCAGATTTACAAGCTTGCGTCATTTTTTAATATTATTTCATTTGCTTGGTGCCGATATTAGAAAAAGCGGTTATAATAGAAAGGCGATGTCGTTGACAGCATTCGCTCATAGAATTACAATCCGCATAGTGAGAAAGTAACGGGAGATGTGATGCCGAAGCCGGTCCGATACAAAGCGAATTCAATTGTATATTTCAAAGGTGACTCAAATGACTCAGTCTATATCCTGAAGTCGGGATCCGTCATCCTGAAATATATTGATATTGAAACAGGGCAGGAACTTCAGGATATCATAAGTACCGGTGAGTTTTTCGGTGTAAAATCGGCTCTTGGCAAGTACCCGAGGGAGGAAACTGCTTTTGTTGCCCGCGACTCTGAAATGCTTGCTTTTACTGTTCCTGAGTTTGAACAGATTGTAATGCAGAATACCAGAATCATTATGAAGATGCTCAAGGTTTTTTCCAACCAGCTCCGCAGGATTCACAAGCAGCTTAGTAATCTGATTTCTACCGGAGAGGCTGAGGATCCTGAAACGGGTCTTTTCAAAATAGGCACAT
Source organism: Spirochaetia bacterium (assembly GCA_963677925.2). Classification (GTDB taxonomy): domain Bacteria; phylum Spirochaetota; class Spirochaetia; order UBA9216; family UBA9216. The sequence continues at coordinate 2,375,084 of CAXXYH010000004.1, forward strand.
ATTACCAGCAGTGCGGAAAAAATGTTCAGGCTCTTTATGCCTTTCGAAGATATCTTACTTACTATCCCTCCGGTAAATATGCGAATTCTGCAAGTGAGAACCTTCAGAGGGTTGAAATACTTATTCAGACTGCGCCAAAAGCAGGTGCAGGATCTTCCGCACCTGCAGGTATTCAGGTATCACCAGGCGCGCCTCAGGAAAAGGGCACCACCGGCGGTACTATGTCTGAAACTGCAAAGGATTATTACCAGGGCGTGAATCTTTTCAGCAGGGAAAAGTACAATGATGCCCTGAATATCTTCAAGAAAGTTATAACCTCCGGTACAGAAAGTGAATATCAGGCAAAATCCCAGTTTGAGGTTGGGCGCTGTCTTTTTGCGATGAATAATTTTGACACCTGTATCAAGCATTTTTCCGCGATGATTCAGAAATATCCGAAACATCCCGATATGCTTGAAGCTCTTTTCTGTGTAGGAAACTGCTATGAAAAAAAGGAAGATTCAGATAAGGCTGCAGGTTTTTATAAAAAGATTTTAGCAATGGCCACTGACGGCACTCCTATTCACAGGAAGGCCACCAAGGCTCTTAACGGTTTGGAAGGATAAGTTTAATGGCACTTGATTTATCAGTATTCGAGAGGTTTGCAAAGACATTCCAGAAAAATGATATAATTTTCTGTGAATACGAGCCCGGTGACAATTTTTATCTTATCCAGTCAGGCAGGGTTGAGATTACAAAGATTATGGATAACATTGAAAAGACTATCGATATCCTTAATCCAGGTGAAGTGTTCGGTGAGATGGCTATTCTTGAGGAAGCTCCCAGATCCGCCACAGCCATTGCTCTTGATCATGTAAAAGTTCTTGAATTTAATCGTGAAAATTTTGAAATACTTATGATGGGAAATCCGCAGATTGCCCTTAAACTGTTGAAGCTGTTCACAAAGCGTATATACGACCAGAAGCGCCGATTCATGATTCTGACTCTGGAAGATGAGCAGGCAAGAGTTGCCGATGTTTTTCTTATGCTCAATGAGACTGGAACTGTCGAAGCACCTTCAGAGGAAGAGAGAGTATTTCACACAAGCGTTGATGATATTGCTCACTGGGGCGGAATGTCACCGGAGAAATGCAGAACCATTCTCAATCATTTTATGGTGCAGCGCCGGGTCGATATCTTTAACGACAGGATAGTTGTCCGCAATATCAGTGATTTTATCCGATTTGTTAATTCAAGAAGGCGCAACGCCAAAGCCTGATGAAAAAAATACTGCTTCATACCTGCTGCGGGCCCTGTGCCACTGCATGCGTTGAGAGGCTGCTTTCTGAAGGCTGGGAAATAGATCTTTTTTTCAGCAATTCTAATATATCACCCCATGATGAGTACCTTAAAAGAGCAGAATATGCCCGCAAAACGGCGGAGCACTTCGGTACCGGATTTATTGAGGATGAGTATAATCATCAGTCCTGGCTGGAGACAGTTTCGGGCTATGAGGATGAACCAGAGAAAGGTTTGAGATGTTCTCTGTGTTTTTCCTACAGTTTTAACCGGGCTGCTCGGAAATTCAATGAAGGCGAATATGAGGCTTTCACAACAACCCTGACGGTAAGTCCGCATAAGATATCAAAAATTATTTTTGAACAGGGCAGAAAGTATCCAGGTTTTATCGAGATTGATTTTAAAAAGAAGAACGGATTTGCAAGAAGTCTTGAGCTTGCGGATGAGCTTGGTCTTTACAGACAGTCATACTGCGGCTGCGAGTTTTCTATCCGGTAGAGCCATACATCGTTTTTTATCTTCTGCTTAAAGACCCAGTCAGGCTGCGGGCAGCGCAATATAAAACATGAACAGATAATGAATCACTGCTCCGGCAAGCACAAAGATATGCCATATTTCATGGAAGCCGAATTTGCCCGGTATCGGGTTCGGTTTTTCGATATAAAAAATAACGGAACCGGCCGAATACAGGATTCCTCCGATAAGTATCAGCATGATGCCTTCCATACCTATCGCAGGCATTATATGGACCACCATTGCAATTCCTACCCATCCCATACAGACATATAGAGTATTGGTAAACCATTTAGGTACATTCGGAAAGGCGGATTTTATTGTAATACCGGCTGCTGCAAGTGCCCATATTACTCCGAAAGTACTCCATCCCCAGGCATCCCTGCTTAAAATAAGGCACAGCGGTGTGTAGGTTCCAGCTATCAGCAGAAAAATAGCAAGATAGTCAAACAACCTGAAAAAGCCGTCCAGTTTTTTGGAATGAGAAATTCCATGATGAAAACTGCTGGCAAGGAACAGCAGTACAAGACTGAAGCCGTAGAGTGAAAAAGCCACTATGTGCCATATCTTACCGGCTGCCGCTGAAAGTGTGATAAGCAGAACCGTACCGAGCAGTGAGAAAATTGCTCCGGCCATGTGGGTGACTGTATTAATTACTTCATCAGTTACGTGGCGGCTGCCATCTTTACTTAGACTGTTTTCCATATTCACATATTAAGAAAAAAGCGGACTTTATACAAGAATGATATTGAGCTAAAATTGTATCGATAAACAGATATCTATATTGACACGATATTTTTAAATCGATAAAATATAGACTATATGAAGAACAGGATCATAATATGCATGGGAAGCTCGTGTTATGCAAGAGGCAACAGGGATAATGTAAGTCTCATAAGGGAATACCTGGAAGCTAACAATATCAATGGAAGTGTTGAATTCAGCGGCAGCCTCTGTGAGAATAACTGCAGCCGCGGTCCTGTAGTTACAATCAACGGAAAAACTTTTTTCGATGTGGATAGGCCTCTTCTTCTTCAGATTCTGGATTCAGAGGTGATGAATGAACAGTCTTAAAGCTATTTATCCGATTTATACTGAAAAAACCGAGTGTCTAGACTGCTATAAGTGTGTAAGGGAGTGCCCGGTTAAGGCTATCACTTTTATCAACGGACATGCATCTGTTGATCAGGAGCTTTGTGTTTTCTGCGGCAGATGTGTTACGGTCTGTCCTGCCGGAGCAAAGCGGGCACGGAATGATCTGGGCAGGGTTAAAAGCCTGCTTTCTGAAAATCCCAATGTTATTCTGTCCATAGCACCCTCATGGCGCGGAGAATTTCCCGGCGTAACAGAGGCCGACTTGATAGCTGCTGCTGAAACCGCAGGTTTTGCAGGAGTTTCTGAAACCGCCATAGGCGCAGAGGCTGTTTCAAAAACTATCGGTGAGCTGTTCAGAAGAAGCGGCGAAAAGCTTTTAATCTCCTCAGCTTGTCCCAGTGTTGTTGAATATATATGTAAATATAAGCCCGAGTTCCGGGAAAACATAACTCCGGTATTATCTCCGATGCTTACACACTGCAGTATCATTAAACAGACTCAGGCTCCAGGTACAGAAATTGTATTTGCAGGTCCATGCTTATCGAAAAAACGGGAGTCTGACGGACACAGCGATCTGTGCCGGGCTGCAATTAGTTTCCTGGATCTGCGTGAGCTTCTTGGTTCAGATCTCAAAGGGGCTGCAGAGGCAGCCGCAGGTAAAGTGAAAACTCCTGTTCTCGGCAGAAGCGGAAAGGCTGCTCTTTATCCCTATGAGGGCGGAATGATAGAGAGCATTCAAAGCAGCAGCACTGCAAAAGATGATGATATAATTTATATGAGTTTTTCAGGGCTTGATGAAATAGCTGAAGCTCTGGAAGGCCTAAACGAAATTGAACCAGACAGAAAGATTTTTCTGGAACTCCTTTCCTGCCGCGGCGGATGCATTAATGGTCCCGGCTGCACAAGAAAGGGTTCGGTTCTCAAGAAGCTTCAGGTTATAGAAAACAGCCGCAAGAAAGCTGAAAATGATTTCACACCGGGAAGAATTGATGAAAACTGGAGTTTTTCAATCAAACAGCCGGAAAACCGGACAGATGAAGAAATCAAAAAGGCTCTTTCACTTGTCGGGAAATACGGTATAGAAGATGAACTTAACTGCGGCGGCTGCGGCTATAATACCTGCCGCGAGTTTGCTGTTGCCTGCCTTGACGGTAAGGCGGAAACTGTCATGTGTGTATCGCACATGCGCAGGCTCGCACAGAAAAAAGCAAACATAATTATCGAAAAAATGCCCTCAGGCGTTGTAATAGTTGATGAGGCTCTGAGGATACTTGAAAGCAACAGACGATTTGCAGAGATGATGGGTGAAGAAACCCTGGTAATGTGGGAAAGCCGTCCGATGCTTGAAGGTGCAATGGTCGAAAAAATACTGCCTTTTTCCGGACTTTTTGAAACCGTTTTGAAACGCGGCGGAGAAATACTGGATCGTAACATTCAGTTTAACAGTAAGGTACTCAGCGTTACAGTATTTCCGATTATAGAGCACCAGACTGCCTGCGCAATAATCCAGGATGTAACACTTCCATGGGTCAACCGGGACAGGGTTATCAGAAAGGCCGAAGAGGTTATCAGCCGCAATCTTGAAACAGTACAGCAGATTGCCTATCTCCTGGGAGAAAACGCTGCAGAGAATGAAGTAATCATGAATTCCATCATTGAGTCGTTCAGCGGGGAGAAAGATGCATAACTGTTTTCTGGATATTGATTATGCCCGCATAAACAAGAAATCCCAGCGCGCAGGCGGAGATGTCTTCCTTTCAAGGAAGTCGGACACTGACGGCCGGGTCGTTTCGGTACTTTCCGACGGTCTTGGAAGCGGCATAAAGGCGAATGTTCTTGCAACACTGACGACAACACTTGCCGCGGGATGTATAGCAGGCAGCCTTTCAATTGAGAGAACCGCGGAAGTGATAATGCGAAGCCTTCCTGAATGCAGCGAAAGAAAAATCAGTTATGCCACCTTTACAATTATTGATATTGAATACGACGGAAGCACAAGGATTATTGAGTATGATAATCCGGGATACCTGCTTTTGAGGGACGGCAAACTTCTTACCCCCGAAAAGAAAATGATAACCGTCAACAGTCCGAACGGAAGAAACAGTCTGTATTTTTCGTTCATAAAACTGCAGAGCGGTGATCGCATTGTTATGTACTCTGACGGAGTCCCTCAGTCGGGCATAGGAAACAGGGAGCTGCCGCTAGGGTGGGAAACCGAAAGGGCCAATGACTGGATTGTTAAAAAAATAGCCGGACAGCCTGATATTTCTTCAAGGGAACTGTCTAAGGCTGTTGTAAACAGGGCAGTGAGAAACGATATCTATATTCCCCGTGATGATATTACCTGTGCTGTTATTTTTGCCAGACAGCCCCGGAAACTGATGGTTGTCACCGGTCCACCGCTGGACAGCGCGAGGGATTCTGAACTTGCCGGAATGGTTAAAAGCTTCCCGGGCAAGATGATTGTAAGCGGAGGCACCACCGCTAATATTATTTCAAGAGAACTCGGACGCAAGGTTCGAACCGATCTCAGCAGACTTGACGAAGATCTTCCTCCTACCGCTCAGATGGATGGAATTGACCTTGTAACTGAAGGAATATTCACTCTTGCGCGTACCGCGGAACTGCTTGAATCGGGTGAATACCGTTCAATGCGCCGGCAGAACGGAGCATCGCAGATTATCGATCTTCTTCTGGACAGCGATGAAATCAATTTCGTAGTGGGGACCCGGATCAATAATGCTCATCAGGATCCGAATGTTCCGGTAGGTCTGGAGATAAGACGGAATATCGTAAACCGCATAGGAAAATGTCTTTCAGACAAGTTACTTAAGGAAGTAAACATCTCTTATATATAGGAGATGGATAAAAGGGAGTTAATATGGCTGCAGAAAAAATGAAGAAGGTATGGGAAATCCTTGAAGCAAATGATTTCAACCAGGCAAGGCTTATACCCATCCTACAGGCTATCCAGGATGAATACCGTTATCTGCCCGAAGAAGTTCTGACATTCACCGCAACCGCATTAGGCCTGTCGCCGGCCAAGGTTTTCGGTGTCGTAACTTTTTACAGTCACTTTTCGCTTGAGCCCAAAGGGAAATATGTGATTAAGGTATGTGACGGAACAGCCTGCCACGTAAAGGGTTCGGGAAAGCTGATCGAAACCATCCGGAAGCATCTTGAGCTCGGTGAAAAGGATAGAAGCACAAGAGACCTTATGTTCACTCTTGAGACTGTTTCATGCCTGGGAGCATGCGGACTTGCCCCGGCTGTCGTTGTGAACGATAAGATATTCGGACAGGTTACCGAAGCCGGAGTGAGAGAAATTATCGACAACATCAAAGCATCGGAGGCAGTTCATGTCTGCAGTTAATCTTGATACCATTAAAGACCGTTATACACAGATGCGAAGCGAGGTTGAGCGCAGGATCATAGTATGTGCCGGTACCGGCTGCCTTGCCAACGGTTCGGCCGATATCTTCAAATCATTTGAACAGAAGCAGCTTGAGCGCGGACTTAAAGTCAGTGTTGAACTTAAACCGGAAGACGATTCACCTGATATTCTTGTTTCGGGAAGCGGATGTCAGGGCTTCTGCCAGGTTGGTCCGCTTGTAACTATTCAGCCAGACGGTATCCTCTATGCACATGTTAAACCTGAAGATGTGGAAGATATCATTGAAAAGACAATAGTCAACGGTGAGGTAATTGAAAGACTCCTGTACACAGAACCTGCTTCAGGGAACAGCTGCAGGGGTACTTCAGAAATACCTTTTTACGCTAAACAGAGCAGACAGGTACTGAAAAACTGCGGAAACTGCGATCCGCTTGATCTGAATGAATATATTGCCGGAGACGGTTATGAGGCTGCCAGAAAGGCTTTCACTGCCATGAAGCCCGAAGATATCTGTGCACTTATAAAAGAAGCCGGTTTAAGAGGCCGGGGCGGCGGAGGCTTCTCTACAGGACGAAAGTGGGAGCTGGCATGCAGGCAGCAGTCGGATAAAAAGTACATAATCTGTAACGGCGACGAGGGAGATCCGGGTGCATTCATGGACCGGAGTATCCTGGAGGGAAATCCTCACTCCGTTGTTGAAGGCATGATGATAGCCGCGGCGGCAACAGGTTCGGATGAAGGTTATATCTATGTAAGAACTGAGTATCCACTTGCTGTTGAACGAATCAGGAAGGCAATTGCATCAGCCGAGGCTGCGGGGATCCTGGGCAATTCGATTTTCGGTACCGGCCGGGGGCTTAAGCTCCACGTAATGGAAGGCGCCGGAGCCTTCGTCTGCGGAGAGGCCAGCGCCATGGTTTCAAGTATTATGGGAAACCGCGGTATGCCTAAACCCAAGCCGCCAAGAACCGCCGAGAAAGGTCTGTGGGATATGCCTACAGTTGTAAATAATGTTGAAACTCTTGCTACCGTGCCGATGATACTCCGTGAGGGTGTTGAAGCTTACAGGTCGAAGGGTACAGAGGGTTCACCGGGTACCAAGACTTTTGCTCTTACGGGGCACGTAGCAAATACCGGTTTAATTGAAGTTCCTTTCGGAACAACCCTGCGACAGATTATCTTTGAAATCGGCGGTGGTGTTATCGATGAAAACGGTAAAATAGATAACAGCGCTTTTAAGGCTGTTCAGATCGGCGGACCATCAGGAGGCTGTCTTATTGAAGAGCATCTCGATATTCCGCTGGATTTTGATTCGCTTGGAAAAGTAGGAGCCATGATAGGATCGGGCGGACTGGTTGTAATGAACAAATCAACCTGTATGGTTCAGATTGCCCGCTTTTTTATGCAGTTCACCCAGCATGAGTCCTGCGGAAAATGTATTCCATGCCGTGAAGGAACCAGGCAGATGCTTGAACTTCTTGATTCAATTATGGACGGCAGGGCCGATGAATCCACACTGGATCTGCTTGAAGAGTTGTGCATGACTGTGTCAAAGGCATCGCTCTGCGGTCTTGGCAAATCAGCGCCGTCACCGGTTCTCTCAACACTTAAACAGTTTCGTGAAGAGTATCTTGCACATGTTGCGGATAAACGATGCCCGTCAGGACAATGCAAGGCCTTAACTCCGATTAGCATTGATCCGGAGCTCTGCAGGGGCTGTACGCTCTGCGCCAGAAAATGTCCGGTCGGTGCAATAAAAGGTGATAAGAAGGAAGCACATGTTATAGATGATGATCTCTGTATCAAATGCGGTGCATGTATAGAAGCCTGTAAATTCAATGCAATAGGAGGTGCGGCATGAATAACGCTGAAACATACCTGACACTCAATAATGTAAAAGTTCCGATTGAAGGGGAGCGTAATCTGCTTGAACTCATAAGAAAAGCCGGAATAGATCTTCCCACCTTCTGCTACCATTCAGAATTGAGTGTTTACGGGGCATGCCGGCTCTGTATTGTTGAAATAGAAGGTAAGGGAATTACCGCATCATGCGCGGAACCGCCCAGACCCGGTATGGTTGTAAAGACTTCTACCAAAAAACTTCGTGATATGCGCAGAATGACTCTCGAGCTGCTGCTTGCAAATCATAAGTTTGACTGTCCCTCCTGTGAGAAGGCCGGAGACTGCAGACTTCTTGAAATATCAAACAAGCTCGGAGTCCGTGACATCCGGTTCGGAAGAACCAGACCCTTTGCAGAAAAGGACTGCATGTCAGACAGTCTTATACGTGATCCCGATAAGTGTATCCTCTGCGGCGACTGTGTACGCTACTGCGCTGAGATTCAGGGAATAGGCGCTATTGACTTCGCCTACCGCGGAGAAGAGGTAAAGGTTACCCCCGCATTCAACAAAAGTCTTGCAAAGGTTGACTGTGTTAACTGCGGAGGCTGTGCTGCGGTATGTCCCACCGGTGCAATTCTGGCACGCAATGAAATTGATGCAGTGCTTGAGAGTATTGATGATGAAAATACGCTTACTGCCGTACAGATCGCACCGGCTGTTCCTGCAGCTCTTGGTGAAGAGTTCGGACTGGAGGGTGAGGATGTCACCGGAAAGATTATTACAGCACTTAGAATGATAGGTTTTGATAAGATTTACAGCACAGCCTTCGGTGCCGATATGACGGTTCTTGAAGAGTCTGCTGAATTTATAAAAAGAAAACAGGATGGAAGGAAGCTTCCGCTGTTTACCTCTTGCTGTCCGGCCTGGGTTAAATACGCGGAACAGTTCTATCCGGAAATACTCGAGAACGTCTCAAGCTGCATGTCGCCTCAGGAGATGGTCGGCAGCCTTGCAGAGCGGATACTGACAGAGGATGGAAGCCTGGGGACTGGTAAAAAGCTTTCGGTAATCTCGGTAATGCCCTGCACAGCAAAAAAATATGAGAAGAACAGACCCGAGCTCTCAAGAGACGGCAGGCAGCTTGTTAATAATGTTATAACAACCAGGGAGCTTGCTGCCCTGATAAAGATGCATGGACTTCGTTTTGCAGAACTTAAACCCTCTGCTATGGATCTCCCGATGGGATACAGTTCAGGAGCTGGAACAATATTCGGTAATTCCGGAGGAGTTGCTGAAGCTGTACTGAGATATACAGGAGATCCTGATATTAAAGTATGCACCGTTCAGGGGCTGAAAGCTGCCGGAGAGATGGCTGAAAAGGTTAAAAACGGCGAATGTGAATATGATCTGATTGAGGTTATGGCCTGTCCGGGAGGCTGCATAGGCGGCGCAGGACAGCCGGTAGCTGAGGATCGGTCGGTTCTAAAAAAGAGAGCTGAAGTTTTAAGAGACACTGATCGGATCCAGCCGGTTCATACTTCCTGTCAGAATCCGTTTATAGACGGAATATACGAAAAATTTCTAGGGGGAAAACCCGGGTCCGGGGAATCGCATAAGCTTCTGCATACCGGCTACCAGAGCCGCCGAAGAATTGAAGCCTCCGGTTTCGATTTGATTAAGGCTTCGTCCGGCGCTGAAGATTCACTTAGTGTAAGCGTCTGTGTGGGAACAAGCTGCTTTCTGAAAGGTTCGCAGAAGATACTCGCCGACGTACTTGAGGCGGCAGAAGCACCGGAACTGAAAGGACGGCTGAATGTTCAGGCATCATTCTGCAGTGAGCACTGTGAAAAGGGGCCGAATGTACATGTGGGAGACAAACTTCTTACAGGGACTGATTCTGAAAAAATAATCAGTCTAATAAAAAAAGAATTGGGATTTGCCGCTAAAAACTAGGAACGCACCAACTTCTGTTTGAACGGCATTATATTACCGGTCCGCGGTTCGCGGCCGGTTTTTTTTATTTGAAACTTGAAATTCAGCAGCTGCTTACATAAACTTTATAGTATTACAAGTAGCGATTAGAAGAAAAGGTAGATAATGAAATTTAGAAAGACTGTTTTAGTGTATATCTCAGTCGGTTTTTTGCTTGGCATGCTCTGTCTTGATGCCATGTCTGTTGTTCAGAAACTATTAATTTCAGCACCTATGAATATTCAAGGCTTTTTTATCCCTTCGGTGATGGGGGCGCTGTCCGGTGCAGTAATAAGCCTGCAGCTCTACTATCTGAAAGGGAAAAATCTTCAGCTGAACAGATATCTGGAGATAGAAAAAATACTTCATCATGAACTTGAACACCGGGTAAAAAATAATTTTCAGTATATTATTTCGGTTCTGTCACTTAAGTCGATGGGTAAACAGGACAATCCTGAAATTCAGAACATGCTTTTAAGCTGCAGGAACAGGATAGAAAGTGCAAAGACCCTTCATGATCTTGTATATACCGATATGAATAATCTTTCCACAGAATCAAAAATCAGAGTACTTGTTGAGGAACTTATTGAAAATCTTACAGGACGGACAGATGTTCCCAGACTCAGACTTTTTACTGATCTTCCCGACGAAAGCTTAAACCGTGATGTTGAATATAATATCCTTCAGATAATTGTTGAGGCTGTAATGAATGCGGTAAATTTTGCCTATATTGATTCTAATTCTCAGCCTGAACTGCGAATTGAGCTGTTTACTGTAAAAGAGCGTATTTTTCTGCAGATCAGTGATAACGGCTGCGGCATGGAAGCTTTATCTGAAGAAAATGACGGGCTTGGAATTAAGATGATATACGCAATTGCCGCACAGATGAGTGCAGACGTTGAGATTATACCTAAAAAAGAAGATACCGGCGGTGTCGAGATTATTCTTTCATTTAAAGCTTCTGAGGCCAAAGTGAATCTGGCCAGAAAAACTTATTATTGATAAAAATTTCATGTTAGAATAATAGTTCTGGAGGATTGTTATGAGTTTCAATTTTTATATTCCGACTAAAGTTCTTTTCGGTCCTGGACGTCTTGAGGATCTTTCCCGTGAAAAACTGCCGGGTAAAAAAGCTCTGATTGTGATTTCATCAGGAAATTCAATGAAGAAGCTCGGTTATCTGGACAGGCTGATCAAACTGCTTGCAAAGCAATCGGTTGATTCTGTTGTCTTTGATAAAATTCTTCCCAATCCTGTTCTCCGTCATGTGACCGAAGGTGCTGAGCTTGCTAAAAAGGAAGGCTGTGATTTTGTTATTGGCCTGGGTGGAGGAAGCAGTATTGATTCTGCCAAAAGTATAGCAGTGATGGCTAAAAATCCGGGTAATTACTGGGATTACATAAACGGCGGCAGCGGAAAAGGGCTTCCCGTTAAAGGCGGTGTCCTCCCGATAGTAGCAGTCACAACCACAGCCGGAACAGGCACAGAAGCAGACCCCTGGACGGTAATCACAAATGAAGAAGGCAATGAAAAAATCGGCTTCGGTACGCCTGAAACCTTTCCTGTTCTGTCAATTGTTGATCCGGAACTTATGATCTCTGTTCCGCCTGCGCTTACTGCCTACCAGGGGTTTGACGCTCTGTTTCATTCGCTTGAGGGCTATATTGCAAATATTGCAACACCGGTGAGCGATGCCTTCGCCCTTAAAGCTATAGAACTTATTGCTAAATCACTGCCTGTGGCAGTTAATAACGGCAGAAATCTTGCCGCCCGTATGGATGTTGCCACTGCAAATACATTATCCGGTTTTGTAGAATCAACATCATCCTGTACTTCAGAGCATTCAATGGAACACGCCCTCAGTGCATACTATCCGAAACTTCCTCATGGCGCGGGACTGATAATGCTTTCTGAATCATATTTCAGTTTTTTTGCTGATAAGGTTCCTGAAAAGTTTGCCGCTATGGCCGGAGCCATGGGAAAGGATAGAAAGCCTGAAAACTTTGTTCCGGCGCTTCTTGAACTTCAGAAAGCCTGCGGAGTTGATACTCTTAAGATGTCCGATTACGGAATTCAGGCTGATGAAGTGAAAAAGATGGCTGAAAACGCCTGGTATGCAATGGGCGGACTTTTTGAGTTTGATCCTGTAAAATTATCGCTTGAACAGACTGAATCTATTATTGCCAAGGCGTATAAATAAAACTATTATGCTTGCATGCATCTGTTGTCAGCCGAAAATTTAAGTATAAACCGGGGTGGCAGACTTCTTCTTGAGTCTGCCGGCTTCGGTATGGAATCAGAGGACAAGATAGGTTTGATTGCTCCCAACGGAGCCGGAAAAACCAGCCTGTTAAACTGCCTTTCCGGAAAACTTGCCCCAACCGAAGGAAGTATTCATTACCGGAAAAACCTGAAAATATCCGTTCTCTCTCAGCGTGTTGAGCATAATGACACCGACACTGTTTTTGATTACATCTATAATACTGATAATCCGCGTATGAATCTGCTTCGTGCGTATGAAAAATCGCTTGATATGAAAGATGTGAACCTCTACCAGGAACTGCTTCACAGGATGGATGAAGAGGATCTCTGGAGTATAGAAAGCAAAGTCAATACGATTCTTAAGATGCTGGGAATAACTGACGGAAATCTTCTGCTTAAAAATATGTCCGGAGGAATGAAACGCCGGGCAGCACTCGCGGCTGCTTTAGCAGCAGAGGCTGACATTCTTTTTCTCGATGAACCTACAAACCACCTTGACCTTGAAACGGTTGTCTGGCTGCAGGAATATCTTCAGAACCTTGATTCCGCAGTATTTTTGATAACCCATGACCGCTACTTTCTTGAAGAAGTATGCTCCCAAATATGGGAGATAGAATCTGCCGAACTTTACAGATACCCGGGGAATTATTCCGCATATATCAAGGGCCGGATGGAAAGGCTTGCTGCAAGGCAGCGGGAACAGCAGAGGCTTTCCTCAATTCTGAGGCGTGAGGAGGCCTGGCTCAGGCAGGGACCTAAAGCCCGCAGCAGCCGTGACAAGAAACGACTTGAAAAACTCTATGATCTAAGGGAGCGGATTACTGCTGAAGATAACAGGAGTATTGAGTTTGCCACACAGGATACCAGGCTCGGAAAGAAAATTCTGAAAATGTCCGGTATTTCTAAGAGCTATAGAGATAGAACTATTGTTTCGGATTTTACATATGAGTTCAATGCCGGACAGCGAATAGGCCTTGTCGGTTCAAACGGCTCGGGAAAGACGACTCTGATGAACCTAATTGCAGGTGTAATTGAACCCGAAAGCGGAGAAGTTAATCCCGGTATAAATACTGTGTTCGGATATTTCAGTCAGACCTTTTCTGCTCATAAACCGGAAATGACTGTTCTGGATTACCTCGAAAAGATTGGGGATACTTACAATATGCCGGACGGAAGCTCCCTGACTCCTGAAACCCTGCTGGATCGGTTTCTTTTTCCGAGGGAACTACACCGGGTGCCGCTGGAACAGATTTCCGGAGGAGAACTCAGACGCCTCTATTTTGTCAGTATCCTTCTTACTTCACCGAATTTTCTGTTACTTGATGAACCTACAAATGATCTTGATATAACAACCCTTCAGGTTCTGGAAGATTTTCTTGAATCTTTTAAAGGATGCGTTATCACCGTTTCTCACGACCGGGCTTTTCTTGATCGGGTTTCCAACATTCTTTTTGTCCTGGACGGTACCGGCAGTGTTCTCTCTTTCGGCGGCAGCTGCAGTGATTATCTGGAGCTGAAGAAAGAACAGGATGCCGCAGTTAAAGAAGAGGCCAGACAGCAGAAGATTGCATCAGCAGCTGTTCAGACCAGACGCCGTGAAGAGAAACCAAAACTGACCTTTAATGAAAAACGAAGTCTGGAGGCTCTTGAGGCTGAGCTTCCGCAGCTTGAAACCGAGAAATCTGAGCTTGAAGACTACTTTTCTACCGCATTTGCCGGTTCTGAAGAATACAAGCTGAAACATCAGCGGTATGAAAAAATTCTCAAAGAAATTGATGAAAAATTTGAACTTTGGGCTGAATTAAGTGAGAAGTTATAGAGACAATTTCAAAACCCATAAAAATTAAAAATTTCTATATAGAGAAATCGTTTCATAAAAAATTCTGATTAAAAAGATAAGATAAATAATTATTTACATATTGATCTTTTCCCATACAGGTTATATTGTATCAGGTGAAATAATTATATTAATAACGATTTAATTTGATTATCTGATTAAATCTATTATAATTTAAACCAACTCAGATTAAATAAAGCTAACATATTCATATACAGGGGAAAAAATGAGTACTAAGAAAATTGTAATTCTTGGCGGCGGCTATGCAGGAATTGAAGCTGCAAAGATTTTGTGCAAAAGATACAGAAAGGATGAATCTGTTGATATTACCCTAATTGACAGGAATACCTACCATACCCTTATGACTGAGCTTCATGAGGTTGCAGGTTCAAGGGTTGAGCCGGATTCAGTACAGGTCAGCTACCAGAGAATCTTCTCTGGGACATGTCTTAATATTGTAAATGACTTTATAACCGGAATTGATTTCGAGAAAAGGATTATACAGTCGGAGCTTCATGAATATGCTTATGACTATCTTGTTCTTGGAACAGGCGGTGCTCCGGAATTTTTTGACACTCCCGGTGTTCAGGAGAATTCATACTCTCTGTGGTCTCTTGAAGACGCAATGAGAATCAGGGAACATTTCGAAGAACGCTTCAGACTTGCGGCAAAGGAACCAAATCCGAAGGTAAGAAACAGAATGCTTACCTTTGTAGTTGCAGGAGCCGGTTTTACAGGAATTGAGCTGATTGGTGAGTTCCTTGAAAGACGGGATGTTCTGTGTGCTAAATATCATATAGATACTGATGATGTTAATATGATTGTTGTTGAGGCAATGGATACAGTTCTGCCGATTATAGAAGAAAACCTCAGAAAGAAATCTGTTAAATATCTCAACAAAAAAGGCTGTAAGGTTATACTGGGCGCCAGGATTACCGGTGCTGCAGAAGGCAAGGTAATGCTTGCAGACGGTTCTGAAATTGAAACCGACACACTTGTATGGACCTGTGGTATTCACGGTTCAGAGTTCACTTCAAGGATTAACCTCACCAAGGGACATACTTCACGCGGTCAGTGCAGTTTTGCATCGGCTGACGGAATTCACGGAATGCTCGGATGCCGCTTTGATGAGAATGAACGTTATGTTGTAGGTCAGAGAGGAAGAATACTTGTTGATGACTATATGAGGTCTGTAGATCACAACGAAGTTTATGCAGTCGGCGACAATATGTGGTTTCTTGAAAATGAAAAAGTTCTGCCTCAGATTGTAGAAACTGCTATTCAGACCGGTGAGGTTGCCGCAAAGAATATCATTGCTGATATCGACAGTACTGAAAAACACAAATTCAAATCAAATTATCATGGTTTTATGGTTTCAATAGGCGGACGTTATGCAGTGTCCAATGCCGGAGGCATGAAAGTTTCCGGTTTCATGGCAATGGCAATGAAGCATGTTGTAAACCTCCATTACCTATTCGGCATAGCCGGAATAAATGCTGTATGGGGCTACCTGAAGCACGAGTTCTTCGATATGAAAGACAGAAGAACATTCGTCGGCGAACATCTTTCCTGGAAACTTCAGGGTTGGTGGGGTGTACCGCTCAGAATGTGGCTTGGTGTTATGTGGATTGCAGAAAGCCTTAATAAAATTGGCGAGGGCTGGCTTAATTTTGCTTCAGGCACAAAGTCAGGCTGGATGTTCAGTCCCGGAGTTGTTCAGAAAGGCGTAGAAGTTGCCAGTGATGCTGTAAGTGCTGCATCAGAGGGCGGAGAGGCCGCTGAGGGCTGGGTTGAAACTGCTGCTCCTGCTGTTGCAGATACAGTGAGCGCCGCCAGTGATGCTGCAGGTGATGCCGCTCAGACTGTTGTCCAGGCTGCCGCTGATACTGTAAGTGCAGCAAGTGATGCAGTAGCAGGTGCTGCCGGTGATGCTGCAAATGCTGTTGCTGATACCGCAGCTCAGGTTTTTGGAAAGATCTGGGAAACCGGTAATCCGATAATCCCGTACAACTCAGGATTTGTAACCTGGTTCAGGGAAACCTTCATGGACAGTATTATGGCATATATCAGCTATCCAATATTCCAGACTATGATTGTCCTTGTTGAGCTTTTCATCGGACTTGCGCTTCTCGGTGGACTTTTTACCTGGCTTGCTGCCGCTGCATCAATTGTAATGTGTCTTGTTTTCACATTCTCGGGAATGTTCTCATGGGATCAGGCCTGGTTTGTATTTGCCGGATTCCTTATGCTTGCCGGAGCAGGACGTGCTGTAGGTCTTGACCACTGGGTTATGCCTGCAATCAAGAAATGGTGGAACAGTACAGCTTTTGCAAGACGTACTCATCTTTTTGTCGGTGAACCTGTTCTTAAGAGAAAAAAGAAATAGGATACCACAGAGAGATTTATGACTTATATTTCTGACTCCATAGGGGACAGTCAGCTTTCAGAAGACCTCCGGTCAGTAAGGGCGGTGATTAATGGTTATATTCAGAATACACCTGAAATGATCCGCTCTGCTGTTGAAAGGCTTCTGGCAGACGGCGGGAAGATGCTTCGACCCGCCATGGTTGTACTGGCCGGACGGTATGGAGATTTTGACGGCAATAGAATTTACTCACTGGCTGCCGCAGTTGAAATGCTGCACAATGCAACTCTTGTTCATGACGACATCATAGATGAAGCTGAAACACGACGGGGCAAACCTGCCATGCATACAATTCACGGAAGCAAGCTGGCAATCCTGCTGGGTGATTACATGTTTTCAGGATGTTTTGTTATGGCATCCAGAAACTCAAGGATTGATCAGTACGATAAACTTGCCAAGGCTGTAGCCAGAGTCTGTGAAGGTGAAATCCTGCAGGATACTGAAAAATTTATTTTTAATCCCAGTATTAGAAAGTATAAAAGACGGATTGCAAGTAAAACTGCGGTGCTTTTCTCACTCAGTCTTTATCTGGGAGCAAAGGAAGCCGGATGTTCCGAGGATATCTGCAACATATTTGTTAGAATAGGCTACAATATCGGTATGGCCTTTCAGATTATCGATGATATTCTTGATTTTAACGGCAGGACTGATAAGGTAGGTAAACCTGTAACAGGGCATGATATGCAGGAGGGGATTTTTACTCTTCCGGCAATATTTGCAATGCAGTCAGATAACGGAGAGCTGGCAAAGCTTTTCAATGAACCGCCTTACAGCCCCGAATCAATAGCTCAGGCTTTAACCCTTATCAATAAATCAGGCGCAATTGAAAAAGCCAAGGCTGTTGCAGAACTGTATTCCCAGCGTGCCCGCCGTGAAATTGCGCGATTGGAACCGGGATATACATCGCAGCAGCTTGAAAAAATTACCGGACAGCTTCTTTCCCGGAATTTCTAATCTTTATAAAAAATCGGGAATACCTTCAAGGTATTCCTTTATTTCATACTCAATAAAATCAGGAGTCGATGCTGAAGATACGATGAGAGCCTTGTTTATGTCTGTAAGGTTAATATTTCTGCTTTTGAGATCTTCAAGATTCTGTATAAAGTATGTATGCTCATCAGCTTCGTACAGCAGGTGAAAAAGCTTGCTTGCATTTGATGAAAGTTTATCACCTATAACAAAACTTATATCTGCCTGTTTTTGAAGTTCCAGGGCTTCCTCTTCCTTTTTTCGTGTTACCGGGCAAATACTGTCAAAGACAGTAACGTTAGTTTCAGGCCAGTGCTCTTTTACTGCGCTGCAGGTGGAATCAAACAGAACACGGCTCCCTGTAGTCTGAGAGGTAATAAAAAAACTTTCCGGGTGAATGTCTACACTACGGCTTCTGCTGAACTCCGGATTTTTTATAAAAGCTTCAAGATCCTCTGAAGTTTCGATGACAGTAAAGTTCTCTGCATAACTCTGAAGCCCAAGGACTTCAGGATGGGTTTTCTTGCCTGTTATGATAACAGAAGAACCGCCGGCTGATGCTTCGGCTATTTTTTTCTGAACTTTTTTAACATTTATACAGGTCAGATCTATAAGATGGTGAGTCTCTGAAAGTTCCTTTTCAAGTGTCCTGTCGATCCCGTGTGTTCTAACTGCAATTACAGCCTTATCGGGGATATCTTCAGGTTTATCCATTGTTTTAATTCCTTTTGTATTAAGAAATTCAACATGGCTTCGATTGTTAATCATCATACCCAGAACGCATAGATCCTGTGATTCAAGTTCATCTTTTGTTTTAAGGATGTTCTTCTCAGCATTTTTTACACCGGGGCAGAACCCGGACAGCTTCGGTATAAGTACAGTCATAACAAAACTATATTTAAAACAGGCACTGGAGTCAATTATGAGAAAAACGCTATAATTACTGCGGAGGAACTGATTTTGAAGGGGAACAGGACTATCGCAAAACTTCTTTTTATTCAGCCTCAATCCATAAAGAAGAATCCTGATTTTCAGCTGCTGGTCAAGATACTCAATGATTCTGCAAAACTTCGAAAAGTTATACTTCCGCCCAAGGCCTGGAAACTGGTGAATGAGCCGCGGCTTGAAATCAAGTACCTCGATAATTTTATCAGGACGTATTATCTTCCGGAAAAAGAGTTTTTTAAGCTTTTTTTAGAACTGAAATGGAATTATCAAGCTCAGCGGAATAAAAAATACCTACACAGGCAGCAGAGAATAAGTAAATCCGCAGATGCATGGCCTGAAAGTATAAAAAGACTTGTTTTTAAGCTGCTATACGCGGAAAGAAAATGTAATGATGATATACCTGTGTATAAAAGAGTACTTTATCCGGCAAGCCTGAAACGTGCAGAAGAACTATCCGGATTCTCAGCCGAAAAGTGGGCTGAAATTATTTTGAAATATTATGACAGCCTTAAAACTCATTACCGAACCATTAAACTGCCTGATAGAGCAGCCTTAATGACCTTTCTGCAGGACCTCGAGTCAGTTAAACGAAATGCTGCTCAACAAAATAATGCCGGACATAGAAGAGAATACCGGAAACTTCTTAAAAAATATCATCCTGATCTTGGCGGTGATGCGAAAATATTTATAGCCGTTAAAAAGCGATACGATGAATTAAAATAGATATTCTGATAACACGGATTTTAACTGTGCTATCAGAATGATTTTAAAATTATTCGCCATGATTGAAAAATCTTGATAGGTTGATCGAGACAAAAATAACACCGAGCATAAAAAGAATAAAATTCAAGTTTATGCCGATTTTAAGCTGATCGATGAAATTTATTAGAATAAAACCTATAAGAAAATTAATTAATCCCCAGATTACATTTGAAAGTGGGGATGATTTTCCTTTTCCCGGCGGTTTGGCAAAAGGACTGTGAAATTGTTTTCCGGAAATACCGTTAACAAAGTGAGGAATACCATTTGTGATAAAAATTCCGGCTAAAATCGAAAATACCTGATTCATATTTACTCCTTGGATTTTTGATTCTTATGTTTTAAATAATTCAGCATCTTTATTTATATTTCCAACACGCTCTGCATTGTCTTTTATAAGCATCTCTTCTTCCGAGACCGCCTTATTTATCTCGTTAACACCCATTGTGATTTCATCAATGGCATGGCTTGTTGTTTTGCTGATATCCTGGAGGTGAGTAACAGATTCTATGATCTGTTCATTGCCAATCTTCATCTCTTTTGACCCAGAGTTGACTTCAGCTGAAATTTCCTGCATGCGGTTGAGGCCTTCAAGAACCTGATTGCTTCCGATGCTTAATTCCTGTACGGCGTTCTGAATATTGCTGAATATATTGCTGACCTTAATAACAGCGGTATTCATAGCATCGAAATCTTTTGTATTTTGCGAAGCTGATACGGTAAGTTCATCTATTGCCTTTTTGATACTTGTCAAATTTGAACTTACAACTTTGGATTGGCTGTCAGACTGTTCTGCAAGTTTTCTTATTTCTTCAGCTACAACGGAGAATCCCTTTCCTGCATCACCGGCATGAGCGGCTTCAATCGCAGCATTCATTGAAAGTAAATTTGTCTGACTGGACAGATTTGATATTAATTCATTTGCCTGCATTAGTTCATTGGACTCTTCAACAATCTTATGAATTACTTCCTGAACAATTTCCATGGTTTCCTGTCCCTTGGAGGATGCATATGTCATTTGCTTAACATTTTCGTTTCCGGTTTCAATAACCCCGGCAATGGAGTCTATTCCTGTAGTCATTTCTTCAATAGCGGACGAGGACTGAGTAATACTCGAGCTCTGCTCTATAATACTGTTGTTAAGATTGTTTATATTTTCAGTGAGCTGAGCAACAGAATGCACTGTCTGGCTTGTGATAGATGCCTGTTCATGCATCTGTTTATTGATGCTTTGAAGATTACTGCTTATCTGATTAATAGATGCCGCAGTTTCCGTAATATTATGACTCATCTCTTCACTTGATGTATCAATATCACTTATCTGAGTTTTGAGTTTTCCCAGAAAGACTGAAAAATTTTCAAACATTGTATTCATGCTACGGTAAATGGAATCTAACTCATCCTTTCCCTTGGGCTTCACTCTGAGTCGTATATCTCCTGTTGAAGCAGTGAGCAGATGTTTTTCCAGTTCTGATACTCTTTTCGTAATGATATTCCTAATCATAATTGAAAGAAGGATAATCAGGATAACCATACTTGATGTGCTTATAATTGATATTATCATCTGAAGATACTGTGATGTATCCAGAAGATCGCTCTCGGAAATATTGGCAGCAATAAACCATCCGCTTTCACCTGACTGATGAAAAGCCAGATATCTGTTAATTCCGTTTATCTGGTATCCAAAGAATCCTCTATCTTTCTTCTCATTCAGGATTGTTATTATTGGTCCTGGCCTGCCGGAGTGATCAACTAACAGCTCATTTTTATCACCATAGGCCAGTACAATACCCTTTGATGTAAACATATACGGCTGTCCCATCTTTCCTAAATCTCTTTCCCATAAAACATGGGTGAGCAATTTTGTAAAATTCAACCTAATAATATAATATCCCAGCGTTTCTCCATTTTGTATTAAGGGTTTTCCAACTGTCGAAATAATATCACCGTTTTCAGAAGAAAGTGAGAAGGTTTCATCGAGATCGAAAGTACCAGAATTGGAAGACAGAGTCTTAAATATTTTTTCTTCACTTAAATCTTTTCCAATTGCAGCATTTGCAGTACTGGTTAATACGAGACCTTTGGTATCAATCAGAAGCATCTCATCACAAAATTCATGTGTTTTTTTTTCTTCATCTATATATTTTTTAACGGAGATAAAATCCTGATTAATAGTATAGCTGTAAAGTATATGACTGTCTGCTATCGCTTCAAGCTGCGCAAACTGATAATCGATATGAATGTCTGTAATTAGTGATAAATCTTCAATCTGTTTTTCAAGCTGAGCTTTGCGGGTATCAAAAATCCGTTGATAAACAGTTCTTGAACTTATAAGTATTAAAACGGTAAAGCAGGTGATTAATAGTAGTGAAACTGAAATTATCAGTTTCAGGCCGATTCGGCTGCGAATTCTAAAATGCATATGTATTTTTTCCCTTATGTAAGTAGTAAAATGACTTGCAATAATTGTGCCATTCATCTGATAATAATGTTCTTTTATTTTTACTTATAAATGTTTGGTATATAACAAGTTATCTGAGAGCTTAAGGATATGAATTCCATTCAGGAGAATAAATAATTTTTGAACTGAATGACTGCATACAAAAAGATACAAAATGAAACATAAGGAAACATCTGCAGAAACAGGGATGGGTGTTTCTTATAAAAGCCTACTGGAAACTTCCCCGAAAATTAATTATTTTTAATCAAAGGTAGGCAGCATGATAGATACAGGCACCAGATTAGGCATACTCATCAGTTTTTTTATTGCCTCAGGCGGTATGTATTTTGTTCTTTACTCGATTATCCAGCTTATTTCTATCAGAAAAAGAAAGCAGATTCACTATCTACACTTTGGATTTTTCTTTCTTCTCGGCCTATGTATACTCCTGGATTCTTATTATAGAAAAGGCACCGAGTATTTTGCACCCGGTCTGCTTTTAATAAATTTTCCTTTGGATTTTTTATTGGGTCCGATATTGATTTTCTATTTTAACAGCTTTTTTGATACTCATTTCAGGCTGAAAAAAGTACATCTGTTAACCGTTCTTCCTGCGTTTATATGTTTTGCCGCTTTTATTCCTTATTATATTCTTCCCGCTGAACAAAAGCTTGCAATGTTTCCACTGGAAACGCTTCCATCGGGATATTTTATGATAATTGGAAAGGTCTTTAACTATACAATGTTCCCCTGGACAGCTGTATGTCTGATAGTAATATTCAAATCCAATCTGAAATATTTTGAAAAGAGTAAAAAGCATATACGGCTGACGCTGATATTTTTAATAACAGTAATTCTTTTAGCAGCTTTTATGAGTTACAGTGATACTCTGAACGATTTAAAACCATATAAGGTCGGTATGACTGTTCTTGTTTTCTCTTTAATATGTTTTTCACTTATGACATCAAGGTTCGCTGATTTCTTTTTGAGAATCCGAAATGAAGCCAGTGCTGTCCGTTATGCACAGTCCAAGGTTTCATCGCTTAATGTAGATTTTATAATTTCCCGAATTGATGATCTTATGGAATTTGAGCATCTTTACACAGATCCTGAATTGAATCTTAGAAGCCTGAGTGCCAGGCTAGAGCTGCGGCCAGGACAGCTTTCCGAAATTATCAATTCCAGATATTCAAAGAATTTTAACAGCTATATAAATGATTTAAGAATAGAGTCTGCCAAGTCAAAAATCAGGTATGAGAAGGAGCATAGCATTCTTTCTGTCGCAATGTCCTGCGGGTTTAATTCAAAATCTAATTTCAATCGTGTTTTCAGCGAAAAAGTAGGTATGTCTCCCTCTGAATACCGGAAGACTATTAATAATTGATGGATTATTAATCAGAAACGGTGTGAGCCTGACACATTGGAGCCTTAATGATTACTCTCCTGCTGTATTTATAGATAGCAATAAATGTATTATATAGTTTGTGTTTCTAAGCTATAATCTTTGGCAATGGACAGAAATATACTTGTAGATACAGGCCTTATTCTTGGTATTTGTCTTTGCCTCATCATAACTGTCAGTCAGCTTCTTCTGAAAAGGAAGGATCAGAAGAATTATCTTATTGCCCTGAATACTTTCCTTATTGCGGTATACCAGTTCTCTAGTGCATTCTACCTGTTTTCAGGTATAGAGAAATGGTATGCTGTATATCCCTATGTTTATACGATAGGGAGGTTTGTCTTATTTGCTGCAGCTCCGGTATACTACTTTTTTTTCAAATCACTTCCAAAAAAAGAATATATTTTCCGTCCTTTGCATCTCCTTCACATCGTAATACCGGTTGCGGTCTCTTTAATTCTGATAATATATGCAGAATATCCTGTAGATTCCGGTGGGAATTTTCGAGAATATAAGGATTTTCTGTATGCGAATGTCGGAATCTTCCGGCCTCTCAGTATATTTTCATCATTTTACGGAATTGTTTATTTTTTTATAATACTCGTTTATTACATACACCTGTTTCGAAGATCAAAGGAAGAGAGGCAGAAAAATCTTTCAACTGTAATAATTTTTTCACTGATTACCATTGCTCCGCTTTTCCCTTATATCGTCTTCGGCAACAGAATTGCCTGGTTCTATGATCTTTTCCAGCTACGCTTTGCAATACTTTCCGTATATCTTCTGCTGATAAGCCAGCGTTATCCGTTTCTGCTCAATATAATAAAGCTTGAGGCCTACCGGGATTATTATCTAAAATCCAATATTGAAGATGCTGAGGCCGACAGGGTTTATTCAGCTCTTGAGCAGCTGATGAATGAAGAAAAACTATTTGTTAATAATGACCTGTTTCTAAAAAATGCAGCACAAAAGCTTAAAGTGTCGAACTTACAGTTATCTGAGGTTTTAAATATCCATCAGGGTAAGACATTTTCCCAGTATATTAAAGAAAAAAGAATAAACTATTCGCTGGAACTTCTGGAAAGCAAGCCATCAATGACAGTCCTTGATATTGCGCTTGAGTGCGGATTTAACTCCAAATCCAGTTATTATGCAGCTTTTCAAAAGATGATTGGCGAAACTCCTCTTCAGTATCGAAAAAAAAGGTCCAGAAATATATATCTGGACGATCATTGAACAGATAAACGTTAACCTCCTTCTATTAATACTATCGAAGGAGAACCCGAATATGAAAAAACATCTACTAGTGTCCATTGTATTTTCTTTTTGTCTGTTGGCAAACGGATATGCTGAATTGGTCGATCTTGGAGAATCGAACCAGAGTAAAGCTTCTGAAGGCCTGACTAAAAATGCATATGATTATCTTGTGAATCCAGCAGACTTTAATAAAATGGAATCAAGCACAATTTTCTTTTCGCTTGATTCGGACGGAACACAGTTCGGAACAGAAGAAATCGGAACGGGACTGAGAGGCGGTTATGCATGGATAACCGATGAACTTTCACTATTTTTTCTGTTGAATTTATTTTACTGACCTTTCTCTAACAGATGAAAATGACGAAGATACCCAGACGATTACTTACACAGATTATCAAAGTGCTGCAGGTATTTATAATGAACTTGTTACTGCAACTGATTTTTATATTGAAAACTTTAACTACCAGAAACTGCTTGCCAGTGTGGGTGTTGATTTTGGTATGCCGATTTCGTTTGATGTAAAAGGACTATGGCTTCTTAATCAATACAGCTACAGTGAAAGCTCAATTTCCAGTACATACACCAATACAAGTACAGCAGGTGATGACAGCCTTGATGAAGTAGGGGATTATGAAATTACAAGCTACAGCATGCCATATTACTACTCAACCGGAGGATTTGTAGTAAGTGATGCCGACAACTTTGAGAGTGTTCTTGCATTCGAACCCGAGATTGGTCTGAATGTCGGTAACCTGAGTTCAAAAATATCGCTTGGTGCTGCATTCTATAACCTTGGTGCAAATGAAGGAAGCTACTTAAACACAACCTCAAGCTATGCAGACGGCAGCGATGTAAGCCTGCTTGACACTGAAGAACTGTACAGTTCAACAGGAGCTGTTTATTACGACAGTGATTCAGGAGTTGAAAGCTCAGTAAGTATGGATGCCTCTATTTCCGATACATATCTTGAACGCACAGTACTTGGATTTGACAGTGACAGCAATATCAATCTTGGGAACAATATCGCCCTGAAGTTTATGCTCGGAGCAGATTACGGTATTTACCCCGCTGCTATATGCGAATTCAGTACAATAGAGATACAATATGATGACTACACCGGAACGCCGGTAGAGACATCCCGAAACAGCTCCACCACCTGTATCTCACAGTCTATTAATGCAGCAATATCAGGACATGCGAAAGCTGCATTTTCAAAATCATTCATACCTGATGAAAGAGCCGCGTTTTATCTGGGGGCCGGTTTTGGTTATGACATAGATTACAAAACCGCGGAGAAAGAACAGACAAGGACTTTAAGAGTTCAGATAGACAATGACGGGGATAATGCCTATACAACAGCAGGTACTGATATAGACACGTCAACTATATATACAGGTTATACAACTCAGGTTGATGAAATGATTCATACAATCGAAGTTTCAGTGCCTCTGTCAGTTTCCTATACTCCGATAAGCGACATGACCTTCTACGCCGGGGCAAAGACAACAATCAGTCTTGTAATAGACAGCATATCAAGCCTTGTAACAGGACAGTCGGGTTATGTTTATACCGAGTATGTTGATAACCTGGAATCGGATAATTCAATTGATGCTGAGCTGATAGATGGTACTGAAAACTATTACACTCCGGGAAACAGCATTGAAACAACGCTTGATGTCGAAGCTGAGGGGAATTTCGGATTCACACTGGCACTTACAGAAAAATTCAAGATAGACGCTTATGCAACCGTGAGTGCCGACAGCGGAATTATGGGCATGCCGACAAGCGCAGATTCGGGTGTAGGTTTTGATTCATTCAGCCTTACAGGAAGCTATTCTTTCTAGGAGGGAAAAGTGAAAAAAATAATACTAAATATAGCAGTGATATCACTGCTGGCAATTTTGTTGACAGGATGTCCATCGCCTCTGGCTTCTATAGCCGGTTATGATTTAATGGTCAGCCTTGGCCGAAATAACTCATCAGAGCAGACGCAGCTCTATGCAGCTGTAGGGGGAAGTTTTGTTGTTCCCGTCACAGTGTCGAATCAAAACGGGGAAACAATTGCATCAGACTGCACAATAGTCTTTACGCTGTCGGATGATGATGATTTTTCAACCACAGATGATAATTACCCGCTCTTAACAGAAACAATTATTGCAGGTGAAGATGCTGATTTTACACTCAGTCTGCCTCCGGGCATAACAACAGCTGCTACCAGATATCTTTTTGCAGAGATTGATTGTGAAGATGACACGATAACTACCAATAATACCTCCCGTATTGCCCTGGATGTTGGAACAAGCAGTGAGCCTGATTTAGCTCTTTCACTCAAATCTCCGTATACAGAGGTTCTTTACGGTCCGGCAGAAGGGAGTGTAAAAGTATCATACAGTATAAGTAATGAGGGATACGGAACTCTGAGTGCCGGGACAATTATTAAGCTGGACTTAACTGTCAGCCTGGACGGAAGCGAAGTTTTCCTTTATGACGGTTCGGTTACGCTTAGTGAAGAGCTTTATCCTCAGGACTATATAAGCGGAACTTTTACAGCCGACCTGCCTGCCGAAGCCTCCCTCATGGCTGATAATGCTGAAACGACCTTCTCGGGATGGATAGGATTCGTTACCGGGACTGTTAACAGCTCAGGAGACATCAGCGAGACCTCAACAGCAAATAATACAGATAAAATTATACTGACGGTCTGTGGCTCGCTTCCTGATCTCCATATCTCTGAAATTAATTTCTCTGAAGACTTTTCCGGGGCATGGGTTATCACTGATGATCTGTCAAATCTGGTAACCTCTGTAACTGTTGAAAACGATGGATGGACTGCGGCCCGGGGATATACCGTTGTTCTGTTTCAGGATACGAATTCCGACGGTGAATATGATTCCGGAGATATTGATTTATATACATGGGATGCACCCGGGACAGTCCCCTATGACTTCTATGATACTAGCAACTACAGATATCTTCTGGTCCCCGCAGATACAAGAGCACAAAACACTCCCACCGCAGGAAACTATTATCTTGGAGCTGCAATAATTGGAAGTATGGCTGAGGGAGACACTTCGGATAACACATATTCCTATTCAAGCGATGTTACATTTTTTGAGAAAACTATCAATCTTACAGGAACTGTAAGCTCGTCAAGCTCCGGTAATGTGGCAGACGGTTCTACAGTTACCTATACTGCAACGATAACAAATGACGGCGATGGAGATGTTGACGATGATTTCACCGTTACTTTGTATAGTTCTGAGGATAATTATAATGCTCGTTCAAGCAATACAATTTATACAACTACCGTTTCAGGTCTTGGCGTAGGAGAATCAAAGACAATAACCTATGACTTCAGCAACGCTGAGGGGAATAATGTTATGCATTGGGTAAGCTGTAAAATTGATACTGGAAATGCTATTCCAGAGATTGATGAAGATGATAATACTTCCACATCTACCGGAATCTATTTCTATGATGATGAGAACAGCAGCAGGACATATACGCTTACATACAGGCCTTTTAGAACAAGCAGCACTAATACTAATAATTTTTATATGTATTTTGTTCTTTATGATGAAAATGGTACTGCGTTGTCAACAGCTTCTTGCTCTACAAGTTCCCGAACTTTTGTTACTGCATTATCTCCAGGCATTTACTATCTAAAAGTTTATTCATATGTCAGTAACTCTTATGGTATGTTTGTTTCTCCATATTTCAGTTCGTCGATCGATAGCTATTCCACTCCATTTGAATCTTATTGCGCCGACAATTCCAAAGATGAATATGAGGACAATGATTCCAGTGTGTCCAGCGGAATTCCCGACAAGTATACAGATTTAAATTTCGGAAAGGCATATAACCGTTATATTAATGGTAGTTCCGATTATGAATGGTATAAGGTAGTATTACCATAACAAAGACATTCTCCAGGGCATCCGGTTTTCAGATGCCCTGTTTTTTTTACAAAAATGTCCTAATATATATTCTTGGACGATCTTAACCTCCATTACTGTTACTTTGAATTGAAAATATTTTAGATGGAGGAATTTAAGTGAAGAATTCAAAACAATTTATAAAAACTGCAGGCGCTATTTTAATGGTTCTGCTTGCAGTCTTTATAAGCGGCTGTCAGAACGGGACAACCGATCAGGCAGCTGAATCAGCAGCTGAAACGACGGAGGAAACACCGGCTGCAACCTACACGGTAACATACAATGCCAACGGTGCGGAAACAGGCACTGTTCCAAGTGATTCCGCAGCATACGAAGAAGGTAATACGGTAACGGTATTAGGGAACACCGGAGAGTTGACGAAAACTAATTATATTCTTCTGGGGTGGAACACCAGGGCGGACGGCAGCGGTACAACATACAAAGCAGGCAGCACATTCACTATCGGCGATGCCGATGTAAGCCTCTATGCACTCTGGTCTTTCGAAACGATTATCTACGACGACTGTTATTCGGTAGCCAAATCTACATGCCTTGATGATTCCGGCAACATCTATGCCACAGGTTACAGCTGGAACGGCAGTAATTACGATATGGTTATATGGAATTATGACAGCTCTGGCGTGCTTGATACAGGCTTCGGCTCAGGCGGAATAGTCGTTCATGACAGTGCCGCAGGCGGAAGCTACTATGATAGAGGCTACTCTATCTGCCTTGATGGTTCAGGCAATATCTATGTCACAGGTAACAGCTATAACGAAAGTAATACCGATATGGTTATCTGGAAGTATGACAGCGCTGGCGTTCTTGACACAGACTTCGGCTCAGGCGGAATAGTCGTTCATGACAGTGCCGCAGGCGGAAGCAGCTATGATACAGGCTACTCCATCTGTCTTGATGATTCAGGCAACATCTATGTCACAGGTTATAGCAATAAAAACAGTAGTAATAGCGATATGGTTATCTGGAAGTATTACAGCGCAGGCGCACTCGATACAAGTTTCGGCTCAGGCGGAATAGTAGTTCATGACAGTGCCGCAGGCGGAAGCGGTTCCGATATTGGCTACTCTATCTGTCTTGATGATTCAGGTAATATCTATGTAACGGGTTTCAGCAATAACGGCAATAATTCCGATATGGTTATCTGGAAGTATGACAGCGCTGGCGTGCTGGACACAGACTTCGGCTCAGGCGGAATAGCTGTTCATGACAGTGCCGCAGGCGGAAGCAGCTATGATAGAGGCAACTCCATCTGTCTTGATGATTCAGGCAACATCTATGTCACAGGTTATAGCAATAACAACAGTAGTAATAGCGATATGGTTATCTGGAAGTATGACAGCGCAGGCGTGCTGGATACAGGCTTCGGCTCAGACGGAATTGTTGTTCATGACAGTGCCGCAGGCGGAAGCAGCTATGATTATGGCTTTTCTATCTGCCTTGAAGATTCAGGTAATATCTATGTCACAGGTTACAGTTCTAATGGCAGTAATGACGATATGGTTATCTGGAAGTATGACAGTGCTGGCGTGCTTGATACAAGTTTCGACACTGACGGACTAATAATCCGAGACAATATTGCAGGCGGAAGTGGTTCCGATTATGGCTACTCAATCTGCCTTGATGATGCGGGAAATATCTATACAGCAGGAGACAGCGTTGGGGTCAGCACTCTAAATATGGTTATCTGTAAAATATATCAATAACAATATAATCAATAGAATCCAATACCAGCCCGGGAGCTTCCCGGGCTTTTTTTGCGTTAAAAAAAGTCCAAGAATATATTTCTGGACGACGAGTAAATTCTTTTCATATATCTTTCTTAATATTTTTATATCAAGGAGAGATTTTTGAATTGAAAAAGACCACACATTTTGTTAAGGGGGCTGCCGTTATCCTTATGATAATTCTTGCAGCCCTTGTATGCGGATGTCCGAACGGGATTCCCGGCTTCGAGACCTTCACGGCAACATATGATGCCAACGGAGCAACAAGCGGCAGCGCACCGATAGACAGTGCGACCTATATCGAGGGTGATACCATCACAGTATTGGACAATACCGGAGCTCTCTCAAAACCGACCTATTCGTTTACCGGCTGGAATACAGCTGCGGACGGTAGCGGAACCGCATACACTGCCGGCAGTACTTTCACAATGGGTGCATCAGACATCACCCTCTACGCAGTCTGGTCGCAGAATGTACACTCACTCTACTTTGACGCAAACGGTGGGGAAGGAACAATGGCCGCGGTGAACATCGATGAGGGAGCTTCGGCAACGGTGCCAGCCTGCGGCTTCACGCTGGAGGGCAGCGGTTTTACCGGCTGGAACACCAAGGCAGACGGAAACGGAACCGACTACAGTGCGGGAAGTTCAATAACAATGGGAAGCTCGGACATTACCCTGTACGCAATCTGGACAAAGGATGTGATCTTAACCATAACGACACCGTCTGATAACGGTTATATTAATAAGTTTTCTTTTACAATGGATTTTACCTTTAACAAAGACGTTACCGGTTTTGATGCAGAAGACATAAGTGTAACAAACTGCACATTATCAGGTTTTGCCGGAAGCGGAGCATCTTATACCGCAACAATCTTTCCTTCTTCAGAGGGCGATGTCGATGTAACAGTAGCCGAAGCAGTAGCAGAAGACGCGTATGGGTATAAGAATATAGAAACAAGCTGCAGCCTGATTTATGATAAAACTGCGCCTGCGCAAATAGCTGGTACTAATAGCGCAGCAGGAGCCGGTAAGCTTAAGATTACCTGGATTGAGCCTACAACTGAAGAGGACTCAAGCTTTGATCATGTAGTTCTGAAATGTTATGAGCGTGGAATATACACAGCTATGTCTGAGATTGAGGTTAATAAGGGGACATGTGAATATACCTTTGAAGGGCTTACTACCGGAAAGTCTTATTTTGTTTCTGTATTTCCTGTAGACGCCGCGGGTAATCAACAGAATTCTGCAAGTTCAAAAACTATAGACCTTATGGATGATACATTTAGAAACGTCTATTACATTACAGACTCGGATGGTTTTACCTCGCTGTCAGACGATTTGAGTGGATATTATATTTTAATGGCAAATATAAGTCTGTCATCAACATGGACTCCTGTCGGAACCTCAGCAGATCCATTTACCGGCATACTTGAAAGCTTCTGGTCAGAACCTAAAGCAACAATAAGCGGACTGACCACACCGTCTCAAGATTATAGCGGCCTCTTTGGTTGTGCCGAATCTGCCTATGTAAGGAATATAATAATAAAGGATGCTGAAATTATATTATCAGGTTCTAAGGATTACAATGGAGTTCTTGTCGGATCCTGGGACGGCGGAACAATTGAAGGCGTAGAGGTTTCCGGCTCTGTTGGAAATATTGTTTCTGGGTCTTATCATGGCGGACTGGCCGGTTTTGTTACAAACGCTGACGTTACATCATGTTTGTCCACCGCTGTTGTATGGGGGCATGGTGATGTCGGAGGATTAGTTGGCGCGACAGGGGGCAATAGTACAATAAGCACATGCGCTGTAGAAAAAAGCAGTACAAGCGGTGCGACTGATACAGATTTATGCGGATATTACAGAGTTGGAGGTTTGGTCGGCAATGTTGAAAGCGGCTCACTTACAATCAGCGAATGCTTTACAAATATTGGTATAGCACTTACGCTTTATGGCACAGACAATGCAGCTGCCTTATGTGGCAGAGCAGATGGCTCGTGTACTGTAAATAATTGTTATACAAGGGGTTTTATTGAGGGCACCTACACAAGCTGTGTTGGAAGCTTTTTCGGGTATAGTACCGAAACTATTAATTGTACCAACTCCTATGGACAGGGGAAGGTTTCTGGTTATTCTTTAACCGGAGCTTTGTATGGTTCACTGAGAGGTAGTGTAACTACTACCGGCTGCTACTATTCTACTAATACCGAACAAAGTGCTGTTAAAGGCGATAGCAACGGAACCGGTACAGAAGTTCCTGACGGCTCAATGTCAACAATAACATCTGCCGGCGGATGGGACACAGACATATGGGGTGTGGACAGCAGCCATAACGACGGTTATCCGTATTTATTAAATAATTCGTATAACTAGGTTCTTCTTCTGATTACAGCCCGGGACTTGCTCGGGCTTTTTAATTTTATTGTGATCTTCTCATTCGTGTGATATTATCTATCGGGAAACTAAAAATACAAAAATAGTTTCCGTAAGCATATCAATTAAATTTTAAGGATAAGTGATGCCGGCCGGCGATACAGATAATGAGATAAAAAAAGTTATCCTGGAAGGGGTGATAGATGAATTTAACCAAAACGGTCTGAAATTTACGATGGATGAT
This sequence comes from Spirochaetia bacterium, assembly GCA_963677925.2. Classification (GTDB taxonomy): domain Bacteria; phylum Spirochaetota; class Spirochaetia; order UBA9216; family UBA9216. The sequence continues at coordinate 2,407,772 of CAXXYH010000004.1, forward strand.
TTAGCTCAAAGATTATCCATGAGTAAAAAGACCTTTTATAAATACTATAAAGACAAGAATGAACTTTTCATGGAAATGGTTGATTACTGTTTTTCTGCAATAAAGGAAAGTGAAAAAAGGATTCTTCAGGATGAAGAACTGAGCCTTATTGAAAAAATCAGAAAAATTATTGTCGTTCTGCCGGAACGCTATTCCGGAGTTGATTTTCGCAAATTGTGGGAACTTAAAAATATATATCCCGAAGTTTTTGAAAGGGTGGCTTTAAGATTGGAAAATGACTGGGAGCCGACAATTAAGCTTCTGGAAGAGGGAGTCAGGATGGGAAATATAAGATCTGTACAGATACCTGTATTAAAGATGATGGTCGAATCTTCAATAGAACATTTTCTTTGCGGACATACGCTCCTTGATGAAAATATTTCATACGGGCAGGCTCTTGAGGGGATGATGGATATTCTTTTACATGGAATTCTTGCTGAAACAGAAGGAGAAATAAAGAGTGAAACTTGATTTAAAGGCCAAGGCTTCATACGGTCTTGCCGCAGTCGGAAAGGATATGGTGTACGCCCTTTCCTCGGGGTATGTTCTCTATTACTACAATGTCGTTATGGGACTCAGCGCTACATTTGTCGGAATTATCCTGATGGTGGCGCGTGTCTTCGATGCTGTAAACGACCCGGTAATGGGAATAATTGTAGCAAAAACCAACTCACGCTTCGGCAGGTTCCGTCCCTGGCTTTTCACAGGAACAATACTGAACGCCTTTGTTCTTTTCGCTCTTTTTGCGGTACCCGGCGGACTGGAAGGCAAGCAGCTTATGGTATATTTTGCTGTTGTCTACATACTATGGGGGACTACCTATACAATTATGGATATTCCCTACTGGTCGATGATCCCGGCGGTAGCGGATACGCATGCTGAACGGGAAAACCTGTCTGTAATAGCAAGAAGCTGTGCCGGCGTCGGCTTTGCGGTAATAACAGTAGCCACAATGATTTCAGTAGCTAAATTCGGCGGGGGAAGTTCTGCCGCTGATTACCGTATCGGCTTCAGATGGTTCACACTTATCATCAGCTGTTTCTTTATTCTGGCCTCGGTTATTGCCTGTATCAATATAAAGGAAAACAGTTCCGTAAATATGAAAACGGCAAGTGTCGGCCAGATGTTTAAATCACTTTTTAAAAATGACCAGGCTATGATAATTGTAATTGCAATCATCTGCGTTAATACAGCCCTTTACATAACATCCAATCTGATAATCTATTTCTTTCAGTTTGATATCGGCGAAGCCGGCTGGGAAGGCTCCTATGCGCTTTTTAATACCTTCGGAGGCGGACTTCAGATTATTGCAATGATGATAATCTATCCTCTTATTCGTAAAAAGCTTTCTGCTACAACTGTTTTCAGACTCTGCCTCTTAATGGAAATCTTCGGTTATTTTGTACTGCTGATTATGGCATTTACCGGCGCAACGGCGGTATTTCTCATTTTTATCCCCGCCTTTTTTATCTTCTCGGGAAACGGAATGCTGACTGTCCTCACAACCATTTTTCTGGCCGATTCTGTAGACTACGGTGAGTTTAAAACAGGACACCGTGAAGAGAGTGTTATATTTTCAATGCAGACCTTTGTGGTGAAGCTTGCATCGGGCCTTGCGGCTCTGGCTGCCAGTGTCGGTCTTGATTTAATCAATCTTGATACCGATGCTGCTGTGCAGTCCTCAAAAACCATCTTCGGTTTAAGGACTGTTATGTCGGTTGTTCCTATGATTGGACTTTTTGTAGCGCTTTTTATTTTCAGAAAATATAAACTTGATGAAAAAGAACTTGCGAAGATTGCATCAAAACTTGAAAGAGAGGATCCATCGGCTGCGGGTATCTGATATACTGTCCATTGAGGAGACAATATGAATGATATTACTTTCAAGGCTTTAAATATATTTGAAACTGAGTCCGGCTTCAGTCCGGAAATTATAGATAAAAAGATTTCAGATCTGCCTGATGGAGATCTGGTTATAAAAGTCCATTATTCATCGCTTAATTACAAGGATTCGCTTTCTATTTCCGGAAACAGGGGGGTTACCAGAAATTACCCACATACTCCGGGAATTGATGCCTCCGGTGAAGTTGTAGAATCGGGGTCACCGGCATTCACTGAGGGCGACAAGGTAATAATTACCGGCTACGACTTCGGTATGAATACCTCCGGCGGTTATCAGGAATATGCAAGAATACCCTCTGCCTGGGCGGTGAAACTGCCCTCTGGGCTTAGCCTTGCAGAGGCAATGGTTTACGGAACGGCCGGTTTTACTGCTGCCATGTCGGCAGATAAAATATTTAAGACTCTCAGTCCTGAAGACGGTGAAATAATTGTGTCCGGGGCAACAGGCGGTGTAGGTTCCATAGCCGTAAGACTGCTTGCAGCAGCAGGTTACAGAGTTGCCGCAGTGACAGGAAAACCGGAAAAGGCGGATTACCTTAAATCACTTGGTGCCTCTTCTATTGTCGAACGATCCTCTTTGCAGGAGGAAAATTCAAGGCCGATGCTAAAGGCGCAGTATGCCGGTGCAGTTGATACTGTCGGTGGAAATATTCTTGCAAACATTATTAAATCGATTGCTCCGCTGGGAACCGTAACCAGCTGCGGGAATGCAGCCTCGGCTGATCTTCCGCTGAGTGTTTATCCCTTCATTCTGCGCGGTATCAGTCTTATTGGAATAGACTCTCAGAACTGCCCGATGGAATACAGGCAGTACATCTGGAATCATCTGGCAACAGACTGGAAACTTCCGGATTTATTAAATCTGGCGCATGAGATCAGCCTTTCTGAAGTAGCAGAACAGGCTTCTCTCATGCTGAAAGCCAAGGCTTCCGGAAGAGCTCTGGTTAAATTATAATCAGTTCCGGCTGATGGAGATGTCGCCTGAGCTTGCCTTAACTCTAACCAGGCGGCCGCCTCCGTTTACTTTTCCGCTTATCCGATCTTCATCTGATTTTGTTACATCGCCGAGTATTGTGAAATCAGTTGTAATCTTTCCGGAAGAGGCGCCAAGATCGGCATCAAAAGCAGAGCCTGCAGGAAGACTGAGTCTGACTCTTCCCGATTTACTGTCTATATCAATATCTCCGGATAGGGTGGCTATTTCGATGGTGGTTTTGCCTGATGATATTTCGCATTGAATACCGCCTTCAGCCTTTAACAGTTCAAGTGAACCTGAGGACAGTTTTATTCTGGTATTGTCTGCTGATAATCTGTTGATTTTTATATCGCCTGAGGATGCTTTGAGTCCTATTTCCGAAGAACGCAGTTCATCAATCTTTATATCTCCGGAACTTGCTGTAATATCAATGCTGCGGGCTGCATTCAGCAGTCCTGCGTTTATTTTTCCGGAGGATGCTTCAATAGTAAGCAGTTCGGCGGATATCCTATCCAGACTCACATCCCCGGAACTGGATTTTATATTCAGTTTATCAGCAGAGATGTCTGAAACCGTTATATCTGAACTGGAAAGTTCTATTTCAATGTCGCCGATGAATGATTCAGGTATATTCGCTGAAAAATAGACTCTGCCGGTCTGTGCAAGACCGAAGAACATTTTTTCATTTTTATAGAGGCTGATGTTTAAGACTCTTCCGTCTTCTGAGACATACAAGGCGGGAACGGCACTGCCCTGGTTTGACGTCATAGTGCCTTCAAGAGCTAGCGTTAGCTTATTTGATGCTGAGCTTCCTGTGATGGTTTTATCAAAATTAACAGTTGATATGCACAATCCGCATCTTGCTGAATCAAGCCTGAATACCAGTTTCTCTACTGAACCAAGGTTAACCTCTTTGTAATCATCCAGTTCGTATGACAGGGCAAAGCCCTGCAGTACTGTACTCAGTAATATTACCGCTGTAATTAAAATTATTTTTTTCATTTTATCTCCTTGCTGCGATTTCTTACTGAAATATAGACCCGAAACCATTAATTCAGTAGTCGTATATTTGTACGATTTGCGTATTTAAGGCCTTCTGAGCCTGTTTGCCAGCTCAGTTTTATTGCCTACCTGCATTTTAGAGTAAATTCTTCCCACGTGAGTCTGGACGGTGGACATTGAAATAAAAAGATCGGAGGAAATTTCCTTATATGTTCTCCCGTGCATCAGCATGAGCGCTACCTCAGATTCCCGGGCCGACAGTCCATACTGCCTGCACAGCTCCTCAGTCCCTAATCCGGATACGCTCTCAGTTTTTTTACCTGAATACAGCATCATTAAAATTAAAAGTGTTATTACTACTATAATCCCGGACGGGATAATAAAAACAGCTACTTCTGAATCTGTTATTACATATGCCGTTACAGATATTAGTATAAAGTTTAGTGTTATTCGAAGTATTTCAAGGCCGGCTTTATCTGTATTCTGATATAAGGGCATATAGAGTTTTACTGTACAGATTATCGAAATAAAAAGAAGCAGAAAAAATCCTGCCATTACTGAATACCCATATAGTTCTGCAAACAAAGAGTTTACCGCGAAGGAGTTTATTATCAGGAATGAAGATTCAGATATCAAAAATAAACCCAGAAAAACAGCACTTATTATAAAAACCATGCGCGATCTGGAAAATTTACGGTATTCATTAGTAAGCAGAATGATAAAAAATCCGGCTGACGTCATAGAAAATAGCAGCAGTACATTAAGCACAAGTTCAGGAACAGCCGGGTTGAAATACAGCTGCAGATTATCCGGACTGTTGTGAATATACATTTCTGCCGTGAGCAGTATACCGGTAAGAGAAAAACTCAGAAGAAACAAATGCAGGGCCGGGCTTTTCTTTGCTGATTTACCGGATTTAACTATGACTATCCCGATGGAAATCAATGAAACAGAATAAACGAGAATATAGAGCAGATTGATTAATATATCTTGAACCTGATTGCTGTTCACTCAGATGATTTTACAGCCTGTATTTTCAATTATCAATTAATAAACTGATTTTTTGTACGACAATTCTAAAAATATTAATATTATGATCATTGCAGGATAAAGAAAGAATGAATAGAATTGTAATTGGAGGACTAAATGAAGTCTCTGATAGTTGAAGATGACCTTGCCAGCAGACTGATTTTACAGGAAATGCTGAGTAACTTCGGGCCGGTTCATACTGCAGTAAACGGCAAAGAGGGGCTGCAGCTTTTTAAACGATCAATAGAAAAAAATGATAAATACAAACTGATATGTCTAGATATAATGATGCCGGAGATGGACGGGCAGCAGGTTCTTAAGGAAATTCGTGAAATTGAAGCCTCCGAATCCGCAGAACACTTCAGGCGGACGAAGGTGTTTATGGTTACAGCTTTGGGTGATGTTGAGAGTGTAATGAAATCCTTCTACGAGCTCTGTGACGGTTATCTGCTTAAACCGGTTACAAAGGAGAAGCTTCTGAAGGAACTGAAAAAAGTAAGACTGATTGCCGGATAATCCAGCAGTCAGAGTTTCTTCAATTCATCCCTCCTTCGGCGGTAGGCAAGAATCGGTCCGTCTCCCTGCAGAAGATTTTCTTTCATTTTAAGTTCCGTTTTTTTCGGCAGCTGAGTATGCACAACCCTCCTGTCCTGGTGGGTAATTATCTTACTGAAAAACATTCCGAATCCGTTTACGACTTCTCTCAATACCGGCACCATCATAAATTTTTGATAGAATCTCAAATAGAGAAGGGTATGATCTTCATCAACCGGAACAAAGGCAATAAATATCCTGGCCTTATCAGTCAGCCAGTTCTGCCATATATGCGGAAAACGGAAGTGCAGATGCTGCTGTCCTTCTTTCGGCTCAGGTGTTTCTTCGGGTCTTTGTGGACTCTGGCCTTCATCAACAGCATTATATACCCAGACACTCATTTCATTATCACTGATCTTTACCCTGGGGCCGTTCACCAGAGTCTTGTTTCCGGCCCCTATCGTGTTGTGATGTACAAAGGGCAGGTGGAGAACATCAAGCTGATTTTCTATGCATCTGGAATAGTGGCATAACCATGGATCGATCCAGTTTTTATAGCTGAAACTTTCATCGATATCATCGAAATACGGCAGGGGAGGAAAGGCTGAAACATCATCAGATGCACTTAGTCTGTCACTCCAGAAGATCCATATCAAACCGGCTTGCTCTGCTGTTTTATAGGATTCTGTGTGGAAATTTTCCGGAATCGGGGTTTCTTTTCCGTTTCCCGGAATAAGAATGCATGTGCCCTTGCTGTCAAATTCGAGTCCGTGAAAGGGGCACTGCGGATGCCCCTCATGGATCTTCCCGGCCGATATCGATGCCCCGCGGTGCGGACATTTATCTGCAATACATGAAACCTTACCGGTGGTACCGTCTCTCCAGAAAGCAAGTTTTTCTCCAAGCCTCAGCGCTCCGGTAATTCGTCCCGGTTTAACTTCCTTACTGTAAAGTACAGCATACCACTGGTTTTTTATCATGCATTCCTACCTCAGAGTTAATCCGAGTGTCAGGGATGTTGTTGCAAGATAATTGGCTGTGGCATCCTCAACACTGTCTGTCCAGTATAGATCAGGATACTCACTTACGCCATCTGCACTTCCTCCAAGGAACCGCAAGTTCATGAAAAGATCAATGTTGTTCTTAAGGGTATAACCGCCCCTAAGCGAGGCATCAAGCAGAGACCCTGAAAAATCAAAGTTTGCACCGTTAATAAAAGCCGAGGAGGCATAAATACCGGTGATATCAGCAAGTGCATAGAATCCGTTTGCAAACTGGTAGCGTCCGTAAAGATTTAGTGCCGGTACAGGCCCCAGGTTCTGACTGACGGTCATCTGCTCACCATCCTGTTGTTTGAATACTATAGAAGCATCTCTAAGCTGAATTGCAGCTCCTGCAGCAAGATCTATTCGATCGCTTTTAAAGAAGTCATAGGCATATGTAATTCTGTAGAATGGGAAGCCGTATGACAGCTCCATCGGTGTTCCCCCAGGGAAGGTTACATTATCTACAGTTACATCATCCTTGAATGTGACTTCTGTCAATACTTCAAGGGGCTGGTAGAGAAAACTGAGCCTGTGCTGATCGGCTATGACAATACCTGCATTGAATCTCTGAATGGGAAAGAGTATTTCCTGCCCGCCCTGTGTCACAAAGTCAAAGGTTGTGCCTGTTCCTGCTGTTTCTGAACCTATTAGTATTGTATGATAGTTAACTTTTACAGTGCCGAGCTCTGATTCAAGGAAGAATTTAAAATTTGAATCATCCCGGTTTATCAATGACTGCTGGGCAGATAGTGACAGCGGTATAAAAATAATTGAAATTAAAAGGATTAGTTTTTTCATATATAGCCTCCAATTATATTAATGATAATAAAAATAAAGCTATAAGTAAAAAGAAAATAGTTAAAACACCGGATGAAGTGTAAGTAAAGCTTGTTTTATTATTTACTTTTCTGCTAATATTTCCCATCATTTTTACGGGAGTGTAAATTGATTATTATTTCTGCGATTGCTTCCCTGATTACCTGGCTTGAAATAGTTATCGGAGCGATATTATTTATACCGATCCAGGCTGTCTTGTTTCTGCTGACCGCTCCATTTGATAAAAAGCGGCGCATACTTCATTATAACTCTTCAATTCTGTGTTTGATTCTGCTTGCTATAATTCCTATCTGGCGTCTGAAGATAAACGGAAAGGAGTATCTGGACAGAAAGAAGTCCTTTGTCATTACTGCCAATCACCAGTCTCTTATAGATATACTGCTTGTTTTCCGTCTATTTTATCCGGTCAAAATGATTGCAAAAAAATCTCTGGCTCTTGTTCCTGTAATCGGATGGAACCTGTATTTTTCAGGACATCTTTTAATCGATCGTAATAATAGGAAAAGCCAGTTTGATGCAATCAGAAAAATCGAAGATATTTTAGGTAACGGAGAATCCTTTCTTATTTTTCCGGAAGGAACCAGAACACGGGACGGAAATATCGGTGAGTTCAAAAAAGGTGCATTCAGATCAGCAGTAAATACTGAAACGCCGATTCTACCGATCATAATCGACGGTGCATTTCAGTCGCTGCCTCCGAATAAATTTATTGCCAACGGGTTCAAAACGATAACCATAAATATCATGCCGCCTATCGATGTTACAAGTGATATGAAGATGTCGGATGTATCCGAAAATTGCCGGAATAAAATGGTGGAAGAACTGGACCGTATGAGGGGCTGATTTATTTAAAAGCGAGTTTGAACTTGGCATGTCTTTCTGTTATAGTTTTATTAGATATGATAAGTTCAATTCAAATAAGTGATTTTTCAATTTCTCTTTTAGTCACAATCGGAATCAGATTTTTTGCATTTATTATGTTTCTGGTTATGACAATTCGGCAGCGAGAAAGCAAGCATTTTATCATATCAGCTGCATGGTTTATATATATAATTGGTCCGATTGTGGTACTGACTTCCACGGATATGGCCTCAGGATTTTCCAAACCATCATTTGTTTTCTCTGCTCTATGTGCAACCGGATTACTTGTGTTCGGGCTGGTTTTGTATATATATAATCTGAAAGCGAAGTTTGTGGCAGTAATTACATTATCAATCACTGCCGCAGCTGCTGTTTTTACGATTATACTTTCCGCAGGACAAACTACTATAACATCTTTGATCCAGTTTCTTTTCATCTTTTTGTGCTTTGCGTTTGTATTATTCAATAAAAAGTCGTTCAGATATGAGAAATCAAGTCTCAGTTTTGTCTGGTTTATAATTACTATTGTTCTTGCACTTGTACAGTCACTCGGCTTTAATCTTTTCCTTGATGATGTTGCGATTTCGGTAAAATTAATCCTTACCGCTCTGATAAACCTTTCATTCATGGAGTTTTTGATCTTCCTTGACTGGGAGCAGATTCAGAAAGAGTACAAAACATCTCTAAAGCAGAAAGAGATTCTTCTTCAGGAAGTTCATCATCGTGTAAAAAATAACCTCTCAATTATCAATTCAATATTACGGCTTCAGGAATCTCACATCGATGATGAGGACAAAATTGAACTACTGCAGAGTCTTGAAACAAGACTGAGTACAATGGCTATGGTTCACGATCAGCTCTACAGATCAAGTTCCAAAAAGGTAGTAGATTTTTCACTGTATATGATTGAACTTACAGATTATCTTGCCTCCTGCCTGAGTCTGCCTGAAAGTTCCGTTGTTATTGAGCGTGATATACAGCCGCTGAATCTTGATATAAATAAAATGATACCCTGCGGAATGCTGGTAAATGAAATTGTGACCAATTCATTCAAACATGCTTTTTCCGGAATAAAATTACCTGTTCTTTCGATACAGACCAAAATGGATGACAATGGAAATTGTATAATCAGAATTGCTGACAACGGACGGGGCATGGATGATTCAGAGACGCAGGAAGCTAAGAGTACAACTGGCCGGGTTATCATATCAGCCCTGGTTGAACAGCTTGAAGCACATGTGCAAATTAACAACATCGGAGGAACTGAGTACATTATCAGTATTAAGAGCAATGAAAAACAAAAGAACGGCTGATTTTTTAAATTATTCAATCGGACAGATCGGATATGTAGTTGAGGATCTATATAAAACTGTAAAAAATTACCATGAAAACTTCGGAGTGGGTAACTGGCAGATCTATACTTACGGACCTCCGCTTCTTAAGTTTATGAACTATATGGGGAAACCCGTGAGATATAAATCAAGGATAGCACTAAGTTACTTCGGAAACACAAGAATAGAAATTATTCAGAATCTTGAGGGAAAGACCGTCTACAGCGATTTTATCGAAAAACACGGTTACGGCATTCAGCATCTTGGTATATATGTTGAAGATATTAAAGAGGAAATCCGCAAGGCAGAAGAAGCAGGCTTCAGCGTGCTGATGGAGGGCGGAGGATTCGGTCCCGACGGAGACGGACATTTTGCTTATCTTGATACTGAAAAAGATCATGGAATCACCTTCGAATTGATTCAGCGGCCGCTCAGAAGATATGAGCCGGAGGATATCTATCCGGCAGAATAGCTCTCTTAATAGCCATTCTTAATAAGCATTTGAACTACGCGGAAGTAGAAATCAAGGTAGTCAAAGTCAGAATTCGGCAGAATATCAAGCCCGACAAGATCCGGGTGGTTAAGACTGCCTGAATACTCCATATATTCATTCACTGTTCCGAGGTAGTTTCCCCATCTCGCAGATGATACTGATATCATTCCGTCATTAGGTCCTTCTTTGAAGAATATATATTCACGAAGGAGGCTGAAAATAAAATGGAAATCATCATACCTCATTACCGCTGAAAATGAGTAATATGTAACTTCATCCAGATTTTGATATTTAGTATTGAAAATTTCCATCTCCTCAGTTCCAAGCTGTGTTATGGTTTTAATAAAATCCTGATTTCTGTCTCCGGCATACCCGGCAAGGGTGTTCATGATGTATTCAAGTGAATAACTGGTTGTAAGCGGATTGGATGAAAAGAAATCGGCAACAGGCGTACCTCTGTGCGGAGTTGAAACTGTTGTTATACTTGCAATTCTGCCCCGGGCTTGCGGAAGATAGGCCGCCAGTCTTGAATCAAGACCTCCCTTGGAAAATGCAATTATATTCACCTTTTCCGTTTCAGTTTCCAGACATATTTTTTCTATCTGTTTTGCTAGCCGTTCAGCGTTTGATTCAATACTTCCCAGAGCATCAATGTCAGCAATATACGCCGACATTCCTTTCTTATTGAGAAAATTCGCTATGGGTAGGGCAGAGTTCGGATAGATGATATCAGAACGTTCAATGAAGCCGTGAACGATAATCATGGGATATTTCGTTTTTTCATATTCATGGAAGTCTACTGCTCCTGCGGAAAGCGGCAGCAGCAGTAGGCAGGCTGTAAAAGTAATATAATGTCTAAGTCTCATCAGCATTAGTCCTTCCCTGAATTAAAAGCCGTTATCGGCCAGATATTTAATGAGTTTTTCAAAAAATAGTTCATGATCAAAGTTATTGTTATGCGGTATATTCAACCCGACTACATCTGTATGGCAGATATCGGTATCACAGGCTGAAAAGCAGTTTATAGTCCCAAGGTATTCTCCCCATGCTGCAGATTCTTCGGAGACTATTCCGTCATTGGGTCCCTCAACTGTAGCTACCAGGTCACGGGAAGAGCCGAAAAAAACATGAAAATAGTCGCTTGAAACCGTTGATGCAAAAGAATAATACTTTACTCCGGGGTAATCACTGCATATCATATTGAAAATTCTCATCTTGTCCCGTCCCATCTGATAAAGACAGTCCGGATAGGCTTCCTTGCGGTCTCCCGCCAGTTTTCCGAAGGTGTTGATTAGGAATACCGAAAATTTATTTGAGGTCAGCCACCAGGTAGAAAAAAAGTCTATTGCAGTTGAACCCCGGTGCGGGGTCGCAAGAGTCGTAAGCGAAGCCGTATATGCCCCTGCACCCATAATTGAAACGGCGTATCTGGCATCTAAACCGCCCTTTGAATAGGCAATTATATTAATCTTCTCCTTCCCTGGATTTTCCTTGAGAATTTCATCCATGGCCTGAGTAATGTAGTACGCGTTATCCTCGATTTTTGCGAAGGCATCAGTATCGGCGTAGTAAACATTATAGCCCTTCAGTCTTAGATGCTTTGTTAGATCTACAAGCGAGTTGGGGTATGGGATGGTGGTACGTTCATTGAAGCCGTGAACAAGAAGGATTGGGTAGCGGGGCTGTATGATTTCGGGTTCAGCAAGTTTTGCGGTAGTATTGCATGAAACGAGAAGAAGTGCTGTAAAAAGTATCAGTATTGATTTTACACGCCGCATTTTAAAACTCAAAGTATTTATAACAGGAAATCGGATTTATAACTATAACCGAGTACAAAAAAAGGGACCAACCTGTTTCAAGTCAGTCCCCTTAGGTACAAAGTAAAAAGTTATAGTTAGAAGCGTCTTGGGCCTCGTTCCTTTTCAATTGATTCGTTCACTTTTATGCTTCGGCCTTCAATTTCAGTACCATTGAGCGCAGAGATTGCAGCCTGTGCTGAATCCTCGTCCTCCATCTCTACGAAACCGAAGCCCTTGGAGCGATTGGTTTCTCTGTCCATGATAATTTTTGCACTAACAACAGGTCCGAACTGACCGAACAGCTCCTCAAGCCCTTCGTTGCGCATTCTGTAGTTTAAGTTCCCTACATAAATTTTCTTTGACAATTTAGCATCCTCACCGGTGTATTACCGGTATTAAAAAATAAATACACTGAACAGAAAATCTGTCTTAACCAGTTATTTCATCTTTAACAGTAATTAAACCGTTTGTCAATCAGTAAAAAAATAAGTTGTAAAAACCTTATTTTTCTTCCGGCTTATCAAATACAACCACCGTTCCGTTAAAATCAAGTACATCTCCGCTTTTCAGTATATGCTGCTTTTTAAACCGGTTGTTTACCTTAAACTCATCATCAGCCGCTACGGTGTAGTTACCTACGGTCTTGTCGTATACTATTGTTGCGTGTGATTCTCTTAAAGACGGATTCCCGGCTACGGTCATATCGGCCCGATCTCCAGCTCCAATCACTGTTACCTCATTTGTCAGATTTACTCTTGTTACCTGAGAAAAAGGTTTATCTGTATTGAGAATATTGATTTCTGCCGACTTTGCAGCATGTTCCCATACAAGCAGAAGCATTGCGGCAATAATACCTGCGGCAAGCAGAAGCGGAATCAGAAACAGCCAGCTGAATCCGTTCTCAGGCAGTCCAAGAAAGTGGGGTACATAGAATGCCGACTGACTTTCCTGATTGTCCACCTTCAAAATTATGTCATTAACCTCTGTCCGGCTGTATGAGGGGCGGAAGCGTACCCGGTATTCTTTTCTTATCTCTTCACGTATAGTACTGTAGACATTCTCAAGTTGTTCCCTGTCTGTTGCGTCAAAACTTCTGCCGCCTGTAGCCTCAGCAATTCTGGAAAGTTCAGGATCCCTGTCAGCTCCTATATGTACCGCATATATACTGATGCCTTCCTCCAGCATTTTTTCTATAACTTCATCCGGTGCGGTTTCCTCACCCGCATAGAGAGGATGCTCACTTCCTGAAAGCGAGTAGGGATAATTTTCTCCGTCTGAAAGAACAATCATTGCCCGCCGGCCGGTAAACGCTGCAAGTTCAGCAGAGGCCTTGTCCATGGACAGGTAGAGCTCTGTGAATGCTTCATCATCCGCCGGTTCCTGAATCTTCTGAAGTGAGGATTTCTGTGTTCCTGAGATTCCAGCAATAGGTGAAAGCGGTGTGTAGTATGTATTGAAAGAGGCGATACCTATCTTATCAAGCGGATTATCTATACTGCTTAGAAAAGATTCTACAGCATGAACTGCAGTCTGATATCTGCTCTCATCGCCTATATTCCATTTATGCATTGAACCTGAATTATCCAGCAGCAGAAGAAAGCTGATGCCCTGCTGTTCAGGGGCTTCCTGTTCTATACTCCGTATTTTCTGTTCTTTCATATTTCCCTTTGCATCGGGAATATAAAGCTGAATCTTTTCCGATCCGTCCAGTGTTCTCGGATTACCGTCAGCATCTCTTGGCAGAAAGAACAGATCCAAAGTTCCGTCGATCAAAAGCCTGCGGTTTTCTATCTGGGTAATATCAATACTCTGAGCAAACAAAGATGAAACTGATAATAATAATATAGCTGAAGCTAATAATTTCTTCATAATATTCTCCATAACTAAGGTATAAATCTTAGTACCGTCCGTCCGCAGCGGATAACATCTTCATATTTAAGCTGGCAGTCCCCATCGACGGCCCGGTCATTGATGTAAAGCTTTTTATCCGAAGCCTTTTTTTCAATGTGAAGACTGCCTGACTGCCGGTACACCCTGGCATGAAACTCTGCAACAGCAGAGTCTCCGGGCAGGACAATATCAGCCTTGTCTGCGGAGCCTATAAGGCTTGAAGTTCTTGAAATAATGAACTCTTTACCCTTAAATTTTCCATTAACCACTTTCAGCACACCGTACCGGCCTACAGCATCAGCAATACTGAGCCCGGCTCCGATGAATATTCCCATAAAAATAAAACCGGCAAGTCTTAGCCCGGAAGGTGCAACAATGCTCAATGAGTTAAGTCCTTCGTAAGCCAGCCCTCCGGCAAGTCCGCCAACCAGTCCGCCGGCAAGTCCGAAAAGAAGTCTTCTAAGTGATTTAGTCCGTACGCCTTCAATTATTCCCAGAATACCGCCAAGAACTGTCCAGCCAGGAATCCTTGCCTTCGGCAGATAACTGGTCTGTATATCATTAATTGAAGCGCTTCCTGCTCCCGTTACAGAAAATAAAAGCCCCTGGGCTATCAGGATGGCCAGGGCACCGGCAGTAAAGCCGAAAATCAGACCGAAAAGCGCACCGTTTGCCGCCTTCGATTTTATTGAAAGTGCAATTCCTTCACCCAGTCCGATTACTGCTCCGTAAACAGCACCGATAAAACCTCCGGTGATGATCAGATGCAGGTAAAAGGAGCCTCCGTTCATGATCATAAGAGATTCAGTGGCAAACCACACTATGCCTCCTGCCGCCAATCCGAGCAGCAGATATATAATCTTTTTAATAGTTTTAGTCATTACGCTAACTCCCTGCTGTGATGTTCTACTTTCTCAGCAATTGAATATTTCCATCTACTTCAGTAATTCTCAGTTCAATCTTCTCACCTGAAACGATACTTAAATCCAGCCTTGTTCTGGAGCCCCATCTTGATGCCTCAAATCTGTAGCGCCCCGGAGACAGGTTCATACTCTCAGGAATGCTGTCATGCAGATTCCATGCTTCCATTCTTGTTACAGGACTTCCGCTGCTGTCATCTTCCATATATAAATCAATCCAGGATGTCCCGTTTACCGTCAAATCAATATTCTCATTGCCTGTATCAAGGATTATAAGAGCCGGTTTCGGCAGGAGTACCGCTTCAATTTTCAGAGCACTGATTTCTTCTCCCAGAAAAAGGGAGTAATCCTGTCCTATATAGCCGTCAGCCGTAAGTCTGAAAAGATGAACATCTCCGGACTCGATAGTCGTTATATCCGATAGCGGAATGAACCCACGGTTTGTTTTCATACTTATTTGAGTATCCTGACCGATATCTTTTCCGCTCACCGCATCTCTTATATCGAGAGCTACGGACAGTTCTGATGGAGCCGGTTCTGGAATACTGAAAGTTTTTACAGTTTCAGGATAAATATCCGACCCGCTGTGAAGTCTTTTCTGCTCCCTGCCGGACGGGAGATATACAGAGCCCCAGAAGATATCGGGACCGCAGGTGATTTTAATTCGGTATATCCCTGTTTTCAGATACAGGGGCAGCGTTGAGAATGTGGAATCTGTGTTTTCAGAATTTATAAACTCAGGAATTTTAAACATTGCCGGCTTTACCACAAGCGGAATTTCAGCATTTTCTTCTGAAAAGACAGCAGCTGAAACCGGTAGATTGTGAAAATATCCTGCATTTTCGGGCAACGAAAAAGTTATTCTAAGTCTGCCGTCTGTATTCCCCTTAAAAATTGGATGGAATACCGTACTTTTAATTCCTGCAGTGAATAAAAGAGCAACAGCCGCCGCAGCAATTACGGATCGCGTGACTATTCTTATCAGATTTTTCCTGGGTTTCAGAAGCTGTTCATTTTCTTCAAGGCGCACCATAGAACCCAGTTTTTCGCGAATTGCCTCTTTGTCGTAGTATTTAAGCAGCTTTTCTGTTCTTCTGATTATCTGCTCTACTGTCTGATACCTTCCTTTCGGTGAGGTTTTCATACAGCCTCTGATAATTCTTACAAGCTGCCTGGATATTTCGGGAACATATTTTCTCGGGTTCCGGTATTTTCCTTTCTGCTTTGCATGTATCAGTTCCGGAGAGAACCCGCCTGTAAAGGGCTGCTTTCCTGTGAGCATCTCGTATGCCATTACCCCCAGAGCATATATATCAGCCCTCGCGTCTACATTTCTTGAATTCTGAAACTGTTCGGGAGCCATATAGGACGGGGTTCCAAGCGTCATTCCCTCGCGGGTAAGTCCAGAATCAACATCCTCAGTTGATGCAGCAATTCCGAAGTCTGCAAGCTTGATTGCGCCGTCTCTTGATAACAGCAGATTGGCAGGTTTTATATCTCTGTGTACTACGCCGCGCTTATGAGCATAACCCAGTGCCCTTGCACAGTGCAGCAGGATATATGCCGCTGTCACTGAATCAAGATATCTGTGCTCTTTGATAAGTCCTTCAAGTGATGTTCCCTCAACATATTCCATTACAATGAAGTATGAACTACCTTCCTTGAAATGATCGAATACCGTGACAATATCATCGTGTCTGAAATCCATCAGAATTCTGGCTTCGCGCTTAAAGCGTTCGGAGAAGGCCGATTTCCCGCGAAGGGTAAGTTTTTTAAGGATTACGGGTCTGTTAAGAGTAGGGTGCATAGCTTTGTAAACCGCGCCCATACCTCCCTTGGCAATAAGGTCAACCTCTCCGTATTTATCAATCTTCTCAGGCTCTTTTCCCATAAATAGTTCTGTTCCTTATATTAAATTCTGCTGATCCGGATAATCTGCTTGTGGGGAATAAAATCTTCCCCCCTGAATACAACAGCCGCTATTTCCTCTGATGGATGGTTAATCTGTATGTACCTGTCTGAAGCCCGAAGTGCATAAAGACCGTTTACAGGTCTGTGTCCGCCGAAGCATAATGCGGAAGGATGATCAGGAAAAAGATTATCAAGTGTCTGTTCAACACTCCCTTCCTCCGCGGCTTCGTTATCAGTCCAGGTCAGGCCGTAAAGGACTTCATCATCCTCGTAAGCATTTATTAATTCCTTGCGGCTGAAAGTCCGTACAGGTTCCGCATGTGTAACCAGAAACCTCTCACCGACAGCTGCAAGCGGTAATGTTTTTTCATAATCATAGATCAGATCGAAGCATTCTTTTCCAAGAAACTTCTCTGTCCAGACTTTTACCATTTCACCTTCATTAACAAACTTTCTAAAAGGGTAGTTTCCTTCTCCCATCTCATTGGCAATATTCTCATGGTTTCCTTTAAGGAAAAAAAAGTTTTCCGGAAAACTCTGAAGCAGTACCAGAATCATCTGTAGCAGCCTCAGATTATCGGACATTTCCTGATCCATGGAACCATGTTTTACAAAACCCTCCATAAATTCCACATACGCCAGGGACCATCTGCCTCTGACTCTTGCTTCACCATGAAAGGCGTCTCCTACACAGACTACATTAGCTGTGCCCTGAGCGAGCATCCGGAGAAATGAATCTCCTTTCACGAGCGGTATTGTAAGTGCATTGTACAGGAAATCACGTCTTCCATGAAGGTCCGGAATAATTAATGTAGGTAACCCGGATTTTAGTGAGATTAGACTTCCAGGCATTCCTGAATCCGCGGCAGGGCGAATTTCATCAGACAGTCCGTTAAGGCTGTCTATAGTTTTTCTGAGTTCAGTGGCAAGTGCCGCCCCCTTGGGGGTAGAGGCACTGTCACGTAATCGAGCTAATAATGAACTGACAACTTTATAGGTATTCATCAGTTAAGAATTATTCTCCGGCAATAATTGTTCTGTTTACTTCAGTAAAATCTTCGGCAAGTATCTGTGTAACTTCAGCCAGCTGTTCTTCTTCATCTTCGGCTTCCAGCTCATCAGAGAAAACTGCCATCTTATATATCGGCGAACTGCTCTTAACAGGACCGGATTTAAATTTTACCGATTCACCGGCCTGTACCATTGCATCAAGAACTGCATCTTCCGATTCAGCAAACTCGGGAACATCCTCCCTCATTCCAATGCTTGCATAGGTCGCAGTTCTTTTACCGTCTACAATCGGCCCGACAGAAAGAAGTGAACCTGAATAGGTAAGCAGAAGAACTCCTCCGTTTTCATCGTAGGGATCGAATTCGTCGACCATTTCCATTTTTCTTACCAGGATCTGATGAACAAAGGCATCTTCTTTTTCTTTCCATGCTCTTGCCAGTGTTTCAAGAGCTTCACCGTCATCTTCAATTTTTACCGATTTTCTAAGACTGCTGATATGATCAGCAACTTTCGGATCTAATTCATCAAAATATTCTGCCATTTTGCATCCTCCATCCTCGTTAACTTATACCGGTTTTCCAGAAAATTCCAAAAAAATCGGAAAAAATTGAAAAATGATGTATAATTATCCTGTATAAAGCCTGATACATATGGAAAACAGGAGGCAGTATGGCTTTCAATAAATTACCTGCGGATATACAAAAACACATCACCGGACTTGTAAAACTTATTCCGGATGCCGGGGAGGAAACACTGGAGTTATACTCTGATGTCTGGATGGAAAAAGACAGGATGTTCAGGAGTCAGATGTCCTCAGTCGGCATGAAGCTTGTTGAGACTGCGGACCCCGGAGAGGGGAACGGGATCCTTGCCCTTACCAATTCCGGTTCGCTTGTAAGTTTGAGTCCAGGAAAGGAAGAACGGGTTCTTGAATATTCAAGTATCAAACTGCGTACTGATGTTCCGGATATAATTATAGATAAAATATCCAAGCTCCCGGAATCAATTAAAAACGGAAGACCTGTTGTTTTTCCTGAAGGCCGGGTAAGCAGAACCAGCCCGGTACATCTGATAGCAGTCTGTCCTGCAGAGGTTCCGCAGGAAGAGCAGGACAAGCGAGTCAGGGAAGCCACAATCTTTTTAACCAACGGATTTATGAAACTTAACCGCAGTCTGCACCTAGATCCTGCAAATGTTCCGGATCAGTACACGATGAAAAGCATGGTCAGGTATGTTGCTAAAAAAAACAGTATGACTGCAGGTGATGTTAAAACTGTAATTGATGATTTTCTTTATCTCATCGAAACGGGCTTAACACTTGGAGAGACCGTTCCTCTGGGAAGAATCGGCCGTTTCAGTGTTAAGAAAAAGGATGCTCAAAGAGCAAGGATCGTAAGACATCCCGCTACCGGAGAAGAGATTACAGTAGAGGCCAAACCCTCAGTTGTAGTGCCCAAAATATCTTTCTCCAGTTATCTTAAGGAACAGCTTGCCGAGTTGCCGATATCAGAGAATGATACGATAGAACGCTGACTTTTTTTTGAGAACAGTTTATTCTACAATATATGAGCAGTCCATTTCTTTCGACATCAGAGAAAAGCCGGGGGCTTAAGCACCATTATCGTCACCAGCTGCTAAACGGCATCGGATTTAACTTTCTGGGCGATACACCTGTATATCTGCTGGCCTTATATTTCGGGGCAACCAATACAGAGCTTGGATTTATAAGTTCTGTTCTGTATGTTGCAGGTATTCTTCTTTCAATTACCCCCAGGCTGCTTGCCGGTAAAGATATCGTAAAAATTCAGTATCTTGCATGGCTTATTCGCGGAGTTCTCTGTCTTTCCTATACAGCTCTGTTTTTTTTACAGGGACGAGCGGCTGTATGGCTGATACTGATAACATATACGCTTTTCTGCTCATCACGAATCGTCGGAGCGTCTATGTATCAGCCGCTGATCCGGATGATTTCCACTACCCGCAACCGGGGGAATGTTCTTGCAGGCTCTTCGCTGAGATTTCAGATTTCAGCTACTCTTTCAAAGGTAATCAGTTTTGCAGTTACATCACTAAAGCATCTGGGAGGAGTGACCGGAATTCTTTTTATGACTCTCGGCGGTGTGATTATTAACACCTTTGCCGCGCTTGAGATTAAAAAAATTCCATGCAGGGAGAAAGTCAGATATAAAAAAGGAAGAAATGTCTTTGTTATCTTTCTTGAATCCGTAAAAGTAAGAAATCTCCGGCAGCGAATAATTCTCTCAATAATAAACGCAGGGCTGATTGTTCTTTTCGGGTTTGCTGTTCCATTTCTGCGTAATGATGCCGGGTTTTCAAATTCCGAAGTTTTTCTTGTAACAGTGACCGCCGGGATTGCTACCATTGCCTCTGCTTATTTTTCAAAGGGGTTCGCAGATCGCCTGGGGAGCCGTCCGCTTATAATCTGGGTAATTGTACTTCTTACAGCCGCGTCACTTCTCTGGGCTTTACTTCCGTATACTCCCTACAAAGCGGTCTACTATCTCGCTCTTTTTCTTTCAACATTTTTTCTCAGAGCCAATGACCTTCTGGTAAACAGGCTTATTGTAGGAAGCATGCCTGAAAATGATTCGGTCGGTTTTTCAAGTATGCTGAACTTTTTTATAGCGTTTTTTGCTCTGATAATCGGTATTACAGGCGGAAAGCTGGCTGATTTCTCAAAAATCAGTGACTCTTTTGCTGCTGTAAACGGATATTCCTTCACCTTTATATTTGCGGCTGTGCTATGTCTGTTTTCTCTGTTTATTTCTCTCAGGATAAAAGAAAGCGGTTCAATTTCACCTGCTGAGGCTGCTTCCATAATTTTTTCCCCGTCAAATCTTTCGACATATCAGAGTATTTCCAAACTTGATTCAACTGAAAACGCCATCCAGCGTAAAACACTACTGATGAATATCGGACTTAATAATTCCAAAATGGCAACGGATGAGATCCGAAACATTTTATCCAGCCCTCTCTCTTCCGATAAAGGCGAATTAATTACTTCACTGTATACAAACCATCGGCCGATTCTTCTTCCTGAACTTCTGCATGAAGCTGAGGAACCTTATTCATATCACCGGCTGAAGGCTATATTTGCTCTGGGCGCATATCCCTCGGTTGAAACCCAGGATCTGCTGTTAAGGCTGCTTGATGATCAGGATCCGGCTGTTGTTTCAAATGCAGCCAAATCTCTTGGCAGGATAGGCTGTACAACCGCTTATGATAAGGTTAAAAAACTTGCATCATTTCCGACCACGATCTGGAACACACTTAATTTCATTATTGCCATGTATCATCTCGATACAGGTGGAGAATATTTGAATGATATCTTCTCGGTAGACAAAACAGCCAACGGGGATACTTTTAACCAGACCGTGTACAGTCTTTATGCAAACCTGTACCAGATGGAGCCTCCGCTCTCAGTTATTTTCCAGGAGAGAAATATGATGAAGGGGCAGGGACTTCGGGATTTCCTGGATGAAGCACGAGAAGAGGAGAAATTTCTTCATAATCATCGAAATTTTCTTGAGTGGTTCAGGGATGATGAACTCGAAAATATCTGGAACCTCTGTAAGGATATACTTCAGACAAAGACCGTCCCTGATTATTATTCGGGCATAAAAAAAAGCATCATCAAATTCCCTTCTGACAAAGGAGCTTATGATGATGCTTTAGCAGCAGTATATTTTACATATCAGCTGCTTAAGATGTAGCCTTGCATTCAATTCAAACAGGCAACAGGATTTTTACATCCAACTTTTTATAATTTACCTTTTTCTTTGTTTTTAAATTCAATTTTATAAATTATCTTAACTTTTTTGTTTTTCAAAAATAGTATCTTATTTTCTAATAGATTTAACACATATACAAGAAAAATGCTTTCTTTCGGCATACCACTTTGGTGGTATATATTAGTCAAGATTCCTGATGCTCCATAAATAATGTAAAGATGTTAACTTTATAATTGACTATTGATTAAGCTGTCCTTATATTTAAGTAAACTTAACTATTTGGACGGCTAACAGATCTATGAATAAGCAGACAGAACTAAATACCGCACTTCAAAGACTTACGAGAATTAGCATGCAGAATTCAATGCGTGGGTTTATGACGATGTCAAAAAAACTGAATCTATCAATGTCGCAGATCGGTGCAATGATGCATATAAACAGATGCAGGAGCTGCGGGGTTTCAAATATTGGCGAGGAACTGGGAATCACCAATGCAGCCAGCAGTCAGTTACTGGAAAGGCTTGTTCAAAGCGGGTACATCATCAGGGTAGAGAATCCTGATGACAGACGTGCAAAAAAAATTGAACTCACCGAAAAAGGAACAAAACTAATAAAACAGGGTAACCGGATTCGTTACGATTGGATAAGCGGTCTGACAGAAAGCTTCTCTGAAGATGAATTGGATGCTGTTTTAAATGGAGTGAATATATTGATAAGGAAATCAAATGAAATGGAGTATGCAGAATGATCTTAAAACTTGGTAAATACTTAAAGCCATACCTCCCGGCAGTACTGTTCTCAATACTGCTGCTTTTTATTCAGGCCAATGCAGACCTTGCACTGCCTGACTATATGTCAAAAATTGTTAATACTGGTATCCAGCAGGGCGGTATTGACAGCTCAGTCCCGGTGGCAGTGAGTGAAGACGGCATGTCGCTATTAAAACTTTTTATGAATGATGAGGACATTGATACGGTCGAGTCGTCGTATTTGAAAACTGAGGTTAATACAGATGTTCTCATTGAAACTTATCCGGCAGCTGTCGGCGGGAATCTCTACCTGCTGAGATCTGTTGATGAGGCATTGCTTGATGAATTGAGCGAGCTCATGGCTCCGGCACTGATAGCCGCAGGTAATGTCGATAAAATGCCCATCCCGGAAGGGGCTGATCCTGCTGCTGTACTTAGCGCCATGAGTTCAGAACAGCGCCTGATGATTCTTGAGCAGATGACTTCATCAATACAGGCTATGTCGCCTTCTATGATTGAACAGGCTGCCGTAAGTTCTGTAAAGGCAGAATATGAGGCCCTGGGGATGGATACAGCTTCGATCCAGCACAAATATATTCTTAGAATCGGGGGGCAGATGCTTCTGCTCACTCTTGTTGCTGCTTTTTGTACAATTGTAGTCGGTTTTCTTGCTTCACGGGTTGCTGCCGGATTTTCCAGGGATCTGCGTTCAAGTATTTTTGAAAGGGTTGAAAACTTTTCAAGCCGTGAATTTGACAAGTTTTCGACAGCTTCCCTTATCACGAGAAGCACCAACGATATTACCCAGCTTCAGATGGTTATTGTCATGCTGATAAGAATGGTTTTTTATGCTCCGATTATCGGAGTCGGCGGTATAATAAGGGCTATCGGAAAAAACTCCTCCATGTGGTGGGTTATCGCCTCAGCCGTAGGAGCGCTCAGCATTATAGTGATAATCATGTATTTTGTTGCTATTCCCAAATTCAAGCTGATGCAGAAACTTGTTGACCGGCTTAATCTGGTCAGCCGTGAAGGGCTTTCAGGCATGCTCGTTATCCGCGCCTTTAATATGCAGCCTCATGAGGAAAAACGGTTTGAGAAAGCAAACAGCGATCTCACTGATAATACCCTCTTTGTAAATAGGATTATGGTATTCATGATGCCGCTGATGATGCTCATAATGAATGGTCTTTCACTGATAATCATATGGGTAGGCGCTCATCAGATAGCGGACTCTGCAATGCAGGTCGGTGATATGATGGCTTTTCTCCAGTATGCCATGCAGATTGTAATGTCATTCCTCATGATGTCAATGATGTTCATAATGCTCCCCAGAGCCGCCGTATCTGCAGTCAGAATAGCCGAGGTCATAGATACTGAACCGACAATAAATGATCCGGAAAAACCGGAAAACTTTGATGATAATTTTAAACCGGAAATAATCTTTGATAATGTTTCTTTCAAATATCCCGGTGCTCCCGAGAATGTCCTTGATAAAATCAGTTTTACTGCAAAACCGGGACAGACTACGGCAGTTATCGGAGCAACAGGTTCAGGTAAATCAACGCTGGTAAACCTTATCCCCAGATTCTACGATGTTACCAGGGGTGCAATAAAAATCGACGGTCTTGATATCCGTCAGCTGACTCAGCATGATCTGCGCGATAAAATTGGTTTTGTACCGCAGAAATCAACTTTGTTTTCAGGAACTGTAGAATCCAATCTGAAGTATGCTGATGAAAATGCATCAGCTGACTTTGTTGCCGATGCGGCTGAGGTTGCCCAGGCTGCGGAGTTTATCAGCAAACTTGATGATGGTTTCGATTCATCTGTATCCCAGGGGGGCAGCAACCTCTCCGGCGGTCAGAAACAGAGACTGTCAATTGCCAGGGCTCTTGTAAAGAAGCCCCCGATCTATATTTTTGACGACAGTTTTTCTGCACTGGACTACAAAACAGACTCGGCGCTTAGGGAGGCACTTTCCTCTCGAACTGAGAACAGCACTGTAATTATAGTTACCCAGAGGGTTGCTACTGTCATGAGTGCGGACCAGATCATCGTTATGGAAGACGGCCGGGTTGAAGGTATCGGCACACACCGGGATCTGATGGAAAATTGCGAAACATACCGTGAAATTGCGACATCACAGCTGTCACTGGAGGAACTTCAATGAGTGAAAATAAAAAAACACATATGAATAACAGCCCGCGCGGGCCAATGATGGGACGAGGGCCCGGAGGCGGCCGCGGTCCAATGGGCGGCGGACCACCTCATCTTAGCGGTATACCGGGAGACAAGGCTTCAAACTTCAAGGGTACTATGAAGACTCTTCTGCAGTATCTTGGAAAGTATAAGGTCGCAGTTTTCTTTACTCTGATTGTATCTGCTGTATCAACAGTGTTTATGATACTCGGCCCCAAGATACTCGGCAGAGCAACAACCGGAATCTTTGAAGGTGTCATGGCTCAAATAAGCGGAACCGGCGGCATAGACTTCGGCTTTGTTGCAAGGATTCTGATAACAGTTCTGATTCTATATCTGATTTCAACTGCTGCCAATTATATCCAGGGCTGGATAATGGCCGGAATTTCTGCAAAGGTTACCTTTAGGCTGAGAAGGGATATTGAGGAGAAGATTAACCGGATGCCGCTCGGTTACTTTGACACTACAAGTCACGGTGAGGTCCTTTCAAGAATAACCAACGATGTTGAAACTGTAAGCCGGACTCTCAGCCAGAGCCTCACCCAGGTTGTAACCTCGGTTGCAACTGTTGCAGGTGTTCTTGTCATGATGTTCTCAATCAGCTGGATGATGACCCTGGTAGCCCTTGTCATCATTCCTGTGTCTATGATCTTTGTAAGTGTGATAATAAAAAAATCACAGAAGTACTTCAAGCAGCAGCAGGATTACCTTGGACATGTCAACGGACATGTCGAGGAGATGTTCAGCGGGCATGTAGTAATGAAAGCATTCAACGGTGAGAAGAAGAGTATCGAAAAATTCAGTGAACTCAATGATACTCTCTATACATCAGCATGGAAATCACAGTTTCTTACAGGACTTATGCATCCTATAATGATGTTTGTCGGAAATCTGGGTTATGTAGGTGTCAGCATCCTCGGAGGCTACCTTGCAGTGCAGAGGGCAATTACTGTCGGAGATATTCAGGCTTTTATTCAGTATGTTAGATCATTCATGCAGCCGCTCACACAGCTTGCAAATATTTCCAACATTCTTCAGCAGACTGCAGCTGCAGCTGAAAGAGTATTTGAATTTCTTGATGAGCCTGAGCAGATTCCGGAGACTGATGATCCGCTGAAGGTACAGAACTTCAACGGAAAGGTTGAGTTTGCTAATGTCAATTTCGGCTATACTGAAGAAAAAATAATCATCAACGATTTTTCAGCTGTCGCAGAACCGGGACAGAAAGTCGCTATTGTAGGTCCTACAGGCGCCGGTAAAACGACTATGGTAAAGCTTCTGATGCGTTTCTATGATATCAATAAGGGCAAAATCCTGATTGACGGAAATGATATTACCGACTACAGCAGACGTGATCTAAGGCGGATGTTTGGAATGGTTCTTCAGGATACCTGGCTGTTCAACGGAACTGTAATGGAAAATATCCGTTACGGCCGTCCGGATGCAACCGATGAAGAAGTCTATGCTGCCGCAAAAACAGCGCATGCAGATCACTTTATAAAAACACTTCCCGGCGGTTACTCAATGGTAATCAATGAGGAGGCAAGCAATATTTCGCAGGGACAGATGCAGCTTCTGACAATTGCGAGGGCGATTCTGGCTGATCCCAAAATGCTGATTCTTGATGAGGCCACAAGCTCTGTCGATACCAGGACAGAGATACTGATTCAGAAAGCGATGGATAATCTCATGGCTGAGCGCACTTCATTTATTATAGCGCACAGACTGTCAACAATTAAAAATGCCGACCTCATTCTGTTTATGAAGGACGGAGATATAGTGGAACAGGGCAATCACGAGCAGCTGATGGCCGCAGGCGGATTCTATTCAGAGCTGTACAACAGCCAGTTTGAAAAGAAGGCCGGCTGAAATGGGATTCAGGGAGATAGAGTTCAGTCTGCCGACTGCTTACACGGAAAATGAACTGAAGGCTCAGATCAGGAAAAAAACCGGTCTGAGCAGTTTCAGCTATGAAATACGCCGTAAAAGTCTTGATGCCAGACGAAAGGGAAATATTCTCTGGCGGCTTGGGGTAATGGTGATATCCGATGCTTTACCCGGAGAATCTTTCGAGGAAAAGAAGCTTGAAATCCCGTTTTCTAAAAGAAATAAAAATATACTGATCGCCGGAAGCGGGCCCGCAGGTATTTTTGCCGCTTATACACTTCAGACGGCCGGTTTCAGTACAAGGGTTATTGAACGCGGCTCAGATGTAGAGAAGCGTGCTGCGGCAATAGAGAGGTTTGAAGCGGCAGGTGAGTTTTCGGCTGTTTCCAACTATGCCTTCGGTGAAGGCGGGGCCGGGACTTTCAGCGACGGCAAGCTGACAAGCCGTACAAAGAGTATTAAGCTTGAACGCAACTTTATTTTTGATACATATATTGAGGCCGGTGCGCCGGCTGAAATAAAGTATATGACTCATCCCCACCTGGGAACTGATAATCTTAAAAAGATAGTCAAAACGCTGAGGCTGATGTACGAGGAACTCGGCGGAAAAATTATGTTTGAAACAGAACTTACAGACATTATTTTCGATTTATCCGGCAGCAGGATAACTGAGGCAGTAACCTCCGCGGGGAGTATGCCATGTGATGAACTGCTGATCGCACCAGGACACTCGGCCTTTGACACCTACCGTATGCTTATGAGAAGAAATGTTCCGTTTCGGAATAAGAACTTTGCAATCGGAAGCCGGGTGGAACATCCTCAGAATCTTATTAACAGGGCGCAGTGGGGAATCGAAGAGCTTCCCGGAGTGAAGGCGGCCGAGTACCGGCTAACCTCCAATGCTGACGACAGACATCCTGTTTATACCTTCTGTATGTGTCCCGGCGGTAAAATTGTACAGGCGGCTGCATTTGAGAACCAGAGCATTGTAAACGGAATGAGTGAATATCAGAGAGCAGGTCAGTTTGCCAACGCCGCCTGTGTAGCCGGAATATCAATTGACCGGATTACAGGAAGGGAAAGCAGTCCGTTGGAGGCTTTGGACTGGCTTGAAAGCCTTGAAGAACGGTTTTTTAAAGCAACCGGCGGATACTCAGTTCCCTGCTGCAGTATTGCTGACTTTACCGCAGAAAAAAACTCAGGCTCACTGCCGGCAACCAGTTACAGCCTCGGTCTCTCCGAATACCCGTTATGGAAGCTCTTTCCGGAATCTGTTTATACATCCATGAAAACCGGCCTCCGGGATTTCTCATCAAGAATTCGGGGATTTGAAACCGGTATAATTATGGGGCTTGAGAGTAAGACGAGTTCACCTGTACAGGCTGTCCGGAACTCTGCGGGGCTGGCGGAAGGCTTTGAAAACCTCTATATAATCGGAGAGGGCAGCGGTTATGCCGGAGGCATCATTTCGAGTGCTGCCGACGGTGTTAAGACGGCTATGTGTATCATTAATCAATAAAAACTTTATTTCTGAGTCTTTCTTCAATATAATTTTAGTTAATAACATCATTCACAGCGGAGAAAGATTTTTTATGAATGAATCCGGATTAGAAAACATGGAGAATAACTACATCTCCAGACTGGATTATCTTAACAGAATCCTTTTTACCGCTGTCGGCAGTTTTCTGCCCGGAGTCATTCTCGTTTTTACCCTGCTGGGAATATATCACCTGTTATTTTTTAACGGAAGAGATTCTTTAATCATGTCAGTTACGGCATTTTTTTCTGCTGTGCTCTTTATGATTTTTAAAATCCTGCATAAAAAAAAGAAACTATATATTCCCAGAGCGCATTTATATGCTTTCTTAATATTCATCACTGTACTTGTGAACTCGCTGCTTTATATGATCATTACCTCTGACATCCTTCAGTCAACATATATCATAATCCTGCTGCTTGTATTGCCGATAATTCAGCCCGCTAGAAAATGGTATATAAGTTCAGTTGTTATCACCATTACTGTCTGGTCACTCCTGATTTCCGTAGTACCCGGTTATGATTATAAATCTGCATCTCTGATCCATTTTATTCTAAGCGTCTCTTTTTCGATTCTGCTTTCTGTAATAATTCATTTTGTTCTAACCAGGTTTATAGACAGTCAATATTCCTCTGAACTTGAACAGGATAAAAATAATGATGCACTTACCAGGGCGCTTCAAAAGGCGGATTATAACGAGAAGATCCTCAAGCGGCTCACAGAACTTGCAGTTGAAGGTATCGGCTTTCATGACGGTGAAAAAATTGTAAACTGCAATGAACAGTTCAGCAGAATGTTCGGATATCCGTCGAAGACAGAAATATCAGGGCAGGATATCCTGTCGCTTATCGCTCCAGAGTCACAGGAAACCGTAATCAAAAAAATTGTAAATTCAATAGCGGGCAGTTATGAAGTGCAAGGCATCCGGAGAGACGGCAGGAAATTCCCGATGGAACTGAATGCCAAAACCATAATCAAAGAAGATAATGATATGCTCCGTGCTGTAATTGTCCATGATTTAACCGAGCAGAAACTTATTCAGGAAAAACTCCGTGAAAGTGAAGAGATGTTCCGCACAATGAGTGAATATTCTCCAGTAGGGATATTCCTTTCTGATATTAATGGAGACTGTGTCTTTGTAAATGACAAATATCTTGAAATTACCGGTCTAAACTCTCAACAGGCGCTTGGAAACACCTGGAAATCAATAATCTATCCTACTGATAAGGCTCGAGTATATAAACAATGGGATGATTTTGTCAGGAGCAATGAGAATTTTCATACTATGTACAGAATTAAAAGCGGTATTGGAAATATCAGATGGATAGATGTCAGAATTTCAGTATACAAAGCAGATGATAAGATTCTGGGTTATGTCGGAACTGTTGAAGATTTTACCGAGTACAGAAAGCAGGAGGAAGAGCTGATAGAGTACTCACGGAACCTTGGCGAAATGGTTGAACTGCGAACCCGTGAACTGGAATCGCTGCAGGATGAACTTATAACGCAGCAGCTCTTTCAGAAAGAACTTGAGATAGCTTCTGAAATACAGATGAGCCTGCTTCCGACGAAAGCCCCGGTGATTGATGGGTTTCAGATTGCTTCGATTGCGATACCGGCTCAGTATGTAAGCGGAGATTTCTATAACTGCTACAATATTACTGATGAAATTCTTGAAATAGGAATAGCAGATATAGCGGGCAAGGGTGTTGCGGCTGCGCTGCTGGCCGCGGGTACAAGGGCATTTCTGCGTGCTTCTGTAAGTGAAGAAAATCTGCCTGATAAATCGCTCGCCTTCCTTAACAGTTCAATGTATGACGATCTTAATAACGCGGAAAAATTTATCACGATGCAGATGACTCGTATAGACGGAGGAAGCGGCCGGATAAGCTACACAAGTGCGGGGCATACCGAATCACTTCTGTATCTTTCAAGAAAAAACAAAGTAGCAAGACTTCTGCCTACCACTATTCCGATCGGAATAGTGGAAGATCTTGTTACCGATATTAAAGAATTTTATATGCTGCCCGGAGATCTTCTTTTCCTTTACAGTGACGGTGTAACTGAAGCTGAGGATGCAAATCAGGAACTGTTCGGAATTGAGCGTTTGAAAGCTTCTATCCAGTCCTGCTGTGAACAGAATATGGATGCACCGACAGTGATTGCTACCTTGTACAGTGAGTTAAACGATTTTATGAAGGCAGAGAATCCAAATGATGATATCACAATGGTAGCCATCAGGGCGGAAGAGCAGGAATTCTCGATAGAGAAACCCGGAGACTTTGAGCATCTTGATTCACTGGTCACCTGGGTGGGTGATAAATGCAGAAGATACGGAGAAGAACTCAGGAACGGTATCGAACTTGCAGCATCGGAACTGATAACAAATATGATTAAACATTCATATGGAAAGGGTTCAGACGGAAAAAATGACGGTTTGATTTCTATTAAGATTGAATTGAATTATAATTATATTGAACTTAATCTGTATGATTTCGGTTCACCCTTTGAGATTTCATCGGTTGCTGTGCCTGATTTTGCGTCGCCGAATGAAAGCGGGTACGGTATATGGATGATCAACCAGATAATGGATTATGTTGAATACCGTGCAGGCGGAGAAGACAAACCGGAAAATCACTGGATTCTAAGGAAAAATATTTCATAAGGAAATAAACAGATGGGTTTGAACCTTAAAAATAAATTTATTGAAAACTTCGGGCCTAATGATGATCCGGTTAAACAGAAAAAGCGGATTGCATTGTTCAGATTCCTGGCCGTAATTACATCTGCGGCAGCCCTTAATTATATAATCTGGCGCTATGTTAAAAGTTTGAATATGAATGCTCTATGGTTTGCTGTCCCGATGGTCATTGCCGAAACTTATGGAATTATAGAAAGCTTTCTTTTCATTTATATGGTATGGAAGCCGATCAAACGGCAGCCTCCGGAACCCCCAGAAAAAGCGGATGTTGATGTCTTTATTGTCACTTTTAATGAACCTGTAGAACTTGTACGCAAGACAGTTGAAGCCGCCTCAGGGATAACCTGGGAGGGCAAAAAGGTATATCTTCTTGATGACGGCAGCAGATTGGAAATGAAGGCTCTGGCAGAAGAATTCCATTGCGGCTATATAACACGCGGGATTGAATGGGCCCATAAACCGAGACACGCAAAAGCCGGTAATATAAATAACGCAATGCTTCAGACTTCAGGAGAGTATATTCTGGTGCTTGATGCAGATCAGATTCCGGAGTCATCCATCATCAAAAAAATTATAGGATACTTTGAAGATCCTGAAGTCGCCTTCATTCAGACTCCGCAGCATTTTTATAATATCCCTCCGGGAGACCCTTTCGGAAACGACGCCCCGCTGTTTTACGGTCCGATACAGGAGGGGAAGGACGGGCATAATGCCGCCTACTTCTGCGGCTCCAATGGAATGCTCAGACGTGAAGCGTTGGTTCAGCTGGGAATTACAAGTTTTGTTGAAGAGATGGAGGAACAGGTAAGGCACGGTATAAAGGCTCTTAAAAAGCAGGCAAAAACTATTCAGACCCCTGATCGGGTTATAACCCGGCAGGCCAGGGACATTCTGAGCGACGGGCTGAAAACGGCTGAACGCCTGATGAAACAGAATGAACCACTTGAAATAGTAAGTGATGAAATCAGAAAGACCATACATCAGATTGAACATCTTGTTGCTATAGACAGCTTCGATGAAATTGCGGATATGCTTAAAAATCTCGCTGTTGACGGTGATATGAACGCTGCCGAGGCATACAATCATATTATTCAGGATGAGGATTCAATTGCCGAACAGACTGATTCTGCGAAAACGGGAACTTCAATAGGGATAGATTCTGAAGTTTTTGAAAATATAAACCTCACACGTTCGGATGAGGCAATCCCGGTACAGTCAATGTCAACCATAAGTATTACTGAGGATATGGCTACATCCATGCGTCTTCATGCCGCAGGCTGGAAAAGCGTATATCATTCGGAAATCCTTGCATACGGACTGGCGCCCGAAGACCTGTCAAGTGCACTGAAGCAGCGGCTGCGATGGGCTCAGGGGACTGTGCAGGTGTTTTTAAGATCAAACCCGTTCAAACTGAAAGGCCTAACACTTTCACAGCGCTTGATGTACTTTGCCACTATAAACTCATATTTCAACGGCTTTTTTAATCTGCTTTTGATAATTTCACCCATTTTTTATCTGTTTACGGCAATTGCCCCCGTCTCTGTGTGGTCCTGGGGATTTCTGTTCCGGCTTCTTCCTTTTTTTATACTCAATAAGGTTACATTCAGGTATCTTTCGTGGGGTATCTCGGTATGGCGGGGAGAACAGTATGATCTGGCGTTGTTTCCACTTTTCATTAAGGCAACTCTTACCGCACTGTTTAAAAAAGAAATACCCTTTGTTGTTACATCCAAAGACAGGAAAAAGAGAGATAAATCGAAACTAAAACTGATCTGGCCTCAGCTTTCGATAATTATCTTAACCACGGCAGCAATAATTTACGGATTTATCAGCTATTTTATACTCGGATCCGGATTAACTTTTTTCGGATTATTTATTAATACGTTCTGGGGCATTTATAATGCTATAATGCTTTTAGTAGTCATAAGAGCGGCGTTTTACAAATTACCGGAAGGCTGGTCACCCCGTCCGCCGGAAACAGTATTTCATTACGGATAAACTGATACAGGAGTGAATACAGATGGATTTTAAAATTGAAGTACATGAGTTTGACAGTGAAAATATCAAGATTACCTTAACCGGAAGACTTAATGCACTAAGTGCTCCTGAACTGAAGCGTACTACTGCTGATCTTATTGGAAAAGGCCATAAGAAAATCATTGTTGATCTATCATCTCTGTTGTTCATGGACAGTTCAGGAATGGCAGCTTTGGTTTCCGGCTTAAAGGCTACAAGGGAAGTTGACGGTTTTTTCAGACTTTTCGGAGGACAGAAGCAGGTCATATCCGTGCTCAGACTCACAAAACTTGATCGTGTTTTTGAAATATACCCGGATGAGGAATCAGCACGTAAGATCTAGTAAGGTAAAATCCTCTGCTTACAGCAGTCATCTCCATTAAGGATAGTTTTCTCCAGAACCACCTGTACTCGTTTCCCCAGCAGATATTCAAACACCGCCTTTGTCTTTCCAATTGTACAGTTACAAAAGTCCGGATCCGTTATTGTACCGTTATTTACCAGAGGGCAGACGCAGGAAGGGGATTCAAGGACCAGTGTTTTTCCTTCTTTAGATAATCTCTGATTATCTCTTATATGGGGCTGTATCATATCTAGCAGGTGGTCAAAATCCGCAAAATTAGGGAGATCTCCGGTTAAAGCCCTGGCTAATTCCTTTGAATACTGTGATTTTGCACAGGACCTGCCGCATGTTTCCAGGAGTCTTTTGTGATCGTCTCCATGCATCAGGTTCTTTACCCGGTGTATACTATGAATCTTGTCGTATAAAGTATTCATTACAACTCCTTTCCATACTCACCTTTAATCAGCTGCATAAATAGGTCTCAATGATGAAGTCTGAGATAGTCAAATTGGTAACTCTTTAGAATGGCTCGCTTTTTAAATAGATTTAGTAAATCAATTGAATATAAACCTGATGAGAGGTAAGTACAAGGAAAATTACACAAAATTGGATAAAATCGTATAAAATTATTAGAACTTCAAGTAATAAAGTCATACTTTTGTATATAAAATTTTGTTTCAGTATTATCGAAATAATACACGGATAAACATAGATTAGTGTAAAAGAATTACTGATTTCTTATTTAAGTGATGTCTGTGAGTATAGGAAAGAAAAAATTGAAAAATCAAGCCAACGGTGGAATTCGAACCCACGACCTACGCTTTACGAGAGCGTTGCTCTACCCCTGAGCTACGTTGGCAGGATTTACTGAAAACAAATAGTACTTAAAAAATCCCCTTCTTGCAAGCAGAATCTTCGTCCTTATATAGCTTCAGTGTATTGACTGCGGTTGATTAAAATTTGACTTTTTGAAATAACCATGATAAAAATTTAACAAATAATGGTAAAATATTACTAAATACATGGAGGCCAGGATGACATCACGTGAAAGGGTACTTGCTTCAATCGAACATAAAACACCGGATCAGGTTCCTGTTGATCTCGGAGCA
The DNA here is from genome assembly GCA_963677925.2 of Spirochaetia bacterium. Lineage (GTDB taxonomy): Bacteria > Spirochaetota > Spirochaetia > UBA9216 > UBA9216. The sequence continues at coordinate 2,441,649 of CAXXYH010000004.1, forward strand.
ACACCAAGTTCAGGTATTTCTGTTAAAGCTTACCAGAACTTCACCTCCTATATGGGATATGACAGCAGTCCCAAGGTTTATGATGTGGTTCAGCAGCTTGTGCTTCCGGAAGCCCCGGTAATAGATTTTGCCGGTGTTGACGTCCTAGATATAGCCCAGGCGTATGTAAACACAGAAGATTCTACCGACTCTGACTGGACGCCTGTACCAGGCAATGAAACAGCTTTTTACCCATCCTGGTTTAAACCTGTGCGGAATTCTTCCGGCGGCTGGGATGCCTTTCATGAAGACGGTACAAAAATCGCTTCCATGCCGGCAGGAGCCTCCTTTTATGATCAGACCTGCTTTCCCTGGGAATCAGGTTACCCCGATTCCCGGACGGCAATGAGTGATGCACTGGATGAAGCGATGGATAAAGTTTTATGGCAGAAACTCGTCCATTCACCATGGGACAGGGCTTCGGCTACTGATTTCTGGGATGAGCTGAGACATAAAAGTATAAAACTTCAGCAGGCGAGCGGGAAGGCTCTGATGATAGTTTGCGGATGCAATCTTTTTGAATGGGGTACATTCCTCCGGCGGATGGACAATTTCCTAATGGATATCTACCTTGAAAAAGATAACGTGATGCTCCTTATGGAACTGTTGATGGAAAAACATATGGCTACTCTTGAGAGAGTATGCGCATCGGTAGGAGATACAATAGATATTCTCCGCTTCGGTGATGATCTAGGAATGGATACCGGACCCTTTATGAGAATTGATGCCTACCGGGAACTTTTTCATGATCACCGTAAACGCCTCTGTTCCTATGTTCATGAAAACAGCAGCATGCATACATTTCTGCATTCCTGCGGCTCCATCTACCAGTATCTGCCTGATCTTATCGATTCCGGAATTGAAATTATCAATCCTGTACAGACAAACTGCCGTGACATGGATCCTGTACAGTTAAAATCAGAGTTTGGCGACGATATAGTCTTCTGGGGCGCCGGAGCTGATACACGTGAAATCCTGAACAGCGGGACCCCGCAGCAGGTCAGAACTGATGTACTTAACCGCATGGAGATATTTTCTAAAAATGGAGGTTTCGTTTTTAACACAATCCATAATATACTGGGAGATGTACCGCCGCAGAATATCGAAGCAATGTTCAATGCGGTTAAAGAATTTAATTTGAAGTGAGGTCTTCCATGATCAAAAAAATCCTTATAGCTGTTAATGACAACGAGACCAGCACTGAGATTCTTGATACCGGGTTTGCCCTTGCTGAACAGCTCGGAGCAGAAGTTGGTATTGTCGATGTAGCCAGGCTTTCATTCGGGTATATAGACGCGGGAATCTATGCAAGGCAGATAGAAGAGGTAAACCTCAATATAGCAAAACACACGGTTAAATCAATTAAAGAGAAATACCCGGGTAAGATTGCAGCAGATTTTGAACCTGTAGGTGATCCGGTCAGTGAGATAAGAAAAATTTTGGATGAATGGGGTGCCGACTTGATAATTATCGGACATCATCAGCGTTCTGTCTTTCGAAAGATTGCTGATACAAGTCAGGAAAGAAGGCTGATTAACCAGATTGATGTTCCGGTAATGGTAGTTCCATGCTGTAATTAGTCCGGTATTCCCTCGGCGGAATGCCTTTAGACTGTTTAAAACTTTTACTGAAGTGAAATTCGCTGTAAAAGCAGAGTCTTTCTGAAATTTCATAAATCGGCATGCCGGTGCTAATCAGCATTGAAGATGCAGCTTCTATTTTCAGATGATTCAAATATTTCATCGGTGTTGTATTCATCTTCCTGCTGAAAAGCCTTATCAGGTATGATTTATTGAGTTTGAGCCTGTCGGCCAGCTCATCCAGACTGAGCCTGCTGAAGACATTGTTCTGCATAATTTTGAGTGCCTTTTCAATGTGGGCGTTCGCACTATCGCTGTAATGAAAAGAACCGGGCCCCTCAGTCATCATATATAGAAAGGATATAAACTGATGAATACCCGAGTTCATTCTTGAACGGTTATTCGATAGAAATTTGTCCTTCAGCTCCTCAAAGAAAAACCTGTAATTTGTACCGATATTATAGTATTTTTTTCTACCCATGAGTTCAGTCATCAGGTTTGTAATTTCTTCATCACTCGTGTCTGTTCTAAATAAAATTGCATAGTAGGTGACAGGATTGGTTTTTGACGCCGGAATGATGGTATGAGTATCTCCCGGTGATGAGAAAAACAGCGAGCCCTGATTTAAGGTCCAGGTGACCCCTGCATTCTTGAAGCTGCCTGCTCCCTGAATAAAATAATGAAGTTCATATTCAGTATCGCTGTGTCTGTGTGTCCTGCTGTGCCAGCGCAGCTGATCTTCATCCTGCAGTAGATACACAAATACAGCATCTGAAATTGATATCTGCATATACAGAAAATAACATTTCAAAAAGTTAATGTCAATTTTATATATGAAACCTCAATCCTTTCCATATTAAAAGACAGCAACCGAATATAAACTTTTATATAGATCAAATACAGGAGGTCTTATGGAAACAGTACTGGGTATTGATATGGGAACACAGAGCATTAAATTCCTCGTATATGACTATAAGCAGAAGAAGACAGTTGCGCTTACGCAGCAGAAACTTGATATTATTTCAGAATCGGACGGTACAAGTGAGCAGAAAGCGGAATGGTGGATAGACGCTGCTGTGAAATGCGCACAGGATATATCTCCGGATATCCTGAAATCGGTGAAGGCTGTCGGTGTCTCGGGTCAGCAGCACGGTTTTGTCCCGCTTGATAATGAAGGAAAGACAGTTTACAACGTAAAACTCTGGAATGATGTATCAACGGCTGCAGAGTGTGATGAAATAACTGCAGCTTTCGGGGGAGAGGAAAAACTTATTTCCGAGGCGGGCAATAAGATACTTCCCGGATACACCGCACCAAAGGTTCTCTGGCTTAAAAAGAACCGGCCGGAGGCGTATAGTAAGCTCTCGCATATCCTTCTTCCCCACGATTACATGAATTTCTTTCTGACCGGAGAGTATTCAGCCGAATATGGTGATGCTTCGGGAACCGCTTTTCTGGATGTCAGAAAACGACGATGGTCTGAAGATGTGCTTAAGGCGCTTGACCCGGACAGAGCACTGCTGGAATGTCTGCCTGAGCTCAGAGAAGCCTCAGCTTCTGCAGGAACAGTAACAGCCGGGGCCGCTGCAGCCTTCGGAATCCCCGCAGGTATTCCTGTATCTTCGGGCGGCGGAGATAATATGATGGGTGCCGTTGGTACCGGAACCGTCCGCGAAGGTGTTATGACAATGAGTCTGGGCACATCCGGAACAATTTATGTCCATGGTGATTCCCCGCTTATTGATCCTGAAGGTAATCTTGCAGCTTTCTGCTCATCAACAGGCGGATGGCTGCCTCTGCTGTGCACAATGAACTGTACAGTGGCTACTGAAAAGATCAGAACGCTTTTTGATATGGAGCACGAGACACTCACAAAGCTGGCAGCTGAAACTGTGCCGGGTTCAAACGGGGTTATAGTCCTGCCGTATTTCAGCGGGGAACGTACACCGAGCCTTCCTAACGGGCGCGGCGTAATAGCCGGTCTGAATATGAATAATGTAAATCAGTCAAACATTACACGTGCAGCTATGGAATCTGCAGTATTCGGGCTGAAATTAGGCTATGAGTCGCTTCAGGCTCTGGGTGTTAAAACAGAGGAAGTCAGGCTTATAGGCGGAGGTTCAAAAAACCCGGTGTGGCGTCAGATAGCCGCTGATGTGCTTAATGCAGAGGTTGTCACTCCGGTAAATGAGGAAGCCGCCGCATTCGGTGCAGCCCTTCAGGCGCTTTGGATGCTGGAAACCGGAGGAACCGGCCGGGGTATCGAAGAAATTACAGATGTACATATACGGCTTGATGAGCAAAATACCGTAATACCGGAAGCCTCTTCCGTAAATGAATATGAATCAGTTTACAGAGAATACAAAAGCTATCTGGAACTGTTAAAACCAAAATTTGAATAATTGCCAGGAGGAAAAGATTATGTCGAATTTTTACAAGGGAAACAAAGAATACTTTGAGGGAATAGGGAAAATTAATTACGAAGGACCTGCCTCTGATAATCCGCTTGCATTTAAATTCTACGATGAGAATAAAGTCATCGGGGGGAAGACCATGAAAGAGCAGTTGAGGTTTGCAATAGCCTACTGGCATTCTTTCTGCGGTGACGGAGGTGATCCCTTTGGAGGAAGGACTCACTTCTTTCCCTGGGATATGAAGTCTGATCCCGTGGATGCTGCAATGGATAAACTTGACGCAGCTTTTGAATTTTTTACAAAGATCGGTGCTCCCTTCTACTGCTTTCATGACAGGGACCTTGCTCCTGAAGGAGCTTCGGTTACAGAGTCTGAAAAGAATCTGCAGACATTGATAGAAGCGGCAAAAGAAAGGCAGGATGCTACAGGTGTCAAACTGCTCTGGGGAACTGCAAATCTCTTCGGACATCCGCGTTACATGAACGGTGCTTTCACAAACCCTGATTTTAATGTTGTTGCTCATGCTGCGGCACAGGTTAAGGCTGCCATAGATGCTACAATTTACCTCGGCGGCGACGGCTACGTTTTCTGGGGCGGCCGTGAGGGCTATATGAGCCTGCTTAATACCGATATGAAGCGTGAAAAAGACCATCTTCTCAAGGCGCTTACCGCAGCACGTGATTACGGCCGGAAAGCCGGGTTCAAGGGCATGTTCATGATAGAACCTAAACCCATGGAACCTTCAAAACATCAGTATGACTATGATACAGAGACTGTTGTAAGCTTCCTAAAGCAGAACGGTCTTGACAGTGATTTCCGTCTGAATATTGAAAATAACCATGCAACCCTCGCCGGACATACCTTCTGGCATGATCTGCAGGTTGCTGTAGATGCCGGAATGCTCGGCAGTATTGATGCAAATCAGGGAGATTATCAGAACGGCTGGGATACAGATCAGTTTCCCACAAGTGTCTATGAAACAACAAGAGCAATGATGGTTGTCCTTGAAAACGGAGGTCTTGGAAAAGGCGGACTCAATTTTGATGCAAAAATCAGAAGAAACTCCACAGATCCTGCAGATCTTTTTATAGCTCACATCGGAGGTATGGATGCTTTTGCTCTCGGACTGGAAGCAGCATACAAGGTGAGAAATGAAAGCAGCATTCCTTCAATGCTTAAAGACCGCTACAGCTCATTTGACAGTGGAAATGGTGCTGACTTTGAGGCAGGAAAACTCGGCCTTGAAGCGCTCAGGGACCTTGCTGCAGCCTCCGGGGAACCTGAAATGCTCAGCGGCAGACAGGAACTTTACGAAAATATCCTCAACAGCATACTGTTCAGATAAAATTCCTCATTTTTGCCTTTGCCGGCGGTATTTATTATATTTAATATATACCGCTGGTAAACTTGAAACCTGTAGGTACGGTAAATTCATTAATTGGTGAGGTGGAATTATGATCACTAAAATTCTAATCGCTGTGAATGATGAAGAAGCTGGGACAGGATACATTCAGGATGCATTTGAAATCGCCGATAAATTCGGCGGTGAAATAGCCCTTATTGATGTTGCTCAGCTTGTCATCGAATATTCAGAAGCCGGAAGAATGGTCGCTCCGGTAGAGAATGTTAATATTGAGATTGCAGAGAACACAGTAAACGCGGTTAAAAAGCGTTTTCCAGGACGTGTTTCAGCTGACTTTGAGCCTGAAGGGGATCCGGTTACTGAAATACGGCGTATCATCGGGGAATGGAAGGCTGATATGCTTATTGTCGGTCATCATAAGAAGTCTTTCTTCCAGAAAATGTCTGATACGAGCAGGGAAAAACGGCTTATCAACAACATCGACATACCGGTTCTGGTTCTTCCCTGTGTAGAGCAGTAAGCAAAAAGGTCAGCTAAGCTTAGCTTCTCTTTTGCTTTGTAAAAGATATAAAAATAAAATCAGATTCATCTTAAGACATTTTTTCGTATTCCGATATTTACTATAGAAGTATTTGCGGAGGAAAAAATGCTTAGAGGCTTATATACAGGCGCAAGCGGAATGCAGGCTCAGATTCATAAAATGGATGCCCTTGCCAATAATCTTGCTAATGTTGACACAACAGGATACAAAAAAGACACATCAGTACAGAAGGCCTTTCCGCAGATGCTCATCCGCAGAATGAACGATGAAGTATATAAGTTTCCTTTCGGTTCTGTGGATACTACTCCTGAAGTTGGAAAGCTTGGAACCGGCGTGGAATTAAATGAAATATATACTCAGTTTTCACAGGGGTCCTTAAAGGAAACCTCAAACCCCTTTGATATAGCTCTGGACGGCGCCGGTTTTTTTACTATAGAAACCCCCATGGGTGAAAGGTACACGAGAAACGGAACCTTCCTTATCGATGATAACGGTATGCTTGTAACAAAAGAGGGGCTGCCTGTAGAAGGTGAAAACGGTCATATCTACCTCAAAAAGAACAATTTTGTTATAGATAAGCAGGGAAGGGTCTTTCAGAATAAAGACCTGGCCGATGATCCTCAGCGTCTTGTTTCGATGGAAGAAAACGACTGGGCCAATCTTGAACAAGTGGATACCCTGAAAATAGTTGATTTCCGTCGTCCCAGATATCTCGACAAGCAGGGGCAGTCACTTTGGTCAGCCAACGATGAATCCGGAGCTCCCAGGGCTGTTGAACTCGGCGGTACAACGAAAACTATTCAGGGCTTCCTGGAAACTGCAAATGTAAATCCTGTTACCGAAATGGTAAGTATGATAAGCGTCAACAGAGCATATGAAGCAAACCAGAAAGTAATACAGGCACACGATGCCATGACCGATAAACTTATAAATCAGGCAGCAAGGGTATAGGGGGTAAAAAGTCATGATGAGATCACTTTACACAGCAGCATCAGGAATGACAGGACAGCAGTACAATATTGATACTATTTCAAATAACCTGTCCAACGTTAATACGACAGGATTCAAGCAGAACCGTGTTGATTTTGAAGACCTCCTCTACCAGACAACCAGAGTTGCCGGAACCCCGGCTACAGAGCTCACAGTGGTGCCTACAGGTGTTCAGGTGGGTCATGGTGTAAGAGTAGCTGCTACCCAGAAAATGTATACTCAGGGCGCTCTTCAGAATACCGGCAATGTATCGGATGTAGCCATTACCGGCGAAGGTTTTATGAGAGTACTCCTTATGGACGGCTCCTACGGCTATACAAGAGACGGTGCTCTTAAAATTGACTCTAACGGTCAGATTGTAACTTCCAACGGATATAAACTGATGCCTGAGGTTGTCCTTCCTGAAGGATTTGAAAGAGACTCTCTTACTATTACCCAGGATGGACGAATTACTGTAAAGGTTCCAGGAAGCGACGATCCAATCCTTGTCGGCCAGATGCAGCTTTACCGTTTTGTAAACCCTGCAGGTCTTTCCGCCATTGGTGAAAACCTTTTAAAGGTAACAAACGCTTCAGGTGACCCGATAGGCGGTCGACCCGGGTTTGACGGAATGGGAAAGATACAGCATAAGTTCCTTGAAATGTCGAATGTTTCAGTTGTTCAGGAAATGGTAAATATGATTGTTGCCCAGCGTGCCTATGAACTTAACTCAAAGGCCATCCAGACATCAGACTCAATGCTCCAGATTGCAAATAACTTAAAGAGATAATAGATGGAAATAGCAGATATCGCTGATCTTCAGTATAGAAACCTTAAAACCTCTGATGCGGGAAATATCCTTAATAAGAAAATGCAGAATGAAGCAGAAGCCAAAAAGCTTAAAGATGCCTGCAGAGATTTCGAGTCTCTTTTTATCAAGCAGATGCTTGATTCGATGAAAAAGACTGTTAACAAGTCCGGGCTTCTTGACGGCGGAATGGCTGAGGATATATTTGAAGACATGCTCTATGATGAATACGCAACCAAAATGGCTGATACTGCTAATCTAGGTATAGCAAAAATGATGTATAAGCAGCTTTCTGCCGGGCTCCAATAACAGGACCCGGATATTTAAATTAATTGTAAAAGTTCAAAAAACTTCATGAAAACTTGCTTCCGGGTGTTATATTCAAAGTAGTAAAATTGTTTATTTTATAACGACTCCTGTACAAAAAAGTATACATTCTTTTCTGTTTCTATTCATAGTAATTTTTGTTGAAATTATAAATCCTTGTAATATAAGTAAATATTAGCTTCTTCTTGTTGAGGTATAAGTTGGCACGTTTCCTGCAGTATAATATGCGAGGTGATGCCAGATGAATAAGAATGATAACATTCAGGACAATACTTTAAAATCTTATTTTAAACAGATTCAGAAATACCCGCTCCTTGATTTCGATCAGGAAATTGAACTTTCAAAGCGTATTCAGGCCGGTGATAGAAAAGCTGTTGAAACGCTTATTGAATCAAATCTGCGGCTGGTTGTAAAAATAGCCAAACCATATGTAAGCAGAGAAATGAGTTTTCTTGATGTGATTCAGGAAGGTAATCTCGGACTGATGAAGGCAGCTGAAAAATATGATTTCAGAAAGAATGTAAGATTTTCCACTTATGCAGCATGGTGGATCAGACAGGCCATTGTCAGAGCTATTTCAAATAAAAAGAGACCTATAAGACTTCCGCATAGAAAAGAAGAAACACTTAGAAAGATAAAACAGGCTTACTATACATTAAGTCAGTCATTCATGAGAGAGCCTAATTATAAAGAAATTGGAATTGAACTCGGAATGAGTGCAGATGAAGTCGAAACTATCCTTCAGATAAGCGGAGATGTTATATCACTTGATGCTGAAATGAATGAAGATTCAGGAACTCTGATTACAATGTTTGAAGATATGTCATACGAACCTGCTCAGACGGTAATTAAGCAGATTATGCGTGATGATACTCTCAGGACTCTTGATATTCTGCCAGAAAAAGAGAAAAAGGTTCTAATGTACCGTTATTCATTTTATGACGGTAAGAGATATACACTCAAAAAAATAGGCGACAAGTTCGGAATATCTCCTGAAACTGTAAGACAGATAGAAATGAGAGCTCTTAAAAAGCTTGAAAAGGAAGCAGATAAGCTTAAAGAATATGTATATACCGTATAGTTTCAGTATTACTTGACGAAACGGTAATTTAATAATAACTTTTAGCCGGTGGTTAATAAACGCGTAAAAAAAAAGGGTTTGGGTCTCAAGGGGCTTAAACCCTATTATATTATTTCAGCTTTTATCATTATACTGCTTGTGTTATTAATTTTTTTGATGAACAGACAGGCTCAAATTAAAAATCCGGAAAATAGTCCTTCAGTAGTTGAGTCAGGAAATAATCGGGTACCGGAAAACGTACCGGAGAAAACAATAGCAGAAACACCTGTTATGCCGGAACATCCTGAGTATCCTGAAAAAAAGGATATGGGTGATCTTGTTTTTGTAATAGATGATGTTGGAAACAGTACCGAACTGCTGAAAGCTTTTCTTGATATTCCATACCCTGTTACGTTTGCAATTATGCCTGACAGGCAATATACTGAGGAATGTGCTGCTATGATTACAGCAGCAGGTAAAGAATATATCCTTCATCAGCCGATGGAGGCAATAGGCGATTCAGATCCTGGAGCTTCGGCTATTTATACCGGCATGAGCCGTACTGAAATTAGAGAGATTCTTGCCCATAATTTCAGTCAGCTTCCGGATGCAAAGGGCATGAATAATCATATGGGATCAAAAGCGACATCGGATCCCGAAGTAATGAGTATTGTGATGGAATATCTGTCAGAAAACGGGCTTTTTTTTCTTGATAGTTACACAATAGCCGAATCTAACTCAGCTGAAAAAGCTGCGGAAAAGTCGGTATCTTACCTTAAGAGGAATACAATGTTTTTGGACAATGAAAAGGATCAGGATTCCATTATAGAAGCAATAAACGAAGGAAAAAAAGCAGCCGGGAAAAAGGGGCATGCAGTTATGATTGGCCATGTAGTAAGCGATGAGCTTGCAAAGGCAATGCTGGAGCTGTATCCTACTTTTATTGAAGACGGTTTTACTCTCAAGGAGATATCTGAAATCTTTCTTGAAATGAATCAGCCGGAATAGACTTACAGTTATGCTAGTTCTCGGTATTGAAAGTTCATGCGATGAATGCGCTGCCTCGGTTGTAGAGGACGGGCGTAGCATCCTCAGCAATGAAATTGCCACACAGATAGACATCCATGTTCCGTATAACGGAGTTGTTCCGGAAATTGCTTCGAGGACTCATACAGAATGGGTCTCAGGCGTGGTCAACCGGGCACTTGAGACTTCAGGTAAAACGCTGTCTGAAATTGACGGTATTGCAGTTACCAACCGTCCCGGACTTATAGGTTCACTGCTTGTCGGACTTTCTTTTGCAAAGGGCTTATCACTCGCAAGCGGTATTCCTTTTATCGGTGTAGATCATATTCTCGCTCATTTATATGCTGCAAAGCTTGAATTTGAAATTGAATATCCCTATATGGGGCTGCTCGTTTCCGGAGGACATACAATTATCTCAATAGTAAAAGCCTTTGATGATATTGAAGTTCTTGGAACTACTATCGATGATGCCTGCGGCGAAGCTTATGATAAGGTTGCAAAGCATTATGGCTTCGGATATCCGGGCGGGGCTGTCATTGATAAAATGGCTCAGAACGGAGATGCAGCAGCTTTCAGTTTTCCTGATCCTTCACTTCATAAGGGTGATCACAGATATGATGTCTCCTATTCGGGCCTAAAAACCGCTGTAATAAACCAGCTTGAGCAGTTCAGGAATGAAGGTTTTGAAGCGACAAACGAGAATATATCCGCGGGTTTTCAAAAAGCGGCTATTGATATGCTGACTAAAAGACTGTTTAAGGCTGCTCAGGATAATAATATTAACAGGATAGTTGCCGGCGGCGGAGTTGCTGCCAATTCTTATCTGAGAGAATCTTTAAAATCCAGAAATAATTTCAAGGTGTTTTTTCCATCAATGACGCTGTGTACCGACAATGCCGCAATGATAGCAGGAATAGGCTACCACCATCTGGCAAGAGGTGAAAAATCTGAACTTTCCTTAAATGCCGGTTCCAGGGTGGATGGCTTTCGAAAAAAATACCCCTGATTTCTCAGGGGATCCAAATTATTTAATTAATAATTATTTGACCATTCCAAGCGGCAGAATTGTTTTACCGTAAACCTCATTGAGGATAAGGGCAATTGCTGTGTAGAAAGCTGAAAAACCGCAAAAGATTCCCTCTATTCCTGCAATGGTATGAAGTACATGACTTCCGGTAAAATCGGATAAGGCAAGCAGAACAAAAAGAATAGTAAGTGAGCCGAAAATAGTCTGATGTGCTTTGCTGATTTTAAGAGTTCCGAAATACATGCAGAAAGTAAAGATTCCCCAGAGAAGAAGATAAAAACCGGCATCAAGGCTTGTTGAAGATGTTACCATTTCTGCAGGAAGCAGTTTAAGGGCAACAAAAGAGAGCCAGAAAAAACCGTACATGGTAAATGCTGTAGCTCCGAAAGTATTGCCGATTTTCCATTCCTGTACACCGGCTATTACCTGTGCGAGACCTCCTACAAAAATTCCCATGCCCAGAATCATAGCTGTTAGGGGGAATACCCCGGCATTATGGATGTTAAGCAGAATGGTAGTCATTCCGAATCCGAGCAGGCCCAGCGGCGCCGGATTTCCAGTACTTGAGTTTGCAGACACTAATACACTCCTGATAGATAATAAAAAAAAGCCGCTGCGAACGCAGCGGCTTGTATACTAACTTAAAACACTGTTTTTGGAAAGTCCCTCAGGCCTTACCTGCAGATCCTAGAACGTTATTATTCTTTGCCGAATACAGTTCTTTCAGTGCATCTCTGGCTGGAGAAAGGTACTGTCTGGGGTCGAAATGTGCAGGGTTTTCAGCCATGTATTTCCTTATGGCTGCAGTCATTGCAAGACGACCGTCAGAATCAATGTTTATCTTGCATACTGCAGAAGCTGCCGCTTTTCTCAGCTGTTCTTCAGGAATTCCTACAGCATCCTTAAGTGCACCGCCGTTCGCATTAATGGTATTTACCTGATCCTGTGGAACAGAGGATGAGCCGTGAAGTACAATAGGGAATCCCGGAAGTTTTTCTTCTATTTCTTCAAGAATATCAAATCTTAAAGGTGGAGGAACTAAAACACCGTCAGCATTCCTTGTACACTGCTCTGGCTTGAATTTATTTGCACCGTGAGAGGTACCGATTGATATTGCAAGTGAATCAACGCCTGTTTTTGATACAAAGTCAATTACTTCCTCAGGTCTTGTATATGTTGATTTTTCAGCAACAACATCATCTTCTATTCCTGCAAGTACTCCAAGTTCACCTTCAACAGTAACATAGTTTTCCTGTGAGTGTGCGTAGTCAACTACTTTCTTGGTGAGTGCAACGTTTTCTTCATATGAATGATGTGAACCGTCAATCATTACTGAAGAAAAACCATTATCAATACATTCTTTGCAGATTTCAAAATCGGCGCCGTGATCAAGATGCAGTACTACAGGTATGTCATAACCAAGTTCATGTGCATATTCAACTGCACCCTTGGCCATATTCCTCAGCAGCGTACCGTTTGCATATTTTCTTGCACCTGCTGATACCTGAAGGATAACTGGTGATTTTGTTTCGACACAAGCCTGAATAATAGCCTGCATCTGCTCCATATTGTTGAAGTTATATGCGGGTATAGCATAGCCGCCTTCAACAGCCTTGGCAAACATTTCCTTGGTGTTAACCAGGCCAAGTTCCTTGTATGAAGTCATACTTTTAACTCCTTGTATATTCATTCGAGATAAAGATTAATCACGGATGTGCACACTGTCAAGGCAAACCCGAAACTTTTGAACAAGTTCTTCATTTAATTGATAAATCTCGCTTGATTATTAATTACAGGAATATTAGCATAAATTCGATGAAGCTCAGAAATCCGGTATTACTTATGTCGTTTCTTTTACTTTCTGCAATGCCTTTATATTCAGATTCCTATGTTCTTGTTACAGACAGATACTGGAATGCTATGCTTGAGCAGGAGTATAAACCAGGACTAATTAAGAAGATTAAGATTTTTATTGAAGAGCATACCGGATTGAATTTTGAGAACAATTTAAGAATTGACGGAAAGAAAATCAGGCTTGATTTGATTGAGGATGACTCGGTACTTGGTTCCGTTGAAAAGCTCAGTAATGAAATCAGGACTGCCTCTGAGGATACAGTTCTGCTCAGCCCTTATATATCATCGGCGGCTGAAGAATTGGCTGCAATGTTTCCTGATAAGAAAATTGTAGCCTTAAAAGCTGATGATAATCAAAATTCAGAAAGTTTCACCGAGACAGTTGAGAATCTGTATCACCTGATTTGGGATTATGAAGCGGCTTTTCTGAGTGCGGGAAAACATGCTGCTGAGTTTGATAAAACCCTCATTGGTATTTTTTACACAGGGACACCGGAATTCCTGAACCAATATGAAACCTTTATGAAGGGATTTGATTCGATTAATCCTGCTGTGGAGAAGGATATAATAAAATTTACCAATATTGATGATAAAAATGTTGTAAAGAAATTCAATGAAAAAATTGTGAACCATGACATTTTTTCTGCTGCAGTATTTGCCGGTCCATACAATCCTGATATACTTGCAGGAGAAGAGGGGGCCGGGACTGAGGATATTCTGTCTGCGAACACGCTTATCTGGTCGAATTCCGGTTTCCAGGTAAAAGGTTCGGTGGAACTGACTCCTTTGACGGTTCTCAGCTATGGAATCCGTGAATTTTCGGCAAAAGACGCTGAAAATTCAAAAAAAATATATGCGGATTTTATTTTATACTGAAAAGACCCGAAAAAGAAAAAGATTTGACAAACATATTTGTAAGAAATATAATTCAAATTGTCTTGGATTCTGTGACTTTTGTTACTACATTAAGGAGTAAAAATGATGAAACGAGGTAGCTTCCTATTCCTGTGCATTTTACTCGCCATTGCCTTCGTTATTCCTTCGAATGCGTTCGCAGATGAATCAACCGAGAATCTGGTCTCATGGGTTATCGAAAGCTTCGATCCTGAAGATAGAACCAGCGACTGGGTTGTTACAGCGAGTAAGTTTGTAACAGAGGGTTATCCCAAGCAGATTTATGCTAAAAACTGGCCTGAAGCTCTGTGGGGATACAATCTGGAAGGAAAGGATTACGAAGTTCTTGGTATAAATGCCAAATTTGATCGGAAAGGATATAATTATCTTGAGATTGTGCCTATTACCGGCGATCCGGCAGGCGAATGGCAGCATAATCCTATAGCACTCAAGGGTCGAGTTCAGAAATTCGACTGCTGGGTATGGGGTTCAATGTATGATTATAATATAGAACTGCATCTGATGGATTATAACGGAGTGAACTGGGTTCTTCCTGTAGGAAACCTTAAGTACAGCGGATGGAAAAACCTTGCGGTAAGTATTCCAGCTTATGTACCGCAGTCTGCCGTTTATATTCCATATTATAAACAGCTTACATTTGAAAAAATGGTTATCTGGACCATGCCTTATGAAGCTGTTGATGATTTCTATATTTATATCGATCATCTCAAGATTCTTACAGACGTATTCGAATCAAGGTTTGACGGAGACACTCTGACATGGCCTGACAAGATCGATGAAATGTGGGGTAATGAATGATGATGACTCGAATGAATAAAATACTTGTTTTTTTTATAGTGCTGACTGTTGCAGCAGCTTCAATGGTTTCTGCTCAGGCAGCAAACAGGGCAGTGGGGGATCCTGATCCCACACAGATTGGTGTTGATACTGCACAGCAGGAACTGAAGGAAGTCTCAATCTCAAAGTTTGAGGATGCAGGCTTCTGGAGAACTACAATGCCGAGAGATTCCGGTATTTCTGCTATCAGAAAGATTACCGGCGGACCCATTGATAAGGAACCAATTCCTGAAGAGGAAGAACTTGGAATTAGCACCCCCGATGATTATGTTCTTGGTGCAAGGGTTAATTTCTACAAAAGATCAGTAACCTCTTTTGCAATAATGCCTGCCAATCCGCTTCCTGTAGAAGGAATCTGTAAAACAGTTTCAGTATGGGTAATCGGAAGAAATACTGATCATGTTCTGAAACTTTTAATTAAAGATCATTTTGGACAGAGAGCTGAAATTACCATGGGTAAACTGAATTTCAGCGGCTGGAAAAAAATGACCGTTGCAGTACCGACAAATATAACCCAGAAAGATTATCATTATGTTAATAAGATGGGTATTGAGATTCTTGGTTTCAAGGTTGATTGTAATGTAGAAGAGACCTACGGTTCATACTACATTTATTTTGATGACCTTAGAGCTACAACAGACCTTTTCAGTGAAAACAACAGAGATGTTGATGATATTTCTGATACTTGGTAGACCGGAGATTCATTTTATAGAGATATATGGGACTGACTGAGATATGTCAGTCCTTTTTTTTGATTATGAATAAAGTTAAATCTATATCCAAAATATTTCTTCTCTTTACTTTCGTTATTTCAGTAACCTTACTGCATGCGGAATCGGAGAATTCTGAAGGTTATATATTCAGTTTCAGCAGCGCCAGCCGTCTGAAGATAACCGAACGATCAAATATCAGAGTCACCGTTAACGGGCAGTATCAGGGTCTTACTTATAATGAGTCAAGAAGTGTTCTTGATTATATGTGGCACAAAGAAGGCAAGTCCCAGTACGCCGGCAGTTTTCTGGTTTTTCAGGATTCTATCCAGGATACACGAACTATTTCTAATCTAATCGAGCGGGATGAATATTGTGAAATCCAGATTGATTCTGCAGGACATTATACTGTTGAGTACGAGCAGACAGTCCCGGTTCTGAGGAGTTTTCCGGTTTTCAGTGTAAAACCTGTTACCCCAGGTGACAAGTGGCGGGATTTCGGAGAAAGAATAGTAGATCCATTGAATAACGGCAGGCTTACAGCAGTAAAATTTTATTGTGAATACAGCTATGCTGGTATTCAGAATACTTCTCTTGGTGAAAAGCATATCATAAATGCACAGTATGCAATGAGATATAAAAAAGGTGATTCCTACATGTCTGATGATAATCTTAAACAGATTTCAGGAAGACATATGGTAACGATAATGATTGATACCAGAGACAGTTCCTCAATATTTATCCGTGATATGCTGGATGAACAGTATCAGTATACAGATGGAACCAGACTTGAACATTCGGGCTTTATTCTGACCTGGTATAATGATGTTGTCGGTATGGATAGAGAGGATGTTGTTAGAAACGTTTCGGAGCTCATTGAAGAACGTGATTTGCAGGATGTAGAAGTTACCGAAAAACAGGAAGGAATATCAATAAGTCTTCAGGATATTCATTTTGTCCCCGACTCACCGGAAATCCTGCCGGAAGAAATAAGCAGAATAGACAGGATAGCAGAAATTCTGCGCGATATCGATCCGTCGAAGATTATGGTTGTCGGTCACACTGCCGATGTGGGTACAAAAGCAAGCCAGTATGAGCTTTCAGAGAAGAGAGCTGAAACTGTAATTAATATTCTTGTTGGAAACGGTTTTCCTCCTGCATTATTTATATACAAGGGAGCCGGTGGTGATGAACCTGTTGGCGATAACGGAACTGAAGAAGGCCGGGCAAAAAACAGGAGGGTAGAGTTTATAATTCTTGAAGATTAAACAGTTTTAAAAAATTCATTCTTACTGATAAAACCAGTTCTTCCAGCGGTATCTGGCGAAGTTCAGCAATATAATCGTATGTATAACCGATAAAACCAGGGTGATTGGGCTTTGCTCTTACCTTCTGAGGTGATAAAAAGGGTGCATCGGTTTCTATTAGAAGACTGTCCAGAGGGACTGACTTTGCAGCATTCTGGATAATTTCAGCATTCTTATATGTAACATTACCGGCAAAGGAAATATGGTAACCAAGCTCGCAAAACTTAAGGGCAGTTTCGTCGCTGTAGGAAAAACAGTGAATAATACCCTTTTTTTTCGGACTGTTTGATGCAATAACAGAAAGGGTATCCTCTTCCGCATCCCTTGAATGAATTACTACAGGAAGTGAAAGCTCATCAGCCAGTTCCAGCTGCTTTTTAAGAAGAGAAATTTGAAGTTCCCTTGTTCCCTGCATTCTGAAATAATCTAGTCCAATTTCACCCAGCGCAACAGCTTTTTTATCCTGAAGCAGTATTTCCTTAAGGTATTCTATATCCGAGTCAATTTCAGGATTTACGCACTCCGAAGGATAATAACCGTGTGCAGTAAACAGATACGGAAGTTTACTTGCTGTTTCAGCCCGTAATGCAAAGTTTTCGCGGTTAATTCCTATATCAAGAGCATAGTCAAGCCCATTGCTGAAGCAGTAGTCAATGATTCCTGTCTCCTGCATTCCCCGGTTTTTCATATGGAAAAGATGAAAATGAGAGTCTATACAGCCTTTGGGGATATTATATTTTGAAGTATCAACTGAGTATTGATTCAAGGTTTTCCTCTTTCAGGAAGTCAGTAAAGCTCCTGGCAATTTCAGGGTCATATTGTCTTCCGCTGTATTTATGAATTTCTTCAATAGCCTCATCAAAGCTTTTACCTTTTTTATAAGGCGTATCGTGTGTCATCGAATCGAAGCTGTCAAGAATTGAAAATATTCTCGATTCAATCGGAATATTTTTTTCTTTAAGACCCGACGGATATCCGCTTCCGTCCCAGCATTCATGATGGTAGAGTATCAGTTCTGCTATTGATGAAAACTCCGGAATAGCTTTTACAATTCTGTAGCCGATAATACTGTGCTGTTTAATCGTGTTGTATTCTTCATCATTGAGCATTCCGTCTTTTGTGAGAATTTTTGATGGTATTCTGATTTTTCCAATATCATGCAGCTTTGCGAGATTATTTAGTTTTTCAGCTGTGGTTGCGGATAGATTTAATTTTTTAGAGAAAAGCTTATTGATGGTAATTAGGTTAGAAATGTGTCTGTGAGTTTCAAATCCGCGGGTTTGAGCCGTTTCTATAATATCGGCAAAAAGCTGTTCAAGATGTTTTCCGCGGTTCTGAAGCTTCATTTTGTACATAAGCTCATCGGCCTTATGTACAGCATCAATTAGAGATTCTTCCTGTGATACTTTGGTTGCACAGCCTATGGATACACTGGGTCTTGAAAAAATATCGTCATACACACTTTCATTACAGGCGGTAATTATATTTGAGGCTAGTTTTTCAGCTCTGGAAAGGGTACTCCCGGGAAGAAGAATTGCAAACTCATCACCTCCGGTTCTTGCTATTACATCGCTTTTCCGGCAGTTCGCTGCAAGTATTTCAGATACCTTTTTAAGAAGCTGATCGCCGAAAGCGTGTCCGAATGCATCATTAGTCAGTTTAAGACTGTTAACATCAACAATCAGGACACTGGTGGGAATTGCGTTTCTGTTAAGTTCGAGCCGCTTAAGTTCCTCATCGAAATAAGCCCGGTTATAGAGTCCGGTCAGTACATCGTGGAAACTTTTAAAATAGTAGTCATTTTCCTTACTTTTTCTTGAGCTTATGTCTCTTATAATACAGGCATTCTCGTGAATACCGGATTTAACAACCTTGCATTCGAAATATTTATTTTCACCTGTTGATGCATGATTATATTCGAAAGTTCGAACTGAGCCTTCATTATGAAGCGTACCTGTATTTTTAATTATGGTGCTGGCAAGATGTTCAGGCATTATTTCAGTAAGATGACGGCCTTCAACAGCGCTTTCGCTTTGAAAGAGTTCGAATTCAGTTGATTCATGGTAGTCTATAAACAGGCCCTTATCATTGAAAACAACAAGCAGATCAGGAATGGCGTTTAGAAGCGCTTTTGAGCGTTTCTGACTCCTCTCAAGCGCATTTTCCATCTCTTTTCTCATTGAGATATCCAGCATTACTTCGATAACGCCTTTGATTTTACCGTTTTCATCAAGAACAGGCTGAGAGGACATTAGAAAGGTTTCACCTTTACCATTGGAAATCTCTTCTTTCCAGGGCCAGCCTGTTTTAATTGTTCCTGTTACAGGACAACCTTCACAGGGGTTATCGGTATTATGATAAACCTGATAGCAGGGATTACCAATAATGTCTTCAATTCTTTTATTGTCAGGAACTGCCTTCAGGCCGGCTTTATTTATCCATTTAATGTTGTAGTCCAGATCAAGATAGCTGACCCTCTCAACAAGACTGTTTAGAATTTGTTCTTTTTCGCGTTCAGATTCCTTCAATGATTCTTTAATGACATCATCAAGGAAGTTTTTTCGGCTGCTGTCAGCGATATTTTTAAATTCAAGATTACCGGCTTTTATTTTTTCTTTAAGCTCTGCGATTTCATTTTCAAGCAGTTCAATCTTTTTCTGTTGAGGGTCTTTACTCATTAAATATAATTTAATATATAACCCAAAAAAATTCTACAAGAAGATACATTCTGTGAAAATTGTTGACAAATGAACTATTGCGTTTCACACTTTTATACAGGAGGATGATTTATGGAAAGAATCGTAAAATGCGGACATATTCAGGCCTCAAATGCTCTTGATACAGGCAGTGTAGCCGAAATCAAGGAGGCTATGATTGCTAAACACATTCCATTAATTGAACAGGCCGGCAAACAGGGGGTGCAGATTCTTTGTCTGCAGGAAGTTTTCTGGGGACCTTATTTCTGTGCCGAGCAGGATATCAAGTGGTATGCTACTGCAGAGACTGTTCCCGGACCGACTACCGAAAGACTTTCGGAGTATGCGAAAAAATACAAAATGGTCCTGATTCTGCCTGTGTATGAAAAGACTCTGGAAGGCGTCTATTATAATACTGCAGCCGTTATTGATGCCGACGGAAAGTTTCTGGGTAAATTCCAGAAAATCCATATTCCGCATACATGGCCCGGATTCTGGGAGAAATTCTACTTTAAACCGGGAAATGCAGGTTTTCCTGTTTTTGAAACAGCTTATGCTAAAATTGGAATTTTCATCTGTTATGACAGGCACTTCCCCGAATGTGCCAGAATTCTTGCACTGAACGGTGCGGAGATACTTTTTAACCCGTCAGCCACTGTCAGCGGAAAATCTCAGTATCTCTGGGAGCTTGAACAGCCGGCTCAGGCTGTTGCCAACGGTGTTTTTATCGGTGCCAATAACCGTGTGGGTGTCGAGAAACCCTGGGAAATTGGTAAATTCTACGGTTCAAGCTATTTTGTAGATCCCAGAGGAAAACTTCTTGTTAAAGGAAGCGAGGACAGTGATGAAATTGTTACTGCAGATCTTGATCTGGAGCAAATACGTGAGGTACGCGACGGCTGGCAGTTTTTCAGAGACCGCAGACCTGAGACCTACTACGATATTTGTGACTTTCTTCCCTGAGGTAACTATTCATACCTCAGGGCTTCATGCGGTATAAGTTTTGCCGCTCTTGCCGCAGGATAAAAACCTGAAAGCAGGCCGGTAATTATTGAAAGCATTACTGCTGTTACAGCAGTTACCGGATTTATTATTACCGGCCATGCAGCGGCTTTTCCAATTATGACTGAGGCCAGGGCCGCTATGCCAAGTCCGCCCAGGCCTCCGCCGCCGCAAAGAATAAGAGTTTCAATCAGAAACTGAAGCCTTATATCTGCCTGCCTTGCGCCCAACGCCTTTCTGATTCCAATTTCTCGGGTTCTTTCTTTTACTGATACCAGCATTATATTCATGATTCCTATAGCTGCCACCAGCAGAGCTATTCCGGCAAGTACTGCCACACCGGTTGTAATTGCAGATATTACGTTATTTATCATTTCAAGCTGCTCTTTCATTGACGTAACTGCAAACTTATCAAAACGGCTTTCCCATTTACCATGATTTTTAGCAAGCACCCGCAAAATCTCTTTTCTGGCTGCAGGTATATCTTCTATTGAAGTGGCTTTTGCCATAACATTCCAGTATTTTCCATCCCCACCGAACACCCTCTTAAACAGCGAGACCGGAACTACAAGAGCATTATTAAAGGTCTGATCGGGGTCTGATAGCGACATAGTACCGGTTTTCTCTTTTTTGGCTAAGACTCCTACTATTTTCAGCGGTGTACCCAGAGCATATATGTATTCACCGATAGGGTCTCTTCCCTGAAAGAATTCCTCCTTAATAGAGTAGCCAATCATTACAACCTTTGCCTGGTATTTAACCTCATCATCAGTGATGACTCGACCTGAATAAAGACTGAAATCAACATACTCGATGTAGGCATCTGTTGTTCCTGTTACAGTTAGCTGCTTTACAATATCATTAACCTTGATTACAGATCGCACCTGCTGAAGCGGGGCTATTGCCGTTACATGTTCTGCATACTTTTCCAGATCGTCTATATCCCTTGCAGTCAATGCTTCGGTTTTAAATGATCTGTTAAAGCTGTATGTCTGCCAGTTTACACCGACAGACAGGGCTGTAGGTGTAAGACCTTCGAACTCGTTCATTACAATGCTTCTTCCTCCCGCTCCCGCAGCAAGCACGGTTACAACAGAGGCTATTCCTATTATTATTCCAAGCAGGGTAAGGAAAGAACGGGATTTATTTGATACTACAGCTGAGAAGGCTTCATATAAAATCTCTCTGAAAGCTGCTTTATTATTAACTTTCTTTATTTTCATATCAGTACTCTGACCTCAGGGCCTCAACCGGCATCAGTCTAGAAGCCTTCCATGCGGGGTAAATTCCGAAGATTATGCCGATAATACTGGATATTCCCAGGGCCCCGGCTACCATGACTGCGGGCAAAGCGAATTTCCATTCAAGAACAGAACATGCAATTGCTGAGAGGCTGATACCGAATATTACACCGGTTCCTCCGCCGATAAGACAGAGAACTATAGCCTCAATAATGAACTGAATGATTATATCAGTTCTTGTAGCCCCGACAGCCATTCTGATACCTATTTCTCTGGTACGTTCAGTAACCGCAACCAGCATTATATTCATAATTCCAAGACCGCCGACTACCAGTGATATTGATGCTATGACAAGAATAAGAGTAGAAATGATATTGAGAATGTTATCAGCCATATCCACATAGCTGTCGAGTCTCTCTATTCGAAACCTCGGATTGCCGCGAAGATCTCCATACTTTTTATTGAGATAGTTTGAAATTCTTTGTTCGGCAATATTTACATCATCAATGGTTTTGAATTTTAACAGGTATACCCAGTACTTTATGTTGATTCCTCCCCATATTTTAGAGGAGATGAAGTTTTCCGGTACGAAAATAGTGTTGTCATCAGAACCGTCACTTAAAAAATTATTGCTTACTCTTTCTGTGATTCCGATAACTGTGTAATTTCTATTTCCGATTCTGACCTGCTTTCCAAGAGGCTGTTCAGAGTTGAACAGTTTTGCGGCTATGTCCGGACGAAGAATACAGACCGGACGTCTGAGTTCAAGATCCTGCTGAATAAAAAGTCTTCCGTCAGAGATTTTAATATCAAAGATATCGAAGTATCCCGGTGATGAACCGTAGACCATGGTTGTATAGTTTTCTCCCCGGTAAGAGGCCGTAAATCTTTGGTCAAAAATAGAGCCGGAATTCTGTAAACCAGGCAGTGCCTGCAGAAAATAATTGATATCTTTACGGTCCAGCAGGACTCTTCTTTCACCGTTTGCATATGATCGGGAATCGGGCTGAACCCATAGCATAGTTGAGCCATAGCGTCCAATCTCGTTTTCTATGGAATTCCGGAATGCAAGACCTACTACCGATATTGCAATCAGACAGCCGACTCCGAAATTAATTCCAAGAATTGTGAGAAATGATCGAACCTTATTTCCGCCGATTACTCCGATTGATTCACGAAGCCCTTCGGTAAATTTCATGATTCGCGGCTCCGGGAATGACTGTCGATTACGTGGCTCAGTTCGGAGTTCTCTGTGTCCGGCATGCTGTTCAGACTGGCAAGAGCATTGCTGGGATTCTTTATTGCTTCATCAGCCTGTATACTTCCATCGCTTAATCTGATAATTCTATCCCCGTGCATCGCGATATCCATTTCATGGGTAACCATAACAATCGTTGCCCCTTCGGCATGAAGATTCTGAAACAGGGCCATGATGGACAGTCCGGTTTTTGAGTCAAGATTTCCGGTGGGTTCATCGGCAAATATTATGTCCGGGCTGTTTACAAGAGCCCGGGCTATTGCGACCCGTTGCCGCTGTCCGCCTGACAGCTCATTCGGTTTATGTGACGCACGGTCTGACAGCCCGACGCGTTCCAGCGCCTCATCTGCCTTTGCTTTTCGCTCTGCAGCAGAGTAGCCGGAATATATCAGGGGAAGTTCAACATTTCTTCTTGCAGATATTCTTGGCAGCAGATTAAATGTCTGAAATACAAAACCGATTCTTCGGTTCCTGACCTCTGCAAGTTCATTGTCACTGAGTTTTGATACATTGCTGCCGTTAAGAAAATAATCGCCGGAATTCGGCCGGTCAAGGCAGCCTATTATATTCATAAGAGTGGATTTTCCTGAACCGGAGGCTCCCATTATGCATACGAACTCATGCTCGTTAATTATGAGATTTATATCTTTCAGGGCATGAACATTCATCAATCCCATCGAATAGGTTTTCTCGATACTTTCAAGTCTTATAATTTCCAATTTCTAAACCCCGTCTTTTTTCTCCGGAGCAGCCTGCTTAACTTCCATATCCAGATAATTAGCCGCATCTGCTCCGCTGATAATGATATCACCGCTGTTTAGTCCTGAAATTATTTCAACTGTTTCTATATCAAGTATGCCTGTTGTGACTTCTCTTTTTTCTACCTTATACACATCAGAACCTTCATATTCTGCAACGAGGAGGGCTGCGTAACTCTGTCCTTTATCCATGAAAAAAGCATCAATCGGTATTGAAACAGCATTATCCTTTTTTTCTACAGTAATAAAAATTGACGCACTTGCACCTATTCTTGCTATATTATCCGGGTTTTCAAGAAGTTCAACTTCAACCTCGCAGACTCTGGTGTTGTCAATATTTTTTATAATGGGAGCAATACGGCTTACACGTCCTTTTATTTCACTTCCAATGAAGGAATCGGAGGTGACAGTCACATCCTGACCGGTTCTGATGTAAGACAGATCTACTTCATCTACCAGCGCTTTTACTACAAGCAGGTTGAGATCATGAATTACTGCGAACACAGAACCGGGTTCAACAACACTGCTGTCTTCAACCGCAAGAGTGGTGATTGTTCCGTCAATTTCAGCTTTTATCCTGTAATATTTAAGGTTTTCGCTGATGTTCTGATAATCAATCGTGGCTTTTCTGACTTCGGGAGAATCGTTCACTATTGCCTCATCACTTCTGAAAAAGTTTTCCCTCATGTCCGCAAGTGGTCTGCCTTCCCGAAAATTGACGCGCTGTCTGGCAGAATCAAGAGCCTGCTCGGCAACAAACAGTTTTTCTTCTGCCATACGGAAGGCTTCATCACTGATTGACCCTATCTTATGCAGCTCAGAAGAACGCTCATAATCACGTTTTGCCTGATCCCTCCCGGTTAAAGCTGAAGAGTAGGAGGAGCGAAGTGAAAGAAGTTCCCCTCTGACAGACATTCTTGCGTTTGCAAGAGTATTTTCAGAGATTACAAGATTATTCTCAAGGCTTTCCCTATCAAGACTGAGCAGAATTTCTTCAGCCAGAATATGGTCTCCTTCTTCAAAATAAACCTGTTCCACAGCGGCAGTAACCGCCGAGAACAGCTGTTTATGATGTTTTGATGAGATTTCTCCGTTAGCGGTTACTTCTCTGAGAAAATCCGCAGTTTCAACAACCGCGGTTTGTACCTCAGGAAGCCTGGCAGTGTTCTTCTTAATAATGCTCAGGGTTATTATTGCAGCAAGAATAACTGATGCTGCAATTATTATGACCTTCTTTTTCATTAGTTTTTCTCCATGTCAGGTTCCAGCATTTCAAGCAGATCGAGGCCTGATATTTTATAAATTTCCAGCATCGTTTTGATAATTTCAGCACGATTGCTGAATACCGAGAGCTTCGCGTTCTCAAGGTTTATCTGTGTTTCAAATAATTCTTTTCTTGTCGCTGTGCCCAGACTGAATTCCGCCTCTGTTTTTTCCAGTTCAAATTCAGCTGTCTCTACCTGCAGAATATAGATTTCATCAAGTCTAACGTTTACCCTGATGCTGTCGGTCAGGGCCTGGAATTCAGCTATTGTGGATTTAATTTGTTCATCAAGCAGATAGCCGGCCCTTTCGGCCTCTGATTCTGCTGCCTTCTGGCCGGAACTGTTCCATTTTCTTATTGGAGGTGCAGACATGGAAAGTGTGAAACTCAGAGTATCAGCTGCGTAGTCATTGTCAATACCGTTATCTACTGAGTATTCTGCTGAAGCATTTAGATTGAAATGCCTGTCTTTTTTCTCCAATACAGTATTTGATTCTGCGGATGAATAGGTCAGCTTTGCGACTTTTATATCCGGTGATGATTCATGTAGATTCTTTTCAAGAAGGGCTATTTCAGAATCGTTTATTTCAAGTAAACTGATTTGATCAAGAACCTTATCTGAGGACTCAATGCCGTAGAGGTTTAAAATCTGCTGTCGAATAAGATTCCGACTTCTTTCTGCTTTAAGCAGGTCGGTCTCTGACTGGAGCATTGCGGCTTTCGCAGAGTTTAGTTGAGATTTTGTCCAATAGCCGAGTTCAAACTCCCGTTCTATTTTTCTGTACTCCTCCCTGTATCCTTCCAGTCTGCTTTTTATAAGAGTAACCTGGTATCCGGTAATAGACTGATTCAGGTAGTCATTTGCAGCCTTGATGACAAGCAGATTCCGGTTATTAAGGTATCCGGCTTCAGATATCTTAAAGCTGTTTGAGACAAGTGTTTCTGATGCCTTATAGATATTATCGGTTGTGA
This sequence comes from Spirochaetia bacterium, assembly GCA_963677925.2. Lineage (GTDB taxonomy): Bacteria > Spirochaetota > Spirochaetia > UBA9216 > UBA9216. The sequence goes on from CAXXYH010000004.1 coordinate 2,467,617, forward strand.
GCGGCTGGGTGAAACTCAGTCCCAAATCCAGTGAGTTTATATATTCACCGTCAGATTGAGGATAGGATGGATAGGTTGATTCTTCTATACCGCTATATGATATCGAATCTGATACAGAGCCGCTGAGTGTTCCTGAGCTGGGCAGGAGCTGAGAGAAGCTGATTTCAGGGCCTGCATAGTAGGTATAATTATTTTTGATTTCTATGCCTTCAGCGTAGCGGGTGTTAAAGTTGTCGCTTCCACCGCCTGTCAGATTAAAATTCAGCTCAGGAAATACAGAAGATTTTGAGTTTTTATATTCAAAGTCAGATCGGTTTAAATATTCCTGGTTGGCAGCATAGGCTGGATGATTTTTCACCATAGCTTTCAGAAATGCAGATAGTCCGGGTATATTTTCCAAAATATCAGTCTGAGTCTGGAAATCTCCGGTTTCTGAATATACCGGGAGAGTTAGAATAAATAACGATAAAAGAATTAATATTTTTTTCATTGTTTACCTTTAAAACAGGCTTGTTAAAGCCAGACCTACCGCAATGAGCAGAACCGCCATAATGATGGTAATCGGCAGGGTTTTTCGATGTTCAATTCCGCAGGAATATCTTAAGCCTGCATATACAAATCCGTAGTAAAGCCAGTTAAAAATATCCGTCAGTGTATCAACAAGATATATGAGTGCGGTTCCTGTTTTCCCGGGAGAAAAGAGCACTGCAAGGCTTATCTGTGAGCTCAATGCATATTGAAGATCGGCGGTTGTCATTACTCCGGCAAGAACCCTTTCATAGTCAGTTACAAGAGTGATGATATTCTTGATCAGCATCTGAGCAATGCTGATCACTGATACAAAGACTATGATTTTAAACAGGTGACCGAATTTAGGTTTTTCTCTGAAAATAAGTGTAAGAATTTTTAAAAGCACCACTGTTAAAAGTATGGTAAGCAGGTAAGCTATTGAACCTCCAATCGTTGTTGATATCAGGCTGATAGTTTTAGTTGCGGGAGAGTTGAGGCTTTGGCTTACCTGTTCTTTCTGTGAGTCGCTCATAACACCGCCGCGCTCCTCAAGAACCTTGAGCTGAACTCTTACCATAGCATCTGAATAGGCTTTACTGTTTAGTATCGGGATAAGCAGGGTAGATACAATAAGTGCAAAAATAATAATGATGAATACCGGAAGCAGAATTTTAGTTTTATCATTAACTTTACTGAAACCTGATTCCGGAGATGTGAAAATGCTGAACCAAAGAGAAATAGTGTTTTTCATTTTTTACCTTCCTGAATATTTACTTTCAATTATTAAACACAGTATATCACAAAAAATATTCAAAAAAAATTAGTGTACTAAACATATAGTACACTAATAAGGTAAAACGTATTCCTCTTTATGTCAACCGGAATCTACACGGTTATAATTTCATATCCCTTATTCTGGTAATCCAGGATTGAAGGGTGGCCGTACAGTGAAGATTCCAGAGTATAACCGTGCTGTTTTGCATATTCCAGAGTTCCCATCTTGTTTGCACATGCCTGACACACTGAAATCAGTTCTGTATTTTCTTTAAGCCTGCTGTAAATTTTAAGAAAAGGGTTGCTCTCAGAATCCAGGGCCGGGAGCAGAGATGTTGAGCGCCCTTCGATTATAATCTTTACTTCATATCCTTCCGAAAGCATTTGTTCCGCATTGAAAAGAATATGAGCGAAACACATAAGCTCACCTGTAAATCCGAAAAATGCTATTTTTTTCAAATGAAACCTCCATAAAAGTTAAAAGAATGTAATAAAATTTGAACTATCCGTTATTATAGCATAATTCTATTGAAATATAGAATTCTGAGTTGTATAATAAAGCACCGTACAGACAAAGGGGATATCATAATGAAGATTGACAAACTTGATACCGAGATTATCAAGCTTCTGCAGAAAGACGGCAGAATGAAAAGTAAAACCATGAGTAAGATTCTCGGTGTTTCTGAGACTACTATCCGTAACAGGCTTGGAAAACTTCTTGAAGAAGATGTGATTCAGATAGTTGCGGTTGCTGACCCTCATAAGATAGGTTATGAGATAGTAGGTAGTTTCAAACTGCAGGTTGATCCAATAAAAATTGAAAATGTAATAAGTGAGCTGGGGAAAATTGAAGAAATCTGGTATATCGCAAAAGCGACTGGCAGTGTAGATATTGTCACTGAATTTAATGTGAAATCAATGAATGCTCTCAACGACCTTATTTATAACAGACTGGTTAAAATTGACGGAATAACAAAAACCGAGACATCAATAATTATGAATTATGAAAAACGTGATTATGCATGGGGTACCGGTATTTCAATTCCTGAATAGTCTGTATTCCAGTAAAAATGAATATCTATTAGAAAAATGCGGCCTTGGAGGTCGCATTTTTTGAATTTATACAATTTTACATATTTAACATTTGTTTTACCTACCATTAACCGCATAAAATTAAGCAGGTAATAGATTATATACAGACCGATTTACAGGAGTATAAGATGAAAAGAAGTCTTTTAACTGGACTCATTTTATTTTGTGTATTTTTCATTCAAACGGTCTCGGCAGAGGAGAGAACTATTTCAATAGAAGAATCACTGACCCTCGCGCTTGAGAACAATGCCGATTTGATTGATGCATCAATATCACTTGAAAGCTCAAAAAGAGCTGAAAGATACAGCTGGAATAATTACCTGCCTGCGCTTACCGCATCACTCAGACTGGCCGGTAATGCGGCATCAGAGAGTTTATCAACCACCTTAACCCCGGGTTTTTCATTAAGTTATTCTCTAAACCCGGGAATTGCTCAAACCATTTTGCAGCTGCAGCTTGCAGTCGAAAAAGAAGAGATAAGTTTTGAAAGTGCAAGGATCAGCCTGATAATGAGTGTTGAAACAGAATTCTATTATCTATTGACAGCTGAGAGCAATCTTGAAATTGAAAAAAACAACATTGAACTGGCTAAAAAGCAGTTTGAACAGACAACTGCAAAATATAACAGCGGGATGGCTTCTGAGCTCCAGGTTCTGCAGGCTCGTGTAAATGTTGAAAACCTTAAGCCCTCATACAGTTCCCTGGTTTCAAGTTACAATAACCGGTTGAAGGAGTTTTTGCTTGTTCTGGGCCTTGATCCACAGGAAGATGTAAAACTTTCCGGAAGTCTTGAGTTTGAAGATATTGTTCCCGATTCTGAAGCTCTTATAAGCGAATATCTTATGAACCGGACAGATATAAGGACCAATCAGAAAAACCTTGAAGTTCTGAACAGTAATTTAAAGCTTGCAAATGCTAACGGATTTTCGCCGACCTTTTCATTATCAGCTTCATGGAGTGATGCCGTTTCTGATCCGTTTTCCGGTGATACATGGAGCAGCCGCAGTTACGGCGGAAGCACCTCTGTAAGTCTGGGTGTAAGCCTCGGACTTGATGATTTTATTCCGGGTTCATCAACAAAGGTTAATATAGAAGAGATTAAGGATTCAATAAGTCAGGCTGAACTTGCTTTGAGCAGTCTTGTTCAGGAGGCTGAGCTTGAAGTTTTAAATCTTATCGATTCAATTAATACTGATAAGGAAAATGTTGAGTTATCCAAACTGAATCTGGAGCTTGCACAGAAATCATACGATATGACAGCAAGAAGTTTCGAGCGAGGAACCACAGATCGAATTACACTTGATGATTCCCAGCAGGATCTGCTTACAGCTCAGCAGAACCTTATCGAAAGCAGATATGAATACCTTGCAGATCTTATAAGCCTGAGCGGTGCGCTTGGTCTTGATTCTATAGAATATCTAAAGTAACCAGTTAGCTGGATAAGGAGAAATTTATGGCTAAGAATGTTGCAGAGAGGATAATACAGATTGTTCTTCTGTTGATAATAGCCGCCGGATTCGGCGGAATCATTTATACATTAGGCGGCTCAGGAAGCAGTGCCGGCGGACCCCCGGGAGGAATGCCGGGAGCTTCAGGCGGTGCTGCGTCCGGAATGCCTGCCGCATTTGGAGGCAGTTCTTCAAATGCCGCAGCTGCAACCGTTGCAGTTGAGGCTGAGGTTTCCGAACTTGGAGATGTTAACCAGTTCATACGTGTGAACGGAGATGTAGTCAGCGATGTATCGGTTGATATTTATCCTGATGTTTCCGGTAAACTGATTGAGAGGAAAGTTCAGCTTGGAAGTTATGTCAAGAAGGGTGATATAATAGCGGTTGTTGATCCTTCTACACCGGGAGTTGTTTACAGTAAGAGCAGTGTTGTCTCTACTATAAGCGGTACTGTAACCGCGGTTAATGCCACTGTCGGTGATACAGTGAGTACAGGCAGTTCAATCGCCGAGGTCGGTGATCTTTCAAATCTTTCGCTTGTGACCTATGTACCTGAAAGATATATAAGTTACCTTAAAACAGGTTTGACTGCAGAAGTAACATTTGAAGCCTTCGAAGATCGGGTTTTTCAGGCACGGGTTGTTCAGCTGAATCCTGTTGTAGATACAAGTTCACGTTCACTTGAAATTAAGCTTGAAATACTCAACCCTGACAGTGGAATACGGGCCGGAATGTTTGCCTCAATGAAGCTGATCACCCGGGAGAGTACGAACTGTATTTCAGTGCTTAACACCGCCCTTTCTTCCTATTACGAAGATACAGTAGTTTTTGTTCTTAATGATGACGACACCGTTGAACGCAGAGTCGTAACGACAGGGCTGGTTTCCGATTCCAGAACTGAAATTACCAGCGGTCTTGAAGAAGGTGAAATTGTTATTACCCAGGGAACATCATCGCTTACGGACGGAACAGCAGTAAGGGTGGTTAATGAGCTTGAAAGCCGGGAGGGCTAAATGAATATTACTGATTTATCGGTAAAAAGGCCTGTTACTATTCTTGTCGTAACACTTTTACTTGTCGGGCTGGCTGTATTCATGGTGCCGAGCCTTGCAGTTGAAATGTTCCCGGATACGGACATGCCTGTAATTATGATAAGAACCACTTATTCGGGAGCCAGCCCTGAGGAGGTCGAGGAAAGTGTAACCTCGCTCCTTGAGCAGCAGCTTTCGAATGTAAGCGGAATTGAAAATATAACTTCTACTTCCAGCGAGGGAAGCAGTTCGATCAGTCTTGAGTTTGGATATGATATAGATCTTGATGATGCGACAAACGACATACGTGATTCACTCGAGCGTGTCACTTCCGCTCTTCCGGACGGGTCCGGTTCTCCGCAGATTATGAAGTTCAGCGCATCCAATATGCCTATACTCAGGCTGATTGTTACCGGAAATGAAACTGCCGACACACTGACGGCCCTTGCAGAGGACACAATACAGCCACGGCTTGAACGAATAGTCGGAGTTGCCTCTGCAGAGGTGAGTGGTGGTGAAACAAAGGAAGTGAAGGTTGATGTCTCACTGAACAGGCTTCAGGCCTACGGAATATCGCTATCATCAGTAAGAACCGCTTTGGCGAACCAGGATGTACTGTTAAGTGCTGGCGATCTTACTAAAGACGGTATGGAATATACCCTGAGGTTTAATGAAACCTTTGAAACCCTTGATGATATGAGACGTACCGTCATTACTAATATTTCAACCCAGGATTCAACAGGGTCTGTCAACAGATCGAATGTTGTCCGTCTTGAAGACATTGCTGATGTCTACATGGGTACGGAAGATTCAAGCAGAAGAGTATACATAAACGGTACATCATCTGTTTCGATCCGTGTAATGAACGAGACTGATACAAATACTGTTCAGATAGCGGAGGCCGTACGTGCCGAGCTGCCGTCAATAAACGCGGATCTGCCGACCGGGGTAAAACTTCAGATTCTGTATGACCAGACCACAATGATTTCAAGCCTGCTTAACCAGGTATACCAGAACGCTATTCAGGGCGGTATTCTGGCCATGATTATTCTGCTGCTGTTTCTTAGAAATATAAAAACTACCCTGGTAATCGGTGTTTCGATCCCTGTGTCACTGTTTATTACCCTTGGGGCAATGTATTTCTTTGATCTTACTCTGAACATGATTTCATTGACAGGTCTTATAATGGGACTTGGAATGATAGTTGATAATTCGATTGTTATTCTGGAAAATATTTACAAGTACCGGGAAAGGGGTGCAAAGCTGAAGCCCTCGGCCATCCTCGGTTCAAGAGAGATGGTTACTGCGATTACTGCATCAACACTTACTACAATATGTGTATTTATCCCGATGATAATATGGAAAGATGATCTTGAAATGCTTGGTCAGATGTTCCAGGATATGATTTTTACCATAGTAATATCACTTATATCCTCACTGCTTGTAGCGCTTATGCTTGTTCCGGCTTTGAGCAGTCATTACATAAAGATATATTCCAAGAAGCAGAAGCCGCTTAAGAATAAGCTTATAATTGCTTTTGACAACACATTCGAGAAGGGATTTCTTGCTGTTGAAAATGCATATACAAAGGCGCTTGATTTCACACTTAGAAACAGAGCTCTTGTTCTGACTTTTGTATCGGTTCTGCTGATTGTCTCGGTGGCAAAATTTACAACAATGGGAATAGCCTTTCAGCCTTCATCAAATACTGATGACTCTGTTACTGTATCTCTTACAATGCCTATAGGTACTTCAATTGACAGAACAGAGACTGTTCTTATGGATATGAAAGATATCATTGAAGAAGAGATTGAAGGCTACGAAAATATTATAGTCACAGCCGGTTCAGGCGGCGGTTTCGGATCATCAAGTTCATATAAGGGTAATATTGAAATTACTCTGCCTGATGTCGATGAACAGATTGATAATCCAACATCGATAAAACAGAAGTTGAGACCATATCTCAATGAAGTTCCTGATGCGACTTTCGAGTTTTCTTCAGGAAGACGCTTCGGCGGTTCAAGCGATCCTATTGATATTGAAATAATATCAAGTGACCTGACTCTTGCCGGAAACACAGCTACTGAAATAAGAGATCTGATACGTGAACTTCCGCAGATTGTAGACCCGGTGTCTTCTCTTGAAAACGGAGCTCCTGAATACCGGATTGTAGTCGATAAAGATAGAGCTGCAGCAATGGGGCTTACTGTAACATCAGTCGCTTCAGCGGTTAACTACATGGTGGATGGTTCATCTCCTGTTACCTTCTGGGAGGACGGTGAAGAGCTTGATGTAATGGTTCAGCTGCAGGATTCAGATCGCGACAGCATGTCCGATCTGGAATCGCTTACTATAGTGACATCAAGCGGTGAAGAAATACCTCTGTCAAATATTGCCTCTTTTGTACTTACTGTCGGACCGGAGGATATCGATCGTGAAAATGAAAAGAGGGTTGTACATGTAACATCGGATATTGCCAGCGGTTTAACAGCGACTGAGGTTCTTGCACAGGTAGAAGACTACATTGATTCATCCTATGTTGTTCCAGACGGAGTCTCAATCTCCTTCGGAGGTGAATCTGAAGATATATCAAGAATGGGAGGACCGCTCATTATTGTGTTGATAGTTGCCGTAATCCTTGTTTTTGGAGTAATGGCAAGTTTATTTGAATCATTTGTCGATCCCTTTATAATATTCTTCTCCATTCCGCTGATGATAATCGGTGTAGTAGGTATTTATACTTTAATGGGTGAGACATTCAGCATGTTCTCGGCAGTCGGAATGGTTGCTCTGGTCGGAATTGTAGTAAACAACGGTATTGTTCTTGTAGACTATATGAATCTTCTGCGAAACAAGGGCATTCCTTTGATGGAGGCCTGTCACGAAGCCGCCAGAAGCAGATTGAGGCCTGTTCTAATGACCACACTCACTACTGTCCTTGGAATGGTTCCCCTGGCGTTCTTTGGAGGTGAGGGTACCGAATCTATTCAGGCCATTGCCCAGACCATTGTAGGCGGATTATCAGGCAGCATGATTTTTACCCTTTTTGTTATTCCTGCACTGTATTCAATCTTTAATAAGAAGAGAACTTTTTTTAAAAAGAAAAAGAAAGAGCAGAATTCCATGGACATGCTTGCAAACGAGGGAGGTTCCTTATGATAAGAATTGAAGTTATTGCAAATCAGGCTATAGAAGAAGATGTTATTGCTGCACTTTCTGCAAGTAAAATTGGCGACCGTTTTACATATATTGCTCCTGTCTACGGCAGGGGGCGCAACGGACGCCGTGAAGGTTCTGCTGTATGGCCTGAAGAGAATGTTATTTTTATAGTCTATACAGATGAAGAGAAAAAAGATGATTTCATGGTTTACCTGAATAAAATAAAGACTGATTTTCCTGATGAGGGTCTGCAGTGTTTTATTATTGATAATGCTCAGAGGCTTGTCTAGGCCTGTCCTGACATGTTTTCAAGTATATTAACTGTCCGGAATTTTCCGGACAGTTTTTTTTTTACGAATGTGTAGGATTGTTTGTATGAACATTCAAAATTAAGCGGTTCGGACTTAAAGGGGTGTAATTGTTTTCCTGAACATTTTAACAGATGGATAAACTAAAATCCAATTATCAGTGAATCATATGTTTGTTATGAAAATATCATAATCATAACAGTCTGGACTATGCAATTCAGCACATTTATAATACAGTCATTCATCTTTGATCTATGAAAAATACCCATAAAACTACATTTATGTAGTAAAAGCAGGGTGAAAATTACATTTATGTAGGCTTTATCGGCGTTTTTGACCCTATAAACGGTGAATAAAGCAGTTATCCCATGACTATTTTACTGAATATGACTTGGCACATATATTGCTTTAATTAGGCAAACAAATATGAGAGGGAATTAACAGAATGAAAACAAATCATTACAGAAAACCGTGAGATTCGGCGTGTTTTTACAGCCCATCCAGGAGGATGTGCAATGCCCGGGCAGAATGTGCTTGCCGGGGTAATTCAACTTTAAAGAGGTAAAACGGTTTGAATATGAAGTTTATTCTCCGGAAACTGTTGGCATCTTTGCTAACGCTTCTGGTCATTACATTCGTAAATTTTGTAATTTTCCGAATGGCGCCTGGAGATCCTGTCAGGCTGATGTTTAAGGACCCCAGAGTTTCAATTGAAGATATCGAGGCTATGAAAGTAAAATTTGGACTCGATAAACCTATTCCCGGTCAGTATGTTGACTATATGAAAAACCTGCTTAAAGGAGATATGGGAATCTCATTTTGGCAGAAGAAACCGGTATCAGAGGTTATTGCTGCACGAATACCGCAGACTCTGATGCTGATTGGGACGGCCTTGTTTCTTGCCGTTGTGATAGGGACTATTTTCGGTGCAATTGCCGGATGGAAAGGAGGTTCGAGGACAGACTCGACGATTGTCGGGGTCTCGATGACTCTGTATTCGGTTCCAAGTTTCGCATTCGGTATTCTTCTGATGCTGGGGCTTGCATATCATCTTGCGATTTTCCCGCTGGGCGGAATTGAAACCCCTGCCTCCGGCTACACTGGAATACGGCGGTGGCTTGATATTGCCTGGCATATGGTTCTTCCATCCTTCTCGATTGTTTTATGGTATATAGGACAGTATATAATTATCACAAGATCATCCATGAAGGATGTTCTAAGTCAGCCCTTTATTATGACTGCAAGGTCGAAGGGCGTTCGTGAAAAAGTTATCCTCAGCAAGCATGCCCTGAGAAATGCCTTCCTTCCGCTCATTACAATCACCGGTGTAAATATAGCCTTTATGACCGGCGGTATTATTGAGGCAGAAACTGTATTTTCATGGCCTGGTCTTGGAAGACTGCTTTATGACGCGGTTATGAAACGAGATTATCCGCTTCTTCAGGGATGTTTTATGGTTTTCGCTATTGCAGTAGTTGTACTGAACTTTGCAGTCGATTTACTTTACAGCAGAGTTGATCCACGCGTTAGAATCGGAGGTATGAGCGATGAACATTAAAAGTTATAAACTAGAGAAGACCAGAAACTTTGTTCAAATGTTCTTTTCTCATCGAATGGGACTCTGGGGATTTATAATTTTCAGTCTGTTTATTGTAATGGCGCTTTTCGCTCCCTTTCTTGGAACTGTTGATCCCCACCAGTCGGGTGATGTTGATAAAATCCTGCTCAGTCCCAATGCTAATGCATGGCTTGGAACGGATGATCTTGCACGGGATGTCTGGAGTCAGGTTATTTACGGCAGCCGGATATCACTTACAATCGGTTTTATAACAGCAATTATTACAGTTATAACAGGAACCATAGTAGGTATGGTTGCAGGCTTCAAAGGCGGTGTTGTAGATGAAATCCTGATGAGGGTTGTAGACTTCTTTATGATGCTTCCCCAGCTCCCGCTGATGATTGTACTTGCAGCGGTTATGGGTGCCAGTATATGGAATATTGTAATAGTAATCAGTATTGTCAGCTGGCCGTCAACTGCAAGACTTGTACGCTCGCAGGTGCTTTCTCTTAAGGAACGGCCCTTTGTAGAAGCTGCAAGATGTCTAGGCGCAGGTGATGCGACCATGATGCTTCGTGAAATACTGCCTAATGTTATCCCGGTAATGTTTGCGCAGGCCGTTCTGATGGTTACAGAAACAATCTATGCCGAAGCAGTTTTAAGCTTTCTCGGGCTCGGAGATCCGACAAAGATAAGCTGGGGAACAATGCTGCATTTCTGTTTTGAGTCAGGAGCCATGGCAAGAGCGGTCTGGTGGGTCCTTCCCCCGATTGCATGTATTGTAGGCTTGATAATCAGTTTCTCCTTTCTGGGAACTTCAGTTACAGATATTCTGACACCCGGTTATAAAGAGAAAATGGGATATTCGTGAGGTACCTGAATGAACTTACTTGAAGTAAAAGACCTTTGTGTTGACTATGAAATGAAGAAAGGCACTGCAAGGGCTGTAAATAATGTTAATTTTGAATTGAAGAAGGGTGAAACCTTCGGATTAATTGGAGAATCGGGCTGTGGTAAAACAACAACAGCTATGGCTTTGATGGGCTTTGTTTCTCCTCCCGGAAGGATAAGTCAGGGTTCGGTTGAGTTTAAAGGCGAGGATATAAGAACTTATTCAAAGGAAAAGATGCGTCAGCTGCGCGGTAATTCTATTTCGATAGTAAGACAGGAAGCACAGAACGCACTAAATCCTGTTTTAACTATCGGTGATCAGATTGCAGAGGTTCTGAAGGAGCATGGTGTTACAAACCAGTCTGAGGTTGATGCGAGGGTGAAAAAGCAGCTTGAAATGGTCGGTATCACACCGGACCGTAAAAACAGCTATCCCTTCGAGTTCAGCGGCGGTATGAGGCAGAGAGTAATGATCGCTCTTGCAGCTATATGTGAGCCTGATCTGATGATCCTTGATGAGCCTATCACCGGTTTGGATGTTATTGTTCAGAGACAGCTTTTAACTCTTCTTACAGATCTTCGAAAAAAGATGAATCTGACAGCACTGCTTATAGCACATGACCTTGCAGTCATTGCTGAGATGTGTGACAGGGTTGCTGTTATGTACGGCGGATATATAGTTGAGAATGCTGAAGTAGCAAAACTGTATGAGGAGCCGAAGCATCCTTACAGCAAGGCTTTGATTGAGTCCTATCCGAAAATTACCGGTGAGAAGAAGGAGCTTAAGAGTATTCCGGGAGCGCCTCCAAAGCTGCTTGAGAAACCGGACGGCTGTCTCTTTGCGGACAGATGTCCTCAGGCTATGCCTGTCTGCCGTAAAACTGTACCTGAATTGATTGATGTAGACGGCAGCCAGGTTAGATGTCATCTGTACGGAGGGAATAAATGAGCGACGCTGTGAATATACTTGAGGTCAGAGACCTGAAAAAATATTTCCCGCTGAAAAAAGAGAATATTTTCTCGAAAAAGCCTCGAAAGATACTCAAGGCGGTAGACGGGCTTAACTTTTCGGTAGGAAAGGGTGAAATACTTGGATTTGTTGGAGAGTCCGGCTGCGGTAAATCAACAATGAGCCGTTCAATTATTCAGCTAATACAGCCGACATCCGGTAATGTAATTCATGATGGAGTTGATCTTACAACACTGTCAAAGCCTGAAATGAGAGCCCGGAGAAAAAGTATACAGATGATCTTTCAGGATCCTTTCGGCTCCCTTAATCCGAGAAGATCTGTATCTGAAACTCTCCGGATGGTTTTGAAAATTCATGATGTATGTAAGACTCAGGAAGAAGAGGATCAGCTGATATATAATGTTCTTGAAGAAGTAGGGCTTACTCCGGTTGAAACCTTCTGGGACAAATTTCCGGCAATGATGAGCGGAGGTCAGCTTCAGCGTGTGAGTATGGCAAGGGTTCTGATGCTCAGACCTGATTTTATAATAGCAGATGAGCCTGTATCCATGCTTGATGTATCAGTACGTATCGGTGTTCTGGATCTTCTTTTACGGATGAGAGATAAATATAAGATATCTTTCATTTACATTACACATGACCTTGCTACTGCCAGATATGTCTGCGACAGAATTGCAATAATGTACCTTGGTAGAATTGTTGAGATGGGCCCGACAGAAGAGATTCTGCATAATCCAAAGCATCCATATACAAAAGCTTTGATTGCGGCTGTTCCTGAACCGGATCCTACCCGTGAAAAGCTTGAACTTCCTATCAAGGAATGGACCAAGGATTCCTATATTGAGAATGATAATGCCTGTCTGTTCTTTCCCAGATGTCCGGAAGGCCGTGAAGTCTGCCGTCATAAAAAGCCGGAGATGATTGATATTGTCAAAGGGCATACAGCTGCCTGTCATGCAGTGCATAAAGACAGCGAGTACTGATTCTGATATAATAAACCAATGGCCGGGATCGCCCGGCTTTTTTATTTTATGATAAATATCAGGGATGCAATTTTACTATGAGAAAGCCGTCTTCTTTGTTTGAACGGGACAGAATAGAAGAACTTAAGATAATTACAAATTTTCAACCTCTCTATTCGGTAACGGAAAAGAAATATATAGGCGTTGAAGCTCTTTCCCGTGCCGATTACAGGGGTGATTTTCTGTCTGCAGGTCAGCTGTTTTCAATTCCATCAACCGAAAATGAGAAACTGTCCCTGAATATGAAATGCATTTATTCTGCAATAAACACTTTTAAAAAGCAGAAGTACTCTGAGGAGTACACAATGTTTCTTAACTTTGATTCATCCATCCTGGACAGCGGTTTGATTGAGGAATCTCATTTTGTTAATGTTGATCGGATTGGTGTTAATCCGAACCAGATTGTTATTGAACTTATAGAATCCAATGTTGCTGATTTCGATCTTCTGATTAAATTTGTAAACTTCTACCGTGAAAACGGTTTTTTGATTGCGCTCGATGATGTCGGTGCAGGGTATTCGGGTCTGGACAGAATCGTGAAGATTAAACCGGATATTATTAAAATTGACCGTTCTCTGGTTAATGGTGTTTCAAAGGAATATCATAAAAGGGAAGTCTGCAGAGCTCTGGTTGAGCTTACACATAATATCGGAGCGCTTTCTCTTTCTGAAGGAGTGGAAACTCTTGAGGATGCAATAGAATGTCAGCAGCTGGGAACTGATCTAATACAGGGATATTTCTTTTCAAAGCCACTTTCTCGGCTTCCTTCCCCATATGAAAGCAGTGAACAGGGTGATCAGCTGGTTACCGCTTGGAGAACTAAGGTTGAGTTCAAACAGAAAATATTGACACATAATATAAAGAGCATAAAATCCAGAGCTTCTGAGATTACGGAAAGCCTGGAAAGTAAGGATCCGGCAGAAGCAGGCTGTATTTTACTGGCGTATCTTGATTGTTCATCTGATATTGAATGCATGTATATTCTGAATGAGAAGGGTATTCAGGTATCTGAAACTTTTATTAACCCTGAAGTGAGCAGAAAAACACATTCCCTTTTTCAGCCGGCCAGGTTGGGGACGGACCATTCACTGAAGCACTATTTTCAGAAGCGGCTCAGGAATCAGAAGCATTATATATCAGACCCTTACATATCCAGAGCAACAGGAAATTTCTGCAGAACTATATCATGCAGCTGGCATGATGGTTCAGCCGCAGAATATTATCTGTGCCTCGATATTTCCCATTCTTATTAATAATTCAGATATTTTACTCATAACCCGGGTGCGGGAGCTGCACTTTCAGCGGAGCTATAAGCTCTGCATAAGAAAGAGCAGATCGTTATATTGTTTTTCAAGCATTAGCAAACGTTTGCTCTCCACGTTCTCTGAGAAGAAGATTTTAAGTCTTAAGTTTATTATGGCCTTTTTTAAGCAGGTTCTCTGTTCTATAGTCATATCATTTCCTGATGACTAATCAAGCCATCCAGAGAATATACATTCTTTTTATCAAAAATCTATAAAAACAGTGTAAATTGGATGTAAATTCAGTAAAATCTGCTTTTAAACCTTTAAAAGCCTCCATTTATAACAGTATTTATCCGGGACAATCAGAATTGGATTATGGAATATCATTTATTGACATCAGGATTGACAGCAGAAAAAATGACACTTACCATCTGTCTATAACAGCACAACCCTTCCGTTTCTATTGAAACAGTGCTGTTGCCATGGATGAATAAGAGCAATTGGGAGATATGCAGTTGTATATCTCCCATACCTTTCAACCAGAATAAATTACCTTAAATACGGAGGAAATTAGATGGGTATTGGAACATATGAACAGTACAAAGAACGACTTCTCAAGATGAAGCCAAATGTATATTTACATGGTGAGAAAGTAGACAGATCAGGCGATTGGATTGACGGCGGAACATACGTTATGAAGCAGACTTATGACTGTGCTAACGATCCTGATTACGAAGATCTCTGTACTGCGACTTCACACCTTACAGGTGAAAAAATCAGCCGATGGACTCACATTCACAGAACCCAGGACGACCTTTTCAAAAAGCAGCTCATGACCAGGGTTATGTGTCACAGAGTAGGCGGATGTACACAGAGATGTATGGGGACAGATGCACTCAACGCTCTTGCTGTTGTAACATATGATATGGATCAGGCTTGCGGAACCAAGTACCACGAGAGATTCAACAAGTACCTTGAGTACTCACAGAAGAACGACCTTGTTGCTAACTGTGCTCAGACTGATGTTAAGGGATCAAGAAATCCAAAGTACAAGAGAGCTCATATGCAGCCGGATCCGGATCAGTTTGTACATGTTGTTGAGACAAATGTAGACGGTATCGGTCTTGACGGAAAGCCCTGTAAGGGTATGATCGTTCGCGGTGCAAAGATTTGTAACTCAAACGCTCCTTACGTTGATGAGATTATTGTAACTCCCACAAAGTTTATGGGATCAGGTGATGAAGCATATGCCTGTGCATTTGCTCTTCCTGCAGACTGGCCCGGCGTTAAGCTGATGGCTCTTCCAGGAAAGCATCATAAGAGAAAGCATATCGAAGCTCCTTTTGCACTCGTAGGTGATGTTGAATCACTAACAATCTTTGATGACACTTTCGTACCTGAAGACAGAATCTTCATGAACGGTCTTGATCAGCCGGATGTTCTTCAGTATGCAGGTTACCTTGCACTGATGTTTGCTCACTTCCACAGACATTCATACACAGGTTGTAAGACTGCTGTATCGGAAGTTATTGCAGCACAGGCGGCACTTGTAGCTGATGTTAACGATATTGCAAAAGAGCACCACGTAAGAGAGAAGATTTCTGACATCGTCGGTACTGCTGAGCTCGTTTTTGCAGCGGGTCAGGCTGCAGCCCTCAGAGCTGTTCAGTTTCCTAACGGTTCATGGGTTCCGGATGAGGTTCTTACAAACGCAGGTAGAAAGCTTGCTGGTCAGAAGATCTACCACGAGTATGAAACACTTGCAGACCTTACAGGCGGTATTTCTGCATCACTTCCTACAGAAGAATCTTTCTACGATCCTGAAACTGCAGAACTCTGTAACAAGTACATCATGAGAAATCCTGCCTACACAGCAGAAGAGACTCACAGGGTTATGAGAATGATGGAAAACAAGCTTTGTGATGCATTCGAAGGCGCACAGGCTGTAGCCGGTGTTCACGGCGGCGGTTCACCACTTATGGAAACTATCGTTATGATGGCAAGATATGACCTTGAAGCTCTTAAAGATATTGCAAAATACCTTGCAGGTTTCGAAGGCTACGAAAAGTGTCCGAGATACGAAAGAGCAACTGCTACACCAAGAGCTATGCTTGACAGATTCAGAAAAACTGAAATGGGAAAAAAGGCTTAATTATAAAGACTTGTTCCTTTTTCACAGAGATGTGAATATTAAAAAGATCTTCCGAGCAGGAAGATCTTTTTTTTTTGAAATTATGAAGCAGAAATGATAAGCTTAAATATTAGAGGTATGTATGAAAGACAGAGTTTTGATTCTTAAACTTGCTGCCCTTATAACAGCTGTTATTTTGATTGGAAGCTGCGGACTAGCCGTTGGTTCAGTATCACTGTATATAACAGATTCGCCTGTTGAGGATGAAGATATTGAAAGTGTATTTATAACAGTGAATTCGATAGAATATCATATAGAAGAACCTGATGAGTGGATAGAAGTTACTGATTTTGAAGGCCCGGTTACCTATGATCTTTTATCACTTACAAACGGTGTAAGTGAAATGATGGGTGAATTTACATTTCCCTCAGGCCGGATAACTCAGCTCAGGTTTCATCTTGATGCGCCTGCTACCGGAGACAGTCCTCCTTCCAATCCCGGCTGTTATGTGAAACTTGCAGGAGACAGTGCTGAATATCCGTTGTTTGTACCAAGCGGAAGTACTTCCGGGTTCAAGGCTACCGGAGCCTTTGATGTTCCGCTGTATTCTTCTGTGACTGTTACCGCAGATTTTGATGTCAGAAAATCGGTAAAGAATACCGGTGATACCGAAAACCCTCTATATAAACTGAGCCCCACTATCAGGCTTGTTGTTGATAATGAAGCAGGTAAAATAGAGGGCGACGTCACCTACGGCGGCAGCAGCAGTCTTGTTGTATTCAGTTATAAAGACGGTGAATATTCTTCTGACGAATTGAGTTCTGATCCGTTATTCAGTTCGGCAGTGAGCAGTGCTTCAGTATCTCCAGGAGCTGATGGTAGTGACTTTATTCTTGCGTATCTTTCTGCAGGAATATACGATCTTGTTTTTGCTGAATTTGATTCGGACGGGAATTTTATTGTTTCGAGTGTGAAAATTAAGGAAGATGTTACGGTCACAGAGGGAGAAACCTCTGAAGTTGGTTTTGGTTACTGAGTAACTTCAGAGTATTTTATTCATCATATATTGAGACTATACCGTTAATGGTTTTTTTAAGGGATTCCTGAAAAGTGTTAACTGCGCCTTCGGAATCCTTTTCTTTTATATTTTTCACCAGCTCAATGGTGTTTTTGTAAAGCTGCTCATTCCCATGCAGCGTAAAGTATTTCTCCCACAGCATTGTAGAGAGCTCCTTAAAGGAATAGAAAATAACCGGCAGCATTGTGTTGCCCGAAAGAATGCAGAGTTCCTGGTGGAATATGAATATAGTTTCGGCAGAGCTTTCAGGTGTCTTTGATTTTCCAAAATTGTCTGCAAGCTTAGTCAATACCTCTATATCTGATTCTGATACAGCAGGCACCAGGAGTTCAAGTGCAAGTGTCTCAAAGACCAGTCTGATTTCAAGAAGTGACTTCATTTCAGTTTTTTTCAGATTGCCGCCGTTGTACCGCAGAATGGCCATCAGAGTTTCAACAGTTCCCCGCCTGTGGTAGTCAGCTACAAATGCTCCGATTCTCGGCTTTATTTCAACAAAGCCTATGCCTGCCAGTTCTGTAAGTCCTGAATTTACCACAGCACGGCTCACACCCATTTTTTCCGCCAGTTCTCTCTCAGGGGGAAGTCTGTCACCAATACTTAGTTTTCCTGAAATTATCATATTCTCAATTTCTCTTACGAAAAGATCCTTTAATGAGGGCGAGGACAGTCTTGAAAACTCCATAAAAAAGCTCCTTGTACTGGTCATACCAAAGACCAAAAAATAATTATATTATGAAAGAATCAATAAATCAATATATTTAAACAAAATAGAACGCAATAGATAAATATTTATTGACAATACCAGAAAGTGGAATTAGACTGGATCTGTCAAATAAGGAGTCGAAAAATGAATATTACCTTCTCAATGCTGCTGGCTGCAGCATTCACAGCGGGAGTACTGCATACTCTGACAGGTCCCGATCATTACGTTCCGTTTATTGTTTTTTCAAGTTCAGGAAACTGGTCTCTTAAGAAAACGCTCGGCATGACCCTGATCTGCGGACTGGGGCACATCCTTTCAGCAGTCCTCGTTGCATATGGAGCACTGAAAATCAGTTCAATCATGCTAAGCCTTGAAACGATTGAAGCAATCCGGGGCGGTTTTGCAGCCTGGGCATTGACTGTCTTCGGGTTTACCTATGCGCTTTGGGGACTTAGAAAGATTATATCAGGAAGAAAAGCTGTGAAGGAACATATTGAGAATGTCGGACAGAACAGCAGTCTCAGTAAACGAAAGAATGTAGTTAGCTGGACGCTTTTTCTAATCTTTGTCTTCGGGCCTTGTGAACCTCTAATTCCCTTCATCCTTTTTCCGGAATCTTCAGTATCAGGCAATCAGATTATTGCAGTAACTTCAGTTTTCGGTGCAGCAACCCTGCTAACAATGCTTACAGTAGTAACATTTGCAACAGCAGGTTTAAAAAGATTTCCGCTGCATAATTTTTTCAGCCGCTTCGGACATACCCTTGCCGGCAGTATTGTAGGCTGCTGCGGACTTGCTATGACCTTTCTTGGACTTTAGTAAGGCTTAAGGAGTACGACAATGGATAAATACAAGGTTATAGAAATTAAAAAAAATGTTTTTGAAAGCAACGATAATGAGGCTGCAAAATTGAGAGCTGGACTGAGAAAAGACGGGGTTTTCCTTCTTAACCTGATGTCATCTCCCGGATCCGGAAAGACCACAACCGTAATGCAGACTATCGGCAAACTCAGGGACAGTCTGAACATCCGTGTTCTTGAAGCAGATCTTGATTCTGATGTTGATGCTGCAACTGTTCACAATTCAGGGGTCAAGGTTCTTCAGCTTCATTCAGGCGGAATGTGTCATTTGAATGCAGATATGGTCAGACAGGGGCTGACCGAACTGGGCACAGAGGATACAGACCTTATTATCCTGGAGAATATTGGAAATCTGATATGTACTGCAGAGTTTGATACAGGAGCCGCAAAAAACGCAATGATACTCAGTGTGCCGGAAGGTGATGACAAGCCGCTGAAATATCCATCGATGTTCAAAATGACTGATGTTCTTATAGTTAACAAGATTGATGCAATGGAGTTCTTTGATTTTAATCTTGAGCGGTTGGAAGGATATGTAAGGAAACTGAATCCGGATGTGAAGATATTTCCCGTATCCGCAAAGACGGGTGAAGGCATTGATGCCTGGACTCAGTGGCTAAAAAATGAAGTCGAACTTTGGAGGAAATCCTGATGGACTACAGAGAAAAGATTCTCGATCTTGCAAATCATATAAACAGGACAAAGAAGGGCTCTTCAAGGGCAATTAAACCAGGTGATCCTGAATACATGATTCTGGAACCTGTTGTAACCGATGCAATGGCTGAGGCTGCTATGTGCCTTGAATTGCGGAAACCTAAAAGTGCAGTCGAGGTTGCCTTGCTCTGCGGCAGGGATTCTGCTGATACTTCAGCACTGCTCTGGGAACTTGCAATGGCCGGCGTCTGTTTTGTAAATGAAATAGACGGCACCGACAAGTACTGGCTTGAAACCTGGATTCCGGGTGTCATGGAAATGATGACCAACAATAAAGAGAATGTCGCCAGATTTCCGCAGATA
Organism: Spirochaetia bacterium; assembly: GCA_963677925.2. Lineage (GTDB taxonomy): Bacteria > Spirochaetota > Spirochaetia > UBA9216 > UBA9216. Next base: position 2,487,413 of record CAXXYH010000004.1, read on the forward strand.
GCCGAAGCTTTCGAGGCATACGGCCGGGTACGCGGACCTCAGTCTGCAGGAAATTTTCCGGTTGGTGTAGGTCTAATGCGGGTTATTCCAATTGAACGCTCTATAGAAGGCGAGACCCGCAAGGCCTCCTATGAGGAAGTTTCGAAATACCTGAATGAAAACGACCGCTTTTCTGTTTCCGACTGTGCCTGCCGTACAGCCCGTGAGGCAATGGGTGAAGGCTGCGGCCATCTGAAAGAAGACATGTGCATACAGATGGGACATGCGCGGAGTACTACATTCGAACCGGGCGCGGCCGTGAGATAGATCGTAACGAAGCCTTCGAAATCATCAAAAGGGCTGAAGATAATGGACTGATGCACCAGATACCCAATACCGACGGTTCAGGTAACACGCATGCAATATGCAACTGCTGCGGCTGTTCCTGTCTGTCTTTAAGAACAGCAGAGATGTTTATCAACAACGATATGGTCCGTTCAAATTATGTATCTGATGTAGATATTGATAAATGTGTGGCCTGCGGAGAATGCGTTGAGGTTTGTCCGGTAAATGCTCTTCAGCTTGGTCATAAACTCTGTTCGGATACACCCCAGAATATCCCGGTACGTGAAACCCCCGAGGTCACAGAATGGGGACCTGAAAAGTGGAATCCTGATTATCGAACAAACAGGCAGGTCGTTCTTGAATCAGGAACCAGTCCATGCAAGGCTGAATGTCCTGCACATATAGGTATTCAGGGTTATGTAAAACTTGCTTCACAGGGAAAGTATACAGAGGCATTAGAGCTTATTAAAACCGAGAATCCCTTTCCCGCGATCTGCGGCCGTATCTGTCCGCGAAAATGCGAATCTGCATGTACCAGGGGCGATATAGATGACCCAATTGCGATTGATGACATCAAGAAATTTATTGCCGAGAAAGACCTTCATGCAGAAACCAGATTTATTCCCAGGAAACGTCATGACTACGGTAAAAAAATTGCTGTAATAGGCTCAGGCCCGGCAGGGCTTTCCTGTGCTTACTACCTTGCTGTAGACGGTTACAAAGTTACTGTTTTTGAAAAAAACAGCAGCCCCGGCGGAATGCTCACAACGGGCATTCCTTCATTCAGGCTTGAAAAGGATGTCGTCAGTGCAGAAATTGACATTATCAAAGAACTCGGCGTAGAAATCCGCTGCGGAGTGGAGGTTGGAAAAGATGTTTCAATTGACGGACTTCGAAAAGACGGGTTTCAAGCCTTCTATCTTGCAATTGGTGCACAGTCGGGAAGAGCCCTTGGAATTGAAGGTGAGGATGCAGAAGGGGTCATTACAGGAGTTGATTTTCTGCTGAATGTAAGCTGCGGTGAACTGAATGATTTCACAGGGAGAACAGTAGTTATCGGCGGAGGCAACGTAGCAATTGATGTAGCCCGGACGGCTGTAAGATCCGGGGCTGATAAAACCGAAATGTTCTGCCTGGAAGGCAGGGAACAGATGCCGGCGCTTGAAGAAGAAGTTGATGAGGCGCTTTCTGAAGGAATTTATATTAACAACTCCTGGGGACCGAAAAGAATAATCACCGAAAAGGGAAAAGTGAAGGCTGTTGAGTTTCGAAAGTGCCTATCGGTATTTAATGCAGAGGGAAGGTTTTCACCGGTATACGATGAATCGGATACGCTTACTGTTGAAGCCGACAATGTTCTGATTTCTGTAGGACAGGCAATTGACTGGGGGAATCTGCTTGATGGTACCGGCGTAAAACTGAACCCCAACAACACCGTGATTGCCGATCCGGAAACATGGCAGACCGGTGAGGCTGATATCTTTGCCGGAGGCGATGCTGTAACAGGACCAAAATTTGCCATTGACGCAATTGCTCTGGGCAAGGAGGGTGCTATATCCATCCACCGCTACGTACAGCCGGGGCAGAGTCTTGTTTACGGACGAACTAAACGCAACTATAAACCGCTTGATAAGGAAAACCTCATCCTTGCCGGATTCGACAGAATGCCGAGGCAGAGCACATCTCATGTGAGCGGAGATGATTCGAAAAAAACCTTCAGCGATCTTCGGGAAACCTTTACCGAAGAACAGGTCATCAAAGAAACTGAACGCTGTCTTGGATGCGGAGCAGTGGTTGTTGATAAATTCATGTGCGTCGGCTGTGGAGCCTGTACCCTGAAGTGCCGTTTTGATGCAATAAAACTTGAAAGAAAATACGACGCTGAAGGCCTGGTACTTACCGATATAAGACCCGCTGTTATGAAGCAGATGGTGAAGCGGAAGCTGAAAATAGCGGTTAACAAACCTATCAAGGCTGTCAAGTCAGCTCTGGGCGGGTAATGCTTTGCACGAACTTGGTGTTGTAATTGAAGTGATTAAAACGGTTGAAGAAGTAGCCGCGGAGAGCGGAGTAACCAGTATTGAGTCGCTTGTTCTTCAGATAGGAGAACTTTCCTCAATAGTTCCCCGTTATGTGCAGGACTGCTATCCTGCAGCCGCCGACGGAACACTTCTTGAAAATACAAGGCTTGAAATTGAGATCCTGCCCGGAAACGGGCTCTGCCGCGGCTGCGGTAAGGTATTCAACCTTGCAGCGGAGAAAAGTATTTGTCCATCCTGTTCGGCTTCGGATTTTGAAATCCTGGGCGGACGGGAATTTATGATCAAAGAAATTGTCGCCTGTTAGGCCGGCATGAAAATCTATTTATATGGAGTAATAGATGTTTACTTTTAATACTGCCGCCGGCGCCAATATTGCGTCGGCCTGGGGAATGTGGATAGTTGTGTTCGCGGCCCTGTTTATTCTTAATGAACTTGCACGCAGGTGGAAGGCTGCTGGATTCACAGCCTTTGTAGTTCTGCCTGCAGTACTTACTGTTCTGTGGTTTACAGTAATGAGTGATACCACTTATACCGACTGGTTTCACCTGGCAAAGGTGTATTCATCAACTGCCGGCTGTATTGGTTTCTGGCTTATACGTCACCTTAAAGGAACAAACAAACTTACCGGTAAGCAGTGGAGACTTTCGGACAAGAAACTCGCTCTGATATTTCCTCCGCTGATCCTTGCTATCAATATTCTTGAAGCATGTGTTAGGGATTTTCAGATTGGTCTTCAGTACACAGGCGGCGGAATAACTGCCGATGAGGGAGTTTTTGTTCTTGGCGGTATATGGAACTATATGAACGGAATTGCAGGACTTCTTAATATTATAGCTATCACCGGATGGTTTGGTATTGTAATCAGGCGGCAGACAGAATGTGATAAGAGCCGCGACATGCTCTGGCCTGATATGCTCTGGTTCTGGATCATTGCCTATGATATCTGGAACTTCACATACACATACAACTGTCTGCCTCATCATGCATGGTACTGCGGTTTTGCCCTGCTGCTGGCGCCTACACTATGTGCTTTCACAGTAGGCAAGGGGGCATGGCTTCAGCACCGTGCTCAGACTCTGGCACTCTGGTGCATGTTTGCACAGACCTTTCCGGCATTCCAGGATGAGGGGATGTTTGCTGTTACCTCTACCTACAAGCCGGGACTGTATATGTTCTGGGGAGTACTTTCACTTGCAGTTAATATTGCAGTAATCGTGTATATGCTTATCCGGGTTAAGAAAACCGGACGCAATCCGTATAAAGGAGAACTTTACACTGATAACCCGAAGTATCTTGAAGTTAAGGCTCTTGCAGAGGAACCTGCCGGAGCGGCTGTCTAACTTTAGGGTAAACTAAACGTGTTCGGCTAATCACCGCGTCTTCGGGCGCGGTTTTTTTATTTTTTATAAGTAATTAGTAAATAAATTGCTTATATATAGAAATAATGTTATATTGAATACAGAAAGTTGAAGCAAACCAAAGTTCCGCATCTCTGAACCAATTTTCGAAGCTAAATCGGAGGTGTTTATGAAATTAAATGGAAAAGTAATTGTTATCACCGGAGCAGGCGGAGGAATAGGACGTCAGCTTGTTGTTCAGGCTCTTGATGAAGGAGCATCAGTAGCGGCAGTGGATATAAATCCTGATGCCCTTGAGGCAACACAGCTTGCAGCCGGAAAACATGCCGACAGGCTGTCTCTTCACACTGCCAATATTACAGACAGACACGCTGTCTGCGGTCTTCCTGAGGCTGTAAAAGCAGCCCATGGTAAAATTGATGCCATTATAAACAATGCAGGTATTATTCAGCCTTTTATTCCCTTTGCTGAACTTGACTATGAAACTATTCAAAGGGTTATGAATATAAATATCTACGGCATGATGTATATGACCCGTGCTTTTCTTCCGTATATCGGTGAATCCGCTGAGGGGTATATTGCAAACGTTTCAAGTATGGGCGGATTTCTGCCTGTTCCCGGTCAGGCTCTCTACGGGGCTTCAAAGGCTGCAGTAAAGCTGCTTACAGAAGCCCTCAGATCAGAGCTGATAAATACAAATATACATGTTTCTGTAATTATGCCGGGCGGTGTTGCCACTGATATTACAAAGAATTCAGGTGTAGAAGCAAGTTCAAATGCTACCGAAGAAAACAGCTCAAACTACAAGATGACTACGCCCGAGGAAGCTGCGGCAATAATATTATCAGGAATAAAAAAGAATAAACCGCGAATCCTTGTCGGTAAAGACGCAAAATTTATGGATTTTCTCAGCCGTCTGGCTCCTGTAAAGGCCAGCCAGTACATAACCAAAATGATGGCATCACTTGTGGAACAACGGGGCGGAAATGAGGGACTGAAGACTGCAGGCTGTCTTGGGAAAGATAAGTAATGGCGTAATTGCAATTTAATCAAAATCTAACAATCTTAATCCTATAATAGCATTAACTTAATATATGAACTGCTTAAAGCAGGCTGATTATAGGAGTGAATATTTGGATGAGGATAAGATTAAAAGCAATACACTGACTGCCGAGGCTCTGGGAACATTTTTTCTTGTACTGATTGGCTGCGGCTCAATCGTTGTAAATAATGCAGCGGACGGGGTAATTGGCCATGCGGGTATTTCTGCGGTTTTTGGAATGGTTGTTATGGCCATGATCTACTCAGTGGGCAATATTTCAGGAGCTCATCTGAATCCTGCTGTGACTATAGGCTTTCTTTTTGCTAAAAGAATCGGGATAAAGCAGGCTGTGTTCTACATAATATTTCAGATTATCGGGGCTGTTGCAGCTTCTCTGCTTTTGAAGTTTCTTTTTCCCCAGAGTCAGGGGCTTGGTGAGACCATTCCGGCGATAAATGTGATTAGGGCATTAACAATAGAAGTTGTGCTTACCTTCCTGCTTATGTTTGTAATTCTTAACGTCTCTACCGGTCATATGGAGAAAGGGATCATGGCCGGTGTAGCGATAGGTGCAACCGTCTGTATTGCTGCAATAGTCGGTGGCCCTCTCACCGGCGCTTCAATGAATCCCGCACGCTCGCTTGGTCCCGGACTTATAAGCGGAAACCTTGCTCATATCTGGATCTACATAGCCGGTCCTATCATCGGTGCTGTTCTTGCCTCTCCGCTCTGCCGAATACTTCAGGGGCCCGAATGCTGTTATGTGGATTGTGATGTAAATAAATCGGTCGATGACCGATAAATAGCCTGATCTCATTTGACAGCCTCTAATAAAAGAGGATACAATCGATCTATCCCACACACAAGGATCGAAATATGGCTAAGAAAGTATTGACGATTGACGGTAACGAAGCGGCGGCTCATGTATCCTACGCATTCACCGAGATTGCCACTATATATCCAATTACACCCTCATCCCCGATGGCCGAGAAAGTAGACGAATGGTCCGCAGTTGGCAGAAAAAACATCTTCGGACAGCCGGTAAGGCTTGTTGAGATGCAGTCGGAAGCCGGAGCTGCCGGTGCTATGCATGGAACCCTTGAAGCGGGTGCACTTGCTACGACTTATACGGCCTCACAGGGCCTTCTTTTAATGATTCCGCCCATGTACAGGATGGCAGGACAGCTTCATCCGGCGGTTATGCATGTGAGCTCCAGAACACTCGGCACACATGCCTTTTCTATATTCGGAGATCATTCAGACGTAATGAGCTGTCGGCAGACCGGTTTTGCCATGCTTGCAAGCTCAAGTGTACAGGAAATTGCCGACCTGGCCGCAGTAGCCCATATGTCGGCAATTAAGGCCCGTGTTCCATTTCTTCATTTCTTTGACGGTTTCAGGACTTCGCATGAAATTCAGAAGGCTGAATTTCTCGAATATGAAGACTATGCAAAACTGGTTGATATGGACGCGGTAAACGCTTTTCGCAGAAGAGCTCTCAACCCGGAACACCCGGTAATGAAGAGTACTGTTCAGAATCCCGATATGTTCTTTCAGGCCAGAGAGGCGATTAACCCTTACTACAACCAGGTTACTCCGATTGTTGAAGAGTACATGGAAAAAATGAACAGTATCACCGGCAGGAAGCTGGGACTGTTCAATTACTACGGAGATCCGCAGGCTGAAAATATAATAATAGCCATGGGTTCAGTAAGCGGTACAATTGAAGAAACCGTTGATTACCTTCGCGGAAAAGGTGAAAAGGTCGGTTTCATTCAGGTTCACCTGTACAGACCTTTCTCTGTTAAGCATCTGCTTGATCTTATTCCGGCAAGTGCAAAGAACATTAGCGTGCTTGACCGGACAAAGGAGCCCGGAGCCATCGGTGAACCGCTGTACGTTGATGTTACATCAGCTGTTTATTCTGCAGGACGGCAGATTCGAATCACCGGCGGCCGTTATGGACTTTCCTCAAAGGATACTACACCTGCCCAGATAGCCGGAGTCTTTGCGAACATGAGATCTGCCGAACCTAAAAACGGCTTTACAATCGGTATTGAAGATGATGTGACCCATCTTTCACTAAAAGACGAACCGGTTTATATAGAAACTAAAAACATCAGCTGCAAGTTCTGGGGGCTCGGTTCGGACGGAACAGTCGGTGCAAACAAAAACACTATTAAAATTATCGGCGACTATACAGATCAGAATGTTCAGGCTTATTTTGAATACGATACCAAGAAATCATACGGAATTACCAAATCAAACCTCCGCTTCGGAAATGAAAAGATACGCTCCAGTTATCTGGTAAAATCAGCAGATTTTGTAGCCTGCCACAATGCATCATTCATTGACAAGTACGACATGCTGACGGATCTAAAACCCGGAGGAACCTTCCTTCTTAACTGCGGCTGGAATGCTGATGAGCTTGAAGCCAACCTGCCTTCATCGGTTAAGAAAGGCCTGGCGGATAAGAATGTGAATTTCTTTACCATTGATGCAACTGCAATTGCTGAAGAGCTTGGCCTTGGAAACAGGACAAATACGGTACTTCAGGCCTCTTTCTTTAAACTTGCAAATATTATTCCTGTTGATGATGCTGTTAAGTACATGAAGGAAGGCATCAAAAAGACCTACTTCAAAAAGGGTGAGGCTGTTATCAAGCTTAACTATGATGCCGTGGATAAGGGTATTGACGGAGCAGTCAGGGTGAATGTCCCTGAAGCCTGGAAATCAGCACCTGCCGATCCCGTTCATCCGGTAAATCCAGAATGGCCGTCATTCGTAAAGAATATACTGATTCCCGCAAATGCGCAGCGGGGCGATGAACTTCCGGTTAGTGCATTCAACGATATTGTTGACGGTGCTGTAAAGCTTGGAACCTCCCAGTATGAAAAACGCGGCATAGCCGTGAGTATTCCCGTATGGCAGCCGGAGAAATGTATTCAGTGCAATCAGTGTGCATATGTCTGTCCCCATGCTGTAATCCGCCCCTTCCTGCTGACAGACGAAGAGGCTTCCAATGCTCCCGAGGGATTCAAGCTTGCAGAAACAAAGGGCAAGATGCCTGAGGGGCTTAAGTACAGTATTCAGGTCAGTACAATGGACTGTACCGGCTGCGGTATATGCGAAAACACATGTCCGGCAAAGGAAAAGGCTCTTGTAATGACGCCTTTTACTCCGAGCGCCGAATATGACGCATGCTGGGAGTACGCTTTTAAACTGCCTGAGAAGGAAAATCCTGTTAGAAAGACTACGGTCAAGGGCAGTCAGTTTGAACAGCCTCTGCTTGAGTTCTCCGGTGCATGCGCCGGCTGCGGCGAAACACCCTATATCAAGGTTGTTACCCAGCTTTACGGCGACAAGATGTATTTTGCCAACGCTACCGGCTGTACCCAGGCATGGGGCGCCGCGATGCCTTCAATACCTTATACCGTAAATAAGAAAGGGAAAGGGCCGGCATGGTCGAATTCCCTGTTTGAAAATAATGCAGAGTTCAGCCTCGGAATGGCGCTTGCCGTAACCCAGCAGAGAAACCGCCTTAAGGATCTGGCCTCCGGGCTTCTTGAAAGCACCCCTGACAGTGAACTAAAAGAGTCTATTACAAAATGGCTTGATACCTTCAGCAGTGATGCCGAATCTGAAGCCGCCTCAGTAGAACTTATATCGAAGCTTAAAGCATACAGCCCCTCAGCAGAGGAAAAGGATGCGGTTTCGGTTATCCTTGAAAACGATGATCAGCTTGCAAAGAAGATGATGTGGATGATAGGCGGGGACGGCTGGGCCTATGATATCGGCTACGGCGGTCTTGATCATGTTCTTGCCCTCGGCGAGGACATCAACATCCTGATTCTTGATACAGAGGTGTATTCAAATACAGGCGGTCAGTCTTCAAAGGCTACCCCCATTGGAGCAGTGGCACAGTTTGCTGCCTCGGGTAAGAAGGTCGGCAAGAAGGATCTTGCCGCCCAGGCTATTGCCTACGGAAACGTTTATGTTGCTCAGGTAGCAATGGGAGCCAACCAGGGACATCTTATCAAGGTTCTTGAGGAAGCGGTCAATTATCCCGGACCGTCTCTCGTAATTGCATATGCACCCTGTATAGCACACGGCCTTAAGCGCGGAATGAAGGATGCTCAGGAGGAAATGAAGCTGGCGGTAGATACAGGTTACTGGCATCTGTTCAGGTATAATCCCGCTCTAAAGGATGAGGGGCAAAATCCATTCCAGCTTGATTCAAAGGAACCTTCGGTTGAGCTTGGAGAGTTCCTGAAGAGGGAAACAAGATATTCCGCGCTTGAGATTACATTCCCTGATGAGGCAGAAAGGCTTTTTGCCGAAGCTGAACGTCAGGTGAAGGAAAAATTCCGCAAATATAAGATGATGAGTGAGAGTTATTAGACCATGGAAGAAAAAAGATACCCAAGAAATTATTTTTCGAGTCTCGGCATCTCAATCGGCGTGCCGGTTGGAGTTGCGCTGGGGCTGATTTTCGGTAACCTTGGAATTGGTGTTACAGTCGGCTTAAGTGCCGGTGTCATCGTGGGCCGCCTTCTAGAAAAGAAGAAAAATCCCAATCCGCTGGATCAGGACAGTGAAGAGCATGCAAAAGGACGTAAGAGGCTTCTTTTGATGTTTCTTATAGGTGATGCTGTTTTTCTTGCCCTCGCAGCTTATATTGTTCTTAGCAGATAGGCTGACTGATTTTATTGATCAAACCCCTTTTTCGGAATGAATAATCCGCAAAAGGGGTTATCTGTTTTCCGGCTCATTCAAATGTTGCAGCCACATCCTTCAGATGTTTTATTATTTCGATATGCTGCGGGCAGTTACTTTCACAGACTCCGCATTCAATACAGTCTGAAGCTTTCCCATGATTTTTAATATAGTTTCCGTAGTAGACCTTCTGAACTGAAAATCCTTTGAAAATATCCTGCTTTTCGGTATTGTAAAGTGAAAAATATTCAGGAATGGCTATATTCTGCGGACAGTCGTCAACACAGTATCTGCAGGCAGTGCAGGGGACAGTGATACTGTTGTTTATTATTTTTACCGCCTTATCAATCACTGATGATTCATCTTTGGTAATCGGCTTGAATTCCTGCATATAGCCGGTATTATCTGAAAGCTGCTCATAATCAGACATTCCGCTTAGCACCGTGAATATACCTTCAAGACTGGCTGCGTACCTGATTGCCCAGGAGGCGAGGGAAGCTTCGGGTTCTGATTCTTTGAACAGCTTTTCTGCTTCTTCAGGCAGAGCGGTAAGAGTTCCTCCCTTTACCGGTTCCATTACTATGATGGGCTTTTTGTGTTTACGTGCAATTTTATAACATTTTTCTGACTGAATAGCCTTGCTTTCCCAGTCCAGGTAATTTATCTGAAGCTGAACAAAATCAATTTCAGGATGATCCGACAAGATTGTTTCAAGCAGATCCGCATAATCATGAAACGAAAACCCTATCTGCTTTATTTTTCCCTCAGCTTTCATTTTACTGATGAACTCAAAACTTCTGCATTTTTCAGCAATTTCATAGTGGCTTTCATTCAGGTTGTGCAGAAGGTAATAATCAAAATAATCCACACCGCATTTCTCAAGCTGTTCGTTGAAAATACGCTGATTATCCTCTTCAGATTTTAGAAACATTGTCGGAAGCTTTGTAGCTACTGTAAAACTTTCTCTGGGGTGGCGTTTAACCAGTGATTCTCTGAGAGCAATCTCGCTTTTAAAACTGTGATACATATAGGCTGTATCAAAATATGTAAACCCCCGCTCAAGAAAGGTATCAACCATTCTGTTAAGTATGTCAAAATCTACTGATTCCTGGTTTGCAGGTTCAGTAAGCGGCAGCCGCATGAAACCGAATCCGAGTTTCTTCATAAATATTCTCCTCATCTAATTAAAGCAGATGATACGTATTAAGGTCAATATATTGAGATAATATAGATATATTCAGGGTATACTTAGATTATTCGGAGCCCATATCAAACAGTATTTTCATATAGGGCTTCCCTCCGTAGATAACATCATATGCTTTCTGAGCTTCATCAGCCTTAAACACATGGGAAATTACTCTCTCATCTTTTATGTATCCCTTTTTCAGCAGCTGGACAGCTATTTCCCATTCCCGTCCAGGCCAAGGTGCAGAATAGTTCATCCATGAACCCTTCACTGTCAGTTCCTTTCGATTAATCCGTTCCATAAGCTCCGGTTCAAATGTAGCGGACTTTGCAGCCGTACCGACCAGGACAATGGTCCCTCTTCCGTTGCAGACATTAAGTGCATCAATCTTACCAAAATTAGTTCCCGAACACTCCAGTATGATATCAGGACGCCGGTGATTGCTGTAGTATTCTGTTAAGGGCACTGACTTTGAGTTAACAGTAAAATCGGCACCGCATTCGGCCGCGAGTGAAAGTTTTTCATCCACAACATCGGATACGGTAATACTGGCCGGTCCCATCATTTTAACTGCAGAAACAGCAAGAAGACCAATGGTGCCTGCACCTATCACCAGAACATTTTTCCCTGCAATCGTTCCGAGCTCCAGTACAGGATGAAGACTTACAGTAATCGGTTCAAGAAGAGCTGCCTGCATTAGACTGATATCATCTCCGATAGGAATAATATTTGAAGCTTTGACTCTTACATATTCTGCAAAGGCTCCGTTTTTTCGTGAGCCTACGAAAGAGTAGCTCTCACAAAGCGAGTAATGTCCCTGCTGGCACCATTCGCATTCATGGCAGGGTTCAAGGGGCACTGCGGCAACACGGGCACCGGGTTTTATATTCTCAACCCCTGGACCAACTTCATCGACGATGCCTGAAAACTCGTGGCCGAGGGCTATTGTATTCCATTTAGGATTGTCCTCTCTGACCCGCTGAATGTCTGAGCCGCATATACCGGCATAGGCAACCCGTACTATAACCTCTCCTTCTCCTGCGGAGGGTTTTTCTATTTCAATTGCAGATACCTTCATGGGTTCGGTTCTTATAATTGCTTTCATTTTGTTTCTCCATAAATATTCAGTTGGTGAAAAACCGGTTCAAGTCCGGAATACAGCATTTTAAAAATTTCAGAACGTTTGCGGTTCAGCTGCATGGTCTTTTCAGTCTCATCCGGATTAAAGCTTTCGCGAATGGTGATCTTCTCTGCGGCTTCCTCGAAGGAGCCGAATATTCCGGTTCCGACTCCTGCTGTTACAGCTGCGCCCAGGGAAGCCACATCATCATTTCCTGGTATTGAAATTGTACAGTTTAAAATATCTGCGAACATCCGGGCCCAGACGCTGCTGTTTGAACAGCCGCCGGTCAGTCTGACAGCATCGGGAAAAATGCCCTTTTCTCGCTGAATATCAATTATCGTACTGACTCCCAGAACATTTCCTTCCATAAGAGCCCTGTACATTTCGTTACGCGTTGTTTCCGGTGTAAGCCCGAAAAATACTCCCTTTGTGTCGTTATTCCAAAGAGGAGCCCGCTGTCCTACCATGTATGGAAGAAACATCGGGGAATGCTGATTAAGCTCAACCTGTTCTGAACCTATATTTACCCTTTCAAAGCTTTCCTCGCCAATCAGTTCCTTGAACCACTTGAGCCCGGCTCCGCCGTAATCAACACCGGCAACACTAAGCCATTTACCGTGAACTGCATGTCGGTAAAGGTGCATCCGGCTGTCATAATCAGGCTTTTCAATACAGCAGTTGACAGTTGTTACAGTTCCGGCAGAAACATAAATCTCGCGGTTTTTATACAGTCCGGCACCGGTACCTGCTGCAGCGTTGTCCATTGAGCCGCAGACTACCGGTGTTCCCTGCTTGAGCCCCGATGCAGACGCCGCCTTGGCCGAGATCGTTCCTGCTATTTCGGTGCTCTCATATATATCGGGAAGCTTCTCTGCTGAAATGCCGCAGCCCCTCAGCAGGTCTTCAGACCACTGTGAATCGGAAGTTCTGCATAACTGGGAAAGTCCGCATTCAGTTACATCCATTGTATTCAGCCCTGTAAGCTTTTTTACAAGATAGCCATTCGCATGAAGTATCATATCGGTTTTATTATAAATTTCAGGCCGGTTATTTTTGAGCCACATCACCTTGGGGCCGAAATTGGAAGGATCATTGTGATTTCCTGCAATCTTAAAAAAATCATTTCCGAAGATGCTGTCGATTGCACTGCATTCCTTTTCAGCCCGGCGGTCCAGCCAAAGCATAGCAGGGTGAAGCGGATTACCGCTTTTATCCAGAGCTACAACGGCGGAGGACATTGTATCTATTCCTACGGCTGCTATATCAGATGAATTGAAATCACTTTCAGCGAATATTTCAGTGGTTGATTCACAAAGAAGTTTCCACCACATCTGAGGATCCTGTTCGGCTCCATTATCTTCAGTATGATTTGTACGGTAGAACTTCTGAACACCGTAAAGTGTTTTTAACTCAGAGCTGTACAGCACTGTTTTCATACTTGTGGTGCCGAGATCTACACTAAGAATCAGGTTTTTCATCACTTCTCCCGTGTCTATCGTATAATTAAATATAGTTAATCGATTAACCTTTTGTAAAGTAGGCTATTCCTTAAAATGACAAAATAATAAAATAATTGATTTAAATAGTTTTTTAAAAAAATGTTTCAAAGTACCTTGTAAACTAACCGAGTTTTTCAGGAAGCTCATTGAAAAGTTTATAGACCAGTGCTAAGATTTTTACAATTAAAATACAGGAGAAATACTTGGCTGCTTCAATGAAGGATGTCGCCTCACTTGCAGGAGTTTCAACTGCTACCGTATCTCATGTAATAAACCGGACCAGGAATGTTAAACCGGAAACTTACCGAAGGGTCATGGATGCAGTCAGTGAACTGCAGTACTCAGTTAACCCGGTAGCCAGGAATCTCCGAAACGGCAGATCGCGGATTATCGGATATCTGGTTTCAAATCTGGCCAATTACTTTTATATAGAAATTTCAAGGAAAATGGAAGAAATACTATATGCTGCCGGTTACAGCGTTATTCATTTGAATACTGATGAGGATCCGGTGAAAGAAAAAGAGAGTCTTCAGAATCTGGTCCTGCAGAATGTCGACGGTCTTATTATTGTGCCTGTCTCAAATGACTGGAGCGAGCTTGAAGATATTGTCGGAGGCAGATGTCCCTGTGTTTTCATCGACCGAAAACCACAAAACTGTCAGCATGACAGTGTCCTTTCAACCAATTATGAGGGAGCATATGAATGTACACGTATTCTTCTGGATCGCGGATATGAGCGGGTAGGATTTCTGGCGTCACGAAGGGATACAACTATGGATGAGCGTCTGAACGGCTACCTGCAGGCATTGAAAGATACGGGACGTAAAACTGATGACAAGCTTATCAAAACCGGAAGCGGCCGGCCGATGATTACCAGGGAGCTCCAGAAGGGAGAAAGTTATTATCTGATGAAAGAGCTATATGAGGTTGAAAATATAAAGGCTTTGTTTATTGGAAATGATCTATTTGCCCTGGGTGCCTTTAATTATGTGATCGACAATGGACTGCGTATTCCGGAAGATATTGATATTGTCACATTTGATAACCCATTCTGGCTGTCAATGCTTGATACCCCTATACCGGCAATGAGGCAGGATGTTGAGTCTATGGGTAAGGCCGCGGCTGAAATAATGCTTGAAAGACTGAAAGGTGCTGATCATGAAATTAAAGAATACCGGATTGAAACGCAGTTAATCACTTAACCTATGTTTTAATGCGTTAAAAAATTGAGTTCACAGCCGAAGGTTTCAATAGTATTATATTAAAAAGGGGAAACTATGAGCGGACCGTTTAAAAACATTCTTGTTTACGTTGATGGCTCCGAAGCTTCTATTTCAGCTGCGATGTACGCAATAATTCTGGCTGAAAGTACAGGGGCTTCTCTGACCGCCGTCTATATCATAAATACAAGAGCTTTAAGCGATCTTGTGACCGCTCATATCTTTATCAAGAGTGAAGAGGCCGAATACCAGCAGGATCTTGAAAAAGATGCTGACAGGTATCTTAAGCATGTTTCAAAACTTGCCGCAGGAAAGGGTCTCGAAATATCAACACTCAAGCTTTCCGGATCTGTAAACAAGGAAATCAAGAATATTATTAAGGAAGATAATTTTGATCTTCTTGTAATAGGCGGGGTTTCCCAAATTAGAAGCCGCAGAGACGAGTTTTACAATGAAGCCGACAGGGCAATGAGAAGTGTATCCTGTCCGGTACTGGTCGTAAAAGAAGATGAACAGCTGTGGGATCTTTTCGAGTCCCTTTAAAATAAGGAGTAAAGATGGGGTTTATTGATTTACTTGATAAAAATCTTATAAGGGTTCCTGTAAAAGCCACCAAGAAACTTGAGCTTATTGAAGAACTTATTCAGGTCCTTGATAAGAATGGTGCACTTAAAGATCGTGAAAAGGCGCTGAACGATGTTCTGAAAAGAGAACAGATGGGCAGCACCGGCCTTGAAAAGGGAATAGCTGTTCCGCATTCAAAGACCGATGCGGTTGAAAAGATGGTTATGGCTATTGGTATTGCTCCTTCGGGAATTGATTTTAATGCACTGGATGGTAAGTCTTCCACGCTTTTCTTTATGATACTGGCTCCGCCCGACCAGTCAGGGCCCCATATTGAGGTTCTTGCCGATATTGCTCGGGCAACCAAGTCGGCTGCGCTGTGCAGACTTCTTGTAAATGCCGCTGATGCGGATGAGGTGCTTGAACTGTTTGAGGAAACCTGATTAAGCCCGGCAGAAATATGCCGGAGCCGGGCTGTGAGCCGGGCTTTCGGCCTATACCTCCGAATCTTCCGGAGAAAACGGTGAAGTTTCAGTTTTGCCGGGAGCCTTTGCCGGTTCAGAACTGTGAGTAAACCGTATTGGTTCTGAAACCTTAAGCTGTACATGCGGAAAGGGAATTGATATTTTCTGTTCGTCAAACCTCTTCCATATCTCCCTGTTTGTCCAGTCTTCGGCATCATACTTATACATCACGTCATCAATCCAGGTAAAAAGGCCCAGATCAAGTCCTGAGTCGCCGAATGACCGGAACCTGGGTATCGGCTCCATATTTTTTATTGCCCAGGGATTATCCTTTCCGATTTCATACAGGATTTTCAGCGCAATTTCGGGATTAGTGTCATAGGAAATCTGTACAAAATTCTTTACAAGGATTCTGCGGTCTTCATAGGAATAATTGTGTACCTCGTTCTGAACAAGCTTTGAATTCGGAATAATTATGCTTTCGTTTGTAAGAGTGTTAATTACTGTCGTGGAAAGTTTTATCTGCGATACAGTACCCTCAAGTCCGTTAATCAGAATACGGTCTCCCTCTTTTACCGGGCGTGTGAAAATGATCTGAATGCCGGCTATAAAATTGGCAACTGTATTCTGAAGCCCGAAACCCAGACCAAGACCAAGCACACCGAAGATTACAGTGATGGCCGAAAGGTCAATTCCGATAACTGAAAAGCCGGTGAGTGCAACGACTACCATCACACTGTACTGCAGGATTGAAACTACGCTGAATTTACGTGAAGCATCAAATCCAATACGATCAAGAAAGCTTGTATTAATCATCTTTCTTGAAGCTTTTCCTGCCCATGATGCAATGTAGAACACAGGAATAGTCATTATCAAAGTCAGAAAGGTGATCTTTGTGCTGCCCGATTCTATGAGAGGCTGGTTCAGTATGTTAATGAATATGCCCACGTATTTGAGAGTCTCGGCTCCGAAAAGATTAGCCGCCAGACTGACTACTATTACCAGAAATGCGGCATTGAATATCCGTCTGATCCACAGAATGCTTCTGTCCTTTGACTTCTGCTGGATATTACTTTTTCTAATCAGGTGAAAAACTGCTCTTTTAATAAGTTTGAAAACTATAAAAATAATGATTGAAGGTAGTAGAAATCTTAACAGCAGGTCGAAGACCGAAAACGGAAATGCAAAATCTCCGAGGCTGATTTTTGAAAATAAAATGTCTGTTGCAATAGATTTAAGCTGCATACTAATATTAAACCTCATTTATTCCCTGTTGTAAATACAGAATATTAATCCTAATGAATAAAGATTTCTCTATATAAATACATTTATTTATATCGATATTATTTTATAAATATTTTGACAACGATATAATTTGCCTGTATCATGGAAATAATTATTTACAACAGTATTACTAATATTTGGACATCAGCCTTTCTTTATGATCCAGGTCAAAGCCTGCTAATCAACAAAGAAGGAGATGCAAATGGCAGAAACAGCCCAGATTTCCCACCACAAGACAGAAGAGGAAATAATTCAACAGACTGACATCGTAGTCAACGAACTTGCAGGAAAAAAAGGTGCACTCATACCTGTACTGCAGACTTTGCAGGATATCTTCGGATACCTGCCCGAAACCGCCCTGAAAAGGACAAGCGAACAGATGAAGATTCCCTACAGCGAGGTAGCCGGAGTAGTAAGTTTCTACAAGTACTTTTCTACTTCACCGCGGGGAAAATATCTTATCAGGGTATGTCTAGGAACATCGTGTTACGTAAGGGGAGGCCGTGAAGTACTCAACAGCCTCCGGGATGCTCTCGGTATCGAGATCGATCAGACTACTGAAGACGGTCTGTTTTCACTCAAGGTCGGCAGATGCTTCGGTGCCTGCGGTCTTGCGCCGGTCATCATGATAAATGATGATATCTACAGACGGGTAAAGCCTTCCAAGGTCGATGAAATCATCGCGGTTTACAAGGATATGGAGGCTGCCGATGAAGAGTGAGAACAAGTTTATTAAATCTGTAAAAGACCTTGAAAAAATAAAAAAGGATAATGCTGAAAAAATCAATTTCAGGCTCCTTGAAAAGGCCGATTCAGGAGATCTTCAGCAGCAGATGAAATCAAGGGACGGGCGATACGATATAGCTCTATGCATGGGCACAAGCTGTCAGTCCTCGGCATCAGCAGAGGTTGCTGAGGCGGTTGATGAAGAAATAAAGAAACTCAAGCTTGAAGATAAGGTCACCCTGGTCCGTACCGGATGCAACGGTTTTTGCGCTGTCGGTCCGATCATGGTCATATATCCGGGAAGTATTCTCTATCATGGAATGAATGCGAAGGATGTCCCTGAAATTTTTGAAGAACATATTCTTAATAACAGAACAGTTGAAAGACTGATGTATCATCATCCGGTTTCAGATGCGGTCATTCCCCGCTACATGGATCTTCCCTTTTTCTCCAGCCAGGAGCTGAGGGTCCTGCGTAATAAGGGCATAATAGAAGCGGACAGTATTGATGAGTATATTGCCAGAGACGGATATTTTGCTGCCGCAAAGGCTTTAATGAATATGAGCTCCGATGAGATCATTAGTGAAATATCAGAATCAGGACTTCGCGGCAGAGGCGGCGGAGGTTTTCCTACAGGCCTGAAATGGTCTTTCTGTAAAAAGGCTGAGGGAGACAAGAAATACATCCTCTGCAATGCAGATGAGGGCGATCCAGGCGCATTTATGGACCGCAGTATCATCGAATCTGATCCGCATACAGTGATTGAAGGTATGATGATCGGAGCGAAGGCTATAGGAGCCGACGAAGGATACGTATACTGCCGTGCCGAATATCCGCTGGCCTTAAAACGCCTGGAAACCGCGATTGCCAAATGCCGTGAATACGGCCTTCTGGGTGAAAATATTCTCGGGACAGGGTTCAACTTTGAACTGCATATTTCACGCGGATCGGGTGCCTTTGTCTGCGGTGAGGAAACCGCACTTATGAATTCGATCGAAGGCAAGCGCGGCGAACCCCGGCCCAGACCTCCCTTTCCTGCGGTAAAAGGTCTCTGGGGTAAACCTTCTGTATTGAATAATGTTGAAACATACGGAAATATCCCGCAGATAATACTCAAAGGCGCAGGCTGGTACCGGGAAACCGGAACTGAAAAATCTCCCGGAACAAAAATATTCGCACTTACAGGTAATGTAAGAAATGTCGGTCTGGTGGAAGTTCCTGTCGGAACAAGCCTCGGCGACCTGGTATTCGATATCGGCGGCGGTATGCAGGGTGAGAAAAAATACAAGGCAGCTCAAATTGGCGGTCCTTCCGGCGGATGCATCCCCAGAAGTCATCTGAGTGTTCCGCTTGATTATGAATCTCTCACCGAACTCGGCGCGATAATGGGATCGGGCGGACTCGTTGTTATGAACGATGAAACCTGCATGGTCGATGTTGCCAAGTTTTTTCTTGAGTTTGTACTCGAAGAATCCTGCGGAAAGTGTGTTCCCTGCCGTGTAGGAATCAAGAGAATGCATGAAATACTTGCAAGAATATGCGAAGGTCAGGGCGAGGAAGGCGACATTGAAAGACTGATTGAGCTTGGTCAGACGATCAAGGATACTGCTCTCTGCGGTCTTGGCCAGACAGCTCCGAACCCTGTCCTTTCTACAATCCAGCATTTCCGCGATGAGTATGAAGACCACATTATTCACAAACACTGTGAAGCAGGTGTCTGTCCAGGACTCGTCAGGGCTCCATGTCAGAGTTCCTGTCCGGCAAGTGTTGATATTCCGGGCTTCGTTGCTCTTATTCGGGAAAAACGCTATGAAGAGGCATTAAAACTTCACCGTGAAAAGAATCCATTTGCGGTTGTATGCGCAAGGGTATGCTTTCATACCTGTGAGGAAAAATGCCGCCGAGCAATGCTTGATGATCCTGTTTCAATACGCGCTCTCAAGCGCTACCTGGTTGAGCAGGAGATAATAGTGCAGCTCCCTGAGGTTCTGGAGAACAAAGAAAACGAAGCAAAAAAGATAGCTATAGTCGGTGCCGGTCCGGCGGGCCTGTCATGTGCCTACTTTCTAGCTAGACTGGGATACAAACCTGTGATATTCGAATCAGAAAACCGCCCCGGCGGAATGCTTACTCAGGCTATCCCTTCATACAGACTTCCGCGTGAAGAACTAGCCCGTGAGATCCGTATGATTGAGAGGCTCGGTGTTCAGATAAATACGGAAAAGAAACTGGGACGGGACTTTACCCTGAACAGTCTGAAAGAAGACGGATATGATGCTGTTTTTGTCGGCATCGGAGCTCCGAAGGGTACTCTTCTTGGCATTAAGGGCGATGATGCTGAAGATGTTGTTGATGCACTTTCATTTCTGAAAGAGTACAACATCAGAGGTAACGTAAAAGTAAACAACGATATTCTGGTTATAGGCGGCGGGAATGCTGCCATCGATGCAGCAAGAACTGCGGTTCGTCTGGGTGCAGAAAATGTAACCATCATCTACCGCAGAAAACGCGAACAGATGCCTGCCTACCAGGAAGAAATTGAAGAAGCAATTGTTGAAGGTGTTAAGCTTATAGATCTGACTCAGCCGGTTGAGGTTGTAAAGACAGCCGACGGTAAGGTTAAAGGCCTGAAATGTCTTCATATGGAGCTTGGTGAATTCGACAAGCAGGGCAGAAGACGTGCCGTGAAATCCGATGAAGATTATTTTGAGATTCCCGGTGACCAGATAATTACCGCAATCGGACAGAATGTGGATCTATCAGTTTTCAAGGATTCGGAAGGCCTCAAGTTTGATGAAAAGGGCTTTATACGTGCTGACAGCAGTACAGGCAAGACATCAATTGACTGGGTTTTTGCCGGAGGCGATTCATCAAGCGGTCCTTCATCAGTAGTAAAGGCAATCAAAGGCGGTGAGGTAGCCGCGGTTGGTATTGATTATTTCCTGACGGGTGAAGATCATGCATTCTGGCGCGAGGAGCGAAAGGTTGAGACAGCCTTTGATCCGGATGCAGATCCAGCACCATATCCAAGGGAGAAGGTTCCACTGGTGGCAGTTGAAAAGCGGCGGTCGAACTTTACGGAAGTGGAAATGGCATGGACTGAGGCTGTTGCCCTGCGTCAGAGCTCAAGATGTCTGCGCTGTGACTACGGAAAACCTGTTGCACCTAGGGAGGTTTTACATGATTAATCTGACTGTTAACGGAACAGAATTACTGGTCGAAAGCGGTACAAGTGTTCTCGACGCCGCAAGACTGACCGGAGTAGATATACCCACGCTCTGCAATTATGAAGGAAAACCGGCTGTCGGCGCATGCAGGGTCTGTGTAGTTGAGGTGGAAGGTGCAAAAGCTCTGATGCCTGCCTGTGCGACACCTGCATCCAACGGTATGAAGATTTTTACAAACACAAAGCGCGTTCGTGATGCAAGACGGACTGTTGTCGAACTGCTGCTAAGCGAGCACGAAGGAAACTGCCAGTACTGTGAGAGAAACAGTGACTGCGAGCTGGAAAGGCTTGCCTTAAAGATGGGAATTACAAAACCTGTTTATGAAGGAGAAAAACCTGATGCCCGAACAGATAATTCCACCTGGGCTCTGGTTCGTGATACGGGTAAATGTATAAAATGCAGGCGCTGTGTTACCGTCTGTAATGAGGTTCAGGCCGTCGGTGCACTCTTTCCTCAGTACAGAGGTTATGAAACGATAATAGGTCCTGCATTTACGATGGATCTTGCAGATGTAAAATGTGTACAGTGCGGTCAGTGTGCTGCAGTCTGTCCGGTGGGTGCTATTGTTGAAAGATCGGCGATAGAGAGTGTCTGGTCGGCTATTGATGATCCGAAAAAGCATGTAGTTGTACAGACTGCTCCGGCAATCCGCGCGGCTCTGGGTGAATGCTTTGACTATGAACCCGGCACCCTTGTTACAGGAAAGATGGTAACCGCGCTTAAGCAGATGGGATTTGATTCTGTATTCGATACAAACTTCACTGCCGACCTTACAATACTTGAAGAGGGTACGGAACTGCTGACCCGGCTTAAGAAGAAACTTGTTGAAAACGAAGATATAGCACTTCCGATGTTTACAAGCTGCTCTCCCGGCTGGATTAATTTTGCTGAATATTTTTATCCGGATTTTCTGCCAAATCTTTCCACATGTAAATCACCCCAGCAGATGTTCGGAGCTGTTACTAAGACATATTACGCAGCGAAGAAAGGTGTCGATCCGGCTGATATTGTCATGGTTTCGGTAATGCCCTGTACAGCCAAGAAGTTTGAAGCCTCAAGGGATGAGATGAATGACAGCGGTTTTATGGATGTTGATTATGTTTTAACCACCAGAGAGCTGGGCAGAATGATTAAATCAGCTGGTATAGATTTCCACAAGCTTGAAGATTCCGAAATGGATTCACCGCTTGGTGAATCAACCGGTGCTGCTGATATCTTTGCCAATTCAGGCGGTGTTATGGAAGCGGCTATCAGAACAGTGTATGAAATAGTAACAGGACGCGAAGTACCCTTTGATAATCTGCATCTGCAGCCGGTCGCTGGACTTCAGGGGCTGAAGGAAGCAAGTCTGAAACTTGAGGGAACAGTTGCTGACTGGTCTTTCCTTGAAGGCGTTGAAGTCAAGGTTGCTGTAGCCCATGGACTTGGAAATGCTGTCGAAGTGATGAAAAAGATAGAGGAAAACGGTTCCACATACCACTTTGTCGAAGTGATGGCCTGCCCGGGAGGCTGTATAGGCGGCGGAGGACAGCCGAGATTTACTACTGATGAAGTTCGGATGGCCAGAATGAAGGCCATATTTGCTGAAGATGAGGGCAAACCGCTTAGAAAATCACATCTCAATCCTTCAGTGGCAAAGATATATGAAGAATTTCTCATCAATCCGCTTGGCGAGAAGTCTCATCATCTGCTTCATACGCATTATGCAAAAAAAATGTAGTCTAATATATAGCGGATGTTGTATTATGTTATTATTATATTAATCGGAGGCTAATATGAATATAGGAGATGTGCTTAAAGTTAAAGGGACCACCGTTGAAACCATCGGTGCCGGAGAGAAGCTGGACACAGCATTGGGTAAACTTAATGAAAAGCGTATCGGCGCTCTTATGGTTACTGATGACAGCGGGGCGATCGCAGGAATAGTCAGTGAACGTGATTTCCTCAGAGTCTGCAGTAAATGCGCTCCCGACCTGGTTGTGAAAGATCTGATGACTCCTAAAGAGAAAATTTCTTCACTGACTCCGAAAGATTCACTGCAGACCGCAATGAAGATTTTTACAGAGAAGAGAATACGTCACCTTCCCGTACTGGAGAATGACGACCTTAAGGGTATGCTGTCAATAGGTGATGCTGTAAAAGCTCTGCTTGATGCAGTTGAGCAGGAGAACAAGTATCTTAAAGAATATATCATGGGACAGGATATCTGATATCCTGATACTTAAATTTCAGGGCTGACCGGGCTTAATACCAGGTCAGCCTTTTTTTATAGATGAACAGGCTGGGCCTAGTCCGTCTGGACAAGAAAGTCAAATTCATCGTCTTCAAAGGTTTCTCTGGTATACTTCATAAGTTCATCATCTTCCAGTTCTGAAAAGCTTTCCAGGGTTGTTGTAAGGTCGCTGTTAATATCTTTTTTGTGGTTCACATAGGTTGTCTGATAAAATCCGAGTTTCTTTTCCTTATGAAGACCCATATCAAGAAGTTTTTTTGATGCCTGACGCATCATTTTTAACCTTTTGATCAAGCCTTCATCTGAATCGATGCTCCAGACTCCTAAATAGATAGGTTTCAGATCATTGTTAAGGTCACCTGTAAACTCTCCCCGTAATAGATCATTTTTCTCCTTTCCGAGGTAGGGAACAAAATCAAGATGCTCGGCCAGCTTTCTGTCAGATGCGAAGAATCTGCCGCTCTCAGGATCCATTGTAAAGATGATGACATTGTCTACTGCCTGCCCGTAGCTCTTAAACAGAGCACCCTTGAAAGAATTAAGATCGTAAACCTTTTGAGAAAGGTGGGCGATACGTTTTTTTATTTCAATGGAGATATCGAAAAGCCATTCCTTCAGGATTTCATGATCGCTTTTCAGGTTGAATATATATTCATTTAAATTGTCTTCAGTTGTTTTGTCCATCATGAATGACAGAATGGTACGGTATATAAATCTGATGTTCTGAAAGGTGGAAAACAGCATAATTAGATCAAAAAGAAAGATTTCCATTTTACGCAGCTGCCAGATGAATGCAATTATTTCATTTCTGGGGGTTGTTTTCTTTATGCTGTAATCCTCCCAGAGGTCCTTAAATTCATTATACCTGCGGCTTAAAACTGCATGCCTCTCGTCCAGTTCGCTTGATGATTTAGAGAAAAGAATTTTATAGCAGGTTCCTTCAGGACTGCTTTTTACCGTTATATTCTCCGCCCCGAATGTAGCGAAAATCTGCTGAGTTCCAAGTCCTTCCCCGGAAGAGCTGTTTCCGGCTGATTTTGTAGTTTTCCCAACGAAAATCGGTATACCGTTTTCATCTTTTTCGAGAAGCTCAGCATCTATTCCGATGCCGTTGTCACGTATCGAAAGGGTGAGATTTTCTTCATCATCTGTCAGCCCGATTTTTATTACACCTTTATCAGCCTTGGCTTCAATAGCGTCCATGGAATTTGAAACGATATTTATCAGGGCTCTTCCAATTGTCTCATGATAACCAAGTATCACTGAGGATTTCGCATTTAGTTTCAGATGAAGCGCGCATCTAAGCGGTGAGGCCTGTATATAGGGAACAATCCTTTCGAGGAGGAGATCACGAAGATTTACCTCATGAATGATTTTTCTCGAATCCCTGAAGATGTTCAGCATATTAATCATTGCAGTCGTTTCCCTGTTAACATCTTCAACAATGCGGTCGCAGTTTTCTGCAGAAAGTGAATCAATCATATGCGACAGAAGCCTGACTATCTTTCTGGCATCGTGCCTTGTTTTTCCGATCTCTGCTTCTTCAAGAGCCTTGGCTTTCTGCGCCAGATTCCCTTTTAGAATCTCTTCCTTATAAGTATAAATATGGTAGTAGACCAGGTTTCGATAGACGATTGTATCTCCCAGGCTGAACCCTCTTGTTCTGAAGAATTCAAGTGTATCGGACTGTTTTTCCCAGAGGTACAGGTAAATGCAGGCTTTATCGGGGATATTTTCTGCAAGGTTGTAGATGAAAGCCTGTCCGATTCCTCGGCCGCGTCCGAAGGGGCTGGCAACAAGTTTATAAATATGAAAGTTCTGCTGTCTGGCGTCAGAATAAACAAGAAGATAACCAAGGATTTCGCGTTCTTCAATCCATATATAGCTGTGTTCATAATCTTTCTCAAGAGTTGAATCCTTGATATATGGAGACGGAATTATAAAGGTATCAAGATTGAGAAGCGGATTTTTTTTAATTCTTGCTTCAATCTTGGGAGTAAGTTTAACAATATGAGATGAAGTTTCCATTCTTTATATTATATCAATTAGGCAGCAGCAATCAATATTTTACGGTTTTTCTTGATAGTGGTGCATAGCTTTATTATCTTTGTCTAAGTGAGGTGATAGAATGAAAAAAATATTTATTATTCTTTTAGTTCTTCTTCCTGTTTCAGTATTTGCGTCGGATTGGAAGTCTGAGAATATAAAAGACTTTAGTTTCAATTGGAGATTTGAAGGTTCAAATCTTGAAGTAAAGCTCAGCTATCCTGGAACCGGATGGGTGGCAGTTGGTTTTGGTGCTGAGAACAAAATGAAGGGTGCGAATATAATTATCGGTGCTGTTGATAAGGGTGAGCTGACTATTGAAGATCATTATGGAAACAGCCCTGTAAGCCATAAGGAGGATATCCGGCTTGACGGTACTGATGATATAATCAGTGCAAGCGGTACGGAGTCCGGCGGCGTTACTACTATCCAATTTACTATTCCCTTATCTTCAGGTGACCAAAATGATAAAGACCTTGTTGAAGGAAGGGTCTACCGTGTTATTTTTGCAGCATCAAACAGCGACAACCTGGGGAGGATTCACAAAATCGCTACAGGAAAGGATATTAAACTGTAGAATTACCAGCCCTTAATGCTGTCAGGCAGGAGCGGTTTGAACATCCTGCCTGATCTGGGCTTTTCCATCCATGGTTCGACAGTTTCCCTCCATTTTTTATAGTGTTCAGTTGTTTTATGATAGGCAACTGCTTCTTCATCTTCATAAACTTCATATAGAAAGAACAGCCCGGGATCTTTCGGATCCTGTGAAAGATCAAAGCGTACATTACCTTCCTCCTTCCTTGCGGCCAGGTGGTTAAGTCTTGTCGCTTCAATGAATTCTTTTTCATTTCCCTTCTTAACAAAAACATCAACACAATAAACAACCATAGGATCCTCCTGTAATTATTATACTCAGACAGAGAAAAAAATGCATCTGTTTATTTGAATTACGTTAGTAGATTGCTTAGGATTTATGTTAGCTCATAAAAGCTTATTTAACATAGAGAAGAGGTTAATAATGTTTTGGAAAAATCTAAAAGTCAGAACCAAGATGTATGCCGGCTTTGGACTGGTTCTGCTATTGCTTGGAACCACCGCAGTTTTTGCAATATCAGGAATAATTGAGATAGTCAGCAACGCAGGGATTGTCATTGAAGGGAATAAACTTGACGGCCTTCTGGCTCAGAAAGAAATTGATCATCTTAACTGGGCGTCTGAAGTAAACGCTCTTCTCACTGATGAGAATATTACAGAATTGAATGTCGAACTTGATGATCATAACTGTGCCTTCGGTAAATGGCTTTACGGCTCCGAACGTGAACAGATCGAGGCTTTTATTCCTGATTTAGCAGCACTTCTGAATCAGATTGAATCTCCTCATAAGGCACTCCATGATTCGGCTGCCGAGATAAAAGAACTTTTCGTTCAGGCAGATCAAAGCCTTCCGGCAGTCCTGAGGCAGCGAGAAATTGAGCATCTTAACTGGGCAGCGGCTATTAGAGATTCTCTTCTTGCCGGAGATAGAACGCTGAATGTTCAGACTGATCCCGGGCAGTGCGGACTGGGAGTCTGGCTGGCCGGTCCGGAAGCAAAGCATATATATTCAAACGCATCACAGGAATTTAAGGCTGCATGGGACAGAATGCTTCTGGTACATGAAAAACTGCATGAATCTGCAATCAACCTTGAACGGCAGATGCAAGTATCAGAAACTGCAGCCCTGAATTATTTTAGAAATATAACACTTCAGTATCTTCAGCAGACTATTGATGAGCTTCGATTTATGACTGAAGAATCTGAAGCCGCACTTGCAGGAATGCTGTCCGCAAACCGTGTATACAGTGAAAGTACCAAGCCGGCTTTACATGAGGTTCAGCGAATCCTTTTAGATGTACGGGCAACCGCCAGGGCTAATATCATGACTGATGAGCAGATGCTGAAAGCAGCTTCTACCACCAGGTTTTCAGTTATTGTAATCAGTATTATCGCTTTGGTGGTGGGGCTGCTTCTGGCATTTTTCATTTCAAATGGAATAACAGCTCCATTAAAGGACGGTATAGTATTTGCCTCCAAGCTTTCGGAGGGGGATCTTTCCTATGCTATGCAGATAAAACAGAACGATGAATGCGGTCAGCTGGTAGGTTCCCTGATGGCTATGCGGGAAAGTCTGCGTGATATAGTTTCAAATGTAATAACGGCTTCAGAGAATGTTTCATCCGGCAGCAGCCAGCTTTCCGATACTTCGCTGGTGCTTTCTCAGGGGGCCAGTGAGCAGGCGGCTTCAGCGGAGGAAATCTCGGCTTCCATGGAGCAGATGATCTCAAATATCAGCCAGAACTCCGATAACGCTTCTCAGACTGCCAGGATATCTGATAAGGCTCTTCGAACAGTAGAAGAGGGTGGAAGCGCCGTAATGCAGACAGTGAAAGCAATGAACGATATTGCTGAAAAAATAAGCATAATAGAGCAAATTGCTAACCAGACAAACTTATTAAGTCTTAACGCTGCAATAGAAGCCGCAAGAGCGGGTGAGTACGGGAAGGGCTTTGC
Source organism: Spirochaetia bacterium (assembly GCA_963677925.2). Lineage (GTDB taxonomy): Bacteria > Spirochaetota > Spirochaetia > UBA9216 > UBA9216. The sequence continues at coordinate 2,515,017 of CAXXYH010000004.1, forward strand.
CGTGGTTGCTGCAGAAGTAGGCAAGCTTGCGTCCAGAAGCAAGGAAGCTGCTACAGAGATTTCTGAATTAACCGGTTCAAGCGTTAAACAGGCAAATGAAACCGGTCAGATTATGCAGGATATTGTTGAACAGATTCAGAAGACTGCAAGTCTTGTTCAGGAAATTGATGCGGCAAGCCGTGAACAGCAGACCGGCGCCGAGCAGATAAACGCATCGGTTATGCAGCTTGATTCGGTTGTCCAGCAGAATGCCTCGGCTTCTGAAGAGGCTGCTTCGATGTCTGAAGAGCTGTCCGCTCAGGCTGTGAAGCTTAAGGAGCTGATAGGATTTTTTAAGCTTGATTCAGGCCGGCTTAAAGCTCCTGAAGATGATTTTGATCAGCTGTAACCCCTGATCAGGTTGAAACACCAGCGATGCCTGATTTGAAAAAAAATTATATATTATTGTCAATCTTTAGTTCTAATCATATACTGTGTCCATAGGTGGTTTTTCGAAACTTATGGCACTGAATAAGGCAGAAAGGGTATTATTTCTTCTCAAAGGCATAAATCCGGAGGGCAGCGGGCTCTATCAGACTGTAGCCGCTCTGGGTTACAGTGTTAAAGTCTGCTCGGTTTTCGATGAATCAGAACAGACTGCTGATGCTTTTTCTCCTGATATAATTCTTTATGATAGCGGTTCTGTCAGCTTAACTGAGGAGCTTATTGAAGTCCTTATCAAACTGTCCAGGAATTCCAGAACTCCGATTGTGCTCCCTGCTTCATATGCTTCTGATGAAAACCTTTTTAGACTGATAAAAGAAGCTCCATGCAGTTTCATCCCCGCTGAAGCATCTTCTGATTTACTTAATTCCGTAATACAGGCCGCTTTTTATTCATGCAGGCAGTGCTTCTCTTCAAATACTGTAAAACTTGCAGATGATTTGGGAAAAGCCAGAGCTATGCTGGATGATGTGTTAAATACAATTCCCGTACGTGTTTTCTGGAAGGATTTGGAAAGTGTTTATCTTGGATGCAACAGGCTTTTCGCCCTGGATTCAGGGAAAGCCAGTCCCGAAGAAATTATAGGACTTACTGATTATGATATCCGTGACCGGGAAAGGGCGGGACTTAACCGTGCCGACGATAAGGAAATAATGGCTGCAGGAAAGCCTAAAATCAATTATGAAGAGCCTTTTATAACATCTGATGGTGAAAAAAACTGGATTATGACGTCAAAAATCCCCTTAAAAAACCGTGCAGGAAAAATGTACGGAATTCTGGGGACTTATGAGAATATAACAGAAAGAAAAAAACTGCAGGAAGAATTGATTCTGCAGAGAAACCGTTTATCCGATATTCTTTACGGAAGTCATGTCGGTACCTGGGAATGGAATGTTCAAACCGGAATAAATATTGTAAATAAACAATGGGCTGATATTATCGGCTACAGCCTTGATGAATTATATCTGAATGGAAGAGATTCCTGGAAGGATTTTCTGCATCCTGATGATTTGATTGATACAGAAAAAGAACTTCAGAAGCATTTTGACGGAGCAACAGAATATTTCGAATCTTACTTTAGAATGCAGCACAAGGATGGACACTGGGTTTGGGTATTATCCAGAGGCCGGGTTTCTTCCAGAACTGCTGATGGATATCCGCTGGTTGTTTCCGGGACTCATCTTGATATGAGTGAGCAGAAAAAAGCTGAAGAGGAGATTCTGAATCAGCTTAATGAAAAGGAAATGATTTTAAAAGAAACAAATCATCGTATCAAAAATAATTTATCTTCAATAAGCAGTCTGCTGTCGCTTCAGGCAAATACCGACATTCCGGTCGAAGCCCAGGAAGCACTTCAGGATGCCGGTAATCGTGTTATGAGTATGGAAGTTCTGTATGAAAACCTTCTGAATACAGAAGATCATCAGAATACTTCCATTGTTTCGTATTTAAAGGAGCTTGTTGCAGACATAGTCGCGGTTCAGAATATAAACACCGATTTGGAAATTTTATATGACATTCAAGATACTGCAATCACTCCAAAGAAGCTCTTTCCAATAGGTCTAATCGTAAATGAGTCAATTACAAACATTCTGAAATATGCTTTTAAAGATCGCGATTACGGAAAAGTGAAATTGTGTTTATGGCGAAAAGAGGATATTGTTCATCTGGTAATAGAAGATGACGGAATCGGAATGCCGGATAAGATTGTTCCCGGAGAAAGCGGAGGTTTCGGCCTGATGCTAATGGATATTCTGATCAGACAAATTGAAGGGGAATATAAAATTGACGGCTCAGATGGAACAAAAATATCAATTGAAATTAGAGATCCGCAATAATTAAAACCGAATTATTTCATACAAATTAGTAGCAATCGGGTAAGTATTTACATTTATGTAAAATTATAATTCAAGACCCATTTTTTCAAATTTAATTAAAATATTATTCTGTAACCAATTATATAAATAATATAGTAAGTTCTGCTTTGGTATGATATCTGCTTTAAATAAACAGGAGGTTATTATGCCGTTTATTGATGCACAGAACTTTATTAAAGAAATTGCTCCGAATAATGAGATGCGGAGATCCCTTTACGAATTCGAAAATGCCAGGGCGATTAAAGAGCATATCGAAACACTTGGTTTTAATTTTAAACTTTATGAATTTGAGCAGTCCATCCTTTATCTTAAAACTGAAGCGCCTAATGAGGAGCAGGCAATCATGCTTGATGAACTTCTATTGTGGTGGAATATGCTTATGTATGACGGCAGTATCACTGAGGAAGTAGATTCCTCTGAGTGTTCACCGGTTAAATGCGGAACCTGCAGTTCCTGCGGATAGAAGTTCATCCTGAAGATTGTATCTAATACCATAATGTTGAACTTGAATGCTCGTTACGGAACTGCTTTGGCGACTGATCGGTAAACTTTTTGAATACTTTTGTAAAATGGCTTTGATCGTAAAAATTAAGTGCTGTTGAAATATCCAGAATTGAAAACTGGGTAAAAAGAAGCATTCTTTTTGCTTCACTAATCTTCTCCTTCATTATATATTCTGTAACTGAAATTCCAACCTCAGTCTTAAAGGCATTGGAAAGATAGCTTCCATTAACATCAAGCTGTTCTGAAATTTGGGCAAGAGTCAGTGTTTTATCCATATTTTTTGAAATATAATTCAATGCTCTTGTTACAAGCTTGGAGTAATGCATTTTTTTCAGGCTGTTAACCCTGTCTGCAAGGTCGATAAATACTTTATTTGCAAGATCTTCAACATCCTTAATTCTGTTAAGTTCTTCAAGTTTCTGAATAAAAACATCGGAAATGGCATAGGTTGTTTCAGTTGCCAGACCTCCTTCCATAGCTGCACGGCAGCTGATAGTAATAAAGCATATAACAAGGTTTTTCCAGCTTCGAAGGGGGTTGTTTTTTGCAAGTACTATATATTCACCGTCAAGGCTGTGAACACTGAGCAACTTTTTTAATTTATCTGTTTCACCATTCTTGATAAGGCTGTAAAAATGCCGTTCAAAGAAAGAGGAACGATGCAGATAGTTTAGATCCCTGTACTGAATGTTATATTCATTTTCAATTTTTAAATGAAAATTCTGCAGCGCACTGTCTGCTGTATTAATTGAATCAAGATCTATTTTTTCTTTATGAAGAATATAGTGAATAAAAATGCCATGCTTAATCAGTTCATGATAATTGATAACAGGCAGTAATTTATAATATTTTATTAACAGGGATTTTTCTTTAGCACTCATTCTCCGGTTGATAACTGAATCAATAGACTCATCAATTACATGAGCTATCGAAGGGCCGAGTATCATAAATCCGTTCTGACCATCAGGCAGAGAGACTGTAAGTGCAAGAAAGTTTTCCAGATATTCTGAAGAATAGGTTCTGGGAAACTCTTCTCTGCTTCTTGAAATGATATCACTGAAAATTGCTTCTCTGTTATCGTTAATCGGATTTTCAATTTCATTGTCAGCAATTTTAAATAAAGCAAGTCCGTTTTCATCGATTACAAGGATAGGAATCTTAATAACGGAATACAGTATGGCGGAAAAATCCTGAAGTTCGGTATTATTTTGAAGAAGCATTGTTTTAACTCCCTATATTCCTGTTTAATTTACCAAAAAACAAAAATACATACAAAAACTGTATATGATTATATATATAATATACCACAGTTATCAGGGGGTAAATATGCAACATGCAGATGTTGTTTTTAAAGTAGAAAATCTGAATAAATCATTTACTGCAACTAAAGCGGTAATAGACCTCAGTCTTGATCTATATAAGGGTGAGATAAGAGGACTGATTGGTGAAAACGGATCAGGAAAATCCACTCTTGCATCAATGATTGCAGGAACTCTAAAACCGGACAGCGGCAGGATGTTTATCAAAAACAGTGAACCATATTCCCCTGCCAGCATGCTTGATGGAAGAGCTGCCGGAATAAGTATTCTTGTTCAGGAAATGGGAACAATAGACGGGCTCTCTGTAGCAGAGAATATCTTTTTAGGAAAAGAAAAGAATTTTATCAGGAACGGTTTGATAAAAAAAACAGCAATGCTGTCGGAAGCTAAAAAAGTTTTATCTTCAATTGATGCTGATGATATAGACCCGGCCTGTTTAATAGATGAGATATCATTTGAGGATCGAAAACTGCTTGAAGTTGCAGTTTCGCTGAATGATAATCCCGATATTCTGATACTTGATGAAACAACGACGGCTCTTTCTCAGAAAGGCCGGGATAAAATATACAGTATTATTGAAAAAATGAGGCGGGATGGAAAGACTATAATTCTGATTTCCCATGACCTTTTAGAGCTGAAAGAGCAGTGTGATCGCATAACCGTACTCAGGGATGGAAGTCTCGTAAAAACAATTGAAAAAGATGAAATATCCGAAGATACGATGAAGCGGCTCATGATCGGCCGTGATCTTACAGATTCATATTACAGAGCCGACAGCGAATGCAATTACAGCGATGAAGTTGTCCTTTCGGCAGAAAATATAAGTATGGGTTCAGTTCTTCATAATATCTCATTTGATCTGCACAAGGGTGAAATCCTTGGTATAGGCGGACTCACAGACTGCGGAATGCATGAGCTGTGCAAGATAGTTTTCGGAGTCATTAAACCTGACTCGGGAAGTGTAAAAGTAACTAAGACCGGCGATATCATAAAGAATGCAGAGACGGCAATTCAAAATAAAATCGCATATATTCCGAAAAACAGGGAGCAGGAAGCCCTGCTGTTAAGCGGAAGCATAAAGGACAATGTAGTTCTTATGTCCTATGATAAAATTCGCAGGGGTGCTTATATTTCCAGAAAAAGCGAAAAGGTCCTTGCTCAGAAACAGGCAGATCTCCTTCGAATCAAAATGGTTTCCATCGAACAGCTTACAATGGCCTTATCAGGCGGAAACAAGCAGAAAGTAGTAATCGGCAGATGGCTCGCAAATGACTCGGAAATCCTGATTATGGACTGTCCGACCAGAGGTATTGATGTCGGTGTAAAGGCTTCAATTTATGAATTGATGGACGGCCTTAAAAAAGAAGGAAAATCCATAATTATGGTATCAGAAGAGCTGCCTGAACTTATCGGAATGTCGGATCGTATTCTCATTTTAAGAGAAGGCCGTATGTCAGCCGTATTTAATCGAAGCGCCGAATTAAGCGAAGAAAAAATAATTCATGAGATGATTTGAGGTTTGCAGAATGAAATTTAATACCACACAGTTGAAGATCAGAATAAAAAATTCCAATTTCAGAATTCAGAGCATCACCTCTTTTTTAGGACTTGCCTTTGTTGTAATTTTATTTGCAATTCTTACTCACGGGCTCAGTCTCAGACCTGCAAATATTCAGCGGATACTGCTGCAGTCGATCCTGTTGATAATCGGAGGAGCAGGGGTTTCATTTACTATTGCACACGGGCATCTTGATTTCGCCATAGGGGGAATTCTGGGAATGTCGGTGGTGCTCGGCGGACTTGCCGGAAGCATACATCCGCTTCTTACAATTCCTGTAATAATTCTTGCTGCAGTTCTTGGTGAATTACTTGTTGTTTCGACTTCAATATTTCTTGCAATTCCTTCTTTTATAGTATCACTTGCCATGATGTTTATAACCAAGGGTGTTCTTGTCGGTATTACGCAGACAGTTTCTGTAAGTCTTGATCCGGTGTTCAACAGCTGGGATTCACAGATATTTTACTTCGTAGTACTGATAGCTGTACTTATAGCGGCTGTTTTTCTGATGGAATTTACAAAAATCGGAAAGTTCAATAAAGCAATCGGGGCAAATTACACCGCTGCAGAGACTACGGGCATCCCGGTAAACAAGTACAAGGTTCTTGCTTTCATTGTCGCCGGAGCTGCCGTCGGATTGAGTGCATTTCTTAATTTTGTCAGGGCGGGCGGAGTTTCCGCAACAACAGGTTCCGGATATGAGATTAATGTTCTTATTTCACTTGTCCTCGGCGGCACCTCTCTGACCGGAGGAACAAGTGTGAAAATAAGGGGCGCTGTAATTGGCTGCCTTATTCTGATGGTGCTTGAGAACGGACTGGTCATACTGGGTGTTCAGCCTGCAATGATGGGTCTGATAAAGGGTTTGCTGTTTCTTGTAGCAATTGCCCTGGCTTACGATAGAAAATCGGGACAGGTTATTTCCTGATTTCTATATATATACCGTGCTTGTGCACAAAATTAAATGGAGGAAAAGGATGAAGATTCAGAAAAAAATCAGCGTAATGCTTCTTGCCGCATTGATTGCTGTAAGTGTCCTTTCAGGATGTCAGAAAGACCAGTCTTCAGATAAGAGCGCTTCAGCTGAAACTGAAAATGCTGCTGTTGCCAGTGCTCCTGAAATGAAGAAAATTGGTGTAGTAATTTGGGGAACCGAGGATGGTCTTGGTTCAGCTGTAAAGAGAATTCTTGAGTATGCCGGTGAGGCTCTCAACATCGAAGTTCGTTTTAAAACCGGTGACTTTGATACTGAAGCCCAGGTAAAGGCAATGGAGAATTTTGTTGCTGCTGATATGGATGGTATTATCTGTGTGCCTCTTATTGACAGCGGTATACCTAAAATCTACAAAGTATGTGAAGATGCAAAGATTCCCTATATCCAGGCATTCAGAAGAATTGATGATCCCGCAAATGCTGCTCAGCTTGATAAGGCTCCATACTTTCTCGGTTACACAGTAGAAGATGAGGAAAAGGCCGGATACGATCTTCTTAAAATACTTGCCGATGCAGGCGGTTCAACAGTTGGATGTATTTACAATGCACCTGGTTCAAGCTTTGCAGACAGACGAAAGGCCGGTATTGAAAAAGGTCTCTCAGAAAATATAGCAGATAAAATTGCCGAGTTTACTCTTCCGCTTTCACCAACAAGTGAAGCCTGGGTTGAAGGAACAAACAACTTCATCAACACCTATCCGGAGCTCAACGGTATCATCATGACATCCGGATCAGTCGGAGGCTCAGAAGGCGCTATCGCTACAATTATCAGAAATAAGGCAGAAGGTAAAGTTAAAATGGTTACCTTTGATCAGCCCGCTAATGCCAATGAAGCATTTGAGAAAGGCATCCTTGTAGGTCTTGCCTCAGGTATATATACAGATGCTCTGTGGTCATTCATTGTTATGGCAAATGAGCTTCAGGGTAATCCGCTGTCTGATAAACCAATCAAAATTGATTCAAACTACATCTACATTACAAGCATTGAAGATGCACAGAACTACAGCAAGTATGTTGATGGAGAGGGTATTTATCCTTATACAAAGGAAGAAATCCAGCAGATGACAAAATTCTATAATCCTGATTTTACTGCAGAAGACCTGCAGAGAGTTGCATCAGAATGGACTATGGAAAATGTAATCTCAAAAGCTCAGAAATAAATTAAACCAGTCCGGGAGGGCTTTGCCTTCCCGGTTTTTCAGGACGGTAACATGGACAGGTTCTTTCACTTTGGAAAACGAGTATTATTAAGCATAGCAATCCCTGCAATTTTATTTATCATCGGTCTTATAGTATTTCCGGATCGGGTAGACTTTGATCTGCTCAGGGTTTTATTGATTCAGGCAATTCCGCCGGCCATTCTTGCATGGGGTGTATGTTTTGAGATTAAGGTTAAAATATGGGATTTTTCCGTCGGTTCAGTGGTGCTCATATCAGGTATTCTGGCTGGACAGCTTGCCAATATCCTGAACCTCGGAGTTGCAGGTATAGTGATTTTAAGCCCGTTAATTGGTATGACAGCAGGGCTTCTCACCGGAACAATTTTCAGATTGGTAAAAATTCCCTCTATTATAGTATCTGTAGGAATGATGCTCGTTTTTGAAAGTATCAGCGGTTTAATGTTCAAGGGCCAGGGGGTTCTTGTTTCAACTGATGTCTATGCGCTTGCAAGTTTTCCAATAAATGTAATCATCGGTATTATCGCTTTTTCCATTGCGTACGTTCTATATAATTTCCGCAGTTTCGGTTATCACGTTAAAGCCGTCGGAAATGGAATTTCAATAGCCAGACAGAGCGGCATCAATGTCGACCGGGTCAGGGTGATGTGTTTTGCAACTACAGGCCTTTTTGCCGGAATGTTCGCATTCATGCAGCTTGGCGGTGCCGGAGTAATTAAAGCCCAGAGCAATATGACTACAATGGGGCTGGTCGTAGATGCAATCATCTGTGCCTGTATTGCCCTGTCTCTTGAAAAAGTTTCAAATCTTATAATCGGTGTATACATCGGAAGCGTTGTTACCCAGATCATCAAGATAACAGTTCTTATAAGTGGTTTTCCAAGTATGTTCCAGCAGGTTGTAATCGCCTTCTTTCTGCTTGTGTTTATGGGTATCAGCTCAAGAGCAGACTACCTTCAGAGGTTTTTCGGCAGGTTCAAATTCGGTTCTGCACAGCAGGCGGTAAAGTAGAGTATGAAAACAGATAAGAAATTTCTTTATGAGACTACTCTTGAGTATCTTGAAGCTATCACAAGTAATGATGTCTCAAGACTTCCTCTTGCTGCTGAGTGCAGGATGACTGTAAACGGGAAGAATACCAGCCCGGGAAACAGCCCTGTATGGGGAAGTCCCAGAAGAATACCCTACCGCCAGAGTTTTGTTGACCCTGTTACAGGATCATCTGTTTTTTTTGGAATTATTACAAACACTACAACCACACATGCAGGTTTCGGTGAGAAATGGTGGCTGTATACAGTAAGACTTAAAACAGAATCAGGACTGATCACCGAGATTGAAGAAATTATTAATGATAATACTTTTGCACACTACGAAAGAAAGCCATGGGAGATGACCCCGAATCAGGCTTTCAGCCATATACTTCCGGAAGACGAACGTCTTGATCGTGAGAGTCTTATTACTGTTGTAGAAAGCTACTGGAATGCTGTTGAAAGAAGTGTAGACGGTTTCAGTGTACCATTTCATCCGGATGCTGTCAGATATGAGTGCGGCACCATTACAACCGACGCAAAGAATTTTCCCAACAGCGCACGCGGAGATTTTATTAAGGCTGAAAACGCCGGATGGAGGTGGAGGGTACTTAACCGGAGATATCCTGTAATTGATACCGATAGGGGTGTGGTAGTCTCCTACGGTGAACTGAGCATGACGGACAGCACAAATCCGGATTTTCTTCCCTGTATAGTTACCGAGGTATTTAAAATCGAATCAGGCTTGATTAAGGAGCTTAATGCGTTCTTCTATGCCGGCGAAAGTGTTTCTAACTGGTAGAACCGGAGATGGAAATGGAAATTGATATAAAAAAAATTCTCGGTGCAATGACCACCGAGGATAAAGCTGCTATTTGTTCCGGTCAGGATTTTTTTACCACTAAAGCTTTAGAGGAATATGATATACCTTCAATTCTTCTCTCTGACGGACCCCATGGTCTTCGCAAGCAGAGTGAGAATGCTGATTTTCTGGGAATTAACGAAAGTATTAAATCGACCTGTTTTCCTACAGAAGCAACACTGGCATGTTCATTTGATCGGGAACTGATTCATGAAGTCGGGGCAGCTCTGGGAGCCGAATGCCAGGCTGAGGGTGTGGGCGTACTTCTGGGGCCTGCCGTGAATATAAAACGCTCTCCGCTGTGCGGAAGGAATTTTGAATATTTTTCTGAAGACCCCTATTTAACATCTGAACTGGCTACCGCCTATATAGAAGGGCTTCAATCTCAGGGTGTAGGCGCCTGTATCAAGCATTTTGCTGCAAACAATCAGGAAGATTTCAGGCTGTCGGTTGATGTGAAAATTGATGAAAGAACCCTAAGAGAGATTTATCTTTCCAGTTTTGAGAAACCTGTAAAAGAAGCCAGGCCCTGGTCGGTGATGTGTGCATACAATAAACTCAACGGCGTATACTGTTCCGAGAATAAGATTCTTCTCACTGATATTCTTAGACAACAATGGGGTTTTGAAGGCTTTGTTGTATCCGACTGGGGAGCTGTAGCACACAGGGTAGAAGGCATAATGGCGGGACTGAATCTTGAAATGCCTCCCAGCGGAAAGTTAAATGATGCAAAAATTCTGAAAGCTCTTGATAGTGGAGAACTTGATCCAGTTTTGCTTGATAAGTCTGTTGAAGAGCTTTTAAAAATAGTATTCAAATCTGCAGAGAACAGAAAAACCGGTATTGCAGCCGATCTTGAAAAACACCATGAACTTGCCAAGCGTGCCGCATCCGAGAGTATGGTTCTGTTAAAAAATGAAGATTCTATACTCCCTCTTGATAATAAACGTTCAATTGCTGTTATCGGTGAAATGGCAATGTCACCGAGGTTTCAGGGCGCGGGAAGCTCTCATGTAAACCCTGCCTACCGTGAGAACATATATAAAATGATGCTTGAGAAGTCGGCAGATTTAAGTTTTTCGGCTGGATATAAAATCAACAGCGATTTGACAGATGACTCCCTGCTGCAGAAGGCGGTCTCTACAGCAGAAGCAGCGGAAACTGCAGTTATATTTGCAGGGCTTATTGAAGAATATGAATCAGAAGGCTATGACCGATCACATATGAGACTGCCTGACAGCCACATTGAATTAATTGAAGCGGTTTCTGCGGTTCAGCCCAATACAGTAGTTGTTCTTGCAAACGGTGCCCCGGTTGAAATGCCCTGGGCAGCAAGGGTAAAGGGGCTGCTGGAAGGATATCTTGGCGGTCAGGCTCTTGGCGGCGCTATAGCAGATATTCTTTTCGGCGATGTGAACCCCTGCGGAAAGCTGGCTGAAACTTTTCCCGAGAAACTGAGTCATAATCCGTCATACTGCAATTTCCCGGGCTCAGGTAAAACCGTGGAGTACAGAGAAGGACTTTTTATCGGTTACAGGTATTATGATAAGAAAGGAATAAAACCACTCTGGCCCTTCGGCTACGGCCTTTCCTACACCAGCTTTGAATATAGTTCTCTGGAACTGGATAAGAATCAAATGACCGATAAAGACTTTCTTTCTCTAAGTTTTAAGGTTAAAAATACAGGAACTGTACAGGGAAAAGAAATTGTTCAGCTTTATGTTGGTAAAAACTCGGCAAGAATAATCAGAGCTCCGCGGGAATTAAAAGGTTTTCAAAAAATAAGTCTTAAGCCGGGTGAACAAAAAACTGTCAGATTTAAATTGGAGAAAAGAGCATTTGCATATTACGATGAAGAACTGTCCGACTGGTCAGTTGAAGGCGGTGAATATCAAATTATGGCCGCATCATCATCTGCAGATATCAGACTGACAGGTACAGTCCAAATTAAAAATACTGAAAGAAAGAAGACTGCCTATACCCGTTTTTCAACTATCGGAGAAATCATGGATGATCCGGAGCAGCAGACTGTCCTGGCAGAATTAATTGACTACCTAAGCGTTGAAGGTGCCTTACTTTACAATACAAGCGACAACAAAAAAATGGGCGATGGAATGGTTAGAGGAATGCCTCTGTGTACCCTGTATTCCTATTCTAATGCCTGTTTTGATGAAGAAAAGCTTCAGTACATACTAAAACAACTCAACAAAACTTCCAGGGAGAACTGAGAATGAAGAATTACGATAATCTGTTAAAACCTATAAAAGTGAACAGCCTGTTTTTAAAAAACAGAATTATAGCAGCTCCTATGGGAGGAGGATTTGTAGAACGTCATAAAATAGAGAACATTGCAGCCAAGGCTCGCGGCGGAGCTGCAGTAGTTGTGCTTGGAAGCTGTAATGTTGATAATGACCGCTCCTTCATCGCCCCCGGCTGGCCCGGACTTTACGAACCCTATATGGAAATTTATATGGATCAGCTGAATATTATCCATATGTACGGGGCGAAGGCTTCGATAGAGCTGATGCATGCAGGGCTTTGGGCCATCACTGATCATGTGGGTAAAAACCCGCTCGGACCGGTTACTATGAAAAGAACAATCGGCAAGGATGCTGATGATGCCCAGATAGACGGAATGACTCTGGAAGATATGAACAGGGTTGCAGACAGCTTCGCCGAATCTGCCTTAAGTGCAAAAAAACTGGGCTTTGACATCTGTATGCTTCACTTTGCCCATGGCTGGCTGCCAGCGCAGTTTCTTTCTCCAAAATTTAATAAAAGGACCGATGAATTCGGCGGAAGTTTTGAAAACCGGATACGTTTTCCGATGATGATAGTGGACAGAGTCCGTAAAGCGGTCGGTCCTGATTATCCTATTGACATGAGAATCAGCGGTGATGAACGCTGTGAAGATGGAATGGATCCGGATGAAGTGATACGCTTTGTTCAGCAGATACAGAGTAAAATCGATATGATACATGTCTCATCAGGAATCGATAAGTATTTCGATCTGACTACATGGGTCGAATCTCCGCAGTTATACCCTCATCTGATAAACGTTGAACTTGCTGCAGCTATGAAGAAGGCGGTGAAAATTCCTGTCACTGTTGTCGGCGGTATCACAATGCCTGATGAAGCTGAGAAAATACTGGCAGATGGAAAGGCAGACTTTATAGCAATGGCCAGACCGCTGCTTGCAGATCCGGATTGGCCGGTAAAAGTAAAAACCGGAAAGGTTGATGATATTGTTCCCTGTCTAAGATGTACTTCATGCTATCATGTTGCAACAGAAGGGTTCAGCCTGGGCTGTTCGGTTAACCCGGTATTCTGCCGTGAGGACAGGATCAGACTTGATATGCAGAAGCCCGTTCCTCCTAAAAAAATTGTAATTGTCGGAGGCGGACCTGCCGGACTTAAAGCCGCCCTGACTGCGTCGGAATACGGTCACAGTGTAATACTTCTGGAAAAAGCTTCCAAACTAGGCGGGCTTGCAAATCTTGCAGATTTTGAGGAACGAAAGATAGATTTAAGAAACTACAAGACCTACCTTGTAAATAAAGTTTTGCATTCCGGTATAGATATCAGGCTGAATACCGAGGCTACGCCGGATATGGTCAAAGAACTGAAACCGGAAGTACTTATAGTTGGGGTTGGTTCTGTTCCATCACTTGCTCCCATAAAGGGTATTGACCATCCTGCTGTTGTTCAGGCTCTCGATGTATATGAAAATATGGATGACCTCGGGGCCAGGGTTGCTGTCATAGGCGGCGGAGAAATCGGAAGTGAGCTTGGACTCTCTATTGCCGAAACAGGCAGACAGACAACTATTATTGAAATGACGGGTAAGCTTGCACCCTCCGGAAATATTTTATACAGAGAGGGGCTCAAAATTATTATGGATGCAACCCCCGGACTTAATATTCTCTTAAACACTTCCTGTCTTGAGATCACAGAAGCAGGTTTGCGGATTGCCGGCAAGGACGGGAAAGAAAGTTTTGTTGAAGCTGATTCTATTGTTATTGCTACAGGTATGAAACCCCGAAAAGAGCTTGCAGATTCATTCTACGGCATAGCAGAGGACGTAAGAATCATAGGCGACTGCATGCGGCCCAGAAAGATTGACAGCGCAGTATACGAAGGGTATTTTGCCGTAACTTCAATCTAAGGAGAATAAGATGGCAACTGCAGTAATAAAAGAGTTGTCCAGGGAAGAGGTGAAAGCGCTCTGTAAAAATACAGGGGCAGCAGGAAAAAGCGGGATAGGTGTCTCCATGCGCAGTTCCTTTTCAGAGAAGCTTAACGGTAAAAAAATTGAACTGGTATTTGATGATATACCTGAGCTCCTTTATGAAATAACAAATTCGAATGAATTATTCTGGTCCGGTGATAATTTCAGCGGATCAGAATACTGCCAGATACTCGAACTTGGTACGGATGGTGAACTCTTTCTTGTTAACCATCTACGTGCCGGAACCTTTCCTCTTGAAAATATCAGCCTTGTTCTCGACTTTAAAACAGGATTATGTACTATAGTTCGTTCCAGACTTGGTGATGCACCAAGACCCCGCGATGTAGAAAGCACCTTTCATTTCGGGTATATTAAAAATATCAACCCGCAAAGCAAAAACAGACACCGTTATACGGATGAGCTTGTTCATAAAATTATTGACTGGCATTATGATAATGACAATATTTTTATTGTGAAGCATCTGTATGTAAGCAGAGAGCATATGGTTTACTACCTTTGCGAATCTGACGGATCTGACAAAGGCCTTGTTGAAGCTGCTGAGTGTTCATATATAAAGATAAGGGATGATATTTATATAATGAGCTGGCTTGAGAAGGGGCATCAGGGGATGCAGGGAACAGTTCTGATGGATTTAAAATCCATGCATGATGTAGGAAGCTTCTTCGGAATAAGCATTAAAAACGTACTGGACAGCTATACCTTTGAAGCCATGGGTGAGTTCTCAACCCTCTAGAAATCAGAACCATATAAAAAAACCCTTACAAAGTAAGGGTTTAAAATTACCGAAGACGAGACTTGAACTCGTACAGCTTATACAGCCGGGGGATTTTAAGTCCCCTGTGTCTACCTATTCCACCACTTCGGCAATTGTGAAGTTATACTAACCAATCAATACGTATTGGTCAAGCTTATTCGGTCAGAATCTTGATTGCTTCAGAAGCAAGAACGAGGCCGAATACACCGGTTACCGTTGGAAGACTTCCCAGAAATTTTACCGGGCGTCCTTCGCCGCCTGACTCTTCATTAACAAGTTTCTGTTTTACCGGATGTGCAGGGAATTCTGTCGAGTAGACACACTTTATTCCCTGTGTGATGCCGCGGCGCTTTAGTGATTTTCTAACCAGTCTTGCCAGAGGGCAGGTGACTGTATCAAACAGATCTCCAACCTTCACAGCCAGAGGATCGCTTCGTCTAGCTGCGCCCATCGATGAAAGAACAGGAATTTCATTAAGGTAGGAATACGCCAGGAGTTCAGTTTTAGGTCCCACCGAGTCAATGGCGTCGATTACGACATCCGGCTTGTCCGAAAGTATCTCCGGGATTGAACCGGCATCAGCAAAGCGGTTTTCCTGAATTATGTTGCAGGCAGGGTTTATGTCTGACAGTCTTTTGAGCGCTACTTCAGTTTTCGGCTTACCAATAGTGCTCTGAAGCGCAAAAAGCTGACGGTTAATATTACTTATACAGATAGTATCAAAATCGACAATTGTTATATTGCCGACACCGCTTCTTACAAGCGCCTCTGCGGCAAAGCTTCCGACTGCGCCGGCTCCGAAAAGAACTACTTTTGAGTTCTTAAGTTTTTCAAGTTTCTCAGGTCCAAGGAGTTTCTCTGTGCGTGAAAACCTTTCCATTATCAATAACCCTCTCGGTCAATTCTTCTATGCTTACGTTTCTAATTTCTGATACTGTATTATAGATATTTTTTAACTGCTGTAAATATTGGATAGTACTAAATTCATCAGAATTCATAGTCATATCAGACTCTATCAACAGTTTTTCAACAGGAATTTGACGGATAACTGAATATGATTTATTTGGATTTTTTAGCGAAGCAGGTGAAAGTGAAATGAAACCGCCAAGTTTTGTGATTCTATGCATTACTTCCGCTGATCCGTAGAACGAATGAATCATAAACCTTATTTTTGTATTATTTGCAGCTTCTCCAATCAGTTTAAATATTGAATCCCAGGATTTTACAGAGTGAATTGAAACTGGTCTCCGCAATTCAATCCCGAGATCAAGCTGAGCTTTGAAAATTTCTAATTGAGTATCCATGTCTAATTTGAACTTAGGTGAGAAATCAAGACCGCATTCTCCGATACCTGCATCAGGATTTGCCTGAAGATACTTTTTAAGAACCTTGATATCAAAATTGCTTTTGACGTACCAGGGATGTATGCCGAAGAATTTATGTATAGTATCTGATTTTATGCTGTCAGTATCAGATGCGTTAAAAGAGCTGGAAACAGTATTTGAATTCTCAGGAGAAACAGAATTCAGCAAAAGATTCCCCCCATGAAGTGAGAGCTGATTTAATAGCTCTTCAGGAATACTTGTACCCGTTTTTATATGTATGTGCGCATCAAAGAGAGGCGTATTCATATCAATTACTCTTCTTTTACAAAATCCTTATCCATTGATTCCCTTGATTTGAGACTGTTGCAGGTATCACAGAAGAAGCTTACCGCTCCGCAGCCTGCAAGTACGCTGGGTAAATTTTTGCATACTTCGCAGGTAAAGGTAACTTTCCACCTGGTTTTACATGAGCTGCAGGTGTAATGGCTGCCTTTTCCTTCAAGATCTCCGCTGCATTCCGGACAATTCATAAAAATCTCCTAAAATATTTAAAAATTCTGCAGAAAAAATTTGCTTTCTGCGTACTTAATTCGTAATATTATATATAGGAACGTTTGGGCGACGGACCTCCTTTTTTTTACTTCTTCTCCTTTTTTTAAAGGGTACCATGTTATGGTACCCTTTATTTTTTATTTCCCAATTTTGCTTTAAGAGCCGCAAACTGGTCAATAGCCGAGCTGGTATCAAGCACCTCATCAGGCTGATGTACTTCTATCAGGTCTCCGGGGATTTCCTCAAGAAAACGTGAAGGCATAGTTTCTGTAAGTTCTCTCATGACACGCCTTGAGCTGCATGAAGTAATATATAGTTTTTCACGCGCTCTGGTTATTGCTACATAGAAAAGTCTTCTTTCTTCTTCGATGTTATCCGGATTTTCTTCAATAGAACGGCTGTGCGGAATGATATGATCTTCAACACCGGCTAGAAAAACCACCCGAAACTCAAGCCCCTTGGAAGCATGTATGGTCATCAGGTTAAGCTTTCCTTCTTCTTCGTCATCAACGTCATCGCGGGTGACAAGGGTAATCTTGTTTAAGTAGTCATAGATGCTTGGTTTCAGATTATCAGGATCCCGCTCCCAGTTCTCGAAGAAATCAAGAAATTTTGATACATTACCGAATTTCCACCTTGCAAGTTTTTCATTCTTGGCGTTATCGGTTATCAGGTATCCCCAGTAATCAATCTCATCAACCATGGTGCGCAGAGTTTTGGACATATTCCGCCCTGAGAGAAGCTTTTCCCGGTATCCGTTTATCAGCTCGATAAACTCGGAAATGTTCGCCTTGGCACTGTCCTTAAGCGATGAATCCTCATCACGGATTAATAGTGTTAATGCCGAGAAAATTGACGTTCCCATGTTTTCTGCCATGCTTCTAACTTTTAGCAGGGTTGTATTTCCAATTCCGCGCCGGGGCGTGTTTATAATTCTTAGCAGGTTAACATCGTCATCAGGATTCGATGCAACCCTCATGTATGAGATAATATCCTTGATTTCCTTGCGCTGAAAGAAGCTCTGACCGCCGGATATCTTATATGGAATATTTTCGGATAAAAAAGCCTCTTCAAGTCCTGCAGTCAGGCTGTTTGTCCGTACCAGAACTCCTATTTCATGAAAATGTACGCCTTCTTCGTAATTCAGACGGTGAATCATCTCAGCTATGAAATCAGCTTCCTTAACTTCATTTTCAGGATAAAAGACCTCAATTGAGCGTCCGGAACCGGTTCCCGTCCAGAGTTCTTTTTCTTTACGGTTTGTGTTATTTGCAATTACATGGTTTGCTGCAGTCAGAATATTCTTGGTTGAGCGGTAATTCTGCTCAAGCTTAATCTCTACACGCTCCGGAAAGTCCTTTTCAAAATTGACTATATTCTGATAGTTGGCACCGCGCCAGGAATATATACTCTGATCATCATCACCTACTACAACAACGTTCCGGTTTGTTTCACCAAGAAGGCGTACCATCTCATACTGGGCCATCGACGTATCCTGAAATTCATCTACCATCAGGTATTTATATCGTTCACGATAGCCTTCAAGAACTTCAGGATGTTCTTTAAAAAGAATCTGGGGTAAAACTATCAGATCATCAAAATCAACCGCGTTATAAGCAACCAGGTGCTGCTGGTAGCGCTCAAACAGGGGCTTATAGAAATCGTTTGTATTATCCCAGGGTGTACGTCCGGTTTTAATCTCTGAAATGAGGTTATTTATAGTATAAAAATCGAGGTTCTCCGCTCCGAAACCGGAATGCCTTGCAGCCTCTTTTATTGCTGCAATCTTATCAGCCTGATCATATATAGTGAAATTCTCACGGTAGCCCTCAAGGCAGCTTATAGATTCACGCAGTATTTTCACTCCGAAAGCATGGAAGGTGGATACTGTGAGATGGCTGAGCTTTTTACCGGTCAGTTCCCTGATTCTTTCTTCCATCTCCCTTGCCGCCTTGTTTGTGAAGGTTAGGGCGAGTATAGCAGACTGGGGAATTCCCTTCTCCAGCATATGCGCTATCCGGAAGGTTATCATTCTTGTCTTTCCGCTCCCTGCTCCGGCAATAATCAGCACCGGACCGTCAATTATGGAAGCAGCCTGACATTGTCTTTCGTTGAGTTCATTTTCAAGCTGTATGGGCATAAATCAGACCTGTTTAATAAAGATAGAATGAGCCTGTGCTCCGAAATACATAATCAGAGATACAATCAGCCCCGACATGATTACTCCGCCAAGTACGGCAAGACAGGTTTTCTTTCTGTCAAGACCGAGTATCCAGGCTCCTAGTGTGCCGGTATAGGCTCCGGTGATTGGAAGGGGGATACCCACAAAAAGCATAATTCCTATATATCCGTATTTTTTAACCTGGCTGTGTACTTTAGTCCGTGCCCGGGAGACAAGCTTATCAAAAAGGTCTTTATACCAGTTCCATTTGTAGAAAAGTTTATGAAGTGAATCAAGAAAAACATAGACCAGAGGGCCGACAAGGGCGTTTATGCCTACACATAAGATATATGCTGCTATGGGATGCATTCCGTTCAAAACGGCATAGGGAATCGAGCCCCTGAGTTCAAATATCGGTACAAGAGTAAATAGAGCTGAGATCAGCCATGTTTTCAAATCCATAATTCATTCTAACAATATAAGTCTGTGTAGTCTATTCTTTACAGATATCTTATTGACAATTCTGTCAAGGAGTGTTAGTGTTTCTATGCATAAGAACGTAAAAAAGGAGAATCTAATGAAAAAAACATTAGCTGTTTTAATGCTTGCACTTATACTTGCTGTTTCATATGTTTCCGCCGGCGGAAGTCAGGAAGCTAAAGATGATACAGCCGCAGCCGAAGCTGTACCGTTTAAAATCGGTATATCAAAGATCGTTGCACATCCCGCTCTTGATGCCCTTGAACAGGGAATTATGGAAGTAGTTTCAGAAAAATATCCTGATACTGTATTCGATCTGCAGAATGCAAACGGTGAAATGTCTACTGCTTCATCAATTGCTCAGAAGTTTAAGTCAGAGAAGGTTGATCTTGCAGTCGGAATTGCCACACCAACCGCTATCGCTCTTGCACAGGCTATCACCGACGTTCCGGTAATTTTCTCTGCAGTGACCGACCCGGTTGATGCCGGCCTGATTACAAGCACAGCAAAGGGTGAGGGCAATGTTACCGGTATTTCAGACATGACACCGGTAAAGGAGCAGATTGAACTGCTGGCTTCTTTAATTGATCTCAAAACTCTCGGACATGTTTATACAAACAGTGAAGCAAATGCGGTAAGGCTTGCAGAAATTGCCGAGCAGGCATGTGACGAGCTTGGAATCAAGTTCATCGGTACCGGAGTAAACAACTCTGCAGAGGTAAAACAGGCTGCTCAGACACTTGCCGGTAAGGTTGATGCTTTCTATGTAAGTACAGACAACACAGTAGTATCTGCCATCGCAGCACTGATCGATGTTGCTGAAAAAGCAGAAATTCCAATTTGTTCAGCCGATACAACATCAGCAGAAAACGGCGGAGTACTTATCTCATGGGGATTTGATTACTACAAGATGGGTAAGGCTTCAGGACGGATGGTTCTTGATATTCTTGAGGGTGCTGATCCTGCAGCAATACCGACACTTTTTATGACTGATCCTACTGATATCGATCTGCTTATCGATACAAAAGTTGCCGATGCGCTCGGAATAAATATTCCAGCTGATTTACTTTCAAAGGCAAGAACAGTACAATAGGCGCATGATCGAAGGCATATTTGTAGAGGGCCTGATTTACGGAATCACGGCCCTCGGTGTTTTTATTACATTCCGGATTCTCGACTTTCCGGATCTTACCGTAGACGGAACTTTTCCCTTAGGCGCCGCTGTAATGGCTATTTCACTGACCAGCGGAATGAACATGGGGGCCGCACTACTACTTGCATTCATAGCAGGTTTTGCGGCCGGCGGAGTAACTGCAATAATTCATAACAAACTCGGCGTTCCCGGCCTGCTTGCCGGTATTCTGACCATGACTATGCTCTGGTCTATCAATATACGGGTCCTGGGTGACCGCGCTAATCTTTCACTGCTTAGAGTCGATACCATTCTTACAAAGGTAAGAGACCTCCTTGCTCCCGCCATTGGTGATACCGCTGCGGTTCTTGTTTTTGTATTTCTGGTAGTACTGATAATCAAGATACTTCTTGATCTGTTTTTTCATACCGACCTTGGGCTTACCATGGGAGCCATGGGTGATAATGAACAGATGATAATAAGCCAGGGAGTTAATCCCGAGATGGTGAAAATTATCGGTGTGGGCATTTCCAACGGGCTCGTGGCTATTTCAGGTGCATTTGCGGCTCAGTATCAGGGCTTTGCCGATGTAAACCTGGGGCAGGGTATTGTTGTTTCCGGCCTTGCAATGGTAATGCTCGGAGAGTTTCTGTTTTCATCGAATAAAATCGGATTTCTTACAATGCGTGTAATTCTAGGCGCAATTCTGTATAAGGCGATTATGTACGCCGGCCGTTATTACGGATACTACATCAAATTGACGCCGAATGACCTTAAGCTGCTTACAGGTATTCTTATTATTGCTTCGCTTGTTGTAAGCAAATACCGCACAAAGAAATTAATCTTCCGGAGGCCGGCTAAATGATTCAACTTGAGAAGGTTAATATAATTTTCGGTGAAGGAACCCCGAACAGAAACCACGTCCTCAAGGATGTGGACCTGCGCATTAAGAAGGGTGATTTTATTACGATAATCGGGTCCAACGGTGCCGGAAAAACAACACTGTTTAATGTAATTTCAGGAAACAAGAAACCCACCTCTGGAAGGGTTTCGATTAATGGAGCAGACGTAACCAATCATCCTGAGTATAAACGTGCTGCATATATAGGGCGGATTTTTCAGGATCCGCTGCTTGGAACTGCCGGAAATATGAGCATAGTAGACAACATGCTTGTTACCGGTAAAAAAGGCTTTAAGGGGCTTAAAATAAGTCTTAACAAGGCAAAAAAGAAATTCTTTCAGCAGCAGCTTGTAAAGCTTGATATGGAGCTTGAATCAAGGCTTGATGATAATGTAGGAATGCTTTCCGGCGGACAGCGACAGGCCCTCACACTGCTTATGATGTCTTTATCAAAGCCGGAGCTTGTTCTTCTTGATGAACACACTGCAGCTCTAGATCCGCGAAACGCAGCAAAGGTAATGGAACTCACCACACGCTTTATAGAAGAGCAGGGATTTACTGTTATGATGATTACTCATAACATGCAGCATGCAATTGACTACGGCAACCGTCTGATAATGATGGATGAGGGCCGTATAATTATTGATATTGAAGGCGATGAAAAGAAATCGCTGACAGTAGAGAAGCTGGTGAAAAAGTTTCATGATATCCGTCAGAAAGATTTTACCAGCGATGAAGCTCTCCTTTCTTAAGGAGAGCCTTTTTCTCTGTAAAAGTATTCCGTTTCAGAGGTATTTTCAGACAGGAATAAAGTAATGAATATACTGCATATAGACAGAAGCAGTTTTGTGCACAAGACTGTTAGACAGGGGATTGAGTCCGGGAATGTAAAATACAGCGTCTGTACTTCAATCTCTGAAGCTTTTGTCATATTGAGGCAGACTGACATCGATTTAATACTTACCGGTATTGAACTCTCCGACGGTACGGCTTCAGAACTTCTGGACCGGTTAAAATCTACAGAATTCAGAGATACTCCTGTAATTCTTCTCACGTCTGATGATAATCTAAATGTAAGAGATAAATATTTCAGTCTGGGTGTTGTTGATTTCATAATTAAAAACGGGACTTTCATTGAGGAATTGAATGAGTACATCAATTTCTTCCATGAAAACAGCCGTCTGATGTCTGCAATGCAGGATGCTTCAATAGCAGTCCTTGATGACAGTAAATTCAGTATACAGGTAATAAAATCAACCCTGAGTCTGGCCGGAATTAATAATCCGGATATATATGAAGACCCGGTAGAATTAATTGAAACTAAAAAGATATACGATATCTATCTACTCGATATGGTTCTGCCGAATATGTCCGGAAAACAGATACTGATGAAGCTGAGAAAATCAAATCCATTTGCAACAATTCTTATGGTTTCTTCTTCAGAGCATTACAATACTATCCTTCATGTACTTGAGACCGGCGCGGACGATTATATTATCAAGCCCTTTGATTCGCGGATGATGCTTGCCAGATTGAAAACAAACTTTCGTAATTATCTGCTGATAAAGGAGCTTCAGAAGCAGAAGGAAATTGTATCTGAAATGTCAGTCACAGATCCTCTTACAGGAGCAAAAAATCGAAGATTTATTTTCGAACGTCTGGATATTGAGATCAACAATGCGAAAAGAACAAAACGTCCGCTTTCGATATTAATGATTGACCTGGATAATTTTAAAGCGGTTAATGATAATTATGGTCACCCGATGGGTGATCTTGTTCTGAAAGCGCTTGCGGAGCTTTTTATGAGCAATATCCGTCCATCTGATACCTTCAGCCGTTACGGCGGTGAGGAATTCATGCTGATTATGCCTGAAACTTCTATTGAAGCTGCGCAGGGGACTGCCCTGCGATTAAAGCAGCTTTTTTCAGAGGTTGAAATTGCAGACTTTAAAGACCGGCCTGCAATTTCATTCAGCGGAGGCCTGGTTGAATGGAAGGGTGAAGAGCTTGATATGTGCATAAAACTTGCCGATGACCTGCTTTATAAGGCCAAAAGCGGCGGTAAAAACACAATCTGTATTTAGCAAAGCTCAACCCGTGTTCTTATCTTTCCGCTTCTATCAGCGCAGCTGTCTGAAGGCATAAATCTTCCCGGTACATAGCCGAAATAATCTGTATTCCATAATAGCTGCCCTCATATACTTTAACCGGCGCTGAAACTGCAGGATATCCCATGAAGCCCAGTGCGCTGCATATGCGCCCCGAATCAGAATTAAGATTTGCTTCATCAGAGTTAATATAATCCGAGTAAGGAAGCGGTGCCAGTACTACAGGAAAGTCTCTGAAATAGTCAGCCCATATTTTTATCCATGTTTCACGCATCATCAGCAATTTCAGATAGTTTTTCATCTCAGAATCGCTTACAGTACCGGTAACGTATCGAGTTTCAGTTTCAAGCATTCTGAGGCTGGCTTCTGCAATTTGATTAAGTTCCGGCAGCTCTGTCTCAATTATTTCGTAGCCCTTTCTTGCAAAAACTCCCGATGCATCGTCAACAGCTCTGGCTGTATTTGCATCAACAGTACTGCCGCCCGGATTTCTAATAATACCGACTTTAAAGGGAATAGATATCTCAGGCCCTGAAGCTGGTATCGGAAGTGCTCTAGGATCCTCGGAATCTGCACCGGCTGTTATCTGGAAAGCGAGATGCAGATCTGCTACTGTGGCCGATGCAAAGCCGGAAACTGAAATCAAACGTGATGCAAATGCCTCTGAGCCGCCGGCTGAATATGAGGCAATTCTCCCGTATGACGGTTTCAGTGCTGACAGGCCTTTCCGGACTGAAGAGACTGCAAGTGAGCCGCAAATATCGCCGGCAATATGCAGAGGGGCGGATGCCGATGCAGATACAGCAGATTCTGCTTCAGCAGGGACAGTCTGGGTATAGCCCATAAAAACAGCTCCTGCTTCTTTTAGTTTTCTCGCTGCAGGAGAGGCTTCATCTGCCGTAAAAGGAACTCCGGTTAGAGGTCCCAGATATTCTCCGTTTGCTATGCAGCGATCAATAATTTCAGCATCTTCACGCAGAGACTGCAGAATTACCATAGACCCCCCGGTCTCTTCAATAAATGAATCGGCTATATCGACTGCTTTTAACTTACCGGTTTTTACAGCTTCAGCAAGTTTAACAGCAGAAAGTTTCCATGGTTCTGTAATCTTATCCGGCACATTGTATTCAGACTTAAGTGCAGAAATTCTGGCAATTTTTGAATCGAACCATTTGTCCGACGCTGTATTCTGCCTTACCGGTTGTAAAAGCATATTTAGATGCCCGGTTATATCTGAAGGCCATGGAGCAGTGAGGGCATCAAATACCTGCCATTTACCTCCATACAGTGCACGGCCGGCTTCTTCAAACCCTGGGAGGTTTCCTCCTATTGCCCACATAAAATTACCTGCTGCTTCAATGGTCTGCTTTTTAAGCTGTTCGGGACTGATTTCCTTCGAGGCGTTTTCAACCAGGTTCCGTATGGTGCCAGAAGCCTTTTTTGGCTGTTTCTCAAGCCACTCCCAGTGTCTGGGCATCAGAGAGACTTCTCCGCAGACTACACCAAGTTTCGGTCTGCCGGGACCCTTTTTCGGTTTATCTTCAGGTATCACTCTTGAGATAACTTCATCAAGACTTCCTGTAAAATTAAAATCAGTCTGTCTGCCGGTGCTGTTGTCGAAAATGAGAATAGCTGTATCAGGTTTCGATTGAATATGAGTCCAGACAGCTTCAAGCAGCTGCTCCAGCGGACCGGTTACGATGAGATTCATTCCGGAAAATGCACTGAATGTTTTTATCTTGTTCATAAAACCATTAATACCCGGGTAAAAATAATTTGTCAATAAAATATTGGTTAAATATGCATTTTTTTACCAATATTCTATAGCGCCTACATCAACAGTACCATTTTCTCTTGGGTTTCCCGCAAGATCGAGCAGATCCTCATCAAAAAGGTAACTTCCGTTTCCGTTATCTCTTGCCGGGCTTGCCGCGATAGGAATAAAATCGGTATCAAGTTCTGGATCACAGATGAAAGTAGAATAAGAACTCATGTCAAAATCCCCGTCATCGGAATCATAGGAGTCGATATCTGTTTTAATTATTGAATAATAGGAAGCAACACTGCTGGGGGCGTCTTCATTGAGCATGTAAATCTGTGCTCCGTTGCCTGCAGTATTATCGCTTAAAATACTGTTTCTCAGATAAAGGTTGGATCCATTAGAAAGATATAAGCCTCCACCGTTTTCACTTGTGGAATTACCAATCAGCGTACAGTTAAGTAAAGTTAAATTTATATAATTTAGGAATATTCCGCCTCCGGAATATTCTGCATAGTTATTGTAAAGAAGTGAATTTTTTACATACAGATTGTTGTCATCATATGAGTAAATTGCTCCGCCGTAATCCGCCTGGTTATTCCTGAAAATGCACCTGTCTACAAGACTCCAGCTTGAAGTGGAACTGTGCCAATCGTCTATATACAATGCACCTCCGAAAACTGCTGTATTATTTTCAAAAGTGCATCCGCTCACCTTATAAGGGGCGGAATATGCACTTATAGCGCCTCCATACCTTGCCGCGGTATTCCCGTAAAAATAGCAGTCTGTAAATATTGGAACTGGCGCATTAAAGCCGCCGATATAAACGGCTCCGCCATCATCGTTCAGATTGTGATTATTTATAAAATCACAGTCAGTGACCTGCAACTCCGCCATATAGGAGTATATAGTACCGCCCCAGTATGGAGTACTGTTGTCCTCAAATTTACAGTCGCTGATATAATAAATACTGTAGCCTATATTCAGTACTCCGGCGGAATTACCTCTGAAAGTACAGCCGGAAAGAGTGTGAACTGTATCTTCCGGATAACCATTATAATAAATTGCCCTTCCTCCGTCGTTGTCTATAAACTCGCAGTCGGTAATATTTGATTCACTGGTCCATTGCACATACACAAGTGAGGATGTTGATGCATTATTATTAAAACTACAGTTTTCTATTTCCAATTTTGCGCCGGCTTCAGCAAAAAGAAGGGCATGCCGGTATCTTATGTTTTCAAAATAAGAATCCTTAATAAGCAGATCAAGATTCTGTTCATTATCATTTTCATTTTAAAATTGATTCCCACACCGTCAAAATGACAGTTTTCTATGGCAAGTTTTGTTCCGTCAAAATCAAGATAACTTGAGTAGGAAGTAGAATCTGAGAAATCACAGTCGGAAAAGGTTATAATGGATTCATCAGCTGAAAATGAATCACTGCCATCAGACAGATTGAAACTGCAGTCTGAGAATGAAATACTACTGTTCTCTATTTCGATTGCACTGCAACTGAAGGTACAGTTTTCAAAAAGGGAACCGGCATTACAGCAATCAAGCGTGTCCCAGTATGAAGTAAAAACCGTATTGGTAATAAAGGGGGAAGAATCGGTATTCTGCATTCCGTCAGCCCCGGAAATATATACACCGTCAAGGACTGAAGTTTCATCAAGAGCCGCAGACGCAGGATTGTATATTCTGGTACCTATTATCGATTTGTACTTTGAATAATCTCTTTCCTCAATTGAGCTTTCCCCGCCCTTAAAGCCCCCGTAAATTTTTAAATTATTTCTAAGCGCAATATGGCAATAATCATCCGTCCAGGGATAACTTTCAGTTTCATAAGTTCCATCTGCAATCCAGACTTCAGGGATACCTTTCTCCCAGGCGTAGTCTATGGCCTGCTGAAGGTCTGTAAATGCAGAATCCCAGGAATCTCCGTAACCCGGGATTGCAGTGTTGATATCAACCAGTATCTTTTCCAGATCAGAATCAACTGTTATTTCACATTCACAGCTTATCATACCGTCGGAGTCTTCGACAGTAATAACAGCAGTTCCGAATGAAATGGCCTTCACAAGCCCTTCATCAGATACTTCTACAACAGATATGTTGCTTGAAGTCCAGATAGTTGACGCCGGGACAGCATATTCCGGAAAGAAAGTAAGAGCAAGCTGACGCTCAGCCCCTACAGCCAGATGAAAAGAGGAGTAGTTTAGCCTCATGTCCTCCAGCTCATAGGACTGCATACTGCAGGATGTAAGAAAGGCCGTAATCATAATGCTGATGAGAAATAAATAAATATTCAGGATGGTACTGATATTTCTTTTTATAATCATTGGTTCAGGATCTCCCGCCGTCATGAATAGTCCAGCCTAGCTCATTAGTAAGTTTAGCTCTGGCGGCTTCAGCCTCATCGCTGCTGTATCTGGAGCTTCCCCCATGAAAGGTCAGACCTGTCTTTGTTACCTGTTCTGCAAGACTTATCAGCAGTTTATTGTAATTCTCAGCAGAAAGTTTCGCATAATCAAGAAAATAATAAAAACTAGCCACTTTTCTGAAATCCCAGCCGCTTATATCCTGATCAAAAGCTTCCGCTCCGCTGAACATATCTCTCATATCTACAACATTTGATGTATTCCAGCTGCCAATATCCTGATTGAATGCCCTGGCTTTATAAAACATATAAGACATATCGGTTACATTTGAAGTATCCCAGCTGCCTATATCCTGATTAAAATCATTTGCATATTCGAACATTTCATTCATTTTGATTACATTTGATGTATTCCAGCCGCCTATATCCTGATTAAACTGAGTGGCACTTCCGAACATCTCAGACATATTATAAACCTTTGATGTATCCCATCCGCCTATATCCTGATTGAAATCACCGGCCATGTAGAAGACCCTATTCATTGAAGTTACATTCGATGTATCCCAGTTTCCAATATCCTGGTTAAATGTGGAATGGTTAGAGAACATCCTGCCTATGTTGGTAACATTTGAAATATCCCAGCCGCCTATATCCTGATCAAATGAATCGGCATTCAGAAACATACAGTACATGCTCTCCGCGGCTGAAACATCCCAGCCGCTTATATCCTGATTAAAAAGATCAGCATCCATAAACATCCCGTTAAAATCTTTCACATTTGATGTGTCCCAGGCGCTTATGTCCTGATTGAAGGATGAAGCGCCGCAGAACATATAAGCCATATCGGTAGCATTGGAAGTGTTCCAGTCTCCTATGTCCTGATTAAAGGCGGATGCACCATAAAATAATCGGCTTATATCCTGCACTCTCCATATCTCCCAGTCTTCAAGTCCCTGTATCTCAGTGAGCGAATCACAGTTTTCAAATGGGTAGCTTAGTCCGTAAATATCTGTAAGATCAGGAGTATCGTAAGCGGTAATTACAAGATTTTTACAGTCGTAAAATGTTCCGGAAATATTGTAAAAACTGAAATCTCCCCATTGCTTGAGTTCAATTATTTTGGAAGATTCGGTGGGTGAGCTGAAACGCAGCCCTTTTATAATACCGGTTATCTTTACATCATATACGCCTTCAGTATCGTATATATGAAGTTTATCAGAATCATCATAGGAGGTAATCAGGCTTGAACTGCCGTCGCCCCATTCCGCGAGGAATGTATAATTACCATCACTGGAAAGAGGCAGTGCAATTCTAGCATCATCGTAATATCCGCCTGATTCAACATCCCAGGTAGTTATGAATTGACTGCCGCCGACAAAAACAACACAGTAATCAAGATATGCTCCATAGGCCGAACTTGCCTGTATCAGGCCCACGCCTTCAGAGACTGCAGTAACTTTCCCGCTGTCTTCGACTGACACTATACTTGGGGTCTTGGATTCCCAGTTCACTGAATCATATTCAGATGAATCTGTTATTACTTCCGCAGTAAGGATATATTTTTCATTTAAACCAAGATTAATATATTCAGAGTCAATTGAAATGCCTGATATGTCTGTTACTATTATTTCACAGCTGTCAGAAAGCTCTCCGTCAGGGGTTTCAATCCATACATATGTAACTCCTGGTTTCAATCCGGTAACAATTCCGTTCTCGTTAATGGATGCAGTCAGCGGATCATCGACAAGCCATCTTCTCTCATCGCCGGTATGCCAGTAGTCATACTCTCCAACCCAGTTGTAAAACAGCTGCACAGATTCATCAACAGAAAGGTATATCGAATCTTCTGTAATGACTATGCCATCGGCAAATTTTCCGCATGATAGATGAATAAAGATCAGGGGAATAAGCACGGCAGATACAAAAAACTTTTTCAATTTCTCACCTTTTTAGATTATGAGGTGATTATATAAACAAAAAAATTACACGTCAATTATATTCTTTTTGAACTTGAGCAGCAGGTCTGCCAGTATCATCACCAAACCTGCCAGCTCTACGGCATGAATATGCCGGATATAAATATAATTTGCCCTCATCAGTACAAACAGCATCAGTACAATTATTCCGGCAATCGACAGCATGGAATGAACCACGGCGTTTCTGTTCTTAATAAAAATGAAAAGAATCAGGATTATAAAGATTATAGCCACCGTAAGAATTACTGAGAAATATACAATATACCTGTACTCAAAAAGATGAAACCGGTAGGAAATATAGCGCCATATCATTGCCAGAAGGATTTGGACATCAAGCTGTTTATTGACCCCGAGCAGAAAGAGGAAGGATGTAATAACTGTCCATAATCTGAAGTTGCCGCGCTCTTTGCGGATCTTAATAGTAAACAGCAGTGCTGAAATAAAAGTTACAATGTACATGAATGTGATGATCCATGACCAGAAGGTTGTGTCTCCGTTTCTGGAAAACCAGACGGCAAGAAAGTGTATTATTTTATCGATAAAGCAAAAACCTCTTATGTGGGAATATTCAATTTCAGCTTTTCCCGCTGCAGATAATCGACTGCATTCACAAACTTGTATGAGCAGAACCGCCGTTTTTTGTCTGATACCGTATAGAGTATTCCCTTATGATAAAAATCAAGGACTTCTTTATTCTGTACATTGATTCCGCTTATTTCATTCAGTGGTGCTCTCAGCACCTCACTGCCCTTAGCATCCTTCATTACCAGAGCATCAGAGTAGAGGTTAAGGCTTCCTGATGAAAACTGTTTTAATCTTCGGCTTTTATAGCCTGTCTGGAATACCGCATTCTCTCCTTTAAGAAGGAGTTTATCAGTTCCGTAGTCCCGATCAAGTCTGTCTTTTAGGTGATCAAGCTGCCATTTGTTCCAGTCGCGGAGGTTGTCAAAGCCCTTTTGCCTGTTTACAGGGCTGATTACCTGATAATCATCAATGTGCCACTTATTTCCGCAGCTGGAGCATGTGAAATCAGGACCCTCAGAGATGAAGCCTGAGGTCTCCCCGCATTCTGGACAGCAGAACAGGAACTGTTCAATATTTTCAGCATAACGGTTGCCGGTGAATCTGATTTTTGCTTCTTTCTGATATTCAATTTCATCATGATCTAGTGCTTCTGTCAGTGCGGAGTGTATATCCGATATTTTCATTGAGGCGCATTCTTCACCGTCGAAAAGCAGCCGATATTCAACCCTGAGCTTTCCCTTTCTGATAGACATCCCCCAGCGCGGCTGGCTGAAAAATCCGCCCTTAAAAATTGCAACCACCACCGGCATTTTCAGCATGCGTACAAGCTTTGATGTTGATTTAATAACCGGAAGGGTACATCCGTCCCAGGTTCTCTGACCCTCGGGGAATATTCCTATGGAGCCGCCCCTCTCTTTTATCTCAAAAATATTTTTAAGCGCGTCAATATCAGATTGAGCTTTAGTTTTAGGGACTGCTCCCATGAACTTCAGAAGAAATCCGAAAAGTCTTGAGCGGAATACAGCATCTGAAGTAATATAAAAAATTGAACCCTTAAGGTACATTCCAGCAATGAATGGATCCCAGAAACCCTGATGATTTGCTAAAAGAAGGTAGGGCGGTTTTAATTCTGCAATTTCTCGGGGCATGGATATTTCGATGTTTAACAGTTTTCCAAGTATCCGCTTCAGCGCAAATCTAATCACAGCTTCTACACCATGATACGAGTTTATCCTGCGTTTGGAACCCATAGATTATCTCCTGTCTAAGAACATAGTTGCATTAATTTGAAAACCCTACAATAATTATAGTGAAATTACTTTATAGCGAAAGAGGCATTTAATGAATTATCAGTGGTCTATATTCATAAATCTCGGCATCATTTCCTGCGGACTTCTTCTTGCAACAGTAATCCGTGCGAAAGTCCGTTTCTTTCAGCGGTTCCTTATTCCTAATTCACTGCTTGCAGGCTTTATCCTGCTGCCCCTGTATAACTTCGTTTTTCCAAGGCTTGGGATTTCCTCTGTCGATCTCGGTGAGCTTGCATATCATCTTTTAAGCCTATCTTTTGTTGCTCTTTCGCTTAAAGCCCTCCCGAGAAAGAAACCCGGAAAGGGAAGAATATTCGGTACAACGCTCTCAATACTTTTTCAGTTCGGTGTTCAGGGCTTTATCGGCCTGATTCTGACCTTTGTATTTATTAAAACCCTTTATCCGAATCTTTTTCACAGCTTCGGATATCTCCTGCCGCTTGGTTATGCACAGGGGCCTGGACAGGCGTATTCAATAGGTTCAAGCTGGTCGTCCTTCGGTGTTGAAGGGGCAGGAAGCATCGGCCTTACTTTTGCAGCACTTGGATTTATAATCTGCAGTTTCGGCGGTATATTCATCATCCATTACGGAATAAAGAATAGATGGATATCCAAAGAAGAAATAAAATTCTTTAAAAAGAAAAGCGTCTTAAGCGGAATAATTCCCAAAGGAGAGGATCTGCAGCCCGGTTCCTACCAGACAACAGAAACAGAGGCTATCGATACGCTTACAATAAACAGTATTATTGTGATTCTGGGTTATTTTATGGCTTATCTTGTATTAACGGGCCTGGACTTTCTTCTGAGTTTTATAGGTCCGGCAGGGGAGCAGCTTGCAGAAACTTTCTGGGGACTCAGTTTTATCTTTGCTGCGATGATGGGCCTTCTTCTTAGACAGATTCTTAAGGTTACAGATAATCAGCATATTATTGATAATCTTACAATGAACAGATTGACAGGATTGTTTGTTGATCTGATGGTGGCAAGTGCAATAGCAGCCATTTCAATTGTTGTAATTAAAAACTTCTGGCTTCCTATTCTGACAATCGCTATTGTGGGCGGCCTTGTGACTGCATTCACCACCTTCTGGTACTCATCCAGAGTTTTTACGGATCATCGTTTCCTCCGCAGTCTGCTGGTCTTCGGGGTTTCAACAGGAACGTTGTCGACAGGGCTTGCATTGCTCAGAGTCGTTGATCCGGATTTCGAATCTCCAGTTGCTACAGACTATACATATTCAGCCGGTATAACCTTTGCTCTGGCTATTCCATATGTACTTACAATGAACCTTCCTCTGCATACATATACCAGCGGTGATTACAAGTGGTTCTGGATGGCAGTGCTGATAAATGTAGCCTACCTGATTTTTACGGGTATATTCTTTATAAAGTTTGCCGGAAAAAAGACTTTTAAACATAAGTCCAGCATCTGGTATCCTGAAGAGGTTTCTGCTTCGGAGTAATATAAAATGATATTTAAAGAATTCGGTCCAGGCGGAAAGCCGGTCATTCTGATGTTTCACGGGGGTGGATTATCCTGGTGGTCTCTTAAGCCTCTAATCAGAAATCTTGAATCAGATTACCGTATAATTACCGCTGTAATTGACGGTCACGGAGAGAACAGCAGTGAAACCTTTATAAGTATTGAGGATTCCGCTTTACGCGCAGTGGAATACATCGATACAACCGAAGGCGGAAAGATTTTCTGTATATGCGGTCTGTCTATCGGTGCTCAGATTGCAGTTGAAATTCTTTCATTAAAAGCTGATATATGTGAATATGCTGTAATTGAAAGTGCCCTGTTATATCCGATAAAATTTCTTAAGACTCTCCTTATACCTATGGTTTCAATATCATATCCCCTGATAAAGAAAAAATGGTATGCACGGCTTCAGTCCAAATCTTTATTTGTTCCGGACGATATGTTTGAAACATATTTTGAAGACAGCAGCAGGATGTCGAAAGCTTCTCTTCTGAATATTACGCTCAGTAACGGAACCTACAGTATTAAGCCCGGACTTACAGAAACAAAAGCCCGTATACTGATAATTGCCGGGGGCAACGAAATACCCCTTATGAGAAAATCAGCACAAAGGCTTAATGATCTTTTGCCTGAACAAAGCAGACTTAAGATTATGGAAGGGCTGAAACACGGTGAATTAAGTCTTATGAACCCCGAAGTCTACTGCAGCCTGATAAGGAATCTTTTCTCAGGCAAGGCTTGAATTATCCGAAAACTTTCAGAGCTTCTTCAATATTTTCTGTGAAAATTACCTGTCCGGTTCGATTGCTTTCATATATAAAATCCCTGAGGCTTTTGCTTGAGGCAGAATATTCGTTTAAATCCCCGATTATTCCGAGTCTGAAGTTGTAGTTGCTCACCTTCTGAAGAACTTCACCGGCAAACCTGCTTGATAGATTAAAGAACTCCGGATTAACTGAACTCTTATGCAGGAGAACAGTTCTTGACGATGCATTGGCAATTACATCAAGGATATCTGATGTATCTTCAAGCTTATATGAGTTTTCAATCAGTTCTGATATCTTACCTGATTTTGTTTCATGAAATTTAAAATTCATACCTGCTCCTTATGTTACCTTTTAAAGTAATTAAAAGTAACATAAGGGAGCTATAAGGATCAATAACTTAGAATATAATTCCCTTTGAAAAAGGTGCTTTTTTTACTGCTATTGCATCGGCAGGGCAAACCTCATGACAGCAGAAGCAGCGGATGCACTTGCTGTAATCAATATTCACCATGTTTTTAAATTTCGGCTGTATTCCGGCCGTCTCCTTTAGTTCAAGAGCCTTTGCCGGGCAGATCTTGACACATTCTCCGCATCTGATACAGGTCTTTTCCCTGAACACCGGCCGGGGAGTCATTGAGCTCATTATATTTCTTATAAAGGAGGGTGTGAGGAATTCAATCAGCTGGCTTGTGCTGCCGGTAAGTTTAATTTTCTTAAAGTCCGGAATTCTGACATCATCGATATTACAGCCTTTAACTGTCAGGTCATTTGTTGATTCAAGCCATAAACCCCTGTCAATAGCCTCCCTGTTTACAGGAATAATATCGGGATCATAGCCGACAATCCTGCAAGCGGTGATATCAAGCGCCAGAAGATTTGATGAAGCAAGTATCAGCCCCACATTCCGCGGATAACCGTTGCCCGGCCCTGGACCTTCCATTGCAGTTATACCGTCCATAAAGGCATAATCAGGATTGACGGTCTGGTGCAGATCTACAAGCATTTTTGCAAATCCGGCGCGGCCGGGAAACATCATGTGGTAGGGGCTTTTAGTCAGACCGGGAAGAACTCCGAACTGGTTTTTTATTGCACCGGTAAAATACATCAGCTGATGTGTCTTCATCTTGGGAAGGCTTATTATTTTATCAACCTTGTCTACTATATCGCTTAGAACAAACTGATTTACTGCCCGTCCTTCCGGAATCTTTCTTACAACTGTGGCAGCTGTAAAGTCATACCACTCGGCGCCTTCTTCGTCACAGATATCCCATAGGCCGCATTTTTTTCCTTTGAATCCGGGTTTCTGAAATCCCGGAGAATCTCCGACATATATTTTTTTTGCGCCAAGTTCCTTGATTAGCCTGATAACAGCTCTCAGGAATTCCGGATGCGTTGTGATGGCTTTTGATGTCTCTGAATCTGAAAGGACATTGGGTTTAAGAAGAACGGTTTGTCCTGATACATCAAGAACCTCTGTGCCCCCGGATAATTCGAAGGCTTCCCTGATTACTCCGTAGATCAGATCGGCGTCATATTTTGTACATTGTAATACTGCAACTGTCTTATTCATGCCGAAATAATATCAGAAAGCTCCAGTATTGAACAGAAAAATTATAAGGTGCTGTCCTGCTTTTTAACCAGTGCTGCCATAAAGATAGGTCCGAAACCGGAATTCCTGTCGGGAAGGATATGTTTTCCAAACTCTGTCGTTTCGGCATCAAGCTCCAGCTCCGGAGGAATATCTGCTGAAACAACTTCCACAATGGATGAACGTTTTTTCAGAAGTTTCTCAATTACACCGTCGTTTTCAAGCGGAGAAAGGGCGCATGTACTGTAAATAAGCCTTCCTCCAGGCTTTAAGGCCTGGACCGCAGAAGCAAGCATGGCATGTGCCTGAACTGCAAGCTGTTTTGATCTGTTCGGTGTCCATTTACCAAGGTGGGCTGGAGAGTTTAGGACATGGGCTTCGGATGAGCAGGGCGCATCCAGCAGTATCCTGTCATATACATCCTGTTCAAAAAGTCCCCATTTTGTAGAATCATGGCCGGTTACGTTTATATTGCTTCTCCAGTCTGCAGGAAGATGTTTTTCTATAACATCCTTGAGCCTTCTGCGCCGGTCAGAGGAGCGATCGTTTGATACAAGCAGTCCGGTTCCTTTTAAGGCAAGTGCTATTACAAGTGTTTTGCCTCCGGGGGCTGCACACATATCAAGAACAGTATCCTCCTCTTGTATACCGAGGGCGAAAGCGGCAGCAGCGGAGGCTTTATCAAGAAAGTAGGGCTGTAGAAGTCCATCGGATAGGGAAAAGCCGGAAGAGCCTTCAGTCAATGCAGATTTAAGTGCCGGCCAGCGGACTGAGTATAATGATTCATAGTAGTCATCGAATGTAATCTTTTTTTTTGAAGCCATATTTAATTCTATTTTAACAGTTATAATTTATAGAATCGATATAATTGTTAAAATTACTTTGTATACTGAATAAAAATCGCTCTGATGAGTATCATTCTATGCAGAACATTGTGTTTAATAATATTATCAATACAGGAAGTTAACGTGGTAGAAGATTTCAACCTGAACAAATATCTCTCAAACGGCGTAAGGGAACTTGTCGGTTCCGCCCTGAAGGCCAGTATAATAAACCCCTCGCAGATAGCCTTCCTTACCGGCTTTGCAGCAGCCTCAAAACAAGCCGCTGCCAAAAGAGAGAAGGCTGAAAATGAGGGGATACACATACCGCCCTTTCTCATTGCAAGCATTACATCAAGCTGCAACCTCAGATGTGCAGGCTGCTATGCCAGAGAAAACCAATCATGTGCTGATGAGGCAAAGACTGATGATTTATCACCGGATGACTGGCAGGATATTTTCCTGCAGGCAGAGAAGGCTGGCATAAGCTTTATTCTTCTGGCAGGCGGTGAACCTCTGATCCGCAGAGATATAATTAAAAAAGCCGCAGCAAATAAAAAGATGATTTTTCCCGTTTTTACTAATGGGACTCTTATTGATGAGGAGTATATAGAACTGTTTCGAAAAAACAGAAATATTATACCTGTTCTGAGTCTTGAAGGTTCAGCCGATGCGACAGATCATCGTCGGGGGGCGGGCGTATATGAAAAAGTGTTTAAAGCCATGGAAAAACTGGATAAAAGCGGAATTTTCTTCGGAACCTCACTTACCGTTACAAAAAAGAATTTGAGAGATATTACCGATGATATTTTCGCACAGAAACTCAAATCTGCCGGATGCAGTCTTACATTTTATGTGGAGTATGTTCCTGCTGCAGGCAAAGATGACAGCCTTGAGCTGAGTGATGAAGAGCGGGTTATGCTTGAGTACAGAGTAAATTCGCTTAGAACAGATCTTTCAGGGATGATGTTTGTGAGCTTCCCGGGTGATGAAAAAGCTACAGGCGGCTGTCTGGCGGCAGGCAGGGGGTTTTTTCATATCAACTCAAGAGGCGGGGCTGAACCCTGTCCGTTTTCGCCTTTCTCGGATACCAATGTACTGCAGACAGGACTTACAGGAGCTCTTGAATCACCCCTGTTTACAAGGATACGTGACGGCGGACTGCTTACACAGGAGCACAGCGGGGGCTGTACACTTTTCGCTCTTGAAGATTCTGTCAGAGCATTGCAGTAGTCTCATGCTTTAACATTTGATATTATACCGGCATGATCTATGATGTAATAATAATCGGAGCCGGAGTAGTCGGCGGCGCAGTTGCGCGTGAACTCTCAAAACTAAAACTTGATATCCTTGCTCTTGAAAAAGAATCCGACGTTTGCTGCGGTACTTCAAAGGCTAATACAGGAATAATTCATTCACCTGCACTGGTTCCCTCCGGAACATTGAAGGGCAGGATGAGTGCCCTTGGTAATTTACAATTTACAGAATTAAGCGGACAGCTCGGATTTACATATCAGAAAACAGGGGCTCTTGTTTTATCATATTCAGAAGAGAATGATAAAACTGCATTAAATGATCTGAAACAGGGCTGTGAAAACTGGCTTGATGCAGGCGCGGAAGCCCCTGAGTATGAAATTATATCTGCTGAAAAACTTAGAGAACTTGAGCCAGAAATAAGTGATGAAGTTGTTTCTGCACTCTACTGCCCTGACGCCGGGCGTATAATTCCCTATGAATATGGTATTGCCCTGTGGGAGAACGCTGTTGATAACGGTGTTGAGCTGAGGCTTGAATGCGGAGTTTTCGATGTTTCCTATGATGAAGCGGAAAAATTATGGCATCTGAAAACCCCATCCGGCGAGATTCTATCACGATTTGTTGTAAACGCTGCGGGACACGGCAGCAATAGCATTGGAATGGCAGCAGGATTTAAGGACAGCAGAATAAAGGCTGTTAAGGGTGAATACATCATTCTGGATCGGGATACGCCGCAGCATATTAACCATATCCTTTTTCAGATACCCGATGAAGCTCAGAAATCAAAGGGAAAGGGTATTCTTGTCACCCGTACTGTTTACGGTAATATCATGATTGGTCCGGATGCGAGATCTCAGGATGATGCTGATGACACTTCAACAGACATGGAGTCGCTGATTGAAGTAATTGCCGGTGCAGAGAAAAGCATACCCGGACTTGATATGAAAAAAGCAATTAAAACCTTTGCAGGGGTACGTCCCAAACCTGCAGAAGGTGACTTTATTATTGAAAGCAGAAATGGATTTGTTCACCTGTGCGGTATAGAGTCACCGGGGCTTACCTCATCACCGGCCATAGCTGCCGAAGCAGTTGAAAGATTGAAAAAAATGGGACTTTCTTCAGACAGCAACACTGAATTTAATCCATTCAGGAAGCCGATTGTCGGGGAAGTGCTTAATCTTCCGCATGATGTTGTCAGCAAAAGGATACAGTTTGCAGATGATGATCCTGAAAAACTTATATGCAGATGCGAACAGGTACCTTTATCACGTATTGAGGATGCAGTAAGCAGAAGCATTCCTGTTACCACCATTGACGGTGTCAAACGAAGAACAAGAGCCGGCCAGGGGCGCTGTCAGGGGAATTTCTGCGGGCCCAGAGTAAAAAAGGTTCTTGCGGATATATTAAACCTTGAAGAGGAGCTGATAACCCGGCGTGGAAAAGAGCCTGAATTAAAAAGGATTTCAGCTGCGGAATTGCGGAAAATTGTGAAGGAAGAGCCTGTCCTTGAATGATTTAAAGAAGTCACTTCAGCCTGTGATTAATTCAGAATCAAAGATACTGGTTCTGGGCTCAATGCCCGGAGAAGAATCATTAAGGCTGCAGCAGTATTACGGTTATCCCCGTAATCATTTCTGGAGAATTATGACTGAAATTTCAGGCGTTGATTTTGATATTGAATATGAAAGCAGAAAGAAAAGACTGCTTTCACTTGGAATAGCCTTATGGGATGTTATAGCGAGCTGTGAACGGAAAGGCAGTCTTGATACAAATATAAAAAATGAAAATCCAAATAATATCACCGGCCTGCTGAATGATTATCCTGATATTCAAGCCCTGTTCTTTAACGGTCAGAAGGCTGCCGCATCCTTTAAAAAAAACATCGGATTAAACTCTCTAAGTGATTCGGGAATCTATTATCAGGTACTGCCGTCTACAAGCCCGGCTAATACAATGAAGTTCGACATCAAACTTGAGCAATGGCGGATTTTAAAAAATTATTTTTGAGCAGATTATTGCCGTTTTTCCACTCAGCATAAAAACATGCTATATTGATGAAATGAAAAATATCTATGAAAAACTGAATGAGGCAGGATTCATACTTCCTGAAGCTCCGGATTCTGTGGGCGCTTTTTCTACCGCCGTGGAGAGTGACGGTCTGCTGTACCTTTCTGGCTGCGGGGGCGCTGACCCTTCAAAACTAAAATATTACGGAAAACTGGGAAGTGCAGTCACTGTTGAACAGGGGAAAGAGTGCGCGCGTGATGCCGTGCTGGCTCTGCTTAGTACAGCGGAAAAATATATAGGCAGTCTTGAAAAAATTCAAAAGGTAGTAAAGCTGACAGGTTTTGTAAATTCAGAACCGGATTTTATAAAACAGCCCGCTGTGATTGACGGGGCATCTGAACTTCTGATTGATTTATTCGGTGAAGAAACAGGATTACATGCCCGATCGGCCATCGGTGCTGCAAGTCTTCCGTTTAACATACCGGTGGAACTGGAACTTATACTGAAAATTAGGAAAAGTGATAAAAATGAATAATTACAGTGATTACCTGAAAGGCCGGATATACTTTGATACACATGGTCATGATTCCGGACTTCTGCCGTTTTTATGGCGTGCGGCAAGTCTTTTCCGTATGCCGAAAGACCGTAATCCAAAGCAGATATTAAAAGCCGGACTTACAGGCGGGGTTTTAAGTGCGATCGGAGACCCAGCTTCCTATGGTATTCGAGGATACACTAATTCACCTGAGTTAATAATCGAACAGCTTGAAAAGCTGATTTTATCAGTGACGAGCTCGGGAGCGAAGCTTATACTGTCTCCGGATGACATAAGTAAGGCTCATGATCAGTCAACAGGCGGTTTTTTGCTTGGAGTGGAAGGCTGTGATTTTTTAGACGATGATTTTGCCGCAGTTGATTCAGTATATCAGATGGGTGTAAGGCTGCTTGCTCCGATGCATTACAATATCAACAGCCTGGGAAGTGTCGGTCTCGGGTGGCGCGGAAGGCAGATCAAAGATGAGGAAAGAACCGGTCTTACGGACAGAGGCAGTGAGTTTATAAAAATATGCAACCGCAGGGGGATAATAATCGACCTGTCCCATGCGGATGAGCCTACAGTCGCAGATGCATGCAATATTACAAGAGCACCTTTAATCTGCTCGCATACAGGTCCCCGTGCACTGCAGGATTTTCCACGGTTTATATCTGATGAAGCAATGAAAAAGATAGCCGGTACCGGGGGATTAATTGGAATATGGCCCTATTTGAGCAGGAATAAAGGCACCGCGGATTACGACACATTTAAGAGATATGCCCTGCATCTTAGAAAAACCATAGGTTCAGAACATATCTGCATAGGAACCGATTTTAACGGTGTTCCCGGCTACATGAGAGGATACCGCGGTATAGAGCAAAGCGGTCTTCTGTTGAAGCTGCTCTCTGAAGCAGGATTCAGCGACAGTGAAACAGAGGGAATAGCCGGAATGAACTTTATACAGATGTTCAGCCGGATCACAGAAATAACTTCCGGCTCCGGCGAAGCCTGATGATTTAGAAGGACCGCTTCACATGCGGTGTTTTAATCATTCTGCCTTTTGCTATTACCAGGGCCGGACTTGAAAGTGTTTCAATACTTTCGAGCGGATTGTCCCTGCAGACGATTATGTCGGCAGATTTTCCTTCGTCAATTGAGCCGGTAAGTTCCTCTATACCGAGAATTTTTGCTGAATCAATTGTCCCCATTTCAATTGCTTTAAGAGAACTGACTCCGCCTCTGTCCATGAAGAGTTTCAGTTCCTCCCAGACATCATAGTGAGATACAAAGGGTACCCCTGAATCTGTCCCGCAGCCGATAAGTACTCCTGCGTTCAGTGCCTGGGTAAATCCTTTAATCTGACCTTGCATAACAAGGTCTGCATTGGCAAGTTTGATTTCATCAAAATCCTTGATCTCAGCGCTGTTTTCAAAAATTTTAACAGGTGCGGAAAGTGTCGGAACATAGGCTGTATAACCTCTAAGTGCTTCAGGATTATTCAGAAAAAGTTTGAGCATCTCTGAATCAAACTCTGCACCGTGTTCAATTGAGTCAACACCGCCTATAAGTGCATCCTTAACCCCTCGGCTGCTTTCCGCATGGCAGGCAACCATCAGTCCGCGCCTGTGAGCTTCATCACATATTGCAGCAATCTCGTCAACCGTCATATGGGGAGTCCCGGCTTCACCGATCTTCCGGGCATCTGAAACACCGCCGGTACTTATCAGTTTTATTACATCAGAGCCGTGACTGTCGTTTATTCGCACTGCTTTACGGCCTTCCCAGGGTGAATCTGCTGTAAGCGGGGTCAGCATCTCTCCATGTCCGCCCGAGGCGCATATAAGCTTTCCGGCGGTGAGAAGCCGCGGCCATGCTTCCTTTGATTTACTGATTGATTTTTTAACATCAATATCAAAGTAAAGCGGATCACCAAGGCTTCTAATAGTTGTGACGCCTGCGTTTACAGCATTTTTTATGTTCTTTTTTATAATACTTTCGGCAAGCTTTCTGCCTGCGCCGGTTGCAAGGAATTTAAGCAGAAGCCTGGTATTTGAATTATCGCCAATGCTGGGCTTACCGCTTGCAATAAGATGGGCATGCGAATTTATCAGGCCGGGCATTATCCATCGCCCGTCAAGGTCATGGACCTCGCCAGCAGATACATCAGGAGCACTGCCTGTTTTATAGATCTTTTCAATATTTCCGCTTTCTGAATCTATAAGAACTGCACCGCTGCGGATGATTTCATTTTCCGCTTTGCCGTTTATAATATTGCAGTTTGTCAGTAAATATTTTGTGCTCATAGTTTTCCTTTTTTATAGAGTATCCTTGCCGCAAGTACTGAGAGAAGGGCATTCAGCGGAATCATTGCAGATGTCGGCACATCGGTGATAAGGAAAACCAGGATAGTAATAACAAGCGGTGTTACCGACAGTTTCCAGTTTTTCATGATCCAGTATGCACCAAGAGCACCGAACAGAGCCGGCAGTACATTATCAAAGGCCGGTTTCAATACAGGCTGATTCAGCACCGGTGAGAGAGGGACAATTAGAATAACTCCAAGAAGTATTATAACTGCAGAAACAATAGCTGTTGTAGCTACAGAAATTATTGAGATTATTTCAGCCTCATCTGAAGCCGGGTCTGTTTCGGTTATTTCAAGTGCCATTGCGGCCGCAGGTACTTTGAGATTGGAAAGATTACCGGTTAGAAATCCCAGATAGGTTGCTCCGCTGCCCAGAATAGGCGCGTAGGTGAAGATTTCTGCAAAAGCCATTGGTATCATTATCAGTGAGAGGCTCAGGACCCCGGAAAGAACTTTCAGCAGGGGCGGAAAAATATTCCATCTAAGGCTGATTACAAGGGGTATACTCAGCAGAAGCAGTGCTCCTGTACCCATGGTTATTCGTCCAAGAAGGTGTATTCTTTCATTGAAATCTGTTTTCAAAGTACTGTTCATGAAAGACCTCCCTGAAAAATTGCCGAAAAAAGCGCAGCTGCGGCCATTGCTCCAACCATGCTGATGGAAAGGGAAAACTCCTTCAGCCAGGTAACTTTAAATTTTTTCTCAATGAAGGTTGATAAAAGCATAAGCACAGCACCCGTTAGAAGCGTGACCAGCTGTATACCTCCTCGGGTTATAGGTGGACCTATAAAAACTGCCAGCAGTCCCATATAGGCTGCCATAATGAGAGCCTGCATCCAGCTGGAATCCTTTGTTTTAACCCTGTCAAAACCGGATGATATTCTTTTAAGAAAAAATACGATGATTACCGGTGCGGAGATGGTCCCCAGTGTCATAATCCAGGCCGAGCTGGAAAATACTTCGGCGGTATATCCGTCTCCGCCCAAACCGTTTATTCCCATCACTTCGGCACCCATTCCTGCCGCCATCAGTTCATATGAAGCCGAACCGAGTACCGACAGCCGTATCCATGGAAAGGGGATACCAAGAACCGGGGCCATTGCAATCAGTGAAATCA
The DNA here is from genome assembly GCA_963677925.2 of Spirochaetia bacterium. Taxonomy (GTDB): domain Bacteria; phylum Spirochaetota; class Spirochaetia; order UBA9216; family UBA9216. The sequence goes on from CAXXYH010000004.1 coordinate 2,558,367, forward strand.
CGATTGGAATTGAAGGAACTACAGCAAGAACTGCACTCGATTTGACAGCCTTGAGCATTCTGCTTCGTTCAATTCCCCGGCGCTTGCCCTCCTTCCAGGCGGTTGCCAGAAAAATAATCGACTGTGCAGTTATAAAAATAAAAACTGCACCGGCAATGATGAAAAGCAGAGGGCTGTTTGCAACTGAGAGGTAGTCTTTCATACTTTCTCCTTAAATCTGATCTGAAAGGGTAGCTATTCTGAATTCCTCAAGGTTCTCCTCCCGGCCGAACACAATTAAAGTGTCATGTTCAGAGAGACGGGTATCTGCAAGATTTGATGTATAAATCTGACCGCTGCGTTTTATACCCATTACGCTTATTTCGAATTTACTTCGAATATCCGCTTCCTTGAGACTCTTTCCAAGAAGCTTCGAAGTTCCAGAGAGGAACACTTCTTCAACTTTGAAACTTTCATTAGTCGAGGTAAGCATATTATCCATATAATCAAGGGCTGCGGGTTTCAGAACAGACAGTGCCATTCTAGTTCCGCCTATTCGTTCGGGATTGATAACCCGGTCTGCTCCCGCCTTGCGCAGTTTTGATTCACTCTCCGCCTTTTCTGCACTTGACGTGATATTAAGCGCAGAGTTCATCTCCCTTGCGGTGAGAATAATCAGTACATTCTCGGCATCGTTTTTAGTTGTAATAAGTCCGCCTGCCTTATCTATTCCGGCACGGGTAAGCACTTCTTCCTCGCACGGGTCTCCGGCCACAACTTTAAACTTATCCATATAGGGTTCAAGTTTGGGTTCATCGCTGTCTACAAGGACAAAATCCTGCTTTTCCTGAACCATCTTTTCTATTATGGTCGGGGTCATTGAGCCGACACCGCAGACTATTATATGTCTGTTAAGTCTTTTTATTTTCTTTTCCATTCTTCTGCTCCGCTTGTACGGTGAGATGTTGAATTCGACAATTATTCCGATTATCTGGCCCATAAGGTAGGTAAACATTATGATGCATACCGGGACAAGGAACATTGCAAAGATTTTTCCTGCTTCGGTTGTTGGAATTACATCGCCGAAACCGATTGTAAGCACTGTAGTAACAGTCATCCAGAGTGCATCAAAATAATTAATATCTTCAAAAACTGAGAAACCTATTACAGATGATATTAACAGCAGCACAAGAACGACAGAGGGTATTACGGTTTTAAGATATTGATTCACATCCGATATTTTATTTTAAAGAGACGGTCTGTACAACATTTTTCTATAAAAAAAGAGCCGACAGGGTATAAACTCAGTCGGCTCATTGAAATTTATGAGTAAGATCTATTCTTCAGAAAATTCCATTCCGAATCCCTTTAGAATTGATTCACCGGAATAAGCTGAAATAATGAAGCTGTATCCGCGTATTGAACTCCATGCAGGATACCCGTCTTCAGTTGCAGGCCATATCTGCAGGCTGATATCTTCATCGCCGGTAGAAAGACCGACAGTCCATTCAGGCTCTCCTGCCGGTTTTTCGGAAAGATACTTAGTAGATCTCAAAGATGTCAGGGTGGTTTCAGCCTTCGCAATCAGATCTGCATCAGGCTGGACTTCCGCCGAATCTTCTGTCCAGAGCTCGTTTTCATCCTTATACAGAATCCTGGTTGCTCCGCCGGAAGTAAATGTCATTTTCTGAAGATCTGATTTCTGCACCTTGATGATCTGCTTTTCCCTCATATCTTCCTTGCCTGAACCAACGCTTGAGGGCAGGCTTCCCCGGATTGAATATACGTTGCCGTCTCCGGGAAACATAATATATGTATAAACGCCGGAACTTGAAACCTTTCCAACATACAATTCGCGAACCATCTCATCTCCGCTGTAGGCTTTTACAGTGAATCGTTTGTCTTCGCTGAGATCGTAAAGCGCCGGATTGCCGGATGACGAAATAAGATCGACAACTTTTATCTCGGTAAGGCTGTTGAGGATTGTATTTACTGTTGATGCATTGGCAAGCCAGTTTTCAGGCTGGATATACCAGTCATCTCCGTCTTTTTCGAAGATATAGCTGGCTTCCTGTCCGTCAATTGTGAGACTGCTAACGCTGTCCTTATCTATAATGTCTATTTCGGGAAGCTTGTAGTTAATATTTCCGCTGCTTCTGAAAATTATATATGCAAGAAGCACGAGCGCAATTACTGCAAGGATGATAAATTCTCGGTATGTTTTAAGCTTATTCATTGTCGTCCTCCCTGAACATGGCGGCAATCTTCTTCTGTCTTGACAGCCACCTGAACCAGATAATTATTCCTGCAAGTATAACCAGTACGGGTATTATTACCATGTTGAAGGTCTTGATGAAAGTTTTTACTGCCGGAGTTGTTTCATCCAGCGGGCTGTAGTTAAGGCCCTTTCCGCGCATTACTGCATAATCGCCCTTACCGAGCATCTCATCTACTATGTTGAAAACCATCACTGCATTAGGAGAAGCTCCCTGCTCATCAATAATATTGTCGGTTACAGCCATAGTTGATCCAAAGACGAAGAGCTTTCCGTGGTCCGTACTTTTAACAATTGAATCAGCCCTGCTCATCCGGTCGGCTGCAATAAGGTACTCTTCAGTGTCTGCCTCATCGCCTTCTTCAGGTTCAGGCATCTGCGGAATATCCTTATCGGCGTAATAACTTGTAAACTCACCGCTGAGCATACAGGCCAGCGGATAGCTTGACCTTGAATCTGCTCCTGCAGGAGGTGACATCATCATCGGGTTATAAAGATTTATATTCTGCGGATCATCCATCAGCCATGCGTCATCGGAAGAAGAAAAGAGAATTTCAGCCTCTGTTCCTTCAGGGAGATCCTCTGAAATTTTTACCGGTGAGCTGTTAAGCATGATCAATCCGTTTATGCCCTTCATGAAAGGCAGTTCAGTGTTGATCTTGTTCTGTGGTATTTCGGGTGCAAAATAAATCGGCACCTCTGTTATCCCGTTCTGCCCCTGCTGCCGCTGAACAAAACAGTTTTCATCCAGTACATATGAAGGCTCGATTGTTACACCGTAATGTTCTATCAGCTTTTCAAGTCCGGTATTCCGGGGTATGTAGATTGGCGGCTGCTGCTGGTAGGGGTTATCGCTCTGCTGGTAGTACTCCATGTATGAATCCATGAATACCGCAACGGAGCCTCCGTTCATGAGGTACTGGTCAATCTGGTACAGCTCCCAGTCGGTGAAGGGCTGGTATGGCTGCGGTCTTACAATAATAAGTGCACCTGCATCGTTCGGAATCATCTGTGATGAAAGGCTTACAGGATTAATGCTGTAGCGCTGTGAAAGATTTGAGGCAAATGCCTGTGCAGTAGGATCGCTTGTCTGCTGCTGGCTGTATGAATATGGCTGAATAGCACCATGATCTGCGAGCCAGGCAATTGATGAACCAACACCAATCAGTTTTTCAACCACTCCGTTAAGGCTGTCTTCCAGATCCGCCGGGTTCTGAACGGAATAACCGAAGAGTGAGCGTGAAAGTGCGTCAAAAGTCCGGTACTTATCCTTGTATTCGATGACACCGCTTGCATACAGGTTGCTTGTGTTTCCGTTGTTATCCTTCAGCTGAAAGGGCTGTATGCCGTACTTCTCGGCAAGCTCGCTTCCGTTTCCTTCCTTGTCAGGATCTATCCAGTCAAAACTGATGCGGTTATAGTTAATTTTATTGAGTGAATCCACTGTTTCTGAAAGTGCTTCGGGATACTTCATAAGGTCTTCAGACATATTCAGTATTCCTGAGGACAGGTAAAGTTTAACTTTGATATCTTCATCAAGGCTAAGAAGTCTGCTGGTCTTTTCCTGCATCTTCATTACTGTTGATGTAATCTGATATTCAAGGTTTTCATTGGGTTCGATTGCAGGGATGGTTTCTATCATATCAGCATGAATAAAAACTATTCCCCGGTATGCAGAGACTATTTTCAGTTCGCTTTCTTCAAGCTTTTGAATCTGTACAGGATTAATCCCGTAACCCTTTGCATCTTTTTCAATCTCTGAACTGTCTGCTGAATTATCTTCGTCTAGATTCTTTATCGTGTAAACATCGTAGTTGAAGTTCCTGTTGCCGTTGATTGAGTACTCTTCAAGGATATCGCTTAGATCCTGCTGAATATTGTTGTACGGATAGGGAAGGTCCTCGCTGATGTAAACCTTTATAGTGAGAGGCTCTTCAAGTTCCTGAACCATGTTTTTGCTGGTTTCAGAAAGTGAATAATTCCGTCCTTCGGTCAGATCAATTCTGAAGAAGATTGTCTGAAAAGCCACATTAACCAGAATAACTACGAGCGCGTAAAGCGCAAATCTTAAAAGCTCTTTTTTTCTGTTCATAGTATTCTCCTATCTCTTTTCCCGGTTAAGCAGCCAGGAACCGTAGAGCGCAAGGAATATTACAGATACAAAGTAGATAAGGTCTCTTGAGTCTATGATTCCTTTGGATATGTTTGAAAAATGGTAGGCAGTTCCGGCAAGTGAGAGCACTTTGCCGAGTCCGGCCGGTATAAGCCATATCAGCTGATCGATAAGCGAAAGGAAGATACAGACCGCTGCGCTTATGATAAAAGCCACTATCTGGTTTCTTGTTGTCGATGAAGCCAGTATGCCGATCGAGGCATAAGCTCCGGCCATCAGTACTGAGCCGATGTATCCGCCGATTACCGGTCCCATATCAACATTTCCTACAAGGCTTACCGAAACCGCATACAACAGCGTTGGTGCAATCATTATCATTATGAATACCAGAGCGGACAGGAACTTGCCGCCTACTATATCACCGCCTGTGACCGGCTGGGTCTTAAGCATCTCGAAGGAGCCTGTACTGTATTCTTCAGAGAAGAGCCTCATTGTAATCGCCGGAATGGTAAAAGAAAAAAGAATGGGCATCATGCTGAAGAAACTTCTCAGATCTGCACGTCCTGCAAGAAAGAAGGTTGAGAAGAAAAACCAGCCTGTGAGTGCCAGATAGATTGTCATAACTATATAAGCTGCCGGTGAAAGAAGAAATGACTTGAGTTCCCGTCTGAAAATAGTATTTATTGATTTAGCTTTCATACATTCTGCTCCCGGGTAAGTTCTCTGAAGATATTCTCAAGAGTCTGTTTCTGCTGAACCATTTCCAGCAGTACAAGATCAGAATCCTTAATCCGGCCGTATACGGCTTCTCGCTGGTCGCCGCTGCAGGCAAGCTTTACTGTAACTGAATCACTCGCGGAAACGGTATCATTTATTGAATACAGCTCGGAACCGCTGAAAAGCTTATTAAGGGCTCCGGCCTTGTCGCTGCCTTTTACGGTGAGTTCTATAACCTGCCGGTTCTTTTCGCCGCTTTTCAGCATCTCTACCGGACCGTCTGCAGCAACATTTCCCTTATTGATGATAACAACACGGCTGCATGCGGCTTCAGCTTCACTGAGTATGTGAGTAGAAAAGATAATAGTTTTTTCTTTTCCGATATCCTTGATAATTGATCTGATTTCAACGATCTGGTTCGGGTCCAGTCCGGATGTGGGTTCATCCAGTACAAGAATTTCCGGATCATCCATAAGGGCATGGGCAAGTCCGACTCTTTGTTTATATCCCTTTGAAAGAGTCCGTATGGGTTTGTGCATTACATCACCTATTCCGCAAAGCCCTGCAAGTTCGCGGATTCTCTTCTTTTTCATGTCCTTATCAAGCCCGCGGAGATCGGAAGAATAATTAAGATAGTCAAAAACAAGCATGTCCGGATAAAGCGGAGCGGATTCCGGAAGATACCCGATAAGTTTCTTTACCTCGACAGGGTTTTCTGTAACATCAATTCCATTAACTTTTATTGTTCCGGAGGTCGGTTGCAGATATCCTGTGAGGATTCTTAAAGTTGTACTTTTGCCGGCACCGTTGGGACCTAGCAGCCCCAGGACCTGGCCTGACGGTATTTCAAAGTTGATGCCGTTAACAGCTCTGGTCTGGCCGTACTCCTTTACAAGATTTTCAATACTAATCATAGTCAGCCTCTTGAAAGTTGGTATTTATTTTATTGAATCATTAAAAAATTACTTATGATTATGGCTTTGATCAAGGGCGGATTTGAAAAAAGGCTTCAGATGTACATTACAATTTTGTAATGTTGAAGTTTATCGGGTGATTTCTTCAATAATATCATCGAGCATCGGCGCCCGTCTGGTCCATGCATAGGATGCCCCAGTTTCTGTCAGCTGACTCAGCAGCTTTACGGTTTTTTCTGAGATTTCCCCGGAATGATATTCTATCAGAAGGCTAATCAGTTTTTCAGTAAGTTCATCCTCATTTTTATAAAGCACTTCTTTGTGCAGATTAGGCGGAATGAGTTCCGGGTAGCTTAACCTTTTTGGAAGCAGCGGAAAGCAGCCGTACCTCACGGCCTCAATAATGGAAATTCCGAAGTTTTCCTGAATGGATGTGCTTACAGCTATGTCGGATTCACTCACCCGTCGGAAATATTCCTCCTTCGATTCGGCAAAACCGAACTGCAGAATCCGCTGCCCGTAGAATTCCCTTGCCTCATTGAAAGCCTTCGGCTGAGCCTGGAAGTTTTCCCCCATTATTATAAGGTTAAACGGATTCTTATATTCCAGTTTTTTAAGGGCGGTATCGGCTTTTTTCAGGGCTGCAAAGAATACCTCCGGGCACTTGTCAAACTCCCATCGGTGGTTCCAGAGTATAGAAGGAATCTTTTTTTCAGCGGGAGATAAGGCTCCAGCTGCTGCTGCCTCTGATTGCTGTATGGCTTTGTCTTCAGGAAAGCTGCAGCCGGGGTAGGCGACCCGTGATTTCTGTCTAATCAGATCCACGACCCAGAGAGGTTTATATTCAGGCATTTTTCTTATAAAAGGAGTCAGTCCATCGACAAAGCTGTTCATGTGAAAATTGGAATTGAATATCAGACAATCAGCAGCAAGGGCTGTTGTGATATCGGTGAATCCGAACTGGTAATCCATCTTTTCACCCTCGGGAAGGGGATAGGAAAGCTGGTTCTCGTGAAAGTAAACGGCAGTCGGCGGGCATCTGTTTCCCCACATCATCTTAAGATCCGAAAGGCTCATCATATCCGAGGTTAGAAGCAGGTCGTAAGCTTCCGGAGTCTCAACACTATGGGCAAAATGAAGAGCAGCTCCACGCATCCGCCATTTCCAGTATCTGGAGGGCAGGGTGACCAGCTCAATATCGTGCCTGCTGCATTTTATATATCCGTCCGTAAAGTCCTTGTGCGAGCCTCCGTAAAAAGGTTCAATAAATAAAATTTTCAGTTTACCCATGTCCAGATATGATATATTTAAAAGCGTTATGATCAAGTGATCTGCAGAGAATATTTTCAGAACTGAAACATTGTTGAAGCTGTCTGTTCTCTTCTTTATAATGAATAAGTAAGGAGATTAAATTATGAATCCTGATGAATTAAAAGTTAAGGCAGAGGAATATCTTTCCCTCGAACGTCATCCCTACTTCCTCGAGGACCTTAAAAAAGTAATAGAAAAAAATGACCAGAATGAACTTAATGACAGGTTTTACACCGATCTCGGCTTCGGAACCGGAGGTCTCCGCGGAGTAATCGGCGGCGGTTATAACCGGATGAATGCCTATACTGTTCGAAAAGCCACCCAGGGGCTTGCCGACTATATAACCGAACAGAAGGGCGGAAGCGGCAGTGTCGCCATAGCATATGATTCCAGAAATTTTTCAGAGACCTTTGCAAAGGAAGCGGCGCTTACTCTCTGTACAAACGGGATCAAGGTCTATCTTTTCAGCTCACTTCGTCCTACACCTGAGCTTTCCTTTGCGGTAAGGGAATTAGGCGCAACTGCCGGTATCGTTGTAACAGCAAGTCATAACCCTCCCGAGTACAATGGCTACAAGGTTTACTGGGACGACGGGGGACAAATTGTTCCTCCTCATGATTCGGCGATTATAAAGAAGGTTAGAGAAGTTTCGAAAGTTCCGGAATCAATAAGTGAAAAGGACTCTCTTGAGAAGGGACTTCTGGTTTATATAGACAGCGAAATTGACGATAAATTCATTTCAATGATAAAGAAGTACTTTCTGTATCCGGAGCTTCTTAAAGAGAAGGGTAAGGAGCTGAAAGTTGTTTATACACCGCTTCACGGAACTGGTACCATGCTGGTTGAACGTACACTCAGTGAAATCGGTATTGAAGCAGTAACTGTTCCGGAGCAGCGTGAGCCGGACGGTAATTTTCCAACAGTTGATTATCCGAACCCGGAGGAAGCCTCTGCAATGAAGCTTGCATGTGAACTGGGAGAAAAAATCGGAGCCGACCTGGTTCTCGGCACCGACCCAGATGCCGACAGACTGGGAATAGCTGTCCCGGGCCCCAATGGTAAAATGCAGCTTATTACCGGCAACCAGCTTGGTTCGCTGCTCTCTGAGTACCGTTTCTCCGGACTGAAGGAGAAAGGTGCGGTTCCGTCAAATCCTGTTCTCATCAAAACCATCGTAACTACTGAACTTCAGGCAAGAATTGCATCGGCCTACGGGGCGAAGGTCTACAATGTTCTGACCGGATTCAAGTATATAGGTGAAAAACTCAGGGAGTTTGAATCAACAGGAGAAAATTATGTATTCGGCGGTGAGGAGAGCTACGGTTACCTTACAGAAACAGAGGTAAGGGACAAAGACGCTGTATCCTCTGCAGTTCTTACTGCAGAGATGGCACTTGTCTACCGTGAAAAGGGAATGAGCCTTCTGGATCTTCTTGACGAAATCTACAGTAAATACGGATATTTTGAGGAAACAATGGTCTCTAAAACCTATAAGGGGCAGCAGGGCGTTGAGAAAATCAAATCTATTATGAACGGGCTCAGAGAAAATCCCCCTGCAAAGATCGGAGATTCTGCTGTTGCCGTTATAAAGGATTATCAGAACAGTACTGAATATGACGGAACAGGTAAAGAATGCGGTAAGATTGATCTGCCGGTTTCGAATGTACTTCAATACATCCTTGCAGATGATACGATAGTAACTGCCAGACCTTCAGGGACTGAACCCAAGATTAAATTCTATGCATCTGTCTGTACAGAGAAAGGTATTGAAAAAGCAGATGCAATTAAAATAGCAGGTAATAAGATTGATGCGATAAAAGCGGATATTGAAACAATCTGCGGATAATTTCGGTGTCGGAATAGATAATAAGCCGGAGCATTAAAGCTCCGGTTTTTTTGTCTTTTATTTATTACTCAATTTTTTCAGGATTTGATCTTCAGGGTAATTTTGAGTAGTTTCCCTGCAGACTACAACAGCCCCGATTATTTCATTATAATCATCCCTGATAGGTTCATAGCTGTAATCGCCTATCCAGACATCACTAGTGTCTTTCCGTCTAATATAATATTTAACATCCTTTCCTGATATTCCGTTCAAAGCCTGCGGCAGCGCCCATTTTTCAAGGGGGGCAAATTCCCCGTCTGCTGTATAGACTTCGAATACATCAGGGTATTTTGCGAGTGTATCTATGCACTGAGATTTGTTATCGAATCTCTGGAATCTGGCAAAGGATTCATTAAACTGGATAATATTGCCTCTGCTGTCAGAGATGAAAATTGAATTATCAAGTGTCTCTATTGATGATTTAAGGATTTTTTCTATTCGTAGATTCTCAATATGCGCATTAAAAAGTTTAAAAGCCATTTTTATTGATGCATCATAAACTGTATAACAGGAGTCTTTTACGATGTAGCCGTAACTGGTAATAGATTCCGTTTTTTGTACGATCTCCGGTTCTGTGTGTGATGATACAAAAATAATCGGAAGCTGCCTGATTTCAAGTATTTTTTGAGCCGCAACAGTACCGTCAATTCCATGGCCCAGATTAATATCCATAAGAATCAAATCAACATCATTTGAGCTGTTTACTGCTTTGATTGCTTCCTCCCCGGAGAAAATCCCGGTGACATCATAGCCGAAACACTTCAGTTCATTTATTGTTCTGAGCTGTATTAATGCTTCGTCTTCAACGAGTAAGAGCTTTTTTCCGTTCAGTATTTCCATACGAACCTCATATTGCTGATAAGAATGATAATGATGATATTTAAACTATAACAGATAGATATTATCAACACAAACATTATTTCAAAATCTTGATTTCAGCACGTCCAGTTCATAGAATTATAGAATATATGACTGAAAGAATAAGAAAAATGATCAGTCAAATCAGGGAGGACTCTATGAAACGGGTTATTTATGCATTAATAATAGTAGCTCTGATTACAATAAGTTCGGGTATTTATTCATGTTCATTATTTGGAAAATCTGTCGACGCCAATCTCACAATCGAGAAGCTGGATTAGGGGGGCTGAAATGAAAAAACTGATTTTGTTTTCTATTGTTCTGGTTTTTCTTGTGATTCCGATTTTCAGCCAATCGGGGTATCAGATGCTTGAAGTCGACGGTCTTAGGGTGCATGTCAATGAAATCCGCTTTGCACAGGGATACAGCGATTCATCAACTATCGGTTCAATATCTGTAGATCAGGATATTAACCTCACAGATATTCCAAGCGATGTTTTTAATGAAGACACAGTGATTCGTCTTGAATTCGGTGAGAGTGAACTGATGTTCGATACTATTGACATCTGGCTGGACAGTAGCGTAGGGATTAAGGGGCACACGTATTTTGAAGCTGATAATGTGCACGTTTATACCTCTGCTGCCGGAATAAAAACCTTGGCAGGTTCAACATGGAGCGAACCTTCAGATTACGGTTATCATACCAATGATTATCTGTACTATCCGGGTGACGGCGACGGGGGAGAAGTATCGGAAACCACATTTCTTCAGGCTATGACCACCTTTACAGGTGATGTGCCGCTGAATATTTCACTTCTGGTTGATACCTTTCAGGTAGCATATTATTGGGACGGTGATGATAATACCAGGCATGGTTTTGTAAAAACTGTACCTATTTCCAACAATGCTTCGGCATTCCCAAGCGGAACTGCGGTAATCGGTATTACTTATCTGCCGCTGTACCTTTCTGTGAACCAGACTCTGACTTCTGAAACCTATGTTGTAGCTGAGGATTCTTCATATCTTACACCTGAAAATGGAGAATTCTATAATGAGAAGTATACAATGAATATGACACTGGTATTTGACGAAGATGATGATACCTTTTTTATAGGCAGAACTGCTAACTGGGATGGACTATATACCTCATTCAGGCTTCCTCAGTTTGTGACAGGAGCAACCGCGTCCGGTTCAGCATATGAACTTGATCTGGAAAACTATGATGAAGGTGAGGGCGGCTGGACAGATAATTCAACTATCACGGGTTTTTCAAGGCTTGCTGTTGATGGAACAGGTACATTCACATTTACCGATTCTGCTAATCAAACTCACAGCCTTTACTGTGTAAGGGTTAAATAAATTTAATCCGGTCTGAGTAGCGCAGAAGCGAACTCAGACCGAATCCCAGATATTTAATTCCAGCTCCGCTTGTTTTTCATGGCATATGCATCTGCCATGATCTCCCGAAGTCCGCTTTCGTCTGTGACATCTCTTTCCCGCTGATCTTCAAGTTCTTCAAGAAATTTTTCTTCCATGTTGTGCAGATCATCGGACAGCTTGCCGCTCCAAATCTGCCTTACAAGTTCATCCTGATCGTCAGCAAAGCTTATCAGCCGATGAGCCTGCTGGACGCTGCAGTACCAGCGTATATCATCAATTTCCAGGCCGTATTCTTCAAGTAGTTCTTTAACAGTCACTGCTGCCTCCATAGATTCATACTAATGGACAGCCCGTATACAGTAAAGAGCCTGTATGGATTGTAGAGCAGCTTTAGAAAAACCTAAGGTAAAATTTTAAAATACCGATTTATTAATAAGAATACGATCAGGAGGCTGTGAACATGGTTCAATACAGAATAAAAAGCAGCGACGAGATAAAAAATTATCTCAGCATCCTCGGCGAAAGAGACGGCGGTTACGACGTCATGATCATCAATGAAAATGATAATTATAGAAAAGAAGTTCGTGATTTTCTAAGCAGAGAGCTGTTTGAAACCTGTTTAAGAACAGGATATCTTATTAAGCTCGGTGAGAATCGAAACCTTAAGTCTGCCTAGTATTGCAGAGGGGCTGAGCAGGTATTTCAAAACCTGGTCGGTCCCTTTTTTTATTCGTATCTGGCTCTTACATCAGCCAAAGCTGTTTCAAGAGTCCGTATTTCCTTCTGAATTTCTTCAATTCTTGAAGGATCCAGAGTTGACTTCGCCGTGGATGCCAACCTGTTGATCTTTTTAATAATCTCTTCTTTTTTAAAGGAAAGTCCAGCATTTTCTTCCATATTTTAAACCTCTAAGAAGATCATTTTAATTATAGTAAATACACGCACGAAATCAAGAAATATGGTTGACAAGAATTTATGATTTTGTTATAAATCTACCTACAACGCGCCTGTGGTATAATGGCTATTACCTCAGCCTTCCAAGCTGATGATGTGGGTTCGATTCCCATCGGGCGCTTAGATTTGAAAGGGTTCATCTTAAAAGATGAACCCTTTTTTTTGCTTAATAAATTTTAGTCATCTATTAAAGATGAACAACGGAAAAATTGATATGAAGTCTAAAACCATGGACTCTTCATATCTCTTTAATTAAAAGGCTGACCCTAATGAGTCAGCCTTTTATCTATGAAAAATTACTACTTCAGGATCTATGCGTATGCGCTAAGAGCTGATTTAAGTGTGGCGGTAGGCCGTCCGATGATTTTTGACAGATCACCATTGCCGTATTCAAGTGTTCCTTCTGAAATACTGGTGTCAAGCATAGCATAAAAACCGGCTGTGCCCTCATCCATTCCTGAACTCTTAAGCATTTCGGCTACTGCATTTTCACTGATCTCAACGTAGGGAACATCCTTCCCTATGATTTCTCCGATTGTTGAAGCGAGCTCTTTATAATCAAATGCATGGTCGCCGCCGAATTCATAAGTTTTTCCGTTGTGTCCTTCACCCAGTAGAACTGCCGCAGCACCCTCCGCGTAATCTTCACGGGTAGCACTGGCCACTCTACCGGTTTTTGCAGCGGCAGCCACCTGACCGAATGCTTTGGCTCCTTCAATATAGCCAATATAGTTTTCGGTATACCAGTTATTGCGAACAATCGTGAATGCCAGCCTTGATGATTTAAGGTATCTTTCCGTTTCTTTGTGTTCCGGGGCCAGTGGATTGGTACTTGTCTCTGCTTTGGTGATGCTTGTATAGACTATATGCGAAACACCTGCTTTTTTTGCCGCATCTATCACATTCTTATGCTGTGAGGCTCTTTTGCCGACCTCGCTTGAAGAAATCAGAAGAACTCTGTCTACTCCTGCAAAAGCTTGTTCCAGTGAAGCTGCATTTTCATAATCGCCCTGTCGGACTTCGACACCTTTTGCAGCAAGTCTCTTTGCTTTTTCTGCATTTCGGGCAACAGCTATTATATTTCCAGCTGAGGTCTTATCTAATAATTTTTCAATTGCATAATTTCCTAGTTTACCTGTTGATCCTGTTACAGCTACTTTCATGTAAAACTCCTTAAGTTTTTATGAGAACATAGTGTTCCCATTCAGTTCTCAAGTCCCTATATCTGCAAGGACTTCTTCGATTGAAACACTTTCCAGAACGTCTTCCATTGCCTTCGTTGCTTTTGTAAGAACAATATCCAGAACCGCGTTTATATTTTTTCCAATCGGGCAGTTAGGGTTAGGCTCGTTATGAAGATTAAAAAGCTCATCGTCCTTTACAACCTCAACCGCTCGATACACATCAAGAAGGCTTATCTCTTCCGGTTCGGCGGTTAAAAACGCACCGCCGCTGCCGCTTTTTACGATAATCAGGCCGGCTGCTTTCAGCTTAGCGATTACCTTCCGGATAATAACAGGGTTGATGTTTACGCTTTCCGCTATATATTCGGAGGTACAGCTTATACTTGCATCTTTCCTGGTGAAGGCAATAATGAGAAGTATATGTATTCCGATTGCAAAACGATTGCTTATTTTCATGTTCATCGCTCCTGTTGTAACAAAAGTAGTTACAACAGGAGGCAGAGTCAAGTTTTTTTGATTTTTATTTATCTTTTTAACCTGGTGGTGAAATTTACAGTTTGTTTCAGAGTAAATTTATGGTCTATCATTGAGAATTAAAAAGGAGTAAAACTCTTAAAACTCGCTTAGATCAAAGAAATCCTTCAGTCCGTCCAGAAACTTTTCCGAGCCCTTTGTAAGATACCTTTCCTTCAGGTAGGCCACAGAAACTGTTCTGCAGCAGTAATCTTCTTCAAGGTCGATATAATGAAGATTCTTCTCCCATTCCGGAATATCCCTTTTTGAAGTCATATGCTCAAAGCGGTATTTGCTTACAAAAGCAATTCCCCGTCCTATACTTAATAATTCTCCGATGAGCTCTGCGTTGTCTCCTTCAAAAGCAATAACCGGCTTGAATCCGGCTTTATTGCATAGGGTATAAACAGTATCACGTAAATCGGGATCTGAATTATTCGAGAGGAAGGGAAAATCTTTCAAATCTTTCAGCGATGCTTTTTCCTGACCGAACATCGGGTTATTTTCAGAAACAACAACTCCGAGTTTGTAAGTATAAAGATTTATCTGTTCAATTTCAGGAGAGCTGAAGTCAGATACTGTAAAGGCAAGATCAAGTTTACGTGTCAGCAGCAGTTTTTCAATATGTTCATTTCCATGCTGAAAGTGGTGAAAATTTATCCTGGGGTTTTCTATACAGAAATCCCTGATGAAGTTAAAAGCAGGACTGGGAGCCGAAATGAGGAAGTTACTGGCAATAAACAGATCTCCGGTACTTCCGTCTGCCATCTCTGTTATCTCACGTACAGATGCATTAAGCTCTCTGAGCATTTTCCGGGTATTCTTTAGAAAACGTCTCCCGTATTCAGTCAGGTAAACATTTCTCTTTTTTCTTTCGAAAAGTGGAATCCCCAGCTCTGTTTCCAGGTTCAGGATAGCCTTGCTTAAAGCCGGCTGCGAAATATGAAGTTCATCTGATGCCTGCGTAAAATGCTCCAGTTCTGCAACTTTGCAGAAATACTGTAGTTGAGATAATTCCATGTTTACTCCAACTAATAACTTATGGTTATCATAGTAAACTATATGTATGAATATTGGTAATACTAATAATCTATGATAATGATAACTCTGAACTATTAACTGTTACTGGAATAACTTGCGTTATTTTTTAATTATGATTAAAATGAATGCACACAATAAAAATTTACCGGAGTTGATTAGATGAGTGATAAAGGATTTCTGTCACCTGCAGAAATAGCTGCTGAAGCTGTTTCCTACGGAAAGAAAAAAACGGATTTGACAATTTTAAAAATGCTGTTCCTGGGGCTTGCTGCCGGAGCATTTATAGCTTTTGCTGCGGAAGGTTCCAACATGGCAGCATTTAATTTATTTCTTAATAACAATACTTATGGACTGGGAAAGGCTATTGCCGGAGCCATTTTCGGAACCGGACTGATGCTGGTGATAATTGCAGGCGGTGAGCTTTTCACAGGAAATGTTCTGATACTGACCGGTGTAATGCAGAAGCAGATAAAGATTTCAAGAATGCTTCGCAACTGGTTTTTTGTTTATATAGGAAATTTTATCGGCTCTGTTCTTATTGCATGGTTTATGAATCTTTCAGGGCTTTTTGACAGCAGCGCAGGAGATCTTGGTGCCGTCACCATAAAAATAGCCGCCTATAAAGTTAACCTGTCATTTGTAAAGGCTATCGTACTCGGTATTATGTGCAACTGGCTGGTCTGCCTTGCAGTATGGATGGCCTGGGGTGCTAAAGATATAACCGGAAAGATTTTCGCCATTTTTTTCCCTATCTGGCTGTTTATTACATCAGGCTTCGAACATAGTGTTGCCAACATGTATTATATCCCTGCAGGAATAATGGCAAAGGGAAGTGAAAAGCTTGCCGAAGCGGCTATTGCGCATGGTATGACCGCTGAAGGTCTTGCAGGTCTGAACTGGGGAACATTCATAACAGGAAACCTTATCCCAGTTACCATCGGTAATATAATCGGAGGCGGACTTTTTGTAGCCTTCATTTACTGGTTTGCCTACCTGAAAAAAAACAAATAAAATTGCTAAATTTTCATGGCTGATTTTGTGATTATTGGACTATCAGCCATGAATTCCACAAAATCTCGAATTGTCCGCATTTTTTTCTCCCCTTATCATTGAAACAACCTGTATTATGTAAAGGAGAAGTTTTGATGGTGGATATTAAAACTGCAGCCAAAGTTCCTTTTAAAGTGAAACTTGGTTACGTACTGGGAAACGGGGGGGATGCAATTCCCTATAACCTGTTTTACACTTATTTTCTGTTTTTTATGACTGATGTTGCGGGTATCTCACCTGCAGTGGCGGGCATAATCTCTTTTGTTTCGGTCTGCTGGGACGGTATTACAGACCCTGTTGTCGGATACATGTCGGACACGTCAAGCAATAAGCGCGGCAGAAGAAGACCCTATATGTTCAACAGTATATGGCCTTTGGGGATACTTGTCTTTCTTCTGTTTACACCAATCCCGTTTACCGGTGCTGTTAAGATTATTTACTATCTTTTTATCACAATTCTGCTATGGACATTCTACACAACCTATATGATTCCATTTACGGCTCTCGGCGCAGAACTCAGTCAGGACTATAAGGAAAGAAACATTATAAGGATGATGGGCGCCTTTGTGGCATATCCGCTTGTAGCTCTCTGCAATGCCGGACCTATGTGGGTTATCCAGAATGGAATGGCCAGAGGCCTGAGCATACAGCAGTGCTGGAATATTACGGGGGCTGTAGGTGGAGTTCTCCTTATCATTCTGGGACTTATCAGCTGGAGAAGCTCCAGGGGCAGGGAACTCATTAGAACTGCCGAAGAAATTGCTAATGCAAAACGAAAACACATATTTAAACAGTTTAAAGAGATTCTAAGCCTTAAAACATTCAGAGTAGTAGTAGTTGCAGGTCTGATCTACATGCTTGGTTTTACAATGGCAAACACATCAGTCGTATACCTGCTCACACATAATGCCGGTCTGCATCCTGGTCAGCAGGGACTTTTCTGGATGCTTTATTCGCTTTTTGCCATCTGCACAGCGCCTATACCTGTATTCATTGCAAATAAAATAGGCCGAAAAAAATCATTTATCATTTTCGGACTTATGTATTTTGTGAATGCAATTGTTTTCTTTATCACTGGTGTCAATTCACTGACTTCAGCCCTGGCCTTTGCTTTCTTCATTGCCATGACAACAAGTGCCTTCTGGGGGCTTTTCTATGCCTTTGTTTATGATTGCAGTGAACTGGATGAATATGTTAATCATCAGAGACGTGAAGGCAGCATTGTAGCAATCGCACAGTTCCTTGGAAAATTCGGAGCTGCCGGCGCTGCTTCACTAACCGGATTTATTCTTCAGGGATTCGGATACAAGGGCCTTGGCCCGGGAATGGAATCTGCAGGTGCAATGAAGGGTATACTAATTTCTTCTACTATTATCCCGGGATCGGTGATACTTATCAGTATGCTCATCTTCATGAATTATAAGCTTACAAGACCACGCTTCGAAGCACTAAAGGCAGCAATTGAAGCCCGAAAGGCCGGCGGAGAAGTTTCCACCGAAGGGTTTGAGGAAATACTTTAACAAGAGAGAACTACAATGAAAAAGAACGCAGACCTGATAATCAGAAATGCAGATATATATACAGTCGACGGGAAAGGACAGGAAATTTCAGCAGACTCTATGGCTGTAAAAGACGGAAGGATTGGTTACATCGGAGGCCCGGACGGGCTGTCTGAATGGGAAAGCGAAAATATAATTGATGCAGAAGGAAATACCGTTCTTCCCGGAATGACAGATTCACATCTGCATGCATCAGCAACAGCAGAAATGCTTTTCAGCTTCAATATGTATGACGTTGAAATTCTGCCCACTGATGACAGACAGACAATAATAGCTAAATATCAGAATCTGGTAAAAGAAAATGTCAAAAACAGTAAACCCGGAGAATGGCTGCGCGGGACAGGATGGAATCCTGAGGTTTTTATGGAATTCCCGGAAGGGCAGCCGGTCTGCAGCGAGCTTGATGCTGTATGTCCTGATAATCCAATGGTTCTGCGTTCTTTCGATCACCATTTTCTATGGGTTAATTCAAAAGCACTGGAAATATCGGGAATCACAAAGGATACGCTGACTCCTCGAAACGGGGTGATTGAACGTGATAGTGAGGGAAATCCCTCCGGAATATTTCAGGAAACTTCAGCAGTCGAGCTTTTTCTGCGTTCTGCAGAAGGTTCGGATTATTCAGTTGAGCAGTACAAGGACGGACTGCGCTCCTATCAGAAAGACTGGGCAAATAAATTCGGTACAACCTTAATATTTGATGCAATGTCCACTCCGAATGCTCTTGAGGCCTACAGGGAACTTGCAGAGGACAATGAGTTCACTATCCGTGTGAAGGGTTCCTTATGTGCCGATCCTTCAATACCTGAAAGTCAGTTTGATGATTTAATTGAAATAAAGAATAAATCAGATGTTCCCGGGGTATACGAAATAGATACAATAAAATTCTTTATAGACGGCAGCGGATTTTCATTTTACATGAATGAACCGTTTGAGAAGGAAGTTCTTGAAAAAACCGAATTCCCGGCTGACTATAAAGGTTATCCTCAATGGGAGCCTGAAGAACTTAAAAATGCCTTTACAAAATTAAACGCTGCCGGATACCAGATTCACTGTCACTGTATGGGTGACGGCGCTGTGCGAATTGCGCTTGATGCCTTCGAACATGCCTTCAACCAGCTTGGAGAATTGGACTGCCGTAATGTGATTACGCATATCATGAATATCAGTGATGCCGATATAAAGCGGATGGCCGAACTTAAGGTAATAGCAGCAATGCAGCCAATGTGGTCAATTATGGACAATTTTATGGATCTGTATGCAACTCCATTGCTTGGGAAACATCGGGTGGAAAACCAGTACCCCATAGGAAGCCTTAAAAAAGCCGGGGTCAGAATAACCGCCGGAACCGACTTCCCGGTAACAATTCCGCCGAACCCTTTTATCGGAATACAGACTGGAATAACAAGAACTGTTCCCCCGCTTGCTCCCATGCCTGATAAATACAAGAAAATACCGCTTGGTCCTTCAGATCATCCCATGAAGAATGCAGTTACTTACAAGGATATGATCCAGAGTTATACCATAGAGGGGGCATATCAGAGTTTTCTGGAGAAGGAAACCGGCTCGCTTGAAACCGGAAAATCGGCAGATTTTATCATGCTTGACCGCAGACTTTCTGATTCTGCCGTTACGGAAATTGAACAGACTCAGGTCGTAAAAACCTATTTCCGGGGTAAATCTGTTTACACAAGATAATTTGACTGGAATACACACACATGAAAGAGATAAATATCACAACAAAGTTATACAAATATACAGGGAGCCTGGATGATGATGAAATTTTCAGCCTGAAGGGTATCCCTTATGCAATGGCTCCAAAGGGGGAACTTCGATGGAAGGCTCCGCAGCCATATACTGCCGCTGCAAAGCATATTGTATGCAGAGAATTCGGCCCATCCTGCATTCAGCCTGCAGATGAAAATGAACCCGGCTCACTCGATGAACAGTCCGAAGACTGCCTGTACCTTAATGTATGGGGAAGGGCCAATAGTAAAACAGAAAAGCCTGTAATGGTTTTTATTCACGGCGGAGGCTTTATAGGCGGCGGAACTTCCGATCCAATTTATAACGGACGTAATTTTGTACGCAACAGCGATGTCGTTTTTGTAACACTTAACTACCGTGTCAATCTGCTGGGGTTTATGGACCTGTCCGAAATCGGAGGTCCTGAATTTTCCGACAGCGGAAATCTCGGAATCCTTGATCAGATTGCTGCCCTGAAATGGGTGAAAGAAAATATCGCTTATTTCGGAGGTAACCCGGACAATATTACTATATTCGGCGAATCTGCCGGCGGCGCCAGTGTATGCCTCCTGATGACCATACCTGAAGCAAAAGGCCTTTTTAACAAAGTCATAGCTCAAAGCGGCTGTATTAATCTGCTTAAAAGAAAAAAGAAGGCTTTGGAAATTGCATCCAGCTTTCTCAAACTCTCTGGAGTAAAGACAGCAGCCGGGCTGATGCAGCTTGACTCTGATAAACTATCAAATCTATGCGACAAACTGTCTGATTATTACGGCTATGGAGCCGAGATAATCTTTGCCCCTGTTTCCGACGGAAAGCTTATTCCCATCAATCCGTACAAGGCAATTGAGGAAGGATTTGCATCCGACATAAAATTAATTATAGGGTCCAATGCAGATGAGTTTCGGTACTGGAGTCTCTACTATGACGATCTTGACGATATAATCTTTGACTGGATTAAAGCCAATAATCAGGCTGCCAACGCCGCCGCAATTGATCTTGAAAAGACAGATCTTGAAGTACTGAAAAAAAAATACTATGACCTGAAGTCCGACATGGACAGCAGTGAAAAAGCCTTTCAGTTCGCGCATGATTTTCTTTTCAGAATGCCTAATATCAGAATGGCTGAGCTTCAGTCATTGCACAATGACGTCTGGATGTATTACTTTACCTGGGCGTCAAAAATTGACAATGTAGGTGCCGGTCATGCTGTGGAGCTTGCCTTTGTCTTTCATAACCTTCACCGTACTGAATATACAGGGGAGGATCAGCCTGTGGCACTTGCCGACAGGATTCAGGCTGCATGGGCAGGGTTCGCCGCTGAAGGAAATCCTAATCATGCGGATATCCCTGAATGGGAAAAATACAACACAGAGACGCGAAAAACCATGCTTATCGGTGAGGACTGGTTTCTTGCGTCTGATTTTGGAAGAAAGGAAAGGATGCTTTTTCATCCATATCTTGAAAATATTGAAAACAGGAGTAACTGATGAATAAAAAACCTCTTGAACTGCCCGAGCTGAAGATTGAAAAGCTTTTCTACCTGGAGGCTGAACTGCATCCGGATATCAATGTTGGTGATGTCGGACGAGGTGAGCTGATAGTCTGTCCCATTAAGGGCGGATACTTTGAAGGAGAAAAGCTGAAGGGGAAAATTCTTGACTTCGGTGCAGACTGGAATTTGCTTTATCACAATAAACTTGATGTCATTGATACACGCTATCTTTTGAAAACTGATGACGGCGCGGTAATATCCTTGACAACAAACGGAAGGTGCCTTATGAGCGAAGAGCAGGCTATAGCATCTGAAAATGGAAAATTTGTTGATCCGAACAGTTATTATTTCAGACAGCATCTGTTCTTTGAAACAGGGGACGAAAGATACCGGTGGATGAACGGAATAATAGCTTTTGCTGTGCTGGGAATCAAGGAATCAGGAGAGATCTGCTACAACGCCTACATGGTTAAATAAAAAGCAGAATCTATTCTTTTTCCTCCAGTCGCTTTTTAAGCATTGCAACCTCAATCTTGAGTCTTCTGTTCTCCGCCAGAAGACTCTGGTACTCAGTGATACCAACCTGAGTACCTTTTTTATCATTAATCCAATGATAAACCGTTGTTCTTGGAAGATTGTACATACTCATAATATCGGTAACTCTGGTTCCTGACAGATATTCTGCGGTTACCTTGTCTCGCAGTTCTTCTGAATAACATGATAGCACGTTATCATCACGGATATATTGTTTAAGTAGATCTGCAGAGGATTTATGAGTTCTGATTATTTCAGGCAGCTTGATATTGTTTTCATCCAGGTGTTCAATTTTTTTTAAGACGGTTTTCTGAATTCTGTATTTTTTCCGGATACTTCCCGGCGTCTGCTTAAACCAGTTTTTAAATCCCCGGTACAGATATTTTACATCCGAGAATCCGCTTTCCAGGGCAATCTGGCTTACAGGCAGCTCTGATTTAAGCAGCAGATTCAATGCTGCGTTTGTTCTTATATATTCCAGATGTTCCATAAATGTAAATGATGAAATCTCACGGAACAGGTGTGACAGGTATGTCATATCGATATTCGCATTTCTGGAAATATCGGAAAGCTTGATTTTTTTCATATAATTTTTTTTCAGATAGTTTTCAATCTCAAGCAGACGTGTTTCCTGTGCGGCAGAAAAGCTCTTACCCGCATTGTGATAATTCATAAAGTTAAAGTTATAAAGTAGAATACGGACAATGTTGTCAACAGTTACATCCGCCTGGTGCTGTTCAGGCCTGTTATGAATTAAATTGAGAATCTGTTCTTTAATGATATCGATTTTTTCCCCGTGACTGCGGTTGGATTCTATCCATTCGCATATAAAATCAGGAAAACGCCGTCCGCAAATTTTATTTACAGCACCGGCATTGATGTGTGTGATTATAACTTCGTTATCAGTATTTGAATAAATTCTGTGAAAATCATTTATCTCGACAAGAAGGAAGTCTTCAGCTTTCAACACGTTTTCTTCAAAAATGGTATCTACATGCACTTCTCCTCTGGTAACCCATATCAGTTCCAGCGAATCATGCTGGTGAAGCAGGGTATCACCTATTCTGCATACGGAAGATTCTATTGAGAAACCGGGTGTATAGAGTATTTCATCATAGTATGACCTGTTTAATTCGATACCATTTTCAGTCATCGTACATATTCTGTTTTGAAAATGATTTTTTTTCAAGTTAAAATATAGAGTATTTTCATCAGGATATCCGAATATAATTTATTGACAAAATTTTTCATAACCGTTATATATATCCCATACACAGGGTATTGACTGTAACCGCAAGCGCGGTTCTATATATAGACCGGCATCCGTAGGGATGCCTTTTTTATTATTTACATCTGCTTTGTAACAGAGAAGGGGTTATTATGGGTGTCAGGGGCGAATTATTTACTTGCAAGGCAACAACAACAGAAGGAAAGAGAACCTATTTTTTCAATGTGAAAGAGAACAGGCAGGGAGACCTTTTCCTGAATGTAGTTGAGAGCAAAGAACACGGCGGGACCGGATTTGAACGCCATTCCATTGTGATCTTTGAAGAGGATATGCACCATTTCTCCCATGAACTTCAGAAAGCTCTTGATTTTATGAAGAACAAGAAGAGTAAGGGACGTTAAACGTCTTTCTGTGTATCGCTGAAAGCCCGTACTGACGGCAGAGAGCGGCATGCATTTTTGTCGGATACCCCTTGTGCGTTTCAAAACGCCATTCCGGTTCTATCCAGGAATAACGGATCATCCACATATCTCTAGCTGTTTTTGCGATAATTGAAGCTGCCATGATGCATGGATGGATGCTGTCGCCTTTGACTACCGCCAGGGCAGGAGCATCCAGTTCGGGGACGAATTTTCCGTCGATAAGGTAATTTTCAGGAATAATACCTAAATCCTCTGCTGCCCGCTTCATGGCAAGCAGGCTGGCATGGTGAATATTTATTTCATCAATCTCCGACGGCCAGGCCCAACCTGTTGAGCAGGCTACAGCATTTTCGAGTATCACAGAGGCGGCTGCAAGCCTTTTTTTTTCTGATAGTTTTTTTGAGTCATTCAGTATGGATATATCAAAATCATCAGGAAGAATCACCGCTGCGGCAGTGACCGGACCGGCAAGAGGGCCGCGTCCTGCTTCATCAATTCCGGCTGTCATTGATGAATAATATCACACTAAAAAAAAGAATGAAATAATCGCTGTTTAGTGATTTTATATAAATACTGTGTTAATATACTGCTGAAACTAAGCGGTATGTAATTTTCGGGAGCAGGCGTGTTTTTAAAAAGCGTAGAAATTTTCGGTTTTAAATCATTTGCAGACAGAGTAAACATCGAATTCAGTGAGGGCATTTCTGCACTTCTGGGGCCAAACGGCTGCGGAAAAAGTAATGTAGTAGATGCTATCAAATGGGTTCTCGGCGAACAGTCTTCAAAAACTCTGCGGGCAGAGAAAATGGAAGATGTCATCTTTAACGGAACGGAAGCACGAAAAGCAGTTAACGTTGCAGAAGTAACCCTTCTTATTTCAAACGATTCCGGAATACTTCCGCTTGAACTTCCTGAAATTGCGGTTAAACGCAGGCTTTACCGCTCAGGTGAAAGTGAGTACTTCGTAAACGGCGCTCAGATAAAGCTTAAAGAGCTGCGGGAACTTTTCTTTGATACAGGTATAGGCAAATCCGCTTATTCAATCATGGAGCAGGGCAAAATCGACCAGATCCTCTCCAATAAGCCTGAAGAAAGGCGCTACCTTTTTGAGGAAGCCGCCGGTATTACAAAATACAAAATTCGCGGAGCAGAAGCCGAACGCAAGTTAGCCCGGACCGAAGAGAATATGCGGCAGGTTGAAAGCATCCTCAGCGAGGTAAAGCGATCACACGATACTCTAAAAGTACAGTCGGACAAGACAGTAAAATACAGGGCTTTGAAAGATGAAATCTTTGAACTGGAGCTTGATATACAGCTTCTGAAGCTTCGCAATCTTCTTGAAAACCAGAATAATTCCGAAACAAAGCTGAGCGAGAGAGAAAAAAAGAAGGATGAACTCCGATCTGAAATTGACGAGATAAATGAATCGCTTGAAGAAAACCTCGATATAGTTAACAACATGGAGTCTGATCTTATAGAAAATCAGAAAAAGCTCTATGGTATGGATCTTGAGAAATCCGGTAAGGAGAGCCAGTCAAGGATGCTGAACGAGCGGCAGGCAGAGGTTAAAAAACAGGCCGAAAACTGCATAGCCCGTGAAGAAACACTCAAACGTAAAATCGAGGCTATTAACGCACAGATAAAAGAGCGCCAGACTGAGATAGAAGAGCAGAACAAGCGTATAAAAGAAACTGAACATAATATATCCGAGTTTGAAAAAAGCATCGAAACTGCCGCCGACCGTGTTGCCAGCAACGAAAAGGAAATTATAACCTGTGAGAAGAAGGCTGATGAGGGTGAAAAGCAGCAGATAGAGCTTCAGGAAGAACTTAGGAAGATAACTGATGATATCGTAGAACAGCTTGATACCAAGTTAAAGGAAACCGGGTATTCACAGAAGTCCAGGCAGGAGGCTGATGATGCACTTAACAGCCAGCTTCAGGGACTCAAGATATTTCTTGAAGGAAAAATAGCCATCTTTAAGGATGCCGTAAAAACCGGTGCCGCCGAGTCTGAGGGCAGTAAGATAATCTCAAATTCACAGGAATTTTTCTCAGAGGCTGTGGGCATGGCTGCTTCTATTGCAGAGTCTTTTTCCAAATACAAAGAAACAATACCTGCTTTTATTGATGAGTTTCTTGCTCCGCAGGGTATTATCGCATCAAAGCGTAAAATAGATCAAAATATCGAAGAAAACCGTGAAATGATTGCCTCTATGCGTGATAAGGCAAAACTGCTCCGGGAAGAGAACAAAAAACTGTCTCTAAAGATTGAGGAATACCGCAAGACCCTTGAAGAACTCAGACTTACAAGGGTAAGGCTTGAAGCCCGGCTTAAATCCGCTGCGGATGCTCTCAAAATGCAGGAGCGTGATCTTCACGAGCAGCAGGGGCTGATTCTTGAGAACCGGAATGATCTTGAGTCATGCAATTCCAGACTTGAGAATATTACAAAACAGCTTCAGACAATCGAGAAGGAAAAAGCCGAACTCGACAAGCAGGAAGCTCAGCTGCGCAAAGAGCTGGAAAAACTTGAAAGCGGCATTTCACGCAAAAACAATGATATGAAGAGCCGTGAAAAGAAACTCAAGGATAAAATGGAAGGCCTCGGGAAAATTCAGCAGCAGATTGAAGAACTGCATATTGAAGTTTCCAATATCAAGATTGAAATCCGCAATGTCTATGACAACTTTATAGAAAAACATTCACGTGATCTTACAGATTACGATTCCCGCATATATGAGATTCCCGGTGAAATGAAGGATTACCGTGATAAGCTTTCTTCGAGAAAAGAATCTCTTAAAAGCCTGGGCTCAGTTAATTTAATGGCACCGGAAGAGTATGAAGAGATCAAGGAACGGTATGAGTTTCTCAACAATCAGATAGAGGACCTAAAAAAAGCGCGCGATGATCTTAAGTTGATTACAAATCAGATTCGGACAGAATCTACCGAACTGTTTCTTGATACTTATGATAAACTCCGGAAGAATTTTCATGTCATGTTCAGAAGGCTCTTCGGCGGAGGCCGTGCGGAACTGAAGCTGGTTGAACCGGATGAGGTTCTCACTTCGGGTATTGAAATATATGCACAGCCTCCCGGAAAGAAGCTTGAGAACATTGCACTGCTTTCAGGCGGTGAGCGCTCACTGACAGCAGTAGGGCTGCTCTTTGCCACCTATATGGTAAAACCTTCTCCCTTCTGTATCCTTGATGAGATTGACGCTGCCCTTGATGAGGCAAATGTCGGCCGCTTTGTAAATACTCTGATGGAGTTCGGAAAGAAATCACAGTTTATTGTTATTACCCATAACAAGAAAACAGTAGCCGGAGCAAGTGCACTGCTTGGTGTAACAATGGAAGAATCAGGAGTATCCAAGGCTGTCTCAATACGCATAGACAGCAGGACGACTGCCTCAGAGGAAGAGAAGGCTGAAGTTACATGAAACTCCCGTTCAAATTGCCGCAGATAGACTTATCAGGAATTTTCAGTTTCAGTAACAGGGAGCTCAGGATAATCCTTATAGTATTTATTTCGGTAATTGGAACGGCAGTTCTACTGATTGCAGGAAGCCTTATTATCCGCGGTACAAAGAAGCCGGAGGCAGCCGGCTATTCGGTTCCGCAGTCCATTGACGGCTCAGCCCTGTCAGCAGAAAAACCGCTGCTTTCCGATTTTATGCTTTATGACGATAACCTTAATCCTGAAACTGCTGAATACCTGCTTTCCAGAGAACCTCAAAACCGCTGGAGCAGTGATTTTACCGATCAATACTGGATAGATCAGAAAGAAATAACCAGAGAACTCCTTGAGATGGAACTTGAAAAGAAAATCAGGGAAATCTATGCAGATGTTCCCTGATAAACCTCTGAAAAAAAAACGCTCACTTTTGAAATATATGCAGGTGTTCAGCCTGACATTCGCTATTCTCGCTGCTGCTTTTTCCTGCAGCACTTTTAATGGAATATTTTCACCTGCAGATGAACCTCTAAACGACAAGCCTGAATATCCTGCATCTGAAACACCTGAAGTATCTGATACAGAAAAAATTGAAATCGATAACCAATCAATTTCGGAGGCTATGTCTTCAGACATTGATAATCTTGTTGACTATGCTATTCCTCCCTATATTGAGAAAACACCGGAGAAATACGTCGAACCGCGCCTTATACTGCATGAGCATGATATTAAGAAGAAGGAGTCCGAACCTCTTCCGGCTGAAGTTCTTCAGGTTTCCGCAGAAACTTCTGACGCCGATGCAGATATCGGAATAGAATCTGTGCAGTTTGAGCAGTCTCAGTCTGTTATGCCCGAGGTTTCAAACACCGCTCAGTCTACGGCTCCTTCAGTATCAGCCTCAGCACATACTTCCGATACTGTTTTGCAGAGAAACTCTCAGGAAACTGCCGCAGCGGCATTGCCGTCAGAAACCGCTGTCCAGAAAACTTTTCCTGCAGAAACTGACCCGCAGCCTATTATTCTTCAGGTTTCCGCCGTCGCCGGAGAGCTATCAGTCTTTGAACTGCCCGGTGAAGGCTGGCTTTTTAACGGTTTTGCTGAATCAGGTAAAGATGAAGATGCAGTAAGATATAACGGGCGTGATTTTTTAAATGATAATACTGTTTTTTCTTTTTTCTGCTACCGGGAGTGTATTGCCGAGCTTTCATTTTCTCTGACGGATTACCGGGCTGATTCCATAAAGAGAGCACAGGTTTTATTAAATGCAGTAAGAAGTGAAAAAGCTGACAGCTCAGTTGCTTCAGCCGAATCATCAGAAACCGAGGCAGCTGAAAAAAACGGAAACAGTTCAAATAATCAGGCTCCTGAGTTATCAATTCAGGCGGAGGCTCCTCAGGTGATACCTGAAAATACCGAAGACCTTCTGGAATACTGTAAAGCCAAGGCTGCAGACGGAAATCCTGAAGAGGCTGTAGAACTTATAGAATCAAAAATGCCTGATTTTGACCTACTTGAACTGGATTCTGTCTATTATTTTCTTGCACAACAGTATGAATCTGTTTCCGGGCTAAGAGATATAAAAAAATCAATCAGTTATTATAAAAAGATTGTTGATGAATTTCCTATAAGTCTTTACTGGGAGGATTCCCGTGAAAGAATCAACTATCTTGAGCGCAGATATATCTATATACGGTAAGTCTTTAATGTTGACATTCATGTTGATTTCAGGGTATAACTGTCACCAAATCCGGAGGATATGGAGTAATGCTGGACAATCTATCAAATAAATTCTCAGACATTTTCAGGAAAATTTCCGGCAATGCTGCAATCTCAGAAAAAAACATAGAAGAAGCTGTAGAGCAGATTAAAATTGCCCTGCTTGAAGCTGATGTTAATATCAGAGTAGTTCGGAGATTTGTAAACAGGACCATTGAAGAAGCAAAAGGCGAGGCTGTTCTTAAAGCAGTAAACCCGGGCCAGCAGTTTATCAAGATTGTTCATGACCGGATGGTTACTCTTCTTGGCGATGAGCGTCAGGAGCTCAATTTAAAAGGACCTGACACAGCAAGTATCATTCTGATGATGGGACTACAGGGTTCCGGTAAGACAACAACCTCTGCAAAGCTTGCTTTAAGACTCAAAAAAGAAGGCAGAAAACCCCTTCTTGTCGCAGCAGACCTGGTGAGGCCGGCCGCAGTAAAGCAGCTTCACGTTCTCGGAGAACAGGTTGGCGTTGATGTTTATTCGGAGGATACAAAAGACCCTCTATCGGTAGTGAAAAATGCTCTTAAGAAAGCAAAAAAAGAGCAGTTCAATACTGTTATTATAGATACTGCCGGCCGTATGCATGTCGATCAGGATCTGATGAAGGAGATAAAGGCTGTAGCATCTGCTGCAAAACCTGATGAAACCCTCCTTGTTGCAGATTCAATGACAGGACAGCATGCGGTTGAAATTGCAAAAGAATTTGATGAATCTGTAGGTATCAGCGGTGTTATCCTCAGTAAATTCGATTCAGATGCAAGAGGCGGAGCGGCATTGTCGCTGAAATCAGTAACCGGTAAACCTATTAAATTCGTAGGTACCGGTGAAAAAACCGAAGATCTTGAACCCTTTTTCCCTGAAAGGATTGCAACAAGAATACTCGGCATGGGAGATGTTGTCTCTCTCGTTGAAAAGGCTCAGGAAACAATTGATGAGGAAGATGCCAAAAAGCTTGAAGAAAAGATGGCTAAGGCTACCTTCACACTCGAAGACTACCTTGAGCAGTTCCAGCGGGTTAAGAAAATGGGAAGCATAAAATCGTTGATTGATATGGTTCCCGGAGCTGCCGGCAGGATAAGCGAGGACGATATCGATGAAAATGAAATAAAACGGGAGGAAGCTATTATACTTTCGATGACTATACAGGAACGTCGAAATCATCGTATAATAAGCCCTTCACGTCGAAAACGTATCGCTAAGGGAAGCGGTACAAACGTGTATGAAGTTAACCGGCTTATCAAGAAGTTCGATAAAATGCGGCTTATGATGAAAAAGGTTACCAAAAATAAGAAATACCAGGCTCAGCTCATGAATCAGCTGGGTGGAGTACGATAAACACAGGAGGCTCTAGTGAGCACAAAGATCAGACTGAAAAGATTCGGAACCAAAAAAAGACCATACTACAGAATCGTTGTTATGGATTCCAGAACTGCACGTGACGGAAGAACAATTGAGGAAGTAGGATTTTATCATCCAATCGAACTTGAAGAGAATCAGCTGAAATTAAAAGAAGACAGGATTAAAGACTGGCTCGAAAAAGGCGCCAGACCCACTGATACTGTTAAAAAACTGCTTAACAAAAATAATATTTTTATTAAATAGCAAAGCAGTTTATTAAGGAGTACCAGTTGGAAAAAGACCTTGTCGAATATATAGCTAAATCACTTGTTGATGATCCTTCAGGGGTTATAGTCAACATGATTGAAGGTGAAAAATCTACTATTCTCGAGCTTAAAGTATCTCCTGATGATATCGGAAAGGTAATCGGCAAGCACGGTAGAATCGCAAAAGCGGTAAGAACCATTTTAAGTGCTTCTGCAACCAAAACCGGTAAAAGGGTAGTTCTGGAAATTCTTGATTAGATGGATAAAATTGCTATCGGTAAGATTCGAACATCAACCGGAGTTAAAGGTTATCTTAAAGTTCTGAGTTTTTCCGGAGAATATAAACATTTCAGCAAGCTTAAAGGGCTTGAAATTGAAATGAAATATTCCGGAAAAACAAAGTTTTTTAGTGTAGAAGATGTTAAATGCAGTACCGCTTCAGCAGCGATAAAGCTGCAGGGCATAGACAATCCTGAAGACGGCAAAAAACTTTCCGGTTGGGAAATCTATACTGAAAGGAAATATGCCGCCGGCCTGAAAAAAGGGGAATTTTATCATGCTGATCTGCACGGCTGCAGTCTGGTTTATGATAAAGAACCCGTAGGCCTAATAAAAGGGATTGTTGAGTCACCTACTGCAGATATGCTTGAAGTTGATACTGATGGCTCAATTCATCTTGTACCCTTACTTGATGTATTTATCGGTGAAATAGACATCAGGAATAAAACAATTGAATTGAAGGAAAAATGGCTGCTGGAATAAAGTTTACAATTCTAACCCTGTTTCCTGAGATTCTGGAAGGCTTTTTTACAAGTTCTATTATGGCTAAGGCTGTTGAAAAAGGGACGATATCCTATGAACTTGTTAATATAAGGGATTTTGCCTTTGACAGGCATAAAACCTGTGATGATGCGCCCTACGGAGGCGGCGCCGGAATGGTTATGAAACCTGAACCGGTAGTTAAAGCTCTTGAGTCCGTCGGCGCTTCTCAAAAAAAAACAGTCTTTGTAACACCTTCGGGAAATCTGTTTAATCAGAAGTATGCCGGAGATTTTTCGCAGGAAAAAGAGATTGTCATTCTCTGCGGACGTTATGAAGGGGTTGATCAGAGAGTCTTAGACGCGTATATTGATAACGAAATCTCAATAGGCGACTATGTTCTCTCATCTGGTGAAACTGCAGCGCTCGTCGTTGTCGATGCGGTTTACAGGCTGGTTGACGGGGTTATCAACAGTGAATCTCTTGAAGAAGAGAGTTTTGCAAAGGGAATACTGGAGTATCCCCATTATACGCGTCCGGAAGAGTTTATGGGTGTTAAGGTACCTGATATCCTGCTTTCGGGGCACCATGAAAATATACGTAAATGGCGTCTTGAGAAAAGTATTGAGAAGACGTTGAAATACAGACCGGAACTTCTTGAAAATGCAGAACTTTCGGACGAAGAAATAAATATACTTAGCAGGATAAAAGATATAGCTAACAGGGAGGACTGAAATGGACCTGATAAAGGCAATTGAGGCAGAGCAGATAAAAGAAGAAGTTGCAGACTTCAGAATAGGTGATACTGTTAAAGTAAATTACAAGATCGTAGAAGGTACAACTGAGCGTGTACAGGTATACGAAGGTCTTGTAATTGCAATCAATAATGATGGTTCCAGAAAAACTTTTACAGTCAGAAAAATTTCATACGGTGTAGGTGTAGAAAGAATTTTTCCGGTACACTCACCGAAAATCGAAAGCATCGAAATCGTTCGACGCGGACGTGTAAGAAGAGCAAAACTTTACTACATCCGGGACAGGGTTGGTAAAAAAGCCAAGATTAAAGAGCTTATTAAAAAGAAAAAATAATTTCTTGAACTTAGCTTCAATAGGAATTAATAGAAATCTCATATTAAAAGCCGGTATTAATAATGTCAAAACCGGCGATTTTTTATATATAAAAGTTCTGTCACATATAAACGATAAAGCCAGAATCTCTGTCAACGGAAAAATTCTTACAGTAAATAGCAGCCTGCTGCTTAAATCCGGTCAGACTCTTCGTGTTAAAGCAGTCTGGAATGGAAATCTGCTTGAATTAAGACCGGCTGAACAACCCGCAGCTGCCAAAATGCCTGCCTTATTAAACGGGTATTTTAAATCAGATACTGAAGGTGCAGTAGTTTTTGCGGCAATGAAAAACGCAGGTCTTTCTTTGAAAGATGAAAATATAAAAAATATGGTTAAAATTCTGTCCAGGCTGAAGAAAGCCGATCCTGGAAAAGCCAGAATTGCAGCAGAGTTGCTTAAAAAAGGTTTTATCGCAGATGAAAACGCTGTTTCGTACATTGAAGGTAATTCAGCTGAGGATAATCACAAAAAGAATAATAATTTTCATGAACTATTTAATTCTGTAGAAGCTGATGATATAAACTGGCTTATTCTTCCATACTCTCTTAAAGGTCCTGAACGGATGCTTAAAGGCAGTTTAAAACTGAAATTCAGAAAGTCTGTCAAACTTCCGGACACGGCGGTCCTTGAAGTGATGCTCGATACAGAAAGACTGTTCTTTGTTATAGATAATCCATGCCGGGATAATCGTAAAATTGAAATTTATACTTCACAGGAAGGCCGGCTTTTAAAAAAAACGGAAATTCGAAATGAATTAGAGGAAAATCTGCGAAACCTCGGTATCAAAATTGACGATAATATTAATAACTGGTGTTTCGATAAAGGAATTTTTGACGGGTTCGGTCCGACTGAGAATTCTGCAGCTTCCGGTTTTGAGGAACTTGCATGAGTACTTCTGAAGTTTTCAAAGAAAAAATTGATAAGGCTATAGTCCTTAAGTACTTGAAGAATCTTCCGGCACCTTTTATTGTATGTAAGGGTAAAAGGAAGAAGGCAGAAAAAATTCTTCAGATTGCCAGAGATAACAATATTGAAATTGTTGAAGAAGGAGACCTTGCTGATAGATTGTTTGAATTTGAGAGCGGTGATTATATTCCGGAAGAGCTGTATGAAATTACAGCCGGAATTCTCGCTTTTGTATACAATCTGCAGGAACATAAATGAATAAGATACCGGTACAGGAATTAGAAGCAGGAAGTAAATACTCAAAACCTGTATATATTGACG
This sequence comes from Spirochaetia bacterium, assembly GCA_963677925.2. Classification (GTDB taxonomy): domain Bacteria; phylum Spirochaetota; class Spirochaetia; order UBA9216; family UBA9216. The sequence continues at coordinate 2,591,463 of CAXXYH010000004.1, forward strand.
ATGAAAGTATATTAGTCCCTGAAAATGTTGAAATACGGGAAAAGGATATTCAGCGTCTTTTAAAGTGGGGAGTTGAAGAAGTAAGAACGGAAGGTGTCCTGATGGACGGCAGTGCGCCCTCATCAGACGATTCTTTTGAAGGTAAAGGCGTTACTTCTTCAGAATTGAAAGCATACCGAAGGGCTATTGCTTCAATGGACAGTTTTTTTAACGACTGTAGAAAGGGTGTCAGCCTCAGCAGCAGTGATCTTGAAGATGTAATTCATAATTTCTATCCGCTAATTCTTGATAAACCTGAATCTGCAATGGTTCTTACAACTTTAAAGCAGGATGCAGTAGATAATTTATCATGTGCTGCAGTAAACTGTATGATTTATTCAACGGTACTCGGGATTAAAATTAAAATACCTGGACACAGGCTGATTAACATAGCATATGCTTCACTAATTCACGATATAGGTATGACTCAGATTCCCCAGAATATTATAAGGAAAAAGGGTAAGCTTAATCCTGAAGAGCTGGATAAGGTAAAAACACATACCGTTTATGCATATAGACTTGCTCTTAAGGCTCTGGGTCTTGCGGAAGAAGTGGGACGCATTGCTATGTCGCATCACGAAAGATGGGACGGCAAGGGTTATCCCAGAGGTCTTGACGGTAACAAGATTCCGGTTGGAGCAAGGATCCTTTCGGTAGCAGATGCCTTTGTTGCTATGAGCAAGGACAGGCCAGACAGAGATTCATTAACGGGATATACGGCAATAAGGCAGATCCTTAATGACAATTCAAGACGGTTTGATCCAGCCATCCTGAAAATCTTTATTCAGAATATTGGTATATATCCACGAGGAAGCATTGTAATACTTAACAATAATGCGATCGGTAAAATAGTCGAAATTCATTCTGCGGCGCCGTTAAGACCGGTTCTGCAGCTTCTGATAGATGAAAAAGGGCGTAAGCCAAAACAGAAAAACACCTATCTGGATCTGCTTAAGGAAAAGGATATTTTTATCACAAGAGCAGTTGATCCGAAGGAGATGGGAAAAGGCTGAATAAAGGAAGAGACGGAGAGGCGCTTGCTGTTGAATATCTTGAAAGCCTGGGCTGGAAGATAATAGCAAGAAATTACAGAACCAGAAGAGCGGAGATTGATATTATTGCACTGGATGAAGATGAACTGGTTTTTGTTGAAGTTAAACGCTGGGACAGTCTTAGTATCGAAGATATTGAAATTGGTATTAACAGGATTAAGCGGGAACGTATAATATCCTGTTCTAAATACTACCTTGCCGAAAATGAGTGGTATCAGAATAAAACGGTAAGGTATGACGTGGTTTTCCACAAAGGGTTATTGTCTGGACTGGAACATATTAGGAATGCCTTTACGGAGACAGGAATATATGATTAGAATAGCTAAACAGACAGACCCTAAAAAGCTTAAGGAGCTTAAGGAAAAGATTAATGATCCTGCTTATCTTGATGTTGCAATAAGCAGAATCGCACAGACACTTACAAAGGAACTGATCAATCAGAGAGAGACTTGATGGAAGAGCAGAAACGAGAATTATCATCAGATGAACCAAAGAAAAAAAATGACGGCAACCGCCGTAATCGACGGTACCGCGGAGGAAAGCGATACGGGAAAAAAGACTTTCCGAACTGTCCTATTTGCGGCAATTCGGTAAAGGATATGAGTACAGCTATAGCCTTCGGTGAAGACGGAGAACCGGCTCATTTCGATTGCATTCTCAAACAGCTTGAATCAAGAGAAACCCTTGAATCTGATGAAAAGATCTGCTATCTGGGCAATGGAAGCTTTGGTATAATAAAAACCAGAGCAGGCGGTCCTATGAAGTTCTTTGTACGGAAGAGAATTCAGTATGAAGAAGCAGAGAAAAAGTATGATTGGCGGAAAAAAGTAAGCAGTCGAATCAAGAAATAAGCTTATCTGCTTTTAGAAGTCAGAAAACTGCAATAAAAAAGGCTGTACGGTTACCGTTCAGCCTTTTTTTTATATTTAAAATAACTGCAATTAGTATTTTCTAAGATTATTCAGTAATTCATTTGCCTTCATTTTTACAGGTCTGATATAACTGCCCTGAGCTATACCAATAATTGCCTGAAATGCAAGGGGATCACTTATTCCTTTATTTGACTCGGCAAGTTTTTCAAAAGCCAGAAGAGCAGAATAGGCGAGATTATCATCCGGACCAAGTGTGTTCTGGGATATGACAACACTGGCAATAGTCTGAGTAACTTCATTGTTTTTATTCATGCCGATCTTGCCGAGAGCGTATATAGCCTCAGACAGAACCATAGTTTCATCATCCTTGAGTGCAATATCCATCAGCGTGTTTTTTGCGTCTTCTCCGCCCAGTTCACCGAGGAGTGTGCAGGCTTCTTTTCTTACAACAGGCATATTGTTTATCATTCGTCCGCCTTCGTTAATCTCACGTCCGATTCCTTCCTGTGCAAGAAAATCAAGAATATAATGAATTTCAGGATCGCCTTCACCGGCTTTTCCTTCGTCAATCATTTCTTCTATGTTTTTAAGTGCCATTAACTTGGCGTCTCGGTCCATAGTAGAAGCCTGTTCTTTTATTATTACCATTTCAATATTCTGAAGGTATATTTCCTCAACAGTAAGTTCGTCGTCCTGCTGAGCAAATATTACTGCCGGTACAGACAGTAAAATAAGCAGGCAGATTGCAGTTAATAAAATCTTTTTCATTTTCTCTCCCCGTTCTATAGTTCGGTACCTCATGATATAAAGTATACACTAATTTTCAGGTTTTATTCCTATTTTCCAGATGTTTTCATCTTTTTCAAGATAGTAAAGTACTGACAGCTGACCCTTTAAAATGGTCAGGGCTTTTACATGATCCTTATCAATGAAAACTATTTCATCAAGTTTGGCGTTCGCCCTTGAAATCACAACAAGATAGAGAAAATAATCCTTAAGGGTTTCAATTCTGTAATTATATCCCCGCTGCTTGTACAGTTCTGTGTACTGTTTAAGGAGTTCCGGATCACTGTAGTACGACTTGTAGTCATCAGTAAGATATTCAAGCCACACCTGATAATCTTTAGCTGCAATAACCTTGTTAAGGTTTGTTATCACATCCTGGATATTATCAAATGTTTCGGTGTATATTTCTTCGGTTACGACAAATTCCTCTTCTGCGGGCTCCTGGACTGCAGGTTCCTCTATTATTTCACGTTCTTCTTCTATTTGGACAGTTTCTACTACAACAACCGGCTCTGAAGCATTGTCTGAAGCTTCATCAACAGTGGTACATGAGATAGCTGTAAACAATGCCGGTAAAAGCAATAAAGAAAAAATCAGCTTCAATTTCATACAACAAGTTTATAGTTTTAGTGATAGTTTGTCAAAAATAATTTTTAAAAAGGAAAAACTAAATGTTGATTTTAAAAGCCTTTGCGTTTACACTTCCGGAATGAAAGTTCTATTTCCGGGGTCATTTGATCCGCCGACAAACGGACATCTTAATCTGATAAAAAGGGCGGCAACCGTTTTTGATTCACTAGAGGTTGTAATAGCCGACAATGGAGAGAAGAAAACTCTTTTTACAGTAAAAGAACGGGAAGATTTTCTTAATGAAATCACTCAGGATATCGGAAATGTTAATGTTGCAGTAACAGATATGCTGATGGTTGATTATGCTAAGAAGGTCGGCTCCCGTGTGATGATAAGGGGAGTGAGGGCTTTAACTGATTTCGGGTATGAATTTGAACTGGCAATGACTAATAAAACTCTTAATCCCGATATAGAGATACTGTTTATGCCCACAGATCCGGAATTTTTCGTAACCAGATCATCAAGTGTTAAGGAAATTGCCAGAATGCACGGAAGTGTCTCCGGCATGGTTCCTGAGTGTGTTGAAGCAGGTTTAAAGAGGAAATTAAAATACCCTGATTAGGTATTCTTTATAAAAAGACTTTGCATTATGGGGTGCTTGACAATTGTAATTCTATACTGTATGGTCTGTTAACTATAAGTTGTATGAGAGGCAATAATAATGGCAGTACCAAAATATAAAACTTCGAAGGCCAGAAGCCGGAGAAGAAGGTCTATCAATAACAAGCTAAACGCTAGTAATCTGGTTGAGTGCGGTAGCTGCGGCAACTTGATCCTGCCCCACAGGGTATGCTCAAAATGCGGCTTTTACCGTGGAAAACAGGTTATTGAGCTTGAAGAAATGGCGTAAAGCCTAAGAAGGAGCAAAGAATGGACGAGCTTTTTGAAAAAATAAAGAAGCTTATTGCTGAAAAGCTTGAGGTTGAAGAAGACAAGATCACTCCTGAAGCATCATTCAGACAGGATCTTGGCGCTGACAGTCTTGACACTTACGAGCTGGTTTATGCAATCGAAGAAGAAATGGGAATCACTATCCCTGACGAGAAAGCTAACGAGTTTGAAACTGTTGGCGATGCGGTAAACTTTATCAAATCAGCACAGAGCTAAGAATTATTTCGTCGTGGTTCTTTTACCTAAACTGCCTGCGCTCAAAACTCCATCGGTTGATCCTGAAAGAAAGAAAGAGCTGCAGTTATTTGAGAAGCACGCAGGGATAAGGTTCAGGAAATTAGACTTCCTGAACCTTGCCTTCTCCCACCGTTCGTTTTCAAACGAAAACAGTTCAGATATAGATAATAACGAAAAACTCGAATTCCTTGGTGACAGTGTACTCGGTATGGTTGTAAGTGATTATCTTTTCCGTATCATGGCTGACAAACCGGAAGGTGATCTCGCCAGGATCAAATCCTTTGTAGTGAGCGAAGACAGTCTTGCTGGAATTGCCAAGAACATAAAGGTTGATAATTTCATACTTATTGGAAAAGGCGAGGAATATTCAGGCGGCCGATCCAAAAAAGCCATACTTGCCGACTGCATGGAAGCAATAATTGGTGCCTACTATCTTGATTCCGGATTTAAAAGTGTTCAGAATTTTATTCTTAAATACCTTATTCCCGAAATTAACAAGGTAATAGAAAATAAGCACAGAAAAGACTACAAAACACTTCTGCAGGAATATGTTCAGAAAAATTACAAAAGTTATCCCAGATATAACCTGGTCAAAAAGACTGGGCCTGATCATGACAGAACCTTCTGGATTGAAGTTAAGGTGAAAGGTACTGCATACGGACCCGGAAAGGGAAAGAATAAAAAAGAAGCTGAACAGCAGGCTGCAGGCATAGCATATAAAACTCTAATTCCTGAGTTTATTGAGGAAGATTAATCCTTTCTCTGTAAAAATTATCAGCAATTTTTAATAATTTGACCTCAGTATTCAATTCTGGATCTTCAAGAACCGATTCAAGCAGAAATTCAAGTACTGTGCCCATAGCAGGGCCCTTAGGTATACCCGCTTTGATATTAAGCATGTTTCCGTTTACTGCCAGGTCCCTTATGCTGAATGCATTTTCCTGTGAAAGTATTGCATCGATTCTGTTTTTAAGATCCAGCAGGTTCTGCGAGTCAGCATAGGATTTTTTCATTCCGTACTGATCAGCCCGTCTGAGTATAAAAAGATCGTTAATGTAGTCAGTTCCAACCCTTGATATGAATCGGCGTACCGCTGCATCAGTCCATTCATCCTGATAATTGAACATATGGTGTTTAATCAGGTGAAGAGTCCGGGCTTCCGCATTTTTAGAGAATTTAAAACGCTGGATAATTTCTCTGCTGATAGCTACAGATTTTATTTCATGTCCATGAAATGTAGGAAACCCGTCAGTATCAATATCTGCGGCAGCGGGTTTTCCAGTATCGTGGAGAAGGGCTGCAAGCCTTACAATCATATTATCAGGCGGTGCTCCGTCACATGAAAAGAGAAGATGATCCAGTACATCAAAATCATGATAGCCCTTCTGCGCAACGCCCCGGCAAACTGAAAGCTCAGGAAGTATCACCTGCATGACACCTGTTTTTTCCATTATCTGAAATGCTATTGAAGGAAGTCTGGTTTTAAATATTTTTTCTATCTCATCGCGTATTCTTTCAGCAGAAACCGCCCTAAGATTCTCTGCCTTGAGCTTCATTCCGTTAAATGTTTCGGTTTCGATTTGAAATTTCAGCTGTGCGGCAAAACGGCATGCTCTCATTATCCTGAGTGCATCTTCCTGGAACCGGTCTGCCGGATTTCCAATGGCTTTGATTATTCCGGCATCAAGGTCGCTGCGGCCGCCGTGAGGATCAAGAAGTTCATCAGTCAGAACATCATAGGCCATTGAGTTAATGGTAAAATCACGTCTTTTTAAGTCTTCAAAAATATCCGGGGTAAATTTTACCTCGTCTGGTCGTCTGAAATCGGTGTACTCGCCATCCTCTCTGTAGGTTGTTATTTCAAATTTATGATTTTTAAAAAGTACAGTTACAGTTCCATGTTTAATGCCGGTAGGTATAACATTTCTGAACAGGCTGCAGATAATCTCAGGCTTTGCATCCGTTGTAAAATCATAATCAGAGACCTTCAGGCCTGCAGAGATGTTTCTGACAGCCCCTCCGACCAGGAAACAGCTGTAGCCTGCATCCTTGATAATCTTTGAGAATTTAATAACGTCAGGATCAACTTTACGTCTCATAAGTTTACAATAATACCTGATACATTAAGCTTGTCAACAATGCAGAAACAAAAAGAGACTTCCATACGGAAGTCTCCCTGGTATCAGTTATTGTCTGGACTGGAACTGTGAATGCTTTAAATCTACTGAAAGAGCTGAAGAACTGACTGACCTTTCTGGTTAGCCTGTGCCAGCATTGCTGTAGAAGCCTGAACAAGGATCTGATCCTTAACATAAGTAACCATTTCCTTAGCCATATCGGCGTCCCTGATTCTGGATTCTGCAGCCTGCAGATTTTCAGCACCTATGGACAGTCCCTGAGCCGCATATTCAAGCCTGTTCTGGTAAGCGCCCAGATCGGCTCTCTGTTTGTTAACTTTTCGGATTGCAGTGTCAATCATAGCAATCGAGATGTTAGCTTTGTCCGGTGTTGATATGGAGATAAAAGTAGCAGAATGAGCGTAGCCGCCAGCCTGCTGGAGACCAAGACCCTGAGCTGTCATTGTACCAATGTACATTCTTTCACGCTGATCGATATTTGCACCGATATGCAGCCACATACTTGCAGTAACGAAATTCTCAGCTCCTTCCTTGGCAAAGCGGCCTGTGAGCATGTTCATTCCGTTGAACTGTGCGTGTGATGCAATTCTGTTGACTTCGTCAATCAGCTGTGAAACTTCAACCTGAATCTGCATTCTGTCTTCACTTGAATAAATACCGTTGGAAGACTGTACTGCAAGTTCTCTGAGTCTCTGAAGAATCTGTGTGGTTTCACCGAGGTAGCCTTCAGTGGCCTGTATAAATGATATTCCGTCTTCTGCATTCTTTTCAGCTCTGTTGAGACCTCTAATCTGTGATCTCATCTTTTCTGAAACGGCAAGCCCGGAAGCATCATCACCGGCTTTATTAATCCGCATACCTGATGAAAGCTTACTCATGTCTGAGTCCATTGCCCATGAATTGAATTTCTGACTTCTCTGGGCAAACATCGCACTGATGTTGTGATTAATGATCATATAATCCTCCTTGATTATTTGACACGGGACATCCTTGTCCCTTTTAAAATGGTCGGTATTTGAAAAATCCTCTTTAGGAAATTCAATTAACTTTGAAAAAAAATTATAAAATCTGATATAATCGTTTATGGACAAAATTGGAGCGGTTGTTACCGGAGGGTTTGGCCCTGAAAAAGACTATATTTTCAGCGTGCTTCAGGAGTCTTCTCTTATAGTAGCTGCCGATTCCGGCTGGGACCTTTCATTATCCTACGGGATTATTCCGGATATATTTATAGGAGATATGGATTCGGTTACGGACAAATCGGCTATAAACAATCTTCCTGCTGACAGACGAATCCTGCATCCTGTTGATAAAGATTTTACTGACACTGAGCTGGCTGTTGACTACCTTTTTGAGCAGGGATACAGGAATGTGACTTTGGTAGGCGGCGGGGGAGGAAGGCTTGATCATACGCTTGGAATACTGAATATATTCAGAAAGCAGCCGCATCCCGTACGCTGGATTACCGATACAGAGACTATTACACCGGTAGAAACCGAAGAAATATTCAGGGTGAGAAAAGGTCAGACAATATCCATCTTTCCGATAGGCGAATATCCGTGTATAATATCAACAAGCGGTTTAAAATGGGAACTCAAAGAGACAGTCTGGGAGGCCGACAGCTGCAGTTTGAGCAATGTTTCGGTAGGAACAGAAGTTAAGGTCAGACTTTTTAAGGGAAAGGCCGCAGTTATTATTAATAATGTTATTTAGCAGAGGTGATTAATGTACAAAAAGGATGTACTTGATGAACTATCCCATTCACTGTCTGAAAAAGAAAGAACCACACTTCTCGATAGAATAAACAGCAGTCTGAATACACAGACGGCAGATACTAATGAGATTCCAGCGGCAGACTCTGAAAATTCTATCGAAGGACACATAAACGAAGACCTGCATCTAATGAGCTGGCTGCGGCGCATGATTCTTTTTATTCGAAGTAAGCTGAGCGGAAGAAAAATCACCGATATCCTGATAGATCGAAGGATAAAACAGGTCAAAAAGGATATTAATAAAAAACAGCCTGGAATTACCGGATTTGAAAGCAGAAATCTGACACCCCAATTTGCTGAGGAAGTTTTTAACATATACAGCAGAACCTTTGCCTTCAGGGAGCTGTACAGAAAGCTCTGGATGGAATCAGGAGTTTTTGAATCAAGCCTCCTGTATATTATCAGGGGGATGTATGAGCAGTGCAGGAATGAACTTGAAGATTTTATCAGTATGGATGAGCTTGTACAGCTTTATGCTGCAACAGGACGGAAGGATTTTATAAGAGAAGAGGCCGAAAGGCGGATTGATGAATATATTACAAGTATTCCAGACCTTCTTTACAATGATATTGATAACAGTCTTAGACCCTTATACAGACTTAAAGATCTGATTCTTTTTCCATATACAGCTTTTTTTCAGAAATTCAGCTTTACCCCAAACCGAAGCGGAGAGGACGGAGGGAAACATTTTTTTAAAAATGCATCAGTGATGCTCTGTCTTGATGATTTGAGGCTGCTTTACAAGGCAGTGAACCGGGGTTCCGAACTGGATGAATCATATCGAATAAACAGATATCTCATCGAGTTTCTCCGAAGTTTTGAAGGTCCTGAGATCTGGCCTGAAGAAAATCAGGATGAACTTAAAGAGTTTATAATCAGTATAAAAGCCTTCAACCGAAAAATGCCTATTCTTGAACTTCTACGATTCTTTTTAAAAGATCCCTACCTGAAAATCAATTATGTTGATGCGGAACAGCCGTTTAAGATGATCTACAGGGATATACTTCGTAAGAAAGCCCGAGAAAAGCTTGAAGAAATTTATACTGAGATTCAGAAAGAATACATTGAGAAGGAAATAGGCCGTATTTTTAAGGGAAAACGGTTTATCGAGTTCAGTAACTATAGAAAGTATGCTGCAATAGATTATCAGAAAATGGGGCTTCCGTTTTTCACACATACAAAATCTCTGAATCTTCTTTATAACTATATCGTAAGTTTTTATCAGGGCCATTTGAGTGAGGTTGTTTCAATACTTGAAAAGGGAATCCTTGCACAGAACCGAATTACAAGAGACAGACTCCTTAATCACAGTATTGCGCTGCAGGATCTTGAAAACAAGATAAAGGCTTCTGATGACTCACTTGCTCCGGAGGAAGAGGATGGCAAGATTTTTCATAAATTAAGAATATCTCTGGTTTCTGAACCTTCCCAGCAGAGGATTTACCGAACAATGGTTGTGCATAAAAACCGTGAAGTTAAGACTCTTCTTGATGCCGGAATGGATTCTCTGGCCGGCCTTGAAAAAATATTCGATGAACTGGTTAACAGTACAACTAATGCCATGAAGCTTCAGCTAAACAGGCATTATCTGCTTAAGGGTAAATCCATAACACTTGTCAGTCTGCTTAAGACCAGAGCAAAGCATCTAAAAGAGTTTCGTAATCTGATGTCCATGGTTATAAAGATGGAAGCCTCCTGACTTAGTCAGGAGGATAAATAAATATTTAATCTTCTTGGATATTAATTCTCCAGATTAAAGTCGGGAAGCTCTAATCCTGGAAGCATACCGGCACTCTTATTATCCAGTGCAAAATAATCCAGAAGAGCTGGATAGCTTGTGAAAAGCTCACCGTATTTGCGCAGAAGCTCTATTTTTGCGGTTTCCTCAGAAAGTTTTGTCGCGGTTTTTTCTGCCGCAGATTTTTCAAGTTCTCTTTTCACTTCCAGAGATGACAGATAAAGTTCCCTTACACGGTTATACAGCGCCAGATCAGGATATACAAGTTTATATATTGAAATCATTGTTATCGACAGAGCAGAAAAATCTTGTTTGAGTGAATCATATAGAAGATCTGAAAGCTTTGAAGGATCAGCAGAAAAGCTTTCGGGATTAGAAGCAACTGCGTCAGTCAGAAATGATGTCGCAGCGGCAGTTATATCTGCATCATAATCATTATAAAAACCGGCTATATTATCTTCTCTCAAAAACCGATCTTCAACAAGGGCAGGAAGGGTTTCAGGAGAAAGGGTATAGGAAATTCGTAATTCCGCCTCATAAGAAAAATCTGCATCTCCGTCAATCATTCTGCTGTAGACATCGGAAGACGGAAGTTCTCCACTGCGTTTTATGCTCAGCTGGTGCGGGAGTATTACTATTTTCTGCATTGAAAGATTCGCAGGTATAAGACCTTCCCATTCAATCCGAAACTCTCCCGGTTTTACCACATCAGGGTTCCATCCATTTAATTTAGTGTAAATAACTGCATAGGTATCAGCAGGAAGCTGAAACTGATAGTACCCGAATAGAAAGGCTGCTCCGGCGGCGGCAATTAAAAGAATGATGATTATTGTTCCCGCAATCTTTGATCTTTTTTTCATATACCACCTTCCCGAAGAATTTCTGGAAACTTACCAAGGTTGTTAAATATTACATCGGGTTTAAGCTTTCTGCAAGACGGATTATCAGACCTCATTCGCAGAGATCTTTTATCACCTGCAAACAATGCCGTCTTAAGTCCGGCAGAGTATGCAGCATAAATGTCATTAAGCATGTCGTTGCCTACAAAAACAGCCTCTGAGGCATCAATACCATAGGTTGAAAGCCCTTTCTTCAGCATTTCAAATAAATGTATGTCAGGCTTTCCACGGCCTGTTCTGTATGAAAAAATGCTTAGATTTTCATTGAATCCGAGTTCTTTGATATTCTTACCCAGAAATACAGGAAACAGTTCTGGCGTATAAAATTGTGCATTCGAGACTATTCCAAGTTTGTACCCATGAGCGTAAAGAGATTCAAGGCAGTCTGTAAGTCCCGGCATCGGCCATACAGGATTTACTACGCCTTCAAATGCTGCTGCTGCAGTTTCAGGCGTTATAGAATATTTTGCGGCATATGAGCTTATAAGCGGATTATTAAGAATTTCAGCCCATATATCAGTAATAATAACTTCCGGATATAAAATCCCTTTTTTCTTATCTCTTGTATGTGATTGCGCAATAAGGGAAAAATACTGATCTTTAATCTGCTCCCAGATTTTCGGTTCATCAGCAATTATTCCCAGTTTTTCAAAAGCCTTGCCGAATGCCTGTGGAGAACCGGATGAGACTGCTGTTCCTACATCTCCGGAGCCTGAAATAAAAAGGGTTCCGTAAATATCGAATATTACAGCTTTTATCATACTTAAATCGGTCCTGTGTTCAGGAGCAGCTGTAGGGACAGGCAGAAGTTCATTTTCTGTCTTTAGAAATATTCTAAAATCATTTTCCATATCTTCAGTCTACATTTTTACAAAGCTATGGTGCAAGGATAAATTTACTGTTAAAATAACGTTGATGAAAAGTCTGAATGACAAAATATTATCTGTTTACGGAAGGCTTGTTACATTTTTATTCGTATTTTCTTTTCTTGTAATCAGTCTTATTGTGCTTGGTAATTTTCAGTCGTTTCTCGACAGGACAATGAGCTTATTAATGAGGATATACATATTAGCTTCATTAATTTTTATTGTAATGGCTTTTTTTTACATCATTATTCTTGTACTGGCCGGCAAATCTGAGAAAAGAAACAGGCCTTTACGGATATTTATTATCAGTGTCGGAATTGCTGTTAATCTTGCGGTGTATTTTATTACTTCAGCACTGCTTGTTTTTATACAGCCTGTATCCGGCATTTAATTTTTGGGGATATTAATGACAAGAGCTGTAAGGGGCGCAATAAATTTTAAAAATGACAACAGTGAACAGATTATTGAGGGTGTAACCCGGATGGTTGACAGTATCTTCAGATTAAATAGTCTGAACGCACTGGATTGTGTAAGTTTGATTTTCAGCGTTACAAGCGATCTTGTATCAATAAATCCGGCTAAAGCATTACGGACAGGAACCAATGTATACAGTGATATTCCGCTGTTCTGTACCGTTGAACCCGATTGTATCGGCAGTATGCCGATGGTTGTAAGAGTAATGATAACTTTTAATACTGAAAATAATATAAAAAATGATGAAATTAAACATGTTTATCTTGGAGATACAGTGAGTTTCAGACCGGATTTAAAATAAAGATGGGATATTCATATGTTCCTCTTAAATTAAAAAATGAAATACAGAGAATAAAACAAAGCTGCGCTCTGGCTGCCCGCATACTTGATTCAGTTTCGAAGGAGGTCGAACCGGGCGTATCTACTTCTTCCATTGCTTTAAAGTGTGAAAAACTAATTTCAGGAGCCGGAGCTGAACCGGCTTTAAAAGGCTACAAGGGATTCCCCTCCTGTTTATGCACCTCAGTTAATCATGTTGCAGCACACGGCGTTCCAAATGACTATATTCTCAGAGAGGGTGATATTATAACTCTTGATCTTACTGTCGGCCTTCACGGCTGGTATGGCGACTGTGCGGTAACTCTGCCTGTAGGACGAATTCCTGAAGAAAAGAAGATTTTGATCGCTGCAGCTGAAGAAGCCACAGCTGCCGGAATAAACGCTGCAGCTGCCGGCTGCAGAATGGGAGATATCGGTTTTGCTATTCAAAGTGCCGCTGAAAGCAGAGGCTTCAGGGTTCTCAGGAATTTTACCGGTCATGGGATCGGCAGAGATATTCATGAAGACCCAGCAGTTCTTCATATAGGAGAACCGGGCAGCGGAAGACCCGTTGTCCCCGGAATGGTTTTTACAATAGAGCCTATTCTGACCAGAGGAATTGATTCAGTTGAAACCCTTGCGGATAACTGGACTGTCATAACAAAAGACCGGATGCCCTGTGCCCAGTTTGAGCATACAATAGCAGTGACTTCAGATAAAACAGAAGTGCTTACTATTCCTCCGGTCAATTCACAGCTATGAAATAGTTTACTAGACCTGTCCCCACAATGATTACACTCAATATACGGTGTATTATCTGATAAGACAGGATTCCTTCTATTTTTATACTCATCAAAGCGCCTGATACAATTAGAAGTATTGCCGAGAGCGCGTACAATACAGCCAAAATGGTGTTAAGTGCTGGAAAACCCATTGCCGAAAGTTTTTTAAACAGAATTACAGCATAAAGTACAGCTGTACCTGCTGAAAACAGTTTATGAAGGGTAAATATTAGAACCGGATAAGGAGCTCCCTTTTTCAGCAGTAAAAATCCGCTTAATACAGCCGGAACGGTAAGAAGTATAATTAATAGTCTGATGTTGAAATTCATTTCAATCTCCTAAAAATATAATATTTACCTTTAGACTCTTAATTTGAGTGAAAGTTACGGGCAAAGCTTAATAATTTATTCTTTTATGGAAAATTCAAGCATTGGAATTCTTCGGTAAATGTCCTGCAGTGAATATTTTGAATCATTTAAAGCATCTTTGACCATTTTATGATGTTTCAGGTTATCAGCATTTTTTTGAGCAGTCTTCAAAAGCCCCGGATATTTTGATAAGAGGTAGCCGATTTTATTCTCACATTTACATGGGTTACTGCTGTCATACCATGAGCAGTTTTTTTGAAAGTGGTTCCTGAGATTATTTCTGGCACGGGATAAGCGGCTTTTTACAACACCTTCAGAGCTGTCAATGATAAATGCTATATCACTGTAACTTAATTCAAACATTTCTCTCAGAATAAAAACTATACGCTGTTCCTCGGTCAGTCTGAATGTAACAAAAAAATGACATTTTTCGCGTATTTCATAAAGAAGTTCATCAGTTATTATCCGCTTTTCCACATCAGAAAGACCGTATCCGGTAAAGTCTGGGTCCGGCTGATTATTGCGGTTAATTGTATCATCAAAACTTTTCTGAATAAGATTACTATAATTTTTTCTGTAAGATAGACTGGTATTTACTGCTATTCTGTAAATCCAGGTGTAAATTGTGCTGAAATTCTTAAAGCTGTCAATTTTATCATTGGCCTTTATAAATGTTTCCTGAACCACATCTTCCGCATCATGAATATTACCAAGAATGCGGTAGGCAATATTAAAAACCCTTGGCCTGTATTGTTTGATTAGTGTATCGATATCTGCTTTATTATCGGACATATAGGAATTATAGCATGAACGGGCATAAAAAAAGGTAATATCCATTGATATTACCTTCAATTTACAGCCGCCTGTCAGATTCGAACTGACGACCCCGAGATTACAAGTCACGTGCTCTGGCCAGCTGAGCTAAGGCGGCTTAACAGTCCTTAACTGTGGTGGTAACTTACATGTTTTTCACTTTTTTGTCAACATTTTGAGTATTAATAAATCGTTCGTTTTCACATCTGACTTAGGATAGAAATTGTATGAAATATATTAGGAATTTAACCATAAAGGCTTGTCAAAAAAAATGATTTATAGTACAAAGTTGGTGAGTAAAGTCATGGTTAATTCATCCAGTGCCTGGCAGCTGACTTTATTCTACGGGGAGGTTCCCGAGTGGCCAAAGGGGGCAGACTGTAAATCTGTTGGCTCAGCCTTCGAAGGTTCGAATCCTTCTCTCCCCAAAGCCTTTTCCTTGAAACAGGGAAAAGGCTTTTTTTTTAGACTTTTTTTGTTTTTATTTGTAGCTTATAATGATATTGGAAGGGATATGACTGAGGATATTTTCTATAAAGACGGACTTAGATTTGAATGCCAGAGATGTTCTGCATGCTGCAGGTTTGATCCCGGGTATGTCTTTATTTCAAAAAATGACCTCGAAAATATGTCATCACATTTTAAATTGTCTGAAAAGGATTTTCTGGAAAAATACTGCAGAGTCATAGATTTAGGCATTACTAAACGGATAAGTTTAAATGAGAAAAAGAATTATGACTGCATTTTCTGGGAAAATGATGGATGTTCTGTCTACGGGATAAGACCTGTTCAGTGCCGGACTTTTCCGTTCTGGAGCAGTTTTCTTGGAAGTATCGATGAATGGAAAGAGCTTGGAAAAAGCTGTCCGGGAATTGATAAAGGCTCTGTTGTTTCTTATGAAGAAATTGAAGACAGAGTTAAACAGAGACAGAATGAAAAACTGTTAACAGTTTAATTCGAACCGGGTGGTGTCGATGAAAATAAAATTCTGGGGTGTCAGAGGTTCTGTCCCGACGCCTGTAAAACCATCTCAGCTGCAGAGTAAGATTGCTGCTATTGTGCAGCGTATTCAGCCCTCGGATCTTATCTCTCAGGAAAGCCGGGATGCGTTCCTTGCAAGCGTTCCTCCCTATCTTCTTGAAACAATAGGCGGAAATACTACATGTATCGAGGTTCGGCCCGACAGTGGAAATCTTATCATTATTGACGCAGGTTCAGGTATTAGAGAGCTGGGAATTGATATACTTAAAAAACATGACAAAGTAAAGGAACTTCATATATTTTTTACACATTTTCACTGGGATCATATTCAGGGGCTGCCGTTTTTTGATCCTGCTTATATAAAGGGATATAAACTTCATTTTTATAGTCCCATTAAGGATTTTGAAAAACATCTTAGAGAACAGATGAAATATCCGTATTTCCCGGTTACCATGGACGATTTTGCAGCAGAAATGCATTTTCACCATATGGAGGAAAATACGATTAAAATAGGTCCCACAGCGATTTCCTGGCGCAGGGTTAAGCATCCCGGGGGCTGTTTTTCTTATAGAATAGAGGAAGGCGGAAAAACTTTTATTTTCTCTACTGATACAGAGCTTACTGAGCGTGATTTTGAAAAAACTGAAGAGAATATCAAGTTTTATAAGGATACAGATTTAATTGTAGTTGATTCACAGTATACACTCGGTGAAGCCATAGAAAAATATGACTGGGGGCATTCATCCTACAGTCTTGCTGTAGACTTCGCCGCAGAATGGAAGGTTCCCAAACTGGTGCTTTTTCATCATGAACCAAAATATGAAGATAAAAAGATATATAAAATACTTAATTCAGCGAAATGGTATGAAAAGCATATAGAAAACAGCGATCTGGAAATCTTTCTTGCCAAAGAAGAACTGGAGTTTGAGCTTTGATTACTGTCGAAGGACATAAAATCGCCGGTCTTTATCTTTTTCTAAAGGAACATGAAAACCTGCTGGATAAAAATATGCAGGATCTTCATGACGACATCGAAACATATCTTTACGAAATTCTTTCTATAGAAGAAATGGAAAACATTAGAAGTCTTTATGAGAATAATTCTGATTTTTTAATCAATAAATGATAAATTCCTTTGATACCCTTAAGGAAGGACATGATGAAAAAGAAAGTACTGTTTATTTTAATTTCAATTTTAACCGCAGCAGTAATCTCCGCTGAAGGAAATGAAACCGCTAATCTATTAAGATCGCCGTCTCTGACCCTGACCGGCGGAAGTTATACTTCAACGGAATCTCCGTCTGCTGATATTATCAATCCGGCTGCATCTGCCTTACAGCAGAGGATTACCGCTGAAATTAATTTTACATCATTGTTCGGTGATGCTGCAGATTCGGGATATGACGGCAGTGCCTTCGGGCTTGGGCTTTCTTATCCGACACGCGCCGGTGTAATTACCGGAAACGGTTTTCTTATGGGAACGAATACTGCATTAACAGAAATTAATCCAGGCACATTTCAGGGCGGATTAAGTGCTTCTTTTGCAAAAGAACTGTATCCGGACCTTTTAACAGGAATTGGAATTGATTTTACAGCAGGCGAAAGCTGGTATCTTGGCGCAGATATTGGTTTTATTAAATATGAAGGCGATATTTCCTTTATGAAAGATTTTCGCTGGGCTGCCGCATTGAACAACTTTGGATATTCCGGATTTTCAACGACAGATATTTCATCTCCTTTTACAATCGGCGGAGGTGCTGCCTTTGATCTGGTTAGTACGGATAATATCTTCCTGGCACTCAACTCTGATTTGATTATTCCTTCACTTTTTAATTTCGACAATATTAATATGAGGCTGAGTGTCGGTGCTGATGCCAAATTTTTTGATTTTATCGGTCTGAAAACTACAGCTGCTCTTGATGTACGTGAGCTTGCCGCAGGAGACACCTCGGCGCTGATTCCTGCATTCGGTATCTATGTTGATCTTACCACCAATTTCAACAAGGATGATGATTTTCTCAGTCTTGCCGAGCGTGGCTGGGGCCAGAGTGATGTTCAGACAACTGTCGCTGTATCTCCCATGGCAAATGATCTCTGGTCGGTCGGCGCCGGTGCGGTGCTGAATCTCGGAGTTGTTGACAGGGATGCACCGGCAATCGAGCTTGATCTTTCAGGCTTTGAAGAGGCTGTTGAAGATCAGGATGCAACTCAGGATTATCAGAGCTCTGATAATGTAAGTTTTATTTTTCCTTCGTATGATGATGGAGGAAGGGGCAAGTCTGCCGGGTTAAAAAAAACTGTTGAAAAAAGAACGGTCAATGATGCTGTAAGCAAATCGGTAAAAAAATCATCGGATAATCCAGGAAATATCAATGCCGGTCCTGATGATGAAAAAATAATCGCCTATATTTCACCGAATAATGATGGAATCAAGGATGAAATTACAATTCCGGTTAAAATTACAGATTCAAGGTATATAAAGGGATTTGCCTTCATAATAGAAGATGAGGAAGGCAATGAAGTTAAACGTATTGAAAACAAGGAAAAACGTCCTGAAAATACATCCGGAATTGCAAATTTCTTTTTAAGGCTTTTTTATGTTGAAAAAGGCGTTGATATTCCGGAAAGTATCCGATGGGACGGAATGAATAACAACGGTTCTGTAGTTGATGACGGTGTTTATATTTTTTATATGCAGGCCTGGGATGATAATAATAATATTTCAACTACTTCCAAATATGCTATCGTTGTTGATAATACTGCACCTGAATTAGCAATCGGAGAAATCAGCTCTGATAATAAAATTTTCAGCCCTAATAACGACGGCAACAAAGATGAACTTGAAATTACTCAGTCAGGATCCGGAGAAGACAGCTGGAATGCTGTTATTAAGAACACATCCGGAAAGGTTATGAAGAACTTTGTCTGGCAGAAACAGAGCCCTGAAACATTCAGCTGGGATGGTAAGGATGATAAAAAACTTCTTCTTCCGGATGGCGTATATTTCTATTACATTTCAAGTACTGACCGAGCCGGTAATTCAACTGAAGATGAACTTTCAAATATTATAATCAATACCCAGTCCACACCGATTTCTTTAAGCCTCGATAATGCATATATTGCACCCGGAATCAGCGGTTCTAAAGAAACACTGGTATTTCAGCCTGAAATTCCAGTGAAAACAGGTATAACTGAATGGAGACTTACGGTAAGAAATAATAATGGGCTTGTTGTCAGAACTTTTTCAGGCGCATCTGAAGTTCCCGCGATTGTGAGTTTTGACGGAAGAAATGATTCAGGTCAATATCTTGACGAGGGGCTGTATAAGGCCACTCTTCAGATAATCTATATTAACGGAAACCGGCCGGTAACAGACTCTCCTCAGATAACCGTGGATAAGACTGCTCCAAGGGCTTCAACCAGTGCTTCACTTAAGATTTTCAGCCCCAACGGAGACGGTAAAAAGGATTCAGTTGTAATTTATCAGGAGACTTCAACAGAAGATGTCTGGTATGGTCAGATTACCGACGGTGAAGGCACAGTAGTAAAATCATATAAATGGGTCAGCAATGCAGATCAGTCAATAGAGTGGCTGGGATATACAGACGATGGTAAACTTGCCGCAGACGGCGATTACAGCTACAGACTTTATACTTCTGACCGGGCGGGGAATACAGGTGACTCGGAAGCTCTTAACCTAACTCTCGATACCGAGGCTACTCCGGTAATAATTACCGCAGGCACAGAAGCCTTCTCACCGGACGGTGACGGAACAAAAGATATTATAACATTTAGTCCGGTACTAAATGTAACCGGTGGAATACAGTCATATACCATAAATGTTAAGGACAGCAGCGGAAAAGCCATTAAAAAGATTACCGGCAGAGGAGCCCTTAAAAAAGAGTTTACCTGGGACGGATTCACTGATGATGGACGAAAAGCTGTAGACGGAACCTATCAGGCAGAGCTTGAGGTTGTATATGAAAAAGGTGATATATCAAAGGCTGTTTCAAGAGAGTTTGTTATCGATACGGTCTACCCGGCAATTGATATAAATGCTGAATATCTACTGTTTTCTCCGGATTCCGACAACAGGAAGGACTCTGTAACAGTAAGCCAGAAAACAAGTACTGAAAATTTATTTACCGGAGTTATTAAGGATAAGAATGGAAACACGATTAAAGATTATCTCTGGAAGGGTACTGCTGATTCATTTACATGGGATGGCACAGATAATCAGGGTAACAAGGTTGCAGACGGATCATATTATTATTCGATTGTTGCCGTAGATCCGGCCGGAAATAAAACCGAAAAGACATTGCCGGCTCTTATCATAGACACACGTCAGGTTAATGTTTTTGCAACTGCCGATAGCAGCGGTTTTACTCCGAATAACGACAGCAGAGATGACAGAATTGAGTTCAGCACGATGACAACCTTAAGAGAGGGTGTTGAAAAGTGGAGTTTCGAGATTCTTAAGAACGGAGTCAGCCCAGTAAAAACATTTGAAGGAACAGCTCTTCCTGAAAAAATTATATGGGATGGCACTGATGACAGCGGAAAAGTTGTTGAAGGTGTTTTTAAGGCCAGATACCGTGTTGAGTTTAAAAAGGGAAATCTTCCTGAATCACTTACAAAGGAATTCAGCTCTGACATTACAGCCCCTAAAGTAACAGTTTCGATGGCGCCGCAGCCGTTCTCGCCTGATAACGACGGTATCGATGATGAACTTACAATCAGTCTGGCCGTGAGTGATATGAGCGCTATTGATTCCTGGTCTCTTGACATCGTAGACCGTGAAGGAAATGCTTTTACTAGTTTTTCCGGAAATGGGCAGCCTTCAGATAGAATAATCTGGGATGGTTTGAGTTCTACAGGGGAACTTGTAGGCGCTGCAGAGGATTATCCATACAGACTGAAAGTAACAGATGAATTCGGTAATTCAAATGAGAGTTACGGAATTATACCTATTGACGTTCTTGTTGTAAGAGAAGGTGACAAATTAAAGATTCGAATTGCAAATATTACATTCGCACCTGACAGTCCGGAGCTTCTTACAACAGATGCTGAAATTAAGGCAAAAAATGAATATGTACTTGGAAGACTTTCTGAAATACTTAAAAAATATGAAAGCTATAAAATAATGATAGAAGGCCATGCAGTAAGTGTCTGGTGGTCTGATTCCGCACGGGCAAAAAAAGAGCAGGAAGAAGAACTTCTCCCTCTCTCAAAGGCAAGAGCTGAAACTGTTAAGAACTACCTATCTAAGCTAGGTATCAGCAGCCTTAGAATGTCAACTGTCGGTATAGGCGGAAGCAGCCCGATTGTTCCGCACAGCGATCTGGATAACAGATGGAAGAACAGAAGGGTTGAATTTATTCTTATAAAATAACAGGAGCACGATGAAAGCTGTTTTTAAGGTTCTAATTTTTCTCGCAGGAATAATGCTGCTGGCTGCAATAGCCGGCGGCATCTTTATAAGTAAACTGAATTCTCCACCGGACGGGATGCCTGATCAGACGGTATTTAAGGTAAATAATGGCGACTCTGCCGGTGATATAGCTGTCAATCTAGTTAATCAGGGTTTAATCAGAAATTCTGATTTTTTCAGGCTGTATTCAAGGTTTAATCAAACCTCCGGAATGATTAAAACAGGGCTATACAGTATTGAAAAAGATAAAACCACTGCTGAGATTGTTAATATGCTAGTGAAAGGTGAACAGGAATTGTTTAAAGTGACAATTACCGAAGGCTTAACTTCAACGGCGATTGCTGAAATACTTGAGAAGAATGGTATTTGTGATTCATCAGAATTTATAAACTATGTGAAAG
The DNA here is from genome assembly GCA_963677925.2 of Spirochaetia bacterium. GTDB lineage: Bacteria > Spirochaetota > Spirochaetia > UBA9216 > UBA9216. Next base: position 2,612,951 of record CAXXYH010000004.1, read on the forward strand.
AGAATAATTTCGAAGGATTTTTATATCCTGATACTTATTATTTTCCGAAAGAATATCCGGCTGAAAAAGTCGCTGAATATATGAAAGAATCTTTTATCTCAGTTCTTGAAGAAATATATCCACCCTACAGTGATTTCAATGAAGACGAACTTTATCAAAAAATAATTGTCGCTTCAATTGTTGAACGAGAATACAGAAGAGCCGAGGAAGCACCTTACATTGCTTCAGTTTTCTATAATCGCATTGAAAAAAATATGTACCTTGGTTCATGTGCAACTGTAGTCTATGTAATTACAGAGATTCAGGGTAAACCTCATCCTGATAAAATTTACTATCAGGATCTCGATATTGAGAGCCCCTTTAATACTTATATTCACCGTGGTCTGCCGCCGGGTCCTATTTGCAATCCGGGAAAAACCGCTTTGAATGCTGCTTTTAATCCTGAACATACTGATTATCTGTATTTTCTTCTCGAAGATCCTCAGGCTGGAAAACATGTATTTTCAAAAACACTTGACGAGCACAACAGATCTTATGAACTTTATATAAAAGGAAAATGAAAAGTAACGCTAGAGAAGAAATCAGTAACAGAATAAATATAGTAGATCTCATAGGACAGTATGTTACTCTTAAACGTGCAGGAACTAAATATATCGGATTATGTCCTTTTCATAATGAGAAGACCCCGTCATTTTCGGTTACTCCGGAAAGAAATTTGTTTTACTGCTTCGGCTGTCATAAGGGCGGAACAATTTTCGATTTTGTCATGGAAATGGAAAATATGACTTTCCCTGAAGCCCTTAAATTTCTAGGAAAGAAAGCAGGGGTCGAAGTCAATGATCGATTCGAAAACTCAGGTGATAATAAAAAACGTGAAGCTTTAAAAGAACTTTACCGGCGGGTTGCAGGCTCTTTTCATTATATTCTGAAAACCTCAGGAGAAGCTGAAGTTGCCAGAGCCTACCTGAAGCTGAGGGGCTTGACTGATGAAGTTATTGAGAAGTTTCAGATTGGATGGGCTCCGGTTGATCGAAGCTGGCTGAGAAAATTTCTGACTGAAAAAGGATATTCAAAAGACTTCCTCGAAGAAAGCGGCATTTTCTCTTCACGCGGTATATTTTATCCGTTATTCTCTGCAAGGATTATGTTTCCAATAACAAACAATATTGGAGATGTTATCGCATTCAGCGGAAGAACTCTGGAAGACAATGGTCCTAAATATATTAATTCACCTGAAACTGAAATATTTTTAAAAAAAAGCAACCTTTACGGTCTCAGCCATAGTATTAAATCTATACGTGAAAACAAGAATGCAGTTCTATGTGAAGGACAGCTTGATGTTATATCCATGCACCAGGCAGGTATTAACAATGCGGTTGCGCCTCTTGGCACAGCATATACCGATAATCAGGCTAATGTATTAAAAAGATATGCAGATAAAATACTAATCTGTTTTGACGGAGATTCTGCAGGAAAAAAAGCCACCAAAAAGGCAATCATAACCTGTGAAAAAAATAATCTACTTTCAGAAGTTATCATACTACCGGAAAAAGCGGATCCTGCCGATATACTGTTAAATGAAGGTGAAAAGGCATTGCAAAAAGTCTTAAAATCTACTATAAATAGCTTTGACTATATTCTTGATAACGCAGCAGAAGAATCAGATATTTCAACACCTGAAGGTAAAGAAGCTGTAATCAACAGGCTTGAAGAATATCTGAACAGCCTGTCATCGGAAGTACGTAAAAACAGCTGTATGACAGAGATAGCTGACAGGCTAGGTGTTGATTTTTACTCTGTCTCAACGGATGTCACAAAAAGGGGGCGGAATCCTGGTAAGGTTTCGCAGCACGAAACTAAAACAACGAATAAGAGTACAGAAATCTCAGCAGAAATGTTTCTGATGATTGCACTGGCTTCAAACAGGGAGCAGTATCCTTATGTACGTAAAAGGATAGACACCGAAGACCTGTTGGACGGCAGTGCAAGAGGTGTCTATATAGCATTGGAAGAATGTTACCGGAAAAACCTGAATGGTTTGGAAGACTTATTCGATAGAATAGAAGACCGTGAAGTTGTTTCACTACTAACACAGAAGCTTACTTCCGGAGAATACAGTATCAATTCTGAGGAAATCATAAAAGATACTGTAAAAAAGATAAAAAACAAAAGTCTTTTGAGGAAAAAGGAAGAAATTGTATTAAAATTAAAAAAGCTGTCTAAGGAAAATAATGAAGAGGACGAAGTTAAACTTCTATCAGAAAAGATCTTTATTGATCGCGAAATTGAAAAACTGAGGTTGGGAATATAATGTCAGAATTGCAGACCGAACCTGCTGTAGAAAAATTAATTGAATACGCAAAGAACAAGAAAACTATCACTTATGATGAGATAAATGATCTTCTTCCGGAGAATATTGTCAATTCTGAGAAAATTGAAGAAGTAATGGCTTTGCTTGAAAAGAATAAGGTCTCGATTGTAGATGACTCTGCGGTACTGCCTTCATCAGACGAAGATCCGGAAGAAATCGATGAAATGTTTGATGAAGAAGAGGATATTGCTGAAGAGGATCTATCGGAAGATGAGCCTGATGATGAAGATCTTGTAGACGGTGACGATGATGTTGACGACGATGAAGAAGATCTTGATGACGAAGACGGCGAAGACGGTGAAGAAAACGATGAAGAAGAGGATGAGGACGAACAGGGTCCCGGTAAAAAAAGAATCGTTTATAGCGATAAAGATTCATCTATAGATGATCCAATCCGCTTATATCTTCGTGAAATAGGAAAAGAAAATCTTCTTACTGCTGAACAGGAAGTCGAGCTTTCCAAACAGATGGAAGAAGGTGAAAATATAATCAAGGTTGTAATTAAAAATTCAGGAATGATTATCCCTGAATTCTACAATCTGATGCTGAAAACATATTCCAAGGTTGATCCGAGAGAACTTGATCTTACAAAAAAAGAAATTTCGGAATTTCTTGCTGAGAGAAGAAGACTTACCCAGTTCTATCGGGAAAATCTAAAAGAGATTCGGCCGCAGCTTAGAAGCTATATTGAAATGAAAGAAGATATAGTAGAAAAGGGCGGTGATATTATTGTTGATGAGCAGCTGTCAAAGAAACGTAAGACTATGCTGAAAAAAATACAGGCAATTGATATCCACCAGGAAGAAATTTTGTATTTTTCAGATCGTTTTACTATTGCTGCTGAAAAGATCACCAAATACAGGAAAAAACAGCAGAAGATTGAACGCAGACTGCGGGTAAACAGCCTGCGAGAACTTCGAACTCTCGGAAGAGGTCTTGCTCAGACTGAAAAACGACGTGAAATTGAAGAAGATCTCTGCATGAACTCTGAAGAGATAAAAGAAAAGATTCGACAGGTTCAGGTTGCAGAGAAAAAACTCAGTCAGATTGAGATAGAATTCGAAGAAAATATTGATAGAATCATTGAAAGATCCGAAGAGATAGAACGCGGAAAAAGTATGATGAAGAAAGCCAAGGATCGCCTTATTCAGGCCAACCTTAGGCTTGTTGTCAGCATTGCCAAAAAATACACTAACCGTGGGCTCCACTTCTTTGATCTCGTTCAGGAAGGCAATATTGGACTTATCAAGGCCGTTGAAAAATTTGAATACCGAAAGGGTTATAAATTTTCTACATATGCCACCTGGTGGATCAGGCAGGCCATCACCAGATCCATTTCAGATCAGGCCAGGACAATACGTGTTCCTGTACACATGATTGAGCAAATCAATAAGGTAGTCAGAGAATCACGGCAGCTTATGCAGCTGCTTGGTCGGGAACCGACTGATGAGGAAATTGCAGATAGACTGGGATGGTCTGTTCTCAGGGTTAAATCAGTCAAAAATGTTGCCAGAGAACCTATTTCTCTCGAAACACCGATAGGTGAAGAAGAAGATTCTCTACTTGGCGATTTTATTGAAGATAAGGATGTAGAGAACCCGGCTAATCAGACAGCATTTAAACTTCTTCAGGAACAGCTGCAGGATGTACTTTGTACCTTGCCGCCTCGTGAGCAGGAAGTCCTTAAAATGCGGTTCGGGCTTGAAGATGGATACTCACTGACTCTTGAAGAAGTCGGTCTGTATTTTAATGTTACAAGAGAAAGAATTAGACAGATTGAAGCCAAAGCTTTAAGAAGGTTAAGACACCCGAAAAGAAGCAGACGGCTAAAAGATTATATTGACAATTAACAGAGGGGTTGCCGTATGCAAACAGATATCTTCGACAAACTGAAAGAGCTTCAGGATATTCTCTCACAGAAATTTGAGATTGAGAGAGATATTCAGGAAATTCCCAAGGCGATGGTTACAAAGAATGAACTTCTTAATCGTCTTAAAAAGACATATATCGAAAAAAATGAAAAGGTAGAAGCAACTAAAAAGAAAATTGCCAATCTGCGTGTAAGGCTAGCTGAAGCTGAAAGTCTGCGGGAAAAATATGAAAAGCAGATGGACGAGATCAAAACTCAGCGTGAGTACGAAATCCTTGATAAGGAAATTAAGGACGCTACTGAAAAAGAGCAGGAATGCAGGAAGGATATTATAAAATCCGAAAAAGACCTCGAAGAATTTCAGTATCTGCTTGAACGTGATGAAAAACTTATAAAGCAGCAGGAAGAAGAACTTTCTGCTGAGGAAGAAAAAAACAAGAATGAAAGTGAAGACAAACGTCAGAGACTTATCGAACTTGAAGAAATGGAAAAAAATACAACTCCTGAAATGGATGAAGAGATTCTTTTCAAGTTTGAAAGAATTATCCGAAGTAAATCAGGTGTAGGTATAGTTCCTGTAAGAAAGTCTGTCTGCTCCGGCTGTCATATGATACTGCCTGCACAGTTTGTGAATGAGGTAAGAGAGGGTGAGGATATTCATTTCTGTCCATACTGCAGCAGAATTCTTTTTTATGAAGCAATCGATGCTGATGAGGATAAGGATGATCTCAGCCTCTTCAGTGATGACGACTCTGAGGGACTTACCGACCTTGAAGACGATGATGATGACGACGATTTCTAGGTAATTACATAGTATCAATCTTTAATTGGCAAACCAATTTTGATATGTTAATATTTATTTGACGGACCGGATAGCCGCCCTGTAAATCAGGGAGGAAAGTCCGGGCTCCACAGAACAGGGTGCCGGATAATAGCCGGGGTGAAACTGTTTACAGTTTTTTACAGAAAGTGCCACAGAAAATATACCGCCCGGCATGCCGGGTAAGGGTGAAATGGCGGGGTAAAAGCCCACCGCCTTTACGGTAACGTAAAGGGCATGGTAAACCTCACCTGGAGCAAAGTTAAGCAGCAGAGGGTTGTTCGCCTAATCTGCGGGTAAACTGCTGAAGTCTGCCAGCAATGTCAGATTTAGATAGATGGTTATCCTAGACAAAACCCGGCTTACAGGTCCGTCTTTATATAAAAAGGCTGTAAAATGATTCTACCTGGAGACAGATATAAATTTAACAGCAGAAAGCAATCCGGCATTCTGCCTCGTGTTATAATTATAGTAATAGCTGTGATAGTTATTGCAGGTTTGGGCTTCGCTTTATTTAAAAACGGAATAGGAAATAATATACTGAATTCAGCGCCTTCGCAGAATAGCGAACAGACTATTGAACTTTTATGGGAAAACAAACACTATGAACAAATTAATGAAAAATGTGAACTAATCCTCAAGGAAGATCCCATGAATCAGAAAGCCTTGATATACAATGGCTTTTCATACTTTTATCGCGGAGCAGCACAATTTTCACTGGAAGAGAAGATTCCCCTGTTTGATGATGCGCTTATAAATCTTAGAAAAGCGCTTCTTCTGAAAGAAACTGAAATTGACGGTAAAATTAATTACATTATCGGTAAATGCTATTTTCAAAAAGGTAAGTTCTATACAGATCTTTCTATAAAATATCTGGAAGAATCCGTTGAAGATGGTTATACTGGAGAGGATACTTTCGAGTATTTAGGGTTGTTGTATTCAAAACTTGGTCAGTACGAACTAAGTTCAGAATATTATAAAAAGGCAATTGATGAGAAACCTTCCGATATGCTTTATCTGGTTCTTGCCCAGACTTATAACCAGATGGGAAAAATTGATGATGCGGAAGAGTATTTAATCTGGACCCTTAACAAAACAGCCGATTTCAATGTTGAGCAGAAGGCAAGATATCTGCTTGGCAATATATACATTGAAAAGGAAGAATTTCTAAAGGCAGAAGAAGAATACCGTAAGATTATTGAAAAAAATGAGAAGGCTGCTGATGCTCATTATTATCTTGGTGAGATATATGAAAAAATGGGTGATACTGCAAAAGCCAGATATGAATGGCGTAAATGTCTTGAGATTGATTCATATCATTACGGTGCAAAATTGAAACTTTATCCGGTTAATTGAAGCTTTGGGAGGTCATAATGGGGCTTGGTAAATTTGCAGACGCATTTTCATCAGATATTGGTATAGATTTAGGAACTTGTAATACACTCGTTCATGTAAGAGGGAAAGGGATTGTTATCTCTGAACCTTCTGTCGTTGCAGTCGAAAGAGGCACAAAAAAGGTTGTCGCAGTAGGCGCAGAAGCTAAAAAGATGTTGTGGAAGACTCCGGGAGATATTATAGCGATAAGACCTCTTCGTGACGGAGTAATTGCTGATCTTGAAACAACTGAAAAAATGATAAGATATTTTCTTTCACGTGTCATACCTAAAAGACTCTTTGTTAAACCTAGAATGGTTATTGGAGTTCCAACCTGTATTACTGAAGTTGAAAGAAGAGCTGTAGAGGAATGTGCACTTAAAGCTGGTGCCCGTGAAGTAAAGGTGATTGAAGAGTCTCTTGCCGCCGCGATTGGAGCAAATATGCCCATCTTTGAACCCGCCGGACATATGGTTTGTGATATTGGCGGAGGTACTACAGAAATTTCCGTTATATCTCTTGGCGGTATGGTAGTAACTAAAGCTATCAGAATCGGTGGTGATGAGTTTGATGAGGCAATTATTAAGCATGTAAGGAATGTGCATAACCTGATAGTAGGCGAACAGACCGCTGAAAATCTTAAAATTAAAATAGGTAATGCGTCTCCGGATAAGAAAATTGAAAAGATGGAAATCAAGGGCACAGATGCAATTACAGGTCTACCTAGACGGCTTGAAATAGATTCAGTAGAAGTGCGTGAAGCTCTTCAGGAGCCCATAAACGGAATTATCGAAGAAATTAAAAGTACGCTGGGACAAACGCCGCCTGAACTTGCTGCTGATATAGTAGAAAGAGGAATAGTAATGACCGGGGGCGGCTCTCTACTTAAGGGTATGCCTAAACTGATTTCCAAAGAAACAGGGGTTCCGGTAATACTTGCTGAAGATCCATTACTTTGTGTGGCAAAGGGTGCAGGAATGTACTATGAACATACTAAAGATCTTTCAAGCAGAACGATTTATAACAGTCTCAACTGATAAGAGTTGATGTCAGAGTTTGTAAATTTTATAAAAAAGCATAAGGACCTAAACCTACTTATCCT